>NZ_CP183971.1:0-4545000 GCF_049913095.1 Streptomyces sp. E-08 | reverse complement strand
CTTGGCCAGCTCTCCGGGGCCGAGGCGATAGGGGGCGCCGGCGAGGACGAGGGTCTTCAGGACCTCCCACTCCGCGTTGCTGATGCCGAGGTCGGAGAGCTGGCGGCCGTACGCCACGTTCATCCGGCGGTTCAGCCGGCCGAGGGCGGACACGACCTTCTCCACCTGCGGGTCGAGGTCGCGGTACTCGCGCTGATACGCGGCGATCTGCTCGTCGAGGCTCGGCTCCTGGGGAGCGGTGTCGGACATGCGGCGAGTATCCCACGACCCTCGTTGGCGTTGAAGTCCTTCGGTGTGTACTGTTAAGACGTTAACTTTAGCGTTGAAGTCTTCAGGGTTCAGACGTACACCTCTGAACCCGCGACCGAAGTGGGTGAGTGTGACCAAGGCGAGGGGCGCAGCGATGCGCCGTATCCAGGCAGGCAGTGCGCTGAGCGCGTTCGGACTCGGCTTCACCGTCCCGTACCTCTATGTGTACGTGGCGCAGGTGCGGGATCTGGGCGCTGCGACGGCGGGCATCGTGCTGGCCGTCTTCGCCATGGCCGCACTGGTGGTGCTGCCCTTCAGCGGGCGGGCCATCGACCGGCGCGGGCCCGTGCCAGTGCTTCTGGTGGCCTCGGTCGTCGCCGCGGTGGGTGCGGTGGCGATGGGCTTCGCGTCCAGCGTGCCGGCGGCCGTGGGGGCCGCGGCGCTGCTCGGTGCCGGTACGGCCGTGCTCCAGCCCGCGCTGGCCACGATGATCGTCTGGTGCTCGGAGCCCGCCGGTCGTACGCGGGCCTTCGCCATGCAGTTCTTCCTGCAGAACCTCGGCCTCGGTGTCGGTGGTCTGATCGGCGGTCTGCTGGTCGACACGACCCGGCCGGGCAGCTTCATCCTGCTGTTCTCGATCGAGGCGGCGATGTTCCTCGTGCTCGCGGCGGTGGTCGGGACCGTCCGGATGCCGGGCTCGCCGGCGCTGCAGGGCGCCCGTCCGTCCGAGGGCGGCAAGGGCGGCGGCGTCCGCGCGCTGCTCGGGCACAAGGCGATGGTGCAGCTGTGCGTCCTCGGCTTCGTCCTCTTCTTCGCCTGCTACGGGCAGTTCGAGTCGGGTCTCGCCGCGTACGGCACGGAGGCCGCCGGCATCCAGCCGTCGACGCTCGGGATCGCCCTCGCCGCGAACACGGCGGTGATCGTGGTCGCCCAGTTCCTGGTGCTGCGGTTCGTCGAGCGCCGCCGGCGGACCCGGGTGATCGCGGCCGTGGGTCTGATCTGGACCGTGGCGTGGCTCATCGCCGGGTACGCGGGCCTCGGGCACGGCAGCCAGGCCATGGCGACGGCGGCCTTCGTCTCCACGTACGCCCTCTTCGGGCTCGGTGAGGCGATGCTGTCGCCGACCGTCGCCCCGCTGGTGGCCGATCTGGCGCCGGAGTCGATGGTCGGGCAGTACAACTCGGCCTTCGCCCTGGTGAAGCAGCTGGCGCTGGCCGTCGGTCCGGCCGTGGGCGGGCCCATGGGGGCCGCGCTGCACGGTCCGTACATCGTGACCTTCGTGCTGTTCTCGCTCGGCATCACGTTCCTGGCCGTCCGGCTCGGAAGGCAGCTGACCCCGGAGCAGAACCAGCCTTCGCCGGCCCTCAAGGCGTCGAAGGTGGTCGCCCGGCACGAGCCGATGCGGGAGAGCGAGACCGCGGCCGCCTAGTCGGATCGGTCCGGCAGGGCGAACTCACACCAGACCGCTTTGCCGCCGCCCGGTGTGCGGCGGCTCCCCCAGGACGAGGCGATCGTCGCGATGATCGAGATACCGCGACCCGCCTCGTCCTCCGTTTCCGCCCTGCGGCGGCGCGGCAGGTGGTCGTCGCCGTCCGTCACCTCGATGATCAGGCGCCGGTCCGTACGGCGGAGCCGCAGGCGCATGGGCGGGGTGCCGTGCTGGAGCGAGTTCGCCACGAGCTCGCTGGTGGCGAGGACGCCCAGGTCGCGCAGTTCGACCGGGAAGCGCCAGGACGAGAGGACCCCGGAGGCGAAGGCACGCGCGCGGGGGGCGGCCTCGACCCCACCGAGGAGTTCCAGGGCGGCGTTGTGGAAGAGCTCGGCGTCCGCGCCCCTGCGGGAGGGGTGCTGGACGACCAGGACGGCGACGTCGTCGTCGTGCTCTGCGGTGACGCCGAGGGCGCGCAGGAGCCGGTCGCAGACCACCTGCGGGGTGCCGACGGCGCCGGAGAGGGCGCGGGCCAGGGCGGCGACGCCCTCGTCGATGTCCTCGCGGCGTCGCTCGACCAGGCCGTCGGTGTAGAGGACGGCGGTGGAGCCGGGCGGCAGGGCGATCGAGCCCGAGGCGTGCAGCCAGCCGCCGGTCCCGAGCGGCGGGCCCGTCGGGTCCTCGGCGCGGCGGACGCTGCCGTCCTCGTCCCGTACGAGGATCGGGAGGTGGCCGGCGGAGGCGTACACCAGCTTGCCCTCGCTGGGGTCGTGGATCGCGTACACACAGGTGGCGATCTGGCTGGCGTCGATCTCGGCGGCGAGGCCGTCGAGCAGCTGGAGGACCTCGTGCGGGGGCAGGTCCAGGCGCGCGTAGGCCCGGACGGCGGTGCGGAGCTGGCCCATGACGGCGGCGGCGCGCACACCGCGGCCCATCACGTCGCCGATGACGAGCGCGGTGCGGCCCGCCCCGAGGGTGATCACGTCGTACCAGTCGCCGCCGACGGCCGCGTCCGCGACGCCGGGCTGGTAGGTGGCGGCGATCCGCAGGTCGTCGGGCTGCTCCAGCTCCTGCGGGAGCAGGGAGCGCTGGAGGGTGACCGCGGTCTCGCGGTGCCTGCGCTCGCTGGCCCGGAGCCGCTCGGCGGCGTCGGCGTGGTCGGTGACGTCGGCGGCGTGGACGAGGACGCCGCCGCCGCCGAGGCGGGGGCTGTCGACGGGCAGGCAGGTGACCGTGTACGAGCCGCCGTCGCGGGTCCGGCGGGACTTCACCGTGCGGGGCTTGCCGCTGCGGAGCACCTGGTCCATGAGGGGCAGCAGGCCGAGCTCCTCGGCCTCCGGGCAGGTGTCGGCGACGGTGGCGCCGGCGCGGCGGGGGCCGAAGGCGGCGGCGTACGCGTCGTTCACGTACGCGATGCGGTGCTCCGGGCCGTACACGAGGGCGATGAGGCCGGGGAGGCGGCCGAGCAGCTCCCGTACGGAGAAGTCCTCCAGGGCGGGGACGTCGGCGGCCTCGGCCTCGTCGTCGAGCCGCTCCGGCTGCGGACCGTACTCACCGCGGGCGGCGGGCACGGAGCCCTCGGTCCCCCGCGCCGCGCGGCGCTGCGTGCCGGGAAGCCGGGCGCTCCAACGGGTGAAGTTCACGGATCTGTATGCCTCGTGGTGTCGGTGCCGTGCAGAGTCACGCTGTGCAGGTGTGAGCCCACCTATGGTCACACGTCCAGTGTGGACGAGTGCACTGACAGTGATGTCAGGACTGCGGCTTGTCGCCGTCGCCGGGGGGTGGTGCGGCGGCGAGTTCGAATTCGGCCCTGGGATGTTCCAGGGAGCCGAGAGAGACGATCTCCCGTTTGAACAGCCCGGACAAGGTCCATTCGGCGAGGACCCGGGCCTTGCGGTTGAAGGTCGGGACGCGGCTGAGGTGGTAGGCGCGGTGCATGAACCAGGCCGGATATCCCTTGAGCTTGCGTCCGTAGACGTGGGCGACTCCCTTGTGGAGGCCGAGGGAGGCGACGGAGCCCACGTACGCGTGCGCGTACTCCTTGAGCGGCTGCCCGCGCAGGGAGGCCGCGACGTTCTCGGCGAGGACCCTGGCCTGGCGGACGGCGTGCTGGGCGTTGGGCGCGCACTCCCTGCCGGGCTCGTCCGCGGTGACGTCGGGGACGGCGGCGGCGTCGCCGGCCGCCCAGGCGTGCGGGGCGCCCTCGACGGCGAGGTGGGCGGTGCAGCGGAGCCTGCCGCGTTCGTTCAGCGGGAGGTCCGTGGCGGCGAGGAGGGGCGCGGGTTTCACGCCGGCGGTCCAGACGACGGTGCGGGTGGGCAGGCGGGTGCCGTCGCTGAGGACCGCCACCCGGTCCTCGCAGGACTCCAGCCGGGTCTCCAGGCGCACGTCGACGTTCCGGCCGCGGAGCTCGCGGACGGCGTACCGGCCCATGTCCTCGCCCACCTCGGGGAGGATCCGGCCGGAGGCCTCGACGAGGACCCAGCGCAGGTCCTCGGGCTTGATGTTGTGGTAGTACCGCGCGGTGTAGCGGGCCATGTCCTCCAGCTCGGCGAGGGCCTCCACGCCCGCGTAGCCGCCGCCGACGAAGACGAAGGTGAGGGCGGCGTCGCGGATCGCGGGATCGCGGGTGGAGGAGGCGATGTCCATCTGCTCGATGACGTGGTTGCGCAGGCCGATGGCCTCCTCGACGGTCTTGAAGCCGATGCCGTGGTCGGCGAGGCCGGGGACCGGGAGGGTGCGGGAGACCGATCCGGGCGCGAGGACCAGCTCGTCGTACGTCATGTCGACGGCGCCGGTGCCCTCCTCCGCGGTGGCGAGGGTGGAGACGGTCGCGGTGCGCTTGGCGTGGTCGACGGACTCGACCTCGCCGACGACGACGCGGCAGCGGTCGAGGACCCTGCGGAGCGGGACGACGACGTGGCGCGGCGAGATGGAGCCGGCCGCGGCCTCCGGCAGGAACGGCTGGTACGTCATGTACGGCTCGGGGGTGACCACCACGATCTCGGCGGTGCCGGCTCTGAGCTCCGCCCCGAGCTGCCGCTGAAGGCGCAGCGCGGTGTACATGCCGACGTATCCACCGCCGACCACGAGAATGCGCGCAGGTTCGGTCACTGTCCCATGACGCACCCCCGACCGTGGTTTGTCCACAGGCCCGGCAAATTGTGTGACCGGAGGGGTACGGAGGCGCGGGGTGGCGCGCGAGCGGCGTACGGGGGAAACGGCGCAGGTCACACCGGGTGGGGCGGGTGTGGAGAGGGGTCGGAATCGGGAGTCTTCCGGGCCTTGCTCCGATCGGGGGGCGCACCGTACGGAACTCCCCCTTCTGAATTGACCCCGACTCAACTATGTTCGTACTTCGTCGGGGTGTCGGATCTGGGCGCGCGCGTGGACCGAAGCGCTCGTCCGTCGGAGGCCCCGTGTCAGGGCGGGGAGTCTCCGGGGGGAGACATCATGAGCGGGGGAACGCTTATGCAGATTCAGGATTCACGCTGGCAGTCGGGCGCCGGGACGGCGACCGTCGACGGGCATGCCCCGGGCACGGCCGAGCCGCGCCACGGTGCGCCGGTGGCGGGCGCCAGGTCCGCGCCGCTGCGGGTGGACGCCCAGCGCAATCTGGAGCACGTGCTGCGGGCCGCGCGCGAGGTGTTCGGCGAGCTGGGCTACGGGGCTCCGATGGAGGACGTGGCGCGCCGGGCCCGGGTCGGGGTCGGCACCGTCTACCGCCGCTTCCCCAGCAAGGACGTGCTGGTGCGGCGGATAGCCGAGGAGGAGACCTCCCGGCTGACCGAGCAGGCGCGGGCCGCGCTGGGCCAGGAGGAGGAGCCGTGGTCGGCGCTCTCCCGGTTCCTGCGGACCTCGGTGGCCTCGGGTGCGGGCCGTCTCCTGCCGCCGCAGGTGCTGCGGGTGGGCGTGGACGAGTCCGGGGTGCCGCTCGTCGGGCACGACGCGGACGAGGCGGCCCGGGTGCCGTACCAGCGCGGTGTCGCCGAGCAGTCCGACGCGCGCGTGGTCGCTCCGCGTGCCGTGCCCGCCGACGAGCGGGACGACGCGGGGGCCGCCGAGCTCCTGGAGGTCGTCGGGCGGCTGGTCGACCGGGCGCGTGAGGCGGGTGAGCTGCGGACGGACGTGACCGTGGCGGACGTCCTCCTCGTCATCGCCACCGCCGCCCCGGCGCTGCCGGACGCGGTGCAGCAGGCGGCGGCCTCGGCCCGGCTCCTGGACATCCTGCTCGAGGGCCTGCGCTCCCGGTAGGACCCTTCCAGGATTTTCACGGACGGCGTTCTTCGTGGTCCGGGCGAGTGGTCCGGGCGAGTGGTCCGGGCGGACCAACGATCCTGACACGAACGTGTGAGCGGTTACGCCCGGATACACGAAGTCGCCCCGGACGAGTGGTAAGTGGACGCGGCGCTTCGGCATGCCCGCGCTCTGTGGCAGGCTTGGCCGATATTCGGGTCTGAGCGTGCTTACGGGGGCTTCCGCGATGAGCGGTGACAGTCGGGACGATCCGCTGGGCGGCGGCGCGGAGACAGGGGACCCTTCCTCCCGGCAGGTTCCGAGCCAGGGCGGGCCGGGTGGTCTCCCCGGAGCTTCGTCCGCACCCGCCGATCCGCTCGATCCGCTCGATCCGAGCGTGCCGCAGCAGCGCGAGGGCAAGAGCGCGGCACCGGCCGCCGCCGCGACGGGCGCCGGTCCCGACGAGCCCGACGAGCCCGACACCGTACTCCCGCCGCCGCTCGACCTGCCGCCCTCCGACGCCGAGCTCGTCCAGCTCATGCGGGACGGCGACGGCTCCGCGTACGAGGAGCTGTTCCGCCGCCACTCCGACGCCGTCCGCCGCTACGCCCGGACCTGCTGCCGGGACGCGCACACCGCCGACGACCTCACCGCCGAGGTGTTCGCCCGCACCCTCCAGGCGGTCCGCGGCGGCGCGGGCCCCGAGCAGGCCGTGCGCGCCTACCTCATGACCACCGTCCGCCGGGTCGCGGCGCACTGGGCCAGGACCCAGAAGCGGGAGCACCTCGTCGAGGACTTCGCGGTGTTCGCCGCGGACGCCGCGCGCTCCTCCGAGGTCCCCGACCACGACACGACGGACCTCGGCGCGGACGTCCGCGCCATGCACGAGGCCGAGCAGTCCCTCGCCATGCAGGCCTTCCGCTCGCTGCCCGAGCGCTGGCAGGCCGTGCTGTGGCACACGACCGTCGAGGAGGAGTCCCCGAGCGAGGTCGCCCCGCTCTTCGGACTGACCGCCAACGCCACGGCCGTGCTCGCCAGCCGGGCCCGCGAGGGCCTCAAGCAGGCCTACCTCCAGGCGCACGTCAGCCAGTCCCTGACCGCGGGCGGCGACTGTGCCCGCTACGCGGACCGGCTCGGCGCCTACGCCCGCGGCGGGCTGCGGATGCGGGCCGAGCGCGGCCTGCGCAAGCACCTGGACGAGTGCGCGAAGTGCCGGCTCGCCGCCGGTGAACTGGCCCATGTGAACGCCGGGATTCCCGCGCTGCTGCCGGTCGCCGTCATCGGCTGGTTCGCCGCCGGGTACGCGCTCAAGGCGGCCGGAGTGGTCGCCGGCGGCACCGCCGCCGCGGCCGGTGCGGGCGCGGCCGCCGCCGCCACCGGGTCCTCCTCCGGGGGAGCGGCCTCGGGCGGTGCCGCCGCCGAGGGACTCGGCGCGCCCGCGAAGGCCGGCATCGCGGCGGCCATGGCGGTCGCCGCGGCCGCCGGGCTCGTCTGGGCGATGGCCGGGGACCCGCAGCCGGTGGCCGCGCCCAGGCCCACGCAGCCGGTCGTCACCCCGATCGTGCCGGAGGCCGCGCCCCCGGCGAAGCCGTCCCCGAAGCCCGCGCCGCCGGCCCCGCCCGTCACCTCCGAGCCGCCGTCTCCCACCCCGTCGCCGACGCCGACGCCCACCCCCGAGGCGACCCCGAAGCCCACGCCGAAGCCGACGCCGCCGCCGTCCCCGAAGCCCACCCCGAAACCGACGCCCGAGCCCACCCCGAAGCCGACGCCGCCGCCCGAGAAGCCCGCGCCGAAGCCGACGACCCCGCCGCCCGCGCCGCCGTCCGTCTACCAGGTCAACGAACTGGACTACGGGATCTTCGGCGACAGCACCAAGCCCGAGGTGTCCCTCTCGGACAGCAGCTGGATGTGGCAGCGGGACACCCTGTCCATCGGCGGCACCCCGTACGCGTACGGGGTGAGCGTCCACGCGCCGTCCTCGCTGCTCATCGACCTCAACCGGCAGTGCACGAGCTACGACGCGGTCGTCGGCATCGACGACCTGAGCGCCTGGCTCGGCGTCGGCGGCGTCCGCTTCTCCGTCTACGGGGACGGGGAACGGCTCTGGCGTTCCGACGTCGTCCGGGCGGGCGACCCGCCCGTCCCGGTGCACGTCGACCTCGCGGGCCGCTCCACGATCCGGCTCGTGGTCGAGGAGCACACGCCGTTCGGCCGGGCCGCGGTCGCCGACTGGGCGGAGTCCCGGATCAGCTGCTCCTGACGGCCCGCCCGTCCTCCGGCGGGGCGGCGGCGAAGGGTTCGACGAGGTCGATGACCCCGTCGAGGCCGAGTCCCGTGCCGGCCGCGCGGGCCGCCGCCAGGGCAGCCGCGTCGAGGTCGGCGTGCGCCCGCGCCTCCAGGGCCTCCAGGTCCCGGAGCTCGGGCACCGAACGCGGTGTGTCCCGGCGCCAGTGGTCGACGGCGGCCATGACCCGTACGGCGAGATCCGCCTCGCCCGCCTCGGCCAGGGTGAGGGCGAGCCCCTCCCCCAGTCCGATGGTGACGAAGTCCGCGCACTGGGCGTCCCGCGCGGTGCGGAGTGCGGTGACGGCCGTGGCGACGGCGGCCGGCCCCTTTCCCTCGTACGCCTCGACGCGGGCGGCGATTCCGATCACCGCGGCCTCGAAGTGCGGGGGCGGGGTGCCGAGCGCGACGGTCCGGCCCGCCTCCTCCAGCTGGGCGCGAGCCTCCGCGATGTCGCGGCGGTGGAGGGCGAAGGCGGCGCGGAGGAAGCAGACGTACGTCTGGCTGTCCCTCACGTGATAGCGGTCGGCCTCCCGTGCGGCCTCCTCCAGGGTCCGCTCGGCGGTCTCCAGGTCGCCGGTCCGGTAGGACAGTTCGGCCAGACGGGCGAGGAGGAAGGGGGCCTCGGCGTGGGCGCCGACCTCGCGGGCGAGGCCGAGGGCCTCCTCGTACGCCTCGCCCGCGTCCGCGTGCCGGCCGCGCATCGTGTACGCCTCTCCCGCCGCGCTCGCGATCTGGGCGGCCATCCAGCGGTCGCCGACGCGCCGGGCAATGACACGGAGCTCGGCGAGGGCGTCGTCGACGCCGGGCATGCCGCCGGGCATGTCGACCACCATGTGCGTACGGAACATGAGGCTGACGCCGACCTCCCAGTCGCCGCCGTGGCGGCGGCAGTTGTCGACGGCGCTGTCGAGGAGGCCGCGGACCGTGGCCGGGTCCTCGGTGAGGTACGCGGTGAAGGGCCAGAGCAGGCCCGGGAAGCGGGCCGCCTCGGGGCCGGGCTCCTTCCCGAACGCGTCGCGCACGCGCCGTACGAGCGCGACCGTCTCCGGCTCCTGGAAGTCGCCCAGCGTCTGGCTCTCGACCGCGAGGAAGAAGTACAGCATGCGCAGGTGCATGCGGGGCCAGTGGCGCGGGTCGGCGGGATCGGCCGGGTCCTCGCCGAGGTCGAGCGCGCGGCCGACCCAGGCCAGGCCCTCGGGACGGTAGTTGCGCAGCCACCAGAACCAGCCCATGGCGAAGACGAGCCGGAGGGCGGCGGCCTCGTCGGGGTCGGTGACGAGGGTGCGGTGGAGGGCGGCGCGGATGTTGTCGAGGTCGCGTTCGAGACGGTCGATCCAGGGCAGCTGCTCCGCCGAGCGGAGCCGGGGCTCGGCCGTCTCGGCGAGCGCCGTGAAGTGGGCGGTGTGGGTGGCCTCGGCCGCGGCGAGCAGCTCCGGGTCCTCGGCGGCGCGCTCGGTCGCGTACTCGTGGATGGTCTCCAGGAGGCGGTAGCGCATCTCGCCGCCCTCGGTGGGGGTGGCGACGACGAGGGACTTGTCGACGAGGGCGCCCAGGGCGTCGGCGGCGTACGGGGAGAGGGCCTCGGCGGCGGCCAGGTCCCAGCCGCCGGCGAAGACCGACACCTGACGGAGCAGGGTGCGCTCGGCCGGGTCGAGGAGGTCCCAGGACCAGTCGACGACCGCGCGGAGGGTCTGCTGGCGGGGCAGCACGGTCCGCGAGCCGGAGGTGAGGAGGAGGAACCGGTCGTCGAGGCGGTCGGCTATCTGGCGCGGGGTGAGCAGGCGCAGCCGGGCGGCGGCCAGCTCGATGGCGAGCGGCAGGCCGTCGAGGCGGCGGCAGATCTCGTCGACGGCCTCGCCACCGTCGCGGGCGAGGTCGAAGGAGGGGCGCACGGTGCGGGCCCGCTCGGCGAAGAGGCGGTGGGCGGGGTCCGGCGGGAGGGGCTCGACGGGGCGGACGGACTCGCCCGGGACGCCGAGGGGTTCACGGCTGGTGGCGAGGATGCGGAGCTGCGGGCAGTGGGTGAGGAGGGTCTCGGCGAGGGCGGCGGCCGCGTCGATGACGTGCTCGCAGTTGTCGAGGACCAGGAGCAGCGGGCGGCGGGCCAGGTGCTCGACGAGGTGGGCGGTGGGGTCGTCCTGGAGGGGTACGCCGTCACGGGTGATCAGGTTGATCTCGCGGAGGCGGAGGGCGGAGAGGACGGCGCCGGGGAGGGCGGCGGGGTCGTCGAGCGGGGCGAGTTCGGCGATCCAGGCGGCGGGCCCCGCGGCCCGGAGTGCGGCCTCCTCGGCGAGCCGCGTCTTGCCGGAGCCGCCGGGCCCGGTGAGCGTGACGAGCCGGGAGCGGGTGAGGTCGGCCCGGAGCGCGGCGAGCTCGGGCTCGCGGCCGACGAAGGAGGTGAGGCGGGGGCGGATGTTGCCGGCGTCGGGGGCGGCCGGACCGTCGGGGCCGGCCGGGCCGGGCCGCTCGTGGGCGGCGGGCGGGTCCGGGACGGTCACCGGGTCCTTGCCGGGGGCCGAGTCGGGGGCCTGGGCCGGGCGCGGGGCCGGGGTGGCCGTGGCCGGAGTGGCGCCGGTGAGGAGTTCGCGGTGGAGGGTGGTGAGCTCGGGGCCCGGGTCGGCGCCGAGGCCGTCCGCGAGGGTGCGGCGGGCCGACTCGTACGCGGTGAGGGCGTCGGCGTGGCGGCCCTCGGCCCGCAGGGCGCGGATGAGATGGGCGCGGAAGGCCTCGTCGTACGGGTACGTGGTGGTGAGCTCGGTCAGCTCCGGTACGAGTCCGTCGGTGGCGCCCCGGCGCAGATCGGCCTCGACGCGCTGCCGGAGCGCGGCGACGCGCTGCGCCTCGGGCCGGACGCCCACCGGTTCGGGCAGGTCGGCGAGGGCGGGGCCGCGGAAGAGGCCGAGGGCCTCGCGGAGGAGAGCGGCGGCGGTGTCGGGGTCGCCGGCGTCGAGGCGGGCGGCACCGTCCCTGACCCGGCGCTGGAAGACGTACAGGTCGATGTCGTCGGGACCGGCGGCGAGACGGTAGCCGGGGCCGGGGGTGGAGGCGACGGCCTCCCTGCCGAGGATCCTGCGGAGGCGTCCGACCAGGGCCTGGAGCGCGGCGGGGGCGTCCTGCGGCGGGTCGTCCCCGTACACGTCGTCGGCGAGCTCGCCGACGGAGACGGCCCGTCCGCCGCGCAGCGCGAGTGCGGCGAGCAGCGCGCGCAGCCGGGCGCCGCCCAGGGGAAGGGGGGTGCCGTCGGGGCGAAGGGCCTCGGTGGTGCCGAGGATGAGATACCGCACCGACCCATTGTGTCGGCAGCCCGGTGCCCGCGCCTCGGGGTTTACCCCGGTGCGTCCCTCAGAAGGCGCCGGTGTCCAGGTCGAACCCGAGGGGGTGGGGAAGCGGGACGACTGTCCCCAGCTTGTGGCTGGACTTGTGGGCGTAGTCGTCGCCGGACGGACCTGAGCAGACGACCGCCTCACCGGCCTCGCGGTCGATGAGCAGGTAGAGGGGGATGCCGGCCCGGGCGTAGGCCCGGATCTTCTGGACGCGGTCGCGGCTCGCCGTGGAGGAGGAGGTCACCTCGGCGACGAGATGAACGGCGTCCGGGGCGTGCCACTCCTGCTGGTCGTCGAAGCTGCCCTTGGGAGCGATCACCAGGTCGGGGATGACCCTCATCTCGTCGGTCGTGCCGGGCAGGCTGAGGCCGATGCCCGTGTAGCGCCCGACTCTCTTGTCGTGGTCCCGGACCTGACCGTTCAGCTCCGAAACGATCTCCTCGTGCTCGCCATTGGCCGGAGGCACCACGCAGATCTCCCCTTCGATCAGCTCCACGCGCCAGCCCTTGGGGGCCAGCGCACTGAACAGCTCGAAGGCCTCCTGGACACTCGCACCCTCGCGGTCGGGCATGCCCTCGGAGAACACGTGTTCCGGAACCGGCAGGGGCATCGCCATGCTGGACCTCCTTCGCTCGGCGCGACGCTCTCAGCTTAGGACGAGCAGCGCGGCGGGGTCTGGATCGCGTTCACTCGAACGAGCGTGCTGCAACGTTTCACCCGACCGTCCCCGCCTCACGCCGGCAGTGAGCGGGACGCCGGGACCAACGGGCCCTGGACCGCGCGGTGGGCTCGGGGTTCCGTCGTGTTCGTCCAGCAGGAGCCGCGGCGGGCCAGGAGGCGGCGGAGCCAGAGTTCGGTGGAGACGAGGTCGGCGAGGCCGTCGAGGGGGACGGGGGCCCCGTCGGTCGCCGCGCGGAGGGCGTCGCGGACCACGCGGGCGTCGATCAGGCCCGCGTCCGCGAGGAGCGGCGCGTCGAACAGGGCGAGGAGCTGCGGGAGCGCGGCGCGCAGCCCCGCGCGCGTGGCGGCGGCCGGGACGGCCGGGTGGGGTGCGCCCCAGCCGGCGGGGAGCTCGCGGACGCCCGCGCCGGAGAGGACCGTGCGCAGGACGCCGGCCCGGGCGTCCGGCTGGACCCGCAGCGATTCGGGGAGCTCACGGCAGGCCCGTACGACCTGGTTGTCCAGGAAGGGGGCGTGGAGGCGCTGGCCGCGGATCTCCGCCGCCTGCTCCAGGACCCGGTGGTCGGCCGCCGCGCGGGCGAGCGCCGCACGCGCGCGTGCCTCGCCGGGGCGCTGGACGGACGCCGGGAGCGTCGCCGCCCGGTTCAGGCGAACCGATACTTCAGCCAGCGCCTCCCCGGTCAGCCAGCGCGCCGCGGGCCCCGGCCGGGACCACGCGAGCGCGGAGAGCGAGGCCTCCAGGGGGCCGAAGCCGTCCGTGGCCGCGCGGTTCGCCTCCAGGACCCGCCGGGCCGCCGCCTCCAGACCCGTCCGGTACGGGGTCCGGGCCAGTTTCCGCGCCGCCCGGTAGACGGTCAGCGGCACCAGGAGCGACCCCGCCGACGGCCCCGAGGCCTTGGCGAGCGCCGTCACGGGACGCACCAGCGAGCGGCGCCTGCGGTCCATCAGGAGGTCGGCGAGGCGCGCCGGGTGCGCGTCCAGGACCTGCTTCGCGCCCATGCCGGTGAAGTGGTCGGCGCTGCCGCCGGCGAGCCGGCGCCGGTGCCGCTCGGCCGTGACGAGCGCGGGCCCCGGCTCGTCGGTCAGCGGCCCGTCGAGCGCCGCGTACGGGAGCGCCTCCTCGCCGCCCGCGACGACCACGTGGTGCAGCCGCGGGTCGGCGGCGATCGCGCGGGCCCGCTCCAGCTCCGCCGTACGGCGCGAACCGGCGCGCGTCGCCAGGTCGTTGAACGTGACGGCGAGCAGCCGCTCCCCCGCGCCCGTGCCGTGCCCCGTGATCGTGCCGGGCACCCCCGGGAGCCCCGCCGCGAGCAGGGCCAGCGTGCCGGACGCGCTGCCGCCCGACAGGTCGGCGCCGATGCCGGGGGCCGGGCCCGCGCCCCGGGCCGCCCGCCGGTCGGCCGGTCCCATGCCGGGGACCGGACCCGGGTCGGGGAGCGGCGCCTCGGGCGCGTGCCGGGGCGCGGTGAGCCGGGCGCGTACGGCCTCGACCAGGGCGTCCCGTACCCCTTCGACGGCCTGCCGGGGGTCCGCCTCGGGCGTGGCGACGGCGAGCGAGGCCACCTGCTCGTAGCCGGTGATCTCGCGCGAGCCCTCCCGCAGGATCAGCGCGTGCCCGGGCGGCACCCGGCGCACCCCCTCGTACGGGGTGGAGTCGCGCAGCGCCTCCGGGGTCTCGGGGCAGGCGAGCAGGGCGGCGAGGTGGCCGATGTCGAGCTGGGCCTCGACGAGGTCGGCGAGCGGCAGGGCGGCGGTGGCGTACGCGGTGCCGCCCGCCCACGGCGTGTGGAACACCGGCCGGGCGCCCGCGAGGTCACCGGTGACGGTGACGCGGCGGCCGGCCTTGACGACGGCGGTGTAGCTCCCTGGCCAGGCGGTCAGATGCCGCAACGCGCCCCCGCGCGCGGTGAGCAGGCCGATCCGCAGCTCCTCGTCGCTCGCGGCGCAGCAGCCGAGCACGGCGAGGCGGGTCCGGTCGTCGACGGACACCACGCGCACCTCGTCGGGGCGCCAGTCGCCGACCGCCCAGAGCGGATCGGGGTCGCCCCACAGGAGTTGTGCGCCCACCGGCTGCACCGTGCGCCCCTCGGCCGCACGGCCGGGACCGGAGCCGTGGTCGTAGCCCCCGGGGGAGCTCTCGTCGTACGGGGAGTCGTGGCCGTACGACGAACCGCTGCCGTACGGGGAGTCGTGGCCGTACGACGAACCGCTGCCGTACGGGGAGTCGTGGCCGTACGACGACCCGGCTCCGTACGCGCCGTTCACGGACCCGGCACGGCCTCCCGTGGTCGTTGCGAAGCTCGCGGCGACACTGCTCCAGCCCACCAGCCATCGCATCGGCGCCTCCACATCCGTTTCGGTGGAGGACATGCTGCCACGACAACGGCGCACGGGGCGGGGTCCGGGCGCACGCGCGCCAAAGCCGAATGCGCCCCTGGCATGGGCCAGTTGGCGGGCGAAGACGCACCGGCGTCATTCGGCCAAATATCGATCCCCGCCGGTGGTTTCGACCGGCGTCCGGGGCGAACGCCGGACACCGGCAGCCCGGGAGGCGCTCCCGCCTCCCGGCGCCGTCCGCCGCCCGCGGGGAATGGGGCGGCGGTGTCCCCCAGCCCACTGGTCCGGGACACCGTTCCCGGCCGAGCGGGCCGACCCACGCGAGGTTCATGGAAGCGCTCCCCCACCGGCCGGACGAGAGCGCACGGCCGGGCGCACGGCCACACGGCCGGGAGCACGAGCCGCTCCGCCGGCCCGGGTCGTCGCACGTTCACACAACAATCTCGCCATACGGAACACCGCCCCTTAACGGTAGGGATGCGGCGAACTACGCTGTGTTTACGAATGCCGCACGCCTATGCCCGGCGTCGTGGCGGCCGTCTGTGTTGTCGAGGGGTGGCGTCATGTCCAGGGAGCAACGCGGGCCGAACGAAAAGCTCGGCACGGTTCTCGCCCTCGCGGGAATCAGCAACGCCGGGCTCGCCCGGCGCGTCAACGACCTCGGTGCGCAACGGGGTCTGACGCTTCGTTACGACAAGACCTCGGTCGCCCGGTGGGTGTCCAAGGGCATGGTGCCGCAGGGTGCCGCCCCGCATCTGATCGCGGCCGCGATCGGGCAGAAGCTGGGCCGGCCCGTGCCGCTGCACGAGATCGGGCTCGCCGACGCCGACCCGGCGCCCGAGGTGGGGCTCGCCTTCCCGCGCGACGTGGGCGAGGCGGTCCGCTCGGCCACCGACCTGTACCGGCTGGATCTCGCCGGGCGGCGGGCCGGCGGGGGCGGCATCTGGCAGTCGCTCGCCGGGTCCTTCGCGGTCAGCGCGTACGCGACGCCCGCGTCCCGCTGGCTGATAACCCCGGCCGACCCGTCGGTGGAGCGCGAGGCCCCGCGCCCCGGCGTGGGCACCGGCGCCGCCACGGCTGCCGCGGAGCACGCGCGCGTGGGCCACAGCGACGTCGCCAAGCTCCGCGAGGCCGCCGAGGACGCCCGGCGCTGGGACTCCAAGTACGGCGGCGGGGACTGGCGGTCGTCGATGGTGCCCGAGTGCTTACGCGTGGACGCGGCGCCGCTGCTGCTCGGCTCGTACTCGGACGAGGTCGGCCGGAACCTGTTCGGCGCGACCGCCGAGCTCACCCGGCTCGCCGGCTGGATGGCCTTCGACACCGGGCAGCAGGAGGCCGCCCAGCGCTACTACATCCAGGCCCTGCGGCTCGCCCGCGCGGCCGCCGACGTCCCCCTCGGCGGGTACGTGCTCGCGTCCATGTCCCTCCAGGCCACCTACCGGGGCTTCGCCGACGAGGGCGTCGACCTCGCGCAGGCCGCCCTCGAACGGAACCGGGGGCTCGCCACCGCCCGCACCATGTCCTTCTTCCGGCTCGTCGAGGCCCGCGCGCACGCCAAGGCCGGCGACGGGGCCGCCGCCGCGGCCGCGCTCAAGTCCGCCGAAGGCTGGCTGGAGCGCTCCCGGGAGGGCGACGCGGACCCGACCTGGCTCGGCTTCTACTCGTACGACCGGTTCTGCGCCGACGCCGCCGAGTGCTACCGGGACCTGAGGATGCCGCGCGAGGTGCGGCGCTTCACCGAGCAGGCGCTGTCCCGGCCGACGGAGGAGTTCGTCCGCTCGCACGGGCTGCGGCTCGTCGTGTCGGCGGTGGCCGAGCTGGAGTCGGGAAACCTGGACGCGGCCTGCGCGGCGGGCACGCGCGCGGTGGAGGTGGCGGGGCGGATCTCCTCGGCGCGGACCACCGAGTACGTACGGGACCTGCTGCACCGGCTCGAACCGTACGGGGACGAGCCGCGCGTCATGGAGCTGCGCGAGCGGGCCCGGCCGCTGCTCGTCGCCCCGGCGTGAGACCCCGCCCCGGGGCGCGGCGCCGCTCAGAAGTGACACGCGTCCCACGGCGTGGGCGTTTAGCGGCATTGTCAGTGGGCCAGTGCACTATCAGGGGTGGGAGGTGGCGCTGGTGTTTGACTGTGACGTGCTGGTGATCGGCGGAGGGATCGTCGGTCTCTCGACGGCGTATGCCCTGACGCGCGCCGCCCCCGGCACCCGGGTCACGGTCCTGGAGAAGGAGCACGCCCTCGCGCGCCACCAGACGGGGCGCAACAGCGGCGTGATCCACAGCGGGATCTACTACCGTCCCGGCTCGCTCAAGGCGCGGTTCGCGGTCGAGGGCGCGGCCGAGATGGTCAAGTTCTGCGCCGAGTGGGACATCCCGCACGAGGTGACGGGGAAGATCATCGTCGCCACCGCGCGCGAGGAGCTGCCCCGGCTGCACGCGCTCGTGCAGCGCGGCCGGGAGAACGGCATCCCGGTGCGCGAGCTCGGCCCCTCGCAGATCAGCGAGTACGAGCCGCGGGTGCGGGGGCTCGCCGCGATCCACGTCGGCACGACCGGGATCTGCGACTACGGGGCGGTGTCGGAGCGGCTCGCCGAGTCCTCAGGGGCCCGCGTCCTGTACGGCGCGGAGGTCACCGTCATCGACCGGCGCTCCTGGGGCGTCGCCGTGCGCACCGCCGACGGGCGCGTGGTGCGGGCGAAGGTCCTGGTGAACTGCGCGGGGCTGCACTGCGACCGGATCGCGCGGCTCGCGGGCGACGACCCGGGCATGCGGATCGTCCCCTTCCGGGGGGAGTACTACGAGCTCACGGACCCCTCACTGGTCCGGGGCCTGGTCTACCCCGTCCCCGATCCCGCGTTCCCCTTCCTCGGGGTGCACCTGACCCGGGGCATCGACGGCGGCGTGCACATCGGGCCGAACGCGGTCCCGGCGCTCGCGAAGGAGGGGTACGGCTGGTCCGTCGTCCGCCCGCGCGAACTGGGCGCCACCCTGGCGTGGCCCGGCTCGTGGGCGATCGCCCGCGAGCACTGGCGGTACGGCGCGGGCGAACTGCACCGGTCGCTGTCGAAGCGGGCCTTCACTGACGCGGTGCGGCGCCTGCTGCCCGTCGTCGAGGAGTCCGACCTGCGGCGGGCGGCGCCGGGGGTGCGGGCGCAGGCGGTGCTGCGGGACGGGACGCTGGTCGACGACTTCCTGTTCCGCGAGGCGCCGCGGACGGTCCACGTGCTGAACGCGCCCTCGCCTGCGGCGACGGCGTCCCTCCCGATCGGCCGCGAGGTCGCGACCCGGGCCCTGGCCCACCTGTAGCGGGCCCCGGCGCGGACGCGCGCCGTGCGGCGCCCGGCACCCGGGCCGACCCGCGCCCCGCGCCGCCGGGCGCGAGCCCACAACGGCGGGCGCGAGCCCACAACGGCGGGCGCGGGCCCGCACCGGCGCGGCGCCGTAGAATCGGTCGCATTGTGTCTGAGCAGATTGAGAGCGGGCCGCAGCCCGCCGCGCGTCGTGGCAGTCGGATGTTCGCCCCCGGCGAGGGGCCCATGCCCGATCCCGCCGGCGCCCACCACGAGCGGCGGATCCGGAGCTTCCAGCCGCGCCGCAGCCGTGTCACGTACGGGCAGGCCGAGGCGATGCTGAAGCGGTGGCCCGACTGGGGCCTCGACATCGACGGCAAGCGGGTCCTCGATCTCGAAGAGATGTTCGAGGGACTTCCGGTCGTCATGGAGATCGGCTTCGGCATGGGCGAGGCCACGGCCCAGATGGCCGCCGCCGACCCCGGGACCGGCATCCTCGCCGTGGACGTGCACACGCCCGGGCAGGGCAACCTGCTCGGTCTCGCCGACCGCAACGGGCTCACCAACGTCCGGGTCGCCAACGGCGACGCGATCATCCTGCTCCGCGAGATGCTCGGCGACGCGACCCTCGACGGCTGCCGGGTCTACTTCCCGGACCCGTGGCCCAAGGCGCGCCACCACAAGCGGCGGCTGATCCAGCCCGAGTTCCTCAGCCTCCTCGCGCCGCGGCTGAAGCCCGGGGCCGTGCTGCACTGCGCCACGGACTGGGAGGAGTACGCCGTACAGATGCTGGAGGTGCTCTCCGCGCATCCGGACTACGAGAACACGCAGGCCGACGGCGGCTACGCACCCCGCCCCGACTTCCGTCCCCTCACCCGCTTCGAGGGCCAGGGCCTCGACAAGGGCCACGTCGTCCACGACCTCCTCTTCCGGCGGAAGTGACGGGGAGGTGACGGGGAGCCCCTGACCTCGTCGACCGGTGTCGGTGGGGGTCGTTAGGGTCGCTCCCGTGTCGAACCCTGCCCCCGGCGACCTGTCGGCCGCCGCTCCCGTCCCGCACCGGGACACCGAGGAGCCGTCCTTCCCCGCCGTCGCCGACCGTTCCCAGTGGCGCTACCGGCCCCACCGCGCCTTCTGGCGCAGCCGGCTGGTCCGGGCGATCGCCGTCGTGACGCTGCTCGCGCTCTGCGCGCTGATCATCCTGGCGCTGGTCCGCGAGCAGACCGGCACGCAGGGTTTCCTGGTCGGTCTGGGCCTGGCCGTGTTTCCCGTGCCGCTGCTCATGTCGGCGTTCCGCTGGCTGGACCGGGTCGAGCCGGGCCCCTGGAAGAACATGCTGTTCGCGTTCGCCTGGGGCGCCTTCGCGGCCGCGCTCGTCGCGATCCTGGCGAACTCCTTCGCGGTCCGCTGGATCGCCACGGCCACGGCCGATCCGGACTCCGCCGACACCCTCGGGGCCACGGTCATCGCGCCGGTGGTGGAGGAGAGCGCGAAGGCCGCCGCGATCCTGCTGCTGTTCCTCTTCCGCAGGAGGGACTTCGGCGGTCTCGTCGACGGGGTCGTGGTCGCCGGTTTCACCGCGACCGGCTTCGCGTTCACCGAGAACATCCTCTATCTCGGCAACGCCTTCGGCGAGGACCAGGAGTTCGGCTCCTCGGGTCTCGGCTCGGTGACCGCGGCGACCTTCTTCGTCCGGGGCGTGATGTCGCCGTTCGCGCATCCGCTGTTCACCGTGCTCACCGGCATCGGCTTCGGTCTCGCCGCCCTCGCGCCGCGCGGGAAGCGGCTGCGCCGTGTGCTGCTGCCGATCGCCGGGCTGCTGCTCGCGATGGGACTGCACGCCGCGTGGAACGGCTCGGCCACCTTCGGCGGCCCGCTGGCCTTCTACGCGGTGTACGGGGCGCTCATGGTCCCGGCGTTCGGCCTGCTGACCTGGCTGGCGGTCTGGAGCCGGCAGCGCGAGCTGCGCACGATATCCGGCGAGCTCCCGGCGTACGCGGCGGCCGGCTGGCTCGCCCCGACCGAGCCGCTCGCGCTGTCGTCGATGCGCGCCCGGCAGCTGGCCCGCTCGTTCGCCGCCCGGACGTACGGCCCGCCGGCCGCGCGGGCGGTCGGCGAGTACGAGTCCTTCGCGACGACCCTCGCGTTCCTGCGGGACCGGGCCCGCCGCGGCACGGCGGGGCCCGACTTCCCGGCCCGGGAGCAGGAGCTGCTGCACCACCTGTGGCAGCGGCGCGCGGTCGCGTCGCCGGCCCTCACGTACGCGGCGCGGGCCACGGGCCGGGCCTGGGCGCCGCCGCAGTACCTGGACTACGACGGCTACAACCCGTACCGCAGTTAGAGGGCCGACGCCTCGTTCAGGAGCGTCAGCTCGGTCTCGGTGAGGGTGAGGCCGGCGGCCGCGACCAGGGCCGGGAGCTGTTCGACCGTGCGGGCCGAGGCGATCGGCGCGGCCACGGTCGGCCGGGCGGCGAGCCAGGCGAGGGCGACGGTGGCGAGCTCCGCCCCGTGCGCCTCGGCGACGGTGTCGAGGGCGGAGAGCACGGCCCGGCCGCGCTCGGTGTCCAGGTGTCCGGCGGCGCCGGAGGCGCGGACGCTGTCGACGGTGGCTCCGGGGCGGTACTTGCCGGTGAGGAAGCCGGCCGCGAGCCCGTAGTACGGGACGGCGGAGAGCCCGGCCCGCTCGACGGTCTCCAGGAGCGGGCCCTCGTAGGTGTCGCGGGAGACCAGGTTGTAGTGCGGCTGGAGGGCGACGTACCGGGCGAGGCCCTCGGCCTCGGCGAAGTCGAGGGAGGCGCGGAGCCGCTCCGGGGAGATGTTGGAGGCGGCGACGGCGCGCACCTTGCCGTCCTTCACCAGCTGGTCGAGGGCCGTGACGATCTCCTCGACGGGGACGGACTCGTCGTCGAAGTGCGTGTAGTACAGGTCGATGTGGTCGGTGCCGAGGCGGCGGAGGGACTCCTCCGCGGCCGCCTTGATGGTGGTGGCGGACAGGCCCTTGAAGTGGGGGTGGGCGCCGACCTTGGTGGCGACGACGATGTCGGAGCGGTTGCCCCGGGAGGCGAGCCAGCGGCCGATGACGGTCTCGGACTCGCCGCCCTCGTTGCCCTCGGCCCAGGCGGAGTAGACGTCGGCGGAGTCGACGAAGTTGCCGCCCGCGGCGGCGTAGGCGTCGAGGACGGCGAAGGACTGGGCCTCGTCGGCGGTCCAGCCGAAGACGTTGCCGCCCAGGGCCACGGGAAAGACGTGCAGGTCGGAGCTGCCCAGCGGGCGGAGAGTGGTCATGTGTGGGTCAACCGCTCCCGCCGCCGGGACTATTCCGGGTCCGCTCAGAGGCTGAGGCCCTTGGAGCGGAGCCAGGCCGCCGGGTCGATGCCGTCGCCGCCGGGCGTGTGGACCTCCATGTGGAGGTGGGCGCCGGTGACGTTGCCGGTGGCGCCGACGCGGCCGATGGTCTCGCCGGTGCCGACGGTCTGGCCCGCGCCGACCGTCATGGACGAGAGGTGGCAGTACCAGACCTCGGTGCCGTCCTCCAGCTCCAGGACGATCCGGTAGCCGTAGGAGCCGGACCAGCCCGCCGACTTGACGGTCGCGCCGTGGACGGCCTTGAGCGGGGTGCCCGTGGGGGCGGCGAAGTCGAGGCCGGTGTGGTAGCCGGAGGACCACATCGAGCCGGACTGCATGTAGGTGGCGGTGAGGGTGTACGAGGAGACGGGGAGGGAGTAGCTCGCGGCGAGCTTGGCGAGGCGCTCGGCCTCGGCCTTCGCCTTGGCCTCCGCTTCCGCCTTCGCCTTGGCTTCCGCCTCGGCCTTCGCCTTGGCCTCGGCGGCGGCCTTCTCCGCGGCGGCCTCCTTGGCCTCGGCCTCGGCGGCGGCCTTCTCGGCCGCTGCCTTCTCCACGGCGGCCTTGTCGGCGGCGTCGGCGGAGGCCTGCTGCTGCTCGGCCTGCTGGAGGATGCGGGCGCGCAGGGCCTCGCCCGCCGCGGGGGCGGTGGTGGCGGCCTGCTCGGCCTGCCCGGTGCTCTCGTCGCCCACGGTGGTGTAGGTGGCGGCGGTGAGCGGGTTCGGGTTGGCGCGGGCCGCGCTGACGACCTCGCTGTGCTGCTCGGGGAGGAGGTCGCCGACGCCGGGGATGTCGTGGGCGTCCGGCAGGTCCAGGTCCGGGAGGTCGGGCAGCGATATGGCCACCGGGGGCTTGTCCTGCGCGGTGGCGAGGCCGCCCGCGCCGACGGCCGCGATCACGCCGACGCCGAGGACGGTGGAGGAGCGTGCGAAGTTGGAGCGCTGCTTGACGACCCGGTGCCGGCCGCCGGAGCGGAGGGAGCCCTCGGTGGGGTTCCACTCGGTGTCCGGGGCGGAGGGAGCCGCACCGCCGCCGAAGGCATCGAAGGGGGCTTCGGGTGCGGGGGTGTTGGACGCCACGTGAGGGGCGCTCCTTTCCTTCCTTCTCGCCTACCGGGTTAGCTGACGGGTTCGGAGCAGGAAGGTCTCCTACGGGCTCGACCGCACGGGTGCGTGGTCCGCACGGGTGCGAAGGGGCCCGATTCACCCCAAGTGGTGGTTCCCCGGTTCCTTTTCAGGATTCGGCGCGTGCGCACGGTGCCGCCTCTTGCGACGGCTGGGACGACCGCGCTGCGTTATCGAACGTTAATAGACAGGGGGTCCCGATTCCAAGCCGTCCCCCTTGATCATTCATTGAATTGAGGGGTAATGGTCCGACTTGACCCCCCTTCAGAACACGCCGCCCAAACCCTCGCGATCTGACGTTATGTCAATTGTTATCGCAGCGGCACCCCTCGACTACGCCTGGTGACCGGGGTCCTCCGGCGGCACCACCGGCATCGTCCGGCGCCGCTCCGGCTGCCCCGTCGCCGGGCGGCTCACCGCCAGCAGCGCCATGTCGTCCGTCGATCCGCCGCCCGTGTGGAGCCGTACGTCGTCCACGAGCGCGTCGAGCAGCTCCTCGGGCCCCGGGAAGATCCGTCCGGCGAGCCGCGCCGCCGGATCGTAGAAGACGCCCTGCCCGTTCCGCGCCTCCGAGAGGCCGTCCGTGTAGAAGAGCAGCGTCGCGCCCGGCGGGAACGGCCGCGCCTCCGCCCGGTCCGGCCACGCCGCCAGCTCCCCCATGCCGAGCGGCAGCGCCGCCTCGCCCGGCTCCATTACGTCCAGCCGCCCGTCCGCGTACAGCATCAGCGGCGGCGGGTGGCCGCGGTTGACGACCCGTACGAAACCGTCGAAGGTCCCGCTCCCGTCGGCCCGCTGGATCTCGGCCAGGACGGCGGTGGTGAACCCCTCGAAGGCGTCGAGCCCGTCCCTGCGGGTGCCCTCCCTGGCCAGCGCCCGTTCGAGGCGCTGCGCCACGCCCTCCAGGGTCCGCTCCTGCTCGGCCGCCTCCCGGAAGGCGCCGATGACGACGGTGACGGCCTCGACCGCGTCCATCCCCTTGCCCCGGACGTCCCCCACCACGAGCCGCACCCCGTGCGGGGTGTCCTGGACGGCGAACAGGTCACCGCCGATGAACGCGTCGGCCTGCGCCGCCTCGTACCGCGCCGCGCACTGCAGCCCGCCGATCCGCTCGGCGGGCGTCGGCAGCACCGCCTTCTGCGCGGTCTCCGCGATGACCCGCGCCGAGGCGAGCCGCTCGCCGCTGCGGCGCACGACCCGGTTGATGAGGACGGCGAGCGCGGAGACGGTGAGGACGGTCAGGGTCTCGGTGAGGGCGGCGACCTCGTCGACGGTGCCGTTGTAGGCGTGCAGCCCGACGGAGGCGAGGACCGCGGCGACCCCGGTGAGCAGGGTCGTCAGCGTGGAGAAGAAGGGCGCGGCGATCAGCGGGGCGGCGGAGAAGAGCGGCGACGCCGTGTACTCGGGGGGCGTCGCCACGTCGTAGGCGACACCGCCCACGATGATCAGCGGGGGCAGCGCGCGGATGAACCGACGGGCGCCGCCGTACTCGGCGCGGCCCTCGCCGCCCCGCCGCCCGCCGCCCGCCGCTCCTAGGGGGTGCCCCACCTGTGCTCTCCTGCCCGGTCCGACCGGCCGCGGTCCGCACCGCGCCCTCCCAGGGTGGCCGCCGCCGCGAGGGGCGGCGACTCCCACGGGGCCGAGTGGCGTACGGGTCAGCCGGCCGCCAGCCGGCCGCCCCGGGCGAGCAGCGCCATCGCCGCCGCGCAGGTCAGGCCCACCGCGCACAGCACGAGCCACGGCGTCGCCGACCAGCCGGTGACGTCGAGGAGCGCGCCCGTCCCCAGGTTCCCGAGGGTGATCCCGACCCCGCAGACCGTGTTGTAGAGCCCGTAGTGGGTGGCGACCCAGCGCCCCCGGGACAGCGCGACGACGGTGTCCATCTCGTACGGGTAGAGCACGGCGTTCGCGACGGACAGCACGGCCGCGCACAGCAGCAGTCCGGCCAGGCCGCGCCCCAGGACCGCCGGAACCAGGAACGCCCCGCCCATCAGGGCCAGCCCGAGGACGAGACACCGCTCCCGGCTGAGGCGGCGCCGGCACCAGGCCGTGATCCGCAGCTGCCCGGCGAGCGCGACGAGCGCCGAGACGACGAACAGCGCGGTCGTCGCCGCCGTGCCGCCCGCCGCGAGCGGCAGCGCCAGATAGACCTGGAAGGACAGCACGTACGAGCCGGTCATGGCCAGCGAGAAGAGCCAGAAGGTCCGGTGCGCGAGGACCGTGCGGAACTGCCCCCGCCGCTCCCGCGGCGCCTCCGCGACCCGTACGGGCAGATGCCGGAGCTGTACGAGGGTCAGGCCGGCGAACAGCACCGCCGCGACCGCGCACGTCAGCCGGAACGACACCCCCGTCAGGGCCACCCCGACGAGCGGCCCGAGCAGGATCCCCGCCTGGTAGTACGTGTTGAACAGCGCGAAGGCCTCCACGCGCCGCTCCTCCCCCGCCTCGGCCGCGAGACAGGCCCGCACGGCGGGATTGAAGAGCGCCCCCGCGAGGCCCGTCGCGAGCGAGGCGGCGATCAGCATCGGCAGCGACTGCGCGAAGGCGAGCGCCCCGAAGCCGACGGTCCGCAGCGCGCAGCCGGCCACGATGAGCGGCTTGAACCCGAGCCGGTCGGCGAGCGCCCCGCCGACGAGGAACATGCCCTGCTGGGAGAGGTTCCGGGCGCCGAGGACGAGGCCGACGGCCCAGGCGGCCATGCCGAGCCCGTCCGCGAGGTGCGCGGCCAGGTAGGGCATGAGCATGTAGAAGCCGAGGTTGATGGTGAGCTGGTTGAGGAAGAGGAGCCGTACGGCCGGGTCGAAGGTGCGGCTCTGCTTCCAGATCCCGCCCCGGGCCGCGGCGGACGTGGTCGCCGTCGTCACCGGACACGCTCCAGGGCCCGCCGGGTCCAGCCGCTGACCGTGCCGTCGGAGACGTACGCGGCGGGGTCCTCCCGTACGGGACCGTCGAGCAGCCCGTGCGCCGCGCAGAACTCGTCGTTGAAGACGGTGTCGAAGTACCGCTGCGGCCCGTCCGGGAAGACGGCCGCGATCCGGGTCCCGCGCGGCCGTGTGCGGGCCAGCCACCCGGCGACCAGGGCCACCGCGCCCACGCTCCAGCCGCCGGTCGCGAAGTGCCGCGAGGCCAGCCTGCGGGCCGCCCGGACCGCCTCCGCAGGGCCCACCCAGTGCACCTCGTCGAAGGCGCCGTGGTCGACGTTCCCCGGGTGGATGGAGGAGCCGAGGCCGCGCATCAGCCGCTCCCCGGCCGGCAGGCCGAAGACGGTGGAGTTCACGGAGTCGACGCCGACGAGCTCCAGGGCCGGGCTGCTGGTGGCGCGCAGGGCCCGGGAGATCCCGGCGGAGTGGCCCCCGGTGCCGACCGCGCAGACCAGGACGTCGATGCGGTCGAGCTCCGCGGACAGTTCGGCGGCGAGCCCCCCGTACGCGGCGGGGTTGTCGGGGTTCCCGTACTGGTTCGGCCACCAGGCCCCGTCGAGGCCTGCGAGCAGCTCGGCGACCCGGTCCATCCGGGCCTGCTGCCAGCCGCCGTGCGGGCTGGGCTCGGGGACGACGTGGACCCGGGCGCCGTGGGCGACGAGCATCCGCTCGACGATCGGTTCGAGGCCGGGGTCGGTGACGACGTGCACGGGGTGGCCGTGGAGGACGCCCGCGAGGGCGAGACCGAGACCGAGGGTCCCGGAGGTCGACTCGACGATCGGGGCACCGGGCCGCAGCTCCCCGCGGCGGCGGGCCTGTTCGACCATGTAGAGGGCGGCGCGGTCCTTGATGCCGCCGAAGTTGAAGCCTTCGAGCTTGGCCCAGTAGCCGTCGTCCGTCCACAGGACGGGGGTGTTGCCGACGGTCTGCCCCGCGACGGGCAGCGTCAGTGGTGCGGTCATGGGAGGTACGTCCTAGGGGTGGGTCGCGAAAGGGAACCTGGTCACGCGGGTGTGCGGGACCCGGTTCAGTTCCGGTCCACCCCGAGGGCGACGAGCAGCCGGCCCGGCTCGGGGCCGGGGCCCGCCCGGTCCCGGACGCAGCGCGCGCGGGGATCGGTGCGGAGGTCCGCCGCGTACGGCAGGACCACGGCTCCGCCGGCGTCGGGCGCGGCGGGCTGGGAGGAGGCTGCCTGTGCGGGGAGGTGGGCGTCGAAGCTCCAGGCGTCCCCGGACCGCTCGCAGCCGTGCGGGAGCGCGGGGGCGGAGGCGGTCGCGGTGCCGGAGGCCGGCAGCAGGTGCCCGTGGGAGCCGTGGCAGACGCTCACCAGGAGAGCGAGGAGCGCGAGCAGGACGAGCACGGCGGGCGCCCGCCGGCTCACATCGCTCACACGCTGGCCACTCATGGTGCGCGTGAGACTACGGTGGGTGCGGAGCGCCCGCAAAGAGGCGGGCGCGCTTTCGGCCACCGTTTACTTCGGACGGGCCCCTCAGAGGTTCCGCTCCGCGTAGACCCTCATCGCGTCCCGGACGAGGAGCGCGGTGCCCTCGCCGTGCCGGTCGTAGTTCGCGGTGAAGCGCGGGTCGTCGACGTACATCCGCCCGAGACCGATCAGGTACTCCCTGCTCGGCGTCGTGGTCGTCGACAGCCAGGTGACCTGGCGCCGGGCGATCGCCTGCACCTCGTCGCTGTCGGCGGCCAGACCCTCCCGGGCCGCCCGCCCGAACGCGCGGGCGATGCCGTCCTGCTCGGCCATGAACGCCTTCTTCTGCGCGTCACCGAGCGAGCGCCACCAGCGGTCGCCCTTCTCGTACGCGTCGCGGCCCCAGCGCTCGGAGACCTCCTCCTCGTACCGCGTGTGGTCGAAACCGTCGAACACTTCCTCGGCCATGAGCTCTTCTCCCTCCTCGGTCTTGTGGAGAGTGGTCCGCACCGACGCGATCTGCCGTCCGATGCGCTCGCGCTCCTGCTCCAGGAGCGCGAGATGGGTGCGCAGGGCGGCGGACGTGTCCCGCTGCCCCGCGAGGACCTCGGCGATGGCGGGCAGCGAGAGCCCCAGCTCGCGCAGCAGCAGGATCCGCTGCAGGCGCACGAGCGCCGCCTGGTCGTAGTACCTGTAACCGTTCGCGCCGATCCGGCTCGGTTCCAGCAGTCCGCGCTCGCCGTAGTGGCGGAGGGTGCGGCTGGTGGTGCCGGCCTTCTTGGCGATCTCCTGGATCGACCACTCCATGCCGAGAACGCTAAATCTTGACGTTGCGTAAAGGTCAAGCGGAGAAAGCGGAGAAACGCGGGAACGACGAAGGCCCGGATCCAGTGACTGGATCCGGGCCTTCGTTGCTACTGAGTAGCGGGGACAGGATTTGAACCTGCGACCTCTGGGTTATGAGCCCAGCGAGCTACCGAGCTGCTCCACCCCGCGTCGGTGAACATGACTCTACGGCATGACCGGGGCGATCACGAAATCGGTTCTCGTCAGCAGCCGCAGTCGTCGGAGTCGACCGGCGCCGTCAGCGGGTCCGCGGCCTTCTCCGCGGGCCCCTCCCACGTCTCGTACGCGAAGCCCTCGCGCACCCAGTACTCGAAGCCTCCGAGCATCTCCTTCACCTGGAAGCCCAGCTCGGCGAGGGCCAGCGCGGCACGCGTGGCGCCGTTGCAGCCGGGGCCCCAGCAGTACGTGACGACCGGCACGGACCGGTCGAGCAGCTGCTCGGCCTGCTCGGGGATGAGCGCCGTCGGCAGGTGGATCGCGCCCGGGACGTGCCCCTGGTCCCAGGAGGCGGTGGAGCGGGAGTCGATCACCACGAAGCCCGGGTCGGCACCCTCGGCGGCCGCGGCGGCCAGCGTGGAGGCCACGTCGGAGACGTCGGCGTGGAAGGCGAGGCTGGCGGAGAAGTACGCGGCCGCCGCGGCGGGGGAGGCCGGCGGGGTGCGGAGTACGGGGTTGACCTGCGGGGTCGTCGTCGTCATGGTGATCAATCTACGGACGAAGATCATCGTGCTGAAGTGGGGATTCACGGTGGTCGGGGGCTTCGGCCGGGGAATCCCGGGCGTTCGCCACGAGACGGCGGGGATCTCACGTACCGGGACCGTCGGACTCGCCTCCGGTGTCACATCAACGGAACTTGATCCGTCATGTCGGCATGACGGGACGCGAACGGGGAGATCGACGAGTGGACCACGACAGGGAAGTCGCCCGGACGGCCGGCCAGGGGGCCGACAAGGAGTTCCTGGCCCGGCGCTTCGACGCCGACCGCGGCCATCTGCGGGCGGTCGCCTACCGGATGCTGGGCTCGCTCAGCGAGGCCGAGGACGCCGTCCAGGAGGCCTGGTTCAAGCTCAGCCGCAGCGACGTCAGCGGCGTGGAGAACCTCAGCGGCTGGCTGACCACGGTCGTCGGCCGCGTCTGCCTGGACATGCTGCGCTCGCGCGGCTCCCGCCGCGAGGACCCGCTGGAGTACTACGTCCCCGACCCGGTGGTCCGGGTCGCCGACAGCACCGACCCCGAGCACGCGGCCGAGCTCACCGAGTCCGTCGGGCTCGCGCTCCTCGTCGTCCTGGACACCCTGGGACCGGCGGAGCGGCTCGCGTTCGTGCTGCACGACATGTTCGCCGTCTCCTTCGACGAGATCGCCCGGATCGTCGACCGCACCCCGGCGGCGACCCGCCAGCTCGCCAGCCGCGCCCGCCGCCGGGTCCAGGACGCCACCCCGGCCCCCGGCCCGGACGCGCGCCGTCAGCGGGAGATCGCCGACGCCTTCCTCGCCGCCGCGCACGGCGGCGACTTCGAGGGGCTGCTCGCCGTCCTCGACCCGGACGTGGTGCTGCGCGCGGACGGCGGCCGGACCCTCGCCGCCGTCTCCAAGGTCGTGCGGGGCGCCGAGGCGGTCATCTCCCAGGCCCTCACGTACGCGAAGTTCCGCACGGGCGTGCTCCAGGTGGTCGCCAACGGCCAGCCCGCGGTCCTGTCGGTCGTCAAGGGGCGCCCGAGCTCGATCATGACGTTCACGGTCGTCGGGGACCGGATCGTCGAGCTGCACATCCTGGCCGACCCGGAGCGCATGGCCACGCTGGGCTTCACCGAGGAGGAACTGGCCCGGGCGACGTACTGATCCCGGCCCGAGTGCGAGAGGGAACCGTTCGTGCGAGTTTGTACGGGTCGGTTCCCTCTCGTCCCACAAGGCGGCCACCGTGCAGCTGACCCCCGAGGAGGCCCGCCGGACGGCGGCCGACGGCTGGATCTGGGGCTACCCGCTCCTGGACAACTACCGCACGATGTACGCGCAGGCGATCGACTCCGACGACCCGCGGTACGTGGGCGGATTCGGCCGCTTCCGGCACTACGCCGAGCCCTTCACCCCGGCGGACACGGACGTCGTGACCCCGAACAACGACACCCCGTACTCACTGGCCTGGCTCGACCTGCGCGCCGAACCCGTCGTCGTCTCCGTCCCGGCCGTGGACCGCTACTACGTGCTCCCGTTCCACGACCTCGACACCGCCTACGTCGGGTTCGTCGGCTCCCGCACGACCGGCCGGGCCGCGGGCCACCACCTCGTCACCGGCCCCGGCTGGACCGGCACCGTCCCCGAGGGCATCACGAGCGTCCTGCGCGCCGACACCTTCCTCGTCGGGATCACCGGCCGCACCCACCTGGCCGGACCCGAGGACGTCCCCGCCCTGCGCGCGGTCCAGGAGCGGTACGAGCTGCGCCCCCTCTCCACGTACACCGACACGGCCGCCCCGCACCCCGCCGACGAGCCGGTGTGGCCGGTCTGGCGCGAGGAGGACCTCGGGACCGTCGAGTTCCTCACCCTCCTCGACTTCCTGCTCGGGTTCTTCCCCGTCCTGGAACGGGAGCGCGCGCTGCGCGGCCGTCTCGCGGCGCTCGGGATCTCCGGCACGGGCGCGTTCGAACCGGCGGCACTCGCCCCCGGGATCCGGGCCGCGGTCGACCAGGGCATCGCCGACGGCCGGGCCCGCCTGGCGAAGGCCACGGCCGCCACCCGCGTCTCCACGGACCTCTTCGGCACCCGCGAGGAGCTCGGCGACGACTACATCGGACGCGCGGTCGCCGCCGACGTGGGGCTCTACGGCCTCCCCTCGGCCGAGGCCTGGTACGGCGGCTGGTCGGCGGACGACCACGGCGAGCACCCGCCGAACGGACACCACCACGACCACCAGGTCCGCTTCCCGCCCGGACAGCTGCCCCCAGCGCGCTTCTTCTGGTCCGTCACCCTCTACCGGCTGCCCGAACGGCTGCTCGTCGCCAACGAGATCGACCGGTACGCGATCGGCGACCGCACCCCGGGGCTCGTGTACGACGACGACGGCGGCCTCACCCTCCACGTACGGAAGGACCGGCCGGCCGACCCGAAGCAGGCGGCGAACTGGCTGCCCGCCCCGGACGGCCCGTTCAGCCTCGTCGTCCGGCTGTACGGCCCCGACCCGTCCGTCCTCGACGGCACCTGGCGGCTCCCGCCGCTCACCGTCACGGACTGACCCCGCTCACTTCTCCCCGGCGGTCAGCCAGCTCACCGCCGCCAGGGACACGCCAGCGCTCGCGATGCCCAGCAGGGCGCCCGCGGCGACGTCACCCGGGTAGTGCACCCCGGTGTGCACGCGGGAGTAGCCCACGGTCCAGGCCAGGGCCGCGAGCGGCAGCGTGGCGTGCGGCAGCACCGACCCCACGGCGGTGGCGAAGGCGACCGCCGACGCGGTGTGCCCCGACGGGAACGACGCCGAGGCCGGCATGGGCACATGACGGCCCACCACGACCCGGGCCGCCTCCCGGTCGGGCCTCCGCCGGTGGACCAGCCGCTTCCCGAGCAGGTTCGCCGAGGCCGAGGCCACCGCGATCGCCCCGACCCCGGCGAGCGCGGCCCGGCGCGGCCGGCCCGGCACGAGCGCAAGCGCCGCCGCGACCGTGAAGGAGATCTTGGAGTGGTCGGCCGCCGCGGAGAGCCGGCGGAACGCCGTGTCGAGCGTGGGCGTCGCGGTCGCGGCCACCGCGCCGTACACGGCGCCGTCGACGGCCCGGATGTCGTGCAGGACGGACCGGAGGGTCCCGGTCGTCGTCTGGTCGTCGGTCATGCGCCGCTCCTAGCGGGTTCAGGGGTACGGAGTTTCACGAGGCGGGCGAGTCCCACCGGTCGCCACGGCCCGGCCGCGCGGACCCCGAGGCGTCCTCGGGGAAGGCGAGCCGGGTCAGGCGCCGCCAGTCCAGGGGCGGCGGGGGCACCGGCGAACCCGGCCGGCCGCGGGGCACGAGGACCCGCAGCGCACCCGGGCGGAGGGTGCAGACGACCGGCGTGGGCAGCGTCAGCGCCTCGCCGTCCACGGCGACGGAGATGACGGCGCCCGCACCGCCCGGGCCGCCCCCGACCTCCACCCTACGGGCCGTCAGAACGTTCAGACCGGTCGCCTGGGTGCCCAGTACGGCCAGCTCGGCGGCCTGGGCGGCCCCGTCCACCCGGATGCCGATCACCCCGAGCTCACCCCCGTCGAGACGCGTCCTGCGGGCCGCGACCGCACTGAGCGGATCCGGCGCCGCGTACGGGTTGTTGCTGACCAGGAGGGCCTGCTGCCCGGTGAGCGGGACGGCGTCCGCGGTCGCGTCGAGGCGGTCGCCCTCACCTCCCTGGAGCAGGTCGGGCAGGACGTCGATCGCCGTGCCCGCCTTGTCGTCGCGGTACTCCGGGCGCTGGACCACGTCCGCGTACACCCCGAAGGAGACCGTGTTGACGAAGGGACGCCCCGCGACGTCGCCGAGGTCGATCCGGAGCTCCTCCCCGTCGTACAGCGCGTCCAGGCAGCGGGACGGGTCGGTGCGGTCGAGCCCCAGGTCCATCGCGAAGTGGTTGCGGGTGCCGGCCGACACCACCAGGAACGGCAGGTCGTGCTCGGCGGCGACCTCGGCCACCAGCGCCTGTGTGCCGTCCCCGCCCGCCACGCCGAGGAGGTCGGCGCCCTCGGCCACGGCCTTCCGGGCGAGCCCGGCGACATCGGCCGGCGCGGACGGATCGAGCAGGATCACCCGGGCCCCGAGCGCCTCCGCCCGCGCGACGAGCCCGAACCGCTCGACCTTCCCGCCACCGGACTTCGGGTTCATGATGAGGACGGGCCGGCGCGGCGGCGGGACGCGCTCGCCCCGGGTCAGCGCGGCCCGCTCCTCCTCCGGACGGCGCAGCGCGGCCCGCGCGCAGGACAGCGCCACGCCCCACAGTCCCAGCGCCACGAAGGCGTTCACCCAGACGCCCCCGGCGACGTACAGCCCCAGGGTCGCGAGGGGCGCGGCCACCGCGAGGACCGCCCCGAACACCCGCACCGGCCCGCGGTGCGCGAGGAACCACCAGACGCCCGCCGCCGTCGCGGCGAACCCCACGATCCCGCTCAGCAGGATCAACAGCCCGCTGCCGAGCGCGGTCAGCAGGGCCGCGGCCGCGCCTCCCGTCGCGAACAGCGCGCAACGGGCGAGCTGCCGTGCCTCCCCCGCCGGATCACCGGTACCGCTGGCCGCCACCGACCCCACCTCCACACTCCGCGTCCACGCTTCCCCACGTTGCCCGGCGCCGCCCCCGTACGCAGCCGTTCGGACGAACGAAGTTCCGAGAACTAGGACCGAGAAAACCCGAAGATAGTTCTCGGGGAGCGATGACTTCCCGGCGGCCACGCCGTCTTCACTCCCGTACGGCACCACCGAGAAGCCACGGACGAACAGGACCGGCCCCATGCGCATCGTGATCAGCGAGTTCATCAGCCTCGACGGCGTCGTCCAGGCCCCCGGCGGCCCCGAGGAGGACACCGACGGCGGCTTCGCCCACGGCGGCTGGACGCACCCCTTCTTCGACCCGGAGGTCGTGGGAGGCGCGTTCGCCGAGGCGACCGCCCGGGCCGAGGCCCTGCTCTTCGGCCGGCGCACCTGGCAGACCATGGCCGCCGCCTGGCCGGAGCGGGCCGGCGACCCCTTCGCCGACCGGATGAACGCGCTCCCGAAGTACGTCGTCTCCCGCACCCTCGGCGAGGCCGACCTCACCTGGAACACCACGCTCGTCCCCGGCGACAAGGCCGTGGAGCGCCTCCGCGAGCTCCACGAAGCCCCCGGCGGAAGCCTCCTCGTCATGGGCAGCCCCAGCCTCGCCCGCACCCTCCTGGCCGAGGACCTGGCCGACGAACTCCGCCTGATGGTCATGCCGGTGCTCCTCGGCGGCGGAAAGTCGATCTTCCCGGCGGACGGCGCCCTGCGCACCCTCGAACTGGCCTCCACGGTCACCAGCCCCCAGGGCGTCAACGTCTGCACGTACCGCCGCCCGGAATCCCGCTGACCCCGTGAACGACGGAGCGCCCCGACCGGAGGATTCCGGTCGGGGCGCTCCCCGGCAGGTCATGCGGATTCGAGGATGGGGCGGATCTCGACGGTCTCCGGGGTGGGGAGGCTCCTGGCGAGTTCGACGGCTTCCTCGCGGTCGGCCACGTCGACGACGAACCAGCCGCCGAGGGTCTCCTCACCGGCGTGTGCGGGTCCGTCGGTGACCGTCCTCGTCCCGTCGGCCGTCCTGCGAACAGTCGCGGGAGCGATGCGTTCGGTCTCCAGGGCATCGCCGCCGACCAGTTTCCCGGCCGCGGCGAGGCCGCCGATCCAGCCTTCGTACTCCTTCCGGTACGCGGCCCGGTCGGCCTGGATCCGGCGGCGCGACTCATCCGTCTCGAAGATCACGAGTGCGTACTTCATGGCAGTTCCTCTCCGGCCGCCGAGCGGGCGGCCGCTGCTGATGCCGTGTGCGGGGCAGCCTGGTCAGGCGGTGCTGTCCGCCGGGACGATTCGGGCGAGTGCGCCGATCTCCAGCGCGGCCCACACGGCGCCGTCGGGGCCGATGGTGATGCCGTGCGGCTCGGAGCGGGGGGTGGGCAGGTCGTGGACGGTGACGGAGCCGTCGGGGGTGATCGCGCCGACGCGGTTGCCTCCCCATTCGGTGAACCACGCGGTGCCCTGTCCGTCGACGGTGACGGCGTGCGGCCGGGCGGTGCGGTCGGGCAGCGGGAACTCGGTGATTCGCCCGTCGGGCGTGATCCGGCCGATCTGCCCGGCGGCGATCTCGACGAACCACAGCGCGCGGTCGCCGCCCGCCGCGATCCCGACCGGTGCCGCCGCCTCCGTCGGCAGGGGATGGAGGGTGATCGCACCGTCCATGCCGATCCGGCCGAGGGCGTTGCCCTGGTTGAGGGTGAACCACATCCCGCCGTCGGCACCGGTGGTGATCGCCGAGGGGAAGGCGCCGGTGACGGGCAGGGGGAACTCGGTGATGCGGCCGTCGACGGTGACGCGGCCGATGCGGTCGGCGGCGGTCTCGGTGAACCACAGGGCGCCGTCGGGTCCCGCCGCGATGCCGAACGGCCCGCAGCCGGGCGTGGGCACGTCGAACTCGTCGATCACGCCGTCGGTGGTGATCCGCCCGATCCGGTCCGCCTCGTACTCGGTGAACCACAGAGCCCCGTCCGGGCCGGTCGTGATGACGGTCGGCCCGCAGTCGGGGGCGAGCCGGTGGCTCGTCGGCTCCTGGCCGGGGACGAGGCGCCCGATCCGGCCGCTGTGGACGAGGGTGAACCACAGGGCACCGTCCGGTCCCGTGGTGAGGGCGTAGGGTCCGGCCGCGCTGTCGGCCACCGGATGCTCTTCGACAGTCACATGGGTCACTCGGGTCACAGGGGCTTCTCCAGGGCGTGGTCGGCTGCGATGCGGGCGATGTCGGCCGGGGTTCCGGCCATGATGGTGCGGGCGTGCTCGGTGACGAGGTCGGAGGGCCAGTCCCACCAGGCGGCGCGCTGCAACCGTTCGATGTCGGCGTCGTCGAAGCGCTGCCGGATCGGTCGGGCCGGATTGCCACCGACGATCGTGTACGGCGGGACGTCGGCGGTGACCACCGCGCCGGCCGCGATGATGGCTCCGTCGCCGATCCGCAGGCCGGGCATGACGGTCGCCCCGTAGCCGAACCAGACGTCGTTGCCGACGACCGTGTCGCCGCGGCTGGGCATGGCGGTGACGATGTCCAGGGTCTCCTCGGTCCACCGGCCGCCGAACATGGTGAACGGGAAGGTGGACACCCCCATCGTCGGATGCTCGGCGCCGGCCATCAGGAAACGGGTCCCCGTGGCGAGCGCGCAGTACCTGCCGATGACCAGGCGCTCGGGTCCGTAGCCGTAGAGGACGTTGCGGCGCTCGAACTCCGTGGCGCCGTCGGGATCGTCGTAGTACGTGTACTCGCCCACGGTGATGCTCGGCGAGGTGATCAGGGGCTTGAGGAACACCACCCGGTCGTGCGCGGGCAAGGGGTGAAGGGTGGTCGGATCGGGTGACAAAACGCTACTCCTCGGGAGGGGGTGGGGGCCGGGGAACGGCTTCGGTCTGGTGCCTCGTCCCAGGCGGTGACCGCACCGGGTCGGGCTCAGCGAAGTGCGGCGGCGCGACGGGGTGGTCCGCGGTCCGTGGACTCCGCGGCGCGGAACTCGCCCGGCCCGGTGGGCGTTGCGGAACCTCACCGCACCGCGAGGCCAGGGAGGCCGATGTCTTCGCCGTCGGCGGCGATCACCTGGGGCGCGGGCAGCTGCCGAGGACCGCATCCCGCACTGGGGTGCGGTCCTCAAGGCATGCGGCTACGAGGGCCGGCCGCCGTACGGAACGGTGATGAGTTCCATGGCGTGACCCGCCGGGTCCATGAAGTACACGCCGCGGCCACCGTCGTTGTGGTTGACCGTGCCGGGCTGCTTCCGGTGGGGGTCGGCGTAGTGCTCGATGCCGCGCTGTCTGATCTGCGCGTACGCCGCTTCGAACTCCTCCTCGGAGATCAAGAAGGCGTAGTGCTGGGGGGTGATGCTGTCCGCGGGGACGGTGGCGAAGTCCAGCGTGACGCCGTTACCCAGACCGACCGCGATGAACGGACCCCACTCGGCGGTGATCTCGAGATGGAGAAGGTCCGCGAAGAACTCAGCGGACTCCCGGTTGTCCCGGGCGTGAACGATCGTGTGATTCAACTCGACTGACAAGGAATGCCTCCGAAGGCATGTCCCGACACCTCCATGCCTCACCCAGCCGGTGACCGACACGCGATGTTGCCGTAGATCATATCTATCTCCACCCAGTGAATCAAGGGCAGTTGACATGAGCTGCGCCTGCACCGACGGAGCCGCTCGGGCGGACGTGCAGCTCAGCGGCCAGATGGTCCTGGCCCGAGGAAGTCGAGCCGGTCCTCGACCGTGGCTGCGCCATGATCGCCGCCGTCGACTGCCTGAGCGAGGACGGGACGGTCCTCGTCTTCGATCCGAACGCGATCACCGAGCAGGACCAGTGAGGCCGCCAGGTGCCCCTCAGTCCGCCGGGGTCCGCCTCCCGGCCCAGACCGTCCGCTCACGCCCGCCCCTGGAACGACGGAGCGCCCCGACCAGTCGAAACCGGGTCGGGGCGCTCCACAGCAGGTCAGAGGGTCTCCCCTCGCCCGCCGCTCGGTAGGCCGTGTGGGACTCGAACCCACAACCAATGGATTAAAAGTCCACTGCTCTGCCAATTGAGCTAACGGCCCGTGGACAAGCACACCCGAGCAGCATAGCCCGAGAGGGCCCGGGAACCGATCGGGTATCCGACACCGGCCGCGCCGCGGGCCCGGCCGGTGTCGGCCGGGCCCGCGGTGGGGCGGACCGATCAGAACAGGGCCTTGAAGGCGTTCCAGCCGGAGCCGACCAGGACGCGGGAGCCGTACGTGCCGCGGCAGGTGCCGTCGTAGGCGAAGAGCCGGCCCGTCGTGTCGCGGGCCGCGAGGTCCGCGCAGCCGTCGCCGGTGATGTCGCCGATCCCCACCAGGGAGGAGTAGCCGCCCCAGCCGGGGCCGACCTTCACGCGCGCGGTGACGCCGCCGGTCGCGGTGGAGTAGTAGCGCCACAGGACGCCGGAGGCGTCCACGCCGAGCAGGTCGCCGCGTCCGTCGCCGTTGAGGTCACCGGCGCCGGCCAGCTTCTTGTACAGCTTCCAGTTCGTGCCGATCCGGACCCGGTTCTTCACGCGGTGGTCGGCGGTGCCGGCGTAGAAGTACACGTCACCGGTGGACGCCTGACGCGCGACCAGGTCCGCGTAGCCGTCGCCGTTCGCGTCACCGGGGGACGTGAGGACGTCGTACTGTCCCCAGCCGGAGCCGATGACGGTGTACGGGGAGGCCGCCGAGACCACCTTGTCGCAGCCGGGGCGGTAGGCCCGCAACTGGTCGCCGACCCGGGCGAGCACGTCCGCGCACCCGTCGGCGTTCACGTCCCCGAAGGGCACCAGGACGGACGACGCCGCGAACTTCGTCCCCGTCCCGGCGATCCGCGCCGACAGACCGCCGTAGCCGTTGCCCTTGTACAGGGACACCAGGCCCGCCGTGTCCATCACGAGGAGGTCGCCCTGCGTGTCGTTCCCGGCCAGGTCCCGCCAGGCCGGGCGGCCGCCGGTCACCGAGACCGTGCCCGTGAGGGACAGGTCCGCGCCCTGGCCGTCGGCCGTGGACGCAGCCAGGTGCCAGCTGTACCGGCCGTTCGGGACGGGCCTGCCCGCCGCCGTACGGCCGTCCCAGGAGACGTCGACCCGGCCGCGGGTCTCGCCGCCGCCGTAGCTGCGGATCACGGCCCCGGTGTACACGTCACGCAGCGTCAGCTGCCAGATCGAGGCGGGCTTGGACAGCGTCCAGGAGGCCTTCCAGCCGTCCTTGAACCGCATGCCCGCCGGGACCTTCGCCGAGGCGGCGCTCAGACCGGAGGCGGGCACGCCGGTCCACAGCACGTGGACGCGGCTGTCGGTGTCCTTGTACGCGACGCCCCCGCCGAAGCGGTCGACGGTCCAGACGACCCGGCGCGCGCCGTACACGGGCGTGGAGGTGGGGAGCGTACGGGCCGCGGCCGCCGTCCCCGTGTGGAAGTCGGTCAGCCGGAGGGACGTCGAGCCGTACTGGTCCACGAAGTAGCCGTCGCCGAGGAGACCGCCCTCGCCGTACGAGCGGGGCAGCGCGATCTTCGCGCCGCTCCTCAGGTCGACGACGCCCTGCTTGGCGAACTGCCCGCAGGCCCAGTACAGCCAGCGTCCGCCCGCCGTCTGGAGCTCCGTCAGCGGGCAGCCGGAGCCGGTCGCGACCTTGCCGAGGTCCTTGCCGGTGGCCAGGTCCTTGCGGGCGACCTCGCCGGTCGTCGCCGTCCCCGTGAACAGGGTGTCGCCCCAGAGGGCGGCGGCGGTCTGCGGCTTCGTCGACACGACGGCCCGCGCGTCCAGGTCCACGACGATCGTCTCGCCGCCGGAGACGAGCTCACCGGGGAACGTGGGCCTCCCGGTCTGGACGAGCGCCCAGCGGCCGAAGGCGTCGGCGAGCCGACCGTCCTTGTCGACGGTCACCCGGGTCGGCCGCCCCGCGGTGTCCCGGGCGACGACAGCCCGCGCGGTGTACGGGACACGGGGGTAGGAGACCGTGCGGCCGTCGCCGGTGGCGAGGAGCGGCGACGCGTTCCACTCGGCGTCCGGCTCGACGCCCTGCCACACCGGCGCGGACTCCCCGGTGTGGACGGGACCGACGGGCAGCGTCCGGCCGTAGAAGCCGGCCCCCTTCGGGCCGTCGTACTCCAGCGTGGTGAGCCGGCCGGCGCCCAGCGCGAGGGCGTCGATCTTGGACGCCAGCGGCTGCAGGCGGCGCAGCTTCTCCAGGACGGGCGCGCCGCCGTTCTTGCCCGGGACGGCCTTGAGGAGGGACCAGTCGGTGGCGGAGCCGCCGCCGGTGACGGCCGCGCCGCCGCCGGTGACCTGGTTGACCTCCGCCTCGGCCTTCTCCAGGAGGGTCTGCGTGCGCCCGTCCGGGTGCAGCGCGACCAGCCGCCGCTTCAGGGCGGCGTCGGTGCCGGAGGCGTCGCCGAGGGCGAGCACCCAGTCGCCGACGAGGCCGATCCGTGCGGTGGAGAGCCCCTCGGGCAGGGCGAACGTCTTCTCGGGGCCGGTCAGGTCGGCGCGCTCCCGCAGGTGCACGGTGCGGTCCCTGTCGACCCAGGCGATCCGGTCGGGGCTCACGGCCACCGGCGCGACAAGCACGCTCGCTCCGGCCGGGGTCGGCGCGTCGATCGCGGTCATCCGGCCGGTGTGCAGGTCGATGACGCCGAGGTCGGTGTAGTCGTACGCGTACGGGTCGGCGGACCGGTTGAAGCGGATCACGGCGACGGAGCCGTCACCGGCGGCGAGGCGCGCGGTGTGCAGGTTGGCTCCGGCGGGCCACCCGGTGACCGGGACCCGGGCGCCGGAGGGGTCGTCGGCGCGGACCAGGTAGTAGCCGGTGGTCGTGGAGAAGTCCTCGGCGGAGGCGTACTGCTGGAAGAGCAGCGTGTCGCCGAGCAGCCCCCGGTAGCTCGCGTCGCGGGGCATGTCGAGCGGCTTCTCGGTGCCGGTCCCCAGGTCGCGGAGGTAGTGGATGCCGATGCCGTGCTGGAGGTAGAGCCACTGCCCGCCGACACCGGCCTCGGCGAAGGCCCCGTTCCCCGTGTCGTATCCGAGCGGGACGCTCTCACCGCTCGCGAAGTCGGTCCACTCCAGTTGCCCGCCGAAGGTCGGGTCGGCGTCCTCGGTCTCGTGGGCGTACCCGGTGGCGGAGACCGAGGTGACGGTCTCCTGCCGGGGCACGGTCCGCCAGTTCGGCGTGATGTCCAGCTGGTCGATGCCCGCGACGGGCGCGGCCGTCGCGGCCGGCGTGAGGCCGATCCCCGAGGCGAGCAGCGCGGCGGCGAGGACGGCGGTACGCGCGCGTGGTCTGCGCGCGCGTGGATGACGGATCAAAGAGAGGTCCCTCCCCAGGGAAACCCGATGTGCGGGATGCGGGGAGGATCCCGGGCCGGGCCCCCTGGCCGGCGCTCCTCACCCGCGTCGTTCGACCGGCTGAGCGTATCCCGCCGAACACGGGTACGAGACAGGGCCCGTCCCCGCACCGGAGTGCTGGGACGGGCCCTGTCTCAGGGTCCTACGCGATGTCAGCCGTTGCGCTTCCAGCGCGGCTTGTCGTCGCGGCGGCCGAAGGAACCGCCGGTCGTGCCGGTGCTGCCGCGGTGGTCGTCACGACGGCCGTACGGGCGGTCGCCGCCGCCCGAGCGGAAGCCGCCGGCGGGGCGGTCGTCACGACGGTCGCGGTTGAACGGACGGTCGCTGCCGCGGTGGCCGCCGGCGGGACGGTCGTTGTCGCGGCGCTCGAAGGAACGGCCGCCACGGTCGTCACGGTTGAAGCCACCCGACGGACGGTCGTCGCGGCGGAAGCCACCGGACGGACGGTCGTTGTCGCGGCGCTCGAAGGAACGGCCGCCACGGTCGTCGCGGTTGAAACCGCCGGAGGGGCGGTCGTCGCGGCGGAAACCACCGGACGGACGGTCGTTGTCGCGACGGAAGCCACCACGGTCGCCACCGCGGTCGTCACGGTTGAAGCCACCCGACGGACGGTCGTCACGGCGGAAACCACCGGACGGACGGTCGTTGTCGCGACGGAAGCCACCACGGTCGCCACCGCGGTCGTCACGGTTGAAGCCACCCGACGGACGGTCGTCACGGCGGAAACCACCGGACGGACGGTCGTTGTCGCGACGGAAGCCACCACGGTCACCGCCACGGTCGCCACCGCGGAAACCACCGCGGTCGTCACGGTTGAAGCCACCGCGGTCACCGCGGTCACGGCGCTCGAAGTTGCCCCGCTCGTCGCGGAACGTCGAACGCTCCTCGCGGCGCTCCTCCGCCTTCGCGGCGCGCTCGGCCTCGACGGCGGCGGCGGCGACCTCGGCCTCGGCGGCCTCGGTCACCTCGGCCACGGCGGCCTCCGGGTCCTCGCCGCGCTCACGGGCGGCGCGGGCCACCAGGCGGTCGGCCTCCTCGCGGAGCTCGACGGCGCGGCGCTGCAGGCGCTCCAGCTGCTTGGTCAGGTCGACGACCTCGCGCTCGGCCTGCTTGGCCGAGTTGTTCGCGGAGTCGGCCTGGACCTCGGTCAGCGAACGGGCGCCGGTGATCTCGGCGACCTCGGGGTCGAAGGCGCCGGCACCGCCGACGATGTGGCGCGAGGCGTCGACGCCCGCGTCCTCCATGAGGCGGAAGATCTGGCGGCGCTGGTGCGGCAGGGCCAGGGAGACCACGACACCGGAGCGGCCGGCGCGGGCGGTGCGGCCCGAGCGGTGCAGGTAGTCCTTGTGGTCGCCGGCCGGGTCCACGTTCAGGACCAGGTCGATGCCGTCGACGTGGATGCCTCGGGCGGCGACGTCGGTCGCGACGAGCGCGTTGACGTAGCCGTCCTTGAAGTCGGCCAGGGTGCGCGTACGGGCGCCCTGGGTCATGCCGCCGTGCAGGGCGTCGGCCTTCACACCGGCGTCGCGGAGCTGCTCGGCGATGCGGTCGGCGCCCAGCTGGGTGCGGACGAAGATGATCGTGCGGCCCTTGCGCGCGGCGATGGCGGCGGTGACCGGGGCCTTGTCCTTCGGCTTCACGACGAGGACGTGGTGGGTCATGGTGGTGACGGCACCGGCGGACGGGTCGACCTCGTGCGTGACCGGGTCCACCAGGTAGCGCTTGACCAGGCTGTCGATCTCGTTCTCCAGGGTGGCGGAGAAGAGGAGGCGCTGGCCGCCGGCCGGGACCTGGTCGAGCAGCTCGGTGACCTCGGGCAGGAAGCCCAGGTCGGCCATCTGGTCGGCCTCGTCCAGGACCGCGATCTTGACCTGCTCCAGGGAGCAGGCGCCGCGGTTGATGATGTCGCGCAGACGGCCCGGGGTGGCGACGAGGATGTCGACGCCGCGCTCCAGGGCGTAGATCTGGTTGCCCATGGACGTACCGCCGCAGACGACCTTCATCTTGAGGCCGAGGACGTCGCCGTAGGGCTGGAGGGCGTCCGCGACCTGCATCGCGAGCTCACGGGTCGGGGTGAGGATGACGCCGCGGGGCTTCTTCTTCTCGGTGTGGCCGTCCGCGAGGGTGGCGAGCAGCGGCAGACCGAAGGAGAGGGTCTTGCCGGAGCCGGTGCGGCCGCGGCCGAGGATGTCCTTGCCGGCCAGGGCGTCCGGGATGGTCGCCGCCTGGATCGGGAAGGGGGTGGTCACGCCGTTCTGCGCGAGCTTGCGCACGACGCCCTCGGGCAGACCGAGGTCGCCGAAGGTGATGGTGGGCTCGTCGGAGACGGCTTCCTCGACGAGCGCCTCGGCGGCGTCGTCGGCCTCGATCTCGACGATCTCGACGATCTCGTCGGCCTCGACGATCTCGGTGGCCTCTACGGCCTCGACGATCTCGTCGTTCTCGGGCATGACGGCGTGGTCAGAACTGAAAATGGACATGCGAAATGCGAAACCTTCCGGAGTCTCGGCACGCGCCCGTCAACTCCGTGATTTCGCAAACGACCGCCTCAATGCGGTCAGCCACGGCTAGGGAGAGTACGCGCCACGCGGCGCTCTTCTGTGTCGGCGCCGGGCAATAGGATCAAGCGATCTACCACCATACGGACTCTCCCCCACCTATAGCAAATCGGACTACGTCACACCGGTCCGACCTGCGGAGACGCCGCGGGCTCCGGGGGCGCCCCCGGCCCGTCCGCCGCCCGCATCGCACCCATCTGGGTGTCGGTCCCGGACGGCGGCGGATCGGTCGGGTTCGACGTCGGTTCGGGGGTCGGCTCCGGCGTCGGGTTGGAGGTCGGCTCCGGTGTCGGCTCGGGGCTGGGCACGCTCGGCTCCGGCGTGGGTGTGGACCCGCCCCCGTCCGCACCCCCGGCGCCTCCGCCACTGCCGCCGTTCCCCCCGCTGGCGCCGGTGCCCCCGCCGGCGCCGTTCCCGCCGTCGCCCGAGCCGCCGCCCGTGGCGTCGTGGCCGCCACCGGCCGGCTGCGACTGCGACGGCCCTCCTGACCCGCCCGGGCCCTCCACGGGCAGTACGGCGCCCGCCGAGGGCTTCTCGGTGCCGGACGGCGAGCCGCTCGGGACCGGGGACTCCTTGCCGGCGCCGGCCGGGGCCGGACCGCCCCGGTCCGGCCGGCCGTTCCAGGACTCGCCGTCGCCGCCCTGGGCGCCACCGCCGCCTTCGGCCCCGGCCGCCGCACCGTGCTTCCCCCCGGACGCGCCGGGCGCCGGCTTCGCCCCCTCGTCACTCACACTCATACAGCCGCTCAGACCGGCACAGGCCGCGACGGCCAGCGCGGTGGCGGCCCATCTCACCGGGGTGGGCAAATGGCGCACGGGGGCACCTCCAGGACACAACAGGCAGGAACGGAACGCGTCGCACTGCCCAACTCCCCGGGCACCACAAGGGACACGCGCCGAGCGGCCCGAGCCTCAGCCGTAGCCGAGCGCGTGCAGCCGCTCGTCGTCGATGCCGAAGTGGTGGGCGATCTCGTGCACGACGGTGATCTCGGTCTCCGCGACGACGTCCTCGCGCGACTCGCACATGCGCAGCGTCGGGCCCCGGTAGATCGTGATCCGGTCGGGCAGCACGCCGGCGTACCACTCGCCGCGCTCGGTGAGCGGCGTCCCCTCATAGAGCCCGAGCAGCTCGGGATCGTCCGGGGACGGTTCGTCCTCCACGAACACGGCGACGTTGTCCATCAGCCGCGTCAGCTCCGGCGGGATCCGGTCCAGGGCCTCGGCGACAAGCTCCTCGAACTCCTCGCGCGTCATCTCCAGCACGAGCCCATTCTCCCCCGCCGGGAAACCGTTTTGGCGATAGCGGCCGGCATCCCATATGCTTCTCACGTCCCCGACGCGCTGAGAAGCGCGCAGGTGAGCCTCTAGCCCTCATCGTCTAGTGGCCCAGGACGCCGCCCTTTCAAGGCGGTAGCACGGGTTCGAATCCCGTTGGGGGCACGCATGATCGTGTGCGAGACTAGTGATCGCACACAAGCTTGGCTCTGTGGAGCAGTTGGTTAGCTCGCCACCCTGTCAAGGTGGAGGTCGCGGGTTCAAGTCCCGTCAGAGTCGCTGAAGCTGGAAACAGCTTCGTGGCTGGGTAGCTCAGTTGGTACGAGCGATCGCCTGAAAAGCGATAGGTCGCCGGTTCGACCCCGGCCCCAGCCACAGAGAGAAGGCCCCGTTCGAAAGAACGGGGCCTTCTTCGTTCCCCGGCGAGATGCGGCGTGAGATGCGGCGGTACGGGGAAGGGGCCCGCGCCCCTCCCCCGTACGGCTCAGGCCTCCTCGCTCCGCCGCGCCTTGCGGCCCCGCAGCGCGAGTGCCACCGCCACCGCCGCCACGACCCCGACGAGCAGCGCCCAGTCCGGCACCGAACGGCCCAGCGCGGCGACCCGCTCCTCCACGGCGAAGGAGTCGTCCACCGACAGCAGGCCCGGTAGCGCGGTCGTCCCGTCGAAGACCAGGAAGAGGGTGCCGAGGGCGATGAAGAAGAGGCCCGAGAGCAGCGAGGTGGAGTGGACCTCGAAGCGCCCGATCCGCAGCGGCCGGCCGCGCAGCCAGCGCCGCCGGCCCAGGTCGTACCGGTCCCAGAGCAGCGCCAGGACGAACAGCGGGACGGCCATGCCGAGGGCGTAGACGGCGAGGAGCAGCCCGCCGTACGCCGGGCTGCCGCTCAGCGCCGCCACCGTCAGGACGCTGCCGAGGATCGGGCCCGCGCAGAAGCCGGCCAGGCCGTAGACCAGGCCGAGGGCGTAGACGGAGAGCGCCGAGGTGGGGCGGATGCGGCCGCTCGCCTCGGCGATCCGGCGGGAGGTGAAGCCCAGGCCGAGGATCTGGAGGACGCCGAGGCCGATGATCAGCCAGCCGCCGGCGGTGACGAGCAGGTCCCGGTGGCCGTAGAAGAAGCGGCCCGCGAGGGAGCCGGCCGCGCCGAGCGGGACGAGGGTGGTCGCGAGTCCCGCGTAGAGGATGCCGGTCCTGGCCATGAGCTTCGCGCGCGTGTCGATCGAGTACGCGAAGAAGGCGGGCAGGAGCAGGGCGCTGCACGGGCTGAGAAGGGCGAGCAGCCCGCCGAGGAAGGCGGCGAAGTAGCCGATGCCCGAGGTCACGGCCTGGCCTTGGCCGTCTTCGCGGCCGCCTCGATGGCCTCCGTGAAGGTCTCCAGGGGCTGGGCGCCCGCGATCGGGCGGCCGTTGACCAGGAAGGACGGGGTGGAGGTGGCGCCGAGGGCGTAGCCCTGCTCCTGGTCCGTGCGGACGGCCTCGCGGGCCGCCGCACCCTCGGTGTCCTTGGCGAAGCGGGCGGCGTCGGGGACGCCGGCCTCCTTCGCGAGGGCCGCGAGCCGGTCCTTGCCGAAGCCCTTCTCCTTGGCGCCCTCGGCGTAGGCGGCCTTGTGGAACTCCCAGAAGCGGCCCTGCTGCCCGGCCGCCCAGGAGGCGCGGGCGACGGTCTCCGACTCCTCGCCGAAGATCGGGAAGTTCCGCCACTCGATGCGCAGGGTGCCGTCGTCCACGTACTTCTTCACCAGGACGGGCTCGGTGTCGCGGGCGAACTTCCCGCAGTAGCCGCACTTGAAGTCGGCGTACTCGATGAGCACGACAGGCGCGTCGGCGCGGCCGAGGGCGAGCTTGTCGGAGGCGTCGCGGCGGGCGTAGGCCTCCAGTTCGGCGTAGACGCCGGCGGTCGGGTCGGCGGAGACCTCGGCGACGGACGAGGAGCCGGAGGCGCCGGGGGAGGCGGGCTTGGTGGCGGTGTACGAGACGACGCCGAGCAGCACGGCGGCGGCCGCCACCCCGGAGACGATGGCGACGGGCTTGGTCCTGGACATGCGGAAGCGCTCCTGGAGGAGTGGGAGGGGAAGGACGGCGGAGGGCGAACCGTTCCGCCTACACCCTCAGGACCGAGAGCTCCACGGGAGAAGGGGGCACGCGCGCGGGTGGCTCACGGCCCGGCGTCGCGGCCGGACCGCCCGGATCCGGCTGCCGGGGCCCGGGGGCCGGCCGGTCGGCGGCCAGGGCGGGCAGCAGTTCGGCGAAGCCGTGCGCGCGCGGCGGTACGACGGGGCCCGAGGCCCCTTCGTCTGCGGGATGACCCGGGTCGCAGCCGGGCACGGCGGCGCCCGCGACGACCGGGGCCGCCCCCGGCGCCGGGCTCACGGAGGCGCCGCAGACCAGGAGCCCCAGCACCAGACCCAGCAGCGCGGCGAACGCCGCCGTCACGCGGGTGGTGCGGAACATGCGAAACCTCTCAGGCCGGGCCAGATGCCCGGAATACTACGCACCGGCGCCCTGCCCCCTTCGTAAATCGGTTCGCCGCTTCTCGTCCGCAGGTGCGATCCTGGATCCCGTATGTCTACTTCCTTCGCCGCCCTCCAGTCCGTCCTGGCCGAGGTCTCGCTGCGGGACTCCCACCGGCTCGGCCGCCGTCTCGAAGGCGCCCGCCGCATCCGCAAGCCCGAGGCCCGCGCGGCCGTCCTGGACGAGATCGCCGCCGAGGCGGCCAAGGCCAAGGAGCGCGTCGACGGGCGCGCCTCCCGCGTGCCCGCGGTCACGTATCCCGAGCAGCTGCCCGTCTCGCAGAAGAAGGACGAGATCCTGGAGGCGATACGCGACCACCAGGTCGTGATCGTCGCCGGTGAGACGGGCTCCGGAAAGACCACCCAGATCCCGAAGATCTGCCTGGAGCTCGGCCGGGGCGTCCGGGGCATGATCGGGCACACCCAGCCCCGCCGGATCGCCGCCCGCACGGTCGCCGAGCGCGTCGCGGAGGAGCTGCGGACCCCCCTCGGGGAGGCCGTCGGCTGGAAGGTCCGCTTCACCGACCAGGTGAACCCCGACGCGACCTTCGTGAAGCTGATGACGGACGGCATCCTGCTCGCCGAGATCCAGACGGACCGCGAGCTGCGCGCGTACGACACGATCATCATCGACGAGGCCCACGAGCGGTCCCTCAACATCGACTTCCTGCTCGGCTATCTGGCCCAGCTGCTCCCGAAGCGCCCCGACCTCAAGGTCGTCATCACCTCGGCGACGATCGACCCGGAGCGGTTCTCCCGCCACTTCGGCGACGCGCCGATCGTCGAGGTCAGCGGCCGTACGTATCCGGTCGAGGTCCGCTACCGGCCGCTCCTCGAGGAGGACAGCGAGGAGTCCGACCGGGACCAGATCACCGCGATCTGCGACGCCGTCGACGAGCTCCAGAAGGAGGGCCCGGGCGACGTCCTGGTCTTCCTCTCCGGCGAGCGCGAGATCCGTGACACGGCGGACGCGCTGATCAAGAAGAAGCTCTTCAACACCGAGATCCTGCCGCTGTACGCCCGGCTTTCGCACGCCGAGCAGCACCGGGTCTTCCAAGCGCACTCCGGCCGCCGGGTCGTCCTCGCGACGAACGTCGCGGAGACCTCGCTGACCGTCCCCGGCATCAAGTACGTGATCGATCCGGGCACCGCCCGCATCTCCCGCTACTCGCACCGCACCAAGGTGCAGCGCCTCCCGATCGAGCCGGTCAGCCAGGCCAGCGCCAACCAGCGCAAGGGCCGCTGCGGCCGTACGAGCGACGGCATCTGCATCCGCCTGTACTCGGAGGACGACTTCCTGACCCGTCCGGAGTTCACGGACGCGGAGATCCTCCGGACGAACCTGGCCTCCGTCATCCTGCAGATGACCGCGGCCGGCCTCGGCGACATCGAGAAGTTCCCCTTCATCGACCCGCCGGACCACCGCAACATCCGGGACGGCGTGCAGCTCCTCCAGGAGCTCGGCGCGATCGACCCGGACGAGAAGGATCCCAAGAAGCGGCTGACGCAGCAGGGGCGGAAGCTCTCGCAGCTGCCCGTGGACCCCCGGCTCGCCCGGATGGTCCTGGAGGCCGACAAGAACGGCTGTGTCCGCGAGGTCATGGTGATCGCGGCGGCGCTGTCCATCCAGGACCCGCGCGAGCGGCCGTCGGAGAAACAGGCGCAGGCCGACCAGCAGCACGCCCGGTTCAAGGACGAGACGAGCGACTTCCTCGCCTTCCTCAACCTGTGGCGGTACGTCCGCGAGCAGCAGAAGGAGCGCGGGTCCAGCTCCTTCCGCCGGATGTGCAAGCAGGAGTACCTGAACTTCCTGCGCATCCGCGAGTGGCAGGACATCTACAGCCAGCTGCGGACGGTCGCCAAGCAGATGGGCATCCACCTCAACGAGGAGGACGCGCCCGAGCAGTCCGTCCACGTGTCCCTGCTCGCCGGCCTCCTGAGCCACATCGGCCTGAAGGACGTGAAGGAGTCCAAGGACGGCGCGAAGGACGGCAAGCGGGAGAGCACGCGGAACGACTACCTGGGTGCCCGCAGCGCCAAGTTCGCGATCTTCCCCGGTTCCGCGCTCTTCAAGAAGCCCCCGCGGTTCATCATGTCCGCCGAGCTGGTGGAGACCTCGCGGCTCTGGGCCCGGGTCAACGCCCGGATCGAGCCCGAGTGGATCGAGCCGCTCGCCCAGCACCTGGTGAAGAAGACGTACAGCGAGCCGCACTGGGAGAAGGACCAGGCGGCCGTCATGGCCTTCGAGAAGGTGACGCTGTACGGCGTCCCGATCGTCGCCGACCGCAAGGTGAACTACGGCCGGATCGACCCGGAGGTCTCCCGCGACCTGTTCATCCGGAACGCGCTCGTCGAGGGCGACTGGCGCACCCACCACAAGTTCTTCGCGGACAACCGCAAGCTCCTCACCGAGGTCGAGGAGCTCGAACACCGCGCCAGGCGCCGGGACATCCTCGTCGACGACGAGACCCTCTTCGACTTCTACGACAAGCGCGTCCCCGAGCACGTCGTGTCCGGTGCACACTTCGACTCCTGGTGGAAGCACAAGCGCCACGAGGATCCGGAGTTCCTCGACTTCGAGCGCGAGATGCTCATCAACGAGAAGGCCGGGGCGGTCACCAAGGACGACTACCCGGACTCCTGGCGCCAGGGCGCGCTGAAGTTCCGGGTGACGTACCAGTTCGAGCCGGGCGCGGACGCGGACGGCGTGACCGTCCACGTCCCGCTCCAGGTGCTCAACCAGGTGACGGACGAGGGCTTCGAGTGGCAGATCCCGGGTCTGCGCGCGGAGGTCGTCACGGAGCTGATCCGCTCCCTGCCGAAGCCGATCCGCCGCCACTACGTCCCGGCGCCGAACTTCGCGACCCGCTTCCTCGACTCGGTGGTCCCCGTCCAGGAGCCGCTGGCGGGCGCCCTGGCCCGGGAGCTCCAGCGGATGGTGGGCGTCCCGGTCACGGCCGAGGACTTCGACTGGGCGAAGGTCCCCGAGCACCTCAAGGTGACCTTCCGGATCGTCGACGAGCGGCGCCGGAAGCTGGCCGAGGACAAGGACCTGGAGACGCTGCGGCTGAGACTGCGCCCCAAGGCCCGTCAGGCGCTCTCCAAGGCCGCCGCGGCGGCGACGGGCGGCCCGGACGGCTCCGGGCCCTCCCTGGAGCGCACGGGCCTCAAGGACTGGACGATCGGGACGCTCACGAGGGTCTTCGAGACCAAGCGGGGCGGTCAGCCGGTCAAGGCGTTCCCGGCGCTGGTCGACGAGGGCGATGCCGTGGCCGTACGGCTCTTCGACTCGGAGGCCGAGCAGGCGCAGGCGATGTGGCGGGGCACCCGGAAGCTGATCATGCTGAACATCCCGGTGAACCCGGCGAAGTTCGCCTCGGACAAGCTGACGAACCAGCAGAAGCTGGCCCTGTCGTCGAACCCGCACGGCTCGATCCAGGCCCTCTTCGACGACTGCGCCACCGCGGCGGCCGACAAGCTGATCGCGGACCACGGCGGCCCGGCGTGGGACGAGGAGTCCTTCCGGAAGCTGTACGACAAGGTCCGCGCGGACCTCGTCGACACGACCGTACGGACGGTGGGCCAGGTCCAGCAGATCCTGGCGGCCTGGCAGGCGTGCGAGCGCCGGCTGAAGTCGACGAACAGCCTGGCCCTGATCAACAACCTGACCGACGTGAAGGCGCAGCTCGCCTGGCTGATGCCGGCCGGCTTCGTCACCCGTACGGGCCTGAAGCGGCTGCCGGACCTGATGCGCTACCTGGTGGCGGTGGACCGGCGGCTCCAGCAGATGCCCACCGGGGTCCAGCGGGACACCACCCGGATGGAGAAGGTCCAGGAGATGCAGGACGAGTACGCCTGGCTCCTCGAACAGCTCCCGAAGGGGCGCCCGGTGCCGTCCGAGGTCACCGACATCCGCTGGATGATCGAGGAGCTGCGGGTGAGCTACTTCGCGCACGCCCTGGGCACGGCGTACCCGGTCTCGGACAAGCGGATCGTGAAGGCGATCGACGCGGCGGCCCCGTAGCGGGCCGCTCGCCGGCGGCGCGAGGGCCCCTCGCGGGCCCTCGCCGCCGGTCAGTTCGACCGCACCCCCTGACCTGCTGTAGAGTCTTGCTCGCAGCCGCTTACGAGGGACTGCAAGCAAGGCTCTGTGGAGCAGTTGGTTAGCTCGCCACCCTGTCAAGGTGGAGGTCGCGGGTTCAAGTCCCGTCAGAGTCGCTTTCACGAAGGCCCGCATCGCGAGATGCGGGCCTTCGTTGTGTTCCCGTGTCTTGACGGGGCCGCGCGCCCGCCGGTACCCCGGACTTCAGGGATTCGGGGCCCACACCGGAGGTGGTCGCGCATGGCCGCGGCGTCCGCAGCACGGCACGACACCCGCGCGCTGCTGCGCGCCCATCTGGCGGCCGCGTCGCGGTACGGACACCTCACCCGCCACTGCGTGGTCTGCCATCGCCTCCTGCGGCTCGCCATGGAGCTCCCCGATCCGGAGGAGCCGGCCGAGGACAGTGAGGACGAAAGTCCCACCGACCCATGACCATCGGCGGGTTGGGGGCGATCCCGGAGGTGGCAGGCTGTTCCTTGGCAAGACTTCCAGGGTGTGACGGGAGTCACTGAAACCGTTTCAGAAACCACCGCACTTACACCCTCCCTACACCGGCCCGATTTAATATGTGCAATTGCACCCCTCCCCGGGGGCCGGCAGCGGTCCGGAGAGGGTGCCCGCCGGGCACAAAAAAGATCGCGCTGGACCCGGCGGAGTCCAGCGCGATCGTTGACGAAGACCTGTTGGGGCAGGAGTCCGTCGGCAGTACTGAGGGGTGGGCGACCGGATTGGGGGATCCGGACGGGCCCGGTGTTACGGGGTGTTGCGTGGTTCTGCAGGGTTCTGCGCGACCTCAGGCCTCGCTGCGCTGCTGCGGGATACCCGCCAGCAGCGCGCGGACCTCAGCCTCGCGGTACCGGCGGTGCCCACCCAGGGTGCGGATGGACGTGAGCTTCCCGGCCTTCGCCCAACGGGTCACCGTCTTCGGGTCCACGCGGAACATCGTGGCAACCTCGGCAGGGGTCAGCAGCGGCTCGGCATCAGGGGTGCGAGCGGTCATGAGCGGCCTCCTCGGGAGAACCGAACCAATCTCGGTTCTTTCCTCTAAATTCTGCACCTTGACCCGCGTTGCCCGAAATGGCAGAAGCGGGCCGAGTCGGTTATAGGACGAACGGCTTGTCCTCGGCACTACAACTACACCATCCGTCCAGCCACGTCGGCCAAACCGATGGAATTGCCCTCGCAGGTGTTCATCAGCGGCGGAAGTCGATGGACCATGCCATAACGGACAGTCACACCACTGTGACGATCAGTCACAGGGCGATCAGGAGTCCTCAGACCCCCCATAGAGTGCAATGCTGAGCGTTCCGCCCGAACTTGGGCGGAAGGAACCCTCCCCGGACTCCTTGTCCTATTTTGGCACGAGGGTGGGTGATGGGCGCAAGGGTGCGTTACGTGCTGTCCGTCACGCTTGAGCCAAAGGCCCGGATCGGGACCAACGTCCTCGCCTCACCGGTGCGAAAGACCCGGCCATCGGACCGGTGGCGAATCAGCCACCGAACCCCCAAGATCATTTACACCCGCCGGACATGTCTTGTCGATACCGACCTGACGAACTTGTCCGACTGATGTCAGTTCGCGAAACGCAGGGCACTGACCGTCCGCCAGCGCTCCGCGAGCCGCCCGTACACCTCGCTCGCCGCCTCGCCGTCCCCGGCCCGCAGCGCGGCGATCCCCTCCGCCAGCTGCGCGGCCGACCGGTCCTCCGCCAGCCACCGGGCCGGCACCGCGTGCACCAGCCCCCCGAAGTCCAGTTCCACGAGCGCCCGCGGATGGAACTCCTCCAGCCAGCGCCCCACCTCGATCAGACCCTGCGTCATCGGACCGTCGTCGATCGACTCCCGCAGCGCCTTCAGCGCCCGCGCCAGCCGCCGCCGCGCCTGAGCCATCGTCGTCCGGTAGCGCAGCACCGGCGCCCGGCCCGCCTTCGCGTCCCCCGGCTCGTACTCCCGGTCCTCGTCCCCGAAGAGCGCGAACCAGCGCAGCGGCACCTGCCAGACCCCGGTACGGATCCACGGGCGCGCGTCCGGGTTCCGGCTCAGCCAGCGCTCGTAGTCGCTCGCCACCTGGGCGCGGACCACCGGCGGCAGCATCGCGTCGAGCACCGGCGCCGGGTACGGGCCCGCCACCAGCTCCTCCAGGGCCAGCCAGCCGCGCAGCCGGGTCCGCCACGGGCAGATCACCACCACCCCGTCCAGGTGCGCCACGAAGGCGTCCCCGCTCTCGTGGACCGGCACCGGCACCGGGGGCGTCGGCAGCAGGTCCGCGAGCGAGCGCCGCAGCTCCTCCTGCGCCCCCGGGGCGCGCGTCCCGCGCGCGTACCGGGCCCAGTGGGACCGCTCCGGCTCGGGGAACGCGGCCAGCGGCTCGTACACGCGCAGATAGGACGCGTAGGGAACGGGGACCGTGGGGGCGACCGACATGTCGCAAATCCTTCCACGGAGGTACTCCGGGAGGGGGTGATCCTCAGCACTGCGGCCGATCTACGCCCAGGTAGGACTTACCCTCGTGCCGAACTGGTCCTCCCCCACCCACAGGGAGGTCCGCAACCGCCGCTTCGTACTTGGGAGTCACCACCGTGACCGATGTGACCGGCGTTCCTGCTGACGTACTGCACACCCTGTTCCACTCGGAGCAGGGTGGCCACGAGCAAGTCGTGCTCTGCCAGGACCGCGCCACCGGCCTCAAGGCCGTCATCGCCCTCCACTCCACCGCCCTGGGCCCCGCCCTCGGCGGCACCCGCTTCTACCCGTACGCGACCGAGGCCGAGGCCATCGCCGACGCGCTCAACCTGTCGCGCGGGATGTCGTACAAGAACGCCATGGCCGGCCTCGACCACGGCGGCGGCAAGGCCGTCATCATCGGCGACCCCGAGCAGATCAAGAGCGAGGAGCTGCTCCTCGCCTACGGCCGCTTCGTCGCCTCCCTCGGCGGCCGGTACGTCACGGCCTGCGACGTCGGCACCTACGTCGCCGACATGGACGTCGTCGCCCGCACGAACCAGTGGACCACCGGCCGTTCCCCCGAGAACGGCGGCGCCGGCGACTCCTCCGTCCTCACCGCCTTCGGCGTCTTCCAGGGCATGCGCGCCTCCGCGCAGACCCTCTGGGGCGACCCGACCCTGCGCGGCCGCAAGGTCGGCGTCGCGGGCGTCGGCAAGGTCGGTCACTACCTCGTCGAGCACCTCCTGCAGGACGGCGCCGAGGTCGTGATCACCGATGTGCGCGAGGAGTCGGTGCGCCGGATCACCGACAAGCACCCGCAGGTCTCCGTGGTCGCCGACACCGACGCCCTGATCCGCGTCGAGGGCCTCGACATCTACGCGCCCTGCGCGCTCGGCGGCGCGCTGAACGACGAGACCGTGCCGGTCCTCACCGCCCGCATCGTCTGCGGCGCGGCCAACAACCAGCTCGCCCACCCCGGCGTCGAGAAGGACCTCGCGGACCGCGGCATCCTCTACGCGCCCGACTACGTGGTCAACGCCGGCGGCGTGATCCAGGTCGCCGACGAGCTGCACGGCTTCGACTTCGACCGCTGCAAGGCGAAGGCGACGAAGATCTTCGACACCACCCTGGAGATCTTCGCACGTGCGAAGGCGGACGGCATTCCGCCGGCCGCGGCGGCCGACCGGATCGCCGAGCAGCGCATGGCGGACGCCCGCCGCGCCTGAGCCGCGGGCTCCGGAACACGGAGGGCCGGCCCCGCCGGGGGCGCCCGGACGGGGTCCACGGAGAGACTTCGCTCACGCCCCTCGGCGGGTCGGCCCTCAAGAAGAGGTTAAAATCGCGATTGACCAGCGAGGAAAGGGCACCTCGAAGGTTCTGTACCGGGGTATGTGATGCGCGCGGCGTACCGTAGACCCACGGAAACAGGTACCGTTGAAGCCCTACGGACCGGTCTCTCTATCGAGAGTCCGTTCCGAATCATGAACGCGTGTCAAGACTCTGGGGCCGACGAGCCCCGTCACCGAGGGGGTCGAGCCATGGGGCGCGGCCGGGCAAAGGCCAAGCAGACCAAGGTCGCCCGCCAGCTGAAGTACAGCAGCGGCGGGACAGACCTGACGCGTCTGGCCAATGAGCTGGGCGCTTCGACTTCGAACCAGCCGCCGAATGGCGAGCCGTTCGAGGACGACGACGAAGAAGACGACCCGTACGCCCAGTACGCGGATCTCTATAACGAGGACGACGAGGACGAGGACGACGAGTCCGGTCCTGGCGCGTCCCCGCGTCGCGCTTGACCTTCTGAATCACCGAAACCCGGACCGGGATCACCCGGCCGGGTTTCTGTGCTGTCCGCACACGGGAGCCTCCGGGGCGGATACGCCGACGGGGCGCCCCTCAGGAGCGCCCCGCCTCGTACAGCTGCTTCCTACTTCGCGTAGTCCCCGACCAGCTCCGCGCCGGTCGTGTGGGCCCCGCGCTCGGTGATCTCGCCCGCGACCCAGGCCTCGACCCCGCGGTCCTCCAGCGTCGCCAGGGCCACGTCCACGGACTCGGCCGGCACGACGGCCATCATGCCGACACCCATGTTGAGGGTCTTCTCCAGCTCCAGGCGCTCCACCTGACCGGCCTTGCCGACCAGGTCGAAGATCGCGCCCGGCGCCCAGGTCGAACGATCGACCGTGGCGTGCAGCCCGTCCGGGATCACCCGGGCCAGGTTGGCCGCGAGGCCGCCGCCCGTGATGTGGCTGAAGGCGTGGACGTCCGCGGTCCGGGTGAGGGCCAGGCAGTCCAGGGAGTAGATCTTCGTGGGCTCCAGGAGCTCCTCGCCGAGCGTCCGGCCGAGCTCCTCGACCCGCTGGTCGAGGGTCATGCCCGCGCGGTCGAAGACCACGTGCCGGACGAGCGAGTACCCGTTGGAGTGAAGGCCCGAGGACGCCATCGCGATGACCGCGTCCCCCGTACGGATACGGTCCGCGCCGAGCAGCCGGTCGTACTCCACGACACCCGTGCCGGCGCCGGCGACGTCGAAGTCGTCCGGGCCGAGGAGGCCCGGGTGCTCGGCCGTCTCGCCGCCGACCAGGGCACAGCCGGCGAGGACGCAGCCCTCGGCGATGCCCTTGACGATGGCGGCGACCCGCTCGGGGTGCACCTTTCCGACGCAGATGTAGTCGGTCATGAAGAGCGGCTCGGCGCCGCAGACGACGATGTCGTCCATGACCATCGCGACCAGGTCGTGGCCGATCGTGTCGTACACGCCCATCTGGCGGGCGATGTCGACCTTCGTGCCGACGCCGTCGGTCGCCGAGGCGAGCAGCGGACGCTCGTAGCGCTTGAGGGCGGAGGCGTCGAAGAGGCCGGCGAAGCCGCCGAGGCCGCCGAGGACCTCGGGGCGCTGCGTCTTCTTCACCCACTCCTTCATGAGCTCGACGGCGCGGTCGCCCGCTTCGATGTCGACGCCCGCGCTCGCGTAGCTGGCGCCGCCTCCGGCACTGGGGAACTCAGACATGGGTTGAGAACTTTCGTGTCGTACTGCGGGTTGCAGCGGGGTCTTACGGGCGACGGAGGGCGTCGGAGGCCGCGGTGGCGGCCGGTCCTGCGGCCAGCTCGGTCTCCAGGAGCTGCTTGCCGAGCAGCTCGGGGTCCGGGAGCTCCATCGGGTACTCGCCGTCGAAGCAGGCACGGCAGAGGTTCGGCTTCTGGATCGTCGTCGCCTCGATCATCCCCTCCAGGGAGATGTACGAGAGCGAGTCCGCGCCGAGCGACTTGCCGATCTCGTCGACCGACATCCCGTTGGCGATCAGCTCCGCGCGGGTCGCGAAGTCGATGCCGAAGAAGCAGGGCCACTTGACCGGCGGCGAGGAGATCCGGATGTGGACCTCGGCCGCACCGGCCTCGCGGAGCATCCGGACCAGGGCGCGCTGGGTGTTGCCGCGGACGATCGAGTCGTCGACGACCACGAGCTTCTTCCCCTTGATGACTTCCTTGAGGGGGTTCAGCTTCAGCCGGATGCCCAGCTGGCGGATGGTCTGGGAGGGCTGGATGAAGGTGCGCCCGACGTAGGCGTTCTTCACCAGCCCGGCGCCGAAGGGGATGCCCGAGGCCTCGGCGTAGCCGATGGCCGCCGGGGTGCCGGACTCCGGCGTCGCTATCACCAGGTCGGCCTCGACCGGCGCCTCCTTCGCGAGACGGCGGCCCATCTCCACGCGGGAGAGGTACACGTTCCGGCCGGCGATGTCGGTGTCGGGACGAGCCAGGTACACGTACTCGAAGACACAGCCCTTGGGCTTCGCTTCCGCGAATCGCGAGGTGCGGATGCCGTTCTCGTCGATCGCGATCATCTCGCCCGGCTCGACCTCGCGGACGTAGCTGGCGCCGCAGATGTCGAGGGCGGCGGACTCGGACGCGACCACCCAGCCGCGCTCCAGACGGCCGAGGACCAGCGGGCGGATGCCCTGCGGGTCACGGGCCGCGTAGAGCGTGTGCTCGTCCATGAAGACGAGGGAGAAGGCGCCCCGGACGTCGGGGAGGACCTTCGCGGCGGACTGCTCGATGGTGAGCGGCTTGCCGTCCTCGTCCACCTGGGCGGCGAGGAGCGCCGTGAGGAGGTCCGTGTCGTTGGTGGCCGCCACACGAGTGGTGCGGCCTTCCTTCTTGGGCAGGTCGGCGACCATCTCGGCGAGCTGCGCCGTGTTCACCAGGTTGCCGTTGTGGCCGAGCGCGATCGAGCCGTGGGCGGTCGCCCGGAACGTCGGCTGCGCGTTCTCCCACACGGACGCCCCGGTGGTCGAGTAGCGGGCGTGACCGACCGCGATATGACCTTGGAGGGAACCGAGAGAAGTCTCGTCGAAGACCTGGGAGACAAGTCCCATGTCCTTGAAGACGAGGATCTGGGAGCCGTTGCTAACCGCGATTCCCGCGGATTCCTGACCCCGATGCTGGAGGGCGTAGAGCCCGAAGTACGTGAGCTTTGCGACCTCTTCACCCGGAGCCCAGACACCGAAGACGCCACAAGCGTCCTGGGGGCCTTTCTCACCGGGGAGCAGATCGTGATTGAGTCGACCGTCTCCGCGTGGCACGTTTCCGAGTGTAGACGGGCTCGACCACTGGTCCGAATTGAGGAAAACCGGGGGTGCCCGCACTCGTGCGATCGCACCAAATGATCAATTGCGGCTTGGAGGGGCCCACGAAGCAGGCGGGGTAAGGGATTCCGGCCCCCGGGCCCCGGAGAGCGGACGCTCGTACCAGGCCCGGGGCGGTCCCGCGATGTGACGGACGCCGCAGTCGGCGTCCGTTCAGCGGGCGGTCGCGGACGCCGTGAGGCCCTCGCCGGAGGCGTCGGTGAGGGTCAGCGTTCGGTGGTTCAGCCGATAGGTGAGCGGCCCGTCGAGGAGCTCGTACAGCTTCGTCTCCAGCTTCATCTGCGGGCTCGTGCACATCATCCGGGTCGTCGCCGCGGGGCCCTCGACGGTGAGCGTCCGGGCCTTCTCGTCGAGACGGGCGGTCGCGGAGAAGTTGTTGCAGCCGAGATTTCCGGTGACCCGGCCGTCGGCGCCGAGGACGAACCGCGCCTTGGCCCCGCTGCCGTCGGGCAGCGAGGACGCCGTGTCTCCCGCGACCAGGCCGTCGATCTTCCAGGTGGTGCCGCGCAGCGGGGCGGCGGGCTCGGCGGTCAGCTCCAGGGCGTTGCGCCCGTCGGCCGAGGTCAGACGCAGGGCGTCGCCCTTCAGCGTCCCCTTCAGCGGACCGGAGAAGGCCTTCAGGAGCTCCGTCTCGAAGCTCCCCCGGTCGTCGGCGCAGGCCATCTCGGTGACCTGCTGGTCGGTGACGGTGAGGGTGTCCCCCCGCACGGCGACCGCGGCGCCGAAGGCGTTGCAGCCGCCGTTCCCGCTCACCCGGCCGTTCTCCTGGAAGTCGACCAGCGCGCCGTCGGGCGCGGCGGACCTGCGGCCGTCGACCGTGACGGCCTCGACCTTCCAGGCCGTGCCGGCGAGCGGCAGGTCCGGGGAGACGGTGTCCGCGCCACCGGAACCCGCGCCTCCCTCCGTACCGCAGGCGGTGAGCAGGAGGAGGGGGACCAGGACGACGAGTGCGCGTGGCTTCGGCATGACGGTGGGACGGAGCAGACCGTCGTACGGTTCCGGGCTCAGGCCATCAGAGGGAGCAGGCCGCTCAGGTCCGCGCGCTCCCCGCTCGCGCTCACGCGCGCCCCGTCCAGCTCCGCCGCCCACGCCGTACGGCCGGTCGCGAGCCTGATCCAGGTCAGCGGGTCCGTCTCCACCACGTTGGGCGGGGTGCCCCGGGTGTGCCGGGGGCCCTCCACGCACTGCACCACCGCGAACGGCGGTACCCGCACCTCGACCGCCCCGCCCGGGGCCTTCACCGCGAGCGCGTCGGCGAGCAGCCGGGTGCAGGCGGCGAGGGCCTGGCGGTCGAAGGGGATCTCCAGACCGGCCGCCCTGTTCAGGTCGTCGGTGTGGACGACGAGTTCGACGGTGCGGGTGACGAGGAAGTCCCCCAGGCGCATCGGCCCGATCCACAGGTCGAGCACCCGGTCGTCGCCGTGCGCGGCCAGCGCCGCCGTGAGCCGGGCGCCGGCCCGCTCGTACAGCTCCGCGACGGGCGCGCCGGTGAGCGTCTCCCGCGCCGCGTCGGCGATCCTCCCCGCCAGCGCGACCGTGGTGAAGGGCCAGTCGTGCGGGAGGAGCCTTCCCTCGGCCGCGGGCGGCCGGTCGAGCCCGCGGGCCAGCGAGTCGGCGATCCAGGCGACGTGCCCGGCGAGATCGGCGACCGTCCACTCCCCCAGGTGCGTCGGACGGGACAGCTCGTCGGGCGTGAGACCGCGTACGGCGTCGGCGACCAGCCCGAACTGGGCCAGGACCGCGGCCCGGGTCCTGGCGGAGTCATAACTGCGGGGGCGCTTCTTGGCGGGTGGCATGGCCCGAGGCTAGCCGTGAGACTGGAAGGACAGGGAGCCAATCGCAGCGAGAGCAGGCGACGGGACCATGACCCATCACGAGCACCCCCACGCCGCCCTGGTGCGCCGGGGCTACGAAGCGTTCGGCAAGGGTGACATGGAGACGCTGGCCGACATGATGACCAGCGACTGCACCCAGCACGTGCCCGGCGAGAGCCAGATCTCCGGGCACTACAAGGGGCGGGACAACATCCTCGGCGGCTACTACCGGAAGCTCGGCGAGCTGACCGGCGGCACCATGCGCGTCGAACTCAAGGGCGTCTACGTGGACGGCCGCGGCCACGTCATCACCACGCACCGGTTCTTCGCCGAGCGCGGCAACGTCGGCATCGAGATGGACGGCGGACTGTTCTTCACGCTCGTCGGCGACAAGGTCTCCGACATCGACGAGTGCGTCACCGACATCGTGGAGACGGACTCGTTCTGGGGTCAGGCCGCCGCCGGGTAGTCGTCCGCGGACACGTCGAACGTCTCCCCGTTCCCCGGCACGCCGACCCCGTGCCAGGTGAACGGGACACCCCGGGCCGTGTCCGGGTCGGGGCCGTACATCAGCTGGAAGTGCACGTGGGGTTCGGCGGAGTTGCCCGACGCTGCCCGTCCTCCGCGTGCACGACGGTCGCCTCGGCGACCGCGAGGAGCGGCGCGCCGAAGGCGGGGAAGCCCTCGCTCCGGCGGAACACCGGCCACAGCCACGCGAACGACGGGCGGGGACGGGCCTCGTCCTCCCGCACGATGTCGATGGCGTAGGAGCCCGGGAACGGGAAGGCCCCCGCCCGGACCCGAAGGTCCGGACGGGGGCTCCGTGCTCCGGGTCAGGCCAGCAGGCCCGGGATCGTCGCCTCGTGCGCCTCGCGCAGCTCCGTGAGGGAGAGCGCGAACTCGCCCTGCACGTCGACGGAGTCACCGTCGACGACACCGATCCGGGTCGCCGGCAGACCCCGCGCACCGCACATGTCGGTGAAGCGGAGCTCCTCGCTGCGCGGGACGGCGACGACCGCACGGCCGGCCGACTCGCTGAAGAGGAACGTGAAGGCGTCCAGGCCCTCCGGGACGACCAGGCGCGCGCCGTTCCCGCCGCGCAGGCAGGACTCGACGACCGCCTGCACGAGACCGCCGTCGGACAGGTCGTGCGCCGCGTCGATCATGCCGTCGCGCGAGGCCGAGATCAGGATCTCGCCGAGCAGCTTCTCCCGGTCCAGGTCAACGGCCGGCGGCAGACCGCCGAGGTGCTGGTGGATCACCTCGGACCAGGCCGAACCGCCGAACTCCTCCTTGGTGTCACCCAGCAGGTAGAGGAGCTGGCCCTCTTCCGCGAAGGCGATCGGGGTACGGCGGTTGACGTCGTCGATCACACCGAGGACGGCCACGACGGGCGTCGGGTGGATGGCGACCTCACCGGTCTGGTTGTACAGCGACACGTTGCCGCCGGTGACCGGGGTGCCCAGCTGGAGGCAGCCGTCCGCGAGACCACGGGTGGCCTCGGCGAACTGCCACATCACGGCCGGGTCCTCGGGCGAACCGAAGTTCAGGCAGTCCGAGATGGCCAGCGGCTTCGCACCGGAGGCGGCGACGTTGCGGTACGCCTCCGCGAGCGCCAGCTGCGCACCCGTGTACGGGTCGAGCTTCGCGTACCGGCCGTTGCCGTCGGTCGCCATCGCCACGCCGAGGTTGGTCTCCTCGTCGATGCGGACCATGCCCGCGTCCTCGGGCTGCGCCAGGACCGTGTTGCCCTGCACGAACCGGTCGTACTGGTCCGTGATCCAGGACTTCGAGGCCTGGTTCGGGGAGGAGACGAGCTTCAGGACCTGGTCCTTCAGCTCGGCGCCGCCCTGCGGCCGGGGCAGCTTGCCCGCGTCGTCGGCCTGGAGCGCGTCCTGCCAGTCCGGGCGCGCGAACGGCCGGTGGTAGGTCGGGCCCTCGTGGGCGACGGAACGCGGCGGCACGTCGACGATCTGCTCGCCGTGCCAGAAGATCTCCAGACGCTCGCCCTCGGTCACCTCACCGATGACGACCGCGATGACGTCCCACTTCTCGCAGATCTCCAGGAAGCGGTCGACGTGCTGCGGCTCGACGATCGCGCACATGCGCTCCTGCGACTCGCTCATGAGGATCTCCTCGGGCGAGAGCGTGGCGTCACGCAGGTGGACCTTCTCGAGGTCGACGTGCATACCGCCGGAGCCCGCGGAGGCCAGCTCGGACGTGGCGCAGGAGAGCCCGGCGCCGCCGAGGTCCTGGATGCCCGCGACCAGCTTCTCCTTGAAGATCTCCAGGGTGCACTCGATGAGGAGCTTCTCCTGGAAGGGGTCGCCGACCTGGACGGCGGGGCGCTTGGTGGGCTTGGTGTCGTCGAAGGTCTCGGACGCGAGGACCGAGACGCCGCCGATGCCGTCGCCACCCGTGCGGGCGCCGTACAGGATGACCTTGTTGCCGGGGCCGGAGGCCTTGGCGAGGTGGATGTCCTCGTGCTTCATCACGCCGATGCAGCCGGCGTTGACCAGCGGGTTGCCCTGGTAGCACGCGTCGAAGACGACCTCGCCGCCGATGTTCGGCAGGCCCAGGCAGTTGCCGTAGCCGCCGATTCCGGCGACGACACCGGGCAGCACGCGCTTGGTGTCGGGGTGGTCGGCCGCGCCGAAGCGCAGCGGGTCGACGACCGCGACCGGGCGGGCGCCCATGGCGAGGATGTCGCGGACGATGCCGCCGATGCCGGTGGCCGCGCCCTGGTAGGGCTCGATGTACGAGGGGTGGTTGTGCGACTCGACCTTGAAGGTGACCGCGTACCCCTGGCCGACGTCGACGACGCCCGCGTTCTCACCGATGCCGACGAGCATGGCGTCGTTCTCGGGGGTCTTCTCCCCGAACTGCTTCAGGTGGACCTTGCTGCTCTTGTAGGAGCAGTGCTCGGACCACATGACGGAGTACATGGCGAGCTCGGCGCCGGTGGGACGGCGGCCGAGGATCTCGCGGATGCGCGCGTACTCGTCCTCCTTGAGGCCGAGCTCCTTCCAGGGCTGCTCGCTGTCCGGCGTCTCGCTCGCGTGCTTGACGGTGTCGAGGCTCATCAGGCGTTGACCAGCTTCTTGAGGATCGAGGTGAAGAAACCGAGGCCGTCCGTCTTGCCGGTTCCGATCAGCGGCTCGACGGCGTGCTCCGGGTGCGGCATGAGGCCGACCACGTTGCCCGCGGCGTTGGTGATGCCCGCGATGTCGCGCAGCGAGCCGTTGGGGTTCACGTCCAGGTAGCGGAAGGCCACCCGCCCCTCGGCCTCCAGCTCGTCGAGCGTGCGCTCGTCGGCGACGTACCGGCCGTCCATGTTCTTGAGCGGGACCTCGATCTCCTGGCCCGCGGAGTAGTCCGAGGTCCAGGCGGTCTCCGCGTTCTCCACCCGCAGCTTCTGGTCGCGGCAGATGAAGTGGAGGTGGTTGTTGCGCAGCATCGCGCCGGGCAGCAGATGGGCTTCGGTGAGGATCTGGAAGCCGTTGCAGATGCCGAGGACGGGCATGCCCGCCTTCGCCTGCTCGATGATCGTCTCCATCACCGGCGAGAAGCGGGAGATGGCTCCGGCCCGCAGGTAGTCGCCGTAGGAGAAGCCGCCGGCCAGGACCACGGCGTCGACCTGCTTGAGGTCCTTGTCGCGGTGCCAGAGCGAGACGGGCTCGGCGCCCGCGAGGCGGGCGGCACGCAGCGCGTCCTGGTCGTCGAGCGTTCCGGGGAACGTGACGACGCCGATGCGTGCGGTCACGACTCCACCTTCACGACGAAGTCTTCGATCACGGTGTTGGCAAGGAAGGTTTCGGCCATCTCATGGATGCGGGCGAGGGCGGCGTCGTCGACCGGTCCCTCCACCTCCAGCTCGAAGCGCTTCCCCTGACGGACGTCGGCGATTCCGGCGAATCCCAGGCGAGGCAGTGCACGCTGCACCGCCTGCCCCTGAGGGTCGAGGATCTCCGGCTTGAGCATGACGTCGACTACGACGCGTGCCACTGGCACTCCCGGTGGTGTGTTGCGTGGGCGGTTCCCTCAGCGTACCTGCCTCCAAATTCTACGCGGGTAGAGATCTGAAGGATCCTACAAAAGCCTGGTTCAGGGCGACGTGCGTCACACGAACGGGATCCACACGCCGGGCACGCACTCCCCGCAAAATTCGAGTGAAATATTGCGGGCCGCAATGTGCCGGGACACGCTGAAACAATTGACAGGGCTTCACAATGCGACGCCTGCCGCTGTACAAAGGAATCCAGAAGAAAGCAGCATTGTCCCGGCACAGCCGTACGGTCGGCATCGCCGCACGTCAGGGGCGCCACAAGCGCCCTGTCGACCTCGGCAGCCGCAGGAAAGGACCGATATCCGTGGCTCAGCGTGTGGTGGTCACTCTCTCCGACGACATGGACGGCGGAGAAGCGGCTGAAACGGTCGCGTTCGGCCTCGACGGGAAGATGTACGAGATCGACCTGAATGCTGCCAATGCAAAGAAACTCCGCAAGGCCCTCGCGCCCTACCTCGCCGCCGGCCGCAAGCTGCCGGCCCGGGGCGCGTCCGGCCGGAGCGCCCCGGCCGACTCGTACACGCACACCGCCCTCGCCCCCGATCCGGCGGCGGTCCGCGCCTGGGCCCAGTCCAACAAGATGGACGTCCCCGCCCGCGGACGGATCCCGAAGCGCGTCTACGAGGCCTTCCGCGCGGCGGGCTGAGCGGGCCGGGGGGGGCGCGACGCGGCGGGTCGAGGGGGCAGCGCGGCGGGTCGAGGGGGGCGGCACGGCGACCTGAGGGCGCGGCGCGGACGAGCCGATTTGCATTGCACCCCCCATGATCCGCTAGAGTCTGGAACACGCCGAGGGGCGAGGCCGACAAGCCGAGTCCCCAGCAGCGTGCGGGTGTAGTTCAGTAGCAGAACAGCCCCCTTCCAGGGGGAAGGCGCAGTGTGCAATCCCTGTCACCCGCTCTGCATCGCATTACCTACCACTCTGGTGGATCAGGTACAGTGGTGCTCGCACCGCCCAGTGAGAGCTGAGCGGCAGCAATGCGGACGTGGCTCAGTTGGTAGAGCATCACCTTGCCAAGGTGAGGGTCGCGAGTTCGAATCTCGTCGTCCGCTCAGGGAGTACGAAGGCCCCGGTTCTCAGGAACCGGGGCCTTTGTCGTGCCCCCGGAGACTGTGAAGGGCCCCACACGGCGGTGTGTCACGAGCACCCCCGGCCTTGGGTATAGTTAGCAGCGCGCTACGGCGCATGCGGACGTGGCTCAGTTGGTAGAGCATCACCTTGCCAAGGTGAGGGTCGCGAGTTCGAATCTCGTCGTCCGCTCCATGAAGAAAGCCCCCGGTCGAATCGACCGGGGGCTTTCTCGTTCCCTAGGACCAGGCGTTCCCGGTCAGCAACTCGTACGCCTCGATGTACTTGGCGCGGGTCGCGTCCACGACCTCCTGCGGGAGCGCCGGCGGCGGCTCCTCGCTCTTGCGGTCCCAGCCGGAGGCCGGCGAGGTCAGCCAGTTCCGCACGAACTGCTTGTCGTACGAGGGCTGGGCACGGCCCGGCTGCCACTGGTCGGCCGGCCAGAAGCGCGAGGAGTCCGGGGTGAGGACCTCGTCGGCGAGGACGAGCGTCCCGCCCTCGAAGCCGAACTCGAACTTGGTGTCGGCCAGGATGATGCCCCGGTCGCGCGCGATGTCCCGGGCCCGGCCGTACACGGCGAGGGTCGTCTGGCGCAGCAGCGCGGCCGTCTCGGCGCCGACCTGACGGGCGACCTCCTCGTACGACACGTTCTCGTCGTGGTCGCCGACCGCGGCCTTGGTGGCCGGGGTGAAGATCGGGGCGGGCAGCTCGGAGCCGTCGGTCAGCCCCTCGGGGAGCGCGAGGCCGCAGACGGTGCGGGACTCGTCGTACTCGAGCAGGCCGGAGCCGGTGAGGTAGCCGCGGGCGACGCACTCGACCGGGACCATGTCCAGCGACGTGCAGATCAGCGTGCGGCCCGCCCAGTCGGCGGGGGCACCGGCCGGCAGCTCGGTCGACAGGACGTGGTTGGGCACGAGGTCGATGAGCTTGTCGAACCACCACAGGGAGAGCTGGGTGAGGACCCGGCCCTTGTCGGGGATCTCGGTGGGCAGCACCCAGTCGTAGGCCGACATGCGGTCGCTCGCCACCATGACGAGCTCACCCGCCTCGTTCCGGTACAGGTCGCGAACCTTGCCCGTGTGGAGATGGGTCAGGCCCGGGACCTGGACGGGCTCGGGCTTTTCTACGAATCCGGACACGGTTCCTCCGCGTAGGTTGATCCAGGGAACGTGTCCGATTCTCTCGCACAGCGGACCGGATCCGGCCCACGGGCCCTGTGACCCCCCGCTCAGTCCCTCTTTCCCGGTCCGTTTCCGGATCCGGTCAGTCCCTTTTACAGATGCGGTCGAGGAGGTTCGCGGTGGCGCGCTGGACCCGGGCGTCGACATGGCCGGGGCGGTCGAGCGCCGGCGACCAGGCGAACGTGCCCGACGCGAAGACCCAGGCGCCTGACGGGGCCCGGTAGAGACTCGTCTCCTGGTGCCGGACGGCGCCTTCGCTGTCCCGGTACGGCGAGTGGGAGAGCAGGATCCGGCCCTGGTGCTCCGGCAGCGCCGTACGCGGGAAGTACCGGTCGGCCTCGCCCGCGACCAGGCCCGGGAGCTCGTCGCCGTCGCCCGCGCCGGTGGCCTCCCAGAGCCAGTGCCCGGCGTTGCGCACGACCAGGGGGTGCGGTTCGGGCACCCGGCCCGCGTACTGGATGCCGAGGAGCTGCTGCTCCGCCCGGTCGACCTCCCGCCACAGGGCCGACCGGCCGGGGCCGCGCCGCTTGCGGCAGGTGAGGAGGCGGTCCGGCACCCCGGACGGCGACGGGCCCAGCTCCACCTGCCAGTACATGGTGTTGGCGGAGAGGAACACGAGCGAGGTGCCCTGGTCGCGGGCGAGCTCGGCGGTCCTGCGCATCGGCGCCGACCAGTACTCGTCGTGGCCCGGGAAGACCAGACCCCGGTAGCGGCTCGGGTCGACCCGGCCGGCGTGCAGGTCGCGGGTCTCCGCGTAGGCGAGGTCGTAGCCGTAGCGCTCGGCCCAGCGGATGAAGTCGTAGGCGTGGCCGACGTGCAGGGGCAGGCCCGCGCCCGCGTACGGGCGGTCGAAGGAGACCGTCACGGCCGCCTCCTCCTCGCCGAGCAGCCGGCCCTCCTCGTCCCAGGCGTGGTAGAGGCTGGCGCCGGTGTGGCCGTCCTCCGGGTACAGGTTGTACGCCTGCCAGGTCACGTCCGGGAGGACGAGGAGCAGATCCGCCGGGTGGTTGTCGCGGACCGTGAACGGGATGTGCGAGCGGTAGCCGTCGGCGGTGGTGAGGACGGCGACGTACGCGCCGATCGACCAGTACGAAGGGACCTGGAGCCGCCAGGACTGCCACCAGTGGTGGCAGGAGACCGTGCGGTCGGCGGTGAGCGGGGCCGGCTGGACGATCCCGGAGAGACGCGGGCTCGTGGTGATCTTCGCGGCGCCGTCGCCGCCGTAGTGCCCGATCCGGTAGACGTCGACCGAGAACTGCTGCGGCGGGTCCACCGTGATGTGGAAGTCGATCGACTCGCCCGGCGCCACGGCCCCGCCGGACGCGAAGCCCTTGATCTGCCGCCGGACGTCGTCGGCCGTCCGCGGGCCGCCGCTGCCGCCCCGGGCCAGGATCTCGTCCGCGTACCAGGGGACCATCTGCCCGGTGTCGTCGAAGTAGTTCTCCGAGCCGCGCAGCCAGGGCAGCGGGCCCTGGCCGAAGGGATCGGAGACGGCGTGCGCGAGCGCGCCCGACTCCCACCGTCTGATCTGCTCCGCCCCCATGTGCGCCCCTCCCTCGACTCCCCCGGGTCGGCCGGTCAGTGCCTGTGATTCGTTGCCTGTGATTCGTTGCCTGTGGTGCGTGCCTCTGTCAGTGACGGTCTCCAGCACATCACATAACGCACGCACTCCGTCACCGTTCGTCGTGAATTGACGAGAGTGGAAGCAGGGGCTCCGGTCCCAACCGGTTCCGCGGGCTCTCAGACCAGGCGTACGGGCTTCTCCGGGCGCACCCCTGTGAGCGTGAGCCAGGCCCGCAGGGGCTCCGGGTCGCCGTCCTCGACGAGCGCGAGGACCCGGGGACCGAGGTCCGCCGCGCGCTCGCCGCCGACGAGCAGGGTGGGCCCGTCGAGCCAGTCCAGGCCCGGAGCGGCCTCGGCGGTGTCGACGGCCGCACAGCAGACCATCGCGGTCACGTGGTCGGCGAGCAGGTCGCGCCCGGTACGGGGCGGCTGGAGCGGGAACAGCGGCAGGGGCCCGTCGGGGCCGCTGACCGCCACGTGCGGAGCGGTCGTCCGGCCCTTCTCGGCCGTACGGGCGGGTTTCCGGCTCTTGTCGGCGGCGCGGGCGGTCTCGGCCGCCGCCACGACCCGGGCCTCCCGGGCCGCCTCCTCCCGCGCGAGGAGCGCGCTGAGCGCTCCGGCGAGCGCGTCGGCGGCGGGGTTGCCCGGCTGATCGTCCTCGTCGTCGTGGCCGGCGTCGCGCGTGTCTTCGTACGTGTCGTCGTGGGCGTCTTCGTGGGCGGCGCCGTGCTCGTCGCCATGCTCGGCGTCGTGTCCGTCGTCGCTGCCCACGGGGACCGGCCCCTTGGGGGACGGCGTCGTGGGGGACGGCGTCGTCAGGTGGGCCATCACCTGGGTCAGGGTCGGGCCGGCCGCGTCGGCGGCCCGGTCGCCGGAGGCCGCGGCCACGCCCAGGCCGTCGAGGACCTGGTGCAGGCGGGCCGCGTCGGTGCGCCACTTCCGGTCGACGACCTCCTCCGGGTACTGGCTCCACTCCACCGGGGCCCAGTCGGGGCCGGGCTCGGCGGGGCCGCCGTGGAAGAGGCGGGCGGCGAGCAGCGAGGTGGCCTCGTCGACGGCGCCGGGCTCCTCCAGGAGGTCGCAGGCGGGACGCTCGCCGAGCCGGGAGGAGAAGCTCTCCGCGAGCCGGTCGCGGCGGGAGAGCTCGGTCAGCGCGGAGACCACGCCCGCGTCGAGCTTGGCGGGCCAGCGGCCCATGCGCCAGGCGGGCAGCGCGACCCGGGTGAGCAGACGGTCCCAGCCCGCGTAGGCCAGGCCGACCTGCTCCTGGGCGACGATCCGTACGCCGTAGTCCACGGCCTGGGCGCGCTCCGAGCCGGCGGCGGCGACCCCGCGCTCCATCTCGGCGGCGTGCCCGCGGCAGGCGTGCAGCAGCACGCGGGCGACCTGACCGACACCGTGCGCGCCGAGGCGGCGGAGCGGGTCGAGGCGGGAGTCCAGGGGCACGGCGACGGCGGCGTCCAGACCGCGGATGAAACGGCGGGCCGCGGCTATGTCGGGGTGGGCGGCCGGTCCCGTACCGGCGACGACCGGGGCGAGGACCGCCCGCAGCTCGCCGACGCGCATCCACCACAGGAAGGGCGAGCCTATGACCAGGACCGGGGCGCCGTCGCCGCTGGTCGTGCGGTGGAGGCGGTGCGCCCGGTGCGTGCGGTCCTCCAGCCAGCTGTCGCAGTCCGGAGTGAGGGCTATCGCGGCGGGCGGCGGGACGCCGAGCCGGTCGGCCAGGTCGCGGACGAGCCGGTACAGATCGGGGGCGGCGGTCTCGGCGAGCTCCACCGTCGGTGTGGCCGCCGGACGGGCCCGGGCCACCACGAGGGCGACGGCGGCGGCGGCGAGGAGGACGAGCACGGCGAGGACGGTCACGACCCAGCGGGCCGTGTCCCAGGCCGCTCCGGTGAAGTGGCCGGTGACCCCGCCCGCGTACAGGACGACGGCGACCGCCGCGGGCAGCACCGCGAGGCCCAGCGCCCTGCCGCGGACGCGGAGGACGGCGAGGGCCCGGGAGCGCGCGGCGCGCGCACCCCACTCCTCGCCGACAACGGAACCGGTACCGGACACGCCGTTCATCACCCCCTCCTGTCCTCGACGGGACTGCCTGTGGCGGTGTTGCTCACTCCCCCACTGTGGCACCCGCCACTGACATCGCAATGCCGGTGGGCCAAGTGCCGGAATGCCTTCGCCGCACCCTAGTTGGGGCATGGGCGGGAGTCATCCGTATGGCCGAGCCGTCACTCGATGGAATGGCTTTGGGTAAAGGTGATGGCGCAGTTGTGGCCGTGTGGTTCACAGCTTCCGCACCACACGGCCACAAGAGGAATCACGAGGATTCAGGAGAAAACAAGCGATATCAGGCCTCGGCGGCCTTCCTCGCGATGTCCGTACGGTGCTGCGAACCGTCAAGGCGGATGCGGCCGACCGCCGCGTACGCCCGCTCGCGGGCCTGCGCCAGGTCCGTTCCGGTGGCGGTGACCGAGAGGACCCGGCCGCCCGCGCTGACGACCGCGTCGCCGTCCCGCCTCGTACCGGCGTGGAGCACGTACGCGTGCGGGGCGTCCTTCTCGGCGACCTCGTCCAGGCCCTCGATCGGGTCGCCCGTGCGCGGGGTCTCCGGGTAGTTGTGGGAGGCCACGACCACGGTGACGGCGGCCTCGTCGCTCCAGGCCAGCGGCGCCTGGTCGTCCAGGGTGCCGTTGGCGGAGTTCAGCAGGACACCCGCGAGCGGGGTCTTCAGACGGGCCAGCACGACCTGGGTCTCCGGGTCGCCGAAGCGCGCGTTGAACTCGATGACCCGTACGCCGCGGCCGGTGATCGCCAGACCCGCGTACAGCAGACCGGAGAACGGCGTTCCGCGGCGGCGCAGCTCGTCGACCGTCGGCTGCAGGACGGTCTCCAGGACCTCCTCGACCAGCTTCGGATCGGCCCAGGGCAGCGGCGAGTAGGCGCCCATGCCGCCGGTGTTCGGGCCCTCGTCGCCGTCGAGCGCGCGCTTGAAGTCCTGCGCGGGCTTCAGCGGAAGGACGGTCGTGCCGTCGGTGATCGCGAAGAGGGAGACCTCGGGGCCGTCGAGGTACTCCTCGATGACCACCCGGTCGCAGGCGAGCGCGTGGGCGCGGGCCCGCTCGACGTCGTCGGTGACGACGACGCCCTTTCCGGCGGCCAGGCCGTCGTCCTTCACCACGTACGGAGCACCGAAGGCGTCGAGCGCCTCGTCGATCTCGGCCGGGGTCGTGCAGACGTAGCTACGGGCGGTGGGGACCCCGGCGCCGGCCATGACGTCCTTGGCGAAGGCCTTGGAGCCCTCCAGCCGCGCCGCCTCACGCGACGGGCCGAAGACCGGGATGCCGGCCGCGCGGACGGCGTCGGCGACTCCGGCGACGAGCGGGGCCTCCGGGCCGACGACGACCAGGTCGGCGCCGAGCTCGGTGGCGAGCGCGGTCACGGCCGCGCCGTCCAGCTGGTCGACGGGGTGCAGCTCGGCGACCTCCGCGATTCCGGCGTTGCCGGGCGCGCAGTGCAGAGCGGTGACGTCGGGATCGAGGGAGAGAGAGCGGCACAGGGCGTGTTCGCGGGCGCCGCCGCCGATGACGAGGACCTTCACGCCTGCCAGAGTAGCCCGCGGGACGGGATGCCCCTTGTGCGGGCCACCGAGCGAGACGCCCCTACTCGTTCGTGTATTCCTCCACAACCGTGGCTCCCAGCTCGCGCACGATCAGGTCGTGCCCCGAGAGGGCGGAGTCGACGAGGTCCGGGTCGTCCTCCTCCGGGACGTCGTCCTCGGGGGCCACAGGCTGCGGAGCCGGGGGCGCGTACGCGGGCGCGGGAGCGGGCGGCGGCGCCTGCTGGAAGGCCGGGGCCGGAGCCGACTGCGCCTGTACGGGGGCGGGCGGCGGGGCCTGCTGGAAGGCGGGCGCGGGAGCGGCGGGACGACCGCCGAAGCCGCCGCCTCCCCCTCCTCCGCCGAAGCCTCCGGTACCTCCGGAGCCGCCGAAGCCGGTGGCGGCGGGCGGGGGCGTGGCGCCGCCCGAGGGGTCGATGATCGCCTCGATCTTCCAGTTCACGTTGAACTGCTCGGCGAGGGCCTGCTTGAGGACCTCCTCGCTGCCGCTGCTCGCGAAGTTGTCGCGGGCGCCGGCGTTGAGGAAGCCGAGCTGGAGCGTCGTGCCGTCGAAGCCGGCCACCTGGGCGTTCTGGCTGAGCAGGATCCAGGTGAAGCGGCGCCGGTTCTTCACGGCGTCGAGGATCTGCGGCCACAGGTTCCGCACCTGGGCGGTGTCCCCGCCGCTGGAGGCGGGCGCGGGCGCGGGGGCCTGCGGGGCGGGCTGCGCGTGTACGGGCGCGGGGGCCGGGGCGGCGGGCGCGGACGCGCCGGGCCAGGCGCCGGGCGCACCGCTGCCGGGGGTGGCGGCACCGGGCCACGCCCCGGGCCGGGCGGCGGCGGGAGCCTGCTGCTCGTGCACGGGGGCGGGGGCGGGGGCCTGCTGGACGGGGGCGGGCTGCTGGACGGGGGCGGGCTGCTGGACGGGGGCGGGCTGCTGGACGGGGGCGGGCTGCTGGACGGGGGCGTGCTGCTGCGCCGTGGCCGGCGGGAGCGGGGGCGGGGCCATCGGGGTGTGGGCCTCGGGCCCGGGCACGTACCCCATGGCCGGCGCCGGGGGCCCGGGAGTGAACACCGGAGCGGGCGCGGCGGCCGCGCCGCGCTCCAGCCGGTCGAGGCGCGCCTGGAGGGAACGCTCGTCGTCGAAGGCGGCGGGGAGCAGCACGCGCGCGCAGATCAGCTCCAGCTGGAGCCGGGGCGAGGTGGCGCCGCGCATCTCCGTCAGACCGGCGTTCACGAGATCGGCGGCCCGGCTGAGCTCGGCCGCACCGAACACCGACGCCTGCGCCTGCATGCGCTCGATGACGTCGACGGGGGCGTCGATGAGGCCCTTCTCGGCGGCGTCGGGGACGGCGGCGAGGATCACGAGATCCCGCAGCCGCTCCAGCAGATCGGCGACGAACCGACGGGGGTCGTTCCCGCCCTCGATGACGCGGTCGACGACCTCGAAGGCGGCGGCGCCGTCACCGGCCGCGAACGCGTCGACGACGGAGTCGAGCAGGGAGCCGTCCGTGTAGCCCAGAAGAGAGGTGGCCATGGCGTACGTCACACCGTCGTCGGCGGCGCCGGCGAGCAGCTGGTCCATCACGGACATCGAGTCACGCACGGAACCGGCGCCGGAGCGGACGACCAGCGGCAGCACGCCGTCCTCGACGGGAATCCCCTCCCGCCCGCACACCTCGCCGAGGTAGTCCCGGAGCGTCCCCGGCGGCACGAGCCGGAAGGGGTAGTGGTGGGTCCGCGACCGGATGGTCCCGATGACCTTCTCGGGCTCGGTCGTGGCGAAGATGAACTTGAGGTGCTCCGGCGGCTCCTCGACCACCTTCAGCAGGGCGTTGAAGCCCGCCGAGGTGACCATGTGGGCCTCGTCGATGATGTAGATCTTGTACCGGCTGGACGCGGGCCCGAAGAAGGCCTTCTCGCGCAGGTCACGGGCGTCGTCCACACCACCGTGCGAAGCGGCGTCGATCTCGATGACGTCGATGGACCCGGGCCCGTTCCGCGCGAGGTCGCGGCAGGACTGGCACTCGCCGCAGGGCGTCGGCGTGGGCCCCTGCTCACAGTTCAGACACCGCGCGAGGATGCGCGCGCTGGTCGTCTTGCCACACCCGCGGGGCCCGCTGAACAGGTACGCGTGATTGACCCGGTTGTTCCGCAGGGCCTGCTGCAACGGGTCGGTGACATGCTCCTGCCCGATGACCTCGGCGAAGGACTCGGGGCGATAGCGGCGGTACAGCGCGAGAGACGACACGTATACGAGGTTATAGGCGCCCACCGACAACCCGGGAAAAACGAGACGCCGGGGCGGGTGGACCCGGAGCGGGATCCGGGACGGGCCGGGGGCGGGCCGGGCACTGGGCCCGAGCGCAGAGTCCGAGCGCTGAGTCCGAGCACTGGGCTCGGGCACTGGGCTCGGGCACTGGGCCCGGGCGCTGAATCCGAGCGCTGGGCCCGGGGAACGCAAGCGCCCCCCACGCACCTGCCAGAGCCGACCTACCCTTGCTGCCTTCCGGCCCTGGGGGAGTTCAGTCAGATAGCACCGCGTGAGGGGCTCCGCCCAGAGTACCCGATGCCGGGACCCCTCCGACCCCCCGATGACGTCCCGAGGAACTCGTTACGGATCACGTTCGCGAGCACCCCTCAACGTCTTGTATTGTTTGCCGCGGAGGATTCGCCTAGTGGCCTAGGGCGCACGCTTGGAAAGCGTGTTGGGGGCAACCCCTCACGAGTTCGAATCTCGTATCCTCCGCCAGTGCCTCACCGGGCACGATGTCGAAGGGCCCCACCGTTCGCGGTGGGGCCCTTCGACGTATGCCGTGTGTGCCGTCCTTCTAGACGACGGGGCAGGGGCGGTACTCGAGGCTCAGCTCACGGTCGACGGCGTAGCTGGTGCGCATCGACGCGTCGATGACCTGCTGCCAGGAGCCGTACTTGGCGTACAGCTGATCCGCGGTGGGGCCGAGCGGGTTTCCGTACTTGGCGATGTTCCGCTCCTCCAGGACGCGGACCTCCTCCGGGGTCATGCCGGCGCGGGTGATCTCCTTGGCCTGGTTCCGCATGTCGACGAGCTCACGCGCGATCTCCTCGTCGGTGAAGCCCGCCGCGCGCATGTCGGCCTCCGTGCGGTGCATGTCCTCCAGGAGCCCGTGGTACCGCATCCGGGTCCGCTGGGCCTCGACCTTCTCGTCCATCGGCAGGACGCGGATCCGGCACACGACGGGGTCGGCACTGGGACAGGGGTCGTCGGCGGGGACGGGCGGGGCGAGCGGGGCCGTGATGACGGAACCACAGGCCTCCACGGCCCCGGCCGCGGCCGAACCGGCCGTACCGAGGAGGGCGACGGCGGCGACGAGGGGGACGAGGGCGCGGCGCACCAGGGAAACGGAAGGGGAAGGACGCATGCGCGCATCCTTGGGGACGGCACCGCACCCTTTCACGCAGGCGCACCGGCTGATCACTCCTACGAGCCCGAGGCCGCCGCGGCGCCGGCTACGGGCAGAAACCGATCAAGCCCTTCCCACCGACAAGCCCACTCCCCGGAAGTGGCCCGCAGGACTGAGTGGGGGCCCGGAGGGGTTCGTTCACTGGATCGGGGGGTGATCCGGCGGAGGGACGTTCCTGCTCGATCCTGTCTGTAGTGATGCCGATACTTTCTGTGATGACCAGTCGGCACATTCACTTCAACCAGGGGAAATCGATGAGGAAGTTGGCGGCAGCTGCGGTGGCTGCGGGGTTGTTCTTCGGAGGGATGGGGGTGGCCGCGGCCGACTCGCCGCACAAGTTGGTCCTACAGACGCCCGGCGCAGCGTTCGTCGGCACGCAGCAGTGGGAGCGCCCGAACAAGATCCCAAGCGGACTCCACGTGAAGGGACTCCTGCGTGACGATGCCGACAACGACGGCCACAACGTCTACCTGCGAGTGAAGGTAGCGGGTTATCCGTGGGGGGAGATCAGGGGTGTCCAGAAGAAGGACATCAAAATCGACAGGGTCTTCTCCGACGGTGCCGTCCTGAAGACCAACGAAGTTCGGCTGCAAGTATGCCTCGATCGTGGCGCCTTCCGGCCGGACAGCTGCTCGCCCGAGCGGCTGTTCGCTCGGCGATAGTCGATGGTTCTGGGAGCCGTCGACGCGCGGCTCCCATCCTCCAGGGAGCGCACCACGATGGATGTCATCCTCCGCGCCGAGGGCGTGGACCTCTTCTACGGCACCCAACAGGCTGTATTCGGTGCTGATTTCACGCTCAAGCGCGGCGAAGTGGCCGCCATCATGGGCAGCAGCGGCTCGGGCAAGTCGTCCCTGCTGTACTGCCTCGCCGGAGTCCTGCCGCCCTCCAGCGGCACGGTTACCTTCGACGGAGTGCAGCTCTCGTGCCTCCCCGACGGGGAACTCAGCGCATTGCGCCGAACGCGCCTGGGCTTCGTGTTCCAGTACGGGGAACTACTACCGGAGCTGACCGTCGAGGAGAACGCGGCGCTGCCTCTCAGGCTCGCCGGGATTAGCAAGGCCCATGCCCACGCCATGGCCGCCCAGGTTCTGGGGCGGCTAGGCATGGGGGATCTACTGCGGCGCAGGACGTCAAAGCTGTCGGGAGGCCAGAGTCAGCGCGTGGCAGTCGCGCGGGCCTTGGTCCACCGGCCGGACGTCGTGTTCGCAGACGAGCCGACCGGGGCGCTCGACAGCGCCAACGCAGCTGCGGTGCTAGATGAGTTCCTCCAATTGGCGCGGCGCCAGAAGACAGCCGTAGTCATCGTCACGCACGATTCAGACGTCGCCGCCAAGGCAGACACGCAGTACACGATGTCGGACGGCGTCCTGGCACAACGGGTGGCGGTGTGAGCACCTTCCTCCTAGGAATGCGCCTGTTATGGGTCAGCGGGCGAAGGGGACAGGTCCGCTTTCTCTTGATGACGCTTGGGTCCGCGCTCGGCGTGGCGTGCCTTGCAGCTGTGCTGACCATTCCCTCGATCCTGAGCGCTCACGACGCTCGCGCAGCGGCCCGTGAGCCGCGCCCTGGGGCGAGCAACATCGTCTACCGCGAGTTCAACGATCCGTACGGATCCCAGCCGCTTCATCGAGTCTTCGTCGCTCGGACACGGACCGGGCCGACGCCGGTACCACCAGGTATCGACAGGCTTCCAAGTGCCGGTGAGGCGGTCGTGTCACCGAGACTCGGCGAGATCCTGGCAGCCAATCCGCGAGCAGCAGGCCTTGTCCCCGGCCGCGTAGTGGGCACAATCGCCCCGGAGGGGCTGGGTGGCTCCGACGACCTGTACGCCTACATCGGAATCGCGCGAGCCCAACTGCCTGCCGCAGAGTCACTCGGCGGCTTCGGGATCGGCAAATCGTGGCGGCCGGTCGTCGATCCCTCGACCCTCAGCACCCTGCGGTTCACCCTCGGCTGCATCGTTCTACTCCCCCTCGTCACCTTTCTCTCCGTCTGTGCCCGGCTTTCCGGGGAATCCCGTGCGCGTCGACTCGCGGCGCTTCGGCTTGTCGGGCTCAGCGCCAAGGACACCCGGCGAGTCAATGCCGGGGAGAGCGTGATCGCCGCCGCGCTCGGCGCCCTGATCGGCATCGTGGCCTATCTCGGCATCAACGAGGCCATGGCGCGGGTCGGGCTGCCCGGACTGCACTGGTATCCGGCTGATGGGCGCCCCGAGGGAACGACCATCGCATTGTGTTTGCTCGGATGCCCGGCGCTCGCATGGGTCGTGGGGCAGTTCAGTGCACGGCAGGCCGCCCTGTCACCGATCAGTGTGCGGCGGACCGGGGAGAGCAAGCCTCCGAAGAAATTCGGCATGCTGCTTCTGGTCCCGGGGCTCGGGATCATCGTCGGGTACTGCGTTCTCAGCATCATGGGGCGGGATCCGTCCGGGGGATCAGCCAGCTCCCTGCTGGTCCCCGGTGCCGTGCTGTTGACCGGCGCTGGGCTCGTCTTCGGCTTGGCTCCCATCACCGCCTGGTTCGCACGGCAGCTGGCCGGCGTAACGAAGTCAGTGCCCGTCGCCTTGGCCCTGCGGCGTACAGAAGTCGACCCCGGGTCCTCTCTTCGGGTGGTCACGGGGCTCGTACTGCTCGTGTTCGGAGCTTCGCTCACGCAGGGGGTCCTGATCGAGTTGGACCAGGTCAGTCGGCGCACGGCTCCACTTCAGGAGTACGACATCCGTCTGAACGACGTATCGCAGGCCCAGCGCAAGGCGCTAGAAGGCGTTGCGGGCGTACGGACGGCGATCGTCTCGTACGGCTCCTGGGATCCCTTGGATGGGACCGATGTGACACACGCCGAAGTGGTGGCTGCAGATTGCGAACAGCTCACGGCGTACACCCAGCGAGCCACTGGCTGTCTGGACGGGCAGATCATGCAGCTGCACGACAACCGCACGGTGTCCGACTACGGCCCGAAGGCTGGTGAGACCTACCTCTTCGCGCTGAAAGACGGCCGGAAGGTCAGTCTCACCGTGCCACGCGAACAGATCAGCGTGCGTCCCTGGGACATCTCCGTCTTCGAGGCAGGCGCCCTACTCGTCCCCCCCTCCCTCCTCCCCCCCGACCTGGCGGACGCAGACGGCACCCTCACCCTCGTGAGTAGTGCCGATCCCGGCACCGTTCGTGCCGTGCTCGATGGGGTGGGGGCCGTGGCTCCTACCGCTTCCGTTGAGCCCGTCGGGATTGTCATCGACTCGCTCGCTCAGTTGACCGTCATCCGGAGTCTGCTCGTCGTGGGGATGGTGCTCGGGCTCGTCATCGGGGTTGCCGCGTTTGTCGTGTCCGTGGCCGATCGGGCCATGGAGCGGCGGGGGCAGGTCGCCGCGCTCGTCCTGTTGGGGGCTCGGGCCGGGACCTTGCGGGTGGTGCAGGTGGTGCAGGTGGTGTTGCCGTTGGTCGTGGGGCTCGGGGCCGCCATCGTCGCCGGGTGGCTCGCCGAGTCCAGTTACCTGATCACCGGGGGTGGCGCGGTGCACTGGGACTGGGAAGGGCTGCCCCTGCTGTTCGCCTGCGCTCTGGGGGTCGTCCTCGCCGCCGCCGTCGCGTCCGTTCCCATGGTGCGGCGGCACATCGATCCCGAGCACATTCGGCGGGACTGACCTCACGCCGCCAGTTCGTGCGCCGTGCGGCGCTCGATGCGGGTCCTGAGGGCCAGCGTGACCGCCGCCGCCGCCGTTCCCGCCAGCAGCGCCGTCCACCACAGGGCTCCCGGGCCCAGCGTCGTGTACGCCGCCACGCCCGCCGTCAGCGCCCCGAAGCGGGCCACGCCCCAGGTCCAGCTGAACGCGCCCTGGTAGCGGCCCCGGGCGTGTTCCGGGGCCAGGTTGGCGAAGATGCCGGCCGCGATGCCCGCGACCGCGACCTCGCCGAGCGACCAGACGACGACCGACACCGTGTAGCCGGCGACGCCGTCGGCGAGGCCGGTCAGCGCGACGCCCAGCGCGATCAGCGCGCTTCCCGTGCTCTCCACCACCAGCTGCGGGAATCGGGACAGCCACGCCGTCGCGAAGGGCTGGAGCGCGACCACCATGACCGCGTTGACGGCCACCATCGCCCCGTACACCGTCGGGGAGAGGCCGCTGTCGCGGACGGCGAGCGGGAGCGCGACCTCGGTCAGCGAGTACACGAAGAGCTGGACGCCGAAGATCGGGAGCAGGAGCAGGGCCAGGCGGTCCCGGGCCACGACCCCGTAGCCGATTCCATCCTTCGCCGCCGGATGGTCCGCGGCGGAACGCTTCGGTTCCTTCAGGCGGACCGTCACCACCAGCGCGTACAGCAGCATCGAGCCCGCGTCGACGGCGAACAGCAGCCAGTAGCCCTGGGCCGCCAGGTAGCCGCCCAGGACGCCCGCCGCCGCCGTGCCGATGTTCACGCCCCAGCCGAAGAGGGCGTACGCGCGGCGGCGCCGTTCGCTGTCGACGGCGTCGGCGAGCAGGGCGTACGCCGCGGGGGAGACCGTGCTGCCGGCGGCGCTGATCAGCAGCGCCGCCGCCGCCATCGTCCACACTCCCGGCGCCAGGAAGAGGGCGCCCTGCGCCGCCGCCGCGCCGATCAGGCCGATCAGCATGGTGGGGCGGCGGCCGATGCGGTCGGCGAGGACGCCGCCCACGGCGGGGCCGATGAGGTTGCCCGCGCCGAGGGCGCCGAGCACGTACGAGGTCTCCGTGCCGGTCACTCCCCGCGAGGCGAGGAAGAAGACCAGGAACGGCGTGACGAGGTAGCCGAGTCGGTTGACGATCGTTCCCGCGAAGATCGTCCAGACCACGGACGGGAGGCCACGGAACGCGGAGGGTGTCGTGCTGCTGGATGAAGGCATGGGGGGAGCTTGCTTTTCCCTCCCCTCCCCCCTCCAATGATTAAGCTCAGGACGAATCCATTCGCCCTTTCGCCGACTCCAGGATGTGCGACGCATGGAAGCCGGGCTCAGTTTCTCCGCCGCCGATCTCGCCCAGACCCGTTTCGCCGTCTCCCCCATGTGGGAGGTCGTCACCAGCTACCGGATCGTCGCCCACCACCCCGACTCCGCCCCGCACGGACGCTGGGCCGCCCAGGTGCGGCCCCGGATCGTGCGCGCCGGACTCGACCGCGGCTGGCTCGCCGCCCTCGTCCCCGCCCGCGGCTACATCGCCGACTTCCTCAACCCCACCCCCGCCGGACCCTTCCCCACCCTCGAAGCGGAACTCGATGCCGTGCGCGGCGCGTCCGCCGCGGACGTACGGGACGACCTCGACGCCCTGGAGCGGAACGGCGTCGACGGGGCCCGGCTCCGGCTGCTGCGCGAGGACCCCCGGGCCGTCCTGCCCAAGGTCGCGGACGAGATCGAGGCGTACTGGGAGCTCGCCCTCGCCCCCTACTGGGCCCGCGTCCAGAAGGTCCTGGAGGCCGACGTCTTCCACCGGGCCCGGCAGGTCGCCGAGCACGGCTCGGCGCGGGTCCTGAGCGAACTCCACGAGACCGTACGGTGGGACGACGGCACCCTGCGCCTCGTACGGCGGCACTGCGCGCTCACCCGCGACCAGGCCGGCTCCGGGCTGCTGCTCATCCCCTCGGTCTTCGTCTGGCCCCGGGTCCTCACCCGGTCCGTGCATCCCGATCCGCCCCAACTCGCCTACCCGGCACGCGGTTTCGGGAGCGTCTGGGAGCCCCGTACCGCCGATGCCACGGACGCCGTCGCCGCCGTCCTCGGCCGCTCCCGGACCCTGCTGCTCACCGAGCTCGACACCCCCGCGTCCACCACCCAGCTCGCCACCCACTGCGGCATGTCCGCCGCCGGCGTCTCCCAGCACCTCATCGCGCTGCGCAACGCCGGTCTCGTCACCGCCCACCGCAGCGGCCGCTCCGTCCTCTACGCACGCACCGCCGTCGCCGATCAACTGCTGCATCCGTGAGGGAGGATGAGTCCATGGCCTCTTCCTCCCCGGGCGATTGGACCGAGCGGACCCTCGTGCGTGACGGAGTACGTCTGTCGTGCCGCGACTGGGGCGGCTCCGGGCCCGGCACGCTCCTCCTCCACGGGCTCGCCGGTCACTGCGGGGAGTGGGACGCCGTCGCCCGGCTGCTCCGGGACGCCGGGCACCGGGTCGTCGCCCTCGACCAGCGCGGGCACGGTGGAGGCGAGCGGCACCCGGGGGACGTCTCCCGCGCCGCGTACGTCGCCGACGTCGCCGAAGTCGTCGGCCAACTCGGCCTCGTACGGCCTCTGTTGGTCGGCCAGTCGCTCGGCGGGCACACCGCGCTCCTCACCGCCGCCGCCCATCCCGGCCTGCCGCGCGCGCTCGTCCTCGTCGAGGCCGGGCCCGGGGGCGCCGAGCCCGGTCTGCCGGAGCGGATCGGGGGCTGGCTGCGGGCCTGGCCGGTGCCGTTCCCCTCGCGGGAGGCGGCCGTCGCGTACCTCGGGAACGGGAAGCGGGCCGTCGGGGAGGGCTGGGCCGACGGCCTGGAGGCGCGCGGCGACGGGTTCTGGCCGCGTTTCGACCCCGACGTCATGGAACGGTCCCTCGACGAGATCGCCCACCGGGCCTTCTGGCAGGAGTGGTCGGCCGTCGACTGCCCCGCGCTCGTCGTCCTCGGGGAGGACGGGATCATCGGCGGCGGCGAGTACGCGGAGATGGCCCGCCTGCGACCCGGGCTCCACGGCCTCAGCCTGCCCGGCGCCGGGCACGACGTGCATCTGGAGCGGCCCGACGAGCTGGGCCGGGTGATTCTCGACTTCGTCCGCCGTGCGGGCCTCTGAAGGGTCTTGCCTTGGAGTGCACTCTCATCCCTAGAGTGCGCGCATGCGCTATCGGATACTCGGCGGGACCGGGATCGACGTCAGCACCTACTGCCTCGGCACCATGATGTTCGGGGCGGTCGGCAATCCGGACCACCAGGAGTCCGTACGGATCATCCACGCCGCCCTCGACCAGGGCATCAACTTCGTCGACACCGCCGACATGTACTCGGCCGGCGAGTCCGAGGAGATCGTCGGCAAGGCGCTGCGCGACCCCCGGCGCCGCGAGGCGACCGTGCTCGCCACCAAGGTGTACTTCCCGGTCGGCGGCGAGGGCCCCAACAGGGGTGGCGGCTCGCGGCGTTGGATCACGCTCGCCGTCGAGAACAGCCTCAAGCGGCTCGGGACCGACTGGATCGACCTCTACCAGGTGCACCGGCCCGACCACCGGACCGACATCGAGGAGACCCTCGACGTCCTCGGTGACCTCGTCTCCCAGGGGAAGATCCGGGCCTTCGGCTGCTCCACCTTCCCCGCCGAGGACATCGCCGAGGCGCACGCCGTCGCCGAGCGGCGCGGGCTGCGCCGGTTCCGCTCCGAGCAGCCGCCGTACTCGCTCCTCGCCCGCGGCATCGAGGCGAACGTGCTGCCCACCGCCCAGAAGTACGGGATGGGGGTGCTCACCTGGAGCCCGCTCGCGTCCGGCTTCCTCACCGGCAGGTACCGCAAGGGACGGGCGATCGACCTGACCAGCGGGCGGGCCGCGCTCACCCCGCACCGCTTCGACCCGTCCCTGCCCGTGACCGCCGCCAAGCTCGACGCCGTCGAGGAGTTCGTCGCGCTCGCCGACGAGATCGGGTGCTCCCTGCCCGAGCTGGCCATCGCCTTCGCGGCCGCGCACCCGGCCGTGACGTCCGTGATCATCGGGCCCCGGACCATGGAGCAGCTGGAGGGGCTCCTGAAGGGCGCCCCGGTCGTCCTCACCGACGAGACCCTCGACCGGATCGACGCGATCGTGCCGCCGGGGACCGACCTCTACCGGCCGGACGGCGTCTGGCGGCCGGCCGCCCTCACCGACCCGTCCCTGCGACGGCGACCGCTCGGCGAGCGCGCGGCGGGGTGAGGGAACGGCCGGGTGGGCGCGCCGCCGGGCAGGTCGGTCACGGGGCGGGCGTGAACTGTTCCGTGCCCACCACCCGGAGCAGCGCCAGGCGCTCCCCCGCGTCCGTACCCGGCGGCGGGGTGTAGAGGACGAGACGCTGTTCGCCCTCCGGGGCGAGCAGCACCTGGCAGTCCAGGTCCACCGCGCCGATCAGGGGGTGCGCGACCCGCATCCGGCTGTGCCTGCGGACCGCCACCTCGTGCCGTTCCCACAGCTCGGTGAACTCCTCGCTCGCCCCGCGCAGCCGCTCCACGAGCCGGGTGGCGGCGGGGTCGCCGGAGCGGCGGCCGACGGCCGCGCGCAGGTCGGCGACGTGGAGGCGGCTGTAGTACGCGTGCTCCTCGGCCGGGTACGCCGTACGGGCCGCGGGGTCGGCGAACCAGCGCCACGCCACGTTCCGCCCGTGCTCCGACACCGTGCACACCCCGCCGAGCAGGGACTGGGCCATCGCGTTCTGCGCGAGGACGTCCCCGAGGTCGCTCAGGACCTGGGCGGGGGTCGTGTCCAGCTGGTCGAGCAGGTGGAGGAGGCCGGGCGCGACGTGGTCGCCGGCCGTGGCGCCGGCGGGCGGGCGGTGGCCGGCGAGGAGGTGCAGGTGGTCGCGCTCGTCGGTGTCGAGGCGCAGGGCGCGGGCGAGCGCGGCGAGCATCTGCGGCGAGGGCTGCGGGCCGCGGGCCTGCTCCAGGCGGATGTAGTAGTCGGCGGACATGCCGGCGAGCTGGGCGACCTCCTCGCGGCGCAGTCCCGGGGTGCGGCGCCGGGGTCCGGCCGGGAGGCCCGCGTCCTGGGGGCGGACCCGCTCGCGGGAGCGGCGCAGGAAGTCGGCGAGTTCACGGCGGTCGATCGTCATGCCGATCATGGTGCCGGTCGCGGGCCGTCGTATCCAGGGATCGGCGATCCCAGGGTCAGGAGGGCTCTCCCGCCGGCTTCCGGCGGTCGGCAGAGTCCTCGGTGTCAGCCACCGAGCGGTTCCGCCAGGAACTCCGGTGGACCACACCACCTCCCCGGGAGCAGATCATGGCCACCGTCACCGTCGGCACCGCCCGCGTCCACTACGACATCGAGGGTTCGGGCACCGGGCCCGCCCTGCTCCTCGTCCACGGCACCGGCTCCGGCGGCGCCGCGGTCAACTGGGGGCAGACCGCGCCCCGTTTCACCGGTGACCGCCGGGTGATCACCCTGGACCTGTCCGGGGCCGACCGGACCGCCGACGACGGCGGCCCGCTGACCGTCGAGACGCTCGCCGCGCAGGTCGTCGCGGTGATCGAGGACGCGGGCACCGGGCCGGTCGACCTGCTCGGCTTCTCGATGGGGTCCGTGGTGTCCGCGGCCGTCGCCGCCCTCCGCCCGGATCTGATCGGGCGGCTGGTGCTCGTGGCGGGGTGGGCGCACACCGAGGGCGACGAGTACCTGCGGAACATGTTCACGCTGTGGCAGCGGCTGGGCGAGAACGACCCGGCGGGCTTCGGGCGGTTCGTGACGATGACCGGGTTCAGCCGGGGCTTCCTCAACACGATCGGCCGCGAGGGCGTGGAGGCGCTCGTCCCGAACATGCCGCCCACGCCGGGCACCCTGCGGCACGTGGCGCTCGACCTGGCGGTCGACATCCGCGGGCTGCTGCCCCGGATCACTGCGGAGACGCTGGTCGTGGGCGGTACGCAGGACGCCACGGTGCCGGTGGAGCACAGCCGGGAGCTGCACGCGGCGATCGGCGGCAGCTCGTACGCGGAGATCGACGCCGGGCACGTGATGTTCTTCGAGAAGGAGGACGAGTTCGTGCGGACGGTGACGGACTTCCTCGGCTCGGTGCCCCTGGCGGCGGATCTCCGCGCCCCGGCCGTCGCCTGAACCCATCATGGGGCTCATGGGAGACACGAGGTTCATCGACGCGGCGGAGCGCCGGGCGCGGCTCGGAGTGCGGCACCTGCTGGCCGGGAGCGTGCGGGCGGGGTCGGCGGCGGAGGTCGGGGGCGCGCTCGTGGCGCTGCACGGGACGGATCCGGCGAGTGTGTTCCTCGCGGTGGCGGCCCGGCTGACCGGGGGCGTCGAGCCGGTCGGGGCGGTGGAGCGGGCGCTGTACGAGGACGGGGCGCTGGTGCGGATGCACGGCATGCGGCACACGGTCTTCGTCTTCCCGTCGGGCCTCGCCGGCGCCGTGCAGGCCTCGACGACCGCACCGGCCGCGGTCCGTGAACGCAGCACGCTCCTCAAGCACTTGGCGGCCGGCAGTGCCTTCGACGGGGACTGGCTGGCGGAGACCGAGCGTCTCGTCCTCGCCGAGCTGGCCGTACGGGGAGAGGCGACGGGGACCGAACTCGGGTCTGCCGTACCGAGGTTGAGGTCGGAGTACGTGTACGGGCCGGGCACGCGCCAGGAGGGCGTGCAGTCCGTCGCCAGCCGGGTGCTGCGGGTGCTCGGCATGGAGGGCCGGATCGTACGGGGCCGGCCGCAGGGGACGTGGACGTCGAGCCGCTTCCGGTGGGCGCTCGCCGACGCCCGTCCGGCGCGGGACCCGGCAGGGGCGCGGGCGGAGCTGCTGGGGCGCTGGCTCGGGGCGTGCGGTCCCGCGACCGAGGCGGACCTGACGTGGTGGACGGGGTGGAAGGTCACGGACGTGCGCGAGGCGCTCGCGGCGGTCGGGGCGCTGCCGGTGACGGTGGACGGGGGGACGGGTTTCGTCCTGCCGGACGACCTCGGGCCCGTACCGGAGCCGGAGCCGTGGGCGGCGCTGCTGCCCGCGCTCGACCCGACGGCGATGGGGTGGCAGGGCCGTGACTGGTACCTGGACCCGGACCACCGGGCGGCGCTGTACGACCGCAGCGGGAACATCGGGCCGACGGTGTGGTGGAACGGCCGGATCGTCGGCGGCTGGGCGCAGCGCCCGGACGGCGCCATCGCCCACCGGCTGTTCGCCGACGCGGGCGCGGAGGCGCGGCGGGCGATCGGGGCGGAGGCGGAGCGGCTGGCGGAGTGGCTGGGGGACGTCCGGGTGACGCCCCGCTTCCGGACGCCGCTGGAGCGGGAGCTCAGCGCCCCTCAGTAGCGGGCCTCCAGGCCCGTGACGCCCAGGTCGTAGAGGCCGTCGAGGATGAGGTCGACGCCGACGGCGGCGAGCAGCAGGCCCAGGAGGCGGCCGAGGAGCTCGATCGTGGCGTGGTGGGTGCGGAGCAGGACCGGGGCGAGGAGCAGGACGCAGACCAGGTCGAGGGCGATGACGGCCACGTACGCGCCGACCACCGTCGAGCGCCAGCTGAACGAGTCCCGTTCGGACGCCTCGATGAGCACGGCGGTCATCGCGAGCGGGCTCACGACGTACGGCATAAGGAGCTCGCGTACCCCGCTGACCAGGTCGGGGGCGTCGTCGTGGGCTGTGTCGGAGCCGAGGTGGAGGCCGAGGACGAGACCGACGGCGTAGATGAAGAAGATGACGCCGCCCGCGAGCTGGAGGGCGGGCGTGCTGATGTGGAAGACGTCCAGGAGCCAGGGTGCCGTGGTGCCGGTGACGAGGCCGACGAGGACGGCCGCGCCCGAGGAGATCAGCGCGATGTTCCGCAGCTGGCGGGGGTCGTGGAGTTGGGCGAGGCCCCCGAAGGCGAGGAGCACCTTCGGGGGTCCGACGACGGAGAAGAAGGCGATGAAGGCGGCGGAGAAGGTGAATGCGTTCACACCGGCATCATCGGGCGGTCGAGTGATTTCTCCCGTTTTTCCGGTTCCTTTCCGCGCGGTGTCGAGAACGGCGGCCCGGCTCCGACTCTGCTGCGAGAGGCGGTATCCGCAGGGAACGAGCGAGGAGGACGTCATGAAGTACCTGGTCATGGTCCAGGGGTCGCAGGCCGACTACGAGGCGATGGTGGGCCGCGGCTCGGCACAGAGCCCCGCCTGGGACAAGACGCAGCTCAAGGCGATGTTCGACCATATGAACGCGATCAACGAGGAGGTGTCGGCGCGCGGCGAGATGGTCGACGCCCAGGGCCTCGCCGCCCCGTCCACGGCCCGCTTCGTCACGGTGGACGCGCAGGGCGAGCCGCTCGTCACCGACGGCCCGTACGCCGAGACGAAGGAGGTCCTCGCCGGCTACTGGGTCCTCGACTGCGCCTCCCTGGACCGCGTCACGGAGATCGCCGCCCAGGTCGCCCGCTGCCCGGTCCCGCCCGGCTCCCCGGACCACCCGGTGGTCATCCGCCCGATCGACGAGACGGGCCCGAGTCAGGACTGATCGGCGGCCGGGCCGGGAGTGAAGCCCCGCACGCCCTCCGGGGCGTGCGGGGCTTCGACCCCCGAGGTTCGTCCGGTTTTCACGTTTCCTCCGCGACCTCCGCTTGCGGACGCTAGCGTTCCCCCTTGGGGCGCAGATCACATCGTGAGGGTCCGGGGGGACACATGCACGAGATGTCCAAGGGGGCCAACATCGGGCTGGCCACCCTCAGCGAAGACACCGGCGCGGTCGTCGTCGGGCTCAGTTGGAGCAGTGCGACGGGCGACGGTGACGCGGACGTCTCGGTGCTGCTCGTCGGCAGCAGCGGCAAAGTGCGCAGCGACACCGACTTCTACTTCTACAACCACCCCGCCGCCGAAGACGGCAGCGTGCAGCTGCTCGGCAAGGTCCCGACGGAGAACGGCAGCGAGGACCGGATCAGCCTGGACCTCACGGCGATCCCCGAGGACGTCGCCACGATCGTGGTGGCGGCGAGCCAGTACGGCGGCGCCCGCTTCGGTGAACTGGACGACCTGCGGATGACGGTCAGCGACCGCTCCGGCGAGGCTCTGCTCGGTTTCTCCATCGAGGACGCCACGATCGAGACGGCGTTCATCTTCGGCGAGCTCTACCGGCGGAACGACGAGTGGAAGTTCCGTGCCGTCGGACAGGGATACGAGACGGGACTCACCGGACTCGCCACCGACTTCGGCATCGCCGTCGACGAAGAGGACGAGACCGAGGAGGAACAGGAGGTCCGGGACGCCCCGTCCGGCAGGGAACCCGCTGGGGAGGAGACGGCTGACACCGCCACGGCCGGCACTTCCTCGGGCCTCCCCGGGGCCGAGCCGGCCACCTCCCCTCCGCCCGGCGGCGATCCCGCGCCGCAGGCCGCGGGCCCCCCGGTCCCGATCCCGGCGCAGTCCGGCGCGGACCGCACAGCACCGGCCTCCGCCACGCCCGAACCCACCCGGCGCCGTGGCACCAGGACGGCGAAGAAGAAGGTCACGCTGCCGAAGGCCGCGAAGAAGTCCTTGGCGGAGAACGACACCTGGAAGCCCGCGCGCCTCTTCCCCGTCCCCTCGTACAAGAGCGACCGGGAGCGCGAGGTGCGTGCGACCTCGGTGCTGCTCTCGGTGATGGCCGAGGTCCCGGAGTTCGGCCGGCGCCTCACCGCCGGCTTCGGAGCGCCCGCGGGCCGGATGCAGACCTTCACCGAGGTGTCGCTTCCCCACGGGGACAGCCCGAAGCGCCCGGACGGCGTCATCCGGACGGAGCGTGCCGGGAAGCTCTGGACGGCCCTCGTCGAGACCAAGACCAACGGCAATCCGCTGAAGCCGGAGCAGGTCCAGAACTACATGGACATCGCCGCGAGACGCGGGTACGAAGCGGTCATCACCCTGTCCAATGGCGTGGCCCTGGAGGGCATTCCACTCGTCGAGGTCAAGACGGACGGCCGACGCAAGCACAAGGTCTCGCTCTGGCACCTCTCCTGGGCCGAGGTGGCCCACCAGGCCCAGATGCTGATCCGGCACGAAGGAGTGGGCAACGCGGCACACGCCTGGCTCCTCGAGGAGCTGCTCCACTACCTCCAGAACGAGAACTCCGGCTGTCACGGCTTCCAGAACATGGGGCCGTCCTGGGTTCCCGTGCGCAACGGGATCGACGCGGAGACCCTGTGCCAGGGCGACCCCCGCGCGGTGGAGGTCGTGGAGAGCTGGGAACGGCTGATCCGGCAGGTCTGCCTGCGGCTGGGCGGCGAGCTCGGACAGAAGACCCTGCCGGTACAGCGGGTCAAGCGAGGCAGCGACCCCAAGTCCCGGCGCACGGCCCTGGCCGATCGGCTCTGCGAGGAGGGGAGACTCGCCGCGGAGCTGCGCGTCGACGGCGCACACAGCGTTCTGTCCATCACAGCGGACCTGCGCACCGGGAAGATCCGTACGTCCATCGACGTGCCCGCCCCGGACGGCGCCTACCCCCTCTCGGTCGCCAAGCGGCTCCTCCGGGTCCTGGAAGACGCCCCTGCCGACCTGCACGTGGAAACACTGACAGAAGACCGGAACGGGCCGCGGGGAACGCTGGAGCGCCTGCGCCCCGAGCCGGGTGACCTGCTGCCCAAGGACAGCGCGGCCATCACGGGTTTCCGGCTCTCGCTCTTCAAGGGCATGGGCAACAGCCGTGGCGCCACGGAGTCGGGCTTCATCCGCAGCATCGACGAGGCGGTCGACCGCTTCTACGGTTCGGTGGTCACACACCTGGGCCAGTTCGAGCAGCGTCGGGCACCGCGGGCACGCGCTGCCGCCGAGCCTTCCGGGACCGCGTGAATCTCTTCACCCTCAGTGCGCCCCGTGGGCCCCGCCCGGGTGGCGGGGGCTGCCCCTGGGGATGAGGGGCGGGGTCGTCAGGGCCGTCGTGGCCGCTGTCAGGGCGCAGAGGGTGAAGGCCGTGGTGAAGCCCGGCGCGCCGGTGCCCAGGGCGAGGGTGGAGGCGAGGGCCACACCCAGGGTGCCGCCGAGTTCGTGGAAGGTGTTGACGATCCCCGAGGCGAGGCCCGCCTCGTGTGCGGGGATCAGGCCGAGGGCGGTCGTGGTCGCCGTGACGAAGACCGCGCCCAGGCCGAGGGCCGCCGTCGCCAGGGACGGCAGGAGGGTCGTCCAGGGGTCGGCGGTCTCCGGCAGGAGGGCGAGGGGCAGGCAGCCCGCGGCCGCCAGGGCCATGCCTCCGGCGGCGCAGGCGCGCGGGCCGGCCGTGGTGACCAGGCGGGAGCCGAGGTGTGCGCCGATCGCGGTGGTGAGCGCGACCGGGAGGAAGAGGAGTCCGGTGCGGAGGGCGTCCAGCCCGTCGATCCGTTGGAGGCGCAGCGAGCCCAGGAAGAAGAACGAGATCAGGAGCGCCGTCGCGACCAGCATGAGGAGTGAGCCGGCCACGACCGGGCGCCGGGTCAGCATCCTCAGGTCCATCAGCGGGACGCGGGTCCTGCGTTCCGTCGCCGCGAACGCGGCGTAGAGCGCGGCCGCGCCCAGGAGCGGCAGCAGGGTCCCGGGCGATGTCCAGCCGTCGTCGCCCGTCCGGACCAGGCCGTACACGAGCGCGCCGGTGGCCGTGGTGACGAGGAGGGCTCCCGGGATGTCCAGCGGGCCGCGGGCGCCGGTGGGCCGGTCCGGCGGCAGGAGCCTCGGCAGGGTCGCGAGCAGTGCCAGGCCCGTGGGGACGTTCGCGTAGAAGATCCAGGGCCAGCCCGGGCCCGCCGTGAGGGCGCCGCCGAGGAGGACGCCCACGGCGGAGCCGGTGCCGCCGATCGCCGCCCAGACGCCGAGGGCCCTGGCCCGCTCCGGGCCGTGGAAGGCGGTCGTGACCAGGGCCAGCGCCGCCGGGGAGAGGAGTGCGGCGCCGACGCCCTGGGCGGCGCGTCCGGAGAGCAGTACCGCGGCGTTCGGTGCGAGACCGCAGGCCAGCGAGGCGGCGGTGAAGAGGGCGAGTCCGGCGAGGAGGACGCGGCGGGCGCCGAGGGCGTCGGCGAGTCGTCCGCCGAGGAGCATGAGCCCGCCGAAGCACAGGGTGTACGCGGTGACGACCCAGGTCAGGGCGGTGCGCCCGAGGTGGAGGTCCGCGGCGACGGCGGGCAGGGCGACGTTCACCACGGTGACGTCGAGGATCAGCATGAACTGGGCCGCGCAGATCAGCGCGAGGGCCGTCCAGCGGCGCGGGTGCGGGTGGACAGGGGTGGGTAGGGCGGTCCGGGTGGGCATAACTGAACTGTACGGCACAGTACAGTTGAACTCAAGAGTACAGTTCGCTTGGTAGGCTCTCCGCATGGACCCCAAGCCCGCCCCCACCGGCCCCCGCGCCGCCCGCAAGCGGCAGGCCGTCGTGCGGGCCGCCCGCGACCTCTTCCTCCGCGAGGGCTTCGGCGTCGGCATGGACGCCATCGCCGCCGAGGCGGGCGTCTCCAAGGTCACCGTCTACAACCACTTCGGCAGCAAGGAAGCCCTCTTCACCGCCGTCGTCGCCGGGGCCCTCGACGAACCCCTGCACGGGGACTCCGACGGCCCCGACCTCTCCGGGCTCGCCGACGCCGAGGACCTGCGCGCCGCCTTCACCGAGGCCGGGCGCGCCTGGGCGCGGGCCGTGCGCGCCGACGGCGAGGGCCGCGCCCTGCGCACCCTCGTCGCCACCGAGCTGCACCGCTTCCCCGAGCTGGGCCGCGCCTGGCGGGCGCACGGCCCGGCCGGCCACCACCCCGCCGTCGCGGACGCCCTGCGCGCCCTCGCCGACCGGGGCCGGCTCGCGATCCCGGACCTGGAGGTCGCGGTCCTCCAGCTGTACTCGCTGCTCGTCTTCCCGCAGATGGTCTTCGAGCAGTACGGGACGGAGCTCGCCGAGGAGCTGAGCGAACGGCTCGTCGTCGACGGGGTGGAGATGTTCCTCCGCCGCTACACGCCCTGACAGGTGTCATCCTTGGTCTTCGACGGAACCCCGCGTCGGGGAGTAAATTACCCCCTGGGGTATCTGTGGAGGAGTGACAGTGGAACTCGATCTCGCGGGAGCCGAGCTCAAGTCGGTCCTGAACCGGCTGCGCCGGGCCCAGGGCCAGATCTCCGGAGTGATCCGGATGATCGAGGAGGGGCGTGACTGCGAGGAGGTCGTCACCCAGCTGGCCGCCGCCTCCCGCGCCCTCGACCGGGCCGGGTTCGCGATCATCGCGACCGGCCTCCAGCAGTGCCTGACCGACATCGAGAGCGGTCGCAAGAACGGCGAGGACCCCGAGGCGATGCGGGCCCGCCTGGAGAAGCTCTTCCTCTCGCTCGCGTAGAGGAGCGGGGAGACAGAGAAGCACCCCGGGGGCCGCCGCCCCCGGGGTGCTTCCGTATCACCGTCAGTCGTCCGCCAGGCCCTTCAGCCGCTTGGCGATCCGGGTCAGGCGCCGGCCCTGGTAGCGGGCGGCCTGGAGGACCTCCTCGCCGGGGGCGCCGTTGGCGCCCGGGTGGGCGGTGCCGTACGGGTTGCCGCCGGCCGCGTAGACCGCCGGGTCCGTGAAGCCGGGCGAGACGATGACCGAGCCCCAGTGGTGGAAGGTGTTGTAGAGCGCCAGCAGCGTCGACTCGTTGCCGCCGTGGACGTTGTGGGCGCTGGTGAACGCGGTCGCGGGCTTGTCCGCCATGACGCCCCGCTGCCAGAGCCCGCCCGTCGTGTCGACGTACTGCTTGAGCTGCGCGGCCACGTTGCCGAAGCGGGTCGGGGAGCCGAGCGCGTACGCGTCCGCCCACTCCAGGTCCTCCAGCGTGGCGACCTCCACGTCACCGGTGGCGTCCACGTGGGCGCGCCAGGCCGGGTTCGCGTCGATGGCGGCGTCCGGGGCGAGCTCGGGCACGCGGCGCACGCGCACCTCGGCGCCGGCCTTCTCGGCGCCCTCGGCCAGGGCCTGGGCGAGCTGGTGCACGGATCCCGTGGCCGAGTAGTAGATGACGGCGACCTTGACGGACATGGTGGACTCTCCTCAGCCGGACTCGACAAGCGAATCGGATTACTTTCCGTTTCGCTGCCCCGAGGTTAAGCGGATTGATATCCGCTTTGCAAGGGGAACAGGTATGCTCGCATCAGGAAGCGACCGACGGGGGAACGGGGCTCGGCGAACAGGAGTCGACACATGAGCACGGAGAACCCGCAGGCCGGACACAGGACGGCGGCGCCGGAACTCAACCTGCTCCCCACCGTCGGCACCCCTGCGCCCGAGCGCGCCGACGCGGCCCGCAACCGGCGCAGGATCCTCGACGCGGCCGCCCGGATCGTCGCCGAGGAAGGCCCCGACGCGGTCACCATGAACCAGGTCGCCCACGCCAGCGGCATAGGCGTCGGCACCGTCTACCGCCGCTTCGGCGACGTCTCCCAGCTCCTGTGGGCGCTCCTCGACGACCGCGAGCGCCGGTTCCAGGAGGCGTACATGAGCGGCCCTCCCCCGCTGGGCCCGGGCGCCCCGGCCGCCGAGCGGCTCGACGCCTTCCTCGACGCGCTCGTCGACCGGGTCGGCGCACAGCGCGCCCTGCTGCTCGCGGCGCACTCCGCCGCGCCCCGCGCCCGCTACCACAGCGGCGCCTACCGGGTGATGCACACGCACATGGCCCTGCTCATCGGACAGCTCAGGCCGGACAGCGACAGCACCCTCCTCGCGCACCTGGCGCTCGCGCCGTTCTCACCCGATGTGATGCACCACCTGACGGTCGAACAGGAACTCTCGGCCGACCGGCTCAAGGCCGGAGTCCGGGCGCTGCTGACCCTGCGGGCCTGAAACCCGGTCACGGAGAACACCGACCGCTCCGCGGACGGTGGTGGACCGGCGGCCTCCGCCGTCGCAGGATCACGCCATGACCACCTACCTGATCCTCCACGGCTTCCAGAACCGCCGCCCGGCCGCCCACTGGCAGCACTGGCTCGCCGGACAGCTGCGCGAGCGCGGCCACGAGGTCCGCTACCCCCAGCTGCCCTCACCGGACGCGCCGGTCCTCGACGCCTGGCTCGACGCCCTGGAGAAGCACGGGGCGCGCCCTGCCGAGGGCGAGTTCGTGGTGCTCGCGCACAGCCTCTCGGTGCTGCTGTGGCTGCGCGCCGGGGAACGGCGGCCGGACGCCGACCGGGTCCTCCTGGTCGCCCCGCCCTCGCCGCAGGTCACCGCCTCGATCCCGGAGATCGCCGCCTTCGCCGACGGCCTCGACCTCACGGAGGCCGGCCTGAAGGCGCGCCTCGTGTACGGGGAGGGGGATCCGTACTGCCCCGAGGGCGCGGCCCTGCACTACGGCATCCCGCTCGGCCTCGACCTGGATCTCGTACCGGACGGCGAGCACCTCAACCCCGACTCGGGATACGGGGAGTGGCCCTCGCTCCTGGCGTGGTGCGAGGACCCGTCCGTACGGGTGCGGGAAAACGGGACGCCGTAGCCCCGGCGCGGCCGGTAGCGTCGGCCGGATGCATCCCGAGACCGCACCGTACGACCAGGGCCTGCTCGACGTGGGCGACGGCAACCGCATCCACTGGGAGGTGTCCGGGAACCCGGACGGCAAGCCCGCGGTCGTCGTGCACGGCGGGCCCGGCTCCGGCTCCTCCCCGGGCAGCCGGCGCCGGTTCGACCCGGAGGCGTACCGGGTCGTCCTCTTCGACCAGCGCGGCTGCGGGCGCTCCACCCCGCACGCGAGCGACCCGGCCGCCGACATGTCCGTGAACACCACGGCGCACCTGGTGGCCGACATGGAGCGGCTGCGCGAGCACCTCGGGATCGAGCAGTGGCTGATGTACGGCGGGTCCTGGGGTTCCACGCTGATCCTGGCGTACGCGGAGGCGTACCCCGAGCGCGTGTCGGAGATCGTGATCGCGGCCGTCACGACCACCCGCCGCTCGGAGACCGCCTGGCTGTACGAGGGCGTCGGCCGTTTCTTCCCGGAGGCCCACGAGCGCTTCCGCGCGGGCGCGGACCACGCGGCGGACCCCGTCGGGGAGTACGCCGCCCGGATGAACCACCCCGACCGGGCCGTACGGGAGAAGGCGGCGGCCGACTGGTGCGCCTGGGAGGACGCGGTGCTCTCCATGGAGGGCATGGGCACCCCGTACACCGACCGGGTCGACGACACCCGGCTCGGCTTCGTCCGTATCTGCTCGCACTACTTCGCGCACGGCGCCTTCCTGGAGGAGGGCGCGCTGATCCGCGACGCGCACCGGCTCGCCGGCATCCCCGGGGTCCTCATCCACGGCCGGCTCGACATGGGCGGACCGCTCACCACGGCGTGGGAGCTGGCCCGCGCCTGGCCGGACGCCGAGCTGCACGTGGTGGAGCGGGCCGGGCACCTTGGCGGCACGGAGACGGGGGACCTGGTCCTGGCGGCCCTCGACCGCTTCGCGAAGAGCGGGAGCACGGCCTGACCGGGGACTGGCCGAGGCCCGGCCGAGGCCTGACCGGGGACCGGCCGAGGCCCGGCCGGGGACGAGGCCCGGCCCGAGGCCTGAACGAGGCCTGATCGCGGCCCGATCGCGGCCCGCGCCCGTCCGGTGGGTGAACCCACCGGGCGGGTGTCACGCGCGCGCGTGATGATCGGTCCATGAGCCCCGAGATCCACCTCGCCCAGCAGCCGGAGGCCGACGCGCTCCTCGGCCGGTCACCGCTCGCCGCGCTCGTCGGCATGCTCCTCGACCAGCAGGTCCCGATGGAGTGGGCGTTCTCCGGCCCGTACACGATCGCGACCCGCATGGGCCACGACGACCTCGACGCGCACGAGATCGCCTCCCGCGACCCCGAGGAGTTCGCCGCGCTGCTCTCCGGGAAGCCCGCCGTGCACCGCTACCCCGGCTCGATGGCCCACCGGATCCAGCAGCTGTGCCAGTTCCTCGTCGAGGAGTACGGGGGCGACGCCGAGGCCGTCTGGGCGGACGCGGCGACCGGGAAGGAGCTGCTCGCGCGGCTCCAGGCGCTGCCCGGCTTCGGGAAGCAGAAGGCGCAGATCTTCCTGGCCCTGCTCGGCAAGCAGTACGGGGTGCGGCCCCCGGGCTGGCGGGAGGCGGCCGGGCCGTACGGCGAGGAGGACTGCCACCGCTCCGCCGCCGACATCACCGGGCCGGAGTCGCTCGCGAAGGTCCGCGCGCACAAGCAGGAGATGAAGGCCGCCGCCAAGGCCGCAAAAGCGGCGAAAGGCCAATGATGGACCGGGAATTGATAATTCCACATTTCATTCCTGTGTGACCTGACAGGAATTCCGACAGATCTGTTCACAGAATGCCCCCGAGATCGCTAGCTTCCCCTCAACCTCGTCCGTACCGGGAAGGACTTCTGTGAACGCATCCCAGCGCCGAGCCGCGGCCATCCTCGCCGCCGCCGCCCTCGCCACCCCGCTGGTCCTTGCCTCCCCCGCCACCGCGGGACAGGACCCCTCGGCCGCACCCGCCCGCGATGCCGCCAGGCTGGCGAAGAAGCTGGTCCGCGAAACCACCGCCCAGGACGCCTACAGGCACCTGCAGAAGTTCCAGGCGATAGCCGACTCGGCCGGTGGCAACCGCGCGGCCGGGACGCTCGGCCACGACGCCTCGGCCGCGTATGTGTACACGCAGCTCAAGAAGGCCGGATACGACGTCCGGTACCAGCAGTTCGACTTCATCTACACCCAGACGCTCGCCGAGAAGGCCTCCGTCGTCGCGCCCGCCTCCCGCGCGCTCGACATCAAGGCCATGACGTACACGAAGTCCACCCCGGTCGGTGGCATCACCGCCGAGCTGGCGGCCGTGCCGGTCGACGCCGACGGCTCCACCGGCTGCGAGCCGGGCGACTTCGCCACCGGCGCCTTCACCGGGAAGATCGCGCTGATCAAGCGCGGTGTCTGCTCCTTCGCGATCAAGCAGCAGAACGCCGCCGCGGCCGGCGCCGCCGGCGCGATCGTCTACAACAACGTCGACGGCGCCCTCTCCGGCACCCTCGGCGACCCGGCCTCCGGCAAGATCCCCACCGGCGGGATCAGCCTGGCCGAGGGCACGCAGCTCGCCGCCGACCTCGCCAAGGGCCCCGTCTCGCTCTCCTTCGAGATCCGCCAGCTCCAGGAGAAGCGCGTCACCAACAACGTCATCGCGGAGACCCGCGGCGGCAACGCGGCCAACACCGTCGTGCTCGGCTCCCACCTCGACTCCGTCACCGCGGGCCCCGGCATCAACGACAACGGCTCCGGCTCTGCCGGTCTCCTGCAGACCGCCCTGGAGCTCGCCAAGTCGAAGGAGAAGGTCACCAACAAGGTCCGCTTCGCCTGGTGGTCGGCGGAGGAGGTCGGCCTCCTCGGCTCCGAGCACTACGTCGACACGCTCAGCGAGCTCGGCCGGAAGGAGATCAAGCTCTACCTCAACTTCGACATGATCGCCTCGCCGAACTACGGCCTGTTCGTCTACGACGGCGACAACTCGGACGGCGTCGGCGCCGGCGCGGGCCCCGAGGGCTCCGCCCAACTGGAGCGCGGCATCACCGACTTCCTGGACGGCCGCGGGATCCAGCACGAGGGCACCGACTTCACCGGCCGCTCCGACTACGGCCCGTTCATCGCCGTCGGCATCCCCTCCGGCGGCACCTTCACCGGCGCCGAGGGCATCAAGACCGCCGCCCAGGCAGCCAAGTTCGGCGGCACGGCGGGCGTCGCGTACGACGTGAACTACCACGCCAAGGGCGACGACCTGAGCAACATCGACATGAAGGCCTTCGACGTCAACATCGACGTCATCGCCAACGCCGTGGGCACCTACGCCCACGACATCTCCTCCCTGCGCAAGCCGGTCGTCTCCACCCCGACCACCGGCGACGCGGGCAGCGGCGGCGGCCTGCACGGCGACCACGACGAGGTGAGCTCCTAGTCAGCGCCTCCGGCGGGCCGTCCCGAAGAGCGAGCGGCTGATCTCCCGGCCCACCTGGGTGCCGATCGACCGGGCCAGGGACGTGAAGATCCCACTGCCCACCACCTGTTCGGCGAGCGAGGGCTCCTCCTTCCGATCCTTCGGAGCGGGAGCCCTCGTTCCGCTCCTGGAGGCCTTCTCCGCCTCCTTCGCGGCCGCGGCCTCCAGGGCCGCCGCCTCCGCCGCCCGCTGCTCGGCGGTCAGCTTCTCGTACGCCGACTCCCGGTCCACCGCCTCCGCGTACCGCCCGTACAGCGGCGAGGCCTTCACCGCCGCGTCCAGGACCGCCGCGTCGACCGGGCCCATCAGCGACTCGGGGGCCCGCAGCCGGGTCGCCGCCACCGGCGTCGGGGCGCCCTTCTCGCTCAGTACGGTGATCACCGCCTCGCCCGTACCGAGGCCGGTGAGCACCTCCTCCAGGTCGTACGGCGAGTTCGGGAAGGTCCGCACCGTCGCCTTCAGGGCCTTCGCGTCGTCCGGCGTGAAGGCGCGCAGCGCGTGCTGCACCCGGTTGCCGAGCTGCGCGAGCACGTCCGGGGGCACATCCTTCGGAGTCTGCGTCACGAAGAAGATCCCCACGCCCTTCGAGCGGATCAGCCGCACCGTCTGCGTGATCGACTCCAGGAACGCCTTCGACGCGCCCTTGAACAGCAGGTGCGCCTCGTCGAAGAAGAAGACCAGCTTCGGCTTGTCCAGGTCACCGACCTCGGGCAGGTCGTGGAAGAGGTCCGCCAGCATCCACATCAGGAAGGTCGAGAAGAGCTGCGGCTTGTCCTGCACGGCCGGCAGCTCCAGGACCGAGACGGTCCCGCGGCCGTCCGCCGCCGTCCGCAGGAACTCGGACGTGTCGAACTCCGGCTCGCCGAAGAAGCCCCCGGCGCCCTGCTGCTCGAAGGCCGTGATCGCCCGCAGGATCACCCCGGCCGTCACCGTCGAGAGCCCGCCGATCCCCTTGAGCTCCGCCTTCCCCGTGTCCGAGACCAGGAAGGCGACCACCGCCCGCAGGTCCTTGAGGTCGACCAGCTCCAGGCCCTTGGCGTCGGCGTAGTGGAAGATCAGGCCGAGCGACTGCTCCTGCGTCTGGTTGAGCTGGAGCACCTTGGACAGCAGCACCGGACCGAAGCTCGTGACCGTCGCCCGGACCGGGATGCCGGGACCGGTGCCCCCCAGCCCGTAGAACGCGCAGGGGAAGCCGCGCGCATGCCACTCCTGGCCCACCTGCCCGGCGCGCTCCCGCACCTTCTCGCCGTCCGTGCCGGGCGCCGAGATCCCGGAGACGTCGCCCTTGATGTCCGCGAGGAAGACCGGCACCCCGTTCGCCGAGAGCTGCTCGGCGATCAGCTGGAGCGTCTTCGTCTTGCCGGTGCCGGTGGCCCCGGCGACCAGACCGTGGCGGTTGAGGACGGGCAGCGGGACGCGGATGCGCGCGTCCGGGTGACATGCGCCGTCCCAGAGCAGCGCCCCCAGTTCGAGTGCGGGTCCCTCGAAGGCGTACCCGGCGGCGATCCCGGCCGCGGGCTCCGCGAGGGGGGCCGGCGGCCCCGTGGGGGAGGCGGGCGGCTGCTCGCTGACGCTCATGACGGCACCCCAATTCCGGTTTTGCCACGGTTTGCACCAGCATCCCACTGCCCTCGCGTGGCTGCGCCGGGAGCCGCTCGCCCGGTAGGCTTTCCGTGTGATCTTCAAGCGCATCGGAAACGGAAAGCCGTATCCCGACCACGGCCGGGAAAGCACCCGGCAGTGGGCGGACGTCGCCCCGCGCCCGGTCCGCCTCGACCAGCTGGTGACCACCAAGGGCCAGCTGGACCTGGAGACCCTGCTCGCCGAGGACTCCACCTTCTACGGCGACCTCTTCGCGCACGTCGTGAAGTGGCAGGGCGACCTCTACCTCGAGGACGGACTGCACCGCGCCGTCCGCGCGGCGCTCCAGCAGCGCCAGGTGCTGCACGCCCGTGTCCTGGAACTCGACTGACGCCCCGTCCAGCCGCGAGAGCCTTTCCGGCTGACCCTTTCGGGGTCAGTTCGCCCCCATCCGGACGCGATCACATGATCATCAAGTAGGCATCGCCGACGGGCGGCATTACGCTGCGTTCATGAGCATGCTCACTCCCCCCGGCATGGGCGGAAAGTACCGCATCACGGGGGATGTCTACCCCCGCATGCGTCGCCCCCACCGCCGGCGCAGGATCGTCCTCGCGTCCGCCGCCGCCGTGGTCGTGCTCGGCGCGGCCGGCTGGGGGACGCTGCAGCTCGTCGACGTGTTCTCCGGCGACGGGACGAAGACCACGGCGGGGAAGCAGGCCGACTGCAAACCCGCGCCCAAGGCGACCACGGCGCCCGCCGCGGCCCTCCCCAAGCCCGCGCAGATCACGGTCAACGTCTACAACGCGACCCCGCGCAGCGGGCTCGCCAAGACGACCGCGGACGAGCTCAAGAAGCGCGGCTTCAAGATCGGCAAGGTGGGGAACGCGCCCACCGCCTACGACAAGAAGGTTCCGGGCGCCGGTCTGCTGCTCGGCGCGCCCGCGGCCACCAAGGGCGCCTTCTCGGTCCTCGGCACCCAGCTCGCGGGCGCCACGACCAAGACGGACACCCGGGCCACGGCGGACGTGGACCTGATCATCGGGACCGCGTTCAAGTCGCTGTCCCCGAAGGCGACGGCGGACGCGGCCCTGGTCGCCCTGACCAAGCCCGCGCCCACGGTGAAACCCTGCCGGTAGGTCTGGTGCGGCGAAGCCGGCTGCTGCCTGATCGTTCGGCGGAGCCGGCTGCTGCCTGATCGTTCGGCGGAGCCGGCTGCTGCTTATTCGGCGGAGCCGTACATGCGGTCGCCCGCGTCACCCAGGCCCGGGACGATGTAGCCGTTCTCGTTGAGCCGCTCGTCGACCGAGGCCGTCACGACGGTCACCGGCGTGCCCGCGAGCTCGCGCTCCATGACCTCGACGCCCTCCGGGGCGGCGAGGAGCACGACCGCGGTCACGTCGTCGGCGCCGCGCTTGATGAGCTCCTGGATCGCCGCGACCAGCGTGCCGCCGGTCGCCAGCATCGGGTCCAGGACGTACACCTGGCGGCCCGAGAGGTCCTCCGGCATCCGCGTCGCGTAGGTCGACGCCTCCAGCGTCTCCTCGTTGCGGATCATGCCCAGGAAGCCGACCTCGGCCGTCGGGAGCAGCCGGACCATGCCGTCGAGCATGCCGAGCCCGGCACGCAGGATCGGGACCACCAGCGGACGCGGGTACGACAGCTTCACGCCGGTCGTGGGCGTGACGGGGGTCTCGATGTCGACCTGCTCGGTCCGGACGTCCCTGGTGGCCTCGTAGGCGAGCAGGGTGACCAGCTCGTCGGCGAGACGGCGGAAGGTCGCGGAGTCCGTGCGCTTGTCGCGCAGGGTGGTGAGCTTGTGGGCGACCAGGGGGTGGTCGACGACGTGGAGACGCATGACTCAACAGTAGCCCGACCCGCACTGGCGTCGACCCACCGCGCTGGGGGAAGGTGGGGGCACAGGGACCCAGCGATGGGGTGGTGTGGCCGATGCCCGACCTGGAAGAACCGGCCGAGGATGCCGCCGAGGGGGCGGCCCGCACGCCGGCACCGGAGACCGACGCGGAGCGCCGCAGGCGCCGCGCCCAGTTCCTCCGCGAGCTCAACGAGGCCAAGGCGCTGCGCGAGCGCGTGCAGCCGCGGCGCGCCCGGGCGGCACGGATGCGTCAGGCGATGCGCATGAGGACCTTCCGCTGGTGAGCGTCCCGGTCGGAAGATCCGCTGTGCGCCCCCTTCGTGCGCCGGGGTCGCACGCCCGCCCGATCGCGGGGTCGTTCAGACTGATGCACGACGCAAGAGCCGAAGACCTCTCCTGACGGCGTCGTTTCTGTCACGATGCCGATTGGGCGGGGCATCAGGAGCGCGCCGCCGGAACGTCACACCTCTGATCAGTGGGAGAGAGTCAGGTGTACTTCGCCGCACTGCTCGCGCGCACCGAAGACGGGTGGGAAGCGAGCGACACGGAGCTCGACGACGTGGAGACCCTGTCGGATCTGGCCGAGCTGGCCCGTGAGGCCTCGGACGACGACACGGTGATCGTGTTCATCGAGCAGGAGGACGCGTGGTTCGGGATCGTCCGGATCGAGGGTGAGGAAGACCCTCGTATCTACGTCTCGGACGGGGCAGCCGCCGCCCGTTCCTCGTACGGGGAGATCCTCACCCGGGAGCTCCTCGGTGACGACCTGGACGACCTGGTCGACGACCTGGAGACGCTGGACCTGGACGGCACCGAGGACGGGGAGCCGCTCGACGCCGACGCGGACGAGGACGACGAGGCGGGCTCCGTCGCCGCCGAGGCCGTCCCCGCCGCTCCGGTGGGCGACCGGCTGATCCTGGCGGACCTCGGGATGGCGGCGGAGGACCTGCTGGCCCTCGACAGCGACGCGCTCACGGAGATCGCGGACGCGCTGGGGGCCGCCGAGGTCCTGGAGGCCGTCCGCTAGTGGCACCCGCGGTACCCGTTCCCGAGCCGACGGGCGGCCACGCGGCGGACGCCGCGCCCGTCTCCGTACCCGCCCCGGACAGGGACCCCGTCCGGGACCCCTGGCGGGACGCCATGCGGCTCGCCATCGCCGAGGCCGACGCGGCCGCCCCGGCCGGTGACGTACCGGTCGGCGCGGTCGTGCTCGGCCCCGACGGCACGGTGATCGCCCGCGCGCACAACGAGCGGGAGGCCACCGGCGACCCCACGGCGCACGCCGAGGTGCTCGCCCTGCGCCGGGCGGCCGCGGTGACCGGCGAGTGGCGGCTGACGGGGTGCACGCTGGTCGTCACCCTGGAGCCGTGCGTGATGTGCGCGGGCGCACTCGTCCAGTCGCGCGTCGAGCGGGTGGTGTTCGGGGCGCTCGACGAGAAGGCGGGCGCGACCGGTTCGCTCTGGGACCTCGTCAGGGACCGGCGGCTCAACCACCGCCCCGAGGTGATCCAGGGCGTCCTCGGCGAGGAGTGCGCCGCGCAGTTGACGGCCTTCTTCCGCGCGCGCTGACCTGCGACGGGATACGGATTTCATCGCGGGCGCACTTTGGGCTAAGCTCTCTCTCGGTAGCGTGTCCGAGCGGCCGAAGGAGCTCGCCTCGAAAGCGAGTGTGGGGAAACTCACCGAGGGTTCAAATCCCTCCGCTACCGCTTCGATCGAAGGGCCCGACGCATCAGCGTCGGGCCCTTCGGCGTATCTCTCGCGCGTGCGGAGAAGCCCCGGTCCGCGCGTGAATACCAGAGAAGGCCCCGGTCCGCGCGTGAGTACAGGGAAGGCCCCGGTCCGCGCGTGTGGCGCGGCCGGGGCCTTCTCACGTAGGACGGGGGGAGCGGCATCGGGGGGACAAGCCGCTCCCCCCGATGAGAACCGGTCCGGCAAGTCCTGCGCCGCGGTCAGGGGGGAAGCTCGCGGCGCGGACCCCGCAGTGCGGGCCGGCTCCTTCGAGCCCCTCGAATTCCTGCCAGATCCGCCGGGCTCGACATCCATACTGCGCGCCCGTCACCCTTCCGGGGGAGCGGCGAAAGGCCCCGATCGCCGGGCCCTTGGTCCATAAAGCCTCGGTTAGAGTGGCGCGGTCGTACGGCGGGGGAACAGGGGAGGGCTGGGCAGATGGCGCAGGCGAAGAAGATCGCGCTGTACGCGGTCATGGTCTTTATCGTGTACACGATCGTCACGTCCCCCGCCCGGGCCGCCGACCTGGTCCAGGTAGGGTTCGAGGGCATTTCCAGCGCCGCCCAGGGAGTCGGCCAGTTCATGACCGAACTCGTCAACTAGGAGCCCTCCGTGATCCGCCATCTGGTCCTCTTCAAGCTCAACGACGGCGTCTCGCGCGACGAGCCGCGCGTGGTCGCCGGCGTCGAGGCGTTCCGCGCCCTCGGTGACCAGATCCCGGAGCTGCGGTTCTGGGAGTGCGACTGGAACATCACGGACCGGCCGATCGCGTACGACTTCGCCATCAACTCGGCCGTCGAGGACAAGGACGCGCTCCAGCGCTACCTGGACCACCCCGCGCACCAGGCGGGCGTCGCGCAGTGGCGCGAGTTCGCGACCTGGGTGATCGCGGACTACGCCTTCTAGTCCTCTCTTCACTCCGAGGCCCTCTGCCGTCGCGGCGGGGGGCCTTTTCCGTGCGTGACCTCCCCTTTTTCCGCCAATATGCCCTCAACACGGGAGTATGCGGTGCTTGCACACAGTGGACATGTCTTGTGATGCTATGACCGCTTTTGATGGATGAGTTGACCGTAGTTGACCCAGTCGACCAGCAAGACCAGCCAAAGGGGTGGCGTGAACGTGCCGGCCAGTACAGCACCTCAGGTCCCGCCCCAGCACGAGGCGGGCGGCGCTCCGGAGACCCCGCGCCCCCGCCCCCAGAGCACCCGCGGGGCCGACACCCGCGCCCTGACGCAGGTGCTCTTCGGGCAGCTCAAGAACCTGGAACCGGGCAGCGCCGAGCACCACCGGGTGCGCGGGGCCCTCATCGAGGCCAACCTGCCGCTCGTGCGGTACGCGGCGGCCCGCTTCCGCTCCCGGAACGAGCCGATGGAGGACGTCGTCCAGGTCGGCACCATCGGCCTGATCAACGCCATCGACCGCTTCGACCCCGACCGGGGCGTGCAGTTCCCCACCTTCGCGATGCCGACCGTCGTCGGCGAGATCAAGCGGTACTTCCGCGACAACGTCCGCACCGTGCACGTGCCGCGCCGGCTGCACGAGCTCTGGGTGCAGGTGAACGGCGCCACCGAGGACCTGACGACCGCTCACGGCCGCTCCCCCACGACCGCCGAGATCGCCGAGCGGCTGCGCATCGGCGAGGACGAGGTGCTCGCCTGCATCGAGGCCGGCCGCTCGTACCACGCCACCTCCCTGGAGGCCGCGCAGGAGGGCGACGGGCTGCCCGGACTGCTCGACCGGCTCGGCTACGAGGACCCGGCCCTGGCCGGGGTCGAGCACCGCGACCTCGTCCGTCACCTGCTCGTCCAGCTGCCCGAGCGGGAGCAGCGGATCCTGATGCTGCGCTACTACAGCAACTTGACCCAGTCTCAGATCAGCCAGGAACTCGGCGTCTCCCAGATGCACGTGTCAAGGCTCCTCGCCCGCAGCTTCGCCCGCTTGAGATCCGCAAACAGGATCGAGGCGTAACCGAAACGGGTAGACCGGTTCGGAGCAGTTCTCCGGCATCCCAAATGCCGCACACCCCTTGTTTCCTGCGGAAATGTCAGCTCTCCGTGTCGACAAGTCACTACAGCGTGTTGCCGACATGTGACATTCTGCTGGAACCGAGTTTGCCGCAGCCCCGCCGCCGGTATTCAGGTGGAGGCTGCGTTCCTCAGATGGTCGCGGCCACCGCGACCGTCCGCGACCTCAAGGGGGTGGCATGTCCACAGAACTGGGCAGCTCGAAGGTGCTCACGCTCACGCCCGTTCCCGTGCCCGCGCAGACGACGGCACCGACCGCGACCGACAGCGCGGTGGTCGCGCCGCCGCCGATGCCGGTCACGTCGGGCGCCCTCGACACGCGCACCCTCTCCCGCTCCCTCTTCCTGCGGCTGCGCGCCCTCGACACCGAGGGCGCCGCGGCCGACAGCCCGGAGCGGACCTACGTCCGCGACACCCTCATCGAGCTCAACCTCCCGCTCGTGCGGTACGCGGCGGCCCGCTTCCGCTCGCGGAACGAGCCGATGGAGGACATCGTCCAGGTCGGCACCATCGGCCTGATCAAGGCGATCGACCGCTTCGACTGCGAGCGGGGCGTGGAGTTCCCGACGTTCGCGATGCCGACCGTCGTCGGCGAGATCAAGCGCTTCTTCCGCGACACCTCCTGGTCGGTGCGCGTCCCGCGCCGACTCCAGGAACTGCGGCTCGCCCTCACGAAGGCCAGCGACGAGCTCGCGCAGAAGCTCGACCGCTCCCCCACCGTGCCCGAACTCGCCGCTGTGCTCGGGGTGTCGGAGGAGGACGTCGTCGACGGTCTCGCCGTCGGCAACGCGTACACCGCCTCCTCGCTCGACTCCCCCTCGCCCGAGGACGACGGTGGCGAGGGCTCGCTCGCGGACCGCCTCGGCTACGAGGACACGGCGCTCGAAGGCGTCGAGTACCGCGAGTCGCTCAAGCCGCTGCTCGCCAAACTGCCGCCCAGGGAGCGGCAGATCATCATGCTCCGCTTCTTCGCCAACATGACGCAGTCGCAGATCGGCGAGGAGGTCGGCATCTCCCAGATGCACGTCTCGCGGCTCCTCACCCGCACCCTCGCCCAGCTGCGCGAGGGCCTCATCTCCGACTGACTTCCCGAAACACCCGCCTTGTTGACGGTCCGTCAGCCAGACTGGAACGCATGAGGCGAAGGAAGCCGGGAGCGGGACTCGTGGCGGTGGCGCTCTGCCTCGGCGGGGCGCTGACCGCGTGCGGCGGCGGAGACGGCGAGGGGTACGCGGCGGTCGGCGCCGGCCCCTCCCCGAAGGGCGCGGTCGCCCCTTCGGGCGTGGTCACCCTGGTCCCCCTGGAGAGCCCCTCCGCGAGCGGGACGACGTCCAGCACGTCGTCCCCGTCGCCAGCGGCCCCGGGGACGCCCGGGGCACCGGGCGCGTCCTCCACGGGCCCGGACGGCGCCTCTCCGGGCCCTTCCGGGAGCCCTGGGACCTCCGGGACTCCCGGGCCCTCCCGTACGGACACGAGTACGGGCTCCGCACCGGGTACGGGATCGGGTACGGCCCCGACGACCGCGCCCGGTCGTGGCGGCTCAGGCGCCGCCACCCCGCCCCGTACCCCTTCCGCCACGCCCCGGCCTCCCGTGCCGGGCACCGGGACGCCCTCCCCCGCGCCGACCACCACCCCTCCCGGGCCCGCCGTGCTCACCGTCTCCGCACCGGGCCTCGCGGACGGCGACCGGCGCTGGTGCCAGCGGGTGACCGTGACCTTCCGCAACACCGGTGGCTCCGCCGCCACTTCGGGCACGGCCGGCTTCTCGACGCACATCATCGGGCTGCTCGGCACCGACTGGGGGACGGTCGACTCCCGTCAGCCGCTGCCGGCGCCGATCGCCGCGGGGACGGCCCGGACACAGACGTACACGGTGTGCGTGGACTCCTGGCGGGTGCCGCTCGGCATGCGGATCGACACCCGCACGGTCACCGCCGAATGGCGCTGACCAGCACCTCCGCGAATTCCGCCGGATGCTCCACGCAGCCCACGTGGCCACCGGGGAACTCGGCGAGCTCCGCCCCGGTCAGCTCCGCCATCCGCCGGGACGGCCCGACGAGCGCCTCCTGACCCGCCGACTCCCGCCCGATGCCCAGCACCAGCTTCCCGGCGGCGGCGCGCAGCCCCTCCAGGTCCGGGGCGGAGGAGGAGAAGGGGCACAGGACGTGCTCCAGGAAGACCGGCATGTTCGCGGCCATGCGCGAGGCCATCGGCCGGATGGAGGCGGGCAGTTCGCCGTGCTGCCGCTCCGGCCTCCGGCCGTCCGGCGTCTCGGAGAACCGGGCCATCGCGGGTCCGAGTCCTTGCGTGCGGTGCAGCTCGCGCACCTCGGCGAAGTGGTCGCGGTACGGGGCGGGGTCGGCGAGCAGCTCCACCAGGGGCGGCTCGTGGCCGACGAGCCGGCGCACCCGGTCCGGGCGGGCGGCGAGCAGGGCGAGGGCGACGATGGCGCCGGAGCTGCTGCCGAAGACGTACGCGGGGGCGTCCGGGGAGACCGCGTCCAGGACGGCGAGGGCGTCCTCGCGCCACTCGGCCACCCGCTGGTCGCCGAGGGGCCCGTCGAGCGGGCTGCGCGACAGGCCGCGCTGGTCGTACGAGACCACCGTGTGCCCGGCGTCCGCGAGCAGGTCGGCCATCCCCTCGAACAGGCCGGCGTCGCCCGCACCGCCCGGGATGAGGAGCAGGACGGGGCCGGTGCCGCGCGTCTCGTACCGCAGGGTGGCGCCGGCGACCTTCAACGTTCCGACGTTCATGACCCGTTCCCCCAGTTCTCCAGGACGTGGTGGAGCGCGTCGAGCGAGCGCGCCCAGGACGCGGCGACGGGGCGGGAGTGCGTGAAGCCGCCGCTCAGTTCGAGGTGGATGTAGCCGTGGAAGGTGCTGCGGAGCAGGCGCCCGGCGTCGGTGAGGTCGGGCTCCGTCAGGCCGTAACCGCGGAGCATGCCGTGGGTGAGCTCGACGGCCCGCAGGAGGACGGCGGTGTCGGCGACCTCGTCGAGCTCGATCCGCTGCTGGGTCGCCGCGTACCGCCCGGGGTGGGCGAGGGCGTAGTCGCGGTAGGCGTCGGCGAAGGCGACCAGCGCCTCCCTGCCGGAGCGGCCGGCGACGGCGGCGCCGATGGCGTCGTTCATCTCGCCCGACGCGAGGAGCGCGAGCCGCACCCGCAGGTCCCGGAGGTTCCTGATGTGCGAGTAGAGGCTCGCGTCCTTGACGCCGAAGCGGCGTGCCAGTGCCGAGACGGTGACCTGGTCGAGGCCGTTCTCGTCCGCGGCCTCGGCGGCTGCCCGCACCAGGGCGTCGACCGTGATTCCCGCGCGCACCACAGGGCCCCTCCTTCCTAGAGTGTCTAGGAAGGAGGCTAACACCCCTAGGTTTTGGTGGCCAGGGAATTCGGCGGCGGGGAATTCGGCGGCCGGGAATTCGACGGCCGGGGATTCGGCAGCCTGGGATCCGGCGGCCGGGAATTCGGCGGCCTGGGAACTGGAGACCGGGGAACTGGAGACCGGGGAACTAGAGACCGGGGAACCGCACTCCCGTCAGGCGCTCCGACTCCTCCCACAGCCTGCGGCCCGTCCCGGGGTCGTCCGCGGCGTCGGAGAGCCGCACGCGGGTGGGGTGGCCCCGCAGTTCGCCCATGCCGTCCGGGCCGATGAACTCGCCGCCCGCGACGGACGGGTCGGTCGCCGCGTACAGCTGGGGCAGAGCGCCCCGCTCCGGCCGCTGGGCGAGCAGCGGATTGCCGATGCGCCCGAAGAACAGCTTCGCCAGACCGGAGGTGTCCTTCATCTGGAGGCTGGTGGCGGTGTAGCCGGGGTGGGCGAGCACGCTGCGGACCGGGCCCGCGGTCGCGGACAGCCGGCGGTGCAGCTCCTTGCCGAAGACGGCGTTGGCGAACTTCGACTGGTTGTAGAAGGCCATGGGCGCGTAGCCGCGCTCGCCGCTCAGGTCGTCGAAGCGAAGGGCGCCCTGCCGGTGGTTGATCGAACTGACCGTGACCACCCGGGGATCGGTGCCGGCGGCCAGCAGGTCGAGCAGCAGGCCCGTGAGTGCGAAGTGGCCGAGGTGGTTGGCGGCGAACTGGAGCTCGTGCCCCTGGGGACTGAGCGTGCGGGGCGGCGCCATCACGCCCGCGTTGTTGACGAGCACGTCCAGGTGCGGGTGCTCCGTACGGACGCGGTCGGCGAACGCGCGCACCGAGTCCAGGTCGGCGAGATCGATCCGCCGGACGGCCAGGAGGCGCGCGTCGACGTCGAGGGACTCGACGGCACGGCGGCCCTTCTCCGGGTCCCGTACGGCGAGGATCACGCGCGCGCCCCGGCGGGCGAGCTCGCGGGTGGTGGCGAGGCCGAGACCGCTGTTGGCCCCGGTGACGACGAAGACCCGCCCGGTCTGGTCCGGGATCCGGTCGGCGGTCCAGCGCTGCTTGTCAGTCATGCGGCACACGTTGCCGTTCATGTCACCGAGTGTCAAGCATGCCCCCTGGTGTCACGCAAGGCACGGCGTTACCATCGAGCCCGTGACCACCCTCGCCCAGCGCAAACGCCAGCTCGTCTCGACCGAGCTCACCGAGGCGGCGCTCCAGCTGCTCGCCCTCCGGGGCTTCGACGCGGTGACCGTCGACGAGATCGCGACCACGGCAGGGGTCTCGAAGCGGACCTTCTTCCGGTACTTCGCGTCGAAGGAGGACGTGGTCGTCCAGTTCCTGACCGGCATGGGCGCCGACATGCGCGCGGGGCTCGCCGCCCGGCCCGCCGAGGAGCGCCCCTCCGAGGCGCTCCTCCACACCGTCTCCGTACCGCTGACCGCCTGCGGCGACCACGCCGACCGCGCCCTTCCGGTGGTCCGGCTGATCCTGCGGACGCCCGCGCTGCTCGCCCGCTTCCTGGAGCACCAGGCCCGGTGGCGCGAGGAGCTGACGGAGGAGCTGGCGGCCCGGCTCGGGCGCGATCCCGGGACCGACCTCTACCCGCGGCTCGCGGCGGGCACGGCACTGGCCGCCTTCGACGCCGTACTGCACCGGTGGAGCGAGGGCCAGGGCGCCGAGGATCCCGGCGCGCTGATCGGGGAGGCCTTCGCGGTGCTCGCGCCCGCGCTGGATGCGACGACGGCCGGACGGAGGAGCGACGAGCCGACGGCCGGATAGAAGAACCGGACAAAAGAAGAAGGGGCCGGTCCGCGTGGTGCGGACCGGCCCCTTCTCTCGGGGGTCGGGGGTTCAGCCCAGCGCCAGCCAGGCGACGGCCGCCAGGACGACGATCACCGCGACGACACCCACGATCAGGCCGACGCGCGGGCCGCCCGACGGGGCCGCGGCCTGCGGCTGCCGCTGCTGCGGGGTGCCCTCGTCGACGAAGGCGCGGAACATCTGCGTGCTGCCGGCGGGGTCGTAACCCTCGGGGCCCTGAGGGGGCTGGCCCTGGCCGTACGGTGCTTGGGGGTTGTGTGCCATGGGCCAGGACCCTAGCGAAGTCGGGGTGGAGGGCCCAAGCCCCGGTACCACCCACCCGCCTTTACCGATTCTTTAGCGCCGTTTGACCGATTTAGTTTGCCTGAAGCAACCATCCATCTCTATGGTTGCCCTAAGCAACAAGATGGACAGGGGGTGCCCGATGGCGACACGGAACAGGTACGAGGAACTCGCCCGCTCGGTGAGCGCGATCGGAGCCGTGAAGCGCGGACTCGCCCGTGTCCTGCCCGTCGAATGCCAGGGCGGCTCGGCGGCCGTGCTCGCCCTGGTCAACCACCACGGCGACATGCGGACGAGCCGGCTCGCCGAACTGATGGCCGTCGACATGTCCGTGTGCAGCCGCCATGTGGCCCACACGGTGGAACACGGCTGGATCGAGCGCCTGCCCGACCCGGACGACAAGCGCTCCCGCATCCTGCGGCTCACGGAACCGGGCCACGCGATGCTCGGCGAACTCGACCGCCGGGTGACCGACGCCTTCTCCCGTCACCTCGTGGAGTGGTCCGACGACGACGTCGAACTCCTCACCCACCTGCTGGCCCGCCTCCGGGACTCCTTCGGGGACTGCCGGGCCCAGGCCCACCACGCTTGAGAAAAAAGGAAGTTCATGGCTACGACCACGCCTGAAACCGGTGTGCGGGACGGCCTCACCGGTACCGGTGGCGGCGACACCGCCCCGATGACGCACCGGCAGATCATGGAGGCGCTGTCCGGGCTGCTGCTCGGCATGTTCGTCGCCATCCTGTCCTCGACGATCGTCTCCAACGCCCTCCCGCAGATCATCACCGACCTCGGCGGCGGCCAGTCCGCCTACACCTGGGTGGTCACCGCCTCCCTCCTGGCGATGACCGCGACCACCCCGCTCTGGGGCAAGCTCGCCGACCTCTTCTCCAAGAAGCTGCTCGTCCAGATAGCCCTGATCATCTACGTCACGGGCTCGATCGTCGCGGGTCTCTCGCAGAGCACCGGCATGCTCATCGCCTGCCGTGTCGTCCAGGGCATCGGCGTCGGCGGTCTGACCGCCCTCTCCCAGATCATCCTGGCCGCGATGATCGCCCCCCGCGAGCGCGGCCGGTACAGCGGCTACCTCGGCGCTACCTTCGCCGTGGCCACCGTCGGCGGCCCGCTGCTCGGCGGCGTCATCACCGACACCGACTGGCTCGGCTGGCGCTGGTGCTTCTACGTCGGCGTGCCCTTCGCGATCATCGCCCTGATCGTCCTGCAGAAGACCCTGAAGCTCCCCGTCGTGAAGCGTCAGGTCAAGGTCGACTGGGCCGGCGCCTTCTTCATCAGCGCCGCCGTCTCCCTGCTCCTCGTCTGGGTCACCTTCGCGGGCGACAAGTACGACTGGCTGTCCTGGCAGACGGCCGTCATGGTCCTCGGGTCGGTCGCCCTCGGCGCGATCTTCGTGCTCGTCGAGTCGAAGGCGAGCGAGCCGATCATCCCGCTCCGCCTCTTCCGCAACCGGACGATCACCCTCGCCTCGCTCGCCTCGCTCGCCGTGGGTGTCGCGATGTTCGCCGGCACGGTCTTCTTCAGCCAGTACTTCCAGCTGGCCCGGAACGAGTCGCCGACGATGTCCGGCGTCCTCACCATCCCGATGATCGCGGGCCTGTTCGTCTCCTCGACGGTCTCCGGCCTCGTCATCACCAAGACCGGCCGCTGGAAGGCCTGGCTGGTCAGCGGTGGCGCCCTGGCGGCCGGCGGCCTCGGGCTGCTCGGCACGATCCGCTACGACACGGCGTACTGGCACATCGCGCTCTTCATGGCGCTCCTCGGCCTCGGCCTCGGCATGATGATGCAGAACCTGGTGCTCTGCACCCAGAACCAGGTGGCCCCCGCCGACCTCGGCTCCGCCTCCTCCGTCGTCACCTTCTTCCGCTCGCTGGGCGGTGCGATCGGTGTCTCGGCGCTCGGCGCGGTCATGGCCCACCGGGTCACGGACTACGTCAAGGAGGGCCTGACCGAGCTCGGCCCGAAGGCCGCGGGTGCCCTGGGCAAGGGCGGCTCGGGCGGCGGCATCCCCGACATGGACAAGCTGCCGGCCCCGATCCGCACGGTCATGGAGGACGCGTACGGCCACGGTGTCGCCGACGTCTTCCTCTACTCGGCGCCGTTCGCGCTGCTCGCCTTCGTGGTGACCCTGTTCATCAAGGAAGTCGCCCTGAAGAGCAACGCGGAGAAGGCGGAAGCCAAGTAGAAGAGCTCCCGGCCGCGCTTCGAGCGGAGGCGCGGCCGGGTCGAGTACGGAGCGGCGGGCAGGGGACGGCCCGCCGCTCCGTCATTTCCGTCCTCAGGAGCCCCCGGCCTCGCGCGCGACCATGACCTCGATGCCCGCGATCAGGACGTCCAGGGCGTAGTCGAAGTCCCGGTCCCAGATGGCGCTGAGGCTGTCGTGCGAGGTCCGCTCGTCGAGGATCTCCCTCAGCCCCTCCACCTGCTCCGTGAGGTCCGGGTCGTCGCGGAAGGCGTTCACCGAGTCCACGTAGAACTCGTCCTGCGACATGCCGGCCGCAGCCGCACGCCGGCCGAACTGGGACTCGATGGTCCCGTAGCCGTACACGAACTGGAACACCGCCGACATCGCGCTCGGCCGCCGCTCCAGCGAGAGGCCGGTCTCCGCGACCGTGTCGTGGATCTTCTGGCCGACGGCGATCGAGTTCGGGCCGATGTTCAGGTACTGGCCGGCGCTCGGCGACATCCACCCGTGGCGGACCAGCATCCGCCGGTAGTCCAGGGCGAGCAGCCGGATCCGGTCCCGCCAGTCCCCGGCGGCGTCGACCGCCGCGAGGTCGATCTCCCCGTAGACGCTGTCCATCGCGTACTCGAGGATGTCGTCCTTGGTGTCCACGTACCAGTACAGGGACATCGCCGTGACGTTCAGCTCGGTCGCGAGCTTGCGCATCGACAGCTTGGCCAGGCCCTCCTCGTCGAGCATCCGGATCGAGGCGGCGACGATCCGGTCCCGGTCGAGCCCGGCAGGGCCGCCACCGCCGCGGGCGGCCCTCTTCTCCAGCCAGACGCTGGAACGCGCCGGGTTCTTGGCCCGATCGGCTGCCTTGACCATCGCGTTCCTCCGTCTGTCAGCGGTCCGTGACCATGCTAGGCAGCGACCGGCTGCTCGGGCGTCACTGCCTGCTCCGTGCGCTCGGCCCTCTTCAGCAGCGCCGCCGCGAGCAGACCGCCGGCGAAGACGGCGATCGCGCCGACCAGCTGGCTGGTCTGGAGTCCGGAGGCGAAGGCGTCGGAGATCTGCTGCCGCTCGGCCTCGCCGCCCGCGGCGGCGAGCGCGGCCGGGAGCGAGGTCGCGGTGACGGCGACGAGCGCGGCGAAGCGGGCGTTGAGCACGGCGCCGAGGACGGCGACACCGAGGCCGTTGCCGAACTCGGCCAGGGTGCCGTTGATGCCGGCGCCCACGCCCGCCTTCTCCGGCGGGATCGCGCTCATCAGCGCGTTGGCCATGGCCGGGGAGGAGACGGCGATGCCGACGCCCATCAGGACCAGACCGAGCAGCATGCCCCAGTAACTGCCGTCGGTGCCGCCGCCGAGCAGCGAGATCGAGGCGAGGCCGGCCGCGACCAGCGTCATGCCGACGACGACGGTGGGCGGGGTGCCGAGCTTCATGACGATCCTCGGGCCGACGCCGGTCAGGTTGAGGCCGACGATCGTCAGGGCCAGCGGCGCCATGCGGAGACCGGCTTCGAGCGGCTCGTAACCGAGGACGAACTGCAGGTGCTGGGTGAGCAGGAAGAGCGAGCCGCCCATGCCGAAGACGACCAGGATCGAGCCGCCGATGGCGCCGATGAACTTCTGGTTCCGGAAGAAGTGCATGTCGAGCATCGGGTACGGGGTGTGCAGCTCCCACAGCGCGAAGGCGCCCAGACCGGCGACACCGATCGCGGCCGGGACGAGCACCTGCGCGGAGAGCCAGCCGTGCTCGGGACCGCTGATGATCGCGTACACGACGGCGGTCATGCCGATGGTGGAGAGCAGCGCGCCGAGCAGGTCGGGGCGGTCGCCCTGCGGGTTCTTGGACTCCGGTACGAGTTTGAGGACGGCGACGAGCGCGAGGGCCGCCACCGGGATGTTGATCAGGAAGATCATTCCCCACCAGAAGTGGTTGAGGATCACGCCGCCGATCAGCGGGCCCCCGGCGAAGCCGAGCGAGGCGACGGTGGACCAGAGCGCGATGGCCTTCACCCGCTCGGAGTCGTCGAAGATCTGCATGACGACGGCGAGGGTCGTCGTCATCAGGAGCGCCCCGCCGACACCCATGCCCGCGCGGGCGGCGATCAGCTGCCCGGTGGAGCCGGCGAGGCCCGCGGCGAGCGAGCCGAGGCCGAAGAGCGCGAGACCGGCGGCGAGGAGCTTCTTGCGGCCGTAGCGGTCGGCGGCGTTGCCGGCGGTGAGCAGCAGGCCGGACTGGACGAGCGAGTACGCGTTGATCATCCACTGGATGTCGCTCGTGGAGGCGTGGAGCTCCGAGGTCAGCGAGGGGATGGCGACGCTGAGCACGGTGTTGTCGAGCAGCACGGTGAGCTGGGCGAGACAGATGACGCCGAGGATCAGCCAGCGCTGCGGATGGCCGCCGGTAGCTGTCATGGCAGGAGACTCCTATACGGTGTACGAGGCCAAGGCTCGTACACCGTACAAGAGCTCTCGTACGCTGTATAGGGATTTATGGACGCCGGGTCAGTTCGCCGCGCGCCGGGTCAGGCCGCTGCTCGCCGGGTCAGGCCGTCGCGCGCCGGGTCAGGCCGCTGCTCGCCGGGTCAGGTCGTAGAAGGTGGCTCCGTCGACCGTGACCTTCTCGAAGGTCTCCGACACCCAGGTGGAGATCTCGGAGTCGCCGCCGGGACCGCCGAACCCGCCGCGGCCGCCCTCGCCTTCACCGGCGGACTCGCCCCCACCGATGAAGTAGTGGATCCTCCCCTCGGCGACGTAATCCTTGAACCGGTCGAGCGTCGGGGACGGGTCGCTGCCGTTGAAGCCGCCGATCGCCATGACCGGCTTCTCCGTGGCGAGCTGGTAGCTGGCGGCGTTCTGCGCGCCGACCGTGGCCGCGACCCAGGTGTACGCGTCGGCGTCCGCGAGCAGGGCGGCCTTCGCCTCCGTACCGACACGGGCGCCGTTGAGCAGGCCGCCCATGCCGCCGCCTCCGCCTCCCTCACCTCGGGTCATGCCCTGGGGCGGGGTGCCGCCGGGGAAGCCGCCCCCCTGGCCCTGACCACCCGGCATCTGGCCGCCCTGCCCCCCCGGCATCTGCCCACCGGGCAACTGGCCCCCCTGGCCGCCGGGCATCTGGCCACCCTGGCCACCCGGCGGCATCATCCCGGTGCCCTCGAAGAGCCGGCCGCCGCCCGGGCCACGGCCGCCCATCGCGCCGCCCGCCGGGCCCGCCGTCACGATCGAGCCCTGGTGACCGGCGTCCACCGTCGCCAGGGTGTACGCGAACGGCCCCGCGAGCCCCGCCGCCAGGCCGAGGCCCGCCGCCGCGAGCCCGAGCCGCCGGTCGACCCGGCCCGCGAGGAGCAGCCCCGGCGCGGCCGCCGCACCCGTCACCAGGACCGCCCAGCGCAGCCACGGCAGCCACTCCGGCGTACGGCCCAGGAGCGTCCAGGCCCACCAGGCCGTCACCGCCACCGTCACCGCGAGCGCCGCCGAGGCGAGCCACCGCGTGCGCTCCTCCCACAGCACCGCCGCGCCCATGCCGACGAGCGCCGCGAGGTACGGGGCCAGGGCCACCGTGTAGTACTCGTGGAAGATGCCGGCCATGAAGCTGAACACGGCGAGCGTCATCAGGAGCGCGCCGCCCCACACCAGGAACGCGGAGCGCGCCGTGTCCGTCCGGGGCGCCCGCCAGGTGACCACGAGCCCCGCGACGAGCAGGATCAGCGCGGCCGGCAGCAGCCAGGAGACCTGACCGCCGACCGAGTCGTTGAACATCCGGACGATGCCGGTCTCGCCCCAGCGGCCCCCGCCCGCGCCACCGCCGGGCCCGCCCCCGCCGCCGACGCTGCCGGTCTCGTCGCCGTTGATGCGGCCGAGGCCGTTGTAGCCGAAGGTCAGCTCCAGGAAGCTGTTGTTCTGCGAGCCTCCGACGTACGGGCGGGACGACGCCGGCCACAGCTCGACCAGGGCCACCCACCAGCCCGCCGAGACGAGCATCGCGAGCCCGCCGAGACCCAGCCGGCCGAGCCGCCGCGCGAATCCGCCGGGCGCGCACACCAGGTACACGAGCGCGAGCGGCGGCAGGATCAGGAAGGCCTGGAGGGTCTTCGCGAGGAACGCGAAACCGAAGGCCACTCCCGCCCACACCAGCCACTTCGCGGCGCCCCGCTCCTGCTCCAGGGCGCGCAGCACGCAGTACACCGCGACCGTCATGAGCAGCGCGAGCAGCGCGTCCGGGTTGTTGAAGCGGAACATCAGCGCGGCGACCGGCGTCAGCGCGAGGACCGCGCCCGCGACCAGGCCCGCGCCCGCGCCGAACCGGCGGCGCACGGCCGCGTAGAGCACGGCGACCGTGCCGACGCCCATGAGCACCTCGGGCACGAGGATCTGCCAGGAGCCGAGCCCGAAGAGGCGGACGGACAGCGCCATCGGCCAGAGTGCGGCCGGCGGCTTGTCGACGGTGATGGCGTTGGCCGCGTCGAGCGAGCCGAAGAAGAAGGCCTTCCAGCTCTCGCCGCCCGCCTGCACGGCGGCGGAGTAGAAGGAGTTGGCGTAGCCGGAGGCGCTCAGGTTCCACAGGTAGAGCAGCGCGGTGGCGGCGAGCAGACCGAGGAAGGCGGGCCGGACCCAGGGGGCGTCCTCGGCGCGTCCGCGCCACAGCCGGGCGGCCCGGCCGGGGTGGGGCGCCGCGGGGACGGCGGTGGACAGGGTGGTCATCGTTCGTTCCTTGAGGTCGGCCGCTCGGGGAACACCCAGAGCCGGAAGAGGAGGAAGCGCAGGACGGTCGCGGCGAGGTTGGCGACGATCAGGACGGCGAGCTCGGTGGAGTGCGCCGGATCGCCGGTCGCCGCGCCGAGGGCGGCGAGCGAACCGCTGGTCAGGGCGAGGCCGATGGCGAACACCACGAGGCCCTGCGCCTGGTGGCGGACGGCCCGGTCCCGGCCCCGTACGCCGAAGGTGAGGCGCCGGTTGGCCGCCGTGTTCGCGACGGCGGAGACGAGGAGTGCGCCGGCGTTGGCGAGCTGCGGGCCGACGCCGAGGCGGAAGGCCGAGTACAGCGCGAGGTAGAAGAGCGTGGACAGGACCCCGACCACGCAGAAGCCGACGAGCTGGCGGGCGAGACCGCCCGGCACGCCGTTCAGCTCGCGGTCCCGGGGGTCGTCGCCGAAGGGCCGGGCGAGCCGGTCGAGCGGCAGCGAACCGGTCGCGAGGGCCCGCCCCACCCGCCACACGCCCTTCAGGTCGTCCGTCGCGGTCCGCACGATGTGGACCGTCGAGTCGGGGTCGTCGACCCAGTCGACCGGCACCTCGTGGATGCGCAGCCCGGCCCGCTCGGCGAGGACCAGCATCTCGGTGTCGAAGAACCAGCCGGTGTCCTCGACCATCGGGAGCAGCCGCTCGGCGACCTCACGCCGTATGGCCTTGAAGCCGCACTGCGCGTCGGAGAACCGCGCGGCGAGCGAGGAGCGCAGGATCAGGTTGTAGGCGCGCGAGATGAACTCCCGCTTCGGCCCGCGCACCACCCGCGAGGAGCGGGCGAGCCGGGAGCCGATCGCCAGGTCCGAGTGCCCGGAGATGAGCGGCGCGACCAGCGGGAGCAGCGCGTTGAGGTCGGTGGACAGGTCCACGTCCATGTAGGCGAGGACGGGCGCGTCCGAGGCGGACCACACCGTCCGCAGCGCCCGGCCGCGGCCCTTCTGCTCCAGACGGACGGAACGCACCTCGGGGACCTCGGCCGCGAGGGCGGCGGCGACGGCGGGCGTCGTGTCGGTGGAGGCGTTGTCCGCGACGGTGATGCGGAAGCCGTAGGGGAAGGTCCTGAGGAGGTGCTCGTGGAGCCGGCGGACGCACGGCTCCAGGTCCTTCTCCTCGTTGTAGACGGGGATCACCACGTCCAGGACGGGCCGTCCGGCGACGTTCACCGGCAGGTGCTCCCGGGCGGGAAGGGCTTCCCCGAGGGTTTGGGTTCGCATGACAGGGACCCTCCCGGGCCGCGCTGTCACGGCTGTGTGATCAGCCTGTGCCCCGCCTGTGAGTCCTGTGCGGCGTCCTCGGCTGCGTGCGCTGCGGGCAGCCGGACGGTGAAGACCGTCCGCCCCGGGGCGGACCGGACCGTCACGTCACCGCCGTGCGCGAGCACGACCGCGCGGACGATGGCGAGGCCGAGGCCGGTGGATCCGGCGTGCCGGGAGCGCGAGGCGTCACCGCGCGCGAAGCGTTCGAAGACGGCGGGGAGCAGTTCGGGCGCGATGCCGGGGCCGTCGTCCTCGACGTCCACGAACACCGTCGTGCCCTCGGTGCGGACGCGCGCGGTGACCTTGGTGCCGGGCGGGGTATGGGTACGGGCGTTGGCGAGGAGGTTGACCAGGACCTGCTGGAGCCGGGCGCCGTCGGCCCGTACGAGGGCGTCGTGCTCGGGAAGTTCGAGGCGCCAGTGGTGGTCGGGTCCCGCCGCGCGGGCGTCGCTGACGGCGTCCACGACGAGCGGGACGAGGTCGGTGGTCTCGTACGCGAGGGGCCGGCCGGCGTCGAGCCGGGCGAGCAGGAGGAGGTCCTCGACCAGGCCCGTCATCCGGGTCGCCTCGGACTCGATCCGGCCGAGGGCGTGCCGGGTGTCGGGCCCGCACTCCTCGCGGCCGCGCCGGGTGAGCTCCGCGTATCCCCGGATCGAGGCGAGCGGGGTGCGCAGCTCGTGGCTGGCGTCCGCGACGAACTGCCGGACCCGGGTCTCGCTCTGCTGGCGGGCGTCGAGGGCCGAATGGACGTGGTCGAGCATCCGGTTGAGGGCCGCTCCGACCTGGCCCACCTCGGTGCGCGGGTCGGCTTCCGCCTCCGGGACGCGCTGATGGAGCGCCACCTCCCCGCTGTGCAGCGGGAGTCGCGTGACCTGGCGGGCGGTGGCGGCGACCCGCCGCAGCGGGCGGAGGGCGACCCGGACGAGCACGGTCCCGGCGAGCAGGGCGGCGACGAGGCCGGCGCCGGTGACGCTCACCTCGACGAGGACGAGGGTCGAGAGCGCGTCCTCGACCCCGGTGAGGGGAAGGCCTATGAGGAACGTGCCGTTGCCCCCGGTGGCGTACGCGACCCGGTACGCGCCGAGCCCGCCGGGCAGGTCAACGGTGTGCGGCCGGTCGTCACGGGGGACGGCGACGAGCGCGGCCAGCTGAGCCGCGTCGAACCCCTTGATCCGGAACTTCGTTCCGTACCCGCCGTTGTCCGCGGCCTCCGCCTGGTATCCGGCGGAGGCGACGCCGTCGGCCGTGAAGTAGACCCCGAGCGTGCCGCGCGGCGTCCCCGGCCCGATGACGAAGCCGAGCGGATCCCGTTCCCGCACCTCATCGGGCACGGGCCCGGGCATGGCGACCGGCGGACCGGCGGCCCGGTGTGCGACGGCCTGTACCTGCTCGTCGGCCTGGTCGTACAGGTACGAGCGGAACGCGATCGTCGTCACCGTGCCGATCACGGTCGCGACGACCGCGATCAGCGCGACCGCCGAGACGACGAGCCGTGTCCGCAGCGACCACGGCCGCCCCCGTCGCAGACGCAGAGGCAGAGGCAGACGCACGGGCGCTACTCCCCCGGCTTGATCAGGTAACCCGCCCCGCGCCGGGTGTGGATCATCGGCGAGCGACCGGCGTCGATCTTCCGGCGCAGGTAGGAGATGTAGAGCTCGACGACGTTGGCCTGGCCGCCGAAGTCGTACGACCAGACCCGGTCGAGGATCTGCGCCTTGCTGAGCACCCGGCGGGGATTACGCATGAGGTACCGCAGCAGCTCGAACTCCGTCGCCGTGAGGTGGATGGAGTCGCCGCCGCGGGTGACCTCGTGGCTGTCCTCGTCGAGGATCAGGTCCCCCACGGCGAGCAGGGACTCGCTGCGCGTCTGCGCGGCCCCGGACCTGCGGATGAGGCCGCGCAGCCGGGCCACGACCTCCTCCAGGCTGAAGGGCTTGGTGACGTAGTCGTCCCCGCCGGCGGTGAGCCCGGCGATGCGGTCCTCGACGGCGTCCTTCGCCGTCAGGAACAGCACGGGGACGTCGGGCAGCTCGCGGCGGATCGAGCCGAGGAGGCTCAGTCCGTCGACGTCCGGGAGCATGATGTCGAGGATGACGACGTCGGGCCGGAACTCGCGCGCGGAGCGGAGTGCGGCGGCCCCGTCACCCGCGCTGCGGACCTGCCAGCCCTCGTAGCGCAGGGCCATGGAGAGCAGCTCGGCGAGCGAGGCCTCGTCGTCGACGACGAGGACCCGGACGGCGGTTCCGTCGGCGCGGAGCATGTCGGCGTGGGTGCCGGTGCGGCGTGTGGTGACGGTCATGGCACCACGGTGTCCGCCGCCGCTGAGAGGCCTCTTGCCCTTTCCTGTGAATTCCCTGAGAAAGGGAAGGCACCGGGCGGAGGATCAAGGTTTCACGTGAAACAGGGCGGCTCCGTTCTCGTAGAGGACCCGCCGGAGCCAGTCGTCCCCGAGCCCGAGCCGGTCGAGGGCGTGGAGCTGGTGGACGTACGGGTAGGGGATGTTCGGGAAGTCCGAGCCGAGCAGGATCCGGTCGCCGAGGTCGACGAGCCGCGTGCGCTCGGCCCCGGGGAAGGGCGCGAGCCGCTCGCTGAAGTCCGTGAAGGCCATGGTGGTGTCGAGGTGGACGCCCTCGTACCGCTGGGCCAGGTCGAGGAAGTCGCCGTACTCCGGCATCCCCATGTGGGCGACGATCACCCGCAGTCGGGGGTACCGGGCGAGCAGCCGCCCCATGGGCCCGGGGCCGGTGAAGTTCCCCGGGCTCGGACCGGAGCCGCAGTGCACGACGACGGGGGTGCCGCTGTCCTCAAGTGCGCCCCAGGAGCCGTCGAGCTCAGGGACGTTCGGGTCGAAGTCGCCGACCTGGAGGTGCACCTTGAAGACCTGGGCGCCGGCGTCGAGCGCCTGGTGGACGTACGCGTCGACGCCGGGCTCCGGGAAGAGCGTCGCCGTGTGCAGACAGTCGGGGGTGCGGGCCGCGAAGTCGGCGGCCCAGGAGTTCAGCCAGGCGGCCATGCCGGGCTTGTGCGGGTAGAGCATCGCGGTGAAGGCGACCACCCCGAAGCCGCGCAGGAGGGCGAGCCGGCGCTCCTCCTCCTCGCGGTAGGTGATGGGCCATTCCACGCCGGTGAGGGGCCCGACGGCGTCGAAGTACGCCCAGACCTTGTCGAGGACGTTCTGCGGCATGAAGTGCGTGTGCACGTCGACGAGTCCGGGGATGTCGAGCCGCGCCACCAGCCCGTCGATGCCGAGCCGCGACGACTGCCCGTCGGCGTCGAGCCGCGACGACTGCTCGTCCCTGTCACTCGCGCTCATAGCCGTAGCTCCGCTCGACCTTGCCGATGTGGACGCTGTAGCTGTCGTACCAGTGCTTCCGGCCGTGCGCCTTGGCTGCCTGGTGCTCGGTGTGGAGGCGCCAGGCGTCCAGGGACTCCAGGTCGCGGAAGTAGGCGACGGTGATGCCGATGCCGCCGGGGGTACGGGCGGACTCGTAGCCGAGGAAGCCGGGGACGTCCCGGACGATCTCCTGCATCCGGGTGGACGTCTCGGCGTAGCCCTCGGGGGCGTCGGGACGGACGGAGGTGAACACGGCGGTGTAGTAGGGCGGTTCGAGGCCCGCCACCAGCTTCGGGGTCATGTGATCACCCTCGCCGGGGCGACGGCGGGATGTCCACGGCGGCCGGGCAAAGGGATCCAAGACTTTACGAAGCGGGACCCGGGACCTCAGAAGAGCCCTTCCTGCGCGCTCTCGGCCACGGGCGCCACCGCGGTCACCGGCACCGAGAAGCCGTCCTCCTCCCCCGCGGCCTCCAGGATCCAGCCGCCCATGAGCCGCGTGTCCAGCGCGAGACAGCACCCGTCGGGAGCGAGGAGGTGCAGGTCGGGACCGGCGGCGGCGAGCAGCCGCCCGGTCACGACGCCGCCGCCTACGAGCTCGGTCACCGTGCCGTCGAGACGGGTCAGCCCGTCGAGGTGGAACGCCCCCGCGTGGTCCCGCGCGGCGAACTCCAGCGGCTCCAGGGTCTCCGTCCAGCCCCCGACCGCCCGCGCGCGCCGGTACAGCTCCTCGACCTCACGGGCCCGCTCCGGGGCGGGCGGCAGGGCGTGCCGGGCGGCCCGCTTCCGCTCGTACGCCACCCGGTCGGGCACGCCGAGGGCCTGCCGCAGCACCTCCTCGGTGCGCCGGGCGGCCATCAGCGGGCCCCGGCCGAGCCAGCTGAACGCCACGGCACCCTGCTCCAGGAGCCGGGCCTCGCCACGGGCCTCGGCGGTGATCCCGACCTTGGTCATCCCGGGCCCGAACCAGGCCAGGTACACGCGGTACGGCTGCGGGTCGTCGGCGATCGTGTCGGCCGCGACGGAGTGGGCCCGGTCGAGCCGCGCGCACTCCGGGCACCGCCCGCCGGTGGCGCGGCCGGGCACGACGGCCTCCAGCGGGCACGGGTTGCCGCGCGCCCCGGGGCACCGCCGGACCCCGACGGCCCGGAAGGCGAGCCGCTGCCCGTACGTCAGCGCGCTGACCTTCCCGCCCCGCCACCGCAGGCCGGGCACCCCGCCGGCCCAGCCGATCCCCCGGCACCACCACTCCACGCGCGCGCCTCTCTACCCTGCTTCGGTGTCCAGTCTCCGCCACATCCGCTTCCAGTCCCCGACCAGGAGCCCCCGGGGCCACCACCCCGGCGTGTTCGGCCTGGCCAACGCGCTGGCCCGGGAGGGAAGGCTCTCCCCCGGGGAATGGGCGATCTGGCGCGCCTCGAACGACTGGTACGACGCGCACTTCCCCGACCCGACGTCGGTGGACCCGACGGTCTACGACCCCGCGGTGAACCCGGGGGCCGCCGCCTGGTTCCGGCCCTCGGCGACCGAGGCGCTGGCCCGGGTCGCCCCGTACCTGCGCATCCTGCGGGACCACGGCGTCCCCTGCGTACGCCTGGAGTCGGCGGACCCGGGGCGGATCGTCTACGCGGACGCGTACCAGGTGGTGGCGGTGGAACGGGCCCGCCGGGACGGAGGAGGTCAGGGCAGCACATAGATGCGGGTCCCGTCCGGGGCCGGGGTGCCCACCTCGCGCATGCAGCCCCGTTCGAGCAGGAGGCGGACGCAGTCCCGGACGCGCTCGCCGGAGAGGCCGGTGCGGCGGGTGACGTCCTGCGGTCGATAACGCACCCCGCCCCGTACCAGCCCGGGCGCCAGGCACGAGGCCACTGTCCGCATGTCCCCGGTGATGGCCCAGGACTCCACGAGCTCCTGCGGGGTGAGCGCGACGGCGGCGCCGGTGCGCTGGCGGGGCACGGCGAGGCGCTCCAGGGAGTCGGCGACCCTGGAGAGACTCTGCCGCGTCTCGCGGAGCAGCTCCGCGTACTCGACGTGCTCGGTGTACGGGGCGGCCCGCTCGTCGAAGCTCCCCTCAAGACGTACGAGGACGTCGACGAGCTCCGGCGGCAGCAGGTACCCGGAGTGCACCAGCGAGGGTTCGAGCCCGTATCCGCCGTACCTCTGCACCGCCGCCACGATCCCCGCCGTCCACGCCCGGAACGGCCCGGCCTCCGGTCTGCGGCACGCCCCGACGAGCTGGACGAGCCCCTCCAGACTCACCATCCGGGTCGAGGCCCGGATCCCGGCGGACCGTCCGGGGAAGCCCTCGCCCCCGCCGAGGTCCCGCGCGGCCGCCAGGTGCTCCTCGGGGAGCGTCACGGTCCGCAGCGCCTCCCGCGTCCCCGCGTACCCCAGCCGTTTCGCCACGTCCACCACCGGGAACCAGTGGGCCCCGTCCGGGGCGGTGAGCCGCCGCAGGCGCGCTCCGGTGGCGACGTACGCCAGGTCATCGATGTCGATCGCGTCCATCGATCATCACCTCCGCCTCGCAAGCTAGGCCGAGGGCATATTCAACTGACATGCAAATCAGACAGGTTCACCCAAAAGGGGAGGGTTCTCGGCGATTCCCCCGAGAACCCTCCCCTCCACCGGCCTACTTGGCGACGAACTGCGTGAGGATCGCCTGCACCTCGTAGATGTCGACACCCTTGGTGAAGGTCTTCGTGACCGGCAGTTGCGTGCCCGAGATCCAGATCTTCAGCTCGGCGTCCAGGTCGAACGTGCCGGCCGTCTCGACGGCGAAGTGCGTGATGCTCCGGTACGGGATCGAGTGGTACTCGACCTTCTTGCCGGTGATGCCCTGCTTGTCGACGAGCACGAGCCGCCGGTCGGTGAAGAAGACCGTGTCGCGGATCAGCAGGTACGCGGCGTGCACCTGCTCCCCCTGCCCGAGCAGCCGCGCGAAGTCCTGCTGCGCCTGCGCCGGATCGATCGCGTGCGCGTTCCCGAAGAGCGCCATGCCCCAAACCCCCACATCCGATGAGAAAGAAAGATCATCCGACCCTAACGCCCACGCCGAACCGCCCGCCAGGCAAAGGCCCCACGGATCCGGCCGCACCCCAGGGACCCGCCGCTCCCCACGGATCCGGCCGCACCCCACGGACCTGCCGCTCCCACCCCGCCCGGACTAGGATCCGGACCATGGCCCTGACCATGAACGACGTCGACCGCTTCCAGGCCGCCAGGCCCCGCCTGGAGGCGATCGCGTACCGCCTCCTCGGCTCGGCGAGCGAGGCCGAGGACGCCGTGCAGGACACCTTCCTGCGCTGGCAGGCCGCCGACGTCGACCGCGTCGAGGTCCCCGAGGCCTGGCTGACGAAGGTCCTCACCAACCTGTGCCTCAACCAACTCGCCTCGGCCCGCGTCCGCCGCGAGACCTACGTGGGCGAGTGGCTGCCCGAGCCGCTCCTCGCCGGCGACCCGATGCTCGGCCCCGCCGACACCGCCGAGCAGCGCGAATCCGTCTCGTACGCGGTCCTCGCCGTCATGGAACGCCTCTCCCCCAACGAGCGCGCGGTGTACGTGCTGCGGGAGGCCTTCGACTACCCGCACCGGGAGATCGCCGAGATCCTCGACATCACCGAGGCCGCCTGCCAGCAGATCTACCACCGCGCGAAGAAGCACGTCGCCGCGGGCAGGGCCCGCACCGAGATCGACGAGGCCGAGGCCAGGCGGATCGTCGAGGAGTTCCTCGCGGCCGCCACCAGCGGCCGTACCGAACCGCTCGTACGACTGCTCACGGGCGACGCCGTCGCGATCGGCGACGGCGGCGGCAAGGTCCCGGCGCGCGCCAAGGCGTTCGAGGGCGCCCTCGCGGTCGCCACGTTCATGCGGGGCCTCTTCAAGCCCGGCATCGCCAAGCGCAAGGTGATCGGCGGCTCGCCCGACGTCTACGCCACGACCGCCAACGGCGTCCCCGCGCTGGTGGCGGTGCTCGACGGCCGGGTCGTCGGCATCATGTGCCTGGAGGTCACGGCGGACGGCATCACCGCCTTCCGCAACCAGGTGAACCCCGACAAGCTCGACCGCGCGACACGGCACTGGGCGGCGACGGACCACGGCGCCCCCCTGCTGGAAGCCGCCTTCTGACCCCCGCACGCGCCATGTGACCCACGTCACACTCCACTCCTGTCAGGAATCGTCGGGCTGCCCGGTTCAAGGGGCGAAACCGCGCGAGACAGGAGAAGGCACATGCAGCAGCACCGGATCGTCGTCCTCGGAGCCGGCTACACCGGAGCCATCGCCGCGGGACGCCTCGCCAAGCGGCTCCACCGCGAGGACGTCGCCATCACCCTCGTCAACGCCGAACCCGACTTCGTCGAGCGCGTCCGGCTGCACCAGCTCGCGGCCGGCCAGGACCTGAAGCCCCGCCCCTTCGGCGAGATGTTCGCGGGCACGGGCGTGGAACTGAAGCTCGCGAAGGTCACCGCCGTGGACGTGGACCGCAAGACGGTCACGGTCAGCGCCGCGAACAGCCCCGAGCACGAGGAACTGGCCTACGACACCCTCGTCTACGCCCTCGGCAGCGGCTGGAACACCCAGGGCGTCCCCGGCACCGCCGAACACGCCCACGAGATCTCCAGCCGCCCCGGAGCCCTCCGCCTCCGCGACCGCCTCGCCGCCCTGAAGGCCGGACAGTCCGTGGTCGTCGTCGGCGGCGGCCTCACCGGCCTGGAGGCCGCGACCGAGATCGCCGAGACCCGCCCCGACCTCGACGTCGCCCTCGCCGCCCGCGGCGCCCTCGGCGACTGGCTCTCACCCAAGGGGCGCCGGCACGTGCGGAAGGTCGTCGACGGCCTCGGCATCACGGCGCACGAGCACACCGCGGTCACGGCGGTCGACGCGGACGGCGTGACCACGGGCGACGGCACCACCCTCCCGGCCGCGGTCACCGTCTGGACCACCGGCTTCGCCGTCCACCCGATCGCCCGGGCCACCACCCTGGAGGTCACCGACACCGGCCAGATCGTGGTCGACGCGACGATGCGCTCGGTCTCCCACCCCGACGTGTACGCCGTCGGCGACGCGGCCCTCGCCATGGGCCCCGGCGACAAGCCGCTCCGCATGTCCTGCGCCTCGGGCACCCCCATGGCCTGGCAGGCGGCCGACGCCATCGCCGCCCGCCTCACCGGCGGGAAGCTCCCGACGACCGCGCCGCGCTACTTCAACCAGTGCATCTCGCTGGGCCGCAGGGAAGGCCTGATCCAGTACGTGACCGCCGACGACCGCTCGGTCCGCGCGGCCCTCACCGGCCGGTTCGCCGCCGGCTACAAGGAACTGATCTGCAAGGGCGCGGCCTGGGGCGTCGCCAACCCGACGATGGGCATCCCGACCCGCCGCCGCCGCGTCCTGCCCACCCCGGCCAGGGCCACGGCCTGACCCGAAAGCCCAACTCCCCCAGATCCGTAGGATCTGATCCCGCGAAAGCCAGGAACCCGAAACGGGGGGGGGAGACATGGGAACTCCACAACGGAAGCGCGGCGGCCAGGGCCCACGGCCGGGTCGCCGCGCATCGCGAGCCCTGCTGCTCGCGGCGACCGCGATCACCGCCGGAGCCTTGGGAGCGGCCGGCACGCTGCTCCAGCAGTGGATCACCGCACCGGACACGTCGGCGGTGGACGCACAGGCAGCCGAGATCGCCGAGGACCTGCGAGGCTCCTTGAACGCGGGCTTCCACTCGGGCGGGCAGACCTACGGGGGCCAGTTCACGGAGGGGACGATCGCGGCCCACATCGAGTCGCACGGCGGAGTGTTGCTGAGCTCCGACACCGACGGGAACCGGGGCCCCGCCGATACCAACTCGGTGGAGGCGATGCTGGGACTGACACCGCCGAACGACGAAGGCGTCGCTGCGGGCACGTATCCGGTCCGCTGCTACCGCTACTCCTTCGGCACGGGCACGTACAGCGTGAAGCACGCGGGCATACCGTGCCCGACCACACGAACCGACGGCCGGCCGGGCAGCCTCGTGGCGCAGATGGGCGCACTGCTCACCCAGAGCCCGAGCGGCCCGGCCTCCCGACGGAGCCTGACGACGAAGGGCTACGCGCACACCCTCCAGGGCGCCATGGACTTCCTCGAGAAGCAGCAGCTGATCACCACGTCGGACAAGGTGACCGCGGCCAGGGGCCGACCCGCCGCCGACGGGGTGTACGTCCTGGCCCTGCGCATCAACGGCACCTGCCACTACCTCCGCATGGACCCCGCACCCACCGCAGCAGACCTGCGCCCCCTGTGGCCGGCCCCGGCCGACGAACAGCGGACGTGCGACACCCACCAGGCCACAACCGCCGCAACCCTCTACGGAACAAACCCCTCAGCCCTGGGATGACCCGCCCGACCGACGCCCACCATCGGCATCGACCTACGGCAACCGGAGCGGCAGCCGGGGCAGCACATGTCGGCCGGCCGGCCCTTGGGATCGTCACTGCCGTACGGCCCCGGAAACGCAAGAGGCCCGGACTCTCGTCCGGGCCTCTTGTCTGTGTGCACTCGGCAGGATTCGAACCTGCAACCTTCTGATCCGTAGTCAGATGCTCTATCCGTTAAGCTACGAGTGCTTGTTTTTAGTTCTTGTCTCCGCTTCCCGGCCCTTTCGGCCCGCTGTCCCGGCGACAGGAAGAACATTACATGACTGCCGCCGTCATGTGAAATCCATTCCCCCCACCCCTTGTGACCTGCGAAAACAACCTCGAGGGGGCTCGGTCGGGGCAGGGGTGCGGGCCGGGTGGGCGGGGGCGGAATCCGGGGAAAGAGACCGGGGTCACATCCTTCGCCGGGCGCGCGTCGCGCGGAAGCGGCGCGGAGTCCGTGGAGACGTTCCGGAACGGCCGAAGCCCCGGCCTTGGAGGCCGGGGCTTCGGTGTGGGCGGAGGCGGAGGGATTTGAACCCTCGATGGGCTTTAAGACCCAAACCGCATTAGCAGTGCGGCGCCATAGACCGGACTAGGCGACGCCTCCTCGCACCTCGCGCATACGCGGGTGGTGCGTGCAGATGATGACACAGACGAACCTGCTGTCACCAATCGATTCTCACCGTACTAGCCCTCCGGGGTTCAGGGCAAAGCCCTGCCGGCCCCGTCGTGCCGCACGGCGCGCCCTCCCCGCCCGGCGCACCCCCGCTTGCGCAACGCCTGCGCGCCCGGAGCGTTAGTAGGGGGCGGGCGCACCGCGCACCCGCGCTCGCCCCCCTCCCCGTGCTTCCCCTGCTTCCCGTGCTCCTGGAGATCCGCATGCTGCGCAGTCTCTTCCTCGCGTCCCTCGCCACCGCCGCCGTCGGGACCGCCGGCCTCGGTCCCCTGCCGCCGCTCGCCCTGTTCTCGTCGCCCGAGGCGCTGACGGTCACCGTCGAGAAGAGCGGCCACCCGACGGCCGACGGCACCTTCGACCTCACCTGTGACGGCCGTGCCGGGGGAAGTCACCCGGCCGCCCGGGACGCCTGCACGCGCCTGGACCAGCTGGCGAAGGAGGGCGGCGATCCGTTCCTGCCCGTCCCCGAGGACCAGATGTGCACCCAGGTGTACGGCGGGCCCGCCCTCGCCCATGTCAGCGGCACCTGGCAGGGCCGCCGGGTCGACGCCCACTTCTCCCGTGCGAACGGCTGCGAGATCTCCCGTTGGGAAAATCTGGAGCCATTGCTTCCCCTCGTCCGGGGGTGACCCCGGAGGCTCCCTTAGACTCCCCTCAGTGACAGGCTGCGGCCCGAGGGGCAAGATGGGGCCGGCCGGCCGATAGGGCGAGCACGTGCAGTGCGTCTGGGAGGAAGCGTCGTCGTGAGCAGCAGGCCATCCCGAGGCGCTGCTCGCCTCGCAGCCATACTCGACGCCCTCCCCGACGGCCTCGTGCTCGTCAACTGCAACGGCACGGTCGTCAACGCCAACACGATCGCCCTCGGCATGTTCGAGACGCCCGGCACCGCGCTCGTCGGGCGCGGACTGCTGGACCTGCTGCCCACCTTCGACTCGCGCCTCATCCCCGGCTCCATGCGCCTCCCGGACGGCGCCGACGAGCGGGGCCGCACCAAGCCGACCCGGATGATCGCCCGTCGCACGGACGGCTCCGAGTTCCCCGTCGAGGTGACCAGCGCCAGCCTGGAGGACGGCCGCGAGGCCTACGACTCGTACGGCGGCTACACCGGCGACGAGCTGCTCATGCTGGTCGTGCGGGACCTCACCGGGACCCTCGACACCGAGGCCGAACTCGCCCGCTCGCAGCGGCAGACCGAGATGATCCTGCGCGCCGCGGCCGAGGGCGTCGTCGGCACCGACACGGACGGTCGTGTCGTCCTCGTGAACCCCGCCGCCGCCCAGATCCTCGGCTACCGCGCCGGCGAGCTCGGCGGTCAGGAGCTGCACCCGCTGATCCTCGCCAAGCGCCCCGACGGCGAGCCCTTCCCGTACGAGGAGTCCCCGCTCGCCGACACCCTCAAGTCCGGCCGCAAGCACCGGGTCCGGGGGCAGGTCCTGTGGGCGAAGAAGGGCGACCGGGTGCCCGTCGACCTGACGACCGCTCCGGTACGGGACGGGGACCAGCTCGTCGGCGCGGTGATGACCTTCACCGACCGCAGGCCGTACGAACAGCTCGTCGAGGAGCACGCCGCCGAGCTCGCCGACCGCGCCGAGCGGCACGCGGCCGAGCGCGAGACGCAGGCGGAGAGGTACGCCTCCCTCGCCGCCCGCCACGAACAGCTGACCGCCGTCCTCGCCGAGTCGCTGCGCGGCCCCCTGGACGAGCTGCGCACCCAGCTGGGCACCCTCGCCGCCGACGACGCCGGGCAGCTGTGGCCCGAGGCCAACCAGGTCCTGCACCACCTGGCCGCCGGCTACGCCCGGATGACGGCCCTCGTCGACAACGTCCTCGGCTACCAGCGGCTCGACGCGGGGGACGAGGAGCTCGACAAGGCGGTGGTGCTGCTCGACGGGATCGTGTCCGGCGGCATCGACGGCGCCGTGGAGCTGATCGGGCCCGGGCGCGCCCAGTTCGCCGTGCACGCGCCGCCCATCGAGGCCGAGGTGGACGCGGCCCGGCTGACGACCGCGCTCGCGCACCTCGTCGCGGACGTCGCCGGCGTCGACGCGACCGGCAAGAGCAAGGCCGACCGGACCCCCAGCGACTCCACGATCGTCGTCGCGGCCGCACAGCGCGGTGACGTCGTACGCATCGAGGTCCGCGGCCCGTACGCGGGCGGCGATCCGGTGCACGGGCCCGTCGTGCGCGGCATCGTGGCGGCGCACGGCGGTGTCGTGCAGACCCACGAGGTGCCGGGGACGAGCGGCGGCGCGTACGTCCTGGAGGTGCCGGTCGGCGCGGGCCGCGGCACCGTGCCCGCCCCTGCGCAGGATCCGCGGGACGACGCGCCCTCGGGCCGCCGCGAGGCCCTCGCCCTGCCCGCACAGGCCTCGGGACCGGCCACGGGCCCTGACCACGGCCACGGCCACGGCCCCGGATCCGGCCTTGCGCTGGCCGCCGGGCCGGTTCCCGCTTCCGTCTCCGGGCCGGTTCCCGCTTCCGGCGCCGGGTCCGGTGCCGGTGCCGGAGTGGCTTCCGAGCCCGGGGCCGGCGCCGAGACCTCCGGTGGTGGGCGGCGGCGGGCCCGGCGCGGCTCGACCGACGCCTTCCTGGAGAGCGCGGTCGCGCCCGAGGCCGCCGGTGCCGAGCCGAGTGGGCGCCGCCGCGCCCGTACGGGAGAGACCGCCGGTCCCGCCGAGCTGATCCCCGCCCAGCAGAACGCCGCCGTGGACGCCGCCCTCCCGGTCCCGTCCGGCGCGCCCGCCCCCGTGGAGCCCACCGGGCGCCGTCGGGGCCGGCCCGCCGAGGGCTCCGTGGTGACGGCCGCCGAGGGCGCGCAGGGGCGTGCCGCGCTCGGCGCGGCCGTGCCGCCGCAGGGCGTGGCCGTCGAACCGGCCGGGGCTCCCGCGCCGGCCGCCCTCGCCCTGCCCGCCGTCGCCTCCCCGTCCGCCCCGGAGGAGGCTCCGGCGCAGCCGAGCGGCCGCCGCCGGCGCGCGCTGGCGGCCGCGCAGGAGCGGGCCGCCGCGGCCGAGGCCGGGCCCCGCACCCCGTTCGCGCTGCCGCCCGCCGACGCCGACCGTGACGCCGAGGCGCCGCTCCCCGCCGCCCCCGTGGCCGGCCCGCTGCCCGTCTCCGACGAGGGCCGGCACGAGGCCGTGCGCGGTGTCCCGGACGCCGACCACACGCCGCCGCAGCCCCATCCGCAGCCCCATCCCCAGCCCCGCCGGCAGGCCGAGACGGCTACGGCGGCGACGGCGGCGGTCGAGCCGACCGGGCGGCGCCGGGCCGTGGCGCTCCCGCCGGAGCCCGCAGCGGAGTCCCAGGAAGCGCCCCGGACCGGCACCGGTTCCGTACCGCTGCCGCCCGAGCTGCCGATGCCGGTGACGGTGTCGAAGGACTCCACCCAGGGGAGGGCGTTCAGCGTCCGTACCCTCGGGCAGGGCGTCCCCTTCGTCCCGCCGGCCCCGCCCGCCCCGACGGCCGCTCCGGCCGCCCCCGGTGCCCCCGCAGGGCCCTCCAACGGTTCGGGGCGCCGCCGCAGGCTCGCCACCCCGCCCGAGGTCGACCCGCCGGTCCCGGCCGCGCTCGCCGCGCCCGCCCCGGCGACCGAGGCCAGGCCGCACCCCCAGCCGACGGCGCCGGCGCCTTCGCCGCACGACACCCCGGCCGAGGGCCGCGCGTACGCCATAGGAGCACCCGCCGAGGGCTCCGCCGAGGGGCCCGAGCCGCTCGACGGCCCGGGCGGCGCGGTCGAGGTCGCCAACCGGCCCGCCCCGCGTCCCGTCGACGACGAGCTGCCCCCGGAGCCCCTCGACAACCCCCGCCGGCTGCTCGTCTGGCCCGCGCCCGACGTCTCCACCCAGCAGGCGCTGAGCGACCGCGGCTACCGGCCGGTGATCGTGCACTCCCGCGAGGAGGTCGACGCGCAGATCGCCGCCTTCCCGGCGGCGCTCTTCGTCGACCCGCTGACCGGCCCCATCACCCGGACCGCACTGCAGTCGCTGCGTCAGGCGGCCGTCGCCGCCGAGGTGCCGGTGCTGCTGGCGGCCGGGCTCGGGCAGGCGACCCGGGAGGCGGCGTACGGCGCCGATCCGGCCGTACTCCTCAAGGCGCTGGCGCCGCGCGACAGCGAGCAGCACCCGTCCCGGGTCCTGCTGATCGAGGAGCACGACTCCATCGCGGAGGCGCTCGCGGCCACCCTGGAGCGGCGCGGGATGCAGGTCGCGCGGGCTGCCACGGACACGGAGGCGGTCACGCTGGCCACTCAGACCCGGCCGAACCTGGTGGTGATGGACCTGATGCAGGTGCGCCGCCGCCGGGCCGGGATCATCGACTGGCTGCGTGCGAACGGGCAGTTGAACCGCACTCCGCTCGTCGTCTACACCTCGGCCGACCTCGTCGAGGAGGAGCTGCCGAAGCTCGACTCCGGCGAGACGGTGCTGTTCCTCGCCGAGCGCGCGAACAGCACCGAGGTCCAGGCCCGGATCGTCGACCTGCTCGCGAAGATCGGCACCAACTAGGACACCGGCGCGAACGGGAACGGGGAGGGCCTCGGCCCTCCCCGTTCCCGTCCCGACAGGCCTTAGAGCTGGGTCACGTCCAGCTCGCCCTCCGCGTACTGCCTGCGGATGACCTTCTTGTCGAACTTGCCGACGCTCGTCTTCGGCACCGCCGGCACGATCGCCCACCGCTCCGGCAGCTGCCACTTCGCGATGCCGCCCTCGCCCGCGAGGAAGGCCCTCAGCGTCTCGTAGTCCGCCGCCTCGCCCTCCTTGAGGACGACGGTCGCGAGCGGACGCTCGCCCCACTTCTCGTCCGGCACCGCGACGACGGCGGCCTCGGCGACCGCCGGGTGCGCCATGAGGGCGTTCTCCAGGTCGACGCTGGAGATCCACTCGCCGCCCGACTTGATGACGTCCTTGGCGCGGTCGGTGAGGGTGAGGAAGCCGTCCGGGCTGATCACGCCGACGTCACCGGTCTTGAGCCAGCCGTCCTCGCTGAACTTGTCGGCGGGGCGGATCTCCTCGGCGCCGATGCCGCCGAAGTACGAGCCCGCGATCCAGGTGCCGCGCACCTCCAGCTCGCCCGCCGACTCCCCGTCCCAGGGGAGGTGCTCACCACCGGGGCCGACGAGGCGGGCCTCCACACCGGCGGGGAAACGTCCCTGCGTGACGCGGTACGGCCACTCCTCCTCGGCCGTGAGGCCGTGCGGCGGGTGGGCCATCGTGCCCAGCGGGGAGGTCTCGGTCATGCCCCAGGCGTGACAGAGGCGGACGCCGAGCCGGTCGTACGCCTCCATGAGGGAGGGCGGACAGGCGGCGCCGCCGATGGTGACCTGGGTCATCGAGGAGAGGTCGCGGGGGTTCGCGGTGACCTCGGCGAGCAGGCCCTGCCAGATGGTGGGGACGGCGGCCGCGTGGCTCGGCCGCTCGCGCTCGATCATGTCGGCGAGCGGGGCCGGCTGGAGGAAGCGGTCCGGCATGAGCATGTTGATGCCGGTCATGAAGGTGGCGTGCGGCAGGCCCCAGGCGTTGACGTGGAACTGCGGGACGACGACCAGGGTCGTGTCCTTGTCGGTGAGGGCCATCGACTCGGCCATGTTCACCTGCATGGAGTGCAGGTAGATCGAACGGTGCGAGTAGACGACGCCCTTGGGGTCGCCGGTGGTGCCGGAGGTGTAGCACATGGCGGCGGCCGTGCGCTCGTCCAGCTCGGGCCAGGCGTACGAGGTCGGGCGGCCGGCGATGAGCTCCTCGTACTCGTGGACGCGCGGGACCGCGCCGTCCAGGAGGGAGCGGTCGCCCGGGCCCGCGACGACGACGTGCTCGACCGTCGGCAGGTGCGGGAGCAGCGGGGCGAGGAGCGGGAGCAGGGAGCCGTTGACGAGGACGACCCGGTCGGCGGCGTGGTTGACGATCCACACCAGCTGCTCGGGGGGCAGACGGAGGTTGAGCGTGTGGAGCACCGCGCCCATGGAGGGGATCGCGAAGTACGCCTCGACGTGCTCGGAGTTGTTCCACATGAGGGTGGCGACGCGCTGGTCGCCGACGACGCCGAGTTCGTCGCGCAGGGCGTGGGCCAGCTGGTGCGCGCGCGTTCCGGCCTCCGCGAACGTGCGGCGCTGCGGCTCGGGCTCGCCCGTCCAGGTGGTGATGGTGGACTTCCCGTGGATCGTCATCCCGTGCTGGAGGATGCGGCTCACGGTCAGTTGTACGTCCTGCATGGTGCTGTACACGGGGCGTCCTCCCGGTGGGCGCTACGTGGCAGAAGGGGTGGGGAGATTCTGCGCACGTACCGCGCGGTATGTCACTACCCGAGAGTACGTAAATTGCCAGTGATCGCTGGCGGAAGTCCCCAGCCGGTTCACCGCGCCTACCGCACGGGCGTCAGCTCCGGGTCCTCGCGGAGCTTGCCGAGCGCCCGGGACACCGCGCTCTTGACCGTACCGACCGACACCCCGAGCACCTCGGCCGTCTGCGCCTCGCTGAGGTCCTCGTAGTACCGCAGGACCACCATCTGACGCTGCCGCTCCGGCAGCTTCAGGACCGCGCGCCACATCGCGTCGTGCAGCACCTGACGCTCGGCCGGGTCCGGCTCCGGGAGGCCGGCCGGCTCGGGCAGCTCCTCGCAGGCGAACTCGTCGACCTTGCGCTTGCGCCACTGCGACGTACGCGTGTTCAGCAGCGCGCGGCGGACGTAGCCGTCCAGGGCGCGGTGGTCCTCGATGCGCTCCCAGGCCATGAAGGTCTTGGCGAGCGCGGTCTGGAGGAGGTCCTCCGCGTCCGAGGGGTTGGCGGTGAGGGAGCGCGCGGTGCGCAGGAGCACGGGTCCACGCGCCCGTACGTACGAGGAGAAGGTCGTGTACGACGCGTACTGCGAGGCACCGGCGCAGACGGGGCCAGAGGGTGGCGGAGTCATGGCTCCACGCTAGGAGGGCACGGGTACCCGGCGGATCGGCCCCAGGTCCCGACCCGCCGTCCGCCTCAGGTTGTAGGGGTGGGGATCCCTCCACCTCCTCTGGGTGGAGGGAGGAGGCCACCCGGCTCAGGGTCGGGGACGGCGGAGGCTCCCCGGCGACCGGCTCCCCGGGTGGGGCGGGACGACGGGACGGGCCCTCCGGGGCCTCATCCTCAGGGACGGCCGGACTCGACGAACGACAGCGGCACGGGCACGCGGGAGGCGAACCGGGCGGGGGTGGTGACCCGGGCGACGGGCGCGTCCATCGCGTTGCGGTCGATCGAGAGGGTGCGCCCGCCGTACGTCTCGGTCACGTTGCCCACGTACTGGTGGATGCGGGCGTGCGGCGTCCAGGCCTCCGGATGCAGCACCGACTCGGTGAGCAGCGCCGGCTGCCCGCTCCAGTGCGCGAACCACATCACGTCCGGCAGGTCCTTCGTCCCTGCCCTCCGCTGCGCCTCCATGTCCCGCACGCCCGTGTCGGCGCTGCTGTAGAAACCGGGCACGTAGCCGAGGCGCCGCACCTCCCGGTTCCAGGCCCGGACGAACGCGAGGGTGGTCGCGGCGCAGCTCGTGTCCCCCCGCCGGTACGCCTCGATGTCGAGGTAGAGCGGGCTGCTCGTGCCGATGCCGAGCGCCTTCGCGGCCCGCACCGCGTCGCCGCCCTCCTTGGTGCCCTGGGTCGCGGGAGCGCTGCCGATGGCGTACTTGCGCTTGGCGAGGTTGTCCACGCACGGCGCCTGGGACCCCACGAACAGGGGCAGCAGCCGCCAGCCCATGGCGTGGGCGGAGGCGATCCACGTGGGCGTGAGCTCCTTCTGGACGGGGCAGCCCCGCCCGCGCCCGCCGAAGTAGATCCCGACGGCCCCGTACGGCGACCCCCGCCAGGCCTTCATCACGGTGAGGGACGGCGCCTCGCAGGTGTCGAACGCCTTCCCGACGAAGGTCACGGGAGCGGCGAGCGCGGCGGAGGCGCCGAGGGGCGCCGGGTCGGCGGGGTCGGCGGGAGCGTCGGGGTCGGTGGGCACGTCGGCACCGGGGTCGGGGTCGTCGGCGGGAGCGTTGGGGGCGGTGGGCACGTCGGCACCGGGGTAGGAGGGATGGTCGGCACTCGGGGCGGCCGACCCGGGAGCGCCCTGAGTCCCGCCCCCGGGCGCCAGGGAACCGGACCCGGCGGCGCCGGGCGGCGCGAGGCCGGTCCCGGCCGAGCCGAACCCGAGGCCGGTCCCGGCGGAGCCGAACCCGAGGGCGAGGCCCGCCCCGAAGGCGCCGAACCCCGGCGCGAGGCCCGCCCGTGTGGACCCGGACGTCACGGAACCAGGCCCGGTGGACCCGGACGTCGCGGAACCGGCCCCGGTGGAGCCGGGCGTAGGCGGGACGGCCCTGGTGACGGAGGCGGGCGTCGCCCCGGCGGCCCTGGTGACGGAGCCGGGTGTCGCGGGGATGGCCCTGGTGGTGGAGGCGGCGGCGGTCTCCGGTGCCGGGGTCGTCGTCGTGGGTCCGTGGCCCGTTCTCGCCCTGGCCGGGGGCGGGGCGTTCAGGAGGGCCGTCCCGGCCAGGGCCACCAGCACGGCGGTGACCACGGTCCGCGCCCCGGGAGGCGGCGCGGACCGTGGGCGGGTCGGTGCCGACGGCGGGGCCTGGACGAGCGCGGGGACGGCTTCGGATGCGGGCGGCGTACGAGTGCTCATGGCGCGAGTGAAGAACCGCCCGCCGCGCCCGGCCACCGCTCAGGCCGTCGCCTCAGCCGTCCGTGCCCAGGATCAACCCGGACGTGGGAACCCCTGTGCCCGCCGTGACCAAGGTCCGGGCCGTGCCGGGTATCTGATTCACCGAGGTGCCGCGGATCTGCCGCACCGCCTCCGCGATGCCGTTCATGCCGTGGAGGTACGCCTCGCCGAGCTGCCCCCCGTGGGTGTTCAGCGGAAGCTCGTCCGCCGCGACGAAGTCGGCCGCCTCCCCCGGCCCGCAGAAGCCGAACTCCTCCAGTTGCATCAGCACGAACGGGGTGAAGTGGTCGTACAGGATGCCCACGTCGATGTCGGAGGGCGCGAGCCCGGACGTCCGCCAGAGCTGCCGGGCCACCACGCCCATCTCCGGGAGCCCCGTCAGGTCGTCCCGGTAGAAGCTGGTCATCGCCTCCTGCTTGCGGCCGGCGCCCTGGGCCGCCGCCAGGATCACGGCCGGCGGACGCGGCAGGTCCCGGGCCCGCTCGACGGAGGTGACGACGATCGCCTGGCCGCCGTCGGTCTCCTGGCAGCAGTCGAGGAGCCGGAGCGGCTCGACGATCCAGCGCGAGGCCGCGTGGTCGGCGAGGGTGATCGGCTTCCCGTGGAAGTACGCGGCGGGGTTGCGGGCCGCGTGACGCCGGTCGGTGACGGCGACATGGCCGAAGGCGTCCGGGGTCAGCCCGTACGCGTGCAGGTACCGCTGCGCGGCCATGGCGACCCAGGAGGCCGGTGTGAGCAGCCCGTAGGGCAGCTGCCAGCCGAGTGCGGCGCCCTCGGCGGAGGGCTCGCGCTGCTGGACTCCGGAGCCGAAGCGGCGCCCCGAGCGCTCGTTGAACGCCCGGTAGCAGACGACGACCTCGGCGACCCCGGCGGCGACGGCGAGCGCGGCCTGCTGCACGGTGGCGCAGGCGGCCCCTCCCCCGTAGTGCACGCGGGAGAAGAACGACAGCTCGCCGATGCCGGACGCCTGGGCGACGGTGATCTCGGGGTTGGTGTCCATGGTGAAGGTGACCAGGCCGTCGACGTCGGCGGGGGTGAGCCCGGCGTCGTCGAGGGCCGCGCGCACGGCCTCGACGGCGAGGGAGAGTTCGCTGCGGCCCGAGTCCTTGGAGAACTCGGTCGCCCCGATGCCCACGACGGCCGCCCGCCCGCCGAGGGCGTCCCTGGCGCGGACGCTCATGGCTTCACCTCCACCGTGACCGTGCCGGTGACGTGGTGTCCGAGCCCGTTGGCACCGACGACCCGGACGCTCGCCGTGGCGCCGTCCACCTCGGTGACCGTCCCGGTCAGGACCATGGTGTCCCCGGGGTAGTTGGGAGCGCCGAGCCGGATCGCGACCCTGCGCAGGACGGCCCGGGGGCCGAAGTGGTCGGTGATGTACCGGCCCACGAGCCCGTTGGTCGTGAGGATGTTCATGAAGATGTCCGGGGAGCCCTTCTCCCGCGCCAGTTCGGCGTCGTGGTGCACGTCCTGGTAGTCGCGGGAGGCGACGGCCCCGGCGACGATCAGGGTGCGGGTGATCGGGATCCGCAGCGGCGGCAGCTCGTCACCGGGCTTCATGGCGGTCATGACAGGTCTCCCTTCGCGAGGAGGTCGCCGAGTTCGGCGAGGAGTTCGGTCCCGGCCCCGAGGTAGGCGTCGAGCTGCCGGCCCCACAGGAAGTGCCGGTGGACGGGGTGGTCGAGGTCGGCGCCCATGCCTCCGTGCAGATGCTGTCCGGCGTGCACGACCCGTCTGCCCGCCTCGGAGGCCCACCAGGCGGCGGTCAGCGCCGCCCCGCCGGCGTCGAGACCCTCGTCGAGGCGCCAGGCGGCCTCGTAGGCCGTGACCCGGATGGCCTCGGTGTCCATGTGGGCGTCGGCGGCCCGCAGTTGCACCGCCTGGTGGGTCGAGAGCGGCCTCCCGAACTGCTCCCGCACGGACGTGTACTCGACGGCCCTGGCGAGGGACCCGGCGCACACCCCGGCCTGGAGGCCGGCGAAGGCGATCCGCGCGGCGGTCAGCACGTCGTCGTGGGCCGTCGCGTCGGACGGCCCGAGCCGCTCGGCGGGCGCCCCGTCGAGGACGAGCCGGGCGGCGGCCCAGGGGGCGGTGAGCTCGACGGGCTCGACTGCGGCCGCGTCCTCGGCGCGGACCAGCCACAGGGCGCGGTCCTCGTCCGGCACGAGCACATGGGTGGCGTCCCTGAGCCACGGCACCCACTCCACGGCCCCGCTGAGCCGCGCCCCGCCGCGCGAGGTGACCGTGCCCGGTGCCGGGAGCGCGCCCGTCATCACCGTCGTGCCGTCCCGGAGTCCGGGCAGGAGCCGGGCGCGCTGTTCCTCCGTGCCGTGCCGGGCGACGGCGAGGATCCCGTACACACAGCTCGCGGCGAACGGCACCTGTGCCGTCCTGCGGCCCTGCTCCTCCAGGAGCAGGACCAGTCCGAGCAGCCCGGTCTCCTCGACGGAGCCCGGCAGTCCGGCCGCGCAGAGCGCCTTCCACAGCTCGGCGTCCGTGCCGGTCCCGGCGGCCCGGAGCCGCTCGTGTCCCGAGAGGTCGGCGAAGATCCGCGCGGCCAGCTCCCGGGCGGCCTCCTGCTCCTCGGTGGGGGTGAAGTCCATGTCAGTCCTCCCCTCCCGCGCGGAAGACGGGAAGCTCCAGCTCCTCGTCGACCCGCAGGAACTCCAGCCGCACCGGCATCCCGATCCGCACCTTGTCGTACGGCACCCCCACCACGTTGCTGATCATCCGCACGCCCTCGGCGAGTTCGATCAGGCCGACCGCGTAGGGGGGATCGAAGGCCGGGAAGGATGGGTGGTGCATCACCACGTACGAGAAGACCGTCCCGGCGCCGCTCGCCTCGACCGTGTCCCACTCCCGCGAGCCGCAGTCGGCGCATCCGGGCAGCCAGGGGAAGCGCGGGGTCGCGCAGTCGCCGCAGCGCTGGATCAGCAGCCGGTGGGCGGCCACGCCCTCCCAGAAGCCGGCGTTGTCCCGGTTGACGACGGGCCGCGGCCGCCGGGCCGCGGGCTTACGCTCCGCCGCGCCGGCCTCCGCCGCCCGGGTCTCCGCCGCCCTGGTCTCCCGTTTCCGGGGCGGCCGTGCCGCGGGCGCGTACTTGAGGATGCGGAAGCGGTGCGTGCCCGCGAGCTCGCCGTCCGCCCGGACGTCCGTCCGCGTCGTCACGAAGTGCCCGGTGCCGAGCTTGGTGGTCTTGCGCTCCGACACGGCCTCGATGACGGTGTCGAAACCGATCTCCTGGCCCGGGCGGAGCGCTCGCAGGTACTCCTGCTCGCAGTCGGTCGCGACGACCGAGGTGTACCCGGCGCCGTCGAGGAGGGCGAACAGCTCCTCGTACGCCGACGACCGGCCCGTGTGCCCCGAGAGGCCGCCCATCGTCCACGCCTGGAGCATGGTCGGGGGCGCGACGGCGTCCGGCCCCTCGTAGGCCGGGTGGGTGTCCCCCATGGCCTCGCACCAGTGCCTGATCATGGGCAGGTTGACCGGGTCCTTGCCGGTCCCCGCGGTGGCCGCGGACCGGCCCTCGAAGGCCACCAGCCGCTCGTACAGCGCGTCCGGACGCCCCGTACCGCCCCCGGCCGCCCGCTCGGTCCCACCGCCCGCCGCCCGCTCCGTCCCGCTCATCGACGGCCCCTCGCCTTCATGCCGAGCCGCATCCTCGCGACGATCTCGCGCTGCACCTCGCTCACCCCTCCCCCGAAGGTGTTGATCTGCGCGGCCCGGTTCATGCGCTCCAGCTCACCGCCGTCGAACTCCCCCGGCGATCCCCCTCGCACCGTCCCCGGCCCGCCCGCGATCTCCTGACATATTCGATACACCTCCACCGCCGATTCGGTTCCCGCGAACTTCACGCCGCTCGCGTCCCCCGGGGCCAGCCGGCCGGCCCCCACATCACCCACCAGACGCCAGTTCAGCAGGCGTGTCGCGGCCAGTCGTGCATGCGCTTCGGCGGCCCGGATCCGAATCCACGGCTCGTCAATCCGGCGCCTGCCCGTCACCGGATCGGGGGTACGGGCCCGGTCGAGGACCGCCGCGAAGAAGTCCTCGGCCTGCATGCCGATCGCGGCCAGCGCGACCCGCTCGTGGTTGAGCTGGCTGGTGATGAGGCCCCAGCCGCCGTGCTCGGGCCCCACGAGATGGCCCGCGGGGACCCGTATGCCGTCGTAGTGGGTGGCGGTCGTCGTCAGTCCGCCCACCGTCTCGATCGGGGTCCAGGAGAAGCCGGGGGAGTCGGTGGGGACGAGGACGATGGAGATGCCCCGGTGCGGTGCCGCGTCGGGGTCGGTGCGGCAGGCGAGCCAGATCCAGTCGGCGTTCTGGGCGTTGGAGGTGAAGATCTTCTGCCCGTCGACGATCCAGGAGTCCCCGTCCCGTACGGCCCGGGTGCGGAGCGAGGCGAGGTCCGTGCCGGCCTCGGGTTCGCTGTAGCCGATGGCGAAGACCGTCTCGCCGCGCAGGATCCGGGGAAGGAAGTACGCCTTCTGCTCCTCGGTCCCGTACGCCATGAGCGTGGGTCCGACCGTGTTGAGGGTGACCATAGAGACGGGGGCTCCCGCGCGGTACGCCTCGTCGAAGAAGACGAACTGCTCGTCGGGCCCCCGGCCCTGCCCTCCGTACTCCTCGGGCCAGCCGAGGCCGAGCAGTCCGTCCGATCCGATCCGCCGGAGCAGCCGCCGCTGGGCGGCCGCGTCGGTGACCGGGGGCGGTCCGTCGGGCATCACCCTCCGGAAGTACGCGCGGAGTTCGGCGCGCAGCCGCAGCTGCCGCTCGGTGGGGGCGAGGTGCACGGCGACGGCCTCCCGTGGGACGACTGAGGTTTCTGACTGTCCGTCAGATTCAGTCGCCCTGTCAAGGCACGCGAAAGCGCGACGGCCCGCACGCCGGTGCCGAAGCACCGGCGCACAGGCCGTCGTTCACCTCACGGTCCCGCCCCCCGCCGGGCCGGTGTCCATGCGGGTGGTCACCACCAGGGGTGGAAGTCGACCACGTTGTTGGACTGGTCGATGTGGGTGAGGGCGGAGCCGTTCACGCTCGCGGTGTTGTTCTGGTTGGAGGCACCGGAACCGGTCGCCACCTGCTGCGTCGTGGTCGAGTTGCCGAAGTTGCCTCCGCCGACGCCACTGCCGACGATGGTGGCGACGCTCGTGTTCGATCCGTCGTCCGCGAAACCGCCGATGTCGGCCTGGGCCACCCCGGTGAAGAGCGCGGCGGCGAGGGGCAGGGCGGCGGCAACGGCGAGGACGCGGGCGGTACGGATGCTTGCCATGTCTGTTCCTCCGGGAACTGAAAGCTGGTGCTTCTGCACGAAACTGCTCTACGGAACTGCTCTACGGAGCTCTGAATTTCTGAAGTACGGCCATGTCCAAGGCAGTTGGCCGACCGCCCCGGTCGTTGTGCTCGACGTCGCGAATCCAGAGTTGCCCACCGAATCCCCGGCGAACCACCCCGGAGCGGCCGATTCCCCCGCAAGCGTGAGGACACCCCGATAAACCCCGGCAGCCCGAGGAAAGCCGCAGCTCACACGGGTGGCGGGGGTCCGGACGGGCGGGGGAGCGGCACAGCCGGTGCGCCGCAAGGGAGGAAGCGTTCCGGCAGATTTCCCGCCGGTCTCCCACCTGGAACGGCACGACGGCGCGTCTCCGCCCCCGCCGGAACCGAACACGGCCTCCAACTGGGGGACAGTGTTCGCATGCGTGGGCCCGACGGTTACGAGCCCTCCCCCAGGGCCGCCTCGAAGGCTCCGTACGCCGCCTCGTCGAAGAGGACGAAGCGGACCTCCTCGACCTCGGTGCGGGCCGCCCGCACCGTCTCCACGGCGATCCGCGCGCCGTCCGCCATCGGCCAGCCGTAGATCCCGGTCGAGATGGCCGGGAACGCGACCGTGCGGTCCCCCAACCCGTCGGCGACCCGCAGCGATTCGCGGTAGCAGGAGGCCAGCAGCTCCGAGCGGTCCTCGTCGCGCGACCAGACCGGCCCGACCGTGTGGATCACGTGCCGGGCCGGCAACCGCCCCGCCGTGGTCGCCACGGCCCGCCCGGTCGGCAGGCCCTTCCCGTAGTGCGAACGCCGCAGGTCCTGGCAGGCGGCGAGGATCTCGGGACCGCCCTTGCGGTGGATGGCCCCGTCGACCCCGCCGCCGCCGAGCAGCGAGGAGTTCGCGGCGTTGACCACCGCGGCCGCCGCCTCGGCGGTGATGTCCCCCTGGACCAGCACGATGCGCACCACGACAAGAGCCCTTCTCCCGGCCGTCCGTCTCCGACCCCCGGATTCAAGCCGCCTTTCCCGTACCGGCCAACCGAAATAGAGGGGGCCGGGGACGAGAGAGGAGGGGGTGCCCCGGGAAGACCGGGGCACCCCCTCCTGACGCGTGTGTCACTGCTGCGGCGGGGTGTCCTGTCCCTGGTCGCCCAGCTGCTGCTTGAGCTTGTCCTGGGCGGTGTCGACCTGGCCCGCGTACTTGCCCTGCGTCTTCCCGTCGACGAAGTCGCCGGCCTTGTCGACGCCCTGGGAGGCCTGACCCTCGTGGCCCTTCAGCATCTGCTTGAGCTTGTCCATCACAGACATTCTGGTCCTCCTAGCCGCTGTTCCAGCCCCTCCAGCATCGCGGCGCACCACCGGAACCGCATCCGCAGACCGCCCGGACCCACGCGAAAAGGGGCGCTCCCTGTCAGGAGCACCCCTTGTGACCAGCACACACGCCGGCCCGCTGCGGTGGGTGTGGGATTTGAACCCACGGTGACATCGCTGCCACGACGGTTTTCAAGACCGTTCCCTTAGGCCGCTCGGGCAACCCACCCTCGCCCCGGCCCACCTGGGACGGAGCGGGCTACAGCGTACCGGCTGCGAGGGTGGGCCGGGTCAGCTGTCGCCGGTCCGCTCGCCGAGGACGACCGTGGCCGTGCCGGTCTTGCCGTCACGCTCGTAGGTGATCTTCACCGAGTCGCCCGGCTTGTGCGTCCAGATCTCACTGATCAGGGTGGGGCCGCTGTCGATCGTGTGGTCGCCGAAGCCCGTGATCACGTCGCCGGCCTTGAGACCCGCCTTCGCCGCGGGGCCGTCGGGCGTGACCGAGGCCGTGCCGCCCGAGCCCTGGGTGGCGATCGTGGCGCCCTGGCCCTTCTCCTGCATGTTCACGGTCGCGCCGATCACCGGGTACACCGGCTTGCCCGTCTTGATCAGCTGCTGGGCCACGTTCTTCGCCTGGTTGACCGGGATGGCGAAGCCGAGGCCGATCGAGCCGGCCTGGGACTGGCCGAAGCCGCCGCTGGTCGACTGGATGGCCGAGTTGATGCCGATGACCGCACCGCTCGCGTCGAGCAGCGGCCCGCCGGAGTTGCCCGGGTTGATCGAGGCGTCCGTCTGGAGCGCGCTCATGTACGAGCTGCTGCCGCCCGAGCCGTCGCCCGAGGCGACCGGGCGGTTCTTGGCGCTGACGATGCCCGTCGTCACCGTGTTCGACAGGCCGAACGGCGCTCCGATCGCGATCGTCGAATCGCCGACCGCCACCTTGTCGGAGTCCCCGAGCGGCAGCGGCGTCAGCCCCTTCGGGGCGTCCTTGAGCTTGATGACCGCCACGTCGTAGCCCTCGGCCCGGCCGACGACCTCCGCGTCGTACGTCTTCCCGTCGGAGAACGTCACGGACAGCGTGCCGCCGTCCGCCGCCGAAGCCACCACGTGGTTGTTGGTGACGATGTGGCCTTCCTGGTCGTAGACGAAGCCCGTGCCCGTGCCGCCCTCGCCGTCCTGACCGCCGGACTTGGCCTGGATGGTGACCACGCTCGGCAGGGCCTTCGCCGCGACCGCCGCGACCGTCCCCGGGTCGCGCTTGAAGGAGGCCGGTGCCTCGCCGGAGGAGACCGTGGTCGAGCTGAAGCCGTTGTCGCCGCGCTCGGCCGCCCAGTAGCCGATGCCGCCGCCGATGCCGCCCGCGACGAGCGCCGCGACGAGCACGGCCGCCACGAGGCCGCCGCTGCGCCTGCGCGGCGCCGCGGGGGCGGCGGGTACGGGCTGCTGCGGGGCGCCCCAGGCCGGGACGGTCGGCGGGGGCGGCGGCCAGCCGCCGGCGGGGGCACCCGCCGCGACCGGCTCGGGGGCGGGGGCGTGGGCGGCGGCCGGGGCGGGGGCCTCGGCCGGAGCCTGGGCGGGGGGCTGGACAGGGGCCTGGACGGTGGGCTGGACCGCCGTCGGCTCGTCCCCCGGAGAAGCCTCCTGCGGGGCGGTCCGGGGGGCCTCCTGCGGGGCCGTCTCGCCGGCAGGGGCGGCGGGGGCCGGCGTCGGGGGTGCGGGAGGCGTCGGAGGGGCGGACGGGGCAGCCGGGTCCGCCGGAACCGGCGTGCCCTCGTTCTCGGTGCTCACAGCTCGCTCTCCTCGTTGACTGCGCGGGGTCGGGTACCTACTGGCTCCAGGGTGCTGCACCAGCTTTTCCCACAGGGCGTCAGGCCGCTGTAAGGCGGAGCTGTGCGTTCGCCCTCCGTTCTTTATATAGGGACAGAACGGACAGCTGCCGGGGGTGCCCGCGCCACCCCGCCAATGGCACCATGCTGCCGTGACTCACGCACGGCAGCACCAGAACAGCGTCCCCCTCCAGGTCGTCGCCCACCGCGGAGCGTCAGAAGACGCACCGGAACACACCCTGGCCGCCTATGTGAAGGCCATCGAGGACGGCGCCGACGCCCTGGAGTGCGACGTCCGGCTCACCGCCGACGGCCACCTCGTCTGCGTCCACGACCGGCGGGTCGACCGCACCTCGAACGGCCGGGGCGCCGTGTCCGCGCTCGAACTCGCCGATCTCGCCGCCCTCGACTTCGGCACCTGGAAGGGTCGTGACGACTCCGGCGAGAGCCCCGACCGGAAGGACCCCGGGTCCACGTCCGTCCTCACCCTGGAGCGGCTCCTGGAGCTGGTCTCCGACGCCGGGCGCCGGGTCGAGCTGGCCATCGAGACCAAGCACCCGACCCGCTGGGCGGGCCAGGTCGAGGAGCGGCTGCTCCAGCTCCTCAAGCGATTCGGGCTGGACGCGCCCGCGTCCCCCGCCGAGTCCCCCGTACGCGTCATGAGCTTCTCGGCCCGCTCCCTGCACCGGATCGCCGTCGCCGCTCCGACGCTGCCCACCGTCTCGCTCGCCCAGTTCGTCTCGCCCCGGCTCCGCGACGGGCGGCTCCCCGCGGGTGCGCGCATCGCGGGTCCGTCGATCCGGATCGTCCGGCACCATCCCGCGGTGATCCTTCGGCTCCAGAAGGCCGGGCACCAGGTCCACGTCTGGACCGTGGACGAGGCCGAGGACGTCGAGCTCTGCGAGCGCCTCGGGGTGGACGCGATCATCACCAACCGTCCCAAGCAGGTACTCGCCCAGCTGGGCCGCGACTGACCTCGGGGAGACTCGAAGGCAGACCTCGGGGAGACTCGAAGACTGGCCTCGGGGAGGCTCAAAGAGGCCTCTCCCCTCGCTCTGTTCCCTTGCGTCACACGGGGCGACAGCCCTTGCGGGGTGTGCACCGGCGCGTTCCATGCGTACGCGATCGTCACGAGTGCGTCATCCCACGTTGATTGGCCGGTTTCCGGTCCAGTCCATTGGGGCATCCACACGGTGGCGTGGGGCAAAGGAGGTCTCGGGGGTGGCGTTGGTGGTGGCACAGGAGGTGCCCACGTCGTCGAGCATGGCCGTACCCCATGGCCCTGCGGGCGTGGGTGAGGCGCGACACCGGATGCGGGACGAGCTGTACCGCAGCGGGGTGTCCGAATCGGTCGTCGACGACGCGGTACTGATCCTTTCCGAGCTGCTCAGCAATGCCTGCCGGTACGGCAGGCCGCTGGGGCACGCGGAGCGGGGCGAGGGCGATGTACGGGCGGCCTGGCGGGTCGATCCCGCGGGCGGCCTGCGGGTCGAGGTGACCGACGGCGGTGGTCCGACACGGCCCGTCCCGTCGACGCCCTCGGTCACCGCACGGGGCGGCCGCGGGCTGAACATCATCGGAGCACTGGCCCAGGACTGGGGCGTGCGGGACAGCGCGACCGGCGAGGTCACCGTCTGGGTGGTGGTCACCGAGGGACACCGCCGCGAGGACTTCGCGGCGCGTGTCGGCGGTGGTCCCGGCCTCGGCTTCCTCGACGCGTACGACGATCTGGACTGACGGCGCGGAGACGGCGCCGGGAGGAAGAGGGCGTTCGGGTACGGCGTACCCGGGCGCCCGTACGCCTTCCCGGCCCCGGGGTATGCCGCCCCGCCTGAGCGGCCCCGGCGCCCGGTGCGGCTAGGCTCGCGCCCGATACAGCACGTACCAGCACGTACCAGCAGGCACACAGCACAGCCGCGATCGGGAGAAAGCCACACCATGGCCAAGAAGCGCCCCCAGACGAAGGCCGGCAGCAAGACCGGCCAGGCACAGGTCACGAGCGGGGAGATCCCGGTCGTCGGCGCGCGCGAGCCGTGCCCGTGCGGCTCGGGCCGCCGCTACAAGGCGTGTCACGGCCGGGCCGCCGCGCACGCCGTGACCGAGCTCGTCCAGCGTCCCTTCGAGGGTCTGCCCGGCGAGTGCGACTGGGTCGCGCTCCGCGAGCTGGTGCCGGCCGCCACCGTGCCGCTCACCCTGAAGGGCGGGCTGCCGGAGGGCGTGCCGTCCGTGACGCTCGCGACCGTGCTGCCGATGGCGTGGCCGGCGCTCCGCCGCGACGACGGCTCCGTCCTGCTCGCCCTGCAGAACGACTCCACCTCGGGCGACCTGGCCCGCGACCTCGCCGACACGCTCCAGCGCGCCCTGGAGACGCAGCCGGGCAACCCGGTGCCCCCGCGCCGCGTGCCGGCGGAGGGCCCGCGCCTCCAGGAGCTGCTGGACGCGGACGCCCCGTTCGCCCCGGAGGTCCACTCGGGCTTCGAGTTCTGGATCCCGCAGACGACGGACGGCGCCGACCCGGAGGTCGCGGCCTCCCTGGAGCGGGCCAACGCGGCCGCGATCCCGACCGTGAAGCTCACCGGCGTGGACTCCGCCTACTGGTGCGAGACCCCGGACAAGAACCACCTGCGCTGGGTCATGCCGTACCCGGAGGAGAAGCTCCTCGACGCGCTCGCCCGCCTCCAGGCCGGCGAGGGCACCTCGCTCGGCGCGGACACCCGGCTCGTCGGCTCCTTCCGGGCCCACGGTCTGATGGTGCCGGTGTGGGACCTGCCGACGTCGATGACGGCCGAGGAGTGCGAGAAGCCGGCGGCCGCGTTCGCCGAGCGGCTCGCCGAGGCGCTCGCCTCGGACGCTCCGCTGACTGCGGAGGAGCGACGGGCGCGTGGCGGTCTCACGAACCGTCAGGTGACTCTCAGCTGATACCCCAGGTGGTATCGGTGACTGACAGACCGACCAGTCGGTGACTTCTGCCACAAGGTGGGTCTGCGGGCGGGTAAATCCCTGTCCGAATAACCGAGATCGAATTTGCGAACAGCAGATCTCTTGTTACCGTTCTTGAAGCCCGGTCGCTGGTGCATCCCCCGTCGCCAGCGACCGGGCCTTTCCATGTCCGCTTCCGGCCGGCCCGGGGCGTCCGACGTTCAACTTCCTTCGCCGTCCGCCGTGTTGCTTCCCGCGCGGAGCAGCAGCGGAGTGCTGCCGCCCTCGCCGGATCCGGCGAATTCCGCGACCGCCGTATAGGCCGTGACCACGCCCCGAGCGCGCTCCCTGGGTGTTTCACAGGTTCCGGGTTCGTCCTGTGCCGGGACGGGACAGTCCACTTGTACGGTCCGCCCGGCGGGGCCCATGAGAGTCAGATACGCGTCGAGCCGGCGGCCCGTGGCGTTCCGGTAGTAGGTGCGCGCCCAGACGTCGGGACCCTCGCCCAGGACGCAGGTCTGCGCCTCGGCCCCCTCGGGAGAGGCGAGTTCCGGCCCACAATGCGTGACGCGCTCGGGAGACCCCGGAGCGGCCGGTGTCGTGGAAGCGGTTGCGGGGGCGGGGGACGCCGGTGTACGGGGTCCCAGACCGAGTCCGCTCAGCAGGTCCCCGGCCTTCGCGTCGCCCCCGGTGCTCGCACCGGCCGGTCGTACGGGCTCCCCCGTCGGCCGCGCCGTCGCGACGAGGGGCAGCAGGACGGCGACCGTGACGGCGGTCCCGAGTCCGACCACGCGGAGGTTCACCGGGCTCATGGGACCCACCTGCTCCTGCTCGGCTGGAGATCTTGGACGGTGGGGTGAACATAGCGACGGGAAACGGGCGCACAGCCGGCCGCGCGCCCGATTCCCGTACAAGTCGGACCGGGACACACCCGTTCGGGTGAACGGCTGTGCCTCCCGGCGGACTGGACTCAGTACGCGAGCCTGCTGCCGCCGCCCGGTGTGCTCGTGCTCGCCTCGACCAGGGCGTCGACCACCGCCTCGACGTCGGGCAGCCACGGCCTGGCCGAGCCCGCGAGCGGTGCCCGCTCCCAGCGGACCTGACCGGTCCCCGCGACCGACGGCGGCAGCAGCAGGTAGCCGCCCTCGCCGTGGAACCTCAGCGAGCTGGGCACGCTGTCCTTCGCGTACAGCAGCTCGCCCAGCCGTTCGAGGCCGTACGGGGCGACGAGGATCGACCACCGGGTCGGGGTCGCCACCACCGGGCCGAGCCGCATGCCCGTCCCGTCGAGCGCGGCGAGCGCCCGCGCCCCCGCCACCGCGGGCAGGCTGACCGCGCAGGGAGCGCCGCCGCCCGTGGCCAGCACCACCGGGGCGTCCGGGCGCCGGGTCCACCACCAGCGGATCATGCGCTCGTCCGTGGTGGCCGCGAGCAGCCCGGGGTCGTAGGGGTGCGCGCCGGGCACCACGCAGTCGGGGTCGGGACAGGAGCATGCCGCTCCCGTGGCCGTACGGGTCGTCGCTCTCAGGCTCGCGCCCGGCAGGACCGGCCAGTTCCACTCGACCGCGAAGGCGACCGCGGCGTCGAGCCGTGCGGTCCTCTCCTTGCGCCGGAACCGGAGCCTGCGTCGCCTTCCGAGGATCTCGCGCATGAGCGCTCGTTCCTTTCCGTTGAACGCCGAATCCACATCACACCATGTGCAGAACTCTTCACCGTGCGTATCAGCGCGTGCCGGGTCGGCGGGGTGCCGGACCGCCGGGGAGCGGTGCGGACCGGGCCGGTGCCGGATGGATCCCGGAGGGACCGGGTGGAGCCGGAGCGGGCAGAACACGTTCCCCGCCACTCGGTGGCGGGTTGCGGCCTGCGGCGGGTAAGACGCCGGGGTTCCGCGTCACGTTCCGGGGCGGTGCCAACTGCCCCTGCCTGTCACCGATTACGTACCCAGCACGCTTCGGATGACGCGCTTTCAAACGACGCCAGTCGACCGCAAAAGGTGCACACCGGGGGCAATTTTCGGCCAACTTCTCGCGTACTTCAACCCTCGTGCACGACCTCACGGACACCACAAGTCCCATGGGGACAATGCTGGACATCGTTCCTCTCGTGCGTGTACATGTGGAGGCATCGAGCGGCTCAGAATGACATGGGGGTTTGCGATGCTATGGCGTCAAACGCACCGGTCGGAAAGCCGACTGACATGAGCGTCCCGCACATGCCGAAAGTGGCCGGAATCGATTCCACGGTTCCCGGGCCCCCGCACACTACGTCGCCCCTCGCCGGGGTCCCCGCGGCCGCGGGTCCCGCCGACGCGGCCCTCCCACCCGGTGCCCTGATCCAGGACCGGCTCGCCTCCTGGGTCTCCGACCTCACCACCCTCCACGAACTCACCGAGCGCCTCATCAGGACCTCCTCCCTCGACGAGGCCCTGCGCGAGGTGCTCGGCGCCGGTGCCGCGCTCGTCGGCGCCCGCCGTGGCATGGCCGTCCTCGAACCGGCCGACGGCCACGGCCCCACCAGCACCATCGGCCTCGGCCTCGCCCACTCCGACCTCGGCACCATCGAGACCGTCCCGCGCGGCGCCACGAGCTACGGCCGCCTCCTCGACGGCCTGCCCGATCCCGGGCACCCGGAGCGCGTCCCCGATCCGATCGCCATCCGTGACGTCCGTACGGAGGAGGGCCTCGACCCGCGCCACCGCGAGGTCGCCGCCCGCCTCGGCTACGCCGCCAGCTACGCCCTGCCCCTCGCCACCGAGGAGGCCGGCCGACTCGGCGCGGTCGTCTGGCTCTACGACGAGCCCGCCGAACCCACCGACCGGCAGCGCCACCTCATCGGGCTCTACGGCCGCTTCGCCACCGAGCACCTCGCCCGGCTCCTCCAGGTCGAGCGCGCACGCGTGCAGGTCTCCACCATCGCCGAGGAGCTGCTCCCCAGCCGCCTCCCCCGCGTCCCCGGCGTCCAGCTCGCCGCCCGCCATCGCACCGGCCCGCTGGGCGGCGGCGACTGGTACGACGCGCTGCCGCTGCCCGACGGCGCCCTCGGCCTGGCCGTCGGCTCCGTCTCCGGCACCGGCCCGAGCGCGCTCGCCGCCATGGGCCGGCTGCGCGCCTCGCTCCGCGCGTACGCCGTGATGGAGGGCGAGGACCCCGTCGCCGTCCTCTCCGACCTGGAGCTCCTGCTACGGCTCGCCGAACCCGCCCGCTCGGCGACCGCGCTCTTCGCGTACGCCGAGCCCGCGCAGCGCCGGATCGTCCTCGCCGGCGCCGGACACGCCCCGCCGCTGGTCGTCGGCGACCGCCGCACCGAGTTCGTCGAGACCTCGCTCTCGGCCCCGCTCGGGATGCTCTCCTGCTGGGAGGCACCGAGCGTCGAGCTGTCCCCCGCACCCGGAGAAACGGTGCTTCTCTACACGGACGGGCTGCTGCGCCGTACCGGTGACGCCATGGACCGGGCCTTCGCGCGACTGCACGCGGCCGCCGCGAGCGTGCCGAGGGCGGACCGGGGCGACCCGGGCGCCGTCGCGGACCACGTCCTGCGGACGATGCTCCCCGAGGGCCTGGACCGGGCCGTGGACGGGGAGGACGTGGTCCTGCTCGCCGCCCGCTTCGAGTGAGAGGCGTGCGATTCGGGTGGGAGGCGTGCGATTCGGGTGGGAGGCGTGCGCTTCGAGTGAGCGGCGGTCGATTCGGGTGAGAAGCGTGCGATTCGAGTGAGAAGCGTGTAAGCGGAACGTAACTCTCCGGTAAGAGGCCTTCTGGCCCTGTGCCCCCTTCCGTACGACCGTACGATGGTGGAGGTTCAGTGTCGTACCAAGAGGAGGCAGACCCGTGGCCGAGGAGCTCACGCCGGAGACCCCGGAAGAGACCGAAGAGCAGGCGATCAAGCAGCGGAAGAACGGCCTGTACCCGGGCGTGTCCGACGAGCTCGCCGAGAACATGAAGTCCGGCTGGGCCGACACCGAGCTGCACGACCTCGCCCCGATCGCGCAGGCCGACAAGACCGCCGCGCGCCGCGCCGGGCTCTCCGCCCGCTTCCCGGGCGAGCGCCTGGTGATCCCCGCCGGGAACCTGAAGACCCGGTCGAACGACACCGAGTACGCCTTCCGCGCCTCCACCGAGTACGCGTACCTCACCGGCGACCAGACCCAGGACGGCGTCCTCGTCCTGGAGCCCACCGCCGAAGGCCACGAGGCCACGATCTACCTGCTGCCGCGCTCCGACCGGGAGAACGGCGAGTTCTGGCTCGACGGCCAGGGCGAGCTGTGGGTCGGCCGCCGCCACTCCCTCACCGAGGCCGAGCAGCTCCTCGGCATCCCGGCGAAGGACGTGCGCGAGCTCGCCGACGCCCTCAAGGAGGCCACCGGCCCCGTCCGCGCCGTCCGCGGCCACGACGCCGGCATCGAGGCCGCGCTGACCGACAAGGTCACCGCCGAGCGCGACGAGGAACTCCGCGTCCACCTCTCCGAGGCCCGCCTCGTCAAGGACGCCTTCGAGATCGCCGAGCTGGAGAAGGCCTGCGCCTCGACCGCCCGCGGCTTCGAGGACGTCGTCAAGGTCCTCGACAAGGCCGAGGCCACCAGCGAGCGCTACATCGAGGGCACGTTCTTCCTGCGCGCCCGCGTCGAGGGCAACGACATCGGCTACGGCTCCATCTGCGCCGCCGGCCCGCACGCCACCACCCTGCACTGGGTCCGCAACGACGGCGACGTCCGCTCCGGCGACCTGCTGCTGCTCGACGCCGGCGTGGAGACCACCGAGCTCTACACCGCCGACATCACCCGGACCCTGCCGATCAACGGCCGGTACACCGAGATCCAGCGCAAGATCTACGACGCCGTGTACGAGGCGCAGGAGGCCGGCATCGCCGCGGTGAAGCCCGGCGCCGCCTACCGCGACTTCCACGACGCCGCCCAGCGCGTCCTCGCCGAGAAGCTCGTCGAGTGGGGCCTCGTCGAGGGCCCGGTCGAGCGCGTCCTGGAGCTCGGCCTCCAGCGCCGCTGGACCCTGCACGGCACCGGTCACATGCTCGGCATGGACGTCCACGACTGCGCCGCCGCGCGCACCGAGAAGTACGTGGACACCACCCTGGAGCCGGGCATGTGCCTGACGGTCGAGCCCGGTCTGTACTTCCAGGCCGACGACCTGACCGTGCCGGAGGAGTACCGCGGCATCGGCGTCCGGATCGAGGACGACATCCTCGTCACCGAGGACGGCAACCGGAACCTCTCGGACGCGCTGCCGCGCCGCGCCGAAGAGGTCGAGGCGTGGATGGCCGCGCTGAAGGGCTGATCCCCGCGTACGTTGGAACCGAAGGGCCCCCGCCGACCGACCGGCGGGGGCCCTTCCCCTGTCCCGGGGGCCGAAGGCCGAAGGCCGAGGGCCGAGGGCCGTCAGGCCAGAAGCAGCGCCGGACTGTCCCGCCACTTCAGGATCTTGTCGAAACTGACCACGGCGCCGCCCCGGCCCGAGCGGTTGCCGAACTGGACGTGATCGGCCAGCTCCTCGATCAGACGCAGCCCCCGGCCGTTCTCGGCCTCGTCGGACGGGACTGCGGGAGCGGCACGCCCCGGGAACCCCGGGCCCGAGTCGGCCACCTCGATGCGACAGGTCTCGCCGTCCAGGTACGCCGTCACCCGGTACGCCTCCGAGAGCGCCCCGCCGCCCAGCTCGCGGGAGCCGCCTCCGCCCCCGTGCTCGACGGCGTTGGCACACGCCTCGGTCAGCGCGACCGACAGCTCGTACGACACGTCGGGATCGACACCCGCCGTCTCCATCGTGCCCATCAGCAGCCTTCGCGCCAGCGGCACGCTCGCGGCCTCGCGCCGCAGATGGAGTGACCACCAGATGCTCATGCTCCAGCCTCCCGGCAGCGGCTCGACATACCGTTACCTATTGCCGGAGCGGACGTCCCGTAAGCGCCCCAAGGCGTCAAGAGCGCTCGTTCGGCGGATGCAGGCGGCGGGTGTGCCGGTGTATGTCCCGGGGTACGGCGGCGGATCTCACCGGGTACGTCGGCTTGTCCCACCAGGAACGCCGCTGCGTCTCGGCGGGAACGCGGGTGCGTCTCGGCGGGAACACGGGTGCGTCTCAGCGGGACGGCGGGTGCGTCTCGGCGGGAACGTGGGCGTATCTCACCGCGAAGACGCTCAAGAACGACCTTCCGGACCTGCCTCATGACGGTGGGGCGCGTGGTGCGATGATGGGCCCGCCATGACTGCCCCCGCGCTCGCTCCACGGCTGCTGAGGGCCGCGGTGTTCACCGCGGTCTGCGTCGTGCTGTCCGCGTTGGGACACGCCCTCGCCGCCTGTGCGGGCATCGCGCTGTGGACCCTCGTCGCCGGTCTCCTCGGCGTCTTCGGGGTCACCGTCCTCTTCTCAGGACGTGAGCGCTCCCTCGGCTTCGTCGTCGGAGCCCTCACGGGCGGACAGCTCGGCCTGCACGTCCTCTTCGGGCTCGGACAGCGTCCGCTGACCCTCAGCGGCCAGACCGACGACACCCTCGTCCGGATGGCCGCCCGGCTCGTCTGCGGCGCGGGCACGGCGTCCCTCAGCCCCAGCGACGCCACCCGGATCCTCACCGACGCGGGAGTAGACCCGGCCGGCGCGCACGCCCACCACATGGGCCACGCGGCCGCCACTCCCTCGGGTGAGCTGCTGCCCGGGCTGCCGATGCTGCTCGGCCACCTCCTGGCCGCCCTGGCCGCGGGCTGGCTGCTGCGCCGCGGCGACCGCGCCCTCGGCCGGCTCGTCGAGCTCTCCGAGCAGGGCGCGACCGAGCTCGCCGAGTGCGCCCTCGTGCGCTCCCTGCGGGCCGCGCTCCGCCTCGTACGGGCCCTGCTCGCCGGGCTTCCGGCGGCGCCGCACACGGGACCGCGCCGGACCCTCCGGGCGCCCTCCGACACCTCGCCGCCGCCGACGGCCGAGGCACTTCAGCACACGGTGATCAGGCGCGGCCCCCCGGCCGCCGACTGCGTCCTCGCAGCCTGACGCGGACCGCTCACCGCTCGACGGGAGTGGGCCGCGCCCGTCCGCACGCCTGTGCGGGACCCCTGGTCCCCGGCGCGCCGGACTCCCACGTCCTGTGATCTCTTCCGAGCTGGAGTGTCTCCTTCCATGAGCGTTTCCCGTGTCTCCGCCGTCCGCACCGCCCTCGCCGGCGGGATCGCCCTCTCCTCCGTGGTGCTGCTCTCCGGCACCGCCTTCGCGCACGTGAGCGTGCAGCCGCAGGGCGAGGCGGCCAAGGGCGGCTACGCGACCGTCAACATCAAGGTCCCGAACGAGCGGGACAACGCCTCCACCGTGAAGCTGGAGGTCAACTTCCCGCTCGACCACCCGCTCGCCTCCGTCATGCCGCAGCCCATCCCCGGCTGGAAGGCCGAGGTCACCAAGAGCAAGCTCAGCAAGCCGCTGGAGCTGCACGGCAAGAAGATCAACGAGGCCGTCTCCAAGGTCACCTGGACCGCCGACGGCTCGAAGATCGGCCCCGGCCAGTTCCAGCAGTTCCCGCTCTCCCTCGGCCAGCTGCCCGAGGACACCGACGAGCTGGTCCTCAAGGCGATCCAGACGTACGACAACAAGGAGGTCGTGCGCTGGATCGAGGAGCAGAAGGACGGCGCGGAGGAGCCCGAGAACCCGGCCCCCGTCCTGAAGCTCTCCGCCGCCTCCGCCGACCACCACGGCGGCGCCGCCCCGTCCGCCTCGGCCGCGACGGACGAGAAGGCCGGCCACGACGACAAGGCGGGCGACCACGAGGAGACCGCCGCCTCGCCCTCCACCGACACCACGGCCCGTGTCCTCGGTGTCGTCGGCATCCTCGTCGGTGCCGCGGGTGTCGCCTTCGGCGTCCTCGCCGGCCGCCGCCGCTCGGCCTGACGGCCGCACCCTCACCCGATATCCGGAAGAAGCACCATGTCTGAAGAGAAGACGCCCGGGACGGCATCGGCCCGTCCCGGGCGGCGCACACCGCTGGTCATCGCGGCCGTCGCGATCGTGGCCGCCCTCGGCATCACCGCCGCGGTCGGCCTCGGCGGCAACGACGACAAGCCGTCCGGCTCCGGCTCGCCCGTCGCCGAGGTCTCGGGCGGCACCGACTCCACCAAGGCGGCGACCGTCCTCGACCGGCCGTTCACCAAGCCCGCGCTCGTCCTCACCGACACCAAGGGCCAGAAGTACGACCTGCGGGAACGCACCAAGGGCAAGCCGACCCTCATCTACTTCGGTTACACGCACTGCCCCGACGTCTGCCCCATGACGATGAGCAACATCGCCATCGCCAGAAAGCAGCTCCCCAAGGCCGACCAGGACAAGCTCCAGGTCGTCTTCGTCACGACGGACCCCGAGCGGGACACCTCCGCCGAGCTCGCCAAGTGGCTGCCCGCCGCCGGCGACGCCTCATTCACCGGTCTCACCGGCGACTTCTCCGCCATCCAGGCGGGGGCCCGGCAGATCGGCATCGGCATCGACCCGCCGAAGAAGGACGAGAACGGCAACGTCGTCTCCATGCACGGAGCCCAGGTGATCGCGTTCTCGCCCACCACCGACCAGGGCTACGTCCTGTACGGCGAGGACACGAGCATCGACGACTACGCCAAGGACCTGCCGAAGATCATCAAGGGGGAGAACCCGTGACCCGCCGCACCACCGCCCTCTCCGCCGCCGTGGCCCTCGCCGCCGCTCTCACGCTGACCGGGTGCTCTTCGGAAGACACCGAGCCGAAGCTGGAGGTCAGCGGCGCGTTCATGCCGCAGCCGGTGATGGACATGGCCGGCGGCTTCCTCACCATCAAGAACGACAGCGACACCGCGGACAAGCTCACCTCCGTGACCAGCCCGCTCTCGGACGACATCACCATGCACGAGACGAAGAACCAGAAGATGCAGCAGGTGAAGTCCTTCGACATCCCCGCGAACGGCGAGCTCTCCCTGGCACGTGGCGGCAACCACATCATGTTCATGGAGCTGAAGAACAAGCCCAAGCAGGGCGAGAAGGTCAGCATCGAGCTGCACTTCGAGAAGTCCGACCCCATCAAGGTCGACGTGCCCGTCGAAGCACCCGGCCACAACCCGCAGCAGCACTGAGCTCGTTGACGGAGTGACACACAGATGACAACCACCGCCCCGCGCCTCGGCAACGCCCTGGCCCGGCTGCTGATCCTCGCGGCCGCGCTGCTCGGCACGCTGCTCGCCGGCGCCGCCCCCGCCTCCGCGCACGCGGCGCTCACCGGCAGCGACCCGAGGGACGGGGCGGTGGTCGCCACCGCCCCCAAGGAGGTCAACCTGACCTTCTCCGAGCAGGTCGCCATGAGCGCCGACGCCATCCGGGTCCTCGACCCGGCGGGCCGCCGGGCCGACACCGGCGAGATACGCGACCTGTGCAGCGGCTCCGTCGTCCGGTACGGCGTGGAGCTCCGCGCCGGCCTGCCCGACGGCACGTACACCGTGGCCTGGCAGGCCGTCTCGTCCGACAGCCACCCCGTCGCCGGTGCCTTCACCTTCTCCATCGGTTCCCCCTCCTCCACGTCCGTCGCCCTGCCCGACGAGGCACCCGGCGGCGGCCTCGTCGGCGCCCTCTACGGCGTCGCCCGCTACCTCTCGTACGCCGGGTTCGCCGTCCTCGTCGGCGGCGGCGCCTTCGTCCTGGCCTGCTGGCCGGGCGGCGCGAGCGTCCGCGCCGTCCAACAGACGGTCGTCCGGGGCTGGCTGACCCTCACCGGCGCCACCCTGGCCCTGCTGCTCCTGCGCAGCCCGTACACCGGCTCCGGAAAGCTCGCCGACGCCTTCGACCTGGCGGGCCTCAAGGCCGTCCTGGAGACGAAGACCGGTGCCGCGCTCACCTCCCGGCTGCTTCTGCTCGGCGCGGCCGCGCTCTTCGTGGCCGTCCTCTTCGGCGCCTACGCCCGGCGCACCGACCCGAAGGAGAAGAAGGACCTCGCCTTCGGGCTCGGCCTCGGCGGCACCGTCGTCGCCGCCGGCATCGCCGGTACCTGGGCCCTGGCCGAGCACGCCTCGACCGGTATCCAGCCCGGTGTCGCCATGCCCGTCGACATCCTGCACCTCCTCGCCGTCGCCGCCTGGCTCGGCGGCCTCACCGTGCTGCTCGTCGCCCTCTACCGGGCGCCGTCCGTCGAACGCTCCGCCGTCGAGCGCTTCTCCAAGGTGGCGTTCGGCTCCGTGGCGGTCCTCGCGGCCACCGGGCTCTACCAGTCCTGGCGCCAGGTCGGCTCCTGGTCCGCCCTGACCGGGACGCGGTACGGCCAGCTGCTCCTGGTCAAGATCGGCCTCATGGCGGTCCTCATCGGCATCGCCTGGATCTCCCGCCGCTGGACCCGTCGCCTGGCGGACCCGGCACCGCGCGACGCGGACGCGGACGGGACGGACCTCACGGACGGGACAGACGTCGCGGACGAGGCGGACCTCGCGGACGAGGAGCCCGGGGCCTCCGAAGCGGAGGCATCCGACGCCAAAGCCTCCAAGACCACCGACACCCCCGAAGCGGAGACCTCCGAGGCCGTCGACCCCGAGCGGGCCGCGCAGCTCGCCCGGCAGCGCGCCGCCGTCGCCACCGCCACCCGCAAGCGGGAACGGGACGCCGATCCCGAGCGGGCCGGCCTGCGCCGCTCGGTGCTGACCGAGGCCGCCGTCGCCGTCGTCCTCCTCGCCGTGACCACCGTGCTCACCTCGACCGAGCCCGGCCGCACCGAGGAGGAGGCCGGGCGGTCCACCTCCGCGTCCGGCCCGGCCGCCGTGCCCGACCGGCCGGTCGACATCCGGCTGCCCTTCGACACCGGCGGCATCGACGGCAAGGGCGTCGTCCGTCTCAGCCTGGACCCCGGCCGCACCGGCGCCAACGCGCTCCACATCTTCGTCGAGCGTCCCAACGGCAAGCCGCTGGACGTCCCGGAGATCAAGGTCGCCCTCACTCTGGAGGCGAAGGACGTGGGCCCGCTGCCCGTCGCCCCCGACCGCATCCAGACCGGCCACTGGAGCGCGAGCGGCGTCCAGATCCCGATGCCGGGCGACTGGAAGATCCAGGTGACCGTCCGTACCTCCGACATCGACCAGACCACCATCGACAAGAACGTGAAGATCGGCTGAGCCACGTGACCGACAGCGACAACCTTGAGCTCTCCCGGCGGCGCCTGCTCGGCACCGTCGGCGCGGCGGGCGCGGCCGGCCTGGTCGCCGGCGCGGCCGGCAGCGCCGGGATCTCCGCGGCCGTGTCCGGCGAGGACACCGCCGGAGCCGGCGGCTCCCCGGCCCTGACCACGGTCGGCTCGACCGCGGTGATGTTTCACGGGAAACATCAGGCGGGCATCACCACCCCCCTCCAGTCCCGTGGTCATCTGATCGCCTTCGACCTCGCCCCGGGCGCGGGCCGCAAGGAGGCCGCCGCCCTGCTGCGCCGCTGGTCGGCCACGGCGAAGGTGCTGATGTCGGGCAAGGCCCCGGCCGAGGACACCGGGGTCGCGCTCGACGCGGGCCCGTCCTCCCTCACCGTCACCTTCGGCTTCGGCCGTACCTTCTTCGACCGCACCGGGCTCGCCTCGCGCCGTCCCTCCGGTCTGGACCCGCTGCCCGCCTTCTCCGCCGACGCCCTGGACCCCCGGCGCTCGGAGGGCGATCTGTGGGTGCAGATCGGCGCCGACGACGCGCTCGTCGCCTTCCACGCGCTGCGCGCCGTCCAGAAGGACGCCGGGGACGCGGCCCGGGTGCGCTGGCAGATGAACGGCTTCAACCGCTCGGCCGGCGCCACCGCGAAGCCGATGACCGCCCGCAATCTGATGGGCCAGGTCGACGGCACGGGCAACCCGAAGCCCACCGACCCCGACTTCGACCGGCGGATCTTCGTCCCGGCCGGGGCCGGCACGCAGGAATGGATGGCGGGCGGCTCGTACGCGGTGGTGCGCCGGATCCGGATGCTGCTCGACGACTGGGAGAAGCTGCCGCTGGACCGGCAGGAGAGGGTGATCGGGCGCCGGAAGTCCGACGGCGCCCCGCTCACCGGCGGCTCCGAGACCACCGAGCTCGACCTGAACAAGCTCGGGCCGGACGGGAAGACGGTCATCCCGGACAACGCCCACTCCCGGATCTCCGCCCCCGAACAGAACGGCGGGGCGGCCATGCTGCGCAGGCCGTTCTCCTTCCACGACGGGATCGCTCCGGACGGGACGCCGGACGCGGGCCTCCTCTTCGTCTGCTGGCAGGCGGACCCGCTCAGGGGCTTCGTCCCGGTCCAGCGCAAGCTCGACCGGGGTGACGCGCTGTCCGCGTTCATCCGCCACGAGGCGAGCGGGCTCTTCGCGGTCCCGGGCGGTCCCGCGGAGGGCGAGTACGTGGGCCAGCGCCTTCTGGAGGCCTGACAGCGGTGACCGGAGCGAGCCCCCGCGCGGGCGGTACGGACCCTCTCCACGCCGGTGTCCGTCCCCGCTCGGGCGGCGGCCCGCGGCGGCGCCGAGCATTAGGGTGACGGTATGTCCGCCACCCGGTACACCTATCTCGGCCCCGAAGGCACCTTCACTGAGGCGGCGCTGCGCACGCTGCCCGAGGCCGCGACGCGGGAGCTCGTCCCCATGGTCTCGGTCCCGGCCGCCCTCGACGCCGTACGGAACGGTGAGGCCGCCGCCGCGCTCGTCCCGATCGAGAACTCGGTCGAGGGCGGGGTGACCGCGACCCTGGACGAGCTGGCCTCCGGCGAGCCGCTGATGATCTACCGCGAGGTGCTCCTCCCGATCGCCTTCGCCCTGCTCGTCCGGCCCGGCACCAAGCTCTCGGAGATCAAGACGGTCACGGGCCATCCGGTGGCCCAGCCGCAGGTCCGGAACTGGCTGCGGGCGCACCTGCCCGAGGCGGTGTGGGAGTCGGCGGCCTCCAACGCGGACGGGGCCCGGCTGGTCCAGGAGGGCCGGTTCGACGCCGCCTTCGCGGGGGAGTTCGCGGCGACGACGTACGGCCTCGAGGCGCTGGTCACGGAGATCCACGACGCGGAGAACGCCGAGACGCGGTTCGTGCTGGTGGGCCGTCCGGCCCGGCCGGCGGCCCCGACGGGCGCCGACAAGACCTCGGTGGTGCTGTGGCTGGGTGACGATCATCCGGGTGCCCTCCTCGAACTGCTCCAGGAATTCGCGGTGCGCGGGGTGAACCTGATGCTGATCCAGTCCCGGCCCACGGGGGCGGGGATCGGGAACTACTGCTTCGCCGTGGACGCCGAGGGCCATATCTCGGACCGGCGGGTGGGCGAGGCGCTGATGGGCCTCAAGCGGATCTGCCCCAACGTGCGGTTCCTCGGCTCGTACCCGCGGGCGGGCGTCGCGGTCGAGGACGTGTCGCCGCTGCGGCGCGGGACTTCGGACGGGGAGTTCATGGCGGCCTCCGACTGGCTGGCGAGGGCCCAGGACGGTCGGGCCTGATCCGAGGATGACCGAACGCTCCCGGCGCCGGGAGCGTTCGTCCACAGGTACGAACCACTAGTCCTACCTGCATACTTTTCAGTTACCCACAGAGGTTATCCACAGGCTCTGGTCAGACCTGGGGACAAGTCGACACCGCGCCGAGACAAGGTCGACAAATCCCCCCACTCACCCCCCGCCATCCCGTGCGCCATCCACAGCGCCCCGCTGACGCCCTCGTCAGCGCCTCTCTGGCGACCCACTCGTTGGAGCGAGCAATTCCCACCCAAATGAGTGTGCCAATGGCGTTTGATCACGGAATTCCCAGGTTCGATGAGGGAAATCCACGCGATCTTCCCCGTAGTCCACAGATCTTCCGCACAGCCTGTGGATAAGTGAATGCGGCAGCCCGGCCGGCGCCTGACCGACGTCATTTCCATGGATCTCAATTCGGGCGAAACAACACGCGCACCGTTATCCGGTGGGGGCGGGCGAACACGCACCGGTAGCCTGGTGGGGTGATTGACCTTCGCCTGCTCCGTGAGGACCCCGACCGTGTTCGCGCCTCCCAGCGCGCCCGTGGAGAGGACGTCGCGCTCGTCGACGCCCTGCTCTCCGCCGATGAGCGGCGCAGGTCGTCCGGCGTCCGCTTCGACGAGCTCCGATCCGAGCAGAAGGCGCTCGGCAAGCTGATCCCCAAGGCCACCCCCGAGGAGCGCGCCGAGCTCCTGCAGAAGGCCGAGCAGCTCAAGACCGACGTCAAGGCCGCCGAGGCCGAGCAGAACGAGGCCGACGAGACGGCCAGGCAGCTTCTGCTCCAGCTCGGGAACATCGTCCACACGGACGTCCCGGTCGGCGGCGAGGAGGACTTCGTCGTCCTGGAGACGCACGGCACCATCCGCGACTTCGCGGCCGAGGGCTTCGAGCCCAAGGACCACCTGGAGCTGGGCGAGTCGCTCGGCGCCATCGACGTCGAGCGGGGCGCCAAGGTCTCCGGCTCGCGCTTCTACTACCTGACCGGTGTCGGCGCCCTCCTGGAGCTCGCCCTGGTCAACGCCGCGATCGCCCAGGCCACCGAGGCCGGCTTCATCCCCATGCTGACCCCGGCGCTGGTCCGTCCGCGCGCCATGGAGGGCACCGGATTCCTCGGCCAGGCCGCGGAGAACGTGTACCACCTGGAGAAGGACGACTACTACCTCGTCGGCACGTCCGAGGTGCCCCTCGCGGCATACCACATGGACGAGATCATCGAGGCCGACAAGCTGCCGCTGCGGTACGCGGGCTTCTCGCCCTGCTTCCGCCGCGAGGCCGGCACGTACGGCAAGGACACCCGCGGAATCTTCCGCGTCCACCAGTTCGACAAGGTCGAGATGTTCTCGTACGTCGCGCCCGAGGACGCGGAGAACGAGCACAAGCGGCTCCTGGACTGGGAGAAGCAGTGGCTGACCTCGCTGGAGCTGCCGTTCCAGGTCATCGACGTCGCCACCGGTGACCTCGGCTCCTCCGCCTCCCGCAAGTTCGACTGCGAGGCGTGGATCCCGACGCAGGGCAAGTACCGCGAGCTGACCTCCGCGTCGAACTGCGACAGCTTCCAGGCCCGTCGTCTCTCCGTCCGCATGCGCGAGGAGAAGGACGGCAAGAAGACCGTGCAGCCGCTGGCCACCCTGAACGGCACGCTGTGCGCCGTACCGCGCACCATCGTGGCGATCCTGGAGAACCACCAGCTGGCCGACGGTTCGGTGCGGGTGCCCGAGGTCCTCCGCCCATACCTCGGCGGCCGTGAGGTCCTGGAGCCGATCGCCAAGTGAGCCCGTTCCCCTACCGCCTGGTCGCGACGGACCTCGACGGCACGCTGCTGCGGGCCGACGAGTCCGTCTCGGACCGCACGCGGGACGCGCTGGCCGCCGTGACGGCGGCCGGCGCCGCGCACATCGTGGTCACCGGCCGGGCGGTGCCCTGGACCCGGCACATCCTCGACGACCTCGGCTACGAGGGGATCGCGGTGTGCGGGCAGGGCGCGCAGGTCTACCACGCCGGTGAGCACCGGCTGCTGACCTCGCTGACCCTGGACCGGCAGCTCGCGGGGCTCGCCCTCTCCAAGATCGAGGCGGAGGTGGGCCCGCTGGCGGTGGCCGCCAGCCGAGACGGCCTGGACGGCGAGGTCCTGATGGGCCCCGGTTACCGGGCGCAGGAGGGGCCGCTGCCGTACGTGCCGTACGAGGACCCGGCGGAGCTGTGGTCGGCGCCGCTGACCAAGCTGTACATCCAGCATCCGGCCCTGGGCGACGACGAGCTGACCAGCGTCGCGCGGGAGACGGTCGGCGGGCTCGTGGACGTCGTCATGGCGGGCCCCGGCATCGTGGAGATCCTGCCGCTCGGCCTGAGCAAGGCGACCGGTCTGTCGCTCGCGGCGCGCCGGCTCGGCGTGAAGGCCGCGGAGACGATCGCCTTCGGCGACATGCCGAACGACATTCCGATGTTCGGCTGGGCGGCGCACGGCGTGGCCATGGGCAACGCGCACGAGGAGCTGCGGGCGGTGGCGGACGAGGTCACGGCCACGAACGAGGAGGACGGCATCGCGGTCGTCCTGGAGCGCCTGCTGTCGGCGTGACCCGCTGAGACCCGGACGAAGGCCCGCTCCCCGAGGGGAGCGGGCCTTCGTGGGTCGCGGCCCGCGCGGACCGTGGTCCGCGCGCTCGAAGCGGCCGCACCCGGGGGATCCCCCGTGTCCCCCGCGTGCAACTAGTGTGCGCCGGGAGGCCGTTCGACGGCGACTGGTTTTCCACCGGGCGGAACGCCCCTGGTCAGGGGGTAGCAGGCCAGTCCGATCGCCAGCGAGATCGCGTGACCGAGGTCCGTGTAGGTGCGGTCGGTGGCGAGCGGTACGAGGAAGAAGGCGAGGGCGGCGGCGAGGTAGGCCCAGCGCCAGGGCGTGGGCAGCCGGTAGGTCAGGATCCCGGCCGAGGCGGCGAGGCCGTAGCTGACCCCGATGTCGACGACGTGGGCCATGCTGCGCGGCACGTCGTGGAGCTGGATGGCCGCGAGGACCACCTGCTGGCTGATGAGCGTGGCCGCGATGTGGGCGGTGGCGACGGTGAAGAGCCACTTCGCGGTGCCCAGCCAGCGCTCCACGGGGGCGTGGAAGACCTCGAAGAGCACCGCGTACAGGAGCAGGTCGGCCGGGTTCTCGATCCAGAACGCGCTGCCCAGCAGGGCGCGCATCGGATGGTGCGCGAGCTGGTGGAGGTTGCTGCTGTTGCGGTGGAGGAGATACGTCTCCAGGCCGTGCGGGGAGAGCGCGATGACGAGGCTGGTGATCGCGATGACCGCCAGCCACACGTGCGTACCGGGTGACGAACGCACCCACGACCTGATCGGTCGGGACGGTTCGCCACCCGGTGAGGTTTCGCTCGGCACCTTTCAGTGCCTATCACCCGAACCTGGGAGAAACCTCAGAAATTGATCATGTGTCCGGCAATACCGTGGATCGCTTCCTTCACGGCCTCGCCCAGCGTCGGGTGCGCGTGCACGTTCCGGGCGACCTCGTGGACCGTGAGGTCCCACTGCTGGGCCAGCGTCAGCTCGGGCAGCAGCTCGGTGACGTCGGGGCCGATGAGGTGGGCGCCGATGATCTCGCCGTGCGTGCCGTCGGCGATGATCTTGACGAAGCCGGTGGCGTCGCCGAGGCCGTGCGCCTTGCCGTTCGCGACGAACGGGAACTTGGCGACCTTGACGTCGTAGCCCTTCTCGCGGGCCTGCGCCTCGGTCCAGCCGAAGCTGGCGATCTGCGGCTGGCAGTAGGTCGCGCGCGGGATCATCGGGTAGTCGAGCTCCATCGTCTCGGCGTCCCCGATGGTCTCGGCCGCGATGACGCCCATGGCCTCGGCGGTGTGCGCGAGCATCAGCTTCGCGGTGACGTCACCGATGGCGTAGATGTGCGGCACGGAGGTGCGGCAGCGGCCGTCGACGTCGATCGCGCCGCGCTCGGTCAGGGCGACACCGGTGCTCTCCAGGCCGTAGCCGGAGACGTTCGGGGCGAAGCCGATGGCCTGGAGGACCTTGTCGGCCTCCAGGACCTTCTGGACGCCGTCCTTGCCGGTGACGGTGACGCGGACCTGCGGGCCGGTCTCGTCGATGGCCTCGACGCGGGTGGAGGTCAGGACGTCGATGCCGAGCTTGCGGTACTGCTTCGCCAGCTCCTTCGACACCTCCTCGTCCTCCAGCGGCGCGATCCGGTCGAGGAACTCGACGATCGTGACCTTGGTGCCGTAGTTGTTCAGCACGTACGCGAACTCGATGCCGATGGCGCCGGCGCCGGCGATGACGATCGACTGCGGGGCGTCCTCGGCGAGGATCTGCTGCTCGTACGAGACGACGCGGTCGCTGAGGGCTGTGCCCGGGAGCAGGCGCGGGGTGGCGCCGGTGGCGATGATGCAGTTGTCGAAGGTGATCGTCTCCGACGAGCCGTCGGCCTTGGCCACCTGGAGGGTGTTCGCGTCGAGGAAGGTGCCCCGGCCGTTGAACTCGGTGATGCCGTTCTTCTTCATCAGGAAGTGGACGCCCTTGACGCGGCCGTCCGCGACCGAGCGGCTGCGGCGGAAGGCCTCGCCGTAGTCGAAGGAGACGGTGCCGTCGACCTTGATGCCGAAGGTCTTCGCCTCGTGGTTGAAGATGTGGGCGAGCTCGGCGTTGCGCAGCAGCGCCTTGGTGGGGATGCAGCCGACGTTCAGGCAGACACCGCCCCAGTACTTCTCCTCGACGACCGCGACCCGCTTGCCCAGCTGGGCGGCGCGGATGGCGGCGACGTAGCCGCCGGGGCCAGCTCCGAGTACGACGACGTCGAAGCGGTCTGACATGACTGACTCCCGAGGGTGGTGAGGGTGTTCGGTCCGCGTACGGCCCCACAGTAGTCCGCCGCCCCCCGCCCGGTCAGTTGTAGGATGACTGGGCAACCGGGCGAATGAAGGGGTACGGAGCGACATGGCGGCACTCAAGGCGGCGGGGCGGACCTCGCTGGTGGACTCCGTGGTGGAGCAGCTGCGCACGCAGCTCACCGAAGGGGAGTGGGCGGTCGGCGACCGCATCCCGACCGAGCACGAGCTCGCGCAGCAGCTCGGCGTGGGCCGCAACACCGTCCGCGAGGCGGTCCGGGTCCTCGTCCACTCCGGTCTCCTGGAGTCCCGCCAGGGCAACGGCACCTTCGTCAGGTCGACCGCCGATCCGGCCGCCGTGCTCCGCGGGGTCCGGCACGCGGGCGCGGCCGACGTCCTCGAACTGCGGGTCGCCCTGGAGGCCGAGGCCGCCCGGCTCGCGGCCGCCCGGCGCGACACCCACGACCTGCTGCGACTGCGGGCCGCCCTGACCACGCTGCGGGAGGAGGGCGACCGGAACGCGGACGCGGACCTCGCCTTCCACCTCGCGGTCGTCGGCGCGACCCACAACGCCGCCTTCGTCGAGGTGTACCGCTTCTTCTCCGCGCAGGTGCACGAGGTCCTGGTGGAGGCCCTCGGCGACCGGGAGATGCCGCCGGTCGACATCGACGCCCACGAGGCCCTGGTGGCGGCCGTCGAGGCCGGCGACCCGGAGGCGGCGGAGCGGCAGGCCCGCGAGCTGCTGCGGGTCCCGATGGAGACGGTCGCGGGGCTGACGGAGCGGAACCAGTGAGCTCGGGGACCCGGGCGGAGGACACGGCCCGTCAGCTCCCCGGGACCCGGGCGGACGACCTGGCGCGCCCGCTCGTCGACGCCGAGGCCGGGGTCCTGCCCTCGGCCGAGGGGGCGGCGGCCCGGCGCGCGCTGCTCGCCCACCCGGCGGTGCTCCTGGCCGGCATCGTGCTGGCCTCGCTCAACATGCGGGTAGCGCTGGCGAGCGTGGCCCCGCTGGTCGGCGAGATATCCGACGCCTTCGGGCTCTCGGCGACGGCGAGCTCGCTCGTCACCTCGGTACCGGTGCTGTTCCTCGGCCTGGGCGCGCTGGTGGCGCCGTGGCTGGGCCGCCGCTTCGGGGCCGAGCGCGTGCTGTTCGCGGCGCTCCTGCTGCTCGGCGTCGGCATCCTCGCGCGCGTACTGCCGTCCGTGTACGCGCTGTACGGCGGCGGGATCCTCGTCGGCAGCGCGATCGCCCTGCTCAACGTGCTGATGCCGGGCCTGATCAAGCGTGATTTCCCTGACCGGGCCGCGTCGATGACCTCGGTCTACACGGGCGCGATGATCGCCGGCGCGACGGTCGCCGCGGCGGCAGCGGTGCCGCTGGAGAAGGCCCTGGGCGGCGGCTGGGAGGGCTCTCTGGGCTTCTGGTCACTGCTCGCGGCGGTCGCGGCCCTCGCCTGGCTTCCGCAGGTCCTGATCGCCCGCGGGCGCCCGGGACACGGGGTCCGGGCCGTCCCGGCCGGCGCCGCCCGCCCGGTGAGCGTCTGGCGCTCGGCGCTGGCCTGGCAGGTCACCCTCTTCATGGGACTGCAGTCGCTGTGGTCGTACGTGCTGATCGCCTGGATGCCGACGATCTTCACCGACCACGGGATGAGCCGCTCCACTGCCGGTGTCATCTTCGCCTTCAACAACCTGATCCAGGTCGCCGGCGCCTTCGCGGTGCCGCTGCTCGCCGGCCGGATGCGCAGCCAGCGCCCGCTGATCGTGCTGGTCACGACACTGGTCGCGGCCGGCTACGCCGGACTGATGGTGGCGCCCGTGGAGGGCGCCTGGCTCTGGTCGGCGGTCCTCGGCGTCGGTCAGGGCGGTGCCGTCGGCCTCGCCCTGACCCTGATCGTGCTGCGCTCCGGGGACGCGGTGACCGCGGCCCGGCTGTCCGGGATGGCCCAGACGGTCGGCTATCTGCTCGCCGCCGCCGGGCCGCTGGCCGCCGGTGCCCTCCACCAGGCCACCGGCTCCTGGACCCTGCCGATCTGCGTGGTCCTCGGCGTCTGCGCGGCGGCCCTCGCCGTCGGCCTGCTCGCGGCCCGCAACCGCACCGTCTGAGCGCCTCCTACTCCTCGCCGGCCAGGGTCAGCTTGCGCAGCTTCTGGCCGGCGAACCAGGTCGCCGCGACCGTGACCCCGATCAGGAGCGTCACCGCGGTCGTGAGGCCCACCTCGGAGGTGACCAGGCCGTCCCCGGTGACCTTCTGCGCGAGGGCCAGCGCCCACTGCTGGACGCTCAGGGTCTTGGCGCCCGCGATCAGGGAGCCGAAGAGGGCCTCCCACACGAGGGCGTAGACCAGGCCGATCACCACGGCGTGCCGGCTGACCGTGCCGAGCAGCAGGAACACGGCGCTGTAGGCGATCGAGGCGACGAGCGCCGCCACCATGTAGGCGACGGCCACCTGCTGCCCGTTGCCGTTGAGGATGAAGCCGGCGATCAGCGTCGGGACGGCGGAGAACACCATGGTCACCGCGATCGCCACGATCAGCTTCGTGAAGATGATCGTGGGCCGCTTCACCGGCTTGGACAGCAGATAGACGATCGAGCCGTCGTCGATCTCGGGTCCGATCGCGCCCGTACCGGCGATCACGCCGATCAGCGGCACCATCGTGGCCAGCGCGAACCCGCCGAGGACGTCGGCCGCGACCTGGTCGTCTGCGCCGTTGAACCCGCGGACCGCCGCCGCGATGAGCAGCAGCATGCCGGGCAGCAGGAAGAGGATCAGCGCCCTGCGGCGGCCGAGGAGGGCCCGGTAGGTGAGCCGGGCGACTGTGGGGTTGTACATCGGTCAGGCTCCTTTCAGGCCGCTACGAGGTACGAGAAGACCGATTCGAGGGACTCGTCGGACGGCGAGACCGTGAGGAGGCGGATCCCGCGCTCCTTCGCGACCTGCGGGAGCAGCTCCGTGAACCGTCCGAAGTCCACCGCCTGCACGCGCAGTCCGCCCTCCGCGTGGTCGACCTCGATGCCGGCCGTGGACGGGTCGGCGATCAGCGCGGCGGCGAGGGCCCGGTCGTCGCTGGAGCGGACGAGGTAGCGGTGCGGCCGGTCCGTCATCAGCCGGCGGATCTTGCGGAAGTCGCCGGAGGCCGCGTGCCGCCCGGCCACGATCACCTCGATGTGGGAGGCGAGCTGCTCGACCTCCTCCAGGATGTGCGAGGAGAACAGGACCGTGCGCCCGTCCGCGCCCATCCGCCGCAGCAGGTCCATCAACTGCATGCGCTGGCGCGGGTCCATGCCGTTGAACGGCTCGTCGAGGAGGAGCACGGACGGCTCGTGGACGAGGGCCGAGGCCATCTTCACGCGCTGCCGCATGCCCTTGCTGTACGTGGAGATCTTGCGGTCCTGCGCGTACTCCATCTCGACGGTGGCCAGGGCCCGCTGGGCCTCCTTCGCGCCGAGGCCCTGCAGTTCGGCGTTGGCCAGGACGAATTCACGGCCGGAGAGGAAGTCGTACATCGCCTCCCGCTCGGGGACGACGCCGATCTCGCGGTAGACCGACTCGTTCCCCCAGATCTTCTGGCCGTCGAGGGTGACGCTGCCGGTGGAGGGGTCGAGGAACCCGCCCATCATGTTGATGAGGGTGGACTTCCCGGCGCCGTTGGGGCCGAGGAGGCCGGTCACGCCCGGGCCCACCGTCATCGTGACGTCGTTCACGGCCACGACGTTTCCGAACCAGCGGGAGACGTGGTCGATGGAGAGGATGCTCATGGGCGCAGCCCATTCCTTAGAGGGGTGGTGGCGGGCGACGGGTCGGCGGTCACAGCCCGACCTTTCGGTAGCGGCGCATCAGGATGCCGTACGAGCCGGCGACGAGCGCGAGGACGGCCAGGAGGTAGACGAGGCCGACAGCGGCGCCCGGGCCCCCGCCGTCGGGGAAGCCGGTCGGCGCGCCCAGGAAGGCGGTCTGGACGCCGTCGATGAGGGTCATCGGCGAGAACAGGCCGAGCCACTGGATGGCTCCCTGGTTGTCCGTGGCGTAGGCGATGCCCATGAGGGTGGAGACGGCCCCGTACGAGATCGTCAGGACGGCGATCACGGCGGCGACGCCGAACCCGCGACGCGGGGTGAGGGCCGCCATGACCAGCCCGATGCCGCCGAAGAGCAGCGAGAGCAGGGCCACCGAGACGAGCCCCTGGCCGAACATCCTGCTCTGCTCGACGAAGTCCATCTTGGCGAGGAGCGAGCCGATCCAGAGGATCAGCAGGGGGGCGGCGGTGAGGACGAAGAGCGCCGAGGCCATCGCGCCGAACTTGGCGAGGACGTAGTCCGCGCGCTCGATCGGGCGGGAGAAGTACAGCGGCACCGTCCGGAACCGGAGGTCGCGGGAGACGGACTGGGGCGCCTGCGAGGCCAGGTAGATGCTGATGACGACCTGGAGGTACAGCGCGTACTGCGTGTACTCGATCGCCAGCTTGGACTGCTTGGTGACGACCGCGACCGCGACGATGATCAGCGCCGGGACGCACATCACCGCGAAGAGCAGCATCGGCAGCACCTTGGACTTGGCGCTGCGGCCCAGGCCGTACGCGCCGCGCAGCGACTGCGAGAACAGCGACCTGCGCGCGTACGCCCGGCCGAGGCGCGGACCGTCGTAGGACCGGTAGCCGATGTTGTGGATCTGGGTCGTGTCGGGGGCCTGGGAGCTCATCGAGCCGGCACCTCCTCCTGGTCCGTCGCCTTGAAGACCTCGGCGATGTGGTGGCGGCGCTGTTCCATGCGGACCAGACCGAGGCCGAGGCCGGCGACGGTGTCCCGCACGAGGTCGTACGTCTCCTCGCCGGCCGCCTCCAGGAGCAGGATGTGGCCGGCGCCCGGGAGGCCGTCCTCCACGCCCGCGTGGATCGTCACGCCGGCGGCGGCGAGGGCGTCGCGGAGGGCGCCCGTGCCGTCGGAGTGGAGGTCGGAGTCGGTGACCTCGACCGCGAGGGTCGTGGTGGTGCGCGTGAAGTCGCTGGTGGAGCTGGAGCGCAGCAGCCGGCCGCCGTCGATGACGACGACGTGGTCGCAGGTCCGCTCCAGCTCGCCGAGGAGGTGGGAGGTGACGAGGACGGAGATGCCGAAGTCGGTCCAGACCCGGCGGATCAGTCCGAGCATCTCGTCGCGGCCGACCGGGTCGAGGCCGTTGGTCGGCTCGTCGAGGAGGACCAGCTTCGGGTCGTGGACCAGCGCCTGCGCCAGCTTCACCCGCTGCTTCATGCCCGTCGAGTAGCCGCCGATCGGGCGGTAGCGCTCCTCGTACAGGCCGACGTGGCGCAGGGTGTCGGCGGTCCGCTCGCGGGCGGCGGTCGCGGGCAGCCCGGACATCCGCGCCATGTGGACGACGAACTCGGTGGCCGAGACGTCCGGCGGGAGGCAGTCGTGCTCGGGCATGTACCCGACGCGCTCACGGATCTCGGGGCCGTGGGTCCGCACGTCGAGGCCCAGGACCCGGGCGCTGCCCTCCGTGGCGGGGGAGAGCCCGAGGAGGATTTTGATCATCGTGGACTTGCCGGCTCCGTTGGCACCCACCAGTCCGGTCACACCGGGCCCGATATCCAGGGAGAGCCGGTCGAGAGCGGTCACCCGGGGGAACCGCTTGCTGAGGCTTTCGGTCGCGATCACAGTCACGCTTCGACGGTAGTGGCCTGCGCCACAGCGGTCGTCAGCCCAACGGCTCGATCCTTCTCCGACTACAGGAGTACAAGCCCGTAGGGGCGTCGAGACGAAAGTCTTTTTCCACAGGTCTTCGGTCGGTCTTTCCACGGGACTTTTCCACAGGGCCGCCGTCCGACCCCTTGACGCAGCCGCCGGGCATTGTCACATTCATCGGTGTCAAGTTACGGACGCGTAGCGCAGTCGGGCGCTCACACGGGACGGCGGGTGGCATGGCCTCAGCAGTGACAGGCGAACTCTCCGCGGAGCTGCGGGGGTTCAGGGACGTCCAGCGGCTCTCCTACGAGTGCGCGGAAGCCGTCGCGGCCCAGCTCAAGCCGGGCGTGACCGAGCGCGAGGCCGCCCGGATGCAGCGGGAGTGGCTGTACGAGCGGGGCGTGCGGGACTGGTTCCACCGGCCCTTCGCCTGGTTCGGGGACCGCACGGCCTTCGTGGACTTCAGGATCCCGCTGCAGTTCTTCCCCACGAACCGGCGACTGGAGGCGGGGATGCCGTTCATCCTCGACATGGCACCGGTCCACAAGGGGTACACGGCGGACATCGGCTACAGCGGCTGCCTGGGCCTCAACCCGCTGCACGACAAGCTGCTCGCCGACCTGGAGGCCCACCGCGAGCTGATCCTGCGCGAGGTGCGCGAGCGCCGCACGCTGCGCGAGATATACGAGGACGTGGACCGGCTCATGGTCCGCCAGGGGTACGCGAACCGGCACCGGGCCTACCCCTTCGGCGTCATCGCCCACAAGGTCGACCGGGTGAAGGAGCGCCGCTGGGCGCCGACGGCCTTCGGCTTCGGAACCCAGGCGCTCAAGGGCCTCGCGAGCGACGCCGTGCACGGCCACCGGGACGGCTGGTCGCCGCTCTGGTCGCCGTACAAGTTCTCCGACCACCCGCCCGTGCCCGGGCTCTGGGCGGTCGAGCCGCACCTCGGATTCCGGGGGACGGGCGCGAAGTTCGAGGAGATCCTGGTCGTCACCGACTCCAGGGACCCCGAGCAGAGTGCTTTCTGGCTGGACGACGATCTGCCGCACGTGCGGCGCTGGAACGAGGGAGCGGTCTGATGGCGGCAATCGCCGGGCTCGAAGGGGCGCGGGAGCGCTGGGTCAGGACGGGCGGGATCGAGCTGTGCGTCGCCGAGCTCGGCGACACGGACCGGCCGACCGTCCTTCTGGTCCACGGGTATCCGGACTCCAAGGAGGTGTGGTCGGAGGTCGCGACCCGACTGGCCGAGGAGTTCCACGTGGTGCTGTACGACGTCCGGGGCCACGGCCGGTCGACGGCGCCGGCCCCGCTGCGCGGCGGCTTCACCCTGGAGAAGTTGACCGACGACTTCCTCGCGGTCGCCGAAGCCGTCAGCCCGGACCGGCCGGTCCACCTCGTGGGCCACGACTGGGGTTCGGTGCAGTCCTGGGAGTTCGTCACCGTGCCCCGCACCGAGGGCCGGATCGCCTCCTTCACCTCGATGTCGGGGCCCTCGCTCGACCACTTCGGGCACTGGATCAAGCAGCGGATGACCCGGCCCACCCCGCGCCGGGTCGGCCAGCTCCTCGGCCAGGGCGCCAAGTCCTGGTACGTGTACATGCTGCACACGCCCGTGCTGCCCGAGCTCGCCTGGCGGGGGCCGCTGGGCAAGCGCTGGCCGAAGCTCCTGGAGCGGATGGAGAAGGTCCCGGCCGGCGCCTACCCGACGCCCTCCCTGCCGAGCGACGCGGCGCACGGCGCCTGGCTCTACCGGGACAACGTCCGGGCCCGGCTGGGCAGGCCGCGCCCCGACGCGTACGCGCACGCGCCCGTCCAGCTGATCACGCCGACCGGTGACGCCTTCCTCTCCGAGCGGCTCTACGACGACCTGGGCACCTGGGTGCCGGACCTGACCCGGCGCACCCTGCCCGCCAAGCACTGGGTGCCGCGCACCCGGCCGGACCAGCTGTCGGCGTGGATCACGGAGTTCGTCCGGGCCAACGAGGACGCGGCGGCCAAGGCGCCGAAGCCGGTCGCGGCGACGGCCGCGAAGGGCGGTGTGAAGCCGGAGTACGCGGAGCGGTTCGGCGGTCAGCTCGTCCTGGTCACCGGGGCGGCGAGCGGCATCGGCAGGGCCACGGCCTTCGCGTTCGCGGAGGCGGGCGCCCGGGTGGTGGCCGTGGACCGGGACGCCGAGGGCGCGGCCCGCACGGCGGAGATGGCCCGCCTGATCGGCGCCCCGGAGGCCTGGGGCGAGGAGGCCGACGTCTCCGACGAGCAGGAGATGGAGAAGCTGGCCGCCAAGGTGGCGAGCGAGTACGGGGTCGTGGACGTCCTGGTCAACAACGCGGGCATCGGGCTCACGGGGTCGTTCTTCGAGACCTCGGCCGAGGAGTGGAAGCGGGTTCTGGACGTCAACCTGTGGGGTGTCATCTACGGTTGCCGCTTCTTCGGTGCGCAGATGACCGCGCGCGGTCAGGGCGGCCACATCGTCAACACCGCCTCGGCGGCGGCCTTCCAGCCGTCCCGGGCACTGCCCGCGTACAGCACGTCGAAGGCGGCGGTGCTGATGCTCAGCGAGTGTCTGCGCGCCGAACTGGCCGGTCAGGGCATCGGGGTGTCGGCGATATGCCCCGGCATCGTCAACACCAACATCACGGCGACCGCGCGGTTCGCCGGGGTCACGGACGCGGCGGAGGAGAAGCGGCGGCAGCAGAAGGCCTCCCGGCTGTACGGGCTGCGGAACTATCCGCCGGAGAAGGTCGCGGACGCGATCCTCGGGGCGGTCCTGCACGACCGTGCCGTCGTGCCGGTCACTCCCGAGGCGCGGGGCGCCCACTTCCTGTCCCGGCTCAGCCCGGGTGCCCTGCGGGCCCTGGCTCGCTGGCAGCCGCCGGCGTAGGCGAGGGAGGGAGGGCCGGGTCGGGTCGGGTCGGGCCCGGCTCCGCCGGGTCGGGGCAGGCTCCGTCGGGTCGGGGCAGGCTCCGTCGGGTCGGGGCAGGGCCGGCGGTCGTACGATCCCTCCCAGGAGGGGCCCCGCGGCTGCGGGGTGGAGGATGCGGTCGGTGGGAGCGGGTTTGTCCGAGCAGTCAGCACAGCCGGAGTACCGGATCGAGGATCTCGCTCATCACAGCGGGGCCACGGTCCGGACGATCCGCGCCTACCAGGACCGCGGTCTGCTGCCCCGCCCGGAGCGGCGGGGTAGGTCGAACGTGTACGGGGACGCACACCTCGCGCGGCTCCGGCAGATCGCGGACCTCCTCGACCGGGGCTACACCCTGGCCTCGATCAAGGAGCTCCTGGAGGCCTGGGACACGGGCCGGGGGCTCGGCGGGGTGCTGGGCCTGGTCGCGGAGGTCCACGGGCCGTGGACGGACGAGGAGGCCGACCGGATCTCCCGAGCGGAGCTGGACGCGCGCTTCGGCGGCACGCCGGACGAGGAGGCCATCCGGGAGGCCGTCGAGCTCGGCGTACTGGAGCGACTGCCGGACCGGGAGGGCGAGGAGTACCTCGTGCCGAGCCCTCAGGAGCTCGCGGTGGCGGCCGAGTTGTACGCGGCGGGGGTTCCGCTCGCGGCAATCACCGGGCACCTGAGGGAACTTCGCGATCAGGTCGAGCACATCGCCTCCCGCTTCCTGGAGTTCACGACGGAGCACGTCTTCGCGCGCTATCTGGAGCACCGGCCGCCGACGGACGCGGACGCGAACGAGGCGGCGACGATGGTGCGGCGGCTCAGGCCGCTCGCCCAGCAGACGGTTGACGCCGAACTGGCGCGGGCCATGCAACTTCTGGCGACCCGTCACCTGGAGATCCACCTGTCGCCGGATCCACCCCGGGTGAAGGACGATCAGCCGCGCGCGGTGTCGCTCCCTGCCGGGACGATAAGGGCCGTCCAGGGGCTGGTTGGCGCGGAGGGCGTGGAGGCGTTCATCGCGGCGGCCACGGAACGAGAGGTCCACAAAAGGACATTGGACGCTCTCGCCTCACATCACCACACATCAGGCGCATTTGAACAAACACCCTGAAAACAGCTGCCTGTTGTCCACAGATTCGCCAACTCCACTGTGGATAACTCAGGTTGGTTGTGGATCAAACCTGTCCGCATGAATTCGATGGTGAGGAGTTTCACGCTCCGGCATCCTGACGGAATGAACCGAAGACAACCACCCGACGAGCGGCGCACGGTGAAGGTGTCGAAATACCTCTCCAAGCATCTGCGCCACCAGCCCGAGCGCATCGGGCTCGTCCTCGACGCACACGGCTGGACCGAGATCGAGACCCTGCTCAGCGCCACCGCGGAGCACGGCTTCCCGATCACCCGCGAGGAACTCGACCACGTCGTCGCGACCAACGACAAGAAGCGCTTCGCGATCGAGGGCACCCGCATCCGCGCGAGCCAGGGCCACACCGTCGAGGTCGACCTCGGCCTGCCGCCCGCCGAACCGCCCGCGTACCTCTACCACGGTACGGTCGCGGACCGGCTCGCCTCGATCCGGGCCGAGGGGCTGCGGCCCATGGCCCGCCACCACGTGCACCTCTCCCCCGACCGGGAGACGGCGACCCGGGTCGGCGCGCGCCGGGGGCGGCCCGTCGTGCTGAGCGTCGACGCCGGAGCCATGCACCGGGCGGGTCACGTCTTCCACGTCAGCGCCAACGGGGTCTGGCTGACCGACACCGTCCCGCCGGAGTTCCTCCGCTTTCCCTCCTGAGGCATGCCTGACGCGTAACTGCGGCATGCCTGGGGCGTACCTGCGGCATGATCGGCCGCATGGCTCACGCGCACCTGCCCAGCACCGAAGCGGCTGTCACCGCGATCCGCGGGATCGCCCAGGAGTTCCGCCTGGAGATGACGGTGACCGACGACATCGGCGCGGACCGGACCTCCCGGCGCATCTCCGCCGGCGCGTTCGCCGTCCTCGACCCGGATGGATCGCTCCCGCACGAGGCCTACGTCGAACTGGGCGGCTCGCCCTCGGTCACGATCCAGGTCTTCCCCGAGGACGACGCCCTGATCACCGTGGACGGCATCGAGTTCGCCGATGTGCCGCGCGACGCCGTCCCCGCCTTCCTCCGCTCCGTCCACGGCGGCCTCGCCCATGTGAAGGGACGGTTCTTCCCGCCCGGCTGGTGGCTGATCGTCCCGCTGCCTGGCGACGAGACGTACAAGGAGCTGGTCACGGGAGCCACCCTCACGCCCTGGATGAGCGCCCGCGTCCGCTGACCGCCGCAGGCTCGGAGCCCTGACCCGCTCCGCCGGGGGCCGTGCGCCCGGCGGAGCGGGGGGCGGTTCAGGAGGAGAGGCGGTTCAGTGCTGCGGCGGCGATGCCTTCGACGTAGTTCGGGGCGTCGGTGGGCTGGCCGGACAGCTCGACGAGGGCGACCCTGGTGCCGCTGCGCAGGACCGCGACCCCGCCGCTCACGGTGCCGTCGCCGCTGTAGGCCGGGTACCAGCGGGCGGTGCCGCCAGTGGTGGTCAGGGTGTGGGCCGTGCCGTAGTACCAGTGGCCGGCGGGCTCGTCCTGGCAGTCCTGAACGAGCGCGACGAGCTGCTTCTCCCAGTCGACGGCCGCAGCCCCGGTGGGGGCGCTCGCGGCCGACTCGATCAGCAGGCTGTCGGTGTCGAAGGTCCAGTTCACGGACGCGTACGCGGTGGCCGCGCCCTTGGTCAGGTCGCGCATCGTCTTCTCGCCGGAGCACGCGGACAGCCCCTGGCGTCCGTTCAGCGCGACGGTGGCGCCGACCGGGTTCAGGCCCCGCTGGAAGTAGTCCTCGCTCTGGACGAGGTGGGCGGAGCCGAGTCGGGGCGCGGCGGCCGCGACCGCGACCGCGTGGGCGGCGGTGGCCGGGTGGGCGGCGGCGGTGCGGTGGGCGGCCCCGTCGGCGCTGGCCGACTGGGCGCCGAAGACGGTGGCCGTGATCAGTGCGGCGGCGAAGCATGCCGCGGCGGCGACCCGGTTGCGGCGAACGGACTTCTGCTGGACGGTCTGGTTCTCGGTCATCTGGTCCCCCTGCTGGTCGGGACGCCTGCTGCGTCCTCGTACAACCGGGGGAGATGCCGCCGGAGAGGGGAAAGTTGGAGCTCTGACCCGCTGTTTCACAGCTGTGACAGAGCGGTCCTCACGACGCGGTCCATCGCGGCCGTTCCCAGGCACGCGTCGACCTCCAGCACCCCGTAGTGGGTGCCGCTGCGCAGCACGGCGATGCCGCCGCAGGGTTCCTTGTCATCGGGCGCCGTGCCGGTGGTGTTGAGGAATCCCTGGTAGGTGCCCATCCAGCTCGCGGTGACGTCCGGGGCGAGCCGCAGCGTCCTGGTCTTTCCGTAGATCCAGTGCCCTGGCGCTTCCTCCTGGCAGGGCACCTGCTCCAGCAGCAGGCGCTGGGAGAAGTTCTGCGCCAGGGAACGGCTCCGGGCCTCGGCGGCGACCTCGCGGGCGACCTGGTCGGCGCTGTCCGCGGCCAGCGTGGGGTCGCCCGGGTCGGTGCGGAGGCCGGTCATCAGTCCGCGGAAGTGGGCACCGGGCCCGCCCAGGGTCTCGGTGAGGGTCTTCTCCCCGGTGCAGACCGGGTTGGCGTAATGCCCGTCGCCGTACCGGTCGGCGACATGGATCTGCCCGATGCCGGCGTCCGGTCCGAACGCCTCGGGTCCCAGAAGGTTCGCCGTCGTCACGGGCCCGGTCGCACCGGTCGGCGCGGCGGAACCGGAGCCGGAGGCGGAACCGGAACCGGAGCCGGAGGCCGAGGGCGCGGGTGTCGGGACGGACGCGCCGGGCGTCGCGGGAGCGGACGCGCCCTGGGATGCCCCGCCGGCCGCGGTGACGGGACCCGCTGCCGGGTCCACGTCGGCGCCGGGGGGCGAGGGCAGGAGGAACCGGCCGGTCACCAGCCCGAGCACGGCGGCTGCCACCAGGGCGGCGACGGCGGACCGGGGCCGGACGACGGCGTGGCCGCCGCCCGTCGCGGGACCACCGTTCACAGACCGGTGACCAGGCGCTCGCGCATGAAGCGGCGGGCCTGGTGGATCCGGTCCTTGACCGTGCCCAACGGGGAGTCCACCTGCTCGGCCACCTGGACGTAGGTCAGGTCGCCCAGATCGCGCAGCACGAAGGACTCCACCAGGGTCGGGTGCTGCTGCTCCAGCGCGGCCAACGCCTCCATCAGGTCGAGCCGGCTCCCGGCGATGACGCTGGTGGTGCGCGGGTCGACGGACTCGGGGAGCTCGGCGTGGCTGTCCTCGGCCCGGCGGCGCATCGAGCGGTAGGTGGACCGGGCGGCGTTCGAGGCGATCACCGTCACCCAGCCCAGGAAGGAGCCGTGTCCGCCGTACTCGCCCAGGTGCGTACTGATGGACAGGAGGGCGTCCTGCGCGGCCTCCTCCGCGTCGGCGTGGTGGGGCAGGAAGCGCGAGCAGCGGCGCAGCACCATCGGCCGCAGCTTGGCCAGCAGGTAGTCCATCGCCCCCGGGTCACCCGCCTGAGCAGCCGCCACCAGCCGTTCCAGCTCGCCTTCCTCGAACACCCGGATCCCCCCGTTTCGTCCCGCCTGACATCCCGCCCGCCGAACGGGAGTTCCCCACTCCCGTCGACTCCGGCAGAATGCTGCCACATGCGCAAGCTCGGCCGTTACCTCCTCCTGGACCGGCTCGGAGCCGGCTCCTTCGCGACGGTCTGGAAGGCCTACGACCCGGAGCTCGACACCGAGGTCGCGGTGAAGGTGCTGGCCGACAACTGGGCCGCCAACGCCGATGTGCGCGAGCGGTTCCTGGCGGAGGCGAGGCTGCTGCGCCGGATCGCCAGCTCGCGGGTGGTCCGCGTGCACGACGTCGGGGTGCAGGAGGACCGGCCCTACTTCGTCATGGACTACGTGCGCGGCGGCACCCTGGAGGACCGGGTCGGGCAGTGCGACCCGCAGGAGGCGGTGCGGCTGGCCGCGGAGGCGGGCTACGCGGTCCAGGTCCTGCACGACGCCGGCGTGGTGCACCGCGACGTCAAGCCGTCCAACCTGCTGCTGTCCACCGACCCCGCGCCCGACGCGGTGCTGGTGGCGGATCTGGGCAGCGCGAAGCAACTGGCCGACGCGTCCGGACTGACGGTGACCACGGGCACGCCCGCGTACATGGCACCGGAACAGGCCTTTCAGACCGGCGGGTTCGACGGGAGGGCCGACGTGTACGCGCTGGCCGTCGTGGCCTACGAGCTGCTGACCGGGCGGAAGCCGTTCGGCCCGGGCGGGCGCGCCACGGCTCTGATGACCGACCGGCCGACCGCCTCGACGCTGCCCGCGCTCCCGGCCGGAGCGGAGCTCCCACCGCACGTCGACCTGCTGCTACGGGCCGCGATGTCCGTCGAGCCGGCGGACCGACCGCCGACCGCCCGGGCCTTCGCGGACGCGCTGCTGGCTCCGGTCCCGCAGGCCCGGCCCCTGGGAAGCCCCGGATGGCTGACCCCCCGCGCGGTCTGTCTGGCGTCGGGCGCGGTGTTCACGGCGACGACCCTGCTGAGCTGGCTGCGGCGTTGACTCCGGGAATCCGGCAGGAACCGGGTGAGCGGCCCCCGGTCATGCCTGTGCGTGTACGAGGTCGCGGCGTCGCCCCCGTGCAGCTGCGAGCCGGCCGCTGACGGCTGCCGTAGGGTCGATGGCATGCGTCTGAGCACCGTGATCCTCCCCATCCACCGATGGAGCGAGGGACAGAAGATCTGGCGGCGGGCCGAAGACCTCGGGTTCCACGCCGCGTACACCTACGACCACCTCTCCTGGCGGAGCTTCCGCGACGGCCCGTGGTTCGGCGCGCTGCCCACGCTCACCGCCGCGGCGACGGCCACCGAGCGGCTTCGGCTCGGCACCCTCGTGACCTCGCCGAACTTCCGGCACCCGGTGACGCTCGCCAAGGAACTGATCACGCTGGACGACGTCTCCGGCGGGCGGATCACCCTCGGCATCGGCGCGGGCGGCAACGGCTTCGACGCCACCGCGCTCGGGCAGGAGGCGTGGACGCCGAAGGAGCGCGCCGACCGGTTCGGCGAGTTCGTGGCACTGCTCGACCGGCTGCTCACCGAGGACGCGGTGACGGAGCGGGGCACGTTCTACTCGGCCGACGAGGCGCGGAACATCCCCGGCTGCGTCCAGCGCCCGCGGCTGCCGTTCGCGGTGGCGGCGACCGGGCCGCGCGGGCTGAGGCTGGCCGCGCGGTACGGGCAGGCGTGGGTGACGACCGGTGACCCGAAGCTGTACGAGGAGGGCACGCCGGAGCAGTCGGTGGCGGCCCTGCGCGGCCAGGTCGAGAAGCTCGCCAAGGCCTGCGCCGAGTCCGGCCGGGACGTCGCCGAGCTGGACAAGGTCCTGCTGACCGGCTTCACGCCGGACCGGAGCCGGCCGCTGGAGTCCGTGGACGCCTTCGTCGACTTCGCCGGGCGCCACCGTGAGCTCGGCTTCACCGAGATCGTGATCCACTGGCCGATCCCGGACTCCGACTTCGCCGCGGACCAGACCGTCTTCGAGAACATCGCCACGGAGGCGCTCGCCCAGCTGGGCTGAGCTCGCGGCCGGCCTGACCCGCGCCGCGGCGGGTCAGGGCGTGCCGGGCGGGGTCAAGCCGTGCCGGGCGGGTCAGGGCGTGCCGGGCGGATCAGGCCGTGCGGGGCCACTCGACGTCGGCTCCGCACGAGGTGTCACAGGTCCTCGGGCTCTCCTCACGGGCCGCGGCGCCCTGAGTCCGCTGCTGCGGTACGGCGGCGGTGCCCCCGGTGCGCTTCGGCGGTCGGGACACGACGGCGGCCAGTCCCGCCAGGACGTCGCCCACCAGCATCGGCTCCCGCACCGGGTGAGCCGCGCCGGCGCGCTCGCACTCCGCGCACAGGGTCATGCGGAGGCTCGCGACCCACGTCCCGTACGGCGCACCGCAGGAGTCGCACTCCCCTCTTCGCCGGCCCGCGACCATGTCCCGCCCTCCCTGGAGACGCCGTCAGCTCCCAGGGATCTTCCCCGCCACGCCGAAAACGAACGGGTGTTTACGGCCATGTCCTGACACGCCGGTCACACCCGCCCTTCGGCTCCGCGCTCGGCGCCCGCGCGCCATGCCCGCGCTGCGCGCCCCAGCGCCGTCCCGCGCGCCATGCCCACGCTCCGCGCCCCAGCGCCGTCCCGCACGCCGTCCCGCCCTCCGCGCCCGCGCTCAGCCCGGGTGCTTCGGCAGTCGGCGGTAGCCCGGGTGGACGCCGGGGGTGAGGCCCTGCTGTTCGGCGACCCGCCCGAGCAGCTCCGTCAACCGGGCCCGGTCCTCCTCGTCGAGCGCCGCGAACAGGTCGTCCTCGTGCAGCGCGGCGACCTCCCGGACCTGACCGAGCGCGCGCCGCCCGCCCTCGGAGACGTACAGCTCGTGATGGCGACGGTCGTCGGCGCTGCGCCGCCGTTCCACGAAGCCCTTCTTCTCCAGGCTGTCGATCAGCGCGACGACCCGGCTCGGGACGACGCCGAGGTCGGCGGCGAGGGAGCGCTGACTCCGTCCCGGCTGCGTGGCGATCATCCGCAGCAGGCCGACGTCCGGCGGGGCGAGCCCGATCTCGCCGACGCGCTCACCGAAGCGGCCCGCCGCGTGCGCCCCGAGCTGGGCGAGCAGGAACGCTCCGCCGCGCGGGGACGGGGCCGAGGCCGCCGCTCCGGGATCTTCCACTGGTTGCCGGTCGCTGCTCACGGGGTTATCGTACGCCACGAGAACGATTCTCCCCAGTGAACTATTCTCCCCAGAGAACGGACAGGACCCGTGTCTGCAGAGAGCTGGACCGATCCCCGGCCGACCGAGGCCCCGCAAGCGCGCCGAGAGGCCCAGGGAGGACCGCCACCCGGCGTGCTCGCCGTGGTGTTCACCGGACTGTTCCTGGCCGGCCTCGTGCTCAGCACCGTGCTCGCCGACGGCAACCCCTTCCCCTCGCCCTTCGGCGGGACCGGCGAGATCGTGGCGTACTTCCGTGCCCACTCCGGCGCCGTCCAGATCTCCGGCGCCCTCCAGTTCGCGGCCTCGATCCCGTTGGCCGTCTACGCCGCCACGGTCTCGGCCCGGCTGCACCGGCTCGGCGTCCGCGCCCCCGGCGCGACCATCGCCCTGGCCGGCGGCCTCCTCGCCGCCGGGTCCCTGGCCTGCTGCGGCCTGGTGAGCTGGACCCTGTCCCGTACGGAGGTCCTCGACCTGCCGCCGCTCGTCCGGGCCCTCCAGTACCTGGCCTTCGCCACCGGCGGCCCGGGCCACGTGGTGACGCTCGGCCTGCTCGTGGCCGGGATCGCCGTTCCCGGGCTCCTCGCCGGACTGCTGCCCCGCGCGCTCGCCGTGACCGGGCTCGCCCTGGCGACGGTCGCCGAACTCGCCACCCTCACCCTGCTCTTCGACGGCGCCGCCCTGCTGCTGCCGCTGGCCCGCTTCACCTGCCTGGGCTGGCTGATCGCCGCCGGCTTCCTCCTGCCCCGTCGCCGCACCCGCAAGGAGCACTGACATGCCCGAGACGACCACCGCGAAGCCGGACTCCGCCGAGAGCCCGACCGACAAGCTCGTGCGCTTCCAGCAGCCCGAGAAGACCCTCCGCTACCTGGGCGAGCTGCCCGAGAGCCGCGTCGCCGAGCTCTTCGGCCTCGACCCCGAGACGTACCGGAAGCTGCTGCGCGACCTCGACGACCGGACCCGGGACACCGCTGCCGAGCTCCTCAGGGACCCCGTCTTCGCCGAGCGGGCCGACCGGCTGCCCTTCCGTCCCGGGCAGCGGATCGTGGCCCTCGGCGAGAGCACCACCGCCGACCGGCTCTCCTGGTTCTCGATCCTGCGCCACCTCCTCCCGGACGGCGTCGAGCTCGTCAACCTCGCCGTCTCCGGCTCCACCACCACCCAGGCCCTCGCCCAGCTGCCCCAGCTCGCCTTCCTGCGCCCCGACTGGATCCTGTGCATGCTCGGCGCGAACGACGCGCAGCGGCTGCGCCGGAGCGCGGAGGCGGAGGGGACCCGGCTGGTCAGCGAGGCGGAGACGGCGCGCAACCTCCTCGCCCTGCGGGAGCTCGCCGGACGCGGGCTCCCCGGCGAGGACCGCTGGATCTGGCTCACCCCGAGCTCCGTGGACCAGGAGCGGGCCGACGCCTACCCGCACTTCCGCCGCGCCGGGATCGGCTGGACCGGCGCGGACATCGACACCGTCGCCGGGTTCCTCCTCGGGCAGCCGGACGTCACGGTCGACACGCGCCCGGCCACCGCCGGTCTGCACCTCGACGACGGGATCCACCTCACGCTCGACGGCCAGCGGGCCGTCACCGTCGCCCTGGTCGACACGCTGGCACGACGGGCGGACACGGAGGAGACGGCCTCATGAAGCTGATGCTCTTCGGCGTCACAGGCGGCACGGGCGCGCAGCTCCTGGCCCAGGCCCTCGGCGCCGGCCACCAGGTCACCGCCGTCGCCCGCGACCCCGCCCGCGTCCCGGTCACCGATCCGGTCACCGCCCCTGCCGCCGGCCCGGGGGCGCGGCTGACCGTCCTGCCCGGCGACGCCCTCGCCCCCGAGGCCTGGCGGCACGCCGTCGCCGGTCACGACGCCGTGCTCTCCTGCCTCGGCAGCACCGACCGCAAGCACCCCACGACCGTCTACTCGCAGGGCACCCGGAACATCGTCGAGGCGATGCGCGCCGCGGGCGTCGCCCGGCTGCTCTGCCTCTCCTCCGCCGGCCTGGACGTCACCCCGGACGTGCCGCTGCCGCAGCGCCTCGTCACCCGGTACGTGATCCAGCGGCTCTACCGGCACGGCTACGCCGACATGACACGGATGGAGAGCTTCGTACGGTCTCCTGCCGCGGACGGCACCGCATGGACGGTGGTGCGGCCCCCGATGCTGACCGACGGCCCGCTGACCCGCACCTACCGGACCGCCGAGAACGGCCGTCTGGAGCGGCCGAAGTCCCTCTCCCGCGCCGATCTCGCGCACTACCTGCTCACCCATGTCGACGACCTCCGCACCCACCGGGCCGTCGTGGAGGTCGCCCACTGAACGATCCGCGCTTTGAGACCCGTCGCGTACGGAGCCTCCGCGCCACGAAACCCCGCACTCATATGTGCGGCACCTCGCACGCCCGTGCGTCCGGTGCGGAAGAATGGTGCGGTGACCTCTCCCCGTTCCCCGCGTCCCTCCGCCCCGACGGCCCGGCTGATCGCCACCGACCTCGACGGCACCCTGCTGCGCGACGACAAGTCCGTCTCCGAGCGCACGGTCGCCGCCCTCGCGGCGGCCGAGCAGGCCGGGATCGAGGTCTTCTTCGTCACCGGCCGCCCGGCCCGCTGGATGGACGTCGTCAGCGACCACGTCCACGGGCACGGCCTGGCGATCTGCGCCAACGGCGCCGCCGTCGTCGACCTCCACGCGGGAGGCACCTTCCTCGAGGTCCGCCCGCTGGAGCGGCCGGTCGCGCTCGACGTCGTCCGCGCCCTGCGCGCCGCCGCGCCGGGGACGTCCTTCGCCGTCGAGCTCACGACGGGCATCCACTACGAGCCGCTGTACCCGCCCTTCTTCCTCGACCCCGGCGCCACCGTCGCCACCGCCGAGAAGCTCCTCTTCGAGGAGACGCCCGGCTCGGCCGCCCCGGTGCTCAAGCTGCTCGCCCAGCACCCCGAGCTGGACCCCGACGCGTTCCTCGCGATCGCGCGGGAGGCGGCGGGCGACCGGGCCGCCTTCACCCGGTCCAGCCCGACCGCCCTCATCGAGATCAGCGCCCTCGGCGTCTCCAAGGCCTCCACCCTGGCCCTGTGCTGTGCCGAGCGCGGCATCGCGGCCGAGGAGGTCGTCGCCTTCGGCGACATGCCGAACGACATCGAGATGCTGAGCTGGGCCGGCCGCTCCTACGCGATGGGCAACGCCCACCCCGACGTCATCGCCGCCGCATCGGGCCGGACCGTCGGCAACAACGAGGACGGGGTGGCCGTCGTCATCGAGGAGCTGGTCGCCGCAGCCCTCGAAGCCCGGCAGCAGAACGTGTAGGCCCTCCCCGATCCGGCCCGATCGGCACGGCACTCCCTAGAGCGGCGCCTCCCACACCACCGTCGTCCCGCCGCCGTCCTCGGCCAGCCCCGGGCCGCACCAGCTCGCGCCGCCCAGGGACTCGGCCCGGCGCGCCAGGTTGCGCAGACCGCTGCGCCGCCCGCCCGCCGGGATGCCGATGCCGTCGTCGGCGACCGAGAGGCGCACCCCGGCGGAGCCGTCGGGCAGGGTGACGCCGGCGTCGACGACCACCTCGATGCGGCTCGCCTCCGCGTGCCGGAACACGTTGGAGAGCGCCTCGCGGAGCGCGGCGATGAGGTTCTTGCCGGTGAGCTCGCCGACCGTCGCGTCGATCGCGCCGAGGAAGCGGTGCGCGGGCTTGAAGCCGAGCGGCACGGCCGCCATGTTGATCTCCCGCAGGACGCGGGTGCGCAGACCCGACGGGGCCTCGGCGGGACCCTGCTGAAGCGCGAAGATCGCCGTACGGATCTCCTGGATGGTCACGTCCAGCTCGTCCACGGCCTTGCCCACGCCCTCGCGCACGGCCGGCACGATCGACTTCCGCTGGGCGCTCTCCAGCATCATGCCGGTGGCGAAGAGCCGCTGGATCACCAGGTCGTGCAGGTCGCGGGCGATCCGGTCGCGGTCCTCGTAGACCGCGAGGCGCTCCCGGTCGCGCTGCGCGTCGGCCATCATCAGGGCGAGGGCGGCCTGCGAGGCGAACTGGGTGGCGAGCGTCCGCTCCGCCTCCGTGAACTGCCGGCCGCCCCGCAGCCGGGGAGTGGCGAGCGCGCCGAGGACACGGCCGCCGCTCTGCAGCGGCAGCATCATGCTCGGCCCGTACGAGGCCGTCAGACGGCTGGTCATGCGCGGGTCCGCCGAGGCGTCGGCGACGAAGACCGCCTCGCCGTCCAGGAGCTCCTTCACGACGGCGCTCCCGGGCGGGATCACCACGCCCAGCGCCTTCGTGGGCCGGGGCGAGGAGACGGCGACGATCTCCAGACCGCCCTCCTCGGCGGGGAGCATCACGATCCCGGCGTCCGCGTCGGCGAGCCGGCGGGCCTGTTCGGCGACGACCGTGAGGGCGTCGTCCGCGTCACCGCCGGAGAGCAGGGCGGTGGTGACGGCGACCGAGCCGTCGATCCACCGTTCGCGCTGCCTGGCCGCCTCGTACAGACGGGCGTTGCCGATGGCGATGCCGGCCTCGGTGGCGAGGACCCGGACCATGTGCACGTCGTAGTCGTTGAAATCGCCGCCGCCGTGCTTCTCGGCGAGGTAGAGGTTGCCGAAGATCTCGCCCTGGACCCGGATGGGGACGCCCAGGAAGGTCCGCATCGGCGGGTGTCCGGGCGGGAAGCCCGCCGCGCGCGGGTCATGGGACAGATCGGCGAGGCGGATGGTCTGCGGGTCGCGGATCAGCGCGCCGAGCAGTCCCGCGTGGCCGTCGGGGCGGTGGCCGATCCGCCGGGCCGTCTCCTCGTCGACGCCGAAGGTGACGAAGTCGGAGAGGCCCTCGCCCTCGTCGTCGACGACGCCGATCGCGGCGTAGCGGGCGTCGGCGAGTTCGGCGGCGGTCTCGCAGATCCGGTCGAGGGTGGAGTGGAGTTCGAGCCCGGTGCCGACCGAGCGCATGGCCTCCAGGAGCTGCGGCACGCGGGCCGTGAGCTCCGTGGACAGCCCCTGGAGGCTGCGGGCGGCCTGAGTGGCGACTTCCAGGGGGTCCGAGGCGTCGGACGCGGCGGCGGTCATGGGCTTGAGCCTAGTAAGTCCTATTTGGCGAGAAAAGTCGGCCGCTCTCTCCCGGTCGCCGCGGAGGTGGCGAGCAGATCGGTCGCCCGCTCCTGCTCCAGCATCCTGCGCAGCGGGCCGTCCGCCGCCGCGAGCTCGGCGTACGGGCCGCGCTGCACGGTCCGGCCCTCGTCGAGGACCACCACCTCGTCGACGGCGTCGAGTCCGTGCAGTCGGTGGGTGATGAGGACGGTGGTGCGGCCCTCGGTGGCCCGGAGCAGATCGTCGGTGAGCGCGTCGGCGGTGGCGAGGTCCAGGTGCTCGGCGGGTTCGTCGAGGACGAGGACCGGGAAGTCGGCGAGCAGCGCCCGGGCGAGCGCGAGACGCTGCCGCTGACCTCCGGAGAGCCGGGAGCCGTGCTCACCGACGAGCGTGTCGAGTCCGGCGGGCAGCCCGTCGACCCAGTCGAGCAGCCGGGCCCGGCGCAGCGCCTCGCGCAGCTCCTCGTCGTCCGCGCCGACCCTGGCGAGCCGCAGGTTCTCGCGGACGGAGCTGTCGAAGAGGTGGGCGTCCTGGGCGCAGAGGCCGACGAGCCGCCGGACCGCGTCTCCGTCGAGCTCCCACGCGGGCACGCCGCCGAGCCGGTACGTGCCGTGCTCCACGTCCAGGAACCGCAGCAGCACCTGGGCGAGCGTGGTCTTGCCCGAGCCGGAGGAGCCGACGACCGCGACGCGCCGCCCGGCCTCCAGGGTGAGGGCGAATCCGTCGAGCGCGAGGCGCTCCTGCCCGGCGTGCCGGGCCGAGAGTCCGGCCAGCTCCAGAGGGAAGGGGTTCGCCGGGGGAGCGGCGGGCGTCCGCGGCTCGTGTACGGGGACGGGGGCGTCCAGCACCTCGAAGACCCGCTCGGCGCTGCGCTTGACGCGCTGCCGGTACTGGACGGCGAGCGGAAGTCCGGTGACGGCCTCGAATGCGGCGAGCGGCGTCAGGACGACCACCGCGAGGGCCACCCCGTCGAGCCGTCCGTCCCGTACGCCCTGGACGCCGACGAACGCGGCGGCCACGACCGTCAGACCGCAGACCACGGCCGAGAGTCCGGCCCCGAGGGCGGTGGCGGCGGCCTGCCGGGAGGCGATGGACGTGAGGGTCCGGTCGGCGTCCCGGGCCCGCTCGATCCTGCCCCGGAGCGCCCCGGCCACGGTCAGTTCGGCGCAGCCGCGCAGCAGATCGGCCACGGCGGTCGCGAGGGTGCCGCGCGCGGGGGCGAGCCGGCGTTCGGCCCGGCGGGCGAGGGCCCCGCCGGCCGCCGGGACGGCGATCCCGGCGACCAGCAGGCCGACGGCGAGCACGGCACCGGCCTCGGGCAACAGCCAGGCGGTGAACCCGGCCGAGGCGACGCCCACGAGGAGTGCCGCGCCCACCGGGAGTAGCCAGCGCAGCCAGTAGTCCTGGAGCGCGTCGACGTCCTGGACGAGGCGCGCGAGGAGGTCACCGCGCCGGGTGCGGCGCAGTCCGGCCGGGGCGATCCGCTCCAGGCGCCGGTAGACGGAGACCCGCAGGTCTCCGAGCATCCGCAGGACGGCGTCGTGGGAGACGAGCCGCTCGGCGTACCGGAAGACGGCCCGGCCGATTCCGAAGGCGCGCGTGGCGGTGACGGCCACCATCAGATAGAGCACGGGCGGCTGTTCGGAGGCGCGTGAGATGAGCCAGCCGGACACGGCCATGAGCCCGACGGCGGACCCGAGGGCGAGGCTTCCGAGCAGCAGCGCCAGCGCCATCCGCCCCTTGAGCTCCCCGGCCATGCTCCGGACCCGCCCGAGGACCGTCGACGAAGCCGTCGCCGAGGCCGTCGCCGAAGCCGTCGACGAAGCCGTCGACGAAGCTGTCTCCGAAGCCGTCGACGAATCCGTCGGCGGCCGCTCGTCGGCCCCGGCGGTGGGCACGTGCGGCGCCTGGGGCCGAACGGCAGGGCTCGACCCGCCGCGCGCCCCGTCGGCCTCCACCGCATCCGTGTCCGCGCCCGCAGCGGCAGCGCCCAGCGCCACCACCCGGTCCGCGACCGCGAGCAGCGCGGGCCGGTGCACGACAAGCAGCACCGTCCGTCCCGCCGCGAGGCGTCGGACCGCCTCGACGATCCCCGCCTCCGTCTCGCCGTCCAGCGCGGCCGTGGGCTCGTCGAGCAGCAGCAGCGGCCGGTCGGCCAGGAACGCCCGGGCGAGCGCGAGCCGTTGCCGCTGCCCCGCCGAGAGCCCCGCACCGTCCTCGCCGAGGACCGTGTCGAGCCCCTGCGGCAGCCCTGCGACGAACCCGTCGGCCCCGGCGTCCCGCAGCGCGTTCCGTACCGCCTCGTCGGTGGCGTCCGGGCGGGCGAGCCGTACGTTCTCGGCGACCGTCCCCGCGAACAGGTACGGGCGCTGCGGCACCCAGGCGATCCGGGACCGCCACTCCTCCAGGTCGAGCGTGGCCAGGTCGGCTCCCCCGACCCGTACGGAACCGCCCTCGTCCGGCACCGCGAAGCCGAGGACGACGTCGAGCAGGGTCGACTTCCCGACCCCGCTCGGCCCGACCAGGGCCACCGTCTCGCCCGGCTCGACCGTCAGCGTCGCCGCGTCGAGCGAGGGCTCGCCGCGCCCGGCGTGACGTACGGTCACGCCGTCGAGCTCCAGCCGTACGGACTCCGGAACGGCCGCGGTGCCCCCGTCCCGTACCGGCTCCTCCAGGACCTCGAAGATCTCCTCCGCCGCCGCGAGCCCCTCTGCCGCCGCGTGGTACTGCGCCCCCACCTGCCGCAGCGGAAGGTAGGCCTCGGGCGCCAGGATCAGGATGACGAGCCCGGTGTACAGGTCGAGCTCGCCGTGGACGAGCCGCATGCCGATGGTCACGGCGACGAGCGCGACCGACAGGGTCGCGAGGAGTTCCAGGGCGAAGGAGGAGATGAAGGCGATCCGCAGGGTGCGCATCGTCGCCTGGCGGTACTCCGAGGTGATCGCGCGGATCGACTCGGCCTGGGCCTTGGCCCGGCCGAAGATCTTGAGCGTGGGAAGGCCGGCCACCACGTCCAGAAAGTGGCCGGAGAGCCGTGAGAGCAGCTTCCACTGCCGGTCCATCCGGGCCTGGGTGTACCAGCCGATGAGGATCATGAAGACCGGGATGAGCGGCAGCGTGACGACGATGATCGCCGCCGAGACCCAGTCCTCGGTGACGATCCGGGCCAGGACGGCCACCGGCACCACCACCGCGAGGCCCAGCTGCGGCAGATAGCGGGCGAAGTAGTCGTCGAGGGCGTCCACGCCCCGTGTGGCGAGGGCGATCAGCGAACCGGCCTTCTGACCGCTCAGCCACCCCGGCCCGAGGGCGGCCGCGCGGCCGAGGAGCCGGCCGCGCAGCTCGGACTTGACCGCCGCGCTCGCCCGGTGGGCGGCGAGCTCGGTCAGCCAGGAGACCAGCCCCCGGGCCACCGCGACTCCGGCGAGCAGCAGCAGGGGCGTGGTCAGGTCGGCAACCGACTGGGCCTCCTGGAAGGCACCCACCACGATCTCGGCGATGAGCATCGCCTGGGCGATGACCAGCGCCGCTCCGACGAGGCCGAGGGCGACCACCGCGATCAGGAAGAGACGGGTGGCCCTCGCGTACCGGAGCAGGCGCGGATCGATCGGTTTCACGTGAAACATGCCCCTCTGATGAGAGTCGGCTGCCGGTGCCGGCTAGTGAGCGTCGGCGATGTGCTGCGTGCCGATGCGCTTGCGGAACACCCAGTAGGTCCAGCTCTGGTAGAGCAACACCAGCGGGGTCGCGATCGCCGCGCACCAGGTCATGATCTTGAGCGTGTACGGGCTCGACGACGCGTTCGTCACGGTAAGGCTCCACTCGGGGTTGAGCGAAGACGGCATGACGTCCGGGAAGAGCGCGAGGAAGAGCATCGCCACCGCCGCCGCGATGGTGACGCCCGACAGCGCGAACGACCAGCCCTCGCGCCCGGCCTTGATGGCGACGATGGCGCCGACGAGCGCCACCACGGCGACCAGCATCGCCGCGAGGCTCCAGCTGTCTCCCGTGTCGACCTGGGTCCAGATCAGGAAGCCCAGGGACAGGACCGCCGTGACCAGGCCCAGCTTGAGCGCGAGCGCCCGCGCCCGCATCCGGATGTCGCCGACCGTCTTGAGCGAGGCGAAGACCGCGCCGTGGAAGGTGAAGAGGGTGAGCGTGACCAGGCCACCGAGGAGCGCGTACGGGTTGAGCAGGTCCCAGAAGCTGCCGACGAACTCCATGTCCGCGTCGATCTTCACGCCCCGGACGATGTTGCCGAAGGCCACGCCCCAGAGGAACGCGGGGATCAGCGAGGTCCAGAAGATGGCCTGCTCCCAGTTGCGCTGCCAGCTCTCCTCGGGCCGCTTCGCCCGGTACTCGAAGGCGACGCCCCGGATGATCAGGCAGACCAGGATGATCAGCAGCGGCAGGTAGAAGCCGGAGAACAGCGTCGCGTACCACTCGGGGAACGCGGCGAACGTCGCTCCGCCGGCGGTGAGCAGCCACACCTCGTTGCCGTCCCAGACGGGTCCGATGGTGTTGATGAGGACCCGCTTCTCGGCCCGGTCGCGGGCGAGCAGCTTGGTCAGGACGCCGACCCCGAAGTCGAATCCTTCGAGGAAGAAGTAGCCGATCCAGAGGACGGCGATGAGTACGAACCAGACGTCGTGGAGTTCCATGCCTCGTTCTCCTGAGCCTCAGTACGAGAAGGCCATGGGGCGGTCGGGGTCACGAGAGTCCCCGCCGATCTTGGTGGGCGGGTTGAGGTCGTCCTCGGTGAGCTCCGGCGGACCCGCCTTGACGTACTTGACGAGGAGCTTGACCTCGATCACGGCGAGGACGGCGTAGAGCGCGGTGAAGACGATCATCGAGGTGAGCACCTCGCCCGTGGTGGTACCGGGGGAGACCGCGTCACGGGTGCGCAGCACGCCGTAGACGACCCAGGGCTGACGGCCCATCTCGGTGAAGATCCAGCCCCAGGAGTTGGCGATCAGCGGGAACGCCATCGTCCAGAGGGCGATGATCCAGTACCACTTGCCCAGACGGGGGCTGAGCGCCTTCCGCTTGAACAGGACCAGGTTCGGCACTTCGTCCTCACCGGTCCGGAGCCCCGGTGCCAGCATGAACTTCTTCCGGGTCAGCCAGAGACCCAGCATGCCGATGCCCAGCGAGGCCATGCCGAAGCCGATCATCCAGCGGAAGCCCCAGTAGGCGACGGGGATGTTGGGCCGGTAGTCGCCGGGCCCGAACTTCTCCTGCTCGGCCTTGTTCACGTCGTTGATGCCCGGGACGTAGGAGCTGAAGTCGTCGTTCGCGAGGAAGGACAGCAGGCCCGGGATCTCTATGGCGACCGTGTTGTGGCCCTTCTCGACGTCGCCGTAGGCGAAGACGGAGAAGGGGGCGGGCGCCTCGCCGTCCCAGAGCGCCTCGGCGGCGGCCATCTTCATCGGCTGCTGCTTGAACATGACCTTGCCGAGCAGGTCGCCGCTGATGGCGGTGCCGAGGCCGGCGATGATCAGGGTGACCAGACCGAGCCGCAGCGAGGTCCGCATGATCGGGATGTGCTTCTTGCGCGCCAGGTGGAACGCGGAGATGCCCACCATGAACGCTCCGCCGACCAGGAACGCCGCCGTGATCGTGTGGAAGAACTGGGTCAGCGCGGTGTTCTGGGTGAGCACCTGCCAGAAGTCGGTGAGCTCGGCCCGGCCGCGCTCCTCGTTGATCCGGTAGCCCACGGGGTGCTGCATCCAGGAGTTCGCCGCCAGGATGAAGTACGCGGAGAGGACGGTGCCGATCGACACCATCCAGATGCAGGCGAGGTGGATCTTCTTCGGCAGCTTGTCCCAGCCGAAGATCCACAGACCGATGAAGGTCGACTCGAAGAAGAAGGCGATGAGCGCCTCGAAGGCGAGCGGGGCACCGAAGATGTCGCCGACGAAGCGGGAGTAGTCGGACCAGTTCATGCCGAACTGGAACTCCTGGACGATTCCGGTGACCACACCCATGGCGATGTTGATCAGGAAGAGCTTGCCCCAGAACTTCGTCGCCCTGAGGTACTTCTCCTTCTCCGTACGCACCCAGGCGGTCTGGAGACCGGCGGTGAGCGCTGCGAGGGAGATCGTCAGGGGGACGAACAGGAAGTGGTAGACGGTCGTGATGCCGAACTGCCAGCGCGCCAGAGTCTCTGGCGCCAGAGCGAGGTCCACTGCGTTTTCTCCTTACATCGCCGTGGTCACATCGGCAGTTTGCCCTGTTAATCCCACTAATTCCGGGAGGAACAGGACACGCTTGTGAACGCGTTCACATTCACAAGCATTATGGCTCATACGAAATCCGTACCGTCAGTCGGGGGTACCCCTACCGAAGGTCACCTCTTCCCAGGACCTTCAACATATTGTTGAATCCGGGGCATGACCCTTCGGATACGCATCACCTGGCCGGCCGGACACACCACGGCCACCCTTGAGGAGACCCCCACGAGCACGGCGCTCGCGGGAGCCCTCCCGATCTCCTCCACCGCCCGCACCTGGGGCGAGGAGGTCTACTTCGACACGCCGGTCTCCGTCCCCGTCGAGGACGGCGCGCGCCAGGTCGTGGAACCGGGCACGGTGGCCTTCTGGACGGACGGCGACGCGCTCGCCCTCCCCTACGGCCCGACGCCGATCTCCCGGGGCGACGAGTGCCGGCTCGCGAGCCCCTGCAACCTGCTCGGCGCACTGGACGGAGACCCGCGGATCCTGGCCGGCGTCAGGGACGGCGACCCGATCCGCGTGGAACTCGTCTCGGGCTGATCAGCCCTTCCCGCCCGATCGGCGGCCTCAGGCCTTGCGGAAGCCCTCCGCCGCCTTCAGGAACAGGTCGTTCGCCTCGGTCTCACCGATCGTGACGCGCACGCCCTCGCCCGCGAACGGCCGCACCACCACGCCGTGCCGCTCGCACTCCGCCGCGAAGTCCATGGTCCGCTCGCCGAGCCGCAGCCAGACGAAGTTCGCCTGGGTGTCCGGCACGGTCCAGCCCTGGGCCACGAGCCCCGCATGGACCCGCTCGCGCTCGGCCACCAACGAGCCGACCCGCCCGAGCAGTTCGTCCTCGGCCCGCAGCGAGGCCACCGCCGCGTCCTGCGCCAGCTGGCTCACGCCGAACGGCACCGCCGTCTTGCGCAGCGCCGCGGCCACCGGCTCGTGGGCGACCGCGAAGCCGACCCGCAGACCCGCCAGGCCGTACGCCTTGGAGAAGGTGCGGAGCACGGCCACGTTCGGCCGGTCGCGGTAGAGCTCGATGCCGTCCGGGATCTCCGTGTCACGGACGAACTCCCGGTACGCCTCGTCGATCACGACCAGGACGTCGGAGGGCACCCGGTCCAGGAAACGCTCCAGCTCCGCCCGGCGCACCGCGGTGCCCGTGGGGTTGTTGGGGTTGCAGACGAAGATCAGCCGGGTCCGGTCGGTGATCGCCTCCGCCATCGCGTCGAGGTCGTGCACCTCGCCCTCGGTCAGCGGCACCTGCACCGAGGTGGCCCCGCTGATCTGCGTGATGATCGGGTACGCCTCGAAGGAGCGCCAGGCGTAGATGACCTCGTCGCCCGGGCCCGAGGTGGCCTGGAGCAGCGACTGCGCGACACCGACCGAGCCGGTGCCGGTGGCCAGGTGCGAGACGGGCACGCCGAAGCGGTTCGCCAGCTCCTCGGTCAGGCCGGTGCAGGCCATGTCGGGGTACCGGTTGAAGTTCGCGGCGGCGGCCAGCGTGGTCTCCATGACCCCGGGCAGCGGCGGGTAGGGGTTCTCGTTGGAGGACAGCTTGAAGGCCACGGGGCCGCCCGCGGCGGCCGGCTTGCCCGGCTTGTAGGTGGGGACGCCGTCCAGCTCGGCTCGCAGCTTGGGGCTGCCGGTGCTCGTCCCGCTGGTCTCGCTCACAGTGTGGCCTCCTCGACCGTCCGTACCGCCAATACTCCTCACCTTAAGAGGATTCGCCTCCGCTGCGAATGGGCTGTGGACAACAGGAGGGACACGCTGTGGATACGGCCCCGCTCCCGTCCCCGGAGAGGGGGAGCGCGCACCCGGGTGGCGTGCGCCGGTGGCGGGCGCCGTGGCGCGCATCCCCCGTAGAGGTGAGTTGAGACCTCTTCGAGACCTCGCCCCCTCGCCAGGCCTACGCCGTTCGATGAGCATAGATCACACATCGAGAGCCCTAACTACCTTTGATTTCCTGCCTCTTGAGCTATTTCGATCATGCAGAAACGTGCCTGTCAACGCCTGCATATGCGGCCGTCCCGACCGCCCCTCATCGCCCTACTATCGGCTCGCCATGACAGCAGCAGGGAAGCACCAGGTGAGCCGGGCACAGACCCGGGGAAGCCGGCAGGGCCGGGCAGGCATCCGGGACGTGGCCGCCGCCGCCGGGGTCTCCATCACGACTGTCTCCGACGCGCTCAACGGCAAGGGCCGGCTCCCGGACGCCACCCGCCGCCACGTCCGCGAGGTCGCCGACAGGCTGGGCTACCGCCCATCCGCGGCGGCCCGCACGCTCCGCACCGGCAAGTCGGGACTCATCGGCCTGACCGTGACCACGTACGGGGATGAACCTTTCACCTTCACCGAATTCGCGTACTTCGCGGAGATGGCCAGAGCAGCCACATCGGCGGCACTCGCCCGGGGCTACGCCCTGGTCATCCTCCCCGCCACCTCCCGCCATGACGTCTGGTCGAACGTCGCCCTCGACGGCACCGTCGTCATCGACCCCTCCGACCACGACCCCGTCGTGACCGAACTGGTCCGCCAGGGCCTGCCCGTCGTCTCCGACGGACGCCCCGCCGGCACCCTTCCGGTCACCGCCTGGGTCGACAACGACCACGAAGCCGCCGTCCTCGACCTGCTCGACCACCTCGCCGACGCCGGCGCACGCCGCATCGGCCTCCTCACCGGAACCACCACCGACACCTACACCCGCCTGTCCACCACCGCGTACCTCAACTGGTGCGAACGTGTCGGCCAGGACCCCGTCTACGAGGCCTACCCGGCGCACGACCCGTGCGCGGGCGCTGTCGCGGCCGACCGGCTGCTCGCCCGCCCCGACCGTCCCGACGCCGTCTACGGCCTCTTCGACCCCAACGGAACCGACCTCCTCGCCGCCGCCCGCCGCTACGGACTGCGCGTCCCCGACGACCTGCTCCTGGTCTGCTGCAGCGAATCCACCGTCTACGCCACCACCGAACCCCCCATCACCACGCTCTCCCTCAAACCCCGCCGCATCGGCACGGCCGTCGTCCAGCTCCTCATCGACGCCATCGAGGGGATCGACACCGACGGACCGGTCGAGCGGGTGATACCGACCGAACTGATCGTCCGTACCTCTTCACAGCGACGTTCACCGCGCACCACGGTCAGCCCGCCGCGCTCGCCCGCGAAGGACTGACACCACGGGCGGCGGCGCCCGAAACCGCCGCCATCCGGCCCGCCGTCCCCGCCCCTGCCCGTGGGCGGGGACGGCGAAACCGGACACCGCACCGGCCTCAACCCTGGACTGGACCTTCTCAATTCGGGCGAAACAACCGGTGAACCCGGAGTGGACCCGGATTCACCACCCCTGGTGCGTCACACAGGAGGACGCTCATTCCTATGATGGGCGGACGACACCGCGGGCCACCCCGACCAGGCCGGTCCGCGATGTGCAGGGCATCGCGACGGTGGTGGAGGGGTCGATGACTCAGGGGGCCGGTCAGGAGCCCGTGGTACGCACGGCGACATTGCGTGACTTCCGCGTACCGCCGTACGCCCGCGTGCCCGTGCAGGGCCAAGCCATCGAGCCGCCCTCCCCGGAGGAACCGCCGACGGCTCCGGCCGTCGAGCCCCTCCCCACCGACCCGGCACCCGCCGGCCGCCAGGCTCCGACCGAGCACCCGGTCGTCGCCGAACACCCGGTGTCCGCCACACCCCTGCCCCCGGTCGCCCCCTCGCCCGTCGAGGCCGTCCGGGTGCCGACCCCGCCGGCCGAGGCCCTCCCGCCCGAGGCCGTACCGGCACCCCAGGCCCCCACGCCCCCACCGGCACCGCAGGCCCCCCCGGCCGTACCCGCGCCGCAGGCCCCCGCGCCCATGCCCGCCGATCCGACCCTCCATCTGGGTCACCGCCTGGCCCCTGCGTTCGCCGCCCCGGCCGGCTCCTCGATCGTCTCCGTCGCCACCGGCCACCCCGGCAACGCCTTCCCCGAGGGCGGGGCCCCCGAGGGGTACACCCCGACCGAGCGCGACCTTCCGGTCATCAACCGCGGGGACACCGTCCAGGTCCCGGTCACCCCCGAGCCGGCCCCCGCACCGGAGCCCGCGAACGGCGACGGACCCGGCCCGCTCTACGTCGTCGGCGACGTCCACGGCTACCTCGACGAGCTCGTCGCCGCCCTCCGCGCCCAGGGCCTCATCGACGAGAACGGCGGCTGGGCCGCTGGCAACGCCCGGCTCTGGTTCCTCGGCGACTTCACCGACCGCGGACCGGACGGCATCGGCGTCATCGACCTCGTCATGCGCCTCTCCGCCGAGGCCGCCGCCGCCGGCGGCTACTGCAAGGCCCTCATGGGCAACCACGAACTGCTGCTCATCGGCGCCAAGCGCTTCGGCGACACGCCCGTCAACTCCGGCGCGGGCACCGCCACCTTCCAGGCCGCCTGGCTCCTCAACGGCGGCCAGAAGCACGACATGGACCGGCTCCAAGACGTCCACCTGCAGTGGATGTCCCGGCTGGACGCCGTGGTGCGCGAGGACGACCACCTCCTGGTGCACTCCGACACCACCGCGTACCTCGAATACGGCCAGACCATCGAGGACGTCAACGACACGGTCCACGAGATCCTCAACAGGAACGACGCCGACGAGGTCTGGGACGTCTTCCGGAAGTTCACCAAGCGCTTCGCGTTCCGCGACGACGGCGGCCCGCAGGCCGTCCAGGAGCTGCTCTCCACCTACGGCGGCCGCCGGATCGTGCACGGCCACAGCCCCATCCCATACCTCCTCGGCCAGGTCGGCACGGAGGACGGGGAGGACAACGGGGGCCCGGTCGTCGACGGACCGCACGTGTACGCCGACGGTCTGGCGATCGCCATGGACGGCGGAGTGACCATGGCCGGAAAGCTACTGGTCGTCCAACTCCCCCTGAACGGCTGACGCATAACCCTGCGCATCCGGGGAAGTCGATTTCCGGAAACACCCTGTCAGGGCGTGGCGTCACCGCAATACCATCGGGTCATCCGTAGCAGGCTCTCCTCCGTTTCCGCCCAACCGACCGTTTCCCACGGCTGATCCGGGCCTACGGAGCATCGGGGGATGCACATGAACGTGGCTCCGCACCTGCTGACCGAGGACCGTGCCGAGTACGAGCGGGTCCTCGACGACGCACTGAGCACCGCCCACGCACGTCCGGATCTCGCCGGAGTCGGAACGCGGCTCACGGTCGCGCAACTGCGCGCCATGACCCTGAACGCGACCGCGCTCATCACCTCCGCCGCGGCGAGCGAGTACGACCACTTCGTGAAGGTCCGCGAGCAGAGCCGGGCCCCCGCCGCGCCCCGCACACCCCTGGCGGACCCCGGGGCGGGCTCCGACGCGGGTGCCGGGGTCGTCGCCATCGTCACCGTCATGGTGCCCGTCCTCGCGGGCACCGCCGCGGTCATACTCCTGCTGGTCGGGGCGGTCCTGCACGCCGTCACTCCCACGGTGGTGTTCGGCGAGACCCTGCTGACGGCGGGCCTCGTCTTCGCCTCCCTCGCCGCCGCCGGGCTCCTCAGCGCGGGCGCCGGACTCCTCCTGACCGCCCTGCGCAACAGACCGGCCGCGGCGGACGGGACCGCCACGGCCGATGACGAACTCTCCCGCGCCCGGGAGGCCTGGCGCCGCGCCCTCCTGGAGCGCGGCATCCTTCCCTTCCTCCGGGACGCCCTCGCCGCGACCGGACCACCGGACGCGACGAGGCCCTGAGGGACGAGGTCGCCGGGCGCTACTCGGCCAGCGGCAGGTAGACCCGGTTGCCACTCGCCGCGAACTCCTTCGACTTCTCCGCCATGCCCGCCTCGATCTCCTGCTGCGTCCCACCGTGCTCGCGCCGGATGTCCTGGGAGATCTTCATCGAGCAGAACTTCGGACCGCACATCGAGCAGAAGTGCGCGGTCTTCGCGGGCTCCGCGGGCAGCGTCTCGTCGTGGAACTCGCGCGCGGTGACCGGGTCGAGGGCCAGGTTGAACTGGTCCTCCCAGCGGAACTCGAACCGCGCGTCCGAGAGCGCGTCGTCCCACTCCTGCGCGCCCGGGTGCCCCTTGGCGAGGTCCGCCGCGTGTGCCGCGATCTTGTACGTGATGACGCCCGTCTTCACGTCGTCCTTGTTCGGCAGGCCCAGGTGCTCCTTGGGCGTGACGTAGCAGAGCATCGCCGTGCCCCACCAGGCGATCATCGCCGCGCCGATGCCGGAGGTGATGTGGTCGTACGCGGGCGCGACGTCCGTGGTCAGCGGGCCGAGCGTGTAGAACGGCGCCTCCTCGCAGATCTCCTGCTGGAGGTCGATGTTCTCCTTGATCTTGTGCATCGGGACGTGCCCGGGGCCCTCGATCATGGTCTGCACGTTGTGCCGCTTGGCGATCGTGTTGAGCTCGCCGAGCGTGCGCAGCTCCGCGAACTGCGCCTCGTCGTTGGCGTCCGCGATCGAGCCGGGGCGCAGACCGTCGCCGAGCGAGTAGGTGACGTCGTACGCCGCCAGGATCTCGCAGAGCTCCTCGAAGTTCGTGTAGAGGAAGTTCTCCTTGTGGTGCGCCAGGCACCACGCGGCCATGATCGAGCCGCCGCGCGAGACGATGCCGGTCTTGCGGCGCGCGGTGAGCGGCACGTACGGCAGGAGCACGCCGGCGTGCACCGTCATGTAGTCGACGCCCTGCTCGGCCTGCTCGATGACCGTGTCCTTGTAGATCTCCCAGGTCAGGTCCTCGGCCCTGCCGTCGACCTTCTCCAGCGCCTGGTAGAGCGGCACGGTGCCGATCGGGACGGGGGAGTTGCGCAGCACCCACTCGCGGGTGGTGTGGATGTTGCGGCCGGTGGACAGGTCCATGACCGTGTCGGCGCCCCACTTGGTCGCCCAGGTCATCTTCTCCACCTCCTCCTCGATGGAGGAGGTGACGGCGGAGTTGCCGATGTTGGCGTTGACCTTCACCAGGAACCGCTTGCCGATGATCATCGGCTCGATCTCCGGGTGGTTCACGTTCGCCGGCAGCACCGCGCGGCCCGCGGCGATCTCCTCCCGTACGACCTCGGGGGAGACGTTCTCGCGGATCGCCACGTACTCCATCTCCGGGGTGATCTCGCCCCGGCGGGCGTACGCGAGCTGGGTGACGGCCTCGCCGGCACGGCCCCGTCGCGGCAGGCGCGGGCGGCCGGGGAAGACGGCGTCGAGGTTCTTGAGCCCACCGCCGCGCGGCGAGGTGTGCTTGATGCCGTCGTCCTCGGGGCGGGCCGGGCGGCCCGCGTACTCCTCGGTGTCGCCGCGCGCGATGATCCAGTTCTCGCGCAGCGGCGGAAGGCCCCGCCGGACATCGGTGTCGATGGCGGGGTCGGTGTACGGGCCGGACGTGTCGTACAGCGTGACGTCCTTGCCGTTGGTGAGGTGCACCTGACGGACGGGCACCCGGAGGTCGGGGCGCGAACCCTGGACGTACCCCTTGTGCCAGCCCGGCGTGCGCTCCTGCCCGTCGGTCTGGTTCTGGTCGGAGGCAGGCGTGCGTGCATCCTGAATGGTCATGAGACCGATCTCCCTACGCCGGCATTACCCGGTAACAGGTTCGGCGGTCGGCGCAGCCTCCTTCCGTACGTGCGTACGGTGATCAGCGCCCTCTCAGCCCGGTGCTCCGAGCTCCCGCGTGTGCAAAGGTGCCACCACGCTAGCGCCATCCCTGGCGTGCTGAACAGTGGGCCCCCGCCGTTCTTGCGATGATCGGTCGGTGACTTCCCCCCACCAGACCCCCGAGCCGCACGGCCACGCCCACGGTCCCGGACACGGTTCCGAGCCCGGATCCGGACACGGTTCCGGGCCCTCCCAAGGGCACGGAGGCGGGCACGGCCACAGCCACAGCCACGGGCCCGCCGCCCCGGTCTCGCGGCATCTGCGCAAGGTCATCGCCGCGGTCCTGATCCCGTTCGCCACCGCCGTCGTGGTCGGGCTCGTCGTCCTGTGGCCCGGCGGCACTCCGGCGCACGAGCGGACCGGCGTCGGCTTCGACCGGCAGACCCAGCAGGGCGAGGTCGTCTCCGTCGAGCACGTCGACTGCAAGGACGTGAACGCCGCCCAGGTCCCGCCGACCGGAGACACCTCCACTCCGGAGGGACGCGAGGCGGTCAACGCCCAGCAGGGGCAGTGCGCGAAGGCGACGGTCGAGGTGACCACCGGCCCGGACGAGGGCCGTCGGTTCGTGGAGATCGTGCAGCCGGACGCGCCGCGCCAACTGCACGAGGGCCAGGGGGTGGTGGTGGCGTACGCCCCCGACGCCCCGCACGACCTGCAGTACTCGGTGACCGATGTGAACCGGAAGGTCCCGCTGGCGGTGCTCGCCGGGATCTTCGCCCTCGTCGTCGTCCTCGTCGGCCGCATGCGGGGCGTGATGGCACTCGTCGCGCTCGCCGCGAGCTTCCTGGTGCTGACGCTCTTCATCCTGCCGGCGATCCTGGAGGGATCGAATCCGCTGGTCGTGGCGGTGGTCGGGTCGAGCGCGATCATGCTGATCGCGCTCTACATGTGTCACGGACTCTCGGCCCGCACCTCGGTCGCGGTGCTCGGCACGCTGATCTCACTGATGCTCATCGGGCTGCTCGGCTCCGTCTTCATCGACTGGGCGTCGCTCAGCGGCAACACCGACGACAACACCGGCCTGATCCACGGCCTGTACCCGGAGATCGACATGTCCGGCCTGCTTCTGGCCGGGATCATCATCGGATCGCTCGGTGTGCTCGACGACGTGACCGTCACCCAGACCTCGGCCGTCTGGGAGCTGCACCAGGCCGACCCGGGCATGGGGCCGCGCGGCCTCTACCGGGCCGCCATCCGGATCGGCCGCGACCACATCGCCTCGGTCGTGAACACGCTGGTCCTCGCCTACGCGGGTGCCGCCCTGCCACTGCTGCTGCTGTTCTCCATCGCCCAGAGCAGCATGGGGACGGTGGCCAACAGCGAGCTGGTCGCCGAGGAGATCGTCCGGACGCTGGTCGGTTCGATCGGTCTGGTGGCGTCCGTGCCGGTCACCACGGCGCTCGCGGCCCTGGTCGTGTCCGCCGACCGACCGGCGCCCGGGGGCGGGAAGCCCGCGGCGGTACGGGGAGGGCGGCGCCGCCGCGCCAAGTGAGGCATGCGCGCTGAAGGCTCGGGCCGGCCCGGCTCGGGGAGGGTCCGGCCCGAACGGGCCCGCCGGGGCGGGGCGGCTCGGGTGAGGCGGCGTGGTCGAGGCAGCCCGGTCGGGCGGCTCGGGCAGGGGCGGGTCAGGCGGGGCCGGCGTTCTCTTCGGCCAGGATCCGGCCCAGTGCTGCCTCCAGGTTGTCCTCGAAGTCGCCGAGTGTCCGTTCCTGACCGAGCGGAACCAGCTTGTCCGTCCGGTCGAGGAAGGCCACCAGCGGGGGCGCGCTGGCCCGGAAGAGCGCGCGATCGCCGCCCACCTGGAGCCGGATGGATACGTCCGAGAGCCCTTCCGGCTCCGTCGGAGCGATGTGCACGTCCCCGTCCCCGCTCGGCCGGTTGATCCCGTCGAGCAGCAGTTCCCTTCCGAACGCCCAGGTCACAGGCGCGTCTCCGGGGAGGTGGAAGGTCATCCGCACCGCGTAGGGATCCCGGGTCTCATATCGGAGTTCGACCGGGATCTTGAAGGAGAGCTCCTCGGAGACGAGGAAGCTCATCAGGACCTCGGCCTGAACCGACTCTCGCATCATGTACCCCGCAGTAGATGAAGCAGTTGTGTAAACACAGCTGCTGAAAGCTGTGACCGAAACGGCCAGGAATGATCCCCCGTGGCCCTCTTGACGCAATCGTGCTGTAAGCACTAGCAGATCACAAGGAGTGATTTTTCAGATACTGATAGAGAACGCGAGTGAACTGAAGAGCCTTCCGATCTCCGTGCGTAGCCGCTCGACTGCTGGGAGCAACCGTTCTTCCTGGTGAAGGGGGAGGGAAATGGCCATCGTGGCCACCGCGGAGCCCGCGGTGATGGGGATGGCGGCACAGACCGTGCCGAGCGCATATTCCTGACGCTCCACCACGGGTTCCATTCGCCCCAAACTGCCCAAACGCTCCAAAAAGAGACGTTGGTTACGCACCGTGTACGGGGTGATGGCTTCCACCGGGTGGCGGTCAAGGTGGTCTTGACGAGATTTCAGATCGAGTTGACTCAGCAGGCATTGCCCGATCGCGTGGGCGTGCGCGGTCTCGCGGAAGTCGGCCCATTCCTCCACCGCGGGGGCGGAAGGGGTGTCGGCGACAGCGACGAGCTCGATCTCCCCCTCGCGGTAGAGGGCGAAGTAGATGGGTACGCCGATCTCGTCCCGCCAGTGGGCAAGGGAGTCTTCGATCTTGATGCGACGATTCTGCACAGCTCCGCCGCCGGCCAGTCGGACGGCGGCGTCGCCAAGGACGAACACACCCTTGTCGCGGACCAGATAGCCCTCGTGCGTCAGGGTGCGGAGCAGGTGGTACGTGGTGGGCAGCGGGAGGCCCGTCTCGCGGGCGAGCTGCTTGGCGGGGGCGCCCTCCGCATGGGAGGCCACGGCCTCCAGGAGTCTCAGCGCCCGCTGCACCGAGCCGATCAAGGTAGGCGCAGCCGTCTGCGTAGCCGTGGCCAAAGGTCACCCCCAGGCGTGACGACGGGTGCATCGCACCCGCCCGCGGGGGCCGCCCCCGCGCGCCGCCGGGCCTGGGAAACCGCTGGTCAGTACGGAGGTCTACGCCTGTAGTCCCCAACACGGCGGAGAGATTCCACTCTAGTGGCAGCTCCAGGGCCCATACCCTGATTCGACCAGCGCGTTCCCCCGCCCGGGCTAATGCCCGCGATCGGCTTCATACCGATGAGTAGTTGTGCTACCAGTCCTCACGGGACCTGCCGGAGGAGCTGAACTTCCGGACGACGTAGATCAGTCCGGCGACGAGGGCCGCGAAGAGCAGCACCTTGAAGAGCAGTCCGACCACGAAGGCCAGGACGCTGGTGATCAGCCCGCCGAAGACGAACAGGGCGAGGAGGGGTATGGCGACCCACTTCACCCACCAGGGCATCCCCGCGAGAACCTCTCGTACGGCCATCGTCCCTACCTCGCTCTCGAAGATCCGCTCGTCGCACTCCGCGCCGAACACCCCCAAGGCTAGAGGCGGGAGGAAGCCCATGGGGGCCCTGCGGCCCCCGCTCTCCCCTGATCCGACCCTTAGGGGCTCGGAGCCCTCCGGCCCCCCGGCCCTAGGGGTCCGGCTCAGCCCTCCGGCGGCGAGAAGACCACCATGACCCGCAGGTCCTCGCTGATGTGGTGGAACCGGTGCTCCACCCCGGCCGGCACGTAGACCACGCTGCCGCGCGCCACCTGGGTCGTCTCCGTCCCGACCGTGATCGCCGCCCGGCCGCTCACCACGAAGTACACCTCGTCCTGGCCGTGCGGCTGCTGCGGATCGAGCTCCCCGGCGTCCAGGGCGTACAGGCCCACCGACATGTTCCGCTCACGTAGGAACTGGAGGTAGGCGCCCTTGTTCGCGGCGCGCTCCGCCTCCAGTTCGTCCAGACGGAATGCCTTCATCGCCTGCTCGCCCCTGCCCTCGGCCCGATCGTGTCTGCCACGATCAGACACATGATGAATTTCGTAGTCAAGACGCTCGCGAACGCGGGCGCCCTGGGAGTCGCCATCTGGCTCCTCCAGGACATCACCCTCACCGGTGAGAGCACCGGCAAGAAGGCCCTGACCCTCATTCTCGTCGCCCTTGTCTTCGGGCTGGTGAACGTCCTGGTCAAGCCGGTCGTCCAGTTGCTGACGCTTCCGCTCTTCATCCTGACACTCGGCCTGATCACCCTGGTGGTCAACGCCCTGATGCTGCTCCTCACGTCGTGGCTGGCCGAGCAGTTCAACCTCAGCTTCCACGTGGAGGGCTTCTGGACCGCCGTCCTCGGCGGTCTGATCATCTCCGTCGTCTCGTGGGCGCTGAACGTCGTGCTCCCCGACAGCGACTGAGTGGGGACCATGACCTACCGCGTCTGTTTCGTCTGCACGGGCAACATCTGCCGCTCGCCGATGGCCGAACACGTCTTCCGCCGCCGGGTGGAGGAGGCCGGCCTCGACGGTCTGGTGGAGATCGACAGCGCGGGCACCGGAGGCTGGCACGAGGGCGACGGGGCCGACCCGCGCACGGTCGCCGTGCTCGACGACAACGGATACACCTCCGCGCACACCGCCCGGCGGTTCCGTTCCTCGTGGTTCGCCTCCCTCGACCTGGTGATCGCCCTCGACGAAGGGCATCTGCGGGAACTCCGGGACCTTGCCCGCACCCCGGAGGAAGCGGCGAGAATACGACTGCTGCGCTCCTACGACCCGGCTGCCGGGCCCGGCCTCGACGTCCCCGACCCCTACTACGGGGGACGCGAGGAGTTCGAGGAGTGCCTGGAGATGGTGGAGGCCGCGAGCGAGGGACTGCTCGCGGCCGTACGCGCGGAACTGGAGGAACGGACACCGTGACGGACGACGAACTCGGCGACGGCACACGGGCGGTACGGGCGGGGCTGCCCGAGCCCGTGAAGTACGAGCCGACCCTGCCGGGACCGGTCTTCGCGGCGCACTTCCATCTGCCCGGCGACCCGACCGGCCCGTACACCTACGGCCGCGACGAGAACCCCACCTGGACCCATCTGGAGCGGGCGATCGGCGAGCTGGAGGCGCCGGGGGAGGAGGGCGTGGAGACGCTGGTCTTCGCGTCCGGGATGGCCGCGATCTCCGCCGTCCTGTTCTCTCAGCTCAAGGCCGGCGACGCGGTGGTGCTGCCGTCCGACGGCTACCAGGCCCTGCCCCTGCTGCACGAGCAGCTGCGGGCCTACGGCATCGAGGTCCGCACCGCCCCGACGGGCGGCGACGCCCAGCTGTCCGTACTGGACGGGGCCCGGCTGCTGTGGATCGAGAGCCCGTCCAACCCCGGTCTCGACGTCTGCGACATCCCCCGTCTGGTGCGGGAGGCGCACGCGGCCGGGGCACTCGTCGCCGTCGACAACACCCTCGCCACCCCGCTCGGCCAGCGCCCGCTGGAACTGGGTGCGGACTTCTCCGTGGCCAGTGACACCAAGGGCATGACCGGGCACGGCGACATCCTGCTCGGCCATGTGAGCTGCCGGGATCCCCGGCTCGCGGCGGACGTACGGCGCTGGCGCAAGATCGTCGGCGCCATCCCCGGCCCCATGGAGGCCTGGCTCGCCCACCGGTCGCTCGCCACGCTCCAGCTGCGGATCGACCGGCAGTGCTCCACCGCTCTGACGCTGGCACGGACGCTCACCGAGCGCGCGGACGTGACCGGGCTGCGCTACCCCGGACTGCCCGGCGACCCCTCGCACGCGGTGGCCGCCCGGCAGATGCGGCGCTTCGGCCCGGTGGTGTCCTTCGAGCTCGCGGACCGGAAGCGGGCCGAGCGGTTCCTCGAGGAGCTGCGGCTCGTCGACGACGCCACCAGCTTCGGCGGCGTGCGCTCCACGGCGGAGCGGCGCGGGCGCTGGGGCGGGGACGCAGTCGCCGAGGGCTTCATCCGCTTCTCGGTCGGGGCCGAGGACCCGGAGGACCTGATCGCCGACGTGCTGCGCGCCCTGGACGAGGCCGGGAGCACGGGCTGAAACGGCCGACCACACGGAACGAGGACGCTCCGAGCCTCCCCCCTCGTGGCTCGGAACGCCCTCGGTTCCACGCGCGGAGACCGCCTGAACAAGGCTAGTTGACTGTGCGTCAGTGTCCAATCACGGTAGCGACAGCGACCTATCGACTTATTTATAGTTGGACGGTCCTGAGGCGCCGTCAGCCGACCGCCTGAGTCGAACGGCCGCACGGCCGGGAGGGGGCGGACATGGATCTGGCCCTGCTGCGCACGTTCGTCACGGTGCACCGGGCCGGCTCGTTCACCCGCGCCGCCGCGCTCCTGGGCCTCTCCCAGCCCGCCGTCACCAGCCAGATCAGGACACTGGAGCGACAGCTGGGGAGGCCCCTCTTCCTCCGGCAGGCGCGCGGAGTCACCCCCACCACCATGGGCGACGAACTGGCGCATCGCGCCGCACCCCATCTGGACGCCCTCGTGGAGATCGCGGAGACCGGCCTCGACCAGGAGAGCGGGGTCCGCACCCTCCACCTCGCCGGGCCCCCGGAGTTCACCGCGCTCCGCGCGCTGCCCGCCCTCACCCCGCTGGTCGGCCAGGGGCTCGCCGTGCGGGCGTCCTTCCTCGGCAACACGGAGGAGGTCCTCGACGGGCTTGCCGCCGGCCATCACGATCTGGCGATCGCCACCGCCCGCCCCCGGGGCGGGCTGCTCGTCTCCACCCCGCTCTGCGACGAGGAGCACGTCCTGGTCGCGGCCCCGCGCTGGGCCGCCCGGCTCTCCCCCGAGGTGCTCCTGAGCAGGGGCGCGGTGGTCCTGGAACAGCTGCCGGTGGTCGAGGTCCATGAGTCGCTGCCGTTCGTCTCCCGCTACTGGGCGAGCGTGTTCGAGACCAAAACGGCGGCTGCCGCCACCGTCATCGCCCCTGACCTGAGGGCCGTCCGGGACTCCGCCGCCTCGGGCGCGGGGCTCGCCGTCCTGCCACGCTACCTGTGCGAGGACGCCCTGCAGCGGGGGCACCTCGTGGCGCTGCTCGATCCCCCGGTCCCTCCGCTCCGCACCTACTTCCTGGTGGCGCGCACGGGGACGCTCGCGCTGTCGCCCCTCGCGCGGGCTCACGAGGAGCTGCTGAGGGCCGCTGGGAACTGGTGAGTTTCAGGACACCCCGAACGGGCCATTTTCTTCCCATGACCGAACGGCCCGTGATCAAGCGCACCGCACGCGCCATCCTGCTCGACGGGGACGACCTGATCCTCATCAAGCGGACCAAGCCCGGAGTGGATCCCTACTGGCTCACGCCCGGCGGCGGCGTGGAGCCCACCGACGCCACCGTCGTCGAAGCCCTGCACCGCGAGGTGCTCGAAGAGCTCGGCGCCAAGATCACCGACGTGGTGCCCTGCTTCGTCGACACCGTCGAGCACATCGTCGACGGCGGAGTCTCCGGGGTGAAGGTCCAGCACTTCTTCGTGTGCCGGCTCGGATCCATGGACCCCTCCCTGCGCCACGGCCCCGAGATCGAGGAACCGGTCGGCGAGTACGAGATCGTCCGGGTGCCCTTCAGCCGGGTCGGCATCGCCGCCGTGCACCTCGTCCCGCTCTCCCTGCGCCACTACCTCGACGGCAACATCGAGGGCGTCCGCGCGATGCACGCTCCCGACCTGGGCTAGCGCGCCGTCGCGGGGGCGAGCTCCGCGAGGAAGTCGTGGCGGATGCGGTCCGAGGGGACTCCGACCCCGCGCAACGCGTCGACGCCACGGCGGACCATGTCCAGCGGACCCGAAACGTAGGCGTCGCGTTCGTCCCAGGGCCCGTAGCGGCAGACGGCGTCCGGAAGCCTCCCCTGCTCCTCCGTGACCGGATGGACGGAGAGCCACGGGAAGGTCTTCTGGAGCCGCAGCATCGTGTCGATGTCGTAGAGGTCGTGGCCGCTGCGCGCCCCGTAGAAGACATCGACGGGGCGCCGGTCCCCGTGCTCGGCGACGTCCTCGACCAGCGCCTTGATCGGCGCGATCCCGGTGCCGCCGCCCATGCAGAGCAGGCCGGTGTCCGTGGAGTGGTCGACCGTCATGGACCCGGCCGGCGGGCCGAGCCGCAGCACGTCACCGGGGCGCGCCCGGTGGACCAGCGCGTTGGACACCCAGCCGGCCGGGACGGCCTTGATGTGGAGGGACAGCAGCCCGTCCGGCCGGGGTGCCGAGGCGAAGGAGTAGTGACGCCATATCCGGGGCCACCACGGGGTCTCCAGCGTCGTGTACTGCCCGGCGAGGAACGGGTACGGCTGGTCGGGCCGGAGCGTGACGACGGCGATGTCCGGGGTGCGCAGGTCGTGGGAGACCACCTCGGCGTGCCACCAGGCGGGCGCCGCCCGCTCGTCGTCCGCGGCCGCGTCGATCATGATCTGGGAGATCGTCGTGTACGTGCGGACCCAGGCCGCCTCGGTCTCCTCGTCCCAGCTCTTCTCCGCGTACCGCACGAGCGCACCGATGAGGGCCTCGCCGACGGCCGGGTAGTGGTCGGACCGGGTGCCGTACTTCCGGTGCCCCCTGCCGAGGTTCTCCAGGTACGCGGTGAGGACCGGGGCGTCGTCCATGTGCTCGGCCGCCGTCAGGAGGGCCTTCAGGAGCCGGTCCCGCTGGGTGTCCATGGCGACGGGAAACATCTCGCGCAGCTCGGGGCGCCGGACGAAGAGCAGGGCGTAGAAGTACGAGGTCACGCGGTCGGCGACCGGTGCGATCTCCGCCAGGGTGCGCCGTACGAGCACGGCGTCGGCGGAGGGTCCCTCGGATATTCGGGGTTCCTTCCGGTCCGCCGCCGGAGACTCCCGCTCGTCCGTCGTGGTGGTCGGAGCATCCATCATGTGCCTCGCCTCGCGCTGGCCGGCTTGCGTGGTCGCAGCATGGCGCTTCCGACCGGAGCTACGGACAGAAAGTGGCGTTCTCGGGCCAAAGGCCCGGGTTTCTGGCTAGGCTGCGCTGTTTCGGACCAGCCCGTAGGCCTCGCGCAGGTCCCCGCCGGAGTAGGTGTGGCGGGAGAGCCCGGCCAGATGGTGGTCCGCGTTCACGGCCACGGTCTCCGGCACGTGCGCGAAGAGCTCCGCGTCCGACATCGAGTCCCCGTACGCCACGCAGTCGGCCGCGTCCACGCCGTACCCCATGCAGAGCTCCCTCGCGATCCGTACCTTCGCGTGTGCGTCGAGAATGCCGGGCCGGTGGATCGGCTCGGTGAACGGGACCGCCGGCCAGAGGGAACCGTGCGTCGTGTCGACGCCCCAGGCCAGAAGTCGCTCGACGAAGAAGTCGGGCGAGAGCGAGATGACCGCACAGCGGTCGCCCCGGGCCCGGATGTCCGCCCAGACCTCGCGGATGCCCGCCAGCCAGGGCGCCCCCTCGAAGGCCCCCGCGACCTGCTCGGTGGTGAGCGCCGACCACAGCTCTCGGGCCTGGACGGCGAACTCGTCCGGTGTCATCCCCTCCAGGAATCCCGCCTCCAGGGCCGCGATCTCCTCCGCCAGACCCAGTTGCCGGGAGATCTCCACCGCGGCGGCCGAGCCCCGGATCAGGGTGCCGTCGAGATCGAACAGGTGCAGTCGTCGCGTTCGCGGTTTCACGTGAAACATCGTCCGTGCCCCGGACGACGGAATCAACGGCGCGTCGGGCATCGGCCGGCGGGGTCGACGAAACCCGGGGAGTATCGGCCGGCGGGGTCGGCCGGATCCCGTAAAGCGGTGGACGGGAGATCACCGAGTCGGACAGCCTGACAGGCATGCCGATCTCCCCCGCCCCGCTCACGCAGCTCCCGGTCCGGCGCCTCACCTCGGAGGACCTCCTCGCCTGCGCCGACCTCTCCGAGAACCGGGGATGGCCGCGCGAGGAACACAAGTGGGGGCTGTTGCTCACCGCCGGCACCGGCCATGGCATCGGCGATCCCGACGGTCCGGGCCTGGCCGCCTGCTCCGTGGTCACCTCGTACGGTCCGGGGCTCGCCGCGATCGGGATGGTGCTCGTCGCCGAGCGGTACGCCCGCCAGGGCCTGGGGCGCCGCCTCATGGAGCACGTCCTGGCGGAGGCCGGGGACACCCCGCTCACCCTGCACGCCACACCGAACGGACAGCCCCTGTACGAGCAGCTCGGGTTCACCGAGACGAGCCGGGCGGACATGGTGCGCGGACGCTTCACCTTCACCGCGCCCGCCCCGGACGTCCCGGTCCGCCCGGCGACGGCGGAGGACCTCCCGGCGATCCTGCGCCTGGACCACGAGGTCTTCGGCCTCGACCGCACGCACATCCTCGCCCGGCTCCCCGCGTTCGCGGACCACCTCCGGGTCGCGGAGGAGGACGGCGAGATCACCGGCTTCGCGGCGGCCTGGCCCAACATGGACACCCACGTCATCGGCCCCCTGATCGCGCGGGACCCGGGTACCGCCCAGGCCCTGATCGCTTCCCTGGCGTCCGCCACCGACCGGCCGCTGCGCACCGACATCGACGTACGCCACTCCTCCCTGCTCAGCTGGGCCGAGGAGAACGGCCTCGACACGGTCGCGACCAACTCGGTGATGATCCGCTCCCTGCCCGACCTCCCCGGCGACTGGCGCCGCCGCTTCGCTCCCCTGACGGTCGCCGCCGGGTAGTTTTACTTGCAGACGCGCATTATTGCGTCACTTCGTCTACCCTGGAGCAGAGCCTTTCGGCGCCGAGGAGACACCGAGGAGAGACCATGACCGCGACGGACCCCGCACTCACCGCGCTCTCCCAGCGCTGGTGCGCCCTCTCCCTGCTGCACGGCAGGATCGAGGCCCACCTCGAGCGCGCCCTGGAGTCCGGACACGGTCTGAGCGTGCGGGAGTACTCGCTGCTCGACGTCCTCAGCCGTCAGCACAGCGGCCCCGGCGGTCACCTCCAGATGAAGCAGGTCGCCGACGCCGTCGTGCTCAGCCAGAGCGCCACCACCCGCCTCGTCACCCGGCTGGAGGACCGCGGGCTGCTGACCCGGTACCTCTGCGCCACCGACCGGCGCGGCATCTACACCGACGTCACCGAGGAGGGCCTCAAGCTCCTCGAAGAGGCCCGCCCCACCAACGACAGGGCACTGCGCGAGGCCCTCGACGACGCCGCGAAGAACCCGGAGCTGGCACCCCTGGTGCAGGTCGTGGAAGGTGCGGGCGTGCCCGCGTGACACGGCCGCGCGTACGCTGCGGGCCATGAGCGATCTTGAGATACGCCCCGCCACGGCGGAGGACCTTCCGGCCATCGTCGCCATGCTCGCCGACGACCCCCTGGGCGCACAGCGCGAGTCGCCCGACGACCTGGGCCCGTACATCACCGCGTTCGACCGCCTCGCGGCCGACCCGAACCAGCACGTCGTCGTGGCCGTCCGGGGGGACAAGGTCGTCGGCACGCTCCAGCTGACGGTCATCCCCGGGCTCTCCCGCAAGGGCACCACCCGGTCGATCATCGAGGGTGTCCGTATTCACTCCGACGAACGCGGAAGCGGTCTCGGGACGCAGCTCATCGAGTGGGCCGTCGCGGAGTCCGGACGCCAGGACTGCCGACTCGTCCAGCTGACCTCCGACGTCACCCGCACCGATGCCCACCGCTTCTACGAGCGTCTGGGCTTCGAGGCCTCCCACGTGGGGTTCAAGAAGAGCCTCTGAGGACGTGTTTCACGTGAAACACGACAGTTTCACGTGAAACATCCACAGAGACGGGCACGTCCGCCCAGATCTCTCGGCGACTCAGAGGCCGCGCCAGCCCGCCTCGTCCACGCCGCCGGGAACCGCGTCCCCCGGCTCGTACGGCTCCCGGGTGAAGACGAACGACCCGAGGTCGAGATGGCTCACGCTGCCGTCGGCACGCCTCACCGCCCTGAGCGTCTCCCCCGCGTAGTAGCCGTTCAGGCCGACCCAGCCGCCCTCGGGCAGCGCCCGGAAGCGGGCCCCTCGCCCGACGCCCCGCAGGGGTTCGAGCACGACGGTCCGCTCGGGACCGAGCCGAAGACCGTAGGCGTATGTGCCCCAGTACCAGGGCCCCGTGAGGGAGAGCAGCTCCTCGTCGACGTCGGCCTCGGGAAGGGGTCGCCACGGCTCCGGGAACCTCGGCTCCGCCTCCGCCACGATCCGCACGAGATCGGCGGCCACGACCCCCGCCAGCGGGCCCGAGGTGGCATTGGAGAGGGCGATCCCCGCGAGGCCGTCCTCCACGCTCACCCACACACAGGCGACGAAGCCCGGAAGGGAGCCGGTGTGGCCGATGAGCGTCCGGCCGTCCCTCCGCAGCAGCTGGAGGCCGAGCCCGTAGCTCCCCTCCCAGTCGCCCTCACCCGCCGGAGCGGCCGGCGCGCGCATCTCCTCCACGGACGCCGTGGCGAGCACCCGCTCGTCCCCCGCCGCGAGGAAGGCCGCGAATCGGGCCAGGTCGGCGGCCGTCGACCAGAGCTGCCCGGCCGGCGCCATCAGACCGAGGTCCTCGGACGGCTCGGGAAGCATGACGTCCGCCCAGGGGTGCACCGCCCAGCCACCCGCGTGCGGGGCGACGGCCTCGACCGTCGTCCGGCTCATCCCCAGCGGCTCCAGGATCTCGCGCCGCAGCGCCTCTTCCCAGGCCACCCCCCGGACCGCCTCGATGAGTGAACCGAGCAGCGTGTAACCGGGGTTGGAGTAGTGATGACGGCGTCCCGGCGACCGCAGGAAGGGCTTCTCCCCCAGGACGTCGGAGAGCTCGGGCCGCAGCGCGGCGGAGGACCGCTCCCACCACGCACCGGGCGTCTCGGCCGCGAGACCGCCCGTGTGGCCCAGGAGTTGGGCGATCGTCACCTCACCGGCGCCCGTCCCCTTCAGGTGCCGATCCAGCGGATCGTCGAGCCCGAGCAGGCCCTCGTCCCGCAGCCGCATCACCAGCACGGCCGTGAACACCTTGGTGATCGAACCGATCCTGAACTGGGTGTCGGCGTCCGGCGCATGGCCGTCCACACAGCTGCGCGAACCGCTCCACACCAGGGCTCCGTCGCGGACCACCGCGCCCACGAAGGAGGGGGTCCGCCCCTCGGACTGGGCGACCGCGACGCGGTGCAGCAGGGCCCGCTCGGTACCGGGCAACAAGGCTTCGAAAGATGTCGTCATACGAGCCATCCAACGCGACGCCCGGCTGCGGTGCTTCCCCATTGTAGGTTCTCACTTTCGGTGTCATGCGCCGACGCAATGACCTGGACGTTCCCCTCCAGTCTCATGACGTGTCGGCAGGCGGCTGTCTCAGATCGGTGTCATTTCCTCAGACTGTCCAGCCGCCCCACCACTGTCCGGGGCGTCACGAACCAGCGTCGGCAGCCGTCCGTTCCATCCACTCCCGCACCTTCACTGCTTGCTCGATGCGGTTGACGATGTCCTTCTTGGATGCCGTGTCCAAGGTCTCCGGGATCTTGTCGAAGGTATCGGGAAGGACGTCGAGGAGACCCCAGATCTGCTCGCCGGTGCTGACTGTCAGCAGTTGCTGGCACCTCCACTGCAGCGGCACCTCGGGACGGTGCGTGAGCCGCTGCACGAGTGTCGGGAACAGGTAGTGCGTCGCTTCTGCGGCGAGGTGTTCTCGTAGCCAGTCGACCGGGAGCCGCTGGCTGAAGCCATGCATGGCAGCCTCCTGGGCCAGGTCCAGGAGCTGAGCGGTGTCGACGGCCCGGACGGTGCGGGGAAGGGTCGGGTTCATGTCGCGATGATGCCAAGAAGCCAGTGCGGCGCCGAGAGGTCAGCTGGTCCGGGATGCGATCTGCTGACGGGCAGGGCCCCAGACATCCTCGAACTCCTCGAAGGTGAGTTGTTCGGGGTCATGGCCTTCCCATTCCGAGACGGGCAGCTCAGCGGTGATCCCGAACCTGCTGTCGTACTCGTCGAGGCGGCCTGCGTCGCGGGCCCGCTGCCACTCGGCGAGGGAGGCAGCTGCGATCGGGGTCAGCTCTGGTCCTTCGAGTTCGACCTGCCGGATCACCCAGCCTTCGGCGTCGACCTCGAAGTAGAACCAGGTGTCTTCCTCGTGCCAGTAGCAGCGCATCCATGTGGTCACCAGGCCATGATGCCGGGCCGGATGTGCCGCCCCACTCCGCTCTGTCTCATGCCTGGGCGATGAATCCTGCGGATCGGTCGAGCTGGAAAGGAGAACCGACCCGGGTTGGATCCCAGCCTTGATCCCGTGCCTCTCGAATGCTGGCAGCAACGTGAGCCGGACGAATGGGCTCCGTCTCGACGCCCACCCAGTTGCTGGGATGGGCCTGACCGCTGGTAACGATCAAGGTCGTGCCCGGCTGGCTGTCGCTGGCCGCTTCAACCGCATAGGTCATCGGTGTCCAGCAGAGTCCCTGCATGTAGGAGGGCTTCCTGCGGATCCGCCAGCGGTACTCGATCCCGTCAACGGTTATGCGCCGGGAACCCTTCTTGTTCAGCGCCATCTTCGCCTCCTCCGCTGTTGGACTCTAGGGCCGTGCAATAGGTCCGTCTCAGCCGGAATCTTCCGGGCCGCCGGGCAGCACGCCAAAACCCGAGTGCCGTGCAGGCTGTGGTCGCCGTAGTGTCCCAGGCGAAAGGCGGTTCCGGTGGAGATTACGGTTCAGTGGATCAGGACGTCCTGGACGAAGCACTCCAGGGGCGGTGACGCTGCTGCCCGTAGGAACTCAGCGCCAACGGGGTTCCTGGTGTCACCAGTGCCGTCTTCCTGCGCCCAGGTCATCCAGATGTCCGAGCGTGACGGTTTCGAGCCACACGAGAGTGAGAGGGACTTGCGCCAGGTCGGACTCAGCTTGCGAGACGAGTGCGATCGGCTCCGCGTGCTGGCGCGTGTGGAGCCGTTGTTCGGATTGCCGCCGCGCCCGCGGCGGCCGCCGGCGGTGCGTCTGGTCCCGGGGCAGTGGGTCCGTTGGCAGTTGAACTATCGGTTCAGTAGCGCCGCCGGAATACGGGACTGGTCGTACTGGCTCGACACGTTCAACGTTGCCTATGGGCCCGTCGACCCGAACGTCTTCCTGTCGGAGCCGACCATTCTGGTCAATGAGTGCGGTCCTGTTCGATAGCCGACCGCCGACGATCGGCTGGTCATGGGTTCTGCCTGGAGGCGGGAGGGATGCCGGTCTCGATGGTGTTGCCGCCTGGTCGGACGCCTTCGCTGTCGGTCAGCGCGTCCATCACGGCTTGTCCGGCCTTGGTGGGGCGGAGTGATTCGCCCCGGCGGGGGCGGATGTAGAGCTGGACGCCCAAATCACCTTCCAGGGCAGCAAACTGGGTGTAAAGGACCGAGCGAGTGGTTCCGAGCTGGCGTGATGCCTCGGCGAGGGTGCGATGCTTCATGGCTTCTCGAAACCGCTGAAGGCGGCCCCAACAGCGCCGATCTGTGAGGGCCGGCCTGATCAGCGGCGGTACTGAGTCGAGTTCCGATTGGCTCACGGCCCGGCGTCCGCCGCGTGGACGGAGTGCGATGCCCATGGCCCGGAGGCGGCGTGTCAGGGTCGTTGGGCTCATGTCCAGTTCGGTGGCGATGCTGGCCAGGGTCCGGGCCTGCCGGATGTACTGCTCTCGGATCCACCGCTCATCGCCGATCGGCTTCCTCGATGGCTCTCGGCTAGCGATGAGGCCGGACTGATTCAGCGCCTCGCTGATGAGTCTTTTGGGGAGACGGGTCTCTGAGGCGATCTCTCTGACCGTCTTCCGCGCGTCGAGGTACTCGCGTCGCAGGAAATCGTCGGTGAGCACGGTATGTGCTTGCTGACGGGCCTGAGCTGCGGCAAGCCGGGACCGTCGAGCGATGGGCCGGCTGGGGTCGACCCAAGATCCGCCGCTTTTGGAGGGCCAGGGGCTGCTGGGTGGGTGCTGCTCGAAGCAATGGCGGATGCTCTCCAGAGCGACGCCCATCTCCTTGGCTGCGACGGCGGGCGCTTGGCCCTCAGCGCAGATGAGACGGTGCGCTCGTGTCACGTCCACTGGTCTGCCGGGCAGGCAGAGTCCAGCGGCAAGATCCGCTGGAGGCTCCCAGGTCAGCGGTTCGTCGATGCCCAAACCCCGTAGGTAGTTCTCGCCGTACTTGTCGAGAGTTCCCAGCAGGGCGGCGGTGATCCGGAAGGGAACCACCGCGACGCCTGCCGTCTCCTCGGCGGTCGTGATCCGGAGCGACTCTGGCGCCTGCCGGAGATCATTTCCGGTGATGCGCTGATAGAGGTAGCGGCGCACAGACAGCAGCCGCGCTTCCTGTCCCGGGTGGACACCGGTCTGTGTGCAAATCGAAACCCAGTCATCAGCGGGCAAGAGGCCCTCACCTGTCAGCCCGCGTCGACGTTCGTAGTCGATGGGGACGGGCTGGGTGTCCAGATAGTCGGCGATCTCGCAGAGCCCGGTGAGGACTCCGCCGTGGCCCTGCTGGGCAAGCTCGGCGAGCGTGTAGTGGACGTCGAGCTGCGTCTGATGGCCGAGCATGCTGATCAGGGGGTCGAAGTGACGTTTGGATGCTCCGGGGAGGAGGAGTGCGACAGCCAAGGCCGCGCGGAAGTTGCCGATGTTCCGGACGCCGGCGGCGGGCAGGAAGCGGGCAGTCCATCCACGCCAGAGCAACTGTGGGACTCGGTCAGCCCGTGCCGTGGTCAAGGTCTCGTTCATCTTGTGGGGTGGGCGCGGGCGAGTGGTACAGCTTCGGAAGCGGAGCCGGTCCACGTTCGCCATGCGGGTGTCCATGGCCTGCCAGATCAGTTGTTGCAGGGCAGTGGAGTGCGCCCTCCAGCGCTTATTGATGTCGCCGAGGGGCATGAGGTCCAGTCGCTCGCCGTCTCGTTCAAGGAGGGTCCGCAGCGTGGCGATGTTTGTCTTGTCGGAGCCCTGTTGAAGGATGTGGACGGCGCGGGTGAGTCCGCCTGCGGTCACTGCCGCCGAGGTGGGCGAGAACTGGCCGTCTCCGGCGTAGCCCTGGCATGCCTGCTCGACATGTGGATCGAGTGTCGGGAAGTCGCCGGGTTCCGCGATGCGCAAGACCCAGGAGGCCAGCGCACGCAGGTCGTTGAAGATCATTTGGGGTGTGGGGAGGGACTGCGCTTGTCCCTGTTCGACTCGGTCCAGCAGGTCGTTGATCCAGAGCTGCGACGCCAGTACTGGGCTGTCTTCGCGAAGGGCGGCCGCGGGGGCCAGGGCAAGATCCGTCTGGCAGAGCGCCCCTGACGGTTTCAGCGTCGTAGGACACTGATGGGGTGGAAGATCCCGGAAGATGCTGACTCGGCCGTGGCGGGTGCGCTGGTCGCAAGAGGGACAGGCATGCGGCAGCAGGATCCGGTGCCGAGTGCAAGCGAAGCTCCAGGGGAGGCGCCAGCGCAACTGCCAGCGGCCGTCGTGTTCGTGAAGGCACTGGGGGCAGTATCGGGAGCCGTTTCGGCCCCATAGCTGCATGCGGTTCACCGTCCGGCGGTCCGGGTGCAGTACGAGCGCATGGCCGTCGTACTGGCGCAACGTCATCGCGTGCAACCGGTCAGCGGGGACTCCGCTGACGGCCGCGGCCTGTTCTGCCTGCTCCGGCTCGAGGTAGCGGGTGAGGTCAGGGAGGTTGCCGTCGCGTCGGCCGGGCAGTCCCAAGGCGATCAGGATCTCGCGGAAGCTGACCATGCTGCGGTGGGCCAGAGTCTCCAGCCAGGAGTCCAGGGCTTCTCCTGGCAGCGGCGCGACTCTGATCGGGAGAGTCCGCAGGCCGGACGTCACGCGGCTTTCCGGTTGCTGGATCGGGCCTGGCTGGTGAGTCGTCGCTTGTCCAGGGCTGCTTCGAGCTCTCTGCGAGCCTTCTCGGATGCCTCGTCGTTCTTCACTCGGTCGAGCAGGTCACGGTCGAGGCGTTCGGTGCCGCTGCGGACGGCTCTCTGGCAGCCCCGGTTGATCAGTGTCATCAGAGAGCCGATATGCCCGGTGCTGCGGGCAAAGAGGTAGTCGGAAAGATCGTCTGCAAGCATGCCGGGGTACTTATCGGCTAGGACCACTCGCTTCTCCAGGGCGAGGAGCATCTTCCTCCATTCTCGGCGGCCCGCCTCGTTCGTGATGGTGAAGGGCTGCATGTCCAGTCGAGTCGTGCGCCGGCCTGTCTGGGCCAGGGCTGTGTCACCAGAAGTGGTTCCTTCGCTGAACAGGCCCTTCTCTGCGAGTCCGACGCCGATCATCAGCAAGGTCACGGGGAACTCGTTGGCGATCCACTTCAGGTGGTTGCTGACCTCGATGCCGCTGGTGTTGCGCCACTTCAGGAAGTGCAGATCGTCGAGGGCGAGGACGCGCACTTCGCAGGACAACACGCAGTCCAGGGCCCGCTGGCCCATCTGGGCGGCTGTTCCGCGGTTGCGTCCGGCATGGCCGAAGAACTCCAAAATGGCACGGTTGAGGTCCTTCATGCCGGTATTGCCGGTCAGTCCAACCCGGCAGACCGGAAGCCGTTCGTGTCCCTGCGCTGTGAACTCGCCGTTCTCGGCGATCTCCCGGTGGTGGAACTCGCGGAGGAACGCCAGCACCGACGTCGTCTTCCCGAGGCCGGGAAAGGCGTCGACAGCCACGGCGCCCTTGGCCTTGTCACCATCCTGCTGATTGCTGTCGACGATGTCCCACAAATCCTCGTGAAGATCGGCCAGTTGCTGCGTCCTGATCGGCCCGAGGTTGGCATGCCACTCCCGCCGCAGTCGGTCGTAGACGGCTCTCGCCTCAGAGGTCAGAGCTTTCAACTCTGACCTCGTCAGCGACCTTGGCTGTTCGCGACGCGGAGCGTTGGCGAACTCCTTGAAGTCCTCCTTCCGCGACAACGCCAGATTCCCCAGGCCCAGCGGGAGCGGGTCAGTCACACGTCCTCCAGTGCGTCGGCGTAGAAGTCATCCTCTTCGACGAGGACTTCGAAGTCGGCCTCGTCGTCATCCCCCGTCTCGGCCGGCTCCATCTCCTCCAGCTCCTCGTGGGACGAGCTGTCTTTGTCCCCCAGGGCTTTGCGGACTGAGGGCAGCGAGACGACTGACTCGTCGGACTCGGGCAGTTCGATGGCCGCTTGCTCTCGCGATAGCCGCAGGGCCATCCGCCGCTCTGCCAGCGTTGTGCCCAGGCCGAGGTTCCAGCGCTCCAATAGGTCGGCGACCGCAAGACGGTCGTCAGGAAAGCGATACTTCGCAGCAGCCAGTTTCCGGGCGAAGGCGAGAGCATCCTCGCTCAGCGGCATACCGGCCGTGGGCGCATGTTCCCAGGTCAGGGTGCGCCAGCGACGGTCCAGGTCCCGGACGTAGATGCGAGTGATGTCGTCGGGGTCAACCTGGAAGGGCCATCCGTTCTCGACCGGACCCTTGTAGGGACTCCGGACATCGCTGAGGCCCTTGAGGCCGGGGCCGCTGTAGCGGCGACGGCCGATCTCGACTCCGTAGTGCTGGATCGTGCGCCATTCGGTCTTCAGGAATTCGTAGGCGAGATCGGGGTCTCTGGGGGCCTCGATGTAACCCGCCCGGGCCATGCCGTGCTCGAACATCGCGGCGGGGGACATCCGCAGCCCTGGCAGGCCCGGGTCGACCAGACTCGTGTGCGGTCGATGGTGGTAGACCGCCGCGACCCACTCACGGATGATCGACTCCAGCTCATGCAGGAAGAAGAAGGCGTCGTCCTCCGGGTTCTCCCCCCGGGAATGGACGTCCGGCCCCTTATAGCCGGGCAATGCTTGAAGCAGGCCCTCGCGCAGGGTGCGAAAGAATCTTTCGACCGGCCCTTTGTCGCGGCCCGTCCGTAGCCTCGCAGGCTGGATCGAGATGCCCATCCGCCGGCAGACGCTGGTCAGATGCTCGGAGTCGTACTGCTTTCCGTGGTCGATGACCAGGGTTTCCGGAACCAGAATGGGGCCAGCTGCACCAGCCCCTTCGGCGACAGCCGTATCCACGAGGACCGTCCGAGGGATGCCGTGCTCGGGCCAGACCGCGTAGCGCGGCCAGTCCTTCCCAGCCGGCCTGGGCCGGAACGACTGGTAGAGCACCGCGCTGACGTCCACCGCCTTCGTCGACACCGGGGTGAGGCGGATGCCGGTGATGCAGCGGGTGTACCAGTCCATACCGACGCTGAGCTCAGCCTGCACCCATCGAAGCGTGAACGGGTCGAAGGCGAAAACGTCCAGTCGAGTGGAGTCCATCAGGAGGTACTCGCCCGGCCTGGTCGGCCGCAACTTGCCATAAGGCTCACTTGGCCGGCCAGCGATGTCCCGGTTCCGCTTCGCACTCAGCCGGAAGAGTGGGTGCTGGTCCTCCAACTCCTCAAGCAGCCGGAAGGCCGTAGCCCGGCTGGGTTGCGGGACGACATCCGGGCCGAACCGTGCAACCACCCGTGCTCGGGTCCGCTCGATCACCAGCGTGCGGGACGGCTTGGACTCCTTAGCGTGCTCGACCATGACCTCCGTGGCTGTCTCCACCCACCGGTCATCCAGTTTCGTGACCCGCCCACGTGCGGGTCGCCCGGCAGCCGCCAAGCCCGCCTCGCCGCCACGGCGAAAGTCCCGAACCCAGCGCTCGACGGTACGGACGGTGACGCCGAGTTCAGCGGCCTTGCTCGCGTAGCGCTCGCCGAGCGGGAGGTCAGGCGAGTATTCCGGCCTCGGCTCGCCTTCCGCTGCCAGCTCGGGAGCACCCGAACGGTAGCCAGTGAGGACCTCCCGGACATGGCCTGCCCGCTCTCGTAGTCCGTCTTGCTCGGCTTTCGACAGCTGGCTCAGCACGACGCCAGCGACGTCTTCGTCGTCGTCACCGGACGGTCCCGGAGCATCCGGGATCACACGAACTCGATCAGACAGCAGCAGCTCCTTCACTGCCAGTCTCAGCAGCTTCCCGCGGCCGTTCTTCAGTACCGCCTCGTTGCCGTTCGCGGTGATCGCCAGCTCGATGAGCTCAACGGTCTCGCCGTCATAGCGGAACCGTGTACCAACCCCCACGCGGACTCCGGCCCAACTCACTTCGAAGCCTTCAGAACGTGATGACCGCTGAGCGGGGTAGTCAAGTCGGTGACCAGCTCACCACGCCAGAGAAGGTGAAGGACCCCAGCACGGACCTCTTCCGGTTCCCGTCCGGCGAGTGCGTCATCGAGTTCGCCAAGTGTCCGGCAATCCAGCCCCATCGCTCGAAGTTCGTCGAGCAGGAGACCATCGAAAAGCCAGTCACGTCGGTACCCGGCGAGGAACCGAAGGTTCTCGAGTTCCGCCGGCGCAGGTTCGCTCCACACGACGTATCGCCATCCGCGTGTCTCCACCAGCCGCCGCGTCCAGTCGAAAGTGAACGCCACCTCTGGCTTGGCCACCCGGTGCCTCGGCTTGACGTCGACCACGACCGGACCGTCCTCGCTGATCAGAAGGTAGTCCGGGATGTGTTTGCGAACCTTGCCTTCCACCTCGGCTTTCAGCAGGAAGGGCTGGGCAAGGATGCGGCGGACGGATGGGTCGAAGTCGTCAAACAGCAGCCGAGCAAGTTCAAGCCGCGACTCGTAGATCACGTGGTCACGCATGGTCGAGGACCAGTAGGTGCCCGAGTAGTGCTTCTGGCCGTCGTACCACCGGAATGTCCGCCATGGAGACGCTGTCGCTAACGTCGCGCTGCTGACGCTCTCCCATGGCGCGTCTTCGAACCCCCGGCCCGATGTACGGAAACACACCATCGCCGACTCACCTGGCACGAGCACCCCACTCCCGCAGCATCAGGTTCGATGCGATCAAGCAGTCGGTGACAGCCTGGGCCGTACGGCAGTACATGCACCAAGAGAGCTTGGAACGTCCACACGTTTGAGCGAATTCGACCTCAAGAGCCTGGCCAATCTCACGGCAATGTCGTATCCGACATTCATCCGACATCGATCGTGAGATTCCGACACGGGAAATGAGGCCCTACACCCATTTCGGGTCAGGTCTGGGCCATGTCCACGAAACGGGAGTAGTGACCCTGGAAGGCGACGGTGATGGTCGCCGTCGGACCGTTACGGTGCTTGCCGACGATGATGTCCGCCTCGCCCGCCCGCGGTGACTCCTTCTCGTAGGCGTCCTCTCGGTGCAGCAGGATCACCATGTCGGCGTCCTGCTCGATGGAGCCGGACTCACGCAGGTCGGAGACCATCGGCTTCTTGTCGGTGCGCTGCTCGGGACCACGGTTCAGCTGCGAGAGCGCGATCACCGGCAGTTCCAGCTCCTTGGCGAGGAGCTTCAGGTTCCGCGACATGTCGGAGACCTCCTGCTGACGGCTCTCCTGCCGCTTGGAGCCACCCGACTGCATGAGCTGCAGGTAGTCGATGATGACGAGCTTGAGGCCGTTGCGCTGCTTGAGCCGGCGGCACTTCGCGCGGATCTCCATCATCGACAGGTTCGGGGAGTCGTCGATGTACAGCGGGGCCTGGGAGACGTCCGGCATCCGGCGGGCGAGACGCGTCCAGTCCTCGTCGGTCATCGTGCCGGAGCGCATGTGGTGGAGCGCGACGCGGGCCTCGGCCGAGAGCAGGCGCATCGCGATCTCGTTGCGGCCCATTTCGAGCGAGAAGATGACGCTGGGCAGGTTGTGCTTGATGGAGGCCGCCCGGGCGAAGTCCAGCGCGAGGGTCGACTTACCCATGGCGGGACGGGCCGCGATGATGATCATCTGGCCGGGGTGGAGTCCGTTGGTGAGCGAGTCGAGGTCGGTGAAGCCGGTGGGCACACCCGTCATCTCGCCGCTGCGGGAGCCGATCGCCTCGATCTCGTCGAGCGCGCCTTCCATGATGTCGCCGAGCGGCAGGTAGTCCTCGGTGGTGCGCTGCTCGGTGACCGCGTAGATCTCGGCCTGGGCCGAGTTCACGATCTCGTCGACGTCCCCGTCGGCCGCGTACCCCATCTGTGTGATCTTGGTGCCGGCCTCCACGAGGCGGCGCAGGACGGCCCGCTCATGGACGATCTCGGCGTAGTACGAGGCGTTGGCGGCGGTCGGGACCGACTGGACCAGCGTGTGGAGGTACGAGGCGCCGCCGACGCGGGTGATCTCGCCGCGCTTGGTGAGCTCGGCGCCGACCGTGATCGGGTCGGCGGGCTCGCCCTTGGCGTAGAGGTCGAGGATCGCCGCGTAGACGGTCTCGTGGGCGGGCTTGTAGAAGTCGTTGCCCTTGATGATCTCCACGACGTCCGCGATGGCGTCCTTGGAGAGCAGCATGCCGCCGAGGACGGACTGCTCGGCGTCGAGATCCTGCGGGGGAACGCGCTCGAAGCCGGAGAGCCCGCCGTCCCAGGAGCCTTCGCTTCCCCGCTCGTGCTGGTCGTCCCGTCCCCTGCCTCGGCCCCGGCCTTCACCGCGGGTACGGGTGGGCAGCCGGTCGCTCGGTCCGCTGTCGGCCCAAGGGTCGTCCATGGGCTCGGGAACGCTCACCAAGCCACCTCCTCCCGTCCGCTCCGCGGACCTCGCCGTGCCACTCTTTCTTACGCCACGGCCTTGATCAACGAGTGGCTTTGCGTCCGCTTCTGGCGCGTCGGGCGCCGGTCCACGGTAGGCCCGCGGGGGGCGTCAGCCAATCTGGTTATCCACAGGCCCTGTGGGTGAAGGGCCAGATGCTGTGGAGAACTCGCCGGAACCTGTGCACGGAGCGGGGGACAGCCATGTGGACAAACTCATAACCCCCTCGGCCTCACGCATCTGACCTGCAGTTTTCCCATCCACGGGCTGTGGGGGAGAAAAAGTTCTGCCCGTGAACCAAGATCAGAACAAACGGCCCACACCCGAAGCCTCGCACCAGGCAAAAGTAAGGATCACAAAGGCATTGCATCTCTTACCTGTGGAAGATTAGATTGAGCCCATGACTCAGGCCCCCGCGACCTCCAAGGCCGTCCGCCGACAGCACGACCGCGAGATCGTCTCCCTCGCCCTGCCGGCCTTCGGTGCGCTCGTCGCCGAGCCACTGTTCCTGATGGTCGACAGCGCCATCGTCGGCCACCTGGGCACACCCCAGCTCGCTGGCCTCGCGATCGCCGCGGCACTGCTCTCCACCGCCGTCAGCGTGTTCGTCTTCCTCGCCTACGCCACCACGGCGGCCGTCGCCCGGCGCGTCGGAGCGGGCGACCTCCAGGCCGCCATCCGACAGGGCATGGACGGCATCTGGCTCGCACTCCTCCTGGGCGCCGCCGTCGTCGTGCTGACCCTGCCCGCGGCGCCGTGGCTCGTCGGCGTCTTCGGGGCCTCCGACACCGCCGCGCCGTACGCCGTCACGTACCTCAGGATCTCCAGCCTGGGGATCCCCGCCATGCTGGTGGTCCTGGCCGCCACCGGCGTCCTGCGCGGCCTCCAGGACACCCGTACACCGCTCTACGTGGCCATCGCGGGCTTCGCCACCAACGGCGCGCTCAACGTCGGCCTGGTCTACGGCGCCGGCCTCGGCATCGCCGGATCCGCCTGGGGCACGGTCATCGCCCAGTGCGGCATGGCCGTCGCCTACCTCGTCGTGGTCGTACGCGGAGCCCGGCGGCACGGCGCCTCCCTCCGGCCCGACGCAGCAGGCATTCGCGCCTCCGCCCAGGCCGGCGCCCCGCTCCTGGTCCGTACGCTCTCGCTCCGCGCGGTCCTGCTGATCGCCACGGCCGTCGCCGCCCGGCTGGGGGACGCGGAGGTGGCCGCCCACCAGATCATCCTGTCCCTGTGGAGCCTGATGGCCTTCGCGCTCGACGCCATCGCCATCGCGGGCCAGGCCATCATCGGCCGCTACCTCGGCGCGGACGACGCCGACGGCGCACGGCAGGTCTGCCGCCGCATGATCCAGTGGGGCGTGGTCTCCGGTGTGGCGCTCGGAGCACTGCTCATCGTCGCCCGCCCCTTGTTCGTCCCGCTCTTCACCGGCGACACCACCGTGCAGGACACACTGCTCCCCGCTCTCCTGGTCGTCGCGCTCTCCCAGCCGATCTCCGGCGTGGTCTTCGTCCTCGACGGCGTCCTGATGGGCGCGGGAGACGGCCCCTACCTGGCCTGGGCCATGCTGCTGACCCTGGCCGTCTTCGCCCCGGTCGCCCTCATGATCCCGGCGCTCGGGGGCGGGCTGACGGCGCTCTGGTGGGCGATGACCCTGATGATGACGGTGCGGATGGGAACCCTCTGGTTCCGGATGCGCTCCGGCCGCTGGATCGTCACGGGCGCCACCCGCTGAGCAATCCGCTGTTTCACGTGAAACAGCGGAAGGGCCGCACCCTGAGGGGTACGGCCCTTCCTCACTGCTGAGCGCAGACTGCCAAGGGCAGCGTTACGCGGCGACGACCTCGACGCCGAGCTTCGCGGCAACCTCGGGGTGCAGACGCACGGACACCTGGTGCGAGCCCAGGGTCTTGATCGGCGAACCGAGCTCGACGCGACGCTTGTCGACGTCGGGGCCACCCGCGGTCTTGATCGCCGAGGCGATGTCGGCCGGGGTCACGGAGCCGAAGAGACGGCCGGCGTCGCCGGAGCGAACGGCCAGGCGCACCTTCGTGCCCTCGAGCTGGGCCTTGATCTCGTTGGCCTGCTCGATGGTCGCGATCTCGTGGATCTTGCGGGCGCGGCGGATCTGCGCCACGTCCTTCTCGCCACCCTTGGTCCAGCGGATCGCGAAACCACGCGGGACCAGGTAGTTGCGAGCGTAGCCGTCCTTGACGTCGACGACGTCGCCAGCGGCACCGAGGCCAGAGACCTCGTGGGTGAGGATGATCTTCATTTTCCGGTCACCCTTCCCTTATCGCGCGGTGGACGTGTAGGGCAGCAGCGCCATCTCACGGCTGTTCTTGACGGCCGTGGCGACGTCACGCTGGTGCTGCGTGCAGTTGCCGGTCACGCGGCGGGCACGGATCTTGCCGCGGTCGGAAATGAACTTCCGCAGCATGTTCGTGTCCTTGTAGTCCACGTACACGGTCTTGTCCTTGCAGAACGCGCAGACCTTCTTCTTAGGCTTGCGCACAGGCGGCTTCGCCATGGTGTTTCTCCTGTGTGATCAAGAAGTGGGGGTACGAGCTGCTTCTGGGGGCGTGCCCTAGAAGGGAGGCTCGTCCGAGTAGCCGCCGCCGGAGTTTCCACCCCAGCCGCCACCGCCGCCGCCCTGCTGGCCGCCGCCGGAGGAGGAGGGGCCGCCGGTCGCCCACGGGTCGTCGGCGGGAGCACCGCCACCACCCTGCTGGGAACCGCCGGAGTTTCCACCCCAGCCGCCGCCACCGCCGCCGCCGCCGGCCTGCTGGCCGCCGCCGCCGTATCCACCCTGGCCGCCTCGACCGGTGGTCTTGGTGACCTTGGCCGTGGCGTTCTTGAGGCTGGGGCCGACTTCCTCGACGTCCAGCTCGTAGACCGTGCGCTTGACGCCCTCACGGTCCTCGTAGGACCGCTGCTTCAGCCGGCCCTGCACGACGACGCGCATGCCTCGCTGGAGCGACTCGGCGACGTTCTCCGCCGCCTGACGCCAGACCGAGCAGGTGAGGAAGAGGCTCTCGCCGTCCTTCCACTCGTTGGTCTGACGGTCGAAGGTGCGGGGGGTGGACGCGATACGGAACTTCGCGACCGCCGCACCGGACGGGGTGAAGCGCAGCTCGGGGTCGTCGACAAGATTGCCGACGACCGTGATGACGGTCTCGCCTGCCATGGGGGAACCTCTCGGCGGGTTTGCTTCTGGCTGCTGTGTTGCTACTCGAACCCGATGACCTCTGAGCTAGAAGCTCAGTGGGTCTCGGGGCGGAGGACCTTGGTCCGGAGGACCGACTCGTTCAGGTTGAGCTGGCGGTCGAGCTCCTTGACGACCGCAGGCTCGGCCTGCAGGTCGATGACCGAGTAGATGCCCTCGGGCTTCTTCTTGATCTCGTACGAGAGACGACGACGGCCCCAGGTGTCGACCTTCTCGACCTTTCCGTTGCCCTCACGGACGACGGAGAGGAAGTTCTCGATCAGGGGGGCGACAGCGCGCTCCTCCAGATCGGGGTCGAGGATGACCATCACTTCGTAGTGACGCATGTGGAACCCACCTCCTTTGGACTCAGCGGCCACGGTCGTTCCGTGGCAGGAGGGTCGTGATGCGTAAGCAACGGTATCCACCACCACTGACAGTCCCCCTCGACGAGCGAGGGGTGCCGTCGGGGTCCCGGAAGGACCTGGGCAGACACCGGCGCAGCTGTACAGAGTACCCGCACATCGGCTTGCGGTTGAAATTCTCCGGTGAGGGGACGCAATCTGTACACAACGGATGTGGGCGGCGCTACGATGCGCCGCCTTCCGGCAGCCACGCCAGGAGGTGCCTCATGGCACAGGCAATGCGACCCGACCCCGGCCACTCTCTCTTCGCGACCGACGGCAAGCCCCACCCGCTCCAGGACACCCTGATGGCTGTCACGCTGGTGCTGGGGGTCATCTCGTTCACCACCGCGCAGTTCGACAACCTGCATCTGCTCAGTTCCTGGTCGGGCCTGATCGGCATCCTGACCGGCGCGTACGGACAGTTCATCTCCGTGACCACGCGCGAACGGTTCCTGCTGGTCCTCGGACTCGGCGCCTCGGCCTTCGGCTTCTACCTCGGAATGGCGCACGGCGGCCTCTTCGGCGGCGTCATCAGCTGAGCCCCGGCGGCACGTCGGGGCACACACACCCATTCGGGGCGCTCCAAGGTCACAGTAGGCTTCGGCGCGAGAGCCGGAGCCCCTGACCGATGGGGACACACCTGCCGAGGAGCGCCCCGCATGAGCCTGACCCTGAGGACCATCAGCCGTGAGCAGCATCTGGCATTCATCCAGAGCCAGCCCGCCGCGAGCCACTGCCAGGTCCCGGCGTGGGCTGATGTGAAGACCGAGTGGCGCTCGGAGAACCTCGGCTGGTTCGACAAGTCCGGTGAGCTCGTCGGCGCCGGCCTGGTCCTCTACCGCCAGCTCCCGAAGATCAAGCGCTACCTCGCGTACCTGCCCGAGGGCCCTGTCATCAACTGGTACGCGCCGAACCTGGACGACTGGCTCCAGCCGATGCTGGCCCACCTCAAGCAGCAGGGCGCCTTCTCCGTGAAGATGGGCCCGCCGGTGGTCATCCGCCGCTGGGACTCGACCGCCATCAAGGCCGGCATCCAGGACCCGGACGTCAAGCGCCTCAAGGACGTCGAGGCGACCCACATCGAGCCGCGTGCCTTCGAAGTCGCGGACCGGCTGCGGAAGATGGGCTGGCAGCAGGGCGAGGACGGCGGCGCCGGCTTCGGCGACGTGCAGCCCCGCTACGTCTTCCAGGTCCCGCTCGCCAACCGCTCGCTGGACGACGTCCTCAAGGGCTTCAACCAGCTGTGGCGCCGCAACATCAAGAAGGCCGAGAAGGCCGGTGTCGAGGTCGTCCAGGGCGGCTACGAGGACCTGGCCGAGTGGCAGCGGCTGTACGAGATCACGGCCGTCCGCGACCACTTCCGGCCGCGCCCGCTCTCGTACTTCCAGCGCATGTGGACCGTCCTCAACAACGAGGACCCCAACCGCATGCGGCTCTACTTCGCGCGCCACAACGGTGTGAACCTGTCGGCCGCGACCATGCTCGTCGTCGGCGGGCACGTCTGGTACTCCTACGGCGCCTCCGACAACATCGGCCGTGAGGTCCGGCCCTCGAACGCGATGCAGTGGCGGATGCTGCGCGACGCGTACGCCATGGGCGCGACCGTCTACGACCTGCGGGGCATCTCGGACTCGCTCGACGAGACCGATCACCTCTTCGGACTCATCCAGTTCAAGGTGGGCACGGGCGGCGAGGCCGTCGAGTACGTCGGCGAGTGGGACTTCCCGCTGAACAAGCTTCTGCACAAGGCGCTCGACATCTACATGTCGCGCCGCTGACCGTTCCGTAGGCTTCGTAGTCTCGTACACACCTTTGATACACCGCTGCCGTCAGAAAGGTTCCGGGCCGGCCATGGCGCTCTCCCTCTACGTCGACACCGCTCGCTGGCGGGCGCACCAGAAGACCGTCATCGACCAGTTCCCCGGGATCATCCCGGTGTGCAAGGGGAACGGGTACGGCTTCGGGCACGAGCGCCTCGCCGACGAAGCGGCCCGGTTCGGCGCCGACATGCTCGCCGTGGGCACCACCTACGAAGCCGCGAAGATCAAGGACTGGTTCGGTGGCGACCTGCTGGTCCTCACCCCGTTCCGCCGCGGCGAGGAACCGGTTCCGCTGCCCGACCGGGTGATCCGTTCGGTCTCGTCCGTGGACGGCGTCCACGCCCTCGTGGGCGCGCGGGTCGTCATCGAGTGCATGAGCTCGATGAAGCGGCACGGCGTCCGCGAGGAGGAGCTCCAGCAGCTCCACGCCGCCATCGAGGACGTCCGTCTGGAGGGCTTCGCCCTCCACCTGCCCCTGGACCGTCCGGACGGCACCGACGCCGTCGAGGAGGTCATCTCCTGGATGGACCGGCTGCGGGCCGCCCGGCTGCCGCTGCACACCATGTTCGTGAGCCACCTGCGGGCCGAGGAGCAGGCGCGGCTCCAGCAGCAGTTCCCGCAGACGCGCTTCCGCGCACGGATCGGCACCCGGCTGTGGCTGGGCGACCACGAGGCCACGGAGTACCGGGGCGCCGTCCTCGACGTGACCCGGGTCGCCAAGGGCGACCGCTTCGGCTACCGCCAGCAGAAGGCCGCCTCCGACGGCTGGCTGGTCGTCGTCGCCGGCGGCACCTCCCACGGCGTGGGCCTGGAGGCCCCGAAGGCGATGCACGGCGTCATGCCGCGCGCCAAGGGCGTCGCCCGGGCGGGCCTCGCCACCGTGAACCGGAACCTGTCGCCGTTCGTCTGGGCCGGGAAGCAGCGCTGGTTCGCCGAGCCGCCGCACATGCAGGTGTCGATCCTGTTCGTGCCGGCCGACGCGCAGGAGCCCCGGGTGGGCGACGAGCTCGTGGCGCACCTGCGCCACACCACGACGCAGTTCGACCGTCTCGTCGAGCGCTGACAGCCGCCAGGCACCGGAAAACACCTCACCCCCGGGAGTCGGTCTCCCGGGGGTGAGGTGCTTCTCGGTCAGTCGGGGGCGCCCCACGGGTAGGCGGGGTCGTCCGCGGTGCCCCAGCGCACCCGCTGCCCCTCCTCCACGGCCGGGGCGGCGTGCCGGGCCGGGTGGGCCGCCCTGCCCGCCACGAAGACGTCCTCGGCGCCGTCCAGGACGCCCCCCGAGGGGTCGTCCGCGCCGTCCTGCCGGACGGGGTCCTTCTCGGGCGCCAGGATGTCGCGTACGACCATCACGCACAGGTACAGCGTGCCGAGCAGGTGCAGGACGATCGCGAACTGGTAGCCGTCCACCGGAAGGCCCTGCTTGCTGTTGCCGCTGCCCGTGAACGCCAGGTACATCCAGACCCCGACGAAGTACGTGACCTCGCAGCCCTGCCAGATCAGGAAGTCGCGCCAGCGGGGCCGGGCGAGCGCCGCCAGCGGCACCAGCCACAGGACGTACTGCGGCGAGTACACCTTGTTGGTCAGCACGAACGCGGCGACGACCAGGAAGGCCAGCTGGACGAAACGCGGCCTGCGGGGCGCCGTGAACGCCAGGAACGCGAGACCGGCCACCGCCGCCGCCATCAGCAGCAGCGCGTACAGGTTGGCCCGGCCCGGCGTGATGACGTCGCCCGTGCGCTGGCTGATCAGCAGCCAGATCGAGCCGAAGTCGACGTTCCGGTCCCGGCTGAAGAGGTAGAACTGCTTCCACCCCTCGGGCGCGAGCAGCATCACGGGCAGGTTCACGACCAGCCACGCGCCGCACGCGCCGAGCACCGCGGCCCCGTACGCCCGCCACTTCCCGGCACGCCAGCAGAGCAGCAGCAGCGGGCAGAGGAGCAGTATCGGGTAGAACTTGGCGGCCGTGGCCAGGCCCAGCAGGATCCCGAAGGCCAGCGGCCGGCCCCGCGACCACATCAGGACGGCGGCGGCGGTCAGCGCGACGGCCAGTATGTCCCAGTTGATCGTGGCGGTGAGCGCGACCGAGGGCGCGAGCGCGACCAGGAGACCGTCCCAGGGGCGCAGGCGGTGCGTCCGGGCCACACAGACCGCCAGGACGGCCGCGCAGACCATCAGCAGGCCCGCGTTGACCAGCCAGTACCACTGCTCCCGCTGCGTCATGTCGTCGCCGCCCGGCGTCAGCCAGGCCGCGACCTCCATGAAGAGGCCGGTCAGGACCGGATACTCCAGGAACGGTATGTCGCCGCCCAGCCGGTCGAAGTACGGGACGAGGCCGTCGGCGAAGCCCCGCCCGGCGAAGAGGTGCGGGATGTCCGAGTAGCAGGCGTGGGTGTACTGGGAGGTCGTGCCCCGGAACCACGCCCAGTTGTAGCAGGGCAGCTTCTGCACCATGCCGAGGGCGTACATGCCGAGGGCCACGAGCGCGATCACCCGCACCGGCGTCAGCTGCCCGGTGCCGGCCGCCGCCCGGCGGCCGTAGGGGCCACCGATCAGTTCGCTGCCCGCGGCGGCCACCTTGTCCCGGTGCGTGGGGACGACCGTCTGTGAGCGGTCCCGCGGTGCGCTCGACTTCTGGAGGCTCGGCATGGGGGACATCCTGCCGTACGTCCCCGGGAAAACGGCGAGGGCCGCCGCGGCCGCTCCGTACGGAAGGTACGGAGCGGACGCGACGGCCCTCAGGACGCGCCCGGCACAGCGCTCAGGACGTGCCCGGCGCGGGCGTCAGGATCAGGGGAAGGTCCCTGCGCCGCCCGGTTTGCCGTTCCCGCCGCCTCCGGAACTGTCGTCCGTCGGCGGGGGAGTCGTCGTCGGTGTGTCGGTGGTGGGCGGTGTGGTGGTGGGCTCCCCGGTATTGCCCCCCGGATTGCCCGTGTTGTTGCAGTTCCAGTCCCAGACGTCACAGGTCGTCTTGCCCGGCTTCGGCGTCTTGGTCTGCTTCGGCGGGGCGGTCGTCTCCGTCGGCGTGGCCGGGGGAGTCGTCGTCGGCGTCGTCGTCTCGGTGGGCGTCGGGGTCGCCGTCGGGGTCGGCGTCGGGCTCTTGGCGCCGCCGCCGAAGACGGGCCGGGCACCCTCCAGCTTCTCCGGCTCCGGGAAGTCCACGAGCGGCATGTCCTTCACGGCGTCCGTCATGTACTCCCTCCAGATCCGCGAGGGGAACGACGAACCGTGGATCGTCGGCTGGTCACCCGTGCCGTACATCGGAAGGAACTTGCGGCCCTTCTTCGACTCGTCGTCGTCGAACCGGTACATGTCGATCGCGGTCGCCAGCTGCGGCGTGTAGCCCACGAACCAGGCCGACATGTTGTCGTCGGTCGTACCGGTCTTGCCGGCCACCGCGCGGCCCGGGATGCGGGCCTTGGTGCCGGTGCCCCGGGGGTCGTCCACGACGGACCGCAGCACGTCGGTGACGTTGCTCGCGATGGCCGGGCTGAACGCCTCCTTGGGCTTCGCCTCGTGCTTGTGGATGACGACGCCGCTCCGCTTGACCCGCTCGACGGAGTAGGGGTCGTTCTGGACGCCCTTGTTGGCGAAGGTGGAGTACGCGCCGGCCATGCGGATGGCGCTCGGGCTGGAGACACCGAGGGAGAACGAGGGGACGTCGCCCTTGACCAGGGACTCGTCGCGCAGACCCGCGGCCATGGCGGACTCGCGGACCTTGTCGATGCCGACGTCCATGCCGAGCTGCACGTACGGGGAGTTGGCCGACTTGATCATGGCGTACCGCAGGGAGACGGGACCGTAGCTGGCGTCCTCGTCATTGCTCTGACGCCACTCGTTGCCCTTGTCGTCGAGCCAGATGTCCCCGTTGTACTTCCGGATCGTCAGGTCGTCCTTGCCGTTGTAGAGGCTCTTGTCCGGGTCGAGGATCGTGCGCTCGGAAGCGTCCTGATCCGGACCGAGGTCCTTGTCACGGACTCCGTCCTTCATCGCCGCGGCGAGTACGAAGGGCTTGAACGTCGATCCGACCTGGGCACCGGTGGCGTCGGCGTTGCTCTGGTAGTGCTTGGTGGCGTCGACGCCACCGTAGATGGCGACGATCTTCCCGGTCGCCGTGTCGACCGAAGCACCGCCGAACTGGACGTGCGAGTCCTTGTCCGGGCGCTTCTTCGGGTCGATGTTCTCCTTGATGACGTTCTTGATCGTCTCTTCCATCTTGTCCACCTTCGACTTCTCGAAGGTGGTGTAGATCTCGTAGCCGCCGCGCTCCAGTTCCTGCGGGGTGATCCCGAACTGGTTCTTCATGTTCTGGTTGGCGGTGCTGACGAGGTAGCCGATCTGACCGCTCAGGTTGGCACTCTTACGGAGCTTCTCCACCTTGGGGAAGGTGGTGTACTTCGCCCGCTCCGCCGCGGTGAGATGCCCGTCCTTCTGCATCTCGTCGAGGATCCACTTCCACCGCTTGGTGGCCCGTTCCGTGTTCTTCAAGGCCGAGGCCTCGGGATCGATGTCGGGGTAACCGGCGGGGTCGTAGTACGTCGCGCCCTTCAGCACCGCGGCGAGCAGCGCCGACTGGCTGGGGTCCAGGTCCTTGGCGTCCTTGTTGAAGTACGCGCGGGCCGCGGCCTGGATGCCGTAGGCACCTCGTCCGTAGTACGAGGTGTTCAGGTAGCCGGCCATGACCTCGTCCTTGCCGAGCTCGTTGCCGACCTTCATCGAGATGAAGAGTTCCTTGACCTTTCGCGTGATGGTCTGCGACTGGTCGTCGAGGCGGTTGTTCTTCACGTACTGCTGGGTGATCGTCGAACCACCCTGGGTCTCGCCGCCCTTGGCCATGTTCCACACGGCGCGGGCGATACCCATGGGGTCGATTCCGGAGTCGTCCCGGAAGGTCTTGTTCTCCGCCGAGATCACCGCGTTCTGCATCGACAGCGGGATCTGCCCGATCTGGACGATCTGGCGGTTGGTGCCGCTGCCCGTCGCGACCATGCGCGAGCCGTCGGCCCAGTAGTAGATGTTGTTCTGCGAGGTCGCGGTGTCGGCGGTGTTGGGGATCTCCACCTTCGAGTACGCGATGGCGGCGGCGCCCATGATGCTCGCCACGAAGAACAGGAAGGTGCCCGACACGAGCTTCCACGACGGCATCCAGCGACGCCAGCCGTACTTGTTGTGCCGCGGGTAGTCGATGAACCGCTTCTTGCGCGGCTGACCACCGCCGGGGCCCCGCCCCGGACCACTGCCGCGACCGCCGCCCCCGCCACCGCGGCGACCCCCACCGGGACCGCCGGGGCCGCCGGGGCCGGCGTCGGCTCCCCGCCGGCGGCTGCCGCGCTGGGCGGCCCGCCGGGCCTCCGCGCGACCGCCGTAGGGGCGCTGCTCCTCTCCGTGTGAGGAGGGAGGCCCGTACGAGGCCGAAGGGGCCCCCGTGCCGACGTCATGGGCCGGGGCCGACCTGCGGCCCATCGGCTGCTGGGCAGCGCGCCGTGCCGCCGCGCGACCGCCCGTCGGCGGCTCCTGCGGCGGCATTTTGCGACGATGCTCGCTCATCGAACGACTACTCCTCGGGCAGGCACGTACGCCTGGAAGCGGCAGTTGAGTTCCGGTCCCCCCGAAATGGGCACGTCCGGACCCCATCGGAGGTCCCTCCGTACCGCAGCCGGTCACCCGCAGCACTGACGCCCCAGGGCATCGCTTGGTTCCCGGTGGTCTGCATGCCGCACAGACTACGCACGGCCAAAACCCACGTAGGGCCGGACTTCACCCCAAATCAGGCAAGTCGATCGCTGTGAATTGACGATGTGACGCCGGTCACGGTGGTCCCGCTTGTCGAGACAGACGGGCCGTTCTATCGTGCTGATGTATCGAGTCGATACATCAGCACGGCATAAGGGCCCCGAAGGCGGAGGAGGAGGCGAAGGATGAGCAGACGCTCCGGCATCCTCGAGTTCGCCGTTCTCGGCCTGCTGCGCGAGGCCCCCATGCACGGGTACGAGCTGCGGAAGCGCCTGAACACCTCACTGGGCGTCTTCCGGGCCTTCAGCTACGGGACGCTGTATCCCTGCCTCAAGACGCTGGTCGCCAACGGCTGGTTGATCGAGGAACCGGGCAGCGCTCCCGAGGAGGCCCTCGCCGCTTCACTCGCAGGACGCCGGGCCAAGATCGTCTACCGGTTGACCCCGGCAGGTAAGGAGCACTTCGAGGAGCTCCTCTCCCACACCGGCCCGGACGCCTGGGAGGACGAGCACTTCGCGGCTCGCTTCGCCTTCTTCGGGCAGACCGAGCGCGAGGTGCGGATGCGCGTGCTCGAGGGTCGCCGGAGCCGGCTGGAGGAGCGTCTGGAGAAGATGCGCGCCTCCCTGGCCAGGACCCGCGAGCGCCTCGACGACTACACGCTTGAGCTGCAGCGCCACGGTATGGAGTCCGTGGAGCGCGAAGTGCGCTGGCTGAACGAGCTCATCGAGAGCGAGAGGGCGGGACGGGATCAGCGATCCGGCCCCGACGCCCCCGCTCTGCACGACAACGATTCTGGAGAGACGGGCGGCCTGCCCCGGCACGGGGGCAGTACCCGGCCGGATCCGTCCGACGACACCGCCAAGTGAAACCCTGCGCACAGCAGGGCTTCCACGATCACACAGGGAGCAACCGGAATGGGTTCGGTTCGCGTAGCCATCGTCGGCGTGGGCAACTGCGCCGCCTCGCTGGTGCAGGGCGTCGAGTACTACAAGGACGCCGACCCGGCGGCCAAGGTGCCCGGCCTGATGCACGTCCAGTTCGGCGACTACCACGTCCGTGACATCGAGTTCGTGGCCGCCTTCGACGTCGACGCGAAGAAGGTCGGCCTCGACCTCTCCGACGCCATCGGCGCCAGCGAGAACAACACCATCAAGATCTGCGACGTCCCGAACAAGGGCGTCACGGTCCAGCGCGGTCACACGCTCGACGGTCTCGGCAAGTACTACCGCCTGACCATCGAGGAGTCCGCCGAGGAGCCCGTCGACGTCGTCCAGGTCCTCAAGGACCGCGAGGTCGACGTCCTCATCTGCTACCTGCCCGTCGGTTCCGAGGACGCTGCGAAGTTCTACGCGCAGTGCGCCATCGACGCCAAGGTCGCGTTCGTCAACGCTCTCCCGGTCTTCATCGCCGGCACCAAGGAGTGGGCGGACAAGTTCACCGAGGCGGGCGTCCCGATCGTCGGCGACGACATCAAGTCGCAGGTCGGCGCGACCATCACGCACCGCGTGATGGCGAAGCTGTTCGAGGACCGTGGTGTCCGTCTTGAGCGCACGATGCAGCTCAACGTCGGCGGCAACATGGACTTCAAGAACATGCTGGAGCGCGACCGCCTGGAGTCCAAGAAGATCTCCAAGACCCAGGCCGTCACCTCGCAGATCCCGGACCGCGAGCTGGGCGAGAAGAACGTCCACATCGGCCCGTCGGACTACGTGGCCTGGCTGGACGACCGCAAGTGGGCGTACGTGCGCCTCGAGGGCCGCGCCTTCGGTGACGTTCCGCTGAACCTGGAGTACAAGCTCGAGGTGTGGGACTCCCCGAACTCGGCGGGTGTCATCATCGACGCCCTGCGCGCCGCGAAGATCGCCAAGGACCGGGGCATCGGCGGCCCGATCCTCTCCGCGTCCTCGTACTTCATGAAGTCCCCGCCGGTCCAGTACTTCGACGACGAGGCCCTGGCCAACGTCGAGAAGTTCATCAAGGGTGAGGTCGAGCGCTAAAGCGCCGCACGCTTGTCGATCGAGGGTCCCCGAGCCACTGCCCGGGGGCCCTCTTCGTATGTGAGTCTTGCTGCCATGTCCGTCGTACGTGATCTGCGCGTACTCCTGCGCCTGACGAACTTCCGCCGCCTGCTCGCCGTCCGGCTGCTCTCCCAGTGCGCCGACGGCGTCTACCAGGTGGCCCTGGCCACGTACGTCGTCTTCTCCCCCGAGAAGCAGACCTCCCCCACCGCGATCGCCTCCGCCATGGCGGTGCTCCTGCTCCCGTACTCGCTCGTGGGCCCCTTCGCCGGAGTGCTCCTCGACCGCTGGCAGCGCCGACAGGTCTTCCTGTACGGGAACATCCTGCGCGCCCTCCTCGCCTGCGGGACCGCCGTCCTCGTCCTCGCCTCGGTGCCGGACTGGCTCTTCTACGCCTCCGCGCTCTCCGTCACCGCCGTCAACCGGTTCGTCCTGGCGGGGCTCTCCGCTTCCCTCCCGCGCGTCGTCGACGAGGAACGGCTCGTCATCGCGAACTCGCTCTCCCCCACCGCGGGCACCCTGGCCGCGACCGTCGGCGGCGGTCTCGCCTTCGGCGTCCGGCTCGTCGCCGACAACTCCGACGCGGTGGTCGTGGCCTTCGGCGCCGTCCTCTATCTCTGCGCCGGCCTTGCCTCGCTGCGCATTCCCAGGGAGCTCCTCGGCCCCGATCCCGACCTCACGCCGCAGCCCCTGACCTCGGCCCTGAGGTCGACGGCCCTCGGTCTGGCGGCGGGACTGCGCCACCTCGCCGAGCGACGCCCCGCCGCCCGGGCACTCATCGCGGTGGGCCTCATGCGCTTCTGCTACGGCGCCCTGCTCGTCACCGTGCTCATGCTCTCCCGCTACGAGTGGAGCTCCACGGACTCCGAGGGCCTCGGCCTTCTCGGACTCGCCGTCGCCGCCTCGGGTGCCGGCTTCTTCGCGGCCGCCGTCCTCTCCCCCTGGGCGGTGGGGCGGTTCGGGGCCTTCGGCTGGATGACCGTGTGCACGGCGGCGGCCGCCGTCCTCGTACCGGCGCTCTGCCTGGCCTTCGCCCCGATCCCGTTCCTCGTCGCCGCCTTCGTCCTCGGACTCATCACCCAGGGAGCCAAGATCGCGACGGACACCGTGGTCCAGACGTCCGTGGACGACTCCTTCCGGGGCCGGGTCTTCTCGCTCTACGACGTGCTGTTCAACGTCGCCTTCGTGGGTGCGGCGGGCGTCGCCGCACTGATGCTGCCACCCGACGGCCGGTCGCCCCTGCTGGTCGTACTGGTGGCCGTGATCTACGCCGGGCTCGCCGTGGCCCTGCGCCGGGAACGCCAGGAGGGGTGATGTTTCACGTGAAACACCACCCCTCCAGAGCGTCCACCGGGTCGGCGTTTCACGTGAAACATCGACCCGTCGGTGCGCCTAGCCGGCTCAGTCGCGCGCTGCCCACCACTCCTTGAGGGCGGCGACGGCCTGGTCGTGCTCCATCGGCCCGTTCTCCAGGCGGAGCTCCAGCAGGAACTTGTACGCCTGCCCGATGGCCGGGCCCGGCCTGATGCCGAGGATCTCCTGGATCTGGTTGCCGTCGAGGTCGGGGCGGATCGCGTCCAGCTCCTCCTGCTCCTGGAGCTGGGCGATGCGGTCCTCAAGGCCGTCGTAGGCACGGGAGAGCGCACCCGCCTTGCGCTTGTTCCGCGTGGTGCAGTCCGAGCGGGTCAGCTTGTGCAGCCGCGAGAGGAGCGGCCCGGCGTCGCGCACGTAGCGCCGCACGGCCGAGTCGGTCCACTCGCCGGTCCCGTAGCCGTGGAAGCGAAGGTGCAGTTCCACCAGGCGCGAGACGTCCTTGATCATCTCGTTGGAGTACTTGAGAGCGGTCATGCGCTTCTTGGTCATCTTGGCGCCGACCACCTCGTGGTGGTGGAAGGAGACCCGGCCGTCCTGCTCGAAGCGGCGGGTGCGCGGCTTTCCGATGTCATGGAGCAGGGCGGCGAGACGCAGCACCAGGTCGGGCCCGTCCTCCTCCAGGTCGATCGCCTGGTCGAGCACCGTCAGCGAGTGCTCGTAGACGTCCTTGTGCCGGTGGTGCTCATCGCTCTCCAGGCGCAGCGACGGCAGCTCGGGCAGGACGTGCTCGGCGAGGCCCGTGTCCACGAGGAGCCCGAGGCCCTTCCGGGGGTGCGCCGAGAGCAGCAGCTTGTTGAATTCCTCACGGACACGCTCGGCGGAGACGATCTCGATCCGGCCGGACATGTCCTTCATCGCCGTGACGACCTCGGGGGCGACCTCGAAGTCCAGCTGCGCGGCGAACCGCGCGGCCCGCATCATGCGCAGGGGGTCGTCGGAGAACGACTCCTCCGGGGTGCCGGGTGTGCGCAGGACCCGGGCGGCGAGGTCCTCGAGACCGCCGTACGGGTCGATGAACTCCTTCTCGGGGAGAGCCACGGCCATGGCGTTGACGGTGAAGTCACGCCGGACGAGGTCCTCGTCGATGGAGTCGCCGTAGGAGACCTCGGGCTTCCGGGAGGTCCTGTCGTACGCCTCCGAGCGGTACGTGGTGACCTCGATCTGGTAGCCGTCCTTCTGGGAGCCGACGGTCCCGAAGGCGATGCCCACCTCCCACACCGCGTCGGCCCACGGGCGGACGATCTTCAGTACGTCCTCGGGGCGGGCGTCGGTGGTGAAGTCCAGGTCGTTGCCGAGCCGGCCGAGCAGCGCGTCGCGCACCGAACCGCCGACCAGCGCGAGGCTGAACCCGGCCTCCTGGAAGCGGCGGGCGAGGTCGTCGGCGACAGGGGACACACGCAGCAGTTCACTGACCGCGCGGCGTTGCACCTGGCTCAGTGCAGTCGGGGTGTCTTCGTTGGCGTTCGGCACAACAGAAAAGGGTACGTGCCCCGGCTCGCCTCGACGTCCCCGTTTCCGGCGGGGCGGAACGGCCCGGCCTCCGGCGACCGGGGTCCCGGCGGCACCGGCGGGCGATCGGTCGAAGATCGGCTGGAGCAGTCCCCGGCACTTGCCCCCGGCGTGCCTCGTTACCATGCCTGGACACAGCAACCGGGAACCACCGACACCACTGGCACCACAGACAACGACGAGGACGGGCGAACGCGTGGCCGAGGCGGCAGACATCCAGGGAACCGGTCCCTCACCTGCCCGCCGATGGCTGCGGCGCACGATCACCGTCGCCGTCGGGGCACCCCTTCTCGCCGGCCTGCTCCAGGCCCCGGCCGTCGCCGCTCCGGCGGCCCCGGCCGAGAACGGCACCGGCACCAGGACCGTCGATGTGTCCCTCGACACGATGACGCCGAGCGCGCCCGTCGAGGGGGACACCGTCACCGTCACCGGCACGGTGACCAACCGGGGCAAGAAGACCGTCACCGACGCGACCGTGAACCTGCGCGTCGGGCCGCAGATGACGAGCCGCAGCGAGATCGAGCAGGTCACCGGGCGCACCGGCTTCCGGGACGACAGCGACCCCGCCCCCCTCGACGACGGCCCCACCGTCAAGATCCCCCGGCTGGGCGCCGGCCTCAGCAAGGACTTCTCGCTGTCCGTGCCCGTCTCGGATCTCGGGCTCGACGACGAGGGCGTCTACCAGCTGGGCGTCTCCCTCACCGGGCGGACCTCGGACCGGCAGTACGACCGGGTGCTCGGCATCGAACGGACCTTCCTGCCGTACCAGCCCGAGGCCACCGAGAAGAAGACCCAGCTCACCTATCTGTGGCCCCTGATCGGCTCAGCGCACGTCTCGGCGCAGACGGCCACGGACGACCAGCAGACCCCGGTCTTCGAGGACGACGACCTGGCGGCCGAGCTGCGCCCGGGCGGGCGACTGGACGAGATGGTCTCGCTGGGCAAGGACCTCCCGGTGACGTGGGTGGTCGACCCGGACCTGCTGGCCTCGGTCGACGCCATGGCGAACGGCTACCGCGTCAAGGACGGCACCACTCTGGACGTCCCCGGCAAGAACCAGGCCGTCGCCGAGCGCTGGCTGGACTCCCTGGAGAAGGCGGTGCAGGGGCACAAGGTCGTCGCCCTTCCCTTCGCCGACCCCGACCTGGCCTCCCTGGCCCACCGGGGCAAGGACGTCCCCGGCTCCCTGGGACACCTCCAGTCGGCGACCGCCCTGGCGGGGGTGACGGTCGAGACCGTCCTGCACGTGAATGCCTCCACCGACTTCGCCTGGCCCGCCGACGGGGCCGTGGACCCCTCCATCGTGGCGGTCGCGACCTCGGCCGGCGCCGACAAGGTGATCGCCCGCAGCGACAGCGTCCGCGACGACCTCGCCTACACGCCCACGGCCGCCCGCCCGCTCGGCAACGGCAGCACCACGGCCGTCGTGAGCGACGCGGTGCTGTCCACCGCCTTCGAGGGGGACATGGTCCGCGCGGAGAACTCCACGCTCGCGGTCCAGAAGTTCCTCGCCCAGTCGCTCGCGATCACCCTGGAGCAGCCGGAGGACCAGCGCAGCATCGTGGTCGCCCCGCAGCGGATGCCGACCATCGCCCAGGCCCAGGCGATGGCGACCGCCCTGGGGGGCCTCTCCGGCCGCCGCTGGAGCCAGCCCAGCGACCTCCTCGCGGCCGCCGCGGCCAAGCCGGACCCCGACGCCTCCACCACCGTGCCGAGCAGCTCCCGCTACCCGAAGAAGCTGCGCGACCGGGAGCTTCCGGTCCAGGCCTTCCGTGACATGAAGACCACGCGGGACGAGCTGGACGACTTCAAGGTCATCCTGACCCAGTCGGAACGCGTCGTGACGCCGTTCGGCAACGCGATCAACCGCGAGATGTCGACCTCCTGGCGCGGTGAGGCCAGGGCGGCGGCGATCTACCGCAACAACGTCCTGGACTATCTGCAGACCCTCACCAACGGCGTCCAGCTGGTCGACAAGTCGGACCTCACGCTCTCCGGCCGCAGTGCGACCATCCCGGTCACCGTCCAGAACAAGCTGCTCCAGGGCGTGGAGCACCTGAAGCTGCGCCTCACCTCGGGCAACAAGAACCGGCTGGAGCTGAACGGCGAGAGGTACGCCGAACTCCCGGTGAAGGTCGGTGGCGGACACAGCCAGTCGGTGAAGTTCAGCGCCTCGGCCAACGTCAACGGCCAGGTGCCGATGACGGCCCAGCTCTACACCGAGGACGGCACCCCGTACGGGCAGCCGATGAACTTCACCGTGAGGGTCTCCGAGATCACTCCCACTGTGATGCTGGTGATCGCCGGTGGTGTGCTCCTCCTGGTTCTCGCCGGTGTGCGCATGTACAGCCAGCGCAAGCGGGTGGCCGCCCGGAACGCGGAAGCGGAGGCGGCCGAGTCCGCCGAAGGCTCCGAGGACTCAGAGTCCGCCGGGTCCGCCGGGTCCGCCGGGTCCGCCGGGGACGATGTCTCCGGGGACGATGTCTCCGGGGACGACGCCGCGCCGGAGCCCGGTGAGGACCCGCCGGGCGAAGCGGAACCCGGCGGGGACGAACCCGTGCAGCCGAGTGACCCGACACCGGACACCGGGTCCGAAAGCGGCGACCCGTCGGGCCCGGGTGAGAAAGTGGACCGTTGAGCGATGTCGTGGCCGGTCGGCCGGGGACGATGAGGTGGGGTAACCATGAACGCGCCGTACGACGGTGACCGCGGCCAGGGCGCGAACGGCCCTGCGCCGTCCGGCGGGACGCCCGCGGTGCCTCCCGGTGCCGGCCACCCGCCGGTGCCGCCCCCGCAGCAGGGCACCCCTGGCCCGCAGGGACAGGACCCCTACGCGCAGAACCCGTACGCCCAGGACCCCTACGTCCAGGACGCCTTCGCCCACGACCCGTACCGGGCCCAGGACATGTCCGCGCAGGACCCGGTGACCGAGGCGCTGTACGACCGCGCCGCGCACCCGCCGCCCCCGCCCGGCACCTACCAGGACCCCCACGCGCTCTACCAGCAGCCGGCCGCGCCGCAGCACGCCCCCGACCCCCGGGTGTGGGCGCAGACCCCGGCGCCCGAGCCGGACGGTCCCTCGCGCCACCTGCCGTACGGCGACGACGCGCGCACGGTCCAGTTCACCGGCGTCGACGACCTGGTCACCCGGGCCAGTGAGGAGACGCCCGAGCCGGACGCGTTCGCGCACCTCTACCGGGACCAGCAGGCACCCGGCCAGGTGCCGCCGCCCGCCCCGGAGCCGGACCCGCTGCCCGCGCCCGCCCCGAAGAAGTCGGGCCGTGCCTCCGGGCTGCTGAAGTCGAGCGCCGTGATGGCGGCCGGCACCCTGGTCTCCCGGCTGACCGGCTTCGTCCGCAGCCTGGTGATCACCGGTGCGCTCGGCGCCGCCCTGCTCGGTGACACCTTCACCATCGCCTACACCCTGCCGACGATGATCTACATCCTCACCGTCGGCGGTGGCCTCAACTCGGTCTTCGTCCCGCAGCTCGTCCGCTCGATGAAGAACGACGAGGACGGCGGCGAGGCCTACGCCAACCGTCTGCTCACCCTGGTCATGGTGGCGCTCGGCCTCATCGTGGCCCTGGCCGTGTTCGCGGCACCGCTGCTGATCCGGCTGATGTCGAACACCATCGCCGACGACGCCGCGGCCAACAGCGTGGCCGTGACCTTCGCCCGCTACTGCCTGCCCACGATCTTCTTCATGGGTGTGCACGTGGTGATGGGTCAGATCCTCAACGCCCGCGGCAAGTTCGGCGCGATGATGTGGACCCCGGTCCTCAACAACATCGTCATGATCGTCACCTTCGGCCTGTTCATCTGGGTCTACGGCACCTCCGCCGAGTCCCACATGGGCGTGCAGACCATTCCGGACGAGGGCATCCGCCTGCTCGGCATCGGCACCCTGCTCGGCCTCGTCGTCCAGGCCCTGGCGATGATCCCGTACCTGCGCGAGACGGGCTTCCGGTTCCGGCCCCGCTTCGACTGGAAGGGCCACGGGCTCGGCAAGACGGTCAAGCTGGCCAAGTGGACCGTGCTGTTCGTCCTCGCCAACCAGGCGGGCGTCCTGGTCGTCACCCAGCTCGCCACCGCCGCCGGTGAGGAGTCCGGGAAGAACGGTGCCGGCTTCCTCGCCTACTCCAACGCCCAGCTGATCTGGGGCATGCCGCAGGCCATCATCACGGTCTCCGTCATGGCCGCGCTGCTGCCGCGGATCTCCCGCGCCGCCCACGACGGCGACCCGGGCGCCGTCCGGGACGACATCTCGCAGGGTCTGCGGAACTCGGCCGTCGCGATCGTCCCGGTCTCCTTCGCCTTCCTGGCGCTCGGCGTCCCGATGTGCACCCTGCTCTACGCCTCCAGCGGCGTCGAGGCCGCCCAGGGCATGGGCTTCATCCTGATGGCCTTCGGCCTCGGTCTGATCCCCTACTCCGTCCAGTACGTCGTCCTCCGCGGCTTCTACGCCTACGAGGACACCCGGACGCCCTTCTACAACACGGTGATCGTCGCCGCCGTCAACGCGGCCGCCTCCGCCGTCTGCTACGTCGTCCTGCCCGCCCAGTGGGCCGTGGTCGGCATGGCCGCCTCGTACGGACTCGCCTACGCGGTCGGCGTCGGCATCGCCTGGCGGCGCCTCCGCAAGCGCCTGGGCGGCGACCTGGACGGCACTCACGTGCTGAGGACCTACGCCCGCCTCTGCATGGCCTCCGTGCCCGCCGCGATCGTCGCCGGCGCCGTCGGTTTCGGCCTGCTGAAGCTGCTGGGCGAGGGCGCCCTGGGCTCGCTCGTCGCCCTCGTGGTCGGTGGGGCGGTGCTCCTCGGCGTCTTCTTCGTCGCCGCGAAGCGCATGCGGATCGCGGAACTGAACACCCTGGTCGGCATGGTGCGCGGACGCCTGGGACGCTGAACCCAGCGGTCCGCACAACCATCGGCGGGATCCGCGTGTCGTGCATAGCGTCCGACTGTGGGCACAATTGGCTTGGCTGTTGGATGTGGCGCAACGGATGGGGAGGCAGGAACGACGGTGGCGGAACGTAGCACGGCTGCCGTCGACGTGGCCGACAACAGCGGTGACGACCCGCTGACCGCCAAGGCGGACACGGCCGCGACCGACGGGGTGGCGGAAGATCAGAAGACGGCGGAGAAGACCGCCGAGGCCACGAAGAACAAGGCGGTCGAACGACAGGGCGGCGAACAGCCCTCCATCACGGCACCCGAACTGCACAGCGGCCACAAACTGGCCAGACGCTACCGGCTCGAGGAGTGCGTCACCCGTCTGGACGGCTTCAGCAGTTGGCGAGCCGTCGACGAGAAGCTGCGCCGCGCGGTCGGGGTCCACCTGCTGCCGGCCGACCATCCCAGAGCCCGGTCGGTCCTGGCCGCGGCCCGCTCCTCGGCCCTCCTGGGCGACCCCCGGTTCGTCCAGGTCCTCGACGCCGTCGAGGAGAACGACCTCGTGTACGTCGTGCACGAGTGGCTGCCGGACTCCACCGAACTGACCGCGCTGCTCGCGGCCGGCCCGCTGGAGCCCCACGACGCGTACCAACTCGTCAGCCAGGTCTCCCAGGCCATGGCCGCCGCCCACCGCGAGGGCCTCGCCCACCTCCGGCTGACCCCGAGCGCCGTCCTGCGGAGCTCCACCGGTCAATACCGGATCCGCGGCCTGGCCGTGAACGCCGCCCTGCGCGGCATCACCGCCGAGCGTCCGCAGCGCAGCGACACCGAGGCCATCGGCGCCCTGCTGTACGCCGCGCTGACCCAGCGCTGGCCGTACGACAGCGACGCCTACGGGCTCTCCGGCCTTCCCAAGGGCGTGGGGCTGCTGCCGCCGGACCAGGTCCGCGCCGGCGTCCACCGGGGCCTCTCCGAGATCGCCATGCGGGCGCTCGCCAACGACGGGGCCACCGCCTCGCGTCAGCTGCCGCCCTGCACGACTCCGGACGAGCTCGCCAAGGCCGTGGCGGCGATGCCCCGCGTCCGACCGCCGGAGCCCGAGTTCACCGCCCCGCCCGAGTACCAGCACACGACCTACCAGCAGGGCACCTACGGACGCCCCCAGCCGCGTCCCGTGATCACCCAGCCGCTCGTCGCACCCCCGCCGCCGCTGCAGAGCCGCACGGGCAAGGCGCTGAAGTGGGCCGTCTCGGCCCTGCTGATCGCCGCACTGGGACTCGGCAGCTGGCAGATCGCCGACCGGCTGCTCGCGCCCGACGGCACGAAGAACGAGCCTCCGGCCACCTCACCGACCGTCGACGAGAAGCCCGAGCCGCCGAAGCCGATAGCGATCTCGTCCGCCCAGGACTTCGACCCGTTCCCCGGGGGCAACGGCGAGGAGTACCCGGAGGCCGTGAAGAACGCCTTCGACGGTGATCCGGGCACCTTCTGGCACACCAAGAACTACGCCACCGCGAAGTTCGGCAACCAGAAGCCCGGCGTCGGGATCGTGCTGGACCTGGGCTCGGCCAAGAAGGTCAGCTCGGTCGACCTGTCGTTCGTCGGGCACACCTCGGTGGAGGTTCGTACGGCACCCGCCGACGCCTCCTCGGCGCCGTCCACGGCCGACGGGTTCACCACTCAGGCGTCCGGAGACGACAGCGATGTGAAGCTGAAACTCACCAAGCCGGTCACGACCCGCTACGTTCTGGTCTGGCTGACGGAGCTTCCCCTCACCGAGGGCGAGTTCCGCGGCCAGCTGACCGAAGTCAAGGTCATGGGCTGAGGACCACAGGGGAGGGGGCTCACCGTTGGACCGTCCGATAGACGCCGCAGACGACCAGGAACTCCTGGCACGTCATGTCGCCGGGGACCCCGACGCCTTCGGTGAGCTCGTGCGGCGCCACCGCGACCGACTGTGGGCGGTGGCGCTGCGGACCCTGGGGGACCGCGAGGAAGCCGCTGACGCCGTCCAGGACGCCCTGATCTCCGCCTTCCGGGCCGCCCATACCTTCCGCGGCCAGTCGGCCGTCACGACCTGGCTCCACCGCATCACGGTGAACGCCTGCCTCGACCGTGCGCGCAAGACCGCGTCCCGCAGGACCTCGCCCGTCGACGACACCGACCGCTTCGAGCAGCTCCTCGACCCGCACGAGTCGGCCGAGGCACCGGTGGAGCGCCAGGACCTCCACCGTCAGCTGCTCGCCGCGCTCGCCACGATCCCCGAGGACCAGCGCGCCGCCCTCGTCCTCGTCGACATGCAGGGATACCCGGTCGCGGAGGCGGCCCGTATCCTCGGCGTTCCCACCGGGACCGTGAAGAGCCGCTGCGCGCGCGGGCGGGCACGCCTCCTTCCGATGGTCACTCATCTGCGCGCCGACACCGTGGGTAACGAGGCCGTCGAAGGGGGAAGGAACCGGACGCCGGGGACATCCGTCCCACCGGTGCCGGGGCCGACGGATACCGGACCGACAGATCCAGCTGCTGTGAAGGGCGGAGGTGGGCGCACGTGACTTCCACGGCCGGCAAGGCCGACACCACACAGCACCCGGACGTCTCGGAGATCTCCGATCTGACCGAGGGGCTGCTCCCGCCGACCCGTTCGGCGGCCGTACGACGACACCTGGACGGCTGTCCCCTCTGCGCCGACGTACGGACCTCCCTGGAGGAGATCCGTGGCCTGCTCGGCACCTTGCCGGGCCCGCCCCGCATGCCCGCCGAGATCGCCGGGCGGATCGACGCCGCCCTGGCCGCGGAGGCCCTCCTCAACGCCACCTCCCCGGACAGCGACACCCCCGTTTCACGTGAAACATCGCGCTCCTCCGCCGGGACCACGTCTCCCTCCCCGACGTCCCCGGCCACGGACCGCCCTGCCGGACGCCCCCGTGCGGGTACAGGTCCCGGGCGCCCCGGCGCGCCCCGTCGTCGCCGGATCGCGCTGCTCTCCACGATCGGCGCCGCCTTCGCAGCCGCGGTGCTCGGCACGAGCCTCTACCTCAGCCAGGCGGGCAACGTGACCGCCGGCCGTGCGGACAGCGGCGCCAAGAAGGCCGACGCCCTCGCGAGCGCGCCCCTCAGTCCCTTCTCCGGTGCCCCCGTCGAGGACCGCGTCCACGCCCTCCTCACGGAGAGCCATGCACCGAAGACCCCCCAGGGGGTCGGGCCCGAATCCATGTCCGCCGAGACCGGTGGCGACACCTCCCGGCGCAACGGGGAGAACGCCGTCCCCGGCTGCGTTCTGGCCGGCACCGGCCGCACCGACGAGGTGCTGGGCCACGAGCGGGGCGAGTACCGGGGAACGCCCGCCTACCTGCTCGTCCTGTCGGATCCGGCGGACAGCACCCGGGTCCAGGCCTATGTGCTCGACGCCTCCTGCGCCGATCGGCCCACGGAGAGCGGAAGCCCGGCCGCCGACCTCCTGCTCAGCCAGACGTACCCTCGCTCCTGACCTCGCTCTTCGCCCGGCTCCGGTGCCGCGCGGCGGTCTCGGGAATGTACGCCCCTTAGGATCCGTTGGGTGGGGTGAGAGCGACCGAGACAACCGCCCCCGTAGGCAGTGGCAGTCTGCAGAGACGAGGAAGACACCCGTGAGCGACGTCCGTAACGTGATCATCATCGGCTCCGGGCCCGCGGGGTACACCGCGGCGCTCTACACGGCCCGAGCGTCGCTGAAGCCTCTGGTCTTCGAGGGAGCTGTCACCGCTGGTGGCGCCCTGATGAACACCACCGAGGTCGAGAACTTCCCCGGTTTCCGGGACGGGATCATGGGCCCGGACCTCATGGACAACATGCGGGCCCAGGCCGAGCGCTTCGGCGCCGAACTGGTTCCGGACGATGTCATCGCCGTGGACCTGACCGGTGACATCAAGACCGTCACCGACACCGCCGGAACCGTGCACCGCGCGAAGGCCGTCATCGTCACCACCGGCTCCCAGCACCGCAAGCTCGGCCTCCCCAACGAGGACGTGCTCTCCGGCCGCGGTGTCTCCTGGTGCGCCACCTGCGACGGGTTCTTCTTCAAGGACCAGGACATCGCTGTCGTCGGCGGCGGCGACACCGCGATCGAGGAGGCGACCTTCCTCTCGCGCTTCGCCAAGTCCGTCACGATCGTCCACCGCCGCGACACCCTGCGTGCCTCCAAGGCCATGCAGGAGCGCGCCTTCGCCGACCCGAAGATCTCCTTCGCCTGGGACAGCGAGGTCACCGAGATCCACGGTGAGCAGAAGCTCAGCGGCCTGACCCTGCGCGACACGAAGACCGGTGCGACCCGCGAGCTCGCCGTCACCGGCCTCTTCATCGCCGTGGGCCACGACCCGCGGACCGAGCTCTTCAAGGGCCAGCTGGACCTCGACGAGGAGGGCTACCTCAAGGTCGCCGCCCCGTCGACGCGCACGAACCTCACGGGTGTCTTCGGCGCCGGCGATGTCGTCGACCACACCTACCGTCAGGCCATCACGGCCGCCGGCACCGGCTGCTCCGCCGCCCTGGACGCCGAGCGCTTCCTGGCCGCCCTCGCCGACAGCGAGAAGCTGGCCGAGACCCCCGCGGTCTGACCCCCGTCTCTCCCCGCCCCACACCCCGCGAGATCAAGGAGGCCGTTGTGGCCCTGAAGACTGTGACCGACGCTTCCTTCGAAGAGGACGTCCTCAAGAGCGACAAGCCCGTCCTGGTGGACTTCTGGGCTGCCTGGTGCGGCCCGTGCCGCCAGATCGCCCCGTCGCTGGAGGCCATCGCCGCCGAGCACGGCGAGATCGAGGTCGTGAAGCTCAACATCGACGAGAACCCGGCCACGGCTGCCAAGTACGGCGTCATGTCGATCCCGACGCTCAACGTCTACCAGGGCGGCGAGGTCGTGAAGACCATCGTCGGCGCCAAGCCGAAGGCCGCCATCCTGCGCGACCTGGAGGGCTTCGTCGAGCCCGCCAAGGCCTGATGCTCGTCCCTCGTTTCACGTGAAACGAGCACGTGGACGTTTCACGTGAAACAGGAACGGCCCGTCCCCTACAGGGGGCGGGCCGTTCTCGTTCCCGAAGCTAGAGGGGCCGTAGGACAGGCTCCTTCTGCACGGCGCCCAGCAGGCGATCCAGGGCCATCTCGACGTCCTCCTTCCAGGAGAGCGTCGTCCTGAGCTCCAGCCTCAGCCGGGGGAAGGCGTGGTGCGGGCGGACGGTCTTGAAGCCCACCGCGAGGAGATGGTCGGCCGGCAGCACACAGGCCGGCTCCTTCCACCGGGCGTCCCCGAACGCCTCGATCGCCTTGAAGCCCCGCCTCATCACGTCCTTGGCGACGGTCTGCACCACCACACGCCCCAGCCCCTGCCCCTGATAGCCCGGCATGATCCACGCCGTCATCAACTGGACGGCGTCCGCCGCCACGGGACTCGTCGGAAAGGCCGTCGAACGTGGCACGTAGGCCGGGGGAGCGTAGAGGACGTAACCGACCGGCACCTCGTCGACGTAGACCACACGGCCGCAGGAGCCCCATTCCAGGAGAACGGCCGAGATCCAGGCCTCCTTCTCCAGCTCCGGGCGCCCCGACTTCACCGCCGCCTCACCGCTGACCGGGTCGAGCTCCCAGAAGACACAGGAGCGACACCGCTTGGGGAGATCCGGAAGGTTGTCCAGGGTGAGCGGTACGAGCCGACGCCCCACGGCTGCTCCTCGTTTCCCTCGCCATCGAGCACGGATACGCCATTCGGAATCGTATCGATCGGGCGATCGGGGCGATACCGCTCACAGGCAAAGGGCGGGCCGTGTTCCGGTGAAGACCGGAGCACGGCCCGCCCTGGGCGGCCTCAGCGAGCGGCGAGAGGGATCAGACCTCGGCGCTCTGGTCGGTGTTCTTCTGGTCCAGGACCCGTCCCTCGCCGGGAGCCAGGGTCGAGAGGATCCTCTCCAGGTCGTCCATCGAGGCGAACTCGACGACGATCTTGCCCTTCTTCTGCCCCAGGTCGACCTTCACCCGCGTCTCGAAGCGGTCCGAGAGACGGGAGGCGAGGTCCGTGAGCGCGGGCGAGACCCGGGCACCGGCACGCGGGCCCTTCGACTTGACCGCGGAGGCGGGCTCCTCGGAGCCCATGAGGCTCACGATCTCCTCGACGCTGCGGACCGACAGGCCCTCGGAGACGATCCGGTACGCCAGCTTGTCCTGGGCCTCCGGGTCCTCCACACCGAGCAGGGCCCGCGCGTGGCCGGCGGAGAGCACTCCGGCGGCGACCCGGCGCTGGACCGGCAGCGAGAGGCGCAGCAGGCGCAGCGTGTTGGAGATCTGCGGACGGGACCGCCCGATCCGCTCCGCGAGCTGGTCATGAGTGCAGCCGAAGTCCTTGAGCAGCTGCTCGTAGGCGTGAGCCTCTTCGATCGCGTTCAGCTGGGCCCGGTGGAGGTTCTCCAGGAGCGCGTCCAGGAGCATCTTCTCGTCGTCGGTGTCCCGGACGATCGCCGGGATCCGCTCGAGACCCGCCGTCGTCGACGCCCGCAGACGACGCTCGCCCATGACGAGCTCGTAGCGGTCGGCGTCGAGCTTGCGGACGACCACGGGCTGGAGGAGGCCGACCTCCTTGATGGAGGTGACGAGCTCCGCCAGCGCGTCCTCGTCGAAGATCTCACGAGGCTGATGCCGGTTGGGAACGATGGCATCGATCGGAAGCTCGGTGAAGTAGGCCCCGGACGGGGACTCGGGCAGGGCCACCGGCTCCGGCTCGTTCCACGTCGGCGTCGACTCGGGAGCCTGCGGGCTCTTCGGCAGCGTCGCCAGCTTCGCGGCGGCCACCCCTCGTTCCACCTGTCGTTCCTGGGGAGCAGCGGGAATCAGCGCACCGAGCCCACGCCCCAATCCCCTACGTCGCTCGCTCACTGGATCCCCTCCGACATGCTGCGCTGGTTGTTCTGGTGCCCTGTATGGGCGTGCTGCGGGTCGTAATGCACGGCGACCCCCCGCAGAGCGATCTCACGGGCCGCTTCGAGGTACGACAGGGCGCCGCTCGAGCCCGGGTCGTAGGTGAGGACCGTCTGCCCGTAGCTGGGCGCCTCGGAGATACGGACGGACCTCGGAATGCTGGTCCGCAGCACCTCCTCGGCGAAGTGGGTGCGCACCTCGTCGGCGACCTGGGAGGCGAGCCTCGTCCGGCCGTCGTACATGGTGAGCAGAATCGTCGAGACGTGGAGCGCCGGGTTGAGGTGCCCCCGGACCAGGTCGACGTTCCGCAGGAGCTGTCCGAGCCCCTCCAGCGCGTAGTACTCGCACTGGATCGGAATCAGTACCTCCGCGCCCGCCACCATGGCGTTGACCGTGAGGAGGCCGAGCGAGGGCGGGCAGTCGATCAGGATGTAGTCCAGCGGCTGCTCATAGGCCTGGATCGCCCGCTGCAGGCGGCTCTCACGCGCCACCAGCGACACCAGCTCGATCTCCGCGCCGGCGAGGTCGATGGTGGCGGGGGCACAGAAGAGGCCCTCGACGTCCATGACCGGCTGCACGACCTCGGAGAGCGGCCTGCTGTCCACGAGAACGTCGTAGATCGAGGGGACCTCGGCGTGGTGGTCGATGCCGAGCGCCGTCGAGGCATTGCCCTGCGGGTCCAGGTCGATGACGAGGACCCGGGCGCCGTGCAGGGCCAGGGACGCGGCAAGGTTGACCGTCGTGGTCGTCTTGCCCACGCCGCCCTTCTGATTGGCGACGACCATCACGCGCGTCTGTGCCGGGCGGGGAAGTCCCTCACCGGCACGACCCAGCGCCTCTACTGCCAGCTGGGCAGCACGGCCGATGGGGGTGTCGTCCATCGGGGGCGGTGTTTCACGTGAAACATCCTCCCCCACCGATTCGGTTCGGGGACCGGGGACCGGATCGGTCATCGGTCCCGCGATGTTGGCGTCGGACCGCAAGGATTCACTCTCCTCGGCTTCAGGCTCGCGATGAGCAGAGCCTGCCATGCTTTCGGGGTCGTGAACCAGCGAGGTCGGTGGTTCTGTGGGTGAATCCACCTCTGTGGACAACTCCGTAACCCTCACGGGTGGCTTCACGCGGGGTCTACGGTCCCGGGGCGTGGCAGCCGCGCGACCGCGGCTGATGATCCCCTGCAGCAGTGAGCGACGTTTCACGTGAAACACCATGCCCCTGCCGCCCGGCCGGGACCGGTCGACACTCCGAAATGGGACGTATGCGACGCTCAGCGGCGCCGACGGGTCTTGCTCGTACGGGCGGCCTTGGCCCGCTTGGCCGCGAACCGCACGCCACCGGGGCTCTCGCCGACCTCCACGCGGACGACCGTCGACATCGGGTCGACGATGCCCTCGCCGACCTGAAGGATCTGGGTCCCCACCACGCCGAGCCGGGAGAGCGCGGCGCGAGCACCGTCGATCTCCTCCTGGGCGGTGTCGCCCTTGAGCGCCAGCATCTCTCCGTACGGACGCAGCAGGGGAACGCCCCAGCCGGCCAGGCGGTCGAGCGGGGCCACGGCGCGGGCGGTCACCACGTGCACGGGCGTGATCTTGCCGAGCATCTCCTCGGCACGTCCCCGGGCCACGGTCACATGGTCGAGGCCGAGCAGCTCCACGACCTCCTGGAGGAAGTTCGTCCTGCGCAGGAGCGGCTCCAGGAGCGTGATCTTCAGGTCGGGCCGGACCAGGGCCAGGGGGATACCGGGGAGACCGGCGCCCGAGCCCACGTCGCAGACGGTGACGCCCTCGGGGACGACCTCCGAGAGGACGGCGCAGTTCAGCAGGTGGCGTTCCCAGAGACGAGGGACCTCGCGCGGGCCGATCAGACCGCGCTTCACACCCGCGTCCGCGAGGAGCTCCGCGTACCGCACGGCCTCCGGGAAGTACTCGCCGAAGACTGTCCGCGCCTGCTCCGGCGCCTCGGGGAGCTCCGCTGCCTCCGTCACGGGAACCGTCCTTCCGTACCGCACGCCCGGCGTGCGAGCGCGCTGTGGTGGCTGACTATCAAGGCTGACAAAGATCGGCCCCGCCTGCGAACAGACGGGGCCGACACTACGTGAGGGGTCAGGCCGGGAGCACGACGACGAAGCGCTGCGGCTCCTCGCCCTCGGACTCGCTGCGCAGACCGGCGGCGGCGATCGCGTCGTGCACGACCTTGCGCTCGAACGGCGTCATCGGGTCCAGCTTGACCGGCTCACCGGTGGACTTCACCTCGGCCGCGGCCTTGGCGCCCAGCTCGGCGAGCTCGGCGCGCTTCTTGGCCCGGAAGCCGGCGATGTCGAGCATCAGGCGGCTGCGGTCACCGGTCTCGCGGTGCACGGCCAGCCGGGTCAGCTCCTGGAGGGCCTCCAGGACCTCGCCGTCGCGGCCCACGAGCTTCTGCAGGTCGCGGCTGCTGGAGTCGCTGATGATCGAGACCGCGGCCCGGTCCGCCTCGACGTCCATGTCGATGTCGCCGTCGAGGTCGGCGATGTCGAGCAGGCCCTCGAGGTAGTCGGCCGCGATCTCACCCTCCTGCTCCAGGCGGGTCAGGGTGTCGCCACCCTCGGCGGCGGCGGAGGTGGTGCCTTCCGTCACGGATGGACTCCTTCTTGCTTCTGGGAGGGGAGGGCTTACTTCTTGGAGGACGGGTGCTTGGGCCGCTGCTGGCCCTTGCGCTGCCCCTGACCGGACTTGCCCTGACGGGAGCCGCCGGAGTTGGCACGGCTCGGACGCTGCGGCTTGTCGGCCTGCGTCTCGTCCTTGGCCTCGGTCGTAGTCGGGTCCTGAAGCTTCTTCTCGAGCGAGGTGGTCGCCTCTTCGGCGGCCGGCTCGGAGTCTTCCTCGGTGTCCTTCGCCACGGACGGCTGGGCCGCGGAGGCCTGGCGCTGGGCCTTGGTCTGGCGCTTGGGCTGCTGACGCTTGGCTGCGGCACCGCCCTCGGCCTCGGCCTCGAGGGTGTCGCTCTTGATCACGGTGCCGTCGGCCTGGGCGGCGAAGCCGGCCTTGGAGAGGCCCACGAAGAAGCGGCGCTCGTTCTCGTTGCGGTCGCTGCCCTTGGCGACGATCACCTTGACGATGTTCTTCCGGCGACGGCCGCGAACCTCACCGTGCTGCGTGACGCTCTTCAGCAGGCGCTGCAGGTAGGAGTCCTGAGCCTTGCTGCCCGGGGTCGGGTTCTGGTTGATCACGTACATCTGCTGGCCCATGGTCCACACGTTGGTGGTCAGCCAGTAGACGAGGACACCGACGGGGAAGTTGATACCCATGACGGCGAAGATCACCGGGAAGATGTACATGAGCATCTTCTGCTGCTGCATGTACGGGGTCTTCACCGAGAGGTCGACGTTCTTCATCATCAGCTGGCGCTGGGTGAAGAACTGCGAGGCCGACATCATGATGATCATGACCGCGGTGACGATGCGGACCGAGGTCAGCGAGGCGTCGAGAGCGGCGACCTCAGCGGCGGAGTCCGTGAACTTCGCGGCCAGCGGGGCGCCGAAGATGTGCGCCTGGCGGGCGCTCGCGAGCAGCGGCTCGTCGATGACGCCGATCGTCTTGCCCGAGGCGATCGCGGAGAGCACGTGGTACAGGGCGAAGAAGAACGGCGACTGCGCCAGGATGGGAAGGCACGAGGAGAGCGGGTTAGTACCCGTCTCCTTGTACAGCTTCATCATCTCTTCGGACTGACGCTGCTTGTCGCTCTTGTAGCGCTCCTGGATCGCCTTCATCTTCGGCTGGAGCGCCTGCATGTTCCGCGTCGACTTGATCTGCTTGACGAACAGCGGGATCAGACAGATACGGATCAGCACCACGAGGGACACGATGGACAGGCCCCAGGCCCAGCCCGTGTCGGGGCCGAAGATCGCCCCGTACACCTTGTGGAACTGGACGATGACCCAGGAAACGGGCCAGGTGATGAAGCTGAACAGACTGGCAATCGTGTCCACTAATCAGGCTCCTTGAGCATTGGGCGAGGTCTCGGTGGCCGGGCTCGTCTCGGCGGTGGACCCGCCCTTGTCGCCACGCAGCGCGTTCCGCAGCATCTCGTGCCAGCGGGGGCGCTTGCGCGCGGGGACGTGATCCACACCGCCGGGCGACCACGGGTTGCACCGCAGGATGCGCCAGGCGGTCAGGGCCGTGCCCTTGATCGCGCCATGCCGGTCGATGGCCGTGAATCCGTAGTGGGAACACGACGGGTAGTACCGGCAGACGGGGCCCAGAAGAGGGCTGATCGTCCACTGGTACAGCTTGATGAGAGCCAGCAGCGGGTACTTCATCGCGTGCCCCCTCCCAGCAGCCGCTGGAGAGCGGCGTCCAGGTCTCGGGCCAGCTGTGCGTGTTCGGCGTCGCCGGCTCCGGGCAACGCCCGTACGACCACCAGGCTACCGGGGGGCAGCTCGGCGAGACGGTCGCGGACGAGATGGCGCAGGCGTCGCTTGACCTGGTTGCGTACCACCGCACCGCCCACGGCTTTGCTCACGACGAAACCCGCACGCGTCGGGGGAGCGCTCTCCCCAGGCGCGTGCGGGTCCGTGGCACCGCTGCGTAGGTGGACGACGAGGAGCGGGCGACCAGCCCGGCGACCTCGGCGTACCGCGGTTGCGAAGTCCTCGCGCCGCCTCAGCCGATTCTCGGTAGGCAGCACGTCATGACCTGTTTAAGTGGATCAGGCGGACAGCGCCGAGCGACCCTTGGAACGGCGGTTCGCAAGGATGGCGCGACCGGCGCGCGTACGCATGCGCAGGCGGAAGCCGTGGGTCTTGGCGCGACGACGGTTGTTCGGCTGGAAGGTGCGCTTGCTCACTCGGGGGCTCCAGAAATGATTCGTAGATGGCGGGACATCGCCTGGCTGTCACCGTGCGCCCACGAGTAGCTCGCAATACGCCCGAGTGCACCGCTTCACGATCACAGACCGTGATCTTTGCCCATCGGAGGCAGGCGGCAGCAGCCATCGACAACTCGACCTGGTTACGGTACGCGCGGCTACGCCATCCGGTCAAACCGACCTGTCGCCACCTCCCATTGTGCACAGGCTGTGGACAAAACTTGAACCACGTCATCCGGCCCGACTACCGTGGACGGTCTCCACAATCTTTTGCCGTTCTGTCCCACCTGTCCTCAACGGACCCGTCCTCACGGACTTCGACCCACTGTCCCCGAGAACCACACCATCGTGGGACCTGCGAGAAAGCGTGCCCTGTGGCTGACGTACCTGCTGATCTTGCCGCAGTGTGGCCACGCGTCCTCGAGCAGCTGCTCGCCGAGGGCCAGCAGGGGATCGAGCCCAAGGACAAGCAGTGGATCGAGCGCTGCCAGCCGCTCGCCCTGGTCGCGGACACGGCCCTGCTCGCCGTTCCCAACGAGTGGGGCAAGCGGGTCCTGGAGGGCCGGCTCGCCCCGCTGATCAGCGAGACCCTCAGCCGTGAGTGCGGCCGGCCGATCCGGATCGCGATCACCGTCGACGACTCCGTCGGCGAGCCGACGCCGCCGGCGCCCCCGGCGCAGCAGCCCCGCTACGACGAGCGCGCCCAGCCCGAGCCGTACGAGAAGTACGACGGCTACGGCCACCGGCCGATGCCCGACGACGGCCTGCCCACCGCGCGCCCGGCCTACCCGGACTACCAGCAGCCGCAGCGGCCGGACCCCGGCGCCTGGCCGCGCACCCAGGAGGACCTCTCCTGGCAGCAGCCGCGGCTCGGCGGTTACCAGGAGCGCGCGCCCTACACGGGTCCGGAGCAGTCCCGGCAGACCCGTTACGACGAGCCCGCCCGCGGCTACGAGCAGCAGCGGCCGGAGCGCGCCGAGCTGCCCGACCCCCAGAACCACGGTCCCCGTCCGGGGCCGCGTCCCGGCGGTCCGGGCGGTGTGCCGGGCGGCGGTCACGGCTCCTCGTCCTCCGGGCAGGGCGCCGGCGCTCCGGGCGAGCAGCACGCGCGGCTGAACCCCAAGTACCTCTTCGACACCTTCGTCATCGGTTCCTCGAACCGGTTCGCGCACGCGGCGGCCGTCGCGGTGGCCGAGGCGCCGGCGAAGGCGTACAACCCGCTCTTCATCTACGGGGAGTCGGGCCTCGGCAAGACCCACCTGCTGCACGCGATCGGGCACTACGCGCGGAGCCTCTACCCGGGCACGCGCGTGCGGTACGTGAGCTCCGAGGAGTTCACCAACGAGTTCATCAACTCGATCCGCGACGGCAAGGGCGACGCCTTCCGCAAGCGCTACCGCGATGTGGACATCCTGCTCGTCGACGACATCCAGTTCCTCGCGAGCAAGGAGTCGACGCAGGAGGAGTTCTTCCACACCTTCAACACCCTGCACAACGCGAACAAGCAGATCGTGCTGTCCTCGGACCGGCCGCCCAAGCAGCTGGTCACCCTGGAGGACCGGCTCCGCAACCGCTTCGAGTGGGGACTGACCACCGATGTGCAGCCGCCGGAGCTGGAGACGCGCATCGCGATCCTCCGCAAGAAGGCGGTGCAGGAGCAGCTCAACGCCCCGCCGGAGGTGCTGGAGTTCATCGCCTCCCGGATCTCGCGGAACATCCGCGAGCTGGAGGGCGCGCTGATCCGGGTGACGGCCTTCGCGAGCCTCAACCGGCAGCCGGTGGACCTCGGGCTCACCGAGATCGTCCTCAAGGACCTGATCCCCGGCGGCGAGGACAGCTCGCCGGAGATCACCGCTCCCGCGATCATGGCGGCCACCGCCGACTACTTCGGCCTGACGGTGGAGGACCTCTGTGGATCCTCGCGCAGTCGTGTCCTGGTGACGGCCCGGCAGATCGCCATGTACCTGTGCCGCGAGCTCACGGACCTGTCACTCCCCAAGATCGGCGCGCAGTTCGGTGGCCGTGACCACACGACGGTGATGCACGCGGACCGGAAGATCCGTGCCCTGATGGCGGAGCGGCGCTCCATCTACAACCAGGTCACCGAGCTCACGAACCGCATCAAGAACGGCTGACACAGGCCGGCCGTCGAGCCGGGCATTCCAAGGCCTCAGAAGGGCGCTCCGGGACACCTCCCGGGGCGCCCTTCGGCGTTCCCGGGGGCCGTCGGCGCGCTGCGAACGGGCCGCACCCACACCCTGCGAACGGGCCGCACGCACGCTGCGAACAGGCCGCACACACGCTGCGAACAGGCCACGCAGACGCTGCGAACCGGCCGCCGACGCGCTCCGGACGGGCCGCGCGAGCGCTGGGGACGAACGGGGGACGGGCGCCCGCTGTTCGATTACTCCGTTCCGGTGGCAGGTTCTCCACAGATTGGGGGATGATCTCCCGTCCACAGGGTGGGGACTGTCGAGTTATCCGGACTGTGTCCACAGGCAGGCCTGGTGACAGATCATCACCCCAGGTCAGACCCTTGTGGAATTGTTGGCAAACGATCTCCACAGGCTGTGGATGAATCTTTCGTCCACAGGGGGCCCCGAAGGTTGTCCACCGGCTGCCCACAGGGGGCGGCCGGTTGCCCACAGCTTCTCCACACCGCTGTCCACTGTTCGGCAACGAAACACCCCCGCTCACTGGCCCGAGTGAAAGCGGTCACACCAAGGGAGACGTTTGGGCTGTGGGGAACCTGGGGAAAGCTGGGGACAGCGCTGGGGAGAACTCCCCATGGCCTGTGTACCGGGTGTGCAGAACTTTCGGGTGTCCACAGAAACCCCCGGTTGTCCACGGGCTCCACCCACAGGGTCGGTGGACAAAAAACCGGGCCTGACCTGCGGAAACGACGTTATCCACGGTTTCCACAGGCCCTACTACTACTCCCACATAGAGTTAGCCCGGAATTCGCTTCGAAGTGGGACGTGTGGACAACTCGGCGCCGGAGCTCCGACGCGCTCTTGTCGCGACTTGACCCCGAGCAGCACCGAGTGTCGGTGGCGTACGTCAGACTGGTTCCCGCAGTCGACGAAGAGCCAGCAACAAGCAGGAGGCGGTTCCGGTGAAGATCCGGGTGGAGCGCGACGTACTTGCCGAGGCGGTGGCCTGGGTGGCCCGCAGCCTCCCGGCCCGTCCGCCGGCGCCCGTGCTCGCAGGCCTTCTGCTGAAGGCCGAGGACGGCGCCCTGAGCTTCTCGAGCTTCGACTACGAGGTCTCCGCCCGGGTCTCCGTCGAGGCCGAGGTGGAGGAGGACGGCACCGTCCTCGTCTCCGGCCGGCTGCTCGCCGACATCTGCCGCGCCCTCCCCAACCGTCCCGTGGAGATCTCCACAGACGGTGTACGGGCGACCGTGGTCTGCGGCTCCTCCCGCTTCACCCTCCACACCCTGCCTGTGGAGGAGTACCCGGCGCTGCCGGAGATGCCCACCGCGACCGGCACCGTCCCCGGTGAGGTCTTCGCCTCCGCCGCCGCGCAGGTCGCCATCGCCGCCGGCCGTGACGACACGCTGCCCGTCCTCACCGGTGTGCGCATCGAGATCGAGGGCGACACCGTCACCCTGGCCTCCACCGACCGCTACCGCTTCGCGGTCCGCGAGTTCCTGTGGAAGCCGGAGTCCCCGGACGCCTCCGCGGTCGCCCTGGTGCCCGCGAAGACCCTCCTGGACACCGCCAAGGCGCTCACCAGCGGCGACACGGTGACCCTCGCGCTCTCCGGCTCCGGCAAGGGCGAGGGCCTCATCGGCTTCGAGGGCGCGGGCCGCCGCACCACCACCCGTCTCCTGGAGGGCGACCTCCCGAAGTACCGGACGCTCTTCCCGACCGAGTTCAACTCGGTCGCGGTGATCGAGACCGCCCCCTTCGTCGAGGCCGTGAAGCGCGTGGCCCTGGTGGCCGAGCGCAACACCCCGGTCCGGCTGAGCTTCGAGCAGGGCGTGCTGATCCTGGAGGCCGGTTCCAGCGACGACGCACAGGCTGTGGAGCGGGTCGACGCGCAGCTGGACGGCGACGACATCTCGATCGCCTTCAACCCGACCTTCCTGCTGGACGGCCTGAGCGCGATCGACTCCCCGGTCGCCCAGCTCTCCTTCACGACCTCCACCAAGCCGGCGCTGCTGAGCGGCAAGCCCGCGCTCGACGCCGAGGCGGACGAGGCGTACAAGTACCTGATCATGCCGGTGCGGCTGTCCGGCTGAGCGGCTGACAGCGCTCCCCGGGGGTCGTCGCCTGAGCGGCCGACCCCACAGGTGTGCACCCGGGTCCGGGCGTAGGCTCGGACCCGGGTAAACCGCACACGACGCTTAAGGAATCTCTGATGGAGCTCGGTCTCGTCGGTCTCGGCAAGATGGGCGGCAACATGCGTGAGCGCATCCGCCGCGCAGGCCACACCGTCATCGGATACGACCGCAACCCGGACCTCGCCGATGTCCACAGCCTGGAAGAGCTTGTGGGCAAGCTCAAGGGTCCGCGCGTCGTGTGGGTCATGGTCCCGGCCGGTGCCGCGACCCAGTCCACCATCGACGAGCTGGCCGACCTGCTCTCCCCCGGCGACATCGTCGTGGACGGCGGGAACTCGCGCTGGACGGACGACGAGAAGCACGCCGAGGAGCTCGCCGCCAAGGGCATCGGCTTCGTCGACTGCGGCGTCTCCGGCGGCGTCTGGGGCCTGGAGAACGGCTACGCGCTGATGTACGGCGGCTCCGCCGAGGACGTGGCGCGGGTCCAGCCGATCTTCGACGCACTGAAGCCCGAGGGCGAGTTCGGCTCGGTCCACGCGGGCAAGGTCGGCGCCGGCCACTTCGCGAAGATGGTCCACAACGGCATCGAGTACGCAATGATGCAGGCCTACGCCGAGGGCTGGGAGCTCCTGGAGAAGGTCGACTCCGTCACCGACGTGCGCGAGGTCTTCCGCTCCTGGCAGGAGGGCACGGTCATCCGTTCCTGGCTGCTCGACCTCGCGGTGAACGCGCTGGACGAGGACGAGCACCTGGACAAGCTGCGGGGCTACGCGTCGGACTCCGGCGAGGGCCGGTGGACGGTCGAGGCCGCCATCGACAACGCGGTCCCGCTCCCGGCGATCACCGCCTCGCTGTTCGCGCGGTTCGCCTCCCGTCAGGACGACTCCCCGCAGATGAAGATGATCGCCGCGCTGCGCAACCAGTTCGGTGGCCACGCGGTCGAGACGAAGAAGTAATCCACAGGCTGTGCACCCCGCGGTGCACAGCCGCCGGGGGAAGAAGGTCGGCGCCCACCATGCACGTCACGCACCTCTCGCTGGCCGACTTCCGCTCCTACGCCCGGGTCGAGGTCCCGCTCGACCCGGGCGTCACCGCTTTCGTGGGCGCGAACGGCCAGGGCAAGACCAATCTGGTCGAGGCCGTCGGCTACCTCGCGACCCTGGGCAGCCACCGCGTCGCCTCCGACGCCCCCCTCGTCCGGATGGGGGCGGAGCGCGCGGTCGTCCGGGCCGCCGTCACACAGGGCGAGCGCTCCCAGCTGATCGAGCTGGAGCTCAACCCGGGCCGGGCCAACCGGGCCCGTATCAACAGGTCCTCGCAGGTCAGACCGCGTGACGTCCTCGGCATCGTACGAACCGTGCTGTTCGCCCCCGAGGACCTGGCGCTGATCAAGGGCGACCCCGGCGAGCGCCGGCGCTTCCTCGACGAGCTGATCACGGCGCGCACGCCGCGCATGGCGGGCGTGCGCTCCGACTACGAGCGCGTGCTCAAGCAGCGCAACACCCTCCTGAAGTCCGCGGCGATGGCCCGGCGCCACGGCGGCCGCGGCATGGACCTGTCGACCCTGGACGTGTGGGACCAGCACCTGGCCAGGGCCGGCGCCGAGCTGCTCGCCCAGCGCCTGGACCTCATCGGCGTACTGCAGCCGCTCGCCGACAAGGCCTACGACCAGCTCGCCCCCGGCGGCGGACCGATTCTGCTGGAGTACCGGCCGTCCGCGCCGGGCGCCGGGCACACCCGCGAGGAGCTGTACGAGCAGCTGATCGCCGCCCTCGCAGAGGTCCGCAAGCAGGAGATCGAGCGGGGCGTCACCCTCGTCGGACCCCACCGGGACGAGCTGCTCCTGAAGCTCGGCGACCTCCCCGCGAAGGGGTACGCCAGCCATGGCGAGTCCTGGTCGTACGCGCTGGCGCTGCGCCTGGCCTCGTACGACCTGCTGCGCTCCGAGGGCAACGAGCCGGTGCTCGTCCTCGACGACGTCTTCGCCGAACTGGACGCGCGACGGCGCGAGCGGCTCGCGGAGCTGGTGGCGCCCGGCGAGCAGGTGCTCGTCACGGCGGCGGTGGACGACGACGTCCCGGGCGTGCTCGCGGGCACGCGGTACGCCGTGGCCGGAGGAACGGTGGAACGGGTATGAGCGACGGATCCTCTCCCCAGCCTGTGGACAAGCCGGCCGTCCCCGAGTCCTCGGGCGTCGACCTCGCGCGGGTCGCGCTGCGCGCCGCCAAGGAGCAGGCGAAGGCGCGGGGCGCGGCGGCGGCGCAGAAGAAGCAGGCCCGGCGCGGCGGCGGGCTGCGCTCCGGCGCGCGCGCCGACGGACGCGACCCGATGGCGCTGGGCGCCGCGATCAACCGGCTGATCACCGAGCGGGGCTGGGAGACCCCGGCGGCGGTCGGCGGGGTCATGGGCCGCTGGCCGCAGATCGTCGGCGAGGACCTGGCGAAGCACTGCGTACCGCTGAAGTTCGACGACGAGCCGGACGCGCGGGTGCTGACGGTGCAGTGCGACTCGACGGCCTGGGCGACGCAGCTGCGGCTGCTCGCGCCGACGCTGGTCGCCCGGCTCAACGAGGACCTGGGGCACGGGACCGTGCGGATGATCAAGGTCCTGGGGCCGGGTGCGCCCCGGCGCGGGTACGGGCCGCTGCGTGCGCCCGGGTCGGTGGGGCCCGGAGACACGTACGGGTAGTACGGGGTGGTCTCCGGGGTGCGGGTCCAGGCAGAGGGCGCCGCGCGGGTCGGCCGTGCCCACCCTCCCCGGGCTTCGTCCGGCCCGGGTCGGTCGTGCCCACCCTCCCCGGGCTCCGTCCGGCGACCCCAGCGCCCTGCGGAACGCGTGCCCACTGGCCGTCACAGCTCGAAGCGCTGGGTGGCCGTCAGAGGGCTCTGAAGCCCCTATCCGGATATGGGGAGTCGTCTCGCGCCCGCTCAGGGCGGCACATGCGCATTCAGGTACCGGCAAACCCCCATGAGTGTCGGTGGTACCGGTAGACTGGGAGACAATCCCGCCACCCTGCGGAACATGTCGAACGACGCAGCCGCTCCCGTATGCCCGGAGAACGGCCTGTGCTGTGCCAGAAAGGGCGCTTCGTGGCCGATTCCGGCGACCCCAACGAGAACTCCCAGTACACCGCCAGCAATATCCAGGTCCTCGAGGGCCTGGATGCCGTGCGCAAGCGCCCTGGCATGTACATCGGCTCGACCGGCGAGCGCGGTCTGCACCACATGGTGCAGGAGGTCGTCGACAACTCGGTCGACGAAGCCCTGGCCGGCCATGCCGACACCATCGACGTGACGATCCTGGCCGACGGCGCCGTCCGCGTCGTCGACAACGGCCGCGGCATCCCGGTGGGCATCGTGGCCTCCGAGGGCAAGCCGGCCGTCGAGGTCGTGCTGACCGTGCTGCACGCGGGCGGCAAGTTCGGCGGCGGCGGCTACGCCGTCTCCGGCGGTCTGCACGGTGTCGGTGTGTCGGTCGTGAACGCCCTGAGCACCAAGGTCTCCGTCGAGATCAAGACGGACGGCCACCGCTGGACGCAGGACTACAAGATGGGCGCCCCGACGGCCCCGCTCGCCCAGCACGAGGCGACCGCGGAGACCGGCACGTCGGTGACCTTCTGGGCCGACCCGGACATCTTCGAGACCACCGAGTACTCCTTCGAGACGCTCTCGCGGCGCTTCCAGGAGATGGCCTTCCTCAACAAGGGCCTGACGATCACGCTCACCGACGAGCGCGAGTCGGCGAAGGCGACCGTCGGCGCCGACGACCCGGACGCCGAGGCCGCCGCCGAGCCGACCGCGCGCACGGTCAGGTACCACTACGAGGGCGGCATCGTCGACTTCGTGAAGTACCTCAACTCGCGCAAGGGCGAGCTGATCCACCCCACGGTGATCGACCTGGAGGCGGAGGACAAGGAGAAGTCCCTGTCCCTCGAGGTCGCGATGCAGTGGAACAGCGGCTACAGCGAGGGCGTGTACTCCTTCGCCAACATCATCCACACCCACGAGGGCGGCACGCACGAGGAGGGCTTCCGTGCGGCGCTGACCTCGCTGATCAACAAGTACGCGCGCGACAAGAAGCTGCTCCGTGAGAAGGACGACAACCTCACGGGTGACGACATCCGCGAGGGTCTGACGGCGATCATCTCGGTCAAGCTGAGCGAGCCGCAGTTCGAGGGCCAGACCAAGACCAAGCTGGGCAACACGGAGGTCAAGACCTTCGTGCAGAAGGCGGTCTACGAGCACCTCAACGACTGGCTCGACCGCAACCCCCTCGAGGCCGCGGACATCATCCGCAAGTCGATCCAGGCCGCCACCGCGCGCGTGGCCGCCCGCAAGGCGCGCGACCTGACCCGTCGTAAGGGCCTGCTGGAGTCGGCGTCGCTGCCGGGCAAGCTGTCCGACTGCCAGTCGAACGATCCGTCCAAGTGCGAGATCTTCATCGTCGAGGGTGACTCCGCCGGCGGCTCGGCCAAGTCCGGCCGCAACCCGATGTACCAGGCCATCCTGCCGATCCGCGGCAAGATCCTGAACGTCGAGAAGGCCCGGATCGACAAGATCCTGCAGAACACCGAGGTCCAGGCGCTGATCTCCGCCTTCGGCACCGGTGTGCACGAGGACTTCGACATCGAGAAGCTCCGCTATCACAAGATCATCCTGATGGCGGACGCCGACGTCGACGGTCAGCACATCAACACCCTGCTGCTGACCTTCCTCTTCCGCTTCATGCGGCCGCTGGTCGAGGCCGGCCACGTCTACCTCTCCCGCCCGCCGCTCTACAAGATCAAGTGGGGCCGGGACGACTTCGAGTACGCGTACTCGGACCGGGAGCGCGACGCGCTCGTCGAGCTGGGCAAGCAGAACGGCAAGCGGATCCGGGAGGACTCGATCCAGCGCTTCAAGGGTCTCGGTGAGATGAACGCCGAGGAGCTGCGCGTCACCACCATGGACGTCGAGCACCGCGTGCTCGGCCAGGTCACCCTGGACGACGCCGCCCAGGCCGACGACCTGTTCTCGGTGCTGATGGGCGAGGACGTCGAGGCACGCCGCTCGTTCATCCAGCGCAACGCCAAGGACGTTCGCTTCCTCGACATCTGAGTCGGTCTCAGCTGACCGTACGAAAGGACTGACGACCAGCAATGGCCGACGAAAACACTCCCGGCACCACCGAAGAGCAGGAGCCTGTGCTGCGGATCGAGCCCGTCGGGCTCGAGACCGAGATGCAGCGCTCGTACCTCGACTACGCGATGTCCGTCATCGTGTCCCGCGCGCTGCCCGACGTACGGGACGGCCTCAAGCCCGTGCACCGGCGCGTGCTGTACGCGATGTACGACGGCGGCTACCGGCCCGAGAAGGGCTTCTACAAGTGCGCCCGCGTCGTCGGTGACGTCATGGGTACGTACCACCCGCACGGCGACTCCTCGATCTACGACGCGCTCGTCCGCCTCGCCCAGCCCTGGTCGATGCGCATGCCGCTCGTCGACTCCAACGGCAACTTCGGCTCCCCGGGCAACGACCCGGCCGCCGCCATGCGTTACACCGAGTGCAAGCTCATGACGCTGTCGATGGAGATGCTCCGGGACATCGACGAGGAGACCGTCGACTTCCAGGACAACTACGACGGCCGCAACCAGGAGCCGACGGTCCTGCCGTCCCGCTTCCCGAACCTGCTGATCAACGGCAGCGCCGGCATCGCCGTCGGTATGGCCACCAACATCCCGCCGCACAACCTCCGCGAGGTCGCGGCCGGTGCGCAGTGGGCGCTGGAGCACCCCGACGCCAGCCACGAGGAGCTCCTCGACGCGCTGATCGAGCGGATCAAGGGCCCGGACTTCCCCACCGGCGCGCTCGTCGTCGGCCGCAAGGGCATCGAGGAGGCGTACCGCACCGGCCGTGGCTCGATCACGATGCGCGCGGTCGTCGAGGTCGAGGAGATCCACAACCGCCAGTGCCTGGTGGTCACGGAGCTGCCGTACCAGACCAACCCGGACAACCTCGCGCAGAAGATCGCGGACCTGGTCAAGGACGGCAAGATCGGCGGCATCGCCGACGTCCGCGACGAGACCTCGTCCCGGACCGGCCAGCGCCTGGTCATCGTGCTCAAGCGCGACGCCGTCGCCAAGGTCGTCCTCAACAACCTGTACAAGCACACCGACCTGCAGACGAACTTCGGCGCGAACATGCTGGCGCTCGTCGACGGCGTGCCGCGCACCCTCTCGCTCGACGCGTTCATCCGCCACTGGGTGACGCACCAGATCGAGGTCATCGTCCGCCGGACGAAGTTCCGGCTGCGCAAGGCCGAGGAGCGCGCCCACATCCTGCGCGGCCTCCTCAAGGCCCTCGACGCGATCGACGAGGTCATCGCGCTCATCCGCCGCAGCGACACCGTCGAGGTGGCCCGCACGGGCCTGATGGGCCTGCTGGAGATCGACGAGATCCAGGCCAACGCGATCCTGGAGATGCAGCTCCGCCGGCTCGCCGCCCTGGAGCGCCAGAAGATCGTCGCCGAGCACGACGAGCTCCAGGCGAAGATCAACGAGTACAACGCGATCCTGGCCTCCCCGGAGCGCCAGCGGGCGATCGTCAGCGAGGAGCTGGCCGCTCTGGTCGAGCGCTTCGGCGACGACCGCCGCTCCAAGCTCGTGCCCTTCGACGGTGACATGTCCATCGAGGACCTGATCGCCGAGGAGGACATCGTCGTCACGATCACGCGCGGCGGCTACGTGAAGCGGACGAAGACCGAGGACTACCGCTCGCAGAAGCGCGGCGGCAAGGGCGTGCGCGGTACGAAGCTGAAGCAGGACGACATCGTCGACCACTTCTTCGTCTCCACCACCCACCACTGGCTGCTGTTCTTCACGAACAAGGGCCGGGTCTACCGGGCCAAGGCGTACGAGCTGCCGGACGCCGGCCGGGACGCCCGCGGCCAGCACGTGGCCAACCTGCTGGCCTTCCAGCCGGACGAGCAGATCGCCCAGATCCTGGCGATCCGCGACTACGACGCCGCGCCGTACCTGGTGCTCGCCACCAAGGCCGGTCTGGTGAAGAAGACCTCGCTGAAGGACTACGACTCGCCGCGTTCCGGCGGTGTCATCGCGATCAACCTCCGCGAGCGCGAGGACGGCAGCGACGACGAGCTGATCGGCGCCGAGCTGGTCTCCTCCGAGGACGATCTGCTGCTCGTCTCCCGGAAGGCGCAGTCGATCCGCTTCACCGCGACCGACGACGCGCTGCGTCCGATGGGACGTGCCACTTCGGGTGTCAAGGGGATGAGTTTCCGCGAGGACGACGAGCTGCTCTCGATGAATGTCGTCCGGCCCGGTACGTTCGTCTTCACCGCGACCGACGGCGGGTACGCGAAGCGCACCCCCGTCGACGAGTACCGCGTCCAGGGCCGTGGCGGCCTCGGCATCAAGGCCGCCAAGATCGTGGAGGACCGCGGCTCGCTCGTGGGCGCGCTGGTGGTCGAGGAGACCGACGAGATCCTCGCCATCACGCTGTCCGGCGGTGTGATTCGTACGCGAGTCAACGAAGTCAGGGAGACCGGCCGTGACACCATGGGCGTCCAGCTGATCAACCTGGGCAAGCGCGATGCCGTCGTCGGCATCGCACGGAACGCCGAGGCGGGCAGCGAAGACGAGTACGTCGACAACGCCGACGACGACGCCGAGGGCGTGGTCGAGTCGGTCGAGGTCGCGGTCGAGGCCGAGGCAGTCGAGGGCACCGAGCCCTCGGCCGGGGAGCACGAGGAGTAAGAGCGTGAGTGGAGCCACGGGCGCCGGATCGGCGGCTGCCGGAGCTTCTGCTGGTGCTGGAGCGAACGGCGCCCGTGGCCCCGCCACGGACTCCCAGGGGGTTGCGGTGACGGACACTCGGGGGCAGCAGCCCTCGTACGAGACGTACAACGGGCCGCTGCCCGGCGAGCGCGCGGGCGCGCAGCCGGGCGGGCCCTACCACCCGCCGCAGGCGTACGGCGCCGCTGCGGGCGGTACGGCGGGCGGGCAGACCGGGGCCGTGCGCCGGCCGCGGACCGGGGCGCGCACGACGCCCAGGACGCGCAAGGCGCGGCTGCGGGTGGCCAAGGCGGATCCGTGGTCGGTGATGAAGGTGAGCTTCCTGCTCTCCATCGCACTGGGCATCTGCACGGTCGTGGCCGCGGCGGTGCTGTGGATGGTCATGGACGCCATGGGCGTCTTCTCGACGGTCGGCGGCACGATCAGCGAGGCCACGGGCTCGAACGAGTCCAACGGCTTCGACCTGCAGTCGTTCCTGTCGCTGCCGAGGGTGCTGATGTTCACCTCGGTGATCGCCGTGATCGATGTGGTCCTGATGACCGCGCTCGCGACGCTGGGCGCCTTCATCTACAACCTGTCGGCCGGTTTCGTGGGCGGTGTCGAGCTGACGCTGGCCGAGGACGAGTGACGTGCACGGGGGCCGGTCCGGGAACCGATTTTGGGCCTGGCCCCCACGTGCGCTAATGTTCAGGAGTCAGCGCGCGGGACACACACCGCAAAGCGCGGCGGGGCTATAGCTCAGTTGGTTAGAGCGCATCCCTGATAAGGATGAGGCCACAGGTTCAAATCCTGTTAGCCCCACAGTTCAGATCGACCCGGATGGTTCCTCCATCCGGGTCGATCTGTTTGTGTGAGGTTTGAAGCTCGTACAGGTCACCGATCGGTATCGGTCGATGTGTAGAGTGGGCGTCAGAAGTCTCCTACGTCAACGAAAGACGAGGTCGCGCGGTGAAGAAGCTTCTCCTGGTCGCACTGGCCGCCATCGGCGGGCTCCTCGTGTACCGCCAGATCCAGGCGGATCGCGCCGAGCAGGACCTGTGGACGGAGGCGACCGACTCCGTGCCCGCAGGTTCCGGTGTCTGAGAGACACACACTCTGTGGGTGAAGCCCCGGCCGCATGAGCGGACCGGGGCTTCACTTTTCCCGGCCGGGGGTGTTCTCCCCCGTTTCCCCGGCTTTCGCTGGAGCGAATTCGTCCCTTGCACAAGCAAAGCCACATGATCTCGAACAAGAGACCTGTGCGCCGGACACCGGTGGTGCGGGCGGGGCAGGATGGACCGGCACCACGGCCGTCGCGGTGGACGGCCGGACGCCGAACGCCCCCGGCGGGCGCGGCGCGGGGCGGGAACGGACGGGAGAAGCACGTGAGCACGCAGGCCGTGAGGCGGACCGGGATCGGCCGGAGGGCGGCAGCCCTGATCGCTGCGGCGGCGGCCGCGGGCGCGGTGACGGCGCTGCCCGTCCAGGCCCGGGCGGCCGAGGGAGCCGGCGGCACGGCCGCACCGGCCTACGCCTTCGACGGCTCGGCCCAGCGGATCCAGGGCGCCGCCTCCAGCCTCGACGCGAAGCCCCTCACGACCGGCCGGACGTACCGCGACACCCTCAAGAAGGACGGCAAGGTCTACTACCGGGTCGACCTCGACGCGAAGCGGAACACGTACGTCTCCGTCGTCGCCGTCCCCAAGCCCGGCGGCAAGGTCGAGTACGGCGACGGGTTCAAGGTCAGCATCCAGGACAACTCCGGCACCGACTGCGGCTACCAGGACGTCGACTTCGGGTCCGGGCAGTACGCCAGGCCGCTCGCCGCCTACGCCCGCCGGATCGTCGACCCGGACTCCTCCAGCTGCCAGAAGCAGGGCGCCTACTACGTGCTCGTCGAGCGCGAGACGGCGGCGGCCTCCACCCCGGACGAATGGGAGCTGGAGCTCCGGTACGTGACCGAGCCCCTCCTCAGGCAGCCGGGCCCCACGGCGCTCCCCTCGGCCTGGCCCTCGGCCACGCCCGCGCCGCCGGCCGGTGGCCAGCAGAAGCGGCAGGGCGGCGCCGGGTTCCACGAGGCCGTCTCGCTGCGCGAGGGCGAGTGGCGGGCCGACATCCGGCCCGGCCAGACGCTCTTCTACCGCGTGCCCGTGGACTGGGGGCAGCAGCTCTTCGCCAGCGCCGAACTCGGGAGCGGCGCCGAGGGCGACTCGGTGAGCAACGCGCTCACCCTCTCGCTCGACAACCCGGCCCTCGGCTTCGTCGACATGAACACGGTCAGATACGACGGGAAGCCCGCGACGCTCGCGCTCGACCCGCTGCGGCCGGTCGCCCACGAGAACCGCACCTCGTACGAGGAGGCCACCAGCGGCATGCGGTTCGCCGGCTGGTACTACCTGTCGGCGACGCTGAGCCCGGAGGTCGCCGCCGAGTACGGCGACAAGCCGGTGCCGCTGACGCTCCGGGTGAACGTCGAGGGCAGCCCGAAGCAGGCACCCGCGTACGACGGGGACCCCGGGATCTTCTCGGTGACGGCGGACGACCGGGAGGCCGCGGCGAACGGCTCAGCCGCGGCGTCGACCACGTCGAACAGCACCATGAAGGTCGTCGCCGCGGCCGGGATCGGCACCGGGACCGTCCTGCTCCTCGGCCTCGGGGCGTGGACGCTGCTGGCCAGGCGCCGGGCCTGAGTCAGATCTGCGTCAGGGCCCAGAAGCCGACCGCGAGCGACACCAGCGCGAGCAGGAGCACCGGGACCGCCACCTTCGGGGGCGGTCCCGGCCTGCGTACGGGATCCAGGGCGGCCGTGTACGGGTGGGGAACCTGATCGGGTCGAGCGGTGTATGGATGAGTAGAGGCTTGTCCGTACGGCGCCGCGGGAGTGGACGCCTGCGCGAAGGAGGGGGTCGGGTGCGTGACCGGAGGAGGCAGGTGGAAGCTGCCCGTCTCGGAGGGCCCGGGCAGCGGCGCGGGAACGGGGCCGTGGGCGGGCGCGGGGGTCTGGGCGGGCACGGGGGTCTGGGCGGGCACGGGGGTCTGGGCGGCGGGCTGGTACGGCTCATGTGGTGGCTGTACGGGCTGCGCCGGGGGCTGTACGGGCTGTACGGGCTGTACGGGACCTTCGGGCTGGGCGGCGGGCTGTACGGGCTGGGCGGGCTCTTCGGGGGCCGTGGGGTCCGTGGGGCCCGTGGCGCCCGTGGGGCCTTCGGGGCCTTCGGGGCCGAAGCCGGTGGGGAGCGGGCCGAGCTGGTCGAAGATCTCGACCGGCGCCTCGTCGGGCCGCGGCTCTGGCAGCATCTCGACGGCGGCGCTCAGCGCCTTGCGCGCCCCCGTGGCCGTCCGGAACCGCGCCTGAGGATCGGGCTGGAGCAGGCCGGCCAGCACCTGCCACAAGGGCTCGGGGATGCCCTCCGGGGCGCCCGGGGTGCCGTACGCGAGGAAGTGCTCGACCAGGGCCTGCGAGTCCGGCTTGCGGCCCTGGAGCAGATAGAGGGCGACCAGACCGACCGCGAAGAGGTCGGCGGTGAAGTCCGGCTCGGCACCGAGGAGCTGCTCGGGCGCGAAGTAACCGGGCGTCCCCACCACGTAGTTGGTCTCGGTGAGGCGGGGTTCGCCCTTGCGCATGGAGATGCCGAAGTCGGACAGCCGCAGGTGTGGCCGTCCGGCGCCGGTGACCTCCATGAGGATGTTGGCGGGCTTGATGTCCCGGTGCACGACCCCCTCGGCGTGCACCGTGGCCAGGCCCGACAACAGCTGGTCCAGGAGTGTGCAGACGAACCGCGGCGGCAGCGGCCCGTAGTCCCCGATGACGTGAGCCAGCGAGCCGCCGGCCACCAGGTCCATGGTGAAGAGGACCTTGTCGTCGTCGGCGGCCCAGCTGGCCGGGGCCAGGACGTGCGGATGGTCGATCCGCAGCGCCTGCTCACGGACGAAGCGGAGCAGCGTGTGGGCGTCGCTCTGCAGCAGGACCTTGGCCGCCACATAGCGGCGGCGCCGGTGGTCCCAGGCACGCCACACGGCGCCGGCCCCCCCGCGCCCGATCGGGTCGATCAGCTCGTACCGACCAGCGAAGACCTCACCCATCGCGCTGCGCCCGCTCCCCGTGTGCGTCGTCTCTCCGCGGTGCCGGCCGGCCGCCGGCCCCGCGTCAGTTCTGGTGCGACTCGTAGTGGGCGACCGCGTCGGCGGTGCGCCCGGCGCCGTACACCCGGAGGAACTCTGCCAGCTCCGGGTGGGCCGGGGCGAGCGAGTCCGCGGCGTCGATGATGTCGCCGGCGGCGGCCACGGAACGCAGCAGCGACTGGATCTCGCGGACCACCCGGCGCACGGTCGGCGCACCGGAACCGGTGGTGGTCTGACCCGTGCTGGTGAGGACGGAGCCGCCCTGCGACTTCTTGACCTCGTCCATGCGGTCGGTGGCCTCGGCGGCGCTGACGCTGCCGTCGGCGACCTGGACGGCGAGCTCCTGGAGAGCCTGGACACGCTGGACGACCGCCGGATTGCCGATCTTGGCCCGCTGGCCGCTCATCAGCTGGGACAGCATGGGCGCGGAGAGCCCGAGCACGGCCGCCAGCCTGGCCTGATTGAGCCCGAGATCGTCGATCAGGCGACGGAAGAGCGCCCCCAGCGGCTCTCCGTACCAACTGCGCTGAAGCTCTCTGGCTCTTGCCGTGGCTTCCTGCTGCGCTGCGTCCATTACTTCTCCCCATCCCTTAGGTTCGCCACTGCGAACCTCGCTCAGCATCTTACGGAGCGTGGTCGCCGACCGGGAGTCCCAATCCTTTTGCCGGACATGGGGGGTGACCCGGTACGCTGTCCTCGTCCGGGGCCTTAGCTCAGTTGGTAGAGCGCTGTCTTTGCATGGCAGATGTCAGGGGTTCGACTCCCCTAGGCTCCACTCGGACAGACCCCCCTGACCTGCGCCCGCGCAGGACAGGGGGGTCTTTCGCGTTCCGCGCGGGGCCGCGCGGGCGGGGGAGAGGGGCCGGGCCGGGCGCAGTGGCGCTGGGTGACCGGGGGCGGCGCTCGTCCGTCCGAGTGGTGTTCATCGGAAGAACTGCGCGACGACGGCGTCGGTGCGTGGAAATCGGGGCCGCATCCACATCATGAGAAAAGTACGTAAAGCGCGCAACCCGAAATGAACCATCCGAGAACGTCACGAAAGTGAGGGGCCATGGCCACCGCCAAGGTCAAGCAGTTCTGGACCGCCTTCATCTCCGTCCTCTTCGCCCTCCTCGCCTCCGTCGGCCTGGCGAACACCGCCGCCGCTGCCGGACAGCCCGCCGTCCAGCAGCCCGAGGAGCCGGCCGCGCCCGCCGCCGCCGGCGCCGTCACGACCGGGGAGCGCGCCCTCGCCTCCGTACCCGCACAGCGGACGCACCGGTGGCCGCTCGCCGGGGACCGTGCCCTGCCGCCCACCATCAAGCAGCGCATCGCCGCCGAGGCCCACGGTTCCTCGCCCTCCTCGCGGCAGCGCTCGTCGGCGACCGCGGGTGCCGAGAGCGACCCGGCCGCGCTGACCGAGCTGGCGCTCGCCGCTGCGGCGTAGGAGGCGGGGAGGCCACGACGCGTACTCCCCACCTCCACACCCGCACCCCATGCTCAGGACCTGCCGGAACACCGGCAGAACCCCAGCGGGACCCGGCGGAACCCCAGCGGAACCCCCAGCAGAACCAGCAACGAGGCAGAACCCCAGCAGAACCCAGAAGGACCCCAGTAGGACTCAGCAGACTCAGCAGGACCTGATCAGACGAGGCAGAACCCCAGTAGGACCAAGCAGGACCCGATCAGCGATCAGACCCGGCAGAACCCCAGCACGACCCGGCAGAACCCAGCAGGACCCAGTACGACCCCGGTAGGACCTCGGCAGAGGGCGGTCGGTCAGCGGCGTTCGTCGCGTTCGGCGGCATCTGCGGCGGCCGCGGCATCGGCCTCGGTCTCCACCTCCGTGTCGTGGGAAGCCCCACTGTTGTCGACGGACGACAGCGAGGAGCCCTCGTCCATCTCGGTGGGAGCGGGAGGTTCGACCAGCCAGTCGGGATTGGCCTGCTTGTCCCACCACTTCCAGGCGGCGAACGCGCCGCCGACCAGTAGGCCGAGGACGACGAGTCCCTTGGCGAGGCGTCCGGCCCTGGCCCGACGCTCATGATGCTTCGCGATCTTCTGGATGTCCTCCGGTGTCACCTGTCCGCGCAGCGCGGCCCAGGCGGCAGTGGAACGCGACCCGGCCTCCTCAAGGACGGGAGTGGTCGCGGCGACCGCGCTCTCGACGCGCGGAACGGTGTAGTCGGCCGCCTGACGGGCGGCCTTGCGGGTCTTGACCGCCGCGGTGTGCGCGGCCGAGTCGACCCGCGGCGGTACATGCGGTGCGACATACGAGTCGTACTGCACACGAGCCTGCGCTCGGGCCTGATGCGCGGCCTTCGAGACCTTCGGCGCGACCCACGTCCGCGCCTCGTTCGCGTAGTACGTGGCCTGGTCCTTGGCTGTCTCGGCGTACGGCGCCACCACTTCCGCGGCGTGCAGGACGCTCTCCTTCGCCGAACCTGTGGCGGCTCGCACGCTGTCCATGCGGGTCACGGGATTCCTCCTCCTCGGTGGCGATGTCGGTTTTTCACCTTTCCATCCTTTTCGGAATCATGCCCGCCGGAGCGGGGTCCGGCATGTGGGGCTGGCATCCGGGGCATGCGAGGATCGGACACGCCAGAGACAGACGTGACATGACGCGACACGACACGACGTGGACGGAAGGCGACCGTGGCCGAGCAGCTGTACGCGATCCTCAAGACGAGCCTGGGCGACATCGAGGTGCGGCTGATGCCGTTCCACGCCCCGAAGACGGTCCGGAACTTCGTCGAACTCGCCTCCGGCGAGCGTGAGTGGACGCACCCCGCCACCGGCACGGTCTCCTCGGACCCGCTCTACGACGGAACGGTCTTCCACCGGGTCATCAAGGGATTCATGATCCAGGGCGGCGACCCGCTGGGGAACGGCACGGGCGGACCCGGGTACGAGTTCGCCGACGAGTTCCACCCGGAGCTGTTCTTCGACCGCCCCTACCTGCTGGCCATGGCCAACGCGGGCCCGGGCACCAACGGCTCGCAGTTCTTCGTCACCGTCGGCGCCGCGACCTGGCTGAACCGCAAGCACACCATCTTCGGCGAGGTCGTCGACAAGGAGAGCCGGAAGGTCGTGGACGCGATCGCGACCACCGCGACCGACCCCCACACCGAGCGTCCGCTCCAGGACGTCGTCGTCGAGTCCGTGGTGATCGAGAAGCGCTGAGGCGGAAGGGAAGGCGACCGCCATGGACACGCAGCCCGGTCTGCTGCGCTGCTACCGCCACCCGGAGGCCGAGACCGGCATCCGCTGCGCGCGCTGCGAGAGGCCCATCTGCACGCAGTGCATGATCTCCGCCTCCGTCGGCTTCCAGTGCCCCGAGTGCGTCCGGGACGGCTCGGGGACCGGCCACGCCGCCGGCGCCAACCAGCCCAGGACGCTCGCGGGCGGCCGGGTGGCGTCGGACGGGCGCCTCGTCACCAAGATCCTGATGGCGATCAACCTGGCGCTGTTCATCGCCGTCCAGGTGGTCGGGGACCGGCTCCTCGACGACCTCGCCCTGATCGGCGGCGCCTACCTGCCGAGCGGTGAGCTCGTCGGGGTCGCGGACGGCGAGTGGTACCGCCTGCTGACCTCGGCCTTCCTCCACCAGGAGCTCCCGCACTTCCTCTTCAACATGCTGGGCCTGTGGATGATCGGCGGGATCGTCGAACCGGAGCTGGGACGGATCCGGTACACGGCCCTCTGCCTGCTGTCCGGGCTCTCCGGCTCCGCGCTCGCCTATCTGCTCTCCCCGCAGAACCAGTTCTCGCTCGGCGCCTCCGGCATCGTCTACGGCCTGCTCGGCGCCTGGATCGTGCTGGCCCGGCGCAGGCGGCAGGACATGCGGCCGGCGCTCCTGTTCGTGGCGCTGAACCTGCTCATCACGTTCACCCGTCCGGGGATCTCCTGGCAGGCGCACGTCGGCGGTCTGGTCGCGGGCGTCCTGCTGACGTACGCGATGGTGCACGCGCCCCGGACCCGGCGGGACCTCGTGCAGTACGGGGCCTGTGGGCTGGTGCTGCTGATCGACCTGGGGATCGTGCTCGCCCGCTCAGCCGCGCTCACCTGAGCACAAAGGGCTGTGGAAGAGCTCGTCTGTGAGCTTTCCCCAGAGTTATCCACAGTGCGTGGCGGATCCTCCCCACTGTGTGGGGAAAGACCTCGCCCCTCGTCTCTGACCTGGTGTTTCTCCAGGGAGGCGAGGGGCGTTGTGTGTTCTGCCGGGGGTGATTCCGGTCATACCGGCGTCAACCCCGTGCGAGTTATCCACAGATCTTCGTAAGTTATCCAGTGCTGTGCACAACGCTGTGGATAAGCTCGGGGGAGAGCTTGACGACGGGCCGGTGCGACCGCTATCGCGACCGCTCCCGTGCCCGGATCGCCGCTACTTCCACTGAGTGGAGACGCCGAATCCGGCCGCGATGAAGCCGAAGCCCACCACGATGTTCATGTTCCCGATCGACTTGACCGGCATGGAACCGTCGGTGACATAGAAGACCACGATCCACACCAGACCGATGGCGAACAGCGCCAGCATCACCGGCGCCACCCAGCTGCGATTGGTCAGCTTGATGTTGGTGGCCTGCTTGGCGGGCGGAGGCGTGAAGTCGGCCTTCTTGCGGATCCGTGACTTCGGCACGAGGGACTCTCCTGTCGATGCGCTGCGTGACCGCGCAGGGAACTGTGGCTGGCGCCGGGATGTGACGAAGGAGGACGACTGCGTCCCCCAGGCGTCCGTTAGCGTAGTGCTTCCGAGGCACCGAAGGGGATCAGGGTACGTTGAGCAATTCCGCCGACACTCCCGAAGGGCCGGGCCGCACCACGAGGTGGCGCCCCGTCCGCGTGCTCACCCTTGCCGTTTTCGCCCTCGCCGGACTGATCTTCGTCACGAGCTTCAACACCGCCAAGGGCACCAACATCCGCACGGACGCCTCGCTCCTCCGGCTCTCCGACCTGATCGAGGAGCGCAGCCACAAGAACGCCGGTCTCGACGAGTCCGCCGCCGCCCTGCGCGCCCAGGTCGACTCCCTCGCCGCCCGTGACGACGGCTCCACGCGCGCGGAGGACGCCAAGCTCGACGCGCTCGAAGCGAACGCGGGCACCACCGAGGTCGCCGGCTCCGGCCTCACCGTCACCCTCGACGACGCCCCGCCCAACGCCCAGGCCGCCCCCGGCTACCCCGAACCGCAGGCCAACGACCTGGTCATCCACCAGCAGGACCTCCAGGCCGTCGTCAACGCCCTGTGGCAGGGCGGCGCCGAAGGCATCCGGGTCATGGACCAGCGGCTCATCTCCACCAGCGCCGTGCGCTGCGTCGGCAACACCCTGATCCTCCAGGGCCGCGTCTACTCCCCGCCGTACAAGATCACCGCCGTCGGTGACCGGTCCCGGCTGAACAAGGCCCTGGCCGACTCCCCCGCGCTCCAGAACTACCAGCTGTACGTGAAGGCGTACGGGCTCGGCTGGAAAGTCGACGAGCACAGGGCGGTGACTCTGCCCGGGTACTCGGGCACAGTGGACCTCCACTACGCGAAGCCGGTGAGCTGACAGCGGGAGGGCCGCTTGCGTCTCGTCGTCAGGACCCTCAGCGAGCTGTGCATCACCGTCGGCGCCCTGGTCGTCCTCTTCGTCGCCTACCTCCTGTACTGGACCGGCGTCCAGGCCGACAGCGCCAGCGCCGCCCAGATCGACACCCTCCAGCGCGCGTGGACCGACACACCCGTCGCCGCCGCACCCGCCCCCGCGCGCGTACGCACGCCGTACGCCGCCGGCAAGGGCATCGCCGTGATGTACGTCCCCCGGCTCGGCCGCGACTGGAAGTGGCCCGTCCTCGAAGGCACCGGACCCGGCGTCCTCAAACAGGGCCTCGGCCACTACACCCGCACCGCCGCCCTCGGCGACACCGGGAACTTCGCCGTCGCCGGCCACCGCCGCACCCACGGCGACCCGTTCAAGGACTTCCCGCGGCTGCGCCCCGGCGACGCGATCGTCCTCACCGACGGCACGACCTGGTTCACGTACCGGATCGACCGCGGCCCGTACCGGACCGTCCCCGGCGACACCGCCGTCGTCGACCCCGTCCCGAGGAAGTCCGGCTTCGACGGACCCGGCCGCTACCTCACCCTCACCACCTGCGACCCCGAGTGGGGCAGCAGCCACCGGCTGATCGTCTGGGCGCACCTCGACGCCACCCGCCCGGTGACCGACGGTCGTCCACAGGCTTTGGACAGCTGACCCCCCGGGGCCCCCTCGCCCCGTACTCTGGTCCCCGTAACGAACGGAAGGGGCGGTCGACGTCATGTACGGCTGGATCTGGCGGCATCTGCCGGGCAACGCGTGGGTGCGGGCGCTGCTCTCGATCGTGCTGGTCCTCGCGGTCGTCTACGTCCTCTTCCAGTACGTGTTCCCCTGGGCGGAGCCTCTGCTTCCGTTCAACGATGTGACGGTGGACGGCCAGTGAGCGCGCGAATTCTCGTCGTCGACAACTACGACAGCTTCGTCTTCAACCTCGTTCAGTACCTCTACCAGCTCGGTGCCGAGTGCGAGGTCCTCCGCAACGACGAGGTCGAGCTGAGCCACGCCCAGGACGGCTTCGACGGCGTCCTGCTGTCCCCCGGGCCCGGCGCGCCCGAGCAGGCCGGGGTCTGCATCGACATGGTCCGGCACTGCGCCGACACCGGTGTGCCCGTCTTCGGCGTCTGCCTCGGCATGCAGTCGATGGCCGTGGCGTACGGCGGCGTCGTCGACCGCGCGCCCGAGCTGCTGCACGGGAAGACCTCGCTCGTCACGCACGAGGGACAGGGCGTCTTCGCCGGTCTGCCCTCGCCGTTCACCGCGACCCGCTACCACTCGCTGGCCGCCGAGCCCGCCGCCCTGCCGGCCGAGCTCGAGGTCACGGCGCGCACCGACGACGGCATCATCATGGGGCTGCGCCACCGGGAACTCCCCGTCGAGGGCGTGCAGTTCCACCCCGAGTCCGTGCTCACCGAGCACGGGCACCTGATGCTGGCCAACTGGCTGGAGCAGTGCGGCGACAAGGGGGCGGTCGGCCGCTCGGCGGGGCTCGCTCCGGTGGTGGGCAAGGCCGTCGCGTGACGACGGGCTCGCCGTGGTTCCGGCCGACGAACGGTCCCGGGCCCGAGCCGATACCCGGGGACCCGTACGCGCCCGCCGAACCGCACGCGCCGAACGAGCCCTACGCGCCGAACGAGCCCTACGCGCCGACAGAGCCCTACGTGGGGGCCGAACTTTACGGGGCCGGTGACCCGTTCGTGCCCGCGGAGCCGTACCAGGGGGGCGAGCCGTACGCGCAGCCCGCCGCGTACGCGCCGAACGAGCCGTACGCGCCTGCCGACCCCTACGTACCCGCCGACTCCTACACGCCGCCCTCAGAGCCGTACGCGTACGAGGAACCCGCATCCCACCGTGGCACCCCCCAGGAGAGCCCCTACGAGCCCCCGTACGGGGCGTACGAGGCGGAGGAGCCCCAGCGGGACCAGCGGGGCGAGACGATGCCGCTGCGGGCCCTGGAAGACGTCTCCGCGCCCGCCGCCGAGCCGGTCTCGGGTCCGGGCCGTGCCGAGCGTCGCCGCGCCGCCAAAGGCGGCCGCGGCAGGAACCGCGGCGCGCCCGCGGGCACCGGGTCGTCCGCCGCGGCGTCCGCGGCCGAGGGGCGTCCCCTCTCCCGTGTCGAGGCCCGCCGTGCGGCCCGCGCCGCCAAGGAGAGCGTCGGCGTCGTCGCCAGCCGTGTCGTCGGCGAACTGTTCATCACCTTCGGCGTCGTCATGCTCCTCTTCGTCACCTACCAGCTGTGGTGGACCAACGTCCTGGCCGGCCAGGAGACCGACAAGGCCAAGGCGCAGATCGAGGACACCTGGGCCACCGACGACGACAAGCCCGAGGCCTTCGAGCCCGGCAAGGGCTTCGCCATCATGTACATCCCCAAGCTGGACGTCGTCGTCCCCATCGCCGAGGGCATCAGCAAGAGCAAGGTCCTCGACAAGGGCATGGTCGGCCACTACGGCGAGGGCAAACTCAAGACGGCCATGCCCGCCGACAAGCAGGGCAACTTCGCCGTCGCCGGCCACCGCAACACGCACGGCGAGCCCTTCCGGTACATCAACCAGCTCAAGCCCGGCGACCCCGTCGTCGTCGAGACCAAGAGCGCCTACTACACGTACGAGATGGCCAGCATCCTGCCGCAGACCTCGCCGTCCAACGTCTCGGTGATCGACCCCGTTCCGAAGCAGTCCGGCTTCAAGGGCCCCGGCCGCTACATCACCCTGACCACCTGCACACCGGAGTTCACCAGCACCTACCGCATGATCGTGTGGGGCAAGCTCGTCGACGAACGCCCGCGCAGCAAGGGAAAGCCCCCGGCGCTCGTAGGCTGAGACCCGACACCTCCGGACGGGACGACGGGACGACCTAGTGGCACGCGCGCGCAACCGGATCGCCGGGACCATCAGCCTCTTCGGCGAACTCCTCATCACTGCGGGCCTGGTGCTCGGCCTGTTCGTCGTCTACTCCCTGTGGTGGACCAACGTCCTCGCCGACCGCGCCGCCGACAAGGACGGCGCCCAGGTCCGCGACCAGTGGGCCGACCAGGGCCCCGGCGCGCTCGACACCAAGGACGGCATCGGCTTCCTCCACGTACCCGCCATGAAGAACGGCGAGGTCCTGGTGAAGAAGGGCACCGGCACCGGCGTCCTCAACCACGGCGTCGCCGGCTTCTACACCGACCCGGTCAAGTCCGCGCTGCCGCAGGACAAGCAGGGCAACTTCACGCTCGCCGCGCACCGGGACGGGCACGGGGCCAAGTTCCACAACATCCACAAGCTGAAGACCGGCGACGCGATCGTCTTCGAGACCAAGGACACCTGGTACGTCTACAAGGTCTACAAGACCCTGCCCGAGACCACGAAGTTCAACGTGGACGTCCTCCAGCCCGTCCCGAAGGAATCCGGCAAGACCAAGCCCGGCCGCTACATCACGCTGACGACCTGCACCCCCATGTACACCTCGGACTACCGCTACATCGTCTGGGGCGAACTGGCCCGCACGGAGAAGGTCGACCGCGACCGCACGCCCCCGGCCGAACTGCGCTGAGTCCTGGACACGGGAGAGCCCCGGCATCCGCTCTGGATGCCGGGGCTCTCCCGTGACCGTGCCGGGGTGCGGGCGGGCGTCAGCCGAAGAAGCCGCCGCCGCCGGGGTTGCCGTTGTTGTTGTCCCCGCCGCCTCCGCCGCCCAGCGTCATGACGGTGATCGGCTGGTTGGTAGGAACCGTCGAACCCTCCGGCGGGTTCGTGCTGAGGACCATGGCGTCCTCCTTGTCGGAGCCCTGCTGGACGACCGTGAGGCCCATGCCCTGCAGCAGGTCCCGGACCTCCTTGAACTTCTTGCCGGTCAGCCCCGTCGGGATCTGGACCTGGGTCTGCTGCGGTCCCTTCGAGACCTTCAGCACGACCTGGACGTCCTTCGGCTGGTTCGACGGGCCCTGCGGGGTCTGGTCGACGACCGTGCCCGCGGGCTCCGTCGAGTCGACCTCCTCCTTGGACACGTTCATGAAGCCGATCGCGTTCAGCTGCTGGACGGCCTGGTCGTAGGTCCGGCCCTTGAAGCTCGGAAGCTCGGACAGCTGCTTCTTCGCGACCGTGATGGTGATCGTGGTGTTCTGCTCCGCCTTGGTGCCGCCGTCGGGGTTCTGGCGCAGCACCGTGCCGGGGTCCTCCTCGGACTCCTCCTGGTCGACCTTCACCTTGAAGCCCTTGGCCTTGAGGCTCTCCTCGGCCCGCTCCTGGGACTGTTCCACGACGTCCGGGACCTCGACGAGCGGGGCGCCCTCGGAGACGTACACCTGTACCGTGCCGTCGGCGTCCATCTTCGCGGTGCCGTCCGCCACCGGCTCCTGGCGGCAGATGCTGTCCTTGGGCTGGTCACAGCGCTCGGTGCCGGCCTGCTGGATCTTCACCTGCGCGTTCTTCGCCAGGTCCTGCGCCCCCTGCATGGTCTGGCCGACCAGCTGCGGGACACTGACCTGCTGCGGGCCGTCCTTCTTGTCGAAGATCGAGACACCGATGAAGATCGCGCCGACGAGCACCAGGATGCCCGCGAGGACCAGGAGGATCGTCGACGTGTTCGACTTCTTCTGGCCACCGCCACGACGGCGGTCCGGGCGGTCGTCGTAGCCGTAGCCGTCGTCCGGGTTGACCGGCGGCATCATCGACGTCTGGCCGCCCGGGTCGGCCTGGCGCAGCGCCGTGGTCGGCTGGTCCTCCGGCGGATAGCCGTAGCCCCCGCCGTACGCGGGCGCGCCCGCCATGCCCATCCCCATGCCCATCGCGGCGGCCGCCGCGACCGGCTGACCGTCGAGGCAGGCCTCGATGTCCGCGCGCATCTCGTCGGCGGACTGGTAGCGGTAGTCGGGGTCCTTGACCAGCGCCTTCAGGACGATGGCGTCCATCTCGGGCGTGATCTCGGGGTCGAAGTTGCTCGGCGGCTGCGGCTCCTCGCGGACGTGCTGGTACGCGACCGCGACCGGGGAGTCGCCGATGAACGGCGGACGGACGGTGAGGAGCTCGTAGAGCAGGCAGCCCGTGGAGTACAGGTCGGAGCGGGCGTCGACCTGCTCGCCCTTGGCCTGCTCCGGGGAGAGGTACTGGGCCGTGCCGATGACCGCGGCGGTCTGCGTCATGGTCATGCCCGAGTCGCCCATGGCGCGCGCGATGCCGAAGTCCATGACCTTGACCTGGCCGGTGCGCGTCAGCATGACGTTCGCCGGCTTGATGTCACGGTGCACGATGCCGGCGCGGTGCGAGTACTCCAGCGCCTGGAGGATGCCGACCGTCATCTCGAGGGTGCGCTCGGGCAGCAGCTTGCGCCCGGAGTGCAACAGCTCACGCAGGGTCGAACCGTCGACGTACTCCATCACGATGTACGGGATGGAGACCTGGTCGACGTAGTCCTCGCCGGTGTCGTAGACCGCGACGATCGCCGGATGGTTCAGCGAGGCGGCGGACTGTGCCTCACGGCGGAACCGGGCCTGGAAGGACGGATCGCGGGCCAGGTCGGCCCGCAGCGTCTTCACGGCGACGGTGCGGCCGAGCCGGGTGTCCTGGGCGAGGTACACCTCGGCCATGCCACCACGGCCGAGCACCGGGCCCAGCTCGTACCGGCCGCCGAGGCGACGCGGCTCTTCCATAGCTAATCCAGCCCTCTCCGTCTGTCCCGACCGCACCCATGGGTGGTCCGGCGGTGTGTGCTGTTCGCGCATACGCTACCGGCCCCGGGAAGGCGATCCGCCCGGGGCCGGTAGCTGATACCTGACCGGTACCTGGCTCGTACGGGGTCCGGGGGTCAGCCCCGGGTCTTGATGACCGCCTTCATCACGGCCTTCGCGATCGGGGCCGCCAGGCCACCACCGGAGATGTCCTCACGGTCCGTGCCCGCCGAGTCCTCGACGACCACGGCGACCGCGACCGGGGAGCCCTCGGACGTCTTCGCGTACGAGATGAACCAGGCGTACGGACGCTTGGCGTTCTTCTCGCCGTGCTGGGCCGTACCCGTCTTGCCGCCGACCTTCACGCCGTCCATGTGCAGGTCGGCGTTGCCGCCGGTGCCCTTGGTGACGACGTTCTCCATCATCTGCTGGAGCAGCTGGGCGTTCTCCGGGGAGACCGGGCGGCTCATCTCCTCCGGCTCGTTCTGCTTGATGACGTCGACGTTCGGGGCCCGCAGCTGGTCGATCATGTACGGCTTCATCAGCTTGCCGTCGTTGGCGATCGCCGCCGTGACCATCGCCATCTGGAGCGGGGTGGTCGCGGTGTTGAACTGGCCGATGGACGAGAGCGCGTTGCCACCGCGGTCGGAGTTCTTGTCGAACACGGAGGCGGAGGAGCGGACCGGGGTGAACTGCTCGGCGTTGAAACCGAACTTCTCGGCCATCTCGACCATCTTGTCGCGGCCGACGTCGTCGCCGAGCTTCGCGAAGACCGAGTTGCAGGAGATCTCCAGGGCACGGGTGAGGCTGGCGTTGGCGCAGCCCCTGGCGTGGTTGACCATCTCCCGGTTGGAGAGCGGGATCTTCCAGCCCTCGGGGGTGTCGGTCGCCGCGTTGATGTCGGTGACCTTGCCGTTCTCCAGCGCCGCGGCGGCGGTGACGACCTTGAAGACGGAGCCGGGCGGGTAGATCTCGCGGATCGCGCGGTTCAGCTTCGGCTTGTTCTTGTCCTTCTCCAGCGCGACCCACGCCTTCTCGTCCTTGCCGGAGTAGCCGGCGAAGGAGGCGGGGTCGTACGAGGGCGTGGACGCCATCGCGAGGATCTTGCCGGTCTTCGGCTCGATGGCGACGACGGCACCGGTCTTGTCGCCGAGTCCCTCGTAGGCGGCCTTCTGCGCGGCGCCGCTGAGGGTGGTGATGACGTCGCCACCCTTCTTCTTCTCGCCGGTGAACATGGCGAGGGTGCGGTCGAAGAAGAGCCGGTCGTCGTTGCCGGTGAGGATGCCGTCCTCGATCTTCTCGATCTGGTTGGCGTCGTAGGCCTGCGAGGCGTAACCGGTGACGGGGGCCCACATGGGGCCGTCCGTGTAGGTCCGCTTGAACTTGTAGAACTTGTCGCCCGAGTCGACGGAGCCCGTTATGGGCTTGCCGTCGACGATGATGTTGCCGCGCTGGTTCGAGTACCGCTCGATCTGGACGCGTCGGTTGTTCGGGTTGGCGTTCAGCTCGTCGGCGCGGACGAACTGGAGCCAGTTGTCGCGGATGAGCAGAGCGAGGACGAGCAGGCCGCAGAAGATCGCGACCCGGCGCAGCGGCTTGTTCACGGACGGACCACCTGGGTCATCTCGGCATCGGGGTTCGGGGCGGGCGAGGGCGCGGGACGGCGCGCCGTGTCGCTGATCCGGATCAGGATGCCGATCAGGGCCCAGTTGGCGATCACGGACGAACCGCCGTACGCCAGGAACGGCATCGTCATACCGGTCAGCGGGATGAGGCCCATCACACCGCCGGCGACGACGAAGACCTGCAGCGCGAACGCGCCAGAGAGACCCATCGCGAGCAGCTTGCCGAAGGGGTCGCGGGCCGCGAGGGCGGTCCGGACACCGCGCTCGATGATCAGGCCGTAGAAGAGCAGGAAGACCATCACACCGGCAAGGCCGAGCTCCTCGCCGACCGTGGCGAAGATGAAGTCGGAGTTGGCGGCGAACTTGATCAGGTCCGAGTTGCCCTGTCCGAGACCGGTGCCGAGGATGCCGCCGGAGCCGAAGGACATCAGCACCTGGGTCATCTGGTCACAGGCGTACGCCGTCATGGAGTTCGGCGGCGCGTTCTTCAGGCACTCGAAGGGGTCGAGCCAGGCGTCCACACGGGACTGCACGTGACTCGCGGTCGAACCGACGACGACGGCACCGGCCGCCGACATCATCAGACCCATGACGACCCAGCTGGTCCGCTCCGTCGCCACGTACAGCATGATCACGAACATGCCGAAGAACAGGAGCGAGGTACCGAGGTCGTTCTCGAAGACCAGGATGAGAAGGCTGATCGCCCAGATCGTCAGGATCGGACCGAGGTCACGGCCGCGGGGCAGGTAGAGCCCCATGAAGCGGCGGCTCGCCAGGGCCAGCGCATCGCGCTTCACCATCAGGTAGCCGGAGAAGAAGACGGCCAGGACGAGCTTGGCGAACTCTCCGGGCTGGATCGAGAAGCCGCCGACGCGGATCCAGATCTTGGCGCCGAAGCTGTCCGTGCCGAGGCCCGGGACGAGCGGCAGCAGCAGCAGGACGAGGGCCGCGGCCATGGAGATGTACGTGTAGCGCTGGAGAACCCGGTGGTCCTTGAGCAGCAGCAGCACGCCCACGAACATGGCGATGCCGATCGCGGAGTACATCATCTGGTTCGGCGCGGACGGGCTGAACGCGCCGTACGACGTCTTCGCCAGCTGGATCAGCCGCGGCGACTGGTCGAGACGCCAGATCAGCACCAGGCCCATGCCGTTGAGCAGGGTCGCCAGCGGCAGCAGCAGCGGGTCCGCGTACGGGGCCCACTTCCGCACCACCAGGTGCGCTACGCCCGCGAGCAGGGCCAGGCCGAGGCCGTACCCCGCCATTCCGGCCGGGACCTTGCCGTCGATGGCCAGGCCCACGTTGAGGTACGCGAACACCGGGATGACGACGGCGAACGCGAGCAGCGCCAGCTCGGTGTTGCGGCGGCTCGGCGCCTCGATCGCGCCGATGGTGGTCGTGTTGGTGACAACGCTCATGGTGGTGAAAGGCCCCCTACGGGTGCTTACTGCTTGCCGCAGTTCGAGGCCAGCTTCTGCTCCTCCGCGGTGAGGGTGGGACCCGGGGACGGAGCGGCTGTGGTGGGCTTGGAGTCAGGAGTGGCGGTGCCGTCGGGCTTCTGCGTCGCCGGCGGCTTGCTCGCCTGGTCGGCGGCCTTCTCGGCGGCGGCGTGCCGCTGCTCGGCCTTCTTGCAGGCCGAGGCCTGCACGGCCAGCTCGGAGATCTTCGTCTCGGCCTTGCCGAGGCTGCCACCCGCGATCGTGTCCTCGACCTGCTTCCGCTGGTAGGCGGGCAGGTACTTGAGTTCGATCTCGGGGTGGTCCTTCTCGACCTTCGACAGCGACACCCACGCCAGGTCCTGGCTGATGCCCTGGTACAGCGCCACGTGCTGGTCCTTGGAACCCACGAAGTACTGCGTCTGCGTCCAGCGCCAGCCGCCGTAGAGGCCGCCGCCGACGAGACCGAGGACGAGGAGGAGGAAGAAGGAGCGCTTGAGCCACTTGCGGCCGGTGCGCGGCTTCACGAAGTCGTCGTCCGTGTACGACTCGAAGGAACCCTGCGGGGGCATCCCGCCGTACCCGTGGTCGTCACCGCTGCCGGGCGGACCGAAGCCGCCGGCGGGCGGCTGCTGGTGCGGCGCGGTGCGGCCGAGGCCGGAGGCGCGGCCGGCCGGGGTCTGCATCGCCCCGCCGTCGTTCAGCTGTGCCTGGTTCTCGGCGACGGCGCCCACGATGACCGGGGTGTCGCTGAGGTGACCGGCGAGGGTGTCGCCGCCGTCGACGTCGAGGACGTCGGCGACGATCACCGTGATGTTGTCGGGGCCACCGCCGCGCAGCGCGAGCTGGATCAGCTCCTGCACGGTCTCCTGCGGGCCCTGGTAGCTGGCGAGGGTGTCCTCGAGGGTCTGGTGCGAGACCACGCCGGACAGGCCGTCGGAGCAGATCAGATAGCGGTCGCCGGCCCGGACCTCACGGATCGAGAGGTCGGGTTCGACGTGGTCGCCGCTGCCGAGCGCGCGCATGAGGAGCGAGCGCTGCGGGTGGGTGGTGGCCTCTTCCTCGGTGATCCGGCCCTCGTCGACGAGGCGCTGGACCCAGGTGTGGTCCTGGGTGATCTGGGTGAGGACACCGTCGCGGAGCAGATAGGCGCGGGAGTCTCCGACGTGCACGAGACCGAGCCGCTGGCCGGTCCACAGGAGGGCCGTGAGCGTGGTGCCCATGCCCTCCAGCTGCGGGTCCTCCTCGACCATCATCCGCAGCTGGTCGTTGGCGCGCTGCACCGCCGTACCGAGCGAGGTGAGGATGTCGGAGCCGGGGACGTCGTCGTCGAGCGTGACGAGCGTGGAGATCACCTCGGAGGAGGCGACCTCACCGGCGGCCTGGCCGCCCATGCCGTCGGCGATGGCGAGCAGCCGGGGCCCGGCGTAACCCGAGTCCTCGTTGCCCTCGCGGATCATGCCCTTGTGCGAGCCCGCGGCGAATCGCAGGGACAGAGTCATGCGCACCTGCCCTGTCGACGCTGCATCGGGGTACAGCCGGTCTCGACCCACACTGCCCACCCTCCGGTCGCTCCGGTCACACCGGTCGATTCAGTCGCTCCGGTCGGGAGCGAGGCACGGCCTTTGGCGGACCCGGCTCGCTCGCTCCACTCGCGCCTATTCATGATGTAGCACTACTTCCGCAGCTCGATGACGGTCTTGCCGATGCGGATCGGCGCGCCCAGCGGAATGGGTGTGGCGGTGGTGAGGCGGGTCCGGTCGAGATACGTGCCGTTGGTGGACCCGAGGTCCTCGACGATCCACTGGCCGTCCCGGTCCGGGTAGATCCTGGCGTGGCGGCTCGACGCGTAGTCGTCGTCGAGGACGATCGTCGAGTCGTGCGCCCGGCCCAGCGTGATCGTCTGGCCCTGGAGGGCGACGGTCGTGCCGGTGAGGGTGCCCTCGGAGACGACCAGCTTGGTCGGGGCACCGCGACGCTGGCGGCCCCCCGTGTTCTGCTGGCCGCGCTGCTGCGGAGGCGCGGCGGCCTGGCGCGCGTTCTGCTGAGGTCGCGCCTCCTGGCGCCGCGAACCGCGCTGGGTGACCCGCGTACCGAAAAGGTCGCTGCGGATGACCTGGACGGCCACGATGACGAACAGCCACAGAACGGCCAGGAAACCCAACCGCATGACCGTCAGGGTCAGCTCTGACATTGCCCCCGCTTCACCCTTCGGCTTGCCGGTAAACGATGGTGGTGCTGCCCACGACGATCCGCGAGCCGTCGCGGAGCGTAGCGCGGGTGGTGTGCTGCCCGTCCACCACGATGCCGTTGGTGGATCCCAGATCCTGGATCGTCGAGGGCGTTCCGGTCCGGATCTCGCAGTGCCGGCGGGAGACGCCGGGATCGTCGATCCTCACGTCCGCGTCGGTGCTGCGGCCGAGGACCAGGGTCGGGCGGGAGATCTGATGGCGGTTGCCGTTGATCTCGATCCAGCGGCGCACCGGGGAGCCCGATCCGGCGTGGGTGCCGGGGCCGGGCATGGATCCGGGGCCGCCCGCCGGGCGTCCGGCGGGCGCCGTCGGCCGGTGGCCGGGCGCGCCGGGAGGCGGGGAGGCGGGCATGGGCGGGGCGCCGGCCGGGGGGTACCCGTAGCCGCCGTGGCCCTGCTGCTGTTGGTGCTGCTGCGGCCCCGCGGAGGGCTGCTGCGGCTGTGACGTACTCGACGCGAGCGTGCGGCTGCGGACGCGGTACAGGCCGGTGTCGAGGTCCTCGGCCTTCTCCAGGTGGACCTTGATCGGGCCCATGAAGGTGTACCGCTGCTGCTTCGCGTAGTCCCTGACCAGGCCGGCGAGCTCGTCGCCGAGCTGGCCCGAGTAGGGGCTGAGACGCTCGTAGTCCGGCGTGCTCAGCTCCACGATGAAGTCGTTCGGGACGACGGTCCGCTCACGGTTCCAGATCGTCGCGTTGTTGTCGCACTCGCGCTGGAGCGCGCCGGCGATCTCGACGGGCTGGACCTCGGACTTGAAGACCTTGGCGAAGGTGCCGTTGACCAGGCCTTCGAGACGCTGCTCGAAACGCTTCAGGACTCCCATGGGGCACCTCCTCCGTCGTTGTCGCCCTGGTACTGCTTACTGATCGTATCCACGCGTCGGGAAATCGGCTGGTTCCCCTTCTCTGCCCTGTGGACGAGTGTCACCTCTCACAGGCTTTCCCCACGGATCGTAGAGGCGGCCTGTGGACAGTGTCCCGCACCCGGCTGTGGGAGCGGAGGTGCGGGCCGGGGTTCCGGGCGGGTCCGTCCCCTTCCGCCCTCCTTCTTCCTTCCTTTTCCCTCCTTGGCGGCCTTCCTCCTTCCCTCCCTCCCCCTCCTCTCCTTCTCCCGTCCGCTCCGTCTCACTCCCCCTCCGCCCGCTCGTCTCGCGGTCCCGCGGGCCCCTCTACCCGGCCCGCTTCACGCCCCCGAGCGCCTCACCCCTCTCCTTGTTCTCCGGTGGCGAGGGCGAAACAACGGATGTGAATCCACGGTCTGCGGCGTGCTAATCTTCAGATGTCGCCAGGCGCTCCCACTGAAAAGTGAGAGGGCAGGGAGACCACCCAATGCGCGGGTGGCGGAATAGGCAGACGCGCTGGATTCAGGTTCCAGTGCCCGAAAGGGCGTGGGGGTTCAACTCCCCCCTCGCGCACCAGACGGAAGCCCCGTAGGTCATCGACCTACGGGGCTTCCGCGTTCGTCGATGCCGATGTGAGCCTTCCCACGTCGGGGGCGGAGGACGCGCGACTTTTGTCTTCGGAGCCCGAGACGAAAGAGGGACGTCCAAGGCGTCCGGCGCTGCCTAGGGTTCGAGCGTGGACGAAATGTCGAAGTCGGGGAGCTGGAGCGCGCGGGACGTCGGGGCCCGGGCCGCCGCCTGGTGGCACTGGTTCGCGCTGCCGGGGCAGTGGTCGCGGCGCAGGATCACCGGTGAGGTGGCCCTCGCCGTCGTCGTCGCCGTGCTGGCCGCCGGCACCGAGGAACTCCTGGGCGGCGAGGGATGGCGGCTGGCCGCGGTCGCCGTGGGCGCGGCCGCCCTGGCGCTGCTGCGGCGCAGACTCCCCGCGAGCGTGCTCGTCCTGACCGCCGGGCTCGCGCCCTTCGTGCCCGGCCTCGGGCCGCTGCTCATCGTCCTCGGCTGGTCGTCCGGCCGGTACGTCGCGAGCGCCGGACGGGCCCTGGCCGCGTTCATCGCCGCCTTCGTCCTCAACGTCGGCGGGACACTCCTGGAGACCTGGGACCGGCAGCGGCTGCTCACCGTCGCCTTCATGGCGACCCTCTACTACCTGGGCACCACCCTCGCCCCCGGCCTCGCCCACCGCTACTGGACCCAGCGCCGGACCCTGCTGCACGCGCTCCAGGAGCGCAACGCCCAGCTGATCTGGGAGCGGAACATGGTGGTCTGGCAGGCCCGGCTGCGCGAGCGGCAGCGGATCGCCCAGGACATGCACGACAGCCTCGGGCACCAGCTGGCGCTGATCGCCGTGCACACGGGGGCCCTGGAGGTGGACCGTGACCTGAGCGAGCGGCAGCGGGAGGTGGTCGGCGTCCTGCGGAACGCCTCGGTGACCGCCATGCACGAACTGCGTGAGGTCGTCGGCATACTCCGCGACGGCGTCGCGGCGGAGGACGGGACGGCGTCGCCGCCCGCGCCGGCCGGGGACGAGACGGGACGGGCCGCGCGCGGGATCGCCGGCATCGAGGGGCTCGTGGCGGCGGCCCGCGCCGCCGGCACCGCGGTCGGGCTGCGACGGCTGGGGGAGGAGAGATCACTCGCGCCGGCCGCCGACCACGCCGCGTACAGGATCGTGCAGGAGGCCCTGACCAACGCCTACAAGTACGCGCCGGGGACACCGATCGGCGTCGAGCTGCGGTACGAGCCGGACACCTTCGTCGTCGAGGTCGTCAACGCGAAGCCGGTCGACGGGCCGGTCAAGGACCTCGTGAGCGGCGGACAGGGGCTCGCCGGGCTCGTCGAGCGGGCCCGCCTGGTGGGCGGCATGTGCCACGCGGGCCCGGCCGACGACGGCGGGTTCCGGGTGGCCGGGATGCTCCCGTACGGGGCGGCGCCCGTCGCGGAGGCCGCGCCTTTGGTCGATGCCGCCGACGACTTCCGGCAGCAGACCACGAAGCCGCTGGTGGGCGATGGTCGTCCGGTCGCGGTCGGACCGGCCGACTGGACGTTCACGGAGCGGGAGCTGGCCATGGCGGTGCGTGGGGGCAAGGGCAGGAGCACGGGTGGGGCGGTCGCGATCGGCTGCGGGATCGCGTTCGCGGCGCTCGTCCTGCTGGTCGTGGCGGCCGGCTTCGGCCTCTACTTCCTCATGGGGTCGCTGAAGGACGGGATGATCGACCCGGCGCAGTACGACGCGGTGAAGGTCGGGATGACCGAGACCGAGGTCCGTGACCAGCTGCCGTCCGGCGACACCATAGCCACGGCCGGCCTGAACGGCTCGGGACCCGCGCGCCCGGAGGGATCCAGCTGCCTGGTGCTGATGTCCTCGGAGCTGGGCGAGACCTATGACGAGGAGCCCGTTTTCCGGTTCTGCTTCAAGGACGGCAAGCTGATCGAGAAGAAGTCGTACGTGGTCGAACAGCGGTAGAGCTGAACAGCCCGTACCGGAGGCGTGGGGGAGAAGCTGTGGCAGGGCAGCCCATCAGGGTCGTGATCGCCGACGACGAGCCTCTGATCAGGGCCGGGATCCGGATGATCCTCATCTCGGACCCGGGGATCGAGGTCGTCGGGGAGGCCGCCGACGGGCGGGCGGCGGTCGAGGCCGCACGGGCGCACGCCGCCGACGTGGTCCTCCTCGACATCCAGATGCCGGTGCTCGACGGCCTTTCGGCACTGCCCGAGCTGCGCCGGGCCGCCCCCGCGGCCCGGGTGATCATCCTGACGACCTTCGGGGAGCGGGAGAACGTCCTGCGGGCCCTGGAGCACGGGGGTGCCGGGTTCCTGTTGAAGGACACCGCGCCCGCCGAACTGATCGGTGCGGTGCGGGCGGCCGCTGCGGGAGACGCCTATCTGTCCCCGGCTGCGACCCGGCACGTGGTGGAGCGGCTGGCCACCGGCCGGGAGGCGGCGCGCGCCGAGGAGGCGCGGGCACGGGTGGCGGCGCTCAGCGAGAAGGAGCGTGACGTCCTGGCCCTGCTCGGCGAAGGCCTCTCCAACGCGGACGCCGGCAAGCGGCTGCACATGAGCGAGGCCACGGTGAAGACGTACGTGAGCCGGATCCTGGCCAAGCTGCACTGCGAGAACCGGGTGCAGGCCGCGCTCCTCGCCCGGGACGCGGGGCTGTAGGGGCGGGAGCGGGGCCGTCGCTGGGCTGTGTGCGAGGGGCCGGGCGGTAGTGGGGCTGTGCGCCGAGGTGTCGGGCGGTCGCGGGGCTGTGTGCGAGGGCCGGGTGGTCGCGGGGCTGTGTGTCGAGGTGTCGGGCGGTAGCCGGGCTGTGTGCGAGGGGCCGGGGCGGGGGCGCGGCTCGGCAGCTTCGCGTGCAGGGCGTGCTCAGCTCAAGGGGGTGCCGGGGGCGGGGCTCGTGGCCGCGGCGTTGTAGCGCAGGAGGTATTCGGCGAAGCGGGCGAGGTCCTCGGCCGGCCAGTCCTCCAGGCGCTCCTGGAAGGCGGCGAGACGGTTCGTCTGGGCCGAGGCGAGGACCTTGGTGCCGGCCTCGGTGGGATGCAGGACGTGCACGCGATGGTCGTCGGGGGCCGGGCGGCGCTCGACGAAACCGAGCTTCTCCAGGCCGGCGACCTGACGGCTGACCGTCGACTTGTCCAGGAAGTAGTGGGCCGCGAGGTCGGTGGCGCGGCAGCCGCGCTGCTCCTCGATGTGGGCGAGGAGCGTGTACGAGACGAGCGGGAGCTCGGGGTGGACCCGGGCGGCCGCGGCGCGGGCCCGGCGGGCGAAGGCCGTCAGTTCGCGCTGGATGACGTCCACGGACGCCTCGCGGGGTGGCTGTGCGCCGGCGGTCATCGTGCGCTCCCTGCTGTCGTTCGGGGGTTGCCCGGGTGCGGGTGGCTCCCCGTGAGCTTTCGGTTGTATAGTACAACGAGTCTTTAGTTGTAAAAGCCAACCATGGAGGTCTCGGTGTCCGCAGGACCGAACACCAGCGGTGCGTTGCGGCATGTCCTCGGACATCTGCTCACCCCCCTGTTGATGTGCGTCGGCATGGGGCTCGCCTACCTCGGTGCCTTCCACGCGCCCGAACCCCACGACCTGCGCGTCGACGTCGTCGGCTCCGGCCCCACCACACAGGTCCTCGCGCAGACGCTCCAGGACAAGGGAGCCGGCGCCCTCGACGTCCGTACCGTCCCCGACCGGGACACGGCCGTCTCCGCACTGCGCGAGCAGCGCAGCTTCGGCGCCTACATCCCCGGCGAGAAGCCCGAACTGCTCGTCGCGTCCGGCTCCTCCGACACCAGCGCCATGGCCGTCGAGAAGGTGTTCACCAAGGTCGCCGCCGCCCAGGACGCACCGCTCAAGGTCACCGACACCGCCCCCACCGCCTCCGGCGACCCCACGGGCCAGGGCGTCTTCTTCCTGCTCGTCGCCCTCAGCATCGGCGCGTACGCCTCGGTCGCCGTCATCGGCGGAGCCGGAGCCGTCCTCCCCATGCGGATCAGGGCACTCCTCGCCGCCGGCATGTCGCTCGTCGTCAGCCTGATCGGCACCCTCTTCGCCGGGCCGGTCTTCCACCTGGTCGACCACGGGCTCGCCGGCGTGTGGGCGATGGCCTGGTTGTACGCGGCGGGCATCCTGGCCGTCGGCGTCGGCCTGCACACCTTCCTGCGCCGCTGGACCACGCTCGGCGTGATGGTGCTCTTCGTCATGCTCAACTTCACGAGCTCCGGCGGCATCTACCGCCCCGAGCTCCAGCCAGGCTTCTTCGGCGCGCTGCACGCCTTCTGGAACGGCGCGGGCTTCGTCGAGGGCGTACGCGGCCACGTCTACTTCGGCGGTCACGGACTCGGCGGGAACGTCCTCGTCCTCGGCCTCTGGCTCCTCGCCGGTGCCGCGTTGGTCGTCCTCGCCGGCCTGACGGAGGCACGGCGCCGGAAGGCGAGCGCCATCACCGCGGCGACGGCCGGGCCCGGCACCGGGTCCGAGTCCCGGACCCGGTCCGGATCCGAATCAGGGCCCCGGCCTGAGTCCGAGTCCGATTCCGAGGCCGATTCCGAGTCCGAGGAGGAGATGGAGGAGGCCGTCGCGGTCTGACGGGCGGTGTCCGGACCGGGGTCCGGAGGTTGTCCACAGGCTCGTGGATGCGTTGTCCACAGGGGGAGACGGTCGATCGGGAACGGCGGTACGGTCAGGGCCGGATGATGTTGGACATCGCATCGGGGGAGGGCGTCCCATGGACGAGATCCGGGCCGTCGTGCCAGGACAGCGGGGTACGGACGGCGGGCAGGACGAGGCGCGCGTCCCGCACGTGCCGGGGTTCGCACGCCGCGCCACCCCCGGCACCGGGGTCTCACCCAAGGACCGGGGCAAGCAGCTGCGCGAGCAGATCCCCCGCTCCTCGCACGACCGTCCTGCCCTCGCCGCCGACCGACCGGGCGCCGTCCGCGCCGTCGAGGAATCGGGCCGCGGCCGGGTCCCCGAGCTCACGCCGATACGGGTCGGCAGGATGGCGGCGAGCCCCTTCGCCTTCCTGCGCGGTTCCGCCGGACTGATGGCCCAGGACCTCGTCGGAACCCCCGTCACCGGAATAGCCGCCCAGATATGCGGTGACGCGCACGCCGCCAACTTCGGCCTCTACGGTGACGCGCGCGGCCGGCTCGTCATGGACCTCAACGACTTCGACGAGACCGTCACAGGCCCCTGGGAATGGGACCTCAAGCGGCTCGCCACCTCCCTCGTCCTCGCCGGGCGGGAGGTGGGAGCGAGCGAGGAGGTGTGCCGGGCCGCCGCGTTCGACACGGTCGGCGCGTACCGGCGGACCATGCGCCTGCTCGCCCGGCTCCCCGCACTCGACGCCTGGAACGCGATCGCCGACGAGGAACTCGTCTCGCACACCGACGCCCGTGACCTCATCGGCACCCTGGAACGGGTCTCCGCCAAGGCCCGCAACAACACGAGCGCCCGGTTCGCCGCACGGTCGACCGAGGCCGTGACGGACGCCGAGGGCGGCGGCCGCAGGTTCGTGGACGCTCCCCCGGTGCTGCGCAGGGTCCCTGACGCCGAGGCGGCCGAGGTCGCCGACTCCCTCGGCGCGTACCTGGAGACCGTGTCCGAGGACAGACTGCCGCTCCTCGCCCGGTACGCCGTCCACGACGTGGCCTTCCGGGTGGTCGGCACCGGCAGCGTCGGCACCCGCTCCTACGTGGTCCTGCTCCTCGACCACCGGGGCGAGCCGCTGGTGCTCCAGGTGAAGGAAGCCCGCCCGTCGGCCCTGCTGCCCCACCTGCCCGCCGCGGGCTTCACCGTGCCGGACGCCGGCCACGAGGGGCGGCGCGTGGTGCTCGGACAGAAGCGGATGCAGGTCGTCAGCGACATATTGCTGGGCTGGACCACGGTCGAGGGGCGTCCGTTCCAGGTCCGGCAGTTCCGCAACCGCAAGGGCAGCGTCGATCCCGCAGCCCTCACCGTGGATCAGCTCGACGACTACGGGCGCATGACCGGCGCCCTGCTCGCCCGTGCGCACGCCCACAGCGCCGACCCGCGCCTGATATCCGGCTACTGCGGCAAGAACGAGGAGCTCGACGAGGCCGTGGCGTCCTTCGCCGTCACGTACGCGGACCGCACCACGGCCGACCACGCCGATCTGCTCTCCGCCGTCCGCACCGGGCGCATCGCGGCGGAACTGGGCGTCTGACGTTCGACGCGGGCAGGGCAGGGCAGCGCCGGGGAGAGCGGGGGCCCGGGCGCCGGGGCGCCGGGCGCGGGCGTGGGTGGGGAACAGAACGGAACGGGGGAGGTGGGAGGGAGGGGGAGGGAGGGGGGAGGCCCCCCCGAGAGGACCGTAGGCTGGTGGGGACGAGGCGGAACGAGGACGTGGGCGGCGTGGACGTGAGCGTGGACCAGGGTGTGAACGAGGGACCCGGGGACGATCGCCCCGAGGCCGAGCAGCCCCGGCCTGAGGCCGAGCAGCTCCAGGCCGGGCAGTCTCAGACCGAGCAGTCTCAGCCCGAGGCCGGGCAGTCTCAGGCGGGGCAGCCGGGTGACCCCGGGGCGCAGGGTGCTGACGAGCGGCCCGAGGCTCGGTTGGAGCGGGCCGTGCGGGTGGCCGAGCAGGCGCTGATCGAGTTCGAGATCGCCGTCGAGACGTTCCGGGTCGAGGTGGAGAACTTCTCGCGGCTGCACCACCAGAAGCTGGGCCCCATGTACGCGCGGCTCGACGAGCTCGACGCGCGGATCGCCGAGGCCCGGGCGGCGCGTACCGGGGACCCCGAGGATCTGCGGCGGGCGCAGGAGGCACGGGCGGCCGTGCTGCCGATGCCCGGTGTGGACGAGCTGTTCCACGACTGGATCGACGCCGACGGCCTCTCCCCCGAGGCCTCCGCGATGCTCACCGACCGGCCGGTGCAGCCGCCGAAGCGGGTCCGCCCCGCTGAGGAGGCCCGCCGGCTCTATCGCGAGCTGGTCCGCAAGGCCCACCCCGATCTGGCGCGCGAGGAGGACGAGCGGAAGCGGCGCGAGGAGTTCCTCACGCGGGTGAACGCCGCCTATGCCCGTGGCGACGAGGCGCTGCTGCGTGAGCTCTCCACGGAGTGGGAGGCCGGTCCCGTGCCGGCCGAGGAGCGGCTCAGCGAGAGCGAGGAGCTGTACGCGCGCCTGGAGTGGCTGGCCGAGCGCAAGGACATGCTGTCGGCGCTGGCGCGCGAGCTGGAGGAGAGCGCGATCGGCGCGATGCTGCGGATGGCGCCCGACGATCCGGACCGTCTCCTGGAGGAGATCGCCGAGCAGCTGCTCGCTCAGGTCTCCGATCGGGAGACCGAGCTGGCGGAGCTGGTGCAGTAGGTTTTCCGTGCGCCCGAGTCCTTCGGGCGGTACTGACGAGAGAAGGCCTGTCCCATGAATTTCTCCCCCCTGCCCGCGGTGGACGCGGCTTCCGTGCCGGCCGATGCCCTGGTGCTGGACGTCAGGGAGGACGACGAGTGGACGGCCGGTCACGTCGAGGGTGCGCTGCACGTGCCGATGAGCGACTTCGTGGCGCGCTTCGGTGAGGTGACGGAGGCCGTGGCCGAGCGTGGCCGTGCCTATGTGATGTGCCGGGTGGGCGGCCGTTCGGCGCAGGTCACGCAGTATCTGGTGCAGCAGGGCTTCGACGCGGTGAACATCGACGGCGGGATGCTCGCCTGGGACGGTGCCGGGCGTCCGATGGTGGCGGAGGGCGGAAGCCCGGCGTTCGTCCTCTGACGGTTCGGGGGCGTCAGCCGAGGGGGTGGGCGGCCAGCAGGTCGCCGAGGGCCTCCTCGTGGGCCGCGGCGGGGCCGAGCGACAGTTCGAGGTGCTTGGCCCAGGCGTGGTAGCGGTGCAGCGGGTAGTCGGTGTCGGCGCCGAAGCCGCCGTGCAGGTGCTGGGCGGTCTGCACCACGCGGCGCACCCCTTCGGAGGCCCAGATCTTGGCGACGGCGATGTCCCCCGCCGCGGGGAGTGCTCCGTCCGCGTCGCTGGAGAGGCGCCAGGCGGCCTGCCAGAGGGTGGCCTCCATGGCGCGCAGGTCGATGTAGCGGTCGGCGGCCTGGACGGCGACGGCCTGGAACGTGGCCACGGGGTGGCCGAACTGTTCGCGTTTTCCGGTGTACTGGCTCGTCATGGTGAGGACGGTCTCGCCGAGGCCGAGGGCGAGTGCGCAGGTTCCGGTGGTGAGGATGTCGCGCAGGCGGTCCCAGGCGCTGTCGGCGTCGATGACGTCGGCTTCGTCGAGGCGTACGGCGTCGAGGGTGAGTTCGGCGAGGAGTTCGCCGCTGGTCGAGTACTGGGCGGTGAGGTCGAGGCCGTCCTGGGTGCGGGGCAGCAGGGCGAGGACGGTGCGGCCCTCGGCGGTGCGTGCGGGGACGGCGATGATGTCGGCGCCGTGGGCCCAGGGCACGGCCGTCTGGGTTCCGTCGAGGATCCAGTCGGTTCCGTCGCGGTGCGCGGTGACGGACCGGTCGGCGGGTTCGTGGCCGGTGCGTCCGTGGGCGGCGGCGGTGAGGACGAGTTCGCCGCGGGCGACACGGGGGAGGAGCGTGGCGGCCGTACGGGGGTGGGCGTACCGCTCGACGGTGTGGGCGACGGCGCTGGTCTCCAGGAGCGGGACGCGGGCGAGGACGCGGGCGGACTCGCGCAGGACGAGGCAGAGGGCGACGGGGTCGAGTCCGGCGCCGCCGTGCTCGGGGGCCAGGGTGAGCCCGAGGAGGTCGGCGGTGGCGAGGCGGGACCAGAGCGGGCGGTCGAGGTCCTCGGCCACGGCGCCCGGGGTGAGGGCGGGGCTGGGGACCGTGTCGGGCGTGACGTCCGAGAAGACGGCCTTGGCCGCTTCGACGGCCGCCTGCTGTTCTTCGGTGAAGGTGAAGTCCACGGTGCTGCCTTCCCGTTGCCGACCCTGTGTCTCTGACGGTTCGTCAAGATAGAACAGGTTCTAGGGGAAGGGAATGGCGGCGCCGCCCGTACTTGGGCGGCGCCTTCGCCGGGTGGGTCAGCGGTCGAAGTCCAACTCCACGTCCGGGGTGGCCGGATGGGACTGGCAGGCCAGGACGTATCCGGCTTCCGTCTCTTCCGGCTCCAGGGCGAAGTTGCGGTCCATGCGCACCTCTCCGCCGACGAGGAACGCGCGGCAGGTGCCGCACACCCCGCCCTTGCAGGCGTACGGGGCGTCCGCGCGGGAGCGGAGCACGGTGTCGAGCAGCGTCTCGCCCCGCTCCACCGGCCAGGTCCCGGACCGGCCGTGCAGGGTGGCCGTCAGGGTGGCGTGCGCCGGGGCGTCGGCCGCGGGGGCCGGGGCGGGTGCGGAGCCGTCGTCGACGTGGAAGATCTCCTGGTGGATCCGGCTCCGGTCGACTCCGAGGCCGCGCAGGGCCTGCTCGGCGCCCTGGACGAGTCCGAAGGGGCCGCAGAGGAGCCAGCCGTCGATGGTGTCGACGGGCAGCAGGGCGGGCAGCAGTCCGGCGAGCCGCTCGCGGTCGAGGCGGCCGGACGGCAGCCCCGCCTGCTGCTCCTCCCGGGAGAGCACGGTGACCAGTTGGAAGCGGTCCGGGTAGCGGTCCTTGAGGTCGGCGACCTCGTCGAGGAACATCGTGGACGCGGCGGTGCGGTCGCTGCGGATCAGGCAGAACCTGGCCTCCGGCTCGCGGGCGAGCAGGGTGGCCGCCATCGAGAGGACCGGGGTGATGCCGCTGCCGCCGACGACGGCGGCGAAGTGGCCGGGGCGCGGGGGGAGCGTGAAGCGGCCCATGGGTTCCATGACCTCGACGAGGTCGCCGACGGCCAGCTCCTTGAGCGCGTACGTCGAGAACGAGCCGCCGTCGACGAGCCGGATGCCGACGCGCAGGACGGGGGTTTCGCCGGCCGGGGCCGCGGGGGCGCAGATCGAGTAGGTGCGCCGGATCTCCTCGCCCTGCTCGTCGGTGCGGCGCAGGGCGAGGTGCTGGCCGGGGAGGTGGCGGTACGCCTCGTGGAGTTCGGGCGGGACCGCGAAGGTGACGGCCACGGAGTCGTCCGTGAGTCGGTCGACCTCGCTCACCCGGAGCGGATGGAATCCGGCCCTTCCGGCGGCTGAGGACACCATCTACAACTCCTTGAAGTGGTCGAACGGTTCGCGGCAGGCGGTGCAGCGGCGCAGTGCCTTGCACGCGGTGGAGGAGAAGCGGCTCAGGAGCTCGGTGTCGGTGGATCCGCAGTGGGGGCAGCGGATCGCCAGGGTGAGCGGCACGGGGCCGCCGGCGGGTCCCTGGGGGCGGGGCGGGGCGATGCCGAACTCGGTGAGCTTGCGTCGTCCTTCCTCGCTGATGTCGTCGGTGGACCAGGCGGGGGCGAGGACGGTGACGACGGTGACGTTCGGTACGCCGTGCTCGTGGAGGGCTTGCTCGATGTCGGAGGACATGGCCTCGATGGCGGGGCAGCCCGTGTAGGTGGGGGTGAGGGAGACCTCGACCCGGCCGGGGCCGAGGACCTGCACGCCCCGCATGACGCCGAGTTCCTCCAGGGTGAGGACGGGCAGCTCCGGATCGGGGACGGAGCCGGCGACGCGGCTCAGTTCCTCTTCCAGGGCCGTCATGGTCACCATGTCGCCCCCGGGTGGCTGCGGTGCAGGTGCTGCATCTCGGCGAGCATCGGTCCGAAGGGCTCGGTGTGCAGGCCCTGGCGTCCGGCGCCGGCGCTCCAGGCGCCGGTGCGGGGTCCGGAGGGCACGGTGAGCGTGGCCCGGCCGAGGACGCCGGTGACCGAGTCGAGCCAGGCGGCGTCCAGGGCGGGGAGGTCGAGGTCGAGGCCGTCGACGGGCTGGAACAGTTCGCCGGTGTACCGCCAGAGGGCGTCGCAGGCGTGCTGCATCCGCTGGTGGCTCTCGGTGGTGCCGTCGCCGAGGCGCAGGGTCCAGTGCTCGGCGTGGTCCTGGTGGTAGGCGACCTCCTTGACGGCCTTGGCCGCGAGGGCGGCGAAGGGGCCGTCGCCGGAGGCCAGCTGCCCGTACAGGAGGCGCTGGTAGGTGGAGAAGTAGAGCTGCCGGGCGATGGTGTGGGCGAAGTCGCCGTTGGGCTGCTCGACCAGCTGGCTGTTCCGGAAGGAGCGTTCCTCGCGGAGGTAGGCCAGTTCGTCCTCGTCGCCGACGAGGGAGAGCAGGACGCGGGCCTGGCCGAGGAGGTCGAGGGCGATGTTGGCCAGGGCGACCTCCTCCTCCAGGACGGGGGCGGAGCCGGCCCACTCCCCCAGGCGGTGGGAGAGGACGAGGGCGTCGTCGCCGAGGGCGAGCGCGGCGGCGGTGCGGGTGTCGGTGGTGCCGGTCACAGGTGCTTCACCCCCTCCGGGATCTCGTAGAAGGTGGGGTGGCGGTAGGGCTTGTCCGCGGCCGGTTCGAAGAAGGGGTCCTTCTCGTCGGGTGAGGAGGCGGTGATGTCCGCCGAGGGGACGACCCAGATGGACACGCCTTCGGACCGGCGGGTGTAGAGGTCGCGGGCGTTGCGCAGGGCCATCTCCGCGTCGGGTGCGTGGAGACTGCCCGCGTGGGTGTGGGACAGTCCGCGGCGGGAGCGCACGAACACCTCCCACAGCGGCCAACCGTCGGTCGTCATGCCTGTGCCTCCCCGTGCTTTCCGGTGTGCTTCTCGGCGTAGGCCGCCGCCGCTTCTCTGACCCAGGCGCCGTCCTCGTGGGCCTGGCGTCGCTTGCTGAGCCGCTGGTCGTTGCAGGGGCCGTTCCCCTTGAGGACGTCCCAGAACTCGGCCCAGTCGATGGGGCCGAAGTCGTAGTGCCCGCGCTCCTCGTTCCACCGGATGTCGGGGTCGGGGAGGGTGAGGCCGAGGGCCTCGGCCTGGGGCACGGCGATGTCGACGAAGCGCTGGCGCAGTTCGTCGTTGGTGTGGCGCTTGATCTTCCAGGCCATCGCCTGGGCGGTGTGCGTCGACTCGTCGTCCGGCGGGCCGAACATCATGAGCGAGGGCCACCACCAGCGGTCGACCGCGTCCTGCGCCATGGCGTGCTGGGCCTCGGTGCCGCGGGAGAGGGCCAGCAGGGCCTCGTACCCCTGGCGCTGGTGGAAGGACTCCTCCTTGCAGACCCGGACCATCGCGCGGGCGTACGGGCCGTAGGAGCAGCGGCAGAGGGGGACCTGGTTGGTGATCGCTGCGCCGTCGACCAGCCAGCCGATCGCGCCGACGTCGGCCCAGGTCAGCGTGGGGTAGTTGAAGATCGAGGAGTACTTCTGGCGGCCGGAGTGGAGCTTGTCGAGGAGCTCGTCGCGGCTGGTGCCGAGGGTCTCCGCCGCGCTGTACAGGTACAGGCCGTGGCCGGCCTCGTCCTGCACCTTGGCCATGAGGATGGCCTTGCGGCGCAGGGAGGGGGCGCGGGTGATCCAGTTCGCCTCGGGCTGCATGCCGATGATCTCGGAGTGGGCGTGCTGCGCGATCTGCCGGACGAGGGAGGCCCGGTAGGCCTCGGGCATCCAGTCGCGCGGCTCGATCCGCTCGTCGGCGGCCACGGCGGCGTCGAACACGGCCTCGTAGGCGGCCTGCTCCGCCGCCGCGGCCGTGTCCGACACGCCGGGCACGCCCGTGGTCCCTGCCGTCCCTGCCGTCACTGCGGTCATCAGACCCCCTACCGACCGATCGTTCGGTTGAATGACTTCAATGGTGGGTCGGCGGCCCGTATGGTGTCAACCCTGTGGATAACCGAGGTGGGCCGATCGGGATCGGGGCGGGATGGACGCGTACGTCGAAAAGGACGCGGTCGAGGTGACCGACGGCGGGCACAGACCCCCCGAGGACCCGCCGGTCGCCCCTCCCGAGGACTCGCCGGTCTCTCCCGCCGAGGCCCCGCCGACCGCTCCTCACGAGGCGCCAGGAGCATCCGCCGAGGGGGCCGGCGCCGGGATCATGGCCCTCTCGCTGCCGTACCAGGTCGTCGTCGCCGTGGCGCTCGCCGTCACCGCGGTGTTCACCTGTGTCCACCTGGCGATGGTGTTCCTGCACGTGGCCCCGTCCAACACGCTGACCAAGCGGCACGGCGAGGCCGTCGGCGACTGGATCTACCCCGAGTTCGAGCAGAACTGGAAGCTCTTCGCGCCCAATCCGCTCCAGACGAACATCTCCGTCGAGGTCCGCGCCGAGACCGCCACCGCCGACGGCTCCAGCCGCACCACCGGCTGGATCGACCTCACCGCCCAGGACATCGAGGCGATCCGGCACAACCCCATGCCCAGCCACGTGCAGCAGAACCAGCTCCGCAGGGCCGTGGACTACTACGTCAACACGCACCCCGAGGGCCAGCGCGCCGGCGGACTGCGCGCCACCCTCGCGGAGCAGTACATGCGCCGGCTCGCGATGCTCAGGCTCGACGCCCTCGAAGGCCCCGACGGACGGGCCCTCGGCCCCGAGACGCGGCGCATCCAGCTCCGCACCGTCTCCCGGCCGGTCCCCGCGGCCCGGTGGAGCACCGAGAAGAACCGGACTACCCCCGGCTACCGCGACTTCCCGTGGTGGAACATCACCGAGGCCGACCGGTCCGCCGGCGCCGGCACGAGCCGCACGGAGGCGGGCCGATGAGCATCTCCCCCGCCACGCCCGCGCGTGCCCGCGAATCCCTCGACCGACGCCTCGCCCGCGGCGTGCAGACCGTCACGGGGCGCACCCTCGCCCCGTACCAGAGCGCGATCGTACGGATCGGCTTCTCGCTGACCTGGCTGGTCTTCCTGCTGCGCGAGCTGCCGTACCGGCACCAGCTGTACGGGCCCGACTCCCCCTGGTCCTGGGAGATGGCGCACCGGCTGATCGCCGACAACCGGGCCTTCACCGTCCTGATGTGGTCGGACGGCCGGCTCTGGTTCGAGGTCGTCTACGGGCTCGCGGTGCTCTCCGCCCTGCTGCTCCTGGTGGGCTGGCGGACCCGGGCCGTGTCCGTGCTCTTCATGGTCGGCGTGCTCTCGCTGCAGAACCGGGCGGTGTTCGTGGGCGACGGCGGGGACAACGTCCTCCACCTCGCCGCGATCTACCTCGTGTTCACCCGCTGCGGCCGGGTCTGGTCCCTGGACGCCCGGCGGTCGGCCCGCGAGGCCCGCGAGGCCCGTGCCGGGGAGCCGTCGCGCCGTGATGTCGTCGGACCGCTGCTGTGGGTCGTGCTCGGCGGCTTCCTCCTCGCCACCACCTGGTTCAGCGACGTCACCGGCGAGTGGTGGGTGCCGGTGCTGCTGTGGGTGCTGTGGCTCGGGAACGGTCTGTGGTGGCTGGTGTGCCGGGTCGCGCCCGGGGAGCCCCGCACCCTGCTCGACGCCCTCGCCAACCTCGCGCACAACGGTGTCCTCCTCGTCCTCATGGTCGAGGTCTGCCTGATCTACTCCACGGCTGGCTGGTACAAGATCCAGGGCTCGCGCTGGCAGGACGGCACCGCGCTGTTCTACCCGCTCCACCTGGACTACTTCTCGCCCTGGCCGGGCCTCTCCGACCTGCTCGGCGCCAGCGGGATCATGGTGATGCTGCTGACGTACGGCACGGTGATCGTCCAGGTCGCCTTCCCCTTCACGCTCTTCAACCGCAAGGTCAAGAACGTCCTGCTCGTCGCGATGATGCTGGAGCACGCCGGGATCGCGGTGCTCCTGGGGCTGCCGGTGTTCTCGATCGCGATGATCTCCGCCGACGCCGTGTTCCTGCCGACGGCGTTCCTGGTGGCGCTGGGCGCCCAGGTGGTCCGGGGCAGGGACCGGCTGCTCCGGCGGACTCCCGCCGGGACGCTGCCCGACCAGCGCCGTACGGGTGAGGAGCACGGTCCCCGTACCCTCGTCGGGTGAGCACCACGGAAGAACAGCCCGAGCCGGTCCAGTACGACGAGGGGTTCGGCCCCGAGATCGGCGTCGGGCCGCACCCGGAGCCGTGGCCGCGGGACGAGCGGTACGACCCCGAGCTGCTGGCCGGCGGCGACCGGCGCAACGTCGTGGACCGGTACCGGTACTGGACGCGCGAGGCGGTCGTCGCGGACCTGGACACCCGGCGCCACGACTTCCACGTGGCGGTGGAGAACTGGGGCCACGACTTCAACATCGGCTCGGTGGTGCGGACCGCCAACGCCTTCCTGGCGAAGGAGGTCCACATCGTGGGCCGGCGCCGCTGGAACCGGCGGGGCGCCATGGTCACCGACCGCTACCAGCACGTCCGGCACCACCCGGACACCGAGTCGCTGACCTCGTGGGCCGCGGCCGAGGGCATCCCCGTCATCGGGATAGACAACCTGCCGGGCGCTGTCCCGCTGGAGCGGACCGTGCTGCCCCGCCGCTGTGTGCTGCTCTTCGGGCAGGAGGGCCCCGGGCTCACCGAGGAGGCCCGCGCCCACGTGGAGATGGTCTGCTCGATCGCCCAGTTCGGATCGACCCGGTCGATCAACGCGGGCGCGGCCGCCGCGATCGCCATGCACGCGTGGGTGCAGCGGTACGCGGAGATCGAGGCGCCGTAGGAGGCCGCCGTCTGGCCTGTGGGCTGCTGCCCGGCTCGTGAGCCGGCCGGGCCCGTGGGCCGCGCGTGGGCCGCTCGTGGGCTGCTCGTGGGCCCGTGAATCCGCTGGGCCCCGTGGGCCCCGTGGGCCCCGTGGAGGCCCCGTGGAGGCCCCGGAGGGTCTCCACGGGACACCGTGGGTCAGGCCTGGCGGCGGACCTCCACCACGCGGAAGCGGTTGGAGACGAAGGCGCCGTCGCACAGCGCGGCGTTCGCCGCCGGGTTTCCGCCGGAGCCGTGGAAGTCGGAGAACGCGGCCGTCTGGTTCACGTACACCCCGCCCGTGAGGTTCAGCGAGAGCTGGGCCGACTCCTCCAGGCAGACCTCCTCCACCGCGCGCTCGGTGTCCGCCGAGGTCGTGTAGGCGCCGACCGTCATGGCGCCCTTCTCGCGGACCGTGCGGCGCAGCAGCTCCAGGGCGTCGGCGGTGGAGTCCACCGAGACGGCGAAGGAGACCGGGCCGAAGCACTCCGAGAAGTACGCGGCCTGGGCGTCCGGCTTGGAGCCGTCGAGCTTCACGATGACCGGCGTGCGGACCACAGCGTCCGGGTACTCCGGGTTGACCACCTCGCGGGAGGCGAGCGCGACCTCGCCGAGCCCGGCGGCGGCCTCCAGGCGCGCCTTCACGTCCGGGTTGACCAGGGCGCCGAGCAGCCCGTTCGCCCGGGCGTCGTCGCCGAGCAGGCCGCCGACCGCCGCCGCGAGGTCGGCGACGACCTCGTCGTACGACTTGGGGCCCTGGTCGGTGGTGATGCCGTCGCGGGGGATCAGCAGGTTCTGCGGGGTGGTGCACATCTGGCCGCTGTACAGGGAGAGCGAGAAGGCCAGGTTGGCCAGCATCCCCTTGTAGTCGTCGGTGGAGTCGACCACGACCGTGTTGACGCCGGCCTTCTCGGTGTAGACCTGGGCCTGCCGGGCGTTGGCCTCCAGCCAGTCGCCGAAGGCGGTGGACCCGGTGTAGTCGATGATCCGGATCTCCGGGCGGACGGCCAGGGTCTTGGCGATGCCCTCGCCGGGCCGCTCGACGGCGAGCGCGACCAGGTTCGGGTCGAACCCGGACTCGGCGAGCACCTCGCGGGCGACCTGGACGGTGAGCGCGAGCGGCAGGACGGCGCGCGGGTGCGGCTTGACGAGGACCGGGTTGCCGGTGGCGAGGGAGGCGAACAGGCCCGGGTAGCCGTTCCACGTGGGGAAGGTGTTGCAGCCGATGACCAGGGCGATGCCGCGGCCGACCGGGGTGAACTCCTTGCTCAGCTCCAGGGGGTCGCGCTTGCCCTGCGGCTTGGACCAGCCGGCCCGGCCGGCGGGCGTGCGGGTCTGCTCCGCGTACGCGTAGGCCACGGCCTCCAGGCCGCGGTCCTGGGCGTGCGGGCCGCCGGCCTGGAACGCCATCATGAACGCCTGTCCGCTGGTGTGCATGACGGCGTGCGCGAACTCGTGGGTGCGGGCGGAGATCCGGGCGAGGATCTCCAGGCAGACCAGGGCGCGGGTCTCGGCGCCGGCGTCCCGCCAGGCGCCCATGCCCGCGCGCATCGCGGGGAGCAGCACGTCCAGGTCGGCGTGCGGGTACTCGATGCCGAGGGACGGGCCGTACGGCGAGGTCTCGCCGCCGGTCCAGCCGTCCGTGCCGGGCTGGTCGAGGTCGAAGCGGGTGTTCAGCAGGGACTGGTGGGCGGCGAGGCCCGCCGCCGCGTCGAGCGAGCCGTCCGCGCCGTACGCCTTGGGGTGCTCGGGGTACGGCGACCAGTAGGCGCGGCTGCGGATGGTGTCGAGCGCCTGGTCGAGCGTGGACCGGTGCTTCTCGGCCAGACGGTCGGTGGTCAGCTGAGCGGTGGCCATGGATGGACCAACTCCTCGTCGAGCTGGGCAGGGAGACGCGTACGGAGTTAGAGTAACCGAACGATCGGTCGGGACAAGGGGGTCCGCCGATCCTGTGGAAAACCCATCGGGGAGGATCACTCCTATGAGCGCCAACGTGACCGTCAGGGGGAGCGACGACGTGACCGCCAGTGAGACCGCCGCCGTGGGACAGGACGGCACCGCCGTCATCGGGCAGGACCGGACCGTCGCCGTCGTGGGCACCGGGACCATGGGCCAGGGCATCGCCCAGGTCGCGCTGGTCGCCGGCCACCCCGTGCGCCTCTACGACAGCGCCCCCGGACGGGCCGCCGAGGCCGTCGCGGCCCTCACCGCCCGCCTGGACCGGCTCGTGGAGAAGGGGCGGCTCGACGCCGCCGCACGCGAGGCCGCCGTCGGCCGGCTGCACGCGGCCGACGACCCCGCCGAGCTCGCGGACGCCGCCCTCGTGATCGAGGCGATCGTCGAGGACCTCTCGGTCAAGCAGCGGCTCTTCACCGACCTGGAGAAGATCGTCGGCGACGACACCGTCCTCGCCACCAACACCTCCTCCCTCTCCGTCACCGCCATCGCGGGAGGACTGCGCCTGCCCGGCCGGTTCGTCGGACTGCACTTCTTCAACCCGGCGCCGCTGCTCCCCCTCGTCGAGGTCGTCAGCGGCTTCGCCACCGACCCGGACGTCGCCACGCGCGCGTACGGGACGGTCAAGGGCTGGGGCAAGACGCCGGTGCGCTGCGCGGACACCCCCGGCTTCATCGTGAACCGGGTCGCCCGCCCCTTCTACGCCGAGGCGCTCCGGGTCTTCGAGGAGGGCGGGGCCGATCCCGCCACCATCGACGCGGCCCTGCGCGAGTGCGGCGGCTTCCGCATGGGGCCCTTCGAGCTGACCGACCTCATCGGCCAGGACGTGAACGAGGCCGTCACCCGCTCGGTCTGGGAGTCCTTCCACCACGACCCGAAGTTCACCCCCTCGCTCGCGCAGCGCCGGCTCGTCGAGTCGGGCCGCCTCGGCCGCAAGTCCGGGCACGGCTGGTTCTCGTACGCGGAGGGCGCCGAGCGTCCCGAGCCGCACACCGCGCCGCCGGCCGACGCGCCGGAGCGGATCGCCGTACGCGGCGACCTGGGGCCCGCCGAGCCGCTGGTCGGACTCTTCGAGGAGGCCGGGATCACCGTCCGGCGCAAGGGCGGCGGGGGGTACGTGCAGCTGCCCGGCGGCGCCCGGCTCTGCCTCGCCGACGGAGAGACCGCCTTCGAGTACTCCACCGACGAGATCATCTACTTCGACCTCGCGCTGGACTACGCGCGCGCGAGCCGGATCGTCCTGTCGACCGGCGAGCACACCTCGGCCGAGTCCCTCGCCGAGGCCGTGGGCCTCTTCCAGGCGCTCGGCAAGCAGGTGTCCGTGATCGGCGACGTGCCCGGCATGATCGTCGCCCGTACGGTCGCGATGCTCGCCGACCTCGCGGCCGACGCCGTCGACCGGGGGGTCGCCACCGCCGAGGACGTCGACACCGCGATGCGGCTCGGGGTCAACTACCCCGCCGGCCCGCTGGAATGGGCCGCGAACGTGGGGCACGCGCGCGTACGGGACCTGCTCGGCGAGCTGCACACGCGTTACCCGACGGGCCGGTACGCGCCCAGCCTGGCCACCGCCCGCCGGGGATACGCCGAGGAAGGGCAGGACTCCCGATGACCACGGCGAAGCGCGACACGTACACCCCCGAGACGCTGCTCTCGGTCGCGGTGCGGGTCTTCAACGAGCGCGGCTACGACGGCACGTCGATGGAGCACCTGTCCAAGGCCGCCGGCATCTCGAAGTCCTCGATCTACCACCACGTCTCCGGCAAGGAGGAGCTGCTGCGGCGCGCGGTCAGCCGGGCGCTCGACGGGCTCTTCGCGATCCTCGACGAGCCGGGCGCCGGGCGCGGCCGGGCCGTCGAGCGGGTCGAGTACGTCACGCGGCGCACCGTCGAGGTGCTGATGGCGGAGCTGCCGTACGTGACGCTGCTGCTGCGCGTGCGCGGCAACACCGCCACCGAGCGGTGGGCGATGGAGCGGCGCCGCGAGTTCGACCACAAGGTGGCCGATCTGCTGAAGGCCGCCGCCGCCGAGGGCGACCTGCGGGCCGACGTGGACATCCGGCTCGCGACCCGGCTGCTCTTCGGCATGATCAACTCGCTGGTGGAGTGGTACCGGCCGCACCCGGACGCGCCGGCGGAGAGCGAGCAGCTCGCCGAGACCGTCGCCCACCTGGCCTTCGACGGGCTGCGGACGGCCCGCTGAGGCGTCGTACGGGCGCGGGGACGGCTGCGGTCGGTCCGCTGAGGCGTCGTACGGGGCTGGGGAGGCTCCGGTTCGGCCCACTGAGCGTCGTACGGGGCCGGGGGAGGCTGTGGTCGGTCCGCTGAGCCCTCGTATGGGGCCGGGGACGGCTGCGGACGGCCCGCTGAGCCGTCGTACAGGCCCGGGGACGGCTGCGGACGGCCCGCCGGTCCCCCGTACGGCCCACTCGGGCTGTCGTGCCGGTCGGGCCGGGCGCGCGGCGTCCCGGACCGCCCGGGGTCAGCGGCCCGGGTCGCGGGGGTCCGGGTCCAGGTCCGTCTCCTCGAAGACCAGCAGGGTCCGGGTGGAGAGCACCTCGGGGATCGACTGGAGCTTGGTGAGCACCAGCTCCCGCAGAGTCCTGTTGTCGGGGGTGTGGACCAGCAGCAGGACGTCGAAATCGCCGCTGACCAGGGCGATGTGCGCGGCTCCCGGCAGGGCCTGGAGCTGTTCGCGAACGGTCCGCCAGGAATTCTGGACGATCTTGAGCGTGATGTAGGCGGAGGCGCCGTGGCCCGCCCTCTCGTGGTTCACGCGCGCGCTGAAGCCGCGGATCACCCCGTCGTCGATGAGCCGGTTGATGCGCGCGTACGCGTTGGCCCGGGAGACGTGCACCCGCTCGGCCACGGAGCGGATCGAGGCGCGGCCGTCCGTCTGCAGGATCCGCAGGATGTCCCGGTCGATGGCGTCCAGGGGGCGCGCCGGGGGCCCGGTGAGCCCCGCCCCCGGACCCGGCGCGACGACCTGCTCCCAGTCGTCGGCCATTTGTTCATCCGCCATGTGCCCCCGCCTCTCTCCCGTGGACGACCTGCCCTTATCCCAGGCTGTGGAGAACCGTTTGTCCACAGGCTGAAGGTGCCTGTAGCCAAAATGCCTCCACGACCGAACAATCGGTAGGTGAGGCGCGCCACACTCGCGCCACCCGCCTTCGGGTCTTATGCCCGCTCCCACGAGGAGGTGGACTCGTTGCAACAGCGCAGTTCGACAGTCCAAGAGCCGCCCGGTGCCGTTCCCGCCCACCGGCACACCCCGCCGCCGGCGTGGCAGCCCCGCACCGACCCCGCCCCGCTGCTGCCCGACGCCGAGCCGCTGCGCGTGCTCGGCACGGACGCCGTGGCCGACGCCGACCCCGCGCTGCTGCTCCGGCTCTACGCGGAGCTGATCCGCGGCCGCCGGTACAACACGCAGGCCACCGCCCTCACCAAGCAGGGCAGGCTCGCCGTGTACCCGTCCACCACCGGCCAGGAGGCGTGCGAGATCGCCGCCGCCCTCGCCCTGGAGGAGCGGGACTGGCTCTTCCCCTCGTACCGCGACACCCTCGCGGCCGTCGCCCGGGGCCTCGACCCCGTCCAGGCGCTGACCCTGCTGCGCGGCGACTGGCACACCGGGTACGACCCGCGCGAGCACCGCATCGCGCCGCTCTGCACCCCGCTGGCCACCCAGCTCCCGCACGCGGTGGGCCTCGCCCACGCCGCCCGCCTCAAGGGCGACGACGTCGTCGCCCTCGCCATGGTCGGCGACGGCGGCACCAGCGAGGGCGACTTCCACGAGGCGCTGAACTTCGCCGCCGTCTGGCAGGCCCCCGTGGTCTTCTTCGTCCAGAACAACGGCTTCGCGATCTCCGTGCCGCTCGCCAAGCAGACCGCCGCCCCCTCCCTCGCCCACAAGGCCGTCGGATACGGGATGCCGGGCCGGCTCGTCGACGGCAACGACGCGGTCGCCGTCCACCAGGTCCTCACCGAGGCCGTGGCCCGCGCCCGGCGCGGCGGCGGACCCACCCTCGTCGAGGCCGTCACCTACCGGATCGACGCCCACACCAACGCCGACGACGCCACCCGCTACCGCGCGGCCGGCGAGGTGGAGACGTGGCGGGCGCACGACCCGATCCTCCTGCTCGAACGGGAACTGACGGAGCGCGGCCTGCTCGACGAGGACGGCAGGCGCGCGGCGGCCGAGGCCGCCGAGACGATGGCGGCGGAGCTGCGCGAACGGATGAACGCCGACCCGGTGCTCGACCCGATGGAACTCTTCTCCCACGTCTACGCGGAGCAGACCACACAGCTGCGCGAACAGGCGGCGCAGCTGCGCGCCGAGCTCGAAGCCGAGGGTGAGGCGTGATGACGACCGCGACGACCGGCCCCGCGGCGGCCAAGGCCGCCGGGAACAGCGGGAAGCCGAAGCCCGCGACGATGGCGCAGGCGCTCCAGCGCGCCATGCGCGACGCGATGGCCGAGGACCCGACCGTCCACGTGATGGGCGAGGACGTCGGCACCCTCGGCGGCGTCTTCCGAGTCACCGACGGACTCGCGAAGGAGTTCGGCGAGGACCGCTGCACCGACACCCCGCTGGCCGAGGCCGGCATCCTCGGAGCGGCCGTCGGCATGGCCATGTACGGCCTGCGGCCGGTCGTGGAGATGCAGTTCGACGCGTTCGCGTACCCGGCGTTCGAGCAGCTGATCTCGCACGTGGCGAAGATGCGGAACCGGACGCGCGGCGCGATGCCGATGCCGATCGTCATCCGCGTCCCGTACGGCGGCGGGATCGGCGGCGTCGAGCACCACAGCGACTCCTCCGAGGCCTACTACACGGCCACCCCGGGCCTGCACGTCGTCACCCCGGCCACCGTCGAGGACGCCTACGGGCTGCTGCGCGCGGCCATCGCCTCCGACGACCCGGTGGTCTTCCTGGAGCCCAAGCGGCTCTACTGGTCCAAGTCCGACTGGTCCCCCGAGGCGCCCGCGGCCGTCGAGCCGATCGGCAAGGCCGTCGTGCGGCGCCGGGGCACCGGCGCCACCCTGATCACCTACGGTCCCTCCGTGCCGGTCTGCCTGGAGGCGGCGGAGGCCGCACAGGCCGAGGGCTGGGACCTGGAGGTCGTCGACCTGCGCTCGCTCGTGCCGTTCGACGACGAGACCGTCTGCGCCTCGGTGCGGCGCACCGGCCGCGCGGTCGTCGTCCACGAGTCGACCGGCTTCGGCGGCCCCGGCGCGGAGATCGCCGCGCGCGTGACCGAGCGCTGCTTCCACCACCTGGAGGCGCCGGTGCTGCGGGTCGCGGGCTTCGACATCCCGTACCCGCCGCCGATGCTGGAGCGGCACCATCTGCCGGGCGTGGACCGGGTCCTGGACGCGGTCGCGCGACTGCAGTGGGAGGCGGGGAGCTGATGGCACAGGTGCTGGAGTTCAAGCTGCCCGACCTCGGTGAGGGACTCACCGAGGCCGAGATCGTGCGCTGGCTGGTCGCCGTCGGCGACGTCGTCGCCATCGACCAGCCGGTCGTCGAGGTCGAGACGGCCAAGGCGATGGTCGAGGTGCCCTGCCCGTACGGCGGAGTCGTCACCGCCCGGTACGGCGAGGAGGGCACCGAACTGCCCGTCGGCGCACCGCTCCTGACGGTCGCCGTCGGCGGCACGGGTGCGCCGGAGGAGCTCGCGGAGGCCGCTCCCGGAGCGGCACCCACGGCCGGAGGGGCCGACGCCGTCTCCTCGGAGTACTCGGGCAACGTGCTCGTCGGCTACGGCACGGCCGGGCCCACCGCCCGGCGCCGCCGGGTGGCGCACACGAACCCGGCGGCCGCGACGGCTCCGGCCGCTCCCGCCCCGGTCGCCGCTCCCGCTCCCGTTGCCGTGGCTCCGGCTGCCGCTCCGGCTGCGGTTCCGGCGTCCGCAGGGCCGGTGCCCGTCATCTCGCCGCTCGTGCGGAAGCTGGCCCGGGACCGGGGCCTCGACCTGCGGGAGGTGCGCGGATCCGGGCCCGAGGGGCTGATCCTGCGGGCCGACGTGGAGCTGGCCCTCGCGGCCCTGGAGCGGCCCGTGGCCGCCCCGGCGCCCGCCCCCGCCGTGGCGGTCGCCGCACCGGCCGGTGAGCGGGTTCCGCTGCGCGGGGTCCGTGGCGCGGTGGCGGACAAGCTGTCCCGCAGCCGTACCGAGATCCCCGACGCGACCTGCTGGGTCGACGCCGACGCGACCGAGCTGATGGCGGCCCGCGCCGCGATGAACGCGGCCGGCGGCCCGAAGATCTCGCTGCTCGCGCTCCTCGCGCGCATCTGCGCGCACGCCCTGGCCCGGTTCCCCGAGCTCAACTCGACGGTGGACACTGCCGCCCGGGAGATCGTCCGGCTGCCGTCCGTGCACCTCGGCTTCGCCGCCCAGACCCCGCGCGGACTCGTCGTCCCCGTGGTCAGGGACGCGGGGACGCGGACGGCCGAGTCGCTGACCGAGGAGTTCGCCCGGCTCACCGAGGCGGCCCGGCAGGGCGCGATCACCCCGGCCGATCTGACCGGCGGCACGTTCACCCTCAACAACTACGGGGTGTTCGGGGTCGACGGCTCCACGCCGATCATCAACCACCCCGAGGCGGCCATGCTCGGGGTCGGCCGGATCATCCCCAAGCCCTGGGTGCACCAGGGCGAACTGGCCGTCCGTCAGGTGGTGCAGCTCTCGCTCACCTTCGACCACCGCGTCTGCGACGGCGGCACGGCGGGCGGCTTCCTGCGGTACGTGGCGGACTGCGTCGAACAGCCGGCGGTCCTGCTCCGTAGGGTCTGACGGGCGACCGGGGTCGACGCGCGCGACCGGGTCGACGTGCGCGACCAGGGCGACGCGCGCGACCAGGGCGACGCGCGGCCGGTCCGACGCGTGTCGAGGTGTGGCCGGTCCGACGCGCGGCCGGTCCGGTGAGCGTGGTGCGCCGGGCGGTCGCACCCGGCGGGCCGTACCTGACGGGTGCGGTCCGACCCGGCCGGTCCGACCCGGCCGGTCCGACCCGGGCGGCCGCGCCCCGACGGCTCGCCCGACGGCTCGCGCCCGACGGTTCGCGCCCGACGGGTTCGCGCCCGACAGGCAGTCCGGTGCGGCCGCTCCGTGCGGGTGCCCGCCGGAGCAGTCGTCCGCCGGGCCCCGCGGCCCGGTGGAGGCGGGTGGCCCCGCGGTGGCGTGGGGCGGGCGACCATACTGCTGGGGTGACCACCGCATACGACGCCGTCGTGCTCGCCGGGGGTGCCGCCCGGCGCCTCGGCGGTTCCGACAAGCCCGGAGTACGGGTCGGGGGCAGGACCCTCCTCGACCGGGTGCTCGCGGCCTGTCCCGACGCGGGCCGGACCGTGGTCGTCGCCGACCCCCGCCCGACCGCCCGCCCCGTCCGCTGGACCAGGGAGGACCCGCCCGGCGGCGGCCCCCTCGCGGCCCTCGGCGCCGGGGTGCGGGAGACCGGCGCCGACGTCCTCCTCGTCCTCTCCGCCGACCTGCCCTTCCTGGACGCGGCCACCGTCCGCCGCCTCCTCGACGGCCTCGACACGGCCCCCGGCGCCGAGGCCGCGCTCCTCACCGACCCCGAGGGACGCGACCAGCCGCTCGTCGCCGCCTACCGCCGCACCCCGCTCCTGCGAGAACTGGCCGCCGTCGTCGAGCGGCGGGGCACCCTCGCGGACGGTCCGCTGCGTCTCCTCACCGGGGGCCTCGGCCTGACCCGGGTCGCCGCGGACCCCCTCGCCTCCTTCGACTGCGACACCTGGGAGGACATCGCCACGGCCCGGGCCCGCATCAGGGAGCATGGGACCGTGCTGGATGAATGGATCACCGCAGTCAAGGACGAACTGGGCATCGAACTGGACGTCGACACCGGCGTGCTGCTCGACCTCGCCCGCGACGCCGCCCACGGAGTGGCCCGACCCGCCGCGCCCCTGACCACCTTCCTGGTCGGTTACGCGGCGGCCCGCGCGGGCACCGAGGGCGGCCCCGAGGCGGTCGCCGAGGCCGCCCGCAAGGCCGCGGCGCTCGCCCAGCGCTGGGCCGCCGAGCAGGACGAGGCCGGATGACCCTGAAGGAGCCCGTCCCCGTGGCACCGGAAACCCCCGCAGGTACGAAGGCCGAGCCGCCGCACCGGGCCACCCCCTGGCCCGAGGCCCGGAAGGCCGCCGCCCGCGCCGGGGCCGACGCGCGGGCCGGCCGCGCACCGCGACGCCTTCCGTTCGGGCAGGCGCTCGGCCAGGTCCTGGCCGAGCCGCTCCGCGCCCTCACCGACCTGCCCTCCTTCGACACCTCCGCCATGGACGGCTGGGCCGTCGCGGGCCCGGGCCCCTGGACGGTCCGCGCGGAGACCCCCGTCCTCGCCGGTCACGCGCCCGCCGCCGCGCTGACCGCCGGTGAGGCCGTACGGATCGCCACCGGCGCGCCCGTCCCGCCCGGGACCACCGCCGTCATCCGTACCGAGCACTCCCGTACCGAACACGCCCGTACCGAACACGCCCCTGCCGCGGGCCTTCTGCTGCACGCCCTGCGCGACGTGGTCCCCGGACAGGACATCCGGCCCCGGGGCCAGGAGTGCCGCTCCGGCGACGAACTGCTTCCCGCGGGCACCGACGTCACCCCCGTCGTCCTGGGCCTCGCCGCGGCCGCCGGTTACGACGAGCTCCCCGTACGGGCCCGCCCCCGGGTGGAGGTCCTCGTCCTCGGCGACGAGCTGCTCACGGCCGGCCTCCCCCACGAGGGCCTCATCCGTGACGCCCTCGGCCCGATGCTCGGACCCTGGCTGGAGGCGCTCGGCGCCGAGGTGCTCGCCACCCGGCGGGTCGGCGACGACGCCGAGGAGCTGTACGCGGCCGTCACCGGTTCCACCGCCGACCTGGTCGTCACCACCGGAGGCACCGCCGCCGGGCCCGTCGACCACCTCCACCGCGTCCTCGGCAAGGCGGGCGCCACGCTCCTGGTCGACGGGGTGAAGGTCCGCCCCGGCCACCCGATGCTCCTCGCGGCCCTGGACGGCCGGCGCCATCTCGTCGGTCTGCCCGGCAACCCGCTCGCCGCCGTCTCCGGGCTCCTCACGCTCGCCGAGCCGCTCCTCGCGGCCCTCGGCGCCACCGTCCGCTCCGGAGGCTCCGTGGGCCGCGCGCCCGTTCTGGAGGCGGTGCACGGGCACCCGTACGACACCCGGCTCGTTCCCGTCGTCCGCAGGGGCGAGCAGCTCGTCCCGCTGCGCTACAACGGGCCGGCCATGCTCCGGGGCATCGCCGTCGCGGACGGCATGGCCGTCGTCCCGCCCGGTGGCGCCCCGTCCGGCCAGGAGCTGGACGTCCTCGACCTCCCCTGGCCGCCGACGTCGGGTGCCGTACCGGCGCAAGGAGCGTGTTTCACGTGAAACTTCCCAGTCGTGACGTGATGGCCCGTCACGCGGACGAGCGGATCACGGGCCCCCAGGTCCGGCTGCCCCGCAGGGTCGTCGAGAGGCCGCTGCGGCAGGTCGGCAAGCGGCTGCTCATGGCGCTCGGCGTGCTCCTCCTGACGGTCCTCATCGTCTACGTGGACCGCGACGGCTACCACGACAACGCCGACGAGACGCTCGACTTCCTCGACTCGGCCTACTACGCGACCGTGACGCTCTCCACCACCGGATACGGCGACATCGTCCCGTACAGCGACTCGGCGCGGCTCGCCAACATCCTGCTGGTCACGCCCCTGCGCGTGCTGTTCCTGATCATCCTGGTCGGCACCACTCTCGAGGTCCTCACCGAGCGGACCCGGGAGGAGTTCCGGCTGAATCGCTGGAGGTCCACCTTGCGCGACCACACCGTCATCGTCGGTTTCGGGACGAAGGGCCGGTCCGCGATCCAGACGCTCTGCGCGACCGGGCTCCGCAAGGACCAGATCGTCATCGTCGACCCCTCCACCAAGGTGATCGAGACGGCGAACGCGGACGGGTTCGTCGGTGTCATCGGCGACGCGACGCGCAGCGACGTGCTGCTCCGCGCCGAGGTGCAACGGGCCCGGCAGATCGTGATCGCCACCCAGCGCGACGACACCGCGGTCCTGGTCACCCTCACGGCCCGCCAGCTCAACCGGGGCGCGAAGATCGTCGCCGCGGTCCGCGAGGAGGAGAACGCGCCGCTGCTCCGCCAGTCCGGCGCGGACGCCGTCATCACCAGCGCCAGCGCCGCCGGGCGTCTGCTCGGCCTCTCCGTGCTGAGCCCCAGCGCCGGCACGGTGATGGAGGACCTCATCCAGCAGGGCTCGGGCCTCGACCTCGTGGAACGGCCCGTGACCAAGAGCGAGGCCGGCAAGAGCGTCCGGGAGACCGGAGACCTGGTGGTGAGCGTGCTCCGCGGCCACCGGCTGCTCGGCTACGACGATCCCGCGGCCAGCCCGCTCCAGCTCACCGACCGGGTGATCACCATCGTGCGCGCCGCGCCGGTGACCCCGCTGTCCACACCGCCGGAGGACTGACGCGCCGGACGAGTAGCCTCGCCGCCATGTATGCGATCACGATTCCGGAACCCGGTGGTCCCGAGGCCCTCGTCTGGGCCGAGGTGCCCGATCCCGTACCCGGCGAGGGCGAGGTGCTCGTCGAGGTGGTGGCGAGCGCCGTCAACCGCGCCGATCTGCTCCAGCGGCAGGGCTTCTACGACCCGCCGCCAGGCAGCTCCCCCCACCCCGGCCTGGAGTGCGCGGGCCGGATCGCCGCCCTCGGACCCGGGGTGTCCGGCTGGGCCGTCGGCGACGAGGTGTGCGCGCTGCTCGCCGGAGGCGGCTACGCGGAGCAGGTCGTGGTGCCCGCGGGCCAGCTGCTGCCGGTCCCGGAGGGCGTCGACCTGGCGACGGCCGCGGCGCTCCCCGAGGTCGCGTGCACCGTCTGGTCCAACATCTTCATGATCGCCCACCTGCGCCCCGGCGAGACGCTGCTCGTGCACGGCGGTGCGAGCGGCATCGGCACGATGGCGATCCAGCTGGCGAAGGCGGTCGGCGCGCGGGTCGCGGTCACCGCCGGAGGCACGGAGAAGCTGGCGCGCTGCGCCGAGCTGGGCGCGGACATCCTGATCGACTACCGCGAGCAGGACTTCGTCGAGGAGCTGGCGAAGGCGACGGACGGGGCCGGCGCGGACGTCATCCTGGACATCGTGGGCGCCAAGTACCTGGAGCGGAACGTGAAGGCTCTGGCCGTGAACGGCCGGCTGGTCGTCATCGGCCTCCAGGGCGGGGTCAAGGGCGAGCTGAACCTCGGGGCGCTGCTCGCGAAGCGCGCCGCCGTCATGGCGACCACGCTGCGGTCCCGTCCGGCGCGGGAGAAGGCGGCGATCGTCGCCGCCGTACGGGAGCACGTCTGGCCGCTGATCGGCGCGGGAACGGTCCGGCCGGTCGTGGACCGTACGGTGCCGATGCCGGAGGCCGCCGAGGGCCACCGTGCGCTGGAGGACGGCCGTCACGTCGGCAAGGTGCTGCTGCTCGTCCCGCGCGACTGACACCACGAGCGCGCGAAGGGCCCGTGACCGGTGAGTACGGGAATGGCCGGGCGCACCCGCACCCGGCGCGCGCGAAGGGCCTGTCACCCGTGAGCACGGGAATGGCCGGGCGCACCCGCACCCGGCGCGCGCGAAGGGCCCGGCACGTCTGGTGCCGGGCCCTTCGTCGTCGCGCTCTACAGGTACGGTCCCGAGCGGACCGCGTGGCCGTGGCCGTGGTCGTCGTCCTCGTCGTGGGACGAGCCCGGAGGCAGGGCACGGCGCATCTGCTCCAGCTGGGCGCGGGCCGCCATCTGCTGGGCGAACAGCGCCGTCTGGATGCCGTGGAACAGGCCTTCCAGCCAGCCCACCAGCTGCGCCTGCGCGATGCGCAGCTCCGCCTCGGAGGGGATCGCCTCGTCCGTGAACGGCAGGGAGAGCCGCTCCAGTTCCTCGACGAGCTCGGGTGCGAGCCCGTCCTCCAGCTCCTTCACGGAGCTGGCGTGGATGTCCTTGAGCCTGACACGGCTCGCCTCGTCCAGAGGGGCCGCCCGTACTTCCTCCAGGAGCTGCTTGATCATGCTGCCGATCCGCATGACCTTCGCAGGCTGCTCGACCATTTCCGTCACCGGGACCTCGCGGGGTTCGTCGTCGCCCTGAGCGCCGCCGAGGGCCATCCCGTCCTGTCCCACGATGAGGACCTGGGGGCTCTCCTGCGACCTGTCATTCCTCGGCATCTCCATGCCGCCATTCTCTCGTACACACGCGTCACCACAGGGTGTGCCCCTGTACGGGGGTGATCCACCCTCGTACAGGGGCACAGGACGGGAACGAAGACCGTCAGGTCGCCGCGCGGCGGGCCAGCGCACCGCGCGAGCGGGTCACCAGGGCCGCGAGGAGCGCGGCGCCGAGCGGTACGGCGACGAGCAGGCCGGCCAGCGTCTCCCAGGGGACGACGATCGGCACGTGGGGCGGGGTGAGGTCGCCGCTCCAGCCCTCGGCGACGTTCTGCTCGTAGAAGCGGATCTGGTCGCGCTCCTCGGTGAGCCGGAGTCCGACGGCGGGCAGGAGTCCGGCGGCCGAGCCGAGGACCACGCCCATGGCGGCGACGACTCCGCACTGGAATCCGCTGAGCGTGCGGCGGACCCGGGGCGGGGCACCCACGGCGGCGAGCGTCTTCAGATCGGCCTCGGCGTCGGCCTGGGCGAGGCCCGTGGCGATGCCGGCGGCGCCGATCGTGACCAGGCCCGCGAAGATGGCCAGCGAGAGCAGGATGATCCCGTACTCGTTGACGAAGCCCTCCTCCAGGTGCAGCTCGACGTTGCTGCCGAGCTTGGCGAGGTCGCCGTCGAGCTTCTGGCGCTGCTCGCCGTCCGGGAGCCGGTCGGTGCTGACGTACACGCCCATCGGCACCGTGGAGAGGCCGGCGGCCTTGGCGGTGGCCGGGGTCATGAGGGCCTGGACGCCGTAGGACTTCTTCTCGCCGGGCACCTGGTAGGCGGGCAGGGAGCTGACCTTGCCGGGGGTGGGACGGCCGGCTTCGGAGGCCTTGTCGGCGGCGGCGATGTCGGTGATCTGCTTGATCCCGATGGCGCCCTTCTTGTCGACCAGGGCACGGTTGAAGCTGACGATCTTCCCGTCGGCGAGGGCCTTCACGGTCGCGGGGTCGTCGACGCCGAGGACCTGGAGCAGCTTGGCGTCACCGATGATCAGGCCGCCGTCGGAGATGTACATGCCGCTGCTCGCGGAGGGCTTGCAGCGCCAGTCCTCGGTGAGCATCTTCCGCCGCTGTTCGGGCGTGTACTTCTCCGAGGGGTCACTGCCGCCCGGGCCCGAGGCGTACATCGGGCACTCGTTCGCCGGGGGGACGAGGACCTCGTAGCGGCCGCAGCCGGGGTCGCCGCCCCAGGGCGGGCAGCCGGGCTTGCCGACGGCGATGCGCTCGACGTCGGCGCGGACGTCGACGGGGAAGTTGCGCTGGACGGCCTCGCGGACCGCGGGGACGTCCCGGCCGCCCTCTTCCTGGACGAAGGCGGCGGCGACGCCGTACGGCAGGGAGGCCTCGTACTCGGCCCGGTTCTGGGCCTCGCGGCTGGCCATGTACGTGGTGACGGCGACCGTGCCCGCGACGGCGGCGAGGACGGCGGCGACGGCGGGTGCCGTGCGGCCCCGGTTGCGGACGGCGTCCCGCAGCGCGAGGCGCGGGGAGAGCGGCAGCCAGCGGCCGGTCCGCCCGAACAGGCCGACCAGGGCCGGGGTCATGGCGACGACACCCAGTTCGGCGAGGGCGGAGCCGGCGGCCACCAGGGTGACCTGCTGGGAGACCATCGAGCCGAAGAGGGCGACCGCGCCGCCGAGGACGAGGGCGGTCAGGCCGATCAGGGGCAGGACCCGGCTGCTGCGGCGGATCCCGCGGCGCCCGGTGAGCGAAGCGAGGACGGTCTGCCGGGAGGCGGTGACGGCCGGGACGATGGCGGCGAGCAGACCGGTCAGGACCGCGAGCAGCGCGATGCCGAGCAGTTCGAGGGGCCGGATGTCGAAGGCCCCGAACCGCTGGTTCATGGTGTCCTCGAGGACCGGCTGCAGCAGCAGCGTCAGGATCAGGGCGAGGACGGTCCCGGTGACGGCGGCGGCGACGCCGATGACCAGACCGCCGCTCAGCACGATGGCCCGGATGTGGCTGCGGGCACCGCCGTTGGCCCCGACGAGACCGAGCTGGCGGCGCGAGCGGCGGGCACCGACCGCGAAGGCGGGTCCGGCGAGCAGGCAGATCTCCAGCATCGCCAGGCCGACGACGGTGGCGAGGGAGGCGAGCTCGGCGGCGTCGGCCGCCGGGCTGGAGTCGTAGTTCCCCCAGCCGTCCTTCTGGTAGAGCGGGACCTCGGAATCGGCCGGCGGGTCGAGCATCACGGCGCGCGAGACGACGGCGACGCCCTTGGCGTTGATCTCCTTCACGCTGTTCCACGTGAAACCACCGGACGAGCGCACCAGGTACGAGACGGAGGTGCCGGGCGCCGGCAGACCGGCCTTCTCGACGGCCTTCGTGTACGGGGCGAGGAAGGCCCCCGGCACCGCGTTGACCTGATCGGCGTTGAGCGCGTCGGGAAGTTCGTAGGAGCCGACGATCCGGTACGGGCGATCGAAGTTGCGGGCGGAAAGGGTCGAGCCGACCGACAGACCGCTGGCCTCCAGGAAGTGCGAGGTCGCCATGACCTCGTCGGTCTTCTCCGGGAAACGCCCCTCCAGGAGCGTCATGATGCCGCGCGCGACCGGATCGGACGCCTTGAGCTCACGCACCTCGGTCATGAGCAGACCGTGGGCCGTCGTCAGCTTGGCCGAACCGACGGTGTCCTTGAGGACGGTGGAACCCGCGGGGATGGCCTTGGTGACGTCCGTGGGGCCGCTCGGCCAGGGCTCGTCGTCGTAGTCCTTGACCGGTGTGTGCGTCTCGCCGGCCGGGTCCTGGTAGATCGGGACACCGCTGACATCGGCATCCCGGAAGCGGGCGTCGGCCGCGCCGATCCCCCGCTCCACCCGCTCGGCGGGGGAGAGCTCGGAGCTGCGGTAGGTCAGATCGAGGGCGCTGACGCCCAGGATGGGCAGCGCGATCATCGCGAGGACGAGGGCGCTGCGGCCCTTGGAACGCCAGGCGTCACGGCGGGCTATGCGGATCGCGGCACGCCAGGAGTGGAACCAGGTCTTCACGCCTCGGCCACCTGGCCCGAGAGGAGGGAGTCGGCCTCGCTGCGCACGGTCTGGTCGACGATGGCGCCGTCCCGCAGGAACACGACGCGGTCGGCCCAGGCGGCGAACCGCGGCTCGTGGGTGACGAGGACGCCGGCGGCGCCCGCGTCGCAGCGGGTGCGGAGCAGGGCGAGCACGGACTCGCCGGTCTCGGAGTCGAGGGCACCGGTCGGCTCGTCGGCGAGTACGAGGCGGCGGTCGCCGACGAGGGCGCGGGCGATGGCCACGCGCTGCTGCTGGCCGCCGGACATCTCGTCGGGGAAGCGGTCGGCGAGGTGGCCGAGCCCCATCTCCTCCAGGGCGGCGAGGGCCTCGACGCGCGCCTTGCGGGCGGAGGTCCCGTCCAGCTCGCGGGGCAGGGCGACGTTCTCGGCGGCGGTCAGGGCCGGGATGAGGTTGTAGTCCTGGAAGACGTAACCGATGCTGCGGCGGCGCAGGGCGGCGAGCTGCTTGACGCTCGCGGCGGTGATGTCGGTGTCCTCGACGATCACGCGGCCCGAGCTGGGGGTGTCCAGGCCGCCCGCGATGGTGAGCAGCGTGGACTTGCCAGAGCCCGACGGGCCCATGACGGCGACGAGTTCGCCGGGGTACACGGCGAGGTCGATGCCGCGCAGGGCATGGACCTCGGTGGCGCCCGCGCCGTGGACGCGGGTCAGGTTCTGGAGTTGCAGCACGGGCTGCTGTGACGACATGGAGGGGTCCCCCCGTTGGCCGTACGCGGCGGTCGGCCGGGTACGGGTGCGTGCGGTGGAAGGTGGTGCGTGAGGGGTACGGGGCACGCGCGTGTGCGGTCGGCGCGCCCGGACGTACCGGTGGTCGAAACGGGCTAGGAGGCCGGAGCGCCCGGTGCGGCAGAGGCGCTCGGGGCGGATGGGGCGGATGGGGCGGGCTGCGCGGAGGCCGCTGAGGCCGCGGAGGTCGGGGCGGCGGGTGCGGGTGCCGTCTCCGGCGGGGTGGCCGGGGCCCCCGCGGCGGCCGTCGCCGACAGGCGGATCAACCGGGACTCGCAGTGGTCCAGCCAGCGGGCCTCCGCCTCGGTCTGGAAGATCAGCTGCTCCAGGACGAGCAGCCAGGCCACGTCGTCCCGCTCCCGGGCCCCGCCGCCCTCGACGGCGAGCAGGGCCTGCGCCTTGAGGCGGGTGTAGTCCTGCATCGCCTTCACGGTGTGCCGGCGCTGGGACTGGATGACGTTCCGGATGTCGACGCCGGGCGCGCCCACGGCCATGGCGAGCTTGATGGCCAGCTCGTCGCGGGCGGGGCTGGTGCGGTCCACCGGCTTCTCGAACCAGGTCCTGAGCTCGGCGCGGCCGCTGTCGGTGATGGCGTAGAGCGTGTGCCCGGCCTCGTCCTCGCCGCCCTGGGCGACCATGCCGTCTCGTTCGAGACGGTTGAGGGTCGTGTAGACCTGGCCGACGTTGAGCGGCCAGGTGGAGCCGGTGCGGGACTCGAACTCCGTCCGGAGCTGGGAGCCGTAGCGAGGGCCGCGTTCGAGAAGGGCGAGGAGCCCGTGGCGGATCGACATACTCAGTATGTATACCGGGTATGCCGCTGCCGACAACCGTCCTGAGAGGGAAGCGGGATGTCCGACTCAAGGGGGACCCGGCGGTCCCGGCGGGGTCAGCGGCGGCGCATCCGGAGCCCGAGGAAGCCGATGCCGAGCCCCATCAGGGCCATCCCCACCCCCAGGGTGAGGACGGGAATCCGCTGGTCGACGAGGGTGGGCGCGGCTTCGGCCGACAGGTCGGGCGCCGCGGCGGGGGCGCTGGCGGGCGCCGCCTCGGGCAGCACCGCGTCCTCCTCGCGTACGGGTGCCTCCCCCTCGGCGACGGGCTCGCGCTCGCGTGGGGTTGTAGCGGTTTCGGTACGAGCGGGGCCGGGCGACGGAGCCGAGACGGCCGCGGCGGGCTCGGTGCGGCCGGGGCGGGGCCGCCCCTCACCGGCGGGCCGCCCCGCGAGCGAGGCGGAACCGGCGGGGGTGGGCGCGTCGGACGGCGCGGCGCTCGGCGCGGGCGGGGCGGACGGCCCCCCGGTGCCGGTGGGCGCGGGCGCGGGAGAGACGGGGGCGGCCGTCCCCTTCGGAGGCGCGGACGGAGAAGCCGGTGGAGGGGTCGTCGGGGGGCCGGACGGCGAGGCGGGCGCGGAGGGGGAGGCCGGCGGCGCGGTCGGCGAGGGCGCGTCGGAGGGAGGAGTCGCCTCCGGGTCCGGGGCCGTGGTGTCCCCGGACGTGCCGGACGCCTCCCCTGTATGGGGGACGGGCACGACGTGCGTGGGACGTACGGAGTGCGCGACGGGCACGGCGTACGCGAGGGGTACGGAGTACGCGACGGGCGCCCCGTACGCGGGACGTACGGAGCGCGCGGCCGGCGTCGCGTGCCCGAGAGGCGCGGCGTACAGGATGCAAGCGCAGGTGAACGTGCAGGTGAGCGCCGGGCGGAGAGCCCGCGCGCGTGCCGTGCGGAGTGCTGGAGTCACCGGGTGACCCCCTCCCGTGCCGAGCCGCCGAGGTGTTCAACTCAGCGTCACATGTCGGAACAGTTCCGGCATCCGGGGCGCGTGCAGGGGGCGTACGGCGTTCTGGTGACTACTGCGGCGGGTTGCCCGTCGAGATCTTGAGGGTGAACTCGGCGTCCTCGTCGGTGATGTCCTCACCGGCCGGCGGGTACTGCTCCAGGACCGTGCCCTCGCCGTACGTGGACTCGTCCACCGGGGTCTGGGTCATGATCTTCCACCCGGCCGCCCGGACGCAGTCCTTCACCGACTGGATGTTCTTGTAGGTGAAGTTGGGGACCTCGAACTTCGCGGGGTCGTCGTTCGACTCCGAGGGCTGCGTGCACTTCTTCGGGTCGATCGTCTTGGTCAGGTCCGGGCCCTTGTGGCCGGGCGCCGCCGACTGGCTCTGCTGCGTCTCCGTGCCGCCGGTGCCGCCGGCCTGCGGGTCCTCGTCCTTGTTGTCCAGGTTGAGGACGACGAGCAGGCCGCCGACCGCGAGCAGCGCGACGGCGATCGCGCCGACGATCACCCGCGTGTTCCGGCCGGAGCCCGGGCGGCCGCCGGTGCCGCCGGCCGCGACGGGCGCCGGGGCCGGGGCGTACGGAGCGGGCGTCGGGGCGTACGGCGCGGGGGCCGGGGTCTGGTAGACCGGCGCGGGCGCCGGAGCCTGCTGCGGGTAGCCGTACGACGGGGCGGGCGCGGGCGTCGCGGGGCCGTACGGGCCGGGCTGCGGCGTCGGCGGCAGATAGGGCTGCTGCACACCGTGCTGGGGCGGCGGCGGGGTCTGGCCGATGGGCGGGAAGACCGCCGAGCCGACGCCCGCGCCGCTGCTGACCGGGCCGCCCTGGACGATCACCGGCGCGCCGGTCTGCCCGGCGGCGAGGACCCGGAGGCACTCGTCGCGCATCGCCGCGGCGCTCGGGAACCGCTCGTTCGGGTTCTTCCGCAGGGCGCGGGCGACGAGCGCGTCCATCGCCGGGGTCACCGAGCGGTTGACGGAGGACGGGGCGACCGGCTCCTCCTGCACGTGCGCGTACGCGATGGCGAGCGGCGAGTCGGCGTCGAAGGGAAGACGGCCCGTCAGCAGCTGGAAGAGCATGATCCCGACCGAATAGAGGTCGGAGCGGGCGTCCACCGCGCGGCCGAGGGCCTGCTCGGGGGAGAGGTACTGGGGGGTGCCGACGACCATGCCGGTCTGCGTCATCGAGGTGACACCGGACTGCATGGCCCGCGCGATGCCGAAGTCCATGACCTTGACCACGCCGCGCTTGGTCGTCATCACGTTGCCCGGCTTGATGTCACGGTGGACCAGGCCCATCTCGTGGCTGACCTCGAGTGCGGCGAGCACGTCGGCCGTGACCTTGAGCGCCTTGTCGGCGGGCATCGCACCGTACTGCTGGACGTCGGCGGCGAGGACCGAGCCGAGCGGCTGCCCCTCCACGTACTCCATGACGATGTACGGCATGACGGCGCCGTCGAGGGTGTCCTCGCCGGTGTCGAAGACCGAGACGATGTTCGTGTGCGAAAGCTTCGCGACGGCCTGCGCCTCGCGCCGGAACCGCTCGCGGAAGGACTGCTCCCGGCCGAGCTCGGTGTGCAGCGTCTTGATCGCGACCTGCCGGTCGAGGGCGCTGTCGTACGCCAGGTACACCGACGCCATGCCGCCCTCGCCGAGAAGGTCGCGCAGCTGGTACCGGCCGCCCGCGACCGAACCGCCCGCATAGCGGCCCTGTGCGCCGTCCTGGCTCATCTGTGCTTCCCCCTACGCGCGCGAGGCGGCGTTGATCCGGAATTTCCTGGCGCAAGTCTGCCGTAGGGCAGTGACACGTCAAGCCGGGCACCGGTTCGGTACCCGTTCCGTGACCCTCCGCACAGGTTCCTTCTCCGAAGCGTTTCCGCGCTCCGGGGGGAATCTCGTCGAATTTGCACAGGTGTACGTCGAGGGGGTTGGATGGCCCGTCCATCTCGGACCGTGGTGTCGTACGGAGCCTGTAGCGTGACGACTGGACACGGCACGACAGACGACGGCGAGGACTGATGGCACCCGAATCCGGAGCAGGTGGCGGTGTGCCGGACGCGTCGGCGGAATCCTGGGGCGAGGGCGGGGTCGTCGGCGACGGCCGTTACCGCCTGACGCACCGCCTGGGCCGTGGCGGCATGGCGGAGGTATTCGCCGCCGAGGACGTACGCCTCGGCCGCACCGTGGCCGTCAAGCTGCTGCGCGCCGACCTCGCCGAGGACCCGGTCTCCAAGGCCAGGTTCACCCGTGAGGCGCAGTCCGTCGCGGGCCTCAACCACCACGCCATCGTCGCCGTGTACGACTCCGGCGAGGACCTCGTGGGCGGCCGGCCCGTGCCGTACATCGTGATGGAGCTGGTCGAGGGCCGCACCATCCGTGACCTGCTGCTGAGCGCCGAGGCGCCCGGTCCCGAGCAGGCGCTCATCATCGTCTCCGGGGTCCTGGAGGCGCTGGCCTACTCGCACCAGCACGGCATCGTGCACCGCGACATCAAGCCGGCGAACGTGATCATCACGCACACCGGTGCGGTGAAGGTCATGGACTTCGGCATCGCGCGCGCCCTGCACGGCGCGCAGTCCACGATGACCCAGACCGGCATGGTCATGGGCACCCCGCAGTACCTCTCCCCCGAGCAGGCGCTCGGCAAGGCGGTCGACCACCGCTCCGACCTGTACGCGACGGGCTGCCTCCTCTACGAACTCCTCGCGCTGCGCCCCCCGTTCACCGGCGAGACGCCGCTGTCCGTCGTGTACCAGCACGTGCAGGACGCGCCGGTCCCGCCGTCCGACGTGACCGGGTCGGTGCCGCCGGAGCTCGACGGTCTGGTGATGCGCTCGCTCGCGAAGGACCCGGACGACCGGTTCCAGAGCGCTGAGGAGATGCGCGGGCTCATCCAGTACAGCCTGTCGATGCTCCAGCAGCAGGGCGGCCACACCGGCATGTGGAACACCGGGCCGGTCGAGATGCACGACGGGGGGCACACCCCGGGCGGCGGCATGGCCGCGACGACCGCGATGGGTCACCCGATGCACGGCGAGACCGCGCAGGGCCCGATCCTTCCGCCCATGAATCCGGACGACGGCGGGTACGTCGGCTACGACGGCGGCGCGGGCGGCACCGGCGGCTACGGACAGGACGGCTACGGCTCGTCGAACGGCGGCAACGGGCGGCGGGGCAAGGTGTGGCTGTTCGCCGCGCTCGCCGTGATCGCGGTCGTCGCCGGAGTCGTCTACGCCCTCGACAAGGCCGACAAGGGCGGTTCGACGGGTGGCACCACGCCGACCGTCAGCAACTCGCCGTCGACGAAGTCCGAGGAGCCCACCCCCACCGAGGAGCCCACCGAGGATCCCACCGAGGACCCGGGCACCTCGTCCGGCGGCTCGACCGAGCAGCCGTGGACTCCGCCGCCGACCAACGACCCGACCTGGTCCACGGGCACGCCGACGACCGAGCCCCCGACCCAGCCGACGACCACGCCGCCGACGGATCCCACGGACACCCCGACGGAGCCGACGGGCGAGCCGACGACCGAGCCCCCGACGGAGCCGACGGATCCGCCGACCGACGACTCCTCCGGCGGCAACACGAACCCGGACACCCCGCCGCCGGGCACGGGCACCGAGACGGGCTGATCCCGAGGGCCGGGACGGCCTGGTCCCGAGGGTCGGGACAAGGCTGCTGGTCCCTGAGGGCTGGGACGGGCTGATCCCGCGCCCCAGGGCGGGCCGAGCGCCGCTGGACGCGCTGGGGGCGCCCGTCGGTGGCGCGCGCCCGCCCGCGGTGCGCTCAGCCCGCGAAGGCGTCGCGGACCGCCGCGTACTCGCGCGTCCACCAGACCGCCAGGGCCGACACCGCGGGGAACTGCGGGTCGGCCCTCCGGTCGTGCAGCTGGTAGCGCCAGCGCAGCGTCCAGAAGTCGTTCAGCCGCTCCCACCACACGCGGTGTGCCGCCGCGGCCATCTCGGCGCCGTCCGCGCCGGTCGCCCGCCGGTACGCGCGGGCGTACGCCCGTACCTTCTCCAGGGCCAGCTCCCCCTCCGGCCGTACGAAGAAGATGGCGGCGGCCCTGACCGCCTCCTCGGCCCTGGGGCGGACCCCGAGCCGGTCCCAGTCGACGATCGCGGCGGGCTCCGCGCCCCGGTACAGCAGGTTCAGCGGGTGGAAGTCGCCGTGCACCCAGCCGGCGGCGGAGGCGGGCGGCGGCCGGTGGTGGGCGTGCTGCGCGAGCAGCTGGCGCCGCTCCCTGAGCCGGTGCTCGGCGAGCGCGTCGAAGCTGTCGCGGGGGCGGTGCGCGCGGGCGAGGCGGAGCAGTTCCTCGATGGCCCGGAAGGTGTCCTCGGGGCGGGCGCTCCCGTGGTCGCCGCCAGGCGGCGGGGACTCCATGACCTGCTCCAGGCAGGTGTGGACGCGGCCGAGGAGGGTGCCGAGCCGCCGTGAGCAGCCGGTGGAGAGCTGGGCGCCGTCGCGGTGACGGCCGTCGACCCAGGGGTGCAGGGCGTAGCAGTGGCCGCCGACCAGTGCGACGGTGCGGCCCCGGCCGTCGGGGAGCGGCGGCGCCACGGGCAGGCCGAGGGCGGCCAGCCGCTGGGTGGCCCGGTGCTGGCGGGTGATGGTGGCCCGGTCGGAGGTGGGGGCGTCCAGGTGCTGCTTGAGGAAGTACGCGCCGCGGGTGGTGGAGAGCCGGTAGCCGCGGTTGAGCAGGCCCTCGGTCACGGGGACGCAGGAGAGGGGCTCGCCGACGTCCCGGTAGCGGCGCAGGAGCGGGCCGACGGGCGGAGCGAGCGGTACAGATGAGCGCGGCACTCCGCAGATGTTAGATCACGCTGCGTGGTGGAGGCGTCGCTCCGGGGAACATCCCCCGGGGGTCGTTCCGGTCGCGGGCGGCCCGTCGTCCGTCCGGGTCTCGGGTCGGCCGTCGTCCGTGAGGGTCTCGGGTCGGCCGCCTACCGCCCCCGTCTCACGTCGCCCGCCGTCCGCCGCGGTCTCGGGCCGTCCGCTGTAGTCGAGCTCGTGGACCGTCACGAACTGGGGCTCGATCCGCATGAACACCGGCGCGAAGGGCTCGCCGTCCACCCGGACGGGCTCGGGGCCGAAGGCGGCCCGCTCCTGCGCCGTCGGCTCGACGATCTCGGCGGTACCCGTGAACTGCACGGACCAGATGCGCTCGGCGTCCGAACCGAAGTTGTCCGCGCCGTACGCGACGACGCTGCCGTTGCAGGCGCGGTGGTAGCCGAGGCCGCGGTGCATCCGGAGCAGGACGCGGCCGTCGGCCACGATGTGGCGGGCGGGGGCGACGAACGGCATCGCCCGCATGCTCGTCGCCACCCGGCCGTACGACACGCGGCTGATCAACTCGATGGCGCGGATCTCGTCGGTGGACATGGTTTCCACTCTCCGTCACCGGCACCGTGTCGGAAAAGGGGCCCCTGCCCCGGTTCGACGGGGACGTAGGTCCCGAATCCGGGCCGTGGGCCCCGCCCCGGCCCGTACGGGTGCGGCGGGACCCTCCCTTCGTGCGGGCCGTCAGTGACGCTCGGCCTGGAGCCGCGCCACGTACGCCGCGGCCTGCGAGCGCCGCTCCATGCCCAGCTTCGAGAGCAGGCTGGAGACGTAGTTCTTGATGGTCTTCTCGGCGAGGTGGAGCCGTTCGCCGATGACCCGGTTGGTCAGGCCCTCGCCGATCAGGTCCAGGATCCTGCGCTCCTGTTCGGTCAGGTTGGCGAGCTTGTCGTCGCGCTTCGGGTTGTTGCCGTCGCGCAGCCGCTCCAGGACCCGGGCGGTGGCCACCGGGTCGAGCAGCGACTTGCCGGCCGCCACGTCCCGCACGGCGTTGAGGAGTTCGTTGCCCCGGATGGCCTTGAGTACGTAACCTGAGGCCCCGGCCATGATCGCGTCGAAGAGCGCCTCGTCGTCCGCGTACGAGGTCAGCATCAGGCACTTGATCGACTCGTCCTGCGAGCGGATCTCCCGGCACACCTCGACTCCGCTGCCGTCGGGCAGCCGGACGTCGAGCACCGCGACGTCCGGGCGGGTCGCGGGGATCCTGACCAGCGCGTCCGCAGCCGTGCCGGCCTCGCCGACCACCTCGATGTCGTCCTCCACGGAGAGCAGCTCGTGGACGCCGCGCCGCACGACTTCATGGTCGTCCAGCAGAAATACCCGGATTTTTCCTTCTTCGCGCACGCAGTCAGTCTCACATATTGGGTCTTCCGGCGCCCGGGGTGCGCGGGATAACGTGCCGGGTGTTCCGACGACGGCGTCGGGTCGTTGTCCATGCGCTGACCAGCGGCGCTTCCCCCATTTCTCGATTTACTTGGAAATCCAAGCAAAATCGCAGGTCAAGTGGGGTTTCGCGGGAATGCCGCGTAATGGGTAACGTGCCTATGACGGCGTTCGCCGGAGCACCTGTCACGCCCGACTCCGGCCGCGTCGCACCCACCCCGTGCGAAGGTACGGACAAGGCGGAGCCGCACTGGCCTCACCGGCGAACCCGGGGGCCGGACCGACGGAGGAGCACGCACGTGACCGTGGAGAGCACTGCCGCGCGCAAGACGACGCGACGCAGCAGCGGCACCAAGCGCACCGCAAGCGCGAGCACGAGCACCACCAAGAAGGCGACGACGAAGCCCGCCACGGCCTCGGAGCCCGAGCTCGTTCAGCTGTTGACGCCCGAAGGGGAGCGCGTCCAGCACCCCGACTACGACATCGACCTGAGCGCCGAGGAGCTGCGCGGTCTCTACCGCGACATGGTCCTCAGCCGCCGTTTCGACGCCGAGGCCACCGCCCTGCAGCGTCAGGGCGAGCTCGGCCTGTGGGCCTCGCTGCTGGGCCAGGAGGCCGCCCAGATCGGCTCCGGCCGCGCGCTGCGGGACGATGACTACGTCTTCCCCACCTACCGCGAGCACGCCGTCGCCTGGTGCCGCGGGGTCGACCCCACCAACCTCCTCGGCATGTTCCGCGGCGTGAACAACGGTGGCTGGGACCCCAGCAGCAACAACTTCCACCTGTACACGATCGTCCTGGGCTCGCAGACCCTGCACGCCACCGGCTACGCCATGGGCATCGCCAAGGACGGCGCGGACTCCGCCGTGATCGCGTACTTCGGCGACGGTGCCTCCAGCCAGGGCGACGTCAACGAGTCGTTCGTCTTCTCCGCGGTCTACAACGCCCCGGTCGTGTTCTTCTGCCAGAACAACCAGTGGGCCATCTCCGAGCCCATCGAGAAGCAGACCCGCGTCCCGCTCTACCAGCGCGCCGCCGGTTTCGGCTTCCCCGGCATCCGGGTCGACGGCAACGACGTCCTCGCCTGCCTGGCCGTGACCCGGTCGGCCCTGGAGCGCGCCCGCCGCGGTGAGGGCCCGACGCTCATCGAGGCGTACACCTACCGCATGGCCGCGCACACCACCTCCGACGACCCGACCCGCTACCGCCGCGACGCGGAGCGGGAGGAGTGGGAGGCCAAGGACCCGATCCTGCGTCTCAAGGCGTACATGGAGCGCGAGGGCCACGCCGACGCCGCCTTCTTCGAGGAGCTGGAGACGGAGAGCGAGGCGCTGGGCAAGCACGTCCGCGAGGTCGTCCGCGCCATGCCGGTGCCGGAGCACATGGCGATCTTCGACAACGTGTACGCGGACGGGCACGCGCTCGTCGACGAGGAGCGCGCGCAGTTCGCCGCGTACCAGGCGTCCTTCGAGGGCGGAGAGGCCGAGTAATCATGGCTGTTCAGAAGCTTCCCCTCGCGAAGGCGCTCAACGAGTCGCTCCGCAAGGCCCTGGAGACCGACCCCAAGGTCCTGATCATGGGCCTGGACGTCGGCAAGCTCGGCGGTGTCTTCCGGATCACCGACGGCCTGCAGAAGGACTTCGGCGAGGACCGGGTCATCGACACCCCGCTCGCCGAGTCCGGCATCGTCGGCACCGCGATCGGTCTCGCGCTGCGCGGCTACCGGCCGGTCGTGGAGATCCAGTTCGACGGCTTCGTCTTCCCGGCGTACGACCAGATCGTCTCCCAGCTGGCGAAGATGCGGGCCCGTTCGCTCGGCACGGTGAAGATGCCGATCGTCATCCGCATCCCGTACGGCGGCGGCATCGGCGCCGTCGAGCACCACTCCGAGTCCCCCGAGTCGCTCTTCGCGCACGTCGCCGGCCTCAAGGTCGTCACCCCGGCGAACCCCTCCGACGCCTACTGGATGCTCCAGCAGGCGATCCAGAGCGACGACCCGGTCATCTTCTTCGAGCCCAAGCGCCGCTACTGGGACAAGGGCGAGGTCGACACCGAGGCCATCCCCGGCGAGCTGCACAAGGCCCGCGTCGCCCGCGAGGGCACGGACCTCACCCTCGTCGCGTACGGCCCGATGGTGAAGACGTGTCTGGAGGTGGCCGCGGCCGCCGCCGAGGAGGGCAAGTCGATCGAGGTCGTGGACCTGCGCTCGATCTCGCCGCTCGACTTCGACACCATCCAGGCCTCGGTCGAGAAGACCCGCCGCCTGGTGGTCGTCCACGAGGCGCCGGTGTTCTTCGGTTCCGGCGCGGAGATCGCCGCCCGGATCACCGAGCGCTGCTTCTACCACCTGGAGGCCCCCGTCCTGCGGGTCGGCGGCTACCACGCGCCGTACCCGCCGGCGCGCCTGGAGGAGGAGTACCTGCCGGGCCTGGACCGCGTGCTCGACGCCGTCGACCGCTCGCTGGCGTACTGAGGAGAGCACCGTGACGATCCGCGAATTCAAGATGCCCGACGTGGGCGAGGGCCTGACCGAGGCCGAGATCCTCAAGTGGTACGTCCAGCCCGGTGACACCGTCACCGATGGGCAGGTCGTCTGCGAGGTCGAGACGGCGAAGGCGGCCGTGGAGCTGCCGATCCCGTTCGACGGGACGGTCCACGAGCTGCTGTTCCCCGAGGGCACCACGGTCGACGTCGGCCAGGTCATCATCTCGGTGAACGTGGGCGGCGGCGCCGCTCCCGAGGCGCCGGCGGCCCCCGCCGCCGTCGCGGCCCAGGAGCCTGCCCCGGTGCCGGCCCAGGAGCCGGTCGCCGAGCCGGACGCCGAGCCCGAGCCGCAGGGCCGCCAGCCGGTCCTCGTCGGCTACGGCGTGGCCGCGACCTCCACCAAGCGGCGCGCCCGCAAGGCGACGACGGCGACGACTGCGACGGAGACGACTGCGACGGCGCCCGCCGCCGCGCCGGTCGTCGTGCCCGAGCAGCTGAACGGCCACGCGTCGGCTGCTCCCCGCCCGCTGGCCAAGCCGCCGGTCCGCAAGCTCGCCAAGGACCTCGGCGTCGACCTGGCGTCGGTCACCCCGACCGGACCGGACGGGATCATCACCCGCGAGGACGTCCACGCGGCGGCCGCTCCGGCGCCCGCCCCGGTCGTCGAGGCTCCGGCTCCCGTGGCGGCTCCGGCCCCGGTCGCGGCGCCCGCCGCGGTGACGGCGGTGGCGTCGGACGCCCGGGAGACCCGTGTGCCCATCAAGGGCGTACGGAAGGCCACGGCGGCGGCGATGGTCGGCTCGGCCTTCACGGCCCCGCACGTCACCGAGTTCGTGACCTTCGACATCACGCGCACGATGAAGCTGGTCGAGGAGCTCAAGTCCGACAAGGACATGGCGGGCCTGCGGGTCAACCCGCTCCTCCTCATCGCCAAGGCCGTCCTGGTCGCGGCCAAGCGCAACCCGGACATCAACGCGGCCTGGGACGAGGCGGCGCAGGAGATCGTCCTCAAGCACTACGTGAACCTGGGCATCGCCGCGGCCACCCCGCGCGGTCTGATCGTGCCGAACATCAAGGACGCGCACGCCCAGACCCTGCCCGAGCTCTCGAAGTCCCTGAGCGAGCTCGTCGCCACCGCCCGCGAGGGCAAGACGACCCCGGCGGCCATGCAGGGCGGCACCTTCACCATCACCAACGTGGGCGTCTTCGGCGTCGACACCGGTACGCCGATCCTGAACCCGGGCGAGTCCGCGATCCTCGCGGTCGGCGCGATCAAGCTCCAGCCCTGGGTCCACAAGGGCAAGGTGAAGCCGCGCCAGGTCACCACGCTGGCCCTCTCCTTCGACCACCGCCTGGTCGACGGCGAGCTCGGCTCCAAGTTCCTGGCGGACATCGCCGCGATCCTGGAGAACCCGAAGCGGCTCATCACCTGGGCGTAGTGCGCAGGTTCGTCTGTTTCACGTGAAACATCCGGCGGTGGCTCCTGCCACCGCCGGATGTTTTCTTGCGTCCTTCTTCGTGAGCCTGAAAGGGTTGTTCCGCTTCGCGAACGAGACGCAGGGGGAAGCATGGCGGTCACGGTGCCCGGGTGGGCGGACACACTCCTCGACCTCATCGGGGTCGCCTGGCCCAATGTGGACGAGGACGCCTATCGAGACATGGCGGATGCCCTGCGGGAGTTCGCCGACGACCTGGAGGACGACGGACAGCTCGCCAACAACCATGTGCAGCGGCTGCTCTCCTCGGGACACGGCGAGGCCCTCGACGCCCTCAACGGTCACTGGGGCAAAGTCAAGGACAAGCACATCAAGGACATCGCCTCGGCGGCGCGCACCATCGCCGGCGGTGTCGACGCCGCCGCGACGGCCGTCGAGGTCATGAAGGGCGCGGCGATCGTCCAACTCGGCTACCTGGCCTCGGAGGCCGGGATCGCCCTCTCCCTCATCCCGGTCACCGGCGGGCTCTCCGCGCTGATCGGCGCGGGCGCGATGCGGGCCACCCAGGAGGTGGTGAAGCGCCTCATCAAGGAATGCATGGAGGAGGCGGTCTCCTACATCGTCTCGGCGATGACCGAACCGGCCGTCGCCGCCCTGGAGAACCTCGCCGCCGACCTCGTCGTACAGCTCGGCGCCACCGCCCTCGGCCTGCAGGACGGGGTGAACCTCGACCAGGCGAAGCAGGCGGGCGCGGACGGCTTCAAGGGCGGCGTGCAGTCCTCCAAGGACGCCATGCACCTCGCCTCCGCGGGCGGTTCGGGCGGCGGAGGCGGCGGCAAGGGCTTCTCCATCGACCACGCCGAGCACGACCACGCGGGCACCCAGCTCAACGGCGTCAGCGTCGCCATCCACGGCAAGACCAGCGGGAAGCTCACCAGGGCGAAGTCGCACCACGGCCGCACCCGCGGCCGCGACTCCATCGCCCAGGCCCTCGACCCGGTCCTCGACAAGGCCATGGACGCCCTCGCCAAGTCCGCCACGACCATGGGGGATCACGTCGGCAAGACGCTCCCCAAGGCGGTCAAGCAGATCTCCGCCGACCACAAGAACCACGACGACGACGTGCGCGCCCGCCTCGCCAACGAACGCCGCGCGCGTGAGGACGGCGGCGGCAAGGGCCCGGGGACGGGCCCGCACGACAAGGGCGGCCCGTCCACGGTGAAGCCCGATTCGATGAAGGACGCGAAGGACGATCCGCGCGGCAAGGGCACGCCCGTCAACACCCGCAGGTGCGCGACCGACCCGGTCGACATCGCCTCCGGCGAGATGATCCTGGCCCAGACCGACCTGGCCCTGCCCGGCGTCCTGCCCCTGATCCTGCGCCGCACCCACCTGTCCGGCTACCGCTACGGCCAGTTCTTCGGGCGCAGCTGGGCCTCCACCCTCGACGAGCGGATCGAGCTCGACCCCAGGGGCGGGGCGCTGCTCGCCCGCGAGGACGGCTCCGTACTCGTCTACCCGAGGCTCCCGCAGGGCGAGGACGACGAGGTGTGGCCGGTCGAAGGGGCCCGGCTGCCGCTCTCGCTGGCCGACGCGGGCGCGCTCGGCGAGGTCACGTACGCGATGCGCGACCCGCACGCCGGACTGACCCGCCACTACACCGGCAACCCGTTCCGCGGGTCGCTCCACTACTGGCTCCGCTCGATCGAGGACCGCCGCGGCAACGTCGTCCACATCCAGCGCGGTGACGACGGGCTGCCCACCTCGGTCGTCCACGAGGGCGGTTACCGCGCCCTCGTCGTCACCGACCCGGAGGCGGGACGGGTCACCGGCCTCTCCCTGTACGCCCCCGAGGGCGCGAGGACCCTCACCTCCTTCGGGTACGACCCCTTCGGAAACCTCGACACGGTCACCAACTGCTCAGGCCGCCCGCTCCGGTTCGCCTACGACGACCGGGCCCGCGTCACCTCCTGGACCAACCGCAAGGGGGCCGTCTACCGGTACGTGTACGACGACGCCGGCCGGGTCGCCGAGACCGTCGGCCCCGACGGTTTCCTCTCCTCCCGGTTCGCCTACGAGACCGACGCCGCCACCGGGGACCGCCTGACCCGCTTCACCGACTCCACCGGTGCCGTCACGGTCGTCCGGCTCAACGGGCTGGGCCAGGTCGTCGCCGAGACCGACCCGCTCGGCAACACGGTCCTGCGCACCTGGGACCGCCACGACAACCTGCTGTCCCGCACCGACCCGCTCGGCAACGAGGCCCGGTTCACCTGGGACGACCACGACGACCTCACCCGCATCCGCTTCCCCGACGGCACCGAGGCCCACACCTCCTACGACGCGCTGCACCTGCCGGTGGCGGTCACCGGAGCGGACGGCACGACCTGGCGCCAGACCTTCGACGCCCGGGGCAACCGCACCGGGCTCCTCGCGCCGGACGGCGCGGCGACCCGCTTCGCCCACGACGCCTTCGGCGCGCTCACGGCCCGCACCGGGCCGGACGGGGCCACCGAGCGCTTCACGACCGACGACGCAGGGGTCACCCTCACCGCGACCGACGCCCTCGGCCACACCTACGCCGTCGCCCGTGACGCCTACGGCCGCCCGGTGCGCGGCACCGACCCGACCGGCGCGGTCACCACCATGGAGTGGACGCCGGAGGGCTGGCTCTCCCGGCTGGTCGGCCCCGACGGCGCCGTCGAGAGCTGGACCTGGGACGAGGAGGGCAACTGCGCCTCCCACACCGACCCCACCGGCGCCACCACCCGCTTCGAGTACGGCCACTTCGACGTGCTGACGGCCCGGACGGGCGCGGACGGGGTCCGCTACGAGTTCCGCTACGACACCGAGCTCCGGCTGACCGAGGTCCTCGGCCCGCAGGGCCTGACCTGGACGTACGTCTACGACGCGGCCGGCCGGCTGGTCGCCGAGACGGACTTCGACGACCGCACCGTCCGCTACGCCCACGACGCCTGCGGCCGGCTCGTCGCCCGGACCGGCCCCCTGGGCGACACCACCGCCCTCACGTACGACGTCTGTGGCCGGCTCCTCACCAAGGAGATCGGGGGCCGGACCACCCGCTACACGTACGACGCCGCCGGCCGGCTCACCGCCGTCACCGCCCCCGACTCCACGCTGACCCTGGAGCGGGACCTGCTGGGCCGCGTCCTCGCCGAGACCGTCGACGGGCGCACCCTCCGGTACGAGCGGGACGCGGCGGGCCGGGTGGTGCGCCGCACCACGCCGACGGGCGCGGTGTCGACCTTCTCGTACGACGCCACCGGACAGCGCACCGAGCTGGTCAGCGGCGGGCACGCGCTGCGCTTCGGCCGGGACGCCCGGGGCCGCGAGCTCAGCCGGGTCTTCGGGGAGGCCGACCGGCCCGTGACGCTGGCCTCCGAGTGGAACGCGGCGGGCAGGCTGGCCGGCCAGACCCTGACGGGACCCCGGGGCGAGCTGCGCTCGCGTGGCTACGCCTACCGGGCCGACGGCTGCCCGGAGGAGGTGACCGACCGGCTGACCGGCCGGGTGACCCTCTTCGGCCTCGACGTGGTGGGCCGCCCGACCGAGGTGAGCGGGGAGGACTGGACGGAGCGGTACACGTACGACGCCCTGGGCAACCAGACCCATGCCGAGTGGCCGGACCGGGCGCTGCGGAGCGAGGGCCGGGGCGCGCGCAGCTACGGCGGCACACGGCTGCTGACCGCGGGCGCGGTCCGTTACGAGTACGACGCCGCGGGCCGGGTCGTGCTCCGGCAGCGGAGCCGGCTCTCCCGGAAGCCGGAGACCTGGCGGTACACCTGGGACGCCGAGGACCGCCTGGCGGCCTGCCGGACGCCGGACGGGACGGTGTGGACGTACGCGTACGACCCGCTGGGCCGGCGTACGGCCAAGCACCGCATGGCGGAGGACGGGCGCACGGTGGTGCAGTCGGTGTGGTTCACCTGGGACGGGAGCCGGCTCGTCGAGCAGACGGATTCGGTCCAGGGCACCACGCTCACCTGGGACTACGAGGGACGGCGACCGCTCGCCCAGCTGGAGCGCCGCCTCCCGGAGCGGGGCCTGCGCGAGCAGGGACAGCCCGGGCAGGGCCTGCCGGAGCGGGGACAGGCGGAGACCGACGCGCGGTTCTTCGCGATCGTCACCGACCTCATCGGCACCCCGAGCGAACTGGTCGGCGAGGACGGGGAGGTCGCCTGGCACAGCAGGACCACCGTGTGGGGCCAGACCACCTGGAACCGGGACGCCGTCGCCTACACCCCGCTGCGGTTCCCCGGCCAGTACGACGACCCGGAGACGGGCCTCCACTACAACCTGCACCGCCACTACGACCCGGCGACCGCCCGCTACACCAGCCCGGACCCGCTCGGCCTCGGCCCGGCGCCCAACCCGGTCGCCTACGTGATCAACCCGCAGGTCCGGATGGATCCCGAGGGCCTGATCGCCAAGGGGTGCACGGAGGACGGCGGCTGGTACAGCGGACTCCAGCCCGCGAACCTCAAGAAGGACGACGGGACCCGGCGCACCGACGTCGACATGGAGATCAACCACATCCCGGCGAAGGACTCCTACTCCCACCTCGACCAGGCCGGTTTCCGGAAGACGAAGAGCGGCGGCGCGGGCATGGGCCCGGCGATCCGCATGGAGTACGACGACCACCGCGGGGTGACGAGCACCGGCTCCAGCAAGGAGTCCGACCAGTGGCGTGCGGACCAGCGGGCGCTCATCGACCAGGGCCGCTGGGACGAGGCGATGATGATGGACATCAACGAGATCCGGGAACTCTACGGCGACAAGTACGACACCCATATCGCCGATATGATCGACAGCCTCCAACACAACCGCAAATTCCAGAAGATGCTGGAAGAACGCGGTTGGACGATCGATTACGACATCCTGAAATAGACATCGTGAAAGAGAAAGGCATGGGTGGCTGATGGACCTGCTGCTCGAACCCCCGCACGGTGCCGGGCCGGTCCGGCTCGGGATGACGCTCGACGAGGCGGTCGCGGCCGTGGCCCCCTGGGGCGAGCCCCGGGTCCGCACCCGTCCCAACCGGGTCCTGGTGACCGTCTCGGCGAAGTGCGACAAGGTCGGCGTGGAGGTGCTCCTGGAGGAGGAGGACACCGTCACGGCGATCGAGCTGTGGTGGCCGGGCGAGGGGCGGGAGACCTCGACCCGGGTCCTGCTCGACGGCGAGGACGTGTTCCGGGCCCCGGCCGACGACATCCTGGCGCGGGCCGCGGCGCGCGGCTGGACGGTCGACGCGGAGAATCCGGAGAATCCGGTGGTCCCGGGCGTGTCGCTCGGCTTCACACGCCAGACCTCGCAGGAGGTCCCGCGGAATGCGGACGGAATTCCGTTGCATTTCACGTCCGTTCTGGTCGCGGGTGAGAAGTACTACGACTACCGGTACGAGAACGCGGGCTGAGTCCGCGGTCCGCACGGCCGGCCCCGTCCGCGATGTGGACGGGGCCGCCTGTTGCACCTCTGTTGTATCTATGCTGTGCGCATGCCATCAGCGCCCGCCGGCCCCGCCCCGCTGCCCACCAAGCAGGCCCCCGCCGCCGACCGTGTCTACATGCACGTCAAGCAGGCCGTGCTCGACCGCCGGTACGAGGGAGGGACCCTCCTCACCGAGGGTGAACTCGCCCAGGCCGTCGGGGTGTCCAGGACCCCCGTCCGCGAGGCGCTGCTCAAGCTGGAGATGGAAGGGCTGCTCAAGCTCTACCCGAAGAAGGGCGCCCTCGTCCTCGCCGTCTCCGCGCAGGAGATCGCAGACGTCGTCGAGACCCGGCTGCTCGTCGAGGAGTTCGCCGTCCGCCGGGCCGTGCCCGCTCCCGCCCCGCTGATCGCCCGCCTCGAGGAACTCCTGGAGGAGCAGAAGCGGCACGCGGAGGCCGGCGACCTCGCCGAGGTCGCCGTCACCGACCGCTGCTTCCACGCCGAGATCGTCCGGCACGCCGGCAACCAGATCCTCGCCCGCCTCTACGACCAGCTCCGCGACCGCCAGCTGCGCATGGGCGTCGCCGTGATGCAGTCCCAGCCCGACCGCGTCGCCAAGAACATCACCGAGCACGCCGAGATCCTCGACCGCATCAAGTCCGGCGACGTCGAGGGCGCCGCGCACTGCGTCCGCCAGCACCTCAGCTGGGTCAAGGTCCTGGTCCGGGGTGAGCACCGGTGAACAGCTCCTACGGATCCGCCGTCACCCTCCCGGGGGACCCGCCCGGCGGGCGCCGTGCCGCCCTCGTCTGGGGCGTCGGCGTCGCCGTCTACTTCGTCGCCGTCATCTTCCGCACGTCCCTGGGCGTCGCCGGACTCGACGCCGCCGAACGCTTCGACGTCAACGCCTCCGCCCTCTCCACCTTCTCCATCCTCCAGCTGCTCGTCTACGCGGGCATGCAGATACCCGTCGGCCTGCTCGTCGACCGGCTCGGCACCAAGAAGGTCCTGACCCTCGGCGTCGTCCTCTTCACCGTCGGACAGCTGGGCTTCGCGCTCTCCCCCTCGTACGGCACGGCGCTCGCCTCCCGCGCCCTCCTCGGCTGCGGCGACGCCATGACGTTCATCAGCGTCCTGCGCCTCGGCAGCCGCTGGTTCCCGGCCCGCCGCGGCCCGCTGATCGCCCAGCTCGCCGGGCTCATCGGCATGGCCGGCAACCTCGTCTCCACCGTCTTCATCGCCCGCGCCCTGCACGGCTTCGGCTGGACGGCCACCTTCGTCGGCAGCTCCCTCGCCGGCGTCCTCGTCCTCGTCCTGATGCTGCTCTTCCTCAAGGACCACCCCGAGGGCCACGAACCGGAGCCCGCCACGCACGCGGGTGCCGCCTTCGTCCGCCGCCAGATCGCCGAGTCGTGGCGGGAGCCCGGCACCCGGCTCGGTCTGTGGGTGCACTTCACCACCCAGTTCCCGGCCATGGTGTTCCTGCTGCTCTGGGGCCTGCCGTACCTCGTCGAGGCGCAGGGCCTCTCCCGGTCCACCGCCGGGACGCTGCTCACCCTCGTCGTGCTGTCGAACATGCTCGTCGGCCTCGCGTACGGGCAGATCATCGCCCGTCACCACGCGGCCCGCGCCCCGCTCGCCCTCGGTACGGTCGCGGCGACCGCCCTGCTGTGGGGGACCACCCTCGCGTACCCCGGCGACCACGCGCCGATGTGGCTGCTCGTCACCCTCTGCGTGGTCCTCGGCGCCTGCGGACCGGCCTCGATGATCGGCTTCGACTTCGCCCGCCCGGCCAACCCGCCGGAGCGTCAGGGCACCGCCTCCGGCATCGTCAACATGGGTGGTTTCGTCGCCTCGATGACGACGCTCCTCGCCGTCGGCGTGCTGCTCGACGCGACCGGAGACAACTACCGGATCGCGTTCTCCTCGGTCTTCGTCCTGGAGATCCTCGGACTCGTGCAGATCCTGCGCCTCAAGGCCCGTACCCACCGCAGGGAGAGGGAACGGCTCGTCGCCAGCCGCGTCGAGGCCGTGCACGTGCCCGTATAGGGACCGCCGCGATCTATCGGGGCGTCACCGCGAAGTTGTCCAGGATCGCCGCGGCGAGGTCCGCGTCGCCCTCGGTCTTGACCCGGTCGACCACCTCGGCCGGCCGGGCCCGGCCACAGGCCAGGCGCACGAACGTCTCCCAGTCCGTCGCCAGCGTCACCGCGGGGCCCAGGGACGGCGCGCCGTCGATCGAACCACGGCCCTCCGCGTCCACCCGTACCGTCCGCAGGAACTCCACCGGGCCCGTCACGTCCAGCACGACCGCCGAGGACGCGGGCGCCCCCGCGTCCTTCGCGACGACGTCCGGCAGCGCCTCCAGGAGCACGTCCCGGGTCACCAGCGCACCCGCCGAGTCCAGGTTCCCCGGCACCCCCAGCGCCGCCCGCAGGTCCTGCTCGTGCACCCACACGTCGAAGGCCCGGTCCCGGTAGGCCAGTTCGAGGGGCTGCTCGGCGCCCAGGGGAGCGCGGATCAGATGCTCGGGGGAGCGGTTCTCGTTGCGGAGCTGACGGGCCCGCCGGATCAGGATGTACTCCAGCTCCGAGGTCATCTCCGGGGAGGTGTGGTGCCGCCGCACATCGACCTGGACCTCCATGTACCGGGCGAAGTCACTGCGCACGTGGTAGAGGTCGCGGGGCAGGGAGTGGATCGGCCGCGGATCGCCGAGCATCTCGGTCTCCATGCCGATCACGTGGGAGACGATGTCCCGCACCGACCAGCCGACGCACGGCGTCGGCCGGTTCCATTCGCCCTCCACGAGCGGCTGCACCAGCTCGGCTATCGCTTCGATGGAGTGGGTCCAGGCGTCGGCGTAGTTCTGGAGGCTGGGATGGACGGTCACGGGACCCCTCGGCGGTTCTTCGGTGCGCGGGCTGAAAACACGACTGGGTGGGAGGCTCGGACGCTAAGTTACGCTGCCCGAAGGCACCCCGGCAGTGCTTTCGTGTGACGATCGTAGGCCTGTGTTGACGGCTCGAATGCCAGGACGGTGGTAGTGTGCGCGCCTCGCTGATCCAGATCGCGGTAGACCCGGACGAACCGGTCGACGCCCGACGCGCCCGCGCGGCGCGCCTCGTACGGGAGGAATCCGGCCACGCCGACCTCGTCGTCCTGCCGGAACTGTGGACCGTCGGCGCCTTCGCGTCCGACCTCTTCGCCGCCGAGTCCGAGCCGCTGAACGGCCCCACCCACCGGGCGATGGCGGCCGCGGCCCGCGACGCCGGCGTCTGGCTGCACGCCGGCTCCTTCGTCGAGGCCGAGGGCGGCGCCCTGTACAACACCTCGCTCGTCCTCTCCCCCGACGGCGAACTCGTCGCCTCCTACCGGAAGATCCACCGCTTCGGCTTCGACAAGGGCGAGGCCGTGATGATGGCCGCCGGCGAGGACCTCGTCACCGTCGACCTGCCGCACCTCACGGTCGGCGTCGGCACCTGCTACGACCTCCGCTTCCCCGAACTCTTCCGCGGGCTCGTCGACGCGGGCGCCCAGGCCTTCGTCGTCCCGGCCGGCTGGCCCGCCCTCCGCCGCGCCCACTGGACCCTCCTCGCCCGGGCGCGGGCCGTCGAGAACCAGGCGTACGTCCTGGCCTGCGGCACCGCCGGCACGCACGCGGGCGTGGAGCAGGCCGGGCACTCGATCGTCGTGGACCCCTGGGGCGAGACCCTCGCGGAGGCCGGCCCCGACGAGGAGATCCTGCGGGTCGTCCTCGACCCGGAGAAGGTCCGCACGACCCGGGAACAGTTCCCGGCGCTCAAGGACCGGGTACTGGGCATCGCGCCGCCGGCCGCCCGCCGCGCCTGACCCCCCGCCCGCGGGGAGGCCGCCCGGGCCGCGTGAACCTCGCCAGGAAACGCCCTGCCAGGACCCGTCTCGCCAGGCCGCCGTCATCCGCCACTGGGAGCGGATCTCCACGATGAGGTCCGCGAGGCGGTCGGCGGTCCCGGCGCCGCCCGCCGCGCCCAGCGCCTCCGCGACCAGGGCGCGCTCGTCCGCTCCGGGGGCCGAGGAGGCCTTCTCAAGGGCCGCGAGCCCCGCCTCCAGGACGCCCACCGTCGTCTCGACGACCTCCTCGTCCGCCGCGCCGCCCGACTGGCGCAGGGCCACCAGGTCGGCGAGCGTCCACACCACGGTCCTCGGCTCCACGAGCCGGTACTCGGCCTCCTCCTGGCCCGGCCAGGTCTCGTGGCAGACCACGTGCTCGTCGCCGATCAGCAGCCCGTGGTGGAGGGTGCCCTGCCGGCCGCCGGCCTCCAGGGAGACGATCACGGAGTCAGCGGCAGGAGGAGGGCGGACAGCAGCCCCGCCCCGTCGGCGAGCCCGGCGTCCCGCAGCCGTGCCGCCGCCGGCTCCATGGACTCCGGCACCGGCTGACCGGTCGCCATCCGGTCGAGGACGAAGACGTCGTCGTCGCTCAGCCGGAAGCGGGATCGGGTCACGTCGAAGGAAGGCATCTCACGCTCGATCGTCAGTGGTCAGTACTGGGACTCGGTCCAGCTCGATCGTCAGTGGTCAGTACTGGGACTCGGTCCAGAAATGGGTCACGCGGGAGAGCCCGGCCCTCACCGCGCCGAGCTGCGTCAGGGTGGAGCGGTCGACGCCCGCGAAGATCAGGGCGAGGGCCAGGTCGCCGCCCTCGGCACGCCCGTCGACGTGCACGGAGAGCCTGCGCTTCCTGCCGCGCCCGCCCTCGCGGACGGTGATCCGCACGCCGGGGTCCTCGTCGTCCGCGGCGCGGCTCAGGACGTAGCCGTGCTTGTCGAGGGCCGCGAGCCGGTAGTGGTCGCCCGCGTACCGCATCTCCAGGGCGCGCTGCTCCAGCGTGGCGCCGAACCGGTTCCGCGTCACGTACACCATCCGGTCGCCGACCCGCAGCGTGGACCGGTTGAGGCCCGGCAGCCGCATCCCCTCGACGTGCATCCCGCGCGCCTCGAAGGAGGCGGTCGGGAGCTGCCCGCCGCGCACCTCCGAGACGAGCGACTCGGGAGAGGTACGGGGGAGGGGGCAGGTCAGCGTGATCTCGCCGAACTCCGGCGAGACCCCCTTCCAGCCGGCGCGGTGGTCGTGCCGGTTCCCCTCCTTCCACGCCTGAAGGTCGAACGGCGTGACGTGGCTGTGCATGTCTTTCCAGCTCCTGCTCAGTCGAAGGGGTTCAGCGCGCTGCCGAGCTTCTTCGCACCGTCCTCGATCCCGCTCCCGACGTCGGACGCCCGGTCGCCGATCCAGTCCCCGCCTGTCGGCGGTGGTGGCGAGCTCGCCCAGGTCGGTCGTCATGATCCCGGAGTACGTCAGCACGATGGGCCCCTCAGTACCGCTCGATGCCGGAGACCGGCCGGACCCCGGCGATCCGGGCACGGGTGTCGAGTTCCTGCCCGCCGAACGACAGCGCCGTGCCGCGCAGGGCGGTCTTCTCGGAGGCGAGCCGGGCGAGGAGCGTCCTGACCTGCTGGTCCCAGGTGGTCTCGACTGTCTTCAGGCCCTCGGCGGTCGCCCAGCCGGAGAAGCCGCCGACCGACGCCGTGGTGGCCTCGTCCGCCCACGTGGCGGCCTTGCCGGTGTTCGGCTCCAGCTCGGTCTCGATCGTGTTCGCCGCGGCCTTCTTCTTTGCTGGTGCGGTGGCGAGGTCGGGTGATCCGCCCGCCGCTCCGCCACCGCCGTCGAGCTGGTTCAACCGCATGCCGACGGGGGCCTGTTCCGTTGCGTCGGACCGTATGCCGGCCCACTCGTGGTCAAAGCCCATGTCGCAGTGCCCCCATGAAAGAATGTTTCATCACTTTGCAGGTGCACGGTATGTTTCCCCGGCGCCCGGGTGGGGCGCAAGGTCAGACGGCGATTCCCCGGAGGAACGCCCGGCCCGTCCCGATACGTGTTTCCGCCCCCGTCCCGACGGGTGATGCGGCCCCCCTGCCGATGTCTGATTCCGCCGCCCTGCCCTGCTCCGCCCCCTTGCCGTACTCCGCCCACGCGGCCGCCAGTCTCCGCACCGCCTCCGTGAGCACCTCGGGGGCCGCCAGGAAGTGCAGCCGCAGATGACGCAGGCTGCCGCCGAGCGCGTCGGTCGTGGCGCCCGGGAGGACGGCCACCCCGTGGCGCAGGGCGAGTTGCGCGAAGGACACGCCGTCGCCGTGCGGGAGCCGCACCCACAGCGTCTGCCCGCCGGCCGCCGGAGCGCAGGACCACGACGGCAGCAGCCGCGCCAGCTCGGCCCGCAGGTGGTCGTGGCCCGCGCGGGCCGCCCGCAGCCGGGCCTCGAGGACCGGCGCGTAGGCGTCGAGCAGCCGGACCGCCACCAGCTGGGACGGCACGTCACTGCCCAGGTCGTGCAGGGCCTTCAGCCGGGCGAGGCGGGCGACCAGCGGCGCCGGTCCGCGCACCCAGCCGATCCGCAGCCCGCCCCACACCGCCTTGCTCAGCGACCCGACGCCGATTACCTCGCCGTACGAGGAGAGCGGCGGCCCGCAGGCGTCCGCGTCGAAGGCCAGGTCGGCCAGGACCTCGTCGTCCACGAGCGGCACGCCCAGCGCGTTCGCCGCCTCGACGAGCCGCCGCCCGGCGAGCGGCGGCAGCACCGCGCCCGTCGGGTTCTGGAACCGGCCGATCACATAGGCCAGGGCCGGACGGTGACGCTCCATCACCCGCACCGCCTCCGCCACGTCGACCCCGTCCGGCCCCACCGCCACAGGCAGCGGCACGGCCGCCGCCTCCCGGAACAGATCCAGCGCCCCCGGATACGTCGGCGCCTCCACGAGCACCCCGTCCCCGGGCGCGAGCAGCAGCCGCGCCAGCAGCGAAAGGCCCTGCTGGGCGCCGGTGGTGACCAGGATCTGCGCCGGCCCGGTCGGCACGCCCCGCGCCGCGTACCGCGCCGCGACCGCCTCGCGCAGTGCCCCGATCCCCGCCGGGTGGTAGCCGAGGTCACCGTCCGGCAGCGCGAGCGAGCGGTACGCCTCCGCCAGCTCGGCCGGCGGCCGGTCCGGGGCCGCGCAGCTCAGGAGGATCACGTCGTCCGGCGCCTCCAGGAGGTGCAGGAAGAGCGGGTTCGAGGTCTCCTTCACCCGCGGCACGTCCAGGGACAGGGCCGCCGCCACCCGCGTCCCGCTGCCCTGGCGCCGCACCAGCCGCCCCTCCTGCCGGAGCGTGTCGTACGCGGCGACCACCGTCGTACGCCCCACGGCCAGGGCCGCCGCGAGCCGCCGGTCCGGCGGCAGGAGCGCGCCCGGCGGCAGCGCACCCTCGTCGATCAGCCCGCGCAGCCGGGAGGCGAGCAGCAGGTACAGCGGCCCGCGCCCGGCGGACCAGCGGCCGAGACGGGCGACCAGGTCGTCGGGGGCGGAAGGGGACGCAGACGCTTCGATTGGCTCCATCGCCGAACCAATCTGCCGGTATTGGACCTGTGAAGACAACCGGCGGCTCCCGAGACTGAGTTCATGAACGACTCCCCGCGCCCCGAGACCCTCGCCGTCCACCCTCCCCACGTCGAGATCACCGGCAGCAGGCCCCTCGGGGTCCCCCTCCACCAGGGGCACGTCTTCGCCTTCGACTCGGCCGACGCCCTCGCCGAGGGCTTCACCTCGCCCGACGCCTTCATGTACGCCCGCCACGGCAACCCCACGGTCCGCACCCTGGAGGACGCCGTCGCCCGCCTGGAGGGCGGCACCGCCGCCCGGTCGTTCGCCTCCGGCATGGGCGCGATCAACGCCGTCCTCCTCGGCCTCCTCGGCAGCGGCGACCACGTCGTCGCCCAGACCTGCCTGTACGGCGGCACGTACGCGGTCCTCACCGACCTCGCCGCCCGCTGGGGCGTCGACGTCACGTACGTCTCCGGCACCGACCCGGACGAGGTGCGGGCCGCCCTGCGCCCCGAGACCCGGCTCCTCTACCTGGAGACCATCGCCAACCCCACCACCCGCGTCGCCGACATCCCCGCGCTCGCCGCCGTCGCCGCCGAGGCCGGGATCCCCGTCGCCGTCGACAACACCTTCGCCTCCCCGCTGCTGTGCCGCCCCCTCGACCACGGCGCCGACATCGTCGTCCACTCCGCCACCAAGTACCTCGCCGGGCACGCGGACGTCCTCGGCGGCATCGCCGTCTTCAAGGACCGCGAGCTGTTCGGCAGGGTCCGCCGCCACTCCGTCGAACAGGGCGCGTCCACCGACCCGTTCGCCGCCTGGCTCACCCTGCGCGGCATGCAGACCCTGTCCCTGCGCATGGAACGCCAGTGCGCGAGCGCCGCCGAGCTCGCCGCACGGCTCGAAGCGCACCCCGCGGTCGAGGCCGTCCGCCACCCCTCCCTCGCGAGCCACCCGGACCGGGCGATCGCCGCGCGCCTGCTGCCCGGCGGGGGCGGCGGCGTGATCTCGCTCGACCTCGCCGGCGGGCGGGAGGCGGGCCGCGCCTTCGTCGAGGCCGTACGGCTCGCCTCCCTCAGCGTCTCCCTCGGTGACGTGAAGACGCTGGTGATGCACCCGGCGTCCACCTCCCACCACCAGCTGGACGCGGCGGCACTCGCGGCGGCCGGCATCGGCGCCGGCACGGTCCGGCTCTCGGTCGGCATCGAGCACGTCGAGGACCTGTGGACGGACCTGGAGCAGGCCCTGACGAAGGCCGGCTAGCCCACCCCTAGGCCCTGTCGTCAAACTCCCGTCGTCGCCCGAATGGCGTCGCGGGGCAGGCGGGAGTTTGACGACAGGGCCTAGTCCTCCCGCTCCCGCTCGGCCATCCGGATGACGCACACCGCGACCGCGATCTGCAGCGCCGCGTCCGCGTCCTCGCGCACCACGTTCACCGCGTACGTCTCACGGACGTGGAACCACCGCCGCGAGATGTGGGCCAGGAGCTCGCCCTCGTACTCGACGGTGAACTCCCGGTCCAGGATCCGGCCGCTGACGTCCAGCTCGGTGCCGTCGACGAGCGTCACCCGGTAGTGGTTGCGGAGCAGGGAGAGCCGCTTGCGGCGGACCGTCGCGAGCGGCCGCTCGTCCCGCTCGATCGTCATCGCGTCCCGGAGGCTGAACATCTTCTGCCGCAGGGTCACGAGGACGTGGCCGTCGGGGTCCTTCAGCTCCAGGGTGTCGCGCAGCCGCAGCGCCTTGCCGTCGACGAGGAAGGCGTGGCGGCCCCGCTCGTCCTCGATCCAGTAGTCGTCGCCGATCGCGAAGATCTTGTCCCGTACGAGATATTTCACGGACCCATGCCTGCCCCGCCCGCCGGGGCTTCTCACCCGAAGTACCGGGTGAACGCGTCCGGAGTCGCCCCGAGCACCCCCCCGAACGGCGAGTCCAGCTGATGGATCAGCAGCACGGTGAAGGCGATGAACCCGGACAGACCCATCACCATCACCACGTGCGTCGTACTCCTCTTGATCCCGAAGAGGAACATGAACGCCAGCGTCAGCGCGCCGCCGATCAGCAGCCCGGTCCACAGCACCGGGGAGAGCCGCTCCTGCGCCGCCGCCTCCCGGCCCCGCCGCGCGTCGTCGACGTAGCCGAGCTGGGCCAGCACCTCCTGGGCCGCGATCTGCTCCGGCACCCTGGCCGAGTCGCCCACCTCGCCCGCCTTCCGGAGCTGTGCGAGCAGGGTCCAGCCGGACGGGTCGAGCGGCTCCCGCTCCGCCATCGCCGGCCATTCGACGCCGACGACGTGATCGGCGTACGTACGGGCCGCGTTCCGCAGCGGCTGCCTCTGGGCGGCGGGGAGCGCGTCGGCGAGCAGGTACGTCTGGTGCAGCGCGCTCGCCTCGGCCTGGACGTTGTCGGCGGCGTCGGACCTGGTGTCCCAGACGGACACCAGGCAGAGTCCGAGCACCACCGCGTACAGGACGGACACCATCATGGCGATGTACTCGGCGACGTCCTCGCGCGGCTCCTCGTCCTCGCCGACCGGGAAGAGCCTGGTCTTGGCGACGACGGCGAGAGCGGCGACGAGCGCGACGCCGAGGACGACGACGAGCGTCTCGAACAGGTCCACGGTCAGTTCCCCCGGTTGCCGAGGAGGGCGGCCGCGACGGCCGCCGGGATCAGGAGCAGCAGCAGCATCGCCACCACCCCGAACTCCCGTGCCTCCCGAGCCCGCCGCTGCACCCGCCCGAGGAACCCCTCGTCGCCCCGCGCGGCGGCGGCGACCCGCTGCCGACCGTCAGCGGCCCCGTCCGGGACGGTGTGAGGCCGGGGTACGGACACGGCGGCGGGATCGGTGGTACGGGGCGGGGCGGGGGACGACGTCCGGGGTACGGCGGAACCCCCGGGCACGGAGGCAGCGACCCCCGCCGCACCGAGAGCGCCGTCGGAGCCTGAGGTACCTGAGGTCGCTGAGACCTCTGATGCCCCTGATGCCCCTGAAGCGCGGGCACTGGCGGACCCCCCGGCGCTCCCGGAGGGCCCGGCGCTCCCGGACCCCCCGGCACTCCCGGAGGCCCCGGCCACCCCTCCGGCACCACTGGCCCCCGCGGCGGCCCCAGGCGCCGCCCCACCCCCACCAGGACCAGAACCACCCCCTGAACTCCCGCCCACTCCACCAGCCCCACCCGCACCGGGCACCCCACTCCCGCCACCCACCCCCGAGGCGGTCGGCGACGCGATGGTGAAGGCGGCGGAGGAGCGCGCGGTGAGGGCCGGGGCGGGGACGAGGACGCCCGCCGCGTCGTAGGTCGGGACGCGGTCGCTGCCGGTGGCGAGCCCGGTGCTCCGGTGCGTGCCCGGCGGGCGCAGGACGGTGGCCGTGCAGCGGGCCGAGGCGCCGGGGGCGAGGAGGGCGAGGGTCCCGGTGCCCGCGCCGCAGTCGACGGCGCCGGGCCCGAGCCGCAGGGCGGGGTCCTCGACGCGGACGGCACGGACAGGCTGGTTGCCCCGGTTGGTCACGGTGTAGGTGACGGTCGCGGTCCCGTCGGGGGCGGCGCCGACCGACCGCCCGGCCCGGCCGGCTCCGCGGCCACCGAGCGAGACGCGTTCGGTGAGGCCGAGGGAGCCCGAGACCCCGGAGTACCCGGAACGGGCGGTCGCGGCGACGGTCCGCCCCAGCGAGGGGATGTCGCCCTCGGCGCGCGCGGTGTCGAGATGGACCCCGGGCAGCGCGGTGAACCGGGCGACGCACTCCATCTCCCCGAGCGCGGCGAGCGGCTCGCCGGGGCACCGTAAGGCCCCGCCGGGCACGCCGGGGTCGAGGATCCGTACGGCGTACAGATGGGCCTCGCCGTGGTTCACCAGCCGGTACCGCTTCTCGACCGGCGCCCCGGCCCGCACGGCCGTGGGCCGCGCCGCGCCGTCGGGCCGTCCGTTGACGGTCACGGTCATGCGCAGCGCCCCGTCACCGGCCCCACCGGCCCATGCGACGGCGCCGGGGAGCAGGAGCAGCACCACCACGAGCAGCGCACCGCTCACCCGAAGGCGGTAATGGTCCGATGATCTGCCCGCACGCGTCATGCGCCCCATGCCACCGCCCGCCCCGCCCCCACCCCCACCCAGGACACGCCCACTCCCCCCACCCGGCCCCTACTTTCCACCCGTACGGCACCCCCCCCAAATCGCAGGAAACACGGATCTGTCCGCTGTTTCAGGAAGAACCGCGACAGGTGCAGAAACCCTTCACGACTCTGAGCGCATGCATCAGGAGACGACCTGCGACCTGTACCTGCGCCTGTCCCTCGAACGGGACGGCAAGACCGCGATCGAACGTCAGGAGGCCGACTGCCGTGCCTGGGCCGAGCGCAACGGCCTGACCGTCCGCAAGGTCCACGTGGACCGGGGACGCTCCGGATACAAGGCCGTCGAGCGCAAGGGTTTCGCCGCCGCGCTGGCCTCGGGCAGCGTGTCGGCAGCGCGAAGAGGCACCTCCGGCAGAGGGGGCAGTGGATCGGCGGGCAGGCGGACGGATCACGGAAGTACACGAATCGTGTCTCCCCGTACCGGGACCCGCAGACGCTGGAGACCGTGAGCATCGGCGAAGGGATCATCACCATCGACGAACGCGAATTCATCCTCCGCAGCCTCGAAGCGCGTACCTTCCCGTCGGCAGGCAAGCGCCACGGTCGCACACAGGGCATGTGCCTGCTCACGGGCATCGCACGCTGCGGGTACTGCGGGTCCCGGATGAGCAAGGAAGGTACGTCGTACCAGTGCTCCAAGCACCGCATGGGGCGCGGCTGCGCCGGAGTCTCCGCACGGGTGGAGAGCATCCTGCGGGGTGAGTTCGACGGTCCGGCCGCCGTCGAGCGCTACGGCGAGCTCACCGGGCGGCTCGGTCGCCGTATCGACGGCCTGCGCGCCGATCTGCTGCGGATGCCTCTGCCCTCCGTCGACGTCTCCACCTTCCTGGAGGACCGCCTTCTCTGTGGTGCCCGGGAAGCCGACGGCGTCACGGGCAGGCGGGACCTCCTCGGTCTTGCGATCGACCGCGACGAGGTCCGGCGCGGAAGAGTCGGGGTGAGGTTCACCGGCGAAGAACGCTGCCGCATCGGCTGGGCCGCGGAAAGCGACGCAGCGGGACAGCCGGTGCCGCAGCCGTGACCGGGCGCCCGTGTCCGGATGGCAAGCTTGAACCATGAACGATGCCGTCCCGGCGCCCACCCCCGCGCCCCGCCGCCCCCGTGTCCGCGCCCCCGAGCTGATCGGCAAGGGGGGATGGCTCAACACCGGTGGCAAGGATCTGAAGCTGGCTGATTTCCGAGGTCGTGTATTGATCTTGGATTTTTGGACATTTTGCTGCATCAACTGCCTGCACGTCCTCGACGAGCTGCGGGACCTGGAGGAGAAGCACCGGGACACGCTCGTGATCGTCGGGGTGCATTCGCCGAAGTTCGTGCACGAGGCCGAGCACCAGGCCGTCGTCGACGCCGTCGAGCGGTACGAGGTGCACCACCCCGTCCTCGACGACCCGGAGCTCGCGACCTGGAAGCAGTACGCCGTGCGCGCGTGGCCGACGCTCGTCGTCATCGACCCCGAGGGGTACGTCGTCGCCCAGCACGCCGGTGAGGGGCACGCCAACGCCATCCGGACGCTCGTCGAGGAGCTGGAGGCCGAGCACGAGGCCAAGGGCACGCTGCGCCGTGGGGACGGGCCCTACGTGGCGCCCGAGCCCGTCGCGACCGATCTGCGCTTCCCCGGGAAGGCCGTCATCCTCCCCGACGGGCACTTCCTCGTCTCCGACACCACCCGGCACCAGCTCGTCGAGCTCGCCGAGGACGGGGAGACCGTCGTGCGGCGGATCGGCGAGGGGGTCTTCCGGGAGCCGCAGGGCCTCGCGCTGCTGCCCGGCGGGAAGGTCGTCGTCGCCGACACCGTGAACCACGCGCTGCGGACGTACGACCCGGAGACCGGTGCGATCGAGCTCGTCGCCGGTACCGGGAAGCAGTGGTGGCAGGGGTCGGCGACCTCCGGTCCCGCGCTCGGCGTCGACCTGTCCTCGCCGTGGGACGTGGCCTGGTGGCAGGGCAAGGTGTGGATCGCCATGGCCGGTGTCCACCAGCTGTGGACGTACGACCCCGGGACGGGGACGGTGGAGGTCGCCGCCGGGACCACCAACGAGGGCCTCGTCGACGGCCCCGCCGCCGAGGCCTGGTTCGCGCAGCCCTCCGGGCTCGCCGCCACCGAGGACCGGCTGTGGATCGCCGACTCCGAGACCAGCGCGCTGCGCTGGATCGGCACGGACGGGGTCGTCCGCACCGCCGTCGGCACCGGGCTCTTCGACTTCGGGCACCGCGACGGCGCCGCCGACCAGGCCCTGCTCCAGCACCCGCTGGGCGTGACCGCCCTGCCCGACGGCTCGGTCGCCGTCTCCGACACGTACAACCACGCCCTGCGCCGCTACGACCCCGCCACCGGCGAGGTCACCACGCTCGCCACCGATCTGCGCGAGCCCAGCGACGCGGTTCTCGTCGGCGGTGACATCGTCGTCGTCGAGTCGGCGCGGCACCGGCTGACCCGGCTGCGGCTTCCCGAGGAGGCCGTCCAGGTCGAGTCCGCCGCCTACCGGACGCAGCGCGAGGCCACCGGCATCGCGCCGGGCCGGCTCCGGCTCGACGTCGTCTTCCAGGCGCCGACCGGGCAGAAGCTGGACGAGCGGTACGGCCCCTCGACCCGCCTCCTGGTCTCCTCGACCCCGCCGGAGCTGCTGCTCGGCGGCGAGGGCACCGGGACCGATCTCTTCCGCGAGCTCGACCTGAACCCGGACGTGACCGAGGGCGTGCTGCACGTCTCCGCGATGGCCGCGTCCTGCGACGACGACCCGGCCAACGAGTACCCGGCCTGCCACGTCCACCAGCAGGACTGGGGCGTCCCGGTGAAGGTCACGGCCGACGGCGTCGCCCGCCTGCCGCTGATCCTCGCCGGCATGGACGGCTAGGTCCTAGCGGACGATTCCCTGGTTCCTGGACGGGCGCCCCGCGGCCCCGTCCAGGCACCCTTCGACCCAGGCCGCCGGGTCGTGCACGGCCCGTTCGCCGCCCATCCCCTGCCGCTCCATGAGCGCGCACTCCCCGGCGAGCAGTGCCTTCGTGCGCGAGCCGTCGACGTCGTAGCCGCGGATCCGGGAGGCCTGCACGAACCCGCCCTCGTAGGCGATGTCCGTGCCCCATGGGGGCCGTTCGTGGTACCGGTCGATCAGGACGCCCGCCCCCGCCGTGCCCAGGAGCACGGCGACGGCGGTGACGGTGACGAACTTCCGCAGCGGCGGACCCTCATGACGGTGCATGGGGGCGACGCTGCCAGGCGGGACCTTTCGCGGATGTTTCGCGAGCGGGGAACTCAGCCCTCCAGGAAGGCGACCAGGGCGTTCGCGAGGAGGTACGGGTCGTCCGCGCCGCAGAGTTCGCGGGCGCTGTGCATCGAGAGGATCGCGACGCCGATGTCGACCGTCGAGATGCCGTGCCGGGCCGCGGTGATCGGGCCGATCGTGGTGCCGCAGGGCATGTCGTTGCTGGAGACGAAGGACTGCCACGGCACCCCCGCCTTCTCGCAGGCGGCGGCGAAGACCGCGCGGCCGCTGCCGTCGGTGGCGTACCGCTGGTTGACGTTCACCTTGAGGATCGGGCCGCCGTTGACGCGCGGGTGGTGCGTCGGGTCGTGGCGCTCGGCGTAGTTGGGGTGGACGGCGTGGCCGGTGTCGGAGGAGAGGCAGACGGTGCCGGCGAAGGCGCGGGCCCGGTCCTCGTAGGAGCCGCCGCGGGCGTAGACGGAGCGCTCCAGGACGTTGCCGAGGAGGGGGCCCTGGGCGCCGGTGTCGGCCTCGGAGCCGTTCTCCTCGTGGTCGAAGGCGGCGAGGACGGGGATGTACGGGAGGTCGTCGCGGTCCGCGAGGGAGGCGAGCGCGGCGGTGGCGGCGTGGACGGAGAGCAGGTTGTCCATGCGGGGTCCGGCGAGGAGTTCGCGGTCGCGGCCGAGGTAGGCGGGGGCGTCGACGGCGTGGACCATGAGGTCCCAGCCGGTGACGTCCTCGGCGTCGACGCCGGCCTCGGCGGCGACGAAGGAGATCAGGTCGCCCTCGTGGACCTCGCCGATGCCCCAGATGGGCTGCATGTGGCGCTGGCGGTCGAGCTTGAGGCCGTCGTTGACGCTGCGGTCGAGGTGGATGGCGAGCTGCGGGACGCGCAGCAGCGGCCGGTCGACGTTGACGAGGTGGTGGCTGCCGTCGCGGAGGGTGAGGCGGCCGGCGAGGCCGAGGTCGCGGTCGAGCCAGGTGTTGAGCAGGGTGCCGCCGTAGATCTCGACGGCGACCTGGCGCCAGCCCTGGGCGCCCATGTCGGGCCGCGGTTTCACGCGCAGGTTGGGGGAGTCGGTGTGCGCGCCGACGATGCGGTACGGGGTGTGGGCGGCGGCGCCTTCCGGCACGTACCAGGCGATGATCGCGCCGCCGCGGATCACGTACTTCCCGCCGCTGGTCCCGTCCCAGGCCGCGGTCTCCTCGACGCGGCGGAAGCCGACCTTCTCGAGCCGTGCGGCGGCGCTCGCCACCGCGTGGTACGGCGAGGGTGAGGCCGTCAGGAAGGCCATCAGGTCGTCGGTGTGGCCGCGGTCGAAGGGGCCGGCGGTGGGGCGGGAAGCTGCGCTGCTCATGGGTTCACCTTACGCAGGGACCGGAATCCGAATACGGGGCCCCGGAAATTGGTGATCACGGGCCTCGGGGCAGCAGAACGGCCCGCCCCCCTCCCCGGGGACGGGCCGTGCCTGCGGGACGTGGGCGTCTTAGAACGCGGCCTCGTCCAGGTCCATGAGCGAGCCGTCGACGGTGTCCGCGAGGGCGCGCTCGGCGGAGACGCCGGGCAGGATGTTGGCGGCGAAGAACTTCGCGGCCGCGATCTTGCCCTGGTAGAACGCGACGTCCTTGCCGGTGGCGCCGGCGGCGAGCTTCTCGGCGGCGACGGCGGCACCGCGGAGCAGCAGGTAGCCGACGACGACGTCGCCGGAGGCGAGCAGCAGGCGGGTGGTGTTGAGGCCGACCTTGTAGATGTTCTTGACGTCCTCGCCGGTGGCGGTGAGGTCGGTGATCATCTTGCCGACGATGCCCTCGAGGTCGACGGCGGCCTTGGCGAGCGAGTCGCGGGCGCCGGCCAGGTCCTCGCCGCCGGTGCCGACCGCGAGGAACTTCTTGATCTCCTCGGACAGCGCGTTCAGGGAGGCGCCCTGGTCGCGGACGATCTTGCGGAAGAAGAAGTCCTGGCCCTGGATGGCCGTGGTGCCCTCGTAGAGGGTGTCGATCTTGGCGTCCCGGATGTACTGCTCGATCGGGTACTCCTGCAGGAAGCCGGAGCCGCCGAAGGTCTGGAGCGACTGCGCGAGCTGCTCGTAGCCCTTCTCGGAGCCGTAGCCCTTCACGATGGGCAGGAGGAGGTCGTTCAGGCCGTGCAGGGCCTTGGCGTCCTCGCCGGCCGCTTCCGCGACCGCGATCGCGTCCTGCACGGAGGCCGTGTAGAGGACGAGGGAGCGCATGCCCTCGGCGTACGCCTTCTGCGTCATCAGCGAGCGGCGGACGTCGGGGTGGTGCGTGATGGTGACCTTGGGGGCGGCCTTGTCCATGAAGTTGGCCAGGTCGGTGCCCTGGACGCGCTCCTTGGCGTACTCCAGGGCGTTGAGGTAGCCCGTGGAGAGGGTGGAGATCGCCTTCGTGCCGACCATCATGCGGGCGAACTCGATGATGAGGAACATCTGGCGGATGCCGTCGTGCTTGTCGCCGATGAGCCAGCCCTTGGCGGGGTGCTGGTCGCCGAAGGTCATCTCGCAGGTGTTGGAGGCCTTGAGGCCCATCTTGTGCTCGACGTTGGTGGCGTAGACGCCGTTGCGCGCGCCCAGCTCGCCGGTCTCCCAGTCGAACTCGTACTTCGGGACGAGGAAGAGGCTCAGGCCCTTGGTGCCGGGGCCGGCGCCCTCGGGGCGGGCGAGGACGTAGTGGAGGATGTTCTCCTCCATGTCGTGCTCACCGGAGGTGATGAAGCGCTTGACGCCCTCGATGTGCCAGGAGCCGTCCTCCTGCTGGATGGCCTTGGTGCGGCCGGCGCCGACGTCCGAGCCCGCGTCGGGCTCGGTGAGGACCATGGTGGAGCCCCAGCGCTTCTCGACGGCGATCTGCGCGACCTTCTTCTGCGCCTCGTTGCCCTCGTTGTAGAGGATGCCGGCGAAGGCCGGGCCGGAGGAGTACATCCAGATGGCCGGGTTCGAGCCGAGGAGCAGCTCCGCGTAGGCCCAGATGAGGGAGCGCGGGGAGACGGTGCCGCCGATCTCCTCCGGGATGCCGAGGCGCCAGTACTCGGACTCCATGAAGGCGTTGTACGACTTCTTGAAGGTGGCCGGGACCGGGGCGGTGTTGGTCTCGGGGTCGAAGACCGGCGGGTTGCGGTCGGCGTCGGCGAAGGACTCCGCGAGCTCGTTCTCGGCGAGACGGCGGATCTCGTCGAGGATGCTCTTGGCGGTCTCGACGTCCATCTCCTCGAACGGACCGGTGCCGTAGACCTTGTCGCGGCCGAGGACCTCGAAGAGGTTGAACTCGATGTCGCGGAGATTCGACTTGTAGTGGCCCATGGCGACGGCTCCGTAAGGCTCGGGGAGGCAGGTTCCTCTGACACATACCAGCGAGTAGCAACACGCTCTCTCCGATGATGCTACCCACCGGTAATAAGAAGCAACCCCTATCCGGCCATCTGTGACGTCCGCGACGTCACTCTCCCGCGTCAAGACCCCGCGAGGGCTTGCCGACGGGAGGGTGAGAATCCGGGGCGGGTGGGGTGCGGCGCGTAACCGATCCGATACGTTCGGTCACGGAGCGTCCGGGAACCTGGACGGACGGCCACCCCCCCCGGCCCCGCGCGGCCACCCCCCCGGCCCCGCGCGGCGACCCTCCCCGGCCCATGAGGTCACGCCCCGGCAGGGGTCCTGCAGGGGCGGCGCGCTCGATAGGCTGGGCCCCATGTACGGCTACGAGCAGAACCCGGGTGCCCAGCAGCAGTACGCGCCGCCCCAGCAGGGGCAGTACGCCCCGCCGCAGGCCGGCATGCAGGCGGGCATGCAGGGCGGCGGGTACGCCCAGCAGCAGCCCCCGCTCTACCCGGAGCCCTCGCCGCCCTCGCTCGCGGACGCCGTGCGCGCCTTCACGACCGGCACCCTGGCCGCCGAGGACTTCCAGCAGATCTTCGCGACGTCCAAGGTCTACTGCCCGCGCGGCGACAACCCCGGCTTCCTGGCCCTGCACAACACCCAGCAGCCGGTCATCCCGATGTTCACCTCGCTCAAGGAGCTGCGGCGGTACGCGGGCAAGGAGTCGAAGTACTTCGTGATCACCGGTGCCGAGGTGATCGACCTGCTGCCGACCGGCTACGGCTTCGTCCTCGACATGGAGGGCGACCACCGCATGGTCTTCGACGCGAAGGCCGTGGAGCAGATGGTCGACTTCGCGATGCGGCGGATGTACGGCTGACGGGCGCCGGACGCCGGATTCTTTGGGTGCGGGCGGGCCCGGCGGTCCCTCAGGGGGCCGCCGGGCCCGCCCGTTCCCGTGGCGCCTAGTCCTCTTCCGTGAGGTGCTTCTGGTACTGCGCGGCATCGAGCAGGCCTTCCAGCGCGCCGGTGCCGGTGAGGTCGATCTCGACGATCCAGCCGTCTCCGTACGGGTCGGTGTTGATGTACTCGGGGTCGCCTTCGAGCTCGGGATTCACGGTCACGACCCGGCCGGACACGGGCGCGTACAGCTCGCTCACCGACTTGACCGACTCCAGGGTGCCGAACGGCTCTCCCGCCTCGACGTCGCGGCCCACGGTCGTGACGTCCACGAAGACGAGGTCGCCGAGCTGCTTCTGCGCGAAGTCGGTGACCCCGACACGGACGCGCTTGGCGCCCGTCTTCTCCACCCACTCGTGGTCCTTCGTGTACTTCAGGTGGTCCGGGTAGTGCGGCATGCGGGCTCCTCCGGGGGGCGTCGGGGTGCCGGGTGGTCCGCCCGGCGGGGACAGCCTTCCCGAGTGGGCGGGGGTGCGACGGCAACCCTCACCCGGACGGGTGGGCGGGTTTCGGCCGTCCCGGTGAGAGGCCCGGGAATGGCGCGGAGCAGTTCCGTGTTCCGGGTGGCAGGAAGTTCATCGTTCAACTAAAGTGGACGTACAAGGTCGCACCTAGGAGGTCCGGTCATGCCCGCAGTGACTGTCGAGAACCCGCTCACCCTGCCGCGCGTCGCGGCCCCCGCCGACGCCGTCGCCCGCCCCGTCCTCGCCGTCACCACGGCCCCCTCGGGCTTCGAGGGCGAGGGATTCCCGGTGCGCCGCGCGTTCGCCGGGATCAACTACCAGTACCTCGACCCGTTCATCATGATGGACCAGATGGGAGAGGTGGAGTACGCGCCCGGAGAGCCCAAGGGCACGCCCTGGCACCCCCACCGCGGCTTCGAGACCGTCACCTACATCATCGACGGGACCTTCGACCACCAGGACTCCAACGGCGGCGGCGGCACCATCACCAACGGCGACACCCAGTGGATGACCGCCGGCTCCGGCCTCCTCCACATCGAGGCCCCGCCGGAGTCCCTCGTCGTCAGCGGCGGGCTCTTCCACGGCCTCCAGCTCTGGGTGAACCTTCCCGCCTCCGACAAGATGATGGCCCCCCGCTACCAGGACATCCGCGGCGGCCAGGTCCAGCTCCTCACCACCCCCGACGGCGGCGCGCTGCTCCGCGTCATCGCCGGCGAGCTCGACGGCCACGAGGGCCCCGGCATCACCCACACCCCGATCACGATGATCCACGCCACCCTGCGCCCCGGCGCCGAGATCAGCCTGCCGTGGCGCGAGGACTTCAACGGCCTCGCGTACGTGCTCGCCGGCCGCGGCACCGTCGGCGCCGACCGGCGCCCGGTCCACACGGGCCAGACCGCCGTCTTCGGCAAGGGCGGCGCGCTCACCGTCCGCGCCGACGAGAAGCAGGACGGGAACACCCCCGACCTGGAGGTCGTCCTCCTCGGCGGACAGCCGATCCGCGAACCGATGGCGCACTACGGCCCGTTCGTCATGAACACCCAGGCCGAACTCCGCCAGGCCTTCGAGGACTTCCAGGCGGGCCGCCTCGGCACGATCCCGGCCGTCCACGGCATGGGCGAGTAAACCGTCCACGGCATGGGGGCGTACGCCGTCCACGGCATGGGCGGGTGACAGTCACTCGTACGCCGCTTGACGGGCCGTCACCCGTACGGCCCGTCAGCGCGCGACGCCACGCCCGGCGGCGTGGTCCGGTGGTCGGGTGCAGACGAGCCGAGCGCCCCTCCTCCCCGAACCCGTCCGCCGGTTCGCCGCCTGGTGCGTCGTCCTGCTCCTCGCCGCCGGCGTCGCCGCCGTCTTCATCTGGCTCTGCGTCGTCTTCAAGACCGCCGTCACCCCCGTCCTGCTCGCGATCCTCGGCACCGCCCTCCTCGGGCCCCTCTACCGGCGCCTGCTGCGGATGAAGGTCCGCGAGGGGCTCGCCGCCGCCCTCACGGTCGTCGCCGTCCTCGTGGTCGTCGGCGGCGCCACGTACATCGTCGTCGTCGCCCTCATCGACACCGGCGACCAGATCATCGCCTCGCTCCGGCAGGCCGCCACCGACATCGCCGAGCACCTCGGCGCGGCCGGGACCTCCCTCGACGACCTCGCCAAGAACGCCAAGGTCCTCCTGGAGAAGTTCGGCGGGACCGCGGCCTCCGGCGTCATCAGCGGCGTCAGCATCGTCGGCCAGATGCTCGCCACCGCCGTCCTCGCCCTCCTCCTCATCTTCTTCTTCCTCAAGGACTCCGACCGGGCCGCCGGCGCCCTGCGCTCGCTCGCCCCGCGCGCCACCGGCGACCTCGTCGAGGCGATGGCCCGCCGCGCGTTCGAGGCCGTCGAGGGCTTCATGCGCGGCACCACCTTCGTCGCGGCCGTCGACGCCGTCCTCATCGGCATCGGCCTCGTCGTCCTCGACGTGCCCGGCGCCGTCGGGCTCGCCGCGCTCGTCTTCGTCACCGCCTACATCCCGTACCTCGGGGCCTTCCTCTCCGGCGCGGTCGCCGTCCTCGTCGCCCTCGCCGACCGGGGCTTCGTCATCGCGCTGTGGGTCCTCGGCATCGTCCTGGCGGTCCAGGTCATCGAGGGCAACGTCCTCCAGCCCATGGTCCAGAGCCGGACCGTGCAGATGCACCCGGCCGTGGTGATGCTCGCGATCACCGCAGGGGCGTCCGTCGCGGGCATCCTGGGCATGCTGCTCGCCGTACCGCTGACGGCCGCGGCGACCGGGGTCCTGGGGGAGCTGCGGACGCGGTACGGGGCACCGTCGGAGCCCGGAGGCGACTGATCAGGCCGGCGTCAGCCCGCCCCGCTCGAACGAGGCCAGGAGCTGTTCCAGGGCCGCCTGGTCCGGGCCGACGAACGGGTCGGCGTCCGGGGCGCCCGCGATCGTCCGCAGCATCCGGTCGGTCATCCGTACCGCCGGAGGCAGATGCGTGCACAGCACGATCTCGGGGTTCATCTCGGCCAGTGGCGCGAGCGTCGCGCGGTACTTCTCCGGGTCCACGAGGTGCACCCACGGGCTGTCGAGCGTCGCCCACAGCAGCTGCGCCCGCCGCAGCTCCTCCGGCTTCAGGTCGCTCGCGTGCCCGCTCTCCGCGATCTCGGCGCTCGGCATCGGGCCGCCGAAGCAGTCGGAGCTGAAGCAGATCCGGGTGCGGTCGTCGTAGAAGCCGACGGTGGCGGGGTTGTCGAAGAGCGGCGGGCGGAACGCGTGCAGCGTCCGGTCGCCGACGTCGAGGGACTGCCCGGGGTTGAGGAAGTACACCCGGTCCATGGGCAGCGGTCGCTCGGTCATCATGACGCCCATGCCGAGGAACGTCGTGATCACGCGCGCGCGTGGGGCCGCGTCGAGCAGGTCGAAGATCCCGCCGGTGTGGTCCCGGTCGGGGTGGGTGAGCCAGATCCAGCGGACGTCGGCCGGGTCCATGATCCCGCCCAGCGCCTCGACGAAGTCGCGGTCCGCGACCGAGAGCCCGGTGTCGACGACCACGGGCTCGGCGGCGGTGAGGGCGTAGGCGTTCACGGGGATGTGCCCGACGCCCGGGGCCTCGAGACTGTCGGCGATCACCGTGGTGTCGCTGCCGACCTTGTGGATGTCCATGGCGCGCTCCGTGGTCCCCCGGCGGCCGTACGACACCAGTGTCCTCCGGGGGGCGGGGGCTCGCGCGTCCGGGGGCCCGCGTGCGGGGGCGCGGGAGGCCTACGCGCCGGTGCGGGGGCGCGAGAGGCCTACGCGCCCCGGCCGGGGTGCGAGAGGCCTCCACACCCGTGCGGGGGCGCGGGAGGCCTATGCGCAGCAGCCGTCCTCCGTCGGCGTCTCGTTCAGTTCGAACCAGATCGCCTTGCCCTCGCCCCGCGGGTCGACGCCCCACGCGTCCGCCAGCATCTCCATCAGGACCAGGCCGCGCCCGCTCGACGCCATCTCGCCCGGGTGGCGCTTGTGCGGCAGCTCGTCGCTGCCGTCGGAGACCTCCACGCGCAGCCGCCGCGACTTCTCGCCGCACGCGACCTCCGCCACGAGGAGCGCGTCGCCGTCGGTGTGGACGAGGACGTTCGTGACCATCTCGGAGACCATCAGGACCGCCGCGTCGAGCTGGTCCCCGTCCGACCAGTCGTGCAGCAGCTGCCGCATCTGCTCGCGCGCCTCCGCGATCCGCTCCGGCTCCGCCTGGGCGATCGTCATCAGGGTGCGGCGCGGGGCCTCCCGTACGGTGCCGGCGGGCCGGCGGGAGAGCAGCAGGACCGCGATGTCGTCCTCGCGGCGGTCGGCGAGCGGGCCCGTCGTGTGGTGCGAGCCGGGCCCGTGGACGGCCTCCACGAGGGCGTCGGCGAGCCCTTCCAGGTCGTTGCCGTCGTGGGACTCCAGGAGCTTCCTGACCCGCTCCCAGCCGGTGTCCAGGTCGTGCCCGCCGGTCTCCAGGAGCCCGTCGGTGCAGATCATCAGGGTCTCGCCGGGGTCCAGGGTGAGCCGGGTGGTGGGGTAGTCGGTGTCGGGGTCGATGCCGAGCGGCAGTCCGCCGGCCGTGGGCCGCAGCAGGACCGTTCCGTCGTTCATCCGTACCGCCGGATCCGGATGCCCCGCCCGCGCGATGTCGACCGTCCCCGTCTCCAGGTCGACCTCCAGGTAGAGGCAGGTCGCGAAGCGCGGACCGCCGTTCTCGTGCTCCTCCCCGTCGGTGATCCCGTACAGGAAGCGCGAGGCGCGCGAGAGGACCGCGTCCGGCCGGTGGCCCTCGGAGGCGTACGCGCGCAGGGCGATCCGCAGCTGCCCCATCAGCCCGGCCGCCCGCACGTCGTGCCCCTGCACGTCGCCGATGACCAGAGCGATCCGGCCCGCGCCGCGCCCGCCGGTGAGCGTGGTGCCGCCGGGCAGCCGGATCACGTCGTACCAGTCGCCGCCGACCTGGAGCCCGCCGCCGGTCGGCACGTACCGCGCGGCGACCTGGATGCCGGGGATCCCCGGCCCGAGGACCGGCATCATCGTCCGCTGGAGGCCGAGCGACAGCTCGCGCTCGGACTCGGCCACGCCTGCGCGTGCGAGGGCCTGCGCGAGCATCCGCGCGACCGTCGTCAGCACCGACCGCTCGTCGGGCGTGAACGCCACCGGGTGCTTGAAGGCCGCCATCCAGGCCCCCATCGTCCGCCCGGCGACGACCAGGGGCACGAAGGCCCAGGAGCGGCGGCCGAAGCGCTGCGCGAGCGGCCAGGTCATGGGGAAGCGCCGCAGGTACTCCTCCGGTGTCGGGAGGTAGATGGCCCGCCCGGTCCGTACGACCTCGGCCGCCGGATAGTCCGTGTCCAGCGACATCGACGAGAACGGCCCCTCGTCGCCCTCGCTGTGCCCGTGATGGCCGATGACCGTCAGCCGCTCGCCCGCCACCCCGAAGACGGCGAGCCCGTCCGGCGAGAAGCCGGGCATCGACAGCGAGGCCGCCACCCGCAGCACCTCGGCCGTGGACCGCGCTTCGGCGAGCGCCCGCCCCGCGTCGAGCAGGAAGGCCTCCCGGGAGCGGCGCCAGTCGCCGGTGATGGGGGTACGGGCGGCGGTCCCCGGGAGCTGCTCGGCGACCTCCTGGAGGGTGCCGACCAGCTGGTAGTCGTTGCCCTCGACGAGCGGCTTCGACCTGCTCCGTACGGTACGGATCACCCGTCCGTGCCCGTCCATGATCCGCAGCCGGGCCTCCGCGAGGGTGCCCTCGGCGACGGCGAGGTTGACCACCCCGTCGATCTCGTTCCAGTCGACCGGATGGAAACGGGAGCGTACGGCCGCCTCGGTGAGCCGTGCGGGCTCGGCGGGCAGCCCGAGCAGCCGGGCGGCCTCGGCGTCGAGCGTGACGATCCCGGACGCGTTGTCCCAGCGCCACAGGCCGGTCGCGATCGCGGCCAGGACGTCCTCGGTGCGCATTGCCCCACTTTATGAATATCGGACAGCAGGTCGCCACCGAGAGTATTCGAAATCCGATCTTGGCCCGGCCGGTACTCTGGGTGGGTCTGCCCGCGTGTCCTGTGACATCTGTGACAGGGGCCACAGGGCAGTCGCCCACCACCCGAGATCCCGAAGACTGGATGAACGACGATGCATCGGTACAGGTCCCACACCTGCGGCGAGCTCCGCGCCTCTGACGTCGGCACCGACGTCCGGCTGAGCGGCTGGCTGCACAATCGGCGCGACCTGGGCGGCATCCTCTTCATCGATCTGCGCGACCACTACGGCATCACGCAGCTCGTCGCCCGGCCCGGCACCCCGGCCGCCGAGGTTCTCGACAAGCTGACGAAGGAGACCGTCGTCCGCGTGGACGGCAAGGTCGTCTCCCGCGGCGCGGAGAACGTCAACCCCGAGCTGCCGACCGGCGAGGTCGAGATCGAGGCCCTCGAGGTCGAGGTCCTGGGCGCCGCCAAGCAGATCCCCTTCACCATCAACGCCGACGACGGCGTCAACGAGGAGCGGCGCCTGGAGTACCGCTTCCTCGACCTGCGCCGCGAGCGCATGCACCGCAACATCATGCTGCGCTCCGCCGTCATCGCCTCCATCCGCTCCAAGATGGTGGCCCTCGGCTTCAACGAGATGGCGACCCCGATCCTCGCCGCGACCTCCCCCGAGGGCGCCCGCGACTTCGTCGTCCCGTCCCGCCTGAACCCGGGCAAGTTCTACGCGCTGCCGCAGGCGCCGCAGCAGTTCAAGCAGCTGCTGATGATCTCCGGCTTCGACCGGTACTTCCAGATCGCGCCCTGCTTCCGCGACGAGGACGCCCGCGCCGACCGCTCGCCGGGCGAGTTCTACCAGCTCGACGTCGAGATGTCGTTCGTCGAGCAGGAGGACGTCTTCCAGCCGATCGAGAAGCTCATGACGGAGATCTTCGAGGAGTTCGGCGGCGGCCGCCACGTCACCTCGCCGTTCCCGCGCATCCCGTTCCGCGAGTCGATGCTCAAGTACGGCAACGACAAGCCGGACCTGCGCACCGCCCTCGAACTCGTCGACATCTCCGACGTCTTCGAGGCGTCGGAGTTCAAGGCCTTCGCCGGCAGGCACGTCCGCGCGCTCGCCGTCCCGAACACCGGCGACCAGCCGCGCAAGTTCTTCGACCAGCTCGGCGACTTCGCGGTCTCCCTCGGCGCGAAGGGCCTGGCCTGGGTCCGCGTCGGCGAGGCGGGCGCCCTGACCGGCCCGATCGCCAAGTTCCTCACCGAGGAGAACGTCAAGGTCCTCACCGAGCGCCTCGGCCTGGAGCCCGGCCACGCGATCTTCTTCGGCGCGGGCGAGTTCGACGAGGTCTCCAAGATCATGGGCCCGGTCCGGGTCGAGGCCGCCAAGCGCGCCGGCCAGTTCGAGGAGAACGTCTTCCGCTTCGCGTGGATCGTCGACTTCCCGATGTACGAGCGGGACGAGGAGACCGGCAAGATCGACTTCTCGCACAACCCGTTCTCCATGCCGCAGGGCGGCCTGGAGGCCCTGGAGACCCAGGACCCGCTGGACGTCCTCGGCTGGCAGTACGACATCGTCTGCAACGGCATCGAGCTCTCCTCCGGCGCCATCCGGAACCACGAGCCCGAGATCATGTTCAAGGCCTTCGAGATCGCGGGCTACTCGAAGGAGACCGTCGAGCACGAGTTCGCCGGCATGCTCCGCGCCTTCGAGTACGGCGCCCCGCCGCACGGCGGCATCGCCCCGGGCGTCGACCGCATCGTCATGCTCCTCGCCGACGAGCCCAACATCCGCGAGACCATCGCCTTCCCGCTGAACGGCAACGCCCAGGACCTCCTGATGGGCGCCCCGACGGAACTGGACGAGGCGCGCCTGCGCGAGCTGAACATCCAGCTCCGCAAGCCGGTCGAGAAGAAGACCACGGACATCACGGACGCGGTCCACCCGGACGCGGCGCGGTAGTTCTGCCGCCTGACGCCTGACGAAGGGCCCGGAACCTCAATGAGGTTCCGGGCCCTTCCGTTGTGTGCGTGCGGGGAGGGCTACGCCTCGTTCTCCGTGAAGATCTCCTCGGCGGAAGCGACGGTGACGGCGCGCACGAGCCAGCGACGCAGCACGTCCGGGTCGTCGCAGCTCGCGACCCGCTCCCGCACGGCCTCGGACACCGCGAGCCCACGCTGCTCGAGGACGATCAGTATGGCGTCCGCATTGCCTTGGGCGCGGCCTTCGTCCCGGCCTTCGTCCCGGATCTCTTCGGCGATGTAGGAGGTGTAGAAGGAGAGGTCCACGGCCACCAGATTCCTCCAGACTTCTCTGGCCGGGCGGTTGCCCAGCCCCTGCGCGGTGAACTCGATGATCGGGTCGGCGACGTCCTCGGGAACGTCCCGCAATGCGCTGGACAGGGCTTTCAGTATGGCACCGATGTCCGGATCGCCCGCGTGCGTGATGGCTGAGAGAGTGGTCAGTGCCAGGTCGGCCCTGGCCTCGGCCGGATCGGTGATCACCGGCATGTTGTGGGGGCCCACGACGATCGGCTGAACGGTGAGGGTGGGCATCTGCGGCGGCCCGCTGGTCACCGGCCGACCGGCCCACTCGGCAGTGCCCCGGTCCTGGCATACGACCAGGAGGGCCGTCGGAAGCCCGTACTTCGTCCACAGGTAGGCGGTGTAGTACGCCCAGCTCGCCGGTTTGGCGGGGTCCTTCTTCCCTTGCGCCTCGATGGCGAGGAGGAGGGAGCCGTCCTTCGCCGAGTCCAGCCGCAGCAGCGTGTCGAGCCTGCGCTCGACCGGACTCGCCTCGGTGAGGTCGGTGGGCATGACGGAGACCTCTACCGGGGCCGGGAAGGGAAGCCCCAGCAGGCCGGACAGGCGACTGAAGAGGTGGGGGTCGTGCTGGAAGATGCGGTGCATCGCTTCATGGGGTGAGCTGACCACGGGGTTCCTCGGTGTCGTGCGGTGCGCGTCCGGCGGCAGCGCTTGTGCAGGCTGGGCAGGGCCCCGGTTCCGGGCCGCGGTAGGCGTGGTCGCAGCTGTCGCAGTTCTGCATCGGGTGCACGACGGCCGGGGTCCGAGGACGGAACGGCGGGAGCGGCGGGAGGCCGGCGGTGAGGCGGTGGGCCAGGAGGGAGGCCGGGTGGTGCAGGGTTCCCGTCGGGAGACCGAAGGTCAGGACGCGGCGTACGGCCTCCGGTGTGAGCTCGCGTTCCAGCCAGCTGGCGACGCCCGGTACGAGGTGCTCGGCTTCGGTGGCGGAGAGGTGCAGACGGGGGTCCTCGCGGTGCAGGCCCGCCAGGATGTCCAGGGCCGTGGCCAGGAGGTCCGGCGCCGGGTACGCGGGCTGCGGTACGGCGGGCAGCGCGCGGCGCCGGGCCTTCGGCTTCTCCGCCCTTCGCGGGGGCGGTTCCGGCTCGGGCCTCGGCGGGGGCGCCTCCGCGCTCCCGATCGTGCGTCGGTGGCGCGCGGCCCCCGGCCGGTTGCAGGAGACCGTGCGGGTCACGACGCGGCCGGCCGGGGTGCGTTCCTTGTTGCGGCGCACGTAGCCGTGGGCTTCCAGCTCGCGCAGGGCCGCGGCGATCCGGGTGGTCCCTTCCGGGAAGCGGCGGGCGAGCGAGCGGATGTCCACGGGGGACCCGGCCGGCAGCGACTGGATGTGGGTGGCGAGGCCGATCGCCGTCAGCGAGAGCGCCTCGTGCTGGGCGAGGTGGTTGCCGATCACCGTGAAGTGAGTGGTGTGGTGGCTGTTGTCGTGCACCACTCCCGTCGAAGTCCCCCGGGAAGGGTGGTTCTTGGGCTCGTCGCGGGACGTGGCGGGCGCTTGGGCGCTAGGGTTCTGGCTATCCATTGGGGAAGCGTTCTCTTCCTCGGTGGTCAGGCCCTCGCACTGGGATGGCCGTCCCGGCGAGGGCCGACGCATGTCTGCGGTCGGCTCTGTTGCGCAGAGCGTAGATCAAACAACCCACCCCAAAGCCAGCCGAGTTGACCTTTTTCACTCTCCGGAGTGAGCGGCCGTTCCCGGGAGGGAAAGGGTGGGGCTTGGTGGGGTTTCTTTCTCTCCAGGGTTACTTATGGAGACCGACCGCACCACCGGCGACCAGCGGCTTGGACCCCGGTGAGCCGGTGACGTCGAACTCGGCCCACACCGTCTTCTGCGGCACGGGACCGAGCGCCGTGCCCCACCGGTCCGCGAGCGCCGCCACCAGCAGCATTCCCCGCCCGCCCTCCTCGTCCGCCGACGGTTTCCGGAGCCGGGGAAGGGTCTCCACCCGCGTGTCCGTGACCTCGATCCGGAGCGTCTCCGGTGAAGCCCGCAGCACCAGACGGAAGTTCCGGCCGCCGACCCGGCCGTGCGTGGCCGCGTTCGCCGCCAGCTCGGCCACGACCTGCGGGGCCGCCTCGGTCACGCCGTACGACAACTCCCTGTCCCGGAGCCACTCCACCGCGAGCAGCCGCGCGAGGCGGGCCCCACGGGGGGTGGGCGAGAGGAGGACGCCGAAGTGGGCTGGTGAGAGGGGTACTTGGGTGGTGTTCTTCTGATTCACGTCACTGAGCGTGGCCGTGACTGGCTAGCGTCGGAAGTGACTCCACCGGTACGTAGGGTGACTGTCCGACGCTTGTCCACCGCTGTCCGGACTGTCCGAACCCCTGCGAAGGGTAGGGGCGTCGCGGCCGGACAGGACAGACGGAGAGGTGCGCCATGTCGGTGGAGGAACCCAGCTGGGAGGTGGACCCGGACGACGACTGGGGTGTCGCCGTCATCGCCACCGTGGGGCGGCAGTTGAGGCTGCGGCGGGAGGCGGTGGGTCTGCGGGCCGCCGACTTCGCCGTCGCGGTCGGCTACGGCGAGGACATGATCTACAAGATCGAGGGCGGGAAACGGATTCCCCGGCCCGAGTTCCTGGACAGGTCGGACGCGGTGCTGGAGGCGAACGGACTGATCTCGGCCATGAAGGAGGACGTGGCCAAGGTCCGCTACCCGAAGAAGCTGAGGGACCTGGCGAAGGCGGAGGCCCGGGCGGTCGAGATGCAGCTGTACGACCCGCTCAACGTGCACGGGCTGCTCCAGACGCCCGAGTACGCCCGCGGGCTGCTTCTGATGCGTCGTCCCGCCTACACGCGGGACGAGGTGGAGCGGTACATGGCCGCCCGCGTCGCCCGCAAGGTGGTGTTCGAGCGGGATCCCGCGCCGGAACTCAGCTTCGTCCTGGAGGAGTGGACCCTGCGCCGCCCGCTGGGCGGGCGGGAGGCGCTCCGGCGCCAGCTGGAACACCTGCTGGAGATCGCCGAGTTCCCTCAGGTGGAGTTGCAGATGATGCCGATGGCACGGGAGGAGCACGCGGGCGTGGACGGGGGCATCGAGGTGCTGAAGTTCGAGGACGGCTCGGCGGTCGGCCGGTCGCCGGCGGTGGCCAACGGAAGGCCTGTGACCGACCTCCGGCAGCTCCGTATCCTGGAATTGCGCTATGGAATCATCCGGACTCAGGCCCTCACGCCCCGTGAGTCCGCCGACGTCATCCAGGGACTGCTAGGAGCGACATGACGCACAACACCCCCGCCGGGGACGCCTCCGACCTGGTGTGGTTCAAGAGCAGCTACAGCAGCGGCAGCGAAGGTGACTCCTGTGTGGAGGTCGCCACCGCCCCCGGCACCGTCCACGTCCGCGACTCCAAGGACGTCGGCGGGCCGCAGCTCGCGCTCGCGCCCTCCGCGTGGGTCGGGTTCGTGGCGTACGCGACGGCCGGCTGACCCCGCCACCCCGCCTCCGTCACCCACACGTGTGAAGAGCCCGGATCTCTCGGTCCCGGGCTCTTGGCATATGCCACGGTGTCGGCATGAGGAGTCCGCCGTGAATGTCCTGACGCAGGACGGGTTCGAGGAACTTGCCCGTGCCGGTGAACGTGTCGACGAGTCACTGCGTCTGGAGTTCCTCGACGGGAAGATCGTGGAGAAGGCCGCGCCGGACGGCTGCCACGGGCGGATCATCGCGTGGCTGACGCGCCTGTGCATTCAGGCCGACGCAAGCTGGTGGCTCTATCCCGATCAAGGGCTGAGGATGGTGGCGACCGTGCCCTTCGGCAAGACCGTCACCCTGCCCGAGCCGGTGAGGATGGAGCTGGACACGGAGCCCTTGAGGAACTGGGTGCGCTGAAACTTCCTCGCGCGGGCTGTCACACATCCCGTCCCGCCTCCGTCAGTGCAGTGTCCGGCTCGAACGAGGCGGATACGGGAAAGGCTGAAGGAGCCGAGATGTTCGCCGAGATGTCCACCACCGCCATCGTCGTCACCGCCGTCGCCGCGTTCATGGCCGGGTTCTCCGGGGCGTCGATCTTCTTCAAGGCCAAGTTCGTCGTCGAGCCCCTCGCCGAGTACGGGGTGCCGCGGGCCATGTGGAACTGGCTCGGTGCCGCCAAGGCCGCCGGGGCCGTCGGTCTCATCGTCGGGTTCTGGGTCCCCGTCATCGGGACCCTCGCCGCGATCGGCCTCATCCTGTACTTCGCCGGTGCGGTGATCACCGTCCTCCGGGCCCGCGCCTACGGCCACGCCCCCTTCCCGCTGGTCTACATGGCGCCCGCCGTCGCCGCCCTCGTCCTCACCTGGTGACCGTGGGCAGCGAAAAGGCCGCCGCCCCCCGCAGAGGGGAACGGCGGCCTTCGCCGTTGCGTCAGTCCTTCTTCGGGTCCTCCAGGCGCGGGAAGAGCACCGCGCCCTTCGTCACCGTCGCGCCAGCCGGCAGCTGCCCCCACGTCGCGGAGGACTGCACCGGCTGCTCCGGCAGGGCGCCCAGGGACGCCTCGGCGCCCAGGGACTCCCAGAGCGCCTGCGAGGTCTCCGGCATGATCGGGTTCAGGAGGACGGCGACGGCGCGGAGCGACTCCGCGGCCGTGTACAGGATCGTCGCCAGGCGGGCCTGGCCCTCCGGCGAGTCGTCCTTCGCGACCTTCCACGGCTCCTGCTCCGTGATGTAGCCGTTGACCTGCTTCACGAAGTCGAAGATCGCCAGGATGCCGCCCTGGAAGTCGAGCTCCTCGCCGATCTTCGCGTCGGCGGTCGCGACCGCCTTCGCCAGACCCTCGTGGATCGCCTTCTCCGCGTCGCCGTCGGCCGCCGACGCCGGCAGCTCGCCGCCGAAGTACTTGCCGACCATCGCGGCGACACGGGACGCCAGGTTGCCGTAGTCGTTCGCCAGCTCGGACGTGTAGCGGGCGGTGAAGTCCTCCCACGAGAACGAGCCGTCCGAACCGAAGGCGATCGCCCGCAGGAAGTACCAGCGGTACGCGTCCACGCCGAAGTGCGAGGTCAGGTCCTGCGGCTTGATGCCCGTCAGGTTCGACTTCGACATCTTCTCGCCGCCGACCATCAGCCAGCCGTTCGCGGCCACCTTGCCCGGCACCGGGAGGCCCTGCGCCATCAGCATCGCCGGCCAGATCACCGCGTGGAAGCGCAGGATGTCCTTGCCGACCAGGTGCACGTTCGCCGGGAAGGTCTCCTCGAACTTCGCCGGGTTCTCGTTGTAGCCGACGGCCGTCGCGTAGTTCAGGAGCGCGTCGACCCACACGTAGATGACGTGCTTCTCGTCCCACGGGATCGGGATGCCCCAGTCGAACGTCGAGCGCGAGATCGACAGGTCCTGCAGGCCCTGCTTGACGAAGTTCACGACCTCGTTGCGGGCGGACTCCGGCTGGATGAAGCCCGGGTTGGCCTCGTAGAACTCCAGGAGCTTCGGGCCGTACTCGCTCAGCTTGAAGAAGTAGTTCTCCTCCTTGAGGATCTCCACCGGCTTCTTGTGGATCGGGCACAGCTTCGTGCCGTCCTCGGCCTCGATGAGGTCGCCGGGGAGCTTGTACTCCTCGCAGCCCACGCAGTACGGGCCTTCGTACCCGCCCTTGTAGATCTCGTCCTTGTCGTACAGGTCCTGCACGAACTCCTGCACGCGGTCGGTGTGACGCTTCTGCGTGGTGCGGATGAAGTCGTCGTTCGCGATGTTCAGGTGCTCCCAGAGGGGCTTCCACGCCTCCTCGACGAGCTTGTCGCACCAGGCCTGGGGCGTGACGTTGTTCGCCTCGGCCGTGCGCATGATCTTCTGACCGTGCTCGTCCGTGCCGGTGAGGTACCACACCTTCTCGCCGCGCTGACGGTGCCAGCGCGTGAGCACGTCGCCTGCGACGGTCGTGTAGGCGTGGCCCAGGTGAGGAGCGTCGTTGACGTAGTAGATGGGGGTCGTGACGTAGAACGCCTTCGCCCCCTGCTTCTCGGATCCAGTGGCCGCCATGGTCGAAATCCTAACGGCCCTACGAAGATCCACTCACATCGATAAGGACGGGGGTGTGGATGATGAACGGCATGCGTGTACTCGTAGCCGAGGACGAGGCGGACCTCGCCGCGCTCCTCGCCACCGGCCTCCGCCGTGCCGGCTTCGCCGTCGACACCGTCCACGCGGGCGACGACGCCCTGGAACGGCTCGCACTGTACGAGTACGACGTCCTCGTCCTCGACCGCGACCTGCCCCGCGTCCACGGCGACGACGTCGCCCGCCGGGTCGTCGCCGCCGGATCCCCCACCCGGATCCTCATGCTCACCGCCTCCTCCGCCGTCGAGGACCGCGTCCAGGGCCTCGACCTCGGCGCCGACGACTACCTCGGCAAGCCCTTCGACTTCCCCGAGCTCGTCTCCCGCGTCCGCGCCCTCCGGCGGCGCTCCGCCCGCCCCGCCCTGCCGCCGCTCCTCGCACGCGACGGCCTCGTCATGGACACCGTCCGGCGAACCGCCGCCCGCGACGGGCGGGACCTCGACCTCTCCCCCAAGGAGTTCTCCGTCCTCCAGCTCCTCCTGGAGGCCGACGGCGCCGCCGTCTCCGCCGAGGAGCTCCTCGAACGCGCCTGGGACGCCCACGCCGACCCCTTCACCGGGGCCGTACGCGTCTGCATGAGCAAGCTGCGGGGAAAGCTGGGCGAGCCCGCGCTCATCCGGACCGTCCAGGGCGTGGGGTACGTGCTGTGAGCGAGCCCGTCCTCGGCGCCGGGTCCACCATCCGTACCCGCATCGCGCTCGTCTACGGAGGCGTCTTCCTGGTCCTCGGCGCCGTCCTGCTGCTCGTGGTGAACCTGCTGGTCAGAGCCGGTACCGACGCCGACGCGGACGCGATCGTGGCCCGCGCCGACGACGTCGCCGTCGTCGAGGCGTACCGGATCGGCGACGACGTCAGCCGGGCCGCCGGCGAGCAGATGCTCATGTGGTCCTGCATGTCCCTGCTCGTCATCGCCTGCGGCGCGGTCGTGGTGGGGTGGTGGACCGCCGGGCGCGTCCTGCGGCCCGTCCACGAGATGACCGCCCGCGCCCGGAGCCTCTCCGGCCTGGAGGAGAGGCTCGACGTGCGCGGGCCCGACGACGAGCTCAAGGAGCTCGGCGACACGATCGACGCGCTGCTCGGACGCCTGGAGACCGCCTTCGACAGCCAGCGCCGCTTCATCGCCAACGCCTCCCACGAGCTGCGCACCCCCCTCGCCACCCAGCGCGCCGCGATCCAGATCGGGCTCGACGAGGACTGCGAGGTCCGGCAGGTGCTCCTCGACGCCAACCGGCGCAGCGAGCGCCTCATCGACGGGCTGCTGCTCCTCGCGCGCAGCGAGCGCGGGCTCGCCGCACGGGAGGACGTACGGCTCGGGGACGTCGTCGCGGAGGAGTACGCGGGCGCGTACGTGGCGGGCGACGGCGGTGTCGTACGGGGCAGCCGGGTGCTGCTCGCCCAGCTCGTACGGAACCTCGTCGCGAACGCGGTCGCGTACAACGTGCCGGGCGGCGAGGTCCGCGTACGGGTCGAGTCACCCGGCGTCCTCACCGTCGTCAACACCGGGCCGGTCGTCCCGGACGGCGACGTCGACGGGCTCTTCGAACCCTTCCGGCGCGGGGAGGGGCGGGACCGGATGGGGCCCGGCGCGGGGCTCGGGCTGTCCATCGTGCGGTCGATCGCCGTCGCGCACGGCGGTGCGGTGCGCGCTGTGGCGCGGGGGGCGGAGGAGGGCGGCGGGCTGGTGGTGACGGTGACCTTGCCGGTCACCGTCACCGTGCCCGTCGTCCCTGCCGCCGTCTAGAACTCCAGGCCGGAGAGCAGGCCCCGGTAGAACGCCGCGTGCGCCGTCTCCACGGGCGTCACGCCCGCGAAGTACGTCGCCGTACGGGGGGTGCCGTCGAGCTTCCTGAGGTAGTCGAAGGCCTTGTTGTCCTCCTCGCCCCAGGCCACGAACCGCCAGTGCAGCGGGCGGTCGGCGGCCTCGGCGAGCGCCTGCGTGGCGGCCGTCTTCGACTCCGGGGCGCCGTCCGTCTGGAACACGACGAGCGCCGGGCGTGCCGGGTCGTTCTTCTCGTGGTGGGCGAGGACCTCTTCCACGGCGCGGTGGTAGTTGGTGCGGCCCAGGCGGCCGAGGGTGCCGTTCACCTCGTCGATGCGGGTGGGGGTGAGGTCGGCGGGGGCCAGGTCGACGGTGCCGTCGATGTCCGTCGAGAAGAACACGGTCGTGACGGTGGCCGTCTCGTCCAGGTGCGCCGCGAGCGCCGTGACCTGCTCGGCGAGCCGCTGCACGGAACCGTCCTTGAAGTACCCGCGCATCGAGCCGGACCGGTCGACGACGAGGTACACGGCGGCGCGCGCCCCCGCGAGCTGCTGCTTCCTGAGCTGAGCCCCGGCAGCCTTGTACGCGTCCGCGAGGTGCGGGGCGGCTGCCTTGAGGGCGGCGAGGGGGAGGGCGGGGGTCTCGGTGGCGGCGACGTCGTCGGCGGGGGCCTCGGTGGGGGTGACCTCGGCGGTCGGTGCTTCGTCGGCGGGGGCCTCGGTGGGGGTGACCTCGGCGGTCGGTGCTTCGTCGGCGGGGGCCTCGGTGGCGGTGAACTCAGCGGTCGGTGCCTCGGTGGCCTCCGGCTCCGCCGCCGCGACGGCGACCGGCTCCGCCGGGGTGGTGGCCTCGGCCTGCGGTTCGTCGGCGGCCTCCGCCTCCGGCTCGGCCGGGGTCGTGTCGTCGTCGGCGACGACGGCCGCTTCCGGCTCCGCCGGGGTCGAGGCGACCTCCGCGTCGGCGTCGACGGCCGCTTCCGGCTCTGCGGCGGCGGCCTGCGGCTCGTCCGCGGCGACCGGCTCAACGGCGGCGGGGGTCTCCTCCGCCTCCGGCGTCGGCGTCGCCTCGGCCTCGGCCGGGGTCGCGTCCGTCTCGGCGGGAGCCGCGGGCTCCTCTGCGGCGTCGGCCGCAACCGTCGCCTCGGCGGGCGCCGGAGCCTCCGACTCGAGCGCCGCCTCGTCCTCGGCCGCCTCGCCGGAAGCCTCGGCCTCCTGCTCGGGGGCGGCAGCGTGGTCAGCGGCAACCGCCGTCTCGGCGGGAGCCTCGGCCTCCGGCTCGGGAGCCGCAGCCTCCTCAGCGGCAACCTCCGCCTCAGCCGTAGCCCCCGTCTCGGGAGCCTCCGCCTCAGCCGTCGGTGCCGTGTCCGTCCCCTCCGTCCCCTCCGTCCCCTCCGTCTCGGCCGTCTCGGCCGTTCGGGCCTTCGGGATCTGGGGGTTGTCGAACGACGCCGCCACCAGGTCGTCCGCCGCGCGGCGCGCCGCCGCCTCCGGCGTGGCCGGCGTGGCCGGCTTGGCCGGGGTCTCCGCCGTGTCCGCGTCCCCCGGCTCCGCCGCGTCCCGGAGTTCCGGGGCGGCGGTCGTCTCCTGGTTCTCACGCGTCTGGGGCGGGACGGAGGTTGCCGGGGATTCCTCGCGGTCCCGGCCGAACACCTTGCGCAGCATGCTCCGAATACCCATGGGCGAACCCTTTCGCATGAGTGGGGGTGCAGTGTGAATGTCCGTACTGGGCGTTTCGGGACGTTCATCCCTGGCCAGGGCGGACACGTAAGGTTAGCGGCCACCCCCTCCCCCTCCGATGACCCGGTCGCCCCCGGTTGCCGTGCATTCATTCGGCGTTCATTCCGGCGCCGCCCTTGTGCAGATGTGCGCACATAGCGTCGCCGCCGAAGGAATCCGACACCATGTCGGCGCAGTGGTGCGCCGGAGGAGGACGAAGTGCGCAAACTGCTGCCGCTGCTGAGCACGAACCCCCACGGAGGCGGCCGTTCCGCTCTCACCTGCCGGTTCCGCTGTGGTGACGCCTGCTTCCACGAGGTGCCCAACACCAGCGACAACGAGTACGTCGGCGACGTCATAGCCGGTGTGCTCTCCCGCCGCTCCGCCCTCCGTGCCGCCGCCGTCGTGACGGTCGCCTCCGCCGCCGGTGGCGCCGTCGTCCTCGGCAACGCCCCCGTCGCGGAGGCCCAGCCGCACAGGCCGGGGAAGCCGCAGCCCAGCGACGGTGCCCGCGGCCTCCGGTTCGAGCCCGTCGCGCCCAACAACGACGACCGGGTCACGGTCCCCGCCGGATACGGCCAGAACGTGGTCATCCGCTGGGGCGAGCCCATCCTCCGCGGCGCGCCCGCCTTCGACTCCGAGAACCAGAGCGCGAAGGCGCAGGCCGGCCAGTTCGGCTACAACAACGACTTCCTCTCCCTGCTGCCGCTGCGCGGGGAGTACGACCGTCAGGTCCTCGTCGCCAACCACGAGTACACCGACGAAGTCCTCATGTTCCGCGGGTACGACGCCGCCGACCCGACCCGCGAGCAGGTCGAGGTCGCCTGGGCCGCGCACGGCCTGTCCGTCGTCGTGGTCCAGGAGGAGCACCGTACGGGCAGGCTCACGCCCGTCACCCGCCACCGTCTCAACCGGCGTCTGCACACCACCAGCGAGTTCGAGGTCACCGGCCCGGCCGCGGGCAGCGCCCTGCTGAAGACCTCCGCCGACCCGACGGGCCGCACGGTCCTCGGCACGCTCAACAACTGCGCCGGCGGCACCACCCCGTGGGGCACCACCCTGCACGGCGAGGAGAACTTCAACCAGTACTTCGCCAACGGTTCCAGCGCCACCGACAAGCGGTACGGCGTCGGCACGGGGGCCACCGAGCGGAAGTGGGAGCGGTTCGACAAGCGCTTCGACCTCAAGCAGGAGCCCAACGAGGTGCACCGCTTCGGCTGGGTCGTCGAGCTCGACCCGTACGACCCGGAGTCGACGCCCCGCAAGCGCACCGCGCTCGGCCGCTTCAAGCACGAGGCCGCGCAGCCCCGGCTCACCGAGGACGGCCGTCCGGCCGTCTACATGGGTGACGACGAGCGGTTCGACTACTTCTACAAGTTCGTGTCGAGCAAGCGGATGAAGAAGGGGAACTCGCGGGCCGCCCACGAGCACAACCTCACCCTTCTCGACGAGGGCACCCTGTACGTCGCCAGGCTGACCGGCGACTCGCCCGCCGCCGAGATCGACGGCACCGGCAAGCTTCCGAACGACGGCGAGTTCGACGGCTCCGGCGTGTGGATCCCGCTCGCCACGGCCGGCCCCGACGGCGCCGTCTCGCACGTCCCCGGCATGACCGCCGAGGAGGTGTACGTCTTCACCCGCCTCGCCGGTGACAAGGTCGGCGCCACCAAGATGGACCGGCCCGAGGACGTCGAGCCGTCCCCGCGCAGCGGTCGCGTCTACGTCGCGCTCACCAACAACAGTGACCGCGGCAAGGCCGGCAAGGCGCCCGCCGACGAGGCCAACCCGCGCAACCTCAACAAGCACGGGCAGATCCTGGAGCTCGCCGAGCACTGGGACGACCCCTCCGCCGACGGCTTCGCCTGGCGCCTGTTCCTCGTCGCCGGCGACCCGAACGACCCGGCCACCTACTTCGCCGGCTTCCCCAAGGAGAAGGTCTCCCCGATCTCCTGCCCGGACAACGTCGCCTTCGACCCGCACGGCAACCTGTGGATCTCGACCGACGGCAACCAGCTCGGCTCGCACGACGGCCTGTTCGGCGTCGCCACCCGCGGCGAGCGGCGCGGTGAGCTCAAGCAGTTCCTGACCGTGCCGACCGGCGCGGAGACCTGCGGCCCGCTCGTCCAGGACCGCCGCGTCCTGGTCGCCGTGCAGCACCCGGGCGAGGTCGACGGCGCCTCCGTCGAGAAGCCCGCGTCCGTCTGGCCCGACGGTCCCGGGAAGATCGTCCGCCCGTCGGTCGTCTCCGTGTGGCGCACGGACGGCCGCGACATCGGCGTCTGATCCCGGTGGCGGCGGGGCCTGGGAGCGGGGTCACTCCACTCCCAGGCCCTCCCTGAACCGTGTGAACTGCTCCTCCGGGTCGCCCGTGTACGCCCAGGGCACCCACGCGGCCCGCGTGCCGAGCATTCCCATCAGCTCCCGGGCGAGCTCGACCTGGCCCGCGTAGCAGGCCGCGTGCGCCAGGAAGTTGAGGTCGCCGACCTCCTCGGGTGCCACCGGGCGCGCCGGGTCCCGCCCGCCGATCCAGCGCGCGTGCGTACGGCGCAGTTCCGTCACCGCGAGTTCGTGCTTCCAGTGCTGGTCGAAGCCGCGCACCGGGCCCCGGCCGAGCGCCCCGTCCGCGATGTACCGGTACTCCTCGACCCGTGCCACCTGCACCAGGACCGGCAGCGGCGAACCGGGCGGTGCCACGCCGGCCGCGTCGCGCGCGAAGTCGTACATGCTGCCGTGCGTGCCGTGCCACCGCGCCGACCAGTAGCGCAGCACCTGGATGTGGCCCTCGGTGTTGTACGGGTCGCGGCGCCGCAACTCGTCGAACCAGTGACGCAGTTCACGGCGGGGTACCCCGCCCTCGTACAGCCGCGCGACCGAGAGCAGCGACACCCACGGCATCGGGTCGGCCGGTGCGGCCTCGGCGGCGCCCCGGCAGGCGTCGACGGCGGAGTCGATCCGGCCCCGTTCGAGGGTGGCGCCGCGGCCGGCCGCGATGGCCGCGTCGAAGACCCGTACGACCTCGGTCGCGGCGCGCAGCACGGCGGCGTCGGGGTTGCCGGGCTCGGCGGCCCTCCAGGTCTCGACCGTGGAGCTGCCGGCGGCGGCGTGCGAGAGGAGCCGCAGCCGGTGGGTGCGGCGCGCCCAGTCCGTACCGGTGGCGGCGAGCAGGTCCCGTACGCCCTGCCAGCGGCCGATGACGATGTCTTGGCGTGCCTCGGTCAGCGCCCGGTCCCCGAAGTCCGGGTCGAAGTCGGGCGCGAAGCGCTCCGGACGCGCCGGGCGCACGGAGCGGCGGCGTACGGCCATGGGGGCCTCCTTCGGGTTCGGCTGCCGTCAGAAGTCGCTCGGTGGAGAAGAGAGGGGGCGTCAGAAATCCGTTGCGTAGCTCTTGTCGCTGGTTCCCGTACGCGCGCGCGTAGCGGGGCCCGAGCCCTCGGCCGCCGCGAGCGCGCGGACCGCGTCCAGGCGGGCCGGGCGGTAGTAGTCGCTGCCCTTGCGCCAGTACACGACCAGCGGGACCACGCCGAGGAGCAGTCCGCCGAGGCCGATGGTGACGGCGGTCGTGGACAGGACGCTGAGCGATTCGACGAAGGCCCAGAGCATGAAGGCGGAGCCGAGCAGCGGCCAGAGGCCGCCGAGGAGCAGGTTCCGTACGGAGCGGAACAGGACCGCCTTGTACGCGACGACGGCGGCGATGCCCGCGAGGCCGTAGTAGAAGGCGATCTGGAGGCCGATCGCGGACACGGCGTCGCTGAGGAGCTGCTGCACGGAGCCGGCGGCCGCGGCCGCGCAGAACATGAGGAGGGCGGCGCCGCCGACGGCGGCGATCGCGACCCACGGGGTGTTCCAGCGGCGGTGCACGAGGCCGAGGGCGGCGGGCAGGGTCCGGTCGCGGCCCATCGCGAAGAGCGAGCGGGTGACCTGGAGGAGGGTGGTCTCCAGGGTGGCGACGGTGGACAGGATGACGGCCACGACGAGCAGTTTGCCGCCGACGCCGGGCCAGATCTCCTGGCCGAGGACGGCGAGGACGTTGGGTCCTGCGGCGCGGATCTCCTCGGCGCTCAGCAGGACGTTGACGGCGACGGTGAAGGCCTCGAAGAGGAGGAAGACGAAGCCGACGCCGACGAGCGCGGCGAGGCCCGCGGTGCGGCGGCTGTTCCGGGTCTCCTCGCTGAGGTTGCTGGTGACGTCCCAGCCCCAGTAGTAGAACGCGGCGATGAGCGCCCCGGCGGCGAAGCCCTGGGGTCCGTCGAAGCGGTCGAGGGCGAACCAGGACCAGTCGAAGGCGGTGGCCCGGCCCCGGTGCGCGACGGCGGCCAGGACGAAGCCGAGCAGGATGAGCATCTCGACGCCGGACATCACGAGTTGCGCCCGTACGGTGAGGCGGGCTCCGCCGAGGACGACGAGCAGCATCATCAGGAACCAGCCGGCGCCGACGGCCGCCGCGAGCGGGGTGTGCGCGGCGAGGTCCGGGTCGATCAGGGAGAGCGTGAGGGAGCCGGCGGGCAGCGAACCGGCCACCATGAACACGGTGGCGGCGAAGACGAGCGCCCAGCCGGAGAGGAAGCCGAGGAAGGGGTGGAGGGTGCGGCCCACCCAGGAGTATCCGGCGCCGGCGTTGACGTCGATGCGGCCGAGGCGGGCGTACGCGAGGACGATCCCGAGCATCGGTATCGCGCAGTAGAGCAGGGCGCCGGGCCCGGCGAGGCCGACCGCGCCGAAGAGGACGGCGGTGGTCGCGGCCAGCGAATAGGCGGGGGCGCTGCCGGCGACGGCCATCACGATCGTGTCGAAGGTGCCGAGGACGTTGGGCTGGAGCCCTCGGTTCGTGGTGGTGCGCATGGCGGGTCCTCGGGGGCGCGGGGGGCTGAGGCGGGGCGGTGCGGGTGGTGCGGGGTGGTGCGGCGGTGGGGCCGCGGGCGGTGCTTCAGGTGGGGCTGGAGAGCGGGCTGGACGTGGGGCTGGGGGCGGGGCTGGGGGGCAGGGCGAAGTGGCCCGTCCGCCGGGTCGGTTGCCGACGGCGGCGGGCGCGGATCACGGTGAATCGAGCGCATCGTAGTCGCCCGGGTGGCTTCCGGTAACGGCGGCGGGGAAGGTTCCGTTCCGTGACCGCCGGTAAGTACTCCCGTACGCCCCCTGAGCGAGGTTTACCGCAGGTCGGGACCGGCGATCGCGCGGGCCGCGGCGACCTCCTGACGGAGCGGAGCCAGGACTCCGCTCTCGTCGCCGGGGAGCTCCGCGCGGACCTCCACGAGCGTCTCGCTGGCACGCAGCCCGTCCGCGAGCTCCCGCAGCTCCCGCCGCACGGCGTCGGCCTCCGCCGGATCGGGCGCGGGAGCCCCGTGGTCGACCCGGATCCGGGCCGCGGTCGTCGCGTCCACGATCCGCTCCACGGCGACGACGAGCGGCCACCAGGCCGCGGCCCGGGTGCCGGTCGGCGGCGGTTCGGTCAGGGCCCGCTGGAACTCGGAACGGACGGTCGACAGGTCCCGGTACAGCTTGCGGCGGGCCCGCAGCCGGCCGCTGTGGTCCTCCTGGGCGCCGAAGGCCCGCTCCACGTACGCGGCGGTGTCGGCGACCGCGTCCGCGAGCCGGTCCCCGATCCGGGCGTGCCAGGACTCGGGCCACAGCAGATAGCCGGCGACCAGGGCGATCCCGCAGCCGATGAGCGAGTCGTACAGGCGGGGCAGGACGAGGTCGAAGCCCTGGTGGTTGAGGGTGTCGGAGAGCAGCAGGATCACCGGGGTGATGGCCGCGGTCTGGAAGGCGTACCCCTTCGCGGAGAAGGCGGGGATCAGGGCCGCGAGGACGACCATCACCGGCACGTCCCACCAGCCGCGCGGCACCTGGGAGAGGACGAGCGCGGCGAGGACGAGCCCGGCGGCGGTGCCGGCGGCGCGGAGCACGGCCCGGGAGAACACCGAGCCGAAGTCGGGCTTCATGACGAACGTGACCGTGAGCGCGACCCAGTACGAGCGGGGCACGGCGATCAGCGAGACCAGGGCCTGGGCGAGTCCGATGCAGAGCGCGAGCCGCAGGCCGTACCGCCAGGACGCCTCGGAGAACAGGACGGCGCGGGTGGCACGGCGGACGCGGACGCGGAGCGCGGCGGGGCGGCCGAGCCGGTCGTCGACGTTGTACGGGTCGGGGTCGGACTTGTGGACGACGGCCGCCGCGTGTCGCAGGGCGTGGTCCACGGCCTTCTCGGCGGGCCGTTCGGGCACGGGAAGGTCCAGGTCGGGGTCGCCGGTGCGGCCCTCCTCGACGGCGTCCGCCAGGTCCCGGACGCCCGCCGGGATCGCCGGGGACAGCGGGCCGACGAGCCGGGCGCGCAGATGGGCGGCGGGCGCGGCCTCGACGAGCGGGATGACGACGTTGAGCTGGGCGAGGACGCGGACCAGGGAGGGGGCGCGGCCGTGCTGGCGGGCGCGGCGGGCGAGGACGAGGTCGTACGACTGGTTGAGGGAGGCGGTGACGGCCTGCCGCTTCTCGTCGTACGCGGCGGTGCCGGTGGCCTCGTACAGCTCGGCGACGGTGCGGTAGGTCGCGGCGACGGCCTCACGCTCGGGGGCGGCGCGGCGCATCGGCCAGCCGAGGAGGGTGAGGACGAGGACGAACAGGCCGCCGAGGGTGAGGAGCGCGGGCGCCATCCACCAGGGGTCGGGCATGGGGAGGCCGGCGCCGACGACCGCGTTGAGGAGCAGGAGCAGCCCGGAGACCGAGGCGACCGCGCCGATCGAGGAGATCATCCCGGAGACCAGGGCGACGACGGTGAGTGCGGCGACCGCGATCCAGCCCTGCCCGAAGACGAGGGTCCCGAGGGTGACGCCGAGGGCGCCGAACAGCTGCGGCACGGCGATGTTGTAGACCCGCATCCGGTAGGCGTCGGCGGTGTCGCCGATGACACCGGAGAGCGCGCCCATGGAGACGAGCGCCCCGTACGCGGGCCGGCCGGCCGCGAGTCCGACGGCGAGGGGCACGGAGAGGGCGAGGGACGCGCGGACGACGGCGGCCCAGGGGATGGGCGTGGGCGCGGGCTTGAGACCTGCGGTGAGCCAGGCGGGCGGGGTGATCCGTACGGGTCCTACGGGGCGTGCCATACGCCCAACGTACGACGCGCGGGCGCCCCGCCTGTTGCGGGCCCACGCTCTTGCCCCGCGGCGCCCCGCGCGGAACGCCTGTCCGCGACGGGGGCGGTCAGTTGCGGTAGGACTCGACCTCCGAGGGTGGGCGGAGGGCGGCCTCGTCCGGGTCCTCCCCGAACTCCGCCTTCGCCCGCCGCTGCCGCAGCAGGTCCCAGCACTGGTCGAGGCGCACTTCGAGGTCGGCGAGACGGGCGCGCTCCTCGGGCGGGAGGCCGCCGGTGCCCGCGCGCTGCCGCAGGGAGCGTTCCTCCTCGACGAGGGCGCCGATGTCGTCCAGGATCTCCTCGTTGTCCATGCCTTCCAGCGTGGCGGATCAGCGCCCGGTGTGCAGGTCGAGATCGGCGAGGACGGCCCGGTGGTCGGTGCCGGCGAGGCCGGGGAAGCGGACGCCCCGGACGGTGAAGTCGTCGCTGACCAGGACGTGGTCGATCTGGACGTACGGGGGGAGGGGGCCGTCCGTGGGCCACGTGGGGGTGCGGGCGGCTCCCGCGAGGCGGGCGGCGTCGTGGAGCCGGCCCGCGTCGAGGACGGCGCGGAAGGCGGCGTGGTCCTGGGAGGCGTTGAAGTCCCCGGCGAGGATCAGGGGGCCGGGGGCGTCCCGGGCCGCGACGTCCCGCACCCTGCCCAGTTCCTGTTTCCACCGGTGCACCCGGCCCGGCAGCGGAGGCAGCGGGTGGGCGAGCCGGACGCGGACGGAGCGCCCGCCGATCCCGGCGGTGGCGCCGGGCATGCCCATGGCCGCCGGGACGGTGTCCTCGTCGCGCAGGGGGTAGGCGCTGAGGAGGACGGAGCCGGCGGACCCGTCGGCGTCGACGGAGGCGTGGTGGGGGAGTTCGGCGGCGAAGGCGCCGGTGACGGCGCGTCCGCACGCGCGGTCGCACTCGGAGACGTACACGAGCTGGGGACGTTCGCGCCGGATCACGGCGATCAACGCCTGGGTCGCCCGGCCGAATTCGACGTTGGCGGAGAGGACGCGGACGGGGGCGACGACCGGTCCGCGCGCGGTGGTGGCGTCGGGCCCGTACGGCTGGAGCGTCCACAGCGTGGCGGCGAGGACGGCCACGGCGAGGAGGGACAGGGCGCGGTGGCGGGCGTACGCGGCGAGCAGCACAGCGAGCCCGGCGGGGACGGTGAGCCAGGGGAGGAAGGAGAGGAGCTGAGGGACGGGTGTGATCGCGTCGGTGTCCAGGAGGCGGCAGCCGGTGACGACCGCGGTGACGGCCAGGAGCAGCCCCGCGGCCCAGGCGCCGAGGCGGCGCCCGGGCTTCAGGAACGGCGGTTCGTCCACGCGCCTCAGTGTCGCAGGGCCTGTGCGATCTCCGCCTTCGGTGTGCCCGAGAGGGTCCGGTTGCTGCGTGCCGTACCGGTCTTGGACTTCCCCGGCTCGACGCCGTCGATGTTCAGGACGACGGCGTCGAGCAGGTTGCCGTCCGCGTCACGGAAGTCGACCATGATCGTGTAGTCGGCGTTGTCGTCCTTGGGGTTGGTCGCGGTGATTGTGGCGACCGTGCGGTCCCCGTCGGTGCCGGTGGGGCCGGCGCTGACGTCGCCGCCGGCGTTCACCCCGTCCTTGACCTCGTTCATCTTCTCCTGGGCGGCCGAGGCGACGGCCGCCGTGGCGGAGGAGACGATGTCGCCGGCCGTGTCCTTGGCGGCGTCGCAGCCGGTGAGGGCGAGGAGCAGGGTGGTGGCGGCGAGGGCGGTCGCGGTCGTGCGGCGTCTCATCCGGCCGCGCCTCGGTACTTCTCGCCGGAGCCGTACGCCTCGTCCGTGGCCAGCGCCCAGATCACGAAGATCGAGACGGCCATGGAGAAGAGCGCCCACCACGGCTGGTAGGGCAGGAAGAGGAACTGGAAGAGGACGTTGAGGGAGGCCAGGCAGATGCCGGCGATCCGGCCCCACTCGGCGCCCCTGAGGATCCCGAAGCCGGCGATGGCGACGACGATGCCGAGGATCAGGTGGATCCAGCCCCAGGTGGTGAGGTTGAACTTGAAGACGTAGTCGCCGACGCGGGTGTAGATGTCGTCCTCGGCGATGCCTGCGATGCCCTGGAAGACGTCCATGAAGCCGGTGACCAGCATGAGGACGCCGGCGAAGAGGGTGCCGCCGGCGGCCCACTCGCCGGAGGTGCTGTTCTGCTGGGGAGGTGCGCTGTTCTGGCTCATGGCCCCATCGTCGGAGCGTTCGTACGATTCCGAACTTTCAGCTGGGCCGAACGAGTGAGCGGAGGAAGGCGTCGAGGGCCGCGTCGAACTCCTCGGGCCGTTCCAGGTTGGGCAGGTGCGCGGCCCGTTCGATCACGATGAGCGTGGAGTGCGGGAGCAGGGCGTGCATCTCCTCCGCGTCCGCGACCGGGGTGTACGTGTCGTCCCGGCCGACGACGACGAGCGCGGGGACCGCGAGGGCGGCGAGCGTCGCGCGGTAGTCGGGGCGCTCGGCCCGGCCGCGCAGGGCGGCGGCCGCGGCGACCGGGTCGGTGGCGCACATCATGCGGTGGACGTGCGGCGCGGCGTGCGCGTTGTACGGGGCGACCATCCGGTCCAGGACCTCGTCGGCGTACCCCCGCATGCCCTCCTTGAGCAGCCGGTCGGCCATGGCGTTCCGCGCGGCCCTGCCCTCCTCGGTCTCGGCGGCGGGGAAGGTGTCGGCGAGGACGAGGCCCCGGACGCGCTCGGGGTGGCGGCGGACGAGCTCCATGGCGATCTGCCCGCCCATGGAGAGCCCGGCGAGGACGCAGTCCTCGATCTCCAGGTGGTCGAGGAGGCCGACGAGGTCCTCGGCGAAGTCGCCGAGGCCGGTGATCTCGGGCGTCGCGCCGAGCGGGGTGGTGCCGTAGCCGCGCAGGTCGGGTGCGATGACCCGGTGCGTGAGCGAGAAGAGGTCGATCTGGGGCTGCCACATGGTGTGGTCGAAGGGGTGGCCGTGGACGAGGAGGAGCGCGGGGCCGCTGCCCCGGTCCTCGAAGTGGAGGCGGGTGGCGGGGGTGTCGGTGGAGCGCATGACGGCAGGCTAGGCAGCCGCAACTACTCGGTGCAATAAGATCTTTGCTCTCGGTGCAATGGGGTGGGGGAGGTCTCCGGTGGACGAGTACCGCAGGATCGCGGACCGGGTCGAGGCGGCCGTACGGGACGGGCGGCTGCGGCCCGGCGACCGGCTGCCGCCGCAGCGGATCTTCGCCCGCCGCCACGGGATCGCGAACTCGACGGCGATCCGGGTGTACGGGGAGCTGGCCCGCCGCGGCCTGGTCGTCGGCGAGGTCGGGCGCGGCACCTTCGTCCGGGCCGCTCCCCCGCTGCCCGGGCCCGCGCTCGCCGAGGCGACCGGCGCCGCACCCGTCGACCTCCAGCTCAACTACCCGGTGACCGACGGTCAGTCGGAGCTGATGGCCCGCGCGCTCACGGCCCTCGCCCGGCCCGACGTGCTCGCCGAGGCCGTCTCCCGGCCGGCCGCCGCGACCGGTACGGCCGAGGCCCGGGAGGCGGCGGTGGCCGTGCTGGCCCGGCCCGGCTGGGCGCCGGACCCCGACGGCGTCCTCTTCGCCGGGAACGGCCGCCAGGCCATCGCCGCCGCGCTCTCCGCCCTCGTGCCGCCCGGCGGCCGCCTGGGCGTCGAAGCGCTCACGTACCCGCTGGTCAAGGCGGTCGCCGAACGCCTCGGCATCCGGCTCGTCCCGCTCGCCCTCGACGCGGAAGGGGTACGCCCGGACGCCCTGGAGTCCGCCCACCGGACCGCGCCCCTCGCCGCCGTCTACCTCCAGCCCACCCTGCACAACCCGCTCTCCACGACCACCGGGGAGCGACGCCGGGCCGAACTCGCCGAGCTGCTCCGCCGCCTGGACCTGACGGCCGTCGAGGACACCACCTGGGCCTTCCTCCTCCCCGACGCGCCCGCGCCGCTCGCCGCGCACGCGCCCGAGCGGGTCCTCCTGGTCGACAGCCTCTCCAAGCGGCTCGCCCCGGGGCTGACCGTCGGCTACCTCGTGACGCCGCCGAGGCTCCGTACGGCGGCGGCCGACGCCCTGCGCTCCGGCGCCTGGACCGCCGGCGGACTCGCGCTCGCCGCCGCCACCCGCTGGACCGGGGACGGCACGGTCGCCGAGGCCGTCGCCGCCAAGCGGGCGGACACCCGGGCCCGGCACGCCCTGCTCCTGCGCCGGCTCGCCGGACACACGCTCCGGACCTCCCCGCACGCGTACTACTGCTGGTGGGAGCTGCCCGCGCCCTGGCGCGCGGAGACGTTCACGGCAGCGGCCGCCGCACGCGCGGGCGTGGCGGTCACCCCGGGCAGCGCCTTCGCGGTGGGCCCCGGCACGGCCCCCGACGCCATCAGGCTGGGCCTCGCGTCACCGCCCCGCGCGGTCCTCGACGAGGCACTGGCCCGGCTGGCGGCGGTGGCGGAGGAGGGGCCGTGAGGGCCTCGAAGTCGCTCGCCCTCCCGGGCATGCTCTTCGAGATCGACGCCGTCGCCGTACGGCCCGCCGGCTGATCCACTTGCGGGCCGCCGTTCACGGGTGTGCCCTGGAGGGTGCGGGACCGGGAACCAGGGGGGCGACAGACGGGAGCTCCAGTCATGGCCGCACACGCAGCGGCGCCCACCGGGCACCGGATCAGCATGTATGGCTGGGGAACGCCGGTCACGATCGGTGTCCTCTACGGCCTCTACACGTCGACGGTCGCCCGCCAGGGCGGTCCCGTCACGTGGGGGCAGTTCTGGCTCGGCCTCATCTCCGCCGCCGTCCTCGCCGTCGGCATCTACATGCTCCGGCACCACGGCCGCGTCCTCCCGCGCGAGCTGCGCGCCGCGGCCTGGGCCGCGCTGGTCGGCATCGCCGTCGGCTTCCTCTACAGCCTGTCCGGCGCGAGCATCTTCTCGTCGAGCGGACTGGGGCTGATGAGTGGCGCGGTGGCCGGTGGCGCCGCGTACTACCTCTTCTACACACACGAGGACGGGGCCGGTCACCCGGCTCCGTACTGATCACGCCGACCGTGGGCGGCCGCCCCGCTCCCGCGGGGCGGCCGCCCACGGCCGCGTGGGGTCACCCCGCGGTGCGGGGCGTCGTCTGCTGGACCGACCAGCGGTTGCCGTCCGGGTCCTGGAAGTACACGAAGGAGCCCCACGGCTGGTCGTCGATCTCCGTGACCTCGATCCCGCGCCCCCGAAGGTCCGCGTGCGCCGCCTCGATGTCGGCGACCACCACCTGCATGTTGTCCAGCGAGCCCGGCGTCATCTCCGTGATGCCCTTGCCGAGGGCGATGGAGCAGGCGGAGCCGGGCGGTGTGAGCTGGACGAAGCGGATCTCCTCGCTGACGGTGATGTCGTGGTCGGCGTGGAAGCCGACCCGTTCGTAGAAGGCCTTGGCCCGGTCGATGTCGGTGACGGGCACGCCGATCAGTTCGAGCTTGATGTCCATGGGGGCATCATGCGCCGGGAGCCGGTCCGTCGCTCTCCGTCCCGCCCCGCACGACGACCACCGGGCACGGCGCGTGCTGGGCGACGTGGGAGGAGACCGAGCCCAGGACCGCTGCCTTGAAGCCGCTGTAGCCGCGGTCGCCGACGACGAGCAGCTCGGCGCCCTCGGCCGCGTCGACGAGGGCCTGGGCCGCGTTGCCGCCGACCACCGTGCGGGTGGTGCCGGCGGCCGCCTCCGGGGTGAGGGTGGCGTCCAGCGCCTGGTCGAGGATCTGCCCGGCGAGCTGCTCGGGGTCGAACTGCAGGGGGACGCCCGGCAGCACGCTCGCCCAGACCGCCGGGTACTCCCAGCTGATCACCGCCTCCAGCGAGTCCCCGGTGAGGGCGGCCTGCGCGGCCGCCCATGCCAGCGCCTTCAGGGCCGGTTCCGATCCGTCCACGCCCACTACGATCCTGCCGCCGGCCATCGACCGACCTCCGTTTCGCTGTCGGGTACCCGGGAGGCCGGGCCTCCCGGGGCTCCCCCACAACGTAACAAAAGTGATCAGTCCAGGCGCAGGTCGGCCAACTGCTTCTCGAACGGGACGATCTCGTCGTCGTCCTCCCGGCGGGCGGGCCGCGCCGCGACCGTGTCCGCGAACTCCTGGCCCGCACGGGTGATCCGGGCCGGCAGCCCGTCGGTGTACTCGTCGCCGCCGGAGCCCCAGTCCTCCGAGGCCGCGTAGACCGCGGTGGGGACGACGAGGGCCCGCAGGTAGGCGAAGAGCGGCCGCAGGGCGTGGTCGAGGACGAGCGAGTGGCGGGCGGTGCCGCCGGTCGCGCCGACGAGGACGGGGGTCCCGGTGAGCGCGGCCGGGTCGATCAGGTCGAAGAAGGACTTGAAGAGACCGCTGTAGGAGGCCGTGAAGACGGGGGTGACGGCGATGACGCCGTCCGCGCCGGTCACGGTGTCGATGGCCTCCTGGAGCGCGGCCGACGGGAAGCCCGTGACGAAGTTCTTCGCGATGTCGACGGCCAGGTCGCGCAGTTCGACCACCTGGACGTCGACGGCGTACTCCTGCTCGGCCAGCCGGTACCGGGCCGCCTGGAGCAGGCGGTCGGCGAGCAGCCGGGTGGACGAGGGCGCGCTGAGTCCGGCGGAGACGGCGACGATCTTCAGCGTCTGCATGACGTCAGACCTCCTGGGACGCGAGGACGGCGGGGTGGAGCGGGGCGGTCTCCGGTACGCCGGCGGGGCGCAGGTTCGCGAACTCCTTGCGCAGCACCGGGATGACCTCCTCGCCGAGGATGTCGAGCTGCTCCAGGACGGTCTTGAGGGGCAGTCCGGCGTGGTCGACCAGGAAGAGCTGGCGCTGGTAGTCGCCGACGTACTCGCGGAAGGACAGGGTGCGTTCGATGACCTCCTGCGGGGAGCCGACGGTCAGCGGGGTCTCGCGGCTGAACTCCTCCAGGGAGGGGCCGTGGCCGTAGACCGGTGCGTTGTCGAAGTACGGGCGGAACTCCCGTACCGCGTCCTGCGAGTTCTTGCGGAGGAAGACCTGCCCGCCGAGGCCGACGATGGCCTGCTCGGGGGTGCCGTGGCCGTAGTGGGCGTACCGCTGCCGGTAGAGCCGGACCATCTTCTCGGTGTGCTGCTTGGGCCAGAAGATGTGGTTCGCGAAGAAGCCGTCGCCGTAGTAGGCGGCCTGTTCGGCGATCTCGGGGGAGCGGATGGAGCCGTGCCAGACGAACGGCGGGACGCCGTCGAGCGGGCGCGGGGTGGACGTGAAGCCCTGGAGGGCGGTGCGGAACTTGCCCTCCCAGTCAACCACGTCCTCCCTCCACAGCTTGTGGAGGAGCGCGTAGTTCTCGATGGCGAGCGGGATGCCCTGGCGGATGTCCTGACCGAACCACGGGTAGACCGGGCCGGTGTTGCCGCGGCCCATCATGAGGTCCACGCGGCCGTCGGCGAGGTGCTGGAGGGTCGCGTAGTCCTCGGCGATCTTCACCGGGTCGTTGGTGGTGATGAGGGTGGTGGAGGTGGAGAGGATCAGGTTCTCCGTGCGGGCGGCTATGTGCCCGAGGAGGGTCGTCGGGGAGGACGGCACGAACGGCGGGTTGTGGTGCTCGCCGGTCGCGAAGACGTCGAGCCCGACCTCCTCGGCCTTGAGCGCGATGGCGACGGTGTCCTTGATGCGCTCGTGCTCCGTGGGGGTGCGGCCGGTGGTGGGGTCGGTCGTCACGTCGCCGACGGTGAAGATCCCGAACTGCATCGTGCTCACCTCTCGCGTTTCCGTTTAGTGGTTGAAGCTTAAACTATCTGCTCCAACGGCGCGACCCCCCTCCCTATTCCGACCCCGTCCCCATTCCGGCCCCGCCCCGACCCGGCCCGTACCCTGGACCGCATGACCGACAAGGCGGCGCACGACGACGAACGGTGGAAGGAGCGGGGCGTGATGCTCCGCGTCTTCGTGTACGTCTTCGCCACCCACGCCTTCGCCGGCTTCGTCTGGCTGCTCTTCTACGTCGGCCAGAACGCCCAGAAGTAGGGCCCGACCAGGGCTCACGTAGAGTCCCCGACGTGAACGCTGCGATATCGGTGGTGTCGGTCGTCGGAATCGGCGCGGACGGCTGGGACGGGCTCCCCGAGAGCTCCCGCCGTGTCCTGCGCGACGCCGGGGTCCTCATCGGCGCCCCCCGCCAGCTGGGCCTCCTGCCCGCCGCCGACTGCGCCGGCGAGCGGATCACCTGGCCCTCGCCCCTCCGCCCCGCCGTCCCCGGACTGCTCGCCGCCCACGAGGGCCGCGCGATCGCCGTCCTCGCCAGCGGCGACCCGAGCTTCTACGGCATCGCCCGCACGCTGGCGGAGACCGCCGGCCCCGAGCGCCTCCGCGTCCACCCGCACCCTTCCTCCGTCTCGTACGCCTGCGCCCGCCTCGGCTGGCCCCTGGAAGCCGTCGAGACCGTCTCCCTCGTGGCCCGGCCGCTCGCCGCGCTCTCCGCCGCCCTCCACGACGGCCGCCGCCTCCTCGTCCTCAGCGAGGGCCCCGGCACGGCCGCGCGGGTCGCGGAGCTGCTGCGCGCGACCGGCTGGGGCGGCACCCGGATCCGCGTCCTCGAACAGCTCGGCGGCCCCGCCGAGCGGCTCCTCGACGGGACCGCCGCCGACTGGCCCCACGACCGCACCGAGCCCCTGAACGTCCTCGCCCTCGACTGCGCGCGCGACCCCGGCGCCCTCCGGCTCGGCGCCGCACCCGGACTCCCCGACGAGGCGTACGAGCACGACGGCCAGCTCACCAAGCGGTACGTGCGCGCCGCCACCCTCGCCGCGCTCGCCCCCGCCCCCGGCGAACTGCTCTGGGACGTCGGCGGCGGCTCCGGCTCCATCGGCGTCGAATGGATGCGGACCCACCGCTCCTGCCGGGCGATCGCGGTCGAGAAGTCCCCGGAGCGGGCCGCCCGCATCGCCCGCAACGCCGACACCCTGGGCGTCCCGGGCCTGGAGGTCGTCACCGGCCCCGCGCCCGCCGCCCTCACCGGCCTGCCCGCCCCCGACGCGATCTTCATCGGCGGCGGACTCACCGCCCCCGGACTGCTCGACACCTGCTGGGACGCCCTGCCGCCCGGCGGCCGGCTCGTCGCCAACACCGTGACGCTGGAATCCGAGGCGCTGCTCGCCGACCGCTACCGCCGCCACGGCGGCGAACTGGTCCGGCTCGCCGTCGCCACCGCCGTGCCCGTGGGCGGCTTCACCGGCTGGCGCCAGGCCATGCCCGTCACGCAATGGTCCGTAACGAAGGGTTGTACAGAGGAATGACCGTCTACTTCATCGGCGCGGGCCCCGGCGCGGCCGACCTCATCACCGTGCGCGGCGCGCGGACCCTCGCGCGCTGCGGGGTCTGCCTCTACGCCGGCTCCCTCGTCCCCACCGAACTCCTCGCCGAGTGCCCGCCGGACGCGAAGCTCGTCGACACGGCGCAGCTGGACCTGGACCAGATCGTCGCCGAGATCACCGCCGCCCACGCGGCCGGCCAGGACGTGGCCCGGCTGCACTCCGGCGACCCGTCGGTGTTCAGCGCGGTCGCGGAACAGATGCGGCGCCTGGACGCGGCCGGCATCCCGTACGAGGTCGTGCCGGGCGTCCCGGCGTTCGCGGCGGCCGCGGCGGCGCTCAAGCGGGAGCTGACGGTCCCGACGGTCGGCCAGACGGTGATCCTCACCCGCATCGCCCAGCAGGCCACCCCGATGCCGCAGGGCGAGGACCTCGCGACCCTCGGCCGCAGCGGCGCCCTGCTCGTCCTCCACCTCGCCGCGCGGTACGTCGACCGGGTCGTCGGCGAGCTCGTCCCGCACTACGGCGCGGACTGCCCGGCGGCGGTCGTCGCGATGGCGAGCCGGCCGGACGAGGTGATCCTGCGCGGCACGCTCGACGACATCGCGGAGCAGACGAAGGCGGCGGGCATCACGAAGACGGCGGTGATCCTGGTGGGCCGCACGCTGGCGGCGTCGGAGTTCCGGGACAGCCACCTGTACGACCCGGCGCGGGACCGCCACACCTGCTGACGGCCCGGAGGCCGGACCCCCACACGGGTCCGGCCTCCGTCAGCATCACGATCAGGCGTTGGGCCGCTTGCCGTGGTTCGCCTTCTTCTTCTTGCGGGCCCGCTTCTTGTTGCCGCGCTTCGCCATGGGAATTCCTCCTTGTCGTCGGGGACTCCTGCGGAGTCGAGCCTAGGCACGGGAGGGGGGACGCGCATCCGGGTCGGAGCGTGCCGAAAACCGGTATGGGGCCTGGTGCGGGGAGTATGGTCGCGAGTATGGCCACGAAGAAGGTGACAGTGACGATCCCGGAGGACCTCCTGGAGGAGGTCCGCGCCGAGGCCGGCGACCAGGGGCTTTCGGCGTACGTCTCGGAGGCGCTGCGCCTGCGGCGCGACCGCGACCGGCTCCGGGAACTCGTCGACTGGCTGGAGGAGGAGTACGGCCCGCTCACGGAGGAGGAGCTGGCCGCCGGCCGCGCCGAGATGGACGAACTCCACGCCGAGCACGAACGCCGTCGGCGAGCCCGGGAGCCGCGCGCGGGTGAGGCCGCGTGACGCGCCGGACGGAACGGCCCCTCCAGGTCTTCGTCCTGGACGGTGAGGCGCTGTCGCTCGCGGTACGGGGCGACCGCGCCATGATGGTCCGCCTCGCCATGGCCGCCCGGGGGGAGGCCGACGTGGTGACGTCCCCCCTGACTCTCGTCGAGGCCCACGACGGGCGGACGACCGAGCACCGCTGGGACTGGGTGCTCTCCCGTGTCCGAGTGGCGGACATCGGCAAGGAGGAGGCCCGCCAGGCCCGCCGCCTCCTCGCCGACGCCGCACTGCACGGACACAAGTACGCCATCGACGCCGTGCTGGCCGTCGTGGCGCGACAGCAGACCGGCGAGGTCACGGTGTTCACGTCCGACGTCGACGACCTGGAGAGGCTGGTCCCCGACCGGATCGTCGTCGTCAAGGTCTGACGGCGGCCTCGGCCCACTCCGGCGCCAGCGCCGACATCACCGTCGCGTCCACCCGTTCCCCCTCCCACAGCAGGGCGCCCCGCAGGACGCCCTCCGCCCGGAAGCCGGCCTTCTCGTAGGCGCGGCGGGCGCGGGGGTTGAAGGCGTACACCTCCAGCCAGATCCGGTACAGGCCGAGCGCCTCGAAGCCGTGGCCGACGATCAGCCGGGTCGCCTCCGTGCCCAGGCCCCGGCCGACGGCGTCCGGGACGAAGGCGATCCGGAAGGCGCAGCTCTCGTTGTCGGGGTCCCATGCGAGGAGGACGGCCTCGCCGACGACCCGGCCGGTGGCCCGCTCGACCACGGCGAGGTCGAGCCGGTCGTCCTGCGCGCCCCGCGAGCCGTACCACTTCACCAGCGCCGCTTCGTCGAACCGCGTGTGGCTCCCGGTCAGCCGCGTGACCTCCGCGTCCTCGAACAGCGGCAGCAGCGCGGGCACGTCCGCCCCGGTGACGGGCCGGAGGACCACCAGGTCACCGGTGAGCGTGGGTTTGTGCGAGAAGTCGGTCATCCCGGGATTCTCGGCGAGCGGCCGCGAGGCTGTCGCGCGGATTACGGTCCCGCCACCGAGGACCGCCCCACGACCGTCCCCGCGCGGTCGATGCAGATCACGTCCACCGCGACCGGGGCGCCCCGCAGCACCGCGAGGGCCTCGTCGCGGGCCCGGGTGGCGACCAGGTCGCCCAGGGGGACGGCGGCGGCCTCGCAGAGGCGGAGGGCGGCGAGACCCGTGTTCGCGGCGGTGATCTCGGCCGCGAGGGCCTCCGGGGCGCCGCCCGTGCGGGCCAGGCCGGCGAGGAAGGCCTTGTCGACCTGGGAGCGGGCCGAGTGGAGGTCCAGGTGGCCGGCCGCCAGCTTGGAGAGTTTGGCGAAGCCGCCGCAGATCGTGAGCCGGTCGACGGGATGGCGGCGGATGTACTTGAGGACGGCGCCCGCGAAGTCGCCCATGTCCAGGAGGGCGATCTCGGGGAGGTCGTAGATCTCCCCGACCGTGCGCTCCGACGTCGAACCCGTGCAGCCCGCCACGTGGGTGAGGCCGCCCGCGCGGGCCACGTCGACGCCCCGGCGGATGGAGTCGATCCAGGCGGAGCAGGAGTACGGGACGACGACGCCGGTCGTGCCGAGGATCGACAGGCCGCCGAGGATGCCGATGCGGGGGTTCCAGGTCGAGCGGGCGATCTCGGCGCCGTTGTCGACGGAGACGGTGATCTCGACGTCGCCGGTGCCTCCGTGGCGGGCGGCGACCTGCGCCACGTGCTCGCGCATCAGCTGCCGGGGGACGGGGTTGATCGCCGGCTCGCCGACGTCCAGGGGGAGGCCCGGGAGGGTGACCGTGCCGACGCCCTCGCCCGCGCGGAAGACGACGCCGGAGCCGGGCGGAAGCAGCCGGACCGTCGAGCGGATCACGGCGCCGTGGGTGACGTCCGGGTCGTCGCCGGCGTCCTTGACGACGGCGGCCATGGCGGAGCCGCCCGACAGGGACTCGGCGGTCAGCGCGAAGGACGGCGTCTGGCCCTTCGGGAGGGTGATCGTCACCGGGTCGGGGAAGTCGCCGGTCAGCAGCGCGGTGTACGCGGCGGTGGTGGCCGCCGTCGCGCAGGCACCGGTCGTCCAGCCCGGGCGGAGGCCGGTGTGCTTGAGTTGGGCCTCACGCCCGCCGCCTGAAGTCACGAAGAGGCTCCTGTGCACGTACTCATTCTCGGCGGGACCACCGAGGCCCGCGCCCTCGCCGGACTGCTGCACGGGAAGGTGCGGGTCACCAGCTCCCTCGCGGGGCGGGTGGCGAGCCCCCGGCTGCCGGCCGGGGAGGTCCGGATCGGCGGGTTCGGCGGCGTCGACGGGCTCGTGGAGTGGATGGCGGGGCACGCCGTGGACGCGGTCATCGACGCCACCCATCCCTTCGCCGAGCGGATCAGCTTCAACGCGGCCCGGGCGGCCGCCACCGCCCATGTTCCCCTGCTGGCGCTGCGTCGTCCCGGCTGGGTCCCGGTGGACGGCGACGACTGGCGGCCGGTGGCGTCCCTGGAGGAGGCGGCCCGGACGCTGGACGGCCTGGGCGACCGGGTGTTCCTGACGACGGGCCGCATGGGCCTGGCGGCGTTCGCGGCCTGCCCGCAGTGGTTCCTGGTCCGCTCGGTGGACGCCCCGGACACCCCCGGGCCCGCCCGCACCGAGCTGCTCCTGGACCGGGGCCCCTTCACCCTGGACGGCGAGCGGGAGCTCATGCGCCACCACCGCGTCGACGTCGTGGTCACGAAGGACAGCGGCGGCGCGGCGACGGCCCCGAAACTGACCGCGGCCCGCGAGGCGGGCCTCCCGGTGGTGGTGGTCCGCCGCCCCCCGGTCCCGGAGGGCGTGCGGACGGCGGCCTCCCCGGAGGAGGCCGCCGCGTGGGTGGCTACGCGGTGACGGGCGGGCCGAGTTCGGTCACCTCGACCCGGTTCGGGTCCCGCCCCCGCCCCCTCTCGGGTCTCAGCCCTCAGCCGTAGCGCCGCGGCGTCCACGTGATCGTGCGGCCGTCGCCCCGTTCGGCCGTCCGGGTCTGCGAGGAGCCGATCAGGAGGAGCGTGCGCATGTCGACCTCGGAGGGGTCCAGGGTCTTCAGGGTCAGGATCCGGACCGACTGCTCCGGGCCGCCGACGTCGCGGGCGACGACCACCGGGGTTTCCGGGGCGCGGAGTTCCAGGAGGAGGTCGCGGGCGGCGGCCACCTGGTGGGTGCGGGACTTCGAGCCCGGGTTGTAGAGGGCGATGACGAGGTCCGCGCCCGCGGCCGCGCGGAGCCGGGCCTCGATGACGTCCCACGGCTTGAGCCGGTCGGAGAGGGAGATCGTCGCGTAGTCGTGGCCGAGGGGGGCGCCCGCCGCGGCGGCGGCCGCGTTCGCCGCGGTCACCCCGGGGAGTACCCGTACGGGCACGTCCGCGTACTCCGGTGCGCAGGCGACCTCCAGGACCGCGGTCGCCATCGCGAAGACGCCCGGGTCGCCGCCGGAGACGACCGCGACCTTCCGGCCGCGGCGGGCCAGGTCGAGGGCGAACTCGGCGCGCTCGGACTCGACCTTGTTGTCGGAGCCGTGCCGGATCTGCCCGGGGCGCAGGACGGGGACCCGGTCGAGGTACGTCGTGTAGCCGACGAGGACGTCGGCGTTGACGAGCGCGCCGCGCGACTCGGGGGTCAGCCAGGGCGCCCCGGCGGGGCCGGTGCCGACGACGGTGACCTCGCCGGTCTCCCGTAGGGGAGGCTCCTGGCCGATGCGGGAGGGGAGGACCGCGACGGAGAAGTACGGGACGGACCCGGGGTCCACGTCCGTCAGCTTCTCCGTGCGCTCGCCCGTCATGAACGCGCGCTCCACATAGCGGGCGTCGTCCAGCCGGCCGGCCCGCTCCAGGGCCCGCCGCACGGTCGGGAAAGTGCGGCCCAGCTTCATCACGACCGCCGAGTCGGTGCCCGCGAGGCGGGCCGTCAGCTCGTCCTCCGGCAGGGTGCCGGGGATGATCGTGAGGACCTCCTCCGCCTCGCACAGCGGCTCGCCGAGGCGGGCGGCGGCGGCGCTGACCGAGGTGACGCCGGGGAGGACGGTCGTGTCGTAGCGGTCGGCGAGCCGCTTGTGCATGTGCTGGTACGAGCCGTAGAAGAGCGGGTCGCCCTCGGCGAGGACGGCGACGGTGCGGCCGGCGTCGAGGTGGGCGGCGAGGCGGGCCGCGGCCTCCTCGTAGAAGTCGTTCAGGGCGCCCCGGTAGCCGCCCGGGTGGTCCGTGGTCTCCACCGTGAGCGGGTACACGAGCCGCTCCTCGATGTGGTCCTCGCGGATGTGCTCGGCGGCGATGGAACGGGCTATCGAGCGGCCGTGGCGGGCCGAGTGGTAGGCGATGACGTCGGCCGCGGCGATGGCCTTCACGGCGGCGACCGTCATCAGGTCCGGGTCGCCGGGGCCGAGCCCGACGCCGTACAGCTTTCCGGTCACGGTGCTCATGCCTGGATCTCCGCTTCGTGGGCGAGGGCGTTGATCGCGGCGGCCGTCATCGCGCTGCCGCCGCGCCGGCCCCGTACGACCAGGTAGTCGAGGCCGAGGGTGTTCTCGGCCAGGGCGTCCTTGGACTCGGCGGCGCCGATGAAGCCGACGGGGATGCCGAGGACGGCGGCGGGCTTCCCGGCGCCCTTCGCGATCATCTCCAGGAGGTGGAAGAGGGCGGTGGGGGCGTTGCCGATGGCGACGACGGAGCCTTCGAGGCGGTCCCGCCACAGTTCGAGGGCGGCGGCGGAGCGGGTGGTGCCGAGCTCGGCGGCGAGGGCGGGGACGGCCGGGTCGGAGAGCGCGCAGAGCACCTCGTTGTCGGCGGGCAGCCGCTTGCGGGTGACGCCGCTGGCGACCATCTGGGCGTCGCAGAGGATCGGCGCGCCCGCGCGGAGGGCCTCGCGGGCGTTCGCGACGACCCGCGGGGAGTACGCGATGTCCTGCACGAGGTCGGTCATGCCGCAGGCGTGGATCATCCGGACCGCCACCTGGGCGACGTCGGCGGGCAGGTCCGCGAGGTCCGCCTCGGCGCGGATCGTGGCAAAGGACCGGCGGTAGATCTCCGTCCCGTCCTTCTCGTAGTCGAACATCCTGGTGCTCTCGCTCATCTCGTCGTGCGGGCCTTGGTCACTGCTTCGGGCAGGGCGGTACGGGGGGTGGGGACGCCGTCCACCAGGTAGCTGTCGTCGCCGGTGGCGAGGACGTCGACCCAGGTGCCGCGCGGGTGGCCGCAGCGGCGCTCGCACCCGGAGTAGTGGACGGGCAGGCCTCCGTGGCGGACCAGGCCGGCGTCCGTCCGGACGTCGGCGAGGGACTTGGCGCAGCCAGGGCGTCCGGTGCAGGCGCTGACCCCGACGGAAGGCAGGCCGGGCCGGGTGACCAGGCCGTACGGTTCCAGGGCGGGGAGCCTGGCGGGGTCGGTCACCACGACCGCGCCGCGCCAGGGCGTGAGCCGGACCTCGGCGGCGGGCAGCAGGGCCCGCAGCTGGGTGGCGGTCAGCCGGCCGAGCGGGGCGAGGACGTGCAGGGCGCGGTCGCCGAGCGGCCCGGGCGCGGGCGGCGGGGACACGGGGAGCGGCGGTACGGGTACGGGCTCCGCCGTGATCCCGGCCCTCGCGAGCGCCCCGGCCCAGTCGGGTACGTGCGCGTCGGGCAGCTCGTGCGGGCGCCAGGCCCCGTTGCCCGCGGCCTCGGCCGCGTCGAGGAACGCGAGGGCGGCGGCGAGGGCGGCCCGGACGGCGTCGGCGGCGGCGAGGAGGAAGGCCCGGGAGCCGAGGAGCAGCCGGACGGATCCGTCCCGTCCTGCGATCAAGCTCACATCGCCGCCGAGCCCGGCGACGTCTCCGCGCCCGTCGTCCAGGACGAACAGGAACCGTCCGGAAAGGGACGCCGCCCGGGGTTCGGCGCACAGGGCGGTGTCCAGGGCGCGGGCCCACAACTGCACGTCCGAGTGGCCGAGTCCGTCGAGTCCCGCGCCGGGCGAGGCCACGATGTTGCGGACGCGCTCGTGGGTGGGGGAGGGCAGCAGGCCCGCCCCGGCCAGGAGGGAGGCGAGCCGCGCCCCGCAGTCCTCGGCGAGGCCGCGCAGCTCCGCGTTGCCGCGTGAGGTGATGCTGATCCGCCCGTCGCCGAGGGTCTCGGCCGCGTGCGCCAGAACCTCGGCCTGACGAGCCGTCAGGCGCCCTGCGGGCAGGCGCAGTCGGGCCAGGCGTCCGTCGTCGGCGGGGTGCAGGCGCAGCGCCCCGGGGCAGGCGTCGCCACGGTCCCGTACGCGAGGTTCGCCCGGTTCGGACGCCGGGGGTGGGGTGGGCGGCATGGCGGCGAGCATACCCACGGGGAACCGCCCGACCACCGGGTGTGATCCGGTCGACCCCGCCGCTCCCTGGGGCCCGCCCACGCCACGATCTAGGATGCAGATCGGCATGGGGTCCCAGGACCCCGGGGAGGAAGCCCGGTGAGAATCCGGCGCGGTCCCGCCACTGTGAGCCCGCACCCGCGGGTGAGTCAGGAACTCCCGCCGTCCATCTGACCACCCGGGGCGCGGACAACCCCGAGGAAGGCCTGAGCTCGCCATGCTCCTGCTGCTGTCGCACTCCGACACCGACCTGCTCAGCGCCCGCGCGGCGAACGCCGCCCAGGCCGAGGGAGCGGTCGAGTACCGCTTCGCCAACCCCTCGCGCCTCCCCCTGGCCGACCTCCCCGCCCTGCTCGACGGCGTCGACCTCGTCGTCGTCCGCCTCCTCGGCGGGATCCGCTCCTGGCAGGAGGGCCTGGACACGGTCCTCGCCACCGGGAAGCCGGTCGTCGTGCTCAGCGGCGAACAGGCCCCCGACGCCCAGCTGATGGGGTCCTCCACCGTGCCCGTCGGCGTCGCCACCGAGGCGCACGCCTATCTGGCGCACGGCGGCCCGGCCAACCTGGAGCAGCTGGCCCGCTTCCTCTCCGACACCGTGCTGCTCACCGGCCACGGCTTCGAGTCCCCGGCCGCCGCCCCCACCTGGGGCCCGCTCGACCGGGTCGCGAGGAACGAGACCGGCCCGACGATCGCCGTGCTCTACTACCGCGCCCACCACATGAGCGGGAACACCGCCTTCGTCGACGCCCTGTGCGGGGCGATCGAGGACGCCGGCGCGCGGGCCCTCCCGCTGTACGTGGCGTCCCTGCGGGCCCCCGAGGCGGAGCTCGTCGAGACGCTGCGCACGGCCGACGCGATCGTCACGACCGTCCTCGCGGCCGGCGGCACCAAGCCCGCCGAGGCGCAGGCCGGCGGCGACGAGGAGGCCTGGGACGCGGGCGCGCTCGCCGCGCTCGACGTGCCGATCCTCCAGGCGCTCTGCCTGACCGGCTCGCGGTCGGCGTGGGAGGAGAACGACGAGGGCCTGTCCCCGCTGGACGCCGCGAGCCAGGTCGCCGTGCCCGAGTTCGACGGCCGCCTCATCACCGTCCCGTTCTCCTTCAAGGAGATCGACGCCGACGGTCTGCCCGCGTACGTCGCCGACGCCGAGCGCGCGGCCCGCGTCGCCGGGATCGCCGTGCGGCACGCCCGGCTCCGCCACATCCCGAACGCCGAGAAGCGGCTGGCGCTCGTCCTCTCCGCGTACCCGACGAAGCACTCCCGCATCGGCAACGCGGTCGGTCTCGACACCCCCGCCTCCGCCGTCTCCCTGCTCCGCCGCCTCATCGAGGAGGGCTACGACTTCGGCCCCGAGGCGGACCTCCCCGGTCTGGTCTCCGGCGACGGCGACGAGCTGATCTACGCCCTCATCGAGGCCGGCGGCCACGACCAGGACTGGCTGACCGAGGAGCAGCTCGCGAAGAACCCGGTCCGCATCCCGGCCGCCGACTACAAGCGCTGGTACGCGACGCTGCCCGCCGAGCTCCGCGAGCAGGTCGAGGAGCACTGGGGCCCGGCGCCCGGCGAGATGTTCCTCGACCGGTCCCGCAACCCGGAGGGCGACATCGTCCTCGCCGCCCTGCGGCGCGGGAACCTGCTGGTCCTCATCCAGCCGCCGCGCGGCTTCGGCGAGAACCCGATCGCGATCTACCACGACCCCGATCTCCCGCCGTCCCACCACTACCTGGCCGCCTACCGCTGGATCGCCGCCCGCGCCGAGGACGGCGGCTTCGGCGCCGACGCCATGGTCCACCTGGGCAAGCACGGCAACCTGGAGTGGCTGCCCGGCAAGAACGCCGGCCTGTCCGCCGCCTGCGGCCCCGACGCGGCCCTCGGCGACATCCCGCTGATCTACCCGTTCCTCGTCAACGACCCGGGCGAGGGCACCCAGGCCAAGCGCCGCGTGCACGCGACCCTCGTCGACCACCTGGTGCCGCCGATGGCCCGCGCCGACTCGTACGGCGACATCGCGCGCCTGGAGCAGCTGCTCGACGAGTACGCGCAGATCTCCTCCATGGACCCGGCGAAGCTGCCCGCGATCCGCGCCCAGATCTGGACCCTGATCCAGGCCGCCAAGCTCGACCACGACCTCGGTCTGGAGGAGCGCCCGGAGGACGACGGCTTCGACGACTTCCTGCTGCACGTCGACGGCTGGCTGTGCGAGGTCAAGGACGCCCAGATCCGCGACGGACTGCACGTCCTCGGCGGCGCCCCGGAGGGCGAGGCCCGGGTCAACCTGGTCCTGTCCATCCTGCGTGCCCGCCAGATCTGGGGCGGCACGCAGGCGCTGCCCGGTCTGCGCGAGGCCCTCGGCCTGGACGAGTCGGCCGCGACCCGCACCACCGCCGACGAGGCGGAGGCGAAGGCCCGCGAGCTGGTCGAGGCGATGGAGGCGGCGGACTGGTCCGTGGACGCGATCGAGACGGTCGCCGCCGCGTACGGCCCCGAGGTGCACGCCGTGCTGCGCTTCGCCTGCGAGCAGGTCGTGCCGCGCCTGGCCGCCACCACCGACGAGCTGGCGCACGCCGTGCACGCCCTGAACGGCGGCTTCGTGCCGGCCGGACCGTCCGGCTCCCCGCTCCGGGGTCTGGTCAACGTCCTGCCGACCGGCCGCAACTTCTACTCCGTCGACCCCAAGGCCGTGCCGTCCCGGCTCGCCTGGGAGACCGGGCAGGCGCTCGCCGACTCGCTGCTCACCCGCTACCGCGACGACAACGGCGCGTGGCCGACCTCCGTCGGCCTCTCCCTGTGGGGCACGAGCGCGATGCGCACCGCCGGTGACGACGTCGCCGAGGCCCTCGCCCTGCTCGGCGTCCGTCCGCTGTGGGACGAGGCCTCGCGCCGGGTGAACGGCCTGGAGCCGATCCCGCTCGCCGAGCTCGGCCGTCCGCGCGTCGATGTGACGCTGCGCATCTCGGGCTTCTTCCGGGACGCGTTCCCGCACGTCATCGGCCTTCTCGACGACGCCGTACGGCTCGTGGCGGGTCTTGAGGGAGAGTCCGCCGAGGACAACTACGTCCGGGCGCACGCGCAGGCCGACCTCGCCGAGCACGGTGACGAGCGGCGCGCGACCACCCGTATCTTCGGCTCGCGGCCGGGCACGTACGGCGCGGGCATCCTCCAGCTGATCGACTCGCGGGACTGGCGCACGGACGCCGACCTGGCCGAGGTGTACACGGTGTGGGGCGGGTACGCGTACGGGCGGGGGCTCGAAGGCCGCCCGGCGCGCGCCGAGATGGAGACCGCGTACAAGCGGATCGCGGTGGCCGCGAAGAACACGGACACCCGCGAGCACGACATCGCCGACTCGGACGACTACTTCCAGTACCACGGTGGCATGGTCGCGACCGTCCGCGCGCTCACGGGCACGGCCCCCGAGGCGTACATCGGTGACTCGACCCGCCCGGAGACCGTCCGCACGCGCACGCTCGTCGAGGAGACCTCCCGGGTCTTCCGGGCCCGCGTGGTCAACCCGCGCTGGATCGAGGCCATGCGCCGCCACGGCTACAAGGGCGCGTTCGAGCTGGCGGCGACCGTCGACTACCTCTTCGGGTACGACGCGACCACGGGTGTCGTCGCCGACTGGATGTACGACAAGCTCACGCAGGAATACGTCCTCGACGAGACGAACCAGGCCTTCCTCAAGGAGGCCAACCCGTGGGCCCTGCACGGCATCGCCGAGCGGCTGCTCGAAGCCGAGTCGCGGGGCATGTGGGAGAAGCCGGACCCGGAGACCCTGGCCGCCCTGCGCCAGGTGTTCCTGGAGACCGAGGGTGACCTGGAGGGGGACGAGTAGCCCCGCACGGGGCCGGGTCCTCGCGAGGCCTAGGTCCGCACCAGGGCCGGGGCCAGTGCGAGGACGCGGCCCCGGAATCCCTCCCGCAGCCGCCGGTCGTGGCTGACCACGACCAGCGTGCCCCGGTACTCCGCGAGCGCGGCCTCCAGCTCCTCCACGAGGCCGGGGGCCAGGTGGTTGGTCGGCTCGTCGAGGAGGAGCAGGTCGGCGGGGGAGGTCACCAGACGGGCCAGTTCCAGTGTGCGGCGCTGTCCCGTCGACAGCAGTCGGACCGGGGTCGTCAGATCCCGGGCCGCGAAGAGCCCGAGGGCGAGCAGTTCGTCCTCGCGGCCCTCTCCGAAGGCCTCGCCCACCGTACGGGGGTCGAGGGGTGGGGCCGTGTCCTGGCGGAGCAGCCCGACCCGGGCGGGCACGGTCACCGTGCCCGCGTCCGGGGCGAGTTCGCCCGCCAGGACCCGGAGGAGAGTGGTCTTTCCCGCGCCGTTGGGCCCGGTGACCAGGAGGCGCTCGCCCGGGTCGAGGCGGAGCGCGTCGAGGCGGAGCCGGCCGTCGACGCGTATCCCGGCGAGATCGACGGGCGCGCCTTCTCCCGTGATCTCCGTACGGAACCGGAGCGGTTCGGGCGGCGCGGGCACGGGGTGGGCGGTGAGCCGGTCGAGCTTCTCGCGGGCCGAGCGGATGCGGCTCATCGCGCCGTGCGCCCGTGACCGGGCGCGGAAGGCGCCCGCTCCGCTGAACGCGGCGGGGGCCTTGCGGGGGATCGCGGAGAAACGGTCGGTGTCGTGTCGGCGAGGGCCCGGTGGCGGGCGAGTTCGGCCCTCCACTCCTCGTGCTCCCGCTGCCTGCGGGCCCGTTCGGCGGCGCGTCCGGTGAGGTAGCCGGCGTAGCCGTCGCCGTACCGCCGCACGGTGTGGCGGTCCTCGTCGACCTCCAGGACGGCGGTCGCGACCCGGTCGAGGAAGACCCGGTCGTGGGAGACGGCCACGACCGTGCCCCGGTGGGCGCGCAGCCGTTCCTCCAGCCAGGACACGGCCTCGTCGTCGAGGTCGTTGGTCGGCTCGTCGAGCAGCAGCAGTTCGGGCTCGGCGGCGAGGACGGCGGCCAGGGCGAGCCGGGAGCGCTGTCCGCCGGAGAGCGTCCCGAGCGGTCGGGCGCGGTCGAGGGGGCCGGGCTCGCCGAGCTTCCGGAGGACGGTCTCGACGCGCCGGTCGGCCCCGGCGCCGCCCCTGGCCTCGTAGGCGGTGAGCAGCCGGGCGTATCCGTCGAGGTCGCCGGTGGCGGCGAGCCCGGCCTCGGCCGTACGGATCGCCCGCTCCAGGTGCCGCAGTTCGGCGAGCGCGTGGTCGACGGCGTCGCCGACGGTCGCGTCCGGGGGGAGGTCGAGGGTCTGGGCGAGGTGGCCGAGGCCGCCGGGGGCTTCCACGGTCACGGTGCCGTTGTCGGGGGTCTCCAGGCCGGCGAGGAGCCGGAGGAGGGTGGACTTCCCGGAGCCGTTGTCGCCGACGACGCCGAGGCGTTCGCCGGGGCGGACGGTGAGGGAGACCCGGTCGAGCACGGTGCGGTGGCGCACGTGCCGGTCGTCGTGGCGCTTGGTGACGTCGACGAGTAGGGCACGGAACAAGGGCGACCTCCTGACCTCGGGGACAAGGACTGAGTTGGACGAGACGTCTCGTCTCGTTGCGTCGAAGGTACGCCAGGGTCGACCCCTTGGCAAGACGTTCCGTCTCGTTGGGTCGGCGGGACGTGTTTCCGGTGAACACCGATGAGTTACGGCGGGCCCGGGGGTCCACCCCCTGACAGGCCCACCACCGAGGAGAACACCATGGCCGAGACCGACACCCGCACCCTGGACACCGCCGGGGCGACCCTCCGCTACGACGTGCGCCCCGGCACCGGGACCGGCGGACGCCCCCTGCTGCTGATCGGCTCCCCCATGGACGCGAGCGGCTTCACCACGCTCGCCTCCCACTTCGCCGACCGGACCGTCGTCACGTACGACCCGCGCGGCGTGGCCCGCAGCGAGCGCACCGACGGCGCCGCCGAGACGCTCCCCGAGGAGCACGCGGACGACCTGGCCCGGCTGATCGAGGCGCTCGGCGCCGGGCCCGTGGACGTCTTCGCGAGCAGCGGCGGCGCGGTCAACGCCCTCGCGCTGGTGGCCCGCCGCGGCGACCTGGTGCACACCCTCGTCGCCCACGAGCCGCCGACGGCCCAGGTCGTCCCGGACCGGGAGGCCGCCCTCGGGGTCTGCGCGGACGTCCACGCGACCTATCTGCGGGACGGCTGGGGCCCCGCGATGGCCAAGTTCCTCGCGCTGACGAGCCGGCAGGGCGAGTTCCCGGCGGACTGGGCCGGGGAACCCGCCCCGGACCCGGCCGCGTTCGGCCTGCCCACCGAGGACGACGGCTCGCGCGGCGACCCGCTGCTCGGGCAGAACATGCGCGGCTGCACCTCCTACCTCCCCGACTTCACCGCGCTGCGTGGCGCGCCGACGCGGATCGTCGTCGCCGCGGGCAAGGAGTCCGAGGGCACGTTCGCCGCGCGCGCGGCGGTCGCCGTCGCCGAGGGGATCGGCACCCCCCTCGCCGTCTTCCCGAGCCACCACGGCGGCTTCCTCGGCGGTGAGTTCGGGCAGCAGGGCGCCCCGGCGGAGTTCGCCGAGGCGCTGCGGGCCGCGCTGGCCTGACGTCCCCACCGCTTCGCGGCGGCGGCCTTCACGGCCGCCGCCGCGTCGACGTTCCCGAGGGCCGGCTCGAGCGGCCGGCCCGGGTTCGCGGGCGCGTCGCATCTCGGAGACCGACCTCCCTCAATCCGCATTGTTCTAGTAGAGTGCGAACAAGGGAGGTTTTCCATGAACCGTGCCACGCCCCGTCTCCGCGCGCTCGCCGCGCTGCCCTTCGTCCTCGCGCTCGCCGCCCACCTGGTGGTGCTCGCCTTCCTCCACGACCGGCTCCCCGACCCCCTCGCCACCCACTTCGGCGGCGGGGGCCGAGCCGACGGCTTCACGAGCCGCGCCGCGTTCACCGTGATCAGTACGGCCCTGCTCCTCGGCCTCGGCGCGGGCTGGACGCTCCTCGTCCGCCGCACCGCCCTGTGGGGAGCCTGGGCGACCGCCGGCTTCACCGGCGCGCTCCTCGTCCTCCTCGTACGGGACAACCTGGACGCCGTCGACGCGGCCGGGGTCTCCTCGCCGCTCGTGAACCTCACCGTCGCGGCCGCCGCCGGCGGCCTCTTCGCCGCCGTCGGCCGGGCCCTGACCCGGCTCGTCCCGCCGGAGGACGCCGCGCCCGTCGCCGCGGACGGCCCGCGCCTGCCGCTCGGGGCGAGCGAGGTCGCCGGCTGGACCCGCGCCACCGGCTCCCGGCCGCTCACCGCGCTCGCGGGGCTCGCCCTCGCGGCCACCCCGGCCGTCCTGCTCCTCGCGCCCTGGCCGGGCGCCCTGCTCGGCCTCCTCGGCCTCGTCATCGGCGTGCCCGGCCTCGCCCTGGCCCGGATCCGGGTCACCGTCGACCGGCGCGGCCTCACCGTCCGCCCCGCCCTCGGCTCCCGGCCCCGGATCCGGGTGCCGCTCGACGAGGTCGCGGGCGCCGACGTCCGGGACGTCTCCGCCGTCGCCGACTTCGGCGGCTGGGGCTACCGCGTCCGGGCCCACCGGACGGGCGTGGTGCTGCGGTCCGGCGAGGCCCTCGTCGTACGGCGGGCCGGCGGGCGCGAGTTCGCCGTCACCGTGCCCGACGCGCGGACCGGCGCGGCGCTCCTCAACACCCTCGCCGAGCGGCATGGGAAGGTCTGACCGTGCTCTTCCGTGTCGACCCCGCCTCCGCCGTCCCCCTCGGCGACCAGATCGCCGCCTGCGTCCGCGGGGCCCTCGCCGACGGCTCCGCCGCCCCCGGCGAACGGCTCCCGGCCGCGCGGGAACTCGCCGACTCCCTCGGCGTCAACGTCCACACCGTCCTCCGCGGCTACCAGCGGCTCCGCGAGGAGGGCCTCATCGAACTCCGGCGCGGCCGGGGCGCCCTGATCGTCCCGGGCGCCACGGCCCCGGACCGCGCCCGCCTGATCTCCCGCCTGCGGGAGGCGGCGGAAGAGGCCCGCGAACTGGGCCTGACGGAGGCGGAGTTCCTGGACCTGGCGCGTACGAGCCTGGGGTAGGGGGCGCCTGCCGACGAGCCCGGCGCCCCCGCTCAGCCGAGCTCGCGGACCGGAGCCCCCGCTCAGCCGAGCTCGCGGACCGGAGCCCCCGCTCAGCCGAGCTCGCGGACCGGCGCCCCCGCTCAGCCGAGCTCGCGGACCGGCGCCCCCGCGAGGAACGCCTCGATGTCCTCGACCGCCTCGCCGAAGTAGCGCGCGTAGTTGCCCTCCGTCACGTAGCCGAGGTGGGGAAGGGCCAGGACGTTCGGGAGCGTCCTCAGGGGGTCGTCGGCGGGCAGCGGCTCCGTGTCGTACACGTCCAGGCCCGCCCCCCTGATCCACCCCTCGCGCAGCGCCCGCAGCAGCGCGGCGCCGTCGACGAGGCCCGCCCGGGACGTGTTGACGAGGTACGCGGACGGCCGCATCGCCCGCAGCTCGTGCTCCCCGATCAGGCCCCGGGTGCGCGCGGAGAGCACCAGGTGCAGCGACACGAAGTCGCTGCCCGCGAGCAGGTCCCGCTTGTCCTTCGCGAGCCGCACGCCGTGCTCGGCGGCCCGCTCCTCCGTCAGGTGCGGGCTCCAGGCGGTCACGTCCATGCCGAAGGCGAGGCCGATCCGGGCCACCCGGCCGCCGATCTTGCCGAGGCCGACGAGGCCGAGCGTCCGGCCCGCCAGGTCGGCGCCGACCGTCGACTGCCACGGCCCGCCCTCGCGTACCGCCCCCGCCTCGGCGGGTACGTGCCGGGCCAGGCCCAGGAGGAGCGCCCAGGTCAGTTCGGTGGGCGGTGCGGGGCTGCTGGCGGTGCCGCAGACCGTGACGCCCCGCGCGCGGGCCGCGGCGACGTCGATCGAGGCGTTGCGCAGGCCGGAGGTGATCAGGAGCCGGAGCCGGGGCAGGCGGGCCAGGAGCTCCGCGTCGACCGGGGTCCGCTCCCGCATCACCACGAGGACCTCGCAGTCCTCGACGGCGGCGACGAGCTGCTCCCGGTCGGTGATGTGCTCGCGCAGCACGCGGACGTCCACGCGGTCCGCGAGCGGGCTCCAGTCGGCGGAGGCGAGGGAGACGCCCTGGTAGTCGTCGAGTACGGCGCAGCGCAGCTTCATGACCGCATGATCGCGTACACCCGCACGCCCCGCCCAGGGCGACAGAACCGTCCCTCTTTCGGAGAATTGCCCTGACTTGCCCCGTGATGAGGAGTGCGTGCCATGAGCGAAGCTGCCGGTGACAGCGGTGACGAACTCTCGGTGCTCCGGGCCAGGGTGGCCGCCCTGGAAGCGGACAAGGCCGTCGCCCGGCCGCCCCACCACCGCGTCCGCTCCTTCTTCGCCGCCCTGCTCATCGTCATCGGCTGCGTCCTCGTCCCGCTCGGCATCGTCGCCTCCTGGACCTCGAGCATCGTCGGCGACACCGACCGGTACGTGCAGACCGTCGCCCCCCTCGCCGACGACCCGGACATCCAGGCAGCCGTCGCCACCCGGGTGACGAACGCCGTCATGGAGCACATCGACCTGCCCTCCCTCCTGGAGGGCGTCGCCCCCGACCAGCGGCCCCTGGCCGCGAAGGCCCTCGGCAAGCTCGGCGGCTCCCTGGAGAGCGCGGTCAAGAGCTTCGTCCACGAACGGGCGCAGGACGTCGTCGCCTCATCGGCCTTCGAGACGATCTGGACCGACGCGAACCGCGCGATCCACACCTCCCTCGACCGTGCCCTGACCGGCAGCGACGAAGGGGCCGTGAAGATCGAGACGGACACGGTCACGATCGACCTCGCGCCCGTGATCGACCGGGTGAAGCAGCGGCTCGTCGACTCCGGGCTCGACGTCGCGGCCAAGATCCCCGAGATCCACACCGACTTCACGGTGGTCAAGTCCGACGACATCGGCAAGGTGAAGACCGGCTTCTCGCTGCTCCAGCTGATGGGCGTGTGGCTGCCGGTGATCGCCGTCCTGCTCGTCGTCGGCGGTGTGCTGCTCGCCGTCCGCCGGCGCCGCACCCTGATCGCCGCGGCCCTCGGCGTCGCCTTCGCGGCGATCGTCCTCGGCGTCGCCCTCACCGTCTTCCGCACGGTCTACCTGAACGCCCTCCCCGCCGACGTCTCCCCGGCCGCCGCGGGCTCCGTCTACGACACCCTGATCCGCTTCCTGCGCACCTCGGTCCGGGTGTACGCGACCCTCGGCATCCTGCTCGCGCTGGCCGCCTGGCTGTCCGGCCCCAGCCGCCCGGCCGTCCTCGTCCGTGGTCTCTGGCGCTCCGGCATCACGGCCACGCGCGCCACCGCCGACCACGCGGGCATGAACCTCGGCCCGGTGGGCCCCTTCGTCGCCCGCTACCGCACCTGGATCACCTGGATCCTCGTCGCCGGGGCGGCCGCCGCCGTCGTCTTCTGGCCCTACCCCACCGCCTGGGTCGTCGTGGGCGTCGCCCTGCTCCTGCTCTTCGTCCTCGCGGTGGTGGCCTTCCTGGCCGAGGAACCCGCCGCGGAACCCACCGGGGACAGCTCCGCCGCCCCGCCCGGGAAGACCGTCTAGGGGCTCTACGGGACGTCCGGGGCCCACGCGCCCCGGCGTCGGGTCCCGCTTCTCCCGAGTTGGACGGCGCAGGACGGCCAGGACCCGCCCGGGGACTCCCGGCCTCCCGGCTCAGGCCGGGAACTCCTTCTCCCCGCGGGCCGGTAGGAGCGCCGCGCCCGCGAGCAGCCCGACCGCGATCGTCGTGACGATCGTGACGAAGTCCATGAGGTCGTGGAAGCCGTGCAGGACGTGACCGCCCGCCAGGGAGGTGAGCGCCCGCAGCCCCAGCGACCCGACGGTGAGGGTGAAGAAGCCGCCCAGCACGATGCCGACGCCCCTGGCCCAGCGCCGCAGACCGGCCGCCGCCTCGTGCAGGGGCGGCCGGGTGTCCCGTACGCCCTCGACGAACTCCTTGAGGGCGAACGCCCGGTCGAGCCGGGCGACGTCGGGGAAGGCGGTCACGGTCGAGGTGAGGGTGCGGCCCCGGCGGTCACGGAGAGCACGGCGCCGTCCGCGACGACCACGGTCTCGGCCCGCCCGCCGTACGTCCGCGCGATGCCCCGGACGACCCGGGCGACGCCCTCGGCGCCCTCCCCGCTGAACGCCGGCATGAACCGGGTGAGTTCACGGAGGAGGCCGTGGAGGGCGTCGGGGTCGGGGGACGTAGTGGTCACGCCCCGCACGTCACCGGCGGACGGTGTCGTCGGTCTTGAGGTCTTCCACCTCGTCGTCGAAGTCGTCCAGCTTGTCCGGGCAGTAGACCTGGAGGACGATCCGCTCGGCCTCGACGGCCTTGGTGTCGGAGATGACGGGCCGCATGCCCGGGCCGGTGGCGCCGTTGGACTGCTGGATCTTCCACAGCGCCGTCTTCAGGGCGTTGCCCGGCTGCTCGCAGACCTGCCCGCCGTCGGTGCCGAGCAGCCGCTCGACTGTGTCGGTGTCGGGGGACGGGTATCCGGCCTTCACCAGCGCCTCCTGGAGCTGGTGGGCCTTGGACTCGGTCTGCCGGCTCGTCCTCACGGCCGAGTACTTGAGGAGGCCGGTGACGACGAGGCCGACGAGGATGACGATCGCGCCCCAGTAGATCCACCTGTGCTCGGAGGCGAAGCGGGTGGGACTCATGCCGGGTCTCCCTCGCTCGGGACGTCGGCGTCGGCCGTGCGCCAGCTCGGCTTGCGGAACCTCAGGAACGCCCAGGGGATCAGGAAGCCCAGGATGACCAGGCCGCCGCCGATGATGCCGATGTACGCCCAGACGCTGCCGCTGCCGAACTGGGAGCTCGGGACGAAGCCGATGCAGAGCGCCGCGAGGGAGGCGAGCAGGCCGGTGACGCACAGGACGCCCAGCGCGGGTGCGCGGTAGCCGCGGGGGTGGTCGGGCTGGGTCTTCCGCAGCCGCATCGCCGCGGTGAACATCAGCAGGTAGACGATCAGGTACACCTGCGTGGTGATGACCGAGAAGATCCAGTAGGCGCTGGAGACGTTGGGGATCAGCGCGTATCCCAGGGCGATGATCGTGGTGACGATGCCCTGGGTGACCAGGATGTTCTGCTGGATGCCGTTCTTGTTCAGCTTCTGCAGGAACGGCGGCAGGTAGCCCTCCTGCCGGGAGATCTCCAGGAGGCCCTTGGACGGGCCGGCGAGCCAGGTGAGCATGCCGCCGAGCGAGGCGGAGACCAGGGCGACGGCGGCGATCGGGGTGAGCCAGCCGATGTGGAAGTACTCGAAGAAGGCGTCGAACGCCTGCATCACGCCCGCGGTGAGGCTGAGCTGGTCGGCGGGCACGACCCAGCTGATGGCGAGCGCCGGCAGGATGAAGATCAGCAGCACCAGGCCCATCGCCAGGAACATCGACTTCGGGTACTCCTTCGGCGGGTCCTTGAGCGAGGAGACGTGCACGGCGTTCATCTCCATGCCGGAGTACGACAGGAAGTTGTTGACGATCAGCACGAGGCTGGCGAGTCCCGTCCACTGCGGGAGCAGGTTGGACGCGGTCATCGGGGCGGCCGAGGGGTTGCCCTGGCCGAGGAAGACCATGCCGAGGACCACCAGCAGGGTGCCGGGGATCAGAGTGCCGATGATCAGGCCCCAACTGGCCAGTCCGGCCAGTGCCTTGGTGCCCCGCGAGGAGATCCAGACGCCCGTCCAGTAGAGGACCACGATGACGATCGCGGTGTACGGACCGCTGGAGGCGAGGGCCGGGTCGATGATGAAGGCGATGGTGGACGCGACGAACCCGAGCAGGCTCGGGTAGTAGAAGATCGTCATCGCGAACTGGCACCACACGGCGAGGAATCCGAGCGGTTTCGAGAGACCCTCCGAGACCCATCGGTACACGCCGCCGTTCCAGCCGGAGGCGAGCTCCGCGGAGACGAGGGCGGTCGGGAGCAGGAAGACGATCGCCGGGACGAGGTAGAGGAACACGCAGGCCAGGCCGTAGACGGCCATCGTCGGCGCGGCCCGCAGGCTCGCCACCGACGCGGTGGTCATCAGGGCGAGGGTCACCCACGTGAGGGTGGTGGGCGCCGGCCGTGTCGCCGCCCGGGGTGTGGGGACGTCGGCCGGTGTGTCGATGCTGCTCAAGGGGGCCTCCCGCGGGTCGGACGATCGGCTCAGCCTCGAACGGCCCAGGGGGCCCTGCAACCAGGGTCGGCCGTACGGGTGATCACCGCGGCGACGTCCGGCGCGGGGCGGCCCCGGGGCCCGTCGTTCCGCGCTCGCCACCCTCCTCCTCGCCCTCTGACCGCGCCGGAGCGCCGCCGGTCAGGGAGTGCGGCTGAAGGAGCGGCGGTACGCGCGCGGGGGCACGCCCCGGCGGCGGACGAACTGGGCGCGGAGCACCGCCGCGCTGCCGAAGCCGACCGCGCGGGCGATCTCCTCGACCGGGAGCCCTGTCGTCTCCAGGAGCTCCTCCGCCCGGCTGAGCCGCAGACCGAGCAGCCAGGCGTGCGGGGTGGTGCCGGTCGAGGCCGCGAACCGGCGGGCGAAGGAACGCCGGCTCATCAGGGCCCTGCGGGCCAGCTCGGCGACGGGCAGCGGCTCGTGGAGGTTCTCCCGGGCCCAGGCCAGGACGTCGGCGAGCCGCTCGTCCCGGCTGTCCTCGGGCACGGGCGCCGCGAGGTACTGGGCCTGGCCGCCGTCGCGGTGGGACGGAAGCACCAGGTCCCGGGCGATGGCGTTGGCCGTGGTCGCCCCGTACTCCCGCCGCAGCAGATGCAGACAGAGGTCGAAGCCGGCGGCGGCGCCCGCACCCGTGACGACCGTCCCCTCGTCGACGTAGAGGGCGTCGGGTGCGACGACGACCTCCGGGTGCCGCTCGGCGAGAAGCCCGGCGAACCGCCAGTGGGTGGTGGCCCGCCGCCCGTCGAGCAGCCCGGCCGCGGCGAGCGCGAAGGCCCCGACGCAGTGGGCCGCGACCAGTGCCCCGCGCGCGTGCGCGGCGTGCAGAGCGTCGAGCACGGCGGGCGCCGGAGGCGTACGGAACCCGGCCCACGGCAGGGCGATCACCAGATCGGCACCGGCCAGCCGGTCCAGACCGTGGTCGACCACCAGCGGCAGCCCGACGTCCGTACGGACCCGGCCCGGACGGTCGGTGCAGAGCGCGAAGTCGAAGGCGGGCAGCCCCGGCCCGCGCGCGTCGAAGACCTCGGAGACGATCCCGGCACCGAGCATGCCGACCCCGTGCGGGGCGTAGGCGGCGACGGTCGGGAAGGGCACGGGGCGAGTGTGGCACGATTCCCGCGATCAGTGGCAGCACGGCCACTCGTGAAGGACCGCGCCCCGCAGAAGACTTGGGGCATGACGACGACGCAGAAGACCGCCGAGAGCGACGCCCCCGCCGCGCGCACCGCCACCTACACGATCCTGACCACCGGCTACACCCTCTCCACCGGGCCCGGGGTCGCCGCCACCGTCTCGTACGTCCACGACGGCGACCGGCACGTGATCGTCGACCCCGGCATGGTCGCCGGCCGCGACCGGATCCTCGGCCCGCTCGCCGCGCTCGGGCTCGGCCCCGACGACATCACCGACGTCGTGCTGAGCCACCACCACCCCGACAACACCATGAACGTCGGCCTCTTCGGCCGGGCCCGCGTCCACGACCACAAGGCGATCTACGAGAACGACCAGTGGACCGACCGCGACGCCGAGGGCCACGAACTCGCCCCGTCCCTGCGGCTGATCCGCACCCCCGGCCACAGCGCCGAGGACATCACCCTCCTCGCGGGCACCGGAGACGGCGTCGTCGCCTTCGTGGGCGACCTCTGGTGGCGGCCGAACGGCCCCGTCGAGGACCCGGTGGCCCCCGACCACACGGTCCTGCGCGACTCGCGCCTGCGCGTCCTCGCCGCCGCCGACGTCATCGTCCCCGGCCACGGCCCCGCCTTCCCGGCGGACGACACCGCGCCGCGCTAGAAGGCCTCGCGGGACGACACCGCGCCGCGCCAGAAGGCCTCGCGGGACGGCGCCGCGCCGCGCCAGAAGGCCTCGCGGGACGGCGCCGCGTTACCGGGCGCCCGGGTCCTTGCGGGGCTCGTCGGACGGGGCGGCCTTCTCCGTGCCGCCGGCGGTGTCCCGGCCCGCCACCGCCTCCTCCGCCGCGCGGCGGTACTCGGCGTTGATGCGCTGGGCCTCCTCCAGCTGGTCCTCCAGGATGACGATGCGGCAGGCGGCCTCGACCGGGGTGCCCTGGTCGACGAGCTCACGGGCGCGCGCCGCGATCCGCAGCTGGTAGCGGGAGTAGCGCCGGTGGCCGCCCTCGGACCGCAGCGGGGTGATGAGGCGGGCCTCGCCGATGGCGCGGAGGAACCCGGGGGTGGTGCCGAGCATCTCGGCGGCCCGCCCCATCGTGTACGCCGGGTAGTCGTCGTCGTCGAGTCGGTCGCCGAGCGGACTGTCCGCTGTCATCTGCACCTCTTCTTGGGGCCCTGGAGGAAATTCAACCACCAGCGGGTGCGGCGCCTAGAATCGGCTCTCATGTCGAAGCCTGACGAGCTGCTCGTTGACATTGCCGCCACGGTGGAGTCCGGGCGGAGCAATCAGATGTCGCTGACCGTGGTCGCGGGGGGTGTGGTCCTCACCGGGCGACTGGCTCCGGAAGCCCTCTGGAGACAGCGTGTGTCGGAGGTTCTGACGGACTCGCCCCGGCTGGGTGAGTTCTCCGGCGTCTTCAGCCCCGTCGCACCGAGGGACGAACCCCCCACCCACCTCCACTTCCACCTCGCCCGGATCCTCCAGGGCACGGTGGGCATGCCGGAGACCGGCGGGATGTACCGCGTCGCGATCGCGGACGTCAGCGCCTGGACGGTGGGGGACTTCAGCTACTCCGACCGCTGAGAGCGCGTCGGTCACCACGTCGCCCCGCACCGGATTCCCGGTGCGGGGCGACGGTCACGCGGTCATCCGGTGGTCAGACGGCCTCGGTGGGCGCGTCCCCGGGCAGGGCGGAGGCGGTCCCGCAGGTGAAGCCGAGGCGGGTCATGGCGCGGACGACCTCGCCGGCGCTGAAATCGCGGCGGTCCTGGCGCGTGACGACCTCACCCACCTGCTTCGCGGGATAGCGGCGGCGGCCGATGGTCACGAAATCGCCGATGGCCGGTTCGGGCTTGACGCCACTCATCGATTCCAGCACGCCTGCCTTCGTCAGGTCGAAGGGGAAACGGGCGATGACGACGCGCATGATGCCTCTCAGGGGGAGGGGGAATGAGGGGAGACGTGCCGGAAACGCGACGAGCCGGGACCCGCACCCCAAGGTGCGGGTCCCGGCTCGTACAGCGCGAGGTGTCAGGCGGAGACGATGTTCTCGGCCGTCGGGCCCTTCTGGCCCTGCGCGATGTCGAAGGTCACCTTCTGGCCTTCCTGAAGCTCACGGAAGCCCTGCGAGGCGATGTTCGAGTAGTGGGCGAACACGTCGGGGCCGCCACCGTCCTGCGCGATGAAGCCGAAGCCCTTTTCCGCGTTGAACCACTTCACGGTGCCAGATGCCATGTCAATTTCTCCTTCGGGGCAATGCTCGGAATCCACACCGTGCGGACTCCGTGTCGCCGCGATGATCGCCCCGACCGGAAAAACCGACCAGCCGGAAAATATCCGGCCATGCTCATGCTTTGGGAACCACAACTGCAACTGCTATCGACAGTAGCACGGGGGATGTGGTCCCTCGGGGTGAGTTAATTCTCCCGGCATGTGCGGGTGAGAAATTCTCACGGGGCTTGGTGTCGAATTCTCACTTCGCGATCTCAGATTTCCTGGTACGGCTTCCGCCGTTCACCGCTTGACCCCCGAGACCACGAGGAACGGCGGATGGCCGGCCTCCGCGGGATCGCTTCCGAGCAGCGCCGACGTGTGGGTGAGCACGGGCTCGTGGACGTCCAGGTCGGTGAACCCGGCCTTGCCGAGCACGTCGAGGTACGTCTGGCACGGCCAGTGGTGGTCGACCCGCTCCAGCGGAGCCGCGCCGCCGGGCCGCTCCAGACGCGACCGCCGCCGCTCGCCCTTGGTGTAGACGCGGCCGGGCTCGCCGCTGCGGAACGTGGAGAAGCGGATGCCCGTGGTGCGCGGATTGGCGTCCAGGACGGCGAACCGGCCGCCGGGGCGCAGGACCCGGTGCGTCTCGGCCGCGATGTCGTGCAGGGCCTCGATCTCCCCGGTGGTGGTGAAGACGAAGCAGGCCATGGCGGCGTCGACGGAACCCTCGGCGAGGAAGCCGAGACCGCCGTCGTCCGTCGGCCGGTAGTCGATCCGCGGGTGCGGGCGCCGCTCCCGGGCGATCTCCAGCGCGCGGGGCGCGATGTCGACGGCCACCACGCGCGCGTCGGAGGCCTCGACGACGCGGGTGGCGACCTTGCCCGGCCCGCAGCCGAAGTCCAGGACCGTACGGACGGCGCAGGAACCGATGCCGAGGGCGTGGAAGACGGCCGGGTAGCCGATGAGGCGCTCGGGGAGGTCGTCGTAGGACTCGAGGTCGTCGAGGTCGTCGATGCCGTCGGTCGGGCGCGGGGTCGTGCGAGGGGTCATGAGGTGGGGGCCTTCCGCTGATGATCCACTTCGTCCGGAACGTACTGGTCGGGGGAGCCCCGGGACAGGGCCTCGGCGGCCCCCTCACCCGGGTGGGTCAACGGTCGCGGCCGCCGCCGGGCGCTCCGCCCGGCCCCGTGGGTTGATGAGAGGACTGTCGACGAGACCGCTGATCGAAGGGGAAACTGTGGCGCTCCACGAGATGAAGGCCCCGAAGCGTGCCGACGCGGCGACGGACGTGTTCGCGTCCGCGCTCAGTGAGCGCGTGCTGCCGAAGCACCGGATGCCGGAGGAGCCCAACCTTCCCTCCGTCGTCTACGCGATGCTCCACAACGAGCTGCTGCTCGACGGCAACGCGTCGCAGAACCTGGCCACGTTCTGCACGACGTGGACGGACGACGAGGTCCGCAAGCTGATGAACGAGTGCCTCGACAAGAACATGATCGACAAGGACGAGTACCCGCAGACCGCCGAGATCGAGTCGCGGTGCGTGAACATCCTGGCCGATCTGTGGAACGCCCCCGGGAGCGCCGACGGCGAGGGCTCGGCGCTCGGCTGCTCCACCACCGGCTCCAGCGAGGCCGCCATGCTCGGCGGCCTCGCCCTGAAGTGGCGGTGGCGGGAGAAGCGCCGCGCCGAGGGCAAGCCCACCGACCGGCCCAACATCGTCTGCGGCCCCGTGCAGATCTGCTGGGACAAGTTCGCCCGCTACTTCGACGTGGAGCTGCGCCAGGTCCCGGTGGAGCCGGGCGCCACCGGCCTGCGCCCGCACCAGCTGAAGGACTACGTCGACGAGAACACCATCGGCGTCGTCGCGATCCTCGGCGTCACCTACACCTGCGACTACGAGCCGGTCGCCGAGCTCTCCGCCGAACTCGACCGGATCCAGCAGGAGTCGGGCCTCGACGTCCCGATCCACGTCGACGCGGCGAGCGGCGGCTTCATCGCGCCGTTCCTCCACCGGGACCTCGTCTGGGACTTCCGGCTGCCGAGGGTCTCCTCCATCAACGCCTCGGGCCACAAGTTCGGCCTCGCGCCCCTCGGCGTGGGCTGGGCGGTCTGGCGCACCGCCGAGCACCTGCCGGAGGACCTCGTCTTCCGGGTGAGCTACCTGGGCGGCGACATGCCGACCTTCGCCCTGAACTTCTCCCGCCCCGGCGGCGAGATCGTCGCCCAGTACTACAACTTCCTGCGCCTGGGGCGGGCCGGCTACCGGCGCGTCCAGGAGGCCTGCGCGCTGACCGCCCAGTACCTCGCCGAGAAGATCAAGGGGATGGGCCCGTTCACCCTGCTCTACGACGGGCAGGGCGCGCTGCCCGCCGTCTCGTACACCCTCACCGACCCCGAGGGCGCGGGCTTCAGCCTGTACGACCTCTCCGACCAGCTCCGGATGCGCGGCTGGCAGGTCCCCTCCTACCCGCTGCCCCCCGACCGGCAGGAGACCGTCATCCAGCGCGTCATGATCCGTCACGGCATCGGCCGCGACGAGATCGACCTGCTGGCGCAGGACATGGCCCGCGCCCTGGAGCGCCTGACGCAGGGCGTGCCGTCGGACGCCGAGCGCTCCGGCTTCCACCACTGAGACGCGCCGGGAACGGATCAGGATTCGAGAAGCGCGGGACGGGGAGCCCCAACTAGCGTGGTGCTCATGGACATCAGCATTCACACCACCGCCCTTCCGCACGACGACCCGGACGCCTCCCTGGCGTTCTACCGGGACGCCCTCGGCTTCGAGGTCCGCAGCGACGTCGGCCAGGGCCGGATGCGGTGGATCACCGTCGGCCCCGCGGGGCAGCCGGGGACGTCGATCCTCCTGGCGCCCCCGGCCGCCGACCCCGGCATCACCGAGGACGAGCGCCGGACCATCGCCGAGATGATGGCCAAGGGCACGTACGGTTGGATCCTCCTGGCCACCCGGAACCTCGACGCCACCTTCGAGAAGGTGCGGGCCGCGGACGCGGAGGTCGTCCAGGAGCCGACGGACCAGCCGTACGGCATCCGCGACTGCGCGTTCCGCGACCCCGCGGGCAACCTGATCCGCATCCAGGAAGTCCGTTAGATGTGCCGCCCGGGCTGGGCGCAGGCGCGCGTCACGGCACGGCGCCTGGACGACTTCACCCGCATGCGCCGCGTCCGCGACCGCATCGACCGGGAGTACGCGCACCCGCTGGACGTCCTGGAGCTGGCCCGGACGGCGGACCTGCCGCCCGCGCTCCTGACCCGCCGGTTCCGCCTGGCCTACGGGGCCTCGCCGTACGACTACCTGCTGACCCGCCGCGCGGAACGCGCGCGGACGCTGCGGCTGCACGGCGCCGGGTCCTGACCACCGAACGACCACGAGGGGAACCCACCATGGCCGCGAACGAGAAGTCCTACGACGGTTTCACCGACGACGAGCGCGACGCGATGAAGGAGCACGCCAAGGAGCTGAAGGCGACGAAGCGACGCGGGGCGAAGGCGGACGTCGAGCCCGAAGTGCTCGCGAAGATCGCGGAGATGCCCGACGAGGACCGGGTCCTCGCCGAGCGCGTCCACGCCCTCGTGAAGGAGAACGCCCCGGGCCTCACCCCGAAGCTCTGGTACGGCATGCCCGCCTACGCCAGGGACGGCAAGGTCGTCTGCTTCTTCCAGAGCGCCCAGAAGTTCAAGTCCCGTTACGCGACGCTGGGGTTCAGTGACCAGGCCGCCCTCGACGAGGACACGCTGTGGCCCACCTCGTACGCCCTCACGGCCCTGGACCCGGAGACGGAGAAGCGCATCGCGGCCCTCGTCGCGCGCGCGGCGGCCTGACCACCTAGCCGCGGTCGCCCGCGAGGGCGGGACAGTCGGTGTACCCCTCCTCCCCGCCCACGTACATCAGGCCCTTGTCCGGCAGCGGCCCGGGCCACGGGAGCACGGGGTTGGCGATCAGGGTGCCCTCCCAGTGCTTGCGGAGGTGCTGGAAGAGCGGCTGGTATCGGGGTCGGCGAAGACGACGTGCAGATAGGCGAGGCCGCTGCCGGAGAGAGCGTCGACCAGCGCGGGGTAGACGGTCTCGACGGGAACCACGGCGGGCTGATGCCCCCGCGGAGTGAAGATCGTCTCCGGGAGCGGCACCGGTGAGGGCGTCAGCGGGTGGAGACCACCGCTGTTGTCGGGGTGCCTCCGACCCCTTCGGGCCGATCAGGAGCGGCCGGGTCGACCTCCAGGTCACCGAGCAGCCGGTGGACGAGCCCGACCTCACGGTCGGCCCGGCGCCACGCACTGGACGGAGCTCATGAACCTGGTGGGCCTGGGTCGCGGCGTCTCCCCGGCCAGCCAGGACGCCGAGCGCTACCACGCCCGCCCGGACGTCGCCTGGGTCCCCTTCCGCGACGACCCGACCGTCGACTACTGCTTCCTCTGGCCGACCACCTCGGAGAACGCCCGGGTCCGCGCGTTCGTCGACACGGTGCGAGAGCTCTGGGCGGACCGGGACGCCGACCTCCAGGACGCGAACGTCCGCCTGTGTGGCGGGGCAACTGCGCACTACGGTAGGCGAAATGACAACAAGATCTTCGTCCCTGACCCTGGCCGAGGCGCCCATGCGTCAGGCCCGTAACTCCGCCGCCCTCTGGATCGCGACCGGCCGAAGCCGCGGGCACGAGGTCGTCCGGCGTCGCGGGTTCGTCGCGGTCGACGGCGGCGCGCGGGCCGGCCTGCGGGTCCTGATCCAGGAGCCCGACCTCGACCCGGGCGAAGTGGCCGAGTTGAGCGAGCTGGTGCGCGGTGCCGCCGGCCCGGTGAACGCCGAGGACCCGTTCGGCTCTACCGATCTGAGCCACCTGGGCATGCGCAACTGGCAGATGCCCGTCATGCTGCGCCGGCCGGGGCCCGTGGACGCACCGGCGCTGGAGGTGATCAGGGCGCGGAAGCCCGAGGACCTCCAGGCGGCCGAGCGGATCGTGATCGAGGGCTTCGAGCTGGACGGATTCGAGCCCTACCGGCCCGGCGAGCTGTTCCCGCCGGCGCTGATCGAGCAGCCGGGTGTGGACGTGTTCGTCGCCCTGTACGAGGGCGTGGCCGCGGGGGCCGGCGTCAGCGTCGTGGACGACGGCGTCGGCAGCCACTACTGGATCGGTACGTCGACGGCCTTCCGGTCGCGCGGTGTGGGGCGGGCCGTGATGCTCGGCGCCCTCGCCCCGCTGGCGGACCTGCCGGTCACCCTCACCGCCTCGAAGCTGGGCAGGCCGCTGTACGAGTCCCTGGGATACACCGTCGCGGCGCCCTCGACCTGGTGGGCCTCCACCCAGTGACGCAACGACGAAGCCCCAGGTCTCTGACCTGGGGCTTCGTCCACGGGCGGAGGACGGGAACCGGACCCTTGCCGTAGGCGGTCGGGCCGGGCCGACGTCAGGCCGCCACCTCCGCCCGTACGCGGTTCCCGGTCTCCTGCCGTGCGATGCGGCGGCGCCGGGACGGCATGCCCAGGGTCGGCCTGGCGACGCTCCAGGCCGCGCCCTTGCAGATCAGTTCCTTGAAGAGGACGGCCTTGCGGCCGGTCATGGTCTTCTCGACCGCCTGGTCGTCGGCGGTGACGAACTGGATGAGGGCCTCCTTGCGGCCGAGGGAGATGCACTGCTTGGAGTAGTGGACGGCGACGTGGGGGACCTTGGTGTCGGTGAGGCGGGCGGCGATGGCGTCGGCCGCCTGCCAGGCCATGGGGGTGCCCGAGGCGCAGGACATGCGGAGGGGCTTGTCGCCCGGGCCGATCGCCATCGCCGCGTCGCCGACGGCGTACACGTCGGGGTGGGAGAGCGAGCGCATCGTCGCGTCGACCACGATCTGGCCGGTGTCGGTGAGCTCCAGGGTGGTGGCCCGGGCGATCGGGTGGACGGCGAAGCCGGTGGTCCAGACGGTGACCGCGGCGGGGAGGGTCCGTCCGTCGGCGGTCGTGACGCGGTCGGCCGCCACGGTGTCGACCGCGGCGTGTTCGTGGACCGTGATGCCGAGCCCGTCGACGACCTTCCGCAGGTGGGCCCTGCCCTGCTCCGAGAGCCAGTCGCCGAGGGCGCCGCGGGCGGCGAGGGCGACGTCGAGGTCGGGGCGGGTCTCGGCGATCTCGGTCGCGGCCTCCAGGCCGGTGAGGCCGCCGCCGACGACGACCACGGACTGTCCGGCCTTCAGGGCGGCGAGGCGGTCGCGGAGGCGGAGGGCTCCGGGGCGGCTGGAGATCTCGTGGGCGTGTTCGGCGGTGCCGGGGACGCCCTGGGTGTTCCAGCCGCTGCCGAGGGCGTAGACGAGGGTGTCGTAGGCCAGTTCCTCGTGCTCGGGGCTGTTCGCGGCGCTGACCGTGACCGTCTTGCGGTCCACGTCCACGGCGGTGACCTTCGCGAGCTTCAGTTCCACGCCCGTGCCTGCGAACATCTCGCCGAAGGGGCGGGGCTTCAGGTCCTGGCCGGCCGCGAGCTGGTGCAGCCGGACGCGCTCGACGAAGTCGGGTTCGGCGTTGACGAGGGTGATGGCGACGTCCTCGCGGTGGAGCCGCTTGGCGAGGCGTCCCGCGGCGATGGCTCCGGTGTAGCCGGCTCCGAGGACGACGATGCGGTGCTCCATGTCCGTGCTCCTGTCTGGGCGGTGGCTGCCGTGGTCCGGCGCGGTTCCGCCTCCTGAACCGGACAGCCGCCCGTTCCCTGACAGGATCGAAAGGTGACCTGCGTCACATCTTCTCTTCGAACGTGCATGCACGGAACGAACCGCCACACGGGGGTCCTCGCCCGCGTGTGCACCGCTGACACGGCCCGGTGTTCGTCATCCTGACGGAATGGCAGATGACGCAGACGGCCGACTGCAGACCTCCGCGCGCGGCTGGCTGACCCTCCAGCTCGCCGTCCTGGGCTTCGCGGGGCTGTGCGGGGCGATCAAGAGCGGCGGCACGGGCGGCTCGGGCGCGCCGCGGGCGGTGGAGGCGGTGGCGGGGGCGCTGGTGCTGCTCGGTCTCGGTGTCGCGTGCGTGGCGACGTACCTCGTGGCGCGGATCGCCTGGCCGGTGCACGCGTCGCCGACGACGGACGCGGTGCACGCCGGGCGGCGGCTCCGCCTCGGCATCAGCCTCACCTTCCTCACCGTGCTCCTGGTCGCCGTCGCGGCCAGCACGGGGTGGTGGCCGGAGGAAGGCTCCTCGAAGACGGGCGCACTGGTCGAGGTGTCCACCGCCTCGGGCACCTGGTGCGGCACGCTGCGGGCGAGCGGCGGCGGCGTCCTGGGCCTGGAGGTCGCGGACGCCGGGCAGCGGTCCGTGGACATCCCCCTGGGAGAGGTGGCAGCACTCCAACCGGTCGGCACCTGCGACGCGTGACCCGGCCCCGCGCCGATGGCGCGGCCGCCGGCCACCAGGCGTCGCTGCCTGATCCTCTGAGCAGACGACGAAGGCCCAGGTCGTCGCCGGCCCGGGCCTTCGTGCGAGAGCGGACTACGCGCCCTTCCCCGTGGCCTTCGCCGCGTCGTCGACCAGCCCCTGGGCCACCTCGGCCGCCAGCAGGAACGGCAGCAGACGGTTGTTCGGCGCCTCGTGGTCGCGGTAGCGGGCGAACGGCAGCAGCGAGGCGAACAGCGCCCAGCGGTACTCGAGATCGGTGCACGCCCAGTTCGGCTGCTCACACCCCTTGAGAATGGCCCGCAGCCGCTTCACACAGGTCAGGACGCGCCGAACCTTCGGATCGGCCTGCTCCGGAATCTCCGGATCCCACAGCGCCGTGCCGCGCTGGGCCTGCGCGAACCAGGGCCGGATCTCGGCCAGCTGCTCGGGCGTCCAGGCGAACGTCCGGGACCACAGCGCCGATTCGAGGCGTGCGAAGTCCTTGCAGATGTGGCCGCGGTGTGTGGTCTCGAAGTCGATCAGATACAGATCGGGCACGGGCCGCTCCGCGCCGCCCACCAGGACGTTCTCGCCGTGCAGATCTCCGTGGGAGACACAGGTGAGGTACGAGCGGGTGGTCAGACCGCCCTGGCGGTCGTACAGCAGCCATTCGAGCAGCTCGGCCGGGTCCTGCTCGGTGGAGTCCGTCACCGTGGCAGCGGCCTCGTCCGTGTCGTCCCCGGGAAAGACCTCCGCGATGTGAGCCACCAGCCACAGCGGGTTGGTCAGCTTCGCGTCGTCGTCCGTGAAGACCTCCGTCCCCGGGAGCGAGGACCCCTTGAAGAGCGCGCCGAGGGTACGGGGCCGCCAGGTGAGCCCGCCCTCGACGTCGAAGATCTCCGCGACCTCGGGGGCCACGAAGTGCTCGAGCTCCGTCCGGGCGTCCTTCCCGGGGGCGTAACTCGTCCGGTCGTAGTCGTCGGGCCGCAGCGCCGGGTACTCACCGCGCAGATCCCCCATGGCGCGGCTGGCGTTGCTCAGCCACGGTCCGAGGGCTACCAGGAGCAGCTCGTCGACCACCTCCTCGAGCTTCGCGTCCTTCGCGTCCTCGGTCCTGACCAGCCAGGTGCGGAAGGTGGTCGGCTCGTCGCGGTTGCGGAAGACGTACGAGGTCAGGATGCCCTGGTAGCGCAGCCCGTTGCTGCTGTTGATGACGGTCACCGTCGACACCGTGCACTTGCTCGACCGGTAGACGGGGTGGAGCGCCTCGCCGTAGCGGTCGAAGTTCTCCTTCTCGCGCTGCACCTTCGCCGCCTCGTCGATCTTGAGGACGCCGATGGGGCCGAAGACGTTCGAGGCGAGGAAGGTCGGTACGGGCCGGTCGGCGAAGAGGGCGCCCTGCATCACGGCGCCGTTCGCCTTCGGCGCGAGTTCCACGGCCACGCCCTGGAGCAGCCGGCTGGGCAGCTGGAGCGTGGAGTCCCGCTCGGCCAGCGACATGGACGTGGAGGCGGAGGCGCCCACCGCACCCGGCTCCCAGGCGTTCCGCACCACGCGGATGGCCCGGGCCACGCCGAGCATCTCCAGGGCGCGCCCGAGCCAGAAGTCGCGGATCTTGTCCTCGTCCTCCGTCACGGGCCCCGCGGTCTCGTACGACCGGTAGTACAAGGCCGCGAGCAGCCGCTCCAGGCCCTCCGCCTTCCAGTTGGAGAGCAGCAGCAGGATGAAGGCGACGCTGTTCCAGCGCTCGGGCTCGTCCGCCCACTGGCGCAGGAGGGAGGTCGCCCACTTGTCGGGGTAGTCGTAGCGCCCGGGGCTGTCCTGGATGCGCACCCTCCGGTGGGCCCGGGTCTCACCGGGCTCCACGGGTTCCGGGCCTCCGACGAGGAGCCGGACGGCTACGGCGTGCCGCACCCAGCGGCACACGAAGTCGATGCGGGACAGGTGGTAGTCGCGGAGTTCGCCGACGGCGACGAGCGTGGTCGCCTCCGCGACGGCGAGAAGGAGTTCGCGACGGTCGTTGTTGTAGCGGTGCTCGACCTGAAGGGTCTGGAGATAGCCGAGGACGTCGGCGGCGATCTGATGGCCGTTCTCGGGAAGGTGCACCCGCAGGGAGAGGTTCAGGAGCGCGGTGGCGAGCCATTCCAGCCGGATCCGCTGCGCCTCGGAGGCCGTGCCGCCGCGCGTGTACCCGCGCAGGTCACGGGCCGCGACGTGCCGGACCTCCTTCGCCCGTTCGTGCAGCGGCTCGTAGACGTCGGTGGGCACGGAGACCCCGACGAGCCGCTCCCGGAGATGGAACAGGTCGTCCTCGAGGATCGCCACGAACTGCTCGGCGGCCGTCGGCGCGTTCCGCCGGATCATCCCGGCCACGTGCTCGCCGAAGGCGTCGAGCAGCTCCTCGGCGGGCGTTCCGTCGGAGCTGCCGATGCGCCACTCAGCGAGCAGTTGCTCCCAGGTGACGTTGTGCTGGTGGTCCCGGAGCGCCCTCAGGCCCTCACCCTCGCCGTCGTCACCGTCGTCGTCGGCGGCGCGCCGCCAGGAGGACGCCGAGCCCGCTCCTTCGGAGCCGGAGCCGGCACCGAAGGAGCGGGGGCCGGGGACGGGCGCCGGGGCGACGGCCTGCTGGGGCTGCTGCGGCGTCGGGGAGGGCTGCGCTGCGAGGAGCCCTTCCGGAAGGGGGGCCGGCGCGGGGGCGGGGACAGGGGTGGGGGCAGGGGCAGGCCGGAAGGGCTGCTGCGGGGGCGGCTGCACGGCGAGGGCCGGGGTGCCGCCGGACGGGAGGGCGTCCAACTGCGCCAGGAGTTCCTGGCACCTCGCGAGCGACGACGCGAACTTCTCCGGGTTGCGGTGGTTGTAGAGCCGTACCGCTATGCCGAGGAGCTCGCGTGCCCGCTCCGGGTCCGTCCGCATGAAGAACTCGGACGCCGTGGCGAGCGCCGTATTGGCGATCTTGAAGGCGGGCCCGACGAGGTTGTTGTCGGCGAGTTCCTGCTCGGCCTCCGCCATGACCATGCGTGACCGGGTGAACCGCGGCCCGAGCCGCGGGTCGGCGGCCAGGGCCTCGCCCATGGCATGCGCGACGGTCGTTAAGCAGAGCTCGAACTCGTCCGGGGAGATGAATGGCGCCATTGCCATGCCCTTTCGTACCGCTTGCGCGCATCGGGTCGTTGCGCATTGATCTATCGCAGATCGCGTAGGTACGGGGAGGTGCCATTGCGCCATGCGTCCGCGGGCGTTCGGGCAGGTCCTGAGGGAGTGTCAGGAGGCCGGAGTGAGGTCCTCCCGGAACCTCTTGTCTCCCGCCAGAAAGGCCGACTGAGGTAGTACGACGTGCGCCTGCGCCCGACCGCGGGCGATCTCCGCACGGTTGGCGCCGATCACCAGACCCTCGGTGGTGTCGTCCGCCAGTTCGAGCAGCGCGTCCCGCAGGCGGGTCGCCTCCGGCTTGTCCGTGACCAAGTCGTAGACGTCGAAGAAACGGATCTGCTTGTACGTCTCGCCCGGCACCTTCAGCGGCCCGTCGATCACGCGGCGAGCTGACCGGAAACCGACCTCGCGGGCCAGCGGAACGAGCTCCTCATGGCCCACCTCGCCCAGCTCCTCGACGAGTTCGCGCCGCAGGCAGTCGGTCGCGGTCTCCCGGTCGACCTCCTTGGACAGCCAGCGCGCGAAACCGAGCACGCGCAGCGCGCCCAGGAAGCCGCGCAGGTCGTGCCGCATCACCTCGCGGTTGCGGCCCTCCGGCTCGAAGCCGAGCCGCTCCAGGGTGCGCCTGGCGCCCTCCTGGTACTTCACGACACCGCCGGGCGGACCGAAGGCGCCCGGCCGGTTGTCCGAGGCGAACAGCACGTAGTGGTCCTCGTCGTGGACGCGCAGCAGCACGGCCACCGAGACCCGCGTCCGGGCGAACGGCGTGAGCAGTATCTTCAGCAGCGACAGGTGCTTCCTGTTCGCCCACAACAGCCGGCCCACGCCGGACAGCAGGGCCACGACGATGCCGCCAACGATCTTCTCGACCACGGGGCGCCCCCTCCGTCACACCACGACTCGCCTCGTTCCAGGTCTACCAATGTACGGGGATCGGCGCCGACTTGGCGGGCGGATGCCGACCACTGTGGAGCGGCTTGTGGATGCGGTCCGCCGACGGGCCGCGGCGACCTCGGTGCGACCGGGGTCAGGTGGTGCCCTTCGCGCCCGCTTGGGCCCGGCGGGTCTGTTCCGCGAGTACTTCGCGGGCGCGTTCCAGAAGGTCGCACAGGGCGGTGTGTTCAGCGGGTGTGAAGGCTTGCGAGAGGGCGCGTTCGAGCACGATCACCTCCTGGTAGGCGCGGTCGAGCAGGTCCCCGCCGAGTGCGGTGAGGGAGGCGATGAGGACCTTCGCGTGCACCGGGGAGGTCTCCCGTCTGATCAGGTCCTTGTTCTGGAGTCCGGCGAGCACCGGGGCCATGGTCTGTTGGGTGACGCCGCACGCGCGTGCCAGCTGGGCTCCGGACAGGCCGCCGGGTTCTCGGGACAGGGTCAGCAGCACCGTGTACTGGGTCATGGTCAGGCCGTAGCCGCGCAGCACGGCCTCGTGGTGCGACATCAGCGCCTGCTCGGTGCGCCGGATGCGCGTGCACAGGTGTTCCTCCGCGGGAATCTCCGTCACGTCACCCATTTTTACTCAGCTCCCTGTCTTGACTCAGGTACTTGATACTCGTAGCGTCCCAGTGTCAGGATACTGATTCAACCCAGGGAGCGTACTGATGAAGGCCATCGTGCTCGGGTCCGACGACCGATTCGCCCTCGCCACCGTCGAAGCCCCGGCCCCGGGCCCCGGCGAGGTGGCCATCCGAGTCGGGTACGCAGGCCTGCAGTGGGGTGACGTCCTCGTCGGCGACGGCCGATTCCCCGTACCGCGCCCCTTCATCCCCGGCTTCGAAGCCGCCGGGGACATCGTCGCTGTCGGCGAGGGCGTCGATGCCGCGCGCATCGGCCGGCCCGTCACCGCGCTCACCGCCTCCGGGGCCTTCGCCGAGGTCGCCACGGCCCCGGCCGTGCTCGCCTTCCCGGCCGAGGGCCTTGATCCCCGCACCGCGGCAGCCTTCGGCTGGGCCACCCCGACCGCCTACGACCTGATCAACACCGTCACCCGCGTCCGGCCCGGAGACCGCGTGCTCATCCACGCGGCGCTCGGAGGCGTCGGCTCACTCGCCGCCCAATTCGCCAAAGCCGCCGGCGCCGCCCGCATCGTCGGCGTCGGCGGTGACGGTGGCGCCGCGCAAGCCGACTACGCGGCGGGCCTCGGCTACGACCGTCTGACCTCCCGCGCCGACTTTCCCGGTTCGCTCGCCGACGAGCGGTTCGACGTCATCCTCGACCCCGTCGGCGGTCCGGCCCGCCGGGCCCACCTCGACCTGCTGGCCCCGCACGGCCGCCTCGCCCTGTACGGCAGCATGGCCCCTTCCGAACCAGTACAGATCGACGCCGACGACCTGCTCATGAACGGCAGATCCGTCCTGGCCCACAACGGCAACCTGCTCAGCCGGACCCACCCCGAACGCCTCGCCGCCAGCGCGGCCGAGGCCCTGCGCCTGCTGGCTGACCGCCAGGTCCACATCGACATCTCAGCCGAGTACGGACTCGCCGACGTCCCCACCGCGATCCGGCGCCTCGCCGCGGGAGGAGCCCGAGGCAAGGCCGTCATCCGCATCGGCTGAACGAACCCGCCCCGCAACCCGCCCCGCAACGCGCCCCGCAACGCGCCCCGCAACGCGGCCCGCAACGCGGCCCGCGGCGTGGCCGAAGCAGCTCCATATGGCCTCTGACATGCGGACAAGTCTCTCCGCGGGTCCTGCCAGGAGGCCCTGCCCGTACCCGTGGCGACCGCCGTTCATCGCCCTGGAGGGCACGGGTGGGGCACCTGCCGGCGCCCGCCCGGCGGTCCGGTGCGGCTGGACGGGTGTAGTTCGGTACCCGACTCCGGCGCCGTTCGCCGGGAGCGCCGCTCGGCCGGATTACATGGGCCTGCGCCTCGGCGCGGGGCGTGCCGGTGATCTTCGCGGTCCCGGACCCGACGACTGGAAGAGCACCATGGCAGAGCGCCACCCTCGCAACCGCACCGGCCGCACCCCGCTACGTCGCGGGCTCGCCGCCGCCGTGCTCGCGGTCGGCATGCTGACGGCTTCAACGGCACCCGGATACGGCACCGGCGCGGCCACGCCGGTGCCCGGCCCCCAGTTCACGCCGTTGACGGCGGCGGTGATGACCGAACCGGCGCCGTTCGAGGCCACGGACGGCAAGACGCACCTCTCGTACGAACTGCTCACCACGAACGCGCTGAGCACCAGCGCACGGGTGCGGCTGGACCGCGTCGAGGTCCGGGACGCCCGCACGCACCGCGTGGTGGGCTCGCTGAGCGGGCAGGCGCTGGCCGATGCCGCCAACCCGGTGGGCGACCCCCTGCCGGGCGCGGACGGGTACACGCCGGCGCCTCCGGGGCCGACGCCGACCGTCATCCCGGGCTCCCAGCAGTGGGTCGTCTGGCTCGACCTGGTCCTCGACCGCGGTCAGCGGGTGCCCAAGGCCCTCGAACACCACCTCTCGGGTGCCGTCCTCACCGCCTCCGGTGCCTCCCCGTTCGAGGAGACGGTCCAGATCACCCCGACCGACCGCACCGCGCCGCTGAACCTGAACGCGCCGGTCCGCCCCGGCACCTGGTACTCCAGCGAGTCGTGCTGCGGCAACACCCACCACCGGCGCGGCCTCGGTCCGATCAACGGCCGCTTCTACGTGCCGCAGCGCTTCGCGATCGACTGGTACAAGGTCGGCAGGCAGGGGCAGACCTGGGAGGGCGACCCCGCGCTGCTCACCAGCTACCTGAGCTACCGGCAGCCGGTCGTGGCGGCGGCCGGCGGCAGGGTGGTGGAGGTCCAGGACGGGATCCCGGACAACACGCCGCCCGTCACCCCGCCGGTCCCGCCGATCGACGAGACCGTCGGCAACCACGTCACCGTGGAGGTCGCGCCCGGCCGCTACCTGCTCTACGCCCACCTGAAGCCCGGCTCGCTCAGGGTCCGGGAGGGCGACCGCGTCGAACCCGGCCGGGTCCTCGGGCTGATCGGCAACAGCGGCAACTCGACCACGCCGCACCTGCACTTCCAGGTGATGACCACGCCCGAGTTCTTCCCGACCGACAGCCCGCCGTTCACGTTCCGGAAGTTCCGCGTCGTCGGCCACGTCGAACCCCGGATCTGGGACGACAACCTGGGCCTCCAGCCGACCGGAGTCCTGCCGATCACACCCTCGCCGTACGACGGCCCCCACCGCGACCAGTACCCGCTCGACCGCGAGGTGCTGGAGTTCTGACCGCTCCCGGCCGACGCCGGCGCGGGACGCCCGGCGAGTCCTGGACGACGACGAAGGCCCTGGTTCCCGACCAGGGCCTTCGTTCACGAGCGGATGACGGGAACCGAACCCGCGCCACAAGCTTGGGAACCACCCGGTACTTGGACTTCTGCACGGCACCTGACCAGCGGAGACATCAGTCCGCCGCCGCCTTCTCGTCGTCCCTCTGGCTCCTCCCTCGGCCGCCGAACATGGGGAAGGGGTGCCTGGACACCGATCGTGGGGTGCGCGGCTCCGGCCGATCGGACCTCAGGAGTTCCCGGGGTCGGCCGGGGTGACCCATTCGACGAACTGGACGATCACGCCGTTGGGGTCGGTGACCTGGAAGAGGCGTTCGCCCCAGGGCTCTTCACGCAACGGCATGGTGATGGCGGCACCCTCGGCGCGTAGCCGCTCCTCCTCGGCCTCGATGCCGGTGGTGGTGAAGGCGAGGATCAGGCCGGAAGCGTGCTGGTCGCGCTGGTCGGCCGGCAGCACCTCGGTGCCGCGCGCGAGCAGGACGACGTCCATCGCGGCGTCGTTGCGCGTCAGGGAGGCGAATCCGTCGGCGGCGGCCTGCTCGGTGTAGCCGAGATGGGTGGTGAAGAACCGCTGGGAGGCGGCGACATCGTCGACGGTGAGCGAGACGGTGGAGGCGCTGATCTGCAAGTCGGTTCTCCTCGGTGGTTTCAGGAAGCGGGAGGGGTGCCGGGGTGTGCGAAACACGAGCAACCTCGCCCCGTGTGAAACTTACGACGGAGGTAAATTTAGATCGGATGCACTCAGGGTGTCAACATAAAAATGCTACGAGGGTAAGATTGCTCCATGACTCCTCACACCACTCCGCCCGCACCCCCCGCCGGCCTGCGGGAATCCAAGAAGCAGGAGACCAGGCAACTCATCTCCGACGTCGCCACCCGCCTGTTCCTCGCCCAGGGCTTCGAGTCGACCACCATCGCCGAGATCGCCGCCGCCGCACGGGTGGCGAAGAAGACGGTGACCAACTACTTCCCGCGCAAGGAGGACCTGGCCCTGGACCACCAGGACGCCTTCGTCGCCTCCCTGGCCATCACGGTGACCGGCCGTCGGACCGGCGAGTCGGCCCTGACGGCCCTCCATCGCGCCTTCGTCGACGCGGCCGGGAAGGCAGACCCGGTCGTCGGCTTCTCCGGCCCCGACTTCGCCCGCATGATCGCCGACAGCCCCACCCTCTCCACCCGGCTGCGGGACCTGCACGACCTGAGGGAGGCCGCCCTCTCGGACGCCCTGGCCGGCGCCACCGGCGCCCCCCGTGACGACATCACCCCGCGCACCGCCGCCGCCCTGCTCGGCGCGGTCCACCGCACCCTGTTCCGCCGCATCCAGGAACTCACGCTCGCCGGCCAGGGCGACACCCGGATCTGCGCCACCGTCATCGCGGAAGCGGACAGCGCCTTCAGCCTGTTGGAGCCCTCGCTCGCCCACTACGCCGCAGCGTGACCGAGGGGCGTGCGTCGGCGTTCCGGCGGTGCTCAACGGGAAGTGCGGTGCACGCGGCCGCAAAAGGCCTGGTCGACGACGAAGTCCCAGGTCGCTGACCTGGGGCTTCGTTCACGAGCGGACGACGGGAACGGCCGGCCGCTGGGGCAGCTGGTTCGTGCCGCTGAGTTCTTCGGCCTCGCCGAAGCGCGCCTGGGCAGCGGCGCTCTCGCCGAAGTGTGCGTGGGTCCGCCCGATGGCCAGCAGGGTGTCCGTCGAGCCGCCGGCGTCGCCGACCCGGCGTCGCAGCGCCAGAGCCTCGGTCAGGGCGTCGAGCGCCTCGTCACGCCGGCCGAGTACGCGCAGGGTGTCGCCGAGATCTTCCAGGGCGATGGCGATGTTGGTGAGATACCCCAGCTCGCGGCACATGGCCAGCACCTGGCGGTACACGGCCTCAGCCTCCCGGAGCTCGCCGGCGGCGCGATGGGCCGTGGCCAGCCCGCTCAGGAGCGGAGCCTCGCTGCGCTCGCTGCCGGACCGCCTGAAGAGATCGATGGCCCTCCGCGCGTGGTCGAGGGCTTGTCGTGGCTGGTGCGTCCCGCTGTAGGCCCGGGAAAGGTTGGAGTAGACACCCGCCCGGCACTCGAGATCGCCGCTCGCCTCGAAATGGGGGAGGCAGTCCAGCAGACAGGCGAGGCTGGCGTCGTGCCGGTGCGCCATGCGGTGCGCCACCCCGAGGCGGAACAGGACCCATGCCCGCCCCTCGTGGTCGTCGTGCGCCTTCGCCGTGGCCAGCGCCGACCGCAGGCAGGTGTCCCACACGCCGGTCCACCAGTACGTGGTGGCGTGGCCGAAGAGGTTGAGGGCCAGCCGCCAGGCCAGATCCGGGCGCGGGGACAGCGCGGCCGCCTGGACGGCTTCCCGCAGGTTGGGCAGCTCCTGCACGAACCACGCGAGCGCCCCGGCGGCGTCGTCGAAGCGCGGCGCCCGGCCCGCCGGGCCCTCCTCGAACCTCGGCCCGGCGGGCATGCCGGGCGCGATCGTCGCACTGGCCGCTTCGGTCGCGACGGTGTACCAGGTCAGGAGCCTCAGCAGCGCCGTGCTCCGGGCGGGCCCGGACTCCTCCGCGGCGCTGAGCTCGGCCGCGTACTCTCCGACCAGGTCGTGGAACCGGTATCGCCCGGGCTCCGGATTCTGCAGCAGATGTACGTCCCCCAGGAGGCCGAGCACCTCGGCGGTCCTGCGCGCGGGAAGGTCGATGAGTGCGGCGCAGGCATCGAGGCTCAGCCCATCGCCGCGCCACAGGCTGAGCAGCCGGAAGGCACGTGCCGCCTCGCGTTCGTGGCGGTCACGGCTGTCCCGCAGCATCCGATAGCTGGAGGCGAAGGAGGTGCGGACGGACAGGCGGCCCGCCGACAGGGCCCGCAGCCGGCCGTCACCGGCCTCCAGTTGCTCCGCGATCGTGCGCAGCGGCCAGGAGGGGCGGACCCTCGCCTTCGCCCCGACGATCCGCAGGGCGAGGGGCAGTCCGGCACAGGCCGCCAGGATCCGCGTCGCGTCCCCGTCCTCCGCCAGGACCCGGTCGGCACCGCAGAACGCCGAGAGCATCGCCCGCTGGTCGCCTTCGCCGAGCGGCTCCAGCGGAAGCCGGGCTCCGACGGGCAGGTCGGGCAGCGCGTTCCTGCTCGTGATCAGGACCGAGCAGCCGGCCGAACCCGGCAGGAGCGGGAGCACCTGCTCGACGTCGTCGGCGTTGTCGAGGACCATCAGCACGCCCCTGTCCGTCAGGCAGGTCCGGAGCAGCGCCGCGCGCCCGTCGGTGTCGCCGGGTATCGGCAGGCCGGGACCGGCCGGAGCGTCGGACAGATCGCTCAGGAATCGCCCGAGCAGGTCGTGCGGGTCCTGGCGGGTGCCGAGCCCGAATCCGTGCAGGTCCGTGAACATCTGGCCGCCAGGGAAGCGGTCGCGCAGGATCCGCGCGGTGTGGACGGCCAGGGCGGTCTTCCCTACGCCGCTCATCCCGGTGACGACCGCCATGCGGGGGCCCCGGTCGTCCGGCCGGGGGGTGAGCAGCTCGATCAGGGTCCGGACCTCGTCGGCGCGCCCCGTGAAATCGGGGACGTCGGCGGGCAGCTGGGACGGGGCTGACCGGGCCCTGACGGTGCGCGGGGCAGTGGCTTCGCCGGGCGCGTCGGCATCGGCGTCGGCGGACGCGGCGCCGCCGGGGTGCCCGGTCGCGGCGTGCACCGCATCGGCGTGCCGGCCGTTCTCGGCGGCGACGGCCGGGCCCGTCGCGGCGACGGCCGGGCCCGTCCACTGCAGTGCCGGGTCGTCGACCAGCAGTGACTGATGCAGATCGCGAAGGGCGCGGCCCGGATCGGTGCCGAGCTCCTCGGCCAGGTCTTTGCGCACGCGCTCGAACGCGAGCAGCGCCTCGGCCTGGCGACCGCTGCGGAACAGGGCGAGGATCAGCTGCGCGCAGAAGACCTCGTGCAGCGGGTACCGGGCGGTCCACCGGCTGACCTCGGGAACGATCTCGTGGTGATGCCCCAGCCGGAGCTCGGCCGCGAAGTGCCACTCCCGGGCCTGCACCCGCGCCTGCTCGTAGTGGGTGATCTGGGGACGCAGGGTCTCGGACACGGGGGCGTCGGCGAGCGGAGCACCGCGCCACAGCTGTTCGGCCGCCCGGGTCAGGCGGCTGACGGACACCCAGTCCTGCCGGGACTGTGCCGTCTTCGCCTCGGCGAGCAGCAGGGTGAAGTCCTCGGCGTCCACCTCGCCGGCGTGGACGAGGAGCCGGTAGCCGGTCGGTACGGACGTGAGGCGCTCGGCGTCGACGGCCGACAGGGTTCGCCGCAGCTGGCTCACGTAGTTGCTCAGGGCGGCGGCGGCCGTCGCGGGCGGACGTTCACCCCACAGCGCGGCCGCGAGCCGCTCACGTGAGACGAGGCGGTTCGGCTCGAGAAGCAGTGCGGCCAGCAGGGCCCTGCTCTTCGGAGTGGGAACGGCGAGGGGCCTGCCACCGGCGTCATGGACGGTCAGCGGACCCAGCAGACCGAACCTCATCCCCACCGCTCCGTGATCCCCGGGCACACCACCGCGCTGATCATAGCCAGCGCCGAAAACGGGCCGTTGACGTTCCATTGCCGCCGCCCCGCAGACTCGGGGGACGGGGACCGACATGCACTGGAGCCGAGAAGAATCCGGAAGCCGAGAAGAATCCGGAAGCCGAGAAGAATCCGGAAGCCGACAAGAACCAGGAGGCCCTGTGGCCAAGGTCGTGGAACTCACGTATTACCCGGTCAAGGGCTGCGCGGGCCTGTCCGTGCACGAGGCCTTCATGACCCCGGCAGGACTCCCGCACGATCGCTCGTTCATGGTCGTCGACGAGAACGGGGTCTTCCGCAGCCAGCGGCGCGATCCCCGGCTGGCGCTGATACGCCCGAGCGTCGAGGCCGACGGAACGCACCTGACCCTGGAGGCCCCGGGCTCCGGCACCGTCACCGTCCCGGTGGACTCGTCATCCGAGCGACGGCCGGTAGAACTGTTCGGAGCTCCGTTCACCGGCATCGACCAGGGCGACGAGGCAGCGGCCTGGCTCTCCGCGGTGACAGGCAGGCCGAGCCGACTCGTGCGGGTGCCGCCCGAGCACGACCGGATCACCGACGGGCTCGTCGCGGGCACATCGGGCTACGCCGACAGTTGCGCGGTGCACGTCGTCTCCCGGTCGTCCATGGCCGGCCTCAACGAGCGCCTCGTCTCCGACGGCGCGGAACCGCTGCCGGTCAGCCGGTTCCGCCCCAACATCGTCGTCGACGGATGGGACGATCCGCACACCGAGGACCTCGCACGCCGCATCACCGTCGGCTCGGTGGAGTTGGCGTACGCCAAGCTCGCCATCCGCTGCGCCGTCACCCTGGTCGACCAGCGATCCGGGTGCCGGAGCGGGCGGGAACCGATCCGCACCCTCGCCACCTACCGGCGGGCCGCTGAGGGCGGCGTCGCCTTCGGCGTGAAGCTGGCCGTGGTCCGGCCCGGCCGACTCTCCGTCGGCGACGACGTGACGGTCGGCTCGTGGGGAGCGTCGGAACTTCGCGCCGACAGCGCGGCGACGGTCACGTGACCGGGCCGGAGGGTCCGGTCGACGACGAAGCCCGGTCGCCGGTGGTCCTTCCCCTCCCCGGAACCGCGTCTGTGGCCCACGTGGAGGACGACCTCACGGCGGCCCACCTGCTCCTCGACCCGGAAGACCTCGTCGCCCCGGACTTGCCGTCGGCCTGAGCCCCGCAGAGGAACGGCCTCTGGGGACCGGTCCTGCCGCCGACTCGGCGGATCCCTTGTCGACCGCTGCTCACCGTCTCGAAGGGCACGGACGGGGCACGGTGCCGGAGGGCGGAGCGCAGCAGCCGGGCCACGGGGGGAGCGGCAAGGGCAGGTAGGCGGCGGAAACGCGTGGGGCAGCGCCTACCGGACCACTCGTGCTGCCGACATGGGGCGGACCTCGCGCGAGCATCTGCGCGTGAGCAATTCTCCGCCGAGCCCTCGGGTTGCCCCCTTCGGTCGATGCCGACGGCGGGCGGACTCACCTCAAGCCGAGTCCGGTGGCGCGTCGGATGCGGCGGCACGGCGGTATTCGGCGTTGATGCGCTGGGCCTCTTCGAGCTGGTCTTCGAGGACGATGATGCGGCAGGCGGCCTCGATCGGTGTGCCCTGGTCGACGAGTTCGCGGGCGCGTGCGGCGATGCGCAACTGGTAGCGGGAGTAGCGACGGTGGCCGCCCTCCGAGCGCAGTGGGGTGATCAGGCGGGCCTCGCCGATGGCGCGGAGGAAGCTCTGTGTGGTGCCGAGCATCGCGGCGGCCCGGCCCATCGTGTAAGCGGGGTAGTCGTCGTCGTCGAGACGGTCGTACGAGTCATCTGCTGTCATTTGCACCTCTCCGGGAAAACGCGTTGAGGGGCCCTGGCGCCGTACCGGCACCAGGGCCCCGAAGGAACTACTACACCACCTGCCGGCCCTGATACTGCGCCGGCTTTCTGTGTCCGCGCACCCGACCTGGTCGCTGTCGGGGTTGCGGGGATCGCGGTTGCTTGACCGGAGACCACCTCACTATCGCGATGTCCTGCGGTACCCGGGCTCAGGCTTACGCCCGGGCGATCCTGATGGCGTGGGTTCCTCCGTTCTTCCTCGGTGATCAACTGCTTACTACGGGAACTGCGTACTACGGGAACTGCGTACTGCGGGTACTGCTGGTGATGCGAACTGCTCAGTGGCCTGTGACAGCGCCACTCTTCGACAGCCAGCCCCGTCGCCCGTCCTGCGTCTGCTCTGGCTTGGAACCCCACTGCCGAACTTCCCGGTGCGCGCGTCCGCAGCCGACGCCTTCACCAGGGGTACCGCTCACTGACTTCACTGCTGGGTACTGCGCACTGCACTCACGGGTACCGCACCTGGCATGGCCGCAGTCCCGCTTGTGGCGGCCCCTGATCACTGCGGGCCACCCGGTCCGGCCGTCAGTCCCGTCGCCGTCCTGCGAAAGCCCTGGCTTCGAGACTCCACCGCCGCACCGTCCTGCTCACTGCAACTACCTCTACTGCCGGCCGGCAGTTCATCTCTGCCAGGCCCTGCTTTCTCTCTGTGCTACGAGAGAAACCATAACCAGGCCAATGCCCAATGTCTACTCCGGCCGACATAGATTTCCGTGTGTCCGGTGAGCAGGTAATCGGCCTCCAGCGGTGACGCGGAGGGTCGAGGGGCGGTCACCGCCAGGCTGACCGCGGCATTCCGCCCGGGGATGGCGGGGCCGGGCGGTGGTGAGGCTCTCGGGGCTCGCGATGGGCCAGGAGGACCGCTGCGAGGCTCCGGGTCAGGGCTGAGAGGGGTGGGAGCGGCGCTGGTCGCTTTCGTCGCGGAGGCGTGTGGTGCGGCGGGTGAGGGTGTCGACGCGCTCGGCCAGGCCGGGGTGGAGGGGGGCGAGGTGGGCGTGAGTGCGCGCGAGCGGTGCGAGGAGCAGGGCGGGGTCGCTGTGCGCGAGCGCCGCGGAGAGATCGGCCCGCGTGTCTGCGGGCAGGGTGTCGAGGGCGGTGATCTGTCCGGCGAGTTGGCGCAGGTCGGCGGCGTTCGAGCGGGCCCAGGCCGTGACGGTGCGGTCGGCGGCGCGGCGGTCGCGGATCGTCTGGACGCGTTGTTCTCCGGTGGCGCCGGGGCTGCCGGGGCGTACACGCAGGTAGCGGCGCTCGGCTGCCTGCCGGCTCGTGACGCCCAGAGGGTGGGCGAGGTCGGCCCAGCTGGCGCCGGCATCCCGGGCGGTTTCGATGAATGCCGGCTCCCACCCGGCGAGCTGTTCGCGCAGCTCACGCAGAAGAAGGAGCGCGGCGAGCGCTTCCGTCGAGGAGCCCTGCGGTGCCGTGGCGGGGGTGGGCGCGGATCGGGCCGTGCGTACGGCCTCGTCGATCGCGGCCAGGGCGGCGACGGCCGCGGGGAAGGTGACCGGGTGGTCGGCTCCTGTCACAGGATCACGCCCTCTTCGTCATGTCGTCCATTCGTTGACACTCTGCTTGTCGTCGTTCGGATGACATGTTACAACGGAGGGCAGATGCAGCGCATTGGCAGTCACTGCCTGATCCGACTGGAGGTGTTTCGCGATGTTGATGCGCACCGACCCGTTCCGCGAGCTCGACCGCCTCACCCAGCAGATGCTGGGTACGACCGGCACCTGGTCACGGCCTTCCGCGGTACCGATGGACGCCTACCGCGAGGGTGACGTCTACGTCATCGCCCTCGACCTGCCCGGCGTCGCCCCGGACGCGATCGACATCGACGTCGAGCGGAACATGCTGACGGTCAAGGCCGAGCGCCGCCCCGTCGCGAAGGCCGACGACGTGCAGATGGAGCTTTCCGAGCGGCCCCTCGGCGTCTTCTCCCGGCAGCTGATGCTGGCCGACACCCTCGACACCGAGAAGATCACGGCCGACTACGAGGCGGGCGTGCTCACGCTGCGTATTCCGATCGCCGAGCGCGCCAAGCCCCGCAAGATCACCATCGGCCGGGGCGACGACCGCAAGCAGATCAGCGGCTGAGCCGCAGGGAAGACCGGGAGCGGAGGGCGGAAGCCTTTCCCCCTCCTCCGCCCTCCGCTCCCGTATCCGCGTATGCGCATGGGGGTCGTGATGAGACTGCGATGGCAGACGTTCCTCGACAAGGTCCAGGAACGCGGCGACTACAGCTCGCCCCAAGAGGCCGAACGCGCCGCCCGCACCGTGCTGGCGCTGCTCGGCGCCCATCTGGTCGGTGACGTGCGGGCCGCACTCGCCGCCCGTCTGCCGGAGACCTTCGCCCTGGTGCTCCTCAACCCGCTCCAGGCCACCGAGCCTCTCTCACCGGAACGCTTCGTACGCGCGACGGCTGCCTGGATCGAAGGAGCAACCGAGCGGACCGCGGCCTGGGACGTCAGCGCCGTACTCAGCGTCGCCGCCGACGCGGTCGGCGAGGAACTGACCGCCCGGATACTCCTGCAGCTCCCGCCCGGCTACGACCTCCTCTTCGGCCGGCCGCACCACCCCGGGTAGCCGGCACCTCTTGGAATGTGTTCGCTCCGCCCGGTCCACGGACCGGGCCCGAAGAGAACGGCGATCTCCCAGTCATGACTCTTCAGACCATGACCACGACGGCCCCCGCCCACGGGAGCGTCACCAGCGCGCCGCCCTACTCCCAGTTGCTCGAGCGTGTGCGCTACGAGGGCGCCTACCCGACCCTCGAACGCGCCGACGAAGCCGTCCACTGCGTGCTTGCCGCGCTGGGACGACAGCTCGTCGGCGACGAACGCGTCGACCTCGCCGCGCGCCTCCCCGTCGAGGCCGCCCTCGTCCTCACCGCTCAGGTCCCCGCCGTCACACCCCTCACCGGGTGGGAGTTCGTCAAGGACCTCGCCCAACGCACCGGCAGCACACCCGCCGGCGCCCGCTGGAACGTCGGCGCCGTCCTCGCCGCCGTGTCCCAGCTCGCCGGACCCGAACTCCTCGACCGCATCATCAACCAGCTCCCCTCCGGCTACGCCCTCCTCTTCGGAAAGGCCGAACTTCTCCAGCCGCGGCGCGGGACCGACCACTTCTGACCTGTCCCCCCCCGCATGCCCACCGATACGCGAGAGGGCCCGGCCGGCGGTTGCCGGTCGGGCCCTCTCGGTTGTTCGGGCGTCAGCTCACGTTCGCCCGTGGGGCACGGTCAGGCCGCCGCCGGGGCGCTGAGCATCGCGGAGGCCTGCTGGAACGCGTCGGAGGCACAGGTGGGCGCGGTGTTCTGGGGGAGGCCGCGGCAGGTGAAGCCGAGCTTGGTCATGGCACGGAGGACTTCACCCGCGCTGAAGTCGCGACGGTCCTGGCGGGTGAGGACCTGGCCGACCTGCATGACGGGGTAGGTGCGGCGGCCGATGATCACGGACTCGCCGGTGATCTCCTCGGGCTTGACGCCCTTCATGGAGTCCAGGACGCCGCTCTTGGTGAGGTCGAAGGGGAAGCGGGCAATGACACAGCGCACGATGCCTCACAGGGAGAGGAAGGGGATGGTTCCGCCGGGGTGAGGCGGTTCACGCGAGGACGAGGGCGGGCGTGAGCGCGCCCGGAGTGTCGTCCTGTTCGCCCGTGCCGGACGAGGTGACGACCCGGGGACGCACGGCCCGCCCGGTCGGCAGGGGGGTGACCGGGGTGAGCGGCGGCCCGCCGTCGCCGGACAGGTCGCGCAGCTGGAGCCGGTCCGTGTAGGTGGGGCTCTCGCGGACGGTGGTGAGCTGGGCCCGGGTGACCAGGCCGGTGCGCAGGCCGTCGTTGTCGCAGACGAGCAAGTGCCCGGTGCGGGCGCCGGCCATGACCGAGAGGGCCACCTCGACGGTCATGTCGTCGCAGACCCGTGGTGCCGTGTCCACGGCGTCGGCCGGCGTCAGGTGCGCCGGGGCGGGGTGCGTCGGGCGGGGCTGGATCGGGACCGGCGTCACAACGTGGCTCCTGCAGAGAGGGGTCGGCTTCCGGATGGTGTACGGCTCAGGCCGCCGCGTCGCCGGCGGAACGCCGTCCGCCGGCGCGCCTCGCCGCCGAGGCGGGCCCGCGCCGACCGCGGGGGGCCGAGCCGCGTTTGCGCTGCTCGGCCGGCGGCGCGGTGATCGTCACGGGGATGCCGGAAGGGGTCTGGGCGCCCGTGATCCGGCGCAGCGCTTCCTCGCCGGAGCGGACCTGGGTGGTCGTGGGCACGATGCCGGCGGCCGCCATGAGACGCGTCATGTCGCGGCGCTGGTTGGCGGTGACCAGGGTGACGACGCTGCCGGACTCGCCGGCCCGGGCGGTCCGGCCGCCGCGGTGGAGGTAGTCCTTGTGGTCGGTGGGCGGGTCCACGTTGACGACGAGGTCGAGGTTGTCGACGTGGATGCCGCGGGCCGCGACGTTCGTGGCGACCAGGACGGTGACGTGCCCGGCCTTGAACCGGTCGAGGGTACGGGTGCGCTGCGGCTGCGACTTCCCGCCGTGCAGCGCGGCGGCCCGGACACCGCAGTGGAGGAGGTCCTCGGTGAGGCGGTCCACGGCGTGCTTGGTGTCCAGGAACATGATCACCCGGCCGTCGCGCGCCGCGATCTCGGTCGTCAGCCGCTGCTTGTCGGCGCCGTGCACGTGCAGGATGTGGTGCTCCATCGTGGTGACCGCGCCCTGTGACGGATCCACGGAGTGGACGACGGGGTCGGTGAGGTAGCGGCGGACCAGGAGGTCGACGTTGCGGTCCAGGGTCGCGGAGAACAGCATGCGCTGGCCCTCGGGACGGACCTGGTTCAGGAGCGCGGTGACCTGGGGCATGAAGCCCATGTCGGCCATCTGGTCGGCCTCGTCGAGGACGGTGATCGAGACCTGGTTCAGCCGGCAGTCACCGCGGTCGATGAGGTCCTTGAGACGGCCGGGGGTGGCCACGACGACTTCGACGCCGCTGCGCAGCGCGTTCGCCTGCCGGCCGATCGGCATTCCGCCGACGACGGTGGCCAGGCGCAGCCTCACGGCGCGGGCGTAGGGCATGAGGGCGTCGCTGACCTGCTGGGCGAGTTCCCGGGTGGGGACGAGGATCAGCGCCAGCGGCTGACGGGGCTCGGCGAGCTGTCCGGCGGTGCGGGCCAGCAGGGCCAGGCCGAAGGCGAGGGTCTTGCCGGAGCCGGTCCGGCCGCGGCCCAGGACGTCGCGGCCCGCCAGGGAGTTCGGCAGGGTCGCGCCCTGGATGGGGAACGGGACGGACAGGCCCTGTGCGGTGAGCGCGGTCAGGAGGCGCCGGTCCAGGGCCAGGTCGGCGAAGGTCTCGACGGCGGGCAGCGCCGGAGTGATCGTCTTCGGCGGGGCGAACTCCCCCTGTACGGGGGCGGGACGCCTGCCGTATCCGCCCGACCGGCTCGGGCCGCCCGATCGGCTCGCGGCGGACGAACCGGAGCGACCGCCCCGGCCCGTTCCGGCGGAGGAGTCGTACGCGTGACCGCCGTTGCGGCGGGTGCGGGCGGAACGGCCGTTCGTGCGGGTGGGGTTCATACAGAACCTTCCTTGATGCGGCGCGTATCGAGGAATTCCGGCAGCGGATGGACAGCGTCGAGAATCACAGGCACGGGCCGAATGAAATGCGAAAGCAGGCGGCCTGGCTCAGGCAGAGAAATTGTCGGCGCAAGCGGGCGGCGAAAGAAATGCCAGAGGCTCAGGTATGCGTGAGAACCCTGCAAAATGCATGCAGCTGGGGCCCGCACCCCGAGGGATGCGGGCCCCAGCTACGTATTACGCGTCAGCGTCAGGCGGAAACGATGTTCTCGGCCGTCGGACCCTTCTGGCCCTGCGCGATGTCGAAGGAGACCTTCTGGCCCTCCTGGAGCTCGCGGAAGCCCTGGGCGGCGATGTTCGAGAAGTGGGCGAACACGTCAGGGCCGCCACCGTCCTGCTCGATGAAGCCGAAACCCTTTTCCGCGTTGAACCACTTCACGGTGCCAGTAGCCATGTCATATCTCCTTGGGGCAGTACGACGGAATCCGTACCGTACGGACGCCGTGTCGCCGCGATGATGCCCTGCCCGGAAAATGACCGGAAATACAAAGCGCTTCCGTGTGGCACGCGGCCGACGGGAGGCGCTTGAAGTTTTTGGGTACCAAAACTGCAACTGGGTTCGACAGTAGCACGTCACCGCAGTCTATGGCGTCGAACATTTCCCCTCTGTGTGTCGCCGACAAAAACTCTCTCTGCGATGACCGCTAAAATCTCAGGCCGCGAACACAGGTATTCATTCCTCCGAAGAGGCGTTCAGGAGGCAAGGCGACCAACCGGCCGCGGCGTCGGCCAGGGCCCCGGGGAGAGTCGCGTTCCGCCCGAATTGATCATGAAATCCAGTCCGCTACCCAGCCCGCGGCGACCCTGTCGACGACCTCGTCCATACGGCGGGTCTGCTGCTCCAGGTAGCGCTGCATGGCGTCGAGGTCGCCGGCCAGCCTGGTCAGGCTGGCCTCCGAGACGTCCAGATCGGCGTCACGCATCCTGAGCCCCCGCTCGTCGCGTCGTCCGTGCGCATGTTCCAGTCCGCGACGGCTCACCCCAGCGGGCGGGCCCTGGCGGTCGGGGGCGGGAGCCGTGAGGAGGCTGAATGACGACGAAGGCCCTGGTCGCTGACCAGGGCCTTCGTTCAAGAGCGGATGACGGGAGTCGAACCCGCGCTATGAGCTTGGGAATCACCCGGTACTTGGGTGTGCATGTGTCCTCTGACCTGCGGCGATATTCGCCGGCGGATCCGTCCCGGCTGCTTCTGGCGCCCCCGTGTCGACCGCTGTTCACCGCCCCTACTGGCGCGTTGTGACACGGAGGCACCGCCGACGGCCGTTTCTCGCTGGCGTAGCCCTATGCGTCGACCCCAGCAGGATCGAGGGAATCGACGTCCTCCATGAAAGACAGCATCCGGGCGTTGACCACGTCCGGGTGGTCGATCTGCGGGCCGTGTCCGGTCGCGGTGATGATCTCGGCGCGGGCTCCGGGGACGAGGCGCGGTACGCGCTCCAGCTGCCGCTTGGGGTGTACGAGCAGGCTGTGCTTGCCCATGATGACGTAGAGCGGGGTCCGGATGGACCGCAGCTCGTCCTCGGCCAGCGGCAGGGGTGCGGGGCGGCGGATCCGGTATGCGCGGGCGCCGAGCTGGATCCACTTGCGCATCTCGGGGATGGCTATGACCGGCTGGTCCAGCCACTTGGCGAGCCGGGGGCGCAGCGCCTTGGGGGCCAAGGTGGCGAACAGGCTCACGAAGACCCAGGCGAAGAAGCGCAGGCCGACCTTCTCTAGGCCGCCGGGGTCGAGGGCGGTGACGGAGGCGAGCCGTCCGGGTCGGCGGTGGGCCTGGTTGAGCACCAGCCAGCCGCCGTAGGAGGAGCCGACCAGGTGGACCCGGTCGAGGCCGAGGGCGTCGAGGGCCTCGTCCATCCACTGGGCGGCGCGCTCGGGCTGCCACATGGGCTCGCGGTGGACGCTGCGGTTCGCGTCGCCCGGGGTGTCGAGCGCGTAGACGGGGCGGTCGAGGCTGAGACCTGGGGTGTTGGGGTACCACATGGCCGAGCTGTAGCCGGCGCCATGGATCAGGACGATCGGGGTCCGGGACTCGGCGGCGGGGTCCGCGGGCCCGTACCGGTAGACGTGGGTGGTGCCGAAGCTGGTCTCCACGTCCGTCTCGGAGCGGGCGGGTGCCCCCATCGCGTAGAGGACGTCGGCTTCGGCGAAGTAGCGGTCGCGCAGGGCGTCGTTGACGTAGTGGCCGACATCGTGGCGTACGCGGGCGGTGTTCTCGGGCACGGCGGCACCTCCTGTGAAGATCCGTTCTTCGTGGTACGACCGTATCATCAATGTGATACATCGGTATCATGAAGTACTTCGGGTGGCGGAGCGCGAACCCACTATCGACAGGCGGAGACACGGAAACATGCCGAAGCGTGTGGATCACGAGGAGCGGCGCGCCCAGATCGCCGAGGCGCTCATCCAGGTCGCGGGGCGGCGCGGACTGCATGCGGTCGGCATGCGGGACGTGGCCGCGGAGGCCGGTGTGTCGCTCCGGCTCGTTCAGTACTACTTCGAGACCAAGGAAAAGCTGCTCTTCTACGGCCTCCGGCATCTGACCGACCGCTTCACCGCGAGGGTGGGCGCCCGGCTGGCCGCTGTCGGCCCGGACCCGGGCCCGCGCGCCACGGTGGAGGCGCTGCTGCTGGCCTCGCTGCCGACTGACGATGAGAGCCGTACGTTCCACCTGCTCTACAGCTCCTACGCGATCCTGTCCGTGACCGACGGGGCGCTGGCCGCCCAGCCCTTCATCGACAACCCCGACGCCGCGGAGAACGCCCTGACGGGGCTCCTCGTGCAGGCGCAGGAGGCCGGTCTGGCCGACCCGGACGCCGACGCGCGCACGGAGGCGATCAGCCTGCTCGCGATGGCGGCGACCATGAGTACCAGCATCCTCGTGGGCCAGCGGAGCCCGGAGTCGGCGATCGCGGTGCTCCATCACCACCTGGATCGGATTTTCTCGACCGCCGGGACATCGGCGAACGGGGGCCCAATCTGACGCGCTGCTGCGGCACTTGTGGCATACGAACGGCGCGTGGGCTCTGAAAGGTCTGGAGGACGAAGAAGGCCCAGGTCGGTGACCTGGGCCTTCACATCTGAGCGGATGACGGGAATCGAACCCGCGCCGCCTCCCGGCCTCGGTAGCGGTTGCCCGGGAGCCGCGGCGAGTGTCACGCGTTCGCGGCCGCCTCCAGGGGGCTCAGGGCGGCTGCCCGGCGGGCGGGGACGGCGGCCGCGAGGACGCCGATCGCGAGGGAGAGCAGGCACACCAGGAGCAGGGTTCCCCAGGGCGGTGCCAGGGTGTACTGCTCGATGGCGCCATTGGCGAGGGAGCCGACGGCCCAGGCGGCGAACAGGCCGCCCGCCAGGCCGAGGAGGGTTCCGAAGCCGGCGACGGTCAGGGCCTCCAGGCGGATCATGCGGCGGACGCCGGCGCGGTCCATGCCGAGTGCGCGCAGCGCACCGATCTCGCGGGTGCGTTCGGCGACCGACATGGCCAGCGTGTTCACGATGCCGAGCGCGCTGATGACGACGCCGATGCCGAGCATCCCGTACATCACGTCCAGCAGGTCGCCCATGGTGCCCGCGGCCTCGCGGACGAGCTGGTCGCGGTCCTGCACCGTGAGGAGGGGGTTGTTGCCGACGGCGGTGCGCAGCCGGTCCTCCAGCGCCGCCGTCGGCGGGCCGTCGGTGCGCAGGAGCACGCGCTGGACGGAGCCGGGCAGGAAGCTGTGCGCCGCGACCTCGCCGCGGCTGCCGAGCGCGTCGCGGGCGACGGGGTTGTCCTGGTAGACGCCCACGACCTGGTACGGGGTGGGCCTTCCCGCGCGGCCCATCTGGACGTTCAACCGGCCGCCGGTGGTCACTCCGCTCTCGCGGGCGAGGGTGGTGGAGACGGCGATCCGGCCCGGTGCCAGGTCTTCGGCGGAGCCGGAGACGAAGTCGAGCTTCATCGTGTCGCGCACGGTGGCGGGGTCGACGCCGGAGATCTGCCGGACGCCGCTGCCGGTGAACAGGGTGGAGTCGGTGATCGGGTGCGCGGCGCGCACGCCGGGGGTCTCGGCCAGCCGTCGTACGGCGGCTGGGTCGATGCCCGTCATGGTGGAGCGCGTGCTGACGACGTGGTCGGCGCCGAGCCCGGCCGCCGCCTGGCGGTCGAGTGCCTGTCCGGTGGAGTGCCCGATGGCGGCGAGGCCGGTGAGGAGGCCGGTGCTGATGAGCAGGGTGGCGGCAGTGGCCGCCGTGCGGCGCGGGTCGCGCAGGGCGTTCTCCCGGGCGAGGCGGCCGGTGACGCCGAAGCGCCCGGTCAGCCGCCCCATCAGCCGGATCACCGGGCCGGCGAGCAGCGGCGCGAGCACGAGCAGGCCGGCGGCGAACAGGCCGCAGCCGGCCATGGCGTCGCGCAGGTTCTCCTCCGAGGCGTCCTTCGCCCCGCTGAGCGAGATCAGCCACCCGGCACCGAGAGCGAGGAGGACGAGGCCCACCGCACCACGCAGCCGGAACCGCTGTGCCGGAGGAGGCTGTTCGGCTGTGCGCAGCGCCTCCATGGGCGAGGTCCTGGCGGCCAGGCGGGAGGGCAGCCACGCGGCGAGCACGGTGACGCCGACGCCCACGCCGAGCGCCGCCACGACCGAGCGCGGGCCGATCACCAGGGGGCCGCTGGGCAGGGCGCTGTCACCGCCGAGGACGTGGGGCAGCACCGCCGCGATGCCGAGGCCGAGCATGAAACCGGCCGCCGAGGCGGCCAGGCCGACCACCAGGGCCTCCAGGAGGACGGAGCGCGACACCTGACGGCGCGAGGCGCCGATCGCCCGGAGCAGGGCGGTCTCGCGGGTGCGCCGCTTCACGAGCATGGTGAAGGTGTTGACGATGAGGAACGAGCCGATGAAGAGCGAGACCCCGGCGAAGACCATCGGCACTTTCTCGTAGCCGCGGGTCAGGGTGTCGACGAGGATGGCCTGCTGGGCCGCCTGCGCCTGGCCCGTGGTGGCCTCGGCGCGGTCGGCGGGCAGGACAGCCGTGACCCGGTCGGCGAGTTCGTAGGCGGTGGTGCCGGGCGTGGCGGTCAGGTCGATGCCGGTGTAGTGGCCGGGGGTGGCGAACAGCTTCTGGGCGGTCGCCTTGTCGAAGAGGACGAGGGTGCCGCCGGCGGTGACGCGGGTGTCGTCCGTGGTGACGAGGCCGACGAGGCGCGCGGTCATGACGGGGCCGTCCGTGGCCAGGGTGACCGTGTCGCCGAGCCGGAAGCCGCCCGCGGCAGCGGTTCCGAGGTCCGCGGCGATCTCGCCGCCGTGCGCGGGGGCGCGGCCCTCGGCCAGCGGGTAGCGGCTGTCCTTGCCGTCCTTGCCTGGTACGTACGCGCCGGCCAGGTTCGCCCAGGCCCGGCCGGTCCGCAGGGGGCTGCCGTCCGCCGCGTTCAGGGTGGCCGAGCCGTCGGCCGACGGCCTCACGGCGGCGACGCCGGGCACCCGGGCCAGCTGGGCGACGAGCGCGTCGTCGAGCACAGCCCGCGGGTCGGAGTCCGTACCGGGTTCGGGGGCCTTCTCGGTCACGGTGACGTCGATGCCGGCGAAGGTCTTCGACGCGGCGGCGCGGTGGGCGGCGGCGGTGGAGTCCGCGAAGACGAGGGTGCCGCTGACGAACGCGACGCCCAGGCAGACGGCGAGGACGGTCATGGCCAGCCGCGCCTTGTGGGCCAGGAGGTTGCGCAGGGTTGTTCTCAGCATGGGGCGTGGAGACTTTCCGGAGGAGGACGGGGAAGCCGGGGCGGCCTGGTGGGGTCGGTAGCGGAGCGGGGGTGCGGCTCAGCTGTCGTGGGAGCGGGATCCCAGGCTCTTCATGAGGTCGAGGACGCGGTCCGGGGTGGGCCGGGCCATCTCCTCGACGAGGCGCCCGTCGGAGAGGAACACGACGCGGTCGGCGTAGCCGGCGGCGACGGGGTCGTGGGTGACCATGACCACTGTCTGGCCCAGTTCGCGCACCGAGTCCCGCAGGAAGCCGAGGACTTCGGCGCCGGAGCGCGAGTCGAGGTTTCCGGTGGGCTCGTCGCCGAAGACGATCGCGGGGCGGGAGGCGAGGGCGCGGGCGACGGCGACGCGCTGCTGCTGGCCGCCGGACAGTTCAGCGGGCCGGTGGCCCAGGCGGTCGGCGAGACCCACCATGGAGACGACCCGGTCCAGCCACGCGCGGTCGGGGCGGCGGCCGGCGATGTCCATCGGCAGGGTGATGTTCTCCAGGGCGGTCAGCGTCGGCAGCAGGTTGAACGCCTGGAAGACGAACCCGATGCGGTCCCGGCGCAGTTGCGTGAGCTGCCGGTCGCCGAGCCGGGCGAGTTCGGTGGTGCCGACGCGTACCGACCCGGAGGTGGGTGCGTCGAGGCCGGCGACGCAGTGCATCAGGGTGGACTTACCGCTGCCCGAGGGGCCCATGATCGCGGTGAACTCGCCCTCCCGGAAAGCGATGCTGACCCGGTCCAGGGCGACCACGCGGGTGTCGCCGGTGCCATAGACCTTCATCAGGTCGGTGGTGGCGGCCGCGATGCCGGTCGTCGGGTGCGGCGGCAGGAGGTCGGCGGTCATGGGGCTCCTCTTCTCGTACGGAAAGCGCACGTGAAGGGTGTCCGGCGGACGTATCGGGGCCAGGGCCACCGTGTATCGGCGTCCGCTCAGGCATGCGGCAACCGCGTAGCGGGCCGGGTACGGGAAAGGGCCTCCCCGCCGTGTCCGCGCGTCGGGGGCGCGGGCGGCGGGGAGGCCCTGAAGGGGCGCGCCACTACCGGCGCTCGCCCAGCGCGACGACCTTGCGGGCGAGCGCGCCGACGGCCAGGAGCGTCCCGCCGAGGAACAGCCCGATCGCGCCGAGCACTGCGGCGGGCTGTCCCGTCTCGCCCGCCCCGGTGTTCGCGGTGAGCCCGCCGACGACGAGCAGCAGGGACAGGACGGTGGTGAGGGCGCCGGCGGCCAGGGCGCCGCGGGACAGGGCGGTGGTGTGGACGGTCGGGTTCACGGTGGCCTCCTCGAAGCGGGTCCCGACTTGGATTCGGTACGGGACGCGGTGTCCTTCGAAGGGTGCCGGAGCAACGTATCGGCCCGTGGGCCGCCGTGTATCAGTGCCCGCTCCACCACGTACCGACCGTTCTGGCAGCCGTCCCGTCAGTCGGGGAGCCGTAGGGTCGCGACGGCCCCGCCGTCCGGGGCGTTGGCCAGCGACAGTTCGGCACCGAGGACGTGGGCCTGGCCGAGGGCGATGGTGAGCCCCAGGCCGTGGCCCGAGCCGCGTTCCCGGGCGCCGGTGTGGAAGCGGCGCGGGCCGTGGAGCAGCAGGTCGTCCGGGAAGCCGGGTCCGTGGTCGCGGACGACGACCGCCGGTCCGTCGACGGTGACCCGGACCGGGCCGGCTCCGTGGCGGTGGGCGTTGAAGACGAGGTTGGCGACGATCCGCTCCAGCCGACGTGGGTCGGTCTCCACCGTCCGCGCCCCGCCGTCGTCCGTGAACTGCGCGTCGAGGCCGGTACGGGACACCGCCTCGGCGACCACGGCGCCGAGCGGCACCCGGACGCGCACCGCCTCCTCGGCGCCCGCGTCCAGCCGGGAGATCTCCAGGAGGTCCTCAACGAGGTCGCGCAGGTCGCGCACCCTCGCCCGCAGCAGGTCTTCGGTCTCGCCGGACGGCAGGAGGTCGACGGCGGCCAGCAGTCCTCCGACGGGGGTCCGCAGTTCGTGGGCCACGTCCGCGGTGAACCGGCGCTCGGTGCGCAGCCGCAGCGCGAGGCTGTCGGCCATCCGGTCGACGGTCATGGCGATGTCCGCGACCTCGTCACGGCCCTTCGTGGGCCCCGTACGGGCATCGAGGTCCCCGGCGGAGATCCGCGCCGCCGTCTCCGCGACCCGGCCCAGCCGCCGGGACAGCAGCCCCGCGCCGTAGACGGTCAGGGGTACGGCTCCCGCCAGCGCGACGACGGAGGCGACCGCCATGGCCGCGTCGAGACGGGACAGGTTCGCGTGGTCCGGGCCCAGGTTGATCTGCACGGCGAGGACCGGACTGCCCGGACCGCCGGTGCGCTGGGCCGCCCAGACACTCGGCCCGACGTTACCCTCCACGCGCCCGTCGTACACGGGGTGCCGTTCGCCGTCGGCCGGGGCACGCAGCGCGGCCGGCAGATCGGCGGGGTCGAGCTCGGCGCCGTCGGAGAGGACGCCTGTGCGCCGGTAGACGTCCATGGCCGCGTACAGCGTGTTCATCGCCCGTGCCTCGCCCCGGCCGCGGATGTCCTGGGCGGTCCACAGGTGCACCAGGACGCCGACCGCCGCCACGACGAGCAGGGCCGTGACCGCGGCGAGGGCGGCGATCTTCCGGCGCAGTGGGGTGCGGCCTGCCCACGGCCCGCGGAGGGGAAGCACGGTCACCGCCGGAACTTGTATCCGAAGCCCCGGACCGTCTCGATCCGGTCCCGGCCCACCTTCCGCCGCAGCCGCTGCACGCACAGGTCCACGACGCGGCTGTCCCCGTCCCAGCCGTACTCCCACACGTTCCGCAGCAGCGTGTGCCGCTCCAGCACGATTCCGGGGTGGGCGGCGAACTCCAGCAGCAGCTTCAGCTCCGTCGGGGTCAGCGCCACCGGCGCGCCGGAGAGGAAGACCTCCATCCCGGCGGTGTCGATCCTCAGGTCCCCGAACTCCAGCACATCTCCCGCGGCCGGCCGGCTCCCGGCCCGCTCCGGCCCCTCGGCGGGTACGGGCGCGTACGTGGCGCGCCGCAGCAGCGAACGCATGCGGGCCACCAGGACGTACGTCTCCACCGGCTTGACGACGTAGTCGTCTGCCCCGGCCTCAAGACCGGCGACCACGTCCAGCCCATCGCCGCGGGCGGACATCATCAGCACCGGCACCAGACTGGTCTCCCGGACCCGGCGGCACAGCCCGATCCCGTCGAGGCCGGGCAGCATCACGTCGAGGATCAGCAGGTCGAAGTCGCGCTCCCGGAAGGCTTCGAGACCGGTGAGCCCGTCGGCGACGGCCCGCACCTCGTAGCCGTAGCGCTCCAGGGCGACGGCGAAGGACCGGCGCATCAGGTCGTCGTCCTCGACGAGGAGCACGCGCGCGGTGGACGCGGGGGAGTCGGGCGAGGACACGAGGACAGCTCCTGTTCGGAAGGCGACGTGCGCGTGGCCCGGGGTCACGTTCCCGACGTGCGGGTGACCACGCCACCGTGGGAACCATACGACGGCCAGCGGACAGCCCACCGTGCCCGCGTCTCGTCCTTCCCGGACCGGTACCCCCCCGAGCGTCACCCGATACGCCCCGGATACAAAGCCCCAGAGCCTGGGCAACGACGAAGCCCCAGGTCGCTGACCTGGGGCTTCGTTCAAGAGCGGATGACGGGAATCGAACCCGCGCTATAAGCTTGGGAATCACCGACACCTTCGTCTGTCATCTGCAGCCTGACCTGCGAAGACATCCCTTGGGTCGGCGTCTCTCGCTGCCCCGCGAAGACCCGGTGTTGACCGCTGTTCGCCGCGCTGAAGGGCACGGCTGGGGCACGGCGGCAGATCAGCCACGCCGCTCCACCAGGACGAGAGTGGCGTCGTCCGAGGTGGCTTCGCCGCGGGCTCGCTTGAGCGTATGGGACAGGTCCCGTGCCACCGCCCGCACTCCCCGGTCGGCCTTCTCCAGCTGGTTCACCCAGTCGATCAGCTGGTCCTCGCCGAACTGCTCCTGCCCGCTCTCGTGCTCCTCGACCAGACCGTCGGTGAAGCAGAGGATCCGGTCCCCGGGCGCGAGCGTCACCTCGCTGAGCTGTGGCTGTGCTCCTCCGAAGCCGACGGGGAGCCATCTAGCGGCCGAGGAACCTCTCGACCGCCGTCGCCAGGGCCTGCGGACTTTCGTCGGGGGCGAAGTGACCGGAGTCGTCGAAGACCTCGAGCTCGGCGTTCGGATACCACTGCAGCCACGTGGATCGCATGGTGTCGGGGCCCATCGCCGGGTCGCTCGCACCGGCCACTACAAGCACTGGCGTCGCGTTTCCCTTGACCAGCTCGTGGATATCGGGGCCGCGCGTCCAGGATTCGAGGTACGCGCGCAGGGCCGCCTGCGAGGAGCGTTCCGAGCCGTTCACCCTGGCGTCCAGCCACGCGTCGTCGTGCCGACTGCCGGTGAGGGCATCGAAGATCGTCCTGCGGTTGCCGGAATCCTCCACGGCCCCGACGAACAGCTCCCACATCTCCCCTTCGAGCGGGAACCCGGACGCGGGCACGGGCGAGATGCCGATGATCGAGCGGATCCGTGAGGGGGCGTCCAGCAACAACTGCTGGGCCGCCTTGCCGCCCATGGAGTGACCGATGACCGAGAAGGTGTCCCAGCCGAGGTCGTCGGCCACGGCGAGGACGTCCGCCGCGATTTCCTCCATCGTGTATGTGCCGGGGGTGCCCATCGCCTCGCCGTACCCACGGCAGTCCACGAACGCGTAGCTGAACGCGCCTCCGTCCAGGTGCGGCCGCAGATGGCCGAAACTCGATCTGTCGCTCAGCCAGTGGTGGAGTGCGATGACCTGCTCCGGACCGCTGCCCTGTACCTCGTACGGAATGACGTTTCCTGCTCCACGGTTTGCCACGATGTTGGGTCTCCCCTGTCGGGCCGGGCACGGAATCCCGCCGGCCGGAGGCTTCGCCCCGACGGCGTAGTCCCAGTCAACGGTGATCGGCCCTGCGCCCGCCGGGTAGGTGCAGGCGGCGGCCGAATCCTGTTCCGGCGCGTGGAGGTCGCGCCGCAGCTGCGCTCCGGTGATGCCGAGGAGGCGGTTGCTCTCGACGGCTTCGTACCGGACCCGGAGCACCTGTTCGCGGTAGGTCTTGCGTTCGCGCAGGCAGGGCGCTGGGCGTGTGGGCGAGTCGTGCGCTGGTCAGAGCCCCTCGTCGTGCAGGTCCTCTTCGCGCATCAGGTCGTCCTCACGGCGGCGCGAGGTCTCCTCCGGGCCGGGCTTCTGTTCCTTCTCGCGGGACGATTTACCCGGCCGGGGCCGCGCGGGGTCTCCGGGGCGATGGTGCTCCTGCGCCTCGTGGCCCTTGCCCGGTTCCTGACGCTTGTCCTGCCTACCGTCCATGAAGGCGACTCCTCTTGATGACGGGGTACGGATTCCTCTCGGATCACGCTGACACGCACAGCGACAGCCCGCATCTTGTCGATTGCGAAGCGAGGCAGAGGGATGACGCCCGTCCCCATGGGCAGCGCCGGAAGGCCGGCCATCCTTCCAGCGCCGAGGAGGACGCGATCCGCCCCCCGCCCGTCGGCCTCAGCGTGAAGGGCGACTGACCGGACGGCAGCCACTCGACATCGAGTAGCGTCGGGGGTCTGGAGAACGACGAAGTCCCAGGTCTCTGACCAGGGCCTTCGTTCACGAGCGGATGACGGGAATCGAACCCGCGCTACAAGCTTGGGAATCACCCGGCACTTGGGCCCGCGAAGCGCTTCTGACCCGCGCAAACGTTAGCCCGACGCCGCTTCTTCGCCGCCTGCTCGACTCCTTTGTCGTCCGCTGTTGACCGCCTCTACTGACACGTTGTGGCACGGCGGCAGATCAGCCACGCCACTCCACCAGGACGAGAGTGGCGTCGTCCGAGGTGGCTTCGCCGCGGGCTCGCTTGAGCGTATGGGACAGGTCCCGTGCCACCGCGCGGACTCCTCGGTCCGCCTTCTCCAGCTGGTTCACCCAGTCGATCAGCTGGTCCTCGCCGAACTGCTCCTGCCCGCTCTCGTGTTCCTCGATCAGGCCGTCGGTGAAGCAGAGGATCCGGTCCCCTGGCGCGAGCGTCACCTCGCTGACCTGTGGCTGGGCTCCTCCGAAGCCGACGGGGAGGGTGGTGGGGCTGTCCAGGCGGCCCATGACACGGTGCTCCCGGATCAGGACGGGGGCAGGGTGTCCCGCGTTGACCCACTGGAGACGGCCGGTGGTCGTGTCCAGCCGCAGCATCTGCGCGGTGACGAAGTGGTCGGGGGCGAACTGCTCGGCCACCGCCCGGTCCATGAAGAGATAGATCTCGGACAGCTCGATACTGATGCGGCGGGCGTGCCGGTACGCGCCGATGGCGACGGTGGCCAGGGTGGCCGCGTTCAGACCGTGGCCCATGGCGTCGATCACAGCGAGATGGAAGGTGTCGCCGTTCAGGGCATAGTCGAAACTGTCGCCGGCCACGTCGTAGGCGGGCTCCAGGACTCCGGCGACGGCAACGCGCGGCATCGACATGGCGAGCGGCGGCAGGAGCGACCACTGGATCTCCGCGGTGACGCTCATCGGCTCGCTGCGGCGGGTGCGGAAGAAGAGGTCGGTGCAGCCGTTCTTGGTCTGCAGCACACCGGCGAGCAAGCCGGCGATCCTGCGCAGGAGGCGGCGGTCGTCGTCGTCGACCGCGTCCAGGGTGACGGCCAGGACGCCGGCCTGGTCGCCGCCGTCGAGCAGCGGTATGTGGACGCGTACTCCGTCGGCCCGCGCCAGCTCGACCAGGCGCGACGTGAGGAAGCACCGGCCGGCCTCCGAACCGTCGATGGACAGCGGCTCGCCGCCCGTCAGCCCTTCGGCGAGTAGGGGAACCAGCCTCTGTTGCCCGTAGTCCTGGAGCAGGATCTGCGGACTCCTGCCCCCCAACCGGCTCACCGTCTCGGCTACGACCAGCCCGACCCGGTCGGGCGGCAGCTCGTGCGCCCGGTCCAGGATCGTTCCCAGGAGCCCCTCCCCGAAGCTCTCCGAGCGATCGGATTTTCCGAGCCGTCCGAGGGTCATCCCGTTGCCTCCAACCGAGCGGCGATGACCTCGCCCGGTCCTGCCGTACGGGGTGGGTGCCGCGACTGCGCGGCGACCGGGTACCGGAGCGGCCCGCACCAGCGATGTGGCCTCCAGAATGCTCCTTGGCAGCAGGTCACGCCACAGGGACGCCGTGCGGGGGCACAGGTTGCCGGTGACCGGAGGCGGACCGGTTCAGCCGCCCTCTTCCTCCTCCGCTTCCATGAGGCGGATGCCCTGGTGGGTGAGCGAGACCATCGCGGGTGTGTTTCCCGGCTCCCAGTCGACGGTGACCAGCCCCTCGCCCGCGAGGTAGGAGCAGGCGGCGGCGAGATCCTGCTCCGGGATGCGCAGGTCGTGGTTGAGCGCGGCTCCGGTGACGCCGAGCAGGCGGTTGCCTTCGGCGGCCGTGTAGAGAGCCTGGAGGATCTGCCGGCGGTACCGCTGCCGCTCGTGGAGTGTCGCCATGGCCGCGTGGTCCTGTCGTCGTGGCGTCGTTCGTTGCCGGTCAGGGCTCCTCGGTGTGGGGGCCGGTGCCGGTGAGAGGTCTGCTGGTGGCGAGCCAGGTGCGGGCGGGTCCGGCGGCGGTCTCGGTGTCGACGGTGAGGTGGAGCCGTGTGCCGCCGCCTGGCACGGGGTAGCTGCGCTGCTCCGCGCCGGCGAAGCACCGGCGGATCACTTCGGCGACCGCACGGGCGGCCTCGGGCGTGGCGGAGACGATACGGATCTCGGCGTGTTCGGCCTGCGGCAGTAGTTCGTTCTCGGTGGGGTGCAAGACGGCGTGCTCCGTTCGGGACAAAAGCGAGAGGCCGGCGGGTGGGTTGTCCCGGGTGTCGGGTGCCCCACCCGCGGCCTTCGGCCGGAGGAGTGGTCTGAGGTCAGGCAGGTCAGGGCCAGGTGCCCGTGGGCCGACGATCGGCGATCCGTTCGGGCGGCCTGGGGTGGCTGTGGCCGGGGGGACGGCTGAGGGAGGGGTAGGGGTCGCTGAAGTGGCGGGCCGCGATGCGTGCGTCGTGCTGGGCGTTCAGCCGGTGGAGCAGGCGTGTGCCGAGCACGATCAGAAGGGCGCCTGCCAGGAGCGTGATCACGATCTCGATGTCGTCACCTCCCGGTGTGTCCCGGCAGCGGGATCATCCGCGCGCCGACGACGGGGTGCGCCGCTGGGTGCGGCTGGGGCGCCGGGGCGGCCCCGCCGTCGTTCTCCCAGGCGTCTTCGCTGCTCCGCGCCTCCCCCATACGGCGGTCGGTCGCGGCCTCGCCGGACATCAGCCCACCTGCGGAGAGGATGCTTCCGGGGAGGGCGGCGGCGGTCATCAGCCGGGCCGCGGAGGCGGGTTCGGTCTCGGGCGGAATCACGAGCAGATCGCAGCGGCCGGTCGTGTAGGACAGCAGGATGATCTTGTCCGGGTCCTGCTCGGTGAACCAGCCCACGTGCAGCACGCGGCCGGTGACGGCGACCTTGTGCGGGACGACGGGCCAGTGACCGGGATTCACCAGGACACGGGTGATGCGGCCCCAGCGTCCTTCGAGGGCGTCGGCCAGCGCCGGCAGCTCGGCTGCCAGGTCGCGTGAACGGGGCCACCAGGCGCCGTCGAGCCGACCGGCGAGCGTGGTCTTCGGAGTGAGCGACAAGCGGGCCGGAAGTCCTGGGGTGAGGGCGCGGTTCGCCGTCCTGTCGAGGGTGGTGGTCATGGCGGACCTGCCCCCGGGCTGCCCGTCGGCAGCCCGGTTTTTCGTGTTCCCCGGAAATGACACCTGCGTGGAAGCTGGTGCTCGAAGTACTTCCGGTACTTCCAGCGTACGTCTGATCAGCCCATTCTCGGCCTGATACGGGGAGAGACTTCCGGTTCGTACGAACGAGCGTGCGGCGCCGGGCGGACAAGCGGGAGCCGGGGTTACCGTGAGATGACGGCACAGTCGCCCCGCCGGCGACCGGTCGCCCCTTCAGGCGCAGTCGTGGCGGGCCGCGGCGCCCCACCCGTAGACGAGCGGATCCACCATGGCCGACTCTGACATCCCGACCCCCTTGCTCCTGCCGGACGAGATCCACCAGGCGGTACGACCCGGTACGGCTCTGCTCCGGCTGGAGACGACGCACTCCCGGCAGGGCGTCCTCGACGGGGCGTGGTGGCCGCGCACGCGCGACGTGGAGCAGGAGGTTCCCGCGCTGGTGTCCGTCCTGACCGAGCAACTCGGACCCATCACCCGGGTCGGCCTGGACGCCACCGCGTGGGACGAGATTCCGGCCCGACTGGTCATCGACGACCGGGTCGTCCACCTCGACTCCTTCCCCGTCGGCGACGACACCGTCCTCATCACCCGTGGCGACAAGGACCACTTCGCGCTGATGGTGGTGCCGCCGGACACGGAACCCGATGCCGCCCGCACGGCCATGGCCCGCGCGGTCCACGCCGACAACATCACGCAGGCCACCGAGCTCCTCGTCGCCACGCTTCCCCCACCGGCGACCGAGCAGGGAGGAGCGGCATGATCCAGACAGCGGACATCCGCGAGTGGCGCAACCAGGACGTGGTGGACCCCGGCGGCCACAAGATCGGCGAACTGGAATCCGTCTACGTCGACACCAGCACCGACGAACCGGCCATGGCCACGGTCCGCGTCGGCCTGCCCACCCGGCACCGCCTGGTGTTCGTCCCCCCGGAGGGAGCGACGGTGGGGCCGGGGTACGTGCGGGTCGCCCACGACAGGAAACTGGTGAAACAGAGCCCCTCCATCGGCCCGGACGACGTCCTGCCCTTCGAGGACGAGGAAGCCGTCTTCCGCCACTACGGCCTCGCCTACGAACCCGGTGCGAACGGCGAACGGCAACTCGCCCGACGCTGAGCCCCCGACCGCCGGGGAGGCGGCCCCCATGACACTCTTCCTCGCCCTGATCATCGTCGCGATCATTCTGGGCCTCATCGGCGCCGTCGCCGACGGACTCCTCTTCCTCCTCTTCATCGGCATCGCGGTACTCGTGGCAGACCTCCTCTACATGGCCCTGCGCACCCGCCACTCCGCCCGCCACCGCCCGCTCCGGTGACCGCGGGGACGGCCTGGAAGGTCTGCACGACGACGAAGCCCCAGGTCGCTGACCTGGGGCTTCGTTCAAGAGCGGATGACGGGAATCGAACCCGCGCTATAAGCTTGGGAATCACCGAAGCCGGCACCGATCAGAAGGTGCCTGACCTGTGAAAACGCCCCTTCTCGCGGCTCCTTTCGGTGATCCGGCGACACCCGTGTTGACCGCTGTTCACCGTTTCGAAGGGCACGGATGGGGCACGATGCCACGGGGCCTCGGCTGCAGAGCCGAGGCGCCCATGGCGCTGATCATCGCCGGCTCCCGTAGGGCGCCGTGGGCCGCGGAGCGCTGGTTCGTACGGGCGACGCCGGGCAGATTGAATCGCGTCAATTCTTCACCGACGCACGACACCGGCGGCACGGCGCGTGATCAACAACCGGTGCTCCATGCCAATCTGCTCGGGCACGTAGTGGCTTGGAGCCGGAGGTACACCGCCCATGGCGGCGAACAACAACCCCACCGTCACGGGACGACGACTGGGGGCGGAGCTGCGCCGGCTCCGCGAGGACCGCGGTATGACCGGCACACAGGTCGCGGCGGAACTGCTGATCTCCCAGGCCAAGGTCAGTCACATGGAGACGGGGCGCCGTGCGGTCAGCCCCCGCGACGTACGCGATCTCTGCGTGCTCTACGGCGTCACCGACCACCATCTCGTCGACCACCTGACAGCACTGGCCAGGGAGTCGAGCCGTCAGGGCTGGTGGCACTCCTACGGCGACATCCCCCACAGCGTCTATCTCGACCTGGAGGCGGTCGCCGCCTCCATCCGGGCCTACGAGCCCATGGTGGTTCCCGCCCTGCTGCAGACCCCCGCCTACGCCGCCGCGGTCATTGAGGAAACGATCCCCCTCGTTACGGTCGACCAGGCCGCCGCGCGACTGAAGGTGCGACTCCGCCGGCAGTACCGGATCTATGACCTCGCCCGCCGGTTGCACCTCTGGGTCGTCCTGGACGAATCGGCCCTGCGGCGTGTCGTCGGCAGCCGGGAGATCATGCGCGAGCAACTGGAGCACCTGCACGCGCTCAGCACCGAGCCGCACATCACCGTCGAGGTACTCCCTCACAGCACAGGCGCTCACCCAGGGCTGACGGGGCAGTTCTCCCTCCTGGAGTTCCCCGACACCCGTGAGGCGGTGGTGTATCTGGAGAGGTTCACGAGCGGCCTCTGCCTGGCGAAGCCGTCCGACGTACATCAGTACAGCGTGACGCACGCCCGGCTGCGGGCGCTGGCCCTCGCGCCGGAGCAGAGCTGGCACCTCATCACCGACGCCATCAAGCTCTACGCGTCCTGAACTCCGAGGGCGACGCGCCGGGCTGCGACGATGCCCCGGAACCGCTGCTCCTCCACACGCGGCCGGCACCGGGAAGAACCCGCCGCTGATACCGCGCCTCCTTGCGCTTTTCGCCCCGGGCGCGCCACGCCCGTGCCGCAGCGTTCCTGATTCGACCCGGTCGGCGTACATCCGTGTTCACATCGGGGTCGGGTTTCAGGACAGGTGTGCGGTGCCGCTTCGTGTGAACTGATCGAATTTCACTCATCCGGCGATGTTCCGAATCGTCGGCGGCACGGGATTGCATATTTTCATCACGCACCGCGGCGTTGAATGTTTTTATATTAATCCCCCTCCTCGGTTTCGCCCGGTGCGGGTGCGCGAATTTTCATGCGTAATATGCGGCCACAGCTAGAAGGCACCCCGGGTGATCCGTAGGCCCGGCGTGTGCCACGGCCCCCCACAGAAAATGGCCTCTTGATGAAGCTGCACATCCCTCGAACGACTCAGCGCCGCATTCTGTCCGGCGGGCTGGCCTCGGCCCTCGCCACAGCAGTCGCCGCCGCCATGGTCGCCGTCACGTCGACGCAGGCACTTGCCATCGCGACGCCCGTTCCTCTGGGCACGACCGCCAGCTACTCCGTCCTGGCAGGGCAGGGAGTCACCAACACCGGCAACTCGGTGCTCGATCACGACCTCGGGACGCACCCGAACCCGGCCATCACCGGCTTCCCGCCCGGCCTGGTGCTCGGCGCTGTGCACCCCGCGGACGCCGCGGCCGCCCAGGCCAAGAGCGATCTGATCGTGGCGTACAACAATGCGGCCGGCCAACTCACGGGCCAGGCACCGGACTTCCCGCTCGCCGCGGGCATCGGCGGAGGGCAGGAGCTGCTTCCCGGCGTCCACAGGGCCACATCCGGTGTCGGCCTCACCGGTGACCTGATCCTGAACGCCGGGGGAAACCCCAACGCGGTCTGGGTGTTCCAGATTCCCGAAGCCCTGACGACGGCATCCAACAGCAGGATCCTCCTCACCAACGGTGCTTCGCCGTGCAACGTCTACTGGCAGATCGGGAGTTCGGCGACCCTCGGCACGACCTCCACCTTCGTGGGCACCATCATGGCCCTGACCTCGATCTTCGTGAACCAGGGGGCGAGCGTCGAGGGGCGGGCACTGGCCCGCAACGGCGAGGTGACGCTCAACAACAACAGGATCTTCCTCGGCGGGTGCGCCACCGGCGGTACGACGACCGGCGCGACGACGGGAACGACCACCGGAACGACGACGGGAACGACCACCGGAACGACGACCGGAACGACGACGACCGGAACGACCACCGGAACGACGACGGGTACGACTCTGGGCCTGATCGGCGGCACCCTCATCGGCGGGCCCAGCGTCAACCTGGTGGGCGGCGGCACCTCGGGGAACGTCGCGGGCAACACCTCCGGGAACACCGTGGGCAACACAGCCGGGAACACCACTGGCGGTAACACGTCGGGCAACAGCGCGGGGAACACGACCGGCGGCTCCATCACCGGCGGGAACGGCGGCCGACCGGACCACGGTGGGCCGGACCACGGCGGCAAGCCCGAGCACGGTGGGCCGGAGCACGGTGGGCCGGAGCACGGGCACGACGAGGGGCCCGGCAAGCCGGAGCACGGCGAGCACGGCGAGCACGGCGAGCACGGCGACCACGGCGACTACGGCGACCAGGGTGAGCAGGCCGACGGGCACTACGGCTACGCCGACAAGCCCGCGGTCCACGAGGGCTGAGCAGCAGGCCGCATCACGACCGTTCATCGGATGACGGCGCGCGGCGGAACCCTCAGCGGTTCCGTCGTGCGCCGCCGGTGAGGGACGCGGAAAGACTCAGGCGCGAGCAGCGCATACGCGAAGGACAGGGTGGGCGGTGTCGAGCGGAATCGAAACAGCGGCCGTGCAGGAACTTCAGCAGTCCGATTCCGATCCGGCCGCCCTGCCACCGGAACGCGACGGAGCGACCCCGTCGGACAGACGGCCCATGAGGGTCCGCGCACTGAGAGCGGGGCTGCGCACGGCCGTGGCCCTGTGTCTGGTGACCACGCTGGTCCATGTCGTCATGGTGTTCCTTCACGTAGCCCCCTCCAACCCCGTATCGAAGCGGTACAGCCCACAGGTCAACGGATGGGTGTACCCCCTTTTCGAGCAGAATTGGCGACTTTTCGCACCGGACCCCGATTCCTTCAACCGGAAGGTCCTGGCAAGAACTGCACAAACGGCCTCCGACGGATCGGTACGAGTGAGCCCCTGGTTCGACCTGGCCGCCGTGGACAATGCCGCGGTCGACCACAACGCATTTCCTAGCCACACGGCTCAGAACCTTTTGCGCCGCGCTTGGAGCTCCTATGTCGAGACGCACGGGGGAAGCGACACGGCACGCTCGGAACGGGCGGTGATGATGCAGAAGTACCTGCGCAACATCGTCGCGGACCGCTTCGCCGCCCGCCACGGCGGTGACACGTTCGACTTCGTTCAGCTCCGGGTCGTCACGACGCCCATCGCCGCTCCCGGCACAGCCGCCGGTGACCGCCCGCCGGTACCCACCGAGAACCGGCTCCTGCCCTGGTGGAAGGTGACCCCCCATGGGAATTGAGCAGCCCTCCCAGCCCTCCTCTGCGGCAGCCGCACCGCAACGCCCCCAGAGTCCGGGGGCTTCGCTCGTCGGTGTCGCCCGTCAGTGGCTCCTCGGCCAGGTCAATGCTCTGTGGGCCCTCCTCACCGGCCGCCCGGTGTCCTTGTATGCCGCCTCGGTGCTGCGCATCGGCTACGGGCTGCTCTACCTGGTCTTCCTGCTCCGCGAGTTCCCGCACCGTGGAGAGATCTGGGGACCCGAGTCCCCTTGGACGCCCGCGCTGGCGGAACAGCTCTTCGAGCAGACGGGCTGGAACAGCGTCCTGATCCTGTCCGACAGCCCCGCCTATTTCGAGTTCTGCTACGCGATGGCCGTCGTCACGTCCGTACTGTTCATCCTGGGCTGGCGGACCCGCGTCATGTCCGTCCTCTTCGCCGTCGTGGTGATCTCGTTCCACGCGAGGTCGATCTTCATGACGGACGGGGGCGACAACCTGGTCCTGCTGATGGCCATGTACCTCGTCCTGACCGCGTGTGGTCGGCGCTGGTCCCTGGACGCACGCCGCGCCCGGCTCAAGTCGGCTCGTGCGGGCGACGTGCCGGAGCCGGTGCCGGGCTCGTACGCGCGGGAACTCCGCCATGCCCGCGTCACCTTGACCACCGTGGTGCACAACTGCGGCGTCTTCGTCATCGCCGCGCAGGTCTGCTTCCTCTACGGATCGGCGGGCCTGTTCAAGGTCCAGGGGCCCACCTGGGGAGGCGGCACCGCTCTGCACTACGCGCTGAACCTCGAACTGTTCCAGCCCTGGCCCGCGCTCTCCCACCTCGTGGACGATTTCCCGATGGTGATCGCGATCACCGGCTACGTCACGGTGCTCGTCCAGGTCGCCTTCCCGTTCGTACTCTTCGGCCGGCTCAAGTACCCCGTTCTCGCCGTGCTGCTCGGGATGCACATCGGCATCGCCGTACTGATGGGGCTGCCGCTCTTCTCCGGCGCGATGATCATCGCGGACGCCGTGTTCCTGCCCGACCGCTTCTACGCCTTCCTGCCCCGACTGTGGCGCCGTGCGGCACGGCGCACCGGAACGCGGCAGGCGGCACCAGGCCGGGCCACAGGATCGGGATCCGTACCCGCACAGGGAAGAGCGGAGCTACCCGCCCCGCAGGACCAGGTCGTTCCGAGTGGAGGGTAAAAGCGGTTCAGTCCACGCGACGGGCCCTGTGGCGGACCTCCCGGAGGCTGACCTCGGACGGGAGACGGTCCAGGCCTGCCGGGTCCCGTGCGCGTGCGAGCGCCTCCCGGCCGAGCCGCCCAGGGTCTGCCGCGGTTGCGCGTCAGGCTCCGGCCGGAGGCGCACCCGTGCGCCGCGTAGGTGGTGCGGGAGGAATCCCCAAGAGGTCTAGACAACAACGAAGCCCCGGGTCGCTGACCTGGGGCTTCGCTATGGAGCGGATGACGGGAATCGAACCCGCGCCATTAGCTTGGGAATCACCGCCGCTTTGGCCGTCCATACCAGGCGATCAAGGAGTTCATCGCATGCGCCCAGGAGGCCGAACGAGCGGCCTACAGCCGCCCTGAATCATGGGGCGGTGATGACGACGGCTGGAGTGGCCCCGCTTCCGCCACCATGACCGAACTCTGGGTCGCTGAACGGCACCTCGTGCTGCTCTGTGACGAGGATCTGCATGCCCCTGTCCACGCGTACGGCCGCGCGCTCAACCAGGCGGTATGGCGCGAGATCGGCGACACCGAGGTCAACGAGCACCTGGAGGAGCACAAGGCCGCTTTCATGACCGCAGCCCGCGCCGGCCTGTCCTCCCGGTGAGACTGGACGTCCTCGCCGTCCGGCCGTCCGGACGCGGCGCGCCCCTCTACCGGGGGCCGGGTTCCAGCCGTCGGACGACCTGTTGGAAGCGCGATGAGCCGACTCAGGCAGGGGGGAGCAGATCATGCAGGTGGTGGGGGCCCAGACCGAACCGGGGCAGGTTGTTCACGGGGTGATCGGCCGCCGCCTGTTCCGGTGCGGCCGGGGGCCACGTGTACAGCTCGCGGACGGTGTTGGCGAGCTGGTAGAGCCACAGGCGATGGATCAGCCGGGGGTGCTCGAAGAGCTGCGGGTAATCGTCTGCCAGCCACCCGAGGATCCGTGCCGTCTCCTGCGGCGGCAGGAGTTCGGCGTCGCCGGTCCCGGCCCAGTCGACGGACCGGAGGAGGGGCAGCAGGTCCAGATCGGGCGGTCCGAGCCGGACCCATTCGAAGTCGAGGACCGCGGTGATCCGCCCCTTGTCCCAGAGCAGGTTCGCGAAGTGCAGGTCGCCGTGTACGACGCCCTGCGGCTCCTCCAGGTACGGGTCGAGGGCGGCCAGCTCGGCGAGTCTGGACGCGACGAGGCCGAGGCCGGACGACGGCTCGGCGTGGGAGACCAGGACCTGCGCGCGCTCGACGGGCAGCGGACACAGGTCGGCGCCCACGATGGCCGCCGGGCCCTTCGGCCGGGAGCGCAGGCGCCCCAGCAGCAGGCCACGGACCGGTTCCGGCGGCTGCCAGGCGTGCAGCGTCCGTAGTACGTCGGCCAGTTGGGTGATCGCCGCGCGGCGCTCGGCCTCGTTCAGCGTGGGCCAGAGCGCGTGAAGGCCCTGCCCCGGCATCCGGCGGGTGACCGTCCAGGCCAGTTCGCCGTCGTCGCCGTCCGCCAGGACCTCGGGACAGGGAATCTCCGCGGGCAGCAGGGGCACGACCGCGGCCTCGCGCCGAAGTCGGCCGATGTCACCCCGCCAGCACACGCGGACTATCTGATCGCCGATGCGCCAGGCGTCGTTGGAGTAGCTCTCCAGCGGCACGGCTTCCACGTCCCGGGACATCCCCAAGGCGGACAAGACCCGGGCGAGCCGCTTCCCGGCAGGCGAATCGATCACGCGCACAACCATGCCCGGGCCCGCCCCGAGACGGCAACGGGTTCTCAGCCGAGCCAGTCGGTCAGGAACCAGCCCTCCACGCGGGCAGGGGAGGGCACGGCGGGCCCCGAGAGGTCTAGACAACGACGAAGGCCCAGGTCTCTGACCTGGGCCTTCTCTCAAGAGCGGATGACGGGAATCGAACCCGCGCTATAAGCTTGGGAAGCTCATGTTCTACCATTAAACTACATCCGCACAGCGGCCGGATGATCCGTGCCGCATCGTTGCACACTGTACCCCATGCGCCACTTGAGGCGAAGTTCGCACGTTCGGCGTGTGCGGAGTGCCGCGTGGAGGGCGCCCCCTTCATCCCCTAATGTGGCTGATCGTCCACCACAGGTGTAGGGGAAGGGACTTGATGGCTTCGATGGAGCGCACCGTCGTCCGTTGTGCCGAAGGGCATGTGTTCAGTACCGCTTCGTTCCCGCTTCAGCAGCTCGGTGCCGGGCGGATCGGGCCCGGGCGGCTCATCCGGTGTCCGCGGTGTGCGCGGCTGCGGCACGCGGTGCCGGTGGAGGTCGGGCGGCGCTGAGCCGTGAGTGCCGGGGCGCGGGCGCCTGCCGATTGGGGCAGGTCCGCGCCCTCTGCGTATCGTGGGGGCGTGCTTCTCTCAGACAAGGACATCCGGGCCGAGATCGATGCCGGACGGGTGCGCATCGACCCGTACGACGAATCCATGGTGCAGCCCTCGAGCATCGACGTGAGGCTTGACCGCTTCTTCCGGGTGTTCGAGAACCACCGCTACCCGCACATCGACCCCGCCGTCGAGCAGCTCGACCTGACGCGTGAGGTCGAGCCGGAGGGCGACGAGGCGTTCATCCTGCACCCGGGCGAGTTCGTGCTCGCCTCGACCTACGAGGTCATCACCCTGCCGGACGACATCGCCTCGCGGCTGGAGGGGAAGAGTTCCCTCGGGCGGCTCGGGCTCGTCACGCACTCCACCGCCGGGTTCATCGACCCCGGTTTCTCGGGGCACGTGACCCTGGAGCTGTCGAACCTCGCGACCCTGCCGATCAAGCTCTGGCCGGGGATGAAGATCGGCCAGCTGTGCATGTTCCGGCTGAGCACGCCCGCCGAGTTCCCGTACGGGAGCGAGCGGTACGGCTCCCGGTACCAGGGCCAGCGGGGGCCGACGGCCTCCCGCTCCTTCATGAACTTCCATCGGACCCAGGTGTGAGGCGGTCGCAGGCATGAGTGAAGTACGCGAGAACCTGACGTACGAGGGCTTCGGGACCGCCGTCCGCGAGCTGGCGCAGACCATCGCCGACGACGGCTACGAGCCCGACATCGTGCTCTCCATCGCCCGCGGCGGCGTCTTCGTCGCCGGCGGTCTGGCCTACGCCCTCGACTGCAAGAACATCCACCTCGTGAACGTGGAGTTCTACACCGGTGTCGGGACCACGCTGGAGATGCCGGTCATGCTGGCGCCCGTGCCGGACGCGATCGACTTCAGCGACAAGAAGGTGCTCATCACCGACGACGTCGCCGACACCGGCAAGACGCTCAAGCTCGTCCACGACTTCTGCGTCGACCACGTCGCCGAGGTCCGCTCCGCCGTCATCTACGAGAAGTCCCACTCCCTCGTGAAGTGCGAGTACGTGTGGAAGAAGACCGACGAGTGGATCAACTTCCCCTGGTCGGTCGAGCCGCCCGTCGTGAAGCGCGAGGGCCAGGTCCTCGACGCCTGATCCTCCCGGTGGGAACAGCGCCGGAACGGCCGACGGGGCGACGCGCGAGGAATCGCGCGTCGCCCCGTCGGGCGTACTGACCTGTCAGTCCCACACGTAGAGGCCCCAGCCGGCGGACTCGCGGAGACAGTAGTAGGACGAGTAGCCGTGGCGGACGTAGTACGCGCCGCCGCCCGCGCACTGCGCCTCGGAGCTGTAGTGGGCGATGAAGTGCATCGCCGTGGTGCCGCTGGGGGCGGGGGAAACGGTGGAGACGGCGGGAGCGGCGGCAGCGGTGCTCGGCAGAGCCCCCGCCATTCCGAACGCGGCGAGCGCGGCCGAGAACACCGCGAGGCGGGAAAGCCTTCCGGACATGGCACTCCTCGAATGAGTTGAGAACGAGTTCATGGATCGCCGTCGATCTTGGATCCGTGATGCCGGCAAGTCAACGCGATGATCGAAGCGGTGCCGCGAATGGCTTCTAACCGTCGTTCATGGCCGGTCCCCGCTACTTGCCAGGGGCATGGAGGAGCCCCCGCCGCATGTGACGGGGGCTCCTCCATGTCCGTACGTGACCGGCTACAGCGTGCCCAGCTTGATCAGGCTCAGCAGCGCCACCAGCTGGATCGCCGACGCGCCCAGTGCCTTCGGCCACGGCAGGTCGTGCGAGCGGCTCACCATCATGGTGAAGAGCGCCCCCGCCGCCAGCCAGGTCGCCCAGCCGATGACCTGGACCAGGCCGTTCTCGCCGCCCAGGAAGAGCGCGAAGACCAGGCGCGGGGCGTCCGTGATCGACATGATCAGCATGGAGAGGCCGACCGTGGGCTGCCATGCCCCGTCGCCGCCGAGCTGGCGCGCCAGGGTGTGGGTGACCGCGCCCAGGATCAGCCCGCCGAGCACGAAGCCGAGGGCCGTCATCAGGACGTACGGGATCGCGCTCGACAGCGTCGCGTTGATCGCCTCTTCGCGGGCCTTGTCGAAGCCGAAGATCGCGAGGAGCCCGTAGAGGAACGTGACGACCAGCGCCGGACCCCAGACCGCGTGGTCCCGCATCCGCAGGAACGTGTCCGCCGGGCGGAGCACGATGCCGCTCAGGAGCGGCTTCCAGGGGAGCCGGGGGCCCGTCGGTACGGGCGCGGGCGGCGGCCCGGCCTGGGCGTACGGGTCGTCCACGCTGAACATCTGGGTGTGGCCCGGGTTGTTCGCCGCCGCCGCGTGCTGCTGGTGCTGCTGCTGGCCGTAGGGATCGCCGAAGTACTCCGGCTCCCCGTACGGCTGCTGGTGCCCCTGCTGGTGCCCCTGCCGGCCGTACGGCTGCCCCTGCTGCCCCTGCTGTCCGTACCCCTGCTGCGGGCGGCCCTGCGGCGGCTGCTGCCACTGCTGCTGCGGGTGCGGCGGCGGGGCCGCGTTGTACCCGTACGGCGCCTGCTGCGGTTGTTGTTGCGGGGGGCGGTTGTCCCTGCCGCGTCCGTTCCTGAATCCAGCCACGTCCTTGAACGTACCCGCTCAGCCCGTGCGGGCGCTCCCCAGGCCGGGCCTTGCCACTGAGCTGTGACATCCCCTAGGGGGCCCGACGGGGGCGACGTGGTCGTGCGGGGGCGCGCGGAGGCTGTGGCACATCCGGCGTATCACCCCCTTGCCGTACTCGTGGCTTCGGAGATGTCGGAGGCCCGAGGCAGGAGAAGTCGGAGGCCCGAGGCAGGAGAAAAGGGCCGCCCCGCGCTCTCGCGCGGGGCGGCCCTTCTTCTCGTGTCCGGGATCAGACCGCCGGCTCCGGCTCCTCGGCCGTCGCCTCCGGCTCCGGGTCGACCGGGGTCTTCACCGACTCAAGGAGCAGCTGCGCCACGTCCACGACGGTGACGGACTCCTTGGCCTTGCCCTCGTTCTTCTTGCCGTTCACGGAGTCCGTGAGCATGACCAGGCAGAACGGGCAGGCGGTGGAGACGATGTCCGGGTTGAGGGACAGGGCCTCGTCGACGCGCTCGTTGTTGATGCGCTTGCCGATCCGCTCCTCCATCCACATCCGCGCGCCGCCGGCGCCGCAGCAGAAGCCGCGCTCCTTGTGGCGGTGCATCTCCTGCTGGCGCAGGCCGGGGACGGCGGACATGATCTCGCGCGGCGGCGTGTAGACCTTGTTGTGCCGGCCCAGGTAGCAGGGGTCGTGGTAGGTGATGAGGCCCTCGACCGGGGTCACCGGGACCAGCTTGCCCTCGTCGATGAGGTGCTGGAGCAGCTGGGTGTGGTGGATGACCTCGTACTCGCCGCCGAGCTGCGGGTACTCGTTGGCGATGGTGTTGAAGCAGTGCGGGCAGGTCGAGACGATCTTCTTCGCCGACTTCGGCTTCTTCGTCGACTCGTCCTCGTCGTCCTCGCCGAACGCCATGTTCAGCATCGCGACGTTCTCCTGCGCGAGCTGCTGGAACAGCGGCTCGTTGCCCAGGCGGCGGGGGGAGTCACCGGTGCACTTCTCGTCGCCTCCCATGATCGCGAACTTGACGCCCGCGATGTTGAGGAGCTCCGCGAAGGCCTTGGTGGTCTTCTTGGCGCGGTCTTCCAGGGCGCCGGCGCAGCCGACCCAGTAGAGGTAGTCGAACTCCGAGAGGTCTTCGACGTCCTTGCCGACGATCGGGACCTCGAAGTCGACCTCCTTGGTCCACTCGACGCGCTGCTTCTTCGCCAGGCCCCAGGGGTTGCCCTTCTTCTCCAGGTTCTTGAGCATCGTGCCGGCCTCCGACGGGAAGGCGGACTCGATCATCACCTGGTAGCGGCGCATGTCGACGATGTGGTCGATGTGCTCGATGTCGACCGGGCACTGCTCGACGCAGGCGCCGCAGGTGGTGCAGGACCACAGGACGTCGGGGTCGATGACGCCGTTCTCCTCGGCGGTGCCGATGAGGGGGCGCTCGGCCTCGGCGATCGCCGACGCGGGGACGTCCTTGAGCTGCTCCTCGGTCGCCTTCTCGTTGCCCTCCATGTCCTTGCCGCCGCCCGCGAGCAGGTACGGCGCCTTGGCGTGCGCGTGGTCGCGCAGCGACATGATGAGGAGCTTCGGGGAGAGCGGCTTGCCGGTGTTCCAGGCGGGGCACTGCGACTGGCAGCGGCCGCACTCGGTGCAGGTGGAGAAGTCGAGGATGCCCTTCCAGGAGAACTGCTCGACCTGGGAGACACCGAAGACGGCGTCCTCGGCCGGGTCCTCCCAGTCGATCTCCTTGCCCGCGGTGGTCATCGGCTGGAGCGCGCCGAGGGCGGTGGAGCCGTCGGCGTTGCGCTTGAACCAGATGTTCGGGAAGCCGAGGAAGCGGTGCCAGGCGACGCCCATGTTGGTGTTGAGCGAGACCGTGATCATCCAGGTGAAGGACGTGACGATCTTGAGGCACGCGAAGAAGTAGGTGAGGTACTGGATCGTGCTGAGGTCCAGGCCGTCGAGGAGCGCGATCAGCGGGTACGAGGCGAAGAAGCCGGGCTCCCAGCTCGTCACGTGGTGCTGGACGCCTTCGAGCGCGCGGAGCGTCATGATGCAGACGCCGACGATCAGGATGACGGCCTCGACGAAGTACGCCTGGCCGGTCTTGGAGCCGGCGAAGCGGGACTTGCGGCCGGCCTTGGTCGGCTTGCTCAGCTGGCGGATGACGATGAGCGTCACGATGCCGAGGACCGTCATGAGGCCGAGGAACTCGGTGAAGATCTCGTACGGCAGCCAGTCGCCGATGATCGGGATGAGCCAGTCGGCCTGGAAGAGCTGGCCGAAGGCGTTGACGATCGTGAGGAGCAGCGAGAAGAAGCCCACCGCGACGAACCAGTGCGCGAAGCCGACGATGCCCCAGCGGTTCATGCGCGTGTGGCCGAGGAATTCCTTGACCAGCGTGATGGTGCGCTGCTTGGGGTCACCGGTGCGCGTGCCGGCGGGTACCGGCTGACCGAGCCGCACGAAGCGGTAGATCTGCACGGTGGCGCGGCCGAACAGCGCGACGGCCACCACCGTGATGGCGATCGACACGATGATCGCGGCGAGTTGCATGACGGGCTCCTCGGGCGGGCCTACTAAGCGGTAACTTATTGAGTTCCTGCTGAGATTACCCGGTCACGGCGCCGCGCTGTAGCGGCGCTCGCGGTGATATGTGTCGCTCAGGCAAACCTTGCCGCGCGACGCCTGCGGACTGCTGGAAGCGTACGCGCAAGGATCACCAGGTCCATCCCCAGCCAGTGGTGGTCCACATAGTGGAGATCGAGCAGTTCGCGCTCCTCCCACGGCAGGTCCGAGCGGCCGCTGATCTGCCACGGTCCGGTCAGCCCCGGGCGTACGGAGAGCCGGCGGCGCCCCTCGCCCCCGCACTCGCGGTGGCCCGGGGTCAGCGGGCACGGCCCGACGAGCGACATCCGGCCCGCGACGACGTGCAGGAGAAGGGGCAGCGCGGCCAGTGGGCTCCTGGTGCGGAAGGTGAGCATCGTGAACGGCCGCCCCTCCAGGCCGGCCACCGTCCGGCGGCGCAGCACGGCGCCGCCGCCGAGGGTGACGGACAGGGCGATGCCGGCGATCAGGGGTGAGAGGACGAGGAGCAGGGCGAGCCCGCCCGCCACGTCGAACGCGCGCTTCGCCGTCATGCGCTCACACCCTTCGGCGGGAATCCTGGGATATGTCCGGACCCTCTCATGCGAACCCGGTCAAACGGGGGAGCGGCACGCTCTTTGAGTGGTGGACTCGGCGAAGAGTTGAGTCGACTCCGCTCAGGTCTGTTGACGCGATCCGGTTCCTCGTGCATCCTTGAGTCAGTTCCACTCAAGTCAGTCAGCTGGAGGAATCGAAATGGCACGTGCGGTCGGCATCGACCTGGGCACGACTAACTCCGTCGTCAGCGTTCTGGAAGGCGGCGAGCCCACCGTCATCACCAACGCCGAGGGCGCCAGGACCACGCCGTCCGTCGTCGCCTTCGCGAAGAACGGCGAGGTGCTCGTCGGCGAGGTGGCCAAGCGTCAGGCCGTCACCAACGTCGACAGGACCATCCGGTCGGTCAAGCGCCACATGGGCACCGACTGGAAGATCGAGATCGACGGCAAGAACTTCAACCCGCAGCAGATGAGCGCCTTCATCCTGCAGAAGCTCAAGCGTGACGCCGAGGCGTACCTGGGCGAGAAGGTCGTCGACGCGGTCATCACCGTCCCGGCGTACTTCAACGACTCCGAGCGTCAGGCCACCAAGGAGGCCGGTGAGATCGCGGGCCTCAACGTCCTGCGCATCGTCAACGAGCCCACCGCGGCCGCCCTGGCGTACGGCCTCGACAAGGACGACCAGACGATCCTCGTCTTCGACCTCGGTGGCGGCACCTTCGACGTGTCCCTCCTGGAGATCGGCGACGGCGTCGTCGAGGTGAAGGCCACCAACGGTGACAACCACCTCGGTGGTGACGACTGGGACCAGCGCGTCGTCGACTACCTGGTGACGCAGTTCCAGAACGGTCACGGTGTGGACCTGGCCAAGGACAAGATGGCTCTCCAGCGTCTCCGCGAGGCCGCGGAGAAGGCGAAGATCGAGCTCTCGTCCTCGACCGAGACCACGATCAACCTGCCCTACATCACGGCCTCCGCCGAGGGCCCGCTGCACCTGGACGAGAAGCTCACGCGCGCCCAGTTCCAGCAGCTCACCTCCGACCTGCTCGACCGCTGCAAGGTGCCGTTCCACAACGTCATCAAGGACGCGGGCATCCAGCTCTCCGAGATCGACCACGTCGTCCTCGTCGGTGGCTCGACCCGCATGCCGGCCGTCGCCGAGCTCGTCAAGGAGCTGACCGGCGGTCAGGACGCCAACAAGGGCGTCAACCCGGACGAGGTCGTCGCCATCGGCGCCGCGCTCCAGGCCGGTGTCCTCAAGGGTGAGGTCAAGGACGTCCTGCTCCTCGACGTGACCCCGCTGTCCCTCGGTATCGAGACCAAGGGCGGCATCATGACCAAGCTCATCGAGCGCAACACCACGATCCCGACCAAGCGGTCCGAGATCTTCACGACGGCCGAGGACAACCAGCCGTCCGTGCAGATCCAGGTCTACCAGGGCGAGCGCGAGATCGCGGCGTACAACAAGAAGCTCGGCATGTTCGAGCTGACCGGTCTGCCGCCGGCCCCGCGTGGCGTCCCGCAGATCGAGGTCGCCTTCGACATCGACGCCAACGGCATCATGCACGTGACCGCGAAGGACCTGGGCACGGGCAAGGAGCAGAAGATGACCGTCACCGGCGGCTCCTCGCTGCCGAAGGACGAGGTCGACCGCATGCGCCAGGAGGCCGAGCAGTACGCGGACGAGGACCACCGTCGCCGCGAGGCCGCCGAGTCCCGCAACCAGGGTGAGCAGCTCGTCTACCAGACGGAGAAGTTCATCAAGGACAACGAGGACAAGCTCCCCGGTGACGTCAAGGCCGAGGTCGAGGCCGCGCTCGTCGAGCTGAAGGAGAAGCTCAAGGGCGAGGACACCGCCGAGATCCGCACCGCCACCGAGAAGGTCGCGGCCGTCTCGCAGAAGCTCGGCCAGGCGCTGTACGCCGACGCCCAGGGCGCCCAGGCCGCCGGCGGAGACGCCGGTCAGGCCCAGGCCCAGGACGACGACGTCGTCGACGCCGAGATCGTGGACGACGAGAAGCCGAAGGGCGGCCAGGCGTGACCGAGGAGACCCCGGGCTTCGAGGAGAAGCCCGACGTCCCCTCCGGCGCCACCGCTGACGACGCCGCCGAGGCCGTCGAGTCCGAAGAGGACTCGACGGCCCCGGCCGGGGACGCTACGGACGTAGCCCTGCTGGCGCAGCTGGACCAGGCCCGTACCGCGCTCGCCGAGCGCACCGCGGACCTCCAGCGGCTCCAGGCCGAGTACCAGAACTACCGCCGCCGCGTGGAGCGGGACCGGGTCACGGTCAAGGAGATCGCCGTCGCGAGCCTCCTGGCCGAGCTCCTCCCCGTGCTCGACGACGTCGGCCGGGCCCGGGACCACGGCGAGCTCGTGGGCGGGTTCAAGTCGGTGGCCGAATCGCTGGAGACCGTCGTCGCCAAGATGGGTCTGCAGCAGTTCGGCAAGGAGGGCGAGCCCTTCGACCCGACGATCCACGAGGCCCTGATGCACTCGTACGCGCCGGACGTCACCGAGACGACCTGCGTGGCGATCCTGCAGCCGGGGTACCGGATCGGCGAGCGGACCATCCGGCCCGCCCGCGTGGCCGTCGCCGAGCCCCAGCCCGGGGCCCAGGGCAAGGCCGAGGAGTCGGGTGACCCCGACACGTCCGAGCAGGACAGCGAGTAACAGCCGTACCCGTACGCGGGAGGAGGGACGTCGATGAGCACGAAGGACTTCGTCGAGAAGGACTACTACAAGGTTCTCGGCGTCCCCAAGGACGCCACCGAGGCCGAGATCAAGAAGGCGTACCGGAAGCTCGCCCGCGAGAACCATCCGGACGCCAACAAGGGTGACGCGACCGCCGAGGCGCGCTTCAAGGAGATCTCCGAGGCGAACGACGTCCTCGGCGACGCCAAGAAGCGCAAGGAGTACGACGACGCCCGCGCCCTCTTCGGGAACGGCGGCTTCAGGGCCGGCGGCCCCGGAGGCGGCGGCTCGTTCAACTTCGACCTGGGCGACCTCTTCGGAGGCGCCCAGGGCGGGGCGGGCGGCGGCTTCGGGGGCGGCGGCGGCATCGGCGACGTCTTCGGCGGCCTGTTCAACCGCGGCGGGGGAGCGGGCACCCGCACCCAGCCGCGGCGCGGCCAGGACATCGAGTCCGAGGTGACGCTCAGCTTCACCGAGGCCATCGAGGGCGCGACCGTACCGCTGCGGATGTCCAGCCAGCAGCCGTGCACGGCGTGCTCGGGCACCGGCGACAAGAACGGCACGCCCCGGGTGTGCCCGACCTGCGTCGGCACCGGGCAGGTATCGCGCGGCAGCGGCGGCGGCTTCTCGCTCACCGACCCCTGCGTGGACTGCAAGGGCCGCGGCCTCATCGCCGAGAACCCCTGCGAGGTCTGCAAGGGCAGCGGCCGGGCCAAGTCCTCCCGCACCATGCAGGTCCGCATCCCCGCGGGCGTCAGCGACAACCAGAAGATCCGTCTCCGCGGCAAGGGAGCGCCGGGCGAGCGCGGCGGGCAGAACGGCGACCTGTACGTCGTCGTGCACGTCGACGACCACCCGGTCTTCGGCCGCAAGGACGACAACCTCACCGTCACGGTGCCGGTCTCCTTCTCGGAGGCGGCGCTCGGCGGCGAGATCAAGGTGCCGACCCTCGGCGGCCCCGCGGTCACCCTCAAGCTGCCCGCGGGCACCCCGAACGGCCGGACCATGCGCGCCCGGGGCAAGGGCGCGGTCCGCAAGGACGGCACGCGCGGAGACCTCCTCGTCACGGTCGAGGTGGCCGTGCCGAAGGATCTGGACGACAAGGCACGCGAGGCCCTGGAGACCTTCCGCGAGGCGACCGCCTCGGAGGACCCGCGGGCCGAGCTGTTCCAGGCGGCGAAGGGAGCTTGAGCAGATGGAGCGCCGACGCAATCCGTACGAACTGACCGACGAGTCGCCGGTGTACGTCATCTCGGTGGCGGCCCAGCTCTCCGGTCTGCACCCGCAGACCCTCCGGCAGTACGACCGCCTCGGTCTGGTCTCCCCGGACCGCACGGCGGGCCGCGGCCGGCGCTACTCGGCCCGTGACATCGAGCTGCTCCGTCAGGTGCAGCAGCTGTCGCAGGACGAGGGCATCAACCTGGCCGGGATCAAGCGCATCATCGAACTGGAGAACCAGGTCGTGGCGCTCCAGGCCCGGGTGGCCGAGCTGTCGGCGGCGGTCGAGGGCGCGGCGGCGACGCTGCGCCAGCGCGAGGCCCAGGTGCACGCCTCGTACCGCAGGGACCTGGTGCCGTACACCGACGTGCAGCAGGCGAGCGCCCTCGTGGTGTGGCGCCCGAAGCGCGGCGAGTAGCCCTTCACCATCGCACGATGTCCGGAAGAGGCCCCCTCCCTCAGGGAGGGGGCCTCTTTCAGTTGTCCCGTTCGAGGATGCCGGACTGGGCGATCAGATAGCCGAGCTGCGCCCGGCTGCCGCTGCCGAGGGCGGCGGCGAGTTTGGCGATGTGCGCCCGGCAGGTCCGCACGTTCATGCCGAGCCGGCGGGCGATGGCCTCGTCGACGTGTCCCTCGACGAGGAGCCTGGCGATGGAGCGCTGCACGCCGCCGATGCCGTCGGTCTTGATGTCGTACGGGATCTCCTCCCGTATCGGCACGGCCAGCTGCCAGAACTGGTCGAAGACGCCGCAGAGGTACGCGACCAGGCCGGGGTGGCGCAGTTCCAGGGCGACCTGGCGGTCGCTGCGGGCCGGGATGAAGGCGACCTCGCGGTCGACGATGATCAGCCGGTCGATGATCTCTTCGAGGGTGCGCACCTGGACCTCGGGGCCGACGTGCTCCAGGTAGGTCAGCGTGAGCTCGGTGTGGCGCGCGGTGTGCTGGTAGAGCGTGCGCATGCTGATGCCGCGGCCGAGGAGCGGGGAGACGCGGTCCAGGGCCTCGCTGAGGGCCTGGGCGGGGCGGCCGCCGCCCGGCTGGACGGTGAGGAGCTCGTGGCGGCAGTTGGCCACGACGCGGTCGAGGGTCGAGTTGATGCGGTCGATGCCCTCGAGGACGGTGATGGCGTGTGTGGTGGGTGAGTCGTGGGCGCTGATGGCCATGAACGGCTCGAAAGCGTCCGACAGGGCGACGGTGCGCCGACGGCGGTCGAGTATTTCCCGTTCGATCGGCTGGAGCAGCTGGGCGAGGGCCGCGGAGGGGGGAACCGGGCGGAGCCACTGGGCGTCGTCGGGGTCGGGGTGGAGCAGGGACAGGTCGAGGAGGCACGGCGTCCCGACCGCCTCTGACCGGGGTATTCGCCCGGTCCGCAGAGCGGCCGCATACAGCTCGCCGCCCGCTTCGCACAGTTCGGCGTGCGAATGAGGGTGACCTGTTTCGTCCGCTTGTTTCCGCATATGTACACCCCCAGGCTCCTGCATCTCAGGAACATGATGCCTGGGTTTGGTGGTGCAGGCGCAGAGAGTAAGCCATCGTCTTAGTCGCGGGGGTTGGAAAGAGACGTTGCCTTCAAGTGAGGTTGCTCGGTGATGATGAAGAAGCTCATACGCGCGGCGGCCGGAGTCGCCTTCATCGCGGCCGCCACAGTGGGCGCGGTGGGAGTGGTTCCGGATCCGGGCTGGCACTCGGACACGGAGCAGGTGCAGGCCGCTCCGCTCGACCCGGGCTGGCACCTCGCCGGCCCCGCGCTCCTCGGTGACCCGGGCTGGAGCGTGGCCCCCGCGCAGGACCCCGGCTGGAGCTAGACGGGCGCATGAATGTTCCCGATGACCCCAGGTTCCGCCGTGAGATGGCCTCGGCCTATCGCTCCGGCTGGCACTTCGTCGATCTCGCCACGGCCATCCCCCACCGTGGTGACTCGCTGAAGGTCACGCTCTTCGGAGAGCCGATCGTCGTCGCCCGAGAGCAGGACGAGGACGTCCGTGCGTACCGCTGTCTGCGCCGCCCCCGAGGCGCTCCACAGCCCATCCGCTGTGCCATCCGGTACGGCATGATCTTCGTCAACCTCGACCAGCGGGACCACCAGCTGATCGAACCCGAGACCATCACCGCCACCCCCCGCAGTGCCTGAGCGATTCCCCCGTCGTTGTAGATCGCTCCGGCACTTCCCCCACACAGCGGCGCCATCGCGGACCTGAAACGCGATGGCGCCGCTGTGCTTTCCCGTTTCCGCGCTCGGGCGCGGCCTTCCCGTCTCCGCGCTCGGGCGCGGCGCTCCCGCCTCCGCGCTCAGGCGCGGCCCATCGCCCGGGTGAGGGCGATCTCGATGACGACCCGGTCCGGGTTCGGGGCCGGCGTGCGGCCGTAGCGCTCCGCGTAGCGGGCGACGGCGTCCGCGACCGTCTCGGCCTCCGTGCGGACGCGGGCGACGCCCTCCAGGGTGGCCCAGCGCCCCTTGTCGACCTGGCAGACCGCGACCCGCGCGCCCTCCGCGCCCGCCGCCAGGACGTTGGCGACCTTCCGGCTGTTCTTGTTGGTGATCACGCGCGCGTACCCGCCCTCGGGGTCGTACGTGACGCCGACCGCGACGACGTGCGGAGTGCCGTCCGGGCGCGGGGTGGTCAGGGTGCACATGTGGTACTCGCGCCAGAAGCTCAGGTACGAGTCGGACGGGTTCCTGGGGTCTGTGGCCATGCCCGGAAACTACCCGGGGACGACCTCCCTCCGATACCTTGAGCCGATCGGACTCAACTTTGTGTACCCTGGAGAAGTCATAGAAGGAGAGAGCCCACGAGAACTCAGGAGGAGCACCGCACGTGGACGCCGAACTGACCAACAGGAGCCGGGACGCGATCAACGCGGCGAGCAGCCGCGCCGTGTCCGAGGGGCACGCCGACCTGACCCCCGCCCACCTGCTGCTGGCCCTCCTGGCCGGTCAGGACAACGAGAACATCGTCGATCTGCTGGCCGCCGTCGGCGCCGACCAGGCCGCCGTCCGCGCCGGCGCGGAGCGGCTGCTCGCCGCCCTGCCGAGCGTCACCGGGTCCACGGTCGCGCCCCCGCAGCCCAGCCGTGACTTCCTCGCCGTGATCGCCGACGCCGACCGGCGCGCGAAGGAGCTCGGCGACGACTTCCTGTCGACCGAGCACCTGCTCGCGTCGATCGCGGCCAAGGGCGGCCCGGCCGGTGAGATCCTCGACGCGCAGGGCGCGAGCGCGAAGAAGCTGCTCGACGCGTTCGAGAAGAGCAGGGGAGGACGCCGGGTGACCACACCCGACCCGGAGGGGCAGTACAAGGCGCTGGAGAAGTTCGGCACGGACTTCACCGCCGCCGCGCGCGAGGGCAAGCTGGACCCGGTCATCGGCCGCGACCACGAGATCCGCCGCGTGGTCCAGGTGCTGTCCCGCCGCACCAAGAACAACCCGGTCCTCATCGGCGAGCCCGGCGTCGGCAAGACCGCCGTCGTCGAGGGCCTCGCCCAGCGGATCGTGAAGGGCGACGTCCCCGAGTCCCTGAAGAACAAGCGGCTCGTCTCGCTCGACCTCGGCGCGATGGTCGCCGGCGCGAAGTACCGCGGCGAGTTCGAGGAGCGACTGAAGACCGTCCTCTCCGAGATCAAGGCGAGCGACGGCCAGATCATCACCTTCATCGACGAGCTGCACACGGTCGTCGGCGCGGGCGCCGGCGGCGACTCCGCCATGGACGCCGGCAACATGCTGAAGCCGATGCTGGCCCGCGGCGAGCTCCGCATGGTCGGCGCGACCACCCTCGACGAGTACCGCGAGCGGATCGAGAAGGACCCCGCCCTGGAGCGCCGCTTCCAGCAGGTCCTGGTCGCCGAGCCGACCGTGGAGGACACCATCGCGATCCTCCGCGGGCTCAAGGGCCGGTACGAGGCCCACCACAAGGTGCAGATCAACGACTCCGCCCTGGTGGCCGCCGCGACCCTCTCCGACCGGTACATCACGTCCCGCTTCCTCCCCGACAAGGCCATCGACCTCGTCGACGAGGCCGCCTCCCGGCTCCGCATGGAGATCGACTCCTCGCCCGTCGAGATCGACGAGCTCCAGCGCTCCGTGGACCGGCTCCGCATGGAGGAGCTGGCCCTGAAGAACGAGACGGACGCGGCGAGCAAGCAGCGCCTGGAGAAGCTGCGGCGCGACCTCGCCGACCGCGAGGAGGAGCTGCGCGGCCTGACCGCCCGCTGGGAGAAGGAGAAGCAGTCCCTCAACCGGGTCGGCGAGCTCAAGGAACGCCTCGACGAGACCCGGGGCCGCGCCGAGCGCGCCCAGCGCGACGGCGACTTCGACACCGCCTCCAAGCTGCTGTACGGGGAGATCCCGGGCCTGGAGCGGGAGCTGGAGGAGGCCTCCGAGGCCGAGGCCCAGCAGGAGTCCTCCAAGGACACCATGGTCAAGGAGGAGGTCGGCCCCGACGACATCGCGGACGTGGTCGGCTCCTGGACCGGCATCCCCGCCGGCCGCCTCCTGGAGGGCGAGACGCAGAAGCTGCTCCGCATGGAGGACGAGCTCGGGCGGCGGCTGATCGGCCAGTCCGAGGCCGTGCAGGCCGTCTCCGACGCGGTGCGCCGCACCCGCGCCGGGATCGCCGACCCCGACCGGCCCACCGGTTCCTTCCTCTTCCTCGGTCCGACCGGCGTCGGCAAGACCGAGCTGGCGAAGGCGCTCGCCGACTTCCTCTTCGACGACGAGCGGGCCATGATCCGCATCGACATGTCGGAGTACGGCGAGAAGCACTCCGTCGCCCGCCTGGTCGGCGCGCCTCCCGGCTACGTCGGCTACGAGGAGGGCGGCCAGCTCACGGAGGCGGTCCGCCGCCGCCCGTACAGCGTGGTCCTGCTCGACGAGGTGGAGAAGGCCCACCCGGAGGTCTTCGACGTCCTGCTCCAGGTCCTGGACGACGGACGCCTGACCGACGGGCAGGGCCGGACGGTGGACTTTCGCAACACCATCCTGATCCTCACGTCGAACCTGGGCAGCCAGTACCTCGTGGAGCCCCTGACCTCGGAGGACGTGAAGAAGCAGCAGGTCCTGGACGTGGTGCGGGCGAGCTTCAAGCCCGAGTTCCTCAACCGTCTGGACGACCTGGTCGTCTTCTCGGCGCTCGACCGGGCCGAGCTGGGCCGGATCGCGCAGCTGCAGATCGACCGGCTCGCGAAGCGGCTCGCGGAGCGGCGCCTCACCCTGGAGGTCACCCCGGAGGCCCTGGAGTGGCTCGCCGAGGAGGGCAACGACCCCGCGTACGGCGCGCGGCCGCTGCGCCGGCTCATCCAGACGGCGATCGGCGACCGGCTCGCGAAGGAGATCCTCGCGGGCGAGGTCGTGGACGGCGACACGGTCCGGGTGGACCGTGTCGAGGACGGCCTGATCGTCGGGGCGGTCCAGTAGGTCAGGTGCCGAAGGCCTCGACACGCACCTCAGGTGTCGAAGGCCTCCACACGTACGAGGGCGGTGACCCCGTCCTCGTACGTGACCCGGACGTGGACGTACAGGACGTCGTCGAACGACACGTCCACGCACCGGTCCCGGTCGCAGGAGAACGCCGGCTTCCCCGTCGGATAGGTCGTGTCCAGCCATCCGGCGACCTCGGAGCGCGGCATCCGGAACTCCGCCGTGGCCTGCGTGTCCTGCCAGTGGGCCGCGGTGCAGCGGGCGTCCTCGGCGCTCGCCGGGAGGCTGCCCCGGGCGAAGGTCATCACCTCGGCGCAGTCCACCTGCTTCGTCTCGCCGATCTCGCTCCAGGCCATCGCGCCCCAGACCACGAAGCCGATCGGGCCGCCGCAGAGCAGGGTCACCACCACCGAGACCCAGACCCAGGTCCACGGTCGCGGCCTCACCGGTTTCGCCTTCTTCCCCGTTTTCTCCCCCATGAGGACCAGATCTTGTCAGCCCGCAGCGGATCGCGGGAGGTGGGACTTGCCACGTACCGCCCGGCATGGGGGAGGATGGCGAGCATCCGTACGAAGGGAAATAACGGTGAGCATCGACCCGTCCTCGATTCCGAATTTCGGGGGCCAGCCCCAGCCTCAGGCCGCAGGACCGGCGGGCCCCGTCGTCCCCGACCAGGACCTCGTCAAGCAGCTCCTCGAGCAGATGGAACTCAAGTACGTCGTCGACGACGAGGGTGACCTCGCGGCGCCGTGGGAGGAGTTCCGCACGTACTTCATGTTCCGCGGCGAGGGCGAGCAGCAGGTCTTCTCGGTGCGGACGTTCTACGACCGCCCGCACGCCGCCGACGACCGCGCGAAGATCCTCGACGCGATCGACGACTGGAACCGCCGCACCCTGTGGCCCAAGGTGTACACGCACCTGCACGAGGAGGAGGACGGCTCCGCCACCCTCCGCCTCATCGGCGAGGCGCAGATGCTGATCGGCACCGGCGTCGCCCTGGAGCACTTCGTGTCCTCCACGGTCAGCTGGGTCCGCGCCTCCATCGAGTTCGACAAGTGGATCGTCGAGCAGTTCGGCCTGGAGTCCCCCGAGGACAAGGCCGAGGGCGACGAGGAGGCGTAAGCCCCCTCCGTACCCCCGGCGTCTCGGACCGCCATGCGCGGGGGCGTCGGGGCGTACGCCCCGTAGCACCACGACAGCCCGGCCAGGGCCGCGACCATCAGGATCGCGGCCCTGGCCGGGCTTTCGTCCGTGGGGCCCGGCGGCCGGGCCCCGTCCGGCGGAACGGCCCTGTCAGGCGCTGAGCGCCTTGAGGCGGGAGACGGCCTCCTCCAGGATCTCGGTCCGCTTGCAGAAGGCGAAGCGCACGAAGGGGGCGCCGGCCTCGCGGTGGTCGTAGAAGACGGCGTTGGGAATGGCGACGACGCCGGCGCGCTCGGGGAGGGAGCGGCAGAAGGCGAAGCCGTCGGTGGCGCCGAGGGGCCGGATGTCGGTGGTGACGAAGTAGGTGCCGGCCGGGCGGTAGACCTCGAAGCCCGCCTGGGCGAGGCCCTCGCTCAGCAGGTCCCGCTTGGCGCTCAGGTCGGCGCGGAGGCTGTCGAAGTAGGCGGCCGGGAGGCGGAGGGCCTCGGCGATCGCGTACTGGAAGGGGCCCGAGGAGACGTACGTGAGGAACTGCTTGGCCGAGCGGACGGCGGAGGTCAGGTCGGGGCTCGCGGTGATCCAGCCGACCTTCCAGCCGGTGAAGGAGAACGTCTTGCCGGCCGAGCCGATGGTGACCGTGCGCTCCCGCATGCCGGGGAGGCTCGCGATCGGCAGGTGCTCGGCGTCGTCGAAGACCAGGTGCTCGTAGACCTCGTCCGTGACGACGAGCAGGTCCCGCTCGATCGCGAGCTCGGCGACGGCGGTCAGCTCGGCCCGGGTGAGGACCGTGCCGGTGGGGTTGTGCGGGGTGTTCAGGAGGATCAGCCGGGTCCGGTCGGTGACGGCGGCCCGCAGTTCGTCGAGGTCGAGGACGTAGGTGCCCTCGTGGGGGCGGAGGGTGACGGGGACGCGGGTGCCGCCCGCCATCGCGATGCAGGCCGCGTAGGAGTCGTAGTACGGCTCCAGGGCGATCACCTCGTCGCCCGGCTCGACCAGGGCGAGCAGGGCCGCGGCGATGGCCTCGGTGGCGCCCGCCGTGACGAGGACCTCGGCGTCGGGGTCGTACGCGAGGCCGTACCGCTCGCGCTGGTGGTCGGCGATCGCCGAACGCAGCTCGGGGACGCCGGGGCCGGGCGGGTACTGGTTGCCGCGGCCGTCCCGCAGCGCGCGGACCGCGGCCTCCCGGATCTCCTCCGGGCCGTCGGTGTCGGGGAAGCCCTGACCGAGGTTGATCGACCCGGTCCTGGCGGCGAGCGCGGACATCTCGGCGAAGATCGTCGTCCCGAACTCGGCGAGGCGGCGATTGAGCAGCGGTCGTGTCATGCCCGCCATCCTGGGGCCAAGCTCTGGACTTGCTCAAGTGCGCTTTGGCGGGTCGCCGGAGCGGGGATCGCCCTGGCATGGACATCGCATTCTTCATCCTCGGGATCACGGCGGTGATCGCATTCGCGGTCTGGCTGGTCGCCAGTGGGATGAGGGGGACGAGCGGGACGAGGCGCGGCGGCGGAAGCGACAGCTGGTGGGCCGGTTCGTCCTCCTCGTCGTCCGCTTCCTCCCCTTCCTCCACTTCTTCCTCTTCCTCTTCCTCTTCCTGCTCCTCGTCCTCGTCGTACTCCTGCTCCTCGTCGTCGTGTTCGAGCTCGTCCTGCTCCTCGTCCTCGTGTTCCAGCTCCTCGTGCAGCTGAAGCTCTGGACTCGCTCAAGTCGGCTTTGACGGGGGGCCGTACCGGGCATCCCCCTCGCACAGAAGAACGGGGGTAGTGCAGATGGAATTCTTCATCGTTCTCTTCATCGTGTGCGTGGTGATCGGAGTGTTCTCCGGCACCCGTAAGGGCGGGAGCAGGCGGCGCGGCGGGCGCAAGGGCCGGAGCCGCGGCAACTGGGCCGACGGGGGCGGAGGCGGCGGCTGCGGCGGCAGCAGCTCCTGCGGGTCGGGGAGCTCCTGCGGGTCCGGCTGTGGCGGTGGTGGCTGCGGGGGCGGCAGCTGATTGAACAAGTGAACTGTGGGGGCCCCGAAGGGGTTGGAAAACACAGCAAGTTGGGTAAAAACGCTGCGAGTCGCCCGGGGTCCGTGGTTCTCTCGCTCCTGACAGAGACAGCCCTCGGACCGTGTGTGGACCCGAGCCGGCGATTCCCACTCCCGTGGAACCTTCTCCGGGGCGCCCCCGGCCCACCCGTCAAACCGTGTTTGCGGAGCCGACCCATGCTCACCAGCCTGAAGACCTCATACACCGATACCCGCGCGGCCGATCTGGCCTGGGCCCTCGGGCGCGAGCCGCTGCCCGCGCTCGCCGTGCTCGACCTCGAACTCTCCGGAGCCAAGCTCCAGTTGAGGCTGCTCGGCGCCTCCCACCAGGTCCTCCTGGAGGAGGGTGGGCGCCACTGCTCGGAGACCGTGGCCTGCATGGCCGGCAGCAGCACCCCGCTCCCGCTCGGCGTCTCCAAGCGCGTCGGCGCGTGGGAGTACGAATTCGCGGCGCGCGTCGAGACGCTCTCGCACGGCTCCTTCGCGGGCCGCGCGCAGGAGCTGCTCGCGCTCGTCGCCGACCACCCCAACGGGCTCGCGGGGACCTTCCCGGGCTCCCCGCACGCCTTCACGGCGATGCTGGCCCAGCGCCACGAGGGCCAGGTGCGGTGGCGCACCTGGCACGCCTACCCACAGGAGGGGCAGTTGGTGGTGACCAGGACCCGTATCGGCGCACGTATGCCCGCAACACTCTGATGCGCCCTCCCGGAGCTCCATGTGCACTCGTGTGGGTGACAAAACGTGTGACAGGTGTGACGTAGCGTTACGGCCATGATCGAGCCGACCGTGACCATGCCACCCACGAGGGTGCGCCGGCCGCCCCCGCGGCGGTCCGTGCGGCCGCCGCGCGAGGCGGTGCGGTTCCCGGTCCTCGCGGTCGTCTTCGTCTGCGCCGCCTGCGGCCTGGTCTACGAGCTCGAACTGGTCGCGCTCGCCTCCTACTTGATCGGCGACTCGGTCACGCAGGCCTCCGTCGTGCTCTCCGTGATGGTCTTCGCGATGGGGGTGGGCTCGCTCCTCGCCAAGCGGCTGCGCTGCCGCGCCGCCGTCGGCTTCGGCCTGGTCGAGGCCGGGCTCGCGCTGATCGGCGGCTGCTCGGCGATGGTGCTGTACGCGTCCTTCGCCTGGCTCGGCGAATCGCGGTACGTGCTGGTCGCGTTCTCGCTCGCGATCGGCGTGCTCATCGGCGCCGAGATCCCGCTCCTGATGTCGCTCATACAGCGGGCGGGGCGATCGGGCGGGGCGGCTCCCTCCGGGCACTCCGGCGCGGGTCCCTCCGGTGCCGTGCGAGCCGGGCGGCAGGCGCCCCTCGGGCAGGCGTCTCTCGGGCAGGCGTCTCTCGGGCAGGCCTCTCACGGTGAGGCGGGGCGGGCCGGGCGGCAGGCCTCTCTCGGGGAGCAGGACGACGCCGCCGGGACGGTCGCCGACCTCTTCGCCGCCGACTACGTCGGCGCGCTCGTCGGCGGACTCGCCTTCCCCTTCCTGCTGCTCCCCTGGCTCGGTCAGCTCACCGGCGCGCTCGTCACCGGCGCGGTCAACGCCGTCGCCGGCGGCGGCCTCGTGCTCTGGGTCTTCCGGCGCGACCTGACCCGCCGGTCCCGTGCGCTTCTCGTCGCCGTGAACGTGGGCGTCCTCGCCCTCCTCGCCACCGCGACCGTCCTCGTCGACGACTTCGAACAGGCCGCGCGCCGGGCCGTGTACGGGGAGCGGGTGCGGGTCGCCGTCCACACCGACCTCCAGGAGGTCGTGGTGACCGGGGGCAGCGAGGAGCCGCCCGACCTGTTCCTCGACGGACGCCTGCGGGTGGCCGGCCGGGACGAGTACCGCTACCACGAGGCGCTCGTCCACCCGGCGATGAACGGCACGCACGCCCGCGTGCTGATCGTCGGCGGCGGCGACGGGATGGCCGCCCGGGAGGCCCTCCGCTACGCCGGGGTCCGCTCCGTCACCGTCGTCGAGCTCGATCCGGGGGTCGTCCGCCTCGCCCGCACGGACCCGGCGCTCGCCGCGCTCAACGCGCAGGCCTTCCGCGACCCGCGCGTCCGCGTGGTCTACGCGGATGCCTTCCGCTGGCTGAGGGGCGCCGCCGATCGTCTGCAGGAACGGTACGACGTGGTGATCTCCGACCTGCCCGACCCGGGGATCACCCCCAGCACCAAGCTCTACTCGGAGGAGTTCTACGGTCTGGTGGCCCGGGTGCTCACCGCATCGGGGCGGTTCGCCGTGCACGCCGGATCGGCCACCGACCGGCCCCGCACCTACTGGACCGTCGATGCCACCCTGCGCGCCGCGGGCTTCGCCACCCGCCCGTACAGCGCGAGCGGCCGCACCCCCGGCTTCGCCGCGGGACCCGACCGCGCCGACCGCACGGGCGGCACGGTGCGGGGGCCGGGGGACTGGGGCTTCCTCCTGGCCGTACGGGGCGGGCGGCCGCCCGCGCTCGGCCTCGCCCCCGGCGCGCCCCGGCTGCGGTCGCTCGGCGCGGGGACCCTGGAGAGCGCCGCGCGCCGCGCCGAGCGGACCCGCGGCAGCGCCGCACCACCGCCCTCGACCCTGGTGCACCCCCGCTACGGGGCCTGACCGATCGGGCCCGGGCACGGTGCCGACCGGTCGGGCCTGGGCACGGTGCCGACCGGTCGGGCCTGGGCAGGGGGCCGACCGGTCCGGCCTCGCCGGGGGCCGACCGGTCCGGCCTCGCCACGGGCCCGACCGGTCCGGTCCCGCCGCGGGCCCGACCCGTTCGCCGGGCGGAAACAGGCGACGCCGCGCCCCGCCCTGAGTAGGCTCGGCTTCCATGGAGCATGAGGTGTTCGTTCCCGTCCCGGCCGAGGCCCTGCGCGCGACGCTCACGGACCCGGCCCGCGTGGTGCGCTGCGTGCCCGGTCTCCAGCGGGACGCCGACGCGGAGGCGGGCCCCCTCACGGGCCGCCTCAAGGTACGGGTCGGCGGCGGCACCATCACCTACCGGGGCGCCCTGCGGGTCGTCGAGCGCGACGGTGCCATCACCTACGAGGGGGAGGGCACCGAAGCCCGCGGCAAGGGCTCGGCGGAGCTGTCCCTCACCGTCGTCCTCACCCCGGTGGCCGAGGGGACCAGCCTGAGCTTCACCGGCGCCCTCACGGCGGTCGGCCGGCTCGCCGACGCGACGGACGAGGCGCGCGCCACGGCGGGCGCCAAGCTCCTCGACAAGTTCGTGGAGGCCGTGGCCGCGCTGACGGAGGAGCCGTCGGAGGAGCCGACGGAGGACGCCGTCGGCACCGACGACGACACCGACGACGACGGGGTCGACGACGGGGTGGAGGAGCCGCCCGTCCGGGGCGCCGACCTCGGTACACCGGTCGTGCCGCCCTCCCTCGAACCCCTCCTCGAAGAGGACTTCGCCGACACCCCGATCGACTTCCCGGCCCCGCAGCCGGCGGCCGAGGCCGCCCACGCCCGCCGGACCATGATCGGGCGGAGCGCCGAGGAGGTCGACCACGCCCCGCCCCGCGGCCGGTACGCCCCCGTCCCCGCCCCCGAGGCGACGAGCGCCGGTGCCACCCTGCGCTGGATCGCGCCGGCCGCGGCCCTCGCGCTGGCCTCGGCCGTCGTCGTCGGCCGGGCGCTGCGCCGCCGCCGCTGACACAGCGCCAGGCCTTAGGGTCGGGGCGTGAGCATGCAGACGCGACTGACGGCGGGCGACGCCGAGTTGACCATCAACGCCGAACACGGCTGCCGGATCGAGAGCCTGCGCATCGGCGACACCGAGGTGCTGCGCCAGGGCGAGCGGTACGGAAGCTTCCCGATGGTGCCCTGGTGCGGGCGGACCGAGAACGGCCGTTTCCGCAACGGCGTCACCACGCACCAGCTGCCGGTCAACGCCGCCCCGCACGCCATCCACGGCACCGTCCGCGACCGTGCCTGGAAGTCCGCCCGGACCTCGGCGACCGAGGCCGTGTTCACCTGCGAACTCGACGACCCCTGGCCGTACAAGGGCCGGGTCACCCAGGTCTTCGAGCTGGCCGAGGACTCCCTCACGCTCCGCTTCGGCGTCGAGACCTACGACGACTCCTTCCCGGCGCAGGCCGGCTGGCACCCCTGGTTCCTGCGCAACCTGGGTGGGGGCGGTCAGGACGTCACGATCGGCTTCACCCCCGCCTGGCAGGAGGAGCGCGGCGAGAACCACCTCCCCACCGGCCGCCGCATCGACCCGCTCCCCGGCCCCTGGGACGACTGCTTCGGCATGCCCGACGGCGTCGACGTCACCCTCACCTGGCCCGGGGAGCTGGAGCTGAAGGTCGCGAGCCGCGCGGAGTGGGTCGTGATCTACGACGAGCCCGAGGACGCCGTCTGCGTGGAGCCGCAGTCCGGCCCGCCGAACGGCCTCAACACCCTGCCGCGCCTGGTCACCCCGATCGACCCCCTGGAGGTCGCGAGCACCTGGAGCTGGCGGCGGCTCTAAGCTCAGGGGCATGACTGACGTACGCGCTGAACTGCTCCAGCAGATCAAGGACAAGGCCGTGGTGCACGGCAAGGTGACCCTCTCCTCGGGTCTGGAAGCCGACTACTACATCGACCTGCGTCGCATCACGCTGGACGGCGAGGCCGCGCCCCTGGTCGGTCAGGTCATGCTCGACCTCACGGCCGACCTGGACTTCGACTGCGTCGGCGGCCTCACCCTCGGCGCCGACCCGGTCGCGACCTCGATGCTGCACGCCTCCGCCGCGCGCGGGCAGCGCCTCGACGCCTTCGTCGTCCGCAAGGCGCAGAAGGCGCACGGCATGCAGCGCCGGATCGAGGGCACGGACGTCAAGGGCCGTCGCTGCCTCGTCGTCGAGGACACCTCGACCACCGGCGGCTCGCCGCTGACCGCCGTCGAGGCCGTCCGCGAGGCCGGTGGCGAGGTCGTCGCCGTCGCCACGATCGTGGACCGGGGCGCCGCCGGGGCCATCGCCGACGCGGGTCTCCCGTACCTCACGGGCTACCAGCTCGGCGATCTTGGCCTGGCGTAACCGCCGCGAAGTCGTGACTTAGGTCCCGGACCCCGGCCGGAGCGGTCCTGACCTGCGTTTTTACCCAGGGGCGGGGTGTTTCACGTGAAACACCCCGCCCTTCGGCATGCCGTGCCCGTGGGAGCCCGCACAAGAGTCTGGAAAGATGGGCGGCGACGATGACGTCGCCCCTAGGTCAGGGACAGCAACGCACACACCCCGCACATCACAAGGAGCGGACGAATGCCCATCGCAACCCCCGAGGTCTACAACGAGATGCTCGACCGGGCGAAGGCAGGCAAGTTCGCCTACCCGGCCATCAACGTGACCTCGTCCCAGACCCTGCACGCTGCGCTGCGCGGCTTCGCGGAGGCCGAGAGCGACGGCATCATCCAGATCTCGACCGGCGGTGCCGAGTTCCTGGGCGGTCAGTACAACAAGGACATGGTCACGGGCGCCGTTGCCCTGGCCGAGTTCGCGCACATCGTCGCCGCGAAGTACGACATCACGGTCGCCCTGCACACCGACCACTGCCCGAAGGACAAGCTGGACGGCTACGTCCGTCCGCTGCTCGACGTCTCCGCCGAGCGCGTCGCCCGTGGCGAGAACCCGCTGTTCCAGTCGCACATGTGGGACGGCTCCGCCGAGACCCTCGGTGACAACCTGGCCATCGGCCAGGAGCTGCTCGCCAAGGCCGCCGCCGCCAAGATCATCCTTGAGGTCGAGATCACCCCGACCGGTGGCGAGGAGGACGGCGTCACGCACGAGATCAACGACGAGCTGTACACCACCGTCGACGACGCCATCCGCACCGCCGAGGCCCTCGGCCTGGGCGAGAAGGGCCGCTACCTGCTCGCCGCGTCCTTCGGCAACGTCCACGGCGTCTACAAGCCGGGCAACGTCGTGCTCCGCCCGGAGCTCCTCAAGGACCTCCAGGCCGGTGTCGCCGCCAAGTTCGGCAAGGCCGACCCGTTCGACTTCGTCTTCCACGGCGGCTCGGGCTCGACGGCCGAGGAGATCGCCACCGCCCTGGAGAACGGCGTCGTGAAGATGAACCTCGACACCGACACCCAGTACGCCTTCACCCGCCCGGTCGTGGACCACATGTTCCGCAACTACGACGGTGTCCTGAAGGTCGACGGCGAGGTCGGCAAGAAGTCCACCTACGACCCGCGCACCTGGGGCAAGCTGGCCGAGGCCGGCATGGCCGTCCGCGTGACCGAGGCGTGCGCGGCGCTGCGCTCGACCGGCACGAAGCTGAAGTAAGCGTGTGAGCGACGGGCCCGGTACCTCCCGAGGTGCCGGGCCCTCGTGCGTCCATGGAGGGCTGATGTACGACTTCGACCGGCAGATAGACCGGCACGGGACCTGGTCGGTCCAGTGGGACGGCGTGGCGGACCGCTTCGGCGTCTCCGACCTGCTGCCGTTCACCATCTCCGACATGGACTTCGCGTCCCCGCCGGAGGTCCTCGCGGCACTGCGCGAGCGGGTCGACCACGGGGTCTTCGGCTACACGGACTGGCGGCTCGGGGAGTTCCGGGAGGCGATCCGCCACTGGTACGCGAGCCGGTACGGCGCCGAGATCGACCCCGGCACCCTGGTGTACGCGCCCTCGGTGCTCTCCCAGCTCTCGCAGCTCCTCCAGATGTGGACCGCCCCCGGCGACGGCGTGGTCGTCCACACCCCCACGTACGACGGCTTCCGCAAGGCCGTCACCGGGCTCGGGCGCGAACTGCGGGGCGTCCCGCTCGGCGACCCCGAGGCCCTGGAGCGGGAGCTCGCCCGGCCGGACAGCCGGATGCTGCTGCTCTGCTCCCCGCACAACCCGACCGGCCGGGTGTGGACGGAGGAGGAGCTCAGGGGCTTCGCCGAGCTGGCCGAACGGCACGGCGCGGCCGTCGTCAGCGACGAGATCCACGCCGACCTGACGACCGACGGCCACCGGCACGTCCCGTGGACCCGGATCGCCGAGCCGGGACGGGGCCGTCGCTGGGCCCTGGTCACCTCCGGCACGAAGGCCTTCAACTTCCCGGCCCTCTCCGGCTCGTACGGCATGATCGGCGACCCCGACGAGCGGGCGGCGTTCATCCGGCGCATGGAGACCGGCGAGGGCCTCGCCTCGCCCGCCGTGCTCTCGCTGACCGCCCACATCGCCGCGTACCGGCAGGGCGCGGCCTGGCTGGACGAGCTGCGCGGCTATGTGGCGGGCACGATGGAGCTGGTCCGGGAGCGTCTGGCGGGTCTGCCGGGCGTGGACTGGACGCCCCCGCAGGCCGGCTACCTGGCCTGGATCGACCTGCGGCCCCTCGGGATCGAGGAGACCCGGCTCCAGGAGGAGCTGGTGGAGGCGGAGAAGGTCGCGATCATGCCGGGCGGGGTGTACGGCACGCCCGGCTTCGTCCGGCTGAACGTCGGCTGTCCCCGGAGCAAGGCCGAACGGGGCGTGGACGCCCTGGTCAGGGCGGCGAACCGACTGCGCACGGCCTGAACCAGGCGCACGGTTCGAACCCGGCGCACGGCCTGAACCCGGCGCGCGGTCCGAACCCGGCGCACGGCCCGGGCCCGGCGCGCGGGACGTCCCGCTTCGCGGGACGATGCAGACATGGGTGCGGGTGCGGGCGTGCGGGACGTGCGGATGGCCTCGGGGACCGGCCGGTGGATCGTGTTCACCACCGTCCTCGGGTCCGGGATGGCGCTGCTCGACTCGACCGTCGTCAACGTCGCCCTGCCGCACATCGGCGAGGACCTGGGCGCCGACCTCGCCGTCCTCCAGTGGACGGTCAACGCCTACATGCTGACGCTGGCCGGGCTGATCCTGCTCGGCGGCTCGCTCGGCGACCGGTTCGGGCGGCGGAAGGTCTTCGTCACAGGCGTGGTGTGGTTCGCCCTCGCCTCGCTGCTGTGCGGGCTCGCCCCGAACGCCGGGATACTGATCGGGGCCCGCGCACTCCAGGGCGTCGGCGGGGCGCTGCTCACGCCCGGCTCCCTCGCGCTGATCCAGGCCAGCTTCCACGAGGACGACCGGGCACGGGCCGTCGGGCTCTGGTCGGGCTTCGGCGGGGTGGGCGCGGCGATCGGCCCGTTCGTGGGCGGCTGGCTGGTGGACGGTCCCGGCTGGCGGTGGGTGTTCCTGCTGAACGTGCCGCTCGCGGCCGTCTGCGTGCCCGTGGCCCTGCGGCACGTGCCGGAGTCGCGGGACGAGGCCGCGCACGGGCGGTTCGACGTTCTCGGCGCATTCCTGGGCGCGGCGGGGCTGGGGCTCGTCACGTACGCCCTGATCGGCGCCGCCTGGTGGGCCGGGGTGGCCGGGGTGCTGGTCGGGGCCGGGTTCGTGGTGGTGGAGCGGCGGCGCGGGGAGCGGGCGATGGTGCCGCCGTCGATCTTCGCCTCGCGGCTGTTCACCTCCGTCAACCTGGTCACGCTGTGCGTCTACGCGGCGTTCGGCGGCTTCTTCTTCCTGGCGGCCCTCCAGCTCCAGGTGGTCTCCGGCTACTCGGCGCTCGGCGCCGGCACGGCCCTGCTGCCGACGACCGTGCTCATGCTGCTGTTCTCGGCCAAGTCCGGGGAGCTGGGGGAGAAGATCGGGCCCCGGATCCCGCTCACCGTGGGGCCGCTGCTGTGCGCGGCGGGCATGCTGCTGATGCTGCGGGTCGGGGAGGACGCCTCGTACGTACGGGACGTGCTGCCGGCGACGTTCGTCCTCGGCGTCGGCATGACGGCCCTGGTCGCCCCGCTGACCGCGACGGTCCTCGCCTCGGTGGACGTGTCCCGGGCGGGCCTCGCGAGCGGCATCAACAACGCGGCGGCCCGCGCGGCCGGTCTCGTCGCGGTGGCGGCGCTGCCGCTGCTCGCCGGGATGGGCCCGGACGCGTACCTGTCGGCGGACGAGTTCGACGCGACGTTCCGGCGGGCGATGCCGATGTGCGCGGGGATCCTGGTGGTGGGCGCGGCCCTCGCCTGGACGACGATGCGCACCCCGGCCGAGCCCGCCTCCTGCCACCCGGAGTGCAAGGTCCACTGCGGGGTGCAGGCCCCGCCCCTGGACCCCGGGCGGCGGGACGCCCGTGCGAAGGAGGGGGACCCCGGGCGGGACGGGGACGGCGGGACGCGCTCCTGAGGCAGACTGGGGCCCATGGCCATCCACGAGAACCTCCTGGGGGGACCGGCCCCCACCCACCTGCCCGACGACCCGGGTCCGCGCGAGCTGCTCGCGAACGGGACGCCGCCGGCGGACGTCGCCGCGAAGTACCCGACGTCCTCGCTCGCCTGGGCGCAGCTCGCCGACGACGCCTACGAGCGCGGGGCGGTCGTCGAGTCGTACGCCTACGCCCGTACCGGCTACCACCGCGGCCTGGACGCGCTGCGCCGCAACGGCTGGAAGGGCCACGGCCCGGTGCCGTGGGAGCACGAGCCGAACCGCGGCTTCCTGCGCGCGCTGCACTCCCTGGCCCGGGCGGCCGGCGAGATCGGCGAGAAGGACGAGTACGAGCGCTGCACGACGTTCCTGAGGGACTCCTCGGAGACCGCGGCGGAGACGCTCGGCTGACGGTCCCCCGCAGGTCGCGGCACGCCCTCTCCCCCTCCTGCGGGGGAGAGGGCGTCCCTGTTGATCGAACTCCGATTCGTGTCATGATGCGCTTGGGACGCGCGCGAAGAAGCCCGCCTCCCGAGGGGACCGGAGCTCCCGTGGCGAACACGGTGGAGCGGACCGCTACCCGGTAGCACATATCGAGGAGACAGAAATGTCAGCCTTCTCAGGTTCTCCCGATGCCTCCGGAGCCGGCTCGGTCGTCGACGACCCGAACCTCGACTTCGCGGGCACGACGCCGTACGAGGACTACGTCCAGGCGGACGTCCTCACGCACCTCCAGCACCTCCGCTCGGACGACCCCGGCGAGATGGTCTTCCTGGTCACCACCCAGGTCATGGAGCTGTGGTTCACGGTGATCGTCCACGAGTGGGAGACCGCGAGCCGGGCCCTGCGCGAGGACCGCGTCCCGGTCGCGATGGACGCGCTCAAGCGCTCCGTGCGCGAGCTGGAGGCGCTCAACCACTCCTGGCGTCCGCTCGCCCAGCTGACCCCCGGCCAGTTCAACGCCTACCGGGCGGCGCTCGGCGAGGGCTCCGGCTTCCAGTCGGCCATGTACCGGCGCATGGAGTTCCTGCTCGGCGAGAAGTCCGCGTCGATGCTCGTCCCCCACCGGGGCGCGCCGCGCGTCCACGCCGAGCTGGAGAAGGCGCTCCAGGAGCCCAGCCTGTACGACGAGGTCCTCGGGCTCCTCACCCGGCGCGGCCTGCCCGTGCCGGCGTCGGTCCTCGGCCGTGACCTGGCGCAGCGGTACGAGCCCTCGCCCGAGGTCGAGGCGGTCTGGGCCGGGATATACGCGGACGCCGACCAGAACACCGAGCTCGTCCGGCTCGGCGAGGCGCTCAGCGACGTCGCCGAACTGGTCTGGCGTTGGCGCAACGACCACCTGGTGGCGACCCGGCGCGCGATGGGCGCGAAGACCGGCACCGGCGGCTCCGCCGGCGTGGCCTGGCTGGAGAAGAGGGCCCAGAAGAACGTGTTCCCCGAGCTCTGGACGGCCCGCAGCCATGTCTGAGACGTACGAGGAGAGGGCCGCCCGCCTCGACGCGGCCGACGCGCTTGCCGGGCACCGCGCGAAGTTCGCGCTCGACGAGGGCACCGTCTACCTGGACGGCAACTCGCTGGGCGCCCTGCCCGCGCACGTCCCGGCCCGCATGGCCGACGTCATCACCCGCGAGTGGGGCGAGCTGCGCATCCGCTCCTGGGACGAGTCCGGCTGGTGGACCGCGCCGGAGCGGATCGGCGACCGGATCGCCCCCCTCGTGGGGGCCGCCCCGGGGCAGATCGTGGTCGGCGACTCCACGAGCGTGAACGTCTTCAAGGCGGTCGTCGCGGCGGCCCGGCTGAACGGTGACGCCCGGGACGAGATCCTCGTCGACGCGACGACGTTTCCCACGGACGGGTACATCGCGCAGTCCGCGGCGCGGATGACGGGTCACGAGATCGTGCCCTGCGATCCGGCCGACATGGCGGCCGCGGTGAGCGACCGCACGGCGCTCGCGCTCGTCAACCACGTCGACTACCGCACGGGCCGGCTCCAGGACCTGCCCGGGCTGACCGCCGCGCTCCACGCGGCGGGCGCGCTCGCCGTCTGGGACCTGTGCCACAGCGCCGGCGCGCTGCCCGTCGGCCTGGACGCGCACGGGGTCGACCTGGCCGTCGGCTGCACCTACAAGTACCTCAACGGCGGACCCGGTTCGCCCGCGTACCTGTACGTCGCCGAGCGCCACCAGGGCGCCTTCGACTCGCCCCTGCCCGGCTGGAACTCGCACGCCGACCCGTTCGGCATGACCCCCGGCTACGAGGCGGCGACCGGCGCGCTCCGCGGCCGGGTCGGCACGCCCGACATCCTCTCCATGCTGGCCCTCGAAGCGGCGCTCGACGTCTGGGACGGGGTCGGCATCGAGGAGGTGCGGGCCAAGTCGCTCGCGCTGACGGACTTCTTCCTGGAGTGCGTCGAGGCGTACGTGCCCGCGGGCCGCGTCACCTCCGTGACCCCCGGGGCGCACGGCGAGCGCGGCAGCCAGGTGGCGCTGCGCTGCGCCGACGCGGCCGCCGTGATGCCGGAGCTGATCAAGCGCGGGGTCGTCGGGGACCTGCGCCGTCCGGACGTCCTGCGGTTCGGGTTCACGCCGCTGTACGTGGGCTTCGCGGACGCCGAGCGGGCGGCGAGGATCCTCGCGGAGGTTCTTCGGTAGGTCGGATCATCGCCTGATCTGCGGGGGCTCCGGTGCTGGTACCGTCCCCGCAGGTCAGGCCAATTCGGCCGCGTACCCGAGAGGTTGGAACACCATGCCGGACCCCGCCGCGCGCGATGCCGCCGAAGAGGCGTCGGCCTTCTCGCACCCGGCCGTCGCCCCGGACGCCACCGCCGCGTACGGCTCCCACCCGGACCAGGTGGTCGACTTCTACGCCCCGCGCGACGGGCGTGCCGGCGCCCCGCTCGTCGTCGCCCTGCACGGCGGTGCCTGGCGGGCACCGTACGACCGGCAGCACCTGACTCCTTTCGTGGACTTCCTGGCCCGCCGGGGCTTCGCCGTGGCGAGCGTCGAGTACCGGCGCGGGCCCGGCCTCCCGCACCAGGGCGGTACGGCCCCGGTGGCCGGGCGCTGGCCGGAGACCTTCGACGACGTGGCGGCCGCGATCGACGCCGTACCGGAGCTCGCCGCCGCGCACCTGCCGCAGGCCGACCCGCGGCGGACGGTCCTCACCGGTCATTCGGCGGGCGGCCACCTCGCGCTGTGGGCCGCCGCCCGGCACGTCCTGCCCGCCGGGTCCCCGTGGCGGCTCCCCGCCCCGCCGGACCTGCGCGGGGTCGTGGCCCTGGCCCCGATCGCCCACTTCGGGCGGGCGGTGGAGCTGGGGGTGTGCGGCGGTGCGGTGACGGAACTCCTGGGCGGCGACGCGGAGTACGGGGCGCGGGCGGCGGTCGCGGACCCGTCCGTCCTCCTTCCGACGGGCATCGCGACGACCGTCGTCCAGGGCCGCGAGGACATCGTCGTGCCGTACGCCGTGGCCGAGGCGTACGCGGAGGCGGCGGCGAAGGCGGGCGAGGAGGTCGGCCTGACGCTCCTGGAGGGGATCGGCCACTTCCCGCTGATCGACCCGGCGGCGGACGCGTGCGCGGTGGTGGCGGAGGAGATCGCCCAGCTGGCCTGGTGATCCGAGACCTCTCGTACAACCCTTCGAGCCGCCGACGAGTCTCATCGGGCACGGCACTCCCGTGTCCGCTCTTCTCGTGGAGGTTTCACCTTGCAGCTCCGCTCCACCCGTCTTGCCCTGGCCGTCACGGCCGCCCTCGCCGTCACCGCGCTCGGCGCCGGCACCCTGGCCACCGCCCCGGCCGCGCTCGCGGCCACCCCGGCCGCCGTCGCGGCCCCGGCCGGCCAGAACGACACCGTCCTTCCGGTCTTCCCGGAGGGCACCGGCTTCGGAGGCGTGGGCGCCTCCGGTTTCCTCACCTACGCGTACACCCCGGACGGCGTCCGGCACCTGCGGTGGACGCCGTACGACGGCGGCGCCGCGACCCCGCTCGAGACGCCCGAGGGCGGCGGCTGGGTGACGGGGGCCGGTGACGTGGTGGTCCTCGGCGACGCCGGCTGGTCCGTGAACATGCGGTCGATCACCCTGCGGAACATGGCCACCCCGGCCGCCCCGGGCGTCGACATCGACCTCGGCGCGCTGAACGCCAACTACGTGGCCGTGCTGAGCCCGACGAGCGTGCTCGCGCAGGTCATGAACGAGGTCGGCCGGGCCGAGCTGCACGTCGTGACCAAGGACGGCGCGACGACGACCAGCCGCAAGATCGCGGGGCTGCCCGCGGAGGCCACCGACTTCTTCGGCTCGGTGGCCCGGGACGGTTCCGTCCTCGTCGGCTACGCGCAGGGGCCGGAGGGCGCGCGGACCGGTGGCCGGGCCCTGGTGGACGTGGCCGCCGGCAAGGTGACCGAGACGTACGCCTCCCCCGAGTCCTGGTTCGACTTCGGCGACGTGTCCTTCTCCTCTTCGCACGTGGCCTGGTTCGGCTACCAGGCCGGCACCGGCGACTTCATCACGTCCGTCGACCGGAAGACCGGCGCGGAGAAGCGGACCGTCCTCGGCGCCCACGGCGACGAGTGGTTCAGCGCGCTCGTCGGCGACTGGCTGGTCTACGGCAACCCCACGGAGCCCGTCCGGGCCGTCTCCCTGACCACCGGCGAGATCCGCGAGCTCCTGGACTCCGGCTCCGGCGCGCGGATCGCGAGCGACGGCACCGTGGTGGCGCGCGGCGCGCGGGCCGCCGACGGCAGGGGCCTGTTCCGGATCGAGATCGCCCAGGACGGCACCCCGCAGGTCACCAAGGCGGCCGACGAGGCCCCGCTGGTCGACCTGAGGATCGAGCGGAGCGACATCCCCGAGTCGGTGGACCTCGACCGGACCGGCGGCCGGGTGACGCTGGCCTGGACGCTGTCCCACCGCGAGGCCTACATCGACGTCACCCTGACGAACACCGTCACGGAGCAGGCGTACCGCACGCGCGTGAACGCGCCGGCCGAGGGCAACCGGTTCAGCTTCAGCTGGGACGGCACCCTCGACGGAGTGGACGCCCCGGGCGGCAGGTACGCGATCGAGGCCGAGGCGAAGCTCCTCGACGGCACCGGCGAGCCGGTCTACGAGGGCGCGGAGATGCTCGTCGTCCGCGCGGCCAACACGCACGACTACAACAACAACGGCTCCACCGACGTCCTCGCCCGGGACGCCTCCGGCGTGCTGTGGCGCGACGACCTGCGGAACCAGCCGGTCGACGGCAGGGTCGAGACCGCCCGTCGCATCCGGGTCGGCGCGGGCTGGGGCGGTTACAAGCAGATCGAGGCTGTCGGGAACATCGCGGGCAACCAGGCCGGCGACCTGGTCGCCCTCGACGGCTCGGGCGTGCTCTGGCAGTACCAGGGCAAGGGCTACGACACCTTCGGAGCCTTCGACACCCGGGTGAGGGTCGGCGGTGGCTGGGGCGGCTACACCAAGCTCACCGGCGGCTCCGACCTCGACGGCGACGGCCGCGCGGACCTCCTGGCCACGGACGCCTCCGGCACGCTCTGGTTCTACAAGGGCACGGGCTCCTCGACGACCCCCTTCGCGACCCGCGCGCGGGTCGGCGGCGGCTGGGGCGTCTACAACCAGCTCACGGCCGTCGGGAACATCGCGGGCACGTCGGCGGGCGACCTCGTCGCGCGCGACACCGCCGGCGTCCTCTGGCTCTACCAGGGCGACGGCCGCGGCAACTTCACCACCCGCGTGAAGGTCGGCGGCGGCTGGGGCGCCTTCTCCCAGCTCGTCGGCGCGGGCGACGTCGACGGCGACGGCCGCCCGGACCTGATCGCCTACGGGGCGTCCGGCACGTACGTCTACCGCTCGACGGGCTCCGCCACCGCCCCCTTCGCGCGCGTGACGACGAACCTGTACGCGGGCGAGGGCACCACGTTCAACAGCGTCGCCTGAGGCCTGCTAGTCCTCAAGGGGGACCCGGAAGGATCCGCATCCAGCGGGACGACCGGGTCCCCCACCGCCCGTACCGTGGTTCGTGTGACCCAGACACAATCCTCCGAGACGAGCCGCAGCCCCGAGTTCCGCCTGGCGCAGAACGCCCTCGGTGGACTGCGCGCGGATCTCTTCCACGACGCCTTCGCCTTCCGGCCGCTGTCGCGCATGGACGTCGACAGCGGCCCGACACGCTTCCTGCCCCGGCGCATACGGATCTACGCGGGGCTGCTCCCGCACGCGGTCGTGGCGTTCTGCGCCGTGATCGTCTTCGGCCTCGGCTACGACCGCATCTACTACTCCTTCGGTCTGCTGGCGCTCGTGACCACCTCCGTCCCGGCCGCGATCGTGCTGCTCACACTGGTCCGTCCGGTGCTCGCCTTCTGGGCCTCGCTCGCGACGGCTCCCTTCGTGGGGTACATCTCCGGTTACGAGATCGGCTGGCCCTGGGCGGCGAACTCGCTCGCCGCCCACCTGGTGGTTCTCGCCGTCGTCGCCGCCCGGACCCGGCCCCGTACGGCCGCGTGGATGTGGGTGGTGACCGCCGGCTACTGCCTCTTCTCCGAGGTGTTCCTCGGGGTCGGACGAGGCTCCGACTCGATCCCGCTGCTGTTCGTCGCGGCGCTGGTCCTCCTCACCGTCACCGTCTTCCAGGTCCGCCGCCAGGCCGACCGCGAGGTCTCCGCCCAGCAGACCGTCACCGCGCAGGAGCGGTCCAGGCGGACCCTCCTGGAGGAGCGGACGACCATCGCGCGGGAACTGCACGACGTCGTCGCCCACCACATGTCCGTCGTCGCCATCCAGGCCGAGGCCGCCCCGTACCGGGTGGAGAACCCGCCGCCGGAGCTGGAGCAGGCCTTCCTCACCATCCGGGAGAACGCCGTCGCCGCGCTGACCGAGCTGCGCCGCATCCTCGGTGTCGTACGGGCCGAGGACTACGAGGCGCCCGACGCCCCGCAGCCCACCCTCGGCGACCTGGACGCGCTCGTCGCCAACGTCCGCGAGGCCGGGCTCGACGTGGAGAAGACCGTGACCGGCGCGGTGCGCGAGCTGCCGCAGGGCGTGGAGCTCTCCGCGTACCGGATCGTCCAGGAGGCCCTGTCGAACGTGCTCCGGCACGCGCCGGGAGCGGCCGCGAAGGTCGAGGTCAGCTACGTCCTGGGCGGTCTGGGGCTGCGCATCGCCAACGGTCCGGCCCGCGGGCTCGTGAAGCCCTCCCCGGGTGCCGGGCACGGCATCACCGGCATGCGGGAGCGTGTGACGATGCTGGGCGGGGAGATGACGGCCGAGGCCACCGAGGACGGTGGCTACGAGGTGACGGCCTTCGTCCCCGTGAGCCGTGAGGAGGCCGAGCAGTGATCCGCGTACTGATCGTCGACGACCAGATGATGGTCCGTGAGGGCTTCTCGGTGCTGCTCGGCGCGATGCCGGACATCGAGGTCGTCGGCGAGGCGGTCAACGGCCGGGAGGCGATCGCGCAGGTCGCCGCCCTCCGCCCCGACGTGGTCCTCATGGACATCCGGATGCCCGAGCTGAACGGCATCGATGCCACCCGGGAGATCGTCGCCGCCGACGCGGACGCGAAGGTGCTGGTCCTGACGACCTTCGACCTCGACGAGTACGTGTACCAGGCGCTGCGCGCCGGGGCCTCCGGCTTCCTCCTCAAGGACGCTTCGGCCCGGCAGCTCGCGGACGGCGTCCGGGTCGTCGCGGCCGGCGAGGCGCTGCTCGCGCCGACCGTCACCCGCCGGCTGATCACCGAGTTCGCGAAGGCGCCGGGGACGTCTCCGCGCCCGCCCGCGATGGCGCAGATCGGGGAGCTGACGGAGCGGGAGACGGAGGTCCTGGTCCTCATCGCCCAGGGCCTGTCGAACGCCGAGATCGCCGACCATCTCGTCGTCGCCGAGTCGACGATCAAGACGCACGTCAGCCGGATCCTGGTGAAGCTGGGCCTCCGCGACCGGACCCAGGCGGCGGTCTTCGCGTACGAGGCGGGCCTGGTGCGCGTCGGAGGCTGAGGCGGGTCCCGGCGGTGGCGCGGCGCCCCGTCTCCCGCCCGCCGGCGCGGTGCCGGGGGTAGCGTCCGGGCATGGACGCTGTTGACGCTGTGTACGACCCCTGGTCGGCGGAGTTCGTCGCCGATCCCTATCCCGCCTACGCCCGGTTGCGCGCCGCCGGGCGCGCCCACTGGCACGGTCCCACCCGCCAGTGGCTGATCCCGCACCACGAGGACGTGTCGGCGCTGCTGCGGGACCGGCGCCTGGGCCGGACGTACACCCATCGCTTCACGCACGAGGAGTTCGGGCGGACGCCTCCGGACGCCGCGCACGAGCCGTTCCACACGCTCAACGACCACGGGCTGCTCGATCTGGAGGCGCCCGACCACACCCGGATCCGGCGGCTCGTCTCCAAGGCGTTCACACCGAGGACCGTGGAGAACCTGGCGCCGACGGTGCGGAGGCTGGCCGCCGGCCTCGTCGGTGACCTGGTGGCGGCGGGCGGCGGCGATCTGCTGTCCGCCGTCGCCGAGCCCCTGCCGGTCGCGGTGATCGCCGAGATGCTGGGCGTCCCCGAGGAGGACGAGGAGCGGCGGAGGCTGCGGCCCTGGTCGGCGGCGATCTGCGGGATGTTCGAGCTGAACCCGTCGGAGGAGACGGCCCGAAGGGCGGTCGAGGCCTCGGTCGAGTTCTCGGACTACCTGCGGGAGCTGATCGCGCGGCGGCGGAAGAGCCCGGGGGAGGACCTGATCTCGTCCTTGATCGCGGTGGAGGAGCTGACGGAACAGGAGATGATCTCCACCTGCGTCCTGCTCCTCAACGCGGGCCACGAGGCCACCGTGAACACCACGGTCAACGGCTGGTGGACGCTCCTCCGGCAGGGCGTCCGTCCGGATCCCGAAAAGTTGTCCACAGCTGTGGAAGAACTTCTGCGCTACGACACCCCGCTCCAGATGTTCGAGCGCTGGGTCCTCGACGACATCGAGCTCGGCGGCGTCACCATCCCGCGCGGCTCCGAGGTCGCGCTCCTCTTCGGATCCGCCAACCGCGACCCCGCCCGCTTCGGCCCCACCGCCGACGTCCTCGACCTCGAACGGGCCGACAACCCGCACATCACCTTCGGCGCCGGCATCCACTACTGCCTCGGCGCCCCGCTCGCCCGCCTCGAACTGACCGCCGTCTTCGGCGAGCTGCTGAGGCAGGCCCCGGGTCTGAGGCTCGCGGCGGAACCGGTGTGGAAGCCGGGCTACGTCATCCGGGGCTTCGAGGAGCTGCTCGTGGAGCTGTGACCCGGACCCTCGGCTCAGCATGTGCCCGCCAGGACCTGGCGGAGGCGGGCCGCGTAGGCCTCCGGGTGGCTGGTGTTGCCGTTGTGGCCGCCGGGGAACTCGACCAGCTCGTGGCCGACGAGCTCGGCGAGCGAGGTCGCGCAGGAGTAGTCGAAGACGGTGCGGGGAGTGGTGCGGCCGGCCGCGGGGATGATGCGCGTGCCGGTGTGCGCCAGCGCGGCGGGGTCGAGGGTGTCCTGGACGATCGCGCTGAAGTCGTGGCGGATGAAATGGTCGAAGTTGGCGATCCGCAGGTCGTTCATCGGCTGGGGCGTCAGGCCGGGCTCGGCGTCGGCGCGGGTGGGGTCTATGCCCAGGGTCCGGGCGATCTCCGGCAGCGCGGCGCCGAGGCCGCCCTGGCCGTACAGCTCCTGGAGCGCGGTGAGCTCCTGCTCGTGACGGGCGCGCTCCCCGTCGGGCAGCAGGCGCGGGGCGACCGGCTCGTGGGCGACGAGCGTGTGGATGAGGCCGGGGTGGCGCACGGCCGCGTGCAGCCCGATGACGGCCCCCAGGCTGCACCCGAGCATGAGGACGGGCTCGTCGGTGAGGGCGGTGAGGAGGCGGTGGACGTCGTCCGCGTGCTCGACCAGCGTCGCCCCCCGCTCCGGGGCGTCGAGCCGGCTGCGGGAGAGGCCGCGGCGGTCGTAGGTGATCACCCGGTAGGAGTCGGCGAGCCGGTCGACGAGGTCGGTGGTGCGGTCGGCGTCGCCCTCTCCGCTCTGCGAGATGAGGAGCGTCGGGCCCGTGCCGCGGACCTGGTGGTGCAGGACCGCCCCGGGCACGTCGAGCGTGCCCACGGTCGCGGTGGTGCTCGTCGTCACGGTGGTGCTCGTCGTCACGGTGGTCGGCGTCGCGGTGGTGGTCGTGGCCTCGGTCATGATGCTCCCCCTTCGTGCGGTGGGCCTCGCGCCCTCCGTCTTCCTCCACGTTATTCCATCGAATTGGATACATCAATACCGATGCATCACTCTCGATACATCAAGTCGGATGAATCGAACTGGATGTATGTTGACGGAGTGAATGGAGCCGAACTGTTCCTGCTGGGCCGCGTCCTGATGAAGATCGGCGAGGAGTCGCTGCCCGAGCCCCCCGGTGGCGAGAGCCGGTATGCCGGCAGCGCCCGCCTGGTATTGATCGTCGCCGGTGACGTCGCCGCCCACCCCGACAGCGCCGTCGGCGAGATCGCCGCCCGGACCGGTCTGCCGCAGAGCCAGGTGTCCACCGCCGTGGCCCGCCTGAAGGAGGCCGGATCGGTGCGGGCCGTGCCGGACCCCGCCGACCGCCGCCGCGTCCTCGTGCGCCCGGCCGGGGAGGCGTCCGACCGCGTGGCGGAGGTGCGGGCCACCCGGATCGAGGGCGCCCTCGCCGCGGCGCTGGGGTCCGACGATCCGCAGCGCCTGAGGGAGGTCACCAACGCGCTGGAGGTGCTGGCCCGCACGCTCATGCCGGAGTCCCCGGCCCGCTCCTGAGCCGTACACAGGCCCTACGGACGCCTCAGCCCGTCACGTCCCGGCGCCGCGCCCCGCTGCCGTCAGAGCCTCACCCGTCACGTCCCGCTGCCGCGCCCCGCCGCCGTCAAAGCCTCAGCCCGTCACGTCCCGGCGCCGCAGCCCCGCCAGGCCCGCCGCCGTCAGGGTCGCCGTCAGGGCCGTCAGGGCCAGGACCGGAGGCCATGTCATGTCCGGCCCCGGCAGCTTCGGCAGGTGCCCGAAGGGGGAGAGGTCCAGGACGGCCTGAGGCAGGCCGAGCGCGGGGCCGATCCAGCCGAGGGCCAGGCACAGCCCGGCCACGCCCCACGCGGCGGTCGCGGCCTTGGGGGCTGCGCCCCAGAGTAGGACCGCGAGCCCGGCGAGCGTCCAGACGGCGGGGAGCTGCACGAGCGCGGCACCCATGACCGGCCCGGCCTCGTGTCCGTAGGAGAGGGCCAGGCCGAGTCCGGCGAGGACGAGGATCAGGGCGGAGCCGCCGAAGGCGATCACGAGGTGCCCGGCGGCCCAGCGGAGCCGGCCGAGGGCGCCCGCGAGGAGCGGTTCGGCCCGCCCCGAGGTCTCCTCGCCGTGCGCCCGCAGCACGGACCCGACCGCGTACAGCGCCGCGAGCATTCCGAACAGGGAGACCATGGTGGCGAGGAAGGCGTCGGTCAGCGCTCTCTGGCCGCCCATCCGCTCGAAGATCTCGCGGGCCCGTTCGTTGTCGCCGACGAGGTCGGCCGCGCCCTCGACCATCCCGCCGAAGACGAGCCCGCCGAGCAGGAAGCCGAGCGACCAGCCGAGGAGCGTGCCGCGCTGGAGCCGCCACGCGAGTGCCTCGGCGCCGGTGAGACGGCCTTCCGCCGGGCCGGGACGGGTCGCGAGGAAGCTCGCGCCGACGTCCCGGCGGGCGGTCAGCGCGTACGCCGCCGCCGTCTGGACCAGGACGGCCGCGGCGATCAGGAGCAGCACCCACCAGCGCTCGTCGGCGAAGGCGCGGACCTGCTCGGCCCATCCGATCGGCGAGAGCCACGTCAGGAAGGACGCGCCGCCCGCGTCCCCCGCGGCCCGCAGGACGAACGCCAGGCCCAGGACGGCCGCCGCCAGGCCCTTCGCGAGCCGGGCGCTCTCCGTGACCTGGGCGGCGAGCGCGGCCAGGGTCGCGAAGACCATGCCGGTGCCGCCGATCGCCAGGCCGAGCGCGAGCGCCCCGGCCGCGCCCTGTCCGGCGAGACCGGCGGTGACGAGGAGGGCGACGGCCGTGTTGAGGACGAGCGCGGCGAGGAGCGCCGCCGTCAGGGGGGCCCGGCGGCCCACCGCCCCGGCGGACAGCATCTCCTGACGGCCCGTCTCCTCCTCCTCGCGGGTGTGCCGGATCACCACGATCAGGCTCGCGACGGCGGCGAGGACCGCGCCGAAGGTGCCGAACCGCCAGGCGACGAGCCCGCCGAGGGAGTCGCCGAAGACCGGTCCGTACAGCGCGCGCACCGAGCTGTTGGCGGTCATCGACGCGGCGGCGTCGGCCCGCTCGGCGGCCGTGCCGTACAGGCCCTCCAGGGATCCGGCGCCGCTCGCGACCATGCCGCCGGTGACCAGGGCCCAGAGGGGGAGCGTGAGCCGGTCGCGGCGCAGCGCGAGCCGCGTGAGGGTGCCGGCCCCCTCGGCGCCACGGGCGCGGAGGCCGGTGGAGGTGCCCGTGCCGGTCATCGGACGGCCTCCTCCGTGTAGTGCCGGAGGAAGAGCTCCTCCAGGGTCGGCGGGGTGGAGGTCAGGCTCCGTACGCCGGACGCGGTCAGGGAGCGGAGGACGGCGTCGAGTTTGTCGGTGTCGACCTGGAACGTCACCCGGCCGCCGCGCACGTCGAAGCCGTGGACGCCGGGCAGCGAGGCGAGGCCGTCGGGCGGTCCGGAGAGTTCGGCGGTGACGCTGGTACGGGTGAGGTGCCGCAACTCCGCGAGCGAACCCGACTCGACGGTCCGGCCCTTGCGGACGATGCTCACCCGGTCGCAGAGCGCCTCGACCTCGCTGAGGATGTGCGAGGACAGGAGCACCGTCCGCCCCTGCCGCCGGGCCTCGCGCACGCAGTCCTGGAAGACCTCCTCCATCAGCGGGTCGAGGCCGCTGGTCGGCTCGTCGAGGACGAGCAGGTCGACGTCGGCGGCGAAGGCGGCGACCAGGGCGACCTTCTGCCGGTTGCCCTTGGAGTAGGTGCGGCCCTTCTTGGTGGGGTCGAGCTCGAAGCGTTCGACGAGTTCGGCGCGCCGGGCCCGGTCGAGCCCTCCGGCTCCGCGCAGCCTGCCGTACAGGTCGATGACCTCGCCGCCGGAGAGGTTGCGCCAGAGGGTGACGTCGCCGGGGACGTACGCGAGCCGCCGGTGCAGTTCGACGGCGTCCTTCCAGGGGTCGCGGCCGAGGAGCCGGGCGGCGCCCGAGTCGGCGCGGAGGAGGCCCAGGAGGACCCGGATGGTGGTGGACTTCCCGGCGCCGTTGGGGCCGAGGAAGCCGTGGACCTCGCCGGTCTCGACGGTGAGGTCGAGGCCGTCGAGCGCGTGGGTGCGCCCGAAGGACTTGTGGAGTCCGACGACGCTGATTGCCTTCGTCATGCTTCTGAACGTACGGTAGTTTCACAAATTTGTGAAGTTAAGGAAGCGTATAAAGTCGAGGGATGGGTGAGAGCGACATGACGACGAAGACCGACGGGGGCGAGGACGAGGCGGCCGTGTCCCGCTTCGTCGAACGCTTCGCCGCCGAACTGACCGCCGCCGGCATGCAGCGCATGGCGAGTCGCGTCTTCGCGGCGCTCCTCGCCTCCGAGACGGCGTCCATGACCTCGGCCGAACTCGCCGAACAGCTCCGGATCAGCCCCGCGGCCGTCTCCGGCGCGATCGGCTACCTCACCCAGGTCGGCATGGTCAGCCGCGAGCGCGACCCCGGCACGCGCCGCGACCGGTACGTCCTCCACAACGAGCTCTGGTACGAGACCTTCACCCGCCGCGACCAGGTCCTGATCCGCTGGGAGAAGGTCCTGGAGGAGGGCGCGGAGACGCTGGGGCGCGACACGGCGGCGGGGCGCCGCACGGCCGAGACGGCCGAGTTCTTCGCCTTCCTGCACGGCGAGATCGGCGGGATCATGGACCGCTGGCGCGCCCGCAAGGCCGCGGGACCTCAGGAGTCCTGAGCCTCCAGCGGCGGGGCGAGCCGGTCGAGGAGCGCGGCGAACTCGGGCCGCCCGTCGTCCTCCCAGTACGGTCCCGCGGGCCACAGGGGACGCCCGCCGATCCGGGGCACGACGAACGGCATGCGGCCGTCCGGGGTGAAGTCCTGCCAGCCGTGCAGGCCGACGGTGCCGATGGGCAGGGCCGGCAGGCCGCGGCGCGGCTCCTTCGGCGGGCCGGGCGGAATCAGCGGGAGCACCGCCTCGGGCCGGGCGTACGGGCCGCCGTACACCGGGAACAGCACCAGGACGGGCGCGCCGCCCCGGGGGTCGTAGAGCAGGACGTACCGGCGGAGGCGGGGCGGGAAGGCGGTCGCGGCCCGGACCATCACCCGCACCACGGGCCTGCCGCGGGTCAGCAGCTGGTGGCAGGAGTACACGAGGGCGGCCAGGACCAGCGCGCCCACCCCGCCCAGCTTCAGCAGGTCCGCCTTCTGCGGTCCGGTCAGCGCGACCGCGCCCACGGCCGCGCAGAACCCGAGCGCGACCAGCACCCGGGTCACCCCGGCGGTCCGCCGCAGGCTCCGCACCCGCCACCAGGCCACGTCGCGCACGTCCGCCTCGGGGCGGGGCGCCCGGCCCTGGGGCGCGGCCTGCCGCCGGGCGTGCGCGGCGAGTACGGCGTAGGTCGGCCTGGACGGCGCGGGGGCCGCCTCGTCGAGCCGCACGGAAGAGCCGTCGGGAAGCCCGTCGGGAAGCCCGTCGGGAAGTCCGTCGGGAAGGCTGTCGTGGAGGCCCTCGCCGTGGCCCTCGCTGTGGCCGTCGCTCCTGCCTTCGCTCTGGCCGCCGTCGGGGCTGTCGTACGCGTCATCCACCCCGTCATCCACCGCGACGGCGGGCCCGGGCACGGGCACGGGCGTGGGCACGGGCGTGGGCACGGGCGTGGGCACGGGAACAAGCCCGGCCAGCGGCCCGCGCGGCTGCCGCGGTCCCGCCCGGTGCATCAGACCCTCGGCCTCCGCGCGCGCGAGGATCCGGCGCCGCACGCGCCCGCCGCGCATCCGCTTCGCCCGGATCAGCTCGCCGCCGCCGGGCGGCGCGAGGACCCCGCCCCGGCGGGGGTCGCCGCACCACCACAGCACGCCGTCCGGGCCCGGCCGCAGCAGCTCGTAGCGCTGCCGGGTCGCGATCACGGTCAGCGGCCACGCCTCGGAGCCGTCCGGGGCGCGCAGGACGACGCTCGTCGCGTACGCGCTGCTGCCGATCGCCACGGCGGGGTGTGCCGACCAGGTGCCCGCGGCGAGGGTCCGCCGCATCCGCCGGGCGTTGACCAGTGAGCCGATCCCGCCGCCCAGGGCGATGATCCCGAGCGCGAAGGGCATGGCGGCCGCGCCGGTGGAGCCCGTGCCCACGAGCAGTGCCGCGATGCCGGCGGCCAAGGCGAGGGTCACGAGCCCGCCGATGACCAGCCGGACGGCTTTCCGCCGGTACCGCTCCAGCGCGACCGCCGTCTCCTTGACGTCCAGCGCACCCGTCGGTGCACCCGCCCGCGCACCCGTCGGCGCACCCTCGACCGTACCCGTCATCGCACGTCCCCCGCCCCTGGGCCGATTCCCCGCCCGAGACGCTAGACGATCACCGCCCCCGCCGTCACGCGGCGTCCCGCGGCAGCGTCAGCCCCCACGCCCCCGCCCGCACCGTCCACGTCCGGCGCCGCACCGGCCCGGTCAGCCGCCCGTCCGCGCGGTAGCGGAAGTCCGGGCCCGAGACCGTGATCGTCCGGGCGGTCGCGTGCCGCGCCGGGGCGGCCGCGGGCCGGACGGTCACCTCGGCCCTGCCGCCGGAGGTCCGGACCGTCAGGCCCTCCACCGGCGCGTCGACGTCGGCGAGCAGCACCCCGTCCGCCTCCACCCGCAGCCGGGCCGCGGGCGCGGGCGCGGGGCGGACCAGGGTGCGGACGAGGGACCGGCAGGTGCCCCAGACGGAAGGCGGCACGGGAACGGCGGCGGGCGTGCCGGGGACCCACAGATCGCCGAGGACGACGCCGTCGCTGTCGTCGACGAGCAGGTCGAGACGGCGTACGGCCCCGTGCAGGACCACCCGGGCCGCCGCCGGTGTGGAGCGCGGCACGCCGAGCGCGTGGGCCACTTCCAGGGCGTCCGGGGCGCCGATCGGGACGAGCGAGAGGGCCCTCTCGGAGAGCTCCCGCTCGCGGTGCAGCAGGGCCACCGTGCGGAGCAGCGCGCGGTCGTCGCCGAGCACCACGGGGCGCCGGGAGCCGCGCCGGGCCAGGGCCCGGGAGAATTCCTCCGGGCCGTCCGGCAGGCAGATCTTCGCCTCGGCGCCCGCAGACAGGACATCCTTCGCGATCCGCACGGACTCGCCGTCACTTCGGCGGGCGACCGGGTCGACGATGACCAGCAGCTGGTCGTGATCCGACACCTCGGTCCTTCCTCGGGTAGCATCTTTGTGCAAGAGCCCCTTGCGCTATTGCGCCAGGGGCTTCGTCTATTCCGGGGCACACCGGTGAGGCGGCGTACGCCCCCTGACCTTGGACATGCCCCACCCGGAAGGGGTGTACGCCTGTGCCCGCACTTGTGCTGCTCGGTGCTCAGTGGGGTGACGAGGGCAAGGGAAAGGCCACCGACCTGCTCGGTGGATCCGTGGACTACGTGGTGCGTTACCAGGGCGGCAACAATGCCGGCCACACGGTCGTCGTAGGCGACCAGAAGTACGCGCTCCACCTCCTCCCTTCCGGAATCCTCTCCCCGGGGTGCACCCCGGTGATCGGAAACGGTGTCGTCGTCGACCCGGCGGTCCTGCTCTCCGAGCTGAGCGGGCTGAACGACCGCGGCGTCGACACGTCGAAGCTCCTGATCAGCGGCAACGCCCATCTGATCACCCCGTACAACGTCACCCTCGACAAGGTGACGGAACGGTTCCTCGGTAAGCGCAAGATCGGCACCACGGGTCGTGGCATCGGTCCGACCTACGCCGACAAGATCAACCGCGTCGGCATCCGGGTCCAGGACCTGTACGACGAGTCGATCCTCGTGCAGAAGGTCGAGGCGGCGCTGGAGGGCAAGAACCAGCTCCTCGCCAAGCTGTACAACCGCCGCGCGATCGAGGCGGAGCAGATCGTCGAGGAGATGCTCCAGTACGCGGAGCAGATCAAGCCGTTCGTCGCGGACACCACGCTGATCCTCAACAAGGCGCTCGACGACGACAAGGTCGTGCTCTTCGAGGGCGGCCAGGGCACCCTGCTCGACGTCGACCACGGCACGTACCCCTTCGTCACCTCCTCGAACCCGACCGCGGGCGGCGCCTGCACGGGTGCGGGCGTGGGCCCGACGAAGATCTCCCGCGTGATCGGCATCCTGAAGGCGTACACGACCCGTGTCGGCGCCGGCCCGTTCCCGACGGAGCTCTTCGACGCGGACGGCGAGGCGCTGCGGCGCATCGGCGGCGAGCGCGGTGTGACCACCGGCCGTGACCGCCGCTGCGGCTGGTTCGACGCGGTCATCGCGCGCTACGCGACCCGGGTCAACGGCCTGACGGACTTCTTCCTCACCAAGCTCGACGTGCTGACGGGCTGGGAGCAGATCCCGGTCTGCGTCGCGTACGAGATCGACGGCAAGCGCGTCGAGGAGCTGCCGTACTCGCAGACCGACTTCCACCACGCGAAGCCGATCTACGAGATGCTGCCGGGCTGGTCCGAGGACATCACGAAGGCGAAGACCTTCGCGGACCTGCCGAAGAACGCGCAGGCGTACGTGAAGGCGCTGGAGGAGATGTCCGGCGCCCCGATCTCCGCGATCGGCGTCGGCCCCGGCCGCACCGAGACGATCGAGATCAACTCCTTCCTCTAGGAGTACGCGGTTCCTCCGGGAGCACGTGACGAAGGGCCCGCACCCCGGCCGGACCGGGGTGCGGGCCCTTCGTCGTGACGTCAGGCGTCGAGCTTCGTGTCCCGGCCGACCTTCTCCCAGGTGGTCAGGTCCGAGCGGACCTGGTCCAGGTGGCCCAGGATCGTGTCGATCGAGTCGTCGCCGAGGGCGAGGCGGAGCGGGGTCTCGTCGGCGTCCAGCGCGGCGATGACGGCCGCCGCGGCCTTCGCCGGGTCGCCGGCCTGGGTGCCGCCGCCGGTCTCGACGAAGCCGCGGGTGGCGCCGACGGTGTCGGCGTAGTCGGCGATGCCGTCGCCGCTGAGGCTGTGGTTGCCGAAGAGGCCGGTGCGGAAGGCGCCGGGCTCGACGATGAGGACCTTGACGCCGAGCGGCCCGACCTCGGCGGCGAGCGCCTCGGACAGGCCCTCCAGGGCGAACTTGGTCGCGCTGTACGCCCCGAAGCCGGCCATCGACATCTGGCCGCCGACGCTGCTGAGCTGCACGATCGCGCCGGAGCGGCGGGCCCGCATGTGGGGCAGGACGGCGCGGGTGAGGGCGGCGGGCCCGAAGACGTGCACGTCGAAGAGCGAGCGCAGCTCCTCGTCGTCGGTCTCCTCGACGGAGCCGACGTGGGTGCGGCCCGCGTTGTTGACGAGGACGTCGACGCGGCCGTGGCGCTCGATCAGGTCGGCGACGACCCGGTCGATCGCGGCCGTGTCGGTGACGTCGAGGGCGACGGGGTCGACCTGGTCGGGGTGGGCGGCGACCAGGTCGTCCAGGGTCTCGGTGCGGCGGGCCGCGGCGACGACGACGTCGCCGGCGGCGATCGCGGCCTCGGCGAAGGCGCGCCCGAAGCCGCTGTTGGCTCCCGTGATCAGCCAGACCTTGCTCATGTGCGTGTTCCCCCCTGCTGTTTCGGTCTCTCGTTGTCCCAACAAGCTTGGGACGGTGGGACGTTGTCCGTCCAAGATCCGCCGTGATAGCCAGAGGGCATGGATGTGCACGGGCGGGAACTGCGGTACTTCCTCGCGGTCGCAGAGGAGCTCCACTTCACGCGTGCCGCCGAGCGTCTGTACGTCTCGCAGCCCGCGCTCAGCAAGCAGATCCGCGTCCTGGAGCGGCAGCTCGGAGCGCCGCTCTTCGACCGCGACCGGCAGGGCGTCCGGCTCACCGAGGTCGGTACGGCCCTGCTGCCGCACGCCCGCGCGGTGCTCGCCGCGTGGGAGGAGGGCCGGGGAGCGGTGGAGCGGGCCCGGGCGGCCGCGGACCGGACCCTGGTCGTCGGCATGAGCACCAGCCCCGGCCGCGGGGGCCTGCTGCCCGCGATCCGGTCCCGGTTCACCGAGGAGCACCCGGAGTCCCGGCTCAGGCTGCGCCAGGTGGGCTGGGAGGACCCGACGGCGGGGCTCGCGGACGGCACCAGCGACGTGGCGTTCGTGTGGCTGCCGATGGTCGGGCCGGATCGCTTCCGCTGGGTCGTCGTCGCCACCGAGCCGCGTCTCGTGGCCCTCCCCGAGGCCCATCCGCTGGCCGCCCGCGCCGGCCTCGGCATCTCCGAGCTCCTCGACGAGCCGTTTCTCGCCCTGCCCGGCACCGGGCCCGAACTCCGCGACTACTGGCTGGCCGTGGACGCGCGGGGCGGCCGCCCGCCGGTGATCGGCGCCGAGGTCGCCAGCGCGGACGAGACGTACGAGGCCCTGGTCGGCGGCCTCGGCATCTGCCTGGTCGCCGCCGGGAACGCGTCGCTCCTCACCCGCGGGGGCGTCGTCACCCGCCCTGTCCACGACGCCACCCCGAGTCGCTTCGCCCTCGCCTGGCGCGCCTCCGACGCCCGCCCCCTGGTCCGGGACTACGCCCGCGCGGCGGCCGATGTCGTACGCCGGGAGGCCTGAACTCGCCTTGCGGGAAAGGTGGTTCGGATGCGTAATGAGGGGCAGTCGTAGCGGTTCCACCCCGGGGGGATGCATGGGAACGAACGAAACGCCGCCGCCGAAGCCGACGCGTCCGCCCGAGCCGCCGTCTCCGCCGTCTCCGCCGTCGAGACCGTGGAACGAACCGGGGAGAGGCGCCGCCGCCCCGGCCGCCCCGGTCGGCCCGCCGAGCCGGCACGGACTTGTCATCAGCAAGCGGCTGCTCTGGGTGCACGGCGGCGCCTATCCGCTGGAGAACATCGTCCGTGTCCACACCTTCGTGCTGCGGCCCCGGCGCGGAGAGGCCCTCGCCCGCTTCCTGAAGCGGGGAGGGATCACGCTCGTCGTCCTCCTGATCCTCTCCAACTTCGCGGACTCCTCGTCGAGTTCGTGGGACTCGTCCGGATCGAGCGGTGACCTCGACGGGTTCGTCGGGGCCGCCCTGGTCTTCGTCGTGTCCCTGTTGATCTACTACTTCGGCGACATGGCGTCGGTGGTCTTCGCCGCCTCCCATGACGTCCTCGCCGTCGAGACGAACGGGCGGTCCACGGCGCTGGTGACGGGAAAGCGCAAGCACCTGAACGAGCTCGTCCACGCGATCGCGGAGGCGATCGACAAGCCGGACGCGGAGCTGCACGCCCACGTGGCAACGCTGGCGATCACCAACTACGGCAACTACCACTTCGGTGACTCGGTGAACATGTACGGCGGCAGCGGCAACACGGGGGTGGCGAGGTGAGCGGGGACAACTACTACGGCGACGTCGTGAACATGCACGGCGGCCAGGGCAACCAGGGCATCGTCCACCACCACGGCTCGCCCGACCTCGAACGGGCCCTGGCGGCGGTGCTCCAGCGCGTCGAGGAGCTGCGGGGCAGCCTGCCGGCGGGGGCCCTGGAGTCCGTCGACGGTGCCGCGACCGACCTCGCCGTGCCGGACCGGCGGCCCGCCGCGCTCCAGGTCCTCCAGGCCGTCGCCGCCACCGTCGGCGGCATCGGCCAGCCCCTCCTGGACTCCGTGCGGGCCGCCCTGGAACTCCTCGCCCGCTAGGGCCTGCCGTCACCTTCCAAAGCACTACTCCCTGTCGTCACCTTCCCAAGCACTACTAGGGCTTGTCCCGGACGAACTCGGCCGGTTCCCCGTCTCCCGACATCCCGTAGAGCTGGAGCCGCTCCTTGCCCTTGTACCGGACGATGCGGAGGTTGCCGGAGCCGTTCTCGACGCAGTCCGGGTCCCAGCCGGCCGGGTCGCGGGTCTCGGGGCCGATGACGAGGAGGGAGCCCGCGCCGCCGACGAGGGCGGTGGCGGCGCAGTCGATGTCCTCGGCGAGCGCGTTGCCCTGGTCGTCCATGCGCGGGTACGACTGCTCGAAGCGGACGAGCGGTGCGCCGACCGGGCCCTGGGTGACGATGAGCCGGTAGGACCAGCGGTCGGGGTCGGGCTGGGTCAGCGTGTCCGGTGCCTGCTTCCAGGTGCCGACGTACGCGGCGGGGACGACGTCCGTGCCCGCCTCGACCCGGCGGAAGGTGCTCTTGGCGACGCCGGAGCCCCATTCGACGACGTCGGTGGAGCGCAGGGTGAGGGTCTGGCGGGCGGCCGGGGTGCAGCGCTGGGCGGGCACGCTCGCGGTGATCTCCGCCTCGCCGAGGACGAGTTCGCCTTCGGTGGCGGAGATCAGGGTGGCCCGGCCCATGCAGAGCTGTTCCCCGGTGACGTGGGTGTAGACGGCGGCCCTGGCTCCGGCGGGTCCCTGGGTGATCTCGATCCGGCGGGTCTCGTACGGGACGTCCGCCGAGCCCTTGAGGACGCCCTCCCAGGCGCCGAGGAAGGCGGCGGGGACGATCCCGGGGGGACGGTCTGCGGTGCCGCCGTTCTTCCGGCCGCCCGCGGTGCCGCCCGTGCCGCCGTTCTCTGGCCAGTAGGTGTACGCGGCTCCGGCGGCCGCCGCGACGACGAGGGCCGTGGCGGCGGCGAGCAGGGCGGTACGGCCCCGGCGCCGGGGCGAGGGGGTGGGTGCGGCCGGTGCGGGGACGGTCGAGGCCGTGCCCGCCGGGGCCGTGGGCGGGGGAGTCTCGGACGCCGGGGCGCTGCTCCCCTCCGCCTCCAGGAGCCGTGCCGCGTGGCGTCCGAGCCGGGCCAGGACGTCCGCCGGGAGCCAGGGGTCGGCCACGGGGAGCGTCTCGACGATCTCGGTCGCGGTGGGCCGGGCCGCCGGGTCCTTCGCGAGGCAGGCCCGGATGAGTCCGGAGAGCTCGGGCGGGAGGTCCGTCAGGTCGGGCTCGTCGTGGGCGATGCGGAACATGGTGGCGTGGACGCCGCTGTCCGCCGTGCCGAAGGGGGCGCGGCCGGTCGCCGCGTACACGAGCACGGACCCGAGGCAGAAGACGTCGGAGGCGGGCGAGACCTGGTCGCCGCGGACCTGCTCGGGCGACATGAAGCCGGGGGAGCCGACGACGGCTCCGGTGGTGGTCAGGTTGCCGCCGTCGGAGACGTGGTCGACGGCGCGGGCGATGCCGAAGTCGATGATCCGGGGCCCGTCGACGGTCAGCAGCACGTTGGACGGCTTGAGGTCGCGGTGGACGAGCCCGGCGGCGTGGATGTGGTCGAGGGCGCGGGCGAGTCCCGAGGCCAGGGCGCGTACGGTCGCGGGCGGCAGCGGCCCGAACTCGTCGCCGACGACGGCCCGCAGGGAGGGGCCCGGTACGTACCCGATGGCGACCCACGGCGAGTCGGCGGTGGTGTCCGAGCCGAGGACGGGCGCGGTGCCGGTGCCGCCGACCCGTTCGAGCGCGGCGACCTCGCGGGCGAAGCGGCGCCGGAACTCGTCCTGGGCGGCCAGTTCCGCGTGCACCACCTTGACCGCGACGGTCCGCCCGCCGGCCGAGCGCGCCAGGAACACCCGGCCCATCCCGCCGACCCCGAGGCGGCCGATCAGACGGAACGGGCCGACGCTGACCGGATCTTCCGCGTTCAATGACTCCACGTCGCCAGAGCATGCCAGACGACGCCTGCGGCGATCAGTCCTCTCCGCAGACCTTCAGCCCCTTCGGGGTGGCGCAGGGCAGGTGGCCGTGGGCGCTGATGACGTCCTGGCCGCGCCCGGACCGGAGGTAGGTGAGGAAGCTGGAGGTCAGGGAGTCGGCCCGGGGCAGGCCCCAGGTGTAGGCGTACTCGATCTCCCGGTACGGGTAGGGGGAGGCACCCAGCTCGTCCACGGCGGGCCCGCGGCCGTCGACGGAGATCCGGTGCAGGCCCTTCCGGCCGTCGCCGGCGCGGAGTTCGGTGTAGCCGATGGCTCCGGGGAGCCGGGCGACGGTGGCCAGGACCTGTTCGGTGGAGTCGAGTTCGCAGCGGATCACCTTCGCCGTGGGGTCGTCCGCGTGCTCGCAGTCCCGGGAGGAGTTGGCGGGTTCGTTGTGCCCGAGGACCCGGCGCTGGAACACCTCCCGGGTGCCCGAGTTGGCGTCCCGGCTGACGAGGAGGATCGGGCGGTCGGGGCCGCCCAGCTCGCTCCAGTTCCGGATCCCGCCCCGGTAGACGGCGCGGATCTGGTCCAGGGTGAGGCCGTCGACGGGGACGGCGTCGTTGAGGACGAGGGTGAAGAGGGAGACGGCGACCATGTTCTCCCGCAGTTCCGGGAAGCCGCCCGGTTTCCGTCCGTCGGAGAGGGCGACGACCGCCGGCGACCCCTTCCCGGCCTTCGCCCCCGCCTCGGCGAGCTCCCGGATCCCGGCGGTGGAGCCGTGCACGTCCACGGCCACCGTGGAGCCCTCGCAGTCCTCCTCGTACTGCCGTGCCGCCTCCCGCAGGGCGGGCGCGAAGGCCGTGGAGCCGGTGACGGTGAGGGTGCCCCGGGCGCAGCCGATGGGCGGCGGGGTCTGCTCGCGGACGATGATCGCGGCGAGGGCCATGACGCAGGCGGTGAGGACGACGGTGACGGTCCGGGAGGTCGGGCTGAACCTGGCCGGCTTCTCGTCGGGGGTGATGCTCCGGTTGCGCCGGATGGAGCCGCCCTGGAGGCTCCCGACGACCTTGATGTCCCTGTCGGCGACACCGCCGGAGAGCTGGACGAGCAGCTTGAAGTACTGGCCGCGTTCGAGGGCGACCCGGGGGACGAGGACCGCGCTGCCGTTCCGGCCGAGCGTGGGGGAGCGCTCCAGGTCCTCCCGTACGGAGTCCCAGGCGGCCGGAACGGTGGCGACGACGCCCTGGACGGTCCGCTCGGCGAACGTGATCCGCAGGCCGTGGGGTTCGGCGGCGGCCCCGTAGTCGTCGGAGCTGATGTCGAGCTCGCGGTCGTTCTCGATGCGGAGGAGGACGAGCGTGGACCCGTCGGCGGGCGGTGCCATGCCCACCACCTGGCCCTCCCGCACGGTCGTGACCTCGCTGTCCCGGCTCTCCTCCCGGTGGAGCGGGGTGTTCAGCTGCACGCGGTAGCCGAGCCGCTTGCGCTGGGGCGAGAACCGGTCGATCCAGACGACGGCGAGCGTGACCAGGACACCGACGAGGGCCGTCCCCACGGCGATGACGTTCTCTGCGGTTATCCACTCCATGGCCGGGACGGTACGGACGCCTGTACGAGGGCGGGGGCGGCGTAGCGGGCGGCCACCTGGACTTCTCCGTTCCTTCAGGTGGACCGACAGGGGTTGCTCGGGGCTGTGGAGCGTGGGTGTAATGGCGACGAGGGGGCCTTCCGTCTGAGGAGTACCCCATGCGTGTCGTCGAAGTGACCGCCTACGGCGGACCCGAGGTCCTCAGGATGGCCCGTCGGCCGGAGCCGGAGGCCGGGGCCGAGCCGGGGAAGGTCCGGGTGCGCCTGAAGGCGGCCGGAGTGAACCAGGCGGACCTGCGGATCCGCGCGGGCCGGTACGCCGACTCGGTCGGCCCGCTCAAGCCCCCGTTCGTGCTGGGGACGGACTTCGCCGGGAAGCTGCTCGATGCCGCGCCCGGCCTGCCCGTGGGCACCCGCGTGGCCGGTTTCGTGCCCTGGTTCGAGATGCTGACGGGCGACGGCACGTACGCCGAGACCATCTGGGCCGATCCGGAGTGGCTGGCCGTGATCCCCGACGAGGTGGACTTCACCGTGGCCGCGTCTCTCCCGCTGGCCTCGGCCACCGCCCAGCAGGGCCTCGACAGGCTCGCCCTCCCGGCGGGGTCGACGCTGCTCGTGACCGGTGCGAGCGCGGTGGTGGGCCGTCTGGCCGTCCAGTACGGCTCTGCCGCCGGACTGCGGGTCGTGGCCGTCGCACACGAGGGTGACGAGCCCGAGCTGAGGGTGCTCGGCGCGGACCACGTGGTCCCGCGCGGTGTCCCGGAGGACATCGTCGCGAAGGTGCGCGCGGGCGACCCGGACGGGGTGGACGGGGTCTTCGACGGCGGGATCATCGGCGAGGCCCTCCTCCCTGTCGTCAAGGACGGCGGGGCGTTCGCGGCGATCGCGCCCGACCGCGTGCCGGTCGCCGAGCGGGGGATCCGCGTCGAGACCGTACGGGCCAGGCCGGACGCCGCCCGGCTCACGGAGAGCCTGCGGAAGGTGGCGGACCGGGAGCTGGTCACCCGGGTGGCCGACGTGATGCCCCTGGAGGAGGTCGCGGAGGCGCACCGCAGGGCGGAGGCGGGCCACAGGCCGGGCCGGATCGTCCTGATGATCTGAGCCGCCGGGCCCCTGGGGATCGTGATCTGAGTCACAGGCGCTGGACCTCAAGTTTGGTTGAGGAAGCAGGCTTCTTCTCGCCGGCCGAGAGAGCAGGGCCGACGAGAACCGCGACTCAGGAGACGATCCCCCATGGCTACGCTGCTGCACATCGACACCTCCTTCAACGGCGAGAACTCCCACTCCCGCGCCGTCACCGCCGCCTTCCGTAAGGCCTGGGAGGCGGAGCACCCCGAGGGGACGGTGATCTACCGCGACCTCGCCGCGGAACCGGTCCCGCACCTGGGGGCGGCCGACCTCGACGCGGGGGGCGCCGCGGCGGCCGACCGGTCGCCGGAGGAGCCGGCGGCGTTCGAGTCGCGCGGCAGGCTGATCGAGGAGGCCGAGCGGGCGGACGTGATCCTGATCGGCGCGCCGATGTACAACTACTCGATCCCGTCCACCCTGAAGGCCTGGCTCGACCAGGTCTTCCTGGTGGGCCGCACCGCGATCGCCGAGCACCCCTCACTCGCCGGCAAGCGGGCCGTCGTCGTCGCCAGCCGCGGCGGCTCCTACCGCGAGGGCACGCCCCAGTTCGGCAACGACTACGTCGAGAACTACCTGCGCCTGATCCTCGCCGACGTCTTCGGCATGGACGTCAGCTTCATCACCCCCGAGCTGACCTTCGCCCCGCACGTCCCGGCGATGGCCGAGCTCGTCCCGCTCTTCGAGGCCTCCCGCACGGAGTCCTTCGCGGCGGCCGAGTCCCTGGCGAAGGACCTGGCGGTGCAGTTGGTCGCGTAGCGGACGCGGCCGTCCGGAAAGCAGGCGCTCCGTCAGCCGGAGCGCCTTCTTTATGGTCTGGACCTTGACAGGTCCAGACCAATCGCGCTTCGCTGGGCTTCCCCATCCGGCTCCACCCGGCCCCACCCGGAAGGAAGTTCGCATGCTGCGAAAGCTGTTCACCTCGTTGGCCGCACTCTGTACGGCCGTCGGACTCGCCCTCCTTCTCCTCCCCACGGCCTCCGCCGGCGCGGCCGCCGCCTGCGCCGCCGCGTGGAACTCCTCCGCCGTCTACACGGGCGGGATGACGGCCTCGCACAACGGCCACAACTGGCAGGCCAAGTGGTGGACCCAGAACGAGACCCCCGGCACGACCGGCGAGTGGGGCGTCTGGGCCGACCAGGGCGTCTGCGGCGGCGGGGGCACCACCCCGCCCACCACCCCGCCGTCCAGCGGCGGATTCGTGGTCTCCGAGGCCCAGTTCAACCAGATGTTCCCGAGCCGGAACCCCTTCTACACGTACGCGGGCCTCGTGGCCGCCCTCAAGTCGTACCCCGGCTTCGCCAACACCGGCAGCGACACGGTGAAGAAGCAGGAGGCCGCGGCCTTCCTCGCGAACGTCTCCCACGAGACGGGCGGGCTCTACTACATCGTCGAGCAGAACACCGCCAACTACCCCCACTACTGCGACACGACCCAGCCCTACGGCTGCCCGGCCGGCCAGGCCGCGTACTACGGACGCGGTCCGATCCAGTTGTCCTGGAACTTCAACTACAAGGCCGCCGGTGACGCCCTCGGCATCGACCTGCTGAACAACCCCTGGAAGGTCGAGCAGGATCCGGCCGTCGCCATGCAGACGGGCCTCTGGTACTGGAACACCCAGAACGGCCCCGGCACGATGACCGCCCACAACGCCATGGTCAACGGCTCCGGCTTCGGCCAGACCATCTGGGCGATCAACGGCAGCCTGGAGTGCAACGGCGGCAACCCGGCCCAGGTCCAGAGCCGGGTCACCAAGTACCAGCAGTTCACCCAGATCCTGGGCGTGCCCGCGGGGTCGAACCTGTCCTGCTAGCGGTTCAGTTCTGCCAGTCGACGAAGGCGGACCACGAGGACGGCTCCACGGCGAACGTGGGGCCGTCCTGCACCTTCGAGTCCCGGAGGTGGACGGCGTGGGCGGCGGTGGCGACTTCTACGCAGTTGCCGCCACCGCTGTCGCTGTAGCTGGACTTGAACCAGTGCAGGGTCTCGTTCATCTCCGTACTCCCGCCAACTCCTCGATGACGCCCAGCGACCTGCGCGGATCCAGGGCCTGTGCCCGGATCTTCGCATACCTCTGCCGGTGGACACTGACCTTCGCCCGGTCGGTGATCAGCAGGCTCTCCCCCTGGATCTCCAGGTAGGTCACGTGGTCGTGCTCCGGGGTCTCGACGATGTTCAGATCACCCCGGTCGCCCGCGTACTTGCCTCCCAACCCGGCGTCCAACGGGAGTACCTGAAGGTTCACGTTGCTCCTTCGGGCGCACTCTGCCAAGTGCAGCAGCTGCTCTCTCATGATCTCCTCGCCGCCGATCGGTCGCCTCAGTACCGACTCGTCGAGGATCAGCTCGATCTCGCACACCTGCTTCCGGTCGAACAGGTTCTTCCGGGCCATCCGGCCCACGACCAGTTCCTCGACCCGCTCCGGAGTCGGCTCGGGGTGGCCACCCGCGATCAACGCCCGCGCGTACGCCTCCGTCTGGAACAGCCCGTGGACGACGTGGTTGGCGTACAACCACAACGCCACGGCCTTCTGCTCGATCGGTGCGTAATCGCGGAACAGCTCCGGCAGCTTCTCCAGCCGTACGAGCTCCCGCATCTCCTCGAAGATGCCCGTGCCGCCGCCCAGTCCCCGCTCCAGCTGGACCAGCATGTCGTCGCTCACCGGGTGGACGTGCCGTTCCATCGCGCTGATCGCCGCGCCCGTGAAGCCCGTCTGGCTTCCCAGATACTCCTGCGTCCACCCCTTCTTCTGTCGCAATCTCTTCGCCACCGCGGCTGCCATCCTGGCCGCAGGGCCGACCGTTTCCCTGTTCTCCGCTCGCGCCATTCATGCTCCCCATTCGGACTCAATCGATCTCAACCGGTCTCAACTGCTCCCCGCCGAATTCGACTGCACAGGTGGCGTGTTGGCGCAGGTCAAGGGGTTGCCGACGCGCCCGCCGCAGTCGTGGAAAACGCTAGCGCCGACGCGGGAACATGTCCCTGTGAATGCAGAGAATCGGGAAGTGAATGCGAGTTGGATTCCTGTTTCCGGATTCCAACTCCGTAAGGCGGGCGTACAATTCGACGCCGTTCGAGTCGACGGTGACGAAGGGCGTCGGCTCGCCGACTGGATGGAGGCGCTGACGGGGGGAGATCCCGGGCCCGTCGTCATCGAGGCGAACGGGCGGCGGGGCGTCTACTTCCTCGTGCCGCCCGGCTCGACGGCCCGCCGCGCGTGGCCGCGCGGGGTGACCCGCTTCAACGCGGGACCGGCCCACGTGAGCTACGTGCCGGTCCCGGCGCTGACGGGGAGGACATGGCCCCTGGCGTGGCGGTTCCCCCCGACGGCCCCGTACCGCTTCGTGCACCCGCTGCTGCTGCGGAGCGTGGTCGCCGAGCTGTTCACGACCTCTTGACCAACCAGGTCAGGGCCAGCGCGGGGGCCAGGCAGGAGGCGAGGGCGAACGCCTGGTCGTGGCCGGCCACCTGGAAGTCCAGGGCCTTCGGCAGGAGCAGCAGCAGGCCGGTCAGGAGGATGCCGAGCGCCGGCAGGTGGACGCCCGCCTCGAAGCGGCGCAGCCGGTGCACGGCTTCCGCTTCGGCCATCGCCTTCAGGGCGAAGCCGGCGACCAGGATCAGGGGCCAGATCCAGAGCCCGAGGAAGGCGACGAGGAAGAGACGGACGGTGGAGCGCCGGCCGTTCTCGACGACGGGGGTCCCGGGATCGCGAGGCGCGAAGTACACGTCGACCTCGGTGCCGGGCTTCGGCGCCTTGAAGCGGGTGTACATGCCCCGGACGGTGACCTCGCGGGGGCCCGCCTCGTACGGGATGCGCAGGGTGAGATCGGTGAGGTAGTACGGGTCGTTGTCCTCGCCGCCCCTGTGCGGCGCGGGCTCGCCCGCGAGGCGGACGACGGTGACGGCGTACTCGTCGTACCCGGCGCGCTCCAGGCGCTCGGTCTCGCGGCCGTAGGCGCCGCTGACGTTGAAGGCCGTCAGGAGGGCGGCGAACGTGGCGAGCGGGACGCCGAAGCAGAGCACGTACCGCAGGACGGGGTTCGGCCGCCGGGTGTCGGGGCGGGGCTTGCTCAGCGGGTCGCGGGACCGCGCCTCTGCCCGGCAGGAGGCGACCACCCAGCCCGCAGCGAAGGCCACGGACAGGCCGGCGAGGGCGAGTTCGGGCACGAGCGGGGGGTACGGGGAGGCCCCCCAGAGGGCGGCGACGACGGCGGCCGCCCCGCTGAGGACCATGCCCCAGCCGGTGAACGTGGTGGCCGTGCTGCGCGCTGACGTGCTCATGGCGCGCAGCTTAGGCCGCCCGGTTCACTCCTGCGGCAGGGGCGGTGTCCGGTAGCTCTCGCCGACCGTCTCCAGGGCCGCCGACAGCCGCTCCAGGACCCGTACCGTCTCGTCGAAGGCCTCCTGGCCGCCCAGTTCGCGCACGAGCAGGGCGGCGAGCTCCGCGTGGCCCGGGTCGATGCGCCGGACGGCCGCCCGTCCCGCCTCCGTCGGGGCGAGGAGCTTGGCGCGCCGGTGGGCCGGGTTCGGCTCGTAGGCGGCGAGCCCCTCCCGTACGAGGAGGTCGGCGACGCGCTGGACGCTCTGCCGGGTGATGCCCATGACGCGGGCGATCCCGGCGACGGGGAGCGGCTCGGGGAGTACGGCTCCGAGGACCTGCCACCAGGCGGCGGTGAGGCCCGCCGGTTCGGCCAGCTTCTCGGACACGGCGAGGAACTGGCCGTTGAGGCGGAAGACGCCCAGGGCCGTGCGGGAGAGGGCGTCCTGCTGCTCGCGGCTCACGCGTTCAGCTCGGCGAAGGCGGCGGGGTCGGAGTGCTGGAAGAGGCGGTACCAGGCGTCCCGCTTGCCCTCGTACGCGCCGAGCCGGGCGAAGATCTCGCGCGCGAAGGCGACCGGCTCCGTGGGGCCCGCCGTGATGAGGTCCCCGTCCCGCACGGCGTCCGCGTCGACGTAGTGGCCGGCGCCCTGGTAGCCCGTGGCGGCCAGGTAGAACGACACCGCGCTCGTGTGGGGGCGGTCGTCGAGCAGGCCCTCCTTCGCCAGTCCGGCCGTGGCGCCGCAGATCGCGGCGACCGGGACCCCGGCGTCGAGGAAGGCGCGGGCCTTCGCGGTGAACGGGGCGAGGTCGTCGCCCTCGTCGTACTTCTCGGCGCCCGGGAGGATCAGCAGGGCGCTCTCCCCGGGGTCGAGGTCGGCGAGCGCGAGGTCGGGGACGATCCGGAGGCCGGCGATGGTCGTGACGGGCTCTCCGGCGACCGGGCCGACGGTCCGGATCGTGTATCCGGCGCGGGCGAGCCAGGCCGTGGCGTGGCCGGTCTCCCAGTCGGCGAGGGTGTCGTAGACGGCGAGATGAACGGTCTTGGTGTCAGTCTCGGTTCCCATGACAGAAGACTGTCATTTCGACAGCATGCTGTCAATGATGGCCTGAGGGGAAAACGGGGACAGCAACGTGTCGCGTCCGCCCCGGTCTCGGTGGACAAGATGGCCATGGCCCGTCCCACCTGCGGTTCCCTACCCTCGATCCATGACCCCTCACGTCGAACCCGATCCCCAGGCCGGCGCGGCCGTCAAGGCCGCCGACCGCGCGCACGTCTTCCACTCCTGGTCCGCACAGGGACTGATCGACCCGCTCGCCGTCGCCGGCGCCGAGGGTTCGTACTTCTGGGACTACGACGGCAACCGCTACCTCGACTTCACCAGCGGTCTCGTCTACACGAACATCGGCTACCAGCACCCCAAGGTCGTCGCCGCGATCCAGGAGCAGGCCGGGAAGCTCGCGACCTTCGCCCCCGCCTTCGCCGTGGACGTCCGCTCCGAGGCCGCACGCCTCATCGCCGAGCGCACCCCGGGCGACCTGGACAAGATCTTTTTCACCAACGGCGGCGCCGAGGCCGTCGAGAACGCCGTCCGCATGGCCCGTCTGCACACGGGCCGCACGAAGGTGCTCTCCGCCTACCGCTCGTACCACGGCGCCACCTCCACCGCGATCAACCTGACCGGCGACCCGCGCCGCTGGGCCTCCGACAACGGTTCCGCGGGCGTCGTGCGCTTCTGGGCGCCGTTCCTCTACCGCTCGCCCTTCTACGCCACCACCGAGGCGGAGGAGAGCGCGCGGGCCCTCCAGCACCTGGAGGACACGATCGCCTTCGAGGGTCCGGCGACGATCGCCGCGATCATCCTGGAGACCGTGCCCGGCACCGCCGGCATCATGACCCCGCCGCCCGGCTACCTCGCCGGCGTCCGCGAGATCTGCGACCGGTACGGCATCGTCTTCATCCTCGACGAGGTCATGGCCGGCTTCGGCCGCACCGGCAAGTGGTTCGCCGCCGAGCACTTCGACGTCGTCCCCGACCTGATGACCTTCGCCAAGGGCGTGAACTCCGGATACGTGCCGCTCGGCGGCGTCGCCATCAGCGCCGAGATCGCCGCCACCTTCGACAAGCGCCCGTACCCCGGCGGCCTGACCTACTCCGGTCACCCGCTGGCCTGCGCCGCCGCCGTCGCCACCATCCACGTGATGGAGGACGAGAAGGTCGTCGAGAACGCCGCCCACATCGGCGAGAACGTCCTCGGCCCCGGCCTGCGCGAGCTCGCCGAGCGCCACCCGTCCGTCGGCGAGGTCCGCGGCATGGGCGTCTTCTGGGCCCTCGACCTGGTCAAGAACCGGGAGACCCGCGAGCCGCTCGTCCCGTACAACGCGGCCGGCGAGGCCAACGCCCCGATGGCCGCCTTCGGCGCCGCGGCGAAGAAGCAGGGCCTGTGGCCCTTCGTGAACATGAACCGCACCCACGCCGTTCCCGCCTGCAACGCCTCCGAGGCGGAGGTCAAGGAGGGCCTGGCGGCCCTGGACGCCGCCCTCTCGGTGGCCGACGAACACACCGTCTGACAGCGAAACGGGGAGGTCCTCTCCGTCTGGACTAGGGTGTCCGGAGCCGGACGGAGGGGGCCGACCCATGCCCGCGAGCGGAGCTGTCACTCGCAACACCTTGCGACAGCAGATCGCGGACGCGCTCCGTGACGAAGTGCTCGCAGGCCGTCTCCAGCCGGGCGAGGAATTCACGGTAAAACAGATCGCCGAGCAGTACGGGGTCTCCGCGACACCCGTCCGCGAAGCGCTCGTCGACCTCTGCGCGCAGGGCCTCCTCGACTCCGACCAGCACCGCGGCTTCCGGGTCCACCAGTACTCGATCGCCGACTACCGGCGCATGGTCGAGGCCCGGATGCTCGTCGTCGACGGCATCTTCCGCCGCCACGCGCCGGGCGCCGTGCCCCCGGAGCCCGACCACGGCATCGGGGTCGCGCTCGTCTCCGTACGGCGCCGGGGCGAGGCCGCCGCCCGCGCCGCCCGCGCCGGGGACCTGGACATCCTCATCGGCTACGACATCCGCTACTGGCGCGAGCTGGGACGCCTGGTCTCCGCCAACGACTACATCGCCGACTTCCTGCACCGGCTCCGCGTCCAGGCCTGGGTCTTCTCCGTGCCCTACCTGCGCTCCGAGCGGGACGTCCTCGGCTGGCTGTGGAGCGGACACGTGGACCTGGTCGACGCGATCACCCGCGGCGACGCCGACGCGGCCGTCCAGGTCGTACGGGACTACAACACGCACTCGCTGGAATGGGCGGGGTATCTGGAGGCCCGGGCCCGCTGAGGCCGGGGCCGGCCGGCGTGTACCAGCGGCGGGGCGCGTGGGGCTGGGGGGTCGGAGTTCGGGTTGAGGCGGGGGCTCCGGGGGCAGGGGTCAGCGGGTGGGCGTCGTCGGCCGAGCCGACTACCCTGGCCGTCCCTGCAACTGACGGAGAGCGAGCCTCCCTTGGCCTGTGACCTGTGGCTGGTCCCCCTCGTCGACGTGCTGTGCCACAGCCCCGACAACCCGTTCGCCGAAGAGATAGCCGCCTACGACGCCGTCCTGAGCGCCTCCGGCATGCCGACCGTGCCCGTCTACGCGTACATGCCGGGGCTCTCCGGCGACGTCGCGCCGGTGGCCGGCTTCGACTACGAGGCCCTGCACTTCCTGCGCCGCGCCTACCTGCTCGGGATGTGCGGGCTCCCGGTCGAGCCGGTCGGTGAGCTCGGCGGGGACTACGAGCAGCTCCTGGAGATGTTCGAGGCCACCGCGCAGCAGTCCCACCTGGTCTGGCACTACGACCACTCGGGCGCGTACGTGCCGGTGGACTTCCCGGTGCCGCTCGCCAACGACGAGCTCCTGGAGGGCGGCGGGCCGCTCGGCTCCTCGTACGGGCTGCTGCGCGAGCTGCAGTTCGTGGCGCCCTGGATCGGCATCGACCCGGCGAACCCGCCGGCGGCCCCGCAGCCGCCCGACCGGCCCACCACCCTGGAGGAGCCGGCCACGGTGCCGTACGACGACCACCCCTTCGCCCGGGAGCGGCACGTGTGGCTGGGGCTGCACGCGGCGGCGACCCGGAGCCTGGCCCAGGGCTCGATGATCATCCTGAGCTGATTCCCGTGCGCGCGCCGGAGGTCTGCCTAAGCCCTGTCGTCAAACTCCCGTCGTCGCCCGAAGGGCAGGCGGGAGTTTGACGACAGGGCCTAGCGGGCCTCCGGGGGCCGCTGGCGCGGCATGTTCGGGCGGGTGCCCGGCGGCAGCGGGAAGCGCCCGGACGGGTGCGAGCTCTCCGCCCTGGCCGGGACCACGCCGACCGACTGGAGCGCCAGCGGCGCCGGGCCCGAGCGGAACTCGACCATCCAGTCCGCGGTCTCCGCCCGCACCAGCTCCGTCACGTCCTCCGAGAAGCGGCGCAGCACCCCGAGACAGCGCTCGGCGGCCTCACTGGCCGTGCCCTCCGTGGGCCCCAGGACCTCCCGGACGCTCTCCGAGGCCCAGTCGAACTGGAGCGCCTGGAGACGGCGCTGCACGGCCTGGGCGGTCGCCACGTCCCTCATCCAGCCGGACGTCAGCCCGAAGTACCGGTCGCAGGCCAGGCAGGCGGCACCGAGCAGCAGCGACAGATAGCCCCAGCCCGCGGCGCCCTCGGCGACCCCGGTCAGGTCGAGCAGCGGCAGCGCCGCCCCGGCGATCACCCCGGCGGCCGTGCAGACCCGCAGGATCCGGGCGCTGCGGCGCTTCCAGACGCGGTCGGAGAGGTACCACTCGGCGGTGCGCAGGGCGTTCGTCTCGACCCAGCGGTACAGCTCGTCGAGCCGTTCGGCCGGCTCGCCCCAGTCGCCCAGGGGGAACGGCGTACCCGTCAGATCGCGGGTGACGTCTCCCCCGGGGGGCCCCGGCGGCTGCATCTCCGGCTGCTGGCTCACCGGGGGACTCCTCTGTTCAGCTCAGTGCTCGTGTCCTTCTGTGACGTGCGGTGCACGTGGTGCCTGCCCTTCCTACCGCCGAATGGTGGGCGGCGGGCCCGGAATCCCGGGATTTCCGCCCGCAAGAGGGTGTTGATCAGGTAGAGGAGCCCGCAGTTTCTCACTCGAAAGAGTTGCGTCGGCACCCCGGTCGAGGAGCACGTAGGCTCGGCATACCGACGTTCCGAAGACCAGAACGTTCCGAGCAGCAGGAGTGAGTGACCGTGATCCCCGGTGGTGGCCAGCCCAACATGCAGCAGCTCCTCCAGCAGGCCCAGAAGATGCAGCAGGACCTCGCCCGGGCGCAGGCGGAACTCGCCGCGACCGAGGTCGACGGGCAGGCGGGCGGCGGCCTGGTCAAGGCGACCGTCACCGGCTCCGGCGAGCTCCGCGGCCTCGTGATCGACCCCAAGGCGGTCGACCCGGAGGACACCGAGACGCTGGCCGACCTGATCGTCGCCGCCGTCCAGGCCGCCAACGACAACGCGCAGCAGCTCCAGCAGGCCAAGCTCGGCCCGCTGGCGCAGGGCATGGGCGGCATGCCGGGTCTGGGCTTCTGAGCCCTTCTAAGGCTCGCTTCCAGCCACTACCGTAAGAATCAAGCACCTCCGAGAAGGGCGTCGGCGTGTACGAAGGCGTGGTTCAGGACCTCATCGACGAACTGGGCAGGCTGCCCGGCGTCGGTCCCAAGAGCGCGCAGCGGATCGCCTTCCACATCCTCCAGGCCGAGCCCACGGACGTCCGCCGCCTCGCGCACGCGCTCCTGGAGGTCAAGGAGAAGGTCAGGTTCTGCGCGGTCTGCGGGAACGTGGCGCAGCAGGAGCAGTGCAACATCTGCCGCGACCCGCGCCGCGACCTGACCGTCATCTGTGTGGTCGAGGAGCCCAAGGACGTCGTCGCGATCGAGCGGACGCGCGAGTTCCGCGGGCGCTACCACGTCCTCGGCGGCGCGATCAGCCCGATCGAGGGCGTCGGCCCGGACGACCTGCGCATCCGCGAGCTGCTCGCGCGGCTCGCGGACGGCACGGTCACCGAGCTGATCCTCGCGACCGACCCGAACCTGGAGGGCGAGGCCACCGCGACGTACCTGGCGCGGATGATCAAGCCCATGGGCCTCAGGGTGACGCGCCTCGCGAGCGGGCTGCCGGTCGGCGGCGACCTGGAGTACGCCGACGAGGTGACCCTCGGCCGTGCCTTCGAGGGGCGGAGGCTGCTAGATGTATGACGACAGGGTCGGCGCGCTCGCCCGCGCTCTCTCAGGGAGGCTGCTCGATGTCTGACGCCACACTGCACTCCGTCACGCAGGATCCGGACGACTTCGCCGTCCAGATCTCCGACTCGATCGAGAGCTTCATCGTCGCGACGACCGAGGTCGCCAAGGGTGACGAGCCCGACAGCGCGGTGCCCTTCCTGCTCCTGGAGATCTCCCAGCTGCTCCTGGCGGGCGGCCGGCTCGGCGCGCACGAGGACATCGTCCCGGACGAGCGGTACGAGCCGGACACCGGCCCGGAGCCGGACGTCGACGACCTGCGCGAGCGGTTCGCGGTGATGCTGGAACCGGTGGACGTCTTCTCCGAGGTCTTCGACCCGTACGAACCGCGCAAGGCCCCGGTGCCGGCCCGGATCTCGGACAACCTCGCCGACATCGTCACCGACCTGCGGCACGGCCTCGCCCACTACCGCGCGGGCCGCACCAGCGAGGCGCTGTGGTGGTGGCAGTTCTCGTACTTCTCCAACTGGGGCCCGACCGCCTCGGCCACCCTCCGCGCCCTCCAGTCCCTCGTCGCGCACGTCCGCCTCGACCAGCCCCTCGCGGAGCTGGACGGCCTCGACACGGACGAGGACCTCACCGAGGACGACCTCGCCGAGGAGGCGGGACGCGTGATGCTGGAGGAGATCGCGGCCCCGCTGGGCCTGCGGAGCAAGTCCCTCAGGAAGTAGGGCCCGGGGAAGTGGCGCTCGCCGTCTCCATCATCTGTACGAGGTGGCTGATGTCCTTCTCGTACGTGAACTCGCGCAGCAGCGTCCCCCAGCCGCCCTGGGGGTCACGCCGCCAGACGAAGGTGTAGAGGACGGGCAGGCCCTCCTTCACCCGGTGCATCACGACCGAGCCGTACCCGTCGTACGTGCTGGTCGTGAGGAAGGTCGCGTCGTCGACGGACTCCCCGACGCTCACGCCCCGCGCCTTCAGGGCACGGAACCGGCTCATGAACATGTCCTTCGTGAGGGTCACGGCCAGCCCCTCCTCGTCGCAGCGGACGTTCTCGAAGGCGGGGTCGTACAGCGCGTCCAGCGTCTCGACGTCCATCGCGAGACCCGCGTCCAGGTAGCCGCGCATCCGGTCCACCAGGGTCTGGTCCATGATCTGCTCCTCTGCTCGGTGCCGTCCGTCTCTCCGGCTGTCCGTCTCTCCGGGTGCCTCCACTCTGGTGCGGTCCGCCGACAGATCACCGACCGATGGCCGACAGCCCACCGATGATCACTCCCTGAGCCGCACGTCTCACCATGCGATATCACAGAGGCGTTTCCGGGTCCCTCGATAGACTGAGCCGATCGCAGCACCGGCTGCGGCACAGACTGAGCGAGGAGCGCACGTGGGCCTTGTCGTGCAGAAGTACGGAGGCTCCTCCGTTGCCGATGCCGAAGGCATCAAGCGCGTCGCCAAGCGGATCGTGGATGCCAAGAGGAACGGCCACCAGGTGGTCGTCGTGGTTTCCGCGATGGGCGACACGACGGACGAGTTGATCGATCTCGCCGAGCAGGTATCCCCGATCCCTGCCGGGCGTGAGTTCGACATGCTGCTGACCGCCGGAGAGCGGATCTCCATGGCCCTGCTGGCCATGGCGATCAAAAACCTGGGCCACGAGGCCCAGTCGTTCACGGGCAGCCAGGCCGGTGTCATCACCGACTCGGTCCACAACAAAGCGCGCATCATCGATGTCACGCCGGGCCGGATCCGCACCGCCCTCGACGAGGGCAACATCGCCATCGTCGCCGGCTTCCAGGGCGTGTCCCAGGACAAGAAGGACATCACCACGCTGGGCCGTGGTGGTTCCGACACCACCGCCGTGGCGCTCGCCGCGGCGCTCGACGCCGAGGTCTGCGAGATCTACACCGACGTCGACGGTGTGTTCACGGCCGACCCGCGCGTCGTGAAGAAGGCGAAGAAGATCGACTGGATCTCCTTCGAGGACATGCTGGAGCTCGCCGCCTCCGGCTCCAAGGTGCTGCTGCACCGCTGCGTCGAGTACGCACGCCGCTACAACATCCCGATCCACGTCCGCTCGTCCTTCTCGGGCCTGCAGGGCACCTGGGTCAGCAACGAACCGCTCTCCGACGCAAAGGACCAGAAGGTGGAGCAGGCCATCATCTCGGGTGTCGCCCACGACACCTCGGAGGCGAAGATCACCGTCGTCGGCGTGCCGGACAAGCCGGGCGAGGCCGCGGCCATCTTCCGCGCGGTGGCCGACGCCGAGATCAACATCGACATGATCGTGCAGAACGTGTCCGCCGCCTCCACCGGCCTCACGGACATCTCCTTCACCCTCCCCAAGGCCGAGGGCCGCAAGGCCATCGACGCCCTGGAGAAGGCGAAGACCGCGATCGGCTTCGACTCGCTCCGCTACGACGACCAGATCGGCAAGATCTCCCTGGTCGGCGCCGGCATGAAGACCAACCCGGGCGTCACCGCGGACTTCTTCCGCGCGCTGTCCGACGCCGGCGTGAACATCGAGCTGATCTCGACCTCCGAGATCCGCATCTCGGTCGTCACCCGCGCCGACGACGTCAACGAGGCCGTGCGCGCCGTCCACACCGCCTTCGGTCTGGACAGCGACTCGGACGAAGCCGTCGTCTACGGAGGCACCGGCCGATGACCCCGAAGCCGACGCTCGCGGTCGTGGGAGCGACCGGGGCGGTCGGCTCGGTGATGCTCCAGATGCTCACGCACCACGCGGACGTCTGGGGCGACATACGCCTCGTCGCCTCCCCGCGCTCGGCCGGCTCCAAGGCCGCCGTGCGCGGGGAGGAGTGCGAGATCCTCGCGCTCGGCGAGGAGGTCTTCGACGGCGTCGACCTGGCGCTCTTCCTGGTGCCGGAGGACATCGCCGCCCGCTGGGCGCCCGTCGCCGTCTCCAAGGGCGCCGTCGTCGTGGACACCTCCGCCGCCTTCCGCGCCGACCCCGACGTGCCGCTCGTCGTCCCCGAGCTCAACGGGCACGCCGCGCGCGTCCGCCCCCGGGGCATCGTCGCCGGACCCGGCTCCACCACCCTCGCGCTGATCGTCGCCGTGGGCTCCCTGCACGCCGAGTTCGGGATCGCCGAACTGGTCGTCACCGCCCAGCAGGCCGCCAGCGGCGCCGGTGCGGGACAGGCCGGCGTCGACGCGCTCCGCGCCCAGCTCGGCCTGGTGGCCGCCGCCGGCGACCTGGGCACCCACCCCGGAGACGTACGGCGGGCCGTCGGCGAGAACACCGGCCCCTTCCCCGGACCCCTCGCGCTCAACGTCCTGCCCTGGTCCGGCACACCCGGCGCCGACGGCGCCTCCTCCGAGGAGGAGCACGTCCGCGACGAGACCCGCCGGATCCTCGGCCTGCCCGGCCTCCGGATCGCCGCCACCTGCGTGCGCGTCCCCGTCGTGACCGGCCACTCCGTCTCCGTCCACGCGCGCTTCGAGCACCCCGTCCCGGTCGGACGCGCCCACGAGGTCCTGGCCACCGCGCCGGGGGTCGTCCTCTACGACGACCCGGCCGCGGGCGACTTCCCCACCCCCGCCGACGTCGTCGGCACCGACCCCGCCTGGGTCGGCCGGGTCCGGCGGTCCCTCGACGACGAGCGCGCGCTCGACTTCTTCGTCTGCGCCGACAACCTCCGCAAGGGCGCGGCCCTGAACGCGCTTCAGATCGCGGAATCGCTTGTCACGGATTTGTGGGATCTGTGAACGTCCTGTGAGCAAAAAGGCGTCAGATACCTCTTGAACTGCGGTGATGCCGTGGTCGACGATGCTTTTCCCCCGTACTGCAACCAGAGTTGGGCGGGGCGCGTCTCTGCGTGCACCCACGACCGTGTGGCGCGGGACACGCCGAAAGCGGGGCATCGGGGGAGAACGGTTACGCATGAGGACGAACAACTCACCGTCGAAAAGGGTGGCGTACGCGTACAACCCTGCCGGGGGGAAGCGTGTCCAACAGGCGTGGCAGAGGTACTCGACATCGCGACCATCGCCCCGCTGCGCGGCGTGGGCACGGCGGTGCTCCCCGTGCGGAGCGGCGCCGTCGTCCCCGTACGCGGCTCCGCGGTCCGTCCGCTCCGGCGTCCGCGCGCACTCGGCGGCATGCCGGTGATCGCTCCCGTGCCCACCGGATCCCGCACCGGCGAGGTCGACGGCATCCCGTCGCCCCGCAAGAGCGCCGAGGCGGTCCCGGCCGCCGGCACCACCGTCGACCACCTGACCGAGACCTACCGCGCCCACTACCGGTCGCTGCTCGGTCTCGCCGCGCTGCTCCTCGACGACACGGCCTCCTGCGAGGACGTCGTCCAGGAGGCCTTCATCCGCGTCCACTCGGCCCGCAAGCGGGTCCGTGAGCCGGAGAAGACGCTCGCCTACCTGCGCCAGACCGTCGTGAACCTCTCCCGGTCCGCGCTGCGCCGCCGCATCCTCGGCCTGAAGCTGCTGTCCAAGCCGATGCCGGACATGGCCAGCGCGGAGGAGGGGGCGTACGAGCAGTTGGAGCGCGAGGACCTGATCAAGGCGATGCGCGGCCTCCAGCGGCGGCAGCGCGAGGTGCTCGCCCTGCGGTACTTCTCCGACATGACCGAGGTTCAGGTCGCCGAGACGCTCGGGATATCCCTGGGATCGGTGAAGGCGTACGGTTCGCGGGGCATCGCGGCGCTGCGCGTCGCGATGGGAGCGACGACATGAACCAGGCACCCGGCGGGGACGGCGTGGCCCACGAGAACCGTGACGGCGACGACGTCCCCGAGAGCCATGCCACGGCCCCGTCCGGCGAGACGACGCGGGGGGCGGCGCCGGGGGTGACCCCAGGGGTGACACCTGAGGCCGGTGTGCCCGAGGCGGCACCTGAGGCCGGTGTGCCCGAGGCGGCACCTGAGGCCGGTGTGCCCGAGACGGCGTCCGATCGGGCGGTCGCGGTCGGTGCCGCGCCCGCAGTGGTGCCCGCGGTCGGTGCCGCGCCCGAGAACTCTGACGCCCTGGATGAACGTGACGAGCTGAGTGGACAGCGCATGGTGAAGATCGAGCCCGGGCCCGGCGAGGGCGACGACGAGCTCGCGCTGCGGCGGCTGTTCCAGGACGCCGTGGGCGACCTGGAGCCCTCCCTCGGCTCGCTGGAGCACCTGCGCCGCGCCGTGCCCGCACGCCGCGCCCGCAAGCGGCAGGCCGTCGTCGGCGCCGCGGCCGCCGCCGTCCTCATCGGCACCGCCGTCCCCGCCTTCGTGCACGTCGCCGCGTCGGGCGGCCTCTCCGCCGCCAACCCGGTGAACGCCGGCCACGGCGAGCAGGCCCAGGGCGGCACCGGCGCCGAGACCGGCATCGAGGGCGGCCAGAGCTCCAAGGCCCCCGCGAGCACCGTCTCGCCGAGCCCCGGCGCGGCCGACGGCACCTCGGGCAAGCCGCAGCGCCCGGGCGCCGGAGCCTCCGGCGAGGGCCCGCAGGCCACGCTGGGCGGCGACCCCGACGCGACCCCGCGCTGCGCCCCCGGCCAGCTCGGCGTCGGCGCGGCGCAGGCCGGCGGCCCCGAGGGCGACGGCAAGGTGTACGGCACCTTCCGGATCGCCAACGTCTCCGCACAGGACTGCCTCGTGGACGGCGCGGGCATCGTCGGCTTCGAGGCCCGAGGCGCGGCGGACCCGGGGAAGATCACGGTGACCCTGCACACCTCCGGCGACGGGGGCGGCGCCCTGCCCGACCCCTCGCGGGAGTCGTCCGCGCTCGTCCTGAAGCCGAGCGGCAGCTACGAGGTGAAGTTCGTCTGGGTGCCGAGCGAGACCTGCCCGACGACCGGCACCACCCCGACCCCCACGCCGACCACCCCGCCCGAGCCGACGGCCACCCCGACCCCGACGGCCACCGCGTCGGGCGGTACGGGCAACCCCGACCCGAGCACGGGCCCGGACTCCGGCGGCACCGGCACCGGACCGGGCACCGGCGCGGAAGAGGGCTCGGGCGCCGGCGCGGCACCCCAGCTGCTCCGCGAGGACGGCACCCCGGCGGACGGCAGCGTCGTGGTCAGCCACACGGCGGAGCCGGGCGGCCCCGTCGCCTCGGCCGTCATCCCGAACGCCTGCGCCGGCACGATCTACCGCACCGGGGTCCTGGCCACCACCCCCTGAGGCCCCCGCCGGACGCGCCCGGCGCGCCCCGACGGCCCCCGGCCCCGCCGCGGGCCGTGGACCCTGCCCGTGCCCTAGGGCCCCGGCTCGTGCCCGTGGACCCGGCCCCGTGCCGTAGCCCCCTGCCCGTGCCCTACAGCCCCAGGGCCTCGTCGCGGGAGGCCTCCGCCTCTCGGCGGAAGAGGCGGAACCACATGAAGACGACGAAGCCCGCGAAGACGAACCACTCCGCCGTGTAGCCGAGGTTCTGGAAGGCCTTCGCGTCCAGGCTCGTGCCCGCCGCGGCCGCCGCCGGGACCGGCGTGAGCCCGGCGGGGGAGTCCGCGAGGGTGACCCAGGCGTCGTAGACGTCTTCCGTGACCACGTTCACCAGGGACGCCGCGCTGATCATGCCGAGCTGCCCCGCAGGCAGCCCGCCCGCCGCGTGGACGCCCTTCGTGCCCGGGTTCTCCGAGGCCTGGAGCGCGCCCACCACCGTCACCTCGCCGGCCGGCGGGGCGGGGGCCTTCGCGCCCGTGGGGAGCCAGCCGCGGACCACCGGCAGCGCCCGGCCGCCGTCGGTCCGCAGCAGCGTCAGGACGTACGAGCCGGACCGGCCGTCCAGCTCGCGGTCCGGCACGAGGAACTGCTCCCCGAACCGGCCGCGCGCCTGCGCCGGACGGCCCGAGGTCTCCGTGTCCACCGGCAGCAGCGAGTCCAGCGGCTCGGCCTTCAGCGAGCTCGCCGCGGGCCGCTCCTCGGCCTCCCGGTGGGAGTCGACACGGTCCTCGAACTTGCCGAGCTGCCAGGTCCCCATGAACACGCAGAACGGGATCGCGAGGAGGACGAAGACATTGATCCCCCACCAGCGGGGTGTTCTCAGGAACCGGTACACGCCCCCCACGGTACGCAAGCCGGATCAGCGGCCCGACGGCCGGGTCCCCAGGTGTCTCGCCGCGAAGTCCAGGTCCAGGGCGACCTGCTTGATCCGCTCCTCCACCACCAGCGAGCCGTGGCCCGCGTCGTACCGGTACACCTCGTGGACCGCGCCCCGCGCCGCGAGCCGGTCGACGTAGTTGTCGATCTGCCGGATCGGGCAGCGCGGGTCGTTGACGCCGGCCGACACGTGCACCGGGGCCTTCACCGCGTCCACGTACGTCAGCGGCGACGAGGCCGCGTACCGCTCGGGCACCTCCTCAGGCGAGCCGCCCAGGAGGGTCCGGTCCAGCGCCTTGAGGGCCTCCATCTCGTCCTCGTACGCCGTGACGTAGTCCGCGACGGGCACCGCCGCCAGACCGACCGCCCAGTCGTCGGGCTGGGTGCCCAGACCGAGCAGCGTCAGATAGCCGCCCCAGGAGCCGCCGGAGAGGACGAGGCGCTCCGGGTCGGCGAGGCCGCTCGCCACCGCCCAGGCGCGGACCGCCGCGATGTCCTCCAGCTCGATCAGGCCGACCCGGTGCTTGAGCGCGTCCGTCCACTCCCGGCCGTACCCCGTGGAGCCCCGGTAGTTGACCCGCACCACCGCGTACCCGTGGTCCACCCAGGCCGCCGGGCCCGACGCGAACGCGTCGCTGTCGTGCCAGGCGGGGCCGCCGTGCACCTCGAAGACCGTCGGGAAGGGGCCCTCGCCCTCCGCCGGGCGCTGCACGAGCGCGTGGACTCTGCCGCCGGGGCCGTCCACCCACACGTCCTCCACGGGCACCGACGCCGGCGCCTTCGGGCCGGGCGGGTCGAGGACGACACCGCCGGCCGTGGAGCGCACCACCGGCGGCTCGGCGGCCGAGGACCACAGGTACTCCACGGAGCCGTCGGGCCGGGCCGTCGCGCTCGACACCGAACCGGCCGGGGTCTCCACGCGCACCAGCGCACCGGTCGCGATCTCGTACCGCCACAGCTCGCTGCGGGCCTCGAAGCCGTGCACGATCAGCAGCCCCGAGCCGTCCGGGTACCACTCCGCGGACACGTCGCCCGGCAGATCGAGCCGCAGGTCGGTCTCGGTGCCCGTCGCCACGTCCCAGAGCATCGGCTCCCAGCGGCCGCGCCGCTGGTGACCGACGAGCAGCCGGGTGTCCCCGGCCAGCGGCGCGAAGCCGAGGACGGTCAGCCCCAGCTCCTCCGTGCCGCCCTTGGTGTCGTCGAGCTCGGCCACCACGCCCGCGTCGGAGGCGCGCAGCACGCGCAGCGAGGAGTGCATCGCGTCGCCGTGCTCGGTGTGCTCGATCGCGATCAGCGAGCCGTCGTACGAGAGGTCGCCGACGCCGGCCGACTCCCGGTGCCGGTAGATCTCGACCGGGGCGGTGGCCCCGGGCCGTACGAGATGGACCGTCGAGCCGTCCTCGTCCGTGGAGCGGCCCACCACGAGCGTGCCCTCGCGGCCGATGGCGAGTCCGGCCGGATAGGACGCGGCGAGACCGGGCACGGCCGGCTCGTCCGCTCCGCCCGCGAACGGCTGGCGCATCCACACCCCGAACTCGTCCCCGTCGGTGTCCGCGAACCACCAGATCGAGGCGCCGTCCGGCGACAGCGTGCCGTCCGTCGTCCCGTTCGGCCGGTCCGTCACCTGCCGCTGCCCGCCGCTCGCCCGGTCCCAGGCGTACAGCTCGTACGTCCCGGTCGCGTTGGACACGAACAGTGAGCGGTCCGGGGCCTCCTCGGCCCACTCGGGCAGGGAGACACGGGGCGCCCGGAAGCGCTGCTCCCAGAGGGGGGTGTCGCTGTGCTTGCTCTCGGTAGTCATGGCATCCATCATGCTCCGCGCGGCAGACAATCGGGTCGCCCCTTCCGCAGCCTGTGGATAACCTCGCCGACATGTACTCACCGACGCCCGAGGACTGGCACGAGGCCAACCGCGCACGCTGGGACGAGCGGGTCCCGATCCACGCCTCCAGCGAGTTCTACGACCTCGACGCCTTCCGCCAGGGCAAGGAGGCCCTGCGGGACTTCGAGCTCGCGGAGGTCGGAGACGTCACCGGACGCTCCCTGCTGCACCTCCAGTGCCACATCGGCCTGGACACCCTCTCCTGGGCCCGGCACGGCGCCTCCCACGTCGTCGGCCTGGACTTCTCCGAGCCGGCCGTGGAGACCGCCCGCTCGCTCGCCGCCGACCTGGGCCTCCCGCAGGAGCGGGCCGCCTTCGTCGCCGCCGACGTGTACGACGCCGCCGAGGCCGTCCCCGACCGGTCGTACGACATCGTGTACACCGGCAGCGGGGCGCTGTGCTGGCTGCCCGACATCGAGCGCTGGGCGGAGACCGCCGCCTCGCTCGTCGCCCCGGGCGGCTTCCTCTACGTGGCCGAGTTCCATCCGCTGACGGACTCCCTCGACGACGAGACCGGCAGCCGGGTCGTGCACGACTACTTCGTCCGCGAGCCGTGGGTGGACACCACCCCGGGGACGTACGCCGACCTCGACGCCGTCACCGTGAACAACCGCAGCGTGGAATGGGTGCACCCGGTCGGCGAGGTCGTCACGGCGCTCGCGCGGGCGGGCCTGCGGATCGACTTCCTGCACGAGCACGACGCGTCGCTCTTCCCGCGCTACGGGGCCCTCCAGCGCCACGAGGACGGCTACTACCGCTTCCCCTCGGACCGCCCCCGCATCCCCCTGATGTACTCGGTCAAGGCGTCACGCCCGGCCTGATCCCGAGGACGGAGACGGGCGGCGTCACGGACACGGCGAACTCCGTCCGGCCGTCGGAACACGTCCCCGGCGGCGTGTCAGGAGTCGGTCGACGGCCGGATGTGGTGGGTGCGGCGGCCGTCCGCGCCGATGACCTGTGCGCCGATCTTGTGGGTGCGCAGGGACACCGCGGTGCCCGTGATCCGCAGCGCGGGCGCGGCCCGTACCAGCCCCGCCGTCACGTCGTGGAGCTCCTCGACCGTACGGAGCCACATGGCGAGGGCCAGGTTGTGCGGCCCGGTGACCGAGGTGACCACGCGGGTCTGGCGCAGCCGCGCCAGCGAGGCCACGGACTCGGCCACGTCCAGGGGCGGTACGACCGCCGTGACCATCGCCCACACGGGCCGCCCCGAGAAACGCGGCGCGGGCAGGCAGTGGTGGTGGCAGGCGCCGGCCGCGCCGAGGGCCTCCAGCCTGCGGCGTACGGTCGACTCGCTCGTGCCGCACTGCCGGGCCAGCTCCGCCGCGCTGCGCCGGGCGTCCCCCGCCAGTTCCGCGACGATCCTCTGGTCGAGCTCGGTGACGAGCGGGTACGCGCGCGTGGCGGCCCGCGTCCGCCGCTCGCCGCCGGTGATCTCGGTGAGGTGCTGCACCTGTCCCGGGGTGAGCTGTTCGATCCGCGAGCGGTACGGGCGGTTGTGCAGCTGGGTGACGACCTGGGCGCGGGCTCTGAGCACTCCGGGCAGGCGGCGCACCCGGCCGGTGAGGTAACCGTCGAGGGCCTGGAGGTCGGGGCAGTTGACGAGCAGGATCAGATCCGCGTCGCCGGTCACCTGGTGGACGCCGAGGGAGTACGGATCCTCCGCGATCGCGAGCGCCGTGGCCTCGGTGTCGCCCGCGGCGCATTCCAGCTCCACCCACGCGTAGAGGGTGCCTTCGGCGCCTCGGCGGGCGGTGAGCATCGAACTCCACGCGTACCCCCCGGCGGTGAGGGTCTCCCAGCGCCGGGCGAGGGTGTCCGGACTCACCGCGAGCACACCGGAGAGCTGGGTCCAGCTCGCGCGCGGTGCTATCTGCAGTGCGTGGATCAACGCCAGATCCACCTCCCCCAGGACGGATTCCCTGGTATGCATGTGCCTCCTTGGTCGATCCCTGGGAAACCCTGGGTGTGGGCACGGGAAGGCCCCAGGATGTGGACCGGGGCAAATGCATTCAAGCCGCGACGCTGGCTGATTTCCATGAATTCCGTCCGAAGTCACAGGAGAAGGGCGGAGAAGTGACACGGGGGGCTGGACGCACATGTGGGCTGGAGAACCACCCGAGACCGAACTCCTCTGGGGCGAACCCGTCGGCCTCGACCAGGTCGCCGCGGCGGAGCGCGGGTACGAGGGCTGCGCACCGGCCGAACAGCTCCTGTGGGAGCGGCTGTCCGTCTTCGAGGGCGCCTTCGGCCGGGAGGCCGTCCGCGAGGTCTGCGCCTCCGGCACCCTTCCGGCCGGGCAGATCCAGGCGGTCCTGGACCGGCTCGCACCGCTCGCCCTCCTTCCCGTCGACGACCTCTTCGACGGCGAGGACGGCCTGCCCCGTTACTGGATGCCGCACCCGATGCGGGCCGTCGGCGCCCGCCGGCTCACCGCGCGCGGCGACCGCTGGGCCGTCCTCCTGCACCACCGCAGGTGGTGCGTGAAGGTGGCCCGGCGGGCCGCCGACTGGTGGCAGCGGGGCCGGCAGCTCGACGCCCGGGACCTCGCCCTGCGCGAACTCCCGGACCTGGCCGCCGCCATGGACCCGACGACCGCGCCGCTCTCGCCGAGCGCGGAGGCCGAGACGTCCGTCGAGATCGCGATCTCCCTGTGGTTCCTGTGGGTGGCCTGCGGGCGGATCGCGGAAGGCCGCACCCGGCTGCGGCACGCCCTCAGCCTGCACGCGGGCCCGCCCTCCGCCCGCGCCCTGTGGCTCGCCGCCTTCCTGGAGCTGGAGTCCGGCCGCCCCGAGGACGCCGACCCGCTCCTGGTCCAGGCGTGGGCGGCGGCCGTACGGGACGGCGACGAGCGCTGTCTGGCGCTCCTGGCCCATCTGCGCGGCGCGACCGCCCTCTACCAGGGACGTACGCGCGCGGCGGCGTCCGAGTTCCGGGAGGCCCTCGCCCTGATGGAGGAGCACCCGGAGTTCGGTCCGAGCCGGCGGGCGTGCTGGATAGGGCTCGCGCTCGCCCTGTGCCGCTCCGACCCGGAGGCCGCGCAGGAGGCGCTGGACCAGGGGGACCTGGACCGCGAGAGCCGGCGGGCCTGGGTGGGCCGAGACATGTTCGCCGAGGCCTGGGCGTACCACGTACGGGCCGAACTCGGCGCCTGGGACGGGGACCGGGAGCGCGCCTCGGAGTACGCCCGGCGGGCCCTGCGGGAGCATCTGAGGCTCGGCTCCTCGGTGGGCGCGGCCTGCGCGGCGGAGCTCCTGGCCCAGATGCGGGCGTTGGAGGGACGGCACGACGTGGCGGCCCATCTCCTGGGCGCCGTCGACCTGTTGCGGACCTCGGTCTTCGACTCCTCGTACCGGCCGGCGGAGTACTGCGTGGTCACGCGCACGCGTGGCGAGGAGGCGCTCGGGGCGCTGCTCGTCGACCCGGAGCTGCGGAGCGCGTACGAAGAGGGCGCGAGGCGGGGGCTGTTCGCGCTGTCGGCCGAGGTGTAGGACCGGGACCGCTTTTCCACAGGGCGCGGCCTTCGCCGGTCCCGCTGTCGCTCCCGGTGCCTACGATGTCGGGATGTTCGCCTTCGTCTTGGCCGCCGTCTGCCTCCTGCTCTGCATGGTCGGTGTCCTGCGCGACCGGCGTCGCTTCGGCAACGCCGTTTACCTCGGTCTCGCCGTCACCTTCCTCGGCATCGGGCTGCTCTCCGGGATCGACGACGCCCCTCCCGGGTTCGCCGAGACCGTGATGGTCGTCCTGGTGCTCGTGCTCGGCCTGGGCCCGGCCGTCCTCGCCGGGCTGCTGTGTGCCAACGGCGTGAAGATGCTCCGCAAGGAGGGAAGGAGCCCGGCCAACCTGCTCGCGCTCCTCGCCGGACTCGCCATATTCGGGGTGATGGGCCTGGCGGTGGCGACGGCCGCCACCGGCTCCCCGGTCCTCGGCCTGATCACGGGCACCAGCCTGCTGCTCCTCGGCTACGTCTCGTTCCTGTTCGTGTGCTTCGTCGGCTACGCGTTCCTGTACGGCCGGCTGCAGCTCCGCCGCGACGTGGACTACGTGGTCGTGCTCGGCTCGGGCCTGATCGGGGGCCGCCGGGTCCCGCCGCTCCTCGCGAGCCGCCTCGACCGGGGGCGCGAGGTGTGGGAGGCGCTGGCCGCCCGGAACGGGGCCGCGCCCGTCCTCGTCACCTCCGGAGGCCAGGGACCCGACGAGGAGGTGCCCGAGTCCCATGCGATGGCCGACTACCTGATCGACGGCGGCTTTCCGGCCGCCTCGGTGGTCCGTGAGGACCGCTCGCGGACCACCGAGGAGAACATGCTCTTCAGCAAGGAGCTGATGGAGCGGGACCGGCCGGGCTCCTCCTGCGTGATCGTCACCAACAACTTCCACGCCTTCCGGGCCGCCCTGATGGCCCGGAGGGCGGGGATCGACGGACAGGTGGTCGGTTCGCCGACCGCCGCCTACTTCTGGCCCTCGGCCACGATCCGCGAGTTCGTCGCGGTCTTCCTCCAGTACAAGGTCGTCAACCTCGGGATCTGCCTGATGCTGATCCTGCTGGGCGTCCTGGCGTGGCTCGTCCGGTGACGGCTCATGCGGGGGCTCCTTCACGGTTCGGGGGATGCCGGTCCGGGGGATGCCGGTTCAAGGGATGCCGGTTCAGGGGGTGACGATCGGGAACCGGGCGTCCGGCTTCGTCACGTACGAGAAGAGCCGGGCGAGCAGGGCCGGGTCGCCCTCCACCCCGATCCCGAGCTCCTGGAGGCTCTTCCCGGCGAGGAGGCCGAGGAGCTGGACCTTCGCGAGGGTGAGGGTCAGCCCGGCGGGCGTCCGGGGCTCGGCGATCACCCGGTGGGTGAGGGCGCCGTGGTGCAGGGTGAGGCGGTGCCGCTCGCCCGCGCCGGTGGGCGGGCCCGTGTCGGTCAGGACGAGGTCGATCGTCAGGTCCTCGTCCCAGGCGCGCGGCCCGTCGACCGCGATGGCGATCGAGTCGATCAGCATGGGGACGGTCAGGGCCATCGACATCTCGGGGTTCGTCACGTCGACCATGTCGCCCGTGACGCCCCGGCGGAGCTCCTGGGCGCCGCGCAGGTAGAAGTTCCGCCAGGTGGCGTTCTCGGCGCCGAACCCGAGCGTCTCGTACACCCCGGCGAGCGCCTCCTTCGCCTCCTCGTTGCCGGGGTCGGCGAAGACCACGTGGTTGAGGAGGGTCGCGGCGAAGCGCGGGTCGCCGCCCTCGGCGTACGAGCGTGCCTTGGCGAGCGCCTCGGCGGGGCCGCCGGCCACGTCCACGTACCGCCGCGCCAGCTCCACCGGCGGGTGCTCCCACAGATGGGCCGGGTTGCCGTCGTACCAGCCGAGGTACCGCTGGTAGACCGCCTTGGCGTTGTGACTGAGCGAGCCGTAGTACCCGCGGGCGTGCCAGGCCTTCTCCAGGGCGGGCGGCAGCTCGATCCGCTCGGCGATCTCGACGCCCGTCCACCCCTCGTTGAGCAGGCGGAGGGTCTGGTCGTGCAGGTACGCGTAGAGGTCGCGCTGCTCGGACAGGAACCGCACCACGTCGTCGTGTCCCCAGGTGGGCCAGTGGTGGGAGGCGAAGCCGACGTCGTACTGCCCGTGGAAGAACTCGATCGCCTCGTCCAGGTAGTGGGCCCAGATCCGCGCGTCGCGGACGACCGCGCCGCGCAGGGTGAGCACGTTGTGCATGTTGTGCGTGGCGTTCTCCGCCAGGCACAGGGCGCGGCGGTCGGGGAAGAGGAAGTTCATCTCGGACGGCGCCTCGGTGCCCGGCGTCAGCTGGAAGACGATCCGTACGCCGTCGACCGTCTCCTGCTGCCCGGTCTCCGTGATGTCCACGGTCGGCGGGATCAGACTGATCGTGCCGGTGGAGGTGCCCTGGCCGAGGCCCACGCCGATCTGGCCGTCCGGCGCCATCGGGAGCCCGACGCCGTACATGTAGCTGGCCCGGCGGGTCATCGCCGCGCCCGCGTACACGTTCTCGCTGACCGCGTGCTCCAGGAAGCCGGCGGGGGCCAGGATCGGGACGCCCTCCTCGGTGCCGTGCGGGAGGACGCCGCGGACCCCGCCGAAGTGGTCGCCGTGCGAGTGGGTGTAGATCACGCCGGTGACGGGGCGGGCACCCCGGTGCTCCCGGTAGAGCGCGAGGGCGGCCGCCGCCGTCTCCACGGAGATCAGCGGGTCGATGACGATCACCCCGCGCTCGCCCTCGACGAGCGTCATGTTGGAGATGTCCAGGCCGCGGACCTGGAAGAGGCCCTCGGTGACCTCGTAGAGGCCCTGGCGCGCGCAGAGCTGTCCCTGCCGCCACAGACTGGGGTGCGCGGTGTCCGGGCAGTCGCCCTTGAGGAAGGCGTAGGCGTCGTTGTCCCAGATCACGCGGCCGTCCTCGGCCGTCACGACGCCGGGGACGAGCGCGCCGAGGAAGCCCCGGTCGGCGTCGGCGAAGTCGGTGGTGTCCTCGAAGGAGGGCAGCGTGTCACTCATGTGCCGGGTGCTCCGTTCCGCGCGGGCGGTGATCGGCGTACCGGTCCATCTGAACACCGGGGTACTACGACCGCACTTCGGAGCGGCGGGCGCGGCGGACCTTGCCTACGCTGGAGGTACGCGTCCCGCCCCGGCGGTACGTGCCTCACTCCGGCGGCTCGGAGGTAGCCCATGAGGGCACGCCACCACTTCCACATCGACTACCTCGGGCACTCGGTCTCCGCGACCGTGCAGACCGGGCACACCCTGGTGGTCGAGGTCCTCGTCGACGGCAAGGAGACCGGCCACGCGACGACCCGCGACGACCGGCCGGTCACCGTCCCGATCGAGCTGCCGACCGACCCGCCGACACCGGTGACCGTCCGCGCGACCCCCGGCCCCGGCGAACCGCGCTGCCTGCTGCTCGCGGAGGCGGACGGGGAGACGCACGTGATGGCGCCGAGAACGTACTGAGCGGCTCCCGGGCCCCGGCTCAGGACGGCTCAGGACGGCTCAGGACAGCCAGGCCATCCCGATGATCAGGAACACCACGAAGGCGATGGCACCGGCCACCGCGGCCGTCTTGCGCGGGCGGCGCCGGGAGAGCTCCGCGATCTTGTCGCCGGTGCTCGCCGGGCTCTGGCGCCGCCGCGCGGCGGGCGCGGACCGGGTCACCGGCGGCCGGTTCGACGGCGGCGGGGTCGGCGCGGGCGTGTGCACCGGAGCGGGCATGGGCATGGGCGCGGGCTGGTGAGGCGCGTGGCTCCGGCCCTGGGGGTGCGCGACGGGCTGGTGAGGCGCGTGGGGCAGACCCGGGGCGGCTGCCGTGTAGGAACGCCAGGCGCCGGAGGAGAACCAGTCCGCGATCGCCTGCGCCGAGGGCCGCTGCTCCGGCTGCTTCGCGAGCAGGCTCAGCAGGTACGTCTCGAAGGCGGGCGGCAGCGCGGCCCCGAGCCGGTTCGGCGGCATCGGCGCGGTGTCGATGTGCTGGTACAGCAGGGCGGTCGCGGTGTCCGCGCGGAACGGCGGTCTCCCGGTGAGGAGTTGGTACAGCACGCAGCCCAGCGAGTACACGTCGGAGGCGGACGACGCGGGCTGCCCGAGGGCCCGCTCGGGCGCGAGGTAGAGGCCCGTGCCCACGATCTGACCCGTCGTCGTGAGCGCGGCCGACGGGTCGTCGACGAACCGCGCGATGCCGAAGTCGGCCAGCTTGACGGTGCCTTCGGCGTCGACGAGCAGGTTCCCCGGCTTGATGTCGCGGTGCACCACGCCCTGCCGGTGCGCTGCCGCGAGCCCGGCGGCGGCGTGCGCGGCTACCACCGCGACCCGCTCGGCGGGCAGGATCAGCGGATCGGAGGGGCTTCCGGCGAGGCTGTCGCCCTCCACCAACTCCATGACCAGGAAGAGCTTTCCGTCCCAGGTGCCGAAGTCGAAGACACCCACCACGTGCGGGTGGCTGAGCCGCGCGGCGGTCTGCGCCTCCAGGCGGAAGCGGTCGCCTGCGGAGGGGTCGGTCGCCTGGGCCAGCATCAGCTTCACGGCCACGGCCCGGCCCAGCACCTCGTCGGTGGCCTGCCACACCTCGCCCATGCCGCCCCGCCCGATACACACATGAAGCCGATATCGGTCCGCGACCAGCACCGGGAGACCACCCTTTCGACGATCGATCAACCTGACGGAAGAGAACCAGCGTAGAGCCGCCCGCCCCCGCCCCGTGCCGCGCGCCCCCCTCCGGACTCCCGCCGGGTGCACGACACCCGTGGTCCGGGTGAACGGAAGGTGTCCCCGGGCGGTTAGCATCGCGGCCCGGAGCGAGTTCCGGAGCCGGTTCCGGAGCGAGTTCCGGCGGACATGGACGGAGTGGGTCGTGGCGCGACCGCGTGTAGGTGTGGCGGTACTGACGATGGGCACGCGCCCGGCCGAGCTGCGGGCGCTGCTCGACGCCGTGGCGGGCCAGGACGAGCCCGCCTCCCGGATCGTCGTCGTCGGCAACGGCACCGGGTCGCTCCCGGCGCTGCCCGAAGGCGTGACCGGTGTCGAACTCCCCGAGAACAGGGGCGTCTCGGGCGGGCGGAACGTCGCGATCGAGACGCTCCGCGCGTTCGGCGACGTCGACATCGTGGTGGACCTCGACGACGACGGCCTCCTCGTCGACAAGGACGTCTTCCGCCGCCTCGCCGACCTGTACGAGGCGGACCCGGCCCTCGGCATCGTCTCGTTCCGCATCGCCGACGAGACCGGCGAGACCCAGCGCCGGCACGTGCCCCGCCTCGGGGCGAAGGACCCGCTGCGCGGCGGGGAGGTCACCACCTTCCTCGGCGGCGGCCACGGCCTGTCGATGCCGATGCTCGACCGCATCGGCGGCTGGCCTGAGGACTTCTTCTTCACCCACGAGGAGACCGACCTCGCCTGGCGGGCCCTCGACGCCGGATGGAAGGTCCTGTACGCGCCGGAACTCCTGCTCCAGCACCCGAAGACCAGCCCGGCCCGGCACGCCGTCTACTACCGGATGACCGCCCGCAACCGCGTCTGGCTGGCCAAGCGCAACCTGCCGGCCCTCCTCGTCCCCGTCTACCTGGGCGTGTGGACCCTGCTGACCCTGGCCCGCACCCGCTCCCTGCCCGGCCTCAGGGCCTGGTTCGCCGGCTTCGCCGAGGGCGTCCGCCGCTCCTGCGGCCCCCGCAGCCCGATGAGCTGGGCCACGGTCCTCCACATGACCCGCCTGGGCCGCCCCCCGGTGATCTAGGGAAGACGACCTCGGGGCCGCCGGACGGCGGCCCCCGAAGGTCACTCGACGAACTCCCCGGAAACCACTCAGGGGCCCGACCCGCTTGCGCGGATCAGGCCCCTGAACTGGTCTTACGGCTGTCGGGGTGGCGGGATTTGAACCCACGACCTCTTCGTCCCGAACGAAGCGCGCTGCCAAGCTGCGCTACACCCCGATGTCGCTGCTTTGTTCTTCACGTCGCGGCGACATCGATTACTTTAGCCCACGCGCGCGCTCAGACGAAATCCGGTATTCGGGGGACCTCGGCGCAGGTCGGCACGGCCGCGGTGGGGGGGGCGTGAGCATGCCCCCCGTGCGTGGTCAGGCGCGGGCCGTCAGGGTGAGCAGGGTGACCTCGGGCGGGCAGGCGAAGCGGACGGGGGTGAACCGGTTGGTGCCGCAGCCCGCCGAGACGTGGAGGTAGGAGGTCCGGTCGGCGACGGTGTGCGTGGAGAGCCCCTTGACCCGGTCGGTGTCCAGGTCGCAGTTGGTGACCAGGGCCCCGTAGAAGGGGACGCACAGCTGGCCGCCGTGGGTGTGCCCGGCGAGGACCAGCTCGTACCCGTCGGCCGTGAACGCGTCGAGCGCGCGCAGGTACGGGGCGTGCACGATGCCCATCGAGAAGTCCGCCGACCCGTCGGGGCCGCCGGCCACCCGCTCGTACCGGTCGCGCTTGATGTGCGGGTCGTCGAGCCCGGTGAACGCGAGCTCGGCCTGCGGCAGCTTCAGCCGGCCGCGGGTGTTGGTCAGGTTGACCCAGCCGGCCGCGTCGAAGGCGTCCCGCAGGTCCTCCCAGGGGTTGTGGACGGCGCCGACGACCGGCGGGTTGCCGTTGAGGCCGTGCTTGCCCTGCACCTTCTCCAGGAGGTAGCGGGCGGGGTTGCGCAGCCGGGGGCCGTAGTAGTCGTTGGAGCCGAAGACGTACACGCCGGGGAACTCCATCAGCGGCCCGAGCGCGTCGAGCACCTCCGGCACGGCGTCCGTGTCGGAGAGGTTGTCGCCGGTGTTGACGACGAAGTCCGGGCGGAGCCCGGCGAGGGACTGCAGCCAGGCCCGCTTCTTGCCCTGGCCGCGGACCATGTGGATGTCGGAGACCTGGAGGACCCGCAGGTCGCGCATGCCGGGCGGGAGGACCGGGACCGTCACCCGGCGGAGCCGGAAGGAGCGGGCTTCGAAGCCGGCCGCGTAGACGACTCCGGCCGCCGCCGTCGCCGTGAGGCCTGCCGTGATCTTCAGGGGGATCCCGTACCGTGCGCGCATCCCCCCATCGTCGCAGACCCGCTGAGCCGAAATGCGCGGGCGGTTCGGGTGGCGCACCTGCCACACTTGACCCCATGACCACGCTCAAGGCGAAGCTCAAGGACGACCTCAACGCCGCGATCCGGGAGCGCGACGAACTGCGCTCCTCGACCCTGCGGCTCACCATCACCGCGATCCAGAAGGAGGAGGTCGCGGGCACCACCAAGCGCGAACTCTCCGACGACGAGGTGCTGAAGGTGATCGCGAAGGAGGCGAAGAAGCGCCGCGAGGCCGCGGACGCCTTCGCCAAGGGCGGTCGCCCCGAGTCCGCCGAGCGGGAGACGGCAGAGGGCCTCCTCCTCGACGCGTACCTGCCGAAGCAGCTCAGCGACGAGGAGCTCGACGGCATCGTCGCGGCGGCCGTCGCGGAGGCGAAGGCGGGCGGCGCCGAGGGGCCGCGTGCCATGGGCGCCGTCATGAAGATCGTGAACCCGAAGGTGGCCGGCCAGGCCGAGGGCGGTCGTGTCGCCGCCGCGGTGAAGAAGCTGCTCGCGGGCTGAGCCGCGGAGCACGTACGGGAGAGGGCGCCCCACCGGTCAGGTGGGGCGCCCTCTCCCGTGTCGGCGCGTCAGCGGTGACGGCCCGCCGGATGTACCGGCGGTGTCAGTGGTTTCCGCCGCGGCCGTTGCCGCGTCCGTCGCCGCCGCCGATCAGGTCCGTCGGGAGCGTGATCCCGGGGATGTTCGGCTTCGTGTCGCCGGGCTTGCCGTCGCGGGGCTTACGGGGCTTGTTCGGGCCCTCGTCGCCCTCCTTCGGGTCCTTGGGCTTCTCGGCGCGCGGCACGGCGATCTGGACGAAGCTCGGCGTCTGGCCGGCGTCCAGGGCGCCCGTCATCGCGATCTTCCAGATGGGGCCGGGAAGGCAGCCACCGCAGACCTTGTCGTAGTACTCGCCGCCGATGGTGATGTCGTACATCGACTTCTTCTCGCCGACGTCGTCACCGACCCAGACCGCGGTGGACAGGTTCGGGGTGTAGCCGACGAACCAGGCGTCCTTGCGGTCGTTGGTCGTACCGGTCTTGCCCGCGTTGTCGCGGTCGCTGAGGCCGGCCCGCGTACCGGTGCCGTCCTCGACGACGCCCTTCAGCATCTGGTTGACGGTGTCGGCGGTCCGGTCGCTCATGGCGCGCGTGCACTTGGTCTGCGGCACGTTCAGCTTGTCGCCGTTGGCGGCCTTGATCGACTCGATGGCGACCGGCGTGCAGTAGATGCCGCGGTTGGCGAAGGTCGCGTAGACGGACGCCATGTCGAGCGGGGTGCTCTCGATGCTGCCGAGGGTGACGGACGGGCTCTGCTTGATGGGCTTGCCCAGCTCACGCTCGTATCCGACGCTCTTCGCCATGGTCAGCGTCTCGCAGAGGCCGGCCATCTGCTCCAGCTTGGCGAAGTACGTGTTGATGGACTTGCCGAGGGCGCTGGTCATGTCGAAGACGCCCTTCTCCGACTCCATCTCGTTGTTCACCTCCCAGTTCGCGTAACCGGAGGGCTTGCCGTCGCAGCGGGTGTACTCGCTCTCGTTGATGTTGATCTTCGCCGGGTCGTTGAAGCTCGTCGCCGGGCTGATGCCCTTCTCCAGGGCCGCCGCGGCCGTGATCGGCTTGAAGGTCGAACCGACCTGGAAGCCGTACGTCGTGCCGCCCATCCTGCTGCCGACGGCGAGGTTCAGCGTCGTCTGGTGCTGCTTCTGGTCCAGGCCGTACGGGCGGGACTGGCCCATCGACAGGATGCGGCCGGTCTTGGGCTGGACCTGGACCACCGAGGCGGCGACCGGGTCGTCCTTGTTGATCTTCGCGATGGCGGCCTCGTTGGCGGCGGCCTGCGCGCGCGGGTCGAGCGTGGTCCTGATGGTGAGACCACCCAGGTTCCACAGCTTCTGCCGCTCCTCGGCGGTCTTGCCGAAGGTCGCGTCGTTGAGGATCGTCTTGCGGACGTAGTCGCAGAAGAAGCCGGCGCCGTCGACGGCGGTGATGCAGCCGTTCTTCGGGGTCTTCACCTTCAGCTTGAGCGGAGTGGCCTTCGCCTTGTCCGCCTCGGCCTGGCTGATGTCCTTCACGTCGGCCATCCGCTGGAGGACCACGTTGCGGCGCTTCGTGGCTTCCTGGATGTCGTTGATCGGGTCGTAGCGGCTCGGCGACTGCACGAGACCGGCCATCATCGCCGCCTCGCCCAGGGACAGGTCCGCGGCCGGCTTGGAGAAGTACCGCTGCGAGGCGGCCTCGATGCCGTAGGCCTGCTGCCCGAAGAACGTGATGTTGAGGTAGTTCTCCAGGATCTTCTTCTTGCCCAGCTCCTCCTCGACCTGGATCGCGAACTTCAGCTCGCGGACCTTGCGGCCGATGGTCTGCTGGGTGGCCTGGGCGACCTTCTCGGGGTCGTCACCGGCCTCCTCGACGAAGACGTTCTTCACGTACTGCTGGGTCAGCGTGGACGCGCCCTGCGCGACCCCGCCCGACTGCGCGTTGCGGTTGATGGCGCGCAGCACGCCCTTGAGGTCGATCGCCCCGTGCTCGTAGAAGCGGCCGTCCTCGATCGCGACGATCGCCTTCTGCATGTACGGGGAGATCTTGTCGATCGGCACGACCTTCCGGTCCCGCGAGTACACCGTGGCGATCAGACCGCCCTCGGCGTCGAGGATCGTGGTGCGCTGACTCAGCGGTGGGGTCTTCAGGTTGGAGGGGATCTCGTCGAACCCTTCCACCGTCCCCTTCGCGGCCAGGCCGAGTGCACCGGCCGCGGGCAGGGCGATGCCCGCCAGCACGGCTCCGGCGAGCACACTGACACCGAGGAACTTGGCGGCCTGCTGGGTCCCGGTCAGACCACCGCCCGAGCGCTTCTTTGCCATGGGGGCAGCCTACGTTCTCATTCGCCGGACACACGTATATGCCTTGGCCTAAGCTGCTCCCAACTGTCACAGCAGTGTGGTCGCGCATCAAGACCCATGCGTGACATCGGTATGAATTCCCGTGACCCCGAAACACGGGAAGCTCGTGCCCGATTCCGGCTCATGCGTCACGCGGTGTCCGAAGTGACCCCGCCAAGGAACGGCATATCTGACCGGTATGTCTGCTATCACACGCATGTCCTTCGATCACTCCCCTGGGTGATCTGACGCGCACGCATAGTCCGTTCGGACCATTCAAGATTGGGCCCGAAGGGGGTGTTGCGCTGTGCCCACCTTCCGTAACGTCCCAACTGGCAGCGGTGAATATGCCGCTGCCGCCGTGGGGGAGCCTCGATTCGGGAGAGGACGGCGCCGGTATGGGCTGGGTAGCTGACTGGAGTGCGCAGGCGGCCTGCCGCACTACCGATCCGGATGAACTTTTCGTGCAGGGAGCGGCACAGAACAGGGCAAAGGCGGTGTGCACCGGATGCCCGGTGCGGACCGAGTGCCTCGCCGACGCCCTCGACAACCGCGTGGAGTTCGGCGTGTGGGGCGGCATGACGGAGCGCGAGCGCCGTGCCCTGCTGCGCCGGAGGCCGACCGTCACCTCGTGGCGCCGGCTCCTGGAGACCGCGCGGACCGAGTACGAGCGCGGGGCGGGCCTGCTGCCCGTGGCGATCGAGGACGACGCCACGTACGAGGCGTACGCCGCGGTCGGCTAGCCCCGACGCGTACGCAGCGGTCTGACTTCGACCCGATTGCAGGCGGTCGGCTGGTTCCGATCGGTATGCAGGCGGTCGGCCAGTTCTGACCCGTACGCAGGCGGTCGGCTGGTTCCGACCCGTACGCAGTGGTCGGTCAGCTCTGACCCGTACGAGAAGACGCGGGTACGCGTACGGATACGGGTACTCGTACGCGAGGCGGCTCAGGCCGAGGGCGTGCGCCCCGCCGTGAGCCGGTCACCGATGGCCCGCAGCCCGGCGAGGTCGTGCACATCGCCGGGCAGGGCGGCCACTTCGGTCACCGCCACCTCGGGGTGGAGCGCGGTGAAGCGGTCGCGCGTGCGCTGCTCACGCGCGAGCACCCGCATGCGCTCGGCATGCAGGCGCAGAAGTCCCGCGGTGAGATGACGTACGTCGACGTCAGACGTGTCTGTTTCCTGTGCCGGTTCGGCTGTGGGGGCAGCCTCGGGTACGGGGTGCGGTGCGGCGGCGGTGGCGAGATCGTTCGGCTCGGGCTCGGGTTCGGGCTCGTGCGCGGCGTCGGTGGCCGGGGAGCCACCCAGACGAGCCTTCCCGCCCCCCTGATCCACAATGCGCCCCTCGTCAAGATTTTCCGCGGCGGCCCGCGCCCGCTCGGCCGACAGCCGGGAGGCGCCGCTGCCGTGGACGCGGTTGAGGACGAGCCCGGCCAGCGGCATGTCCTCGGCGGCCAGCCGCTCCACGAAGTAGGCCGCCTCGCGCAGTGCGTCCCGCTCCGGCGTGGCGACCACGAGGAAGGCCGTGCCCGGGGCCTGGAGCAGCCGGTACGTGGCGTCCGCGCGGGTCCGGAAACCGCCGAACATCGTGTCCATCGCCGCCACGAACGTCTGCACGTCCTTGAGGAACTGACCCCCCAGCAGCTTCCCCAGGGTCCCCGTCATCATCGACATGCCGACGTTGAGGAACTTCATCCCGGCCCGGCCGCCCACCTTCGCCGGGGCCATCAGCAGCTTGATGAACTTCCCGTCGAGGAAGGACCCGAGCCGCTTCGGCGCGTCCAGGAAGTCCAGCGCGGACCGGGACGGCGGGGTGTCGACCACGATCAGGTCCCACTCGTCGCGGGCTCTGAGCTGGCCCAGCTTCTCCATCGCCATGTACTCCTGCGTACCGGCGAATCCGGCCGACAGGGACTGGTAGAAGGGGTTCTCCAGGATCGCCCGCGCCCGCTCGGGATCCGCGTGCGCCTCGACGATCTCGTCGAAGGTCCGCTTCATGTCGAGCATCATGGCGTGCAGCTCGCCGCCGTCCGAGCCCTTGATGCCGTCGACCTTGCGCGGGGTGTTGTCGAGGGAGTCGATGCCCATGGACTGGGCGAGCCGCCGCGCCGGGTCGATGGTGAGGACGACGACCCGCCGGCCGCGCTCCGCCGCCCGCACGCCGAGGGCCGCCGCCGTGGTCGTCTTGCCGACCCCGCCCGCGCCGCAGCAGACGATGATGCGCGTCCCCCGGTCGTCGAGGATCGGATCGAGGTCGAGGACGGGCGCGTGGTCGAGCCCGTCGGCGGCGGGGGCCGCCCCGGCGCCTGCCTTGTCCGTCACGCGCCCACCCCTTGCTTCCGCAGTTCCTTCGCCAGCCGGTAGAGCCCGGCGATGTCCGCCCCGTCGCCCAGGAAGGGGAGTTCGTACGAGGGGACGCCGACGCCGTCCAGGACCGAGCGCTGCGTCCGCTCCAGCTCCACCCGCCGCGCGTGCTCGGCCGCCTGGTCGAGCAGCGGCTCGACCAGGCGCGCGCCGCCCGTGACGCCGGCGGAGGCCAGGGTCCGCGCGATCGCCTCCCGGTGGTCGCCGGAGGCGGCCCGTACCGCCGCCTCGTCGAGGACGTGCGGGCGGACCATGTTCACCACGACCCGGCCCACCGGCAGTTCGGCGGCCCTCAGCTCCGCGATGCCGTCCGCGGTCTCCTGGACCGGCATCTCCTCCAGGAGCGTCACCAGGTGCACCGAGGTCTCGGGGGACTTGAGGACCCGCATGACGGCCTGCGCCTGGTTGTGTATCGGGCCGATCCTGGCCAGGCCCGCGACCTCGTCGTTCACGTTGAGGAAGCGGGTGATGCGGCCGGTGGGCGGCGCGTCCATCACCACGTGGTCGTAGGCGGGGCGGCCGTCCTTCTCGCGCCGCCGGACCGCCTCGCACGCCTTCCCGGTCAGCAGCACGTCCCGGACGCCCGGCGCTATCGTCGTCGCGAAGTCGATCGCGCCGAGCTTCTTCAGGGCCCGCCCCGCACCGCCCAGTTTGTAGAACATCTGGAGGTAGTCGAGGAGCGCGCGCTCGGCGTCGATCGCCAGCGCGTACACCTCACCGCCGCCCGGGGCGACGGCGATCTTGCGCTCCTCGTACGGAAGGGCCTCCGTCTCGAAGAGCTGTGCGATGCCCTGCCTGCCTTCGACCTCGACGAGGAGGGTCCGCTTCCCCTCCGTCGCGAGGGCGAGGGCGAGGGCGGCGGCGACCGTCGTCTTACCGGTACCGCCCTTGCCGCTGACGACCTGGAGCCTGCTCACGTTGTCGAGCCTAACCACTGGCGGCCGCGCGCAATCAGCAGGCCGCCCCGGAGAAGCCACCTAGGGGCGACCTCGGGGGAGCCGGGAAGGGAGCCGGGACCGCAGCGGATACAGTCGGCCCCATGACCAAGTGGGAGTACGTCACGGTGCCGCTTCTGGTGCACGCGACCAAGCAGATTCTGGACACCTGGGGCGAGGACGGCTGGGAGCTCGTCCAGGTCGTGCCCGGGCCGAACAACCCCGAGCAGCTCGTGGCCTACCTGAAGCGGGCCAAGTCGTGAGCGGGGCCGTCGAGGCGCGGATCGCCGAGCTCGGCCTGACCCTGCCCGAGGTCGTGCCGCCGCTCGCCTCCTACCAGCCGGCCGTGCAGTCCGGCGTGTACGTCTACACGTCGGGCCAGCTCCCGATGGTGGCGGGCAAGCTTCCGGTGACCGGCAAGGTCGGCGCCGAGGTCACGCCGGAGGAGGCCAAGCAGCTCGCGGCCACCTGCGCGCTCAACGCGCTCGCGGCCGTGAAGTCCGTCGCCGGTGACCTCGACCGCATCAAGCGCGTCGTGAAGGTCGTCGGCTTCGTCGCCTCCGCCGCCGACTTCACCGGCCAGCCCGCCGTCATCAACGGCGCCAGCGAGCTGCTCGGCGAGATCCTCGGCGAGAAGGGCGTGCACGCGCGCAGCGCCGTCGGCGTCGCCGTGCTGCCGCTCGACGCGCCGGTCGAGGTCGAGGTCCAGGTCGAGCTCGTCGAGGCCTGATCACCCCCGCACGCCTCCGTGCGACATGGAGCCGGTTTTCCACAGCCCTGGGAAACCGGCTCTCGTGCATTCCGATGCTTGCGCATAGCATCCGGCCATGTCGAATGGTCAGCCGAAGCAGGCGAAGCAGTCGAACGGTCAGTGGTACCCGGCCGAGTGGCCGGACCGCATCCGCGCCCTCGCCGCGGGCGAGCTCACCCCGGTGGAGCCCCGCCGCGCCGCCACCGTCCTGCTCCTGCGGGACGGGGCCACCGGGCCCGACGTCCACATGCTGCGCCGCCGCACCTCGATGGCCTTCGCGGGCGGCGCGTACGCCTACCCCGGCGGCGGCGTCGACCCGCGCGACGAGCAGCCGGTGCGCTGGGCGGGCCCGTCCCTGGAGACGTGGGCGGCCCGGCTCGGCCTCGACGACCCGGCGCAGGCCCAGGCCGTGGTGTGCGCCGCCGTGCGCGAGACGTTCGAGGAGGCGGGCGTGCTGCTCGCCGGGGAGACCGAGGACGGCGTCGTCGGCGACACGACCGGCGAGGACTGGGAACGGGACCGGGAGGCCCTGGTCGCCCGGGAGCTGTCCTTCGCCGACTTCCTGGACCGGCGCGGGCTCGTCCTGCGCTCGGACCTGCTGGGCGCGTGGGCCCGCTGGATCACCCCGGAGTTCGAGCAGCGGCGGTACGACACCTGGTTCTTCGTGGCGGCGCTCCCGGCCGGCCAGCGCACGAGGGACGTCTCCGGGGAGGCGGACCGCACGGTCTGGATCCGCCCGGCGGAGGCCGCCGCGGGCTACGACCGGGGCGAGCTGACGATGATGCCGCCGACGATCTCGACGCTGCGCACCCTGGAGCCGTACGGGACGGCCGCCGAGGCGCTGGCGGCGGCCGGGGAGCAGGACATGGCCCCGGTCCTCGCACAGGCGCGCCTGGAGGGCGACGAGCTGGTCCTGAGCTGGCCGGGGCACGAGGAGTTCACCAAGGTCATCCCCGCCGGGGGTGCGCGATGAGCGACGCAGCCGCCCTGCCGGGGCAGCCGCGCGGGCTCGTGGTCTCCGGGCCCGCGACGGAGCGCGCCGTGAACGTCCTGGCGCCGAACCCGTCCGCGATGACCCTCGACGGCACCAACACCTGGCTGCTCTCCGAGCCGGGCTCCGGACTCGCCGTCGTCGTCGACCCGGGTCCGCTCGACGACGGGCACCTCCGTCAGGTGATCGACACCGCCGAGAAGCTCGGCAAGCGGATCGCGCTGACCCTGCTGACCCACGGCCACCCGGACCACGCGGAGGGCGCGGGCCGTTTCGCGGAGCTGACCGGGACGGCCGTGCGGGCCCTCGACCCGGCGCTGCGGCTGGGCGACGAGGGCCTCGGCGCGGGGGACGTGGTGACGGTCGGCGGCCTGGAGCTGCGGGTCGTCCCGACCCCCGGGCACACCTCGGACTCGCTCTCCTTCCACCTGCCGGCCGACCGGGCGGTGCTCACGGGCGACACGATCCTGGGACGCGGGACGACGATGGTCGCGCACCCGGACGGGCGGCTCGGGGAGTACCTGGACTCGCTGCGGCGGCTGCGTTCGCTGACCGTCGACGACGGGGTGCACACGGTCCTGCCGGGGCACGGGCCGGTCCTGGAGGACGCGCAGGGTGCGGTGGAGTTCTACCTCGCGCACCGGGCGAACCGGCTCGCGCAGGTCGAGACGGCTGTCGAGGCCGGGCACCGGACGGCGGCGGAGGTCGTCGCCCACGTGTACGCGGACGTGGACCGCTCCCTGTGGCCGGCGGCCGAACTGTCCGTACGGGCGCAGCTGGAGTACCTGAGGGAGCACGGGCTGGTCTAGGGGTGTCGTGCCGACCGGGCCCGGCGGGAGGACACCGGCCCGGTCCGAAGGCCCTGGCCCCGCCCCCGGCCGGTCGTCACGATCCTGTCCCGAGGCACCCCCCGGTCTTTTGGCGTTCCTGACCCGTGTTTTACGCTCCGCTTACTTCTGGCCGTAGCTTTCGGGGGGAACGCCCATGTTCGTCATCGCCATCCTGCTGGTCATAGCCGCAGTGGTGCTCTACTTCGTAGGCCGCGCCAACGGCTCCACGGGGCTGAAGTTCGGCGCCCTCGGCGCGGTCCTGGCCGGTCTCTTCTCGCTGATCGTGAGCATGACGTACGTGATCAGCGCGTACGAGGTCGGCGTCCCGGTCGCCTTCGGCAAGGTGGGCACGCCGATGACCTCGGGCATGCACATGAAGTCGCCGTTCACGGACGTCACGACCTTCTCCACCCGCCCGGTCGACCTCAACCTCTCCGACAAGGACGTGGTCGAGGTCCGCTCCTCGCAGGGCGGCGTCATGTACGCCGAGGTGACCGTGAAGTGGTCCGTCGACCAGGCCAAGGCCGTCGAGCTGTACAAGCTCGCGGGCAGCGAGGACGCCATCCAGCAGCGGCTCGTCTACCCCGACAGCCGTGAGATCGTCCGCAACGTCTTCGCCCACTACACGAGCGAGCAGGGCTACGCCTCCGACCGCGAGAAGATCAACGCCGAGATCGGCCGCCTGATCACGGAGCGCCTGGCCCCGCGCGGCATCGACGTGACCACGGTCAACCTGCGCAACGTGAAGCCCTCGGACTCCCTCCAGGCCCAGATCGACCGCAAGATCCAGCAGCAGCAGGCCACCGAGCGGGCCCTGGAGGCCTCCCGTACGGCGAAGGCCGAGGCCGACCGGCGCCGGATCGAGGCGGAGGGCATCTCCCGCGCCAACAAGATCCTCAACGACTCGCTGACGGACAAGGTCCTGATGAACCAGTGCATCGACGCGTACAAGGAGGCCGCGGCGAAGAACCCGGTCTACGCGGTGCCCTGCGGGAACGCCGGCTCCGCCCCCGTGATCGTGGACGGCTCCAAGCGCTGACCGTCCTGCGGTACGCGGAAAGGCCGCCCCGGTCCTCGGACCGGGGCGGCCTTTCCGTAAGCGTGGGAACGTACGCCCTGTGGCTAGCGCGAGCGCTTCGCGAGGCGCTCCACGTCCAGCAGGATCACGGCGCGGGCCTCCAGACGGAGCCAGCCGCGCTGGGCGAAGTCGGCGAGCGCCTTGTTGACCGTCTCGCGGGAGGCGCCGACCAGCTGGGCCAGCTCTTCCTGGGTGAGGTCGTGGACGACGTGGATGCCCTCCTCCGACTGCACGCCGAAGCGGCGCGACAGGTCGAGGAGCGCGCGGGCGACACGGCCCGGCACGTCGGAGAAGACCAGGTCGGACATCTGGTCGTTGGTCTTGCGCAGTCGGCGGGCGACGGCGCGCAGCAGCGCGGTGGCCACCTCGGGGCGGGCGTTCAGCCAGGGCTGGAGGTCGCCGTGCCCCAGGCCGAGGAGCTTGACCTCGGTCAGCGCGGTCGCGGTGGCGGTGCGCGGGCCCGGGTCGAAGAGGGACAGCTCGCCGATCAGCTCGCCGGGACCGAGGACGGCCAGCATGTTCTCGCGGCCGTCGGGGGAGGTGCGGTGCAGCTTCACCTTGCCCTCGGTCACCACGTACAGGCGGTCGCCGGGGTCGCCCTCGTGGAAGAGCGCGTCGCCACGGGCGAGCGTCGCCTCACTCATCGAGGCGCGCAGCTCGGCAGCCTGCTCGTCATCGAGCGCCGCGAAGAGCGGGGCGCGCCGCAGAACGTCGTCCACGAGTTCTCTCCTACTGTCGACCTGCTCAAAGGACCTGGGTCCCATGATGCCGGACGCACAAAACAGTGCGATCAATCACAACAAGTTTGACGTACCGAGCAGCCCGTCCGTACGTCAGGGGCCCGATTGGGCTCCGATCGGCCACGCCCGGGGCGGATGTCGGTGGCGGCGCCTAGGCTGGCCGGGTGTCCAACTCGCCGGTGAGAGCGCAGGCCAAGGGGGCTGAAAGAGTGTCGGGCGAAGGTGATTCCGCTGTGGGCGAACACGGCGTGTCTAAACGTGCGAAAGCCGCAAATCGGAAGGTGGCGAAGCCCGAGTCGCGGCTCGCGATGGTCCGCCGGGCGCGCCGGATCAACCGCGAACTGGCCGAGGTCTATCCGTACGCCCACCCGGAGCTCGACTTCCGCAACCCCTTCGAGCTGCTCGTGGCCACGGTCCTGTCGGCCCAGACCACCGACCTACGGGTGAACCAGACGACCCCCGCCCTCTTCGCGAAATACCCCACGCCGGAGGACCTCGCCGCGGCCGTGCCCGAGGAGGTCGAGGAGCTGATCCGGCCGACCGGCTTCTTCCGCGCCAAGACCAAGTCGATCATGGGGCTCGCCGCCGCCCTCAGGGACGACTTCGACGGACAGGTGCCCGGCCGCCTCGGCGACCTCGTCAAGCTCCCCGGCGTCGGCCGCAAGACCGCCTTCGTCGTCCTCGGCAACGCGTTCGGGGTCCCCGGCATCACCGTCGACACCCACTTCATGCGCCTCGCGAGGCGCTGGCGGTGGACCGAGTCCGACGACCCGGTGAAGATCGAGGCCGAGATCGCCACGATCTTCCCGAAGAGCGAGTGGACGATGCTCTCGCACCGGGTGATCTTCCACGGCCGCCGGATCTGCCACGCCCGCAAGCCCGCCTGCGGCGCCTGCCCGATCACCCACCTCTGCCCCTCGTACGGCGAGGGCGAGACCGACCCCGAGAAGGCGAAGAAGCTGCTCAAGTACGAGATGGGCGGCTTCCCCGGCCAGCGGCTGAACCCGCCGGCCGGCTACCCGGGCCGCCCGGCGCCCCCGCTCGGTGGCGACGCCTGAAGCCGGCCCCGGGGGCCCGGAGCGGCGGAAACGCCGCCCTGGGGGCCCGGAGGGATGCCGACACCACCCCGGGGGCCCGGAGCGGTGCGAACGCCGCCCCTGGGGGCCCGGAGGGATGCCGACACCGCTCCGGGGGCCCGGAGCAGTGCGGACACCGCCCTGGGGCCCCGAGTGGTGCCCGACGCCACTCCGGGGGTCTGGAGCGGTCCCGACACCGCTCGGGGAGCCCCGAGTGGTGCGGAATCCAGTCGGGGAGCCCCGAGTGGTGCGGAATCCAGTCGGGGAGCCCCGAGTGGTCCCACGCCACCGGGAACGAACCCGTCCATCGATCGCGTTGTGAACCACGGGGGTGCCGATGACGCGCACTGACGAAGAGATCCACGGGCCCGGCACGGCGGGCCTGCTCAGCCGCGACGGGCTGCCCGACTGGCTCGGGCCCGTCGACCGGGCCGCTCGCACGATCCGGCCCGAGCAGCTGAGCCGCTTCCTGCCGCCCGAGAGCGGCGCCGGCCGCCAGTCCGCCGTCCTCGTCCTCTTCGGCGAGGGTGAGCGCGGGCCGGAGCTGCTCCTCATGGAGCGGTCCGGCAGCCTCCGCTCGCACGCCGGCCAGCCCTCCTTCCCCGGCGGCGCCCTCGACCCCGAGGACGGCGACCCGGCCGACGGCGGGCTGCTGCGCGCCGCCCTGCGCGAGGCCCAGGAGGAGACCGGCCTCGACCCGCGGGGCGTCCAGCTCTTCGGCGTGCTCCCCCAGCTCTACATCCCGGTCAGCGGTTTCGTCGTCACCCCCGTCCTCGGCTGGTGGCGCGCCCCCAGCCCGGTCGGCGTCGTCGACCCCGGCGAGACCGCCCGCGTCTTCACCGTGCCCGTGGCGGATCTCACGGATCCCGAGAACCGCGCGACGACCGTGCACCCGAGCGGCCACCAGGGCCCCGCGTTCCTCGTCGCGTCCGCTCTGGTCTGGGGTTTTACCGCCGGTGTCATCGACCGGCTGTTCCACTACGCCGGCTGGGAGCGCCCCTGGGACCGGTCCAAGCAGGTCCCGCTCGACTGGCGCTCATGACAGGCTGACCTCCGGGCGGGCCGGCCTGAGGGCCGACCGGCCCGGGTGACCGGAAACGAATCTGCGAGGCTATTGACGGTGAACGTGCTGGACATCCTGTTGCTGCTCGCCGCCGTGTGGTTCGCGATCATCGGTTACCGCCAGGGATTCGTGGTCGGCATCCTCTCGGTGATCGGCTTCCTCGGCGGCGGACTCGTCGCCGTTCTGCTGCTCCCGATCCTCTGGGACCAGCTCACCGACAACAGCGAGGTCTCGACCACGGCCACCGTCGTCTTCGTGATGGTGGTCATCGTCTGCGCCTCCGTCGGCCAGGCGTTCACCACCCACCTCGGCAACAAGCTGCGCCGCCACATCACCTGGTCGCCGGCCCGCGCCCTGGACGCCACCGGCGGCGCCCTCGTCAACGTCGTCGCGATGCTGCTCGTGGCCTGGCTGATCGGCTCGGCCCTCGCCCGTACCTCGCTGCCCACCCTGGGCAAGGAGGTACGGAACTCCAAGGTGCTGCTCGGGGTCGAGCAGGTGATGCCGGATCAGGCCTCCGGCTGGTTCGACGACTTCAGCTCCACCCTGGCGCGCAGCGGCTTCCCGCAGGTCTTCAGCCCCTTCGCGAACGAACCGATCACCCCGGTCACCCCGCCCGACCCGGCGCTCGCCGACAGCCCGGTCGCCGCCCGCGCGCAGGGCTCCATCGTGAAGGTCGTCGGCACGGCGCAGAGCTGCGGCAAGGTCCTCGAAGGCACCGGCTTCGTCTTCGCCGACCGCCGCATCATGACCAACGCGCACGTCGTCGGCGGCGTCGACGAACCGACCGTCCAGATAGGCGGCGAGGGCAAGCTCTACGACGCCAAGGTCGTCCTCTACGACTGGCGGCGCGACATCGCCGTCCTGGACGTGCCGGACCTCCGGGCCACGCCGCTGGCCTTCACCGACGAGGACGCCCGCAGCGGCGACGACGCGATCGTCGCCGGATTCCCGGAGAACGGCTCGTACGACGTACGCTCCGCCCGCGTGCGGGGCCGCATCAGCGCCAAGGGCCCCGACATCTACCACCGCGACGAGGTGCGCAGGGACGTGTACTCGCTGTACGCGACGGTCCGGCAGGGCAACTCCGGCGGCCCGCTCCTCACCGAGGACGGCGAGGTGTACGGCGTGATCTTCGCCCGCTCCCTCGACGACGCGAACACCGGATACGCCCTGACGGTCGACGAGATCCGCGAGGACATCGAGCGCGGCCGGACCGCCGACCAGCAGGTCGACACCCAGGCCTGCGCCCTCTGACCCCACCCGCCGAGACCGGCCCCGAGGGGCCCCTAGGCCGTTTCCTTCGGATCATCTGATCGTTGGTTGATGTGTGTCGTTGACTGACGCCCAGTGGGCGAGGATCGAGCCGTTGCTGCCGGACCGGACACCGAAGCGGGGTGGGCGGTGGCGTGATCACCGGCAGGTGATCGACGCGATCGCGTTCAAGTACCGCACCGGCACGCCGTGGATGGACCTGCCCGAGCACTTCGGCTCGTGGAAGGGAGCCCACAACCGACTGCGGAAGTGGGCCGCCGACGGCACCTGGGAGAAGGTCTTCACCGCTCTGCTCGCCCAGGCCGACGCCGAAGGCGACCTCGACTGGATCGTCGCCGTCGACTCCACCGTCGTCCGGGCTCATCAGCACGCTGCCGGGGCCCGCCAAAAGGGGCCCCGGACGGCGAGCCGGACGACCATGCCCTCGGACGGTCCCGCGGCGGGCTGACCACGAAGATCCACCTTGCCGCGGACAGCCGCTGCCGGCCACTGGCGTTCGTCCTCACGCCCGGCCAGGCCGGTGACGCACCCGCGTTTCCCGAGGTCATGGCCCGCTTACGGGTGCCGCGGCCGATCGGCCGGCCCCGGACCACCCCGGACGTGCTCCTGGCCGACAAGGCCTACTCGTCGCGCGCGATCCGGACCCGTCTGCGCCGGCGCGGGATCCGGGCGGTGATCCCGCAGCCCTCCGACCAGGCCGCGAACCGCAAACGGCGCGGCCGGCTCGGAGGCCGTCCACCCGCCTTCGACCGCGAGGCCTACAAGCAGCGGAACACCGTCGAACGGTGCATCAACAAGCTCAAGCAATGGCGCGGCCTCGCCACCCGCTACGACAAGACCGCCACCATCTACCTCGCCGGACTCCACATCGCCGCCATCTTCATCTGGTCAGCGAGATGATCCGAAAGAAACGCCCTAGGCGGTGTCTCTGGGGTGCCTGAGCCGGGCCGAGACCCAGCGGGCCCGGCGGCGCAGGATGCGCGAGATCCCCACCCCCTCCACCGCGTGGCCCTGGTCCGGCGGGCCACCCCTCTCGCGGGAGCCCGGCCCCGTGGCCGCGCGGCGGTCGCGTGCTGTCGTGTCACCGTAGTCGTGCGTCCAGCCCATACCTCGACGTCTGCCCGGGGGCCAAGGTCGGTAACCGCCCCGGGGCCCGCCAATCGGAGTATGCGCGAGGCACATGGCCGTTCGACGGACGCCTGTGCGCCGAACGGGTCGTGACGGGGGCTCAGCGGTCGGGCTCGGGGTCCTTCAGCCAGTTGACCAGCTCCGTGGTGAAGGCCACCGGGTCCTCCTCGTGCGGGAAGTGCCCGAGCCCGTCGAAGAGCCGCCAGCGGTACGGCGCCTCCACGTACTCGCCGGATCCCGCGGCGCTGCGGGTCCGCATCACCGGGTCCAGGGAGCCGTGCAGATGGAGCGTCGGCACCCGTACCGGCCGCTTCATGCGCCGGTTGAACTGGATGCCGTCCGGACGGGCCAGGGACCGCACCATCCAGCGGTACGGCTCGATCGAGCAGTGCGCCGTCGACGGCACGCACATGGCCCGCCGGTACACCTCGACGGCCTCCTCGTCGACCGGCTTCGGGCCCGACCAGTCCCGGATCAGCTCGCCCACGAGCGCCCCGTCGTCCGCGACGAGCTGACGCTCCGGCAGCCACGGCCGCTGGAAGCCCCACACGTGCGAGCCGGCCCGCGACTGGGCGAAGTCGGAGAGCATCGCCGAGCGCCAGCGGCGCGGGTGCGGCATCGAGGAGACCACGAGCCGGCGCACCAGCTTCGGCCGCATGACGGCGGCCGTCCAGGCGAGGTAGCCGCCCAGGTCGTGCCCGACGAGCGCCGCGTCCGGCTCGCCGAGCGAGCGGACGACGCCGGTGATGTCGAGGGCGAGGTTGGCGGGGTCGTAACCCCGTGGCGTGCGGTCGCTGCCGCCCACCCCGCGCAGGTCCATCGCGACCGCCCGGAACCCGGCCTCGGCCAGGGCGGGCAGCTGGTGGCGCCAGGTCCACCAGAACTGCGGGAAGCCGTGCAGGAGCAGCACCAGCGGTCCGTCGCCCATCTCGGCGATGTGGAAGCGGGCACCGTTGGCGGCCACGTCGCGGTGGGTCCACGGCCCGTCCAGGCGTACGGGCCCGCCGTTGCCGCTGCTGCTCTCGGGGAGGGTCATACGGACGAGCGTGCCACAGCGGAGGCCTTCTCAAGGGCCGGGCGCTGCTCCGGACGGGGGTGCGGCTTCGCGTTCTGCATGATCGCCGCCGTCTGCTTGGCGGAGGCGATGGACCTCTCCGGCGGCTTGACCTTCTTGAACTTGGAGTACGCGATCAGGCCGAGCAGGGTCGCGAGCAGCACGTTGAAGGCGAAGGACAGCAGGAAGCACCAGACGAGGTTCCAGCCCCCGTTGCCGTTGTGCCCGCCGGTCCAGGTGTTGATGGCGTACGCGAGCGCGAAGCTCAGCATCGGCAGCGAGAACAGCAGCACCACGAGGGCGCCGATTCCCATGATGCTGCCGAACGCGCCGCGCTTGACGTCCTGTCGCAGTTCGGCCTTGGCCAGGGCGATCTCGTCGTGCACCAGCGCGGACATCTCGGCGGTCGCCGAGGCGACCAGCTGGCCGAGGCTGCGCTCGGTTCCGTCGAACGGGTCGCTCATCGCTGCTCCCTCTTCTCTTCTGCGGTCCGAGGTCCTCTTCTACGGTGCGAGTCCTCTTCTACGGTCCGCATCAGATCATGCCGGACGGTCGGCCCCGTCGCGCGATGCCCCCGCCAGTCGGGCGCGCTCGCGGTGTTCCGCGGCCTTCTTCTCGTGGATCGCGGCCATCCGCAGGTGGTACTCGGGGTTGTCCTGCTCGTAGATGTCGGGGATGCCGTCCTCGTCCTCGTCGCGCTCCTCGTCGGAGACGAGGGCCTGGTACTTCCGGACCCGCAGCTTCAGCAGGACCGAGGCGAGGACCGCCGCGATGAGCGAGCCGATCAGGACGGCGGCCTTCACCTCGTCGGTGAGCACGGCGTCACCGGCGAAGGCGAGTTCGCCGATGAGGAGCGAGACGGTGAAGCCGATCCCGGCGAGGGTGGCGACGGCGAACACGTCGGGCCAGGCCAGGTCCGGGTTGAGCTCCGCCCGGGTGAAGCGGGCGGCGAGCCAGGTGCCGCCGAAGATGCCGATCGCCTTGCCGACGACGAGACCGAGGACCACCCCGAGGGTGACCGGCTGGGTGAAGACGTCGTGGATGGCGCCGCCGGAGACGCTCACACCGGCGGAGAACAGCGCGAACAGGGGCACGGCGAGCCCGGCCGAGAGCGGCCGGACCAGGTGCTCGATGTGCTCGCCGGGGGACTGCTCCTCGCCCTCCCGTGTGGTGCAGCGGAGCATCAGGCCCATGGCGACGCCGGCGATGGTGGCGTGGACGCCGCTGTTGTACATCAGGCCCCAGATGACCAGGGCCAGCGGCACGTACACGTACCAGCCGCGGACGCCCTTGCGGAGCAGTACCCAGAAGACGACGAGACCGGCCACGGCGCCGCCGAGCGCGGCGAAGTTCAGGTCGCTGGTGAAGAAGACCGCGATGATCAGGATCGCGAAGAGGTCGTCGACGACGGCGAGGGTGAGCAGGAACGCGCGGAGCGCCGACGGCAGCGAGGTGCCGATGACGGCGAGGACGGCGAGCGCGAAGGCGATGTCGGTCGCGGTGGGCACGGCCCAGCCGTCCAGGGAGCCGCCGCCGACGGTGTTGACCAGGGTGTAGACGAGGGCGGGGGCGGCCATGCCGCAGAGTGCGGCCACGACGGGGAGCATGGCGGCCCTGGGGTCGCGCAGCTCGCCCGCGACGAGCTCGCGCTTGAGCTCGATGCCGGCGACGAAGAAGAAGATCGCGAGGAGGCCGTCGGCCGCCCAGTGCTGGATCGACAGGTCGAGGCCGAGGGCGGCGGGGCCTATGTGGAAGTCGCTGACGGTCTCGTAGCTCTCGCTGAGCGGGCTGTTCGCCCAGACGAGGGCGGCGACGGCGGCGAGGAGGAGCAGGACGCCGCCGACGGTCTCGGTGCGCAGCGCGTCGGCGATGTACCGCCGCTCGGGAAGCGAGAGACGGCCGAGGAACTTGCGGTCGGTGGGCACGGACACGGGGAGACCTCCGTCGGGCAGGCAGGGCGAAGCACATGCCGACCAGACTTCCCGGCTCACCTAGGTCTTTCTGTCGCGTTCCTGACGCGGTCCTTACTTTACCTAACGAGCCCGAGTGGTGTCCGGCGGGATTCACTTTAGGGAGATTTGCTCCGTTCGTCCCGTCAGGAGAGGTGCGGGGGTCCGGGGAGTGGGGGTTCGGGGGGCGGAGGTACGTGGGGCGGGGGCACGCGGGGTGGGGAACAAGAACGCCCGCCCCGAGCGGCTCGGGGCGGGCGTTCGCATGCGGTACCGGTCGGTCAGTCCTCGCTGGACGTGGCCGGCAGCTGGGTCTGGATCAGCGACATGACCGAGGAGTCCGTCAGCGTGGTGACGTCACCGAGCTCACGGTTCTCCGCGACGTCGCGCAGCAGACGGCGCATGATCTTGCCCGAGCGGGTCTTCGGCAGCTCCGCCACCGGCAGGATCCGCTTCGGCTTGGCGATCGGGCCGAGCGTCGCGCCCACGTGGTTGCGCAGGTCGGCGACCAGGTTGTCGTCCTCGCTCGCCGTGCCGCGCAGGATGACGAAGGCGACGATCGCCTGACCGGTGGTCTCGTCGGCGGCGCCGACGACGGCCGCCTCGGCGACCGACGGGTGCGAGACGAGGGCCGACTCGACCTCGGTCGTCGAGATGTTGTGGCCCGAGACGAGCATGACGTCGTCGACCCGGCCGAGCAGCCAGATGTCGCCGTCGTCGTCCTTCTTGGCGCCGTCACCGGCGAAGTACTTGCCCTCGAAGCGCGACCAGTACGTGTCGATGTAGCGCTGGTCGTCGCCCCAGATGGTGCGGAGCATCGACGGCCACGGCTCGGTGAGGACCAGATAGCCGCCGCCGCCGTTCGGGACCTCGTTCGCCTCGTCGTCCACGACGGTGGCGGAGATGCCCGGCAGCGGGCGCTGGGCCGAGCCCGGCTTGGTCTCGGTGACGCCCGGCAGCGGCGAGATCATCATCGCGCCGGTCTCGGTCTGCCACCAGGTGTCCACGATCGGGGTCTTGTTCGCGCCGATGTGCTCGCGGTACCAGATCCAGGCCTCGGGGTTGATCGGCTCGCCGACCGAGCCCAGCACGCGGAGGCTGGACAGGTCGAACTTCGCGGGGATGTCGTCCCCCCACTTCATGAACGTGCGGATCGCGGTGGGCGCCGTGTAGAGGATCGTGACGCCGTACTTCTGCACGATCTCCCAGAACCGGCCCTGGTGCGGGGTGTCCGGCGTGCCCTCGTACATGACCTGCGTCGCGCCGTTGGCCAGCGGGCCGTAGACGATGTACGAGTGTCCGGTGACCCAGCCGATGTCGGCGGTGCACCAGTAGACGTCGGTCTCCGGCTTGAGGTCGAAGACGGCGTGGTGGGTGTAGGCGGCCTGGGTGAGGTAGCCGCCGGAGGTGTGCAGGATGCCCTTCGGCTTCCCCGTGGTGCCCGAGGTGTAGAGGATGAAGAGCGGGTGCTCCGCCGGGAAGGCCTCCGGGGTGTGCTCGGCGGACTGGCGGGCGACGATGTCGTCCCACCAGACGTCCCGGCCCTCGGTGAAGGCGGTGTCCTGGCCCGTACGGCGGACCACGAGGACGTGCTCGACCTGCGGACACTTGGCGACGGCCTCGTCGATGGCCGGCTTGAGGGCGCTCGGCTTGCCGCGGCGGTAGCCGCCGTCGGCGGTGACGACCAGCTTGGCGTCGGCGTCCTGGATGCGGGAGGCGACGGCGTCCGCCGAGAAGCCGCCGAAGACCACCGAATGGGCGGCGCCGACGCGGGCGCAGGCCAGCATCGTGATGGCCGCCTCGGGGATCATCGGCAGGTAGACGGCGACGCGGTCGCCCTTGCGGACACCCAGCTCGGTCAGGGCGTTGGCGGCCTTGGAGACCTCGTCCTTGAGCTCGGCGTAGGTGATCGCGCGGCTGTCGCCGGGCTCGCCCTCGAAGTGGATGGCGACCCGGTCGCCGTGCCCGGCCTCGACGTGCCGGTCGACGCAGTTGTACGCCACGTTCAGCTCGCCGTCGGCGAACCACTTGGCGAACGGCGGGTTCGACCAGTCGAGGGTCTCGGTCGGCTCGGTGGCCCAGCTGAGGCGCTTGGCCTGCTCGGCCCAGAAGCCCAGCCTGTCCGCCTTGGCCTGCTCGTACGCCTCCGCCGTCACATTGGCGTCCGCGGCCAGCTCGGTGGGCGGCGCGAACCGCCGCTCTTCCTTGAGCAGGTTGGCCAAGGATTCGTTGCTCACGACATCTCCCTTTCCCAGGGCGTCCTCTGTGCGTATGTGTCCCGAGTCATACCTCACCAGTCAGACGCCCGGGTGACAAGAGCATCCAGGGAATTGGTTTAGACCTGTGAGTGCAGTGACGTGCGGTGGCCCCTTCTTCCCGAGCGGTGGGAGAAGGGGCCACACAGTCTCACGGCCGGGCGGACCGGAAAGTTCAGGACGCGTGCACCGGTTCCAGGTGGCCCGTCGGCATGACCTGGGTGAAGACGTCGTCGTAGCTGTGCACCTCGTCCGTCCCGGAGAGGAGATACGCCTGCGCCTCACCCACGTGGAAATACACGCCGTGCAGCGACAGGGTGCCCTCGGCCAGCCGGCGCGCCACCGGCTCGTACGCCCGCAGGTGCTCCAGCTGCTGGACCACGTTGGTCAGGCAGAGCTGCTCGACCGCGTCGGCCGGCAGACGCCCGGAGATCCGGGCCCAGGCGTGTCGTCGGCTCGCCATCCGCTCCAGGCTGGGCAGGCCGTGGCGCAGCCAGCGGCGGAGCGGGGTCGGCGGGTCGTCCGGGCCGCCGTTGAGCAGCGCCTGCATCGCGCCGCAGCCCGAGTGGCCGCACACGGTGATCGACTCGACCCGCAGCACGTCCACGGCGTACTCGATCGCCGCCGCCACCGAGTCGTCCCCGCTCTCCTCGCCGGGGAGCGGGACGAGATTGCCGACGTTGCGCACGGTGAAGAGGTCACCGGGGCCGCTGGAAGTGATCATGCTGGTGACGAGACGGGAGTCGGCGCAGGTCAGGAAGAGCTGCGAGGGCCGCTGGCCCTCCCGCGCGAGCCGGGCGAGCTCGTCCCGCACGAGCGGGGCGGTGTTCCGCTGGAACTTGCCGATGCCGCTCGCCAGGTGCAGCCCCGTCGCCGGTCTGGTCCCGGCGGTGCCGGGGGCCTCCGTGGCCGCGGCGGTCACGGTGGCCGTGGCGGTCGTGGTGGGCTGCTCCCCGCACTGGTGGTTGTGCCAGGGCGTCCAGGGACGGCAGCACGGGTGCGCGGCGGAGGCGGCGACGGGGGCGGGCTCCGCGATCCGGGCGCCGGAGGGGCCCGTCGTCTCGACCGTCCCGCCGTGGGCGAGGTGCCCGGCGGTCCAGTCGCTCAGCGTCTCGTAGGCGGCGTGGTCCATGAACGACCCGTCCAGCTCGACCACCACGTCGGATCCCTGCGGCAGCTGGTGCAGGGCCCGGCTGAGCCGGGGCACGGCGAGGAACGTCAGCTGACCCCGGACGTGCAGCAGATGGCGCCCGTCCCGCTCCTCCCGGGTGATCCGCGTGCGGGCCAGCCGGTTCAGGGCGACCGCGATGGCGACGGCGACGCCGAGGGCGACACCCTCCAGGATGCCGACGAGGACGACGCCGGTCACCGTCACCGCGTAGACGACGACCTCGCGATGGCGCGTGACCGTACGGATGTGGGTGATGCTCACCATCTGGATGCCGACCACCATGACCAGCGCGGCGAGCGCGGGCAGCGGGATCAGGTCGAGCACCGGCACGAGCAGCAGGGCCGCGAGCACGATCCACAGGCCGTGCAGCATCGTCGAGGCGCGACTCACCGCGCCCGCCGAGACGTTCGCGACGCTGCGGACCGCGACCCCGGCGACCGGGAGGCCGCCGAGCGCCCCGGAGATCACGTTGGCCGCGCCCTGTCCGGCGAGCTCGCGGTCGAGGTCGGCACGCGGGACGCCCCGGCCGCGGTCGGCGCGGCCGGCGACGAGCTTGTCGACCGCGACGGCCGACAGCAGTGACTGCACGCTCGTGACGAGGGTGATCGTGAGGACGCCGGCCGCGATGCCGAGGACCGGGCCCTCGGGCAGTCCGGGCAGCGCGTGGCTGCTCCAGGACGGCAGGTGCACGCGCGGTACGGCGAGTCCGGCGACGGTGGCCACCGCCGTCGCCCCGGCGATCGCGACGAGCGCGGCCGGGACCTTCCGCGCGAGCCGCCCCGCCCGGCCGGGCATCCGGGGCCAGCACAGGAGCGCGGCCACGGTGAGGGCGCTGATGGCGAGCGCGGCCGGCTGGGCGCGCGCCAACTGGGCGGGCAGTCCCAGGACGTTGTCCACGGCGGAGCTCTGGGGGGTGCCGCCGAGCACGATGTGGAGCTGGGCGAGGGCGATGGTGACGCCGATGCCGGCCAGCATGCCGTGCACGATCGCGGGCGAGACGGCGAGCGCCGAACGGGCCACGCGCAGGGCGGACAGGGTGAGTTGGGTGAGCCCGGCGAGGACGGTGATGGCGCAGGTGGTGCGCCAGCCGTACCGCTGGATGAGCTCGGCGGTCACGACGGTGAGTCCGGCGGCGGGGCCGCTCACCTGGAGCGGGGAGCCGCCGAACCGGCCGGCGACGAGGCCGCCGACGGCGGCGGCCACCAGGCCGGACTGGAGCGGGGCTCCGGTGGCGAGCGCGATGCCCAGCGAGAGCGGCAGCGCGATCAGGAAGACGGCGACGGACGCGGAGAGGTCGGCGCCGGCGACGCGGAAGCGGCGGGGCCCCTCCGGCGGGCTGTGAGGCCGCTGGATCCGGGGCCGGTTGGTCGTGCGGGCAGGGGTGCAGAGGGTCATTCCCGTCTCCTCCGGGGCAGCGCGGTCGCGGCTCTTGCGGGGTGCAGCGGCGGGATTCCCGGCGAGAGCCTCCTGGGAGGGGCATCAACGCTCGGTAAATGGATCGTAATGGAGAGTAAAGACTCCGGCATTATTTTCGGGGCAAATAGGGCAATGATTCACCGGTTCCGGTGACAGAACGTGCGCACGCCGCTTGTCGTTGACGCCCCTCGGTGCTCCTGGTGCGACGTTGACGCCGCTTGTACGGAAATCGCTTGTAGGGAAATCCGAGGATCTGAGGAGAGGTGCGCGGATGTCAGTCGCCCGCAGAACCACCACCGTCCGGAGGAAGGCGCTCGCCGTCGGCGCCGTCACCCTCGCCCTCGCCACCGGCCTCGCCGGCTGCTCGGGCTCCGACGACACCGCCACGAAGGGGTCACCCGGCGGCACGGGCGCCAAGAAGGGCCCGGCCGCGGCCCCGCAGTCCGCACCCCGGCTGATCGGCGACGGCTCGACCGCCTTCACCGGCGCCCAGCCCCACCAGCCGGTCTGGCACAAGCTCAAGCCGGGCGAGACGCCGCCGCAGTTCGTGGTCTTCTCGTGGGACGGCGCGGGCGAGGACAGCCAGAAGCTCTTCTCCCACTTCCGCACGGTGGGCAAGAAGTACGACGCCAAGATGACGTACTTCCTCAGCGGCGTGTACCTGCTGCCGGAGGACAAGCGGGAGCTCTACGACCCGCCGCAGCACAACGCCGGCAGCTCCGACATCGGCTTCAACGACACCGAGGGCATCCGCGCCACCGTCCGCGAACTGCGCGGCGCGTGGCAGGAGGGCAACGAGATCGGCACCCACTTCAACGGCCACTTCTGCGGGAAGGAGGGCGGCGTCGGCAACTGGTCGGTCGAGGAGTGGAAGAGCGAGATCAACCAGGCCAAGTCCTTCGTCAAGAACTGGAAGACCAACGCCGGACTCCGCGCCGAGCAGCCGCTGCCCTTCGACTACGACAAGGAACTCGTCGGCGCCCGCACTCCCTGCCTGGAGGGCCGGACGAACTTCGTCCGGGCCGCGTCCGAGATGGGCTTCCGCTACGACACCAGCGGTGTCAACGACCAGATCTGGCCCAAGAAGGACCTGGGTCTGTGGGACCTGTCGATGCAGCTCGTGCCGGTCCCGGGCCGCGCCTTCCAGACGCTCTCCATGGACTACAACTTCCTGGTGAACCAGTCTCCCGGCACGACCCAGGGCGAACCCTCCCAGCAGTCGTACTGGGGCGACCAGATGCGCGACGGCCTGGTGCAGGCCTTCGAGCGTTCCTACCGGGGCAACCGCGCGCCGCTGATCATCGGCAACCACTTCGAGTCCTGGAACGGCGGCACGTACATGCGCGCCGTCGAGGAGACCATCGCCACCGTCTGCGTGCAGAAGGACGTCAAGTGCGTCTCCTTCCGCCAGCTCGCCGACTGGCTCGACGCCCAGGACCCCGAGGCGATCGCCAAGATGCGCACCCTGAACGTGGGCGAGGCGCCGGCAGCCGGCTGGAAAGCCTTCCTCTCCCCGCAGGCGGCGGCCCCGGCGGGCGCGCCGGCCACCAAGGCGGCCGCACGGCACTGAGCGGGTCACGCGGTCCTCAGCGCCGGGCTGCGCGGGGCTGCAGCGGGTTGAGCGGGTTGAGCGGGTTGCGCAGGGCTGAGAAGCCCGCACGCGCTAGGCGGGCTGCACGGCACTGAGCGGGCCGCACGCCCTAAGCGGGCTGCGCGGCACTGAGCCCTTCGTCCAGCACGAACTCGGGGTCGACCTGCGCCGCCAGGTCGGCCCCGGTCTTCGCGTTGCCCCAGCTCTCCGCGTTGCGCAGGTGGAAGTGGACCATCTGGCGCGTGTAGCGCTCCCAGTCGCGGTGGGCGTACGAGTCGTCCGCCGCGTCCTGGAGCGCCTGGAGCGACATGCGGTTGTCCGCCTCCAGGAGCTCGAAGCGCGGCGGGCGGCCCTTCTCCATCGCGCGCACCCAGTCCGAGTGGCCGACCGTCACGAGCAGGTCGTCGCCGACCTCCTCGCGCAGGAAGTCGAGGTCGTCCCGCCCCTGGACCTTGTTGCCGACGACCTTGAGCGCCACGCCGAAGTCCCGCGCGTACTCCTTGTACTGCCGGTAGACCGAGACGCCCTTGCGGGTCGGCTCGGCGACCAGGAAGGTCATGTCGAAGCGGGTGAACAGGCCGGACGCGAAGGAGTCCGAACCCGCCGTCATGTCGACGACCACGTACTCGTCGGGCCCGTCGACCAGGTGGTTGAGGCAGAGCTCCACCGCCCCGACCTTCGAGTGATAGCAGGAGACCCCGAGGTCCGACTCCGTGAACGGGCCGGTCGCCATCAGCCGGATCTCGCCGTCGTCGAGCGGGACCGGACGCGCGCACGCCTCGTACACCGGGTTGTCCTCGCGGACCCGCAGCAGCCGCGAACCCTCCCCGGGCGGCGTCGTCTTGATCATCGTGTCGGCGGAGGCGATCCGGGGATTGCTGCCCCGCAGGTACTCCTTGATGAGCGGCAGGTGCGCGCCCATCGCGGGCAGCGCGGCGGCCTCCGCCTCGGGCAGGCCGAGCGCGGCGCCCAGGTGCTGGTTGATGTCGGCGTCGACGGCGACGACCGGCGCTTCGTTGGCGGCGAGGTGGCGGATGAAGAGCGAGGACAGCGTCGTCTTGCCGCTGCCGCCCTTCCCCACGAAAGCGATCTTCATGTTCACCTAGGGTAGCGGCACGATCGCGGCCCGTGGTCAAGGTGCGTGAAGAAGACCACTCCATCGTGGGGCGGGCCTCCGGGGCGCGTAGCCTCCCTACTTATGAGTACGCACGCCTCTGACCCCTTGGCCGCCCTCGGCTCCCTGCCGGGCGTCGCCGAAGCGGTGGACTCCGTACGCAAGGCCGTCGACCGGGTCTACGGCCACCGCGTGATGCGCCGCCGCAGCAACGAGATCTCCTCCGAGGCGGCCCTGCGCGGCGCGCGCGGCTCGGCCGCCCTGTCCGGGGCCGACTGGGCCCTGGAAGAGGTCCGCAGGCGCACCGACTTCAGCGCCGACGCCGAGGCCCGCACGGTCGGTGCCGCCCTGCGCCTCGGTGCCGAGGCCGGGCAGCTGCTCTCCATCTGGCGCCAGTCGCCGCTGCGCGTGCTCGCCCGGCTCCACCTGGTCGCCGCCGGTGACGCGGGCGTCCCGGGCGGCACCGGCCCGGGCGACACGGTGGGCCGACCCCGGCTGGACGGCGAGACGGTCGACGAACCGCTGATCGACGCCCCGGTCCCGACGCCCGCCGAGGTCGCGGGCAGGCTCGACGGCCTCGCCGAGCTGATCGTCGCGGGCAGCGACGCCCCGGCGCTCGTGACGGCCGCCGTGATCCACGGCGAACTCCTCGCGCTGCGCCCCTTCACCTCGTACAACGGCCTGGTCGCGCGCGCGGCGGAGCGGATCGCGCTGGTCGGCAGCGGACTCGACCCCAAGGCGATCTGCCCGGCGGAGGTCGGCCACGCGGAGCAGGGGCGGGCCGCCTACCTGGCCGCGTTCGAGGGATACCTGTCGGGCACCCCGGAGGGCGTGGGCGCCTGGATCGCGCACTGCGGACGCTCGGTCGAACTGGGAGTCCGCGAGTCGACAGCCGTCTGCGAGGCCCTCCAGCGCGGCGCCGCCTGACCCCGGCCTTCAGGCCGGAGGAGTCTCTGTCGGGGAGCGAGCGTCCCTCGCGAGGAGGAGCAGCCTCGTGCGACGGGAGCCGCCTCGTGTGAGGGGAGCCGCCTCGTGTGAGGGGGCCTCTGGCAGCGGGGGCGCCTCCTGCAACGGGAGTGCCTCTTGCAAGGGGGCGCATCTCGCCAAGGGAGTGGGCGGGGCCGGACATGGGTTGCGGCGGCACCAGTCCTGGTACCGCCGCTGGCACTTCCACCCAGTTACCAAGCGTCCTCGATATGTGCCCATCAGGCCGGGAACTTTGCCCGTGGCCTGGTGCGGCTGGCCCGTAATCGACGGGTCGACGTCGCGTGGGTGCCCGGTTTCGGTGCTAGGTCCGTGGGGCCTTCATGCTCAACAGGTGATCCTCTCGGATGTCCTCGGTCTCGCGGGCCTGATTCCTTTCTACTCCTGTCCGGGTGGAAGCGAAAGTGCTGGCTCCACTTCTCTGCCGACTGCTCAAATTCGGGCAAAGTCCCCGGCGAGCCGCTGGGCGAGGGCGGCCTGACGGCGCCGTGCCGCGTACCAGACGAGTCCAGCTCCGACCGCTGCCGCTCCCACCGCCGCGGCGGCGACGAGCGTGGGGCGCGGCGGCATCCGGAATTCGGGCAGTCGCTGCTTGAGGCGCACCGGCTTCTCGAAGGCGAGAACCGGCCATTCTCGGGCCGCGGCCTCACGGCGCAGCGTCCGGTCGGGATTGACCGCGTACGGGTGACCGACGGCGTCCAGCATGGGGATGTCGGTCGCCGAATCGCTGTACGCGTAGCAGCGCGAGAGGTCGTAGCCCTCCGACTTCGCGAGCTCCCGGACCGCCTCCGCCTTCGTCGGCCCGTAGGCGTAGTACTCCACCTCCCCGGTGAAGCACCCGTCCTCGCCGACCACCATCCGGGTGGCGACGACCCGGTCGGCGCCGAGCATCTCGCCGATCGGCTCGACCACCTCGGCACCGGAGGTCGAGACGATCACGACGTCGCGGCCGGCGGCGTGGTGCTTCTCGATGAGGGAAGCCGCTTCGTCGTAGATGATCGGGTCGATCAGATCGTGAAGGGTCTCGGCGACGAGCTCCTTCACCTGGGCGACGTTCCAGCCTTTGCAGAGCGCGGAAAGATATTCACGCATCCGCTCCATCTGGTCGTGATCGGCCCCGCCCGCCAGGAAGACGAACTGGATGTAGGCCGTCCGCAGGGCGGCGCGGCGGCTGATCAGTCCGCCCCGGTAGAAGGACTTGCTGAAGGTCAGCGTCGATGACTTCGCAATGACCGTCTTGTCCAGGTCAAAGAAGGCGGCTGTGCGCGGCAAGGAGTGGTTTTCCACAAGCCCGAGCATAGGTGCCCGCCATTCGGCGTACGCTGGGGCGCGTGGGTTTGCCTGAGAAGGCTCTCGGGTACACCATGGAAGTCACGGATCGTTCGCGACCGTGCTAACCCGGTCCGGCTCCTCCCCCCCCCGAGTCGGCCGGAGAGACGACCCCCGCTCTCCCCCCCGGCGGGGGTCGTCGCATGTCCGGAGCCGTTTTGGCCCTGTGCGCCATCGCCTGCTCCCTTCCTTCCGCTCTTCGGCTGTGAGTCGACCTGGGCCCCGCTCTGCCCTTGACTCATCACTCACAGTAATCGTCGGGCTGCGTTCCGGACAGTCCTCGGAGGGGTGGCGAAGTTATTCACAGCCCCTCCCTTATCCACAGTTTTTCGGCAAGATCGGCACGATTTCCGAGGCGGCCCCACGGTGATTCCTGTCGCGAAGTTCGCGGACGGCAGGAATCACGAGAGGGGAGTGCGTCGTGGAGACATCCAGGACTTCCGGGGCCAGGGGTACGACACGCGGTTCGGCGCCGTGGGGAAGGGACGCGCGGGGCCCTGAGGCGCGAGGAGTCGGCTCGTCTGACATGGGCTCGACCGGTCCCGGAGACCCGGGGTCGGGCTCGCCGGGACCAGGAGGCCCGGGGTCGGGCTGGTCGGGGCTCGGAGGCCCGGGGTCGGGCTGGTCGGGGCTCCGAGGGGCGGGTGCGGGGGCGCCGCGGGCGGAGCGGCCGGGGGCGGAGGGGGTGCGTCGGTCCGGGCCGCTGATCGTCACCGAGGACCTCGGGCTGCTCGACGACCTCCTGCGGCTGTGCGCCGCCGCCGGCGTGGAGCCCGAGGTGCACCATCGGGTGCCCGAGCGGCGGGCGAGCTGGACGGACCCGCCGCTCGTCCTGGTCGGGGACGACGCCGCGGCCCGGTGCCGGGGAGCGGTGCGCAGGCCGGGAACCCTCCTCGTCGGCCGGGACCGGGACGATCCGGGGCTGTGGCGGCTGGCCGTCGAGATCGGCGCGGAGAGCGTGCTGAGCCTCCCGGGAGCCGAGAGCCTCCTCGTCGACCGCCTCGCCGACGCGGCCGAGGGGGCGGAAGGGGCGGCGCTGACCGTCGGTGTCGTCGGCGGACGGGGCGGCGCGGGGGCCTCCACCCTGGCCTGCGGTCTCGCGCTGGCCGCCGCGAGGGCCGGGCATCGCACGCTGCTCGTCGACGGCGACCCGCTGGGCGGCGGGCTCGACGTGCTGCTCGGCGGCGAGCGCGAGGAGGGCAGGCGATGGCCCGACTTCGCCGCTTCGAAGGGCCGTCTGGCCGGCGGCGCCCTGGAGGAGTCCCTGCCTTCCTTGCGCGGGGTCCGGGTGCTCAGCTGGGGCAGGGAACCGGCGGCGCCTGTGCCGCCCGAGGCCGTGCGGTCGGTGCTCGCCGCCGCGCGCCGGAGGGGCGGGGCCGTCGTGGTCGACCTGCCGCGCGGGAGCGACCCGCCGGTCACCGAGGCGCTGGCGCAGCTGGACCTCGGACTGCTCGTCGTCCCGGGGGAGTTGAGGGCCGTCGCCGCCGCCCACCGGATGGTCTCGACGATCGGGCCCGCCGTGCGCGACCTGCGGGCCGTGGTGCGCGGGCCGTACGCGGTGGGGCTCGACGAGCGGTGGGTCGCCGACGCGCTGCGGCTGCCGCTCGCGGGTGAACTCCCCTACGACCCGGGGATCGTGGCCGACCAGGACGCGGGAGTGCCGCCGGGTGCCGAGCCCCGGGGGCCGCTCGGCCGGTTCTGCGCCGCCTTCTGGGACCGCGTCCTCGTGCCCGGTGGTGCGGCATGACCGGGACAGGAGGTGCGTCCTGGGGCGCGCGAGACGGCACCGGCCTCCTCGACGCCGTGCGGCAGCGGCTCGCGGCGACCGGGGCCGAGCCCACTCCGGCGCGCGTGGCGGCGGCGCTCCGGGCTCAGGGGAGGCTGCTCGGCGACGCCGAAGTTCTGGGTGCGGCGGAGGAGTTGCGGTGCGAGCTGATCGGTACCGGCCCGCTGGAACCGCTGCTCGCCGACCCGGCGGTCACCGACGTCCTGGTCTCGGCACCCGACCGGGTGTGGGTGGACCGGGGCACCGGCCTCGAGCGGGCACCGGTGTCCTTCCCCGACGCAGCCGCCGTCCGCCGGCTCGCGCAGCGGCTCGCGGCCGTGGCAGGGCGCAGGCTCGACGACGCCCGGCCCTGGGTCGACGCCCGGCTCCCCGACGGCACCCGGATGCACGCGGTGCTGCCGCCGGTCGCGGTCGGCTCGACCTGCCTGTCCCTGCGGGTGGTCCGTCCGCGCGCCTTCTCCCTGGAGGAGCTGGTCGCCGCGGGCACGGTGCCGCCGGGCGGCGCGCCGATCCTGCGGGCCCTGATCGACGCCCGTGTGTCCTTCCTCGTCAGCGGCGGTACCGGGACGGGCAAGACCACGCTCCTCGCCTCGCTCCTGGGTCTGGTGGGGGAGCGGGAGCGGATCGTGCTCGCCGAGGACTCGGCGGAGCTGCGGCCGGACCACCCGCACGTGGTGCGCCTGGAGGCGCGGCCGGCGAACCAGGAGGGCGCCGGGCTCGTGACCCTGCGGGACCTGGTCCGCCAGGCGCTGCGGATGCGTCCCGACCGGCTGGTGGTCGGCGAGGTCAGGGGCGGTGAGGCGGTCGACCTGCTCGCCGCTCTCAACACGGGTCATGAAGGCGGCTGCGGAACTGTCCATGCCAATACGGCGGCGGACGTCCCCGCACGGCTCGAAGCCCTGGGGACGGCGGCCGGGCTCGACCGGGCCGCCCTGCACAGCCAGTTGGGCGCGGGGCTCTCGGTCGTGCTGCACGTCGTACGGGACCGGGACGGGCGGCGGCGGATCGCCGAGGCCCACGTCCTGGAGCGGGACCGGGACGGTCTGGTGCGGACGGTGCCGGCGCTGCGGTGGGGCGCGTCCGGGTTCGAGCGGGAGCGGGGCTGGGAGCGGCTGAGTGCGTTGATCGGAGGGGGAGTGCGGTGACGGTGGAACTGGTGCCGGTGCGGAGCGCGGCGCACGGGTTGGCGGCGCTCTGCGCGGTGCTCGCCTTGTGGTGGGCGGCCGAGTGGCGGCGCGGTGGGAGCCGGGCGCGGGTGGTGCTCGCGGGCGGAGTCCCCGTGGGGCGGGTCGGCTGGGCGTGGCCGGAGTGGGCCGCGCGGTGGTGGGCCGTGCTGAGGGGGCGGCGCGCGTGGCTGTGTCTGCCGGCCGCGGGAGTTCTCGCGCTGCTCGGGGAGTCGCCGCTGCCCCTGGTGGCGGGGGCGCTCGCGGTGCCCCTGGTGGGGCGCCGGCTGCGGGCCGCGGAGCTCAGGAAGGAACGGGACGCGCGGGCCGAGCGGGTGGTGGCCCTGTGCGGGGCGGTCGTCGGGGAGTTGAGGGCGGGATGGCAGCCCGCGCAGGCGCTGTCCTTCGGCGCCCGGGAGACGGGCGCGCTCGGCGACGCCGAGGCGCCGGTGCTTGCGGCGGCCCGGTTCGGCGGGGACGTGCCCGGGGCGCTGCGGTGGGCGGCCCGGCAGGACGGTGCCGACGGCCTGGCGGGCATGGCGGCCTGCTGGCAGGTGGCCGTGGACGGAGGCGCGGGCCTGGCCGCCGGACTGGACCGGCTGGAGGCCGCCCTTCGCGACCACCGCGAGCAGCGTGACCGGCTGCGGGCCGAACTGGCCGGCGCCTGGGCCACGGTGACGGTTCTCGCGCTGCTTCCGGCGGCGGGACTGGCCCTCGGGGCGGCCCTGGGCGCCGACCCGCTGCGGGTGCTGCTGCACACACCGGCCGGACTGGGCTGTCTGGTCGTGGGCGGGGCGCTGGAGGCGGCCGGACTGTGGTGGGCCACGCGGATCGTACGGGGAGGGGAGCGGGCGTGATCCAGGAAGGGGTTCAGCAGGCGTGGCACGGTGTTCGAGGGGTGGGCCTTCTGCTTCCGGTGTCGGTCCTCGGCGCGCTGGGCGTGCGGGAGGTGCTGCGCGGGCTGCGGGCGCGCCGGACGCGGCGCCGGGTCGGGATCCTCCTCGGGAGCCCGGAGCCGAGGCCCCGGAAGTCCCGGGGCGGGCCGCCGGCATGGGTGGGGCTCTGGCTGCCGCCGCTCCTCGGGGTCGGTGTCGGCTGGGTGCTGTTCGGCTGGGGCGGCGGGCTGTGCGCCGGTGCCGCCGTGGCCGCCGGGGCGAGGGTGAGGGCCGCGAGGCGGACCTCGCCGCCCGGCGGGGACGCGGAAGTGGTGCGTCATCTTCCCCTTGCTGCGGATCTGTTGGCGGCCTGCGCCGCCTCCGGGGCCGGGCCCGGCGAGGCGGCGGAGGCGGTGGGCCGGTCACTGGGCGGTCCGCTCGGCGAGCGCCTGACCCGCACGGCCGCCGAGCTGCGGCTCGGCGGCGAACCGGCCGAGGTGTGGGGGAGGTTCGGCGCGATACCGGGTGCCGAAGGGCTGGCCCGCTGCATGGAGCGGGCCGGTTCCTCGGGAGCGCCTGCGGCGGAGGCCGTCGCCCGGCACGCGGCCGCCCTGCGCGCCGGCCGCGCCCGCGCGGCGGCGGCCGGGGCGCGCCGGGCGCAGGTACTGATCAGCGCACCCGTGGGCCTCTGTTTCCTGCCCGCCTTCCTGGCGGTGGGGGTGGCTCCGGTGGTGATCGGCCTCGCGACGGGACTGCTGGACGGATGACCCGACGACAACCGACGAGACAACACGACACGAGCACGGCACGGCACGGCAAGAGCACGGCACGACACGACACGACGGGGAACGACGACATGGCGAAGCACGACGCGGCACGGCAGGACGAGGCAGGACGGGGCGAAGGGGGCGGCACGGGGCGTGGGGCGCGCCTGCGGGGTTGGTGGCGGGCACGGCGGGAGGCGGCGCGCCGCGACGCGGGCATGACCACGTCCGAGTACGCGGTGGGGACGATCGCCGCGGCGGCGTTCGCCGCCGTGCTCTACAAGATCGTGACCAGCGGGGCCGTCTCGGGGGCGCTGGAGTCGGTGATCGGGAAGGCCCTCGATGCGCCGTTCTGACCGGGGTTTCGTGACCGTGGAGGCGGCGCTGGTCCTGCCCGTCCTCGCGCTGTTCACGGTGACGCTGCTCTGGGCGCTGGCCGCGGCCGCCGCGCAGATCCGGTGCGTGGACGCGGCGCGGGCGGGGGCGCGGGCGGCGGCCCGTTCGGAACCGGTGGCCTCCGCCGAGGAGGCCGCCCGGGCCGCCGCGCCCGAGGGAGCCCGGGTGTCGGTGGCGCGGGAGGGCGAGCTGTGGCGGGTGACGGTGGAGGCGGCGGCCCCGGGGCCAGGGGGCATGGGGGTCACGCTGAGAGCGGGCGCGTCGGCCCTCGCGGAGGACGCGGTGGACGCGGCGGCCGGAGGGACGCCATGAGGGGGTGCCGGCGGGGAGGACGGGGTGGTGATCGTGGGGCGGCGACCGTGTGGGCCGCGTTCGCGGCGTGTGCCCTGTGCGTGGTGTTCGGGGTGGTGCTCGCACTGGGGCAGGCGGTGGCGACCCGGCACCGGGCCGGCGGGGCCGCCGACCTGGCCGCTCTCGCCGCCGCCGACAGGGCCCTGTGGGGCGAGGCCGAGGCGTGCGCGGCGGCCTCGCGGGTGGCCGTCGCGCAGGGCGCCGAGCTGGTGCGGTGCGTGGTCGGGGACGGGGTGTCGGACGTGACCGCCCGGGTCGTGCGGGGTCCCTACCGGCCCGAGGTCAGGTCCCGGGCGGGCCCTCCGGGCCGGTCTCCGTGACCGGCGCGGTCTCCGTGACCGGCGCGGTCTCCGGGGCCGGAGGGGTCTCCGGAGCCGGAGGGGCCTCCGGGGCCGTGCGGAGGAGTTCTGTGAGGAGGCGGACGGCGCCGCGCTTGTGGAGCGGATCGTTGCCGTTGCCGCACTTCGGGGACTGGATGCAGGAGGGGCAGCCCGCCTCGCACTCGCAGGAGGCGATGGCCTCCCGGGTGGCCGTCAGCCAGGCGCGGGCGGTGTGGAAGGCGCGCTCGGCGAAGCCCGCGCCGCCCGGGTGTCCGTCGTACACGAAGACGGTGGGCAGCAGGGTGTCGGGATGGAGAGGTACGGAGACGCCGCCGATGTCCCAGCGGTCGCAGGTCGCGAAGAGCGGCAGCATGCCGATGGAGGCGTGCTCGGCGGCGTGCAGGGCGCCGCCGAGGATCTCCGGGGTGATCCGGGCGGCGTCGAGCTGGTCCTCGGTGACCGTCCACCACACGGCCCGGGTGCGCAGGGTGCGGGGCGGCAGGTCGAGCTTGGTCTCGCCCAGCACCTCGCCGGTGATGAGGCGGCGGCGGAGGAAGGAGACGACCTGGTTGGTGACCTCGACGGAGCCGTAGCAGAGGCGGCCGGCTCCCCAGGGAACCTCGGTGTCGGTTTCGAGGACGGTGATGGAGGTGGTGTCGCGGGCGGTGGTGGAGTACGGGGGGACGGCCTCCTCCACGAGGGCCACGGAGTCCTTCAGGTCGAGCTCCCGCACGAGATAGGTGCGGCCCTGGTGGAGGTGGACGGCGCCCTCGTGGACGGCGGTGTGGGAGGCGGCCTCGTCGACCGTGCCGAGGAGGCGGCCGGTGCCGGCCTCCACGATCCGGACGGGGCTGCCGCCGCCGCCCCGGATGTCGGCCAGGTCTGCGGCCCGCTCGCGGCGGGTCCAGTACCAGCCGGCGGCGCGGCGGCGGAGCAGCCCGGCGCCTTCCAGCTGGGGGAGCAGGCCGGGCGCGGCCGGGCCGAAGAGGGCCAGGTCGGCTTCGGTCAGCGGGAGCTCCGCGGCGGCGGCGCACAGGTGGGGGGCGAGGACGTAGGGGTTGTCGGGGTCCAGGACGGTCGTCTCGACCGGCTGCTCGAAGATCGCCTCCGGGTGGTGGACGAGGAACGTGTCCAGCGGGTCGTCCCGGGCGACCAGGATCGCGAGGGCGCCCTCGCCCGAGCGGCCGGCGCGGCCCGCCTGCTGCCACAGGGAGGCCCGGGTGCCCGGGTAGCCGGCGATCACGACGGCGTCCAGGCCGGAGACGTCCACGCCCAGCTCCAGGGCGGTCGTGGCGGCCAGGCCGAGGAGCTCGCCGGAGTGCAGGGCCCGTTCCAGGGCGCGGCGCTCCTCGGGCAGGTAGCCGCCCCGGTAGGCGGCGACGCGGCGGGCGAGGGCGCGGTCGGTCTCGGCCAGCCGTTCCTGGGCGATCACCGCGATCAGCTCGGCGCCGCGCCGGGAGCGGACGAAGGCGACCGAGCGGACGCCCTGGCGGGTCAGGTCGGTCAGCAGGTCCGCGGTCTCGGCCGTGGCGGTACGGCGCACGGGCGCGCCACGCTCTCCGTGCAGCTCGGTCAGCGGCGGCTCCCAGAGGGCGAAGACCAGCTCGCCGCGCGGGGAGGCGTCGTCGGAGACCTCGGTGACCGGCAGGCCGGTGAGGCGGCCGGCGGCCAGGGCCGGTTCGGCGGAGGTGGCGGAGGCGAGGAGGAAGACCGGTTCGGAGCCGTACCGGGCGCAGACACGGCGCAGGCGGCGCAGTACCTGGGCGACGTGGGAGCCGAAGACGCCCCGGTAGGTGTGGCACTCGTCGATCACGACGTAGCGCAGGGAGCGCAGGAAGGAGGACCACCTGGGGTGGGAGGGGAGCATGCCCATGTGCAGCATGTCGGGGTTGGTCAGCACGTAGTTCGCGTACTGGCGGACCCACTCGCGCTCCTCGACCGGCGTGTCGCCGTCGTAGACGGCGGGGCGGATCCGGTTGCCGAGCGGGGCGGCCAGTTCCCGCACGGCGCGCCGCTGGTCGGCTGCGAGGGCCTTGGTGGGCGCCAGGTACAGGGCGGTGGCGCCGCGGCCGTTCGGGGCCTCGGAGCCGTCCAGGAGGGTGCTGAGGACCGGGGCGAGGTAGGCGAGGGACTTGCCCGAGGCGGTGCCTGTGGCGATCACCACGGACTCGCCGTCCAGGGCGTGCTCCGCGGCCTCCGCCTGATGCGCCCAGGGGTGCTCGATCCCGGCCGTCTCGATCGCCGCGATCACCTCGGGACGGATGCGGTGAGGCCAGACGGCATGGCGACCCTCCCGGGCGGGCATGTGCTCCGTATGAGTGATGCGCGCGGCCCGGCTCTCGCCCGAGGAGAGCCGGTCGAGGACCATGCCGGGAGAGGGGCGGCTGCCCGTTTCCCCGGCCGGACGACGGGGGCGGTGATTCTTGGCCATCGGCACCGAGTGTGTCACTGCCATGACGGACAATGCTTCCAAGGCGTCGTGCATGGCTGCTGGTAAGTGATTGAATGCCATCGCGGCTGGCGTTCCGTTCCTCGGCTCCGCCCCGGAGACCCGAGGGAACGATCGCCCGATAGCAAGGTGCTGGAGGATCCGTGGACCTGTCCCTGTCGACTCGCAATGTGTCCGGCGCTGGTGGTGACCGTACGGTCGTCGAGGTCGGTGGCGAGATTGATGTGTATACCGCGCCCAAGCTGCGCGAGCAGTTGGTCGAGTTGGTGAACGACGGCAGCTACCACCTGGTCGTCGACATGGAGGGCGTGGACTTCCTCGACTCCACCGGACTCGGTGTGCTCGTCGGTGGCCTGAAGCGCGTTCGCGCCCATGAGGGCTCGCTGCGTCTGGTGTGCAACCAGGAGCGCATTCTCAAGATTTTCCGGATCACGGGTCTCACCAAGGTGTTCCCGATCCACACCTCGGTCGACGAGGCCGTCAACGCCGTCGACTGAGCCCAGGGGGTTCGCATGGCCACCGTTGAACTCCGCTTCAGTGCTCAGCCCGAGCACGTCCGCACAGCCCGTCTGGTGGCGGCCGCGGTCGCGCGCCGGGCGGGTGTGGACGAGGCGGTTCTCGACGAGGTGCGTCTCGCTGTGGGTGAGGCCTGTTCCCGTGCGGTCGGGCTTCACCGGAGCAACGACGTCACGACCCCCATCCGGGTCGTCCTGACCGAGGAGGAGAAGACGTTCTCCATCGAGGTCGGCGACGAGGTGCCGGGTGCGGGGGTGGCGGCGGCGGATGCGGCCGGTGTCCCCGGCTCGCGGGCCGCGGCCCCGGCCGAGGACTTCGACGACGCCGACGGTGAGGACGAGATGGGTCTCGCGGTGATCCGCGGGCTCGTCGACGACGTCGAGGTGAGCGCCGGCGAGGACGGCGGCACCATCCGGATGAGCTGGCCGGTGAACGCGGCGGACGTCCTGTCCTGACCCGTGCGCTGGGGACGTCCGTCTCGACCCGTGCCCTGTGCGCGGTGAGCGTGCGTCCTGACCCGTGCCCTGTGCGCGGTGGGCGTCCGTCTCGACCCGTGCCCTGTGCGCGGTGGGCGTCCGTCCCGACCCGTGCCCTGTGCGCGGTGGGCGTGTGTTCGGGTGACGTCGTGGCCCGTGCCCCGTGCCTCGTGCGCGGTGGGCGTCGTCCGGTCGTGCCTCGTGCGCGGTGGATGTCCGTCATGAACCGGGCTCGTACACGTACACGTACGAACAGAAAGAGGCCCCGCAGCGCGGGGCCTCTTTCTGTGTGCCGGGTGCCCTCGCCCACGAAATGGCGCATCCCCGTATGCACCGGTTCGTCTCCCTATGATCCGTCCCCATGTACCCCACATCTCTCGCCGCGGCGGTGCTCACGAGCGGGAACCGGACGATCGTGGCCGTCGTCGCGGCCGTCGCCCTCGCCGCCCTGGTCGTCGCCCGGCTCCTCGTCCGCCAGGTGCTCACGGCCGGTGAGGGCACCGAGAGGATGAAGGAGATCGCCGCCGCCGTGCAGGAGGGCGCCAACGCCTACCTCGCCCGGCAGCTGCGGACCCTCGCCGTCTTCGCGGCCGCCGTGTTCTTCCTGCTGATGCTGCTGCCCGCCGACACCTGGTCGCAGCGCGCGGGACGCTCCCTGTTCTTCCTGGTCGGGGCGCTGTTCTCGGCGGTCACCGGCTACATCGGCATGCGGCTCGCCGTACGGGCCAACGTGCGGGTCGCCGCCGCGGCCCGGGAGGCCACCCCGGGGCCCGGCGAGCCCCAGAAGGACCTGAACGAGGTCGCCCACAGGGCCATGCGGATCGCGTTCCGCACCGGCGGGGTCGTCGGCATGTGCACGGTGGGCCTCGGGCTGCTCGGGGCGTCCTGCGTCGTCCTCGTCTACGCCGCCGACGCGCCCAAGGTCCTGGAGGGATTCGGCCTCGGCGCCGCGCTCATCGCGATGTTCATGAGGGTGGGCGGCGGCATCTTCACCAAGGCCGCCGATGTCGGCGCCGACCTCGTCGGCAAGGTCGAGCAGGGCATCCCCGAGGACGACCCGCGCAACGCCGCCACCATCGCCGACAACGTGGGCGACAACGTCGGGGACTGCGCCGGCATGGCGGCCGACCTCTTCGAGTCCTACGCCGTGACCCTGGTCGCCGCGCTGATCCTCGGCAAGGCGGCCTTCGGTGACCACGGTCTCGCGTTCCCCCTGATGGTGCCGGCGATCGGCGTGGTCACCGCCGTGATCGGCATCCTCGCGGTCGCCCCGCGGCGCGCCGACCGCGGTGGCATGAGCGCGATCAACCGCGGGTTCCTGGTCTCGGCGGTGATCTCGCTCGCGCTCGTCGCCGTCACGGCCTTCGCGTACCTGCCGTCCTCGTACGCCGAGCTCGAAGGCGTCACCGAGCCCGGCATCCACGGCCACGGCGGCGACCCGCGGGTCCTCGCCCTGGTCGCGGTCGCCCTCGGCATCGTCCTCGCCGCGCTCATCCAGCAGCTCACCGGCTACTTCACCGAGACGAGCCGGCGGCCGGTCAGGGACATCGGCAAGTCCTCCCTCACCGGTCCCGCGACCGTCGTCCTCGCGGGCGTGGCGCTCGGCATGGAGTCCGCCGTCTACACGGCCCTGCTGATCGGGCTCACCGTCTACGGGGCGTTCCTGCTCGGCGGGGCCTCGATCATGCTGGCGCTGTTCGCGGTGGCCCTCGCCGGGACGGGGCTCCTCACCACCGTCGGCGTGATCGTCGCGATGGACACCTTCGGTCCGGTCGCCGACAACGCCCAGGGCATCGCGGAGATGTCCGGGGACGTCACGGGCGCGGGCGCGCAGGTCCTCACCGACCTCGACGCCGTCGGCAACACCACCAAGGCCATCACCAAGGGCATCGCCATCGCCACCGCCGTCCTGGCGGCCTCGGCGCTCTTCGGCTCGTACCGGGACGCCATCGCGACCTCGGTCGCCGACGTCGGGGAGTTCGGGGTGAAGGCGGGCGAGGTGACACTCTCGATGGACATCTCGCAGCCCAACAACCTCTTCGGGCTGATCCTCGGGGCGGCGGTCGTCTTCCTCTTCTCGGGGCTCGCGATCAACGCCGTGTCCCGCTCGGCGGGATCGGTGGTCTACGAGGTGCGGCGGCAGTTCCGCGAGCACCCCGGGATCATGAACTTCACCGAGAAGCCGGAGTACGGGCGGGTCGTGGACATCTGTACCAAGGACGCGCTGCGCGAGCTCGCAACGCCCGGGCTGCTCGCCGTGATGGCCCCGATCGCGGTCGGCTTCGCGCTGGGCGTCGGTCCGCTCGGCGCGTACCTCGCCGGGGCGATCGGCACGGGCGCGCTGATGGCCGTCTTCCTGGCCAACTCCGGTGGCGCCTGGGACAACGCGAAGAAGCTGGTCGAGGACGGGAACCACGGCGGCAAGGGCAGTGAGGCGCACGAGGCGACCGTCATCGGGGACACGGTCGGCGACCCGTTCAAGGACACGGCGGGCCCGGCGATCAACCCGCTCCTGAAGGTGATGAACCTGGTCGCGCTGCTGATCGCCCCGGCGGTCGTGCGGTTCAGTTACGGCGGCGACGCGAGCGCCGGGCTGCGGACGGCGGTCGCGTTGGTCGCGCTGGTCGTCGTGGTGGGTGCGGTCCGGGTGTCCAAGAGGCGTTCTGTGGCCGTGTCCTGACGTGATGTCCGGATCGGACCGGCGTGATGTCCGAGTCGGCCTGACGTGATGCCCGAGGCCGCTCGCCCTGAAGTGGCGTCCGTCTCATTCCAGGGTGTTTCCGGGGTGATCAAGACACGCATCGCTTGGTTCAAAAGGTGGCAATGTGGGAGGAATCCGTCCCACGAAAGGTGGAAGTAGCCCGTTCGGCGTGTATGTTCCGGGGCCGAGAGCCTTGGAAGGGACCGATCCGTTGAACAAGAAGCTTGCGGCCGCACTGTCCGGCGGCGCGGTACTGGTGCTCGCGCTGTCCGGTTGCAGCGACGACGAGGGCGACAAGGTGGGTGACTGGGCCAAGACGTTCTGCGACCAGGCCAAGCCCCAGATCCAGAAGCGGGCCGACGCCCACCAGATCATCATCTCGACCGCTGCCGACAGCAAGCCGGCCGAGATCCAGGCCGCCGACTCGAAGGCGTTCCAGGACATCGCGAACGCCGACCGCGCCCTCGCCAAGGCCGTCGAGGCCGCCGGCGCCCCGCCGGTCGAGAACGGCGAGAAGGTCCAGCAGGACGCGATCAAGGAGCTCAACGCCACCGCGCTGGCCTACGAGGGGCTCAAGAAGCAGGTCGACGCGCTGGACCCGACGAACCAGCAGAAGTTCGCGGACGGTCTCCAGGGCGTCGCCGACGGTCTGACCAAGATCGAGAAGATGGACCAGAACGCCCTGTCCAAGCTGGAGGAGGGCGAGCTGGGCCAGGCGATGGCCAAGCAGCCCGGCTGCCAGAAGCCCACGGCCTCGGTCCCGCCGAAGACCTCCGCCTCCCCGAAGTCCGGCTCCACCGCCGACTCCGGTTCGACCGGCGGCTCCGGTTCCACCGCGGGCTCCGGCTCGGACTCGGACTCGGACTCGGATTCCGGTTCCTCGGACCCGAGCAAGAAGCCCTCGGCCAAGGCGACCAAGAAGTCCACGGTCGCCAAGACCGAGGAGTAGGACCCGGGGCCGATCGGCCCGGCGCCGGCGGCGATCCGCCGCACGCCGCCGGGTCGGCCGCCCGGATGTCGGTGGCGGCCGTCACAATGGAGCGGTGAGTACGACCAGCCTGCCTCCCCGCCTCCCGGTGCCCGCGCACGCCGCCCGTCTGCGCGAGGCCCTGCTCGCCGCCGACTTCACCGCCGACGGCCTGCTCGACCTGCTCGGCGCCCCCGCGTACGCGGCGCTCGCCCGCAGCGAGACCGTGCCCGCCCTGCGCGCCACCCGCGGCGACACCCCGCTGGAGACCCTCGTCCGGCTCTTCCTGCTCCAGGAGCCCGTCGCGGCCGACCGGGCCGCCGCCGCGCTCCCGCTCGACGAGGCCCTCGCCGACGGCTGGGTGGTCCGCGAGGGCGGCACCGTCCTCGCCGCGGTCGACGTCCGGCCGTACGGCGGACCCGACGGCGAGGACTGGTTCATCGTGTCCGACCTGGGCTGCGCCGTCGGTGGCGCCGGCGGCATCGGAAAGAAGGACGAAGGGGTCGTCCTCGGCGTCGGCGGTGCCTCCACCACCCTCGCCGGCATCACGGTCCGTACGCCGGTCGCCACGGTGCTCGACCTCGGGACCGGCTCCGGCATCCAGGCGCTGCACGCCGCGCAGCACGCCACCCTGGTCACCGCCACCGACCTCAACCCGCGCGCCCTGGACTTCACCCGGCTCACCCTCGCCCTCTCCGGGGCCCGGGAGGCCGAGCTGCTGACCGGCTCGCTCTTCGAGCCCGTCGACGGCGACACGTACGACCTGATCGTCTCCAACCCGCCGTTCGTGATCTCCCCTGGCGCCGGACTCACCTACCGGGACGGCGGGATGAGCGGCGACGACCTGTGCCGCACGCTCGTGCAGCAGGCCGGGGAGCGGCTCAACGACGGCGGGTACGCCCAGTTCCTCGCCAACTGGCGGCACGTCGAGGGCGAGGAGTGGCAGGAGCGGCTGCGGTCCTGGGTGCCGCGCGGCTGCGACGCCTGGATCGTGCAGCGTGAGGTCCAGGACATCACCCAGTACACGGAGCTGTGGCTGCGGGACAGCGGCGACCACCGCGGCGACCCGGAGGCGTACCGGGCGGCGTACGACCGCTGGCTCGACGAGTTCGAGGCGGGCAAGACCCGCGCGGTGGGCTTCGGCTGGATCACGATCCGGCGGAACGAGGCCGTGGCCTCGGGCGCGGTCGAGCCGTCGATCGTCGTCGAGGAGTGGCCGCACCCCGTCGAGCAGCCCCTCGGCCCCACCGTCCACGCCCACTTCGAGCGCCAGGACTACCTGCGCGGACACGACGACGCCGCGCTCCTCGCCGACCGGTTCACCCTCGCGCCCGAGGTGGTGCAGGAGCAGGTCGGGCTGCCGGGCGCCGAGGACCCGGAGCACGTGGTGCTCCGGCAGAACCGGGGCATGCGCCGCGCGACCCGGGTCGACCACGTCGGCGCCGGGTTCGCCGGCGTGTGCGACGGCACGCTCAGCGCGGGCCGCATCCTCGACGCGATCGGGCAGCTGATGGGCGAGGACCCGGTCGTGCTCCGCGACCGCACCCCGCAGGCGATCCGGCTGCTCGTCGAGGAGGGCTTCCTGCTGCCCGTCGCCGAGCCGTCCGTGACGGGGGAGGCCGCGGGCGGGCCGTCCGCGACGGGCGGGAGCGGCGCTTGATACGGATCGAACTGGACGAGGCCTCGCTCGGGGCGACCCGGATCGCGATCAGTCCGCTGCGTGACGCGTTCTGCGCGATGCACCTCGCGCTGCCGCGGCGCCACCCCTCCTGGCCGTACCAGGAATGGGTCGGGCAGGCGCGCGAGGTGTGGCGCGAGGACGACCGGCTCCGCCCGCTGTGGGACCTGTTCGCCGAGGGGCGGTACGACGTCTCCGACTTCCTGCTGCCCCGGCCGTTCGGCACGGTCCACGTCCACGAGGAGCTCGCCGCGCTGCGGGCCACCGACCCGGACTTCGTCCGCGCCCAGGTGGCCGTCTGCTACCCCGGCATGGCCGACGCGCCCTTCCTACGGCCCTACCTGAAGGACCCGGAGGCAGCCTGCGCGGCGCTCGCCGACGCGTACGCCGCCTACTGGGAGGGGGCGATCGAGCCGTACTGGCCGACGATGCGCCGCCTCGTCGAGGACGAAGTGCTCGTCCGGGCCAGGACGTTCGCGACGGAGGGCGTCGACGCGCTGTTCGCGGGCCTGGAGGCGCGGGCGCGGTGGCAGCCGCCCGTGCTCGAACTGACCAAGCACATCGCCGCGGAGTACGCGCCGGGCGAGCGGCGCCTCGTCCTCGTGCCGCTGGTCTTCGCCGAGGGCTGCCGGCTCTACTCCACCGACGACCCCGAGGTCTTCGCGGTCAGCTTCCAGGCCCGGGGCGCCGCCGCCCTGCGCGAACCGGCCGAGCCCGTCGCCGAGGACCGGCTCGGGCTGATGCTCGGCAAGGGCCGGGCGGCGGTCCTGCGCGAGCTGGGCGGGCCCCTGACCACGGCAGGGCTCGCCGACCGGCTCGGCCTCGCGCCCAGCACGGTCTCCGAGCACCTGTCGGTCCTCGCGGAGGCCGGCGTCGTGACCCGCCACCGCGTCGGGCGTTCGGTGTACTACCAGCTGACGGACACGGGCCGTTCGCTGCTCGCGCTGCTCACGGGACAGGACGTGCTCACGGCGGTGGCCTGAGGCCCGCGGACGGAAGACGATTCGGGGCCTCCCGAATCGATGGCCCGGACCTCCCTCCGGCTCCTACCGTCCGGCGCATGCTCGCAATCGAGGCGGACGCGCTGCGCCGCACCTACATCAGCAGGACCGGGTGGCCGAGGTCCCGGCGGACCGAGACCGAGGCCGTGCGCGGGGTCACCTTCGAGGTGGCTCCGGGGGAGCTGTTCGGCCTGCTCGGGCCCAACGGCGCCGGGAAGACCACCACCATCAAGATGCTCAACACCCTGCTCCTGCCGACCTCCGGAACGGCCCGGGTGTTCGGTCACGACGTGGCCCGCGACCCCGTCGCCGTACGCCGCAGGATCGGGTACGTCTTCGGCGGCGACCGGGGCCTGTACGACCGGCTCTCCGCCCTCGACAACCTCCGCTACTTCGCCGAGCTGTACGGCGTCCCCGCCCGCGACCAGAAGCGGCGCATCGCCGAACTCCTCGATCTGGTCGGCCTGGTGGGCCGTGAGAAGGAACGGGTCGAGGGCTACTCGCGCGGCATGCGGCAGCGCCTCCACATCGCCCGCGGGCTGCTCCACCACCCCGACGTCCTCTTCCTCGACGAGCCGTCCATCGGCGTCGACCCCGTCGCCGCCCGCGATCTGCGCCGTACGGTCGCCGACCTGGCCGCCGCAGGCACCACCGTCCTCCTCACCACCCACTACATGGCCGAGGCCGACGAGCTCTGCGACCGGATCGCCGTCATCGCGGGCGGCCGGATCCGGGCCCTCGGCACCCCCGAGAGCCTCAAGTCGCGGGTCGGGGACCGGGACGTCCTCGACATCGAGGCGTACGGGGCGGGCGAGGAGGTCCTCGACCGGGTGCGGCGGGTCCCCGGTGTGCGGGGCGTGTCCGCCGAAGACCGGGGCACGGTCCAGACCCTGAGCGTGCAGACGGACCGCGGCGCCGAGCTGCACGCGCCCGTCCTCGCCGCCCTCGACGGCGTGCGGATCGGGCGGGTCGTCAGCCGCGAACCCTCCCTGGAGGACGCCTACATCGCGATCGTGGAGGAGGCGACGGCCTCCACGGGGCGCACTGCTTCCGCCGGGCCGGTGTCCTCCGGCGAGTCGGCCGCTTCGGCCGTTGCGTCGTCCGGCGCGTCGGCCGGTTCCGCCGGTTCGGTGTCCTCCAGCGAGTCGGACGGGGTGCCCGCGTGATCCGTGTCCTGCGCCTGATCGGGGTCGGGGTCCGCACCCACGTCTCGTACATGTCGCGCTCCCCGATCGAGATCACCTTCGCCGTCCTCGTCCCGATCGTCTACGCGACCCTGGCCGTCTACCTGTTCCGGGCCGCCGGCGACCCGGACCGGCTGCTGACCGCGTCCGTCGGCGCCGGACTCATGGGCATCTGGGGCTCGGTGCTCTTCGGTTCGGGCGGCGCGGTGCAGAACCAGCGCTGGCTCGGCACCCTGGAGACGCTGGTCGCCGCGCCGACGCCGCTCGCGCTCGTGCTCCTGCCGATCACCCTGGCGACCGCCGTCATCGGCACGTACGCGATGGGGGCGACCGTCCTGTGGGGCGTGCTGCTCTTCGGCGTGCCGCTCGACTTCGCGCACCCGCTGCTGTTCCTCGTCGCCGTCCCGGTGTGCGTCCTCGCGCTCGGCATGATGGGGCTCCTCCTCGCCGCGACCTTCGTGCTGCTGCGCAACGCCAACGCCCTCGCCAACCCGCTCGACACGCCCGTATGGCTGCTGTCCGGGCTGCTCGTGCCCGTCACCGTGCTGCCCACCTGGACCCATCCGGTGTCCTGGGCGCTGCCCACCACCTGGGGTGCGCGGGCCGTGCACGCGGCGACCTCCGGCGGGGACGTGATCACCCCGCTGCTCATCGCCGTCGCGCTCGGCGCCGGATACGCCCTCGCCGCCGTCCTCGTCCTCGGACGGGTGGAACGCCGGGCCCGCGCCGCCGCCACCCTCGCCCTCACCTGAACACCCCTCACCTGAACACCCCTCGCCCGAACGCCCCTCGCCCGAACGCCCCTCGCCCGAACGCCCCTCGCCTCAACGCCCCTCGCCTGAAAGGCCACGTCGGATGTTCCGCTTCCGGTGCCGACTCCTCGGCTTCCGCTTCCACGCCTCCTCCCGGCTGCTCGTGGTCGGCGGGGCCATCTCGTACCGCGCCCTGTTCAACTGGACGACCCCGCCGATGTTCATCGGAACGCTGCTGGTCGGACCGCTTCTCCAGGTCTTCTTCTTCGTCTTCCTCGGCCGGGAACTGGGGGTCGCCGACGATCGTTTCCACCTCGTGGGCAACGCCGTCCTCGCAGCTTCCGCCTCCTGCGTGTACGGCGGCACGATGGCCGTCGCCAACGAGCGCCGGTACGGCACCCTCGGAGCCGTCCTGCTCTCCCCCCGGCGACGGGTCCCGCTGTGGCTCGGGCGAGCCCTCCCGTACGTCCTCAACGGGCTGTTCGTCAGCGCCTTCGTGCTCACCGTCGCCGCGCTCGTCCTCGGGCTGCCCGTGCCCGCCGGGGCGCTGCCCGGGCTCGGACTCGTGCTGCTCGTCGCGGCGGCCGCCTGTTCGGCGTTCGGTCTCGCGCTCGGGGCGCTCGGGCTGCGCTTCCGCGACGTGTTCCTCGTGTCGAACGTGGCGAGTTCCGTGCTGCTGCTCCTGACCGGCGCCGCCGTGCCGCGGGAGACGCTGCCCGGGTGGATGCGGGCCGCCGGCGAGCTGCTGCCGCTCACGCACGCGGCGGACGCGGCGCGCGGGCTGACCGCCGCCGGCGGTCTGGACGGGCGGTTGCTCGGGGCCGAGCTCGCGGTCGGAGCCGGATGGGGGCTGCTCGCCGTCGTCCTCCTCGCCGCCTTCGAGCGGGGGAGCCGCCGCCGGGCCACGCTCGACACGATGTGACCCGAGGGACCTGAGGGGCCCGAGGGACCTGAGAGACCTGTGGGATCTGAGGGGCCCGAGTGACCCCACGGGCCGACGAGAACTGACCCGAGTGACCCGACGAGAGAGGAACGACACCCTGTGACCTGACGAGAGAGAGGCCCTGTGACCTGACGAGGGAGAGAAAGGGGAGGGCCCCCCGAGCGGGATCACTACCGGCCATCTTCGTGAACCCGTGCGAGTCGGCCCATGCCGTTCACCCGGAGTTCGCGCCCACGATGCCCGGGGGTGTCAGCCTCGGCCGCGAGAGGCGAACACCGCACGTGAACGGAACGGGGTACGGGCATGGAGAGCGGGCCGGCGATCTTCGCGGGGGCGGCGTTCACGCTGTTCGGAGGCGCGCTGCTGCTGTGGACGACCGTGCGGTCGCTGCACCGCGAGCCCGTGGCCCACGGGGTCGCCCCGCGCACCGCGGTCGCGCTGACGAGCCTCTCCGGCGCCGCCTTCCTGGCCCTCGGCCTCTGGTGCTTCGGCCGCCTCTGATCCCCGCCCGACCTCTCCGCCGGCTCCGCCCGTGACCCCTCCGGGGAGGGGACCCGCCGGGACGTCCGCCCCGCCCGACCGGGAGTCCGGGCGGCAGGAATGCCAGGACTCGGGTTACCGTTCGAGTGGCCGTTGCGGGCTTTCGCCGTTTGACACGGGGGCGGGTTGTACCGTCACACTCCGCAGCGACGGGAGCGTCACCGTCCGTGCCGCTGCCGTGCGTGCCAGTGCCGTACGTGCCAGAGAGTGTCGATCCGGAGAGAAGAGCGAAGTTGTCCCCGACCAGCGAGACCGCACACGGCGGCCGCCGACTCGTCATCGTCGAGTCGCCTGCCAAGGCGAAGACGATCAAGGGCTACCTCGGCCCCGGCTACGTCGTCGAGGCGAGCGTCGGGCACATCCGCGACCTGCCCTCCGGCGCCGCCGAGGTGCCGGAGAAGTACACCGGTGAGGTGCGCCGCCTCGGGGTCGACGTCGAGCACGACTTCCAGCCGATCTACGTCGTCAACGCCGACAAGAAGGCGCAGGTCAGGAAGCTCAAGGAGCTCCTTGCCGAGTCCGACGAGCTCTTCCTCGCCACCGATGAGGACCGCGAGGGCGAGGCCATCGCGTGGCACCTCCAGGAAGTCCTGAAGCCCAAGGTCCCGGTCCACCGGATGGTCTTCCACGAGATCACCAAGGACGCGATCCGCGAGGCCGTCGCCAACCCGCGCGAGCTGAACCAGCGCATGGTCGACGCCCAGGAGACCCGCCGCATCCTCGACCGGCTGTACGGCTACGAGGTCTCGCCGGTCCTGTGGAAGAAGGTCATGCCGCGCCTCTCGGCCGGCCGCGTCCAGTCCGTCGCCACACGCCTCGTCGTCGAGCGGGAGCGCGAGCGCATCGCCTTCCGCTCCGCCGAGTACTGGGACCTCACCGGCACCTTCGGCACCGGCCGCTCCGGTGACGCCTCCGACCCGTCCCAGCTGGTCGCGCGCCTCGCGACGGTCGACGGCAAGCGCGTCGCGCAGGGCCGCGACTTCGGGGCCGACGGCCGGCTGAAGACCGAGAGCGTGCTCCACCTGAACGAGGAGAACGCGCGGGCGCTCGCCGCCGCGCTCGCCGAGACCTCCTTCTCGGTGCGCTCGGTCGAGTCGAAGCCGTACCGCCGCTCCCCGTACGCCCCCTTCCGGACCACGACCCTCCAGCAGGAGGCGAGCCGCAAGCTGGGCTTCGGTGCGAAGGCGACCATGCAGGTGGCGCAGAAGCTGTACGAGAACGGCTTCATCACCTACATGCGTACGGACTCCACGATCCTCTCGGACACCGCCGTCACGGCGGCCCGGGCGCAGGTAACGCAGCTGTACGGCGCCGACTACCTGCCGGAGAAGCCGCGCGTCTACGCGGGCAAGGTCAAGAACGCGCAGGAGGCGCACGAGGCGATCCGGCCTTCGGGTGATCGTTTCCGCACTCCGGCGGAGACCGGCCTCACCGGCGACCAGTTCAAGCTCTACGAGCTGATCTGGAAGCGGACCGTCGCCTCCCAGATGAAGGACGCGACCGGCAACTCGGTCACCGTGAAGATCGGCGGCACCGCCGCCGACGGCCGCGACGCCGAGTTCAGCGCCTCCGGCAAGACGATCACCTTCCACGGCTTCATGAAGGCGTACGTCGAGGGGGCCGACGACCCGAACGCGGAGCTCGACGACCGCGAGCGGCGCCTGCCGCAGGTCGCCCAGGGCGACGCGCTGACCGTCGAGGAGATCACGGCGGACGGCCACGCGACCAAGCCGCCGGCCCGCTACACCGAGGCCTCGCTGGTCAAGGAGCTGGAAGAGCGCGAGATCGGCCGCCCGTCGACGTACGCCTCGATCATCGGCACCATCCTCGACCGCGGCTACGTCTTCAAGAAGGGCACGGCGCTCGTCCCGTCCTTCCTGAGCTTCGCCGTCGTCAACCTCCTGGAGACGCACTTCGGGCGGCTCGTCGACTACGACTTCACCGCCCGGATGGAGGACGACCTCGACCGCATCGCCCGCGGTGAGGCCAAGTCCGTGCCGTGGCTGAAGCGTTTCTACTTCGGTGAGACCGAGGGCGGTACGGCCGCCTCCGGCGGTGCCGCGGACGCCGGGAACGGCGACGGCGACCACCTCGGCGGCCTCAAGGAGCTCGTCACCGACCTCGGCGCCATCGACGCCCGCGAGATCTCCTCCTTCCCCGTCGGCAACGGCATCGTGCTCCGCGTCGGCCGATACGGCCCGTACGTCGAGCGCGGCGAGAAGGAGGCCGAGGGCCACCAGCGCGCCGACGTCCCCGAGGAGCTCGCGCCCGACGAGCTGACCGTCGAGCTCGCCGAGGAGCTGCTCGCCAAGCCGAGCGGCGACTTCGAGCTGGGCACCGACCCCGTCAGCGGCCACCAGATCGTCGCCAAGGACGGCCGCTACGGCCCGTACGTGACGGAGATCCTGCCCGAGGGCACCCCGAAGACCGGCAAGAACGCGGTGAAGCCGCGCACGGCCTCCCTCTTCAAGTCGATGGCCCTCGACACCGTCACCCTGGAGGACGCGCTCCGGCTGATGTCCCTGCCCCGGGTCGTCGGCGCGGACGCCGAGGGCGTCGAGATCACCGCGCAGAACGGCCGCTACGGCCCGTACCTGAAGAAGGGCACGGACTCGCGGTCGCTGACCGACGAGGAACAGCTCTTCACGATCACGCTCGACGAGGCGCTCGCGATCTACGCCCAGCCGAAGCAGCGTGGCCGGGCCGCCGCCAAGCCGCCGCTGAAGGAGCTCGGCACCGACCCCGTCAGCGAGAAGCCCGTGGTCGTCAAGGACGGCCGCTTCGGTCCGTACGTGACGGACGGCGAGACCAACGCCACCCTGCGCACCGGCGACAGCGTGGAGACGATCACGCCGGAGCGCGGCTACGAGCTGCTCGCCGAGAAGCGGGCCAAGGCCCCGGCGAAGAAGACCGCCAAGAAGGCCCCGGCGAAGAAGGCCACGACCGCGAAGAAGACGGCCACGAAGACGGCGGCGAAGAAGACCACCGCCGCCAAGAAGACGGCCGCGAAGAAGACGACGACGGCGAAGAAGACCGCTGCCAAGAAGACGGCGGCGGCCAAGCCGGAGTAGGGCCCGAAGGGGTGCGTGGGAGGGCGGGAGCGGTTGCTCCCGCCCTCCCACGTTTGTTCGGGCGCGGGCCGCGGGGAGCAAGGCCGTCCGGATAGGGTGGACGGATGACGCGAGCAGAGCAGCCAGACCGCCTGGGCGATTCCGACGCGGCACTCGTCGCGGATTCCCGGGAGCGCGCCGTACGCGCCCTCTTGCGCCATCAGCCGCTGCGCCGGCTGTGGAGCGCCCACCTGGTCGGCAGCACCGGCGACGCCCTCGCCCTCCTCGTCCTCGTCCTCCTCGGCCTCCAGGCCGCGGTCGCCGAGGGCGCGCTCGGGGGCGGCTACCGGGGGGCCGCGCTCGCCGTGGCCACCGTCGTCGGCGCCCGCCTGCTGGCCTCGGTCCTCTTCGGGGCCGTCCTCCTCGGCCCGCTGACCGCCCTCACCGGGCCGTCCGGCGCGCTCGACCGGCGCTGGACCATGATCGGCGCCGACGGGGTGCGGATCGCGCTGCTCGTCATCGCCCCGCTGTGGATCGACTGGAGCCCCGACAGCGCCCTCTGGTACCTGCTCGGCACCGTCTTCGTCGCCGGCGCGGCCGAGCGCCTGTGGACCATCGGCCGCGAGGGCGCCGCGCCCGCGCTGCTGCCCGCGCCGCCCCTGGAGGGCGCCGCCGTGCGCCCGCTGCCCGACCACCTCGGCGCGCTGCGCCGGCTGTCCCTGCGGACCGGCTTCCTCGCCGTGCCCGCCGCGGCGGCCGTCCTGCTGGTCGCCACCCTCGTCGGGAACCTGCTGGGCGCCGGGATCGAATGGTTCACGCTGCACCAGGCCGCCCTCGGCGCGTACGTCGCCGCCGGGCTCTTCGCCGCGTCCGTCACCGTCCTGTACGCGATGGCCCTCCCCGGCGGGGAGACGCCCCGGCCCCGCTCGCCCCTGGAGGGCCTGCGCAGGCCGTCGGCGGACAAGGGCGCCGGTACGGGTGCCGACAAGGCCGCCGGCAAGGGCGCGGACGAAGCCGCCGCCGACGGGACCGCCGGGAAGGGCCGCACCGCCGAGAGGGGCCGCACCGGCGCCCTGCCGCTGCTCGTCCTCGCCTCCGCCACCGTCGCCGGGGCGATCGCCGCCGCCGCGTCCGTCGCCGTGCTCCACGCGTACGACCTGGGCGGCGGACCCGTCACGTACGCCCTCCTGATCCTGGCGCTCAGCGGCGCCACCGCCGTCGGCATCCGCACCGCCGGCTCCGTCCTCCCCGTCCTGTCCCGGCGCCGGCTCCTCGCCCTCGCCATCGCCGTCACCGGCGTCGCCCTGATCGCGATGGGCCTGGTCCCGGACACGGCCACCGTCCTGTTCCTCGCCGCCCTCGCCGGGTACGCGGCCGGGGTCGCCGCGAACACCGGCCACACCCTCGTCGACCAGGAGACGGAAGAGCCCCGCCGGGCCCGCACCACCGAGCACCTCCAGGCGACCGCCCGCGTCGCCATGGGCCTCGGCGCGCTCGCCGCCCCGCTGCTCGCCGCCGCGATCGGGCCGCACCGGCTCGCCTCCGGCGAGTTCGTCTTCGCGCACGGCGGCGCCGCCTTCACGCTCGCCCTCGTCGGCGCCCTGCTGCTGCCGGTCGCCGCCCTGATCCTCGCGAAGACCGACGACCGGGCGGGCGTCCCGCTCCGCCGCGACCTGCGCGACGCGCTGCGCGGCTCCGACCCGGCCCAGGCGCCCTCCCCGACCGGCTTCTTCATCGCCCTGGAGGGCGGCGACGGCGCCGGGAAGTCCACGCAGGTCCAGGCGCTCGCCGAGTGGATCCGCGCCAAGGGCCACGAGGTCGTCGTCACCCGCGAACCGGGTGCCACCCCGATCGGCAAGCGGCTCCGCTCGATCCTCCTCGACGTGTCGTCGGCGGGGCTCTCGAACCGCGCCGAGGCCCTGCTGTACGCGGCCGACCGCGCCGAGCACGTCGACTCCCTGGTCCGACCGGCCCTGGAGCGGGGCGCGATCGTCCTCTCCGACCGGTACATCGACTCGTCCGTGGCCTACCAGGGCGCAGGCCGTGACCTGTCCCCGACCGAGATCGCCCGCATCTCCCGGTGGGCGACCGACGGCCTCGTCCCGCACCTGACCGTGGTCCTCGACGTGTCCCCGGAGACCGCGAGGGAACGGTTCACCGAGGCGCCCGACCGGCTGGAGTCCGAGCCGCCGGAGTTCCACGCGCGCGTACGGGCCGGATTCCTCGCCCTCGCCGCCGCCGACCCCAGCCGCTACCTCGTCGTCGACGCCGGCCAGGAGCCCGAGGCCGTCACCACCGTCGTACGCCACCGGCTCGACCGGATGCTGCCGCTCTCCGAGGCCGAGGTGAAGGCCGCGGAGGAGGCCCGCCGGAAGGCCGAGGAGGAGGCCCGGCGCCTGGCGGAGGAAGAGGCGGCGCGCAAGGCCGAGGAGGAGCGTCTGGAGCGCGAGCGCCAGGAGCAGCTCGCCCGGCTCCGCGCCGAGGAGGAGGAGCGCAAGCGCCGCGAGGAGGAGGAGGCGCGCCGCCTGGAGGCCGAACGGCAGGCCGAGGAGGCCCGTCGCCGCGCCGAGGAGGAGGCCCGCCGCCTCGCCGCCGAGGAGAAGGCCCGCCGGGAGGAAGAGGAGCGGCTCCGCAAGGAGGCCGAGGAGGAGGCCCGGCTGCGGGCCGAGGCCGAGGAGCGCCGCCTGGAGAAGCAGCGCAAGGCCGAGGAGGCCCTGCTCCGCGCCGAGGAGGCCCGCCGCATGGCCGAGGCCGCCGCTGCCGCGAAGGCCGCGGAGGAGGCCGCGGCCAAGGCCGCCGCCGAGAAGATCGCCGCCGAGGCCCGCGCGAAGGCGGCGGCGGAGCGCGCCGCGGCCGAGCGTGCCGCGGCGGAGATCGCCGCCGCCCAGCGCGCCGAGGCCGCGAAGGCGGCCCGGGAGAAGGCCGCCCGGGAGCGGGAGGCCGCGGAGAAGGCCGCCGCGGAGCGGACGGCGGCGGCGGAGCGTGCGGCCGCCGAGCGTGCGGCGTCCGAGCGTGCCGCCGCGGAGAAGGCCGCGGCCGAGCGGGCGGATCGTTCCGCTCGTTCCTCCACGGTGTCCGCGAACGAGGTCACCGTGGCGACCCCGATCGTGAAGCCGGACGCGCCGACCGTCTCGCCGGACGAGATCACCGTGGCCACGCCGATCGTGAAGCCGGAGGCGGAGCCGAAGCCGAAGGCGTCCGAGAGGCCGGAGGCGGAGACCGCCGTCCTGCCGCAGATCCGCGACCCGCGGGACGCCGACGAGACCGCGGTGCTCCCTCCCGTACGCGACAGCAGGCCGTCCGACCCCGTCGAGCGGGTGCCCCAGGGCATCTTCCGCGACGAGCGGACCGACCCGCACGGTGCGAACGACCGGACCCGGGAGCTGCCCCAGCTCGACGAGAACGGCCGGCCCCGCCGCCGCTCCGACTGGGCCGAGGAGACCCCGCTCGACGACCTGCCGACCCTCGCGGACGAGCTGTTCGGCCCGCACGACGACGAGGACGAAGGCCGCAGCCGGCGCAGCTGAGGCCCCCCGGGGGGTGGAGCTAGCTCCACCCCCACTCCGGAAGCCAGCTCCATACCGCGGCGACCTGCGCCTTTCTAGCGTTGTCGGTATGAAGACGACAGCAGTGACGGAGAACGGCGCCGCCCTCGCCCTGGACGGGGTGACCCGCACGTACGGAGGCGGCGCGCCCGCGCTCGACGGGGTCGACCTGGTGGTGCCGCGCGGGCGCTTCGTGGCCGTGATGGGCCGGTCGGGCTCCGGCAAGTCCACCCTGCTGCGCTGCGCGGCCGGACTCGAACGGCCGACGGCCGGGCGGGTACGGATCGGGGGCACCGACCTCGCGACCCTGAAGGCGGCCGGACTGAGCCGGCTCCGGCGCGACCGGATCGGCTTCGTCTTCCAGTCGCTCAACCTCGTCTCCGCCCTGAACGTGCGGGAGAACGTCACCCTGCCGCTGCTCCTCGCCGGGGCCCGCGAGGGCCGGGCCCTCGACGCCCGCGCCCTGGCCGGACTCGACGCCGTGGGGCTCGCCGACCGGGCCGAGGACCGGCCCGAGAGCCTCTCCGGCGGCCAGCGGCAGCGGGTGGCGATCGCCCGCGCCCTGGTCAACGAGCCCGACGTCGTCTTCGCCGACGAGCCGACCGCCGCCCTCGACCCCGTCACAGCGGCCGGAGTCCTCGCCCTGCTGCGTCGCGCGGTCGACGAACGGGGCCGCACGGTCGTCCTCGTCACCCACGACCCGGTAGCCGCCGCCTGGACGGACGAGGCCGTCTTCCTGGACCGGGGCCGGCTCACCGGCCGCCTCGACCGCCCCGACGAGGCGGGCGTACGGGAAGCGCTCGGCGCTCACGCCGGGACCGCGCGGGACCTGGCGGTGGCGCGATGAGCCGGGCCGGGAAGCGGGCGTCGGACGGGAGCGGGGGCCCGGCCGTGCGCCGGGCGTCGGACGGGAGCGGGGGGCCGGCCGTGCGCCGGGTCGGGAACCCGGCCGTGCGGCTGCTCGCCGCCCGGTCGCTGCGGGCCCACCGCACGGCGTGGGCCGCCGTGTTCGCGGCCGTCGCCGTCACCTCCGCGCTGCTCGGCGCGCTCGCCCTCGCGCTCGGCTCCGCCGGACTCGGCCACGCGCGCGTGGAGCGGTACGCGGCCGCGTCCGTCGTCGTCGCCGGCGATCAGGAGGCCAGCTGGACGGTCACGCCGTGGGGCAGCGAGCCGCGGACCGAGACGGCGGGCCTGACCGAGCGGGTACGGGTCCCCGGTGCGGCCGTCGACGTCCTGCGCGCCGTTCCGGGGGTGCGGGAGGCCGTGCCGGACCACACGTTCGTCGTACGGGAAGGGGGCGGGGGGTCCACGGACGCGCGCGCGTACCCCGGGCGTTCCTGGGAGGCGGCCCGGCTCGCCCCGTACCGGCTGACCGACGGCCGGGAGCCCCGGCAGGCCGGGGAGACCGTCGCCGGTGCCGGCCTCGGCGCCACCGTCGGGGACACCGTGGCCGGGCGGAAGGTCGTCGGCGTCGCCGACGGGCCCGCCGCGCTGTACGTCACGGCGGGGGAGGCGCGGCGGCTCGCCGGGCATCCCGGGTCGGTCGACGCCGTCGGGATCCTCGCCGAGCCCGGCGTCCCCGTGGACACCCTCCACGCGCGTGTACGGGCCGCCCTGGACACGGCCGGGCTGAAGGACACCGCCGCCGGGCGGCCGCTGCGGGCCCTCACCGGGGACGGCCGGGGTGGCGCCGAGCATCTCGGCGCGCCGCCCGCGCGCGCGGAACTCCTCCAGCTCCTCGCCGCCGTCTCCGGGACCGTCCTCCTGGTCGCCGTCCTCGTCCTCGCCTCGCTCGTCGCGCAGGCCCTCCAGCAGCGCGCCGCCGAACGGGACCTGCTGCTCTCGATCGGCGCGACGCCCCGTCAGGTGCGGGCCGCTGCGGGCCGGGAGGTGACCCGGGTGGCGGGTGCGGCGGCGCTGCTCGGCGTGCTCGCCTCAGCCGCGGTGTTCCCGGCGCTGTGGTCGGCGCTGCGGGCCCGTACCGGAGTCGTACCCGAGGGCCTCGAACTGCCCACCCCGCCGTGGCTGTTCGCCGGTGTGCTCGCCGTCGCCGCCCTCGTCGTGGGCCTCGCCCGGCTCGTCGTCCTCGTCGCCGCCCGCAGGCCGGGCCGTCCGGGGAAGGGCGGTGCCCGCCGCGTCACCGGGATCGTCCTGCTCGTCGCCGGCGCGGGCGCGGCCGGTACGGCCACGCTCCAGGGCGGCGACGCGGCCGCGGCCGCGGCCGGGGCGGCCACGGTGACCCTGGTCGCCGGGTGCGCGCTGCTCGGGCCGTGGATCGCGGGGGCCGCGATGGCGGTCCTGGACCGGCCGTTCCGCCGGCTCGGCGGCGCACCCGGACGCCTCACCGCCGCCGGTGCCGGGGCGCACTCGCGCCGGCTCGGGGCCGCGCTCGTCCCCGTCGTCCTCGTCACCTCCTTCGCGCTGGTGCAGCTCTCGGCGGGCGCCACCATGGAGCGGGCCGCGGCCGCGCAGGCGCGGGCGGCGACCACCGCCGACCTCGCGTTCACCGGGACGACGGCGGAGCGGGTCCGGCGGCTGCCGGGGGTGGAGACGGCCACGGACGTGCTGCGCTCGTCGGTGGTCCTGGCCCGTACGGAGGCCGGTACGCCGCGCCTCGACCGGCTTCCGGTCCTCGGCGTGGACCCCGAGGGGCTCGCGGGCACGCTCGACCCGGGCGTCGTCGCCGGAGACCTGGACGGACTCGGCCGGGCGGGCACGGTCGCGGTCGGCGCGGCCATGGCCGAGTCCCTCGAGGTGGCGCCCGGTTCGACGGTGGAGCTGCGGCTCGGCGACGGGACGCCGAAACGCCTTGAGGTGGTCGCGGTGTACGAACGGTCGCTCGCCCTCGGTGAGTTCCTGCTGCCCAAGGGCGAACTGGCCCCGCACATGAGCGATCCGTACCCCGCGCGCGTCCTGGCCGCGGGAGCCGGGGCGTCGTCCCCCGTCGTCCCCGAGGCGGTGACGACCCCCGGGGCCGAACTGAACGGGATCGTCTCCACCGGGATCGTCGCCGCGATCGGCGGGCTCACCGTCCTCTCCGTCCTGAGCACCCTCGCCCTGATCGGCGCCGGCCGGCGCGGCGAGCTGGAACTCCTGCGCCAGGTCGGCGCATCGGCGGGCCAGCTGCGCCGGATGCTCGGCCTGGAGGCCGGCTTCCTGACCGCGACGGGCCTCCTCGTCGGGCTCGTGGTGGGCGCGCTGCCGCTGACCGCGTTCGCGTGGGCGCTCACCGGCGGCCTGCCCCACCTGCCGCCCGCCCAGGCCGGCACGATCGCGGGCGTCGTCCTCGTCACGGTCGTCGCGGGCGTGTTCCTGCCGGTGGCCCGGAAGGGGGGCGGGCGGTGAGGAGGGCGCGTCCGGGGCGTCGGGGCGGTGCGTGACCTACGCGTCCAGGTACGCCAGGACCGCGAGGACCCGGCGGTGGCCGCCGCTGTCGCTCGACGGCAGGCCGAGCTTCAGGAAGACGTTCCCGATGTGCTTGTGCACGGCCCGCTCGGTGACCACCATCGAGCGGGCGATCGTGCCGTTGTCATGGCCCTGGGCCATCAGCCCCAGGACCTCGCGCTCGCGGGGCGTGAGCGAGTCCAGCGGGTCGTCGCGGCGGCGGGCCATCAGCTCGGTGACGACCTCCGGGTCCAGGGCCGTACCGCCGGAGGCGACCCGTTCCAGGGCGTCCAGGAACTCGTCCACGCGGCCCACCCGGTCCTTCAGGAGGTAGCCGACGCCCCGCGCGCCGCCGCCGAGCAGCTCCGTCGCGTACGTCTCCTCCACGTACTGCGAGAGCACCAGCACCGGCAGCTCCGGGAGCTGCTCGCGGGCCGCGAGCGCCGCCCGCAGCCCCTCGTCGCGGAAGCCGGGCGGCAGCCGCACGTCGAGGACGGCCACGTCCGGCCGGTGCTCCAGGAGCAGCGGAAGGATCTCGGGGCCGGTGGCCGCGACCCCGGCGACCTCGTGGCCCGACGAGGTCAGCAGCAGCACCAGTCCCTCCCTGAGGAGGGCGTTGTCCTCGGCGATCACCACACGCACGGAAGCTCCACTTCGATCACGGTCGGTCCCCCCACGGGGCTGCTCAACCGTACGGTGCCGTCGAGCGCGGCGACCCGCCGCCGCATGCCCGTCAGGCCGGAGCCGCCGCTCTCGCCGGCCTCGGCCCCGCCGTGGCCCTCGTCCCGCACGCGCACGCGCAGCGCGGCCGGTTCGCGGGTCAGGGAGACGGAGGCGCGGTCGGCGCCGCTGTGCCTGGCGGCGTTGGTGAGCGCCTCGGCGACCACGAAGTAGGCGGCGGCCTCGACGGCCGCTGGCGCGCGCGGGCCGTCCTGGTCGTGGTCGCCGAGGCCCGTCACCGCGACCGCCGCGTCCAGGCCGCTGCTCGCGGCGAGCGCCCGCACCGCTCCGGTCAGGCCGCGGTCGGTGAGGATCGGCGGGTGGATGCCGCGCACCACGTGCCGCAGCTCGGCCAGCGCCGCCTCGGCCTGCGTCTGGGCGTCGTCGAGGAGCCGTCGCGCGGTCGCGGGATCGGAGTCGTACGCGCGCCGGGCCAGACCGATCCGCATGGACAGCGCCACCAGGTGGGCCTGCGCCCCGTCGTGGAGATCGCGCTCGATCCGGCGCAGCTCGGCGCCGTGCGCGGCGACCGCGCCCGCCCGGGTGGCCGTCAGCTGCTCGATGCGCGCGGCGAGGGCGGCGTCCCGGGCCGCCGACGGGGCCGGGGTGAGCAGCGCGCGCGACCACTCGGCCGCGAGCCCGGCGAGCCGGCCGATCAGCGGCAGGGCCACCGGCCGCCGCCCCGCCAGGCCGGTCCAGACGCCGTCGACGAGCAGCGCGGGCGCCCAGAGGATCATCGAGAGGTACCAGAGCATCAGGCCGTACAGCAGCTGCGCGGCCGCCCAGACCAGGTCCTGCCGGGTGCCCGGGTCGGTGACCGCGGTCCGCACGCGCGCGGGGAGGGGCCCTTCGAGCGGCAGGTACGCCTCGGGGACGGGCCTCCCGGTCCACGCGGCCGTACGGAGCCGCTGCCACCGGGCGAGCCTGCGCAGCAGCAGCACGCTCTCGGGGAGCACACCGGCGCCGATGACCGTGAGGGTGAGGACCGCGGTGAACAGGACGACGCCCGCCATCAGGTAGCAGAGCAGGGAGAGCGCGGCCCCGATCGTGAGGTGGAGCCACCCCCGGGCCGCTTCCTTGATCGCCTCGCGCATGGAGCCAGGGTAGGCGGCGGTCCCCCGGGAGACGGTGGAGAGGGCTACACCATCGCTCAGGGAGCGGGCACCGCTGTGCGCGGGCCGGGCGGCGACCAGGATCGAAGAGCCCCGGGAACACCCGGGGAGATCCCTTCCCGGACCGCCCCACGGAGGCATCCCATGCGCGCCCTTCTCTGGCTGCTGCTCGCCGCGAGCGTCCTCGCCAACGCCTTCATCAGCACCCTCGCCGGCTGGACCGGTCCCCTCCGGATCGTCGGGAGCGTCTGCACCGGAACGGTCCTGCTCGGCTCCGCCGTCGGCCTGTGGCTGACCCGGCCGCCCCACAGCGAGGGCTGACGGGGGTTGTCAGAGCGCTGCCCCACAATGGAGGACGTACCTGAGGAGGGGCAGACATGGCCGTATGGGACGACCTGGTCGGACAGACCCGGGTCGAGGAGCAGCTCGCCGCCGCCGCGCGCGACGCCGACGCGCTCGTCACCGCCCACGCCGCCGGCGGGCCGGACCCCGAGGCCTCGAAGATGACCCACGCCTGGCTCTTCACCGGACCCCCCGGGTCCGGCCGCGCGACCGCGGCGCGCGCCTTCGCCGCCGCACTGCAGTGCGTGAGCCCCGACCGGGCGCTCGGCGGCTCCCCGGGCTGCGGCTTCTGCGACGGCTGCCACACGACCCTCGTCGGCACGCACGCGGACGTCGAGATCGTCCGTACGGACCTGCTGTCCATCGGCGTGAAGGAGACCCGCGAGCTCGTCCGGCGCGCCCAGCTCTCCCCGGCGGGCGGACGCTGGCAGGTCATCGTCCTGGAGGACGCCGACCGGCTCACCGAGGGCGCGGGGAACGTGCTCCTGAAGGCCGTCGAGGAGCCCGCGCCGCGCACCGTCTGGCTGCTCTGCGCGCCCTCCCTGGAGGACGTGCTGCCCACGATCCGCTCCCGCTGCCGCCACCTGACCCTGCGCACCCCGCCGGTGGAGGCCGTCGCCGACGTGCTCGTGCGGCGCGACGGCATCGAGCCGGAGGTGGCGCAGGCCGCCGCCCGCGCGACCCAGGGGCACATCGACCGGGCCCGGCGGCTCGCCACCGACGAGCGGGCCCGCGCGCGCCGGTCCGTCGTCCTGAAGCTGCCGCTGCGCGTCGACGACGTCGGCGGCTGCCTCAAGGCCGCGCAGGAGCTGGTCGACGCGGCAGCGGAGGACGCGAAGCAGGTCGCCGAGGAGATCGACGTCAAGGAGACCGAGGAGCTGAAGACGGCCCTCGGCGCGGCGCAGGGCGGGCGGATGCCCCGCGGCACGGCCGGGGCGATGAAGGAGCTGGAGGAGCGGCAGAAGCGCCGCAGGACGCGCACGCAGCGCGACAGCCTGGACCTCGCGCTCACCGACCTGACCGGCTTCTACCGTGACGTCCTGGCCCTCCAGCTCCGCTCCCGCTCGGCCCTGGCGAACACGGACGTGCGGGACGCCCTCGAGCGGATCGCCCGCGACACCACACCGGAGCGGACCCTCCGCCGCATCGAGGCGATCCTCGCCTGCCGAGAGGCCCTCGACCGGAACGTGGCTCCGCTGCTCGCGGTGGAGGCGATGACCATGGCGCTGCGGGGCTGACGCCCGGTGCGCCGGCCCCGTCCAGCGATTGGACACGGTCCGTACCGGTCCGGATACGCTCCGGGGATGGATTCCAGGCGCTTGCTCCGTATGTCCGCCACGGCCCTCGCGGCCGCCGGGCTGATCCTCACCGGCTGCTCGGGCGGAAGCGACGCCGCCGCGTCCCGGACGACGACAGCGCCGCCGGCGCCCTCCTCCCCGTCCGGGGCGCCGAAGCTGAAGAAGTACTACGACCAGAAGCTGAAGTGGCGCGACTGCGGTGTCGAGGGCTTCCAGTGCGCGACCCTGCGCGCCCCGCTCGACTACGCGAAGCCGGACGGGGAGGAGGTCCAGCTCGCGGTCTCCCGCGTCCGGGCCACCGGACCCGGCAAGCGGCTCGGCTCGCTCCTGGTCAACCCGGGCGGGCCCGGCGGCTCCGCCGTCGGCTACCTCCAGGGGTACGCGGGCATCGGCTACCCGGCGCCCGTCCGCGCCCGCTACGACATGGTGGCCGTCGACCCGCGCGGAGTCGCCCGCAGCGAGCCCGTCGAGTGTCTGACGGGCCCGCAGATGGACGCGTACACGCAGGTCGACCAGACGCCCGACGACACGGCGGAGATCAACGGGCTCAGCGCGGCCTTCAAGGACTTCGCGGCCGGCTGCGAGAAGAGGTCCGGGCAGGTCCTGCCCCATGTCTCCACCGTCGAGACGGCCCGCGACATGGACATCCTGCGGGCGGTGCTCGGGGACGCGAAGCTCACCTACGTGGGGGCGTCGTACGGCACCTTCCTCGGCGCCACGTACGCCGAGCTGTTCCCGGACCGGGTCGGCCGGCTCGTCCTCGACGGCGCGATGGACCCCTCCCTCTCGGCCCTCGACCTCAACCGCGACCAGACCGGAGGCTTCGAGACCGCCTTCCGCGCCTTCGCCGCCGACTGCGTCCGCACGACGGACTGCCCGCTGGGCACCGGGTCCGTCGCGGAGGCCGGGGAGGCGATGAAGAAGTTCTTCCGTGACGTGGACGCCGATCCGGTGCCCACGGGCGAGAGCCGTGAGCTCGGCGAATCCCTCGCCACCACCGGTGTGATCGCCGCGATGTACGACGAGGGCGCCTGGCCGCAGCTGCGCGAGGCCCTCACCGGGGCGATGAACGGCGACGGCTCGGGCCTCCTCGCCCTGGCCGACAGCTACTACGAGCGCGAGGCGGACGGCACGTACGCCAACCTCATGTCCGCCAACGCCGCCGTGAACTGCCTGGACCTGCCGCCGGCCTTCAAGGGTCCCGCCGACGTGCAGAAGGCCGTCCCGTCCTTCGAGAAGGCCTCCCCGATCTTCGGCAAGGGCCTCGCCTGGGCCGCCCTCAACTGCACCTACTGGCCCACCCCGCCCACCGGCCACCCGCACCGCATCACCGCCGACGGCGCCGCCCCGATCCTCGTCGTCGGCACCACCCGCGACCCGGCCACCCCGTACCACTGGGCCCAGTCCCTCGCCGGGCAGCTCTCCTCGGGCACCCTGCTGACCTACGAGGGCGACGGCCACACCGCGTACGGCCGGGGCAGCGACTGCATCGACACCGCGATCAACGGCTACCTCCTCGAAGGCACCCCTCCACAGGACGGAAAGCGCTGCTCGTAGGCCTGATCCGGGGGTGGTCGGAGCACCTCCGGAAACTGTGTAGACTTGGCGACGCTGCTGCACCCACGATGGGTTCACACAGCACGCCGCCTTAGCTCAGTTGGCCAGAGCAACGCACTCGTAATGCGTAGGTCTCGGGTTCGAATCCCGAAGGCGGCTCAGAAGAGGGCCAGGTCAGACATCGTCTGCCCTGGCCCTTTCTGTTGCCCGCGTGAGGTGGGGCGGGCGGTGTCAGGACGGCAGGGAGACGACCTGCCAGGCGACCATGCCCGTGGCCCCCGGCGCCTCGGTGACGTCGATCGGCAGGCGTGGCGGTGCGTGTTCGACCCGGCGGCCGACGGGTACTCCGTCGCACGGCACGGAACGGGGTGCGCCGTCCGCGACGGCGACCTTCACGTGCCCCGTGCCGACGCAGGCCACGGAGATCCGGTAGGCCTTGCCCGCGGTGAGCGGGGAGCGGGTGTGTACGCCGTCGCCGACCCGCTCCAGCCCGGACTCCACGAACTCCGGGTCGTCGGGTGAGACCGTCGACAGCGCGGCCTGGGCGCGCTCGCCCCGGTCGTGCTCGGTGTCCGCCCGGGGCGACGGCGGCCCCGTCGGTTCTGCCGTCGCGGAGGGCGGCGGAGCGTCCGCGGACGGTGCTCCGCCGGTGCAGCCGGTCGCCAGGAGGGAGGCGAGGGCGAGGCCCACGGCCGCCGTCAGTGGTGTGCGCAGTGCTGTCACGAGTTCGTCCCCCAGGAGTGCCGTGCGGTCTCAGGGCCGAGACCGTATCCGTGTCCCCGGGCGGTGCGGGGGGAACCGGTGGTGTTCTGAGCAAGAACTGAGGAAGAAGCGTTTCGGTCATGGCCGGAAGTGGCCGTGCCCTGGTGGCCCGTCCGGTCCTCCGGTCAGTGCGCCAGGCCCGGTTGGTCGAAGGTGTCCGGGACGGGGAGGGTCGACCAGTGGGGGATCGGCCAGGCGATGACGACCGCGCGGCCCACCACGTCCGACACCGGCACCATGCCGTCCCTGGCGTCGTTCTGGTGGTAGCGGGAGTCCTGGGAGGCCTGGCGGTGGTCGCCCATCACCCAGAGGCGGCCGGCGGGCACCGTGACCTTGAACTGGCCCTCCGGGTCCGTGCTGCAGGCCGTGTTCCCCTGGAAGACGTACGGCTCCGTCAGGGGCTTGCCGTTCACCTTCAGGGGGCCCTCGCCCTTGCACTCGACGGTGTCGCCCGCCACGCCGATCACCCGCTTGATGAGGTGCTGTTCCCCCGCCGCGGGCATCAGGCCCACGAAGCCCAGCGCCTTCTGGAGGGACGTGGGCTCCTTCACCGGCCGTCCCGCCAGCCAGTCGCCGGGGTCGCGGAAGACCACGACCTCGCCCCGGTCGGGCTCCGCGCCGAACCACGGCGTGAGCTTGTCGACCAGAACCCGGTCGTCCACCTGCAGGGTGTTCTGCATCGAGCCCGACGGGATCAGGAACGCCTGGAGCAGGAACGTCTTGATCAGGAAGGCCAGCACCAGCGCGATCCCCGCGAGCATCGGCAGCTCGACCCAGAACGGGCGGCGCCGTTTCGTGCCCTCGGGCTCCGGGTCCTCCCGGTCGGATCGCGCCTCGGTCGCCAAGTCGCTCATGTCCACCCTGACTTCGTCGTGTCCTTGTTGTCTGCACGGACCCTATGCCCAGGGGTGCCCGGCCGTTGACCGCGGAGCGCCCTTCGCCACGTACGGGTGACCCCGCACTTCAGGGAGCCGGCTGCTCGCGTTCCTGCTGGGCCAGGAGATACCCGGCCTGGAAACGGCTCTCCGCTCCCAGCGCGGCCATCACGTCCGCGACGTGCCGACGGCAGCTTCGGACCGACAGGCCCAGCCGGCGGGCGATCGCCGCGTCCGTGAGGCCCTCGGTGAGCAGCCGGACGATCGTCTGCTTCAGCTCGTCGGAGATGTCCATGATGGTCTGCCGGTCCCACTCGGTCTCGAACGGCAACGCCTCCAGCCACAGCCGTTCGTACGCGCCCACCATGAACGCGACCACGTGTGGCTCGCGGATCAGGACCGCCGCGTGCGGGTCGTCCGGCACCGGGATCACCGCCGTGGTGCGGTCGAAGACGAGCATCCGCATGAACTCGTCGTCCAGGGTGCGGACCTGGGCCCTCAGCCGCCCCACCCGCTCCACGTACGCGCACGTGCCGGAGGAGAACCGGGCCGTGTGCTGGTAGAGGACGCGCATGCGGACGCCCCGGCGCAGGAGCTCCTCGTCGCGGGCCACCGCCTCCTCCAGGACCTCGGCGCGCCGCCCGCCGCCCGGCTGCGCCGTCATGACCTCGCGCTCGCACGTCCGGCCCAGTTCGGTGATGGCCTCCCGCACCGCCCGCAGGTCGGTGAGGAGTTCCACGTACTCCGCCTGCCGCAGGTGCGTCAGCCGCAGCAGATGGGACTCGTACACCGGCATGAACGCCATCAACTGCTCGCGGGTGCGCTCCATGTGCTGGCGGCGGGCCCGCATCTCGCGTTCCAGCGGTCCCAGCGTCCGCTGCACCGCCTCGTCCGGCGCCAGGGGAAGGACCGCCCGGTCCGGGTTCCGGCGCAGCAGGCCCATGTCGAGGAGGGCCGAGACGGCCGACTCCACCCGGGCCGGTGGCAGGTCCAGTTCCGCCGCGAGGTCGGCGGGGTGCGCCGGCGGCTCGGCCGGGTCACGGGCCAGGAGGCAGGTGTAGACCCGGGTCAGGGGGTCGTCGTGGTCGCCGGAGCCGTCGGGGTGCGCGGAGGGCGGTGTCGACTCCGGTGGGCCCGCCGCGTCGATCGCCGAGAGGGCCGTGGTCCCCGAATCCCTGCCCGGTTGCGTCGGATCCGCCTCGCTCCGGCCCGGCTTCATGTCTGGTATCGCCACCTTTTCCCCCGTTTATGACAGCGTCCTCTTGCTGCCATGCAGCCTAATGAGCCATGCGCTCGGCCCCATAGGCATGCCGCCGTCGATACGTTCGTACCACCGCCCACAAGGTCAAAGCGCATCAGGCTCGCACAGCCCGCGAAGCTCGCAAAACCCCACGGAATCCCACGACTTACTCCTCGCGGACTTACTCCTCGCGGACGTACTCCTCGCGGAAGCGGAAAGAGAGCACTCGACATGAAGCGGCGGATCCGCACCACCCTCCTCACCACCCTCGTCGTCGGCCTCGCGGGCCTCGGCACCGCCACCGCCGACCGGATCTCCGGCGGCACCGGCACCGACGACACCGGCTGGGGCGCCGCCGTCCTCACCGGCACCTACGACACCGGGTGGGGCGCCCCGGCCGCCGGCGCCGGCACGAACGACACCGGCTGGGGGTGACCCGGATGACCCTGCTCGACTGCACCCTGCGCACCGGCGGACGGCTCACCGGCGGATCCGTACCCCCCGCGCTGGCCGCCGACTACCTCGCGGTCTGCGCGCGGCTCGGCATCGACGTCATCGAGCTGGGCAGCGTCCACGACCCCGCCGACCGCTCCGCCCCGCGAGGCGCGCTGCTGCCGGTCCCGCTCCCCGAGCGCTACGGCCCCCGCTTCTCCGTCCTCCTCGACACCGCCGGCCTGCCCGCCTCGGACGCCGCCGCCACGGCCTCCGCCGGGCGGATCGCCGACGCCCTGGCCACCGGGCCCGTGACCGTCGGCCTCGTCCGCCTCGCCGTCCGGTACGACCGGGTGGCCCGGGCCGCCGCCCCCCTGCACCGCCTGCGGGAAGCCGGCTTCGGCGTCTGCCTCTTCCTCACCCACATCGACCTCGCCTCCTACCCGGAACTCGACCGCTGCCTCGGCGAGAGCGCGGCGCTCGGCCCGCTCGACGCCGTCTTCCTCGTCGACTCCCTCGGCTCGCTCCGCCCCGAGCGCGTCATCGACCTCGTCCAGTCCACCCGCGCCGCGCTCTCCGCCCCCGTCGGCATCCACGCCCACGACAACCAGGGCTTCGCCCTCCACAACACCGTCGTCGCCGGGAGCGCCGGCGCCACCTGGCAGGACGCCGCCGTGCACGGGATCGGCCCGGGCGCCGGCCTGACCCGTACCGAGCAACTGCTGGCCCTCCTCGGCGCCACGCCCACCGACCTCGCGCCCCTCCTCGCGCTCATCGCCACCCATGTCGCGCCGCTCAAGCGCCGGTACGGGTGGGGGGCCGGCCCGCGCCAGGTCATGGCCGGTCTCGCCCGGATCCCGGTCGCGTCGGTGACGGGCCTGGAGCCGAAGCCGAACACGACGTCCTGAGGCCCGGCCGCCTCCTCGCCCGCCCGCCGTTCCAGGAGACCCGTATGCCCTTCACCTCGCCGATCCTGCCGCCCGGGGAACCGGCCCTCGCCCCGACCCCGTACCGCGACCTGGCCCCGGGCCCCGGCTCTCATGCCGACCGGGGGACGAGCCCCAGCCCCCACCCCCCTGCCGATCCCGACCCGAGCCCCCACCCCGGAGCCGCCCCCATGTCCGACCGCCGCTTCCGCATCGACCGCAGTGCCGCCACCGAGGAGTTCGGGCTCGCCTGCCAGCGGCTCGTCCCGTGGCCCGGCGGGGACGCCGAGCCGCCCGTCGGGGCGATGGCCTGCTTCCTGACCCCCGGCGGGGACTCCGACCCCGACTGCCACAACCAGGACGAGGTCATGATCATCCTCTCCGGCGCCGGAAGCGTGACCCTCGACGGGGTGCTGGAGCCGCCGTTCCGCGCGGGCGACGTCGTCGTGCTGCCCAGGAACCAGGAGCACGTCGTCCACAACACCGGCGACACCGAACTGAGCTGGGTCTCCCTCTACTGGCCGCTGCGCGAGCCCGCCATCCGTACCGAGAACGAGGAGGTCGCCGCGTGAGCGACAACGTCAGCGACACGACGGTCACCCACTGGATCACCGCCACCCCGCCCACCCCCAACGGCGACCTCCACATCGGCCACCTCGCCGGGCCCTACCTCGCCGGTGACGTCCTGCGCCGCTTCCTCGCCGCCGAAGGCACCGGTCCGGTCCGCTACACGACCGGCCTCGACGACCACCAGAGCTACGTCCCCGTCCGCGGTCTCCACGACGGCGGCCGCAAGGGCGACGAGGTCGCCGACGGCTACGGCGCCTCCATCGAGTCCGTGTGGCGGCAGGCCGGTGCCGACTTCGACGCGATCGTCCGCCCGCGCCGCGACGCCGGCTACCACTCCGCCGTCCAGGACTTCTTCAGCCGCCTGTACGACGCCGGGCACATCGTCGCCCGTACGCGACCGCTGCCCTACTGCACCGGCTGCGAGCGCTGGCTGTACGAGGCCTACCTCAAGGGCGACTGCCCGCACTGCGGCTCCGGCTCCAACGGCAACGCCTGCGAGCCCTGCGGCCGCCCCAACGACTGCGCCGACCTGACCGACCCCGTCTGCACCGGCTGCGGCGCCACCCCCGAACTCCGCGACTGCGAGCGGCTCTACTTCCCCCTCGCACCCTGGGAGGAGCAGCTCGGCGCCTTCTGGGACCAGGTCGACATGCCGCCGCACCTGCGTTCCCTCTGCGAGCGGATGCGGGCCGAAGGCCTCCCCGAGATCGCCGTCAGCCACCCCTCCGAGTGGGGCGTTCCGGTGCCCGTCGCGGGCTTCACCGACCAGCGGATCTACGTCTGGTTCGAGATGGCCCCGGGCTACCTCCTGGAGTGGGCCGGCGCCGGAGGGACCGGACCGGCGCCCGCGCCCGTCCAGTTCTTCGGCTTCGACAACGGCTACTTCCACGCCCTGCTGTTCCCGGCCGCCTTCCGGGCGTACGACCCCGAGATCGCACTGCCCCGGGCCTTCGTCGTCAACGAGTTCTACCGGCTCGAAGGGCTCAAGTTCTCCACCAGCCGGCGCCACGCCATCTGGGCGCACGAGGAACTCGCCCGGACGAGCGCGGACGTCCTGCGCTACCACGTCCTGTCCGACCGCCCCAACGGCCGCCAGACCAGCTTCGGTCCGGCCGCCCTCGCCGTCAGCCGGGAGCGGCTCGCCGAGCGCTGGGACGGCTGGCTCGGCCGGCTGCTCACCGCCGTCGCCGAGTCCGGTGGCGCCGCCCCCGCCGAGGCGCCGCAGGGCCCTGCCTGGGAGCGGCTGCGCGGCCGGCTCACGGAGACCGTCGGACAGCTCCGCGAGGCCTACGGCATCGAGGGGTACGACGCACGGCGCGCGATCGCGCTGCTCGACGAAGTGGTGTGCCTCGCCGAGGACTTCGGGTACGTGAACGGCTTCGAGGGCGAGCGCCCGGACGGCGCCTGCGCCTACCGCTCCGCGCTCTCCGCCCAGCTCGCCGTCGCCGCCGCCCTGTCCGCCTGGGCCGCGCCCGCCCTGCCGTACGGCTCCGCCCGCCTCGCCGCCCTCCTCGGCCTCGCGCCGGAACCGCGCCGGGTCGACGCGACGGCCCTCGCCCCGCTCGCCCCCGGGACACCGGTGGCGGCCCCGCCCGGGGCGGTCTTCGGTGCCTGAGACGGCGGTCCTGCCGCGCGGTGCCGTCGTCGGGCCCTTCTCCGGGCCCCGGGCCGCCTGGGGCGAGCACCTGGAGCGGGCGGCCGAGCGGTACGGGACGGCCGTGAACTGGGAACTGTACGACGACCGGGGCGAGGTCGAGACGGCCCGGCAGATCGCCGGGGCGGTCGTCGCCGAGGGCCGGCACGCGCTCGTCGTCGGGCACTTCAACAGCGCCGGAGCCGCGGCCGCCCTCCCCGTCTACCGGGCGGCCGGGCTCCCCGTCCTGCTCCCGCTGGCCACCACGCCCGGCCTCCTCGCCGACGGCGCGGGCACGCTCCTGCGGTGGTGCCCGGACGACCGGGCCCAGGCGGTCGACCTCCTCGGTGCCGTACGGGACGCGGGACACACCCGGGTCGCCGTCACGCACGACGGCAGCGCGTACGGGGAGCGGCTCGCGCTGCTCGTACGGGACGCCCCGACGGCCCCGCGGCCCGCCCTCCCGTCGGGCGCCGTGGTCTCCGACGGGAGCGGGCCCGCGACGGGCGCCGTGCCCGTACCGGCCGTCCTGACCGGGGAGGCCGCGGGCGTGGCCGTGCTCGACGGGCCCGGCGACGTCGCCGCGCTCTCCGCGCTCACGGCGCTCGTCGTCTGCGGGACCCACGTCGGGGCCGCGCGGGTCGGCCGGGAGTGGCGGGCGGCGGGGTTCCGGGGCGCGTTCTGGTTCACCGACGACTGCGCGGTGGACGAGTTCGCGGACCTGCTCGGCGACCCGGCGGCCGGCGGCGCGTCCGTGGCCCGGATGCGCGGCGGGCCCGAGGCCCACGTGGACGCGGCCTTCGCGGCGGCCACCGCCGCGCTCTCCGAGGACCCGGAGCGCACCGGCCGCACCCTCCTCGCCGCCGTACGGGCGCACGCCGACCGGGGGTTCACGGCGCTCGGCGAACCCGAGCCGGGGAGCGTGGGCTGGGACTTCGTGCCGGTGCCGACGGTGACCGGGGCCGCCGCGCCGCCCCCCATCCGTACCGCCGGGCGTCACGGGCGCGCCTACGACGTCATCGTCGTCGGCGCCGGAGTCGTCGGATCCGCCACCGCCTCCGCCCTCGCCCGCCACGGCGCACGGGTCGCCCTCGTCGCCCCCATGGACGGGCGCCAGGACCACGCCACCGCCTGGTCCGGCGGGCTCGTCCGGTCCTTCGAGGCCGACCCGTACCTGCGGGGGCTCGCCCTCCGCAGCCACCACCTCGCCTGGGGGCCCGCCGCGCTCGCACCGGGACCGTACGGCTTCATGACCACCGGATCGCTCGTCCTCTGCGGCGACGCCGACCTGGAACAGGCCGAGAAGGGCGTCGCCGAGCTCAACGGCGCCGGAGTGCCCGCCGAGTTGCTGGACCCCGGAGTGCTCGGGTCCCGCTTCCCCGGACTCTCCGTCGACGGCGTCACCGCCGCCGTCTGGGAACCCGAGGCCGGATACGCCGACCCGCCCCGCACCGCGAGGGTCTACCGCGACCGCGCCCTCGCCCACGGGGCCCGTCTGCTGCCCGCCCGGGTCCGGGAGCTCGACGCCCCGCCCGGGGCCGACCGGGTCCGCGTCCTCCTCGAACCGGGCGGGCCCGTCGAGGCCCGCGCCGTCGTCCTCGCCGCGGGCGGCGGCACCGGGGAGATCGGCGGACACCGGCTGAGCGGCGCGGGCGCCGGACGCACCAAGAGCATCCGGTACGGCTTCTTCCACCACCCCGCAACGGCCGGACTGCCGACCGTCGTCGACATGGTGAGCGGCGTCTGGGGCCGGCCCCAGCTCAGCGGGGAGGCCGCAGGCGGCTACATGGCCGGGCGGCCCGTCGACGAGTGGGACGTGGTCCCGGGCGGCGAGCCCACGCTGACGGACGCGCACGTGGCGTACATCCGCGAGGGGGCGGCCGCGCGGTGGCCCTGGCTCGCCGACCCCGCGACCCGCTTCCTCGGCGGGCGCCAGGGCGTCGACCTCTACACGCCCCATTCCCGCCCGCACCTCGGCCGCGAACGGTCCGACAGCCGGATCGTCCTCGCGACGGGGTGGTCGGGTGCGGGCTTCAAGACGGCGCCGGCGGCGGCGGAACTCGCGGCGACGGAGGCGCTGGACGTCCTGGCGGGCCCTTGAGCCGGCGCCCCTCGCGGAACGCCTGCCCACCACGGCGGTGGGCGCCGCCCCACGACTCTCACCACCGGAGGTGACACCCATGACCGATCTTCTGCAGCGGCCCGACGCCGCACCACGACGCGTCGGCCTCGGCGTGCGCGCGCTCGTCGTGTTCTACGTGAGCAGCCTCGTCGGGACCGGCATCCTTCTGGTGCCGGGTCTGACCGAGCGGCAGGCCGGCCCCGCCGCGATCCTCGCGTGGCTGGCGCTCGCCCTCAGCTCGTACCCCTTCGCCCGTTTCTTCGCGGAGATGTCGGCCTGGCGCCCCGACGCGTCCGGTCTCGCCGCGATGGTGGAGGCCGGGTTCGGGCGCCGCCCGGGCCGCGCGGCGGCGCTGCTGCTCGTCGCCACGTACGTCATCGGGAACCCGGTGATGGGCATCGTCTCCGCCCGCTGTCTCCTGGGCCTGCTGGGACAGCCCGACGGCCCGGTGTACCCGATCGCGATCGGGTTCATGGCGCTGTCCGCCGCGTTCACGCTGCTGGGACTGACGGCCGGCGCCCGTGTGCAGGCCGCGGCCCTGGTCGTGCTGCTGCTGGGCCTCGGCGGTGCCGTGGTGCTCGCGGTGCCGCGGTTCGACGCGGGCGCGTACACCCCGTTCCTCACCCACGGCTGGGGCGGTGTCGGCATCGCCGTCGTCACCGCCTTCTTCTCCTTCCTCGGCTGGGAGAACGTCTCCACGCTCGCCGAGCAGGTCGACGACCCGGCCCGCAGCTACCGCCGTGCGATCCGCTGGGCGGTGCCCATCGTCGGGCTGCTCTACGCGGCGGTGACGGCCGCCTACCTGGCGGTCCCCGGCGACGAGCCCGTCGTCATCACCGCCCTCCTCGGCGCCTCGCTCGGCGACGGCGGCGCGATCGCCGGCGATCTCCTGGCCCTCGGGCTCGCGGTGGTCGCCACCAACGCCTGGGTGCTCGGCGCCACCCGCGTCGTCCGGGCCGCCGCCCGGGAGCGGATCCTGCCGCGCGTCCTGGCCGACCGCCCGCTGTCCGCGACCGTGGCCCTGGCCCTTGCCTACGCGGCCGTCCTCGGCACCCTGACCCTCACCGGCACCGGTGAGGAGCTGGTCCTGGTCGTCACCAGCAGCGCGTTCCTGCTGCTGTACGTGGCCGCCGCCGCGGCCGCCCTGCGGGCGCGCGGCACCGGTCGCGCCCTGCGCGCGACGGCCGTCGTGACGCTGCTGATCGCGGCCGTCTTCCTCTCCTTCGCCGGTACGGGGCTGCTGCTCGCCCTGGTCCTCGCCGCCGGCTGCGCGGCCGTCGCCGCCCGCACCCGCACCTCCTGAACCCCTCCGCACCGAAAGGCACTTCGCCATGACCGAGACCACTCCCGTCTACGACATCGTCGGTGTCGGCTTCGGGCCCGCCAACCTCGCCCTCGCGATCGCCATCGAGGAGTACAACGAGCAGGCCGCGCCCGACGAGCGGCTCACGGCCGTCTTCCTGGAGAAGCAGCCGAACTTCGGCTGGCACCGGGGCATGCTCCTGCCGGACGCCACCATGCAGGTCTCGTTCCTGAAGGACCTGGCCACGCTGCGCAATCCGCGCAGCCGCTTCGGCTTCGTCCCGTACCTCCACGACCGGGGCCGGCTGGTCGACTTCATCAACCACAAGATGCTGTTCCCGACCCGCGAGGAGTTCCACGACTACCTCCAGTGGGCCGCCAACGGCGTGGACCACATGGTCCGTTACGGGCTCGAAGTCACCGCCATCCGGCCGGCGGGGACGGCGGAGCCCTCCGGTCCCGTCGTCGAGGTCGACGTCGCCGCCGCCGGCGAGGGCGAGGCCGTCACCTACCGGGCGCGGAACCTGGTCATCGGTACGGGTCTCGTGCCCCGGCTCCCCGACGGCGTCACGTCCTCCGAACGCCTCTGGCACAGCAGCGAGTTCCTGCACCGGCTCGCCGCGCTCCCCACCGGGAACCCGCGCCGCTTCGTCGTCGCCGGGGCCGGCCAGAGCGCCGCCGAGATCGCCGACCACCTGCACCGGGAGTTCGAGGGAGCCGAGGTCGTCGCCGTCCACACCCGCTACGGCTACAGCCCGGCCGACGACAGCCCGTACGCGAACCGGATCTTCGACCCGGAGGCCGTCGACCTCTACCACGGGGCCGAGCCGGCCGTCCGACGCACGCTCATGGACTACCACCGCAACACCAACTACGGCGTCGTCGACATGGACCTCATCGAGGAGCTCTACCGCCGCTCGTACCAGGAGAAGGTCCGCGGCGAGCAGCGGCTGCGGATCCTCGGCGTCACCCGGCTCACCGGGGTCGAGGAGGGGCCCGACGGCGTGCGCGTCCAGGTGCGGAACCTCGCCACCGGGGAGACGGAGACGATGGACGCGGACGCCGTCGTCTACGCCACCGGCTACTCCGAGCCCGACCCGGGCCGGCTGCTCGGCGAGCTCGACGCCGCCTGCGAGCGCGACGAGGACGGCCGGCTGCGGGTGCGCCGCGACTACCGGGTGGAGACCGCGCCCGAGGTGGAGGCGGGGATCTACCTGATGGGCGGCACCGAGCACTCGCACGGCATCACGGCCAACCTGCTGTCGATGGCCGCCGTCCGGGCCGGCGAGATCTGCGACTCCCTGGTGGCGAGCCGCCGTTCCGACAGGCGGGCGCCGGTGGCGGTGACGGGCTGATCCCCCGTACAACACGTACACCCGCACGCGACGAGAGGTCATCATGAGCTGCACCACCACCACCGAGCTCGGCGACGAGCTGGCCGTCACCGAGCGGACCCGGCTGCGCCGGATGCGTCACAAGGGCAGCCACCGGCGGGCGGACCTGGACGCCGTGCTCGCCGCCGGCTTCCTCTGCCACCTCGGCGTCACCGTCGACGGCACGACGATGGTGGTGCCCACCGCGTACGGGGTGGACGGCGACCGGCTCTACCTGCACGGTTCGGTCGCCAGCCGCAGTCTGGTCCAGGCCCCCGACACGACCGTGTGCGTCACGGTCACGCACGTCGACGGCCTCGTCCTCGCCCGGTCCGTCTTCGAGCACGGGGTCAACTACCGCTGCGCGATGGTCTACGGCGTCCCCGAGATCGTCACCGACCCGGAGGAGAAGCTCCGCGGCCTGCGGGCCCTGACCGAGCAGAGCTCTCCGGGGCAGTGGGAGTACGTGCGGCAGCCGAGCCGCAAGGAGCTGGCCGCGACCGCGCTGCTCGCGCTCGACCTGACCGAGGCCTCGGTGAAGACCGCCGACGGCCCGCCGGACGACGGCGAGTCCGAGGACGCGGCGCTCGGCCTGTGGGCGGGGGTGCTGCCGGTGGTGACCACGTTCGGCGAACCGGTCACGGATCCGGTCCTCCCCGCGGACTACGCCCCGCCCGCCCACATCGCCTCGCGCGCGGGCCGGGGGGTGCACGAACCCCTTCCGGGCCGGTGACCGTGAGGTGACCCGCCGGACTGAGCCCAGCCGTCACCGGCTGGGCTCTGCTGTGTCCGCGCGTCAGGCGGGCGGAGGAGGGCCGAGGGCGGAGAGGGTCAGTCGCCGTGCCCGGTGCCTCCGCTGCCGAAGCCGCCGCTGGAGATGCCGCCCCACTTGCGCTTCTCCTCGGTCGGCGGATCGGGTGAGGTCTCCGTACCGGATTCCTTGAGCTGGTAGGGCATGAGCCGGTGCTCGCCGTCGGTCTGCGGCATCTCGGCCGGCCTGCGGTACTCGGACGTCTCGCCGGGCAGTGCCCCGGTGTCGGGCCGGTGCGGCTGCTCCTCCGGCTTCGGGGTCCGGGACTCGCGGTCGCTGAGCCGGAAGCCGAGTATGACGGCGCCGATGAGTACGAAGACGACGACGAGTCCGCCGACGACCTGGGCCAGACCTGACTGCCAAACCCCAGCGGCCAGGTTCTGTGCTGCGCTGAGAGTGTTCATACCTTCAGGATTACCCGATTCCGCTTATTCGGATACGTCGGGCGGGAATCCTCTCCGATTCCGTGAATCCGTCTGAAACATTTCCGCGCCCCCGTCGCGTCAATGAGGTGTACGGCGACCACGCCATGTGACCGCGAGGGAAGGAGGGGCATGAGAAAGTCCCGCGCGGACGAGTTCCTGGAGTTCGCCTCCGCACGAACGGGGCACCTGTTCCGCTCGGCGTGCCTGCTGACCAGCGGCGACACCCATCTCGCCGAGGACCTCACGCAGGAGACCCTCGGCCGGATGTACGCCCACTGGGGCCGGATGGCCCGGATCGGGAACCCCGCCGCGTACGCCCAGACCGTGCTCGTCCGCACGTTCCTCAGCCACCGGAGGCGCCGCTCGGCCACCGAGCGACCGCTCGGCGAACTGCCCGACCGGGCCCCCGAGCACGGCGAGGACCCGGCCCTGAGGATCGCGCTGCTCGACGCGCTGGCCGGCCTCGCGCCGAAGGACCGGGCGGTCGTGGTGCTGCGGTACTGGGAGGACCGCAGCATCGAGGAGACCGCCGACGCCCTGCACGTCAGCTCCGCCGCCGTCCGCACCCGGTCGGTGCGGGCGCTCGCGAAGCTGCGGGAACGACTGGGCGGCAGCGTCGCCGAGTTCGCCACCCGCTGACCACACGCACGTCCCCTTTCCCTGACCTCCCTGACTTCCCTGACTTCCCTGACTTCCCTACGGACCGGAGACGGTGATCTCGGCATGTCCCAGAACGAAGGACCCCAGTACGACGGAGCGCCGCACGAGCGCTTCGAGGAGGACCTCGGCGCGATCCTGCGCACCGCCGGCGACGGCTTCTCCGCCGACGGCCGGCGCGAGCTGGTCGCGGGCGGGCTCCAGCGCGGCCGGCGCCGCCTGGTGCGCCGCCGCCTCGCCGTGACCGGCGGCGTCCTCGCGCTCGCCGCCGTCGGCATCGGCGGCGTGTACGGCGGCTCGGTGCTCGGCCCCGGCGGGGAGTCGACGAGCGCGTCCGTGGCGGCGCCCCCGCGGCCCGGGCAGGCGAACGGCACCGGGAACGCGAAGGAGCAGCGGCCCGACGGGGGCGTCCCCGTCAAGGACATCGCCGCGGTCCTCAAGGCCCACACCCCGGCCGGCCAGTGGCAGTTCGACGGCCTGGACGGCGAGGGCCGGTCGGCCACCGGCGTCTACGACGACGGGAAGGGCAAGGCGGGCGTCAGCGTCGGCCTCTTCCGGGCGGGCTCCACCGGGGAGGCCGGCAAGGACCAGGTCACCTGCCCCGACAAGGCGCTCGTCCGCTACGACAGGTGCGCCGGCGAGCGGCTGCCCGGCGGTGACCGGCTCATGGTCATCCAGGGGTACGTGTACTCCGACGGGCGAGAGGAGACCAAGAACTGGCGGGCGGTCCTGCTCACCAAGGACGGCTTCCTCGTCGACGCGAGCGAGTACAACGCCCCCGCCGAGAAGGGCGCCGCGATCACCCGCGACAACCCGCCCTTCAGCGCCTCCCAGCTGAAGACCCTGGTCACCGCCGAGGCGTGGCGGCCACTGCTCAAGCGGCTCGGCGCGGAACCGGGCGGCAAGCCCATCCCCGGCACGGTCGAGTCGGCCCCCGCGCCCAGCGCCGCCGCCGTCCAGGCCACCCTGCGCTCCCTCCTGCCGAAGGGCGCCACCGTGGTGTCCCACGGCGGCGGGGACGGCCACGGCTACGTCGTCGTGGACGACGGCAAGGGCAAGAGCATGGTCGGGGTCGACGTCCAGCCCACCGGGGGGAAGGCCGTCGCCGAGCTGTTCACCCGCGACGGCGTCGTCACCCTGCCCGACGGCACCAAGGTCCGCTCCACTCAGCAGCCCGGCGAGAAGGGCGGTGAAGGCGTCGTCTGGTGGAGCGTCGACACGCTGACCCCGCAGGGCTTCCGGGTCGCCGTCTCCGCCTTCAACACGGGCGCCCAGTACGAGGCCGCCACGCGTGCCGAGCCCGCGCTGACGATGGAGCAGCTGAAGGCGCTGGCACTGAGCCCGAAGTGGCAGAAGCTGCCGCTGAAGTAAGCGGCGACGAGAGGCCACCGAAGACCGCCGGTGGTACGGGGAGCTCCGTACCACCGGCTCCTTCGCGTCAGGACCACCGGCCGGCTACTTCGCGTCCGCGTACCGCTCGACCGTCGCCGTCGTGAACGGGAACCGGACCGGCGTCTCCCCGAACGCGATCCGCCCGGCCTCGTCTCCGGCCGCCCGGATCGCCTCCGTCACCGCCTCGGACTCCGCCGCCGGACAGTGCACGATCACCTCGTCGTGCTGGAAGAACACCAGCTCCGCCCGCATCCCCGAGAGGGAGCGGCGCAGCGCCGCCAGCATCAGCAGCGCCCAGTCGGCGGCGCTGCCCTGCACGACGAAGTTGCGGGTGAAGCGGCCGCGGGCCCGCGCGTTCCCCGAGGCGTACCCGGGGACGAACTCGCCGCTCTCCGGCTCCGGCGCGTCGGCCTCCTGCGGCAGGCCCGCCTCGTCGTCCTCGCCCGAGCCGACCGCCCGCGGACTGGTCCGGCCCAGCCAGGTCCGTACGAGCCGGCCCTCCTCGCCCGCCTTCGCCGCCTCGTCGACATAGGCCACCGCGAGCGGGAACCGGCGGCGCAGCGCCGCCAGGTTCTTCAGGCCGTCGCCGCTGGTCTGCCCGTAGATCGCGCCGAGCAGGGCGAGCTTGGCGTGGTCGCGGTCGCCGGAGAAGGCACGGTCGGACAGGCGGGTGTAGAGGTCGTCGGGATGTCCCGCGACCTCCATCAGGCCCGGGTCGCGGGAGATCGCGGCGAGGACGCGCGGCTCCATCTGGTCGGCGTCGGCCACCACGAGGCGCCAGCCCTCGTCGGCGACCACCGCCCGCCGGATCACCTTCGGGATCTGCAGGGCGCCGCCGCCGTTGGTCGTCCAGCGCCCGCTGACCGTGCCCCCGGGCAGGTACTCCGGGCGGAAGCGGCCGTCCCGCACCCAGTCGGCCAGCCAGGACCAGCCGTGCGCCGTCCAGATCCGGTACAGCTTCTTGTAGGCGATGAGCGGCTCCACGGCCGGGTGGTCGATCTCCGCGAGCTCCCAGCGGCGCGTGGACCGGACCCGGATCCCGGCCTGCGTGAAGGCCTTCACCACGTCGGCGGGCAGGTCCGGGCGGACCCGGCGGCCGAACGCCGCCGACACCTCGTCGGCGAGCTCCGCCAGGCGGCGGGGCTCGCCGCCGCCCGCGTACCGCTCGCCGAGCAGCTCGTTCAGCAGGTCCCGGTGGACGTCCGCCCGCCACGGCAGCCCGGCCCGGTGCATCTCGGCGGCCACCAGCATCCCCGCCGACTCGGCGGCCGTGAGCAGCCGCATCCTGCCCGGGTGCTCCGCCCGGTCGTGGCGGCGCAGCTGCTCCGCGTAGACCGCGAGGAGCCCGTCGAACGGCACGGAGACGGTGGGACGCGGCTCGAAGAGCGAGTCCTGTGAGCCGGGCTCGGCGGCCCGCTGCGGCGGGTCGGGCGGCACGGGCGCGTTCCGCAGGCGCGCCAGGGCGGCCGCCGCCGAACGCGGCTCGCCGAGCCGGCCCTCGTGCCCGAGGAGGAGCTGCTCGGCGTCCTCGACGTCGTAGCACCGCTCGACGCGCACGCCGGCGGAGAGGAGCCGCGGATAGACCTCGGCCGTCGACCGCCACACCCAGCGGGCCACCTCGGGCCGTGCCCGCACGGCCGCCACGAGGTCCGGCTCGCGCCGCACCGGGCCGGCGGGCAGCCCGTCCGGACCGAGGGGCACGAGCAGTGCTCCGTCCCCTTCGGCCTCGACGCCCAGCGCCCACCTCTCGCTCACGGGTGCGAGTCTGGCACCCACCACTGACAGCGCCGCACGACGCGCCCGCACCCACCTGGTGGTGGGCAGGCGTTCCGCCCTGCGGGGCGCATGCCCACACGGCGGCGGGCGGGGGCCCGCAGCGGGGGCGCGGCCCGCAGCGGCGGGCTACGCCGCCGCGTGGAAGAGGGCCGCCGCCTCGCCCCGCGAATCGACGCCCAGCTTGTTCAGGATGTTCGCCACGTGGAACTTCACCGTCGACTCGCTGATGTGCAGCTGTTCCGCGATCCGCCGGTTCCGGTGCCCGAGCGCCAGGTGCCGCAGCACCTCCACCTCCCGTTCGCCGAGCCCGGTCAGCGGATGGGCGGCCTCGACCGGGGCCTCCGGGGTCGCCAGCGGGATGACGGCCGTGATCGTCGTGCCCCAGCCCGGGACCGGGTCCATGTCGAGCCGGCCGCCGAGGACGTCGAGCCGGTCCCGGATCGTGCCGGCGCCGAGGTCGCAGGGGGCGAGGGCGCCCGCGCCGTCGTCGCGTACGGAGGCGCGCAGTTCGTGTTCGGTCAGCTGCCATCCGACGTGGACCCGGTGTACGGACTCCTGCTCCAGGACGATGAGGAGCAGCGACCGGACGATGGCCCGCGCGCTGTGGGCGACGTCGGCCGCGAGGGAGCGCGTCGAGTCGGGCGCGCCCAGGTCGAGCCGGACCTTGCTGTGCCTCAGCATCGGCCGCAGTTCGCCGGCCAGCCGCTCGAACGCGTCCTCCGCGGGTTCCTCCGCGAGCGCCCGGTCCCGCCGCTGCTCGGCCCGCCATTCGATCAGCGCGGACGCGGCCAGGTCGGTCGCGGTCGTCCGGGCTGTCGTGTCGTCGAGGGCCCGGCTGCGCAGCACCCCGAGGACCCCGGACAGCGCCGCCGCGTGCGAGGCGGTGAGTTCGGCGATCACGCGGGCGCGTGTGTCGGCCGCGGCCCGCGAACGGGCCAGCGCGCCCGGCACCGCTTCCGTCGCGAAGCGTTCGAAGTGGCCGGTGACCAGGTCCCACAGCGCCTGCGCCGCGGTGAGCGCGGCCGCGTCGGCCGGGGCGGCGCCGTCCTCCCGTACGAGCACGAGGACCGCTCCGCGCCGGGTCGCGTGACTGGTGACGGCGACGACCTCGCGCTCCCGGCCGCCGATCGTCGCGCGCCCCTGCCAGGGCGCGCCGGGGACGCCCGCCGCGAGCAGCGGGGTCAGTTCGGCGGCGGTCATCAGCTCCGTACCGCCGAGCGTCTTGAAGGGGGAGTGGGCGCAGTGCGTGGACAGTTCGGCCGCGTCCACGTGCGGGACCAGCGGTTCGAGGGCGGCCGAGACCTTGGGGAGGATCTCCCCGAGCGGCTGCCGGATGATCTCGTACGCGGTGGTCAGGGTGAGCGCGTCCATGCGGCTCAGCCTAGTCAGGGGCGGCCAGGTGGCGGCCCGTCTTTCGGCCAGGTGGGACTGGCCGTTGGGAGGGCGGGGGAAGGGGCGGCGGGGGCGCAGGCTTGGGGCATCGAAGATCGAACGGGCAGCAGCGGAGGCTGAGATGGAAGCGATCGTGTACGAGGAGTTCGGCGGCCCCGAGGTGCTGCGCCACGAGTCCGGCGTCGAGAAGCCGGAGCCCGGCCCCGGCGAGGTCCGGGTCAAGGTGGCGGCGGTCGGGGTCAACCCGGTGGACTGGAAGCGGCGTTACGGCTGGGTCGAGGAGTTCTACCCGACGACCTTCCCCGCCGTCCCCGGCCTGGAGTTCGCCGGCACCGTCGACGCGCTCGGCGAGGGCGTCACCGACCTGGCCGTCGGCGATGAGGTCCTCGGCTGGACGAAGACCGGCGCCTACGCCGAGTACGCCATCGCCGGGACCGTCGCCCCCAAGCCCGCCGGGCTCTCCTGGGAGGCGGCCGCCGCCCTCCCCGTGGCCGGCGAGACCGCGCAGCGCGTCCTGGACCTGCTCCGGGTGAAGCAGGGCGAGACGCTGTTCCTGCACGGCGCGGCGGGCGTCGTCGGCTCGGTGGCCGTGCAACTCGCGGTCGCGGCCGGGATCACGGTGATCGGCAGCGCCTCGGAGTCCAACCACGCGTATCTGCGGGAGCTCGGCGCGATCCCCGTCGTCTACGGGGACGGGCTGGCCGACCGGGTCCGGGCCGCCGCCCCGCAGGGCGTCGACGCGGTCTTCGACGCGGCCGGGCACGGCGTGCTGCCGGTCGCCGTCGAACTGCTCGGTGGCGGCGACGCGGCGAAGGAGCGGATCGTGACGATCGCGGCGACGGACGCGGCGGAGCACGGCATCGTGTTCTCGGGCGTCACGGGCGAGCCGGACGCGGTGCGGCGCGGGCTCACCGCCCAGGCCCGCCAGGCCGCGGAGGGCGCGCTCACGGTGCGCCTGGCCGAGACCCTGCCGCTGAAGGAGGCGGCCCGGGCGCAGGAGTCCAGCGAGTCGGGTCATGTACGGGGCAAGATCGTCCTGATCCCGTAGTGCCATGACGTAGGAAGGCGATGCCGATGTACGCGATGTCCCTGGGCGACGACGGCGCGGAGCTGCGCCCGCTCGAACCGTGGCAGGCCGAGGAGTTCCTCGCGCACATGGACCGGGGCCGGGAGTTCATCGGCGCCCGCAACGGGCTCCCCGACGTCGTGACCGACCTGGAGTCGAGCCGCGCCTTCCTGCGGGCGTACGCGGAGAGGGCGGCGGCCGACTCCGGACGCATCCACGGCATCTGGTCCGACGGCACGCTCGTCGGCGCGGTGATCCTCCGCAGGTTCGACGCCGCCGACGGCACGGCCGAGGCGGGCTGCTGGCTGGAACCGGCGGGCGTCGGCAAGGGCCTGGTGACCCGGGCGGCACGGGCGCTGATCGACTGGGCGGTCGAGGTGCGGGGGATCCACCGGGTGGAGTGGGTGGTCTCCTCGGACAACGGGCCCAGCATCGCGGTGGCCCGGCGGCTGGGGATGACACGGGACGGGGTCCTGCGGGGGAGCTACCTGTACCGGGGCGCACGCCACGACGAGGAGATCTGGTCGATCCTGGCCCCGGACTGGCGCGCCGCCGACAGGCCCTGACCCTCCCGAACCTCCGGCGCCCGGGCCCTCGGCCCGCGGGCCGCGGGTCCACGCGGGCGGGGCGCAGGCGTCCGGCGGGCGGGGCGGGGCGGGGAGCGGTGCCGGTCCCACGGGGGTGGGCCGACGCCTCTCCGGGTCCCGCAAGGGCAGGGCCGGGCCACTCCGCGCTTCCCGCACGGGATCAGGGCCCGCACAGGATCAGGGCCCGCACAGGGCTGGCCACGCCGCCTCGCGGCCCGCGCCGGCGGGCCCGTACGGTCCCATGGCCCGCAGGGGCGGGGCGGTGACCCGGCTCCGACCCCGGTCACCGCCCCGTTGTCCCACCATCGCCGGTCACCGCGTGAGCCGCCACGCGGGGACCGCCGACGCGGCGACCGCGACCGCCCCGCACACCCCGGCCGCGGCGCCGACCGTTCCCCACGGCAGGGCCAGGGTCACCGGCGCCGACAGGGCCGCCAGGCCCGCGCCCAGCGTGCCCAGGACCACCGCCGTCACCGCCAGTCCCAGTGCCGTCCCGATCGCGACGGCCAGCGTCGCCTCGCCCGTCACGACCCGCAGGATCTGGGTCCGGGTGGCCCCGGCGAGCCGCAGCGAGGCCAGTTCCCCGCCCCGCACCGAGGTCGCCATCAGCAGGGTGTTGGCGAGGCCGATCACCGTGTAGACGAGGGCGATGCCCAGGACCAGGACCATGCCCAGGCGGGCCTCCCGGTTGAAGCCGACCGCGCGCGCGGGAGCCGTCCCCCCGCTCGCCTCCAGGGCCCGTACCGTCGCCGCCCCGCCCCCGCGCGCGTCGATCCGGTCGAGGGTGGCGCCCGGTGCGTTCGCGCGGGTGACGTACGGCCCGTTGTCGCCGGTCCCGAGCGCGAGGACGGCCGCGACCCTGAGCCGTACCGGACCGCTCCCGTCCGCCCGCCACACCTCGACGGTCTCGCCCACACGCCGTTCGAACTCCTCGTTCACGACGATCGACCGGTCGTCCAGGTCCCGCAGGTCCCCCGCCGTCACCGGCAGCCGGGCGAGCTCCGCGAAGGCGGCCGGGTCGGCGACCGCCCGCCCGCCGTACTTCACGACGGCCTCGTCGCCGTCCCGTACGAAGACGGAGGTCGCCCCGGTCGGGGAGAGGACGGCTCCGGCCGGTGCGGCGGCCGGAGGCCTCAAGTCCGCGCCGCTCACCACGTACTGAGCCGTCGTCTGTTCCCGCGCCTCCGCCTCCTTCGCGCGCGTGACGCTCGTCGCCGAGCCGAACAGCGTCCCGGCGAGCGCCACGGTCACGAGGACGGGCGCGGCGACGGCGGCGGTGCGGCGGACGGCGGCCGCGCTGTTCTCCCGTACGAGCGTCCCCACCGCCCCGCGCGCCCGCAGCAGCCGGGCCGCCGGCCGGACGAGGAGCGGCGAGAGCAGTGCGGCGCCGGTGATCAGGAGCATCGGGAGGGTCGTGTACGTCTTCCGCTTGAGCAGCGCGGAGGGGTCCGTGGCGCAGGTCCAGGCGAGGAGCCCGAGGCCGGCCAGGACCAGGCCCGCACCGACGACGGCCCGCCCGAGGGGGAGGACGTCGGCGTCGACGTCCGCCTCGCGCAGCGCGGCCGTCGGGCCGACCTTCCCGGCCCGCCGGGACGCGGCGACGGCCCCGGCGAGGGCGACCGTCACCCCCGTCCAGAAGGCGGCGTGGAAGGGCCAGGAGGGGCCGCCGATCGTGAACCACGCGGGCGCGAGGCCGCCGTCGACGAGGGTCCGGGCGAGGAGGGGCGCGCCGAGGGCGCCGAGCGCGCACCCGGCGGCGGAGGCGAGCACGCCGAGCACCGCGGCCTCGGTGAACAGGAGCCGCCGGATCTGGCCGGGGGTGGCGCCGGCGGTGCGGAGGAGTCCGAACTCGCGCCGGCGCAGCGCGACGGCGAAGGCGAAGGTGGAGGCGACGACGAAGACGGAGACGAAGGCGGTGACGCCGCCGGAGGTGCCGAGGAGGGCGTTGAGGGTGACGAGGGCGCGGGTGTCCCGCTCGGGGTCGGGGTCGGCCCGGACGCGCTCGTCGCCGGTGAGGACCTGGGCGCGGTCGCCGACGAGCGCCCGTACCTCGGCGGCGGGGGCGTCGACGCCGAGGGCGTCGGGGCCGCCGGCGGCGGTGACCGTCCAGCGGGCGCGGAGCTCGCGGACCAGTTCTTTGTCCACAGGCTGTGGACGGTCGAGCCGCTGCTCCACGGGCACGGTCTCGGGCCCGCGCCGCACGTCCAGTGTCAGCCGGTCCCGGCCCTGGACGACGACGGGCGAGGAGGCGAACCGCTGGGGTGAACGCTCGGGCGCGTGAAAAGTGGCGGAGAGGCCGAGCCCCATGGTGGCGAGCAGCCCGACGCCGAGCGCGAGGGCGACGAACCCGCCGAGGAAGGAAGCCCAGCGGTCACGGAGCCCGGAGAGCACGACGGTCAGCACGCCGCACCCCCCACGGGGACGTCCGCCGTCTCCACGGAGGTCATCCGCGCCGTGACCGTCTCCGGGGAGGTCGCCCGCGCCGTGACCGTCTCCGGGGAGGTCGCCCGCGCCGTGACCGTCTCCAGGGAGGTCATCCGCGCCGTGACCGTCTCCACCGTCGGGCCCGTCAGTTCGCCCGCGACCCTTCCGTCGACCAGGAAGACCACGCGGTCCGCGCGGGACGCCGCCACCGGGTCGTGGGTGACCATGACGATCGTCTGGCCGTCGCGGTCGACGAGCTCCCGCAGCATGCCGAGGACCTCGCGGCTCGTCGTCGAGTCGAGCGCGCCGGTCGGCTCGTCGCCGAAGAGGACGGCCGGCCGGGTGATCAACGCCCGGGCGATGGCGACCCGTTGCTGCTGGCCGCCGGACAGCTCCCCGGGCCGGTGCCGTTCCCGGCCGGCGAGCCCCACGCGCGCGAGTGCCTCCCGTACCTCCGTACGGGACGGGCGGCGGCCGGCGAGCCGGAGCGGCAGGGCCACGTTCTGCGCGGCGGTCAGGGAGGGCAGCAGGTTGAAGGACTGGAAGACGAAGCCGATCCGGTCCCGCCGCAGCAGCGTGAGGCGCCGCTCGCTCAGCCCCTCCAGGGCGGTCCCGCCGACCTCCACGGTCCCGGCGGTGGGCCGGTCGAGACCGGCGGCGCACTGGAGGAGCGTGGACTTGCCGGAGCCGGACGGCCCCATGACGGCGGTGAAGGTCCCGGTGCGGAAGTCGAGGTCGACGCCGTCGAGGGCGCGGACGTCGCGGTGGTGGCGGGTGAGGCGGCGGAGTCGTACCGCGGCGTTCGGGGTCATGTTCCAAGCGAACCGTCTCGTCCGGCCCCGATCACGACCACCACCGGGCGTCCCGGTGGTGGGCCTGGCCCTACCCCCGGGCTCGGCTCAGCCCTCCCGTACCGCCTTCACGAACACGTCCAGCGCGTCGCGGGGTTCGCGTCCGCCGAGCAGCGCCCGCAGGTCGTTGCGCTCGACGCCCGTACCGTCGAGGAAGCCGTGGGCGATCGCCGAGTACGTGCTCGCCAGCATCGGCACCTGGAACGGCACGGCGCCGGACGCGGCGATCGCGGCACGGGCCTCCGCGAGCGTGCCGGGGGCGTACGCGGCACCGAGGGCCGCCGCCAGGTCGGCGCCGCCGAGGGCGCGCTCGCCGACGAGCTCGTACACCCGGTTCCGGTGGGCGGCCGGGTCCGTGGCCACGGCGACGGCGACGTCGGCGAGGTCCTCGCGGGCGACGGCGGCGAGCCGGCCCGTGCCGAGGGGGCCGGTGACGCGGTGCTCGGCGTCGGGGGCGGCGATCCAGGTGAGGAACTCGGCGTAGAGGCCGTTGCGGAGGATCGTCCAGTCGAGCGTCGTGGACCGCCGGAGCCGCCGCTCGGTCCAGCGGTGCGCGAGCGCGTACGCGAGGTGGTCGCCGTCGCCGGACAGGCTCGTGTAGACGACGTGCCGGACGCCGGCGGCCTCGGCGGCGGAGATCGCCGCCTCGTGGCGGGCGACGACCACGTCGTCCTCCCCGTACCCGGCGGATACGAGGAGCAGGGTGTCCGCCCCGGCGAAGGCCCCGGGGAGGGTCTCCGGAGCGTCGAAGTCGAGGCGGCGGGTGCCGGGAAGCCCGGCGCGGGTGCCGAGGACGACGTCGTCGCGGCCGGCGAGCCGTGCGGCGACGAGAGAGCCGAGGGCGCCGGAGACGCCGGTGACGAGCAGCATGGATTCCCCCTGGGGTGGTGACGGCTGAGACCATCGTGACCGGACGGTCAGGAGTGCGGAAGGAGGCACATTGATGTCAGAGGGGCACACGGAGGTAACCACCGAGCCCTTGGTCAGCTGTGCCGAGGACTGCGGCGTGCGGGACGTCCAGGACCGGCTCGGTGACAAGTGGACGGTGCACGTCGTCGTCGAACTCGCCGCCGGGCCGAGGAGGTTCAGGGAGCTCCAGAGGCTCGTCACCGGGATCTCGCAGCGGATGCTGACCCTGACGCTGCGCCGCCTCGAACGGGACGGGCTCGTGTCGAGGACGGTGTACCCGACGACCCCGCCGCAGGTGGAGTACGCGCTGACGGAGACCGGGCACAGCATGACCCGGCTGATCAGGCAGCTGGTCGACTGGTCGCTCGACCACCGCGCGGTGATCGCCCGGTCGCGCGAGGAATGGGACGCGAGGGGTACGGCGTGAGCACCATCATCGAGAAGGCCTTCGAGGCGCTGTACGCGAGCGACGACGGCTCCCTCGACACTGCGGCCTCCCTGCTGGCCGCCTCCCCGGGCGCGGACGCGGAACTGGTCCGGCGCGGCGAGGAGTTCGTGCGGACGCTGTGGACGCGCGGCTGGCAGCCGGCGGACCTGGTGCGCACGGCCCGGCGCGAGCTGTCGGACGAGCCCGTACGGCTCCTGGCCGGGCTGATCAGGACGGAGACGGCCGGGTACGGGCGGCTCCCGCACCGCTGGCAGGCACAGATCGACGACCTGGACGCGGACGCCGCCCGCCCGGCGGACCGCTTCTCGCGGGCGACGGCCGTCCTGGAGCTGTACCGGCTGCTCGTCCGCCTGCCGCGCCTCGACGCGGTCGGCCCCGTCCCCGGGGAGGCCCTGCCGCCGGCGGCCGCGGGCGAGCCCCGGATGCTGACCCGGATCAGGGCGCTGCTCGCGAAGGCGGAGGCGACGGGCTACCCGGAGGAGGCGGAGGCGCTGACCGCCAAGGCGCAGGAGCTGATGGCCCGGCACAGCCTGGACGAGGCCACGCTCGCGGCGGGCGCGCCCAGCCCGGAGACGCCGGGCGCGATCCGGATCGGCGTCGAGCCGCCGTACGAGCAGGCGAAGGCGATCCTGCTCGACGCGGTGGCGACGGCGAACCACTGCCGGGCGGTGTGGAACGAGGCGTACGGCTTCTCGACGGTCGTCGGCTTCGAGGCGGACCTGGACCCGGTGGAGCTGCTGTACACCTCGCTGCTCGTCCAGGGGACGGCGGCGATGACGCGGGCGGAGGCGGAGCAGCGGGCGGGCGGCCGGAAGCGCACGAAGTCCTTCCGGCAGTCCTTCCTCCTCGCGTACGCGAACCGGCTGGGCGCCCGGCTCTCGGCGACGTCCCGCCGGGTGGCGGCCGAGGCGCCCACGCTGCTGCCCGCCCTGGCCTCCCGGGAGGTGGCGGTGGGCGCGCGGACGGACGAACTCTTCCCGGAGACCCGGACGACACGGGTGCGGGCGGCGTGGGACGAGGCGGGCTGGACGAACGGCGCGACAGCAGCCGACCGGGCCGGCCTCCACCCCCACCGCCCCCACCTGCCGTAGGGACCGGGGGCGGGCGTCCACGACGGGGGTCCCGAGGGGCGCGCCCGGTCATGTGGACGCCGCCCCGCGGGGGCCCGGCGCCGACAGGCCCGCCCGGTCACGTGGACGCCGCCCCGCGGGGGCCCGGCGCCGACAGGCCCGCCCCGGTAGGTGAAATGACCGGTTCGTGGGGGTTCGCGGATACGCTCTGCTCATGAGCTGGCTCCGGGCGCTGAAGGAGACCGCCCGCTCCGGACTCAGTGTCGAGCGGCGGCGGCTCGAACCCGTCATCGCCGCCCGCGGAGCCCTCGGCCTCGCCCTCGTCGTCGGGTTCTCCCTCGCCCTCTTCGGCCCCGCCGTCGCCGCCTCCTCCGCGTTCGGCGCCTTCCAGGCGGCCATCGCCACCTTCCAGCGTTCCTGGCGGCCCAGGCCCACCCTCGCCCTCGCCTCCGGCGCGAGCCTCGCCGTGTCCACCTTCCTCGGCTATCTCACCGGGGCCCACACCGTCCTCTTCCTCGCCCTGCTGCTCCTCTGGACGTTCCTGTCGGGTCTCGCCTGGGCCGCAGGCCCGACCGCCGGCATCATCGCCTCCTCCAACGTGGCGATCATGCTGGTGACGGTCACCCTGCCGACCTCCGTCGCCACCGCCGCCGGCCACGCCGCCGTGATCTTCGCGGGCGGTGTCGTCCAGGCCGCCCTCGTCGTCCTCCTCCCTGTCCGCCGCTGGGGCGCCCAGCGCGACGCCCTCGCGGACGCGCTGGCCGCGGAGGCGGACTACGCCCGGCGCCTCCGCCACGACCCGGTCGCCCCGTTCGACCCCGTCCCGCTCATGACGGCCCGCAACGCCGCCGCCGTGACGCCCCGCCAGGCCCGGACCCGCCCGGCGGAGCTGCACGGCGCGCGCGGCCTCGCGGAACGCATCCGTCCCGTCCTGGCCTCGCTCGCGGACCCGGCCGTCGGCGTCCCGGAGGAGGGACCCGAGCGGGCCCGGGTGCGGGAGCTGCTCGGCGCGGCGGGGGAGGTCCTGGACGCCGCGGCGCACGCGATCCGGCACGGCGAACCGGTCACCCTGCCTCCGCCCGCGCTCGCCGCCCTCCGCACCCCGGACACCGGCGCGATCCTCAGGGGCCCGTCCCGCCGGGCGGCCCTGCGTCTGGCGGCGCTGCTCGGCGACGTGGTGGAGACGGCGGAGCCGCGTACGGAGCCGACGGAGGTGCGTACGGAGCCGACGGGGGCGGAACACGGTCCGCACCGGCCCCGCCCCACCCTCGTCGGCCTCGCGCCCGTCGTCCTCGCGAAGGTGCGCGCCGAGCTGCGCCCCGACTCCCCGGTCCTGCGGCACGCCGTCCGCGTCTCCGCCGTCACGGCCGCGGGCTATCTCCTCGGCGGCCGGCTCCCCTTCGGTCACGGCTACTGGGCGCCGATGGCCTCGGTGATGGTGATGCGCCCGGACTTCTCGCAGACGTACGCGCGCGCGGTGGCGCGCTTCGGCGGCACCCTGGTCGGCGTGGCGCTCGCGACGGCGGTCGTGCAGTCGGCGCACCCGGGCGCGTACCTCTCCGCCGCGCTCGCGGTGGTGTGCGCCTTCGGGATGTACCTGTTGATGCGGACGGGGTACGCGGCCGCCCAGGTCTTCGTCTCCGCGTACGTCGTCTTCCTGCTGGGCATGGCCGGCGCGGGCCTGGGCCAGACCGTGCGGGACCGGGTGCTGCTGACCCTGCTCGGCGGGCTCCTCGCGATGCTGTCGTACGCCGTCTACCCGGCCTGGGAGACGCCCCGCCTTCGCGGCCGGCTCGCGGACTGGCTGGCGGCGGTCGGCGCGTACGCGGCGGTCGTCAGCGCCCGGTACGCGGATCCGGCCGGGCCGGCCAGCCCCGACGTACGGGAGGCGCTCCTGAGGACCCGCACGGCCCGGGTGGCCTGGCAGGAGGCGGTGGCCCGGGCGACCCACGAACCGGTGCGGCACCGGGGGCTCTCGCACGCGGCGGTGGAGCAGGCCGAGCACGCGCTCGCGGAGTTCGGCCGGGTGGCGATGCTCCTGGAGGCGCACCTGCCGGAGCGCGGCGCACCGCCCGTGCCCGCCGCCGCTGCCCTCGCCGAGTCCCTGCGCCGGTCGACGGAGCGGGGCGCGAAGGAGGTGCGGGAGCGCAGGGAGCCGCACTGGGACGACCTGCGCGAGACGGTCACCGCCTGGTCCGCGGCACCACCCGATCACTTCCTGCTCGCCAAGGGCGCCGTCCTGCTCCTGGGCTGCCTGGAGGAGCTGACGACGGCCCTGACGGAGTCGAGGCGGCGCCGCTGACGACGTGCGTGCCGCGCCACGGATTTCGACGGCGTGTCATCCGGCGGCGCACGAGGAGGAGTTGAAAGGGACGGGGAACGCGAACGGTCGTGTTCCCACGAGATCCCAGGAGCAACCGGATGAAGAAGTACCTGCTCGCGGCCGCCGGCGTCGTGGCCGCCGCGTTGATCGCGGCACCGTCGGCCGTGGGCGCGGCCGGGGCCCCCGCCACGCCGGCCGCCGCGCCCGCCCCGGCGAAGGCCTCCGCCGCCGCCCATGTCGCACCCGCCGCCGCGGCTCAGGCCCCGGCCCGGATCCGTACCGTCCGCTCCGGCGAGCGGGTCGACGCCGGACAGGGCTACACCGTGTGGCTGACGGAAGACGGCAAGCACTGGGCGGACCCGGACGGTTTCGAGAACTTCCGCAGCGTCGTCGACGGCAACATCGACCGCTCGCAGCCCGGCGTCAGCCACCAGAGCGAGGGCGGCCCGGCGGGCGCGTTCCACTCGGGCCTGTTCTACGGGACGAAGAAGGCGGGCCGCGTCGAACTGACCGACGCCGAGGGCCACAAGACCGTCGCCACGCTCGTCGCCCTGCCGGGACACCCCGACTGGGGTGTCTGGTACACCCACACGGGAGCGTCCAAGAGCAGCCCGTCCGTCGCGCTCTACGACCGTGCGGGCAAGCGTCTGGCCGACCTGCCGGGCCGCACGTTCTGACCCGGCGAACGCCCAGGCGTTCGCCACCGCGTGGGGCCCGTCACGGGGCGGGCCCCACCCCTTCGAACCCCCCACAGATCGCGAGGTCCGACACCGTGCCGCAGGAGTCCGCCACCGAGGACGACGGCTTCGCCGAGTTCGCCGTCGCCGCCTGGCCCCGGCTGGTGCGCACGGCGCAGCTCCTGACCGGGGACTTCCACGAGGCCGAGGACCTGGTGCAGACGACGCTGGCCAAGGTCTACGGGCGCTGGCGGCGGGTTCCCCGCGCCGAGATCGACCTCTACGTGCGCCGCGCGCTGATCAACAACAACCTGAGCAGGATCCGCCGGAAGCGCGTCGTCCACCTCCTGACGCCGGTCCTGCCGGAGCCGCTCCGCCACACCTCGGCGGGCCACGCGGAGGCGGTCGAGGAACGTACGGCGCTCCTCGCCGCCCTCGCGGACCTCACCGCCCGCCAGCGTGCCGTGATGGTGCTCCGCTACTGGGAGGACCTGACGGAGCCGCAGATCGCGAGCGTGCTCGGCTGTTCGCTCGGCACGGTCAAGTCGCACGCCCGGCGCGGCCTCGCGGCCCTGCGCGCCCATCCCCGGCTCGCCGGCGTCCCGGCCGCGCCCGTACCCTCCCTCCCCCTCTCCTCCGGAGCCCGACGATGAACTCCACACCCCTGCCGGAGCCCGGCCCGTCCGCGTCCGGCCCGTCCGCGTCGGATCCGTTTGCGTCATGCCCGTCCGCGTCCGGTCCTGCCGACGGCGACGTCCGGGCCGCCTTCGCGCGCGCGGCTCTCGACGTCACCCCGGGGCCGGTGCCGCTGGCCGCCGTGCGGCGCGCGGGCCGGGCGCGGCGGCGGCGCCGGACGGCGGGCCTTGCGGCGCTCTCGGTGCTCGGGGCGGCGACGGCCGTGGCGGCGGTCGTCGCCCTCGTCCCCGTACGGTCGTCCCCGCCGGAGCCCGCGCGCGTGGCCGCCCCGCCGACTGCCGTCCGGACCACGCGGGCCCCGGACCCGATCCGTACCGTCCGCTCCGGCGAGCGGGTGGCAGGCGGGCAGGGATACACGGTGTGGCTGACGGAGGAGGGCAAGCACTGGAAGGACCCGGACGGCCTGGAGAACTTCCGGGGCGTGTCCGACGGCAACATCGACCGGGCGCAGCCCGGCGTCACCTACCAGAGCGAGGGCGGTCCGGCGGGCGCCTTCCACTCGGGGCTCTACTACGGGACGCGCTCGGCGGGCCGCGTCGAACTGACCGGTTCCGGGGGGCGCACCGTCCGCGCCACCCTGCTCGAACTGCCGGGCCGTCCGGGCTGGGGCGTCTGGTACGCGCGCACCGGTCCGGGCGGCGGCGCGATCACCACCGTCACGCTCTACGACCGCGCGGGCGTACGCCTGGCGGCCCTGGGGGACTGAGGGGCGCGCGCCGCCCCGTACCCCACCCTCGAAAGTTGTTGGCAATGGGATTCATTTTCGTTTACCCTCCGCGGTATGGCACGCAACGAGCTCCGCCCCGTCGTCAAGCTCCGGTCCACCGCCGGCACCGGATTCACCTACGTCACCCGCAAGAACCGCCGCAACGACCCCGACCGCCTCGCCCTGCGCAAGTTCGACCCGGTCGCCGGCCGGCACGTCGACTTCCGAGAGGAGCGCTGACCCCCATGAAGCCCGCCATCCACCCCACGTACGAGCCCGTCGTCTTCCGCGACAAGGCCGGCGGCTTCGCCTTCCTCACCCGCTCCACGCTCAGCAGCGAGAAGACGGTGGAGTGGGAGGACGGCCGCACCTATCCCGTCGTCGACGTCGAGATCTCCTCGGCGAGCCACCCCTTCTACACGGGCACCGCGCGCGTGCTGGACACGGCCGGTCGCGTCGAGCGCTTCGAGAAGCGCTACGGACGGCGCGAGGCGCCCTGACGCTCTCCGTCGCGTCACCACCCGCAGGCCCTTCCGCGCCGGCCGGCCGTACGCCGCGCCGGAGGGCCTGACCTCCGGTGATGGCCCGTCAGGCGGATTTCTACCCACCGGTAGAACTCTCTGTCGCGTAGTCGCTACGCCACCCCTTGTGCACGTGCATCTGCTCATGCATCGGCATATGAACACAGCTATGATCCGAGGAAGTTGACACCTGCACCAAGCAACTCGGGGAGCTACCAGTGCATCATGCGCATCACGCGTACAACGGCATGGCGGCCACGGAGCTGCGAGGAGTCGTGTGGCAGAAGAGCCGGCACAGCAACTCCCAGGGATCCTGCGTGGAGTTCGCGAAGCTGCCGGGGGGCAACGTCGCCGTACGGAACTCGCGCCACCCCGACGGGCCCGCGCTCGTCTACACGCCAGCGGAGATCGAGGCGCTTCTGCTGGGTGTCAAGGACGGAGAGTTCGACCACCTCGTGTGACGACACCTGAGACGCGAGAAGGGCCCCGACGGTTGCCGTCGGGGCCCTTCTCCTGTCTTCGGCGCTTCTTCGGCGCTACTCCGGTCCGATCCGGAACAGCGCCCACACCACCTTGCCCTGGAGCGTCCCGGCGAGCGGGTGCCAGCCCCAGCTGTCGCTGAACGAGTCCACCAGGAACAGACCCCGCCCCGACTCGGCGGCGAAGTCCTCCTCGCCGCCGCGCGCCTCCGGGCTCTCGCGGCTGGGGTCGCGCACGGCGCACACCAGGCGCGAGGCCCAGCGCATCAGATGCAGCCGGACCGGTGGGTTCTGGCCTTCCTCCTGGGGCGCGTCGGCGGGCACCGCGTGACGCAGCGCGTTCGTGACGAGCTCGGAGACGACCAGGGCCACGTCGTCGAAACGCTCCGACAGTTCCCAGCGGTCGAGCGTGGTGCTGGTGAACTTGCGGGCCCCGCGCACGGCTTCGTACCGGGCGGGCAGGGCGCAGGAGGCGGAGGTGGAGACGGCGCCGGGATCGATCGGCGGCAGGCCCTGCCGTAACGGCTCGAGCACGGTCGATCCATTCGTCCCCATGCGAGGCACTCCCGGGAATCGCGACTGTGGTGCGACAACACGACAACACGAACGAGTACGCGGCTGCGCGGGCCCCATGGTTCCGAATGCGCCCACTGGATGCAAGGGCAGATGCACGTGCACGCGCCGGACCTGTCCGTCCACGTGCCGAATCTATGCATAAGTCGTCCACACGATGAGGCGAACTTCCCCGGATCGGCACGCACTGTGCCCGTGATGTGCGCGCCGATGCCCGGAAGTCGCCGCCTTTCCGTAATCGAATGTGTACGCGCTGAAGCGTTTGATGGCAGAATCCGGGGCTCGACGGGGGCTCGACACCGTAAAGGGGAGGCGAAGAGCCGTGACCGCAGGCGAATCGAGCGGAGCGAGCGGGAGCGTGGTGCGGCGCATCCTGCTGGGCTCCCAGCTGAGGCGGCTGCGCGAGTCGCGCGGGATCACCCGCGAGGCGGCCGGGTATTCCATCCGCGCGTCCGAATCCAAGATCAGCCGTATGGAGTTGGGACGGGTGAGCTTCAAGGCCAGGGACGTCGAGGATCTGCTCACCCTCTACGGGGTCGGGGACGAGGCCGAGCGCGGCGCGCTCCTCGGACTCGCCCGCGAGGCGAACGTCGCCGGGTGGTGGCACAGCTTCGGCGACGTCCTGCCGGGCTGGTTCCAGACGTACATCGGTCTGGAAGGCGCCGCCTCCCTCATCCGCGTCTACGAAGTGCAGTTCGTCCACGGCCTGTTGCAGACCGAGGCCTATGCCCAGGCCGTCGTCACCCGGGGCATGCCCGACGCCCCGCGCGCCGAGATCGACCGCCGCGTCGCCCTGCGCCTGGAGCGCCAGAAGGTCCTCGTCTCCGAGCGCGCCCCGCAGTTCCACGCCGTCCTCGACGAGGCCGCGCTGCGCCGCCCCTACGGCGACCGGTCGGTCATGCAGGGGCAGTTGAGGCACCTCATCGAGATCTCCGAGCACCCGGGCGTCACGCTCCAGATCATGCCCTTCAGCTTCGGCGGTCATGCCGGCGAGAGCGGCGCCTTCACGATGCTGAGCTTCCCCGAGTCCGACCTCTCCGACATCGTCTACCTCGAACAGCTCACCAGCGCCCTCTACCTCGACAAGCGCGAGGAGGTCTCCCAGTACCAGCGGGTTATGGAGAAGCTCCAGAAGGACGGGCCGGATCCGGCCGAAAGCCGGGACCTTCTCCGAGGCCTCCTTCAACTCTCCTGATACATCAGTACGATGACGCCACATCAGTCGCACTGCAGGTAGCGGGTAGAGGGGTCTCCACCATGTCGCACTTCACCGACCTGGCCCACCAGTACATCGACGGCGAGTGGAAGCCCGGCAGCGGTTCGTGGGACATCATCGACTTCAACCCGTACACCGGGGAGAAGCTCGCCTCGATCACCGTCGCCACCGCGGGTGAGGTCGACCGCGCCTACCGGGCCGCCGAGCGCGCCCAGACCGCGTGGGCCGAGACCAACCCGTACACCCGTCGGCTCGTCTTCGAGCGCGCGCTGCGGATCGTCGAGGACCGCGAGGAGGAGATCGCCGAGACGATCGTCGCCGAGCTGGGCGGCACCCGCCTCAAGGCGGCCTTCGAGCTGCACCTCGCCAAGGAGTTCCTGCGCGAGGCGGTCCAGCTGGCGCTGCGCCCGGAGGGCCGCATCCTGCCCTCGCCGGTCGACGGCAAGGAGAACCGCGTCTACCGCGTCCCGGTCGGCGTCGTCGGTGTCATCTCTCCCTTCAACTTCCCCTTCCTCCTCTCCATCAAGTCGGTCGCGCCCGCGCTCGCGCTCGGCAACGCCGTCGTCCTCAAGCCGCACCAGAACACCCCGATCTGCGGCGGCACGCTGGTCGCGAAGGTCCTGGAGGAGGCCGGTCTGCCGGCCGGCCTGCTCAACGTCGTCGTCACCGACATCGCCGAGATCGGCGACGCGCTCCTGACCCACCCGGTCCCGAAGGTCATCTCCTTCACCGGCTCCGACAAGGTCGGCCGGCACGTCGCCACGGTCTGCGCACAGAACTTCAAGCACGCCGTCCTCGAACTCGGCGGCAACAGCGCCCTGATCGTCCTCGACGACGCCGACATCGACTACGCGGTGGACGCGGCCGTCTTCAGCCGCTTCGTGCACCAGGGCCAGGTCTGCATGGCCGCCAACCGCATCCTGGTGGACCGCACCCTGGAGGAGGAGTTCACCGAGAAGTTCGTGGCGAAGGTGAAGACCCTGCGCGTCGGCGACCCGGCCGACCCCGCCACCCACATCGGCCCCCTCATCAACTCCCAGCAGGCGGAGGCCGTCTCCTCGGTCGTCGACCAGACGGTCGCGGCCGGCGCGACGGCGCTGCTCCACGGCACGGTCGACGGCAACCTCGTCTCCCCGTCCGTCCTCACCGGCATCGCCGCCGACTCCCCGGTCCTGAGCCAGGAGATCTTCGGCCCGGTCGCCCTGATCGTCCCCTTCGACGGCGAGGAGGAGGCCGTACGGATCGCCAACGACACCCCGTACGGGCTCAGCGGCGCCGTCCACACCGGGGACGTCGAGCGGGGCGTGCGGGTCGCCAAGCGCATCCACACCGGCATGATCCACATCAACGACGGCACCGTGCACGACGAGCCGATCGTGCCCTTCGGCGGCGAGAAGCACTCGGGCGTCGGGCGGCTCAACGGCGAGGCGATGGTGGACTCCTTCACCACCCAGAAGTGGATCTCGATCCAGCACGGCCGCAGCCGCTTCCCGTTCTGATCCGGACCTACTTGCGGACAGAAGATGTCCGCAAGGGTCCGTAGCGTGGTGGTTGTCGGAGAAGCTACAGCTACGTAAGGCGGAGATCATGGTTGCCCTTGTTCCCACGGAGGCCCACGGCGACGAGCGCGGCGCGTTCCTGAACTTCATCGAGGTCCAGCGCGCCGCGGTCCGCCGCTCGCTCCTCGGCCTCACCGAGGAGCAGGCGGCGAGCCGCCCCAGCGCCAGCGAGCTCAGCCTCTCCGGGCTGGCCAAGCACGTCGCCGAGGTCGAGCTCGGCTGGCTCCGGATGGCCCAGGAGCAGCCGAACGAGCGGCAGCGCACGGAGGAGACCTGGGGCGACGCCTTCCGGCTCGTGGACGACGAGACGATCCCCGGCATCCTCGCGTTCTGGGATGACGTCGCGAAGGAGACCGAGGCCTTCGTCCGCTCGGCGCCGAGCCTGGACGACACCTTCCCGCTGCCGACCGCGCCGTGGTTCCCGAAGGACGGGCGCGTGTCGGTGCGCTGGATGCTCCTGCACCTGGTGCAGGAGATGGGCCGGCACGCGGGCCACGCGGACATCGTCCGCGAGTCCCTGGACGGCAAGGGCTCCTTCGACCTGATCGCGGAGGAGAAGGCCCTCGCCTAGTCAAGGCTGACTAGCATCGAGGCATGTCAGCGATCCGACTTCTCGTCCTGGGCGCGGTCAAGCAGCACGGCCGCGCCCACGGCTACCAGGTGCGCAACGACCTGGAGTACTGGGGCGCGCACGAGTGGTCCCACGCCAAGCCCGGCTCGATCTACCACGCGCTGAAGCAGATGGCCAAGCAGGGACTGCTGCACGCGCACGAGGTCGCGCCGAGCGCCGTGGGCGGCCCGCCGCGCGTCGAGTACGAGCTGACGGAGCGCGGTACGGAGGAGTACTTCGCGCTGCTGCGCGAGTCGCTGACCACGTACGACCAGAAGATGGACGTCCTGTCGGCGGCCATCGGCTTCATGGTGGACCTGCCCCGCGAGGAGGCCGCGGAGCTGCTGCGCCGGCGGGTGCGGGCGCTCGACGAGTGGCGGGCGGCGGTCACGGGGTACTACACGCCGGAGGGCGGCCCGGAGCAGCTCGGGCATATCGGCGAGATCATGCACATGTGGGTCCACTCGGCGGACGCCGGCAAGGAGTGGACGCTCGGCCTGATCGAGCGGATCGAGGGCGGGGCGTACGTGTTCGCGGGCGAGGGCGACCCGTTCGTGGGGGTGCTCGCGGAGGGCGAGGAGAACCCGTACGCGAGCTAATCAAGTTTGATTAATGCCTGGGTGGGGCATACCGTCCTTCGTCATCGGCAACTGGTCAAATTTGATTACGGCGACTACGGGTTTTTAGGGAGGAAACGGATGGCATTGGAAGCGGTCCTCGTGGAGGGCGCGCGGAAGCGGTACGGGGAGAAGAACGCCCTGGACGGGCTCGACCTGGCCGTCGGGCAGGGGACCGTCCACGGCCTGCTCGGCCCCAACGGCGCGGGCAAGACCACGACCGTACGGATCCTGGCCACCCTGCTGCGGCACGACGAGGGCCTCGTGCGGGTCGCGGGCCACGACGTACGGACCGGAGCCCGGGAGGTACGGCGGCGGATCGGGCTGCTCGGACAGCACGCCGCCCTCGACGAGGAGCTGGGCGGCCGGCAGAACCTGGAGATGTTCGGCAGGCTCCACCACCTGGGCGCCCGGGGCGCCGGAGCGCGGGCCGACGAGCTCCTGGAGCGCTTCGGCCTCGCGGACACCGGCCGCAAGCCCGTCCGGCAGTACAGCGGCGGCATGCGGCGGCGGCTCGACCTGGCGGCCTCGCTGATCACCGAGCCCGAGGTGCTCTTCCTCGACGAGCCGACCACCGGACTCGACCCACGCGGGCGCATGGAGGTCTGGGACTCGGTGCGTTCGCTGGTCGGCGGGGGCACGACCGTCCTGCTCACCACGCAGTACCTGGAGGAGGCCGACCGGCTCGCCGACCGGATCTCGGTCGTGGACCGGGGGAGGGTCGTCGCCGACGGCACGCCCGACGGGCTCAAGGCGCGCGTGGGCGCCGACCGCATCGACGTGGTCGTCCGGGACGCGGCACGGCTCGACGAGGCGGCCGGGCTGCTGCCCGTGCCGCGGGCCGAGGTGGGCGTGGACGCCGAAGGGCGGCGGATCAGCGCACCGGTCAGGGACCGGATGGTCACGCTCGCCGAGACCGTCCGGGCGCTCGGCGAGGCCGGCATCGAGGCGGAGGACATCGCCCTGCGCCGGCCGACCCTGGACGAGGTGTTCCTGCACCTGACGGCGCACTCGAAGGAGGTCGCGGTATGAGCGCGACGCACGCGACGCAGGCGACGCACGTGGTGGGTGACTGCTGGACCATGACCCGGCGGGAACTCGCCCACTGGGCGCGGCAGCCGGTGCAGGTCCTCGTCGGGCTCGTCTTCCCGGTGATGATGCTGCTGATGTTCGGCTACCTGGCCGGCGGCGGGCGGACCGTCGAGGGCGACTACGTCGACTACCTGGTGCCGGGGATGCTCACCCTGACCATGGTGTTCGGCCTCGAAGGCACCATGACGGCGGTGACACGGGACCTCGACAAGGGCGTGATCGACCGGTTCCGGTCCCTGCCGATGGCCGACGGGGCGGTGCTCGTGGGGCGGGCGGCCGCCGACATGCTCCAGTCGGCGGTGGGGCTGCTCGTGATGGTCGGCGTGGGGTACGCGATCGGCTGGCGCGCGGACGGCGGCCCCGCGGCCGCCCTCGGGGCGCTGGGGCTGCTGCTCCTGCTGCGCTTCGCGATGCTGTGGATCGGGATCTTCCTGGCCCTGGTCGCGGGGCGGGCGGAGCTGGTGCAGGCCGTGCAGATCCTGGTCTGGCCGGTGGGCTTCCTCTCCAACGCCTTCGCCTCGCCGGACTCGATGCCGGGCTGGCTCGGCACGGTCGTGGAGTGGAACCCGATGTCGGCCACCGCGACGGCGGTGCGTGACCTCTTCGGCAATCCGGGAGGGGAGCCGGGGTACGTCACGGCGGCCGTGGTGTGGCCGCTGGTGCTCCTGGTGCTGTTCTTCCCACTGGCGGTACGGAAGTTCGGGCGGCTCGGGAAGTAGCGGCGCGGAAGTGGGAACCCGGGGGCGGCGAGCGGTGTATTGAGAGCAGCGGTTCACCGCGGACCGCCCGAGGGGCAAGGGGGATCGAGCGATGCGCAGGCTCGGGGGAGCGACCGGCGCCGTCGTGGCGCTGGTGTTGGCGGTTGTGTTGTCGGTGGTGTTGAGCGGGTGTACGGGGACGGGGTCCGATCCCGGCGGTGCGGGCGCGGGCTCGGCGGGGTCGGGTTCCGGCGGCTCGGGGGCCTTCGGGGCGCCGCCGCGGGTGCCGTCCGCGCCGGGGCTGCCCGGCTGGGCGTACGGTCTGGGGTTCGCGCGGGACGGCAGCGGATTCGCGCTGCTCGCCGCGTGCGTGAGCGAACCGACGGCGCCGGAGAGCGGTTTCTGCCGCCACCACGTGGCGGTGCGGGACGCGGGGGCGGAGGAGTGGGTGCTGCGGCGCTCCCCGCTGCCGGAGACACCGGAGACGCAAGGGGTCTCGGCGAGCCTGCTGGTGCTCGGTCCCGGCCGGGCGCTGGTCGAGGAGGGCGCCACGGGGCCCGGCGGGCGGACCTGGTTCACCCGGGACGGCGGCCGGAGCTGGCGCGCGGGTGACCGGCGCACGGTCGGGACGGTCCCGGAGATACCCGCCGGGGCGGTGCTCACCACCGACTGCGCCGCCCCGGCGGGGGCCCTGCCCGACGCGTGCCGGCGGGAGCGGCTCGTGGTGGTCTCGCCGCGGGACGGGCGTCGCCGGGCGCTCGCCCGGATGCCGCTGCTCGGGGCGCACCCCCGGCCGGCGGAGCAGCCGGAGCCCGACGGGTCCTGGTGGGTCTCGGGCACGGACCCGCTCTCCGGCCGGCCCGCGGTCGCCGTCTCCCGGGACGGGGGCCGGGGGTGGACGGTGGCGCGGCTGCCGAGCCCCGTGACGGGGCCCGCGCGGTACACGGCGGTGGCGGTGGGCCGGGACGCGGTCTACGCGGCGGAGATGGGGGAGCTGACGGGCGGTGACCCCGTGAAGAACGGGATGCGGGCGCTGCACCGTTCGGTGGACGGGGGCAGGAGCTGGCAGCGGATGTGGACCACGGGACCGGTCGGGGAGCCGCGCACTCTGATGGGGCTGCCGGTGCCGGGGCCCGGTGGGCGGGTGGAGATCGCCGGGGAGCTGTCGGGGTACGGGAGCGCGGACGGCGGCCGTGCCTTCGTGGACCTGAAGGACGGCACCCACTACGTCCGCCGCACCCCGCTGGGCCTGCTGCGGGAGGGGTCCCGCTGCCGGTACGCGCTGACGGCGGACGGGGTGCGGTGGTCGGAGTTCCGGCTCGCCTGCGGGGAGGAGGAGTCCTGAGGTTCCGGCTCGCCCGTGGAGGCGAGGAGTCCTGAGGTTCCGGCTCGCCCGTGGAGGCGAGGAGTCCTGAGGTTCCGGCTCGCCCGTGGAGGCGAGGAGTCCTGAGGCCCGCTCGGGGCGGGGGATCGGGCCCCGTCGTGGGGGTCAGTGCTGGGAGTGGCCCTCGTGGTCGAGTTCGAGCTGGGGACGGCCGGTGACGATCAGCCAGGCCGGGAGGGAGGCGAGGCAGAGCACGGCGAGCATCGTCGGGGAGGAGGCGAGGACGGCGCCGGTGAAGAGGCTGATCCAGCCCTGCCGGGTGGTGGCGAGCAGGATGCCGAGGACGGCGGCGGAGACGGCGACGGCCGGCGGGATCTCGGGGACGAGGGCCTGTGCGGACAGGCCGAAGGCGGCGCCGATGAAGACGGCGGGAAAGATCCGGCCTCCCGGGAACCCGCAGGAGGAGGCGACGAGCAGGGCGAGGATCTTGACCAGGGCCATCTTCATCAGCTCGCCCGACGACCAGGTGCCGATGCCGGCGGTGAGGTCCTTGGTCTCGGCCAGGCCCTTGAAGAGGGTCAGGTGGCCACCGAGGACGCCGAGGAGACCGAGGGTGAGGCCGCCCAGCGGAAGCATCACCAGGGGGTGCCGCAGGCGCCGGAAGGCGCCGTGGACGTACGGGAAGAGGTAGCAGGCGACGAGGCCGAGGACGGCCGCGAGGGAGGCGATCACCAAGGCGGCGAGGAGGTCGCCGAAGCCGGGGTCGTCCAGCGGCGGGAGGCCGACGTCGAAGCTGGGCTCGGCGAGGAGCTGGGTGGTCAGCGCGCCGGTGCCCGCGGCGACGAGCGGGGCGAAGAGCCTGTCCCAGAGGGAGCCGGGGCCCGGCTGGTGGGTCAGGGCCTCGGAGAGCACGAGGGCGGCCGCCACCGGCGTGCCGAAGAGGGCGCCGATGGTGGCGGCCGAGGCGAGGGCGACCCAGGCCGCGCCGGGCACGGTGGGCGCCACCTTGCGGCCGAGCCAGTAGAAGAGGGCGATGTTGGAGGCGATGATCGGGTACTCGGGGCCGAGGCTGACGCCGCCGGCCAGCACGAAGGTGGTCGCGAGCAGCAGCCCCGGCACCACGCCCACGGGCTGGGCCGGTCCGCCCAGCCCTCCTTCGGCCGGGTCCTGTCCGGCGTGTCCGGGGATCTTCCACACGATGAGGCCCACGACGATGCCCGTCGCCGTGAGCATGGTGATCATCCAGAGGGAGGAGTAGTTCCCGATGCCGAGTGCGTCCGGCAGGTTGTTCCAGAGCACGTGCTGGAACTCCTCGGCGAGGACACTGATGCCGAGGAACAGCAGGCTCGCCCCGACCCCGACGACGAGCGCGGGGAGGATCTGGGGGAGCAGGAGCCGGGCGGACGCCTCCGGGGGAGGCGGAGCATGATCGGTGGCCACCGCCCCACCATAAGTGAGCAAATGCCGCACAACACCCTGAGTGCCGCCGGTGTGGGTCCCGGAACAACGCCCGGGCCGGGACTTGCACCTCACGTCGCGTCAGGACCCAGGCTGAACGGCGTACCGACAGAGAAAGGGCGGACGGCCGATGGGCTACTCCGTAGGACAGGTGGCCGGCTTCGCCGGGGTCACGGTGCGCACCCTGCACCACTACGACGCGATCGGGCTGCTCTCGCCGGGCGGCCGCAGCACGGCGGGGCACCGCCGCTACGACGACGCGGACCTCGACCGGCTCCAGCAGATCCTGTTCTACCGGGAGCTCGGCTTCCCCCTCGAAGAGGTCGCCGTCCTCCTCGACGACCCGCACGCCGACCCGCAGGAGCACCTGCGGCGGCAGCACACGCTGCTGACCGAGCGGATCGGCGAGCTGAAGAGGATGGCGGCGGCCGTCGAGAACGCCATGGAGGCGAAGAAGATGGGCATCAACCTCACGCCCGAGGAGAAGTTCGAGGTCTTCGGGGACAAGGACCCCGAGCGGTTCGCGGAGGAGTCCGCCCGCCGCTGGGGCGGTTCCCACTCCCACGAGCAGGCCCAGGCGCGGGCCGCCGGCTACGGCAAGGAGGACTGGCAGCGGATGAAGGACGAGGTCGACGCGTGGGGCGCCGCCTACGCGGCCCTGATGGCCGGGGGCGCGGACCCCCGGTCCGAGGAGGCGATGGACCTCGCCGAGGCCCACCGCCGCCACCTCACCACCTGGTTCTTCGAGTGCCACCCGAAGGTCCACGTGGAGCTCACCGAGATGTACGTCGCCGACGAGAACTTCCACGCGTTCTACGAGTCGATCCACCCGGGCCTCCCGGAGCACCTGCGGGAGGCGGTCCGGGCGAACGCCGCCCGCCTGGCGGCCTGAGCGAGGAAACCGGCCGGTTCAGGCGCGCGGCTCGATCACCACCGCCGTGCCGTACGCGCACACCTCCGTGCCGACGTCCGCCGCTTCCGTCACGTCGAAGCGGAACATCAGCACGGCGTTCGCGCCGCGCGCCTTCGCCTGCTCCACCAGGCGCTCCATCGCCTGGTTGCGGGTCTCCACGAGGGTCTTCGTCAGGCCCTTCAGCTCACCGCCGATCATCGACTTCAGACCCGCGCCGATCTGGCTGCCCAGATGGCGGGAGCGGACGGTGAGCCCGAAGACCTCACCGATCACCTGCCGGACCTGGTAGCCCGGCACGTCGTTCGTCGTCACGACCAGCACGTCGGAGTGCGGCCCCTGGCCGCCCCCGTACTCGTCGATGCCCATCGGCATGCACCTCCTGACCCCCAAGCCTCGGGCCGGCGGGCCGGGACCGCATCCCGTGGGGACCGGGTGGAACCGGGTGGCTCCGGACCGCGTTGATAGCTTGGGGCCAGCCGTCCCCCAAGCCCCCACCGACCGCAGGAGCCCGGAACCCCGTGAACACGCTTGCCCTCGGACCGAGCTGGCTGGACCCGGACTATCTGATCGGGACCTTTGGTCTGATCGGGGTCCTCGTCATCGTCTTCGCCGAGTCCGGCCTCCTCATCGGGTTCTTCCTGCCCGGCGACTCGCTGCTCTTCACCACCGGCCTGCTGGTCACCACCGGCAAGCTGGACACGCCGCTGTGGCTGGTGTGCACCCTGGTGGTGGCGGCCGCCGTCATCGGCGACCAGGTCGGCTACCTGTTCGGCCGCAAGGTCGGCCCGTCCCTCTTCAAGCGCCCCGACTCCAAGCTCTTCAAGCAGGAGAACGTCGAGAAGGCGCACGACTTCTTCGAGAAGCACGGACCGAAGTCGCTGATCCTGGCCCGCTTCGTGCCCATCGTCCGGACGTTCACGCCGATCATCGCCGGCGTGAGCAGGATGAACTACCGCTCGTTCATCACGTTCAACGTCATCGGCGGCGTGCTGTGGGGCGCGGGCGTGACGCTGCTCGGCGCCTCCCTCGGCAAGGTCGAGTTCGTGCACAAGCACATCGAGCTGATCCTCGTCGGGATCGTCCTGATCTCCGTGGTCCCGGTCGCGATCGAGCTCCTCCGGGCCCGCTCCCACGCGAAGAAGAACCCGCCGCACAGCGACCACGACGCCCCCGGCACCCCGAACCCGCAGTCCTCCCGCGGCCGCCACGCCAAGCGGTAGGACCGGACGACAGGCCCTAGAAACCCCGGGTGCGCTTCGCCGCGCGCCGCGCCGCCGCCGCGCCCGGGGCCTGCATGAAGAGGCGGGCCAGCTCGCTCCCCAGGTTCACCCCGATCGCGATCGCCAGGGCGATCGCCGCCGCCTTCGCGAGCGAGGTGAAGCCCTGGTCCAGGTTGTTCTGGGCGATCGCGAGCACCCCGAAGTACGTCGCGGAACCGGGCAGCAGCGGCCCGATCGCCGCCGTCACGTACGGCAGCGACGAGGTGTGCTCGTAGCGGGCGATCAGCTGCCCGAAGAGCCCCACCAGACCGGCCGCCACGGCCGTCGCCATCACCGCCGAGCCCCCGGCGGTCACCGCGATCGACGCGTAGATCACCCACGCCACCCCACCGTTCAGGGTCGCGAACAGCACCGTCGCCCGCGACTGCTGCAACAGGATCGCGAAGGTCGCGCACAGCACCATCGACGCCAGGATCTGCGTCACCGGCCGCTCCACCGCCCGCAGCGTCCCCTCCGGGTTCAGCTGCGCGTCGAACTGCACCGCGACGTACAGCACCGACAGCACGCCCACCACGATCGCGACGAAGAAGTACGCGACCTCCAGGAGCCGGGCCGAGGCGGTGATGTAGAAACCGGTCAGGCCGTCCTGCACGGCCGCGACGAGCGCCCGCCCCGGGATCAGCGCGAACAGTCCACCGGTGATCACCGCCGACGGACGCAGGTCCGCGTGCAACAGCGTCAGGAGCACCCCCATCGCCGCCGGGGGCATCGCCGCCACCAGGAACTGGTAGAACTCCGGCAGCCCCTGCCCCGCGCACAGCCAGGCCAGCCGGTCCCCGAGGACCGCGCCGAGCGCCGCCACGAAGAAGACCGTCGGACCGCCGCCGAGCAGCACCGAGGCCGCACCGGCCAGAACGCCCGCAGCCGCCGTCAGGACCCACCCCGGGTACGGGTGCCGGTTGCGCCGTATCTCCGCGAGCCGCCGGTACGCCTCCTCGGGCGTCACCTCGTGCGCCTGCGCGTTGATGTCCGCGAGCAGCTGGTAGACGGCCGCGAGCCGCGTGTAGTCCGTGCCCCGGCGGCGCACGGTCCGGTTCGCCGTGATCGGGTCGTCCACCAGCGACGGCTGGTACGTGACCGACAGCAGGGTGAACGTGACCGTCGGCTCCACCCGGTCCAGGCCGTACGAGCGGCAGATCGCGAACATCGCAGCCTCGACGTCCTCCGCACCCTCCCCGCCCGCGAGCAGCAGCTCGCCGATGCGCAGGGTCAGGTCGAGCACGCGCGGCACCGACGGCCCGGACTCGTCCTCCTTGCGCGGTGCCTCCGGCACCGGCCGGTCACCCACCGGCAGCCGCAGCATCGTCCGCATCCGGTCCTGCCACGGCGCGTCCCGCGAGATCCGCACCAGCGGCACCCCGTACGCCGGGGTGAACGCGGGCGGCGAACTCTTCGCCGAGTACGTGGCGGGCGTGGCGAACGCCGACCCCTCCGGCTCCTGCGGCGGCTCCGGCGTCAGACCCGGCGGAAGCGCGAACTCGGAGGTCGCGTGCTCCTCCTCGGGGGGCGCGGGCTGCTCCACCCCGGCCGGCGGGACGAACGCGCTCCGCGCCTCGTCCGACTGCGGCTTCCGGTCCTCAGGAGCACCGTCCTCCGGCTCCGCCACCACGCTCTCCGCCTCATCCCCGGGGAATCCTGGATTCCAGTATGAAGGTGCGACGGATGCGCGAAAGGCGGTGCACCCCAAGAGGTGCACCGCCTTCACACGCTCACGGCATCAGGGGCTCAGTGGCCGCCCTGCTCCTTGGCGCGCGCGTACGACTTCTCGATCTCTTCCTCGGCCTCGGCGCGGCCGACCCAGTCGGCGCCCTCGACGGACTTGCCCGGCTCCAGGTCCTTGTAGACCTCGAAGAAGTGCTGGATCTCCAGGCGGTCGAACTCGGCCACGTGGTGGATGTCGCGCAGGTGCTCCATGCGCGGGTCCGTCGCCGGGACGCACAGCAGCTTGTCGTCGCCGCCGGCCTCGTCCGTCATGCGGAACATGCCGATGGCGCGGCACTTGATCAGGCAGCCCGGGAAGGTGGGCTCGTCGAGGATGACGAGCGCGTCCAGCGGGTCGCCGTCCTCGCCCAGGGTGTTCTCGACGTAGCCGTAGTCGGTCGGGTAGGCCGTCGACGTGAAGAGACGACGGTCCAGGCGGATGCGACCCGTCTCGTGGTCGACCTCGTACTTGTTCCGCGATCCCTTGGGGATCTCGATGAGAACGTCGAACTCCACGGGTGGCTCCTCCTGAATCAACACAAGTGAATGCTCGCGACGACGCGCGGTGATTAAGTGTCCCTCACGCACGTGTGTGATCGCGAAAGGGGCTGGTCAGCAATGCCGGAGCCGAGGACGTGGCAGCTCACGGCGGGCTCCGCCGCCCTCGGTCTCGTCCTGGCCGCCGCGGCGGTGACCGCGGCCGGACCATGGGACGGAGGCCAGCGTACGGCCGAGCGGGCCCGCGCCGCCGCCCCCACGGCGGGTGGCACACGTCACGCCCCGCCCCCGGCGCCCGCAGCGCCCCGCCGCCCCGCCCCCGCGCCCAGCGCCCCCGGCGTCCTCACCGCCCTGCGCGCCCCCACGCCGAACGCCTCCACCGCGCCCGCCGGACGCGCCGCCGACCTCGCCGCCGTCCTCGTCCCGCTCCTCGCCGACCCCGGCCTCGGCCCGCTCCGTACCGCCTCCGTCGTCGACACCGCCACCGGCAGGCAGCTCTACGGCGAGGGCGCCGGCACCCCCATGACCCCCGCCTCCACGGTCAAGATCGCCACCACCGCGGCCGCGCTCTCCGCCCTCGGCCCCGAGCACCGCATCGCCACCACCGTCACCGCCGCCCCCGACGGCAAAGGCATCACCCTCACCGGCGGCGGCGACCCCACACTCGACCCGGCCCGCCTGAAGACCCTCGCCGCCGACACCGCCCGCGCCCTCAAGGCCCGCGGCCACACCTCCGTACGCCTCACCTACGACACGAGCCTCTACCGGGGCCCCGCCCTCCACCCCATCGGCCCCAACGAGAACATCGCCCCCGTCGTCGCCCTCATGACCCGCGAAGGACGCCTCGACGACAGCCACAGCGGCCCCGCCCCCCGCACCGCCGACCCGGCGGGCGACACCGCCACCGCCTTCGCCGGCCTCCTCACCGCGGCCGGGATCGAGGTCACCGGCGACCCCGCCCCCGGCCGCACCCCCCAGGCCGACCCGCTCGCCCTCACGCACTCCGCCCCCCTCGGCGACCTCGTCGAGCGGACCCTCACGAACAGCGACAACGACCTCGCCGAGGCCCTCGCCCGGCAGACCGCCCTCGCCCGCAGGCAGCCCGCGAGCTTCCAGGGCGCCGAGAACGCCGTACGCGACGAACTCACCCGGCTCGGCGTCCCCGTCGCCGGCGCCCGCTTCGCCGACGGCAGCGGACTCGACCGCCGCGACCGGGTCTCCGCCGCCCTCCTCACCGGACTCCTCACCCGCGCGGCCGACCCCGCCCGCCCCGCCCTGCGCCCCCTCCTCACCGGACTGCCCGTCGGCGGCTTCACCGGCACCCTCGCCGGCCGCTTCGACACCGCCCCCGCCGGCGCCGGACTCGTCCGCGCCAAGACCGGCACCCTCACGGGCGTCAACACGCTCGCCGGGACCGTCGTCACCGCCGACGGACGCCTCCTCGCCTTCGCGTTCCTCGCCGGCCGCACCGTCTCCGCGCCCGAGGCGCAGCCCGCCCTCGACCGGCTCTCCGCCGCCCTCGCGGGCCAGAAGTGAGCGCACACGCCCCCCATCGAACCCTCACCGAACAGGCCCCGAGCCCGTACGGTTGACGCATGACGAGCATCGGTGGCGCAGGCACATCCGGGATGGTCGACTGGAACCTCGCGGTCGCGACCGCGACCCGCCTCGTGCGGCCCGGACCCGAAGTCAGCCGCGACGAGGCCCGCGAGGTCGTCGCCGAACTCCGCAGGCACGCCAAGGCCGCCGAGGAACACGTCCGCGCCTACACCCGGATGATTCCCGAGGGCGCCGAACCCCACGACACGCCCGTCCTCGTCGTCGACCGGGCCGGCTGGATCAAGGCCAACGTCGCCGGCTTCCGCGAGCTGCTCACCCCGCTCCTCGGCAAGATGCAGGAGCGCCGCGGCGGCAACCCCGGCAGCGCCGTCCTCGGCGCCGTCGGCGGCAAGGTCACCGGCGTCGAGCTCGGGATGCTGCTGTCCTTCCTCGCCTCCCGCATCCTCGGCCAGTACGAGACCTTCGCCCCCGCCACCCGCGACCTCCCCGCCGGGGCCAACGGCGGCGGACGCCTGCTCCTCGTGGCTCCCAACATCGTCCACGTCGAACGCGAACTCGAAGTCTCCCCGCACGACTTCCGGCTCTGGGTCTGCCTCCACGAGGAGACCCACCGCACCCAGTTCACCGCCGTCCCCTGGCTACGTGACCATCTCCAGGGCGAAATCCAGTCGTTCCTCGCCGCCACCGACGTCGACCCCGGCACCGTCGTCGAACGCCTCCGCGAAGCCGCGCAGGCCCTCACCGGCGGCCGCCCCGAGGGCGAGGACGGCGAACCCGCCCCGTCCCTCGTCGAGCTCGTCCAGACCCCCGAACAGCGCGAGATCCTCGGCCGCCTCACCGCCGTCATGTCGCTCCTCGAAGGCCACGCCGACTACGTCATGGACGGCGTCGGCCCCCAGGTCGTCCCCTCCGTCGCCGAGATCCGCGAGAAGTTCCAGGCCCGCCGCGCCCGGGGCGCCTCCCGCCTCGACCTGGCCCTGCGCAGGCTCCTCGGCCTCGACGCCAAGCTCCGCCAGTACCGCGACGGCGAGCGCTTCGTCCGCGCCGTCGTCGACCAGGTCGGCATGGACGGCTTCAACCGCGTGTGGACCTCGCCCAACACGCTCCCCACCAAGACCGAGATCGCGGCTCCCGCCGACTGGATCGCGAGGGTGCACCGTAAAGCAGACTCCTGAGGCGGGTGCGGCACACGGCACAGGAACACGTGAGAAGACCCCGCCAATCACCCATCCGAGGGACCCTGGGCATGGGGTGAGGCGTGCAATGCTCGGGTAACGGCCGGGTTTCTGTCACCATCGACGCACTCTGAGTGACCGAACCCCCCTTTCCGACCGTTAAGACTCCGACCGAGGCACCCCACCCCCATCACGAAGGGCACCGGACATGGGTCCCCATCCTGCGGTCGCGGCGATACGCCTGGCGGTCCGCCGCGTACTCCACGACGTCATCAACGAACACACCGCCGGCGACGCACCGCTGGTGCTCGTCGCCTGCTCCGGAGGCGCCGACTCCATGGCGCTCGCCTCCGCCCTCGCCTTCGAGGCCCGCAAACTTCCCGTACGCGCCGGCGGCGTCACCGTCGACCACGGCCTCCAGGACGGCTCCGACACCCGGGCCGCCGAGGTCGCCGGACGCATGACCGCCCTCGGCCTCGCCCCCGTCGAGTCCGTCACGGTCACCGTCGGCCGCGAAGGAGGACCCGAGGCCGCCGCCCGCGACGCCCGGTACGCCGCCCTCGACGCCGCCGCCGAGCGCCACGGCGCCGCCGCGATCCTCCTCGGCCACACCCGGGACGACCAGGCCGAGACCGTCCTCCTCGGCCTCGCCCGCGGCTCCGGCATCCGCTCCCTCTCCGGCATGGCCGCCGTCTCCGGCACCTCCCGCCGCTACCGGCGCCCGTTCCTCCAGCTCGACCGCCAGACCGTCCGCAAGGCCTGCATCGCGCAGGAACTCGCCGTCTGGGACGACCCGCACAACAGCGACCCCGCCTACACCCGCTCCCGGCTCCGCCACGAGGGCCTCCCCGCCCTGGAGAAAGCCCTCGGCAAGGGCGTCGTCGAAGCCCTCGCCCGAACGGCCCAGCTCTCCCGCGACGACGCCGACGCCCTCGACACCTGGGCCGCCGACGCCGAGACCGCCGTACGCGACGAGGCGGGCGCCCTCGAGTGCTCCAAGCTCTTCGGGCTGCCCCCCGCCGTACGCCGCCGCGTCCTGCGCCGCGCCGTCATCGCTGAGGGCGCCCCCGCCGGATCGCTCTTCGCCCGGCACATCGAGGAGCTCGACCGGCTCATCACCGGCTGGCGCGGCCAGGGAGCCATCAACCTGCCCGGCCGCGTCGAAGCGCGCCGTCAGGGTGGCAGACTGGTCATCCGGCAAGGCTGACGCACGCAGCAAACGAAAGTGACCCGGGTGAACGAGAAGGACATGGGCACCGACCTCCAGTCGGTGCTCATCACCAAGGAAGAGATCGACGCCAAGCTGGCAGAGCTGGCCGCGAAGATCGACGCGGAATACGCGGGCAAGGACCTGCTCATCGTCGGCGTCCTCAAGGGCGCGGTGATGGTGATGGCGGATCTGGCTCGCGCCCTTTCCACCCCCGTCACCATGGACTGGATGGCCGTCTCCTCCTACGGCGCCGGCACCCAGTCCTCGGGCGTCGTCAGGATCCTCAAGGACCTCGACACCGACATCAAGGGCAAGCACGTCCTGATCGTCGAGGACATCATCGACTCCGGCCTGACCCTGTCGTGGCTGCTGTCGAACCTCGGCTCCCGCGAGCCCGCCTCCCTCGAGGTGTGCACCCTCCTGCGCAAGCCGGAGGCCGCGAAGGTCGCCATCGACGTCAAGTGGATCGGCTTCGACATCCCCAACGAGTTCGTCGTCGGCTACGGCCTGGACTACGCCGAGAAGTACCGGAACCTTCCGTTCGTCGGCACGCTCGCCCCGCACGTCTACGGCGGCTGAGACCTCGTCCTCACGGGGAACCCGCACCGCCTTCCCTCCGTTGAACCACGGGAAGGCGGTCGCGGGCGACGATGCTGAGGTACCGTCCGAAGAACAGCTTTTTCACACAGCAGCTCTCACAGCAGCATTTTCCTACGGGCAGGAGGGACGGGGCGTTCTCGCTCCGTATGGATGGACGTGAAGCGATACTTCCGTGGGCCGGTCATGTGGATCGTGCTGGCCGTCCTCGCCGTGGTCGTGCTGATGCAGGTCGTCGGCTCGTCCGAGGGCTACAAGACGGTGGACACCGGCCAGGTCGTCCAGGCGATCGACAAGAACCAGGTCAAGCAGGCAAAGCTCACCACCGGTGACGAGCAGATCATCAAGATCGATCTCATCGACGGTCAGAAGATCAACAAGAGCGACAAGGTCCAGGCCAGCTACATCGGCACCCAGGGCGCGGACCTCGCCGACAAGCTCCAGGAGAAGTTCGAGGCCGGACAGATCGAGAAGGGCTACACCGTCTCCCCGACGAAGCAGTCGCCCTTCGTCTCGATCCTGCTCTCGCTCCTCCCCTTCGTCCTCATCGTGGTCGTCTTCCTCTTCCTGATGAACCAGATGCAGGGCGGCGGCTCCCGCGTCATGCAGTTCGGCAAGTCCAAGGCGAAGCTCATCACCAAGGACACGCCGAAGACCACGTTCGCCGACGTCGCCGGCTCGGACGAGGCCGTCGAGGAACTCCACGAGATCAAGGAATTCCTCCAGGAGCCCGCGAAGTTCCAGGCGGTCGGCGCCAAGATCCCCAAGGGTGTCCTGCTCTACGGCCCGCCCGGAACCGGCAAGACGCTCCTCGCGCGCGCCGTCGCCGGCGAGGCCGGAGTGCCGTTCTACTCGATCTCCGGCTCCGACTTCGTCGAGATGTTCGTCGGCGTCGGCGCCTCCCGGGTCCGCGACCTGTTCGAACAGGCCAAGGCCAACGCCCCGGCGATCGTCTTCGTCGACGAGATCGACGCCGTCGGACGCCACCGCGGCGCCGGCCTCGGCGGCGGTCACGACGAGCGCGAGCAGACGCTCAACCAGCTCCTCGTCGAGATGGACGGCTTCGACGTCAAGGGCGGCGTCATCCTCATCGCGGCGACGAACCGCCCCGACATCCTCGACCCGGCACTCCTGCGCCCCGGCCGATTCGACCGGCAGATCGCCGTCGACCGCCCGGACATGCAGGGCCGCCTGGAGATCCTCAAGGTCCACCAGAAGGGCAAGCCGGTCGCCCCGGACGTCGACCTCAGCGCCGTCGCCCGTCGCACCCCCGGCTTCACCGGCGCGGACCTCTCCAACGTCCTCAACGAGGCGGCGCTCCTCACCGCCCGCAGCGACCAGAAGCTGATCGACAACAAGGCTCTGGACGAGGCGATCGACCGTGTGGTCGCGGGCCCGCAGAAGCGGACCCGGATCATGTCGGACAAGGAGAAGAAGATCACCGCGTACCACGAGGGCGGCCACGCCCTGGTCGCGGCGGCCTCGCCCAACGCCGACCCCGTCCACAAGATCACCATCCTGTCCCGCGGCCGCGCCCTGGGCTACACGATGGTGCTCCCGGAAGAGGACAAGTACTCGACCACGCGCAACGAGATGCTCGACCAGCTGGCCTACATGCTGGGCGGGCGCGCGGCCGAGGAGCTCGTCTTCCACGACCCGACCACGGGCGCCGCGAACGACATCGAGAAGGCCACGTCCACGGCCCGCGCGATGGTCACGCAGTACGGCATGACGGAGCGGCTCGGCGCCATCAAGTTCGGCGGCGACAACACCGAGCCCTTCCTCGGCCGTGAGATGGCGCACCAGCGCGACTACTCGGAAGAGGTCGCGGCGCTGGTCGACGAAGAGGTCAAGAAGCTCATCGAGACCGCGCACAACGAGGCCTGGGAGATCCTCGTCGAGAACCGAGACGTCCTCGACAACCTGGTCCTCGCCCTGCTGGAGAAGGAGACGCTGGGCAAGGAGGAGATCGCCGAGATCTTCACCCCCATCGTCAAGCGCCCGGCCCGCCCGGCCTGGACCGGCTCCAGCCGCCGCACCCCGTCCACGCGTCCGCCGGTGCTCTCCCCCAAGGAGCTCGCCCTGACGAACAGCGCGAACGGGTCGGCGACCCCGACCGTGGACACCACCAAGGGCATCGACATCGCCCCGGTGGACACCCCCGAGGACTGACCTCCCCGGGACCCCGGAATGGATGCCGCGCCCCCACAGGTTCTAGCCTGTGGGGGCGCGGCTTTTCGCGCATCGAGCACAGACGGAACGAGGCAGAGATGACCGACCCGGTGACGCTGGACGGTGAGGGCAGGATCGGCGAGTTCGACGAGAAGCGCGCCGAGAACGCCGTACGGGAGCTCCTCATCGCGGTCGGCGAGGACCCGGACCGCGAGGGTCTGAAGGAGACGCCGGCGCGGGTTGCGAGGGCGTACAAGGAGCTTTTCGCGGGGCTGTGGCAGCAGCCCGAGGACGTTCTGACGACGACGTTCGATCTGGGACACGACGAGATGGTCCTGGTGAAGGACATCGAGCTGACTGCGACCTGTGAGCATCATTTGCTGCCATTTCATGGCGTAGCTCACATTGGTTACATACCGGCGGAATCGGGCAAGATTACCGGCCTGTCGAAGCTGGCCCGACTTGTCGACGTCTTCGCGCGCCGGCCGCAGGTGCAGGAGCGCCTCACGACGCAGATCGCCGATTCGTTGATGAGGATCCTCGACGCGCGCGGGGCGATCGTCGTCATCGAGGCCGAGCACATGTGCATGGCGCTGCGCGGAGTCCGCAAGCCGGGCGCGAAGACGACCACCTCGGCGGTACGTGGTCAACTTCGTGACGCTACTACACGTGCCGAGGCCATGTCTCTGATATTGGCCCGCTCGTAGCGGACTGTCCGCCTTGCTCCATAGCGTCCTTGATCAGCGGAGTTCCTCGCTGATCAAGGGGGCGTTGTGGCGTATGGACCGATCAGCAAGATGCTGGTCAACCTGGTGGACGGCTGCACTCAGGCCAAGAACGTGGTGCCGGGCAGCGTGATGTGGACGCTGGACGGCGACCGTACGGTGCAGACCACGGTCTCGCACGTGACGGCGGTGAAGGGGCGACAGGCTGTCGATGTGGTGACGGACCACATGACCTTCACCGTCGGTCCGGATCTGTTGCTGCTCACCCCGGACGGGTGGAAGCGTGCGGCGGACACGGCAGGGGTGAAGGTCGCTTGGACTCACGCGCGGAAGCTGTGCCGGGAGCGCCCGGTCATCCGTGCCGGGTACGACTTCGGCTATTACGTGGGTGCCACGTGTGCCGACGGGACCGTCTACAAGAACTACGTTTCCTTGATCGTGAATGAGGAGGCGTTCGCGGCCCGGTACGCGGCCGCGCTCACGGCCTGTACGGCGCTCCCCGCTCGTCTTGAGGCGGTGACCCGGCCCTCCGGCTTTCTGAAACGGGACCTGCCCGGCTTCCGTGTGAGGGTGGTGTCCTCGTACCTCTCCGACGCGATGCGGCACTACGTGGGTGGGGACGCCCACCACATGCGGCAGCTCTTCCCGCGCGTCGTGCTGCGCGACATGGAAACCTTCATGGGGTTCCTCGACGGGTACATCGACGGCGACGGCTTCATCGTCAAGCACGGACATGGGCGGATGATCGCGAGCGCCAACGTACCCTTTCTCGCCGAGCTGGCCCGGATCATCGGTGCGCGGTTCACCCCGGCGAAGCGAGGGCTGGCCTCCCAGCTCTACGTGTCGAACCGCTGGGCCGCCCGGGGCACCTTCGTCCCCGAGCACCACCCCCTGCACCCGCCCGAGGCCTCCTGGGTCCGGGTCCACGACGTCCGGCCCCGTCCCGCGCTCGGGACCAAGCCCTTCACCTTCTACAGCTACCGGCTGGCCCCGCACCCCACCTTCCTGGTGAACGGGCACCTCGCGCGCGAGGCCCCGTAGCTCCTACGCCGCAGGGGCCTGGTTCTTGTCGTCGTCCTCCGGGAGCTTGCAGACGCGCTCCAGGAAGAGGGCGGCGGCGATGACGGCGATGCCCGCCGCGACCGAGAGGGCCGCGTAGAGGGCCTGGTCGCGACGGGCGGGGATGTCGAGGGAGCCGAGCAGGAAGACGCCCGTGCCGCCGTACATGCCGGCGACGAGGGCGGCGACCAGGGCGCTCGCCTGGCCGAAGACCACCGCGCGGGCCGCCATCAGGGGTTCGACGCCCTTGGCGCCGGGCCGCCGCTCGCGCTGGGCCTTGAGGCGGACGCGGATGGAGAGGGCGGTCGCGGTGAGGACGACGGCGATCACGGCGAGGACGATGGGCGCGGCGATCGGCACGCTGGGGAGGGTGCCGACCGCGTCCCAGAGCCGGGCGGCACCCCACGAGAGGATGCCGGCCACGAGGAACAGTCCGGTGAGCACCTTCAGCCGCAGTTGTTTCACCGGATGTCCTTCGTGTCGTCGCTGGGGCGGTCTGGCACGAGCGTAACGACTACTCGGGGAGGCGGAGTTCCAGGTCGGCACGGGGCGTGACGCCTTCGTGGCCGAGGGCGGCGAGGAGCTCGGCCACCGGGCCGTGGCCGGGGATCAGGGCTTCGGGGTCGACGTCGTGCCACGGGGCGAGGACGAAGGCGCGCTGGTGGGCGCGGGGGTGCGGGAGGGTGAGGACGGGGTCCTCGGAGACCGTGTCCGCGTACGCGACGATGTCGACGTCGATGGTGCGGGCGCCCCAGCGCTCCTCGCGGACGCGGTGGAAGGCCTCCTCGACGGCGTGGGCCCGCTCCAGGAGGGAGGAGGGCGGCAGCGTCGTCTTCACGAGGAGGACGGCGTTGAGGTAGGAGGGCTGGCTGCCGGGATCGACGCCCCAGGGGGCCGTCTCGTAGACGGGGGAGACGGCTTTGACCCGGAGGCCGGGGGTGTCGCCGAGGGCGTCGACGGCGCCCTGGAGGGTCTCCAGGCGGTTGCCGAGGTTCGCGCCGAGGGCGAGGACGGCCCAGCGGGGGTTGGAGAGGGTCGTGTCGGCGGCGTCGACGGTCTCGACGACGGATGCGGGTACGGGCTGGACGGTGGGGTCGCTCTGCGTCGGCTTCATCGTCGGCTCCGGGTGATCGTGATGGTCACGTCGTCGAAGGGCACGGTGATGGGCGCGTCCGGCTTGTGGACGACGACTTCCACCTCTTGTACCCCGGCGTGGCTGAGGCACTGCTGGGCGATGCGCTCGGCGAGGGTCTCGATGAGGTCGACGGGCTCGCCCTGGACCACGTCGACGACCTCTTCGGCGACGATCCCGTAGTGGACGGTCTTCGTGAGGTCGTCCTCGGCGGCCGCCGGGCGGGTGTCCAGGCCGAGTACCAGGTCCACGATGAAGGTCTGGCCCTCCTCGCGCTCCTTGGGGAAGACGCCGTGGTGGCCTCGGGCCTTGAGGCCGCGCAGCGCGACACGATCCACGCGAATCACTCCTGCTGTCGTAGTTCGGGTGGGCACGCAGCCGGGTGCGGACGGCCGGGTGTCCACTTCGAATCTACCTGCGGGGACCGACAGCGCTTGCCCTTGGGGGGTCCGGGGCGCGTCAGACGGGCGGATTCGAAGCCTCGGTGCCGTCCTCGGGACCTCCCGTCTCCTCGGTGTCGCCCAGGACGGGGGAGGCGTGGTGGGACCAGACCCGCCAGCCTCCGGGTGTGCGGCGGAACACATTGGTGGCGACGACGAGCTGGCCGACGAGGGGGCCGAGTTCGGCGCCGTCCTCGGCGGGGCCGCCGCTGAGGATGTTCTCGGTGCAGGTGATGAGGGCGGTGTCGCCGGCGAGGGAGATCCGGAGGTCGGTGAGGAAGAACTGGATGTAGTCCGTGTTCGCCATGATCAGGGCGTACGAGCGGAGCACCTCGCCGCGGCCGGTGAGGACGGGCCAGCCGGGGTGGACGCAGGTGATGGGGGTGGCCCCGTCGTCGAGCCAGAGCGTGGAGAGCGTCTCGAAGTCGCCGGTCTCCATGGCCTCGTAGAAGGCGGTGTTGGCGGCTTCGACGGCTGCCTCGTCGGCGTCGCGGTCCGTGTGGCTCACGCGGCTCCCTCGATGGCCCTGGCGACTCGTACGGCGTCGGCGGTGGCCCGTACCTCGTGGACGCGGACGGCCCACGCGCCCGCGTGGGCGGCGAGGGCGGAGACGGCGGCGGTGGCGGCGTCGCGCTCGCGGGCGGGCGGCGGGGTGGCGCCCTCGCGGGTGAGGACGTGGCCGAGGAACCGCTTGCGGGAGGCGGCGACGAGGAGGGGGCGGCCGAGGGCGCGGAGCTCGGGGAGGTGGGCGACGAGGGCGAGGTCGTGGGGGGCGAGCTTGGCGAAGCCGAGGCCGGGGTCGATGACGATCCGCTCGGGGGCGACGCCGCCGTCGACGACGGCCTCCATGCGGGTGCGGAGTTCGGTGACGACTTCGCCGACGACGTCGTCGTACACGGCGAGGCTGTTCATGTTGTCGCTGAAGCCGCGCCAGTGCATGACGACGAAGGGGACCTCGGCGGCGGCGACGGCGGGGACCATGCGGGGGTCGGCGAGGCCGCCGCTGACGTCGTTGACGAGGACGGCGCCGGCCTCGACGGCGCGGGCGGCGACGGTGGCCCGCATGGTGTCGACGGAGACGGTGACGCCTTCGGCGGCGAGGCCGCGGACGACGGGGACGACGCGGCGGAGCTCTTCCTCCTCGTCGACGCGGGTGGCGCCGGGGCGGGTGGACTCGCCGCCGACGTCGACGAGGTCGGCGCCCTCGGCGACGAGGTCGAGGCCGTGTTTGACGGCGGCCGTGGTGTCGAACCAGCGGCCGCCGTCGGAGAAGGAGTCGGGGGTCACGTTGACCACGCCCATGACCGCGCAGCGGTCCCACTCCGGCAGGCCCCGGGCCGTGCCCCGGTGGATCGTCGTACTCATGTGTCCAGCGTAGGGCCCAGGGGTGATATCAGGCCGCGCGGACCTCTCGGTCGGCCGTCTGGGCGGGGACGATGTGGGCGCAGGGGCGGGGGGCCGGGGCGGGGCGCCTGCGGGTGAAGGGGCGGGGCAGCGAGAGGTGTACGAAGCCTTCGGCCTGCATGGCGGCGAAGCCGATGCGGGGGAGGTCGCGGCTCTTGCGGTAGACGACGAAGCGGGGTTCCCAGCGCGGCCGGAACTTGGCGTTGAACTTGTAGAGCGACTCGATCTGGAACCAGCGGGAGAGGAAGACGAGGAGTCCGCGCCAGACGCGCAGGACGGGGCCCGCGCCGATCTTCTCGCCGCGGGCGAGGGCGGCGCGGAACATGGCGAAGTTGAGGGACACGCGCTCGATGCCGAGGCCGGGGGAGGCCTGGAGGGCGGCGACGATGAGGAGCTCGTTCATGCCGGGGTCGGCGGAGCGGTCGCGGCGCATGAGTTCGAGCGACATGCCGTCGGGGCCCCAGGGGACGAAGTGGATGACCGCCTTGAGGTCGCCGTAGGGGGAGTCCGTGCCGTCGGTGTCGTCGGCCTTGTGGGCGGTCGCTATGACGGCGTCGCCGTCGCCGGGGGCGCCGATGCGGCCGAGGGCCATGGAGAAGCCGCGCTCGGTGTCGGTGCCGCGCCAGTCGGCGGCGGCGCGGCGGACGCGTTCGAGTTCCTCGTCGTCGAGGTCACGGACCCGGCGGACCTGGGTGGTGTAGCCGTTGCGTTCGATCCGTTTGACCATCTGGCGGACGTTGCGCATGGCCCGGCCGGAGAGGGAGAAATCCGCGACGTCGACCACCGCCTCGTCGCCGAGTTCGAGGGCGTCGAGGCCGGTCTCGCGGGTCCAGACCTGGCCGCCGGTCTCGGAGCAGCCCATGACGGCGGGGGTCCAGGAGTGTGCCTTGGCTTCGTCCATGAAGCGTTCGATGGCGCCGGGCCAGGCCTCGACGTCGCCGATGGGGTCGCCGCTGGCGAGCATGACGCCGGAGACGACGCGGTAGCAGACGGCGGCCTTGCCGCTGGGGGAGAAGACGACGCCCTTGTCGCGGCGGAGCGCGAAGTGGCCGAGGGAGTCGCGGCCGCCGTGCTGGTCGAGGAGGGCGCGCAGCCGGGTCTCGTCGTCGTCGGTGAGGCGTGCGGCGGGGTGTTCGGGGCGGAAGGCCAGGTAGATGGTGGTGAGGGCGGTGAGCATGCCGAGGGCGCCGAGGGAGTAGCCGACGGTCCAGTCGACGCCCTTGGTGTAGGCGACGGGGCCTTCGACGCCGAGGAGTCCGTACAGGACGTGTTCGAGGCGGTCGGTGAGGCTGGGGCTGCCGACGACGCGCCGGGGGTGGGCGCTGACGATGACGAGGCCGAGGGCGATGGATCCGGCGCCCATGACGACGAAGTTGGCGAGGGCCCGCCAGCGGCTGCGGGGGTCGGGGAGGGCGGCGAACTCGCTCCGATGGCGTACGAGGAGGGTGAGGAGTGCGAGGGAGAGGAGGGCGCCGAGGACGGAGTGGCGCCAGACGAACTGGGCGACGGCGCCGAGGGGGAGCAGGACGACGGCGGCGCGCCAGGCCCGGCGTTTGTGCCGCTTGAGGCCGTGGGCGAGGAGCAGGAGGAGGACGCCGGCGCTGAGGGAGAGGGCGGCGGAGAGGGGGCCGAGGGTGCCGGGGAGGACCTCGGCGACGGCGTGCATGCGGCTGACGCGGAAGCGGGGGAAGACCCCCGCGGTGATGTCGATGAGACCGATGAGGGTGGCGGCCGTGCCGACGAGGCCCGGGACGTTCTCGGGGCGGGGGCCGCGGAGAATCCGCCGCACCCGAACCGGAACCAATCCTGATTTGTCCCCATCTACCGTGACAGACATGGCTTCCCGTACTTCCCGTGGTCCTGCGCAGGGTCTTTGACTCCGGTCGGGCCCTGCGGCGCGTTCGGCGGGCCGTTCCGGCTGGTGCGCCTTCTATGACGGCGGCGCGCGGGACCGGGTTCATTCGCTCACAGGAAAATCTCGGAAAGAAGGCTCGGTCGTCTCATGGGTCTCACCAGTGACAAAGTCCTCGTGTCGGCCGTGGCGCTGGCCGTGGCGCTGTTCCTGGCCACGGTCTGGATGTGGCCGAGGCTCGCGCGGCGCGGCTGGCGGCCGGTCGTGGGCCGGGTGGGGCTGCTGCTCATGACCCAGGTGGCGCTGTTCGCGGCGGTGGGTCTCGCGGCGAACCGGTCGTTCCTGTTCTACGGCTCGTGGGCCGACCTGTTCGGTCAGGAGCAGGAGATGGGGGTGGTCGTCGACCACGCGGCCGGCTCGAAGGACGTCCGGGTGGTGGAGACGCAGACGCTCGACGTGCCGGGCGGTGGGCGTCCCTCGGTCGGGGGGCAGATCCAGAAGGTCGTGGTGGCGGGGGAGCGGTCGGGGATCGCCTCGCCCGCGTACGTGTACCTGCCTCCGGAGTACTTCCAGCCGCGGTATGCGAAGCGGACGTTCCCGGCGGCCGTGGTGCTCACGGGGTATCCGGGGACGGCGGAGAACCTGATCAAGGGGCTCAAGTACCCCCGGACGGCGTACCTCCAGGCGAAGGAGGGGCGGATGCAGCCGATGATCCTGGTGATGCTCCGTCCGACGGTGGCGCCGCCGCGGGACACCGAGTGCGTGGACGTCCCGGGGGGCCCGCGGACGGAGACCTTCTTCTCGGAGGACCTGCCGAAGGCGGTCTCGGGGACGTACCGGGTGGGGGCGAAGCCGCGGAACTGGGGCTTCATGGGGAACTCGACGGGCGGGTACTGCGCGCTGAAGATCGCCCTCCACCACCCGGACCGGTTCGCGGCGGGCGCGGGCTTCTCCGCGTACTACAAGGCGGCGGAGGACGTCACCACCGGGGACCTGTTCCACGGGGACGACGCCTTGCGGCGCCGGGGCGACCTGCTGTGGAGCCTGGACCACGGGCGGCAGGGGAGCACGTCGTTCCTGGTGACGTCGTCGAAGCGGGGCGAGGGCAACCTGAAGGGCACGCGGCAGTTCATCGAGAAGGTGAAGAGCCCGGCGGAGGTCTCGTCGATCGTGCTGGAGAGCGGCGGCCACAACTTCAACACGTGGAACCGGGAGATCCCGCCGGGCCTGGTCTGGATGGCCGGGAAGCTCAGCGCCACCTAGGGGGTGTCTTGCCGGCCTAGGAGGTGCCCTGTGGCGTCTCCTGTGCCGCCGAGGCCCGGCGCAGGGCGCGGTGGACGCCCGCCGGGGTGAGGACGCCGAGCGGCCGGCCGTCGTCGCCGGTGACGGTGAGGCGGCCGGCGTCGTGCTGGAGGAGCGCGGCGAGGGCGTCCTTGAGGGAGGTCCCGAGGGGTACGGGGGCGGGGGTGCCGTCAGCGGTGGCTTCGGCGTCCTTCGCCCACGGGTCGAGGTCGGTCTCGGTGACCGGGGTGACCGCGAGCCGCTTGAGGCCCCGGTCGTTGCCGACGAAGTCCGCGACGTACGGGGTGGCGGGGGTGCCGAGGACGGTGGCGGGCGTGTCGAACTGTTCGATGCGGCCCTGCCCGTAGACGGCCATGCGGTCGCCCATGCGGACGGCCTCCTCGATGTCGTGGGTGACGAGGAGGACGGTCTTGCGGACGGTGGCCTGGAGCGTGAGGAACTCGTTCTGGAGGCGCTCGCGGACGACCGGGTCGACGGCGCCGAACGGTTCGTCCATGAGGAGGACGGGCGGGTCGGCGGCGAGGGCGCGCGCGACGCCGACGCGCTGGCGCTGCCCGCCGGAGAGCTGTGCGGGGTAGCGCGAGCCGTAGACGGCCGGGTCGAGGCCGACGAGGTCGAGGAGTTCGGCGGCACGCGCGCGTGCGGCGGCCTTTTTCCAGCCGAGGAGGGCGGGGACGGTCGCGGTGTTGTCGAGGACCGTGCGGTGGGGGAAGAGCCCGACCTGCTGGATGACGTAGCCGATCTTGCGGCGCAGGGCGACCGGGTCGACGCCCGCGATGTCCTCGCCGTCGACGAGGACGCGGCCCGAGGTCGGCTCGACGAGCCGGTTGACCATCATCATCGTGGTCGTCTTGCCGCACCCGGACGGGCCGACCAGGGTGACGAGTTCGCCCTCGGCGACCTCGAAGGAGAGGTCGTCGACGGCCGTGGTGCCGTCGTCGTACCGCTTGGTCACGTGCTCGAACCGGATCATGGTTCCCCATTCTGGCCCCTGGGCGGCGGGGGTGTGTGAAGGGCGTGTTGCCGCATTGTGGCGGGTCTCGGGGATTGTCGGTGGCGGGGGTTAGGGTCGTCACACAAGCGTTCGGGAGGGCGGACGACACGGGGGGAGGGGCGATGAGCGAGCAGAACTGTCTGGTCACGAACGACTGGATCTGCGGTGAGTATCTGCGCACGCGCCGGGCGGAGTTGACGGAGGCGCTGCTCCAGCATGTGGGAATCACGGTCGTGTCCGTGCTGATCGCGCTCGCCGTCGCGGTGCCGCTCGCCCTGCTCGTGCGCGCCAGGCCCCGGTTCGCCGGCCCGGTCCTGGGTCTCACGACCCTGCTCTACACGGTGCCGTCGCTCGCGATGTTCTCGCTGCTGCTGCCCCTCTTCGGTCTCTCGGCCGCGCTCGTCGTGACCGGCCTCGTGCTGTACGCGCTGACGATCCTCGTGCGGAACACGCTGGCGGGGCTCGCCGCCGTGCCGGCCGAGACGCGGGAGGCCGCCCGGGGCATGGGGTACGGCTCGCTGCGGATGCTCTGGCAGGTCGAACTCCCGCTGGCACTGCCGGTGCTGATGGCCGGGGTGCGGATGGCGACGGTCTCCACGGTCGCGCTGACGACGGTCGGTTCGGTCGTCGGCCGCGGGGGCCTGGGCAACCTCATCGAGGACGCGCTGCCGACCTTCTTCAAGGCGCAGATGCTCGCCGCCTCGGTGCTGTGCGTGCTGCTCGCCGTCACCGCCGACCTGTTGCTCCTGGGTCTCCAGCGGCTGCTGACGCCGTGGACCCGGATACGGACCGCGCCGGGAGGTGGGTGAGATGGGCATCGTGACGGACGCCTGGGGCTGGCTCACCACCGGCGCGCACTGGACGGGCGAGGACGGCATCGGGCAGCGGCTCGCCGAGCACGTGTACGTGAGCGGGGCCGCGCTCCTCGTCGCCTCGGCGCTCGCGCTGCCGCTGGGCCTGTGGCTCGGCCACCTCGGCCGGGGCGGGGCCCTCGCGGTGAACGTGTCCAACGTGGGGCGGGCGATCCCCGTCTTCGCGGTGCTCGCCCTGTTCATGGTGTCGCCCCTGCGGAACGCCGGCTATGTGCCGACGGTGGTGGCCCTGGTGCTCTTCGCGGTACCCCCGCTCCTCACCAACGCGTACGTGGGGGTGCGGGAGGTCGACCGGGCCGCGGTGCGGGCCGCCCGGGGCATGGGGATGACGGGCGTCCAGCTCTTCTTCCGGGTCGAACTCCCGCTGGCCCGCCCGGTGGTGATGACCGGGGTCCGCTCGGCCGCGGTGCAGGTGGTCGCCACGGCGACCGTCGCCGCGATGGTCGGGCAGGGCGGTCTCGGCCGGATCATCACGGCCGGCTTCGCCACGTACGACACCGCGCGGGTCGTCGCGGGCGCCGTGCTCGTGGCGCTGCTCGCCCTCCTGGTGGAGGGCGTCCTGGTGGCCGCGGACCGCCTCTTCGACCGACACAGACGACTTGTCGAACACTGACTGGGATGGGTGATCTCGTGAACAGGGTCTCGCGTATCGCGGGCGCGCTGCTGGGTACGGCGGCGCTGACCGTCGCCCTCGCCGCGTGCGGCGGTGACAGCCTGGAGGAAGGCAAGAAGAAGGACTCCGGCGGTTCCGGCGCCTCCGGCGGCGGGGAGAAGGGTTCCCTGGTGGTCGGCGCGGCCGCCTTCACGGAGGCCAAGGTCCTCGCCGAGCTGTACGCGCAGTCGCTGCGGGCCGAGGGATACTCCGTGTCCATCACCACGGTGAAGAATCGCGAGCTGTACGAACCCTCGCTGGAGAAGGGCGAGATCGACGTCGTCCCGGAATACGCGGCGACGATCGCGGAATTCCTCAACGCGAAGGTGAACGGCCCGAAGGCGCCCGAGGACAAGCCGGTCGCCTCGGGCGACGCGACGGCCACGGTCGACGCGCTGCGGAAGCTCGCCGAACCGCGCGGTCTGAAGGTGCTCGCCGCCGGAGAGGCGGTCGATCAGAACGCCTTCGCGGTGACGAAGGAATTCGCCGCGAAGAACAAGCTGACGACCCTTTCCGATCTCGGCCGCGCGAAGCTGAAGGTGAAGATCGCCGCCGGTGACGAATGCGCGGTGCGGCCCTTCTGCGCACCCGGTCTGAAGAAGACGTACGGGATCGACGTGGCCGGGATCGACCCCAAGGGCGTCGGAACGCCGCAGGCCAAGCAGGCGGTCAAGGACGGGGTGGACCAGCTCGTCCTGACGACCACCACGGACGCCACGATCGACAGCTACGGCCTCGTCTTCCTCACCGACGACAAGAAGCTGCAGAACGCGGACAACGTGCTGCCCGTGCTCAACGCCAAGGACGCCGGCGCTCCGGAGATAGCCGCCGCCCTGGACAAGATCACCAAGGTGCTGACCACAGCGGATCTCGCCGAACTCAACCGCAAGGTGGACGCCGAGCGGGCGAAGCCGGAGGACGTCGCCAAGGAGTATCTGGAGACGAAGGGGCTGCTCAAGAAGTAGTCGGCGGGGGAGGCGAGTCGGCCCGAAACGGAACCGGAACCGTCGATATCCACTTCTGATGGCGAGAAGTGGCCAAGTGATTGCCGGGCCGACGCCCCACATGGCGCCTACGCACGGTAAATTTCAGGCCATGCCACGTGGACGCCACCGCCATTCCCCGCCTCTGCACAAGCTGCTGCCGCCCTCCGCGGTCGCCGGCGCCGCGGTCGTGTGCGCCGCGGCCGCCTGGCTGCCCGGCGACCCGGTGATCGCGCGGCTGCTCGCGGCCGCGGCGGCCGCCGCCGCCGTCACCGGTGCCGTCCTCATGCGCAGTTGGGACCGCGGCGCCGGCCTGAAGGTCGCCGAGCTCGACCGCGCGCGCGCCGCCGACCAGTGGAAGGCCGAGGAGCGCACCGCCGAGCTGGAGACCGACCTGGAGGAGTCCCGCGCGCTGCGCGTCCGGCTCGACGCCAAGCTCCGCGCCAAGCGCGTGGAGCTCGCCGGACTGCGCGGCGAGCACGCCGACCTGCTCCGCCGGTACGCCACCGCGGAGACCGAGCGGGCCAGCGCCCTGGAGGGCCGCCGCGTCCTCGCCCTGGAGGCGAGCGGCCCCGCCGAGGCCAAGGCGCTGCCGGCCGCAGGCTCCACGCACACCCCGGAGGCCTTCCGCCGCGCCGCCCAGGCGCTGCGCGACCTCCCGCGCAACGCCGCGGCCCAGCAGGCCCGCCGTACGGCCGAGGCGGCCCGCGCCCGCGACCTCGCCGAGCGGGCCCGGGAGACGGAGGAGCCGCAGGGGAAGCACGCGGCGGCCGCCGGAACCGAGCAGCACAGCCGTACGGCCGCCGCCCCCGCGCTCCCGCCGGCCTCGCAGGCCAGGGCCGCGGCCCTTCCGGCGGTGCCGGTCGCGGCCGCGATCGCCCCGTACGCGGCCCGCAGGCCCGTCCCGCGCCCCGAGGGCGGCTTCGACTTCTTCGGTACGCAGAAGGCGGCGGCCGTCATCGAGGCCGTGCAGAACACCGACCTCGCCGACGTCGTCGGCGAGGAGGTCCTCGAAGAGGCCCTGGCCTCCGGGACCCCGCTGCTCACCCCGGTCGCCGCGCCCCTCGCTCCGCAGGTCACGGCGCCGCCGCGGGCGATCGGCCAGGTCATCGACCTGACCGCGCACGACGAGACGGAACAGCTGGACGTGGCCGAACTGCGGGGCGCGGTCAACTCGTGACGTACCGCCTGACCCGCGTCACGGCCGGGGACCTCGCGGCCCGCCGCGACGAACTCCTCGCCCTGTGCGCCCAGGCGTTCTGCGGCGACCCCTGGCACGAGCCGCCGCTCGGCGCCGTACGGACCGTCGACAGGCTGCTGGGATCGGCCGGCGGGAGGGAGGACTTCACGGCGGTGGCCGCGCTCGACGCCGAGGAGGCCCTCCTCGGGTTCTCCGCCGGCTGGACCGACACGGTCCTCTCCGGGGCCGCCTCCGCCTTCGAGCTCGCCGAACTCGTCGTCGCCCCCGGCCACCAGGGGCAGGGCATCGGCCGCAGGCTCCACGACGAGCTGCTCCTGGACGCGGTCCCCGGACCGGCCCTGCTCATGACCCTCGACGTACCGGAACTGACGGACCGGTACACCCGCTGGGGCTGGACCGTCGTCGACCGGCAGCGGCCCGGCAGGGAATCGCGGGACTACGTCGTGATGCGCCGGGCCCGCTGAGGCCCCGCCCGCCGCCGGCTACTTGTCGATGTCGCCGACGACGAAGAAGAGCGAGCCCAGGATCGCCACCATGTCGGCGACGAGCGTCCCGGGCAGCAGCTCCACCAGCGCCTGGATGTTGTTGAACGAGGCCGAGCGCAGCTTCAGCCGGTACGGGGTCTTCTCGCCCTTCGACACCAGGTAGTAGCCGTTGACGCCGAGCGGGTTCTCGGTCCAGGCGTACGTGTGGCCCTCCGGCGCCTTGAGCACCTTCGGCAGCCGCTGGTTGATCGGGCCCGGCGCCAGCTCGGCCATCCGGTCCAGGCAGGCGTCCGCCAGGTCCAGCGAGTTGTGCGTCTGGTCGAGCAGGCACTCGAACCGGGCGAGGCAGTCGCCCTCCTGCCGCACGGCGACCCGCAGGGTGTCCTGGAGCTCCCCGTACGCGAGGTACGGCTCGTCACGGCGCAGGTCGAAGTCGACGCCCGAGGCGCGGGCGATGGGCCCGGACACCCCGTACGCGTGGACGGCCTCCGGGCTCAGGACGCCGACCCCGCGCGTACGGCCCCGGAAGATCTCGTTCCCGAGGACGAGCCGGTCGTACACGTCCATCCGCGACCGCACGTCCGCGACGGCCTGCCGCGCCCGCCCGAGCCAGCCGGCGGGCAGGTCCTCCTTGAGACCGCCGACCCGGTTGAACATGTAGTGCATCCGGCCGCCGGAGACCTCCTCCATCACCGCCTGGAGCTCCTCGCGCTCCCGGAAGGCGTGGAAGACGGGGGTGATCCCGCCCAGTTCGAGGGGGTACGAGCCGAGGAACATCAGGTGGTTGAGGACCCGGTTCAGCTCGGCGAGGAGCGTCCGCGTCCACACGGCCCGCTCCGGGACCTCCATGCCGAGCATCCGCTCGACGGCCATGACGACGCCGAGCTCGTTGGAGAAGGCGGACAGCCAGTCGTGGCGGTTGGCCAGCATGATGATCTGCCGGTAGTCCCGCGCCTCGAAGAGCTTCTCGGCGCCCCGGTGCATGTAGCCGATCACCGGCTCGGCGTGCCGGACGACCTCGCCGTCGAGCACGAGCCGGAGCCGGAGCACGCCGTGGGTCGAGGGATGCTGCGGCCCGATGTTCAGCACCATGTCGGTGCTCTCCGCCGCGCCGCCGATTCCGACCGTCGTCTCCGTCATGCGGTCAGTATCCCCTGCCGCTCCCGGCCCCCGGGCCCCTGCCCGGAGGACGGACCGGGCGGGTCCGGACGACGGACCGGGCGCGGCCCGCAGGGCGGACCGGCGGAGTCCGGAGGACGGACCGGGCAGGGTCCGAGGGTGACCGGGCAGGGTTCCGAGGGCTGACCGGGCGGGTCAGCGGGTGGCGCCGGCCGGGACCCGCTGGGTCAGCCAGAGGAAGTCGCCGAGACCGCCCCGGGCGGTGAGCTCGGCCGCCTCGCCGGCGGCGGCGAGCGCGCGGACGTACCCGGCGGGGTCGGTCGAGGCGAGCGCGAGCGCGGGACGCTCCCCGGACACCCCGAGCCGCCCCAGCGCCTCCCGCTGCGTCACCAGCTCGGCGCGGGGGAGCCCGGGCCCGGCCTGGGGGGCGCCGGTCGCGCCGCGGTCCCCGGCCTCCGCCGCGAGGCTGCCCCCGCACGCGTCCAGTGCCACGTGGGCCGTCACGTCGCAGCTGCCGTCCGGGACCGGCGGGACCTCACGGCCCGCGCGGAAGCCCGTCAGGGTGCCGAAGGGCGGCCGGGAGGCCCGTACGTGCGCGTAGTCCACGGCCACCGCGCGGCCCGCCGCGAGACGGGCGACCGCCGCCGCCCAGGCCGCGTCGCGGGGCCGCCCGATCTCGGCCCGCGTGCCCGGCTCCCGCAGCGGCCACCAGCGGGCCAGCCAGTCGGCGTCCGGGCCGGTGACGGGGGCGCCGAGCCGTTCGGTGCCGTCCGGCGCGACCTCCACGTACCGGACCGTGCCCTCCGCGTCCGCCTCGGCGACGTCCACCGGCACGTTGTCGAGCCACTCGTTCGCGAAGAGCAGCCCGCGCACGCCCCGCGGCACCCGGTCCGTCCACTCCACCCGCGGGTCGAGCCCGGCCGGGCGGGCGGCACGCTCGACCGCGTACGCCCGCACCGTCAGCGAGGACCCGACGGCATGGAGCACCGCCGTCAGGAGCTCGCCGCGGCCCGCGCCCACGTCCACCAGGTCGACCGCGTCCGTGCCCAGCTCCTCCGCGACCTCGCCGAGCAGCCGGCCCACTGCCGCCGCGAAGAGCGGAGAGGCGTGCACCGAGGTGCGGAAGTGCCCCGCGGGACCCTCGGGGCGCAAATAGAAGCCCCAGGGGCCGTACAGCGCCCGCTCCGTGGCCTCCCGCCACCCCTGCCACTGACACGTCTCATCCATCACGTGCCCCAGTCTCCACCTCGGGGAGTACGGGTCCCGCGTCAAGGATCGACCCCACGGTTGATCCCTGCACCTATCCCCTTTCCCTACTCTGGGTGACGTGCAGCGCCTCTACGACTTCATCCGCAGACACCCGACGGGCGTCGACGGCTTCTGGGCCGTCGTCCTCCTCGGGTTCTCCCTGCTGTGGGTGGGCACGACCTACCCGGCGGTGGACCACCCCGTCGCGTACGGCCTCGTCGCCGCGCTGTTCTCCCTGGTCGTGGCCCTGCGCCGGCGGGCCCCGGAGAAGATGCTGGTGCTCGCGGTCGCGCTGGGCGTCGCCCAGCTCGCCTTCGGCCTGGTGCCGTTCATGGCCGACTTCGCCATGCTCGTGATCATCTTCACCGTCGCCGCGCACGACGGACCCCGCTGGGCCTCCCGGCTCGCGCTCATCGGCGGACTGAGCGCCTCCACGCTCTCGCAGCTCAGATGGCCCCTGGAGGCCCAGAACTCCGGCGCGGCCAAGGTCTTCTTCACGATCATCATGACCGTGCCTTTCGTCCTCGCCTGGGTGCTCGGCGACTCGCTCCGCACCCGCCGCGCCTACTTCGCGCAGCTGGAGGAGCGGGCCTCCCGCCTGGAGAAGGAGCGTGAGGCCCAGGCCAAGGTCGCGGTCGCCGCCGAGCGCGCCCGGATCGCCCGCGAGCTGCACGACGTCGTCGCGCACAACGTGTCGGTGATGGTGGTGCAGGCCGACGGCGCCGCCTATGTCATGGACTCCTCTCCGGAGACCGCCAGGCAGGCCCTGGAGACGATCTCCACGACGGGCCGGCAGGCGCTCGCCGAGATGCGCCGGCTCCTGGGGATCCTGCGCACCGGCGAGCACCAGGAGGCCGGGGAGTACGTGCCGCAGCCCGACGTGCGGCAGATCGAGGACCTGGTGGAGCAGGTCCGGGGCGCCGGTCTCACCGTCGACTTCGCGATCGAGGGGAGCCCGCGCCCGCTGCCGAGCGGCGTCGAGCTCACCGCGTACCGGATCGTGCAGGAGGCCCTGACCAACTCGCGCAAGCACGGCGGGCCGGATGTCGGCGCCAGCGTGCGGCTCGTCTACTTCGACGACGGCCTCGGACTGCTCGTCGAGGACGACGGTCGGGGGGCCCCGCAGGAGATGTACGAGGACGGGGGCGCCGACGGGCGGGGCCATGGTCTGATCGGCATGCGCGAGCGGGTCGGCATGGTCGGCGGCACCCTGGACGCGGGCCCGCGTCCGGGCGGCGGTTTCCGGATCAGCGCCCTGCTCCCCCTCAAGCCCGCTCACTGACGACCCCTAAGGAACTGACCTGATGTCCATCCGCGTGATGCTCGTCGACGACCAGGTGCTGCTGCGGACCGGTTTCCGCATGGTGCTCGCCGCCCAGCCGGACATGGAGGTCGTGGCGGAGGCGGGCGACGGCGTCGAGGCCCTCGAAGTGCTGCGCTCCACGGCCGTCGACGTCGTACTGATGGACGTGCGCATGCCGAAGCTGGACGGGGTGGAGACGACCCGGCGGATCTGCTCGCAGCCGGATGCCCCGAAGGTGCTGATCCTGACCACGTTCGACCTCGACGAGTACGCGTTCTCGGGGCTGAAGGCGGGCGCGAGCGGCTTCATGCTGAAGGACGTGCCGCCGGCCGAGCTGCTCGGTGCGATCCGCTCGGTGCACAGCGGCGACGCGGTGGTGGCGCCCTCCACCACGCGCCGGCTCCTGGACCGCTTCTCGCCGATGCTGCCGTCCTCGGGGAAGGACCCGCAGCACAAGGAGCTGGAGCGGCTGACGGGGCGGGAGCGCGAGGTGATGATGCTGGTCGCGCAGGGCCTGTCGAACGGCGAGATCGCGGCCCGGCTCGTCCTCTCCGAGGCGACGGTGAAGACGCACGTGGGCCGCATCCTGACCAAGCTGGGCCTGCGCGACCGGGTCCAGGTCGTGGTCCTGGCGTACGAGACGGGCCTGGTCCGGGCGGGCGGAGGCGCCGCCCAGGGCTTCTAGGGCCTGCCGGGCGACGACGGGAACTTCCAGGGCCTGCCGGGCGACGGCGGGAAGGTGACGACAGGCCCTAGCGGAGGACCGACTCCAGGAAGTCGCTGCCGAGGCGGGCGACGACGGAGAAGTCGAGCTGGTGCAGCACGTAGCGCCCCCGGCGCTGGGTGGTGAGCAGGCCGGCCTTCTTCAGGACGGAGAGGTGGCGGGAGACCTCGGGGGCGGTGATGCCGTACGCGTCGGCCAGCTCGCTCGTCGAGTACGCGCCGCGCGCCAGGTTGCGGCACAGCCGCATCCGCATGGGGTGGGCGATGGCCTCCAGGCGCAGCTTGACCGTCTCGACGGGCTCGGAGCCACCGACGTCGCGGGTGGCGGCCGGGTACTGGATCACGGGCTGCCAGCCGGGCGCGCTCGTGGCGAAGAGGTGCGGCCAGCCGAACGCCGTCGGCACCAGCGTCACGGCGGTGCCCTGGGCCTCGGTGCGGCCGTGGACCAGTTTGTCGACGACGATGCGGCTGCCCCGCTCCCCCTCCTCCAGGCTGAGCGCGGGCGAGGCGGCCGTAAGGGCCTCGGCCAGGCCCTTGCGGCGCAGCAGCTCGGTCTTGTGGCGGGCGTCGGCGGCGAGCTGGACGCGGACGCGGCGCCAGGTGTCGGCGAAGAACGCCTCGTCGCAGTCCTCCAGGAGGCGGCGGATCCATGCGCGGGTGGCGGTCGGTTCGGCCAGCATCTGCTCCACGAAAGCGGCCTGGCGCGGTCCGCGCGCGGCGGCCAGGTCGAGGGCGCGGCGGCGGGACCGCTCGTCGACCAGCGGGGAGGGGATGCCCTCGGAGTAGCGGCTGCTGCAGGAGATCTCCAGGGCGGCGCCGACGAACGTCTCGTCGCTCATGCGGTCGACGTCGTCCAGCTCCTCGGCGAGGGTCTCGCGCGGCTGGGCGGGCAGCAGGAAGTCGGAGCGGGTGGACCGCCACATGAAGTCGGCCTCGTGCAGCCGGTCCGCGAGCTCCGGCTTCATCGCGGAGGAGGTGGCGGTCGTCCAGGCGTGCAACCGCGCGTGGTGGGCGGGCTCGGCGAGGGCGTGCAGGGCGTTGCCCAGCTCGGCCAGCGGCGAGGGGCAGAAGGTGATCCGCTCGTGCGGCAGTCCGGTGATGTCGATGGTCACGCTCACCCGCCCATGGTGCGGGGTGGGGCGGGGGAGGTGTCGCCCCGTTTGACGGGAGCCGTCAATCGACGGGCCCCGAATTGACGGGGGCGGTCAATCCGGGGGCGGGTCCGCGGCGGCGCGGCGCACGGTGAGGACATGAACGCACTGCACCAGTACCTCTTCGACTCCTACCGTGCCGCCTCGCTCGGCGACCCGGCGCCGCCGGTGCCCGGCACCCACGACGTCGCCGTGCTGCGGGCCCTGCGCGACCACCGCCGCTTCGAGCGGGTGGTGGCGGGCCGCCCGGCGCGCGGTGACGTCCGGGCGGCCCTGAACCGATGGCTGCACCGCGCAGCCTAGGGGCGTCCTGTCGATCAGGCCCGCGACAGGACGCCCCCGGGGCGCCGTCACCCCTCCACGCGCGCCAGGAAGTCCCGTACCGCCTCCTTGACGTCCTTCGCCGTCCACTCCAGACCGGGTTCCGTCACCGTCAGCTCCGTCACCGCCACCCCCGGCGGGCCGCCCGCGCCCGGGGTGAACCAGCGGCGGAAGAGCGCCGTGCCGGTGTCCTCGGTCTGGGCGAGGGCCGCCGCCGTCAGGACGTCGGGGTCGTACGGCAGCCAGACCTGGAACTGGTGGGTGTGCGGGGTCTCCGGGTGGATCCGGGACCAGCCGGTGCCCGCCTCCGCGAACGCCTCCCGGATCGCGTCGGCCACCACGCGCGCGTGCGCCACGTACGAGGGCAGCCGGGGCAGCTCGACGTCCAGGCCCCGGAGCGCGGACAGCGCCGCCGGGTAGTTCTGGAAGACCAGGCCGCCGTACCGGTGGCGCCAGACCCTGGCCTCCTCCATGACGTCCTCGGGACCGGCGAGCACGGCCCCGGACATGCCGCCGAGGGACTTGTAGAACGACACGTACACGCTGTCGGCGAGCGCGGTGATCTCCGGGAGCCCCCGGCCGAAACGCGTCGTGCACTCCCACAGCCGGGCGCCGTCGAAGTGGACCACGGCGTCCCGTTCGCGGGCCGCCGCCACCACCTCGGTCAGCTCCTCCCAGGTCGGCAGTACGAAGCCGGCGTCCCGCAGCGGCAGCTCCAACATCAGCGTCCCGAAGGGCTCAGGGTGGTCCCGCACCTCCTCGGCGGTCGGCAGCCGGGGCGCGCCGGTCGGGTGGACGGTGCGGAGCCCGGAGACGGTCCCGAACGCCCCGTCCTCGTGGACCTCGGGGTGGGCGAGCGGGTGGAGGGCGACGACGGGGCTGCCGGTGCGCCCGGCCCAGCAGCGCAGCGCCACCTGCTGGGCCATGGTGCCGGTCGGGAAGAACACGGCCGCGGGGAGGCCGAGCTCCTCGGCGACGCGCCGCTCCAGCTCCTCCACGAGCCCGTTCCCGTACGTGTCGAGAGGGGCCTCCTCGTGGCCGGCGGCCTCCGCCCAGGCGGCCAGTTCCCGCAGCCGCGCACCGACCGTGCCGTCCACCGAGGTGGCCCACAGTCTGCGCTCGGCGCCGCCCCACACCTTGGCCCGGTGGATCCGGGCCGCTTCCTCGTCCACAGGGGTCTCCGCAGGAGTCACAGGATTCATGGGCCGATCATCACACCACCGCCCACACCCTGTGGACAGGCCACGGAGCGCCGCGAAACGCTGGCGTAGCATGACCAGAAATCGTCCGGTACCCGCCGAGGACTGGAACGGAAGGCCGTCCCCACCGTGAACGCACCAGCAGCGCCAGAGCCCAGAGCGTCGGAGCCCCGGGCCGAGGACCGACCCGCCCGCCTCACCGTCGGAGTCGTCGGCGCCGGCCGTGTGGGCCCCGCCCTCGCCGCCGCGCTCCGGCTCGCCGGGCACCGCCCCGTCGCCGTCTCGGCGGTCTCCGACGCCTCCCGCCGCCGCGCCGCCGAGCTCCTGCCCGACGTCCCGGTCGTCGAGCCCGCCCGGGTCCTCGCGCTCGCCGACCTGGTCCTCCTGACCGTCCCGGACGACGCGCTGCCGGGCCTGGTCGAGGGCCTCGCCGACACCGGGGCCGTACGGCCGGGGCAGCTGCTCGTGCACACCTCCGGGCGGTACGGGGTACGGGTCCTCGACCCCGCCCGCCGGGCCGGCGCCCTGCCGCTCGCCCTGCACCCCGCCATGACCTTCACCGGCACCGCCGTCGACGTCCAGCGGCTCGCCGGCTGCTCCTTCGGGGTGACCGCGCCCGAGGAGCTGCGGCTCGCCGCCGAGGCGCTGGTGATCGAGATGGGCGGCGAGCCCGAGTGGATCGCCGAGGAGGCCCGGCCGCTCTACCACGCGGCCCTGGCCCTCGGCGCGAACCACCTGGTCACCCTGGTGGCCCAGTCGATGGAGCTGCTCGCCAAGGCCGGGGTCGCCGCCCCCGACCGCATGCTGGGCCCGCTCCTGGGCGCCGCCCTGGACAACGCGCTGCGGTCCGGGGACGCGGCCCTGACCGGGCCCGTCGCGCGCGGTGACGCCGGTACGGTCGCCGCGCACGTCGCCGAGCTGCGCAAGCACGCGCCCGGCACCGTCGCCGGCTATCTGGCGATGGCCCGCACCACCGCCGACCGGGCGCTCGCGCACGGCCTCCTCAAGCCCGAGCTGGCCGAGGACCTGCTGGGCGTGCTCGCCGAGCAGCCGAGCGGCGCCGCCCACCCCGCCGACCCCGCCGACGGGCCGCAAGGAGAAGACCGATGAGCCTGTTCGCCCGTGACCGCGCCGACGCAGGCCGGGACGTCCGCCACCGGCCCGCCGAGGTCCTCCGCACGGCCGAGGACCTCGCGGACGCGGTCGCCCACCGGGGCGCGCCCGGCGGCAACGCCGTGGTCATGACCATGGGCGCGCTCCACGAGGGGCACGCCACCCTGATCCGGGCCGCACGCGAGCGCGTGGGCGCCAAGGGGTTCGTCGTCGTCACCGTCTTCGTCAACCCGCTGCAGTTCGGTGCCGGCGAGGACCTCGACCGCTACCCCCGCACCCTCGACGCCGACCTGGCGCTGGCCGCCGAGGCCGGTGCGGACGCCGTCTTCGCGCCCTCGGCCGACGAGGTCTACCCGGGCGGCGAGCCCCAGGTCCGGATCACCGCGGGACCCATGGGCGAGCGCCTCGAAGGCGCCTCCCGGCCCGGCCACTTCGACGGCATGCTGACCGTCGTCGCCAAGCTGCTCCACCTCACCGCGCCCGACCTGGCCTTCTTCGGCCAGAAGGACGCCCAGCAGCTGGCCCTGATCCGCCGCATGGTCCGCGACCTGAACTTCCCCGTCGAGATCGTCGGCGTGGAGACCGTCCGCGAGAGCGACGGCCTGGCCCTGTCCAGCCGCAACCGCTACCTGTCGGCGGGGGAGCGGCGGACGGCCCTGGCGCTGTCCCGCGCGCTGTTCGCGGCCCGTGAGCGGCTCGCCGCCCAGGAGGCGCTGCGCGCGCGTGCCGCCTCGCTGCCCGGCACCCAGGGCCGGGCCGAGAACCGCGCCGAGGCCCTGTCCCGGCTCGGCGAGGCCCGTGCCGCCGCCGACGCCCACGCGGTCGCGCAGGCCGCCGAGGGCGGCTGCGCCGACGCCGTGCGGGCCGCGGCCCGCACCGTCCTGGACGAGGCGGCCCGGGCCGAGCCGCCGCTCACCCTCGACTACCTGGCCCTCGTGGACCCGGCCGACTTCACCGAGGTCCCCGACGGCCACGACGGCGAGGCGATCCTCGCCGTCGCCGCGCGCGTGGGGAGCACGCGGCTCATCGACAACATCCCCCTGACCTTCGGAGCCGACAAGTGACCGGAATACGGCTGCACGCGCCCGCGCCGGGCTGGGACATCGACGCCGATGTCGTCGTGGTCGGCTCGGGGGTCGCCGGCCTCACCGCCGCCCTCCGCTGCACCGCCGCCGGGCTCCGCACGGTGGTCGTCACCAAGGCCCGCCTCGACGACGGCTCCACCCGCTGGGCCCAGGGCGGCATCGCCGCCGCGCTCGGCGAGGGCGACACCCCCGAGCAGCACCTCGACGACACCCTCGTCGCCGGTGCCGGGCTGTGCGACGAGCGAGCCGTGCGGGCCCTGGTCACGGAGGGCCCGGACGCCGTCCGCCGTCTGATCTCGACGGGCGCCGACTTCGACAAGACCTCCGACGGCGAGATCGCGCTGACCCGGGAGGGCGGCCACCACCGCCGCCGGATCGCCCACGCGGGCGGGGACGCGACCGGCGCCGAGATCTCCCGCGCGCTGGTCGAGGCGATACGGGACCGGGGCGTGCGCTTCATCGAGCACGCCCTCGTCCTGGACCTCCTGACGGATGCCGAGGGCCGCACGGCCGGCGTGACCCTGCACGTCATGGGCGAGGGGCAGCACGACGGTGTCGGCGCCGTCCACGCGCCCGCGGTGGTCCTGGCCACCGGCGGCATGGGCCAGGTCTTCTCCGCCACCACCAACCCGGCCGTCTCCACCGGCGACGGCGTCGCGCTCGCGCTGCGCGCCGGGGCCGAGGTCTCCGACCTGGAGTTCGTCCAGTTCCACCCCACGGTGCTCTTCCTCGGGGCCGGCGCCGAGGGCCAGCAGCCGCTGGTCTCCGAGGCGGTACGGGGCGAGGGCGCCCACCTGGTCGACGCCGGCGGCGTCCGCTTCATGCTCGGGCAGCACGAGCTGGCCGAGCTCGCGCCCCGGGACATCGTCGCCAAGGCGATCACGCGCCGGATGCTGGAGCAGGGCACCGACCACATGTACCTCGACGGCCGTCACTTCGGCGCCGAGATGTGGGCGGAGCGCTTCCCGACGATCCTGGCGGCCTGCCGCTCCCACGGCATCGACCCGGTGACGGAGCCGATCCCGGTGGCCCCCGCCGCCCACTACGCCTCTGGCGGCGTCCGCACGGACCTGCGCGGCCGGACCACCGTGCCGGGCCTGTACGCGTGCGGGGAGGTCGCCTGCACGGGCGTCCACGGCGCGAACCGGCTCGCCTCGAACTCGCTCCTGGAGGGCCTGGTCTTCGCCGAGCGGATCGCCGAGGACATCACGGCGGCGGCCCCGCGCGTGCCGGGCGCCCCGGTGTCGCACCCGGCCCCGGTGACCCTGCCGCTGCCCGTGGCCGGCGCCCGGACCCGTATCCAGCGGATCATGACGACCGGTGCGGGCGTGCTCCGCTCGGAGGCCAGCCTGCGGGAGGCCGCCGAGGCCCTCGACGGGCTCCACAGCGACGCCGTGGCGGGCGGCGACGACGACACCAAGGCGGCCGAGCCGGGCGTGGACTCCTGGGAGACCACCAACCTGCTGTGCGTCGCCCGGGTCCTGGTCGCGGCGGCCCGCCGCCGCGAGGAGACCCGCGGCTGCCACTGGCGCGAGGACCACCCCGACCGCGACGACGCGGACTGGCGCAAGCACCTCGTCGTCCACCTCGCCCAGGGACGGACCCTGGAGGTCCGCACCACCGACACCTTCGACTTTCCCCCCACCCTCGACGCCCCCAGGGAGCCGTAAGTGAGCACGCCCGAGGAAGCCCGTCCCGAGCCCGTGGACGTCCCTCTCATCCAGATCAACACGGTCTCCTCCGACGAGACCGGCGGCTGCGGCGACGGCTGCGGCTGCGGTGGCGGCGAGGAGTTCGAGTGCGGTCTCGACCCCGCCCTCGCCGAGCTGCTCGCCGACGCCGGGCTCGACCCCGTCCAGGTCGAGGACATCGCCCACCTGGCGATCGCCGAGGACCTCGACGGCGGGGTCGACGTCACGACGGTGGCGACCGTCCCCGAGGACGCCGTCGCCACCGCCGACTTCACCGCCCGCGAGGCCGGTGTCGTGGCCGGTCTGCGGGTCGCCGAGGCCGTCCTGTCGATCGTCTGCACGGACGAGTTCGAGGTCGAGCGGCACGTCGAGGACGGCGAGCGCGTCGAGGCCGGCCAGGTGCTCCTCAGCGTCACCGCCCGCACCCGCGACCTGCTCACCGGCGAGCGCAGCGCGCTCAACATCCTCTGCCGCCTCTCCGGCATCGCCACCGCCACGCGCGCGTGGGCGGACGTCCTGGAGGGCACGAAGGCGAAGGTCCGCGACACCCGCAAGACGACGCCGGGCCTGCGCGCCCTGGAGAAGTACGCGGTCCGCTGCGGCGGCGGCGTCAACCACCGCATGTCGCTCTCCGACGCGGCCCTCGTGAAGGACAACCACGTGGTGGCGGCCGGCGGCGTCGCCGAGGCCTTCAAGGCCGTCCGCGAGCTGTTCCCCGAGGTGCCGATCGAGGTCGAGGTCGACACGATGCACCAGGTCCGCGAGGTCCTGGACGCGGGCGCCGACCTGATCCTGCTCGACAACTTCACCCCGGGCGAGACCGAGGAGGCCGTCGCCCTGGTCGCCGGCCGGGCGGTCCTGGAGTCCTCGGGCCGGCTGACCCTGGAGAACGCCGCGGCGTACGCCTCGACCGGCGTCGACTACCTGGCGGTCGGCGGCCTCACCCACTCCTCCCCGATCCTCGACATCGGCCTCGACCTGCGCGAGGTGCGCTCCTGATGCTGCTCACCATCGACGTCGGCAACACGCACACGGTGCTCGGTCTCTTCGACGGTGAGGAGATCGTCGAGCACTGGCGGATCTCCACGGACCCGAGCCGTACCGCCGACGAGATGGCGGTCCTGCTCCAGGGCCTCATGGGTATGCACCCGCTGCTCGGCGTCGAGCTGAGCGACGGCATCGAGGGGATCGCCATCTGCGCGACGGTCCCCTCGGTGCTGCACGAGTTGCGCGAGGTCACCCGCCGGTACTACGGGGACGTGCCGGCGGTCCTCGTGGAGCCCGGTGTGAAGACGGGCGTGCCGATCCTCACGGACAACCCCAAGGAGGTCGGCGCCGACCGCATCATCAACGCGGTCGCGGCCGTCGAGCTGTACGGCGGCCCGGCGATCGTCGTGGACTTCGGCACGGCGACGACGTACGACGCGATCACCGCCCGCGGCGAGTACGCGGGCGGGGCGATCGCCCCCGGCATCGAGATCTCGGTCGAGGCGCTGGGCGTCAGGGGCGCCATGCTCCGCAAGATCGAGCTGGCCCGCCCGCGCAGCGTGATCGGCAAGAACACGGTCGAGGCCATGCAGTCGGGCATCGTCTTCGGGTACGCGGGCCAGGTCGACGGCGTGGTGGCCCGGATGAAGCGGGAACTGGTCGGGCCGAAGGGCGACCCCTCCGACGTGACGGTGATCGCGACCGGCGGTCTGGCGCCGATGGTCCTCGCCGACTCGAAGGAGATAGACGAGCACGAGCCCTGGCTGACCCTGATCGGCCTGCGTCTGGTCTACGAGCGGAACGTGTCCCGGATGTAGGGACGGTTCTCGCCGCCGCTGTCGGGACGGTTCTCGCCGCCGCAGGGACGGATGATCGTCTCGGCGCGCCGAAAATGATCGCTAAGAGGAAATTGTCCGATTAGCGCGTATCGTCGGCCCATGCCCACGCCATACGGATCCCGCGGCGGCATGGCGTTCAGCGCGGACGAGCTGCGTGTGCTCCGCCGTGCCCTTGCCATCGCCCTCCACCCCGCCCCCCTCCAGGACGAGGACGTCCAGGACTGCCTGCGCCTGGCCGCATCCGTGGACGAGGCGGTACACGAGGCGGGCCGGCTGCGCGCCTTCCTCCTCGACGACCTGGCCCGCTACCGCGAGGCGCTGCCGGGGTCGCTCAGCGGCTACCTGGAGCTCCTCCGGGACGCGCTGGCCGCCGGCCACGACCCCGGAGCCGACGACCTCGCCGCCCTGCGCGCGCTGCGCCGCAACCCGGCCGCCGCCGAGCTGCTCGCCCGCTGCCAGGTCCTCGCCGAGCGCTCCGTACGCGCGCGCCTGGCCCGGGTCTCCCAGGCCACCGCCTCGACCGCCCCCCTCGCCTCCTCCCCCTCCCGGGCCCGGCTGCTCGCCCTGCCCGGCGGGCGCGCGGCGGGCGACGAGCCCAAGCCGACCCCGCCCCCCCCGGCCGAACGGCCGGTCCCCAAGCCCTCCGAGGTCTTCCCGCCACGCCGACGCCCCGTTCCCCCGCCCCCGCCCGAGGAACGAGCGGCCGGATAGCTACTCTGGACGGCATGGACTACGTATCCGCGCTCCTGCCCCCCGTCGTGATGGCGGCGTTCTTCATCGCCCTCGTCACCGTGATCGTCAAGAGCCAGGGCGGCCCGAACAAGGCCAAGGAGGACGCGGTCGTGGACGCCGCGCTCGCCCGAGCCGAGGCCGCCCGCCAGGCGGACGGCTCCTGAGGGACCGTCGGGCCCTTCCCGGCGGCTCCGGCCGGCCCCGTACAGCAGTGCCGAGGGTGTGCGACCGCTTCCGGTCGCGCACCCTTTTTGTCGCGCCAAGCCGGAAATAGCCGTTTATGGCCGTTTCTCCCACTAGGGTGACAGGGTGCCCCGCCCCCTGGGAGAACTCGAAGACGCGGTCATGACGCGCGTCTGGCAATGGAACCGCCCGGTCACCGTCCGGGAAGTCCTGGAGGACCTTCAGCAGGAACGGTCCATCGCCTACACCACCGTCATGACCGTCATGGACAATCTTCATCAGAAGGGCTGGGTCCGCCGGGAGGTCGAAGGCCGCGCCTATCGATATACGGCGGTCTCCACCCGCGCCGCCTACTCCGCCGCGCTGATGAACGAGGCCTGGTCGCAGAGCGACAACCCCGCCGCCGCGCTCGTCGCCTTCTTCGGCATGATGTCCCCGGAACAGCGCGAGTCGCTGAACGACGCCATCCGGATCGTGCAGCGGGACAACCCGCTCCCCGCCGCCCCGCGGGAGGCCGAGGGTGACGAAGGGGCGCCCCGCCCGTAGCGATAGCGTCCCCCCATGTCGACCTCCGCCAAAGCCGTCACCGTACGCCGGGCCCGCACCAGCGACGTGGCCGCGGTCCGCCGTCTCGTCGATCCTTTCGTGCACCGCGGCATCCTGCTCGACAAGGCGACCGTGACCCTTTACGAGTCCATCCAGGAGTTCTGGGTCGCGGAACGCGACGAGGACGCCACCGTCGTCGGCTGCGGCGCACTCCACGTGATGTGGGAAGACCTCGCCGAAGTCCGTACTCTCGCCGTCGATCCCGAGTTCAAGGGAGCCGGCGTCGGACATCAGGTGCTCGACAAGTTGTTGCACACCGCCCGATGGCTCGGGGTGCGGCGGGTATTCTGCCTGACCTTCGAAGTCGACTTCTTCGCGAAGCACGGCTTCGTCGAGATCGGCGAGACCCCGGTGGACGGAGATGTCTACAGCGAGCTCCTGCGTTCCTATGACGAGGGAGTCGCCGAGTTCCTCGGTCTCGAACGAGTGAAGCCGAACACCTTGGGCAACAGCCGGATGCTTCTGCACCTGTGACGCGGAACCCCGGGACTCCTCTCACGGAACCCTATGTCCGAATCGCGCACGTTTCCCGCGTTCCCGGGGTTCTGAACCTCTCCCAGGGGTTTGTGTTTTTCCGGGAAAAGCGGTTTCCTTTCCGCGTACTGCATTTTCGATGAAAGGAAATCCGGTGGCACAGAAGGTTCAGGTCCTTCTTGTCGACGACCTCGACGGCGTCGAGGCGGACGAGACCGTGACGTTCGCGCTGGACGGCAAGACCTACGAGATCGACCTCACCACCGCCAACGCGGACAAGCTCCGTGGCCTGCTCGAGCCGTACACCACGAGTGGCCGTCGCACCGGCGGCCGCACCACCGCCGGCCGCGGCAAGGGCCGCGCCGCGGCGACGGGCAGCCAGGACACCGCGAAGATCCGCGCGTGGGCCAAGGAGAACGGCATGAACGTCAACGACCGCGGTCGCGTTCCCGCCGACATCAAGGCTGCCTACGAGGACGCGAACCGCTGAGGCGACAGCTGCTGAGCCGCCCCGCGGGTACGGGCACTCAGCAGCCGCACCCGATGGCACTCCGCGGCGGCGGCTGCCACGAGACGTACCAGGCAGGGGGCGCCCGCAACGCCCCACGGCGCCGAGCGCAGTGCCGGCAGCGAGGACTCGGCCTCGCGGCCCGGCACGGGCGCCCGCAGCCACACCGCGGCGCCCGGCGCGCCGGAGCCGCCCCACCCCGGGGGAAGGGGTGCGGTCATCCGGCCGTCGGCACCGAGGATCGCGAGATCCAGCGAGATCCCGCCCCACTCCAGCCAGTCGAGGAGTCCCGGCAGCTCCTCCGCGCTCCCCGCGGCGACGAGCAGCCCCATCCGGCGCCCCAACAAGGCCACCGGCCCCGTGGCCGCGCCCATCCGGCGCAGCACGCCCCGGCCGGCCGCGGCGGGCACCTCCAGGACGTCGAAGCGCAGCCCCGTGGCGAGACCCACCGGCGGGCCCGCGACCGTGGCCCAGCCGAGCCCGTCCTCGTACCACCGCGCGATCCCGCCGTCGGACGGCGTGCGGGGCAGCGGGACGGTGAAGGCCATGCCCGGGGAACTCCCGGGAAGGCACGTTGGTTACGCCCGCCGGTGACCCACGGTCCCCGCGCGAACGCGCAAGGTGTCCGTGATGGGGCGTACGCGTGCATTCGGCAGCGCAAGGGTGTTCGCTGGTAGCGGAGGGAACCGGGGTGCGCCGCATGGAGTGTCAGTGCTTACGGGTAAGACATTCCTAGTGGAGAGGGGCGACTCGCGGGCTTCGGCGTCTCACGTTCGCCATCGGCGTACTGAAGACGCGGGTAACTACTTGGCCTGCGGGAACATCGTCTCGCACCATCGGGTTGGAGCATTTGTCGGCTGTTCGGCAGCAGGTCTCCCCGCTGAAGAGGGGGTGATCCGGACGGATGTCGGCAGTTGGAATGAGCGGTCCCCGCTTGCGGGACTAAGCTGCGGAAGGACAGGGAGGGGATCGACCCCTAACTGACTGACCGCTCTGAGGAGCGATTAACGATGTTCGAGAGGTTCACCGACCGCGCGCGGCGGGTTGTCGTCCTGGCTCAGGAAGAAGCCCGGATGCTCAACCACAACTACATCGGCACCGAGCACATCCTTCTGGGCCTTATCCACGAGGGTGAGGGTGTCGCCGCTAAGGCCCTGGAGAGCCTCGGGATTTCGCTCGAGGCGGTCCGCCAGCAGGTTGAGGAGATCATCGGGCAGGGGCAGCAGGCCCCGTCCGGCCACATCCCCTTCACCCCGCGTGCCAAGAAGGTCCTGGAGCTCTCGCTCCGTGAGGCCCTCCAGCTCGGCCACAACTACATCGGCACCGAGCACATCCTGCTCGGCCTGATCCGCGAGGGCGAGGGCGTCGCCGCCCAGGTCCTCGTGAAGCTGGGCGCCGACCTCAACCGGGTGCGGCAGCAGGTCATCCAGCTGCTCTCCGGCTACCAGGGCAAGGAAGCCGCCACGGCCGGCGGTCCTGCCGAGGGCACCCCCTCGACGTCCCTGGTCCTCGACCAGTTCGGCCGGAACCTCACCCAGGCGGCCCGCGAATCCAAGCTCGACCCGGTCATCGGGCGCGAGAAGGAGATCGAGCGGGTCATGCAGGTGCTGTCCCGCCGCACCAAGAACAACCCGGTCCTCATCGGCGAGCCCGGCGTCGGCAAGACCGCCGTCGTCGAGGGCCTGGCGCAGGCCATCGTCAAGGGCGAGGTGCCCGAGACCCTCAAGGACAAGCACCTCTACACCCTCGACCTCGGCGCGCTGGTCGCCGGCTCCCGCTACCGCGGTGACTTCGAGGAGCGCCTGAAGAAGGTCCTCAAGGAGATCCGCACCCGCGGCGACATCATCCTGTTCATCGACGAGCTCCACACCCTCGTGGGTGCGGGCGCCGCCGAGGGCGCGATCGACGCCGCCAGCATCCTCAAGCCGATGCTGGCCCGCGGTGAGCTCCAGACCATCGGCGCCACCACGCTCGACGAGTACCGGAAGTACCTGGAGAAGGACGCGGCCCTCGAGCGCCGCTTCCAGCCCATCCAGGTCGCCGAGCCGTCGCTGCCGCACACCATCGAGATCCTCAAGGGTCTGCGCGACCGGTACGAGGCCCACCACCGGGTCTCCATCACCGACGAGGCCCTCGTCCAGGCCGCGACCCTGGCCGACCGGTACATCTCGGACCGCTTCCTTCCGGACAAGGCGATCGACCTGATCGACGAGGCCGGCTCCCGGATGCGCATCCGCCGGATGACCGCGCCGCCGGACCTCCGCGAGTTCGACGAGAAGATCGCCGGCGTCCGCCGCGACAAGGAGTCCGCGATCGACTCGCAGGACTTCGAGAAGGCCGCCTCGCTCCGCGACAAGGAGAAGCAGCTCCTCGCCGCGAAGGCCAAGCGGGAGAAGGAGTGGAAGGCCGGCGACATGGACGTCGTCGCCGAGGTCGACGGCGAGCTGATCGCCGAGGTCCTCGCGACCGCCACCGGCATCCCGGTCTTCAAGCTGACCGAGGAGGAGTCCTCGCGTCTGCTCCGCATGGAGGACGAGCTCCACAAGCGCGTCATCGGCCAGAAGGACGCCGTCATCGGCCTCTCGCGGGCCATCCGCCGTACGCGTGCGGGTCTGAAGGACCCGAAGCGCCCCGGTGGCTCGTTCATCTTCGCCGGTCCGTCCGGTGTCGGTAAGACCGAGCTTTCGAAGGCGCTCGCCGAATTCCTCTTCGGCGACGAGGACGCGATGATCTCCCTCGACATGTCGGAGTTCAGCGAGAAGCACACGGTTTCCCGCCTCTTCGGTTCGCCGCCCGGATACGTCGGCTACGAAGAGGGCGGCCAGCTCACCGAGAAGGTGCGCCGCAAGCCGTTCTCCGTCGTCCTCTTCGACGAGGTCGAGAAGGCCCACCCCGATATCTTCAATTCCCTTCTGCAGATCCTGGAGGACGGTCGCCTGACCGACTCCCAGGGCCGGGTCGTGGACTTCAAGAACACGGTCATCATCATGACGACCAACCTCGGGACCAGGGACATCTCGAAGGGCTTCAACCTGGGCTTCGCCGCCCAGGGCGACACGAAGTCCAACTACGAGCGGATGAAGGCGAAGGTCAGCGACGAGCTGAAGCAGCACTTCCGCCCGGAGTTCCTCAACCGTGTGGACGACATCATCGTCTTCCCGCAGCTGACGCAGGAGGACATCCTCCAGATCGTCGACCTGATGATCGGCCGCGTCGACGAGCGCCTGAAGGACCGGGACATGGGCATCGAGCTCTCCCAGTCCGCGAAGGAGCTGCTCGCCAAGAAGGGTTACGACCCGGTGATGGGCGCCCGGCCGCTGCGCCGGACGATCCAGCGCGAGATCGAGGACACGCTCTCGGAGAAGATCCTCTTCGGCGAGCTGCGCCCCGGTCACATCGTGGTCGTGGACACCGAGGGCGAGGGCGAGGAGCGCACCTTCACCTTCCGCGGCGAGGAGAAGACGGCCCTGCCGGACGCCCCGCCGATCGAGGCGACGGGCGGCACGGGCCCGAACCTGTCGAAGGACGCGTAAGGCGTAGCGCCTGCACAAAGGGGCGGCCCCGGAACCTGACGGTTCCGGGGCCGCCCCTTTTCGCGTTCCGTCAGGAGAAGGTGATCTGGATGTCGGGCGGGAGGTGCTCTGCCCCGTGGAGGGCCACGCCGCGGCCGAGGATCTGTCGCAGGGCAGGGAATGCCGCTGCGGCCGGTTCCAGGGAGTGGGAGGTGCGGGCGCCCGGGAGAAGGTGCAGGGCGCCGACGGCCGGAAGCACGACATCAGCCGGGCAGGAGCCCATGGAGTCGGCATCGATGACGAGGGACGTGAGGTGGGGGAGCGCGGCCAGTTCCCGCCATGAGTCGGCGGTCAGGGCGCCGGATCCCAGCGCGAGGTGGTGGAGGTCCTGATAGCGGGCGATCCCTCGCAGTCCGCCCTCCGGAGAGAACCTGAAGAACAGCCGCTTCAGCGGTGCCGTGGCCGGAAGGCTGGCGAGCCGCAACGGCACCTCACGGGGAAGCTGAAGGGACAGCACTTCGAGGTTGTTCTGCGAGGCCACCGCCTCCAGGGAACGGCCCGCCGCCGCCCTGGCGAGCACCAGCTGACGCAGGTCGCAGTGAGCGAGGAGCGCGGTCGCCTGTTCGTCCGAGACGGCCTCCTGGATTTCGAGCTGGTCCGGGCGAAGACCGAGGCGGAGGAGCTCCACCGCCCGTCCGTCGTCGGTCAGGAGGAAGCGCAGGGCGGTGGGGTCGAGGCGGGCGATGATCGACTCGGTGTACGGGCGGGCTTCGAAGCGCTGCCACCCCCATACGAGCTGCGCCCTGACGTCCAGGGCGGGATGGGTGGCGAAGCGGGCCAGGTAGGGGATGGCGGCGTCCACAGTGATGTGGGTCGCCGTGATCACCACCATCTCCGCCTCCTCGTCGCTCAGGCCCTCTGGTCCGGGGAGCAGATCGAGGACCAGTCGGCCCACCGCGGCGAGCTCGCGGGCCTCGTCCGGATCGCCTGGGGGGATCACCTCGGCCGTGCGGGCCAGGACCTCCTCCCGTACCGCTGGGGGCACTTCCGTCGCGTGCTCCAGGGCGGTCGCCGCGAGGAGCACCAGGCGGAGCAGGGTCTGCGGGTCCTGGGCCCGGTCCGCCGCACCCAGCAGCTCGCGCAGGATCTCCGCGCACTCGCGCGGCCGGGCGTGGCCGACCGCCATGCGGATGACGTCCTCCCACTGGTCGTCCGCCGCGTGCCGGACCAGGACGCCGATGTCCCAGTGGTCCACCAGAGCCTTGGCCGCCAGGTAGTCCTGGAAGGTGCGGTGGACGAAGTCGATCGTGTCGGCCGTCGGTTCCCGCAGGAGGCCGCTGCGGTGGAGGAGGTGGGTGAAGACCGCGCCCGGGTCGTGGGCCGAGGCCTCCTGGATCGCCGGGACGGCCTCCGCGACGATCGACTCCGCGTGGGCGCGGTCCAGCTGTGTCCGGCCGTTCAGCGTCAGCCAGTACGCGAGCCGCTGGATCAGCTGGATCTGTGGGGCCTCGTCCAGGACGAGGCCGGACGGGGCGCCCATGTCGCGCTCGCGGTCGCGGCGGGAGAGGAGCATCGACAGGGCGGCCTCGTAGAGCGCCTTGCGGCCCCGGGGCAGGAAGCCGCGCCGGTCGCGGTGGAGGGCGCAGACAAGACCGCACATCAGGGGGTTGGTGGCGAGCTGGGCCACGTGCTCGGCGGTACGGAGCGCGTCGAGCAGCGGCTGCTCGTACGGCGCGGCCTCCGGGCCCGCGGCCCGGTGCCAGCGGCGGACGAAGGTGGTGACCTCCGAGGGGGACATGGGGGAGAGCGCCAGCTCGGCGAAGCCCTCGGGGGCCAGCCAGTCGTCCCGTACGGCGGTGGGGCGTGAGGTCACGAGCCAGCGGTTGCCCTCGTACGTGTCGAGGAGCGCGCGGAGCCAGTCGCGGGCCCGGCCGCGCTCGGCCTCGGGGATCTCGTCGATGCCGTCGACGAGGACCACGCCCCGCCCGGCGGCCAGGACCCGGTCGGCCCAGCCTTCGGGCGCGGTGAGCGGGCAGCCGGCGGCGGAGAGGAAGCGGTCGGGGGCCGGGAGCCGCTCGCCGTGGCGGGTGAGGGCGCGCAGGGGGAGGACGAAGGGGATGCGGCCGTGGAGGTAGCCCATGCCGTCCGCCGCCGGCGTCTCCGCTGCCGCGGAGGTCGTCAGCCACTGGACGAGCGTCGTCTTGCCCGCGCCCGCCGCTCCCCGCAGGAGGACCTTGTCGTGGCGGGCGAGTGCGAGGTCGGCGCGGGTGACGGCCAGGTTCCGCCGCTCCTGGGGGTGGAGGGGGTCCGCCGGGTCCGCCCCGTGGTCCCCCGGGCCCGGCCCACGGTCGGCCGGCCCGGCCCCGGTCGTCTCCAGGGACAGGTAGGCCACGTCCAGGGGCCAGCGGTCCGGTGAGTCGTGGAGGTCGATGCCGTAGATGGTGAGGCGGCCGTGCTTCTTCGCCAGGTGGGCGAGGTAGCGGCGCTCGAACTCGGCGTCGTGGCCGTCCGCCCGTGGTGTCCGGCGGATGACCTCGTCGATCTTCGCGATCAGCTCCGCCTGCCCCCGGGTCTGCTCCACCAGGCTGCGGGCGACGAACGTCGAGCGCTGGGTGAAGAACTCCAGGATGTGGAGGCAGGCCCACTCGGTCATCGACTCCAGGTAGAGGACCGAGTCGGTGGAGAGGCCGTCGGGGGCGGGTGCGGCGGTCCGCAGGCGGCGGGCGAGGTCGTGGTGGCCGAGGCGGACCGCCTGGACGTCGTCCATGTCGAGGTCGCCGAGGGCGAGGAGGGTCGTCCCCAGGGTGTGGGCGACGGCCTCGGTCTCGTCGGCGGGGAACGGGGCCTCGCCGGGCCCGCCGCCCGAGCGCTCGACGAGGGCGGCGGCGAGCTTCCGGACGTCCTTCTCCGCCAGCGTGCGCTTCTCGCCGCGGAAGGAGACCAGGGAGGAGAGCCGGACGGCCCGCGCCTCGCCGGTGAGCCCGGCCCCTGGACCGTCGCTGACCAGCAGTTTCTTCAGCAAGGGGCCGATCGCTGCCGAAGCGAGGCGGGTGCCGATGAGTGCCGGTTCCATGTCTGTCCCCCTGAAGATCCCCGAATCGGCCAGCGTAGTGCGGGACGGGGTTCCGGGCGGCTCGGTTGCGTGACCCAGGTCCCATGGGGGGCGGGGCGCTGGTGACAAGGCGCACAGGGGTTTTGGAGGGTACTAGGCGGGATAGTGGCTCCCGTCGGGGGTGAACCGGGATGTTTAGGGATCAAGTGTCAGGACTTTGGTCCCGAGGCGCCCGAACCGGGCACGGGGCCACGATTCGGGCACTTCCGTCCCCCCTCGACATGCGGATAAACCGTATCCGTGGGGTCGTTTTGTCCGATTTCGTGAAGTCGTCCGCCGGGTGTCAAGGCCCGCATTCCGCCGGAGATCGCTACGACGCGATGTCGTAGATGGGGTGTTTTGGGATGGGCTGGGGCTCGGGTTACCAAGGATGAGCAAGCCCGACGCAGCGACAGTCCGCGTCGGGTCCCGTACTTCCCGGAGGTTTTCCCCCGTATGTCGAAGCGCGTCATGAACCCCGCCGCCCGTATCACCGCCGTTGCTCTCGTCACCGCGGGTCTGGGAGCGTCGCTGGTGGCCGGAGCAGGGTCCGCCTTCGCCGCCGAGGGCAAGGCCGCCGCCCCGGTCGCACTGACCGCGTCCGCCGCCGTCGCCGCCCAGGCCGACGCCCAGGCCCACGTCGCCGCCCAGGTGAAGGCCGCCGTCGCCAAGGCCGCCGCCGTGAAGGCGACGCCCGTGAAGGCCGTCAAGAAGGCCACCCCGGCCTGGGTCAAGCCGGTCACCGCCTACGCACTCAGCGCCAGCTTCAACCAGGGCGGCGCCATGTGGGCCCACAAGCACTCCGGCCAGGACTTCGCCGTCCCGGTCGGCACCCCGGTCAAGGCCGCTGCCGCGGGCACCGTGGTGAAGGCCGGCCCGAACGGCGGCGGCGACGGCCCCGCGTACGGCAACGCGATCGTCGTCCGGCACGCCAACGGCACGTACTCGCAGTACGCCCACCTGTCGAAGATCCAGGTCAACATCGGCCAGAAGGTCGGCGCCGGCCAGCAGATCGCCCTCTCGGGCAACACCGGCAACTCCTCCGGCCCGCACCTGCACTTCGAGATCCGTACGACCCCGAACTACGGCTCCGCCGTCAACCCGATGGCGTTCCTGCGCGCGCACGGCGTCGGCGTCTGACGCACCCGGTCGGTTCAGGCCCGGTGGGCCTGCTCGATCAGATCGAGGGCGACCTCGAGGACGGCTTCCTGCTTCTCCTCGGGGTCGCCCTCGACGTTCTCCATGAAGAAGGTGCCCGCGTGCAGCGCGAAGATCGCGCTCACCGAGCGGACCCGGTCCTTCATCGGCGCCTCGGGCTCCTGGATGAACTGGTTGAGCGCGATGAAGCGCTCCTTGAAGGTGAGCCCGATGCTCAGGTCGCGCACCGTCGCCTGGTTCTCGTGCATGAAGCGGAACAGCGGGGCCGCGGCGAGCAGGGCCTCGTGGTAGCGGCGGAGGATCTCCTTCTTGGTCTCCAGGGTGTGCGGCTGCTCGGCCGCCCAGGCGACCAGCTCGTCGATCGGGCGCGCCAGGTCCTGGAAGATCCCGATGATGATGTCTTCCTTGGTCTTGAAGTGGTAGTAGAGCGCGGCTTTCGTGACGTCCAGCCGCTCCGCGATCTCCCGCAGCGAGGTCTTCTCGTAGCCCTGCTCGGCGAAGAGTTCGAGAGCCACGTCCTGGATGCGCTGGCGGGTGTTGCCTCGGGCCATGGCTGCTCTCCACTTTCCAGAAAACTTACTTGACGACCGGCTAGTGACCGGCCTACCTTCCTCAGTGTAGTAACTAGCCGGGCGGCAAGTAAGGGATCGAGATGGCGACGAAACAAGACGTTCAAGCAGCACAGGGGGAGGCTGCGGACCCGCAGCCGCGCAGCGTACGCGTCGTCCTCCTCGCCCTCATGATCGCGATGCTGCTCGCGATGCTGGACAACATGATCATCGGCACCGCGATGCCGACGATCGTGGGCGAGCTCGGCGGCCTGGAGCACCTCTCCTGGGTCGTCACCGCCTACACCCTGGCCACCGCCGCCTCCACCCCCCTCTGGGGCAAGCTCGGCGACATGTTCGGCCGCAAGGGCGTCTTCCTGACGTCGATCGTGATCTTCCTGATCGGCTCGGCGCTCAGCGGCATGGCCCAGGACATGGGCCAGCTCATCGGCTTCCGCACCATCCAGGGCCTCGGCGCCGGCGGTCTCATGGTCGGCGTCATGGCGATCATCGGCGACCTGATCCCGCCCCGCGAGCGCGGCAAGTACCAGGGCATGATGGCCGGCGTGATGGCCCTCGCCATGATCGGCGGTCCCCTCGTCGGCGGCACCATCACCGACCACTGGGGCTGGCGCTGGTCCTTCTACATCAACCTGCCGCTCGGCGTCGTCGCGCTCGCCATGGTCACCACCGTCCTGCACCTGCCGAAGAAGCAGCGCGCCACCGGCACCCGGATCGACTTCCTCGGCGCCGCACTGCTGACCGCCGGCATCACCGCGATCGTCCTCGTCACCACCTGGGGCGGCACGGAGTACGCCTGGGGCTCGGCCACCATCGTGGGCCTCGCGGTCGGCGGCGCCGCCGCGCTCGCCGCCTTCCTCTTCGTCGAGACCCGGGCGAGCGACCCGATCATGCCGCTGCACATCTTCCGCAGCCGCAACTTCACCCTGATGTCCCTGATCGGCTTCATCACCGGCTTCGTGATGTTCGGCGCGGTCCTCTACCTGCCGATCTTCCAGCAGTCCGTCCAGGGCGCCTCGGCCACCAACTCCGGTCTGCTGCTCCTGCCGATGCTGCTGTCGATGATGGTCGTCTCGCTGCTCGTCGGCCGCTTCACCACCAGCACCGGCAAGTACAAGGTCTTCCCCATCGCGGGCGGCGCGCTCATGGTGGCCGGCCTCTTCCTGCTCTCCACGATGGACACCGGCACCTCGCGCCTGGTCTCCGGCATCTGGATGGCCGTCCTCGGCGCCGGCATGGGCTTCCTCATGCAGATCACCATGCTGGTCGCCCAGAACAGCGTGGAGATGAAGGACATGGGCGTCGCCTCCTCCTCCACCACCCTCTTCCGGACCCTCGGCTCCTCCTTCGGCGTCGCGATCATGGGCGCGCTCTTCACCAGCCGCGTCCAGGACGAGATGGCCTCCCGCGGCGGCGGCGGGCTCACGGAGCGGACCGCCCAGCTCGACGCGGCGAGCCTCGCCAAGCTGCCGGCCGCGCTCCGCGAGGCCTACCAGCACGCGGTCGCCTCCGGCACCCACGGCGCCTTCCTGGTCGCCTCGGCCGTCGCCGTCCTCGGCTTCGTCCTCGCCTTCTTCGTCAAGGAGGTGGCGCTCCGCGGCGCCGGACCGGCCGCGGCCCCCAAGGCGGAGTCCGGCGACACGGCGAAGGTCGCCGAGACGGTCTGATCATCCGTACGACAGTGGGGCCGGTCCTGGAGAAGGACCGGCCCCACCTCGTTCACTCCGCCAGCCTCAGGATCGGGAAACTGCCCGTGTTCGTCGGCGCGTGATCCGGCAGCCACAGCACCGCGATGGCGCCGCCCACCCCGTCCGGAGCGCCCTCCGAGGCCACGTTCCGGAAGGTCAGCCGGGCGCCCAGCACCCGGGCCTGGCCCGCCGCGATCGTCAGGCCCAGGCCGTGGCCCTGGCCCGCGCGGTCGCTCGTGCCCGTACGGAACCGGCTCGGGCCCTCCTTGAGGAGCGCCTCCGGGAAGCCGGGACCGTGGTCGCGGACCCGGACCACCCGGCCCTCGACGGTGACCTCGACCGGCGGCTTGCCGTGCTTGGCCGCGTTGGCGAGGAGATTGCCCAGGACGCGCTCCAGGCGGCGCGGGTCGGTGTTCACCCAGGACTCGTGCACCACCCGGACGACGACCTCCGGGTCCAGGGCCCGCACCCGCCGCTCCACGAACTCGCCGAGCGCGATCTCCTGGAGCTCGGCCCGCTCCGACGCGCTGTCGAGCCGGGCCACCTCCAGGACGTCCTCGACCAGCGTCCGCATGGCCTGCGCCCGGTCCCGTACGAGCTCGGTCGGACGCCCCGGCGGCAGCAGCTCGGCCGCCGTGAGCAGCCCGGTCACCGGGGTGCGCAGCTCGTGCGCGATGTCGGCGGTGACCCGCCGCTCGGCTTCGATCCGCTCGTTCAGGGCGTCGGTCAGGGCGTCCACCGCCCAGGCCAGGTCGTCGGTCTCGTCCCGTACGACTCCGCCGACGGCGTCCCGCACCCGTACGTCCGTGTTGCCCTGGGCCACCCGGCCGGCCGCGACGGCGGCCTTCCGCAGCCGCCGCGAGAGCCCGGCGCCGATGAGGACCCCGAGAGCGCAGCCGCCGAAGACCACCGACACCGAGCCGATGACGAGCGCCCGGTCCAGATCGTTCATGATCGTCGCGCTGCGGTCGGCGAAGGGGATGTGCAGCGACAGCACGTCGCCGTTGGCGAGCGGCACGGCCGCCCACACGTCCGGCGGCCCGCCGTGCCGGTGCTCCTGCACGTACGTCCCGCGCCGCTTGTCCCGCATCAGCTGGTCGAGCTGGTCCGGCAGCGCGGGGTCGTTGATCTTCGTGCCGAAGCGGGGCTCCTTCGGCTTCGACGTCTCGTACATCCGCTGGGCGAAGAGCAGCCGCTCCATCTGCACCTCGCGCGCGTTGTCGAGCATCGAGATGCGCGCGGCGTTGTGGACGACGATGCTCAGGGTCACCGCGATGAGCGCGCCGACCGCGGCGATGGCGACGGCGATCTTCCACCGGACCCCGGTACGCAGGGGGAGCAGCTTCACCGGCACGGACCCGTCTCGCGGGGTGTCTTGTCGATCATGCCGGGCTAGCTCTTGAGCTTGTAGCCGAAGCCGCGCACGGTCTCGATCCGGTCCTGGCCGATCTTGGCGCGCAGCCGCTGCACATGGACGTCCACGACCCGGGTGTCACCGCCCCAGCCGTAGTCCCAGACCCGCTCCAGGAGCTTGTCCCGGGACAGCACGGTGCCCGGCGCCGAAGAGAACTCCAGGAGCAGCCGCATCTCGGTCGGGGTCAGCGCCACCGTCGCCCCGCCCTTGCGGACCTCCATGCCCTCGGTGTCGACCTCCAGGTCGCCGAAGGAGAGCAGCCCGCCGTCGGCCGCCGCCTCGTCCCCGCGCTCGCCCGCGCCGGGGCCGCCCGCGTGCCCGAAGCGACGCAGCACGGCCCGGATGCGGGCCATCAGGACGGAGCCGTCGAAGGGCTTCGTCACGTAGTCGTCGGCCCCGGCCTCCAGGCCCAGCACGACGTCGATCGAGTCGGCGCGCGCCGACAGCATGATGACGGGCACGGTCGACTCGTCGCGGATGCGACGGCAGAGGCTGACCCCGTCCATGCCGGGGAGCATCACGTCGAGCAGCGCGATGTCCGGCCGCTGCGCCCGGAAGGCGTCCAGGCCGGAGAGCCCGTCGGGCATGGCGGTCACCCGGAAGCCGTCCCGCTCCAGGGCGAGCTGGGTGGCCTCACGGATGACGTCGTCGTCCTCGACGAACAGGACATGGGTTTCGGCCATCGTGCGTGCCCTTCCGGGTCGGTGCGTTCTCTCGGTCCACGGCTCAGTCGGCGGGGGGCGCGCTCGGCGCCGGCTCGGCGCCCTCGCCGTCGCCGACGGCCCGGCTGTAGTCGTTGTGCACCCAGTCGTGCTGGGTGAACCTGCTCCCCGACCAGCGGTATGTGATCACGTCCTCGCCCGAGGGGTACGCGACCGGGTCGCCCTTCGCGTACACCTGCTTCGTGACGACGAGGTCGCCCCGGTCGATCGTGGCGTAGACGGCTGCGTCCTCGGCCATGAACACGTTCTCGTACCGGTCGCTCTGCTTGCGGTACACGTACGTGCCGATGCCGACGGCATCGCCGCAGGTCATCACGTTGACGACGACGTCGGGGGCGGGGGAGTTCGTGAGGTTGCCGTAGGAGGCGTCCACCGGGTAGGCGTCCGCGACGCACGGCTTCAGATCGGTCTTGAGCCGCTCGCCGATCTTCGGGTCGGCCTTCAGGAGCGCTATCGGGTCCACCCGCTCGGCCGACTGCGGGCCGGCGTCGGCGGAGACGGAGGGGGTGGGCGCCGCGGCGGCGACCTCGTCCGTGCGGGCCGCGCCCTCGTCGCGGGAGCCGGTGCCGCCGGTGGAGCAGGCGGCCAGGGACAGGCCGACGGCGACGAGCCCGGCCGTCGCCGTGACGCTCGCCGCCCTGGCGGCACGCCGCGGGCGGCGGCGCCCGGTCTCGTACCGGTCGTCGCCGCCGCTCGTACCGCGCAGGCCGTCGTACGGTCTGCCGTCCGGTTCGCCGTCTAGGCCGCGCACCGCTCCCGACCCCCTTCGTCGCCTCGTACGGTCGCCCGCTCCCCGGTCCGGCCCAGGGCACGGGCGTCGAGGTCACGGCTCTCCAGCTCCTGACGGAGCCGGGCGAGCGCGCGGTGGAGCGTGGACTTCACCGTACCGGTCGACATGCCGAGCGCCGCCGCCGTCTCCTCCGTGCTCATCTGCTCCCAGTGACGCAGGACGACGACGCTGCGCTGCTTCGGCGCGAGGACCTTCAGGATGTCCATGAGGAGGGCGCGGTCGGCGTGCTGCTCGGTCGGGTCGTCGACGCTCGCGTCGGGCAGCTGCTCGGTCGGCACCTCTTCGAGCTTGCGGGAGCGCCACCACTCGGTCCGGGTGTTGATCATGACCCGGCGCAGGTAGGCGTCGGCGAGGGACTTGTCGGCGATGCCGTCCCAGCGGCCGTACGTACGGGCCAGGGCCGTCTGGAGGAGGTCCTGGGCGTCGACGGGGTCGGCGACGAGACGGCGGGCACTGCGCAGCAGCGCATCCTGCCGCGTGCGTACGTACTCCTCGAAGTCGAGCACCTCGCCGTGCCTCATCCGAACCGCCTCCGATCCCCGTGACCTGCTTCGTTCCTCGTGTCGTCGATGACGCTACGGAGCGGTTGTCACGGGGCTGTGCGGGGCAGCCGTCGGTCGACGCACGGCTACCCATCGGTTGTGTAACAGCGGGGGAGGAGCGGGTTTCGACGGCCCGGGCCGGGGCAGGGCGGGACCGCCGGGGGCCCGGGACCCGGGAGCGCCCCGGGTCCCACGACAGCGGGAGTGGCCCGGACCCCGGGGGCTCAGGACAGCGGCAGCCGGTACCGGGCGCCGTCCAGGGGTTCCACGAGACCGTCCGCGACCAGCCCGTCCAGCGCCCTGGCCCGCTGCACCGGCTCGTCCCAGACCGCGTCCAGGGCCGCCTGAGCCACCGGCTCCGCCGACTCCCGCAGTACGGCGAGGAGCCGCCCGCGGACCTGGCGGTCGGTCCCGGCGTACGTCTGGCCCCGCCGCGGCGGACCGTCGTGCGCCGGCTTCCCCGAAAGGCGCCAGGCGCACCGGTCGGCGATCGGGCAGCGCCCGCAGTCCTCGCTCTTCGCCGTGCACACCAGCGCGCCCAGCTCCATCGACGCCGCCGCCCAGCGGGACGCCGTCGCCTCGTCCTCCGGCAGCAGCGCGCGGGCGAGCCGCCGCTCCGCGGCCGTGGTCGCGTTCGGCGGGTACTGGACGCCCGTCGCCGCCCGCGCGAAGACCCGGCGCACGTTGGTGTCCAGGACCGCGTGCCGCTGCCCGTACGCGAAGGAGGCCACCGCCGCCGCCGTGTACTCGCCGATGCCGGGCAGCGCGAGCAGCTGCCCGTGGTCGCGGGGCACGTCGCCGTGGTGCCGCTCGGTTATGGCGACGGCCGCCGCGTGCAGCCGCAGCGCCCGGCGCGGGTATCCGAGCCGGCCCCAGGCGCGGACCGCCTCGCCGGGGGCCTCGGCGGCCAGGTCGGCCGGGCGCGGCCAGCGCGCGAGCCACTGCTCGTACACCGGCAGGACCCGGACGACCGGGGTCTGCTGGAGCATGAACTCGCTGACCATGACGCCCCAGGCACCGGCCTCGGGGCGGCGCCAGGGCAGGTCACGGGCGTGCCGGTCGAACCAGGAGAGGACGGGCCCGTGCAGTGCGGCGGGGAGCGCCGGGTCGACGGGGGCCTCGGAAGTCGGGGGAGTGTCGATGGAAGTCATGGCACCCCCGATCCTGGCACGTCCGGGGCGCGATCAGTACGCGCCGTGGCGTGCGCGAGAGCGCCGCTCGGAGTGCGCGGGAGCGTGCGCGGAGGCGTGCGCACTCGGCCCGCGCCCCGCGCACCACAGGACGGCCGAGCTCCGGCTCGACCGGGCCGTCTCCACCAGCGACCGGACGGGCCGCTCCGCGAGCCGCATCACGAGGAACGCGACCAGGGCGCCGACCAGCAGGCCGACGGTCACGTCGTGCGGGTAGTGGACGCCCACGAAGACCCGGGAGAAGGCCATGAGCAGCGCCATCGGCACGGTCAGCCAGACGATCCCGCGCCAGGACAGGGCGAGCGCGATCGCGGCGGCCCCCGCGATGGCCGAGTGGTTGCTGGGGAAGGACCAGTCGCCGTGCGGCGGGCAGGCGACGAGCGAGACGGGCGCACCGGCGACGGCCCGGCACGGCCGTTCCTCGTCGACCAGCGACTTCGCCGCCTCGCTCACCACGTAGCCGAAGCCGGTCGCGACCGGGGCGAGCAGCGCGAGCGCCATCACCCGGCTCGATCCCTCCCGGGAGCGCCACCAGCCGGCGAGGAACAGCACACCGAAGAGCAGCAGCCCGAGCTCCGTCCACACCTCGGCGAGCCACTGGAACCAGTGCGGCGTGGAGTGGGCGAAGTCGGCGACGTCGAGATACAGACGGTCGGAGAGGTCGAGAAGGGTGTTCATGGTGCATGACGCTAACCGGAATCCGGAGTCCGCCGCCCCGGGCCAACGGCCAGAACGACCCCCGACGAAAGTGGGGGGCCGCGATTCGCGCCGGTTCCCTACGGTTTCCAACGGGGTTCCGGGAAAAGTTCCCGGAACCGAAGGATGTGATCATCGGCAAAACTTGCGGTCTCGGGCGGCGGGTGGGGCGGGAGTTGGGCCGGATCTCTCGTAAGGTTCGGGTCGTGGGATCTTTGCGCAATCCGGTCGGGCCGCTTCCCTCCACCATCTACTGGCGACGGAGGGCGGTGGCGCTGTGCCTGGTGGCGCTTCTCGCACTGCTCGCGGTGTGGGCCGTCACCTCCGGTGACGGCGGCGGGAAGAAGACGAACGACGCCGCCAACGGCTCGTCGCCGACCCCGCCCTCGATCACCCCGGGTCCCTCCGGCACGGGCCCGGCGATCAGCCAAAAGCCCGGCGGACGCGACGAGTCGAGCGACTCCGGCGGCAACGGCGGCTCCGCGGGCTCCGGTACGGACGGGGGTGCGGGCTCCGACGGCGGTGCCGACGCCGGTACGGACGCGGGCGCCGACGCGGGCTCCACGGGCACCGGCAAGAACGGCGACACCGACGGCGCCGGCGGCGACGGCGGCGCGGGCACCGGCGCCGGCCAGCAGCTCCCGGCCGACTCCACGCTCCCCAACTGCCCCGCCGGAGCACTGCGGTTGACGCTCCGCTCCACCAAGGTCACCTACGAGGCGGGCGAGAAGCCCCGCTTCCACCTCGTCGCCGAGAACACCTCGAACACCACCTGCAAGGCCGACTTCGGGCCCCGCAGCGCGGTTCTGACGATCAGTGACGACCGGGACGACGAGGTCTGGTCCACCGCCGACTGCCCCCGCCCCGGCAACCCGCTGCTGCTGCGCCTTCCCGCGCACACCACCCTCACCCACACCGTCGAGTGGGACCGCGGGCGCAGCGCCCCGAAGTGCGCGAGCGTCCCGCCGGGCCAGGCCGGACCCGGCACCTACCTCGTGGAGGCGACGATGCCGGGCGCCAAGGTACTCCCGGCCTCGTTCAGGCTCGCCAAGGACTGAGAGCCCGAGGGCTCAGACGTACCGCTCCAGGATCGAGGACTCCGCCAGGCGCGACAGGCCCTCGCGGACGCTGCGGGCACGGGCCTCGCCGACGCCGTCCACGGTCTGGAGATCGTCCACGCTCGCCGCGAGCAGCTTCTGCAGCCCGCCGAAGTGCTCCACCAGGCGCTCGATGATCGCGCCGGGCAGCCGGGGAACCTTCGCCAGGAGCCGGTAGCCGCGCGGCGAGACCGCCGAGTCGAGCGTCTCGGGCGAGCCGCTGTAGCCGAGGGCCCGCGCCACGACCGGAAGTTCGAGCAGCTCGGTGTGGGTGAGCGCGTCCAGCTCGGTGAGCGCCTCGGCGACCGTCCGCGAACGCTTCGCCGTCGGCTCCGGCACGTAGTCCCGGATCACCAGCTCGCGCTCCGGCTCCACGCCCGCGATCAGCTCGTCGAGCTGGAGCGAGAGGAGCCGCCCGTCGGTGCCGAGCTCGACCACGTACTCGGCGATCTCGGTGGCGATCCGGCGGACCATCTCCAGACGCTGCGCGACCGCGGTGACGTCCCGGACCGTGACCAGGTCCTCGATCTCCAGGGCGGAGAGCGTGCCGGCCACCTCGTCGAGCCGCAGCTTGTACCGCTCCAGGGTCGCCAGCGCCTGGTTGGCGCGGGACAGGATCGTGCCCGACTCCTCCAGGACCCGGCGCTCACCGTCCACGTACAGCGCGATCAGACGCATCGACTGGGAGACGGAGACGACCGGGAAGTTGCACTGCTTGGAGACCCGGTCCGCCGTGCGGTGGCGGGTGCCGGTCTCCTCGGTGGGGATGGAGGCGTCCGGGACCAGCTGCACACCCGCGCGGTGGATCTTGGTGATGTCCTTGTCGAGGACGAGCGCGCCGTCGAGCTTGCACAGCTCACGCAGGCGCGTCGCGGCGAACTCGACGTCCAGCACGAAACCGCCGGTGCACATCGAGTCGACCGTCTTGTCCAGGCCGAGCACGATGAGACCGCCCGTGTTTCCCCGGAGGATCCGCTCCAGGCCGTCGCGCAGCGCGGTACCCGGCGCGACGGCGCTCAGGGCGGCGCGCATCAGCGCTTCGTTGCCGGAGCCCGCGCCGGACTTTCCAGGACCTGTTGTCCCGTCCTTGGCTGCCACTGCACTCCTCCGGCTCGTACGGATGGGCGAGACCAGGGCAAAGTCTAGCGACACCGCCCCGGCCGGGGTTCGCTGCTGCGACGCGGGCGTCCGTTCCACGCGGCCGAACGCAGGAGCAGGCCTCCTCGCGCGGGCCTCGCCGGGACCTCGCGCGGGCCTCGCCGGGACCTCGCGCGGGCCTCGCCGAGACCCCGCGCGGGCCTCGCCGGAACCCGCGCGCGCCTCGCCGGAGCCGCTTCCCCGCCCGTTCGACGCCGCCGCCGACCGGGCCGGGTCAGCGGCCCGGCGCCTCCTCGGCGGCCTTGCCCCGCCGGCTCCGCGGCAGCACCCGCAGCGCGTCCCCCACGTCCGCCACCTCCGTCACCGTCATCCCGGCCGGGACCTTCCCCGGGTCCGACGGGACCAGTGCGTGCGTGAAGCCGAGCCGGTGCGCCTCGGCGAGCCGCCGCTGCACGCCCGTCACCCGCCGCACCTCGCCCGCGAGCCCGACCTCCCCGATCGCGACCAGGTTCTTCGGCAGCGGCGTGTCGCTCGCCGCCGAGGCCAGCGCCAGCGCGATCGCCAGGTCGGCCGCGGGCTCGGTCAGCTTCACCCCGCCCACGGTCGCGCTGTAGATGTCCCGCTTGCCCAGCGCGCTGATCCGGCCCCGCTGCTCCAGGACCGCCAGCATCATCGAGACCCGGGAGGTCTCCAGGCCCGAGGTCGTCCGCCGCGGCGAGGGGATCTGCGAGTCGACCGTCAGCGCCTGCACCTCGGCGACGAGCGGGCGCTTGCCCTCCAGGGTGACCGTCAGACAGGTGCCCGGCACGGCCACGTCACGCCGGGTCAGGAAGAGCCCGGACGGGTCGGCGAGCCCCGTGATCCCCTCGTCGTGCAGCTCGAAGCAGCCGACCTCGTCCGTCGCCCCGTACCGGTTCTTCACGCCCCGGACCAGGCGCAGGCGCGCGTGCCGGTCGCCCTCGAAGCTCAGCACGACGTCGACCAGGTGCTCCAGGAGCCGGGGACCCGCGATCGCCCCGTCCTTGGTGACGTGGCCGACGAGGAGCGTCGACATGCCGCGCTCCTTGGAAGCCCGGATGAGGGCCCCCGCGACCTCGCGGACCTGCGCCATGCCGCCGGGAGCGCCGTCGATCTCGGGCGAGGCGACGGTCTGCACCGAGTCCATGACCAGCAGCGAGGGCTTCACGGCGTCGAGGTGCCCGAGGACGGCCGACAGATCGGTCTCGGCCGCCAGGTACAGATGGTCGCTGAGCGCGTCGATCCGGTCCGCGCGCATCCGGACCTGGCTCGCGGACTCCTCGCCCGTGACGTACAGCGTGCGGTGCTCGTCGCTCGCCGCCTTGGCCGCCACGTCGAGCAGGAGCGTCGACTTGCCGACGCCGGGCTCGCCCGCGAGCAGCACCACGGCGCCGGGCACCAGGCCCCCGCCGAGGACCCGGTCCAGCTCGTCCACGCCGGTCGAGCGGGCGGTCGCCTGCCGGGCGTCGACCTGGCCGATGGGCAGGGCGGCGGTGGAGACCCGGCCGGCGGCGGTCGTCCGGACGGCGGGCGCGCCGTACTCCTCGACCGTCCCCCAGGCCTGGCACTCGGGGCAGCGGCCGAGCCACTTGGCCGTCTGCCAGCCGCACTCGGTGCAGCGGTAGGACGGCCGGTCCTTGGCGGTTTTCGTACGGGCAGCCATGGGCCACACCGTATCCGCCGCCACCGACAACGGGCCGCCGTCCTCCACAGGGGGAGCCCCACGGCACCGGAACACCCGCTTCCTGTCCCCCTTCGAGCGATACCTTCACCCGTAAGAATGAGAATGGAGCAACCGGTACGAAGAGTGCCCCCCGCCCTGCCTACGGTCGCCCAGTGACGAGCAGCAGGCTGGATTCCCCCGCACGCACCACCGGCGCACACCGGGCGCACCGCGCCACGGACCAGGGACCGCGCACGCTCGGCCGGCGCCCCCCCGCCCGCTACGAGGCAGCCCTCGACGGTCTCTTCACGTACTGCCTGTCCGTGCTCTGCGACCACGACACGGCCACCGCCGTCCTCGGCGACGTCCTCGCCGTCGCCGAACGCCACCACGGCCGCTGCCCCTCCGACGAGGACGGACGCACGGCCTGGCTGTACGCCCTCGCCCGCTGGGCCTGCCTGCGCAGCCTCGGCGAGCAGCGCCGCAAGCGCCAGGGTGCCCACACCGGCCGCCCGGCCGTGACCGCCCCCGAGCCGCCCAGGGTCTCCGAGGAGACCGCCGAGCGCCGCCGCACCGAGCTCGCCCTGCTCGCCTGGCCCGAGGCCGCCGGCACCACGCCCGAGCAGCGCGAAGCCCTGGAGCTCGCCGTGCGGCACGGCCTCAGCCACCGCCAGGTCGCGGCCGTCCTCTCCCTCGACCCGCTCGCCGCGCGCGAACTCCTCGCCACCGCCGGCTGTGAGGTCGAACGCACCCGCGCCGCCCTCGCCGTCGTCGAGACCGGCAGCTGCCCCACCGTCGCCCGGCTCACCGGCGACCACCAGGTGCTCCTCTCGGCCGCCCTGCGCGCCGAACTGGTCCGGCACGTCGACGACTGCCCCCGCTGCCGCCGCGCGGCGGAGCGCGTGGGCGCCGCCGGCCCCTGGCCGAACGCCACGGCCCTCCCCGAGGACCGCCTGCCGCTCGTCGAGGCGCCCAGGGCCGCCGCGTACATGGCGATGCTGCACGTCCCGCGCGCGCGTGCGGGCGCCCCGCGCTTCGCGCCGACCGGCTTCCCCATGGACCCGAAGGACCACGTCGCCCGCCGCGACCGGATGCGCGCCCGCGCGGTGACCACCACGGTCGTCGCCGCCGTGGTCGCCGCCCCCGTCCTCGCCCTGTGGACCTCCTACCGCGGCACCCCCACGGCGGACACCGCCGGGCACGGCGGGGCCAGGATCAGCGCGCGCGAGGCGGACGAACCGGTGGGCCCGGACGGCGACCGCTACGAGAACGCGGGCAACGCCCGCACCACCCCCGAGCCCCGCTTCACCCAGGGCAGCCGCGCCCCAGACGTCTCCGTCGAGGTCGTCAGCCCCGGCGGCCCCACCGGCCCGGCCCGGCCCGGCGAACCCGCCGCCGGCTGGATCACGGTCGCCGCCACCGGCCGGGGCGACCTCACCCTGCTCACGCTCACCGCCTCGGGCGGCTCACCCGTCGACTGGTCGCTGTGGACGGACGCCCCCTGGCTGTACGTGAGCCGGGCCTCCGGCACGCTCCGCCCCGGCGAGAAGATCACGGTCGCCGTCCGCGTCGACCACGCCCGCGAACCGGTCGGCTCCTGGAGCGCGCGCCTGGGCGTGAACCCCTCGGGCGCGGTGGTCAGGATCGCCGGCCACCGCCCGCCGACCGACGACCGGGCCATCACGCCCCCACCGGTCACGACGACGCAGCCGACGACCCCGCCCACGTCCCCGCCGACGACCGAACCGACCACCCCGCCGACGTCCCCGCCCACGACGGAACCGACGACGCCGCCGACGACCGAGCCCACGACCCCGCCGCCGACCACCGAACCCACGACGGAACCGACGACCCCGCCCCCGACGACCGAGGACCCCCCGCCCACGACCTCGGACCCGGGCACACCCCCGCCGTCGACGGAGGACCCGCCTCCGTCGCCCTAGGACCGGTCGTCACCTTCCCGTCTGCCCCGCGACGCCTGGCACGCGCTCTCGCCGCACCGGGCGAAAGCCCGAGTACGTCCAGTACGCGGACTTCCCCCCGGCACGCCGAGAGCACGCACCAGACGCCGCAGTGCCGCCCTTCGGGCGACGACGGAAAGGTGACGACAGGCCCTAGGCGACCGGGTCGGCCGGGTGCGGCGCCACCAGCGGCAGCTGCGAGGCGAGCCGCGCCTCGCACAGCCCGGCCAGCACCCCGTACGCCTCCTCGCCCATCATCTCGACGAGCTCCGGCCGGTACGAGACGTAGACCGGCTCACCGCCGACGTGCGCCGACGTCGCCGTCGTGCAGTACCAGTGCAGGTCGTGGCCGCCAGGCCCCCAGCCGCGCCGGTCGTACTCGCCGATCGACACCTGGAGGACCTTGGAGTCGTCGGGGCGGTCGATCCAGTCGTACGTCCGCCGCACCGGCAGCTGCCAGCACACGTCCGGCTTCGTCTCCAGCGGCTCCCGGCCCTCCTGCATCGCCAGGATGTGCAGCGAGCAGCCCGCGCCGCCCGCGAAACCGGGCCGGTTCTGGAAGATGCAGGACCCCTCCCAGCGGCGGGTCTGCCGGTCGCCGTCCTCGTCGAGCTGCACCCAGCCCGACTCCGCACCCACGTCGTGGAACTGCCACAGCTCCGGGGTGAGCCGCTCCACGTGCTCCGCGACCCGCTTCTCGTCGTCCTCGTCGGAGAAGTGCGCGCCCAGCGTGCAGCAGCCGTCGTCGGCGCGCCCCTCCTGGATGCCCTGGCAGCCGTTGCCGAAGATGCAGGTCCAGCGCGAGGTCAGCCAGGTCAGGTCACAGCGGAAGACCTGCTCCTCGTCCGCCGGATCGGGAAACTCGACCCACGCGCGCGCGAAGTCGAGGCCCTTCTCGTCGGGCTCCTCCGCCTGGCCGCGCTTCTGCTTGCCGACCTTGACCGCCTTCACGGACTTCGCCGCGTGCGCGGTCCTGGCCGCCTTCACACCGCCGTCGCCGTCACGGTCTTTGTCCTGCTTCGCCTTCTTCGTCTTTGGCACAGGACCAAGCGTATGACGGCGGGCGCAGTAGCGTTCCGCCCATGAGACTCGGAGTCCTCGACGTCGGTTCGAACACAGTGCACCTCCTCGTGGTGGACGCCCACCCCGGCGCCCGGCCGCTGCCCGCCCACTCGCACAAGGCGGAGCTGCGGCTCGCCGAACTGCTCGACGAGCGGGGTGCGATCGCGCCCGGCGGCGTCGAGCGGCTCATCGCGACCGTGCGGGACGCGCTCCTGGCCGCCGAGGACAAGGGCTGCGAGGAGGTGCTGCCGTTCGCGACCTCCGCGGTGCGCGAGGCCAGCAACGCCGACGCGGTCCTCGCGCGCGTGAAGGACGAGACCGGGGTCGACCTCCAGGTCCTCACCGGCGACGAGGAGGCCCGGCTCACCTTCCTCGCCGCCCGCCGCTGGTTCGGCTGGTCCGCCGGCAAGCTGCTCCTCCTCGACATCGGCGGCGGCTCCCTCGAAGTCGCGTACGGCATCGACGAGGACCCCGACACCGCGGTCTCGCTGCCCCTCGGCGCCGGCCGCCTGACGGCCGGCTGGCTGCCCGGCGACCCGGCCGACACCGCCGACGTGAAAGCCCTGCGCCGCCACGTGCGCGCGCAGATCGCCCGGACGGTCGGCGAGTTCAGCCGCTTCGGCCGCCCCGACCACGTCGTGGCCACCTCCAAGACCTTCAAGCAGCTCGCCAGGATCGCGGGCGCGCCCGGCTCCGGCGAGGGCCTGTACGTGCAGCGGATCCTGACCCGCAGGTCGCTGGAGGAGTGGGTCCCGCGCCTCGCCGCGATGACCGTGCCCGAGCGCGCCGCCCTCCCGGGCGTCTCGGAGGGCCGCGCCGGACAGGTCCTCGCGGGCGCGCTCGTCGCCGAGGGCGCGATGGACCTGCTCGGCGTCGAGGAGCTGGAGATCTGCCCCTGGGCCCTGCGCGAGGGCGTCATCCTGCGCCGCCTGGACCACCTGCCGGAGCACTGACACCCCGTGCGCGGAAGGGGCCGGGAGTGACCGCCGGGCAGGGCCGGGCGTGACGGGAACCACCCCCCGGCCCCCCGGCCCGCCCCGTACCCTGTTCCCCGTGGCAGAACCAGCGGTGCGCATCCCGGATGCGAAGGTCGCCCTGTCGACGGCCTCGGTCTATCCGGAGTCGACGGCGACGGCCTTCGAGATCGCCGCGCGCCTCGGGTACGACGGTGTCGAGGTCATGGTGTGGACCGACCCGGTCAGCCAGGACGTCGAGGCGCTGCGCCGGCTCTCCGACTACCACCAGGTCCCGATCCTGGCCGTGCACGCCCCCTGCCTCCTCATCACCCAGCGCGTCTGGTCCACCGACCCGTGGGTCAAGCTCCAGCGCGCGCAGGCGGCGGCCGAGCGCCTCGGCGCGTCGACGGTCGTCGTGCACCCGCCGTTCCGCTGGCAGCGCCAGTACGCCAAGGACTTCGTGACCGGCATCTGGCGGATGGCGGACGAGACCGACGTCCGGTTCGCCGTCGAGAACATGTACCCGTGGCGGTACAAGGACCGGGAGATGCTCGCGTACGCCCCCGAGTGGGACGTCACCAAGGACGACTACCGGCACTTCACCGTCGACCTCTCGCACACCGCGACCGCCCGCACCGACGCCCTCGCGATGATCGACCGCATGGGCGACCGCCTCGGCCACGTCCACCTCGCCGACGGCAAGGGCTCCGCCAAGGACGAGCACCTCGTCCCGGGGCGCGGCACCCAGCCCTGCGCCGAACTCCTGGAGCGGCTCGCGCTCACCGGCTTCGACGGGCACGTCGTCATCGAGGTCAACACCCGCCGCGCGATGTCAGCCGCCGAACGCGAGGCCGACCTCGCGGAGGCCCTCGCCTTCACCCGGCTCCACCTCGCCTCGGCGGCCGGCAGACCCGCCCCGGGCGCCCGCCCGGCCGAGCGGGCCCCGCGCCCATGACCGCCCCGGCCCCGCGTCCGACCGAACAGGCTGCCACCCCATGACCGAACCGGCCCCGCGCCGGCGCGGCCGCCCGTCCCGTACCGAGGAGGAGAGCGGACCGGGCGCGCGCGAGCGCATCCTGACGGCGGCCCGCGCCCAGTTCGCGGAGCGCGGCTACGACAAGGCCTCGGTCCGGGGCATCGCCAAGGACGCCGGAGTCGACCCGGCGCTGGTGCACCACTACTTCGGCACCAAGGACGAGGTCTTCGCCGCCGCCGTCGAGGTGTCCTTCGAGCCCGCGGCCGTGCTCCCGGCGATCCTCGGCGGCCCCCGCGAGGCCATCGGCGAACGGCTCGCCCGCTTCTTCATCGGCGTCTGGGAGAACCCGGCCTCCCGCGCCCCGCTCCTCGCGATCGTCCGCTCCGCGCTCACCCACGAGGCGGCGGCCAAGGTGCTGCGGACCTTCGTGCTGCGCCGTCTCCTGGAGCGGATCGCGGCCGAGCTGGACGTGCCGGACCCGAGCTTCCGCGCGGAGCTGGCCGCCTCCCACATGATCGGGATCGTGATCATGCGCTACGTGATCCAGGTCGAGCCGCTGGCCTCGGCGGACCCGGAGCTGATCGTGGCCCAGGTGGCCCCGACGCTCCAGCGCTACCTGACCGAAAGCTGAACACTCGTCCCGCATTGCGGACGGCCTGTCCAGATCTTGGAGCGTCGGCGTACGCTCGAATGCAAGCACACCCATCACGAGGAGCGAGCGACGATGCCCGAGCTGAGGTCCCGCACAGTCACCCACGGCCGCAACATGGCGGGCGCACGCGCCCTTATGCGCGCCTCCGGTGTACCCGGCGCGGACATCGGCCGGAAGCCGATCATCGCCGTGGCCAACTCCTTCACCGAGTTCGTCCCGGGCCACACCCACCTCCAGCCGGTCGGCCGGATCGTCTCCGAGGCCATCACCGCCGCCGGTGGCATCGCCCGCGAGTTCAACACGATCGCCGTCGACGACGGCATCGCCATGGGCCACGGCGGCATGCTCTACAGCCTGCCCTCGCGCGACCTGATCGCGGACAGCGTGGAGTACATGGTCGAGGCGCACTGCGCCGACGCCCTGATCTGCATCTCCAACTGCGACAAGATCACCCCCGGCATGCTGATGGCGGCCCTGCGCCTCAACATCCCGACGGTCTTCGTCTCCGGCGGCCCGATGGAGTCCGGCCGCGCCACGCTCGTCGACGGCTCGGTCCGCACCCTCGACCTGGTCGACGCGATCTCCGACGCGGTGAACCCGAAGATCTCCGACGAGGACATCGCCCGCATCGAGGAGAACGCCTGCCCGACCTGCGGGTCCTGTTCGGGCATGTTCACCGCCAACTCGATGAACTGCCTGACCGAGGCGATCGGCCTCTCCCTCCCCGGCAACGGCACGGTGCTCGCCACCCACACCGCCCGCCGCGCGCTGTACGAGAACGCGGCCCGCACGGTCGTCGACATCACCCGCCGGTACTACGACGAGGACGACGACTCCGTCCTGCCGCGCTCCATCGCGAGCCGCGCCGCCTTCGAGAACGCCATGGCCCTCGACATCGCCATGGGCGGCTCCACCAACACGATCCTGCACCTGCTCGCCGCCGCCCAGGAGGCCGAGCTCGACTACGGCCTGCCGGACATGGACGAGGTCTCCCGCCGGGTGCCCTGCCTGGCCAAGGTCGCCCCGAACGTCGCCAAGGACCGCACGTACTACATGGAGGACGTGCACCGGGCGGGCGGCATCCCCGCCATCCTCGGCGAGCTCTACCGCGCGGGTCTGCTGAACGAGGACGTCCACGCCGTCCACGCGCCCTCCGTCAAGGACTGGCTGGAGACCTGGGACGTGCGCGGCGGCTCCCCCTCGGACGAGGCCGTCGAGCTGTGGCACGCGGCCCCCGGCTGCGTCCGCTCGGCGACCGCCTTCTCCCAGTCGGAGCGCTGGGACACCCTCGACACGGACGCGGCGAACGGCTGCATCCGCGACGCGGCCCACGCGTACTCGAAGGACGGCGGCCTCGCCGTCCTGCACGGCAACCTCGCCGTCGACGGCTGCGTCGTGAAGACCGCCGGCGTCGACGAGTCGATCTGGACCTTCGAGGGCCCGGCCGTCGTCTGCGAGTCGCAGGAGGAGGCAGTCGAGAAGATCCTGAACAAGCAGGTCAAGGACGGCGACGTGGTCGTCATCCGCTACGAGGGCCCCAAGGGCGGCCCCGGCATGCAGGAGATGCTCTACCCGACCTCCTTCCTCAAGGGCCGGGGCCTGGGCAAGACCTGCGCCCTCGTCACCGACGGACGCTTCTCCGGCGGCACCTCGGGCCTCTCCATCGGCCACGCCTCTCCGGAGGCGGCCTCGGGCGGCACGATCGCGTTCGTCGAGGACGGCGACCGCATCCGCATCGACATCCCGAACCGCTCGATCGAGCTCCTCGTCGACGACACCACCCTCGCGGCCCGCCGCGAGGCCCTGGGCGGCGTGTACGCGCCGAAAATCCGGGAGCGCAAGGTGTCGGCGGCGCTGCGGGCGTACGCGGCGATGGCGACGAGCGCCGACAAGGGCGCGGTCAGGGACGTGTCGAAGCTGGGCTGAGCCCGGCAGGAGACCTACGAAGGGGAGCGGGCCGGCGGCCCGCTCCCCTTCGCCGTGCGTACGGCCGGACGCTCACCAGGACGCCGGGTCGCGCGCGTCCACCGCGAACACGGAGCCGTCCGGCGCCGTCCCGAACACCCGGTCCCCGGCGACCAGCGGCGCGGGCACGAGCGTCGCGTACCCGAGGCGGCCGTTGCGCAGCCTCGGCCTGGTCTGGCCGATGACCGCCCCGCGCGCGGTGTCGACGGCGAGCAGCCGGCCGTCCTGGACGGAGAAGTAGAGCCGGTCGCCGGAGCCGAGGACCGGCGCGGAGACGTTCCCGGCGCCCGTCTCCAGGTCCCACACCACCCGGCCCTTCGCCGCGGCGGTGTCGAAGGCGGTGAGGTGGCCCTCGGCGTCGAGCAGATGGACGACCGCGCCGCGCACCGCGATGCCCCGGAGGTCCATCCGGTACGGCAGGGCCACCGTGCGGACGGGGGCGTCCCCGCCCTCGCCCGGGCCCAGCAGGACCAGGGAGTCGACCAGCGAGGACTGGTAGAGGCGCGCGAGGACCAGCGTGCCGTCGCCGGTGCGGCCCAGCGGGTTGAGTTCGCCGTCCAGGTTCCGCTGCCAGACCGTCTCTCCCGTCGCGGGACGGACGGCCCCGACCCGGGTGTGCGACCCGTCGAGGGAGGTCTCGGACACCGTGAGGAGGCCGGAGGGCGCGTCGTACGGCCCGGGGAGCGGGACCGTGAAGCCGGTCAGGCCGTGCCGCCACAGCTCCTCGCCGCTGCGGGCGTCGACCGCCCGGATGCCGCCGGAGCCGTCGGACAGGACGACGGCGGAGCCGGCCGGCCGGTGGACCTCGGGCAGCTTCCCCTTGGCCGTCCAGCCGGGAGTCCCGTCCCCGGCCGCGTACGCCCGCAGGGGAGCCGTCGGAGCGGCGGAGCCGACCAGGCCGTCCGCGAGGAGCACGGGCGCGCGGGGCGCCTCCTGCTCGACGGGCGCGGTCCGCGACCAGAGGATCCGCCCGGTCACCGGGTCGAGCCGGGCGAGGCCGATGCCCCGGGCCGCGCAGTACAGCGCTCCCGGGCCGTGGGTGCAGGCGGGCGCGGCCGAAGGGCCGTGCTCCTGGAGTCCGGTGTGCCAGCCGGCGAAGGAGGTGGCCACCTCGGCCGGGCTCGTCGGGGTCTCGGGCCCGCGGTCCGCCGGGCGGCTGAGCGCCGCGTACAGACCGGCCGCGGTCAGCGCGAGCGCGGCGGCGACGGCGATCGTCGGGCGCGGCCGGATCCGCGCGAGGGACGGGACCCGCGGGCCGCGGCGCGGCGGGACCGGCGCGGGGGCCCGTACCGGCGTGTCCGCGTCCCACGCGGGCGCGGGGCCGCCGTCGCCCTCGGGCAGGGCGGGCCGCCGCCGCTGTGCCGGTATGAAGGCCTCGGCCGCGTAGGAGGGGGGCAGCAGCGCCTGCATGATCTGGGCCGGGGTCGGCCGCTCGACGGGCTCCTTGGCGAGACAGCGGGCGACGAGCGGCGCCAGGTCCGCCGGCACGCCCGTCAGGTCCGGCTCGTCGTGGACGACCTGGTACGCCACGATGTACGGGCTGTCGGAGTCGAACGGGCCGTGCCCGGTCGCCGCGTGCACCAGGACGGAGCCCAGCGCGAACACGTCCGCCGCCGGCCCGACCTCCCTCGGCCGCTGGAACTGCTCGGGCGCCATGAACGGCGGCGAGCCGATGAGTTTGCCCGTCTCCGTGTGCAGATCGCTGTCGACCGGCCGGGAGATCCCGAAGTCGATGACCTTCGGCCCGGTGTCGGTCAGCAGGACGTTGCTGGGCTTGAGGTCCCGGTGGACGACCCCTGCCCGGTGGATGTCGCGCAGTGCCTCCGCGAGCCCGGCCGTGAGCCGCCGCAGTTCGGCCGGCGACAGCGGGCCGTTCCGCTTCACCTGGTCGGCGAGGGTGGGTCCGGGGACGTAGAGGGTCGCCATCCAGGGGCGTACGGCATCGGGGTCGGCGTCGACGACCGGCGCGGTGAAGGCACCGCTGACCCGGCGGGCGGCCGCGACCTCCTGGCGGAAACGTGCCCTGAACTCAGGGTCCTCCGCGTACCGTGCGTGCACGACCTTGACCGCGAGCCGCAGCCCGGAGGCGGAGGCCGCGAGGTGCACGACGCCCATGCCGCCGGCGCCCAGACATGCCTGGAGTCGGTAGTCGCCCGCGTACTCGGGCCCCTCCGCTTCCCGGTCGGCACCGGTGCCGCGCAACGGTGGCATCGCCCACCCCCGTGTGAGTCCCCGTCACATCGCGCGCAGGTGCGCGACCCGGTGGAGCCTAGTCGATGGTGCCCGGGAAGTCGGTGGGGCTTGCTAGCCTGCGCGTCGCGGAGAGTGAAACTCGGCGGAGCGCTTTTGCGCCAAGGGGGAGGACGTCATGACCACGCGCTACGAGGTCGCACCGGGGTACCGGGTCAACGTGCGGTCGGGACCGAGCACCAAGTACCCGATCGTCCGGTCGCTGGCACCGGGAGCCACGGTGGCGATCAAGTGCCAGAAGTACGGCGAGTGGGTCGACGGCCCGTACGGCACGACGAACATCTGGGACAACATAGCGGCGGGCGAGTACATCTCCGACGCCTACGTGCACACGGGCAGCGACGGCATGGTCGCACCGCGCTGCGCCTGAGCCCCTTCACCGCCGCCCGGGGATAATCGACCCCGTGAGCGACGAAGAGCAGACCCCGAACAACGACGGCACCGGCGGCGGCCCGCGTCCGGAGGAGATCCGCTTCTTCGGCACGACCTGGGTCGACCACAGCGGCGGCTACACGCCCCGCCGCCTCGGCCTCGCCGCCGGATCCCTCGCCGCCGCCGTCGCGGCCTGCTTCGTGCTGCGCTTCGCCTACGAGGGCCTCCAGATCGCCGACGTCGGCGGCCTCGTCAACACGCTGGTCGTCGTCATGTTCGCGATCTGCAGCGCCATCGCGTTCGCCAAGACCTGGGAGGGCTTCGTCCGCCGCCCGGCCGACCCGGCCCGCGAGGAGTCCCTCCGCAGCCTGAAGGCGATCGGCTTCATCGGCTCCCTCGTCGCCTACGCCGCCCGCTGCTTCGTCGAGGCCCCCGGCGAGAAGCTGCTCCGCGCGGAGTACGAGACGGCCGTCGCCCAGTACGAGAAGCGCAGGGCCACCCGCAAGGGCAATCCCTCGACCCGCAAGAAGCCGAAGCGCAAGTAGGAGCAGGGGCGCGGGCAGCCGTTCCGCGGGGCGGAACGGCTGCGCACGACCCGACCACCGGCCCCCACCCGATCGCCCACCCGACCACGTCCGGATCCTTGACGCCCGGCACCCCCAGGCCCACTATTCATCACATGATGAATAACCCGGCGGGCGAGGGCCACGGGACAGCCGTCACCGCAGCCGTCACCGCGCAGAACCTCACCGCCACACGAGGAGACCGCCAGGTCCTCCGCGGCCTCGACTTCACCGTCCCCGCCGGCCGCGTCACCGGCCTCCTCGGCCCCTCCGGCTGCGGCAAGACCACCCTCATGCGCGCCATCGTCGGCACCCAGGCCAGAGTCACCGGCACCCTCCAGGTCCTCGACCGCCCCGCCGGCGACCCCACCCTCCGCTCCCGCATCGGGTACGTCACCCAGGCCCCCTCCGTCTACGACGACCTCACCGTCCGACAGAACCTCGACTACTTCGCCGCCGTCCTGCTCCCCGGCCGCGCCCACCGCCACGACCGCCGCACCGCCGTCGACCGGGCCGTCGAGGACGTCGACCTCGCCCACCACGCCGACGCCCTCGCCGGCCGCCTCTCCGGCGGCCAGCGCAGCCGCGTCTCCCTCGCCGTCGCCCTCCTCGGCACTCCCGAGCTCCTCGTCCTCGACGAACCCACGGTCGGCCTCGACCCGGTCCTCCGCCGCGACCTGTGGAACCTCTTCCACCGCCTCGCCGCCGACCGCGGCACCACCCTCCTCATCTCCTCCCACGTCATGGACGAGGCCGAGCGCTGCCACCGGCTCCTCCTCATGCGCGAGGGCGAGATCCTCGCCGAGGACACCCCCGACGCACTCCGCCGCCGCAACGACACGGCCACCGTCGAAGAGGCCTTCCTCCACCTCGTCGACGCGGCCGACGCCCGAGCCGCCCGAGCCGCCGACCAGGAGCCCCGACCGTGAACGCGAACCGCACCCTCGCCACCGCCGCCCGCGTCCTGCGCCAACTGCGCCACGACCCGCGCTCGATCGCCCTGATGCTCCTCGTCCCCTGCCTGATGCTCTTCCTGCTCCGCTACGTCTTCGACGGAAGCCCGCAGACGTTCGACGGCATCGGCGCCTCGCTCCTCGGCATCTTCCCGCTCATCACGATGTTCCTGGTGACCTCCATCGCCACCCTCAGGGAACGCACCTCCGGCACCCTGGAACGCCTCCTCGCCATGCCCCTCGGCAAGGCCGAACTCATCGCCGGCTACGCCCTCGCCTTCGGGCTCGTCGCCGTCCTCCAGTCCGTCCTCGCCACCGGCCTCGCCGTCTGGTTCCTCGGCCTCGACGTCGTCGGCTCCCCCTGGCTCCTCCTCCTGGTGGCCCTCCTCGACGCCCTCCTCGGCACCGCACTCGGCCTCTTCGTCTCCGCCTTCGCCGCGTCCGAGTTCCAGGCCGTCCAGTTCATGCCGGCCGTGATCTTCCCCCAGCTCCTGCTCTGCGGCCTGTTCACCCCGCGCGACCGCATGGCCCCCGCCCTCGAAGCGATCTCCGACGTCCTGCCGATGTCGTACGCCGTCGACGGCATGAACCAGGTACTCCACCACCCCGACATCACCGGCGACTTCGTCCGCGACGCCCTCGTCGTCGCGGGCTGCGCCGTCCTGGTCCTGGGCCTCGGCGCCGCCACCCTCCGCCGCCGCACCGCCTGACCGCCCCTCGGACACACCACGCACCCAGGACCCCACCGGTGAAAGGATGACCAAAAGGCCCCCTCCGGCGAGGTGAACAGACCCATGACCCAGACCGTCGCAGTCCTCGGTACCGGCAAGATCGGTGAAGCGCTCCTCAGCGGCATGATCCGCGCGGGCTGGCGCCCCGCGAACCTCCTGGTCACCGCCCGCCGCGCCGAACGCGCCGAGGAGCTCCGTACCCGCTACGGCGTCGAGACCGTCACCAACGCCGAGGCCGCCAAGCGCGCCGACACCCTCATCCTCGCCGTCAAGCCGCAGGACATGGGCCGCCTCCTCGACGAGCTCGCCCCCCACGTCACCGCCGACCGCCTGCTCATCAGCGCCGCCGCCGGCATCCCCACCTCGTTCATCGAGGACCGCCTCACCGCGGGCACTCCCGTCGTGCGCGTCATGCCGAACACCCCCGTCCTCGTCGACGAGGGCATGTCCGTCATCTCCGCCGGCAGCCACGCCACCCCCGAGCACCTCGCGCACACGGAGGAGATCTTCGGCGGCGTCGGCAAGACCCTCCGCGTCCCCGAGTCCCAGCAGGACGCCGCCACCGCCCTCTCCGGCTCCGGACCCGCGTACTTCTACTTCCTCGTCGAGGCCATGACCGACGCCGGCATCCTCCTCGGCCTGCCCCGCGCCCAGGCCCACGACCTCATCGTCCAGGCCGCCATCGGCGCCGCCGTGATGCTCCGCGACAGCGGCGAGCACCCCGTCAAGCTCCGCGAGGCCGTCACCTCCCCCGCCGGCACCACCATCAGCGCCATCCGCGAACTGGAGAACCACGGGGTACGGGCCGCCCTGATCGCCGCCCTCGAAGCGGCCCGCGACCGCAGCCGCGAGCTCGCCTCCGGCAACAGCTGACCGACTACGCCACGGACGCGCCCTTCAGCACGTCCTCCGTGGTCACGACCCGGGCGAACCGCCCACCGTGCAGCGACACGGCCGTCGCCCGGGTCAGCTCCTCCGCCGTCTGCGTCCAGCCGAACGGCCCCGCCAGGTCGAACGTGTGCATCGCGTCCAGCGCGAACAACACGTCGTACCCCAGGTTCCCGCCCATCCGGGCGGTCGTCTCGTTGCACATGTTGGTCTGGATCCCCACGACCACGAACTGCGAGACCCCCGCACCCCTCAGCCAGGCGTCCAGGTCCGGCTCCCCGTAGAAGGCCGAGTTCACGGACTTCGTCACGAGCAGCTCGGGACCGGCCCCCTTCCCCCGCCGCTCCTCGACGAACTCCTTGAACGCGTTCCCCTCGGTCCCCGGCGCCAGCGGCGAACCCGCCTGAGACGAGTCGTGCCGTACGAAGACGACCGGCCGCCCCGTCTCCTGCCAGGCGTCGATCAGAGCCGCGATGTTCTCCTCGGCCCCCGGATTGTCCCGACGCCCCCAGAACTCCTGCTCGAAGCCCTTCTGCACGTCGACGACCACCAGCGCTGCGTTCTCGTTGATCTCCATGGCCACGATCCTCCCGCCGGCCGCCGCCCCCTCCCAGAGGGAGGAAAGCCAGCGATCGATGGTTAACTGCCAGACGTGCCAAGGACGCCCGCACCCCGCCCCCAGCGCATCGCGCTCGTCGCCTTCCCCGGCGTCCGCGCCTTCGACGTCTCCGTCATCACCGAGGTCTGGGACAGCGACCGCACCCTCCGCGGAGTCCCACCCTTCGAACTCCGCAGGACCGCCACCGACCCGCACACCCCCATCCCCCTGCGAGGCGGCCTCACCCTCACCCCCGACCGCCCGCTCACCTGGCTCGACGACCTCACCCCCACCGACCTCGTCGTCGTCCCCGGCATCGAGGATCCCGACGCCGACCTCCCCACCCCCGTCCTCGACGCCCTCCGCCGCGCCCACACCGCCGGCATCCCGGTCGCCTCCCTCTGCGCGGGCGCCTTCGTCCTCGCCCGCGCGGGCCTCCTCGACGGCCGCCGAGCCGTCACCCACTGGCACCTGGCCCGCACCCTGGCCACCCGCCACCCGGACGTCCAGGTCGAACCCGACGCCCTCTTCGTCGAGGACACGGGAATCTGGACCTCGGCCGGCACCGCCGCGGGCATCGACCTCTGCCTCCACCTCATCCGCACCGCCCACGGCGCCGAAGCCGCCGCCACCGTCGCCCGCTCGATGGTCACCGCCCCCTTCCGTACGGGGACCCAGGCCCAGTTCATCGAGCACCCCACGCCCCGCGCCGACCGCGACGCCGACGCCCTCGCCGCCGTACGCGCCCACGCCCTGGCCCACCTCGCCGAACCCCACACCGTCGCGAGCCTGGCCGCCCTCGCCGGCATGTCCCCCCGCTCCTTCGCCCGCCACTTCCAGGCGACCACGGGCACCACCCCCCTCCACTGGCTCATCACCCAGCGCGTCGCGGCCGCCCAGAAGCTCCTCGAACGGACCGACCACCCCCTCCCCGAGGTGGCCCGCCGCGCGGGCTTCGGCAGCGAGGTCACCATGCGCCAGCACTTCGCCTCCCACCTGGGCACCAGCCCCCGCGACTACCGCCACGCGTTCCGTCACCCGGGCAGAGGTACGCCCCCGGACCAGGGTTGACACGCCCCCTCCCCATCCGTAGTGTTCTCCGAGTTGTCCGACGTGAGCACCGACTCCGGTCGGCCCCGGACAGCCATTCCGCAAGATCCACTGAACCTGACGTCGCTTTGCCGCGCCGTCGTGCTTTCCGTGCGTTTTTGCGAAATGAGGAATTCGCGTTCGAAGGTCTGAGCGCAAGCCGCCCGATTAGCGTCGGAGGCAAGGAATCCGCTAAAGTCTCACTCGTCGGAACGGCCCAACAGCCGGAAAGACAAACCCCCTGACTGGGAGTCAGACACCGAAAGGATCTGATAGAGTCGGAACCGCCGGAAGGGCCCGGAGCGAAAGCGAAAGGGACCGGAAAGCGCCGAGGAAATCGGGTCGGAAAGATCTGATAGAGTCGGAAACGAAGGAAGCGCCCGGAGGGCCTGGAAACAGGAACGAAGGAAGCGTCCGCACCTTGAGAACTCAACAGCGTGCCAAAAATCAACGCCAGATTAGTTGATACCCCGTCCATCTTCGGATGGCGAGGTTCCTTTGAAAGTCCTGCTGGCCCTTGTGGCGAGTAGGCAACATACACAGCGAGGACGCTGTGGACGGTCGGCCATATTCCGGCATGACTGTCCCGCTCAACGCGAGTGTCACCCGATTACGGGTAAACATTCACGGAGAGTTTGATCCTGGCTCAGGACGAACGCTGGCGGCGTGCTTAACACATGCAAGTCGAACGATGAAGCCCTTCGGGGTGGATTAGTGGCGAACGGGTGAGTAACACGTGGGCAATCTGCCCTTCACTCTGGGACAAGCCCTGGAAACGGGGTCTAATACCGGATAACACCGGCTTCCGCATGGGAGCTGGTTAAAAGCTCCGGCGGTGAAGGATGAGCCCGCGGCCTATCAGCTTGTTGGTGGGGTAATGGCCTACCAAGGCGACGACGGGTAGCCGGCCTGAGAGGGCGACCGGCCACACTGGGACTGAGACACGGCCCAGACTCCTACGGGAGGCAGCAGTGGGGAATATTGCACAATGGGCGAAAGCCTGATGCAGCGACGCCGCGTGAGGGATGACGGCCTTCGGGTTGTAAACCTCTTTCAGCAGGGAAGAAGCGAAAGTGACGGTACCTGCAGAAGAAGCGCCGGCTAACTACGTGCCAGCAGCCGCGGTAATACGTAGGGCGCAAGCGTTGTCCGGAATTATTGGGCGTAAAGAGCTCGTAGGCGGCTTGTCACGTCGGGTGTGAAAGCCCGGGGCTTAACCCCGGGTCTGCATCCGATACGGGCAGGCTAGAGTGTGGTAGGGGAGATCGGAATTCCTGGTGTAGCGGTGAAATGCGCAGATATCAGGAGGAACACCGGTGGCGAAGGCGGATCTCTGGGCCATTACTGACGCTGAGGAGCGAAAGCGTGGGGAGCGAACAGGATTAGATACCCTGGTAGTCCACGCCGTAAACGTTGGGAACTAGGTGTTGGCGACATTCCACGTCGTCGGTGCCGCAGCTAACGCATTAAGTTCCCCGCCTGGGGAGTACGGCCGCAAGGCTAAAACTCAAAGGAATTGACGGGGGCCCGCACAAGCAGCGGAGCATGTGGCTTAATTCGACGCAACGCGAAGAACCTTACCAAGGCTTGACATATACCGGAAAGCATTAGAGATAGTGCCCCCCTTGTGGTCGGTATACAGGTGGTGCATGGCTGTCGTCAGCTCGTGTCGTGAGATGTTGGGTTAAGTCCCGCAACGAGCGCAACCCTTGTCCTGTGTTGCCAGCATGCCCTTCGGGGTGATGGGGACTCACAGGAGACCGCCGGGGTCAACTCGGAGGAAGGTGGGGACGACGTCAAGTCATCATGCCCCTTATGTCTTGGGCTGCACACGTGCTACAATGGCCGGTACAAAGAGCTGCGATGCCGCGAGGCGGAGCGAATCTCAAAAAGCCGGTCTCAGTTCGGATTGGGGTCTGCAACTCGACCCCATGAAGTCGGAGTTGCTAGTAATCGCAGATCAGCATTGCTGCGGTGAATACGTTCCCGGGCCTTGTACACACCGCCCGTCACGTCACGAAAGTCGGTAACACCCGAAGCCGGTGGCCCAACCCCTTGTGGGAGGGAGCTGTCGAAGGTGGGACTGGCGATTGGGACGAAGTCGTAACAAGGTAGCCGTACCGGAAGGTGCGGCTGGATCACCTCCTTTCTAAGGAGCACAGTACCGATTGCAGGCAAACGTTCTGCACGGTCAGCTCATGGGTGGAACGTTGATTAGTTGGCGTGAGTAATCCTGATGGTCTTCGAGTACTGCTTCGGCGTGGAAAGAAGAGACGGAAGGTAGCTCACGCTTGGCACGTTGTTGGGTGTCTGAGGGTACGGCCGTAAGGTTCGTATCTTCGAGGATGCCGGCCCCAGTGAACTTGTTGCTTCGGTAGCAGGGTGATGGGTGGCTGGTCGTTGTTTGAGAACTACACAGTGGACGCGAGCATCTGTGGCCAAGTTTTTAAGGGCGCACGGTGGATGCCTTGGCACCAGGAACCGATGAAGGACGTGGGAGGCCACGATAGTCCCCGGGGAGCCGTCAACCAGGCTTTGATCCGGGGGTTTCCGAATGGGGAAACCCGGCAGTCGTCATGGGCTGTCACCCATGCCTGAACACATAGGGCATGTGGAGGGAACGAGGGGAAGTGAAACATCTCAGTACCCTCAGGAAGAGAAAACAACCGTGATTCCGGGAGTAGTGGCGAGCGAAACCGGATGAGGCCAAACCGTATGCGTGTGATACCCGGCAGGGGTTGCGCATGCGGGGTTGTGGGATCTCTCTTTCACAGTCTGCCGGCTGTGAGACGAGTCAGAAACCGTATGGATAGGCGAAGGACATGCGAAAGGTCCGGCGTAGAGGGTAAGACCCCCGTAGCTGAAATCTGTACGGCTCGTTTGAGAGACACCCAAGTAGCACGGGGCCCGAGAAATCCCGTGTGAATCTGGCGGGACCACCCGCTAAGCCTAAATATTCCCTGGTGACCGATAGCGGATAGTACCGTGAGGGAATGGTGAAAAGTACCGCGGGAGCGGAGTGAAATAGTACCTGAAACCGTGTGCCTACAAGCCGTGGGAGCGTCGGATACAGCTTGCTGTATCTCGTGACTGCGTGCCTTTTGAAGAATGAGCCTGCGAGTTTGCGGTGTGTTGCGAGGTTAACCCGTGTGGGGAAGCCGTAGCGAAAGCGAGTCCGAATAGGGCGATTCAGTAGCACGCTCAAGACCCGAAGCGGAGTGATCTAGCCATGGGCAGGTTGAAGCGGAGGTAAGACTTCGTGGAGGACCGAACCCACCAGGGTTGAAAACCTGGGGGATGACCTGTGGTTAGGGGTGAAAGGCCAATCAAACTCCGTGATAGCTGGTTCTCCCCGAAATGCATTTAGGTGCAGCGTCGTGTGTTTCTTGCCGGAGGTAGAGCACTGGATAGGCGATGGGCCCTACCGGGTTACTGACCTTAGCCAAACTCCGAATGCCGGTAAGTGAGAGCGCGGCAGTGAGACTGTGGGGGATAAGCTCCATGGTCGAGAGGGAAACAGCCCAGAGCATCGACTAAGGCCCCTAAGCGTACGCTAAGTGGGAAAGGATGTGGAGTCGCAGAGACAACCAGGAGGTTGGCTTAGAAGCAGCCACCCTTGAAAGAGTGCGTAATAGCTCACTGGTCAAGTGATTCCGCGCCGACAATGTAGCGGGGCTCAAGCGTACCGCCGAAGTCGTGTCATTGCAGTACATACCCCCAACGGGGACTGTGATGGGTAGGGGAGCGTCGTGTGCCGGGTGAAGCAGCCGCGGAAGCGAGTTGTGGACGGTTCACGAGTGAGAATGCAGGCATGAGTAGCGATACACACGTGAGAAACGTGTGCGCCGATTGACTAAGGGTTCCTGGGTCAAGCTGATCTGCCCAGGGTAAGTCGGGACCTAAGGCGAGGCCGACAGGCGTAGTCGATGGACAACCGGTTGATATTCCGGTACCCGCTTTGAAACGCCCAATATCGAGCCCATTAATGCTAAGGCCGTGAAGCCGTTCCGGACCCTTCGGGGAAAGGAAAGTGGTGGAGCCGTCGACCCAAGGTGGTAGTAGGTAAGCGATGGGGTGACGCAGGAAGGTAGTCCAGCCCGGGCGGTGGTTGTCCCGGGGTAAGGGTGTAGGGCGTGTGATAGGCAAATCCGTCACGCATTAAGCCTGAGACCTGATGCCGAGCCGATTGTGGTGAAGTGGATGATCCTATGCTGTCGAGAAAAGCCTCTAGCGAGTTTCATGGCGGCCCGTACCCTAAACCGACTCAGGTGGTCAGGTAGAGAATACCGAGGCGTTCGGGTGAACTATGGTTAAGGAACTCGGCAAAATGCCCCCGTAACTTCGGGAGAAGGGGGGCCACGTCTGGTGATCGGATTTACTCCGTGAGCTGGGGGTGGCCGCAGAGACCAGCGAGAAGCGACTGTTTACTAAAAACACAGGTCCGTGCGAAGCCGTAAGGCGATGTATACGGACTGACGCCTGCCCGGTGCTGGAACGTTAAGGGGACCGGTTAGCTCTGTTTCGACAGGGCGAAGCTGAGAACTTAAGCGCCAGTAAACGGCGGTGGTAACTATAACCATCCTAAGGTAGCGAAATTCCTTGTCGGGTAAGTTCCGACCTGCACGAATGGCGTAACGACTTCTCGACTGTCTCAACCATAGGCCCGGTGAAATTGCACTACGAGTAAAGATGCTCGTTTCGCGCAGCAGGACGGAAAGACCCCGGGACCTTTACTACAGTTTGATATTGGTGTTCGGTTCGGCTTGTGTAGGATAGGTGGGAGACTTTGAAGCCGTGACGCCAGTCATGGTGGAGTCGCCGTTGAAATACCACTCTGGTCGTGCTGGATGTCTAACCTCGGTCCGTGATCCGGATCAGGGACAGTGTCTGATGGGTAGTTTAACTGGGGCGGTTGCCTCCCAAAGGGTAACGGAGGCGCCCAAAGGTTCCCTCAGCCTGGTTGGCAATCAGGTGTTGAGTGTAAGTGCACAAGGGAGCTTGACTGTGAGACCGACGGGTCGAGCAGGGACGAAAGTCGGGACTAGTGATCCGGCGGTGGCTTGTGGAAGCGCCGTCGCTCAACGGATAAAAGGTACCCCGGGGATAACAGGCTGATCTTCCCCAAGAGTCCATATCGACGGGATGGTTTGGCACCTCGATGTCGGCTCGTCGCATCCTGGGGCTGGAGTCGGTCCCAAGGGTTGGGCTGTTCGCCCATTAAAGCGGTACGCGAGCTGGGTTTAGAACGTCGTGAGACAGTTCGGTCCCTATCCGCTGTGCGCGTAGGAATATTGAGAAGGGCTGTCCCTAGTACGAGAGGACCGGGACGGACGAACCTCTGGTGTGCCAGTTGTCCTGCCAAGGGCATGGCTGGTTGGCTACGTTCGGGAGGGATAACCGCTGAAAGCATCTAAGCGGGAAGCCTGCTTCGAGATGAGTATTCCCACCTCCTTGAGAGGGTAAGGCTCCCAGTAGACGACTGGGTTGATAGGCCGGATGTGGAAGCCCAGTAATGGGTGGAGCTGACCGGTACTAATAGGCCGAGGGCTTGTCCTCAGTTGCTCGCGTCCACTGTGTTAGTTCTGAAGCAATGAACTCCCTTGCCGGTTGAGTTCAACTTCATAGAGTTTCGGTGGTCATAGCGTTAGGGAAACGCCCGGTTACATTCCGAACCCGGAAGCTAAGCCTTTCAGCGCCGATGGTACTGCAGGGGGGACCCTGTGGGAGAGTAGGACGCCGCCGAACAATCATTGTGGGAAAGCCCCGCACCTTCTGGTGCGGGGCTTTTCTGCGTTCTGGGGCCATTCCGGCCGGCCAGCCCCGCAGGGGCCGGCGCCACGAGCTGCCGGCAGCCCGCCGGAGTGGGAATCGGGACCCGAAACATCTGGTAGAGTCGTAGACGCAGGAAGGGACCGGAGCGCAAGCGAAGGAACCGGAAAGCACCGAGGAAATCAGGACCGAAAGGATCTGATAGAGTCGGAACCGCCGGAAGGGCCCGGAGCGAAAGCGAAAGGGACCGGAAAGCGCCGAGGAAATCGGGTCGGAAAGATCTGATAGAGTCGGAAACGAAGGAAGCGCCCGGAGGGCCTGGAAACAGGAACGAAGGAAGCGTCCGCACCTTGAGAACTCAACAGCGTGCCAAAAATCAACGCCAGATTAGTTGATACCCCGTCCATCTTCGGATGGCGAGGTTCCTTTGAAAGTCCTGCTGGCCCTTGTGGCGAGTAGGCAACATACACAGCGAGGACGCTGTGGACGGTCGGCCATATTCCGGCATGACTGTCCCGCTCAACGCGAGTGTCACCCGATTACGGGTAAACATTCACGGAGAGTTTGATCCTGGCTCAGGACGAACGCTGGCGGCGTGCTTAACACATGCAAGTCGAACGATGAAGCCCTTCGGGGTGGATTAGTGGCGAACGGGTGAGTAACACGTGGGCAATCTGCCCTTCACTCTGGGACAAGCCCTGGAAACGGGGTCTAATACCGGATAACACCGGCTTCCGCATGGGAGCTGGTTAAAAGCTCCGGCGGTGAAGGATGAGCCCGCGGCCTATCAGCTTGTTGGTGGGGTAATGGCCTACCAAGGCGACGACGGGTAGCCGGCCTGAGAGGGCGACCGGCCACACTGGGACTGAGACACGGCCCAGACTCCTACGGGAGGCAGCAGTGGGGAATATTGCACAATGGGCGAAAGCCTGATGCAGCGACGCCGCGTGAGGGATGACGGCCTTCGGGTTGTAAACCTCTTTCAGCAGGGAAGAAGCGAAAGTGACGGTACCTGCAGAAGAAGCGCCGGCTAACTACGTGCCAGCAGCCGCGGTAATACGTAGGGCGCAAGCGTTGTCCGGAATTATTGGGCGTAAAGAGCTCGTAGGCGGCTTGTCACGTCGGGTGTGAAAGCCCGGGGCTTAACCCCGGGTCTGCATCCGATACGGGCAGGCTAGAGTGTGGTAGGGGAGATCGGAATTCCTGGTGTAGCGGTGAAATGCGCAGATATCAGGAGGAACACCGGTGGCGAAGGCGGATCTCTGGGCCATTACTGACGCTGAGGAGCGAAAGCGTGGGGAGCGAACAGGATTAGATACCCTGGTAGTCCACGCCGTAAACGTTGGGAACTAGGTGTTGGCGACATTCCACGTCGTCGGTGCCGCAGCTAACGCATTAAGTTCCCCGCCTGGGGAGTACGGCCGCAAGGCTAAAACTCAAAGGAATTGACGGGGGCCCGCACAAGCAGCGGAGCATGTGGCTTAATTCGACGCAACGCGAAGAACCTTACCAAGGCTTGACATATACCGGAAAGCATTAGAGATAGTGCCCCCCTTGTGGTCGGTATACAGGTGGTGCATGGCTGTCGTCAGCTCGTGTCGTGAGATGTTGGGTTAAGTCCCGCAACGAGCGCAACCCTTGTCCTGTGTTGCCAGCATGCCCTTCGGGGTGATGGGGACTCACAGGAGACCGCCGGGGTCAACTCGGAGGAAGGTGGGGACGACGTCAAGTCATCATGCCCCTTATGTCTTGGGCTGCACACGTGCTACAATGGCCGGTACAAAGAGCTGCGATGCCGCGAGGCGGAGCGAATCTCAAAAAGCCGGTCTCAGTTCGGATTGGGGTCTGCAACTCGACCCCATGAAGTCGGAGTTGCTAGTAATCGCAGATCAGCATTGCTGCGGTGAATACGTTCCCGGGCCTTGTACACACCGCCCGTCACGTCACGAAAGTCGGTAACACCCGAAGCCGGTGGCCCAACCCCTTGTGGGAGGGAGCTGTCGAAGGTGGGACTGGCGATTGGGACGAAGTCGTAACAAGGTAGCCGTACCGGAAGGTGCGGCTGGATCACCTCCTTTCTAAGGAGCACAGTACCGATTGCAGGCAAACGTTCTGCACGGTCAGCTCATGGGTGGAACGTTGATTAGTTGGCACAGTCAGTGACGCGAGATCGTTAGTACTGCTTCGGCGTGGAAAACGGGATTCGAGGAACGGACTGTGCTTGGCACGTTGTTGGGTGTCTGAGGGTACGGCCGTAAGGTTCGTATCTTCGAGGATGCCGGCCCCAGTGAAGCATCGCTTTGGCGGTGTGTGATGGGTGGCTGGTCGTTGTTTGAGAACTACACAGTGGACGCGAGCATCTGTGGCCAAGTTTTTAAGGGCGCACGGTGGATGCCTTGGCACCAGGAACCGATGAAGGACGTGGGAGGCCACGATAGTCCCCGGGGAGCCGTCAACCAGGCTTTGATCCGGGGGTTTCCGAATGGGGAAACCCGGCAGTCGTCATGGGCTGTCACCCATGCCTGAACACATAGGGCATGTGGAGGGAACGAGGGGAAGTGAAACATCTCAGTACCCTCAGGAAGAGAAAACAACCGTGATTCCGGGAGTAGTGGCGAGCGAAACCGGATGAGGCCAAACCGTATGCGTGTGATACCCGGCAGGGGTTGCGCATGCGGGGTTGTGGGATCTCTCTTTCACAGTCTGCCGGCTGTGAGACGAGTCAGAAACCGTATGGATAGGCGAAGGACATGCGAAAGGTCCGGCGTAGAGGGTAAGACCCCCGTAGCTGAAATCTGTACGGCTCGTTTGAGAGACACCCAAGTAGCACGGGGCCCGAGAAATCCCGTGTGAATCTGGCGGGACCACCCGCTAAGCCTAAATATTCCCTGGTGACCGATAGCGGATAGTACCGTGAGGGAATGGTGAAAAGTACCGCGGGAGCGGAGTGAAATAGTACCTGAAACCGTGTGCCTACAAGCCGTGGGAGCGTCGGATACAGCTTGCTGTATCTCGTGACTGCGTGCCTTTTGAAGAATGAGCCTGCGAGTTTGCGGTGTGTTGCGAGGTTAACCCGTGTGGGGAAGCCGTAGCGAAAGCGAGTCCGAATAGGGCGATTCAGTAGCACGCTCAAGACCCGAAGCGGAGTGATCTAGCCATGGGCAGGTTGAAGCGGAGGTAAGACTTCGTGGAGGACCGAACCCACCAGGGTTGAAAACCTGGGGGATGACCTGTGGTTAGGGGTGAAAGGCCAATCAAACTCCGTGATAGCTGGTTCTCCCCGAAATGCATTTAGGTGCAGCGTCGTGTGTTTCTTGCCGGAGGTAGAGCACTGGATAGGCGATGGGCCCTACCGGGTTACTGACCTTAGCCAAACTCCGAATGCCGGTAAGTGAGAGCGCGGCAGTGAGACTGTGGGGGATAAGCTCCATGGTCGAGAGGGAAACAGCCCAGAGCATCGACTAAGGCCCCTAAGCGTACGCTAAGTGGGAAAGGATGTGGAGTCGCAGAGACAACCAGGAGGTTGGCTTAGAAGCAGCCACCCTTGAAAGAGTGCGTAATAGCTCACTGGTCAAGTGATTCCGCGCCGACAATGTAGCGGGGCTCAAGCGTACCGCCGAAGTCGTGTCATTGCAGTACATACCCCCAACGGGGACTGTGATGGGTAGGGGAGCGTCGTGTGCCGGGTGAAGCAGCCGCGGAAGCGAGTTGTGGACGGTTCACGAGTGAGAATGCAGGCATGAGTAGCGATACACACGTGAGAAACGTGTGCGCCGATTGACTAAGGGTTCCTGGGTCAAGCTGATCTGCCCAGGGTAAGTCGGGACCTAAGGCGAGGCCGACAGGCGTAGTCGATGGACAACCGGTTGATATTCCGGTACCCGCTTTGAAACGCCCAATATCGAGCCCATTAATGCTAAGGCCGTGAAGCCGTTCCGGACCCTTCGGGGAAAGGAAAGTGGTGGAGCCGTCGACCCAAGGTGGTAGTAGGTAAGCGATGGGGTGACGCAGGAAGGTAGTCCAGCCCGGGCGGTGGTTGTCCCGGGGTAAGGGTGTAGGGCGTGTGATAGGCAAATCCGTCACGCATTAAGCCTGAGACCTGATGCCGAGCCGATTGTGGTGAAGTGGATGATCCTATGCTGTCGAGAAAAGCCTCTAGCGAGTTTCATGGCGGCCCGTACCCTAAACCGACTCAGGTGGTCAGGTAGAGAATACCGAGGCGTTCGGGTGAACTATGGTTAAGGAACTCGGCAAAATGCCCCCGTAACTTCGGGAGAAGGGGGGCCACGTCTGGTGATCGGATTTACTCCGTGAGCTGGGGGTGGCCGCAGAGACCAGCGAGAAGCGACTGTTTACTAAAAACACAGGTCCGTGCGAAGCCGTAAGGCGATGTATACGGACTGACGCCTGCCCGGTGCTGGAACGTTAAGGGGACCGGTTAGCTCTGTTTCGACAGGGCGAAGCTGAGAACTTAAGCGCCAGTAAACGGCGGTGGTAACTATAACCATCCTAAGGTAGCGAAATTCCTTGTCGGGTAAGTTCCGACCTGCACGAATGGCGTAACGACTTCTCGACTGTCTCAACCATAGGCCCGGTGAAATTGCACTACGAGTAAAGATGCTCGTTTCGCGCAGCAGGACGGAAAGACCCCGGGACCTTTACTACAGTTTGATATTGGTGTTCGGTTCGGCTTGTGTAGGATAGGTGGGAGACTTTGAAGCCGTGACGCCAGTCATGGTGGAGTCGCCGTTGAAATACCACTCTGGTCGTGCTGGATGTCTAACCTCGGTCCGTGATCCGGATCAGGGACAGTGTCTGATGGGTAGTTTAACTGGGGCGGTTGCCTCCCAAAGGGTAACGGAGGCGCCCAAAGGTTCCCTCAGCCTGGTTGGCAATCAGGTGTTGAGTGTAAGTGCACAAGGGAGCTTGACTGTGAGACCGACGGGTCGAGCAGGGACGAAAGTCGGGACTAGTGATCCGGCGGTGGCTTGTGGAAGCGCCGTCGCTCAACGGATAAAAGGTACCCCGGGGATAACAGGCTGATCTTCCCCAAGAGTCCATATCGACGGGATGGTTTGGCACCTCGATGTCGGCTCGTCGCATCCTGGGGCTGGAGTCGGTCCCAAGGGTTGGGCTGTTCGCCCATTAAAGCGGTACGCGAGCTGGGTTTAGAACGTCGTGAGACAGTTCGGTCCCTATCCGCTGTGCGCGTAGGAATATTGAGAAGGGCTGTCCCTAGTACGAGAGGACCGGGACGGACGAACCTCTGGTGTGCCAGTTGTCCTGCCAAGGGCATGGCTGGTTGGCTACGTTCGGGAGGGATAACCGCTGAAAGCATCTAAGCGGGAAGCCTGCTTCGAGATGAGTATTCCCACCTCCTTGAGAGGGTAAGGCTCCCAGTAGACGACTGGGTTGATAGGCCGGATGTGGAAGCCCAGTAATGGGTGGAGCTGACCGGTACTAATAGGCCGAGGGCTTGTCCTCAGTTGCTCGCGTCCACTGTGTTAGTTCTGAAGTAACGAACACGCCCCCCTTTGGGTGGTGCGGCGGTTCATATCTTCATAGAGTTTCGGTGGTCATAGCGTTAGGGAAACGCCCGGTTACATTCCGAACCCGGAAGCTAAGCCTTTCAGCGCCGATGGTACTGCAGGGGGGACCCTGTGGGAGAGTAGGACGCCGCCGAACAATTTTTAGCCTCAACCCCCGGACCATGTCCGGGGGTTGAGGCATTTTTGCGTTCTAGGCTGTGGTCATGCGATACGACTTGGTCATCTTCGACAACGACGGCGTACTCGTGGACAGCGAGCCGATCTCCAACACCCTGCTGGCCGGCTATCTGACGGAGCTCGGGCACCCCACCACGTACGAGGAGTCCGTGCGCGACTACATGGGCTCGGCCATGCACACCATTCATGAGCTCGTCGAGGAGCGGAGCGGGAAGAAGCTGCCCGCGGACTTCGACGATGTCTTTCACGCGCGTGTGTTCGCCGCGTTCCAGGCGGAGTTGGAGGTCGTCGCCGGGGCCGGGGACGTGCTGAAGGGGCTCGCCGCGGCCGGCGTTCCGTACTGTGTGGCCTCCTCCGGGAGCCACGAGCGGATCAGGGTCGGTCACCGGAAGACCGGGCTCGACGTCTGGTTCCGGGACGAGACCATCTTCAGTGCCGAGGACGTCGGCCGGGGCAAGCCGGCGCCGGACCTCTTCCTCCACGCGGCCGAGCGGATGGGTGTCGCGCCCGAGCGGTGCGTGGTGGTCGAGGACAGCGGGCCCGGGGTGCAGGCCGCCCTGGCCGCCGGGATGGACGTCTACGGGTTCACCGCGATGACGCCGGAGGCCAAGCTCACCGGGGCCAAGGGCTTCTTCAGGAGGATGGACGAGCTTCCCGCGATTTTGGGGATGTGATCCATCTACCCAGCGGTAGTTTCCGGCCGTACGCTGTGCCGCCATGACGGATGCACGTGTGCGGCGTGGGCGGGGATCCCTGGCGGTCAGTTTCTTCGTGCAGGGGGTCACCTTCGCCCTGCTCGTGACTCGGATACCGGCGATCCAGGACCAGTACGGGATCTCGGACGGGCTGCTGCCGGCCTTCCTGGCGGCGGTCCCGATCCTGGCGGGTGTGGCGAGTGTGGTGACCGAGAAGGTCGTCGCCAGGGTCGGGCCGGCGCTGGTGCTGCGGTGGGCGCAGCCCTTCGTGCTGCTGGCCCTCCTCGCCGTGGGCCTGGGGTCCGAGCTGTGGCACGCCGCGATCGCCCTGGGGCTGTTCGGTCTCGCCGTGGGCGCCCTGGACGCGTCCATGAACATGCTGGGCGTGAGTCTGCAGCGGGCGTACGGGCGGAGCATCATGCTCGGTTTCCACGCCTCGTACAGCCTCGGCGGGATCGCGGGGGCCTCGCTGGCCTGGGTGGGGGCGCACTGGCACCTGTCGCTGTTCGTCTCGTACCTGCCGGTGGTGGCCGTGCTGCTGCCCGTGGTGTTCGTCGGCAGCCGGTGGTACGTGGCCGGTGGGGAGCAGGCGGCGGACGAGGCGGCGGAGGGCAAGGGCGGCGGTGTGGTCTTCAAGCTGCTGCTGCCGCTCTGCCTCGTGATGACGTTCGCGTACATCGGGGACTCGACCGTCTCCAACTGGAGTGCCAAGTACCTTCAGGACGTGCTCGGCAGCTCGGAGGAGCTGGCGACCGTGCCGTACAACGCGTACATGGTGACGACGCTGCTCGGGCGGGCCGTCGGGGACTTCGGGGTGCGGCGGTTCGGGGCCGTCCTGGTCGTCCGGGCGGGTGCGGTGCTCGCGGGGCTCGGGTTCGCCGCGGTCGCGGTGTCCCAGGGCGCCTGGGCGGGGATCGCCGGGTTCACGGTGCTCGGGCTCGGGCTGAGCGTGATCGTGCCGCAGACCTTCGCCGCTGCGGGGCGGCTGTTCCCGGGGGCCAGTGACGCGGCGGTCGCGCGGCTCAACGTCTTCAACTACGTCGGGTTCCTCGTGGGGTCCCCGCTCGTGGGGGCTCTCGGGGACGCGTGGAGCTATCGGGGGGCCATGCTGGTGCCGATGGTGCTGGTGCTCGTCACGGTGGTGTACGCCACGTCGTTCGGTTCGCGCGAGGCCCGATACGGTGGCGGGCATGAGCGGCCGCGCACTGTTGATGTGGGATGAAGCTGTCACGCAGTACGACTTCGGGTCCGAGCATCCGATGGATCCGGTCCGGCTCGCGCTGACGATGTCGCTGGTGCGGGCCTACGGCCTGGACCGGGCGGTGGACGTGGTGGTGGCGAAGCCGGCCGGGGACTCGACGCTGCGGCTGGTGCACCGCGAGGACTATGTGGCGGCGGTGCGGGCGGCCTCGGCGGATCCGCGCCACGCGGACCAGGCGTACGGGCTCGGCACGGTCGACGATCCGGCGTTCGCGGGGATGCACGAGGTGTCGGCGCTGATCGCCGGGCAGTCGGTGGGCGCGGCGGAGGCGGTCTGGCGGGGGGAGGCCGCGCACGCGGTGAACTTCGCCGGGGGGCTGCACCACGCCATGCCGGGGGCCGCCTCGGGTTTCTGCATCTACAACGACGCCTCGCTGGCGATCGCCCGGCTGCTCGAACTCGGTGCGGAGCGGGTCGCGTACGTGGACGTGGACGTGCACCACGGGGACGGGGTGCAGGCGGCGTTCTGGGAGGACCCGCGGGTACTGACGGTCTCGCTGCACGAGCATCCGCGGACGCTGTTCCCGCAGACGGGCTGGCCCGAGGAGACGGGCGCGTCGGGGGCCGGTGAGGGCGGGGCGGTGAACGTGGCGCTGCCGGCCGGGACGGGGGACGCGGGGTGGCTGCGGGCGTTCCACGCGGTCGTTCCGGAGCTCCTCGCGGACTTCCGGCCGCAGGTGCTCGTGACGCAGCACGGGGCGGACACGCACTTCGAGGATCCGCTGGCGCACCTGGCGGTGTCGCTGGACGCGCAGCGGGCGGTCCAGGAGGCCTGTCACGAGCTCGCGCACGCGCACGCGGAGGGGCGCTGGCTGGCGCTCGGCGGCGGCGGGTACGCGGTGGTGGACGTCGTACCGCGGTCGTGGACGCATCTGGTGGGGATCGCGGCGCACGCTCCGGTGGATCCGGAGTCGGTGATCCCGGCGTCCTGGCGGGACGAGGTGTACGCGCGGACCCGGCAGTTGGGGCCGGCGCGGATGACGGACGGGCGGTGGCCGGTGGGCTTCCGGGACTGGGCCGGGGGGTACGACCCGGCGGACCGGCTCGACCAGGCGGTGCTGGCGACGCGGAAGGCGGCCTTCCCGCTGCGGGGGCTGCTGGCCTAGGGCGGCCCGGCCCTTCTGGAACGTCTTCCCGGGCGTTACGCCGACTGTGGGGTGTCCGGGAGGTTTGGATCCCGGGGTGGTGGTGTTCCGGCAGCATCGGGTGGGTGTTGAGTACCGGGGCGCTGCGGGCGCATCTGTTGGCGGCGGGGTTGGCGGGCAGGGTGGCGACCTCGCGGGAGGAGAACCTGCGGAGCTATCGGCTCTTCGCCGCGCGTGATCCGCGGGTGCTGCTCGGGCTGGACCCCGCGTGGGGGTGGGACGAGGCCGGTCTGCTGCGGCTGATGGCCGACAAGTGCGGGGTGTCGGGGGATCCGGCGCACAGGTCGGGGCCGGACGTCATCGATCCGGAGCGTACGGTGCGGGGGCTCGACGCCTTCGCGGCGCGGCTGGGGGCGGCGGCGGCGCGGCGGGTTCCGGTGCTTCTCGGTACGGGTCATCCGCATCGTCTGCTCGGTTTCTACGTCGCTCTCGCAGACGCCTTGTCGGCGGCGGGATGTCTTGTCCTCACACCGGCGCAGGGGCGATGTGTCGACATAACGACCCGGTTCGGCGTACGTACGTACCTCCTGGACTACGTACGCGGGGTCGCGCTGGTACGGGAACCCGGGCCGTCCGGGGAGGGGCGTGTGCGGGGGGCGCACACCCACTCGCCGCTGCCGGTTAGGGCCGCTCTGGAGAGCGCGGCGGACGGCGGCGGGCCGCTGCCGGAGCTCGTGGTGGGGGACCACGGATGGGTCTGCGGGGCAGGTCAGCTGGGTATCGAGGCCATCGGTCTGGCCGATACGGATGATCCTGCGCTGTTCGTCGGTGAGGCGGAGGGGCAGGTGTCGGTGGCCGTTCCGCTTGATGACGGGGTGCGCTCCGCCTCGTACCTCCCGCTGACGCGCTATGTACTCAATCGAGCGTGTCTGTCACGGTAAACGGCCGATGGCAGCTCCTCTTCCCCACTCGTACCACCCGCCCCTAGTCTGGAGAGTGAGCGCTCGGCGACGAAGAGTCACCGGAGGGGAAGCCGGTGGGCGTCGCGGCGGAAGGTACAGGTGGGTCATGGCTGCTGGCGAACGACCTCTCAACGAGGTCAAGTTTCTGACCGTGGCGGAAGTCGCCTCGGTGATGCGCGTCTCGAAGATGACCGTGTACCGCTTGGTGCACAGCGGTCATCTGCCGGCGATCCGGGTGGGCAGGTCCTTCCGGGTGCCGGAACAGGCGGTTCACGAGTACCTGCGGGAGTCCTTCGTGGGGGTGGGGACCGCGTAGCGAGCGCGCGGCCGTCGAAGCCGGAGCCCTGAACGGCCCTCGGAGTACGAGCCCGGTCCTCGGGACGGTAGGCTAGGCCGACGTAGGTCGTGTGGGCCCAGACGCCCCGCACCGATCCCCGCCGGGAGGCGGGGATGTTCCGAGAAGTGAGCGAGGGTAGTCGTGGGCTCTGTTATCAAGAAGCGGCGCAAGCGGATGGCGAAGAAGAAGCACCGCAAGCTGCTCAAGCGCACGCGCGTTCAGCGTCGCAACAAGAAGTAAGGCGACAGCTGCTTCGCAGCGTTCTGCATCAGGCGTGGCCCTTCACCGTTCGCGGTGGAGGGCCACGCTTTTATCCCGTGGAAATCTCTAGGCGCTACGGTGGCGACCAACGGAAGACGGACGGAAGGCGCTGATCTTGGGCAAGGTCGTGCTCGTCACCGGTGCCGCCCGGCATCTCGGCGGCCGCTTCGTGCGGCGGATCCAGCGGGATCCGGAGGTGGAGCGGGTGATCGCGGTGGACGCGGTCGACCCCGCGCACCAGCTCGGCGCCGCCGAGTTCGTACGGGCGGACATCCGCCGCCCCGAGATCGCGAAGGTCCTCGCCGAGCACGACGTCGACACGGTGGTCCATCTGGACGTCACCGGTACGGCGCTCGGCGGCGGCGGCCGGACGTCGGTCAAGGAGACCAACGTCATCGGCACCATGCAGCTGCTCGGCGCCTGCCAGAAGTCGCCGCGGATCGGCCGGCTCGTCATCAAGTCCAGTACGAGCGTCTACGGCTCCGCGCCCCGCGACCCGGCCGTCTTCACCGAGACGACGCCCGCGAAGTCCCTGCCGAGCGGAGGCTTCGCGAAGGACGCCGTCGAGGTCGAGGGGTACGTCCGGGGCTTCGCCCGGCGCCGGCCGGACGTGGCGGTGTGCGTGCTGCGGTTCGCGAACATCCTCGGGCCCCGGATCGACTCCCCGCTCGCCGAGTACCTGGCGCTGCCGGTGCTGCCGACCGTCCTGGGCTACGACCCCCGGCTCCAGTTCGTCCACGAGGACGACGTCGTCGACGTCCTGCGCCTGGCGGCGCACGAGCCCCGCAGGGCGACCCAGAACAGCGGCACCTTCAACGTGGCCGGGGACGGTGTCCTGCTGCTCTCCCAGTGCGCGCGGCGGCTCGGGCGGCCGACGGTGCCGGTGCTGCTGCCCGCGGTCACCTGGGTGGGCACGGCGCTGCGCACGGTCGGGGTCACCGACTTCGCGCCCGAGCAGATCCGGCTGCTCACGCACGGCCGGGTCGTCTCGACGGTCCAGACGCGGGAGGTCCTCGGCTTCTCGCCCCGCTACTCGACGGCGGAGGCGCTCGCCGACTTCGCGCGGGGCCGCGGGCCGGGGCTGCTGCCGCCCGAGCTGCTCGCCGGGGCGGTGGACCGGCTCGCCGGGCGGCTCGGCACCCCTGACGCTTCCCCCCTTCACCACGGCGCCTGAGGAGACCCGACTGCGATGGCGGACGCCAAGGTCATTCCGTTCGACGACGACCGCTCACGGGCCCGCCGGCGGCCCGCCAGGGCCGAGGGCGAGGCGGCGGCCGTACGGGCCCTGCCGGGGCCCAAGGAGGCCCCGGGGGAGCCCGGGGCGCAGGAGAGGGCGTCCGGGTCTCCCGGGCCTTCAGTGACGGCCCCCGAACCGGGGCCGGCCGCGGGTGGCCCGAGCGGCTGGGAGCGGCGGCTCGCGGGCGGGCTCGCGTTCCTGCGGCGGCGGGTCACCGGAGAGTACGAGGTCGACGAGTTCGGCTACGACGAGGAGCTCACCGACCAGGTCCTGATGTCGATGCTGCGCCCGCTGTACGAGAAGTACTTCCGGGTGGAGGTGAAGGGCGTCGAGAACATCCCGGCCGAGGGCGGGGCGCTGATCGTCGCCAACCACTCCGGGACGCTGCCGCTGGACGGGCTGATGATGCAGGTCGCCGTCCACGACCATCACCCGGCCGGGCGGCATCTGCGGCTGCTCGCGGCGGACCTCGTCTTCGTGCTGCCCGTCGTCAACGAGCTGGCCCGCAAGGCGGGGCACACGCTGGCCTGTGCCGAGGACGCGGAGCGGCTGCTGCGCGCCGGCGAGATCGTCGGGGTGATGCCGGAGGGCTTCAAGGGGATCGGGAAGCCGTTCGGGGAGCGGTACAAGCTCCAGCGGTTCGGTCGGGGCGGGTTCGTGTCGACGGCGCTGCGGGCCGGGGTGCCGATCGTGCCCTGCTCGATCGTGGGCGCGGAGGAGATATACCCGATGCTCGGGAACGCCAAGACCCTGGCGCGGGTGCTCGGGTTCCCGTACTTCCCGCTCACTCCGACCTTCCCCTGGCTGGGGCCGCTCGGGGCGCTGCCGCTGCCGACGAAGTGGACGATCCAGTTCGGCGAGCCGATCCCGACGGACTCGTACGCGCCGGAGGCGGCGGAGGACCCGATGCTGATGTTCAACCTGACGGATCAGGTGCGGGAGCAGATCCAGCACACGCTCTACAAGCTGCTGGTGCAGCGCCGGTCGGTGTTCTTCTGACCGTCGCCGCGACCGCGGGAAGCGAAGAAGGGGCGCCCCCCGTCCGTGGGGGCGCCCCTTCTTCGTGTCAGCGAGCGTCCTCGCTGTCGATGCCGAGGCCCGGTAGCAGGCCCGGCAGGAGTGGCGGAAGGGTCACGTCGGGCATGTCCGGGGTCGGCTGATCCTCGGTGGGTGCCGTCGGTGTGCCCGTCGGGGAGGGCTTGAGCAGTCCGCCGGCGCCGCCGCCGAGGAGGCCGTCGTCCTCGGGCGAGCCCGAGCCGCTGCCCGTGCTCGGGGTGGTTCCCGTGCTGGGCCCGGACGGGTGGGGCGAGGCCGAGTGGCTGCCCGGAGGCGAGGACTCCCGGCCGGTCTGCGGGTGCTGGGTACCCGTGCCCTGGGTGGTTCCCGGGATGCGGGGCCCGCTGCTCGGCCCCGTGGAGCCGACCGCGCCCCTCTCGGGGGTGCGGGGCAGCACCGACTGGAGCGGCTCGACGTCTTCGTCTATGGCGTCGAAGACGTCCGTCACCTCGCTGCCGACGTCCGCCAGTTGGACGGGGAGCCGGTCGCGGAGGCCGTTCCAGGTGTCCCGGTGGGCCTGGGCGAAGGAGTTGAGCCGGGCCATCGGACCGATCTCGCCGTCCCGCTCGTACGCCTCGTGGAGCAGCCGGTGGCCCTCGGCGGCGTCGTGCTTCATCCCGCCCAGGACGCGGCGGATCTCGGCGAGGGACTCGTGGTCGAGCTCCCCGGCGCGGCCGCGTTCCATGAGCCTGCGGGCTTCGCTCAGGCGCGTGGAGGCCTGGTCGAGGTAGATGCCGCCGCGGTCCGCGTCGTCGTCCGCCATGCCCAGCTTGATGTCCTCCATGCCCCGCTTCAGCCCGTAGAGCGAGTCACCGGGGAGGGCGTCGGAGCTGGCGGCGGCCACTCCGCCGAAGGCGCCCGCCGCCACGCCGACCGTGAGGCCGCCGGCGGCGAGGCCCTTGGTCCAGCGGGACCGCGGGCGCAGTTTCCGGAGCGGGGACGCCCGGTGGGCTCCCTTGCCGGTGGACGTCCGCTGCTCCGGAACCGTAGGGCTCGCGCCGGCGCCCCCTTCCATGAGCATCGCTTCCATGGCGGCGACGAGCTGGGCTCGCTGCACCACCTTGACCTCGGGGTCGAGCTGTGGCTTGGGCAGCTCGCCGAGGCCGTTCGCCAAGGCCAACAGCCGTCCGGGTTCGGCGGGTTCGGCCGGTTCCGCCGGGGCCTCGGGCTGCTCGGCCGCCGCGTCCTCGGACGCCCGGTCCTCCAGGGCCTGGGCGAAGGCGTTCGCCCGCCGGTGCGCCGATACGTTCGCGATCACTGGCGGCACCTCCTCTCGTCATGACGGTCGACTCCCCGGGGTGTCCGGAAGGTTGCACACCTTGAGCGCATCCACACGAAAGAGTGAGTGGCTGCGGGCATGGCGTGACCACAGGGAGCCTGCATCCCGCACAACGAGCGGCGCGGCACTTGGGTTACGCGCGAAAGATGATCGGACCAGTGCGTCATCGGGGCGTCACCGACTGTGAGTTGGGCAGGGGTCGTGGGGACGTGGGGGGAAAGGGGGGCCTGGGGGCGCGGACCGGGGCAGGGGAGCGCGTGTGGGGGGCGCGGAGCGGTCAGCGGGCGTCGTCCGGAAGGAGGCGGGCGAGGGTGCGGACGGCCCGGTACTGGAGGGTCTTGATCGCCCCCTCGTTCTTGCCCATGACCCGGGCGGTCTCGGCGACCGAGAGGCCCTGCAGGAAACGCAGGGTCACGCACTCCTGCTGCTGGGGGTTGAGGCGGCGGACCGCGTCGAGGAGTGCGGCGTTGGAGAGGGACTCCAGGACGGAGTCCTCGGGGCTGCGCTCGACCTCGTTGGCGTCGAGCATCTCGCCGGTGGTGACTTCGAGCCGGAAGCGGCTGGACTTGAAGTGGTCCGCGACCAGGTTCCGCGCGATGGTGACCAGCCAGGCGCCGAAGTCGCGGCCCTGCCAGGTGAAGGTGGAGATCCGGCGCAGGGCGCGCAGGAACGTCTCGCTGGTGAGGTCCTCCGCCGTCGCCTTCCCGCCGACGCGGTAGTAGATGTAGCGGTAGACGGTGTCGCTGTACTGGTCGTACAGGCGCCCGAAGGCCTCGGCCTCGCCCGCCTGGGCGCGCTCGACGAGGTCCATCATGCGGGCGCTGTCGCTGTCGGCGGTGGGGCGGCGGGCGGTCGTCGAGGTTCCGGAGCCGGAGCGGGCGCCCCGTCTGCTCACGGCGGCGCCGCCGTCGGCCAGGGCGTAGCAAGGGCCGGCGGGTGCCGGTGCGGCGAAGGCGAAGGCGGGGACAGGGCCGGCGTACGCGGTGGGGACGAAGCCGCGCAAGTGGTCGAGGACCGTTGCGCGCAGCGTAGCCAGGCCCGAGGTGTCAACCCCGACGTGTGGGTACACGGGACTCCCAGAGGCAGAGCTTCCATCACGTGCAGTGCGGGACCGTTCACCCGTCGTGGCGACGTGAGGGGTCCTTTGTGCGTCTGAGGAGAATAACGCTTCGTACAGGCAGCGCTACACCCAGTTGCTCAAATCACCGGTTCCGTCGTATCTGTTACTGCTTGTAGTCGCATCAAGGCACAGTTCGTGACCGGTTGTTGATCGCTTTGCTTTCGAGTGTGACTGCGCGGGCGATGCGTTGTGCTCAAGTGCGGGACCGGTGAGTGATCGGGGCCGCTGCGGGGTAAGGAGCCCGGAATGCCTGGTAGTCGACCTGTGCGGTGCTGTTCGACCACGGACGGGTGAGCGCGCCTGGTCCGGGGTTGTCGCAGATGATCGCAGCCGAAACGTATCGGCAGGACGGCGGCGAGCCGGAGTGCGTGACCTCCGGGCGGCGCGTCAGTGGCGGCGGCGGTGCAGGGCGACCGCGGCGGCGGTGCCGCCGGCCAGCGCGCCCAGACCCGCGGCGGCGGGGATGCCGACCTTGGCGGCCTTGCGGCCGGTCCGGTAGTCGCGCAGCCGCCAGTCCCGGTCCTTCGCGTGCCTGCGGAGCTTGGCGTCCGGGTTGATCGCGTACGGGTGTCCCACCAGCGACAGCATCGGGATGTCGTTGTGCGAGTCGCTGTACGCGGCACAGCGGCCCAGGTCCAGGCCCTCGGCGGCGGCGAGGGCCCGTACCGCCTCGGCCTTGGCCGGTCCGTGCAGGGGCTCGCCGACCAGCTTGCCCGTGTAGACGCCGTCCACCGACTCGGCGACCGTGCCCAGCGCGCCGGTCAGGCCGAGGCGGCGGGCGATGATCGTGGCCGTCTCGACCGGGGCGGCCGTGACCAGCCAGACCTTCTGGCCGGCATCCAGGTGCGCCTGGGCGAGGCCGCGGGTCCCGGGCCAGATGCGGTCGGCCATGTACTCGTCGTAGATCTCCTCGCCGATCGACATCAGCTCGGAGACCCGGTGGCCCTTCACGATGGACAGGGCGCTGTCGCGCGCGTCCTGCATGTGCTCGGGGTCCTCGACTCCGGCGAGCCGGAACCAGGCCTGCTGCCAGGCGAAGCGCGCGAGTTCACGGCGCTGGAAGAACTTCCGCTTGTACAGGCCGCGGCCGAAGTGGAAGATCGCGGCGCCCTGCATCACGGTGTTGTCGAGGTCGAAGAAGGCCGCCGCCCGGACGTCGCCCACAACCGGGAACTCGGGCTCGGCGGCCTCGGTCTCGGCGGCGGCGGTCTCCTCGCGCTCCTGTTCCAGCTGGAGCGAGGACTTGCGCGCCGCCTCGGCGGCGGCCTCGCCTGCCAGGACGCTGCGCGCGGTTGCGGAGCGCCTACGGGGGGTGAGCCATCCCAGAGCGGCCATGTCGTTGAGCATAGCCAGTCTGTTCGGTACTTCCCGACTTGTGAGGATGCCGTGGTGTGAACAGTGGGGTGCTCCACTGTTACCTGGCGCCAGAATGGACGCCATGTTCGGACGTACGAAGAAGAGGGACGCCGCGTCGCGCACGGTGACGCTGATCGGCAAGCCGGGATGCCATCTCTGCGACGACGCGCGCGCGGTGGTCGCAGCCGTGTGCGCGGAGACCGGAGCATCCTGGGAGGAGAAGGACATCACCCGGGACGAGGAGCTCCACCGGGCGTACTGGGAACAGATTCCCGTGGTCCTGATCGACGGTGAACAGCACACCTTCTGGCGCGTCGACGCCGGCCGGCTCCGGCGCGAACTGGGTGCCTGACCGAAAGGCGGTTACCATCATGGACGTTTTGTTGGGTTTCGGGGGCGGCGTCGTGAGGAGAGTGTGCGGCTTTGCCCCCTTCGGGTTCTCAACGCGCTGACGCTCTCCGCGGTTCCGGGACGATACGAACCGGCCGCGTGACCCCGGTCACTTTGGGCAGACAAAACGGACACCATCTTTGTGCACGCGTTCACAAAGACATAGCCTGCATTCGACGGGGCGGTCTTGTGACATACGGCCGCCTGCAGCCCCGCTCATCCCGCAGGAGCACCGTGGCAACTGGCCGAACTCACCGACCGGCGACCCGTAGCCGAGGAATTCCCGAGGCCACCGTCGCCCGGCTTCCGCTGTATCTGCGCGCACTCACCGCGCTCTCGGAGCGCTCCGTACCCACGGTCTCCTCCGAGGAGCTCGCGGCCGCGGCGGGGGTCAACTCCGCGAAGCTGCGCAAGGACTTCAGCTACCTCGGCTCGTACGGCACCCGTGGTGTCGGCTACGACGTCGAGTACCTCGTCTACCAGATCTCCCGTGAGCTGGGGCTCACCCAGGACTGGCCCGTCGTCATCGTCGGCATCGGAAACCTCGGCGCCGCCCTCGCGGGCTACGGCGGCTTCGCCTCCCGCGGCTTCCGCGTCGCCGCGCTCATCGACGCCGATCCCGCCATGACCGGCAAGCCGGTCGCCGGGATCCCCGTCCAGCACAGCGACGACCTCGAGAAGATCATCAGCGAGGACGGCGTCTCCATCGGCGTCATCGCGACCCCCGCCGGCGTCGCCCAGCAGGTCTGCGACCGGCTCGTGGCCGCCGGAGTCACCTCCATCCTGAACTTCGCCCCGACGGTGCTCTCCGTGCCCGACGGCGTGGACGTGCGCAAGGTCGACCTCTCCATCGAGCTGCAGATCCTCGCCTTCCACGAGCAGCGCAAGGCCGGCGAGGACGCGAGCGCCGAGGAAGGCCCCGACGCGGGCGCCGACACCTCCGCCGTCGCACCCCCGGCCCCGCGTGGCGCCACGGGCGGCACCGGCCGCAAGGGACCCGACGGGGACGTCCCCGCGGTGATGCCGGCATGAGCCTCCTCGTCGTCGGGCTGAGCCACCGCAGCGCCCCGGTCTCCATCCTGGAGCGGGCCTCGCTGTCGGCGGACACCCAGGCCAAGCTCCTCCAGGACACCCTCGCCGCCGAACCGGCCGCCGAGGCCACCGTCCTCGCCACCTGCAACCGCATCGAGCTCTACGCCGACGTGGACAAGTTCCACGCCGGGGTCGCCGAGCTGTCCACGCTCCTCGCGCAGCACAGCGGCGTCGGCCTGGACGAGCTCACTCCTTATCTCTATGTGCACTACGAGGACCGGGCCGTCCACCACCTCTTCTCGGTGGCCTGCGGCCTCGACTCCATGGTCGTCGGCGAGGGCCAGATCCTCGGCCAGATCAAGGACACCCTCGCCCTCGGCCAGGACCTCCACACCGCCGGCCGGCTCCTCAACGACCTGTTCCAGCAGGCCCTGAGGGTCGGCAAGCGTGCCCACAGCGAGACCGGGATCGACCGGGCCGGGCAGTCGCTCGTCACCTTCGGCCTGGAGCAGCTCGCCCAGGACACGGATGTCGAGACCTGGGCCAAGGGCAAGCGCGCCCTCGTCATCGGCGCCGGCTCCATGTCCTCGCTCGCCGCCGCCACGCTCGCGCGCTCCGGCGTCTCCGAGATCGTCATCGCCAACCGCACCCTGGCCCGCGCCGAGCGGCTCGCCCAGATCCTGGGGGAGCCCGGCGGCACGGGAGTGGCCGCACGCGCGGTCGAGATGGTTGCCGTCGGCGACGAACTGACACGTGCCGACGTCGTCGTCTCCTGCACCGGCGCCACCGGACTCGTCCTCACCGGCGAGGCCGTCGAGGACGCCGCACGGGGACGCCGCGCCCCGCTCTTCCTCCTCGACCTCGCCATGCCCCGCGACATCGACGCCGCCGCCCACCGCATCCCCGGTGTCCGGCTCGTCGACATCGAGTCGCTCGCCGAGGCCTCCGCCGACGCCCCCATGGCCGCCGACGTCGACCAGGTCCGGGGCATCGTCTCCGACGAGGTCGCCGCCTTCGGCGCCGCCCAGCGCGCCGCCCACATCACCCCGACCGTCGTCGCCCTGCGCACGATGGCCGCCGAAGTGGTCGCCGGCGAGGTCGCCCGGCTCGAAGGCCGCCTCCCCGACCTCGACGACAAGCAGCGCGCCGAGATCACCCAGACCGTGCGACGCGTGGTCGACAAGCTCCTGCACGCGCCGACCGTGCGGGTCAAGCAGCTGGCCAGCGAGCCCGGCGGCGCCGGGTACGCGGACGCGCTGCGGACACTCTTCGACCTCGACCCGGAGACGGTGGCTTCTGTCAGCCGGGCCGACCTGAATGACGCCGACGTCAAGAACCGAGGGCGAGTATGACCGAGAGGGCACTGAGGCTCGGGACCAGGCGCAGCAAGCTCGCCATGGCCCAGTCCGGGCACGTGGCCGACGCCGTCCGGCAGCTGACCGGCCGGCCCGTCGAGCTCGTGGAGATCACGACGTACGGGGACACCTCCCGGGAGCACCTGGCGCAGATCGGCGGCACCGGCGTCTTCGTCGCCGCGCTCCGCGACGCGCTGATCGCCGGCGAGGTGGACTTCGCCGTGCACTCCCTGAAGGACCTGCCGACCACACAGCACCCCGACCTGGTGCTGGCCGCGATCCCGCGCCGCGAGGACCCGCGCGACGTACTGATCGCCCGCGAGGGCCTGACGCTGGACCGGCTGCCCCGGGGCGCCCGGGTCGGCACCGGCTCCCCGCGGCGGATGGCGCAGCTCCACGCGTACGCACGCAACCACGGCCTGGACATCACGTGCGTCCCCATCCGCGGCAACGTCGACACCCGCGTCGGCTACGTCCGCAAGGGCGAGCTGGACGCGGTCGTCCTGGCCGCGGCCGGACTCAACCGCATCGGCGGGACCGACGAGCTCCTCGGCGGCCTGTCCGCCGAGCCGCTGGCCGTCGACACCGTCCTGCCCGCCCCCGGCCAGGGCGCCCTGGCCGTCGAATGCCTGGCGTCGAACACCGAACTCGTCGCCGCGCTCGCGCCGCTCGACGACCCGCACACGCGGGCCGCCGTGACGGCCGAGCGATCCCTGCTCGCCGCCCTGGAGGCCGGCTGCTCCGCACCTGTGGGTGCGCTGGCCGACCTGCTGGCCGACGACCCCGGTCACGGGCAGGTTGTCACCGAAATGCGCCTGCGCGGCGTCGTCGGCACCACCGACGGCTCGACGCTGGTGCAGCTGTCCACCACCGGTCCCGTACCCACCTCGCACGACGAGGCGATGGCGCTCGGACGCGAACTCGCGGACGAGATGCTCGCCAAGGGTGCGGCTGGTCTTATGGGGGAGCGAGCACTTTGAACCCCACCCGCCCGACCACAAGTCCTGTGTCCCCGGCCTTCACCGGCCACGGGCACGTCACGTTCCTCGGCGCAGGTCCGGGCGACCCCGGACTGCTGACCCTCAGGGCCGTCGAGGCCCTCTCGGGAGCGGACGTCCTGATCGCCGAGCCGGAGGTGCTCGAGGTCGTTCGCGGCCATGCGCGCGCGGGGGTGAGCACGCCTGAGCTGACGGTTGTTGACGAGGCGTCAACAACCGCCGGAGTCCCCGTGTTGAGGGATGCCGCCAATCTTGTCATGGAGGCCGCGAGGGGCGGCAGGCGGGTCGTCCGTGCGGTGACGGGCGACCCCGGACTCGACGGGAACGCGGGAGCCGAGATGCTCGCCTGCGCCGCCGAGGGCATCCCCTTCGAGGTCGTCCCCGGCGTCGCCACCGCCGTCGGCGTGCCCGCGTACGCCGGTGTGCCCCTGCGCGACGCCCAGGGCACCGACGTGCGCTTCGTCGACGCCCGCACCGCCGACGAGCGGTGCTGGTCCGAGGTCGGCGCGTCCGACGGCACCGTCGTCGTCTCCACGTCCCTGGACTCGGTCGCCGCGGCGGCCGGTGAGCTGGTGGCGGCTGGCCGTAAGCCGGACACCCCGCTCACCGTGACCATCGCCGGTACGACCACGCGCCAGCGCACCTGGAACGCGACGCTCGGCACCATCGCCCAGGTCTTCAAGCAGGGCAAGGTCCTCCCCTCCCCCGAGGGACACCGGCCGGTCATAGCCGTGGTCGGCGAGCGCAGCGCCCCGGCGCAGCGGGACCAGCTGTCGTGGTTCGAGTCGAAGCCGCTCTTCGGGTGGCGGGTCCTCGTGCCGCGCACCAAGGAGCAGGCCGCGTCGCTCTCCGACCAGCTGCGCTCGTACGGCGCGGTGCCGCACGAGGTGCCGACCATCGCCGTCGAGCCGCCGCGGACCCCCCAGCAGATGGAGCGGGCGGTCAAGGGGCTCGTCACCGGACGGTACGAGTGGATCGCCTTCACGTCGGTGAACGCGGTCAAGGCCGTACGGGAGAAGTTCGAGGAGTACGGGCTCGACGCCCGCGCCTTCGCCGGGATCAAGGTCGCGGCGGTGGGCGAGCAGACCGCCGCGGCGCTGGTCGACTTCGGTGTGAAGCCGGACCTCGTGCCCTCGGGCGAGCAGTCCGCGGCCGGCCTCCTCGAGGACTGGCCGCCCTACGACCCGGTCTTCGACCCGATCGACCGCGTCTTCCTGCCGCGCGCCGACATCGCGACCGAGACGCTCGTCGCGGGGCTCATCGAGCTCGGGTGGGAGGTCGACGACGTCACCGCCTACCGGACCGTACGGGCCTCGCCGCCGCCGGCGGACACCCGCGAGGCGATCAAGGGCGGCGGGTTCGACGCGGTTCTCTTCACGTCGTCCTCCACCGTGCGGAACCTCGTCGGCATCGCCGGCAAGCCGCACAACGTGACCGTGATCGCCTGCATCGGGCCCGCCACGGCGAAGACCGCCGAGGAGCACGGGCTGCGGGTCGACGTCCTCTCGCCCGAACCCTCCGTCCACAAGCTCGCCGAGGCACTGGCGGACTTCGGCCTGCGGCGCCGGGAGTCGGCGCTGGAGGCGGGGGATCCGGTGACTCGGCCGTCGGAGCGGCGGCCGGGGGCGCGGAGGCGTCGCACGACGTAGCGGTTTCGATCCTGCCGCGCGGGGCGCGGGTCCGTCTCCGACGGGCCCGCGCCCCGCGCGTTTCGGATCGGAGAGGGCAAGTGGGCCGCGCGTTTCGGATCGGTGGGGGCGCGTGGGCCGTATGCCCACAAGGTGTCTGTAAGGGCATGGGGTGGGCGGGCGTAGCCTCGGATTCATGAACTCGTACGGATCCTTTCCCGGGGCCCGCCCGCGGCGGCTGCGGACGACGCCTGCCATGCGCCGGATGGTGGCCGAGACGCGGCTGCATCCCGCCGACCTGATCCTGCCTGCGTTCGTGCGCGAGGGGATCACCGAGCCCGTGCCGATCCAGGCCATGCCCGGCGTCGTCCAGCACACGCGGGACACGCTGCGGAAGGCCGCCGTGGAGGCGCTGGAGGCCGGGGTCTCCGGGATCATGCTCTTCGGCGTGCCCGAGGACGCCAAGAAGGACGCCGCCGGGACCGCCGGGACCGACCCGGACGGGATCCTGCAGGTCGCCATCCGGGACGTGAAGGCCGAGGTCGGCGACGACCTCGTCATCATGTCTGACCTGTGCCTCGACGAGTTCACCGACCACGGCCACTGCGGCGTCCTGGACGCCGACGGCCGCGTCGACAACGACGCCACGCTGGAACGTTACGCCGAGATGGCCCAGGTCCAGGCCGACGCCGGCGTCCACGTCGTCGGCCCCTCCGGGATGATGGACGGGCAGGTCGGGGTCGTCCGGGACGCCCTGGACACCATCGGCAAGGAGGACGTGTCGATCCTCGCGTACACCGCGAAGTACTCCTCCGCCTTCTACGGCCCCTTCCGCGAGGCCGTCGGCTCCTCCCTCAAGGGCGACCGCAAGACCTACCAGCAGGATCCCGCCAACCTCCGCGAGTCCCTGCGCGAGCTCGCGCTCGACCTGGAGGAGGGCGCCGACATGGTGATGGTGAAGCCCGCCGGGCCCTACCTGGACGTGCTCGCCAAGGTCGCCGAATCGGTCGACGTGCCCGTCGCCGCCTACCAGATCAGCGGCGAGTACTCGATGGTCGAGGCCGCCGCCGAGAAGGGCTGGATCGACCGCGACAAGGCGATCCTGGAGACCCTCACCGGCATCCGCCGCGCGGGCGCCCACATGATCCTCACCTACTGGGCCACCGAGGTCGCCCAGAACCTGTCCGCGGGACGCTAGTCCCACCGGAGGCTCCACACCGGAAGCTCCACACCGGGCGGGAAGGTACGGGGCGCCACGGACGACGGCCCGGGGCGAGTGGTGGGGGCGCACCGTACGGCGCACCCTGGAGAGGTAGCCGACAGGTCCTCGGTGGAGGTGGTCCTCATGATGAACACGCTTGTCGGATGGCATGTGGAGATGGAGTTCCAGGAGGAGGGTGACCGGACGCGGGCCGCGGCCATGGTCCGGCTCACCGACGGCACCGAGTTCCGGGCACACGGCAACGCGAACCGGCACCCCTCCGACCCGGACCAGCTGCGCGTGGGCGAGGAGATCGCCGGTGCGCGTGCCCTGATGGACCTCGCCTCGCAGCTGCTGCAGAAGGCCCACAAGGAGATCGACGAGGTGTCCGGCCGGACCTCGCACGCCATCCGCTGACACGACGGAGCCCCCGGCACGACGATCCGTACCGGGGGCTCCGAAGCTTCGGGGCTCAGAGGCGCTCGGGCGTCCGGATGCCGAGCAGAGCCATGCCCTGGTGCAGCGTGCGGGCGGTCAGCTCGCACAGGAAGAGCCGGTTCTCCGCGACCTCCTGCGCCGGTGCCGGCTTGATGACCGGGCACTGGTCGTAGAACGTCGTGTACAGCGAGGCCAGCTGGTACAGGTACGCCGCCAGCTTGTGCGGGGCGTACTCGGCCGCCGTCTCCTGGATCAGCTCGCCGAAGGAGTCCAGGTGGAGGCCGAGGGCGCGCTCCGCCGGGGCCAGCTCCAGCTCCGGGTGGGCGACGGGCGTGCGGTCCCCCGCCTTGCCGAAGATCGACCTGATGCGCGCGTACGCGTACTGGAGGTACACGGACGTGTCGCCGTTCAGCGACACCATCTGGTCCAGGTCGAACTTGTAGTCGCGCGCCGCGGACGTCGAAAGGTCGGCGTACTTCACCGCGCCGATGCCGACGTACTGGCCGTTCTCGACGATCTCGGCCTCGGTCAGGCCCACCTTCTCGGCCTTCTCGCGGACGACCGTCGTCGCCCGGTCCACCGCCTCGTCCAGCAGATCCACCAGCCGGACCGTCTCGCCCTCACGGGTCTTGAACGGCTTGCCGTCCTTGCCCAGGACCGTGCCGAAGGCCAGCTGGACGGCCTTCACCTCGTCGTTCAGCCAGCCCGCCCGGCGGGCCGTCTCGAAGACCATCTTGAAGTGCAGCGACTGACGGGCGTCCACCACGTACAGCAGGGACGTCGCCTTCAGGTTCTGCACCCGGTCACGGATCGCGGACAGGTCCGTCGCCGCGTAGCCGAAGCCGCCGTCGGACTTCTGGACGATCAGCGGCGTCGGGTTGCCGTCCGGGCCCTTCACGTCGTCGAAGAACACGCACAGCGCACCCTCGGAGCGGACGGCGACGCCCGACTCCTCCAGGATCCGGCAGGTCTCCACCAGCATGTCGTTGTACCCGGACTCGCCGACGACGTCGCCGTCCCGGATGTCCATGTCCAGCTTGTCGAAGACGGAGTAGAAGTAGATCTTCGACTCGTCGACGAACCGCTGCCACAGGGCCAGGGTCTCCTCGTCGCCGGCCTGGAGGTCCACGACCCGGGCACGCGCCCGCGTCTTGAACTCCTCGTCGGAGTCGAACAGCGCACGCGAGGCCTTGTAGAGACGGTTCAGGTTCGACATGGCCTCCTCGCCGGAGACCTCGCCGCCGTCCTCGGCCTTGTGGTCCAGCTCGTGCGGGTGCTCGATCAGGAACTGGATCAGCATGCCGAACTGGGTGCCCCAGTCGCCGATGTGGTGCCGCCGGACCACCGTCTCACCGGTGAACTCCAGGATCTCGACCATCGCCGCGCCGATCACCGCGGACCGCAGGTGACCGACGTGCATCTCCTTCGCCACGTTCGGCTGCGCGTAGTCGATGACCGTCGTGCCCGCCGACTCGTTGAACGGCACGCCGAGACGCGCGTCCGCCGCACGGGCCGCGAGGGTGTCGATGATCGCCGCGTCCGTCACCGTGATGTTCAGGAAGCCGGGGCCCGAGACCTCGATCTCCTTCAGGACGTCGTTGGCCGGGATCGCCTCGACGACCTTCGTCGCCAGCTCACGCGGATTGCCCTTGAGCTGCTTGGCCAGCGCCAGGATGCCGTTGGCCTGGAAGTCGGCCCGGTCGCTTCGTCGCAGCAGCGGGTCGGCGGACGCGGCGTCCGGCAGAGCTGCCGAGAGGCCGTCCGCGAGGCGCTGCTGCACGGTAGAAGCGAGGGAAGGGACCGAGGCCATGAGCTTCCGTTCCTGTTGAGTTCGTCAGGTCTAATTCGCTTGTCAAGTGTCCCATGGGAGCGCAACGTGATTTCCCCGCCTGTGGACAACCTCGGAGAGTGTCGTTCCGTCTGGGAGAATGGTTGTCGCAGGGCTGTCAGGCAGAACCTCTCAGGAAGAAGGACGTACCGACCGTGGCTCAGAGCAGCACCGAGACCGACTGGGTCTCCCGTTTCGCGGACGAGGTCATCGCCGAGTCGGAGCGACGTGCGCCTGGCAAACCGGTCGTCGTCGCCTCCGGCCTCTCCCCGTCCGGCCCGATCCACCTCGGCAACCTCCGCGAGGTCATGACCCCGCACCTGGTCGCCGACGAGATCCGCCGCCGGGGGTACGAGGTCAGGCACCTCATCTCCTGGGACGACTACGACCGCTACCGCAAGGTGCCGAACGGCATCGAGGGCATCGACGCGTCCTGGGCCGAGCACATCGGCAAGCCGCTGACCTCCGTCCCGGCCCCCGCCGGCTCGCCCCACCCCAACTGGGCCGAGCACTTCAAGGCCGCCATGGTCGAGTCGCTCGCCGAGCTGGGCGTCGAGTACGACCCGATCAGCCAGACCGAGCAGTACACCGCCGGCGCCTACCGCGAGCAGATCCTGCACGCGATGAAGCACCGCGGCGACATCGACGCCATCCTCGACCAGTACCGGACGAAGAAGGCGCCGAAGAAGCAGTCGCAGAAGCCCGTCGACGAGGCCGAGCTCGAAGCCGAGGAGGGCTCCGGCGCCGCCGGCGAGGACGACGGCTCCGGCGGCACCTCCGGCTACTTCCCGTACAAGCCCTACTGCGGGCAGTGCGAGAAGGACCTGACGGCCGTCACCTCGTACGACGACGAGACCACCGAGCTCGCCTACACCTGCACGAACTGCGGCTTCGCCGAGACCGTCAAGCTCAGCGAGTTCAACCGCGGCAAGCTGGTCTGGAAGGTCGACTGGCCCATGCGCTGGGCCTACGAGGGCGTCATCTTCGAGCCCTCCGGCGTCGACCACTCCTCGCCCGGCTCCTCCTTCGTCGTCGGCGGCCAGATCGTCCGCGAGATCTTCGACGGCGTCCAGCCCATCGGCCCCATGTACGCCTTCGTCGGCATCAGCGGCATGGCCAAGATGTCCTCCTCGCGCGGCGGCGTGCCCACCGCCGCCGACGCGCTGAAGATCATGGAAGCCCCGCTGCTGCGCTGGCTGTACGCCCGCCGCAGGCCGAACCAGTCCTTCAAGATCGCCTTCGACCAGGAGATCCAGCGGCTCTACGACGAGTGGGACAAGCTGGAGGCCAAGGTCGCCGACGGCACCGTCCTGCCGGCCGACGCCGCCGCCCACTCCCGCGCCGCCCGCACCGCCGCCGGCGAGCTGCCGCGCACCCCGCGCCCGCTCCCGTACCGCACGCTCGCCTCGGTCATGGACATCACCGCCGGCCACGACGAGCAGACCCTGCGGATCCTCACCGAACTCGACCCCGAGAACCCGGTGACCGCCCTCGACGAGGTCCGGCCCCGCCTCGACCGCGCCGAGAACTGGATCACCAACCAGGTCCCCGCCGACCAGCGCACCATCGTCCGCGCCGAGCCCGACACCGAGCTCCTCGGCTCCCTCGACGACGAGGGCCGCGAGTCGCTCCGCCTGCTCCTGGAGGGCCTCGACACCCACTGGTCGCTCGACGGGCTCACCACCCTCGTCTACGGCGTCCCGAAGATCATGGCGGGCCTCGACCCCGAGGCCAAGCCGACACCGGAGCTGAAGCTCGCGCAGCGCGCGTTCTTCGCCCTGCTCTACAAGCTCCTCGTCAGCCGCGAGACCGGCCCCCGCCTCCCCACCCTGCTGCTCGCGGTGGGTGCGGAGCGGGTACGCAAGCTGCTCGGGGCCTGACCCGACGCGAAAGGGCCGCCACCCGGATCGGCGGTTTCTAGCGGTCGTTGCAACACGTGGTTGGTTGTCTAGGCCGCGAGCAGTTTATGCAGGCGCTCGGCTGGGGTTTCCCAGCCGAGCGTTTTGCGTGGGCGCCGGTTGAGCTGGTCTGCGACGGCGACGAGGTGTTCGGGGGTGTGGACGGACAGGTCGGTGCCCTTGGGGAAGTACTGCCGCAGCAGGCCGTTGGTGTTCTCGTTCGAGCCTCGCTGCCAGGGGCTGGCGGGGTCGCAGAAGTAGACCGGGATGTCGGTGACGAGCGTGAACTCGTGGTGGCGGGCCATCTCGCTGCCCTGGTCCCAGGTCAGGGACCGCGCGAGATGGGAGGGCAGGGTCTGGGCGGTGGCCGCCAGGGCGCCCAGGACGGCGTCGGCTCCGTGGTCGTTCGGCAGGTGCAGGAGCATCACGTAGCGGGTCGCGCGCTCCACGAGGGTGCCGATCGCGGACTTGCCGTCCTTGCCGATGATCAGGTCGCCCTCCCAGTGGCCGGGCACGGCCCGGTCATCCGCCTCGGCCGGACGATCGCTGATCATGACCATCGGGGTGGTGAAGCGGGGCTGGCGGCTGTTGGCCTGCCGCTGGGGCCTGCGGCGGGCCCGCCCGGAGCGCAGGGCGCCGGCGAGCTCACGCCGCAACTGTCCCCGGCCCTGGACGTAGAGCGCCTGGTAGACGGTCTCGTGGACCACGTGCATCTCCGGCCGGTCGGGGAACTTCTGCCGCAGAGCCTGGCATATCTGTTCCGGGCTCCACTTCTCGTCCAGCATCGCCTGGACGGCGTCCCGCAGCTCGCGGTTGCGGAGGATCTTGCGGGGTTTGGGGCGGGGCCGGCGGGAATCGGCGCGGGCCTGGGCCGCGTGCGGCCGGTAGTGCCAGCGGCCGCGGGTCCCCTCGGTCCGGTTGCGGCGGATCTCCCGGCTGACCGTGGACGGACTGCGGCCCAGCTCGGCGGCGATCGCCCGCACCGTGGCCTTCTCCCGCAGCCGGTCCGCGATATGGATCCGCTCGTCCTCACGCAGATACCGGGAAGCACGGGAAGGCGGCGCCACCATGCGCATCGGTGGTGCCGCCTTCTGCCGCCGGTCGGCGCTGCGGCCGTTGAGCCACTTCCGGCCGGTCCGTGCATCGATGCCGACGATCCGGCATGCCTCGGCGTTGCTGTGTCCCTGCTGCATGAGCCGGGAGTATGCCTCTCGCTCCCGGCTCAGCTTCACAGGTCCCTGGGCCGTCCGGATCTTGCGGATCTCGAAGTTCATCGCATCCCCTGAACTGGGGTGTTGCAACGACTCCTAGAACCCAAGATCCGGGTGGCGGCCCTTTCCTCTGCGTTCTTCCGTCCCTACGGGGTGTCCACGTCAGCCCTCGCCTGCTGCACCCGCTCCTGCGCCGCGGGCACCGTCTGCCGCAGCAGCTCGATCTCGGACTCGGGGAACTCCGGGAGCCCGTACTGCTCGGCCACCAGACGCGCCAGCTCGGCCTCGGCCGGGAACCGCTCGTGCTCGAGCACGTACGACCCCATGACCTTGTAGACGACGTCCTCGAAGTCGTCCGCCCGCGGCTCCGGCTGCTCCACGTACTCCGGGTACTCCACGAACTCCTCCGGACCCGCCGGAGGAACGTCCTCCGGCCCCTGCGGCACCGGGACCGGCATGGGCTCCAGGCCCTCCACGATCTGCGGGTTGTAGCTGCCCTCGTACGACTCCGGAGACACCTGCGAGGCGTCGAACCAGTGACTCTCGTGATTCACCGGCCTCGCCACGGCCCCGGGCGCCACGGAAGCCACCGGAGCCTGCGCCTGGGTCACCTGGTTCGCCTGGTTCGGCACCTGCGCCTGCGGCTGCCCCGGAATCTGCCCCGCGACCTGCGCCGGCAGCGCCGCCGGCTGGACCTGCGCCGGCGCGACCGGCTGCGCCACGGGCTCCGGAGGAAGCACCGCCGGCTCGATCCCCGCAGCCGCCATCCCCGCCGCCGCCGTCTCCGCCAGCGGCACCCCGTACCGCGCGAGCCGCAGCGGCATCAGCGCCTCCACCGGCGCCTTCCGCCGCCAGCCCCGTCCGAAGCGCGCCTGCAGCCGGGCCTGATAGATCAGCCGCTCCTGCTCCAGCTTGATGACCTGCTCGTACGACCGGAGCTCCCACAGCTTCATCCGCCGCCACAACCGGAACGTCGGCACCGGCGAGAGCAGCCAGCGCGTGATCCGGACGCCCTCCATGTGCTTGTCCGCCGTGATGTCCGCGATCCGGCCCACCGCGTGCCGCGCGGCCTCCACGGCCACCACGAACAGCACCGGGATCACCGCGTGCATACCCACGCCCAGCGGGTCCGGCCACGCCGCCGCACCGTTGAACGCGATCGTCGCCGCCGTCAGCACCCACGCCGTCTGACGCAACAGCGGGAACGGAATCCGCAGCCACGTCAGCAACAGGTCCAGAGCGAGCAGCACACAGATGCCCGCGTCGATGCCGATCGGGAAGAAGTACGAGAAGGTGCCGAAGCCCTTCTGCAGGGCGAGCTCGCGCACGGCGGCGTACGAACCCGCGAAACCGATCCCCGCGATGATCAGCGCACCGCCGATGACGAGGCCGATGAGTATTCGGTGTGTGCGTGTCAGCTGCATCGCGGCCACCCGCGATCCCCTCCCGTCATTGGACATCCGGCGCGCACAGAGTGGCACATGCGCACGGAGCCCGGCCCTCGGGGGAGGGACGGGCTCCGCGCGAAAGTGCCACTCCGCGCTGGTTTGTGACTACTTGTTGGCCGCCGCGACCGCCGCGACGGCCTCCTTGACCGCCTTGACCGCACCGCTCGTCACGGTCTTCTCCGACGGAGTCTCCGCACCCGCGTAACCGGCACCGTTGTACGACAGCAGCACCAGCACGTTCCCCGTACGCGCCACGATCGACGTGTACACGAAGTCCTCGTCCGTCTTGCGCAGCTGGTACGTGACCGTCTTCGCCTCGTCGCCGATGCCCGTCGCCGAGACCGTCTTCAGCTTCTTCGCGCCCGGAGTCTCCTCGATCTTGGCGAGCTCCTTCGCCAGGTTCTCGTGCGCGCGGTCCTGACCGCTGCCGAGCGCCGGGTCGGAGTCGTACCGGTAGAAGGACACGTCCAGCCAGCGGTACTGCGAGCCCTTCACGCCCTTGTCCTCGAGACCGTTCCACGAGCAGCCGCCACGGCTGGTCAGGTCGCTCGACGCGGCCGGCGTCCCGTTCTTCGTCTTCGCCTTGGGCACCAGGGACGCCGTCGTCTTCGCGGTGACCGACTTGCACACCTCGGGCAGCTTCGCGAACCTCGCCGGGTCGACCGTCTTCGTCGACTGCGACGGCGAAGGGGTCGCGGACGCCGACGCGACCGTCTTGTCCTGCCCCTGCCCCTCCTTCTTCCCGGAGTCGCCGGAGTCGGAGGAGCAGCCCGCGGCGACGAGCATCACCGGGACGGCGGCGCAGGCGAGTATGCGGGTGAGTCGCGTTCGCGGAGCAGATCGCTGCATGGTTCCTTCAGTCGCTTGTCGGCCACGAGTACGCCGACACGTTACGTGGTCGCCGTCCGCTCACGGAGCGGATGCGCCCCGCTACTCCTCCAGCCGCTCGGCGAGCTGCCGGGCCAGATTCCGGGCCTTTTCCTGCAGTTCCGCGCTGTCGGGGGCATCGACGGAACCCGTGGTCTGCTCCCAGTAGGACACGGTCACGATGACGTTCGATGTGCGGAACACCACGCTGACGGCACGCTGATGACCGTTCGCACCGACCGCACCGAGAACGTCGTCGACGTACGCGATGTCCCCGAGGCCTTCGAGGACACGCGGCTCCAGACCCGTCGTGGTCGGGGTCGGCGTCGCGGGCGGGGTGGCCGTGCCGGAGGGGGCTCCCGTCGCCGGGGCCTTGCCCGCGAGGGGAGCCGTCGCGGCCGGCGAACCGGTGGCGGAGGGCGCTCCCGACGCCGCTCCCGTGGGGGTGCCCGTGGCGGTATCCGTGGGGGTGCCCGTGGGCGAGGTCGTGGGCGGGGCCGTGGGCGGCACCGGGATGCCCGCCGCGAGCTGCTTGCGGACGTACACCTCCTGCGCCCGGTCGTCGTCGCTGACCGCCGCGTCGTACGACACGACCCGCTCGATGTCGAGGGAGAGCCGGTGCGAGGTGTCCGGGGTGTCGGCCTTCCACGTGCAGCCGACACGCCGGTCGGTGTCGTACGTGACGGCCGCGGTGCCCCGGTACGCCTTGTCGCGCTCCGGGTCGGGCAGCGCGGCGGCGCCCGGCAGCAGGTCCTTGAGGGTGGCCGGCGGGACGGCGCCGCAGGGCTCGAAGAGGGTGCGGTAGCGGCCGGGGGGTGCGACGGTGGTGGCCGGGCCGGCCTTGGCGTCGACCGCGACGTCGTCGGCGGGGGCACCGGCGGAGCAGGCGGTGAGCCCGGCCCCCAGGCCGAGGCCGAGTGCGAGGGCGACGGCGGTGCGAGCCGTGGACCCGGTGCGACCGGGGGCGTACCTCTTTCGCTGCACGGTCCCAGGCTCCCTTCACCCGAAGTCTTTCCCGAAAACTGTTTGCCGCGCGAACCCGGCCGGTGGACACAATGTCTATCGCACACGCAGCCGTTGATGCCGGTCCCCTGTCACCTGTACGGGCTTTGGCTCCGGTTTTTGCGTTATCAGACTTTTCGGGGGAATCGAGGAAGTATGTCGTACGTAGAGGTACCCGGTGCGAAAGTGCCGATCAGGATGTGGGCCGACCCCGCCTCGGTGGAGGGCGGTGCCATGCAGCAGCTGCAGAACGTGGCGACGCTGCCGTGGATCAAGGGCCTGGCCGTGATGCCGGACGTGCATTACGGCAAGGGCGCGACGGTCGGTTCGGTGATCGCGATGCAGGGGGCGGTCTGTCCGGCGGCGGTCGGAGTGGACATCGGCTGCGGGATGTCGGCGGTCAAGACGTCCCTGACCGCGAACGACCTGCCGGGCGACCTGTCCCGACTGCGCTCGAAGATCGAGCAGGCGATCCCGGTGGGCCGCGGCCTGCACCGCGAGGCCGTGGACCCGAAGCGGCTGTACCAGTTCCCCACGGCGGGCTGGGAGGACTTCTGGTCGCGGTTCGACGGGGTGGCGGACGCGGTGAAGTTCCGGCGGGAGCGGGCCGCCCAGCAGATGGGAACCCTTGGCCAAGGGAATCATTTTGTAGAACTTTGTGTCGATGTGTCCGGTTCGGTGTGGCTCATGCTGCACTCCGGGTCCCGGAACATCGGCAAGGAGCTCGCGGAGTACCACATCGGCGAGGCGCGGAAGCTGCCGCACAACCAGGGCCTCGTCGACCGTGACCTGGCGGTGTTCGTCGCCGATACGCCGCAGATGGCGGCCTACCGGCACGACCTGTTCTGGGCGCAGGAATACGCCAAGTACAACCGCGCGATCATGATGGCGCTCTTCCAGGAGGTCGTCCGCAGGGAGTTCCGCAAGGCCAGGGTGACCTTCGAGCCGGTCATCTCCTGCCACCACAACTACGTGGCGGAGGAGCGGTACGAGGGTATGGACATGCTGGTCACCCGGAAGGGCGCGATCCGGGCCGGCTCCGGGGAGTTCGGGATTATCCCCGGCTCGATGGGCACGGGGTCGTACATCGTAAAGGGCCTGGGGAACGCGGCGTCGTTCAACTCCGCCTCGCACGGTGCCGGCCGGAGGATGAGCCGGAGCGAGGCCAAGAGGCGCTTCTCGACGAGGGACCTGGAGGACCAGACGCGGGGCGTGGAGTGCCGCAAGGACTCCGGCGTCGTGGACGAGATCCCGGGCGCCTACAAGCCGATCGAGAAGGTGATCGACCAGCAGCGGGACCTGGTGGAGGTAGTCGCCAAGCTGAAGCAGCTCATCTGCGTGAAGGGCTGAGGACGAAGCGGAACGGGGTGCCGCTGAAGCGACACCCCGTCGTCGGTTCGTGCGCCGGCTACCGGGCGGGCAGGGGTGTCCGGCCGGTACGGAGCCGCCGCTGGAGCACGTCAGAGCTCGCGGTGGACCTTGGTGTTGGAGGCCTGGGCTCGGGGGCGGACGACCAGGAGGTCGATGTTCACGTGCGGGGGGCGGGTGCAGGCCCAGGTGATCGTGTCGGCCACGTCGTCGGCCGTGAGGGGTTCGGCCACGCCCGCGTAGACCTTGGCCGCCTTGTCGGTGTCGCCGCGGAAGCGGGTCGTGGCGAACTCGTCCGTCTTCACCATGCCGGGGGCGATCTCGATGACGCGGACCGGGGTGCCGACGATCTCCAGGCGGAGGGTCTCGGCGAGGACGCGGGCGCCGTTCTTGGCGGCGACGTAGCCGGCGCCGCCCTCGTAGGTGGAGTGGCCCGCGGTGGAGGAGAGGACGACCACCGTGCCGTCACCGCTCGCGGTGAGGGCGGGGAGCAGGGCCTGGGTCATGTGGAGGGTGCCGAGGACGTTGACCTCGTACATCTGGCGCCAGTCCTCGGGGTCGCCGGTGGCGACGGAGTCGGCTCCGAGGGCGCCGCCGGCGTTGTTGACGAGGACGGCGAGGGTGCGGAAGGCGGTGGCGAAGTCGTCGACGGCGGCCCGGTCGGTGACGTCGAGGGCGTAGGCGGTGGCCTGGTGGCCGGATTCGTTGATCTCGGCGGCGAGGGCCTCGATGCGGTCCTTGCGGCGGGCGGTGAGGACCACTCGGTAGCCGGCGGCGGCCAGTTGCCGGGCGGTGGCGGCGCCGATTCCGCTGCTCGCTCCGGTGATGACGGCGATGGGGGTGCCGGCGGCAGTCATGACGTGCTCCTCGCGCGTGTGGTCGATTGCGGGTCGATCGCCCGGTCAGGATAGGCGGGGTGTGGTCAGCGGCCGCGCGGGGCGTACATGATCACGGCCATGCCGGCGAGGCAGACGAGGGCGCCGATGACGTCCCAGCGGTCGGGGCGGTAGCCGTCGGCGGCCATGCCCCAGGCGAGGGAGCCGGCGACGAAGACTCCGCCGTAGGCGGCGAGGACGCGGCCGAACTCGGCGTCGGGCTGGAGGGTGGCCACGAAGCCGTAGACGCCGAGGGCGATGACTCCCGCGCCGATCCAGATCCAGCCGCGGTGTTCGCGGACGCCCTGCCAGACGAGCCAGGCGCCGCCGATCTCGAAGAGGGCGGCGAGGACGAACAGGGCGATGGAGCGGGCGATCGGCATGGGGGCAGCCTGTCATGGGACACGCGGGTTGACAGGTTGTCAGAATATGTGATCGGTTGTGGCTATTTTGTGCCTATGCGTGGATTGCGGAAGGGTGTGCTCGGGGTCGCTCTCGCGGCCGTGGTCGTGACGGGTGCGGGCGGGAGCGCCGGCGCCACGGGGGCGGTGGCCGGGGCCGAGGCGGATCTGTCCCATCACGGGCACGTCTCCCTGTGGGACGGGAGGGTCGGCGTCTGGCTGGTCAGCGAGAACCACGGGCCTTCCGACGTCTCCCAGGCGACGGTCCGGCTGGCCTTCTCCGTGCCGATGGCGGGTGGCCAGGAGCTGCCGCCGGCCTGTCTGTGGAGCAGTGACCGGGTGGTGTCCTGCCGGACGGGCACGCTGCGGGCCGTGGGGGGTGCCGGTGAGCTGGCGCTCGACCTGCGGACCGCGGCCTTTCCGGACGAGATGACGGTCGAGGTCACCACGGCCTGGCGGGACGGGGTGGCCGACCGGAATCCGCGGAACGACCGGCATCGTGTTCTGGTGCTCGCCACGGGCGATCCGTACGTCTTCTGAGTCCGTCCTCCGGGCCTGTCGGTCAGTGCTTCGCCCACTGGACGTATCCGTCCGGGCGGACCAGGACCACCGCCTTCTTCGCCGGGTCCGTCCAGGTGGCCCGGACGAGGTGCTTCGGGGTGACGGGGGCGGTCGCCGGCAGTTCCGGGGTCGCTCCCCGTGGGGCGATGAGGACGAACTCGCCACGGCGGAGCAGCTCGTAGAGCCGTCCTTCGCGCAGGGGGACGTCGGGTGCGCGGCGGCCCGAGGGGCGGCCGGCGTCCGGTGCGGGGGCGTAGGAGATGCCGATGCCGCTGATCATGCCGAGGGCGCGCGCGGAGGCGGGCTTGGCGGCGTCGAGGAAGCGGACGGCGAGGGAGCGGGCCGCGCGGGTGAGCGGGGTGTGGGCCATCGCGAGGCGGACGATCGCGCCGCTGCTGCGGAGCACCATGGCCCCGACGGGGTGGCGCTCGGACTGGTAGCTGTCGAGGAGGGCCTCGGGGTCGGGTGCCTCGCCGCGGAGTGCGGCGGTGAGCTTCCAGGAGAGGTTGGCGGCGTCCTGGAGGCCGGTGTTCATGCCCTGGCCGCCGGCGGGGGAGTGGACGTGGGCGGCGTCTCCGGCGAGGAAGGCGCGGCCGACGCGGTAGGCGGGGGCCTGGCGCTCGTCGCTGTGGAAGCGGGAGATCCAGCGGGGGTCGTGCATGCCGTAGTCGGTGCCGAGGGCGCGGCGGGCGATCTCGCGGACCTCGTCGAGGTCGACGGGCTCGCTGTCGGCGACTTGGCGGGTGCGGGTCCAGCCCATGACCCGGTACCAGCCGTCGCCGAAGGGGGCAAGGAAGGCGAAGGTGTCCCCGGATCCGCTGACGCTGAACGAGTCGGCGGGTTCCTCGGCCAGGCGCACGTCGGCGAGGACGATCGAGCGGATGACGGAGTGGCCGGGGAAGGGCAGTCCGAGGGCGGTGCGGACGGAGCTGCGGACGCCGTCCGTGCCGACCAGGTAGCGGGCGCGGAGGGTGAGGGGGGCGCCGTCGGGGTCGGTGAGCCGTGCGGTGACGCCGTCGGCGTCCTGGTGCAGTCCGGTCAGCTCGGTCCCGTGGCGGAAGGTGACGCCCGCGGTGACCGCCCGGCGCTCCAGGAGGCGCTCGACCTCGTACTGCGGGGTGACGAGCAGGTGGTTGAAGCGGGTGGGCAGCCGGGTCATGTCCAGGTCCAGGCGGCCGAAGAGCCGGGCCGTGGTCAGGGTGGTGCCGGTGGTGAGGAGTTCGTCCGCGAGGCCGCGGGCGTCGAGCTGCTCCAGGGTGCGGGCGTGGACGCCGAAGGCGCGGGTCATGTTGCCGAGGCCGGCCGGGCGGCGCTCGACGAGGGTGACGTCGATGCCGGCGGTGGCGAGGTCTCCGGCGAGCAGTAGGCCGGTGGGGCCCGCGCCGATGACGAGTACGTCCGTGTCGGTGGTGCTCATGGCTGCCTCCAGGGTGCCCACAACCGTTTGCCAACAGGCGTTGGTCAACGCTTGTTGGCAACGTTAGGGCGGCCCGGATGGCGTGTCAACACCCGTTGGCCTACAGTTGTTGGCATGACGACCGTCCGCCGCTCCGACGCCACTAGGGCCGCCATCCTGGAGGCCGCCCGCGAGCGCTTCGCCTCTGACGGGTACGAGCGCGCCACCATCCGGGCCATCGCCCGCGACGCCGGGATCGACCCGTCGATGGTGATGCGCTACTACGGCAACAAGGAGGGGCTCTTCGCCGCCGCCTCCGACGTCGAGATCGGCCTGCCCGAACTGGGCGCCCTGCCCGCGCGGCACATCGGGGCCGTCCTCGTCACCCACTTCCTGGAGCGCTGGGAGGGCGACGAGGTCCTCACCGCGATGCTCCGGGTGAGCGTCACCAACGAGGCCGGCGCCGCGCGCATGCGGGAGATCTTCACCCGGCAGCTCGGCCCGGTCACCCGGGGCGTCTGCCCCGACCCGGAGGGCGCCCCGCGCCGGGCCGGGCTCGTCGCCTCCCAGATCCTCGGCATGGCGCTCGCCCGCTACGTCCTGAGGCTGCCGCCCGTCGTCGAGATGTCCGCCGAGGAGATCGTGGCCTGGCTGGGCCCGACCGTGCAGCGGTATCTGACCGCCGAGGCGCCGTGAGCGCGGGGCCCGCACGGCGCGTGACCCGGCGGTGCCTGGGCCCTACAATCTCTGCATGACGCAGAAGAGTTCCGGCCGGCGCGAGGCGCTCATGACCGAGCTGTACGGGGAGGCCCGCCGCTACATGGCTGCCTACGCCCTGTTCAACCAGGCCGTCGCCGACCACCTCGGTCTCCACCCGACCGACGTGCAGTGCCTGAACCTCCTCAGCCTGGAGGAAGGCCCCGTGACCACCGGGCGGGTCGCCGAGCTGACCGGGCTCACCACCGGCTCCGCGACCCGGCTCGTCGACCGGCTCGAGCGCTCCGGCTACGTGACCCGCGAGCGCGACACGGAGGACCGGCGCCGGGTGCTCGTCGCGCTCGTCCCCCGGCGGATGGCCGAGCTCGGCGATCTCTGGCGGAAGCTCAACAGCACCTGGGGCACGATGTTCGACGTGTACAGCGACGCGGAGGTCGCGCTGCTCATCGCCCACATGCGGCGCACCGTCGAGGTCAGCGCCGCGCAGATCGAGCGGCTGCGCGGGGGCGACCTCGGGTGAGGTCGGGACCGTGCTGGTGGGGGCGGCTGTAGGCGGGGGTTGTGCCGGTGGTCGCGCCCACGGCCGCGCCTCAGCGGGCCGCCGCCTCGCCGAACTCCCGCATCGCGTCCGAGACGATCGCCTCCAGGCGCGCGTGGTGGGCGCCGCGCCAGTAGACCCTGCCGCACTCCACGCACTGCGCGAACACGTCGTACGTCTTCTCGGTCCCCTGCTCCAGCCGCTCGCGCACCGCGTCCTTGTCGGCGTCCCTCAGCTCCCCGTTGCACGCCGTGCAGCGGGTCCAGGGCGCCAGGGGCGGTGCGAACCGCTCCAGTACGTCGCGGAGCTGCTCGTCCGGCTGGTCGCTGTACACGTAGGCGCCGGCCCACAGCTCGCGGCGGCGCAGCAGACCGCGGTCCCGGGAGAGCATCACGCGCCGTTCCCGCGCGGAGAGCGCGGCCAGGGCGGGGTCGCCGATGTCCTCGCTCTCGTACGCCGCGTCCACGCCCAGCAGGCGCAGTCGCCGGGCCAGTGTGCCGAGGTGCACGTCGAGCAGGAACCGGAGCGGAGCGCCCGGTACCGGCTGCGGCCGGGCGACGTTCTCCACCTCGACGGTCTCGCCCGCGCCCGGCACGTGCGAGGCGTCGACGGGCTGCCCGTCCACCAGGAGCCGGCCGGCCTCGGTGAGGGGCACACCCAGTGACTCCACGACGTGCCCCAAGGACGAGGTGCCGTCGGTGGTCAGGGGGGTGCGGCCGCTGCGTCGCTCCGCCGAGACGAAGAGGTGCAGGCCGGGGGCGAAGCTGATCTGGATCTCCGGTCCGTTCACGGGGCCAGGATGGCATCGCGGTTCGGTGCGGGGCCACTGGATTCGGCCGGGGCGGGCCCGGTGCCCGGCCCCTGCCCCGCACCGGGTGCGAGGGGCCTAGCGGCTGCCCACGGCGGGGGTGGGGCGGAAGGACTCCGCGTGGTCCTCCGTCCAGGTCCTGAAGGTTCTGGCGGGGTGGCCCGTGAGGGCCTCGACCGTGTTCGTCAGGGGGGCCGGGCGGCCGTTCTGTGAGGACCAGTAGGCGAGCAGGGCGTCCGCGAAGGGTTCCGGCATGTACGCGGCGACCGACGTCTTCCACTCCTCGGGCGTGACGGCCGTGTACGGCGCCGGCCGGCCCGTCACCTCGGCCACGATCGCCAGTTGCTCGGTGAAGTCCAGCGACTCGGGGCCGGTCAGCAGGTACGAGGAGCCGCGCAGCCGGGGTTCGGTGAGCACCGCGAAGGCGGCCTCGGCGACGTCGAGCTCGTGGATCGGATCGCCGTAGGCGTGCGGGTACGGCAGGGCCGGACCGTGGCCCGCCGTGAGCGCCCACGCCCACTGCAGGGCGTTCGTGGCGAAGGCGCCGGGCTGGAGGACGGTGGCCTCGAAGGCGCCCGACTCCGCGGCGGACGACAGGGCGCGCTCGGCCGCGAGGTGCGAGGCCGCGACCGCGTTCCCCGCGGCGTCCGGGGCGAGGACGGAGCTGGAGGAGAGCAGGGCGATGTGCTCGACGCCGGCGGCGCGGGCCCGGTCGGCGAAGGTGCCGGCGTGCGCGGCCTCGGCGTACAGGAAGACGGAGTCGACGCCTTCCAGGGCGGCGTCGAACGTGGACGGGTCGCTGAGATCGCATCGCACCGTGGCCACGTCCGGGGGTGGGGAGAGGTCTTCGGGGTTCTTGGATCCGGCCCTGGCCTCGACGCCCGCGGCGTCGAGCAGGCCGAGCAGGGTGGAGGCGACGCGGCCGCGGCTTCCGGTGACGAGAACGGTCATGCGAGGGTCCTTTCGCGAGTTGCTGCGCTGCGCATTGTCTGTGTTCCGCAGATAAATATCCGTGACGGTCCCTCGCCCGTCAACCCCGAAAAAACCTGGGGTACCGTCCCGGCATGAAGATCATCGACCTCGCCCCCGGCGACCCCCGGCTGGAGAGCGACCTGCTGCCGGTCCTCTCCGAGCTGCGCCCCCACCTCACCCCGGAGCTCTTCCGAGAGGTCTACGAGGCGGGCCATCCGGAGGGGCTGCGGTTCAGCGCCGCCTACACGGACGACGGGCGCTGCGTCGGCGCGGCCGGCTGGCGGATCGTCAACAACACCAGCTCCCTGCGCAAGCTCTACGTCGACGACCTGGTGACCGCCGCCGCCGAGCGCTCCACCGGCGTCGGGCACGCGCTCGTCGCCCACCTGGACGACCATGCCCGCGCGGCCGGCTGCCACGAGCTCAACCTGGACTCCGGCACCCACCGCACCGGCGCCCACCGCTTCTACCTGCGCGAGCGCTTCGACATCGTGGCCTTCCACTTCACCCGGCCGCTCACCGGGCCGGACGCGGGCTAGCCGAGGTCGAACCGCCAGTCGTTGCAGCGCATCGGGTGCCCCGGCGGGTACTCGAAGTCCCGCTCGCCGAGCAGCTCGAACCCGGCCTTGCGGCACACCGCGTTCGACGCGGCGTTGTCCGCGGACGGGAACGCGTGCAGATGGCGGCGCCGCCCCGCGGCCCGGGCCTCGGCGACCACCGCGCGCGTGGCGGACGTCGCCAGGCCCCGGCCCTGGAAGCCGGGCAGCACCGCCCAGCCCGTCTCGTACACCGGCTCGCCGTCCCAGGTCTGCGTCCAGAAGCCGATGCTGCCCACCACGGCCGCCTCCGGCAGCAGCACGATCCGGAACATGCGGCCCGCGCCCGTCTCGTCGGCGCTCAGGTCCACGTACCGCCGGTGCCGCCCGTCGAGCTGCTCCTCGCTCTCGGGGCCGCCGAGATGGCCCATCAACTCCGGTGCGTTCAGGGCGCGCAGCAGGCTCGCGTCCTCCTCGGACCAGGGTTCGAGGCGGACCTGTGCCGTGTCGTCGGTCATCTCCGTACGGTAGGTCAGGGCACTGACACCGCGCGGGCGTACGCGGTCGGCGACACCCCGATCGTCGCCGTGAAGTCCCGTACGAGATGGGCCTGGTCGCTGTAGCCGAGGTCGGCGGCGAGCGCGGCCCAGTCGGGGGCGCCCGCCGCCTCGGCGCGCTCCAGGGCCTCGTGGATCCGGTAGCGCAGGATCACCCACTTCGGCCCCACGCCCACGTGGCCGGCGAACAGGCGCTGGAGCGAGCGCGCCGACAGGCCGCTCGCGGCGGCCAGCCGGGACACCTTGCGGACCGAGCGGTCCGAGCGGATCAGGTCCACCAGTTCCATGGCCTGCTCGGCGGCCGGGTCGGGCGCCGGTCCACGGGCCAGGAGGAAGGCGTCGAGCGCCGCCACGCGCGCGTGGTCCTCGTCGGGGGAGAGCGCGGCGGTCAGGGAGTCCGTCTCGGTGTCGCCCCGGAGCCCCTCCGGGAACACCTCCGCCAGCGGCACCCGGCGGCCCGTCCACTCCGACACCGGCCACGCGGGCGCGAAGGGCCGGAAACCGCCGGGGCGGAACTGCACGCCGCAGACCCGGCCCGCGTCCGACAGCTTCTGTGTGAACAGGCCGAGCCCGACCCCCGACACCTCGGCCGAGGCGCTCGCCTCCGCCGCCGGGGTGCCCAGTGCCCCGTACCGCTGGAAGACGATGTTCACCGAGGGGTGCGGGACGAGATGGCTCGCGTACGGCTCGGGCAGCTCCCAGTCGATCAGCCAGTAGTGCTCCAGGTACGGCCGCAGCCCGGGCGCCGGGACGTGCCGGCGGAAGCGGACCCGGGAGAGCAGCTCGGCGGGGTCGACGATGCCCCGGGTGTCCCGGCGGGGCTGGGGGGCTGAAGCGGGCATAGCCCGGATCGTAGGGGTCCGGTCAGCGCAGGCGGTCCGCCGGACCCAAGGCGGTCAGCGCAGGCGGCCCGCCGGGCCCAGGCTGAGCCGGGAGGCGACCTGGCCGAAGGCGTGTTCCTCCGCGGGTGTCAGCGGTACCGATTCCTGCGGGTGCCAGACGCGCTCCAGCGGGGTGCCCGCCGGCTCGCGGCGGGTCCGGGCGCGGGCGCGCAGGCTCAGCGTCAGCCAGGTCACCGTCGAGGCGGCGAGCAGGCCGAAGAGCGTGATCACACGGGGGTCCGAGAACGGGCCGGGCAAGGACATGGCTCACTCCAGGGCGCGAGGGCCGCCCGTGTCCGGCGCCCCGGCAGGTGGCGCGCGGGCACGAGGGCGCCGACGAATTCTGCTGCTTCCTCCCGACCTGTTCAGTTAACACCACCCCGGGGGACTTTCGGCAGGGGGCCGGGACGAAAGTCCCGCCCCTGCGGGCGCCCCCCGGAGGCCCTCTTGTGCGGGGCGGGGAACCGCTCCAAGGTGACGGGCGAGGGAGATTCCGGCCGGGGAGGAGCAGCCGCATGTCCGGAACACAGGCATGGGGATTCACGGACGACAGGGGTGCGGAGCTGGGGGCGGACCGCTTGCCGTCGCGGGTGGCCGCGTACGTGCGGGCGGGCGCGGCACTGCTCGACCTGGGGGTGACGCCGGTCGCCGTGTACGGCTCCGGGCACGACGGTGACGTCCTCGACCCGGCGAAGGCGGGCGGTCTCGCGGCGGCCGGGGTGCCGTACCTCGGACCGGGCCGGGCCCTGGACGAAGAGGCGCTGCGGGAGGCGCGCCCGGACCTGATCGTCGACGTGACCTACGACGGCAAGAGCCCGTACGCGCTCGACGAGGCCGTCGCCGAGCGGCTCGGGGTCCCGCTCGCCGCGCTCTCCGTCGGCAACGAGCTCACCCTTCCGGCGATCCTCGACCGCTTCGCCGCGCTGGCCGCGAGCCTCGGCGCGGAGCCCGTGCGCGCGGCCTCCGACCCGGAGCTCACCGCCGCGGAGGCCGCGCTCCGGGACGTCGCCGCCGCCCGGTCCGCGCCCGCCGTCCTCGCGCTCTCCGGGGCGGGTCCCGAGCAGGTGCACCTGGCCCGTCCGGGTGCCTGGCCCGAGCTGGCGCACCTCGCCGGGCTGGGCGTGCGGCTGCTCGACCCCGGCCCGGGGCCCGGCGCCAACTGGCTCACCGGGGACTGGGCCGGGGCCGCCGGGCTCCGCCCCGGCCTGGTCCTGTTCGACGAGCGGGAGCACGCGACCCCGCCGTACGAGCTGCCCTCCGGAGTGAGCCTCACCCCGTGGAACCCCGAGACCCCGCCCAGCCCCGCCGCGTACGCCCGTTTCTTCCGCGTCCTCGCGGAAGCGCTGGTGGTCTAGCCGCTCGGATCCTGCCGGGCTCGCGGGGTCCGTGATCCGGCCCGGTCCGAAGGGCGGGGCCTAAGCGGCGCCCAGCCGGGTGCGGAGCGAGTCGGCGAACTCCTCGGCGCGGGCGAGCTGGGCCCGCAGTTCGGCGACGCGTTCCGCCGCGGCGGCCTCGTAGCGGCGGACGCGGGCGACCAGGGCCGCCCGCTCGTCCGGTTCGAGTGCGGTGTCCGTGTCCGGGCGGTCGGCGGACAGCCGGTCCACGGCCGTGAGGAGTTCGCGGGTCTCGTCGAGGGTGAAGCCGAGCGGCTTCATCCGCCGGACGACCATCAGCCGGGACACGTCCGCGTCCGTGTAGAGGGGGAAGCCGCCCGGCGAGGCTGCGGACGGGACGACCAGTCCGCTGTCCTCGTACTGCCGGATGGTCCGCAGCGGCAGTTCGGTCCGTGCGGCGACCTCGCCGATCTGCATCGGCCGGCCGGCCATGCGTACTGCGCTCACGCGTCAGGTCCTTCCTCGTCGGGGACTCCCACGGGGCGTACGGGCTCCCACAGGGCGCGGCTTCCGCGCATTACATACCATTCGTCCTAACTTCAGCACTTATGAGAGCTGGAAGTGCGGCGAAACGCCTGCTGGTAGGTCGTCCGTTGGACAGCGGGCGTCTCGGGGAGACCCTGCTGCCCAAGCGGGTGGCCCTGGCGGTCTTCTGCAGCGACCCGCTCTCCTCGGTCGCCTACGCCACCGAGGAGATCCTCCTCGTCCTCGCGCTGGGCGGCCTCGCCGTGCTCCATCTGGCCTGGTACGCGGCGGTCGGCATCGTCGTGCTGCTCGTGGTCGTCGTCGCCTCCTACCGGCAGACCTGCTACGCCTACCCGGGCGGCGGCGGGGCGTACGTCGTCTCCGCCGAGAACCTCGGGCGGCGGGCGGCGCTCACCGCCGCCTCCGCGCTGCTCATCGACTACGTGATGACCGTCGCCGTCTCGGTCGTCTCCGGGGTCGCCGCCATCACCTCCGCGGCCCCCTCGCTCGACGGGCATGCCGTGGCCATGTCGGTGTTCTTCGTCGCGCTCCTCGCCTGGATGAACCTGCGTGGGGTCCGCGAGTCGGGGCGCTGGTTCGCCGTCCCCACGTACGCGTTCATCGGCGTCATCTACCTGATGTTCGCCGTGGCCGCCGTCCGGACGGCGACCGGCGCGACGATCCGCGCCGAGTCCGCGGACCTGCCCGTGAACGAGGTCTCCACCTACTCGGGGCTCGCGCTCGTGCTGCTCGCCCTGCGGGCCTTCGCCTCCGGCTGCACGGCGCTGACCGGTGTCGAGGCCGTCAGCAACGGCGTACCGGCGTTCGAGAAGCCGAAGAGCCGGAACGCGGCCATGACGCTCGCGATCATGGGGGTGTTCTCCGCGACGATGTTCTTCGGGATCACCGTGCTCGCCATGGTCTACGAGGTCCACGTCGCCGAGGACCCCACGGAACTCGGGCTCGCTCCCGGCACCCCGATGTCCACCGCGCTCGCCCAGATCGGCCGGGCCACCTTCGGCGACTGGCACGTCCTCTTCTACGCGCTCCAGGCCGTCACCGCGGCCGTCCTGGTCCTCGCGGCCAACACCGCCTTCAACGGCTTCCCGATGCTCGCGTCCGTCCTCGGCCGGGACGGCTTCGCACCCCGCCAGCTCGTCCACCGCGGCGACCGGCTCGTCTACTCCAACGGCATCGTCCTCCTCGCGCTCGCCGCCATCGCCCTGATCGTGGCCTTCGACGCGCAGCTGACCCGCCTCATCCAGCTGTACATCATCGGCGTCTTCGTCTCCTTCACCCTTTCCCAGGCCGGCATGGTCAAGCACTGGAGGCGAGAACTCGCCACGCCCGGAGGGGCCGCCGACCGCCACACCCTCCACCGCCGCCTCGCGATCAACGCCTTCGGTGCCTGCCTCACGGCGGTCGTCCTCGTCATCGTGCTCGTCACCAAGTTCACCCACGGCGCCTGGCTGGTCGTCATCGCGATGCCCGTGCTCTACGCCGGGATGCAGGGGGTCCGGCGGCACTACGACACGGTCGCCGCCGAGGTCGCCGTCGGTGTGGGGGAGCGGCCCCACCCCCTCGCCGAGAACCACGTCCTGGTCCTCGTGGCCGCCGTGAACGCGCCGAGCCTGCGGGCCCTGTCGTACGCGAAGACCCTGCGCCCCGACTCGCTCGCCGCCGTCACCGTCGCCGAGGACCCGGCGGAGGCGGAGGTGCTCCGTGCGACCTGGGAGGCCCACGGCGTCGACGTACCGCTGCGGGTGCTGAGCTCTCCGTACCGCTCGATCGTCCAGCCGATCCTGCAGCACGTCCGCGACGCGCCCGAACGGGCGGCGGACTCGGTGATCTCGGTGGTCATCCCCGAGTACGTGGTGGGGCACTGGTGGGAGCAGCCGCTGCACAACCAGAGCGCGCTGCGCCTCAAGAGCCGTCTGCTGTTCATGAAGAACGTCGTGGTCGTCGACGTCCCCTACCGGCTCGCCTCCGCCCGCGAGCTGGCCGCCGAGCGCGCGAAGGCCGCGGGCCGGCGGTGACCGCCGGTCGGAGCAGGGCCGCACCCGGGCTCAGGGCCGTACCCACGCTCAGGGCCACACCCATGCTCACGGCCGCTGCACCCAGGCGGGCCGCCCGAAGCTCACGGCCGTACGGAAGTCAGGGCCGTCCGAAGCTCACGGCCACACCAGGCAGTACGGCTGATGGCCCGCCTCGTGGAGGCGGACCGAGAAGTCCTGCCACTCGTGGAGGAGCTGGTAGACGTCGAAGGCGTCGCGCGGTCCGCCGCGGTCCGGCACCGTCGACCAGATGAAGGCGGCGGCGCCGACCGACTCCTCGCCGATCCCGCGCAGCGGGTCGACCACGGTCATCGGCAGCTTCACCACGGCGTAGTCCGGGTGCAGAACGACCAGCTCCAGCGGCGGCACCTTGTGCAGGGGCATGCCCTGGATGCCGGTCAGGACCATGGCCGCTATCGTCTCGGGCTTGATCTTGGTGAACATCCCGCCCATGCCGAGCTCGTCCCCGCCGAGCTCCTCGGGGCGCATCGAGATCGGGACCTGGGCCGCCGTGGCGCTGTTCGGCGCGCCGAAGTACTTGTACGTCACCCCCAAGCTCCGGCCCCCGGTCGCAGGGGGCGGTTCGGCCGCGGGCTCGGGCTTCGGCCGGCCCTCCGCCGAGGTGGGTTCCTCCGTCCGCCGGCGCCGGTGCCTCCCCCGCCGGGCAGACTCCGGACCCAGGTCGTCCGTCCCCTCGCCCGGTCCGCCACCGCGATGCATATCTCCACCCGACTGCTTTTTCTCGGCAACACGACCCCGCCGCGCAACCCGATCATCGTGTCAGTGACCTCCCCCGCGTTCGTACGGTGAAACACCTGTCCGCAAGAACGCCGTGGCCTCTGACACCATGGATTCCGTGAGTCATCCCTATGTCGCCCCAGTTTCGCAGACGCGGAGGGCGAGCGCCCCGGCGTAGTACAGAGGATGTCCACCACCGTCCCTCCGTTCCCGATGTCGTGCCCGAAGTCGTTCTCGCAGGTCAGGATCACAGTGCCGTATTCATACGAAGCCCCAGTCTCACAGACGCTTTTCGACCGCGCTTCCCTCGTGACGCCCGGCGGCGTGAACTCACCGGTGCGTGCCTTCCGGGCCGTGGGTGGAACGCCCCGGTTCATGGTGTCCGGTTCCGGTCCGTACCTCACCGACGCGGACGGTCGTGAGTACGTCGACCTGGTCTGCTCGTGGGGACCGATGATCCTCGGCCACGCGCACCCCGAGGTCACCGCCGCCGTGCAGGCCGCCGTGGCCCGCGGCACCTCGTTCGGCACGCCCGGCGAGGGCGAGGTCGCGCTCGGCGAGGAGATCGTCGCGCGGATCGAGCCGGTGGAGCAGGTCCGGCTCGTCTCCTCCGGTACGGAGGCCACGATGTCCGCGATCCGGCTCGCCCGCGGGTTCACCGGGCGCGCGAAGGTCGTCAAGTTCGCGGGCTGCTACCACGGCCACGTGGACGCGCTGCTCGCCGCGGCCGGCTCGGGTCTGGCGACCTTCGGCCTGCCGGACACGCCCGGTGTGACCGGTGCCCAGGCCGGGGACACGATCGTGCTGCCGTACAACGACCTGGAGGCCGTGCGGGCCGCGTTCGCGGCGCACCCGGGCGAGATCGCCTGTGTGATCACCGAGGCCTCGCCGGGCAACATGGGCGTCGTCCCGCCGGTGGCCGGTTTCAACCAGGGCCTCGCGGACCTGTGCCGCGAGAACGGCGCGCTGTACATCTCCGACGAGGTGATGACCGGTTTCCGTACGAGCCGGGCCGGCTGGTACGGCGTGGACGGCGTGAAGCCCGACCTGATGACCTTCGGCAAGGTCATGGGCGGCGGGTTCCCGGCGGCCGCGTTCGGTGGCCGCGCGGACGTCATGGGGCACCTGGCGCCGGCCGGGCCGGTCTACCAGGCGGGCACCCTCTCGGGGAACCCGGTCGCGACCGCCGCCGGGCTCGCGCAGCTGCGGCTGCTCGACGAGGCCGCGTACGCCACGGTGGACGCGGTCTCGAAGGAGATCCAGGGCCTGGTCACGGGCGCGCTGGCCAAGGAGGGCGTGGCGCACCGGCTGCAGACCGCCTCCAACATGTTCTCGGTGTTCTTCACCGCCGACGAGGTGCGGAACTACGACGACGCGAAGAAGCAGGAGGCGTTCCGCTTCAACGCCTTCTTCCACTCGATGCTGGCCGACGGCGTGTACCTGCCGCCGTCCGCGTTCGAGTCCTGGTTCGTGTCGACCGCGCACGACGAGCGGGCGATCGAGCGCATCGCCGCCGCCCTGCCGGCCGCGGCCCGCGCCGCAGCGGAGGCCACGGCATGAGCGAGCGGGACACGCCGGACCAGGACATCACCGTCGTCCACCTGATGCGTCACGGCGAGGTGCACAACCCCGACGGCGTGCTGTACGGGCGGCGGGCGGGCTACCACCTGTCCGAGCTGGGCCGTCAGATGGCGGACCGGGTCGCGGAGCACCTGGCGGGCCGGGACATCACGCATGTCGTGGCCTCCCCGCTGGAGCGGGCGCAGGAGACGGCGGCGCCGATCGCGAAGACGCACGGTCTGGATCTGGCCAGTGACGAGCGGCTCATCGAGGCGGCCAACGTCTTCGAGGGCAAGACGTTCGGTGTCGGTGACGGGGCGCTGCGGAAGCCGGCGAACTGGAAGCACCTGACGAACCCGTTCCAGCCGTCCTGGGGCGAGCCGTACGTCGAGCAGGTCGTGCGGATGATGGGCGCGCTCGACGCGGCGAAGGACGCGGCCCGGGGGCACGAGGCGGTCTGCGTCAGCCACCAGCTGCCGATCTGGATCGTCCGCAGCTTCGTGGAGAAGCGGCGGCTCTGGCACGACCCGCGGCGCCGGCAGTGCACGCTGGCCTCGCTGACCTCGTTCACGTACCGCGGCGACAAGATCGTGTCGGTGGGGTACAGCGAGCCGGCCCGGGACCTCGTCCCGGCGCACCTCCTCGCGGGCGCGAAGCCGGTCAAGGGGAAGTCGAAGGCCTTCGGCGCGTAATCCTCACAATCTGACCGCTGGACAGCGGGGCACCCGGGCGACACAGTTCAGGGCGATCGGATGATGATGTTCATGTCATCCGGTCGCCCTGAAATTTTTGTGCGAATTTCCGGAACCTCCGTGTTCCTCCCGGCATCTCACTCATTGTCGGTTTGGATGACTTTCAGGTCATACTTCAGCGCGAATGGGGATGTCATGCGCGGGATCAGCGGAATCAGTCGAAGGGGGCTGCTCGGGGCGGGCGTCGGGGCCGCGGCGGCGATGGGGCTTGCCGCATGCAGCACCGGAAACCAGGACAAGCCTGGACGTTCCGGTCCCGGCAAGGGGGGTGACGTCTCGGCGGATCCGGGCGCACCCACCCCGACCAAGGACGACGCCCGGCTCATCGGTGACGGTTCCACCGCCGACACCGGAAAGCAGCCGCACCAGCCCGACACCCCCGTCCCGCTCGAACCCGGCCAGACCCCGCCCCAGTTCGTCGTCTTCTCCTGGGACGGCGCCGGCGAGGTCGGCAACGGCCTCTTCCCGCGCTTCCTCGAACTCGCCAAGAACAACGACGCGGCGATGACCTTCTTCCTCTCCGGGATCTACCTCCTCCCCGAGTCGAAGAAGAACCTCTACCGCCCGCCGAACAACCGCGTCGGCGCCTCCGACATCGGCTACCTCACCGACGAGCACATCAAGGAGACCCTGAAGCACGTCCGGCAGGCCTGGCTCGACGGCCACGAGATCGGCACCCACTTCAACGGCCACTTCTGCGGCGGCTCCGGCTCCGTCGGCAACTGGACCCCCGCCCAGTGGCAGAGCGAGATCGACCAGGCGACGAAGTTCGTCACCGAGTGGAAGACCAACAGCGGCTGGACCGACCTCGACCCGCTGCCCTTCGACTACTCCAAGGAGCTCGTCGGCGGCCGCACCCCCTGCCTCCTCGGCCAGGACAACCTGCTCCCCACCGCCAAGCGCCTGAACTGGCGCTACGACGCCAGCTCGCCCGGCGGTCGCCAGACCTGGCCCGTCAAACGCCAGGGCATCTGGGACCTCCCCCTCCAGGCCGTGCCCTTCCCCGGACACTCCTTCGAAGTCCTCTCCATGGACTACAACATGCTCGCCAACCAGTCGAAGAACACGACCAAGGGCATGCCCTCGCGCTATCCCGGCTGGCGCAAGCAGGCGGCCGAGGCGTACCTCTCCGGCTTCACGCGCGCGTACGAGTCGAATCGGGCGCCCTTCTTCATCGGCAACCACTTCGAGCAGTGGAACGGCGGCATCTACATGGACGCCGTCGAGGAGGCGCTCAAGGGAATGGCCGGAAAGAAGGACGTACGGCTCGTCTCCTTCAAGCAGTTCGTGGACTGGCTCGACGTCCAGGACCCGAAGATCCTGGAGAAGCTGCGCACCCTCGAGGTCGGGCAGAAGCCCGCGGGTGGCTGGAACGCCTTCCTCAGGCCGACCCCTGCCACGACCCCCACCGCTTAGAAGATCTTGACAAGGGGCTTTACGGGCACGTAGGGGGGTGCCCAAGATCCCCCAAACGCCCATGCGAAACTTTTCACATGAGCCTTAGCCGTGCCCCTCGACGCACCCTGCTCGCCGTCGGAGTGCTGACCGCCGCCGTCGCACTCTCGGCCTGCAGCGGCGACAACAACGGCAAGTCCGGCGGCGGTGGCAACACCAACTTCGTGACCAACACGGGCGGTGTCTCCACCGTCGCCAAGGGCGAGCGCACGGCCCCGAACGACATCGTCGGCGAGACCCTCGACGGCAAGCGCCTCGACGTCGCCGACCTCAAGGGCAAGGTCGTCGTCCTGAACGCCTGGGGCTCCTGGTGCGGCCCCTGCCGCGCCGAGGCCCCGCACTTCGCGAAGGTCGCCAAGGACCTGAAGGGCCAGGACGTCGAGTTCGTCGGCCTCAACACCCGCGACCCCAACAAGCAGCCCGCGATCGCCTTCGAGGAGGACTACGGGGTGCCCTACCCCAGCCTCTACGACCCGCAGGGCAAGCTCATCCTCTTCGGTTTCCCCAAGGGCACGCTCAACCCGCAGGCGATCCCCTCCACCGTCGTCCTCGACAAGGAGGGCAAGATCGCCGCCCGTTCCCTCATGGCGCTCGACGAGAAGAAGCTCCGGTCGATGATCGAGCCCCTCCTCAAGGAGAAGTGAGCCCGTGATCGAGACGGTCAACAGCGGAGCCCTGCTGCTCGCCCTGCCCCTCGCGGTCCTCGGCGGTCTGGTCTCCTTCTTCTCGCCGTGCGTGCTCCCGCTCGTCCCCGGCTACCTCTCGTACGTGACCGGGGTCACCGGCGCCGACCTCGCCGAGAGCCGCCGCGGCCGGATGACCGCCGGCGCCGTCCTCTTCGTCCTCGGTTTCACCGCCGTGTTCGTCTCCGGCGGCGCCCTCTTCGGCTACTTCGGGTCGACCCTCCAGAAGTACAGCGAGACGCTCAACACGGTCCTCGGCGTGCTCATGATCCTCATGGGCGTCTTCTTCGCCGGCCTGATGCCCTGGTTCACGCAGCGCGAGTTCCGCTTCCACAAGAAGCCCGCCGCCGGCCTGATCGGCGCCCCCGTGCTCGGCGCGCTCTTCGGCATCGGCTGGACCCCCTGCATCGGCCCGACCCTCGCCTCCGTCAACGCCCTCGCCCTGGAGCAGGCCAGCGCCGGACGCGGGGCGATACTCGCCTTCGCGTACTGCCTCGGCCTCGGCGTCCCGTTCGTGCTCGCCGCCATCGCCTTCCGCAAGGCGCTCGGCGCGTTCGGCTGGGTGAAGAAGCACTATGTGTGGGTCCTGCGCATCGGCGGCGGCATGATGATCGTCACCGGTCTCCTGCTCCTCACGGGCGCGTGGGACGACATGGTGGCCACGATGCAGGGCTGGTCCAGCGGTTTCACGGTGGGGATCTGAGTTCCATGAGCAAGACCGAAACGACGGAGCAGCAGGACGGCCTCGGCAGCGCCGGGGCCCAGCTGTCGACCGCTCCCCTGGAGGACGCCGCCATCGGCGGCCCCACCCTCGGGGTCATCGGCTGGATCCGCTGGTTCTGGCGGCAGCTGACCTCCATGCGGGTCGCGCTGATCCTCCTCTTCATGCTCTCCCTCGGCGCCGTCCCCGGCTCCCTCATCCCGCAGACCAGCGCGGACGAGCTGAAGGTGCAGACCTTCAAGGAAGCCCACAAGACGCTCACCCCGCTGTACGAGAAGCTCCAGTTCTTCGACGTCTACAGCTCGGTGTGGTTCTCCGCGATCTACATCCTGCTGTTCGTCTCCCTCATCGGCTGCATCGTGCCGCGCAGCTGGCAGTTCGTCGGCCAGCTCCGCAGCCGCCCGCCGGGCGCGCCCCGGCGCCTCGACCGGCTCCCCGCGTACACCACCTGGCGCACCGAGGCCGAGCCCGAGCAGGTCCGCGAGGCCGCGCTCACGGTCCTCAAGGGCCGCCGCTTCCGCGCCCACGTCGCGGGGGACGCGGTCGCCGCCGAGAAGGGCTTCCTCCGCGAGGCCGGGAACCTGGCCTTCCACGTCGCCCTGATCGTGATGCTCGTCGCCTTCGCCTGGGGCCAGCTCTTCAAGTCCGAGGGCGGCAAGCTGATCGTCGAGGGCGACGGCTTCTCCAACACGCTCACCCAGTACGACGACTTCAAGTCCGGCTCCCAGTTCGGCACCGACGAGCTGGAGCCGTTCAGCTTCAAGCTGGACTCCTTCACCGGCACGTACGAGACGAACGGCCCCCAGCGCGGCACCCCGCGCACCTTCGAGGCGGCCGTCAGCTACTCGCAGGGCGGCGCCGACAAGAAGGCGGTCATCCGGGTCAACGAGCCGCTGATCGTGGGCGACTCCAAGGTCTACCTGATCGCCCACGGATACGCGCCCGTCGTCACCGTCAAGGACCCCCGCGGCAAGACCGTCTACCACGGCGCCGTGCCACTGCTGCCGATCGACAACAACATCACGTCGACCGGCGCGGTCAAGGTCATGGACGGCTACCGCAACAAGAAGGGCGAGAAGGAGCAGCTGGGCTTCCAGGCCTTCTTCGTGCCGACCTTCGCGGGCGCCGGCAAGGGAACGATGTTCTCGCAGTTCCCGGCGCTCGTGTCCCCGGTCATGGCGCTCACCGGCTTCCACGGCGACCTGCGGGTGAACTCCGGTCTGCCGCAGAACGTGTACCAGCTCGACAAGTCCAAGATGAAGCAGTTCACGGACGAGTCCGGCAACAAGCTGGCCCAGCGCCTCGCGCCCGGCCAGACCATGGACCTGCCCGACGGCGCCGGCTCGATCACCTTCGAGAAGGACGTCAAGGAATGGGCGAGCTTCCAGATCTCCCAGCAGCCCGGCAACGGGCTCGCCCTCACGGGCGCGATCGCCGCGATCGCCGGCCTGACCGGTTCGCTCTTCATCCAGCGCCGCCGGGTCTGGGTCAGGGCCGTGCGCGGTGAGGACGGCGTGACCGTCGTCGAGATGGCGGGGCTCGGCCGGAGCGAGTCCGCCAAGCTGCCGGAGGAGCTGGGCGACCTCGCGGTCGCGCTCACCGTCCAGGCGCCCCCCGCCGCGGAAGCCGTACCGGAACCCGCGGAAGAACCCGCAGAAGACCCCGCCCCTTCTGGAGAGGCCGACAAGTGATCCTCGCCGCCACGACCAACGAGAGCCTGGCGCAGATGAGCGACCTGCTCGTCTACTCCTCGATGGCCGTCTACACCCTGGCCTTCTTCGCCCACATCGCCGAGTGGGTGTTCGGCAGCCGCAGCAAGGTCGGCCGCACCGCCGCCGCCCTGACGCAGCAGGCCCCGGCCGCGCCCGCCGCCGTGACCGTCCAGGTCAAGCAGGCCGGCGGGACCGCCGTCCTCGACAAGCCGAAGGTCGTCACGCGCTCCGCGGCCGGCACCCGGGACGTTCCGGACGGTCCCGGCGCGGCCGGCGGCACGGTCCAGGGCGACCTGTACGGCCGCATCGCCGTCTCGCTCACCGTCCTCGCCTTCCTGGTCGAGGCCGCGGGCGTGGTCGCCCGCGCGCTCTCCGTGCAGCGGGCCCCCTGGGGCAACATGTACGAGTTCTCCACCACCTTCTCGACGGTGGCGGTCGGCGCGTACCTCGGCTTCCTCGTCGCGAAGAAGAACGTCCGCTGGATGGGCCTTCCCCTGGTCACGACCATCCTGCTCGACCTGGGCATGGCCACGACCTGGCTGAAGACCCCCAGCGACCAGCTGGTCCCGGCGCTCGACTCGTACTGGCTGTGGATCCACGTCTCCACCGCGATCTTCTGCGGTGCGGTCTTCTACATCGGCGCGGTCGCGACCCTGCTGTACCTCTTCCGCGACTCGTACGAGAACAAGCTCGCGACCGGCGGGAAGCCCAGCTCCTTCGCCCGCTCCGTCCTGGAGCGGCTGCCCGCCGCGGCCTCGCTCGACAAGTTCGCCTACCGGGTCAACGCGGCCGTCTTCCCGCTCTGGACCTTCACGATCATCGCCGGCGCGATCTGGGCCGGCGACGCGTGGGGCCGCTACTGGGGCTGGGACGCCAAGGAGGTCTGGTCCTTCATCACGTGGGTCGGTTACGCCGCGTACCTGCACGCGCGCGCGACGGCCGGCTGGAAGGGACGGAAGGCCGCGTACATCGCGCTCATCGCCTTCGCCTGCTTCCTGTTCAACTACTACGGCGTCAACATCTTCGTGAGCAGCAAGCACTCCTACGCCGGCGTCTGAGCTGGCACGGGGCCTGTCCCGGGGGGACGCTGGAGGTATGAGCGAGATCCCCCGGGGCAGGAGCGAGACCCACGACGGCGACGCGCACCTGCTGCGGTTCGTGGTGGACCTTCCGCATCCGGTGCCGCTGGTCTGGGCGGCGATCGCCTCGCCCGAGGGCCTGCCGGGCTGGCTCTGCGAGGCGGACCCGCTGGAGCCGCGGCTCGACGGGAAGGTCACCCTCCGCTGGCTCAACAGTGACACCGAGGTCTCGGGGCGGGTGACCGCCTGGGACCCCGACTACGTGGCCGAGTACACGGTCGGCCCGACGCACGGCCGGATCCGGTTCCATCTGGAACCGGGGTCCGGCGGCGACGGGTCGACCGTTCTGCGTTTCACGAACGAGGTGCGGGGTTCGCCGGAGTACCGGCTGGACTGCCTCGCCGGGTGGCACGACCACTTCGAGCGGCTCGCCGCCGCGCTGGACGGTCACCCCACGGACTGGCGCGACTGGTCGCCCGAGCGGTGGCGGCACCTGCGGGAGCTGTACGCGCGCGACGACGCCCGCTGGCCCACGTGGGAGCCGTAGGGCTCACCCCTTCTTCGGCGGCAGGCAGGTGTCCGTCGGGGGCCTGCCCTCCGGCCAGGCCATCTGGACGAAGCGCTGTGTGCCGTCCTGGGCGAGTTCCACGATGGGGACCGCCTTGTTGTACGGGTTGCCGTAGTTGTCCAGGCAGATCCAGCCGCTCGCGCCCTCGACCCGCAGGGAGCCCTTGACCTGCGGCCACTGCGTACCGACGTCCTCCTTCGACGGGTACGCGGAGCCCTCCGGGGTGGCCTGGCGGATCGCGTGGACCGCCGTCGCCATCGCGTCGTACGCGATGATCGCCTGGCCGTCCGCGAGCGCCACCGGCCGGTCCTTGGGGGCCGCCTTGGCGATGTCCTCCAGGAAGTTCGCGTACGCCTGCTCTGAGCCGCCGGTCCGGGGAACGGCACGCCCGGGCGCCGGCTTCCAGGCGTCCGGGTGGGCGAGCGAGGCGTACCGCACGGTCAGCCGGGCCTTGAGGGCCTTCCGGTCGAGCTTCTTGTCCGCGCCCAGGTACGAGCCCTCGTCGCCGGTCAGGACCGTGAAGGCGCGGTCGACGCAGCCGCGGTCGCCGAGCGCGTTGATGAACTGGCGCAGCTGGGTGTGGCGGCCCGCGAAGAAGACGGTCTCGGTGCGGGTGTCGCAGATGAGGTGCGTGATGTTGCGGAAGGTGTTGGCGGTGGTGCCCTCCTGGGTGGAGTCGGGGGCGGAGGTGAACTCCTGCGGCTCCAGGGGCGCGTTCTTGAGGGACGCGGCGAACGCGGCCTTCAGGGTGTCGACGTAGTGGTCGCCGCTGCGGGTGTCCTGGACGAGGAGCGCCTTGGCCGCGTCGACCCGGCCGAAGTGCGCGAGCGCCTTGGCCTCGTCGCTGTTGGTGGGGGAGACGCGGGCGAGGCCGGGGTAGGGCTTGCCGCCGGGGCCGTTGGCGATGTCGTCGGCGGTGATGGTGGTGCCGACGACGGCGACCCTGGCGTGGGTGAGCGCGGTCACGGCCTCGCGCATCTCGGTGGAGGAGGTGGCGATGCCGGAGACGGCGCGCAGCCGTTCGGGGCCGTCGGCCAGGGCGACGAGCTGGTCGACGGTGGTGCGCCAGTGGGCGTTGCCCTGGCCGGTGTTGGCGAGGACGAGTCGGATGGTGGGCCGCTGTCCGTTGGACTCCTCGTTGGCCCGGCGCTGGTAGGCGTAGGCGCCCTGCACCTCGTGCAGGACCTTGGCGCGCATGCCGGCATCGGTGGAGGTCAGCGGCAGGAGGACGGCGACGGTGACGTACTCGCCGGCCGTGAGGCCGGCGTTCTCGGCGCGGATGGTCTCGGCGATGTCCTTGAGGTCGGGGGCGCCGAAGTCGTGGCCGGAGCCGTTGACGCCGACGCATTCGTCGCTGCCGGCGGGGCGGGCCACGCCCTCGGCGCAGGAACGGTTTTCCGGGGTGGTGAGCCGGGCGAAGCCGTAACCGCCCAGGCCGAGGACGAACGCGGCCGTGACGACCGAGGCGACGAGCTTCTGACGGGGGGTGCGGACGCGCCGGCGCAGCCGGGCGGTGAGGCGGTCGGGCATGGCGTCAGACTCCGTTCTCACGGCCCGGCGGCAGCGACGGCTCCCGCCAGGCACGGATGTCGCGCGGCCAGTGGCCTGCCGCGTCCCAGAGTGAACCGCTGCCCGACAGATGGCGGCCGGAGAGCCGGCGCAGCTCGTGCGCGAGCCGGTCGGCGACCTCGTCGTCGGGCAGTGCGAGCGGATCGGTGAGCAGCCACAGCGAGTGCAGCAGCCGCCGTACGGACAGATGGAGTTCGGTGGTGTCGGGGTCGAGGCCGGCGGGGAGGGCGCCGGCCGGCTCCTGGCCGAGGGCGACCGCCCGCCGCGGGTCGGGGCCCGGCCGGTTCCGCTCGCGCGGGTACGGGGCGGCGGCGATGAACCGGAGCCGGCCGAGCCAGCCGAGGACGTCCTGGTCGGGGAAGGTCTCCCGCAGGTGGGTGACGGCCTCCTCGGTGCGGCCGAGGGCCAGGCCGTGGTGGAGGCGGTACGGGCCGGGGTGCGGCCCGTAGTACCGGTACAGCGTCTCGTGGACGGCGTGCCAGGCGGCGTACCGCGGGTGGTCGCCGTCCTCGAAGCGGAGCCGGTGCAGGAGCAGGGCACGCAGCAGCGGGTCGGCGACGAAGTGCGCCGGACCCTCGCCCCAGTCCTCGGCGCGGAGCTGGTCGCGGACCCGCAGCGCCACGTCCCCGTCCAGGGACTCCGCCTGGAGCCGGGCGTGGGCGAGCATCCGGGCGGACTCCTCGTCGTGGGTCGCGGCCAGCACGGCGTACGGCCCCGGTCTGCGCACCGGCAGGAGTTCGGCGAGGAGCGTGGGGGCGACGGGCACCGGCGGGGCGTCCTCGCGCAGCTCCACGGTGAGGTCGAGGAGCCCGCCCGGGGTGAGCCCGGCCCGCAGCTCCGCGGGGGCCTCGCCGGCGGCCCGGCCGAGGAGGGCCACGCCCAGGGGCCGGCCGCCGGTCAGCCGGTGGACGGCGCGGGAGAGTTCGGCGGGGGTGCGGCCCGCCGGGTCGTGGTGGTCGAAGGCGGACCGGGTCTGGGCGGGGGAGAGCGGGGTCAGTTCGACGGCGAGGATGCCGGAGCCGACGCTCGCCCCGCGCGGGCACGGCGCCCGGTGCCCGGTCTCCGGGAGCCGGGTGCGGGTGGCGTGGCGCAGGCCCTCGTGGTCGCGGACCCGGGAGGCGGCGAGGACGACGACCCGGTCGCGGCGGCCCTCGGCGGAGCGGGCGCGCAGGATCGGTTCGACGAGCTGCCGGCCGAGCGGCTCGTGGGCGTTGTCGAGGAGGAGCAGGGGGCGGCCGACGCGGCTGCCGCGCCGGAGACCGGTGTAGGCGGTCAGCAGGTCCTCGGTGAGGGCGCCGACGAGGAAGTCCTCGGCCTCGCGGCGGCGCCGGCCGCCCTGCTCGAAGTCGACGGCGAGCTGCTGGAGTCCGGCCTTGCCGCGCCCGCCGGCGTTGCGGTAGGTGCCGTACCAGCTCTCGGCGGAGCGCTGGAGGCGGCCGAAGACCTCTTCGAGGACGGTCTCCACGGTCGCCTCGGCGAGCAGTCCGGCGAGCGGGACGGCGGCGTCGGCGAAGGTGGCGGCGAGCTTGGCGAGGACCTTGCCGACCCAGTTGGCGGCGGCGCCCCGGGTCGCGTCGACGGTCGCGAGGAGCGGCGCGAGCCGCTGGAGGTCGCGCCGGGCCCGCTCGTCGTCCTCCTGGGACCAGGCGAGCGAGGCGACCGCGACCAGGCCGAGCGAGAGCCGGGGGAACCGCACGGGCCGGGCGGCGAGCACCTTCGGTGACAGCTGCACGGCCAGCTCGGAGAGGGCGCCGGTGACCGGGGTCCAGCCGGGGCCGTGGTCGGCGGGCGGCTCGACGTGGGCGCAGTCGAGGAGGGCGAGCGGGGTGTAGCCCTTGTAGCGGTTGCGGACCTCCTTGAGCAGGGCGGTCTTCCCCATGCCGCGCCCGCCGGTGAAGACCGTCACCGGCGGGTCGTCCCCGTGCTCGTACGCGACGCGCGCGGCCCCCTGCCGGCCGAGCCCGACGAGCCGGGCCACGAGCCCCCCGTCGTCCAGGACCGCTTCGCGGCCGTACAGCTCTCTGTCCACGCCCCCGCCACCCCCGTCACAGTCAACTCAAGGATATCGACGGTGTGTTGGGAAAGCGGTCGCCTTTTCGACTCTCTTCCCGGGCGGACTCGGTTCTCTTCCCGGGCGGACTCGGTTTTTTCCCGGGCGGACTCAGTCCGCCGCGATCGCGTCGAGCTGCGCCCGCAGGTATCCGTGCGACTCGATGCCGTGGATCGTGGTGCCGGGCGTGCACTCGTAGAAGTAGACCAGCGACATCAGCTCCTCCGTGGGCGCGTCGGCCGGGGGCGGGAGCACCCGGTGCCGTCCCGAGCGCCAGCGCCCGCCGGTCCAGCCCGCCATCAGATCCCCGATGTTGACGGTGAACGCGGCCGGGTCGAAGGGAGCGTCCTGCCACCCCCCGGCGTCGGTGAACACCTGGAGCCCGCCCTTCCCCGCCTCCCGGTCCAGGATCGTGACCGTGCCGAAGTCCGTGTGCGGGCCGATGCGGAACTGACCCGGCTCCGGGTCGCCCGTCCGCTCCCGCCCCGGGTACCAGTTGACGTTGAAGCCGAACGTGGGGTGCCCGGTGTGCCGGGTGAAGAAGTCCCGCTCCTCGCCGAGCGCCTCGCCCAGCAGGTCCAGGACCCGGTCCGAGAGCCCCTTCATCGCCGTCAGATACGTCTCCACCAGCGGCCTGAGCTCCGGCACCTCGGCCGGCCAGGTGTTCGGCAGGAACCACTCGGCGTCCACCGCCGGGTCCCCGGTGGGGTCCTCCGCCGCGAAGGAGAGCGACTCCTTCAGGTCGGGCGGGGTCGCCGTGCCCTCCGCGTACCCGTTGGCCTCCGCGCCCGGCCCGAGCCACCCCCGCCCGCCGACCCGCACCGCGTACGGCTCCTTGACGGCGGCCGGGAGGTGGAAGAAGGTGCGGGCCCTCTCGCGGATGGCGGCCCGCAGCCCGGGGTCCACCCCGTGCCCGGTCACGAGCAGGAACCCGGCCTCGCGCAGGGCGCGGTCGACGGCGGGCAGCTGGGGGGCGGGGTCGAGGGTGAGATCGATCGTGGGCAGGTTCGTTTCACTCATCGCCGATGTCCTCGTTCCACAGGGTGGGGTGCTGCGCGATGAACTCCCGCATGAGCGCGACACATTCGGGATCGTCGAGCACGACCACCTCGACGCCGTGCTCGGCGAGCCAGTCGTGCCCGCCGTGGAAGGTCTCCGCCTCCCCGACGACCACCCGCGAGATCCCGAACTGCCGCACGAGGCCGGAGCAGTACCAGCAGGGCGACAGGGTCGTGACCATCGTCGTCCCCCGGTACGAGCGCTGCCGGCCGGCGTCCCGGAAGGCGGCGGTCTCGGCATGCGTGGAGGGGTCCCCGTCCTGCACGCGCCGGTTGTGCCCGCGCCCGAGCAGCACCCCGTCGGCCCCGTACAGCGCGGCGCCGACCGGGATCCCGCCCTCGGCGAGCCCGGCCCGCGCCTCGTCGAGGGCGGTGCCGAGCCACCGCCGTGCCCGTTCCTGGTCCATGGGGGGAGCCTTCCCCGGCGGGGCTCCGGCCTCACCCCCCGGGACTGCCGCCGATCGGCTGAGGCCCGGCACCACACCGGCCGGGTGAGGGGAGGGCGGGCACCGGCAGGTCCTAGCTTGCACAGTGCCCTGTCGTTCTCCCGAGAGGTTCCCCATGCGTTCCCTGCTGACTGCCCTCACCGCCCTCGCCGTCGGTGCCGTCGTCCTCGGCTCCGCCGGAGCCGCGAGCGCCGACGTGACCGTCGAGATCGAGCCGGAGGCCTCGCACACGGTCGTCTTCGGCGACTGGCTCCAGTTCGCGAGGGACGACGTGTTCAACGCCGGCCACGACAACACCGTCGGCTCGAACAACTGACGTCGCCCTCACACGACGGCGTCGGCCTCCTCGTACGGGAAGCGGGCGAGGGGGGCGGCGCCCTGGAAGAAGGTCCTCGCGCGGGTCATCGCGGCCTCGTCGGCGCGGACCCGGCCCGGGCGGGAGGCCGTCCCCGTCAGGACCCCGCCGAACCGCATCCGGAGGTAGGCCGCCGAGTTGCGCAGGCCGGTCACCAGGCCGTCCGCGACCTCGTGCTCGTCGTGCGCCATCGCCGTCACGCCCCACAGCGTGCCGCCCTCCATGCGCTCCTTGAAGTCCGAACCGGGCACGTTCAGCCAGCCCGACCAGTAGTCCAGGTAACGCTTGGTCTGCGCCGACAGGCTGTACCAGTACAGCGGCGAGACGATCACGATGTCGGTGGCCTCCACCGTGGCCCGCAGCAGCAGCTCCTCGACCTCCCCGGCCCGCCGCCCGGCGTCCTCGTGCCGCCCGTCCTGGAAGTCCGGCAGGTCCAGCAGGTTCAGGTCCACCCAGCGCCGCGGAACGCCCACGGGCAGATGCGCGGCGGCCTCACGGGCCAGGATCTCGGAATTGCCGTCGGCACGGGAACTGCCGAGAACGAAGAGGAACGAACGGTTCTGTCGGGAGGTCACGTCGAGACTCATGCCCGTTCCCAACGACCCCTTCCCCGGAAGCTATTCCGGCCCGCCGCTCGGGAGGACGGCGCCCAGCCGTCGGAAACCGCTCACCCGGCCTTGGCGCCCCGGACGAGCAGAGTCCCCGTGCGCTTCCCTTCCGGGGGCGCGATCACCTCGGCCGTCACGTCCGTGAAGCCGTGTGTCCGGAGGATCTCCGCCCAGGCCTCCGGCTCGTAATCCCACCGCTTCACGTACAGGGGCTCCGCGCCCTTCTCCGGCGGCTGCATCTGGGACGCCTGCGGCCCGTAGCAGCCCTCCAGGGCCGGCGGGTTGTGGGAGAAGACGTAGACACCGCCGGGTGCGAGGCGCGCGTGAACCAGAGGCAGCAGCCCGGCGGGGTCGGTGAACCAGGCGGCTCCGAAAACCGAGTACACGACCTCGAACCCGTCCGTGGCCGCCGCGAGGAACTCCTGGGCGGTCCACAGCCTCACGTCGAGGTGCGGCCACCGCTCACGCGCTTTGGTCACCTGGACGGGCGAGATGTCCACGCCGACCGCGTGCGCCCCCCGAGCGACCAGGTGAGCGAGGTTGCCGCCGCTGCCGCAGCCGAGGTCGAGGACCCGCGCACCGGAAAGATCGCCGAGGATCTTCTCGTCGGGTCCGTGATCGGGCCACTGCGTCCAGTTGAACCAGGTAGCGGCCCCGACCGCGTTCGTCGCCCCACGTCCCGGCCTGGCCGCGCCCCATACGTCCCACGCGTCGGCGTCCATGTCGCGCACCCTCGTCCTCTCACGTGCTGAGCACCCTCCTCCCGACCCGAGGGCCGGGAGGAGGGTGCTACCACCCTGACTACTTCTTGCCGCCCACAGGGCTGTCCGTGCAGCCCGAGTGGCACTGCGTGCAGTCGGCGGCGTCCGGCCACAGCTCCTGGTCCACGTCGAAGCCTGCCGTACGGATGGCAGCCACGGTGCGGTCTCGGGCCGCCTCGGGCCCGCCCGTCCCGGTCGCGTCGGGGAGGCCGGGGTGGTGGTGGATGAACCGGCCTGCGTGCCGGTCGCAGAACTCCTGGTACGCCTGGGTGCGCAGCAGGAACGCGTGCCAGCCCCGGTCGACGTGCTCGGACGGGGACAGCGGTTCCTCGGTCCGCGTCCCCGCGATCAGGAACGCGACGGTCTGACCGATGATCCGCTCGGCCAGGACCCGGCTCGTGCCCGGGTATGCGCTGACCACGTCGGCGGTCAGGGCCTGCCACACCTCACGGGGCAGGAACGTGCGGGGCTCGGTGGAGTGAACCGGCGGATACTCAAGCGTGATGGTCACCTGGATGTCCCTTTCCTCTCGACAGAGCGCTGTGGACAGCAGCGCGGGCATGCGCAGACCGGCATCACGCTGGTCGTCAACGGCGGGCCGCCCTCACCCTCGTACAGGGTTCGAGGTTCCGTTCGGGTCCCGTCGGCTCTGACCGTGTAGGCGTCGATGCGGATCGGCATGACATCCATCGTCTGCATGCGGCCAGGTCATCGCGGCGGCAGAAAGGGCGTCGTTCGGGCGTCACTCTTAGGCGTCAATTCGGTGTCATTCGGCCGGTGTTAGGGCTACCGTCGAAGCCATGACGACTGCCCCGACGAACGATGTTCTGCGGGCCGTGCGGATCGGCTTGCGCATGAGTCAGGACGACTTGGCGAAGGCGCTCCGCGCGGCCGGCGAGGAGCTGGGTGAACCGAACGAGGCGAGTAAGCGTCTCGTCCAGCGCTGGGAAGCCGGCACCAGCCGCGCTCCACGTCCCGTGTACGCCCGTGCTCTGGAGCACGTCACGGGGCGTCCCGTCGAAGCCCTGGGCTTCTCCTTGCCCGTGCCGCAGGCACGCGTCCATCCCGATTCCGCAGGAGGCCACGACATGGACCTCGGCCCTGAAGGCATTCAGGCGGCCGCCGCCACGCAGCCGCCACCGGACGGCATGAACTACTCGGGCATCTGGCTGTCGCGCTACGAGTTCTTCAGCTCGTCCCGGAACGAGACGTTCGAGGCCAAGCACTACGTCGTCCTGCTTCAGCACCGTACCCGGCTGACCGGCCAGAGCTTGCCCGGAGCGTCCAGCAATCCGGACAGCCCGCTCACCCTGGACCTGACCATCGACCGCAATGTGGTCACGGGCTCCTGGACCGAGCAGACGGCAGCCGACGGCTACTACCAGGGGGCCCGCTACCACGGCGCGCTCCAGATGCTCGTGGAGCCGACCGGACGCCGCATGGCGGGCAAGTGGGTCGGCTTCGGGAAGGACTTCGACGTCAACACCGGCCCGTGGGAGCTGCGGCTCGTCGACACTTCCACGTCAAAGGCGACGCTCCAGAAGTACGACCGCGCCCCGGAGTAGGGACGCCGTGCGAGGGCCTTCGCTTCGGAGGCGAAGGCCCTCGGCGGGTCAGAAGGCTCCGCTCAGGTTCCACTCGACGGCACGTACAGGCCTTCGAGCCGTGCCGAGAGGAGGACGGTACACGTGCGTTGTCCGCCCGCTGTACGGGGCTGAGTGTTACTCGGGGTGCTGTGCGCACGCGGAGGAACCCGGACCCATCGGCCCCGCCGATCGCCCCCATCGGCAGGACGCCCCACTGGCCCGTGGACCGGGCCCCCACACTCTTCGTAGCGTCGTCGGCATGAGAAACGAGACCAGGGGAACCGTCGAACTCACCCTCGCCATGGTGCTCTCCGGCACCCTCGGCGTCTTCGTCGTCGAGTCCGGCGCGTCGCCCTTCGAGGTGGTGTTCTTCCGGTGCCTCTTCGGGGCCGTCGCGCTCGGGGCCTACAGCCTGGTGCGCGGGTTCTTCACCGGGCACGGGTTCACGGCGGGGAAGCTGGGGCTCGCCGCGCTCGGCGGGGTCTTCATCGTCTTCAACTGGGTGTTCCTCTTCGAGGCGTACGCGGCGACCTCGATCTCCCTCGCCACCGTCGTCTACCACACGCAGCCGTTCTTCCTCGTCCTGCTCGGGGCGGTGTTCCTGCGGGAGCGGATCTCCGGCGCCAAGCTGGGGTGGCTCGCCCTCGCCTTCGCCGGGCTCGTCCTCGTGTCCGGCGTCCGGCCCGGCGACACCGCCTCCCTCGCCGGGCTCGGCTTCGCGCTCGCCGCCGCCGTCCTCTACGCCCTCGCGACCTTCGTCACCAAGCGGATCACGGGCGTGCGCCCCCATCTGATCGCGCTCGTCCAGGTGCTCGTCGGACTGCCGCTGCTGCTGCCCTTCGTCCGCTTCGGGAACGTCGGCGGACTCGGCTCCGGCTGGGCGTGGCTCGTCGGCCTCGGGCTCGTCCACACCGGGCTCATGTACGTGCTCATGTACGCCGCGTACGCCAAGCTGCCCACCGCGAAGATCGCCGTCCTCGCCTTCACCTACCCGGCCGTCGCCATGGGCGTCGACTGGGCGGTGTACGGGCACCACATCGGGCTCGTCCAGGCGCTCGGCGTCCCGCTGATCGTGCTCGCCAGCCTGAAGGTCACCCTCGCTGCTCGGACACCAGCCGCCGCGCCTGCTCCACGAACAGCCGCACATGCGCCGGAAGCCGCTTCCCCCGCCGCCACGCGAGCTGCGTGAAGAGGGTGAACGGGGCCTCCCACGGGAGCGGGACCAGCGTCCCCGCCGCCAGCTCCTCCGCGACCGTCACCTCCGGCAGCAGCGCCACGCCCAGGCCCGCCGCCACGCCCCGCTTCGTCGCCTCGATCGTGCCGAACTCCATGAACGGCGGCGCCCACTCCCGCAGCTCCGCCTCGAACAGGTCGCGGTACGGGCAGCCCGGCTCGGTGCCCACCAGCCGGGCGCCGGCCAGGTCCGCGCTCGTCAGGGACGTACGGCCCGTGAGGGGGTGGCCAGGGGCGGCCACCAGGACCAGCGGCTCGGGGGCCAGAACCTCCGACTCCAGGCCCTCGTGCTCGGTCTCCGGCTCCATCAGGAAGCCGACGTCGTACGTGCCCTGCCGCAGCGCCTGCCGGGTCTCGTCGCCGAGCGTGGGCCGCAGCGTCAGCCGCACCTCCGGATAGCGGTGGTGGAAGTACTCCAGGAGCGGCGGCAGCCGGTAGGAGGTGAGGGATTCCATGGTGCCGATCGCGATCGGGCCCGAGGGTTCCGCCGTGGCCGCGACGGCGGTACGGGCCTCCTCCGCCAGATCCGCCATCCGGCGGGCGTAGGGGAGGAGCCGCTCACCGGCCTCGGTCAGACGGATGCGGGAGCCGAGGCGCTCGAAGAGGTCGACGCCGAGGGAGGACTCCAGGGACCTGATCTGGGCCGTGACGCTCGACTGGGCGTAGCCGAGCTCCGTCGCCGCCCGGGTGAAGGAGAGGACGTCGGCGACCTTCTCGAAGGTGGCCAGGAGCCGCAGCTCCATCAGTTCTCGGAGTCCTCGCCGCGCTCGCGCCGCTTCAGCTCCTCCTCGCGGCGGCGCAGGTCCGCCTCCCAGTCCTTGAGGAGCGACTCGTCCTTCACTCGCTTCTCATCGGACACAGCCTCGTCCCGCAGGGACTTCAGGAACTCGGGGTTGTCGTCGGGGGCGACCCACTCGTGGCGGTGGTTGCGGTGCCACTCCGAGGGAGTACGGCCTCCGGCGGGGGCGTGACGCATCTTGCCCGCGGCGAACCAGACGATGGGGCCCACGATCCAGAACAGCAGGATGATGATGACCCAGACCACCTTCGGGAGGTGCTTGGCCTCGTCCTCGGGGGTGTTCAGGCAGTCGATGAAGGCATAGATCGTCAGCGCCAGCGGCAGGATGAACATCAGTGCCCTGAGCATGTGGGACGGCCCCCTGGAAGCAGCGGCGGGGCCCGCCTGGGCGGCCCCGGTGACGAGCCAAGCCTAGCCCGTGACCGATACTGACCCCTATGGCTTACGACGATCTCCGCTCGCTGCTCAGGGCCCTGGAGCGTGAAGGCGACCTCAAGCGCATCAAGGCCGAAGTCGACCCGTACCTGGAGGTCGGGGAGATCGTCGACCGGGTGAACAAGGCGGGAGGGCCGGCGCTTCTCTTCGAGAACGTCAAGGGCTCCTCGATGCCCCTCGCGATGAACGTCTTCGGCACGGACCGCCGCCTCCTCAAGGCCCTCGGCCTGAAGTCGTACGGCGAGATCAGCGAGAAGATCGGCGGGCTCCTCAAGCCGGAGCTGCCGCACGGCTTCGTCGGGGTCCGCGAGGCCTTCGGGAAGCTGGGCTCGATGGTCCACGTGCCGCCGAAGAAGGTGAAGGCCGGGGACGCCCCCGTGCAGGAGGTCGTGCTCACCGGCGACGACGTCGACCTCGATCTCCTCCCGGCGCTCTTCACCTGGCCGAAGGACGGCGGCTCCTTCTTCAACCTGGGTCTGACCCACACCAAGCACCCCGAGACCGGTGTGCGGAACCTGGGGCTCTACCGGCTCCAGCGGCACGACAAGCGCACCATCGGCATGCACTGGCAGATCCACAAGGACAGCCGCAACCACTACGCGGTCGCCGCGGCGAAGGGCGAGCGGCTGCCGGTCGCGATCGCCTTCGGCTGCCCGCCGGCCGTCACGTACGCCTCGACGGCGCCGCTGCCCGGCGACATCGACGAGTACCTGTTCGCCGGCTTCGTGCAGGGCAAGCGGATCGAGATGGTCGACTGCAAGACGGTCCCGCTCCAGGTCCCGGCCAACGCCGAGGTCGTCGTCGAGGGCTGGCTGGAGCCGGGCGAGATGCTGCCGGAGGGTCCCTTCGGCGACCACACCGGCTTCTACACGCCGCAGGAGCCCTTCCCCGCCCTGAAGGTCGACTGCATCACCATGCGGAAGCGTCCGCTGCTCCAGTCGATCGTCGTCGGCCGGCCGCCGACGGAGGACGGACCCCTCGGCCGGGCCACGGAGCGGTTCTTCCTGCCGCTCCTCAAGATCATCGTGCCGGACATCGTCGACTACCACCTGCCGGAGTCGGGCGGCTTCCACAACTGCGCGATCGTCTCGATCGACAAGAAGTACCCGAAGCACGCGCAGAAGGTCATGCACGCCATCTGGGGCGCGCACATGATGTCGCTGACCAAGCTGATCATCGTGGTCGACAAGGACTGCGACGTGCACGATCTGCACGAGGTGTCCTGGCGGGCGCTCGGGAACACGGACTACGCCCGTGACCTGACGGTCGTCGAGGGCCCGGTCGATCATCTCGACCACGCCTCCTACCAGCAGTTCTGGGGTGGCAAGGCCGGTATCGACGCCACGAAGAAGCTGCCCGAGGAGGGCTACACCCGGGACGGCGGCTGGCCGGACATGGTGGAGTCGGACCCGGCGACGGCGGCCCTGGTGGACCGCCGCTGGAAGGAGTACGGGCTGTGACCACCGCGGCCGTGCCCGGCGCCCAGCCGGGACGCACCAAGGCCTTCCTGCGGCTCGTGATGATCGAGCACTCGGTCTTCGCGCTGCCCTTCGCCTACATCGCGTCCCTGACGGCGATGTTCCAGCTCGACCGGAACATCCACTGGTGGACGCTGTTCCTCGTCACGGTCTGCATGGTGGGCCTGCGGACCTTCGCCATGGCCTGCAACCGGATCATCGACCGCGAGATCGACGCGCGCAATCCGCGCACGGCCGGGCGGGAGCTGGTGACCGGCGCGATGTCCGTGCGCTCCGCGTGGACCGGGGCCGGGATCGCCGTCGTCGTCTTCCTCGGCGCGGCCGCCCTCCTGAACCCGCTGTGCCTGGCGCTGGCGCCGCTCGCCGTCATCCCGATGGTCGTCTATCCGTACGGCAAGCGGTTCACCAACTTCCCGCACGCCATCCTGGGCCTCGCCCAGTCGATCGGGCCGGTCGGCGCCTGGCTCGCGGTCACGGGGGAGTGGTCCTGGGACGCGGCCGTCCTGGGTCTCGCGGTGGGCGTCTGGATCGGCGGCTTCGACCTGATCTTCGCCTGCCAGGACGTGCAGGCGGACCGGGCGCACGGCGTCATGTCGGTCCCGGCCCGCTTCGGCGTGCCGGCCGCGCTGTGGGGCGCCCGCGTCTCGGCGGTCGTGACGACGGGGCTCCTCGTCTGGTACGCCCTGCTGACGGACGCGGGCCTGTTCTTCTGGGCCGGTCTGGTGATCGTGGTCGTCGCCTTCTGCTACGAGCACACGATCGTGCGGCCGCACGACCTGTCCCGTCTGAACAGGGCGTTCTTCACGACGAACGGGTTCATCGGGATCAGCCTGTTCGTGTGCGCGCTGCTCGACCTGATGGTCCGCGGGCTCACCCCGTAGCCCCGGTGCGAGGACGGATAGGCTCGACGGCATGAACGACGGCAAGCGCACCCCCTGGATCGTGGGGGTTTCCGGGGCGTCGGGTACGCCGTACGCCGCCGCCGTCCTGAGGGGGCTGCTCGACGCGGGGGAGAGTGTGGACCTCGTCGTCTCGCGGGCCTCGCGGCTGACGCTGCTCGACGAGACGGGGATCTCGTTCCGGGACGCGCACTGGCGCGAGGACCTGGCGGCCTGGCTGGCGCGGGGCGCGGACGGGAAGCCCGACACGTTCACCGCGGACCTGGGCGACGTGCGGTACTGGGCTGCCGGGGACCTGGGGGCGGGACCGTCCTCCGGCTCGTACCCGGCGAAGGGGATGCTGGTCGTGCCGGCCTCGACCGCGGCGGTGGCGGGAGTGGCACTCGGGCTCTCGAAGGACCTGCTGCAGCGGGTCGCGAGCGTGACGCTGAAGGAGCGGCGTCCGCTGGTGGTCGCGGTGCGGGAGACCCCGCTGAACGGACAGACGCTCAAGCACATGGTGGCGCTGGACGAGGCGGGCGCAGTGGTGCTGCCCGCCTCTCCGGCGTTCTACGCGGGGGCGACGCACATCCAGGATCTGGTGGACTTCGTCGCCGGGCGGGTGCTGGACGCGGCGGGAGTGCCGCACCAGCTGTACCGCCGGTGGGAAGGAGAGCTGGGTGCGGCTCTCCGGGCTGATTAGCGCTTCTTGGCGTGCTTCTTCGCGGCGCGCTTCGAGGCGGCGGTCGGCTGGTGGGCACGCGAGCGGTTGGCCAGGTCCTGCAGCTCGCGCATGCGTGCGTAGGCCATCTCGATCGTGTACACGGTGAACACCACTCCTGAAAGATCGTCTTTGATCTGCTGAAAGATTCACAGGGTGTCTCCCCTGTGTACCTTAGATTCTATACCTAAACTCGCGGTATCGCTGGACAATGGAAGGCTTCATACCTATGGACGCCGTGGACAGGCAGCTCATCCAGGCTCTGCGCGAGAACGGCCGTGCCTCGTACGCCGAGCTCGGCCGGCTCGTCGGGCTCTCCGGCCCCTCCGTCACCGACCGCATCAACCGACTTGAGGCCGCCGGGGTCATCACCGGCTACCGCGCCACCGTCGACGCCGCCTCGCTCGGCCTCGGCGTCACCGCCCTCATCGGCATCTCGCTCTCCGACGCCGCCGACCACGAGGACGTGGCCCGCCGGCTGAAGGACCTCGCCGAGATCGAGGACTGCTGGTTCATCGCCGGCGACGACTCCTTCATGCTCAAGGTGCGCGCGAACGACGTCGACGGCCTGGAGAAGACGATCCGCCGGCTCTCCGGCACCAAGGGCGTCTCCCGCACCCGTACGACGATCGTGCTCTCCACCAAGTGGGAGAACCGGGTCGGAGAGCTGCCGGAAGAGGGCTGAGAGTACGGTGGGCGGAGCGTGAATTCGGAGATCAAAGGGAGGCGGCCGTACATGGACGCGGGACTCAAGCGCGAACTTGAGCAGAAGGTCCGGGACGGTGAGCGGCTGAGCCGTGAGGACGGCATCGCCCTGTACGAGTCCGACGACCTCGCCTGGCTCGGCGGTCTGGCCCACGAGGTCCGGACCCGCAAGAACGGCGACGTGGTCCACTTCAATGTCAACCGGCATCTGAACATGACCAACGTCTGCACCGCCTCCTGCGCCTACTGCTCGTTCCAGCGCAAGCCGGGCGAGAAGGACGCGTACACCATGCGCATCGAGGAGGCCGTGCGCCTCGCGAAGGCGATGGAGAACGAGAACCTCACCGAGCTCCACATCGTCAACGGGCTGCACCCCAACCTGCCCTGGCGCTACTACCCGCGCTCCCTCTCCGAGCTCAAGAAGGCCCTGCCGAACGTCTCCCTCAAGGCGTTCACGGCCACCGAGATCCACCACTTCGAGACGATCTCCGGCCTCTCCGCCTCCGAGATCCTCGACGAGCTGATCGAGGCCGGCCTGGAGTCGCTGACCGGCGGCGGCGCCGAGATCTTCGACTGGGAGGTCCGGCAGCACATCGTGGACCACCGCACCCACTGGGAGGACTGGTCCCGGATCCACCGGCTCGCCCACGAGAAGGGGCTCAAGACCCCCTCGACCATGCTCTACGGCCACATCGAGGAGCCGCGCCACCGCGTGGACCACGTGCTGCGGCTCCGTGAGCTCCAGGACGAGACCGGCGGCTTCCAGGTCTTCATCCCGCTGCGCTACCAGCACGACTTCGTCGACATGCAGGACGGCAAGATCCGCAACAGGCTCCAGGCGCGCACCACGATGGCGACCGGCGCCGAGGCGCTGAAGACCTTCGCGGTCTCCCGGCTGCTCTTCGACAACGTGCCGCACGTCAAGGTCTTCTGGGTCATGCACGGCGTCCAGACGGCGCAGCTGGCGCTCCAGCACGGCGCCGACGACATGGACGGCTCGGTCGTCGAGTACAAGATCACGCACGACGCCGACAACTACGGCACGCCGAACAAGCTGGGCCGCGAGGACCTCCTCGAACTGATCCGTGACGCGGGCTTCCGGCCGGTGGAGCGGAACACGCGGTACGAGATCATCCGCGAGTACCCGGGCCCGGACGCGGACCGGCGCGAGACGCCGCAGGCGATGCGGTTCTGACGACGGGACCTCGTGACGGAAGGGCCGGCGGGATCTCCCGCCGGCCCTTCCGCCGTCTCAGACGAGGGGCAGCAGCATGATGATGTCGTCGCGGTCGTCCCCGGGGGCGACCCGGATCGCGTCGGGGACGCGGCCGACCTCCTTGTAGCCGGAGCGGGCGTAGAAGGCGTCGACGCCGGTGCCGCCCCGGCAGGTCAGCCGGATCGCCTCGACCGTCTCGAAGCCCGGGGCGGTGCGGGCGGTGTGCTCGACGGCCGCCATGAGGTCGCGGCCGTACCCCTTCCCCTGGTGCCGGGGGTGGACCATCACCGTGTAGAGCCACACCCAGTGGGTCATCAGCGGGTGGGTGTTGAAGGTGAAGAAGGCGGTGGCGGCGACCCGGCCGTCCTCGTCGCGGCCGACGAGCAGGCGGGTGCCGCCCTCGGCCATCGCGACGAGGTGCTTGAGCAGCGCGGGGCGTATCTCGCCGGGGGTCACGGGGGGTACGAAGCCGACGGCGCCGCCGGCGTTGGAGACGTCGGCCCAGAGGGAGAGCACGCCGTCGCGCAGGGCGGGGTCGACTGCCGGGTCCACCTCGAAGGTAAGGGTCATGGAGCTAATCTATCTATTACTTTCGACCGGCTCAAGAGGCCCGGTCCCGGGTCGCCCGCCGTCGCGTGCTTCACTGGATGACGCTCGCCCCTCAGGGGAACTTTGGGATCTTTCGGAACGGAAGAGTGGACTGACATGCTCCGCTACACGCTGATGCGGCTCGGGATCTTCGCCGGGTGCTTCCTCGCCCTGTGGGGTCTCGTCTACGCCGGCGTGCTGCCGCGCGGCCTGGGCGACTCGAACCTGCTCTGGGTGCTCGTCCTGTCCATCGTCATCTCCGCCCCGCTGAGCTTCGTCCTCCTGCGCAAGGTGCGGGACGAGGCGAGCGCCGAGATCGTCGCGAAGGTCGACCGCGCGAAGGGCCGGCTGGACGCGAACCGGTCCCAGGAGGACGCGCTCTAGCCGCGTAAGGGCTGCGTAAGCTTCCTCACAGACATCCACCCCGGGCAGAGCCTTCCAAGGCTCCGGCCTGGGGTGTTCTGCGTTTCGGAGGCGGAAGGACGCCTCGGGGACCCAAAGAATGGCTTTGAGGTTCTCAAAGTTCAAGTGTTAACGTGTTCGACATGAAGACAGCAGTGCGCCCCTCTCATGCCGCGAGCACCCCGCTCGTGGCGCGCCTGCACGTCGATCTCTGCCGCTGTATGTCCGCGGTCTGTTGCCGCGCGCTCTGATCCGGCATCATGCAGCGGCCCGCGCCCGAGCGCGTGTGTGCCGCACCCCCGTCCCGTATTTCCCGATACGCACCTGTGGAGTGTGCCTGTGTCCGCGTCCGCGTCCGAGACGAAGTCCCCGGCTTCCTCGCGCATACCCAAGGTCCCCTTCTGGGCCCAGATCATCGTCGGTCTGGCCCTGGGCGCCCTGCTCGGCTGGGTCGCCCGCAGCCAGGACGTCTCCTGGCTGAAGGAGACCCTCGGCCAGATCGGCGACATCTTCGTCCAGCTGCTCAAGCTGGCCGTCGCGCCGCTCGTCTTCTTCGCGATCCTGGTCTCGATCACCAACCTGCGGAAGGTGAACAACGCCGCCAGGCTCGCCACCCGCACCCTGCTCTGGTTCATGATCACCTCGCTGATCGCGGTCGGCATCGGCCTCGCCATCGGCCTGATCACCGACCCGGGCGCCGGCACCGGCCTCACCCCGCAGGACGGCAAGCTGCCGAAGCGCGAGGGCTCCTGGATCGACTTCCTCACCGGCATCATCCCGACGGACGTCATCACGCCCTTCACCGAGCTGAACGTCCTCCAGATCGTCTTCATGGCCGCCGTCGCCGGCATCGCCGCCCTCAAGCTCGGCGACCGCGCCAAGCCGATCCTCACCCTCTCCGAGTCGGTCCTGGAGCTCCTCCAGAAGGCCCTGTGGTGGGTCATCCGCCTCGCCCCGCTCGGCACCGTCGGCCTCATCGGCTTCGCCATCGCCGACTACGGCTGGGACCTCATCGGCAAGTACGCGACCTTCACCGCCGACATCTACGTCGGGTGCGCCCTGGTCCTCTTCGGCGTCTACCCGCTGCTGCTCGCCACGGTCGCCAAGGTCAACCCGCTCCAGTTCTACAAGGGCGCCTGGCCGGCCATCCAGCTGGCCTTCGTCTCCCGCTCCTCGGTCGGCACCATGCCGGTCACCCAGAAGGTCACCGAGCGCCTCGGCGTCCCGAAGGAGTACGCCTCCTTCGCCGTCCCGTTCGGCGCCACCACCAAGATGGACGGCTGCGCCGCGATCTACCCGGCGCTCGCCGCGATCTTCATCGCGCAGATCTTCGACGTGCAGCTCGGCATCGGCGACTACCTGCTGATCGCCTTCGTCTCGGTCATCGGCTCGGCGGCCACCGCCGGCCTCACCGGCGCGACGGTCATGCTCACCCTGACCCTCTCCACCCTGGGCCTGCCCCTGGAGGGCGTCGGCCTCCTCATGGCGATCGACCCGATCCTGGACATGATGCGCACGGCCACCAACGTGGCGGGCCAGGCGCTGATCCCGGTGATCGTCTCCGCCCGCGAGAAGATCCTCGACCACACCGCGTACGAGAACGCCTCGTCCTCCCCGATCGACGACCTGGTCGAGATCGGCGAGAAGGACCAGAAGGTCGCGGTCACGGCCGCCGCCTGACCCCCGCACCGAGCTCACGCGCCCCCTGCCCCGTCCGGGCAGGGGGCGCGTACGCTTTCGCGGGGCGTCCAGTGGATCTTGGAAGCAGGGGTGGGCCGTCATGGCCGGTGGGGAGAAGGCGCGGCGGTTGCCGCGGGCGGTGCGGGAGCGGCAGATGGTGGACGCGGCCGTGCGGTGCTTCGCCCGGCAGGGGTACCAGGCGGCGTCCATGGACGGGATCGCCGAGCTCGCCGGGGTCTCCAAGCCGCTGGTCTATCTGTACCTGGGCTCCAAGGAGGAGCTGTTCACCTGCGTCATCCGGCGGGAGGCCGGGGCGCTGCTCGCGGCCGTCGCCGCCGGGGTCGGGGGGCCCGGGGAGCCGCCCGACGAGCGGCTCTGGGCGGGGCTGCTCGCCTTCTTCACGTACGCCGCCGAGCACCCGGACTCCTGGGTGGTGCTGAGCCGGCAGGCCCGGACGCAGGGGGAACCGTTCGCCGGGGAGGCCGAGCGGATGCGCGACGAGATCGTGGGCTTCGTGGCCGGTCTCATCGGGGAGGCAGCGGCGGACGTGGGCATCTCCTCGCGGGACGTCGACGCGCTCGCCCAGGCGCTGGTGGGGGCCGCCGAGTCGCTGGCCGGCTGGGCGAACGAGACCCCCGGGGTGACGGCGAAGGAAGCCGCCGCGACGCTGATGAACTTCGCCTGGGCCGGGCTCGGAAACCTCATGAAAAGCGAGCGCTGGTCTCCCCGTTGAGCCTTACCGCGCAGTAAGGTTACCGGCTAGTCAAGGCTGTTGACGCACCGTAGCGCCCAACGTACCGACGCACGAACTCAGTTCATCGCGCAGACCAAGGAGCCGCACGTGTCCGTCGTCACCGCCGCATCCGGGACCGAGCCGGTCGAGCCGCACAAGGTCGTGGTGGACGGGCGGGTGCGGGAGGTCTCCGTACCCGCGTTCGTCCCCCGGGTGGCCCGCGGCTCGCTCGCCGACCTGCCCTACGACAACGCCCGGCAGGACCCCGAGGCCGTCCTCTTCTCCCGGAAGGACCGGGACGGGGTCTGGCAGGACGTCACCGCCGCACGGTTCGCCGCCGAGGTGCACTCCGTCGCCAAGGGCCTCATCGCCTCCGGTCTGCGCCCCGGCGACCGGCTCGCCCTCATGGCCCGCACCACCTACGAGTGGACCCTGATCGACTTCGCCGCCTGGGCCGCGGGGCTCGTCACCGTCCCCGTCTACCCCACCTCCTCCGCCTTCCAGACCCGCTGGATCCTCCAGGACTCCGGGGCCGCGGCCTGCGTCGTCGAGGACCCGGAGCAGGCGCGGCTCGTCTCCGCCGAGCGGCGGCAGCTGCCCGGCCTCGCCCACCTCTGGGTCCTCGGCACCGGCGCCGTCGACCAGCTCCGCAGGGCGGGCGCCCGGGTCGCCGACGAGGCCGTCACCGCCCGCCGGGGGCTGCTCACCCCGGCGGCCCTCGCCACCCTCATCTACACCTCCGGCACCACCGGCCGGCCGAAGGGCTGCGCCCTCACCCACGCCAACTTCTTCGCCGAGGTCGACAACGCCGTCCGGCTCCTCCACCCCGTCTTCGTCTCGGAGAGCAAGGAGCCCGCCGCCACCCTCCTCTTCCTGCCGCTCTCCCACGTCTTCGGGCGGATGGTCGCCGTCGGCTGCGTCCGCGCCCGCGTCCGTGTCGGGCACGCGCCCTCCGTCGAGGGCGAGGAGCTCCTCACCGACCTGGCCGCCTTCCGGCCCACGTTCCTCCTCGCCATCCCGTACGTCATGGAGAAGGTCTTCAACAAGGCCCGCGCCACCGCCGAACGCGGCGGGAAGGCCGCCGCCTTCGACCGGGCCGCGCGGGTCGCCCGCCGGTACGGGCAGACCTCCTCGCCCTCGCTCGCCCTGCGGACCGCGCGGGCGCTCTACGACCCGCTCGTCTACCGGCGGATCAGGGGTGCGCTCGGCGGCCGGGTGAAGTACGTGATCTGCGGCGGCTCCCCGCTCGGCGCCCGGCTCGCCGAGTTCTTCGCGGGCGCCGGCGTCGAGGTCTTCGAGGGGTACGGCCTGACGGAGACCACGGCCGCCTCGACGGTCACCCCGCCCCGCCGGCCGCGCACCGGGACCGTCGGCTGGCCGCTGCCGGGCACGGCCGTCCGGATCGCCGACGACGGCGAGGTCTGGCTCAGGGGCGCCCACGTCTTCGCCGGCTACTGGGACGCGCAGCGCGGGGTGGCCCTGCCGTACACCGACGAGGGCTGGTTCCCCACCGGGGACCTGGGCTCGCTCGACGAGGACGGCTATCTGCGGATCACCGGCCGGAAGAAGGACATCCTCATCACGTCGGCGGGCAAGAACGTCGCTCCGGCCCCCCTGGAGGACTGGCTGCGCGCCCACCCGCTGGTCGGCCAGTGCATGGTGGTCGGCGACGACCGCCCGTACGTCACGGCGCTGATCACCCTGGACCACGAGGGCCTGACGCACTGGCGGCGGATGCGGCGCAAGGAGCATCTGGCGGCCTGGGAGCTGGCCCGGGACCCGGAGCTGCTCGCCGCGCTCCAGCGGGGCGTGGACGACGCCAACCGGCTGGTCTCGCGGGCCGAGTCGATCCGCGCGTTCCGCGTCCTGAACACCGAGTTCTCGGAGGGCTCCGGACACCTGACGCCGTCCCTGAAGCTCAAACGGCGCGCGGTGCTGCGGGACTTCGCCCGGGACATCGAGGAGATGTACGGCTCCGGGGCCGAATAGGGCTCACGGCCACAGGAGTTCGCGGGTCCAGTCTCCGGCCGTCGTACGGCGGTAGCGGAGGCGGACGTGGCGGCGGCGGCCGTCGCCCTGGAAGAACTCGACCTCGGCCGGTTCGACGACGTAGAGGGTCCAGGTGGGGGCGGGGGCGTCCGGTTCGGACTCGGCCCGGTGCCAGGCCGCGTCGCTCGCCTCGGCGAGGGTGCCGGGGGAGTCGAGGACCTCGCTCTGCCGGCCCACGAGCGCCGCGGCGAGGGCGCCGGTGGTGCGGGCGTGGAGGTCCTCGTACGCCTCCTCGGGGGTGCCGGTGGTGACGTGGCCCCGGATCCGGACCTGGCGGCCCTGGACCGGCCAGTAGAAGCCGAGCGCCGCCTCCGGGCGGGCGGCGAGCTGGCGGCCCTTGGCGCTGGTGGCGTGCGAGGCGAAGTGCCAGCCCCGCGCGTCCGCGTCGTGCAGCATCACCGTGCGGACGTCGGGCCTGCCGTCCTCGTCCGCCGTGGCCAGGGAGAGCGTGTGCGGCTCGGACTGGCCGGCCGCGACCGCCGCCGTGAACCAGTCGTGGAAGAGGGGGAGCGGCTCGGGCGGGGCGCTCGCCGGGTCGAAGGACGGGAGCGCGGTGTCCCAGACCCGGAGGGAGTGGAGGGCGCGGTGGAAGTCGGTCATGCGGCCACGGTAGGACGTCCGGCGGTGCCGTGGTCCTCGATCGGGACGGCGTTCGCCGTGGCCTGGATCTCGTCACGGATCTTCTTCGCGATGAGGTTCTTCCAGGGGGTCTTCGGCAGGGTCCGCACCATGAGCATGCGCAGGGCGATCTTCCACTTCCGGTCGACGACCATCTCCTTGACGAAGCGCTCGGCCATCCTCTGGTTGCGTTCCACGCCGGGCCGCATCCGCTCCTCGTAGCGGGCGAAGGCGACGGTGTGGTCGCCGCCCGCCCGGGCGAGCTCGCCCGCCAGGATGTACGCGCCGGTGAGGGCGAGGCCCGTGCCCTGGCCGGAGGCGGGGGAGGTGCAGTGGGCGGCGTCGCCGAGCAGCACGACCCGGCCGGTGGACCAGTGGTCCATCTCCACGAGGGCGATGGAGTCGAGGTAGAAGTCGTCGGCCTCGGCGGCGTGCCCGAGCAGGCGGGGGATCTCCCAGCCGTCGCCCTGGAACGTACGGGCGAGGAAGCGCTTCTGGGCCGCGGTGTCGCGGTGATCGGGCTGCTCCTGGGTGGAGGAGAAGACGAAGAGGTTCTTGGCGTCGGTCTCGCCGGAGGAGCTGTAGACGCAGGTCAGCTTCCCGGGGAGCGCGTGGTAGGTCTCCCAGCGGTCCAGGCCGAGGTGGTTGGGGGCGGTGAAGATGGAGATGTACGCGCCGAGGTGGCGCTTGAACCGCTCCTCGGGGCCGAAGGCGAGCTTCCGGGTGTTCGAGTGGAGTCCGTCGGCGCCGACGACCAGGTCGAAGCGGCGGACGGTGCCGCTCTCGAAGGTGACGGTGACGCCGTCGGCGTCCTCCGCCAGCGCGGCGATCGAGTCGCCGAAGACGTACTCGACGTCCTCGCGGGTCCGGTCGTACAGGATGCGGGCGAGTTCGCCGCGCATGATCTCGTCGTCCCCCTCGACGCGGCCGCCGAAGATGTCGGCGGGCAGTTCGCCGATGGTGCGGCCGGCGTCGTCGACGTACGAGCCGCCGCGCATGTCCGTGGAGTGGGCGCGGATCTCGTCGAGGACGCCCATCCGGCGGCAGACCTCGATCGCGGTGCCGCGGATGTCCACCTTGTAGCCGCCGGTGCGGAGTTCGGGGGCACGCTCGACGACGGTGGGGACGAAGCCGTAGCGGTGCAGCCAGAGGGCGAGGGCGGGGCCCGCGATCGAGGCGCCGGAGATCAGGACGGTCTTGGCGGTCTTCGGGGTGCCGGTCGTGGCGTTGAGCGTCATGGCAGGACTCCTTGTCGGGTGTCTGCGGGCCGTTCCCCTGCCCGCGGACATGACTATACGGATGTCCTACACGCTTGTCTATGACGCTTGTATAGATTCCTCGGTCGAGAGTCGGACGGGGGCGGGGGCAGGGGCGGGGCAGGGTCACGACCGCCCCAGCACCACCGTCCCCGAGGAGCAGAACCAGCCCCCCGTCCCCGAGGCCACCGCCAGTTCCGGCAGCGAGCCGTCCGGCCGGCGCACCTGGAGCCCCGGCGCCTCCCCGCGCAGCTGCCGCACCGCCTCCACCAGCAGGAACAGGCCCCGCATCCCCGGATGGCAGGCCGACAGGCCCCCGCCGTCCGTGTTCACCGGCAGCCCGTCCTTCTCCTGGACGAACGCCCCGCCCTCGCCCTTCGCGCAGAAACCCAGGTCCTCCAGGGTCACCAGCGTCATGTAGGTGAAGGCGTCGTAGATCTCGGCCACGTCGATGTCGGCGGGCCGGACCCCCGCCCGCTCGAAGGCCAGCCGGCCGCTGACGGCCGCCGGGGAGACCGTGAAGTCCTCCCACTCGGACATCGTGGTGTGCGAGACGTGCTCACCCGTGCCGAGCACCCACACCGGGGCCGTACGGCAGTCCTGGACGTACTCCTCGGCCACCAGCAGCACCGCGCAGCCGCCGTCGCTGCGGATGCAGCAGTGCAGCTTGGTGAACGGGTCCGCGATCATCGGCCCGTCCAGGACGTCGTCGACCGTGATCGGCTCGCGGAACATCGCCTCCGGGTTGAGCGCCGCGTTCGCCCGCGCCCGGACGGCCACCTCCGCGAGCTGCTCCAGGGTCGTGCCGTACTCGTGCATGTGGCGGCGGGCGGCCATCGCGTACTTGGCGATCAGGGTGTGCCCGTACGGGACCTCGAACTGGAGCGGGCCGCGCGAGCCGAACGAGAGGTTCGCGGTGCGGCGCCGGGCCCGGATGTCGGCGCGGGCGGTGGAGCCGTACACGAGCAGGACCGCGTTCGCGTGCCCCGCGGCGATCGCGTCGGCGGCGTGCGCGGCCATGACCTCCCAGGTGGCGCCGCCGACGGCGGTCGAGTCCACCCAGCGCGGGCGAAGGCCCAGGTACTCGGCGACCTCGACCGGGGCGAGCGTGCCGAGGCCCGCCGAGGCCAGGCCGTCGATCAGCGAGCGGTCGAGGCCGCTGTCCGCGAGGGCGCGCCGGGCGGCCTGGGCGTGCAGGGCGTACGGGGTGGCCTCGTCGACCCGGCCGCAGTCGGAGAGGGAGACGCCGACGACGGCGACGCGGCGGGAGCTGCGTGTGGTGGTGGGCATGAATCTGACGGTACATCAGATTCCCTGAATCGGGACCGGCGCTTCTCTGGGCAACCGACCCCGCACCGCCCTAGCATGACGCACCGTCAGATACGGAGGGAGCTCCATGGACGCCGCCGACAACGCCGCGCTCACCGGGGGGCGGCGGGGCGCGCTCGCCGCCCCGCCAGCGGAACCGCCCGACGAACCGCCCGCCACCCCGCTCACCGAGGAGCAGCGGGAGATCCGCAGCACCCTGCGGGCCCTGCTCACCGAACGGGCCGGACCGCACGCCAACCGCGCGGCCACCGCCACCCCCGAGGGCTACGACACCGCACTCTGGGCCCGCATGGCCGACCCCCTCGGCCTCGCCGGACTCACCCTCCCCGCGGAGTACGGGGGCGCCGGCCGCGCCCCCACCGCCCTCGCCCTCGCCTGCGAGGAGACCGGCCGCGCCCTCGCCCCCTCCCCGCTCCTCGCCACCACCGTCCTCGCCGCCCCTCTCCTCGCCGCCCTCGGCACCCCCGCCCAGCGCGCCGGCCTCCTCCCGCGCGTCGCCGACGGCAGCCTCACCTGCGCCCTCGCCGCCCCCGCCGGCATCGCCCACGCCCTCGGCCTCACCGGCGACAACACCGCCGGGCACTGGTCCGGCGGAGGCCGCGCCGGCGGCATCCAGGCCGCGCGCGCGGAGGACGGCGGCTGGCGCCTCTACGGCGAGGCCGCCCGGGTCATCGACGGACACAGCGCCGGACTGCTCCTCGTCGCCGCCCACGCCGGCGGCTTCGCCCGCAGCCGGACGCTCCTCTTCCTCGTCCCCGCGGACGCCCCCGGGCTCGTACGGACCCGGGAACCCGCCCTCGACCTCACCCGGACCCAGGCCACCGTCCAGTTCCGGGACACCGCGGCCGAACTCCTCGGCGAGGAACCCGCCGACGTCCTCGGCGCACTCGCCGCCACCGGCCGCGCCGCCGCCGTGATGCTGGCCGCCGAGGCGGTCGGCGCCGCCGCGGCCGCCCTCGACCGGGCGGCCGGGCAACTCGGCGGGCGCGAACCGTCCGCCCCGTCCGCCGCCGGCCCCCTCCATGCCGCCCGCCACCGCATCGCCGAGCTGTTCGTCCAGGTCGAGGCGGCCCGCTCGCTCACCTACTGCGCGGCCCGCGAACCCGGCCCCGGCCCCGACGGCGGACCGCTCGCCCTCGCCCATGCCCTGGAGGCCCTGCGCGCCACCGCCGAGGAGGTCCTCCGGCTCCACGGCACCGACACGTGGGACGACCTCTCCTTCAAGCGGGCCGCCTCCGACGAGCTGCTCTTCGGCCCCGCCCGGCGGCTGCGCGCCCGGGCGGCGGAGCGGACCGGACTCTTCCGAGAGGAGGCGGCGTAGATGCCCGCCGGACGCAAGCTCGTGCAGAAGGTGTCGTCGACCCGGACCTTCGCCAGGGTCGCCCCGCACGTCATCCCCGCCATGGACCGGGCCGTGCACCGGCTGACCGGGGGAAAGGTGCTGCTCAGCGCGCGGATGCTGCCCGGGGTGATCCTCACCGCCAAAGGGGCGAGGAGCGGGCGGCCGCGGGTCACGCCGCTCGCCTGCATGCCGGAGGGGGAGGGTCGCTGGCTCCTCGTCGGCTCCAATTTCGGCCGGCCGGGGCACCCGGCCTGGACGGCGAACCTGCTCGCCCATCCGGACGTCGAGGTCAACTGGCGGGGCGAGGACGTACCCGTACGGGCGGAACTGCTCGCGGGGGAGCAGCGGGCGGAGGCCTGGCGGGCGGCGCTGGAGTTCTGGCCGCCGTACGCCACGTACCAGGCGCGGATCGAGCGCGAGATCCGGCTCTTCCGGCTCACCCGGAGGTGAGGGCCCGGTCCCGGACACGGCGGCGCCGACGGCGGTCCGTGGGGGCGGGCCGCCGCCGGCGTCGGCGACAGGACGGGTGAAGGGGTGGGTGGGGCTATCTGGTCGGCTTCTTGCCGGTGATGCCCAGATGCACCAACAGGGCGAGGTTCGGCTTGAGTTCGGCCTGCTTGACGCCCCAGGTCTGGAAGCCCTTCTGGTGGCCGGCGACCGAGGCCAGCATCGCCACCAGGGAGCCGGCCATCGCGGCGGGGCTGACGTCCTTGTCGACCTTGCCCTTGGCCTGGAGCTCCTTCACCGCGTCCGTGAGGGAGTTGGTGACCGAGTTCAGGATCTTCATCCGGATCTTGTAGAACCGCTTGTCGCCCTCGGCGGCGCCGAGGTCAACGACCCGCAGGATCGCATCATGCTTCCGCCAGAAGTCCAGGAAGCCCTCGACGAGTTCCTCCGAGGTCTGCCAGCCGGCCTTGCCGACCCAGGAGCGGCCGGAGACCAGCTCGGTCAACGCGGCGCCCTCCTTGGCCATTTCCTCCGCGATCTCGAGAACCGCTCCCTCGACGTCCGGGAAGTACTGATAGAACGTCGCGGGTGAAGTACCCGCCTTCCGGGCCACATCGATGACCTTGACGTCCCGGTAGGGCGAGGAGCTGAGCATCTCACCGAGGCAGTCGAGCAGCTTCTGCCGCGTCGCCTGGCCGCGTCGTCCGGCCACGCGGCCGTCGACGGTGCGTACTTGTCCTGTCATGCCGTCAGCTTACCGAGGGGGGATCGGCGCGCGATTCGGCCGACTGCAAATGGGGTGCACCCCCGTTCTGCGAGGTCGGCGCGGGTGCACGGCGGGGAGGCGAGGGGCGGTATCGAGCCAGTGTCGCGAGCGGGCGGCCGGTCGCCGGAGCCGGCCGGGGGAGGCCCGTACCCGAATAGGCTTATGAACAGCCTGTGGACAACTTCGGTGGACAACTCAAGCGCCGCAAGGGTTCCGCCCCGATAAATCGCCACTTTGTTCGTATGTCGGGGCGTGCGGGGCCGCCCCCGCCGCCCTAGCGTGTGGACATGGCCGTACGCACTGAGGGCACCCCCTGCTGGGTGGACGCACAGCTCCCCGACCTGGAAGCGGGCAAGCGCTTCTACGGCGAGCTCTTCGGCTGGACCTTCGACCCCGACCGCGACGAGGCCCTCCTCGGCGGCCGCCGGGCCGCCGGACTCGTCCCCAAGCGCGACGGGCGCATGCCCACCACCTGGACCCTCTACCTCGCCACCGCGAACGCGGGCACCCTCGCCGCCCGGATCAAGGCCGCCGGCGGGCAGATGGTCATGGAGCCCTACCCCGTCGGCCCCTTCGGCGTCTACGCGCTCGCCGCCGACCCCGGTGGCGCCGTCTTCGGCCTCCGCCAGGAGGGCGACGACGACGGCTTCGAGGTCACGAACAAGCCCGGCGCCTTCTGCTGGATGGAGGTCTACACGCGCCGTCCGGACGCCGTCGACACCTTCTACGCCACGGTCTTCGGCTACCTCGGCCGCCAGGCCGACGCCGAGGAGGAGGGCAGGGACGCGGACTTCGACTACCGCGTCTGGTCGCCCCCCGGCTCCCGGCCCGGCGACGACAGCGCCTTCGGCGGGCGGGCCGTCATCACCGACGACTTCCCCGCCGAGATGCCCGGCCACGTCCTCGTCTACTTCGCCGTCGCCGACTGCGACGAGGCCTGCGAGACCACGGTCCGGCTCGGCGGCCGGATCGCCACCCCGGCCTTCGACACCCCGCACGGCCGCATCGCCGTCCTCCACGACAACCAGGGCGCCCGCTTCGCCGTCCTGGCGGAGCCGAAAGCGTCACCTTCGGACTGATCCGTCCCCCGCTGTACCGGCCGGTACCCCCCGTACCGCAGCACCCCTTTATGAGGTGTGACACCCCGATCCGCCCCCGGGTTCGCAACCGGGCCCTCGGACAGGAAGAATCAGGGGCCACGGGGCCGTACCCTCATGGCCCGTACGGGGAGGTGGCAGGCAAGTGGAACAGCTGACGCAGCACGACCCGAGACGTATCGGGCCCTTCGAGGTGCTGGGCCGGCTCGGCGCGGGCGGAATGGGCCTGGTCTATCTCGCGCGCTCGGCCTCGGGCCGGCGCGTGGCGATCAAGACCGTGCGCACGGAGCTCGCGGAGGACCAGCTGTTCCGGGTCCGCTTCACCCGGGAGGTGGAGGCCGCCCGGGCGGTCTCCGGCTTCTACACGGCCGCCGTCGTCGACGCCGACCCGCGTGCCGCGGTGCCCTGGCTGGCCACGGCCTACGTGCCGGCGCCCTCCCTCGAGGAAATAGTGAACGAGTGCGGGCCGCTCCCGGCCCAGGCCGTCCGCTGGCTCGCCGCGGGCGTCGCCGAGGCCCTGCAGTCCATCCACGGCGCGGGCCTGGTCCATCGCGACCTCAAGCCCTCCAACGTCCTCGTCGTCGAGGACGGCCCCCGGGTGATCGACTTCGGCATCGCGTCGGGCGTCTCCAACACGCGCCTGACCATGACCAACGTCGCCGTCGGCACCCCCGCCTACATGTCGCCCGAGCAGGCCCGCGACTCGCGCAGCGTCACCGGCGCCAGTGACGTCTTCTCGCTGGGCTCGATGCTGGTCTTCGCCGCCACCGGCCACGCGCCGTACCACGGCGCCAACCCGGTCGAGACCGTCTTCATGCTGCTGCGGGAGGGCCCGGACCTGGAGGGCCTCCCGGAGGAGCTGCGGCCCCTCATCGAGTCCTGCATGCAGATGGACGTCACCCGCCGGCCCACCCCGGCCGACCTCCAGGCGCAGCTCGCCCCGCACCTCTTCGGGCCCGGCAGCGACGACAGCGGCACGGCCTCCGCCTGGCTGCCGCTGAGCGCCACCGCCATGATCGAGCGGCGCCGCGGCGGCGGCCGCCGGCTGCCCGCGCCGGTCGCGCCTCCGCGGCCCCCGGCGGACCCGCCAGGCCCCCGCCAGGACCCCCGCTTCCCGGATCACACGCCGGAGCGGCCGGAGCGCGCTCCGGACCACGCGCCGGTCGGCGGCCGGCACGCCGGGCCCGCCGAGAGCGCGGGCGGTCCCGTACGCCTCGGCGGCGCGACCGTGCCGATCGGCCCCGGTCCCCGGGTCGCCGACACCCGCGCCGCGCTGGCCGTCGGCCGGGGCGCCGACGCGGGCCCCGCGACCGGCTGGATCCGCCCGCCCGGCGGCGGCCCGCACGGCGCCGAGCAGGCCCCGCCGCACGGCTCGCGGCCGGTGGCGGTGCCCCCGCAGGGCGCCGACCAGGCGGCGCAGCCCCCGCCGGAGCCCGGCCACTGGAGGCCCTGGCGCTTCCGCATGTCGAACGACGTCTGGGGCACCCCGGTCGTCGACGGCGACCTGCTGTACGTGACCTCCTTCGAGGTGCACGCCCTGGACACGGGGAGCGGCCGGCGCCAGTTCAAGACCCGGGACGTGGCCTGGTCGATGGCCGTCGCCTCCGGCCGTATCCACGCCTCCGACGGGCCCACGCTGTACGCCCTCGACGCCACCGACGGCAGCGAGCGATGGCGGCTGCACACGGACGCCTGGGTGTACTCCCTCCAGGTCGACCGGGGCACGGTCGTCACCGGTACGCGCGGCGGCGGGGTGCAGGGCTGGGAGGCCTCCAACGGCGCCAAGCTGTGGGAGATCACCGGCGCCCAGACCGACTTCGAGACCCCGGAGGCGGGGCCACACGTGCACGGCGACACCGTGTACGTGTGGCGGGACGCCCGGCTCCAGGCCCTCGACGCCCGCACGGGCGTGGAGCGCTGGTCCTACCCGATCGGGGACGCCGCCTCGTGCGCGAACGTGCCCGTCCGGGTGGCGCCGGCCGAGGACGGCTGCGTGTACGTCTCCGCCGGGACCAGGGTCCTGTCGATCGACATCGCCGGCGGGCACGTCCGCTGGCACTTCGAGGCGCCGGCCGTGTTCCTGTCGCCGCCCGCGTTCGCGCCGGGACCGGCGGTCACAGGCGGCGGGGTGTACCTGTCGGACCACCTCGGCACGGTGTACGCGCTCGACGCCACCACCGGGCAGGACCGCTGGCGGATCGCGACCGAGCCGCGCCAGTCCGCCGAGCCGGTGCTCGTCGCCGACGGCAACGTCCACGTCGGCAGCGGCAGCGCGCTCTACACGCTCGACGCGGTCACCGGCACCCCCCGGTGGCGGTTCGCGGCGGGCGGCGAGCTGGTCGGCTCCCCGGTCGTCGCGGACGGCCGGGTGCACTTCGGCTCGGCCGACCACGTCCTCTACACCCTGGACGCGACCGGCGGGCAGCTCCGCTGGAAGCTCGCGACCGGCGGCGAGATCACCGGCTCGCCGGTGGCGAAGGGCGGGGTCGTGTACGCGTGCAGCAAGGACCGCTGCGTGTACGCGCTGGACGCGGTCAAGGGCACCGCGACGGGCAACAGGGGCGCGGCGGCCCGACCGTAGCCCGACGCACCCGAACCCGCCGTTCCCGGGCTAGCCCGCGGGCGGCGGGTTCTTCCGTTCCGGGTCGGATGCCGGCGGCGGGCTAGCCCGCGGGCGGCGGGTTCTTCCGTTCCGGGTCGGATGCCGGCGGGCCGTCCGGTACGTCGAGGGTCCGGGTCTCGGCGTACGGGGCATCCGGGCGCGGGGCTTCCGCGTACGGAGCCGGGGTCTCCCGGCTGGTGTCCGGTGCCGGACGGGCGGGCCCGTGCGGCGGCAGGTCCACCCGGTGGGGGCGGTGGCTGCGGCCCGACATCACGAGCGCGCCGAGGAGCAGCAGGACCCCGCCGCCCAGGGCGTTCGCGACCCCGTCGCCGAGCCCCGCGCCGTCCGGGCCGACCGCGAGGCTGCCCTCGGCCTGGCCGACCCGCACCATCCACAGGATGGTGAAGCCGAGGACGACGAGCCCGGCGAGGGCGACGAGCAGGCGGGAGCGGAGCACGACGCCGACGAGGGTGACGAGCGCCGCGAAGGCGAAGGGCAGCAGGATCGAGCCCAGGACGTCGGCCTTCGCGTCGGTGATGCCGGTGAACAGGTCCCCGACGGCGTAGTCACGCCCGTGACGGCCGTCGTACCAGGCACGGAAGGGGCTCCAGACGGCGGCCGTCGCTCCGGCGAGAGCCAGGACCGAGCCGGCGATGTTGCGGATCATCGATGCGGCCTCCTCGGCGGTCCGGCTCTCGTTCACGACGCTACGCCGGGTGAGGGGGGCCCGCCAGGTGACGCGGGGGCGGCGCTAGTGTGGCGCGGACACGACAGACAGGACGAGGGTGCGGCGATGATACGGACACGTCTGAAGCTCGCGGCGACGCTCACGGTGGTCGTCCTCGCGCTGACCGGCTTCCACACGGGCAAGGGCGGTCACGGCAGCAGCGGCGGCAGCGGGAAGAGCAAGAGCGGCAAGAGCAAGAGCCACTCGGGCTCCCACGACGACGACGATTCGGGCGGCGGCTGCTCCAGCGACGAGAAGAGCAACGACGACTACAGCGGTTCGGGCGGGTCCACGGTCTCCGCCAGTCCCTCCCCCACGTCGGCGAAGGTCGAGGTCGTGGTCGTGGACTGCGTGAAGCCCGCCCAGAAGAAGCGCAAGGGCAGGCCCGCCCGCAGGGCCGACACCACGTCGACCCTGAGGATCACCTCGCACGACGCGCTGGAGGGCACGTACGAGGTGACCCTGGAGTTCAAGGGCGGCACGGGTTCGGCGGTCGACTCGACGACGGCCCTCGTCACCGTCGGGGCCTACGAGGAGAAGACCTTCGAGGTCGCGATGAAGAACCCGAAGGCCGTCTCGTCGGTCAAGAACTGCTGGGTGTACGACGTACGGAAGAAGTAGCGGCGCCGGGGGTCGGTGCCAGCGGATCAGCGTCGTCCGGACCTCGTGCTGCGGGTCCGGGACCGGGGGGTCCACGCCGGTGATCTTCTTGGGCGCGCCGCCGGAGAGGTCCCCGCGGAAGAGTCCCCTGCGGCCGTCCTCGCCCCTGGAGAGGAACGCGAAGCTCTTGCCGTCCGCATCCGCTACCGGAGCCGGTGCCCGCCTCCCCTCCGGGTGAACAGCTCCGCCTGCCGGTCCGCCGGGATGTTCCCGAGCGTCACCAGGTGCGGGGCGTGGGCGAAGGCCTGGGCGCGGGCGGCCCCGTCGACCGACCACAGCGCCCGTACCGTCCCCTGGACGGCCTCGGTCGGGTGGGAGGCGATGACGGCGGCGGCCGTCCGCGCGGCGTCGAGCGCGCCGCCCGACGGGGTCAGCTCGGAGACCAGCCCCGTCTCGTACGCGCGCCGGGCGGAGATCCGCTCGGCGGCGCCCATGAGGGCCATCCGGGCGACTTCTCCGTACGGCATCTTCCGCATCATGTGGACGGTCTCGAAGGCGCTGACCATCCCGTAGGTGGTGTGCGGGTCGAAGAACGTGGCCTCGTCGCCCGCGACGACGAACTCCGCCTCGCCGATCAGGTAGAACGCCCCGCCGCAGGCCATGCCCTCGACGGCGGCGATCACCGGTTTCCACAGGTCGTTGGCCTTGGGGCCGATGGCGAGGAGGGGGTCGTCGATCGTGTACGGGGACGAGGGCTGCGGGACCCTGCCGGCGTCCTCGCGGTCGATCCCGGTACAGAAGGCCCGCCCGCCGGCCCCGGTGACGACGATCGCCCGGACGTCGTCCTCGTACCGGAACCCCTTCCAGACGGCGCCGAGTTCGCGCGCCATCTCGAGGGTGATCGCGTTGTGCTTCGCCGCCCGGTCCAGGGTGACGACCGCGACGCCGGTCTCCTTGTCGCGCTCGACGCGGATGCTCACGCGCGCTCCAGGAGCCAGCGGGGGACGGAGACGCCGTCGATCTCGGTGAAGGCGACCCGGACGGGGGCGCCGATGCGGAGCCGGGCCGGGTCGACCGAGTTCAGGGGGGCGTCCGGGTCGGCCACGACGTTGCCGGCGAGGCGGATCCGGGGGGCGTCGGCGAGTTCGACGAGCACCGCGTTGTACGGGGCCTGGGCGGCGTAGTCGGGCAGGAGCGGCGGGTGGGGCAGGACGTACGACCAGATCCGGCCGCGCCCCGACATGAGCCGCCACTCGCTGTCGAAGGACCGGCAGTGCGGGCAGCAGGGGCGGGGCGGGAAGCGGAGCTCGCCGCAGGCGGCGCAGGCCTGGATCCGGAGTTCGCCGCGGGCGGTGAACTCCCAGAAGGGGGCGCCGTCTTCGTCGATGACGGGGTTCAGCACGGTGATCAGCTCCTCAGGTGCGCAGCAGAATGGCCGATGTGGGGACGCCCTCGCCCGCCGTGACCAGGCAGGTGGCCGCGTCGGGGACCTGGGCGGTGGAGGTGCCGCGGAGCTGCTTCACGCCCTCGTTGATGAGGTTGAAGCCGTGCACGTACGCCTCGGAGAGCCCGCCGCCGCCGGTGTTGAGCGGCAGCCGGCCGCCGATCTCCAGGGCGCCGCCCTCGGTGAAGGCGCCGCCCTCGCCGCGTCCGCAGAAGCCGTAGCCCTCCAGGGAGAGCGGGACGAGCGGGGTGAAGGCGTCGTAGATCTGGGCGACGTCGACGTCGGCGGGGCCGAAGTCGGCCTGCTTCCAGAGGTGGCGGGCCGCGGTCCAGGCGGGGCCGGAGAGCGGGTCGTCGTTCCAGTAGTTGACCATGCCGTGGTGCTGGGCGGGCAGGCCCTGGGCGGCGGCGTGCACGTAGACGGGCTTCTGCCGGCAGTCGCGGGCGCGCTCGGCGCTGACGATCACGCAGGCGAGGGCGCCGTCGGTCTCCAGGCAGTTGTCGAAGAGGCAGAGGGGTTCGCTGATCCAGCGGGCCGTCATGTACATCTCGCGGGTCAGCGGCCGCTCGTACATGATCGCGGCGGGGTTCTGGTTGGCGCGGTTGCGGCAGGCCAGGGCGACGTTGAAGAGGTGGTCGCGGGTGGCGCCGTACTCGTGCATGTAGCGGCGGGTGAGCATGCCGATCTCGTCGGCGGGGCGGAGCAGCCCGAAGGGGCGGGTCCACTGGCCGGGGGTGGGCAGCTGGACGGCGGTGTTCTTCCAGGGGCGGGGGCCGGAGCCCCGTTTCCTGGACCGCCAGGCGACGCCGACGCTCGCCTGTCCGGTGGCGACGGCGGCGGCGAGGTGGCCGACGGTGGCGCAGGATCCGCCGCCGCCGTACCCCACCTTGGAGAAGAAGGTGACGTCGCCGGCCCCGATGGCCTTCGCGACCTCGACCTCGTCGGTCTCCTCCATCGTGTACGAGGCGAAGGCGTCGACCTCGGAGGGGTCGATGCCGGCGTCGTCGAGAGCGGCGAGGATCGCCCGGCAGGCGAGGGTCTTCTCGGTCTCGTGGAGCTGTTTCGCGAAGGCGGTCTGTCCTATGCCGACGATGGCCGTGGCGTCCTTGAGCACCGAACCTCCTCATGGGGCAGCACTGCTGACAGCGCGTCAGGCTACAACTAATCTGACGGATAGTCAGCTACAGGGAGGTTGGGTATGGACCTGCGCGGCGACCTGGAGTGGGGCACGATCCCCGGGCTCGTACGGGCGGCGGCCGAGCGGTACGGGCCGCGGGAGGCCGTCGTCGACGGCCGCGTCCGCATCAGCTACGCCGAACTCGGCGAACGCGTCGAACGGGCGGCCGCAGCCTGCCTCGCCACCGGGATACGGACCGGGGACCGGGTCGCGATCTGGGCCCCCAACACCCTCGACTGGATCGTCTCGGCCCTCGGCGCGGTCACCGCCGGAGCCGTCCTCGTCCCCCTCAACACCCGCTTCAAGGGCACCGAGGCCGCCGACGTCCTCCGGCGCTCCCGCGCCCGGCTGCTCTTCGTCACCGGCACCTTCCTCGGCACCTCGTACGTGGCCTCCCTGCGCCGCTCCGGCGTAGGGCTCCCGCACCTGGAGAAGGCCGTGGTCCTCGGGGACAGCGCGCCCGACGAGCCCGAGTGGACCACCTGGAAGGCCTTCCTCGCGTCGGGCGACGGCGTCCCGGCCGCCCGCGTCTGCGCCCGGGCCGACGGGATCGACCCCGCGGCCCCCTCCGACATCATCTACACCTCGGGCACCACCGGCCGCCCCAAGGGCGCCGTCATCAGCCACGCCCAGTCCCTGCGCTGCTACGCGACCTGGTCCGAGCTCGCCGGTCTGGCGGAGGGCGACCGCTACCTCGTGGTCAACCCCTTCTTCCACACCTTCGGCTACAAGGCCGGCATCCTCGCCTGTCTCATGCGGGGCGCGGTGATCGTCCCGCAGTCCGTCTTCACCGTGGACACCGTCCTCGCCAACATCGCCGCCGAACGCATCACCGTCCTCCCCGGCCCGCCCACCCTCCACCAGTCCCTCCTGGACCACCCGTCCCGCCCCGCCCACGGGCTCTCCACCCTCCGCCTCGTCGTGACGGGCGCGGCCGTGGTCCCCCTGCGGCTCGTCGAGCGCCTCCGCGACGAGCTGGGCGTGGGCACGGTCCTCACCGCGTACGGCCTCTCCGAGGCGAGCGGCGTCGTCACCATGTGCCGCCGCGACGACCCCGACGAGACCGTCGCCACGACCTCGGGCCGCCCGATCCCCGGCACCGAGGTCCGGCTCTCCGGCTCCGGCGAGGTCCTGGTCCGCGGCCACCACGTCATGAGCGGCTACTTCGAGGACGAGGCGGCGACGGCGGCGGCGATCGACGCGGACGGCTGGCTGCACACGGGCGACATCGGCGTCCTGGACGAGGCCGGCAACCTCCGGATCACCGACCGCCTGAAGGACATGTTCATCGTGGGCGGCTTCAACGCCTACCCGGCCGAGATCGAGCAGCTCCTCGGCCTGCACCCCGACATCGCGGACGTCGCCGTCATCGGCATCCCGGACCCGCGCCTGGGCGAGGTCGGCAAGGCCTACGCGGTACGGCGGGCGGGGGCGCGGGTCACGGCGGACGACCTGATCGCCTGGTCGCGGCGGGAGATGGCGAACTACAAGGTCCCGAGGGAGGTCGAGTTCGTGACGGAGCTGCCGAGGAACGCGAGCGGGAAGGTGGTGAAGGGGGAACTGAGGGAGCGGGCGGGGGCGTGACGGCCGAGCCCCGGCCGCCGCGGTCCCTCCGCCTGCCGACGGGTCAGGATCCCGACCCTCCGCCTGCCGACGGGTCCGGGCAGGCCGTTTCGCCGGTCCGTCCGGCGGGACGGGCCCGGTGCCGGCCGCGTCGGCGTGAGCGTCCGGACCATGGCGGCGGTCAGGTCGCGTCGATGCCGGAGGCCGAGCCGCTCGTGATGTGCACGTTGGCCACGGCCGGAGACGTGGTGCCGACCGCGACGACGGCGGCGAGGAACAGGCCGGCCAGGAATCGCTTGCTGCGGGTCATGTTCAACTTCCGTCAGGGAGAGGGAGATCCGAAGGTGACGATCTTCCTCGCGCGTGCGGTGCGGGGGCGAACCGGAAGGCGGTACTTCGCCAGGTCGGCGCCGCTGCCGAACCGGGAGGAGGGGCCGGGCGGATGCCCGGCCCCTCCTTGTGCGGTGGTCCGATCGCGTTGCGCACGGGCCCTGCCCGGACGGATCCCCCCTGGTTCCGCCGGGTGTCCCCCGAGCCCGTGTGCTCCCCCGTCGACCGGACCTTCCACGGCCGGCCCGGCAGCTCCCCCGAAGTCGCCGCCGCGGCCGTTCCCCGTCGGAATTGGCTCAGTTGGCCGGCTCGGACGTGATGTGGATGTTGTCCGTCGTGGCCGTGCCGGTGCCGGTGGGGGCGATGGGCTGCTCGCCGCCACCCGTGATGTGAATGTTCTTGATGCCGATCTTCTCCGCTATCGCGGCGGCGTCCTCACCCTCGGTGATGTGAATGTTCTTCGTGGTCACATCAGTGGTCTCGCCACCGGTGATGTGGATGTTGGTGGGGTTGACGGTTCGCTCGTCGCTCACTGTCTGCAACCTCTCGCGGTAATGGGTGAGTTGGTTCTGCCGGACCCGCCCGGCCGTTCCCCGTTCACGGCCGGACGGGCCTCTTCTGCAGGGCCGCTCACCCTAATGCCCCCGAGTGACGGCCTTTTCGGCGACCCGCTTGTCCCCCGACACGGCGGATCGACTGGTTCAGAGCATGTCGGACGGCGATAAACGAACGATGAACGCCCAGTCCAGGACGGTTCAGGCGGCAGCGGCCGGATCGAGCAGCGCCCGGACCGTGTCGGCCTCGGGAGAGCCGAGGGAGTCGAAGACCCCGAGTGCGTCGCGCCAGCAGGCCTCGGCGCGTCCTGTCTGACCGATGCCGCTGAGGGCGCGGCCCAGGACGGTGAGGACGTTGCCCCGCCGCCACTCGCCACCGATCCCCCGCAGGACGGTGAGGGCCATCTCGGCGTTGGAAGCGGCCTGGGCATGACGGCTCTCCGACACGTCGGATTCGGCGAGCCGGTAGAGCGTCATCCCCTCCCAGAGCCGCTGGCGGCTGTCACGGAAGACGGCCAGGGCCTCCTTGAGGCGTTCGGCCGCGGCCGCGGACTGGCCGCTCTGGGCGAGTGCCATGCCCAGCGCGTAGCGCCCGTTCGCCCCCTTCAGGGAGTGCCCGAGGCTGTCGTACATGTCCGTGCCCTGCTGGGCGAGGCGCACCGCGCCGGCCGTGCGGCCGGTGATCAGGTGGATGCGGGACAGGTTGCAGAGCGCGCTCGCCTCGCCGGCGAGGTCCTCGCAGCTGCGGAAGTGCTCGATGGCACGGGTGAAGTGCTGTTCGGCCTCGGCCTGGTTCTGCTGGTAGAACGCCATGACTCCGAGGATGTTGGATGCCCAGCACAGGGGCAGCGGGTCGCCCACGGAGGTGGCCATCCGCATGGCCGCGCGTGCCTCCTCGTCGGCCTGGGAGAACCGTCCGGAGACGTGGTGGCCGTACGCGAGGGTGATCAGGGCTCGGCACTCGGCGCGGGAGTCGCCCTGGCCGGCCGCCGCCTCCCGCAGCACCGTCGCCACCGCCTCGTACTCGCGGGAGTTCGCGCCCGATTCCGCCAGGTCCAGGGACGCCCACAGCAGGTCCACCCCGCGGCGGAGGGTTCCCGGCGCCGAGGCCGAATGGCGGACCGTGGACAGGAGGCAGTTCGCCTCCGCGTACAGCCAGTCCTGGGCCTCGTGGCGGTCGGTGAAGGCCAGGCCTTCGTAGGAGGTCGGCTCCAGGTGGTCGACCAGCCGGTCGCCGGGCCTCTCGATCGCGTACACCCGGGCCGCCGTCGACAGGTAGAAGTCCAGGAGGCGCGACAGCGCCGCCTCCTTCTCCGACGGGGGCTGTTCGTCGCGCTCCGCGCACGCACGCGCGTAGAGCCGGACCAGGTCGTGGTACCGGTAGCGGCCGGGCGCCGCCGACTCCAGGAGCGACGTGTCGACCAGGGCCTCAAGGAGGTCCTCCGTGTCCCGGAGGGGCAGGTCCAGGACCGCCGCCGCTGCCGCGAGCGAGATGTCCGGGCCGTCCGCGAGGCCCAGGAGGCGGAAGGCGCGGGCCTGGGCCGGTTCCAGCTGGCCGTAGCCGAGTTCGAAGGTGGCCTTGACCGCCAGGTCGCCCGCCTGGAGCTCGTCGAGCCGGCGGCGCTCGTCCGCGAGTTTCGCCGCGAGGACCGAGACCGTCCACGTCCGCCGGGCCGCCAGGCGGGAGGCCGCGATGCGGATCGCCAGCGGGAGGAAACCGCAGGCCGCTACCACGTCCAGGGCGGCCTCGCGCTCCGACTGGACCCGCTCCTCGCCGACGATCCTCGTGAACAGCTGGAGCGCCTCCTCGGGGGACATCACGTCCAGGTCCACCAGGTGCGCGCCCGCCAGGTCGACCATGCGGATGCGGCTCGTCACGAGGGCCGCGCAGCCGGCCGTACCGGGCAGGAGCGGGCGGATCTGGGCCGCGTCGCGGGCGTTGTCCAGGAGTACGAGGACACGGCGGCCGTCCAGCGTCGAGCGGTACAGCGCGGCCCGGTCGTCGAGCGAGTCCGGGATGGCCGCGTCCGCGGTGCCGAGGGCCCGCAGGAACGAGCCGAGGACCGTCTCCGGTGCGGCGGCGCTGTTGCCCGCGCCCTGGAGGTCCACGTACAGCTGGCCGTCCGGGAAGTGCGGCCGGGCCTCGTGCGCGACGTGCACGGCGAGCGTGGTCTTGCCGACGCCGCCGATGCCCGCGAGCGCCGAGACCGCCATGACGTGGCCCTCGGCTGTGGCGAGCCGGGCGCCGAGCTCCCGTACGAAGGCGGCGCGGCCCGTGAAGTCCGGGACCGTCGCCGGGAGCTGGGCGGGACGGGCGACGGGCGCCGCCGCCGGAGCCGGTTCCTCCACCGGGCGGGCGAGTTCGGCGTCGGCCTGGAGGATGCGCTGCTGGAGGCGGGAGAGTTCCGGGTTCGGGTCGACGCCCAGCTCGTCCGCGAGGAGCCGGCGCGTGTCCGCGTACACGGCGAGCGCCTCCGCCTGCCGGCCGCTGCGGTAGAGCGCCAGCATGAGGAGTTCGCGCAGGCGCTCCCGCAGGGGGTGCGCGGCGGTGAGCGCGGTCAGTTCGGAGACGGCCTCGGCGTGCGCGCCGACCTCCAGGTCGATGTCCAGGCGGGTTTCGAGGAGGGTAAGGCGCCACTCCTCCAGGCGGGTCCGCTGCGTCTCGGCGTACGGGCCCGGCACGGACGCCAGCACCTCGCCGTCCCACAGGTCGAGCGCCTCGGCGAGCCGCTCCCGGGCGGCCGCGCGGTCGCCGGCCGCGCGGAGCCTGTCCGCCTCTGCGGCCAGTTCCTGGGCGGCGGTCACGTCGAGCGCGGTCGTCCGGAGCGCGTAGCCGCCGGACTCGCTGACCAGGACCTTCGGGTCGAGGGCCTTGCGGAGCCGGGAGGCGTAGGTGCGGACCGCGGCGAGCGCCTGGGACGGGGGTTCCTCGCCCCAGAGCGCGTCGATCAGCTCGTGCGCGGTGGCGGTGCGGCCGCCGCGCAGGAGCAGCGCGGCGAGCAGGGCGCGCTGCTGGGGCGAGCCGGTGGGGACGGGTTCGCCGTCGCGCCAGGCGCGGACGGGTCCGAGCACGCCGAAGCGCAGCCCGCCGCGGGCGGGCTGCCCGGTGGAGGCCGTGGTCACGGTGTCGGTGGTGTCCGCCGGCCGTTCACCGTCACCGCCGGCGGCCGTCGTCCGGCCGTTCCGCTGTGCGGGCACGCCGGGTTCGGCCTTGGCGTCGTTCCCGCCCGGGAACCGCGCCGGAACTCGCGGCCCGTTCTCACGGTCCATCGCTCCCCCTGCCCCTGCCGCTGGTTTCGCCCTGGACAGTCTGCCTTGTCCGGAGGGAGTCCGTCAGCATCGGGTCGGCCGTTGTGAGGCCGTTACCCGGGTCGTTCTGGGGCACACCAGCTGACGGACCGTCAGATCAGCGCTACCGTGAAAGCCATGGAGACCTTCCCGAAGATCATCTCGGTGGACGACCACACCGTGGAGCCCCCGCACGTCTGGCGGGACCGGCTCCCGTCCCGGTACCACGACACCGGACCCCGGATCGTCCGCGCCCCGCTCAAGGAAATGACCTTCCTCGGAGGCAGGTTCGCCCCGGTCATGGGCGCCAAGGGGGACGAGGGCCCGATCGGCGACTGGTGGGTGTACGAGGACCTGCACCGGCCCCTCACCCGGCTCGACACCGCCGTCGGCTACGACCGGGACGAGATACGCCTCGAAGTCATCACCTACGAGCAGATGCGGCCCGGCTCCCACTCCGTCCCGGACCGCCTCGCCGACATGGACGTCAACCACGTCCAGTCCGCGCTCTGCTTCCCCACCTTCCCCCGCTTCTGCGGCCAGACCTTCACCGAGGCGAGTGACCGCGAGCTCGGGCTGCTCTGCGTCCGCGCCTACAACGACTGGATGGTCGAGGAGTGGTGCGGGCCCGAGGCGCACGGGCGGCTGATCCCGCTCACCCTCATCCCGCTCTGGGACCCCGAGCTCGCCGCCGACGAGGTCCGCCGCAACGCCGCGCGCGGGGTCCGGGCCGTCGCCTTCTCGGAGATCCCGCCGCACCTCGGGCTCCCCTCGGTCCACACGGACCACTGGGACCCCTTCTTCCGGGCCTGCGACGAGACCGGCACGGTCATCGCCATGCACATCGGCTCCTCCAGCCGGATGCCGTCCACCTCCGCCGACGCCCCGCCGGCCGTCGGCTCCACCATCACCTTCGCGAACTGCTGCTTCTCGATGGTCGACTGGCTGATGAGCGGCAAGTTCGAGCGCTTCCCGAACCTGAGGATCATGTACGCGGAGGGGCAGATCGGCTGGATCCCGTACATCCTGGAGCGCGCGAACGTGGTCTGGGAGGAGAACCGGGCCTGGGGCGGCGTCGCCGACAAGGTCACCCGCCCGCCGTCCGAGCTCTTCGCGGAGCACGTCTTCGGCTGCTTCTTCGACGACGCGTTCGGGCTGCGCAACCTCGACGCGATCGGGGCGGGGAACGTCCTGTACGAGACCGACTACCCGCACTCGGACTCGACCTGGCCCAAGTCGAAGGAGGTCGGCCAGGCCCAGATGGGCCACCTGCCGCCGGATGTGGTCGACCGGATCGTACGGGGCAACGCCATCTCCCTCCTGGGGCTGACTCCGGAGGGGCTCTGGCGGCCGTGAGCGGCGCCCGGGTGCGCGTGGACCGGTGAGGCGCGCCGCGGTTCGGCGCGGGACTACCGGACGTCGCGAACGCAGTGCTCACTCAGGTCGGGCGCATGCCGGGCGAGCGTGCGGTAGTCGGCGTCGTCATGGAGGACGGTCAGTCCGTGATGGGCCGCCGTGGCCGCGATGATCAGGTCGACGGCCGAGGCGCTCCTGTGCTCCCCGGCCTTCGCCATCCGGTGCTGCACGGAGCCGATCCAGCGTCCCGCGTTCTTGGGCACCGCCACGTCCGGGTAGAGGTCGTCGAACATCTCGGCGATCTCGTCGTACTCGCGACCGTCGCGTGCGCTGTAGAGGAATTCGGCGCGCTGCGGGTAGCAGGACGCGATCGCCCCGGCGTCGATCGCGTCGTACCAGGCTGACTGGAGGACGGGGTCGCCGAGCAGTCGTACCAGGCCGGACGTGTCGAGGAGATAGATCACCGACTGTCCTTCTCGGCCCGGTGCCGGCGCTCGGCGTCCTCGACCGCTCCCCACTGGCGTGCGCGCTCGAAGTGGCGGCTGATGCGTGCGGCGCGCTCCTGCCGCTCGGCGTAGAACCGGAGGGCGAGGTTGACGGCCTCCTTCTTGGTCCGGGCCGTGGACAGGGCCATCACCCGTTGCAGCGCGTCATCGTCTATGTCGATCTGAGTCACGGCCATGGGGGCCTCCGCCCGCGATGTTGGTCATGTACAAAAGATCGTACGACACCAACATCGCCTCGGCGACCCCTGGTGATCCACCGTGTGCACCACCCCCTTGCCTGATGGTCCGTCAGGTACCAGCATGGGTCCCGCCTGAAAGTGACGGTTCGTCAGATCAAGGGGATCCTCATGGTGGTCTACGGCATGCAGCTGCCGGTCCAGTCGCAGAGCACCCTCTACGCCGAGGCCTGGGAGGCGGCCGCCGGTCCGGCGGACCTGCTCGCCGTGGCCAGGGCCGCCGAGGCCCACGGCTTCGACTACCTTGCGAGCTGCGACCACGTCGCCATCCCGCGCCGGCTCGCCGGACCGATGAGCACCGTCTGGTACGACCCGGTCGCCACGCTCTCCTTCCTCGCCGCCGCCACCGAGCGGGTCCGGCTGCTCTCGCACGTCGCCGTCGTCGGCCTGCGCCATCCGCTCGTCACGGCCAAGGCGTACGCCACGCTCGACCACCTCTCCGGCGGCCGGCTGGTCCTCGGGGTCGGCGCCGGGCACGTCCAGGAGGAGTTCGAGGCGCTCGGGGTGGACTTCGCCCGCCGGGGCGCCGTGCTCGACGAGACGGTCGACGCGCTGCGGGCGGCCCTCGGGCCCGAGGAGTACCCCGAGCACCTGGGGGAGCGGTTCGCCTTCAAGGACCTCGGGCAGCTGCCCCGGCCCGCCCAGGAGCGGGTCCCGCTCTGGGTGGGCGGCTCCTCGCCGGCCGCCGTGCGCCGGGCCGCGCTCAGGGGCGACGGCTGGCTGCCGCAGGGCGACCCGCGCCCCCGGCTCGCCGAGCAGATCCAGAAGCTGCTGCGGCTCCGTACGGAGGCCGGGATCGCAGAGCCGATCACCGTCGGCGCGATCACCGAGGCGCTGTACGTCGGCGCGCCCGGCTGGGAGGTCGGCCGCCGCACCCTGAGCGGCCGTCCCGAGGAGCTCGCCGATTCGCTGCGCGCGTACGGGGAGATGGGCGTGCACCAGATCCAGGTCCGGTTCCGGTCCCGGAGCCGTTCCGAACTCACCGACCAGATGGCGGCCTTCGGCGCGGAGGTCGCCCCCCACCTGTAGACCTCTAGGGAGTACGGACATGGGCAAGCTCGAAGGGCGTGTCGTCCTCGTCACCGGCGCGGCGCGCGGGCAGGGCGAGCAGGAGGCGCGGCTGTTCGCCGCCGAGGGGGCGAAGGTGGTCCTCGGGGACGTCCTGGACGACGCCGGGGAGGCGCTCGCCAAGGAGCTGGGGGAGGACCGGGCGGCGTACGTCCACCTGGACGTGACGAGCGAGGGCGACTGGGCGGCGGCCGTGGCGGCGGCGAAGGAGCGGTTCGGGAAGATCGACGGGCTCGTCAACAACGCGGGCATCCTCCGCTTCAACGAGCTGGTCTCCACGCCGCTGGAGGAGTTCCAGGCGATCGTGTCCGTGAACCAGACCGGCTGCTTCCTGGGCATCCGTACGGTCGCGCCCGAGATCGCGGCGGCCGGCGGCGGGACGATCGTCAACACCGCCTCGTACACGGGGATCACCGGCATGGCCGGGGTCGGGGCCTACGCCGCGACGAAGCACGCGGTCCTCGGGCTGACCAAGGTCGCGGCGCTGGAGCTGGCGGGGAAGGGCATCCGGGTGAACGCGGTCTGCCCGGGCGCCATCGACACCCCCATGAGCAATCCGGAGGGCGTCGACCCGGAGGCCACGGCCGAGCTGTACCGCAAGCTCGTGCCGCTCGGGCGGATCGGCCGGCCGGAGGAGGTGGCGGCGCTCGCGCTCTTCCTGACCGGGGAGGACTCGGCGTACATCACGGGCCAGCCGTTCGTGATCGACGGTGGCTGGCTGGCGGGCGTGAGCCTCTTCTGACGCAGTGTCAGGTATTGACGCACCTGTGCGGTGGTGCGAGAGTCGGGCACATCAAGGAATCTGACGCATCGTCAGATACGACGAGGACGGTGAACCCCCTTGGAATTCGGGATCTTCGTACAGGGATACGTCGGCAAGCGCGCCGAGACCGATCCCGAAGCCGAGCACAAGGCCCTCATGGAGGAGACCGAGTACGTCATCCAGGCCGACAGGTCCGGCTTCAAGTACGCCTGGGCCTCCGAGCACCACTTCCTGGAGGAGTACTCGCACCTCTCCGCCAACGACGTCTACCTGGGCTACCTCGCCCACGCCACCGAGCGCATCCACCTCGGCTCCGGCATCTTCAACCCCCTCGCCCCCGTCAACCACCCGGTGAAGGTCGCCGAGAAGGTCGCCATGCTCGACCACCTCTCCGGCGGACGCTTCGAGTTCGGCTCCGGGCGCGGGGCGGGCTCCCACGAGATCCTCGGGTTCATGCCGGGCATCACCGACATGAACCACACGAAGGAGATCTGGGAGGAGACCATCGCCGAGTTCCCCAAGATGTGGCTCCAGGACGAGTACGTCGGCTTCCAGGGCAAGCACTGGTCGCTGCCGCCCCGCAAGGTCCTCCCCAAGCCGTACGGGAAGTCCCACCCGGCCATGTGGTACGCGGCCGGCTCCCCCTCCTCGTACGCCATGGCCGGGAAGATGGGCCTCGGCGTCCTCGGCTTCAGCGTCCAGAAGGTCTCCGACATGGAGTGGGTCGTCGAGTCCTACAAGAACGCGATCAAGGAGGCCAAGGCGGTCGGCGACTTCGTCAACGACAACGTCATGGTGACCTCGACCGCGATCTGCGCCGAGACGCACGAGAAGGCCGTCGAGATCGCGGTCGGCGGCGGGCTGAACTACCTCCAGTCCCTCCTCTTCCGCTACCACGACACCTTCCCGCGGCCCGAGGGCATCCCCGAGTGGCCCGAGCTCCTCCCCGAGTACTCGGCGGAGATCATCGAACTCCTCATCCAGGAGGAACTGATGATCTGCGGCGACCCGTCGGAGGTCCTCGCGCAGTGCAAGCGGTGGGAGCAGGCGGGGGCCGACCAGCTGTCCTTCGGGCTGCCGATCGGGATCTCGTACGAGGACACGATGAACTCGATCAAGCTGATCGGCGAGCACGTGATCCCGAGGATCGACACGGACCCGGTCCACCGCACGACCCGCATGCGCCAGTCCGCCGGCTCCTGACGCGCGGCGCCCACGCCCTTCGTCGCGGGCCGTCGTTCCGCCGGCGCGGAACCGGTGGGCACGACGGACGGGACGCAGGCCCACGACGGACGGGGCCCGGCAGGAGAGCGCGGGGTGGTGTCTTCCCGGATCACCGCCCCGTACCGGCCCCGGCCGGAGGCCGTTCCGCGGCGGCCCCCGGTCCGGGGCACACCCGCGTTCATGGACAGGCAGGCACGGACAGAGAGGGACCGTCATGCTCGACCACCTGATCACGGGCGCCACCGTCGTGGACGGCACCGGCGCCCCCGCCCGCATCGCCGACGTCGGCATCCGCAACGGGCGGATCGTCTTCCCCGTCCCCGGCGGGGCCACCGCCCGTACCACCGAGGACGCCACCGGCCTCGTCCTCGCCCCCGGCTTCGTCGACCCGCACACCCACTACGACGCCCAGCTGTTCTGGGACCCGTACGCCACCCCGTCCATGAACCACGGCGTCACCACCGTTGCCGGCGGCAACTGCGGCTTCACCCTCGCGCCCCTCCACCCGGACCGTCCCGAGGACGCCGACTACACGCGCCGCATGATGTCGAAGGTCGAGGGCATGGCCCTCAAGGCCCTGGAGGAGGGCGTCGACTGGGGCTGGTCGTCCTTCGCCGAGTACCTGGACGCCCTGGACGGCCGGATCGCCGTCAACGCCGGGTTCATGGTCGGCCACTGCGCCCTGCGCCGGTACGTGATGGGCGCGGACGCGGTCGGCGGACAGCCGACGGACGAGCAGCTGGAGCAGATGGTGGCCCTCCTCAAGGAGGCCATGGAGGCCGGCGCCTGGGGGCTCTCCACCACCCAGTCCGCCACCCACTCCGACGGCGACGGCGCCCCTGTCGCCTCCCGGCACGCCGCCCCCGCCGAGCTCATCGCCCTGTCCAAGGCCGTCGGCGAGCACGAGGGGACGCAGATCGAGGCGATCCTCGCCGGGTGCCTGGACCAGTTCTCCGACGACGAGATCGAGCTGTTCGTCGAGATGACCGCCGCCGCCGGGCGGCCCCTCAACTGGAACGTCCTCACCATCGACGCCGCCGTCCCCGAGCGCGTCCCGCGCCAGCTGACCGCCTCCGAGCGGGCCCGCAAGTCCGGCGGCCGGATCGTCGCCCTCACGATGCCGATCCTCACCCCTATGAACATGTCCCTCGGCACCTTCTGCGCCCTCAACCTCATCCCGGGGTGGGGCGAGGTCCTGGCCCTCCCCGTGCCCGAGCGGATCGCGAAGCTGCGGGACCCGGACGTGCGGGCCGGGATGCTGCGGCGCGCGGACTCCAAGGAGGCAGGCGTCTTCCGGCGCCTCGCGCACTTCGGCCGGTACGTCATAGGGGACACGTACAGCCGCGAGAACGAGGGCCTCACCGGACGGGTCGTCGGCGACATCGCGGCCGAGCGCGGCCAGGACCCCTTCCAGGCCCTCGTCGAGATCTGCGCCAACGACGACCTGCGGACCGTCCTGTGGCCGATGCCCAGTGACAACGACCCGGCCTCCTGGGCGCTGCGCCGGGAGGCCTGGGACCACGAGGACGTGCTGCTCGGCGGCTCGGACGCGGGCGCGCACCTGGACCGGATGTGCGGAGCCCCGTACACCACCCGCTTCCTCGGGGACTGTCTGCGCGGCCGGAAGCTGGTCCCGCTGGAGCGGGCCGTGAGGATGCTGAGCGACGAACCGGCCCGGCTCTTCGGGCTCCGGGAGCGCGGCCGGATCGCGGAGGGCTTCCACGCCGACCTGGTCCTCTTCGACCCGGAGCGGATCGACGCGGGCCCGGCGACCCTCGTGCACGACCTGCCGGGGGACAGCCCGCGCCTGGACTCGCGGGCGGTCGGGATCGTGTCGGTGCGGGTCAACGGCGTGGAGACGGTACGGGACGACGAGGTGACCGGCGCCATCCCGGGGAGGGTGCTGCGCTCGGGCCGCGACACGAGGACGGTGAGCACGAGGTGAGGACCGAGAAGCTCTTCATCGGCGGGGAGTGGGTCGAGCCCGACGGCGGCCACTACGAGGTGATCGACCCGGCCTCGGAGGAGGTCGTCGGCCTCGCGCCCGAGGCCTCGCGGGCCCAGGTGTACGAGGCGGCGGCCGCCGCCCGCGAAGCCTTCGCGACCTGGTCCCGAACGAGACCGGAGGAGCGGGCGGCGATCCTCGACCGGGCCGCCGACCTGATGGCCCGGGACGCCGAGGCGAACACGCTCCTCGCCCGGGCCGAGACCGGCGCCACCACCGGCACCGCGCGCGGGATGCAGGTCGCGGTCGGCTCCTCCCGCTTCCGCCGGTACGCGCGCGGGGCCATGGAGCCGGTCGAGCAGGCGCTGCCCCCGCAGATCAACGAGGACGGTCCGATGGGGAGGGCCGGGGTGTTCGGCGCGGTGGCGGTGCGGCGCCCGGTCGGCGTCGTCACCTGCATCACCTCGTACAACAACCCCTGGGCCAACCCGGCGGGCAAGATCGCCCCGGCGCTCGCGATGGGCAACACGGTCGTGGTGAAGCCGGCCCCGCAGGACCCGCTCTCCGTGTACGCGATGACCCGGGCCCTGGAGGAGGCCGGCGTCCCGGCGGGGGTGGTGAACGTCGTCACCGGCTCGGCGCAGGCGGTCGGCGAGGCGGCCGTCGACTCCCCGGACGTCGACATGGTCTCCTTCACCGGTTCCACGGCCGTCGGGCAGGCGATCGGCGAGGTCTGCGGCCGCTCGCTCAAGCGGCAGCTGATGGAGCTGGGCGGGAAGGGGGCGGCGCTGGTCTTCGACGACGCCGACCTGGACTCGGCGGTGATGGGGATCGGGACGACCTTCGCCTTCTACAGCGGGCAGATCTGCACCGCCCCGACCCGGGTGCTCGCCCAGCGCGGTGTGTACGAGCGGCTGATCGAGAAGCTGACCGGCTACCTCGCCTTCATGAAGGTGGGGGACCCGGCGGAGAAGGGGACGGTCGTCGGCCCGGTGATCTCGGCGGCCCACCGCGACCGGGTGGAGTCGTACGTCGAGCTGGGGAGGAAGGAAGGGGCGCGGGTCGTCGCGGGCGGCGAGCGCCCGGACTTCGCCCGGGGCTTCTACGTGGCCCCGACGCTGCTCGCCGACTGCACCAACGAGATGCGGGTGGTGCGGGAGGAGATCTTCGGCCCGGTCGTGGTGGTCGTCCCCTTCGACGACGAGGAGGAGGGGATCGCGCTCGCCAACGACAGCGACTACGGCCTGATCGACTACGTGTGGTCCGGTGACGTGGCCCGCGCCTTCCGGGCCGCGGCCCGGCTGAGGGCCGGCGGGGTGGGCGTGAACACGATCGGCCGGAACATGGAGGCGCCGTTCGGCGGCTTCAAGAAGAGCGGTGTCGGGCGGGACGTCGGCTCGTACGCGCTGCACGCGTACAGCGAGCTGCAGGCGGTCGTCTGGCCGGGGTGAGAGCCCTGCGGAAAATTCCTCGGGAAAATTTCGAAACGGACATTCAGGACACTGCTGCGGTTCCCGCATATCGGACACTCGCCACCGGACCTACCGGTTGGTCGGCTCGCCTCGTTTGTCGATCTTTCAATCATTGGCGAGTGTCCGATTCGACCCGCGCAATGCAAGGCGATGATCGATCAAGTGAGCGGACTTCGATCCTCCGGATGTGGAAACCGCAGCATTTAACGTCCTGTTCATGACTCAGGTGGACGTGCGGCCGCAGGCCGGAGACACGGTAAGGGGCGTCGACGCTCAGGGCGACACCTCCGGCGTGCGCACCAAGGGCCTCGGCGGCAACTCCGTAGGCCTCCTCGGCAGCGCCGTCATCGGCATCTCGACCGTCGCCCCCGTCTACTGCCTGACCTCCACGCTCGGCTCCACCGCCGGCGAGGTCGGACTGCAGATGCCCGCGATCTTCCTCGCGGGCTTCCTCCCGATGCTCCTCGTCGCCTTCGCGTACCGGGAGCTCAACAAGGTCATGCCCGACTGCGGCACCTCGTTCACCTGGACCGTGAAGGCCTTCGGGCCCAAGATCGGCTGGATGTGCGGCTGGGGCCTCGTCATCGCGACGATCATCGTGCTGTCCAACCTGGCCGGCGTCGCGACCTCCTACTTCTGGCTCCTCGCGGGCGAGATCAGCGGCAGCGACTCCATCGCCGCCCTGGACGACAACAAGGCCGTCCACATCCTCACCTGCCTGACGCTCATCGCCGTCGCCACCGCGATCAGCTACCGCGGCATGACCGCCACCAAGGGCATCCAGTACACCCTCGTCGGCCTCCAGCTCGCCGTCCTCGCCGTCTTCGTGGCGATGGCCGTCTCGAAGGCCGGCTCCTTCGAGACCTCGGTCGACTTCTCCTGGTCCTGGATGAACCCCTTCGCGGTGCAGTCCTTCGCCGCCTTCACGGCCGGACTCTCGCTCTCGATCTTCATGTACTGGGGCTGGGACGCCTGCATGGCGACCAACGAGGAGACCACCGGCAGCGCCAAGACGCCCGGCCGCGCCGCCCTCATCGCGATGGTCGTCCTGGTCGGCTCGTACCTGGCCACCGGCGTCGCCGCCCAGATGGTCGTCGGCTCCGGCGAGAAGGGCCTCGGCCTCGCCAACCCGGAGACCTCCGACAACGTCTTCGCCGCCCTCGCCGGCCCCGTCATGGGCCCCACGCTCGGCATCCTGCTCTTCGTCGCGGTCCTCGCCTCCGCGGCCGCGAGCCTCCAGACCACGTTCATCCCGGTCGCCCGCACGGTGCTCGCGATGTCCACGTACGAGGCGCTGCCGAAGTCCTTCACCAAGGTCCACCCGGTCTTCAAGACCCCCGGCAAGGCCACCGTCGTGGCCGGCGTCGCCACCGGCGTCTTCTACACCGTGATGACCCTGGTCAGCGAGCACGTCCTGGTCGACACCATCTACGCGCTCGGCCTGATGATCTGCTTCTACTACGCGCTGACGGCCTTCGCCTGCGTCTGGTACTTCCGCGGCGAGCTCTTCCGCTCCGTCCGCTCCTTCGCCTTCAAGGGTCTCCTGCCGGCCCTCGGCGGCCTCATGCTGACCGCCGTCTTCGGCAAGACGCTCTACGACATGTGGGACCCGGCGTACGGCTCCGGCTCCGCGGTCTTCGGCGTCGGCTCGGTCTTCGTCATCGGCGTCGGGCTGCTGCTCCTCGGCGTGGTGATCATGCTGGTGATGCAGCGGAGGAGCCCCGCGTTCTTCCGCGGCGAGATCCTGACGAAGGAGACCCCGTCGATGGTGATCGCGGACTGACGCCCTCCTGAGGCGTCCGAGAAACGCGAAGGCGGCGGGCCCGTGGGGGGTCCCGTCGCCTTCGTCTCCGTACCGGTCAGTGGTGGCCGGGGAGCAGGCGTTCCACCGCCGCGTTCGCGGGCGGGAGGTCGGGGGTGCCGGCCGGCTTGGCCTTGGGGGTCAGGACGCCGCTGAGCGGCACGACCGAGGGCAGGTTCATGCCGCCGGTGTCGGCGGCGGCGGTCCCGGCGGCCGCGCCGGCGGCACCGGCGGCGGCGAAGACGGTCAGGGCTGCTGCGGTGAGGATCCTCTTCATGCCCGCTCCAACGCGGACCACGCCGGTCCGGTTACGACTACCAGGTCCCGCCGGCCGGCTGCCGGGTCGTCGCGTTGAGCCGGTTGAAGAGGTTGCTGACCCCGATCCACAGCACGATCTGGGCCAGCTGCTTCTCGTCGTAGTGCCGGGCCGCCTCGTCCCACACCGCGTCCGGCACGGCGTCCGGGCGGTCCGCGAGCCGGGTCGCGTACTCGGCGAGGGCGAGCGCGGCCCGCTCCTCCTCCGTGAAGTACGGCGCCTCCCGCCAGGCGGCGACGGCGTGCAGCCGCTCGTCCGTCTCGCCCTCCTTCTGCGACTTCAGGGCCCCGCCGACCACGCAGTACCCGCAGCCGTTGATCTGGCTCACCCGGAGGTGGACCAGGTCCAGGGTGGTGCCCGGGACGGCGCCACCCGACTGGACCGCCTTGATCAGCTGGAAGATCGCGGGACCCGCCTCGGGCAGGACGGCGGCGGGGTTGGGCATGCGTGCGGACACGGAGATCTCCTTAGGATGCGTGCATGTACGGTGAAACGAACTGGGTGCTGCGCCCGGGCCGCGCGGAGGACGTCGAGCCGATGGCCGACCTGCGGGCCGAGGTCATGCGGCCGGACCTGGAGCGTCTCGGCCGCTACGACGCGCACCGGGTGCGCCAGCGGCTGCGGGACGGCTTCTCGCCGGCGCACACCTCGGTGATCGAGATCGACGGCGCGCTCGCCGGATGCGTGACGGTGCGCCCGTACGAGGACGGCGAGGGGCTCTACCTCGAACACTTCTACCTCGCCCCCGAGACCCGGGGCCGGGGCCTCGGGACGGCGGTCCTGCGCGAGCTGCTCGACCGGGCCGACGCGGCGGGGGTGCCCGTCCGGCTCGTGGTCCTGCAGGGCAGCGCGGCCCGCCGGCTCTACGAGCGGGAGGGGTTCACGTTCGAGTCCGAGGACCCGGTGGACGTGACGCTGGTCAGAACCCCGCGCCCGCGGGCTGCCGGACGGTGACGTTGAGCCGGTTGAACAGGTTGGTGACGGCGACCATCAGCACGATCGCGGCGAGCTGCTTCTCGTCGAAGTGGTCGGCGGCGGCGTCCCACACCTCGTCCGGCACCGCGTCCGAGACGTCGGCGAGCCGGGTCGCCGCCTCGGCGAGGGCGAGCGCGGCCCGCTCCTCGTCCGTGAAGTACGGCGCCTCGCGCCAGGCCGCCACGGCGAACAGCTTCTCGTCGGCGACCCCGTTCTTCCTGGCGCTCTTGGCGCCGTAGTCGACGCAGAAGCCGCAGTTGTTGATCTGGCTGGCCCGCAGGTGCACGAGCTCCAGGATCGACTCGTCGACGCCGCCCTGGCGGGTGGCCTTGACCAGGTTCTGGATCGCCGGACCTGCGTCGGCCAGGACGTAGGCGGGGTTGGTCATCCGGGCCTGGGGCGTGTGCGCCATGGTGATCGCTCCTCGGTGTCGGTCGTTCGCTGCCTTCACCGCAATGACGGACCGCGCGCCGGGGATGTGACACGGCGGGAGAACTTTTTCCGGGATTCTCTTTCAGGCCTCCGCGATGAGGGCGGTCGCGACCGTACGGAAGCCGAGCCGGCCGTAGAGACGGGCCACGTCCGCGTCCGAGGCCGTCAGGAACACGAGCTCCGCCCCGCGGGCGCGGGCGTCCGCGACCAGGGCGGCCGTGACCGCGAGCCCGAGGCCCCGGCGCCGCGCCGTCGGGACGGTGCCGACGCCGACGACCTCCGAGACGGCCCCGACGGGCTGGTGCTGGCCGGCCGCGAGGGCGCCGCCGTCGGCGTCCAGGGCCGCCGCGAGCCGGGTCAGACCGGACGCGAGGCGTGCGGAGACCTGGGCGGTGCTGCCGGGCTGCGGCTCCGCCCCGAAGGCGGCGTACGGGGCGGCGACGGCGCTCTCCAGGGCGGAGTCGTCCGCGCCCACCATCCGTACGGTGACGCCCTCGGGCTCCGGTACGGCGAGCGGCGCGCCCTCCAGGACCATCAGCGGGTGCTCGTGCACGGTCAGCCCGGTCGCCTCCACGGCGGCCCGCAGTCCCGGTGTCGTCTCCGCGACCCACTCGAAGGCCTCGGGCACCCCCAGCTCCCGCTGCCGGGCCCGCACCGTCTCCACGGCCGCCACGGGGACCTCGCCCGTGTGGCCGAGCGCGGGGCGGGCGTAGTAGGGCCAGCCCGTGCCCTCCCGTACGAACAGGGTCAGGGCGCCGAACTCCTCGGCGCGCGCGGCGGAACGGGGGACGGCGTCGTAGTACGTCTCGATTACCTTCAGCACCGGGCCATCCAAGCAGCCGGGCCGCGATGGCGCCGAGGCAATTTCCGGGGGAGTACGAGAAGCCCGCCGCACCTCTCGGAAATCCGCACCGCACGCCCTACCGTGCCGCTATGCGGATCTCGACCACGATCTTCCTGACCGACGAGACCATCAGCCCGGTGCGGCTCGCGCGCGAACTGGAACAGCGCGGCTTCGCGGGGCTCTACCTCCCCGAGCACACCCACATCCCCGTCTCCCGCGAGACGCCCTACCCGGCGGGCGGGGAGCTGCCCCGCGAGTACGCCCGGACGCTCGACCCGCTCGTGGCCCTCGGACAGGCCGCGGCGGTCACCGAGCACCTGGGCCTGGGCACCGGCATCACCCTGATCACCCAGCACGACCCGATCGTCCTCGCGAAGCAGATCGCCACGCTCGACCACCTCTCCGGGGGCCGGTTCACCCTGGGCCTCGGCTTCGGCTGGAACCGGGAGGAGGCCGCCGACCACGGCGTCGACTGGTCCACCCGCCGGGAGCTCGGCCGCGACCGGCTCGACCTGATGCGGGCCCTGTGGGCGCCCGGACCGACGGCGTACGAAGGGGAGTACGGCGAGTCCGTCCGCGCGTCGGAGGTCTGGCCCAAGCCGGCCGGCGGCGCCCCGCGCGTCCTCCTGGGCGGCGCGGCGGGCCCGAGGCTCTTCGCGCAGATCGCGGCGCAGACCGACGGCTGGATGCCGATCGGCGGCCGGGGCCTGACGGAGTCCCTCCCGGTCCTCCGCGAGGCCTGGGAGAAGGCCGGCCGCGCCCCGGACACCCTCCAGCTCGTCCCGTACGCGGTCCTCCCCAGCCCCGGAAAGCTCGCGCACTACGAGGAACTGGGCTGCGAGGAGGTCGTCCTCCAACTCCCGCCGGGCGACGAGAGGGAGGTCCTGGAGGTGCTCGACGGGTACGCGCGGTACCTCTGAACAGGAGCCGGGGCCGGGTTCCTGCGGGGACCCGAACCTGCGGTGTGCGGGGCGCTCGTATGCTCGGTCCATGACGGATCACCAGGCAGGACGACCCACCGAGAACGCCATGCGCCGAGCCCTCAAGCGGGCCAGGGACGGGGTCGCGCTCGATGTCGCCGAGGCCGCCGTGCTGTTGCGGGCGCGGGGGACCGATCTGGAGGACCTCGTCGCCTCCGCCGGGCGCGTCCGCGACGCCGGCCTGGAGGCGGCCGGGCGGCCCGGGGTCGTCACGTACTCGAAGAGCGTGTTCATACCGCTCACCCGGCTCTGCCGGGACAAGTGCCACTACTGCACCTTCGTCACCGTCCCCGGCAAGCTGCGCCGGGACGGGCACGGGATGTTCATGTCGCCGGACGAGGTCCTCGACATCGCCCGGCGCGGCGCCGAGATGGGCTGCAAGGAGGCGCTCATCACCCTCGGGGACAAGCCCGAGGACCGCTGGCCCGAGGCCCGCGAGTGGCTCGACGCGCACGGCTACGACGACACCATCGCGTACGTCCGGGCCATGGCCATCCGCATCCTGGAGGAGACCGGGCTCCTGCCCCACCTCAACCCCGGCGTGCTGTCCTGGACCGACTTCCAGCGCCTCAAGCCCGTCGCGCCCTCCATGGGCATGATGCTGGAGACGACCGCGACCCGGCTCTGGTCCGAGCCCGGCGGCCCCCACTACGGGTCCCCCGACAAGGAACCGGCGGTGCGGCTGCGGGTGCTGGAGGACGCCGGACGGTCCTCCGTCCCCTTCACCTCCGGGCTGCTGCTCGGCATCGGGGAGACCCTGGAGGAGCGCGCCGAGTCCCTCTTCGCGCTGCGCCGGATCGCGCGGGCCTACCACTCGATCCAGGAACTGATCATCCAGAACTTCCGCGCCAAGCCCGACACGGCCATGCGCGGGATGCCGGACGCCGAGCTCGACGACCTCGTCGCCACCGTCGCCGTCGCCCGGATCATCATGGGCCCCTCGGCCTGCCTCCAGGCCCCGCCGAACCTCGTCGACTCCGCGTACGAGCGGCTGATCGCCGCCGGCATCGACGACTGGGGCGGCGTCTCCCCGCTCACCATCGACCACGTCAACCCCGAGCGTCCCTGGCCGCAGATCGAGGAGCTCGCGGCCCGGTCGCGGGCAGCCGGCTTCGAGCTGCGCGAACGGCTCTGCGTCTACCCCGAGTTCGTCACCCGGGGTGAACCCTGGCTGGACCCCCGGCTCCTCCCGCACGTCCGCGCCCTCGCCGACCCCGAGACCGGCCTCGCGAACCCCGAGGCCCCCGTCCGCGGCCTGCCCTGGCAGGAGCCCGACGAGGCCTTCACCGCCACCGGCCGTACGGATCTGCACACGGCCATCGACACCGAGGGCCGCACCGGTGACCGGCGCGAGGACTTCGACGAGGTGTACGGCGACTGGGAGGCCCTGCGCGAGGCCGCCGCGCCCGGCATGGTGCCCGAGCGCGTCGACGCCGACGTCCGCGAGGCGCTCTCCGTCGCCGCCGACGACCCGACGCGGCTCACCGACGCCCAGGCGCTCGCCCTGCTGCACGCCGACGGACCCGCCCTCGACGCCCTGACCCGCATCGCGGACGACGTCCGCGCCTCCGTGGTCGGCGACGACGTCACGTACATCGTCACGCGCAACATCAACTTCACCAACGTCTGCTACACCGGCTGCCGTTTCTGCGCCTTCGCCCAGCGCCGCACCGACGCCGACGCGTACACCCTCTCCCTGGACCAGGTCGCGGACCGCGCCGAGCAGGCCTGGGACGTCGGCGCCGTCGAGGTCTGCATGCAGGGCGGCATCCACCCCGACCTGCCCGGCACCGCCTACTTCGACATCGCCCGCGCGGTGAAGAAGCGGGTGCCCGGCATGCACGTGCACGCCTTCTCTCCGATGGAGGTCGTCAACGGCGCCACCCGCACCGGCCTCTCGATACGCGAGTGGCTGACCGCGGCGAAGGAGGCGGGCCTCGACTCGATCCCCGGCACCGCCGCCGAGATCCTCGACGACGAGGTCCGCTGGGTGCTGACGAAGGGCAAGCTGCCGACGGCGACGTGGATCGAGGTGATCAGGACGGCGCACGAACTGGGCATCCGCTCCTCGTCCACCATGATGTACGGACACGTGGACCAGCCCCGGCACTGGCTCGGCCACTTCCGGACCCTCTCCCGCATCCAGCAGGAGACCGGTGGCTTCACGGAGTTCGTGACCCTCCCCTTCATCCACACCAACGCGCCCGTCTACCTCGCGGGCATCGCCCGCCCCGGCCCGACCGCCCGGGACAACCGCGCCGTCATCGCCATGGCCCGGCTCCTCCTCCACCCGCACATCCCCAACATCCAGACCAGCTGGGTGAAGCTCGGCACCGAGGGCGCGGCGGAGATGCTCCGCTCGGGCGCGAACGACCTGGGCGGGACGCTGATGGAGGAGACCATCTCGCGCATGGCGGGCTCCAGTTACGGCTCGTACCGCTCGATCCGCGACCTGGAGGCGATCGCGGAGACGGCGGGACGGCCGGCGAAGCCGCGGACGACGCTGTACGGGGAGGTGCCGCGGGAACGGCAGTCCACGGCCCGAGCGTCGGACGGCCACCTCCCGACCCTCCTCCCGGTCCTGCCCCAGGACTGACCCCGGCCCCCGTGCGGGCCCGTCACCGCCCCGGCGGAACTAGGGCCCGCAACGGGGCGCGGAACACGGTCAAATGTGGCCCCGAGGGCGTCAGGTCACATAACGTTCCGCACCCCGAACCGCCACACCCGGTCGATTACAGTGCTGCGCAGACCGCCAACGGGGGGAGTGCACGTCGTGGCCACGACAGCCGCAGCCGTGTGGGGCCGCGCCGAGCAGCAGGACTTCCGGGCCCGGGTACGGGGCTGTCTCCTCGGCGGGGCCCTCGGCGACGCCCTGGGCGCCGGCGGCGACGGACTCACGCTCAAGGAGCTGCGCGAGGCCCACGGACCTGACGGACTCACCGACCCCGTGCCCGCGTTCGGCCGCCGCGGCGCCGTCACCGCCGCGACCCAGATGGCCCTGTTCACGGTCGACGGCCTCATCCGCGCACAGGTCCGCCGCGACACCGGCGCCTGGCACCCGCCCACCGACGTCCACCGCGCGCATCTGCGCTGGGCCGCGACCCAGCGCGACTGGGGCCCCAACGAGCGCCGCAAGGACAACGGCTGGCTCGCCCGCGAGGAGTGGCTCTACGCCCGCCGCACCCCGCCCCGCGCCTGCCTCACCGGCCTCGGCGACGAGGTCCTCGGGACGCTCGACAAGCCCAAGAACCCCGAGGCCGCCGACTCCGGGGCGCTCGTCCGCTCGGCTCCTTTCGGGCTGCTCGTGGGCTGGGAGCCGCAGCTCGTCTGCCAGCTCGCCGTGGAGTGCGCCGCGCAGACCCACGGCGCCCCGGCCGCCGGCCTCGCCGCGGGCGCCTTCGCGGTCACCGTCCACGGCCTCGCGCGCGGCGGCTCCGTGGAGGCGGCGGTGGCCCGCGCCCTGGAGCAGCTCGCGGTGCGCCCCGGCCACGAGCCGGTCACCGAGGCGCTCGGCCGCGCCCTGGGAGCCGTACGGGAGGGGGCGCCGGACGCGGACCGGGTGACGGCCCTGGGGGCCGGTGAGGACCGGGCCGAGGGGCAGCTGGCGGCGGCCGTCTACTGCGCCCTGGTCGGCGAGGACGTACGGCACGGGCTGCGGCTCGCGGTGAACCACGACGGCCCCTCGGCGGTGACGGGCGCGCTCACGGGCGCACTGCTCGGTGCCCTGCACGGCGAGACGGCCCTCCCGCCGGCCTGGCTGGCCGAACTGGAGGGCCGCGCGACGGTCCTGGAGCTCGCGGACGACTTCTCGATGGAGATGACCCAGGGCGCCGCCCTGCACGGCCCCACGGAGTCCTCGCCGGGCTGGCTGGCGCGCTATCCGAGGGGCTGAGCGGCCGGGTCCCGCCTCGCGCTATTCGAGGGTCTGAGCGGCTGGGTCCCGCTCCGCGCTATCCGAGGGTCTGAGCGGCCGGGTCCCGCCCCGCGCTATCCGAGGGGCTGATCCGTGCGCGCCCCCGCCTGTGCGGGGACCGGCCCCCCGTCCGTGCCGAGCCGCTCCAGGAGCGCGTCCCGTTCCGGGGTGTCCTCGGGCTTCACGTACCCGATGAGGACGTACAGGACGAGCGAGGTCGCGAGCGGCGAGACGATCTGGATCTGGAGTTCGACGCCGTCGAGGCCGTAGTTGGTGAGCCAGAAGACGAGGAGTCCGGCCGCCCAGGAGGAGAGGGCCGCGGTGGGGCCCGACTTCCGGAAGGTGCGGAGCAGGCCGAGCATGAAGGGGATCGCGACGGGGCCCATGAGTCCGGCGACCCATTTGATGACGATGGTGATGATGTCCTTGAAGGTGGGGGAGTCGACCTGGGTGGCGACGGCCATCGACAGGGCGAGGAACGCGATCGTCGACCAGCGCGCGGCGACCAGCCCGGCCCGCTGGGTCCAGCTCCGGGCGGTCCGGCTGAGGACGGGCGCGATGTCGCGGGTGAAGACGGCCGCGATGGCGTTGGCGTCGGAGGAGCACATGGCCATGGTGTGCGAGAAGAAGCCGACGACGACGAGCCCGAGGAGCCCGTGCGGCAGCAGTTGTTCGGTCATCAGGGCGTACGCGTCGGAGCCGTCGGGCTTCTTCGGGTGGACGAGCAGCGGGGCGCACCACATGGGGAAGAAGAGGACCAGCGGCCAGACGAGCCAGAGGGCTGCGGAGAGCCGCCCGGAGCGCGTGGCCTCGCGGGCGGACGGGGTGGCCATGTAGCGCTGGGCCTGGTTCCACATGCCGCCGCTGTACTCGAAGGTCTTGATGAAGAGGTAGGCGAGGAGGAAGGTCAGGGTGTACGGGCCGGCCGTCGGCGCGGTGTGGCCCTGGAGCTCGGGCCGGTCCCACACGGTCCACAGGGCCTCGAACCCGCCCAGTCTGCCGAGGACCGCGACGAGCATCGCGACGCCGGCGAGGAGCTGGATGACGAACTGGCCCAGTTCGGTGAGGGCGTCGGCCCAGAGCCCGCCGACCGTGCAGTAGATCCCGGTGACGACGCCGGTGACGAGGATGCCCTGGTTGAGGGAGATGCCGGTGAAGACGGAGAGGAGGGTCGCGATGGCGGCCCACTTGGCGCCGACGTCGACGATCTTCAGGAGGACGCCGGACCAGGCGAGGGCCTGCTGGGTGGGGAGGTCGTAGCGGTCCTTGAGGTATTCGAGCGGGGAGGCGACCCGGAGGCGGGAGCGCAGGCGGTTGAGGCGGGGCGCGAAGAGGTGGGCGCCGATGGCGATGCCGATCGCGATGGGGAAGGACCAGGTGACGTAGGAGGTGACGCCGTAGGTGTAGGCGATGCCCGCGTATCCGGTGAACATCACGGCGCTGTAGCCCGACATGTGGTGCGAGATGCCGGAGAGCCACCAGGGCATGCGGCCGCCCGCGGTGAAGAAGTCGGAGACGGTGTCCACGCGCTGGTGGGACCAGACGCCGATCGCGACCATGACGCCGAAGTAGCCGATGAGCACGGCCCAGTCGAGACTGTTCATGCGTCCCCTCCATGAGGTCCGGTCCGTCTTGTGAACGCGGTTCATGGTGTGGGGAGTTGCGAGACCCGGACAATGCAAGGGAGGGTCAAGGGGTAGTAAAATCGTTCGGCTTACTGACCCTTGTTCACGCATATGAACTTGCGAGGGTGGGCCGGAGCGGGCGTCAGCGCATCAGCTCCCCCGCGTTGACCAGCAGTGACTGCCCCGTGATCGCCCGCGCCCGGTCCGAGGCGAGGAAGGCCGCCGCCTCCGCCACGTCCCCGTCCGTCGCGAGCTCCGGCAGTGCCATCCGCTCGGTGAGCCGGGCGAGCACCTCGGCCTCCGGAACCCCCTCGGTGTGCGCGGTGAACTGGACGTACGCCTGCACCGGCGGCCCCCACATCCAGCCGGGCAGCACCGTGTTGACGCGGATCCGGTGCGGCCCCAGCTCGTGCGCGAGCGAGTACATGGCCGAGGTCAGCGCCCCCTTCGAGGCCGCGTACGCCGCCTGCCGCACCTGCGAGGGCGCCGCCACCGCCGACTGCGTCCCGATCAGGACCACCGAGCCCCCGCGCTCCTTCAGTGCCGGCAGGCAGGCCCGGGTCATCCGCAGCGTGCCGAGCAGGTTCACGTCCAGCACACCCTGCCAGGTCGCGAAGTCCGCGTCCTCCAGGCCCCCGAAGTAGGAGTCCCAGGCGGCGACGTGGACCACCGCGTCGATCCCGCCGAAGCGCTCGACGGCGAGCGCGGCGAGCGCCTCGCACTGCTCCTCGTCGGTGATGTCCGTGGCCCGGTACGCGGTGCGGCGGCCCTCCGGGTCGATCTCCGCCGCCGACTTGGCGAGGTTGGCCTCGGTGCGGGCGCCGAGGACCGCGTGACCCCCGTCCCGTACGACCGTCTCCGCGATCCGGTGCCCGAGCCCGGCACCGACCCCCGACACGACGACCGTCTTTCCCTGGAGCAGCATCCGGACCCCTCTCGACCCTGGCCATTCATCTGACGGCCCGTCAGAGTAGGACCCTGTCACCGACATGGGAAGGGGTACGAGAGTGAGCGAGGAGACCCGCAGCGAGACGTATGCGGAACTGGCGGCCGTCGGGCCGTACGGCGTCCGCCCCGGCCACGCGCTGATCACCATGGTCGAACCGCACCCGGGCCAGGAGTACGCCTACAACCGCTGGTACGAGGACGACCACTACTACGCCGGCGCCATGGCCATGCCCTGGATGTACGCCGGCCGCCGCTGGGTCGCCACCCGCGAGCTCCAGGAACTCCGCGTCCCCGAGAAGTCCGCCGTCGCCCGGCCCGTCACCGCCGGCTGCTACCTCTCCACGTACTGGATCACCGAGGGCCGCTACGACGACCACATGAAGTGGACCGTCGGCATCAACAAGCGGCTCAACCGGGACGCGCGGGTCCACCAGGCCCGCACCCACGTCTTCACCGCGTTCCAGGACCACGAGGCGACCGTCTACCGCGACGGCGCGGCCGGCCCCCGCGACTTCCACGCCCTCGATCACCCCTACGCCGGGCTGATCCTCCAGGTCGTCGACGCCCCGGGCCCCGGCGAACGGGCGGAACTCCTCGAACACCTCAGGACCCGCGAGCTGCCCCGCCGGCTCGTCGGCTCACCGGCGGCGATGGTGACGGTCTTCCGCCCGACCCCGCTGCCCGGCGACCGCATGACGTACGTGAAGCAGGTCGAGGGGGTCGACACCCGGCTGACCCTGCTCTGGTTCCTGGAGGAGGACCCGCGCACGTGCTGGACGGAGCACTTCGCGGACCTGGAGAGCCTGGGAGGAACCGAGGCGACGGTGGAACTGGTGGCACCCTTCGTCCCGACGGTCCCGGGAACGGACCGCTACGTGGACGAGCTGCGCTGACACCGTTCTGCGGCGGGAAGGGAAGCCGCCGAGGAAAAGAGCCGAGCCCCCTCGGCCAGGACGGCGGACCGGTCGAGAGGGCTCTCACGTACTGCTGGTGACGGCGTGCGCACCGGGGCTCAGAGGGCCCCGTTGCTCACCTCGCCGACGAACGCGTTCCACGATCCCGGTCCGAAAGAGAGCGACGGGCCCTCGGGAGCCTTGGAGTCCCGCACCGCGATCGCGGCCGTCACGGGGGACTTCACCTCGACGCAGGCGCCGTTGCCGCCCGAGTACGAGGACTTCGTCCAGGTGTCCGTACCACCCTGAATAATCGCCATGCTGCTCACTCCGGTTCTGCCGAGTCGTGTCTCTCGCCAACGTTCTTGATGGCGTGATCGACGCTACTCGCCGGTCCCGGCCGGCGGGGCCGGCGTTCACACGTCCGAGTGGCATATTCCAACTGGGCTTCCGTGGGAGCGATCACTCGGTGTACGGTGCCTGCCCCGCCGCCGGTGATCAGCCCTGGGCGTGCTTCTTCGCCATCTTCGAGATGAACTCCCGCGTCTGGTCGACGTTCAGCGCCTGCGCCCTGAGGTGCTCGTACATCACCGAGTACTTTCCGACGTCCTGCGCCTTCTCCAGGTACAGATCGCTCGTCACGCCCTCGATGTAGACGACGCTGGAGTCCGAGGTGTCCGGGAACTCCAGGATCGAGTACTGGCCGCTGATCCCCGGATGCGCGCCCATCTCGAACGGCAGCACCTGCACGGTGACGTGCGGCAGGTGCGACTGCTCGATCAGGTGCTCCAACTGCTCGACCATCAGCTGCCGGTTGCCGACGATCCGGTGCAGCGCCCCCTCGTCGATGACCGCCCACAGGCGCAGCGGACGCTCCTCGTCCCGGATCCGCTCCTGACGGCGGGTGCGGACCTGGACCCGCTTCTCGATGTCCGCGGGCGTCGACTCCGGCAGCGCGCCCGAGATCACGGCCTCCGCGTAGGAGTGCGTCTGGAGCAGCCCCGGGATGATCTGCGGCTCGTACATCCGCAGACTCTCCGCGTCCGTCTCCAGACCGATGTACACGCTGTACGGGATGTCGCCGAAGGCGTGCCACCAGCCCTGCTGGCGCGAGTCCTTGGCCATCTGCATGAGGGAGTCGACCATGCGCTCGTCCTCGACCTCGTACACGCCGCACAGGTCCCGGACGTCACGCTGGCTGATGGAGCGACGGCCGTTCTCCAGCCGGCTGATCTTGGACTGCGAGACGAGAAGGCGCTCGGCGACCTGCTCGGCCGTCATGTTCTTCGCCTCGCGGAGCTTGCGCAGCTCCTGGCCCAATCGGCGTCGCCTGACGGTGGGGTTGACGTTGGACGCCACGGAAACTGCACCTCCGGCTGTCTGCTGCGTAGCTGTGGGTATCTACCGCTTGGCAGACTGCCACCAATGGCCGGGTGCGCGCTGGGAAAACAGGACAACGCACATGTGCGGGACGGCCGTCCAGACCGTCCCGCACACCTGTGCGGCTCCCGGGATGGTTCTTCGGGATGGTTCCTGGTTCCTGGTGCCTGACGCGCGACGGATCAGTGCGCGGCCGCGCGGGCCATGCTGCCGCGAGGCTGCGCCGGGACGCCCGCGGCGCTCCGGCGCGGCTGTGCCGCCGCGCCGTTCTGGACGTCCATCACGGCGTGCGCCACGAGTCCGCCCATCGGGTCGTGCCGGATCAGGTCGCGCAGCCTGGACCGCGACGACCGTCCTTCGTTGCCGGGGTAGAGGTGCTTCCCGAGACCGACCGCATGGGCCAGCGCGGCAAGCGCCGCGGTCCGCGGGTCCGGCGGTACGCCGGTGCGGATCGCACTGTCCAGTCGGGCACGGATCTCCCGACTGATCGCCGTGTCCGTCGCCTGGTAGCGAGTCGTCGGCAACACCCCGCACATCTGGCCCTCCACGGCATGCACCATGCCGCATCGCTCCAGATGCGAGAGATACGTCTGACGGAGCCCCAGCCGGGGCCCGCCGATCCAGTGGACGGCCCGAACCGGGCTGCCGCGCCTGCGCAACAGCTCGAGTGCGGAGTCCAGTGTCGGATCTCCGGTCGGCCGTGGCATCACCACGGCGATACGATCCCCGTCAGGGGCTATCCGGCCTGCCAGAGCCAGCTCCACTAGCTGTGCTCCGGCCAGACCGAGGTCGAGCGACTGCGGCTGCGCTGTGGTACCCGTGGTCGGGTCCAGAGCGAGCAGCAGAAGCTCTTCCGGAATGGTTCTGCGGCTCCTGCCCATCCATGCCTCCCCGCGTGGATGAATGACAGGGTGACCCCTCTCACATTCATCTGTCGAGAGTGCCTGGGTGCTTCATCCGGGAACCAGTAGGTATGTCGTTCTCGTCTAGCACGGGAGCCAAGGGGTTCACACAGGACACTGGTAGACGGTTCGGACGTACGTATGACGCATGGAGGAGGCACGGTGGCGGGCGAGTCCCCCGACAAGGCGGAGCAGCAGGGGTCGTCTCAGGAGACGGCGGCCTCGGGCGGCGGCGGCCGGGATCCTCGGCTTTCCGTGCTCCGCGAGTCAGAGTCCCCGTCGTCCTCGGCGGTTCAGGTGGACCAGCCGACGGCCGTGTTCAAGACTCTGGCGCCGCGCACGCCGGAGGACGACGAGCCGAAGGCGACGGGGGAGAAGGCGACGGAGACGGGGACGGAGGCGGGGACGGAGACGGGGACGGAGGAGCCGGCTTCCGAGCCGGCTTCCGAGTCGAAGCCCGAGCCGGAGAGCGATCGCCTGAAGGCTGCCGTGGCGGCCTGGGTCGCGACGGCGGAGGAGCCGGAGGCCGAGGAGTCCGGGGCCGAGGAGAGCGCCGAGGCGTCCGCCGACGAGCCCGAGTCCGAGGACGAGCCGGAGCCCGAGGACGACGGCGTGGCCGAGCCCGAGGACGAGGCCGACGATTCCGAGGCCGACGACGAGCCGCAGGACGGCGAGCCGGACGACGAGCCCGGGGACGAGTCGGACGACGACGAGTCCGAGGCCGACGACGACTCCGACAGCGAGCCCGTCGAGGACAAGGCTCCGTCCGCGCCCTGGTTCGCCAAGCGGAAGCCGTCCGGCGACGAGGAGCCCGCGGAGCCCTCCGACGACGCGTCCGAGGACTCCTCCGAGGACGAGCCGCAGGACGACGAGCCGGTCGACCAGCCGACGACCATGTTCAAGATGGTCCGTCCGCCCGTGGTGGACCAGCCGACGACCGCCCTGAAGCTGCCGTCCGCTCTCGCCGCGGACTCCGACAGCGAGCGCACCAGCGTCTTCCGGGCGCTGCGCCCCGACATCCCCGCCGAGCAGAAGGCCGAGAAGGCCGCCAAGGCGGTTCAGGAGGCCGCCAAGGCCCCCGCCGCCCCCGCGGCCGGTCCCCAGAGCGTCGGGGCCAAGGACGCCGCGCCCAAGGCCCCCGCCCCCGCACCGGCGCCCGCCGCGCTCGCCGAGGCGGAGCGGACCCGGCAGCAGCCGCTGCCCCCGCTGCCGCCGCTCGACCTGCTCGCCGAGCTGACCAACACGCCGCCCCCGCCGCCGACCCCCATGCGGACGACCCTGCGCCGGCTGCGGATCTGGACCCCGCTGGTGCTGCTCCTCCTGATCGCCTTTGCGATCGCGCAGATGGTCCGCCCGCTGCCCGCGCCCGCGCTGACCCTGTCGGCCGAGCCGACGTTCACCTTCGGGGGCGGCAAGCTCGACATGCCGTGGCCCGGCGAGGGCCAGGGTGCCGTCGAGGTCGAGGGCGTCGGTTCGATGGGCCTGTACGGAGCGCAGAAGCCCGCTCCGATCGCGTCCGTGACCAAGACGATGACGGCGTACGTGATCCTCCGAGACCACCCGATCAAGGGGAAGCAGCAGGGTCCCGAGATCACGATCGACAAGAAGGCCGCCGAGCAGGCCCATGCGACGCACGAGTCGACGGCCGCGGTCCAGGAGGGTCAGACCTACACGGAGAAGGAGCTCCTGGAGCTCCTCATGATCCCCTCCGCGAACAACGTGGCCCGGCTGCTCGCCCGCTGGGACGCCGGTTCGGAGGCCGCGTTCGTCGAGAAGATGAACGTCGCCGCGAAGGAGCTGGGCATGACCCAGTCCACGTACACGGACCCGTCGGGTCTGCTCGACAGCACCGTGTCGACCCCGCAGGACCAGCTGAAGCTGGCGAAGGCGGTCATGCAGTACGACGTGTTCCGCGAGATCGTGAACATGCCGAACCTGACGGTCGACGGCATCCCCGGCCGCATCGAGAACAACAACAAGATCCTGCTCGAACCGGGTGTGAGCGGCATCAAGACCGGCTCCTCGACCCCTGCCGGCGGCAACCTGCTCTGGGCGGCGAACACCATCGTCGACGGCCAGAATCGCCGCGTCCTCGGCATCGTCATGGGGGCCAAGAACGCCAAGATCCTCGACGACAAGCTGACCCTCGCCATCGACTACAGCCTCAAGCTGATCCAGCAGGCCCAGAAGGACGTCACCTCGGCCGCCGTGGTCAAGAAGGGCCAGGTCCTCGGCTACGTCGACGACGGCCTCGGCGGCCGGACCCCGGTCGTGGCGACCAAGGAGCTCAAGGCGGTCGGCTGGCCGGGCCTCCAGGTGAAGCTGGAGCTCACGGACGGCGGCAAGGCCGTCCCGCACTCCGGCAAGGCGGGCGACATCGTCGGTCAGGTGTCGATCGGCACCGGCGCCGGCAAGGTCAGCTCCCCGGTCGCCCTCTCGGCCGACCTGGTGGAGCCGGGCTTCGACAAGAAGCTCACCCGCGTGGGCTGACGGCCGGCCCCCAGAGACGCCACCCGCTCGGCCGGGTGCCCCGGAACCCCGGGGCACCCGGCTGTTAGCGTCTCCGGGGGACGAGAAGCACGCGTGACCTCGCGACGAGCGAGACGGGCAGCAGACGGGCAGTACGGGAAAGGGCCGCAGTGACCACCGCCGAGCCGACACGCGCCGACCGCGCGGACTCCGACCCCGACGTCTACCGTGATGCCCATGACGCTCGTGACACCCCGGACAGCGACGGCGCGTCGCCCACGGATACCGGCCCTGCTTCGCTCTCGCGAATAGTGCTGCCGACCCAGCGGCCCGCGCCCGCCCCCGCGCCGTCCCCGGCTCCCCCCGCTCAGGCCACCGCCCCCGTCCCCGCTCGCGCCCCGCGGCGCAAGCGCCGGTACACGGTCATGGTGGCCACCGGGCTCGCCGCCCTCACCCACGTCCTGTGGTTCTTCTTCTTCGCGAACAGCGGCGGGGACCTGGCCGCCCAGGACGCGTGGGCCGAGTTCGTCGGACGGCACCCGGACTCCGCGTACAACCTGGCCTGGTACGGCGGGATGCACCCGGTCTCGTACAGCGTGGTCTCGCCGTACCTGATGTCCTTGCTCGGCGTCCGCAGCACCATGATGGTCGCCGGGACGCTGTCGGCCGCCCTGACCGCGCTGATCCTGGTGCGGGTGCGGGCGGTCCGGAACCCGATGGTCTGCTCGGTCGCGGCCGTCTTCGCGTTCCTCTGCAACGCCCTCTCCGGCCGGGTGACCTTCGGCCTTGGCATGATGTTCGCGCTCGGCGCGGTCGCCGCCGTCTTCTGCTGGCCGCACCGCTGGCGCTACAAGCGCTGGGCGAAGGCGGCCGTCGCCGCCCCGCTGGCCGGCCTGGCGACTGCGTGCAGCCCGGTCGCCGGACTGTTCCTCGGGGTCGCGGCGGCGGCGCTCTTCCTCAACAAGCGGCGCCCCGGCGCGTACGCCCTCGGTCTCGCCCCGGTGGCGGTGGTCGCGCTCTCCTCCTGGCTCTTCCCCTTCTCCGGCACGCAGCCGATGGCCTTCGGCTCGACGGCGCTCCCGCTGCTCTTCGGGATCCTGACCTTCGTCCTCGTCCCCGGGGACTGGCGTACGGTCCGCACGGCCGCCGCCGTCTACACCATCGGCACGCTCCTGACCTGGCTGATCGACTCCCAGATCGGCTCGAACATCTCCCGGCTGCCGATGCTTTTCGCGGGCGTCGTGCTGCTCGCCGCGCTGCCGTACACCGCGCCGCGCTCACGCCGCTGGTACGCGCTGCTGCTCGCCGTCGCCGGCCTGAACTTCTGGATCGGCTTCAAGGGCGTCGACGACGTCATCCGTACCGCCCCGGACGCGTCCTGGGCGCGTGAGCTCGCGCCGCTCGTCAACCAGCTCCAGGTACGGGACGCGGGCAAGGCGCGGGTCGAGGTCGTGCCGGCGTCCAGCCACCGCGAGTCCTCCGCGCTCAGCCCGTACATCAACCTGGCGCGCGGCTGGAACCGGCAGGCCGACATGGAGCGCAACCCGCTCTTCTACGACGACACCCTCAACGCGGTGAACTACCAGGAGTGGCTCGACCGCTGGGCCGTCCACTACGTCGTCCTGCCCACCGGAGCCCCCGACTCGGGCGCCGAGCAGGAGGCGGAGCTGGTCCGCGAGGGACTGCCGTACCTCGACCAGATCTGGTCGGACGAGAACTGGCGGCTGTACGAGGTCGAGAACCCGACCCCGCTGGCGGACCCGCCCGCCCAGGTCCAGAGCGCGGAGGAGAACGAGGTGGTGATCCGGGTCGACAGCCCCGGCCGGGTCCTCATCCGCGTCCCGTACTCGCCGTGGCTCGCCCTCATGGACGAGGACGGCGGCAAGATCGAACCGCCGCAGGAGACCGAGGCGTCGAAGGCGGCCCGCGAGGAGTCGGAGACCGAGCTCCCGAAGGTCTTCGCCAACGAGGAGGGCTGCCTCTTCAAGGCGGAGGCGGACGCCGAGGGCGACGAATGGACGGAACTCGTCGCCCCGAAGGCGGGCGTCTACCGGCTGGCCGCGCCCTACAAGCTGTCGCGGGGCACGGCCTGCCCGGAGGAACTGCGCTGAGGCGAGCCGCGGCGGGCGTTCCCCACGGCGGGGGCGTGAGGCGTTCAGCATCGCTTCTTCGACGCGGTCGGCGGCTGGCGTCCTTCACCGGGCACGGCCGTCGGAGAGCGCTCGGCCCCGGAGTCGACGACGACCGTGTGCTCGTCCACGAAGGGCAGCGTGCCCGTGGTGCGCCCCGGCTCAGGCCAGGTCGGTCAGGTCGTCCGCGTACACCTGGGAGAGCGGCTGCGGGCCCACGTACTGCTGGCAGTTGCACTCACCGGCCTCGTAGCGGACCGGCTTCCTGTTCTCGTCCCAGGCCGTCGGCACCTCGACCCGCTCGTGGCAGCGGCCCTTCTTGTCGTGCTTCGCGAGATGGTGCGTGCACCCGCACACCGGCTCCGGCGTCTTGTGCACGGCCTCAAGGGCGAGACGTTCCTGCTTGGCCGCATCCAGGACTTCCATCTTCCGCTCGTGCCGATGGCGCAGCGCGGTGCGGACGTTGTCGGCGGCCCAGCCCAGGCCGCCGGTCCAGAAGAGGATGAGAACCCACCAGAACCAGTCCATGGCCTACCCCGTTTCCCCGTCGCCCCCGTTTCCCCCGGGGGGTGAAGGCCAGGATAGGACGGGCGGGCCGTGTGTCAGAGGGGGGTCGCGGCCTTCAGGATCACGAACAGCGTCACGGCCGAGTTCGCCGAGGAGAGTGCGGAGACGGTGGTGCCGGCCGCCGCTCCCCAGGCGGCGAGGCCCGCGGTGGTGAACACGGACGGCCAGCGGCGGGTGGCGGGAGCGGGGGCGAGCAGCGCGGCCACCCGGCGCGGTACGGGTCCGGCCACCGCGGCGAAGCCGGCGAGCGCCGGGGAGGGCGCGCCCCGCGAGACGAGCGCGGCCTTGCCGACCGCGCGGGCCACGGTGCGGCGGCTTCCGACGCGGGTGGCGGCGTCCTCGTCGGCCCACCGCTCGGTGGTGTAGGCGACGGCCGTGCGGAGGGGCCGCAGGAACGGGTTGGCGCGGGCGGCGAGCTGCACGGTCAGCAGGAACCTGTGGTGCCGGGCGTTCAGGTGGGCGCGTTCGTGGGCGAAGAGCGCGCGGCGCTCGGGCCCGGTGAGGGTGGCGAGGAGGGAGGTGGTGACGACGACGCGGTCCCTCCGCCCGGGAAGGGCGTACGCGTAGGGCTTCGGGTCGGGCAGGACGACGACGGAGGTGGCGGGCAGCCCGGCGAGGGCCCGGCCGGCGCGGCGGCGGACCCGGTGGTGGTGCCAGGCCGTGCGGGCGCAGGAGACGACCACGACGACGAGGGCGGGGATGGCGAAGCGGCCGGCGACCTCGTCGTACGGGACGGCCTCGCGCACCTCGGGGTCGGACCAGCCGTCCGGGAGCGGGTTGCCGGGGAGCTGGGCTGTGCCGACGACCATGAGCAGGCCGAGGCAGAGGGTGCTGCACACGGCGAGCACGCCCGAGAGGACGGTCAGCAGCCAGGTGGCCATCCTCGGGTGGAGGTGGTGGGCGGCGAGCCGGGCCACCGGCCACGCCGTGAGGGGCAGGACCAGCGGCAGGAAGACGAAGCCCCCCATGCCGTCAGCCTTCCGCCTCGCCGGGCTCCTGGGCCAGCAGGTCCCGCAGCAGGCGCTCGTCATGGGGGGAGAGTCCGGTCACGAAGCTGGTGAGCACCGCGTCCCGGTCGGCCTCGCCGTCCAGGACCTTCCGCATCCGCAGGGCCGCGAGTCCGGCCTCGTCGGCGACGGCGGTCCACTCGAAGGACCGGCCGGCCCGCTCGCGGCTCACGGCGCCCTTGGCGTGGAGGCGGGTGAGGATGGTGATGACGGTGGTGTACGCGAGCCCGCCGCCGAGGCGCTCCTGAACCCAGCCCGCGGTCCGGGCCCCGGGCGCCTGCCGGAGGGCGGCGAGCACCTGCGCCTCCAGCTCCCCCTGTCCGCGCCGCCGGGGGGAGACGCCCCGGCCCTCCCGCTCACTGTTCGTCATCCCGCAGCCCTCCCGCCGATGATGGACGCCGAAGGGCACCTGGTGACCTCACCAGGTGCCCTTGAGGAGTTCGATCGAGCGACCCCGGCAGGGCCGACCCGTGGCTCGACAATACCGCGAGGGGGCGCGGACGACCGCTGTCGTCCACCGTCGTCGGTATCGGCCGCGGCGGGCCGTGTCAGATGTCGCCGGCCACGATGGAGTGCGCGGCGTCACCGACCTTGCTCCAGGAGATTCCGGAGCCGGTGTAGCGGTAGACGGCGTCGGAGGCCGGGGCCAGTCGGTAGACGCTGTCGGTGGCGACGGCGAAGGAGGCCCCGGCGATGCCGATGACCTTCCAGGTGTCGGGAGTGCCGAGGTAGCTCCTCAGGTCGCCGGAGCCGGGTTGCGTGGCGACGAGTCCTCGTCCCCAGTCCCCGGCGTAGAGCTGCCCCGCGGGGCCGCCGACCTTCGTCCAGGAGTTCCCCGAGCCGTCGTAGCGGTATACGGCGTCCTTGCCCGGAGTGAGTCCGTAGACGGTGTCGTCGTTGACCGCGAAGGTGGCGCCGGCGCTTCCGATGTACTGCCAGCTGTCGGGGGTGCCGAGGTAGCGGTAGAGGTCGCCGGAGCTGGGGTTGGTGGCGACGAGTCCCCAGCCGCCGGCGTAGAGCTGCCCCGCGGGTCCGCCGATCCTGGTCCAGGAGCTCCCCGAGCCGTTGTACCGGTATACGGCGTCCTTGCTCGGGGTGAGTCCGTAGACGGTGTCGTCGGCGACGGCGAAGGTGGCGCCGGCGCTTCCGATGTACTGCCAGCTGTCGGGGGTGCCGAGGTAGCGGTAGAGGTCGCCGGAGCTGGGGTTGGTGGCGACGAGTCCCCAGCCGCCGGCGTAGAGCCGGCCCGCGGGTCCGCCGATCCTGGTCCAGGAGGTTCCCGAGCCGTCGTACCGGTACACGGCGTCCCTGCCCGGAGTCAGTGCGCAGATGTTCTTGGTCACCTTCGTCCGGGCCTGGATCACCTGACGGCACACCTGGCAGAACGGGGTGCCCAACTCCCGCATCTTGCAGTTGTGTTCGGGTCGGAAGGACCGGCAGTGGTAGTAGTGCGCGCCTTCGAAGCAGCCGGGCGTCCCGGCGGGAACCGTGCTCGGCCGTGAATCCACCGTCGCGCAGTTCGGGTTGGACATCGTGGGCAGGGCGGTGGTCGGAGCGACGGCCCAGCCCCACTTCAACGAGGAGCGGTCGGTCTTCAGCGTGACGTTCGGCTCGGCGGGTTCGCCGGCCGGGTGGGTGTCGTGCCCGGTCTCGTTGCCGCCGGCGTAGTACGCGTACTCGTCGGCCAGTCCGTACGCCGAGTGGCCGAGCTCGTGGATGGCGATCTCGGTCGCCCCGCCCGCGAGGGAGTACGTGCCGACGGAGCCGCCACTTCCCCCGTAGACCGTGGAGTTGACCACGACGAGCGCGACGGTGAACTCCGGGACCTGGGCGGCGGCTGTCTGGAGCGCCGTCGAGTTGTTGCAGACCAGCAGCCGCCTGATGCCGTTTCCGCCGAACGTGGAGTCGAAGTACGTGCGGGCCGTCGCGCCGGTGCCGCCCGCGGCGACGGGATCGTCGGCGCCCGTGTCGGTGGACGCGACGTTGACCCGCCAGATGTTGATGGATCGCCCGATCCTGTCGTACGGCGCGGTGGTGGTGAGCGCGGTGACGAAGTCGGTGCAGGCGGTGTCGAACGCGGTCTGCTGTGCGGCGGTGAACCCGTCGCCGAGCAGCACGACGGTGAACGCCCGGTTGCGCGGTGCTGTTCCGTGGATCTGGGTGCGGCCCTGGACGGTGCCGTCGGAAGTGGTCATCGCGGTCTGCTATCGCTCGAGCCGAAAGGTGGCGAGGTCGACGTCCTCCGTCAGCACCTCGCGTTCCGGGGGCAGTGCCTCGCGTTCCGAGGGCACGACTCGGACCACGGCGACCTGGGTGGCCTCGGCCGGTGCGGGAACGATCACGGTGAACGCACCGCGTGCCTCCACGTCCACCCGGGTGATCGGCTCCGCGTGGTCCTCCGGGAAGACCTCGGCGCTCTCCAGGAAGGCTCCGCGCGCGGGCACACGGTCGAGGCGCTGTCCGTCGTCGTCCCGCGTCTCCACGAACTCGCCGGAACCCGTGGGGGTGCCGGTGTCGAAGCCGCTGAGGTCCGTGTCGACCGGCTGCTGGAGGACGAGGCTCACCTCGTCGCCCTCGTACTCGAAGATGAGGCGAAGGGCCGGGGGAGGGGGCGATGGCTGCGGGTTGGTCATGGCGAGGCCTCTTCGGGCGGTGGGATGGGTCCCGCAAGGCCGGCGTGCGCGGCGGCAGGGTGTGGGCCACGAGCCGTACTGGCCCCGTCGGGGACCGGAAGAGAACCGCCGGCCCCGGAGGTGTACCTGCTGATCGGGGCTCACGCCCATCGTATCCCTGGCCGGATTCCAGCGCCCGTCGGCACGGCGACCGGGCGAGGCGAGAACGGGCCGTCGCCCGTGCACGGGCGACGGCCCGTTCTCGCCCCGAACGGCTTGCCGCATCAGTCGAGTTGGCCCGACGGGGCTCACCCCTGCTACCGGTTGATGCAGGATCACGTCGGGGAGCGCGGACCCTCCTCCAGCTCCGCACGCTCCAGGGCTGCGATCGTCCTGCGTCGCCACCGGACGACCACGAGCGATCCGCCCACCGTCGCCGGCACTGCGGCGATCGCGCCACCCCAGACCAAGGCGCCCATGAGGTACCCCGCCGCCTCCATGGCTCTCCCCTCTCGCATACGGCCGCGTCACCGGCTGAGGGCTCGCACGGGGCGGCGGGACCGACGACGTCCGCCGCCTCCACGACACCCGACACGGCTCCGCGGCCATCCTCGACCCTGGACGCCACAGGGCACCGAGGAACGTTCCCAGGTGCCCTGTGCCGCTTGTGCCCCCGGCAGGATTCGAACTTGCGACACCCGCTTCAGGAGTTCGATCCGAGCCTGCTCCGGCGGCTGATGTCGACGGATGCGACGGATGCGGCGGCTGGACTGGGGTGCTGGCGTGCGCCCGTCCAGCGTTGTCGATGTCAGCTGTGGATGTCAGGCACGCCGAGGCGCAATGCTGACCGCGCGGTAGTCGTATCCGTCCTGCTTGAAGCCTGGAGCCTCCCACTTGAGGTCCACCTGTTGTCCGGGCGACAGAGTGCGGAAGCCGGGCGCCTGACCCGACTTCTGGACGCCGGCCATAGCCCGAACGAGTTCGATGCCTACAACGGTTCGACGCGAGTTTTGCGGTTGCCAACAGCCCGGCACGGGGCTGGACTGGTTTATGGACCCTGCGGCGACTCCGCCCAAGGAGAGCACCCATGGCAACCATGGATACGTTCAATCTTTTGCAGCCGTACAAGATCGCCGAGGAGACGTTCGTCATCCCGTGGGCCCTTGAGGCCCCGCCGGTCGGCCACTTTCCGATGAACTCGATGGTGATCCGAGGAGCCGAACCGATCCTCGTGGACACCGGGGCGCGCGCAGTGCGCGCCCAATGGCTGGAGGCAGCCTGGTCCGTCGTGGATCCTCTGGACGTACGGTGGATCTTCCTCACCCACGACGACCGCGACCACGCCGGCAACCTCCTGGCGGTCCTCGCCGAGTGCCCGAACGCGACCCTGCTGACAACGTGGTTCTCCATCGGCCGCATGGCCGAGGAGTGGGAGACCCCCATCAACCGGTGCCGCTTCATGACAGACGGCGACACGATCGACGCGGGCGATCGCACCTTGGTCGCCAAACGACCGCCCCTGTACGACAACCCCACAACCCGCGCTCTCTTCGACCGGAAGACCAACACCCTGTGGGCCGTCGACACCTTCGCCACGAACGTGCCCACCCCCGTGCCCGAAACGGCAGCGCTGTCGCCGGACGAATTCCGTGACGGCCAGTTCTTCGGCGGTCGGCTGGTCTCCCCCTGGGTCGCCCTGCTGGACGCCCAGAAGTTCGGGACGGTCGTCAGCTACTTCCAACACCTGAACGCCGAGGTCATCGCCGGCTGCCACTGCCCTGTCCTCCGCGGCCCCCAGATCTCCGAGGCCTACGACCTTCTCCGACAGCTCCCCGAGATCCCACCGTGGACAGAGTTCACCCAGGCCGACCTGGATCAGTGGATGGCGGTCGCCGAGAGCTCGGTTCCACCGGAGCAGCCGCGGCCGTCGGGGACGTAGGAACGACGATGACGAGCGCCGACGACCGACACGTACACGCCGTCGTCGACAGGGCGGACCTTTCCGGATGCGGCACCAGCTCGGTGGAGCGGATCTTGATGGGAACCCCTACGGGCCATGACCGTCGCCTGCGTCGACCAGGTTTCTGATCTGCGGCAAACGCTGGCCCGGCTCGTACTCGCCCCTCCTGATTTGCTCGGCCGGCTTGTCTGCCAGCCGGACGGACGGTGATCCGGCGCCTTCTGGCACCTAGGTGGCACGGCCGTGATCATGCGAAAGGGCCAGCATCGGGGGAATGTTCCCCTGAGCTGGCCCTTCTTCTTGTGCCCCCGGCAGGATTCGAACCTGCGACACCCGCTTTAGGAGAGCGGTGCTCTATCCCCTGAGCTACGAAGGCGAAGGTGGAGCGGTGTCAGTGTAGCGGGTGGTGTGGGCGGCGTCCGGGGGATATGGCTTCGGTGGGGGCGCCGCGGGGTGGGGTGTTGGTGGGCGTGGACATGACTGACTCGGGGGAATCGTCTCGCCTCCCCGCCCGGCGGGCGCCCTAGGCTGCGGAGCTTTCCGGACCAAGGAATGAGGCCTCATGCGTACGTCCGCTCTCGCCACCCTCGCCGGCTCCGCCGCGCTCGCCGCCACGCTGCTCGGCACCACGTCCGCCGTGGCCGTCGCGCCCGCCCCCGTCTGTGCCCACGTCTGCGTCCTCGGGGTGCGGACCGCCACCCACGACACGTACGACCGTGTCGTCATCGACCTCGGCGAGGGCACCGTCCCCGGGTGGACCACCGGCGAGCAGACCACCCCGCTGTACTGGGGCGAGGAGGGTTCGCAGACCCGGGTGCCGATCCAGGGCGACTCCTACCTGACGGTGACCCTCATGCCGGCCGAGGCCTTCGACGGGAACCACCAGTCCACGTACACCAGTCCCCGGTCGCAGTCCTTCGGCTACCCCAGCCTCAAGGGGCAGGCCCTCGTGTACTCCTTCGAGGACAGCAACACCTTCGGCCTCGCGCTCGGGCCGCACTCCTCCTACAAGGTCTTCAAGCTGACCGCCCCCAACCGGATCGTCATCGACGTCAACCACTGACCGTTCCGTGCCGGGTGGGGTTGACCCTGTTCCGAGGGGCGCATAGCGTCGCCCGGGCGGGCTGAGCGGCCGCTCAGGAGGATGGTGTGGTGGCTGGCGGAGTCGAGCGGCTGACGGCCGACGGGGCGCCCTTCGCCGTCGCGGACGGGGTGTTCGCCGGAGGGCCCCGGACCCTGCGGGAGTTCGCAGAGGTGACCTGGGCCTACGGCGACCGCGTGTTCCTCGTGTCCGAGGACGTCCGCATGACCTACCGGGAGTTCTTCGACGCGGCCTGCGGGCTCGCGCGGCGGTTCACCGGCGCGTACGGGCTGCGGCCGGGGGACCGGGCCGTGGTGGCCATGCGGAACCTGCCCGAGTGGCACGTCGCCTTCTGGGCCGCGCAGCTCGCCGGGCTCGTCGCCGTACCCCTCAACGCCTGGTGGACCGAGGACGAGTTCGCGTACGCGCTCGACGACTGCGCGCCCGGCGTGCTGCTCGTCGACGGGGAGCGGGTCGGGCGGGTGCGGGCGTGGGCCGCACGGAACGGCGTGCCCGGCATCGTCTTCCGGGGCGAGGCCGAGGAGGGCTTCGCCGCGTACGTCGCCGACACCGATCCGGTGCTCGGGCCGCCGCCCGTCGACGTGCTGCCCGAGCACGACGCCACCATCATCTACACCTCCGGCACCACCGGGCGCCCCAAGGGGGCCGTCGCCACGCACCTGGCGCAGGCCGGGGCCGCCATGAACCCCCGCTACTTCGCCGCCGCCGCGGCCCTCGCGCGAGGGGACGTGCCGGGGACGGGGCCCGCGATCGTCTCCCTGACGACGTTCCCGTTCTTCCACGTCGCCGCGTTCACGTCGTTCTACGCCGTGATGGCGGCCGGCGGGACCCTCGTGATGATGCGGAAGTGGGACGCCGGCCGGGCCCTCGCGCTCATCCGCGAGCACGGCGTCACCCACTACGCCGGGGTTCCCACCACCGCACTCCAGCTGCTCGACCTCGCGCGCCGTGCCGGTGACCCGCTCACCAGCCTCACCCTCCTCAGTACCGGAGGCGCCGCCGCCCCGCCCGGGATCGTCGCGGGGATCACCGAGGGGTACGGGGAGCGGATCGAGCCCCGGAACGGCTACGGGCTCACCGAGACCTGCGGGGGCGTCCTGTCCAACGTCGGCGCCGAGTACCGGGCCCATCCCGGGAGCGTCGGGCGGCCCTCGCCCGTCACCGAGGTGCGGATCGACCGGCCCGACGCGGACGGCGTGGGGGAACTGTGGCTGCGCGGTCAGTCGCTGATCCGCGGGTACTGGGGGGACGAGGCCGCCACCCGCGCAGCGTTCGCCCCGGGCGGGTGGTTCAGGACCGGCGACCTCGCCCGCGTCGACGGGGAGGGGCGGGTCAGCGTCGTCGACCGGATCACCGACATGGTGATCCGCGGCGGCGAGAACGTGTACTGCGTCGAGGTCGAGGGCGTGCTGCACGAGCACCCGGACGTCGTCGACGCCGCCGTGCTCGGGGTTCCGCACCCGCTGCTCGGCGAGGAGGTCGTGGCCGTCGTTCGGCTGCGGCCCGGGGCCGACCCGGGCGTCGAGCCGTTGCGGGCGCACGTCGGGGCGCGCCTCGCCGCCTTCAAGGTGCCGGCCAGGATCCTCGTGCGCGAGGCGGAGCTGCCCCGGAACGCGACCGGGAAGATCCTCAAGCGCCGGTTGCGGGACGCCCTCGGCTCCGGGTGATCCTGATCCGGTGCGCCTTCAGTTCTGCGTGATTCTGATCCGGTGCGCCTTCTGTTCCGCGTGATCCTGATCCGGTACGCCCTCAGCGCCGCGTGATCCTGATCCGGTACGCCCCCGTGTCGTCCTCGTCGAGGACGGTGATCCTTATGCCGTTGGCGCGGTCCGTGAAGGTCTCGCCGGGGCCGTACGGGGCGTCCGAGAGCTCCGCGTGGACGTTGGCCCGGCGGGTGCAGCCGCCGCTGGCCCGGTTGCTGTCGGCGACGGTCACCGGGCCGTGGCCGGTGTCGACGTCGGACTCCACCCGGTAGACGAGCACGCCCTGGTCGCAGACGGCCTCGTCGTTGCCGTCGCGGCTGCGGACCTCGACCGCGTATCCGGAGGTGCCGGAGAGCGGGACGAAGGCGAGCTTGGGTCCGCCGGGGACCGCGAGCGGGGTGAGGCTGTAGTCGCCGGTGCCGGGGCCGGAGGCGCAGCTGACCTGGTCGTTGTCGAGCCAGCCCAGCTTCCACTTGTGCCAGCCGAGGAGGTCGTTGTTGGCGCCCCAGTCCTCGGACATGATGTCCCAGTGCCCGACGGTGCCGCCGCCGTCCGCGGTGTAGAGGTCGGGCAGGCCGAAGACGTGGCCGTTCTCGTGCGGCAGGACGCGGTAGCCGGTCTCGCCGAAGCTGCCGGAGCCGTCGTCCTGGCGGCTGTAGACGAAGGACGTGTTGGCGAGCGGCACGCCGTCGGCGTAGGGGGCGTCGTCGTTGCCGGAGAAGGTCACGGACAGGACGGTGTCGAGGGCGGAGGGCCCGGCGTTCGGCGTGACGAGGATGTTGACCAGGTCGTAGGCGCTGAAGTCGACCCGCGCGTCGGCGGCCTTCACGATGTCCTCGACGAGGGAGCGGTAGCCCGGTTCGTACGGTGAGCCGCGCTCGATGCCGTACGCGGAGAAGGCCCGGGGCATCCGTAGCCAGTCGGGTATCGGCGCCTCCGCCTGGTAGTGCAGACGCCCGTACGAGCTGGTGCGGAACCAGTCCGCGGTCTGCGGGAAGAACTCGCGGAAGCGGCCCATGGCCGTGCCGTCCCCGGGGGCGTCCGGGAAGTCGATCATCAGGTTGAGGGCCCTGACGAGGCCCGTGGAGCGGACGTATCCGGGGGCCGTGGGCAGCCCCTCCGACATCTGCACGCCCATCGTCGTGGCGATGCGGCACGGCCCCAGCTGGGCCCCGCTCGGCGCGGCGGCCACGGGGCCCGCCGAGGCCGGGGCGGGCCCGGGCAGGGTGCTGCTCGCCGAGGCGAGCAGGGCGAGGGAGAGGGCCGTGGTCGCCGCCAGGGCGACGGGTCTGCGTATCCGTCGGCGGGGGTGCTGCATGCGTCGCCTCTCCGGTCGGGGCAGGTCGGCGCCGCGACCCGGCCTCGCGGGTCCGCGCTGTGCGATCAGCCTGTGACGCGGGGTCCCGGCGCGCGCGCCGGGTGGCCCGATCGTGGGTATCCCACGGAGCGGGAAGGCGTGTGACGCAGGTCACATAGTGGCTTGAAATAACCGGGGACTCGGTCCCCGTTTACGCCTGTGTCGAACGAAGTGGGGACTCTTTCCCCGGATGGGCCCGGATCCGACCCGGACAGGACCCGGAAGGGGACCCGAACCGGGGCCCCGGATGACTGTGAGGAGGTCGTGGCGTGACCCGTACCGCCGATACCGCGCCCGCCCGTCGCGTACCCCGCCCGCGGGCCGACGCCCTGCGCAACCGCGAGCGGATCGTGGCGACGGCGCGCGAGATGTTCGTCGAGTTCGGACCCCAGGTGCCGTACGACGAGGTCGCCCGCCGGGCCGGCGTCGGGAACGCCACGCTCTACCGGAACTTCCCCGAGCGCGACGACCTGGTCCGCGAGGTCGTCCTCTCGATCATGGCCCGCGTCACCGAGCTCGCCGAGCGGGCCACCGAGGAGGAGGACGACTCCTTCGCCGCCCTCCGCCGCTTCACGCGCGGCGCCGCCGACGAGCGCATCGGAGCCCTGTGCCCGATGCTCGACGGCGCCTTCGACAAGAACCACCCCGACCTGATGGCCGAGCGCGACCGCCTGGAGGAGGCCGTCCAGGGCCTCGTCGACCGGGCGCAGCGCGCCGGCCGGCTCCGCGCCGACGTCGGCGTGGGCGACCTGATGGTGGCGCTCTCCCAGCTGACCCGGCCGCTGCCCGGGTCCGCCTGCGGGGCCTTCGACCGGTTCGTCCACCGCCACCTGCAGCTGTTCCTCGACGGCCTGGAGGCGCCCGCCCGCTCCGAGCTGCCCGGGAAGGCCGCGACCCTGGAGGACCTGAGACGCGACTCCTGCTCCTCGTCGTGAGCACCCCCTTCCAGGGCCCCTGACTTACGTAACAAGCACTTCCTTACGTCCTAACAAGCACTCCCTTACGTCCTTTTTTCGCCAGTACGCGCCAAGAGGTGGCTAGCCCCATGCCCGAAATCCCCGACAAGACCGCGATCCAGGCCGACGCCGGCCGCTGGAAAGCCCTGATCTTCATCGCCCTCGCCCAGCTGATGGTCGTCCTCGACGCGACGATCGTGAACATCGCCCTGCCCTCCGCCCAGCAGGACCTCGGGATCTCGGACGGCAACCGGCAGTGGGTCATCACCGCCTACGCCCTCGCCTTCGGCGGTCTCCTCCTCTTCGGCGGCCGCATCGCCGACATGTGGGGCCGCAAGCGGACCTTCATCACCGGCCTGATCGGCTTCGCCGCCGCCTCCGCCCTCGGCGGGGCCGCGACCGGCGAGGCCATGATGCTCGGTGCCCGCGCGCTCCAGGGCGCCTTCGGCGCACTCCTCGCGCCGGCCGCGCTCTCGCTGCTCGCCGTGACCTTCACCGACGCCAAGGAGCGCGCGAAGGCCTTCGGCATCTACGGCGCGATCGCCGGTGGCGGCGGCGCCGTGGGCCTGATCCTCGGCGGCTTCCTCACCGAGTACCTGAACTGGCGCTGGACGTTCTTCGTCAACATCCCGTTCGCCGTGGTCGCCGCCGTCGGCGCGTACCTCGTCGTCCGCGAGCCCGAGGGCGGCCGCAACCGCTCCGCGCTCGACATCCCCGGCGTGATCCTCTCCACCCTGGGCCTCGTCTCCCTGGTGTACGGCTTCACCCGCGCCGAGTCCGCGGGCTGGAGCGACGCCGGCACGATCGGCCTCTTCGTCGGCTCCGCGGTCCTGCTCCTCGCCTTCGTGCTCACCGAGTCGAAGGTGCGGTCCCCCCTGCTGCCGCTGCGCGTCCTGACCGACCGCAACCGCGGTGGTGTCTACCTGTCGCTGGGCCTCGCCGTCATCGCGATGTTCGGTCTGTTCCTCTTCCTCACGTACTACCTCCAGGTCGTGAAGGGGTACTCGCCGGTCAAGACGGGCTTCGCGTTCCTGCCGATGATCGCGGGCATGATCGTGGGCTCGACCCAGATCGGCACGCGGCTGATGACCCGGGTCCCGCCGCGCCTCCTCATGGCGCCGGGCTTCCTGACCGCGGGCGTCGGCATGCTGCTCCTCACCCAGCTGGAGATCGGCACCTCGTACGCCGGCCTGATCCTGCCCGCGCAGCTGCTCCTCGGCCTGGGCATGGGTACGGCGTTCATGCCGGCCATGTCGCTCGCGACGCTCGGCGTGGACCCGCGGGACGCCGGTGTGGCCTCCGCGATGGTCAACACCTCGCAGCAGGTCGGCGGCGCCATCGGTACGGCCCTGCTGAACACGATCGCCGCCTCGGCGACCACCGCCTACCTGACCGACCACGCCGCCGGCGCGACCACCCCGGCCGCGCAGAAGCTGCTCCAGCTCCAGGGCATGGTCGAGGGGTACGCGGCGGCCATCTGGTGGGCGGTCGGCATCCTGGCCCTCTCGGCCACGATCGCCTTCGTGCTCATCAACACCGGGAAGCCGGGGACCGGACAGGTCGTCGGGTCCGGCGCGGGCGCGGACGACGAGGTGAAGGTGCCGGTCGTCGCGCACTGAGCCGGTCTACCGGTCTACCGGTCTGCCGGTCTGCCGGTCACCTCCTGCCCTGGTTCCGCCTCAGCGGAGCCAGGGCAGGTCCGCGTTCGCGTCCGTGGGTTCGAGGCCCTCGGCCATCACCCGCATGATCGCGCCGAGCTGCTCCACCTGCTCGGGGGAGAGCCGGTCGAACATGGCCTGGCGGACGGCCGCCACGTGCCCGGGGGCGTTCCGACGGAGGACCTCCGCCCCCTCGTCCGTCAGCTGGGCGAACTGGCCGCGCTTGTCGGAGGGGCAGTCCTCGCGCCGTACCCAGCCGTTCTTCTCCAGGCGGGCGATCGCGTGGGAGAGCCGGGAGCGCGTGATCTTGGCGCTCCTGGCCAGCTCGGTCATCCGCAGCCGGCGGCGCGGGGCCTGGGAGAGCTGGACGAGGAGCCCGTAGTAGATGTGCGGCATCCCGGCGTCGCGCTGCAACTGGCGGTCGAGGTGGTCCTCGAGGAGCGTGGTGGCGTGCAGGTACGCGCGCCAGACGTGCTGCTCCTCGTCGGTCAGCCAGCGGGGTTCGGTCATGTCTCCCATGGTTCCCATCGTACGACTCGTTCTTGAAAGTTGAACTATGTGGCGTTACCGTGTGAACAGTTAGCTTGAAGTTTCAAGGACTAGTTCCAAGGACTAGCTCCAAGGACCGGGAAGGTCGACGCCATGGACGCCACTCTCGAACGGATGCCGGCCCTCTACCTGTCCCACGGAGCCCCGCCGCTCGCCGACGACCCGGTCTGGCCCGGCGAGCTCGCCGCCTGGGCCGCGGGCCTGCCGCGCCCCAAGGCGATCCTCATGGTCTCCGCCCACTGGGAGGAGGCCCCGCTCGCGCTCGGTGCCACCGAGACCGTCCCCCTCGTCTACGACTTCTGGGGCTTCCCCGAGCACTACTACCGCGTCCAGTACGCGGCCCCCGGCGCCCCGCAGCTCGCCGAGTCCGTCCGCAAGCTGCTCCGCGCCCCCGGAACGCCCGTGCAGGACATCCCCGACCGGGGCCTCGACCACGGCGCGTACGTGCCGCTCGTCGAGATGTTCTCCGGCGCCGACATTCCCGTCCTCCAGATCTCCATGCCCACCCTCGACCCGCGCCGGCTCATGGACATCGGGCGCAGGCTCGCCCCGCTGCGCGACGAGGGTGTCCTGATCGTCGGCAGCGGCTTCTTCACCCACAACCTCGCCGCCCTCCGCCACACCGGCCCCGGCGTCCCCGGCTGGTCCGCCGAGTTCGACGCCTGGGGCAGCGAGGCGCTCGCCGCGCGCGACGTCGACGCCCTCCTGGACTTCGAGCACAAGTCCCCGGCCGGCCGCCTCGCCCACCCCCGTACCGAACACTTCGCCCCGCTCTTCGTCACCATGGGCGCGGCGGACGCGGCCGGCGACCTCGACGCGGAACGGTCCGTGATCGACGGCTTCTGGATGGGGCTCGCCAAGCGGTCCGTCCAGTTCGGCTGACGGCTACAGCAGGGGCGGATTGAGCTCGATCGAGTGACGGCTACAGCAGGGGCGGATTGAGCTCGATCGAGCGGACCGCGGCGGCCAGCGCGAGTGGGTCGCCCACGTCGAGCGCCGTGTCCGTGAACTTGATCGTGTGGTCGTCGCCGTGCGCCGCCGCCCGCTCGAAGACCTCCTCCGGGGTGAGGCCGGTCCGGGCGTACGGGGCGGCCTCGCGCGGCGTGTAGGCCGCCGTCACCGCGGCCGCCGCCGCCCAGGCCGCCGCCACGCTCGGCGCCCACAGCTCGCGGGGGAGCGCGGGCAGGGTCCGCAGGACCGCGTTCGGCGCGGTCGCCGCGTGCACCAGCATGATCGGCTCGCCGTGGCCGTGGGAGGCGTACCGGTGCGTCGCCGCCGTCACCAGCTCGGTGAGCAGCTCCTTCGCCGTCCCGGGATCCGGCGCCTCGCCCCACACGGGGAACGCCGTCAGCTGCGCGAGCCGGGTCCGGATCCCGCCGTCCTGCTCCGGAACCGGTGGTACGGCGTCCAGCGCGGCCGCGGCCGTCGGCGCGACGGCCAGCGGGGCGAGCGGCGGCAGAGGCAGGTGGCGGGCCGCCCAGTAGCCGAGGGCGTGCGCCAGCTCCGCGCGGCGCGGCGCCGTCTCCTCCGTCGTGAGCAGGGTCCGTACGGCGTGACCCGTGCGGATCACCGGATGCGTCGCCCCGCCCGCGATGCCGGGCAGCAGCCGGGGCCACCACTCGGCCAGGACGTCCCGCCAGGGCCGGTCGGCCAGCTCGCGGGAGAAGAAGCGGGTCCAGTCGGTGATCCGGGCCGGGTCGCCGAGCGCCTCCCGCCAGGTGCCCGCCGTGACCGGGAGGTGCGCGGGCGGCAGCTCCTCCAGCTTGGGCGCGTAGTGGTCGAGCCAGCGGTGCACGGCCGGGGCCTGGCCGTGGCGGACCAGTGCCTCCACGGCCATGGGGGCGTGGTTGGTGAGCCAGCCGTTGCGCTCGGGCCCCGTGGTGTGGAGCCGTTCGAGGGCCTCGTCGAGGGTGCCGGTGGTGTCGGTCATGGGAGCGACGCTAGGTGCGGGGGGTGCCGGGGCGGAACGGCCTCGGGACCTAGGCCCCAGGGCGGAGGCGAGGTCGTCCACGCGGGAGGCAACCGTGACCCGTGTGACGGCGTCTGAAGGGATGGCGCCGCATGTGATCGCGGTCTCACCGACAGCGTGGTCGTGTGCGCCCGCGAGGGGCGCCGTTTCACCCTCCGTGCCCGGTCTGACCTGCACCTCCATGGGTTCCTGCGGCGTGCCCGCGGGGGCGGCGGCCGCGCAGGATACTGCATGATCGCGAAAATCCATGTGCCGGGTGGGAATTCTGTCCTGATTCCAGTCGTTGTTTCCGTCGGATGCAGGGCACCCGGAAGGGTGTCGCGACCTACTCAGCAAGGGAGCACGCATGGCAACCCGTGCCGTCGCCCGTCGTCAGACCTCCGCCCAGAGCGGGGCCGCACGGGCAAGCAGCGTTCGCGCCGTGGGCGGGGAGATCGCCGACCGCGACCTGGTCGGCATGTACCTCGACGAGATCGCGCGCACCCCCCTGCTCGACGCCGCCAAGGAGGTCGAGCTCTCCCAGACGATCGAGGCGGGCGTCTACGCCCAGCAGATACTCGATCAGGAGGTGGAGAGCGACGGGGGCGGGGCGACCCGTGAGGAGCTCGAAGCACTGGTCGCCGAGGGCGAGCGTGCCAAGGACCTCTTCATCAAGTCCAACCTGCGGCTGGTCGTGGCCGTCGCCCGGCGCTACCCGCGCAGCGGGCTGCCGCTGCTCGACCTGATCCAGGAGGGGAACGCGGGCCTGGTGCGCGCGGTCGAGAAGTTCGACTACGCGAAGGGCTTCAAGTTCTCCACGTACGCCACGTGGTGGATCCGCCAGGCCATCACCCGGTCGATCGCCGACCAGTCCCGGACCATCCGGCTCCCCGTCCACCTCGTGGAGGAGCTCGGCCGGATCCGCCGGGTCCAGCGCGAGTTCAACCGGGAGAACGGCCGGGAGCCGGAGCCGGCGGAGATCGCGGCCGAGCTGGACACGAAGCCCGAGCGCGTCGTGGACGTGCTCGACTGGGCGCGTGACCCGGTCTCGCTGAACATGTCGGTGGACGACGAGGGCGAGACGCAGTTCGGCGACCTCCTGGAGGACACGTCGGCGATCTCGCCCGAGCAGTCGGTCCTGACCCTGCTGCGCAGCGAGGAGCTCGACGACCTGATCGACAAGCTCGACCACCGGACGGCCTCGATCATCCGCATGCGGTACGGGATCGAGGACGGGCGCGAGCGGACGCTGACGGAGGTCGGGAAGCAGCACGGGCTGACGCGCGAGCGGATCCGCCAGATCGAGAAGCACGCGCTGCTGGAACTGAAGAAGATGGCGCACGACACGGGCTTCGACGCGGTGGCCTAGAGCGGCCCGCAACCTCTGGGGGCCTGCACCAGCCCACCGCTGGTGCAGGCGCCACCCCGGTCACGGGGTGGGCGCCGCCCCGGCGGAACGACGGCCCCACGGGGTGGGCGCCGCCTCGGTGGGGCCGCTGACCTCGGCAGGGTACGTTCACGGCTTCGTGGCGTTGGCCAGGCGTGCCGACAGGTCCCGCATGTACGTCACCAGCGGCTCCGGCCCGTGGACCGTGAAGGCGACGTCCATCAGGGCCAGCCGCAGGGCCAGCCATTCCACCGAGTCGGCGACGCGGGCCCGCAGCCGGCAGTGGGCCGGGCCGGTCGCGACCGGCACGAGGTGGGACGGGAGGCGGGCCACGACGAACTCGGCCGGCGCCGCGAAGGACACGTCGAGGTCGACCTCGCCCTGGGTGCGCGCCATCGACCGGGCCATGTACGTGGCGGCGTCGCCCGACGGCAGCTCCCGTGGCGTGAAGCGCGCGCCCGTCGGGAAGGGCTCGCTCACCCGGTCCACCCGGAAGGTCCGCCAGTCCTCGCGACCGAGGTCGTACGCGACGAGGTACCAGCGTCGCCCCGTCGACACCAGCCGGTACGGCTCCACCAGCCGTTTCGACTCCGTGCCGTCCCCGGCCCGGTAGCCGAACCGCAGCCGCTCGTGCCCGGTCACCGCGCCCGCGAGCGCGGTGAGCGTGGCGGGGGTGACGGTGGCGCCGTCGCCCCGGGTCAGCGGGATCGTGGCGTTCTGGAGGGTGGAGACCCGGTGCCGGAGCCGCGCGGGCAGCACCTGCTCCAGCTTGGCCAGGGCCCGTACGGACGCCTCCTCGACGCCCTCGATGGCGTGCCCGGCCCCGGCGCGCAGGCCGACGGCGATCGCGACGGCCTCCTCGTCGTCGAGGAGCAGCGGCGGCATCGCCGTACCGGCGACGAGGCGGTAGCCGCCGACGGCGCCCATGGTCGCCTCGACGGGGTAGCCGAGGTCACGGAGCCGGTCGATGTCGCGGCGGATGGTGCGCGGGGAGACCGAGAGCCGCTCGGCGAGTTCGCTTCCGGGCCACTCGCGCGGTGTCTGGAGGAGCGAGAGCAGATTCAGGAGTCGTGCCGGGGTGTCCGTCATGTCTTCCAGGATGGGGCCCATCTAGGACATGACCTGACCTACATGACTCTTATCTTCTTCGTATGAGTTCACACGACGCCGCCACCGAAGCTGCAGCGGCCAGCGACAAGAGGCGCTGGATCGCCCTTGCCATCGTCATGACCGCCGCCTTCATGGACCTGGTCGACGCCACGATCGTCAACATCGCGATCCCCAGCATCGAGAAGGACCTCGGCGCCTCGTTCGGGGCCATCCAGTGGATCACCGCCGGGTACGCGCTCGCGTTCGCCGCCGGTCTGATCACCGGCGGGCGGCTCGGGGACATCTACGGCCGCAAGCGGCTCTTCCTCCTCGGCACGGCCGGCTTCACCCTCGCCTCGGCGCTCTGCGGCTTCGCGGCCAACCAGGAGATGCTGGTCGGCTCCCGTCTGCTCCAGGGTGCGGCGGCCGCGATGATGGTCCCGCAGGTCCTGTCGATCATCCACGTCACCTTCCCGGCGCACGAGCGCGGCAAGGTCTTCGGCATGTTCGGCGCGATCATCGGCCTCGGTGCGGTGTCGGGCCCGCTGCTCGGCGCGCTGCTCACCCAGTGGAACATCGCGGGCCTGGAGTGGCGCCCGATCTTCCTGATCAACCTGCCGGTCGGCGTCGCCGCCCTGATCCTGGGCCGGAAGTTCATCACCGAGTCGAAGGCGCCGAAGGCGCTCAAGCTCGACCTGGTCGGCGTGCTCCTGGTGACGGCGGCGCTGCTCATGCTGGTCTACCCGCTGACGCGCGGGCGTGAGCTGGACTGGCCGCTGTGGGGCCACCTGATGATGGCCGGCAGCCTGCTCGTCTTCGGCGCGCTCGTGGCGTACGAGAAGTACAAGACGAAGAAGGACGGCTCGCCGCTCGTCGAGCTGTCGCTGTTCAAGGTGAAGAGCTTCGCGGCCGGTATCGCCGTGCAGCTGACGTTCGGTGTCGTCCTCGGCATCTTCTTCCTGGTCTGGACGCTCTACATGCAGATCGGGCTCGGCTGGACCCCGCTGCACGCGGGCCTGACCGGGGTGCCGTTCTCGATCGCGGTCTCGGTGGCGGCCGGCATGTCCGTGCAGAAGCTGGTGCCGCGCTTCGGCCGGAAGGTGCTCCAGGCGGGCGCGCTGACGATGATCGCGGGCGTCCTGCTCTACCTCTTCGAGGCCGGGCGGTACGGGACCGGGATCCACTCCTGGCAGATGATCCCGCCGCTGGTGGTCATGGGTCTGGGCATGGGCCTGATCGTGGCGCCGCTGACGGACGCGGTGCTCTCCGAGGTGCCGAAGGAGCACGCCGGCTCGGCCTCGGGCCTGATCAACACGACCGGGCAGATGGGCAACGCGCTCGGACTCGGCCTGGTGTCGGTGGTCTTCTTCGGGACGATCGACGACGAGAAGCTCGCCAAGGCGCCGACCGAGGTGGGGGCGGCGTTCACGGACGCCTTCCAGAACTCGCTGGGCTGGGCGGCGGGCGTGCTCGCCCTGATCTTCCTGGTGATGTTCGCGCTGCCGGCCAAGCCGAAGCAGCACCTGGAGGGCGGCGACGACGCCGACGAGGCCGTGACGGTCGAGAAGGAGCCGGTGCTCACGCACTGAGCGCGAGGGACGTGAAGAGGGGCGGTGCGCATGACGCGCACCGCCCCTCAGCCGTGTCTCCTGTCGGTCAGGGGCGCTTCAGGCCCGGGATGAGGTTGCGCGCGGTGCCGGGAGGCAGGGCGCGCTTGAAGTTGCCGGAGCGCAGCGCCGCCGGGGTGGGTGTCGTCTGCTGGCTCCAGGCTTGGTTCCAGATGAAGTTGCCGCCGTTGGTCTGGCCGACTGTCTGCCACACCTGCCCGTTCACGGTCACGATCTTGACGAGGGCCGTGTTGCCCTGGTTGTCGTAGGAGACACCGCAGGCGTTGCCGGGGAAGTTCGGGTTCGCCGGATCGGTAGCGGTAGCCGTGGCGTTGGTGAGGTCCTGCCAGGTGATGATTCCGCCCGCCGAGGGCGCCCTTCCGACATAGACCCGGCCACCGGTCAGCACCGCCTGCTCGTCCTCGGTGCTGGAGGGGGCGTAGAGGTCGATGTCGGAGCACGGACCGGTGGCACCTGTCGCGCCGGTGGCGCCGGTGGCGCCGGTGGCGCCGGTGGCGCCGGTGGCGCCGGTGGCACCCGTGGCTCCGGTGGCGCCCGTGGGTCCGGTGGGTCCGGTGGGTCCGGTGGGACCCGTGTCACCGGTTGCTCCGGTCGCGCCCGTCGCCCCGGTGGCTCCCGTGGGGCCGGTCGGGCCGGTGGGGCCCGTGTCGCCGGTGGCGCCCGTCGCGCCGGTGGCCCCGGTCGCGCCGGTCTCACCCGTGGCTCCCGTCGCGCCGGTGGCGCCCGTCGGGCCCGTCGGCCCGGTCGGTCCGGTGTCACCCGTCGCACCCGTCGGGCCCGTCGGTCCGGTCGGGCCCGTCGGGCCCGTGGGGCCGACCTGGCAGTCGTCGTCGCCCCCTCCTCCTCGCAGCGCCGCCGCCGTCACGGCGCGCGGTGCCTGGCCCTCCACCAGCGGCTGGATCTGGCGGTTCAGGAAGGCCGCGAGGTCACCGTGCGGGCCGTCCTGCTCCCAGGGGGGCGGGCCGTCCTCCTGGCCCGGCGGCGGGCCGTCCTGCTCCCACGGGGGAGGACCGTCCTCGTGGTGTCCGCCCTGGTGGTGCGGGGGTCGCTCCTCGCAGTGGCCTCCCGGCGGGGGGCCCGCCAGCGTCGAAGCGGAGGTCTGTCCGAACGAGGCCACCGCCGGCGAGGCGAAGCCCGTGAGGACGAGGGCGACCGAGGCGATGGCTCCGCTGCAGATCCATCCGCGGCGTCGGGGCAGCGGGCCGAGCGGGGACCTGGTCCTGGCGTCAGGACGCATGCATGCTCCTTCCTCCACCGGCAACGAGGCCGGTGTGAGCGCGATCGAGAGGGGAACGGATTTCCGCTCCCCTGGTCGGATCATCGGATCGCGCGTGCAAAGTCTTGACCGATTTCGGGCGCTCTCAGCGCCATGGCCTAACACGGATAGCCGAATGGATGCGTACGCGACGGCGAATTTCGAACGGCCCGTCGGCGCGCCGACGCGGCACCGCCGGAAGCGGCCCATAGGGTCACCCACCCCATCGGCCCCCGGGCGCTCCCCCGCCCCCCACCGGAAGTGGTGTTGCCGTGCGTCCGTCCATCTGCTTGTGCATGATCGTCAAGAACGAGGCCGCGGTGATCGAGCGCTGCCTCGCCTCCGTCCGCGGTCTCGTCGACACCTGGGTCATCTCCGACACCGGTTCCACCGACGGCACCCAGGACCTGATCCGCAAGGCCCTCGACGGCATCCCCGGAGAGCTCCACGAGGAACCGTGGGTGAACTTCGGCCACAACCGCAGCCTGAACATCGCGCACGCCCGCGGCCGTGCCGACTACCTGTTGCTCCTCGACGCCGACCACGTCCTGCGGCAGGACTCCCCGCTGCCGTCCGCGGGCGGCCCGCTCGCCGACGCGTACATGATCCGCCACCAGGGGACCGTCGAGTACCGCATCAAACGCCTGGTCAGAGGCGATCTGCCGTGGCGGTACGAGGGCGTCACCCACGAGTACCTGACGGCCGACCGTGACCACGTCCAGGAGAACCTGGACGCGCTCGTCATCGAGGACCATGCCGACGGCGGCTCGCGGCACGACAAGTTCGAGCGCGACGCCCGCCTCCTGAGCGCCGAGCTCGACCGGGACCCGACGAACCACCGCACGGTCTTCTACCTGGCGCAGACCCTCCGGGACATGGGCCGCAGGGACGAGGCCGTCGCCCTCTACGAGCGGCGCGCGGCCATGGGCGGCTGGGGCGAGGAGGTCTACTTCTCGCTGCTCCAGTCGGGTGTCCTCCGCGCCGACGCCGGTGACTGGCCGGCGGGCATGGACGCCCTCTCGCGGGCCTGGGAGTCGAGGCCGGGGCGTCTTGAGGCCTGTTACGAGCTGGTGGCGCGGCTCCGGAAGGCGCGGCGCCACGAGACCGCCCACGCGATCGTGTCCGCCGTCGTGGACCGGGAGATGCCGGACGACGTGCTGTTCACCCAGCCGTGGGTGTACCGGTGGGGGCTGCTCTTCGAGTACTCGATCACCGCGTACTGGGTGGGGGACCACGCCGCCGCGCTCGCCGCCTGCGACCGGCTGCTCGCGCTGCCGGACCTCCCGGAGAGCTACCGCGAACAGACCCGCGCCAACCGGGCGTTCGCCGTCGAGCGGCTGGCCGAGGCCGCGGCCCCCGCTCTCGCCCGCTGACGGCGGCGGTGGGTCGCGGCGCCCTTCGGAGGCGGCCGGGCCACGCCTCGGCGAAGCCCGGCCCGGACCCTGCCGGGCCCCCGCGTCAGCGGACCCGGGAGCGGGACTCCATCGCCCCGCGGGCCGCGTGCTCGTCCTCGTACACCTCGCACATGTGCCGGCCGTCGGGCGTCGCCGTGTGCTCGACCTCCCAGAGGCTGACCTCGCTGCCGTCGAGCAGCAGGAACTGGTGCTCGTAGAGGGTGAAGCCGGCGTCCCGGCCGCCCTCCACCGGGCAGTGCCGGCCGAAGGCCTGCGTGATGTGGTGCGCGAAGGCCAGCCGGAGACGGCGGGCCGTCCGCTCGCCCGGCCGGTCCGCGTTCTCCGCGCGGCGCAGGACGCGGCGCGCGTGGTCGGCGGAGTTGTCCGGCACGTACATCCGGGGCTGGGCGGGTATCGGGCGGGCGAGCAGGGCGCTCAGCAGCTCCAGGTCGTCGTCCTCGTCGAGGGCGCGGCCGTCGGCGCGCTCCGCCGTCCACCCCTGCAGCGGTCCGGTCGGGAGGCGGGACGCGGCGAGCCGCACCTCCGACTCCTCCGTGTACAGCTCGTGCTGCTCGGTGCCGTCCCGGCCGGCGTTGTGCACGAGCTCCCAGAGGCTGAGGGCGCTGCCGTCGGGGAGCAGATAGGTGTGGCGGTGGGTCGTGCGGTGCAGCGACGCGCTGTGGTGCGAGGAGTGCAGCGCGCTGGAGTGGGCGAGCGCCGTGCCGAGGCGCTCGACGGTCGAGTCGGGCAGATCGAAGGAGTTGAGCGCCCGGCCGAGGAGCCGCTCAAGGTGCGTCTCGGTCGTCTCGTACGGATCGTGAGGATCCTGCGGATCGTTCAAGAGGGTCTCCAGGCCGTCGCCGCATGTCACTTGGTGCTTGCTTAACGTAGTCCCTGGGTCTGACATCTGGTCCGGGGTTCCGGAAAACGAAGGGCCCGCTTGGGAAGTTCCCGCCCCTTTCATTCAACTCCCTTGGGCTTACCGGGAGTACGCGCCCGCGTCCGGTCCGTACAGCTCCCCGTACGAGGGGAAGTCGCCGCCCGGGCCGCGCAGACCGCCCGGCGCCGCGAGGACCGCGCGGACGATCGCCCGGGTGACCAGGTCCGCGCCCGCCGCCAGGATCTCGTTCAGGGCGAGCGGCCCCGGCCCCGCCGGCAGCTCCCGTGCCCCGGTCGCGAGCGCGAAGACCGTGTCCCCGTCGTTCATCAGGTGCACCGGGCGCACCGCGCGCGCGATGCCGTCGTGCGCGGTGCCGGCGACCTTCTGCGCCTGGGCCCGGGTCAGTGCCGCGTCCGTCGCGACGACCGCGAGCGTGGTGTTCATCGGGGGAGGGGCGGCCGCGTTCCGCGCCTCGGCGAGCCGTCTCAGCGCCGCCTCGTGGACCGCCGTGGCCGGGAAGGCGGGCCGGCCGGCCTCGAAGTAGCCGCCGTACGGGACGCCCGTCGTCGGGTCGACGGCCGAGCCCACCGCGTTCACCACCACGAGCGCGCCGACCGTGATGCCCGACTCCAGGACGGTGCTCGCCGTCCCCACACCGCCCCGCAGACCGCCGACGACGGCCCCGGTGCCCGCGCCGACCGCGCCCGTCGGCACGCGCGCGTGGTCTCCGCTCGCGGCGGCCGCCTCGGCCGCCGCGCGGCCCGTCGCCGCGTCCGGGCGGGCCGTGAAGTCGCCGCCCCGGCCCAGGTCGAACACGCAGGCGGCGGGCACCACCGGCACCACGTGTGAGGGGTCGGGGCCGACCCGCACGCCCCGGTTCCGTTCCGCCAGCCAGGCCATCACCCCGGCGGCCGAGTCCAGGCCGTACGCGCTGCCGCCGGTCAGGACGACGGCGTCGATCCGCTGGACCACGTTCCTCGGGTCCAGGGCGTCCGTCTCCCGCGTGCCCGGCCCTCCGCCCCGTACGTCCACGGCGGCGACGGCCCCGCCCTCCGGGGCCAGCACGACCGTGGTCCCGGTCAGCGCCCCCGGCCCGGCCACGCGCGCGTGCCCCACGCGCAGCCCGCTCACGTCGGTGATCGCGTCCGGGCCGCCGGTCTCCTCGGGGAGTGTCATGTCCCCTGCCTACCACGGCGCTTGGTTCAGCGCTTGGGGCCGAGGTAGGTGCCGCCCGAGGCGTCGATCACGGTACCGGTGATCCAGCGGCCGTCCTCCGAGGCCAGGAAGGCCACCGGGTCGGCGATGTCCTCGGGCTGCCCGACCCACGGCAGCGCCTGACCGGCGATCAGCATCCCCTCCAGCGCGGGCATCGCCGCCATGGCGGCGGTGAGGCCGGCGGTCTGCGTCGGGCCGGGAGCGACCGTGTTGACGGTGATCCGGCGCTCCCCGACGACGTTGGCGAGGGTGCGGGTGAAGGTCTCCATCGCGCCCTTCGTCATCGCGTACGCCAGCTCGTCGGCGAGTGCGATACGGGTGACGGCCGAGCCGATGTTGATGATCCGGCCGCCGTCGCGGAGCACCGGCAGCAGGCCCTGCACGAGGAAGTAGGGCGCCCGGACGTTGACGGCGAAGACGCGGTCGAACGCCTCCGGGGTCTCGTCCGAGAGGTGCCCGCCCGAGGTCGTCGCGGCGGCGTTGTTGACCAGGACGTCGAGCACCGCCTCCCCCGTGTGGGCGGCGAGGCCGGCCCGGACGCCCTCGACCAGGGTGAGGACCCCGTCGTGCGAGGCGAGGTCGGCCCCGACGGAGAAGGCGCGCCCGCCGTCCCGGACGATCAGGTCCACGGTCTCCTGCGCGGCGGCGGCGTCCTGCCCGTAGTGGACGGCGACGACCATCCCGTCGGCGGCCAGGCGGCGGGCGACGGCCCGCCCGATGCCACGGGAGGAACCGGTGACGAGGGCGGTACGGGCGGTGGTGGTGGCGTGCTGCTGCATGGCGGTCTCCTCGGGTCTCCCGTGCCGCGGGGCGTCTCCCCGGGGCACGGGAAGAACAGTCGCGCCGCCCGCTGACGAACCACTGACAGCCGGCTGACGGCCCCGTCGGACCGCGCCCCACGGGGGCCGCGGCGGCGGACCCGTCAGGCGGTGGCGTCGCCCCCGGCCGGCGTCGGCAGGCCCGCCCGGCGGGCCGTCCGCGTCGCTCGGGCGCGGTCCGTCGTCGCCGACTCGTGGTCGCCCGCCGCCTCGTGGACGGACGCACGGCGGCGCAGGAGGTCCACGACGTCCTCCGCGACGCCCAGTTCCTCGAACAGGGCCAGGGCCTCCGCCAGGAGGGGCAGGGGGTCGCGCGCGTGCGCCGCGAGGCCCTCCAGGGCCGTCGCCGTCCCCCACCGCTCGCCGAGCGCCCGGAAGCCCGCGAGGGCCTCCGTCAGGAGCGCCTCCGCCTCGGCGGGCTCCGGCGTCAGATGGGCGCGGCCCACGAGCCCCAGGGAGCGGGACCACGGGTCGTCGCCGAGCCGCAGTCCCTCCACGGGGCCCACGGACGTCGACCACAGGAACGCCGTGTACGGCTGCCGCAGCGGAGCCGTACGCGAGGTGAGGAACCCCCGGGCCCGGTCCACGTGTCCGCCCTCGCGCAGGCCCGCCGCGAGGACGCACAGCGCGTACTCCTCGCCCCGTTCCGCCGTCGGCTCCACCCGGTCGAGGAGCTCCGCGACCGGCGCCGCGACCCGGCCCCGGAGCCCGCGCAGCCACCAGTACGGGCTGAGCGCGGCCACGAGCCGCAGCCCGTCCTCCGGCGCGGCGCGCCGCAGCGCCGCCCGCAGGTTGGCGTCCTCCGCGTCAAGCCGGGCCAGCCACTCCAGCTGGGCGGGCCCGCGCAGTTCGGGATCGGCCGTCTCGGCGAGCTCCCGGTAGTACGCCCGGTGGGCGTCGGGTGCCGGATCGTCGTCCGGGAGCCGCTCGGCGGCGTACGCGCGGATCGTCTCCAGCATCCGGTACCGGCCGTCGTCCCGTACCTCCACCAGCGACTTCTCCACGAGCGACGCCAACGTGCCGGCGCCCGCTCCGCACACCCGGGCCACCGCCTGCGCCGTCGCGCCGCCCCGGAACACGGAGAGACGCGCCGCCAGTTCCCGTTCGCCGGGTTCGAGCAGCGACCAGCTCCACTCCACCACGGCCCGCAGCGTGCGGTGTCGTTCGGGCGCGGTGCGGTCCCCGCGCGACAGCAGCTCGAACCGCTCGCCGAGCCCGTCCGCCAGCTCCTCCACGGACAGCGTCCGCAGCCGGGCCGCCGCCAGCTCCACGGCGAGCGGCAGCCCGTCGAGCCCCGAGCAGAGCTCCGCCACGCGCGCGTGACCGGTGAATCCGGGCCGGACGCCCGCCGCCCGCCGCACGAACAGCTCCTCCGCCGCCTCCGGGGCCAGCGCGCCGAGCGGCAGCAGCGACTCCCCGGTGATGCCGAGCGCCTCCCGGCTCGTCGTCAGGACCCGCAGCCCCGGGCAGGCGGCCAGCAGGCGCCGTACGAGGACCGCCGTCTCCACGACGACGTGCTCGCAGTTGTCCACGATCAGCAGCACGGGCCGCCCGGCCAGGGCCGCTTCGAGCCGCGCCGCACCCCGTACACCGAGCGCCGTCGCGAACGCCTCCGCGACCTCGCCGGACGGGCCGGGAACGCCCGCCACCGCCCCCAGGTCCACGAAGCGGACCTCGCCCCGCAGCCCCGCGCCCACCTCCAGGGCGAGCCGGGTCTTGCCCGCGCCGCCCGGGCCCACCAGGGTCACCAGACGGGCCGCCGCCACGAGGGCCGCCAGCCGCTCCCGCTCCCGCTCGCGCCCCACGAAGTCCGTCAGCGGCGCGGGCAGCGGCGGGAACGCCCGCTCCGGCGCCGCCCCGCCGCCCCGCAGCAGTTCCAGGTGTACGGCGGACAGCTCCGGCGACGGATCCGCCCCCAGCTCCTCCGCGAGGGCCGCCCGCACCTCCTCGTACACGGCCAGCGCGTCCGCCTGCCGGCCCGCCGCGCCGAGCGCCCTCATCTGCAGCCCCCGCAGCCGCTCCCGCAGCGGCTGCTCCCGCGCCCACCGCTCCAACTCCCGTACGAGCACGGCCGGGTCGCCGTCCACGGCGAGTTCGGCGGCGGCCCACTCCTCCACCGCGTCGAGCCGCAGCGCGTCGAGCCGGGCCGCCTGGCCCGCCGCGAACGGCGCGTCCCGTACGTCGGCCAGCGCGGGCCCCCGCCAGAGCCCGAGCGCCTCCCGCAGCAGCCCCGCCGCGCGCCCGGGGTCGCCCGCCGCGCCGGCCCGCGCGCCCTCCCGGGCGAGCGCCTCGAACCGCACGACGTCCACTTCGGCGGCGGGGTCCGCGACCGTCAGCCGGTACCCGGCGGGCGAGAACTCCACCGTCACCCCCGGCGGGAGGGCCCGGCGCAGCCGCGACACCTGGGCCTGGAGCGCGCCCTGCGCGCCGGCCGGCGGCTCGTCCCCGTACAGCCCGTCGACGAGCCGCTCCACCGGGACGGTGCCGCCCGCGTCGAGGAGGAGCCGGGTGAGCAGGGCGCGGACCTTGGGGCCGCCGGTGATTCCGGCGGTGCCGGCCACCGTGAGCGGCCCGAGGAGGCGGAAGATCATGTACGTGATTGTGTCGCGGCGGGACGTGCCTCTTCCAGCCCCGTCGGGCCTCTCAGGCGGCGGGCGCGCGCGTGCCCGGGTTCCGGGCGGTCAGCGTCACCCCGACGGCGACCGTGGCCGCCGCGACGAGGCCGGCCGCGAGGACCGACCAGCGGCCCGCGAACGAGCACATCAGGATCGCGAACGACGCCACCGGCAGCACCAGTTGCTGCGCGATGCCGACCTTGAAGTAGCGCGCGTGCAGGAGCCACACCGACAACAGGAAGACGGCCGACGGGATCGTCACGGAGGCGGAGGCCGCGAGCGTGGAGATGTGGGCCTCGCCCACGGCCTGCTCGACGGCGATCTCCAGGCCCGCGCCGACCGCGGCGGCCGACGCGAAGATCACGTAGTGGCCGTAGCCCCACAGGAAGCCCTGACGGCTGGAGGTCAGCCGGTCGTGGGCGGGCACCACGAAGTAGATCCACCAGGCGGCGAAGACCAGCAGCAGGCCGCCCGCGGCGATCGGGAGCACCTCGCCGAGCGCGTCGTTCTCGGCGATGCCCGTCTTCACGGCGACGGTCGCGGCGGCGACGGTCTCACCCAGCACGATGATGGTGAACAGGCCGTACCGCTCGGCGATGTGGTGCGGGTGCCAAGCGCTGGGCGCGTCCTTCTCCGCGTACACCGGCACGGCCATCTCGGCGAGCGCCATGACCAGGAAGACCCACGGGCGGGCCGGCTCGGGCGCGAGGAGCAGCGCGAGCCAGCCGACCTGCACGGCGAGGACCCCGCCCGCGTACCGGCGGCACATCGTCCGCTCGGCCGGGTCGGTCGCGTGGTGCGCGGCGCGCACCCACTGAGAGGCGAGCGCGACCCGCATGACGACGTAGCCGAGGTAGACGACGAGGAAGTCGTGCTCCTCGAAGGCCCGCGAGACTCCGGCGGCGAGCACGAGCACACCGGCGATCTGGACGAGGGTGACGACGCGGTAGAGGACGTCGTCGTTGTCGTACGCGGAGGCGAACCAGGAAAAGTTCATCCACGCCCACCAGATCGCGAAGAAGATCATCGCGTAGTTGAGGATGCCCTCGCCGGCGTGGCCCTCCGCGACCGCGTGCACCAGCTCGGCGCCGGCCTGCGCGACGGCCACGACGAAGCACAGGTCGAAGAAGAGCTCCAGGGGCGTGGCGGCCCGGTGCGACTCCTCGCGGGAGCGGGCGGTGAGGGGCAGGAACGGTTGTGTCATGCGCCCCAGCACAGCAGAGCGGGCGGCAGGCCGGCTCGCGTGCCACGCCCGGTGACTTGCCCGTCCGCGCACAGGTCGGCCGCGACCCCCGCCAGGAGAGGGCGGTCGGCGAGCGGCGGGGGCGGTGCCGCTGCCCGTGCTCCCGGTCCCTCCGGCCTCCCGTCGGGGGGACCTAGGCCCGCCCGTCCGGCGACCATCGGCACTGACCTCCCCCTCAGGTACGGGCGCAGCCTGGAAGGGCAAGGAAGCACCGTCCCGAAACGCCAGGGAAGCGCCATGAGTTCCGTAGTCCAGGACAGCAGAACCACCGGCCGGTCACCCGCCTCGTACGACACGGAGCAGTACCGTCCCGGAAGGCCGGTCACCGACTGGGAGCCGGAGAACGAGCTCTTCTGGAAGTCCGTCGGCAGGAGGGTCGCCGCCCGCAACCTGTGGATCGCGGTGCCGGCGCTGCTCGTGGCGTTCGTGGTGTGGCAGGTGTGGTCGGTCACCGCGACCAGTCTGAAGGACGTCGGCTTCGGCTTCTCGACGTCCCAGCTGTTCTGGCTGACGGCCGTCCCGGGTCTGACCGGCGGCACGGCCCGGATCTTCTACACGTTCCTCGGCCCGATGATCGGCCAGCGCCGCTTCACCGCGCTGTCGACGGCCGTCCTCGTGGTCCCGCTGATCTGGCTCGGCATCGCCATCCAGGACCCGACGACCCCGTACGGCGTGATGGTCGCCATCGCGGCGCTCTGCGGCATCGGCGGCGCGAACTTCGCCTCCTCGCTCGCGAACATCGGCTTCTTCTTCCCGAAGGCGAGGAAGGGCGGCGCGACCGGCATCAACGGCGGTCTCGGCAACCTGGGCGTCTCCGTCGTCCAACTGCTGACCCCGATCGTCATCACCTGGTCGACGATCGCGATCGGCTCCGCCCAGCACAAGGCCGACGGCACCCCGGTGTACCTGCAGAACGCCGCGTTCCTCTGGGTGCCGATCCTGCTGGTCCTCGCGGCCGTCGCCTGGTTCGGGCAGAACGACCTCAAGGTGGCGGCGACCCCGTTCCGCCAGCAGAAGATCATCTTCAGGCGCAAGCACAACTGGCTGATGACCTGGCTGTACGTGGGCACCTTCGGCTCCTTCATCGGCTTCGCCGCCGCCCTGCCGATGCTGATCAAGACCACGTTCCCGGACTACTCCGTCGCCGCGTACGCCTGGATGGGCCCCGCCGTCGGCGCCCTGGCCCGCTGGGGCGGCGGCTGGATCGCGGACAGGTGGGGCGGCGCCCGGGTCACGATCCTGTCCTTCGTGGGCATGGCCGCCTCCCTCGTCGGCGTGATCGACTTCCTGCCCTCGGGCAGCGACGGAGGCTCCTTCCACGGCTTCCTCCTCTGCTTCCTCGCCGCGTTCTTCTTCTCCGGAATCGGCAACGGCTCGACCTTCCGCCAGATCCCGGTCATCTTCCGCGGCACCCACCTGAAGGGCCTCGAAGAAGGCACCCCGGAACACGCCCGGGCCCTGAAGCAGGCGGAGATGGAGTCCGGCGCCGTCACCGGATTCACCTCGGCCATCGCCGCATACGGCTTCTTCTTCATCCCGGCCCTGTTCGGCTCGGTGGCCGTGACCAGCGCGATGTGGGGGTTCGTCGCCTTCTACCTCAGCTGCACGGTCGTGACCTGGTGGTTCTACGCCCGCAAGAACGCCGAGGCGCCCAGCTGACGCTGCGAAGCCCACAGAAGGAAGGCCCCGCTCCGGCGGGGCCCTTCGCATGCCCTTCCACAAGCTCGGCGAAGCGAAGTGGCAAGCACTCGCCAGACCCTTCACCCTGCACGACACCCCGTCCCCCACCCCCGAGCAGGTCGCCGCGGCCCGCGAGGTCTTCCAGGCCCACGGGCTGACTGCGGTCTGAGCGACGCGTCACCCCTATAGCGGTCAAAACGGGACCGAACAGGTCATACAGCTTTACCGTGACCGCGTGACCGAGCCACCGCAGACCGCCGAGCAGACGCCCCCACCGAGCGAGCCCCCCGCCGCGCCGCCGCGGACCACCGGGTCGCCACGCCAGAGCCCCGCCGCCGTCCGCCGCCGCGCCACCCTCGCCGGCGTCGTCGTCTCCGTCCTGCTGATCCTCGCGATCGTCCTCGGCAGCCGCCTGCTCCGCGACTTCGACTCGGCCCTCCTCCCGTACGCCGTCGCCACCGTCTTCCTCGCCTTCGGCGTCACCTACCGCTACACCGTCTGGATCTCCGCCCCCGGCGCCCGCCGCCTCTTCCAGCAGGGCTGGCGCTCCTTCTTCTCCGCCGCGAACTTCCGCAGGGCACCCACCGCCCTGCCCAGGATGATCGCCACCTACCTCGGCTTCCAGAAGTTCCTCGGCGCCCGCTCCCACGCCCGCTGGGCCGCCCACCAGCTCCTCTTCTGGGGCTGCCTGCTCGCCGCCGCGATCACCTTCCCCCTCACCTGGGGCTGGTTCACCTTCACCTCCGACAGCGGCTCGGGACCCGGCTACGAGATGCGGATCTGGGGCTTCAAGATCATCGGATTCGACGCGCTCAACGCCGTCGGCTGGCTCATGTTCCACGGCCTCGACATCGCCGCCGTCCTCGTCATCGCCGGCGCCTCCTACTTCCTCTGGCGCCGCATGAAGGACCGAGCCGCCATCACCGGCCAGCGCTTCGCCTACGACCTCGTCCCGCTCATCGCCCTCATCGTCATCTCCGTGACGGGGCTGCTGCTGACCTTCTCGTCGATCTTCCTGCACGGCGGCGGCTACGAGTTCCTCGCCATCCTCCACATGGTGTCCGTCGTCTTCACCCTCATCTACATCCCCTTCGGGAAGTTCTTCCACATCGTCCAGCGCCCCGCCGCCGTCGGCATGCAGCTCTTCAAATACACCGCCCGCCGCGAGGACGACGACGAGATCCTCACCTGCCGCCGCTGCCACGAACCCATCGACACCACCCCCTACGTCGCGAACCTCCAGGGCACCATGCGCGACCTCGACCTCGGCTTCGACGCATGGGCCGAGTACTGCCCCCGCTGCAAACGCGTCCTGCGCGGCAACGCCTACCTCGATCACGTCAAGAAGGGCTTCAAGTGACCGCGACCGACCCCGCGACCCCCGGCCGGCCGCTGCCGCTCGATCCCTCCCTCGCCCCACCCGGCACCCGCAGCTTCCGCGACGCCGGCGGCATCCCCGCCGACCGCTGGCACGCCGACCAGAACGGCGAGACCCTCGTCCCCACCCACTGCTGCTTCTGCGGCGTCCAGTGCGGCATGTACCTCCGCGTCGACCGCCACGGCAAGGTCTTCGGCGTCGAACCCCGCAACCACGACATCAACCGCATGCGGCTCTGCCCCAAGGGCATCAACGCCTACCAGCAGGTCAACCACCCCGACCGCCTCACCGCACCCCTCCTGCGCCGCAGCCGCGACGAGGAGTTCCGCGAGGTCAGCTGGGACGAGGCCCTCGACCACACCGTCGCCGAGATCCGCCGCATCCAGGCCGAACACGGAAGCGACGCCTTCGGACTCCTCGGCGGCGCCAGCCTCTTCTCCGAGAAGACCTACCTCGTCGGCAAGTTCGCCCGCGTCGCCCTCAGGACCCGGCACGTCGACTACAACGGCCGCCTCTGCATGGTCTCCGCCGCCGGAGCCAACAAACTCGCCTTCGGCATCGACCGCGCCGGCAACCCCTTCTCCGACATCCTCCTCACCGACTGCCTCCTCATCGCCGGCTCCAACGTCGGCGAATGCTTCCCCGTCATGACCCAGTACCTGTGGGGAGCCCGCGACCGCGGCGCCTCCCTCATCGTCGTCGACCCCCGCGAGACCGCGATCGCCCGCACCGCCGACGTCCACGTCGCCCTCAAACCCGGCACCGACTCGGCCTTCTTCAACGCGGTCCTCCACGTCGTCGTCGCCGAGGGCCTCACCGACGAGACCTACCTCGCCGCCCACGCCACCGGCTGGGAGGACGTCAAGAGGACCGTCGCCGACTACCCGCCCGCCCGGTCCGCCGAGATCTGCGGCGTCCCCGAGCAACAGATCGTCCAGGTCGCCCGCATGTTCGCGGGCGCGGACAAGGCCATGGCCTGGCACGCCCGCGGCGTCGAACACCACTCCCAGGGCGTCGAGAACTGCCTCTCGATCATCAACCTCTGCGCCGCCACCGGACACATCGGGAAGCCCGGCGCCGGCTACGGCACCATCACCGGCCAGGGCAACGGCCAGGGCGGCCGCGAACACGGCCAGAAATCCGACCTCCTCCCCGGCGGCCGCTCCATCACCAACCCCGAACACCGCCGCCAGATCTGCGAGATCTGGGGCATCGACGAAGCCGAACTCCCACCCGCCGGCACCTCCATGATGGAGATGGTCTGGCAGATGCAGCGCAAGGAGATCCGCGGACTCGTCGGCATCTGCAACAACCCCTTCGTCTCCCTCCCCCACTACGCCACCGTCAAGGACGGCTACGACACCCTCGAATTCCACGCCCAGTTCGACTTCTTCCTCTCCGAGACCGCCGCCAACGCCCACGTCGTCTTCCCCGTCACCGTCTGGGCCGAGGACGAAGGCGTCATGGCCAACGCCGAAGCCAGGGTCGTCAAGCACAACAAGGCCCAGGAACCCCCCGCCGGCGTCCGCACCGACACCTGGGTCATCTGCGAACTCGCCAGACGCCTCGGCGCCGGAGACAAGTTCGCGTTCCCCGACTCCCGCTCCGTCTTCGAGGAACTCCGCACCGCCTCCGCCGGAACCGTCAACGACTACTACGGCATCACGTACGAACGCCTCGACGAGACCGGCGGCATCGCCTGGCCCTGCCCCAGCACCGACCACCCCGGCACCCCCCGCCTCTTCGAGGACGGCCGCACCTACCACCCCGACGGCAGGATCCACATGCAGGTCGTCGAATGGCACCCGCCCATGGACCCGTACAGCGAGGAGTACCCCCTCTCCCTCACCACCGGCCGCACCGTCGCCCACTTCCTCTCCGGCAACCAGACCCGCCGCCTCGGCGCCCTCGTCGAACAGACCCCCCGCCCCTGGGTCGAGGTCCACCCCTCCCACGGCTTCCGCAACGGCGACCCCGTCCGCGTCGTCACCCGCCGCGGCAGCGAGGTCTTCCCCGCCCTCGTCACCGAGGCCATCCGCCCCGACACCGTCTTCGTGCCCTACCACTGGCCCGTCCCCACCGCGGCCAACGCCCTCACCATCGACGCCCTCGACCCACGCTCCAAGATCCCCGAGTACAAGGTGTGCGCCGCCCGCATCGAGGCCGCCGAACGCGTCGACGACGTCCCCGCACCCCCCACCGCCCCCGGCCACCAGGCCTACCTGGAGACCCAGGTCTCCCGCACCGACCCGCTGCCCCCCACCTCCCCCCAGGGCCGCGGCACCGCGGAGAGGAGCTGACCCGCACATGATGGGCCGCACGATCTTCATCGACCCGGGCCGCTGCATCGGCTGCCAGGCCTGCGTCTCCGCCTGCCGCGAATGCGACTCCCACCGCGGCAAGTCGATGATCCACCTCGACTACCCCGACGAAGGCCACTCCGTGGCCTCCCTCCCCACCGTCTGCATGCACTGCGAGGACCCGGTCGCCCCCTGCGCCGAGGTCTGCCCCGCCGACGCCATCCTCGTCACCGCCGACGGCGTCGTGCAGCAGGCCGACACCACCCGCTGCATCGGCTGCGCCAACTGCGTCAACGCCTGCCCCTTCGGCGTGCCCAAGATCGACCTCCAGGCGAAGCTCCAGATGAAGTGCAACCTCTGCTACGACCGCACCGCCTACGGCCTCGCCCCCATGTGCGCCACCGTCTGTCCCACCGGCGCCCTCTTCTACGGAACCCTCGACGAGCTCCGCGCCGAACGCCCCGGCGTCCAGGTCGCCGACTCCTTCACCTTCGGCAGCACCACCGTCTCCACCGGAGTGGCGATGGTCGTCCCCGCCGACAAGGTCCAGTGGCCGGTGCCCGGCGGCCTCCCCGTCGTCGAGATCAACGGAAGGGACGTGAGCGCGGCGAACTCGAACAAGGGCGGCGGCGGGCGACGGGAGGGCGTCCGTTGAGCGTCACCGACCCCCAGCCACCCGCCCCGGACGCCCACGCCGACGCCGCCCAGGAAGCGCTCCGCGACCGGATCGCCGCCGACTCCCTCACCACCCGGCGCGACTACCTGCGGATCGTCACCACCGTCTCCGGCGGCATCGCCGTCGGCGGCATCGCCGTCGCCTCCGGCATCCTGCACCGGCACGGCGACCCCGACGGCACCCCCGCGATCAAGAAGATCGCCGACCGGATCGAACCGGGGGAGTCGCTCGCCTTCCGCTACCCGGGCGACGAGGACCGGGCGATCGCCGTACGCATGGACGACGGCACCCTCGCCGGCTACTCCGCCGTCTGCACCCACCTCGCCTGCGCCGTGCTCTGGCGCAGGGAGCGGGGGAGTGAGGGCGAGCTGTACTGCCCCTGCCACGAGGGGATCTTCGACGCCCGCACGGGAGAGGTCACCGCCGGCCCCCCGCCACGCGGCCTGCCGAAGGTGATCCTGCTGGAGCAGGTCGACGGCAGCGTCTGGGCCGTCGGCACCGCTCGCTCCGGCGAGAGCCTCCAGGAGGGCTACTGCCGCCAGCGCGGGGAGGGCAGCCCCCTCTGCGAGCGCCTGGAGGGCGGCGCGGCCCCGACCGTGCCCGCCGAGAGGAGCGAGCGGACATGAGCGAGAGCGCGTTCCCCCGGGATCCCGAAGCCCCGGAGCCGGCGGAGCCCCCGCGCCCGCCCGCCTACACCCCCGGCAGCGCTCAGCCCCGGCTGAACCGGCCCGTGCACGAGCGCTACCCGCAGATCCGGCCCACCAGCGGGTACGGCGATCCCCGGATCCGGCGCACCGGGCCGGGTCCCGGGGCCGGTACGGAGCAGGAGCCGGAGCGTTCGTCGAAGCTCTCGGCGCGTCTGGCGCTGGCGCTCACGGTCGTCATCGGCCAGCTGTGGGGGCTGACGATCGTGGTGGACGAGTGGATGACGGGCGACACCGGCACCGCCTGGTGGGGCGCGGGCTTCCTCGTCCTGTCGTTCCTCGTGGTGCTGGGCCTCTGGCTGATCGACCCGAAGGACCGCTGATCAGAGGGGTACGGGGCGGGTGAGCGGGCGTACTCTGAAGAGATGAGCACCGCCCCCGCCCACGGACCGCGAGACGCGAAGCGGCCCGGCACATCTTCCAGTCCCGAGAACAGTCCGAAGCCGGCACTCGTCTTCGACGATCCGCTGGACCAGCAATCCGCGGACGACACGGACCGCGGGTGGGGCGAGCGGCCTCCGGTCGGCGGCGACAGCGCCGCCGACCTCGCGCGCTTCCTCGACGAGAAGCCGCCGCACCACCTCTGAGACCGGCGTGTCCCGCCGGTCAGGAGGTGGGGTGCGTCCCCGAGCCACCACCGGAGCCCGAGCCGAAGCCGGAGCCAGAGCCGGAGCCAGAGCCTGTCGCCGGGCCGCGCTGGGCGATGAGGTGGTCGCGGATCTCCTTGAGCACCTCCAGCTCGCTGATCTCCATGACCTCCTCGACGCCCTCCTTCGCCTTGTCGTGCGCAGCGCGCTTGGCGAGGATCTTCGCCATCGGCAGGACCATGAGGAAGTAGACGACGGCGGCGGTGATCAGGAAGCTCAGCACGGCGCTGAGGACCAGGCCCCACTGGATCTGGATGCCCTGCACCTCGCCGTTGACCACGACGCAGCTGTCCTTGATGCAGGACGAGTAGCTCTCCAGGTCCTTGGTGCCGAAGGCGCCGACGACCGGGTTGATGATGCCCTTGACCACCGAGTTCACGATGTTCGTGAACGCGGCACCGATGACGACCGCCACCGCCAGGTCGATCACGTTGCCACGCATCAGGAAGGCCTTGAAGCCTCCCAGCAAACTTTCCTTCTTCTCGGCCACCGAGGTGCCTTTCGTCGCGTGTGCTGCTGTGTGCGGAGCCATTAGGCCGTGAACCGCGCACAGGCGTCCAATCCGTACACACTGGACGGTGACTTGACAGCGAGTCAGTGCGAATCAGCACACGATCACCGCCAGTCGGGACGTGACACCGGCACCTGCCAGCTTCGCCGCCGTCGGCCGTGGCACGGAGAGGACGACGAGCGCCCCTCCGTCCGATCGGGTCTCGCCCGGCCGTGGAACCTCGGCCACTCGGGCGCCCGTCGCGACCACGCGGGCCTCACCGTCCCCGCCGAGTGGCGAGTCGGGCGCGGCGATCACGTCGACCCGGTCGCCGGGGCGCAGCAGCCGTACGGTCGCGGCGTCGGCGATCCGTACGGGCGCGGACACCAGGGGTGCGGCGGCGGGCGGCCGGGCGCGGGCGGGCGCCGAAGGGGGAGGAGCCGGGGCGGGGGCGGCTCCCGTCTGTGCGACGGCCAGGGCGCCGGCCGTCAGGGCCAGGAGCAGTGCGGGTGCGCGCCGCCCGCGCCGGAGCGCCCTGCGCAGCCGGTGGAGGGCGCCCCGGACGCGGAGCGGCTCGAAGGCCGGCACGGTGCAGGGCGGGGGGACGGAGGAGGGGGAGGTGAGAGGGGTGGCCGTCGTCATGCGGGGTGCCGCCTGTCCTGCTCGGGAACGGGTTCGTGCCGCCACTCTCCCGGTCCCGCCGTCGCCCCGCTCCGGCCTGGGGATCACCCCGCGCCTGTGGACAACTCCTGCACTCCCGCGAGTGGTTTACGGCAGTTCGATGCCCAGGTCCCAGCCGTCGTGGGCATGTGTGCAGAGACAGTCCCGGTCCACCGTGGCGGGCAGGGCCGCCACGGCGTCGAAGAGGACGTCCCGCAGGCGTCCGACGTTCTCGCCGAACACGCGGAGGACTTCGGTGTGGGAGACGCCCTCTCCGGTCTCGGCGCCGGCGTCGAGGTCGGTGACGAGTGCGAGGGAGGTGTAGCAGAGGCCCAGTTCGCGGGCGAGGACGGCCTCGGGGTGTCCGGTCATGCCGACGACGGACCAGCCGGCGGCGGCGTGCCAGCGCGATTCGGCGCGGGTGGAGAAGCGGGGGCCTTCGACGACGACCATCGTGCCGCCGTCCACGGGTTCCCAGTCGCGGCCCCGGGCGGCCTTGACCGCGGCCCGCCGTCCGTCCGGGCAGTAGGGGTCGGCGAAGGTCACGTGGACGACGCGGGGCTGGGCCCCGTCGGCGCGCCGCTCCCCGTCGAAGTAGGTCTGCGCCCGGCTCTTCGTACGGTCGACGAGCTGGTCGGGGACGACGAGCGTGCCGGGTCCGTGGTCCTCGCGCAGTCCGCCGACGGCGCAGGGCCCGAGGACCTGTCGTACGCCGACGGAGCGCAGGGCCCAGAGGTTCGCGCGGTAGTTGATCCGGTGCGGCGGGACGGTGTGGCCGCGGCCGTGCCGGGGGAGGAAGGCGACCTGACGGCCGCCGATCGCGCCGAGGAAGAGGGAGTCGCTGGGGCTTCCGTACGGGGTGTCGACGGTCACCTCGGTGACGTCCTCCAGGAAGGAGTAGAAGCCGGAGCCGCCGATCACGCCGATGTCGGCGTACACGTCATGGTTGGCCATGCGGGTCACCCTACGCAGGGCGTGCGGATACGCCGAGGGCCCCGTCGCGGGTGGCGACGGGGCCCTCGGAGGGCGCGTGCGGTCAGGCGGCCGAGCTCCCGGTGCTCGACGAGGACGCCGAGGACGAGGAGGTGGACGACGACGCGGTCGACGCGGCGGGCTTGGAGTCCGGGGAAGAGGACGTCGTGGACGTCGTCGTCGAGGACTTCGACGAGGCCGGCGAGCTGCTGGACGACGAGCCGCGGCTGTCGTTCCGGTAGAAGCCGGAACCCTTGAAGACGATGCCGACGGCCGAGAACACCTTCTTCAGGCGTCCGTTGCAGCTGGGGCACTCGGTCAGGGCGTCATCGGTGAACTTCTGCACCGCCTCGAGGCCTTCGCCGCACTCGGTGCACTGGTACTGGTAGGTCGGCACTTGACTTCCTCCTGGCACTCACACTCATCGAGTGCTAACGACGATCCATACTGACGTATTCCGTGGGATCAGTCCACCGTCACCGGCACGCGGTGACCGATGCCACGTGCCGCGACCCGGCCGGCCTCGCGCGGCGCGAGCCGCGAGCGCAGGGCGAGCAGCGTGGCCAGGGCGAGGACGGTGCCCGCCATCGGCACCAGGAATCCGGTGCTCGCGCCGTGGGCGTCGGCGAGGCGGCCGGCGACCGTGACGGCCGCGGCCTGGCCGAGGGCGACGGCGCCGGTGAGCCAGGTGAAGGCCTCGGTGCGGGCCGTGGCCGGGATGAGGGTCTCGACGATGGTGTAGCCGGTGATCAGGGCGGGGGCGATGCACAGGCCGACGACGAGGCCGAGGGCGGCGAGGAGCAGCACGGAGTGCGTGGTCCACAGCAGGGAGGCGGCGACGGTGAGGCCGGCGTAGCCCATGATCAGGCGGCGGCGGGGGCCGGTCTTCCAGGCGACGGCGCCCATGGCGATGCCCGCGAGCATGTTGCCGGCGGCGAAGATCCCGTAGAGGAGGCCGTTGGCGCCGGGGTTGCCGATCTCCTCGGTGAAGGCGGTGAGGGAGACCTGCATGCCGCCGAAGACGGAGCCGATGCCGAGGAAGGCGACGATGAGGACACGCACGCCGGGGACGGACAGGGCGGAGCGGCGGGGTTCGGCGCCGAGGTGGCCGGCGGCCGCGGCGATGCCGTAGGCGGGCTGGGTGGCGCTCTGCGCGGCGAAGAACAGGCCGCCGACGAGGGTGAGGGCGGCCTCGGCGATCAGGCCGGCGGCCGGGTGGACGCCGGTGCACAGGGCGGTGGCGAGGACGGGGCCGACGACGAAGGTGAACTCGTCGGTGACGGATTCGAAGGCGGCGGCCGTCGGCATCAGCGGGGTGCCGTCGAGCTTGGCGGCCCAGCGGGCCCGGACCATCGGGCCGACCTGGGGCACGGAGGCGCCCGCGGGGACGGCGGCCAGGAACAGTGCCCAGAGCGGGGCGCCGCTCAGGGCGAGGACGACGAGCAGGGTGACGGACGCGGTGTGGACGAGGACGCCGGGGATCAGGACGGCGCGCTGGCCGAACCGGTCGGCGAGCTTGCCGCTCTGCGGGGCGAAGAGCGCCATGGAGACGCCGGTGACGGCGGCGACGGCGCCGGCGCTGCCGAAGGATCCGGTGGTGTGCTGGACGAGCAGGACGATGCCGATGGTCAGCATCGCGAAGGGCTGCCGGGCGGCGAAGCCGGGGAGAAGGAAGGACAGCGCACCGGGGGTGCGAAGGAGCTGCCCGTAGCCGGGCCGCTTGTCCGTGATGACCGTGGACGCCACGGTCCTTGCCTTTCTGCCGCCTGGTAGCGCGCCCCGGCACGGTGGTGCGGGTGTCGCCGAGAGCTGTCCTCATGCGCGTTACTGCGGTAGATACCGGGTCTGCCCCACGGTGGAGGGGTGCCACGGCCGCCATACGGTCGCGCCAGCTCTGCGTCAGGCAGAGTTGGTTCGATCTGGTGTGCCTTCATGGTACAGGGAGGAGCGTCTTCCCGCCTGGGAAAACGCTCCCGCACCTGAATTAATGCCTGGGATTAACCGGATGTTCTCTTGTGTCCGCCGTTGCCGGGCCTGTGTCCGCCGTTGCCCGGCAGGTGGAAGCGGCCCGTGGCGGCGGGTGCCGAGGCGGCCGTCGCGCCGCCGGTCCCGAGCCAGCCGGCGAGCTTGCCGCCCTGTCCGACGGCGCGCAGCCGCCGCTCGGTGGCGTCCCGTACGGGGTCGGTGGCGACGACGAGGAGTTCGTCGCCGTGCCGCAGGACGGTCGCGGGGCCCGGTACGAAGCTGGCGTCCTCGCGTACGACGAGGGTGACGGCGGCTCCGGCCGGGAGGCGCAGTTCGGCGACCTCGACGCCGTGCATCCGGGAGCGCTCCGGGATGGCGACGGAGAGCAGGTGTCCGCGGAGCCGTTCGAGCGGCGCGGACTCGACCCCGAGGTCGGCGGCCTCGGAGGAGTCGCCCAGCTTGAGGGCCCTGGCCAGCCAGGGCAGCGTCGGGCCCTGGACGAGGGTGTAGACGACGACGAGGACGAAGACGATGTTGAAGATGCGTTCGCTGCCCTCGATCTTCGACACCATCGGGATGGTGGCGAGGATGATGGGGACGGCTCCGCGCAGGCCGGCCCAGGACATCAGGGCCTGCTCCTGCCAGGGGATCCGGAAGGGCAGCAGGCTGACCAGGACCTCCATGGGCCGGGCGACGACCGTCAGGACGAGGCCGATGACGACGGCGGGCCAGAAGTCGTGGGCGAGCTCGTGCGGGGTGACGAGCAGGCCGAGCAGGACGAACATGCCGATCTGGGCGATCCAGCCGAGCCCCTCGGCGAAGCCGCGGTTCGCGGGCGCGTGGGGCAGCTTGGCGTTGCCGAGGACCATCGAGGCCAGGTAGACGGCGAGGAAGCCGGAGCCGTGGGCCATGGCGCCGGCGGCGTACGCGCTGACGGCGATGGCCATGACGGCGATCGGGTAGAGGCCGGAGGCGGGCAGCGCCACGTGCCGCAGGCCGTAGGCGCCGGCGAATCCGACGGCGAGGCCGACGGCGACGCCGATGGCGAGTTCGAGGGCGATCGTGCCGACGAGGACGTACCAGTGGTCGACCGGTCCGGCGGTGGAGAAGGCGACGACGAGGATGACGACGGGGGCGTCGTTGAAGCCGGACTCGGCCTCCAGGACACCGGTGACCCGCGAGGGCAGGGGCACCTTGCGCAGCACGGAGAAGACCGCGGCGGCGTCGGTGGAGGAGACGACGGCGCCGATGATCAGCGCCTGTCGCCAGTCGAGGCCGACGAGGTAGTGGGCGCCGGCGGCGGTGATGCCGACGCTGACGGCGACGCCGACGGTGGAGAGGACGACCGCGGCGGGGAGCGCCGGCTTGATCTCCTTCCACTTCGTGCCGAGACCGCCTTCGGCGAGGATCACGACGAGGGCGGCGTAGCCGATGACCTGCGTCAGTTCCGCGTTGTCGAAGGCGACGTTGCCGATGCCGTCCTGCCCGATCGCGACGCCGATGCCCAAGTAGAGCAGGAGGCTCGGGAGTCCGCTGCGGGAGGAGATCCGCACGGCCGCGACGGCCACGAGCAGGACGAGGGAGCAGACGAGCAGGAGTTCGTTGAGCTGGTGGACAGTCAGTGGCCGTTCCTTCCCCTCACGTGCGGCTGGATCGTTCCTCCAGCGGCCGGTACTTCGTTACCTTACCTAATCTTTAACGCTTTCTTGACGCCCTCTTTGCATCTCGTCGCTCACCAGTACGGTTCTCTTCCTGACACCGCGTCCGGGCCGTCCGGACGCTGCGCCTAAGGTTGCTCCCGTACTCCAGGACCACCCTGCCCCTCGAAGGACAGCGATGCCCTCCAACACGACCGCGCCCCCCGGCAAGAAGACCGCCAAGAAGAAAGGGCGGCGCGCCCGCCTGCTCCTCCTCGTCCTGGTCCTCGCACTGGTCGCGGGCATCGGCTTCGGCGGGTACTGGGGAGTCAGCACCGTCCGGGCCTCGTTCCCGCAGACGACCGGCGAGATCCGCCTCGACAAGCTCTCGGCCGACGTCGAGGTGAAGCGGGACGCGAACGGCGTCCCGCAGATCTACGCCGACAACGAGACGGACCTCTTCCGCGCCCAGGGCTACGTCCAGGCGCAGGACCGGTTCTACGAGATGGACGTCCGCCGGCACGTGACCGCGGGCCGGCTCTCCGAGATGTTCGGCGAGAGCCAGGTCGACACCGACGCGTTCCTGCGCACCCTCGGCTGGCGCCGGGTCGCGCAGCAGGAGTACGACGAGGTCCTGTCGCCGGAGACGAAGAAGTACCTCCAGGCGTACGCGGAGGGCGTCAACGCCTACCTGAAGGACCACGCGAAGCCGGCGGACGTCTCGGTCGAGTACGCGGCGCTGTCGCTGACCAACGACTACGCGATCGAGCCGTGGACCCCGGTCGACTCGGTGGCCTGGCTCAAGGCGATGGCCTGGGACCTGCGCGGCAACATGCAGGACGAGATCGACCGCTCGCTGATGACGAGCCGGCTGAGCGCGCAGCAGATCAAGCAGCTGTACCCGGAGTACCCGTACGCGCTCCACCAGCCGATCCTGGACAAGGGCGCGGTCGACGAGTCCACCGGGACGTTCGACCCGAAGGCCGACGCGACCGAGGGCGACGGGACGACGACCGGCGACACCCCGGGCTCGGGCCCGGGCGGTTCCGGCGGCGGCGTGGCCTCCCAGCTCGGCGCGCTCTCCGAGGTCCTCGACACCGTCCCCGCGCTGCTCGGCCCGAACGGCAACGGCATCGGCTCGAACTCCTGGGTCGTCGCGGGGAAGTACACGACCTCCGGCAAGCCGCTGCTCGCCAACGACCCGCACCTCGCGCCCCAGCTGCCGTCCCTCTGGTACCAGATGGGCCTGCACTGCCGCTCCGTCTCGGCGACCTGCCGCTACGACGTCGCCGGCTACACCTTCTCCGGCATGCCCGGCGTGATCATCGGCCACAACGACAAGATCGCCTGGGGTCTCACCAACCTCGGCGCCGACGTGACCGACCTCTACCTGGAGAAGATCGGCCCCGACGGCTACCTCGTCGACGGCAAGGTCAAGCCGTTCACGAGCCGCGAGGAGACCATCAAGGTCGCCGGCGGCGACGACCGCAAGATCACCGTCCGCTCCACCGAGCGCGGCCCGCTCGTCTCCGACCGCTCCTCCGAGCTGGAGCAGGTCGGCCAGAAGGCACCCGTCGGCAACGCCGCCCCCGACCGCGGCACCGGCTACGGCGTCTCCCTGCAGTGGACCGCGCTCCAGCCGGGCAGGTCCATGGACGCGATCTTCGCCCTCGACCGGGCCAAGGACTTCACCACCTTCCGGGTCGCCGCGAAGAACTTCGAGGTCCCGTCCCAGAACCTGATCTACGCCGACACCGAGGGCAACATCGGCTACCAGTCGCCCGGCAAGATCCCGCAGCGCGCCAAGGGCGACGGCACCCTGCCCGCGCCCGGCTGGGACTCCTCGTACCGGTGGAAGGGGTACATCCCCTTCGAGAAGCTGCCGTACGAGTACAACCCGGACCGCGGCTACATCGTCACCGCCAACCAGGCCGTGATCGACCAGAAGACCTACCCCGACCTGCTCACCAAGGACTGGGGCTACGGCTCGCGCAGCCAGCGGATCAACGACCTCATCGAGTCGAAGACCAAGGACGGCGGCAAGATCTCGCCGGACGACATGCGGGCCATGCAGACCGACAACCGCAGCGAGATCGCGACCCTGCTCAACCCGCTCCTGCTGAAGGTCGACATCTCCGACCCGGCCGTCCGCGAGGCGCAGAAGCTGCTGGAGGGCTGGGACTACACCCAGGAGCCCGACTCGGCCGCAGCCGCCTACTTCAACGCGGTCTGGCGCAACGTCCTCAAGCTCGCCTTCGGGAACAAGCTGCCCAAGGAGCTGCGCGCCGAGGGCGACTGCATCAACGTCCGCCCGGCCGAGGCCACCGGTCCGGTCGACGAGCAGAACAAGCTCGTCCGCGAGTGCGGCGAGCGCGACCCCGACTCGGCGCAGCCGGACGGCGGCGACCGCTGGTACGAGGTGGTCCGCCCGCTCCTCAAGCAGGAGGAGAACGAGTGGTGGACGACCCCCGGCAGCCGCACCGACGCGGCCACCGAGACGCGTGACCAGCTGCTCGCCCGGGCCATGAAGGACGCCCGCTGGGAGCTGACCGCCAAGCTCGGCAAGGACGTCTCCACCTGGAGCTGGGGCCGGCTGCACCAGCTGACCCTGAAGAACCAGACCCTCGGCACCGCCGGTCCCGGCGTGGTGCAGCAGCTCCTCAACCGCGGCCCGTGGAACCTGGGCGGCGGCGAGGCGGCCGTCGACGCCACCGGCTGGAACGCGGCCGGCGGCTACGACGTCATCTGGGTCCCGTCGATGCGGATGGTGGTCAACGTGGGCGACTGGGACAAGTCCCGGTGGGTCAACCTGACCGGCGCCTCCGGGCACGCCTTCCACTCGAACTACACCGACCAGACGGACGCCTGGGCGAAGGGCGAGCTGTACGACTGGGCCTACGGCAAGGCGGCGGTCGACGCGACGACGAAGGACACGCTCACGCTGAAGCCCTGATCAGGGGCGGAAGCGGGTGACCCCGTCCGGGGTCACCACCGCGTGCACGGGGTGGTCGTGCGGTTCCTCCGGGACCCGCGCGACCACCTCGTCCGCGTAGAGGAGCACCACCAGGGCCGGATCCACGCCCGCGCGTGCGAGCCGGGCCAGGACCCGGTCGTACGAGCCGCCGCCCCGCCCGAGCCGCATCCCGCGCCCGTCGACGGCGAGGCCCGGCAGCAGCACCGTGTCGGCGGCGCACACGGCCTCGGGGCCGAGCCGGGGGCCGGTCGGCTCCAGGAGGCCGCGGCCGGCCTTCGCGAGCGCCCCGCGTCCCTCGTACGCCGCCCAGTCCAGGTCGTTGTCGGGCAGCAGCACGGGGAGCAGGACCCGCACCCCGCGCGCGTGGAGGGCGTCGAGGAGGGTGCGGGTGCCCGGTTCGCGGCCCACGGACACATAGGCGGCGACGGTGGCCGCCCCGGAGAGTTCGGCCAGTTCCATGCCCTGCCGGGCGAGGGATTCGGCCGTTTCCGCGAGGGAGTCGGGGGTCAGTGCGGCACGGGCGGCCAGAAGTCGGCTGCGCAGCACGGTCTTTTCGGACATCTCCGGTGTCATGACAGCCCTCTGTACGTTCACGAAATTCTCGTAACTATCTTTATGTCAAGAAAGTTAACCGAAGTCACATCTTCTTCTCATTCCGAGCGACTAAGGTGCTCCGCATGAATCTGTCGCTCCCCAGGCTCGGCCGGATCAGCAAGGCTGTCATCCCCGCCGCCGGTCTCGGTACACGCTTCCTCCCGGCGACCAAGGCGACGCCGAAGGAGATGCTGCCGGTCGTCGACAAGCCGGCGATCCAGTACGTCGTCGAGGAGGCCGTCGCGGCCGGCCTCTCCGACGTCCTGATGATCACCGGCCGGAACAAGCGTCCGCTGGAGGACCACTTCGACCGGAACTACGAGCTCGAGGAAGCCCTGATCCGGAAGGGCGACGACGAACGCCTCTCCAAGGTCCAGGAGTCCAGCGACCTGGCCACCATGCACTACGTCCGCCAGGGCGCCCCGCGCGGCCTCGGTCACGCCGTGCTCTGCGCCGCCCCGCACGTCGGCGACCAGCCCTTCGCGGTGCTCCTCGGCGACGACCTCATCGACCCGCGCGACCCGCTGCTCGCGCGGATGGTGGAGGTCCAGGAGCGGGAGGGCGGCAGCGTCATCGCCCTCATGGAGGTCGAGCCCTCCCAGATCCACCTCTACGGCTGCGCGGCGGTCGAGGCGACCGCCGATGCGGACGTCGTGCAGGTGACGGACCTGGTCGAGAAGCCGGACCCGGGCGAGGCGCCCAGCAACTACGCGATCATCGGCCGTTACGTGCTGGACCCGGCCGTCTTCGACACGCTGCGGGACACCGAGCCGGGCCGCGGCGGCGAGATCCAGCTGACCGACGCCCTGCAGAAGCTCGCCTCCGACGAGAAGATCGGCGGCCCGGTGCACGGGGTCGTGTTCAAGGGGCGCCGCTATGACACCGGCGACCGCGGGGACTATCTGCGTGCCATTGTCAGACTCGCGTGCGAACGTGAAGATCTGGGACCGGACTTCCGGGCCTGGCTCCGGAGATACGTCAGCGAGGAGATGTAGCACCTTGAGCAGCAGCGCGGCACCGTCGCCGTCCCACGACGACCACGAGAAGCACGACCGCGAGGAGGGGGCCGCCGACCCCTGCGCGGGCCCGGCCCGCGGCCTGTGGTCCGTCGACGAGCACCTCGCCGACATCCTCGCGACGGTCTCCCCGCTCGAACCGATCGAGCTGCAGCTCCTCGACGCCCAGGGCTGCGTCCTCGTCGAGGACGTGACGGTGCCCGCCGCGCTGCCCCCCTTCGACAACAGCTCCATGGACGGGTACGCCGTCCGGATCGCCGATGTCACCGGAGCCACCGAGGAGTTCCCCGCCGTCCTCACCGTCGTCGGCGACGTCGCCGCGGGCGCCGGCGGCCTTCCCGAGGTCGGCCCCGGCCAGGCGGCCCGGATCATGACCGGCGCCCCGCTGCCGCCCGGCGCCGAGGCGGTCGTCCCCGTCGAGTGGACCGACGGCGGTGCGGGCGGGGGCGCGGCCACCGGCATGACCGCCGCCAGTGCCGCCCCCGAGGGCTCCGGGGGCGAGGTCAGGGTCCACCGGTCCGCCGAGGCCGGCGCCCACGTCCGCAGGGCGGGCAGCGACGTACGGGCCGGGGAGCTCGCCCTCGCGGCGGGCACGGTCCTCGGGCCGCCGCAGATCGGCCTGCTCGCCGCGATCGGCCGGGGCACCGTGAAGGTCCGCCCCCGCCCGCGGGTCGTCGTCCTGTCCACCGGCAGCGAGCTCGTCCAGCCCGGGGAGCCGCTGGGCGAGGGCCAGATCCACGACTCGAACAGCTTCGCGCTCGCCGCCGCCGCGCGGGACGCGGGCGCCCTGGCCTACCGGGTGGGGGCCGTCGCCGACGACGCGGAGTCGCTGCGCGCCACCATCGAGGACCAGCTCATCCGGGCCGACCTGCTCGTGACCACCGGCGGGGTCAGCGTCGGCGCGTACGACGTGGTGAAGGAGGCGCTGTCCGCCGACGGGCAGGTCGACTTCCGCAAGCTGGCCATGCAGCCGGGCAAGCCGCAGGGCTTCGGCGCCGTCGGCGCCGAGCAGATCCCGCTGCTCGCCCTCCCGGGCAACCCGGTCTCCTCGTACGTCTCCTTCGAACTGTTCGTGCGCCCCGCGATCCGCGCCCTGATGGGCGTCGAGGACCTGCACCGGCCGCGCGTACGGGCGCTCCTCGCAGCCGACGAGGCCGTGTCGTCCCCGGCGGGCCGCCGCCAGTTCCTCCGCGGCACCTACGACCGGGAGGCGGGCACCGTCACACCCGTGGGGGGTGCGGGCTCCCACCTGATCGCGGCCCTCGCGCACGCGGACTGCCTGCTCGTGGTCCCGGAGGAGACGGAGACCGTCGAGCCGGGCGCCGAGCTGGAAGTGGTCCTCCTCGGCTGAGGGGGCGACGCTGGGGGTACGGTGTCGTCCTTCACACAGCGACCGGGAGTGTCACGGCCATGAGCACGCAGCAAGGTCTCACCCACATCGACGAGGCGGGCGCGGCCCGCATGGTCGACGTATCGGCGAAGGACGTCACGTCCCGCACCGCCCGCGCCAGCGGGCGGGTCCTCGTCTCGCCGCGCGTGATCGAGCTGCTGCGCGGTGAGGGCGTCCCGAAGGGCGACGCGCTCGCCACCGCCCGCATCGCCGGGATCATGGGCGCCAAGAAGACCCCGGACCTCATCCCGCTCTGCCACCCGCTGGCCGTCTCGGGCGTCACCCTGGACCTGGCGGTGACGGACGACGCGGTCGAGATCCTGGCGACCGTGAAGACGACGGACCGCACGGGCGTCGAGATGGAGGCCCTCACGGCGGTCTCGGTGGCGGCCCTCACCGTCGTCGACATGATCAAGGCGGTCGACAAGGGCGCGGTCATCTCCGACGTACGGGTGGAGGAGAAGACGGGCGGCAAGTCGGGCCACTGGACGAGGGCCGAGGCGTGACGCGCGCGGGCCGGGTGGCCGGAACGCACGAGGAGCACACGGAGCCCGCCCCCGGGGAGGTGCCGGCGGCGGCCTACCGCGCGCTCGTCGTCACCGCCTCCAACCGGGCGTCGGCCGGGGTGTACGAGGACAGGGGCGGTCCGCTGATCGCGGAGGGCCTGACCCGGATGCGGTTCGCCGTGGACGGCCCGCAGGTCGTCCCGGACGGGGCGCCGGTCGAGGCGGCGCTGCGCGAAGGGGTCGCCGCCGGGTACGACGTGATCGTCACCACCGGCGGCACGGGCATCTCGCCCACCGACGAGACCCCCGAGGCCACCCGCCGGGTCCTTGAGCGGGAGATCCCCGGCATCCCGGAGGCGATCCGCGCGTACGGCCGCGAGAAGGTCCCGACGGCGGCGCTCTCGCGCGGACTCGCCGGGGTCGCGGGCACCACGCTGATCGTGAACCTGCCCGGGTCCCCCGGCGGGGTGCGGGACGGGCTCGCCGTCCTGGAGCCGCTCCTGCGCCATGCCGTCGACCAGATCCGCGGCGGCGACCACCCGAGAGCGTCGTGATCCCGTCCTGGCCGGTGGTCCTCGTCGACGGCGAGGTGCTGCTCCGCCCGATAAAGATGCGCGACCAGGCGGCCTGGCGCGAGGTGAACCGGCGCAACCGCGAGTGGCTGCGGCCGTGGGAGGCGACGGTGCCGCCGGCGCCTCCGGGCGCTCCGGTCGCCCAGCGGCCGACGTACCGTCAGATGGTGCGCCACCTGCGGTCGGAGGCGAACGCCGGCCGGATGCTGCCGTTCGTGATCGAGTACCGGGGCCGGCTCGTCGGCCAGTTGACGGTGGCCGGGATCACCTGGGGCTCCATGTGCTCGGGGCACGTGGGGTACTGGGTGGACAGCGAGGTGGCCGGGCGCGGGGTGATGCCGACGGCGGTCGCGCTCGCCGTCGACCACTGCTTCCGCGTGGTCGGGCTGCACCGCATGGAGGTGTGCATCCGCCCGGAGAACGGGCCCTCGCGCCGGGTGGTCGAGAAGCTCGGTTTCCGCGAGGAGGGCCTGCGGCCCCGCTATCTCCACATCGACGGCGCGTGGCGGGACCATCTGGTGTTCGCGCTGACCGCGGAAGAGGTGCCGGAGGGGCTGCTGCGACGCTGGCACCACGCAAGAATGCAATAAGTGTTCGAATTTAATCGCCAGTTGGCAGTCAATCGATCTGAACAATCACAAAAAAGTTCAGTGATATCAGCCAGATCGTGCGACACACCGGGCCAATTGGCCGATGCGTGTTACAGAACCCCTCTACCGTGTGAGGCGTGAGCAGCAGCGGCCTCATCTACGCAGTCATCGTCGGGGCCTGGGCCGCCTACTTGGTGCCGATGTGGCTCCGCAGGCAGGACGAGCTGAACGAAGCCCGTCCGACGGAACGCTTCAGCACCGCCATCCGGCTGCTTTCCGGACGGGCGGGCATGGAGCGCCGGTACGCCAGGGAGCTCAAGGAGCGGGACCGTACGGCGGAGGGCCCGACGCCCGACGTGGACCCGGACGCGGAGACCGAGCATCTGAGCTCGGTCGACGTCCGGGCCTTCTCCGCGCCCGCGGCCAGGACGGAAGCGCGCCTGGAACTCCCGGAGCCCGATCCGGAACCGGCCCCGCACCCGGCCCCGCAGCACCCCGCCCCGGCCCGCCCCGCCTCGGGCGCCGCCGCCGAGCGGGCCCGCCGGGGCAAGGTCCTCGCACGGCGCCGCAGGGTCACCACGCTCCTCTTCGCCGGGTTCACCCTCGGCGCCGTGGTCGCGGCCGTCGGCGGCGTCGCCTTCCTGTGGGCGCCGGCCGTCCCCGCGCTGCTCCTCAGCGCGTACATCGTGCACCTGCGGGTCCAGGAGCGGCGGCGCTTCGTCTATGTGATGGACCGGCGCCGCGCCGAAGCGGCCGCCGCCCGTCTGCGCGAGAGCCGCCGCCCGGCCCCGACGCCGGAGCCCGAGGCCGACCAGGCCCCGATGGCCCCGGCGCTCTCCCCGCAGGAGGCGGACCGGCGCGCCCTGGTCGAGCAGACCGACCACGCGGAGTGGGTGGACCAGCAGCGCGAGCGCGGCCCGGCCCGCGGCGACAGCTGGGACCCGGTCCCGGTGCCGCTCCCCACGTACGTCACCGCCCCGGTCGCCCCGCGCGCCACGAGCGGCATCGACATCACGGACCCGGAGACCTGGAGCGCGGCCCGCTCCTCCACGGCGGCCGACCCGGCCCCGGCCCCGTCCCCGGCACCCCGCCGGCGCAGCACCCCGCCCCGGCGCGGCCACGACCACGGCCGCACCCCGCTCTTCGACCAGTACGCGGACGACGACCGCCCCCGGGCAGCCAACGAATGACCCCGGCCGGGGGCCCGCGACGGCCCCCGGCTGACCTGCGGGGGAAGCGATTTTTGTTCTTCCCGATCGGGATGCTAATGTTTCACACGTCGCAAGGGCCTGTGGCGCAGTCTGGTAGCGCACCTCGTTCGCATCGAGGGGGTCTGGGGTTCAAATCCCCACAGGTCCACAGACACGGGAATCCCGTCCGATCGCAAGATCGGGCGGGATTTCTGCTGTTCGCGACAGGACCGGGATGCCGGCCGGTGCGGACGGAGTGACGCGGTCGGCCGCGACCTGACGGCCGGTCGGGCCGTTAGCCGGACATGATCACCGCACATGCCTCCGCACCTCACCCGTTCACCGCCGGGCAGGCGTTTCTCCTGAGGCCCCGGCATTTCTTCCAGAAGCCACAAGCCTGGGAGGTGCATGTGTCGGCGGCCGATCTCGCGGGGCTCGCGCAGGAGCCGGACGCGGTGCGACGGCTCGGGGCGAGGCGAGGTCGCCTCGGGGACACACCCGTCAACCGCGCGCTCGCGGCGGAGCTCCGTGACCGGCCCGAGGAGTTCGGGCGGGCGCACGCCCTTGTGCTCGGGGCCGACGAGATCCACCTTCCGCAGCCGTCCGGTCCGGGCGGATTCCCTGACGCGCTGTTCGTGTCCGGACTGGAGTGCATCGACGGGTTCCAGCGGCTCGTGGTCATCGCTGAGGCGGCCGCGGTGCTGGGTCATGTGCATCTGTCGCGGGCCACCGTGCGTCTGGACATCCATTGCGGCCGGAGTCGGGAGGCCATGCGTCGCCACTTCGGCGGCGCGGAGGATCGCGTCAACGCCGCCACGGCCCAGGACGGTCTGATCCGCTGCCCGAACATCCGGCGGCTCATGGAGAGCGACTGGGAGCGGGAGGGCTCTTTCGAGCCGTGGCGGGGTGTGAGCACGGGGGCCCGCACGCGGCGCTACGCGATGCCCGAGGTCACCCGGGGGCTCGCCTGTCTGGCGGCGGGGGCGGGGCCGGAGGCCGCTCACGCGGTGGCGACTGACGAGGGGCTCGACGCCCTCTGGGGGAGCATCGGCTCCGCCCTGTACCTCCAGGTCTTCCCGGACCGGATGAGCCCGCTGGGGGTCGTGCGCGCGGTGAAGGCTCACAGGGCGGCGCGGGCCGCCCTGGGGCGCCTTCCCGCGAAGTACGGGCACGGTGCCGGACATCTCATCGCGTACGCCCCCGACCTCGTCGCCCGGGAGGCCTGCCGGCGGCTCCTGCCCGTGGCCGACCTGCACGACGAGCGGACGCGTTTCGACTGGCACGGCGTTATCGAGCGGCAGCTGCCGCGCGAGGTCGAGCGCACGGCTGTCGACCTCGTCCGGCGCTACGCGGTCGTGCACGAGGAACTCGGGGGCAAGCCGCGCTACGCGGGTGAGGTCGATCGACTCGACGTCTGGCAGGCGATCCTGGCCGAGCAGTGACAGCTCAGGTCAGGGGCTTCGCGAAGCAGCGGCTCGTGGGGTAGTCGCGGTAGTGGCCGAACTTCGCGCAGGGGGCGTAGCCGCTGGAGCCGTAGAGGGCGATCGCCTCCGGCTGGGCGGTGCCGGTCTCCAGGACCATGCGGGTGCGGCCGGCGGCGCGGGCGTCGGATTCGAGGGCCGCGAGGATGCGGCGGGCCAGGCCCAGGCCGCGGGCCCCGGGGACCACGTACATGCGCTTGAGCTCGGCGTCGCCGTCCGCGTAGCCCTCGTCGTTCGCGTCCTGGGTGCGCCAGCCGCCCGTGGCGACCGGGCGGCCCTCGGGGTCGTACGCGACGAGGTAGAGGCCGCGGGGCGGGACGAACATCCCGGCGTCCAGCGGTGTGGCGTCGCCCTCGTCGCCGTAGCGGACGGCGTACTCCGCCTGGACCGCGTCGTCGAGTGTGACGGCGTCGGGGTGGTCGTAGGGCGTGGGCTGGATGTTCATGCGGTCCATTGTATATGTGTGCATGAGGGTGGTGTCGGTATTCTCCCGGGATGCTCACTGTGACGTCCGTGAATGTCAATGGTCTCCGCGCCGCCGCCAAGAAGGGCTTCGTCGAGTGGCTGGCCGGCACCTCCGCCGATGCCGTCTGCCTCCAGGAGGTCCGCGCCGAGGAGGCGCAGCTGCCCGAGGAGGTGCGCAGCCCCGAGGGCTGGTTCACCGTCCACGCCCCCGCCGCCGCCAAGGGGCGCGCCGGTGTGTCGCTCTACACGCGGCGCGAGCCCGACGCCGTACGCATCGGCTTCGGGTCCGCCGAGTTCGACACCAGCGGCCGGTACGTCGAGGCCGACCTGCCCGGTGTGACCGTCGCCAGCCTCTACCTGCCCTCCGGCGAGGTCGGCACCGAGCGCCAGGACGAGAAGTACCGGTTCATGGGCGAGTTCCTGCCGTACCTGAAGGACCTCAGGGCCCGCGCCGCCGCCGACGGCCGCGAGGTCGTCGTCTGCGGCGACTGGAACATCGCCCACCACGAGGCCGACCTCAAGAACTGGAAGGCCAACAGGAAGAACGCCGGCTTCCTGCCCGAGGAGAGAGAGTGGCTGAGCCGGGTCCTCGACGAGGGCGACGGCGGCTACGTCGACGTCGTGCGCGAGCTCCACCCCGAGCAGGAAGGCCCCTACTCCTGGTGGTCCTACCGCGGGCGCGCCTTCGACAACGACAGCGGCTGGCGCATCGACCTCATTGTCAGTTCATCTCGCCTGGCGGAGCGCGCCGTGAAGGCGTACGTGGAGCGGGCGGAGAGCCATGCGGAGCGGTGGAGTGATCACGCGCCCGTGACTGCAGTCTTCGACCTGTAGGGAGCGGCAGCGGAAAGCCCCGTCCGGCTGTGTTGTTCACCGCCGCCGGACGGGGCCGTCATAGGGGTTGCTACACGCGCGCTGCACGCTGGCCAACGGGGACCGGCCGCTCACGAACCCGCCCCTGGGCCACAGGCAGGCAGTAGGGCTCTTCCGGTGCCTGCCGGGCGGTACGGCGGGGTCCTCGTAGTCCCGGATCACGTCACGCAGGATGCCGACCCGCCTGGCGTCGTCCTTCACCGGCTTGCCGATGTCCGCCCGGGTGACCATCCGCGACCCTCGGGGTGGCGCCGCATGGAGACGTTGCAGTCACTCACGGTCGTCCAGTCGCCCACTTCAATCGTGGCCGGTTCCGCGTCCATCACCGCCGGACGACCACCCGCGCGCTTCTCGGCCCTGGCAGCGTCGAGACCGGCGCGCGTTCGGTCCTTGATCAAGCTGCGCTCGAACTCCGTCATCGCGCCCACCACCTGGGGCATGAGCCGACCGTCCGGGGGCCCGGCGGCTCACAGGGGGCGATCACGACCCGCCGCCAGGGGGTCCGGGCAACGGGCCGTGAACGGCGCTCAGGCCGGCTCAGGCGCCGCATCCCCCTGCCGCTGAGCCCTCGCGCCCCGCAAGTCGATCGAGAGCCGTTCCAGCGCGCGGCGCTTCATGTCCGCCGGGCGGCCCCCTCGCTGGCCCTTCGCGCACTCCAGGCGAGTTCCGGTGTCGAGCAGCATGAACCGCCGTTCCCGGGCGTCGGCGATCCTCCAGTAGTCGGAGTAGGTCTTTCCTGTGGGAACCAGCTCCGTGCGTTCCTTCTGTACCGGAGTCGCTTCCAGGACCTCGGCGCGGCCTTCCAGAGCGTCCACCTGCTCCTGCCAGATGGCGAGGCCCACACGTGATCGCCTGGATTCGCGAATGGCATACAGCTCGCGGAGTTCGGTGGTGATCTCCTCCAGTTCGGGGCGGGGGTCGTAGCCGGGGTACGTCACCTGCTCCAGCACGGGGAAGTCGCCACACTCCTTCAGGAACTCCCGTTCCGTGTACTCCTCCACCCAGTCGGTCTTGATGGCTGCGGAAGCCTCGCAGGGAAGTCCCTTGGTGCGCGCCCGGCAGACGTAGACCGAGTAATCGTGTGCGGGGACCCGGTACATGCGGCCCTTGCAGGAGGCGCAGTGCAGAACGCCGAGCAGGAGCGCGCCGGTGTCCTTTCGGGTCCCGGCTGCCCCCTTGGGGCGTTCACCGAGGGCGGTTTTGATCTCCTCGAACCGGTCTCTTGTCAGGATCGGATCGGAGGTGATGCTCACCGGCAGGCCGTTGCGGTCCCGGACGACGGAGCCCGCGTAGGTCTGATGGCCGAGGAGCGACGGGGACAGGAGTACGCGCTTGACGGTCTGGCCGACCCACTTGCGCCCCTTCGGCTTTCTCCCTTGCCGAACATCGTTCCAATCGCGAGGCGTCAAGATGCCTTCGCTGTTCAGATGGAATGCGATGGCGTTCGGGGCGTTGCCATCCAGCAGCATCCGGATCATCGTCTCGATGGCTTCGACGCGCTGCCGGTCCTGGGCCAGGGTCCACCCCTCGCCGGCTGGACGCTGCACGGGTGTGTATCCGTACGGAGGGAGCCCTCCGGAGTACCGCCCCATCGCCCGCAGCGCCGCATTGGCACTCGTGACGCGCTCCTTGATGGCCTGACTTTCCATCTGCGCGGCGAAGGCCAGCAGCATGATGATCAATTCGGACATGATCGAGGTCATGTCCAGCTCCAGTGAGCTGCCTCCCGGGCCCTCCGCGAACACCAGCCGCTTGCCGTGACGCTTCGCCCAGCGTGTCAGCTCGGCCATGTCCCCCATGGAGCGGACGGCGCGGTCGAGCCGCCACCAGATGATTACGTCGAAGTCGGCGGGCCTGGCCAACCAGTCGCCCAATTCCGGCCGTTCGAACGGAGTCGTCCTGGTGGCGGAGACGTCCAGATCCTCCGCGTAGCCGACGACCTCGGCCCCCAGGCGTCTGGCCTCCGCCTCGCCGGCTTCCCGCTGGCGCTTGGGTGATGTCGACTCGTCGGTCCTGACGCTCAGCCGTACCGCGATGAGTGCCCGCAGGTGCCCCGACTCGCCGTCAAGGCTCATGTCGAGCGGGCCGCGAGCCACGAGGAGCGGTGGAGCGATCACGCCCCCGTCACCGCCGTCTACGAGATGTAGCAAAGCCCCACGCGGTACCGTGCTCGGAATTGACGGACCGGGTGGGGGCATCGGTGGGCGCGCGCATTCTCATCGCCGAGGACGACGAAAAGCAGTCACGGCTGATTCGGATCTATCTGGAACGCGAGGGGAATTCCGTCCAGGTCGTCGCCGACGGACGTTCCGTGCTGGAGCGGGTTCGTTCCGTACGGCCGGATCTCGTCGTCCTCGACGTGATGCTGCCTTTCGTCGACGGCCTCGACGTCTGCCGCATTCTGCGTTCCGAGGGATCCGACGTCCCGATCCTGCTGCTCACCGCCCGCAGCACCGAGGAGGACATGCTCCTCGGCCTCGACCTCGGCGCCGACGACTACCTCACCAAGCCGTACAGCCCGCGCGAGCTCACCGCCCGGGTGCGCGCCCTGCTCCGCCGGTCCCGGGCGACCGGCGCGGCGGCCCGTGACGCGCTGCTGCGGGTCGGCGCGGTCGAGCTCGACACCGCCCGCTTCGAGGTCCGGGTCGCCGGCCGGCCGGTGGCCCTGACCTCGAAGGAGTTCTCCCTCCTGGAGGTCCTGGCCCGCGAACCGGGCCGGGTCTTCACCCGGGCGCAGATCATCGAGCGGGTCTTCGGCTTCGACAGCGACGTCCTGGAGCGGACGGTCGACGTCCACGTCCGCAACCTCCGGCTGAAGCTGGAGCCCGATCCGGCCCGGCCCCGCCGCCTGGAGACCGTGTACGGGCGGGGATACCGGCTCTCCGAAGGGGCGTGACGCCGTGAGCTTCCGGCTGCGCGTCTTCTCGCTCGTCCTGCTCGTCGCGGTGGCCGCCAGCGCCGCCACCGCCTGGTTGACCCTGCGGCAGCTCACCGGGCAGCTCCGCGAGTCCGCCGCCGCCGACCGCCAGTCCACGACGGCCATCACCGAGGAGCTGCGCGCCTACGGCGCCGGCCACGGCACCTGGGACGGCGTCGCCGCCACCGTGCGGACCCTCGCAGGGCAGACCGGGCAGCGCATCCGGATCGGCACCGACCGGCAGGGCCAGATCGCCGACTCCGACACCCTCCTCGGCCGATTCCCCCGCCCCGGCGGCACCGCGCCCCCGCTGCTCGTCGACCCGAGGCCGCAGCTGGAGTTCCCCCCGGGCTGGGACGCCGCGTCCATGCGCAAGGTGACGCCCAAGGTGATCGTGAGCTACGCCTCCGACGTCTCCTACGCGGCCTGCCTGACCCGGCTCGGGCAGCCGGTCACCGTCCTGCGCGGCAAGTTCGGCATGCCGGTCTTCCAGGACGGCGGGAAGACGCCGGGAGGCACACCCTGCGCCGAGACCGGCTCGGGCACCCCGCGCCGGGCCGACATCGCCGCCGCCGAGGCCTGCGACGCCACGGCGAGGGCCGAGGTGCTCGCCTGTCTGCGCCGGGTCTTCACCGAGCGCACCGCCGCCGTCGGCCCGCAGCCGCTGACCGTGCGGCTCGGCGCCGTCGACGACGCCGGACAGACCCTGGCCGCCGGCCCGACCGCGCTCGTCGCCGCCGGGGTCACCGCCGCCGTCCTCGGCTGCGCGCTGCTCCTCGGCCGGGCCGTCCTGCGCCCCGTACGCGCCCTGACGGCGGCCTCCCGGGGGCTCGGCGAGGGCGACCTGGGCCGCAGGGTGCCCGCCTCCGGCAGGGACGAGATCGCGGAGCTCGGCCGGTCCTTCAACCGGATGGCCGGCTCCCTCCAGGACAGCGAGGAGCGGCAGCGCCGGCTCGTCGGGGACATCGCCCACGAACTGCGCACCCCCCTGGCCAACCTGCGCGGCTATCTGGAGGCCCTCCGGGACGGCGTCCTGGAGGCGGACGCCGAGCTGCTCGACTCGCTCCACGAGGAGGTGCTGCTCCAGCAGCGGATCGTGGACGACCTCCAGGACCTGGCGCTCGCCGAGGCGGGCGCCCTCACGTACCACCGCAGGCCGCTGGACGCGCGGGAGCTGGTCGAGGCCTGCCGGACCGCGCACAGCGCCCGGGCTGCGGCGGCCGGGGTCACGCTGGAGGCCGTGGGCGCGGGCCCCGGCACCGTACGGCTGCACGGGGACCCGGACCGGTTGCGCCAGGCGCTCGGGAACCTCGTCGGCAACGCGGTGCGGCACACGGCCCCCGGGGGCGGTGTGCGGCTGGAGCTGGACGAGCGGGACGAGAGGGTGCGGATCGCGGTCAGGGACACCGGCAGCGGCATCCCGGCCGCCGACCTGCCGCACCTCTTCGACCGTTTCTGGCGGGCGGACGCGGCGCGCGGGCGGGCCACCGGCGGCAGCGGGCTCGGTCTCTCGATCGCCCGGCAGATCGTGGCGGACCACCACGGGGCCGTCGAGGTGGCCTCCGAGGTGGGCGTGGGGTCCGTGTTCACGGTGGTGCTGCCGGCCCCGCGGGGCGGGGCCGGCGGCGGGGTGCGGGATCAGCACGGGGCGTTGGACCCGTAACCGTTCAGCAGACTGTCCTTGATCCAGCCGGAGACGCCGGTGCTGTTGTCGCGGACGTGCGACCACGTGCCGTCCTGGCCGGCCACCCAGCAGTGCAGGGTGAGGCTGTGGCTCGCCTGCGCCTGGCCGAGCGAGACGCACTCGGTCGTCGGGCCGGTGCGGATGTTCACGCCGTTCGTGTTGGCGCTCCCGGCGCGGCCGTCCCTGTTGGACCAGCCGGGGTTGTAGCAGGCGGCGGAACCTTCCGGCGCGGCCACGGCGGCCGTGGTCGGCAGGACGAGGCCGCCGGTTGCCGCGACGGCACCGACGGCCACCGCGGCGAGTTTCGTCCGAAGACGCATTGATCTCTCCTGAACTCTTGGTCGTTCCCGCCCGGCGATGCGCCGGGCGGGTGGGCCGGTTCGTTCGAGTACGGAGAGAGAATTGCCTGCCGGAGAGAATCCGTTCAATGGCCGACGCGGTGTCGGCTGTTTTTCGGCGGTGCCGGTTCTTCGCGGGCGGGGAAGTATTTCAGGACTGTTGCGCAAGGGCGCCGGATCTTCTTCTCTTCCTCCGGTCGCCGGGCTTCCGGAGCCCGTGACGGGGGCGCCGGGAGAAAGGAATTGTCTTCCGGTCAGCCGGATCTCCCGATTCCGTCTCCGGGGCGAACAGCGGGAAACGGCCACACCGGTCCGGGAAGGTGCCCCGAACGGTTTGGCCGCTTCCCGAGGGGTGCGCGCGTCAGCTGCCGGCCAGCGCCACCGTCGGCGCGAGACGGCTCGCCCGTACCGCCGGATAGAGCCCGGCGATCATCCCGATCACCAGCGTCGCCCCCACCCCGGCCGCCGTCGCCCACACCGGGACCACCGTCGGCCAGCCCCGGCCCAGCGCGTACGCGGCGGTGATCAGCGTCCCGAGGACGGTCCCGCCGAGGCCGCCGATCACCGACAGGAGCAGCGACTCCGTGACGAACTGGGTGCGGATCTGGCCCCGGGTGGCGCCTAGCGCCCGACGCAGCCCGATCTCGGGGCGGCGCTCCAGGACGGAGATCACCATCGTGTTGCCGACGCCGACCCCGCCGACGAGGAGCGCGACCCCGCCGAGGCCGAGCAGCAGGCCGGTCAGCGCCGACTCGGTGGCCTCGCGGGCCGCGAGGGCGTCCGAGGGGCGGGAGACCTGCACCTCCGCGGGCTTCGCCGGGTTCGCCGTCGCCGGGAGCACCGCCCGTACCGCCCCGACGGCGCTGTCCTCGGTGCGGACGTAGACCGTCGACGGATGACCGTCGAACCGCAGGTACGTCCGTGCCGCCGGCCAGCCGACGAGCGCCGCCCCGTCCAGCTCCGGGGCGAGCGGTACGGGATCGAGGACGCCGACCAGGGAGAACCAGCGGCCGCCGATCCAGACCCGGGTCCCCGGGGCGTACAGGTCGAGCCGCCGTGCGGCCGTCGCGCCCAGCACGACCGCCGGGTACCGCTCGGTCGCCGCGTCCAGCCAGCGGCCCCGCCGCACCTGCCCGCCGACGGCCGGGAGCAGGCCGTCGTCCGCGGCCAGGACGCTGAGGGAGCCGGTGCGGCCGACCGCGATCCGCTCGTTGCGGTAGACCTTCGCGTCGGTCGTGCCGGTGGCGGCGACCTCGCGGACCGGCGGGATGCGGTCGATCATCCGGACCGCCTCCACCGGGAGCCTGGTCCGCTGCCCGGCCAGGGTGGCGCCGGGCGCGACCCGGAGGAGGTTCGTGCCGAGCGCGTCGAGCCGTCGGTCCACCTCCGCCTGGCCCGAGCCGGAGATGCCGACCACCGCGATCATCGCGGCGACGCCGATCGCGATGCCGAGCGCGGAGAGGAACACCCGCAGCGGGCGGGTGCGCAGGCCGGTGCCGCCGAGCCGGACGACGTCGGCGGGCCGCAGCCGGGCCGGCCGCAGGGCGGCGCGCCCGCTCCGCGAGCCTCTTCGGCGGGGGGCGGGGATCATCCGTGCGCTCCGATCGGATCCGTGGCGCTGTCCGCGACGACCCGGCCGTCGCGCATCTCGATGCGACGGGGCAGGGCGGCCGCGATCTCCCGGTCGTGGGTGATGACGACGACGGTCGTGCCCGCCGCGTGCAGTTCCCGCAGGAGCGCCAGGACGGCCGCCCCCGACGCCGAGTCCAGGTTCCCCGTCGGCTCGTCGGCGAGCAGGACCGCGGGACCGCCGACCACCGCCCGTGCCACGGCGACCCGTTGGCGTTCGCCGCCGGAGAGCTGGTGCGGCAGGTGGTGGGCGCGGTGGCCGAGCCCGACCCGGCCGAGCGCCGCCGAGGCCCGCGCCCGCCGGCGCCGCAGCGGGATCCCCGCGTACAGCAGTCCGTCCGCGACCGAGTCCAGGACCGGGACGCCGACCGCGAGGTGGAACTGCTGGAAGACGAAGCCGATCCGGGTGGCCCGCAGCGCGGACACCTCCCGGTCCGTCAGCTCCGCCACGTCGTGGCCGTCGACCAGCACCCGGCCCGCCGAGGGCCGGTCGAGGCTGCCCATCAGGTTCAGCATGCTGGACTTGCCGGAGCCCGACGGGCCCACGATCGCGACGAGTTCGCCCCGCCGGACGCGCAGGCTCACGTCCCGGACCGCCGCCACGCCGCCGGGGTACGTCTTCGAGACCGCCCGGAACTCCACCACGGTGTCGGGAGCCGTGCCCGTGCTCACTGGGGGATCCTCACCTTCAGGCCCGCGCGGAGCGCCGGGCCGCTCACCTCCACGAGGCCGTCGGCGAAGAGGCCCGTGCGGGCGGTGACGAACCGGCCGTCCTCGGTCTCCAGGCCGTACCCGCCCTCGGCGAGCGCGACGAGGGCGGCCACCGGGACGGTCAGGACGTTCTCGCGCTTCCTGCCCACGTACTCCACGGAGACCGGGCCGCCCTCCAGGCGGCCCAGGGCGCGCTGGTCGGCGAGGGTGATCGTGACCGGGACCGTGGGCGGCCCGCCGGTGCCGTCCCCCTCGGGTGCGGTCGCCTGCCGGCCGACCGAGGCGACCCTGCCCTGCACGGAGGTGCCGTCGGGCAGGCCGACGGTGACCCCGGCGCCGCGCACGGCCCAGGAGGCCTCCCGTGCGGAGGCGTCGACGACGACCTTGCGGGTGGTGCCGGTGTAGCCGAGGACGTTCTCGCCGGCCGCCGCGCCCAGCCGGACGGACGCCTGGCCGAGCCGGATCCGGCCGGAGGCGTACACGACGTCGCCGAGGCCGACCCGGCCGGTCTCGGGCAGGCCGAGGGACTTCTGCCAGCGCTCCACGGCCCGTTCGGTGCCGGAGGTGAACCGCTCGTCGACGGTGAAGCCGGTGTAGCCGAGGGCGGCGAGGTTGGACTCGAACTGGAGGACGTCCATGCCGCGGAGCGGCTGCGGGGGAGCGGCCGTACTCCTCCCGCCGTCCGTGCCCGTACTCCTACCGCCGTCCGTACTGCCGCCCGTGCCCGTGCCCGTGCCCGTCCCCGTACCACCTCCCGTGCCTCCCTTGCCTCCGGCGCCCCCCGGCGCCGGAGGGGTCGGGGGCCCGGTGGTGTCCGGGGCCGGGGTGCCGGTCGTCATGCCCAGTTCGCGGTACATGGGCAGGGCCCCGTAGAGCAGGACCACCGGCCGGTCGTCCACGCGGAGCAGGGTGTCCCCGCGCTCGGCGACGGTGCCCGCCTCCGGGAGCCAGGTGACGGTGCCGGACGCCTTGGCCGGCAGCGGTATCTCCGTCCCGTACCCCAGCGTGCCGTCGACCGCGGTGCGTTCGACGAGGGTCGTGCGGGTGACCGCGACCGTGGAGCCCGCTCTCGGCGGGGCGGCGGTGCCCGCGCCCCCGTCGCCGCCGAGGCCGAGCGCGCCGACCACGGCGACCGCCGTGACCAGCGCGAAGGCGGCGGCGACGAGGACGGTACGGCTCCGCCGGCGGCCGGGGGCGCGTGGGGGAGCCGTCCCCTCCTGCTCCGGCTCCACCTCCGCTGCTCCGGCCTCGTCCTTCTCCGTGAAGATCTCGCTCACCGCTCAGCCCTTGCCCGTGCCCTGCTCGACGGGGTCGCCGATGATCGGCGCGCAGGTCCGGGCGGCCTGCTTGGCGGCGGCGGTGGTGGAGTCCCACTGGACGTCCCCGTAGACGTTGCCGTCGGGCTCCGGGTCGGGGAAGTCGGGGGCGCCGTGCTTCTGCATGCAATCGGCGTACGCGAACTGCGTCTTGATCTGCTCGGGGGTGAGCTTGGGGGCGAGCCTGCGCTCGATCTCGGCGGGGACCGCCGGGTTGAGCGAGGAGCACTTCTCCGAGGCCTTGAGGTAGGCCGGGTTCTTCTTGAGGGTCCGGCCGTCGCCGAGGTCGACCTGGCCGTTCGCGTCGGGGTCGGGGGCGTCGACGTGGTTCTCGCGCAGGCACTTCACCCAGGCGCGCCTGGCCTCGACGTACGCGGTGACCTCGTCCTTGCCGCCGTCGGAGCCGTTCCCGGCTCCGGCCGTGGCCTTTCCCGTGCCGGAGGGGGAGCCGTCGCCGGCCGTCGGGATCTTCCCGGCGCCGTCGTCCCCGCCACCGCCGCAGCCGGTCAGCGCCAAGGCCGTGACCGCCGCGGCGGCGGCCAGCAGCACCCGGTTCTTCCTCATCGGTTCTCCCGTTCCTCCTGTCGGGCCCGGCGCGGGCGCGGCGGGTGGACCGACCGTAGGACGGAGGTCGTGAAGAACCGTTGAAGAACCTGTCAGGCGATCATGAGGCCGTTCCGGATGCCTGGGGGGCCTCGGGAGCCTCGCGCAGCCGCCGGTCGAGCGCCATGGACAGTTCGGCCTCGACCACGCTCTTGGCGAGCGGGCGCAGCCGCCACAGGTCGTCGCCGTCCGCGTAGGTGCGCAGGAGTTCGGTGAAGAGCTCGGCGAGGGCGTCGGCGTGCTCGCGGACGCGGGCGCCCGCCTTGAGGACCTCGGCGAGCGGGACGCCCTCCCGGACGAGGGCGGCGGAGACGTCGAGCAGCCGGCGGCTGATGTGGATGATCTCCTCGCCGTCGGCGACGAGGTAGCCGAGGTCGAGCGCGGCGGCGAGGTTCTCGGCGGTGACCTCGCCGGCGAAGTGGTCGGCGAGTTCCTCGGGGGTGAGGCGGACCGGCTCCTCCTCGGAGGGGGCGGGCAGTGCGAGGACCTCGCGGACGTTGCGGCCGCTCTCGAAGGCGGTGGTGAGGTCGGCGATGCCGTTGAGGGTGTGGCCGCGCTCCAGGAGGGCGGCGATGGTACGGAGCCGGGCCAGGTGGCTGTCGTCGTACCAGGCGATGCGGCCCTCGCGGCGGGGCGGCGGGATCAGTCCGCGCTCGCGGTAGAAGCGCAGGGTGCGCACGGTGATGCCGGCGGTGGAGGCCAGTTCCTCCATGCGGTACTCGCGGTGCGCGGGCGCGCCGGCGTTCAGCGCCTCGCCCGTGCCGCGGTGGGGCGCCTCGCGCGTGCTGCCGTCGGGCGCCTCGCGCGGGCCGTCCTGTGCGCCCGTCTCGGGACGTGATCCTTCTGCCACACCCGCCAGCCTATGTTGTACCGCCGGTAACTTTCCCTCGCCGTACCCCTACCGCTCGGTAAGGAGCTGCTCTACAGTCCCGACTGTGCCAGTGATTGCTGGCGGAATCGTGGCCGGGCGCACAGGAGGCGGCATGGCGAAGCACGAGCAGGTCAAGGTGGCGGTGATCGGGTCGGGATTCGGCGGCATCGGGGCCGCCGTCCGGCTCCGCCGCGAGGGGATCACCGACTTCGTCGTCCTGGAGCGGGCCGACTCCGTGGGAGGCGCCTGGCGCGACAACAGCTACCCCGGCTGCGCCTGCGACGTCCCCTCCCACCTCTACTCCTTCTCCTTCGCGCCCAACCCGGACTGGCCCCGGACCTTCTCCGGACAGCGCCACATCCGCGCCTACCTGGAGCACGTCACCGACACCTTCGGGATCCGCCCGCACCTCCGTCTCGGCCACGAGATGCTGAAGGCCCGCTGGGACGCGGAGACCCTCCGCTGGGAGATCGAGACCAGCGGCGGCACCTTCAGCGCCGAGGTCCTCGTCGCCGCCGCCGGACCGCTCTCCGACCCGCGGATCCCCGACATCCCGGGCCTCGCCGACTTCCCCGGCAAGGTCTTCCACTCGGCCCGCTGGGACCACGACTACGACCTGCGCGGCAAGCGCGTCGCCATGGTCGGCACCGGCGCCTCCGCCATCCAGATCGTGCCCGAGATCCAGCGCGAGGTCGGCAGGCTCACCCTCTTCCAGCGCACGCCCCCCTGGGTCATGCCCCGCATGGACCGCTCGATCAGCGCCCCCGAGCGCTGGCTCCACCGCACGCTCCCGGCCACGGCGACCCTGCGCCGGGGCATCCTCTGGGGCATCCGCGAGCTCCAGGTCGGCGCCTTCACCAAGCATCCGGGCGAGCTCGGCCTGGTCGAGAAGCTCGCCAAGGCCAACATCGCGCGTTCCGTCAAGGACCCGGAGCTGCGGGCCAGGCTGACGCCCTCGTACCGCATCGGCTGCAAGCGGATCCTGCTCTCCAACACGTACTATCCGGCGCTCGCCCAGCCGAACGTGGACGTCGTCGCCTCCGGTCTCCGCGAGGTCCGCGGCTCGACCGTGGTCGCCGCCGACGGCACCGAGACCGAGGTCGACGCGATCGTCTTCGGCACCGGCTTCCACGTCACCGACATCCCGATCGCCGAGCGCGTGGTCGGCGCCGAGGGCCACACCCTCGCCGAGTCCTGGAAGGACGGGGTCCAGGTGCTGCGCGGGGCCACCGCGGGCGGCTTCCCCAACCTCATGATGATCATCGGGCCGAACACCGGCCTCGGGAACTCCTCCATGATCCTCATGATCGAGTCCCAGCTGAACTACCTGGCCGACTACCTCCGCCAGCTCAAGGTCCTCGGAGGCCGGTCCGCCCTCGCCGTCCGCCCCTCCGCCGTCGGCGCCTGGAACCGCAAGGTCCAGTCCCGGATGGAGCGGACCGTGTGGAAGGCCGGCGGCTGCGACAGCTGGTACCTCGACGCCAGCGGCCGCAACACCACCCTGTGGCCCGGCACCACGGCCGAGTTCCGGCGCGAGACCCGGCAGGTCGACCTCTCCGAGTACGAGGTGATCCGCGCGCCGAAACCGGCGCCGGCGCCCGCGGCCCCCACGTCACGGAAGAAGAAGGAGACCGCCAAGTGACGCTCCAGAGCCTGCCCGCGCCCCGCGCGCTCACCGCCGTCTCCGCCGACGGCACCCCGGTCCACGTCGAGGTGTACGGCCCCGAGGGCGCGCCCGCCGTGGTCCTCTCCCACGGCTGGACCTGCTCGATCGCCTTCTGGGCCGAGCAGATACGGGCCCTCGCCGCCGACCACCGGGTCATCGCCTACGACCAGCGCGGCCACGGCAGGTCCCCCGCGCCCGCCGCCACCGGCGGCGCGGGCTACTCCACGACAGCGCTCGCCGACGACCTGGAGGCGGTGCTCGCGGCGACCCTCGGCCCCGGTGAGCGGGCCGTCCTGGCCGGCCACTCCATGGGCGGCATGACGATCATGGCCGCCGCCGGGCGGCCCGCGCTCCGGCAGCACGCCGCCGCCGTCCTGCTCTGCTCCACCGGGGCCTCGCGGCTGACCGCCGAGGCCACCGTCGTACCGCTGCGGCCCGGCGGCCTGCGCAGCCGGCTGACCGCGGCCGTCCTCGGCGCGAAGGCCCCGCTCGGCCCGGTCAACGCCGTCTCGAAGAAGGTCCTGAAGTACGCGACGATGGGACCGGCCTCGGCGCCCGGGCGGGTCGAGGCCTGCGCCCGGATCGTGCACGCCTGCCCGCGCGGCGCCCGCTACGGCTGGTCGCAGGTCCTGGCCGGTCTCGACCTGGAGGCGGGACTGCGGGAGCTGCGGCTGCCGGTGGCCGTGCTCGTCGGCACCGCCGACCGGCTCACGCCGCCCGTGCACGCGCGGGTGATGGTGGAGGCGCTGCCGCACTGCACGGGCCTCGTCGAGCTGGCCGGCATGGGCCACATGACGCCGGTGGAGGCCCCCGAGGCCGTCACCGCGCAGATCCGTGAACTGACCCTCACGTACCTGGGCGTCACGTCCGGGGAGCAGGAGAAGGAGAAGCAGGCATGAGCAGGGTGAGCCTGGAAGGACAGGTCGCGGTCGTCACCGGCGGGGCCCGGGGGGTCGGGGAGCTCCTCGCGCGCAAGCTCTCGGCGCGCGGCGCGAAGATCGCGCTCGTCGGCCTGGAGCCGGAGCAGCTGAAGGAGGTCGCCGGGCGGCTGCACACCGAGGCCGACTGGTGGCACGCCGACGTCACCGACCACGAGGCGATGGCCAAGGTCGCGGCCGAGGTGAAGGAGCGGTTCGGGAAGGTCGACATCGTCGTCGCCAACGCCGGTGTCGCGTCGGGCGGTCCCTTCGTCGACTCCGACCCGGCCGCCTGGCGGCGGGTCATCGAGGTCAACCTGATCGGCGGCGCGGTGACGGGCCGGGCGTTCCTTCCGGTCCTCATGGAGTCCCGGGGGTACTTCCTCCAGATCGCCTCGCTCGCGGCCATCACCCCGGCCCCGATGATGACGGCGTACTGCGCGTCCAAGTCGGGCGTCGAGGCCTTCGCGCACAGCCTGCGCGCCGAGGTCGCGTACAAGGGCGTGAAGGTGGGCGTCGGTTACCTGTCCTGGACCGACACGGACATGGTGCGGGGCGCGGACCAGGACGACGTGATGAAGGAGCTGCGGCAGCGGCTGCCGTGGCCCTCGAACCGCACCTACCCCCTCGGCCCGGCCGTCGACCGGATCGTGGCGGGCATCGAGCGGCGCTCGGCCCATGTGTACGCGCAGTGGTGGCTGCGCGGGATGCAGTCGGTCCGCGGCTACCTGCCCGGCGTGATCGCCACGGTCGGGAAGCGCGAGATGCGGCGCTTCGAGCCCCGTCTGAGCTCGGTCTCCAAGGGGCTGGTGGGCGCGGGAGGAGCGGCGGACGAGCAGGCGCGGGCGGAGGGTTCCTCCGCGCGGTAGCCGTCCGTAACCGATCGACATGCGTGGAATGTTCGCTCGTGCAAGGCTGGTCGAGGCCCGAGGGGCACATCGCCCCGACCCCCCTCACACCCCTTCTAGGAGTGAACTTCCATGGGCATGAAGGACCAGTTCAAGGACAAGGCGGACCAGCTCAAGGAGCAGGCCAGGCAGGCCGCGGGCAAGGCGAAGGACGAGGCGTCCGAGCGCGCCTCCCAGGGCCGCGGCCGCTCCGACGAGGAGACCCGCCGGGCCCAGCAGGAGGCCCAGGACCGCATGGACCAGGACTACGACGCCTGACCCCGGCCCGTCCTTGACGAAGGCGCACCCGCGACACCGGGTGCGCCTTCGCCCGTGCCCGGAATCGGATCTCGGCCGGTAACTCACGCGCGCCCGCGGCCGGATCTTCGTACGGTGATCGGCATGGCCGTACTCGAGCGACTCCGCACCGATCACGCACCCGCCCTGCTCGCCTTCGAGCGGGAGAACCGGGCCTACTTCGCCGCGCGCGTGCCCGACCGGGGTGACGCGTACTTCGCCGCCTTCCCGGAGCGGCACCGGGCGCTGCTCGACGAGCAGGAGACCGGGACGATCCTCTTCCACGTCCTCGTGGCGGAGGACGGGGAGATCCTCGGGCGGTTCAACCTCGTGGACGTCGCCGACGGGTGCGCCGAGCTCGGCTACCGGGTGGCCGAGCGGGCGACCGGGCGCGGGGTGGCGACGGCCGGGGTGCGCGAGCTGTGCCGGCTGGCCCGCGAGGAGTACGGGCTCAGCCGGCTCACCGCCGTCACGACCCTCGACAACGCGGGGTCGAGGACCGTGCTCGGCCGGGTCGGGTTCGGGGCGGTCGGGAGCGTGACGCTCGACGGCGGCGCGCCCGGCACCGCCTACGAGCTGGACCTCGCGCTGACCTCCTGAGGCCGGCCCGATCGACAGGACACCCGTCAGGCCTCCGGTCGCGGCGGCAGTTTCGGGCGGGAGCGGTCCGGGAGGGACTCGTACCCCGGGGGGCTCGCCGCCGGGGTCTCGTCGAGCAGGGCGAGGGCGACGTGGACCGCGTCGTCGAGCTGGGCGTGCCGGCCCTCGGCCCAGTCGAGGGGGGTGCGCAGGACCGCGAGGTCGGGTTCGACGCCGTGGTTCTCCAGGGACCAGCCGTACTCGGGGAACCAGGCCGCGTTCATCGGCACCGTGATCTGGGTGCCGTCGCCGAGCCGGTGGCGGCCGGTCATGCCGACGACCCCGCCCCAGGTGCGCTGCCCGACGACCGGGCCGAGGCCGAGCAGCTTGAACGCGGCGGTGATCATGTCGCCGTCGGAGGAGGTGGCCTCGTCGGCGAGGGCGACGACGGGGCCGCGCGGGGCGTTGGAGGCGTAACTGACGGGCTGGGCGTTGCGCGTGAGGTCCCAGCCCAGGATCTTGCGGGTCAGCTTCTCGACGACGAGTTCGCTGATGTTGCCGCCGGCGTTGCCGCGCACGTCGACGATGAGGGCCGGCCGGGAGACCTCCATGCGCAGGTCGCGGTTGAACTGGGCCCAGCCGGAGCCGCCCATGTCGGGGATGTGGAGGTAGCCGCAGCGGCCGCCGCTGATCTCCCGTACCACCGCGCGCCGTTTGGCGACCCAGTCCTGGTAGCGCAGGGGCCGTTCGTCGACGAGCGGGACGACGGCGACGCGGCGGGCCGGGCCCTCGCCCTCGGCGGGGGTGAAGGTGAGCTCGACGGTGGTGCCGCCGGTGCCGGAGAGCAGCGGGTACGGGCCTGAGACCGGGTCCACGGGCCGGCCGTCGACATGGGTGAGGACGGCGCCCTCGCGGATGCCGGTGCCGGCGAGCGGGGAGCGGGCCTTGGAGTCGGAGGACTCGCCGGGCAGGATCCGCTTCACGGTCCAGCCGGCGTCCCGGGGCACGAGGTTGGCCCCGAGCAGGCCCATCGGCCGCTGGTAGTGCGGCGGGCCCTCGTTGCGGCGGGCGGGGGTGACGTACGCGTGCGAGGTGCCCAGTTCGCCCATCACCTCGCGGAGCAGGTCGGCGAACTCGTCGGGGGACGCGACCCGTTCGACGAGCGGACGGTACTGGTCGAGGACGGCCGTCCAGTCGACCCCGCCCATGCCGGGCTCCCAGAAGTAGGCGCGGACGATCCGGCCGGCCTCGTCGAAGGCCTGCCGCCACTCGGCGCCCGGGTCGATCTCGTGCAGGATGCGCCGCAGGTCCAGGTAGACGGTGGAGTCGCCGTCCCCGGACTCGGTGGCGGGCACGGCCCGCAGCTCGCCGTCGTCGGCGACGACGAGCCGGGTGCCGTCGCCGCTGACCGCGAACCAGTCGAGGTCCTTGGCGAGTTCGCTCTTGCGGGCCTTGGTGATGGAGAAGTGCTCCAGGGTGGGCTTGCCCGAGGTGTCGGTCGGGTTGGCGAAGGTCTCGCCGAGCGCGCCCGAGATGGGCCAGCGCAGCCAGACCAGGCCGCCGCCGCTGACCGGGTGCAGCGCCGAGTACTTGGAGGCGGCGACCGGGAAGGGCGTGACCCGGTCGGGCAGGCCCTCGGTTTCGACGGTGACCGTGCCGTCGGCGGTCTCCGTGTCGTCGTCGGCGGGGTCGAGGCCGCCGGCCGCCGGGCGCCCGTCGGGGAGCAGCGCGAACGGGGAGGGCGTGGCGGAGGAGAGCGGGACGAGGTAGGGGCGGCAGCCGAGCGGGAAGGACAGGTCGCCGGTGTGCACGTCGTACACCGGGTCGAAGCCCCGCCAGGACAGGAAGGCGAGGTAGCGGCCGTCCCGGGTGAAGACCGGGTTCTCGTCCTCGAAGCGGCCGTTGGTGACGTCGACGACGGTGCGGGCGCCGGGGCCGGAGATCCGGGCCATCTTGATGGAGCGCAGGGAGCGGCCGATGCCCGGGTGGGACCAGGTCAGCCAGTCGCCGTCGGGGGAGAACGCGAGGTCGCGGACGGGCCCGTTGACGGACCGGATCAGTTCGGTGACCTCGCCGTCGGACTCCTCGGTCGCGTCGAGGAGGAGGAGCCGGCCGTCGTGGGAGGCGATCGCGAGCCGCTCGCCGTCCGGGTCGGAGACCAGTTCCTCGACCCGGCCGAGGTCGCCCGAGGCGAGTCGGCGGGGCGGCCGGTCGCCGCTGGCGCGCGGCAGGTAGGCGACCTCGACGGCGTCCTCGCCCTCGGCGTCGGTGACGTACGCGACCTGGCCGCCGCTGCCGAGCATCTCGGGCAGCCGGACCCGGACGCCGGGGGTGTCGATGATGGTGCGGGCGGGGCCGTCGCGGTGCGTCAGCCAGTACAGGCTGCCGCGGACGGAGACGGCGGAGGCGCGGCCGGTCTCGTCGACGGAGACCGCGTCGACGTGGTGGGCGGCCGGCACCTGGTAGGAGCGGCGGCCGACGCGCTGGCCGCCGAGGCGGACCTCCAGCCTGCGGGGGCGGGAGTCGGCGGTGAGGGCGTCGACGACCCACAGTTCGCCCGCGCACTGGTAGACGACCCTGCGCCCGTCGCTGGAGGCGTGCCGGGCGTAGAAGTCGTCGTGGTCGGTGTGGCGGCGCAGGTCGGTGCCGTCGGGCCGGCAGGAGTAGAGGTTGCCGACGCCCTCGTGGTCGGAGAGGAAGGCGATGCGCCCGCCGACGGCCATGGGGGCGTCGAGGTGACCGCCGATGTCGGGCAGCAGCCGTTCCCCGTGGAGCCAGAGGCGGCCGGTGGCGCCGCCCAGGTACCGCTTCCAGGCGGCCGGTTCGTGCGGCGGCTTCCCGGTGAGGAGGAGGCTGCGGCGCTCGCCGTCCTGTCCGGTGACCGCGGGGTCGTCGGTGACCGCTATGTCCGAGACGGGGCCCCAGGGCAGGCGGAGGCCGGGGGAGCCGTCGGTGGGGACGGTGTAGGCCCAGGAGTAGTACGAGAAGGGCTGCCCGTGCGAGGAGACGGCGAGGATGTCGGAGCGGCCGTCCTTGTCGGGGGGTGTCCAGCCGCAGACCCGGGTGTCGGTGGAGCCCCAGTGGGTGAGGCGCCGGGCGGGGCCGCCGTCGATGGGGACGAGGTGGATCTCGGGGTCGAGGCTGCGCCAGTTCGTGTAGGCGATGTGCCGCCCGTCCGGCGAGAAGCGCGGGTGCCCGACCCGCGTCCGGTCGACGGTCAGGCGCCAGGCCCGGCCGGGGCGGTGGCCCTCGGGGACGAGCGGGGCGAGCCACACGTCGTCCTCGGCGGCGAAGCACAGCAGGTCGTCGTGGAGGTGCGGAAAACGGAGATACGCGACGTCGTCACTCACCCGTTCATGCTTTCCGCGCGGAGGGGGCGCGGCAACTCGTACGTGTATGCGGACTTCCACGGGAGTGTGGTCCAGGACACGTACGAAACGGTTTCGTTTCGCTGAGGTGGTGGGTATATCGTCATGGTGTACGAAACCGTTTCGTTCGGATCGGAGCACCGGCCATGGCACGCAGCAGACTCACTCCCGAGCGGGAGTCCGAGCTGTACGCGGCCGTGCTCGAACTCCTCCGCGAGGTCGGCTACGACGCCCTCACCATGGACGCCGTCGCCGCCCGCACCCACTCCAGCAAGGCCACCCTCTACCGCCAGTGGGGGAGCAAGCCCGAGCTGGTCGCCCGGGCGCTGCGGCACAACAAGCCGGTCGACATCACCGAGATCGACACCGGCACCCTGCGGGGCGACATCCAGGAGATGCTCGCCCTCACCGACGACTGCCAGATGGACAAGGACGCCGCGCTGATGCGGGGTCTCGCCCATGCCGTCCACACCCAGCCCGAACTGCACCGCGCGCTGCGCGAGCTGCTCATCGAACCCGAGATGAACGGCCTCGACGAAGTCCTGCAGCGAGCGGTCCGGCGCGGCGAGATCGACGCCGGGAACCCGGCGCTGAAGCTCGTCCCGCACATGCTGATCGGTGCGTTCATCGCCCGCCCGCTGATCGAGGATCAGCCGGTCGACCGCGCCTTCCTCAGCGCCTACTTCGACGCCGTGGTGCTCCCCTCACTCGGTGCCTGATCACCTGAAGCCCCACCTCTCCACCTGAAGCTCCGCCTCTCCACCTGACGACGAACCGCTCACGCCGTCGGGCCGGCTCCCCATGTCCTGTCCCGCCCCACAATGGGAGTACGCCCCCGTGGCCACGTTCCTCTACAAGCTGGGCCGCACCGCCTTCCGGCGCCGACGGCTCGTCGCCCTCCTCTGGGTGGCGCTCCTCGCGCTCGCCGGCGTCGGTGCCGCCACCGCGCCCACCGCGACCTCCAGCTCCTTCTCGATCCCCGGCACCGAGGCGCAGCGCGCCTTCGACCTGCTCGAAGAGCGCTTCCCGGGCGCCGGAGCCGACGGGGCCACCGCCCGCGTCGTCTTCAAGGCCCCCGCGGGCGAGAAGATGACCGACCCGGCGCACAAGGCCGTCGTCGAGGAGACCGTCTCCGCGCTGAAGTCGGGCTCCGACCAGATCGTCCAGGTCACCGACCCGTACACCGCGCACGCCGTCTCGCAGAACGGCTCCACCGCCTACGTCTCGGTCTCCTACAAGGTCAACGCCATGGAGCTGACCGACGAGACCCGCGACGCGCTGAAGCAGGCCGGGGAGAACGCGCAGGGCAAGGGCCTGACCGTCGAGGTCGGCGGCGACGCCCTCCAGTCCATGCCCGAGCAGGGCGCGAGCGAGGCCATCGGCATCGTCCTCGCGGGCATCGTGCTCGTCGTCACCTTCGGCTCGCTCGTCGCGGCCGGGCTCCCGCTGCTCACCGCGGTCATCGGCGTCGGCATCGGCGTCTCGACGATCACCGCGCTCGCCAAGGTCCTCGACCTCGGCAACACCACCTCCACGCTCGCGTCGATGATCGGCCTCGCCGTCGGCATCGACTACGCCCTCTTCATCGTCTCCCGCTACCGCGCGGAGCTCGCCGAGGGCCGCACGAAGGAGGACGCCGCCGGGCGCGCGGTCGGCACGGCCGGCTCGGCCGTCGTCTTCGCCGGACTCACCGTCGTCATCGCCCTGGTCGGCCTGGCCGTCGTCAACATCCCGATGCTGACGAAGATGGGCTTCGCCGCCGCCGGCACGGTCGTGATCGCGGTCCTCATCGCGCTCACCCTCATCCCGGCCCTGCTCGGCTTCGCCGGCGACAAGGTCGTCAGCCGCAAGCAGCGCAAGGGCACCGCCAAGGCGAGCGACAAGCCCAACGGCGGCACCCGCTGGGCCCGTTTCGTCATCCGCCGCCCGCTGATGGTCCTCATCGTCGGCGTCCTCGGCCTCGGTGCGATCGCCGTGCCCGCGGCCTCCCTGGAGATGGGCCTCCCGGACGACGGCGTCAAGTCGACCGCGACCTCCGAGCGCCGTGCGTACGACGCGCTGTCCGACGGTTTCGGCCCCGGCTTCAACGGCCCGCTGATGGTCGTCGTGGACGGCGACAAGGCGACCGCCGACCGGACGGTCTCCACGATCAAGGGCCTCGACGGCTGGGCGGCGGTCACCCCGGCGACCCCGAACAAGGCCGGCGACGCCGCGATGATCACCGTGATCCCGAAGGACCGGCCGTCCTCGACCGCCACCGAGGGTCTGGTCCACGACATCCGTGACGCCACGGGCGACGACGTCCTCGTCACCGGCGCCACCGCGATGAACATCGACTTCTCGCAGAAGATGAACGACGCCCTGGTGCCCTACCTGGCCCTCGTCGTCGGCCTCGCGTTCGTGCTCCTGACCCTGGTCTTCCGCTCGGTCCTCGTCCCGCTGAAGGCGGCCCTCGGCTTCCTGCTCTCGGTGGTCGCGGCCCTCGGCGCGGTCGTCGCGGTCTTCCAGTGGGGCTGGCTGGGCAGCCTCTTCGGGGTCGAGCAGACCGGCCCGATCATGTCGATGATGCCGATCTTCATGGTGGGCGTCGTGTTCGGCCTCGCGATGGACTACGAGGTCTTCCTCGTCACCCGCATGCGAGAGGCGTACGTCCACGGCGAGCGTCCCGGCGAGGCGATCGTGACCGGCTTCCGGCACAGCGCCCGGGTGGTCACCGCCGCCGCGGTGATCATGATCGCGGTCTTCTCCGGCTTCATGGGCATGGACGACCAGATGGTCAAGATGATCGGCTTCGGTCTGGCCGCCGCGGTCCTCTTCGACGCCTTCGTGGTCCGCATGGCGATCGTCCCTGCCGTCCTCGCGCTCCTCGGCCACAAGGCCTGGTGGCTGCCGAGGTGGCTGGACCGGATCCTGCCGAACGTGGACGTGGAGGGCGAAGGCCTCGCGAAGTCCACCGGTGAGCCCGGTGCCGCGAAGCCGGACCTCGTGAAGGTCTGATGACCTGGTGAGGGTCTGATGACCTCGTGAGGGTCTGATCCCGGCTCCGGTCCCCGTGCGCCGTCAGTGTGTCGTCATCGACGTACTGGCGGCGTACGTGTGCTTCAGGAAGCGGAGCAGGGCCGTGGTGTCGAACTGGACGACGGTGACCCCGTCGCCCGTGTGGAGTTCGACGACCGTCTGGACGCGGCCGCAGGGCCAGACCCCGATGTCGCCGCGCCGGGTCGGGGCGCGCAGTCCGGTCTCCAGGAGGGCCCGCGGGAAGGACCACTCGACGGCGCCGGGGAAGCCGAGGCGGACCGTGTCAGGGGAGAACTCGGGGTCGTAACGGAGGGACACCGGGACCGGGCGGGAGAGGGGGGCGTCGCTGATGATCCGTCCCTTGGCGTGGTCGTCGACGATGTGGTCGTGCGCGCCGGCCATCGGAGGCTCCTCACATTTGTCCTCTTATCGACTAATGGTTCCACTTCTTCCCGGCGACGGCGCGCCGCATGCGTGTGCGGCGCCGGGTGTGCGCGGAGTCACGTGCCTCCGGGCGCCGTCGTTCTGTGACCCATGCGCTCTTGCAAGCTCTTTGCAGGAGCGCTCTATCATTCCGGACGTGCATGTACCTGACGGATTCATCAACGCCCCCGTGTCGGCCGCCGCCGGTGTCGTCGCCGCCGGCGCCGTCGCCGCCGGCCTGCGTGGCGCCCGCCGCGAGCTGGACGAGCGGACCGCGCCGCTCGCCGGCCTCGTCGCGGCCTTCATCTTCGCCGTCCAGATGCTGAACTTCCCGGTCGCCGCCGGGACCAGCGGACACCTCCTCGGCGGTGCGCTCGCGGCGATCCTCGTCGGGCCCTGGACCGGCGTCCTGTGCATCGCCGTGGTCCTGCTCATGCAGGGCATCCTCTTCGCCGACGGCGGCCTCACCGCGCTCGGCGTGAACATCACGGTCATGGGCGTCGTCACCGTCGTCGTCGCCTACGCGCTCTTCCGCGGCCTCGTCCTCGTCCTGCCGCGCACCCGGCGCTCGGTGACCGTGGCCTCGTTCGCCGCCGCGCTCGTCTCCGTACCGGCCGCGGCCGCCGTCTTCACCCTCATCTACGCGATCGGCGGCACCACCGACGTCCCCGTCTCCAAGGTCCTCACGGCCATGGTCGGCGTGCACGTCCTCATCGGCGTCGGCGAGGCCGTCATCACGATGCTGACCGTCGGCGCCGTGATCGCCGTCCGCCCCGACCTGGTGTACGGCGCCCGCGGCCTGACCGCGCCGCTCAAGCTCCGCGTCGACGGCGAACTGGTCGACGCCGCCCCGGCTCCCGCCGCCGCCCCGGCCGCCACCGCCTCCCCGAAGAAGCTGTGGATCGGCGGCCTCGTCACCGCCCTGGTCCTCGCCGGCTTCGTCTCCTTCTACGCCTCCGCCAGCCCCGACGGCCTGGAGAAGGTCGCCGCCGACAAGGGCATCGACAAGAACGTCGAGGACCACGCCGCCGCCGACTCCCCGCTCGCCGACTACGGCGTCAAGGGCATCGAGGCCCCCCGGCTCTCCGGCGGCCTCGCCGGCGTCATCGGCGTCGGCGCCACCCTGGCCGTCGGCACCGGCGCCTTCTGGGTCGTCCGCCGCCGCAAGACCGCCGCCCAGGAGGCGTGACATGGGTGCGGGGCACGCGCACAGGCTCTACCGGGACGGGCGGTCGCCGGTCCACGGGCTGCCCCCGCACACCAAGCTCGCCGCCGTCCTCGGCTTCGTCGTGGTCGTCGTCTCGACGCCCCGCGAGGCCGTCTGGGCCTTCGCCCTCTACGCCGCACTCCTCGCGGGCGTCGCGGCGAAGGCCCGGATCCCGGCCGGCTTCCTGCTCAAGCGGCTGCTCATCGAGGTCCCGTTCGTCGCCTTCGCGCTGCTCATGCCCTTCGTGGTGCCCGGCGAGAAGACGACCCTCCTCGGGGTCTCGCTGAGCGTCCCCGGCCTGTGGGGCGCCTGGAACGTCCTCGCCAAGGGCACCCTCGGCGTCGCCGCCTCCGTGCTCCTCGCCTCCACCACCGAACTGCGGGCCCTGATCCTCGGCCTCCAGCGGCTGAAGCTGCCGCCGCTGCTCGTCCAGATCGCCTCGTTCATGATCCGGTACGGCGACGTCATCACCGACGAGATGCGCCGCATGTCCGTCGCCCGCCGCTCCCGCGGCTTCGAGGCGAAGGGCGTCCGCCACTGGGGCGTCCTCGCCAAGTCCGCGGGCGCGCTCTTCATCCGCTCCTACGAGCGCGGCGAACGCGTCCACCTCGCCATGGTCAGCCGCGGCTACACCGGCACCATGCCGGTCATCGACGAGGTCACCGCCACCCGCGCCCAGTGGGCGTACGCCGCCGCCCTGCCGCTCACCGCACTCCTGATCTGCCTCCTGGGATGGACCCTATGACCGCCCCCGCCCCCTCGCTGGACGTACGCGGCCTGGCGTACGCGTACCCCGACGGCCACCAGGCCCTCTTCGGCGTGGACCTGACCGTCGGACGCGGCGAACGGGTCGCCCTCCTCGGCCCCAACGGCGCCGGCAAGACCACCCTCGTGCTCCACCTCAACGGCATCCTCACCGGCGGCGCGGGCAGCGTCACCGTCGCCGGGCTGCCGGTCGGCAGGCAGCACATGGCCGAGATCCGCCGCAGGGTCGGCATCGTCTTCCAGGACCCCGACGACCAGCTGTTCATGCCGACCGTCCGCGAGGACGTGGCCTTCGGCCCGGCCGCCGCCGGGGTCCGGGGCGCCGAGCTCGACGCCGTGGTGCGGGGGGCCCTCGACCGGGTCGGCATGACGGAGTTCGCCGACCGGCCCCCGCATCACCTCTCCTTCGGGCAGCGCCGCCGGGTCGCCGTCGCCACGGTCCTCGCCATGGAGCCGGAGATCCTCGTCCTCGACGAGCCCTCCTCCAACCTGGACCCGGCCTCCCGCCGCGAGCTCGCCGACATCCTCAGGGCGCTCGACGTGACCGTCCTGATGGTCACCCACGACCTGCCGTACGCCCTGGAGCTCTGCCCGCGCGCGGTGATCCTCAGCGAGGGCACCATCGCCGCCGACGGGCGGACCGGCGACATCCTCGCCGACGAGGAGCTGATGGCCCGGCACCGCCTGGAGCTGCCGTTCGGCTTCGTCCCGGGCTCGGTGGACTGAGGCCCCCGGAATCCGTCCCCCGCCGGCCGCGTTGCACCATGGGGGGTCGGATCGGCGAGTGAGGAGTGGGGACGTGGACGTCCAGGGCACGGTGGCGGCGGGCTGGGAGCCGGTCAGGGACGCGTTCCTGCGCAACTTCGAGCAGCGGGGCGAGCGCGGCGCGGCCGTCGCCGTCCACCGCGACGGCGAGAAGGTCGTCGACCTGTGGGCGGGCGTGAAGGACGTCGACGGCACGGAGCCGTGGACGGCCGGCACCGCCCAGGTCGTCCGCTCGGCCACCAAGGGCGTCGCCGCCGCCGTCCCCCTGCTCCTGCACCAGCGCGGTCTGCTGGACCTGGACGCCCCCGTCGCCGCGTACTGGCCCGAGTTCAAGGCCCACGGCAAGGACCGGGTGACCGTACGGCAGCTCCTCGCGCACCGGGCCGGGGTGCCCGTCCTCGACCGGCCCCTCAGCCTCGCCGAGGCGGTCGACCTCCCCACGGCGACGGCCGCGATAGCCGCCCAGGCCCCCGTCTGGGAGCCCGGCACCGCCCACGGCTACCACGCCCACACCTTCAGCTGGCTGCTCTCCGGGCTCGTCCACCGGGTCACCGGCCGCACCGTCGGCCGCTGGGTCGCCGAGGAGATCACCGGCCCCCTCGGCCTCGACCTGTGGATCGGCCTGCCCGCCGCCGAGACCCACCGGGTCGGCCGGCTCGGCCCCGTCGAGGAGATCGACCCGCCCGGCGGCGGCGCGCTCAGGCTCCGCCCCAAGCGCTCCGTCACCGAGGCCTACGGGGACCCGGAGTCCCTCACCCGGCGCGCGTTCGGCGTCATCGATCCCAAGCCCGACGAGAACGACCCCGTCTACCGGGCCGCCGAACTGCCCGGCTCGGCGGGCGTCGCCACCGCCCGCGCCCTCGCCCGCTTCTACGCCGCCACCCTCGGGCCCGTCGACGGCGCCGAGCGCCTCTTCGCCCCGGCGACGCTCACCCTGGCCCGTACGGAGGAGTCCGCGGGCCCGGACCGGGTCCTCCTGGTCGGCACCCGCTTCGGCCTCGGCCACATGCTGCACGGCCCGGCCTCCCCGCTGCTCGGCCCCTCCTCCTTCGGCCACCCCGGCCGCGGCGGCTCCCTCGGCTTCGCCGACCCGGAATCCGGGATCGCCTTCGGGTACGTCACCAACGGCATGCGCAAGACGGTCACGGCCGACCCGCGTGCCCAGGCGCTCGTCCGGGCGGTGCGCTCCGTCCTGGGGTGAGAACCGGCCCGGCGGGCCGAAAACACGCTCTGACCGGCCGAAAAGCGTTTCCTGCACGGCGACTTGACATTGTGCACGGCAGCCGGACAGTTCCCCGGCCACCTGGCCGATACCGTGTGGCCGCTCCTCTGACCGGGGGAGCGGGCGCGGGGGTGCGTGGTGATCGAGATTCCGCTGCGGCGGTCCGGATGCGGAACGGTCCGGATCGCCGACAGCCGGCTCTGGGAGACGTACGGCAGCATCGGGCTGCTCTCCACCCGGCGCGGTCTCGCGCCGTGGCCGTACACCAACTGGGACCGGGCGGCCCGCCGTTCGCTGACCCGGGCCGAGGTGACCATCCCGGGCTGGCTCGTCCATCTGTACCGCGCCCGCGGCGGCGCCCTCCCGTCGTTCCTCCTCGTCGTCCCCCGCCCGTCCCGGGGTGACCTCACGGCCGACCTCGCCGCGCTCGCCGCCGTGCCCCCCGCCCGCGTCCGGGAGGAGCTGGAGCAGTGGTTCCCGCAGGGCGTCCCCGCCGAGGTGCGGCCCCTGTACGCGGATCCGCGGGCCCGCCTCGCCGAGCTCCGCGACTTCCTGCCCCGGTACCGGCGCGCGGCCCTGGCCCCGTACGAGGCGCCGCTGCGCGTCGCGACGGAGGAGGACATCCTGCTGCGCGCCCGGATCCTCGCCACGCAGGGCCCCGAGCGGCTGCTCGGGGCCCTGCGCGGGCGGCGGCTCTCGCGGCACGGTGACGTCCTGAGGCTGCACGGCACCGCCGCGAGCGGCCGGACCGCGGTGCCGGACGTCTCCCGGCTCGTCCTCGTCCCCCTGGTGTTCGGCAGGGGAGCCCCGTACTCCGCGTCCGCGCCCGACGGCACGACGGCCGTCTCCTACCAGGCCGAGGGGGCCGCCGTGCTCCTCGGGGAGGCGCGCCCGCCGGGCCGGCGGGGCGCCGCCGAGGATCCCGCGCGCGGGGACCGTCTGGAGATCCTGCTCGGCCGCAGCCGGGCCGGCGTCGTCCGCGGCCTCGTCGCCCCCACCACCACCTCGGACCTGGCCGCGGCCCTCGGGCTCGCCCCGAGCACGGTCTCCGAGCACCTCACCGCCCTCGTCGCCGCGGGCGTGGTGCGGCGGCGCCGGGAGGGCGTACGGGTGCTGTACGAGCTGGACGGCCCGGGTGTCGCGCTGCTCCGGCACATGGACAACAGGCGTAGGGTCAACGCACCCGATGCGTAAACCAGTTGAAAGCAGGAGGAACCGAATGGGCACGGACGGTACGGGCGTTGTGAACGACACCTACGAGAAGCTGCTCGCCCTGCTCGACGAGCGCGGCGCGGCCTACCGGGTGATCGAGCACGCCCCCGAGGGCGCCACCGAGGCGGTCAGCGCGCTGCGGGGCCACGCGCTCGACCGGGCGGCCAAGTGCATCATCGCCATGGTGAAGATCGGCAAGAAGGAGAAGCGCTTCGCGCTCGTCGTCGTACCGGGCGACCGGCGCATCGACCTGGGCGCCGTGAAGGCGCTGTACGGCGGCACGTACGTCTCCTTCGCCTCCCCGGAGATCGCGGAGGAGCTCGCGGGCTCGCAGAGCGGCACGATCCTCCCCTTCGCCTTCGACGAGCGCCTCGAACTCATCGTGGACCCCGACCTGCTGGTCCACGATGAGTTCTTCTTCAACGCGGCCCGGCTCGACCGCTCGCTCGCCCTCTCCGCCGAGGACTACCGGGCGATCGCCGAGCCGCGCGTGGAACGGGTCTCGACGGTCTGAGGCCTTCTCACGCCACGGACGGGGTGAGGGCGAGCACCATCCCGAGCCCCACGAGGATCGTCCCGATCACCTTGTTGAGCACGCTCTGCCGCTGCAGCAGCCGGGTGCGCAGGGACTGGTTCGAGAAGAGCACCGCGGCCAGCGCGAACCACACCAGGTGCGCGAGCGACATGAACAGGCCGTAGCCGACCTGCTGGAAGACCGGGGTGTCGGCGCTGACGACCTGGGTGTAGGTGCTCAGCACGAAGAGCATGGTCTTCGGGTTGAGCGCGTTCGTCAGGAAGCCGGTGCGCAGCGCCCCCGCCTTCGACAGGCCGGCGTCGCTCGACAGGTCGATGTCCACCTGGGCCTTGGTGACGAACGTCTTGTACCCGATGTACACCAGGTACGCGGCGCCGATCAGTTTCATCGCGGTGAAAAGCATCGGGGTCCGGGTCACCAGAAGTCCCACGCCGAGCATGGTGTAGGTGACATGGACGAGAACGCCCAGGGAAATGCCGACGGCAGCGAGAACGCCGGCGGTCCGCCCGTACAAATAGCTGTTCCGTACGGTCATCGCGAAGTCCGCACCGGGACTGATGACTGCCAGAATGGTGATGACCGCTACGGCGATTAGCTGACCCATTTTCCCGTCTTCTCACTCGGGTGGTGAACAGCGCGGGGGGCGCCGTCGTGGCCGCCCCCCGCGCCGCACCGGACACTTACGGCTTGTGACGGTAGGTGATCACCAGCACGTCGCGCGAGGCCGGGGCGGCGGGGTCCACCTGCTCGATGGGCGTGACGCCGTGGAAGACCCGCTCGTCGTTGACGAGCGCCAGGTCGAGGGGGTCGGTGAGGGAGAACTTCTCCACCGGCTGCTTGTCCAGGTTGAACACGGTGGACTCGCCGCCGGTGGCGTTCGAGCGGCCGACCATCGCCATCAGGACGAAGGTCACGCCGTCGCGGTGGACGCCCTCGGGGGTCGGCAGGCCGACCTCCTCGCCGTTCACCTCGATGCGGAACTGGTGGGCCTCGATGTGCCAGCCCGAGTACGGGGCGAGGCGACCGAAGATGTCGCAGCCCAGCGTCAGCAGGCTGTCCATCGTGCGGCCGCGCAGGATCTGGTCCTCGAACGGCTCGTAGTGCCGGGCCACGCCGCCGTTGAGGTTGTTGTAGTCGAGGCCCTGGTAGTGCGGCTGGTGGGTCTCGAAGCGGTAGTCGGCGCTCGCCCGGGGCGCGCTCAGCGTCGCGTGCCGGCGACGGCGGTAGCGCCCGCCGTCCGCCATGTAGCCGTCGAGCGGCATCCGGGACCAGCTGTCGCGGAACGGCTCCAGGTCGTCGATCGCGGTCTCGGAGCGCCGGAGCAGGAGCGACTTCACCTTGTCGCCGGAGATCAGGTCGAAGCTCCGGGAGGAAAGCGATTCGCAGATCTCCTCGACACCGGACTCGTACGACTCGTGCGACTCGGACGCGCGCTGCTGGGCAGCCATTTCTTCCCCCTGGCTCAAAAAGTGATCGTCGGCGGGATCGATCGTGTTATTCGGCCGGGGTGCGTGTCAAAGACTTTCGGCCCTGGCCGAATGGCCGCGAGTCCGCGTTCTCTTGCCATTCGTCCGTGAATTCCGTGAACAATGTGTTGCGAAAAGGTTTCACGGGATGCTGGGATCGGCCCATGGATCTCACGAGACGCTTCGACGGGTACGCGGCACTGGTCACGGGCGCGGCGCGCGGCATCGGCGCGGCCACCGCCCGGCGGCTCGCGGCGGAGGGCGCGCGGGTCCTCGTCACGGACATCGACGAGGCAGCCGCCCGGCAGACCGCCGAGCGGATCCCGGGCGCGGTCGCGCTGCGCTGCGACGTCGGCGACCAGGAGTCGGTGGACGGGGCCGTCGCCCACGCCGTACGGGCCTTCGGCCGCCTCGACGTCCTCGTCAACAACGCCCTCGCCCCCGTCGCCGCCGACCGGGACCGCTTCGAGGACGAACCCGACGACGGCTGGACCGGCCAGCTCGGCGTCACGCTGATGGGCGCCGTCCGCTGCTCCCGGGCGGCCCTGCCGCACCTCGCGGCGGCCGGCGGGCGCGGGGCGATCGTCACGATCGGCTCGGTCAACGCGGAGGCGGACTTCGGCGGGCACGCCTACAGCGCCGCCAAGGCGGGCCTCGCCTCCCTCACCCGCACCCTGGCGGGCGACGCGGGGCCGCGCGGGGTCCGCGTCAACCAGATCAACCCGGGCACGATCGCGACCACGGCCTGGGCGGGCCGCGAGGCCGACCTCACGGCCCTGGCCACCCGCGTCTACCCCCTGGGCCGCGTCGGGACCCCGGAGGACGTGGCGGCGGCGGTGGCCTTCCTGGCCTCCGCGGACGCCTCCTGGATCACGGGCACGACCCTGCGCGTGGACGGCGGCCTGCTGGCGGTGAACACCCACTTCGCGGAGGTGCTGGGCGACTGAGGGGGGATGCCCCGCGGTTCAGCCCGCGTGCAGCATCAGTCCGATCCCCACCACCATCAGGCCCGCCGCCGCGACCCTCGGGGCGCCGAAGCGTTCCTTGAAGAAGAGGGCGCCGATGGCCGCGCCCACGATGATGGAGGACTCGCGCAGGGCGGCGACCGGGGCCAGCGGCGCCTTCGTCTGGGCCCACAGGACGAGGGCGTACGCCGCGACCGACAGGGCGGCGCCGAGCAGGCCCCGGGCCGCGTACGGGCGCAGCTCGGGGAGCAGGGCAGCGCGGCGGGTCCAGAGGGCGTACGCCGGGATCACGAGGCCCTCCAGGAGCATCAGCCACCCGATGTAGCCCAGGGGGGTGCCGGAGGCGCGGACGCCGACGCCGTCGACGAACGTGTACAGGGCGATCGACAGGCCCGTCGCGCCCGCCGCCACGAGCGCCGGCCAGTGCGGGCGGGCGCCCTTGCCGCGGATGCCCCACAGGGCGAGGCCGGTCAGGCCCGTGCAGGCCACCGCGACCCCGAGCAACTGCCAGCCGCCCGGCACCTCGTGGAGGAGGACGGCCGCCAGGGCGGTCACGATCAGCGGGGCCGTACCCCGTGCGATCGGGTACATCTGGCCGAAGTCGCCGAGCGAGAACGACCGCATCAGCAGGACGTAGTAGCCGATGTGCAGGAGCGCCGAGACGATCAGGTACGGCCACGCCCCCGCCGCGGGCAGCGGTACGAAGCAGGCCACGGCCAGGCCGATCAGCGCCCCGCCGCCGGAGATGAGGGTGAAGGAGAGCAGCTGGTCCTTGATGCCGTGCGCGATCGCGTTCCAGCCGGCGTGCGTGACGGCCGCTACGAGGACCGCGAGCGTGACGAGCGGGGTCACTCCGAGGTCTCGCGGACGTCCACGAGCGTGCCGCCCGCGTGCCCGACCAGCGTCTGCGGGTCCATCGCGAAGACCGTGTGCGGGGTGCCCGCCGCCGCCCACACCACGGCGTGGTCGAGGACGCCCCGGTCGGCGAGGACCCGCGTCCGGGTGCGGTGACCGAACGGCGGGACGCCCCCGATCGCGTACCCGGTGGTCTCCCGGACCGCCTTCGCGTCCGCGCGGGTGACCTTCCGCGCACCCAGCTCCTGGCGTACCCGCTCGACGTCGACCCGTGAGGCGCCGTCCATCAGGACGAGCACCGGCACCCCGTCGGCCGCGAAGATCAGCGACTTCACGATCTCGGCGACCTCGCAGCCGATGGCCTCGGCGGCCTGGAGGGCGGTGCGGGTCTCGTCGGGGAAGCGGCGGATCTCGACGTCGAGACCCAGCTCCCGGAGGGCGGCGGCGAACTGGGGGTGGGCGGCGGATGCGGTGTCCTCGTCGGTCGTCATGGCCCGCACGCTAGCGGTCGGTGTACGGGGCACGCGACAGGGTTCCGGTGGGCGGTCACCCGGCCTTCAGGACCCGCGCGACGACCGGGCCCGCCGCGTCGCCCCCGTGGCCGCCGGCCTGGACGACGGCCGCCGCCGCGAGGTCGCCGGAGTAGCCGGTGAACCAGCTGTTGGAGGTGGCCTGGCCGTCGATCTCGGCGGAGCCGGTCTTGGCGCCCTTGGGGGAGGGGACTCCGGACATCGCCTGCGTGGCGGTGCCGTCCTGGCGGGTCGCCGCCGCCGTCATCATCCGGCGCAGCCCGCTCGCGATCTCGCGGGGGAGCGGCTCGGCCTCGGCGAAGTCGCGGTCGTCGAGCTCCTTCGCCACCAGGTACGGCTGGCGGAACGCGCCGTTCTTCGCGGTCGCGGACAGCGAGGCGACGTTCAGGGCGCTCATCGTGATCTTTCCCTGGCCGATGTACGAGGCGGGCGTCTCGCTCCCGGCCGACTCGGGCACGGAGCCGTCCCACGCCCCGACCCCGATGTTCCACTCCTCGCCGATGCCGAACCAGCGACGGGCGGTCGCGCCGAGGGCGGTGTCCGCGACGTTCTTGTCGGAGAGGGGTCTGATCGCCTTGATGAAGGCGGTGTTGCAGGAGCGGCTGAAGGCGTCGGTGAGGGTGGCGTCGGGGATGCTGAAGTCCTTGAGGTTGTGGAAGGTCCGGCCCCTGGAGAGCACGTCGGGAGGACACTCGACCTTGTCGCCCGGCCCGGCCACACCGTGTTCCATCATCATCGCCGCCGTGACGATCTTCATCGTCGAGCCGGGTGCCTGCTGTCCCTGGAGCGCGGTGTCGAACTCGGTGGCCGGGTTGTTGGCGACGGCCCGAATCGCCCCCGTCGACGGCTCGATCGCGGCCACCGAGGCCTGCCCGAACCCCTTGACCGCCTTCTCGGCCGCCGCCTGGACGTCCGCGTCGATGGTGGTCCGCAGGGTGCCCGGCTTCCCCTTCCGCAGGACGAGGAGCGGGGTGTCGGCGAGGTTCTCGCTGCCCGAGTCGATCCAGGTCTCGACGCCGGCGGTGCCGTCGACCCTCGACCCGTACCGCTTGCGCAGTTCGGCCAGGACCGGCCGGAGCGAGGGGTACTTCCCCGCCGTCAGCTCCACGCCGTCGTGGTCGACGGCCTTCACCTCGGCGGTCTTCGCGACACCGGTGCGCAGGGCGCCGGCGGCGGTCAGCTTCGGGTGGAGCACGCTCGGCTGCCACTTCACGAGCGGGCGGTCGGTGGTCTCGCCGCGCACCACGGTCAGTTCGGAGGCGTACGACCAGTCCTTGGACACGTCCTCGTACGTGATCGTCGCCTTCACGGTGAACGGCACCTTCGGGCCGACCGGCGTCCCCGGCGTGATGACCGCCTTCGAGACCTTGCCGCCCTCGCGGTACGCGGCGACCGCGGCCCCGGCCGTGACCGGGTCGTTCGTCAGCTGGGCGGCCCGCTCGGGCTCCCCGGCGGCCCAGGCGGCCAGGAAGTCCTTCGCGGCGGCCGTCACCTCGTCGGGGGTGACGGGCCCCGTCCTCGGCGCGGACTCGGAGCGGGTCCCGGTCTCGCCGCCCGTGACCCCGTTCCAGAGGTTGTAGCCGCCGTACCCCACTCCGCCCGCCACGACGGCGAACACGCTCCCCACGATCGCGACCTTGGCCCCGCTGCGCATGGCTGCGCCTCCCCTCCCCAGGTGGACCGACGAGTCAAGCAGTCAGGACGTTCGTGTGTCGAGCACCTGTCGCCACATCCGTCAAACCTGCCCCCGCCGTCCCCGGATACGATACTTTGAACGCGTTCAAGTATTCAGGATCGGGGGCGGGGCATGCAGGTCGATGCGCGAAACGGTGTTCATCCCTGGCAGTTCGGCCTCGTGCTGCTCGCCGCGATCACCCCCGTGGCCGCGTCGGCCGCGTGGGTCGACCAGGGCTTCACCTCCCTCTCCCTGGTCCTTGCGACCGCCGCGGTCACCGCCGTGCCGCTGCTGTTCCACGCCGGCTCCCCGGGCTTCGCCCGCTCGGCCGGCGCCGTCTCGGTGCTGCTGCTCGTCTGGAGCTACCTCGGCGCCCTGGCGGGGATGTTCGTCTTCCTCCCCTCGGTCCTCCTGCTCTGGCTGGCCTCCGGGGCGGACCCGCGCCGGCGCCCGACGGCGGCAAAGGTGATGGCCGCGGCCGGTCTCGCGCTCGCCGTCCTCCTGCCGCTCCACTTCCTCGGGGCGTGAGCGCAAGCGAAGGGGGCGCGACCACCGGTCGCGCCCCCTTCGCCGTGCATTTCCCCCGCTACACCCAGGTGTCGAGCCACATCCGGCTTCTCCACTGGTCCAGTGGAATGGGGGTGCCGGTGTAGATGGGCCAGAAGTAGATGAAATTCCAGACGATGAGCAGGACGAGACATCCCGCCGCCACCGCGCCGAAAGTCCGGCGTCTTTCCGATGAACCGCGGGGGCCGATGATCGCGCCCAGCATCATGGCCACCGCCAGGCACAGGAAAGGCACGAAGACGACCGCGTAGAAAAGGAAGATGGTGCGTTCCTGGTAAAGGAACCAGGGGAGCCAGCCGGCCGCGATGCCGCAGGCGATCGCGCCCGCCCGCCAGTCGCGGCGGAAGGCCCAGCGCCACAGGACGTACAGGATCGCGAAGCACGCTGCCCACCACAGCAGGGGCGTGCCGAGGGCGAGGACCTCCTGGGCGCACTTCTCCTTCGCCGTCACCGGGCAGCCCGCCGTGCCGGGGGCGGGGGACTCGTAGAAGTACGAGACGGGGCGGCCGAGGACGATCCAGGACCAGGGGTTCGACTGGTAGGTGTGCGGCGAGGTGAGGCCGACGTGGAAGGTGTACACCTCGGACTCGTAGTGCCACAGGCTCCGCAGCCAGTCCGGGAGCCAGCCCCAGGTGCCGCCGCCGACCGCCTTGTCGTGGTCCTCGGCCCAGTGCCGGAAGTAGCCCTTGTCGCTGACCAGCCAGCCCGTCCAGGTCGCCAGGTACGTGGCCAGGGCCACCGGCACCACCGACACGAACGCCGGGACCAGGTCCTTCCGGATCACCGCGAGGTACGGGCGGACCGCGCCGGCCGTGCGCCGCCCGCCGACGTCCCACAGGACCGTGAGCAGGCCGAACGCGACCATCACGTACAGGCCGTTCCACTTGGTCGCCGCCGCGAGGCCGAGGGACACGCCCGCCGCGATCCGCCACGGCCGCCAGCCCAGGCGCACGCTCTCCGCGATCTCCGCGTCGGGCCGCAGGACCCCCTCCTCGTCCTCGGGGAGGGCGGCCGCGAGCCGCTTCCTGGTGCGGTCCCGGTCGAGGACGAGACAGCCGAAGGCGGCGAGCACGAAGAACATCAGCACCTGGTCGAGCAGCGCGGTGCGGCTCATCACGAAGTGCAGTCCGTCGACGGCGAGCAGCAGGCCCGCCAGGCAGCCCAGGAACGTCGAGCGGAACAGACTGCGGCCGATCCGGCACAGCATCAGCACGGAGAGCGTGCCGAGCAGCGCCACCATGAACCGCCACCCGAAGGGCTCGAAGCCGAAGAGCTTCTCGCCGACGCCGATCACCCATTTGCCCATCGGCGGGTGGACGACGTACCCGGGGTCGGTCGGCACCAGGACCGAGCCGGGGTCGGTGAGGATCGTCTTGTCGATGTCCTTCGGCCAGGCCCCCTCGTACCCCTGGTTGATCAGCGCCCAGGAGTCCTTGGCGTAGTACGTCTCGTCGAATATCACCGCGTGCGGCTTGCCCAGGTTCCAGAACCGCAGCAGGCCCGCGACCGCCGTGACCAGCAGCGGACCGCCCCAGGCCGCCAGCCGCCACAGCCGCTCCGCGCCGCCGGGGCCGATGCCGAGGAGCGACCAGGTCCGGGCGGACGGCCGGGTGTACGAGGGGACGAGCCGCTCGCGCAGGCCGATCGGCGCGGCGTCCGGGGCGGGCGGCGTGTAGCCGAAGCGCCGCAGCCTCTGCTGCCAGGAAGAGGGCTCTGCCACGGGCGCCGCCATGGGGTGCTGGCCCTCCAGGGCCTCGGGTGCGGTACTGGTCACCGCGCCATCGTAGGGAACGCGCCTGTGCGCGTCGCCTGTCCGGGCTGGGAGGATGTCCCGTGTGACAGGAACGCTGGTACTCGCAGGGACCCCCATCGGCGACATCGCGGACGCCCCGCCCCGCCTCGCCACCGAGCTGCAGAGCGCGGACATCGTGGCCGCCGAGGACACCCGGAGGCTGCGCGGTCTCACCCGGGCGCTCGGCATCCACACCACGGGCCGGGTCGTCTCGTACTTCGAGGGGAACGAGTCCGCCCGTACGCCGGAACTGGTCGAGGCGCTGGTCGGCGGCGCGCGCGTGCTGCTCGTGACCGACGCGGGCATGCCGTCCGTCTCGGACCCCGGCTACCGGCTCGTGGCCGCCGCCGTCGAGCAGGACATCAAGGTGACGGCCGTCCCCGGCCCGTCCGCCGTGCTCACCGCGCTCGCCCTCTCCGGCCTCCCCGTGGACCGCTTCTGCTTCGAGGGCTTCCTGCCGAGGAAGGCCGGCGAGCGCCTCGGACGGCTGCGCGAGGTCGCGGACGAGCGGCGGACCCTCGTCTACTTCGAGGCCCCGCACCGGCTCGACGACACCCTCGCCGCGATGGCCGAGGTGTTCGGCGCCGAGCGCAGGGCCGCCGTCTGCCGCGAGCTGACCAAGACGTACGAGGAGGTCAAGCGGGGCCCGCTCGGCGAGCTCGCGGAATGGGCGAAGGACGGCGTGCGCGGCGAGATCACCGTCGTCGTCGAGGGCGCCCCGGAGACCGGACCCGCCGAACTCGACGCCGAGGAGCTGGTGCGCAGGGTGCGGGTGCGCGAGGAGGCGGGGGAGCGCCGCAAGGAGGCGATCGCCGCCGTCGCGGCGGAGGCGGGACTTCCCAAGCGGGAGGTGTTCGATGCGGTGGTCGCGGCAAAGAATGCGGACGCGTCGGGCCCCGGAAAGGGTAAAGGACTAACCTGAAAGGCAAAGCCGAACCCGGCGCCGGGACTCTTCGCGGGGTGCTTGGCAAGGGAAGAGCCAAAAGCCTTCCATGGTTCGTCCGCCGCTGATGCGCTCCGGCCGGAAAAGGCGTCCACTGATCAGTGGAGAGGAGCTGGCATGAGCGAGATCACCGGCACCGGCATATCCGTCGCCCATGAGGCGTACGCCTTCGCCTGCATGCGCTGTGGATACGGCTGGGAGCAGGCGTACGACATCGAGCACCACGTCGACGCCGCCGGCCAGGAATTCGTCGTCTACAAGGCCGACGGAGAGCGGGTACCGTCCCCGCTGTCCAGCCCCACCTGCATGAACTGCGGCGGCCACGTCGTCCGCATCATGCGCGCGGGGCAGGTGTCGTCGGTGCTCGACCTGATCGCCGCGACCGAGAAGCATCAGCACGGAGCGCGGGCGACGAAGCCCGTCTCGCCGGCCGGGCCCATCGGCCAGGAGCTGACGGAGGACACCCCCGAGAAGCCGCCGGTGCCGCACCACTGGCACCTGTCGGACCTCTTCCACCGCAGGCGTCACCAGTAGGTCACCGGTAACCCCGCGCGGCGGCACTCATGGCCCTCGTACGATCGGGACCATGAGTGCCAAGGACGCCCCGCCGCCGCTGCCCGAGCCCCTCCTCGTGGAGGTCGCGGACTCGCACACCCACATGGACCTGCAGTCCGGGACCGTCGAGGAGGCCCTGGTCAAGGCCGCCGCCGTCGGCGTGACCACGGTCGTCCAGGTCGGCTGCGACGTGAAGGGCTCGCAGTGGGCCGCCGAGACGGCCGCCGCCCACGAGAACGTGCACGCGGCCGTCGCGCTGCACCCCAACGAGGCCCCCAGGATCGTGCTCGGCGACCCCGACGGCTGGTCCCGCCAGGGCGCCCGCGAGGGCGGCGGCGACGCGGCCCTCGACGACGCCCTCACCGAGATCGACCGGCTCGCCGCCCTCCCGTACGTCCGCGGGGTCGGCGAGACCGGCCTCGACTTCTTCCGTACGGGACCCGAGGGCATCGCCGCGCAGGAGCGTTCCTTCCGCGCCCACATCGAGATCGCCAAGCGCCACGGCAAGGCCCTCGTCATCCACGACCGCGAGGCCCACGCCGACGTGCTCCGCGTCCTGGACGAGGAGGGCGCCCCCGAGCGGACCGTCTTCCACTGCTACTCCGGCGACGCCGCCATGGCCGAGATCTGCGCCGCCAAGGGCTACTACATGTCCTTCGCCGGCAACGTCACCTTCAAGAACGCCCAGCCGCTGCGGGACGCGCTCGCGATCGCCCCGCTGGAGCTCGTCCTCGTCGAGACCGACGCCCCGTTCCTCACCCCCGCCCCCTTCCGGGGCCGCCCGAACGCCCCCTACCTGATCCCGGTCACCGTCCGGGCCATGGCCGAGGTCCGCGGCATGGGGGAGAACGAGCTGGCCGCGGCGATCGCCGTGAACACGGCCCGCGCCTTCGATTACTGATCCATAACAGTTACGTGCGGTAGTCGCGTCGTCATGAAGCGTGACCGGGGTCGGGGCTAGGGTCCCGGCCTCGTGAGCACTTCCCAGGGCAGTCACCGAGCCGGACGGCGGGCGGGCGCGGCCGCGACCCTGCCACTGCACGAGCAGCCGACCCAGGCGGCGCCCCTCGTCGTACCGGCGATCCCGCAGGGAGTCCTGCCCGAGCAGGGCTCCCGGGCCGGGGCCCGCCGCGCCGCCCGCCGCCGCAGGGTCGCCGGCGTCCCGGGCGGGGGCCCGCGGAAGGACGGCCTGCGCAAGCTCGTCCCGCAGGCGCTCGTCGTCGCCTTCCTCGCCGGCGGCACCAGCGCCTTCGTCGCCGACGACAAGGCCGTCGAACTGTCCGTCGACGGCGTCCCCCGCACCCTCCACACCTTCGCCGACGACGTGCGCGAGCTCCTCGCCGACGAGGGCCTCGCCGTCGGCGAACACGACATCGTCGCCCCCGGCCCCGGCGAGCCCCTGGCCGGCGGCGACGAGATCGTCGTCCGGTACGGGCGGCCCGTCGCCCTCACCGTCGACGGGCAGCGCCGCCAGGTCTGGACGACCGCCGCGACCGTCGAGGGGGCGCTGCGCGAGCTCGGGGTCCGCGCCGAGGGCGCCTACCTGTCGGCCTCGCGCGGCGCCGCCATCTCCCGCCAGGGCCTCGCCCTCGACGTCCGCACCGAGCGGGCCGTCACCTTCCTCGCCGACGGGCGCGAGCGGACGATCCGTACGAACGCCGCCACCGTCCGGGAGGCCCTCGCCGAGGCCGGGATCACGCTCTCCGGACAGGACACCACCTCCGTCCCCGCCGACTCCTTCCCGCGCGACGGCCAGACCGTGAACGTGCTGCGGATCACCGGCTCCCGGCAGGTGCGGGAGGAGTCCGTCCCGTACGCCGTCGAGTACGTCCGCGACCCCGGTCTCTTCGCCGGCACCGAGGTCGTCGAACGGCAGGGCGTCCCGGGCGTCCGCCGCGTCACGTACAGCCTGCGCACGGTCAACGGCGTCACGCAGCGGCCGCGCAGGACCGGCGAGGAGATCGTCCGCGAACCCGTCGGCCGCACGGTGCGGGTCGGCACCCGGCCGCTGCCCACCTCCGTCGCCGGCGCCGACGGCCTCGACTGGGGCGCGCTCGCCGCCTGCGAGTCCGGCGGCCGCCCGAACGCGGTCGACCCCTCCGGGACGTACGGCGGGCTCTACCAGTTCGACCCCGGCACCTGGCACTCCCTCGGCGGCAGCGGCACCGCGCAGGACGCGCCCGCCGCCGAGCAGACCTTCCGCGCGAAGAAGCTCTACGTGCAGCGGGGGGCGAGCCCGTGGCCCCACTGCGGCCGCCGGCTCCACCGGTGAGGGCGGCGCCGTACCGGTGAGCCGTAGGTCGGCCGTACCGGGGCCCCGTAGGCTGTACCGGTGAGCACCACCACCGGCCCCGAAAGCCCCGACGCCCTCCTCGGCCCCGCCGACATCCGTGAGCTGGCCGCCGCCCTCGGCGTGCGCCCCACGAAGCAGAAGGGCCAGAACTTCGTCATCGACGCCAACACCGTCCGGCGGATCGTCCGCACGGCCGAGGTGCGGCCCGAGGACGTGGTCGTGGAGGTGGGTCCCGGACTCGGCTCCCTCACCCTGGCCCTCCTGGAGGCCGCCGACCGCGTGACGGCCGTCGAGATCGACGACGTGCTCGCCGCCGCGCTGCCCGCCACGATCGCCGCCCGCATGCCGGCCCGCGCCGACCGCTTCGCGCTCGTCCACTCCGACGCGATGCACGTCCAGGAGCTCCCCGGCCCGCCGCCGACCGCCCTCGTCGCGAACCTGCCGTACAACGTGGCCGTGCCCGTCCTGCTCCACATGCTGGAGCGGTTCCCGACCATCGAGCGGACCCTCGTCATGGTCCAGGCCGAGGTCGCCGACCGGCTCGCCGCGAAGCCCGGCAACAAGGTGTACGGCGTGCCCTCCGTCAAGGCCAACTGGTACGCCGAGGTCAAGCGCGCCGGGGCCATCGGCCGCAACGTCTTCTGGCCCGCCCCGAACGTCGACTCCGGCCTCGTCTCCCTGGTCCGCCGCACCGAACCCCTCGCGACCACCGCCACCCGGCGGGAGGTCTTCGCGGTCGTCGACGCGGCCTTCGCGCAGCGCCGCAAGACCCTGCGCGCGGCCCTCGCCACCTGGGCGGGCTCGCCGGCGGCGGCGGAGGAGGCCCTGGTGAAGGCCGGGATCTCGCCGCAGGCGCGGGGCGAGTCGCTGACGGTGGAGGAGTTCGCGCGGATCGCGGAGGCGAAGGCATGAGCGGCGTCACCGTACGCGTGCCCGCCAAGGTCAACGTCCAGCTCGCGGTCGGCGCGGCCCGCCCCGACGGCTTCCACGACCTGGCGAACGTCTTCCTCGCCGTCTCCCTGTACGACGAGGTCACGGCGGTCCCCGCCGACGCACTGACGATCACCTGCGAGGGCCCGGACGCCGACAAGGTGCCGCTGGACCGCACCAACCTGGCCGCGCGCGCCGCCGAGCTGCTCGCCGCCCGGCACGGCATCTCCCCGGACGTGCACCTGCACATCAAGAAGGACATCCCGGTCGCCGGCGGCATGGCCGGCGGCAGCGCCGACGGCGCGGGCGCGCTGCTCGCCTGCGACGCGCTGTGGGGCCTCGGCACGCCCCCCGAGGTGCTCCTGGAGATCTGCGCCGAGCTCGGCTCGGACGTGCCGTTCAGCCTGGTCGGCGGCGCGGCGCTCGGCACCGGGCGCGGCGAGAGGCTGACGGAGCTGCCGGTCGGGGGCACCTTCCACTGGGTGTTCGCCGTCGCCGACGGCGGGCTCTCGACCCCAGCGGTGTACGGCGAGTTCGACCGACTCGCCGAGGGCACCGAGGTCCCCGAGCCGGCCGCGTCCCCGGCCCTCCTGGAGGCCCTGCGCACCGGGGACGCCACCGCCCTCGCGGGCGCCCTCGCCAACGACCTGCAGGCCCCGGCGCTCTCCCTGCGGCCCTCGCTCGCCGCGACCCTGGCGGCCGGCACCGAGGCGGGCGCGCTCGCGGCCCTGGTCTCCGGCTCGGGCCCGACGACGGCGTTCCTGGTGAAGGACGCGGAGGCGGCGGACACCGTCGCCGCCGCCCTCGTCGCCTCCGGCACCTGCCGCACGGCCCGCACCACGACGTCCCCGGCGCCGGGCGCGGTCGTCCTCTAGAGCTTGTTCTTCGAGATCCGGGCCAGGAGCAGGTTCGGGTCCGGGTTCGGGGTGGTGAAGTAGGCCGCGCTGGGGACGTAGACGGACTTGGCGCGCACCGCCGCGGACGTCGGGTTGTCGAGGCCGTCCGCCGCCGTGAGGACCGGCTTGTGGGTGCCGTCGGGTCGTACGAGCTCCAGCGTGTCGTCCATGATCAGCGCGGCGAGGACCGTGTCGCCGTGTCCGGTGAAGGCGAAGTCGTCGATGAAGTTCAGCCCGGTCGCCCGGGTCTCGATCGGGCCGGCCGTCCGGTCCTCCTGGACCGGGATGCGCAGCAGGGTCGACCGGGCGGTGTTGGACACCCACACGGCGCCGTGGTGGACCTTGAGGCCGTTGGCGCCGAAGGGGACCTCGACGGTGGGTTCGAGCGCGGCCCCGGTGGCCCACACCGTGGGCTCGCCGCCGGCCACCGGCAGGCTCCACACCCTGCCGAGGCCCGTGTCGGCCGTGTAGAGGGTGTCGCACTTCTCGTCGAGGGCGAGCCCGTTGGGGAAGGCGTCCGCCGGGAAGAACCCGATCTGCTCCGGCACGCCCCCGCCGGGCGCGATGCGCCAGACGCCCGTCTCCTTCGTGCCGGTGACGTAGTTGACGTACAGCGTGCCGTCATGGGCGCGGGCGATCCCGGAGGCGACGGGCCCTCCGACGGGCGAGTGTCCGCCCGGCACGTCGGGCAGGGTGGCGACGGGCGTCGTGACGCCCTGCCTGGTGACGCGGACGACCTTGTGGGCGAAGGCGAAGGTCAGGTCGGCGGAACCGTCGGGCTCCAGCGCGATGTTCTCCGGCGTCTCGCCGGCGGCGAAGTCGAAGTGGGCGACGACGCGGGGATCGGTGACGGCCGGATCGCCGTCCGACGCGGGGCCGGCGGCGAGGGCGCCGAGGGCGGCGGTGGCGGTGACGACGGCGGCCAGGCGCGGGTGTCTGGGCAAGGGTCTCTCCTCGGAAGGTCGGTCTGAGGAGAGGCTCGCTGTTCCCGGGCGGGGGACCCGGGCAGCCGTGGCCGCGAGGTCGCCCGCGTGGCCGACGGCATGGGGCCGGTTGGCAGTGAGCCCGGTGGTGGACGGGGGGCGCGCGCCGACCGTCGTCGCGCCCCGTACTCAGCCGCCGGTTGAGTATCCGCGCCCTGACGGCCGGCCGTGCGGGCGCGGGACCGTGCCCGTATGGGAATCAGCGCGCGTGAACTCGCCGCCGCCACACCGGCGACACGGGACCGGTACGTCGATCTGCTCCGGGTCGCCTCGCTCGCGGTCGTCGTTCTCGGCCACTGGCTGATGGCGGCCGCCACCGCCGACGGGCAGGTCGGGAACCTGCTCGCCGTCGTGCCGGAACTCCAGGCGGTGACCTGGGTGTTCCAGGTGATGCCGGTGTTCTTCTTCGTCGGCGGCTTCTCGCACGCCCTCGCCCACCGCTCGCGCCCCCGGTACGCGGACTTCCTGCGGGCCCGGCTCCAGCGACTGCTGCGGCCGACGATGGTGTTCGTCGGGGTGTGGGGCGCGGCGGCGCTGGTGCTCCAGCTGTCCGGCGCCGACGAGGGGCTCACCGGGGTCGCGCTGCGGCTCGTCACCCAGCCGCTGTGGTTCATCGGGATCTACCTCGCGATGGTGGCGTTCACGCCGCCGCTGCTGAGGCTCCACGAGCGGTGGGGCTGGGGCGCGTTCGGGGCGCTCGCGGGCGGGGCGGCCGTCGTGGACGTGCTGCGGTTCGCGGCGGGCGTGCCCTACGTCGAGTTCCTGAACTTCGCGTGCGTGTGGCTCGCGGTCCACCAGCTCGGATTCCTCCGCGCCGACGGCATGATCCGCCGCCCGGCCCTGCTCGCCGGGGCGGGTCTCGCCGGCGCGACCGCGCTCGTGGCCCTCGGGCCGTACCCGCTGTCGATGGTCGGCATGCCCGGCGAGCGGGTGTCGAACATGGCCCCGCCGACCCTCGCGCTGCTCTGCCACGGCCTGTGGCTGGTCGGCGGCGTCGAGCTGCTGAAGGGGCCCGGCGCGCGGCTCGTCGCCCGTGCCGGGGTGTGGCGGACGGTGGTCGCCGCCAACGGCGTCGCGATGACGGCGTTCCTGTGGCACCTGACGGCCATGCTCGCGGTGTACGGGGCGCTGCTCGGGTTCGGCGCACGGCTCCCGGCTCCGGCCTCGGGCGCCTGGTGGGCGCAGGTCCCGCCGCGGTTCGCGGCGGCGGCGCTGCTCACGGCGCTGCTCGTCACGGTCTTCCGCCGCTTCGAGGCGCCGGTCGCGGCGGCCCCGGCGCGCGACGGGGGCGGCGGGCTCGCGGCCCTCGGGATCACGCTTGCCCTGTCCGGGGTCCTCGGCCTGTCCCTGACGGGCTTCGCCGGGCTCCTCGACGGACACGCGGCGACCCTGATCGCCGTCCCCGTCACGGCCCCGGCGGCCGTCGGCCTGGCCCTGGCGGGGTGGCTGCTGGTGGAGCGGGCGGGGAGGGTCAGACGGTGATGACGGTCGCCCTTCCCGCGCAGAGGGTCATCAGGTCCTCCGGGTCCGAGCTCAGCACGGTGACGGGGCCGGGCGCGGCCAGGGCCGTCGCGGCGACCATCGCGTCGATGGCGTACTTGTGCCCGTGCAGCCCCGCCTCGGCGAGCAGGCCGGCCGCGCGCCGGGCGACGGCGTCGGTCACGGGCTCGACGACGAGGCGTGACAGGGTCCACTCCAGGGCGGCCCGGTTGATCCGGGGGTGCATCACCTCCACCAGCGTGGCCGCACTCGTCACGACGCGCAGATCGTCCGCGCGGGCGAGGGCGAGCCAGCCCGTGACACTGCGGTCGCGCAGGACGGCCTTGGCGAGTCCCTCGCTGTCGAGGACCAGCGTCCCGCCGGGGACCGCCTCGGGGCGGGGCGTCACGCCGCGCTCGCCTCGCCCGGGGCGGTACGGCCCTGCTCCGCGCGTGCGCGCCGGAGCTGCTCACGCCGCGCCTGGATCTCCTCGTCGGTGACGGCGCCGTGCTCGGCCTCCGCCACGGCGATGAGCTCGTTGAGGTCGTCCCGCTCGATCTGCCGTGCGACCGCCGCGGCGACGTAGGCCGAGAGCCCGGACGGGCCCCCGCGCGCGCGTGCGGCCTCCGCCACGTCCCGTGGCATGCTGATCGAGTACTTCTGAGTGGGCTCGCTCATGCCCCTTATGCTACCGCTGATGCCACCCGTGGGTCGGGGAGTGCGCGGAGACGTACCCTAGGACGTCGATCGATCCCCCGTACAGGAGTCAACGTGGCCGTCAACCTGGTCAATGTCGAGGCCGTCAGCAAGGTGTACGGCACCCGTGCCCTGCTCGACGGGGTCTCGCTCGGGGTCTCCGAAGGGGACCGGATCGGGGTCGTCGGGCGCAACGGCGACGGCAAGACCACCCTCATCCGGATGCTCGCGAAGCTGGAGGAGGCCGACACCGGCCGCATCACGCACAGCGGCGGGCTCCGCCTCGGGGTGCTCACCCAGCACGACTCCCTCGACCCTGAGGCCACGATCCGGCACGAGGTCATCGGCGTCATGGCCGACCACGAGTGGGCGGGCAGCGCCAAGATCCGCGACGTGCTCACCGGGCTCTTCGGCGGGCTCGACCTGCCCGGCTTCGAGAAGGGCCTCGACACCGTCATCGGCCCGCTCTCCGGCGGCGAGCGGCGGCGCATCGCGCTCGCCAAGCTCCTCATCGAGGACCAGGACCTGCTCGTCCTCGACGAGCCCACCAACCACCTCGACGTCGAGGGCATCGCCTGGCTCGCCAAGCACCTCCAGGAGCGCCGCTCCGCGCTCGTCTGCGTCACCCACGACCGCTGGTTCCTCGACCAGGTCTGCACCCGCATGTGGGACGTGCAGCGCGGTGACGTGCACGAGTACGAGGGCGGCTACTCCGACTACGTCTTCGCCCGCGCCGAGCGCGAGCGCCGCGCCGCCACGGAGGAGACGAAGCGGCAGAACCTGATGCGCAAGGAGCTGGCCTGGCTGCGGCGCGGCGCCCCCGCCCGTACCTCCAAGCCCCGCTACCGCATCGAGGCCGCGAACGAGCTCATCGCCGACGTGCCGCCGCCGCGCGACACCTCCGAGCTGATGAAGTTCGCCAACGCCCGCCTCGGCAAGACGGTCTTCGACCTGGAGGACGTGTCCGTCACCGCCGGCCCCAAGGAGCTGCTCAAGCACCTCACCTGGCAGCTCGGGCCCGGCGACCGCATCGGCCTCGTCGGCGTCAACGGCGCGGGCAAGACCTCACTCCTGCGGGCGCTCGCCGAAGCGGCCGCCAGCCAGGGCGAGAAGCAGCCCGCCGCCGGCAGGATCGTCGTCGGCAAGACCGTCCGGCTCGCCTACCTCTCGCAGGACGTCACCGAGCTCCCCGCCACGCTGCGCGTCCTGGAGGCCGTCCAGCAGATCCGCGACCGCGTCGACCTCGGCAAGGGCCGCGAGATGACCGCCGGTCAGCTCTGCGAGCAGTTCGGTTTCTCCAAGGAGAAGCAGTGGACGCCCGTCGGCGACCTCTCCGGCGGTGAGCGCCGCCGCCTCCAGCTGCTGCGCCTGCTGATGGACGAGCCGAACGTCCTCTTCCTCGACGAGCCCACCAACGACCTCGACATCGAGACCCTGACCCAGCTGGAGGACCTCCTCGACGGCTGGCCGGGCTCCATGGTCGTCATCTCCCACGACCGGTTCTTCATCGAGCGCACCACGGACCGGACGTTCGCCCTGCTCGGCGACCAGACCCTGCGGATGCTGCCGCGCGGCATCGACGAGTACCTGGAGCGGCGCCTGCGGATGGTCGAGGCGTCGGTCCCGGCCCCCGCCGCCGCGGCCGCGCAGCAGAAGCCGGGCGTGTCCGCCGCCGACGCCCGCGCCGCCAAGAAGGAGCTGCAGAAGGTCGAGCGGCAGCTCGACAAGCTCTCCGACAAGGAGGCGAAGCTGCACACGCAGATCGCCGACAACGCCACCGACTTCGAGAAGGTGGCGAAGCTCGACGCGGAGCTGCGCGAACTCGCGGGCGAGCGCGAGGAACTGGAGATGCGCTGGCTGGAGCTGGCCGAGGACGCGTAGGTCCGGGCCGCCGAAGCGCATAACGAGGGCATCACAGGCCGGTCCTCCCTTGGGTACAAGGGGCGGACCGGTCGCTTTTGCGCCATCGCGTGAGTGGTAGAAAGAAAACCCGTTCACGTCAAGGGGGAAACCGCTGATGACCCAGCCGCCCAGCAACCAGCCGCCGGGGGGCTTCGGAGCCCCCCAGGACCCGAACCAGCCGCCTGCCCACGACCTCGGCAAGAACCCGGGCATGCCGCCCGTGCCGCCGACCCCGCCGCAGGCACCGCCGGTCCCGCCGCAGGCGCCGGCCGCGCCGCAGTCCCCGCCGCCCGCCGCGCCGGGACCGTACGGGCAGGCACCGCAGCCCGGTTACGGCTACCCGCAGCAGCCGGGCCAGGCGCCGCAGCCCGGTCCGTACGGCCAGCCGGCGCAGCCCGGTCCGTACGGGCAGCCCGCGCCGCAGCCCTACGGCTACCCGCAGCAGGGCCAGCCGGGGCAGCCCGGCCCGTACGGCCAGCAGCAGAACCCCTACGGCGGATACCCCACCCAGCCCATGTATCAGGGCGCCCCCACCCCGCCCCAGGCGCCCGGTGGCGGCGGTCCGTTCAAGGGCCGGACCGGTGTCGTCGCCGCCGTGGCCGCCGCCGCCGTCCTGGTCGCCGCCGTCACGACCTGGGCCGTCGTCGGCGGGGACGACGAGAAGGACCCGGTCGCCAAGCCCACGCCCACGGCCACGTCCTCCGGCGCCCCGAAGCCCACCGAGTCGGTGGACCAGGGGGACGGTTCGGGCGACGGCGACAAGGGCGAGGACGACCTCAACGCGGGCCGCGAGGCCGGCGAGGCGAAGGTCGGCTGGCTGCTCAAGAACACCGTCGACCTGCCCCGCAACGGCTCCGACGTCTTCGGCCCGTGGATCGTCGGCGACACCGTCGTCAAGGCGATGTACAAGGGCGTCGACGGCTACGGCCTCGCCGACGGCAAGCCCAAGTGGCACGTCGACCTGCCGTTCGAGCTGTGCGCGGTCCCGCCGCAGCCCGCCGCCGACGGCTCCATGGTCTTCGGCTACGCCGAGAGCGCCAAGGACGGCGCCAAGTGCACCCAGCTCCAGAAGGTCGACCTCAAGACCGGCAAGCCCGGCTGGAAGAAGGCCGTCCCGAAGGCCACGGGCCTCTTCGCCTTCTCCGACAACACCCTGGCCATCAGCGGCAACACGGTCACCGCCGCCGGTTCCAGCAGCGCGTACGGCTTCTCGCTCGCCGACGGCCACCAGCTCTTCAAGGGCGCCGACACCGGCTGCAAGCCCTTCGCCTTCGCGGGCGGCAGCAAGCTGATCGCCGCCATGGACTGCCCCTCGGGCAGCACCAGCAAGAAGATCCAGGCGGTCGGCGAGGTCGACCCCAACACCGGCAAGCCGAAGTTCACCTTCCAGCTGGAGGCGAACTGGGAGGTCGACAAGGTCTACTCGGTCGACCCGCTGGTCGTCTCGGCCACCCAGCGCGACCAGAAGAAGTGGACCATCTTCGCGCTCGACGCCAACGGCAGGCTCCGCTCGACGATCCAGGGCGGCAACGACAAGTTCGCGCCCTCCTGCGGCGGCAGCTTCGTCATCTTCGGCAAGAACCTCCAGGGCTGCACGGGTGTCGCGGCCGACGCGAACACCTTCTACATGGCCACCGAGACCGACTACGGCAAGCCCAACGAGGTCGTCGCCTTCGACCTGAAGACGGGCAAGGCCAAGTGGCGCTCCAAGGCCCCCGGCGAGCAGTCGATGACGCCGCTGCGCATGGAGGGCGGTCAGGTCCTGCTGTACGTGGAGCCGTCGTACGACAAGGGCGGCGCCGCCGCCACCATCGCCCCGACCGGCGGCGCGCCGAAGATCCTGCTCCAGCACCCGGCGTCGACCGCCCAGATCGAGAGCAACTTCTACAGCGCGCACTACGCCTACGGCAACGGCACCTTCGTGGTGGCGGCGGGACGTGTGTCGGCGTCCAACGACAAGGACGAGATGCAGGTCAAGACGATGATGGCCTTCAGCAAGTGAGGTACACGGACCGATGACGCAGCCACCCCCGCCGCCGAACCAACCCCCGGATCCGCAGGGCGGCTTCGGCGCCCCGACGCCCCCGCCGCAGCAGCCGGAGCCCGGTTACGGCTACCCGCAGCAGCCGCCGGCCCAGCCGGAGCCCGGTTACGGCTACCCGCAGCAGCCGCCGGCCCAGCCCGGTCAGGGCTACGGCCAGCCGCAGCAGCCGTACGGCTACCCCACCGCGCCGCAGCAGCCGCAGCAGCAGCCCCCGCAGTACGGCGGCTACCAGCAGCCCCAGCAGCCGGTGCAGCCCCCGTACGGCTACCCGACCCAGCCGCAGCAGCCCCAGTACGGCGGCTACCAGCAGCCCGTCGCCACCCCTCCGGCCCCGGGCGGCGGGAAACTGTCGGCGCAGCTCCAGATCGTCATCGCGGCGGTCGTCGCCGTCGTCCTGATCGTCGGCGTCGGCATCTGGTACGCCAACTCCGGCGACGGGGGCGACGAGGCCAAGGGGTCGGGCGGCACCTCGCAGGGCTCCGCCACGGGCGGTGGCGACGCCGGTGGTGGCGACACCGGCGGCAAGGGACTCGGCGGTGGCGGCAAGGAGAAGCCGCCGGCCGACACGAAGGCGAAGATGGCGTTCCAGGTCGCGGAGCCGAAGGTCGCGGACGTCACCGACGTCTCCGGCTCCTGGATCACCGACAAGGCGTTCGTGAAGCCCGGGGTGAACTCGCTGGTCGGCTACGACCTGGACAAGGGCACCGTCCAGTGGACGCTGCCGCTGACCGGCCAGGTCTGCGGCGCCTCGCGGCACATCACCGCGGACAACAAGGCGCCGATCCTCTTCGAGGCCACCAAGCGGGTCGCGCCGCGCTACTACCAGCCGTGCACCGAGGTCGGCGTCGTCGACCTGAACACCGGCAAGCTGCTCTGGTCCACCTCGGTCACCGGCGGCAGTGCCGGCGACCAGAAGGCCCGGTTCAGCGAGGTCACGCTCAGCGGGGCGACGGTCGCGGCCGGCGGCACCGACGGCGGCGCCGCCTTCGACCTCGCCAACGGCAACCCGCGCTGGAAGCCGCAGGCCAACGACCAGAACTGCTACGACATGGGCTACGGCGGCGGCGAGGGCCTCGTCGCGGTCCGCAAGTGCGGCTCGTACGACAGCCCGAGCGTGCTGATCCAGAACCTCAACCCGACGACGGGCGCCCCGCTCTCGCAGTTCAAGATGCCGGCCGGCGCGAAGTACGCCTCGGTCGTCTCCACCAAGCCGCTGGTCGTCGCGGCCGACGTCGGCGAGACCGCCGGTGACGGCAGCGGCATCTCGGACTTCTTCTCCATCGACGAGAAGACCGGGAAGCTGAAGGCGAAGATCACGGCGGACGCGGACCAGTACGCGGCCCGCTGCCGGGCGACCGAGGTCGAGTCCTGCACGCAGGCCCTCGTCGGCAACGGCCGGCTGTACGTGCCGACCGAGGAGCACGAGGGCAGCACCGGCGAGTACGGCGACGAGACCAACGAGATCATCGCCTTCGACCTGGCCACCGGGCGCACGGTGCCGGAGAAGGCCGACGCCGGGGACAAGTACACCTTCGTCCCGCTGCGGATGGACGGCGGCAACCTCATCGTCTACAAGGCCCCGCCCTACGACCAGGGCGGCCGGATCGTCTCGGTCGACGGCGGCACGATGAAGGAGACGCTCCTCCTGGAGAACCCGGCGAACAAGTCGATCCACAACGCCGAGAGCAGCTTCAGCCTGAACGGTGCCGAACTGCTCTACCGCGACGGCCGGTTCTTCATCTCGGAGACGCTGGTCAGCAAGCCCCGGGAGAACGCCTCTCCCAACGACATCAAGGAGTACCTGCTGGTCTCCTTCTCCGTCGGGCACTGACGACCCGTCGCACCGACCGTGGGCCCCTCCGGTGATCCGGAGGGGCCCACGCGCATGTCGGCGGCCGGGGCGGGGGAGCGTGTAGCTTGCCGGGTCAGGCCGACGGGGTGTCCGGACGGCCAGGAGGAGGGGGGATGACCGGGATGGGCGTACGCCTCGTGGTGGTGGACGACCACCGCCTGCTCGCGGAGGCGCTCGCCTCGGCGCTGAAGCTGCGCGGGCACCGGGTGCTCGCCGCGGCCGCGCCGGTGGCGGGGGCCGCGGAGCTGGTGGTGGGCCGGGCGCCGGAGGTCTGCCTCGTGGGCACGGCGACGCCGGACGCGCCGGGGACCTTCGACCCGGTCGTACGGATCAAGCGGGAGCGGCCGCAGGTGGCCGTGGTGGTGCTCGGCCCGGTGCCGTCGCCGCGCGGGATCGCGGCGGCGTTCGCGGCCGGGGCCTCGGGGTACGTACGTCACGACGAGCGCATCGAGGGCGTCGAGCGCGCCCTGGTCAAGGCGCGGGCGGGGGAGACGGCGGTGGCGCCGCAGCTGCTCCAGGGGGCCTTCGCGGAGCTGCTCCATCCCTCGGCGCAGCCGGACGACGAGGCGCAGCGCCTGCTCCAGCTGCTCACCCACCGGGAGGTGGAGGTCCTCGTGCGGGTCGCGGAGGGCGAGGACACGCGGCTGATCGCGGCGGGGATGGGGATCGCGCCGAGCACGGCGCGGACGCACGTGCAGCGGGTCCTGATGAAGCTGGGGGTCGGTTCGCGCCTGGAGGCGGCGGCGCTCGCGGCCCGCACGGGGCTGCTGGACCGGGCGGTGCCGGGGCAGCGCGGCTCCTTCTGAGGTGTCTTCGGAGCCCCTCGGGCGCGGGGGGCGGGTTCACCATTGACGGGTATGTTTGAATGTGATTCTTTGTGCGTGGTTCTGTTTGGTTCGCCCTGGAGGGCACCCCCGTGAAGAAGACCGTCACCACGCTCGCCGACGGGCGCGAGCTGATCTACTACGACACGCGCGACGACGCCGTCCGCACCGCCGTCGACCCCCGCCCCCTCACCCCCGTCGTCTCCCGCTCCGAGATCCGGTACGACGAGCTCACCGGCGACACCGTCGCCGTCGCCTCGCACCGGCAGAGCCGCACCTACCTCCCGCCGGCCGACGCCTGCCCCCTCTGTCCCGCGAAGGACGGCCACGAGAGCGAGATCCCCGAGGAGAGCTACGAGGTGGTGGTCTTCGAGAACCGCTTCCCCTCGCTCTCCGGCGGCGTCGGACGCTGCGAGGTCGTCTGCTTCACCGACGACCACACGGACTCCTTCGCCGACCTCACCGAGGAGCGCGCCGCGCTCGTCCTCGACGCCTGGACCGACCGGACCGCCGCGCTCTCCGCCCTGCCCGGCGTCGAGCAGGTCTACTGCTTCGAGAACCGCGGCGCGGAGATCGGCGTCACCCTCCCCCACGCGCACGGCCAGATCTACGCCTTCCCGTACGTCACCCCCCGCACCGCCGCCATGCGCCGCCGCGCGGACGAGCACCGCGCGGCGACCGGACGGAACCTCTTCGACGACGTCGTCGCCCGCGAGCGGGCCGACGGCGAGCGGGTGGTCCTGGAGACCGAGCACTGGATCGCCTTCGTGCCGTACGCCGCTCACTGGCCGTACGAGGTGCACCTCCACCCCAAGCGGCGGGTGCCCGACCTGCTCGCCCTCGACGCGGCGGAGCGCACAGAGTGCGCACAGGTCTACCTGGAACTCTTGAGGCGCTTCGACCGGATCTTCGGCCCGGACGAGCCGCCGACGCCCTACATCGCCGCCTGGCACCAGGCGCCGTTCACGGACGAGCGGCGCGAGGACCTCGGACTGCACCTGGAGCTTTTCACCGTCCGACGGGCCTCTGGCAAGCTGAAGTTCCTCGCGGGCACGGAGTCCGGCATGGGCGCGTTCATGAACGACGTACGGCCGGAGGACGCGGCCCGGCGCATCCGAGAGGTGGCAGGCGCATGACGCGGAAGTACCTGGTGACGGGCGGGGCGGGCTACGTGGGCAGCGTGGTCGCCGCCCACCTCCTGGAGCGGGGCCACCGGGTCACCGTCCTCGACGACCTCTCCACCGGCTTCGCCGAAGCCGTCCCCGAGGGCGCCGAGTTCGTCGAGGGCCGCATCCAGGACGCCGCGCGGTGGCTGGACCCCGGCTACGACGGCGTCCTGCACTTCGCCGCCTTCTCCCAGGTCGGCGAGTCGGTCGCGAAGCCGGAGAAGTACTGGGAGAACAACGTCGGCGGCACCATGGCCCTGCTCGCCGCGATGCGCGCCGCCGGGGTCCGCAAGCTGGTCTTCTCGTCCACCGCCGCCACCTACGGCGAGCCGGAGACCGTACCGATCACCGAGACCGCGCCGACCGCACCCACCAGCCCGTACGGGGCGAGCAAGCTGGCCGTCGACCACATGATCGGCGGGGAGTGCGCCGCGCACGGCCTGGCCGCCGTCTCGCTGCGCTACTTCAACGTCGCCGGGGCGTACGGCCCGCTCGGCGAGCGCCACGAGCCCGAGTCCCACCTGATCCCGCTCGTCCTCCAGGTCGCCCTGGGGCGGCGCGAGGCGATCTCCGTGTACGGCGAGGACTACCCGACCCCGGACGGCACCTGCGTCCGCGACTACATCCACGTCGCCGACCTCGCCGAGGCCCACCTGCTGGCCCTCGACGCGATGACCTCCGGCGAGCACCTCGTCTGCAACCTCGGCAACGGCAACGGCTTCTCCGTCCGCGAGGTCGTCGAGACCGTCCGCAAGGTCACCGGCCACCCGATCCCCGAGATCACCGCCCCGCGCCGCCCCGGCGACCCAGCCGTCCTGGTCGCCTCCGCCGAGGCCGCCCGCGAGCGCCTCGGCTGGACGCCGTCCCGCCCGGACCTGGCCGACGTCGTCGCCGACGCCTGGGCGTTCGCGAAGCTCCGGACCACCCGTCAGGGAGAGACGGAGGCGGGAGCATGAGCGTCGCCGCCGGCTTCGAGGCGCTGTACGGCGCCGCGCCCGAGGGCGTCTGGGCCGCCCCCGGGCGGGTCAACCTCATCGGGGAGTACACCGACTTCAACGACGGCTTCGTGCTGCCGCTCGCGCTGCCGCACACCACCGTCGCCGCCGTCTCCCGCCGCGACGACGGCGTCCTGCGCCTGCACTCCGCCGACATCGACGGCGGGATCGTCCAGCTGGCCGTCGACGCCCTGGAGCCGCACTCCGGCGGCTCCTGGGCCGCCTACCCGGCCGGTGTCGTCTGGGCGCTGCGGGAGGCCGGACACCCGGTCACCGGGGCCGACGTCCACCTGGCCTCGACCGTGCCGACCGGCGCGGGACTGTCCTCGTCGGCGGCCCTGGAGGTCGTCACCGCGCTCGCCCTGAACGACCTGTTCGGGCTCGGGCTCTCCCGACCCGAGCTGGCCCGGATCGCCCAGCGCGCCGAGAACGCCTTCGTCGGCGTGCCCTGCGGCGTCATGGACCAGATGGCCTCCGCCTGCGCGGAGGAGGGGCACGCCCTCCATCTGGACACGCGGGACCTGTCGTACCGCCAGGTCCCCTTCGACCTGGCGCGCGAGGGACTCCGGCTGCTCGTCGTCGACACCCGCGTGAAGCACGCGCTCGGAGACGGCGCGTACGCCGAGCGGCGCGCCGGGTGCGAAGCGGGTGCGCGGGCGCTCGGTGTCCGCACCCTGCGCGAGGTGCGCGCCGCGCATCTGCCCGAAGCGCTCGGACGTCTGAGCGACGAGACGGTCCTGCGGTACGTGCGGCACGTCGTCTCGGACAACGCCCGTGTGGAGCGGACCATCGCGCTGCTCGACGCCGGCGACACCCGGGCCGTCGGCCCGGTCCTCACCGAGGGCCACGCCTCCCTCCGGGACGACCTGCGGGTCTCCTGCCCCGAGCTGGACCTCGTCGTCGAGGCGGCGAACGCGGCCGGGGCGCTCGGCGCCCGGATGACCGGCGGCGGCTTCGGCGGCTCGGCCGTCGTCCTCGTCGAGGCCGAGCGGGCGGACGCGGTGTCCGCCGCCGTGGAGAAGGCCTTCGCCGAGGCCGGGCACACGGCCCCGGGGATCTTCCCGGCCGTGCCGGCGGCGGGCGCGCGCCGCCTCTGAACCGGAACACACACCCGTACTGCTTCGCACAGTTCCGCGAATCGGCCCCCACCGCGGCGCCCCGCCCCTACTCTGAGGGGCAGCGCCGGTGGGGGCCGGTGCTGTTCAGGGGGCGAGACCCGTCGGGTACGGCGCCAGAGTGGGGTAACAGTCAACGCACGGCGGCGGCCGTGCTGTCGGCGGACCCGCCTCCGGCGCCGTACCCGCGTCGGTCCGTTCCTCGACACTTGGGAGTGTCCGTGGCACGCATCCGCGTCCTGGTGGTGGACGACCACCGCATCTTCGCCGAATCGCTGGCCGCCGCCCTCGCGGCGGAGCCCGACGTCGACGTCGCCGCCGCCGGCAGCGGCCCGGCGGCCCTGCGCTGTCTGGAGCGCGGCGTGGCGGAGGGCCGCAGGTTCGACGTGCTCCTCGTCGACGCGGAGCTGGGCGCCGGGCCGCAGGGGCAGGCCGCCGCGCGCGTGGTGCCCGACGACGCAGAGGGCGCCGTGGACGGGATCTCGCTGGTCGCCGGCGTACGACGGATGCAGCCTCCGCTCCGTACGGTCGTCCTCGCGGAGAAGGACGACGCGCGCAGGGCCGCCCTCGCGCTCCAGGCCGGGGCCTCCGGCTGGGTCGCGAAGGACTGCTCGCTCCAGCGGCTGCTCGCGGTGGTGCGGGGCGTGCTGCGGGACGAGACGCACCTGCCGCCCGCGCTGCTCACGGGTGTCCTGCGGGAGCTGACGGAGGTCCGCAGGCACCGGACGGACAGCGAGCGGCTCGTGGAGTCGCTGACCCCGCGCGAGCGGGAGGTGCTGCGCTGCATGGTCGCGGGCCTGGGCCGCAAGGCGGTCGCCGAGCGGCTCTTCCTGTCCCCGCACACCGTCCGGACGCACATGCAGAACGTGCTGGGGAAGCTGGGCGTGCACTCGACGCTGGCGGCGGTAGCGCTGGCCCGCCGGGCGGGTGTGGGCCCCGCGGAGCCGGTGCTACCCGGGGATGTTGTCGAACGGGGCGGTCAGCCGGCGTAGCAGCGCGGCCAGTTCGCCGCGCTGGCCGCGGGAGAGCTGGGCCAGGATGGCGCGCTCCTGGGCGAGGAGTCCGGCGAGCGCCTCGTCGGCGCGGTCGCGGCCCTCGGGGGTGAGTCGGACCAGGACCCCGCGCCGGTCGCTGGGGTCGGGGAGCCGCTCGACGAGGCCCTTCTTGGTGAGCCGGTCGATGCGGTTGGTCATGGTGCCCGAGGTGACCAGGGTCTGGGTCAGGAGCTGGCCGGGGGAGAGCTGGTAGGGCGCCCCGGCGCGGCGCAGGGAGGTGAGGACGTCGAACTCCCACGGCTCCAGCTGGTGCTCGGAGAAGGCGAGCCGACGGGCGCGGTCGAGGTGGCGGGCGAGCCGCGAGACGCGGCTGAGCACCTCGAGCGGTTCCACGTCGAGGTCGGGGCGCTCGCGGCGCCATGCTGCGACCAGTCGGTCGACCTCGTCCTCCATGACGATCAGTGTAGAGGGTCTGTTGACATAAAGTCTCTTGTGTTCAAGTTTCTCGAAGTCGAGTATCTTGGAATCAAGATATATTTCCCTGGACTACGGGGAAGGGACCCCGCCGGAACGCCGTTCCGCTTCGGCAACTCGTGCCAGCAAGGGGGCTTCGAACATGCATTCCGGCCACTCCGCCGCACCGACCTGGGATCCACGGCAGTACCTCCGCCACTCCGGCCACCGCACCCGCCCGTTCCTCGACCTGCTCGCCCGAATACCCCAGCTGCCGACCCAGGGCGCGCCCGCCCGCATCGCCGACCTCGGCTGCGGCCCCGGCAACGTGACGGTCCTTCTCGCCGACCGGTGGACCGACGCGCACATCACCGGGTTCGACCTCTCCTCCGAGATGCTGGAGCACGCGGAGAAGGACTGGGCGGGCACCACCCGGGGCGGCGGCTGGCTCGACTTCCGGCGCGCCGACGCCGCCCACTGGACCCCCGGCGAGCCGTACGACCTGATCGTCTCCAACGCCGCCCTCCAGTGGGTGCCCAACCATCCCGAGTCCTTCGCCGCCTGGATCGACGGACTCCGCCCGGGCGGCACCCTGGCCTTCCAGGTCCCGGGCAACTTCACCTCGCCCAGCCACGCCCTGCTCGGCGAGCTCTGCGAGACCCCCGAGTGGCGGGCCCGCCTCGCCGACCAGGGCCGCCGCTTCGTCCACGTCCTCGACACCGCCGACTACCTCACCCGCCTCGCCGACCTCGGCTGCGAGACGGACGTCTGGGAGACCACGTACTGCCAGCTCCTCCAGGGCGAGGACCCCGTCCTCGACTGGGTCAAGGGCACCGCGCTGCGGCCCGTCCTCACCGCCCTGGGCGAGGACCGGGAGGCGGTCGACACCTTCCTCGCCGAGTACCGGGCGCTCCTCCGCGAGGCCTACCCGCCCGGCCGGCACGGCACGGTCTTCCCCTTCCGCCGCATCTTCGCGGTCGCCCGCAAGAAGCCGTGACCGGCCCCGAGCCGGGAACGCGCGCGCCCCGCACCGGAACTCCGGTGCGGGGCGCCCGCGTTCGCGCGACCTTCAGGACGTGGCGTCAGGACATCGCGTTGTAGACGGAGAAGCCCGGGCCGAGCTTGGCGCGGGTGGAGAACTTGCTCGGAGAGGTGTTCAGGTAGCGGTAGAGGTCGCCGCCCGAGGTCACGCCCAGCAGGTCCGCCTTGCCGTCGGCGTTGAGGTCGCCGGGGGCGACCAGCTTGGTGTACGCGTTCCAGCCGGAGCCGATCTTCACCCGCGTCTTGAACGGGGAGGCCGCGACGCCCGTGCCCGGGTAGAGGTACAGGTCCCCGGCCGGCGTGCGGCCCAGCAGATCGGTACGGCCGTCGCCGGTGAAGTCGCCCGCGCCCAGGAGCCTGTCGTACCCGCCCCAGCCGCTGCCGACCCTGACCCGGCCGCCGAGCGCCGTGCCGGAGCCGTTGCCCGGGTACAGGTAGAGGACGCCGGAGCGGTCGCGGGCCAGCAGGTCGCCCCTGCCGTCGCCGGACAGGTCGCCGGGGCCGACGATCGTGTTGTAGACGCCCCAGCCGCTGCCGATCTTGACGCCGTCGATGTAGAGGACGCCCTGGAAGATCTCCGCGAGGTCGGACGAGGCGTCCTGGTCCATCGAGGACAGGTGGCTGAAGTCGGCACCCGCCCAGGCACCGGCGTCGCCGAACTGCGCGCGGGGGCCGAGCCGGCCGCCGTTCGTGCTGCCGTACCAGAACATCGTGCCGGACGTGTCCCGGGCGAGCACGCCCTCCTTCTCGCCGCTGACCGGGATGTTGCCCGCGCCGCCGAACTGCGGGACCCAGCCCCAGTCGCCCGTGGCGCCGATCTGCTGCCGGGTCGCGAGCGTGCCGTCGCCCTTGCCCGTGTAGTACCAGAGCGTGCCGGCCAGGTCGCGGGCGATCAGCTCGCCGTTGCCGTCGCCGTTGTCGTCGCCGACGGGGAAGATCTGGTTGTAGACGCCCCAGCCGCCGCCGAGCGACCTGCGCGTGGCGAACGGCTCGGCCTTGTCGCCCGTACCGGCGTAGAACCACAGGGTGCCCGCGGTGTCGCGGCCGATGAGGTCCGCCCAGCCGTCGCCGTTGTTGTCGCCGATGCCGAGGAGCTGGTCGTACGTGTTCCAGCCGGCGCCCAGCCGCACCCGGGCGGAGAACGGCGCCGTGCGCTTGCCGGTGGCGTAGTACAGCCACAGGACGCCGTCGCGGTCACGGGCGACCAGGTCGGCCCGGCTGTCGTCGTTCACGTCGCCCGGCGCGACGATCTTGTTGTAGATGCCCCAGCCGTTGCCCTGCCAGGCGAGCGTCCCGCCGGAGGGCGTGGCGTCCGCGTACATGCTGAGCGTGCCCTGCGCCGACAGCGTCAGGACCTCGGGACCGCTCGCGTTCCCGTCCTGGTTGCCGATCGGGACGACGTCCTTCGGCGGCGCCGAGAACGAACCGAACTGGGCGCTCTCGGTGGAGGTCGAGGCCGTCCGGACCGTGCCGTCCCAGACGCGGTAGATCAGGTCGCCCGCGCCGTCGCCGTCGAAGTCCGACAGCTGCGGAGAGGCGCCCACGCCGGCGGCGGCCGCGGCGCCCTGGCGGAGCGCGCCGCTCACGGGGCGCACCGGGGACGGCGGGGCGGAGCGGGTGACCGGCTTCTCGGCGACCGGGTGCGGCGCGGGAGCGCCGGCGGACGCCGGGGCCGCCAGGAACATCCCGGCGGAGAGGACGAGCGCGGTGCAGCCGGCGACCCGGCGCGCGCGCGTGGAGTGCGGGAAGAGCAAGAGATCCCCCCAGGGACCAGAGGTTCGACGGACCGGACAGGGGGCTCGCACGGGTTCGGGCGGCGTCCACGACTGCCCGTGAGCAAGCGGAGACGACGTCGCCCGAGGATGGGAACACCCCCCCGGATGTGGAACAGGAGTGTACTCGCGGGCCGCACGCACGGGCGCCCCGCACCGGAACTCCGATGCGGGGCGCCCGGGGTCCCGTCAGTACAGGTTGGAGTACGTCTGGAAGCCGGTGCCGATCTTCACCCGGGGCGAGATTGCCGCGCCGGTGCCCGTCCCCAGGTACCGGTACAGGTCGCCTGCCGCGTTCACACCCAGCAGGTCGGCCCTGCCGTCGCCGTTCAGGTCGCCCGGCGCCGCCAGCATGGTGTACGTGCCCCAGCCCGTGCCGATCCGCACGCGCCCGGCGAACGGGCCGGTCGCGGAGCCGGTGCCCTTGTACAGGTACAGGTTGCCGGAGCCGTCCCGGACCACGACGTCCGCCCGCCCGTCGCCCGAGAAGTCACCCGCGCCGAGGATCCGGTTGAACCCGCCCCAGCCCGCACCGATCCTGATCCGGGAGGCGAAGCCCGTACCCGCGCCGTTGCCCCGGTACAGCCACAGCACACCGGCCGTGTCACGGGCCAGCAGGTCGCTCTTGCCGTCGCCGCTCAGGTCACCGGGGCCGACGAGCAGGTTGTAGACCTGCCAGCCGCCGCCCAGGTCCCGCTCGGCGTTGTAGAGGTGCCCCTGGTAGACCTCCAGGAGGTCGGCGAACGACCCCTCGTCCAGGGCGGAGACGTACGCGAGGCTCGCACCGGCGAAGCCACCGGTGCCACCCCACTGCGCGCGTGCGGTCAGCTTGCCGTTGTTCTGGTCCCCGTACCAGAAGAGCGTCCCCGCCTTGTCGCGGCCGACGAACCCGCTCTTCCCGGCGGTGGGGATGTTGCCCGCCCCGCCGAACTGGTCCACGCCGAGCCAGCTGCCGGCGAGCTTCACCGGCGCCGAGTACCCGCCGTTGCCCAGACCGCTGTAGGCCCAGAGCGCACCCGCCTGGTCACGGGCGAGCAGATCGGCCCTGCCGTCACCGTTGCGGTCGTCGGGGGCGACGATCTGGTTGTACGTGTTCCAGCCCCTGCCGAGCTCCTTGCGCGGCTTGAACGGCGACACCGGGTCACCGGTGCTGCCGTAGAAGTACAGCCGGCCGTCCGTGTCACGGGCCACGACGTCACCGCGGCCGTCGCCGTCGTTGTCACCGATGCCCACGAGCTGGTCGTAGACGCCCCAGCCCGGGCCGACCTTCGCCCGCCCGGCGAACGGCGCCGACGGCACACCGGTCGCCCGGTAGTAGTACAGCGAGCCGTCGTACTGCCGGGCCAGCAGGTCCGCCCTGCCGTCACCGTCGACGTCACCGGGCGAGAACACCTTGTTGTAGATGTTCCAGCCGTTGCCCGACCAGGCAAGCGTGCCGGAGGTCCCAGTGGCCTCCGCGTACAGCCGCAGCACACCGTTCCGGGCGACCGACAGCACCTCGGGCCTGCCCGTGCCGTCCTGGTCCCCGAGCGGAACGAGGTCGAGGTTCTGGAAGACCAGCGAATCGGCCGTCACGAACTTGGTCGCCGCCGCCGTGGCCGTCGGCGCGACATACGTCCGGCCGTCCTGCTTGCGATGGATCAGGTCGGTCCTGCCGTCGCCGTCCACGTCGAAACGCGGCGCCACGACGGCCGCCGCACCGGCGGCACGGACCCCGCCCGCCTCGACGGCCGGCTGCGACATGTCCAGCCTCGGCGTCGGCCTGTCGGCACTCCGTGGCTGCTCCACGACGGGCCGGGGCCCGCCCTCGGCGACGGCGGGCGACGCCAGGAGCATGCCGGCGGACAGGGCGAGCGCGGTGCAGGTGGTGACACGACGAGCACGCCCGGAGAATACGGAACGCAAAAGATCCCCCCCTGGGGAACGTGAGAACCAGGACCGGACAGAGGGGTCCGCGGCGCCCCCGCACGGCCACGTACAACGGGCACGCGCGGAGGGCGAACACCCCCCCGGATGTGGGGGTGAGTGTACTCCTGGGCGAAAGTGGGGAGTCCAGCCGGTTTCCCCACACCGTCGGCCCGTCCGGCCCCGACGCCACCGGCCCCGACGCCACCGGCCCCGGCGGCCCGTCCGCCCCGGCGCCGTCAGTTCTTGCGGTGTCCTATCAACCGCGGCTTCTGCTCCAGACCGTCCAGACCGTGCCACGCCAGGTTCACCAGATGCGCCGCGACCTCCGCCTTCTTCGGCTTGCGGACGTCCAGCCACCACTGGCCCGTCAGCGCCACGCTCCCCACCAGCGCCTGCGCGTACAGCGGCGCCAGCTTCGGGTCGAAGCCCCGGGCCTTGAACTCCAGACCCAGGATGTCCTCCACCTGCGTGGCGATGTCACTGATCAGCGACGCGAACGTGCCCGTCGACTGCGCCACCGGCGAATCCCGCACGAGGATCCGGAAACCGTCCGTGTAGTTCTCGATGTAGTCGAGCAGCGCGAACGCCGCCTGCTCCAGGAGCTCCCGCGGATGCCCCGCCGTCAGCGCCCCCGTCACCCCGTCGAGGAGCTGCCGCATCTCCCGGTCGACCACGACCGCGTACAGCCCCTCCTTGCCCCCGAAGTGCTCGTACACCACCGGCTTGGACACCCCGGCCTTCGCCGCGATCTCCTCCACCGACGTGCCCTCGAAGCCCTTCTCCGCGAAGAGCGTGCGACCGATGTCGAGCAGCTGCTCCCGGCGCTCCGCGCCCGTCATCCGCACCCGGCGCCCACGCCGGGGCTTCTGCTCTCCGCCGCTGCTGCCGGTACCGCCGGTCCTGCCCTCGATCGCCACGTCTTCCATCATGCCGCGTCTGCGGACGCGCTCTGGCGGCGGGCTTCGATGCGCGACTTCGCCGGCCACCGCACGTCCGTCGCCCAGCCCAGCTGCTCGAACCAGCGGATCAGCCGCGCACTGGAGTCGACCTGCCCGCGCAGCACCCCGTGCCGCGCCGACGTCGGGTCCGCGTGATGCAGGTTGTGCCACGACTCGCCGCACGACAGCACCGCAAGCCACCACACGTTGCCCGAACGGTCACGCGACTTGAACGGACGCTTGCCCACCGCGTGACAGATCGAGTTGATCGACCACGTCACGTGGTGCAGCAGCGCCACCCGCACCAGCGAGCCCCAGAAGAACGCCGTGAACGCCCCCCACCACGACATCGTCACCAGACCGCCCACCACCGGCGGGATCGCCAGCGACACGACGGTCCACAGCACGAACTGCCGCGAGATCGCCCGGATCGCCGGATCCTTGATCAGATCGGGGGCGTACTTGTGCTGCGGCGTCTGCTCCTCGTCGAACATCCAGCCGATGTGCGCCCACCACAGGCCCTTCATCAGCGCCGGAACCGTCTCGCCGAACCGCCACGGCGAATGCGGGTCACCCTCCGCGTCCGAGAACTTGTGGTGCTTGCGGTGATCCGCCACCCAGCGGACCAGCGGGCCCTCCACCGCGAGCGAACCCATGATCGCGAGCGCGATCCGCAGCGGCCGCTTCGCCTTGAAGGAACCGTGCGTGAAGTACCGGTGGAAACCGATCGTGATCCCGTGACAGCCGATGTAGTACATCGCCACCATCAGCCCCACATCCAGCCAGCTCACCCCCCAGCCCCAGGCCAGCGGCACCGCCGCCAGCAGCGCCAGGAACGGCACCGTGATGAACAGCAGCAGGGTGATCTGCTCGATCGAACGCTTGCTGTCCCCGCCCAGCGTGGCGGAGGGCAGGGCCGCGGTGCCGTCCGGCGCCGCGGACGCCGACGTCATCTCGGGGCTCATGGTCATGGGTGTCCCTGGGGGGTGAAGAGAAGGGGAAACGCGTCGAAGCACGAAGCCGTGGCTACGCATCCGTAACCTACGGCGTCGTAAGTATGGCAGCGCCGTGGCGCGCGGCAAGAGGGCACAAAGAGGGCCCTGCCCGCCGCCCACCATGTGGACACCTATCCTGGGTGCGTCGGACAGCGCGGTCCGCAAGCCTCCAGAACCCCTCCAGACGTGCTGAAACACTGCAAGGAGCCGCACCTGTGAGCAGTGCCGACCAGACCCCCACCGCCAGCACCGAGCTGCGCGCCGACATCCGCCGACTGGGCGATCTCCTCGGCGAGACCCTCGTGCGCCAGGAAGGCCACGAACTCCTCGACCTCGTCGAGAAGGTCCGCCGCCTCACCCGTGAGGACGGCGAGGCCGCCGCCGAGCTCCTCCGAGGCGTCGAGCTGGAGACGGCCGCCAAGCTCGTGCGCGCCTTCTCCACCTACTTCCACCTCGCCAACGTCACCGAGCAGGTCCACCGCGGCCGCGAGATGCGCGAGAAGCGCGCCGCCGAGGGCGGCCTCCTCGCCCGCACCGCCGACATGCTCAAGGACGGCGACCCCGAGCACGTCCGCGAGACCGTCAAGAACCTCAACGTACGGCCCGTCTTCACCGCGCACCCCACCGAAGCCGCCCGCCGCTCCGTCCTCAACAAGCTCCGCCGCATCGCCGCCCTCCTGGAGAGCCCGGTCAGCCAGGTCGAGCGCCGACGCACCGACCTGCGCCTCGCCGAGAACATCGACCTCATCTGGCAGACCGACGAACTCCGGGTCGTCCGCCCCGAGCCCGCCGACGAGGCCCGCAACGCCATCTACTACCTCGACGAGCTGCACGCCAACGCCGTCGGCGACGTCCTGGAGGACCTCGCCGCCGAACTGGAGCGCGTCGGCGTCGAGCTGCCCTCCGGCACCCGCCCGCTCACCTTCGGCACCTGGATCGGCGGCGACCGCGACGGCAACCCCAACGTCACCCCGCAGGTCACCTGGGACGTCCTGATCCTCCAGCACGAGCACGGCATCACCGACGCCCTCGAACTCGTCGACTTCCTCCGCGGACTGCTCTCCAACTCCATCCGCTACACCGGAGCCACCCAGGAACTCCTGGACTCCCTCCAGCGCGACCTCGACCTCCTCCCGGAGATCAGCCCCCGCTACAAGCGCCTCAACGCCGAGGAGCCGTACCGCCTCAAGGCGACCTGCATCCGGCAGAAGCTCGTCAACACCCGCGAGCGCCTCGCCCACGGCACCCCGCACCAGGACGGCCGCGACTACCTCGGCACCGCCGAACTCATCCGCGACCTCACCCTCATCCAGACCTCCCTGCGCGAGCACCGCGGCGCGCTCTTCGCCGACGGCCGCATGGACCGGGTCATCCGCACCCTCTCCGCCTTCGGCCTCCAGCTCGCCACCATGGACGTCCGCGAGCACGCCGAGGCCCACCACCACGCCCTCGGCCAGCTCTTCGACCGCCTCGGCGAGGAGTCCTGGCGGTACGCGGACATGCCCCGCGACTACCGGCAGAAGCTGCTCGCCAAGGAACTGCGCTCGCGCCGCCCCCTCGCCCCCACCCCGGCCCCGCTGGACGCCGCCGGCGAGAAGACCCTCGGCGTCTTCCACACCATCAAGGAGGCCTTCGAGCGCTTCGGCCCGGAGGTCATCGAGTCGTACATCATCTCCATGTGCCAGGGCGCCGACGACGTCTTCGCCGCCACCGTCCTCGCCCGCGAGGCCGGCCTCGTCGACCTGCACGGCGGCTGGGCCAAGATCGGCATCGTGCCGCTCCTGGAGACCACCGACGAGCTCAAGGCCGCCGACGTCATCCTCGACGACATGCTCGCCGACCCCTCCTACCGGCGCCTCGTCTCCCTCCGCGGCGACGTCCAGGAGGTCATGCTCGGCTACTCCGACTCCTCCAAGTTCGGCGGCATCACCACCTCCCAGTGGGAGATCCACCGCGCCCAGCGGCGGCTGCGCGACGTCGCCCACCGCTACGGGGTCCGGCTGAGGCTGTTCCACGGCCGCGGCGGCACCGTCGGCCGCGGCGGCGGCCCCTCGCACGACGCGATCCTCGCCCAGCCCTGGGGCACCCTGGAGGGCGAGATCAAGGTGACCGAGCAGGGCGAGGTCATCTCCGACAAGTACCTGATCCCGTCCCTCGCCCGCGAGAACCTCGAACTGACCGTCGCCGCCACCCTGCAGGCCTCCGCCCTGCACACCGCGCCGCGCCAGTCCGACGACGCCCTCGCCCGCTGGGACGCGGCCATGGACACCGTCTCCGAGGCCGCCCACACCGCGTACCGCAAGCTGGTCGAGGACCCCGGCCTGCCGGCGTACTTCCTCGCCTCCACCCCCGTCGACCAGCTCGCCGACCTGCACCTGGGCTCACGGCCCGCGCGCCGCCCCGGCTCCGGCGTCTCCCTCGACGGACTCCGCGCCATCCCCTGGGTGTTCGGCTGGACCCAGTCCCGCCAGATCGTCCCCGGCTGGTACGGCGTCGGCTCCGGCCTCAAGGCCCTCCGCGAGGCCGGCCTCGACGCCGTCCTCGGCGAGATGTACGAGCGGTGGGGCTTCTTCCGCAACTTCCTCTCCAACGTCGAGATGACGCTCGCCAAGACCGACCTGCGGATCGCCCGCCACTACGTCGACACCCTCGTCCCCGACGACCTCAAGCACATCTTCGACACCATCGAGGCCGAGCACGCGCTGACCGTCGCCGAGGTCCTCAAGGTCACCGGCGGCGAAAAGCTCCTCGACTCCAACCCGGTCCTCCAGCAGACCTTCGCCATCCGCGACGCCTACCTGGACCCGATCTCCTACCTCCAGGTCGCCCTCCTCGCCCGCCAGCGCGCGGACGCGGAGCGCGGCGAGGACCCGGACCCGCTGCTCGCGCGGGCCCTGCTCCTCACGGTGAACGGCGTGGCCGCGGGCCTCCGCAACACCGGCTGACACCCCTCCCGTCACGCACGACAGGGCCCCCGCCGGATTCCCGGTGGGGGCCCTGTCGTACTTCGGGGTACGTCAGTTCTGCGCGGCCTTGCGACGACGGGTCACCAGCACCGCGCCGGCGGCCGCGAGGGCCAGGGCGGCGGCGGCGAGGAGGCCGACCGGGGCGCTCGAACCGGTCTCGGCGAGGTTGCCCTCACCCTTGGTGTCCGTACCACCGGCGGCGGAACCGCCCGTGGTCTCCCCACCGGTGGCGGAGCCACCCGCGGTGGAACCACCGGTGGAGGTCTCGCCGGTGGTCGAGCCGCCCGTGGTGGTCTCACCCGTGGTGGTCTCGCCGGTGGTCGAGCCGCCCGTGGTGGTCTCACCCGTGGTGGTCTCGCCGGTGGTCGAGCCGCCCGTGGTGGTCTCACCCGTGGTGGTCTCGCCGGTGGTCGAACCGCCCGTGGTGGTCTCACCCGTGGTCGAGCCGCCCGTGGTCGTCTCGCCGGTCGTCCCACCAGTGGTCTGCTCACCGGTGGTGCCGCCGGTCTCGGTGGCCAGGCAGGTGTGGGACAGGTTGAACCAGCCCTGCTTGACCTCGCCGTTGACCTCGGCGACGGCCGAGGTCAGCTTGGCGCCCGGCGCGGACCCCACGTACGCGTGCTTGGCGTCCGGAGGGCCGAAGGAGGTGATGACGATCGGCGCACCGCCGTCGAAGGTCACCGTGAGTCTGGTGAACTCCACCCCCTTGCCGGGGATGACGAAGTGCCAGCCGTCCTGAGTGGCCGGGATCGTCTTGCAGTCACCGTCGTGGCCGGCCTCCGACGCGGCGATCGGCGTCGGCTGGTGCAGCGGCAGCGTGAACGTCTTCGGCCCTTCCGAGGCGAACGCGGTAGGCGCCAGGATCACGGAGCCCGCCATGGCCGCGACAAGTGCGGCTGCGGGTATGAGAGAACGTCGCATGTGCAGTCGTCCATCTGTGGGATGAGGATGCCGTGGGAGGTGGCTGCCACGCACCCTATCCACCCCCGCGAGCCGGCGCCGAGGCAGTGCCTCACCACGCTCACGCTCAGAGCGCGAAGAACGCCGCCACCAGCACCGCCCCGCCGGCACCCGCCAGCGACCACGCCGTCCGGGGCAGCCGCATCCCCCCGCCCACCAGCGGCGCCGCAAGCAACAGCGCCCCGCCCAGCGGCAGCCACGCGTGCAGACCGCCGCCCCAGCCCGTCCGCACACCCTCGTCCGTGCCCGGCTTCACCACCACCGGGATCGTCGCGCCCTTCTCCGCCGCCACCGAACGTGCGATCGTCAGCGTCCGGCGCGCCGACGACGGATCCTCCGGAACATAACGCCCGCTGCACGTCTCGTCCGTGCAGGCGGTCACCGTCAGCGTCCCGTGCTCACGGCCCTTCGCGAGCAGAACGTGCTGGGCCGAGTTCCACGAGGCCCAGACCCCCGCGACGACGAGGAGCAGGGCGACCAGGGCCATGGCTGCGGTACGGACGTGCGTCATGACCCGCGATCGTACAGTCGTACGTCCCGATCGCCAGGCCCTACGAGTTGTACGCCGACTGGGCCCGCTCCAGACCCTCCGCCACCAGACACTCCACCGCGTCCGCCGCCCGGTCCACGAACCAGTCCAGGTCCTTGCGCTCCGCCGACGAGAAATCCTTCAGGACGAAGTCCGCGACCTGCATCCGGCCCGGCGGACGCCCGATCCCGCACCGCACCCGGTGGTACTCCGCACCCATCGCCTTCGTCATCGACTTCAGACCGTTGTGCCCGTTGTCGCCGCCGCCCAGCTTCAGCCGCAGCACCCCGTAATCGATGTCCAGCTCGTCGTGCACCGCCACCACACGCGCCGTCGGCACCTTGTAGAAGTCGCGCAGCGCCGTCACCGGACCGCCCGAGAGGTTCATGTACGACATCGGCTTCGCGAGGATCACCCGGCGGTTCTCGGGCCCCGGAGGCCCCATCCGGCCCTCGACGACCTGCGCCTGGGCCTTCTGCGCCCGCTTGAACGAGCCGCGGATCCGCTCCGCGAGCAGGTCCACGACCATGAAGCCGATGTTGTGCCGGTTGGCCGCGTACTCGGGCCCCGGATTGCCGAGACCGACGATCAGCCAGGGGGCGTTCGCGTCGTCCGTCATGTGCGCAGCTCTCCTCGTATCCGCGTATCCGTACAAGAGAAACGGGGTGACGGGCCCGTACGGCCCATCACCCCGCAACGTCAGGCAGAGCCTACGGCTCAGGCCTCGGCGCCCTCGGTGGCCTCGGCCTCGGCGGCCGGCTCCTCGGCCTGCGCGGCCAGGACCTGCAGGACGACGGCGTCGGCGTCGGTCACCAGGGTCGCGCCCTTCGGGAGGACGATGTCCTTGGCGAGGACGGAGGAACCGGCCTCCAGGCCCTCGACGGAGACCGTGACGGCCTCGGGGAGGTGGGTGGCCTCGGCCTCGACGGACAGGGTGCCGAGCACGTGCTCCAGCAGGTTGCCGCCGGCGGCCAGCTCACCCTCGGCCTGGACCGGGATCTCGACCGTGACCTTCTCGCCGCGCTTGACGAGCAGCAGGTCGACGTGGATCAGGAAGCCCTTGATGGCGTCACGCTGGACGGCCTTCGGGATCGCCAGCTCGTTCTTGCCGTCGATGTCCAGGGAGAGCAGGACGTTCGGCGTACGGAGCGCGAGACCGAGCTCGTGGGCCGGAAGGGTGATGTGGGCCGGCTCGGAGCCGTGGCCGTAGACGACCGCGGGAACCTGCGAGGCGCGGCGGATGGAACGGGCGGCGCCCTTGCCGAACTCGGTACGGACGGCAGCGGCGAGCTTGACCTCGGACATGGTGCACTCCTCGTAGAAAGGTGACGAAAAAGCGTGGTCACCCGGCCACGACTGGCGATGGCCTGCTACGAAGAGCGCGTCGATAACGGACCGCCGTGACCCCTTACGGGTACGGCCTCCCTCGCCGAGCAACTACGGCAGTCTACCGGCAGCTCGCCCTACCACCCAATTCGATCACCGAAACACGGCTGAGGGCCGCTCCCCCGAACGGGGAAACGGCCCTCGGCCACAGCCTGTGGTGGCTCAGTGCTCCTCGAAGAGGCTCGTCACCGAACCGTCCTCGAAGACCTCGCGCACCGCGCGCGCGATCGTCGGCGCGATCGAGAGCACCGTGATCTTGTCCAGCTCCAGGGCACCCGGCACCGGCAGCGTGTCCGTGAACACGAACTCGCTGACCTTGGAGTTCTTCAGCCGGTCCGCGGCCGGACCCGACAGGATGCCGTGCGTGGCCGTCACGATGACGTCCTCCGCACCGTGCGCGAACAGCGCGTCCGCGGCGGCGCAGATCGTGCCACCCGTGTCGACCATGTCGTCGACCAGGACACAGACGCGGCCCTTCACGTCACCGACGACCTCGTGCACGGTGACCTGGTTGGCGACGTCCTTGTCGCGACGCTTGTGCACGATCGCGAGCGGCGCGTCCAGACGGTCGCACCAGCGGTCGGCGACCCGCACGCGGCCCGCGTCCGGGGACACGATCGTCAGCTTGTCGCGGTCGACCTTCGCACCCACGTAGTCCGCGAGGACCGGGAGGGCGGACAGGTGGTCCACCGGGCCGTCGAAGAAGCCCTGGATCTGGTCCGTGTGCAGGTCCACGGTCAGGATGCGGTCCGCACCCGCCGTCTTCAGCAGGTCCGCCACCAGACGCGCCGAGATCGGCTCGCGGCCGCGGTGCTTCTTGTCCTGACGGGCGTAGCCGTACGACGGGATGATCACGGTGATGCTCCGGGCCGAGGCCCGCTTCAGAGCATCGATCATGATCAGCTGTTCCATGATCCACTTGTTGATCGGAGCCGTGTGGCTCTGGATCAGGAAGCAGTCCGCGCCGCGCGCCGACTCCTGGAAGCGGACGTAGATCTCACCGTTGGCGAAGTCGAACGCCTTGGTCGGAACGAGACCGACGCCCAGCTGGTGCGCGACCTCCTCGGCCAGCTCGGGGTGGGCGCGGCCGGAGAAGAGCATCAGCTTCTTCTCGCCGGTCGTCTTGATCCCGGTCACAGCACTGTCTCCTCAGACGTGTTCTCTGGCCGCGACCCCGCGCCTGTCGAGCGCATGTGCGTGCCAGCCGAATTTGTGTGCACGTATCACGGTACGCCGAGTTCGACGTACCCGTTTCCGGTCAGCTTTCGCCGGCGGACTCTTCAGAGGCGGCCGAAGCGGCCTGCGCGGCGGCGCTGCCGGGGCGCTTCCTGGCCACCCAACCCTCGATATTCCGCTGCTGGCCCCGGGCCACGGCGAGCGAACCGGCCGGCACGTCCTTCGTGATCACGGACCCCGCGGCGGTGTAGGCCCCGTCCCCGATGGTGATGGGAGCCACAAACATGTTGTCCGAACCCGTACGGCAGTGAGAGCCGATCGTGGTGTGGTGCTTCGCCTCGCCGTCGTAGTTCACGAAGACGCTCGCGGCGCCGATGTTCGTGTACTCGCCGATCGTCGCGTCGCCCACGTACGACAGGTGCGGGACCTTCGTGCCCTCGCCGACCGTCGCGTTCTTCATCTCGACGTACGTACCGGCCTTGGACTTCTTGCCGAGGTTCGTCCCCGGACGGAGGTACGCGAAGGGCCCCACGGAGGCGCTCTCGCCGATGACGGCGGAGAAGGCGACCGTGTTGTCCACCCGGGCGCCCTTGCCCACGGCGACGTCCGTCAGGCGCGTGTTCGGGCCCACCACGGCGTCCTCGCCGATGTGCGTGGCACCGTGCAGCTGCGTACCCGGCAGGATCACCGCGTCGGGCTCGAAGGTCACGGTCACGTCCACGAGCACGGACGCCGGGTCCACGACGGTGACACCGGCCATCATGGCCCGCTCGAGCAGCCGGCGGTTCAGCAGGCCACGGGCCTCGGCGAGCTGCACCCGGTTGTTGATCCCGAGGATCTCGCGGTGGTCACCCGCCAGCGAGGCCCCGACCCGGTGCCCGGCCTCACGCAGGATCGACAGCACGTCGGTGAGGTACTCCTCGCCCTGGCTGTTGTCCGTACGCACCTGCGTCAGCGCCTCGGCGAGCAGCTTCCCGTCGAACGCGAACACGCCCGAGTTGATCTCCCGGATCGCGAGCTGGGCCGCCGAGGCGTCCTTGTGCTCGACGATCTCGGTCACGGCGCCGTCGGCGTCCCGCACGATCCGGCCGTACCCGGTGGAGTCCGGCACCTCGGCCGTCAGCACCGTCACGGCGTTGCCGTCGTCGGCGTGCGTGCCGGCCAGAGCCCGGAGCGTCTCCCCGGACAGCAGCGGGGTGTCGCCGCAGACGACGACGACGGTCCCCTCGGGGGCCTCGCCGAGCTCCTCCAGGGCGATGCGCACGGCGTGCCCGGTGCCGTTCTGCTCCTCCTGGACGGCGGTCCGGGTACCGGCGTAGTGCTCCGCCAGGTGCCCCTTGACCTGCTCGCGGGCGTGCCCGACGACCACGACGAGGTGCTCGGGCTCCAACTCCCGGGCGGCGGACACGACATGCCCGACGAGCGAACGCCCGGCGATCTCGTGCAGGACCTTGGGGGTCTTCGACTTCATGCGGGTGCCCTCACCCGCTGCGAGGACGACGACGGCTGCCGGGCGGTTGGCGCTCACGGGAATGCCCTTCGGCTTTGGGTGGTGGACCCACGAAGGATACCGGGGGGCAAGCGGCCGGACACGAGTGCGGGTCCTGACCTGGACGGTCAGGACCCGTGCCGTAGGGCTCCCCTGCCAGGACTCGAACCCGGACATAGGACTCCAAAGGTCCCAGTGCTGCCGATTACACCACAGGGGATGGTATTCAGGGTCAAAGCGGACATCGCGTCAGCCCTGCGCTCCGGCGGCCTCCACTATGCCGTACCAGGCGCCCTCCATGCGACGGTACAGCTCCGCGCTCCTCAGGACGTAGATGACGAGGCGCCCTCGGTAGGCCTCGGCGGTGTTCTTTCGGACCGTTCGGGGGTTGTGGCGCTTCAGCGTGGCTCCCTGGAACGCCGAGCTGTCGACCTCGGCCGGGCTCCGCCCAGAACCGCTCGGCTCCGGCGACGTCGGCGCTCTCGTGGATGCTGACGCGGAAGTGCAGGCGGTCCAGCTCTGCCTGGATCCGGTCGTAGGTCCAGCCCTGGAGGCGGAGCTCCCTCGCGCGGTACCGGAGGTCGTCCTTCGCGTTCGGCCGCTTCGTCCGGTTCGAAAGTGCGGTCGATTCAACAGTTCGAGGGACGCGTTTATCCGGCGTTGACGCAGGGGCCCACCCGTAGGGTGGTGGGTATGACCACAACGGGGGCAGACCGGGACGCCATGGGCGTCGGGAGTTGGTGGTGGTGGGGGAGACGGCGCAGCGCCGTCCTGGACATCGGGCTCGCGCTCGTGTCCGCGCTGGAGTGCGCCGTCGAGGGCATCGGCTTCGCCGACAAGGCCTCGCTGCCCGTGCCCGTCGGGGTGCTCTTCGGGCTGGTCGTCGGGTCCACCCTGCTCCTCCGGCGCCGCTGGCCCATCGCCGTCGTCCTCGTGTCGATCGCCATCGCGCCGGCCGAGATGGGCTTCCTCATGGGGATCGTCGGCCTGTACTCGCTCGCCGCCTCCGACGTGCCCCGGCGGATCACCGCCGTCCTCGCCGGCATGTCGACGCTCGCCGTGTTCGTCGTGACCTACGTCCAGATGCGCCAGGACGTCGCCCAGGTCGACGCGGGCCCGGCGGACATCGACCCGAGCGGCTGGTACGTCCCGAGTGTCGCGCTCTTCACGACGCTCGGGCTCAACGCGCCCCCGGTCCTCTTCGGCCTCTACATAGGGGCACGCCGCCGTCTCATGGAGAGCCTGCGGGAGCGGGCGGACTCCCTGGAGCAGGAGCTGTCGCTGCTCGCCGACCGCGCCGAGCAGCGGGCGCAGTGGGCGCGGCAGGAGGAGCGGACGCGGATCGCCCGTGAGATGCACGACGTCGTCGCGCACCGGGTGTCGCTGATGGTGGTGCATGCGGCGGCGTTGCAGGCGGTCGCGTTGAAGGATCCGCAGAAGGCCGTGCGGAACGCGGCTCTGGTCGGTGACATGGGGCGGCAGGCTCTCACCGAGCTGCGGGAGATGCTGGGGGTGCTCCGGGAGGAGGCCGCTCCCGCCGCTCCGGCCGTCGTGCCCCTGGCGGCGGTGGGCCGTGCCGCTGCCGCGGCGGCGGAGGCGGCCGCCGAGGACGGGCCGTGTCTTGACGCGGTGGAGGCGCTGTGCGAGCAGTCGCGGCTGGCGGGGGCGGTGGTGGAGCTGGTGGTGATCGGGGAGGCGCGTCCGTACGCCCCCGAGGTGGAGCGGACGGCGTACCGGGTGGTGCAGGAGGCGCTGACGAACGTCCACAAGCACGCGGGGGGTGCGAAGGTCGTGGTGCGGCTGGCGCACCGGGGTGCCGAGGTCGCGATGCAGGTGGAGAACGGTCCCTCGGACGTGGCGGTGGCCGATGTGGGGCTGCCGAGCGGGGGGAACGGTCTGATCGGCATGCGGGAGCGGGTGCTGCGGCTCGGGGGTGTGTTCGTGTCGGGGCCGACGGACGTGGGTGGTTTCAGGGTGTCGGCGGTGCTGCCGGCGTCGTCCGTGGTCTAGCCGGCGGTGAGGCGGGTCGGCTGGGCTCCGGTGATGAGGGTGGACAGGGCCGCGTCGATGTCCTTGCCGAGGTACCAGTCGCCCGCGTGGTCGAGGCTGTAGACGCGGCCTTCGGCGTCCATGGCGAGGACGGCCTGGTGTTCGCCCTCCTCGCCGAGCGGGGCGAGCTCGGTGTCGAGGGCGCGGCCGAGGTCGGCGAGGGTGCGGGAGAGGTGGAGTCCGGCGAGCGGGTCGAAGCGGACGGGGGCGGGCGCTATCTGCCGGCCGTGGCCGGGCGCGGTGATCCGCAGTCCGCCGAATTCGGCCCAGGCTTCGACGGCGGCGGGGAAGACGCTGTGCCGGTGTCCTGCGGGGGAGATGTGGGCGCGCAGGGTGTCGGCCCATTCTTCGGCGAGTTTGATGTCCCAGCGGCCGGGCTGCCAGCCGGCTTCGCGGAGGGCGGCGTCGACGTTGACCGGGAAGCGTGTGGTGCTGAGGTGGTCGGGCATGGGGGTGCGGTCAGCCGTTCTCGTCGGGCGTGGCGGGGTCGACGGTGCGGACGCCGAAGTGGGCGAGCATCGCCGTACAGGAGCGGCAGGGTGCCGCGTAACTGCCGTGGAGGGGGTCGCCGTCCTCGCGGATGCGCCGGGCGGTGAGTTTGGCGTGTTTGAGGGAGCGGCGGGCTTCGCTGTGGGTGAGTGGTTTGCGCTGGGCGCGTTTGGAGCGGCTGTTCTCGGTGGCGGTGAGGTGCCGGGAGAGCAGGATCGCTTCGGGGCAGCGGCCGGTGAAGCGTTCCCGCTGGCTGCTGGTGAGGGTGTCCAGGAAGTCCTGGACGAGGGCGTGCAGGACGGGGGGCCGGTCGCCGCGGCCCGCGGTGCACGTGAGGGTTTCGCCGCGGACGGAGAGGGCGGCTCCGACGGTGGGGAGGATTCCGTCGCGGCGGTGACGCAGTAAGGGTGCGCGTGTCGCCTCGGCGCTGCTGCTCCAGTTGAGGCGTGGGTCACCCTGTGTGGGCGTCGTTGCTGTGTGCATGGTGCTGGTCTTCCCCTCCTGCAATCCCCCGAGTTGCGTGGACAGCCTGCCAAATAGGGAGCCATATGGGGAAGCTGGGGCGGCGAAACGCGTCCTCGGTGTGTCGGAATCATGGTGCATCTGTCATGGCGTCGTGACAGTTGGTCACGGTCGGTGTCCGGGGGTTCGGGTCCGGTTCTGCCTCTTGTGGCAGCGCATAGGCTGTGCGGCATCAGGCTGTGGGAATCAGCCGGTAGCAGCAGTCAGTGACGCCATGCAGGGGGCAACCGCCATGACGACAGGTCGGCTCGGGCAGGACACCGCGCCACCGAACGCGGCCTATGCCGGGCAGGTCGTGCATTTCCCGGACCCGGTGCGTGCCTCTCGTCACCCGAGAGGGGTACGGGTGGACGAGCACGGTCACCCGGACTTCTCGCCGTACGCGCGTGCGGCGGCGGAGATCGCGGATCCGCCGGAGGGTTTCGGCGTCGACGAGCTGCGTCTCACGGACTATGTGTCGGCGAACGCGGCGATCGCGGCGACGGGTCATGAGCTGTGGGACACGATCCCGTCGGTGGCGACTCCGCACGGCTGGACGTGGCACCACGTGGCGCGGTCGCGGCGGATGGAGCTGGTGCCGGTCGAGGTGAAGGCGTTGTTGCGTCATCACGGCGGGGTGGCGACGGCCGCTGTCGATCAGTCGAAGCGGGGTACGCGTCCGCTGCAGGAGACCCGGCCGGTGCACTTCGGGCTGCCGAAGGGTCTGGTGTCGGTGTCGGAGCAGCAGCTCCTGGGTGTCGAGGAGGATCTCGGCTACCGGCTGCCGGGGGCGTACCGCTCGTTCCTGAAGGCGGCGGGCGGGTGTGCTCCGGTGGGGGCGGCGCTGGACGCGGAGCTGGGGCTCCTGGTGGACCAGCCGTTCTTCACGGTGCGGGAGGAGGCGGGGGTCAATGACCTCGTCTATGTCAACAAGTGTCTGCGTGACCATCTGACGAAGGACTATCTGGGCGTGGCGTTCGTCCAGGGTGGTCTGATCGCGCTGAAGGTGCGGGGTGCGGCGGTCGGTTCGGTGTGGTTCTGCGCGTACGACGACGCGCGGGACTCCGGCGAGGTGGCGGCCGGCTGGTCGGTGGGTGAGCGGGTGGAGCGGTTGCTGCTGCCCTGTGGTGCGGATTTCGACGCGTTCCTGGGGCGTCTTGCGGGTAATCCGCCGGAGCTGGAGACGGTGGCGAACCTGATGGTGGACGGCGGCTTCGCGCGTGCCGTTCCTGTGGTCCCGGTGGGGGAGTGAGCTGGCTGTGGTGACGTTCGCGCAGGCGCAGGAGCGCGCCGAGGAATGGATCAACGGCGACCTGCCGGCGTACCAGCACCGTGAGGTGCGGGTGCGGGAGTTCGGGCTGGGGTTCGTGGTGTGGGCGGAGGACCGTGAGGGTGGTCCGACGTCGGACGGCGGGCGTCAGCGGCTGGTGATCGCGCGGGACAGTGGTGAGGCGACGTTGTGGCCGGGGTTGCCGGTGGGTGAGGTGATCCGGCGGTACGAGGAGGAGTACGGGGCGACGGACGAGGTTCCGGCGCAGGCGGCGGTGCCGGCGGCGCGGATCGATCTGAATCAGACGTCGTTCCTGCTGAGTCCTCCGGAGTGGTTGCAGGACGCGGCGGACAAGATCGGGCTGCCGCGGGAGGAGTCGCATGCCTCGCAGGAGAGCGTGAGCGCGTCGGCGCCGGTGGATGACGTGTCGGACGCGGTGGGGGCGGGGGTGTCGAGGCCTTCGGCTTCGGTGGCGTCGTCCGCTTCTTCGTCTGCGTCCTCGGCGTCCTCGGCGTCCTCTGCGTCTTCTGCGTCTTCTGTCTCTTCCTCTTCGTCGGTTCCGGTGGCGGCGTCGGAGGCGGCGACGGCTCCGGTTCCGGCCGCGCCCGCCGTTCCGGCTCCTGTGGCGGAGGCGGACGCGGCGTACGAGCCGACGGCGATGGACGGTGTGCCGGCGAAGCCCGCAGCTCCCGTGCCCGCGCCCGCTCCCGTGCCCGCGCCCGCTCCCGTGCCCGCGCCCGCTCCCGCGCCCGTGTCCGCGTCCGACAGTCCGTGGGTGGACGCCAACGCGAGTTCCGGTGGTGCGGACGGGGCGGTGCCGCTGCCCGCGACCGTCTTCGCGCCGGCGCTTTCGGGTACGGACGACGAGGACACCCCGCCGCTGTCGGTGGGTGCGGACGCGCCGACCGCTCTGATGAAGGGGGGCAGTGCGCTGCCCCCGACCGCGATCGCCCCGCGTCTCGACCCGGCGGCCCCGGCCCCGGGTCAGGCCTCGGGCCCGGCCCCCGTTCCTGCCCCGATTCCGGGTCGGGTTCCTCAGGCTCCGGTTCCGCAGGCCCCGCCGACGCCCCCGGCTCCGCCCGCGCCCGCGGTGCCGGGTGCCGGGGACATCGCGGACGCCGCGACCAGCAAGGCCTCGCTGCCGCCGAAGGCCGGGCGCGGTCCGACGCCGCCCCCGCCGCCGGGTGCCCCGGGTGTGCCGGGTGCCTCGCAGGGCTCGAACGCGTACATCCCCACGCAGCTGGTGTCGCAGCTCGGGCCCGAGGGGCTCCAGCCGCCCGCGCCCGCGCAGCCGGGTCCGCCCGGTCCGCCGCCTCCGCCGCCCGCGCCGGGTCCGGTGACGCCTCCGCAGCCGGTGCACCACGCGGCGACGATGCTCGCGCACCCGAACCAGGGTGGTCCCGGCGCGCCGCCGCCGCCCCCGCCGCCGCCGGGTGTGCCCGGTACGCCTCCGGGTGGTGTCGCGCACGCGGCGACGATGCTGGCGCACCCGGGTCCGGGTGGTGTGGGTGCTCCGCCGCCCCCGCCCGCTCCGGCGCCGCCGGTCGGGGGGCACACGCCGCCGCCCGCGCCGGGTCCCATGGCTCCGGGGCCGGTGGCTCCGGGTCCCGTGCCCCCGGCGTACGGCTATCCGCAGCCGGCGGGTCAGCCGACGGTCGGTCCCGGCTACCAGGCGGTGCTGCGCTACCGGGCGCCCGACGGTTCCGAGGCGCAGATCATCCGGCGTTCGGCGCCGGGCACGCCGCACCCGGAGTGGCAGATCCTGCACGAGCTGCGGGCGATGAACGTGCCGCCGCAGCAGGTGCTGGAGCTCCACACGGAGCTGGAGTCCTGTGAGCTGCCGGGCGGTTACTGCGCGCGGATGATCCGGGAGACGTGGCCGCAGGCTCGGATCACCAGCATCGCCCCGTACGGTCGTGATCACGCGGGCCGGCAGCAGGGCATGCGGCAACTCCTGACGCATCAGGGTGAGTTGCATCAGGTCGCGGACGGTCCGGCGCGTCCGGCTCCGGTGCGGGCGCCGCTGCCGCAGGTGCAGCCGGCGCCGCCGATCCCCCCGGAGGGGATCGCGCAGGAGCTGGCGGGTGCGTTCGGTCCTGGCGTGCTGCGGTTCGACCAGCGGGCGGTGTCGCGGCAGGGTGTGCCGGAGATCGTGGCGCGCACGCTGGTGTGGGCGGGGCTTCCGGCGGACTTCGGTCCGTTCTTCTGGGCGCAGCCGGCGGTCCCGGTGGTGCCGACGCTGGCGGAGCTGGCGGCGCAGCGGCAGGTCGCGGCGGCGCCGGACGCGAGTTCGTACCTGGTGCTCGGTTCGGACTTCGGCCGGGCTATCTGTGTCCAGTACGGGACCGCGCACATCGTGGCGGTGCCGGTGGAGGCCGGTCCGGGCGGGCAGTCGGTGCCGCCGCAGTTCGTGTCCACAGGGCTGCCGGAGTTCACGCGGTCGATGGCGCTGCTGGGCCGGATGTGGCGGCTGCGGTTCGGGTTGAACCCGGAGCAGGCGGGTCGCTGGACGGTCGACTTCCAGGCGCAGTTGGCGATGCTGGACCCGGCGGCGCTGTCGTCGCCGGAGAACTGGTGGTCGGTGCTGCTTGAGCAGATGTGGGACGGCCTGCTGTAGGCGCGGCTGAACGGATGTGACGAAAGGCGCTCGACGTGTGTGCACGTTGGGTGCCTTTTGTCCGTTCTGATGCCGCATCCTGGTTGTTCGAGACCAGAGGGAAGGGGCGTCAGGGATGGCTTTCGCCGTCGGACGGGGGCGCGCGTACCGCCCCGAGCAGGTCGACCGGTTCCTCGCCGAGCTCTCCGCGGAGCGGGACGGCGCCTGGGAGCGGGCGGCGCGGCTCACCGTGCTCGCCAAGGAGATGGAGAAGGAGGCCGCCGGGCTCCGGCTGGCCGTCAAGCAGCTCGCGCCGCAGCGGTACGAGTCGCTGGGCGAGGCGGCGCAGCAGATCCTGCGCCTGGCCGAGCAGGAGGACGAGAAGCTCGTGCGGGCCGCGGAGGCCGGGGCGCAGGCCCTCGCGGAGGCGGCGGACGCGGCGGCCCGGGAGGCGGAGGAGTCGGCGCGGGCGTACGCGGAGGGTGTCCGCGCGGCGGCCGAAGCGGCGGCCCGGGCGACCCTGGAGTCGGCGCGCGAGCGGGCCGACTCGATGTCCACGATCGCGCGGCGGGACGCGGAGGGGGCCCGGGCGGCGGCCATGGAGGCCTTCGCGGAGACCGAGCGGCGGGCGGCGGAGCTCCTGGCGGAGCAGCGCGACGAGCAGACCGCCGTACGGGACGAGGCGGAACGCACGGCGGAGGGCCTCGCGGCCGATCTGGACGCCCGGCACGGCGAACTCGTCGCGGCGGCGGAGGCGGGGCTCGCGGAGGCGCAGCGGGCCCTGGCCGAGACGGAGGAGCAGGCCCGGCACGGCCAGGAGGACGCCGAGGCCCGCGCCGAGGAGCTGCTCGCCGAGGCCAGGATGAAGGCGGAGCGGGTCGAGCGCGAGACGGACCGGGTGCTGCGGGAGCACGAGGAGGCCCGGGACGAGATCCACTCCCACATGGAGCACATCCGCCACTCGCTGGCGGCGCTGACGGGCCGCCCGGCGGCGCCGGAACAAGAACGGAAGGGTGATCAGGGGGACTTGGGGGACGGGGAGGGTTCCGGGGGCGCCGCGTAGGCTCCGGGGCCATGCTCATGAAACCGACGGCGGTCACGCTCGACTGCGCCGACCCCATGGCCCTGGCCGAGTTCTACCGGCGGGCCACCGGCCTCCCGCTCGCGGACAGGTCCGACGAGGAGTTCGCGGGACTGCGCGGCGCGGACGGTCTGTTCCTCGGCTTCCAGCGCGTCGACGGCTACCGGCCGCCGACCTGGCCGGGCCAGGAGGTCCCGCAGCAGCTGCACATGGACTTCGACGTCGAGGACCTGGACGAGGCGACGGCCCGCCTCGTGGAGTGGGGCGCGACGGTACCCGCCGACCAGCCCCGCCCGGACCGCTGGCGGGTGGTCCTGGACCCGGCGGGACACCCGTTCTGCCTGTCGCTCCCGCACGGGGTGGCTTAGGGGGTGTCTTGCCGATCAGGCCGGGCTCGCGGCGCCTGGCACTCCCTGATCCGGCCTGATCGACAAGACACCCCTAGGGTCTGCCGAGCAGTGCCCGGCCGAGTTCGCTCGCCCGGTAGTACACCTCGCGCCGGTACCGGTGCGGGGTCACCAGGCCCGCGTCCCGCAGCACGGCGAGGTGCTGTGACACCGCGCCGAGGCTGAGCCCGGTCTGCTGCGCGAGGCCCGTGGTGGTGGTCGGCGTGGTCGTACGGCACAGGAGTCCGGCCCTGCTGCGCCCGAGGAGCCGCGCCAGCCCGTCGCCCGGCTCCGCGTGCCTCTCCCACAGGGTGCCGACGGCCCGCGCGGGATAGACGAGGCACGGCGGTACGGCCCCCCGCCCGGGCAGCAGGACGCAGCGGGTCGCGAAGGCGCTCGGGGCGAGGGTGATCCCGCCGCCGTCCAGGGCGGGCCCCCGGGCCGGGAGGCCGCTCCCGGTGAGCCGGTCCTCCGCCCATCGCAGGCTGGGGTGGAGGTGGGCGAAGACCTCCTGGATGCCGTCCTCGGCGAGCTGCCGGGTGCGGTGGGCGAGGTCGGCCTCCAGTACGGCCCTGATCCGGGGCCAGTACGGGCGCACCCCGGCCCGCCACCAGGCGAGCAGGGCCTCCGCGCGCTCCGGCGGCCCCGGGAGGGCGGCGAGCTCCTCCTCGATCTCGGCGAGGGGGCAGCGCGGAGGAGGGGCGAGGGCTTCGAGCTCCGGCAGGTGCGGGAGCAGGCCGGTGCGCTCCCGCCCTACCGTCAACGCCGTTTTGATCCAAGGGAGATGGAGGGCGTGGCGCCCGGGGTCGGCGGAGGCGCGCAGGGCGGCGACGGACTCCCACAGGGGTGACACGGCGAACCGGAGCTGTGCCAGGTCGTCGACCCCGAACCGTATCTCTCCCACCCGGCACCCCCGTACGAGCTTTTCGCCCAGACTAAAACAATGGTCGGCGGAGGCCGTGGCTGATGGTGTTCGCCGACATGACCACCACCTCTCCCGTCCGTCACTCTTCCCGGGCTCCCCGGCTCCACCGGCTGCCGGACTTCCGCCGGCTGTGGATCGGCGACACCGTCAGCCAGGCCGGTACCGCCGTCACGGTCCTCGCGCTCCCCCTCGTGGCGATCGGCCCGCTGCGGGCGTCCCCGTTCGAGGCGGGGCTGCTCGTGATGTGCGAGTACCTGGGCGTCCTTCTCCTGGGGCTGCCCGCGGGGGCGTGGGTGGACCGGATGCGCCGCCGCCGCGTGATGATCGTGGGCGATGTCGCCCGGGCCGTGCTGCTCGCGAGCCTCCCGCTCGCCGCGTGGCTCGGCGTGCTGACGCTGCCGCAGCTGTACGGGGTGGCCTTCGCGTTGTCCGTCTGCACGGCCTTCTTCGACATCGCGTACCAGAGCCACCTTCCCGAACTCGTCGACGACGACCGGCTGGTGGAGGCGAACGTGGCCCTGGAAGCGAGCCGTACGGTGACCGCGGCCGGCGGCCCCGGGGCGGCCGGGGCGCTCGTCGCGGCGGTGACGGCCCCGGTGGCGCTCGCCGTCGACGCCCTCAGCTTCCTCGCGTCCGCGCTCCTCCTGACCCGGATCCGCCGCCCCGACCCCCGGCCCGCGAAGGCCCCCGGGGCCCGGCTGCGGGCGGAGATCGCCGAGGGGCTGCGGTTCGTGTTCCGCGACCGGCTGCTGCGGGCGCTGACGCTCACGGCCGCGATCTCCAACCTCTGCGGCACGATCGGCACGTCCATGCTGCTCGTGCTGCTCGCGGGGGACCTCGGCCTGTCGCCGTTCCTGTGCGGGCTGGTGTTCACGGCGGAGGCGCTGGGCGGCTTCCTCGGGAGCCTCCTCACGACCCGGATCTCGGCCCGTCTCGGCGAGGTCCGCGCGATGGGCGCGTCCGTGGTGGTCAGCGGGGTGCTGTGGCTGCTGGCGCTGCCGTTCTTCCACGCGGACGGGCGGTACGCCGTGGCCTGCGTGCTCCAGGGCCTCGGCTGGACCGCCTTCATGACCTTCAAGATCAACACGGTGGCGCTCCGCCAGCGCCGCACCCCGGCCCCGCTCCTCGGCCGCGTCACGGCGACCTTCCGCTTCGTGGTGTGGGGCTGCATGCCGCTCGGCGCCCTGGCGGGCGGGCTCCTGGGGCAGTACGCGGGGGTCCGCACGGCCCTCTGGACGGGGGCACTGGGGGAGCTGCTGGCGGTGGTGCCGCTGTTGCTGGTGGGGCGGGGGGTGCAGGGAGGTGTGACGGAACGGACGGCTAACGTCGGCCCTTCTACGGGAGGGAAATCTTGAAGCACGTAAGCACACCCGGCCGCCGTCTCGCGGCCGTCGCCACCACCGTCGTCCTCGCCGCCGCGGGCGGCACGCTCACCGCGCTGCCGGCCACGGCCGCGCCCGCCGCGACGCAGGAGGCACAGCAGACCACTGTGCCGTTCCCGCGCAACGCGGACGTCGTCGGCGCGGGCCCCGGCGGCTTCCTGTCGAAGACCCGCGGCTCCACGCCGGAGTTCCGCTGGACCTGGTACGCGGACGGCTCGTCCGTCGTGCTGCCGGGCGCCACCGTCGCCGCCGCCGGCGGCGCGGACCTCGTCGTCACCGTCGACCGGACGGCCCCGGTCGCCGGCCGGGTGGTGCGGGTCTACGACCTGGCGAAGCCCACCGCCGCCCCGGTCCCGCAGGAGGTGAACCTCGACGCCCTCGGCGACGGCTTCTTCTTCGAGGGCGTCGCCGGCGACACCATGCTCCTCGGGCAGTACGTGACCGGCGGCCCCCAGAAGCAGTACGCCGTCACCCTCGACGGCAACCCGCCGAAGGCCAGAGCAGTGGCCGGAGGGTCCGGAATCTCCTGCGCCGACGGTCGCGAGGGCTGGACCGACACCGCTTCCGCGCTGTACGAATGCCACCTCGACGGGACCGGAACGGACGTCAAGATCCTCGTCGACCTCGCCTCGGGCACGTCGAGGTGGTATTCCCAGACCAACGACGAGTGGGCCCGCGACGGTGCCGTCTCCGCCACCCACGTGGCCTGGCGCGAGGCGCGGATGTCGGGCGGCAGGTCCGTCCACGGGATCGTCGCCTTCGAGCGCGGCAACACCACCGAGCGGTGGATCCCGTCGGACGACGACCTGGACGACCCGCTGTACCTGGTCGGCGGCTGGACGGCGTCCGGCCGGAAGGCGCACATCGACACGTCCACATCCGCGCCCGGCGTGCCCCGTCCGACGGTGCGGCCGTTCACGGCGCAGTCCGTCGCGACCGGCGAGACGGTCCAGCTCCTCACCGCGTTCTCCTCCGCCGTCGCCGGGCCCGGCGGCAGCCTCCTCGTGCGCGGCGGCACCCCCGAGCACGGCGAGGGCCTCTACCGGATCTCGCCGCGCCCCGACGGCGGCCGTCCGGACGTCGAGCGGGTCGCCTCCACCGGACAGTCGACCGTCCTGGCCCTCACCACTTCCACCACCCCGAAGACCCTGACCGGCGAACAGGTCGCGCGCGGGGTCGACTTCGCCTGGAACCTGTCCCGGGCGGACAGCGACGTGCGGCTGACCCTGACCGACGTGGGCAGCGGCCGGACGCTGAGCACCGGCCTGAACGCCCAGGACCCCGTCGCCCAGGGCATGCCGGGCCGGTTCGCCTGGCACTGGGACGGCAAGGACCTGGAAGGCGCCGACTGGGGCAGCCCCGCCCGCAACGGCACGTACGAGTGGAAGCTCACCGCCCGCCCCGACGAGGGCATCGGACCCGACGTCGTCTCCACCGGCCGGTTCACCGTGACCCGCCCCGCCGCCCCGCACGACTTCGACGACGACGGCACGGCCGATCTCCTCGTCCGGGACACCGGCGGTGTGCTGTGGCGCTTCGGCACCCGGCCCGCCGCTCCGGGCGGCTCCCTCGCGGCCACCGGGGGCTCGCGCGTCGGCAGCGGCTGGGGGGCCTACGACCGGCTCGAAACCGTCGGGAACGTCTCGGGTTCGGCCGCGGCCGACGTGATCGCCCGGGACAAGGCCGGTGTCCTCTGGCTCTACCAGGGCACGGGGGACCGGGACAAGCCGCTCTCGGGCCGTACGCGGATCGGGTCCGGCTGGCAGACGTACACCGAGCTCGCGGGCGGCAGCGACCTGACCGGCGACGGCCGCCCGGACCTGGTCGCCACCGACAAGGCGGGCGCCCTGTGGCTGTACAAGGGCACGGGCAGCGCCGACGCACCCTTCGCGGCCGCCAAGAGGATCGGCGGCGGCTGGGGCGCCTACAACCAGCTGACGGCCACCGGCAACCTCGCCGGCGGCCCCGCAGGTGACCTCCTCGCCCGCGACAAGGACGGGGTCCTCTGGCTGTACCTCGGCAAGGGCGACGGCACCTTCGCCGCCCGGACCAAGGTGGGCTCCGGGTGGGGCGGCTTCACCGGGCTCACCGCCGTCGGCGACGCCAACGGCGACGGCCGGGCCGACCTGCTCGCCTCGAACGGCGCCGAGACCTTCTACGCCGGTACGGGCAACTGGTCGGCGCCCCTCAAGCGCGGCGCGTCCGTGTCCCTGACACAGGACATGTCCTACAACAGCCTCTTCTAGCCCGCCCGTTCAGGTGAGGGCGCACTCCGCCCACACCGTCTTCCCCGGACCGCCGACCCTGGGGTACCAGCCCCAGCGGTCCGCGAGCCGCTCCACGAGCACCAGCCCCCGGCCCCCTTCCGCGAGTTCCCCCTCCGGAAGGGGGCCGGGGCGCACCGGCAGCCGCTCGCCCCGGGTGTCGCCGACCTCGATCCGCGCGATGGCCGGAGCTCCGTTCAGCAGGCGCAGGAGCAGCTCGAAGTCCCTCCCCGGCACGTGCCCGTGCCGCACCGCGTTCGCCGTCAGCTCGGCGGCGACGAGCACCACGGTCTCGTGCGCGGTGGTGCCGAACGGCACCCCCCACTCGTCCAGCCGCACGGCGACCAGCCGCCGGGCGAGCCTGGCCCCCCGGGCGGTCGACGTGAAACGAAGGGTGAAGACCCTGCTGCCCAAGTAAGGCGAGACGCCTGCGGGTTGGGTGGTGCCCGAGGGGCTGTCGATGTTGCTCGTCATGCCCTCCACGCTCCTCCCGGTCGCGTAGCGTGACCAGAGGTGACACACCGACGCGACGGCCTTGTACGTGGAGTGTCGGTGCCGGTACGAGAGGCGGGGCGCGATGGCGGAGGAAGAGCCGGAGGACGAGGTCGGCCAGGCAGCGGACAGAACCGGCAAGGGCGTGGTCGCGGCGTTCGGGCAGAGCCTGAAGACGCTGCGAGTGCGGGCGGGAATGGAGCGGGAGGAGTTCGGTAAAAGGCTGGGCTACTCGGCATCGACCATCGCCTCCTTCGAGCAGGGGCGAAGAATCCCGCCCCCGCGCGCGGTCGACCAGTCGGACGAGGTGCTGGACGCGGGCGGGTTGCTCTCGGTGTGGAAGGAGCAGTTGGAAAGGGCCCAGTACCCGGCGTTCTTCCAGGGAATGGCGCAGCTGGAGAAGCGGGCGGTGGAGCTGCTGGCGTATGACACCCTGGCGGTCAAAGGACTGTTGCAGACCGAGGAGTACATGCGGGCGGTGCTGAGCAACCGACGTCCGCCGCTTGACTCCGAGACCATCGAGCAGCGTGTCACCGCCAGGTTGGCCCGACAGGCCATCTTCGACCGACGCCCCGCGCCTTTCCTCAGCTTCGTCATGTGTGAGTCGGTGTTGCGGCGGAAGGTCGGCGGCAGGCAGGTGCTGCGCGGACAGCTGGAACAGCTCCTTCTCATCGGCCAGCGGAGGAACGTCGAACTCCAGGTCATGCCGCTCGAATGTGAGGACAACGCGGGCCTGGAAGGGCCGTTCACCGTCGTCACCCGCGAGGACGGCAAGAGGTTCGTCTACGCAGAAGCCCAGAGCACCAGCGCCTTGGAGACCGACCCCAAGCAGACAGTTCTGGCCGCAGCCCGCTATGGGATCATCCGGTCGCAGGCTCTCAGCCCGCGTGAGTCACTGGAGTTCATCGAGAAATTGTTGGGAGAGCTATGAACAGCGCGGAGTCCCTCGCCTGGTTCAAGAGCAGTTACAGCGGCGGTGACGGAGGCGACTGCATCGAGGTCGCCGCCCGCGCGGGAGCCGTGCACGTCCGGGACTCCAAGGACGTCGCCCGGCCGGGCCTGTGCGTCTCGCGCGACGCGTGGGCCGGGTTCGTCGGGCTCGCGTCGGCGGAGTAGTACAACCGCCGCCTGTACGCGAGGCGCTCAGCGGTCCGCCGCGTCCCCCGTCGCTTCCTCCAGTACCGGGAAGCGGCGGGGCGCCAGCGTGAGGAGCGCCAGCAGGGCGAGGGCCGCCGCTGCCGCCGCGCCCAGGTAGACCCAGTCCACGGCCGCGTCCACCGCCCGCCGGATGCCGTCGGTGCTGCCGAGGGAGCCGGCCAGGGAGTCGAGGTCCGTGTCGGCGCCGAGGCGCGCCGCCAGGACGCCGTTGGCGATCGCGCCGAACAGCGCCGCGCCGACGCTCTGGCCGACCTGGCGGCAGAAGAGGACGGACGCGGTGGTGGTGCCGCGTTCCCCGTACGGGACGGTCGACTGCACGCCGACGATCAGGGGCAGCTGGAAGAGGCCGAGGGCCCCGCCGAGCAGCAGCATCAGGAGGGCGGGCTGCCAGGGTTCGCCGGGGAACGGCAGGAACGGGAACGCGAGCAGCAGGAGCAGGGCGAGCGAGATCCCGATGACGGCGGTGAGGCGGAAGCCGATGCGGGTGTAGACCCGGTTGGACAGCGCGGCCGTGATGGGCCAGCTGAGGGTCCATGAGGACAGGACGAAGCCGGCGGCGATCGGGCCGAGGCCGAGGACGGACTGCGCGTACGTGGGCAGGAAGACCGTCGGGGCGACCATGAGCAGGCCGAGGGCGCCGAGGGAGAGGTTGACGGCGGCGATCGTGCGGCGGCGCCAGACCCAGCCGGGGATGATCGGTTCGGCCGCGCGCCGCTCGATGACGACGGTCAGCGCGGCGAGGGCGGCGGCCGTGCCGAGGAGGCCGAGGGACGGGGCCGAGAACCAGGGCCAGGCGACGCCGCCCTGGACGAGCGCGGTGATGAGCACGGCTCCCGTGGCGAAGATGGCGAGGGCCCCGGCCCAGTCGATGCGGACGCGCGCGCGGGGTGCGGTGCGGGCGGGTTCGCGCAGGTGGCGGGTGACGAGCCAGAGGGCGAGCAGGCCCACGGGCAGGTTGATGAGGAAGATCCAGCGCCAGTCGGCGTATCCGGCGAGGAGGCCTCCGACGGCCGGGCCCGCGACCGAGGAGGCGGCCCACACGGAGGACAGCTTCGCCTGGATCTTGGGGCGTTCCTTCAGGGGGTAGAGGTCGGCGGCGATGGTCTGGACGGTGCCCTGGAGGGCGCCGCCGCCGAGGCCCTGGACGACGCGGAAGGCGATCAGGGAGGGCATGTTCCAGGCGGCGGCGCAGAGCAGGGAGCCGGCGAGGAAGAGGACCGTCCCGGCGATGAGGACGGGCTTGCGGCCGAAGGTGTCGCTGAGCTTCCCGTACACGGGCAGGGTGACGGTGACGGCGAGCAGGTAGCCGGAGAAGAGCCAGGAGAAGACGGAGAGTCCGCCGAGGTCGCCGACGATCTGGGGCACGGCGGTGGACACGATGGTGCCGTCGAGCGCGGCGAGCCCCATGGCGAGCATGAGCGCGATGACCACGGGACGCCGGGGCGCGGGGGAGGGCGCGGTGGCCGGGCCGGGGCCGGCTCCGGCCCGGGTCGTCGACGGCTCTGACACCGCGCCCTTCCTTTCTTCGTACACCTAAATGTGTTCGCGTCAGGGTCTCACCGCAGGGGCGGCGCCGGATAGTCGTCGACGGTCACGGAGTCGTAGAGACGTGCGGTCCTGGTGGTGAGCCTGACGAGGGCGCGGCTGGGGCGGGAGGGCGGAGATCAGGCGGGCACCCCGGGCCGGTCCCCGTACGCCGAGGCGCCAGTGGGCCAGGACCTGTCCGGCGACGCCCGCGCCGGAGACGAGGATCCGCAGGGCACTCGTCCTTTCTCGTTCGGTCTTTCTCGTTCAGTCCACCGGTACGGAACGGGTGGTCGATGAGCGCCAGGGCGGTCACCAGATCGGGCCGTTCTTCGGCGAGGGCGGTGGCGACGACGCCGCCGCTGCCGAGCCGGTCGTGGGGCGGTGCGGCGGAGTGGGACGTCGCGAGCCCGCGGCGGCGGAGCGGGGTCGCCGGTCTCACCATGGCCGGGTTCCACGTCGGCGACCTGCACGAGCTCCGGATGGGACGCGCTCGCCGCCGAGGTCGGCTGGAGCCGCAAGCGGCTGTGGTCCCGGTTCGGGGCGCAGCTCGGAGTGCCGCCCAAGCGCGCCGCGAAGCTGGTCCGCTTCGACCACGCCGCCCATCGCCTGGTCGCGGGCGAGGGCGCGGCCCGCGTCGCGGACCAGTCCCATCTGCACCGGGACGTCGTGGAGTGCACCGGGGTGACCCCCGCGACCCTGGCCGGTGAGCCGTTCCTCGCCGTCGACGACATCGCGTGGCCCGGCCGGGGGACGACCGCGGGCCGTTGAGCCGGGTACGGATCCGGCCGCGCGCGGAGGGGCCGGTCTCCGACCACGGGTGGAGCAACCCCTAGGGGCCCCTCCCCCATGAGGCCCAGGGGTCGGTCGTACCGGCGGAGGAGGTGAAGTGCCGTTCGGGCTTCTTAACTTGAACTTACACACCACCCACCGCTCCAAGGAGAAAACCGTGACTTCGGCTGTGACCATCCCCAGGCACGGGGGTACTGGAGGGCGTACGGCCGTCGCCGCGCGGGCGCGTCAGGTCGTCAAGGCGTACGGCTCGGGGGAGACCCGGGTCGTCGCGCTGGACTCCGTCGACGTGGACATCGCCCGCGGTCAGTTCACCGCGATCATGGGGCCCTCGGGCTCCGGCAAGTCGACCCTGATGCACTGCCTCGCCGGGCTCGACACCGTCACGAGCGGCCAGATCTACCTCGACGAGACCGAGATCACCGGCCTCAAGGACAAGAAGCTCACCCAGCTGCGCCGGGACCGGATCGGCTTCATCTTCCAGGCGTTCAACCTGCTGCCCACCCTGAACGCCATCGAGAACATCACGCTCCCGATGGACATCGCCGGGCGCAAGCCCGACGCCGAGTGGCTGCGCCGGGTCGTCGACACCGTCGGGCTCTCCGAGCGCCTCAAGCACCGGCCGAACCAGCTCTCCGGCGGTCAGCAGCAGCGCGTCGCCGTGGCCCGCGCGCTCGCCGCCCGGCCCGAGATCATCTTCGGTGACGAGCCGACCGGAAACCTCGACTCGCGGGCCGGCGCCGAGGTCCTCGGCTTCCTCCGCTCGTCCGTGGACGAGCTGGGGCAGACCATCGTCATGGTCACCCACGACCCCGTCGCCGCCTCCTACGCGGACCGGGTCCTCTACCTCGCCGACGGGCGGATCGTGGACGAGATGGAGCGGCCCACCGCCGACGCCGTCCTCGACCGGATGAAGGACTTCGACGCGCGCGGGCGGACGTCGTGACCGTCCTCAAGACCTCGCTGCGCAACTTCTTCGCGCACAAGGGCCGGATGGCGCTCTCCGCGGTCGCCGTCCTGCTCTCCGTCGCCTTCGTCAGTGGGACGCTCGTCTTCACCGACACCATGAACACGACGTTCGACAAGCTCTTCGCGTCGACCGCCTCGAACGTCACGATCAGCCCGAAGGCCGCCGAGGCCGACGGCCAGAGCCCGCAGAACGGCCGCCCCGAGTCCCTCCCCGCCTCGCTCGTCGAGCAGGTCCGGAAGGTCGGCGGCGTCAAGGACGCGCAGGGCTCGGTCGCCTCGACCAGCGTCACCGTCGTCGACGCGAAGAACAAGAACGTCGGCCCGACCGGCGGCGCCCCGACGATCGCCGTCAACTGGACGCCCAACGAGCTGCGTTCCGTGGAGATCGCGTCCGGCCACGAGCCGCGCGGCCCCACCGAGGTCGTCGTCGACGGCGCCACCGCCGAGAAGCACGGCCTGAAGATCGGCGACGAGCTGCGGACGATCGCCGTGACCGGCGACCTGACCGCGAAGATCTCCGGTATCGTCGAGTTCAAGGTCACCAACCCGGGTGCGACCGTCGTCTACTTCGACACCGCCACCGCGCAGCGCGCACTCCTCGGCAAGGAGGGCCTGTTCACCCAGATCTCCGTCGACGCGAAGCCCGGTGTCGCCGACGCCGCCCTGAAGAAGGACGTCGCCGCCGCCCTCGGCGACGGCTACAAGCTGCAGACGGCCGCCGAGGTCGCCGACGCGGGCCGCGAGAGCATGGCCGGCTTCCTCGACGTCATGAAGTACGCGATGCTCGGCTTCGCCGGGATCGCCTTCCTCGTCGGCATCTTCCTCATCGTCAACACCTTCTCCATGCTGGTCGCCCAGCGCACCCGCGAGATCGGTCTCATGCGGGCCATCGGCTCCAGCCGCAAGCAGGTGAACCGGTCCGTCCTCGTCGAGGCGCTCCTCCTCGGCCTCGTCGGCTCCGTGGCCGGTGTCGCCGCGGGCGTCGGCCTCGCCGTCGGCCTCATGAAGATCATGTCCTCGATGGGCATGGAGCTCTCCACCCGCGACCTCACCGTCGCGTGGACGACCCCCGCCGTCGGCCTCGCCCTGGGCATCGTCGTCACCGTCCTCGCCGCGTACGTCCCCGCCCGCCGGGCCGGCAAGGTCTCCCCGATGGCGGCCCTCCGCGACGCGGGCACCCCCGCCGACGGCAAGGCCGGACGGGTACGGGGCGTGCTCGGGATCGTCCTCACCGGCGCCGGGGCGGCCGCCCTGGTCGCCGCGGCCCGCGCCGCGGAGGCCGGACCCGGCTCCCTCTGGCTCGGCCTCGGCGTGGTCCTCACGCTCCTCGGCTTCGTCGTCGTCGGCCCGCTCCTCGCGGGCGGTGTCGTCCGCGCCCTCGGTGTCGTCGTCCTGCGGATCTTCGGTCCCGTCGGCCGGATGGCCGAGCGGAACGCGCTCCGCAACCCGCGCCGCACCGGCGCCACCGCCGCCGCCCTGATGATCGGCCTCGCGCTCGTCGCCGGCCTCTCGGTGGTCGGCTCCTCGATGGTCGCCTCGGCCACCGAGGAACTGGACCGTTCCGTCGGCGCCGACTTCATCGTGCAGTCCCCCACGGGACAGCCGATCGTGCCGCAGGCGCAGGCCGCCGTGGCGAAGACGTCCGGCCTCGACCACGTCACCGCGTACAAGTGGGTCGACGCGAAGGTCACCGACCCGCACGGGAAGGTCTCCACGGCCGACCTGGCCGCCACCGACCCGACGTACGTGAAGGACCTGCGCCGCGAGACCACCGCCGGCACGCTCACCGAGGCGTACGGCGAGGGCGCGATGTCCGTCGGCAGCGACTACGCCACCGAGCACCGCGTGAAGGTCGGCGACGTCCTGACCCTCGCCTTCAAGGGCGGCGACACCGTGAAGCTGAAGGTCGCGGCGATCACCGCGGACACCGGCCAGGTCGACAAGGGGGCGATGTACACGAGCATCGCCACCGTCGCCCGCCACCTGCCCGCCGACCGGATGCCGAACAGCCTCCTCGTCCTCGCCAGCGCCAAGGACGGCCAGGAGACCCGGGCCTACCAGGCCCTCAAGGACGCGCTCGCGCCGTACCCGCAGTACAAGGTGAGCAACCAGGCCGACTACAAGGAGGAGCTCCAGAAGCAGGTCGGGCAGCTGCTCAACATCGTGTACGGGCTCCTCGCCCTGGCGATCGTCGTCGCGGTCCTCGGCGTCGTGAACACCCTCGCGCTGTCGGTCGTCGAGCGGACCCGCGAGATCGGCCTCATGCGGGCGATCGGCCTCTCCCGCCGCCAGCTGCGCCGCATGATCCGCCTGGAGTCGGTGGTCATCGCCCTCTTCGGCGCCCTGCTCGGCCTCGGCCTGGGCATGGGCTGGGGCACGGCCGCCCAGAAGCTCCTGGCGCTGGAAGGCCTCGGGGTCCTGGAGATCCCCTGGTCGACGATCGTGACGGTCTTCGTCGGCTCGGCCTTCGTGGGCCTGTTCGCGGCGCTGGTCCCGGCGTTCCGGGCGGGCCGGATGAACGTCCTGAACGCGATCGCGAGCGAGTAGCGAGCGACCGCGGGACGGCAACGGGGGAGCGCGGCCCCGGAAGGACCCTGCCAGGTCCTTCCGGGGCCGCGCCGCCGTTCAGACGGCCAGGACGGGCACGTCGTAGAGCGGGATGTTCTTGTCCCGGGTGACGAGCGTGAGCCCCTCGGTCTGCGCCTGGGCGATCAGGATCCGGTCGAAGGGGTCGCGGTGGTGGGCGGGGAGCCGGCCGGCGCGGATGCCGTGCTCCGCCTCGACCGGCAGCGCCAGGAACTGGGTGTCCCTGGCACGTTCCGCCACGTCGACGGGGGCGTCGAGCTTTCCCGCGGCCTGCTTGACGGAGAGCTCCCAGGGCGTGACGGCGCTCATGTACACCCAGCGCTCCCCGGCGAGCAGATCCCGGGTCTCGTCCCGCAGCTCTCCCCGGAGCCACCACAGGACGACGTGCGTGTCGAGCAGAAGCCTCACTCGTCGGCTCCGAAGGCCTCGGCGAATCCCTCGGGGAGGTCGTCGAAGTCGTCGGTGACGGTGATCTGCTTGACCGCGGGCCGGCTCCGTCACCCTCCCGAGTGGCCCCGTTCCTTCGCGCGAGTGACGGTGGCACGCCGTAGGCTGGGGGCGACCGGGCCGTACGTGCCCGGGACCACCCGGCCCGTGACACGTGTCGGGCTGTTCGCGTTGCCCGCCCCCGTCGTCCGAACCCGGGATGGAAGCTCCATGAGCCTGCACGGTCTGCTCGATGTCGTCGTCAAGGACGCCGCCCTCGCCGAGGCGGTGAAGGCCGCCGCCGACGGCAACCGCCCGCACGTGGACCTGGTCGGTCCGGCCGCCGCGCGGCCGTTCGCGGTGGCCGCGCTCGCCCGGGACTCGGGGCGGCCGGTGCTCGCGGTGACCGCGACCGGCCGCGAGGCCGAGGACCTCGCCGCCGCGCTGCGCTCCCTCCTCGACCCGGACCGGGTCGTCGAGTACCCCTCCTGGGAGACCCTGCCGCACGAGCGGCTCTCGCCCCGCTCCGACACCGTGGGCCGCCGGCTCGCCGTGCTGCGGCGCCTGGCGCACCCGCGCGACGACGACCCGGCCGCCGGGCCCGTCTCCGTCGTCGTCGCGCCCATCCGTTCCGTACTCCAGCCGCAGGTCAAGGGGCTGGGGGACCTCGAACCCGTGGCGCTGCGGTCCGGGCAGACCGCCGATCTGAACGAGATCGTCGAGGGCCTCGCGGCCGCCGCGTACTCCCGGGTGGAGCTGGTCGAGAAGCGCGGCGAGTTCGCCGTGCGCGGCGGCATCCTGGACGTGTTCCCGCCGACCGAGGAGCATCCGCTCCGGATCGAGTTCTGGGGCGACGACGTCGAGGAGATCCGCTACTTCAAGGTCGCCGACCAGCGGTCCCTGGAGGTCGCCGAGCACGGCCTGTGGGCGCCGCCCTGCCGGGAGCTGCTGCTGACGGACGACGTGCGGGAGCGGGCGGCGGCGCTCGCCGAGGCCCACCCCGAGCTGGGCGAGCTGCTCAACAAGATCGCCGAGGGGATCGCGGTGGAGGGCATGGAGTCCCTCGCGCCGGTCCTCGTCGACGACATGGAGCTGCTGCTCGACGTGCTGCCCAAGGGCGCCATGGCCGTGGTCTGCGACCCGGAGCGGGTGCGGACCCGGGCCGCCGACCTCGTCGCCACCAGTCAGGAGTTCCTCCAGGCGTCCTGGGCCGCCACCGCCGGCGGCGGCGAGGCCCCGATCGACGTCGGCGCGGCCTCCCTGTGGGGGATCGCGGACGTACGGGACCGGGCGCGCGAGCTGGACATGGCCTGGTGGTCGGTGTCGCCGTTCGCGGCGGACGCGGCCGACGCCGGCGGGGACACGCTGACGCTGGGGATGCACGCCCCCGAGTCGTACCGGGGCGACACCGCCCGTGCGCTCGCCGACACCAAGGGCTGGCTGGCCGACGGCTGGCGGACGGTGTACGTGACGGAGGCGCACGGTCCGGCGTCCCGGACGGTCGAGGTCCTCGGCGGCGAGGGCATCGCGGCCCGTCTGGACGCGGACCTCGCGGAGATCTCGCCGTCCGTGGTGCACGTGTCGACCGGTTCCATCGACTACGGCTTCGTCGATCCGGCGCTGAAGCTGGCCGTGCTCACCGAGACCGACCTGTCCGGCCAGAAGGCGGCGGGCAAGGACGGCCAGCGGATGCCGGCCAAGCGCCGCAAGACGATCGACCCGCTGACCCTGGAGGTCGGCGACTACATCGTGCACGAGCAGCACGGTGTCGGCCGGTACGTGGAGATGGTGCAGCGGACCGTGCAGGGCGCGACCCGCGAGTACCTGCTCGTGGAGTACGCGCCCGCGAAGCGCGGGCAGCCCGGTGACCGGCTGTACATCCCGACCGACCAGCTGGAGCAGGTCACGAAGTACGTGGGCGGCGAGGCGCCGACGCTGCACCGGCTCGGCGGCGCGGACTGGACGAAGACGAAGCAGCGCGCGAAGAAGGCCGTGAAGGAGATCGCGGCCGATCTGATCAAGCTGTACTCGGCGCGGATGGCGGCCCCCGGTCACGCCTTCGGCCCGGACACCCCGTGGCAGCGGGAGCTGGAGGACGCCTTCCCGTACGCGGAGACGCCCGACCAGCTGTCCACCATCGCCGAGGTGAAGGAGGACATGGAGAAGACGGTTCCGATGGACCGTCTGATCTGCGGCGACGTCGGTTACGGCAAGACGGAGATCGCCGTGCGGGCGGCCTTCAAGGCCGTGCAGGACGGCAAGCAGGTCGCCGTCCTCGTCCCGACGACGCTGCTGGTCCAGCAGCACTTCGGGACGTTCAGCGAGCGGTACTCGCAGTTCCCCGTGAAGGTGCGGGCGCTGTCCCGGTTCCAGACGGAGACCGAGTCGAAGGCGACGATGGAGGGGCTGCGGGAGGGCTCGGTGGACATCGTCATCGGCACCCACCGTCTCTTCTCGTCCGAGACGAAGTTCAAGGACCTGGGTCTGGTCATCGTCGACGAGGAGCAGCGCTTCGGCGTCGAGCACAAGGAGCAGCTGAAGAAGCTCCGGGCGAACGTCGACGTCCTGACGATGTCGGCGACCCCGATCCCGCGCACCCTGGAGATGGCGGTGACGGGCATCAGGGAGATGTCGACGATCACGACACCGCCCGAGGAGCGGCACCCGGTCCTCACCTTCGTCGGCCCGTACGAGGAGAAGCAGATCGGCGCGGCGATCCGGCGCGAGCTCCTGCGCGAGGGCCAGGTCTTCTACATCCACAACCGGGTCGACTCGATCGACCGGGCGGCGGCGCGGCTGCGCGAGATCGTGCCGGAGGCGCGGATCGCGACGGCGCACGGCCAGATGTCGGAGCAGGCCCTGGAGCAGGTCGTGGTGGACTTCTGGGAGAAGAAGTTCGACGTGCTGGTGTCGACGACGATCGTCGAGTCCGGCATCGACATCTCCAACGCCAACACGCTGATCGTCGAGCGCGGCGACAACTTCGGTCTGAGCCAGCTTCACCAGCTGCGCGGCCGGGTCGGCCGTGGCCGTGAGCGGGGCTACGCGTACTTCCTGTACCCGCCGGAGAAGCCGCTCACGGAGACGGCGCACGAGCGGCTGGCGACGATCGCCCAGCACACCGAGATGGGCGCCGGCATGTACGTCGCCATGAAGGACCTGGAGATCCGCGGCGCGGGCAATCTGCTCGGTGGCGAGCAGTCGGGCCACATCGCGGGCGTGGGCTTCGACCTGTACGTGCGGATGGTCGGCGAGGCCGTCGCGGACTACCGGGCGCAGATGGAGGGCGGGGTCGAGGAGGAGGCCCCGCTGGAGGTCAAGATCGAGCTGCCGGTCGACGCGCACATGCCGCACGACTACGCGCCGGGTGAGCGGCTGCGGCTCCAGGCGTACCGCTCGATCGCCTCGGCGAACTCGGAGGAGGACATCCGGGCCGTACGCGAGGAGCTCACCGACCGGTACGGCAAGCTGCCGGAGCCGGTGGAGAACCTGCTCCTGGTGGCGGGCCTGCGGATGCTGGCGCGCGCGTGCGGGGTCGGCGAGATCGTCCTCCAGGGCTCCAACATCCGTTTCGCGCCGGTGGAGTTGCGCGAGTCCCAGGAGCTGAGGCTGAAGCGCCTCCACCCGCGCACGGTGATCAAGCCGGCCGTCCACCAGATCCTGGTGCCGCGGCCGACGTCCGGGAAGATCGGCGGGAAGCCGGTGGTGGGCCGTGAACTCCTCGCGTGGACGGGCGAGTTCCTGACGACGATCCTCGGGGGCTGAGGCGGGCGGTGCGGCACCCCGGGTCGCCGGGGTGCCGCACCGCGCGTCCTACAGCTCGTCGAGGTCCAGGGCCCCGGCCATCGCGGTGTAGCCGGCGTCGTTGGGGTGGAGGGCGTCGCCGGAGTCGTACGCGGGGAGGATGCGGTCCGGGTCGGCCGGGTCGGCGACGGCGCGGTCGAAGTCGACGACGGCGTCGTAGGCGCCCGAGGTGCGGATCCAGTCGTTGACGGCCTCCCGCTTGGCCTCGTTGACCGGGGTGAAGTAGAACGAGCCCTTGATCGGGGTGAGGGTGGCGCCGACGGCCTTGAGGCCCTTGGCGTGGGCCTCGCGGATCAGGGTGCGGTGGCCGGCGATCAGCTTCTCGACGGAGACCTCGGGGGTGGGGCCGCCGGGGAAGGCCGGTCCGCTGCCGCCGATGTCGTTGATGCCTTCGAGAATGACGACGGTCCGCACGCCGGGCTCGGTGAGGACGTCCTTGCGGAAGCGGCTGAGGGCCTTCTCGCCCGCCCAGGTGGTGTCGTTGACGACCTGGTTGCCGCCTATGCCGTGGTTGAGGACGGCGCGGGGCCGGCCGGCGGCGGCGAGGCGTTCGGCGAGCTCGTCGGGGTAGCGGTGGTCGGCGTCCGCAGTGGAGCCGACGCCGTCGGTGATGGAGTCGCCGAAGGTGACGACGCCGTTGCGGCGGGCGGTGTCGCGGCCGCCCGTGACCTCGACGCCGGAGAGGTAGTACCAGGAGGCGCTGGTCTCGCGGAAGGCGGTGCCGGAGAGGTCGGCGCGGTGGTCGCCCTCGGCGCGGTAGCTGGTGGCCGAGGAGAAGGAGTGGAAGGTCGCCGGGCCGGTCGCCTCCGCGAGGTAGAGGGTGACGGTCAGCGACTCGAAGGCCTTGACGGGGAGGTTCACGGCGTCGCTGAGGAGGGTCTCGCCGGCCGGGATCGTCACGGACGGCCGGTGGCCGAAGCGGAGCGTGCGGACGGAGCCCGGCTCGACCGCGTTCCGGGCGGTGGCCGCGCCTCCGGCCGCCGTGTCTCCGCTGGCGGTCCGGGCGACGGTGGCGCCGGTGATCCGCAGCGGGCCGGTGCCGTAACGGTTCGTCAGCTCGATGCGGGTCCGGGTGCCGGTGGCGGTCACGCGGACGACCTGGCGGACGGTCTGGTTCTCGAAGCCCTGCTGCGACCAGTTGGGGCCGAACGGCGCGGTCGCCGACTGCGGGGACGCGGCCCAGGCGCCGCGCCAGGCGGTGCCGTCGGTGCCGTGCCGGCCGGTGTCGGCGAGGGCCGTGGGGGCCAGGGCGAGCGTGGCGGTGGTGAGCAGGGCCAGTGCGGAGCGGCGGAGCGTGTTCGTGGTTCGCATGCTCTCGTCAATTACGTGCTGACGCGGGCTATTCCCGTTCCCCGGTGGGGAGTTGTTCCGCGAAGAGCAGGCCGGTGAGCGAGCGGAAGTACTCCTCGGGGTCGCGGTCCCCCAGCGCCCCCTCGACGTTGCGGGTGAGGAGCAGCGTCGCGAAGCCGTGGGCGAGCGACCAGGCGGCGATGCCGGCCGTGCGGGCGTCGGGGGCGCTCGTCAGGTCGGCGACGCCCGTGCGGAGTTCGGCGGAGGCGCGGTCCTTCGCGGCGAGGAGGTCCGGGTCGTCGGCGCGCAGCAGTTCCGGCTGGAACATGACCTGGAAGTGCGCCGGGTGTTCCCTCGCGAAGCGGACGTACCGCACGCCGCGTTCGCGGAGCTCGGGCGTGCCCGCGAGGCCGGCGGCGAGGAGCTCGTACCCCTCGGCGGCGATCGCGGTCAGCAGGCCCGTGCGGTCCTTGAAGTGGTGGGCGGGGGCGGCGTGCGAGACGCCCGCGCGGCGGGCGAGGTCGCGCAGGCTGAGTGCCCCGGGACCCTCGGCGGCGATCACGTCGAGTGCGGCGGCGAGGAGGGCCTGCCGCAGCTCGCCGTGGTGGTAGGTGCTCCGGCTCGTCGTCATGGCAGCAGCCTAGCCGTCATCTAGTCATTGACAAGTTCCCGGTCCGGCGGGCAATCTTGTCACTGACAAGTTGTGGACGAGGGAGGACACCGTGGACACCGCTCGCGTACGTCAGATGTGGCACCTGCTCGAACCCCTGCACGCCGTGCTCTACTACGCCCCCGAGGCCTTCGACGAGGCCGCCGCCCTCGGATACGCGACGGACGAGCGCTGGCCCTCCTACTTCGCGTGGCGGGCCGCCCCCCTCGGCCCCGCCGGTCCGGTCCGGGTCGCCTCCGCCTTCTACAGCTTCAGCCCCGCGATGGTCGCCCGGCACGTCCCCGCCGCCTGGGAGGTCGCCGCCCCCGCCGACGTCCTCGCCGCACGGCTCCGCGCCGTCGACCGGGCCTACCGCTCCGTGCTCGGCGAGGACGTCGTCAAGGGCCCCGAGCTCGTCGAGGCCGCCGGGCTCGCCCGCCGCGCGGCCGCGGCGGCCGCACCCGAGGGCCGCCCGCTCGCCGCCGCCCAGGCCGAACTGCCCTGGCCCGAGGCCCCGCACCTGGTGCTCTGGCAGGCCGCGACGATCCTGCGCGAGCACCGCGGCGACGGCCATCTCGCCGCCCTCCTCGCCGCCGGCCTCGACCCGGCCGAGTCGCTCGTCTCCTTCGCCGCGATCGGCGCCGCGCCCGAGCCCGTCTTCGAGAGCCGCGGCTGGAGCGCCGCGGAATGGGCCGCCGCCCGCGCCCGACTGACCGCCCGCGGCCTCCTGGACCCGGAGGGCGCGGCCACCGACGCCGGGCGCGCGCTGCGCGCCGAGGTCGAGCGGCACACCGACGAGCTCGCCGCCGCCCCCTGGGACGCCCTCGGTCCCGAGGGCACCGCGCGGCTCGCCGACCTCCTCGGCGGCCCGTGGCTGGCCGTGATCGGCTCCGGCCTGCTCCCCGCCGTCAACACCCTGGGCATCGGCACGGTGTGACGCCCCGACAGGGAACGCGCGGGCCCTTCGGCCCGTCCGTTTCGGGACCATCGGTACGAAGGTGACGTAACGGCCAGGCCTAGGATTCCAGGGTGCTGACGTACCGAAGGACCCTCGCCGCCTCGACGCTCGCCGTCGCCGCGCTCCTCACCACCGCCTGCACCCCCGGAACAGGCGGTCCGGGGGACGGGGGCGGCGCGGGCGGGAGGCCCGCCGCACGCGGTACGGCGCTCGCCGCCGTGGACACCCTCACCGTCAAGGGCCGCGCCCCGAAGACCGGCTACGAGCGGGAGAAGTTCGGCCGCGCCTGGGTGGACGTCGACGGGAACGGCTGCGGCACCCGCGACGACATACTCAAGCGCGACCTGACCGGCGTCCGCTTCACGGACGGCCACTGCAAGGTCGCCTCCGGCACCCTCACCGACGACCCGTACACCGGCACCACCGTCCGCTACGTGCGGGGCCGCTCCAAGGTCGACATCGACCACGTCGTCGCGCTCTCCGACGCCTGGCAGAAGGGGGCGCAGAAGTGGGACGGCGAGACCCGGCGCCGCTTCGCCAACGACCCGCTCAACCTCCTCGCCGTCGACTCCGCGACCAACCGCCGCAAGTCCGACGGCGACGCGGCGACCTGGCTGCCGCCGAACGGTGCCTACCGCTGCACGTACGTGGCGCGGCAGATCGCGGTGAAGAAGAAGTACGGGGTGTGGGTGACGGCAGGGGAGCGGGACGCGATGAAGAGGGTCCTCGGGGCCTGCCCGCAGCAGAAGCTCCCGTAGTGCGCGGACCTGGCGAAAAATCGTTTGGGCGGCAGGTGAACGATCTTTAACCTGGCCGAATGGACCTGAACATATCGACCCTCGCCGAACGACCCGAGCTCGAAGGGGCGATGTGGTCCATGAAGGACCTCTGGCCCGAGTTCATGATGTACGACCCGGTCGGCTGGGCCAACATGGGCCGCATCGTCCGGGACTTCCCGGAGTTCGTGCTCGTCGCCACCGACGCCAAGGGCGCGGTCGTCGCCCGCGGCTTCAGCGTGCCCTTCCGCCTCGACGTCGAGGGCCGCCGTGAGCTGCCCGCCCGCGGCTGGGACGAGGTCCTCAACTGGGCCTTCTCCGACCTGCGGCACGGCCGGGAGGCCGACACCGTGAGCGCGATCGAGATCACCGTCGACCTCGGCCACCTCGGCAAGGGCATCTCCCACACGATGCTCGCCGCCATGCGGTCGAACGCCGGCGCGCGCGGTTTCGCCGAGCTGGTCGCCCCGGTCCGCCCCAACGGCAAGCACCTGGAGGCCGAGGCCTCCATCCACGAGTACGCCTTCCGCACGCGCGAGGCCGACGGCCTGCCGCACGACCCGTGGCTCCGCGTCCATGTGCGCGCGGGCGGCGTCATCGAGGCGGTGGCCCCGGCCTCGATGACGGTCTCCGGCTCCGTCGAGCAGTGGCGGGAGTGGACCGGCCTGCCCTTCGACACGGACGGACCGGTCGAGGTCCCGGGCGCGCTGGTCCCGGTCCACTGCGAGGCCACGCGCGGCTACGCGGTCTACGTGGAGCCCAACGTGTGGGTACGGCACCGCATCTGACGCACCGGCGAGAGGCGGGTGCGGGTCGCGCCTGGCGTTCCGGCGAGAGGCGGGTGCGGCTCGCGCCTGGCTTTCCGGTGAGAGGCGCGTGCGGGGCCGCATCTGACGTACGGGTGAGGCGCGTGCGGGGCCGTATCTGACGTACGGGTGAGGCGTGTGCGGGCCCGGGGCGTGCGTGAGGTATCGCGTCCGGCATGCCCGTGAGACGCGCGTGAGGGGGCCGTTCCCCGGTGACGGCCCCCTCACGCGTGTCCTGTCGCACCCCGCGGTCAGTCGGCGGCGACGACGTCCTTCGCCGCCGGGACCGTCGCCACGACCGGCCGGCCGTACTTCGAGAAGGTGATCGTCCCCGGCTCCTCGCCGCCCTTCGTGACGATCCTCAGCACGTGGGGAGTGCCCTCCGTGGCCACGTAGACCGTGCTGCTCTCGCCGTCCTCGCCCGGCTCCGTCAGGGCCAGCGCCCGCTGCCCGCCGACGGTGGTCTCGGTGCCCTTCACGATGCCGCCCGCCCCCGGCTCGAAGCCGCCGAGGAGTTCCTTCAGGTCGCAGAGCGCCAGCATGTCCCTGCTGTCGGGGTCGGAGACGGGCGACTTCATCCAGCGGCCCCTGAGGGCGTCGAGGGTGGCCTCCTGCGTCTCGGGACTCTCGTCCTTGACCTGCTCGCGCAGGAAGGCCTCGTCGAAGCGCAGGTAGACGTTCTCGTCGTCGGCCTTGACCAGTTCGGCGGTGTCGGCCGTGCCCATGGTCAGGGTGCCCGCGCACCTCCCCCGGTCGTCGAGGGCGAGATAGCCCTTCGTCGGCTCGTCGGGGGACCGCAGGTCGATGTCGACGGTCAGGGACTTCGCGGCCCGCGTCGCGGCGAAGGCCTTGTCGACGATCTGTGAACCGGTCAGCTCCCCGAAGGGCCCGGCCGGCCTCGCGTCGTCCGAGGAGGGGCCGCAGGCGGTGGCGCAGAGGGCGGCGGTGCCCAGGAGGACGGCGGCGACGGCGGTCCGGCGGGGACGGCGGGGGGAGCGGCGGCGGGGGGCGGCGTGCATGGCGGAGTCTCCGAGAGGGGGGCGTACGAGCGGTGGGGCCCCGAAGGGCCCCGTCCACGAGGTGGTTCGTCCGGCAGGGTCAGCCGACCTTCAGCTCCCACTGGGAGGCGTTGTAGTCGAAGCCCGGGTTGACCTCGACGGTCAGGTTCTTGGCGTCCTTCGGGGTGTCGAAGGCGAGGGTGACGGTGGCCTTCTTGCCGGGCAGGATGTTGCCCTGGAAGCCCGTGCCGACCTTCTCGTCGAAGATCTGCTCGGCCGTGACGCCGTTCTTGCCGGCGCGCCCGGTCAGGGTGACGAGCGTGGCGTCGAACTTCTTCTTGCCGCCGTTCTCGATGACCACGGTCACCTGGTAGGCCTTGTTGCCCTGGGTGTGGCCGGCCGCGAACTCGCTCGGGGAGTACGCCTTCGGGTCCGAGACCGTCACCTTCAGGTCGTCGTCGTAGACCGAGGTGTCGCCGTCCGCGAGGTTCTTGGCGGCCGGGTCCTTCGGGGCCGCGTCCTTGACCGCCTTGTCGATCTCGTCGACCGCGTCGCTGACGGCCGTGAACGTGATGACCGCGCCGACGACCGAGAGGATCAGGGCCGCGAGGCCCAGGATCGCTCCGGTGAGCGCCACTCCCTTGTTGTTCGCCTCGCGGCGCTTCACGCGGCCCTTGCCGACGAGGCCCAGGATCAGGGCGATCAGGCCGAGGATGCCGGCCAGCCAGAAGAAGAGCGGGATGAGCCCGGAGAGCGTGCCGATGATGCCGAGGATCAGGGCCGCGGTGCCGAGGCCGTTGCGCATGACCTGCGGGGCGGCGGCAGGCGGGACCTGGGTGTCGTACGACATGGGTGTGTCCTCCCGGACGGAGACGATGTCTGGTGCGATGGGTCAATCACAGCAGAGGCTGTGAACCGAGTCAACATGGTTCACGGAAAAGAGGTCTACTCACACTGTGAAGTGGTACAGCGTGCGTTCGTCGCTAGGATTGGTGTCACAGCCAGAGGGCGAACAGGGGAGTTGGGTCACGTGCCGGAGAACGCAGCAGAGGCAGGTGCGGAGCACACGGGTGGCGCGGCGGACGGCGCGGGCGCCGCGGCACAGGGCGCAGGCGCTCCGGCGGAGGGCACGGGCGCTCCGGCGGACAGCACCGCCGGCACCGCCGAGGTGACCGCCGCCGGGATCGCCCGGCTCGCCGGGGTGGGCCGGGCCGCCGTCAGCAACTGGCGCCGCCGTCACCCCGACTTCCCCAAGCCCGTCGGCGGTACGGAGACCAGCCCGTCCTTCGCCCTCGCGGACGTCGAGCGGTGGCTCCGCGCCCAGGGCAAGCTCGCCGAGGTCCCGCTCAAGGAGCGCGTCTGGCAGCAGATCGCGGGCCACCCCGCCGGCGCCGTCACCGCCCTCGTCCACGCCGGCTGCGCCCTCCTCCTCGTACGGGACCGGTCCGCGGCCTGGCCCACGCTGGCCGAGCTGCCCGACGAGCGGCTCGCGGAGGTGCTGCCCGTCGCCCTGGAGGAGACGCTCACCGAGCGCCTCGGCCCGGAGCGGGCCGTCCTCACCCCCACCACCCCCGCGCTCGCCGCCTCCGTCCCGCTCCTGCGCGGGGCCGCCGAGCTCGCGGCCGAGGCCGGGGTCCGCCCGGCCTTCGAGTTCCTCCTCGGCCGTCACCTCGACGCCAACCCCCGGCAGTACACGCTCACCCCGCCCGGCCCCGCCGCCCTCATGGCGGCGCTCGCCGCGACCCCGAGGACGGGGCGCGGCGGCGTCCCGCTCACCGTCCTCGACCCCGCCTCCGGGACCGGCGGCCTGCTGAGCGCGGTCGAGCGGCCCGGCGCCGTCTGCGGCCAGGACGCCGACCCCGACCTCGCCGCGCTCACCGCCCTCCGCCTGGCGCTCGCCAACGACGCCGACATCCGCGTCCGCTCCGGCGACAGCCTGCGCGCCGACGCCTTCCCGACGCTCGCGGCGGACGCGGTCCTGTGCCACCCGCCGTTCAACGAGCGGAACTGGGGCCACGACGAACTGGCCTACGACCCGCGCTGGGAGTACGGCTTCCCGGCCCGCACGGAGTCCGAACTCGCCTGGGTCCAGCACGCCCTGGCCCGCCTCCGCCCCGGCGGCACCGCCGTCCTCCTCATGCCGCCCGCCGCCGCCTCGCGACGCTCCGGCCGCCGCATCCGCGCCGACCTGCTCCGCCGCGGCGCGCTGCGCGCGGTCGTCGCCCTCCCGGCCGGCGCCGCCCCGCCGTACGGCATCCCGCTCCACCTCTGGGTGCTGCGCCGCCCCGCCCAGGGCGAGCGCCCCGCCGCCGAACTCCTCCTCGTCGACGCCGCCTCCGAGCAGGCGGGACCCGGGAGGGAGGGCCGCGACCGGCTCGACTGGCCGGCCGTCCACTCCGCCGTACTGGACGCCTGGACGCCCTTCGACCGAGACGGCACCCTCGCCGGGACGCCCGGTGCGAGCCGTTCCGTGCCGGTCATCGAGCTCCTCGACGACGACGTCGACCTCGCCCCCGCCCGGCACCTCCCGCCGCCCGCCGCCGCCGAGGGAGCGGTCCAGCTGACCGGCGTGCGCGAGAGGCTGACGGAGACGCTCGCCCGGACCCGTGAACTGACCCCGCCGCCCGTCGTCGACCCGGCCTCCGGCGGCGCCGGGCCCGGCCGGCCCACGACCACCGTCGGCGAACTCGCCCGTGCCGGAGCCCTGGCCCTGCGCGCGGGAGGCGCGGGCACCGCCCCCGCCTCCGCCCCGGTCGCCGTCCTCACCGACCACGACGTCCTCGCCGCCCAGCCGCCCTCCGGCTCGCTGCCCGACGGCCCGCCCGAGGAGCCGGTCCTCATCACCGCCGGGGACGTCGTCGTCCCCGTCCTCGGCGGCGTCACGGCCGTCCGGGTCGTCGACGCGTCCGCCGCGGGCGCCGCGCTCGGCCGCAACCTCCAGCTGCTCCGCCCCGATCCGGCGGCCCTCGACCCCTGGTTCCTGGCCGGTTTCCTGCGGGCGACCGCCAACACCCGGCAGGCCAGCAGCTACGCCTCCACCGCGACCCGGCTCGACGTGCGCCGCCTCCAGCTGCCGCGCCTGCCCCTGGCCGAACAGCGCCGGTTCGGCGAGCGGTTCCGGGCGCTCGCGGAGTTCGAGGAGTCGCTGCGCCTGGCCGCCCGTCTCGGCGACCAACTGGTCCAGGGCCTGTACGACGGTCTGGCGGACGGCACGGTGGCCCCGTAGGGCCGCTTCCGCGGCCGTGGGTGATCTGTTCGGCAACGGTTCCGGGTATCCCGGAACCGTTGTCCGTATCGGTGTATACGCTCGTCTCCGCACCCGATCCGTCCGAGCAGGAGCAGCAGGATGTACGGCCCGCCGCAGGCCCCGCAGGTTCCCCAGCCGTCGAAGAGCCCCGTCTCCGGTGGCCGGATCGCGCTGCTCGTCCTCTTCTCCGCCCTCTCCCTGATGAGCTGCGGCTTCCTGGCGTGGGCGCCGATGCTCCGGCTGGCGATCGTCACCCGCAGGACGCTGGACTGGGTGCTGTTCGGTGCGACGTTCCTGGTGGCGGCGGGCCTCTTCACGTACGCGGGCGTCACCGGCGACGAGGAGGCCACCACCGTGGAGTCCTTCGTCGCCGTCGGCGTCATGGTGCTCCTGGTGGCGGGCTCGATCTCGTACTACCTGGTGACCGAGATCCGGAACCTCGACCGGGCGGGCGCGGCTTCCGCGTTCCGTCCGGGGTACGACCACGCCGCCGCCGTCACGGTCCCGAGCGCCGTCGCCGACCTGGCCCCGATCCCGAACCCGTACGCCCGCCCGGTCGTTCCGCCGCCCGCCGTCCCCGTGCAGCAGCCGCAGCCGCCCGTCGCGCCCGGGCCCCGGATCGACCAGGTCCGCGCCGAGCTCGACGAGCTGAGCGACCTGCTCAGGAAGGACACCGGGAACGCCGGGAACGCCGGGAACACCGGGAACACCGGGAACGCCGGGGAAGGCGCGGGCGGCAGGTGAACGGGCGCGTCATCGGCGGGCGTTACGAGCTCGCCACCGTCATCGGCCAGGGCGGGATGGGCCAGGTGTGGACGGCCTACGACGGGCGCCTCGACCGCAGGGTCGCGGTGAAGCTGCTCCGGCCCGCCACCATGACCGGACCCGCCACCGCCGCCGAGGAGCTGCGCCGCCGCTTCGTGCGCGAGTGCCGGGTGACCGCGCAGGTCGACCACCCCGGCCTGGTGACCGTGCACGACGCGGGCAGTGACGGCGACGACCTCTACCTCGTCATGCAGTACGTGGAGGGGGCGGACCTCGCCGACCACCTGGCCGAGCACGACCCGTACCCCTGGGAGTGGGCGGTCTGCGTGGCCGCGCAGCTCTGCGCGGTGCTCGCCGCCGTGCACGCGGTGCCGATCGTGCACCGCGACCTCAAGCCGCGGAACGTGATGATCCGCCCGGACGGGGCGCTGACCGTCCTCGACCTGGGCGTCGCCTCCGTCCTGGACACCGACACCACCCGGCTCACGCAGACCGGTTCGCCCATCGGCAGCCCGGCGTACATGGCGCCCGAGCAGGCCATGGGCGGCGCCGTCGGCCCGTCCACCGACCTGTACGCGCTGGGCGTCCTGCTCCACGAACTCCTCAGCGGGAACGTGCCTTTCGCCGGATCCACCGCGCTCGGCGTGCTGCACCGGCACCTGTACGAGCCGCCCGCGCCGCTCCGGCAGCTGCGGCCGGAGATCCCCGAGGCGCTCGAGGCGCTGGTCCTGCGGCTGCTCGCCAAGGACCCGCAGGCGCGCCCGTCCGGCGCCCACGAGGCGTACGAGCACCTCCTGCCGCTGCTCCCCGCGCGCGGGGCCCCGGCGGGTCCGATGAACCCGACCCGCCCGTTCCTGCGCCCGCACGCGCCCTGGCCGGACCGGGCGACGGTGAAGACCGTCCACGTGCCTCCGGTCCCGCCGGTTCCCCCCGCCCGGGGGGCCGATCCCCGGACCGATCCCCGGGTGTACGCGCACGGGGCGCCGCCCGCGCGTCCCGACGTGGCCGCGGCCGTCGACGAGGTGAAGCGGCTGCTCGGGGAGGGCTCGCTCACGCAGGCCGTGGACCTGCTCGGCTCGATCCTGCCCGCCGCGGCGGCCGAGCACGGAGAGCGGTCGCCGGTCGTCCGCATCCTGCGCAAGCAGTACGCGTCGACGCTGATGGACGACGGCCAGTACCGGCGCGCGCTGCCGGAGCTGCGCCGGCTCGCGGAGGACCGGGGTGCGGAGGCGGGCCCGGCGGACCCGCAGTTCCTGCAGTTCCGCTACGACGCGGCCCTGTGCCTGGAGCAGTTGGGGGAGACGGCGGCCGCGCTCGGGGAGTTCCGCTCGGTCCTGCCGTACTACGAGCGGGACCTGGCGCGGGCCTTCGACATCCGGCAGAGGATCGGGCTGCTGCTCCTGGCGGCGGGTGAGCACGCGGCCGGGCAGGACGAGCTCCAGCGGCTGCTGTTCGACGCGGAGCGCGCGTACGGGCCTTATCACCCGCTTCCGGTGGACCTGCGGCGCGCGCTGGACCACCAGCGGCAGTTGGGGCCGCGGCCCTGAGGGGGGCCGGGGCGGCGTACCTGATCGTGCCCCTGACGGGGCGGCAGGATCACGACTCGACAACTGATCGCCCAGTGGATCTTCATGATCCTCTTTGACCGTTTTGGTGCATGTAACGTTCGCGTCTGATCATGTCCGCGTCTCCCAAGGAATCCCCATGACGACGCCCCCCGCTCCCTTCTCCCCCGAGCAGCAGCAGCCCGCCGCCCCCGCCAAGAAGGGTGGCGCCCTCCTCAAGAAGGTCGGCGGCATCGTCGTGGCGATCGTCGTGGCCCTCGCGGTGAAGCTCGGCCTCCCGTACCTCACGGGCGACGCCCCGGTGCACGCCGAGGCCGGCGAGTGCGTCACGGTCAGCGGCCCCGACAACGACCCGAAGGTCGACACCGCGGACTGCTCCTCCGGCAAGACCGACCTCTACAAGGTCGTCAAGGTCGTCGACGACACCTTCGACGTCGAGAAGTGCGCCGACGCGAGCGAGATCGCGCTCGCGCAGCAGCTGGAGTCGGACAAGTTCGTCCTCTGCCTCGACAAGGTCGCCAAGTAAGCCCCCGGCACCCCGAGAAGGGCCGGAACCCGACGGGTTCCGGCCCTTCTCGCTGTCCTACGGCGACCCCACCGGCCGGGGCGACGTGACGGACGGGGCGGCCGGCGGAGCCGGGGCCGGTGTCGGCACCGGAGGCGCACCGGTGCGGGCGGGGGTACGGGCGGGCAGCACCGGGTCCGGGGTCGCAGGCCCGTCCGGGAGCAGCGTCAGGACGCACACGGCGGCCACCGCGGCGGCCGCCCCGAGCACCACCGACGCGACCGCGCGGACCCGGTGCGTCCCCCAGCGGCGCCCCTGCGGAGGTGCGGCGCGGCGCAGGTCGCGGTAGGTGACGAGGTCGGCGCGGGCGGCCAGGGCGGCGCGCAGCCGTTCCTCCACGGGCGAGGTCATCGGTCCGCCTCCGCTCTCTTCTCCAGCTTTCGCTCCAGGGCGTCGAGGGCGCGGCTCGCGGTGGACTTCACCGTGCCGCGCGAGAGCCCGAGCGTCTGCGCGATCTGCGCCTCCGTCAGCTCCGACCAGTACCGCAGCACCAGCACCTCGCGCTGCCGGCGCGTCAGCTCCCCGAGGGCGTCCAGCACGTGCCGGTGCTCCTCGGCGAGCAGCAGCCCCTCGTCGACAGGGGCCCCGGAGCCCGGGTGGGGCGGGGTGTACGCGCGCGCGGTGCGGCGCCGGCGCAGCACGGAGCGGGCCGCGTTGACGACGGCGGTGTGCAGGTACGCCCCCGGGTCCTGGAGCCCGTCCAAGGAGGTCCCGTAGGTGCGGCACACGGCGGCGAACGCGTCCTGCACGACGTCCTCGGCGGTCGGCAGGTCGTCCACGAGGAAGACCGCGAGCCGCACCATGTCGAGCCGCCGGGCCCGGTAGAGCTCGGTGAGGGTGGGTGCGGGCCCGTCGCCGCCGTACGGGGCGCCGACGACGCGCAGAGGGCGTTCCCGTACCGGCGCGCGCTCGTCCCGGGCCGCGCGGGACACGCGCGCGAGCAGCCGCGACCACCAGGGCGGCGCCAGGGGCAGGGGGAGGGCGTACGGCATGGGCCTCGATCCGTCGGGCGGGGGTCGGGGTCGGGGTGGGAGTGCAGGTGGGAGCCGGGACGGGAGGGCGAGCGGGCGGGCCCGGGGTTCGGGCCCGCCCGCTCGCCCGGCGCGGCTACTTGCCGGGCGCGATCACGCGGGGCGCGTCACCGGCGGGCGCGGGCGCGGGCGCGGACACGGGCTTCGGCGCGGCGGGCGCGGGGACCGGCCGCGGCGCGGTGCCCGGCTTCGACGCGGGCGCGGGGACGGGTGCGGGCACGGTCACGACCTTCGGCGCGGCCGGGGCGGGCGCCGGCCGGGGCGCGTCGGCCTCGGGCGCGGCGGGCCCGGTCACCGGCTTCGGCGCGGTCACGACCTTCGGGGCCGCGGCCGGCTGCGGCGCGGTCACGGGCTTCGGCGCGGCGTCGGGAGCGGTCGGCGCGGCCGGAACCGGCTTCGGGCCCGAGTCGGCGAAGGCCTGCGCGGCGAATCCGCCGCCGAGGAGCAGCGCGGCACCGGCGACGGCGCCCAGGAGTCGGGGGCTGCGGGGCCGGAGGCTCCGCCTGGCGTGGCTGGACATGGGTTCTCCCGAGGAATGTCGGAAACACGGTCTGGAACATCAGCTGAAGGGCGCCTTCAACCCACCAGACGTGCGGCACCGCCCGAGGTTGCGAACCGGGTCCGGGGAATTTTCCCCGACAACGAAGAAACGAGAGGGAACACACACCTCTCGCACTTTCAACATATAGCGCACAGGGGGGCTTGCGGCAAGGCCCCCCTCGTGGCGCAGAATCGCACCTCGAAAGCCAGAAGCTGAGAAAGCGGGAAATTCACCACATGACGTCCCTTATTGCCGGTGTGTTCGACCTCTCCGGCAACCTCGCCCCCAAGGCCGACCCGGCGCTCATCGCCGCGGACGAGCAGCACTTCGCGGACATCGCCCGGTGCCTCGACGAGACGATCGCCGAACTGTCCGAGCGGCTCGACGCCGAGCGGAAGGCGCCCGGCGGCGTCGGCCGGGAGGCGATGGACCGGGACGCGGAGATCCACCGGCTGAGCGGGCGCCTGCGGACGCTGCGCCGCTTCGGCCTGGACCTGTGCCTGGGGCGCGTGGTCGGTACGGCCGACCCCGAGCCCGTGTACATCGGGCGCCTCGGCCTCACCGACAGCACCGGCCGCCGGCTGCTCATCGACTGGCGTTCCCCGGCCGCGGAGCCGTTCTTCGCGGCGACGCACGCGACCCCGATGGATCTGGCGAGCCGCCGCCGCTACCGCTGGTCCGGCGGCCGGATCACCGACTACTGGGACGAGGTGTTCACCGCCGAGGGCCTCGAAGGGCACGCCGCGCTCGACGACCAGTCCGCGTTCATCGCGAGCCTGGGCGGCAACCGCTCGCCCCGGATGCGGGACGTGCTGGCGACGATCCAGTCCGACCAGGACGCGATCATCCGCGCGGGTTCGCGGGGCGCGCTCGTCGTCGACGGCGGCCCGGGTACGGGAAAGACGGTCGTCGCGCTGCACCGCACCGCGCACCTCCTCTACGCGGACCCGAGGCTCGGGCACCGCCGGGGCGGCGTGCTGTTCGTCGGCCCGCACCAGCCGTACCTGAACTACGTCGCCGACGTCCTGCCCAGCCTGGGCGAGGAGGGCGTACGGACCTGCACCGTCCGGGACCTGGTCGCCGAGGGCGCGAAGGCTCCGGCGGAGGCCGATCCGGAGGTGGCCCGCCTGAAGTCCTCCGCGGACATGGTGCGGGCGATCGAGAAGGCCGTGGCGTTCTACGAGGAGCCGCCCACCGAGGGGATGACCGTCTCGACGCACTGGTCGGACATCCGGCTGACCGCGGCGGACTGGGCGGAGGCCTTCGACGCGGCGGAGCCGGGGACCCCGCACAACGAGGCGCGCGAGCAGATCTGGGAGCACCTGGTCTCGATCCTCTTCGACAAGTACGACGGCGAGGAGGTCCCGGAGGCGCAGTTCCGCAAGTCGCTGCGTCTGGACCGGGAGCTGACCGGGGCGCTGAACGGCGCGTGGCCGATGCTGGAGGCGTCCGACCTCGTCGGCGACCTGTGGACGGTCCCCGCGTACCTGCGGATGTGCGCGCCCTGGCTGACGCCCGACGAGGTGCGGGCGCTGCGGCGGGCCGACGGACAGGCGTGGACGGTCTCGGACCTGCCGCTCCTGGACGCGGCCCGGCAGCGGCTCGGCGACCCGCGGACGGCGCGGCTCAAGCTGAGGCGCAAGGCCACCGCCGCCGCCGAACGCGAGCGCATGGCCGGGGTCATCGACAGCATCATCGCGGCCGACCCCGACGGCGAGGGCGCGGTCACGATGCTGCACGGCAAGGACCTCCAGGAGAGCCTGGTCGACGAGAACGCCCTGCCGACGGCCGAACTGGAGCCGCTGGACGGGCCGTTCGCGCACGTCGTGGTGGACGAGGCGCAGGAGCTGACCGACGCGGAGTGGCAGATGCTGCTGCTGCGCTGCCCGTCCCGCAGCTTCACGATCGTCGGCGACCGCGCCCAGGCGCGGCACGGCTTCACCGAGACGTGGCGGGAGCGTCTGGAGCGGGTCGGGTTCGACCGGATCGACCTGACGTCCCTGAGCGTCAACTACCGCACGCCGGAAGAGGTGATGGCGGAGGCGGAGCCGGTCATCCGCGCCGCGCTGCCGGACGCCAACGTGCCGACGTCGATCCGCAGCAACGGCATCCCGGTCACGCACGGGACGGCCGCGGACCTGGACGGGATCCTCGACGGCTGGCTGGCCGGGAACGCCGAGGGCGTCGCCTGCGTCATCGGCGCCCCGGCCTTCCGCGAGCGCCCGCGCGTCCGCTCGCTCACCCCGTCCCTCTCGAAGGGCCTGGAGTTCGACCTGGTGATCCTGGTCGATCCGGAGTCCTTCGGCGAGGGCATCGAGGGCGCGGTCGACCGGTACGTGGCGATGACCCGGGCGACCCAGCGGCTGGTGATCCTCACGTCCTGACGGGCGCTCCGTGAAAAGGAAATGAGCGCCGGAAGGCTCTGTTGCTACGGTGACCGGATGGCATCGATCAAGGAAATCCAGGTCACCATCGACTGCGCGGAGCCCGGGCGCCTCGCCGAGTTCTGGTGCGAGGTGCTGGGGTACGTCGTCCCGCCGGTCCCCGAGGGGTTCGCCACCTGGGCGGAGTACCACCGGTCGCTGCCGGCCGAGGAGCGGCCCGTGTACTTCGCGTGCTCCGACCCCACGGGCGCCGGCCCGCGCGTGCTCTTCCAGCGCGTCCCCGAGGGCAAGGCCGTCAAGAACCGGGTGCACATCGACGTGCGGGCCGGCAAGGGCCTCGTGGGCGAGGAGCGCCTGACCACGCTGGAGGCCGAGTGCGCACGGCTGGTCAAGCTCGGCGCGGTCCACCTGCAGACGCTGTACGCCGACGGCGAGAACGAGTCCTGCATCAACATGCAGGACATCGAGGGCAACGAGTTCTGCCTCGACTGACCTCTGCCCGACGGCGCGAACGGCCTCCGCCCGTGAAGGGCGGAGGCCGTTCGGATGCGGCCATCCGGTGTGCTGGTTACGCTGGTTGTACGGCCTGTCTACTCGGGCGTCCTGAACTTCCTTCTTGAGGAAGGTGACGCTCACGTCGGCGACTCGGTCGTCTCCTTCGTCCCGATGGGCGGTGCCGACATCCACGACTACGCCGAGCCCGAGTGCCAGCTGCTCAACGAGCCCGCCGTCGTGGTGGCCCCCGCCAACATGAGCCTCGCCGCCGGCGAGCCCGGTTCTGCACCTGTGAAGGGCGTTCAGGCGGTTCGGGGTTCGCGCTTCATCGCCCACAGGACCGGGCCGCCGCCCGGCAGGGTGAACTCGGCGCGGACCTTGAAGCCGAAGTGCTCGTACACCGGCAGGTTGTCCGGCTTGGAGGACTCCAGGTAGACCGGGAGGCCCGCCGCGTCCGCCTTCGCGAGGCCGGAGCGGAGGAGGGCCGAGCCGTGGCCCTGGCCCCGGGCGGCCGGGTCGGCGCCTATGACGGCGAGGTACCAGTGGGGTTCGGTCGGCCCGTGCTCGGCGGCCGCCATGACGGCCTCCCGGAAGGCCGGGGCGCGGTCGCCGAGGATCTCCACGAGTTCCTGGATGGTCTCCGCGTCGGGCACGGCCTTGTCCGCGCCCTCGGGCGACACCCAGAACGCCGCGGCGGACGCGGTCCGCTCGCAGACGCCGTGGAGGCCGTACTGCCGGGTGAAGAGGGTCGTGAAGTAGCGGCCGAGATCCGCCTCGCGGGAGGTCTCGTCGGGGAAGAACCACTGCATCATCGGGTCGTCGCCGAAGGCGGAGGCCAGGGTGCGGCTGACCGCCCGAGCGTCGTCGATCGTGGCCGGTTCAGGTGCGTTTGCCAGGGTCATACGGGTCATTCTGCACCCGTGATGATCTTGGTCGGGGGGTGGGGGTCGCTCCGTGTCCCCGCCCCTGGTCAGGCGGCCTTCGGCTGTGTACGGAGCAGGCGGACCGCCGCCGTGGCCGGCAGGGCGATGCTCAGGGTGAGGATGACGAGGAGCTCCACGACGCCGAGGCGGGCGGCGAGGAGGAGGAAGCCGAGCGCGATCACGACCAGGGGCGCGAGGGTGAGGGTGGTGGCCAGGACCTTGGTGGCCCGGTCCCATGTGCCGGACGTCCACAGCAGGCCGAGGCCCGCGATGATCGCGGCCAGGCCGATGAAGGGGGCGGCGAAGACCGCGATGCTGCTGATGCCGAGCAGGACGGCCGTGACGATCGTCCGCGTCCGGGGCTGCGTCCGCGGAGCCGCGACGGCCGCCGTCGGGGCCTCCGGCTCCTCCGCGCGGGCGGCCGCCACGATGGCGGAGGGGCTGCCGAGCCGTTCGAGGGCCGCGCGGACGGCCTCCGGGTCGTCCTCCTCGCCGACGGCGACCGCGAGGTGTTCGCGCAGGTCGGCGAGGAGTTCTTCGCGGCGTCCCGAGGGCAGGAAGGATGCCTCGCGCTCGATCGTGGCCAGGTAGTCGGTCACGAGGGGGTGTTCGGTGCCGGTCATGCGGAGCCTCCGTGGGGTGCGGTCAGGAAGTGGTCGACGCCGTCGCGGAAGCGCGGCCAGCTCTCGGCGAACTCGGTGAGCGCGGTCCTGCCGGGCGCGGTGAGCGTGTAGTAGCGGCGGGCGGGGCCGGTGGCCGACTCGCGGAGCTCGGTGTCGACGAGTCCGTCGCGGCGAAGCCGGGACAGCAAGGGGTAGATCGTTCCCTGGCTGGTGGTCATGACGCTGACCGCGGCCAGCTCGTCGAGGATCTCGACGCCGTAGCGCGGACCGTCGCGCAGCAGGGCGAGGACGCAGTACTCCAACACGCCCTTGCGCAGCTGGCTGGCGACCTTTCCGGCCGCCTCGGATCTTGCTTCGCCAGGAACCATGTAATGCAAGATACCCCCGGGAGTGCCGCCGATCAACGGCGAACCACGTGCGACGATGCCCGGATGCGAGAACCGCGTGGACTGAGCGAGCTGACCGAGGTCGAGGATCCGGCGTGGCCGCGCCTCGAAGAGGAACTGCGGGCCGCGAAGGTGCCCGTCGAGGTGCTGGACGCCGATCCCGGGCGGGCGGCGGCCACGCTCCTGCGGATGCAGGTCACCGTCCGCTCGTACCTGGGGGCGTTCGCGCTGCACACCGGCGGGGCGCTCGTCGACGACGGCTGGCTGCGGGTCTACGGCAGCCCGGCCGCCCACAACGACCGCCGGCTGCCCGGCCTCGCCCGGATCAACGACTGCCCCGACGACCCCGGCACCGCATGGCGCCCCGCCGCCGGACTCGTCGTCGCGCACGACGTGCTCGGCGGGACCTTCGCCGTCCAGGGCGGTACGGAGGAGGAGACCGGGCTGCCGGGCCGGCCCGGCGAGATGGTCTACTTCGCGCCCGACTCGCTGCGCTGGGACGCGATCGGCGCCGGCTACGGCGCCTGGCTGTCGTGGCTGCTCGCCGGCGGGACCGAGGAGTTCTACGAGGGGCTGCGCTGGCCCGGCTGGCGCGACGAGGTGCCCGGACTCACCGGCGGGGAGGGCCTCTCCCTCTACCCGCCCCTGTGGTCCGCCGAGGCGCACCAGGACCTGGCCGGGACCAGTCGCGCGGTCGTCCCCCTGGAGGAGCTGCTCGGGTTCGGCCGCGAGACGGCCCTGGGCCTGGACGGCACCGACCCGGGCTTCCTCGGGACCCCGTGACGCCCCCGTAGGGGCGTCTACCGGCGGTGCGCCCTCGCGAGCGCCTGCTTCCGCAGGTCCAGCAGGGCGGCGAGCTCGTCGCCGTAGCCCGCGCCCAGTCTCCTCTCGGCGTCCTTCTGCGCCACCGTGACGACGGCGGTGAGTCCGGCCCCGGCCTGGCAGTCCGCGTCCGCCCTGGACAGCTTCAGTTCGACTCCGGCGACGGCGTGCACCGCGGCCGGGTCCCGGCCGGCCTTCCGGAGGTCCTTGTCGATCCTGGCCTGCGGATCGCCGAACGCCTTCGCCTCGGCTCCCGCCTCCTTCATGCAGGTGCTCCAGGAGGCCTGCGCGGCGAGGTACCGGCGGTCGGCCCGCACGCGGTCGACCACCGCGTCGCCCAGCACCTGGAAGGTGTTGTAGAGCCGGTAGTAATCCGGCCCGAAGAGACGGGACTTGGCGTCGCTGACGCAGGAGTCCGACTGGTAGAAGAACTCCCGCTTCATCGGCATCGCCAGGTTCACGCGGTGCGCCGGGGTGCCGAGCAGGGCCTTCCTCCAGCGCTCGTTCGCGCCCTCGGCGGCGTTGACGTCCGCCGGCGGTCGCATCGAGAGGGCGGTGCTCGTGATGCCGTAGCCGTCGTTCACCGCCTGCGCGACGCCGAGCAGTCCGAACGGATTGATGTCGGAGAGGTGGTCCCCGGTGGCCAGCGGCTGCGGGCGGTACGTGAAGCCGCGCCGCTTCATGCAGGCGGCGACGAGCTCCTCCTCCGCCGCGTGCAGCGCCAGGCGCTCCGGCTCGGGGTAGTGGGTGACGCCCTGGAAGGGGCGAGGGGCGGGGAGTGGCGCCGGGCCGGGTGCGGCGGTGCCGCCGGACGTCGAGCATCCGGCGGCACCGAGACCCAGAAGCAGCGCCACGGCTGCGGTGCGTCTCCTGGAGCTCATGGTTCTAGTACGTGCACCACTTGTTGGAGCCGATCGTGCTCAGGTTGTCGCCGATGTCGTAGAAGCCGGTGCCGCGGTCCAGCCTCCAGCCGGTACCGCGGTAGCCCGTCTCCTTCCACATCGTCACGTTGCAGCTGTTGCCGTTGTTCCAGGCCGAGCCGTGCAGCGCGTTGTTGAAGTTCTGGTAGCCGGTGAGGTCGTAGTTGTCCTGGTAGACGGTCTGGACGCTGCCCGTCCAGCCGGTGGTCCAGTACACGCACAGCCCGCCGCTGGCGCAGCCCGCCGGGGCGGCGTTCGCGGCCGGCGCGACGGCGGCGGCGCCGAGGGCGACGCCGGCGGCCATGCCGAGGGCGACGAGGGATCGCTTGAGGTTCACGAGGTGCTCTCCGTTTCTCATGGACCGGGTCTCCGGTTCGGCATGAGGCTGTCAGGGGCGGCCAACGGAAGGTCAAGGAGTGATCAACACCCCTTCAATGAGGGAGAGTTGAAGCGCAGGTCAGGATGGTGTGAGTGCGCCACGCCGATCGGGAAACCCGGCGACAAACGCGTTCGCGCCGCTGCATTCTGGCCACCGAAGGAAGATCGACGGGGGGCGTGCGATGTGGTCAGTGGTGTCGGCGGGGGAACTGCCCGCGCGGGAACGTTTCGACTGGTTCGCGGACGTGATCACGCGGGAGGTGATGCCCACCGCGCTCAGCGTCGAGCGGCCCGCCGACTTCCAGGCCGACGCGGCCGTCCTGGACCTCAGGACCGTCCGCGTCGCCCGGTTCTCCTTCTCGCCCCTGCGGTCGCGCCGTACGCCCGCGCTGATCCGCCGCGGCGACCCGGAGCAGTACCAGCTGGGGCTGATGCGGCGGGGCGCCACCGTCCTGTCCCAGCACCGCAACGACTGCAGCGTCGGGGCCGGGGACCTGGTCTTCTGGGACACCTCGCGGCCCTCCGACGCGGCCATGCCCACCGACTCGGGGCCGGTGCAGCTGACCATGCTCCAGCTTCCGCGCGACGTCCTGCCCCTGCGCCCCCGCCGGATCGACCGGCTGCTCGGCAGCCGCATCCCCGGCGGGCACGGCCTCGGTGCGGTCCTCGCCTCGTTCCTCGGCTCCCTGGAGGGCCACGCCGGCCAGTGCGCGCCCGAGGACCTGCCGCGGCTCGGCGCCGTCGTCGTCGACCTCGTCGCCGCCTGCCTCGCCCAGAACCTCGACGCCGAGGAGCAGCTCCCCGCCGAGGCCCGCTCGCGGGCCCTGATCCAGCGGATCCACACCTTCGTCGACGCGCACCTCGGCGACCCCGACCTCACTCCGGCCGCCGTGGCCGCCGCCCACCACGTCTCGGTACGGAGCCTCCACCAGCTGTTCCAGACGTACGGGGACGGGGAGACCGTCCAGGTCCGGATCCGGCGCCGCCGTCTCGAACGGTGCCGCGACGACCTCGCCCGCCCCGAGCTCCTCCGGCACCCCGTGCAGGCCATCGCCGCGCGCCGGGGGTTCAGCGGCCCGGCCGTCTTCAGCCGTGCCTTCCGTGCGGCGTACGGACTCAGCCCCACCGAGTTCCGCGCGCTGAGCGTCAAGGAGGCCCGCGCCGGGCGCACAGCGGGACGGGCGGGGCGTTCCTAGGCTCGGAGCCGTCCGGCAGGCTTCGGGAAGGACGGGGGAGGGACCACAATGAACGGCGACAACGGCCAAGGGATCTGGGACTTCGACGCGTGAACACGGAAACGGAACAGGGCGGCCTCGCGACCGTGCGGACGGGGCGGCTCGACCTCGTGCCCCTCGCCGTCGCGCACGCCGGCGAGATGGCCGGGGTCCTCGCCGACCCCGCCCTGCACACCTTCATCGGCGGCGCCCCGCTGACCGCGCCCGAGCTGCGGGCGCGGTACGAGCGGCTGGCCGCCGGGTCGCCCGACCCGGCGGTCGTCTGGTGCAACTGGGTGGTGCGGGTCCGCGCCGGGGGCCGGCTCGCCGGGACCGTGCAGGCGACGGTCACCGACGGCGGGCGGACCGCGGAGGTCGCCTGGGTGATCGGGACGGAGTGGCAGGGGCGGGGAATCGCCCGGGAGGCGGCCGGGGCGCTCGTCGGCCTGCTCGCCGAGCGGGGCGTGCGTACGGTCGTCGCCCACGTCCACCCGGACCACGCGGCCTCCGCCGCCGTCGCCCGCGCGGCCGGCCTGGCACCGACGGACCAGGAACAGGACGGCGAGGTCCGCTGGGAGCTCAGGCCGTGAGCGCGGAGACGTTTCTCTTCCGCTTCGTGGACGGCGAGTTCGCCGCGCTGGACGTCGAGCGGTTCCGCCGGGTGGTCGAGCCGTACGTGGTGGCGGGCGCGCCGGACCTCGGCGAGGTCCACCTGCGCGCGGAGGACGGGGGCGAGGCGGAGTTCCACGTCCGCACCGCAGAGCCCGGAGGGGTGACGTCCCTGACGGCGATGCACATCTCGGGCGGCGCCATGCTCGACGTGGTCACCCGCGTCGCCGACGCCCTCGGGGCCGTCATCCTCCCTGTGGGCGGCCCCGTGGAGATCCTTCACGAGGACCAGCGGCGCCACCTTCCGCCGGAGCTCCGGGACGAGGCGGTCGTCCGCCTCTGACGCTTCCCACGGCCACCCCCAGGAGCCCCAGCACCGCCGCCGTCCCCGCTGCCAGGCCCGCCCGCAGGCCCGGCGGGCGGAAGGTGCAGGAGACCTCGCCGCGGGCCGGGACGGCGAGGAGACCGGCGTACGGGACGGGGTCGGCGCCCTCGCAGTGCCAGCCCGCGATGCGCGGGGCCGCCACGACCGCCGTGCCCGTGGCGCCCGGCGGGAGCGTGGCCCGGATGCCGTCCGGGGTGACCCGGACCGAGGTCGCCGCGCGGGCCCGGAGCGCCGTCACCGCCGTGCGGAGGCGGTCGTGGTCCAGGCAGCCGAGTTCGCCGGGCCCCGGGAGGTCCGGTCGCAGGCCGGGCACCCGCTGGAAGCCCAGCGAGGTCAGGGCCGCGCGGCGCTTCGGGGTGCCCCCGAGGAGCCGGACCGGGGCGCCTTCGCCCAGCCGGGCCGTGCCCGTGGTGTCGGGGGCCCAGAGGAAGACCTCCGTGCCGACCGGGCACGCGCCCGCGTGCGGGGACGCGTAGACCCGGGCACCGAGCAGGAGTTCCTGGTTGCGGAAGGGCGAGGGGCCGTAGACCGGCGGCGGGCCCGGGGGCCGTACCGTCACCAGGGGGAGACGGACGTCCGTACGGACCACCTCGCCGCCCCGCCACCGCGCCCCCACCCCGAACAGCGCGTCCGTCACCGGGTTGTCCAGGCTCAGCAGGTTCCGGCCGCGCGAGGTCCAGCCGCCGCCCAGCGCCGCCAGGGTCTCCGTCAGGACCGCCGGGGTGTGGCTGCTGTAGTACGCGGCGCCCTGGCCGCCCAGGAGCAGGGGATCGTTGCCCGCGACCCGGGGCAGCCCGGCGTCGGTGCGGTACGCGGGCCAGCCGTCGGCCCCCGCCAGGGCCGCCGCCCGCCGCTCGTGCTCCGCGCCCCACGGCGGGTAGTCGTCGAGCCGGGCGAGCCGCTCCCGGTCCGCGTACGCCGTCGTCGCCGCCGCCTGTCCCAGCAGGGTGCCGGTGACGAGGAGCGCGGCGAGGAGCCCGTACCGGCCCCGGCGGGGCAGCAGCAGGGCGCCCGCCACCGCCGCGAGGCCCGCGCCCGCGAGGAGCAGCGCCCACGGGGTGAGGAGGGCGCTCGGCAGGGCCCCGGCCGTGAGGGCGAGGACGACCGCCGCCCCGCCGAGGAGCGACCTCCGGTCCGGCGGGCCGTGCGCGAGGCCCGTCCAGGCGGCGAGGACGAGGACGCCGGACAGCACGAAGGTCTGGCGGTACGGGCTGCCGTTCGGGGTGGCGAAGACGTGCCAGACGAGGTGCGTCGGGCCCCACTGCATCGACATCGCGACCGCCGCGCACAGCCCGCCCCACAGCCACCGCTCCCGGCCCGGCGCGTCCCGGCGGAAGAGCAGCGCCCCCGCGAGCAGCGGCACCGCCGTGCAGACGAAGGCCGCCGGGGTCGCGAAGCTGTACGTCACCGGGAGCAGCCGTGCCAGCACGTCCGGGCCGGCCGCCGGGGCGAAGTCCCGGACCACGCCCGGGTAGGCGTGCCGGGAGCCGAGGAGGACCGGGACCAGGACGGGGGCCGCGAGGCCGACGCCGAGCGCCGTCGTCAGCGCCGCCCGGAGCAGCGTCCGCCACCGGAAGGAGTCCGTGACCGCCAGGCGGACCAGGAGCACCAGGGCGGCGCCGAGGGTCGCCATGTACGCCGTGTAGAAGTTCGCGAACCAGCAGACCGCCACGACCAGGGGGCCCAGGAGCGGCCGCCGGCCCTCCCGTGCCCATTCGCCCACCAGACAGAGCAGCGGGAAGGCGATCAGGCCGTCCAGCCACATCGGGTTGTACGTGCCCTCCGCGAGCGACCAGCCGCACAGCGCGTACGCGGCGCCCAGGACCGAGGCCCACCACCACACGCCCGCCGGCCCCAGGCGCCGGAGCAGGAACGTCATCGCCGCCGCCGCGACCGCCGTCTTCAGGACGGTGACCGCGTACACCGCGTACTCGATGTCGCCGCGCGGGAAGAGCGCGACCAGGGGGGCGAAGGGGCTCGACAGGTAGGTGCCGTAGTCGGGCAGGAAGCTCGTGCCCCAGCCGCCCTGCCAGTCGAGGAGGAGCCCGCCGTCCGCCCGGCCCCGCAGCAGGTCCCACAGGTGCGCGTGGAACGGCACGAACTGGTTGGCGAGGTCGTTGACGGCCCGGTGGCGCGGCCCGAAGGGGAACACCCGGGCGACGGCGTCCCCGCCGCAGACGGCGACGGCGGACAGGACGGCGGCGAGCAGGTACGAGCGTGTGGTGTGCGAACGCGTGGTCTTCGGCATGACGGATCGAATATGACAGCGAACGATCGGGAAGTGACGGGTCCGGCGGGCCAGTTCACGCGATGGTCGCCTGAAGGTCATCCCGCCGGACCGGCGGGGACACCGGGCTCCGTTGTCGTGGTCGGCGTGCTGCTCTCGATCGTCGTCCCCTGCTTCAACGAGGAGGACGTCCTCGCCCGCTTCCACGACCACGTGACCGCCGAGCTCGACCGTCTCGACGGAGAGTTCGAGCTCGTCTACGTGGACGACGGAAGCCGGGACGGGACCCTCCCGCTCCTCCGTGAACTCGCCGGACACGACCCGGACCGGGTCCGCTACCTCTCCTTCAGTCGCAACTTCGGCAAGGAGGCCGCGATGCTCGCCGGGCTCCGGCACGCCGCCGGCGACGCGGTCGTGATCATGGACGCCGACCTCCAGCACCCGCCGGAGCTCGTGCACCGCATGGTCGCCCTGCACGCCGAGGGGTACGACCAGGTCGTCGCCCGCCGCACCCGGGAGGGCGACCGGGTCACCCGTACCCTCACCGCCCGCCTCTACTACCGGGCGATCAACCGGCTCGTCGACGTCGAGCTCGTCGACGGCGTCGGCGACTTCCGGCTCCTGTCGCGGCGCACCGTCGACGCGGTCCTCGGCCTCGGCGAGTACAACCGCTTCTCCAAGGGCCTCTTCTCCTGGGTCGGCTTCCGCACCACGACGTTCTCCTACGAGAACGCCGTCCGCGAGGAGGGCCGCTCCAAGTGGACCTTCGGCAAGCTCCTCAACTACGGCCTCGACGGGCTCCTCTCCTTCAACAACAAGCCCCTGCGGGCCGCCGTCCACCTCGGCCTCCTCCTCACCGTCGTCGCCCTCGGGTACGCGGCCTGGATCGTCGGCGACGCCCTGGTCAACGGCGTCGACACCCCCGGCTACGTCACCCTCCTCGTCGCCGTCACCGCCCTCGCGGGCGTGCAGATGGTGATGGCCGGACTGATCGGCGAATACGTCGGACGCATCTACTACGAGGTGAAGCGACGCCCGCACTACCTGCTCAAGGAGACGAACACGCGTCCAGAGTCGGCCCTGGTGCGGGCCGACACCCCGGTGACGGGTGAGTCGTTGTGGGAAACAGTCGCTCCGAAGTAGTGGCTCCGGCCCCGGCGACTCCCTACCATCGATCACCGCAAGGTCGTTCAACTGACGCACGACCAGCCCGGGAGGCTCCTTTGCACCGCCGCACTGCGCTCACCGTGTCCGCCGCGCTCCTCGCCGCGGCCCCCCTGCTCACCGCCTGCGGCAGTGACGCCCACCCAGGAGCGGCGGCCGTCGTCGGCGGCGAACGGATCGAGGTCTCCAGCCTCCAGGCACAGGTCGCGGACGTGCGGTCCGCGCAGGCCGCCTCGCCCCAGTCGGCCCAGCTGGTCGCGGCCACCGGCGACCTCGGCCGCCGCAAGCTCAACGTCATGATCTTCGACCGGGTCGTCGACAAGGTCGCCCGGGACAACGGCGTCGAAGCCACCCGCGCCGAGCTCCAGCAGACCAGGGCCTCCTTCGTCCAGCAGGCCGGCGGCGAGGACCAGCTCAAGGCCGTCCTCCTCCAGGAGCAGGGCGTGGCGCCCGGCCAGATCGACGACTTCGTCCGCCGCAACGTCCTCATGAACAAGATCGCCGAGAAGCTGGGCGTCTCCGACGACGCGGCGGGCCAGAAGAAGCTGACGGACGTCTTCTCCGCCGCCTCCAAGGACCTCGGCGTCGACGTGAACCCGCGCTACGGCCGCTGGGACGACACCCAGGTGAGGCTCGACACCGGCTACGCCGGCGGCCCCTGGCTCCGGCAGATCAGCCAGGACCCGGCCGCCGTCCCGTCGGGGGCGTGAGTCCGGGTAGGTTCGAGGGGTGACATCTGAGAGCCCCGGCCGCATCGTCCTGCTCACCGCCAGCCACCGCGTGGCACCCGGACTCCTGTCCTGGCCCGCCTGGCAGGCGCTGCACGGCGCCGACCGGGTGCTCTGCCCCGACGAGGACCACCCCCAGCTGCCGTACCTGCGGGAGGCCGGCGTCTCCGTCGAGCACGTCCGGCCCACCGCCGAGGAGCTCGTCGAGGCCTGCGCCGGGGGCCGCACGGTCCTCCTGCTGCCCTCCGGCGAGGGCGACCGGGCGCTGACCGACGGCCTCGCCCGGCTCGCCGGCTCCGGCCGCGTGTCCATGCCCGACCTGGAGCTGCTGCCCGGCTCGTACGACCTGCCGGGCGCCCGCCTCCTCGACCTCGTGCAGATCATGGACCGGGTCCGCCGCGAGTGCCCCTGGACCTCGCTGCAGACGCACCGGGGGCTCGCCAAGTACGCCATCGAGGAGGCGTACGAGCTCGTCGAGGCAATCGAGGAGGGCGACCGGCGGGAGCTGCGCGAGGAGCTCGGGGACGTCCTGCTCCAGGTCGTCTTCCACGCCCGGATCGCCGAGGAGGACCCGGAGGAGCCCTTCTCCGTGGACGACGTCGCCGGGACCCTCGTCGAGAAGCTGATCCACCGGCACCCGCACGTCTTCGGGGACGCGACCGCCCAGACGCCCGAGGACGTCCAGGCGCACTGGCAGCGCACCAAGGCCGTGGAGAAGCAGCGGGAGTCCGTGACGGACGGCGTGCCGCTCGGGCAGCCGGGCCTCGCGCTGGCCGCGAAGCTCGCGGGGCGGGTCCGCACGGCGGGCCTCGACGTGAAGCTCCCGGGGGGCGAGGGCATCGGGTACGAACTGCTCGCCCTCGCGGCCCGCGCGGAGGCCTCCGGCGTGGACCCGGAGGCTGCGCTGCGGGCGGCGGCGAAGACGTACCGGGACGCGATCCGCTCGGCGGAGGGCCTGACGTGAGCGGCACGCCGACCGTGAGCGAGCCGGGCGCGCACGCGCCGGACCCGGCCGAGGCGGCCGCGGGTGTGCCGGACCGGACCGCGCTGGACCCGGCCGAGGCGGCCGCGGGTGCGGTGGGGGGTTCGAAGAAGCCGGCGCGGAAGTCGTCCTCCGACGACATGCCGCCCGCCATGATGGCCATGATGGTCGCGGTCTTCGCCTGGGAGACCGTGAGCGACGGGCACCCGGTCTGGATACGGTGCGGCGCGGCGCTGTTCACCCTGCTGGGCGCCGTGGAGCTGGTACGGGTCGTGCGGCGGCGCCGCGCGCGGCGCTGACGCACCGACGGGCTCACGCCTCGCGCGGCGCGCGGGCCTCCGGGTCGTGCCAGAGCGGGGCCGGCGGGCCCAGGAGGCGTTCGGCGGCGGTGTTCGGGCGGGTGGTGAAGCGGCCCACGGACGGCAGGGTGTCGTGGTGGATCCGCGCCGGGTCGGCGCCCAGCTCCTCCAGGACCTCGGAGACCTCCGCCACGAAGGCCGGCGGACCGGCGAGGTACACGTCGTGCGCGGACCAGTGGACGCAGGCCCGCAGGGCCTGGAGCAGCCGCTCGGTCGCCCGGTCCCTGCGCTGCCGCGGCGCGGCCGTGATGTAGGTGACGTTCAGCCCGGGGAGCCGTTCCTTCAGGAGCTCGGCGTCCTCCCGCCCGTACAGGTACTCCTTGGCACGCGCCACCACGAACAGCCGGCCCTCCATCTCCGGCTCGGTCTCGGCGGCCTCCGCGAGCAGCGCCCGCACGGGGGCCCAGCCCGTACCGCCGCATATATAGGTGCGCAGTCCGCCCGGCGGCGTCCGCGCGGTGAGTCCGCCGCCGGGGGCGCTGAGCCGCAGCACCTCGCCCGGGCCCGTCTCGTCGACCAGCGCCGTGGACATCGCGCCGCCCGCGATCCGGCTCACGTGCAGTTCCACCGTGCCGTCGGCGCGGGGCGCATCCGCGAGGGAGTAGGTGCGCCAGACGCGCGGGACCCGCAGCGAGCTGACGCTGACGTACTGGCCGGGGAGGTACGGGAGGGGCTGCCGGGGGCGCAGGGTGAGGACGGCCAGGTCGTCGCCGTACCGCTCGTGCCGGACCACGTCCGCGTCCCACCAGGCGGGCTCCCCGGCCCCGGCCGCCTCGTCGGCGCCCGCCAGCATCAGGTCGGAGACCTGGCCGTACGCCTCGGACCAGGCCTTCTCCGTCTCGATCGTCCACGCGGCACCGGAGGCGTGCGCGAACGCGGCGAGCAGGCTCTGCCCGACGGCCGCGTACAGCGCGGGGGAGGCGAGGAACTTGCGGTGGTCGCGCCCCAGCCGCCCCAGGTATCCCGCGAGCCGGGGGTCCTCCAGGTGGGTCACCACATGGGTGAGCGCGGCGAAGAGCCGGTCCCGCTGCGGGAGCATGTCCTCGGGGAAGAGCGCGCGCACACCCGGGTTGTTCCAGAAGAGGTGCGAGTAGAAGAACGTGACGGCGTGCTCGGCGCGTCTCTCGACGACCGCGAACGTGCTTCTGAGCAGCTGGGGATCCACCGACAAGAATCTAGGGCACGAGCCGCGCCGTTTGATCACGCTTCTCCGTGAATGCTCCTCCGGGGCCGCCCTGTACGGTCGTGGCGTGAGCACCGCCCCCACCCCTCAGCCCGTCCCCACGCTCTTCACCTGGGAGTTCGCGAGCGATCCGTACCCCGCCTACGCCTGGCTGCGGGAGCACGCGCCCGTGCACCGGACGACGCTGCCCAGCGGGGTCGAGGCCTGGCTCGTGACCCGGTACGCGGACGCCCGGCAGGCCCTGGCCGACCAGAGGCTCTCCAAGAACCCCGCGCACCACGACGAGTCCCCGCACGCGAGGGGCAAGACGGGCATCCCGGGCGAGCGCAAGGCCGAACTGATGACGCATCTGCTCAACATCGACCCGCCGGACCACACCCGGCTGCGGCGGCTCGTGTCGAAGGCGTTCACCCCGCGCAGGGTCGCCGAGTTCGCGCCGCGCGTGCAGGAGCTGACGGACCGGCTCATCGACTCCTTCGTGGAGAGGGGGAGCGCCGACCTCATCCACGAGTTCGCCTTCCCGCTGCCGATCTACGCGATCTGCGACCTCCTCGGGGTGCCGCCGGAGGACCAGGACGACTTCCGGGACTGGGCCGGGATGATGATCCGGCACGGCGGCGGGCCGCGCGGCGGGGTCGCGCGGTCGGTGAAGAAGATGCGCGGCTATCTCGCCGAACTGATCCACCGCAAGCGCGAGGAGCCGGGAGACGACCTGATCTCGGGGCTCATCAAGGCCTCCGACCACGGCGAGCACCTCACCGAGAACGAGGCCGCCGCCATGGCCTTCATCCTGCTCTTCGCCGGCTTCGAGACGACCGTGAATCTGGTGGGGAACGGACTTTACGCACTTCTTCGGCACCCCGAGCAGCGCGCGCTGCTCCAGGCCTCCCTCGCGGCAGGGGAGACCGGGCTCCTGGAGACCGGCGTCGAGGAGCTGCTGCGGTTCGACGGGCCCGTGGAGATGGCGACCTGGCGGTACGCGACGCGGGCGCTGACCATCGGCGGGCAGGAGATCCCGGCGGGCGACCCGGTGCTCGTGGTGCTCGCCGCCGCCGACCGGGACCCGGAGCGGTTCGACGGGCCGGACGTCCTCGACCTCGCGCGGCGCGACAACCAGCACCTCGGGTACGGGCACGGCATCCACTACTGCCTGGGCGCCCCGCTCGCCCGCCTGGAGGGACAGGCGGCGCTCGCGACCCTGCTGACTCGTCTGCCGGATCTGCGACTTGCCGCCGATCCGGCCGAACTGCGGTGGCGCGGAGGGCTCATCATGCGGGGCTTGCGCACGCTTCCGGTGGAGTTCTCCCCTTCCGTACCCCTCTTGACCACTGACGGTTCATCAGAAATGTGATCTTCACGTGATCGCGGGGCGATCGACTTGTGACGGACGTTCGAATGCCGCTACGTTTCCCGGCAGTCTCAGCCGTCACGCGAAAGGCCCTCCTATGCGTTCCGGGAACGGACGACACCGTCGCCCCCGTCAGGCTCCCGCCATCGTCGTCGCCGCCGGCGTGACCGGATCCGCCATGGCGCTGCCGTTGCTCGCCACGGGATCCGCCTCCGCGGCCGACGCCGCCACGTGGGACCGGGTCGCCGAGTGCGAGTCCGGCGGCCAGTGGAGCGCCAACTTCGGCAACGGGATGTACGGCGGCCTCCAGTTCACCCAGGCCAGCTGGGAGCGGAACGGCGGCCTGGCGTACGCGCCCAGCCCCGACCTCGCCAGCCGCGCCCAGCAGATCGCGGTGGCCGAGAAGGCGCTTGCCAAGGGCAGCGACGAGTGGGCCACCTGCGCGCCGATCGCCGGCCTGAAGAACGACGGGAAGGCCACCGGGGTGAACCCCGGCCCGACCGCCGTCCCGACGACCCCCAGCGGGCCCCTCCCCGAGTCCAACCGCACCGCGGGCACCCCGGCCGCCCCCGCGGGCGCCACGGGGACGGCGGACCGGTCCGCCACGTCCGCCCCCGTGACGCCGGCCTCCCCGGCCACTCCGGCGACCTCCGCCTCCCCGGCCACGCCCGCCACCCCGGCGGCGCCGGTCACACCCGACGCATCCGTTACGCCCGGTACGCCGGATTCGTCCGGGTCGCCGGAGGGTGACGCGCCGTCGGCCACGCCCGGCACGGGCAAGCACCGGGGCGAGGCCGCCCCGGAGGAGTCCGGCAAGCCGGACAGTTCGGCCGAATCGGGTCGGCACGCGTCGGGCGTGGACGCGTCCGCGGGGAAGTCCGCGGGGAAGGTCGACGACACGCCGGTGACTGACGACACGAAGAATTCGGACGCAACGGACAGTCAGGACACTTCGGGCGAGTACACCGTGCGGCCGGGTGACAGCCTGTCCGGCATTGTGCAGGAGAACGAACTCCCCGGAGGCTGGACCGCCCTCTACGACGCCAACCGGCAGACGGTGGGTATCGATCCGGACCTCATCCTGCCTGGTCAGAGCCTTGACCTGACGGTGGGTTCGACGGCGACGGAAGGCTAGTTCGCGGGCTTATGTCCGGTTCTGGGCAAGTGAGACATGGGTCTCTTCGCCCCAACTGGCGTGTCACGTCCGCAAACTTTGCTCCCGTCACCTCTCACCTGCACAAACGCCGCCCACCGGAGGGCAAGCGGGGCCGATTTTTCCGCAATGGGCCTCTTTGAACTTCCGGTGGGTCTGTGTCTACGGTCGTCACCGCTCGCCACCGCGGGCCCCGTCGACCGAAACGCCGAATCCTGCCGTCGGCCGATGGGAACAGTCGTCGCGCAAGCGCCGAAGGCAGGAGTGGGGGACCCAAGGTAAGTGCCGGTCCCGGCCGTTGAGACAGACGGCCGACGATCGGCTTGGGGTGAAGCCGCGTGCAAGGACACGCGGCCGGGCAACTTTCCGGCCCGAACCCGACAGCTCACCTCACAGGCGTCGGTGAGGAGAATTCCCATGCTGTTTTCCGCCAAGGGCAAACACCGTCGTCCCTCCAAGGCCACCCAGGTCGCCACGCTCGTCGGCGTCACCGGTGTCGCCGTCGCCGCCCCGCTGCTGACCGCGGGCACCGCCTCCGCCGCCACGGCCGCCGAGTGGGACACCGTCGCCCAGTGCGAGTCCGGTGGCAACTGGGCCATCAACACCGGCAACGGCTTCTACGGCGGCCTGCAGTTCACCAACTCCACCTGGGCCGCGTTCGGTGGCACCGCCTACGCCGCGCGCGCCGACCTGGCGTCGAAGACCCAGCAGATCGCCATCGCCGAGAAGGTCCTCGCGGGCCAGGGCAAGGGTGCCTGGCCGAGCTGCGGCGTCGGCCTCTCGGGCGCTTCCTACGACGGCGGTGCCGCCGAGAGCGCCCCGCAGCAGACCCAGCAGCAGGCCGCTCCGAAGCAGCAGGCCGCCCCGAAGCAGCAGGAGCGTCGCGCCGAGCAGCCGACCACCCGCAGCGAGCAGCGCCAGGCCCCGAAGGCCGCCGCCAAGAAGACCGTCACCACGCCCACCGGCAAGACGGTCAAGAAGGGTGACGGCGAGTACAAGGTCGTGGCCGGCGACACCCTCTCCAAGATCGCCCAGGCGCACGGCGTCAAGGGCGGCTGGGCCAAGCTCTTCGAGCTGAACAAGGGCGTCGTCGAGAACGCCGACCTCATCTACCCGGGTCAGCAGCTCCACCTGAAGTGAGCCCGGCGGCCCGCGTGAGTCCGGCGGCTCACGCGGCCCCGACGACCCTCCCGCGGTGACCACCCCGGTCCGGCGTGCCCTTCCCCCGTGCGCGCCGGACCGGGGTTTCCCCTTATACGGGGAAAGCTGACGGTTCCGAGTCATTACGGGGGGCCTGAGGGTTCCGAGGGTTACCGCACAGTAGGTCCGGGGCCCTTCGTCCCGAGATGCGTGCCCTTGGGTCCTTTTTCGTCCCAGGGGGCGGGCGCACGGCGGGCGGGAGCCCCCGAGCCGGTTAGGCTCTTGTCGCAAGGCCAAGCGACCCTGCACCGACCTTGCGTCACATCCAGCGTCACATCCCAGAAGGAGATGCTCGTGCCGTCCATCGACGTCGTCGTAGCCCGGGAAATCCTGGACTCCCGAGGCAACCCCACGGTCGAGGTCGAGGTCGGCCTCGACGACGGCAGCACCGGCCGTGCTGCTGTTCCGTCCGGCGCCTCCACCGGTGCGTTCGAGGCCATCGAGCTTCGCGACGGTGACCCCAACCGCTACCAGGGCAAGGGTGTCGAGAAGGCCGTCCTCGCCGTCATCGAGCAGATCGGCCCGGAGCTCGTCGGCTACGACGCCACCGAGCAGCGCCTGATCGACCAGGCCATGTTCGACCTGGACGCCACGGAGAACAAGGGCTCGCTCGGCGCCAACGCCATCCTCGGCGTCTCGCTCGCCGTCGCGCACGCCGCCTCCGAGGCCAGCGACCTCCCGCTCTTCCGCTACCTGGGCGGCCCGAACGCGCACCTGCTGCCCGTTCCGATGATGAACATCCTCAACGGTGGGTCGCACGCCGACTCCAACGTCGACATCCAGGAGTTCATGATCGCCCCGATCGGCGCGGAGTCCTTCTCCGAGGCCCTCCGCTGGGGCACCGAGGTCTACCACACCCTCAAGTCCGTCCTGAAGACCAAGGGCCTCTCCACCGGCCTCGGCGACGAGGGCGGCTTCGCCCCGAACCTGGACTCCAACCGTGAGGCGCTCGACCTCATCCTGGAGGCCATCAAGCAGGCCGGCTACGTCCCGGGCAAGGACATCGCGCTGGCGCTCGACGTCGCCGCGTCCGAGTTCTACAAGGACGGAAAGTACGAGTTCGAGGGCAAGTCCCGCTCGGCCGCCGAGATGACCGAGTACTACGAGGAGCTCGTCTCCGCGTACCCGCTCGTCTCCATCGAGGACCCGCTGTTCGAGGACGACTGGGCCGGCTGGAAGGTCATCACCGACAAGCTCGGCGCCAAGGTCCAGCTCGTCGGCGACGACCTGTTCGTCACCAACCCGGAGCGCCTGGCCCGCGGCATCGAGGAGGGCACCGCCAACGCCCTGCTCGTCAAGGTCAACCAGATCGGTTCGCTGACCGAGACCCTCGACGCCGTCGAGCTCGCCCAGCGCAACGGCTTCAAGTGCATGATGTCGCACCGCTCCGGCGAGACCGAGGACGTCACCATCGCCGACCTCGCCGTCGCCACCAACTGCGGCCAGATCAAGACCGGCGCCCCGGCCCGCTCCGAGCGCGTCGCCAAGTACAACCAGCTCCTGCGCATCGAGGAGATCCTCGACGACGCCGCGGTCTACGCCGGCCGCAGCGCGTTCCCGCGGTTTCGCACTGCGAACTGATGAAGAGGGGCAAGGGCTGATCAAGGGCTGACACCTGCTCTGATCCGTACGTCCCCGCACTCGGTCCCGTACCGTGTGCGGGGACGTACGCGTGAACAGGGGAGGCGACACGACATGGCCGCGAAGGACCGGGACCGGTTCTCGACCGCGACCCGGATCAGGCTGCTCGGAGAGCAGACCGCCGCCCGTGTCTACCGCTCCCAGACCCGCCGCCAGGCCCGCCGCTCCCGGCTCACCGGCCGCGCGGCCTTCCTCGCCCTCGTGGTCTGCTCCCTCGTCGTCGCCCTCGCCTATCCCATGCGGAGCTACGTCTCCCAGCAGGGCGAGATCGCCGAGCAGGAGCGCCGGGCCGCCGAGGCCGCCCGGCGGGTCGAGGAACTGAAGGACGAGAAGGCGCGCCTCCAGGACCCGTCCTACGTCCGCCGCCTCGCCCGCGAGCACCTGCACTACGTGCTGCCCGGCGAGACCGGCTTCACCGTGAACGACCCCGACGCGGAGCAACGGCCCCGCGCCGACCAGGGCACGGCCGACCGCCCCTGGTACGACAACCTCTGGGACGGCGTCGACCACGCCGACCGACCCTGACCCCTCCGCGACACGAACAAGGCAGACATGGAAACGCCCCCTCCGCAGACCGAACGCACCGAGCCGACCGAGACGGACATCGCGGCCTTCGAGCTCCAGCTCGGCCGCCCGCCCCGCGGCCTGCGCGCCATCGCGCACCGCTGCCCGTGCGGCAACCCGGACGTCGTCGAGACCGCGCCCCGGCTCCCCGACGGCACGCCGTTCCCGACCACGTACTACCTGACCTGCCCGCGGGCGGCCTCGGCCATCGGCACGCTGGAGGCCAACGGGGTCATGAAGGAGATGCAGGCCCGGCTCGCCACCGACCCGGAGCTCGCCGCCGCCTACCGGGCCGCGCACGAGGACTACCTCGCCCGCCGTGACGCCATCGAGGTCCTGGAGGGCTTCCCCAGCGCCGGCGGCATGCCGGACCGGGTCAAGTGCCTGCACGTCCTCGTCGGTCACTCGCTCGTGGCGGGCCCGGGCGTGAACCCCTTCGGCGACGAGGCGCTCGCGATGCTGCCGGAGTGGTGGGCGAAGGGCCCGTGCGTGACGCCGTGCGCGGAGAAGAAGGAGGGCGAGGAGAAGTGACCCGGGTCGCCGGAATCGACTGCGGTACGAACTCCATCCGCCTCCTCGTCGCGGACGTCCACCCGGAGACGGGCGACCTCGTCGAGCTGGACCGGCGGATGACGATCGTCCGGCTCGGGCAGGGCGTCGACAGGACCGGACGGCTCGCCCCCGAGGCCCTGGAGCGGACCTTCGCGGCCTGCCGCGAGTACGCCCGGGTCATCGAGGAGCTGGGCGCCGAGCGGGTCCGCTTCGTCGCCACCTCCGCCTCCCGCGACGCCGAGAACCGCCAGGACTTCGTGGACGGGGTCGTGGAGATCCTGGGCGTCGAGCCCGAGGTCATCACCGGAGACCAGGAGGCCGCGTTCTCCTTCACCGGCGCCACCGGCGAGCTGCACGGGGACGACCGCCGCCTGGTCGTGGACATCGGCGGCGGCTCCACCGAGTTCGTCGTCGGCAACAAGCACGTCGAGGCGGCCCGCTCCGTCGACATCGGCTGCGTCCGGCTCACCGAGCGACACGTCCGCCACGACCCGCCGACCGCCGAGGAGGTCGCCGCGATCCGCGCCGACGTCCGCGGTGCGCTCGACCTGGCCGCCGGGACCGTGCCGATCGACACGGCCGAGACCCTCGTCGGGCTCGCCGGCTCGGTGACCACGGTCGCCGCCATCGCGCTCGGGCTCCCCGCGTACGACTCCGAGAAGGTCCACCACTCCCGGATCTCCGCCGCGCAGGTCGCCGAGGTGACCGAGCGGCTCCTCGCCTCCACCCACGACGAGCGGGCCGCGATCCCCGTCATCCACCCCGGCCGGGTCGACGTGATCATCGCCGGGGCGCTGGTCCTGCGGGAGATCGTGGAGCGCGTCGGAGCCCGTGAGGTCGTCGTCAGCGAGCACGACATCCTCGATGGGATCGCCCTATCCGTGGCATAGCGGGCGGCTATCGACCCCTCCGGCGACACCCTGTCGGAAAAGGTTCGTGAAGTTCTTCACAAGGAAAAGGGCCCTGATGGCGCCCGAGGGGGGTCTTTAGGCCTTCCGAGGGGCGCCGCAGGGCCCTTTCGCAGGTGCGGAGGCCGATTCGCTCGATGTTTCCATCGTGTGAAGCGGGGCTCCGCTTCAGCGTTAACGGGCGCTCTCCAGGCCAGTTCACGAGGGGTGAACAACGTTCGCCAGTGCACCCTGGTTCCTTTGCAGGACCATGATGTGGATCACGTGGGCGGCGGAGTGTAGCAGAGGTGTCCAGAGAGCTTGTGAAGGGGCGCACGAGCACCCCCCTGAGGAGGGGTGGATACTCGATCCCATGAGCACCACGGAGCGTCCCAGGATCCTCGTAGTAGGCGGCGGGTACGTAGGCCTGTACGCAGCTCGGCGCATCCTCAAGAAGATGCGCTACGCGGAGGCGACCGTCACGGTCGTCGACCCGCGGTCGTACATGACCTACCAGCCCTTCCTCCCCGAAGCCGCCGCCGGCAGCATCTCGCCGCGCCACGTCGTCGTCCCGCTGCGACGCGTCGTGCGCGGAGCGGAGGTGCTCACCGGCCGGGTCACCACCATCGACCAGGACCGCAAGGTCGCCACGATCGCGCCGCTCGTCGGCGAGGCGTACGAGCTGCCGTTCGACTACCTGGTCATCGCCATGGGCGCGGTCTCCCGCACCTTCCCGATCCCCGGTCTCGCCGAGCAGGGCATCGGCATGAAGGGCATCGAGGAGGCCATCGGCCTGCGCAACCACGTCCTCGAGCAGCTCGACAAGGCCGACTCGACCACCGACGAGGAGGTCCGCCGCAAGGCGCTGACCTTCGTCTTCGTCGGCGGTGGCTTCGCCGGCGCCGAGACCATCGGCGAGGTCGAGGACATGGCCCGCGACGCCGCGAAGTACTACCAGAACGTGTCGCGCGAGGACATGCGCTTCGTCCTGGTCGACGCGGCCGACAAGATCCTTCCCGAGGTCGGCCCCAAGCTCGGCCAGTACGGCAAGGAGCACCTGGAGAGCCGCGGGATCGAGATCTACCTCGAGACCTCCATGGACTCCTGCGTCGACGGCCACGTCGTGCTGAAGAACGGCCTCGAGGTCGACTCCAACACGATCGTCTGGACCGCCGGCGTGAAGCCGAACCCGGCGCTCTCCCGCTTCGGTCTGCCGCTCGGCCCCCGCGGCCACGTGGACTGCAACGAGAAGCTCCAGATCAACGGCCTCGACTACGCCTGGGCCGCGGGCGACAACGCCCAGGTCCCGGACCTGGCCGCGATCAAGGCCGGCGTCCCGGCCGAGCGCGCCTGGTGCCCGCCGAACGCCCAGCACGCGCTGCGCCAGGCCAAGGTCCTCGGCGACAACGTGGTGGCCGGCATGCGCGGCTTCCCGCAGAAGGACTACAGCCACGCCAACAAGGGCGCCGTCGCGGGCCTCGGTCTGCACAAGGGCGTCGCGATGATCGTCATGGGCAAGGTGAAGATCAAGCTCAAGGGCCGTCTCGCCTGGTACATGCACCGTGGCTACCACGGGATGGCGATGCCGACCTTCAACCGCAAGATCCGCGTCTTCGCCGACTGGACCCTCGGCATGTTCCTCAAGCGCGAGGTCGTGTCGCTCGGCGCCATGGAGACGCCGCGCGAGGAGTTCTACGAGGCGGCCAAGCCCGCCCCGGCGCCGGCCGCCCCGGCGCAGGAGAAGGCGAAGGCCTCCTAAGCACCACCCGCAGTACACGCAAGGCCGTAAAAGGGCCGTCCGCCATCCGTGGTGCGGACGGCCCTTCGCGTGTTTTGCCGACTTGTTGCGCGGCGGCGGGACTGGAAACGCCTACGGACGGTGTTCCCTTGGTGACGAGCATTTCTGGGGCACGAGATCACGGAGGTGTGCACCATGGCCGACGCCGCGTCGCGGCTGACGACTCTCGCCGAGGAACTCCTCGGAGGACCGCTCCCGGTCCGTCTGCGAGCCTGGGACGGCAGTGAGGCCGGCCCCACGGGCGGCCCCGTCCTGATCGTCCGCGACCGCCGGGCCCTGCGGAGGATGATCTGGAAGCCCGGCGAACTGGGCCTGGCCCGCGCCTGGGTGGCCGGCGAGCTCGACGTCGAGGGGGACCTCTACGAGCTCCTCGACCGCCTCTCGGGCCTCCTCTGGGAGCGCGGCGGGGAGACCAGGAGCCTGCTGGACTCCGCACGCGATCCCAGGCTGCGGGCCGCCGCCCGCGCCCTGCTGCGGATCGCCGGGCCCTTCCCGCCGCCGAAGCCCCCGGCCGAGGAGATGCGCGGACGCCACGGCAGCCGGCACAGCAGGCGCCGCGACAAGCAGGCGATCAGTCACCACTACGACGTGGGCAACGACTTCTACGCGCTGGTCCTCGGCCCCTCGATGGTCTACTCGTGCGCGTACTGGACCGAGCACGGCACCCTGGAGGACGCCCAGCGCGACAAGCTGGACCTCATCGCCCGCAAGCTGAACCTCAAGGAGGGCGACCGGCTCCTCGACGTGGGCTGCGGCTGGGGCTCCATGGCCATCCACGCGGCACGCGCGTACGGCGCCAGGGTCGTCGGCGTCACCCTCTCCCGCGAGCAGGCGGCCTTCGCCCGCAAGAGGATCGCCGAGGAGGGCCTCACGGACCTGATCGAGATCCGCGTCCAGGACTACCGGGACGTCACGGACGGCCCGTACGACGCGATCTCCTCGATCGGCATGGCCGAGCACGTCGGCGCCGTGAAGTACCGGGAGTACGCCGACACGCTGTTCGGCCTCCTCAAGCCCGGCGGGCGGCTCCTGAACCACCAGATCTCCCGGCGCCCCGAGCCCCACGAGGAGGCCTACGAGGTCGACGCCTTCATCGACGCGTACGTCTTCCCCGACGGCGAACTCGCCCCGATGGGCCGCACCCTGACGACCCTGGAGGACGCCGGCTTCGAGGTCCGGGACGTGGAGGCGATCCGCGAGCACTACGCGCTCACGCTGCGCCGCTGGGTGGCCAACCTGGAGGGCGACTGGGACCGGGCGGTGCGGCTCACCTCGCCCGGCAGGGCCCGGATCTGGCGGCTCTACATGGCGGCCTCGGCGGTCTCCTTCGAGCGCAACCGGATCGGCGTGAACCAGTTCCTCGCGGTGAGGACCCCGGCGTCGGGGAAGAGCGGCACGGCGCTGCGGCCGCGCGTCTGGCAGGAGTGACACGAAAGAGGGCCGGCCCCCCCCGTGCGGGGGGCCGGCCCTCTTCTTCCGTACGGCTGCGGCTACTCGGCCTTGATGGCGGAGAGCATGTTCAGCTTCGCCGCGCTGCGGGCCGGCCACAGGGAGGCGAGGACGCCGACCAGGGCGGCCAGGACCAGGAAGAGCCCGATCCGGTCCCAGGGCAGGACCAGGACGTAGCCCGGCAGGCTGCTCTTGAAGGTCTCGCCGAGCGCCCAGCCGAGGAACGAGCCCAGGCCGATGCCGACGACCGCGCCGAACACCGAGATGACCACGGCCTCCAGACGGACCATCCGCTTCACCCGGCGCCGGTCGAGACCGATCGCCCGGATCATGCCGATCTCCTGCTGGCGTTCGAAGACGGACATCGCGAGGGTGTTGACGACGCCGAGGACGGCGATGATCAGGGCCATGCCGAGCAGGCCGTACATGATGTTGAGCAGGATGTTGATCGGGCCGCCGAAGGTGTCGCGGATCTCCTTGTGGTCCATCACCTGGATCGCCGGATTGTCGCCCATGGCCTTGGCCAGGGCCCGCTCGTTCGCCGCGGTCGCGCCGCCGTCCGTCGACACGAAGATCTGGCGGATGTCCGCCTGCTCCTCGTGCGCGGTGACCAGCTCGTGGTCGGCCAGGACCGGCGAGACGAACTCGTTGGCCTTGTAGACCGCGCCGACGGTCAGCCTGCCCTTCTGCCGGTCGAGGTACTCGACCGGGACGGAGTCGCCGACCTTCAGGCCGCGCTTCGTGGAGACGTTGTCGTCGACGGCGATCGTGTTCCCGCCGAGGGAGGACAGCGAGCCCTTCACGACGTCCAGCTTGAGGACCTTCTCGATGGCGCCGGGGGTGACACCGGAGACCGAGGTGTAGTCGCCCTTCAGCTCGAAGGCACCGGCCTGCTGCGGGGAGACCGCGGTGACGCCCGGCGCCTTCTCCAGGGCGGTCAGCGCCTCCTGGCTGAGACCGTTGCCGCTGGCCATGGAGACCATGTAGTCGGCCTTGATCTGGTCGGTCGTCGCCTTGTCGATGGCCGAGCCGACCGTGGCGCCGAGCACCGAGAGGCCGGTGACCAGGGTCAGGCCGATGGCGAGCGCGGAGGCGGTGGCGCCGGTGCGGCGAGGGTTGCGGACCGCGTTCAGGGAGGCGAGCTTGCCGGAGATCCCGAAGACGCCGACGAGCAGCGGGCGGAACAGGGCGATCACGGGCCGGGACAGCATCGGGATCAGGACGATGACGCCGATGAGGGTGAGGAAGGCGCCGCCCCCGATGAACATGCGGCCGTCGTCGCCGCCCGTGCCGGCGCCGAGCACGATCAGGACGACACCGAGCGCGGTGAGCACGGCACCGATCGAGTTCCGCACGACGAGCGACTTGGTGCTCTGGGTGGCGTGGACGCTGCTCATGGCGGCGACCGGCGGGATCTTCGCGGCGCGGCGGCCGGGCAGCCAGGCGGCGAGCATGGTGATCAGGACGCCGACGCCGAAGGCGGCGACGGCCGGGGTGGCTTCGAGGACCAGGCCGCCGGCCGGGACCTTCAGGTCGAAGGCGCTCATGGCCGAGCGGAGGCCGACGGCGAGTCCGATGCCGAGGGCGTAGCCGACGGAGGAGGCGACCAGGCCGACGAGACCGGCCTCGGCGAGCACGGAGCGGGTGATCTGCTTGCGCGAGGCGCCGACGGCGCGCATCAGCGCGAGTTCCTTGGTGCGCTGCGCGACCAGCATGGTGAAGGTGTTGGAGATCAGGAAGATCCCGACGAAGAGCGCGATGCCGGCGAAGCCGAGGAGGACCTGGTTGAGGGCGCCGAGGCCCGCCTCGATGTCCTTGGCCTGCTGGTCGGCGAGGGCCTTGCCGGTCTGCCCGGTGGCCGACTTCGGGACGACCTTCAGGACCTCGTCGAGGAGCTTGCCGTCGCTCGCGCCGGGGGCGGCGGTGACGGCCAGGTCCCGGTAGAAGCCGGGCTTCAGGTAGAGCTTCTGGGCGACGGCGCCGTCGAAGACGACCAGGCTGCCGCCGGCGTTGACGGCGCCGTCCTCGGTGGTGAAGACACCGGAGAGGGTGTACTCCTTCACCGGTCCGTTGGTGGCGACGCGGACGCTGTCGCCGGTCTTGTAGCCGCCCTTGTCGGCGGTGTCCCTGTCGAGCGCGATCTGGTCGGCCCGGGCCGGGCCGTTGCCCGAGACGAAGGTGTACGCGCGGTCCTTGCCGTCCTTGCCGGGGGCGAAGTTGGTGCCCTTGTTCGACCAGCCGCTGCCGATCAGCTTGCCGTTCTTGTCGGGCACACCGGCGAAGCCGTCGACGCGGGGGGTGACGGAGGCGACGCCGTCCAGCTTCGCGACCTTGTCCACGACCTGCTGGGAGAGGCCGGGGGTCTTCCGGGCCTCCTCGGGGTTCGGGTACATCGTGACGGCGACGGCGACGTCGTCGTAGCTCTTGGCCGACTGGTTGCGGAAGGCCTGGCCGAGGGTGTCGGTGAAGACGAGGGTGCCGGAGACGAAGGCCACGCCGAGCATCACGGCGAGGACGGTCATCAGCAGTCTCGCCTTGTGCGCGAGGACGTTGCGCAGGGCGGTACGGAACATGGGTGGGTCCTGGAGTTCGAGGAGGCGGCGGACGGGAGCGGCGCGGAGCCGCGTCAGCTCGTACGGCCCTTGGCGTCGAAGGCCTTCATGCGGTCGAGGACGCCGTCCGCCGTCGGGCGGAGCATCTCGTCGACGATCCGGCCGTCCGCGAGGAAGATCACGCGGTCCGCGTAGGAGGCGGCCACCGCGTCGTGGGTGACCATGACGACGGTCTGGCCCAGCTCGCGCACCGAGTTGCGCAGGAAGCCGAGGACCTCGGCGCCCGAGCGGGAGTCCAGGTTTCCGGTCGGCTCGTCGCCGAAGATGATCTCGGGGCGGGAGGCGAGGGCGCGGGCCACGGCCACGCGCTGCTGCTGGCCGCCGGAGAGCTCGGACGGACGGTGGCTGAGGCGGGCGGAGAGGCCGAGCATGTCGATGACCTGCTGGACCCACTGCTTGTCGGCCTTGCGGCCGGCGATGTCCATCGGCAGCGTGATGTTCTCCAGGGCCGTCAGCGTCGGCAGGAGGTTGAAGGCCTGGAAGATGAAGCCGATCTTGTCCCGGCGCAGCTGGGTGAGCTGCTTGTCCTTCAGGGTGGAGAGCTCCGTCTCGCCGATCCGGACCGAGCCGGAGGAGAAGGAGTCCAGGCCGGCGACGCAGTGCATGAGCGTCGACTTGCCGGAGCCGGAGGGGCCCATGATCGCGGTGAACTCGCCCTGGCGGAAGTCCACGCTGACCCGGTCGAGCGCGACCACCTGGGTCTCGCCGTGTCCGTAGACCTTCGTGAGATCCGTGGCGCGGGCGGCCACCGCGGTGGCGCGGGACACGGTGGGGGTGGTGGTCACGGGAGGACTCCTGTCACTGCGACTGCGATTCGGGAACTCCTCCATCCTTTCCGGCGTTCCGGTCCCGGGCGTCCGCCCACGTGCCCGTTCCGGGGGCCGTCTGGAGTCTGACCGGAGGTCCGGTCCCTCCTCCTTTGGGATGACGGGATCCCCGACTCCGTCCGGTGGAGAACCCGCCGGACGGAGGTGACAGACCTGCGACGACTTTTCGTCATTCCAGGGGGTGCGGCTTTGCGCCTGCGACCCCTGTCACAGTTTGGTGAAAGGGCCCCCACCTGCACTGACGCACCCTCAGACGTCAATAAAATAAGACAACATCGGACCGATGTTCCGCTGATCGGGGGAAACCGTCCCGATAGGCTCATGTGCCAACGCGGAGCTTCGCGGCGACGCCCGGATGGTGGAATGCAGACACGGCGAGCTTAAACCTCGCTGGCCTTCGGGCCGTACCGGTTCGAGTCCGGTTCCGGGCACCACGGCTTCGCTACTTCGGCAGCCGGTCCAGCAGCCAGGTGCCGTACTCCTCGGAGAAGAGCGGGCCGCCGGGGGCACCCCCGCCGGTGATCGACTCGTCCACGAGCTCCTCGGTCAGGCCGTCCGGTACTCCGCCGTCGACGAGCCGCAAGAACGCCGGGATCCGGGGCCGGTCGCCCATCCTGCTCAGCTCGGCCTCGTCCTCCAGCTCCGGGTCGGCGCCGTTGTGGGAGAAGAGGACGCCCGTCCCGTGGTCGAGCCGCTGGTACTCCATGCCGGCGAGGGCGTAGCGGGCGGCGAGGGCGCCCTGCCCGGTGCCGCCGACGGTCAGCGGGGCGTCGCCGTGCCGCTCCGCGAGCGCGCGCGTGACGGCGTTCTGCACGATCCCGCCGTCGCCGGTCATGGAGCCGTCCTCGGGCAGGGCGAGCAGGATCAGGTCGTGACCGCGCGCCGTGAGCTCCGAGATCAGGGAGTATGAGCCGTGGCCGGCGCCCGCGGCGAGGTCGGCGGGCCCGGTGCCGGCGTCGCCGGCCAGGAGCACGGGCCTGGTGAGGTGCTCGCCCGCGGTGAAGACCCACGCGGTCGCGTGGCGCAGGGTCCAGGTCTCGTTCGGTTCGGGGGCCATGGGGCTCTCCTGGGGAGGGGGTGGTTCCGTACGCGAAGAGCCTGGCCGGGCGGGGAGGCCCGCCGCCGGTGAAGATCGGAAACTTACGGGAAAAGATCCTCCCCGAGCACTAGGGAGTTTCTTTTGCCTACCCATTACTCTTGACGCAGGGCCGCGCCGTGCGGTCCGCCATGGAGGAGTGAGATGAGGAGCAGCAACCCGGTCTTCTCGCGACGGGGGTTCAGCCGCGACGCCGGCTACGCGGGCTTCAACGCGCAGCAGCCGCAGGCCGGGGGCCCCGCCGTCGGAACCAACCCGTACGCCACCGGCACCCCTTACGCCGGGGACGCGACGAACCCGTACGCGACCAACCCGTACGCCCCGCAGGACACCCAGCTCGGCGCCCCTCAGCAGGCCCGCGGCAACGTGATGACGATCGACGACGTCGTGAGCCGTACGGCCATGACGCTCGGCACGGTCGTGCTCACCGCCGTCCTGTCCTGGCTGCTGCTGCCGGTCGACCCGGCGAACCTCGGCAAGTCCTACGGCATCGCCATCGGCGCCGCCCTGGTCGCGCTCGTGCTGTCGCTCGTGCAGTCCTTCAAGCGCAAGCCGTCGCCCGCGCTCATCCTGGGCTACGCCGCCTTCGAGGGCGTCTTCCTCGGCGTGATCTCCGCCGCCGTGTCGACGTACATCGCCGACGGCGTGGTCATCCAGGCGGTCCTGGGCACGATGGCGGTCTTCGCCGGCGTGCTCATCGCCTACAAGCTGGGCTGGATCCGGGTCAACCGGCGCTTCGTCGGCTTCGTGATGGCCGCTGCCATGGGCTTCATGCTCCTCATGGTGGTCAACCTGCTGTTCGCCGTCTTCGGCGGCGGTGACGGCCTCGGCTTCCGCAGCGGTGGCCTCGGCATCCTCTTCGGCGTCATCGGCGTCATCCTGGGCGCCTGCTTCCTGGCCCTCGACTTCAAGCAGGTCGAGGACGGCGTGACCTACGGCGCGCCGCGCGAGGAGGCCTGGCTGGCCGCCTTCGGTCTCACCATGACCCTGGTGTGGATCTACCTGGAGATGCTGCGTCTGCTGTCGATCCTGCAGGGCGACGACTGACGCACCCCCTGACTCGGGGGAGGGCCCGTCCGGCTTCGTGCCGGGCGGGCCCTTTCGCGTGCTCAGACCGCGGCGTCCAGGAGGACCCGCGCGGCCGCCTTCGCCTGGGCGGCCGGTTCGGGGGAGCCGGTGATGCCCGCGACGGCCATGGCGCCGTTCGCGAGCAGGGCCAGCTGGTCGGCGAGGACGGGCGGGGCGCCGAGGGCGTCCGTCTGCGCGGCGAAGTAGGCCCGCAGCGCCTCCTTGTGCTCGCGGGCGATCGCGGCGACCTGCGGGGTGACCCCGCCGAGCTCCCCGAAGGCGTTGATGAACGCGCAGCCGCGGAAACCGGGCTCGGCGAACCAGCCGGCCAGCCAGTCGAAGACCGCGAGCGCCCGCTCGTACGGCCCGTCGGCGGTCCGCGCGCCGTGCTCGGCGAGGGCCGTCCGCACCGCCTCGTCACGGCGTCGCAGGACGGCCTCGACCAGGAGGTCCTTCGAGGGAAAGACCTGGTAGAGCCGCTTCAGCGAGACGCCCGACGCGGTGCGGATGGCGTCCATGCCGACGGACTGCACCCCCCGCTCGTCGAAGAGCCGTTCCGCGGTGTCGAGCAGCTTCAGCCCGGCCGTCTCCGCGTCCATCGTCCGATCACCCCTTGCGTGGAGAACCATCGTTCTCGTAGTCTACAGCGCACGGGGAGAACGATCGTTCTCCTGGTCCGGAACCGGAAACGGGGAGTCAGTCATGTCCGCCTTCGCCCTGCGCGCCCGCACCGTCACCGTCGACGGCCTCGACGTCTTCTACCGGGAGGCCGGAGACCCGGCGAACCCCACCCTCGTCCTGCTGCACGGCTTCCCGTCCAGCTCGCACATGTACCGGGGACTCATCGCCGACCTCGCCGACGCCTACCACCTGATCGCACCCGACCACATCGGCTTCGGCGCCTCCGCCGCACCGGCCGTCGAGGACTTCACCTACAGCTTCGACCGGCTCACCGAGATCACCCTCGGGCTGCTCGACCAGATCGGCGTGGACAGGTTCGCGCTCTACATCCAGGACTACGGCGCGCCGATCGGCCTGCGGATCGCCTCCCGCCACCCCGAGCGCGTCACCGCGATCGTCAGCCAGAGCGGCAACGCCTACCTGGAGGGGTTCACGCCCTTCTGGGACGTGCTCTTCGCCCACGCGAAGGACCGCGCGGCGAACGAGGCCGGCGTACGGGAGCTGCTGACCGCCGAGGCCACCCGCTGGCAGTACACCCACGGCGTGCCCGCCGAGCGGCTCGACCGGCTCGCGCCCGAAGCCTGGCTCCTGGACCAGGCCGGCCTCGACCGGCCCGGCAACAAGGAGATCCAGCTCCAGCTCTTCTGGGACTACCAGTTCAACCTGGACGGCTACCCCGCCTTCCAGGAGTACTTCCGCACCCACCGGCCGCCGCTGCTCGCGGCCTGGGGGCGCGGCGACGAGATCTTCGGGCCGGCCGGCGCGGAGGCCTTCGCCCGTGATCTGCCCGACGCCGAGATCCACCTCCTGGACGCCGGGCACTTCGCCCTGGAGACGCACGGCGAGGAGATCGCCGGCCTCGTCCGCGACTTCCTCGGCCGGCACGTGAAGTGACCCGGGCCGGGGAGGCCGTCAGAGCAGTCTGCGGGCCGCCCGCCGCAGGTCGTACTCGTGGATGATCGCCTTCGCGTGGCCGTACGCCAGCTCGTGCTCCCCGCGGAGCCAGCTGACGCGCTCCTCGAAGCGGAGGAGCGAGGGGCCCTCCTCGACGGTGCGCATCCAGTCGGCGATCTCGCGGCCGGTGCGGCGCGGGATGCGGGCCAGCAGGTTGCGATGGGTCTCTTCGGAGAAAGTCTGGGACATCGGCGCCTCCGGACGCTTCGTACCGTGTGCTTCTCGTACTCCTTCCCGTCACCGTGCCGAAGCCCGCGGCCGTTGGCAAGGGCCCCGGGAGGGCGCGTAGGGTCGCGGCGTGCGCGATACGAGTGAACTGACCACCGCCGTCGAGCGGTTCGCCGACCGGCTGCGGGCGGCCCCGCAGAGCCGCCTCAAGCAGGGCGCGGCGGCCGAAGGACTGGCCCTGGCCAGGGAGTTGGCGGTGCGCGCCCAGCGCGCCGAGGACCCGGAGCGGGAGCCGCGGATCATGCCGGACGCGGGCCTGTTCGTGGTGGGCGACCAGCTCGCCGTCGCCGGGAACGACTTGGCCGAGATCCTGCGAACGGCCCCGGCCGGCTCCGCTGAGGGGGAGCTGGGCGAGGCCGTGGGGCTGGTACGGGAGGCGGCGGAGCGCGCGGGCCTGTAGGGCCCTGGGGGCCTACAGGGAGGCGATCACGCGGTCCGCGAGGATGTAGACGTTCTCCTCGTCCGTGTCGCCGTACGAGAAGGTCAGGGCGAAGGCGCCCGAGACGCCCGAGCCGCCGAGCAGGACCGGGGTGCGGCCCGAGCGCAGGGCCTCGGCCAGGCGCTCCGCGGTCTCGCGGTGGCCCGGGGTCATGCAGAGCGTGGTGCCGTCCGCGAAGACGTACACGTCGAGCGTGCCGAGCGGGCCCGGACGCACGTCGGTGAGCGCGGTGCGGGTGTCCGCGAGCTCCTCCAGACGGGCCACCGTCCGCTCGTGGTCCGTGACGACCGGGGTCTGCACCGGCACGAAGTCCGGGTGCGAGGGGTGCCGGCGGCGGGCCGCTGCCAGCTCCGCCGTGTCCTCGGGGTACTCGGGGTACTCGTCGAAGGCGTCCAGGGTGTCGGGGCCGTCGAGCGCCGAGGCCTCCGCCTCCATGGCCTCCAGGGCCATCGCCTCCAGGCCCGCGAAATCGGCCTGGCGCGGGACGAAGAAGGTGCCGTCGTCGACCGGGCCGCCCAGACCGCCGAGCAGGGACGGCGCGTCGGCCGCGTCACGGGCCTCCTGCGCGGCCCAGAAGGCGCGCGCCTCGGCGAGCTCGCGCTCGCGCTCCTCCGCCAGTGCCTCGGCGACCGCGGCCCGTATCTCGGCGGCGGGCGTGGCGCGGGCCGCGGGGACCGTGGCGCCGTGACCGGCGGCCAGCTCGCCCCGCAGGGCGGTGACCTCCTTGCGGAGACCGTGGACGGCGTGCAGGGCAGCAGCGCCCACGGCCGTGGCAGCGGCCGTGGTCAGCAGCAGGGCAAGAGACATGGCGCTCACTGACGTACTCCCGATTCCGAGTCGATCCCCCGACTTCCTACATCAGCTTGTCCCGGGGTGGTGCCCGCTGTCAGTGCATTACGTCACGAATTGGACAGGTATTTCTGCCAGGCGTTTAGTCCCGAAACGGCTCTGACCTGGGAAAACGAACTCCCCCGGGACGTAGGTCACATCCTGGGGGAGATTCGGTCACGGCTCGGACGCGGTGTGGTTGACGCGCTCGGTGCGTGGAGAGCGGGGGCTCAGCTCAGTCGCTCGCTTCTCCGGTCGCACTGGGCTTCGCCACCGCTGCGGGCAGGTGCCGCCTTCGTTCCTCAGGCGACCCCTACCCTCCGCTACGGCTCAGCTCAGTCGCTCGCTTCTCCGGTCGCACTGGGCTTCGCCACCGCTGCGGGCAGGTGCCGCCTTCGTTCCTCAGGCGACCCCTACCCTCCGCTACGGCTCAGCTCAGTCGCTCGCTTCTCCGGTCGCACTGGGCTTCGCCACCGCTGCGGGCAGGTGCCGCCTTCGTTCCTCAGGCGACCCCTACCCTCCGCTACGGCTCAGCTCAGTCGCTCGCTTCTCCGGTCGCACTGGGCTTCGCCACCGCTGCGGGCAGGTGCCGCCTTCGTTCCTCAGGCGACCCCTACCCTCCGCTACGGCTCAGCTCAGTCGCTCGATGACCATGGCCATGCCCTGGCCGCCGCCGACGCACATGGTCTCCAGGCCGAACTGCTTGTCGTGGAACTGGAGGCTGTTGATCAGCGTGCCGGTGATGCGGGCGCCGGTCATGCCGAAGGGGTGCCCGACGGCGATGGCGCCACCGTTGACGTTCACCTTGTCCAGGTCCAGGCCCAGGTCCTGGTAGGACGGGATGACCTGGGCGGCGAAGGCCTCGTTGATCTCGGCGAGGTCGATGTCGTCGATCGTCAGGCCGGCGCGCTTCAGGGCCTGCTTCGAGGCCTCGACCGGGCCGAGGCCCATGATCTCGGGGGAGAGGCCGGAGACGCCGGTGGAGACGATCCGCGCCAGCGGGGTCAGGCCGAGCTCGCGGGCCTTGGTGTCCGACATGATCACGAGCGCGGCGGCGCCGTCGTTCAGCGGGCAGCAGTTGGCGGCGGTGACGAGGCCGTCGGGGCGGAAGACCGGCTTCAGGCCCTGGACGCCCTCCAGCGTGACGCCGGCGCGCGGGCCGTCGTCCGTCGACACGACCGTGCCGTCCGGCAGCGTCACCGGGGTGATCTCGCGCTCCCAGAAACCGTTCTTGATGGCCTGCTCGGCGAGGTTCTGCGACCGGACGCCGAACTCGTCCATCTCCTGGCGGCTGATGCCCTTCATGCGGGCCAGGTTCTCCGCGGTCTGGCCCATCGCGATGTAGGCGTCCGGGACGATGCCGTCCTCGCGCGGGTCGTGCCAGGTGGAGCCCTCGGAGGCGGCGACCTCGGCGGTACGGGCCTCGGCCTCCGCGAAGAACGGGTTGTGCGTGTCGGGCAGCGAGTCCGAGTTGCCCTTCACGAAGCGGGACACCATCTCGACACCGGCCGAGATGAAGACGTCGCCCTCGCCCGCCTTGATCGCGTGCAGCGCCATACGGGAGGTCTGCAGGGAGGAGGAGCAGTAACGGGTGATCGTGCAGCCCGGCAGGTGGTCCATGCCCATCTGCACGGCGACGATCCGGCCCAGGTTGTTGCCCTGCTCGCCGCCGGGGAGGCCGCAGCCGAGCATCAGGTCGTCGATGTCGCGCGGGTCCAGCTCGGGCACCTTGGCCAGGGCGGCCTGGACGATGGTCGCGGTGAGGTCGTCCGGACGCAGGTCCTTCAGGGAGCCCTTGAAGGCCCGGCCGATGGGCGAACGGGCGGTCGAGACGATCACGGCTTCGGGCATCACGGCTCCATGAGGGTGCGGAGTGGGCGGACTGAAAGGGAAGTTACCCGTACGTACCGCCGGGGTCACCGTTGCCGGTATGTGATGCGGACCTCTTTTCTAAGCGAGCGCTCAGTCGGGGGACGGCGGGCGGCGCCCCGCGCCCGTGCGTGCCGCGCCCGTGTGGGCCGCGCCGCGCCCTTCCGGGCCGCGCCCGTGTGGGCCGCCGCCCGTTGCCGTGTGGGCAATCGTCCCGCTGGGGCGGGACGGGTGGGCACACGGGACGGCGCCCTCGGCGGGCGCCTCCGCCCCTCGTGCCTTGACCCGCACCTCCAGAGTGCCGCCACCTGTGGTGCGGGTCCAGGCGCGGAAGCCTAGGCCCGGCACGGGGCGCCGTTCCGTTGTGCCCACCCTCCCCCAAGCTCTCGGCTTCGCTCGAGCAGGGGGGACCCCCATCGCCCCTTGCGGAACGCCTGCCCACAACGGGGGTGGGCACCGCCCCGGTGGAGCGCCTGCCCGCGACGGGCGCCGCACCGGCGGAGCGCCTGCTCGCAGCGGGGCGGGCGGTTACGTCTGGGCGTCTTCCGGGGTCGGGGATTCCGCCGTGGGGAGGCGCCGGCGCCGGCGGTGCTTCAGGAGGGCCCACGGCGCCCGCGCCCCCGTGACCTCCGTCCCCGCCTCCCGTACCGCCTCCGCCGCCGCCTTCGCCACCGGCAGCATGTCCTCCCGCCGGGCCGGCTCCAGCCGGTCCGTTTCCGGCCAGACGCCCAGCGCGGCGCAGACCGTCGGCAGCATCGCCATCGCCGCCGTCGCGTACCCCTCCGCCGAGGGGTGGAAGTTGTCCACGCCGAACATCTCGCGCGGGTTCGCCGCGAACTCGGGGCCGAGGAGGTCGCCCACCGACACCGTCCGGCCGCCCTGCTCGACGACCACGATCGTCTGTGCCGCCGCCAGCTGCCGCGAGGCCCGCCGCGCCAGCCAGCGCAGCGGCTGGTAGACGGGCTCGATCGTGCCCAGGTCCGGGCAGGTGCCGACGACCACCTCCGCGCCCGCGGTCCGCAGCCGTCGTACGGCCGTGGCGAGCAGCCGCACCGACTCCGTGGCCGGCAGCCGGTGCGTCACGTCGTTCGCGCCGATCATGATCACGCACACGTCCGGCGGCCCGAGCGGCTGCGCGAGCAGCAGCGAGACCTGGCGCTCCAGGTCGTCCGAGCGCGCCCCGGAGAGCGCCACGTTCCGCAGCACCACCGGCCGCTCCGCCACCGCGGCGAGCCCGGAGGCGAGCAGCGCGCCCGGGGTCTGACCCGAGCGGCGCACGCCCTGGCCCGCCGCGGTGGAATCACCCAGAAGGGCCAGCCGCAGCGGGTCGTCGGTGCCGAAGGCGCGGCCGTAGAGGCCGTCCGCCACCGGTGGCAGCGGCGCGGGCGCGCCGTAGACCGTGCGCTTGGCCAGCTGCGCCTCGGCGAGGAGGACACCCACCGCCGCCACCCCGATCAGGCCGATGCTCCCGCCGCCGTACGCCGCACCCGCCGCGATCCGCCGCGCCACCCTCGCCCTCGACATGGGGCCGTCACCTCCTTCAAGCCGTTCAGGGTCTAACTGCCCCGTAACCCGCTCCGACTACGCATACGCTGGCCACACCATTACGGAGACCCCGGAGATTACGGTGCAATTCCACGACTCGATGATCAGCCTCGTCGGCAACACCCCGCTGGTGAAGCTCAACAACGTCACAGCGGGCATTCAGGCGACCGTTCTGGCCAAGGTCGAGTACTTCAACCCCGGCGGTTCGGTCAAGGACCGGATCGCCGTGCGCATGATCGAGGCGGCCGAGCAGAGCGGTGAGCTCAAGCCCGGCGGCACGATCGTCGAGCCCACGTCCGGCAACACCGGCGTCGGCCTGGCGATCGTGGCCCAGCAGAAGGGCTACAAGTGCATCTTCGTCTGCCCGGACAAGGTGTCGCTCGACAAGATCAACGTACTGCGGGCCTACGGCGCGGAGGTCGTGGTCTGCCCCACGGCCGTCGATCCCGAGCACCCCGACTCGTACTACAACGTCTCGGACCGGCTGGTCCGTGAGACGCCGGGCGCCTGGAAGCCCGACCAGTACTCGAACCCGAACAACCCGCGCTCGCACTACGAGACGACCGGTCCCGAGCTGTGGGAGCAGACGGAGGGGCGGATCACCCACTTCGTCGCGGGCGTCGGCACCGGCGGCACGATCTCCGGCACCGGCAACTACCTCAAGGAGGCCAGTGGCGGGAAGGTGAAGGTCATCGGCGCGGACCCGGAGGGTTCGGTCTACTCGGGCGGCTCCGGCCGGCCGTACCTGGTCGAGGGCGTCGGCGAGGACTTCTGGCCCACCGCGTACGACCGGAACGTCACCGACCGGATCGTCGCCGTGTCCGACAAGGACTCCTTCCAGATGACCCGCCGCCTCGCCAAGGAGGAGGGCCTCCTGGTCGGCGGCTCCTGCGGCATGGCCGTCGTCGCGGCCCTGGAGGTCGCCAAGGAGCTCGGTCCCGACGACGTCGTCGTCGTGCTGCTGCCGGACTCCGGCCGCGGCTACATGTCGAAGATCTTCAGCGACGAGTGGATGGCCGGTCACGGCTTCCTGGAGGACACCTCCACCGCCACCGTCGCCGACGTCCTGCGCCACAAGGAGGGCGGTCTGCCCTCGCTCGTCCACATGCACCCGGACGAGACGGTCGGCCAGGCCATCGAGGTGCTGCGCGAGTACGGCGTCTCCCAGATGCCCATCGTGAAGCCCGGCGCCGGCCACCCCGACGTGATGGCCGCCGAGGTCGTCGGCTCGGTCGTCGAGCGCGAGCTGCTCGACCACCTCTTCACCAAGAAGGCCTCCCTGGAGGACCCGCTGGAGCAGCACATGAGCGCGCCGCTGCCGCAGGTCGGCTCCGGCGAGCCGGTCGCCGACCTGATGGCCGTCCTCGGCGAGTCCGCCGACGCGGCGATCGTCCTGGTCGAGGGCAAGCCGACCGGTGTCGTGAGCCGTCAGGACCTGCTGGCCTTCCTGGCCAACGGCGGTTCGAAGTAGGTCGCGCGGCGGGCGTGCCGCAGTTCGCGCAAACGGTACGAGGGCGACACGTATCCGCAGCACCCGCTTAACACGCGTCCGGCACAGTGGTGGTTGTCGGCGTCACGGACTTCCGGAGCGGCTCCCGGGCCTCCACAGACGCCGCGGACGCGGTGACCGGCCCTGACCCGGGCCCGTGTCCCTCGCGGGGACCGCCGTCGTCCCGCCCCCCGGTGACGGGGGTGCGGCGGTCCCCGCGTCCACCGCCCTGCACGACGTCCTCGGGCCCCCGTTCACACGGGGGCCCGACGGCGTTCGGCTTCCGGCCACCGCGGCTGATCATGCTCTGTTCAAGCGGTTGTGCGGGTACTACTGTCGCAACGCTCCCTGGAGATCGACCGCGCCATTCGGCCGGCGTCCCGGGTCGTCCCGACTCCCCGCGGAACCCTTGACGGCCACCGCTGTCATGATCATGATCACGCGTGGTGCGGACGTACGGCCACCGTTTCGGGGGAGGCTTCCGCGCCGTACGAGCCTCTAGGGAGCGCAGTTGAGATTCCTCCGTACGACGCGAGCACCCCTGGCAGCGGTGGCTGCCGGTGCTCTGCTCGCCGGACTGACCCAGACCGCGGCCTGGGCGCAGCCCGGGACCGCCGCGCCACCGGCGCCCGTCACCGCCACCACCCCGGCGCCGGACAGCGTTCCGCCCGCCGACCGCGCCGAGGTCCTCGGCAAGGACTGGCAGAAGTCCGCCGACATCGCCTGGACCACCACCGGTGACGCCCAGGGCTTCCACCTGCTGACCGCCACCGAACAGAGCGGCTACGCCTGGAAGACGCTCGCGTCCCTGGCCGAGCCCGGCTTCGACGTGGACCAGTGGATCGGCAACGCCTGTGTCACCGGCTCCGGCAAGCGCGCCGTCGTCGTGTACGCCCCCCGCACCTTCACCAACGACCCCCGCCTGATGGCCCGCGGCGGCTTCACCGCCGTCGTGGACCTCACCAGCGGCGCCGTCACCAAGCTGAAGGTCAACGCCTCCCTGTCCTACTACAACCCCGGCTGCGGCGCGGACGAGGAAGCCGTCCTCACCCAGTCCCCGGGCGAGGACAAGAAGCAGACCCGCCTCTTCCGCGTGAACGCCGCCACGGGCCAGGTCAGCGAGCCCGTCGTCGTCGACGGCCAGATCACCTCCTCGGTCCCGGCCGGCAGCGGGAAGATCGCCGCCGCCTCCGGGCGCACCCTGGTCGAGATCGACGGCAAGGGCGCCAAGAAGAAGCTCGCGACGACCGGCACCGTCCCGTACCGCATCAGCAAGGACAACGACGGCGGCTACGTCTTCCTGGAGCGCGACCAGCGCGACAGCCTCCAGGAGAAGGAGACCGCGTTCGTCCGCCGCTGGGCGGACAAGAAGGTCTCCAGGATCGGCCACGGCTCCCTCGCGAACGCCGGCCTCACCCGGGTCGGCGGACAGGTCTACCTGACCGGCGACGTCACCCCGGAGGCCGGCGCGAGCCTGCCGAGGTCCGTCACCCGGCTGTCCGGGGTCCACAAGGACGCCACGCTGTCCACCAAGGGCCAGGCGATCGTCCAGCACACCGTCTGGGCCGACAACCTCGGCTCCGCGAAGTACCTCCAGCGGGACGAGGCCACCGACGTCCGCCCGGTGAACATCGACACCACCCTGCGCGACACCGGCAAGAGCGTCGACTTCACCGTCACGCCCCTGGACGCCACCTCCCCGAAGTGGGAGACCTCCCGGACCCCGTCGCCGCTCCTCGGCACCGCCAAGGGCGGCGCCGGCACCGACGCGGGCGGCCCGGCGGCCCAGACCGCCGGCACCCGCGCCCTGAGCGCCGGCACGGCCGCCACGACCGCCGCCGCCGCGACGACCGCCTCCTCCGGCGAGATCGTCGAGTCGGAGCGCACCTGCTCCGTGCCCCGCAACGACCCCCGCAACCAGGCCATGCAGCCCAAGCCGCGCCAGGTCGAGTGGGCCGTCGACAAGGCCATCACGGGCAAGCTGAACATCGGCGCCTCGCGCCCGGCGAACTGGAAGAACCTCGGGATGCCGGCGTACGCGCCGCAGACCCTCTTCCCGAACCCGGTCCTCGAAGGCGGCGGCCGCGTCCCCGCGCAGGTCCTCCTCGGCATCACCGCCCAGGAGTCGAACATGTGGCAGGCCTCCCGCTCCGCGGTGCCCGGTGTCACCGGCAACCCGCTGATCGGGAACTACTACGGCGTCGACTACTACGACGGCAAGCCGGAGAACGACTGGGACGTCAACTGGTCCAAGGCCGACTGCGGCTACGGCATCACCCAGGTCACCGACCACATGCGCTACGCCGGCCGTGAGCACGGCAAGGGCGGCACCGCCTGGGACTACCAGCAGCAGCGCGCGGTCGCCCTGGACTACGCGGCCAACGTCGCCGCCGGCATCGGCATCCTCGTCGACAAGTGGAACACGACCCGGCGCGCCGGGCTCCAGGTCCACGACGGCAACCCGGCCAAGCTGGAGAACTGGTTCTTCGCCCTGTGGGCGTACAACTCCGGCTTCTACGAGAACGTCAACGGGAACGACGCCTGGGGCGTGGGCTGGGCCAACAACCCCGCCAACCCCGAGTGGGACGCCGGCCGTCTGCCGTTCATGGAGGACCGCCTCGGCAACGAGGACGCCTCCGCCGCCGCGCGCCCGCAGAACTGGCCGTACCCCGAGAAGGTGCTCGGCTTCGCCGCCCACCCGCCGTCGTTCCTGGAGTCCCCGGGCGTCCTGGTCGCCGCGTTCCGCGCCGCCTGGTGGAACGGCACCACCGAGGACGCCACGATCGTCGGCTCCGCGAAGTACAACCGCGCGCGCGTGAAGCCGCCGGAGGACCTCTTCTGCGGCGTCTACAACTGGTGCGAGCCCTCGAAGATCTCCGACGGCGCGAAGAACGAGCCCGGAGCCGGCCCCTGCACACGGGACGACTTCCACTGCTGGTTCCACCTGTCCGTGCAGTGGAAGACCGACTGCTCCTACTCCTGCGGCAACGAGCTCTTCCGCTTCACCTCGCCGGACTACGACGCCGAGCAGGCCGACGGCACGGCCTACCCGCCGAGCTGCACCCGCACCGGCCTGCCCGCCGGCGCCCTGATCGTCGACGACGTCCCCGGCGGCACACCGTCGGTCAGGCCGGGCTGCGCCAACAGCGACTGGTCCAACTCCGGCACGTTCAGCGCGAACTTCACCGGTGAGTCCGGCATCGCCCACGACGGCACCGCCGCGACGGTGTACCCCGGCAAGATCGACATGCACCAGCTGGGCGCGGGCTTCGGCGGCCACTTCTACTTCGGCCACACCCGGGACCTCACCGCCAAGGGCGACCGCCTCAACTTCACCGGCACCTGGACGCTGAACCAGGACCGCACCGACTGGATGCGCGTCCTGGTCCACCTCCCCGACCACGGCGCCCAGACCCAGCAGGCCAAGTACGACATCGACACCGGCGTCGGCTACTTCAACCGTCACCGGTACGTGAACCAGAAGCGCGGCACCAACGGCTGGATGTCGCTCGGCGCGTACCGGATGAGCGGTGTGCCCCGCGTCCAGCTCACCACGGAGACCGAGGACGGCACCGGGGACGACGACGTCGCCTTCGACGCCGTCGCCTTCCAGCCGCTGCCGGGCAAGCCCCAGCAGGTCGTGCAGATGGGCGACTCGTACACCTCGGGCGAGGGCGCGGGCTCGTACGCCAAGGAGTCCGACAACGACATCGACGTCTCGTCCCGCTGGAACGCCTGCCGGCGCAGCGCCAACTCCTGGGTCCGCAAGACCACCCTGCCGGGCCGCTCGGCCACGATCGGCACCCTCGCCGACGGCTTCTCGTCCGAGCTGGAGCTCCAGAACGTCTCCTGCTCCGGAGCGCGCTCCTGGCAGATGGACACGGGCCACGCCGTCGACAAGAACGGCAACGAGGTCTGGGGCACCGACGGCAACTTCCACGAGCGGTTCCAGATCGACTCCGGCGTCCTCAGCTCCGACACCGACCTGGTGACGCTCACCGTCGGCGGCAACGACGCGGGCTTCCCGGACGTCATGAAGGAGTGCGCCCTCACCGGCTGCCCGGCCGAGGCGGACGTCCACAAGGCCATCGACGACGCCATGGTCGGAGTCGAGGACCTGCTGCGGAAGATCCACAACGAGGCCGGCAGCGCGAAGATCATCCTGCTCGGCTACCCGCAGATCTTCAACGAGGACTCGCTCACCTGTGTGAGCGGCGTCGGCGGCGCGGGCATGATCCGCATCAACGACAACGCCGTCTACATGGAGGGCAAGCAGCGGGCCGTCGCCGACAAGCTGAAGGCGGCGGGCCTCCCGGTCTTCTTCGAGTCCCCCGACGGGGACTTCGCGGGCAGGCGGGCGTGCGACTCCCCCGAGGGCATCAACAAGATCGTCACCGCGGGCAAGGGCCCCGGTGACTTCAAGTGCCAGCTCGGCGGCACCTGGTGCATCAGCCGCGAGAGCTACCACCCCAACACCACCGGTACGACGGCCTACTCGCAGGCCTTCCGCCGCGCGGTGGACAACCTTCCCAAGTAACCTCGGGACACAGTGAAAGCAGAACGCAGCGGCGGAACCGCACCCTGGGCCAAGGTCCTGGGTGCGGTTCTGCTCGTCCCCGTCGTGGCGCTCGTCGTCCTCTACGCCGTCGCCCGGGCCCGTGAGTCGGGCCGGGAGCACGACGCCTTCGAGGCCACCCGGGCGGACGCGGCACGGTTCGCCGACGCCCTCCTCGCCGCCGAGGGCCCCACCCCCTCCGACCAGGACGTGCGGGACGCCCTCGACCGGTTCGCCGGCCAGGGCCCGCGCCTCGGCGGGCTCGCCGGGGTGCGCGCCACGGACCACGGCACCCGGGTCTACGTCCAGTTCTCCCGCCCGTACGAGCGGGGCGTGGCCCTCCTCGGTCCGTCCGACGCCCTGGCCACCCGCTGCTTCACCCTCGACCTCCCGGAGGCGTCCGGGGCCCGGCCCCGGGTCACGGCCCACGGCCCGGACGTCTCCTGCACGACCCTGGCCGCCTCCACCCCGAACTGACCGGAGCCCCCATGTCCGACGCCGACGCCGTCCTCCCGGCCTGGTCCAGGATCGTCCGCTGGCTGGAGGAGCACGCGCCGGGCGACGCCGCGGCACTGCGCCCCGGCGCCTCCGGGGCCGCCCTGGACGCCCTGGAGGACGGACTCGGCTTCCCTCTCGACCCGGCCCTGCGGGCCCTGCTCGCGGCCTGCGACGGTGTCGTGCCGCGCCGGGCCGGCGACGAGGCGGGGGCGTTCCTCGTCGGGTACGGCCTCCTGGACGCCGAGAAGGTCCTGGAGTGGCAGCGCTATCTCGCCTCCCGGGCCGAGGAGGCCGTCGACGAGGGGTACGAGGACGAGGTCGGGAGGACCTCCCACGCGCGCTGGGTCCCGTTCGCGCAGGCGCTCACCGGCGATCTGCTCTTCGTGGACCACCGCGAGGACGGGTACGGGACGGTCGGTGAGCTCTCCTTCGGCGACCCGGACCACCGGCGGCCCTGGCCCGGCCTGGGCGCCATGTTCGACGACCTGGCCACGGCCATGGAGCGGGGCACCCCGCTGCCCGGCGTGGGCCGCAGGCCCGTGGTCCACGAGGGCCGGATGCTGGAGTGGCCGACGACCTGACGTCGCCTGCCCGGTCGCCGCCGGAAACCGAACGGCCCGCCCGGTCGCCGACGGAGACGGAACGGCCCGCCCGGTCCTGGGGACCGGGCGGGCCGCGCTGCGTTCAGGCGTCAGACGATGTTGCAGACGGAGCTGATGCTGCAGCCCTCGAATCCGGTCTGGACGTAGTACGCGTCGTTGTCGAGGAGCCGGACCTCCGACGTGAACCGGCCGAGGTCACCGCCGGCGTCCGTGTTCTGCTTGGTCGGGACCGCGGCACGACCGCAGATCTCGTTCCAGGTGGGGTTCGCGTAGTTGCCGTCGAGTTCCAGCATCCACGAGGTGCCGTTGGGCTGCTTCGCGGCGTACATCTGGACGCAGTACTTGCCCGAGGTGAGCGTCATGCCACCGCTCTCGCGCGACTTCGCGAACGGGTACTCGTCGCAACTCGTGCCGTCGGCGGCCGGGTTCGGGCGCCACTCGGCGACGGCGAGCATGCACATCTTGTCGCGGTTCGTCTGCGCCGTGGCGTCGTTCGCGAGACGGTGCAGCGGCTTGTCGAACTTCTCGCTGCCCGGGTGGCTCGCCAGCTTCTCCATGATCACCCAGTAGTAGGCGGCGGCCGCCGGGTACTTCTGGGTGTTCATCTGGATGGTCGGGGTGTAGCTCGGGAAGACGCAGCCCGTGTTGCCGCCCACCTCGTTGTCGCAGCGGATCTTGAAGTTCTGGTGGCTCCACTTCGGGACGGCCTGGACGGCCGACTGCGGGGTGGACCAGAACGTCTCCCAGGTCAGGTCGAGGACGCTGCGGCCGCCCACGACCTTGTTCCACGTGAACGTGTTGGTGCGCGTCGCGACGTGCGGGTCACCCGTCGTCCACGTCGTGGCACCGATCCAGGGGCCGTAGCTCTCGGAGCAGGCGGTCGTCGACCAGCACTCCTCGTTGAAGTCGGTCATGGTCGTGGAGGTGATCCCGGTCATGCTGATCAGGGACACCTCGGTCCACGTCTTGAAGACGTTCGACTTGGGGTCGAGATTGATCTCCTGGATCACCTTCATGGTGGCGTTGCCGATCGGCACGCCGTCCTTGGTCGCGGTGAGGGGCATCATGCCCCGCAGGCAGCCCTCGGTCCGGCTGAACATGAACGAGCCGTTGACGTTCTTGCACCAGCCGGGGGTCGCGGTGGCGGCCGCCGCGCGCGGCGTGGTCGACACCGTCGCCCTCCGCTCGGCCGGGAGCGGCTGGAACGAGGCGCACAGGGTCACGCGGTCGACGCCGGTGGAGCAGGAGGGCTCACCGGACGAGGCGGTGAGGGCCGAGGCCATCATCGTCCCCATCGGGCCCGCGTCCTTGGGGTACTGGGTGCCGATGAAGTCGACGTCCGGAGCCAGCGGGTTCGCCTCGGGGAAGGTGACCGCGTTGAGCCCGTCGTAGTCGCCGGGGACGAAGGCGATCGCGTCCCACGCGATGTCCTTGTCGCCGTTCCCGTCGCTGGTGAAGTTCGACAGGCTCACCTGCGGCAGGGTGCTGCCGAACTGGTAGGCGCCCAGGTCGACCCACTTGTTCGAGGCGTTGTCCGCCTGGGAGATCGTCTTGGTGACCGTGCCGCCGACCGTCTCGATCTGATAGTCGGCGATCTTGGTCTGGGCCCCGTGGTCCGGGATGTGCGCGTAGACCCTGGCCTGCCCGCCGGGAACCGGCTGGTTCAGCTTCCACACGCCGTTGATGTACAGCCGGTGGCCGTAGTACGGGTCCGGCTTGCGGGTGTGGGTGAACCAGAAGTGGTTGCCGTACGCCGCCCCGATCTGATGGGTGTCCATCTTGCCGGGGTAGGTGCCGTCGCTCCAGATGTAGTAGTTCAGCTTGAACGACCCGTCGGACTTCACCGCCCCGCAGCTCCGCCCGGCCGAACCGGCCGGGACCACGCCGTTCGCGAGGTCGTCGACGATCAGCGCGTTCGCCGCCAGGCCGCTGGAGCAGCGCGGCGGGTACGAGTTGGCGTCCGGCTGCTCCGGGTAGGTCGTGTTGAAGCGGTGGACCTGGTTGCCGCACTGGGCTCCGGAGCCGCAGTTCTTCCAGGTCACCGGCTTGTTCCACCAGCAGTGCAGCCAGTGGGCGTTGGTGTCCTTGTTGCCGGCGTCGAGGGTGCAGGCACCCTTGCCCTGGTCGTTGGAGTCGTTGTCGCCGATCTTCGAACCGTCGCAGGAGTTGGACGCGTCGCAGAACTTGTCGATCGGCGGCTTGGCGTTCGTCCGGTCGAAAGAGGTGGTCCAGTTGGCGGAGACGTAGCCGGGCTTCATGTCGCCGGGGGCGAACATCGCCGTGATGGGCCGGGCTGCCCAGCCGATGACCTTCTCCTCGTACGGCCACTCCTGCGGGCGCGCGGCGTGGCTGTAGTCGTCGCCGCCCAGCGAGTTCTCCAGGAACGGGGTCCTGTTCGCCTTCCACAGCGGGTTGGCGGGGTTGTTGGTCCAGCCCACGCCCCAGTGGCCCGCCGCGTCGGCCTGCGACTGCGGGTAGAAGCCGGAGTTGTACGCCCACAGGGCGAAGAACCAGCTCTCGATCCACTTCGGGTGGCCGTCGTTGACCTTCAGCCCCGCGGCGTACGTCTGGTTCCACTTGTCCGAAAGGATCTGCGCGCCCGCCGCGATGTTGGCGGTGTAGTCGAGCGCGATCGCCTCCTGCTGGAGGACCGACTTGGTCGGCTGCTCGTGACCGGGCAGCCGCATGCCGTCGGTGGCCTGCGTGATGCCGTAGCCGCAGTCGGCGTCCTTCCAGTCGATCGCCCACGGGTCGACCTGGGTGCCGCTCGGGTTGTAGTCGACGCCGTAGTAGTTGCCGATCAGGCTGTTGGAGGTGACGCCGGGCACCGCGTACCGGGTGGCCTGCCACATGTTCGACTCCTGGGCGGTGACGCCGAGGAGGATCTGCGACGGGATGTGCCAGCGGTCGTTCGTGCCGTCCTCGGAGTCGAGCGTCCCGTTCGGGTCACCCGCGAGGACGATCGGCGGGAACAGGCTCTGCGGCGAGTAGCCGCCCATGCCGGTGTTCTTCCAGTTCGGGCTGCGGGTGAGGTTCAGCCGGCCGATGACCGCCTGGTCCACCGCCCACTCGACCTGCCGGGGAGTCGGCTGGAACGCCTGCTTCCGCGGGTCGTTCCGGGGCACCGCGCAGGTGCGCTCGGCCTCGTCCTCGATCGGGTCGTCCGGCGCGGACGCCACCGAGACGTCCGTCCCGCGCGCGGCGGTCCGGCCGGGCGCCGGCTTCCCCGGGCGCGGGAGCGCCGGAGAGGTCGTACGGCCCTGCTCCGCGGCCTTCTCGCCGCCGATCCGGTCCTGGCCGGGCAGCGCGTCGAGGGTGACGGTCCGGTCCGTGCCGAGGACCCGGAGGGTGGTCCGGGCGGTGCGCTCGGTCAGCGCCTCCTCGGGCCGGATCCGGCTGTCCTTGCCGTCCGCCCAGGTGGTGGTGACCGCCGCGTGGCCGTGGCTGGAGAGCCGGGCGCCCTTGGCGAGACCGCCGGGGTTCTTCACCCGCGGGGGCAGCGTGCCGGTGCTCGTGGCCCGGCCGGTGACGTAGACCGTGCCGTCGGCGGAGGACGCCAGGTCCCAGGCGGTGAGGGCGCCGGAGGCCACCGTGGCCGCCTCGGCCCCGGAGCGCAGGAGCTGGAGGGCGTCCAGGTGCCGGGCGTAGCTCGTCGACGCCTTCCCGGCCTCGGTGCTCCGGGCGCGGTCGATGTAGGTGAGGCCGCCCGAGGCGTCCACGGTCAGCTGGAAGGGGACCGTCCGGGTGCGGGCGATCTCCCGCAGCCGGCCCCTGGCGTCGGCGGCGACGAGGCTGTTGCCGCGGGCGGCGACGACACCGGTCCGCGCGGGCACGGCCGAGGTGAGCTGACCGGGGTACGCCACGGGGGTGCCGGCCTTGCCGGTGGCGGCGTCCACGGTGATCAGCCGGGTCTTCTGGGCGGTGTCGCCCTCGTACGAGAGCTGGGTGAACACCGCCTTCTCGCCCGCGCCGCAGCCGGGGCTGAAGTACGCGAGGGAGACCTGGAACGGGAGCTTGGTGACCTTGCCGGTGGTGAGGTCCACGGTCGCCGCGAAGGCGCCGCGGGCCATCAGCTCCGGCTTGTTGGTGAAGGTGCGCGGCGCGTACGCCACGGCGGCCCGCCTGCCCGAGGCGGTGAGGCAGGCGTTGCCGATCCAGGCGTCGGCCTCGAAGCCCGGCTCGGACAGGGACGCCGCCGTCTTCCAGGCGTACCCGTTCTTCTCGGCGGCGACCAGCAGGTGGAAGCCCGTGCCGTCACCGGAGGTGGTGAACGCGGTGTCGGTGGACTTCGCGTGGCCGCGGCCGAGGACGGCGGACCGGTCGGCCGGGGGTACGGCGCGCGGCCGGGCGGCGGGCTTCGCGGCCGGGACCGCCTTCTGCGCCGTTCTCTTCGGGGGCGCGGGCTCGGATGCCATCGCGGGCATCGAGAGGGGCACGGCCAGCGCTGTGGCCAGCGCGACCGTGAGCGGCGCCGTGCGCCGCATGGGTATGGACTTCACGCTTTTCCTTCGTCGGTGGTGCTCTCGCACCGGGGGACCTTCCGGCGGCACGGCCCGGGGCGGCTGAGCCGGCGCGCCGGACCGTGACGTATGTGGGGGAGGAGCCGGAGATCAGCGGCGCAGCGCCTCGACGGGCTGGATGCGGCTGGCGCGCCAGGCCGGGTAGAGCCCGGCCAGCAGGCCCGTCAGGAGGCCGATCGCCGGGGCGGCGACCACCGTGGTGGGCGGGATGACGGGCGTCCACGCGCGGGCCATGGCGACACCGACGACGACGCTCACGCCGAGCGAGGTGCCGATGAGGCCGCCGAGCGCCCCCAGCACCCCGGACTCGGTGAGGAACTGGGTGAGCACGTGCCGCCCGCGGGCGCCGAGCGCGCGCCGCAGCCCGATCTCCCCGGTCCGCTCCATGACGGCGACGAGCGTGGTGTTGGCGATGCCGACCGAGCCGATGAACAGGCAGACGGCGGCGAGCACCAGGAACAGCTGCCCGAGGTCCCCGCTGACGCCGCTGCGCAGGGTGCGCGGGTCGGGCGGCGGAACGGCCCTGAGGTACTCGGGGTGGTCCGGGCGCACCGCGACCGGCACCTCGCTCGCGACCTGCTGCGCGGCCCCCACCCTCGTACTGATCAGCATCTCGGCCCCGTCCTTGGGCGGGCCCCAGAGCTCCTGGGCGGTGCTGCGCGGGACGATCACCGACAGCAGCAGGTCGGCCTTGCGGCGGGTGTCGTCGACGATGCCGATGACGGAGAACGCCTCGTCGCCGATGAAGAGCGCCGGCTGGGTCTCCAGGGTGGTGATGCCGAGCCTGGCCGCCATGCCCACGCCGATGACCGCGACCCGCTGCCGGGTCGTGTCGTGCCAGTGGTCGTACACCCGCCCTTCCCGTACGGACGGTTCGGCCGCGAGCAGCGCGCCCGAGGAGGCGGCGACGACCTGGATCTGGCTCGCCGCTCCGGCGGCCGCGACGGGCGCGGAGCGCACCTCCTGGCCCTCGCGCAGCTGCACCGTCCACAGGACTCCGCCGTGGGTGACGCCGTTGAGGCGCTCCACCCGCCGGTCGGCGTCGCCGGGAAAGGCCAGCGGTTCGAACTCGGTGTGCTCGTTGCTGACGTCCTGGACGGTCACCTCGGTGGCGCTCAGGTCGCTGAAGCGGGCGTCGATCTGGGAGGCCGCGGTGGCGGTGAGCCCGAGCACGGCGACGAAGGAACCGACGCCGAGCACGGTGCCGAGGGCCGTCAGCGCCGCGCGTGCCGGGCGCTGGAGCAGTCCGGCGGTGGACTCGGAGACCAGGTCCCGCCAGTGGAAGCGGGAGGGTTCGATGCCGTCGGCGCGACGGCGGAGGGGGATCCTCACGCCGCCCCTCCCTCGGTCAGTACGCCGTCCCGGATGGCGAGGGTGCGTGCGCCCCGCCGTGCCACGGCCGGGTCGTGCGTGATGACCAGGACGGTCATGCCGTCGCGGTGCAGGTCCTCCAGGAGCTCCATCACGGTGGTGGCCGTCGTGGTGTCCAGGTTGCCCGTGGGCTCGTCGCAGAGCAGCAGAGAGGGGCGCGCGGCCAGGGCCCGCGCGATCGCCACGCGCTGCCGTTCGCCGCCCGACAGGGTCGTCGGGATCGCCTCCAGGCGGTGCCCGAGGCCGACGCGGACGAGGGCGTCCCGAGCGGCGGCGACCCGGTCCTTGCGGGGGGTCCCGCCGTACACCATGGACAGCGTCACGTTCTCCACGGCCGTGCGGTGCGGCAGCAGGTGGAAGGCCTGGAAGACGAAGCCGATGCGCCGTCCGCGCAGCGCCGAGCGGTCGGCGTCGCCCAGCGCGCCGGTGTCGATGCCGTCGAGCAGGTACTGCCCCTCGGTGGGGGAGTCGAGCAGCCCCGCGATGTTGAGGAACGTCGACTTGCCGGAGCCCGAGGGGCCCACGATCGTCACGAACTCGCCCTTGCGCACGGTCAGTTCGCAGGGCTTGAGGGCCGAGACCGCGGGCGGCCCGGGGTACGTGAGCCCGGCGCCGCGCATCTCGATGACGGGCGGCGCGGCCGCCCCGTCCGCGGGCCGGTCCACGGCGGGCGCCGTCGTCCCGCTCACGAGCCGAGACCGGTCGGGGCGCCGTCGGAGCCCGCGCCGGCGGCGACCCCGGTGATGACCTGGTCGCCCGCGGACAGCGCGTCCGCGCGCGCGGGCCGGACCTCCACGTAGCCGTCGCCGGTGCCGCCGGTGCTCACCGGGACCCGGATCCGCCTGCCGTCGGCCCGGACGACCGTCACCGCGGTCCTTCCGTCGGCGCCCGCCGAGATGGCGGTGACCGGGACGACGAGCACCGCGCCGTCGGTCGCGGCGGTCTGCACCGTCAGCCGGACGTCCTGTCCGGCCATCGACGCGTCCAGCGGCTTGTCCGGGGCGACGACCATGGCGTACCCCTGGGCGGCGGCGGCCTTGTCCGGGGCGGCCTCGCCCCCGGCGGCGGGCTGCGGGCGGGCGAGACCGGTCGCGACGGAACGCACCGTCGCCGCGGCCGACGTGCCCTCCCACTCGGAGAAGATCTCCACCCGCTGGCCCGGCCTGACCAGGCCCCGCTGGTGCTTCTGCAGGTAGCCCTCGACCACGAGGACGCCCGCCGACACGGTCAGCGCGTTCCCCTCGGCCCTGCTGCCGACGCCGGCCGCGACCGAGTCGACCCGGGCCGGGAAGCCCTTCAGGTACACGACCTCGGAGGCGGGCAGCATGGGGCCGGTCTTCGCCTTGATCCGGTCGAGCCGGTCCCGGGTCTTCGCCAGGTCCTCACGGGCGCGGCGGAGCTCGACGGCCGAGTCGGTCCCGTCCCCGGGGCCGGTGGCGGCCGTGCCGCCCTTGCCCCCGGTCCCCGGCGAGGCGGGGGCGCGCCGTGCGGCGGCCTGGATGTCCTCGACGCGGCGGGCCGCCTCGGTCACCGCCTCCTGCGCGCCGGTCAGCTCCTCCTCGCCGCCGTCCTCGGCCGGCAGCGGGTCGTACCCGACGCTCCGGTAGAACGCCGTCAGGGCGGCCTTCGTCCCGGGCCCGAAGAGCCCGGACTCGTCCCCGCCCGTGTCGTGGCCCCGCTCCCGCAAGGCGCTCTGGAGCTGGGCGACGTCCTCGCCCTCGGCGCCGGGCTTGAGGTCCCGGTACACGGGCACGCTGCCCTTGAGCGCGATCACGGGCCGTCCGGACACCTCCATCAGGACGCGGCCGGAGCGGAAGGTGTCCCCGGCGTTCACGTTCATCTTGGTGACGACGGGCGCGCCGCCCGCCCCGCCGGAGACGGAGGCGGAGACCTGCACGGTCTGGGAGGCGCGGACGGCTCCCCGGAGGATCACGGCCTCCTTGAGCACGCGGTGCTCCACCGGGGCGGTGATGACGCTGGGCGGCGGCGCCGCGGTGTCCGCGGCGGCCTGGGCCGGCGACTTGATGACCCGGGCGGCGACGATGCCGAGGCCCGAGACCAGGACCGCGGCGGCGGTCACCGCCCCGAGCAGACGCCTGCGGCGGGCCAGGCCGTTGCCCGGTCCGCTCGCCTTCGGACGCGTGTCCTGCGGTGTGCCGGCCTGCTCCCACTCCTCGTCGACGGGCGACGGGGTGTCGGGTCCGTTGTCCACGGGTGTCCCCTCAGTCTGCGCGGCGCCCCGCCGGGCGGGGCGCCGGGCCGTGGCGGGTGCCGGTGCGGCCGCACCGACGCCCGCCACGGGCCGTTTCATCCGCGGAGCGCCGCCTCGGCGGCCTTGACCGCGTGGGCGTTCTTCTCCTTGAGCTGCTGCAGGGCGAGCTGGTTCCGCTCGACCTGCTGGGTCTGGATCGCGGTCTCCGCCCGGTGCCAGACGCGGACGAGGTCCGTCTCCTTCTTGCAGTCGATGTCCGCCACGGCGGCGGAGATCTCCTTCGGGGACGTCTCGGCTCCCTCGACCCGGGGGACGAGGTCGATCGCGGCGTAGGGGTCCGCGACCGTGTACCCCTTCTTCTTCATGCAGCCCGACCAGGCCCTGACCGCCGCCTGGACCACGGGGGTCTCCTGCGACTTCACGAGGCTGTCGTGGTCGAGCCGGCTGGAGAGGCCGAAGTCGATGCGCGCACCGATCCTGTCGAAGGACGAGCCCTGGCAGCCGTCCTTGGGGATCTTCTTCCCCCGGTACGTGGCCGGGGCGGGTTCGGCGCGGGGGCCGAGGCCCTTGCGGCCGGTGAGGACGGCGACGGCGGCGGCCGTCAGCTTCGGCGGCGGCGGGTGCTCCACGGTGTCGGGCGGGATCCCGAATCCGTACTTCTCGGCCGTCTCGCGGTCGCTGATCCCGTACCGCCGGGACATGTTGGCGTCGTCCGCGTTCGGCGGCGGGTTCGTGCCGACGGGCGGGAAGACGACGGTGAAGCCGAAGTCGGCCATGCACTGCGTCTGGAGGGTGCGTGCGGCCCGCTCGATGACGACGGAGTCCTCGTAGGTCTGCATGTACTGCTGGAGCGGCAGGACGAGCCCGCGGGCGAGCCCGGTCTCGGGCGTCGCCTTGGGCCACTTCGACTCGTCGACCTTGGCGTTGGCCGCGGAGGCCGGGGGCGGTGCCTGCCCGGCGGGGTCCGTGTCCCCGCAGCCCGTCAGGGCGGTGAGGGCGAGGCCGGCGCCGGCCAGGGCCGCCAGGGGCCGCGCGAGCGTCCCCGGCGTGCCCGGCCGGAGCCCTGCCCGTCTACGCGAAGTGCGAGGAGGCATTGTTGTTCTTCAGGGTGGCGTCCAGGTTGGTGCTGGAGGCGCAGGCCCAGTAGTGCGGGATGGACTGGGAGTGGCCCGCGTAGCCCGAGTTGTAGTAGACGCGGTAGCCGTCCACGGTCGAGCAGTTGTTGGCGGAGGCGGCGTTGTTCTTCACGAGCTGGCCGGCGCCGTCGCCCTGGCCGGAGGCGAACACGAACACGTAGTTCACGGTGCCCGCGTCCGTGCCGTTGTACGAGATGGTCTCGCCGGCGTGGTTGTACTGGTTGCCGTAGAACCGCGCGAAGCTGCCGCTCGGGTTGCCGTTGCCGGAGTCGGCGACCGAGTGGTAGTTCAGGTAGAGGTCGCCCTCGGTGCAGCCGCGGTAGTCGCAGTTGTCGCTCACGTACTGCGTGGAGACGGCGGCGGCGGGCGTGGCGGCGTACACCGTCGCGAGGGCGGCGGCAGCGGCGGCAGCGGCCGTGGCGCCCATGCGCGTGCGTGCGGAACGGACCTTCATGGCTCCCCCTGAGTCCATAGGAATTCCCCTGTCCGGAGCCGGGTGGGTTCCGGACGGGCAGAAGGTAACCGGCGGCCGGGGCGGGGGTCTAGGCCAATCCGCGGGGGTTCCGGGTGTCTGGTTTTTCGGATCTTGTTGTGATCATGGCGGATGCGTAACGCCGGGCCGGAGTGGCGTCCGATATGGCTGACGGGGGATCAATGTGCGGGGTGACCAGGGAAGTTGATGTTTCGCGCGAGACGGTCGCCCCTTCTGGTGTGGCGGTGTCGTGAAGGGGTGGTGTCGGTCGTGATGTGACGCAGGTCACGGCAACCGTCTCGCGGTTCGGGCCATCCGCGGGCGGGCACCGCCCCCTTCGCGGGGGTGTCGCACCCCGCCCGTTATGCATATCCTTATGCAGAAGTTTCATGGATGAATAGAAGGAAGGGGGCGGCATGAGCGACAGCCCGGCCGGCCGGCTGCAGGCGCTCTTCGAGGGGCACCGGCTGACGCCGACCCAGCGGCGGATCGCGCACTGCATGGTGCGCCGCGCCGCCGACGTGCCGTTCCTGTCCAGCGTGGAGCTCGCCGAGCTCGCCGGGGTCAGCCAGCCCTCCGTCACCCGCTTCGCCGTCGCCCTCGGCTTCGACGGCTACCCGGCGCTCCGCAAGCACCTGCGGGAGAGCATGCCCGCGGCCGCCGAGGACGCCTCCGGGCACAACGAGTACCAGCAGGCCGTGCTCGCCGAGATCGAGAACCTCCGGCACCTCGCCGGACTCCTCGCCGACCCCGCCCCCGTCGAGCGGGCCGGTCGGCTCCTCGCCGGGTCCCGGCCGCTGCCCGTCCTCGGACTGCGCGCCGCCTCCTCACAGGCCCGGGGCTTCGCCTACTTCGCCGCCAAGGTGCATCCGGACGTCCGGCTCCTCGACGAGGGCGGCTCCATGCTCACGGACCGCATCGACGCGGCCGTACGGGCCGGGGCGACGGCCCTGCTCTGCTTCGCGCTGCCCCGGCACCCCCGTGAGGTCGTCGAGGCCCTGGAGTACGCGCGGGCGGCCGGGCTCGCGGTCGTCACCGTCGCCGAGTCGGCGTTCGCGCCCGTCGCCGCCCACAGCGACCTGCTGATCCCGGCCGCCGTCGGCACCGGGCTCGCCTTCGACACGGCCTGCGCGCCGATGCTCCTCGGCCGGGTCCTCCTGGAGGCCATGGCGGACGAACTCCCCGACGCGCAGGCGCGCCTGGAGGAGTTCGACACGAAGGCGGCGGCCCGGGGCCTGTTCGTCGAATAGGCCCCGCGTGCCGCCGCGGATCAGACGTCCAGCTCGGCCTCGATCTTCTTCAGGTGGTGGCGGGCCATCGCCAGGTTCGCGCGGTCCTTGTCCAGCGCCAGGTAGAGGAAGAGGCCGCTGGTTCCGCGCCCCTTGAGAAGCCGGATCAGGTGGTACTGGCTGCCGAGGGTGATGAGGATGTCCTCGATCTCCTCCTTGAGGCCCAGCATCTCCATCGTCCGGAGCTTGGCCCGCACCACGTCGGTGTTGCCCGCCGCGGCCATGTTCAGGTCGAGGTCCTTGCCGCCGCCGATGGTGCCGAGGGCCATACCGCTGGTGTAGTCGACGAGGGCCGCGCCGAGCGCGCCCTCGATCTGGGCCGCTTCCTTGAGGGAGGTCTCGGTGTTCGCCATGGTGTCGTCTCTTCCTTCTCGCTACTGATGGACGGATTCAGTTCGGGTCTCTGCGTTCCAGCGCGCCGTCGACGAGTTCCCCTATCCGGGTGCTGGACCTGCGGGCCTCCAGATGGAGCCGCCCCACGTTGATCCGGGGTTCGGCGAGCAGCGTCAGGACGGCCGAGCCGCCCGCCGCGTACGTCGCCACGTAACCGTTCTCGCCGCGCACGAGCAGCTCGCGGAAGCGGCCCTGGCCGGTGGAGTCGGTCAGCCGCTGTCCGACGCCGAGTGCCGCCGCGGTCAGCGCGGCCACGCTCTCCGCCTCGCCGTCCACGGTGTCGTGGGCGAGCACGAGTCCGTCGGCGCTGGCCGCCAGGGCCCCGGTGAGCTGCGGCAGCCGCGCGCGCAGCCGTCTGAGCTCGCCGAGGACCTCGGCTTCTGCCGTCATGAGCTGTCTCCTCTCGGCGCGCATGCGCAGGGCACGCCTCATCACAGGTGTGCCTCCAGGGCGTCACGGAGCCGGCGCAGCAGGGCGATGTCGGGATCGGCCACCGGCAGGGTGGCCGATAAGGGCGGCGGTACGGGGCCGGGGTCCGGTTCGGGGGCGAGCGGCGTCTCCACGAGCCCGGCCGCGGCGAGGCGCCGCACGTCGAGGAGCGTGTGGAAGGCGGGCCGGCCGAGGAGCCGGGCCAGCTCCGCCGGGGTCAGCTCCCCGTCGGCGGCGGCGAGCAGCGCGCGCTGCCGCGCCCCGACGGTCTGGCCGGGGGAGGCGGGGCGGGGCACGACCGGGGCGGTGTCCACGGCGGCGTACGGCCAGACGGCGTCGAGGAGTTCGCGGCGGCGCACGGTCTCGCGTTCCACGGCCTCGGCGGACACCGGCCGCACCGTCCCGAACCAGTGCCCCACCCCGTACCGGAAGCGGGTCGGGCCGCTGGTGGGGGAGAGGGCGAAGAAGGCGGCGTCGAAGACGGCGCCGAGGTGGCATATCTCCAGCTCGCCGTCGTGCAGCCGGCCGCTGTCGACGAGGAAGCGACCGACCGCGCGGTGCGCGCCGGCCCGGTCGACGGCCTCGTCCCAGCCCTCGCGGGGCAGCCGGCCGCCGGTGGTGAGGAGGACGTCGACGCCGGGGGCGGCGGGGGACTCGGCGTGCACGACCCGGCCGTCGACGAGGTAGAGCGTGCCGTGGTCGCGCAGCAGGGCGCCGGTGGCCTTCTCGGCGGCGAGCCGGACCAGCATCGGGGAGACCGTCGCCCGGCTCATCCGAGGACCAGCCGTTCGGCGAGGTCGCGGAGCCGGAGCCGGGCGAGGGCGAGGTTGCCGGAGTCGCGGTCGAGCCAGAGGTGGAGGAAGACGCTGCTGTCGAAGGAGGTCTCGACGAAGCGGAGGACGTGGTAGCCGGCGCGGGTGGTGACGATCAGGTCCTCGACCGGCGGGCCCTCGTTCCCTCCCTCCGCCGTGAAGGAGTCGAACTCGGCCGCCGACCGGGCGAGTTCGGCGGTCTCGGCGGCCGTCGTCTCGTGGTCGCCGACCGGCGAGTCGCCCGCCGTCCCGAGGGCGAGGCCGCTGGTCCAGTCGACCAGGGAGGCGCCCCGGGCCCCCGGCAGGGCCATGGCCTCCAGAAGGCACTCGTCGATTCCGGGCACGCGGATTCCCCTCCCGATGCGGCGTGCGAACGTGCGGCAGTGACGGTGACGCTACTGAACGTTCGTGCCCCGGGGAGGCGTTCTGGCATTTTCCACCGGAACATGCCGCTGTCTGACGGGAATTGATCCGGACGGGTCCGGATCAGCCCCGTGACTCCACGGCCCTCGCGATGTCGGACAGGTCCTTCGTGAGCGCCTTCGCGACCGCCTTCGCCCCGAAGCGGGCGAGCAGCCGGGCCGCGAGCCCCGCGGTCCGGCCGCCGGCGGGCCGGGCGGAGAAGGCCATCCGCAGGGTGGTGGCCCCGGCGCCGTCGGGCGTGAGGGTGAGCTCGGAGACGTAGTGCATGCCGTGGGAGTCGGCCACCGTGACGTAGCGGTCGGGCGGCTCGCACTCGGTCACGGTCATCTCCTCCGTCGCCTCCTTGCCCAGCATCCGCCGGGTCTCGCGCCAGCGCGTGCCGACGCCGAATCCGCCCTCGGTGAGCACCTCCACCCGGTCGACGCCCGAGAGGACCCGGGGCATGTCCAGCAGGTCGGTGATCGCCTCCCAGACCCGCCCGGGGGAGGCGGCGACCCGGCGCTCGACCACGACGGAGGTGGTGTCCGTACCCGTTCCAGTCATGACTTCATCGAAACCGGGCCGCCGCGCCCGCGCTACCGGAGGACGGCGTCCTTCCCGGTCAGCGCGTCCGCCCGCGCCCCGCCCGCCTCGGCGACGATCTCGTCGAGCGTCTGCGCCCTCCGTACGGCCGTGAAGGTCACCGCCCCGTCGCCGTCCACCGTGAAGCCGTGGATCGCGGGCCGGGGCAGGCTGTTGTACGCGTAGTGGTGGGCGAAGTAGTACGCGCCGGTGTCCGGCACCGCCACCACGTCCCCGGGGTGCAGCAGCGGCAGCGCGCGGCCCGTGGCGAGCAGGTCCCCGGCGAAGCAGGCGGGGCCCGCCACGTCCTGGACGGTGACGTCCCCGGTGCGGGGCCGGCCCTCGGAGTCGTACGCGAGGACGCGCAGCGGCCAGGACTCGGGGGCGTAGACCGTACGGGTGGCCAGCTGCACCCCCGCGTGGGTGACGGCGATCGGGCGGCCGCCGGAGGTCTTCGTGTACTCCACCCGGGCGAGGACCGTGCCGTGCTTGGCGAGCAGGGAGCGCCCGAACTCGGTGACGAGCCGGTAGCGGCCGTCGAAGAGCCCGGGGACGGTGTCGGCGAGCAGCCGGGCGTACTGCGCGTACGTCGGCGTCTCCTCGTCGGAGGTGAAGTTCACCGGAAGGCCGCCGCCGATGTCCAGGGTGTCGATCTGCTGCCGCCCGGCCGCCCGGTTGATCTCCTCGGCGAGCGCGTACGCCTCCCCGACGCCCTCGGCCATGAGGGAGAGCGGGATGCCCTGGGAGCCGGTGTGGGTGTGCAGCCGGGTCAGCCAGGGCCGCTCCAGGTACGCCTGGACGACGGTCTTGCGGGCGCCCTCGTCACGGAGCGCCACGCCGAACTTCGAGGTGGCGGTCGCGGTCGAGAGCGCGCCGATGGAACCGGCTCCGACCTGCGGGTTCACCCGGAGTCCGAGGGGCGAGGCGGTGGGTGCGGAGGCGACGAGCGCGTCGAGGCGGGCCAGCTCCTGGAGGTTGTCGGCGTTGACGGCGATGCCGAGGGCGAGGGCCTGGCGGAGCTCGGCGGGGGTCTTGGCCGGGGAGTCGAGGACGGTGTGGCCGGGCGGGATCCCGGCGGCGCGGGCGAGGGCCAGCTCGCCGGGGCTCGCGACCTCGACGCCGAGCCCCGCCTCGTGGAGGAGGCGCAGGACGGGGACGAGCGGGGTGGCCTTCACGGCGAAGGCGTGGAGGACGGGTGCGTCGGTGACGGCGGCGAAGGCGCTGGTCAGGGCGGCGGCGGAGGCGTGGATGCCGGCGGTGTCGAGGAGGGCGACGACGGGTTCGGCGGGGGAGAGGAGTCCTTGATCGACGGTGGCTCGGACGGCGAGATCGCGACGGGAGGAGGCCATACGGCCCATCCTCGTCCATGGCGTGGCCGGGACGCCCTGTTGACTACAACTATTCAGCGAGACAAGATGTGAATATCTGAACGACATTCGAGGAGGCACCCCCATGTCAGGACCCCGCCCCGTGCGAGCAGCCCGCGGTACGGAACTGAGCGCCCTGGGATGGCAGCAGGAAGCCGCCCTCCGGATGCTCCAGAACAACCTCGACCCCGAGGTCGCCGAGCACCCCGACAAGCTCGTCGTCTACGGCGGCACCGGCAAGGCCGCCCGCGACTGGCGCTCCTTCGACGCCATGGTCCGCACCCTGCGCACCCTCAAGCAGGACGAGACGATGCTCGTCCAGTCCGGCCGCCCCGTCGGCGTGATGCAGACCCACGAGTGGGCCCCCCGCGTCCTCCTCGCCAACTCCAACCTGGTCGGCGACTGGGCGAACTGGGAGGAGTTCCGGCGCCTGGAGCACCTCGGCCTCACCATGTACGGCCAGATGACCGCCGGCTCCTGGATCTACATCGGCACCCAGGGCATCCTCCAGGGCACCTACGAGACCTTCGCCGCCGTCGCCGCGAAGAAGTTCGGCGGCACCCTGGCCGGCACCATCACCCTCACCGCCGGCCTCGGCGGCATGGGCGGCGCCCAGCCCCTCGCCGTGACCATGAACGACGGCGTCGCGATCTGCATCGACGTCGACCCGCGCGCCATCGAGCGCCGCATCGAGCACCGCTACCTGGACGTCAGGGCCGACAACCTCGCCCACGCCCTCCAGCTGGCCGTCGACGCCCGCGACGCCCGCCGCCCGCTCTCCATCGGCCTCCTCGGCAACGCCGCCGAGCTGCTCCCGCAGATGCTCGCCGAGGGCGCCCCCATCGACATCGTGACCGACCAGACCTCGGCCCACGACCCGCTCGCGTACCTCCCGGTCGGCGTCGCCTTCGACGACATGGCCGACGCGGCGGCGAAGGACCCGGCCGGCTTCACCCAGCGCTCCCGCGAGTCGATGGCCAAGCACGTCGAGGCCATGGTCGGCTTCATGGACGCGGGCGCCGAGGTCTTCGACTACGGCAACTCGATCCGCGGCGAGGCCCAGCTCGCCGGCTACGACCGCGCCTTCGCCTTCCCCGGCTTCGTCCCCGCCTACATCCGCCCGCTGTTCTGCGAGGGCAAGGGCCCCTTCCGCTGGGCCGCCCTCTCCGGCGAGGCCTCGGACATCCACAAGACCGACAAGGCGATCCTCGACCTCTTCCCGGAGAACGAGTCCCTGCACCGCTGGATCAAGATGGCCGGCGAGCGCGTCCACTTCCAGGGCCTCCCCGCCCGCATCTGCTGGCTCGGCCAGGGCGAGCGCGACAAGGCGGGCGACATGTTCAACGACATGGTCGCCGACGGCACCCTCGCCGCGCCCCTCGCGATCGGCCGCGACCACCTCGACTGCGGCTCCGTCGCCTCCCCGTACCGCGAGACCGAGGCCATGCTCGACGGCTCCGACGCCATCGCCGACTGGCCGCTGCTCAACGCCATGGTCAACGTCGCCTCCGGCGCCTCCTGGGTCTCCATCCACCACGGCGGCGGCGTCGGCATGGGCCGCTCCATCCACGCCGGCCAGGTCTCCGTGGCCGACGGCACCAAGCTCGCCGGCGAGAAGATCCGCCGCGTGCTCACCAACGACCCCGGCATGGGCGTCATCCGCCACGTCGACGCGGGCTACGACATCGCCGAGCGCGTCGCCGACGAGAAGGGCGTCCGCGTCCCGATGCGCGAGGGTGACTCCGCGTGACCTCGTCCCACGACGCCGCCGAGGCGCCCCGCGGCCCCGCCCGGGCCGCCTCGGCGGGGCGGGGGGACTCCCCCTCGTTCCACGCGATGTGGCGCAGCCTCGCCCCCATCGGCCGTAACGCGGCCTCCGGCGGCTACCGCCGCTACGCCTGGACCGCGGCCGACGCCGACTGCCGACTCTGGTTCCGGATGCAGGCCGAGGCCCGCCGCCTGGACGTCGAGACCGACCGCAACGGCAACCAGTGGGCCTGGCTCGGCGACCCCACCGCGGGCGACGCCGTCGTCACCGGCTCCCACCTGGACTCCGTCCCCGACGGCGGCGCCTTCGACGGCCCCCTCGGCGTCGTGTCCGCGTTCGCCGCCCTCGACGAACTCCGCGCCCGCGGAGCCTCGTTCAGGCGGCCCCTCGCCATCGTCAACTTCGGCGACGAGGAAGGAGCCCGCTTCGGCCTCGCCTGCGTCGGCTCCCGCCTCACCGCCGGCCGGCTGACGAAGGAGCAGGCGTACGAGCTCCGCGACGCCGACGGGATCACCCTCCCGCAGGCCATGGAGGCCGCCGGGTACGACCCGGCGGCGATCGGCCCCGACCCCGAGCGGCTCGCCCGGATCGGCGCCTTCGTCGAACTCCACGTCGAGCAGGGCCGGGCCCTGGACCTCTCCGGGGACGCCGTCGGCATCGCCTCCGCCATCTGGCCGCACGGCCGCTGGCGGTACGACTTCGCCGGCGAGGCCAACCACGCCGGCACCACCCGGCTCGTCGACCGCCGCGACCCGATGCTCACCTACGCCGAGACCGTCCTCGCGGCCCGCCGCGAGGCCGAACTCGCCGGAGCCGTCGCCACCTTCGGCAAGATCGCGGTCGAGCCCAACGGCGTCAACGCCATCCCGTCGATGGTCCGCGGCTGGCTCGACGCCCGCGCCGCCGACCAGGGCTCCCTGGACAAGGTCGTCGCGGGAGTCGAGACGGCAGCCCGGGAGTACGCCGAACGCCACGGCATCGACCTCGCCGTCGTCCAGGAGTCCTACACCCCGGTCGTGGACTTCTCGCACACCCTGCGCGACGAGCTCTCCCGGATCCTCGGCACCTCGGGCCAGGTGCCGGTCCTCGGCACCGGAGCGGGACACGACGCGGGCATCCTGTCCGAATCGATCCCGACCGCCATGCTGTTCGTACGGAACCCCACGGGCGTCTCGCACTCCCCGGCCGAGAACGCGGCCGAGGACGACTGCGTGGCCGGGGTCCTCGCACTCGCCGACGTACTGGAGGAGCTGGCGTGCCGCTGACGACGTACTGGCTGGAACACGCCTGGCTCGACACGAACGTCGAGCCGGGCGTGGCCCTCGACGTGTCCGCCGAGGGCCGGATCGAGGCCGTCCGCACGGGAGTGGAGACGCCCCCGCCGGGCGCCGTCGTCCTCCGCGGCCTCACCGTCCCCGGCCTCGCCAACGCCCACTCGCACGCCTTCCACCGCGCCCTGCGCGGCACCGTCCAGGTCGGCTCCGGCACCTTCTGGACCTGGCGCGAGATCATGTACACGATCGCCCAGCGCCTCACCCCCGACAGCTACTTCGCGCTCGCCCGCGCGGTCTACGCCGAGATGGCGCTCGCGGGCATCACCGCCGTCGGCGAGTTCCACTACCTGCACCACGCCCCCGGCGGCAGCCGGTACGCCGACCCCAACGCCATGGGCGAGGCCCTCATCGCGGCGGCCGGCGAGGCGGGCATCCGCATCACCCTCCTCGACACCGCGTACCTCTCCGCCGGCTTCGGCGCCGCACCCGAACAGCACCAGCTCCGCTTCACGGACGGCACCGCCGAGCAGTGGGCCGAGCGGGTCTCGGCGCTCAAGGAGAGCGACGGCGTCCGGATCGGCGCCGCGATCCACTCCGTACGCGCCGTCCCCGCCGACCAGCTGGCCACGGTGGCCCGCTGGGCGCAGGACCGTCAGGCCCCGCTCCACGTCCACCTCTCCGAGCAGACCGCGGAGAACGAGGCCTGCCTCGCGGCCCACGGCATGACGCCGACGCAGCTCCTCGCCGAGCACGGCGTCCTCGGCGCGCACACGACCGGCGTCCACAACACCCACCTCACGGACACCGACGTCACCCTGCTCGGCTCCTCGGCCACCGGCACCTGCATGTGCCCCACGACCGAACGGGACCTCGCGGACGGCATCGGCCCCGCCGTCGCCCTCCAGCGCGCCGGCTCGCCGCTCTCGCTCGGCAGCGACAGCCACGCCGTCATCGACCTCCTCGAAGAGGCCCGGGCCATGGAGCTGAACGAGCGCCTGCGCACCCGCACCCGCGGCCACTGGACGGCCGCCGCGCTCCTGCGCGCCGCCACCGCCGACGGCCACGCGGCCCTCGGCCGGCCCGAAGCGGGCACCCTGGAGCAGGGCGCGCCGGCCGACTTCACCACGATCACCCTGGACTCGGTCCGCACGGCCGGGCCCGTACCGCGCCTGGCGGCCGAGACGGCGGTCTTCGCGGCGACGGCGGCGGACGTGCACCACGTGGTGGTGGGCGGCCGGATCGTCGTACGGGACGGCGTCCACGTCTCCGTACCGGACACGGGCGAGGCGCTCGCCACCGCGATCGCCGCACTCAGAAGCTGAGCCGCACCCGCCCGCCCCGCCCGCCCCTCCACGGAGAGCACCCCATGACGACGACGCTCATCACGAACATCGGCAGCCTGGTCACGAACGACCCCGGCCTCGGCGAAGGCCCCCTCGGCCTGATCACGGACGCCGCCCTCGTCCTGGACGGCGACCGGGTCGCCTGGGCGGGCCCCGCCGCCCAGGCCCCGGCCGCCGACACCTCCACCGACGCCGCCGGGCGCGCCGTCATCCCCGGTTTCGTCGACTCCCACTCCCACCTCGTCTTCGCGGGCGACCGCACGGCCGAGTTCAACGCGCGCATGTCGGGGCAGCCGTACAAGGCGGGCGGGATCCGCACGACCGTCGCGGCGACGCGCGCGGCTAGCGACGCCGAGCTGTCCGCCAACGTCGCCCGCTACATGTGGGAGGCGCTGCGCCAGGGCACCACCACCTTCGAGACCAAGTCCGGCTACGGCCTCACCGTCGAGGACGAGGCCCGCGCCCTGCGCATCGCCGCCGAGCACACGGACGAGGTCACCTACCTCGGCGCGCACATCGTCTCCCCGGACTACGCCGACGACCCTGCCGGGTACGTCGACCTGGTCACCGGCGAGATGCTGGACGCCTGCGCCCCGTACGCCCGCTGGGTCGACGTCTTCTGCGAGAAGGGCGCCTTCGACGGCGACCAGGCCCGCGCGATCCTCACGGCCGGCAAGGCGAAGGGCCTCCAGGCCCGGGTCCACGCCAACCAGCTCTCGTACGGCCCCGGCGTCCAGCTCGCGGTCGAACTGGACGCGGCGAGCGCCGACCACTGCACCCACCTCACCGCCGCCGACATCGACGCCCTCGCCCAGGGCGACACGGTCGCGACCCTGCTGCCCGGCGCCGAGTTCTCCACCCGCGCCGCATGGCCCGACGCGCGCCGGCTGATCGACGTGGGCGTCACCGTCGCCCTCTCCACGGACTGCAACCCCGGCTCCTCCTTCACCTCCTCGATGCCCTTCTGCATCGCCCTCGCCGTCCGCGACATGCTGATGACCCCCGACGAGGCCCTCTGGTCCGCCACCGCCGGCGGCGCCGCGGCCCTCCGCCGCACCGACGTGGGCCGCCTCACCACCGGCGCCCGCGCCGACCTCGTCGTCCTGGACGCCCCCTCGCACGTCCACCTGGCCTACCGCCCGGGCGTCCCCCTGATCGCCGAGGTCTGGCGCAAGGGCGTGCGGGTGGTCTGAGCAGCCGATCGCGGGGGCCCTGCCTGGGGCGCGCTGACCTCCCTGGGCGACCCGTCAGACCCGGTGGCCCAGCACGTTGACCACGCGGCCGTCCGGGTCGCGGACGAAGAAGCGGCGGACGCCCCAGGGCTCGTCGGTCAGCGGGTGGACGATCTCCGCGCCGGACGCGCGGACCGCCCGGTACGCCGCGTCGACGTCCTCGACCTCCACGCTCAGATCGGGGACGACGGGGGCCGTGAGGTCCTCGGACATCAGGCTGATCTGGGCCGTCGGGGCGGACGGGGAGGCGAGGGTCGTGATCCAGCCGTGGTTCATGACCTCCTCGAAACCGAGCAGACCGTAGAACGCGCGGTTCTCGGCCGGGGCGTCGGTCCGGAGGTTGGGGACGGCACGGCGGACACGCGCCGGGGTTCGTGATTCCATGCCCCCACCCTGCCCGGCCGCCGTCAGCGGAACGCGTGGACGACCTCGATCTCACCCACGATGTGCGCGTTGAACTCGTCCAGCTCCTCCGCCGGCACCCACAGCTCCAGGATCGTCCGTCCGCCCGCCTGCCGGACCGGGTACCTGCGGAGGAACTCCGTGTCGACCTCGAAGCGGGTGACGTACCCGGAGCCGCTGTGCTTCACGTTCCAGTCGCGCGCGATCCTCACCGCGTACTCCTCGTCCAGCACGGGGTAGAAGATCGGCTGCTCGGGCAGCCGCGGCGGCCAGGCGCGCCATCCCGACTCCCGCACGAGCTCCAGCTCGACGGGGCCGGTGGGGCGCCACAGGGTCGTCGTCGGGCGGGTGTCGCCGGTCATCGCGATGCTCTCTCTGCCGGGGGAGGCCGCCGGTGCGGCCCCTGGAGGAACGGACGGTAGCGACGGCGGCGGCCCGCCGGCCACCGGGTTTCGGGCCGTGGCGGAGGTCGGGTCGGGGTCGGGCCGGGTGTGCCGGCGCGGCCGCACGGGGCATGCGCGGGCCCGTCCCCTTCGACGGCGAGGTCCTCGGGGAGGTCCAGGTCGGCTGGTGGTCCGGCTCAGGCGGACAGCGTGCGCACCAGCTCCGCCGCGGCCCCCAGCGCCGCCACCTCCTCCGCCGTCAGGTTCGGGTCCGCCGCGCGGCGCGTGCGGGCCGCCGGGAGATCGGGGAGGACCGGGGCGCCGAGTCGGGCGAGCAGGGCAGCCAGGCCCGCGCGGGCGCCCGGGGCGTACGGGGCGCCGGACACGGCGACCTCCGCCAGGATCAGCGCCGACAGGGCACGGTCCAGGCCCGGCGCGCCGCCCTCCTGCGCCGTCCGCCAGTCGATGACGACCGGGCCCCGGGCCTCCGTGAGGATCACGTTCCCCGGGTGCAGGTCGAGATGGACCACGTTCTCGCCCGGCAGCGCGTGCAGGCGGTCGAGCAGATCCGCGATCAACTCGCCCGCGGGTTCCGGCTCGTACGCGCCCGCGAGCAGCGCGTCCAGGAGCGACGGTCCCGCCAGGCGCTCCATGACCAGGTCCGGGCCCTCCGCGTGGAGGACCGCCGGCACCGGATAGCCCCGGTGCGCGAGCCGGGCCATCACCGCCGCCTCCCGGGTCGCGTCCCCGCCGTCCCGGTACCGCCGCAGCACCCGCCGCTCGTCGAGCGCGTGCACGTCCGCCGTCCTGCCCCGGCCGATGACCTTCAACCGGCCCACCCCTTTCGCGCCTCGGTCCTCCGCGTCGCCACGGACCGGCCGAGTATGCCAACCGGGGACACGGAAAGGCCCGTCCACGGTCGGCAGACGGTGGACGGGCCCTTCGGCGGCTCGGGGGTGCCGCTGGAGGTCACTCCTCCAGGGTCAGGCCGCGGCGCAGCCGGCCGAGGGTGCGGGCGAGCAGCCGGGAGACGTGCATCTGCGAGATGCCGAGCTCCGCGCCGATCTCCGACTGGGTCAGGCCGGTGACGAAGCGCAGGGAGAGGATCTGCCGCTCGCGGACGGGCAGCGAGGCGATCATCGGCTTGAGGGAGGCGATGTACTCGATCCCGGTGAGTCCGTGGTCCTCGTAGCCGAGGCGGTCGGCGAGCGCGGCCTCGCCGCCGGCGCCGTCCTCCTCGTCGGGCTGTGCGTCGAGGGAGGTCGCGGTGTAGGCGTTGCTCGCGGCCATGCCCTCGACGACCTCCTCCGGCGCGATGCCGAGCTCTTCGGCGAGTTCGGCGACGGTCGGGGCGCGGTCGAGGCGCTGGGCGAGCGCGTCACCGGCCCTGGCGAGGTCGAGCCGGAGCTCCTGGAGCCTGCGGGGCACGTGGACGGACCACGAGGTGTCGCGGAAGAAACGCTTGATCTCGCCGATGATCGTCGGCATCGCGAAGGTCGGGAACTCGACGCCGCGGGTGAGTTCGAAGCGGTCGATCGCCTTGATGAGGCCGATGGTGCCGACCTGGACGATGTCCTCCATCGGTTCGCTGCGGGTGCCGAACCGGGCGGCGGCGAACCGGACCAGGGCGAGGTTGAGTTCGACGAGGGTGTTGCGGACGTACGCGTGGTCGTGGGTGCCCTCCTCCAGCTCGGAGAGCCGGGCGAAGAGCTGCTTCGACAGGGCGCGGGCGTCGACCGGGCCGATCCGGTCGAGCGGCGTGTCGTGCAGTCGGTCGGGCAGGTCGGGCAGGTCGGCGACAGGGGGGAGGGGGAGCGCTGCCGACGGCGCGTCGGGGGTACGCGGGGCGTCGAGCCGGGGTGACATGGGTCTCCTTCGGGTGCTTCTCGCTGCGGTTTGCGGCGCCTCCAAAGCCGGTCGGGTCGGACGTTCTCTTCTAGCCCTACCGGTTCGACCCCGATGGTTGCAAGTGGCAATAATCCGTTCTGTGTCGATATGTGGAGGACCTCGTGTGCGCTGGAGGGGGCGCCGCTTGTAGGGTTCGGGGGCACGTCAGTCGGCATCCGCGAGAGCGAAAGAGGCACGGCCATGGACCGCGAACACATCGGCAGCGCGCCGCCCGCGCGGCTGCGGGTCGAAGTGCGGGACGTGGCCGGGAGCACACTCCTCACGCCCGTCGGTGAGCTCGATCACCACACCGCCGAACTGCTGCGCAGCCCCCTGGACACCGCCCTCGACGCGGGCGCGGCGCGGCTCGTCGTCGACTGCTCGGGCCTGGAGTTCTGCGATTCGACCGGGCTCAACGTGCTCCTCGGCGCGCGGCTGAGGGCGGACGCCGCCGGCGGCGGCGTCCATCTGGTGGGGATGCGGCCCGCGGTGGCGCGGGTGTTCCACATCACGGGCGCGGACGCCGTCTTCACGGTCCACGAGGCGCTCGACACGGCGCTCCCCGGCTGAGACCGACGTCATACCCCCCCCGCACGGCTCCGCCCGTACGTCCTGTCCCCTCTGTCCCGTCGATCGGTGAGGTGAAGCGTTGATGGACCAGGCTTCCGACGTCCGTACGCTCGCCCTCGGCGAGACCAGCGGTACGGTGCCGCTCGCGCGCGACTTCACGCGGTCGGCGCTCCAGGAGTGGGGCTGGCTGCCGGCCGCCACCGCCGACCGCAGGGCGGCCGCCGAGGACGTCCTGCTCGTCGTCTCCGAACTCGTCACCAACGCCTGCCTGCACGCCGAGGGCCCCGAGCGGCTGCGCGTCCTGCGGATGCCCCGCACGCTGCGCCTCGAAGTCACCGACCGCGGCGCCGGCCAGCCCGCGCCGCGCACCCCGCACCGGTCCGGACGGCCGGGCGGGCACGGCATGTTCATCGTGCAGCGGCTCTGCCTCGACTGGGGCATCGACCGCACCCCGGGCGCCCCCGGCAAGACCGTCTGGGCCGAACTGGCCGCACCGGCATAGGACTTTCACAAGTCCACTGGTTCCCCTGCCTTCCCTCCGCAAGGTCTCCGGCGTACCTTGACGCCCAATCTGAAAGACCGTCAGTTACGTTGCGGTGAGGGGTGCTCGGGGTGTCCAAGGTGCCGAACCGGAGGAGAACGACCGCCGCGCTCACGGCCGCCGTCGCGGTGGCGGGCGCGGCCGTACTGGCCGGCGCACCGGCCGCCCAGGCGGTCGTCGTCGACGTGAACTACGCCTGCGAGACGAAGATCGGGCCCAAGAGCGCCGTCTCGCCCGTCGACATCAAGGCCGTCAAGAGCGGCAGCGGCTACACGATCACCATGTCGTTCGAGAAGGGGGTCTCCGACAGCCCGGTCGAGCTCCCCAAGGGCGTCATGACCCCGCGCGCCGAGCTCGTCCTCGGCGGCGACGCGAGCGGCAGGGTGAAGGTCACCGGCACGCCGAACACGGCCGCCATCCCGCCCGACACCCCCATCAGCATCGGCACGCTCACGGGTACGTTCACCCCGAAGAAGAACGGCAAGGTCACCTTCACGGCGGGTGTCCTCACCGTGCACGCCCTCGGGATGGACGCGGCCGTCTGCACGCCGAAGAACAACCCCAAGCCCTCGCTGGAACTCCAGGTCACGGGCGTCTCAGGAGGTTCGGACACCCCACCGCCCGCCGACGACGGCGGCTCCGGAGGTTCCGGCGACGAACAGCTGCCCAAGACCGGCCCGCTCGACTCCGCCGTGGCGCTCGGCACCCTCGGCGGCACCGTCCTGCTGACCGGCGCCGCCGGAGTCCTCTGGCTCACGCGGCGCACGGCACGCTGATGCGGACGGCGGACCGCCCCGGGGCACGGAGGGCGGCGCCCCCCGGACGGCGGACGGCGGCCCGCTCCGGGCTCGTGGCCGCCGCGGCCGCCCTCCTCGGCGCGGTCGCGGCGGCGCCCCCCGCCGCCCGCGACTGGACGGCGGCGCCCGCCGCCGGACGGCCGTACGCCTACCTGGAGGGCCCGGCCGGCAGCGTCCTCCAGGACACCCTGTCGGTCACCAACCCCGGCACCGCGCCGCTCACCGTCCGCCTCTCCGGGCAGGGCGCCCCGGTGTCCTTCGCCGCGCCGACCGTGACCGTGCCCGCCCGGACGCGGGCCGACGTGCCCTTCGCCGTGACCGTCACCGCGGACACCCCGCCCGGCGAACACCGGGGCACCGTACGGGCCGCGGCCGCCGGCCGGGAGGTCCGCGTCGACCTGCGGCTGCGGGTCAGCGGACCGCACCTCGCCGCGCTCACCGTCGAGGACGTCCACGTCGACGCCGCCACCGGCGCCGTCCGCTACACCCTGGTCAACCGCGGCACCACGGTCCTCGCCCCGCGCCTCGCAGTCCGCGCCGAAGGCCTCCTCGGCACCGTCCTCGACCGCCCGGAGCGCGCCCTGCCGCTCACCCTGCGCCCCGGCGAGCGGGCCACCGGGACCGAACCCTGGCCCGACCCGCCCGCCCTCGACTCCGTCACCGTCCGGCTGACGGCCACCGCACCGGGCGCCGCCCCCGCCACCGCCCGCGCCGAGGCCGCCTTCGCCTCGGGCCCCGCGCTCACCGGCACCGCCGGCCTGCTTCTGGCGGCCGCGGGCGGAGCCGGATACGCGGCACGGCGGCGGAGCGCGTCCCGTACCCAGCGAGCCCCGGCGGGAGCGACACCATGAGGACGATCCGTACGGCCGCCGCCCTCCTCGCCGCCCTCGCCCTCGTCCTGCTGCCCACCGCCCCCGCGGCCACGGCCGCACCGGGGCCCGTGGTCGAGCTGTCGAAGACCGAGGGCGGCAAGGGCGGCGAGATCACCGTCAGCGGCAGCGGCTGGAAACCCGGCGCGCTGCTCATGCTCCTGATCTGCGGTCAGGGAGCCCCCGGCAAGGGCGTCGTCGGCGGGACCAACTCCTGCGCCAACACCGAGGGCCGGGCGGCGACCGTCGACGCCAGGGGAGCGTTCAGCGCGAAGCTCCCCGTCGCCGAACCGCCCAAGCCCTGCCCCTGCGTGGTGCACGTCGCCGGGGTCACCGGACAGCAGGACGCCGTCGACAAGGCGTTCACGGTCGCCGGGCACCCCACGGCCCCGCTCCCCGAGGCCTCCGGCGACGGGCGCCTCGCCGTCCTCGCCGCCGTACGCCTCGACGGCTCCAGCGGCATCCTCGTCTGGTTCGGCGCGCCCCCGAGCCGCGAGGTCGTCTTCACCGTCGGCAACCTGGGCCCGGCCGCCGTCAAGGACCCCGTCTTCCAGGTCGGCACCAGCCACGGCGTCTTCGCGCCCCAGTACGAGGAACGCCAGTGGCGCGGCACGATCGAGCCCGGCAAGAAGGCCCTGATCCGTCTCCCCGCCGAGCTCACGGCCGGCGCGCACGGCGACTACCAGGTCTCCGTGAAGTACGCGGGCAAGGTCCTCGTCGAGCAGCCGTGGGGCGTCGGCAGGCCCTGGGGCGTCACCCTCTTCTGGGTGCTCCTCGGCGTCGTGGTGCCGGCCGCGCTCTTCCGGACCGGCATGGCCGTGGTCGACCGCGCGCGGCCCTCTTCCGGGGCCGGACGGGCCCGCACCTCCCGGACCCGGACGGTGCCGCGCCCGCGTCGCCGCGCCCCGGCCCGTACACCCGCTTCCGCCCCCGCACCGGGGGACGGGGAGACGACCGCGGCCCTGCCGTGGTTCAGCCCTGACTCCGCACCGTCAGCGCCAGAGAGCAGCAGCCCGACGACGAAGGGACATGCGTGAGTACGCAACGGAGGATGAGCGCGGCCGGGGTCGCGCTGATGCTCGGCGGCGCGGGGATCCTGTATGCCGCCGGCCCCGCCCAGGCCGCCGAGACCAGCTACGCGACGGAGTGCATCCCGCCGCCGATCTCGGGGCTTCCGCCCGTGCAGGGCACGACGAAGGTGCTGATCACCGCGCCCGCCGAGGCCAAGGTCGGCGACGAGGTCGAGATCGTCTGGAAGACGGTCCAGGCCGCCTCGAAGAACCCCGACGTGCTCGACCTGGACAAGGACACGGTGAAGCCGACCGGCGTCCTCACCGTGGGCGGCGCGGGGAGCGGGACCGTCGCGATGGAGGGACCGCGGCAGAACCCGCCGATCCCCAAGAACAGCCCGATGGTGCTGCCCGACATGAAGGGGAAGCTGAAGCTGGACAAGGCGGGCGAGATCACGCTGACGCCCGGCAAGTACACGATCAACGTCTCCAAGCCCCTGTCGACGGACACCAAGTGCTCCCCGAAGGAGACGGTGCCGGTCGGCGCGACGATCAAGGTCACGGACGGGGGAGGGGGGACGACGACGTCGGGCGGTACGACGACCTCGGGCGGGACCACGACGTCCGGTGGTACGACGACCTCGGGCGGGACCACGACGTCCGGTGGTACGACGACCACGGGCGGTACGACGACCACGGCGGGTGGCACCACCGCCTCGGGCGGATCCTCGGACTCCGGCGGATCCTCCGACTCCGGCGGTACGACGTCCACCGGGGGTACGACGTCCACCGGCGGCGGCTCCGGCGACACCGGCGGCGCCGCGACCAGCTCCTCTGGCGGCACCGGAGGCGAATCCGGGAGTTCCGGGGGCTCCGGCGGCACCGGCGGCCGGACCGACTTCCCCGGCAAGGAGGTCAAGGTCGCCTTCGCCTGCACGAGCCCCGGCCCGGAGGCGATCGACTCCAAGGTGACGATCGACGCGAAGAAGAACGGCGAGGTCTACGACCTGACGGTCAAGACCGCCAAGGGCGTCATGAAGAGCCCGGCCGCCCTGCCCGCGGGGGCCCTGAAGCCCTCCATGGCGGTCAAGATCGGCGGGGCCGACAAGGGCACGGTGACGGTCACCGGCGCGGCCAATCCCACCGCCCTCGCCCTGGACGCCCCGGTCAGCCTGGAGGACATGAAGGGCACGTACCGGCCCGGCGCGACCGGCACGTCGACGCTCAGCCCCGGCACGCTCACCATCAAGGTCAGCCTCGGCTCCGTGAAGATGGAGATCCCCTGCCGGGTCAAGGGCGCCGTGAAGGCCTCCCTCGAACTGGACACCAGCAAGCAGGACGGCGGTGTCTCCGGCGGCGACGACGGCGGCACGGACACGACCGCCGGTGCCGGCTCGGACTCCGGATCCGGCGGCTCCGACGGCGGGAACCTCGCCCACACCGGCGGGAACGACGGCGCCCTGCGCGCCCTCGCCCTCGTCGCGGGCACGGTCATCCTGGTCGGCGGCGCGGTCTTCACCTTCACCCCCTGGGCCCGCCTCAGGCGCTGAGGGAACGGCGAAGGCCGCCGCACCGGAGCGGTGCGGCGGCCTTCGGCCGTACAGGGGGCGGGGTCAGTGGACGCTGCCCATGAGGCCCTGGACCTTCTTGCGGTACATGTAGATCGCGAAGCCCGCGAGGACGGCCAAGGCGGCCTGCATCGCGATGATCCCTGTCCCGTTCAGGTCCACACCGGCCAGCGACAGCAGACCCGTGGTGCAGTCACCGGCGGTGACGGCGAGGAACCAGACGCCCATCATCTGGGAGGCGTACTTCTGCGGCGCCATCTTCGTGGTGACGGAGAGGCCGACCGGGGAGAGGCACAGCTCACCGATGGTCTGGATCATGTAGATCGTGACCAGCCACATCGGGGAGACCTTGGTGCCGTCGCCCGCCATGTTCATCGGGACGATGAAGACGAAGAAGGACGCGCCGACCAGGACGAGACCCATCGCGAACTTCACGATGGTGTTCGGCTCCTGGTTCTTGCGGGCCAGCCACAGCCACAGCCAGGCGAAGACCGGGGCCAGCGCCATGACGAAGAGCGGGTTCAGGGACTGGTACCAGGTGGCCGGGAAGCCGAAGCCGAAGACGGTGTCCGCGGTCTTGTCGTCCGCGAACAGCGACAGGGTCGAGCCACCCTGGTCGTAGATCATCCAGAAGACGGCGGCGGCGACGAAGAACCAGATGTAGCCGGTCATCTTCGACTGCTCGGTCTTGTCGAGGTCCTTGTCGCGCTTGATGCGGACGAGGACGGCGACCGGGATGATCAGACCCGCGAGGGTGATCGGGACGAGCGCCCAGTTCAGGGTGTACATGCCGAGGCCGACGATGACGCCGTAGAAGGCGGCGGCGAGGACGAACACGAGCGCGACCTTGACCAGGACGCTCTTGCGCTCGGCCTGGCTGAGCGGGTTCGGGACGACGGCGCTCTTCGGGCTGAGGTTCTTCGTGCCGATCAGGAACTGGATCAGGCCCAGGCCCATGCCGAGCGCGGCGAGCGCGAAGCCGAGGTGCCAGTTGACCTTCTCGCCGACGGTGCCGACCACGAACGGCGCCACGAAGGCACCGAGGTTGATGCCGACGTAGAAGAGCGTGAAGCCACCGTCACGGCGCGGGTCGTCCGGGCCGTCGTAGAGGTGGCCGACCATCGTGGAGATGTTGGCCTTGAGCAGACCGGAACCGGCGGCGACGAGCGCCAGACCGACGAAGAACATCGCCTGGCCGGGGAGGGCCAGCGAGGCGTGACCGGCCATGATCACGAAACCGGCGATCGTGACGGTCTTGCGGGCGCCCCAGACGCGGTCGCCGAACCAGCCGCCGGGCATGGCCATCAGGTAGACCATCGAGACGTACACCGAGTAGATGGCCGTCGCCGTGGCCGCCGTCATGGCGAGGCCGCCACCCTGGCTGCCGGTCGCCGCGTCCGCGCCGCCGGAGACCAGGTACAGAACGAGAAGGGCCCGCATGCCGTAGTAGGAGAAGCGCTCCCACATCTCGGTCATGAAGAGGGTGGCCAGGCCACGGGGGTGGCCGAAGAACGTCTTCTCGGAACCAGAGGTTCCGGACGAAGCCGTCGTCAGGCTGGACGCCATGTCGATCCTTGCTCTGTCGGGACGCACGCCTTGTGAGCGTGATGCGCCCGGTGGGGGAGGCCGGCACCGGCGGAGTGTTGGAACTCCACCGGGATCCACGCCCCGGGAGATGCGTCTTCGCGTCCCGGAACCCGGCCCACAGGTCATTCACCGTCTCAAGGTTCGGCTGAGCCGACCTCACGCAGAAAGAGGACCTTGGCGCGCGAAGCTGGCCAAAGGTCCCCGATTACCGCTACTGACGTCTCGCCACCATACGACACGACACTGCCGGATATGGAAGGACTTGAGAGATGGATCACAGGCGCGGATGCAACCGCGCAAGGTCATTCGAAGGTCATGTGCAGGATGCCCACAAGATCCCCAGGGGCCGCCCAGGCCCTGTCCATCCCGCCCCGGCCCGGGCGCCGTGCCGACTACCATCACCCCATGACCCGTGTACTGCTCGCCGAGGACGACGCATCCATCTCGGAACCGCTGGCCCGCGCCCTGCGGAGAGAGGGATACGAGGTCGAGGTCCGCGAGGACGGCCCCACCGCCCTCGACGCCGGACTCCAGGGCGGGGTCGACCTGGTCGTGCTCGACCTGGGCCTGCCCGGCATGGACGGCCTCGAAGTCGCCCGCCGGCTGCGCGCCGAGGGCCACACGGTCCCGATCCTGGTCCTCACCGCCCGCGCGGACGAGGTCGACACCGTCGTCGGGCTCGACGCGGGCGCCGACGACTACGTCACCAAGCCCTTCCGGCTCGCCGAGCTCCTCGCCCGGGTCCGAGCCCTGCTCCGGCGCGGCTCCACCGAGCCCGCCACCGCCCCGGCGACCCACGGCGTGCGGATCGACGTCGAGTCCCACCGGGCCTGGATGGGCGACGAGGAGCTCCAGCTCACCGCGAAGGAGTTCGACCTCCTGCGGGTCCTGGTCCGGGACGCCGGCCGGGTCGTCACCCGTGACCAGCTGATGCGCGAGGTCTGGGACACCACGTGGTGGTCCTCCACCAAGACCCTCGACATGCACATCTCCTGGCTCCGCAAGAAGCTCGGCGACGACGCGGCGAACCCGCGCTACATCGCGACGGTCCGAGGGGTCGGCTTCCGCTTCGAGAAGAGCTGAGCGCCTTCGAGAACAGCTGAGCGCCTTAGAGAACAGCTGAGCGCCTCCGAGAGGAGCTGAGCGCCTTCGAGAACAGCTGAGCGCCGCCGCCGGGGCCCGGGGCCAGGGTCCGGGGCCGCCTTCCGGATCGGGCCGGACTCGCGGGGCCACGCCGGCGCCATAGGGGCTCGCGCGGTGCCGCGGCCGCCGTCCGCCGCGGAACGGCCGCGCGGCTCCCCGCACCCCCGAGGCCGTCCGGCAGGGCGTCGCCACCCCCGTCGCCGTCAAGCCGCCCTCCGGAGGATCCATGCGCCGCCGACTGATCAACTCCACGCTCGCCGTCGTCCTCGTCGTCATCGCCGTCTTCGGGGTCTCCCTCGTCCTCGTCGAGACCCGCACCATCTCCAGCAGCGCCCAGGAGAGCGTGGACTCGGAGGCGCTGCGGATCGTCTCCATCGTCGACAGCCGGCTCATCGGCGGCGAACCGGTCAACCCGGACATCCTCGCCGAGCAGAGCGGCGCCAAGCGGTACGCCCAGATCCGCATCCCGGGCCGCGAGACCATCGAGATCGGCAACCGCCCCGAGGGCGAGGTCATCCGGGGCCTCGCCGAGGGCGAGCGCGGGGAGACCGTGCTCGTCGAGGAGTCCCGCTCCGCGGTGACCGCCGAGGTCGGCCGCACCCTGCTGATCATCGGCGCGGTCGCCCTGCTCGCGGTCGTCGCCGCCGTCCTCCTCGCCGTACGGCAGGCGAACAAGCTGGCCTCGCCGCTCACGGACCTCGCCGAGACCGCCGAGCGCCTCGGCTCCGGCGACCCGCGGCCCCGGCACAAGCGGTACGGGGTGCCCGAGCTGGACCGGGTCGCGGACGTCCTCGACGCCTCCGCCGAGCGCATCGCCCGCATGCTCACCGCCGAGCGCCGGCTCGCCGCCGACGCCTCCCACCAGCTCCGTACGCCCCTCACGGCGCTCTCCATGCGCCTGGAGGAGGTCGCCATGGCCGACGACCTCGACACGGTCCGGGAGGAGGCGACGATCGCGCTCACCCAGGTCGAGCGGCTCACCGACGTCGTCGAGCGGCTGCTGACCAACTCCCGCGACCCCCGCACCGGCTCCGCCGTCGCCTTCGACCTGGACGAGGTCGTCAAGCAGCAGATCGAGGAGTGGCGCCCGGCCTACCGCAGCGCGGGACGGGCCATCGTGCACTCCGGCAAGCAGAGGATGCGGGCGGTCGGCACCCCCGGCGCGGTCGCCCAGGTGCTCGCCGCCCTGATCGAGAACTCGCTCATGCACGGTGGCGGCACGGTCGCCCTGCGCACCCGCGTCACCGGCAACCAGTCGGTGATCGAGGTCACCGACGAGGGCCCGGGCGTCCCGGCCGACCTCGGCGCGCGGATCTTCGAGCGGGCGGTGAGCGGCCGCAGCTCGACCGGGATCGGCCTGGCGGTGGCCCGTGACCTGGCGGAGGCGGACGGCGGCCGTCTGGAGCTGCTCCAGCAGCAGCCGCCGGTCTTCGCGCTCTTCCTGAGCCGGGAGGTCAGGAGCGTCGCGGAGGCGCCGCAGGAGCGCCCCGTACGGTAAGACGCGCGGAAGGCGCAGGTCAGACGCGGTCGGGCTGGCGACGGGTCGCCTGCCGCGGGGCCTGCTCCAGGAACGATTCGGCGGTCTGCACGGCCTCCTTGGCCGGCAGCGCCCGGAACACCCACGTGCGGTACGACCAGAAGCGGAACAGGGTCGCGATCCCGATGCCGGAGAACTTGAAGAAGTTGCTCGCCAGCGGGCCGTCCCAGCCGAAGCCGTACGTCGCCGCGTACAGGATGCCGTTCTCGATGACCAGGCCGACCAGGCTGAACAGCAGGAACAGCGTCAGTTCCTTGGTGCGCCCGGACTTGTCCCGGTCGCGGTACGTGAAGTAGCGGAAGCCCACGTAGTTGAAGGCGATCGCGACCACGGTGGCGATCAGGCTCGCCCGCACGACCGGCAGCTCCGAGAAGTGGCGCACCAGGTTGAAGACGCCCAGGTTGACCAGGACGCCGAGACCGCCGACCACCCCGAACTTGGCGACCTCCCGGAAGAGCCCCTGGAGTCGCATGCGCAGCGCGCCGGGTTCACTCATGGTGATCGCTCTGTCCGTCCGTCCGGATGACGTCCGGGCGACGTCAACCCAACCATGCTAACCAGCGCCCCTGTCACCCGCCTGTGTACCTCGAAAACCCGTGGAGAACCCGTATCCCGCCCCCGTCGCGCTTGTGCCAAGACACAGCCGGACGAGTGTTCCCCGATGGTGCGGATACCCTAAGAGGGTGACGTTCCCCGTAGTAGGCATGGTCGGAGGCGGGCAGCTCGCCCGCATGACCCACGAGGCGGGCATCCCCCTCGGCATCAAGTTCAAGCTCCTCAGCGACACCCCGCAGGACTCCGCGGCCCAGGTGGTGAGCGAGGTCGTCATCGGCGACTACCGCGACCTGGACACGCTGCGTGACTTCGCGCGCGGCTGCGACGTGATCACCTTCGATCACGAGCACGTCCCCACCGAGCACCTGCGCGCCCTGGAGGCCGACGGCATCCCCGTCCGGCCCGGCCCGGACGCGCTCGTGCACGCGCAGGACAAGGGGGTGATGCGCGCGAAGCTCGACGAGATCGGCGCGCCGAGCCCCCGCCACCGCATCGTCGCCGACCCCGCCGACGCGGAGGCCTTCGCCGCCGAGGCCGGCGGCTTCCCGATCATCCTCAAGACCGTGCGCGGCGGCTACGACGGCAAGGGCGTCTGGTTCGTCCGTACGCCCGAGGACGCCCGCGACCCCTTCCTCGCGGGGGTCCCGGTCCTCGCCGAGGAGAAGGTCGACTTCGTCCGCGAGCTCGCGGCGAACATCGTCCGCTCCCCGCACGGCCAGGCCGTCGCCTACCCGGTCGTCGAGTCCCGTCAGGTCGACGGCGTCTGCGACACGGTCATCGCGCCCGCGCCCGACCTCGACGACGAGCTGGCGGGGCAGGCCCAGGAGCTGGCCCTCCGCATCGCCAAGGAGCTGGGCGTCGTCGGCCACCTCGCCGTCGAGCTGTTCCAGACCACGGACGGCCGCATCCTCGTCAACGAACTGGCGATGCGCCCGCACAACTCCGGCCACTGGACCCAGGACGGGGCGATCACCTCGCAGTTCGCCAACCACGTCCGGGCGGTTCTCGACCTGCCCCTCGGCGATCCGCGTCCGCGCGCGACGTGGACCGTGATGTGCAATGTCCTGGGCGGCGACTACCCGGACATGTACTCCGCGTACCTGCACTGCATGGCCAGGGACCCGCAGCTCAAGATCCACATGTACGGCAAGGACGTGAAGCCCGGTCGCAAGGTGGGCCACGTCAACACCTACGGCGACGACCTCGACGACGTGCTGGAGCGCGCCCGTCACGCCGCCGGCTATCTGCGAGGAACCATCACCGAATGAGCACCGCCACCGCCCCCGTCGTCGGCATCGCCATGGGGTCCGACTCCGACTGGACCGTCATGGAGGCCGCCGCGCAGGCCCTCGACGAGTTCGAGATCCCGTACGAGGTGAACGTCCTCTCGGCGCACCGGATGCCGCGCGAGATGATCGCGTACGGCGAGGAGGCCGCGGGCCGCGGCATCCAGGCGATCATCGCGGGCGCGGGCGGCGCCGCCCACCTGCCCGGCATGCTCGCCTCCGTCACCCCGCTGCCGGTCATCGGCGTCCCGGTGCCGCTGAAGTACCTCGACGGCATGGACTCGCTGCTCTCCATCGTGCAGATGCCCGCCGGCATCCCCGTCGCCACGGTCTCCGTCGCCGGAGCCCGGAACGCGGGCCTGCTCGCGGCCCGGATCCTCGCCGCGAGCGACGCCGAGCTCCGCGCCCGGATGACCGACTTCCTGCAGGAGCTCAACGACCAGGCCACGGAGAAGGGCAAGCGGCTCCGGGCCAAGGTCGAGGGCTCGGCGTCCTTCGGCTTCGCCAAGTGAGCGCCGCGGACCGTCTGGAGGAGGCCCGCGAGCTGCTCGCGGGCCACCCCGTCGTCGACGGCCACAACGACCTGCCCTGGGCGCTGCGCGAGCACGTCCGGTACGACCTCGACAAGCTGGACATCGGCGCGGACCAGACCGGCGCGCTCCACACCGACCTCGCCCGGATGCGGGCGGGCGGCGTCGGCGCCCAGTTCTGGTCGGTGTACGTGCCCTGCGAGCTGACGGGCGACCACGCCGTCAGCGCCACCCTGGAGCAGATCGACATCGTCGACCAGCTCCTGGAGCGGTACGCGGGCGACCTCGCCCCCGCCCTGACCGCCGACGACATGGAGGCGGCCCGGAAGCAGGGCCGTATCGCCTCCCTCAAGGGCGCCGAGGGCGGCCACTCGATCAACAACTCCCTCGCCACCCTGCGCGCGCTGCACGCCCTGGGCGTGCGCTACATGACGCTCACGCACAACGACAACAACGACTGGGCCGACTCCGCGACCGACGACCCGCGCGTCGGCGGTCTGACCGCCTTCGGCCGCGAGGTCGTCCGCGAGATGAACCGCAGCGGCATGCTCGTCGACCTCTCCCACGTCGCCGCGACCACCATGCGGGCCGCGCTCGACACCTCGGCCGCGCCGGTGATCTTCTCGCACTCCTCGGCCCGCGCGGTCTGCGGACACCCGCGGAACGTCCCGGACGACGTCCTGGAGCGGCTGCCCGCCAACGGCGGTGTCGCGATGGCCACCTTCGTGCCGAAGTTCATCCTGCCCGCCGCCGTCGAGTGGACGAACCGCGCGGACGAGAACATGCGGGCGCACGGACTGCACCACCTCGACACCACCCCGCGCGGCATGGAGGTGCACCGCGCCTTCGAGGCGGAGAACCCGCGCCCGATCGCCACCGCCGCCACGGTCGCCGACCACCTCGACCACATGCGCGAGGCCGCCGGCATCGACCACATCGGCATCGGCGGCGACTACGACGGCACGGCCTTCACCCCGTCCGGTCTGGACGACGTCGCGGGCTATCCGAACCTGATCGCGGAGCTCCTGCACCGCGGCTGGTCTCAGCCGGACCTCGCCAAGCTGACCTGGTCCAACGCGGTCCGCGTCCTGCGGGACGCGGAGGCCGTCTCCCGCGACCTGAGGAGCCGTACGGCCCCGTCGAACGCCACGATCGACGTGCTCGACGCGCCATAGGCGCCGCCACCCGCTCCTCACCCGGACGGCGTAGCCCGCCGGGCCCCGGGCAGGGGCCGGTGGCACGGTGGACGGTACTGCCCCGCCGCTCTAGGCGGGGCGGTACTGCATCGCCGATCTCGGAGTAACACCATGGCGGAACTGCTAGACGACCATCCCAACCTCTCCACCGTCCCTGCCGCCGCCGGCGAGCCCGACCCGCCGGAGTCACCGCCACCGCTCGACGAGACGGCCCGGGCCCGCGCCCTGCTGGCCGCGCAGCCCGTCACCGAGGGCCACACCGAACTCCCCGGATCGCTCGACCCGGAGGACCTGCCGCCCGTCCGCGCCGCGGAGGCCGGGGCCCAGCTCTGGTCCCTCCACGTGGAGACGGACGAAGGCGTCATCGGGACCCTGCGGCGCATCGACGCCGTCCGCGCCCTCGTCGCCGCCTGCCCCGAGGAACTGCGCCTCGCGCACACCACGTCCGAGCTGGACCACGCCCGCAACTGCGGCCGTGTCGCCGCCCTGCTCGGACCGGTCGGCTGGACCGCGCTCGGCGGCTCGGCCGCCACCCTGCGGGCCTACCACGCCCTGGGCGTACGGGCCGTGAACCTCACCCGCTTCGACCGCTTCGCCCGCGACGCGGTACGGGAGATGAACCGCATCGGCTTGGCCGTGGACCTCTCCGGCGCCGACCAGGACACGGTCCGCCGCACCCTCGCCGTCACCCGCGCCCCGGCGCTGCTGACCCGGGCGGCCCCGGAGAACCTGCCGGACGACGTCCTCGGCCTCCTCGGCGAGAACGGCGCCGTCCTCATGGTCACGGTCACCGACGACCTGTCAGCCGTCGCCGATGTCCTCGACCGGGTGCGCACGGAGGCGGGCGCGCACTGCTCGGGCGTCTCCCACACCACCGCCCCGGCCGCCGGCTACGTGCCGCTCTTCGCGGAGCTGCTCCGCCGCGGCTGGACCGCCCAGGAACTGGTCGGCCTCTCCCACGCCAACGCCACCCGGGCGCTGCGCGGGACGGAGTTCCTGGCCCGGACGAACCGGATCCGGCCGGCAGCGGCCTGACCGGTACGCACGCGAGAGGGGCGCACCGCCTGCGGTGCGCCCCTCTCCTCCGTTCTCAGGCCGTCGGGCGGCCCATCGCCCGGTACGTCCAGCCGGCCGCCCGCCACCGCTCGCCGTCGAGGGCGTTGCGGCCGTCGAGGATCGTCCGCGTGGCGGCGACCGAGGCCAGCTCGGCCGGGTCGAGCTCGCGGAACTCGCGCCACTCGGTCAGGTGCAGCACGACGTCCGCCCCGCGCACGGCCTCCAGGGCCGAGTCGGCGTAGCCGAGGGTCGGGAAGACGCGGCGGGCGTTGGCCATGCCCTTCGGGTCGTAGACGGTCACCTGGCCGCCCTGGAGGTGTATCTGGCCGGCCACGTTCAGGGCGGGGGAGTCGCGGACGTCGTCGGAGTCCGGCTTGAAGGTGGCGCCGAGGACGGCGACCCGGCGGCCCAGGAAGGTGGACCCGCCGAGGGCCTCGCGGGCCATCTCGACCATCTGGCCGCGCCGCCGCATGTTGATGGAGTCGATCTCGCGGAGGAAGGTCAGGGCCTGGTCGGCGCCCAGTTCGCCCGCACGGGCCATGAAGGCCCGGATGTCCTTGGGCAGGCAGCCGCCGCCGAAGCCGATGCCGGCGCGCAGGAACTTGGCGCCGATCCGGTCGTCGTGGCCGATGGCCTCAGCCAGCTTCACGACGTCGCCGCCGGCGGCCTCGCAGACCTCCGCCATCGCGTTGATGAAGGAGATCTTGGTGGCGAGGAACGAGTTGGCGGCGGTCTTCACGAGCTCGGCCGTCGGGAAGTCGGTCACCACGAACGGCGAGCCCTCGGCGACGGGGACCGCGTACACCTCGCGGAGCGTCTTCTCGGCCGCCTCGCCGAACGCGCGGACGCCGACGACGACGCGGTCCGGGTGCAGGGTGTCGTTGACGGCGAAGCCCTCCCGCAGGAACTCGGGGTTCCAGGCGAGGTCGACGCCCTCCGGGAGGAGCGCGGCGAGCCGCTCGGCCGAGCCGACGGGGACGGTGGACTTGCCGACGACCAGGGCCCCTTCGCGGACGACCGCCGCGAGGGAGGTGAAGGCGGCGTCGACGTAGCTCATGTCGCAGGCGTACTCGCCGTGCTTCTGCGGGGTGTTCACACAGACGAAGTGCACGTCGCCGAAGGCGCCGACCTCCTCCCAGGAGGTGGTGAAGCGCAGCCGGCCGCTCGATCCCTCGATGCCGGCGACGTGCTTCGCGAGCAGCTCCTCCAGGCCCGGCTCGTACATGGGGACGCGTCCGGCGGACAGCATCTCGACCTTCTCGGGGACGACGTCCAGGCCGAGCACCTCGAAGCCCAGCTCCGCCATGGCCGCGGCGTGGGTGGCGCCGAGGTAGCCGGTGCCGATCACGGTGATCTTGAGGGCCATGCGGGACTCCAGGGAACGTCGGGCGGAATGCCTGCCCGAGCATAGTCGTGCCCTGGTCGGGGACCCCGTCACGCCCTACCATTTGGGTTACTTAACGGTAGTTAGCAAGCGTGGGAGTGAGTGAGCGTGTCAGGTTCTGCTGATTTCGACCTGTATCGGCCTTCCGAGGAGCACGACATGCTCCGGGAGTCGGTGCGTGCCCTCGCGGAGGCGAAGATCGTTCCGTTCGCGGCGGCGGTGGACGAGGAGGGCCGGTTCCCGCAGGAGGCCCTGGACGCGCTGGTCGCCAACGACCTGCACGCCGTGCACGTCCCCGAGACCTACGGCGGCGCCGGCGCGGACGCGCTCGCGACGGTGATCGTGATCGAGGAGGTCGCGCGCGCGTGCGGCTCGTCCTCGCTGATCCCGGCCGTCAACAAGCTGGGCTCGCTGCCGGTGATCCTGTCCGGCTCCGAGGAGCTCAAGCACAAGTACCTCGGCCCGCTCGCCAAGGGCGACGCGATGTTCTCCTACGCCCTGTCCGAGCCCGACGCGGGCTCCGACGCGGCCGGCATGAAGACCCGCGCCGTGCGCGACGGCGACTTCTGGGTCCTCAACGGCGTCAAGCGGTGGATCACCAACGCCGGCGTCTCCGAGTACTACACCGTGATGGCCGTCACCGACCCCGACAAGCGGTCCAAGGGCATCAGCGCCTTCGTCGTGGAGAAGTCCGACGAGGGCGTCTCCTTCGGCGCCCCGGAGAAGAAGCTCGGCATCAAGGGCTCCCCCACCCGCGAGGTCTACCTCGACAACGTCCGCATCCCCGCCGACCGCATGATCGGCGCCGAGGGCACCGGCTTCGCCACCGCCATGAAGACCCTCGACCACACCCGCATCACCATCGCCGCCCAGGCCATCGGCATCGCCCAGGGCGCCCTCGACTACGCCAAGGGCTACGTCAAGGAGCGCAAGCAGTTCGGCAAGCCCATCGCCGACTTCCAGGGCGTGCAGTTCATGCTCGCCGACATGGCCATGAAGCTCGAGGCCGCCCGCCAGCTCACCTACGCCGCCGCCGCCAAGTCCGAGCGCGTGTCCGCCGGAGGCGACAAGGAAGACCTCACCTTCTTCGGCGCCGCCGCCAAGTGCTTCGCCTCCGACGTCGCCATGGAGGTCACCACCGACGCCGTCCAGCTCCTCGGCGGCTACGGCTACACCCGCGACTACCCCGTCGAGCGCATGATGCGCGACGCCAAGATCACCCAGATCTACGAAGGCACCAACCAGGTCCAGCGCATCGTCATGGCCCGCAACCTCCCGTAGGCACGGCGAAGGGGCGCCCTCCTGTCGGAGGGCGCCCCTTTCCGTATCCGGTCAGCGGTCCGAGGTCACCGTGACCGGCTCGTCGTTCTTGATCTGCTCGACGAGCTGCTTCACCTTCGGCATGTCCCACTTGAAGGAGTTCTGCGGCGCGGAGCCAGCGAGCGGCATGTTCATGGACTTGCCGTCACCGCTGTTGATGCCCTTCATCGCGAAGAACATCTTCCCGAGGTCGTACAGCGACATGTCCTTGTCCACGATCAGCGTGTCCAGACCGGCGCCCAGCGTCGGGTACAGCGTGAACGGGTTGAGGATCGTGCCCGGCGTCGCCGCCTGGTTCGCGAGGGCGGCGAGGAACTTCTGCTGGTTCTTCGTCCGCTGGAAGTCCGACTGGGCGAAGGCGTACCGGGTCCGGACGAAGGCCAGGGCCTGCTCGCCGTTGAGGGTCTGCTCGCCCGCCTGGAAGTCGGCGCCGGACTTCTTGTCCTTGAAGCCCTTCTCGATGTTCAGGTCGACGCCGCCGAGCGCGTCCACGATGTTCGCGAAGCCGGCGAAGCCGATCTCCGCGTAGTGGTCGATGTGCAGGTTGGTGTTGTACTCGACGGTCCGCACGAGCAGCTCGGGGCCGTCCATCGCGTAGGCCGCGTTCAGCTTGGAGCCGCCGCGGGCCGGGTACGCCTTGCCCGACTCGGAGCCGACGAAGTTCGGGATCGTCACCCAGGAGTCACGCGGCAGCGAGACCATCGTGTTCCCGCTGGAGCAGGCCGCGAGGATCATCATCGAGTCGGTCCGCTTGCCCTCGGCGGAACCGGTGTGGAGCTTCTTCTTCTCCTCGGCGGACATGCCCTCGCGGCTGTCGGAACCGACGATCAGATACGTCGTGCAGTCCCCCTCCGCCGGCCGCTCGATGACCTTGGAGAGGTCGACCTCGTTGCGCATCTTCGAGCCGGCCCAGGCGTAGGTGCCGATGCCCCAGCCGAGGACGGCGACGACCAGCACGATCGAGCCGACCTTGATGCGCTTGCGCCAGTCCGGCGCGGGACGGCCGGGGCCCTGCGGCGCGTACTGAGGGGGAACGGTGACGCGGCCGCCGCCCTGGTCCTGGGGGCGGCCGCCGTACACCTGGCCGCTGCTGTAACCGGAGTCGTAGCCCTGGTTCTGCGCCTGGGTGTAGTTCGGGTTGTAGCCCTGGCCGTAGCCCTGCTGGGAACGCGGCGGCTGCTGCGGAACCTGCGGGCGCTGCACGTGGCTCATCCGGCGGGGTCCCTCGGGCTCATCGGGCCAGTCATTCATGGGGACCAGTGTGCCGGGCAGGTCTTTCCGGGCGACAGTCCGGGTAGAAGATCGGACCGGTGCTGTTGCCAAGCTGATGCAAACCGGACCGAACGGCGACCGCGCGAGGACCCGGCATATGGTGGAGGGCATGACAGAACAGGGCGATATCCCGGGCAAGCCCACCTCCGCGTCCCGCACCACTCTCAGCCACATCATGACGAGCCACGACACCAACCTCCTGGGCACGGTGCACGGCGGCGTGATCATGAAGCTGGTCGACGACGCGGCGGGCGCCGTCGCGGGCCGCCACTCGGGAGGCCCGGCGGTCACGGCCTCCATGGACGAGATGGTCTTCCTGGAGCCGGTGCGGGTCGGCGACCTGCTGCACGTGAAGGCCCAGGTCAACTGGACCGGCCGGTCCTCCATGGAGGTCGGCGTACGGGTCATGGCCGAGCGCTGGAACGAGTCCACGCCCGCCACGCAGGTCGGCTCCGCCTACCTCGTCTTCGCCGCCGTCGACGCGGACGGCAAGCCCCGCCTGGTCCCCCAGGTGCTCCCGGAGACCGAGCAGGACAAGCGCCGCAACCAGGAAGCCCAGATCCGCCGCACCCACCGCCTGGCCCGCCGCCAGGCCATCAAGGAGCTGCGGGAACGCCGGGCGGCCGAGGGCTACGAGGACTGACGGGGACCGACCCGGTCACGGGCACACCACCTTGTCCCCGGTGACCGCCTCGAAGGGCGCTTCCGAGGACTCCGCCCGCACCGCCCGGACGGCCTTGTGGTCGCTCCCCACGGTGACCCGCAGCGTCCCGCCCCGCCCCGCGACGGCCCGCAGTTCCGCCCCCGGCAGGGCCGCGGCCAGCGACGTGGCGGACCGGTCCCAGCGCGGGTCGTACTCCACGAGGGTCCGCTTCCGCGGGGAACCGGTCATCGGCGTGCGGGTGGTGTCGAAGCCGGTCGCGCGCAGCGCGTCGTCGACCTTGCGTCCGAGGCCGTCGGTCCGGGTCCCGTTGTAGACCTGGACGCGGACCGTCCCCGGCGGCACGTCCACGACGACCGCCTTCGGCGCCTTCGAGGAGTCCTCCTCCTGCTGCGCGGAAGCGGCGAGCGGCCGGTCGTCCCGCAGGGCCTGGAAGAGCCTCTGGGCCTTGGCCGCGTCCCACTTCACGGTCGAGCCGATGCCCTTCACGGGGAAGCTCATGTCCCCGATCGGCACGGACACGAACTCCGACGAGGCCGGGGTGAAGCCGTGCATCGCCTTGGCGAGCGCCAGCAGCTGATCCGTACCGAACTCCTCGTCGGCCCGCACGGAGCCCAGCATCGTCGTCGCGACCTCACGGAACCGCACCGGGTTGAGCAGCACCCCGCCGTTCGTCAGCTGGTCGATCAGCGCCGCCATGAACCGCTGCTGCCGCTGCATGCGGCCGATGTCGGCGGCCCCGTCGATGTGCCGGGAGCGCACGTACTGCAGGGCCTGCCCGCCGTCCAGTTCATGGGTGCCGGGGGACAGGTCGAGTCCCGTGTACGAGTCCTTCAGGGGCCGCGTCGTACAGATCTGCACCCCGCCGACCGCGTCCACGGTCCGCATGAAGCTCGTGAAGTCGACCTCCAGGTAGTGGTCGATCTTCACGCCGGTCATCGACTCGACGGTCCGCACGGTCAGACCGGGCCCGCCCTCGGCGTAGGCCGCGTTCAGCTTCACCGGATGCGCCCGGTGCTTCCTGCCGCTGGTCAGGTCGGTGTGCTCGGGCATCTCCGCGTACGAGTCACGGGGCAGGCTGACGACGCTCGCCCGCTCCCGGTCCTCCGAGATGTGCACGAGCATCACCGTGTCGGTGCAGTGGCAGGGAGCGCCGCCGAGCCGGTACTTCCTCTTCTCCTCCGGGGTGATGCGGTCCCGGCCGTCCGTGCCGACCACCAGCACGTTCATCCCGTGCCCGGCCTGCGGCCGGTTCTTCATGTCCTTGAAGGGGTCGACCCGGGTGATCCCGGTGTCCAGACCGGTCACCACGGCGTGCCCGATCCCGCCGGCCACGAGGACCGTCACCGAGAGCGCCGTCGCCATCCGCATCCCCCACCGGGGGCGCCTCCGCCGCCGGCGGACCGGTGCGCGACGGGCGGCGGGCCGGGGACGGGGCGTGCGGGGCGGTGTGGGCACGGACGGACACCTCCGCGGGTGTGACTGGGGAACCGTGAGCACGGTAGGCCCATACGATCAGCGCAAGGGCGCACCACCCGCTCGGCGCGCACCGCTGTCCCCCGTTCGCGGTAACGTGGCGGGCAATGAACGCCACGCCCCCCGTCTCCGTGATCATGCCGGTCCTCAACGAGGAGCGGTATCTGCGCACCTCGGTTCGTCACATCCTGGAGCAGGAGTACGACGGCGAGATGGAGGTGGTGATCGCCCTCGGCCCGTCCTCGGACCGCACGGACGAGATCGCCGCCGAGCTCGTCCGCGAAACCGCTTCGGGAAAGCGCCGCGTCATCACGGTGCCGAACCCCACAGGACGCACCCCCGCCGCCCTCAACGCGGCGATCCAGGCCTCCCACCACCCGATCGTGGTGCGTGTCGACGGCCACGGCATGCTCTCCCCGAACTACATCGCCACCGCGGTCCGTCTCCTGGAGGAGACGGGCGCGCAGAACGTCGGCGGTGTGATGCACGCCGAGGGCGAGAACGCCTGGGAGGACGCGGTCGCCGCCGCCATGACCTCGAAGATCGGCGTGGGCAACGCCGCCTTCCACACGGGCGGCGAGGCGGGCCCCGCGGAGACCGTGTACCTGGGTGTCTTCCGGCGCGAGGCGCTGGAGCGGCAGGGCGGGTACAACGTGGAGTTCATCCGCGCCCAGGACTGGGAGCTGAACTTCCGCATCCGCGAGGCCGGCGGTCTGATCTGGTTCTCGCCGGAGCTCCGCGTCCAGTACCGCCCGAGGCCCTCGGTGAAGGCCCTCGCGAAGCAGTACAAGGACTACGGCCGCTGGCGGCACGTCGTGGCCCGCTACCACCAGGGCTCGATCAACCTGCGCTACCTGGCCCCGCCGACCGCCGTCTGCGCGATCGCCGCCGGCCTGGTCGTCGGCGCGGTCCTCACCCCGCTCGGCTTCGTGATCCCGGCCGGCTACCTCGCCGCGATCGCCGCCGGCTCGGTCCCGGCGGGCAAGGGCCTTCCGCTCAAGGCGCGCCTGCAGATCCCGGTGGCCCTCGCGACCATGCACATGTCCTGGGGCTACGGCTTCCTCACCAGCCCCCGCTCGCTCGCGAGGAAGGTCATCGCGAGCCGCCGCCCGGCGGTGAAGGCGGGCGAGACCGAGACGGTCTGACCTCCGCGCACACGGCGACGGCCGGGTCCCCTTCCGGGGCCCGGCCGTCGCCGTGTGTCGGGGGAGCGGGTCAGCTCTTCCCGTCCCAGCGGTAGACGGAGTAGACGTCCATGCAGCTCTCCTTGTCGTCGGCGCCCTCGGGCAGGTCGCCCGCGACGGCCTTCGGCTTCTTGTAGGTGGAGCCCTCGCGCCAGTCGGACCCGACGACGAGAGTGATGCCCTGGACCTTGCCGTCGGCGCGCACGGCCGAGTCGGGCAGGCCGAGCGCCTTCGCCACGGACTGCGCGTTCGCCTTGCCCTGGTCGCCGTCGGCCTTGGGGTAGGTGATCAGCGTGTCCTTGCGGGGCTCGGCCTCCTTGGAGGAGTCGGCCTGGGTGAAGCCCTTGCCCTGGAGGGTCTCGGCGACGGTGCCGGCCCGGCCCTCGGTGGGCGGCTCGTCGTCGCCGGCGGTGCCGTTGACGACCGTCACGGCGAAGGAACCGGGCGCCTCCGCGGGCGTCTTCGGCTTCGCGGGGGCCTTCGGCTTGTCACCGGCCTTGTCGCCGTTCTTGTCGAAGGCGACGTCGTCGCGGAGCATCGAGAACATCTTGTCGGCCGACGCCTTGACGAGAACGTTTCTGTCGCGGTCCTGCGACCACTCCGCCGTCGGGACGGTGGCCGTCGTGAGGCGGTTCATCTTCACGTTCTTGAGCTGCATCGCCAGGTCGAACAGCTTCTTGACCGTCTTGAGCTCGTCGGAGACCTGGAGCGACTCCGTGGCGGTCTCGGCGAGCCCCATGAGCCGGCCGGTGTCGCTCCAGGCGTTCTGCTTCTGGAGCTTGTCCACCATGCCGTTCAGGTACATGTGCTGGGCCTTGGCGCGTCCCTGGTCGTTGAAGAAGGGGTGCCGGGTGCGCAGCCACTGGAGGGCCTGCTTGCCCTGGATCTCGGTCGTGCCCGGGCCCAGCTGCAGCCCGGAGCCACCCTTCACGCGCGCGGTCGGGCGGTCCCACACACCGGTCTTCACACAGACCGGGACGCCGCCGACCTCGTCGGCCATCGCCACGACACCAGCGAAGTCGACCATCAGCCAGTGGTCGATGTAGACCCCGGTGAGGGTCTCCCAGGTGGTGAGGGTGCATCCGGGACCGCCGCGGCTCAGCGTCTCGTTGATGGGCCGGTTGTCCGTCGCGGCGTAGGACTTGCCGTCGTCGCCCTTGCATTCGGGGATGTGGACGATGGTGTCGCGCGGAATGGACACCAGAGAGGCGTTCTTCCGGTCCGCGGAGACGTGCAGCAGCATCTGCACATCGGCGAGCGGCGGGTTCTCCCGGAGGTTCTTTCCCCCTCCCAGCGCCACGTTCTTCGCGTCCGCCCGGCTGTCGGAGCCGATCAGGAGGATGTTCAGCGGGGTGTCGCCGAGCGCGTTCGGCGCGGCCTTCTTCACGCCGCTCTCGCCGCCCGCGCGGCCACCGCTGCGGATGTTGCCGTTCAGGTGCTCGTAGTACAGGTATCCGGCGCCGGCCGTCCCGAGTATCAGCAGCGACAGCGTGATCGCCGTCCACCGCAGCGCCTTGCGCTTGCCGGTCTTCTTGGCCCGCTTGCGCGCGGCGGCGCGGCCGCCCGCACCGCCACCGCCATCGCCGCCGCGACGGCGCGCGGCGCGGCCCGGTGCCGCGGAGGCGTCCGCCTCCTCCTCGGGAGCGTCGTCCTGCGCGCCGGTTGCCTCGCCGGCGTCGTACAGGTCGTCGTCCCAGCCCAGTTCACGGGCGCGCGGAACGCTTTTTCGCGTTCCCTCCCCACGCACGCTGCTCTGTCCCACCCCAGGTCCCCTCGTCAGTCAGCAGTGCTTCAAGTCCCGGTGTTTCCGGGTCACTTGGCGCACACCTGCTTGTCAGCTGCTACCTTCTCCAGATCCTTCGGCGCCTTTGCCGGTCCGGTGATGGGCACCCCCGCGCCCTTGAAGTCCGCGCCGAGGACGAGCGTCATGGGCTCGCGCTCCCCGGCGTCCTGTGTGCCCGGCTTGAGAGCCGTGGCCGGCAGACCCATCATGTCCGCGAGCTTGCGGGCCTGATCGGCCTGGTTCGGTGCATAGGTGAGCGTGGTCTTCGCCGCCTGCTCGGGGGCGTTGCTCTTGTTGGTGGAGCGGTTCACGCCCTCTTCGTTCTGCAGCCAGTTGAGGGTCGACTGGGCCGCCCCCGTGATGCCGCTGCCGTTGTAGACGTCGACGCGCACCTCGGCCGCGGTGGACCGCGTGCCCTTGAGGAGCGCGGCCTGCGCGTTCTTGGCGTCCTGCTGCTTCTTCTTCACCTCGGTGAGCGAGGTGTCGGACTGGAGCATCGCGAACAGCTGCGGCGCCTTGACCGGGTCCGGGACGACCGTCGCCCGGCGGTTCGGGGGCTCGTCCGGGTTGTCGATGACCGGCAGCGTCGCGAACGCGATGTTCTTGGTGTCGATCGAGGACAGCTCACCGGCGAGTGCCTGGAGCTTCGTCAGGTCGCCTATGCCGGAGTCGACGGTGAGGGCGCTCGTCGCCGCGTTGGCGAGGTCGAGGAGCTTGCCCGGGTCCGTCAGCGTGTCGTCCGACTTCATCTGGCGGATCATCGAACTCAGGAACTGCTGCTGGACCTTGATGCGGTCCAGGTCGCTCTCGTTGCCGAAGCTGTGCCGGGTCCGGACGAAGGCGAGCGCCTGCTCGCCCTGGATGACCGACTCGCCGGCGGGCAGCTTCAGATGGGACTTCGGGTCGTTCACGGCCTTCTCGACGCAGACCTTCACGCCGCCGACCGCGGTCGTCATCTCCTTGACGGCGTTGAAGTCGGCCATCATGAAGTGGTCGACCGTCACGCCGGTCAGCTCCTCGACCGTGCGCATGACGCAGCCGGGGTCCCGGCCGTCCTGGCCGAGGCTCACGTTGAAGCGGACGTCGGTCTCGCCCGGGATCGTCTTGATGGTCTTGTCGGCCTGGCGCGTCTGGCACTCGGGGACGTCCGTCTTCATGTCGCGCGGGATGGAGAGCGCCGTGGCGTTCGTCCGGTCCTTGGAGACGTGGAAGAGGATCGTGGTGTCGGCGTGGCCGGGGCTGTTCTTGTCGCCGTAGCCCGCGTTGCCCTCGCCGGTCCGCTTGTCGGTGCCGATGACGAGGATGTTGAAGGCCTTGCCCTTGGCGAAGCCGGCGGCGGTGTCCTTGCCGACGACGTCGACGACGTCGAGGTTGTTGTTGAGCTTGTTGTAGAGGGCGTACGCGCCGGCGGCGCCCCCCACGAGCACGAACGCCATCGCGCCGCCGGTCCACAGGAGGACCTTCTTCTTGCGGCTGGCGCCCTGCTTGCGCTTGCGGCGGCGCTGCGGCGGGATCTGCCCGCCGGCGGGCTCCTCCGGGGCGCGGCGGCGGCGCTGGCCGGGGACGGGCGCGTCGGCCGGCGCGGAAGCGGGTGCGGGCGTGGGTGCGGCGGAGGCGGATCTCCGGGGGCGGGACGGGGTCTGCGCCTGCGACTGCCCAGCGGAGCGGTCCAGTCGCAGTTCGTAGTTGCCGGTCTGCGGGTTGAGGACCCACTGGTCGGCGGGGTCGATCTCGTCCGCCCGTCCACGGCTGTGCGCGTCCACGGTTACTCGAGTCCTCCGTCGGTGCCACGCGAGGCGCCTCCCCCACAGGGCGCCGCTCTCTCGGTCGTTCGATCCTTGGTGAGTGCGACCACGCGGTCGGGGTGCACCGGATCGCGTCACACTATCCGCCCAGTTCAGCGTGGGGCGACGTCCGTGACAAATTCCACGCCCCTTACAACCGGGCAATTTGCTCAAACCTCATCGCTCTCAACGGTCCCCTTGAGATGGCCTTTACTCGCACACCCCTTCCGCCGCGTTGCGCCCCGTGAAGGTCGGCGTCGTGGAGGGTCCCGGTGCGTCCGGGTCGTCGGGCTTCCCGTCCCCACCGCGCTCCCCGTCCTTCCTGTCGTTCTCGGGCGTCACCAGAACGGGCCTGTCCTCGCGCAGTTGCCTGAACAGTTCGCTCGCCGCGGGTTGCACAAGTTCGTCCCGGTTCGCGTCGTATCGGTAGGACCGCCGGGGAACAGTGAGGAACTGCACCTTGTCCGTCGGGATCGCCCGCATCGACCGCGCCAGGTCGTACAGGTCCCTCAGCGAGTCGAGCCCCGGGTCCGTGGTGATCGCCTTCGTGGCCGCGTCCAGGACCGGATAGAGCTTGGTCGGGTTGAGCAGCACCCCGTCGCTCTGCACCTTGTTGACGAGGGCCCCGAGGAACTGCTGCTGGCGGTCCATGCGTTCCGTGTCGCTGCCGTTGCCGAGCGACTTGCGGGCCCGTACGAAACCGAGCGCCTGCTCCCCGTGGAGCGTCTGGCGGCCCGCGGACAGCTTCAGCTTGGCGTCCGGGTCGTTCACGGGCTCCTTGAGGCAGACCTCCACCCCGTCCACCGCGTCCACCATCTTCTTGAAGCCCCGGAAGTCGATCACCATGTGGTGGTCGATCCTGATCCCGGTCAGCTTCTCGACGGTACGGATCGTGCACGCCGTACCGCCGAACTCGAACGCCCAGTTGAACTGCGCGAACTGCTCCCGGGTGCGGGTCCCGTCCGGCTTGCGGCAGCTCGGGATCGTCACCATCAGGTCGCGGGGGAGGGAGACGGCGGTCGCGCTCGCCTTCCCCGCCGCGAGGTGCAGCAGGATCGTCGTGTCGGACCGCTGGGTGCCCTTGTCCCTGCCGTACTTGCGGTTGCCCTCGCCGGCCCGGGTGTCCGAGCCGATCAGCAGGATGTTCCGGGCGGCCGAGGTGCCGGCCGGGGGACGCTCCTTCTCGTACCTCCGCAGCTCGGCGTCGGCGGTGGTGTCCGTGGTGATGTTGTTGTCGAGCTTCCGGTAGAACCACCAGCCGACCCCGGCGGCGGCCAGGACGACGAGCGCGCAGCCGAGGGCGGTCCAGCGCAGCCAGTGGCGGCGCCGGCGCGGCTCCTCCGGAGCGCCGGGCGCCGTCTCCCCGTCCTCCGGTGCCGGGGGATCCGGTTCGGCGGGCGTGCCTGCACGGTCCGTCACGTCTGGTCCGTCCTTCATGGCGTCGGCGGAGCGCCGGGCGTCCGCCGGTCACAGAAGGAGACGGCCGAGCCCGACGCTTGGTTGTGCGGAAGGAGACGACTCCCCCCGGCCGATCATGTACCGGACCGGGCGCGGGGACCCGGGGACTCGGCGCGGTGCTACTCCGAATGGTGCGCCGAGCGGGGTGGAGGGCCGGCGCCGGAGGGCGTCCGGCCGCTGCCGGGAGGCTGCCCGCGGCCCGAGAGGGGGCCGGTGTCTTCCGTCCGCCGCCCTTACAGCGCCGTGTGCGTGACGCGCTCGCTCTCGACGCGCTTCTCCAGGCCTTCGGCGCCCAGCTGGTCCAGGTTCCGGCAGAGGACGACGGAGCCGCCCGCCGCGAGCGGTGCGTACAGGCCCGACGAGAGGCCCTGCCAGTCCGCGTAGCCGAGTCCGGAGAGCAGCCGGGAGCCCGGGGCGAGGCCGAGGGCCGCCGCGTCCGCGCGGGCCTGCTCGACGAGCTGGGCACCAGTGCGTTCCGTACCGTCGACGACGAGCGCCGGAGCCTCCGGATCGACCGGTACGAACGGGGCGAACCGGTCGCCCTGGCTCGGCACCTCGACCGCGTAGTCCGCGTATCCGGCGGGCGCGGCCGGGAAACGGCGGCCCAGCGGGGCCAGGGAGAGCGCGATGCGCTCCCCGGAGCAGGCGAGACCCGCCTCCAGGGTGTCCGGCCCCGCGACCACGACGTCCGCGTCCGCCGGGTCGCCGCCGATCTCCGCGGTCACGCCGACGGACGCGCAGGCGAGCAGCCAGACGGCGCTCTGCCAGTGCGCGGGCAGCAGCAGCGCGAGCCGGTCGCCGGGCGCGGCGGACAGCTCGCCCTGGAGCAGGTTCGCCGTCTTGGCCACCCAATTGGCGAAGGTGGCGACGGACAATTCCACGCGCTCACCGGTGGCGTCGTCGTAGAAGGTGACCAAGGGGCGGGCCGGGTCCGCGGCGAGCGCGGATCGCAGCAGGTCGGCGGGGGTGCGGTCGCTGGCGTTCACGCCGGACAGCGTACGCGGGCGGGTGCGCGGGGGTCCGCCGTACCGGTGACGCCGTCCTCCGGTCGGACCGACGGCCCGTCAGTTTCCCGGCGGATTCCCGGCGCGCGGATCGGCGCGGCGATACGCACGATCGGCCTATGCGTGCCTCACTCGCCTCCTCGATCGCCGTCACCTGCGCGGCGGTACTCGCCCTGCCGGTCTCCCTCACCGTGCCGGCGGCGGCCTCGGCGCCACCCGCGGCCGCCTCCGCACTGCCACCCGCGCCCGAACTGCCGGGCTCCACCCAGTCGCTGCCGCTCCAACCGCTCGGCGCCGCCACGCGGTCCCTGGGCGGCGGGGCGACCGGCTCGGGCGAGCAAGGGCTCACCCGACGTGACGTCAGACCCTTCTCGCTCGTCGGCGTCGTCTGGGACGACCCGACGGCCCCGCTGCACGGCACCGTGCAGGTCCGCACCCGGGCCACCGGGGGCGGCGCCTGGTCGGAGTGGCAGGACGTGGAGACCCACAACGAGGAACACGGTGCCGACCCCGACTCCGCCGAGGGTCACGCCCGGGCGCTCCGCGGGTCCACCGCCCCGCTGTGGGTGGGCGACTCGGACGGCGTCGAGATCCGCGTACGGGGGGAGGAGACGCTCCCCTCGGGCCTGCGGCTCGAACTGGTCGACCCGGGGGAGGGCCCCGGTGCGGACCGGGACCCGGACCGGGCGGCCGAGCCCGAGGCCCCCGCCCCCCACACCCGCAGCGCGGCGATGCCGGCCGCCCCGGCCGTCCTGAGCGCGGCGGAGGCGGCGGCGAGCGCGGTGAACGCCCAGCTCGCCCCGTACGGCGCGACCTGGATCCCGGCCCTCTCGAAGGAGGAGACCGAGCTCACGGTCCGGAACATGCCGCAACAGGAAGCGGCGCAGACGGCCCAGGCGGCCGCGGCGGAGGCCGCGGGACGGGGGGCGCCGGCCGCGGTCGCGGCGAAGCCGTACATCGGCCCCCAGCCCAAGATCATCACCCGTAGGGGCTGGGGCGCGGACGAGAGCATCCGCGAGAAGGGCTTCGTCTACACGAAGACCATCAAGGCCGCCTTCGTCCACCACAGCGCCACCGGCAACAACTACACGTGCAGCAAGGCCCCCTCCGTCCTGCGCAGCATCTACCGCTACCACGTCCTGAGCAGCGGATGGCGGGACTTCGGGTACAACTTCGCCGTCGACAAGTGCGGGAACATCTACGAGGGCCGGGCGGGCGGCGTCGCCAAGCCGGTCCTCGGCGCGCACACCCTCGGCTTCAACACCAACAGCATGGGCATCGCCGTCCTCGGCACCTTCACCAAGAGCAGCCCGCCGGCCGCCGTGGTCACCGCCGTCGCCCGCCTGACGGCCTGGAAGCTGGGACTGCACGGCGTGAACCCCAAGGGGGTGTCGTATCTGGTGTCAGGCGGCGGAAACCGGTTCAAGAAGGGCACGACGGTACGGTTCAACGCCATCGCCGGACACCGGGACGGATTCGCCACGGAATGTCCCGGCGCACGCCTCTACGGCAAGCTCGGCACGGCCCGCACGAGCTCGGCGAAGTACCAGGGAAGGCCCTGATGGGGGCGCGGATGAGGGCAGGGAGGCAACCATCTGCATAAACTGACCGGTCATATCGCACGGACGACCGAGACGGGCGAGCTGACCGGCCCCGAACAGGAAGCAGAGACGACAAGGTGACAGAAGCGATCCTCCTGGTCGGTGGCAAGGGCACACGGCTGCGACCCCTCACGGTCAACACGCCCAAGCCCATGGTCCCGGCGGCGGGCGTCCCCTTCCTGACCCATCAGCTGGCCCGGGCCCGTGCCGCCGGCGTCGAGCACATCGTGCTCGCCACCTCGTACCTGGCCGAGGTCTTCGAGCCGCACTTCGGTGACGGCTCCGCCCTCGGCCTGAGCCTGGAGTACGTCACCGAGGAGGAGCCCCTCGGCACCGGCGGAGCGATACGCAACGTCGCCTCGCGGCTGCACTCGGGTCCCGACGAGCCGGTCCTCATCTTCAATGGGGACATCCTCACGGGCCTGGACATCCAGGCCCTCGTCGAGACCCACTCCTCCTCCGGCGCGGACGTCTCCCTCCACCTCACCCGGGTCGACGACCCGCGCGCCTTCGGCCTGGTCCCCACGGACGCCACCGGACGCGTCACGGCCTTCCTGGAGAAGCCGCAGACGCCGGAGGAGATCGTCACGGACCAGATCAACGCGGGCGCGTACGTCTTCAAGCGCTCGGTCATCGACACGATCCCCGCGGGCCGCCCGGTCTCGGTCGAGCGCGAGACCTTCCCCGAGCTCCTCTCCTCCGGAGCGCACCTGCAGGGCATGGTGGACTCCACGTACTGGCTGGACCTCGGCACCCCGCAGGCCTTCGTGCGCGGCTCCGCCGACCTGGTCCTCGGCCGCGCGCCCTCCCCGGCCGTCCCGGGCCGCTGCGGCGACCGCCTGGTCCTGCCGTCGGCGCGCGTCGCCCCGGACGCCAAGCTGACCGGCGGCACGGTCGTCGGCGCGGACGCGGTCGTCGGCGAGGGCGCGCGCGTCACGGGCTCCACGCTGCTCGCGGGCGCGATCGTGGAACCGGGCGCGGTGATCACGGACTCCCTGATCGGCGCGGGGGCCCGCATCGGCGCCCGTACGGTCGTCAGCGGCGCGGTCATCGGGGACGGGGCGCAGGTGGGCCCGGACAACGAACTCCGCGAGGGAGTCCGCGTCTGGTGCGACACCACCCTCCCCGCAGGCGCGGTCCGCTTCTCCTCGGACCAGTAACCCACCCGCCGTCGCTGGGGTGCGGGCCCAGGCGCGGAACGCGGAGGCGCCGCCCAGGTAAGGCGTCGCCCAGGCGCCCGCCGCCCCCACCCACCCCGGCTACGCTCATACGCATGGCCGGCCGCTACGCACCCAGACCCACCCGCACCACAGTCCGCGGCGGCCACGTCCCCGTCCCCCGCTCCCTCGACACCGCGCAGGACCTGGACCTGGGGCTCACTCTCGGTCCCCTCCGCCGCGGCCCCGCCGATCCCACCTTCCGGGCGACCCCGGACGGCTCGGTGTGGCGGGTCTGCCGGACCCCGGACGGCCCCGGCACGCTGCGGGTCCGCATGGACGGGGGACGGGCAGGGGCGGAGGCCTGGGGCCCGGGCGCGGCCTGGCTCCTGGACGGCCTCCCGGCGCTCCTGGGCGCCGAGGACGACCCGGCCGCCTTCGTCCCGCGACACAAGCTGCTCCTGGCGACCCACCGCCGCCGCCCGGGTCTGCGCCTGACCCGCACGGGCCTGGTCCTGGAGTCGCTGATCCCGTCGGTCCTGGAGCAGAAGGTCACGACGCACGAGGCCTACGGGTCCTGGCGCCTCCTCGTGAGGAAGTACGGCGAACCGGCCCCCGGCCCGGCCCCCGAGGGCATGTACGCGATGCCCGACGCCCGCACCTGGACCCAGATCCCGTCCTGGGAGTGGCACCGGGCGAACGTGGACGGCAAGCGCGCGGCCACGATCGTCCGCGCCGCGCGGGTGGCGGCCCGCATGGAGGAGGCGGCGGCGATGGACGGCCCCGCGGCACGTGCGCGCCTGGAGCTGATCCCGGGCATCGGCCCCTGGACGAGCGCGGAGACGATCCAGCGCAGCAACGGCGCCCCGGACGAGGTCACCACCGGCGACCTCCACCTGCCCGGCATCGTCGGCTGGGCGCTCGCGGGCGACCGTACGACGGACGACGAGGCGATGCTGGACCTCCTGGCCCCGTACGCGGGCCAGCGTCACCGCGCGGCCCGCCTGATCCTCCTCAGCGGCCGCGTGCCGCCCCGCAGGGCACCCCGTATGACTCCGGGAGACATCCGCCGCCTGTGACGGGTGGGGCCGGTCACCGCGGTGACCAGCCCCACCCGGAGACCCTCTATCCGACGGCCAGTTTCCCCGTCCAGCCGCCGGCGGTGGCACTGATCATCTCCGTACCACTGCCCGACAGCACGGTCCGGCCGCCGGCGTAGAACCGGACGGCACCGTCGGTGCGCACGGTCCAGACGTCCGGGATGCCGTCTCCGGTGGCATCCGGGGTGCCGAAGAGGAACCGGATGCTCGTCCGTCCCCATCCGGCCGCGCCGTACACAAGGTCGGCGCCTCCGGCGGACGCGGCCGACGAGGCGAACGAGGCCAGATCGACCCCGGTACCGGACGCGGCCTTCTTGCCGTTGCGCAGCAGCAGCCGGGCGGTGGAGTGGGACCTGTAGACGAGGTCCGTCACACCGTCGCCGCTGACGTCCTGGACGGTGACGATGTCCTGGTCGAGCCACGGGCTGGACGAGACGAGGACCGCTTGTTCGACACTCGCTCCGTGGTAGCCGATCAGGGCCCACAGAGTGTCCCCCACCTTGACGAAGAAGTCCGCCTTGCCGTCGCCGGTGGCGTCGCCGGCGGAGACGATCTGGGCGAAGGTGCTCGGTGCGGGGGCGTTCGGCGGCAGCAGGATCTCCTGTCGCTCGTCGATGTTCACGGCCCCGTACCCGTCGCCGGGGTAGACCCACAGCCGCCCCTCCCGGACGGCGATGAGGTCCTGCAGGCCGTCGCCCCCGTAGACGTCCCCGAGATGGGTGACGAGCGTGTTCTTCCAGTAGCCGGACGGCGCCGCCACGTACGCCGGCTTGCCGTCGTTGCCCGTCGGGGCCTTGTCCGGGTTGCTGCGGTAGGCACCGGACATGGAGTAGTCGAGGTCACCGGTTCCCTTGGTCAGGTCGGCGGTCGCCTCGGACGGGTAGAGACGCAGGTTCCCGTTCGCGTCCACCACCATGAGGTCGGGCAGCGCGTCCCCCGTGAAGTCGCCCGGCTTGTCCTCCTGGTCGCGTGGGGTCACGTAAAAGAAGTACTTGCGGGGGTCGGACACGTGGCCCGCTCCGTCAACGGCGCGCACGTACAGCACATTGGGGCCCGCCAGGGGCGGCTTGGCGTTCGACACGGTCGTCACCGTGGTGACCGGCGCCCCACTCGTGCGGGCAACGGAGAACGGGTACGAGGCCTGGTTGAAGCCGTACTCGAACTTCACGACGTCCGTCTGCGATGCCTTGAACGAGAAGGAGCCCGCGGTGCCGAATTTGACCGTGCTCCATTTCGAGTCCTCGGCCTCGTTGTTGAATCCGTTGTCATTCGCGTCGGCATCGGGGAACTGTGTCGAGCTGACGATCGGCGGGGTCGGCCGTGAGTTGTCGAAGACGAAGCGGCACGGCGTCGTCGTGTGAGACCCGACGGGAACCGTCCTCTACCTGGGGGAGACCGAACTGACCGCCCAGGCGGGGGTCATCACCAAGGCGGCCCGTTCGTACACCCAGGAGAAGGCCCCAACCGTCGTCCGTTCCACCCTCAACGGTGCCACCAGCGGGCACAAGCTCCTGGTGATCCTCGCCGATCACCTGGGTACGGGAACCACGACCGTCGATTTGGGCAGCGGGCAGCAGGTGACCCGACGTTCCTTCAAGCCCTACGGCGAGGCGCGTGGGCCCCAGCCGACCGCGTGGCCCAACAAGCGGGGATATCTCGGCGTCGGCATCGACGACACGGCCTTCGGGCTGGTCCACCTGGGCGCCCGGGAGTACGACCCGAGCACCGGGCGCTTCATATCGGCCGACCCCGTGGTGGACGTCTCCGACCCGTTGCAGTCGAACGGCTACGCGTACAGCCACAACAGCCCGGTCTCCCGCAGCGACCCGACGGGGCTCTACGACCCCGACCAGCGTGCGTGGGAGCAGCAGCAGGAGCGCAAGAGGCGCGAGCGCGAGTACTGGGCGACGGTCAATGAGAAGTACACCAAGGCCCACGACGCGACGATCGTCGCGTACCAGGCTTGGCTCGTCGCGGTGAAGCCCCACGGAGGCGGCCGGGTCACGGTGGACCTTCAGAAGACGATGGGCTACCGCGACTCGGAGAACTGGATTCCCAAGGGCTCGGCGAAAAGTCCGGGGAAGAACGGCGGCTGGGCCGACCTCCTGTACTGGACCGACGACACCGTCTACGTCTATGAGGTGAAGAACTGGGGAGGCAAGGCCGAGAAGGGCGGCAAGGTCGAGGTCGAGAACTACGTGAAGTACCTCAAGGAGTACTTGGCCACGCAGGAGGACAAGAAGCATCTGCAGGTCAAGATCGGCCCTGACCTTCCCCCCCTGAAGACCCTCAACCCGTTCAAACCGAACGAGATGGTCGACTCCTTCCCATCGGCCGTCGGCGACGGGGTGATCGCCTACAAGACCAAGAGCCTCAAGAAGCCCCCGCCGCCGCCCGCGTACAACCGGCAGCCCCAGGAAGCACCCGAGAAGTCGTGGTGGAAGACGAAGTGGGAGGGGTTCTCCGAGAAGGCCGGAGAATGGTGGCACACGAACGTGGAGAACCACGACTGGTCGACGAACCCCTGGACCCCCACCGCCCCGGCAGGGGGACCGATCCCGATCGTGATCCCGGTTATTCCCTGACGGCGGGACGTTCCCGTCGACCACCCGGGGCTAGGCTTCGGATGGTCGGCGGGTGCCGGCGCTGCGGAGACTGCGAAAGGCTGATGAGGCTGTGGGGCTGTCGATGATGCGGATGCCCGAGGAGGCGTTGCGCGAAGGGTTCGACGCGGTCGTGCGCCGCTTCGAAGAGGCGGAGAGCGCGAGCGCGGACGGCACCGGCGGTGTTCCGGCCGGAACCTTCTGCGACCTCGGCGAGGAGGCATGGTCCTTGCGTGCCGCCCTGACTCCGGCGACGGGGGCCGAGACCGCGGAGAACGCGACCGATGGCGGACGGTTCCTCGGAGACGACGAACTGGGCACGGCGTGCGCCTACCTCACCTCCGCCGAGGTGGCGGGGGCGGCCGAGGCGCTGGCGGCGATCGACGTCCGGTCGGTGCTCGCGGCGAGCGACCCGTCGGTCTTCGGGATCCGTGGCAGCCTGCCGCCCGGATACCTCGATTCCGTGTGGGAACAGGCGGAGGAGCTCGTGGAGCTCTTCACCGCGGCGGCGAAGGCCGGTGAGTGCGTGGTGAAGCGGATCGAGGAGTAGTCCGCTCCCCTCCCCCGGGCAGGAAGACCCGGGGAGCGGTCCGCTCCTCGTGCCCCGGCGTGGGGACCACTTGTCCGGCTCCACGCCGTTCCGTCTCAGCGCACCTCGACGAACTCCGAGGCCCACCGCGCGGGCCGGTCTTTCGGAGGGGCCGCGGGGTGACCGATGGCGACCGCGCCCATGGGGTCCCAGCCGTCCGGCAGCCCGAGGACGTCCCGTACGACGTCCCGGCAGAACATCGTCGAGGACACCCAGGCCGAGCCGAGCCGCTCACCGGCCAGCGCCACCAGGAAGTTCTGCACGCCCGCGCCCGTCGCCACCACGAACATCTCGCGCTCGGCGGCGTCCCGGCGCGGGTCGCCGTAGTGGTGGGAGCCGTCCATGACGAGGCAGGGCACCGCGAGGTAGGGCGCGTGCCGCAGGACGTCCCCGCGCCGCACCCGCTTCGCGATGGACTCCTCGGACCTGCCGTCCCCCCGAAGGTCCGCGATCCACGCGTCCCGCATGGCGTCGAGCAGCCGCGTCCGCGACTCCGCGGACTCCAGGAGCACGAACCGCCACGGCGTGGTGTGGTGCGGCGCGGGAGCCGTCACGGCGGCGGCGACGGCCCGCCGGACCGCCCCCGGGTCGACGGGCTCGCCGGTGAACTCCCGTACGGTCCGGCGCAGCGTCACCGCCTCCCGTACGGCCTCCGAGGTCCCGAGCCGGAACATGTCGTCGGCGGCGGAGCGTACGAGCGCCCGCGCACCGTCCTCGTCGTCGCCGCCCACCACGTGGGGCAGTCCGCGCACGACGGCGACCGGCAGCCCGGCCGCCTTGCCCTTCACCAGGTCTCCGGCGGCGGCGAGTTCGTCGGCGGTGGCGACCACGGTCGCGCTCAGCGGATTGCCGTGCGCGTCGGTGCCGCCGCGCAGGTCGTCGAGGACCCGCACCCCGGCCGCACCGATCGCCACGTCGGTGAGCCCGCTGCGCCAGGGCCGCCCGAAGGTGTCCGTGACGACGACGCCGACGTCGACGCCGAGCGCCTCGCGCAGGCCCGAACGGATGCGCCGCGCCGAGGCGTCGGGGTCCTCCGGCAGCAACAGCACGGTCCCGGACGGGGTGTTGGAGGCGTCGACCCCGGCGGCGGCCATGACGAGCCCCTGCCGGTTCTCGACGATCCGCAGGGGACCGCGCCGGGCCACCACCCGTACCGTCTCGGCGTCGATGGCCTCCTCGCGGTCGTCGGCCGCGATCACCCGTCCCTCCGCCTTGCTGACGATCTTGGAGGTGACGAGCAGGACGTCCCCGTCGGCGAGCTCGGGCGACACGGAGGCGATCAGCTTGGCCAGGTCGTCCCCGGCGCCCACCTCTGGCAGCCCGGACAGGGCCCACACCCGGTACGCGGGCTCGTGCGAGCCGGCGCCACCCCCGGTCGCCCCGGCGCCCCCGCGCCGCTCCGACGGCTGCGCCCTCGTCACCCCCGCACCTCCTCGGCCAGCGCCAGCGCCTCGCGCGCCATCGCGGCCGTCGCGTCCAGGTCCGTCATCATCAGCGGCACCGCGCGGCAGGCGATCCCCGCCGCCTCGACCTCCGCGACCGCGCCCGCGTCCACGGTGTCCACGAGCCAGCCGCCGACGAGCTCGGCGCCGTAGTGCAGGGCCACCGCCGCCGCCGTGGACTCCACGCCCACGGCCGCGAGCACCTTGTCGGCCATGCCGCGCACGGGCGCGTCGCCGACGATGGGGGAGAGGCCCACGACGGGCGCCCCGGCCGCGACGACGGCGTCGCGGATCCCGGGCACGGCCAGGATCGTGCCGACGCTCACCACGGGGTTGGACGGCGGGAAGAGGATGACGTCCGCCCCGGCGATCGCCTCCAGGACGCCCGGCGCGGGCTTCGCGGCCTCGGCGCCGACCGGCACGACGGCCTTCGCGTCGACGGAGGCGCGCAGCTTCACCCAGTACTCCTGGAAGTGCACCGCGCGCTGCTCGCCGTCCACCTCGATCGCCACGTGCGTCTCGACGCGGTCGTCGGACATCGGGAGGAGGCGCACGCCGGGCTTCCACCGGTCGCACAGCGCCTCGGTGACGGCGCTCAGCGGGTAGCCCGCGCCGAGCATCTGCGTACGGACGATGTGGGTGGCGAAGTCCCGGTCGCCGAGGCCGAACCACTCGGGCCCGACCCCGTACGCCGCGAGCTCCTCCTTGACGGTGAAGGACTCGTCCGTACGTCCCCAGCCCTGCTCCTCGTTGATGCCACCGCCGAGGGTGTACATCACCGTGTCCAGGTCGGGGCAGACCTTCAGCCCGAAGAGATGGATGTCGTCACCGGTGTTGCCGATGACCGTGATCTCCGCGTCAGGCGCGGCCTGCTTGAGGCCGCGAAGGAAACGGGCACCACCGATGCCGCCGGCCAGAACCACAATGCGCATGCGGACAGTCTGTCAGCCGAAGGCCGATCGTATGAGGGGTGGTGGCCCGGAGACGGGTGGGCCGGTCAGGCGGGCAGGACCTCGGGGGCGGCCGGGGCGCACTGGGCCTGGAGCGACTCGTGCATCGACTCGTGCATCGGCATCTCGGTGAGGCCCGGGAAGTAGACGTGCAGGCTGACGGCCGGTTCCAGGGAGTCATTGACGACCTCGTGGACGTAGCCCGGGGCGAAGACCCGCTCGCCGCCCGGGGCGAGCGTCCACGTGCCGCGGTCCGTGCGCTCCGTCAGCTCGCCCTCCAGGACGGTGAGCACGCCGGAGGAGAGGCCGTGGTCGTGGAGCCCGCTGCCCTGTCCGGGCACCCAGGAGAGCAGCCACACCTCGTAGCCGGGGCCGGTGCGCAGGCGGTGGTACCAGCGGGTGGTGGCGTCGTACTCGACGTACGGGGCCCACTGGGAGCGGTCGCCGGCGATGGAGCGCGCGAGACCGGCGAACTCGGCCACGGTGACGGGGTGGGCGCGCTCGGGCTGGAGGAGGTGCGGGACCTCGAGGATGTCGCCGGCGATCTGAAGGTCGCTGTCCATGTTCATGGGATGGGGAGGTTCCTCAGCAGAAACAGAAGCGGTGGGGGGTCACGGAAGAGAGGTGACACGGGTGACGCAGGGTGACGCTGGGAGAAGAAGCTGGAGCTCTACGGCATCAACAGCTGGGACAGCAACAGCAACAGCGCGCCTGGACAGCGCGGCGGAACCCACGGCTGTGGGTCGCGGAGGGCGCTGCGGTCGCTGGCATGCCACCAAAGGTGGCCGGAGGGGCACCCGACTGTCAACTCAATGCCCGATTTGGGGGTAATGTTTCACCTCATCCGGTTACCGTGCCCGGAGAAAGGTTTGTTCAGGTGCGGACCAGGAGAGATGGCGCTTCGACCGCGCCCGTAAACATGGGCAGGCGTGATCGGACTGTGATCCGGATCGCTTCCATGGCTGGATCGCAACAAGATCCAAGTCTCGGACGTCCTCCCCTGTGAAGGAGGCGCGACGCGGTCAAGCCGGTGGCATGTGTCACGGTTTTTGGTGATTTGAACACTTTCCGCATAGGCTTGGTTCCGCAGAGTGAATACGGGGCCCAATAGCAGATCTCGGCTTGACTCGCACAGAGCACGAACTTGTAATTTCACTCGTGTCGTTCGGCCGGGTTCGCCCCGGCAACATCACGGGGACGCACAGAACAGACGAGGGGCGCACATGACCGAGTTGTTCCAGGAACTGCTGGTCGAGGACGCGGACGAGGAACTCGGCTGGCAGGAGCGCGCGCTGTGCGCCCAGACCGATCCCGAGTCCTTCTTCCCCGAGAAGGGCGGCTCGACCCGCGAGGCCAAGAAGGTCTGCCTCGCGTGCGAGGTCCGCTCCGAGTGCCTCGAATACGCCCTGCAGAACGACGAACGGTTCGGCATCTGGGGCGGCCTCTCCGAGCGCGAGCGACGCCGTCTGAAGAAGGCCGCCGTCTGAACCGCGCCGACCCCGCCGGGCCCCGCGCGCCACAGCGCGCACACCAGGACATGACGAACGGTCCGCCCCCTGTGCACCCCACAGGAGGCGGACCGTTCCGCGTGTCCGGTACGCGGTGTCCGATACGAAGCCGTCCCGCACGGTCTGTCCACAGGGCGGCGGACCGCTCCGCGTGCAGCCGTTAGTGTGGGCCTCCGTCCGAGACGCTCCCCACGCCCCCCGCGGGCGACCCCGGCCGGAGGGCCCGTAGCTCGATGTCCTCAACTCCTGAGTTTCCGCGACACGTCGTCACCGCCGTGCTCGTCACCCACGACGGCGCCCGCTGGCTGCCCGACGCGCTCGCCGGGCTGCTCGCCCAGGAGCGCCCCGTGCAGAACGTGGTGGCGGCCGACACCGGCAGCGCCGACGACTCGGCGCAGCTCGTCGCCGACGCCATCGGCGCCGACCGCGTCCTGCACCTCGCGCGCCGCACCGGCTTCGGCGCCGCCGTCGAGGAGGCCGCCCGCACCGCGCCCCCGCTCGGACCCGAGGACCTGCCCTACCTGAAGCGCCCCAGCGGCTGGGACCCCGTCAGCCGCACCTGGAACGACGAGGCGTACGACCTCCCCGAACTCCCGCACGGCGAACCGGTCCAGTGGCTCTGGCTCCTCCACGACGACTGCGCCCCCGAGCCCGGCGCCCTCGCCGAACTCCTGCGCGTCGCCGAGTCCGACGCGGAAGCCGCCGTCATCGGCCCCAAGCTGCGCGGCTGGTACGACCGCAAGCAGCTCCTCGAAGCCGGCGTCAGCATCGCCCGCAGCGGCCGCCGCTGGACCGGACTCGACCGCCGCGAACAGGACCAGGGCCAGCACGACCAGGTCCGCTCCGTCCTCTCCGTCTCCACCGCCGGCATGCTGATCCGCCGCGACGTCTTCGAGGGCCTCGGCGGCTTCGACCGCCGCCTGCCCCTCATGCGCGACGACGTCGACCTGTGCTGGCGCGTGCACTCCGCCGGCCACCACGTCCTCGTCGCCCCCGACGCCGTCCTGCGGCACGCCGAGGCCTCCGCCCGCGAGCGCCGCACCGTCGACTGCGCCGGCCGCACGGCCGCCAACCCGCACCGCGTCGACAAGGCCGGCGCCGTCCACACGCTCCTCGCCAACACCCGCGGCCGCGCCCTTCCGTACGTCCTCGTGCGGCTCGTCCTCAGCACCCTGCTCCGCACCCTCGCCTACCTCGTCGGCAAGGCCCCGGGCCAGGCGGTCGACGAGGTCATGGGCCTCTTCGCGGCCCTGCTGCGCCCCGAGAAGATCCTCGCCGCCCGCAAGCGCCGCAAGAACCCGGAGGTCCTCAACAGCGAGTTCCGGGCCCTCTTCCCACCGCCCGGCGCCACCCTCCGCGCCACCGTCGAGCAGATCGCCTCCCACTTCGGCGGCGCCGAGGCCGACACCGGCGGCTCCCGCCACGGCGTCGTCGAGTCGGGACCCGGCGGAGACGACGCCGACTACCTGGAGATCGAGCAGTTCGCCCGGCTCAAGAAGATCGCCCGCAAGCCCGGGCCGGTCCTCTTCGCCCTGCTCCTCCTGGTGTCCCTCGTCGCCTGCCGCAACCTCTTCGCCGGCGGCTCGCTGGCCGGCGGCGCCCTGCTGCCCGCCCCCGACACCGTCTCCGACCTCTGGTCGCGGTACGCCGACTCCTGGCACGCCCTCGGCACCGGCGGCACCCAGACCGCCCCGCCCTACCTCGCCGTCCTGGCGGTGCTCTCCGGGCTGTTCCTCGGCTCCACCTCCACCGCGCTGACCGTGCTGCTCGTCTGCTCGGTCCCGCTCGCCGGCTTCACCGCGTACTTCGCCGCCCGCGGCATCGTCGAGTCCCGGCTCCTGCGCGCCTGGGGCGCCATCGCGTACGCCTTCCTGCCCGCCGCCACCGGGGCCCTCGCCGCCGGCCGGCTCGGCACCGCCGTCCTCGCGATCCTGCTCCCGCTGATCGCCCGCGCCGCCGTCTCCGCCCACGGCTTCAACCGGCCCGACCGGGGCAGCTGGCGCGCCACCTGGGCCTACGCCTTCCTGCTCACCTTCACGACGGCGTTCACCCCGGTCGTCTGGCCGCTCGCCGTCCTCCTCGGCCTCGGCGTGCTCGTCGTCCGCCGCGACGACATCACCGCGTACGGACTCCGCTTCCTGGCCGCCGTCGGCACCCCGATCCTGCTCCTCGCGCCCTGGTCGCTCACCCTGCTCACCGACCCCGGCGCCTTCCTGCGCGAGGCCGGCCTCGACGTCCGTACGGGCACGGCGACCGCGCTCGACCTGCTCGGCACCAGCCCGGGCGGCCCCGGCACCACCGGCGGCCTGCTCCTGATCGGCCTCGTCCTCGCCGGACTGGCCGGACTGCTCCGCGAGGAGCGACAGCTCGCCGTCCGCACCGCCTGGGCCGCCGCCCTCGCCGGACTCCTCCTCGCCGTCCTCACCAACGGCGCGGGCGGCACCGGCTGGGCCGGACCCGCCACCCTCGTCTACGGCGCCGCCCTCGTCGCCGCCGGCATGATCGGCGCCGAGGGCGGCCGCACCCGCGTCGCCGCCCACGGCTTCGGCTGGCGCCAGCCCGTCGCCGCCCTCATCGCGCTCGCCTGCGCCCTCGGCCCCGCCGTCGCCGCCGTCGGCTGGATGATCGGCGGCGCCGACGGCCCGCTGACCCGGCGCGACCCGGTCCAGGTCCCGGCCTTCGTCGCCGAGGAGAGCGGCACCCGCGACCAGCCCCGCACCCTCGTCCTCGGCGGCAGCGCGCCCGGCGAGGTCGCGTACACCCTCGTCCGCGGCTCCGGCGCCCGCCTCGGCGACGGCGAACTCACCGCGGCGGCCGAGGACGACCCGCGCCTCGACGCGGTCGTCGCCCACCTCGTCGCGGGCTCCGGCGCCGACCAGACCCAGGAGCTCAGCGGCTACGCCATCCGGTACGTCCTCGTACGGGACGGGGCACCGCGCCAGATGAGCCGCGTCCTCGACTCCACCCCGGGCCTCAGCCGCCTCAGCCAGCTCGACGGCAGCGCCCTGTGGCGCGTCGACCGCGAGATCGCCCGCGTCATGATCGTCCCGCCCGCGGCCAAGACCGCCGGCACCGAGAAGGCGCCGGAGACCGCCCGGCCGGTCGCCGTCGCCGCCGGACCCGTCGAGGCCCACACCGACGTCCCGGCGGGCCCCGCCGGCCGCGTCCTGCGCCTCGCCGACCGCGCCGACGAGGGCTGGACCGCCACCCTCGACGGTAGGGAACTCACGAGGACCACCGTCGACGACTGGGCCCAGGGCTTCGAGCTCCCCGCCCAGGGCGGCCGCCTCGACCTCACGTACGACGAGCCGCTCACCCACACCGCGTGGATCTGGGCCCAGGCCGGCCTCGCCGTCGTCCTGCTCGTCCTCGCCCTGCCCGGGCGGCGCCGCGAGATCGACGACGACCTCCCCGAGGAGGAGCTCGCGATCCCCGCCCAGGCGACCGAGGGCGACGGCCGCCGGGCCCGCCGTCTGCGCGCCGCCGCGGAGGCGGAAGCGGCCGCGGAGACCGCCGAACCGGCCGCGGAGACCGCCTTCGACGCCTTCGGGACCGCGCAGGACGGGCCGGCCCCCATCCCGGGGCAGCAGTCCCACGAGCCCGAGGGCCAGGAACAGGACTGGGACGGCGGCTACGACCCGGCCTACCCCCAGGCCCCGGCGCAGCAGCCCCAGGAACAGCCGCAGACCCAGCCGTACGCCGATCAGGGCTACTACCAGGACTACGCGGCCGACCCGTACCAGCAGCAGCCGTACGCATACCCCCAGCAGGGGTACGAGCAGCAGCCCCCGCAGTACGCCGAACAGGGCTACGAGCAGCAGCAGCCCCAGCAGGGCTACGAGCAGCAGCAGTACGACCAGCAGCAGCCGCAGCAGTACGACCAGCAGCAGTACGACCCGTACGGCGGCTACGGCTACGGATACCCCCAGGGCCACGACACCGAGCAGCGTCCCGACGGGAGCAGCAACCAGTGAAGCGCACGACCCTCTCCCTGATCGCGGGCGCCACGGCCCTCGCCGCCGTCACCGGCTTCGCGGCCCTCACCGCCCCGGACGGCGCCGCCGCCCCCGAGGCGAAGGCCACCACCCGCCTCCCGGTCGAGCGCGCCGGCCTCGTCTGCCCGGCGCCCAGCACCTCCGAGGTGGCCGAGACGCTCTACACCTCGTACACCCCGACGGGTACGGGCTCCGCCCCCGCCGCCGGCGGCAAGGCGGAGCCGCCGACGGCGCAGCTGCGGACCGCCGCGAGCGCGCCGAGCGAGGGCGGCACCGGCAAGAAGCCGAAGGCCGCCAAGGCCCCGGCGACCGTCACCGCCCCGGGCAAGCCCGTCACCGCCGAGGCGGAGGGCGGCTCCGTGCCCGCCCTCACCGGCGCCGCGACCGGCGCCCTCGCCCCCGGCTGGACCGTCCAGCAGACCACCGTCGTCCCGGCGGGCGGCGCGCGCGGCCTCCTCGGCCTCGGCTGCGGCGCCCCCGACACCGACTTCTGGTTCCCGGCCTCCTCCACCGCCAAGGACCGCCAGGACTACGTCCACCTCACCAACCCGGACGACACGGCCGCCGTCGCCGACATCGAGCTGTACGGCCCCGAGGGCGCCCTCAAGTCCCAGTTCACCGACGGCATCCCGGTCCCCGCCCACTCCACCGTCCCCGTGCTGCTCTCCACCCTCACGAGCGGGCCCGGCCAGAAGGACGTCACCGTCCACGTCACCACCCGCAGCGGGCGCGTCGGCGCCGCCGTCGCCGCGGCCGACGACAAGCTCGGCAGCGACTGGATCGCCCCGGCCGCCGACCCGGCGAACAGCGCCGTGCTCCCCGGCATCCCGGCCGACGCCACCTCCGTGCGGCTGGTGGCCTTCGCCCCCGGCGAGGAGGACGCCGACCTCAAGGTCCAGCTGGTCACCGCGACCGGCACGATCGTCCCGGCGGGCGCGGGCTCCCTCCACGTGAAGTCCGGGATGACGGCCGCCGCCGACCTGCCGAACCTCACCCGGGGCGCGGTGGGCTCCCTCCTGCTGACCCCGAGCGACCCGAAGAAGGCGACCCCGGTCGTCGCGGCCCTGGAGGTCGTGCGGGGCAAGGGCGAGAACACCGAGATCGCGTTCATCCCCGCGACCGCGGCGGTCTCCGCGCGCGCGACCGTCGCCGACAACCGCGCCAAGGGCTCGACGCTCTCGCTGACGGCCCCGGGCGCCGACGCCCAGGTGAAGGTCACCGCCTCGGCCGGTTCCCAGGGCGGCACGCCGGTGTCCAAGACCGTCACGGTCAAGGGGGGCACGACGACGGTCCTGACCGACCTCGTGCCCGGGGGCCTCAAGGGCTCCTACGCGCTGACCGTCGAACCGGTCTCGGGCGGCAAGGTCCACGCGGCCCGCACGCTCGCCCTTCCGGAGGACGGCGTCCCGATGTTCACCGTGCAGACCTTCGTCGACGACCGGGGCACGGTCGAGGTCCCGACGGCCCACCAGGACCTGGGCGTACTGGACTGACGGCGCGGGGCCGGGGGTCCCTCGTACGGGCGGAACGGTCCGGTGGGGAGTGGCCGGGCGGCCCGGGCGGGCTCAGCCGGGCCCGGCTGAGCCCGACCGGATCCCGGCTCCCCGGCTCAGTCCTGCCCGTACCGGGGATCGACCGACTCGGGGGAGAGCCCGAGGAGCTCGGCGACCTGCTCCACGACGACCTCGTGGACCAGGAGCGCCCGCTCGTCCCGGCTCTTCGAGCGGATCTCGACCGGCCGCCGGTAGACGACCACCCGGGCCGGCTCGTTCTTCTCGGCGGGCACCGAGCCGCCCAGCGGCACCGTCTCGCCCGACACCGGCGGCGGCACCTCCATCACCATGAATTCGACGTCCGCCAGCTGCGGCCAGCGCCGTTCGAGGCGCTCGACCGAGTCGAGGACGAGATCGCGGAAGGTGTCGGCCCGGCTCGCGGAGAGCGGCACCTGCGGCGGCGCGACCGGTCCCCGCATCCCGCGGCCGTGCCGGTCGCGGCGGCGGACCCGGGGCTCCGCCGGGGGCTCCGTGGGACGGTGCGAGGGGCTCGGCGGCACAGGACTGTCCATCACTGACGCAGCGTAACCCTCATCCGTCCCACCGCACCGTGGCGCATCCTCGCCACCTTTCCCCGCGTGCCCGCGCCCCCGCCCCGCGCCACGTCGAAACCTGAACATTCCGGCCGGGCGCCGCCCGATTCGACGGCCCGTCACGATCGGCCATCTGGCCCTGGTTGACCGGATTTGTATCTCAAGGTGTCCGGATAGCCCCCTGCCCCCACCCCCCGGGGCCCCCTCCCACGCAGGTCAGAGCGGCGGCCGCGCGAAGGGGGGTGTCGGAGCTCACACCGCGACACGGTGGAGTGACCTGAGGGAGAGTCGTCGCGGCCCGCTCAAGAGTGCGGTACCGTCCAACGTCGTGAGCCCTGTACGTCGCTGTTCGCGCACCGCGTGCGGCCGCCCTGCCGTCGCGACACTGACGTACGTCTATGCCGACTCGACTGCGGTCCTCGGCCCGCTCGCCACCTACGCCGAGCCCCACTGCTACGACCTGTGCGCCGAGCACAGCGAGCGCCTCACCGCCCCGCGCGGCTGGGAGGTGGTGCGGCTCTCCGACGGATCCGCCCCCGCCCGCCCCAGCGGCGACGACCTCGAAGCGCTGGCCAACGCGGTGCGCGAGGCGGCCCGCCCCCAGGAACGCGCAGCCGAGGCCGGCGGCAAGGGCGGCGGAGGCCGCGGCGGCGACCCCATGGAGGTCGGGCGCCGCGGGCACCTCAGAGTGCTCCGTTCGCCCGACAACTGACGCCGACAGGCCGACCTCCGCGTACCCCCGACCCCGTATCGCCGGTCTCCGGGTAGTTTTGGCGTTCCGTACACGCGCCGCACACGCGTGTGGAGAACTCAGGAGGGTGGATCCGTGACTGCCGATCTGTCGCAGATCGTGAAGGCGTACGACATCCGCGGAGTAGTACCCGACCAGTGGGACGAGACGCTCGCCGAACTCTTCGGCGCCGCCTTCGTACGGGTGACGGACGCGGCCGCGATCGTCGTCGGCCACGACATGCGCCCCTCCTCGCCCGGCCTCGCGTCGGCCTTCGCGCGCGGCGCGGCCCGCCTCGGCGCCGACGTCACCCTCATCGGGCTCTGCTCCACGGACCAGCTGTACTTCGCCTCCGGCAGCCTCGACCTGCCCGGCGCCATGTTCACCGCCTCCCACAACCCGGCCCAGTACAACGGCATCAAGATGTGCCGCGCCGGCGCCGCCCCCGTCGGCCAGGACACCGGCCTCGCCGACATCCGCGCCCTCGCCGAGGAGTGGACGGAGAAGGGCGCCCCCCAGGCCGCCGCGACGCCCGGCACGATCACCGAGCGCGACACCCTCGCGGACTACGCCGCCCACCTGAAGGGCCTGGTCGACCTCACCGCGATCCGCCCCCTCAAGGTCGTCGTCGACGCGGGCAACGGCATGGGCGGCCACACCGTCCCGACGGTCTTCGACGGCCTCCCGCTCACGACGGTCCCGATGTACTTCGAGCTCGACGGCACCTTCCCGAACCACGAGGCCAACCCGCTCGACCCGAAGAACATCGTCGACCTCCAGGCCCGCGTCCTCGCCGAGGGCGCCGACCTCGGCCTCGCCTTCGACGGCGACGCCGACCGCTGCTTCGTCGTCGACGAGCGCGGCGAGCCGGTCTCCCCGTCCGCGATCACGGCCCTCGTCGCCGCGCGCGAGCTCGCCAAGCACCCCGGCGGAACGATCATCCACAACCTGATCACCTCCTGGTCGGTGCCGGAGGTCGTCCGCGAGCAGGGCGGCGAGCCCGTCCGCACCCGCGTCGGCCACTCCTTCATCAAGGAGGAGATGGCGAAGAGCGGAGCGATCTTCGGCGGCGAGCACTCGGCGCACTACTACTTCAGGGACTTCTGGAACGCGGACACCGGCATGCTCGCCGCGCTGCACGTCCTCGCCGCCCTCGGCGGCCAGGACGGCACCCTGTCCGACCTGGTCTCCGCCTACGACCGGTACGCCTCCTCCGGCGAGATCAACTCGACGGTCGAGGACCAGACGGCGAGCACGGCCAAGGTCAGGGCGGCGTACGACGGCACCGAAGGCATCACCTTCGACGAGCTCGACGGCCTGACCGTGACGGCGGCGGACTGGTGGTTCAACCTCCGCGCCTCCAACACGGAGCCGCTCCTCCGCCTCAACGTCGAGGCCCGCGACGAGGCCACCATGGCCAAGATCCGCGACGAGGTCCTCGCCCTGGTCCGGGCGACAGACTGACCCCGCCCCACCGCCGGGGAACCGGGGCGTGCCCCGTTCCCCGGCGGTAGGCTGACCTGGCCCGATCCGTCTTGTCCGAAGGGACCCACCCATGCCGCTCGAAGCCGGCCTCCTGGAGATCCTGGCCTGCCCGGCCTGCCACGCTCCGCTGAACGACCGCTCGGCGGACGAGACCCCCGAGCTGATCTGCACGAGCCCCGACTGCGGCCTCGCCTACCCGGTCCGCGACGGCATCCCGGTCCTCCTCACGGACGAGGCCCGCAAGCCGGAGTAAGCCCCGGCGCGGCCCGCTGCCCGCGTGGGCCGGCGTCCCGCTCTCCGTGGGGGCCGGCTTCCGTTCTCCGCGCGTGCAGGCGTCCCGCTCCCGTGCGGGCAGGCGCCCCGCTCTCCGTGTGGGCCGACGTCCCACATGGGGTCCCCTGGACGAAGTCCGTGGGGGAGGGAAGGGTTGGCACACGGGACGGGTGCCCCTTGCCGGGCCCAGGCTCCCGCGCCTGAACCCGCACCACCCGCACCACCCGCACCCGCACCAGGCAGCGCCCGCACAAGCCGCGCCCCGCAGGGAGGCCGCACATGCTCGACGAGACCCTCCTCGACGCCCCGGACGACCTGGCCCTGGCCGACCGCCGAGGCCTCCTCCGCGGCGCCGCCGAGGCCGGCGCACGGGTGAGGACCGCCGCCCGGCACGCCGCGGAGGCCGGCATCGCGGACCTGCGCCCCGAGGGCCGCCCCCGCGCCGTCCTCGTCGCCGGCCCCGGCACCGCCGCCGCCGGCGTGGCGGACCTGATCGGCGCGCTCGCCGGAGCCGCCGCCCCCGTCGTACGGCTCCAGCCGACCGGCGTCGCCCCCGCCGCGGGCGCCCTGCGCTGGGCGCTGCCCGGCTGGGCGGGCTCGGTGGACCTGCTCCTGCTGCCCACCACCGACGGCTCCGAACCGGGCCTCGCCCTCCTCGCCGAGCAGGCCTACCGCCGGGGCATCACGGTCGTCGCCGTCGCCCCGAAGTCCTCCCCGCTCACCGAGACGGTCAACGGCTCGCACGGCCTGTTCGTCCCGATGGCGACCGCGCCCAACGAGACGCCCGACGAGTACGCCGAGAGCATCGCGGCCAGCCCGGGCGCCCTCTGGGCCCTGTTCACCCCGCTGCTCGCGCTCCTGGACCGCGTCGGCCTCATCGAGGCGCCGCCGGAGGCCCTGGAGAAGGTCGCGGACCGCCTCGACCGCACGGCGGAACGCTGCGGCCCGGCGATCGCCACGTACAGCAACCCGGCGAAGACGCTCGCCGCCGAACTCGCGGACTCGCTCCCGCTGATCTGGACCGAGGGCACCGCCGCAGGACCGGCCGGCCGCCGCTTCGCCGCCGTCCTCGCCGAACTCGCCGGCCTGCCCGCGCTCGCCGCGGAACTCCCCGAGGCCCTTCCGGCGCACGGCGTCCTCCTCGCGGGCGACTACGCGGCGGGCGCCGACCCGGACGACTTCTTCCGCGACCGCGTGGACGAGCAGCAGGCGCTCCGCGCGCGCGTGGTGCTGCTCCGCGACCGTCCGGCGGACGGCCTCACCGCCGCCCCGGCCGCCCGCGAACTGGCCCTCGGCCACGAGACGGCCATCAGCGAACTGGAACCCGAGGAGGGCGGCGACCTGGAGACCCTCGCCGAACTGCTCGCCGTGACCGACTTCGCGGCCGTCTACCTCTCCCTGGCCACCCCGGGCCGCACACCGCACTAGCCCGCGGCCGCCGCCCCGCACCGGTCCACACCCGGCACCCGCCCACCCGCACCGGCCGCCCACCCGCACCGGCCCAGCGCCCTCCAGGCACGCACCGGCACAAGCCCGCACCCACCCGGGCGCCGGTACGCCACCAGGACCGCACCACCAGGACCCCGCCCCGTCACCCACCCGTCACCCGCCCCCTGTCACCTGTCTCCCGACAACCCGCACGATCCATCACCGCCCCGAGGAGCTGGCAGGCACCATGGACCGCCTCGTCAACACCGTCCGCCCCTACGCCTGGGGATCCACGACGGCCATCCCGGAACTGCTCGGAACCGCCCCCACCGGCGAGCCGCAGGCCGAACTGTGGATGGGCGCCCACCCCGGTGCCCCCTCCCGCACCGAGCGCGGCGCGCTGAACGAGCTCATCGCCGCCGACCCCGTACGCGAACTGGGGGAGCAGGCCGTCGAGAAGTTCGGACCGCGGCTCCCGTTCCTCCTCAAGCTGCTCGCCGCCGGCGCCCCGCTCTCCCTCCAGGTCCACCCCGACCTGGAACAGGCGAAGGCCGGGTACGCCGCCGAGGAGGCCGCCGGCATCCCGGTCGACGCCCCGCACCGCATGTACAAGGACGCCAACCACAAGCCCGAGCTGATCTGCGCCCTCACCCCCTTCGACGGCCTGTGCGGCTTCCGCGCCCCCGTCGAGGCCGCCGACCTCATCGCCGCGCTGGGCGTCGACTCCCTCAAGCCGTACGTCGACCTCCTCCACGCCCACCCCGAAGAGGCCGCGCTCCGCGAGGTCCTGACCGCCCTGCTCACCGCCGACCGCGAGGAGATGGCGCACACCGTCGCCCAGGCCGCCGCCGCGGCCGACCGCCTCGGCGGCGACCACGCCCCCTTCGCCGGCCTCGCCCACCACTACCCGGGCGACCCCGGCGTGATCGCCGCCATGCTCCTCAACCGGGTACGGCTCCAGCCCGGCGAGGCCCTCTACCTCGGCGCGGGCGTCCCGCACGCCTACCTCGACGGCCTCGGCGTCGAGATCATGGCCAACTCCGACAACGTGCTGCGCTGCGGCCTCACGCCCAAGCACGTCGACGTCCCCGAACTCCTCCGGATCGTCCGCTTCGAACCGAACGAGTCGGCCGTCCTGCGCCCCGAGGCCTCCCCCTCCGGCGAAGAGGTCTACGAGACCCCCATCGACGAGTTCCGCCTCTCCCGCTTCGTCCGCGCGGAAGGCGCCGCCCCGACCGACGTCACCGCCCCCACCCCGCAGATCCTGCTCGCCGTCGCCGGCCGCCCCCGGGCGGGCGAGCTCGTCCTCGGCCCCGGCGAGTCCGTCTTCGTCCCGGCGGGCGAGGCCACCGAACTGACCGGAGCGGGCACGGTCTTCCGGGCGACCGTCGTGGCCTGATGCGACAATGACCGGCCGAGCCGCGGCGATCGAGCCGGAGCACCGAAGAAGGGACCCCGTACACCCATGAGCGCGTCAGGCGGAACCAAGGCGATCGTGGCGGCACTCGCCGCCAACCTCGCGATCGCCGTAGCCAAGTTCGTGGCGTTCCTCTTCAGTGGTTCGTCGTCGATGCTCGCCGAGAGCGTCCACTCGCTCGCCGACTCCGGCAACCAGGGCCTGCTGCTCCTCGGCGGCAAGAAGGCCCAGCGCGAGGCCACCCCGCAGCACCCCTTCGGCTACGGCCGCGAGCGCTACATCTACGCCTTCCTCGTCTCCATCGTGCTCTTCTCCGTCGGTGGCATGTTCGCCATCTACGAGGGCTACGAGAAGATCAAGCACCCGCACCCCATCGAGGCCTGGTACTGGCCGGTCGGCGTCCTCGTCTTCGCGATCATCGCCGAGTCCTTCTCCTTCCGGACCGCCATCAAGGAGTCCAACCAGATCCGCGGCGGCCTCTCCTGGACGGAGTTCGTCCGCCGGGCCAAGGCCCCCGAGCTCCCCGTCGTCCTCCTGGAGGACCTCGGCGCCCTCATCGGTCTCGTCCTCGCCCTCGGCGGCGTCGGCCTCGCCCTGCTGACCGACAACGGCGTCTGGGACGGCATCGGCACCCTCTGCATCGGCATCCTGCTCATCCTCATCGCGCTCGTGCTCGCCGCCGAGACCAAGTCGCTGCTCCTCGGCGAGTCCGCCGGCGTCGAGGACGTCAGGAAGATCGAGGCGGCCGTCGTCGACGGCGAGACCGTCACCCGCCTCATCCACATGCGCACGCTCCACCTCGGCCCCGAGGAGCTCCTCGTCGCCGCGAAGGTCGCCGTCCAGCACGACGACACCGCCACCGAGGTCGCGAACGCCATCAACGCCGCCGAGGAGCGCATCCGCGCCGCCGTCCCGATCGCCCGGGTCATCTACCTGGAGCCCGACATCTACAGCGAGACGGCCGCCTCCGCGGGACGGAACCCGGCGAAGACCCCGGGCGGCCCCGGCCACTGACCCACCGGCCGGCCCCGGGGAGCGCCGGCCCGGGGCGACCCCCGGGGCGACCCCCGGGCGGGCACTCCCCACCACCTCGGACCCCCGGACCACACGGCCCGGGGGTCTCGTGCATCCGTACGGGCCCCACGCGCAGGGCGCACGGCCGTACGAGCCACAGGGCGCCGGGGGCCCCGCAGGCCGGATGCGGACTGTGGCCCGCCGAGCCGATCGGTGTAGATTCGTGACCAGCCAGACGTCGCTGCTGATGGCGGTCGGGCGGTCCGCGGACCGTCCGAGGGAGAGAGGGCCTCCGACGACGGCACCGAGCAAGCACCCGGGCATTCGTGTGCCCAGGGGGCTCCGCCGCGGTGCCAGGCGCCTCAACCGACCCTCGCACTCGCACACACGAGGAGCAGCCCAGTCATGACGACTGTCGCCCACCAGGACTTCAAGGTCGCCGACCTCTCCCTGGCCGTCTTCGGCCGCAAGGAGATCACCCTCGCCGAGCACGAGATGCCCGGCCTGATGTCGATCCGCCGCGAGTACGCCGATCAGCAGCCGCTCGCCGGCGCCCGCGTCACCGGCTCCCTGCACATGACCGTGCAGACCGCCGTCCTCATCGAGACCCTGGTCGCCCTCGGCGCCGAGGTCCGCTGGGCGTCCTGCAACATCTTCTCCACCCAGGACCACGCCGCCGCGGCCATCGCCGTCGGCCCGAACGGCACCCCGGAGAACCCCCAGGGCGTCCCGGTCTTCGCCTGGAAGGGCGAGACCCTGGAGGAGTACTGGTGGTGCACGGAGCAGGCCCTCACCTGGCCGAACACGCCCACCGGCGGCCCGAACATGATCCTGGACGACGGCGGTGACGCCACCCTCCTCGTCCACAAGGGCGTCGAGTTCGAGAAGGCGGGCTCCGCCCCGGACCCCTCCACCGCGGACAGCGAGGAGTACGGCCACATCCTCCGTCTCCTCAACCGCACCCTCACCGAGAACCCGCAGAAGTGGACCCAGCTGGCGTCCGAGATCCGCGGCGTGACCGAGGAGACCACCACCGGCGTCCACCGCCTGTACGAGATGCACCAGGCCGGCTCGCTCCTCTTCCCGGCGATCAACGTGAACGACGCCGTGACGAAGTCGAAGTTCGACAACAAGTACGGCTGCCGGCACTCCCTCATCGACGGCATCAACCGCGCCACCGACGTCCTCATCGGCGGCAAGACGGCCGTCGTCTGCGGTTACGGCGACGTCGGCAAGGGCTGCGCCGAGTCCCTCCGCGGCCAGGGCGCCCGCGTCATCATCACCGAGATCGACCCGATCTGCGCGCTCCAGGCGGCGATGGACGGCTACCAGGTCACGACCCTCGACGAGGTCGTCGAGACGGCCGACATCTTCATCACCACCACCGGCAACAAGGACATCATCATGGCCGGGGACATGGCCAAGATGAAGCACCAGGCGATCGTCGGCAACATCGGGCACTTCGACAACGAGATCGACATGGCCGGCCTCGCGAAGACCCCGGGCATCGTCAAGGACGAGGTCAAGCCGCAGGTCCACACGTGGACCTACCCGGACGGCAGGGTCCTCATCGTCCTGTCCGAGGGCCGCCTGCTGAACCTCGGCAACGCGACCGGCCACCCGTCCTTCGTGATGTCGAACTCCTTCGCGGACCAGACCCTGGCCCAGATCGAGCTCTTCACGAAGCCGCAGGAGTACCCGACCGACGTCTACGTGCTGCCGAAGCACCTGGACGAGAAGGTCGCCCGCCTCCACCTGGACTCGCTCGGCGTCAAGCTGACGACCCTCCGCCCCGAGCAGGCCGCCTACATCGGCGTCGAGGTCGAGGGCCCCTTCAAGCCGGACCACTACCGCTACTGATGCCCCGGCCGGCGGCGCCCGCGCGCTGACGCGGCGCCGTCCCGGACACCCGTAGAGGACTCAGGCAGGCCCCCCGCACCCCCGTGCCGGGGGGCCTGCCCCGTCCCCGCCCCCCTGCTACCGCTCCAGGAAGCGCACCCTCCCGAGGACCGACCCATGCCCCGCGGCCGTTATTCGCTCCATGACCCGCACGATCACACCCCCCTCGGCGAAGAACACTTCCACTGCGCGCCCGGCCCCTCCGGCTGGCGCTACGTCTCGCAGATCACCACCCCCACCGGCGATCACCGGGGCTCCGTCGACCTGGCCGTCGACGAACTCGGCCGCCCCATCCGCCTCGAACTGCACGCCGCGAGCTGGCAGGTCCGCGGCGCGGCCCTCGACGGCGTCACCTGGGTCCGCACGGACCCCACCGGAAACCACGCCACCGAAGGCAATGTGCGCGCCCACGCCTTCACCGGCACGTCCCCGGCGTTCCTCGTCGCCCTCACGCGACTCCTGCGTCTCACCCCCGCTTCCCCCGAGACCCGTGTCAGGCTCGTCGCCTTCACGGACCCGGTGCTCGCCCCCCTCACGGTCGACCAGTCCTGGGCCCTGCTGAGAAGTGAAGCGCACGCCACTGACAACGGCCTGCTGACGGTGGACGAGTACCAGGTCAGCGCCCTAGACACGGGCGAACGCCATACCGTCCACATCGCCGGCGACGTGGTCCTCGCGGCCCCCGGCATCGAACTCGAAGCCCTGGAGACCCCGCCCTCGGTCTTCCCCTGACCCGGGAGACCCGGTCAGGTCGCCGACCCGGGAGGCCCGCTCAGGCGGGCGGAGCGAAGCCGGTGGACCGGGCCGCGGGCCCGGCCCCGCCGACGGGCGGTGTGACGACGGGTTGTGTGACGACGGGGGGAGAGGCAACCGGCGCAGCCGCCACCGGGGGAGCGAACACAGAGGGAGCGAGCACAGGGGGAGCGAGCACAGGGGGCGAGCCCGCCGGAGCCGCCGCGGCCCCGGAGGCCGCACCCGCACCCCGGGGCAACGCCCGCCGGGCGTCCCGCGCCTGCCGCTCGGCCACCACCCCCGCCAGATAGGCGTCGGCCGGAACCCCCGCCGGCGGAGGAGTTCCGGTCCGCGCCACGAGTTCGTCGGCCAGCCGTTCTGCAAGGTGCCGCCCCACGACCGGATCCAGCTCGCGCGACCGCGTCAGGTACTGACGTATCTCCAGCCACAGGCCCTCCGGCACCGCCGAGAGGTCGAGACCGCCGAAACGTCCCACCAGCCACGGCGGCGGCGGAGGCACGGCCACGACCCGGGCCGCGGGTATCCGCTCCCGCACGACCAGCGTCCCCGCGAACACGTCCCCGAGCCGCCGACCCCGCTCGGACACCAGCGAAGCGACCAGGGCGACGACCCCGAAGGTCATGAGGATCTCCACGACCGCCATCGCACCCCGCACGAGCGCGTGCCGGAAGCGGATCGGCCCGCCGTCGTCCCGGACCACCCGCAGACCGCAGGCCAGCTTCCCCAGCGACCGGCCGTGCGTCAGCGTCTCCACCGCGATCGGCGCCCCCACGAGCACCAGCAGGAACGACGCGATGGACACCGCCATGACCGCGGCCTCGTCCAGCGACGCCGTCGCGACCGCGAGCCCGAGCGTGAGCAGCAGGTACGCGGCCCAGACGACGACCAGATCGATGAGCACCGCGAGCGCCCGACTCGGCAACCGTGCGGGCTGCAATCCCAGAACGACCGCGTCGCCCGTCACCAGACCACTCACGGCACCCACCCTTCTCCGACCTTCCCGACCCCACCGAACGCCAGTCTGCCAAGCTGGCCCGCAGCGCGCCGCAGTAGTACGGACCCGTCCACAGCCAGTGCCTGGAGCAGCAGCCGATCATGGACCTCGACGTCTACGTGACCGCCCACCGCGCAGAGTGGGAACGCCTCGACCACCTCCTGCGCCGGGGCGGCAGGCTCACCGGCGACGAGGCGGACGAACTCGTCGCGCTCTACCAGCGCACGGCCACCCACCTCTCGATCGTCCAGTCGAGCACCCCGGACCCCATGCTCACGGCCCGGCTCACCCAGCTCGTGGCCCGCGCCCGCGCCACCGTCACCGGCACCCGCCGCTCCTCGTGGCGGGACGCGCTCCGCTTCCTCACGGCCGGCTTCCCGGCGGCGGTCTACCGCTCCCGGCACTGGTGGATCCCCACGGCCGTGCTCTCCACGCTGCTCGCGGTCCTCATCGGCTGGTGGATCAGCACCCACCCGGAGGTCCAGGCCTCGATCGGCGCCTCGGGCGACCTCCGCGAGATGACCCGCCCCGGCGGCCAGTACGAGACGTACTACTCCAGCCATCCCGCGGCCTCCTTCGCCGCGCAGGTCTGGACGAACAACGCCCAGGCCGCGGCCATGTGCCTGGTCCTCGGCGCGTTCCTGGGGATCCCGGTCCTCTGGATCCTCTTCGCGAACATGCTGAACGTGGGCGTCGGCCTCGGCCTGATGTCCTCCGCCGGCCGCCTCGACGTCTTCCTGGGCCTGATCCTTCCCCACGGCCTCCTCGAACTGACCGCCGTCTTCGTGGCCGCCGGTACGGGCCTCCGCCTGGGCTGGACCGTCGTCGACCCGGGCCCCAGGACCCGCAGGACCGCCCTGGCGGAACAAGGCCGCTCGGCCGTCGGAATGGCGATCGGCCTGGCCCTGGTCCTCTTCGTCTCGGGCCTGATCGAAGGCTTCGTCACCCCCTCGGGCCTCCCCACCTGGGCCCGCATCGCCATCGGCATCGCCGCCGAGCTGGCCTTCCTCGCGTACGTGTACGTCCTCGGCGGCCGTGCCGCGCGGGCCGGCGACACCGGCGACCTCGAAGAGCCGGACCGCAGCGCTGCGCTGCCCACCGCGGCCTGATGTGCGTCGGGCCCTCCTGAGCTGCTAGTCTCCTCCGGTGCCCGCGAAAGCTGTTGACACAGCGGTCGTGGGGAGGTAGATTCAAACGGTTGCCTAGAACTGGACAGTTCGGTAGCGACCGGGTAGAGTCTCACTCACTCCGGCAGGGAATTCGATTCCACGGAGTCACCCCGATTCTTATTCGAATCACGAAAGCCACCGATTAGGTCGGCCGAAATGAATCTGATAAAGTCGAAACCGCCGGAAGGGCCCAGAGCGAAAGCGAAAGGGACCAGAAAGCACCGAGGAAATCGGGTCGGAAAGATCTGATAGAGTCGGAAACGAAGGAAGCGCCCGGAGGGCCTGGAAACAGGAACGAAGAAAGCGTCCGCACCTTGAGAACTCAACAGCGTGCCAAAAATCAACGCCAGATTAGTTGATACCCCGTCCATCTTCGGATGGCGAGGTTCCTTTGAAAGTCCTGCTGGCCCTTGTGGCGAGTAGGCAACATACACAGCGAGGACGCTGTGGACGGTCGGCCATATTCCGGCATGACTGTCCCGCTCAACGCGAGTGTCACCCGATTACGGGTAAACATTCACGGAGAGTTTGATCCTGGCTCAGGACGAACGCTGGCGGCGTGCTTAACACATGCAAGTCGAACGATGAAGCCCTTCGGGGTGGATTAGTGGCGAACGGGTGAGTAACACGTGGGCAATCTGCCCTTCACTCTGGGACAAGCCCTGGAAACGGGGTCTAATACCGGATAACACCGGCTTCCGCATGGGAGCTGGTTAAAAGCTCCGGCGGTGAAGGATGAGCCCGCGGCCTATCAGCTTGTTGGTGGGGTAATGGCCTACCAAGGCGACGACGGGTAGCCGGCCTGAGAGGGCGACCGGCCACACTGGGACTGAGACACGGCCCAGACTCCTACGGGAGGCAGCAGTGGGGAATATTGCACAATGGGCGAAAGCCTGATGCAGCGACGCCGCGTGAGGGATGACGGCCTTCGGGTTGTAAACCTCTTTCAGCAGGGAAGAAGCGAAAGTGACGGTACCTGCAGAAGAAGCGCCGGCTAACTACGTGCCAGCAGCCGCGGTAATACGTAGGGCGCAAGCGTTGTCCGGAATTATTGGGCGTAAAGAGCTCGTAGGCGGCTTGTCACGTCGGGTGTGAAAGCCCGGGGCTTAACCCCGGGTCTGCATCCGATACGGGCAGGCTAGAGTGTGGTAGGGGAGATCGGAATTCCTGGTGTAGCGGTGAAATGCGCAGATATCAGGAGGAACACCGGTGGCGAAGGCGGATCTCTGGGCCATTACTGACGCTGAGGAGCGAAAGCGTGGGGAGCGAACAGGATTAGATACCCTGGTAGTCCACGCCGTAAACGTTGGGAACTAGGTGTTGGCGACATTCCACGTCGTCGGTGCCGCAGCTAACGCATTAAGTTCCCCGCCTGGGGAGTACGGCCGCAAGGCTAAAACTCAAAGGAATTGACGGGGGCCCGCACAAGCAGCGGAGCATGTGGCTTAATTCGACGCAACGCGAAGAACCTTACCAAGGCTTGACATATACCGGAAAGCATTAGAGATAGTGCCCCCCTTGTGGTCGGTATACAGGTGGTGCATGGCTGTCGTCAGCTCGTGTCGTGAGATGTTGGGTTAAGTCCCGCAACGAGCGCAACCCTTGTCCTGTGTTGCCAGCATGCCCTTCGGGGTGATGGGGACTCACAGGAGACCGCCGGGGTCAACTCGGAGGAAGGTGGGGACGACGTCAAGTCATCATGCCCCTTATGTCTTGGGCTGCACACGTGCTACAATGGCCGGTACAAAGAGCTGCGATGCCGCGAGGCGGAGCGAATCTCAAAAAGCCGGTCTCAGTTCGGATTGGGGTCTGCAACTCGACCCCATGAAGTCGGAGTTGCTAGTAATCGCAGATCAGCATTGCTGCGGTGAATACGTTCCCGGGCCTTGTACACACCGCCCGTCACGTCACGAAAGTCGGTAACACCCGAAGCCGGTGGCCCAACCCCTTGTGGGAGGGAGCTGTCGAAGGTGGGACTGGCGATTGGGACGAAGTCGTAACAAGGTAGCCGTACCGGAAGGTGCGGCTGGATCACCTCCTTTCTAAGGAGCACAGTACCGATTGCAGGCAAACGTTCTGCACGGTCAGCTCATGGGTGGAACGTTGATTAGTTGGCACAGTCAGTGACGCGAGATCGTTAGTACTGCTTCGGCGTGGAAAACGGGATTCGAGGAACGGACTGTGCTTGGCACGTTGTTGGGTGTCTGAGGGTACGGCCGTAAGGTTCGTATCTTCGAGGATGCCGGCCCCAGTGAACTTGTTGCTTCGGTAGCAGGGTGATGGGTGGCTGGTCGTTGTTTGAGAACTACACAGTGGACGCGAGCATCTGTGGCCAAGTTTTTAAGGGCGCACGGTGGATGCCTTGGCACCAGGAACCGATGAAGGACGTGGGAGGCCACGATAGTCCCCGGGGAGCCGTCAACCAGGCTTTGATCCGGGGGTTTCCGAATGGGGAAACCCGGCAGTCGTCATGGGCTGTCACCCATGCCTGAACACATAGGGCATGTGGAGGGAACGAGGGGAAGTGAAACATCTCAGTACCCTCAGGAAGAGAAAACAACCGTGATTCCGGGAGTAGTGGCGAGCGAAACCGGATGAGGCCAAACCGTATGCGTGTGATACCCGGCAGGGGTTGCGCATGCGGGGTTGTGGGATCTCTCTTTCACAGTCTGCCGGCTGTGAGACGAGTCAGAAACCGTATGGATAGGCGAAGGACATGCGAAAGGTCCGGCGTAGAGGGTAAGACCCCCGTAGCTGAAATCTGTACGGCTCGTTTGAGAGACACCCAAGTAGCACGGGGCCCGAGAAATCCCGTGTGAATCTGGCGGGACCACCCGCTAAGCCTAAATATTCCCTGGTGACCGATAGCGGATAGTACCGTGAGGGAATGGTGAAAAGTACCGCGGGAGCGGAGTGAAATAGTACCTGAAACCGTGTGCCTACAAGCCGTGGGAGCGTCGGATACAGCTTGCTGTATCTCGTGACTGCGTGCCTTTTGAAGAATGAGCCTGCGAGTTTGCGGTGTGTTGCGAGGTTAACCCGTGTGGGGAAGCCGTAGCGAAAGCGAGTCCGAATAGGGCGATTCAGTAGCACGCTCAAGACCCGAAGCGGAGTGATCTAGCCATGGGCAGGTTGAAGCGGAGGTAAGACTTCGTGGAGGACCGAACCCACCAGGGTTGAAAACCTGGGGGATGACCTGTGGTTAGGGGTGAAAGGCCAATCAAACTCCGTGATAGCTGGTTCTCCCCGAAATGCATTTAGGTGCAGCGTCGTGTGTTTCTTGCCGGAGGTAGAGCACTGGATAGGCGATGGGCCCTACCGGGTTACTGACCTTAGCCAAACTCCGAATGCCGGTAAGTGAGAGCGCGGCAGTGAGACTGTGGGGGATAAGCTCCATGGTCGAGAGGGAAACAGCCCAGAGCATCGACTAAGGCCCCTAAGCGTACGCTAAGTGGGAAAGGATGTGGAGTCGCAGAGACAACCAGGAGGTTGGCTTAGAAGCAGCCACCCTTGAAAGAGTGCGTAATAGCTCACTGGTCAAGTGATTCCGCGCCGACAATGTAGCGGGGCTCAAGCGTACCGCCGAAGTCGTGTCATTGCAGTACATACCCCCAACGGGGACTGTGATGGGTAGGGGAGCGTCGTGTGCCGGGTGAAGCAGCCGCGGAAGCGAGTTGTGGACGGTTCACGAGTGAGAATGCAGGCATGAGTAGCGATACACACGTGAGAAACGTGTGCGCCGATTGACTAAGGGTTCCTGGGTCAAGCTGATCTGCCCAGGGTAAGTCGGGACCTAAGGCGAGGCCGACAGGCGTAGTCGATGGACAACCGGTTGATATTCCGGTACCCGCTTTGAAACGCCCAATATCGAGCCCATTAATGCTAAGGCCGTGAAGCCGTTCCGGACCCTTCGGGGAAAGGAAAGTGGTGGAGCCGTCGACCCAAGGTGGTAGTAGGTAAGCGATGGGGTGACGCAGGAAGGTAGTCCAGCCCGGGCGGTGGTTGTCCCGGGGTAAGGGTGTAGGGCGTGTGATAGGCAAATCCGTCACGCATTAAGCCTGAGACCTGATGCCGAGCCGATTGTGGTGAAGTGGATGATCCTATGCTGTCGAGAAAAGCCTCTAGCGAGTTTCATGGCGGCCCGTACCCTAAACCGACTCAGGTGGTCAGGTAGAGAATACCGAGGCGTTCGGGTGAACTATGGTTAAGGAACTCGGCAAAATGCCCCCGTAACTTCGGGAGAAGGGGGGCCACGTCTGGTGATCGGATTTACTCCGTGAGCTGGGGGTGGCCGCAGAGACCAGCGAGAAGCGACTGTTTACTAAAAACACAGGTCCGTGCGAAGCCGTAAGGCGATGTATACGGACTGACGCCTGCCCGGTGCTGGAACGTTAAGGGGACCGGTTAGCTCTGTTTCGACAGGGCGAAGCTGAGAACTTAAGCGCCAGTAAACGGCGGTGGTAACTATAACCATCCTAAGGTAGCGAAATTCCTTGTCGGGTAAGTTCCGACCTGCACGAATGGCGTAACGACTTCTCGACTGTCTCAACCATAGGCCCGGTGAAATTGCACTACGAGTAAAGATGCTCGTTTCGCGCAGCAGGACGGAAAGACCCCGGGACCTTTACTACAGTTTGATATTGGTGTTCGGTTCGGCTTGTGTAGGATAGGTGGGAGACTTTGAATCCGTGACGCCAGTCATGGTGGAGTCGCCGTTGAAATACCACTCTGGTCGTGCTGGATGTCTAACCTCGGTCCGTGATCCGGATCAGGGACAGTGTCTGATGGGTAGTTTAACTGGGGCGGTTGCCTCCCAAAGGGTAACGGAGGCGCCCAAAGGTTCCCTCAGCCTGGTTGGCAATCAGGTGTTGAGTGTAAGTGCACAAGGGAGCTTGACTGTGAGACCGACGGGTCGAGCAGGGACGAAAGTCGGGACTAGTGATCCGGCGGTGGCTTGTGGAAGCGCCGTCGCTCAACGGATAAAAGGTACCCCGGGGATAACAGGCTGATCTTCCCCAAGAGTCCATATCGACGGGATGGTTTGGCACCTCGATGTCGGCTCGTCGCATCCTGGGGCTGGAGTCGGTCCCAAGGGTTGGGCTGTTCGCCCATTAAAGCGGTACGCGAGCTGGGTTTAGAACGTCGTGAGACAGTTCGGTCCCTATCCGCTGTGCGCGTAGGAATATTGAGAAGGGCTGTCCCTAGTACGAGAGGACCGGGACGGACGAACCTCTGGTGTGCCAGTTGTCCTGCCAAGGGCATGGCTGGTTGGCTACGTTCGGGAGGGATAACCGCTGAAAGCATCTAAGCGGGAAGCCTGCTTCGAGATGAGTATTCCCACCTCCTTGAGAGGGTAAGGCTCCCAGTAGACGACTGGGTTGATAGGCCGGATGTGGAAGCCCAGTAATGGGTGGAGCTGACCGGTACTAATAGGCCGAGGGCTTGTCCTCAGTTGCTCGCGTCCACTGTGTTAGTTCTGAAGCAATGAACTCCCTTGCCGGTTGAGTTCAACTTCATAGAGTTTCGGTGGTCATAGCGTTAGGGAAACGCCCGGTTACATTCCGAACCCGGAAGCTAAGCCTTTCAGCGCCGATGGTACTGCAGGGGGGACCCTGTGGGAGAGTAGGACGCCGCCGAACAATCATTGTGGGAAAGCCCCGCACCTTATGGTGCGGGGCTTTTCTGCGTTTACGGCACGGAGCGGACTCCTTTCGCAGAGGTAGTTCCTATCGTGTTCAGAGGCGGCCGGCGGCCTTCAGGGCGAGGTAGGCGTCTGCCAGGGCGGGCGCGAGGGTGTCGGGGGTGGCGTCGACGACCGTGACGCCGTGGCGCTGGAGCTGATCCGCGGTGCGGGCGCGCTGGGACTGGGTCTGCGTGGCCGCCGCCGCCTCGTAGACGCCTTCGATCGTGCCGCGGGCGCCGGCCATGCGCGTGACGTGGGGATCGGCCACGGAGGCCAGCAGGACCGTGTGGCGCTGGGCGAGCTGCGGGAGCACCGGGAGGAGGCCCTCCTCGATCGGGGCCGCGTCGAGGCTGGTCAGGAGGACGATCAGCGAGCGGCGTGGCGCGCGGGCCAGAGCCGTCGCGGCCAGGCCGCGGGCGTCGGTCTCCACGAGTTCGGGTTCCAGCGGGGCGAGGGCGTTGACGACGGCCGGCAGGACGTCGCCGGCGGAGCGGCCCTGGACCTGGGCGCGGAGGCGGCGGTCATAGGCCAGGAGGTCCACGCGGTCACCGGCGCGGGACGCGAGCGCGGTGAGCAGGAGCGCGGCGTCCATGGAGGCGTCCAGGCGCGGGACGTCGCCGACGCGTCCGGCCGAGGTGCGGCCGGTGTCGAGGACGATCAGGATGTGGCGGTCGCGCTCGGCGCGCCAGGTGCGGACGGCGACGGCGTTCTGGCGGGCCGTGGCACGCCAGTCGATCGAGCGGGTGTCGTCCCCGGGGACGTACTCGCGGAGGCTGTCGAACTCCGTGCCCTCGCCGCGGGTGAGCACGCTGGTGCGGCCGTCGAGCTCGCGGAGCCGGGACAGGCGTGATGGCAGGTGCTTCCGGCTGGTGAAGGGCGGCAGGACGCGGACGGTCCAGGGGACCTCGTGGTGGCCCTGGCGGGCGGCGAGGCCGAGGGGGCCGAAGGAGCGGACCGTGATCCGTTCGGCTCGGCGGTCGCCGCGCCGGGTCGGGTGCAGGTTCGTGGTGAGGCGGCGGCGTTCGCCGGCCGGGACGGTCAACCGGCGGCGCGAGGCGGCCTGTTCGGTGCCGGGGAGCCAGCTGCTGGGCGGCCAGGCGTCGCGGAGCTGGGCGCGCAGGCGGCGGCGGGACGGATTGGTGACGGTGAGCTGGACCTCGGCCTCGTCACCGAGTCGAACGGATGTATCACCACTTCGGGTGAATTGGAGCGTTCGTACTGGCGCCGCCAGGGCGTAGTCGCACAGAATTGCGAGGGAGAGGGGCGCGTTCACCGCGAGCATCCCCGCCCAGCTGGGGGCGAGGATGCCGACGGGGAGCGATCCGAGGGCGGCGAGCAGCGCGGTTCGTCCGGTGAGGGCCATGGGGCGCCGTTCTCAGCGGGGGACGGGGACGTGGGCGAGGATCGAGTTGATGACGGAGTCGGGGGTGACCCCCTCCATCTCGGCCTCGGGCCGCAGATGGATGCGATGACGCAGGGTGGGGAGAGCGAGGGCCTTCACGTCGTCCGGGGTGACGTAGTCCCGGCCGGTGAGCCAGGCCCAGGCGCGGGCGGTGGAGAGCAGGGCGGTGGCGCCTCGGGGGGAGACTCCGAGGGCGAGCGAGGGGGATTCACGCGTGGCGCGACAGATATCGACGACATAGCCGGCGATCTCGGCGGAGACCGAGACCTTGGCGACGGCGTTCCGGGCCGCTTCGAGTTCGGCGGGGCCCGCGACGGGGCGGACGCCGGCGGCCTTCAGGTCGCGGGGGTCGAAGCCCTCGGCGTGACGGGTGAGCACATGGATCTCGTCGGCGCGTGAGGGCAGAGGGACCGTCAGCTTCAGCAGGAACCGGTCCAGTTGGGCCTCGGGGAGCGGATAGGTGCCCTCGTACTCGACGGGGTTCTGGGTCGCGGCGACCAGGAACGGCTCGGGCAGGGCGCGCGGGGTGCCGTCGACCGTCACCTGACGCTCCTCCATCGCCTCCAGGAGGGAGGACTGGGTCTTCGGGGGCGTGCGGTTGATCTCGTCGGCGAGCAGCAGGTTGGTGAAGACCGGGCCGGGCTGGAAGGAGAACTCGGCGGTGCGGGCGTCGTAGACCAGGGAACCGGTGACGTCGCTCGGCATCAGGTCGGGGGTGAACTGGACGCGCTTGGTGTCGAGTTCGAGTGCGGCCGCGAGCGTGCGGACCAGGAGGGTCTTGGCGACTCCGGGGACGCCTTCGAGGAGGACGTGTCCCCGGCAGAGCAGGGCGACGACGAGACCGGTGACGGCGGGGTCCTGGCCGACCACGGCCTTCGCGATCTCGGTGCGCAGGGCCTCCAGGGAAGCGCGGGCGCTGTCCGAGTCCGTGGCGGTCTCGGGGGTCGGGGCGCTCATGAGGTGCGTACCTCTCTTTCGAGGGCGTCGAGTTGGTCCGCCAGGCGGATGAGGGGGGCGTCGTCGGCGGGTGCCGGGCCGAAGAGGAGGTTCCTGGGGTCCGCGGTGGTCTCGGGGAGACGGGCGGAGAGTGCGGGGAGGAGACGGTCGGGGGAGTGGGCGTCCTGGACGGGGACGCCGAGCAGCGGGGCGAGCCGGGTGCGGGTCGCGGCGCGCAGGACGGAGGCGGCGCGGTCGCGGGCGTTCGCCTTGCGGTAGAGGCGGGCGCGGCCCTCGGTGGCCTCGGAGGCGCGGAGTGCGACGGGGAGGTTCTCGGTGACCAGGGGGCCGAGGCGGCGGCTGCGCCAGAGGGCGGCGAGCACGGCCGCGAGGGCGAGTTGGAGAGTGCCCCACAGCCAGCCGGAGGGGATGAGCGCGAGGAAGTTGCCCGTGGTGTCGTCGGCGGGGTTGTCGGCGGTGGCCGAGGTGTCCGAGAGGGAGGGGAGGTACCAGACGAGATGGGGCCGGGAGCCGAGGAGTTGCAGGGCCAGCGAGGCGTTGCCGCGTTGGTCCAGGTGGGAGTTGTAGAGGATGTCGGGCGAGCCGAGGAGGACCGTGTCGGCCGTGCCGCTGCCGGTGTCGGGGAGGCGGAGCAGGGTCGGCAGGCCGCCGGCGAGGTAGCAGGCGTCGGCGGTCGTGCCGGGGGAGGCCTCGTACCGTTCGCCGCCGAGGTCGACGCTGCCGGCGCGGGTGGCGGCCGGGAGGGTGCAGGCGGGGGCGCGTTCTCGCACCGGGGTGCTCGGGGCGCCGACGACTCCCGGGGCGAGGGCGGCGAGGGAGGCGCGGCCGGCACCGACGAGGACCGTGCGGCCGGAGGAGGCCTCCATGGCCGAGTGGAGCGCGCCCTTCTGAGTGTCCGTCAGGAGGTCGGGGGTGGTGACCAGGAGGGTGGTCCCGGTGTCCGCGGCCGCGGTGGCCTCGGCGAGGGTGGTGGCCAGGGTGACGGTGACGCCGCGGGCCTTGAGGAGCTCGGCGACGGCTCGGCTGCCCTGGGGGTCGGCGGAGCGCGGGTCGAGGGCGCCGTGGCTGTCGGTGGAGTGGAGCGTCGCGAGGGCCAGGCCGCCGGTCAGGATCAGGGCGAGGACGAGGGCCGCGCCGCGGATGCGGGTCCACACCTGCCGGGCGGTGGGGGCGGTCGAGGTGGTGCCGGTGGCCGGTCGGCTCATGCGGGCGTCCCCGTGGAGGCGGTGTCGAGGGTGGGCCTGTTGCGCTCCAGGGCGGTGTCCAGTTCCTCCAGGCGGCGGTACGCGGCCTCGTCGGCGGTGCGGCCGCCGTACGTGACGTCGTCGAAGGTGCGGGCCGCGAGGCGCAGGTCGTCCGCGTGGGAGGGGAGGGAGCGGCCGGCTTCGGCGGCGGCCTCGTCGGCGGTGCGGCCGGGGCGGGGTTCGAGGAGGGTGCGCTCTTCGCAGGAGCGGACGACGGCGCGCATCCGTTCCTGGACGGCCTGGTTCCAGCGGCCGGCGGAGGCGTGGCGTGCGGCGGCCGTCCGGTGGTCGCGGGCGGTGCGGGGGCCGTCGGTGAAGAGGGAGTCGCCGGTGGTGCCGGGGGCCCGGCGCGGGGTGCCGAGGCGCCACCAGAGGGCGGCGACCAGGGCGGCCACGGCCAGGACGATGACGACGAGGCCGACGACGCCGCCCGGGGTGGCCCCCGAAGCGGTGCCGAAGAGGTCGTCGAGCCACTCCCAGAAGCGGTCGAGGCCGCGCTGGAGGAGGTTCGGGTCGTTCTCGTGGTACCTCGGATCGGACAGCTCCCGCTCCGCCGCCTCGCGGGCGGGGAGGCGGGAGATGTCCACCGGTACGTCGCCGTCGGCGTGCAGCCGGGCCAGTGCCGCGGCCGCTCCCCCCGTGACCGTCACCGCATCAGCCCCCGGCGGTGTCGGTGGCCGGGGTGGCGCCGTAGCCGGGGAGGCCCGCGGCCCGGGCCAGTTCGAGGTCCAGGGCTTCGCGGCGGATGCGCTGGTCCACGTAGAGGAGGACGGTCACGCCCGCCGAGATCGGGTAGGTGATCGCGCTGGTGATCACGCCGCCGATGCCTGTGACGATCAGGAACGGCCAGCCGAAGGTGGTGGAGGTGCCGGCGAGGAGGTTGGTGAAGCTCTCGCCGTCGACCGCGAAGCCGATGACGGTGAACGGGATCGCGATGATCATGGCGAAGAGGAAGATCAGCAGCTGCGTCAGTACGGTGATGCCGAAGATCCGCCACCACGAGCCCTGCACCAGCTTGGCCGATCGCTTCAGCGACTGGACGACACCCCGGCGCTCCAGCATCAGGGCGGGCGACGCGAGGCTGAAGCGGATCACGAGCCAGACGGACGCCACGATCGCGCCGAGCCCTCCGAGGAGGGTCAGGGCGACGCCCGGGGCGCCGCCGATCAGGAGCCCGGGCAGCAGGCCGACGGCCACGATGGCCGAGGCCATCGCCGCGAGCAGCAGGGTCAGGCCCAGCAGCTGGAGCAGGCGCGGCCTGGCCTCCTGCCAGGCGGAGCCCAGCGAGACCGGGCGGCCGAGCACCGCACGGCTGATGACGACGGTCAGCAGGGCGGCGCTCACCATCGAGGCCATCATCGTCACGAGGAGGGCAGGTCCCAGGCCGATCAGGGAGGCCTGGGCCGCTTCGAGGGACTGCTCCAGCTGCTCGGCGGGGGTGGCGTCGGCGTTGAGCTCCGGGGCCGCGGGCACGAGGTACCGCTCGGCCAGGATGTTGGCGATCTGGGAGATCACCGCGACCGTGACGGTGATGGCGAGGACCGTGCGCCAGTAGGTGCGGAGGGTCTTCACCGCGCCGTCGAGGATCTCGCCCATGCCCAGCGGGCGCAGCGGGATGATGCCGGGCTTCGCGGCCGGAGGCCTGCCCCAGTTGACGTTCGGGGGCGGGGTTCCCCAGTTCTGCCCGGGGCCCGGGGGCGGAGTCCGGTCGGTCGGCGGGGACCACTGGCCGGCGGGCGGCTGGTCCTTCGACCACTGGGCGGAGCCGTTCGCGTCGGCCGGGGCGGAGGGTCCGGGGATCCTGGAGCCGTCCGGGCCGTCGGAGGGGGCGGATCCGGGCGAGGTCCAGCCCGGAGTGTCGTTCACGGTCGTCCACCTCGGAGGAATGGTCGCGGCGCCGGATCGGCGAACCGGCTCGGTCACGGCGGCCGACACCAGACGCGGCGGCGGGCCGGGTGCCATCGTGCCACGCGGGGCCCGCCCGTGGGCCGGAGCCTTGATCTCCTTCGTACCTTTGTCCGGACCTTCATTGTGCGGGCGGCAGACGGCACACTGTGCGGATGCCCGATCAGGTCGCACGAACCGTGCGCCGGCGGGCCGAGCGGGCCGTTTTCCACGAGAGAACGGCCCGGGCAGGGGTGGGGCTGTGGGACAGGTCACGGCAGGTAACGATTGGCTAATGGGATGATGTCGATATGAAGGGACGCGTTCTTGTCGTCGACGACGACACCGCACTGGCCGAGATGCTCGGCATCGTGCTGCGGGGTGAAGGGTTCGAGCCGTCGTTCGTCGCGGACGGTGACAAGGCGCTTGCCGCTTTCAGAGAGGCCAAGCCCGACCTGGTGCTGCTGGACCTGATGCTGCCCGGAAGGGACGGCATCGAGGTGTGCAGGCTCATCAGGGCCGAGTCAGGTGTGCCGATCGTCATGCTCACGGCCAAGAGCGACACGGTCGACGTGGTCGTGGGTCTGGAGTCCGGCGCCGACGACTACATCGTGAAGCCGTTCAAGCCGAAGGAGCTCGTCGCCCGCATCCGGGCGCGGCTGCGGAGGTCCGAGGAGCCGGCTCCCGAGCAGCTCACCATCGGTGACCTGGTCATCGACGTGGCCGGGCATTCCGTGAAGCGGGACGGCCAGTCCATCGCCCTGACGCCGCTCGAGTTCGACCTGCTGGTCGCGCTGGCGCGGAAGCCGTGGCAGGTCTTCACCCGTGAGGTCCTCCTGGAGCAGGTCTGGGGCTACCGGCACGCGGCCGACACCCGGCTGGTGAACGTGCACGTACAGCGGTTGCGCTCGAAGGTCGAGAAGGACCCCGAGCGTCCGGAGATCGTGGTGACCGTCCGAGGCGTCGGTTACAAGGCGGGGCCGAGCTGACATGAGCGCAGGCAGTACTGCTCCGAAGCCCGGGGACCCGGGAGTCCGTACGGGGCGGACTGCCGGACCGGGGCGGGGGGGCTCGCGTTTCGGCCGTCTGCTGCGTGGCGGACGGCTCTTCCGGGACGGGGTGCGCGGTGGGCCGGTCCTCCGGCTCTTCACGCGCTGGGTCCGCCGGCCGCTGCTGCCCGCCGTGCGGCTGTGGCGGCGGAACATCCAGCTGAGGATCGTCGCGGGCACCCTGCTGATGTCCCTCGGAGTGGTGCTGCTGCTCGGCATCGTCGTCATCGGGCAGGTCCGCAACGGCCTGCTCGACGCCAAGGAGAGGGCCGCCCAGAGCCAGGCCGCCGGTGGGTTCTCCGCCGCCCAGGACCGGGCGGCGACCACGCCCTCGGCGCCCGGACAGCAGGACGGCGGACGGACCGGCGCCTCCGTGAACTGGCGCTCCACGCTGGTGGAGCAGCTCGCCAGTGGTGGCCAGAGCGCGTTCAACGTGGTCGCGCTCTCCCTCGACACCGGTGACACCGCGAGCCGTGGCGCCCGCGCCTCCGGCGAGGTCGACCCGACCACGAGCATCCCCGTCGAGCTGCGGCACTCGGTCGCCCAGGGCACCGGGACGCTCCAGAAGTTCACGCGGATCCACTACACCAGCGGAAAGGCGTCCGAGCCCGGCCTGGTGATCGGCAAGCGGCTGAACGACGCCGACGGCGACCAGTACGAGCTGTACTACCTCTTCCCGCTGACCCAGGAGGAGGACTCCCTCACCCTGGTCAAAACCACCCTGGCGACGGCCGGACTCTTCGTCTGCGTCCTGCTCGGCGCCATCGCCTGGTTCATGGTGCGCCAGGTCGTCACGCCCGTGCGGATGGCCGCGGGGATCGCCGAGCGGCTCTCGGCCGGGCGCCTCCAGGAACGTATGAAGGTCACCGGCGAGGACGACATCGCGCGCCTCGGCGAGGCCTTCAACAAGATGGCCTCCAACCTCCAGCTCAAGATCCAGCAGCTGGAGGAGCTGTCGCGGATGCAGCGGCGGTTCGTCTCCGACGTCTCGCACGAGCTGCGCACCCCGCTGACCACCGTCCGGATGGCCGCCGACGTCATCCACGAGGCCCGCGTCGACTTCGACCCGATCACCGCGCGCTCCGCCGAACTCCTCGGCGACCAGCTCGACCGCTTCGAGTCACTGCTCTCCGACCTCCTGGAGATCAGCCGCTTCGACGCGGGCGCGGCGGCCCTGGAGGCCGAGCCGATAGACCTGCGCCAGGTGGTCCGGCGGGTCATCGGCGGCGCCGAGCCCCTCGCCGAGCGCAAGGGCACCCGGATCGTGGTCCTCGGCGACCAGCAGCCCGTGGTGGCCGAGGCGGACGCCCGCCGGGTCGAGCGGGTCCTGCGGAACCTCGTGGTCAACGCCGTCGAGCACGGCAATGGCCGGGACGTGATCGTGAAGCTCGCCGCCGCCGGCGGTGCCGTCGCCGTCGCCGTCCGCGACTACGGCGTCGGACTCAAGCCGGGCGAGGCCACCCGGGTCTTCAACCGTTTCTGGCGCGCCGACCCCGCACGCGCGCGCACCACCGGCGGCACGGGCCTCGGCCTGTCGATCGCCGTCGAGGACGCGCGACTGCACGGCGGCTGGCTCCAAGCCTGGGGTGAGCCGGGCGGCGGCTCGCAGTTCCGGCTCACCCTGCCGCGTACCGCGGACGAGCCGCTGCGGGGCTCTCCGATCCCGCTGGAGCCCGAGGACTCACGGCGCAACCGCGAGCAGGCGGCCGCCGGACGCGACCAGGAGAGCGGCCGGCTCACCTCGGTGCCGGCGCAGCCCGCCGGTGACCGGCAGGCGCTCGCCGTACCGCCGAGGCTGCCCGCGCCGCCGCGGGCGACCGTCGACCCGACGGCGCTGCCCGGCAGCGGCGCGCGGGTCGTGGCGCGGGCGGCGACGGACATGGACGGCGGCGGGGCGGGCACGGCGACGGCCGGTGGCAACGGGCAACTGGAGCGGGAGGACGGGACACGTGGGCGCTGACTCCCGAGTGGAGCACGCGGGGCGGGGACGCAGTACACGCGCGGTGGTGCTGGCCGCCTGCGGCGGGCTCCTCGTGACCGGGTGCGCGACCATGCCCGACAGCGGGGACGTCCAGCCCGTGAAGGGGGCCGGCACGGGCGACTCGCAGGTGCGGGTCTACGCCGTCGCACCCCGGGAGAGCGCGGACCCGGACGAGATCGTCGACGGCTTCCTGGAAGCCATGACCAGTGACGACCCCGGCTTCGCCACCGCCCGCAAGTACCTCACGAAGAAGGCCGCGCAGAGCTGGAGGCCGGAGCAGAGCATCACCGTGCTCACCACGGCGCCCGACCGCGAGCAGGCCGACCGCAACGCCGACCCCGAGAACCAGGGGCGCGCCTTTCCCCTCCTCGGCCGCAAGATCGCGACCGTGGACGCCCGGCACGCCTACCAGCCGGTCAGCCCCGCCGAGTACACGCAGTCGATCCACGTCGTGCAGCAGCCGACGGCGAACGGCAAGGGCAAGGAGTGGCGCATCGACAGCCTCCCGCCCGGCCTGGTCCTCGGCGAGTCCGACTTCCTGCGCAACTACCGGTCGGTCAACAAGTACTACTTCGCCTCCGGGGAGGACTGGGTCGTCGCCGACCCGGTCTACATCCGGCAGCGGCAGGACCCCGTCACCCGGATGGATCCGGTGACGCAGACGGTCAGGGCGCTTCTCGAAGGCCCGACGAACTGGCTGAAGCCGGCCGTCGACTCGCAGTTCCCCTCCGGTACGGAGCTCAAGAGCGGGGTCACCACCCTGGCCACGGACGACCAGTCCACGCTGCGGGTGCCGCTCAACCGCAAGGCGGACCGGGCCAGTGGCGAGGCGTGCCGGCGGATGGCGGCGCAGCTGCTGTTCACGCTGCGCGACCTGACCTCCGTCAACGTCGAGCAGGTCGAGCTCCTCGGATCGGGCGGGCAGTCGCTGTGCCGGCTGGGCCGGGGACAGGCGGTCGAGTTCGCCGCGGTGCGGAACACCGACCGTGACGAGAACCCGTACTTCGTCGACGAGCACGGCAAGCTGATGATGCTCCTCGTCGGTGCCAAGGAGGCGAACGCGCCGGTGGAGGTGCCGGGCCCGTTCGGCAAGGGCACGGTGCCACTCCGCTCCGTCGCCGTCGACCGGGGCGAGACCCGGGCCGCCGGGGTCGGGCAGACCGGCCGCGAGCTCCTCGTCTCCTCCATCAGCGCCGAGCAGGACCCGCTGCCGCCGGTCCTGACCAGCCGGGCCGCCCGGCCCGCCGACCGGCTGTCCGCGCCCAGCTGGGACGGCAGGGGCGATCTGTGGGTCGCCGACCGGGACCCCGCAGCTCCCCAGTTGTGGATGGTGCCGGACGGCACCGGTCACCCCGTCAAGGTCCGCACGCCGTGGCTGGGGGACGACGCCCGCATCGAGTCCCTGCGGGTCTCCGCCGACGGCGTACGGATCGCCCTCGTGGTCACCCGGGGCGAGCGCACGACCCTGCAGATCGGGCGGATCCAGCGGGACACCACGGGCGACGAGCCCGTCGTCTCCGTCGAGGACCTCCAGCCCGCCGCGCCCCGGATGGAGTCGGTCACGGCCGTCTCCTGGGCGGGGCCGAGCCGGCTCGTCGTGGTCGGCAAGGAGGCGGGCGGCGTCCAGCAGATCCGCTACCTCCAGACCGACGGCTCGACCTCGTCGACCTCGGTGCTCCCCGGTCTGAACGGGGTCACCTCGGTGGCCGCGTCGCACACCGACAAGGCGCCGGTGGTGGCCGACTCCGGCAACGACGGCATCGTCCGGCTGGCGCCGGGGACGAACTGGCAGCCGGTGGCGAAGAAGGGCTTCTCGCCGGTCTACCCGGGGTAGCCGGACGCCGGGGCGCGGGCCGTCGGTCCTTCCGGGGGAGCCTGCTGGTGTCGGGCGCGGCCCGGCGGTCTGTCCGAGGGCCGGCCGGCTGCTGCCGGGTCCGCCGCCCGCGGTGGTCATGACGGGCTGCCTGGGTCGCCACCCGGGGTTCTCATGACGGGCTGCCGGGGCCGCCGCCCGCGGTGCTCCTGACGGGCTGCCTGGGCCGTCGCCCGCGGTGCTCATGGCGGGCCGCCTGAGAGCCGCCGCCCGCGGTGCCCATGACGGGCGCACCTGACGTACTCCGGGGGTCCCCGCAGGTTTTCCACAGGGGTGGCCGGGAGCCGCCCGGAGGCGCACAGTGGAGCCATGCGGGGGTGGTGGCGCGAGATCGCGGGACTGGTGCTGCCGGTCGCCTGCGGAGGCTGCGGCAGACCGCGGACGGAGTTGTGCCCGGTCTGCGCGGACGTGCTCGCGGGGGCGGCGCCGCGCCGGGTGCGGCCCGCGCCCGAGCCCGCCGGGCTGCCGGTGGTGCATGCCGCCGCGCCGTACGCCGACGCCGTACGGGAACTGCTCCTCGCACACAAGGAACGCGGCGTGCTGCCGCTCGCCGGACCCCTGGGCGGTGCCCTCGCCGGGGCCGTGGAGGCCGCTGCCGGGCCCTGGGCGGGTCCGGAGGACCGCCCCCTGCTCCTCGTACCGGTGCCGTCCTCGCGGCGTTCCGTACGGGCGCGTGGCCACGATCCGACACGGCGGATCGCGCTGGCCGCGGCGGCCAGGCTGCGGCGGGCGGGGAGGCCGGCGCGGGTCGTGCCCGTGCTGCGGCAGCGGCGTCACGTGGCGGACCAGGCGGGGCTCGGGGCGCGCGGACGCCTCGCCAACCTGTCCGGGGCGCTGGAGGTCGTGCCGGGCGGCGTGCGGCTCCTGACGGCTGGAAGGGTGATCGTCGTGGACGACCTGATGACCACGGGCGCCTCGCTCGCGGAGGCGGCGCGCGCGCTCGGAGCCGTACACCAGCCGTTCATTCCTGGAATACCGCACGGTTTACCGGCTGGTTCGGTGCAGCACGGATTCGAACAGCGGGCGGCGGCTGTGATCGCATCCTCTCCCGCTTCGTTCGAAATAAACCGGAACTCGCCGGAAACTTGGATCGTTGCAGGTGGTGAGAGGTGAAAGCACCCGTCCGGAGGTATGTCGCGGTACCGGGTGCCGACACCCGTCCGAAGGGGCTATGTTCGGTTGTGAGGAATGGCGAATGCCATCGCCTCACCAAGAATATGGTTGCGCCTACAGGACAGGAGTTCAGGGCGAATTAACCTCTTGTCGATGGGGTGGAGATCTCGTCGGCGGGGCAGGAGGAGGGCGAAGTCGCCAAGTCCGAGCTCCGGTGACCAACCGGAGTCTGGTGCAAAGGGAGATGCCCTGCGGCCAAGGAGCCGACCAGGGCGATCCGGGAACGGAGTTCTGCGTGGACATCGTCGTCAAGGGCCGCAAGACCGAGGTGCCCGAGCGGTTCCGCAAGCACGTGGCCGAGAAGCTGAAGCTGGAGAAGATCCAGAAGCTCGACGGCAAGGTGATCAGCCTCGACGTCGAGGTGTCCAAGGAACACAACCCGCGGCAGGCCGACCGGTCCGACCGCGTGGAGATCACCCTCCACTCCCGAGGCCCGGTGATCCGGGCCGAAGCCGCGGCTGGCGACCCGTACGCAGCGCTCGACCTCGCCAGCGACAAGCTCGAGGCACGACTGCGCAAGCAGCACGACAAGCGGTACACCCGCCGTGGGAACGGCCGGCTGTCCGCCGCGGAGGTCGGGGACGTGGTGCCCGGCGCCGCCAAGCTCAACGGCGACGGCCAGCTGGCCGTCGACGAGACCGACAAGGTGCCCACCACGATGATGGGTTCCATCGAGGTCCAGGGCGAAGGCCCGCTGGTGGTCCGCGAGAAGACCCACCGGGCCGCACCGATGACGCTCGACCAGGCGCTCTACGAGATGGAGCTGGTCGGGCACGACTTCTACCTCTTCGTCGACTCCGACACCAAGCAGCCGAGCGTCGTCTACCGGCGCCACGCCTACGACTACGGCGTCATCCACCTGGAGAGCGACCCGCTCGCCGAGGGCGGCGGCGCCGGCGGTGCGCTCGGCGGCTGATCCTCCGCCACGTACCGCCTCCGAACTGAGGTGTCCCTCTCGGTGCCCCTGGAGCGCACTGCGCGCCCCCAGGGGCACCCCCGTGCTCCCGCGGATCACCCCGTGGCCGCCGGGGCATGAAATCATGGCGTGCACGCCAACCGGTGCCGAACGCGTACGGGTTGGAGGACCGGAAACGAATTCAGGCCACGGCCTTCAGGGGGAGGAACGATGGCGGACAGCTTCGGGCCGGTGCTCAGCGGGCGCGAGCACGGTGGTGCGGTCCCGGAGGGATCGGATTCGGACAGCGGTGCATTCCGCAAGGAGCCGATCCGGGTCCTCGTCGTGGACGACCACGCCCTCTTTCGCCGGGGACTCGAGATCGTCCTCGCCCAGGAAGAGGACATCCAGGTGGTCGGCGAGGCCGGTGACGGCGCCGAGGCCGTCGACAAGGCCGCCGACCTGCTCCCCGACATCGTCCTGATGGACGTACGGATGCCCCGGCGCGGCGGCATCGAGGCGTGCACCTCCATCAAGGAGGTGGCCCCCAGCGCGAAGATCATCATGCTGACGATCAGCGACGAGGAGGCCGACCTCTACGAGGCGATCAAGGCGGGGGCCACCGGCTACCTCCTCAAGGAGATCTCCACCGACGAGGTCGCCACCGCGATCCGCGCGGTCGCCGACGGCCAGTCGCAGATCAGCCCGTCGATGGCGTCCAAGCTGCTCACCGAGTTCAAGTCGATGATCCAGCGCACCGACGAGCGCCGGCTCGTGCCCGCGCCCCGGCTGACCGACCGTGAGCTGGAGGTCCTCAAGCTCGTCGCGACCGGGATGAACAACCGGGACATCGCCAAGGAACTCTTCATCTCCGAGAACACGGTGAAGAACCACGTCCGGAACATCCTGGAGAAGCTTCAGCTGCACTCCCGGATGGAGGCCGTGGTCTACGCGATGCGGGAGAAGATCCTCGAGATCCGCTGAGGCTCCCGCCCTGGCGCCTGGTCCCTAGGCCAGGGCCGCCACCAGGTCCTGCGTCAGCTTCGGGTGGTCCACGCGCTCCACCGCCACCGTGTCGCAGCCCACCCACTCGGCCGCCTCGCGCAGTGCGCGTGCCACCGCGGGCACCGCCTTGGGGCCGTCGAGCGAGACCTGCTTCGCCACCAGTGTCCGGCCCTCCCGCGCCGGGTCCACCCGGCCGACCAGCCGGCCCCCCGCGAGCACCGGCATCGCGAAGTAGCCGTGGATCCGCTTCTGCTTCGGCACGTACGCCTCCAGGCGGTGCGTGAAGCCGAAGATCCGCTCCGTGCGCGCCCGCTCCCAGATCAGCGAGTCGAACGGCGAGAGCAGCGTCGTGCGGTGCCGGCCGCGCGGCTCGGTGGCCAGCGCCGCCGGATCCGCCCAGGCGGGCTTCCCCCAGCCCGCCACCGTCACCGGCACCAGACCCGAGGCCTCCACCACCGCGTCGAACTGCTCGCCCTTGATCCGGTGGTAGTCCGCGATGTCCGCGCGCGTGCCCACGCCGAGTGCCTCGCCCGCCTGCCGCACCAGGCGCCGCACGCACTCGGCGTCGTCCAGGTCGTCGTGGAGGAGCGCCTGCGGGATCGCCCGCTCGGCCAGGTCGTACACGCGCTTCCAGCTGCGCCGCTCGGTGACGACCACCTCGCCGTACATCAGCGCCCGCTCGACGGCGATCTTGGAGTCGGACCAGTCCCACCACTCGCCCTTGTTCTTCGCGCCGCCCAGCTCGGTCGCCGTCAGCGGACCCTGGTCCCGCAGCTGGGCGATCACCTTGTCGTACGCCCCGACCGACAGCTCGTGGCCCCAGTGCGGGCGGTCGCGGTAGGCGCGGCGGCGGAAGGCGAAGTGCGGCCACTCCTCGACCGGCAGGACGCAGGCGGCGTGCGACCAGTACTCGAAGGCGTGGGACCCCGTCCAGTACGCGTCCTCCACCGCCGGGCGGCCCACGGCGCCCAGCCGTGCGTACGGAATGAGCTCGTGCGAGCGGGCGAGGACCGAGATGGTGTCGAGCTGGACCTGGCCGAGCGACCGGAGGACCCCGCGCACGCCGGCCCTGCGGTCGGGCGCGCCGAGGAACCCCTGGGCGCGCAGGGCGATCCTGCGGGCGTCGTCGGCGGACAGTTCGGCGGCGGGGCGCGGCGCAGTCGTCATGGAACGCACCCTAGGCCTCGTCACTGACAGCGGGCGCGTGTGTCAGTCGCCGGTGGAGCGCTCCGGGGCGGGGAGGTACGGAAGGGGGCTCGGCAGGCCGAAGTCGGACGGGAGCAGCGCGCCGACCCAGGCGTCCCGGAGGGTGCCCTTGTTGGCCAGGCCGGCGCGCTGCACGCCCTCCAGGGCGAAGCCGGCCCGCTCGGCCACCGCGCGTGAGGCGGCGTTGCCGACCTCGGCGCGCCAGATCAGGCGGGTGCAGCCGAGCCCGGTGAAGGCCCAGTGGGCCAGGGCCCGGACGATCTCCGTCATGTAGCCGGAACCGCGATGTTCCTTCGCCAGCCAGTAGCCGATCTCCCAGGCGCCCTGGCCGCGGCTGGACAGGGTGACCGCGGCGAGCAGCGGGCCGCCCTCGATGGGTTCGGCGGCGAAGCTGTACTCGGTGTCGTCGCGCCAGCCGTCCGGGACGAGACGGTGGACGAAGAGCTCGGCGTCCTCGCGCTTGTACGGGGAGGGGACGACGGTCCAGCGCTGGATGTCGGGGTCCTGGCAGACGGCGGCCACCGCGTCGACGTCCTCGGGGACGAAGTTCCGCAGGCGGAGCCGGTCGGTGGTGAGGGTGATGGGATCCATGCCGGGATTGTGGTGACCGCGGCCACCGGAAGCGAACACTTTTCGGGTGGGGCGGCACCTTCCGCCCACCTCGTGCGTTCTCTTTGCGGGCGGACCTACGGCTCGGGCACTGCGGGCCTCCCTGCGCGAGGGCGGTCTCGCTTACGATGGCCGTTGCGGTGGGGACCACCTGCCGTGCCCGCGCTCGTGTCCATCACAAGACCCAGTGCCAGGCCCGACCGGCAAGGAGACCAGCCTCAGTGTCCGTCTTCAACAAGCTCATGCGTGCAGGCGAAGGCAAGATCCTGCGCAAACTGCACCGCATCGCGGACCAGGTCAACTCCATCGAAGAGGACTTCGTCAACCTCTCCGACGCCGACCTGCGGGCGCTCACCGAGGAGTACAAGCAGCGGTACGCCGACGGCGAGAGCCTCGACGACCTGATGCCCGAGGCCTTCGCGACCGTCCGCGAGGCCGCCAAGCGCGTCCTCGGCCAGCGCCACTACGACGTCCAGCTGATGGGCGGCGCCGCCCTGCACCTCGGCCACGTCGCCGAGATGAAGACCGGTGAGGGCAAGACCCTCGTCGGTACCCTCCCGGCGTACCTCAACGCGCTCTCCGGCAAGGGCGTGCACCTGATCACGGTCAACGACTACCTGGCCGAGCGCGACTCCGAGCTCATGGGCCGGGTCCACAAGTTCCTCGGCCTGACCGTCGGCTGCATCCTGGCCAACATGACGCCGGCCCAGCGCCGTGAGCAGTACGCCTGCGACATCACGTACGGCACGAACAACGAGTTCGGCTTCGACTACCTCCGCGACAACATGGCGTGGTCCCAGGACGAGCTCGTCCAGCGCGGCCACAACTTCGCCTGTGTCGACGAGGTCGACTCCATCCTCGTCGACGAGGCCCGTACGCCGCTGATCATCTCCGGCCCCGCCGACCAGGCGACCAAGTGGTACGGCGACTTCGCCAAGCTCGTCACCCGCCTGAGCAAGGGCGAGCCCGGCAACCCGCTCAAGGGCATCGAGGAGACCGGCGACTACGAGGTCGACGAGAAGAAGCGCACCGTCGCGATCCACGAGGCGGGCGTCGCCAAGGTCGAGGACTGGCTGGGCATCGACAACCTCTACGAGTCGGTCAACACTCCTCTCGTCGGCTACCTGAACAACGCCATCAAGGCGAAGGAGCTGTTCAAGAAGGACAAGGACTACGTCGTCATGGACGGCGAAGTCATGATCGTCGACGAGCACACCGGCCGTATCCTCGCCGGCCGCCGCTACAACGAGGGCATGCACCAGGCGATCGAGGCGAAGGAGGGGGTGCCGATCAAGGACGAGAACCAGACGCTCGCCACGATCACCCTCCAGAACTTCTTCCGCCTGTACTCGAAGCTCTCCGGCATGACCGGTACGGCCATGACCGAGGCCGCCGAGTTCCACCAGATCTACAAGCTCGGCGTCGTCCCGATCCCCACGAACCGGCCGATGATCCGCAAGGACCAGTCGGACCTGATCTACCGGACCGAGGTCGCCAAGTTCGCCGCCGTCGTCGACGACATCGCGGAGAAGCACGAGAAGGGTCAGCCGATCCTCGTCGGCACGACCTCCGTCGAGAAGTCCGAGTACCTCTCGCAGCAGCTCTCGAAGCGCGGCATCCAGCACGAGGTGCTCAACGCCAAGCACCACGAGCGCGAGGCCAGCATCGTCGCCCAGGCCGGTCGCCGCGGCGCCGTCACCGTCGCCACGAACATGGCCGGCCGCGGTACGGACATCAAGCTCGGCGGCAACCCGGACGACCTCGCCGAGGCCGAGCTGCGCCAGGCGGGCCTGGACCCGGTCGAGCACGTCGAGGAGTGGGCCGCGGCCCTGCCCGGCGCCCTGGAGCGTGCCGAGAAGGCCGTGAAGGCGGAGTTCGAGGAGGTCAAGGACCTCGGCGGGCTGTACGTCCTCGGTACCGAGCGGCACGAGTCGCGCCGTATCGACAACCAGCTGCGCGGTCGTTCCGGCCGTCAGGGCGACCCGGGCGAGTCCCGCTTCTACCTGTCGCTCGGTGACGACCTGATGCGTCTGTTCAAGGCGCAGATGGTCGAGCGCGTGATGGCCATGGCCAACGTGCCGGACGACGTCCCGATCGAGAACAAGATGGTCACCCGCGCCATCGCCTCCGCGCAGTCCCAGGTCGAGACCCAGAACTTCGAGACCCGTAAGAACGTCCTGAAGTACGACGAGGTCCTCAACCGGCAGCGCGAGGTCATCTACGGCGAGCGCCGCCGCGTCCTGGAGGGCGAGGACCTGCACGAGCAGGTCCAGCACTTCATGGACGACACGATCGACGACTACATCCGCCAGGAGACCGCCGAGGGCTTCGCGGAGGAGTGGGACCTCGACCGTCTGTGGAACGCCTTCAAGCAGCTCTACCCGGTGAAGGTGACCGTGGACGAGCTGGAGGACGCGGCCGGGGACCGGGCGGGCATCACCGCCGAGTTCATCGCCGAGTCCATCAAGGACGACATCCACGAGCAGTACGAGACGCGCGAGAAGCAGCTCGGCTCGGACATCATGCGTGAGCTGGAGCGGCGCGTGGTCCTCTCGGTCCTCGACCGCAAGTGGCGCGAGCACCTCTACGAGATGGACTACCTCCAGGAGGGCATCGGCCTGCGCGCGATGGCGCAGAAGGACCCGCTGGTCGAGTACCAGCGCGAGGGCTTCGACATGTTCACCGCCATGATGGAGGGCATCAAGGAGGAGTCCGTCGGCTACCTGTTCAACCTGGAGGTCCAGGTCGAGCAGCAGGTCGAGGAGGTCCCGGTGCAGGCGTCCGCGCCCTCGCTGGACAAGGAGGACGCCGTTCCGGCGGCCGCCGGGCGTCCGGAGATCCGCGCGAAGGGGCTCGACGCCCCGCAGCGGCCGGACCGGCTGCACTTCTCCGCGCCGACCGTGGACGGGGACGGCGGTGTCGTCGAGGGCGACTTCGCCTCCGACGACGCGGAGTCCGGCGACGGGCTGACCCGTGCCGAGCGGCGCAAGGCGCAGAAGAACGCGGGCGGCGGGCGTCGCCGCAAGAAGTGACGCGTCCGAACTGACGTGACGGAGGGGTCGGTCGCCCGGAGGGGCGGCCGGCCCCTTCGTCATGGGTGGCGGGCGGCCGTGCCGAGGCCGTCCAGTTCCACGGCGGCGCAGCGCCAGCGCTGGTCCTCGCCGCGCTCCAGGCGGAACGCCATGGCCCGTAGCCGGGCGCCGGTGGCGATGGTCGCGAAGGCTTCGAGGGCCGCCTGGGGGGAGTGCACCTGGACCGAGCAGCGGCGCAGGACCGGGCGGGGACCGTGCGAGCGCAGGGGTGTCTCCGGGGCGAGCCGGACGAGCTGCTCGTAGGCGTCGCCGACGGTGTGGCCGAGCATCCAGTGGACGGGCCGCTCCCCGCTGAGCACGGCGAGCAGGCGCTCGGCGAAGACGGTGTGCGGGGGGAGGGTGCGGGGCGCGGTGCGGACGGGGCCGCCCTGTGCCGGGGTGCGGGGGTGGGTGCCGGCCGCGCTGTGGGGGCGGGCTCCGGCGGAGCCGCGCGGGCGCGTGCCGGCCGGGCCGCCGGGGGCCGTGCGGGGGCGGGGCCGGGGGAGCGGGGCGGGCGTGGTGGTGAGCGTGGCGTTCATGGCGGACCCCTGTCGTTGCGTCACCGGGTGATACCAGTGAGTAACTTTCGTTGGGGATCTTGTACGGGGGGACTTCGAGGCTCCGCAAGGAGGCCGTCGCGGCGGGGCGGCGACGAAACCGGATCACCTATCCGGGTGACGCGGTCGAAAATCGGGTCTCCGGCGACTCGGAGGGCGCCTTCGTCGGTGGACGGACGGCGAGTCCGGCCCGCCACCCCGAAGGGGGACTCCGCACGTATCCTGAGGGCCTCTCCGTCTACGAAAGCGGCCTGCCATGCGCGTCTACGTCCCCCTGACCCTCCCCGGTCTCGCACAGGCGCACAAGGCGGGCGAGCTGGGCCCCGGTCCGCTGACGGCCTACGCCGTCACCCCCGCGCTGCGCGAGTGGTACGTCTCCGACGACATCGAGGAGCTGGAGTACGCGGCGCTCAACCGGGCCGCCTCCGCCTCCCTGCGGCTCCTCGCCGGTGACCCCGAGGCGCCCCGGCGCCGGATCGTCGTCGCCGTCGACGTGGCGGACAAGGACGCGACCGTCGACCCCGACCGCGGGCTCGACGCCGGTTCCATCGGCGAGGTCCGCATCGCCGGAGCCGTAGCCCTGACCAAGGCCGCGGCCGTGCACGCCGACGCGGACGACGCCGAGGCGGACGTCACAGCGGCGGCGGGCGCGCTGGGCGCGGCGGACCAGGGCGACGACGACGCGCAGTTCGTCGTGGACGGGGCCGAGGACCACGAGCTCCTCTGGTTCGGCGTGCAGGAGATCCCCTCCCTGCTCGGCTGAGCCGCCGGGTACCGTCTCTCTCCATGGGGAAGCACGGAAAACACCTGGTCTGGGACTGGAACGGCACACTGCTCGACGACATCGGCGCGGTGATCGGCGCGACGAACGCAGCTTTCGCCGAGCTCGGGCTCGAATCGATCACGCTGGAGCGGTACCGCGATCTGTACACGGTGCCGGTGCCGAAGTTCTACGAGCGGCTGATGGGGCGCCTGCCGACGGACGAGGAATGGACCGTCATGGACGGGGCCTTCCACCGGCACTACTGGGAGCGCGCCGAGTCCTGCGGGCTCACCACCGGCGCGGCGGAGCTGCTCGCCGCGCGGCAGCAGTCCGGGCTCACGCAGTCGCTGCTGTCGCTAGCGCCGCACGCCGAGCTGATACCGCTCGTGCGGCGGCACGGGATCGCCGAACGGTTCGTCCGCATGGACGGGCGCGTCGACGCCTCGACGGACGGCAAGTCCGGGCACATGGTGCGGCACCTGGCCGCGCTGGGCGTCCCCGCCGAGCGGGTGGTCGTCATCGGCGACGCGGCGGACGACGCGCTGGCGGCGGCGCACGTGGGGGCGCGGGCGGTGCTGTACACCGGCGGGTCGCACAGCCGGGCGTCGCTGTCGCGCGTCGGGGTGCCGGTCGTGGACTCGCTCGCGGAGGCCGTCGCCGTGGCGGAGGAGCTGGTCTAGGGAGGGGCTTGCCGATCGGACGTCCGAGGGGCTTGCCGATCGGACGTCGCGGGTCCGGCCTGATCGGCACGACACCCCCGGGAACGTCGCGGGGCCGGGTCCGTGGGCAGTCTGCCCACGGACCCGGCCCCGACGTGCGTCAGCCCTTCGCGCGGAGGACCTTCAGGAACTCGCGCATCCAGGTCGGGTGGTCCGGCCAGGCGCGGGACGAGACCAGGGGGCCGTCCACCACGGCCGCGCTGTCCTGGAACGTCGCCCCCGCCGCCTGCATGTCGAGCTCCAGCGCCGGGTACGCCGTGACGCGGCGGCCCTCCAGGCTGCCGATCGCGGCCGTCAGAAGCGGGCCGTGGCAGATCTGGGCCACCGGCTTGTCGGCGTCGAAGAAGGCCTTGAGGATCTTGCGGAGCTCCGGGTCGTTGCGCAGGTACTCCGGCGCGCGGCCGCCCGGGATCACCACCGCCGTGTACGCGCCCGGGTCGACCTCCGAGAAGGCCAGGTCGGCGGGCCACGTGTAGCCCGGCTTCTCCGTGTACGTGTCGTAGCCCGGCTCGAAGTCGTGGACGACGAAGCGGAGCGTCTTGCGCGCCGGGGCCGCGATGTCGACCTCGTAGCCCTCCTCCAGAAGCCGCTGGTAGGGGTACATCACCTCCAGCGACTCCGCCGCGTCCCCGGTCACGATCAGGATCTTCGCCATGGCTCTCCCAGATCACAGATGGTCGGTCTGTCGTGCTCTGCCCATGCTCGCGCACCCGCAGCCCCCGGCGCGGGGGTTTGGCCGGAGGGCGCGTGTCGCTGTCCATATCGTCAAACTTCCCTCGCTCTTTTGTACGCATACGGCTCATGACGGTTCGGGGGTCATGAGCGATAGGCTTTTGCCGTGATCAGCGCGATACGCCAGGGGGGCAGTGAAGCCCCCGGCTGCCGCCCGGCCCGCGACAGCGGCCGGGCCGACCGTGCGTTCGCCGATCCTCTCCGTCCGGGCGTGCCACGCTCCGTGGCCGATAACGACCTGGGCATCTCTCATCCGGGCATAACGTCGACTTCGACCGGAATCACCGCGTCGCGGCGTTGTGTCCTTTCTTCCACCGACGTCACGCAACGGCGCGCGACAGGAGTCAGAGGACATGCAGACCAAGCTGGACGAAGCCAAGGCCGAGCTGCTCGAGAGGGCCGCTCGGGTAGCTGAGCACAGCCCGGTCGGGGGGCGACTTCCGACGGGCCCGGAGGGCGCGGGCAAGCGCCCGGACCGGGACACGGTGCTCGAGTACCTCCAGCGCTACTACCTGCACACCGCGCCCGAGGACCTCGCCGACCGCGACCCGGTCGACGTGTTCGGCGCCGCGCTCTCTCACTACCGGCTCGCGGAGAACCGCCCGCAGGGCACTGCGAGCGTGCGCGTCCACACCCCGACGGTGGAGGAGAACGGCTGGACGAGCAGCCACTCCGTCGTCGAGGTCGTCACCGACGACATGCCCTTCCTCGTCGACTCGGTCACCAACGAGCTGTCCCGCCAGGGCCGCGGCATCCACGTCGTGATCCACCCGCAGGTCCTCGTCCGCCGCGACGTCGCAGGCAAGCTCATCGAGGTCCTGTCGGCGCAGATCCACGGCGAGCTGCCGCACGACGCGCTCACCGAGTCCTGGATCCACGTCGAGATCGACCGCGAGACCGACAAGGCCGACCTCAAGCAGATCACCAACGACCTGCTGCGCGTCCTGTCCGACGTCCGCGAGACCGTCGAGGACTGGGACAAGATGCGCGAGACCGCGCTGCGCATCGCCGACGGCCTCTCGGCCGAGCCCACCGCCTCCGACCTGCGGCCCACCGAGGTCGAAGAGGCCCAGGAGCTGCTGCGCTGGCTCTCCGACGACCACTTCACCTTCCTCGGCTACCGCGAGTACGAGCTGGTCAACGGCGACGCCCTGTCCGCCGTGCCCGGCACCGGCCTCGGCATCCTGCGCTCCGACCCGCTGCACGGCGCCGACGACCAGGGCCACCACGCCCACCCCGTCTCGCCCTCCTTCAGCCGGCTGCCCGCCGACGCCCGCGCCAAGGCCCGCGAGCACAAGCTGCTGATCCTGACGAAGGCGAACAGCCGGGCGACCGTGCACCGCCCCTCGTACCTCGACTACGTCGGTGTGAAGAAGTTCGACGCCGACGGCAACGTCATCGGCGAGCGCCGCTTCCTCGGGCTCTTCTCGTCCGCGGCCTACACCGAGTCCGTCCGCCGGGTCCCCGTCGTCAAGCGCAAGGTCCAGGAGGTCCTCGCGGGCGCCGGCTTCTCGCCGAACAGCCACGACGGCCGCGACCTGCTCCAGATCCTGGAGACCTACCCGCGCGACGAGCTCTTCCAGACCCCGGTCGACCAGCTCCAGTCCATCGTCACCAGCGTCCTGTACCTCCAGGAGCGGCGCCGGCTGCGGCTCTACCTGCGCCAGGACGAGTACGGCCGCTACTACTCGGCCCTCGTCTACCTGCCGCGCGACCGCTACACGACCCGCGTCCGGCTGCGGCTCATCGACATCCTGAAGGAGGAGCTCGACGGCACCAGCGTCGACTTCACCGCCTGGAACACCGAGTCGATCCTCTCCCGGCTGCACTTCGTCGTCCGCGTCAAGCCCGGCACCGAGCTGGCCAAGCTCACCGACGCCGACGTCGACCGCATCGAGACCCGGCTCGTCGAGGCCGCCCGCTCCTGGTCCGACGGCTTCGGCGAGGCCCTCAACGCCGAGTGCGGCGAGGAGCGCGCCGCCGAGCTGCTGCGCCGCTACGGCAACGCCTTCCCCGAGGGCTACAAGGCCGACCACTCGCCGCGCGCGGCCGTCGCCGACCTGGTCCACCTGGAGGCCCTCACCAGCAGCGGCAAGGACTTCGCGCTCTCCCTGTACGAGCCGGTCGTCGCCGGCCCCGGCGAGCGCCGCTTCAAGATCTACAAGACGGGTGAGCAGATCTCCCTCTCCGCCGTGCTGCCGGTCCTCAACCGGCTCGGCGTCGAGGTCACCGACGAGCGCCCGTACGAGCTGCGCTGCGCCGACCGCACCCACGCCTGGATCTACGACTTCGGTCTGCGGATGCCGGTCACCACGGGCAACGGCGGCGACTACCTCGCCGACGACGCCCGCGAGCGCTTCCAGGAGGCCTTCGCCGCCACCTGGACGGGCGAGGCCGAGAACGACAACTTCAACTCGCTCGTCCTGTCCGCCGGGCTCAACTGGCGCGAGGCGATGGTGCTCCGCGCCTACGCCAAGTACCTGCGCCAGGCCGGTTCGACCTTCAGCCAGGACTACATGGAGGACACCCTCCGCAACAACGTCCACACCACCCGGCTGCTGGTCAACCTCTTCGAGGCCCGCATGGCCCCGGAGCGCCAGCGCGCCGGCACCGAGCTGATCGACGCGCTCCTCGAAGAGCTGGACGCCGCCCTCGACCAGGTCGCGAGCCTGGACGAGGACCGGATCCTGCGGTCCTTCCTCACCGTCATCACGGCGACGCTGCGTACCAACTTCTTCCAGACCACGGCGGACGGCAAGCCGCACTCCTACGTGTCGATGAAGTTCGACCCGCAGGCCATCCCGGACCTGCCGGCCCCGCGCCCGGCCTTCGAGATCTGGGTGTACTCCCCGCGCGTCGAGGGCGTCCACCTGCGCTTCGGCAAGGTCGCCCGAGGCGGTCTGCGCTGGTCCGACCGCCGGGAGGACTTCCGTACGGAGATCCTCGGCCTGGTCAAGGCCCAGATGGTGAAGAACACCGTCATCGTGCCGGTCGGCGCCAAGGGCGGCTTCGTCGCCAAGCAGCTCCCGGACCCTTCGGTGGACCGCGACGCCTGGATGGCCGAGGGCATCGCCTCGTACAAGACGTTCATCTCGGCGCTGCTCGACATCACCGACAACCTGGTCGCGGGCGAGGTCGTGCCGCCGGTCGACGTGGTCCGCCACGACGAGGACGACACGTACCTCGTGGTCGCCGCCGACAAGGGCACCGCCACCTTCTCCGACATCGCCAACGGCGTCGCGGAGTCGTACGGCTTCTGGCTCGGCGACGCGTTCGCCTCCGGCGGCTCCGCCGGCTACGACCACAAGGGCATGGGCATCACCGCCCGCGGCGCCTGGGAGTCCGTCAAGCGGCACTTCCGCGAGCTGGGCCACGACACCCAGACCGAGGACTTCACCGTCGTCGGCGTCGGCGACATGTCCGGCGACGTCTTCGGCAACGGCATGCTGCTCTCCGAGCACATCCGCCTGGTCGCCGCCTTCGACCACCGCCACATCTTCATCGACCCGAACCCGGACGCGGCCGTCTCGTACGCCGAGCGCCGCCGGCTCTTCGACCTGCCGCGGTCCTCGTGGGCGGACTACGACACCTCGCTGCTCTCGGCGGGCGGCGGCATCCACCCCCGTACCGCCAAGTCCATCCCGGTCAACGCGCAGGTCCGGGCCGCCCTCGGCATCGAGGCCGGCGTCACCAAGCTGACCCCGGCCGAGCTGATGAAGGCGATCCTCCAGTCGCCCGTCGACCTGCTGTGGAACGGCGGCATCGGCACGTACGTGAAGTCCTCGGCCGAGTCCAACGCCGACGTCGGCGACAAGGCCAACGACGCCATCCGCGTCGATGGCCAGGACGTCCGCGCCCAGGTCATCGGCGAGGGCGGCAACCTCGGCGCGACCCAGCTCGGCCGCATCGAGTTCGCCCGCATCGGCGGCCCCGAGGGCCAAGGCGGCAAGGTCAACACCGACGCGATCGACAACAGCGCCGGCGTCGACACCTCCGACCACGAGGTCAACATCAAGATCCTGCTCAACGGGCTCGTCGCCGAGGGCGACATGACCGTCAAGCAGCGCAACAAGATCCTCGCCGAGATGACGGACGAGGTCGGCGCGCTCGTCCTGCGCAACAACTACGCGCAGAACACCGCCCTGGCCAACGCCGTCGCCCAGTCGCCGTCCCTGCTCCACGCCCACCAGCGGTTCATGCGCCGCCTGGGCCGCGACGGGGCCCTCGACCGGAACTTGGAGTTCCTGCCCAACGACCGGCAGATCCGCGAGCTCCTCAACAACAGCCGGGGCCTGAGCCAGCCCGAACTCGCCGTCCTCCTCGCGTACACCAAGATCACGGTGGCCGACGAGCTGATCGGTACGGAGCTGCCGGACGACCCGTACCTGCGCGGGCTGCTCCACGCGTACTTCCCGACGCTGCTGCGCGAGAAGTTCACCGAGGCCGTCGACAGCCACGCCCTGCGCCGCGAGATCATCACCACGGTGCTGGTCAACGACACCGTCAACACCGGTGGCTCGACCTTCCTGCACCGCCTCCGCGAGGAGAGCGGCGCGTCGATCGAGGAGATCGTCCGCGCGCAGACCGCCGCCCGGATCGTCTTCCGCCTCGGCCAGGTCTGGGACGCCGTCGAGGCCCTCGACAACCAGGTCCCCGCCGACGTCCAGACCCGGATGCGCCTGCACTCCCGCCGGCTCGTCGAGCGCGGCACGCGCTGGCTGCTCAACAACCGGCCGCAGCCGCTCCAGCTCACCGAGACCATCGAGTTCTTCGCCGACCGCGTCGAGGAGGTCTGGGCCCAGCTGCCGCAGCTGCTGCGCGGCTCGGACCTGGAGTGGTACAAGTCGATCCTGGCCGAGCTGACCGAGGTCGGTGTGCCGGAGGAGCTCGCGCTGCGGGTCGCCGGCTTCTCCTCCGCCTTCCCGACGCTCGACATCGTCGCGATCGCGGACCGGACGGGCAAGGAGCCGCTCGCGGTCGCCGAGGTCTACTACGACCTGGCCGACCGGCTGCGGATCACGGACCTGATGGACCGCATCATCGAGCTGCCGCGCAGTGACCGGTGGCAGTCGATGGCCCGTGCCTCGATCCGCGAGGACCTCTTCGCGGCGCACGCGGCGCTGACCGCCGACGTCCTGACGGTCGGCAACGGCACGACGAGCCCCGAGGAGCGGTTCAAGGCCTGGGAGGAGAAGAACGCGGCGATCCTGGGCCGCGCGCGGACGACCCTGGAGGAGATCCAGGGCTCGGACACCTTCGACCTGGCGAACCTGTCGGTGGCGATGCGGACGATGCGGACGCTGCTCCGTTCGCACAGCTAGTCGTTCCTCGAGGAAGGGCCCCGCCGGTGTTCCGGCGGGGCCCTTTCCCGTGCGTCCGGCCGGCGGGTTCAGGCGGCCGGGGGTCCGCCGGTGGTCGAGGTCCACAGGCGGCGGGCGGCGAGCAGGGCGGCCGCGAGGAGCAGGCCGTTGCGGAGGACCATGACGGTCAGGCCGGTGGGGGTGCCGGCGACGACCTCGTCGTAGAGGACGGGGTACGCGAGGGAGCTGAGGGCGGCGGCGGGGAGGAGCAGCAGGGCGACCGGCCGCATCACGGTGTGGCGGGAGGTCAGGCAGACGGCGGCGAGGCCGAGCAGCCAGATCATGTACTGGGGACTGATCACCCGGCTGGTGACGGTGAAGAGCAGGACGGCGGCGAGAGCCGCGTCGAGCGGGGTGGCGGGGGTCCAGCGGTGTGCCGCGAGGCGCCACAGGAGCAGCCAGCCGAAGGCGACGACGGTGAGCAGCAGGGCGAGGTGCCCGATGCTGGAGACGTACGGGCCGGTGTACTCGAAGGCGCCGTAGCGGAACTCGACCCTGCCCGGCCAGGCGCCGGTGGCGCGGGCCACCGCGAGGGCGGTGCCGCCCAGGGACTCGATCTGGATGCCGCGGCTGCCCTGCTGGCGCAGGAAGCCCAGCGCGTCGGAGAAGAAGAGCGCGAGGGTGGCGAGGAGCGCGAGGGCGGTGACGGCCGCGGCGGTCCAGGCCTCGCGGGTGGTACGGCCCCGGGGCGTGCCGATCAGGGCGAGTGCCGGCCACACCTTGACCATCGCGCCGATCCCGGCGAGCGCGCCGCCGAGCTGGTGGGCGGCGGTGCGGCGGGCGCCCAGGGCGAGGAGGGCGAGGACGGCGAGGGCGGTGGTCTGGACGTCGTACCGGGCGAGCGGGAGGTGGAGGAGGAGGGGGAGGCCGCCGACCCAGATCCAGGCGCCGTGGGTGAGGCGGGCGCTGTCGGCGCGGGCGAGGGCGAGCGTGACGACGGCGTCGGCGAGGAGGGTGAGGGTGACGAACGCCTGGAAGTAGCTGAGCCAGGGGAGGACGCCCGGCGACATGATCACGAGTCCCGCGCCGGGCGGGTACTGCCAGGTGACGTCGCCGGGCGGGAAGGTGCCCTCGGCGAACTTCCCGTACCAGTACTGGTAGAGGCCCACCTCGCGGCCCACCCCGCCGATGCCGAGGTCGTCGCGGGCCAGGAGCAGGAGCATCCCGGCCCGGGTGAGGAGCCACACGGTGGCGAGGGCGAGGTAGGGGCCGCGGCCGACGGTGACGAACGTGGCGGAGGTGAAGGTGTCCGAGTCGAAGGGGGACCTGGTGAGGTCGGGGGCCTCGCTCCTGGACGGGGTCGGCGGCCGGAGGGGGTCGGGCTGCGGGTGATCGTGCGTCATCTCACCGCACTTTAGCCCTCAATGTCTTATTTGTTCGTTTCCTTCGCTCCCGGCCGGGCCGTGAACTCCTCGTACGCCGCGACGACCTCCTTCGCCGGGCCGTCCATCCGCAGCGTTCCGCTCTCCAGCCACAGCGCCCGCTCGCAGGTCTCCGTGATCGTCGAGTTCGAGTGGCTGACCAGGAAGACGGTCCCCGCCTCCGCCCGCAGCTCGTCGATGCGCTGCCGGCTGCGGCGACGGAAACGCGCGTCGCCGGTCGACAGCGCCTCGTCGATCAGGAGCACGTCGTGGCTCTTGGCGGCGGCGATGGAGAAGCGCAGCCGGGCGCCCATCCCGGAGGAGTACGTCCGCATCGGGCGGGAGATCGCGTCGTCCTTCTCGTTGATCCCGGAGAAGTCGACGATCCCGTCGTAGCGCTCGCGGACCTCCGTGCGGCTCATGCCCATCGCGAGGCCGCCCAGGATCACGTTCCGCTCGCCGGTCAGATCGTCCATCAGGGCCGCGTTGACGCCGAGGAGGGAGGGCTGTCCGTGGGTGTAGATCGATCCCCGGTCGACGGGCTGGAGGCCCGCGACGGCCTTCAGGAGGGTGGACTTCCCGCTCCCGTTCGAACCGATCAGGCCGATCGCCTCGCCCCGGTGAGCCACGAAACTGACGCCCTTCACGGCGTGCACCCGGCGGGCGGCCGGAGCCGGCCGGCGGCGCACGATCCGGCCCAGCGCGGCGGTGGCCCCGCCCCGGCCGCCCGGGTGCCCGCCGTGGACGGTGTACGTGACGTGGACCCCGTCGGCGACGACGGTGGGGGTCAGGGGTGTCTCAGCCACGGCCGTACGTCTCCTCCGCCTTCCAGAACCAGACGAAACCGCCCGCGAAGGCCAGCACGGCCCAGCCGGCTGCGAGCGCCCACACGTGCGGCGGCAGCTGCGCCGCCGTGAAGCTCCCGATCAGCGCGAAGCGCATGAGGTCGATGTAGACCGCGGCCGGGTTGCACTGGAGGGCCAGCACGACGGCCTCGGGGAAGCGCCCGCTGCCCGCCAGGTTCTGGATGGAGAACATGGCGCCCGACGCGTACATCCAGGTGCGGAGCACGAACGGCATCAGCTGGCTGACGTCCGGGGTGCGGGCCGCGACCCGGGCCAGTACCAGCGCCACGCCCGTGCTGAACAGCGCCTGGAGGAACAGCGCCGGTACGGCGAGCAGCCAGCTCCAGGTCGGGAACTCGCCGAAGAAGGCCAGCAGCACGACGAGCGCGGCGAGCGAGAACAGCAGCTGCTGGAGCTGCTGGATCGCGAGCGAGATCGGCAGGCTCGCGCGCGGGAAGTGCAGGGCGCGGACCAGGCCCAGGTTGCCGCTGATCGCCCGGGTGCCGGCCAGTGCCGTGTTGGCCGTGAAGGTCCACACGAAGATGCCGGTCATCAGGAAGGGGACGTAGTCGGGCACGCCGTTCTTCGCGTCCATGATGACGCCGAAGATCAGGTAGTACACGGCCGCGTTGAGCAGCGGGGTCATCACCTGCCAGACCTGGCCCAGGCGCGCCTGGCTGAACTGGGCGGTGAGCCGGGCGGTCGCGAAGGCGGCGATGAAGTCGCGGCGGGACCAGAGCTGCCGCACGTAGACGCGGAGCGAGGGGCGGGCGCCGCTGACGCTCAGGCCGTGGCGGCTGGCGAGGGCACCGAGGTCCTCCGCGGGGGCGTCCCGCCGCACGGGCGGGGCGAGGGTCGTGGTCACAGGCGGGTGCTTTCGACGGGGGTGCGGGGCGCGTGCTGTCGTCGGCGACGGAACGGGTCCGTATCGTCGCTACGGGGAGGTTAGGACGAGGTACGTCGGAACGCAACCGTCTCGTCGTGACGACCCCGGGGCATCGCCGTTGGTTAGGATGCCGTTCATGACCGCCCCGACCCCCCGCCGAACCCCCGCCGGAGCAGCCGTGCTCCGCGAGGACGTGACCGAGGCCATCCGCGCCGCCGTCTTCGAGGAGCTCGCGGCCGTCGGCTACGCCCGGATGTCCATCGAGGGCATCGCGCGCCGCGCGGGAGTCGGCAAGACCGCCGTCTACCGGCGCTGGAAGTCCAAGCTGTCCCTCGTCCTCGACCTCGTCGGGGCCTTCGCCGCCCAGGGCCTGCCGGCACCCGCCAGCGGCTCCCTGTACGGGGACGTGCGCGCGCTCCTCGAAGTGGCCTCGCACGCCCTGCGCCACCCGGTCGCCTCGCAGGTCATCCCGGACCTGCTCGTCGAGGCCGCCCGGCACCCCGAGATCGCCGAGACCGTGAAGGCCGTGCTCCTCGACGGGCAGCAGGGCGTCATGACCCAGGTCGTGCGCGAGGCCGTCGCGCGCGGCGAACTCCCCGGGGGCACCGACCCGGGCAAGGCCCTCGACCTGGCCGTCGGCCCGCTCTACTGGCGCCTCGTCGTCGTCCGTACGCCCCTGCCCAAGGGGTACGTGGACGAGCTCGCGCGCGCGGCGGTCGCGGCGCTCAAGGCCTGACGGCCGCGGGCCGCCTCCGGCCCGGGGCCCCCGCCGGCTACTTCACCGCCCCCGCCATCACGCCCGACGCGAACTGCCGCTGGAACGCGAAGAACACCACCAGCGGCACCACCATCGACACGAACGCCCCCGGTGCCAGCACGTCCACGTTGTTGCCGAACTGGCGCACCTGCTGCTGGAGCGCCACCGTGATCGGCGGCGACTGCGAGTCCGCGAAGATCAGCGCGATCAGCATGTCGTTCCACACCCACAGGAACTGGAAGATCCCCAGCGAGGCGATCGCCGGACCGCCGAGCGGCAGCACCACGCGCGCGAAGAGACGGATCTCGCCCGCCCCGTCGAGCCGCGCCGCCTCCAGGAGCTCGCGCGGGATCTCCGCGAAGAAGTTCCGCAGCAGGAAGATCGCGAACGGCAGCCCGAACGCCGTGTGGAAGAGCACCACCCCGAGGGTGGTCTCGAAGAGCCCGACCGCGCCGAAGAGCTTCGACACCGGGACCAGGGCCACCTGCACCGGCACCACGAGGAGCGCGACCACACCCAGGAACCACCAGTCCCGGCCCGGGAACTCCAGCCACGCGAAGGCGTATCCGGCGAGCGAGCCGATGACGAGGACGAGCAGGGTGGCCGGGACCGTGATCAGGACGGTGGAGAGCAGCGAGCCGGTGATCGTGTCGTTCGCGAGGAGATGCGCGTAGTTCTCGGTGGTCAGCCGGGTCGGGGCCGTGAACACCTGCCACCAGCCGCTCGCCGCGATGTCGGACGGCGAGCGGAGCGAGGACACCAGCAGCCCGATGGTCGGCAGCAGCCAGAACAGGCCCGCGACGAGGAGGAACACCCGGACGGCGCCCCCCGTCGTACGGGCCGCGAGGCGGGAGACGAGGCCCCTCATCGGCGGGACTCCCTTCGGATGCGGCGGATGTTGACCACCATCACCGGCAGCACGAGAAGGAGCAGGACGACCGAGATGGCCGAGCCGACCCCGAGGTCCGCGTCCGTGCCGAACGACGAGCGGTACAGCTGGAGCGCCAGCACGTTCGCGTCGTCCTGCGCGGAGCCCGGCGCGATGACGAAGACCAGGTCGAACACCTTGAGCACGTTGATCATCAGCGTGACGAGCACGACCACGAGGACCGGCGCGAGCAGCGGCACCGTGATCCGTCGGAACACCTGCCACTCGTTCGCCCCGTCCATCCGCGCCGCCTCCAGGAGTTCGCGCGGTACGGCCGCGAGCCCGGCGCCGATCAGGACCATCGCGAACCCGGCCCACATCCACACGTACGCCCCGATCACGGCCGGGGTGACGAGCGTCGGGCCCAGCCACTCCACGCCGTTGTACTGCTCCCTGAAGTTGCTCGCGGGGAGGCGGAGCACCGCTCCGTCGGCGCGGTCGGCGGGCAGGGCGAAGCTGCCGTCGGCCGCCGCCGTGGCCGTGGCGACCACCTTCCCGTCCCGGACCACCTCGATCCGCAGCCCCTTCAGGCCCATTTCCTCCGGGTCGACGACGTTCGGCTTCCCGCCGCCGCCCCGGGTGAAGTCCAGCCAGGCCGTTCCGGTGATGTCCGTGCCGCTGCCGGCCGGCGCGTGCGCCGGGCGGGCGTCCTGCGGCATCTGCCCCGGTGCCACCCCGACCAGCGGCAACAGCACCGGCACCCCCGCCCGTACCGGCTCCTTCGTGACATACGCGCCGCCACCGGCCTCCTTCAGCGGGTGCACGGGCAGCGGCCGGGCCCGCGGGAAGCCGGAGGACTCGGCGAAGGTGTCGTGGACCCCGACCCAGACGGCGTTGGCGACCCCCCGGTCCGGGTCCTGCTCGTAGACCAGCCGGAAGATGATCCCGGCGGCGAGCATCGAGATCGCCATCGGCATGAAGACGACGAGCTTGAACGCCGTCCCCCAGCGCACCCGCTCGGTGAGCACGGCGAAGACCAGACCGAGCGCGGTGGCCACCAGGGGGGCCACGACCAGCCAGATCAGGTTGTTGCGGACCGCCGTGCGGAGCGAGTCGTCGGTGAAGAGCGCGAGGTAGTTGTCGAGGCCGACGAAGGAGTCGCCGGAACGGTCGAAGAGCGAGCGCCGGACGGAGTACCCGATCGGGTAGGCGACGAGCGCGCCGAGCAGGAGCAGGGCGGGGAGCAGGAACCCCGCCGCCACGGTCCTGCTCCTGCCGGTGGTCCGCGGCATCGGGAGGCCTAGCCCTTCGCGGCGGACCGGTACGCCTTCGCCGCGTCCGCCTCCAGGCGCGCCTGGGTCCCGGTGACGTCCTTCGGGTTCTTCAGGAAGTCCTGGAGCGCCTTCCACTCGCCCTTGCCCGGCGTCCCGCCGAAGGACTGCGGCATCTGGTCCGACATGTCGAAGCGGAAGTCGTCGCCGGCGCCGATGAGCGCCTTGGCGATCTCGCGCTGGACGTCGTTCGGGTACGCCGCCGGGTCCAGGTTCTTGTTCGGGGAGAGGAACCCGCCCTCGGCCGCCCAGATCTTCGCCGCGTCCGGGGAGGCGAGGAAGGCGAGCAGCGCCTGAGCGCCCTTGGTGTCCTTCAGGGCCACGGCCGCGTCCCCGGCCGTCACCACCGGCGAGGTGCCGGCGTCGCCCACCTTCGGGAAGGGGAACACCTTCGCGTCCTTCCCGATCTCCGCCTTGGTCTGGGCGATGTTGACGGCGGCGAAGTCGCCCTCGAAGACCATCGCCCCCTTGGGCTGGTCGCCGCCCGTGAAGGTCTGCGTGACCGAGGCCGGGTACTCCGTCTGCAGCGCGCCGCTCGCGCCGCCCGCGATCAGCGACGGCTTGCCGAAGAGCTCGGCGAGCGTCTTCAGGGCGGCGGTGACGGACGGGTCCGTCCACTTGATCTCGTGCTTCGCCAGCTGGTCGTACCTGGCCGGGCCGGCCTGGGAGAGATAGACGTTCTCGAACCAGTCGGTGAGGGTCCAGCCGTCCGCGCCGCCGACCGACACCGGGGTCACGCCGGAGGCCGAGATCGTCTCCGCGGTGCCGAGGAAGTCCTTCCAGGTCTTCGGCTCGGAGGCGCCCGCGTTCTCGAAGACGGCGGTGTTGTACCAGACGAGGGACTTGTTCGCGGCCTTGAAGTAGACCCCGTACTGGGTGCCGTCCACCGCGCCCAGCTCCTGCCAGCCGCGCGAGTAGTTCGCCGCCAGCTGCGCCTTCGCCTCCGGCCCGGCCGGCTTCAGCCACTTCTGGGCGGCGGCCTGCTGGATCGCGCCCACCTGCGGCAGCATCGCCACGTCGGGCGGGGAGCCGCCGGCGATCTTCGTGCCGAGGAAGTTCACGATCGGGTCCTGCGCGGGCACGAAGGTGACCGTCGCGCCCGTGCGCTTCTCGAACTCCTTCAGGACCTTGGTGAAGTTCTCCTGCTCGGGGCCCGTCCAGACGGCGGCGACCTCGATCTTCTCGCCCTTGAGGGAGAGTTCGCGGTCGGGCGCGGGCTCTCCCTTGTCCTTGTCGGCCCCGCCGCCGCAGCCCGCGAGGGCGAGTGCGGCCAGCGCCGTGAGTGCTGTGACGCTCACAACGGCTTTACGTGGACGAAGAGTTGTGCGCATCGCTGCCCCGTCTCTCCCGTGCGTTTCACTGTCCGTCCGACAGGTCTACGCCGGGCCGCGGAGCCCCGCAATACCGCCTTCGGCGTCAAGAGGGCGATCGTGACGCCCTCGTGACGTGCCGTCAGCCGTGCGCGGCCGGGGTGAGCGGGGGCACGGGCGTCGCCTCGACCGAGCGCGCCGCCCGGTCCAGCGCGCTCGCCAGGAGGGCCAGGTCCGTCGGGCCGTTGCCCAGCTCACGGACCGGGCGGCGGGTGGGCGGGTCGCCCATCCGCTCCCACTCCAGCGGGACGACCGTCGGGCGGAGCGTCGCCGTCCGGGGGATCCGGCCCGTCACGCGACCCGCCTGGAAGGGGGTCACCCGGCCGTCCGGATGCCCGAGGCGGCCCCGCCCGGCCGCCGGCACGTCCGGGCCCGCCGCCGGGGGCGCGTCCAGCACGATCCGCAGCCGGGCCCCGTGGGCCAGCTCCGTGTCGGACGTGCGGTCGGGGCGGGACGAGGTCGCGACGAGGTGCACCCCGAGCCGCTCGCCGTTCCGCGCGACGGCCTCCAGGGCCCGTACGACGGAGCCGGCGGCCGGCCGGCCGCTCGCGCCGAGCGCGGGGGCGACCAGGGCGTCGAAGTCGTCGACGAGGACGACGAGCCGCGGCAGATGCCCGGCACCCGAGACCCTCGCGGGAGCCTGCTCCCCGGAGGCGGGCCGCGGAATCCGGCCCCCGGCCGCGTCGTCGCCCGTACGGAGGGTGCGGCTGCTGGGACGGTCGTCGAGACCCCCGCCGTCCCGCCGGGGCAGCCGCCCACTGGGCGTATCGGCCAGGAACCCGTCCCCACCGGCCCGCTGGACGCGCCCGCTGGGGTGGTCGGTGAGGTCGCCGGACCGTTGGACGCGCCCGCTGGGGTGGTCGGTGAGGTCGCCGGTCCGGGGAACGCGTCCGCTGGGGTGGTCCTGGAGGTCGCCGGCGCTCGGGTACGGGACGCGGGCGCTCGGGCGGCCGGTCACGTCGTCCGCGCCGGGGTACGGCATCCGTCCGCTGGAGCGGCCGGTGATGTCCTCGCCGCCGGGGTGGGGGACGCGCCCGCTGGGGCGGCCGGTCACGTCGTCCGCGCCGGCGTACGGGACCCGTCCGCTGGGGCGGCCCGTGACGTCGTCCGCGCCCGGGTACGGCACTCGGCCGCTCGGGCGGCCCGTCACGTCGTTCGCGCCCGGGTGGGGGGTTCGGCCGCTCGGGTGGGCCGTGAGGTCGCCGTCGCCGGTGCGGAGGGTGCGGCTGCTCGGGCGAGCGCCGAGGTCACCCGCGCCCGGGTACGGCACCCGGCCGCTCGTGCGCCCGGTCACGTCCTCCGCGCCTGGGTACGGGACCCGGCCGCTCGGGCGGTCGTTCAGGGTGCCGTCCTGCGTCCTGCCGCTGCGGCTGCTCGGGAGCGAGCCGATCGTGCCGTCGCCCGTGCGCAGCGTGCGGCTGCTCGGACGGTCGGAGAGCTCGCCGGTGTCCGGGACGCGGACGCTCGCGCGGGCGCCCTGCGGCAGGGACTCCGCCGCGCTCGGGGCGCGCTGCCCGATCAGCCGGTCGGCGGCGCGCGCCGCCGACCGGCGGTCTGCGAAGTGCCCGTCGCCCAGGAGCTCGGCCCTGCGCTTCAGCTCGGCGCCGAGCGCCTGCGCGAACTCCCGCATCCGTACCGGGTCCGAGGCGACCAGGTGCTCGGTGACGTGCGGCAGCTCCGTACAGACCGCGAGGCCCTCGCCGCGCTCGCCGCCCGCGCCGTCCACGAGGAGCAGGCCGAGCCGGTCCGGGCGGCCGCCCGCCGCGAGCGAGGCGGCGATCGAGCGGAGCAGCTCCGTGCGTCCGCTGCCCGCCGGGCCCTCGATCAGGAGGTGCGGGCCCTCCTGGGTCAGGTCGACGGCCAGCGGTCCGCGCGGGCCCGCGCCCAGGACGGCGGTGCCGTCCCCGGCGGAGGCCCAGCGGGCCATCAGGGAGGCGGGGGTGGCCCGGGCGAGCCCGAGCTCGTCGAGCAGGCGGGCCGACGGGGGCAGCGCGGCGGCCCTGCCGTGCGGCGCCGCCGCCGTCTCGGGGCGCAGCGGGGCGAGGGCCCGGCCGAAGCGCTCGGCCCAGGCGACGGACACCGCGTCGACGACGCCGACGGTGCCGTGGCCCGCGAGCCGCCCGCCGGACGTCCGCAGCAGCCGCAGCGCCGTCGCCACGTCACCGCTGAGGAGCGCGGCGGCCCCGCACTCGCGGAAGGCGAGGGACGCGGCGCACGCGGCCTCGTAGGTGGCGGCCACCGGTGAGTCCGGGGTGGTGGAGGGGGCCTCGGCGAGGCACAGGAGGTGGATGCCGGCGGCGGCGCCCACGCCGGCGAGGCGCGCGACCGTCTCGCGCAGGGCCGCCGATCCGGGGTCGCCGTCGACGATGACGACCGTCGTCGGCCCGTCGTGGCGGGCGGCGGCCCCGGCGACGGACGCGCGGTCGGCGCTGGGCCAGCCGGGTCCGAGCGGGCCGTCGTCGAGCCGGCGGGTCAGCTCGGCCGTACGGGCCTGGGCCTGCTCGCGGTCGTACGCCAGGAGCAGCCGGCAGTCCTGGCCGTGGGCCGGGCGGACGTGCGGGAGCCAGCCGAGCCAGCCCCAGGCGCGGCGCCGCTCCTCCAGGGAGCGGTTCCGGTCGGCGCTGATGAGCACGATCTCCAGGTCGGAGGGGGAGTGCAGGGCGGCGAGCTGGGCCACGACCGAGCGCGCGAGCCCGGTGAGCCGGTCGCCGGGGCCCGCGAGGCCGAGGGAACCGGCTTCGCGGAGGCCGACGGTGACGGGCACGCCGGAGAGGTCGGCGCGGTCCGTCGTGCCGAGCCGGACCACGAGGGCCTCGGGATGGTCCTGGCCCCGCTCCCAGAGCCGGGGGCCCGGACCGAGGGCGGTGAGCAGGACGGTGGCCGGGTCGGGCCAGGTGTCGGGGGCCGGTGCGGGGCCGGGGGCGCCGTCCCGGGCACCGGGGCCGGGCCGGATGCCGGCGTGCGTGTCCGGGGCGGAGGGGGAGGCGTGGACGTCGTCGGCAGGGAGCTCCTCGCGGCCGCCGGCCAGACGCCGGGCCCATGCGCCGAGCCCGCGGCGGCCGCCACCGCGGGCGGGCGGGGCGGGAGGCGGCGCATCCCCCCGGCCGCGGGTCCGGTCGGTGTCCCGGGTTCTCGCGTGCGCCTCGCCGTCGTCCCGGCCGGAGTACGCGTCGTGCGGGTCTCCCGCGTGCGCGTGCCCGCCGTCCGAGCGTCCTCCGTCGTAGACCTCGCCGAAGGCGATCCCGCGCGCGCCGCCGTGCGTGGCGTCGTCGGACGGTCCGACGACGCCACGCACGGCGGTCCGGTCCGGCAGGTCCGTGGCGTGCGCGACCCGGAGGTGGCCCTCCCCGTCCGGGGCGGTCGCCACCGCGTTCGTGCCTCCCGGGGCGCCGCCGGGGCCCGTCAGACGGAGGACGGACTCGCCGAGGCGCAGCAGCGCGCCCGGGCGGAGCGTGACCGGGCGGTCGCCGACGGGCACGCCGTCGAGCGTCGTCCCGTTCGTCGAGCCGCGGTCGGCGACCGTGACGCGGCCGTCCTCGCCGACGGTCACGGTGCAGTGGGAGCGGGAGACGTCCGGGTCGTCGAGCGGCACGTCGGCGTCGACGGAACGGCCGATTCTGATCGCTCCGCCGTGCAGCAGGTGCACACCGCCGGCGTCGGGGCCCGCCACCACGTGCAGCCGGGCGGAGGCCGTCTCGTCGGCCCGGTCGTCCGGACCCGGGACCTGGAGGGAGAGGACCGCGCCGTCGACCAGCGGGGGTTCGCCGAGGACGCAGCGCCGCCCGTCGAGCCGCTCCGCGCCCGCGTAGAGCACGGTGGTGCCCGAGGCGGAGGTGTCGGGTCCCGTGACGGCGGCGGCGAGGTTCGAGGCCACGGCGGAGAGGGCCGTCCCGGCGGGGGCCGTGACGAGCACGTCGCAGGCGCGCCCGGAGCCGTGGCCGGCGTACGGCGCGAGGACGGTCAGCCGGATCTGCATCGCCGTCAGCGGTCCCTTCTGCGCCAGATGGCCCGGCAGGGGGGAACCGCCCTGTGTCTCCCCCCACCCGGCACGGACGCGTCGCCCGGTACAGGTCGGCACGGCGCGGGGGCTCCCGACCCCGTCGATGCGACGTGCTGGAGGCATCCTCGCACCTGCCACCGACGACACGCCCGCGGGTCGGTCACAAGTGATCTTGAATGGTCGGCCATGGACGAGAAATAGCCCGGTTGGGCATGCCTTCGGAGCATGCGTGGCAACCGTCGTCCCCCCTGGAGCGTCTTCTTCCGGACAAGTTCGGGACCGTTTCCGCCCGCTCCGGGCCCCCGACGAGGCTCGGACACGGCATCGGAACCCACCTGTGGACGACCGGCCTGCGACCCGTTCGGCGGCACTAAAGTGGGTCGGACACCCGGACGGGTCACAACAGAGGACAGGGACCCCGGGGACACATCGGGAAGCAACCCCAGGACCACGATCAGCAGGGAGCGCGTGACGTGCGGCCTATCGGCAGCAAGTACCTGCTCGAGGAGCCGCTCGGCCGCGGCGCCACGGGCACCGTCTGGCGAGCCCGCCAGCGGGAGACGGCGGGCGCCGAGGCGGCCGTGCCCGGTCAGCCCGGCGAGACCGTCGCGATCAAGGTCCTCAAGGAGGAGCTGGCCAACGACGCGGACATCGTGATGCGCTTCCTGCGCGAGCGGTCCGTGCTGCTCCGGCTCACCCATCCCAACATCGTGCGCACCCGCGACCTGGTCGTCGAGGGCGATGTCCTCGCCCTCGTCATGGACCTCGTCGAGGGCCCCGACCTGCACCGGTACATCCGGGAGAGCGGCCCGCTCACCCCGGTCGCCGCCGCGCTCCTCACCGCGCAGATCGCCGACGCGCTCGCCGCCAGCCACGCCGACGGCGTCGTCCACCGCGACCTCAAGCCGGCCAACGTCCTGCTCGCCGAGCAGGGCGGCCAGATGCACCCGATGCTGACCGACTTCGGCATCGCGCGCCTCGCCGACTCCCCGGGACTGACCCGCACCCACGAGTTCGTCGGCACGCCCGCGTACGTGGCGCCGGAGTCCGCCGAGGGCCGCCCGCAGACCTCCGCCGTCGACATCTACGGCGCGGGCATCCTCCTCTACGAGCTCGTCACCGGCCGGCCCCCGTTCGCCGGCGGCACCGCCCTGGAGGTCCTCCACCGGCACCTCAGCGAGGAGCCGCGCCGCCCCTCGACCGTGCCCGGACCGCTGTGGACGGTCATAGAGCGCTGCCTCAGCAAGAACCCGGACCAGCGGCCGAGCGCCGTGAACCTCGCCCGGGGCCTGCGCGCGGTCGCTGCCGGCATCGGCGTGCACGCCACGCCCGCGCAGATCGAGGCCGCGGACGGCGTCGGGGCGCTCCTCGCCCCGGACCCGGCGCCCGCGCCGGTCCCCGGGACCCCCGAGGACCGGACCCCGGGCGCCGCCGACCCGACCCAGGTGCTGCCCACCGGCGCCGCCGGTGCCGCCGCCGCTGCCGGGATGCCCCCGCAGTACGACCCCGCCGCCGCGACCAGCGTCATGCCGACCGGCGGACCGGGCGCCGCCGATCCGACGGCCGTCATGCCCCCCGTACCGCAGAATCCTCCGGCCGAGGACCCGCACCCCTGGCAGAGCCAGCTGCGCCAGGTCCGCGACCGCAACGAGCAGACGCAGGTGCAGTACCTGGACCCGGGCGACGACCCGCTGCGCCGCCGCCCGCAGCGCCGGCCGCAGCAGCAGGGGCAGCAGCCGCAGCCCGGCCCGTACGGCGCGCAGCAGGGGCAGCAGCCGCCGCCGTACCAGCAGCAGCGCCCGGCCCCGCAGCGACCCGCCCCCCAGCCGTACCAGCAGCCGCAGCAGCAGTACGCGCCTCCGCCGCCCCAGCAGCAGCAGTACGCCCCGCCCCAGCAGCAGTACACGCCGCCGCAGCCGCCGCCCCAGGCCCCGGCGCCGCGCGAGCCGCGCCCGCCGCGTCAGCGCAGCGCGAACCCGGTGCGGATCCCCGGCCTCGGCTGCCTCAAGGGCTGCCTGATCATGATCGTCCTGTTCGTGATCGGCGGCTGGCTCATCTGGGAGCTCACCCCGCTCCAGGACTGGGTCGCCCAGGGCAAGGGCTACTGGGAGGCCATCGGCGACGGCATCTCGTCGTTCACCGGCTGGGTCTCCTCGCTCCTCGATTCCACCGGTTCCGGGGGTACTACCGGCGGTACGGGGCAGTAACACTGCCGATTTGTCGACTTCCGAGGGGTGATTTCCGCTCGGAGGTCGAGACCGGCGGCCGTGGACGCGTAGCTTTGTCGAGAACCGCAGCCGCTGAGGGAGCAGTCTTGGCACGGAACATCGGCAGCCGCTACACCGCCCACCAGATCCTCGGGCGGGGCAGCGCCGGAACGGTGTGGCTCGGCGAGGGGCCCGAGGGGCCCGTCGCCGTCAAACTGCTGCGCGAGGACCTGGCCTCCGACCAGGAGCTCGTCGGCCGCTTCGTCCAGGAGCGCACCGCCCTGCTCGGACTCGACCACCCCAGGGTGGTCAAGGTCCGCGACCTCGTCGTCGACGGCAACGACCTCGCCCTCGTCATGGACCTCGTCCGCGGCACCGACCTGCGCACCCGGCTCGACCGGGAGCGCCGCCTCGCCCCCGAGGCCGCCGTCGCGATCGTCAAGGACGTCGCGGAGGCCCTCGCCGTCGCCCACAAGGCCGGGATCGTCCACCGGGACGTCAAGCCGGAGAACATCCTGCTCGACATGGAGGGCCCGCTCGGCCCCGGCGGCGCCCACCCCGCGCTCCTCACCGACTTCGGCGTCGCCAAGCTGATCGACACCCCCGGCCGCACCAAGGCCACCCGGATCATCGGCACCCCCGACTACCTCGCCCCCGAGATCGTCGAGGGCCTCCCGCCGCGCGCCGCCGTCGACATCTACGCCCTCGCGACCGTCCTCTACGAGCTGCTCGCCGGCTTCACCCCGTTCGGCGGCGGCCATCCCGGCGCCGTCCTGCGCCGCCACGTCACCGAGACCGTCGTCCCGCTCCCCGGCATCCCCGAGGAGCTGTGGCAGCTGATCGTCCAGTGCCTCGCCAAGGCCCCCGCCTCCCGGCTGCGCGCCTCCGAGCTCGCCACCCGCCTGGGGGACGTCCTGCCGCTCCTCAAGGGCATCCCGCCGCTGGACGTCGACGAGCCCGACGCGGAGCCGGCCCCGGAGCCGTACGAGGAGGACGCGTACGCCACCGGCACGGGCGCGGGAGAGCCCGGCCCGCGCCGCGCCGCCGTCCCGCTCGTCCCCGGCGCCTCCGCCGACTCCAACCGCGACACCCACACCTCCATGCGGGTCCCGGCCCCCGACGAGCTCTCCGGCGGCCCCCTGGGCACCGCCCGCGCCCCGCGCCCCGCCGGTGCGCGCCGTCCCGGCTCGGCCCGCCACAAGGCGGTCCGCAAGCGCCGCATCACCCTCACCGTCGCGGCGGTCGTCGTCGTGGGGGCGCTCGGCGCGGGCGGCTACCTCGCCGTCTCCGGGGACGCGGAGGCCCCGCCGCAGGACTCCAAGCAGTCCTCCCTGCCGTAGGACGGGCGGCGAGCCGTTACGCTGGACGCGTGGCAGTCGTCGATGTATCCGAAGAGCTGAAGTCCCTCTCCTCGACCATGGGGTCGATCGAGGCCGTCCTGGACCTCGAGAAGCTGAGGGCCGACATCGCCGTGCTCGAAGAGCAGGCCGCGGCCCCGTCCCTGTGGGACGACCCGGAGGCGGCGCAGAAGATCACGAGCAAGCTTTCGCACCTCCAGGCCGAGGTCCGCAAGGCCGAGACCCTGCGCGGCCGGATCGACGACCTCGCGGTGCTCTTCGAGCTCGCCGAGGAGATGGACGACCCGGACACCCTCGCCGAGGCCGAGACGGAGCTGACCTCCGTCCGCAAGGCCCTCGACGAGATGGAGGTCCGCACCCTCCTCTCCGGCGAGTACGACGAGCGCGAGGCCCTGGTCAACATCCGCGCCGAGGCCGGCGGCGTCGACGCCTCCGACTTCGCCGAGCGGCTCCAGCGCATGTACCTGCGCTGGGCGGAGCGCCACGGCTACGCGACGGAGATCTACGAGACCTCGTACGCGGAGGAGGCGGGCATCAAGTCCACCACCTTCGTGGTGAAGGCCCCGTACGCCTACGGCACGCTCTCCGTCGAGCAGGGCACCCACCGGCTCGTCCGGATCTCGCCCTTCGACAACCAGGGCCGTCGCCAGACCTCCTTCGCCGGCGTCGAGATCCTGCCGGTCGTCGAGTCCTCGGACCACGTCGAGATCGAGGAGTCGGACCTGCGCGTCGACGTGTACCGCGCCTCGGGCCCCGGTGGCCAGGGCGTCAACACGACCGACTCGGCCGTGCGCATCACGCACCTCCCGACCGGCATCGTCGTCTCCTGCCAGAACGAGCGCTCCCAGATCCAGAACAAGGCGAGCGCCATGAACGTCCTGCAGGCCAAGCTCCTGGAGCGCCAGCGCCAGGAGGAGCGGGCCAGGATGGACGCCCTCAAGGACAGCGGCAGCTCCTGGGGCAACCAGATGCGTTCGTACGTGCTCCACCCGTACCAGATGGTCAAGGACCTCCGTACGGAGTTCGAGGTCGGCAACCCGCAGTCCGTCCTGGACGGCGAGATCGACGGCTTCCTGGAGGCGGGCATCCGCTGGCGCAAGCAGCAGGACAAGTAGTCCCCTCGGTCGTACGAGCCCGGGCCCCGCACCTCTCGGTGCGGGGCCCGGTGCCGTTCCGGTGCCTCCCGCGGATTCGCTGACGCAAGCGGAAGCGCGACCGTCGGGGCGCTTTGTCGACATGGGAACTGCCGCCTTCGGGCCCGGAGTTCCGGCTTACGTCACAGTTGCATCAGCGCATGCCGGACACCTGGTGATCTTTCGGGCATCGCACGCGCAACGACCTTGACGCTTCATCGGAAACTCGGAAGGGTGGCGCAATGGCATGCGCTTTTCTGGGACGCGTGTGAACGGGGGCCGGTCCAGTCGTGACGCACCCCTGCTGCGCGAGGTGCCCGAGCGCTGCCCCATGACGATGATGAGCTACTGGGGGTAGCAGCCAGATGACCAACAAGACGCGAGTCCGCCTGGTGCGGGTCGCGGCCAGTGCCGTGATCATCGCCGGTGCGTCCCTGACCGCGGCCGGTGCCGCGCAGGCCGTCGGCGGATTCGGAACCGACTCGAACCAGACCCAGGGCGTGGAGGTCGGCACCCAGTCCGAGGGTGACACCGACGGCGGCAACACGATCCTCGGCGGGATCTCCGGCGGCGCCTCCGACGGTGGCGCCGCTGACGGCGGCGCGGCCGCCGACGGTGGTGCCGCTGCCGACGGCGGCGCGGCTGCCGATGGCGGCGCTGCCGCTGACGGTGGCGCGGCCGCCGATGGCGGTGCCGCTGCCGATGGCGGCGCGGCTGCCGACGGTGGCGCTGCCGCTGACGGTGGCGCGGCCGCCGACGGTGGCGCGGCCGCTGACGGTGGTAACAGCAGCGACGGTGGTAACTCCTCGGACGGCGGTAACTCGTCCGACGGTGGTAACAGCAGCGACGGTGGTAACTCCTCGGACGGTGGCAACTCGTCCGACGGTGGTAACAGCAGCGACGGTGGTAACTCCTCGGACGGCGGTAACTCGTCCGACGGTGGTAACAGCAGCGACGGTGGCAACTCGTCCGACGGTGGCAACTCGTCCGACGGCGGCAACTCCTCCGACGGCGGCAACTCGTCGAGCTCCGGCTCGAACGGCTCCGGCTCCAGCGGCTCGGGCTCCGACGCCTCCGGCTCGACCGGCACCGACGGCGGCTCCACCACCGACGGTGGCAACACGTCGACCACCGGTGGCTCCACCACCACCAGCGGTGGCGGCTCGTCCACCGACGGTGGCACCTGCACCGTCGACCTCGACGGCGCCGAGTGCGTGGACACCCCGAACAACACCGACACCGACCAGGCCGGCTCGCAGCCCGTCCAGCAGGGTCAGGCGAAGGAGGAGCTCGCCGAGACCGGTGCGGCCGAGACCTCGTTCCTGATCATCGGTGCCGCGACCATGATCGCCGGCGGCATCGGCTTCCGGATGCTGCCGCGTCTCGTCGGCGGCGGCCGCGCCGCCGTCTGACGCACCCGCGCGGACGCGTAGGCGTGTAGACGCATGACGAAGGGCCGGGGAGTTCGCTCCCCGGCCCTTTCGCGTGGTTCCGGCTCGTGTGGGCTCCGTATGCCCTCCGGTCAGGCCGCCTGGACCGCGGCGAGCAGCGCGATCGCCGCGAGCAGGGCGATCGCCAGCGTCAGCAGCATCGCGGGGGACAGCCCCTGAGGGGTCAGACGCTCCCGGTTCGCGCGGCAGACGGGACAGCGGCCCTCGGCGACCGGGGCCGCGCAGTTGGCGCACACCAGTCGGTCGTAGGTCATGCGCTCTCCTCCTCCCGCACTGGGGTACACACCAGGACAACGTCCGGAGGGATCCGGACGTTCCCCCTACCACTGTGCCAGCTCCGCGGCGTTTCGGCGCGCCCCGCCGGAATGCCCGCCTTCGGCCCGGGAGGGCGAAAAGGATAAACGTCGCAAGCCAGGACCGCGACTGCGCGGAGGATCTCCGGTCGCGTAAGGTCACGCACACCTACTCCCGGCCGACCGTGGTGCATCCGTGATCCGATTCGACAATGTCTCCAAGTCCTATCCGAAGCAGAGTCGCCCCGCGCTCCGGGACGTCTCCCTGGAGATCGAGAAGGGGGAGTTCGTCTTCCTCGTCGGTTCCTCCGGCTCCGGAAAGTCGACTTTCCTGCGACTGCTCCTGCGTGAGGAGCGCGCCAGCCAGGGGCAGGTGCACGTCCTCGGCAAGGACCTGGCCCGGCTCTCCAACTGGAAGGTGCCGCAGATGCGGCGCCAGCTGGGCACCGTCTTCCAGGACTTCCGCCTGCTGCCCAACAAGACCGTCGCCGAGAACGTGGCCTTCGCGCAGGAGGTCATCGGCAAGCCGCGCGGCGAGATCCGCAAGGCCGTGCCGCAGGTTCTCGACCTGGTCGGACTCGGTGGCAAGGAGGACCGGATGCCGGGCGAGCTCTCCGGCGGTGAGCAGCAGCGCGTCGCCATCGCCCGGGCCTTCGTCAACCGGCCGATGCTGCTGATCGCCGACGAGCCCACCGGCAACCTCGACCCGCAGACCTCCGTCGGCATCATGAAGCTGCTCGACCGGATCAACAGGACAGGGACCACCGTCGTCATGGCGACCCACGACCAGAACATCGTCGACCAGATGCGCAAGCGCGTCATCGAGCTCGAAAAGGGCCGCCTCGTCCGCGACCAGGCGCGCGGCGTCTACGGATACCAGCACTGAGCCTGTAGCGAGTAGGAGAAAGCAGACCCATGCGCGCTCAGTTCGTGCTCTCCGAGATCGGTGTCGGTCTCCGGCGCAATCTCACCATGACCTTCGCCGTCATCGTCTCCGTGGCCCTCTCGCTCGCCCTCTTCGGCGGCGCGCTGCTGATGCGCGAGCAGGTCAGCACGATGAAGGACTACTGGTACGACAAGGTCAACGTCTCCATCTTCCTCTGCAACAAGGCGGACGCGACCACGGCGGCCAAGTGCGCCAAGGGCGCGGCCACCCGCCAGCAGAGAGAGCAGATCGAGGCCGATCTGAAGAAGATGGACATCGTCGAGTCCGTCGAGACGGAGACGGCCGACGAGGCGTTCAACCACTACAAGGAGCAGTACGGCGACACCGCCATCGCCTCCGTGGTGACACCGGACCAGATGCAGGAGTCGCTCCGGGTCAAGCTCAAGGACCCGGAGAAGTACAAGGTCGTCGCCACGGCCTTCGCGGGACGCGACGGCGTCGAGTCGGTCCAGGATCAGCGGAACATCCTGCAGAACCTCTTCGACCTGATGAACGGCATGAACATCGCCGCCCTCGGCGTCATGGGTCTCATGCTGGTCATCGCGCTGATGCTGATCGTCAACACCGTCCGCGTCTCGGCCTTCAGCCGCCGCCGCGAGACCGGCATCATGCGGCTCGTCGGCGCGTCCAGCTTCTACATCCAGATGCCGTTCATCATGGAGGCCGCGTTCGCCGGACTCCTCGGCGGCGGCGTCGCCTGTGTGCTGCTGCTCGTCGGCCGGTACTTCCTCATCGACCACGGCATCGCGCTCGCCGAGAAGATGCAGCTGGTCAACTTCATCGGCTGGGACGCCGTCCTCGCCAAGCTGCCGCTCGTGATCGCCATCGGCCTGCTCATGCCCGCCGTGGCCGCCTTCATCGCACTGCGCAAGTACCTGAAGGTGTGACAAGACACCACTGACGTCCGATGGCGTCGTACGGGCAAAGCCCGTGCGGCGCCATCGCCTTGTCCTAGAGTGGGCCGCATGCCGGCCGGGCCCGCACGCTTCTGTATCCGGCCCCGTGGAGTCGTCCGCGGGGCCGTTCTGACGTTGGTCTTCACCGGGGTCCTCGCCACCGCCGCCGCCACCGGCTCGCTGCCCCGGCAGGAGAGCTCGGGTGCCGAGCGGACCGCCCCGGCCTCCGGGCCGGGCGGCGCGACCGTCGACAGTGCCGCGCTCAGCCGGGCCGCCGCCGCGGCCATGGCCGACGGGAAGTCGGGCAAGAAGGCCGCCGAGGAGTTCGTCAGCCGCAGCGGGGACCGCTGGGGCGCGGTGTACGACAAGAAGGAGTTCGCCGAGTTCGAGCAGGCCCTCGACGGCGCCTACACCGGGGTCGGGCTCTCGGCCGGCCGGACCGGCGCGGGCGGGGTCCGGGTCACCCGGGTCCGGGCCGGCGGCCCCGCCGACAAGGCCGGTCTGCGGACCGGTGACCGGCTGGTCTCGGTCGACGGGCGCCCGGTCGACGGGCTCTCCGTCTCCGAGGTCGTCTCCCTGCTCCGCGGCGACGGCGTCCCCGGCTCGGCCGTCGCCCTCCGGGTCGAGCGCGGCCGCGCCGCCTGGACGCAGACCCTGCTCAGGGCCCGGCTCGCGACGGACCCGGTCACCGTCCGCCGCCTCGACGACGGGGCCGTACTGATCCGGGTCGCCGCCTTCACCAAGGGCGCGGGCACGCGCGTGCGTGACGCCGTGCGGTCCGCCCCGGCCGGCGCCGGGGTCCTCCTGGACCTGCGGGGCAACGCGGGCGGCCTGGTCGCCGAGGCCGCCGTCGCCGCCTCCGCCTTCCTCGACGGCGGGCTCGTCGCCACGTACGACGTGGAGGGCGAGCAGCGGGCCGTGTACGCGGAGGGCGGCGGCGACACCGGCAGGCCCCTGGTGGCGCTGATCGACGGGGGCACCATGAGCGCGGCCGAGCTGCTCACCGGCGCCCTCCAGGACCGGGGCCGGGCGGTCACCGTCGGCTCGCGGACCTTCGGCAAGGGCTCGGTCCAGATGCCGAGCGCCCTGCCCGACGGCTCCGTCGCCGAGCTGACCGTCGGCCACTACCGCACCCCCGCCGGGCACGCCGTCGACGGGCGGGGCATCACACCGGACCTGGCGGCGCAGGCGGGGGCCGAGGAACGGGCGAGAACGGTATTGAGTGGCCTCGGAGGGGGCTCGTAGTGCGAAAATGACCGCACTATGGCAAAGGGACTCGTGAACGTGCAGGGCAAGCCTGCCAAGAAGAACCAGGACAAGGCGCCGGAGCGCAAGCTCATCGCGCAGAACAAGAAGGCGCGCCACGACTACCACATCATCGACACCTACGAGTGCGGTGTGGTGCTCATGGGCACCGAGGTGAAGTCGCTGCGCATGGGCCGGGCCTCGCTGGTCGACGGCTTCGTCCAGATCGACGGCCACGAGGCGTGGCTGCACAACATCCACGTGCCCGAGTACATGCAGGGCAGCTGGACCAACCACCACGCGAAGCGGAAGCGGAAGCTGCTGCTGCACCGGGCCGAGATCGACAAGCTGGAGTCGAAGTCGCAGGAGACGGGTCACACGATCGTGCCCCTCGCCCTGTACTTCCTGAACGGCCGGGTGAAGTGCGAGATCGCGCTCGCCAAGGGCAAGAAGGAGTACGACAAGCGGCAGACCCTGCGGGAGAAGCAGGACACGCGCGAGACGAACCGGGCGATCGCGGCGGCGAAGCGGAAGCAGCGGGCGGCGCAGAGCGCCTAGCGCCGGTAATACGCTGGCGACGGCACCCGTCGGTCACGTACGATGGGCACTGCACCCCACCGAGGGTGCGACCTTTGAAAAAACAACATGGGGATGATCGGTTTCGACAGCGGATGTCGAAGCAGTGGGAAGCGTGTCGAGGAAGCGGCAATGATCTCGTAAACCATATGTCGCAACCAATAATCGCCAACACCAAGAGCGATAACTCCCGCTTCGCCCTCGCTGCCTAATTTTAGGTAACGACAAGAAGCCTCTGTGAGGAGCGTCAGCCCGGGGGTGGTCCCGACCCGGATCCTGGCGTCATTTAGGGATCTAAACCTCCTTCCCCGGTCACGGGGGTCGGAGGGAAATCAAACAGTGGCTGAGCCCGTTCCGGACTTGTCTGGGTGATCCGGAGGGCTGAGAAACTCGTACCAGACTGCACACGGAGAAGCCCTGATTCCGCACCGTTGGACGCGGGTTCGATTCCCGCCATCTCCACTCATCCCATGTGGGCAGAGGCCCGGTGGTCGCGCGAGCGACTGCCGGGCCTCTGTCATGCCCGGCCGCCTCGTGCGCGACGGCCCACGCGGGCCGTCGCGCACAGGGCCAGGGCCGTTGCCGCGGCCGTCGTCGGGATCAGGAAGCCGAACGAGGCGAAGGGGGCGTGGTCGGCGGCCCAGCCGCCGGTCGCCGAGCCGGCCGCGATGCCCGCCAGGAGGGCCGTCACCGCGAGGCTCATGCCCTCGTTCAGCTGGGCCGGGGGCGTGAGGCGCTGGACCAGACCCATGCCCGTCACCATCGTCGGGGCCGTCGCCATGCCCGCCACCAGGAGGCCGGCGGCGAGCGCCACCAGGGAGCCGGTCGAGGCGCCGAGCAGCGGCATCGCCATCAGGACCGTCATCGCGGCCAGGCAGGTGCGCAGCCGGGCGGTGCGGCGGACGCGGCCGTAGAGGAGTCCCGCCGCGAAGGAGCCCGCGGCCTGGAGGGCGAGGACCGGGCCCGCGACGGGGCCGTCCACGTACGCCAGGGTGACCACCTCCATGGAGCCGAAGACCGCGCCCGTGGCGAGGAAGACCGCGAGCAGCGGCGCCATGCCGGGGGTGCGCAGCGGGGAGCCCGCCGCGGTGCGCGGGGCGACCGGCGGCTCGGTGGAGCGCTGGGCGGCGAAGAGGAGGACGCCGCCGAGGAAGAGGGCGCCGGCGGTGAGCGTGCCGGCCTCCGGGAACAGTGCCGAGCAGAGGACGGCGGCGAGGACCGGGCCGAGCATGTAGCAGAGCTCGTCGGCGGCCTGTTCGAAGGCGTTGGCGGTGTGCAGCGCGTCCGGGTCGTCCCGGAGGAGGTGTGCCCAGCGGGCCCGTGACATCCCGCCCGTGTTGGGGGTGGTGGCGGTGAGGGCGGTCGTGAGGAACAGGGCCCAGACCGGGGCCTTCGCGTGGACGCAGAGCACCAGGACCACGTTCCCGAGGACCGTGTGGACGGTGGCCGGGACCGCGACCCTGGCCTGGCCGTACCGGTCGACGAGCCGGGCGATCAGCGGGCCGGTCACGGAGCCGACCGCGAGGCCGGTGGCGGTCACCGCGCCGGCCAGGGCGTACGAGCCGTACGCCGCCGAGATCATGATCACGACGCTGACGCCGAACATGCCGGAGGGCAGCCGGGCGATCAGGTTCCCGGCGGTGAAGGCGCGGGTGCCGGGGTGGGAGAAGAGCCGGAGGTAGGGGCCGGCGGGGAGCGCACGGGGGGCGCGGTCGCGGTAGCGGGGGGCGAGGGCCGGGCCCGCCGGGGTGAGGGTGAGGTCCGGTTGCGGCATGGATCAAGGGTGGGTCGGCACGGTCCCGCCGGTCCAACACCTGAGCGGTGGCCATTCACGCACCTGTGTTGTTGAATGCCGCGGTGGCCACCTCCTCGTACGACACCGACCCCCGCCTGCTGCGCGCCTTCACCGCCGTCGCCGAGGAGCTGCACTTCACCCGCGCCGCCGCCCGCCTCTACGTCGCCCAGCAGGCCCTCAGCCGTGACATCCGGCGCCTGGAGCGGGAGTTGGGCGCCGACCTCTTCGTACGGACCACCCGGCAGGTCGCCCTCACCCCCGACGGAGAGCGCCTCCTCCCGTACGCCCGGCGCGTGCTGGCCGCGCACGACGAGCTCACCGAGGCCTTCCGGGCCGCGCCCCGGCCGCTCCTCGTCGATCTCAACAGCCCCGACCTCGTCCAGGAGCGCGTCCTCCTCCGGGCGCGTGAACTCGCCCCGGAGCAGGAGCTGATGGCCCGCTACGAGAGCGGCCTCACCGGGGCCGCGCAGTCCATCCTCGCCGGCCGGATCGACACCTCCTTCGGCCGGTACGGAGGGCTCGACGCCCCGCTCAGGGCGCGGCTCGACTCGCAGTTCGTCCGGTACGAGCGGATGGCCGTGATCCTCCCCGAGGACCACCCCCTCGCCGGCCTGCCCGAGGTGCCGCTCGCCCGCCTCGCCGGCGAGCGGATCTACGCCGGGGCCGGGAACGACCGCACCCCCGAGTGGACCGACCTCGCCGCCCGCCTCTTCGCCGGCCGCGGCATCGGGATCGCCCCGCCCGCGCCCCTCGCGATCGGCCACGAGGAGTTCCGCCGGCTCATGGCCAAGCACCGCGACCCGATCCTCGCCGTCGTCGACTTCCCGCCCATGCCGGACCGGGTGATCCGGCCCCTCGTCGACCCCGTCCCCCTCTCGCCCGTGAGCCTGGTGTGGCGCAAGGGACTGCGCCACCCCGGCCTGGACGCCCTCCGCCGGGCGGCCGCCGAGCTGGGCGCCCGGGAGGGCTGGCTGGAGCGCCCGCCCGGCGCCTGGCTGCCGGAGGGGGAGCCGGGGCTTCCCGCGTAGGACTGGGCGGGAGCGATCGGGGTAGGACGGGAGCCGTGGGGGCGGGCGGGAGCCGTGGGGGCGCTCACAGGGCCCGTGCGCTCCGGGTGAGAGCAAGGTTCCGCCACCGACACCTCACGGCACCGGCCTGAAACGCGCCCTTCCTAGCGTGATGCACATCAGGGATCCGACTCCGTGGAGGTGCGAGATGGGTGGCCGCTGGATCGAACGCTGGGAACCGGAGGACGAGACCTTCTGGCGGGAGAAGGGGGAACGGATCGCGCGGCGCAACCTGGCGTTCTCCGTCCTCTCCGAGCACATCGGCTTCTCGGTCTGGAGCCTCTGGTCGGTCATGGTCCTCTTCATGGGCCCCCAGTACGGGGTCGACCCCGCGGGGAAGTTCTTCCTCATCGGCACCGCCACCTTCGTCGGCGCGCTGATCCGCGTCCCGTACACCTTCGCCGTCGCCCGCTTCGGCGGCCGCAACTGGACGATCCTCAGCGCCCTGCTGCTCCTGCTGCCCACCGGCCTCGCCTTCGCGGTGATGCGGCCCGGCGTCTCGTACACCACCCTCGTCCTGGTGGCGGCGCTCACCGGCGTCGGCGGCGGCAACTTCGCCTCCTCGATGACCAACATCAACGCCTTCTTCCCGCTGCGGAAGAAGGGCTGGGCGCTCGGCCTCAACGCCGGCGGCGGCAACATCGGCGTCCCCGTCGTGCAGCTCGTCGGCCTCCTCGTCATCGGCACCGCGGGCGCGATGCACCCGAGGATCGTGCTCGGCGTCTACCTGCCGCTGGTCGTCGTCGCCGCCCTCTGCTCCGCGCTCTTCATGGACAACCTCGCCCCCGTCAAGAACGACACCGGGGCCGCGAAGGAGGCCGTGCGGGCCCGGCACACCTGGATCATGGCCTTCCTCTACATCGGCACCTTCGGCTCCTTCATCGGCTACAGCTTCGCCTTCGGCCTCGTCCTCCAGACCCAGTTCGGCCGCACCCCGCTCCAGGCCGCCTCGCTCACCTTCATCGGCCCGCTGCTCGGCTCGCTCATCCGGCCCCTCGGCGGCTCCCTCGCCGACCGGCACGGCGGCGCCCGCATCACCCTGTGGACCTTCGCCGCGATGGCCGCCGCCACCGCGGTCGTGATCTACGCCTCCGTCATCGAGTCGCTCGCCGTCTTCCTCGTCGGCTTCATCGGACTCTTCGTGCTCAGCGGCCTCGGCAACGGCTCCACGTACAAGATGATCCCGGCGATCTTCCTCGCCCAGGGGCACCGCCAGGGCCTCGCCGGCGAGGCCGCCGAGGCCTACGGGCGGCGGCTCTCCGGGGCCGCCATGGGCCTCATCGGCGCCGTCGGCGCACTCGGCGGTCTCGGCATCAACCTCGCCTTCCGGCAGTCCTTCCAGACCGCCGGCACCGGCACCGCCGCGTTCGTCGCCTTCCTCGCCTTCTACGCGGCCTGCATGGTCGTCACCTGGGCGGTATACCTTCGAAGCCAGGGCACCGTCCCCGCGACCGCCGAGGCGGTCACGGATCCGGAGCCCCGGTCCGGCTACGCCCGGGTGTGACCCCCGATGCCCGGCGGGGACCGTAACGACCAGGAAATACGGGCGAACCGAGACCGTCACGCGCCCCCGTCAGGCTCAGGCCCCATGGACGAGCAAGAACACGGCCCCCTCGCCGGCTTCACCGTCGGCGTCACCGCGGCACGCCGCGCCGACGAGCTGATCGCGCTGCTGCGGCGGCGCGGTGCGGCCGTCGTCCACGGCCCCGCCCTGCGGATCGTGCCGCTCGCCGACGACACCGAACTCCTCGCCGCCACCAAGGAGCTCATCGCCCACGCCCCGGACGTCGTCGTCGCCACCACGGCGATCGGCTTCCGGGGCTGGGTCGAGGCCGCCGAGGGCTGGGGGCACGGGGACGAGCTCCTCGGCGTCCTGCGCGACGTCGAGCTCCTCGCCCGCGGGCCCAAGGTCAAGGGCGCCGTGCGGGCCGCCGGACTCACCGAGTCCTGGTCGCCCTCCTCGGAGTCCATGGCCGAGGTCCTCGACCGGCTCCTCGAGGAGGGCGTGGCGGGCCGCCGCATCGCGCTCCAGCTGCACGGCGAGCCGCTCCCCGGCTTCGTGGAGGCCCTGCGGGCCGGTGGCGCCGAGGTCGTCGGCGTCCCCGTCTACCGCTGGATGCCGCCCGAGGACCTCGGCCCGCTCGACCGGCTCCTCGACGCGACGCTCGCCCGCGGGCTGGACGCGGTGACCTTCACCAGCGCGCCGGCCGCCGCGTCGCTGTTCTCCCGGGCGGCCGAGCGGGGCGTACGGGACGAACTCGTCGCCGCGCTCCGGCACGACGTGCTCGCGGTGTGCGTGGGGCCCGTGACGGCGCTGCCGCTCCAGGCGGAGGGCATCGACACCCACCAGCCCGAACGCTTCCGGCTCGGGCCGCTCGTCCAGCTCCTGTGCCGGGAGCTTCCCGCGCGCGCCCGGGTCCTGCCGGTCGCCGGCCACCGCGTCGAGGTCCGGGGGCACGCCGTCCTCGTCGACGGCTCCCTGCGGCCCGTCCCGCCCGCCGGGATGGCCCTCCTCGGCCTCCTCACCCGCCGCCCCGGCTGGGTCGTCTCCCGCGCCGACCTCCTCCGCGCGCTCCCGGGCGCGGGACGCGACGAGCACGCCGTGGAGACGGCGATGGCCCGCCTGCGCACGGCCCTGGGCACGCCGAAGCTGATCCAGACCGTCGTCAAGCGCGGCTACCGGCTGGCGCTCGACCCGGCGGCCGAGGCCAAGTACGACGACCGGTAGGCCGGGCCGGGGCGCGCCGGAGGCACGGCGGGACCACACTGAAAGGGGTGACCCTCCCGGACCGACCAGAGGAGGGATCCGGATGGTCCATCCCGGAGAACCCGTCGCCATCCCCGCCGACGCGTACGAGGCACTCGAATCCCTGAGGGCCGCCTTCAACCGTCTGCTCCCCGCCGAAGCGGCCTTCGGCGTCGGGCTGAAGAGGATCGGTGACGACTACGTCGCCGAACCCTCCCTGATCGTCTATCTCCCCGAGAAACTCCCGGCTGACCGGCTCCCGTCCGAGACGGTGATCCCGGCGCACTGGGAGGGGTACGCGACGGACGTGGTCGAGAGCCGCCCCGAGCCGGTGGCGCTCGTCGACGACACGAGCTTCGTCGACCCGCCGCGGGGCGGCATCGACATCGGGTGGGAGGACCCGTTCGAGGTACACGTCGGAACGCTGGGCTGTGTGGCGCAGCTCCGCGGCGACGGGGCGAGGCGGCTGCTCACGGCCGACCACGTCACCCCGGCCCCCGGAATCGAGATGTTCCAGCCGCACCCCCTGACCGCGCAGAGCACGCTCCTCGGCACCGTCGAAGCCCAGGGGACGGACTGGGACGCCGCCCTCCTCGTCACGGACCCGGGGCGGGGCGTTCCCGCCTGCTCGGTGCGGGACGTCGGACCGCTCCGGGGCTCGTCCACCGTGACCGTGGGGACCCCCGTCAGGAAGCGCGGCCGTACGACGGGGCTCACCCTCGGATTCGTGGTGGCCCACATCCCCGACCCGCCCGGCCAGGTCGGGCAGGCCCGGATCCGGATCGACACCTTCCCGCCCGGCGGGCTGTTCCTGTGGCACGGGGACTCGGGCTCCGTCGCGGTCAACCTCTCCGACGAGGTCGTCGGGCTGGTGGTGCAGGCGGACAACCTGCAGACGGACGCGAGCGGCAACCCGGTCGCGGCCGTCGGCATGGCCCTCCCCATCCAGCCGGTCCTCGACGAGCTGTCCGTCGAGATCGGGGTGAGTCCGCCGGCGATCTCCCGGATCAGTCCCGACACGGCGGCGGGCGTGCTCGCGGTGGGAGGCAAGGCCGAGATCGACGGGGCCGGGTTCGACGCGGGGACCCGGGTCACCTTCAACGGCGTCGACGCGCTGAGCGTCGTCCCCGCCTCTCCCCGAAGGCTGGTGGTGGTCCCTCCGTTCCTGGGGATCCTCGGGACGGTGCCGGTCGTCGCGACGAACGCGTTCGGCGAGTCGTCGGCGGCGAGCAGCTTCACCTACTAGTCAGGGGCGCTCCCGAGCTCGTCAGGGGCGCTTCCGATGCGCCTCCTGCGCCCCTGAGTCGACCACGCCTGACACGAGACCCCCCGGTGGCGTACGCTCGACGGCTGCCCAGTGCACGTGAGAAGGGGGCCTTAGGTGGCCGCGCAGGAAGCCGTGGACACGGTCAGAGACCGTGAGATCGGTGTCGAGCAGGAACATCTGGATCAGGTCTACCGCCGACTGGAGGAGAAGATCCACGAAGCGGAGTTCCTGATGAACGACGCCGCCCAGCGGGGCCAGGTCGGCACGCCCGGCGCCCTCGCAGAGCGGGACGCCCAGGTCTTCCGGGCCGGCATCCACCTCAACCGTCTCAACAACGAGTTCGAGGACTTCCTCTTCGGCCGGATCGACCTTCTGTACGGGAAGGACGGGAAGAAGGGTCCCGACGGGGCCTACACGTCCGTCGAGCCCGCCGAGGACGCCGTACGGTCCGACAACACCGCCGACATCGGCGAGACCCTCCACATCGGGCGGATCGGAGTCCTCGACTCCGACTACGCCCCGCTCGTCATCGACTGGCGCGCGCCCGCCGCCGCGCCCTTCTACCGGTCCACGCCCGTCGACCCCGGCCGGGTCGTGCGCCGCCGCGTCATCCGCTCCAAGGGCCGGCAGGTCCTCGGCGTCGAGGACGACCTCATGCGCCCCGAGCTGCGCGCCACGCTCGACGGCCGCGAGCTGCCCGTGATCGGCGACGGCGCCCTGATGGCCGCGCTCGGCCAGGCCCGCAGCCACACCATGCGGGACATCGTCTCCTCCATCCAGGCGGAGCAGGACCTCGTCATCCGCGCGCCCGCCGCCTCCGTGACGTACGTCGAGGGCGGGCCGGGCACCGGGAAGACGGCGGTGGCGCTGCACCGCGCCGCCTACCTGCTCTACCAGGACCGGCGGCGGTACGCGGGCGGCATCCTGATCGTCTCCCCGACCCCGCTCCTCGTCTCGTACACCGAGGGCGTCCTGCCCTCCCTCGGCGAGGAGGGCCAGGTCGCGATCCGCGCCGTCGGCTCGCTCGTCGACGGCGCCGAGGCCACCGCGTACGACGAGCCGGCCGTCGCCCGCGTCAAGGGCTCCTCCCGCATGGTCCACGTGCTGCGGAAGGCCGCCCGGGGTGCCCTGGAGACCCCCGCGCCGAAGGTCCAGCCCGAGCTGGGGGAGGAGGAGCCCGTCTCCGCCGGCACTCCCACCCGGCTCCGTGTCGTCGCCTTCGGGCGGCGCCTCGAGCTGGAGGCCGACGACCTCCGTCGCATCCGCCACAACGTCCTCGGCGGCACCGCCCCGGTCAACCTGCTCCGGCCGCGTGCCCGCAGGCTCCTCCTCGACGCGCTGTACTCCAAGTCCGGCGCCGTCGGCCGGCACAGCGACCCCGAGCTCGCCGCCGAGCTGCGCTCCTCCTTCGACGAGGACGTGTCGACCGAGGACGCGTTCCTGACGTTCCTCGACGCCTGGTGGCCCGAGCTCACCCCCCGTCAGGTCCTCGACGCGATGTCCGACGAGCGGCGGCTCGGCCGCTGGGCCCGCCGGATCCTCAACCCGGGCGAGGTGCGGCGGCTCGCGCGGTCGCTGCGCCGCCGGGAGCTCTCCGTCCACGACGTCGCCCTCCTCGACGAGCTGAACACCCTGCTCGGCGCCCCGGCCCGGCCCCGCAAGAAGCGGGAGTACGACCCGCTGGACCAGCTCACGGGTCTGGAGGAGCTGATGCCGGTACGGGAGGAGACGCAGCGGGAGCGGGCCGAGCGGCTCGCCGCGGAGCGCACCGAGTACGCGCACGTGATCGTCGACGAGGCCCAGGACCTGACGCCCATGCAGTGGCGGATGGTCGGCCGCCGCGGCCGGCACGCCACCTGGACGGTCGTCGGCGACCCGGCGCAGTCCTCCTGGTCGGACCCGGACGAGGCCGCGGAGGCCCGGGACGAGGCACTCGGCTCCCGGCCGCGGCGCCGCTTCGAGCTGACCGTCAACTACCGGAACCCGGCGGAGATCGCCGAGCTCGCCGCGAAGGTCCTGGCGCTCGCCATGCCGGGCAAGGAGTCGCCGCGCGCGGTCCGCTCGACGGGCGTCGAACCCCGCTTCGTGACGGTCCCGGCCAAGGCGGATCTGGCTGAAACCGTACGGTCCGAGGCGCAGCGGCTGCTCACCGACGTGGACGGCACGGTCGGTGTCGTCGTCGCCATGAACCGGCGCCGTGAGGCCGCCCGCTGGCTCGCCGACCTGGGCGACCGGGTGGTGGCGCTCGGTTCCCTGGAGGCGAAGGGCCTGGAGTACGACGCGACGGTGGTCGTCTCGCCCGCGGAGATCGCGGACGAGTCGCCGGCCGGTCTGCGGGTGCTCTACGTGGCCCTGACCCGGTCCACGCAGGCCCTGACGGTGCTCTCGGGCGACCGGGACATGCCGGACGGGGCCGGGGTTCCGGACCTGCTGCGGGACTGAGCCGCTCAGGACCGCGGGCGGGAGCGGGCCGGTCAAGACCGCAGGGCTGATTTCCGGTCAACCTGTGGCGCTGGAATCACCAGCCAGGGTGGTTTGTTAGCCTTGTCGTGGCACCGGCTCGATCCAAGCCCCCGGGCCCAACCTTCGTCCCTCAGAGGGACCACTTGCCGCGAGGCGAGCATGGCGGGTCGGTGCCACTTAGACATACGTACGAAGTTGAGGCCCCTGTCACCTCCGGTGACGGGGGCCTCTTCTGTTTCCCCATGGGTTCTCGTATGGTGGAAACTACTTTCCGAAAACAAAATGACCGCATTACCTGCTACCGGCAGGTAGGTGCGACCATCGGAGGGCGCCGCCAGGGCAACCAGCCGGGGCGGCGTAGCAACGAAGCTCAGGGAAAGCAGAGGAACTCGGCCATGGCAACGGCGCCCAGCGTCTCGTACTCGATGACGGTCCGGCTGGAGGTTCCCGCGAGCGGAACCGCGGTCTCCCAGCTCACCACGGCGGTGGAGTCCCACGGCGGATCCGTCACCGGCCTCGACGTGACCGCCTCCGGCCACGAGAAGCTCCGCATCGACGTCACCATCGCCGCGACCTCCACCGCGCACGCCGACGAGATCGTCGCGCAGCTGCGCACCATCGAGGGCGTCGTCCTCGGCAAGGTCTCCGACCGTACGTTCCTGATGCACCTCGGCGGCAAGATCGAGATGGCGTCGAAGCACCCCATCCGCAACCGTGACGACCTCTCCATGATCTACACCCCGGGCGTCGCCCGCGTGTGCATGGCGATCGCCGAGAACCCCGAGGACGCCCGCCGCCTCACCATCAAGCGCAACACCGTCGCGGTCGTCACCGACGGCTCCGCCGTCCTCGGCCTCGGCAACATCGGCCCGATGGCCGCGATGCCGGTCATGGAGGGCAAGGCGGCCCTGTTCAAGCGCTTCGCCGACATCGATGCCTGGCCGCTCTGCCTCGACACGCAGGACACCGACGAGATCGTCGCGATCGTCAAGGCGATCGCGCCCGGCTTCGCGGGCATCAACCTGGAGGACATCTCCGCGCCCCGCTGCTTCGAGATCGAGGCCCGGCTGCGCGAGGCGCTCGACATCCCCGTCTTCCACGACGACCAGCACGGCACCGCCATCGTCGTCCTCGCCGCGCTCACCAACGCGCTGCGCGTGGTCGGCAAGGGCATCGGCGACGTACGGGTCGTCATGTCCGGTGCCGGCGCCGCCGGTACGGCCATCCTCAAGCTGCTGATCGCGGCCGGTGTGAAGCACGCCGTCGTCGCCGACATCCACGGCGTCGTGCACGCGGACCGCGAGGACCTGGTGGAGGCCGCCCCCGGCACCCCGCTGCGCTGGATCGCCGACAACACCAACCCGGAGGGCGTCACCGGCACCCTCAAGGAGGCCGTCGTCGGCGCGGACGTGTTCATCGGCGTCTCCGCGCCGAACCTGCTCGGCGCCGAGGACGTCGCCGCCATGGCGGAGGGCTCCATCGTGTTCGCGCTCGCGAACCCGGACCCGGAGGTCGACCCGGCCGCCGCCCGGCAGACCGCCGCCGTCGTCGCCACCGGCCGCTCGGACTTCCCGAACCAGATCAACAACGTGCTGGTCTTCCCGGGTGTCTTCCGCGGTCTGCTCGACGCCCAGTCCCGTACGGTCAACACGGAGATGATGCTGGCGGCGGCGTCCGCCCTCGCCGACGTGGTCACCGAGGACGAGCTGAACCCGAACTACATCATCCCGTCGGTCTTCAACGACAAGGTCGCCGGCGCGGTCGCCGGCGCGGTCCGGACCGCGGCGAAGGCCGCGGGCTCGGGCGCGGCGCCGTCCGGGCGCTGACGGCGCGTCGCGATTCGCGGAGCCGTAAACCCGCCTTTAGGGTGGCTTTTCGGCTCCGCGTGGTTTTCGTGGTGTCGACAGAACGTCACCACCACGGGGCTCTGGCGCTTTTCGTGTGACCCGCGGGGGTGCCGGATTGGCGTTCCCGCCGCTGGTGGGGGCAGGATGCGTGTTTGGGCGCGAGGGTCTGTCATTTGACCCGGGTCCGGGGACTGTCCGAGGGCCCTGGCAGCATCGGCTTCGCTGTACCCAATCGCGCGGCTTCCGCCGCGTGGCACGCCTCACAGGCAAGAAGAACACGGGAGTAACAACATGAACCGCAGTGAGCTGGTGGCCGCCCTGGCCGACCGCGCCGAGGTGACCCGCAAGGACGCCGACGCCGTGCTGGCCGCTCTCGCCGAGACCGTCGGTGAGGTCGTCGCCAAGGGTGACGAGAAGGTCACCATCCCCGGCTTCCTGACCTTCGAGCGCACCCACCGTGCCGCTCGCACCGCTCGTAACCCGCAGACCGGCGACCCGATCGACATCCCGGCCGGCTACAGCGTGAAGGTCTCCGCGGGCTCGAAGCTCAAGGAAGCCGCCAAGGGCAAGTAAGGCAGCCTGTAGGCGCCGAAAGGGCGGCCACCCTGTCAGGGGGTGGCCGCCCTTTCGTTCGTGCCCGTACGGGGCGCGTGACGCCTTCACGGGCCCCGTGAAGGCGTCACGGGGCCCGCGTGCGGTGCCTAGACCAGCGCGCTGCCCGGGAGCTCGACCTTCGCGCCGAGCTCGACGAGCTTCTCCATGAAGTTCTCGTAGCCGCGGTTGATCAGGTCGATGCCGTGCACCCGGCTCGTGCCCTGGGCCGCGAGCGCGGCGATCAGGTACGAGAAGCCGCCGCGCAGGTCGGGGATGACCAGGTCGGCGCCCTGGAGCTTCGTCGGGCCGGACACGACCGCCGAGTGCAGGAAGTTCCGCTGGCCGAAGCGGCAGTCGGAGCCGCCCAGGCACTCGCGGTACAGCTGGATGTGCGCACCCATCTGGTTGAGCGCGGAGGTGAAGCCGAGCCGGGACTCGTACACCGTCTCGTGGACGATGGACAGGCCGGAGGCCTGCGTCAGGGCCACGACCAGCGGCTGCTGCCAGTCCGTCTGGAAGCCGGGGTGCACGTCCGTCTCCAGGGCGATCGCGTTGAGCGAGCCGCCCGGGTGCCAGAAGCGGATGCCCTCGTCGTCGATCTCGAAGGCGCCGCCGACCTTCCGGTACGTGTTGAGGAAGGTCATCATCGAGCGCTGCTGGGCGCCGCGCACGTAGATGTTGCCCTCGGTCGCCAGCGCCGCCGACGCCCAGGAGGCCGCCTCCAGGCGGTCCGGGAGCGCCCGGTGGGTGTAGCCGTCGAGCTTGTCGACACCGGTGATCGTGATGGTCCGGTCGGTGTTGATCGAGATGATCGCGCCCATCTTCTGCAGGACGCAGATCAGGTCCTCGATCTCGGGCTCCACGGCCGCGTTCGACAGCTCGGTGACGCCCTCGGCGAGGACGGCGGTGAGCAGCACCTGCTCGGTCGAGCCGACCGAGGGGTACGGCAGGCGGATCTTGCAGCCGCGAAGGCGCTGAGGGGCCTCCAGGTACTGGCCGTCCGCCCGCTTCTCGATGGTCGCGCCGAACTGGCGCAGCACGTCGAAGTGGAAGTCGATGGGCCGGCCGCCGATGTCGCAGCCGCCCAGGCCCGGGATGAAGGCGTGGCCGAGGCGGTGCAGCAGCGGGCCGCAGAAGAGGATCGGGATGCGCGACGAACCGGCGTGGGCATCGATGTCGGCCACGTTGGCGGACTCGACGTGCGTCGGGTCGAGGACGAGCTCGCCGGGCTCCTCGCCGGGGCGGACCGTCACTCCGTGCAGCTGGAGCAGCCCGCGGACGACGCGGACGTCACGGATGTCGGGCACATTGCGCAGGCGGCTGGGGCCGCTGCCGAGCAGGGCGGCGACCATCGCCTTGGGCACGAGGTTCTTCGCGCCGCGGACGCGGATCTCGCCCTCCAGCGGGGTTCCGCCGTGGACAAGCAGGACATCGTCTGTGCCGGTCATGAATCTCGCGTTCCGAAAGTGGGGTCCGACGGGTGGCCAGTGAAAAGGGTAAGGGGCCATGAGACCCCGATCGGATGCCTCGGGGGGCCTGTCAGATGTAATGAATTCGGCACAACACCCTCTGTTCCCGTGATCTTGCGGAGCGTCACCGTCCGCTTGTTCTCGCGGGATACCCCGCCGCCGTGACCGTGCCCCTCCCGAACCGCGCTGGTCCCCGGCTTCCCCGCATCCCGTCCGACAACCCCCGCGAACGACGAAGATGCGGGATCATGTGTCGCATGACCGAGGTGTCCTCGCTCACAGGACGGCTGCTCGTGGCCACCCCCGCGCTGGCGGACCCCAACTTCGACCGCGCGGTGGTCCTGCTGCTCGACCACGACGACGAGGGGTCGCTCGGCGTCGTCCTCAACCGGCCCACACCGGTGACCGTCGGCGACATCCTCGCGCCCTGGGCCACCCTCGCGGGCGAACCCGGCGTCGTCTTCCAGGGCGGCCCCGTCTCGCTCGACGCGGCCCTCGGCCTCGCCGTCATCCCCGGCGACGAGGGCCCCCTCGGCTGGCGGCGGGTGTACGGCGCGATCGGCCTGGTCGACCTGGAGACCCCTCCCGAGCTGCTCGGACCGGCGCTCGGGTCGCTGCGGATCTTCGCGGGGTACGCGGGCTGGGGCCCCGGCCAGCTGGAGTCCGAGCTCGGCGACGGGGCCTGGTACGTGGTCGAGTCGGAACCCGGCGACGTGTCCTCGCCGCGCCCCGAGACGCTCTGGCGGCAGGTGCTGCGACGGCAGCGCGGCGAACTCGCGATGATCGCGACGTACCCGGACGACCCGTCCCTCAACTGAGCCCCGGCTTTCAGTACCCTTGGCGGTTATGAGCACTCTCGAGCCCGAGCGCGGGGCAGGTACGGGAACCCTCGTCGAGCCGACGCCGCAGGTGTCCCACGGTGACGGCGACCACGAGCGCTACGCCCATTACGTCCAGAAGGACAAGATCATGGCGAGCGCGCTCGACGGCACGCCCGTCGTGGCGCTGTGCGGAAAGGTCTGGGTGCCGGGGCGCGACCCCAAGAAGTACCCGGTCTGTCCGATGTGCAAGGAGATCTACGACTCCATGGGCGCCGGCGGTGGCGACAAGGACAAGGGCGGCAAGGACAAATAAGCGGGTCCTGACGTCGGGGACGGCCCCCGTCGTGCGTACTTCGGTACGCACGACGGGGGCCGTTCCGCGTCTCCGGGTCCTCCGTGCGCCGTTGCACGGGGTGCTTTCGCCGGTCACGGAGTGGTTGAGGTGGTCGAGACCTCTTGTCGGCCCGCCGGAGGCACGCCTAACCTCACGCGTGTTGTGCAGCACGAAACGCACATTGCACATGATGCAACGCATGCATTCGGAGGGGATCCGCCATGAAGTCCGCCCTGAAGCTTCCCGCCCTCCCCCGAGCTCTCGGCTCCGCCCGAGCAGGGGGGACCCCCGTCACCGCCCTGGCCGCCGCACTCCTGCTGGCCGGTCTCACCGCCACCGCCTGCGCGCCCCAGACGTCCGGCGGCGCGGCCGCGGCCGACGACAAGAGCGGGACCCTGCGCGTCTGGCTCTTCCAGGAGGTCGGCAACAAGCCCAAGGAGCAGGTCGTCCAGCAGGCCGTCGCCGCCTTCGAGAAGAGCCACGCGGGCGCGAAGGTCGAGGTCGAGTACATCCCCGTCGAGACCCGCGCCCAGCGCGTCAAGGCCGCCTTCAACGACCCGAAGTCCGCGCCCGACCTCATCGAGTACGGCAACACCGACACCGCCGGATACGTCGAGGACGGCGGACTCGCCGACATCAGCGCCGAGTTCGCCGCCTGGGACGACGCCAAGGACACCGACCCCACCGCCCGGCAGTCCGTCACCGTCGGCGGCAAGGTCTACGGCGCCCCGCTCTTCGTCGGCGTCCGCGCCCTCTACTACCGCACCGACGTGTTCCAGGAGCTCGGCCTCACCGCCCCCAAGAGCCAGGCCGAACTCGTCTCCACCGCCAAGAAGATCCGCAAGGCGAAGCCCGAGCTGTACGGCATCGCCGTCGGCGGCGCCTACACCTACGGCGCCATGCCCTTCGTCTGGGCCGCCGGCGGCGAACTCGCCACCGCGAACGGCGCCACGTACAAGGCCGCCGTCGACAGCGAGGCCGCACGCAAGGGCATCAGCACGTACACCTCGCTCTTCGGCGACGACAACTGCCCGGCCGCCAAGTGCGCCCAGATGGGCGGCAACGCCACCGTCACCGCCTTCGCCTCCGGCAAGGCCGGCATGGCCATCGGCGGCGACTTCAGCCACGCCGCCGTCGAGGCCGGCGCCGTGAAGGGCAAGTACGCCGTCGTCCCGCTGCCCGGCACCACCCCCGGCTCCATCGCCCCCGCCTTCGCCGGCGGCAACAACATCGGCGTCCTGAAGAGCACCTCCCACCGCACCCTCGCCATCGACCTCCTCAAGTCCCTCACCGGCAAGGAGACCCAGGGCAGGCTGTTCGACGCGATGGGCTTCCTGCCCACGTACACCGACGTCCGCACCGCCGCCGCCCAGCGCCGGCCCTTCGTGAAGCCCTTCATCGACACCCTCGGCGCCGGCACCCGGTTCGTCCCGGCGTCCCCCGGCTGGGGCCAGATCGACGCCTCCCTCGTGCTGCCCACGATGTTCCAGGAGGTCGTCAGCGGCCGTAAGGACGTCGCGACGGCCTCCGGCGACGCCGCGAAGAAGATGGACGCGGCGTTCGCGGCCGCGGGCTGAGCCGCATGACGACGACCCAGCTCACCCGCCCCGCCGAGCCGGTGAAGACAGCCCCCCGGACCCCCCGCGCCCCCCGGCGCACCAGCCCCTGGACCCCCTGGCTCTACCTGCTGCCCGCCCTCGCCGTCCTCGGCGGACTCCTCGTCTACCCCGTCTACCAGCTCGGCCTGATCTCCTTCCTGGAGTACACCCAGGCCCAGGTCAGCGGCGGCGAACCGACCTCCTTCCAGGGCTTCGCCAACTACACCGCCCTCTTCGGCGACCCCCAGTTCCGCCAGGTCCTCCTCGCCACCGTCGTCTTCGCCGCCGCCTGCGTCGTCACCACCCTCGCCGTCGGCTGCTCCCTCGCCGTGCTGCTCACGCGCGTGCGTGCCCTGCCCCGGCTCGTCCTGATGCTGGCCGCGCTCGGCGCCTGGGCGACCCCCGCCGTCACCGGCTCCACCGTCTGGGTCTTCCTCTTCGACCCCGACTTCGGCCCCGTCAACCGGCTGCTCGGGCTCGGCGACTTCTCCTGGACGTACGGGCGGTACAGCGCCTTCGCCCTGGTCCTCCTCGAAGTCGTCTGGTGCTCGTTCCCGTTCGTGATGGTGACGGTGTACGCCGGCATCCGGGCCATCCCGGCCGAGGTCCTGGAGGCCGCCGCCCTCGACGGCGCCTCGCAGTGGCGGATCTGGCGCTCGGTCATGGCGCCGGTGCTCCGCCCGATCCTGGTCGTCGTCACGATCCAGTCGATCATCTGGGACTTCAAGCTCTTCACCCAGATCTACGTGATGACGAACGGCGGCGGCATCGCCGGCCAGAACCTCGTCCTCAACGTGTACGCCTACCAGAAGGCCTTCGCCTCGTCCCAGTACAGCCTGGGCTCGGCGATCGGCGTCGTCATGCTGCTGATCCTGCTGGCCGTGACGCTGGTCTACCTGCGCCTGCTGCGACGCCAGGGAGAAGAACTGTGACCACCTCCCGTACGTTCCGCATACGGCGACCCGGGCGCCTCGCCGCCGAGGCCGTCACCCTGCTCGTCGCCGCCGCCGTCGCCTTCCCGCTGTACTGGATGGTCCTCTCGGCCCTCAAACCGGCCGGCGAGATCCAGTCCGCGCACCCCCGGCCGTGGACGCTGTCCCCGTCCCTCGACTCCTTCCGGCGCGTCTTCGACCAGCAGGAGTTCGGCCGGTACTTCGTCAACTCGCTGATCGTCGCGGGCACGGTCGTCCTCGCCTCGGCCCTCATCGCCTTCCTCGCGGCGACGGCCGTCACCCGCTTCCGCTTCCGGTTCCGGACGACGCTGCTCGTCATGTTCCTCGTCGCCCAGATGGTGCCGGTCGAGGCGCTGACCATCCCGCTGTTCTTCCTCATGCGGGACTTCGGCCAGCTCAACACCCTCGGCTCGCTGATCCTGCCGCACATCGCGTTCTCGCTGCCGTTCGCGATCTGGATGCTGCGCGGCTTCGTGAAGGCCATCCCGGAGGCGCTGGAGGAACAGGCCCAGATCGACGGCGCGAGCCGCACCCGCTTCCTGTGGCAGATCCTCTTCCCGCTGGTCTTCCCCGGCCTCGTGGCGACGAGCGTCTTCTCGTTCATCTCGACCTGGAACGACTTCCTCTTCGCGAAGTCCTTCCTCATCAGCGACACCTCGCAGTCCACCCTGCCGATGGCGCTGCTCGTCTTCTTCAAGCCCGACGAGAACGACTGGGGAGGAATCATGGCCGGGTCGACCGTGATGACGATCCCGGTGCTCGTCTTCTTCGTACTCGTACAGCGCCGCCTGGTCTCGGGACTCGGCGGGGCGGTGAAGGACTGACGCGATGACTCACTCCATGGACCTGATCCCGGCGCCGCTGTCGGTCGAGCACCGGGGGAGCGCCCCCGGGTGCGTCACGCTCGACGAGCGCACCACGCTCGACGCGGGCCCGGGCACGGAATCCACCGCCCGCTGGCTGAGGTCCGCCCTGGGCGCCGCCACCGGGCTGTCCTTCGCCGACGGCGCCGGGCCGCACGCGATCCGGCTCAGGATCGGCGCCGAGACCGGGCGCCCCGAGGGCTACCGGCTCACGGTCGGCGGCCCCGACGCCGCCGTCGCCATCGAGGGCGGCGGCCCCGCAGGAGTCTTCTGGGGCGCCCAGACCCTCCGTCAGCTCCTCGGGCCCGACGCGTACCGCAAGGCGCCCGTACGGAAGGAACCAGCCCGGGACCTGCCGTACGTGACGATCGAGGACGCGCCCCGCTTCGGCTGGCGCGGCCTCCTCCTCGACGTCTCCCGGCACTTCCTGCCCAAGGACGACGTCCTGCGCTACCTCGACCTCCTCGCCGCCCACAAGCTGAACGTCTTCCACTTCCACCTCACCGACGACCAGGGCTGGCGCATCGAGATCCTGCGCCATCCGAAGCTCACCGAGGTCGGCGCCTGGCGCGCCCGCACCAAGTGGGGACACCGGGCCTCGCCGCTGTGGACCGAGACCCCGCACGGCGGGTTCTACACCCAGGACGACATCCGCGAGATCGTCGCGTACGCCGCCGAGCGGCACATCACCGTCGTCCCGGAGATCGACCTCCCCGGCCACGCGCAGGCCGCCATCGCCGCCTACCCCGAGCTCGGCAACACCGACGTCGTCGACACAGCCGCCCTCACCGTCTGGGACACCTGGGGCGTCAACCCGAACGTCCTCGCCCCGACGGACGCCGTCCTCCGCTTCTACGAGGGCGTCCTCGAAGAGGTCCTCGGCCTCTTCCCGTCCACCTTCGTCCACATCGGCGGCGACGAGTGCCCCAAGGACCAGTGGAAGGCCTCCCCGGCCGCACAGGCCCGCATCAAGGAGCTCGGGCTCGCCGGCGAGGACGAGCTCCAGTCCTGGTTCATCCGCCACTTCGACCGCTGGCTCGCCGCCCGCGGACGCCGCCTCATCGGCTGGGACGAGATCCTGGAGGGCGGCCTCGCCGAAGGAGCGGCCGTGTCCTCCTGGCGGGGGTACGCGGGCGGGATCGCCGCCGCCGAGGCCGGCCACGACGTCGTCATGTGCCCCGAACAGCACGTCTACCTGGACCACCGTCAGGCGCCGGGCGACGACGAACCGATGCCCATCGGATACGTCCGCACCCTGGAGGACGTCTACCGCTTCGAGCCCGTCCCGCCGGGCCTCGCGCCCGAGGCCGCCGCCCACATCCTGGGAACCCAGGCCAACGTCTGGACCGAGGTCATGGAGAACCGCTCCCGCGTCGACTACCAGGTCTTCCCGCGCCTCGCCGCCTTCGCCGAGGTCGCCTGGTCCGCGCTCCCCGCGCCGGAGGCGCGCGACCACGCCGGTTTCGAGCGCCGCATGCGCACCCACTACCGGCGCCTGGAAGCACTCGGCGTCGACCACCGCCCGCCCGCCGGACCCCACCCCTGGCAGCGGCGCCCGGGGGTCCTCGGCCGCCCCCTGGAGGGCACGCCCCCGAACGTGTGAGGGGCCCGGCGCCGCCGGTCACCCAAGAGCGTCGAAACGGAAGTTACCGCCCCACCCGGTGCGTTCCGGACGGAACAGTCCTTCGCGGACCCTCGCGCCGGACTCCTCGGAAGATGTGCCAGAGTTGCCACGTCCGGCCTGTGAGCACGTACGGTACGCCCACACGCAGGCACGTCGTACCGCCCGCTCGCAGGCGCGACGGCCGGGCACAGTCGGGGACCACCGGGACACCGGGAAGGGGCAGCGGGTTGACCACGCACGCACCACAGACGGCGCAGTCCGTGACGCTGCCCGCCTCGCTCGACGAGGCCGTGGCGGCGCTCACGGCCATGCCGGCCGCCGTGCCCGTCGCCGGCGGCACCGACCTCATGGCCGCCGTCAACAAGGGCCAGCTCCGCCCCGCCGGACTCGTCGGGCTGAGCCGCATCAACGAGATCCGCGGCTGGCAGTACCAGGACGGCCACGCCCTCCTCGGCGCGGGCCTCACCCACGCCCGGATGGGCCGCCCCGACTTCGCCGCCCTCATCCCGGCCCTCGCCGCCGCCTCCCGCGCCGCCGGGCCGCCCCAGATCCGCAACGCGGGCACCCTCGGCGGCAACGTCGTCACCGCCGCGCCCACCGGCGACTCCCTGCCCGTCCTCGCCGCCCTGGAGGCCGACCTCGTCGTCCTCGGCCCGCTCGGCAGCCGCGAGATCCCCGTCTCCCACCTCCTCGCCGGCCGTGACCTGCTCGCCCCCGGCGAGCTCGTCGCCTTCGTCCGCGTCCCGCTGCTCCACGCCCCCCAGGTCTTCGTCAAGGCCACCGGCCGCACCGGCCCGGCCCGCGCCACCGCCTCCGTCGCCGTCGTCCTCGACCCGGCGCGGCGCGGCGTGCGCTGCGCGGTCGGCGCCGTCGCGCCCATGCCGCTGCGCCCGCTGGAGGCGGAGCGCTGGATCGCCTCGCTGGTGGACTGGGACAACGACCGGGGGCTCGCCCCGGAGGCGCTCGCGGCCTTCGGCGAGTACGTCGCCGCCGCCTGCATCCCTGACCCGCCGGGCGACGAACAGTTGCCCCCGGCCGTACTGCACCTGCGGCGCACCGTCGCCGCACTCGCCCGACGGGCACTGGGGAGGGCACTCGCGTGAGCAGCGACGACCAGCACGACCAGCACGGGTACCGGGGCGGATGGGAGCCCCTTCCGCAGAGCGAGGGGTACGACGGCGACGCCACCGCCTTCGTCCAGCTCCCGCCCGACTTCATGCTGGACGGCGTCCCCCTGGAGGCGCCGGGCCACGGCTACGTGCCGCCGATGATCACTCCGCTCCAGCCGCTCGCCCCGTCCCCGGCGACGGACCCGGCGGCGACGGGCAGCTGGACGGTGCACGTCCCGACCGAGGCGCAGCAGACGCAGTACTTCACGGGCGGCGAGTTCGGGGACGGTTCGTTCCGGGACCGTGAGTTCGGGGACGGTTCGCTCCAAGGCGGCTCGTTCCAGGACGGTTCGTTCGAGGACGGTTCTTTCCAGGACGGTTCCTTCCGGGGCGACTCCTTCCGGGGTGGTGAGCACTTCCAGCCGCCCGCGTACGTCGAGAACGTCGTCGAGCACCTCGACCACGCGGAGCCGGACCAGCAGGACCAGCAGGACCCGCAGGACCCGCACGCGACGGCCGAGTGGCGTTTCGAGGAGGCCGTGGCACCGGCCGCCGACCCGGGGGCCACGGGCCAGTGGCAGATCCCGGCCGTGGCCGAGGCGCCCCGGCAGGAGGGGGCCGAGCCGGAGGTGGCGGTGACGCCGGCCTCCTACGCCGAGGCTCCCGCGACGCTGCCGGGCGGCGCGCCCGCGCCCTGGGCGCTTCCGGAGGAGCCCGCGGCGGAGTCGGGGAAGGCCGTGGAGCCCGAGGAGTCCGCGGGGTCCGCGGAGGCTGCCGGGAACGGTGCGGAGGAGACGGCTCCGGAGGCCGAGCCGGACGTCGCACCGGATGCCGCACCGGACGTCGTGCCGGACGTCGAGGCTGCGGAGGCCCAGGCCCAGGCCCAGGTCCCGGCCACGGCCCCGGAGGCGCAGGCCCCGGCCCCCGCCCCCGTGCCCGCGCCCCCCGTGGACGCGTCCACGGACAGCGACGAGCACCCCCACACCTCGTACACCCTGCGGGTCAACGGCACCGACCGCCCCGTCACCGGTTCCTGGATCGGCGAGTCGCTGCTCTACGTCCTGCGCGAGCGCCTCGGCCTCGCCGGGGCCAAGGACGGCTGCTCGCAGGGCGAGTGCGGCGCGTGCAACGTGCAGGTCGACGGCCGGCTCGTGGCCTCCTGCCTGGTGCCCGCGGCGACCGCCGCCGGCAGCGAGGTGCGGACCGTCGAGGGCCTCGCGTCCGACGGCGAGCCCTCGGACGTGCAGCGGGCGATGGCCCGCTGCGGCACCGTCCAGTGCGGCTTCTGCATCCCCGGCATGTGCATGACCGTGCACGACCTCCTGGAGGGCAACCACGCCCCCACGGAGCTGGAGACCCGCCAGGCCCTCGCGGGCAACCTCTGCCGCTGCTCCGGCTACCGGGGCGTGCTCGACGCCGTCCGCGACGTCGTCGCCGAGCGCGAGGCCGCCGCCTCGGCCGGCGCGCCCGAGACGGCCGGCGAGGCCCGTGTCCCGCACCAGATTCCCCACCCGCACGACGGAGGCATGGCGTGAGCAGCGACGCGACCACCGCCGCTCCCACGGCTCTCGACACCCCCGGGGGCCCCGGACAGGAGCCGGCCGCGCACGGCCTCGGCACCTCGCTCCCGCAGGCCGAGGCGCGGGCGAAGACCGAGGGCACGTTCCCGTACGCCTCCGACCTGTGGGCCGAAGGGCTGCTCTGGGCCGCGATCCTGCGCTCGCCGCACCCGCACGCCCGGATCGTGTCGATCGACACCACGGCCGCGGCCGCGATGCCGGGCGTCCGGGCCGTGGTGACGGCCGCCGACGTGCCGGGCGCGGCCACCTACGGGCGGCGGGTCGCCGACCGGCCCGTCTTCGCCTCCGAACTGGTCCGGCACCACGGCGAGGCCCTCGCGGCCGTCGCCGCCGACCACCCGGACACGGCCCGGCTCGCCGCCGCGGCGATCGACGTCGAGTACGAGGTGCTCGACCCGGTGACGGACCCGGAGAAGGCGTTCGAGGCCGAGGCGCTGCACCCCGACGGGAACCTGATCCGGCACATCCCGCTGAGCTTCGGCGACCCGGAAGCGACGGGCGAGATCGTCGTCGAGGGCCTCTACCGGATCGGCCGCCAGGACCCGGCGCCGATCGGAGCCGAGGCGGGCCTCGCCGTGCCGCGCCCCGACGGCGGAGTGGAGATCTACACGGCCTCCACCGACCCGCACACCGACCGCGACCTGGCCGCCGCCTGCTTCGGGCTGCCGCCCGGGCAGGTCAAACTGGTCGTCACCGGAGTCCCCGGCGCCACCGGCGACCGCGAGGACCCGGGCTTCCAGATCCCGCTGGGGCTGCTCGCGCTGCGCACCGGCTGCCCGGTCAAACTCACCGCCACGCGCGAGGAGTCCTTCCTCGGCCACGCCCACCGCCACCCCACCCTGCTGCGCTACCGCCACCACGCGGACGCGGAGGGGCGCCTGGTGAAGGTGGAGGCGCAGATCCTGCTCGACGCGGGCGCGTACGCGGACTCGTCGTCGGAGTCGCTCGCGGCGGCCGTGGCCTTCGCCTGCGGCCCGTACGTGGTGCCGCACGCCTTCGTCGAAGGCTGGGCGGTCCGCACCAACAACCCCCCCTCCGGCCATGTGCGGGGCGAGGGCGCGATGCAGGTGTGCGCGGCGTACGAGGCCCAGATGGACAAGCTGGCCGCGAAGCTGGGCGTGGACCCGGCCGAGCTGCGCATGCGGAACGTCATGGCGACGGGCGACATCCTGCCCACGGGCCAGACGGTGACGTGCCCGGCCCCGGTGGCCGAACTGCTCGCCGCCGTGCGGGACTTCCCCCTGCCCCCGCTGCCGAAGGACACCCCGGAGGGCGACTGGCTGCTGCCCGGCGGTCCCGAGGGCGCGGGCGAACCCGGGGCGGTGCGGCGGGGCGTGGGCTACGCGCTCGGCATGGTGCACATGCTGGGGGCGGAGGGCACCGACGAGGTGTCGACGGCGACCGTGCGCGTCATGGACGGGGTGGCCACGGTCATCTGCTCGGCCGTGGACACGGGCTCGGGCTTCTCGACCCTCGCCCGCCAGATCGTCCAGGAGACCCTCGGCATCGACGAGGTCCACGTGGCCCCTGTCGACACCGACCAGCCGCCGGCCGGACCGGCCGCCCACGGCCGCCACACCTGGGTGTCGGGCGGGGCGGTGGAACGGGCCGCGAAGATGGTCCGTACGCAGCTTCTCCAGCCGCTGGCCCACAAGTTCGGCATGTCGACGGAGCTGCTCCAGATCACGGACGGCAAGATCACCTCGTACGACGGCGTCCTGTCGACCACGGTCACGGAGGCGATGGACGGCAAGGAACTCTGGGCGACCGCCCAGTGCCGCCCGCACCCCACCGAGCCCCTGGACGAGTCCGGCCAGGGCGACGCGTTCGTCGGCCTCGCCTTCTGCGCGATCCGCGCGGTCGTGGACGTGGACATCGAACTCGGCGCGGTGCGCGTGGTGGAGATGGCCGTCGCGCAGGACGTCGGCCGCATCCTGAACCCCGCCCAGCTCGCCGCCCGCATCGAGGCGGGCGTCACCCAGGGCGTGGGCGCGGCCCTCACGGAGAACCTCCGCACGGCCCGTGGCCTGGTCCGGCACCCCGACTTCACGGGGTACGCACTCCCGACATCCCTGGATGCCCCGGACATTCGCATCGTGAAACTCGTCGAGGAACGCGATGTGGTGGCCCCCTTCGGCGCGAAGGCGGCGAGCGCGATCCCGGTCGTCACCTCACCCGCCGCAGTGGCCTCAGCGGTACGAGCGGCGACGGGCCGCCCGGTCAACCGCCTCCCGATCCGCCCCCAGGCGGCGGTCGCCGTTCCCAATTCGTAACCATGTGATGTCCGTTGCTTGTGCAACTGAGAGGTGCGGACTGTCGTCCTTCCTGACTACAGTGAACTTCTAGACTTGTTGCGGTACACGGCGTGGTGGTTCACGGGGGAGGTCGCGTCATGCGAGCAGAGTTGGATGGGATGTCGTCCGGGATGCGGACGCAGGCCGTCAAATACAGCGCCGACTCCATGCAGAAGTTCAAGCAGGGCGTCGAGGAGCTCATCACCCAGCTCCAGGGCTCCGACGCGAGCGCTCCGAAGCTGAAGTCGGACCCGGTCACGCGCACGCAGTTCGGCGGGGGCGGGGCGGCCTGGTCCGAGGCGCAGGGCGCCTACTCGGCGTACAACGAGACGCTTCACAGCCTGGTCGAGCTCTCCGGTCTGCTCAACGACTGCCTGGAAGGGCTCGGGATCGCGGTCGTCGCCTCCAAGAACGGCATGGAGGAGATGGACGACGACATCAAGCGCAAGATGATCCAGATCCACCAGCGGACGTTTGACGCCAAGGCGAAGGCGGACAAGGAGTCCAGCCACGGAGGCAACGACGCGGCCGAGGGTGACGGCTCCTTCAAGTAGGGGCGTGCGGACGGAATTTCGGGGACACGGGGAAGAGGCGAAGGATGAGGCCTGCAGAGGGCGGCGGAGGCGGCGGAACCAATTTCGCCGGCATGAAGCACGAGCAGATGCTGGCGTGGCTGGACGAGGCGAGCAGCTACTACGTGGGTGACGCGGCGCGGCGGCTGAAGACCGTCTCGTCGCAGATGGCCAGGATCGCCGAGGACCTGCGCGCCAGCATGAGGAACATGGACTGGGAGGGCGAGGCCGAGAAGGCCTTCGTCGAGTGGGCCACCAACGTGGCCAACTCGACCACGCACCTCTCGGACTACGCCGGGCGCGGATCCGTCGCGATGGAGGACAACTCGTCCGCCATCGCCTCGGCGCAGAGCGCCATGCCTCGCTACACCTCCCACGCGGCCGCCAAGGAGAACCTGCAAGCGGCGCTGAAGGCCCACAACGACCCCGACTCCCAGACCATCGCCCGCAACGCCCGGAGCGAGATGTCCCCCAGCGAGGAGCTGGCGGCCATCGAGGCGAAGGAGAAGGAGAACCAGCAGGCGGCGGCGGACGAGATGTACCGCCTCTCGTCCACCTACCAGTGGTCGAGCCTCCGCATGAAGAACGAGGTGCCGCCCACGTTCCCGCCGCCGCCGGGCGCGTTCGTGCCGGAAACGCCCGACGGCCGGGACAGCGGCTCCTACCTCGGCTCCTCGCAGGGGACCGGCCAGCGCTCCACCGGCACCGGCACCAGCACGGACACGAGTACGGGGACGCGGACCACGCATACCCCGCCCGACACCCGGACCACGCCCGACATGCCCACGGTCCCGCCCACGGGCGACCCGTCCGGTCCGACGCACGTCGTCAAGCCCGAGGTCCGGCCCGACGCACCTGTGGACCTCGGCATCGACAGCGTGCAGACCCCGCCGAAGCCGGACATCACGGTGCCGACGACGCAGTTCCCGGGCGGCCCGCCGCCGGTCACCAAGCCGGACGGAGGCATGCCTCCGATCGTGACGCCCGGCATGCCGCCGCTGTCCCCGAAGGGCGGTCCGGGCCCCCTGGGTCCCACCTCGCCCGTCACCGGTGGCACCAGCAACCCCCGGGGTCCGCTGACCGGCGGACTCCGCAACGGCCCCGGCATGCCCCGTGAGGGCATCAGCGGCGGTCGCCAGGTTCCCAGCACCACGGGCCGACCGCAGACCGGCATCCCGCGCAGCACCGTCGTCGGCAACGAGCCCACCGGACAGAACAACCGGACGGGCATGGGCCGCGGCATGGGCGGATCACACGGCATGGGCGGCTCCATGGGCGGCGCGACCGGCCAGAGCGGCATCACCGGCGGGCGGCGCCTCGCCGGCGAGACGGGCGGCGTCGTCGGCGGCAAGGCGCAGCGCGCCGGTGCCGCGGGAGGCGGGAAGCCCTTCACGGCCGGTGGCTCCGGCCTGGTGCGCGGCGGAAACGCCGCGAAGCCGGGCGAGCGCGAGGAGCAGAACGGAGAGCGTCCCGACTACCTGGTCGAGGACGAGGAGACCTGGCAGCAGGGCCGCCGCGTGGCGCCCCCCGTCATCGACTGATCAGCGCGAGGAAGCAGATGCGTACCAGCAGTGTTCGTCGGAGCCGTGCCGGAGCCACCGCCTCGGCCGCCTTGGGGATGCTGCTGGTGGGCATCGCTTCCGTTCCCGCCCACGCGGAGAACTTCCGCGCCCAGCAGTGGCACTTGGACGCCATGGGCGCGGAGGAGATCTGGCAGCTCAGCACCGGTGCGGGCGTCACCGTCGCGGTGATCGACTCGGGCGTGGACAAGTCCAACCCCGACCTGCGCGGTCAGGTACTCGAAGGCAAGGACCTCGCGACCGACGAGTCCGGCGATCAGTTCACCGACTACACCGGGCACGGCACCGGCATGGCGGGTCTGATCGCGGGAACCGGAGACCGGGACGGAGGGAACGGAGCCTTCGGTCTGGCGCCGGGCTCCAAGATCCTTCCGGTGCGCGTCTCCGGTCTCGATGCCGGCGAGGGGAGCATGGCGGACAGCGACGAGGAGTTCAATCGCGTCGTGCCGCCTGCGATCAAGTACGCAGCCGACTCGGGTGCCAAGGTCATCAACGTCTCCCTGGGAGCGGGAGCGGGTTCGCAGGCTCTCACCGATGCGGTGAAATACGCGCTGGGCAGAGGTGCGCTCGTCTTCGCATCCGTCGGGAACACCGGCGACAAGGGCAACATGGTGGAGTATCCGGGAGCGACCCCCGGGGTCGTCGGCGTCGGCGCCGTCGACAACAAGGCGAAGCATGTGTCGACGGCTCAGTACGGCTCGCAGGTCGACCTGGTGGCCCCCGGAAAGGACATGGTGCACGCCTGCGGCGGTGGCACCGGCATGTGCAAGTCCACCGGTACGAGTGACGCCACCGCCCTCGCTTCCGCCGCCGCCGCGCTCCTCTGGTCGAAGCACCCCGACTGGACCAACAACCAGGTCCTGAAGGTCATGCTCGACACCGCAGCGAAGCCCAAGGGGGGCGAGAAGCGCAGCGACTACATCGGCTTCGGCGCCATCCGCCCGCTGCGTACGCTGAAGACGCCCGGCGACCCCGGTCCCGCCGACGTCCGTCCCATCGACGACCTCACCGAGGCCGCGACCGCGACCCCGTCCGCCTCCGCCTCCGGTGCGGCGGACCCGGCCCCGTCGCAGTCCACCACCAGCCCGGCCCCCGTCCCCCAGGCAGCCTCCGCCACCGACGACGGTGGCAACACCGGCCTCTGGATCGGCCTCGGGATCGGTGCCGCCGTGCTCGTCGGCGCCGCCGTCGCCGTCACCGTCCTTCGCTCGCGGCGGAGCTGAGCCGGAACCTTCCGCCGCCCGCCGTCCGTAACTCACTCATGGGGAAGTAGATGTCGTTCGACGAGGAGTGGAGCCAAGTCCGCAGCGAGAGCGCGGCGATGAGGCTCAACAGCGTGCCCATGGACCCCGGTGGCGGTGGTGGCGGCGGGGCCAGTGACTACAAGGTGACCTCCGCCGACCTCAAGGCCATCGGCAACGAGGCCCAGGAGCTCTTCCACTGGTTCGAGCGCGACGCCTTCCACGCGGGCGCCCAGACCGACGCCGCGGCCAAGGGCCTGGACGGCGACGGGTTCCTGACGGGCTCCGCGATGTGGACGATGTGGGACACCTGGCGCGGCCAGGCCGAGGCGCTCCTCAGCGCCTGCGCGCACATCCACAACCACCTCGAAGACACGGTCATCAGCCACGCCAACCATGAAGAAGTGCTGGTCACGAACTTCTCCATGTCAGAGATCGACAAGCACTTCAACTGAGCCTGAGCCGGCAACGGCGGCTGACGAGGGAAACAGATGCTGAAGTTCGACCAGGTCCTCCACGCCCACCTGAGTGGTCTCAAGGAGGCCGTCACCGTCTGGTCGGAGACGGTGACCAAGCTGGAGAAGACCAAGGAGAAGGCGGAGACCGGTCTCCAGGGCAAGGCCGACAAGGCGGACTGGAAGGGCGAGAACGCCGGCGTGACGCAGGCGTTCGTCCGGAAGACGGCCAAGGAGTTCGGCGACGCCCTCACCGAGGCGAGCAGCATCCGCAACATCCTGCGGGACGCGGAGGGCGAGTTCACCGCCGCCAAGACCGAGCTGGAGAAGCTCGTCTCGGAGGCCCCGGGCAAGGGCATCCGCATCGACCCGGACGGCGTCGTCAGCTACCTGATCCACCCCGACCGCCGCGCCAAGGACTACGACGGGCCCAAGCCCGAGCAGGCCGACTTCGAGGCGATGCGTTCGGCGATCAAGGCCGCGATCGACAAGGCCAACAACGCCGACGACGTCGCCTCCCGCGCCCTGCGCGGACTCGTCGGCAACGACAAGATGAACTTCTCCGGCACGAACTACGACTCCCTCAAGGCCGCCTCGAAGGCGCAGGACGCCGAGGACGCGCACGCCGCCTACGAGCTGTACAAGAAGGGCGACGACGCCACCCCGGAGGAGATCGACAAGCTCAACGCGCTCTTCAAGGCCAACCAGAAGGACCCGTACTTCGCCGAGAAGTTCGCCCTGGAGGTCGGGCCGAAGGGCAGCATGGAGTACTGGGCCGACATGGGCGACCCGAGCGACGGCTCGCGGCTCGGCGTCGACCACCGCGACAAGCTCAAGGAACTCCAGACGAACTGGAGTCTGACGCTCGCCACCGCGACCCATTCCACGAGCCCCGAGATGGAGCAGTGGAAGGCCGACGTCATCAAGGCCGGCAGCGAGCCGATCCACACGCGCGGCACCAGCCCGTACGGCTTCCAGGTCATGAGCAACCTGATGCGCGTCGGCGACTACGACGACAAGTTCCTCAAGGACTACGGCAACGGGCTCGTCATCACCGAGCGGAAGATGACCCACGACGGGGCGCTGCCCGCCGACCGGGCCTGGCGCCAGCTGACCGGCGGGCCGAGCCACCTGAACTGGATGGGCGGCGATCTGGGCAACGACCCCATGATCGGCTTCATGGAAGGCCTCGGGCACAGCCCGAAGGCGTCGACGGAGTTCTTCAACGGCGACATCGATCTCACGCCCGAGAACACCAAGGACGACAAGAAGATCGACCCGTTCGACTACTTCACCAAGGACCGCGAGTGGCCCGAGGAGCTCAACGACAAGGGTGACCGCACCAAGGAGCCCGGCTACAACGCGCTCGGTCACGCACTAGAGTCCGCGACCACCGGCCACCCGTACGACGCCGACCCCGAGGGCCTGAAGGACGTACGGACCAAGGAGAACGCCGAGGTCATGCAGAAGGTCGTCGAGCGGTACGGCGACGACCCGAAGTACATGCACAAGCAGCCGGGCATCGACGACAGCCTCGGCAAGATGGGCGCCGCCTACATCGACGAGCTGAACCGTTCCCTGGAGACGGACAGCGACACGACGATGGAGGAGAAGAAGAACTCGCCGTTCGGCTTCAACGGTGCCGACGGCAAGTCCCGCTTCGGCTCCGAGTTCGACACCGGGCTGCTCTGGAACCGCGGCGACGCCGTCAACTTCATGGGCATCGTGGCGCAGAGCGAGACCGGCCACTCCACGCTCTCGGCGGCCGAGTCGCTGTACACGACGAGCGTCCTCGACCAGGTGGGCCCCAAGCCCGGCTCCACCTTCGACGACCGGGACCTCACCGACGCGCGGACCACGCTGCGGGTCGGTTCGGAGGCGCAGGGCATCCTGGACGAGACCCGTATGGCGCAGATCGACAAGGACTACGAGAAGGACTCCGAGGAGCACAAGAAGGCCGTCGGCAAGACGACCGAATGGGTCAAGTTCGGTGTCGGCGCGGCGGCGGCGGGCGGCATCGCGGTCCTGACCGGTGGCGCCGGTGGCGTACTGGTACCGCTGGCCGCCGAGACGGTGGGCGGCGCGGTCACCACGGTCATCGGCATGGAGGCCGACGACATGGCCGAGAAGTACGAGAAGGACGAGCTGCTGAAGAAGAAGTCGGACGACCTGTCGGACGAGGCGCTCGCCATGGGCAAGGAGAACTCGCTCCGCCCCGGCATCGCCTACGCCAACGCCCCCGGCTGGAGCGAGAAGGACCGGAACTACCTCGACGAGGAACTGGTCAAGTACGTCCGGGACTCGCGTCTGCACTCCCGCGACAACTCGCTGCCCGACCCGTACGAGAAGGACTGACATGCGCTCTGCGCCGGCACGAACGGCCGCGGCCCTCGCCGTGGCCGCCCTCCTCACGAGCTGCTCCGGCGGCGGGGCGTCCACGGAGGAACCGAAGGGCCTCACGGCGGCCGAGGCCTGCGGCGGCTTCGCGAAGGACACGGCGGCCACGACGGCGCTGAACGCCGTCCTGGGCGGCGACCGCTTCGAGGACAACCTGTCGAAGCCGGACAAGGCCCTCGCCGCGCTGCGGGACGCCGCGGCCGCGCCGTGGGCGGACTCTTACCGGCCGCAGCCGGTGACGTACTGCGGTCTCCGTCCCGGGGAGGGTGGCGAGAAGGACCTCAAGATCGAGGTGGGCGCGGTGAAGGAGGCCCCGGAGGTGGACACGCGGCTCTCCGACAAGGCCACGTACTTCACCTCGGGTCTGCGCGCCTACTCCTCCTCCGGTCTCGGCAAGCTGTACTTCTCCTGCCGCCTCAAGGCCCCGGCGCACGAGATCGTCGTCGAGACGAGCGTGTGGGGCCCCGGCGACGTCCCGGAGACCGACCAGCAACAGCGCACCCGCCTGATCACCCTGGCGAACGCTGCGGCCCGGGACGTCTCGGCGAAGCTGGGCTGCCAGGGGGACGACGGGCTGGCGACGGGGGTGCCGACGAAGGCGCGGGCCTGAGGGGAGAGGCCCCTCACTCGCCGAAGACCGGCATGGCCGCGATCCTGCCGCCGCGTCCGATGAAGACGCGGTGGGCGTCGCTGACGAGCTGGAAGACGCCCTCACGCTCCATCGGCACGGTGAACAGCTTCGTTTCGCCGGTCTTGTTCACCACCCGGACGGCGCTGTCGTCGGGCTCGGGCAACCAGACCGTCCCGCCCTCCACCACGGGGGCGGTGAGGGTGCCGGTCGGGGTGCCCAACTCGCCCATGACGACCGACCACTCCGTGCTGGAGCGGCCGGTGTCGGCGACCGTGCCGAGCCGGTAGGCCATGTAGCCGTCGACAGCCACGACGGATGCGCCGTCGGCGGTAGGGCTGGACCAGCCCTGCCGCAGGTTGCCGTAGTTCCTGGTCTCCTCCTTCCACAGGAAGCCCCCGTCGTCGAGGCGCCTGGCCACCAGGTCGGGGCCGCCGATGTAGAAGGTGTTGCCGCTGATCGCGGGCGCCTGGCCCTGGGTGCCCTGGCCCTTGAGCGTGCAGATGGTCTCGGCCGTCGTGGTGTCGAGGACCTCGACGTGGCCGTCCCGGCCGTGGATCACGAGCCGCTTCCGGCCGGCCACCGCTTTCGCGGGGCCGTTCGGCGAGCGCGGGGAGGCCATCGGGCGGGTCCAGGTGGTGGCGAGCGTCCAGGCGTCGACGGCGTGCAGCTCGTTCTCCCTCGTCACCAGGTAGACGTGGGTGTCGTCGGCGGCGAGGACGTCGTCGACGTCGGACCGCGTCTGCCACACGGGCTTGCCGGTGGAGGCGACGAACGCGTTCAGGACGCCGTCCCTGTCGGCGCCGACGACGAGCCGGTCGGCGACGGAGACGTACCCGGCGTCCGCGTCGATGTCCTTGGCCCGCCACCGTTCCTTGCCGTCCGTGACGGAGAGGGCCAGCAGACCGCTGTTCTTGGCCTGCACGACCAGCACATCTCGTACGGGCAGCGGGGGGCGACCGTTCGGGGCGGTCACGTCGAGAGGGCCCCACAGGGCCTTCGGGACCTCGCCCGGCTTGCTGTCGATGAGCGAGAGGAATGGCGCCTCCGGAGTCGCCACCGCCAGCGGCACGTCGGCGGTGGGTGAACCGCCGTCCCTGTTCAGCCACCAGGCCCCGGCCCCGCCACCCGCGCCGAGTACGGCCACGCCGGCCGCCGCGGCGGTGAGGAAACGGCGCCGGGTCGGCGCGGGGGCGGGTACGGCGGTGTCCTCGGGAGCCGTGAGGCGCTTCGTGGCCGCCTCCCGCCGCCTGATGTCCTCCGCCAGCGGGCCCTTGCGCCACGCCCGGTCGGCGCCCTTCGGCGGGGCGAAGGCCTCGGCGACCTGCGGCGGAGCCGGGCGGGACGCCGGGTCCTTCGCGAGACACGGGCCGATCAGCGTCTGGAGCTCCGGAGGCACCAGGCTCAGGTCCGGCGTGCCGTGCACGACCTCGTACTGGACCGCCGCGACATGGCCCCCGTCGAAGGTCCGCCGCCCGCTCGCCGCGTACGCGAGGACCGCGCCGAGCGAGAAGACGTCCGAGGCCGGTCCGACGCGCTGCCCGAGGACCTGCTCGGGGGCACCGTATCCGGGGGTCACCGGGATCTGGCCCGTGGTGGTGAGGGTCAGGCCGTGCTCGGGGCGCGCGATGCCGAAGTCGATGATCCGCGGGCCGGTCGAGGTGAGCACGATGTTCGCGGGCTTGAGGTCGCGGTGGACCAGACCCGCCACGTGAATGTCGTGGAGGGTGCGCGCGAGCTGGGCGGCCAGCGCGCGGACCGTCGGCACGTCCATCGGGCCGTACGCGCGGACGGCCTCGTCGAGGGTCGGCCCGGCGAGGAACTCGGCCGCGATCCACGGCCGTCCGCCCTCGGTCTGCGCGCCGAGGACCCGCGCCACGCCCTTGCCGGTGACGGCCCGCGCCATGTCGGCCTCGCGGACGAACCGCTGCGCGAGGTGCTGGTCGTGGGCGAGTTCGGGCCGGAGGACCTTGACGGCGGCGGTGGTCCCGGCGCCGTCCCGGCCCACGTACACCTTGCCCATGCCGCCCTCGCCGAGGACGCCGAGGAGCCGGTACGGGCCGAGCCGGAGCGGGTCGCCGGTGGCGAGGGGCTGAGTGGTCACGGGCTGCTTTCCGGTTGGCGGTGGACGGAGGGTGTGGCAGGAGGGAACGGCTCAGGCGAAGGGGAAGGCCACGACGGACGACGTTCCCGCCCCGATGATCCGGGTTCGTGAGGTGTTGACGACGTACCGGCTGGCTTCCGTCGGGAAGACCCAGGCCGAGCGGTGGGTCACGCGGTCGACCGCGCTCAGACCACCTCGGACAGGCGCGTACACGTACTTGGTTCCCACCAAGGGGACCGAGAGGAGCTCCGGGGTGAGGCTGCGGCCGGACGCCTGCTCCACCCAGACCTTGGCACCCTTGTCGGCGGTGACGGCCACGAGCCCGCGACCTGCCTCGTTCGCGTGGACGAGACCGTCCGCTACGGCGGGGATCCCGAAGGCGGAACCGCTGCCGTACTCCCAGGCCACACCGCCGTCGTTGAGGCGCAGCGCCCGGAGGCGGTCGCCGCCCAGGTAGAGGTGCCGGTCGTCGGTGATGAGCTGGCCGGGCTTGAAGGACATGGAGTCCTTGAGCGGGACGCTCCGCCGCCACAGCTGGCGACCGGTGCGCAGATCCCTCGCCTGGACGTCGAAGGACTCGAGGTCGTCGCTGTTCTTGCCGAGTACCAGCCGGTCGTCGACGATCCGGGACAGCCAGGGGCGGACGTTGCCCCATTCGTACGGCCGGCGCCAGATCTCCCGGCGCGTACGCAGGTCGATGGCGAGGAGGTGCCAGCCGATTTCCCGGTCCTCCATCGGGTCCGTGTACCGACCGGCACGTGAGGCGGTGATGAGGCGTCCGTCGGCGGCGGTGAGGAGTTGCGTGCCGAACTGGGAGCCGTCGAAGCCCTTGATCTCGATGGTCCGCGCCGCTTCCTTGCCGGTGCGGGGAGCGAGAGTGCGGATCTGGAGGATGCCGGGGCCCTCGGTGGGGCCGTTGGAGCCGTAGAAGAAGCTGCCGTCGGTGGTGATCTGCTGGGGCTCGAACACGATGATGTCGTCCCAGAGCTTCTTGCCGTCGCGTGTGTCGAACGCCCGGTAGGAACCCGCCTGGGCGACTCCCACGACATCGTCGGCGAGCAGCGGTGTGGTCCTCTCCTCACGGTCGAACGACTCGCCCTGCCACACCCGTGCCGGCGACCCGTCCGCAGCTGTCGAGGCCGGGATGGCCGTGGGGCCCGTGGCCGCCGGGGTGCCGCCCGTTCCCGTGGTGGTGTCGCGGGTGCCCAGCCAGGCCCAGAGGCCGCCGCCGGCAGCCGCCGTGCCGAGGAGGGCGGCTCCGCCGACGGAGAGGGCGCGGCGGCGGGAGACCGGCGTGGTCGGGGTCGTCGGCGTCGTCGCGGATTCCGTCGGGGCCGGGAGGCGGTGCGGGGCGGGGAGCCAGACGTCGGTCGCCCGGCGGGCGATGTCGGCGAGGAGCAGCGGCGGCAGGTGGTCCGCGAACTCGCCGTGGCCGTCGTGGAGGTGGTCCACCAGGGCGTGCGTCGTCGGGCGGGCCGCCGGGTCCTTCGCGAGGCACGCCGTCAGGAGCGGCAGCAGTGCCGCCGGTACGCCGCCGAGGTCGGGTTCGGCGTAGCGCACGCGGTAGAGGAGGTCGGCGGGGGAGCCCTTGCCGAAGGGTCCGTGGCCCGTGGCCGCGAACACCAGGACGCCGGCCAGGGCGAACACGTCGCCCGCCGGGGTGTGTTCCTCGCCGCTCGCCTGCTCCGGCGACATGAACGCGGGCGTGCCCGCCGCCGCCCCCGTGCGGGTGAGGTGGTCGTCGCCGGCCGCGCGCGCGATGCCGAAGTCGATGATCTTCGGGCCGTACGCGGTGACCAGGACGTTCGAGGGCTTCAGGTCGCGGTGGACCACGTCCGAGGAGTGCAGCTGGGCGAGGGCCCCGGCGAGGGCGGCGCCGAGGGCGCGGACGGTCGGTTCCGGCAGGGGGCCGCCGAGCGCGACGGCGTCGTCGAGCGGTGGGCCGAGGACGTACTCCGTGGCCAGCCACGGCGTCTCGGCCAGCGGGTCGGCGTCGACGACGGCCGCGCCGTGCCGCGCGCCGATGATCCGGGCCGCGTCCGTCTCCAGGCGGAACCTGGAGCGGAACGCGGGGTCGGTCGCGAGACGGGCGTGCACGGTCTTCAGGGCGACGGTACGGCCGCCGGGCGTGCGCGCCAGGTAGACCGTGCCCATGCCGCCGGAGCCGAGGCGGGCGAGGAGACGGTAGGTGGCGACGGTGGCCGGGTCGTCGTGGGTCAGGGGCGACAGCATCAGGTCAGGTCAGATCCGGGAGAGGTGTCGGGGTCCGTGCCGGTGGGAAGTTCGGCCGCGAGGAGTTCGGACGACTGGCGGGCCAGCGCCGCCACGACCCGGCCCGGCAGCCAGCCGGGCGTGAGCAGGGAACCGGCCGAGTTCAGGACGGTCAGGTGCGGGGTGGGCGGTGCGAGGGCCGCCCTCGCGTCCGCGGCGGTCGGGCGGTCCGCCGGGTCGCGGGCCAGGCAGGAGGAGACCACCGGGCGCAGGGCGGGCGGGAGTTCGTCCCGCTCGGGCACGGTGTGGCCGGTGGCGGCGTACGCGAGGACCGCGCCGAGGGCGAAGACGTCACCGGGCGGGCGGGGGCGGCCGCCGGTCGCCTGCTCGGGGGCGAGCGTGCCCGGTTCGAGGCCCGGCAGGCCGGTGCGCGCCTCGCCGTCGGCGCCGGCCGCCCGTACCGCGCCGAAGCAGCTCAGCCGGGGGCCGTCGGCGGTGAGGAGGACGGCGGCGGGGGAGACCCCGGCGTGCGTGAGGCCCTGGGCGTGCGCGGCGGCGAGCGCCTCGGCGAGGGCGGTGCCGACGGCCCGTACGGTCGCTTCGGGCAGCGGCCCGCCGTGGACGGCGAGGGCGACGGGGAGGGGGAGGGCGGGGACGTACGGGGTCGCGTACCAGGGGGTCTCGCCGGGCGCGGCCAGGTCCGTCACCGGTGCGACCCACGGGCCGAGGAGCCGTCGGGCCGCGTCGGCCTCCGTGGCGAAGCGGGCCGGGTCGGCGCCGGGCAGCGGGGCGCTCAGCAGGACCGTGCGCTCGCCGTCCCGCGTCCGGGCGACGAACCGGCGGCAGGGGACGGCGGGACCGTACGGTCCTGGCGGGTCGAGGCGGGTGATCAGCCGGTACGGGCCGATCCGACGCGCGGACTCCTCCCGCGTGCGCGACTGCTCCACGTGTACGTCCCCCCGTCGTTCCCGCGCCCTGTGGTGACGGGGCGCCGGGAGAGCCTATCGAGGCGGGAGCGGAGGGCCGCTCCCGGGCCGGAACGCCCGGGCTGTCCGAGTTGCGAAGGTGAAGCGGAGCGCCTGGCACCCGAGAACCTTGGAAATGAGGGGAGATCCTCTGTAGGGACCGCCCGAACGGGTGCTCGGAGATGACCGGCGGGCTACGATCGCGATGCCTCGCCCGGCGCGGAACTTGCTGAGGCGAAGCCGGAACGATCATCGCAGGACAGTCGCCACGGGGGAGAGCATGTCGTTCGAGGACGAGTGGGCGTCCGTACGGTCCACGTCGACGGCCAACGTGAGCATGAGGCTCAACCAGGTCGCGCCCGAGCCCGGGGGCGGCGGGGGCAGCGCCGACCTCGGCGTCGACCAGGACAAGCTCGGTGCCATCGGCAGCGCCGCGTACGCGCTGCACGGCCGGCTCGCCAAGGACGGCAACCACGCCCGTACGAGCACGACCGAGGCGGCCACCCAGCTGAAGGGGCACGACTTCCTCACCGGTTCGGCCATGGCGGCCGTGCAGGAGACCTGGGACTCCCAGCTGAAGACGCTTCTCGACGCCTGCGCGAACATCTCCAACCACCTCGACTACAGCGCGGCCTCGCACGCGAAGGAAGAGGAAGACATCAAGGCGGCCCTCGCGGCCTCCCAGATCGACCAGTACCTCAAGTAGGCCGGGGGATCCGCTGTGCTGACCTATCAGAACGTCATGCAGGCCGCGCTCGACAGGATGAAGACGGCCGCCGACGACTGGTCCGCCCTGAAGGGCAAGCTCGACACGCTCACCCAGGACGCCCGGTCCACCATGGCCGCGAAGGCCAGGGACGACTACTGGCGCGGGGTGAACGCCGAGGTCACGAAGCCCTTCGTGGACAAGACGGCGAAGGAGTTCGGCGACGCCGCGAAGGCCGCCGACGGCATCCACAAGGTCCTGGCCGACGGCCACCGGGCCTTCAAGAAGGCCCAGGACGACCTCAAGGCGATCGCCGAGACGGAGGCCCCCGCCAAGGGCTTCTACGTCAAGGCCGACGGCACCGTCGCCGCCCGGGAGCCGCTCTCCGAGATCAAGGACCCCGGCGCCCGCCACGACCCCGACTTCCAGGACCTGGTCCGCAAGGAGCGCGCCGACATCCGGGCGATGGAGGAGCGCATCAAGGCGATCCTGGAGGTCTGCACCGAGGCCGACGTGGCCTGCTCCAACGCGCTCCGGGCCGACAACACCGGGGACCGGAACAACTTCAGCGCCCCGAAGTTCACGAGCCTCGACGCCGAGGAGGCGCAGCGGGCCGTCGACCTCGCCAAGAAGGGCCGGGACATCTCGCACGAGGAGCTGATGCGTCTCAACGAGCTCCTCAAGGACAACAGCGGCTCGAAGGAGTTCTCCCGGGCCTTCTACGACGGCATGGGCCCGAAGGGGGCCCTGGAGTTCTTCGGGCAGCTGTCGACCGACACGTACGACTACGCGAAGGTCGACAAGCAGCGCCTCGCCGACGTCCAGGACCTGCAGAAGAACCTGGGCCTCAACCTGGCGACGGCGACGCAGGGCGGCGACGCGTGGACCGACAAGTGGTCCACGGACATGCGCAAGCTCGGCACGGAACGCATCCCGCTGGTCAAGTACGACAACAACCCGGCGTACGGCTACCAGTTGCTCGGCGGCATCATGCGCTACGGCAACTACGACCCCAGGTTCCTGGTCCCGATCGCGGAGCACGTCACCCAGCTGCACGCGAAGGACCCGTACATGTTCGCCGACAGCAAGCCGCTCGGCGGCGGCTGGCTGAAGAACCAGTACAACCCGTCCGGCGTCAACGGCTCCGGCTTCGACCCGGTGAACTCGATGCTGGAGGCGCTCGGGCACAGCCCGGAGGCGGCGAAGGAGTACTTCTCCAAGGAGCCCACGGCCTACGACAAGGACGGCGGCGTCGGCGGGACGGTGGACCTGGACCCGAAGAAGGACGGGGCCCAGAAGGGCTACCTGGACTACTTCCAGAACAAGGACTACGAGTTCTTCCCCGACGTCGAGGGCCACGACCCGGACGACTGGAAGAAGACCGCGGAGTACATGCCGGACGCCCTCGGCCACGCCCTGGAGGCGGCGACCACGGGCCACGGCTGGGACGACCCGAACCCGCAGCTGCACCGCGACGAGAAGTCCGCCGAGATCATGAAGCAGGTGATCGACTCGTACGGGACGAACACCGAGCTCCGCGGGCAGCACAAGCCGCTGATGGACAGCCTGGGGCGGATGGGCGCCGCCTACATCGACGACCTGAACTACTCCACGTACAACTTCGGCGATTCCGGCGACGCCCTCGGCCGGGACAAGCTCTTCGGCGCGAGCAGCGACGGAAGCTCGCGCACGGACTTCGGCGAGGGCGCGAGCCTCCGGTTCATGAACGCCGTCGCGGGCGACGAGCAGGGGTACAAGACGCTCTCCGCCGCGCAGCAGGTCTTCGAGGCCGGCGGTCTCAAGGCCCTGGAGGGGGACAAGGACTCCCAGCTCACCTTCCTCCACAACTCGACCAAGCTGCACGGCATCCTCGACGAGTCGCGGATCGACGCCATCTCCCTGGAGTTCAAGGACCAGGAGGAGGCCAGGAACCTGGAGATGGAGAAGCAGGCCGAGTGGCGGAAGTCCGCCGTCAGCGGCGGTGTCGCCGCGGTGGTCGGTGTCGGCTCCGCCGTGGTGCTCGGGCCCGCCGCGGGACTCGTGGCGGCGACCGCGGTCCCGATCATCATGGAGACCGTCGGGTCCGCGGTCAGCACGGACTACGCCTCGGACACCCTGCAGTACCTCAAGGACAACGAGTACAAGAACGACGACGACGCGGACTCCGCCGTCGTGGACGCCCGCCAGGAAGGCCGTCGCGCCGTGGTCGTTCCCGCCCTGAACGTCGCCGAGACGCAGGGGCTGACCCGGTCCGAGCGGCAGGAACTGATCCGCGAGATCGAGTACTCGTACAACACGGGCGCGAAGAGCGTCGACGACCTGACCGCGAACAAGTGAGGCGGCGGACAGTGAGCAGGACGCGGAGACTGCCGGGGATCGCCGCCGGCGCCCTGGCAGCGGCCCTGGTCCTGAGCGGGTGCTCCGACGGCGGGGACGGCGGGGGGAAGGAGCGTACGGGGGTCGTGCCCCCGGCCGCCCTGAAGAACTGCGGGAAGGTGTTCGGGGAGCAGAACGTCGAGGCGCTCCGGGCCGACCTGGAGGGTTTCCAGCCGCACGACCGCTCGCTCACCGAGATGAGGCAGCGGATGCTCGTGGAGGCGCAGGGCTGGGATCCCGACACGGACGAGCTCGCGCGGACGACCTTCCGTCCCTGCCAGATCGAGGGCCGGGCCGACGGGAAGGAAGCCTGGGTCAACGCCACGGTCGGCTGGTCGAGGTACGACGTGGCCTTCGTGACCGGGGGAAAGCACGCGCGCGAGTTCCGCGAGGTGGCGAAGGGGGTCTATCTCGACCGCCGCGAGGAGTTCGACGGCCGCTCCCTGATCATGCCGTGCACGGTCCCCGGCACCCGGGCCGGACAGGGCGAGGAGCTGCCGCTCCAGGTCTCCGTGGTCGACACGGACCGCACGACCCGGTCCGTGTCCACGGATCAGCTGCTGAAGGCGCTCGCGGAGAGCACCCGGGGGCTGCTCGGGTGCGCCGAGAGGGTCACGGTGCCGGAGAAGCTGGTGCCCTGAGGACGCGGGGGGCGGCAGGGGCCCCTCAGCCCTCCGCCGGCTCCGCGATCGGTCCCAGTTGGGACAGGAGCAGCAGGGTCGCGCGGGTGATCAGGGCCGCCAGGAGGATCGTCGCGAGGCCGTCGACGTGCAGGTAGGCGATCTGCGGGCCCAGCCAGGAGAGCAGCCACCAGATCAGGGCGTCCTGGACGAAGCCCGCGAGGCCGAAGACCAGGAGGGCGGGGAGCGGGACGCGGCCCGACGGGCCTATGAAGATCACCTGGGTGAGGACCGTCATGACGACGCTCGCCATCAGGACGGAGAGGACGATGTCCACCGTCTCCGTGCCGGTCAGGGTGATGCCGGGCAGAAGGCCGCAGGCGAGGCCCACGCCGAGGATGACGCCCAGTCTGCGTCTGCCGTGATCGCTCATGCGCGGACTGTGGCACAGTCCGCGGGCGGATGTGAAGGTTCCGTAAGGAAACCCTCCGGAACCGGTAGAGACCGTGGCGGGAATTGAACCCGCGTAACTCGCTTTGCAGCTCTATGGAGTAGCGGTTCCTAGCACTGTGACAAACGTGCAGCTTAGAGGCGTGGCACGTGCCGGATCAACACGCGCCGGGCTGCTCATCAACTTGCCCAGCACAGCCAGTTGGGGGACGTGGACGGCCTGAAACGAGCGGCCACAGAGCGCGTCTCGTAGAGCGCTTGCCTGGCACCCTGGGCACTGGCCGGGGGATTCACCCACCCCAGCTCCCGCACACCCGCGAGAGGCTAACCGGACCCATCCCTGCCTCACGTCCCACACAACCCGGTGAGCGTGAGCCCTACTTCCCCCCAGGCTGCTCCCAGTGATCCACGCAGATGGTGTGTCCGTCCATGACGCTCACGGCTCGCACGTTCTTCCACTCACCCCGGTGGCCGTTCTGACCGTCCGGGGTCACGTACGGGGCGCCCGGCTCCGGCTTGCCGTCCTGGCGGAGCGGCTTGTTGGCGCGCCTCCCACTCGGCCTGCTGCTGCTCGGAGTCGTTGGACCGGCGCATGGCCTCATGGACCCATCGGTTGCGGGCCTGCTCGCGGGCGGCCTCGGCCTCGGCGTCGAGCTGGCGGCGTGCCGTCTCCTCGGGGTACGGCACACCCTCCCGGCGGAGCTTCGCCGTCCGGGCTCGGACCGCCTGGCCGTGCTTCTCCTCGGCCTCGCGGTTGGCCTCGTGCATGTGGCTGTAGTCCACCGGGCCCCGCGCCCGGCGCAGGATCTCCAGCGAGGTCGGATCGGCACCCTCCGTCGGGTCGGTCTCCGGCTCGCCCCAGACCGCCTGGAGGGCGGCCATCATCTGGTGGCTCTGTCGGCTGGCTATCGGTCACTCCATCTCTTCGAAGTCGGGTACGTGCTGGGTGTGGTGCTCGTTGAGTCCGGAGAGCAGAGCCGCGAGGTCCTTATCCACGTCAATCCCCATCCAGGGCGGCGAGGGAATCTGGCGATTCTTCTTCTGGGCAGCGTGAACCGCGTCCGCGTATTCGCGCCGGTTGCGGATCTGCTCGTCCGAGAGTTTCCGCGTTTCGCATGGGACTTCTACCGTGTCGAGTTCACCGATGGGCCCGTATGCCATTTCGATGAATGGCTTGGTGAACAGGTTCCATTCATGCTTGGCGTAGGCCCTTATCACGGGGTGGTCCGGGTATTTCTTGCAGAGCGGGCCGTGCGCGGTGCAAACAACCACACCAGCCTCAGCGCGTTGACGGGCCCGGGCCAGAGATCGAAGCGGCATTAGTTCAGATCACCGCCCCAGACAGTTCCATCTGAATTCCCTTCTCCAGCTCCAGAGTGAGCTCCGCCGGCACTTCGAGCCCGAGGAGCTTGGCCAGCTTCATGTTCAGGTCGGCAATAGTCCGCACACAGGCGTTCTTCTCGCTCACCGTCTCAGCCTGGGCCAGGTTCCTGTGAGCCTCGCGCACCATGTCGGTGAGTGACGACTCACGGTCGGTACGCAGGTCGTCCGCAGTGTCCGTGGGCAGCATCCTTCGAGCCCGGTCGATGCTGCGTTCCACCACGTCCTTGCTCAGCCCTGTTGCTCGGCGGATGGCGGAGATGGAGTGCCCCTTCTTGTGGAGGGCGTAGATCTTCTCCGCTCGGGCGTCTAGCTCGGCCGCGTTGAGAGTGCCAGCGCCCACGGGAGAATCCGGCTTCCGCGGCCTAGCGTTGCTGGTCTTCTTTTCCGCCACGACTTTCCTCCTTTCGGCCAATCGATTTCCGTGCCGATTTCCTTTCTTCGGCAATTCGAGAATGACAGATGCTTGACAAGACGGCAAGGTGTTGTATATGGCGCGCGAGCGTGGGGAAGCCGCAGAATCGTGGATAGCGTGGTGTTATGAGCAATCGATATGAGGATGCCTTTGCCCGCTCCGTGGCTAACGTGGATATTCGAGCCGGGTGGAATGCGTGTTGGCCCTGGACTGGAAAGCTGACCGAGAAGGGTTATGGGCAGTTCCAGGTGAATGGTAAGAAGAAGCGGGCGCACCGCTGGCTTACCGAGAGAACCCTCGGGTACGAGCTGGAACGCGATGAGTTCGTGTGCCACACCTGCGACAACCCGTCGTGCTGCAACCCTCGGCACTTCTTCGTGGGCGACGCTGGCGACAACAACCGCGACTGTGTGGCCAAGGGGCGATACCCCTTCCGCCCTGGCAATCAGCACCAGGGGAAGACGCACTGCAAGCGGGGCCATGACTTCACTCGCGAGAACACCCGTCTCTATCGCGGGTATCGGGTCTGTCGCGCGTGCAACCGGATCCAGCACGGGCGCGTTGCTGAGTAGTTCGCGTGAGCGCGAGCGAACGTCTCGCGCGTGCTTGTGCGTTAGGGCGACAGAACGACGCTTCTCGGGCGCTGAGAGCGTGAGTGCGTCTCTCTCGTCGTGCGAACTCTTCTGGGCGCCTAGAAGCGCGCGCAGAGCTTCCCGATCACTTCGCCGGCGAGCGCGTTGTGCCTGGTCAGCCATGCGAAAGCCCGGTCACTCTCGCGAGTGCCGGGCCATGAGTGGAGCTGGCTGCTGTAGCGGACCAGAGCTAGGGGCTTAGGGTCCTACTTCTTGACGATCGTGGCGCAGCCGGAGCACCTCAACTGGTTGGTGGTGTACGGCTGGAGCGTGTTCTTGCCACAGCTCGGACACTTGTGACCCTTCGCCACAGCACTTCCCTTCGCGGAGTGCGCTCACCCCCGAGGCGAGCAGTCGAGGTTCATGGTGACCAGCTTTTTTGATTGCGTCAATTCGCCTGCCTTGACCTGCACTTCTGCATCCAATGACCCCACGAGACCTGCGGCCAATGCTCTTTGGATCTTGTCGTGCCCGTCCTGTCTCAGGCCCTTCGGGCTCTCGCTCGGGCTCTCCGCTCACGTGCTCTCTGAGCTTTGGCCTGCTCACACGTCCGCGCAGGTCAGCCCATACGAAAGCCCGATCGCCTGGGGGAGTGTCGGGGCTCTCTGCTCGGGGTGGTGTGGAACTAGTCGGCGGGCTCAGCCGGGGGAGCGGGCTTGGTCGGCGACTTCCTCGCGGGGGCGGGCTTGGCCGTGACGGGCTTGGGCGCAGCCGTGGGAGTGGCAGCGTCCGAGACGGCAGCGGCCCGCATGTTCGTGCGGCACTTCGCACGGGTGCTCTTGGTCCTCTCGTGGTCACAGTTGCTGTGGTCGAAGTGCTGGCGGGTCATCTCGGCTCCTCGGTGGGTCGTTGTCGTGCTGGCAGGTCGAGACTCTCGGAGTACGTCACCCAGTCCGAAGGGCTACGGCTGGACTCCATGGAGAGTCGTTATGGAGCGGGGGCCAGAGGTGGTCACGGGCGCCACTTCTCCAGCAGGCCACCAGCGCAGACGGGGCACGCGACCTTGAGCACGTGCGAGCACGTCGCACAGCCGGCGAACCCTCCGTAGTCCGGGCACCAGACCGTGCGATGGCCTGAGCAGTAGCCACAGACTGTGGATAAGGCGTTCAGCCACTCGATGAACCCGAGCGGTCTGGCGTCGTACCCAGTGCGCCCGGCTCGCTTCTTCGGCGGAGCCGTCATGCCGACTTGGCCTTGATCTCAGGCTCGAAGACCTGGCGCAGAACCACGCTGATCTCACACTCGGCCTCGTTGTTGCACTCCCAGCAGTCGGCCGCGTGAAAGAGCCAGAGGATCCGCGCACCGAGGGCGCTCAGGTGCTTGGGCGCACAGGTGAGGCACGCGTACAGGCTCCAGCCGATCCCGTCCTTCGGCTCTATGCGCTGGATCAGGACCGGCTGGTCGGTGATCTGCTCGCAGTCCGAACACATCCGGACTGCTGCCTGCCGCCGACGTGGGTTCCGACTCATGCCGTCGCCCCCTGGAAGTCGATGCCGACCGTGGCGAGGAACAGAGCCGTGCGGCGGTCACGCTGGCGCCAGCGCTCCTGGTCCTCTTCGAAGCGGGCGTAGTACGGACGGATCAGCGCCACGTCCTCGCCGCGCAGGTACTCCGGCTCGCGAGGGGAGCGGAGGGCGGGAAGTCCCACACCCAGCGCATCGCGTGTGATGAGGAGACGCCGCGTCGGGGAATCCGCGGGAGGGGTGTCGCCAATAGCGGTCTCCTCGATCTGGGCCCGACGCCTGCCGGTGGAGGGCATGAGCCACGCGAGGATGAGGGCAAGTACGCTTCTCACGTCGGTCACTCCTTGGGTGATCGGCCACGCCCCGGGAGGTCTAGCCACCTCGCCGGGGTCTTCTGTTGTCACTCGCTCGGAGCATACGCGTGTATGCGTATTCGCGTATACGCGGTCGCGTGGACACGCAGATACGCGGACGCTGACGATATGGATCTCGACCGAAGCAAGCCCGTGTGGCCGCAGGTAGCTGCCGAACTGCGCCGTCGTCTGGACGCGGGGGAGTGGAAGGCCGGGGAGCGCTTCCCCGCCGTGAACCAGTTGGCCGCTGAGCTGGACGTGGTCCCGTCCACGGTTCAGAAGGCCGTGGTTGCCCTGAGGGAAGAGGGGCGGGTCTACACGGAGCTGGGCCGAGGCTCGTTCGTGGCGGATGCGCCGGAGGGGTGACGCGAACCTGACGGGCTAGCAGGCATGGCTCGAAAACCTGTGCCCATGCGAGCGCAAACCCCATACGGTGAAGGCATGTTGAGAAACAAGGTAATCGCTGCGTTGGCCGCAGTCTTCATGACTGTGCTCGCCCTCCCTGCCGCCTCAGCTTCTGCCGAAACGCCGGCCGATGCGACCGGGATGGCTACCGCCAGTGTCGAGTACAAGGGCGCCGTGACCACTCTGGCCGCGCTGGAGAAGAAGATCGGTCCGACCCACTGCCACGATGGGAAGGGCAAGGGCAAGCTCACCTGCTTCGCGACCGAGCGGGAGGCAGATCTCGACCTGCTCGCGAAGGGTGCCTTTCCCGGCGACGCCGCCAAGGCCGTCGCCCGCAAGTGGGGTGTCGCCGTCCCCAAGCAGACCCGCATAGCGGCTGCTCCCGCAGCAGCTGAGGTCACCGGGACGTGCCACCCCTGGCTGGTCTCTCGTCTCTATGACGGCAACAGTGGCACGGGTGCGTCGTTCAGCCTCTACTGCGACTACGCGAACCTTGGGCAGATCGGCTGGGATAATCGCATGAACTCCCTTGCCTGCTACGTCTGTTCCCCCATCCAGCACCCCGAGGTGGATGCCCTTAAGGGCTTCCAGAACTACACGTTCCAGACTCAGCTGTTTGCGCAGCACGCGAACATGACGATTAACGAAACGGCGAACGTCATGTCGTCGATCCGTCTCAACATGAACTAGTAGACGCACACCCCGGGCTAGACGGGTCTCCACCCGTCTAGCCCGGACTACGGCTCTGCGGCGCGGTCTGCCTCTCCTGAAATGAGCATTCGCGCGATGCAGTCCTAGAGACATCAGGGCCTTGGCGAGGGCGTCTTCCAGGGCTCACGGCGAACCGACGTGTTCATCTCAGTGCCAGTGGAACAAGTCGAGCACTCTCTATTTGGACGCATGCCCGATGCGGCGTATCCATGCAGCTGCGCCAGCAATCCGTCGGCGAGCCTTGTCTTGCAGCGGGAGCGGCCCTGGGCATCACCTGGCCAGGTGATGTTCCTCGTGCGGGTCGTGACGATGGTGCGGGCATGCTTGCCGGCTGTTTTCCGTCACGATTGCGCCACCACACTGTGCCTTCGGACAGGTGCAGTCTGTGGGCGCCGTCCGAAGACCTGGCGGCGCCGAGTGATACTCCTCCATACGCCCCCTATTTCAGTTCTCTTGCAGGCTCTTGCAGATCTTGGTTGTCCCTTGTCGGGTGAAATGCTTACGGCTGGGACAGTGGTCGATGTTGCTGTTGGGGCCCCTGCCGAAGAAGACTAGAGCCATGGTCTTGCTCGCGGGCTCCTCGGTTGCGTCTGGTTGCACGAGCCTGGCCGTGTCGACTGGGCGCGGTCAAGACTGCCTCCGGCCAGCTTGAGACGGCGGCGTACCCCCGCCGTCCCGGGGTCGCTACCCTCCTGGCAGACGGGGAGGTGCTGGGGAGCGCGCCGGTAAGGGTGGGGTGGTCGTGGTGAAGGTTCGAAGACTCGGCGTGGCCGTCGTGGTGAGCTTGGCGTTGGCGGGGTGCATGGGGTCCCCGAGCGAGTCAGCCTCTGATGCTGCCCGGCGGGTGTGTACGAACCTTGGATACGAGAACGGTTCCCGGTCGTCTGACGGCGGCGGCTCAGCCGATACCGATACTCCATGGGGCTACGCGAAGTGGGCAGAGGTGGCAGACGGCCTCAACGAGGAAGCCAACCTGGCAGCCAGAGCAGCGCGTGTAGATCCGCGCTGGAACGACCTCTCTAACACCGTCACCGACTTTCAGCGCCTGGCTGAGCTTTCGTCCACAATCGAGGATCAGAGCCTGACCCAGGCTGACCGAGACGCCGCCCAGGCTCAGAAGGACGCAATGAACCCGTCGGAGGTTGTGCGCTCGCTGGACCAGGAGTGCCGGAAGGCTCAAGCGCAGTGAGCGGGCTGGGTGTGGAACGTAGGTGATGGACGCCCCACACCCCCTCAGGCTGAGCCGGCGGTCAGTACCTATCGCCCAGTGCGTGCACGGCGGTCACTGCTCGCTGACTGGCCATGTCTGCGCCGTACCTGCGGAGCATGGCGGGGCTCTTCCATCCGCGTACGGCCATGACGTTCTCACCCGAGACGCCAGCCGACAGAAGGTCGTCGGCCCACGTGTGACAGAAGGAGTGGGGCGTCACGGCCTCGGGGCCATACCCGGCTTCCTCGGCCCGCTTCTTCACCATGCGATAGAGGGCCATGTACCTGAGCGGTCGGCGTGAGCGGGTGCCAAGCCAGAGGAACGGGGTCGCGTTCGGGTTCTCCGGGTTCGCCATGACGTGGTCCTGTCGCACGCGCAGGTACCGGGTGATCGCCTTCACGGTCTTGGGCTGCAAGGGAATGACGCGGCCGTCCGTACTGTTGCGGTCTCCCTTGAGCGGCACGACTACGAGGGTGTGTCCGGGAAGGCCGAGATCCTGGACGCGGAGGTTCAAGACCTCCTCTGCTCGCAGACCCTCGGTGAGGACCCGGAGCATCGCGTGATCGCGGACCGTGAGGAAGTCACGCACCCTCGGTGAGCCGTTCCCCGTGACCGCCAGGCAGTCATTGATGAACTCCTCGGACAGCGTCTTGGGCTTCCCGAGCTGCGGAGCCGCGTACCGGTGGAGCTTCGGATCGAGGTACGGATTGGGGTGGTCGTACTCCTCGGCCAGGTAGACGAACAGGGCTCGAAGGTTCCGCTGGGTCGTAGTGACGCCGCCGGTGTAGCCGCCCTGGCCGTCCTGGCTCTTCGGCACGTCCTTGGTCTGGAGCGGAAGAACGCGTTGGCCGTGCTGGTGTCGACGTCGGTGAAGCTGATTACTGCCACACCCAACGCGTTGACGTGCGCAGATGCTCCGATCCAGGTCGACAGGGCTTTGCCAGCGTTCGCGTAGGCGTTGATGGTCTTCCGCTGGAATGGTCGGCCGTGCTTGTTGGTCGTGGTCTCTAGGTGCAAGCTCAGCTCAGCGAGCAGTGCGTGACGTACGTCCTCAGGCGACGTGAGCGCACGTACGGCGCTCTGTGATGAGAGGTGCGTGTCTGCGCTTGCTGCTCGTGTGTCGTGCGCCGTAGCGCGCATCTGTGAGCGCAGCGGGCTCTTGAAGGCGGGTGTGCCCATGCTCGTGACCCTTCTCCCCCGGGACGGGGAGTGAGGGAGCTGGGCAAGCGTTGTTAGTTCAAGCGACTTGCCTAGCTCCGCCGAATACGGAGTCACAGAGCCAGGAAGCCGCGTCGTCCGACCATAAGTGCAGGTCAGAAGAGCCTTGGAGACCGTGGCGGGAATTGAACCCACGTAACTCGCTTTGCAGGCGAGCCCCTCAACCACTCGGGCACACGGTCGTGTGGTGCACGAGTACGACCGTAGGCGGGGGCCGGGAGGGGCTCAAGGGTTTCCGGGGGCACGCCATGCGACTGCCACACCGCCGCAACAATCCGTTCGTGGACCTACGTCCGACGGCTGAGCCGGATCCCGCCTCCTGACAGGAGCCAACCACGGGATCACCTCTTACCCTGGGGGAATGAGCGCCCTCGAACCCCGCGACGCCGACGTCGCCGCCCTACCCGGACCCCCTGCCGCACCAGGCGACACCAAGGGGTCCGTCCTCGACCCGGAGCACCGGGCGCTCAGCATCGGCATCGTCTCCGTCGTCCTCCTCATCGCCTTCGAGGCCACCGCCGTCGGCACCGCCATGCCCGTCGCCGCCCGCGAGCTCGACGGCATCCCCCTCTACGCCTTCGCGTTCTCCGCGTACTTCACCACCAGCCTCTTCGGCATGGTCCTCGCCGGCCAGTGGTCCGACCGCAGCGGCCCGCTCGCCCCCCTCACCGCCGGCATCAGCGCCTTCGCCGCCGGACTGCTGCTCTCCGGCACCGCCGGCGCCATGTGGCAGTTCATCCTCGGCCGGGCCGTCCAGGGCCTCGGCGGCGGTCTGGTCATCGTCGCCCTGTACGTGATCGTCAGCCGCGCCTACTCCGAACACCTCAGGCCCGCGATCATGGCCGCCTTCGCCGCCGCCTGGGTCGTCCCCTCCGTCGTCGGCCCCCTCGCCTCCGGCACCGTCACCGAGCACCTCGGCTGGCGCTGGGTCTTCGTCGGCATCCCCGCCCTCGTCGTCTTCCCGCTGGCCCTCGCCCTCCCCGCGATCCGCCGCACCGCCTCCGGCCCCGCCGACCCGGCCGCACCCCTCGCGCCCTGGGACCGGCGCCGGATCATGCTGGCCCTCGGCATCTCCGCCGGCGCCGCGCTCCTCCAGTACGCCGGCCAGGAACTGAGCTGGCTCTCCCTGCTGCCCGCCGCCGCCGGTCTCGCGCTCCTCGTGCCCGCCGTCCGCGGCCTGCTGCCGCGCGGCACCTACCGGGCCGCCCGCGGCCTGCCCTCCGTCATCCTGCTCCGCGGCATCGCCGCCGGGTCCTTCATCGCCGCCGAGTCCTTCGTCCCCCTGATGCTGGTCTCCCAGCGCGGCCTCAGCCCCACCCTGGCCGGGCTCTCCCTCGCCGTCGGCGGCCTCACCTGGGCGCTCGGCTCCTGGATCCAGGCCCGGCCGTGGACGGAGCCGTACCGGGAACGGCTCACCGTCCTCGGCATGATCCTCGTCGGGCTCGCCATCGCCGCCGCGCCCAGCGTGCTGATGGCGTCCGTGCCGGTGTGGGTCGTCGCCGTCGCCTGGGCCTTCGGCTGCCTCGGCATGGGCGCCGTGATCTCCTCGACGAGCGTCCTCCTCATGAAGCTCTCCGCCCCGGAGGAGGTGGGCGCCAACTCCGCCGCCCTCCAGATCTCCGACGGCCTCTCCAACGTCCTGCTGCTCGCCGCCGGCGGCGCGGCCTTCGCGGCGCTCGGCGGCGGCGCGGTCGGCCACGCGATGGACGCCGGCGGCGCCACCGGCTCCCACCCGGCCGCCTTCGCGGCCGTCTTCCTGCCGATGGCGGGGGTGGCGGCGGCGGGGGCGTGGGTCGCGACGCGGCTGCACGCGGCCGGGGCCGACGCGTCCTAATCCCGTGGCCCTCGCCGTCGCCGTCCCCCTACCCTCCGCGTATGAGTGAGACGACCGTTACGGTCGGCGACGGGTTCGCCGACCTCGCCGACGCCCGGGGCGTCACCCCGGAGGAGCTCGCCGCCGAGGCCTGCGCGGGCTTCCTGGCCGCCGAGGCCGAGCGCGTGTGCAGGGAGGCGCTGCGCCTCGCCGAGCGGCACCACACCCTTCTGAGGAGGCTCGGCGCATGAGCACCGCCCCGCGCTTCCTCACCGTCGGCGAAGCCACCGAGATCGCCCGGATCGCCTTCACCGGCGACGGCGTCCCCGAGCTGCGGGCACCCGGACTCCTGGCGTCCGCCGTGCACCGCCCGCGGGCCCGGATGTTCGGGGAGAGCGCGTACGAGGGCGTGTACGAGCAGGCCGCCGCGCTGCTGCACGCCGTCGCCACGAACCACCCCTTCGTCGACGGGAACAAGCGGGCTGCCTGGCTCTGCGCGGCCACCTTCCTCGCCGTGAACGGAGTCGATCTCGCCGACGCCGACCTCGAACGGGCATACGGCCTGGTCATCGCCGTGGCCGGTGGCGAACTGGGAGAAATTCCGGACATCGCGCGCCACCTCCGGGAGCTGTGAGGACCGTCTCAAGCGCACCCGCCACGCCTTCGCGCGGGGCGGGTCGCGACGCCCGCACCGGTAAGGTGGCCCGGTTGTCATATCTGGACTGTCATTCCGTGACGAGCGTCGAACCCGGAGATCGTGACTACTACCGCCACCTCCTCCCATCACCTTTCTCCCGCCTTTCCCGGACGGGCCCCGTGGGGTACCGCCGGCAAGCTGCGTGCCTGGCAGCAGGGCGCGATGGAGAAGTACATCCAGGAGCAGCCCCGTGACTTCCTCGCGGTCGCCACGCCCGGCGCCGGCAAGACCACCTTCGCCCTGACCCTCGCCTCATGGCTGCTGCACCACCACGTCGTGCAGCAGATCACCGTGGTCGCCCCCACCGAGCACCTCAAGAAGCAGTGGGCGGCCGCGGCGGCGCGGATAGGGATCAAGCTGGACCCCGACTACAGCGCGGGCCCGCTCAGCAAGGAGTACGACGGCGTCGCCATCACGTACGCCGGCGTCGGCGTACGGCCCATGCTCCACCGCAACCGTTCCGAACAGCGCAAGACCCTCGTCATCCTCGACGAGATCCACCACGCCGGAGACTCCAAGTCCTGGGGCGAGGCCTGCCTGGAGGCCTTCGAGCCCGCCACCCGGCGTCTCGCCCTCACCGGCACCCCCTTCCGCTCCGACACCAACCCGATCCCCTTCGTCACGTACGAGGAGGGGAACGACGGCATCCGGCGGTCCTCGGCCGACTACACCTACGGCTACGGCAACGCCCTCGGCGACGGCGTCGTCCGGCCGGTCATCTTCCTCTCCTACAGCGGCAACATGCGCTGGCGCACCAAGGCCGGCGACGAGATCGCCGCCCGCCTCGGCGAGCCGATGACCAAGGACGCGGTCTCGCAGGCCTGGCGCACGGCCCTGGACGCCAAGGGCGACTGGATGCCGAACGTCCTGCGCGCCGCCGACCAGCGCCTCACCGAGGTCCGGAAGTCCATCCCGGACGCCGGCGGCCTCGTCATCGCCTCCGACCAGGACTCGGCCCGCTCGTACGCCAAGCTGATCCGCGAGATCACCGGCACCAAGGCCACCGTCGTCCTCTCCGACGACACCGGCGCCTCGAACCGCATCGACGAGTTCAGCGAGAACACCGACCGCTGGATGGTCGCCGTCCGGATGGTGTCCGAGGGCGTCGACGTCCCCCGCCTGTCCGTCGGCGTGTACGCGACGACCATCTCCACCCCGCTCTTCTTCGCCCAGGCCGTCGGCCGCTTCGTGCGATCCCGCAGGCGCGGCGAGACCGCCTCCGTGTTCCTTCCGACGATCCCCAGCCTCCTCGGTTTCGCCAACGAGATGGAGGTCGAGCGCGACCACGTCCTCGACCGGCCGAAGAAGGCGGGCGAGGACGAGGACCCGTACGCCGAGTCCGAGAAGGAGATGGCCGAGGCCGAGCGCCAGCAGGACGAGGACACCGGCGAGCAGGACATGCTGCCCTTCGAGGCGCTGGAGTCCGACGCCGTCTTCGACCGCGTGCTCTACAACAGCGCCGAGTTCGGCATGCAGGCCCACCCCGGCAGCGCCGAGGAGCAGGACTACCTCGGCATCCCCGGCCTCCTCGAACCCGACCAGGTCCAGCTGCTCCTCCAGAAGCGCCAGGCCCGACAGATCGCGCACAGCCGCAAGAAGCCGGACACCGAGGCCGACCTCCTGGAGCTTCCGGCGGAACGCCGCCCCGTCGTTTCCCACAAGGAGCTCCTCGAGCTGAGGAAACAGCTCAACACGATGGTCGGTGCGTACGTTCACCAGAGCGGCAAGCCCCACGGCGTCATCCACACCGAGCTGCGGCGGGTCTGCGGCGGGCCGCCGAGCGCCGAGGCGACGGCGGGCCAGATCCGCGAGCGGATCAAGAAGGTCCAGGAGTGGGCCACGCGCATGCGGTGAGCCCCCCGTACGTGACGTGACCGAGGCCCGTACGCCGGTGTGCGTACGGGCCTCGGGCATCCCGTGGGGACGGGAGCGGGCACGGAGACCGGCCCCCACGGTCGGCCTCCGGCCGCCTCCACGGTACGGGCGCGACATAGCCGATCTTGTCCGCCAAAGTCCCTCGTCAGACCGACGAAGGTCCCGAACCGTCTCTATACGGTCGCCGACGCCCGGATTCTGGACGAGGTCTTCCGCTGAGCGGAGCGCGCCGCTACTGTCCCGGCTCACAAGCATTCGCCCCGTGGCAGCGCCGCCGCGGAGCGCAGCCGGTGTACCCCTTCCTGCCGGCGGCCTCTGACGTGCGTCGCCGCGGGACCGGCGCCGCAACTCCGTGAGAGCCGCCGCCACTCACTCCGAAGGAGAGGGCGTCGTGACCGCGGAGACCTCCCAGACGCTCGACCGGGGACTCAGAGTCCTCAAACTGCTCGCCGACACCGACCACGGCCTGACGGTCACCGAGTTGTCCAACAAACTCGGTGTCAACCGGACCGTGGTCTACCGGCTCCTTGCCACGCTCGAGCAGCACGCCCTCGTCCGCCGCGACCTGGGCGGGCGCGCCCGCGTCGGCCTCGGCGTGCTGCGGCTGGGCCGGCAGGTCCACCCGCTCGTACGGGAGGCCGCGCTGCCCGCGCTGCGCTCGCTCGCCGAGGACATCGGGGCGACCGCCCACCTGACCCTCGTCGACGGGGCGGAGGCGCTCGCGGTCGCGGTCGTCGAACCGACCTGGACCGACTACCACGTCGCCTACCGGGCCGGCTTCCGGCACCCGCTCGACCGGGGCGCTGCCGGCCGGGCGATCCTCGCCGCCCGGCAGGGCGGACTGACCGAACCCGGCTACACCCTCACGCACGGCGAACTGGAGGCCGGCGCGAGCGGAGCGGCGGCGCCGCTGGTCGGCGTGACCGGCGTCGAGGGCAGCGTCGGCGTCGTCATGCTCGCGGACGCGGTGCCGGAGCGGGTGGGGCCGCGGGTGGTGGACGCGGCCCGAGAGGTCGCCGACGCGCTGCGCTAGGGCGCGCGGCGGAACAGGGCCCGGGGCTGCCCGAGCCCTCGTGGGCGACGCCCACGCCCACCGCGTTGCGGAACGCCTGCCCACGGCGCCGTTAGGGCAGCAGGGCTGCCAGCGGCGTCACCGCGTGGTGGACCGATCTGCCCGTGCGGGTCGTCGTCAGCAGGCCCGCCGCGCGGAGCGCCTGCGCGTGGGCCGAGGCCGTCGCGTTGCTGACGCCGAGCCGCCGGGCCAGTTCCGTCGTCGTGCGGGGCTCCGTCAGGGCCCGGAGGAGTTCCGCGCGGGTCCGGCCGAGGACCCCCGCGAGGGGATCCTCCCCGGGGGCCGCCGGCGGCGCGGGCGGCAGGCCGCCGCCCGCCGGGTACGCCAGGACCACCGGGCGCTCCGGCAGGTCCTGGACCAGCGGGCCGCCCCGCCAGTGGAAGGTCGGCAGGAGGACGAGGCCCCGTCCTGCCAGGCGGATGTCACGAGGAGCGCCCGGCCACTCCCAGGTGCCGTCGCGCAGCCCCGGTGACAGGGCCGTCAGGGCCGCGCCGAGCCCCTGCTCGGCGACCGTCAGCGCGTGCCGGGTGAACTCCGCCCGGTGCAGGTCCTGGACCAGCGTCCACACCGGCGCGAGGACCGTCTCGTACGCCGCACGCTGGGCCCGTTCCACCACCCGCCAGGCGTCCGGGCGACCGTCGTGCAGGCCCCGGATCCACAGGGGTGCCGTGCCGGCGCCGTACACCCGCTCCAGCTCGGACCGCACGTGCTCCGGCCGCGCCGACCGGATGAGCGCGAGGCCCTCCTCCCGCGTCTCGCCGAGGACGTCGAGGAAGGACGGGGCCGCCCCGCCGGGCACCAGGTCCGCGAGCGGCCCCGCCGCCGCGGGCAGGGCGCGCAGCAGCCTGCCCCGCCAGCGTCCGAAGAGCAGCCCTTCGTGCGGGGCGCCCAGCATCATCAGGGCGGCGTGCAGTTCGGGCACGGGCGACGGCCGGGGCGCGAACCGCACCCGGGTGAAGTCCTCCGCCGTGAAGTGGATGCGCAGCAATCCGGCCCCCTCCGAAACGCCAGCCTTTCGGGCAGGGCCTGAACCTTCGCCCGACTTCCCGTCCCGGCCAAGGATGCCGTGCATGACACCGCATCCCGCACCCAGCCGCCGCACCGTCGCCAAGGGCGCCCTCCTCGGAGCCGCCGCCGTCCTGTTCGGCGCGTCCTCGGCCGAGGCGGCGGCCGCCCCCGCCCGGGCGGCGGGCGCGCAGGCCGAGCCGCCCGACCTCCGGCTGCCCGCGCCCACCGGCCCCCACCCCGTCGGCCTGCGCACCTTCGCCCTGACCGATCCCTCCCGCCCCGACCCCTGGGTGCCCGGCGTGCGGGAGGTGATGATCAGCGTCCTGTACCCGGCCCGTACCGTCCGCGGCTTCCCGCGCGTCCCGCAGCTCACCCCCGCGGAGGCCGGGGAGTTCGCGGTCCTGGCGCCCCTGGTGCGTCCCGGTCTGCCCGCCGCCGGTGTCGACTGGGGCGCGGTCCTCACCCACGGGCACAGGGACGCGCCCCCGCTGCCGGGCCGCCGCCCGGTGCTCCTGTACACCCCGGGCGGCGGTGACTGCCGCACCCTCGGTACGGCCCTCGCCGAGGACCTCGCGAGCCACGGCCGGGTCGTGGTCCTCGTCGACCACCCGGGCGACGCCAGCCAGGTGGAGCTGCCCGGCGGGATGCGCTGGACCGTGCTCACCGGGCCCCCGGACCCGGCGACCTTCCGCACCATGATCGACACCCGGGTCGCGGACCTCCGCCTCGTCCTGGACCGGCTCGGAGACCTGCCCCTCGCCTCCGTCATGGATCCGCGCCGGATCGGCGTGTACGGGCACTCGGCGGGCGGCACCGCCGCCGTCCACGCGCTGGCGGGCGACGACCGGATCAGTGCCGGGGTCAACCTGGAGGGCTATCTCGACCTCGATCCGGAGCTCGTGGCGGGTCTGGGCCGGCCCCTGCTCATGTTCCGCACGGACGGCTTCGAGGGCGCCGCCCGCATCGACAGCTCCTGGGCGGGAGTCCGTGCCCGCCGCGTCCTGCTGCCCCACGCCGCCCACTGGGTCCTCAGCGACTACGCGCACCTCGTCCCGCAGCTCCAGGCCGCCGGGCTCGTCGACGCGGGCGCCAGGGCCGCGCTCGTCGGGACCGGGGACACGCGGCGCGCGACGGCCGTCGTACGGCACGGGGTGCGGTCCTTCTTCGAGCGGCGGCTGTAGGTCGTGGCCGGCGGGGTCCGTGCCCCGGCCTCGCCCCGGAGCGCGTCCCAGTAGATTGGGGGCGTGTTCTCCAGCCTCTCCCGTCCCCGTGCCCTCGCGCTGTGCGCCCTGCCCGTCGCCGCGCTGTTCGCCGTCGTCGGGCTCGCGCCGCTGCCGTACGCGATCGCGCAGCCCGGCACGACCGCCGACGTGCTCGGCGAGGACAAGGGGCGGGAGGTCATCACCATCACCGGCGCCCCCGTCAGGGACACCAAGGGCGAGCTGCGGATGACGACGATCCTCGCGACCGGTCCGTCCACGGACGTGGACCTCGCGGACGTGACCGACGCCTGGTTCCGTACGGACCGGGCCGTCCTGCCGCACGACTCCGTCTACCCCCCGGGGAAGTCCGACGCCGAGATCGAGAAGCGGAACCTCGGCCAGATGAAGGAGTCCCAGGACGCCGCGACCCTCGCCGCGCTCGGGTACCTGAAGAAGGACCCCGAGAAGGTGAAGGTGACCCTGCACCTCGCCGACGTCGGCGGGCCGAGCGCCGGGCTCCTCTTCTCCCTCGGCATCGTCGACAAGCTCGACGGCGACGGGAACGGCGGCGACCTCACCGGGGGCCGGACCGTCGCCGGTACGGGCACGATCCAGCCGGACGGCACCGTCGGCGCGGTCGGCGGGGTCTCCCTCAAGACGCAGGCCGCCGCACGCGACGGGGCCACCGTCTTCCTCGTACCGAAGGACGAGTGCGCGGACGCCAAGGCCGAGCAGCCGAAGGGGCTGCGGCTCGTGCCCGTCACCGCGCTCAGTGACGCGGTGGCGTCCCTGCGGGCCCTGGAACAGGGGCAGGAGTCGAAGGTTCCGTCCTGCTGACGTCCTCGGCGGATTCGCCGGAGGACGGGCCGGCCGGCGCCTTGTCCAGGCCCCGCCAGGCCGGGAAGAACATCGGCGAGAGCGTCGCGAGGAAGTAGGCCGCGCCGATCCCGAGCAGCGTCGCCGTCAGCCCGACCCGCTCGACCAGGAGCCCCGCCGCCAGACCGCCCAGCGGGGTCGTGAGCAGCACCCCCGCCGTACTCGCGCCCGCGACCCGGCTGCGGAGCGCGTCGGGCACCTGCTCGTAGATGACCGTGGTCAGGATCGGGTTGAGGACTCCGGCGCCGAAGCCCGCCGCCACCATCGTCACGAGCAGCGGCGCGGTGGTGTCGGTGAGCGCGGCGACGACGTACGGCGGGGCGCCGCAGAGCAGGAAGCCCACCGTGAACACGGCCCGGCGCGGGAAGCGTTCGCCGACCGCTCCGTAGAGCAGGGCACCGGCCAGGGCGCAGCCGGCGAAGACGGAGACGAGCAGGCCCTGCGCGGCGGGGCCGCCGAGGTCCTCCTTGGCGTGGACCGGCAGCAGCACCGAACTCCAGCTCTGGTTCAGGCCGTTGGTCACCATCACCATGACCGTGATGGCGAGCAGCAGCCGGGCGCGGAACAGGAAGGCGTACCCCTCGCGCAGATCGGCGCGGTAGCGGGCGGGGGAGAGGCGGGGCCCGTCGCGCTGCGGCTCCGCCGAGGGCACCCCGCGCAGGCCCGCCGTGACGAGGAGCGCGGAGGCCGCGAAGGTGGCCGCGTCGAGGTACAGCACCGTGCCGGGGCCCATGAACGCGACGAGCAGTCCGGCGACCGCGGCGCCCGTCATCCTGGCTCCGCGTGCCACCGCGTCGTACAGGCTGGCCGCCCGGGTGAGCGAGGTCCCGGCGCGCCCGGCCAGGTCGGGGACGAGCACGTGCCGGGCCATCTCGCCGGGCGCGTGGAACAGGCCCGTGACGGCCATCAGCGCGCACAGCATCCAGAACCTCAGGGCCCCGGTCTGGTGCAGGAGCGGGATCGCGGCGAGGGCGAGCCCGCAGACCAGGTCGGAGGCGATGCTGACCCGGCGGCGCCCGAGGCGGTCGATGACGGGGCCGCCGGCGATCGCGGCGAGGACGACGGGGACGGCCGCGCAGAAGGCGACGAGTCCGGCCTTGCCGGGGCTGCCCGTGGTCTCCAGGGCGAACCACGGGACGCCGATGAGCGTGAGCGAATTGCCGGTGACGGATATGGCGTTGGCGGTCAGGACGGTCCCGAGCGGGACGCGGTCGTGCCGTGTCGTCCTCATGTCGTGTCCCCCCGGCACGGTCATGCGGCCAGAGGGGCCGGGCCGTGGGTGGGCGTGGCCATGCGCAGGCCCAGCTCGACGAGCTTCCAGCCCATGCGGGCGCGGAGGGCGGGGACGCGGGCGGCGGCGGGGCGCGGCACGGCGGCGGCGGCCTCGTGCCGGAGCTCCTCGGCGGTCAGCGCGTGCAGCTGGAGGTGGATGTCGGCATGCATGATGCGGGTCCTTCCGTGGGTGCGGGCGGTGACGTGCGGGCGTACGGGTGGAGCTCGGGGGTGTCTTGCCGATCAGGCCGGGCTCGCCAAGACACCCCCTGGGGCCGGGTCAGTCCTCGCGCTGCGGGAACGCGTGCAGGTGCATCCGTACGCGGGCGGCGCCCGGCGCGTCGGCGTCGCCGGTGTCGCTGTATTCGTTGATCAGCGCGTGGATCTTCTGGTTGAGCTCGCGCAGCCGCTCGGGCGGGAGGTTCAGCTTGAAGTCGCTGAAGTCCGAGGCGCCGGCCCAGGACTCGTCCCAGGTGTGGCGTGTGGCGACCCAGGTCGACAGCTCCTGGGTGTGGATGTTCGCTATCTCGTGCAGGAAGACGTCGAGGGCGCCCTGGACCTCGGGGTCCGGGTTCTTGTGGAGCGTCTCGTCGAAGGACGTCCCCTGGTGCGCGGCCTTCCACCAGCGCTCCCGGCCCTTGCCGCGCGTCGGGTCGTCCACGATGAAGTCGTGGGCGGCGAGCTGGCGGAGGTGGTAGCTGGTGGCGCCGCTGGACTCGCCGAGCCGCTCGGCGAGCTGGGAGGCGGTGGCGGGGCCGTACCGCCGCAGCGCGCGCAGCAGCTGGATGCGCAGCGGGTGGGCGATCGCACGCAGGGAACGCGGGTCGAGCGTGCGGCTCAGGGACTCTTCGGTCCGCGTGTAGTCCTGCTCTTCGGGCTCGGGCATGGTTCCACCGTAGAGTTGCAAAGAAGTCTCTGCAAGTGTTTTTTGCAGAGACTTCTTTGCAACTCTTCCCGCCTCTTCGGGTGGCGCCTCCGCCGCTACTCCTGCGCCGCCTGCTCCACCAGCGGGATGATCCGCAGCGGCACCGGGTTCTCCATCACGATCGCCGTCGACGCCCGTACGATCCCCTCGAAGCCCACCACCTTGTCGATCACCCGCTGGAGGTCCGCGTTCGAGCGGGCCACGAGCCGGCAGAGCATGTCGCCGTGACCCGTCGTGGTGTGCAGCTCCAGGACCTCCGGCACCGTCGCCAGATGACCCCGCACGTCCGCGCCCTGCCCCTGCTTGATCTCCAGGGTCGCGAAGGCCGTCACCGGATACCCGAGCGCCGCCGGGTCCACCTGCGGCCCGAACCCGCGGATCACCCCGCTCGCCTGGAGCCGGTCGAGCCGCGCCTGCACCGTGCCGCGCGCCACACCCAGGCGCCGCGAGGCCTCCAGGACCCCGATGCGCGGCTCGCGCGCGAGCAGCGCGATCAGCCGGCCGTCCAAATGATCGATCGCCACAGCGGCCTCTCCATGGTCAGGATGTACAAGTCGCACGGCCATACTCGCCCGTCGCTGTACAGCTTGACCAGTGGATCAGCGAACTCTTGCGCACCTTGCCGAACGGCGGGACATTGCTGCCATGACTGAGACCATCGATCACACCCCCTCCACCGCGCGTAAGGCCGATCCCTTCCCGGTCAAGGGAATGGACGCGGTCGTCTTCGCCGTCGGCAACGCCAAGCAGGCCGCGCACTACTACTCCACGGCCTTCGGCATGAAGCTGGTCGCCTACTCCGGACCGGAGAACGGCAGCCGCGAGACCGCCAGTTACGTCCTCACCAACGGTGCGGCCCGTTTCGTGTTCACCTCCGTCATCAAGGCCGCGACCGACTGGGGCCGCTTCCTCGCCGAGCACGTCGCCGAGCACGGCGACGGCGTCGTCGACCTGGCGATCGAGGTGCCGGACGCCCGCGCCGCGTACGCCTACGCCGTCGAGCACGGCGCCACCGGCATCACCGAGCCGTACGAGCTGAAGGACGAGCACGGCACCGTCGTCCTCGCCGCCATCGCCACGTACGGCAAGACCCGCCACACCCTCGTCGAGCGCTCCGGCTACGACGGCCCGTACCTGCCGGGCTTCGTCTCCGCGAACCCGATCGTCGAGCCGCCGGCCAAGCGCACCTTCCAGGCCATCGACCACTGCGTCGGCAACGTCGAGCTCGGCCGGATGAACGACTGGGTCGGGTTCTACAACAACGTCATGGGCTTCACGAACATGAAGGAGTTCGTGGGCGACGACATCGCGACCGAGTACTCGGCGCTCATGTCGAAGGTCGTCGCGGACGGCACCCTCAAGGTGAAGTTCCCGATCAACGAGCCGGCGATCGCGAAGAAGAAGTCGCAGATCGACGAGTACCTGGAGTTCTACGGCGGCGCGGGCGTGCAGCACATCGCCCTCGCCACCAACGACATCGTCGCCACGGTCCGCGCGATGCGCGCCGCGGGTGTCTCCTTCCTCGACACCCCCGACTCGTACTACGACACGCTCGGCGAGTGGGCGGGCGAGACGCGCGTGCCCGTCGAGACCCTGCGCGAGCTGAAGATCCTCGTCGACCGCGACGAGGACGGCTACCTGCTGCAGATCTTCACGAAGCCGGTCCAGGACCGTCCGACCGTCTTCTTCGAGATGATCGAGCGGCACGGGTCGATGGGCTTCGGGAAGGGCAACTTCAAGGCGCTGTTCGAGGCGATCGAGCGCGAGCAGGAGAAGCGCGGCAACCTGTAGTAGCCGCACTGTGGGGGCCCGGGGCCGCGCCCCGGGCCCCCACACGCATGCCGCCGCCGCCCACCCCGTCGTGGGCAGGCGTTCGGCCGTGCCCACCCGTCCCGCCCGGCGCGGGCCCACACGGGCGCGGGCGACGGGTACCGCGCGGGGCGGGCGCGGGCCCCACGGGGGTGGGCGCCGGCCCGCCGCGCGCGGCACACGCGGGCAGCGCCCGCCCCCGGCTCACGCGGGGGTCCGGCCGGGGGGCCTGCTCGGGGGCGGAGACGTCGTCCCCGGGGGTTGTTCCGGGCGGAGTTCCGGCGGGAGTTCGTCCGGGAGCTCGCCCAGCGCCGCCAGCGATGCCTCCGCCCGCCGGGCGTGCAGCGGGGAGAACCCCGGGTTGATCCGCAGCGCCTCCTCCAGGTGGCGCCGGGCCGGCCCCTGCTGCTCCAGGGCCCGTTCGATCTCGCCCCGGTGGTACATGAAGAGCGCGCTCCGCAGGCCCTCCTCCGTGGCCCTCTTCGCGTACGCCAGCGCCTCCTTCGACGCGCCCGAGCGGTGCAGCGCCCACCCCAGCGCGTCCGCCACCCGCACCGAGTGGTGGCCCCGCGCCCACTCCGCCCGCATCCGGACGGCCGCCGCGGCCGCGTCGCCGTGGTCCGCGTCGAGGAGCCCGAGCGACACCTCCGCCCCCGTCCAGGTGCCCGTCCGCAGCCGGTCGTACAGGGCCCGCGCGTCCCCGTCCCGGCCCAGCGACTCGTACAGCTCGCCCGCCTCCAGGAGGTACTCCGGCAGCGGCAGCCGGGCCAGGGCCGTCCGCCAGGCGCGCACCGCCTCCTCCGTGCGGCCGAGGGCCGCGAGCGTCCGCGCCCGGCCCGCGAGCGAGGGCCCGTGGTCCGGTACGAGCCGCAGCGCCGCCGCGTACCGCCCGAGGGCCTCCGCCGGCTCGCCCCGCTCCCACGCCAGGTCCCCGAGCCGTGCCAGGGCCGCCGTCTTCTCCGGGTCCGTCTCCGCGAGCGCCGCCGCGTCCTGGGCCGCCGCGTCGGCGTCCTCCCGCCAGCCCCGGTCGCTGTAGGCCTGCGCGGCCCTGGCCCGTACCACCGCGCCCGCGTGGAGCTTCTCCAGGCTCTCCAGCGCCTTCTGGGCGGCCTGGTACTGCCCGAGCCCGTTGTACGCGTCGATCAGGACCGGGTACACCGGCCACCGGCGCGGATCCGCCTTCCGTACCCGCTCGCCCCACTCCCGGGCCGCCGCCCAGTCGCCCCGCGCCCCCGCGAGCGCCCCGAGCCCCAGCTCCGCCTCCGGGTTCCCGCGCGCGGCGGGCCGTTCGGCGAGCGAGCGGCGCAGCGCCCGCTCGGCCCGCGGATAGTCCCGTACGTCTCCGAGCCGGCTGCCCCGCTCCGTGTACGCCGCGCCCAGCTCCGCCCAGGACGCCTCGTCGTCCGGATGGGCCCGCAGCCACCGCTCCCGGTCGGCGATCAGCGCGGCCAGGTCCGGGAGCGCGGCCTGCGCGCCCGCGTGGGCCGCGATCACCGCCCGTTCCGCGGGCCCGGGCGGGGGCGGCGGGCCCTGGCCGACGAACTCGGGCACGTACACCAGCGCCGTCGCCGCGAGCACCGCGCCCACCCCGGCGGCGAGGACCGTCCTCGACACGTTCTCGGTCTTCATGGCGCTCACTGTGCGCCCGCCCCCCGCTGTACGAAGAGCACACGAAGCGCTCGCTCCGGCGGGTTCACACCGATGGCCCCGGGTGCCACGCTGGACGCATGGACGATCTTCAGCAGGACGATCCCAGGGCGCGGCTGCACTCCGCGCTGCTCGCCGGACTCCCCGCCGAGGCGCTGCTCACCGACCCGGACGTGACCGTCTCCTACGCGCGTGACATGGCGAGTTTCTGCGCGGCCGGCACCCCCGCGGCCGTCGTGCTCCCGCGTACGGTCGAGCAGGTCCGGCACGTCATGCGCACGGCGACCGAACTCCGCGTCCCCGTGGTCCCGCAGGGCGCCCGCACGGGCCTGTCAGGCGGCGCCAACGCCTCCGACGGCTGCATCGTGCTCTCCCTCGTGAAGATGGACCGCATCCTGGAGATCAACCCGGTCGACCGGATCGCCGTCGTCGAACCGGGCGTCGTCAACGCGGTGCTGTCCCGTGCCGTCGCCGCACACGGTCTGTACTACCCGCCGGACCCGTCCAGCTGGGAGACCTGCACGATCGGCGGGAACATCGGCACCGCCTCCGGCGGCCTGTGCTGCGTCAAGTACGGGGTCACCGCCGAATACGTCCTCGGCCTCGACGTCGTCCTCGCCGACGGCCGGCTCCTGCGCACCGGCCGGCGCACGGCGAAGGGCGTCGCCGGATACGACCTGACCCGGCTCTTCGTCGGCTCCGAGGGCAGCCTCGGCATCGTCGTCGGAGCCGTCCTCGCGCTCAGGCCGCAGCCGCCGGCGCAGCTCGCGCTCGCCGCCGAGTTCCCCTCCGCGGCCGCCGCCTGCGAGGCCGTCTGCGCGATCATGGAGCGCGGCCACACCCCCTCGCTGCTCGAACTCATGGACCGCACCACCGTCCAGGCGGTCAACAAGCTGGCGCGCATGGGTCTGCCCGACACCACCGAGGCGCTGCTCCTGTGCGCCTTCGACACCCCGGACCCGGTCGCCGACCTGGCCGCCGTCGCGGAGCTGTGCACGGCGGCGGGTGCCACCGAGGTCGTCCCGGCCGCGGACGCCGCCGAGTCCGAACTCCTCCTCCAGGCGCGCCGGCTCGCCCTCACGGCCCTGGAGACGATCAAGTCCGCGACGATGATCGACGACGTGTGCGTGCCGCGGACGCGGCTCGCCGAGATGCTCGACGGCACGGCGGCGATCGCGGAGAAGTACCACCTGACCATCGGCGTCTGCGCGCACGCGGGCGACGGCAACACCCATCCCGTCGTCTGCTTCGACCACACCGACGAGGACGAGTCGCGGCGCGCGCGGGAGTCCTTCGACGAGATCATGGCGCTCGGGCTCGCGCTGGGCGGCACGATCACCGGCGAGCACGGCGTGGGCGTCCTCAAGAAGGAGTGGCTGGCACGGGAGCTGGGGCCGGTCGGTCTGGAGCTCCAGCGCGGCATCAAGGCCACCTTCGACCCGCTGGGGCTGCTCAACCCCGGAAAGCTCTTCTGACGCCGTCCCCGGTCGTACGGGGATCACAGCTCGCCGTCCTGGGACTCGTCCGACGGCCACGGGTCGCGCAGCCACAGCTCGTCGGCGACCACGGTGGTCGCCAGGATCTCCGCGAGCCCTTCGTCGATGCCGAGCCGCTCGGACTCGGTGCCCGGCGGCACCGCGCGCAGGGTCCGCTCCAGCCAGGCGGACACCTGCGCGGAGGGTGCTTCGAGCAGTGCGTCGCCGTCGGGAGAGGAGAGGGCCATCAGGATGACGTTCCGGCCGTCGACCTTCGTGGGCCAGATCCGGACGTCCCCGTGGCCGCAGGCCCGGAAGACGCCCTCGACGAGCAGTTCGCGCGCGAAGGTCCAGTGGACCGGGTGGTCGGTGCCGACGTGGAAGGTGACGTGGACGGCGTACGGGTCGTCGGTCCGGTAGGCGAGCCGGGCGGGGACGGGGACGGAACGCTCGGGGGAGAGCACCAGCTTCAGTTCCAGCTCGCGCTCGACGGTGGTGTTGTCGGTGTTCTGCATGTCCTGCTCCTTCTCGCGGTCGGGTCCCGGACGGGCCTTCGCCTGGAGAGAGCGGGGTGGACGCGGTTCATTACGCGACTTCGGGAAGTTTTTTTCGGGAAGTTTTCTCCCGGGGATTCCGGGGAGGTCTTCAGGGTGGTCCGGCGGACGGGATGTGTCGGCCCGAACATCACCGGGAGTGATCGATTCCGGTACGTGTCCCCCCGAAGGCGGGCTTTCTCGCGGGCTCCTCGTCCCCTCGGGGACGTTCTTCGTTACTGTCCTCCTTGGGCGCGGCACGCCCGGCGAGCTGCCGTGCGGATCAAAGGCGTTGTGACTGAACGGAGTCGGGGCAGTGGCTACTCCTCCTGGAGGCGGCGGAGAGGTACCGCAGGCGGGGTACTACCCGGACCCGTCCATTCCCGGATACATCCGGTACTGGAACGGGGGCGCGTGGGTGCCCGGCACGAGCCGGCCCGCCCCGGCGGACGGTGAGGTTCCGCCCGGTCCGCCCGCCGCGGCGATTCCGGCGGGCCCGATCCTGGCCTCCGGCCCGGCACCGGCCCCGGTGGCGGCACCCGCACGGACGGCCGAGCCCGCGCCGCAGTTCGCGGAGCCGGCGTCCTTCGCCGAGCCCGTGCCCTTCGCGGAACCGGCGCAGTCCGTGGAGCCCGCGTCCTTCGGGGAGCCCGCCTCCTTCGCCGAGCCCGCGCCGCAGGCCGTCGCGCCCGCGCAGTCCGCCGCGCCCGTGCAGTCCGCGGCACCCGCGCAGGCCGGGACGCCCGTTCAGGCCGCCGCGCACGTGCCCGTCCAGGCGCAGGCGCCCGCCCCCGCCCCCGTACCCACGGTGGAGGAGACCGGGCCCGTCTTCTTCGACGAGGAGCCGCTCGCTCCGGAGCCCGCCTCGGCCTGGCAGGCGGACTCCGCCCGCCAGACCGGGTTCGGCGGCGACCGCGACCAGAAGGTCTCCTGGGGTGCGCCGCGTACGCCCGATCCGCGCACCCCGGCCGAGTGGCCGGTCGCGGGCGGCAGCGAGCCGGACGAGCCGCGGGCCGCCGCCCCGGCGCCCGTCGCCGATCCCCGGGCGACCGGGGGAGCGGCGCGCCTCGGAGGCATGCCCGTCACCCCGATCCCGACGCCCTCCCCGGCACCCCGGTCCCAGCCGCAGCCGCAGCCGCAGCCCCAGCCGCAACCCCAGCCCCGACCGGCCCCCGTCGCAGCAGCCCCGGCGCCCGCCCCTGCCCCCGTCCCTGCCCCCGCGCCCGTCCAGAACTCTGTCCCTGCCCCCGCCCCGACTCCCGCCCCCGTGCAGCCGACACCGTCCACGCCCTCGTGGGCCCAGCAGCAGGTTCAGCCCCAGGCCCAGCCCCACCCCCAGGAACAGCAGCAGCCCGTCGTCCCGTGGAAGCCGCCCGTCGAGGACGTCTTCCAGCAGGCGGCCCGCGAGCAGGCCTCCGCCCGCCCCGCGGGACTCGGCCGGCGCCTGGTCGCCCGCCTGATCGACGGCGTCGTCCTGGGCGCGCTGGTCGGCGCGGCCTCCGTGCCCTTCGTGACCGCCGCCGTCGACCACATCGAGGGCAAGATCGAGGAGGCGCGGCAGTCCGGCACCACCGTCCAGGTCTGGCTGCTCGACTCGACGACCTCCGTGCAGTTCGGCATCGCGCTCGCCTCGCTGTTCGTCATCGGCGTCCTGTACGAGGCGCTGCCCACCGCCAAGTGGGGCCGTACGCTCGGCAAGAAGCTGTGCGGCCTCCAGGTGCGGGGCATCGAGTCGCACCAGCCGCCGACGTTCGGGATGGCGCTCCGCCGCTGGTTCGTCTACAGCGTCCTGGGGCTCCTGGCCGTCGGTGTCCTCAACGTCCTGTGGTGCCTCTTCGACCGCCCCTGGCGCCAGTGCTGGCACGACAAGGCGGCGGGCACCTTCGTGGCACGCTGAGGCGGGTCCGGGGGCGCCGTCCCCCGAACGGGCGGTGATTCCTTGCGGGGCCGTCCCGCCCGGGATGCACTGCCCCCATGAGCACCGACCAGCCGCCCCCCGACCAGCCGCCCGAGGACGACCCGTTCAGCAAGAGGCCCCCGGAGCCGCCGCCGGGAGGTCAGCCGCCGTCGGGCCCGCCCCCGGGAGGCCCGCCCCCTCCTGGAGGTCCCCCTCCTGGAGGTCCCCCTCCGGGCGGTCCGCCGCCCGGTGGGCCCCCGCCGGGGAGCCCGTACGGATCCCCGTACGACAACATGCCCCCGCCCCCGCCCCCGCCCCCGTACGGCGGTGGCTACGGCGGCGGTTACGGCGGGTCCGATCCGCTCACCGGGATGCCGCCGCTCGCGGAGACCGGGCGCCGGGTCCTCGCGCGGCTCGTCGACTGGGTGATCGTCGCGGTGCCGCTGGCGATCATCGGCATCCCGTTCCACATCTACTCCCGGGCGACCCGGGACGGCAACGACTTCGGGGACACGGTCAACAGCCTCAACGGCGGCAGTCAGCTGGTCTTCCAGCTCATCACGATCGTCGCGTACGTCGGGTACGACACCGTGCTGACGGCCAAGAACGGCCGGACCATCGGCAAGAAGCTGATGAAGCTGCGGGTCGCGATGCTCAACGACGGGTCGACGCCCCCGATGAGCCAGTCGCTGCTGCGCGCCGTCGTGCTCTGGCTGCCGGCGCTCATCTGCTGCGCCTGCCTGTGGCCGCTGCTCATCCTGATCCTGATCCTGGTCGACAAGCCCTACAAGCAGGGTCTGCACGACAAGGCGGCGAAGACGGTGGTGGTCAGCGTCCCCCAGTGATACGGACGAAGCGTCACGAACCGATCCGGGTATCGGCCCCAGCGCCCACGCGCTCGGCCGGTACCCGGATCTCTTCGTCCACCGGGGTATTGACGGGCCGCTCGCGCACCGGCATCGTCACCGCCACGAGGGCGCCGAGCAGCAGGCCGGCGGCGCAGATCACCGCGATGCCCAGGGTCGTCGTCGTACCGGAGAGCAACAGCAGGGCGACGGTCGCGAGGACGACGGTGGCCGAACCGTAGGTGAGCTGTGCGGCGTTCGGACGCTGCATGACGGGTACCGCCCCTCAAGACTTCGGTTCGACTCTACGACGGTGGATGCCCGGGCGGTGCGACAGGTAAGCGTGACCTAACCCACGCCGCCGGTGCACGGGGGGCGCACGGGGTCACGAAATCGTCAATCTTCCTTCACGATGCGCCCGCTGAGTGTTCGATTATCGGAAACAGTCTCCCGCATAGTGCAGTTGACCCGTGCAAGTCAAGATCTGTCTTTTCTTGCGACACTCCGGTCGAATGTCGTCACTTGTGACGCGCGACCCCGCCGGACGGACACCCCACCTTCGGTCCGAGAGCGCGGGCGCCGGGGAGGACAACATCAAGTGACCAACAGACGACGGGCCATAGCGTCCGCAGTCGTCGTGGCGCTCGCGGCCACCGCCGCTTCCGCTTCGACGTTCACCACCGCCTGGGCCGAGGACAAGGGCCCGGGTGTGCCGGCAGGCATCCAGACCGTCGACAAGACGACGGTCGACCACGACCTCGAGGGCCCGTACAGCGACCAGCAGGAGCTGCAGCGCAAGGCTGCCCTCGAGCGGGTCATGAACGGCGACGCCAAGGTCGAGAACCGTGGCGGTTCTCAGGTCGTCAAGCTCGGCGCCAAGAAGTACGTCGAGCTCGGCCGCGAGAAGACCGACAAGATCTTCACGATCCTCGTCGAGTTCGGCGACCAGGTGGACAACACCACCCTGGTCGACCGCAAGGACGACGACACGCCGGAGCTGAAGCCGAAGTACGGCGGCACGCCCGGCCCGCTGCACAACCGCATCGCCCAGCCCGACCGTAAGAACGACAACTCCACGGCCTGGCAGGCGGACTACAACCAGCAGCACTTCCAGGACCTGTACTTCGGTACCGGCAAGGACAAGAAGGGGCAGCAGAAGCAGTCCCTGAAGACCTACTACGAGCGGACCTCGTCCGGTCGTTACTCGGTCGACGGCACGGTCTCCGACTGGGTCAAGGTCCCGTACAACGAGGCCCGTTACGGCTCGAACTACTGCGGCCAGACCAACTGCTCCAACGTCTGGGACACGGTCCGCGACGGCCTCAACGCCTGGGTCGCCGACCAGAAGGCCAAGGGCCAGACCGACGCCCAGATCAAGGCCCAGCTGGCCACGTACGACCAGTGGGACCGTTACGACTTCGACGGCGACGGCAACTTCAACGAGCCCGACGGCTACATCGACCACTTCCAGCTCGTGCACGCGGGCGAGGACGAGTCGGCCGGCGGCGGCGCCGAGGGCAAGAACGCCCTGTGGGCCCACCGCTGGTACGCCTACGGGACCGACGCGGGCAAGACCGGACCGTCGAACAACAAGTCCGGCGGCACCCCGATCGGCGACACCGGCATCTGGGTCGGCGACTACACGATGCAGCCGGAGAACGGCGGCCTCGGCGTCTTCGCGCACGAGTACGGTCACGACCTCGGTCTGCCGGACCACTACGACACCGCGGGCGGCGAGAACTCCACCGGGTTCTGGACCCTCATGTCCTCCGGCTCCTGGCTGGGCCAGGGCAAGGACGCCATCGGCGACCTGCCCGGCGACATGAGCGCCTGGGACAAGCTCCAGCTCGGCTGGCTGAACTACGCCAAGGTCAACGACTGGCAGCGTGGCACCAAGACCACCCACAAGCTGGGCGTCTCGGAGTACAACACCAAGAACCCGCAGGCGCTCGTCGTCGAGCTGCCGAAGAAGCAGGTCACCACCGACATCGTCGCCCCCGCCGAGGGTGCTTCGCAGTGGTGGAGCAACATGGGTGACGACCTCAAGAACACCCTGACCCGCTCCGTCGACCTCACGGGCAAGACGTCCGCCTCCCTGGAGCTCCAGGGCTGGTACGACATCGAGGCCGAGTACGACTACCTCTACGCCGAGGTGTCGACCGACGGCGGCGCCAACTGGACGGCCCTGGACGGCACCGCCGACGGCGTGGCCCTCCCGCGCGACGCCGCCGGCTCCCCGGGTCTGACCGGCGTCTCCGACACCCGCAAGAAGCTCGTCTACAACCTGGGCGCCTACGCGGGCAAGAAGTTCGACCTCCGCTTCCGCTACCAGACGGACGGCGGCGCGGGCGGCAAGGGCTTCACGGCCGACGCCATCACGCTGTCCGCCGACGGTGCCGCCGTGTTCACGGACGGCGCCGAGAACGGTGACAACGGCTGGGTCGCCAAGGGCTTCTCGCGGGTCGGCAAGGGCTTCACGAAGGAGTACGAGCAGTACTACATCGCGGAGAACCGCCAGTACGTCTCGTACGACTCGACGCTCAAGACGGGCCCGTACAACTTCGGGTTCACGGGTGACAAGGCCGGCTGGGTCGAGCACTACGCGTACCAGAACGGTCTGCTCATCTGGAAGTGGGACCTGTCCCAGAAGGACAACAACACCTCCCAGCACCCGGGCGCCGGTCTGGTCCTCCCGATCGACTCGCACCCGAGCCCGCTGAAGTGGGGCAACGGTGACCTGATGCGCAACCGCGTCCAGGCGTACGACTCGCCCTTCACGATCGCCCGCACGGACGGCTTCCAGCTCCACAACAAGGACGTCGCCACGTGGGTCCCGTCGCAGGCCGGCAACCCGACCTTCGACGACCGCAAGGGCGTCTACTGGTTCGCCGAGAACCCGCGCGCCGGTGTCCAGGTAACTGACACCAACACCAAGATCCAGGTCGTCAAGGAGCCGAAGGATGGCCAGACGATCACGGTTCAGGTCGGTCCCTCGACCAAGTAATTTGTAAAACCGCAGGTCAGATCATGATCGGCCGTCGCCCTCTAGCGGGCGGCGGCCGATCGTGTTTAGGTGCGTCTGACGCCAGTCTTATTGACATCTGATCCACGGGGGAGTGGTTCCGCATGCCCAACGGAGGGTTCTGCAAGCTGCCGGGAGGCAGCGTGGTCGTCGCCATAGGGCTGCCCAGCCCGGCCCGGGACGGCGCCACCGTCCGCTTCCTGGTCCACGCCGCCAACCGTGCCCGCGCCCTGACCCGGCTGCGGAACCTGGGGCTGCGCGCGGTGTACCTCCGCGGCAACAGCGAGCCGCCGACCCCGGACGAGATCACGGCCGTCCTGCACCACCCGGAGGGCCTGCTCTGGAGATCCACGCCGGGCGCCGCCCAGGAGCTCTGGCACCCCGTACGGTCCCTCCCGAAGGAGCCGGCGGCGTAGGCCGCCCTGGAGGCCCTCAGGCCACGCCCGGCTTGCCCGTGGGCGGACTACGCCACGACCGGCTGGCCCGTGGGCACAAGCCACGACCGGCTGGCCCGTGGGCGGACTACGCCACGACCGGCTTGCCCGTCAGCCGCACGCCCGCCGTCCGGAGCTCCTCCAGGGCCCGGTCCGTGGTCTCCTTCGCCACGCCGGCCGTCAGGTCGAGCAGGACGTGGGTCCGGAAGCCCTCCCGGGCCGCGTCCAGGGCCGTGGCCCGGACGCAGTGGTCGGTGGCGATGCCGACCACGTCGACCTCGGTGACGCTCCGCGAGCGCAGCCAGTCCGCGAGCGTCCGCCCGTTCTCGTCGAACCCCTCGAAGCCGCTGTACGCCGCGGAGTACGCGCCCTTGTCGAAGACGGCGTCGATCGCCCCGCTGGCGACGGCGGGCGCGAAGTTCGGGTGGAAGCCGACGCCCTCCGTGCCGGCCACGCAGTGCACCGGCCAGGAGGACACGTAGTCCGGATCCTCGCCGGCCGGGGCGAAGTGCCCGCCCGGGTCGACGTGGTGGTCGCGGGTGGCGACGACGTGCCGGTAGGAGGTGCCCGCCGTCTGGCCGACCAGGTCGGTGATCGCGGCGGCGACGTCCGCGCCCCCGGACACCGCGAGGCTGCCGCCCTCGCAGAAGTCGTTCTGAACGTCCACAACGATCAATGCGCGGTGCATGGCGGGTGTCCTTAGCGCGTCGGGAGGGAGGTATCGAGCCTAGAGACTTCCCCCTCCGTTCGGGAGGGGGCGTCCCCGAGGACTCCTACACGTACTCGGTCGGCAGGACGGGCTCGCCCCGCGACAGCTGGATCGCCGACATCGGCAGCCCCGCGCGGGCCGCGATGTGCCGCGCCCTGGCGGCCTCCAGCGGCTCCCGGGCCACCACGTCCCCGCTCTTGACCAGCTCGACGAGCAGCTGGTGGTCGGCGAGCTCCGGCGGGACCGGGCCGGTGCCCACGACCTCCGCCTCGGCGACCCCGTCCGCGTCGGGCCTGCGGGCCGCCCACTTGCGCCCGCCGACGGAGGCCTTGCCGCCCAGCGACTTCTTGGCCACCGGCACCAGGGGCGCCTTCGGATCGGCCGAGGCGGCCCGGGCGACCAGCTTGTAGACCATCGAGCAGGTCGGGTGGCCGCTGCCGGTGACCAGCTGCGTGCCCACCCCGTACGCGTCGACCGGGGCCGCCGCGAGCGAGGCGATGGCGTACTCGTCGAGGTCGGAGGTGACCACGATCCGCGTGTCCCGGGCGCCCAGCTCGTCGAGCTGCGCCCGGACCCGGTGCGCGACGAGCAGCAGGTCGCCTGAGTCGATCCGTACGGCCCCCAGCTCGGGTCCTGCGACCTCGACGGCGGTCCGGACGGCCTCGGCCACGTCGTACGTGTCGACGAGCAGGGTCGTGCCGCGCCCCAGGGTCTCCACCTGGGCCCGGAAGGCGTCCCGCTCGCTGTCGTGGAGCAGGGTGAAGGCGTGGGCGGAGGTTCCGACGGTCGGGATGCCGTAGCGGAAGCCGGCCGCGAGGTCCGAGGTGGAGTCGAAGCCGCCGACGTACGCGGCGCGGGAGGCGGCGACGGCCGCCAGCTCGTGGGTGCGGCGGGCGCCCATCTCGATGAGGCGCCGGCCGGCGGCCGCGGCCGACATGCGGGAGGCGGCGGCCGCGATGGCCGAGTCGTGGTTGAGGATGGAGAGGATCACCGTCTCCAGGAGCACGCACTCGGCGAAGGAGCCCTCGACGCGCAGCACGGGGGAGCCGGGGAAGTACACCTCGCCCTCGGGGTAGCCCCAGATGTCTCCGGAGAAGCGGTAGCGGGCCAGCCACTCCAGGGTCGGCTCGTCGACGATGGCCCGCTCCCGCAGGAAGCCCAGGACGGCCGGGTCGAACCGGAAGTTCTCGACGGCGTCGAGGACCCGGCCGACGCCCGCGAGGACGCCGTAGCGCCGCCCCTCGGGCAGCCGCCGGGTGAAGACCTCGAAGACCGAGCGCCGGTCGGCGGTGCCGGCCCGCAGGGCCGCCTGGAGCATGGTCAGCTCGTACTGATCGGTGAAGAGCGCGGTCGACGGCACGTCCACCGGCAGCCCAAGGTCCGCAGCGTTCATGTCAGCGATGCTAGCGCAGAAATCGTCAGAGTGACGAATAGTGGGTCGACGGGTGTCGGGAAGCGGCCGGGGGGTGTGCCCGTTTGCGCGACCGGCCCCCAGGGGTGACAACATGGTGTGAGTGAGCGTCGCGCCTATTGAGATCGAACGTACGGAATCGGCCGAGGAGGTCTCCGCGGTCGTCGAACCCGACGTGCCCTGGGTGACCCTCGTGCACAACGATCCGGTCAACCTGATGAGCTATGTCGAGTACGTCTTCCAGTCGTACTTCGGATACTCCAAGGACAAGGCGCACAAACTGATGCTCGACGTGCACCACAAGGGCCGCGCGGTGGTCTCCAGCGGCACCCGCGAGGAGATGGAACGGGACGTGCAGGCGATGCACGGCTTCGGCCTCTGGGCGACCCTCTCCCAGGACCGCTTCTGATGGCCGGCCACTTCGAGCCGCTCCCCGGCGGCGGCGCGGCCGTCGCGCTGGACGACGTCGAGATCTCCATCCTCCGCTCCCTCGCCGTGCAGCTCATGGAGCTGATCGGCCCGGGCGACGAGCCCGCGGCCGACGCGGACCCGCTGGCCGCGCTCTTCGCCGAGGGGCCGAGCGAACCGCCGTCCGACCCGGCCCTGCGGCGCCTGTTCCCCGACGCGTACGGGGACGACAGCGAGGAGCTGCGGGCGGCCGCGTCCGACTTCCGCCGCTACACCGAGAACGACCTGCGGGCCCGCAAGCGCGAGGACGCCCTCGTGGTCGTGCGCGCCCTGGACTCCCTCTCCGCCGAGGCGGCGGGGGAGGGCGGTGCGGTCCTGAAGCTCACTCCGGACGAGTCCCGGGCCTGGCTCGGCGCGCTCAACGACCTCCGGCTGACCATCGGGACCCGCCTGGAGGTCACGGACGACGAGGACAGCGAGCAGCTGTACCGGCTGCCGGACTCCGATCCGCGCAAGCCGATGGTGATGGCGTACCTCTGGCTGGGGGCGCTCCAGGAGTCCCTCGTCGCGACCCTGATGGCCTGACCGAAGGCCTGTTCGCTCAGCGGACGCTCAAATCCGGATAACGAATGCGTTATCAGAGCGTCCGCCTGGTCATCTTGCGCACCCTTTGTCCGTATTTTTTTGTGATGCGCGCCACCCGCAACTCCGTCGATCACCCCCCACCCCGTGATAAATCTTCACGACCACTCGGGCACGCCACCCCTGTTCCCGAGGGCGCTTGGACCGGCTGACCGCCGGTAGCACTCCATCCACATCCGGGGGGATCAGGATCTGATCCGCAGCAGACGCACTCGCAGTCGCGCGGATCAGCATGGAGAAAGGCGCACCACCATGACCTCAGTGCAGGTCGACAAGCAGCACGACGGCAATGAGGCCGCGGACTCCGCCTCGGGCGAGGGTTACCACCGGGCACTCGGCGCCCGTCAGATCCAGATGATCGCGATCGGCGGTGCCATCGGCACCGGGCTCTTCCTGGGAGCGGGCAAGGGCATCTCCATCGCGGGACCCAGCCTGATCCTGGCGTACGCCCTCGCGGGCCTCGTCATCTTCTTCATCATGCGGGCGCTCGGCGAGCTCCTCATGTACCGCCCGGTGTCGGGCTCCTTCTCGGAGTACGCCCGTGAGTTCATCGGGCCGTTCGCGGGCTTCGTGACCGGCTGGACGTACTGGCTCTTCTGGGTCGTCACCGGCATCACCGAGGTCACCGCCGCGGCGACCTACATGACGTACTGGTGGGACATCCCGCAGTGGCTGTCCGCCCTCGTCTTCACCGTGATCCTCTACGGCGCCAACCTGATCTCCGTGAAGCTCTTCGGTGAGCTGGAGTTCTGGTTCTCCATGGTCAAGGTCACCGCCATCATCGGCATGATCCTGATCTGCGCCGGCATTCTCACCCTCGGCTTCTCCGACGCCGGCGACACCGCCTCCGTCACCCACCTGTGGGACCACGGCGGCTTCTTCGCCGGCAAGGACGGCATCTTCTCCACCCTGATGACCCTCCAGATGGTCATGTTCGCGTTCCTCGCCGTCGAGCTGGTCGGCGTCACCGCGGGCGAGTCGAAGGACCCGAAGACGGTCCTGCCGAAGGCCATCAACACCGTGCCGTGGCGCATCGCCGTCTTCTACGTCGGCGCGCTGATCATGATCCTGTCGGTCGTCCCGTGGACCGAGTTCAAGCCGGGCGTCTCCCCGTTCGTCGCGGCCTTCGAGAAGATGGGCCTCGGCGTCGGCGCCGCGATCGTCAACTTCGTCGTCCTGACGGCGGCGCTGTCCTCCTGCAACTCGGGCATGTACTCCACCGGGCGCATGCTGCGCGACCTCGCGCTCAACGGCCAGGGTCCGAAGGCCTTCACCAAGCTGACCAGGTCCGGCACCCCGCTGGTCGGCACCACCGTCTCGGCCGCGCTGATGATGGTCGGCGTCTGGATCAACTACCAGTGGCCCGGCGAGGCGTTCAACTACGTCGTCTCCTTCGCCACCATCTCCGGCATGTGGGCCTGGATCGTCATCCTGATCTGCCAGATCCGCTACCGCCTCAAGGCCGACCGCGGCGAGCTGCCCCAGTCCCCCTTCAAGGCGCCGGGCGGCATCTGGTTCAGCATCTTCTCGCTCGCCTTCATCGGCATGGTCATCGTGACCATGGGCATGGACAAGGACAACCGGGTCGCGCTGTACGGCGCGCCGGTGTGGGGCCTGATCCTCGCCGTCTCGTACCTGGTCCTCAAGGCCCGCAACCCCCAGGGCGCGGCCTTCGTGAAGCGCGCCTGACGCCCTGACCTGGCGCGTCTCAGCATCCGGGCCGTTCCGTACCACTCATCGGTACGGAGCGGCCCGTCTGCTTATCCTGTCGGCATGCTGACCATCACCCGGGCCCTGTACGACCAGATCGTGGAGCACTCCCGAGCGGACCACCCCGACGAGGCCTGCGGCGTGGTCGCGGGACCGGTCGGCAGCGGGCGCCCCGAGCGGTTCATCCCGATGCTGAACGCCGCCCGCTCGCCCACGTTCTACGAGTTCGACTCCGCGGACCTGCTCAAGCTCTACCGCGAGATGGACGACCGGGACGAGGAGCCCGTCATCGTCTACCACTCGCACACCGCGACCGAGGCCTACCCGTCGCGCACGGACATCACGTACGCGAACGAGCCCCAGGCCCACTACGTCCTGGTCTCCACCGCCGACACCGACGACGCGGGCCCCTTCCAGTTCCGCTCCTACTCGATCGTCGAGGGCGTGGTGACGGAGGAAGAGGTCAAGGTCGTGGAGGCCTACGAGTAGGACGTCGCCGGCGGGCCGGGCGCGGCCTCCGGGGAGGACGTCGTCCGGAACCTGGCCAGGTAGGCGGAGGGCGTCACCCCGAAGTGCCGGGCGAACGCCCTCCGCAGGCTCTCGTCGCTCCCGAGCCCGCTCCGCGCCGCCGCCCCCGTCACACTCGCCCCGCCCTCCAGCAGCATCCGCGCCGCCTCCACCCGCACCCGCTCCACGTACCCCGCCGGCGTCGCCCCGACCTGCTCCCGGAACAGCCGCGCCAGATGCCGGGCGCTCATCCCCGCCCGCCGCGCGAGCGCGGCGGCGCTGTGATCCGCCGCCGGGTCGGCCGCCACCGCGTCCAGCAGCGGCCGCACCACCGGGTGGCCCGTCGGGGGAGTCCGCGAGGCCGCCGAGAACTGCGACTGGCCGCCCGGCCGCTGGAGGAACACCACCAGGTCCCGCGCCACCGCCCGCGCCGCCTCCGGACCCCGGTCCGCCTCGACGAGCGCCAGACACAGGTCGATCCCGGCCGTCACCCCCGCCGAGGACCACACCTCCCCGTCCCGCACGTGGATCGCGTCCGGGCACACCTCGACCGCCGGATACCGGCGGGCCAGCTCCCCCGCGTGCTCCCAGTGGGTCGCCGCACGCCGCCCGGCGAGCAGCCCCGCCGCCGCCAGCGCGAACGCCCCCGTGCACACCGACGCCACCCGCCCCGCGCGTGCCGCCAGCGCCGCCACCTCCGGGGCGACCGTCACGCAGCGCTCCACGTCCACCGCCCCGGGGACGATCAGCGTGTCCGCGACCGCCACCTCCCCGGCCGCGCGGTCCGCGCCGATCCGGAGCCCGCAGGAGGTCCGCACCCCCCACCCGTGCGGCGTGCACACCCGCACCCGGTAGCCGGAGCCGGCCGTCGAGAACACCTCCAGCGGGGCCGAGACGTCCAGCAGCCGGACCCCGTCGAAGGCGAACACCCACACCTCGTGCGTCGTCGTCATGTGTCCGATTGTGTGGGACACCTGTCCATGAGGACATGGCGGGCGCCCCGCCCCGACGGCGAGGCTTGTCCCATGAACCCGATGACGCTCGTCCCCGACAGCAAGCTCGCCACCGCCGCCACCGCACTCGTCCGCGACACGGTCGGCGACCTGATCTACCACCACTCCCGTCGCGTCTACCTCTTCGGCGCCCTCCGGGGCCGCGCCCAGGGCCTCGCCTTCGATCCCGAACTCCTCTACGTCGGCGCCATGTTCCACGACCTCGGCCTCGGCGAGGAGCACCGGAACAGCGGCCGGCGCTTCGAGGTCGACGGCGCCGAGGAGGCCGCCGCCTTCCTCCGCGCCCAGGGCGCCGACGAGGACGCCGTCCGCCGCGTCTGGACCGCGATCGCCCTCCACACGACCCCCGGCATCCCCGCGTTCATGGAACCCGAGGTCGCCCTCGTCACCGCCGGCGTCGAGTACGACGTCCTGGGCATCGGCTACGACGACCCCGCCGCCGTCACGCCCGAGGACCGCGCCGCGATCGTCGCCGCCCACCCCCGACCCGACTTCAAGCGGCAGATCCTGGGCGCCTTCGCCGAGGGCATCGCCCCCCGGCCCGACACCACCTTCGGCAACGTCAAGGCCGACGTCCTGCGCCACTTCGTGCCCGGCTTCGTCCCCGGGGACTTCGTGACCACCATCCGCGAGTCGTCCTGGCCCGAGTGAGACACTGGCCGGGACCAACGGGCGGCAGGACCCAGGAAGCCGGTGCGAATCCGGCACGGTCCCGCCACTGTGACCGCCTCCCCCTCGGGGCGGAAGCCAGGAACTGACCTGCCGCCTCTCACCACCGATCGGGGACGTGGAAATCCCCGGAGGAGGCACCCCGTCATGACCTGGCCCCGCCGCGCCCTGCTGCCCGCCGTCGCCGTCACCCTGCTCGCCGGCTGCGCCGCACCCGAGGCGCGGACCCCGGAGGCGAAGCCCGCGCCGGGATTCCCGTACACCGTCGCCAACTGCGGTGTGACGACGACCTACCAGGCCCCGCCGCGGCGCGCCGTCACCATGAACCAGCACGTCACCGAGGTCATGCTCGCCCTCGGCCTGGAGAAGTCGCTCGTCGGCACCGCCTACCTCGACGACGCGATCCTCCCCGCGTACAAGAAGGCCTACGACACCGTCCCCGTCCTCGCGAAGGAGTACCCCTCCAAGGAGGCCCTCCTCGCCGCGAACCCCGACTTCGTGTACGGCGGTTACTCCTCCGCCTTCGACGCGAAGGCCGGCCGCGGCCGGGACGACCTGAAGCGCTCCGGCATCGCCACCCGCCTCAACACCGAGTACTGCCCCTCCGGTTCGACCTCCCTCGACGACCTCTACCGCGAAGTCCGCGAGACCGGCCGCACCTTCGGCGTCCCCGACCGCGCCGAGACCTGGATCCGCGGCGCGAAGACCACCGTCGCCGCCACCGAGAAGCGCCTCAAGGGCGTCACCCCGGTCTCCGTCTTCGTCTACGACAGCGGCGACAAGACCGCGTTCACCGCCGGCGGCAAGGGCATCGGCAACGAGCTCATCACCCGCGCCGGCGGCCGCAACGTCTTCGCCGACCTCGACAAGACCTTCGGCGACGCCACCTGGGAACAGGTCCTCGACCGCCGCCCCGACGTGATCGTCATCTACGACTACGGCACCACCACCGTCGCCCAGAAGAAGCAGCGGCTCCTCGACGACCCCGCCCTCAAGGACGTCCCCGCCGTCAGGAACCGCCGCTTCGCCGTCCTCCCCCTCTCCGACACCGTCCTCGGCGTCCGCGTCCCCGCCGCCGTCGACAAGCTCGCCGCCCAGCTCCACCCCGCCGCCCGATGACCACCACCGTCCGTCCGCCCCGGACCCCGTCCGGGGCGGACGGTGTCCGGACCCCGGCGCGCCCCGTCCGCCACGCCCTCGTCGTCACCGGGCTGCTCGCCGCCCTCGCCGCCGCCTGCCTCGCCGCCCTCGCCCTCGGCTCCGTCCGCATCCCGCCCGGCCAGGTGCTCGACGCGCTGACCGGGCGGGCCGGCCCCTCGCCGTACCGGACGATCGTGCTCGACGTACGGCTGCCCCGGGTCCTCCTCGGCCTGGTCGTCGGCGCCGGGCTCGCCGTCGTCGGCGCCGTCCTCCAGGCCCTCGTGCGCAACCGGCTCGCCGACCCCTTCCTCCTCGGGATCTCCTCCGGCGCCTCCGCCGGAGCCGTCCTGGTCCTGGTCGTCGGCATCGGGGGAGGGGTGACCACCACCGTCGCCCTGCCCGCCGGCGCCTTCGCCGGCGCCCTCCTCGCCCTCGTCCTCGTCTACGGGCTCGCGCGCCGCGGCGGGACCATGACCGGCGCCCGGCTCGTCCTCGCCGGAGTCGCCGTCTCGTACATCCTCTCCGCCCTCGCCACCCTGCTCCTCGTCGTCGCCGGACGGCCCGAACAGTTCCAGGAGGCGCTGTACTGGTCGCTCGGCGGCCTCGGCAGCGCCCGCTGGGACACCCTCGCCCTCCCCGCCGCCGTCCTCGTCCTCGGCACCGGCGTCCTCCTCGCCCTCGCCCGCCCCCTCGACCTGCTCCTCACCGGCGAGGAGGGCGCCACCGTCCTCGGCCTCGACACCGCCCGCTTCCGCGCCGGCGTCTTCGTCCTCGCCTCCCTCGTCACCGCCGTCATGGTCGCGGCGAGCGGAGCCGTCGGCTTCGTCGGCCTCATGGCCCCGCACGCCGCCCGCCTCGCCGTCGGCGCCCCGCACCGCCGCCTCCTCCCGGTCGCCGCGCTCGGCGGGGCCCTCGCCCTCGTCCTCGCCGACCTCGGCGCCCGCACCGTCGCCGCCCCCCAGGACATCCCCGTCGGCGTCCTCACCGCCCTCACCGGCGGTCCGTTCTTCCTCTGGCTGATGCGCCGCCGCCCCGAAGGGACAGCCCCGTGACCGAGCTCCGGCTGCGCGGACTCTCGTACGGGGAACGCCTCCGCTCCGTCGACCTCACCGTCCGCCCCGGCGAGACCGTCGGCCTCATCGGCCCCAACGGCAGCGGCAAGACCACCCTCCTGCGCTGCGTCTACGGCACCCTCACGCCCACCGCGGGCCACGCCACCCTCGACGGCGACGACCTCCACGCCCTCGGCCCCAAGGCCCGTGCCCGCCGCGTCGCCACCGTCCCCCAGGACAGCGCCACCGAGTTCGAACTCACCGTCCGCGAACTCGTCGCCCTCGGCCGCTCCCCGCACAAACGGTTCTGGGAGGGCGACACCGGCGACGACGACGCGCGCGTGGCCGCCGCCCTCGCCCGCGTCGGGCTCGCGGACCTCGCCGACCGCCCGTACCCCACCCTCTCCGGAGGCGAACGCCAGCGCGCCCTCGTCGCCCGCGCCCTCGTCCAGGATCCGGACCTCCTCGTCCTCGACGAGCCGACCAACCACCTCGACATCCGGCACCAGCTCGACGTCCTGGCCCTCGTCCGCACCCTGGGCACCACCAACCTGCTCGCGCTCCACGACCTCAACCTCGCGGGGGCGTACTGCGACCGCCTCTACGTGCTGGAGCGCGGACGGCTCGTCACCGGCGGCACACCGGCCGAGGTCCTCACGCCCGCGCTCCTGGAGACGGTCTACGGGGTGGACGCCGAGGTCATCCCGCATCCCAGGACGGGGAGCCCCACCGTCCTCTTCCAGCCCGTTCCGGCAGGCGGTCAGAAATCATCCACCATGTGAGATCACATTCCGAAACCCGGACCGGGAATCGATACGATGAGCTCATGGTTTCCCACGACGTGAGCGAAGAGACTCCGAGCACCACCCTGCTCGTGGCACGCCTGCACGTCGACCTGTGCCGCCTCGCCAGCGCGATCTGTACCTCACGCGCTGCGCTCTGAGCGACCGGCCGAGCGCCCTCACCGTACGACCCCCTCCGCGCGGGGCCACAGAAGCGCGCCCAACACGCCACTTCCGACAGGAGCCCACGCCATGGCCATCGAGGTCCGCATCCCGACCATCCTCCGCACCTACACCGACGGCGAGAAGGCCGTCCACGGCAGCGGTGAGACCCTCGCCGCGCTCCTCACCGACCTGGAGACGCGCCACCCCGGGATCGAGGCCCGCATCGTCGACGGCGGCAAGCTCCGCCGCTTCGTCAACGTCTACCTCAACGACGAGGACGTCCGCTTCCTGGACGGCATCGACACCAAGCTCACCGACGGCGACAACGTCACGATCCTGCCGGCCGTCGCCGGCGGCATGGTCTGATCCACATGCGTTACGACTCCTCGCTGGCCGCGGTCGGCAACACGCCGCTGGTCCGCCTCCCCCGGCTCTCGCCCTCGGACGACGTCCGCATCTGGGCGAAGCTGGAGGACCGCAACCCCACCGGCTCGGTCAAGGACCGCCCCGCGCTCCACATGATCGAGCAGGCGGAGAAGGACGGCCGCCTCACCCCCGGCTGCACCATCCTGGAGCCGACCAGCGGCAACACCGGCATCTCGCTGGCCATGGCCGCCAAGCTCAAGGGCTACCGCATCGTCTGCGTCATGCCCGAGAACACCAGCGAAGAGCGCCGCCAGCTGCTCGCCATGTGGGGCGCCGAGATCATCTCGTCCCCCGCGGCGGGCGGCTCCAACACGGCCGTACGCGTCGCCAAGGAACTCTCCGCGGAGAACCCCTCCTGGGTGATGCTCTACCAGTACGGCAACCCCGACAACGCCGGCGCGCACTACGCCACCACCGGCCCGGAGATCCTCGCCGACCTCCCCTCCATCACCCACTTCGTCGCCGGCCTCGGCACCACCGGCACCCTGATGGGCGTCGGCCGCTACCTGCGCGAGCACAAGCCCGACGTCAAGATCGTCGCCGCCGAGCCGCGCTACGACGACCTCGTCTACGGCCTGCGCAACCTCGACGAGGGCTTCGTCCCCGAGCTGTACGACGCCTCCGTCCTCACCACCCGCTTCTCGGTCGGCTCCGCCGACGCGGTCACCCGCACCCGCGAACTCCTCCAGCAGGAGGGCATCTTCGCGGGCGTCTCCACCGGCGCCGCCCTGCACGCGGCCATCGGCGTCGGCAACAAGGCGGTCAAGGCGGGCGAATCCGCCGACATCGCCTTCGTCGTCGCCGACGGCGGCTGGAAGTACCTCTCGACCGGCCTCTACACGGCCAAGACGACGGAGGAAGCGATCGCGGCGGTCCAGGGCCAGCTCTGGGCGTAGGGCCGGCCTTCCGCCGCCCGCACCCACCGGCCCCGCACCGCTAACGCGCGAGGTGGCGGACCTGGTCCCAGACGACCGGGTCCGCCTCTCCCACTCTCCGGCGGAAGTCCGACACCGGCACCTCCCGCAGCTCGTCCGTCTCCAGGAAGCTCGACCGCCCCTGCGCGTCCCCCACCGAACCCGGCGGCAGCGCGATCACCCCCGGCCGCTCGTCGTGGTACTTGCTGGTGATCTTGGCGACGAGCGCGCTGTCCCCCCGTACGAGAAGCACCAGACAGGGCCGGTCCTTCGACCCGGGCCCGTCCTCGAAGGGCACGTCCGCCCACCAGATCTCGGCCGCCCTCGGAGCACGCCCCGGTCGCGCGGGTGCCTTCCCCGGCCCCGCGGGCGCACGCCCCGGCCTCGTGGGCCGCGCGGGCGGCCGCGTCCGGCCCGAAGGTCGCCGAGCCGACCGCTTCCTCCCGTCGGCGAGCGCCACCACCAGCGCGATCACCACGACCGCGACCAGCGCGGGCCACCACGACGTGTCCATACCTCAAGAAGGTACCGGTGCGCGTCCCACCCCGCCGCCGCGCCCCGCCATCCATCCGAACCGGTGACAGAGCCCGTGAGTTCGCCCACAACGGGCCACCACGAAGGAGCGGCGGGCCCGGGTGCGCCTTACGCTCGACAGACCGCACAGCCTCCCCTCCCTCAGCGCGTTTTCCGCACCCGTCCACGGAGGTTCACGCTCCATGAAGCTCACCGTCGTCGGCTGCTCGGGGTCGTTCCCGTCCGCGGACTCGGCCTGTTCGAGCTACCTCGTCGAGGCCGACGGCTTCCGGCTGCTCCTCGACATGGGCAACGGCGCCCTGGGCGAGCTGCAGCGTCACATCGGTCTGTACGACCTCGACGCGATCTTCCTCAGCCATCTGCACGCGGACCACTGCATCGACATGTGCGGGTACTTCGTCGCCCGCTACTACCGGCACGAGGGCGGGCGCTGCGACGCGATCCCGGTCTACGCGCCGGAGGGCGCCGAGCAGCGGCTGACCACGGCGTACGCCGACACGCCCTCGCCCTCCTCGATGAGCGAGGTCTTCGACTTCCGCACGCTGACGTCGGGCACCTTCGAGATCGGCCCGTTCTCCGTCCGTACGGAGAAGGTGTGCCATCCGGTCGAGGCCTTCGGCATCCGGGTCGAGCACGGCGGCCGTTCGCTGACGTACTCCGGGGACACCGGGGTCTGCGACGCGCTGAACGACCTCGCCGCGGGCACCGACCTCTTCCTCTGCGAGGCCTCCTTCACCCACGGCAAGGAGGACGTCCCGGACCTCCACCTCAACGGCCGGGAGGCCGGCGCGCAGGCGACCCGGGCGGGCGTGGGGCGCCTCGTCCTCACCCACATCCCGCCGTGGACGGACGGCGAGCGGAACCTGCGGGACGCGCGCGAGGTGTACGCGGGGCCGTCGGAGCTGGCGCGGCCGGGCGCGGTCTACGAGATCTGAGGTCGGGTACGGAGAACGGGGAAGGGCCCCGGAACCATGAGGTTCCGGGGCCCTTCCGCCGTACGGGCGAGGCTCACGCCTTGGTGAGGTCCTCGATCTCCTCCTCGGGCTCGCGGCCCGGGGTCATGATGTTGAACTTGGTGATCGCGAAGCGGAAGACCACGTAGTAGACCGCCGCGAAGACGAGACCGATCGGGATGATCAGCCAGGGCTTGGAGGCGTACGTCCAGTTCAGGAAGTAGTCCAGGGCACCGGCGGAGAAGGTGAAGCCGTGGTGCACGCCGAGGGCCGAGGTGATGACCATCGAGGCGGCGGTGAGCACCGCGTGGATCACGTACAGCAGGGGCGCCAGGAACATGAACGCGAACTCGATGGGCTCGGTGATGCCCGTGACGAACGAGGTCAGGGCGAGCGAGAACATCATGCCGCCGACGACCTTGCGGCGCTCGGGGCGGGCGGTGTGGGTGATCGCCAGGGCGACGGCCGGGAGCGCGAACATCATGATCGGGAAGAAGCCCGACATGAACTGACCGGCGGACGGGTCGCCGTGGAAGAAGCGCGGCAGGTCGCCGTGCCAGACGGCGCCGGTGGAGTCGGTGAAGCTGCCGATCTCCTGCCAGGCGACGGTGTTGACGAACTGGTGCATGCCGACGGGGAGGAGGCCGCGGTTGATGGCGCCGAAGATGCCCGAACCGAGGGCACCGAGGCCGGTCATCCAGTTGCCGAAGTCGGTGATCACGCCACCGATGGGCTCCCAGAGGAGACCGAAGAGGACACCCATCACGGTGCCGACGAAGGCCATGAGGATCGGGACGAGCCGGCGGCCGTTGAAGAAGCCGAGCCAGTCGACCAGCTTGGTGCGGTGGAACCGCTGCCAGACGACGGCGCCGAGCAGGCCCATGATGATGCCGCCGAACACCTTGGGGTCGTTGTACGTCGCGGCGACGTCGACACCCTTGTTCGCGGTCGTGTTGATGACGGCCTCGGAGGTCGGGAACGCCGTCAGCACGTTCTTGTAGACCAGGAAGCCGACCAGCGCGGCGAGCGCGGTCGAGCCGTCCGCCTTCTTCGCGAAGCCGATCGCGATGCCGACGCAGAACAGCAGCGGCATGTTGGCGAAGACCGCGTCGCCGGCCGTGGCGAACACGGAGGCGACCTTGTCCCAGCCGAGACCGTCCGCACCGAAGACGTCAGGCTGGCCGAGACGGAGCAAGATACCCGCGGCCGGCAGAACGGCGATCGGCAGCTGCAGGCTGCGACCGACCTTCTGCAGGCCCTGGAACAGGCCGGATCCGCGCTTCTTCGCGGGAGCGGCGGCCTGGGCGGTGGCCGTACTCATCAACTTCCTCCAGTAAGGCAAGGCGCCGCCAGGGACAGTGAACACGGGGGGAGGCGACGTCTCGTGGAACGCGGTGGTCTGGACCGCGTGGTCTACACCAATGAGTGGTGTAGACCAGTTGTAGCACGTGAGACTTAGATAAGGAACCTGCGAATTCTGTGCGCTCAGCCATAGCTGGAAATGCACGACATAAGGCCCCCGGACGGTCAGGTCCGGGGGCCTTCGGTGAGCCTTACGAGGGGGTCGAAAGCCTCGAAACGGTCAGGCTTCGACGGGTTGGGCCACGGGGGATCGACGGGTGATCCGCGGGGGGTCGACGGGGTGATCGGCGGGTGATCGAGGCGCTACTTGACGTTGTCGCGCTCGATCTCCTCCTCGATCTCGTCCGGCTCGCGGCCGGGCGTCGGAAGGTTGAACTTGGTGATCGCGAACCGGAAGATCGCGTAGTAGACGACCGCGAACCCCAGACCGATCGGGATGATCAGCCACGGTTTCGTCGCGAGGTTCCAGTTGATCACGTAGTCGATCAGACCGGCCGAGAAGCTGAAGCCGTCCTTCACGCCGAGCGCCCAGGTCAGCGCCATCGAGACACCGGTCAGGACGGCGTGGATCGCGTACAGCACCGGCGCGATGAAGAGGAACGAGTACTCGATCGGCTCGGTGATTCCGGTGACGAACGAGGTCAGGGCGACCGAGAGCATCATGCCGCCGACCGCCTTGCGCCGGTGCGGCTTCGCGGTGTGGGCGATCGCGAGTGCCGCCGCCGGCAGCGCGAACATCATGATCGGGAAGAAGCCGGTGGTGAACTGGCCGGCGTTCGGGTCGCCCGCGAGGAACATCGGGATGTCGCCGTGGACCACCGTGCCGTCCGGCTTCGTGAACGTGCCGAACTGGAACCAGATGGGCACGTTCAGGAACTGGTGCAGGCCGATGACGAGCAGCGCGCGGTTCGCGACGCCGAAGATGCCCGAACCCCAGGCGCCGAGCCCGACCAGCCAGTCGCTGAAGTTCTCCAGACCGTCACCGATCGGCGGCCAGACCCACAGGCACAGCGAGGCGAAGGCGATCGCCACGAAGGTCATGATGATCGGCACGAGCCGGCGGCCGTTGAAGAAGCCCAGCCAGTCGACCAGCTGCTTCCGGTGGTACCGCTGCCAGAACCAGGCCGCCATCAGGCCGATGATGATGCCGCCGAAGACACCCGGGTTCTGGTACGTGTACCCGCTGAAGACCTGCTCCGGCGCGAGGCAGCCGCCGTTGATGTCCACCGTGCCCGACGGGCAGGTCTTGGGGAACTGCCGCAGCACGTTGTAGTAGACGAGGAAGCCGACCACCGCGGCGAGCGCGGTCGAGCCGTCCGCCTTCTTCGCCATGCCGATGGCGACGCCGACGCAGAAGAGGAGGGGGAGGCCGAGGTTTCCGTCGAGCAGCGCGCCGCCCGCGCCCGCCATCACCTTCGCGACGTTGTCCCAGCCCAGACCGTCGGCGCCGAAGACGTCCGGCTGCCCGAGCCGGTTGATGATGCCCGCGGCCGGAAGGACGGCGATGGGGAGCTGGAGGCTGCGGCCCATCTTCTGGAGGCCCTGGAAGAACCCGCCCCAGGACAACGACTTCTTCGGTTTCGGTGCGGCCGCGGCGCTGTCCGTACTCATCGGCGTCCTCCCTGCCCGGAACATCCCGGGTCCGCATCTCGTTGCACACTGGTGTAGACCAGTTGCGATAGGCTCCGGGAGCCCGCTGAGGGCAGGCCGCCGGTGATCGTCATCATTCGGCAGAGCGGCTGCACTCGCTCGCGAAGTTGAGCCAACCGTGGGTTACCGTGACAAAGCGGACCGTCGGTGCGCAGAACGGACAGGGAGAAACACATGGCCAGCAAGGCTGAGAAGATCGTCGCCGGCCTCGGCGGCATCGACAACATCGAAGAGGTCGAAGGCTGCATCACCCGCCTGCGCACCGAGGTCATCGACGCCGGCAAGGTCGACGAAGCAGCCCTGAAGGCCGCCGGCGCCCACGGCGTCGTCAAGATGGGCACCGCCATCCAGGTCGTCATCGGCACCGACGCCGACCCGATCGCCGCGGAGATCGAAGACATGATGTGAGCCACCGGCTCCCATCGACAAGGGCCCGTTCCGGCAGGGGAACGGGCCCTCCGTCATATCCGGCCAGGCTCCTCCCCACGGGGAACAGGCCCTCCGCCATGTCCGGCTAGGCTCGTCCCATGTCTCGCATCGACGGCCGTACCCCCGAACAGCTCCGCCCCGTCACCATCGAACGCGGCTGGAGCAAGCACGCCGAGGGCTCCGTCCTCATCTCCTTCGGCGACACCAAGGTCTTCTGCACCGCCTCCGTCACCGAAGGCGTCCCGCGCTGGCGCAAGGGCAGCGGCGAGGGCTGGGTCACGGGTGAGTACTCCATGCTCCCCCGCGCCACCAACACCCGCGGCGACCGCGAATCCGTCCGCGGCAAGATCGGCGGCCGCACCCACGAGATCTCCCGCCTCATCGGCCGCTCCCTGCGCGCCGTCATCGACTACAAGGCCCTCGGCGAGAACACCGTCGTCCTCGACTGCGACGTCCTCCAGGCCGACGGCGGGACCCGCACCGCCGCCATCACCGGCGCCTACGTCGCACTCGCCGACGCGATCACCTGGGCCCAGGGCAAGAAGCTGGTGAAGGCCGGCCGCAAGCCGCTCACCGGCACCGTCGCCGCCGTCTCCGTCGGCATCGTCGACGGCATCCCCCTCCTCGACCTCTGCTACGAGGAGGACGTCCGCGCCGACACCGACATGAACGTCGTCTGCACCGGCGACGGCCGCTTCGTCGAGGTCCAGGGCACCGCCGAGGCCGAGCCCTTCGACCGCAAGGAGCTCAACGCCCTCCTCGACCTCGCCTCCGGCGGCTGCGCCGAACTGGCCGAGATCCAGCGCAAGGCGCTCGAAGGAACCCTCTGACCCCACCCCGCGTCCTGACGGGCGGGCACCCGGATACGATCCGTGCGCCCGCCCGTCCGCATGTCATGTACGTATCTGGGGGAGGACCCGCCTTGAAGCGCCGTCTCGCACTCGCCGTGGCCACGGCCGCCGCGCTCACCACCGTCCTGAGCGGCTGTGGAGCCCTCGACACCGCCATGGACTGCGTCAAGACCGCAGACGCGATAGCCACGTCCGTGCAGAACCTCCAGCAGGCCGTCTCGAACGCCTCCAACGACGTGACGCAGATCGAGGAGTCCCTGGACCAGATCTCCACCGAACTCGGCAACCTCAAGGACACGACGGACAACGCGGACCTCTCGAAGGCCGTCGACGACCTGACGAAGGGCGTGGACTCCGTCCGCACGGCGGTCAAGAACGGCGACACCACCCCGGACATCACGCCGATCACGGACGCGGCCGGCGAAGTGGCCAAGGTCTGCACCCCGGGATAATCCCTGGCATGACCCGACAGCGCCTGATCCTCGCCACCCGCAACGCGGGCAAGATCACCGAACTCCACGCGATTCTCGCCGACGCGGGCCTCGACCTCGAACTCGTCGGCGCGGACGCGTACCCCGACGTGCCCGACGTCAAGGAAACGGGAGTCACCTTCGCCGAGAACGCCCTCCTGAAGGCCCACGCCCTGGCGCAGGCCACCGGCCTCCCGGCCGTCGCCGACGACTCGGGCCTCTGCGTCGACGTCCTGAACGGCGCCCCCGGCATCTTCTCCGCCCGCTGGGCCGGCACGCACGGCGACGACCGCGCGAACCTGAACCTCCTGCTGGCCCAGCTGTCGGACATCGCGGACGAGCACCGCGCGGCCCACTTCGCCTGCGCGGCGGCGCTCGCCCTCCCGGACGGCACGGAGCGCGTGGTCGAAGGCCGCATGGAAGGCATCCTCCGCCACACCCCGGCAGGCACGAACGGCTTCGGCTACGACCCGATCCTCCAGCCGAAGGACCGGGAGGTGACGTGCGCGGAACTGACCCCGTCGGAGAAGAACGCGATCAGCCACAGGGGCAAGGCGTTCAGGGCACTGGTGCCGGTGGTGCGGGAGCTGCTGGGCTGACGACCGCATGCGAACGGCCTGCGCATCGATCCTTCGATACGCAGGCCGTTTCTGGTGCGGCGGAAGGGATTCGAACCCTCAAGCCCGATCAAGGGCCACAGATCCTAAGTCTGCTGTGTCAACCATTGCACCACCGCCGCCCAACTGCCTGCCATCGTAGCGGGAGCCGCCGAGGCGTCAGGTACGGGTGACGGCATGACAGTCGGGACACGGCGGCCGGAGATTCTCGCGCCGGTCGGCTCGGGTACGCCGACCTGCCGTCAGAACCTCGGTTCCGGTGTCTGGGCCAGGACCAGTTCCGTCGCCTCCTCCGGGGTGGCCACCGACGGGGGCGAGCCGTCCAGGGGGCGGCGGGCCGTCTCCTTCATGCAGGCCACCGCGATCACGCCGACGAGCGCCGCGCCCATCGCGTAGTACGCCGGCATCAGGCTGCTGCCGGTCGCGCCGATCAGGGCCGTGATGACGAGCGGGGTCGTCCCGCCGAACAGGGACGCGGACAGGTTGTAGCCCACGGCCAGGGAGCCGTACCGGACCTCGGTCGGGAACAGCGCCGGGAGGGCCGCCGACATGGTGCCGAGCAGGCAGACCAGCGAGAGGCCGAGCATCATCATGCCCGCGGTGATCGCCGGCACGCCGCCCCGGCCTATCAGGAGGAACGCGGGCAGGGAGAGGAGGAGGAAGCCGAGCATGCCGGCCATCAGGACGGGCTTGCGGCCGACGCGGTCGCTGAGCCGGCCGACCCGGGAGACGACCAGCATGAGCGCGACCATCACGAGCAGCAGGATCAGCAGGCCGTGGGTCTCGCCGTAGCCGAGCTCGTCGGAGAGGTACGTCGGCATGTAGGACAGCAGCATGTAGTCGGCGATGTTGTACGCGCCGACCAGCGCCACGCACAGGATCAGCGCGGGCCACTGCTGCCGGAAGATCTTCGCCAGGTCGCCCTTGGCCGAGGTCTCCGCCGGGGCCGCCGCCGGGGCCGCCGACTCGCTCTCCAGCTTCTGGAAGGCGGGCGTCTCGTCGAGCCGGAGCCGCAGGTGGAGGCCGATCAGACCCAGGGGGCCCGCCACCAGGAACGGCACGCGCCAGCCCCAGGCCTCCATCGTGCCGGGGCCGAGCCACGCGGTGAGCGCCGTGACGAGGCCCGCCGCGGCGACGTAGCCCGCCAGGGTGCCGAACTCCAGGAAGCTCCCGAAGTAGCCGCGGCGCCGGTCGGGCGCGTACTCGGCGATGAACGTCGAGGCACCGCCGTACTCGCCGCCGGTCGAGAACCCCTGGAGCATCCGGAAGAACACGAGGAGCACCGGCGCCCAGAACCCGATCGAGGAGTACGAGGGGATCAGGCCGATCGCGAAGGTGCCGGCGGCCATCAGGATCATGGTCAGCGCGAGGACCTTCTTGCGGCCCAGCCGGTCACCCATCGGGCCGAACACCATGCCGCCGAGGGGGCGGACCAGGAAGGCGACGGCGAAGGTCGCGAACGACGAGAGCAGCTGGACCGTGTCGTTGCCCGACGGGAAGAAGACATGGCCGAGGGTGACGGCGAGGTAGGCGTAGATGCCGAAGTCGAACCACTCCATGGCATTGCCCAGGGAGGCCGCCCGCACCGCCCGCCTGACCGACGTCTCGCCGGTGACCGTGATGTCGGTCCGCCGCAGCCTGGGCCGCCGGCGCCGGGTGACGGCCCTGAACAGGCGCGGATGGCGTCTCAGGGCCTCGGGGTCGGCGGCGGGGCCGTGGTCTGTGGCCGGCATGACCGTACGTCCTCTCTGAAGGGGTGAACTCCAGAGGACCTTCTGTACGGTCATGCCGATCACAAACGGGATCGGCCCGGGAAAGGGACGTCCGTCACGCCGGCCGCGGGTCTCAGCCCTCGACGGCGAGGTCCCGCATGATCTTGGCGACGTGGCCGGTGGCCTTGACGTTGTAGAAGGCGTGTTCCACCTTGCCCTGCTCGTCGACCACCACCGTCGAGCGGATCACGCCCGTCACCACCTTGCCGTACAGCTTCTTCTCGCCGAAGGCGCCGTACGCCTCCAGGGTCTCCTTCGACGGGTCGCCGACCAGCGTGACCCTCAGGTGCTCCTTCTCGCGGAACTTCGCCAGCTTCTCCGGCTTGTCGGGGGACACGCCGATGACGTCGTAGCCCGCCTCCGCGAGGACGTCCAGGTTGTCCGTGAAGTCGCACGCCTGCTTCGTGCAGCCGGGGGTCAGCGCCGCCGGGTAGAAGTAGACGATGACCTTGCGGCCCTTGTGGTCCGCGAGGGAGACCTCGTTGCCGTCCGCGTCGGGAAGGGTGAAGGCGGGGGCGGTGTCGCCGGGCTGCAGTCGCTCGCTCATGGCTGGCTCTCCTCGGAATGTTCGCGTACGCATTTCAGAGCCTAATGGGGTCTCATGGGGGTCTGGGGCGACCTGATCGCGGCGGAGCTGACAGACTGGCAGTCAACGACCGATTACGACTACGGAGGCAGCGCGGTGTCGGAGGCCAGGACCCCTGCGCAGATCGAGGCGGACATCGTCCGCCGGCGCGAGCAGCTCGCCGTCACTCTCGACGAGATCGGCATTCGGATGCATCCGAAGACGATCATCGGGGACGCCAAGGCCAAGGTCGCCTCGACGGTCGACCAGACGGCCGGGCGCGCCTTCGTCGCCGTCAACCGGGTCTTCTCGGACGTGAAGGCCCGCTTCACCCACGAGGACGGCGCCCCCCGTCTGGAGCGCGTCGTCCCGGCGGCGGTCGTGGCGCTCGCCGTCGTCGGGCTGATCGTCACCTCCTCCCGGCGGAACAAGGCGTGATCGCTCTGCGGCCCTCCCTGGCAGGTAGGTTCACTCCGTGAGCGAGAACACGCACGACAAGCTGCCCATCCGGATGCTTCACGACCGGGTCCTGGTCCGTACCGACTCCCCGGAGGGGGAGCGGCGCTCCGGCGGCGGCATCCTGATCCCCGCGACGGCCGCCGTGGGCCGCCGCCTCGCCTGGGCCGAGGTGGTCGCGGTCGGCCAGAACGTCCGTACCGTCGAGATCGGCGACCGGGTGCTGTACGACCCCGAGGACCGTGCCGAGGTCGAGGTGCGGGGTGTCGCGTACGTGCTGATGCGGGAGCGCGACCTGCACGCGGTGGCCGCGGACCGGTTCCAGGGCACCTCGGACTCCACCGGGCTGTACCTGTAGGGCGGGACGTCCTGAGGCCCTGGTGACCGGAGTCACCGGGGCCTTTGCTCGTTCTTTGCTAGCCTGGAGACACCCCGACGAGACGCGCCGTACCGGGTTCACGACAAGACGACGCACCCCTGTAGTTCCGTCTCGCGGAGGTGTGCTCGTCATGGCCTGGGTTCTTCTGATCGTCGCCGGTCTTCTCGAGGTCGGCTGGTCCATCGGCATGAAGTACACCGAGGGCTTCACGCGGCTCTGGCCGAGCGTGTTCACCGGTGCCGGGATCGTCGCCTCGATGCTGCTGCTGTCGCAGGCGGCCAAGACGCTGCCGATCGGTACGGCCTACGGCGTGTGGGTCGGCATCGGCGCGGCCGGTGCGGCGGTGCTCGGCATGGTGGTGCTCGGTGAGCCGGCGACCGCCGCCCGTATCTTCTTCGTCTGTCTGCTGCTGGTCGCCGTGGTGGGGCTCAAGGCGACGAGCGGTCACTGACCCCTGGCCCGCACGACGCCGGGGCCTTGGCCGGGTGCTGGGACGGGGCCGGGTGTAGTGCCGGGAACGGGTCCGGGGCCGGGCGCAGGTCCGTGTCCAGGTCCGGGTCCGTGTCCAGGACCAGGCCCGTGCCCGGGTCCGTTGCCGCGCGGCGCCGCGCCCGGTCCGGCCTCCCCCGTCTCGTACCAGTCCTCCATCCCGCCCGTCCCGCCCGTCCCGCCCGTCCCGTCCGTCCCCTCCGGTTCGGACGACGCGTCCGGCACCGCCGGTGCCGCCGTCGCCGGCGGTGCCTCGGCCCCCGGCATCAGCCGGAGCTCGAAGTCCCGCGCCGGTGTCCCGGCCAGTGCCTCCCGGGTGAACAGGCCCCAGATCTCGGCCGGCACCCCGCCTCCGTTGATGCGCGGCTGCCCGAGGGCGCCGTAGAGGGATTCCTGCGATCCCGATTCGGGGTCCTGGCCCATCAGCGCGACGACCGTCGCGAGTTCCGGGGTGTAGCCGGCGAACCAGGCGGCCTTGTCGTCCTCCGCCGTGCCCGTCTTGCCGGCGGCGGGGCGTCCGGCGGCCTGCGCGGCCGTGCCGGTGCCCGCCTCGACGACGCTCTTCAGGATCGACGTCGTCGTGTCGGCGGCCTCGCGGCTCACGGCCTGCCGGCGGGCGGTGGCCGGGAGCAGTTCCACCTGCCGGCCGTTCCGGCTGATCTCCTCGACGAGCGAGTACGTGCCGTTCCGGCCGTGCGCGGCGAGCGTCGCGTACGCCGAGGCCATGTCGAGGACGCTGGCGGTGGCGGCGCCGAGGGCGATGGAGGGGGAGGCGGTGAGGTCGGGGGTGGCGCCGGGGACGCCGAGGGCGATCGCGGTGCGCCGTACGTGGGCGGGGCCGACGTCGACGGCCATCTGGGCGTACACGGCGTTCACGGACAGGTCGGTGGCGGCGCCGACGGAGATCTCGCCGTAGCTCGCGTCGTCCTCGTTGGCGGGGTCGTACGGGCTGCCGCCCCACCCTTCCACCGGGCGCCGGTTGGTGCCGTCGTACACGGTGTACGGGGTGATGGGCAGGCCCTGCTGGGTCTGGGCGCCGTTCTGGACGGCGGCCGTGAAGACGAAGGGCTTGAAGGTGGAGCCGACCTGGTAGTCGCGGCGGGTGGCGTTGTTGACGTACTGCTGGGTGTAGTCGACGCCGCCGTACATGGCGAGGACCTTGCCGTTCGCCGGGTCGACGGCCGCGGCCCCGACCCGTACGTACCGGTCGGTGGGGGCGTTCGCCGGGTCGAGCCGGGAGACGACCCGGTCCTCGACGGCCTGGACGAGGGCCTCCTGCTTGGCGGGTTCCAGGGTGGTGGTGATGCGGAAGCCGCCGCCGGCGAGGGTCTTCTCGTCGACGATGCCGTGGTCGGTGAGGTACTCCTCGACGGCCTGGACGAGGTAGCCGCGCTGGCCGGAGAGGGCGGTCGCGGCGTGCGCGGTCTGGGGGACGGGGAAGTGGGCGGCGGCGCGGGCGGCGGGGGAGAGCCAGCCCTCGGTGACCATGCCGTCGAGGACGTAGTGCCAGCGGGCGACGGCCTTGGCCCGGTTCTCGGGGTGGGTGGTGACGTCGTAGGCGCTGGGGGCCTTGAGGAGGGAGGCGAGGTACGCGCCCTCGGCGGTGTCGAGGTGTTCGACGTCCTTGCCGTAGTAGGCGCGGGCGGCGGCCTGGATGCCGTAGGCGTTCCGGCCGAAGTAGCTGGTGTTCAGGTAGCCCTGGAGGATCTCCTCCTTGCTCTTCTCGCGGCCCAGTTTGATCGCGATGAAGAACTCCTTGGCCTTGCGGCTGAGGGTCTGTTCCTGGCCCAGGTAGTAGTTCTTGACGTACTGCTGGGTGATGGTGGAGCCGGACTGGCGGCCCTTGCCGGTGACGGTGTTCCAGGCGGCGCGGACCATGGCCTTGGGGTCGACGGCGCGCGAGGTGTGGAAGTCGCGTTCCTCGGCGGCGAGGACGGCCCGCCGGACGGGGAGCGGGACCTGGCCGAGGCGGATGTTCTCGCGGTTGACCTCGCCGTCGCGGGCGAGGGGGGTGCCGTCCCGGTAGAGGTAGACGTTCGACTGGGCGACGGCGGCGGCGTTGGCGGGCGGGATCTCCACCAGGAGGTAGCCGGCGGCGAAGGCGCCGGCGAGCAGCAGTGTGCCGAGGAGGAGGAGCCCGAGGAGGGTCCGCAGGGCGCGGCGGAGGCCTCTTCGCGGACGGTGGCGGGGTGGTCCGGGAAGGGTGGGGTCCCGTGGCTCCCAGCCGCTCGGGTGGGGGTCGTCGTCGCTCGTACCGCTCGTGCCGGAGCTCGTACCGCTCGTACCGGAGGAAGGGGACATGGCATCACATACTGCATGGAATGCGGCGAAACTCCCCGGAAATCTCCCAAGCGACCCGAAGGTGGCGCGAAAACCGCTCGCGGCGCGCCGGGCGCAGCCACTAGGGTCGTGCGCTTCGCCGTCCACCCCGCCGGAAAGGGGCCTTCATGCTGCGGCTGTACGCGACGGTGGCCGCGGGCGGTTTCCGGCGCTTCGCCACGTACCGCGTGGCCACGGCCGCGGGCGTCTTCACCAACAGCGTCTTCGGGTTCGTCCTCTCCGCCACGTACATCGCCCTCTGGGACGAACGGCCGCAGCTCGGCGGCTACTCCATGGACGACGCCCTCGCGTACGTGTGGATCGGCCAGGCGCTGATCACCGTCTGCGGACTGATGGGCGGCGGCTTCGAGGACGAGCTGATCGAGCGGATCAGGACCGGTGACATCGCCGTCGACCTCTACCGTCCCGCCGACCTCCAGGCCTGGTGGTTCTCGGCCAATGCCGGCCGTTCCGCGTACCAGCTCCTCGGCCGCGGGGTCGTCCCGATGGCGGTCGGCGCGCTCGTCTTCCACTTCACCCTGCCGTCGGGACCGGGCGCGTGGCTCGCGTTCCTGGTGGCGGTGGCGCTGGGCTCCACCGTCAGCTTCGCGATCTGGTACCTGGTGGCGATGAGCGCGTTCTGGCTGCTCGACGGGCAGGGGGTGGTGCAGGTGGCCTGGCTGGGCGGCCTGTTCTTCTCGGGGATGCTGCTGCCGCTGAACGTCTTCCCGGGGGCGTTGGGCGAGATCGCGCGGACGCTTCCGTGGGCGTCGCTGCTCCAGGTGCCGGCCGACGTGTACCTGGGGAGGTACGAGGGCTGGGAGCTGGCGGGGGCGTACGCCTTCCAGGGCTGCTGGGCGCTGGTCCTCCTGGGGGCGGGCCGGGCGGCGCAGGCGGCGGCGAGGCGGAAGGTGGTGGTGCAGGGTGGCTAGGCCACGGGTGGCGGGGCCACGGGTGGCGGGGTCACAGGCGGCGGGGCCACGGGTGGCGGGTCCATGGGCCGCCCGGGCGTGGGCGGGCGATTCCTGGCGCACGTACCGGCTGGTGGCGGGCATGTGGATCCGCTCCACGATGACGTACCGCTCCTCCTTCGCCCTGACCCTCTTCACCAGCTTCTGCGTCACCTTCTTCGACTTCGTCACCATCCTCCTGATGTTCGGTCAGGTGCGGGGGCTGGGCGGCTTCTCGTTCGCGGAGGTCGCCCTCCTGTACGGGACGGCGGGCACGTCCTTCGGGATCGCCGACCTGACGACGGGGTCGCTCCAGCGGATGGGGCAGCGGATCAGGGACGGTTCGCTCGACACGTTCCTGATGCGTCCGGCGCCGCTGCTCGCGCAGGTCGCGGGGGACAAGTTCGCGCTGCGGCGGTTCGGCCGGGTCGCGCAGGGCCTGCTCGTCCTGGTCTGGGGCCTGCTGCTGCTCGACGTGGAGTGGACGCCGCTGAAGGTGCTGCTGCTGCCGATGGCGGTGGTGTGCGGCGCGGTGATCTTCGGTGCGGTGATGGTGGTGGGCGCGTCGGCCCTCTTCTGGATGCAGGACGCGGCGCAGGTCACGAACTCCTTCACGTACGGAGGGAACACCCTCCTCCAGTACCCGCCGACGATCTTCGCGCAGGAGCTGGTGCGGGGGGTCGTGTACGTCGTACCGCTGGCGTTCGTGAGCTGGCTGCCCGCGCTGTACGTCCTGGGCCGGCCGGCACCGGCGGGGGTGCCGGACTGGGCGGCGTTCCTCTCGCCGCTGGTGGCGGCGGCGAGCTGCGGGGTCGCGGGACTCGCGTGGCGGGCCGGGATCCGCTCGTACCGATCGACAGGAAGCTGACATCGACAGGAAGCTGACAGAGCATGCCCTTCATCGAACTGGACTCCCTGGAGAAGACCTTCACGGTCCGCCGGAAGACGGGCCTGATCCGCCGCGAGAAGAAGGAGGTCCGGGCGGTCGACGGCATCACCTTCGGCGTGGAGCGCGGCGAGATGGTCGGCTACATCGGCCCGAACGGCGCCGGGAAGTCGACCACCATCAAGATGCTCACCGGCATCCTGACGCCCAGCGGCGGCCGGCTGCGGGTCGCGGGCATCGACCCGGCGCGGGAGCGGACCCGTCTGGCCCAGCGGATCGGGGTGGTCTTCGGCCAGCGCACGACGCTCTGGTGGGATCTCCCGCTGAAGGACTCGTACCGGCTGGTGCACCGCATGTACCGCATTCCCGACGCCCGGTACGCGGAGAACCTCGCCCGCTGCGTGGACCTCCTCGACCTGGGCGAGCTCCTCGACGTCCCCGTACGGCAGCTCTCCCTCGGCCAGCGGATGCGCGGCGACATCGCGGCGGCGCTGCTGCACGACCCGGAGGTGCTGTACCTGGACGAGCCGACGATCGGCCTGGACGTGGTGTCGAAGGCGAAGGTGAGGGAGTTCCTCCGCGACCTGAACGCCACCCGGGGCACGACCGTCCTCCTGACGACCCACGACCTCACGGACATCGAACAGCTCTGCTCCCGCGTGATGGTGATCGACCACGGGCGGCTGATGTACGACGGGGAGCTCGCCGGCCTGCACACGGTGGGCGAGAGCGAACGGCTCCTGATGGTGGACCTGGAACGGGAGGTGGACCCGATCAGGGACGTGCCGGGAGCCCGCTTCGTACGGGCGGAGGGCCCCCGCCAGTGGCTGGCGTTCCCGGCGACGGAATCGGCGGCACCGCTGGTGGCGGCGGTGGCCGCCAGGTATCCCCTCCTCGACCTGTCGGTGCGGGAGCCGGACATCGAGGCGGTGATCGCGAAGATGTACGGGGGAACTCGGGACGAGCGCCGGGAGTCCCTGATGTAGGAGGTCGAGTCCATGGTGAGTTTCTCGTACACGGCTGCGGACGAGGAGAAGAGCAGAGGCGTCCGCCGCATGAAGACCCTGGCGACGGCGCTGCTGCTGCTGGTGGCCGTGATCTACGCCCTGGCGACGTGGGCGAAGAACGCGGGCTGGGGGGCGTGGGCGGGATACGTCGCGGCGGCGGCGGAGGCGGGCATGGTCGGCGCGCTCGCGGACTGGTTCGCAGTGACGGCACTGTTCCGGCGCCCGCTGGGCCTCCCCATCCCGCACACGGCGATCATCCCGACGAAGAAGGACCAGCTGGGGGCGTCGCTGGGCACGTTCGTGGGCGAGAACTTCCTGTCGGCGGACGTCGTACGGGGCAGGCTGGCGGCCCTGGGAATCGGCCGCCGCCTGGGCGGGTGGCTGGCGGACCCGGCCCACGCGGACCGGGTCACGGCGGAACTGTCGACGGCCCTGCGCGGCGCCCTGACGGTCCTCCGTGACGCGGACGTGCAGGCGGTCGTGGGCGAGGCGATCACCCGCCGCGCGGAGTCGGCGGAGATCGCCCCGGGCCTGGGGAAGACCCTGGAGAAGGTGGTCTCCGACGGGGCGCACCGCCGGGCGGTCGACCTGATCTGCACGCGCGCGCACGACTGGCTGGTGACGCACGGGGAGTCCGTGATGGACGCGGTGCAGGGCGGAGCGCCGGGCTGGACGCCCCGCTTCGTCGACCGGCGCATCGGCGAACGCGTCTACAAGGAACTCCTCCGCTTCGTCACGGAGATGCGGGACATGCCGGGGCACCCGGCGCGCGGGGCGATCGACCGGTTCCTCACCGACTTCGCGGCCGACCTCCAGGCCGACACGGACACCAGGGCCCGCGTGGAACGCCTGAAGTCGGACCTCCTGGCCCGCCCGGAGGTCCAGGACATCATCGCCTCGGCCTGGTCCTCGGTACGGTCCCTGATCATCGCGGCGGCCGAGGACGACCGCAGCCAGCTCCGCCTCCGCGCCCGCGCCTCACTGATCTCGCTGGGCACCCGCCTGGCGACGGACGAGCGCCTGCAGGCGAAGGTGGAGGGCTGGGCGGAAGACGCGGCGGCGTACGTCGTCACCACGTACCGCCACGAGATCACGTCCCTGATCACCGACACGGTCGCCGGCTGGGACGCCGACCAGACCTCCCGGAAGATCGAGGCGAACATCGGCCGCGACCTCCAGTTCATCCGCATCAACGGCACGGTGGTCGGCGCCCTGGCGGGCCTCCTGATCTACACGGTGAGCCACGCGCTGGGGGGCTGAGGCTACTTCCCCCGCGTCACGGCCGGGGGTGCGGCTCAGCCCCGGCCGCGGCGGCTCAGCCCTTCCCGCGGGTGACGGCCCAGGAGGCGGCGGCTCAGCCCTTCCCGCGGGTGACGGCCCAGGAGGCGGCGGCCATGCCCCCGGCCACGGAGAACACCGCGGGCCAGGCCCCGATCTTCTTGGCGAGCGGGTGGGACCCGGCGAACGCGGCGACGTACCCGGCGGTCAGCCCCACGGCGGCCTTGGCTCCCCCGGCCTGCTGCCACTCCCTGGCGGCCACACCCCCGGCGACGGCCAGCACGGCACCCCCGAGCGGCCGCTTCTTGGTCCACCGGGCAACGGCATACCCACCGACGAGCCCGGCGGCGGCTATGACGGGGGAGGGGATGCGGGGCATGACGGGGGTCCTTCCGTTCGCGGGTGTCCTGCTTCGAGCGTACGAGCCTTCCAGCGGGCTCTGTCAGAGAGCCCCCTCATGTCGCGCACCCACAGGCCATACGTCGACCGCGATCTTGGCAAGGTCCGCCTGACGTTCTTCGATTCCGCGGGCGCGCCAGCCGCCGCCCTCGAAGTCCCAGAGGCGCTCGATCCCGGTCTCCTGTGTGATCAGAAGGGATGAGGAGTCGTAAGCATCGACCTTCTGCGGGTACGCCTTGTTGGACGCGATTCGGTTCTTTCGGCCGTGCAGCAGGGTCTGATTGCCCAACCGGTTGACCCACGACGAGTGTTCGTCGAGTCGGAACTCGGGATCGGGGCTTTGCGGATAGATGTGTTCCACGTGTACGGCCGTTGCGCCTGCCACCACCACGTCGTCGACATCCGCGTTTCGCCGGAGGTGCTGCTCGATGACGGTGAGCAGGTAGCGCGCCTGCGTGCTGCGCGGGATGGGAGCTTGCGCGAAGTCGGACTGGAAGGTTGCGTCGTCAGGGGTCCAGTGGGTGATCTGCTCGAATGCCTCCTCGGTGGAGAGTCCCGAGCTGATCTGCTTGGCCAGGTCGAACAGTTTCTCTTCCAGCAGGGTCGACTCACGCCGGCCGACCACCGTCCAGCGGACGTAGTAGCTGATCAGGGCTTGCGTGACTCTGACCATCTGGAGGTACGGGACCTTCTCCGAAACGGCAAGAAGCAGCGGGTAGGCAGCGTCGGCGCTGAGGCTTCGCACCTCGTCCAGGAGGCTGTCCAGCGGCTCGACGCCCGTGCCGGAGGTGATGAGCTCGATGTATCGGCCCGAGGCGTTCTGCAGTTCCGCTGCGAAGGTGCGCACCTCATATCGAGGAGTCACCGTGTCGAAGCGCTGTGTGAGGTCTTTCCGGATCGTGGTGTACAGGCTGTGCGAGCGGACGTCCCCGTGTCGGGCCACCCAGAAGTGTCGCAGGAATTTCTCTATGTCCTCGCGTCGCTCGAATCCGTCGAGAAGGGAACGCCAAGCATTGTTTACCCGCTCCTTCTCCTCGTCGTTGCGACTCTTTTCCATGAGGAAGTTGCGGACGAGGTCGACCGTTGACAGGTCCTTGCCTCGGGAGTTAATGGTCTCAAAGACTTCGTTCGCGTCGCTGGAGGTGGGGGTTTGGACCTCGACGAACACCAAGCCCTTGACGAGACAATCGGCAAGTTCGTCGAGCCAGTCGAGACGGTCTTCCTCGGAATGGATGGGGTCAAGGGTCTGGGCAATGTGGCTCTTGAATGACGTGTAGGCGTCTTGGATGAGTTTATGCGACGGCCGGGAGGGCTGTTCCGTTACGGCCGTCCTGCCCGTGGCTTCGTTCCAGCTCTGAATGTAGTCCTTGAAGAAATCTCGGTCGAACAGGGAAAGGGTAAGGAAGTATTGAGGGTCCGAGTGTCGGCCGTCGCGGCGTGCTATGTAGTCGCGCTGAATGTTGTTGGCTATGACTTTCCCTTCGGTCGATGCCATCGTTCCAAGGGTGTCTCTGATCGCGGCGATCAGGATGGTTGACGTGGTGAGGCGCTGCTGGCCGTCAAGGAGAGAGCGTGTGGTGATCTTGTCGTCTGTGATGGTGACGATGGGGCCGATGAAGTATTCCGAAGAGGCTTGGATTCCTGTCTTGCGCGCCCGCATGAACTTTTGGATATCGGCCCAGTACGTGTCCACTTCGCGCTTCCCCCACGCGTACTGACGCTGACTGTCGTCCGGCACCACGACCGGCGGGTTGTTGGCCCCGATGAGCTGGCCGAGCGTCTGGCGGGCGGCGTTCTTGATGATGGCCATACTGTTCCTCCCAAGTCTGGCCAGAGGCTATCTCGCGGTCCGCTGTCGCGATTGAGAGTGGTGCAAACTACGTCAAGAGGTGTGCGGTTTGTAGGGGATTGTTCCCTCGGTGACTCGCGTGAGAGTGAGCTGCCTACCTGGCCGTGGGGCGTCTGATAGCTTCGTTTCTTCTTGCTGTCCAAGCTGTGAGGGTGGGGGATGGAGACGCGGATTCCCGGTACGAGTGCCCATGGCTTGCACGAGATTCTCGTGCGGGTGTGGGAGTCGGGGGCTCAGAACTTCCGGAGCGGGTGGGCGGATTCACTCGGTGCTGAGTGGGGGTCGTCGGAATTCGCCCGCCGGCATGCAGAGGTAACCGGCCTTCTAGCGGAAACCATCCAACAGGTCCATGCGTTGCCCGATGCTCAGCGGAATCGCTATTCTCGCTATTTTCCGCAATGGTGGACGGCTGTTGTGCAGCCCGATCTGAACTGGGCAGACCCGGGGCGTCCGGCTCGTGTATTGGTGACGCAGGAGACTCTTGATCACCTGGCGTCGGCGGCTGATCTGCTGCAGAGCGTTCTGGGAGGCACGTGCTCGGCCCCCACGGGAACCAATCTGGAGGGTCTGAGGGAGAGTTGCGACTCCTGGCTCGAACTGCTGGCGCAGACTCCGGATGAGGAACTTGCACCTGCGCTGCGAGACGAGATCGCCGCGCAGATCAGGCATCTTCTCTGGCTGATCGACAACGCCGCCCTGTTTGGGACTGCTCGCATCTCTCGTGAGGCCACGTCGGTCATCGGATCGATCGCGCAAGCATCCACAGGACTCACCGGTCAGGATCTACAGACCGGCGGGAGGTGGCGGCGCGGATTTGTCGCGTTCGTTGCGGCATCCGCGCTCCTTGCCACGGGCACCGCGCAGCTGCAGACGGCCATTGAGGCGGGTTCGGGCGTAGTCAAGGAGATCACCCAGGTCGTTGAGAGCGTGACGGGGTAGGACACCTCGTCCCCGGTTCCGTGTCAGCCCGCCGCGATCGTGGAGTACGTCCACACGTCGGCGGGGATTTCATGGCGTAGCTGCCAGACGATCCCCATCGGTTTGCTGCCCTTGTGCTCGACGTACTCGGCCGGGCCCAGAAGCATCCACGGCTGAGGGCCGCCGATGTCGGTCTTCTTGTACCGACGGACGAAGAGCAGGACGTGAGAGCCGGCCGCCTTGTGGGTCTGATAGCGGCGGCCCGTCGTCGAGGTGTCCGACGTCCGGTTCTGGGACTCCCAGTGGAAGAGCAGCTCGCTCCGGGCGTAGTCGTGATACCGAGTCTGTGGGGAGAAGTCCTTCTCGTCCTTCTCCAGGGTGATGAACAGGGCGTCGGTCTTGATGGCGTCGCACCACTTCACGCCCTCGCGGAAGTGGCCCGGAACATCGCGGTCCACGAAGGACTGACCCAATGCTGGGAGGATTTCCTCGCGGCTGTAGGAGGCGTGGACGGTCAGGGGCAGACCGGCGAGTGCATCCTTCAGTCTGATCGGCACGTGGTCGAGCCGGCCCAGGGCATAGGCCAGCACTTGACGGAGTTCGCTTCGGAAGGCGTGCTGCGGTCGCAGCGACTCCAGCCCTTCCTCGTAGCTGCTGAAACCGCTGAGAGGCCAGAGCGAGAAGTAGAGCATGCGGGCGAAGGCCTGCCCGCGCTCGCTCAGCTCGCAGTAGCGAGGGGCGGCATCCTCAAGGAGCGCGGAGTACGCGGCGATCCGCTCCGGATCGTCGGCATGGTGGAAGGCGGAGATGCGCCTCAAGAGCGCCTCTTCGCCCTCTGGAGCCACCTGCGACAGCAACCCGGATCGACGGAGGAGACCCGTCCAAGAGTTGCCGTTGCCGCGATAGATCTCCTTCAACTCCCGTCCGCTCTCGTGTAGGTACGTTGAGAGTTCCAGCACGCCGTACCGCCGGACCTCCTGCGCCAGCTGTGTGACGTTGACGCTGATCTGGCTACGGATGTTGTCGATGATCAGTTCCTTGGCCTTCGACTCAAGGATGATCTGGCAGCCGGAGGGCAGCTGGGGGAAGTCGTGCTCGATGGTGGCGAGGAGACGGTTGCGCGTCAGGTTGGTCAGCGCACGGAACTGCTCCTCGAAGCGGAACTCCTTGCGGTGCTGTCCGATGAAGTCCAACACCGTGAGGACGGCCTTGGTCTGCGTGCGGCGTAGCCCGCGGCCCAACTGCTGGAGGAAGACCGTGGCGCTGGAGGTCGGGCGCAGCAGCAGGAGGGTGTCGACATCCGGGATGTCCAAGCCCTCGTTGAGCAGGTCAACCGAGAAGATCACTTGGAGCTCGCCGGCGCGAAGGGCGGCCAAGGCGTCCTTGCGCTGCTCCCGGGGAGTTTCGCCGGACAAGGCCTCGGCCTTGAGACCGGCGCGCCGGAAGAAGTCCGCCATGAACGTGGCGTGGGCTACGGAGACGCAGAACCCCAGCGCACGCATCGCCCCCGGGTTCGACACCTTGTCCCGTACGGCCTGAACGACGAGACGTGCGCGCGCGTCATTCCCCGTGAAAAGCTCACTGAGCGCTGCAGCGTCGTAAGCCCCGCGCTTCCATGCAACGGCGCTCATGTCGGTGGTGTCGGAGATGCCGAAGTAGTGGAAGGGGCTCAGCAGTTCGTTCTCCAGCGCCTCCCATAGGCGCATCTCTGCCGCGATCCGACCGTCGAAGAACTCGTCCTGAACGTTGCGGCCGTCCATGCGCTCCGGAGTCGCGGTGAGCCCCAGGAACTCGATGGGACGGAAGTGGTCGATGATCCGCCGGTAGGTCGACGAGACACCGTGATGGAACTCATCGATGACGATGACGTCGAAATGGTCGGGGGACAGCTGTTCCAGCCTCTGCGCGTTCAACGACTGCACGCTGGCGAAGACGTGGTGCCATCCCGCAGGTTCGAGACCGCTGTGCAGCTCTTCTCCGAAGTTGGCGTCTACGAGCACGTCCTGGTACGTGCGCAGTGACTGACGCAGAATCTCCTGTCGGTGGGCGACGAACAGCAGGCGCAGGTCCCGGCCGTGCTGCTGCCGCAATTGCTTGTAGTCCAGCGCAGCCATGACGGTCTTGCCCGTGCCGGTCGCTGCTACCAGGAGATTCCGATGCTGGTCGTGGACCTCGCGTTCCACCTGGAGACGTTCCAGCATGTCCCGCTGGTGCGGATATGGACGTACCTCGAGACCGGACAGGGTGATGCGCTGTTCCGTCGCAGGGTCCTTGCCGTGGCTGGCTATCCGGAGTGCTTCGCTGAGTCGTGCGGCGTCGCGGTCGGGGTCGTACGCCTCGAATGCGGGGTCACTCCAGTAGGCGTCGAAGGTTGCTTCGAACTTGCGGATGGCATCTGGTGTTGCCACGGAGGACAGCCGAACGTTCCACTCCAGTCCGTCGAGGAGCGCTGCTTTCGACAGGTTGGAGCTGCCGACGTAGGCCGTGTCGTATCCACTGTCGCGTCGGAACAGCCAGGCCTTGGCATGCAGGCGGGTCGAGCGCAGCTCGTAGTTGACCTTGACCTCGGCGCCGAAGCGCTGAACGAGACGGTCGAGGGCCTGACGCTCGGTCGCTCCGATGTACGTCGTCGTGATGACTCGGATCGGGACACCCCGCGCATGCGCTGCTTCGAGCGACTGCTCGATGACGCGCAAGCCGTGCCACTTCACGAAGGCGCACAGGAGATCTACCCGGTCGGCCGTGGCCAGCTCTGCGCGCAGTTCGAATCCCAGGCTGGGATCTTCCGGCGCATTGGTGAGGAGGGCTGCCTCCGCCAACGGAGTCGCGGGGCGGATGCGATACACGCCCTCGGATTTCTGCTCCGCGACCGCGAGGAGCTGGCGCGGACCGTCGGCAATGAGCTCGACCCATTCACGGGCGCCCTCGATCGTGCCCATGGATTCGAGGATGTGATTGGCCGCATGTACGTGCTCTGACGCAGGAAGCCGCTCCAGGATGCGACGGACGGTGTCGGATACGTGCTTCGCAAGGACGCGAGGAGAGGACTCGGGGCCGACGACGTCGTCGATCGCTTGGCCGCCACGATCTGCGAGCTCCTTGAGCTGTGCTTCGAGACGAAGGGTGACCAACTGCTCGTAGAGTCCCGAAACCGGCCCTCTGGAGTCCGACAGCTCGCTCATCGATTTCCCCTCCCTGATCAACCGCACCATTGGTATCAGGCGCCACCGACACGCTCTCAGTGATACGCCAGACTGGTGACGGCTGAGCTGTCACTGCGTCGCGTGGCACTCCCCATAAGTCCGCCCCGAGCCGCACCAGCACTCCGCCCCGCGCGCCGGGGGCCAGGGCGTTGCTCGGGCCCTGGCTGCCAGGGTTGTGGCGTACTGGGGGAGGAGGTCCGGGTTCGACGGTGGGGTGGCTTCCGAGGCGGCGAAGGCTTCGTACGAGGGGACCGTCGCTCGGACGATGCCCAGGTTCGGGGTGCCGGCGGCCGACAGTTCGCGGAGGGACGCCTCGATGTCCGTCAGGTGGGCCCGGTACGTGGGGTACTCCGCCTCCAGCTCCGGATACGCCGCGAGGAGTTCGTCCAGTTCCGGTTCCAGCCAGTGCAGGACCGCCACCGGGAACGGGCGGGAGAGGGCCGTGCGGTAGGTGCCCAGTTCCGAGCGGAGGCGGGTGATCTCCGCCTGGAGTTCCGCCGGGTCCGAGGAGCCGAGCGACCACAGGCGCTTCGGGTCGTGCAGTTCGTCGAGGCCGACCGTGCCGGTGTGCAGGCGGTCCGCCAGGTCGTCCCAGTCGTCGTGGTCCAGGGCCAGCATCCGGCGGATCCGGTGCCGGGTCGTGAGCAGGGACTGTGTGGCGTGGGGGAGGTCCGTGGTCGTGGCCAGGAGGGTCGCTCCCTCCGTCAGCGTCGACTCCGCCGCCTCCAGCTCGTCGTGCGCCTCCAGCGTCTCCGCCGTGATCTGCCAGGGTGCCGCGTCCGACGGCTTCGTCCGCCGGATGCCGTCGATGATCGCCCGGGCCTCCGCCTCGTGCCCGTACTCCCACAGGTTCGCCGCCTTCAGCGCCCTGATCAGGTGCGGGTCCGCCGGTTCCCCGGCGAGGAGCGCGTCGTAGAGGGCGGTCGCGCCCGGGCGGTCGCCCGCCAGTTCCCGGTGGGCGGCGGCCTGGAGGTACAGGGGCTCCCGGTCTCCGGGGTACTGCTCCGCGGTGCGCAGCAGACGCTCGGCTTCGGTGGTGTGGGCGGCAGGCGTGTCGGGGCGCATGCCCTCCACCGTACTGCTGTACGGGCCTGGAGAGTTGGCGCCTCAGCGCTTATCGTGCCCCGCGTGCGGGCCAGGGTGGGGCAGCGGGTGCCGGTCGTCGTCCAGACGGGAGGACGATCTCGTACGAGCGCCCGCGCGCTGTGGCTGGGCGCCGAGACCGCCGTCACCTGCGGGGTTCTCATCCTGCTTCTTGTCGTCCATCAGCTCTGGTGGACGAATCGGGAGGCCCGTGCCGAGGCCCTCGACCAGGTGCGCGTCCTGGAGCGGGAGTGGGACATCTCTCCGACGCCCGAGTCCGTTTCCGGCGAGGAGCCCGTGTCCGACTCCGTGTCCGAGGCCGGTTCCGAGCCCGCGTCCCCGTCCGGTTCCGCTCCTGCGCCGGGTGCCGCTGCCGCTTCTCCCGCCCCTTCGCCCTCTGCCGCCTTCGCCGTCCTCCGTATCCCCCGGCTCGGGCTCAGCGTTCCCGTCGCCGAGGGCGTGTCCAAGCGGTCCGTCCTCGACAAGGGGTACGCCGGGCACTACCCCGGCACCGCCGGGCCGGGGGCCGTGGGGAACTTCGCGCTCGCCGGGCACCGGAACACGCACGGTGAGCCCTTTCGGTACATCAACCGGCTCCGGGACGGGGACGAGATCTCCGTGCGCACGCGTGCGCGTACCTATCTCTATCGTGTCGATCTCGTTCTGGCTTCGACTTCTCCTCGGGACGTCGGTGTGATTCGGGCCGTGCCCCGGTCCCTCGTGAAGCCTTCGTACGGGTACTCCGCCCCCGGGGCCTATCTCACCCTCACCACCTGCACCCCCGAGTTCACCAGCACCTACCGGCTCATCGTCTGGGCGAAGCTGGTGTCGACCGCCCCAGGGCGAGGGTGAGCGCCCCGCCCGTGAGGGCCAGGGCGGCCGAGACGAGCAGCGCCGTGTCCGGGCCCGCCGGCACCAGGGCCAGGGTGAGGGCGACGCCGGCCGAGGAACCGATGTAGCGGGCGGTGTTGTTCGCGCCCGAGCCCATCGCCGCCCGCTCCGGCGGCACCGAGTCCACCGCGAGCCGGGGCAGCGCCGCGTTCAGGAGGCCGCTGCCCGTGCCCGCCACCACGAGGCCCGGGAGGAGGCGCGGCCAGGGGCCTTCGAGCCCGCCGAGCAGCGCGAGGACTCCCGCCGCCGACAGGACGAAACCCAGCGCCAGTTGGTGCGCGGCGGAGAGCCGGCCCGCGAGGCGGCGGGCCTGCAGGGCCGCCACGAACGCGGTGCCCGACCAGAGGAGGAACAGCGCCGCCGCCCCCAGCGGCGACATCCCGGCCCCGCCCTGGAGCAGCGCGGGCACCACGCTGAACAGGCCGATCACGGCCAGGCCCGTGAACAGCGCTCCGAGCGTCGACGCCAGGAACGCCGCCCTGCGCAGCAGCGCCAGGTCGATCATGGGCGTACGGCTCCGGTGCTCGACCGCCACGAACAGCGCCGTCAGGACGGCGGACGCGAGGAGCAGCAGGCCCACCGGGGGACGCAGCCAGCCGTCCCTGCCGAGGGTGAGGGCGGTGAGCAGTGCCGTCAGGGCCAGGCCGAGGGCGACCGCTCCCGCGATGTCGGGGCGCCCCTCGCCCGCCGGGGTCCTCGCCTCGCGCTCCATCGTCCGCGCCCCCGCCGCCGCGGCCACCAGCGCCGCCGCCCCCAGTGCCGCGTACGCCAGGCGCCAGTCGGCCAGGCTCAGCGCGCCCGCGAGGAGCGGGCCGAGGGCGATGCCGCCGCTGACCGACGCGCCCCAGATCCCGGTGGCCCTGATCCGGTCCCGGCCCGCCGGGTACGCCTGGGCCAGGAGGCCGAGGCTGCCCGCGAGGACGGCCGCGCTCGCCGCGCCCTGGGCGATCCGGGCCAGGGTGAAGGTGAGGGTCGAGCCGGCGAGGGCGCCGAGCGCGGTGGTGAGGCCGAGCGCGAGGGTGCCGAGCAGGAAGACCCGGCGCCGCCCGTGCGCGTCGGCGAGGCTGCCGGCCACCAGGAGGAGGACGGCCAGGCCGAGCGGGGTGCCGTTGAGCAGCCAGGCCTGTGCCGAGGCCGGGGTCCCGAAGGCGGCGGCCATGTCGGGGAGGGTCAGCATCGGGGCCGTGTAGTTCATCAGGGCGACCGCGGTGGCGGCGGCCGTGACGGCGAGGGTGGCCCGGGGGCGGCCGGTACGGGCGGGTGGTGCGGTGCGGGCCGTGGCGGCGAGCTGGGACATGGCAGGGGCCTCCACCCGTCGGTTCGGTGAATGAACTCAAGGTACCAGGTTGGTTCGTTCAGTGAACCTGGAATCGGTACGATGGATCCCATGGCCCTAGGCAAGGACTACTCCCAGCAGCAGTGCTCCATCGCCCGCGCCCTGGAGGTCGTCGGCGAGCGCTGGACCCTGCTCGTCGTCCGCGACGCCTTCTACGGCGTCCGCCGCTACAACGACTTCCTGCTCCACCTCGGCATCCCCCGCGCCGTCCTCGCCGCCCGCCTCCAGGCCCTCGTCGAGGCCGGCGTCCTCGACCGGCGGCGCTACCGGGAGTCGCCCCCGCGCGACGAGTACGTGCTCACCGAACGCGGCCTCGGTCTCTGGCCCGTCCTGCGCTCGCTCGGCGCCTGGGGCCGGGCCGAGGTCCCCGGAGCCGTACCGCTGCGCCACTTCCACCACGCCGACTGCGGCACCGAACTCGGGCCGTACGGCGAATGCCCGTCCTGCCACCTCCCCGTGCCGCTCGGCGACGTCGAGATGCGGCCCGGCGCCGGGCTCGACCCGGATCCCGCCGATCCCGTCAGCCGCGCCCTCCTCCGGCCCCGCCGCCTCCTCGCCCCCCTGGAGCACGCGAGCTCCTGACGCCTGCGGGCGGGCCGGTGGATGCGCGGGCCGGTGGACGCGCGGGCGGGTGGACGCGTGGGCGTACAGTCGTACGGGAAAGTCGTGAGCGCGCGCGGGAACTCCTGGGTCTCCCCGGGCGTCCTCCCCGTGAGACGACCGTGGCAGGCGAAGGAGGTGGCGGGATGACGATCAGGACCCTGGTCCTGCGCATCGTCGCGCCCCTGTTCTTCCTGCTCGCCCTCGCCGACCTGCTCCTCTCCGACGGCGCGAGCCTCTCCGCCGCCGTCGCCCTCGCCGCGACCGGCGTCGTCTGTGCCCTCTTCGGAGCCCGTACGGCCCCCGCCGTACCGCCCACCGCCGTCCGCACCGCCATCCGCGACCGCGAGCGGCGCACCGCCTTCCTGCCCCAGCGCGACCCCGACGCCGCAGGGCGCCGCAGACCCCGCGCTCCCGGCCGTCCCCTCCCGACGGCCGCGTAGGGAGCCCGTACCACCCCGTACCGCAGCACGCACCTTCCGCGGATCCGTCATGCCGATTTCTCCTGCTCCCGGCACGACGAGACCCCACGGAGGGCTCCCTTGAACGTCTTCGCTTCCCTGGTCGAGCGGCTCGCAGACCTGCTCCAGCCGCTCTTCGCCACCACAGCCACGGCCGCCGCGATCGTCCTCTTCACCCTGCTCGTACGGCTCGCGGTCCACCCGCTCTCCCGTGCCGCCGCCCGCGGTCAGAAGGCCCGCACCCGGCTCGCACCGCAGCTCGCCGAGATCCGCAAGAAGCACGCCAAGAACCCCGAGCGGATGCAGAAGGCGATCATGGAGCTGCACGCGCGGGAGAAGGTCTCGCCGCTCGCCGGCTGCCTGCCGAGCCTGCTCCAGGCGCCCGCGTTCTTCCTGATGTACCACCTCTTCTCCAGCGGGCGGATGTCCGGCCACAGCCTTTTCGCCGCCCCGCTCGGCGACCACTACGCCGACGCGCTCGCCGACGGGGGCGTCTTCGGCCCGGCCGGTCTCGTCTACCTCGCGCTCTTCGCGATCGTCGCCGCCGTCGCCACGTACAACTACGTCCGGGCCCGGCGCCAGCCCGTCGCGGTCACCGTCGAGCCCGGCCAGCCGGGGGCCGGGATGGCCGCGGGCATGGCCCGGTTCATGCCGCTGCTCTCCTTCGCGACCCTGATCTCGGTCGCCGTCGTGCCGCTCGCCGCCGCGCTCTACATCGTCACCAGCACCACCTGGGCCGCCGTCGAGCGCGCCTTCCTCTACCGGGACATGCCGGGGGCGGCGAGCCTGGCCACGGCCGTCTGAGGCGTCGACCGGGCCCGGTTACTCGCGCGTAAGGGTCCAGTGTGTGAACGGGGTCTTGCAGAGTGACCCGTTGTCTTGGAGGATCGACCAATCCTCCGATGGCCGCACTCCATCGGCCGGGGCACCTCAGGGCCCTCCCCCCGGGCCCTCCTCGACCACAGGGAGAAGACCATGAAGCTGCTGCGTGTCGGCCCGCCGGGAGCCGAGCGTCCCGCCCTGCTCGACCAGGACGGAACGCTCCGCGACCTGTCCGCCCTCGTCGACGACATCGACGGCAGTCTGCTCGCCGACGCCTCCGCCCTCGACCGCGTCCGCGGCGCGGCGGCCGCCGGCGTGCTGCCCGCGCTCGACGCCACCGGGCTGCGCGTCGGCCCGCCGGTCGCCCGGATCGGCAAGGTCGTGTGCATCGGGCTGAACTACCACGGGCACGCCGCCGAGACCGGTCAGGCCACCCCCGCCGAGCCCGTCGTCTTCCTCAAGGCCGCCGACACCGTCGTCGGCCCGGACGACACCGTGCTCGTGCCCCGCGGTTCGGTGAAGACCGACTGGGAGGTCGAGCTCGCGATCGTCATCGGCCGCACCGCCCGCTACCTGGAGACCGACGAGCAGGCCCTCGCGCACGTCGCCGGGTACGCGGTCGCCCACGACGTCTCCGAGCGCGAGTTCCAGATCGAGCGCGGCGGCACCTGGGACAAGGGCAAGAACTGCGAGACCTTCAACCCGCTCGGCCCCTGGCTCGTCACCGCCGACGAGGTGCCCGACCCGCAGGACCTCGGCCTGAAACTGTGGGTCAACGGCGAGCTCAAGCAGGACGGTCACACCTCGGACCAGATCTTCCCGGTCGCGGAGGTCGTCCGGTACGTCAGCCGGTTCATGACCCTGTACCCGGGCGACATCATCAACACCGGCACGCCCGCGGGTGTCGCCATGGGGCAGCCGGAGCCCAAGCCGTACCTGCGCCCCGGTGACGTGGTCGAGCTGGAGGTCGAGGGCCTCGGCCGGCAGCGCCAGGAGCTCAAGGGCGCCTGACTCCACGGAGGAGAAAGCGGCGACGCCCCCGCGTGGGGCGTCGCCATTTCCATGTCATTTTTTGCATATTGCCCGATATGGAGAGAATTTCGTACGCGCGGAGGCGCGACCGGCGCCGCCTCGCCCTCATCGCCGCGTCCACGGTCGGGGCCACCGCCCTCGTCGGCGTGCTCGCCGTCACGGGCCACGCCGACCCCCTGCCCGGCGGCCTCGGCCCCTGCAAGCCGGGCGACTGCCCCGCGAAGTACCCCGACGACAACGGCAGCGGCCCCGTCACCCACCGCGACAACAACATCAACGTCTTCGTCGGCGGCGACTTCCGCGTCCGCGAGTCCGCCGCCGAGGCCGAGGGCAAGATCGTCGTCCTCGGCGGCTTCGACCAGAACAAGAGGCAGGGCGTCTCCGGCGTCTACAACGTCGGCGTCGCAGGAGTCGGCTCGCGCGTCCCGCCCGAAAACGGCACCGACTTCCTCACCGTCGGCAAGGACCTGACGGTCGCCGCCCAGCAGCGCCTGCTGGCCGAGGAGGGCACGGTCCACGGCGTCGTACGGTACGGGGGCGCCCTCTCCGGCACGGTGATCCCCGCCCCGGTCCACGACACCGCGGCCGCCGACCCGTACAAGGCGCTCCGGGGGCAGCTCACCGAGGCCAGTCACTGCTACGCGTACGTGAACGGGGCCTCCCGCACCCCCACCGGCACCGCCGTCAACAACAACCACGAGACGCTCTTCACGGGTGACGGCACCTCGGCGCTCCAGGTCTTCAACGTCGCCTTCGACCTGGAGTCGGCGAGCGGCGGCCAGCAGGGCATCCGCTTCGCCCGGATCCCGGCCGGTGCCACGGTCCTCGTCAACCTCCTCGGCGCGGACCGCACCGTCGACTCGTACATCAACCAGCTGCCGGACGGCCTGCGCGAGCGGGTCCTGTGGAACTTCCCGGACGCCACGAAGGTCACGTTCGAGGGCACGGCCCAGTTCGCGGGGAGCGTGCTCGTCGGCAACCAGGCCAGTGGGACGACGGTGACGATGCCCGGCATGAACGGCCGCTTCTTCACCACCGGCGACCTCACCCACACCTCGGCGTCCGGCGGGGGCGGAGGTCAGGAGATCCACGCCTATCCGTTCAACGGTGATCTGCCGTCGTGCACGGACCCGACGCCGACGCCCACCCCCACGCCGACGGACCCCACGCCGACGCCGACCGACCCGACTCCCACACCGACGGATCCGACGCCGACCCCGACGGATCCGACCCCCACGCCGACCGAGCCGACCCCCACCCCGACCCACCCGACCCACCCGACACCGACGCCCACCGACCACACGAGCGGAGGCTGGACGACCGGCGGCTCGACGGACGGCGGCTGGACCACCGGCGGATCCACCACCGGCGGATCATCCACCGGCGGTGACTCCGGCCACGGCGACAGCGGCGGCGACAGCGGTTACGGCGACTCCGGCGGCGACCACGGACCGAACGGCGAGCTCTCCGAGACCGGCGCCGGTACCGGGAAACTCGTCATGGGCGCCACCGCGGTCGCCCTCGGCCTCGGCGGCGGCGCGCTCGTGCTGATCGGCCGGCGGCGGAGGCGGAGGAGCTGAGCGGTCGTCAGAGGGTGACCGTGCGGCCCTCGCGGGCCGAGAGCCGCGCCGCCTCCAGGACGTCCAGGGCGGCGGCCGCCTCGTGCGCGGTGACCGGGTTCTCCCCGGCGCCGCGCACGGCGGCGGCGACGGACGCGTAGTACGCCGGGTAGTCGCCGGGCAGCGACTCCACCGGAGTGCCGCCGCCCGTCAGCGGCGACTCCCCGGCACCGATCCGGCCCCACAGCTGCTCCGGCTCGGCGCCCCAGACGACGCCGGGCCCGGGTCGCAGACCCTCACGGAGGGCGGCCTCCTGGGGGTCGAGCCCGTACTTCACGAAGCCCGCGCTCCGCCCGAGCACCCGGAAGCGGGGGCCGAGCTGGGCGGTGGTGGCGCTCACGTACAGGTGGGAGCGGACCCCGTTCGCGTGGGTGAGCGCGAGGAACGTGTCGTCGTCGGCCTCGGCGCCGGGCCGGCGCACGTCCGACTCGGCGTACACCGAGGCCACCGGGCCGAAGAGCACGAGGGCCTGGTCGACGACGTGGCTGCCCAGGTCGTACAGGAGCCCGCCGATCTCCTCCGGCGCGCCGGACTCGCGCCAGCCGCCCTTGGGTCGCGGGCGCCACCGCTCGAAGCGGGACTCGAAGCGCTGGACCTCGCCGAGCGCGCCCTCGTCGAGGAGTCGGCGCAGGGTGCGGAAGTCGTTGTCCCAGCGGCGGTTCTGGAAGACGGAGAGGAGCAGGCCGCGCTCCTCGGCGAGGGCCGCGAGCGCGCGGGCCTCGGCGGCGGTCCCCGCGAGCGGCTTGTCGACGACGACGGGGAGGCCGGCCTCCAGAGCGGCGGTGGCGACGGCGACGTGCGTCTTGTTGGGGGAGGCGACGACGACCAGGTCCAGCTCCCCGGCCCCCGGTGCCCACAGCTCCTCGGGGCGGGCGGCGACCCGGACGCCGGGGTGGGCGGCCCCGGCCTCGGCGGCCCGCTCGGGGTTGCCGGTGGTGACGGCGGCGAGGACGAGGTCCTCGGAGGCGGCGATCAGCGGGGCGTGGAAGACGGAGCCCGCGAGGCCGTAGCCGACGAGTCCGACGCGGAGCGGGGTGCGGGGGTCGGTGCCAGTCATGCGTTCCACTTAAGCAACGCTGTTGCCAAAGTGCAAGCGACGGCGACAATGGGGGAGTGAGGAATGACCTGGTGGGAGTGAACGTACCGGCCCTGCGCAGCCACAACGCGGCGCTCGTGCTCGACCTGCTGCGCACCGCGGGCGAGAACGGGATCAGCCGCCTGGAGGTGGCCGAGCGGACCGGGCTCACCCCGCAGGCGGTCAGCAAGATCACCGCCCGGCTCCGGGCCGAGGGCCTCGCCGCGGAGGCCGGCCACCGCGCCTCGACCGGCGGCAAGCCCCGCACCGTCCTGCGCCTGGAGCCCTCCGCCGCGCACGCCGTCGGGGTCCACCTCGACCGCGACGAGCTGACCGTCCTCCTGACCGACCTCGCCGGCACCGTCCTGGAGGTCCGCCGCCGTCCCGTGGACCTGGGCGCGGGGGCGGGACCGGTCCTGGACGCGGTGACGGAGGAGGTGCGCGCGCTGCGGGAGGTGCTCCCGCCCGACAGCACCGTCCTCGGTGCCGGGGTCGCCATGCCCGGGCCGCTGGACCACCGGGCCGGGGTGCCCGGCCGGGTCACCGGCTTCCCGGAGTGGGCCGGACATCCCGTACGGGAGGAGCTGGCGGCGCGCCTCGGGCTGCCCGTCGTCCTCGACAAGGACACCAACGCCGCCGCCCTCGGCCTCGCCCTGCGCCCCGCCGCCCCCGCCTCCTTCGCCTACGTCCACCTCGGTACGGGGCTGGGTGCGGGTCTCGTCCTCGGTGGCGCGCCGCTGCGCGGGGACAGGACGGGGGCGGGCGAGCTCGGCCACCAGACCGTGCAGCTGGACGGACCGCCGTGCGGCTGCGGCGGGCGCGGCTGTCTGGAGGTCCTGTGCCTGGCGGCCGTCGCGCGCGGCGAACTCGCCGGGGCCGCGCGGATCCTGGGCGCGGGCGCCGCCAACCTCGTCCGGCTCCTCGACATCGACCAGGTCCTCCTGGGAGGGCGGGTGGTGCTCGCCGATCCGGAGGTCTTCGCGGAGGGGGTACGGGAGGTGCTGGCCGGCCTCGGTCTGACGGCGCCGGTGGCCCTCGCGACCGGCCGGGACGCGGTGGCGGAGGGCGCGGCCTGGCTGACCCTGGCCCCGGTCTTCGGGAAGTGACCGCCGGGGCTTCGGGGAAGTGACCGCCGGGGCTTTAGGACGTGACCGCCGGGCCCCCTTCGGGACGTGACCGCCGGAGCCCCTTCGGGACGTGACCGCCGGGGCCCCTTCGGGGCGTGACCGCCGGAGCCCCTTCGGGACGAGACCACCGGGGCCCCCTCGGGAAGCGGCCGCCAAGCTCCCGGCCTACTTTCCGATCATCGGAAAGTAGGCCGATCGGACGGATCCTTTGTCCCCTGCGGGTGTCTTCCCGGTGTCGCCGGCCCGTCCGCCCCCTCCCGCGTGGCAGCGTCACCGCCGTCCCCACGTCCGCGAGCAGCAAAGGCCCCCGCCCCATGGCACCCGCCCCCCTGCGCCTGCGCGGCGTCCGCGCCGTGACCGTGACCGTGGCCGCCGCGGCCACCGCGCCCCTCGCGATCGCCGCCCCGGCCTTCGCCGTCCCCGCGCCCGATCCGCCCGCGCCCACCTGCGGAATCCCGGCCGGTGGAGGGTTCCCGCTGGACACCCGGATCCACGGCGGACCGGCCGACTATCCGGCGGGCGGCCCCTTCCAGGCCTGGAAGCTCGACCTCACGAACACCACCGACGCCCCCTGCTCGGACGTCCACCCGGTGCTCGTCCTCGCCGACCGCGACCGCGCCCTGCGCCCGGAGCAGATCCGGTTCGAGTTCTACGACGCCGGTTCGGCACGCTGGCGCCCGGTGTCCTTCGAGTCGACCGAGGAGGCCGAGAACGTGGGCGCGTTCACCGGCTTCGGCGGCTTCGCGGTGCCCGCGGGCGGGACCCTCACCGTTCCCGTACGCCTGACGTTCGAGGTGGAGACGGCGCCCGACGAGGTCGTCGTCAACGCGGCGGTCGTGCAGCGCAGGGGCGAGGACGGCGACTGGATCGGCGAGTCCGGCGACTACCGCCTGACCGTGGGCCCGGCCGGGCCGGCCACGCCCACGGCACCTGACACACCCGCCCCGGCGGACCCGTCGGCGCCGCCCGGCAAGGCGGCCCGTCCACCGGCGCCGACCGCGCCCGCCACCGGGGCCGCGCAGGACCCCGCCGACACCGCACAGGGCCCCGAACTGGCCAATACCGGACGGGAGTCGGAGACGTACGCGTGGGGCTTCGGTCCGCTCGCCGCCGGTCTGGTCCTGCTCGGCGCACTCCTCGTACGGGCCGCCCGGCGCCCCCGGCACCGCTGAGCCATGCGCCGTACACCTTCCCGTTCATCCCCGTCTGCGACCATCCCCGGATGAACTACCAGACCAGCCCCGGCGCCCCCGTCCGCTCCGGCATCCCCGAGCACGGCCGCGTCCCCAAGTACTACGCCGTCAAGGCGAAGATCGCCGTGATGGTCGACGAGTTGGGGGAGGGCGGGCTGCTGCCCACCGAGCGCGATCTCGCCGTCCGGTACGAGGTCTCCCGCGAGACCGTCCGGCAGGCGCTGCGCGAACTCCTCCTGGAGGGGCGGCTGCGCCGCCGGGGCCGGGGCACGGTCGTCGCGGGGCCCAAGCTGGAGCAGCCCCTCTCGCTCGCGAGCTACACGGAGGGCGTGCGCCGCCAGGGCCGCCGGCCCGGCCGCAGCCTGATCTCGCTCGACCGCTTCCCCTGCCCGGAGGCGCTCGCCCCCGAGGTCGGCGCCGAACGCGGCGAGCCCGTCTGGCACATGGAGCGCGTGCTGCTCGCCGACGACGAGCGGGTCGGCCTGGAGAGCACGTACGTCTCGGAGGCCCGCGCCCCGCGGCTCGACACCGAGTTCGACCCGGACTCCTCCTTCTACGCCTACCTCCACGGCCGGCTCGGCATCTCGTTCGGTGACGCCGACGAGCGCATCGAGACCGTCCTCGCGACCCCGCGCGAGGCCCTGCTCGTCGGCACGCCGCCCGCGCTGCCGATGCTGCTGCTCCACCGCGTCTCCCGGGACACGGCGGGGCGGCCCCTGGAGCGGGTCCGCACGCTCTACCGGGGTGACCGGTTCAGCTTCACCACGCACCTGGGGCGGCAGGGCTGACCGCCCGGGCACCCGGACCCCACCCCCGCATGATCACGGAATGGTAACGGGTCTGGTCCAAGCTTGTCGGGCCGTTCACCGTCCCGTCGCCCACCGGATCCGTCCGGTCCACCCGATCCCGCGACCGTCGACGTCATGAAGGTGATCGTCGTAGGAGCCGGCGTGGTGGGAACCATGCACGCCTGGCACGCAGTGGAACGCGGCCACGAGGTCGTACACATCGAGCGCGAGGCCGAGGCGCGCGGAGCGTCCCTCCGCAACTTCGGCCAGATCTGGGTGAGCGGACGGGCGGGCGGGGAGGAGCTCGACACCGCCCTGCGCGCCCGCGAACTCTGGGAGGGCATCGGCGCCCGCGTCCCCGGCCTCGGCTTCCGGGCCATCGGCTCCCTCACCCCCGTACGGAACGAGCTCGAACTCGCCGTCGCCGAGGCCGCCGTGGCCCGCCCCGACGCCGCCGCCCGCGGCTACAGGCTGCTCACGGCCGCCGAGGCCCGCGCGGTCAACCCGGCCCTGCGCGGCGCTTTCGAGGCGGCCCTCTGGTGCGAGCGGGACGCGGCCGTCGAACCGCGCCTCGCCCAGCTCGCCCTCCGCGAGGCCCTCCTCGCCACCGGGAAGTACACCTTCCTGCCGAACCGCGAGGTCCGGGACGTCGTGGGAGAGAACGCGGTCCGCGACGACCGCGGCGAGACCCACACCGGCGACGCCGTCGTCCTGTGCACGGGCGCCTGGCTCTCCGGCCTCGTCCGCGAGGTCGCCGGCGAGATACCGGTCCGCCGGGTCCGGCTCCAGATGATGCAGACCGCACCCCTCGGCGAGCCGCTCACCACCTCCGTCGCCGACGCGGACTCCTTCCGCTACTACCCGGCGTACGCGTCCCCCGCCCTGGACGCCCTCAACGAGGGCCAGGCGCAGGACCCCACCGCCGCCGCCCACAAGATGCAGCTGCTGATGGTGCAGCGGCTCGACGGCGGGCTGACCATCGGCGACACCCACGAGTACGAGCACCCCTTCGCCTTCGACACCCTCGAAGACCCCTACGAGCACCTCACCCGCGTCGTCGAGTCCTTCCTCGGCCGCCCGCTGCCGAAGATCCGGCGCCGCTGGGCCGGGGTGTACGCGCAGTGCGTCGACACCAGCCGGGTCGTGCACCGCCAGCGGGTCCGCGACGGCGTCTGGCTGGTGACCGGACCCGGCGGCCGGGGCATGACCTGCTCTCCCGCCATCGCCGAGACGACCGCGAACGAACTGGGCTGGTGAACACCGTGAAGAAGAACAACCTCGTCGTCCTGGACATGGCCGGTACGACCGTCGCCGACGGCGGCCTCGTCGAGCAGGCGTTCACGGCCGCCGCCGAACGCCTCGGCGAAGACCCGGCCACGATGATCGACTACGTCCGCGCCACCATGGGCGAGTCCAAGATCTCCGTCTTCCGCCACCTCTTCGGCGGCGACGAGACCCGCGCCCAGGAGGCCAACCTCGCCTTCGAGGCGGCGTACGGAGAGCTGGTCGCCGACGGTCTCATCGCCCCCGTCCCCGGCGCGGCCGACGCCATCGCCGCCCTCCGCGACCAGGGCCGGACCGTCGTCCTCACCACCGGCTTCGCCCGCGTCACCCAGGACGCCATCCTCGACGCCCTCGGCTGGCGGGACCTCGTCGAGCTGACGCTCTGCCCGGCGGACGCGGGCGGCCGGGGGCGCCCGTACCCCGACATGGTCCTCGCCGCGTTCCTCCGCACCGGGGCCGTCGACGACGTACGGCAGATCGTCGTCGCGGGCGACACCTCGTACGACATGCTCAGCGGGGTCCGCTCGGGCGCCGGGATCGTCGCGGGCGTCCTGACGGGCGCGCACGACGAGGCCGCCCTCAAGGAGCACGGCGCCACGCACGTCCTCGCCTCGGTCGCGGAACTCCCCGGCCTGATACGGGAGTACGAGGCATGATCAGCGGCATCCGCTTCGACGGCGTCACCGTCACGTACGGCAGCAACACCGTCCTCGACTCCCTCGACCTGACCGTCGAGCCCGGCGAGGTCATGGCCCTCCTCGGCCCCTCCGGCTCCGGCAAGACGACCGCCCTGCGGGCCGTCGCCGGATTCGTCCGGCCCGCCTCCGGGCGGGTGCTCATCGGCGACCGCGACGTCACCGCGCTCCCGCCGTACAAGCGGGGCATCGGCATGGTCGTCCAGCAGTACGCCCTCTTCCCCCACCTGAAGGTCGTGGCCAACGTGGCCTTCGGCCTGAAGGCCCAGAAGGTGCCGAAGGGCGAGATCCCGGGGCGGGTCGCCGAAGCCCTGGAGATGACCGGGATGGCCGCCTACGCCCAGCGCCACCCCCGTGAGCTCTCCGGCGGCCAGCAGCAGCGCGTCGCCATCGCCCGCGCGCTCGCCATCCGCCCCCGGGTCCTCCTCCTCGACGAGCCCCTTTCGGCGCTCGACGCCCAGCTGCGCTCCGGGATGCTGACCGAACTCGCCCGGCTCCACCGCGAGCTGCCGGACGTGTCGATCCTGTACGTCACCCACGACCAGGTGGAGGCGCTGACCCTCGCCGACCGGATCGCCGTCATGGACAAGGCGCGGCTCCAGGACTGCGGCACCCCGCAGGACCTGTACCGCCGCCCGCGCACCGAGTTCACGGCCTCGTTCGTCGGCAACGCGAACCTGCTGCCGGTGACGGTGGGCGCGAAGGGGGTCACCTTCGAGGGACTGGAGCTGGAGGTGCCGGCCTCCGAGGCCGCGCCCGGATCCACCGCCACCCTCTGCGTCCGGCCCCACCTCGTCGGCCTCGGCCCGGGGCCCAACGCCCTGAGCGGCCGGATCACCGAGGTCCAGTGGCGGGGCTCCACGCACCGGCTGTACGTGGAGGTGGGCGGGCATCGCGTCAAGGCGGACGTACGGGAGCTCAGGGAGACGCCCGCACTCGGTACCGAGGTGACGGTGCACTTCGCGCCGGACGACGCGGTGCTGCTGTCCGCAGGGGTCGGCCATGGCTGAAGGCCTCCTCGAACGGCGACCCGCACCGGGGGTCGTGCCCACCGGCTCCGCCCCGGCGGAACGCAGGCCCACCACGCGCGTCCGGCTCTGGGCCCTGCCCCCCGTCGCCGTCCTCGCCGTCGTCTTCCTCTACCCGCTCGCGCTCGTCGTGCGGGAGTCGCTCGCCCCCGGTGCGTACGCCGAGGTCTTCGCCTCCGCCTCCTTCCGCGACGCACTCGTCACCACCGTGTGGCTCGCCGTCGCCGCCACCGCCGGCTGTCTGGTCCTCGGCTTCGTCCTCGCGCTCGTGATCGCGTTCGTGCCGTTCCCCGGCGGGAAGGCGGTGTCGAAGTTCATCGACGTCTTCCTCTCCTTCCCGTCCTTCCTGATCACGCTCGCCCTGCTGTTCCTGTACGGCTCGGCCGGCATGGCCAACGGGATCTGGACCGACGTCACCGGCGACCCCGCGGGCCCGTTCCGGTTCCTCACCACCCCGTGGGGCGTCCTGCTCGCCGAGATCACCTACTTCACCCCGTTCGTGATGCGCCCGCTCCTCGCCGCGTTCTCGCAGATGGAGACCGCCCAGCTGGAGGTCGCGTCCTCGCTCGGCGCCCGGCCGCTGCGGATCGTCCGGCAGGTGATCCTGCCCGAGGCGCTGCCCGCGCTCGCCGCCGGCGGCAGCCTCGTCCTCGTCATGTGCCTCAACGAGTTCGGGATCGTCCTGTTCACCGGGGCCAAGGGCGTCACGACCCTCCCGATGCTCGTCTACAGCAAGGCGATCCTCGAATCCGACTACGCGGCCGCCTGCGTCGTCGCCGTCGTCAACGTCGCCCTCTCGGTCGGCCTCTACGTCCTCTACCGGGGGGTGAGCCGCCGTGCTGGTGCATAGCCGTCCGGGCAGGTGGACCGCGTGGGTCCTGTTCGCGGTGCTCTTCGTCCCGCTGTTCGCCCTGCCGCTCCTCGTCATCCTCGCCGCCTCGTTCTCCACCCACTGGTCCGGCGCCTTCCCCTCCGGACCCACCGCCGCCCACTACACGGCGGCCGTGCGCGGGGAGTCCCTCCAGGCGCTCACCACCAGCCTGGTCACGGCCGTCACCGCGAGCGTGATCGCGCTGACCGTCGGGACCTGGGCCGCGCTCGCCGCCGCGGCCCTGGGGAAGAGGGGCAGGAGGATCCTCGGCGCCCTCTTCATGCTGCCGGTCGCCGTGCCGTCCGTGGTCGTCGGCCTCGCCGTCCTCGTCGCCTTCTCGCAGCCGCCGATGCTCCTCAACGGCACCCGCTGGATCGTGATCCTCGCGCACACCGTCCTCGTCACGGCGTTCGCCCACCAGTCGGTCTCGGCCGCCATCCGGCGTCTGGACCCGATGTACGAGCAGGCGGCGGCCAGTCTCGGCGCCCGGCCCTCGTACGTCCTGCTCCGCGTGAAGCTCCCGCTCCTGCTGCCGTCCCTGAACGCGGCCGCCGGGCTCTGCTTCGCCCTGTCCATGGGAGAGCTCAGCGCCACGATGATGCTCTACCCGCCGGACTGGACCCCGCTGCCGGTGCTCATCTTCACCGCGACCGACCGGGGCTCCCTGTTCACCGGCTCGGCGCTCGCCGTGGTCCTCATGGCCGCGACGCTCCTCGCCCTGCTCGCCGTCTCCCGTATCCGTACCAGAGCGTCCTACCGCTAAGTCACCCAGGAGAGAACAACGTGATGCGTACGTACGCCAAGCCGGTCGCCGCCCTCACCGGCGCCCTCGTCCTCGCCGCCACACTCAGCGCCTGCTCGGGCTCCTCCGCCGCCTCCGACGAGAAGGTCGTCACCGTCTACAGCGCCGACGGCCTCAAGGGCGAGGCGGGCGACGGGTGGTACGACAAGGTCTTCGCCGACTTCGAGAAGCAGACCGGCATCAAGGTGAAGTACGTCGAGGGCGGCTCCGGCGAGATGGTGCAGCGCGCCCTCCGCGAGAAGAGCAACACCCAGGCCGACGTCCTCGTCACCCTGCCGCCGTTCATCCAGCAGGCCGGCTCCAAGGGCCTGCTCCAGCCGTACGAGCCGAAGGGCGCCGACCAGGTGAACGGCGGCGACAAGTCCGGTGACGGCACCTGGACCTCCGTCGTCAACAACTACTTCGGCTTCGTCCACAACGAGAAGGAGCTCCCCGGGGCCCCGAAGACCTGGGAGGAGCTGCTCGACGCGAAGTACAAGGACAAGCTGCAGTACTCCACCCCCGGCGTCGCGGGCGACGGCACCGCCGTCCTCATCAAGGCGATGCACGACTTCGGCGGCAAGGAGCCAGCCATGGAGTACCTGAAGAAGCTCCAGGCCAACAACGTCGGCCCGTCCTCCTCCACCTCCAAGCTCGCCCCCAAGGTGGACAAGGGCGAACTCCTCGTCGCCAACGGCGACGTCCAGATGAACTTCGCCCAGTCCAGGTCCATGCCGAACCTCGGCATCTGGTTCCCGGCGAAGGGCGGCGGCAGGCCCACCACCTTCGCCCTGCCGTACGCCGCCGGCCTGGTGAACAAGGCCCCCCACACCGAGAACGGCAGGAAGCTCCTCGACTTCATGCTGAGCGAGGGCGCCCAGCGCCAGGTCAGCGCGATCGGCGGCGGCTTCCCCGCCCGCAAGGACGTCAAGGCCACCGACGCCAACGCCATCGAACTCGCCAAGCTGATGGAGGGCGTCGAGGTCTTCGAGCCCGACTGGGCCGACGTCGACAAGAACCTCACGGCGTACGTCGACGCGTGGAAGTCCGCGACCGGAAGCTGACCGGCCGCCGGGCGGCAGCCAAGAGTTCACCGTACGGCTCCGGAAAGCCTCCGAACATCGCGGAAAGATAACGGGTACGGACCAACGCCCCTGAGGAATCAGGGGCGTTGGCGCGTCCCGTCACCTTCCACGGGCCCCACGGAGGACTCCGACATGCCGCTCCACGGCATCTCACGCCGCACCGTGCACAACTGGTACTGGACGATCGACGGGGTCAGGATCACCACATCCTGACTACGCTGGGGGCGTCGCCACAGCGCTGTCGCGGCGCCCCCCAGCACACCGCATGTTATGTACGGCAGGAGTCCCGCACCCATGGCAGAGCGCAAGCCGATCGAATCCTGGCTGACCGACATGGACGGCGTCCTCATCCACGAGGGCGTGCCGATCCCCGGCGCCGACGCGTTCATCAAGAAGCTGCGGGAGACCGGGAAGCCGTTCCTGGTCCTCACCAACAACTCGATCTACACGGCCCGCGACCTGCACGCCCGCCTCGCCCGCATGGGCCTGCAGGTCCCCGTCGAGAACATCTGGACCTCGGCCCTCGCCACCGCCAAGTTCCTCGACGACCAGCGCCCGGGCGGCACCGCGTACGTCATCGGCGAGGCAGGCCTCACCACCGCCCTCCACGACATCGGCTACGTCCTCACCGACCACGACCCGGACTACGTGGTGCTCGGCGAGACCCGTACGTACTCCTTCGAGGCGATGACCAAGGCCGTCCGCCTCATCAACGCCGGCGCCCGCTTCATCTGCACCAACCCCGACGAGACCGGCCCCTCCCTGGAGGGCCCGCTCCCGGCCACCGGCTCCGTCGCCGCCCTCATCACGAAGGCCACCGGCAAGGAGCCGTACTTCGCGGGCAAGCCGAACCCGCTCATGATGCGCACCGGCCTCAACGCGATCGGGGCCCACTCCGAGTCCAGCGCGATGATCGGCGACCGGATGGACACCGACATCCTGGCCGGCCTGGAGGCGGGCATGCAGACCTTCCTGGTCCTGACCGGGCTGACCACGCAGGCGGAGATCGACCGCTTCCCGTTCCGCCCGTCGAAGATCGTCCCGTCGATCGCGGACATCGTCGACCGCGTCTGACGGACCCGCGCGCCGTCCCCTGCGGATGCGGGAAACGCGGATCCGGGTGACCCTGCCAGTATCAGGAGGTCACGATGCGTTCAGGTCTCATTGCTCTCCGTGCCGCAGGGGCGGCCCTGGTGCTCGTACTGGCACCGGCGGCCGGCGGCGCGTACGCCCACGACGGGGTGAAGGCCACCGTCACCCCGTCCACCGCCTCGCCGGGCGCCGACATCGACGTCCGCGTCCAGGGCTGCAAGGGCACGACCGGCGCCGCCACGTCCAAGGCCTTCGTCGCCGACGCGGAGCTGACCGGCCGGGACGGCGGGGGCGGCCCGCTGTTCGGCGACACCATGATCCGGTCCGGCCTCGAAGAGGGGACCTACCGGGTCAGCGTGGTCTGCGACGGCCACGACCACCGCGACGTCGGCACCGTGCAGGTCCGGCACCGCCAGGAGCCCACCCACCGGCCGACGCACCCGCCGACCCCGATCGCCCCGGTCCGCGCAGGCGGCGGCGGCACCGCCGCCTTCGCCGCGCCCGCCGCCCCCGGCGTCGCCCAGACCACCTCCGAGAGCGGCCTCGGCACCCCGTACACCCTGCTCGGGCTCGGCATGGCCGCCGTCGCCGCCGTCGCGGTCGCCTTCCGCAGCTCCCGCCGCCGCACCGCCGAGCCCGGTACCGGTACCGGCGAGGAGTGACCGTGGCGTCCGGCACCCGCCCGGCGGGCACCGGGCGGCTCGTCACCGGCGTGACCTGGGCGCTCCTGCTCTCCGGGCTCTGGCTCTGGGGCCGCGAGGCCACCGACGGGCCCGGCGGCAGCTCCGCGCCGACCACCGGCGACATCGCCGCGGTCGGCCGCCCGCCCGGCGTCGAGCTGCCCCCGGCCCGCGCCCCCCTGCCGTCCCTCGAACCCCGGCGGGTCGACATCCCCTCCCTCGGCATCAGCGCGCCCGTCGTGGCGCGCGGCCTGGACGACACGGGCGCCGTCGACCCGCCGCCCTACGCGATGCCGCACACGGTGGGCTGGTTCGGTTCCGGTGTCCGGCCGGGCGCGGCCGGCGCGGCCCTCCTCGTCGGCCACGTCGACACCGAGACCCGCCCCGCCGTCTTCTACGGCCTGAGCGCGGCCCGCCCCGGGGCGAAGGTCCGCGTCACCCGGACGGACGGATCGGTCGCCGAGTTCACCGTCGACGACGTCCAGGTCTTCCCGCGCGACGGCTTCGACGCCGCCAAGGTCTACGGGGCCCGCGACCCCCACCGCGCCGAGCTGCGCCTGATCACCTGCGGTGGCACGTTCGACCGGGCGGCGGGGACGTACACGGCGAACGTGGTGGTCTCGGCGTACCTGACGGGGACGGGCGCCTGAGGCACGTGGGGGAGGGGCCCGGACCGGGGGGTCGGGCGCGGACCGGGGGGGTCGGGCGCGGACCGGGCCCCGGCCGGCGGGGCGCGTCCCGGCCGCCGCCGGCCGGGCCGGTCCTCGACCGCGGGGCTCACGGGCCGCGGGAGGAGCCCGGTGCCGCCGCGGGAGGTCGGGGTTCCGCACACTGTAGGGGCCCGGCCCCCGCCGGGCCCAGGGGGTGGACCGTAACCGGCCCGCGACACACGGTGGTTGGCGCGGAAAGCCCGGAGAAAGACCAAGACCCCCTCACCATCGGTGAGGGGGTCTTGACTCTGCGTGCGCCGCCAGGGACTCGAACCCCGGACCCGCTGATTAAGAGTCAGCTGCTCTAACCAACTGAGCTAGCGGCGCCTGCTGACAGAGAGAACTCTACCTGACCGGAAGGCGTGCTCCTGACCAATACCGGTCCCCTCCGGCCTGTCGGATGGTCGTATCAGGCCTTCGATCCGTCAAAATGCGATTTGTCCAGACAGTTGAGACACTGACGCCCGAAACAAGGGTCCAAAAGATCTTGACGAGTGTGGAGGGGAATCGCATGAGCGTGCCGGTCTTCGAGGAGTTCGAACCCGCGGCCGACTGCGGCTGCCCGGGGTGCGCCCGGCAGCGGCGCGACCTCGCCCTGGGTCTGCCCGTCCGGGCGGGCGGCCACCCGGCGGCGCACGGAGCCCGCCGCGCGCTGGTCCTGGTGACGGCGGCGGGCGTGGTCCTCGGTGGGGGCGGGACCGGAGTGGCGGCGTCGGTGGACACGGCGGACTTCACGGATTCCGCGGGCTCGGCCGGCCCGGTGGACACCCCCTGGCCCGGGCCCGAGACCCCGCAGGGCGGACGGGGGCCGCTGCACGGCGCCCCGGGCCCCGGCGCGGACCCGGCCCCGGACACCGTCCCGACGACCAGTCAGATCGCGACCGGGACGCTGCGGGAGACCACCCGCGCGGAGATCATCAACCGGGCCAAGCAGTGGGTCTCCGCCCAGGTCCCGTACTCGATGGAGAAGTACTGGTCGGACGGCTACCGCCAGGACTGCTCCGGCTACATCTCCATGGCCTGGAACCTGCGCAGCAACGAGTGGACCGGCAGCCTCGACCGCTTCGCCGAACGGATCGACCGCACCGAGCTCCAGCCCGGCGACATCCTGCTCTTCCACAACCCGGCCAACCCGACCCGCGGCTCGCACGTCACGATCTTCGGCGGCTGGACCGACTACACGCACACCTCCTACACCGCCTACGAGCAGACGAAGCCGCGCACGCGGAAGCAGGCGACGCCCATGGCGTACTGGGAGAACTCCGACCGGTACGTGGCCTACCGCTACAAGGGCGTGGTGAGCGGCGGCACCGGCGGCGGGGCGCAGCCCACGGAGACGGCGCCGTACCCCGGGGCGGGGAAGTTCGGCCCGGGGGCGAACAACGCGGACGTCACCCGGCTCGGGCAGCTCCTCGTCGAGCGCGGCGGCAAGAAGTTCTACAGCAAGGGCCCCGGCCCGAGGTGGGGCGAGGCGGACCGCAGGGCGACCCAGGCGTTCCAGCTCGCGCAGGGCTGGAAGGGCAAGGAGGCGGACGGCCTGCCCGGACCGCAGACGTGGAAGCTCCTCGTGACCGGCGGGGGCAAGGACATCGGCGGTTCGAGTGGTTCCGGCGGTCCGAGCACGAATGCGACGGGGTTTCCCGGGCGTGGCTCCTTCCGTCCGGGCCAATCCAACGCATATGTGGAGAAGCTGGGCAAACAACTGGTGAAGCGGGGCTTCGGCAAGCACTACCTGTCGGGACCCGGTCCGCGCTGGACGGAGGCGGACCGCCGCAACGTCGAGGCGTTCCAGCGGGCACAGGGCTGGCGCGGCGCAGCGGCCGACGGCTACCCGGGCCCGGAGACCTGGCGGCGTTTGTTCCGATGACCCCGAGAGCATGAGGTGGACCCGAATGACGGCATCGACCCCGAACCCCGCGGACTCCGGCGCGGCGGCTTCGCGTGACGCGGCCCGCACGGCCAGACGTCTGACGGACGGCACCCTCCCGCGCACGTCCCCACCGGACCCGGACCAGCTCCGTGAGCGGACACCGGCCCCGGCACCGGACCCGGGCCCGCCGACACCCACGCCCACGCCTACGGCGCCGGACGCGCCGGACGCGCCCGAGGGGCCGGGGTCGGGGTCGGTGCCGGGCGCGCCGGGGGCGGCCCAGGCGGCACCGGCGCGCCCGGCGGGGATCGGGGCGGGCGCGGTGCGGACGGCGCCGGTGTCCGGCGGGCCGGGGCTCGTGGCGGCGGGTTCCGTGTGCGCTGCGGCGCCGGTGAGCCCGGCGGGGCCCGTGAGCCCGGCCGGGCTGGCGGGCGGTGGGACGGAGGCGGGGGTGCCGGAGGCGCCCCCGGTGCGAGCCGCGGCCGCGGTGCCGGAGCCCGCTCCGGCCCCGGACGGTGACGGCCCCGCAGGAAAGGCCGCCGACATGACGGCCGACGTGACCGTCGGCGAGACGGCCGACGTGACCTCCGGCGTGACCTCCGGCGAGACCGCCGGCAAGAAGGGCGACGAGGGCGCCGACAAGACCCTTGCCGACAAGACCCCTCCCGACGAGACCGCCACCCCCACCCCCACCCCCCACGCCCTCGACTTCGGGCGGATCAAGGGCGCGGGGGTCGGGACCGTCGCCCTTCCCGTGGCCGCCGTGGTGCGGGTCGCGCGGCGGAAGAACGTGATCGGGACCGAGACCACCGGTTCCATCCCGGTGCACCTCCTCTTCCGTGACGAGCCGGAGGCCCCCGTACCCGTCGCCAAGGGCGACGACGGGGGGCCCGACACCATCTCCATGGACGCGCCCACCCCGCCGGCGACGGGCCGCAAGCCCGCCATCCCGGCCCCGTCGAAGGTCCAGGCCCCGGCCAGGCCCGACCCCGAGCCGCGGACCGCACCGAAGTCCACGGTGCGGCCCGTGTCTCCGTCCGACCCGCGGTCGAACGCCCAGTCCGGGACCTCGGCCGGGACCCGGTCCGTGTCCCGCCCCGCGCCCACCGCCGATCCCGCTCTCGTCGAGCGGCCCGGGCCGGTGCTGCCCGGGTGGGTGGGCGTGGTCGCCGGGGCGCTGGCGGTCGCCGGGTGCGCGGCGGTCGTGTGGTGGGCCGGGGCGGTGCCCGCCGAGGCGGCGCGGATGCTGCGGCTGCCGACGCGTCCGTACCACGGCATCCATCTCGGACAGTGGGCCCTCCTGGCCCTGGGTGTGGTGCTCGCCCTCTTCTCGCTGGGCGGTCTCGGCCGCGGCCGGGTCGGCTACGCCTGGGTGCTGACGCTGTACGGCGACTACCGGGGCACGGTCCGCCGTACGGGCCTGCTGTGGGTCAGCCCGCTGCTGCTCCGCCGCCGGGTGGACGTCCGGCTGCGGCACTGGCGCAGCGAGCCGCTGTCGGCGGTGGACGCGAAGGGCACCGCGCTCGACGTGACCGTCCTGGTGGTGTGGCGGGTGCGGGACACGGTCCGGGCCGCGCTCGGGGTCGACGGGCACGAGGAGTACCTGCGGGAGCAGGTGGAGGCGGCGATGGCGCGGGTGCTCTCGCAGCTTCCGGCGGACGCGTTCCACGAGGACGCCCCGACGCTGAGGGACGCGGAGGCGGTCGGCGAGGCCCTGACGCGGATGCTGTCGGCGGAGTGCGCCCCGGTCGGCGTGGACGTGTTCTCGGCGCAGCCGACGCGCATCGAGTACGCGCCGGAGGTGGCGGCGGCGATGCGCCGGCGCCGGATCGCGGCGATCGACGCGAAGCACCGGGACAGCGTGCTGACCTCGGTGGTGGACGCGGTGGACGACGTGGTCCACCGGCTGACCAGTCGTGGTCTGGTGGAGCTGGACGACTACGAGCGCAAGGCGCTGGTCAAGGACCTGACGGTGGCGTTCTACACGGGCAGGACGGGTCCCGTGGAGGGTGCGTGACGGGGATGGACATGTTCAACTTCCGTCCATACCTTGGTACTTGGTCCAGACCAAAGTGCAAGTGAAGCAGTACCGTACGCGCGCGCACGGCCCAACGGAACTCCCCCACGTTCTCCTGGAGCGACAGCATGCGCAAAAAGTCAGTCGGGTCGGCGGTGGTGGCGCTCGGCGTCGCCGGCGTCACCTTCCTGGGCGCCGGCACCGCCGGCAGCCACGGCTACACCGATTCGCCGATCAGCCGTCAGAAGCTCTGCGCCAACGGCACCGTGACCAACTGCGGCTCCATACAGTGGGAGCCGCAGTCGGTCGAGGGCCCGAAGGGCTTCCCCGCCGCCGGTCCCGCCGACGGGAAGATCTGCTCGGCCGGGCTCTCGCAGTTCGCGGAGCTCGACGACCCCCGGGGCGGCGCCTGGCCGGCGACGCAGCTCACCGCGGGGCAGAGCTACAGCTTCCGCTGGCAGTTCACGGCCCGGCACCGCACCACCGACTTCAAGTACTACATCACCAAGAACGGCTGGAACCCGGGTCAGAAGCTGACCCGGGCCGCGCTCGACCCCCAGCCGTTCCTCACCGTCCCCTACAACAACCAGCAGCCGCCGGCGACGCTCTCGCACTCCGGGACGATCCCGGCGGGCAAGACGGGCCGGCACGTGATCCTGGCGGTGTGGACGATCGCGGACACCGCGAACGCCTTCTACGCCTGCTCGGACGTCACGTTCTGACGGTTCATTTCTGACTGACCGTCAGTTAGAGTCCGGCCCATGAGGAGCGCGGACACCGTCGCGGAGCTCGTACGGCGCCGATGGGGCGACCACCGGACCGGCCTGAGGGACGAGCACCACACCCTCACCCACCACCAGGTCGCCGCGGGCGCCGCCGCGCGGGCCGCGCTGCTCGTGGACCTGATGCCACCCGTGCCGGGGGGCGAGCCGCACCTCGGCATCCTGCTCGACAACACGCCGGAGTACCCGCTCTGGCTCAGCGCGGCGGCCCTCGCGGGGGCCGCCGTCGCCGGGATCAACCCCACCCGGCGCGGCGCCGAACTCGCCCGGGACATCCGGCACACCGCCTGCCGGGTCCTCGTCACCCAGCGCGCCCACCTGCCGCTCCTCGACGGGCTCGACCTGCCGGGCCTGCGGATCCTGGTCACCGACACCGAGGCGTACCGGGAGCTCCTCGTCCCGTACGCGGACGCCCGACCCGGCGACGCACGGCTCGGGCCCGTAGGCCCCGGCACCCGCTTCCTGCTCTCCTTCACCTCCGGCTCCACCGGCGCGCCGAAGGCGGCGCTGTGCAGCCAGGGGCGGCTCGCGGCCGCCGGCGCCTCGCTCGTCTCCCACTTCTCCGTCGGCCCGGACGACGTCCACTACATCTGCATGCCGATGTTCCACGGCAACGCCGTGATCGCCGACTGGGCGCCCGCGCTCTCCGCCGGGGCCGGTGTGGCGCTGCGGGCCCGCTTCTCGGCCTCTCGCTTCCTGCCGGACGTCCGCCGCTTCGGCGCCACGTACTTCACCTACGTGGGCAGGGCCGTGCAGTACCTCCTGGCGACCCCGCCCGGCCCCGACGACCGCGCGCACCCGCTGCGGCTCGGGTTCGGGACGGAGGCGGGGGCGGTGGACGCGGCCCGCTTCCGGGAACGCTTCGGCGTCCCGCTCGTGGAGGGGTACGGCTCCTCCGAGGGCGGCGCGGCGATCCAGCGGACGCCGGACACGCCGACGGGCGCGATCGGGAGGGCGGCGCCGGGCGACGACCTGGCGGTCGTCTCCTCCGAAACGGGCGGCGAATGCCCCCCGGCCCGCTTCTCGGCCACCGGCCGGCTCCTCAACGCCGACGAGGCGGTCGGCGAGCTCGTCAACCGGGGCCGCTCGCCCTTCGAGGGCTACTGGCGCAACCCGGAGGCGGAGGCCACACGGCTGCGCGGCGGCTGGTACTGGACGGGCGACCTCTTCTACCGGGACGCGGACGGCTTCCTCTACTTCGCGGGCCGTACGGACGACCGGCTGCGGGTCGACAGCGAGAACCTGGCCGCGGCGATGATCGAGAACATCCTGGCGCGCTGGGACCGGGTGGCGGGGGTCGCGGTCTACGCGATACCCGACCCGGCGGCGGGGGACCAGGTGATGGCGGCGCTGGCCCTGCGGGAGGGGGAGACGTTCGACCCGGCGGCCTTCGCGGCGTTCCTGGCGGCGCAGGAGGACCTGGGGACGAAGATGCCGCCGCGCTTCGTGCGGGTGATGGGGGAACTGCCCCTCACGGCCACGAACAAGATCCACCGGGTCTCGCTGCGGCGGGCGGGCTTCCGGTGCGGGGACCCGGTGTGGTGGCGGGCGACGGCGGCGGGCCCGTACGAGCGCCTGACCCCGGACGCGACGAGGAGCCTCCTGGCGGAGTACGACGCCCACGGCCGCGCCCATCCGTAACCGCGCGGCCGCATCCGTAACCGCGCGGCCGGCGCGCCACGTCCGCGGCCTCCGCCCCGCGCGCCCGCAACGGGGCGGGGGGGTAGGGACAGGCATACCCGGGCGACGCCCGGTAGGGCCATGGTCACCCCCGCCCGCCCCGCCTACCGTTGCCCCCCATGGACCCCCGTACCCCCTGGCAGGCCCTCACCCGATCCCGGTTTCCGTTGGGGCCCTGGCCCTGGCGGGCCGTGGGCTATCTCGCGTCCGGAGCGCTCGTCGGGGCCGCCGCCGGGGCCGTGTTCGTGGTGCTGGGGGTGTTCTCGCTGTTCCTCGTCGGGCTGCCGCTGCTCCTGCTCTCCGGTGTCGCCCTCGGGCGGGTCGAGCGGCTCCGGCTGAGGATCGCCGACCTCGACCCCGTCCCCGACCCGCACCGCGTCCCCGCCGCGCCCGGCCTGGCCGCCTGGCTCCGGACCCGGACCCGGGAGCAGGCGACCTGGCGGGAGCTCGCGTACGCCCTGCTGCTCGCCACCGTCCTGTGGCCGCTGGACCTCCTCGCGCTCGCCGTCGGCATCGGCCTGCCCGCCGCGCTCCTCAGTGCCCCGTTCCGGCTGGCGGCGGACGGATACGAGACCAAGGTCGTCAAGGCGTACCTGGTCACCTCCTACCCGGAGGCCTTCGCCGCCGCCCTCCTGGGCGCCGTCCTGCTCGTGGCCCTCGCCTACCCCCTGGCCGCCGTCGCCGGCGCCCGCGCCGCTCTCGCGCGGGCCCTGCTCACCCCCCGGGAGAGCGAGCGGCAGGGCGGCATCGGCGAGGTCATCGCCTCGCGTGCCCGGCTCGTCGACGCCTTCGAGGCCGAGCGGCGCCGTATCGAGCGCGATCTCCACGACGGGGCCCAGCAGCGGCTGGTGGCCCTCACCATGACCCTGGGCCTGGCCCGGCTCGACGCCCCGCCGGGCGGCCCGCTCGCCGAGCAGCTGGCGAAGGCCCACACGGAGGCCGGGCAGGTCCTGACGGAGCTGCGGGAGCTGATCCACGGCATCCATCCGCAGGTCCTCGCCGACTACGGTCTGGGCCCGGCGCTCGCCGACGCCGCCGACCGTTCCGCCGTCCCCGTGGACGTGGATGTGGACAGTGACTCGCACGACACCTCGCTGCCCCGCCTGCCCCCCGCCGTCGAGAGCGCCGCGTACTTCGCCGGCTGCGAGGCCCTCGCCAACATCGGCAAGCACAGCGGCGCGCGCCGGGCGCGGATCACCGCCCGGCACGCGGACGGCGTCCTCCGGCTGGACGTGGAGGACGACGGGCGCGGCGGCGCCGACCCGTCCCGGGGCTCCGGACTCACCGGACTCGCCGACCGGATCGCCGTCCTCGATGGCACACTGACGATCATGAGCCCGCCGGGCGGGCCGACCCTCCTGCGAGTGGAGATCCCGTGTCCCGCACTGTCGACAAGCTCCGCGTCGTCCTCGCCGAGGACAGCGTCCTCCTCCGGGAGGGACTGATCGGGCTCCTGGCGCGTTTCGGCCATGAGGTCGTCGCCGCGGTCGGTGACGCCGAGGCACTGTGCGAGGCGGTCGCCGCCCACGAGCCGGACATCGTGGTGACCGACGTCCGGATGCCACCGGGTTTCCAGGACGAGGGCCTGCGGGCGGCGGTCGCGCTGCGCGCCGAGCGGCCCGCCCTGCCGGTCCTGGTCCTCAGCCAGTACGTGCAGCGCAGCTACGCCGCCGACCTCCTCGACGCGGGGGACGGCACGGGCGTCGGCTATCTCCTGAAGGACCGGGTCGGGCAGGTGGAGGAGTTCGCGGACGCCCTGGCCCGGGTCGCGGACGGCGGCACGGTCGTCGATCCGGAGGTGGTACGGCAGCTGCTGCGCCGGCACCGGGACCCCCTGGGGGCGCTGACTCCGCGCGAGCGCGAGGTCCTGGGCCTGGTCGCGGAGGGCCATTCGAACGGGGCGATCGCCCGCCGGCTCGTCGTGACCGAGGCCGCCGTCGGCAAGCACATCGGCAACATCCTGGCGAAGCTGGACCTGCCTCCGGCCGAGGACACCCACCGCCGGGTCCTGGCGGTCCTCACGTACCTCCGGGCATGACAAGAAGGCCCCCTCACCGGAGTGAGGGGGCCTTCTCTGTCTGTGCGCCGCCAGGGACTCGAACCCCGGACCCGCTGATTAAGAGTCAGCTGCTCTAACCAACTGAGCTAGCGGCGCCTGCTGACAGAGAAAATACTACCTGGTCCCGGGGGGTGCTTCCGACCACCCCGCGGGACCAGGTCCGTCCGCGTCCTCAGATCGCCAGGGAGAGCACCACCGGGGCGGCCCTGCGGTTGAGCGTGTCGGCCGCCGCGCGCAGCCGGTGGGCGTGCTCGATCGGGAGGGAGAGCGCGAGGCAGCCGACGGCCGAGCCCGCCGTGAGCGGGACGGCCGCGCAGACCGTGCCCACCGCGTACTCCTGGAGGTCGAGCACGGGGACGGTCGCCGGCTGGCTGTCGAGCTTGGAGAAGAGGATCTGCTCGCTGGTGATCGTCCGGGAGGTCAGCCGGGCGATCTTGTGCCGCGAGAGGTGGTCCCGGCGGCCGTTCTGGTCGAGCTGGGTGAGCAGGCACTTGCCGACCGCGCTGGCGTGCGCCGCCGAGCGGAAGTCGACCCACTCGTTGACCGCGGGCGTGCGCGGGCTGTCGGCGAACTGGGTGATCTTCACCTCGCCGTCGATGTACCGGCTGATGTAGACCGCCGCGCCGACGGAGTCGCGGAGCTCGGTCAGGGTCTCCTGGAGCTTGGCCTCCAGGGCTTCGCGGCGGGTCAGGCCGGAGCCGAGGAGGACGAGGGAGTCCCCGATCACGTACGCGCCGTCGGCGACCTGCTCGACGTACCCCTCGCGGCGGAGCATGAGGAGCAGTGAGGTCAGGTGGGCGACGGGCAGGCCGGTCTCGCGCGCGATCTGGACGTCTGTCACTCCGCCGCCGTGCCGTGAGACCGTCTCAAGGACGCGGAGGGCGTACTGCACCGAGTGGAACGGCGCGGTGGGCTCGGGCTTCAGGGCCACGGTTTCCCCCTACCAGGTTGTGACCGCAAGCTTTCGTCCCACGATAGCCGCCAAGGACCCTTTACGGGGCGGCTGTTGGCGAGAATGATGCGGAGGATCGGGCCCCTGGGCTGGGGCTCGCCACTCTGGCATATGCCCATGTCATGAGTGGTGAGCAGAGCCTCAGGTCAGGGGCGTGCGCCGGGGTGCCGGGCGTCGGAGTTCGGCCACCGCCGAAGCGGAGAATTTTCCGCCGTGGAGCCGGAGCGGAATAAGCGGAGACACCCTCCTGTTGTTGTCCCGATGTATCTGGATGCATCAGCACGTGTGCCCGAGGAGGGTCCCGAAGGTGACCGACGCTATTCGAGGAGAGGTGCGGGGCACCGCGCCCGTACCGCTGTCCGTACTGGACCTGGTGACCGTCGGCAGCGGGCGGACCGCGACCCAGGCGCTCGCCACCAGCGTCGAGCTGAGCCGGCTGGCCGAGCGGCGCGGCTTCCACCGGCACTGGGTGGCCGAGCACCACTCCATGCCCGGGGTCGCCTCCTCCTCGCCCGCCGTGATCCTCGCCCACCTCGCGGCCCACACCCGCCGCATCCGGCTCGGCTCGGGCGGCGTCATGCTGCCCAACCACGCACCGCTCGTCGTCGCCGAGCAGTTCGGCACCCTGGAGGCCTTCGCCCCGGGCCGGATCGACCTCGGCCTCGGCCGCGCGCCCGGCACCGACGGGGCGACGGCCGCCGCCCTGCGCCGCAGCGACACCCTGAACGAGGGCGCCGACGACTTCCCCGAGCAGCTCGCCGAGCTGACCCGCTTCCTGGACGACGACTTCCCGGACGGGCACCCGTACGCCCGGATCCACGCCGTGCCGGGGCCGGTGCAGGGCCCGAAGGGGCGCCCGCCGGTCTGGCTGCTCGGCTCCTCCGGCTTCAGCGCCCGCCTCGCGGGGCTGCTCGGGCTGCCCTTCGCCTTCGCCCATCACTTCTCGGCCAGGAACACGATCCCGGCGCTCGACCTCTACCGGGACTCCTTCCGCCCCTCGGGGGTCCTCGACGCCCCGTACGCGATGATCGGCGTCTCGGCCTTCGCCGCCGAGGACGCGGCGCAGGCCCGCCGCCAGGTCCTCGCCGGCGCGCTCGCGATGCTGCGGCTGCGCACCGGACGCCCCGGTCTGGTGCCCACGCCCGAGGAGGCGGAGGCGTACGGATTCAGCCCCGCCGAGCGGGAGTTCGTGGACGGCTGGCTCGCGAACATCGTGTACGGCACGCCGGACGAGGTCCGTACCGGCCTGGACGACCTGCGGAAGCGGACGGGCGCGGACGAGCTGATGATCACGGCCAACGGGCACGGCGGCGCGGAGCGGGTGCGGAGCTACGAGCTGATCGCCGACGCGTACGACCTTCCGGAGCTCCCGGACCACCTGCCGGAGGCGTGAGCCGCGAGATTTCGGGGGCGGGTTGGTTCACTCCAGAACGAACCACCGCCCTGCCCTAAGTGAACCTTAAACCGCTCGTCACCGATGGTGGCGGGCGGTTCCGTTTTGTGCTGTACGGCTCTGACAAGGCCTTTCTTCGTCGAATTGGTCTAGTCCTCAATCTGGTTCAGACCATTGACGTGCTGTTCATGCGGCGGATATCACTGCTCCAACTTCCGTACCGCCACCCCCTCCCGGAGGCAGCACGTGCACCCCCGTAAGCCTTTGATCGCCGCGCTTCTCAGCACGGCCCTCGCCGCCGGCGCCCTCGCCGCGACCGTCGGTCTCGGCTCCGCCCAGGCCGCCGACACGTCGACCACTGCCTCTGCGGGCAACGTGCGCATCGCGTACTACGACCAGTGGAGCGTCTACGGCAACGCGTTCTACCCCAAGCACCTCGACACCCGGGGCATCGCGGGCCAGCTGGACGTCATCAACTACTCTTTCGGCAACATCCACCCCACCAACCTCACCTGTTTCGAGGCCAATAAGGCCGCGGGTGACGACAACAACCCCAACGCGGGTGACGGTGCGGGCGACTCGTACGCCGACTACCAGAAGTCCTTCAGCGCGGCCGACTCCGTCGACGGCGTCGCCGACAAGTGGGACCAGCCGATCGTGGGCGTCTTCAACCAGTTCAAGGAACTGAAGGCGAAGTACCCCCACCTGAAGATCAACATCTCGCTCGGCGGCTGGACCTACTCCAAGTACTTCAGCGACGCGGCGAAGACGGACGCCAGCCGCAAGAAGTTCGTCTCCTCCTGCATCGACCAGTACATCAAGGGCAACCTGCCGGTCGAGGGCGGCTACGGCGGCGCGGGCACGGCGGCCGGCATCTTCGACGGCATCGACATCGACTGGGAGTACCCCGGCTCCAACGGCGGTCACCTGGGCAACCACTACGCCCCCGAGGACAAGCAGAACTTCACGCTGCTCCTCGCCGAGTTCCGCAAGCAGCTCGACGAGTACGGCGCGGCCAACGGCGGCAAGAAGTACCTGCTGACCTCGGCCCTCCCGGCCGGCCAGGACAAGATCAAGTACATCGAGACCGACAAGATCGGTCAGTACCTCGACTACGCCAACATCATGACGTACGACATGCACGGCGCCTGGGACGGCGACGGGCCGACGTACCACCAGTCGCCGCTGTACTCCGGCTCGAACGACCCGACCGACGTCATCGCGCCGGGCACCGAGAAGTACAGCATCGACGCCGCCATCGACTCATGGATCGACGGCAACCCCACCTACGGCATCACCGGCGGCTTCCCCGCCAACAAGCTCACCCTGGGCTACGAGTTCTACTACCGCGGCTGGAAGGGCGTCCCCGCCGGGACCACCAACGGCCTCGCGCAGACCGCGACCGGCGGCTCCAACGTCCGCCCGCTGAGCCAGCAGGCCGGCATCGCGCACTACAAGGAGCTCGGCGGCATCGTCGACAACCCGGCGACCACCTTCTGGGACGACCAGGCGAAGTCCTCGTACTTCTACAAGGACGGCGAGTTCTTCACCGGTCTGAACCAGAAGTCCATCCAGGCCCGCGTCGACTACGCCAAGCAGCGCGGACTGGCCGGCGCGATGATGTACTCGCTCCTCGGCCTGGACGACAACGCCACCCTGCTGAAGCAGATCAACACCGCGCTCGGCAGCACCACCACCCCGCCCACCACGACGCCGCCGACCACCCCGCCGACGACGCCCCCGACCACCCCGCCCACCACGCCGCCGACCACCCCGCCCACCTCGGGCTGCGGCTCGGTCCCGGCGTACGTGGCCGGCACGATCTACAACGCGGGCAACGAGGTCTCCCACAACGGCCACAAGTGGAAGGCCAAGTGGTGGACGCAGAACGAGGCTCCCGGCACCACCGGCGAGTGGGGCGTCTGGCAGGACCTCGGCGCCTGCTGAGGCACTGACCTCCCCCCGGCCCGACCCGCACCACCCCTCATGACCACTGCCCCCGCCCGGAATGTCCCTCCGGCCGGGGGCAGTTCCATGCCCGGAGCCCCGCACGGCCCGGTCGGACGAGCCGCTCGGGCCGGCATGCCGCTCACACCGGTGAGCCGCTCACACCGGCATGCGCTCACACCGGTGAGCCGCTCGGTGAGCCGCTCACACCGGCAGCGGCTCCGTGCCGATCAGTTCGGCGATGCGGTCCGGGGCCACCGCCCGTGAGTACAGCCAGCCCTGCCCGGTGTCGCAGCCGATGCGGCGCAGCCGGCTGGCCTGCCCGGCCGTCTCGACGCACTCGGCGGTCACGGTGAGGCCGAGCCGGTGCGCGAGGTGCACGAGCGCCTCGACGATCAGCTCGTCCGCCGGGTTGGCGTGCTCCTCGTCCTGGAAGCCGCGGACGAAGGAGCCGTCCAGCTTGAGCACGGAGACCGGCAGCCGGCTCAGATAGGCGAGGTTCGAGTAGCCGGTGCCGAAGTCATCGATCGCGATCCGCACCCCCATGTCGCTCAGCGCCTGGAGCGCCTGGAGCGGCCGGCCGTTCGAGCCCATCACGGCGGACTCGGTCAGCTCCAGCTGGAGCAGGTGCGGCGCGAGGCCGGTCTCGGCGAGGATGCCCGCCACGTCGGCGACCAGGTCGGAGTCCCAGACCTGGCGGACCGCCACGTTGACGCTCACGAAGATCGGGCGCTCGCGCGGATGGTCCTTCTGCCACTGCCGGGCCTGCCGGCAGGCGGTGTTCAGCACCCAGCGGCCCAGCTCGACGATGGAGCCGTCCTCCTCGGCGATGCCGATGAACCGATTCGGCGCGAGCGAGCCGAACTGCGGGTGGTTCCAGCGCACCAGCGCCTCCACCCCGCGCACCGCCCCGTCGGTCAGGTCCACGAGCGGCTGGTACTCCAGGGCGAACTCCCCGCGCTCCACGGCGGGCCGCAGGGTGGAGGAGAGCGACTGCCGGGTCATCCGGTGGGCGTTGCGCTCGGGATCGAAGAGCGTCCAGCGGGCCTTGCCGTCCGCCTTCGCCCAGTACAGCGTGGTGTCGGCGGCCTGCATGAGGGCGGTCGCCGTCGTCCCGCGCCCCGCACGCTCGACGACGCCGATCGACGCGGAGACCGAGAGCCGTTGGCCGCCGAGGTCGAAGGGGCGCTGGAGCGCGTCGAGCACCGAGCGGGCCAGATCGGCCAGTTGTTCCGTGCCGGTGGAGTCCTCGACGAGGATCGCGAACTCGTCGCCGCCGAGCCGCGCCACGAGGTGGCCGCCGTTGCGGGTGTAGCCGTCGCTGTCCGCGCACTCCGTCAGACGGGTGGCGACGGCGGCCAGGAGCCGGTCGCCGACCCGGTGGCCGAGGGTGTCGTTGACCGCCTTGAAACCGTCGAGGTCCAGGTAGCAGAGACCGATCCGCCCTGTTCTGCCATAGCCGTACGACTCGTATGACTCGTGTGACTCGTGCGATTCATGTGACGGGCCCACCGGTGCGGCGCCCGCGGCGGTGTCCTGCTCTGCGCCCTCCAGGGCGCCCGAGAGGCGCTCGAAGAACAGCGCCCGGTTGGGCAGCCGGGTCACCGGGTCGTGCATCTGGAGGTGGCGCAGCCGGGCGTGGAGCTCGCGCCGGTCGCTGATGTCCGCGATCGAGAGCAGCACGCGCCGGCTGTCGGGCACGGGGGCGACCGTGACCTCGGCCCACAGGGAGCGGCCGTCGGAGTGCTTGAGGCGGCGGGTGCAGCGGAAGCGGGAGCGGCGGCCGCCGAGCACCTCGCGGTACGCGTGCCAGGTGCGCCCGTCGGAGGCGAGGTCGACGAGGTCGGCCGCGGCCTGCTCGCGGAGCGCCGAGGGCTCGGTGCCGAGCAGGGAGCCCAGGGAGTCGTTGGCGACCACGACGATGCCGTCCTCGTCGACGACGGCCATGGCGAGCTGGGCGACCCGGAAGGCGGCGCGGTAGTCGCGGAGTTCGGCCGCGCGACGCACGAGGTGACGCTCCGTGAGTGCGGGCTCGGCCGCGTGTGTCTCCGCCGGCTCTGGGTGCACCGGTCCTTCGGGGGTTCCGCTCACCGCTCGCTCCCGTGTGCAGTCGGGCCGGTCACATGTGGTCGGGACGGTCGGCCAAGGAAGAGTGAGCCGATCATAGAGCCAGCCGGGGGAGCGTTCCAGCTCCGAGGCGGCAGGGAAGCGGTCCGGGGGCTGTGGGGCCGCCCGCCGGGACGGCGCGCCCGATCGTTTCTGCACGGGTCTGACACGGGTCGTCGGAGCCATGACCGAATGTGACTTTCCGTGAGCTGAAGCGTGCTCGTGTCGCGTCGACCCCGTGGTGCGTCCTCACCCGACCGGGGCAGCGGAAACATGCGAAACCCCGCGAACCGTCACAAGGTGGGTGGGGTGTCCCGCATTCCCGATCCGGAGGTCCACGTGAGGGCTCAGCAGCCACCCGGGGGAGTGGAACGCCCACGGCTGCGTGCCGGTGCGGCGGCCTTCACCTCGCTCGCCGCCCTGGCCGCCACCGGGCTCGTCGCGGGTCCCGCCGTCGGCGCGTCCTCGGCGGGTCCCTGCGTCCTGCCCCGTACCGCCGCGCACCACTCGCTCGGCCTCGACACCTGGAACAGCTCCTATCCGCGCCCGAACCAGACCCTCGACGCGGTGATGATCTTCCTGTCCTTCCCGGACTCCGAGCCGCTCACCACACCGGCCGAACTCGCCGCCGACCACTTCCCCGCCACCAGCGAGTTCTTCGACCGCGCCTCCTACGGACGCTTCGCCTTGCGCCCGCACCCCAGGACCGTCTGGACCCCGATGCCGCACGACTCCAGCGCGTACGGGATACGGCGGGACTGGGACGCCGGGAAGCGGGCCGCCTACCTCCGGGACGCGATCGCCGCCGCCGACAAGGACGTCGACTTCTCGCGGTACGACATCGTCTACCTGGTCGCCGACCCCGACGCGCCCGGCGTGGACTCCGACGCGACGAAGGTCGTCAACCTGGAACGCCCACTGGAGGCCGACGGCACCGAGATCAAGCGCGTCGTCACCGTCTTCGAGCGGCATCCGCCGGACCGCAACGTCCTCGCCCACGAGACCGGCCACGTCTTCGACCTGCCCGACCTCTACCGCCGCCCGGTGGACGGCAAGGGCGACTGGGACACCCACGTGGGCGACTGGGACGTCATGGGCAGCCAGTTCGGGCTCTCCCCGGACCTCTTCGGCTGGCACAAGTGGAAGCTCGGCTGGCTCTCCCGGGCCCAGGTGACCTGCGTCCAGGGCTCCGGGCCCCGGCTCGTCAGCCTGGAGCCGTCGGACGCACCGCCCCCGGCGGGCGGCACCCTCGGCACCCGGCTCGCCGTCGTCCGCACCGGCCCCGACAGCGTCCTCGCGATCGAGGCCCGCAGCACCGCCGGGAACGACGCCGACGCCTGCACCGAGGGCGTGCTCGTCTACCGGGTCCGCAACGGCGCGGCGTCCGGGGAGGGGCCGGTCGAGGTCGTGGACGCGCACCCGGACACCGAGGCCTGCGCGGAGCGCTCCGTGTACCCGCCGCTCGCGGACGCCCCCGTCGAGGAGGGCGAGACCCTCACCGTGCCGGGGTCGGGCGTACGGGTGGAGGTCACCGACCGGACGGCCGCGGGCGTCTGGACCGTGAAGATCACCCCGCCCGGCAGGGGGTGACCGGAGGCACGAAGAAGGCCCCCTCACCGAGGTGAGGGGGCCTTCTCTGTCTGTGCGCCGCCAGGGACTCGAACCCCGGACCCGCTGATTAAGAGTCAGCTGCTCTAACCAACTGAGCTAGCGGCGCCTGCTGACGTCGTAGACATTAGCATCCGGATCGGCGGGAGGAAAAATCGATACCCGCACGTCGGCGGCGGAGGCCGCCCGGACGGCCCGCACGCAGGCCCAGAGCACGACCTCGGGCCCGGGCAGCCACGGGTGCCGGGTGTCCGGGGCCACCAGCCAGCGGGGCCCGGCGGAGCCGGACGGCACGAGCGGCGGCACGGTCACCGCGTCCCCGCGCCCGTGACAGAGGGGCCGGGGGACCGAGTCCCCCCACTCCTCCCAGTCCAGCAGCGCCGGCAGCCGCTGGGCCGTCCCGGGCGCGGCGAACAGCATCATCCGGCCCCGGTGCATCGCCACGGGCCCCGAACCGGGACCCTCATCCCACAGCCGGTCCAGCATCCGGCGCCCGAAGACCGGGTCCACGTTGACGACGTCGAAGACCGTCCCGCAGGGCAGCGCCGCCGGAGTGGCCGGCCGGGACTCCCAGCGGGTGAGCGCGGCACCGTCGCGGCCCCCGGCGGCCGAGGCGAGCCAGGCGGCCCCGTCGGCGGTCACCCGGGCCGTCTGGTGGCGTCCCTCGTCGCCCTCCCGGAGGAACCGGAAGATGTCGTGCGGGGTCTCGTCGCGCAGCCAGGTCGTCATGGATCCAGGTGTACCGGGAGTGACGATCCGATGGCCGAGGGTTCCCGGAATCCCGGACAGGAGGGGTGGGCGAGGAGTATCGTGCCCCCTCGGCATATGCCAGGGGGGCTTTTTCGGCCAGACGTACGACCGGCCGGACGTGCGACCGGCCAGGCATAAGCCCCCGTCGGGGCGGTACGGCTCAGTCCTCCGCCGGACGGCCGTTCGTACGGATCAGGTCCCGGCCGAACTCGATCATCTTCACGGCATAGTCCTCGGTCCACTGCGCCCGCTCGGCGACGTCCGCCGCCGTCAGCCGGTCGAACCGGCGCGGATCCGCCAGCTGCGCGGCCGCGATCGCCTGGAACTCCGTGGCCCGGTCCGTCGCCGCCCGGAACGCGAGCGTCAGCTCCGTCGCCCGGGACAGCAGCTCGCGGGGATCCTCCATCGACTCCAGGTCGAAGAAGTGCTCCGGGTCGGCGGTCGCCTCGGCAGGCTCGAAGATCAGCGGTGCCGGCCGAAGCCGCCGCTGTGCGCTCCGCTCCGCGGGTTCCGCCATCGTCCTTCTCCTCCTCGCACAGGCACGGCCCGGAATCCCGGGCCGTCTTCCATTGTCCCGCGCCCCGCAAGAGCGCGAACCCCTCCCCGCGCGCCCCCGTGTTCCCGCGAGGGGCGAAGGCCCGCCCCAGGGGGCACGGGTCAGGTCTCCAGGCCGCGCAGGAGCATGCGCAGCCCGCCGAGGAACTCCTCGTCGGGGTCGACCCCCGCGGCGGTCCGCGCGGTCTCCGTGAGCCGGGGGAAGCGGTCCCCGGGCAGTGCGGCGATCGCCGACGTGCCCGGTCCGGCCAGGGGTCCCAGGTGTTCGAGCTGGATCGCCCCGGTGACGTACGCGTGCAGCGCACGCAGCGCGACGACCCGCCGGGTGCCGTCGATCCCCGCCTCGGTGAGGATGCCGAGAACGGTCTCCGACCAGCGCAGCCCGCCGGGAGACCGGTGCCGGTGGGCGAGGGTCAGCGCGATGGCCTCGGGGTGGCGGGCCACCGCGGTGCGCAGCCGCTCGGCCATGGTCTCGATCCGGTCCCGCCAGGGGGCGTCCGGGGAGGGTGGTGAGCTGTCGACGGCCTCCAGGACGCGGTCGACCACGAGGCCTTCCAGCTCGTCGCGGTCGGCGACGTAGCGGTAGAGCCCCATGGGGCTCATGGCGAGCTCCTTGGCGACGGTGCGCATGGAGAGCGCGGCGAGCCCCTCGCGGTCGATGACGGCGAGGGCCGCGGCGGCGAGCCGACCGGGATCGAGGGAGCGGGGTCGTGGCATGACGGTTGACAGCGTACGCCCTACGCCTACGCTGGTTGAGAGTACGCCGTACGCCTACGAGGGCTGGTGTCCCATGCGCATGTCCCCGTCCCCGCCCCGTACGCGGTTGGCACCCGGTCATCGTGTCCCGGCCCGCACACTCACCCCGGTCACCGGCCCGCCGCTGACCCTGCCGGATCCCGAACGGACCACCCACGTTCAGTTCCGCCGCTTTGCGGGCTGCCCCGTCTGCAACCTGCACCTTCGATCGGTCCAGACGCGCCACGAGGAGATCGAGCGGGCCGGGATCCGCGAGGTGGTCTTCTTCCACTCGCCCGCCGAGGAACTCCGCGCGCACGTGGCCCCTCTGCCGTTCGCCGTCGTCGCAGACCCCGACAAGCTGCTCTACGCCGAGTTCGGCGTGGAGAGCCACCGCCGCGCGCTGCTGGACCCGCGCGGCTGGCCCGCGATCGTCCGGTCCCTGCTCCGGGGCACCTGGGAGCTGCTCCGTGGACGGGGCAGGCTGCCGGCTGCCACCCAGCCGGCCGGGCGCCTGGGGCTCCCCGCCGACTTCCTGATCACCCGGGACGGGCGCGTCGCCGCCGCGAAGTACGGCGAGCACGTCTCCGACCAGTGGTCGGTCGACGAACTCCTCGCGCATGCGGCGGAACTCAGGGCGCCCAGCTGACCCGGTGCTCCTCCAGGTGGGACAGGACCGCGTGGTTCGCCTCCCAGCCGTCCGGGAACGACACCGCGACCCCCAGGCGCACCGGATCCGTCGACGGGTGCTCGTCGAGGAGCTCCGCCACGCCCGCGCGGCACACCACCACGCACGCGTGCCGGTGCCGGGAGGCCAGGACGCACAGCCGGCCCGTCTCCAGGTGGAAGGCGGTCGCGTCCGGACGCCCCGACAGCGGATGGAGGACGACCGTCACGTCGTACTCGCGGCCCTGGAGCCGGTTCGCCGTGTCCACCGTCACGCCCGCCACGCCCAGCTCCGCGAGCGCCGCCCGGACGGCCGCCGCCTGGTCGCGGTGGGCGGTGCCGACCGCGATCCGGTCCGGGGTGAGCGGCACCGGGGTCTCGGAGCGCTCCGAGACCGCAGCGCCGCCCCGGTCCAGGAGCCGGCGGACGACCAGGGCGATCGCGCCGACCGCCTCGGGGTCGGTGCGCGGGGTGTGCCGGGCAGGGAGTTCGAGCAGGCCCCAGCCGGACTCGGCCGCCTCGTCCAGGACCCGGTCGGTACCCGAACCGTCCGAGGCCACCCCGAAGGACAGCTTCCGGTCCCCGTGCCCGGTGCCGCTGCGGAACGGCGTGTACGGGTAGAAGGCGTCCGACACCAGCGGCGCCGCGGAGGCGGGCAGCCGCCAGGAGACCGGCAGCCGGTGCTGCGGCAGCTCCGGGTTGTGCGCGAGCAGCGTGGACACGGCGCTCGCCGACGGGTCGTACGTGAGCCCCGCCCACTGGTCCGCGCCCACCACCGAGAACGGGTCCAGCTGCCCGGGGTCGCCCACGAACAGCGCCCGCTCGAAGAGGCCCGCCACGGCGAGCAGCGCGTCCGAGCGCATCTGGTACGCCTCGTCGACGATGGCGTGCGCCCACGGCTCGACGTTCTTCACGTGGCCCCACTTGGCCGCCGTCGACAGCACGACCGGCAGCCCGGTCAGCTCGCCCGCCTTCGCCGACTTCCGTACGTTGGCCAGGTCGTCGAGCGCCTTGTCGTACGGGTCGGAGTCGTTCGAGTGCAGCCGGCCGACCTCCAGGTCGGGTTCCTTCTCGGCGAGGCGCAGCACCAGGTCGTCCACCTGCGCGTTCGTCTGGGCGACCACCATCAGGGGCCGTCCGGCGGCGGCCAGTTCGAGGGCGGCCCGCACCACGAGCGTCGACTTGCCGGCACCCGGAGGCGAGTCGACGACGACGCCCCGCGCGGTGCCGTGCAGGGTGTCCGCCAGGATGGCGGAGGTCGCGCGGGCGGCCTCGGCGCCGGGGTCGAAGACGGCGGACGGGTCGAACAGGGTCACAGCACGTCCTCGGGGGTCACGGCGTCGGGCAGTTCCACGGCGTCCGTCCGGGGCGGGCCGCCGTGCGTCCAGGGCGTCTCCTCCGGGTCCGGCAGCTTCGGCCCCACCCGCTGGTCGTGCTCGAAGAGCGTCCAGGCGATCCGCTCGCCCTTCTCCGGCACCGAACCCTCCGCGGGCTCCTTGGAGCGTCCCATCCGGTCCAGGATCCGCAGCAGCGCCGAGCCGTCCTCCTCGTACCGCACGAACTCGGCCGTCTGCGGCTTGCCGTCGAGCGAGCGGTACACCTTCACCCTCTCGCCGAGGTGCGGCCGGTCGTCCGTGCGGACCGTGACGAGCGGGCGCGGCGCGGGCCGCTTCGACTCCGTCCACGCCATGGTCACCTCGACGACCTCCGCCGTGAACGCCTCGCCCGCGAGCCGCCGCCCCGCCAGGACCAGCGGATCGTCGAGGGCCTCCTGCGCCTCCAGCTGGCCCTGCGCCTGCTCGCGGGCGGCGAGCTTCTGCGCCGCCGTCACCGCGTCGTCCCGGCGCGGCTGCGGCGGCTCACCGGCCGCGACCCGGTCCCGGTGGCCGGTGAAGGACCAGCGGTCCCGGGTCCAGCGGTCCTCGACCCTGGCGCCCTCCGGCAGCTCCCGCAGCAGGCCGATCGCCCGCCAGACCGCGTCCCAGGTCGGCTTCAGCTGGGAGACGACGAGACGGCGCAGCTCCCGCTCGGCCGCGTGCAGCTCGGCGAGGCCCGTGTCGGCGCTCTCGCCGTCCTCGGCCGCACCCAGCGCCTGCCGGGCCCTGTCGTAGCGCTCGATCGCGGGCGCGAGGAGCTTGTTGTCGAAGGCCGGGTCGGTGGCCGGCCCGGCCGGCGGGCACAGCAGCTGCCCCCGGGCGTCCCGGCCGACCTCGGCCCGCAGCGCCCCCTCCGGTCCCGGCTCACCGTCGTTCGGGGCGATCCAGGCGAGCAGCGCGCCCAGGTGCTGGTCCTCCAGGGAGGACTGGCCGGTCGCCCAGTGCCGGTTGAGGAGGTCCGTCGCCGCGAGGAGCAGCGAGGAGCCGGGCACCCGGGCCCGCTCGCCGAAGTGCGTCAGCCAGCGCCCGAGCAGCGGGACGCGCGGCGGCGCGGGGAACGGCGTCTCCGGGTCCTGCTCGGCCGTCCGACGGAACCGCGTGGACCGCCCGAGCAGCCGGACGTACTCGATGCCCGCGCGGCTCGGCACGATCAGCTGCGGCGCGTCGGCGCACAGCTCGACCGCGACCTTCACCTTCTTGCCGGTCTCCGGGTCGACCTCGTTCCGCTCGGCCGCCTCGACGGCGTCCGTGAACGAGTCGACGTACGGCAGGATCTCCTCCGCCAGGTCGGCGAGGAACGCGAACCGCAGGTCACGGTCCCGGGGCTGCGGCACCACCAGGAGCCGCGGCTCCTCGGCGTCGGTGCCGACGAGGGCGCCCAGCGGGGCGCCCGCCTCACCGGCGGTCGTCAACGGCACCAGGACGAGCGGCCGCTCCGACACACGCCGGTGCCGGACGGTCGCGAGCGGCTGCGCCCGGCCCGACTCGACGGCCTCCATCCGGGCGAGCGTGGAGATCAGCGACATGCCGTCACCCCCGCGAGGGCCTCTTCGCGCAGCGCCCGCGCCCGGCGCAGGGCCGCCACCGCCGGGTCGTCCGGGTCGCCCTCCTCGCCGCGCGCCGCCGCCAGGACCGCGCCGACCGTCGTCAGGCCGCCCAGCTCGCCCCGTACCGAACGGCCCAGGGTCTCCACCGCGCCCGCGTCCCGGGAGCGCGAGCGGCAGTGGAACGCCAGCTCGCAGGCGGCCAGGCACTCCGGCGCGTACTGATGGGGCACGCACTCGACGGCCGCCGTCAGCTCCTCCGCCGACCGCTCCACCACGTCGAAGCTGATGCCCTCCGGCAGTGCCCGCGCGATCTCGTCGACACGGGTCAGCCGGGCCAGCTGCCGCCGGGTCACCGACCGCTGCTTGCGCACGTCGACGACGGAGGCCGCCGGCACGTTCGAGAAGTCCTTCGGGCAGACGAGGACCACCGACTGCGCGACCCGCGCGCCCTCCGTGAGCGCCGCCACCCGCTCCAGGGCCAGGACGTACACGGCGGCCTGGCGGGCCGCGGCGCCCACCTTCGCCGCGTCGGCCGAGCCGTCGATCATCGGGAACGACTTGATCTCCACCACCGTCCACCCGCCGTCGGGGTGCACGACCACCGCGTCCGGCTCCAGGTACACCGGGGAGCCGCCGACCTCCAGGGCGAGCAGCGGATGGTCGAGCAGCGCCCACGTCCCGGCCGCGGTCGCCTCCCGCAGCGCGAGCGCGGTGCGCGCCACGCGCCCCTCGGGACCGGCCGCCGCGAGGTCCGGCACGGACACCTCGTCCGGTTCCTCGACGCCGATCAGCCGCAGCAGCTCGCGGCCGCCGTCCGCCTTGACCTTGCCCTCGAAGGAGTTGCCACGGACTATCGCGAACTGCGACTGCCCGAACGGGGCCGGCGAGCCGAGCCGCGCGGCGAGCGCCGACTTGTCGACCCCGGCGCCGTCGAGGAGGGCCCGCCGCTTGCAGCCCGGGTTCGCCGCGAGCGCCGCGAGGGCACGGGCGTCCATCGGACGCGGCACCACGGCCGGTCCGCGCAGCTCAGCGAGCAGACGCCGTGGAGTCGTCTGCGGTGGTACGGACAGACCGCTGTCCGGGGATGCGCTCACCCGTGGAAGTCTCGCATCCGCCACTGACAACCGGGGGAGCTTCCGCCCTTCCACGGATCCCGTCGGCGAGCCGCAGCGCGTACGGCGTCAGGAGCAGACCGGCGCCCATCACGGCGGCCCCGGCGACCGCGTCCAGCAGATAGTGGTTGGCGGTGCCCATCACGACCAGCGCGGTGACCAGGGGATACGCCACCCCGAGCGCCTTCGTGAGCGGCGTCCGCCCGTACCGCCACAGCATCACCCCGCACCACAGCGCCCAGCCGACGTGCAGGCTGGGCATCGCCGCGTACTGGTTCGTCAGACCGCCGAGCCCGCGCGGCGCGCTGGCCTCGCCGCCCCACCAGCCGTACGAGGCGAAGTGCGCCATCGTGTCCGTGAAGCCGTGCGCCGCGTCGAGCAGCCGGGGCGGACAGGTCGGCAGGAGCGTGAAGCCGACGAGCCCGAGCAGCGTGGAGAGCATCAGCCAGGTCCGGGCGGCCCGGTAGTGCGCGGGACGGCGGCGGAAGAGCCACACCAGGACGGCCGGGGTCACCAGGTAGTGCAGCGAGGCGTACGCGAAGTCCGCGGGGACCCCGAGCGCGGCGACGTCCGTGAACAGCCGGTTCAGCGGGTGCTCGGCGTCGATCCCGAGGCGCTCCTCGAACCGCAGGATCGCGAGCCCGTGCGCCACGGCGGAGGCCTCGCCGCCCTTCACCAGGAGCCGCCCGCCGGAGTAGGCCGCGTACACGACGGCGATCAGGGACAGCTCCGCCCACCAGCGTGGCCTGCGCATGAAAGTCCCCCCGGTCGGTGATCGGCCCGGGGGAGGGGACGCCGGACGGCCCCCGCGGGTTGCCCGGAGGCCACCGTGAATTCACGTGGGCGATGATGGGAGAGGCACGTCAGCACCGTGAACCCCTGGAGCGTCCTTCCCATGGCACCGCGCATCCTGCTCGCCCGGCACGGCCAGACCGAGTGGTCACTTCTCGGCCGGCACACCGGCAGGACCGACATACCGCTGCTCGACGAGGGGCGGCGCGGCGCGAAGCTGCTCGGCGAGCGCCTGCACCGCGGTCCCTGGCAGGGGCTGCCCGGCGTGGAGGTGCGCACCAGCCCGCTGGTCCGGGCGAGCGAGACCTGCGAGCTGGCCGGCCTCGGCGACCGGGCCGAGCCCTGGGACGCGCTGATGGAGTGGGACTACGGGGCGTACGAGGGCCTCACCCCGGCCGAGATCCAGAAGATCCAGCCGGGCTGGTTGATCTGGCGCGACGGCGTCCCCGAGGGGGAGACCCTGGCCCAGCTGTCGGACCGCGCCGACGAGATCGTCGAGTGGGCCCGCTCCGCCGACCGCGACGTCCTGGTCTTCGCGCACGGCCACATCCTGCGCTCGATCGGCGCGCGCTGGCTGGGCGAGGACGTCTCCTTCGCCTCCCGCATCCGCCTCGACCCGACGAGCCTCTCGGTCCTCGGCTGGGCGTACGGCGCCCCGGCGGTCGAACGCTGGAACGACACGGGCCACCTGGAGCAGTAGGCCGAGGGCCAGGGGGCAGGCCGGTCAGTACGTGCCGGTCAGGGCCCTGCTCGTCTCCGCGAGCAGGCCGCGGATCCGGGCCGAGGCGATGCCGTCGAGGGACTCCGCGACGCGCCGCGCCTCCGCCGCCGCCTCGTCCGGGCGGCCCGCGTGCGCCAGGGCCTTGGCGAGGTGGGCCCGGTAGAGCGCGAGGTTCCGGGCGAAGTGCGGGTTCTGCAGGACCACGGCCCGGTGGGCGTGGCGGGCCGCCCGGCCCCATTCGCCGAGCGCCGCCCAGCACCCGGCCTCCAGGGCCTCCCGCTCCGGCTCGCCGAAGAAGGACATCCACTCGGGGTCGCCCTCGGCCGGGCCCCGGTCGAACCAGCCGTGCGCGCGGCCCAGCGCCTGCTCGCAGGCGGACCGGTCGCCGAGCCCCGCCCACGCGCCCGCCTCCCGCAGCGCGAGCAGCGAGAGCAGCCGGGCCGAGTCCAGCGGCTGCGCGGCACGCAGGCCGGCCTGCGCCGCCCGCACCGCCTCGCGGAAGCGGCCGGTGTCCCGGGCCAGGAACGAGGTGTTGCAGAAGGCGTGCGCCTCCAGGGCCGCGTTCCCCGCCACGCGCGCGGTGGCCAGCGCCTCCGCGTAGTGCGAGCGCGCGTCCTCGTGCCGGCCCGAGTCGTGGGCCAGCCAGCCGACGGAGAGGGAGAGCTCGCCCGCGCCCGCGTGCAGCCGGTCCTCGGTGGAGCGGCGGGACATGGTGCCGGTGTCGAGGAGCGCGTACGCGGTACGCAGCGGCTGGGCGGCGACCTTGTAGAGCCCGTCGGCGCCGTGCCGGTCGTCGAGCAGCCGGATCCGCCGCACGGCGTCCTCGACGGCCCGCACCTCGGCCTCGCCGATCCGGTGGGTGCCGCGGGGGGAGGGGATCGCGACGGCGGGGCCGCCGAGTCCCAGCGAGGCGGCCGCCAGGGTGGCGGAGCCGCTCGTCATGAATGCGCGACGCAGCACGTCGCTCTCCTCATCGTTCCGGGTGGTGATGGCGGCGGGAGGCGCTGCCCCGGCCGGGACGGCCTGCCGCCGGCCGCGGACCGTCTCCCGCGCGGAGAACCCCAGGTCGGAGAGGCCCAGACCGGGGAACATGTGCAGGAAGACCCGCTCGTACGCGTAGTTGGGGCAGCGGATCTCGCCCGCCTCCACGCGCCCGATGTAGCGGGCGTCGCACGCGACCTGTTCGCCGATCTCCCGCGCCGCCCGGCGGACCGCCGCGGCGAACTCCGCCGGCGACTGCTGTCCGCGGAGCCGGCGGAAGGCGAGATTGGGAACTGCCCGTGACATCGCCATGGCCGAGCCCTCTCCTGGTGCTGCCGGATGTCCGGCGGCAAGAACGTACCTGCTGTGACCGGATGCACACGCAGAGTTTGGCTACAAATCGGATATCTCGCCTGCGATCTGCCATGAACTGCCATCCTTTGCGGCGGCATCCCGCCGTAGCCGTTGACGCGCACGGGCGTTGAACCGTAAGGGAGAGACGGAACGTGTCTCCTCTGGAGCGAGGAGGGGTCCCCATGTCGGAGATCGGTTCGCAGTCGGCCACGCGTCACGTGCCCGCCCCGGAGGCCCCGCGCCCCGCGACCACCCCGGACGCCGACGGGTCCAGGCCCCCCGCCGGAGCCTGGGACCTGGTGACCGTCCCGGTCCGCCAGGGCCTGGAGGCCGTCGACATCCTGCGCCGCGCCGCCGCCCCCGCCGTCGGCCCCGTCGTCCACGACGGCACCTGCGACACCCTCGGCTTCCTGGTGCCGCCGGGCACCGCCGCCGCCTGGGACATGCCGGGCAGCGCCTGTACGCGGACCTCGGGGCGCGGCCTCCGTCTCCCCGAGCTGCCCGAGCTCCCCGAACCGGCCGGTGACGCGCCCCGCCCGGCCGGCTGGCTGCTGCCCCCGGGCGACACCGACCCCGTCACCGACCCCGTCGTGCTGCGCGAGGCGCTCGGCGAGGCAGCCCGGCTCATCGAGGCGGCCGACGGCTGCCACTGAGCTGCCGTCCCGGCTTGCACCGATAATGGGGCCGTGGCCAGGAACAAACAGCGGGACCGGGCGGCGGCGGCGGTCCCCGTCGTCGAGACCGTCGACGGCGGTCTCGCCGAACTCATACCCGACCGGGAGCGCCCGCGCGGCTGGACGCTGCTCATCGACGGCGCCCCGCAGTCGCACGTCGACCTCGACGACCCTGCCCGCCTCACCTTCGAGTACCAGCGGCGCCTGGGCCACATCGCCGACCTCGCCGCCCCGCCGAACCGGCCGCTCCAGGTCGTGCACCTCGGCGGCGGCGCCTTCACCCTCGCCCGGTACGTCGCCGCGACCCGGCCCCGCTCCACCCAGCAGATCGTCGAGCTCGACGGGCTCCTCGTCCAGCTCGTCCGCCGGGAACTGCCCCTCGACGCGGGGGCCCGCATCCGGGTCCGCTCCACCGACGCCCGCGCCGGACTCGCCAAGGTCCAGGACGGCTGGGCCGACCTCGTCATCGCCGACGTGTTCAGCGGGGCCCGCACCCCCGCCCACCTCACCAGCACCGAGTTCCTCGCCGAGGTGCGACGGGTGCTGCGGCCCGGCGGCCTCTACGCGGCGAACCTCGCCGACGGCCCGCCGCTGACCCATCTGCGCGGCCAGATCGCGACCGCCGCCGCCGTCTTCCCCGAACTGGCGCTCACCGCCGACCCGACGGTCCTGCGCGGCCGCCGCTTCGGCAACGCGGTGCTGCTCGCCTCGGACCGCGAGCTGCCGGTGGCCGAGCTGACCCGCCGGGTCGCCACCGACCCGCACCCCGGGCGCGTGGAACACGGCCGGGCGCTCGCCGACTTCGCCGGGGGAGCGGTACCGGTCACCGACGCGAGCGCCAAGCCCTCACCCGTACCACCGGCGTCCGTCTTCCGCTGACAAGGCCTCAGGCCTGCCGGTCCTCGATCTCCACGCGGGGCGCGCTGTCGTGCCAGAGGCAGAAGACCGACAGTTCGCGGCCGTCCTTGGTGAAGGTGACCCGGATCCAGGTCGTCTGCTTCCACACCTGCATCTGCCAGCCGGACGCGGGCGTCGCCGAGACCAGTTCGGCCGAGGTCTCGCCCAGGTCGAAGGTGACCCGGCCGCCGTCCACGGGATAGCTCTTCACGCCCGAGCCGAAGCCCGGGTCCGAAGGGGGCGCGGCCGGCGCCTCCGTCGTGGGGTCCGGGCGTCGCGAGGGCGTCGCGGACGGGGCCGCCGGGGTCGTACGGGCCTCGCTCGGCGTCGACTTCGGGGTGGCGGGCGCGGACGGCGGAGGCGTCGTGGGGCTCCGCGTGGAGGAGGTCTGCGGTTCGCCACCGGCCGTGGCCGGGGCCTCGGCGGGGCCGGCCGGGAGCGGCAGCGCGCGCGGCGGGTCGTACACCGTGCCGGACAGCACCGTGTGCACTCCCCACCAGGACAGGGTGACCGCCGCGCCGGTGGCGAGCGACCAGGCCAGGGCGTGAACGAGTCCTCTTCGCACCGGGACATAGTGCACCACCGGGCGAATGCCCGTACGGGAGGGTGCACATTGCCCGGTGCTTCACCCGGATGGCGTACGGTGCGCCCCATGGCAAGTGTGCTCGTGGTCGAGGACGACCAGTTCGTGCGCTCCGCCCTCATCCGGCAGCTGTCCGAGGCCTCCCACACCGTACGGAGCGTCGGCACGGCTCTGGAGGCGTTGCGCGAGGTCGCCCATTTCCGCTTCGACGTAGTGATCCTGGACCTCGGTCTGCCCGATCTCGACGGGTCCGAGGCGCTCAAGATGCTGCGCGGGATCACCGACGTCCCGGTGATCATCGCGACCGCCCGGGACGACGAGGCGGAGATCGTACGGCTCCTCCACGCGGGGGCGGACGACTACCTCGTGAAGCCCTTCTCGGTCGACCACCTCTCGGCCCGGATGGCCGCCGTCCTGCGTCGCTCGCGGGCCGCCGCCGGAGAGGCGCCGCCCTCCCGGGCCCTCCAGGTCGGCGGGCTCACCGTCGACCCGCTGCGCCGTCAGGCGGAGCTCGACGGGGCGCCGTTGGACCTGACCCGGCGCGAGTTCGACCTGCTCGCCTTCCTCGCGGGGCGGCCCGGTGTCGTGGTCCCGCGCAAGGAGCTGCTCGCCGAGGTCTGGCAGCAGTCGTACGGGGACGACCAGACCATCGACGTACATTTGTCATGGCTGCGGCGGAAGCTGGGCGAAACGGCCGCACGGCCCCGCTATCTGCACACCCTGCGCGGGGTCGGCGTGAAGCTGGAGCCGCCCCGGGAGCCGCAGCCGTGAGATGGGCGCTCGTCAAGGTGTCGCTGGCCGTCACCGCCATGGTCGTCTTCGCCTTCGCCGTGCCCCTCGGGCTCGTCGTCAAGGAGATGGCCCGCGACCGGGCCTTCTCCAACGCCGAACGCCGGGCCGCCGGGCTCGCCCCCGTCCTCGCGATCACCACCGACCGCGACGAGCTCGACAAGGCCGTCGCCACCACCGAGGACGGCGCCGCCGGCCGGCTCGCCATCCACGTCCCCGCCGACGGACCCGGCGGGACCGCCCTGGAGATCGGCACCCGGCGGGCCGACCCGGCGGAGCTCGCCGCGACCCGCAGACTCGGCCGCGCCTCCATCGCCGAGGTGCCCGGCGGCTTCGCCCTGCTCCAGCCCACCGCGCTCAGCAACGCCCAGGTCGCCGTCGTCGAACTCTTCGTCCCCGAGGGCGAGGTCAGCAACGGCGTCGCCACCGCCTGGCTCGTTCTCGCGGGCGTCGGCATCGCCCTGATCGTCGGCTCCCTCGCCGTCGCCGACCGCCTCGGCGTCCGCATGGTCCAGCCCGCCCAGCGGCTCGCGGGCGCCGCCCACGACCTCGGTGAGGGGAAGCTCGGCGCCCGCGTCCCCGAGGAGGGGCCGCCCGAACTCAAGTCGGCCGCCGTCGCCTTCAACTCGATGGCCGACCAGGTCGTGCAGCTCCTCGCCAACGAACGCGAACTGGCCGCCGACCTCTCCCACCGGCTCCGCACCCCGCTGACCGTGCTCCGGCTCAACGCGGCCTCCCTCGGCTCGGGACCGGCCGCCGAGCAGACCCGCGCCGCCGTCGAACAGCTGGAGCGCGAGGTCGACATCATCATCCGCACGGCCCGCGACGCGAAGCCGCAGACCCAGGCGACCGGACCCGGTGCGGGCTGCGACGCCGCCGAGGTGGTCCGCGAGCGGATGGAGTTCTGGTCGGCGCTCGCCGAGGACGAGGGCCGCCGGGTGCGGGTCGCGGGCGTCGAGCGCCCGGTCCGCATCCCCGTCGCCCGCCCCGAACTCGTCGCCGCCCTCGACGCCCTGCTCGGCAACGTCTTCCGGCACACCCCCGAGGCCACGGCCTTCTCCATCGACGTCCACAACGGCGAGGACGCCGTCATCGTCCTCGTCTCCGACGCGGGCCCCGGCATCGCCGACCCCGCCGCCGCGCTCGCGCGGGGCGCGGGCAGCGGACGCGACGGCTCCACCGGCCTGGGCCTCGACATCGTGCGCCGCATGGCCGAGTCGACGGGCGGCGACGTCCGCATCGGCCACTCGGTCCTCGGCGGTACCGAGGTACGGATCTGGATCAGCCTCGACGGAGGCGGAGCCGGTACGGGCGGGGGCGGAGCCCGGCGCGGCCGCCGCCGCAAGGCGTGAGGCGTGAGCCATGAGGCGCAAGGCGTGAACCGTCAGGCGTGAGGTGCAAGGCGTGAACCGTGAGGCGTGAGGTGCAAGGCGTGAACCGTGAGGCGTGAGGTGCAGGGCGTGACGCGTCAGGCACCCTCCTCCCCGCCCAACCTTTCCTGGTTCCGATGCCTTCCTTAAGCGGACCGTAAGAATCCCAACCCCGGTCCCCGAAAGGCGGTTTGTCCGGTTCCAGGTCGCTAGCGTGCTGCCGCACCCCACCCCCACACCCCGGCACACAGAGGCAGGCACGCGATGGGCAGCAGTTCGCACCGGCGCAGGACGAGCATCCGCACCAAGGTCATCGGCGCGGCCGTCGCGGCGGCCGTCGTCGGCGGCGCGGCCGTCGTGCTCACCGGCACCGCCCAGGCCGCCGCCGTCGGCGCCGCCTACACCCGGACCAGCTCCTGGACCGGCGGCTACACCGGTCAGTACGTCATCACCAACGAGACGTCCGCCGCCCAGTCCGACTGGACCCTGGAGTTCGACCTCCCGGCCGGTACCACCCTCGGCTCCCTCTGGAACGGCGAGCACACCGTCTCCGGCGGCCACGTCACCGTGAAGCCCGCGAGCTGGAACAAGCAGCTGGCGCCCGGCCAGTCCGTCACCGTCGGCTTCGTCACCTCCGCCGCCGGCCAGGCGGGCGACCCCGCCAACTGCCGCATCGACAAGGCGGCCTGTTCCGCCGGAGGCACCGCCCCCACCCCCAGCGGCCGCCCCACCGACCCGCCCACCGCGACGGCCTCCCCGAAGCCGACGGCCACGGCGACCACCTCCCCGAAGCCCACCGCGACCGCCACCGCGAGTCCGAAGCCCACCTCGAGCGCCACCTCCACCGGGGCCCCCACCCCGACCCCCACCGCGACCGCGACGGGCGCCCCGGCCCCGGCCGCCATGTTCGCCCCGTACGTCGACACCTCGCTCTACCCGGCGTACGACCTGCTCGCGACCGCCGACGCCACCGGCGTGAAGGAGTTCAACCTCGCCTTCATCACCTCCGGCGGCTCCTGCACCCCGCTGTGGGGCGGCGTCACCGACCTGGCGAACGACAAGGTCGCGGCCCAGATCGGTGCCCTGCGCGCCAAGGGCGGCGACGTCCGGGTCTCCTTCGGCGGCGCCGCCGGCCACGAGCTGGCCCTGAACTGCTCCACCTCCTCGGCGCTCGCCGCCGCGTACGGCAAGGCCGTCGACCAGTACAAGCTCACCAAGGTCGACTTCGACATCGAGGGCGCGGCCCTGCCCGACACCGCCGCCAACACCCGCCGCTCCCAGGCGATCGCCCAGCTCCAGAAGTCCCACCCGGGCCTGAACGTCTCCTTCACCCTGCCGGTCATGCCCGAGGGCCTCACCCAGCCGGGCGTGGACCTGCTCGCCGACGCCAGGAGGAACGGGGTCCGCGTCGACGCCGTCAACATCATGGCGATGGACTACGGGCCCGCGTACAGCGCCGACATGGGCACGTACGCGATCCAGGCCGCCACGGCCACGCAGGCCCAGGTCAAGGGCGTCCTCGGCCTCTCCGACGCGGCCGCCTGGAAGGCCGTCGCCGTCACCCCGATGATCGGCGTCAACGACGTCAGCAGCGAGGTCTTCAAGGTCGACGACGCCACCCAGCTCGTGGACTTCGCGAAGTCCAAGGGCCTCGGATGGCTCTCGATGTGGTCCGCGACCCGCGACAGGCAGTGCGCGGCCGGCGCCGTGACCTACGCCGACCCCACCTGCTCCTCGATCCTCCAGCAGCCGCTGGCCTTCACGAAGGCCTTCGGCGCCTACCGGTAAGCCACCGCGCCCCCCACACCGCGCGCCCCGGCCGGACCACCCCACCCCCACCACCGGCCGGGGCGCGCCTCCTTTTCTCCTTCAGGCTCCCGTGGCCCCGGCAGTCCGGGTGACGGCGTACGAAGGCGAAGGAGCGCTCCCGGATCCGGGGAGCGCTCCCATGGGCGTCCACGACGCGGAAACGACTCAGGCCCCGGTTCATTCGAACCGGGGCCTGAGCCTTCAGGGTGAGTAACGGGACTCGAACCCGCGACATCCTGGACCACAACCAGGTGCTCTACCAGCTGAGCTATACCCACCATGACCGGCGGTTTTCCCGAAGGTTTCCCCGACCGGCCGAGAAGAAGTCTACAGGGTTCTGAGGGGTGCTCGCGCACGCATTGTTCGGCGGGCGCGAGCGGACCCGTTCGAGCGGCTATTCGGCGGGTACGACGTGGCGGGCGGCGATCCGCTTCGCCGTCTCCGAGTCGGGGCCGGGCTGCGGGACGAAGATCGCCTCACGGTAGTAGCGCAGCTCGGCGATGGACTCGCGGATGTCCGCGAGCGCCCGGTGGTTGCCGTTCTTCTCCGGACTGTTGAAGTACGCCCTCGGGTACCAGCGGCGGGCCAGCTCCTTGACCGAGGAGACATCGACGATCCGGTAGTGCAGGTGGCTCTCCAGGGCGGGCATGTCGCGGGCGAGGAACCCGCGGTCCGTGGAGACCGAGTTCCCGCACAGCGGTGCCTTGCCCGGCTCCTTGACGTGCTCGCGGATGTACGCGAGGACCTGGGCCTCCGCGTCGGCGAGCGTGGTGCCGCCGGCGAGCGCGTCGAGCAGCCCCGAGGCCGTGTGCATCTGGCGCACGATCTCGGGCATGGTCTCCAGGGCCGTGTCCGGCGGGCGGATCACGATGTCCACCCCTTCGCCGAGCACGTTCAGTTCCGAGTCGGTGACCAGTGCGGCCACCTCGATGAGTGCGTCGTCCGTCAGCGAGAGCCCGGTCATCTCGCAGTCGATCCACACCATGCGATCGTTCATGCGTCCTACCCTAAGACGTGATCAGCGTCCCGCCCCAGAGGGCGGGCCGGACCGCGCCCCCCGGGCTCAGCCGCCCAGGACCTCCGCGGCGGTCCTCAGCTGCCCCTCGATGTCCTTCCGCACCTGGCCGAGCTCCTCGGCGTGGGCCTCGATCGCCTGCTTCTGGTAGGCGACGTCGACGGCGTACCAGACGCCCGTGACGTTGTTCCGGATCTTGCACCTGGCGTCCGCGGTGGCGACGGTCCGCTCCTCCGGGGACACCGTCTCGCTCATCCACCTCTTGTCGTCGGAGGCCTCGATCGGGGTTCGGTAGCGGTACCCGCTCTCCGCCATGCACCGGGACCACTTGGCGAAGGCCTCCAGGACCCGCCGGTCCTGGAGCGACTTTCCGAAGCTGTCGAGATTCACGTCGTCGGCCACCTGGGAGTCCCCGTAATGGCCGAGCTTCTCCCGCGCCTCCCCGATACAGCCGCCCTCGGGCACCGTACGGCCCTTGATGTTCTGGCCGCCCTTTCCGCTCTTCTGCGTGGGATCGGGGGTTCCGGTGAGGATCATGCGCTCGTTCGCGCTGATCTTCCTGATCTCCTTCTTCGCCGTCCTCGTTCCGGAGTCGGAGGCCGGGGGTGCGGGCATTCTGTACCCGTAGACGGCGGTCTTCGCCGGATCCAGCTTGCCGTACCGGTACTGGGAGATGGTCTGGCCCGAGGGGTCCGCCGCGAGCATCGGATCGTCGTACCCGAATCCGAAACGCTCCATGCATTGCGCCCGCAGCGCGTATTCGGCCCGCCCGAGCCTGTTCCACTGCGCCTCGGAGAGCAGATAGGCCTCCACGGGTACGGGATCGGTCACCGCCGTGGTGATGGTCGGTATCCCGGCCGCAACGGGAATTTCCGACTCCTCCCCGGCCGTGCCGGCGGAAGGACTGCCGCAGCCGGCGAGCAGGACGGCCGCGAGCGCGACGGGAAGCGCGGCCGAAAGGGCGCGGGGGAGTGAGGTGCCCATGGGCGTCGTTCCTTAGAGGGGGTGTTCCGGAGCGGGACGGAGCGGGAGGGGCGCTCCTTCGTGCGTCGCCGCACGGGGCGCCCCTCCTGTGCCGGGGTGGCGGGACGGTCAGCCCGTTCCGTAGTCGATGAACTTGCCGGAGGCGTTGTTGTTCTTCATCGTCGCGTTGAGGTTCGCTTTTCCGTCCGCCGCGATGGTCTGGTACGCGTAGTTGCCGTTGTAGTTCGAGTTGTAATAGATCCGAATGCGGCTGACTCTGTCCCAGTTGTCCACGGAGGCGGCATTGTTCTTGACCACCACTCCGTTGCCGGTGCTGCCGGCGAGGCTGCTCTCGAAGTAGCGCCCTGAATAGTCCGGAGTGTCGTACTCCTGCTTGAACATCGCCCCCTTGTAGTCGGAGTTGTAGTACAGGCAGGCATGGAAGTCGGCGCACCCGATGACGGCCTGGGCCGGGGCCGCGAGAGCGAGGGACGATCCGACGACGGCAAGTGCGAGGCCCCCGGAAGCGAAGAGACGCCTGACGTTCATCACATTTCCTTTCGACGCATGATCCCGGGGAAAGTAGCAGGCGCCATGTCGGAAAAAGTGACGCATCATCACCACTGTCGGGCGCACTCCGCAAGGTGATCATTCCAATACACCGGAGAGGGTTGCGTTCCTGCCCGTCGGGTAGGGGACGGGGTTCCGGAGGGAAAAGTTCCGTGCAGGCCGAAGGGCCCCCGGGGAGGTGTCCCCGAGGGCCCTTCGTTCCTGCGTCGCGCCGCTTGTGGCGGCGGCGGTCCTGTTACGGCGCGGTGCGCTGGCCCGGCAGGGCCGGGCGGCCCGGCGCGTACGCGTCCGACTGCGGCTTGCCCGGCTCCAGGGGCCTGCGGAGCCCCGCCGGGCCCTGCGCCGGCACCGCGGCCGCTTCGAGCACCGCCGTACCGGTCTCGCCCTGCGGACGCCGGGCGCGGTACGCCGCGCGGTAGGCGGCCGGCGAGGAGCCGAGCTGGCGCCGGAAGTGGCCGCGCAGCGCCACCGGGGACCGGAAGCCGCACCGGCCCGCGACCTCGTCGACCGAGTAGTCGGAGGTCTCGAGCAGCCGCTGCGCCTGCAGCACCCGCTGGGTGATCAGCCACTGGAGCGGGGCCGAGCCCGTCAGCGAGCGGAACCGGCGGTCGAAGGTCCGCCGTGACATGTAGGCGCGCGCGGCGAGGGTCTCCACGTCGAACTGCTCGTGGAGGTGCTCCAGCGCCCAGGCGACGACCTCGGCCAGCGGGTCGGCGCCGATCTCCTCGGGTAAAGACCTGTCGAGGTAGCGCTCCTGACCGCCGCTGCGCCGCGGCGGGACGACCAGCCGGCGCGCCAGGGCGCCCGCGGCCTCCGTGCCGTGGTCGGTCCGCACGATGTGCAGACACAGATCGATTCCGGCCGCGGTGCCGGCGGAGGTCAGCACGTCCCCGTCGTCGACGAAGAGCTCCCGGGGGTCCACGTGGACCGACGGGTAGCGCTTGGCGAGCGTCGGCGCGTACATCCAGTGCGTCGTCGCCGGTCGGCCGTCGAGCAGTCCGGCCGCGGCCAGGACGAACGCCCCGGTGCACAGCCCGACGATCCTGGCCCCCTCCTCGTGTGCGCGGCGCAGCGCTTCGAGCGCCTCCGGCGGCGGCGGCGAGGTGATCGACCGCCAGGCCGGGACGACGACGGTGCCCGCCCGGCCGATGGCCTCCAGGCCGTACGGCGCGGTGAGTTCGAGCCCGCCGGTGGTCCGCAGCGGGCCCTCTTCGCCGGCGCAGACGAGCAGCCGGTAGCGGGGCACTCCGGCGTCCTGCCGGTCGATGCCGAACACGGAGAGCGGGATGGAGCTCTCGAAGATGGGGCCGCCGCTGAACAGCAGCACCGCGACGACTTCGCGACGGCGGCGCCCGGACAGCTTCCGTGCGACCTCCGGTGCGGCGGAGTCCTGGCTCATGACGCTAAGCCCCCCTCGGTGTTCGCGTCTCCCTGGTCGTGTCGCTCCTGCACGTTTCCCCTCGGTTTTGCACGAGACCCCAGTCTTCGGTACCCATGATCGAATCTACTGTGTCCCGTGGCGCCGGCGTGACAAGTTCTCCATCCGGTGGATTGTCGACAAGGCAACTTGGCGTGAAGCGATCGATCGCGAGATCTTGCCTCCGACGGCCCCCGTGGGGAGGCGCGGTGTGGCGAACGCCCCCGTACGCGGGGGGTGTGGGCCCTCGGGACGGGGCTTCCGGGGCCTTCGGTGCCGGGGTTGGCCAACCGTTCCGCCAAGGACTCGCCGATGGCTGGAAGTTGGCTGAAAACATATGGGGTCGGGTGTACGAACCTGTCAACTCGAAGAGGGGCGGGGCCGGCCCGGGACCCCTCTGCGGCTAGTTCCGGCGCCGCGGCCGCACCGTCTCCGCGCGCAGTCCGCGCTCCGAGCGGCGCAGCAGCAGCCGACAGGCCGCCGTCACGGAGACGAGTCCGAGCGCGGTCCCGGCGGCCCCGCCGAGCGAGGTGCCGTAGGCGACGAGGACCACGGGGACCAGGACGCAGCAGAAGGCCGCCCAGCGGACGACGTCGCCGGCCTCGTCCGCCGCCCTCGTGCCCGCCCCCGTCCCAGGCTCCGGGGCCGCGCCCGCGGCCGGGGGGAGGGCGGGCGCCCGGCGGCGGCCGCGGGGCGCGCCGAGCGCGGTGACGGGGACGGTGGGGGTCTGGCCGGCGGCGGTCGATGGTGCGGGCACGGGCGGTCTCCCTGCGACGGTGGGCTGGACCTGTGGCAACGAGGAACGGAACGTTCCGGTCACTCTGGGCGACGTCCGTTTAGCCCCCGTACGGACGCCTGTAGGGCACATCCGGCATTGCCAGATCCCGAACCCCTCGTGCATGCTCCCTGGAACGCCGCGCGCGAGCGGCGGGCACGCCGGGTGTGGCACGGCGGGCTCTGGGCAGGAGAGGAGTGTCGCCGTACCCTTGGGGGTATGGGCTTGGGAAGATGATTCCCGGACACAGCTCCGCCGCCACCCGTCGTTCGCCCCCCCTTTTCCCCGTCCCTTCCCACGAGGACCCTCTTCGCCGAGACACCGATGGCCGGTCACGAATTCCCCGAACCCGCGGACCGCAAGCGCGTCGCCGATTCCACGGTCGACCCCCTCGCGGTAGAACAGCCACGTCATGCCTGCGACCCGGCCTTCCGGCACGGGGTGGTCGTCGGCTTCGACGGTTCCATGTCCAGTGAGCGCGCCCTCGCGTACGCCATCGGCATGGCCCGCCGCTCCGGATCGGGCCTGATCATCGTGCACGTGGCCAATCGGCTGCCCACCACGGTGTGGGCCGGCTGCGAGCCCCCGGTCTTCGTCGACGTGCCGGACCACCGCACCGAGGTCCTCGGTCTGGAGCTGGCCTGCGCCGAGCACCTCGCCGAGGTGCCGTGGATCCTCGTCGAGCGCGGCGGGGACATCTGCCACGAGCTGGAGGAGGTCGGCCGGGAGTACTCGGCCGACGCGATCGTGGTCGGCTCCACGCACGGGATCGTCGGCCGGATCTTCGGCTCGGTCGCCGGCCGGCTCGCGCGCCGTGCCCAGCGGCCCGTGATCGTCATCCCGTAACTCCCCCCGGACGCGGCCCCCTTCTCGTACGTCCCGTCAGGTCTCCGGTTCAACTGCCGTCATCAAGCCATAAATTCAGCCTTCCTCAGGTGAATTGTGCGCTTGTGAAGGGTACATAAAGGTCACCGGAACAGCAGCTCACGCAGGTACAACTGCACACCTGAAGGGAGCCCGCCGTGAACAACGAAGTCGCCGCGGGAAACACCACTTCCACGCTCGGACACCTGGCACTCGGACTGACCCTGCTGGCCTTCGGCCTGGGCGGAACCGGTGTCATCGACAACGTCGCGGCAGCGGATGCCGCGGGTCTCGCCACCTGGGTCGGCGGCGTGACCCTCTTCCTCGTCGGACTGCTCGCCCTGCGCGCGGGCGACAAGGGCGAAGGCACCGCGTATGCGGCGCTCGGCGCCTTCTGGTTCACCTGGGGCAGCGGCGCCGGCGGGCACGCCTCGGCCGACGCCATGGGGCTCTTCCTGCTCCTGTGGGCGCTCCTCGCGCTCACGCTGACCATGGCGGCCGCGGGCAGCGGGCTCTTCGGCCAGGGCGTGTACGGGCTCCTGTTCGTCGCGCTGCTGCTGCTCGGCATCGGCGCCCTCGCCGACAACGGCGGCCTCGGGAAGGCGGGCGGCTGGGTCGCCGCCGTCGCGGGTCTGGTCGCCTGGTACGGCGCCACGGCCGCGGTCGCCGGCTGGCCGACGGCCCTGCGCCGCGCGGCGGGCGGCAGCGCCCCGGCCGCGGGCTGATCCACCTGAAAGAACAGCGGTCCCCGTGCACGGGAGGTGTGCACGGGGACCGCTGGGTGTCCGGCCGAGGCTCCGGGGGACAGGCCCGGAGGAGCGCGGCGCCCGGGGGACAGGCCCGGACGCGCGCCTCGGCCGCGACGGCTGGAGAGGCCTACCAGGCCGGGTGGTGCCTACTCGACGGTGACGGACTTCGCCAGGTTGCGCGGCTTGTCGATGTCACGGCCCATGGCGAGCGCCGTGTGGTAGGCGAGGAGCTGGAGCGGGATGCCCATGAGGATCGGGTCCAGCTCGTCCTCGTTCTTCGGGACGACGATGGTGTGGTCGGCCTTCGCCTGCGGCTGGTGCGCGACGGCGAGGATGCGGCCGCTGCGGGCCTTGATCTCCTCCAGGGCGGCGCGGTTCTTCTCGAGCAGGTCGTCGTCGGGGACGATCGCGACCGTCGGCAGGGCCGGCTCGATGAGGGCGAGCGGGCCGTGCTTCAGCTCGGACGCCGGGTACGCCTCGGCGTGGATGTAGGAGATCTCCTTCAGCTTGAGGGAGGCCTCCAGGGCGACGGGGTAGCCGCGCACACGGCCGATGAACATCATCGACTGGGCGCCGGCGTACTCCGCGGCGATCTTCTTGATCTCGTCCTCGGTCTTGAGGATCTCCTCGATCTGCGCGGGCAGCTTGCGCAGGCCCTCGATGATCCGCTTGCCGTCGGTGACGGACAGGTCGCGGATGCGGCCCAGGTGCAGGGCGAGCAGCGCGAAGGCCGTGACCGTGTTGGTGAAGCACTTGGTGGAGACGACGCAGACCTCGGGGCCGGCGTGGACGTACACGCCGCCGTCGGCCTCGCGGGCGATGGCCGAGCCGACGACGTTGACGACGCCGAGGACGCGGGCGCCCTTCCGCTTGAGCTCCTGGACGGCGGCGAGCACGTCGTAGGTCTCACCGGACTGGGAGACGGCGATGTAGAGGGTGTCGGGGTCCACGACCGGGTTGCGGTAGCGGAACTCCGAGGCCGGCTCGGCGTCGGCGGGGATGCGGGCCATGGACTCGATGAGCCCGGCGCCGATGAGGCCGGCGTGGTACGAGGTGCCGCAGCCGAGGATCTTGATGCGGCGGATGGTGCGGGCCTCGCGCGGGTCCAGGTTCAGGCCGCCCAGGTGCACGGTGGAGAAGCGGTCGTCGATCCGGCCGCGCAGCACGCGGTCGACCGCGTCGGGCTGCTCGGAGATCTCCTTGTGCATGAACGTGTCGTGGCCGCCCATGTCGTAGGAGGCGGCCTCCCACTCGACGGTCTCGGGGGTGGCCGTGGTGGAGGCGCCCGAGGTCGTGTAGGTGCGGAAGTCGTCGGCCTTGAGGGTGGCCATCTCGCCGTCGTCGAGGGTGACGACCTGGCGGGTGTGGGCGATCAGGGCGGCGACGTCGGAGGCGACGAGCATCTCCTTCTCGCCGATGCCGAGGATGACCGGGGAGCCGTTGCGGGCCACCACGATGCGGTCGTTGAAGTCGGCGTGCATCACGGCGATGCCGTAGGTGCCCTCGATGGCCTTGAGCGCCTCGCGGACCTTCTCCTCCAGCGTCTCGGCCTGGGAGCGGGCGATGAGGTGGGTGATGACCTCGGTGTCCGTCTCGGAGGCGAAGACGACGCCCTCGGCCTCCAGCTTGGCGCGGAGCTCCTGGGCGTTGTCCACGATGCCGTTGTGGACGACCGCGACCTTGTTCTCGGGGTCGAGGTGCGGGTGGGAGTTGATGTCGCTCGGGGCGCCGTGCGTGGCCCAGCGGGTGTGGGCGATGCCGGTGGTGCCGGTGAAGCGCTTGGGGACCTTGGCCTCCAGGTCGCGGACGCGGCCCTTGGCCTTCACCATCTTCAGACCGGAGGCCTTCGGGCTGGTGATGACCATGCCGGCCGAGTCGTAGCCGCGGTACTCGAGGCGGGCCAGGCCCTCCAGGAGCAGCGGGGCGACGTCGCGCTTACCGATGTAACCGACGATTCCGCACATAAAGGTGAAACCCCTCCAGGTTGGTGATGAGTGCTGCTCAGCCGTAGACGATGCGGCGCAGCTGCCGGAGCGAGAGCTCCGGTGGCGCCACCGCCCGGTGCGGCAGCTCCGCCGCGATCCGTTCGAAGATCTCGGCGTTCACCGCGCCGCCGGACTGCAGCTCGCGGTGGCGGCGGCGGACGAACTCCTCGGTCGTCTCGTCGAAGTACGCCAGCACGTCGAGCACCACCCGGGCGGCCTCACCGCGCTGGAGCGCGGTGCTGCGGACCAGGTGGTCGATGAGGTCGTCGTGCGACGGGCGGCGTTCGAGCACCCGTGAATACTGAGGGGTCATGTACGCCCTTCGCAAGAATCCTGCCCGATTTCGGGCAGGGAGGTCATGATCGATACGATGGATCGGCCAGTTGGTCCAGACCTTGACCCCGAGTAGGGCGAGCGGTACGCATGGTGGCCAAAGGGATATACAGAACGACGGACGTGTCGATCACCCGAAGGGGACCCCGCCTGTGAGACAGCGTCGAACGATTCCGCGCCTGATCGGATCCCTGCTCCTGTTCGCGACCGCCGGAGTCGGCTGCGGCGAGGCCGCCGCCGACGGCGACAGCGTCGATGCCAAGACGCCCGGCAGGGCCGCCGCCGAGCCCGAGGTCCGCCCGCTCGGCCGGATCGTGCCCGTACCCGCCTCCGTCGCCCCCGGGGGCGAGCCCTACACCCTCACCGCCGCCACCCGCATCGGCATCGACGAGGACTCCGTCGAGTCCCGGGCCATCGGCCGCTACCTCGCCGGACTCCTCCGCCCCGCCACCGGCTTCCCGCTGCCCGTCGTCGACGACGCGGCCGCCGGGCGCGGCATCCGGCTCCGCCTCGACCCCGACGACACCGGCCTCGGCGACGAGGGCTACCGGCTCAGCTCCGGACCCGACGGCCTCACCCTCACCGCCCGCGAACCCGCCGGCCTCTTCCGCGGCGTCCAGACCCTGCGCCAGCAGCTGCCCTCCGCCGTGGAGCGCAAGAGCGTCCAGCCCGGACCCTGGAAGATCGCCGGCGGCACCGTCGTCGACACCCCGCGCTACGCCTACCGGGGCGCCATGCTCGACGTCGCCCGCCACTTCTTCTCCGTCGACGAGGTGAAGCGGTACATCGACCAGCTCGCCCTCTACAAGGTGAACACCCTCCACCTGCACCTCTCCGACGACCAGGGCTGGCGCATCGCGATCGACTCCTGGCCCCGGCTCACCACCCACGGCGGCTCCACCGAGGTCGGCGGCGGCCCCGGCGGCTTCTACACGAAGGCGCAGTACCGGGAGATCGTCGAGTACGCCGCCTCCCGCTACCAGGAGGTGATCCCCGAGATCGACATGCCCGGCCACACCAACGCCGCGCTCGCCTCCTACGCCGACCTGACCTGCGACGGCGCCGCCCCGCCGCTCTACACCGGCACCAAGGTCGGCTTCAGCTCCCTGTGCGTGCCCAAGGCCGTCACGTACGACTTCGTCGACGACGTCGTCCGGGAGATCGCCGCCCTCACCCCCGGCCGCTACCTCCACATCGGCGGCGACGAGGCCCACTCCACCAGCCACGCGGACTACGTCACCTTCATGGACAAGGTGCAGCCGGTCGTCGCCAGGTACGGCAAGACCGTCGTCGGCTGGCACCAGCTGACCGGCGCCACCCCCGCGAAGGGCGCCCTCGTCCAGTACTGGGGCCTGGACCGCACCCCCGCCGAGGAGAAGGAGCGGGTCGCGGCCGCCGCCCGCAACGGCACGGGCCTGATCCTCTCGCCCGCCGACCGCACCTACCTCGACATGAAGTACACGAAGGACACCCCGCTCGGCCTGGCCTGGGCCGGATACGTCGAGGTACGGCGTTCCTACGACTGGAACCCGGCCACCTACCTCGCCGGCGCCCCGGAGAGCGCCGTCAGGGGCGTCGAGGCCCCGCTGTGGACCGAGACCCTCGCCTCCGCCGCGGACCTCGACGTCATGGCCTTCCCGCGCCTGCCGGGCGTGGCGGAACTGGGCTGGTCGCCGGAGTCGGCCCGCGACTGGGACACGTACAAGGTCCGCCTCGCCGAGCAGGCCCCGCGCTTCGACGCGCTGGGCATCAGCTGGTACCGCTCGCCCGAGGTGCCCTGGCCGGCGGAGTAGGGCATGACGACGGGCCCCGGCGGAGGACCGTACTCCGCCGGGGCCCGTGTCGGTTCCGGGAGGGTCAGGCGAACCGGGCGATCGGGTTCACCAGGTCGCCGACCAGCTGGAGGGCCGCCGACGGGTCCGCCAGGTCGACCATCTGGCGGTTGTTGCGGAGCTGGAGGCGGTTCAGGGCCGACAGCGCGAAGGTCTCCGCGAACATGTCGTACTGCGCGAAGCGGTCCGACAGCTCCGGCTTCGACCGCTGGTAGTCGCGGACGCACTCCGCCACCGCGCGCCAGAAGTCGTCCTCCGGGAGGACACCCTCCGCCGCCAGGGTCGCGCCCAGGAAGCGGAAGAAGCAGTCGAAGACGTCCGTGAAGACCGAGAGGAGCTTCATGTCCTCCGGGACCTCGGCGCGGACGCGCTCCACCGCCGGCGGCAGGACCGCCGCCGGGTCCATCACGCAGATCTCCTCGGCGATGTCCTTGAAGACCGCCCGGTCGACCGCGCCCCGCTCGTCCAGGACCAGGATCACGTTCTCGCCGTGCGGCATGTAGACCAGGTCGTACGCGTAGAAGCAGTGCAGGACCGGGAGGAGGTACGCGTCCAGGTACCGGCGCAGCCACACCCCCGGCTCCAGGCCCGACTCCTTGATCAGCGCGCCCGCGAAGGACGCGCCCGCGTGGTCCAGGTGGAGCAGCGAGGCCATCGTCGCCAGGCGCTCGCCCTCCGCGAGGGACGGCACCGGGGACTCGCGCCAGAGCGCGGCCAGCATCTTGCGGTAGGGGGAGTAGCGGTCGGTGGCGGCCTCGTACTCCAGGTGCCGGTAGCCGACCGCCGCCCGCTCGCGGATGATCGAGAAGCGGGCCGCCTTCAGGGTCCGGTCCGACTCGATCAGGCCGTGCAGCCAGTCGTTGATCGCCGGGGTGGCCTCCATGTACGCGGCCGACAGGCCCCGCATGAAGCCCATGTTGAGGACCGAGAGGGCCGTCTTGACGTAGTGCTTCGCCGGATCCGAGGCGTTGAAGAAGGTACGGATCGACTGCTGCGCCAGGTAGCCGTCGTCGCCCTCGCCCAGGTACACCAGGCGCTGCTGCGCGACCTCGGCGGCGAAGGTGACGGACAGCTTGTTCCACCACTGCCAGGGGTGGGCCGGCATGAGGAGGTAGTCGGCCAGGTCCAGGCCCTGGGCGGCGAGGGTCGCGGCGAAGCCGTCCACCGCCGCGTCGCCCAGCTCGGCGCGGACGAACGCCTCGTACTCGATGCCCGCGCCCGCCGTGAACGTGGCCCGGTCGCGGTGCGCGGCCAGCCAGACGAGCCGGATCTCGCTCGCCGCCTCGGGGGCGTACGCCCGGTACTCGTCGACGCCGAAGCCGAGCCGGCCGTTGTTGGCGACGAAGCAGGGGTGGCCCTCGGTCATCCCGGTCTCGATCGCCTGGAAGCCGGCGCGGGCCAGCTCGGCGGAGGGGACGGGCGGCTTGGTCGCCTTGTAGGCCGTACCGGCCAGGGTGGACGAGATCTCCTCCAGGTAGACCGGCAGGATCTCGTCGCTCAGACCGAGGGAGCCGCGCAGCTCGGTGATGAACTGGAGCGCGTCGAGCGGGAGCTGCTCGTCGCCCCGGTGGCGGCTGATCGAGTCCGGGTAGACCTGCCAGTGGTCGAGCGCGAAGCGGTCGGCGGTGAAGCGGTACTCGGTGGTGCCGTCGTCGCTGAGGACCTGGTAGCGGCTCTCGCCCAGCTCCTTGGGGTCGATCAGCCGCTCGTGGGCGAACTCGGCGAGGCCCTTGCGGATCAGGGCGCGGCCGGCGGCGGCCCAGCGCTCGGGGGTGAGGTGTGCGACGGGGTTCATATCGCGGCTCCGACGGCGGTCTCGAACTGGGCGCGGGTGCAGAAGCTCAGCAGGGCCTTCTTCTCCGGCTTCTGGATCTCGCGCTCGGCCACGAAGCCGACGGCCTCGTTGAGCGCGTGCACGGCCTTGTTGCGGACGTCGGGCTCGACGACCACGCGGGCGGTCGCCGGGTCGGCGAACAGCTCCGCCATGACCGCGGTGATCACCGTACGGGTGAAGCCGTGCACGGGGGTGTCGGTGGGCGCGACGAGGAAGTGCATGCCGACGTCTCCGGGGAGCGGCTCGTAGAGCCCGACCAGTTCCAGCTCCGACGGGTCGTACCGCTCCATCAGGAAGGCGGGCTCGCCGTCGACGAGGCCGATGAAGGCGTCGTGGTGCGGGTGGGCGGCGATCGCCATGTACTCGCGCTCGACGTCCTGGAGTTTCGCGTCCTGCATCATCCAGAAGGCGGCCTTGGGGTGGGTGACCCAGGGGTGGATCAGCTCGGCGTCCCGAGTGGGGTCGAGCGGGCGTATCTGCACGGTCTGGACGGTCATATGGCGAACTCCTGGAACGCGATGGACTTCTCTACGGGGTAGTACTCGGAGCCCAGCATCTCCCCGATGATGTACGCGTTGCGGTACGGGCCCATGCCCAGGTCGGGCGAGGTGATCGAGTGCGTGTGCACGCCGGCGTTCTGCAGGAAGATCCCGCGGCCCGTCGTGTCGACCGCGTAGTTGCGGGCCACGTCGAAGCGGCCCTGGCCGTCGAAGCGGAGGCGGTCGCGGACCGGCTCCAGGAAGGCGGGGACGGCGTACCTGTATCCGGTGGCGAGGATCAGGCCCTCGGTCTCGACCGTGAAGTCCTTCTCCTGCTCCTCCTGGCGGAAGCCGAGCGTGTACGTGCCCGTCGCGGCGTCGTACGCGGCGGTGTCCAGGGCCGAGTTGGTCAGGAGGCGGGTGGGGACGGGGCCGCCCAGGTTCTTCTGGTAGAGCAGGTCGAAGATGGCGTCGATGAGCTCGCCGTCGATGCCCTTGAAGAGGCCCTTCTGCTGCGTCTCCAGGCGGTAGCGGGTCTTCTCGGGCAGCGCGTGGAAGTAGTCCACGTACTCCGGGGAGGTCATCTCCAGGGTGAGTTTGGTGTATTCGAGGGGGAAGAAGCGGGGGGAGCGGGTCACCCAGTTCAGCTGGTACCCGTGGACGTCGATCTCGCCCAGCAGGTCGTAGTAGATCTCGGCGGCGCTCTGGCCGCTGCCGACCAGGGTGATCGACTTCTTCTTCTGGAGCTCCTCCTTGTGCGGGAGGTAGCGCGAGTTGTGGATCAGGTCGCCGCCGAGGTCCGCGCAGGTCTCGGGGACGTACGGCGGGGTGCCGGTGCCGAGGACGATCCGCCGCGAGCGGAACGTTTCGCCCGCCTCGGTGGTGACCGCGTAGAGCTCGGCGGCCTCGTCGTAGGCGACCGACGCCACGGTGGTGGAGAAGCGGATCGAGGTGAGCTTCCCGGCGGCCCAGCGGCAGTAGTCGTTGTACTCGGTCCGCAGCGGGTAGAAGTTCTCCCGGATGTAGAACGAGTAGAGGCGGCCCTTCTCCTTCAGGTAGCTGAGGAAGGAGTACGGCGAGGTCGGGTCCGCGAGGGTGACCAGGTCCGACATGAACGGGGTCTGGAGGTGGGCGCCTTCGAGGAACATCCCCGAGTGCCACTCGAAGTCCGGCTTGGACTCCAGGAAGACGCCGTTCAGCTCGGTGATCGGCTCGGTCAGGCAGGCGAGTCCGAGGTTGAACGGACCGAGCCCGATGCCGATGAAGTCGTGGATCTCAGGCGTGGACAAGGTTCTCTCCCAGGTACTGCTCGGCGTGGCCGGCTATCAGATCGAGGACGGCGGCGATGTCGGCCGCGGTGGTCTCGGGGTTGAGCAAGGTGAACTTGAGGTACTGGCGGCCGCCGACCTTGGTGCCGGCGACGACGGCCTCGCCGGAGGCGAACAGGGCCTTGCGGGCGTGGAGGTTGGCCCGGTCGACGTCCTCGGGGGAGGCGGCGGCCTCCGGGACGTACCGGTAGACGAGCGTGGAGAGCTGCGGCTCGACCACGACGTCGTAGCGCGGGTCGGCGGCGAGCAGCTCGAAGCCCTCCCGGGCCAGGTCGCAGACTTCGTCGAAGAGCTCCCCGACACCGTCGGCGCCCATCACGCGCAGGGTCATCCAGAGCTTGAGCGCGTCGAAGCGGCGGGTGGTCTGGAGGGACTTGTCGACCTGGTTGGGAATCTGCTCGGCGAGCGTCGTGGGGGTCCCCCCTGCTCCAGCGAAGCCGAGAGCTTGGGGGAGAGGGTTGAGGTAGTCCGCGTGGTAGGTCGCGTGGCGCAGGGTGGCGCCGTCGCGGACCAGGACGGCGGAGGAACTCACCGGCTGGAAGAAGGACTTGTGGTAGTCGACGGTGACCGAGTCGGCCAGTTCGATGCCGTCCAGGAGGTGGCGGCGGGTCGTGGAGGCGAGCAGTCCGCAGCCGTAGGCGGCGTCGACGTGCATCCAGGCGCCGTACTCGGCGGCGAGGGCGGCGATCTCGGGCAGCGGGTCGATGGAGCCGAAGTCGGTGGTGCCGGCGGTGGCGACGATCGCCATCGGGATCAGGCCCTCGGCGCGGCAGGCCTCCAGCTCGGCGGCGAGGACGACGGACTGCATGCGCTTGACGGCGTCGACGGGGACGGAGACGACGGCGTCGCGGCCGAGGCCGAGCAGCTGGGCCGACTTCTGGACGCTGAAGTGGCTGCACTCGGAGGAGAAGATCCGCAGCTTGGACAGGTCGGCGGTGCCGGCCTCCTCGCGGGCGAGGAGCAGTGCCTGGAGGTTGGACTGGGTGCCGCCGCTGGTGAAGACGCCGTCGGCGAGCGGGCCGAGGCCGATGCGGCCGGTGGTCCAGTCGATCAGTTTCCGCTCGATGAGGGTGCCGCCGGCGCTCTGGTCCCAGGTGTCGAGGGAGGAGTTGACCGCCGAGAGGACGGCCTCGCCGAGGACGGCGGGGATGACCACCGGGCAGTTGAGGTGCCCGAGGTAGCGGGGGTGGTGGAAGTAGACGGCGTCACGGAGGTAGACGCTCTCCAGCTCGTCGAGGGCGGCGGAGGAGTCGCCGAGGGGCTGGTCGAGATCGACGGCGTCGACGACAGGGGCCAGCTCGGCGGGCGTCACGCCCGTGAACGGGCCGCGTGTCATGGCGAGTTTCCTCGCCACCCGCTCCACTCCTTCGGTGACGGAGCGCCGGTAGCTCTCCGCCGTCGTGTCGTTGAGCAGGTGGGAACGCATGTGTGGGGGCCCTTCCGGGAGCGGACTCGGTCGGTCGTGACTTAGGTTAGCCTAACCTAAGTTCACGACACAACGGCCCCCCAACCCGCGAGGGTCGGGGGGCCGTTGGTCCTGTGGGGTACCGGGTGGGCTACTCCGCTTCCTGCGTCTCGTCCGGGACCTCGCGCAGCGCGTCCTCGGAGAGGCCCTTGCGCCAGTAGCCGACGAACGTGACCCGGCGGCGGTCGAGCCCCCGCTCCCGCACGAAGTGGCGGCGCAGCGCCTTCACGGAGCCCGACTCGCCCGCGATCCAGACGTACGGGGCCTCGCCGGGCAGTTCGGCGCCGGACACCGCCTCCACGGCGGACGGCGCCCCCTCCTCCCGCACGAGCCAGGTGACCGTGGCGTCCGCCTCGGTCGTGAGCTCCGTCCGGTCGTCGGAGTAGGGCACCTCCAGGAACACCCGGGCGCGGGTCTCGGCCGGCAGCCACTCCAGGATCGCGGAGGCGGCGGGCAGGGCCGTCTCGTCGGCCCAGATCAGTACGGAGTCGGCGTCCGCGGGCAGTTGGAAGCGGACGCCCGTGTTCGCGGCGACCGCCGGGCCCAGGACGACCACCCGGTCGCCGGGCTCGGCGCGGCTCGCCCAGCGGCAGGCGGGGCCGCCGTCCTCGTGGAGGGCGAAGTCGATGTCCACGGCGTTCTCGGTGTGCTCCGACTCCGTGCGCTGCTCGCGGACGGTGTACGAGCGCATCACGGCCCGCTCGTCGGCGGGCATCGCGCGCCAGGCGCCCAGGACGGCGTACATGTCCGGGTCGTCCAGCGGCGGCAGGACCGGCGCCTCCTGGCCGGGGTGCGGCAGGAAGAGGGAGAGCGACTGGTCACGGCCCCCGGCGGCGAAGTTCTTCAGGTCGTCCCCGGTGAAGGTGATCCGGACCAGGGACGGGCCGAGCCGCCGGGTCCGGTCGACCTGGAGGGAGAAGAACTGGAAGGGGGCGGTCTCGGCGTGGGTCATGAGAACGTAGGTTAGCCTAACCTCATCAAACCTCACAGGGGTACGGGGAAGCCCGCCGCCCCGAGGGGACGACGGGCTCGCTCCGTCACACGGTCCGGGTCAGGCCGGGAGTCCCAACTCCCGGGCGATCAGCATCCGCTGTACCTCGCTGGTGCCCTCGCCGATCTCCAGGATCTTCGAGTCGCGCCACATCCGGGCCACCGGGTACTCGTTCATGAAGCCGTAGCCGCCGTGGATCTGCGTCGCCTCGCGGGCGTTGTCCACCGCCACCGTCGAGGAGTACAGCTTCGCGATCGCCGCCTCCTTCTTGAACGGCTCGCCCAGGACGAGGCGCGAGGCCGCATCCCGCCAGCCGATCCGCGCCATGTGCGCCTTCATCTCCATGTCGGCGATCTTGAACTGGACGGCCTGGTAGGTGCTGATCGGCGAGCCGAAGGCGTGACGTTCCTTCGCGTACTTCACCGACTCGTCCACACAGCCCTGCGCGAGGCCCGTCGCGAGCGCCGCGATCGCGACCCGGCCCTCGTCCAGGATCCGCAGGAACTGCGCGTACCCGCGGCCCTCCTCGCCGAGCAGGTTCTCCACCGGGACGCGGACGTCGTCGAAGGAGAGCTCACGGGTGTCCGAGGCGTTCCAGCCGACCTTCGAGTACGGCGCCGCGACCGTGAAGCCCTGTGTGCCCGACGGCACGATGATCGAGGAGATCAGCGGACGCCCGTCGGGCTTGCGGCCGGTGACCGCCGTGACCGTCACCAGACCCGTGATGTCCGTACCGGAGTTGGTGATGAAGCACTTCGAACCGTTGATGACCCACTGGTCGCCGTCGCGGACGGCGGTCGTGCGGGTGCCGCCGGCGTCACTGCCCGCCCCCGGCTCGGTCAGACCGAAGGCACCGAGCATCTCGCCGGCGCACAGCCGCGGCAGCCACTCCCGCTTCTGCTCCTCCGTACCGAAACGGAAGACCGGCATCGCGCCCAGCGAGACGCCCGCCTCCAGGGTGATGGCCACGGAGGAGTCGACCCGGGCCAGCTCCTCCAGGGCGATCCCGAGCGCCAGGTAGTCGCCGCCCATGCCGCCGTACTCCTCGGGGAACGGCAGCCCGAACAGGCCCATGCGGCCCATCTCGCGGACGATCTCGTACGGGAACTCGTGCCGCTCGTAGAAGTCGCCGATCTTCGGCGCGACCACGTCGTGCGCGAACGCCTCGACGGTGCGGCGGAGTTCCTCGTGCTCTGCGGAGAGCCGGTGGTCGAGGGACATGTCTTTCGTCACTCCTTGTGGGAGAGGGCGCGGACGGTACGGGAGGGGCTGGGCCGGCCCAGCTGTTCGGCCATCCACACGCTCGTGGCGGTGAGGGCGGCCAGATCGACCCCGGTCTCGATGCCGAGGCCGTCGAGCATCCACACGAGGTCCTCGGTGGCGAGATTGCCCGTCGCGCTCTTCGCGTACGGGCAGCCGCCGAGGCCGCCGGCGGAGGCGTCGACGGTGGTCACCCCGTGGCGCAGCGCCGCCAGGGTGTTGGACAGGGCCTGGCCGTAGGTGTCGTGGAAGTGCACGGCGAGACGGGAGGTGGGGACGCCGGCGTCGGCCAGGGCGGTCAGGAGCGCCTGGACGTGGCCCGGGGTCGCGACCCCGATGGTGTCCCCGAGGCTCAGCTCGTCGCAGCCCATGTCGGCGAGCGCCCTCGTGACCCGGACGACCTGCTCGACCGGAACGGCGCCCTCCCAGGGGTCGCCGAAGCACATCGAGAGGTAGCCGCGGACCTTCAGCCCGGCCTCTATGGCCCGGGTGACGGTCGGCGCGAACATCGCGAGCGCCTCGTCGACGGTCCGGTTCAGATTGGCCTTCGCGAAGGACTCGGTCGCCGAGGCGAACACGGCGACCTCGCGGGCCCCGAGGGCGAGGGCACGGTCGAGACCCCGCTCGTTCGGCACCAGCACCGGCAGCCGGACGGGGAGGTCGCGGACGCGCGGGAACAGCTCCTCCGCGTCGGCGAGCTGTGGCACCCACTTCGGGTGCACGAAGCTCGTCGCCTCGATCGTCGTCAGTCCCGCGGCGGCGAGCCGCCGCACGAACTCGGCCTTCACGTCGGTCGGGACGGCCGTCTTCTCGTTCTGCAACCCGTCCCGGGCGCCGACCTCGTGGATCCGGACCCGGGCCGGCAGCGCGGGGTCGGCGACGGTCATGGGCAGGCCGGCGGTCATGCGTCCTCCTCGTCGCGGGGCGTCACCACGGCCAGGATCTGGTCCATGGCGACGGTGGTGCCGGGGGTGACGTCCAGTTCGGTGACGGTGCCGGCGTGCGGGGCGGAGATGACGTGCTCCATCTTCATCGCCTCGACCACGAGCAGGCTCTGCCCGGCCTCCACCTCGTCCCCGACGGCCACCTTCACGACCGTCACCGTCCCGGGCATGGGCGCGGCGAGCGTGTCGGCCCCGCCGTGCCGGGCGCCGGACAGGGCGGCCTCGACGGGGTCGTGGTCCAGGACGTGCCAGGAGTCCCCGTCCCGCCCGAGCCAGCCCCCCGTGCGGTGGAACGTGTGGGTGACGCCGTCCACGGTGACCGTCACCGTGGTGTCCGTGACCCGGGAGCGCGCGGGAGCGGGGACCGTGACGGGCTCGGACCCCGCGACCCGGAACGGGAAGGCGAGCGGTCGCGGAGTGCCGCCGAGGCGCCAGCCGCTCGGCACCGAGAACGGGTCCGTCCAGCCGTCCCGGGGCACAGGGGCCAGCTCCGCGCCCCGTACGGCCGCGGCCGCCGCGTACACCTCGTCCGGTACGCCCTGTGGGACCAAGCTCTCCGCGTCCCGCTCCACCAGACCCGTGTCCAGGGCGCCGGACACGACGTCCGGGTGGGCGAGGAGGCGGCGGAGGAAGCCGGCGTTCGTGGGGACGCCCAGGGTGACCAGGTCGGAGAGGGCCGCGCGCAGCTTCCGCAGGGCCGTCGGCCGGTCGGCCGCGTGGACGATGACCTTCGACAGCATCGGGTCGTAGAGGGAGGAGACCTCGCTGCCTTCGAGCAGGCCGGAGTCCGTCCGTACGCCGTCGCCGTGCGGCTCGCTCAGCGCGAGGACCGTGCCGCCCGAGGGCAGGAAGCCGCGCGAGGGGTCCTCGGCGCAGATGCGCGCCTCGATCGCCCAGCCGTCGAGCCGGACGTCCTCCTGGCGGAAGCCGAGCGGCTCACCGGCGGCGACGCGCAGCTGCCACTCCACCAGGTCGAGGCCCGTGATCAGTTCGGTCACCGGGTGCTCGACCTGGAGACGGGTGTTCATCTCCATGAAGTAGTACGCGGACGGGTCGCCGCCCGGGACGATGAACTCGACCGTGCCCGCGCCGACATAGCCGCAGGACCGGGCGGCCTCCACGGCCGCCGCGCCCATCGCCGCGCGGGTCTCCTCGTCGAGGAGGACGCTGGGCGCCTCCTCGATGATCTTCTGGTGGCGCCGCTGGAGCGAGCACTCGCGCTCGCCCAGGTGCACCACGTTCCCGTGGGCGTCCGCGAGGACCTGGATCTCGATGTGCCGGGGCCGGTCGATCCACCGCTCCACGAGCAGCGTGTCGTCGCCGAAGGACGCCCGCGCCTCCCGGCGGGCCGCCGCGATCTCCTCGTCCAGGACCGCCAGGTCCCGCACCAGACGCATGCCCTTGCCGCCGCCGCCCGCGCTGGGCTTCAGCAGGACGGGCGCGCCCAGCTCGCGGGCCGCCGCCTCCAGTTCGGGGTCGGCCGCGCCGGGGACCACCGGCACGCCCGCGGCCCGCACGGTGTCCTTCGCCCGGATCTTGTCGCCCATGAGGGCGATCGCCTCGGCGGAGGGCCCGATGAAGACGAGCCCCGCCTCGGCGCAGGCGCGCGCGAAGCCCGCGTTCTCCGCCAGGAACCCGTAGCCGGGGTGGACGGCCTGCGCCCCGGTCCGCCGGGCCGCGTCGAGCAGCGCCGGCACGGACAGGTACGACTCGGCGGCCGGCGGCGGACCGATCCGGACCGCGGTGTCCGCCTCCCGCACGTGCCGCGCGTCGGCGTCCGCGTCGCTGTAGACGGCCACCGAGCGCACGCCCATCTCCCGCAGGGTGCGGATGACGCGGACGGCGATCTCGCCGCGGTTGGCGACGAGCACTGTGTCGAACATGCTCTGCATCTCCTGGGGGCCCCTCACATCCGGAAGACGCCGAACTGGGGGTCACCCAGGGGCGCGTTGGCACAGGCGGTCAGGGCGAGGCCGAGGACCTGCCGGGTCTCCGTCGGGTCGATGACCCCGTCGTCCCACAGCCGGGCGGTCGCGTAGTAGGCGCTGCCCTGCGTCTCGTACTGCTCGCGGATCGGGGCCTTGAAGGCCTCCTCGTCCGCCGCGCTCCACTCGTCGCCGAGCTGGTCGCGCTTGACGGTGGCGAGGACGGACGCGGCCTGCTCGCCGCCCATGACCGAGATCTTGGCGTTGGGCCACATCCACAGGAAGCGGGGGGAGTACGCCCGGCCGCACATCGAGTAGTTGCCCGCGCCGTACGAACCGCCGACGACCACGGTCAGCTTGGGCACGCGGGTGGTGGCCACGGCCGTCACCATCTTGGCGCCGTGCTTGGCGATGCCGCCGTGCTCGTACGCCTTGCCGACCATGAAGCCGGTGATGTTCTGCAGGAAGACGAGCGGGATCCCGCGCTGGTCGCACAGCTCGATGAAGTGCGCGCCCTTCTGCGCGGACTCGGCGAACAGGATGCCGTTGTTGGCGACGATGCCCACCGGGTGGCCGTGGATCCGGGCGAAGCCGGTGACGAGTGTCTGCCCGTACTCCGACTTGAACTCCTGGAAGCGGGACCCGTCCACCACCCGGGCGATCACCTCGCGCACGTCGTACGGGGTGCGGGAGTCCACCGGCACCGCGCCGTACAGGCCGTACGGGTCGACCTTCGGCTCCTCGGCCGGCTCGACCGACCAGGGCACCGGGCCGCGCTCGGGGAGGGTCGCCACGATGTTCCGCACGATCCGCAGGGCGTGCGCGTCGTCCTCGGCGAGATGGTCGGTGACGCCGGAGATCCGGGAGTGGACCTCGCCGCCGCCGAGCTCCTCGGCCGTCACGACCTCGCCGGTCGCCGCCTTCACCAGCGGCGGACCGCCGAGGAAGATCGTGCCCTGGTTCCGTACGATCACGGCCTCGTCGCTCATCGCGGGGACGTACGCCCCGCCGGCCGTGCAGGAGCCCATGACCGCGGCGATCTGCGGGATCCCGGCGCCGGACATCCGGGCCTGGTTGTAGAAGATCCGGCCGAAGTGCTCCCGGTCCGGGAAGACCTCGTCCTGCATCGGCAGGAAGGCGCCGCCCGAGTCGACCAGGTAGAGGCAGGGGAGACGATTCTCCAGTGCCACCTCCTGGGCGCGCAGGTGCTTCTTCACGGTCATCGGGTAGTACGTGCCGCCCTTGACCGTCGCGTCGTTGGCGACGATCACGCACTCGCGCCCGCTGACCCGGCCGATGCCCGCGATGACGCCGGCCGCCGGGGCCTGGTCGCCGTACATGCCGTTCGCCGCGAGCGGGGCCAGCTCCAGGAACGGCGAGCCCGGGTCGAGGAGCGTGTCCACCCGGTCCCGCGGCAGCAGCTTGCCGCGCGCGGTGTGCCGGGCCCTGGACTTCTCACCGCCGCCCAGGGCGGCCGCCGCGAGCTTGGCGCGCAGGGTCGCCGCCAGCTCGTGATGGGCCGCCTCGTTGGCCTGCCAGGCCGCGGACGCGGGATCCGCCGCGCTCGTCAGCACAGGTGCCTGCTGCATCCCTCGAGCTCCCTTGCTCGGTTAATGAGCGTTAACGTATGTCGCCCAGGTTAACGACCGCTAACCGGGTTGTCCATCGTCGAAGTCACGCCTGAGGCGGCATGGGCGCGGCTGTGTGAGCTGTGGCTGTGTCGCCCGAACGTGGGATCGCTCCGGTGTGCGTGTGACGCGTCTCGGTCGCGATGTCCGACGGTGTGAAGGGTGCTCTGGTTCGCGGTCGTCCATGCGTGGCCAATATGTACATACGTACGAGATTGTCACGAGTATTGGTGAATGTGTACGTAATTCGGCTGTGCGGGCGAGGTGCTGTCTAGGTTGATCTGAAGCCGGGGTGATGCGGAGGGGGAGGGTTGTGCGGGCACGTCGGGCGGGCGCGTTCCGGGGGAGGAACAAAGCCCCGAAGTGGACCAAGCCCGACGGCGGGGCGGTGTCCGTGATGGTCCTGCCGCTGGCCGTCACCGACCAGGGCGACCTGGCCCGGCTGGGCAAGCTGTTCGGCGCGATGGGGAGCATCAAGCGGGCCGTCCAGCGGGACGCCCGCGCCGGGGTGGATGCCTACTGGGCCGCGCGTCACGAGCGGAGCGAGCAGGGCGCGAAGGCCGTACGGCAGCGCCTGGGCCTGTCCCGCGAAGGGCTGGAGCGCTGCGCCTACCGGCATCTTGAGGCCTCGGGACACCTCAAGCACCACGCTTCGAAGGCCCTGGCCATGCACATGGCCGACGAGGTGTGGAACGGAGTGCGGCGACACCTGTTCCCCGATGTGACCGGCACGTGCTCCGGGCGACCGAAGACCGGCCGCCGGTATGACGTCACTCGTATCCCCGGCCGTGCCCGCTCCCACACCATCGCGAACAAGTGGGAGACCTTCCGTCTCGTCGGCACCCTTCACGGCCACGCCATGACCTACACCGCCGGCGGTCGGTACCCGTTGACACAGCCCAGACGGATGCCGAAGCCCGTCGTGCCCGAGGGGCGGGTACCGACGGGGACGGTGGCGCCCTCGGGCGCGGTCGGCATGCGCAAGGCGACATGGTGGGACCACACCGGCCCGCTCGCCGTGATGTTCCCCGGAGGCCCGGACAGCAAGCGCGGTGAGCTCGTCCTCCCCGTCCGTATCCCCCAAGGCGCGGGCCAGTGGGAACGCGTACGGCATTTCCTCGGCGACCCCTGCCGTTGGCACAAGGTGGACCTGGTGCGGCGCCGCAAGGTGTCCGCTCCGGGTGGCTGGGTGTACGAGGCCTATCTGATGGTCCTCGGTTCCGGATACACCGCACCTGCCGTACGGGTCATGCGCGACCAAGCAGCCGCCCTGAACCGGATCGGCGGTGTGGACGGCAACGTCTCCAACCTTTCCGTCGTCTCCTTCCCCGCCGATCTCACCACCGGCACGCCGGTCTCCACCGAGATCACGCTGACCGACGCCGAACGCTCCAGGCTGGAAACGGAGGCGAAGAAGTGGCGGGGCCGCGCGCGTGCTCTGGAGCGCTCCCGCAGGGCAACGAACGCCGCACAGTACGCGCTCTCGAAGAGTCAGTCCGAGCGAGCCGCCCGCCGGGCGGACAAGGGGCTCAGGTCCAAGAAGGTGACCGTTCCCGGTGGCGCCCGTGTTGCTCGCCCGGACGGGGTGCCGAAGCAGTCGTTCCGCCGCGACCGGCTCTCCGCCAAGCACCGGACCCAGCGCTCCCGCCAGGTCGAACACGCTGCCGGCATCGCCGAACACCGCCGCCACCGTGCACGCCGTGTGGCGCGCGAGATCGTCGCCGCGCACGGCCCGGTGCTGGTCGTGGAGGACTGCGACATCCGCACCTGGTACCGGCTGTGGGGGAAGCGCCTGTCCCAGACCACACCCGGCATGCTCATCTCGGCCCTCAAGGCCGAGTGCGAAGCCGTCGGGGGCAGGCTTCTGCGAGCCTCTGCCTGGTCAACGGCCCTGTCCCAGCACTGTCTGTGCGGCGGGCGTGTACGCAAGGCCCTACGCGATCGTGAGCACGAGTGCCCGGCGTGCGGCCTGACCGGCAAGCGCGACCTCGTCTCCGCCGCCCTGGCCGCCTTCGTCCGTTTCGCCGACGCGGACGATCCGAAGACCGCCTACCTGGATACCACCGCTTCCAGGCACGCCCGAACCACCTGTGCGCAAGCGCTGGAAGAAGCGCTGCGGGAGTCAACCGCACCGAGCCCGAAGCCGCCCCGGCGGCCGGGTCACGTGGCAGTCCCACGGCACCGCCGTGAGACCTCTGCTCCCCGAACCGCCGGACCGCGGAACCGAGCGACCCCGGATGAGCCGCGCTCTTGCGGCCACGTCGGAAAGCCCGGTCACTGCGCCGGCCGCAGCCCGCAGCTCGCCCTCCGGGCGGCAGATGGGTCGAGTCTTAGAATCGAATCCATGACCACGACCCCCACGACGCCGACGACCTCGACACGGATCGACGCGCCGACACGACGCGAGCAGATCCTCAAGGAGGCCGCCCGCCTCTTCGCCGAGCGCGGCTTCCACGGCGTCGGCGTGGACGAGATAGGGGCGGCCGTCGGCATCAGCGGCCCCGGTCTCTACCGCCACTTCCCGGGCAAGGACGCGATGCTCGCCGAGCTCCTGGTCGGCATCAGCGAGCGGCTGCTGTCCGGCGGGCGCCTGCGCGTGGCCGAGGCCGACGGGGACCCGGTCGTCCTCCTCGGCGCCCTCATCGACGGGCACATCGACTTCGCCCTCGACGACCGCCCGCTGATCACTCTCCACGACCGCGAGCTCGACCGGCTCAAGGACGAGGACCGCAAGCGGGTCCGGCAGCTCCAGCGGCAGTACGTCGAACTGTGGGTCGCCGTCGTGCGCGAGCTCTACCCGGACGCGGGGGAGTCGGAGTCCCGCACGGCCGTCCACGCCGTCTTCGGCCTCCTCAACTCGACCCCGCACCTGGCCGCGCTCGGCCGCCGCCCCATGGAGGACCTGCTGCGGAAGCTGGCGCACGGGGCGTTCGGGTCGCTGGGGGCATAGTCCAGAGCTCGGAATCAGTTGTCCTCCGACTCCACGGCTCGGACAGAATGAGCCCCATGCCGATACTCAGCCGCCCCGCCCTCGTCGAGCACCTCGTCCGCACCCGGATCGCGGGAGACGTCGCCACCCCGCGCGACAACAACCTCTCCCACTACCGCAAGCTCGCCAACGGCGACCGGCACTACTGGCTCGGCCTCGAGCTCGGCGACCGCTGGACCGACGAGCAGGACGTGCTCGCCGTCATGGCCGAGCGGTGCGGCGTGATCGACGACCCGGCGCACCGGGCCGGCCAGGACACCATCGACCCCGAGCTGACCGTCGACGGCCTCGACCGGATGGCCGCCCGCCTGCGCAAGGCCGCCGCCGGCAAGGAGCGGGTCCTCTTCGCGACCGGGCACCCCGGCGCGCTCATCGACGTCCACAGCCGGATCGCCGCCGCGCTGCGCGCCCAGGGCTGCGACATCGTGAAGATCCCCGGAGGTCTCGTCGCCGACGAGGGGTACGTCGTGCAGTTCGCCGACGTCGCCGTCTTCGAGCGCGGCGCGAGCCTGTGGCACACCCACTCCCCGGAGCCGATGAACGCGATCCTCGACGCGCTCGGTGAGGACGGCCGGCCGGACCTGGTGATCGCGGACCACGGCTGGGCCGGACGCGCGGGCCAGCGGGGCGTCGACTCCGTGGGCTACGCCGACTGCAACGACCCCGCGCTGTTCATCGGCGAGGCGGAGGGCACGATGCAGGTCACGATCCCCCTGGACGACCACGTCCTGGACCCGCGCTTCTACGAGCCGATGACGGCGTACACGCTGAACGCGGCGGGCCTGCCGGCCTGATCAGGACGGCCTCGGTGGCCCGGCCTGGCGCTGGGTCACCCCCGGTGTCGGGTCCAGGTAGACGCGGCGGATCGACGGGTAGCGTTCGCGGAGTTGGGACTCCGCGTCCTCGCACGCCCATTCCACCTGCTCCGCCGACGACACGTCCCGGAAGTCGACCTTCGCCGCGACCAGGACCTCCCCGGGGCCCTGGATCAGCGTGATCAGGTCGAGGACGCCGATGATGTGCGGGACCGAGAGGAGCTCCTCGCGGATGCCGTCCCGCATGCGGCGCGGCGCCGGGCGGCCGATGAGGAGTTCGGCGTTGGAGCGGCCCAGGACCCAGGCCACGTACACGAGCAGGAGGCCGATCAGGATCGAGGCGACGCCGTCCCAGACGTCGGAGCCGGTGATCTGGACGCCGAGCAGGCCGCCCGCCGCGAGGAGGAGGCCGGCGATGGCGGCCGAGTCCTCCATGACGACCGCCTTGACGGTGGTGTCGGCGGTGAGCCGCAGGTAGCGGGCGAAGGGGGTCCTCATCCGCTCGGCCTCGGCCCTGACCTGCCGGATGCCCGTGCGCAGCGAGTAGCCCTCCAGGACGAAGGCGACGCCGAGGACGATGTACGAGATCGTCGGGTCGCCGGGTTCCTCGCCGTGGGTGAGGGTGTGGATGCCGTCGTAGACGGAGAAGACCGCGCCGCCGACGAACGTGGCGACCGCGGCCAGCAGTGCCCAGACGTAGCGCTCGCCCGCGTAGCCGACGGGGTGGTCCTCGTCGGCCGGCTTCTCGCTCCGCTTGAGCGCGGTGAGCAGCATGACCTCGGTGACGGTGTCGGCGACCGAGTGGGCGGCCTCCGAGAGCATCGCGCTGGAGCCGCTGATGACGCCCGCGACGGCCTTGGCGACGGCGATCCCGAGGTTCGCCGCCGCCGCCACGATCACCGTGGAGGTGCTTTCGCCGTTCTGCTCCATGCGTCGGACGTTATGTCCGATTATCCGCGCGGGACGCGAACGACACCCTCCTGGATGACGGAGATCGCGAGCCGTCCGTCCTGCGTGAAGATCCGGGCCTGGCCGAGGCCACGCCCGCCGGACGCGGTCGGGGACTCCTGGTCGTACAGGAGCCACTCGTCGGCCCGGAAGGGGCGGTGGAACCACATGGCGTGGTCCAGGGACGCCCCGACGACATCGCCCACGGCCCAGCCGCCCCGGCCGTGGGCCAGGAGGATCGAGTCGAGGAGCGTCATGTCGGAGACGTACGTCGCCAGGGCGATGTGGAGGAGCGGGTCGTCCGCGAGCTTGCCGTTGGTGCGGAACCAGACCTGGGAGCGGGGCTCGCGGGGCTGTCCGACCGAGCCCCAGGGCGGGACGTCGGCGTAGCGGAGGTCGACCGCGGCGCGGGCCTCGACGAGCCGGTCCGCGACCTCGCGGGGGAGGTGGCGGGGGAGCATCTCGGCCGGTGGGGCGAGCGACTCCGGGTCCGGGGCGGCCGGCATGTCGACCTGGTGGTCGAGCCCCTCCTCGTACACCTGGAAGGAGGCGGAGAGGTGGAAGATCGGCTGCCCGTGCTGGACGGCGACGACCCGGCGGGTGGTGAAGGAGCGGCCGTCGCGGATGCGGTCGACCGTGTACACGATCGGCGCGCCCGGGTCGCCGGCGCGCAGGAAGTACGCGTGCAGGGAGTGCGCGAGACGGTCGCCCGGCACGGTCCGCCCCGCCGCCACCAGCGCCTGGGCGGCCACCTGGCCGCCGAAGACGCGGGGGACGATCGAGGGGCGGGACTCGCCCCGGAAGATGTCCTGCTCGATCCGCTCCAGGTCGAGGAGATCGAGCAGGTCATCCAGGGCCGTGTGTGCGTCGGGCACTTACAGGCCCATCGACTTGGCGATGATCGACTTCATGATCTCGCTGGTGCCGCCGTAGATGCGGTTGACGCGGTTGTCGGCGTACAGGCGGGCGATCGGGTACTCGTTCATGTAGCCGTAGCCGCCGTGCAGCTGGAGGCAGCGGTCGATGACGCGGTGCGCGACCTCGGTGCAGAACAGCTTGGCGCTCGCGGCCTCGGCCGGGGAGAGCTCGCCCGCGTCCAGGGCCTCCAGGGCGCGGTCGGCGACGGCCTCGGCGGCGTCGACCTCGGCCTGGCAGGCGGCCAGCTCGAACTTGGTGTTCTGGAAGGAGGCGACCGGCTTGCCGAAGACCGTGCGGTCCGTGACGTACTGCTGGGCGAAGCGGACGGCGGCCTTGGCCTGGGCGTAGGCGCCGAAGGCGATGCCCCAGCGCTCGGAGGCCAGGTTGTGGCCGAGGTAGTAGAAGCCCTTGCCCTCCTCGCCGAGCAGGTCCTCGACGGGCACCTTGACGTCGACGAAGGCCAGCTCGGCCGTGTCGGAGGTGCGCAGGCCGAGCTTGTCCAGCTTGCGGCCGATGGAGTAGCCCTCGGACTTGGTGTCGACGGCGAAGAGGGAGATGCCGAAGCGGCGGTCCTCGGCCGACGGGGCGGAGGTGCGGGCGCAGACGATCACGCGGTCGGCGTGGACGCCACCGGTGATGAAGGTCTTGGAGCCGTTGAGGACGTAGTGGGTGCCGTCCTCGGAGAGCTTGGCGGTGGTCTTCATGCCCGCGACGTCGGAGCCGGTGCCCGGCTCGGTCATGGCGAGCGCCCACATCTCCTCGCCGGTGACGAACTTCGGCAGGTAGCGCTTCTTCTGCTCGTCGGTGGAGAGCATCTTGATGTACGGCAGGGCGAGCAGCACGTGGACGCCGGAGCCGCCGAACTGGACGCCGGCGCGCGAGGTCTCCTCGTACAGGACGGCCTCGAACTTGTGGGTGTCCAGGCCCGCGCCGCCGAACTCCTCGGGGACGTTGATGCCGAAGATGCCCAGCTCGCCGAGCTTGTCGTAGAACTCGCGGGGCGCCTGGCCCGCGGCGAACCACTCGTCGTAGACGGGGACGACCTCGGCCTCGATGAAGGCCCGGATGGTCTCCCGGAACGCCTCGTGGTCCTCGTCGAATACGGTACGGCGCACGAGCCGCCTCCTTGTCGCTGCCGGTTGTCTAAGCGCTTGCTCAGGGTGTCTTGTCCGAAGTTACCCAGCGGTCACCCGCCCTGTCCAGACTCCGGGCCTGTGATCCAGAGCCCCTTCGCCGCGTCGTACGTGTGCACCGGGCTCCCCTTCGCCCGCCCGCTCGTACGGAAGGCTTCCCCGCCCGGGCCCCCGATCCTCACCACACCTCTGCGGCCCTGCGAGCTCCACTCCAGCTCCAGGTACCAGCGGCAGTCGCAGCCGGCCGTGCGGGCGGAGACCAGCAGCTCCTCGGGCTCGGCCGCGGTGACGGAGTAGGGGAACGAGACGGCCGGGATCGTCCGCCCCTCCTCCCCGGAGGCGTCGTACCCGTCGACCGGCCGGGCGAGCGGGCGCGGCGCGTCGAGGTCCACGGCGAACTGCCGGGGGGTGACGGCCCCGCCGCACCCCTCGTCCATGCGGTACGCCCCCCAGGGCAGCGGCTCCGCCCGTCCCACCACGCGCACGTGCAGCCCCTGGAGGACGACGGCGGAGGTCCCCTTCCCCTGCACCGAGAGCCGTACGACCGTCTGCCCGCCGTCCACGGCGCCGAGCGCCCCGGCCCACCGGGCGGCGTCGACGGGCAGAGGGGGTTCGCCGACCCGCGTCGGGGGCCGGTCGACGAGATAGGTGTGCCCGCAGCCGTTCTCCCAGAGGGAGGCGACGGTGTACGTGAACGGGGGCGGTGCCGTCTCCGCGTCCGGCGTCGACGGGGGTGCCGTCCGCGCCCCGGCGGTCGCGGGTCCCCGCGGCTCCCGGCCGGGCCCGGGCGGCAGGGCGGTCCCGAGCACGAGCGCGAGCCCGACGACGCCGGCCACGGTGCCGGCGACGAACCATGCCTTCGGCCGGGGCCGCGCGGGAGCCGGGCCGGACGGCGGAGCCGGGGCGGTCGCGGGGGCGCGGTCGTGTACGGCCGCGGGCGCGGGCGAGGGACCCGGTGCGGGGGCGGCCGGCGCGGGGGCCGGTTCCACCGGCGGTCTGCGGACCAGGTCCGCGCGCCGCCAGTGCTCCTCCAGCTCCCGCACCTCGTCCTCGGCGGCCCCGCACAGCCGGGCCAGGCGCCCGACGACCGCGAAGGACTCCGGGACGGCCGCGCCGGAGCCGTAGCGGTGCAGGGTGGAGGCGCTGACGCCGAGGCGCCGCCCCAGCGCCTCGTAACTCCGCCCGTCACGCGTCTTCAGCGCGCGCACCCGCGCCGCGAACTCCTCGACCTCGCCCATCGGACCGCCCCACGCTCGTTCCACCCCTGTTGCGTTCTCCCACGTCAGAGGGGGTGGAATGGTTCCGGGACGGGTGGAGGGCGCGTCGCCGTTGCCCTGGGCGGGCGGGGACCCGAGGCTGGTGGAGCACTGACCGAACGACCCGACGGGGGATCCACCAGCATGAACAGGCTCCGTACCGCACTCGCCACCGCCGCCGCCGCGCTGGGCCTCGCCGCCCTCGCCGCCGCCCCGGCGCAGGCCGCCGCCCAGCCCGCCTTCCTCGCCGCCTCCCAGATGCCGCCGTCGTCGACGCCGTGGACCGCCACCCGGGTCTTCACCGGCGTCCCGGAGAACGGCGGCGCCCTCTGCGTCCCGTACAAGATCCCGGCGCAGAACACCCGCTACCGCGAGTTCAGCACCGAACTCGACACCAACGGCGTCCAGATCACCACCGTCGCCCGCACCGAGGCCGACGCGGTGAAGCTGGTCGACACCCTCCGCAAGGCCCTCGCCGGCTGCGGGCCCCTGCTGGAGCGCCAGAACCCGGGCCTGCACGCCGTCAGCGCCTCCCACGGCAAGCTCGCCGTGGAGGAGGGCGCCTGGGTCTACAGCCTGGACACCGCCGACCCGCAGATCGGCAACACCGACATCCACCTGTTCTCCGTCGGCCGCGACGGCCGCACCGTCACCTTCGTCCGCTGGGGCCAGATGGGCGACTTCAAGGACGCCCCGCTGACCGCCTTCAAGACGACGACGAAGACGGCCGTGAACAAGCTCTGGTGACGGGGACCGCCCGGGTCACCGGGCGCGCAGCGCGAACCACAGCTCCATCCGTACGTCCGGATCGTCCAGGTCCCGGTCGAGCACGGCCGCGCAGCGGGTGATCCGCTGCCGGACCGTGTTGCGGTGGATCTCCAGGGCCACCGCCGTCCGGTCCCAGCTGCCGTGCAGCGAGAGCCAGACCCGGAGCGTCTCGGCGAGGGGTTCGGTGAGCGGGGTCAGCGCCCCACGGGCATACGCGGCGGCCTCGTCGGGGTCCACGAGCGCGGCGAAGCCGCCGGCCCGGTGCCGGACCAGGGCCGCCCGGTTGCCCTCCGCCCTGCGCAGCGCCCGCGCCGCCTGCGCGTCCCCGGCCGCGAGCTCCGCGGGCGGCACGGGCGCGCTCGCCCCGAGCGTCCACCCCTCCTGCGCGGTGACGGACGCGGAGGAGGGGAGGAGGAGCCGTACGGTTCCCCCTTCCTGGGCCGCCAGCGGGGTCCCCAGCGCCGCCGCCAGGCTCACCGCCGCGAACGGGGTGCCGTCGCCGCCCCGCCCGTGGACCACCGTCCACGGGCCCGGGCCCAGCGCGCCCGCGACCTCCGCCGGGGCCGCGCCGAGCAGCAGCCGGACCAGGGCCCCGTCCCGTACGGTCACGTCCGCGCCCCGGTGCGGGGCCGTGAGCAGCGAGAGCAGGACCACCGCCACGCCCGCGATCGTGTGGTCGCCCGGGCCGCGCCGCTCCGCCGCCACCCCGAGCGTCAGGCCGTCCCCGCCGCCGAGCGCGTACGCCGCGAGCCGCAGCCCCCCGCCGTCCCCGCTCGCCGAGGCCGGCCCGCCCGGGCGCGGCCCGAGCACCCCCGCGAGGTCCCGCAGCGCCCGCGCCGCTTCCGCCGGGACCTCCCGGCCCGCCGCCGCCGACTCCGTGCCGTCCGTGCCGAACAGCACCGCCCGTCCCCCGAGCCGTGAGGCGAGCGCGCCGAGCACCGCCGGGACCGGGGCCGGCCGGGCCGCGGCCGCCGCGAGGGACTGCTGGGCCTCCGTCACCCGGCGCAGCTCGTGCAGCCGGGCCTCCGCCATCAGCCGCCACAGCGCCCGCGCCACCGCCGTGAACGGGGTCCTCGGCGGCACCTCGACCAGCGGCAGCCCGTGCCGGGCGCAGGCCTCGACGAGTTCCGCCGGGACCGTGTCGTACACCGGGGTCACGCCGAAGGCGAGCGCCGCCGCCCCCGCCTCCACCACCCGCGCCACGTAGTGCGCCGGGTCGGCGAGCAGCACCCCCGCCGTCATGAGGAGCTCACCGCCGAGGAGGTACGGGTACGGGTCGGCCATCTCCGAGGTGTGCACCCAGTGGATCGGGACGTCCTCCGGCCCGGCGAGCAGCCGCAGCCCGAGGTCCCGCCGGGCGAGCAGCGCGGTCAGCGGGACGGGCGGCGCGGGAGGGGTGGGGGCGGGCTCTGCGGAAGTCATGGCCATGGATCCTTCGTACATCCCCCCGCCCGGACAGTGGAGGAAACGTACACTTCAACGTCGCTTTCCGGCCACCTACTGTCGTGGCATCCCAGGGCCGCGGGTACGGGCGGATGTCCCCGCGATCAGCACCTGGGCACTCCCCCCGCACGACACGCCACCGAGGTGAGAAGGAGGGCCCCATGGCCGTCGACTACACAGTGATCGTCCTGTACCTGGCCGGCATGCTCGCGATGGGCTGGTGGGGCATGCGCCGCGCCAGGTCCAAGAGCGAGTTCCTGGTGGCCGGCCGCCGCCTCGGGCCCTGGATGTACTCCGGGACGATGGCCGCCATCGTCCTCGGCGGCGCCTCCACCATCGGCGGCGTCGGCCTGGGCTACAAGTACGGCCTCTCCGGCGCCTGGATGGTCTTCGCGATCGGCCTCGGCCTGCTCGCCCTCTCGGTCTTCTTCTCCGCCCGCATCGCCCGGCTGAAGGTCTACACCGTCTCCGAGATGCTCGACCTGCGCTACGGCGGCAGGGCCGGCGTCATCTCCGGCGTCGTGATGTGGGCGTACACGCTGATGCTCGCGGTCACCTCGACCATCGCGTACGCAACGATCTTCGACGTCCTCTTCGACCTGCCCCGGACCCTCGCGATCGTCCTCGGCGGCACCATCGTCGTCGCCTACTCGACGCTCGGCGGCATGTGGTCCATCACCATCACCGACATGGTGCAGTTCGTCGTGAAGACCATCGGCGTGCTGCTCCTGCTGCTGCCGATCGCCGTGATCAAGGCCGGCGGCTTCGAGGGGATGCGGGACGCGCTGCCCACCTCGTACTTCGAGCCGCTCGGCATCGGCGGCGAGACGATCTTCACCTACGTGCTGATCTACACCTTCGGCATGCTCATCGGCCAGGACATCTGGCAGCGGGTCTTCACCGCCCGCACCGACAAGGTCGCCAAGTGGGGCGGCACCGTCGCCGGCACCTACTGTCTGGCGTACGCGCTCGCCGGAGCCGTCATCGGCACCGCCGCCAAGGTCATGTACCCGACGCTGCCCAGCGCCGACGACGCCTTCGCGACCATCGTCAAGGACGAGCTGCCGATGGGCGTCCGGGGCCTCGTCCTCGCCGCCGCGCTCGCCGCCGTCATGTCCACCTCCTCCGGCGCCCTCATCGCCTGCGCCACCGTCGCCAACAACGACATCTGGTCACGCCTGCGCGGCTCCGTCGCGAGGAAGGACGAGAACGACCACGACGAGGTGAAGGGCAACCGCCTCTTCATCCTCGTCATGGGCGTCGCCGTCATCCTCATCGCCATCGCCCTCAACGACGTCGTCCAGGCGCTCACCGTCGCCTACAACCTGCTGGTCGGCGGGCTCCTCGTGCCCATCCTCGGCGGCCTGCTCTGGCGCCGCGGCACCGTCCAGGGCGCGCTCGCCGCGGTCGCCGTCGGCGGCCTGACCGTCATTGGCCTGATGTGGACTTACGGAATCTTGGCAAATGAGCCTGTTTACTATGGTTTGTTGGCCTCGCTCGCCGCATATGTGATCGTTTCCCTGGCGACCCGTCCGACGGACGCCGCCGTGCTCGCGAACTGGCGCGCCCGGCTCGCGGGCCAGGACACCCACCTGGCCCCGGCCGAAGGCACCGCACCCGAGGGCACCGGGGCCACCCCGGCGACCCTGACCGGCTGACCCCCGCACCACCGGACGAGACCCGTCCGGACGACACCCCGACCATCAGGAGGACCCGACCATGAGCAGCAGCGACCAGAACGCCTTCCGCGGCCCGATCGACTCGTCCCGCATCCCGCGGTACGCCGGTCCCGCGACGTTCGCCCGTCTGCCGCGCCTCGACGAGGTCGGCACCGCCGACGTCGCCGTGGTCGGCGTCCCCTTCGACACCGGCGTCTCCTACCGCCCCGGCGCCCGCTTCGGCGGCAACGCCATCCGCGAGGCCTCCCGCCTGCTCCGCCCGTACAACCCCGCGCAGGACGCCTCCCCGTTCGCCCTCGCGCAGGTCGCGGACGCCGGTGACATCGCCGCCAACCCGTTCAACATCAACGAGGCCGTCGAGACCATCGAGGCCGCCGCCGACGACCTCCTCGGCACCGGCGCCCGCATGATGACCCTCGGCGGCGACCACACCATCGCCCTGCCGCTGCTGCGCTCCGTCGCCAAGAAGCACGGCCCCGTCGCCCTGCTCCACTTCGACGCGCACCTCGACACCTGGGACACCTACTTCGGCGCCGAGTACACCCACGGCACGCCGTTCCGCCGCGCCGTCGAGGAAGGCATCCTCGACACCTCCGCCCTCTCCCACGTCGGCACCCGCGGCCCGCTCTACGGCAAGCAGGACCTCACCGACGACGAGAAGCTCGGCTTCGGCATCGTCACCTCCGCCGACGTCTACCGCCGCGGCGCCGACGAGATCGCCGACCAGCTGCGCCAGCGCATCGGCGACCGCCCGCTGTACATCTCCATCGACATCGACTGCCTCGACCCGGCCCACGCCCCCGGCACCGGCACCCCCGAGGCCGGCGGCATGACCTCCCGCGAGCTCCTGGAGATCCTCCGCGGCCTCTCCTCCTGCAACCTGGTCTCCGCCGACGTCGTCGAGGTCGCCCCGGCCTACGACCACGCCGAGATCACCGCGGTCGCCGCCTCGCACACGGCGTACGAGCTGACGACGATCATGTCCCGCCAGATCGCCGCGGCGCGCGACGCGAAGTAGGACCCTGTCGGGTGGCGGGCACGCCCGCCCGCCACCCGACACCGGCCCGCACCCGACCACCGAGCCACGCCAAGGGACGACCATGACCCACGACCACGACCTCGTGCTGCGGCCCACGGTCGCCCAGACCGACGCGGCCCTCAACCCGCCCCCGGGGCGCAACGGCGGCGACCTCGTCGTCGAGACCCTCACCGGCCTCGGCGCCACCACCGTCTTCGGCCTCCCCGGCCAGCACGCCCTCGGCATGTTCGACGCCCTGCGCCGCTCGGCGCTGACGTACGTCGGCCTGCGCGTCGAGAACAACGCGGGCTTCGCCGCCGACGCGTACGGCCGGATCACCGGCGAGGCCGCCCCGCTGCTGCTCTCCACCGGCCCCGGCGCGCTCATGTCGCTCGCCGCGCTCCAGGAGGCGGCCGCCGCCTCCGCCCCCGTCCTCGCGATCGGCAGCCAGATTCCGGTCGCCGGGCTCGGCGGCGGACGCCACGGCTACCTCCACGAGCTCCGCGACCAGCAGGCCTCGTTCCGCGACGTCGTGAAGTCCGTCCACACGGTCCGTACGCAGTCCCAGATCCCCTCCGCGATCGCCGCGGCCTGGGAGTCGGCGCTCACCGCCCCGCACGGGCCGGTCTGGGTGGAGATCCCGCAGGACGTGCTCCTCGCCGAGACCACCCTGCCCGTGGTCACCGCCATGGACGCGACGCCCGAGGAGGTCGTCCCGCGCCCCGAGCTGACGGCGGTCGCCGCGCACCTCCTGGCGAACGCCGAGCGGCCCGCGATCATCGCCGGCGGCGGTGTCGTCCGCTCCGACGCCTCCGGCAAGCTCCTCGCGCTCGCGGAGCGCCTGGACATCCCCGTCGTCACCACCTTCGGCGGCAAGGGCGCCTTCCCCTGGGAGCACCCGCTGTCGCTCCAGTCGTGGCTGGAGGACCGGCACACCACGGACTTCCTGGAGGACGCCGACGTCCTCCTCGTCATCGGCTCGGGCCTCGGCGAGCTGTCCTCGAACTACCACACGTTCGCCCCGCGCGGCCGGGTGATCCAGATCGAGGCCGACGCGGGCAAGCTGGAGTCCAACCACCCGGCGCTCGGCATCCACGCGGACGCCCGCCTCGCGCTCCAGGCGCTCCTGGAGACGGTCGAGGAGCGCACGGACCCGACGGCCCCGGAGCGGGTCTCCGCCGTCCTCACCAAGGTCCGGGACCGGATCGCCGCGCAGGACCTCGGCCTGGAGCAGCGGATCGTCGCGGCGGTGCGGGAGGCGCTCCCGGACCGGGCGCCGAGCTTCTGGGACATGACGATCCTGGCGTACTGGGCGTGGTCGGCCTTCGACGCGCGGCACCCGAACACGATGCACTCGGCCCAGGGCGCCGGCGGCCTCGGCTACGGCTTCCCCGCCGCCCTCGGCGCGGCCGCCGCCGACCGGTCGCAGCCGGTCCTCGCCGTGTCCGGGGACGGCGGCGCGATGTACTCGATCGCGGAGCTGGCGACGGCGAAGCAGTACGGCCTCGACGTGACGTGGCTGATCGTCGACGACGGTGGCTACGGGATCCTGCGGGAGTACATGACGGGCGCGTTCGGCGAGGCCACCGCCACCGAGCTCACCCGCCCGGACTTCGTCGCCCTGTCCGAGTCCTTCGGCGTCCCGGCCGCCCTGACGACCCCGGAGAACCTGACGGCCGACCTGGCGAAGGCCCTCGCCACCCCGGGCCCGTCGGTGGTGGTCCTCCCGGCCCTCCTGAGGATGTTCGAGCCGACGCACCTGTGACGGGCACGGCGCCCCGCCCGGCCGTGTGGGCCGGCCGGGGCCGCCGCCCCGACCGGACAGGCCCTTCCCGGGCGGGGCCGGACAGGCCCTTCCCGGGCCGCCCGCTCAGTCGAGGGGGCCTTCCCGGGCCGCCCGCTCGGTCGGCGGGGCGTTCCCCGGTCGCCCGCTCAGTCGACGAGCCCCTCCCAGGCCTTCCGGTACTCGGCGAGCTGGGCCTCGTACCCCTGGCGGAAGTGCTGCGCCTGCGGGGTGATCTGGTCGGTGTCCATGCGCCGCGGGGGTATCAGCCGCGCCACGTCGGCGAACGCCACCGCCGCCGCCTCGGCGACGGGCCCGCCCCGCTGCCGGGCGGCGAGGACGTCGAGGCCCGCGCTCCTCAGGAAGCCCTCGAAGACCGACCTCGGCCTGCTCGCCGTGTCCGTCAGCTCCCGGTCCGTCACCGGGACCACCCGGCCGGCCGACGCCAGCCCCCGCACCGCCCGCAGCGCCGCGTACAGCCGCCCCCACTGGTACGGCTTCCCGTCCTCGACCTTCCCCACGGACCTCCCCTTCCGCTCGACTCCACCACGGGCCTCCTACCCAGAACCGGTCCTAGGACCACGGGCCCGTATTTGTTGCGGCGGGATGAAATCGCACGTCGGCCGTGTTGGGCCTTCCGGTAGAGCAGGACGGATGGGAGGCCCTCGTGGCGGTCGGGGAGAAACAGCAGGGCTGGGCGCGCAGGCTGGCCGGGTACGCGTGGCGGTACAAGGCGAACACACTGCTCGCGCTCGGGTCCTCGCTGGCCGGCATGGCCGTGCTCGCCCTCGTGCCGCTCGTCACCAAGGTGATCATCGACGACGTCATCGGGACGAAGACCCGGGACCTCGGCGTCTGGACGGGCCTGCTCGTCGGCGCCGCCGTCCTCGTCTACGCCCTCACCTACGTCCGCCGCTACTACGGCGGCCGGCTCGCCCTCGACGTCCAGCACGACCTGCGCGTCGACATGTTCGGCACCATCACCCGGCTCGACGGGCGGCGGCAGGACGAGCTGTCCACCGGGCAGGTCGTCGGGCGGGCCACCAGCGACCTCCAGCTGATCCAGGGCCTGCTGTTCATGCTTCCGATGACCATCGGGAACGTCCTGCTGTTCCTCATCTCGCTGGCCGTCATGGCCTGGCTGTCGATCCCGCTCACGCTCGTCGCGCTCGCCGTCGCCCCCGCCCTCTGGTGGATCGCCAAGCGCAGCCGCACCCGCCTCCACCCCGCCACCTGGCACGCCCAGCAGCAGGCCGCCGTCGTCGCCGGTGTCGTCGACGGGGCCGTGACCGGCGTCCGGGTCGTCAAGGGCTTCGGCCAGGAGGACCAGGAGACCGGCAAGATCCGCGAGGCCGGCCGGAAGCTCTTCGCGGGCCGCCTGCGCACGATCCGGCTCAATTCCCGGTACACCCCGGCCCTCCAGGCCGTACCGGCCCTCGGCCAGGTCGCGGTCCTCGCGCTCGGCGGCTGGCTGGCCTACCGGGGCCAGATCACCCTCGGCACCTTCGTCGCCTTCTCCTCCTACCTGGCCTCCCTCGTCGGCCCGGTCCGCATGCTCGCCATGGTCCTCACCGTCGGCCAGCAGGCCCGCGCCGGCGTCGAGCGGGTCTTCGACCTCGTCGACACCGAGCCGGTCATCGAGGACGGCACCAAGGAGCTGCCCGCCGACGCTCCCGCCACCGTCGAGTTCGACGACGTGTCCTTCGCGTACGAGGACGGGCGCCCGGTGCTCGACGGGTTCTCCCTGGAGATCCGGCCCGGCGAGACCGTCGCCGTCGTCGGCGCCTCCGGCTCCGGCAAGTCCACCGTCTCCCTCCTCCTGCCCCGCTTCTACGACGTCACCCACGGCGCCGTCCTCGTCGGCGGCCACGACGTCCGCGAGCTCACCCTCGACTCCCTGCGCGCCGCTGTCGGCCTCGTCCCCGAGGACTCCTTCCTCTTCTCCGACACGATCGCCGCCAACATCGCGTACGGCGTCCCCGACGCCACCCGCGAGCAGATCGAGAACGCCGCCCGCGCCGCCCAGGCGGACCGTTTCATCGCCGAGCTCCCGGACGGGTACGACACCACGGTCGGCGAGCACGGCCTCACCCTCTCCGGCGGCCAGCGCCAGCGCGTCGCCCTCGCCCGCGCGATCCTCACCGACCCCCGGCTCCTCCTCCTCGACGACGCCACCTCCGCCGTCGACGCCAAGGTCGAGCACGAGATCCACGAGGCCCTGAAGTCGGTGATGGCGGGCCGTACGACCCTGCTCATCGCGCACCGCCGCTCCACCCTCGGCCTCGCCGACCGCATCGCCGTCCTGGAGGACGGCCGCCTCGCCGACATCGGCACCCACGCGGAGCTGGAGCAGCGCTCCCCGCTCTTCCGCCGCCTCCTCACCGACCCCGAGGAGCTCGGCGCCGTCTCGCCCGGCCACGTCACCCCGCCGGAGCTCCCCGAGGACCGCACGCTGCGGGCCGAACTGGACGCCGAGTTCGACGCCGAGCGGGGCATCACCCCCACCCTGTGGGTACGGGACGAGACCACCGGTCGCGAGGCCCCCGCGCCCGGAGCGACCCCCGAACTGCTCGCCGCCGTCGAGGCCCTGCCCCCGGCCACCGACACGCCCGACATCGACGAGGCCCGGGCCGTGTCGCCCGAGGACGCGTACGGCCTGCGCCGGCTGCTCCGCGGCTTCGGCGCCCCGCTGCTCATCAGCCTCGGCCTGGTCGCCCTCGACGCGGGCGCCGGCCTGCTGCTCCCGGTCCTGATCCGGCACGGCATCGACGAGGGCGTGAACCGCCTCGCGATCGGCGCCGTCTGGGCGGCCTCCGCGCTCGCCCTGGTCACCGTCCTCGTGCAGTGGGTCGCGCAGACCGCCGAGACCCGCATGACCGGCCGCACCGGCGAGCGGGTCCTGTACGCGCTGCGGCTGAAGATCTTCTCCCAGCTCCAGCGGCTCGGCCTCGACTACTACGAGCGCGAGCTCACCGGCCGGATCATGACCCGGATGACCACGGACGTGGACGCCCTGTCGACGTTCCTCCAGACGGGCCTGGTCACCGCCTTCGTCTCGGTCGTCACCTTCTTCGGGATCATGGTCGCGCTGCTCGTGCTCGACCTCCAGCTCGCCCTGGTCGTCTTCGCGACCCTGCCGGTCCTCGCCGTCGCCACGTACTACTTCCGCCGCGCGAGCGTGAAGGCGTACGAGCTGGCGCGCGAGCGGATCAGCGTCGTCAACGCCGACCTCCAGGAGTCGGTCTCCGGCCTCCGGATCGTGCAGGCCTTCCGCCGCGAGACCGCGGGCGCGGCCCGGTTCGCGGAGCGCAGCGACTCGTACCGCGAGGCGCGCGTCCGCGGCCAGTGGCTGATCTCGGTCTACTTCCCGTTCGTGACCCTGCTGTCCTCGGCCGCGGCCGCCGCCGTCATGATCGTCGGCGCGAACCGCATCGAGGGCGGCACCCTCACCACCGGCGCGCTCGTCGCCTACCTCCTGTACATCGACCTCTTCTTCGCCCCGGTGCAGCAGCTCTCGCAGGTCTTCGACGGCTACCAGCAGGCCGCCGTCTCGCTCAAGCGCATGCAGGAGCTCCTCCAGGAGCCGACGTCGACGGCCACCGCCGACGCGCCCCTGGACGTCCTCTCGCTGCGCGGCGAGATCGCCTTCGAGGACGTGTCCTTCTCGTACGGGGACGAGGAAGCGGCCCTCACCGGGATCGACCTGCGGATCCCCGCCGGGCAGACCGTCGCCTTCGTCGGCGAGACCGGCGCGGGCAAGTCGACCCTGGTCAAGCTGGTCGCCCGGTTCTACGACCCGACGGGCGGCCGGGTCACCGCCGACGGCACCGACCTGCGGGACCTCGACCTCACCGCGTACCGCCACCGGCTCGGCGTCGTCCCCCAGGAGGCGTACCTCTTCGCCGGGACGATCCGCGACGCCATCGCGTACGGCCGCCCGGCGGCGACCGACGCCCAGGTCGAGGCGGCGGCCCGCGCGGTCGGCGCGCACGACATGATCGCCACGCTCGACGGCGGCTACCTCCACGAGGTCGCCGAGCGAGGCCGGAACCTCTCCGCCGGGCAGCGCCAGCTGATCGCCCTGGCCCGCGCCGAGCTCGTCGACCCGGACGTGCTGCTGCTCGACGAGGCCACGGCCGCCCTCGACCTGGCCACCGAGGCCCAGGTCAACGCGGCCACCGACCGGCTCGCGGGCCGCCGCACGACCCTCGTCGTCGCCCACCGGCTGACGACGGCCGCGCGCGCCGACCGCGTGGTCGTCATGGACCACGGGCGGGTCGCGGAGGACGGCACCCACGACGAACTCCTCGCGCTGGGCGGCCGGTACGCGATGCTGTGGAACACGTTCATCGGGGAGGCGGAGCCGGAGCGGGTGTGAGCGACCTGAGTACGGGGGTCCGCCGGGGTGAGTATCCCGGCGGATCCCCGCTCCTCGTCCGGCGGGCTTGAATCGGGTCATGAGCCACGACCTCCACGCCGCCGCCGCTGCCGCCCCGTCCGCCGCCGAGGGCCGGCGCCTGCGGACGATGTCGCTGATCCTGGCCGGTCTGTTCGTGCCGGCGGCCGTGCTCGCCGGCATCGTCACCCTCGCCTCGGAGAACGCGGGTCGCTGCCTCGCGTACGGGGAGCACTGCGGCTCCACCCCCGGCGCCGCCTACCTCGTGAGCCTGGCCGTGGCGGCCGTGGCCTTCGCGATCGCCCTGGGCTCGGATCGCGCCATCGTCCGCCGGGCCGCGTTCTGGACCCAGCTCGGCGCCGAGTTCGTCTTCCTGACGCTGGTCATGACCGCCTTCGCGTGACAGGAGACTTCCGGAGGCAACCATTCCGGACTGTCGTGCGTCGTACGGCCGTACGACGACTCACCCGGGAGGGGAACGCATGACCACAGACACCGGCAGGGTCCGGACCCTCGCCCGCGTCCTCGTCCCGCTGCTCGCCGCCCTCGCGCTGCTCCTCCTCCCCGGCCCCGGACCCGGCGGGGCGACCGCCGACGCCGCCTCCGTCTGTCACGGCCGGCCCACCCGCACCCTCACCTTCGCGACCGGGGAGCTGCGCCTCTACCGGACCCGCCAGTACGTCTGCGCCGTCACCGTCGCCACACGCCCGGGCCCCCGCCGCCCCATGGCCGTCTCGCTCCAGCCGCGCGGCGCCCGTCCCGTCGTCCGGTCGGGCCGGTTCGACCGGCAGGCCGGTCCCGTGACCGTCCACGCGCTCAACCGGTGTGTCCGGGCGGGCGGTTCGGTGGCGGGCCGGGGGACGGCGACAGGCTGGATCCTGTGCTGATGCGCAGGAAAGTCCAAGGGTAAGGATCAACAGGGTCTGGCGGTCCCCACGTTGTCCCCGCTAGGTTCGCGACACCGTTGTGAACCAAGGGGAGGGTGAATGCGCAAGTCGCTGAGATGGGCGCTGTCGCTTTCGGTGCTCATAGGCACCGTCGGGTCGACCGGTGTGGCTACCGCCGCGGACACGGAGACCGGCAGTGCGGCCGTCGTCGACTCGCAGAGCACGAGCACCGACATCAAGGACCGCATCCTGGCGATCCCCGGGATGAGCCTGATCGAGGAGAAGCCGTACGCCGGCTACCGCTACTTCGTCCTGGAGTACGTGCAGCCGATCGACCACCACCGCCCGTGGGCGGGCACGTTCAAGCAGCGGATCTCGATCCTCCACAAGGACACGAGCCGCCCCACCGTCTTCCGCACCAGCGGCTACGGCCTGTCCACGACGCCGAGCCGGACCGAGCCGACCCGGATCATCGACGGCAACCAGGTCTCCATGGAGTACCGCTTCTTCACGCCGTCCCGCCCGCAGCCCGCCGACTGGTCGAAGCTGAACATCTGGCAGGCGGCCAGCGACCAGCACCGCATCTACGCGGCGCTCAAGGGCATCTACGGCCAGAAGTGGCTGTCCACCGGAGCCTCGAAGGGCGGCATGACCGCCACGTACTACGAGCGCTTCTACCCGCGCGACATGGACGGCGTCGTCGCGTACGTGGCCCCGAACGACGTGGTCAACAAGGAGGACTCGGCCTACGACCGGTTCTTCGAGACGGTCGGCACGAAGGACTGCCGCGACCGCCTGAACAACCTGCAGCGCGAGGCGCTCGTCCGCCGCGAGCCGCTGGAGAAGAAGTACAAGGCCTGGGCCGAGTCCGAGGGCGCCACCTTCAACACGGTCGGCTCGCTCGACAAGGCGTACGAGGCCGTCGTCCTCGACTTCGTGTGGGGCTTCTGGCAGTACTACGGCCAGGACGTCTGCGACCAGATCCCGGTCGCGGCGACCGCGAGCGACGACGCCGTCTACGAGACCATCGACGCGTACTCCGGCTGGTCCGCCTACACCGACCAGGGCCTGGAGTACTACACGCCGTACTACTACCAGGCGGCGACCGAGCTCGGCTCGCCCACCATCAAGCAGCCGCACCTCAACGGCCTGAGCCGCTACGGCTACCAGCCGGCCAGCAGCTTCGTGCCGCGCGAGATCCCCATGAAGTTCAAGCCGCAGGCGATGCGGGACGTCGACGACTGGGTCCGCAAGAACGCGAACCACATGCTCTTCGTCTACGGCGGCAACGACCCGTGGGGCTCGGAGAAGTTCCGCCTCGGCAAGGGCGCGCGCGACAGCTTCGTGTACGTGGCGCCGGGCGCCAACCACGGCGCGAACGTCGCGGGGCTCGTCGACGCGGAGCGCGAGAACGCCACGGCGCGCATCCTGGCCTGGGCGGGAGTCCCCGCACCGGCGACGGAGGCGGCGAAGCCGCTGGCCCGGTTCGACGCGCGGATCGACCGCCCGGTCGACGAGGACGCGACCCGCGAGCACGGCCTGAGGCCGTAACACCCGCCCCGTCGTGCCCACCCGTCCCGCCCCGGCGGAACGGGTGGGCACCACGCCGTCAGTGGCCGTACGACAGGCCGTGCCCCACCGGGTACAGCACCTTCGTCGGGTCCGTCGCGTCCTGGACCGGCACCGGCAGGCGGCCACGCGGCCGCGCCCGCCCGGCCAGCACCCGTACCGCGGCGCGGAGTTCGACGTCCGTCCAGGAGTACGCCGCGAGCGCGGCGCGCTGACCGCCGAGGCGGGCGACGTCGTACGGGTTGCGGATCGCGACCGTCACGACGGGCACCCCGGTCGCGACGAGCCGCGCGACGAGCGTGCGCTGCGGGCTGGTCGCGGACACGTTGTACGTGCCGACGAGCACCACGTCCTTGCCGGCCGCCGCCGCCACCGCCTCCTCGATCTTCGCGGCCGTCGGGGTGATCCCGGTGGACAGCGCGGTCGCGGTGAAGCCCAGTTCCGTCAGGGCGGTCGCGAGCGTCGTCGTCGGCGGCCCGGTCGTACCGGACGGCGAGGCCGGGTCGGCGCCGACGACGAGGACCGAGCCGTGGGAGGCCGGGCTCAGCGGAAGGAAGCCGTCCTCGTTGATCAGCAGCGTCGTGGTCGCCTCGGCGATGCGGTCGGCGTGGGCGAGGTGCGCCTCGGTGCCGACGATCCGGTCGACGCCCGCCCGGGTCGCGTACGCCTGCCGGAAGAGACCCAGCTTCGCCTTGAGCCGCAGGATCCGCAGGATCGATTCGTCGAGCCGGGCCTCCGTCAGTTCGCCGCCCTCGACGGCCTTCAGGACCGCGTTCCAGGCCACGTCGAGCTTCGGCGGGTTGAGGAGCTGGTCCACTCCGGCCTTCAGGGCGAGGACCGGGACGCGCTCGTCCCCGTACTTGGTGCGGACGCCCTCCATGCCGAGCGAGTCCGTGACCACCACGCCGTCGTAGCCGAGCTGTTCGCGGAGGATGCCGGTGAGGATGGGCCGGGAGAGCGTCGCCGGGTCCTCGGTGGGGTCGAGCGCGGGGACCACGATGTGCGCGGTCATGATCGAGTCGATCCCGGCGGCGATCGCCGACCGGAACGGCGGCGCGTCGAGCCGCGCCCACTGCTCCCGGGTGTGGGTGATCGTCGGCAGGCCGTAGTGGCTGTCGACGGCGGTGTCGCCGTGCCCCGGGAAGTGCTTGGAGGTGGCCGCGACCCCGGCCCGCTGGTACCCCTTCACCTGGGCGGCGACGAGTCCGGCGACGGCCTGCGGGTCGGAGCCGAAGGAGCGGACCCCGATGACCGGGTTGGCGGGGTTGACGTTGACGTCGGCGACCGGCGCGTAGTTCTGCCGGATGCCGACGGCGGCGAGCTCCTCGCCCGCGATCTGCGCGGCCTTGCGGGCGTCCGCGTGCGAGCCGCCGGCGCCGAGGGCCATCGCCCCGGGCAGCAGGGTGGCGGGCTTGCCGACGCGGCAGACGATGCCGTGCTCCTGGTCGGTGGAGATGAGCACGGGGACCGGGGTGGGCTGCTTGAGCGCGGCCTGCTGGATGCCGTTGGAGAGCGCGGCGATCTGCTGCGGGTCGCGGGTGTTGTGGGCCCAGGAGAAGTAGATGATCCCGCCGACGTGGTAGCGCTCGACGAGCTCGGCGGCGGTGCGGACGCCGATCTCCGCGAGGTTGGCGTCGATGTCGGTCTGGTCGGGGGCGGTGGCGGAGTGGCCGTAGACCCGCATCACGAAGAGCTGGCCGACCTTCTCCTCCAGCGACATCCGGTCGATGATCCGCTGGAGCTTCCGGTCGTTCGTCTCGGCGTGGGCGACGGGGGAGGTGACGCCGGTGACGGCCGCCGCGGCGGCTGCGGCGGTCACCGTGAGGAGGGTGCGTCGGGAGGGGGCGGGGGCGCGGTGGTGCACTGATGCTCCTTCCGGCCGTGCAGGATTGAAGGAAACTTCCAAGGAGTCACGGATAGCCCGAAAGTAACTGCCAGGTCAAGGATCCGCGCAGGAATCGTTCCCGCGCGGACCCTCAGCCGGCCGAGGCGATCGAGGGCCAGAGCTCCTGGAGCGTACGGACCGTCTCGCGGATCGCCGGGCGCCGCGCCGCACCGGTCCGCCACATGGCGTGCAGCCGGCGCGTCGGCACCGGGTCCAGCCGCACCGGCACCACCTCCGGCGGCAGCGCCCCGCGCCCCAGGCGCGGCACCAGGGCGATCCCCAGACCGGCCGCCACCAGGGCCACCTGCGTGTGGTTCTCCTCCGCCTGATGGACGATCAGCGGCTCGTACCCCGTCGCCCGCAGCGTCCGCGTGAGCCAGTCGTGGCAGACCGTCCCCGGCGGCTGCGAGATCCACCGCTCCGCCGCCAGCTCCTCCCGTCGCACCGACTCCCGCGCCGCCAGCGGATGCCCGCGGTGGACGAGGATGTCGCACAGGTCGTCGCCGATGGCCACCTGCTCGACCCCCGGCGGAGTCGGCAGCGGCGCGATGTCCCAGTCGTGCGCCACCGCCAGGTCGATCACGCCCCGTGCCACCAGGTCGATCGAGAGGTGCGGGTCCAGCTCCGAGAGGCGGGCGTCGAGCTCCGGGTGGAGCCGGGCCAGCTCGGCGAGCACCCGGGGCATCAGACCGCGCGCCGCGCTGGCGAAGCAGCCGATCGCGAGCCGCCCCGCCGGCCGGCCGCGCCGCTCCTCGAGCCGCACCTCCGCCTCCTCGACGAGCGCCAGCAACTGGCGTGCGGTGGCGGCGAGCTGGTGGGCGTCGTCGGTGAGCCGGATGCCACGCCCGCTGCGTTCGAGCAGGGTCGTACGGGTCTCCCGCTCCAGCTTCGCGATCTGCTGCGAGACCGCGGACGGGGTGTAGCCGAGGGCGGTGGCGGCGGCGCCGACACTGCCGTGGACGGCGACGGCGTGCAGGGCGCGCAGACGGCCGAGGTCCAGCACGGGCACCTCCTGGGGGAATCGTGGATGTAGGGATGCTTCATCCCACCATGAAGGGATCCGTGCTGGTGCTACACGGTCGGCCGCGGCCATGCTCGATCCCATGCACCCCGCCCGCCTCGCTCCGGCCGGTCCCGGCCCGGGCCGCCTCGCCCCCGCCCATGTCGCCCTCGCCGCCCTGGTCGCCGCGGTCTGGGGCGTCAACTTCGTCGTCATCGAGATCGGCCTCGGCCACTTCCCGCCGCTGCTGTTCTCCGCCCTCCGCTTCCTCGTCGCCGCCCTGCCGGCGGTGTTCCTCGTCGGCCGCCCGAAGGTCGCCTGGAAGGCGATCGTGGGCGTCGGACTCGTCCTCGGCGTGGCCAAGTTCGGCCTGCTCTTCACCGGCATGGACCTCGGCGCCCCGGCCGGGCTCTCCTCGCTCGTCCTCCAGGTCCAGGCCGTCTTCACCGCGCTCTTCGCCTTCGCCGCCCTCGGCGAACGCCCCGGCCGGCTCAAGGTGCTCGGGATGGCCGTGGCCCTCGCCGGCATCGGCGTCGCCGCCGTCGACGAGGGCGGCTCGGGCCCGCTCGCGGGCTTCCTCCTGGTGATCGCGGCGGCGGCCTGCTGGGGCGTCTCCAACGTCCTGACCCGCAAGGCCGCCCCGCCCGACGCGCTCAACTTCATGGTGTGGGTCAGTACGGTCCCGGTCCTGCCGCTCCTGGCCCTCTCCCTCCTCCTGGAGGGCCCCGAACGCGACCTCGCGGCCCTGCGCGGGCTCGACTGGACGGGCGTCGGCGTCATCGTCTACGTCGCCTGGATCACGACCGTCTTCGGCTTCGGCGCCTGGGGCCTGCTGCTGCGCCGCTATCCCGCCTCCTCCGTCGCCCCCTTCTCCCTCCTCGTCCCCGTCTTCGGCATGTCCTCGGCCGCCCTGTTCCTCGGCGAGCCGGTGACCCCGCTCCGCTGGTGCGCGGCGGCGCTGCTGGTCGGGGGAGTGGCCCTGACATCGCTGGCGCCGGGCCGGACCGGGGCCGGCGGCCGGGGACGGAATCCCGTGGCGCCCGCCGGGCCCGCGGCCGTATCGTTCGCTCGCCCCACCAGCGAGGAAAGGCCCGCATGACCTTCGAGCACATCACCGTCGACACGCCCGAACCCGCCCCCGGAACCGTCCTGTTGGCGGGCATCCCCGGCAGCGGCAAGTCCACGGTCGCGGCGGCCCTCGCGGCGCGCTTCACCCGCGCCGCGCACATCGAGGTCGACCACCTCCAGGAGCTGATCGTCCGGGGCTGCCACTGGCCGACCCCGGACGGCGACCCGGAGGCGGACCGGCAGATCCTGCTGCGCGCCCGCAACGGCTGCCTGCTGGCGGACAGTTTCGCCGCGGCGGGCTTCCTGCCGGTCCTCGACGACGTGGTCGTACGCCGCTCCCACCTGGACTTCTACCGCGCCCACGTGAAGGCGGGCCTGCTCCACGTGGTGATCCTGGCGCCGGGCCCGGACAAGGCCTGGGAACGCAACAACGCCCGCCACAAGAAGCTCACGACGAACTGGGCCTTCCTCGACGAGGCCATGCGCGAGGAACTCGCGGGCGAGGGGGTCTGGATCGACAACGCCGACCAGACCGTCGAGGAGACGGTCGAAGCGGTCCTGACGGCGACGGGCCTGACGCCGGAGAAGTGACTCAGCCCTCGGAGCGGGGGAAGCCGCCGGTCTTCACGGTGATCTCCCGCCCTTCGAGGGACAGGACCAGGTCCTCGCCGAAGGGGATCTGCTCCTGGTCGGCGTAGGCGCCGGTGCGGGTCGGGTGGCTGTGGACGGTGCAGACGTTCTCGGACGGGTCGATGATCACGTAGAGCGGGATCCCGCACTCGGCGTACATCCGGAACTTCTTCTCGAAATCGTTGTCCCGCGTGCTGAGCGAGACGATCTCCAGCACGGCTTCCAGGCTGTGCCACTCGAAGCGCCCGCGCTTGTTCCGCTCGGATCCGGGGGCGACGACGGCCAGGTCGGGGGCGTAGCCGTAGAGGCTCGACGGGAAGTCGATCATGACGTCCGAGAGGATCTCGCCGCGTCCGGCGAGCTGCTGCTCGATCTGGGGGGCGGCCCGCAGGATCACCTTCCACTGCTGCTCACCCTGCGGGGTCATGATGATCTTTCCGTCCGTGATCTCGACGCGGTAGCCGTTGGGCAGGGAGACGCCGTCCAGGACGTCCCAGGCGCTGGAAAGGTCCATCAGTATGGTCGTCATCCGATCCTCCGTGTGGCGCTCGTCACCACGATAGCGGGCAGCTACCCCCGCGGACGCCCCGTCGACCCCCGTACCACCAGCTCCCCCGGCACCGTCTCGACGCCGCCCGCCGGAGGCTCCTCCGCGCCCATGGCCAGCCGGCCCGCCCGTACGCCCGCCTCGTGGAGCGGGAGCCGGACCGTCGTGAGGGCCGGGACCGCGTCCACCGAGAACGGCAGGTCGTCGAAGCCCGCGACCGACATGTCGTCCGGGAGGGAGAGCCCCCGTTCCCGCAGGGCCGCGCAGACGCCGAGCGCCACCGTGTCGTTGGCCGCGACGACCGCCGTGAGGTGCGGGTCGCGGGCCAGGAGCTCGGCCGTCGCCGCGTGGCCGGAGGCACGGTCGTACGGCCCGTGGACCGTCGGCCCCTCGGCCACCCCCACCGCCGCGAGCGCGTCCCGGTGGCCCTCCAGGCGGTGCCGGGTGGTGGTGCGGTCGGCCGGCCCCGCCACGTACCCGATGCGCCGGTGCCCGAGGCCCAGCAGGTGCTCGGTGAGGAGCCGTCCGCCGGCCCGGTTGTCGAAGACCAGGGCCGCCGTGCTCGCGTCGCCCGCGACCGGCGGCCGTCCGCACAGCACGACGCGGGTCCCCGCCTCCGCCAGCCTGGTCAGCTTGCCGGCCGTGGCCGCGAGGTGCTCCGGGTCCTCCAGGGAGCCGCCCATGAGGATCACGGCCGCGGCCCGCTGCCGCTGGAGCAGGGTGAGGTAGGTCAGCTCGCGTTCGGGGGAGCCTCCGGTGTTGCAGACGACGGCCAGCTTCTCGCCCCCGCCGCGCCCGGTGGCACGCTCCCCGATCGCGCTCTGCGCCGCGCTCGCCATGATCCCGAAGAAGGGGTCGGCGATGTCGTTGACGAGGACGCCGACCAGGTCGGAGGTGGCGGCGGCGAGGGAGCTCGCCGGGCCGTTGAGGACGTAGTCCAGCTCGTCCACGGCCCGCAGCACCCGCTCCCGGGTCGACGCGGCGACCGGGTAGTTGCCGTTCAGGACGCGGGAGACGGTGGCGGGGGAGACCCGTGCGCGGGCGGCCACGTCCGCCAGGGTGACGGTCATCGCGTGCGTACCTCCAGGGCCCTTGTCGGCGGCGATGTCGGCAGGCTAGCGTCCTCCCCGATAGAAAGCGCTTTCTCCCGAGGGGGCGCGGAGCATCGCGGAGAGGAACCTTTCGTGACACGTAGGACAGTCCGCATCGCCATGAACGGCGTCACCGGGCGCATGGGCCACCGCCAGCACCTCGTCCGCTCGATCCTCGCCCTGCGCGAACAGGGCGGCCTCGACCTCGGCAACGGCGAGGTCCTCTGGCCCGAGCCCGTCCTCGTCGGCCGCCGCGAGCACGCCCTGCGCGCCCTCGCCGAGCGCCACGGCCTCACCGAGTGGTCCACCGACCTCGACGCCGTCCTCGCCGACGACAGCATCGACGTCTACTTCGACGCCCAGGTCACCTCGGCCCGCGTCGAGGCCCTCACCAAGGCCGTCGCGGCGGGCAAGCACGTCTACACCGAGAAGCCCACCGCGGCCGACCTCGCCGGCGCCCTCGAACTCGCCCGCCTCGCCCGCGAGAAGGGCGTCAAGCACGGCGTCGTCCAGGACAAGCTCTTCCTCCCCGGCCTGCTCAAGCTCAAGCGCCTCATCGACGGCGGCTTCTTCGGCAAGATCCTGTCCGTGCGCGGCGAGTTCGGCTACTGGGTCTTCGAGGGCGACTGGCAGGACGCCCAGCGCCCCAGCTGGAACTACCGCTCGGAGGACGGCGGCGGCATCGTCGTCGACATGTTCCCGCACTGGGAGTACGTGCTCCACGAGCTCTTCGGCCGGGTCACGAGCGTCACCGCGCACGTCGCCACGCACGTGCCGCAGCGCTGGGACGAGCAGGGCAAGCCGTACGCCGCCACCGCCGACGACGCCGCGTACGGCATCTTCCAGCTGGAGGGCGGCGCCGTCGCCCAGATCAACTCCTCCTGGACCGTCCGCGTCAACCGCGACGAGCTCGTCGAGTTCCAGGTCGACGGCACCCACGGCTCCGCCGTCGCCGGCCTGCGCAACTGCCGCGTCCAGCACCGCTCGGCCACCCCCAAGCCGGTCTGGAACCCGGACATCCCGGCGACCGAACCCTTCCGCGACCAGTGGCAGGAGGTCCCCGACAACGCCGAGTTCGACAACGGCTTCAAGGCCCAGTGGGAGCTGTTCCTCCGGCACGTGGTGCTCGACGAGCCGTACCACTGGGACCTCCTCGCCGGCGCCCGCGGCGTCCAGCTCGCCGAGCTGGGCCTGAGGTCCGCCGCCGAGGGCCGCCGCCTCGACGTCCCGGAGGTGACGCTGTGATCCGGCTCCCCGTCCCGGACGGGACCACGCGCGCGTACACCCCGCGCGCCGAACCGCTCGCGCTCTCCGCGGCGGGCCCGCCGTCCTCCCGTACGGTCTTCTCCGCCGCGCACGTCGTCGCCGACCCGTACGCCGACGTCACCCCCGACTCCCCGGCCGCCGTCGACTGGGACGCCACGCTCGCCTTCCGCCGGCACCTGTGGTCCCACGGCCTCGGGGTCGCCGAGGCCATGGACACCGCCCAGCGCGGGATGGGCCTCGACTGGGCGGGGGCGGCCGAACTGATCCGCCGCTCCTCCGCCGAGGCCAAGGCGGTGGGCGGCCGCATCGCCTGCGGCGTCGGCACCGACCAGCTGACGGGCCCGGCCGGGCTCCCGGCGATCCGCGCGGCGTACGAGGAACAGCTGGCGGTCGTCGAGGAGTCGGGCGCGCAGGCGATCCTCATGGCCTCCCGCGCCCTCGCGGCCGCCGCGCGCGGCCCCGAGGACTACCTCGACCTCTACGGCCACCTGCTGCGCCAGGCGGGCGAGCCGGTGATCCTGCACTGGCTGGGCCCGATGTTCGACCCGGCGCTCGACGGCTACTGGGGCTCGGCGGACCTCGACGCGGCCACCGAGACCTTCCTCGACGTGATCGCGGCCCACCCCGACAAGGTCGACGGCATCAAGGTCTCGCTCCTCGACGCCCGGCGCGAGGTCGACCTGCGCCGCCGCCTCCCGGAGGGCGTCCGCTGCTACACGGGCGACGACTTCCACTACCCGGAGCTGATCGCGGGCGACGAACAGGGCTTCAGCCACGCCCTGCTGGGCATCTTCGACCCGCTGGGACCGCTGGCCGCGGAGGCGGTACGGATCCTGGACACGGGCGACGCGGACGGCTTCCGCGGGATCCTCGACCCCACGGTCGCGCTCTCCCGGCACCTGTTCCAGCCCCCCACCCGCTTCTACAAGACGGGCGTGGTCCTCCTCGCCTGGCTGGCCGGGCACCAGGACCACTTCACGATGGTCGGCGGCCTGCAGTCCGCCCGCTCGCTCCCGCACCTGGCCCGCGCCTACGAACTCGCCGACGGACTCGGGCTGTTCCCGGACCCGGCACGGGCGGAGTCACGCATGCGTGCCCTTCTCGCCGTCCAAGGAGTCCCGCAGTGAACGTGGACCGCTTCAGCATCAACCACGCGACGGTGAAGCAGCTGTCGCTGCCGGTGCTGGTGGAGCACTGCCTCCGGCTCGGCGTCCCAGGCGTGGGCCTGTGGCGCGAACCCGTCCAGGAGTACGGGGTGGAGGCCGCCGCCGGCCTCGTACGGGACGCGGGGCTCACCGTCACCACCCTCTGCCGGGGCGGATTCTTCACCTCGGACGGCTGGGAGGCAGAGAACCGCGCGGCGATCGACGAGGCGGTGACGCTCGGCACCGACACCCTCGTCCTGGTCTCGGGCGGCCTCACCCCGGCGTGCCCGGACCTGCCGTCCGCGAGGGCCCGCATCACGGAGGCGATCGGCACCCTGGCGCCGTACGCGGGCGAACGCGGAGTCCGGCTGGCCATCGAGCCCTTCCACCCGATGTACGCCTCCGACCGGTGCGCGGTCTCGACCCTGGACCAGGCCCTGGAGATCGCGGAACGCTTCCCCGCCTCCCAGGTCGGCGTCACGGTCGACACGTACCACCTGTGGTGGGACGACCGGGCCCCGGCGGCGGTGGAACGCGCGGGCGCGGCGGGCCGCATCCACTCCTTCCAGCTCGCCGACTGGACGACCCCGCTCCCGGCGGGCGTCCTCAACGGCCGGGGCCAGCTGGGCACGGGAGCGATCGACCTCCGCGCCTGGTCGGAGCTGGTGGAGAAGGCCGGCTACGCGGGCCCGGTCGAGGTGGAGCTCTTCAACGACGACCTGTGGGCGAGGGACGGCGTCGAGGTCCTGGAGGAGACGCTGGAGGCGTTCCTGACCGTCTGACGACGGTCATTTGTCCGGGTGCCGCACGTCCTGTTGCTCGACCTCCTTGAGGACGCGGGCGCCGGTCTCGATCTCGGCGTCCCAGCGCCGCTCTGCCGCGGGATCGGTGCCGAGGTGGACGTACGCGCTGGTGTCGATGAGGTACGTGATCACCCGGCGTCGCCGCCGTGGTGCGCGGCCTTGCGGGCTTCCCGGGCCCGGCGCGTGGGCTCCAGCTCACCCCGCGCTCCGCGAGCCGCTGGAAGGCCGCCCGGCGGCGGTGACGCCTTATGACCTCTTCCAGCGCCGTTTTGATCGTGTCCTTCTTCGTGGTCGTACCGAGAAGTCTCGCGGCCTCGGCGAGTACGTCGTCGTCCACATCCACGTTGGTCACACCCATGATCACCCTCCAAGCGCACCATGTGGGAAAGATGCCCACGTCTTATACATGGCGGTACCGGACCGGGATCTTTCCCCAGGGGCCCGTCCCACTGTCCGAGCCCTTCGCTACGGTCGGTCCATGTCCAACGAGGGTCGCGGTCCCGCAGTGCTCGAAGGGGTTCTGGAGCGGATCACCTACGCCAACGAAGAGAGCGGGTACACGGTCGCCCGGGTCGACACCGGGCGGGGCGCCGGGGACCTGCTCACCGTGGTCGGGGCGCTGCTCGGCGCGCAGCCGGGGGAGTCGCTGCGGATGGAGGGCCGCTGGGGCTCTCACCCGCAGTACGGGAAGCAGTTCACGGTCGACAACTACACGACCGTCCTTCCTGCCACCATCCAGGGCATCCGGCGCTACCTCGGCTCCGGGCTCGTCAAGGGCATCGGGCCCGTCTTCGCCGACCGCATCACCCAGCACTTCGGGCTCGACACCCTCGACATCCTCGAAGAGGCCCCCGCGCGGCTGATCGAGGTCCCCGGGCTCGGGCCGAAGCGCACGAAGAACATCACCGCCGCCTGGGAGGAGCAGAAGGCGATCAAGGAGGTGATGGTCTTCCTCCAGGGGGTGGGGGTCTCGACCTCCATCGCCGTGCGCATCTACAAGAAGTACGGGGACGCGTCGATCTCCGTCGTGCGGAACCAGCCGTACCGGCTCGCCGCCGACGTGTGGGGCATCGGCTTCCTCACCGCGGACCGGATCGCCCAGGCCGTCGGCATCCCGCACGACAGCCCCGACCGGGTGAAGGCCGGCCTGCAGTACGCGCTGTCGCAGTCCAGCGACCAGGGGCACTGCTTCCTGCCGGAGGAGCGGCTCATCGCGGACGGCGTGAAGCTGCTCCAGGTCGACACGGGGCTCGTCATCGAGTGCCTCGCCGAGCTCGCCGGCGATCCCGAGGGGGTCGTGCGGGAGGTCGTGCCCGGGCCCGAGGGGACGCCCGTCACCGCCGTCTACCTGATCCCCTTCCACCGGGCCGAGCTGTCCCTCGCCGGGCAGCTCCGGAGGCTCCTGCGGACCGAGGAGGACCGGATGCCGGCCTTCCGGGACGTGGCCTGGGACAAGGCGCTGGCCTGGCTCGCGGACCGTACGGGAGCCTCGCTGGCGCCCGAGCAGGAGGAGGCCGTCCGGCTCGCCCTCACCCGCAAGGTCGCCGTGCTCACCGGCGGCCCCGGCTGCGGCAAGTCCTTCACGGTCCGCTCGATCGTGGAGCTGGCCCGCGCCAAGAAGGCCAGGGTCGTGCTCGCCGCCCCCACCGGGCGGGCCGCCAAGCGGCTCGCCGAGCTGACCGGCGCCGAGGCGTCCACGGTGCACCGGCTCCTGGAGCTGAAGCCCGGCGGGGACGCGGCCTACGACCGGGACCGGCCGCTCGACGCCGACCTGATCGTCGTCGACGAGGCCTCCATGCTCGACCTGCTCCTCGCGAACAAGCTGGTCAAGGCGGTGGCACCGGGTGCCCATCTGCTGCTCGTGGGGGACGTCGACCAGCTTCCGTCGGTCGGCGCCGGTGAGGTCCTCGGCGATCTGCTGGCCCCCGGCAGCCCCGTGCCGTCCGTGCGGTTGACCCGGATCTTCCGGCAGGCCGAGGAGTCCGGGGTGATCGTCAACGCGCACCGGATCAACGCCGGCACCCCGCCGCAGACGCAGGGCCTGCCGGACTTCTTCCTCTTCGCCGAGGAGGAGACGGAGGACGCCGCCCGGGTCGCCGTGGAGGTCGCGGCCCGGCGGATTCCGGCCAAGTTCGGCCTCGACCCGCGCCGGGACGTCCAGGTCCTCGCCCCGATGCACCGGGGCCCGGCGGGCGCGGGCTCGCTCAACGGTCTGCTCCAGCAGGCGATCACCCCGGCCCGCCCGGACCTGCCGGAGAAGCGGTTCGGAGGCCGGGTCTTCCGGGTCGGCGACAAGGTGACCCAGATTCGGAACAACTATGAGAAGGGGGCCAACGGGGTCTTCAACGGTACGGTCGGCGTCGTCACGGCGCTGGACACCGTCGAGCAGCGGCTGACCGTGCGGACGGACGAGGACGAGGAGGTGGCGTACGACTTCGACGAGCTGGACGAACTCGCCCACGCGTACGCGGTCACCATCCACCGCTCGCAGGGCAGCGAATATCCGGCGGTGGTGATTCCGGTCACCACGAGCGCCTGGATGATGCTTCAGCGGAACCTGCTCTACACCGCCGTGACCCGCGCCCGGAAGCTGGTCGTCCTGGTCGGCTCCCGGCGGGCGATCGCCCAGGCGGTCCGTACGGTCTCGGCGGGCAGGCGCTTTACCGCACTCGCCCATCGCCTCACAGGGGAGGCCCTCGTGTGAAAGATCACGAGGGACTACCGGAACCGGGGCGAAGGGGGCAGGATATGAAGGTTGGCGGCACTGAGTGCCGCCGAATGGCCCAATGAGCGACCCCGAGTGCACTCTCCTGAGCCAAATGGGGGATGGTAGAGACAGTCAGGGCACCTCGAAGAAGAGGCACTACGTCGGTGAGGGATGACGTGAGCGACAACTCTGTAGTACTGCGGTACGCGGACGGTGAATACACCTACCCGGTGGTCGAGAGCACCGTCGGCGACCAGGGCTTCGACATCGGCAAACTCCGAGCCCAGACCGGTCTGGTCACCCTGGACAGCGGATACGGCAACACCGCCGCCTATAAATCCGCCATCACCTACCTCGACGGTGAGCAGGGAATTCTGCGGTACCGCGGCTACCCCATCGAGCAGCTGGCCGAGCGCTCCACCTTCCTTGAGGTGGCGTACCTGCTGATCAACGGTGAGCTGCCCAAGGTCGACGAGCTGTCGACCTTCAAGAACGAGATCACGCAGCACACGCTGGTCCACGAGGACGTCAAGAACTTCTTCCGCGGCTTCCCGCGGGACGCCCACCCGATGGCGATGCTGTCCTCGGTGGTCTCCGCGCTGTCCACCTTCTACCAGGACAGCCACAACCCGTTCGACGAGGAGCAGCGTCACCTCTCCACGATCCGGCTGCTCGCCAAGCTGCCGACGATCGCGGCGTACGCGTACAAGAAGTCGATCGGTCACCCGTTCGTCTACCCGCGCAACGACCTCGGGTACGTCGAGAACTTCCTGCGCATGACCTTCTCGGTCCCGGCGCAGGAGTACGACCTGGACCCGGTCGTCGTCAACGCGCTCGACAAGCTGCTGATCCTGCACGCGGACCACGAGCAGAACTGCTCGACCTCCACCGTGCGTCTGGTCGGCTCCTCGCAGGCGAACATGTTCGCCTCGATCTCCGCCGGCATCTCGGCCCTGTGGGGCCCCCTGCACGGTGGCGCCAACCAGTCGGTCCTGGAGATGCTCGAGGGCATCAAGGCCAACGGCGGCGACGTCGACTCCTTCATCCGCAAGGTGAAGAACAAGGAGGACGGCGTCCGCCTGATGGGCTTCGGCCACCGGGTGTACAAGTCCTTCGACCCGCGCGCCAAGATCATCAAGGCGGCGGCGCACGATGTCCTCTCGGCCCTCGGCAAGTCCGACGAGCTGCTCGACATCGCGCTCAAGCTGGAGGAGCACGCGCTCTCCGACGAGTACTTCGTCTCGCGCAACCTCTACCCGAACGTGGACTTCTACACCGGTCTGATCTACCGCGCCATGGGCTTCCCGACCGAGATGTTCACGGTCCTCTTCGCCCTCGGCCGCCTCCCGGGCTGGATCGCCCAGTGGCACGAGATGATCAAGGAGCCGGGTTCCCGCATCGGCCGCCCGCGCCAGATCTACACGGGTGAGGTCCTCCGCGACTTCGTCCCGGTCGAGGCCCGCTAGCCGCAGGCTCCCCGACGGAAGCGAAAAGCGCCCCGCCACCGATCCCCCCACGGGTCGGCGAGCGGGGCGCTTTCCATATCCCGGTGCGGATTCCCCCCACGGGATCCGGGCCGGGCGTCTGGCGCGCGGTCTGCCGGGGGCACGTACGGGAGGGCCGCTCAAAGCTCCCCGGTGCACGTGCCCCGGCCGCGCTTGCCTGGGACGTCCCCCAAGACATCCCATGAACGTCCCCCAAGACGTTCTTGGCATCGCCCACTTAGACTCGCGAACAGCCCAGATGGTTACCCCCCAATATCTGTGATCTAGATCTCCTTGTGAAGGTCCTGTGCGTCACACGTAAGTGAATTCACGTGAACCGCCGCAGACGAAGGCTGTTGGATACGACGAAGACGGACGAAAAGGCCATGGCCAGGCCCGCGATCATCGGGTTGAGGAGTCCGGCCGCCGCGAGGGGCAGGGCGGCGACGTTGTAGCCGAAGGCCCAGCCGAGGTTTCCCCGGATCGTCGCCAGGGTCCGCCGGGCCAGCCGGATGGCGTCCGCCGCCACCCGCAGATCGCCCCGGACCAGCGTCAGGTCGCTCGCCTCGATGGCCGCGTCGGTGCCCGTGCCCATCGCGAGCCCGAGGTCGGCGCCGGCGAGCGCCGCGGCGTCGTTCACCCCGTCGCCCACCATCGCGACCGTGCGGCCCTCGGCGCGGAGCCGCCGGACCACCTCGGCCTTCTCCTCGGGTAGCACCTCCGCGATCACCTCGTCGATGCCCACCTCGGCCGCCACGGCCTCCGCCACCGCCCGGTGGTCCCCGGTGAGCAGCACCGGCCGCAGGCCCAGGGCGCGCAGCCGGGCGACCGCCTCGGCGCTGGTGTCCTTGACGGTGTCGGCGACGGTCAGGGTGCCCCGGGCCACCCCGTCCCAGGCGACGTGGACGGCACCGGGCTCGGTCGTCGCGGGCGCCTCGACGCCCTCGGACTCCAGCAGGGCGGCGCGTCCGACGAGGACGAGCCGGCCGTCGACGGAGCCGCGCACGCCGAGCCCGGGCACGTTCTCGAAGGTCTTCGGGGTGGGCAGCTCCCCGCAGCGCTCGGTGGCGCCGGCCGCGATCGCGCGGGCGACCGGGTGCTCGGAGGAGTGCTCCAGGGCGCCCGCGAGCCGCAGCAGCTCGGTCTCGTCGGCGGAGTCGGTGCCGTACCGGCCGCCGTGCACGTGGACGCCGGTCAGTCGCATGCGGCCGGTGGTGACCGTGCCCGTCTTGTCGAGGACGACCGTGTCGACGCGACGGGTGGACTCCAGGACCTCGGGGCCCTTGATGAGGATGCCGAGCTGGGCGCCGCGGCCGGTGCCGACCATGAGGGCGGTCGGGGTGGCCAGACCGAGGGCGCAGGGGCAGGCGATGATCAGGACGGCGACGGCCGCGGTGAAGGAGGCGGTGACGTCGTCGGTCACCAGGAGCCAGGTGACGAGGGTGCCGAGGGCGATGAGGAGCACCACGGGGACGAAGACGGCGGAGATCCGGTCGGCGAGCCGCTGCACCTCGGCCTTGCTGTTCTGGGCGTCCTCGACGAGCTTCGCGATCCGGGCGAGCTGGGTGTCCGCGCCGACCCGGGTGGCCTCGACGACGAGTCGGCCGGAGACGTTGACGCAGCCACCGGTGACGGCGGTGCCGGGGGTGACGTCCAGGGGCATCGACTCGCCGGTGAGCAGGGAGGCGTCGACGGCGGAGGCGCCCTCGGCGACGGTGCCGTCGGTGGCGATCTTCTCCCCGGGGCGTACGACGAAGAGGTCGCCGGTCCGCAGGTCGGTGACCGGGATCCGTACCTCTCGGCCCTGGTTCAGGACGGCGACGTCCTTGGCGCCGAGCTCCATCAGGGACCGCAGCGCGGCGCCCGCCTTCCGCTTGGCGCGGGCCTCCAGGTAGCGGCCGAGGAGGATGAAGGTGATGACGCCGGCGGCGACCTCCAGGTAGATCGAGGAGGAGGCGTGGGCGCGGTCGGCGGTGAGGTCGAAGCCGTGGCGCATGCCGGGCGTTCCGGCGTCGCCGAGGAAGAGGGCCCAGAGGGACCAGCCGTACGCGGCGAGGGTGCCGACCGAGACGAGGGTGTCCATGGTGGCGGCGCCGTGCCGGAGGTTGGTCCAGGCGGCCCGGTGGAAGGGCAGTCCGCCCCAGACGACGACGGGGGAGGCGAGGGTGAGCGAGAGCCACTGCCAGTTGTCGAACTGGAGCGAGGGGACCATCGCGAGCAGGACCACGGGTGCCGAGAGGAGCGCGGAGACGGTGAGCCGCTGCCGGAGGGAGGCGAGTTCGGGGTCCGCCGCCTCCTCCTGCTCCTCCACCGGTGGGAGGGGTACGTCCGCGGTGTAGCCGGTCTTCACGACGGTGGCGATCAGCGCGTCGACGTCGACGTCCGGCGCGTGTTCGACATGCGCCTTCTCCGTGGCGTAGTTGACGGTGGCGGTGACGCCGTCCATCCGGTTGAGCTTCTTCTCGATGCGGGCGGCGCAGGAGGCGCAGGTCATCCCGCCGATCGTCAGCTCGGTGACGGTGGTGCTTGGCATGCGCGATTCCCAACAGGAGCAGGGCCGTACCAGACAACGGTACGGCCCTGCGAAGCGTGTCCGGGAGGTGGTCAGACCAGCTCGTAGCCGGCCTCGTCCACGGCGGCGGCGACGGCCTCGCGGTCGAGGGGGGCGTCGGAGACGACGGTGACCTCGCCGGTCTTGGCGACGGCCGTGACCGTGGAGACGCCGGGGATCTCGGAGATCTCGCCGGAGACGGCACCCTCGCAGTGGCCGCAGGTCATGCCCTTGACCTGGTAGACGGTGGTGAGTTCGGTCTTCGTCTCTGCGGACATGGCGCTCTCCTCCTGGGGATTCAGGGTCTTACGCGAGCCAGACTATACCCCTAGGGGGTATAAATTCCAGTCGGGCCGGGCCCCGGCGCGCGAGGGTGAGGGAAGGCCCCCGAACTCCTCCGCCGACGGGCCGTCCGGTGGAGGTGTCCGGCCGGAGCCTATGGTAAACACCCGATATGTCGCATTCGGGGAGCACGCTCATCCTGATCATGGCGATCGCCGTCCTGGCGCCGCTGCTCGCCTACGCGGTGGGGCGCAGGCTCCCCGTCCCCCTGGTCATCTTCGAGATCCTGCTCGGCATCCTCATCGGCCCCGACGTCCTGGACTGGGCCCGCCCCGACGCGCTGATCGACGGGCTCTCGCAGCTCGGCCTGGCCATGCTGATCTTCCTCGCCGGGTACGAGATCGAGTTCGGCAAGGTCCGCGGCGACACCCTCCGGCGCTCCGTGTGGGCCTGGCTGACCGCCCTCGGTCTCGGGCTCGCCACCGGCGTCCTGCTCGGCGGCGGCTACACCAAGGGCGTCTTCATCGGCGTCGCCCTGACCAGCACCGCGCTCGGCACGGTCCTGCCGGTGCTGCGCGACGCCGGCGACCTCCACGGGCGGTTCGGCTCGGTCGTCATGGCCTTCGGCGCGGTCGGCGAGTTCGGTCCGATCATCGCGATGGCGCTGCTGCTCAGCGGGAGGGGCGCCGCCGAGTCCACCGCCCTCCTCGCCGTCTTCGCCGCGCTCACCGCCGGAGCCGTCCTCTGGGCGCTGCGGCCCCGGCCGCCGTGGTTCTCCACGGTCATCGCCAAGACCCTGCACAGCAGCGGCCAGTTCGCGGTCCGCTTCGTCTTCCTGCTGCTCGCGCTCATGCTCGGGGCGTCGACCGCGCTCGGGCTCGACGTACTGCTCGGCGCGTTCGCGGCCGGACTCATCACCCGGCTGGTGCTGACCGGGGCCGCGCCCGAGGCGGGGCCGCAGATCCTGGAGAAGGTCGAGGGCGTCGGCTTCGGCTTCCTCGTCCCGGTGTTCTTCGTCGTCACCGGGATCGAGTTCGACCTGGACTCGCTCCTCGACGGGGGCAGGACCCTGCTCCTGCTGCCGGTCTTCCTGCTGCTCTTCCTGGTCGTGCGCGGCGGGCCGATCTGGTTCCTCGCGCCGCGCGACCTCGGCCGCCGGGACCGGGGCGGCCTCGTCCTGTACGGCTCCACGGCGCTGCCGCTCGTCGTCGCGATCACCACCATCGGCGTGGACGACAAGGAGATGACGGCCGGCGAGGCGGCGGCACTCGTCGGGGCGGGCATGCTCTCCGTGCTGGTCTTCCCGCTGCTGGCCCTGAAGCTGCGGGCGCGGGCGGGCGAGAAGGCGCTGCCCGCGGAGTCGGTCGGCGGCTCGGAGTCGTGGTGAGTGACGAGCTTTAGCGGGGAGAGTCGACCAGCGGGGAGAGGTAGCGCAGGAGGACGGTCTTCAGTTCGGTGATCGTCGCGTCCCGCTCCGCCCCCTCGGGCGAGGCCAGGACGAGCCCCAGGCCGCCCTTGAAGATCGCGAAGGTCATGTCGGCGATCCTGGCGCGCTCCTCCGGGGTCAGCTCGGGGGCGAAGTGCGCGATCACGTCCCGCACCGAGTTCAGCAGGCCGGCGTGCAGGGCGTCGTGCTCCTCGGCGATCCGGCCGGGCACCTCGGAGCCGTGCATGAGCGCGAGGAAGACCGGGTTCTCGCAGTTGAACGCGATCATCGGGTCGACCACCACGTCCAGCATCTCGGGTAGCGGCAGGGCCAGGTTCGCCGGGGTGAACGCCTGGCCGTGGGCCGCCCTCATCTCGCTCAGGAGGCGCTCGCCGAGCTCTATCGCGATGGCCTCCTTGTTCGGGAAGTACTGGTAGAGCGTGCCGGGCGAGACGCTCGCCTCGCGGGCGATCGCGTTGGTGCTGGTCGCCGTGTACCCGTACGCGCAGAAGACGTTCGCGGCGGCCTGGAGCAGCTGTGCGATACGGCGCTCGCCGCGTGCCTGGCGGCGGCGTGGCTTCGGTTCTTCGGACATGACTGTCCCCAGGTCTCCTCGACACGTTTGACAAACGCGAGAGGTCGCTCGCATTCTTAGGAAACGCGAGCGATCACTCGTGTTTGCCAGTCTATGGCAATGGGCGGCCCCTGCGACCTGCCGGGAAGCGCGTGCAGGGGCCACGGTGAAGGGGACACCGCGTCATGTCCGAAGTCAAGAAAACGGCCCCCGGTGGCGGGCGCGGCGGGGGATGGACGCGGTTCGTGACCGCGAGGCCGCGCCTCACCCTCCTGGTGGCCCTCGTGCTGACGGCCCTCGCCGTCCTCGCGGGCGGCGGCGTCGCCGACCGCATGGGCAGCGGCGGCTGGGAGGACCCGGCCGCCGAGTCCACGTACGCCACGAAGGCCCTGGAGCGGCAGTTCCCCGGCTCCCAGCCGAACGTGCTGCTGCTCGTCGACGCCGGAGCCCCCGGGGTCGACGCCCCGGCCGTCGCCGCCGAGGCCCGGCGGCTCGCCGAGCGGCTCGACGCCGAACCGGGCGTCGACGGCGTCGGCTCCTACTGGTCCACCGGCTCGCCCGCCCTCCGCTCCGAGGACGGCCGCCAGGCCGTGATCGCCGCGAGGATCGCCGGCGAGGAGAAGGACGCCGCCGCCGTCCTCGACCGGATCGCCCCCGCGTACCGGGGCACCCACGGCCCCGTCGAGGTCTCCCTCGGCGGCGGGCTCGCCGTCCGGCACGAGATGCAGACGGTCATCCAGGAGGACCTGCTGCGGGCCGAGCTCATCGCCCTGCCCCTCACGCTCGTCCTGCTCGTCATGGTCTTCGGCAGCGCCGTCGCCGCCCTGCTGCCGCTCGGCGTCGGCATCGTCGCCATCCTCGGCACCAACGCCGTCCTGCGCGGCATCACCGAGTTCACCGACGTCTCCGTCTTCGCGCAGAACCTGACGACCGCCCTCGGGCTCGGACTCGCCATCGACTACGCCCTGTTCGTCGTCCGCCGCTACCGCGAGGAGCTCGTGGCCGGCGCCGACACGTACGCGGCCGTCCGCACGACGCTGCGCACCGCCGGGCGGACCGTGCTCTTCTCCGCCCTGACCGTCGCCGTCTCGCTCGCCGCGATGCTGGTCTTCCCGCAGTACTTCCTGCGCTCCTTCGCGTACGCCGGGATCGCCGTCGTCCTGCTCGCCGCCACCGCCGCGCTCACCCTGCTCCCCGCCGCCCTCGTGCTGCTCGGCGACCGGGTCAACGCCCTCGACCTGCGACGCCTCCTGCGACGCGGCCGGGCAACCGGGAAGGACACGGCCGGGACGGGCCGGGACGACTCCGCCGGGGCGGGCGCGGACGCCGCCGGAGCCGGTGGCCGGGACGACTCCGCCGGGGCCGGCTGGGGGCGGGCCGCCGCCCTCGTGATGCGCCGGGCGCCCGTCTTCGCCGTCGTCACCACCGCCGGGCTCGTCCTCCTCGGGCTGCCCTTCCTCGGCGTGAGGTTCGGCACCGCCGACGACCGCCAGCTCCCCGTCACCGCCTCCTCCCGGGTCGTCCAGGACCAGCTGCGGGACGGCTTCCCCGGCAACCCGGGCGGCGGCCTCACCGTCCTCGCCGAGGGGACGGCCATGCCCGCGCAGTACGCCGGCTACCGCGAGCGCATCGCCGCCCTCGACGGTGTCGCCCGGGCCGAGGGTCCCGTCACCGACGGCGGCGGATCCGCCTACTTCACCGTGGTGCCCGACGGGGAGACCGTCGGCGCCGGCGCCCAGCGGGTCGTCGGGGAACTGCGCGCGGCCGAGGCCCCGTTCACGACCACCGTCACCGGACCGGCCGCCGTCCTCGTCGACTCCAAGGACGCCATCGGCGACCGCCTGCCCTGGGCGGCCGGGATCATCGTCCTCGTCACCCTGCTCCTCGTCTTCCTGCTCACCGGCAGCGTCGTCGTCCCCGTCCAGGCCGTCCTCCTCAACGCCCTGAGCCTCACGGCGATGTTCGGCGCCGTCGTCTGGGTCTTCCAGGAGGGGCACCTCGCCGGGTTCCTCGGCTTCACCTCCACCGGCGACATCGAGACCACCCTGCCCGTGCTGATGTTCTGCGTGGCCTTCGGACTCTCCATGGACTACGGGGTGTTCCTGCTCTCCCGCATCAAGGAGGAGTACGACGCCACCGGCGACCACGAGCACTCCGTCCGCTTCGGGCTGCGCCACACGGGCGGCCTGATCACCGCCGCCGCCGTGATCCTCGCCGTCGTCATGGTCGCCATCGGCACCTCCCGCGTCACCAACACCAAGATGCTCGGACTCGGCGTCGCGCTCGCCGTCCTCATGGACGCGATGGTGGTCCGCAGCCTCCTCGTCCCCTCCGTGATGAAGCTGACCGGCCGCCTCACCTGGTGGGCACCGGCCCCGCTGCGCCGCTTCCACGACCGCTTCGGCATCAGCGAGACGGACGCCCCTGCGGACACCGGGGACGGATCAGGCACCGACACCGCCACCGACGCGGCCACCGACGCCGACGGGAGGACGTACAGCGCCGTCCGCTGACCCGCGCGGCGCGACGCCGGGCTCCGGAGGGGGAACCGGAGCCCGGCGCGCGTCACCGGGCGGGTCAGTCGCGGCGGGCCCGGTTGCCGGGGCGGCTGGCGACCCAGGCGCGGATCGTGTCCGCGTACCAGTAGGGCCTGCCCGACTCCACGTGGTCGGGTGCCGGAAGAAGCCCGTGCTTCCGATAGGAGCGGACCGTGTCGGGCTGCACCTTGATGTGTGCGGCGATGTCCTTGTACGACCAGAGCCTTGTGTCCGTCATGCCCGGTACCTCCCTGCGCGCCACGCAGCGGCGGCAGGGGCTGCCGTTCGGGGGCGCTGCGGGCGGGCGTCGGTGATCAAGCGATCAATCAGCCTCTGCCCGGTGCAACGCCCCTTCCGGCAGGAGGAGAGCGGCTGTCGACCGCCTGTGACGCACAGCCCGCGTAACGGAGACAAGCGTGACGAAAGGGGGATCCGCGTGACGGAACCGGCACACACGCTCCTCGGTGTGTCCGCGTGCGTCACCCCTGGTCAGAGCGGTATGCGCCGGTCACACGCCGCACGAGCGGAGGAAGCGCCGGGTCCGCAGGGCGATCGGGTACGGGACGTCCGGCCCGCACGGGTACATGTCCTGCTCGACGATCGCGAACAGGTCCACGTCCAGGGCCGACGCGGCGGCGAGCACCGGTTCGAGCGCGGGCACCCCGGACGGCGGCTCGCACATCACCCCCCGCGCCACGGCCGGACCGAACGGCACCCCCTCGGCCACCACGCCGGCCAGCACCTCCGGGTCGACCTGCTTGAGGTGGAGGTAGCCGATCCGCTCCCCGTACGTCTCGATCAGCTTGACGCTGTCCCCGCCGGCGTACGCGTAGTGGCCGGTGTCCAGGCAGAGCGCGACCGCGGCCGGGTCGGTGGCGTCGAGGAAGCGCGTCACGCTCTCCTCGCCGTCGAGGTGGGTGTCGGCGTGCGGATGGACCACGATCCGCAGCCCGTACCGCTCGCGCACCTCCCGGCCCAGGCGCTCCGTCAGCCGGGTCAGGTCCCGCCACTGCCCGGCCGTGAGCACGGGCTCCTCCAGGACCTCGCCCGTCCGGTCGTCCCGCCAGAACGACGGGATGACGACCAGGTGCCCGGCGCCCACGGCCTGCGCGAGGGCGGCGTTCTCGGCGACGTGCGCCCAGGTCCGGTCCCAGACGTCCGGGCCGTGGTGCAGCCCGGTGAAGACGGTGCCCGCCGAGACCCGGAGCCCGCGCCGGGCGGTCTCCTCCGCCAGGACGGCCGGATCGGTCGGGAGATAGCCGTACGGTCCCAGCTCGATCCACCCGTAGCCGGCGCCCGACACCTCGTCGAGGAAGCGCTGCCACGGCACCTGCCGGGGATCGTCGGCGAACCACACCCCCCACGAGTCGGGGGCCGATCCGATGCGGATCCGGGACGGTGGCGACGGCTGCGGCGGACGGGGCGAGGGCGGTGCTGACGGCTGCGGCGACGGCTTCGTCATGACTGCCACCTTGGCCGCGGCCCGAGAGCACCGTCAAGCCGATCGGGCCGCCCGACGGCGTCCGAATGTCCGGACATATCGTTGACACGCCTCCGGGCGGACGGCTAGACCTGGGTGCGGAGCCGAGGGCGACCGAGCCGAGAGGTGGCGCGTGGAGACGGAGCCGTACGACCTGATCGCCATGGGCCGCCTCGGTGTGGACCTGTACCCGCTCCAGTCCGGTGTCGGACTCGACCGGGTCGAGACCTTCAGCAGGTTCCTCGGCGGCTCCGCGGCCAACGTTGCCGTCGCCGCCGCCCGCCTCGGCCGCCGCACCGCGCTCGTCTCCCGCACCGGCGCCGACCCCTTCGGCACCTATCTGCGCCGCGAGCTCAAGGGCTTCGGCGTGGACGGCCACTGGGTGACCGAGGTCGACGCGCACCCCACCCCCGTCACCTTCTGCGCGCTCTTCCCGCCCGACGACTTCCCGCTCTACTTCTACCGCCGCCCCCGGGCCCCCGACCTGGAGATCCGGCCCGAGGAACTGGACCTCGACGCGATCCGCGCCGCCCGGGTCTTCTGGGCGACCGGCACCGGCCTGTGCGCCGAACCCAGCCGCACCGCGACCCTGGAGGCGCTGCGGGCCCGGTCCGGCCGGGAGACGACGGTCCTCGACCTGGACTGGCGGCCGATGTTCTGGACGGACCCGGCGGCCGCCCGCCCGTACTACACCGAGGCCCTGCGGCACGCGACCGTCGCCGTCGGCAACCTCGACGAGTGCGAGGTCGCCACCGGGGAGCGGGAGCCCGAGGCCGCCGCCCGCGCCCTCCTCGCGGCCGGCGCGGTCCGGCTCGCCGTCGTCAAACAGGGCCCCGCGGGCGTCCTGGCGCTCGCCGCCGACGGGACCCGGGCCGAGGTGCCTCCGCTCCCGGTCGAGGTCGTCAACGGGCTCGGCGCGGGCGACGCGTTCGGCGGGGCCCTCGTCCACGGACTGCTCGCCGGAAACGACCTCGGCACGGTCCTGCGCCACGCCAACGCCGCCGGCGCGATCGTCGCGGGCCGCCTCGCGTGCTCCTCCGCCATGCCGGACGCCGCGGAGATCGCCGAAGCCCTCGCCACGGGCACGGGATCGATCCGGGAACCGGGGTAGGGATCCGCCATGGACACGAGCCTCCACCTCCCCGCCGGGACCGCCGCCCACGGCCCGTACGCCGTCGACATCGACCCCGGGCGGGCCGGATGGACGTACTCCGCGCTCCGCGTCCTCACCCTCGGACCGGGGGAGAACCACTCCTTCGGGAGCGGGGATTTCGAATGGGCCGTGCTTCCCCTCTCCGGTGCCTGTAGCGTGCGCGTCGACGGCGAGATCATCGAACTCCTGGGCCGCGCGAGCGTGTTCGAAGGAGTGACCGACTTCGCGTACGTACCGCGCGACGCCCATGCCCAGATCGCCTCCGGCGCGGGAGGCCGCTTCGCTTTGGCAGGAGCGAAGTGCGAGCGAAGACTCCCCGCCCGCTACGGCCCCGCGCCGGAGGTTCCCGTCGAGACCCGGGGCAGCGGAAACCGCGCGCGCCTCGTACGGAACTTCGCCTCGGCGGACGCCTTCGCGTGCGACCGGCTCATCGCCGTCGAGGTCGTCACGCCCGGCGGGAACTGGTCCTCCTACCCGCCCCACAAGCACGACGAGCACCGCCCGGGCGCCGAGTCCGCCCTGGAGGAGATCTACTACTACGAGATCGCCGGCCCGCGCGGCCTCGCCTACCAGCGGATCTCGCCCTCCCGGCCCGGCGGCGCCGACCTCCTCGCCGAGGTCCGGGACGGCGACGCGGTCCTCGTGCCCGACGGCTGGCACGGGCCCTCGATCGCCCAGCCGGGGCACGACCTCTACTACCTCAACGTCATGGCGGGCCCCGGAGCCGAGAGGGAGTGGAAGATCTGCTTCCACCCGGACCACACGGAGGGATACGCATGAGGCTCACCGTCGCGCAGGCCCTCGTCCGCTTCCTCGCCGCCCAGCACACCGAACGCGACGGCGAACGGCACCGGCTGATCGCCGCCACCTGGGGCATCTTCGGCCACGGGAACGTCGCCGGGATCGGGCAGGCGCTGGTCGAGGAGAAGGGCATGCCCTTCCACCAGGGCCGCAACGAGCAGGCCATGGTGCACGCCGCCGTCGGCTACGCCCGCCAGCGGAACCGGCTCTCCGCGCACGCCGTCACCACCTCCATCGGCCCCGGCGCCACCAACCTCGTCACCGGCGCCGCCCTCGCCACGGTCAACCACCTCCCGGTGCTGCTCCTGCCCGGCGACACCTTCGCGACCCGCCCCGCCGACCCCGTCCTCCAGCAGCTCCAGGTCCCCTACGCGGGCGAGGTGTCCGTCAACGACTGCCTCCGCCCGGTGTCCCGGTACTTCGACCGGGTCACCCGGCCCGAGGCCCTCGTCCCGGCCGCCCTCGCCGCCGTCCGGGTCCTCACCGACCCCGCCGAGACCGGCGCCGTGACCCTCGCCCTGCCCCAGGACGTCCAGGCGGAGGCGTACGACTGGCCGGAGGAGTTCTTCGCCGAGCGGATCTGGCGGATCCGCCGCCCCCGCCCCGACACCGCCGAACTCGACGCCGCCGTCCGCGCCGTGAAGGCCGCGGAACGGCCCCTGATCATCGCCGGCGGCGGCGTGCGGCACAGCCGCGCCGAGGACGCGCTGCGCGAGCTGGCCGAGCGCACCGGCCTGCCCGTCGCCACCACCCAGGCCGGCAAGGGCGTCCTCCCGTACGACCACCCCTGCGACGTCGGCGGCATCGGCCACACCGGCACCGCCACCGCCGACGCCCTCGCCCGCACCAGCGACCTGATCATCGGCGTCGGCACCCGGTACACCGACTTCACCACCGCGTCCGGAACCCTCTTCCGCCCCGACACGCCCGTCCTCAACCTCAACATCACCGGCTTCGACGCCCACAAGCAGGCCGCGCTGCCCCTCGTCGCCGACGCCCGCGAGGGCCTCACCGCCCTCACCGGGGCGCTCGGCGGCCACCGGCGGACCACGGCCGACTGGTCCCGCTCGAAGGCCGAGTGGCAGGAGCGGACCGACGCGGCCTACGCCGTCCCCGACGAGGACGCCCGCCCCACCCAGACCCAGGTGCTCGGCGCACTCGACACTCTGGTCGACGCCCGCGACATCCTGATCAACGCCGCGGGCTCGCTCCCCGGCGACCTCCACAAGCTGTGGCGGACCCGCTCGCGGGACCAGTACCACGTCGAGTACGGCTACTCCTGCATGGGATACGAGATCCCCGCAGCGATCGGCGTCCTCCTCGCCGCGCCCGGCCGACCCGTCTGGGCGCTCGTCGGCGACGGTACATACTTGATGAATCCCACCGAGATCGTCACAGCCGTCCAGGAACGACTGCCCCTGAAGCTGGTGATCCTGCAGAACCACGGGTACGCCTCCATCGGCGGCCTCTCCGAGGCCGTCGGAGCCGAGCGGTACGGCACCGACTACCGGCACCGGGCGGACGACGGGAGCTTCACCGGACCGCCGCTCCCCGTCGACCTCGGAGCCAACGCCGCCTCCCTCGGCATGCGGGTACTGCGCCCCCGCACCGTGCGTGACCTGCGAGAAGCCCTCGCGGACGCCCGGGCGGCCACGGAACCCACATGTGTCTACGTCGAGACCGAAACGGCAGACAGTGTGTCGGGCCCGCCCCCGGCCCAGGCGTGGTGGGATGTGCCCGTGGCCGAGACGTCGACCCGCCCGTCGGCGGCGAAGGCCCGCGAGGAGTACGACCGGCACGTCACCGCCCGACGCCGCCATCTCTGAAGGAGTAACTCGTCATGACGAAGAGCGTCCACCACTGGATCGGTGGCAAGACCGTCGAGGGCACGTCGGGCAACTGGGGCCCGGTCACCGACCCGGCCACCGGCGCCGTGACCACCCAGGTCGCCCTCGCCTCCGTGGAGGAGGTCGACGCGGCCGTCGCCGCCGCGAAGGAGGCCTTCGCCACCTGGGGCACCTCCTCGCTGGCCCAGCGCACCACGATCCTCTTCAAGTTCCGCGCGCTGCTCGACGCCAACCGCGACGCGATCGCCGAGCTGATCGTCGCCGAGCACGGCAAGGTCCACTCGGACGCGCTCGGCGAGGTCGCCCGCGGCCTGGAGATCGTCGACCTGGCCTGCGGCATCACCACCCAGCTCAAGGGCGAGCTCTCCACCCAGGTCTCGAACCGCGTGGACGTGGCGTCGATCCGCCAGCCCGTCGGCGTCGTCGCCGGCATCACGCCCTTCAACTTCCCGGCCATGGTGCCGATGTGGATGTTCCCGATCGCCATCGCGACCGGCAACACCTTCATCCTCAAGCCGAGCGAGAAGGACCCGTCGCCGTCCCTGAAGATCGCCGAACTTCTCGCCGAGGCGGGCCTCCCGGACGGCGTCTTCAACGTCCTGCACGGTGACAAGGTGGCCGTCGACCGCCTCCTGGAGCACCCGGACGTCTCCGCGATCTCCTTCGTCGGCTCGACCCCGATCGCCCGGTACATCCACACCACCGCCTCCGCCAACGGCAAGCGCGTCCAGGCGCTCGGCGGCGCGAAGAACCACATGCTGGTCCTCCCGGACGCCGACCTCGACGCGGCGGCCGACGCGGCCGTCTCGGCGGCGTACGGCTCCGCCGGCGAGCGCTGCATGGCGATCTCGGCGGTCGTGGCCGTCGGCTCCATCGGCGACGAGCTCGTCCAGAAGATCCGCGAGCGCGCCGAGAAGATCAAGATCGGCCCCGGCACCGACCCCACCTCCGAGATGGGCCCGCTCATCACGGCCGTCCACCGCGACAAGGTCGCCTCCTACGTCCACGGCGCGGCGGACGAGGGCTGCGAGGTCGTCCTCGACGGCACGGGCTACACGGTCGACGGCCACGAGAACGGCCACTGGATCGGCCTGTCCCTCCTGGACCACGTGCCGACCTCCGCCAAGGCCTACCAGGACGAGATCTTCGGCCCGGTCCTCTGCGTGCTGCGCACCGAGACGTACGAGGAGGGCCTCGCCCTCATCAACGCCTCGCCGTTCGGCAACGGCACCGCGATCTTCACCCGCGACGGCGGCGCCGCCCGCCGCTTCCAGCTGGAGGTCGAGGCCGGCATGGTCGGCGTGAACGTGCCGATCCCGGTGCCGGTGGGCTACCACTCCTTCGGTGGCTGGAAGGACTCGCTCTTCGGCGACCACCACATCTACGGCAACGACGGCGTGCACTTCTACACCCGCGGCAAGGTCGTCACCACCCGCTGGCCGGACCCGTCCGACGCCCCCGCGGGCGTGGACCTGGGCTTCCCGCGCAACCACTGATCCACCTGATCCGCCGCAAGCACTGATCCACCTGATCCACCTGATCCGCGCCTGATCCAGGCCTGATCCACGTCCGATGTCCCCGGGGCGCGCTCCCCGGGGACATCGGACGTCCAGGCGTCCGCCGGGTCAGCCGCCGGGGCAGCCGTCGGGTCAGGCGTCCGCCGGGTCAGCCGTCCGCGTCCTCGCCCAGCGGCCAGCCGCGCATCGCGAACACGCCCTCGTCCACCGAGCCCGCCGAGCGGTACGTGGCCAGGGCGGGGGCGTTGTCCGTGTCGAGGCCGACCCAGGCGCCGTAGCAGCCGCGCTCCCGCGCCTCCGCCACCAGCGCCTCCGTCAGCGCGCGCCCGATCCCGCGCCGCCGGTGTCCCTCGTCCACGGACAGCTCGTACAGGCACATCTCCGTGCCCTTGTCGGGGTGCAGCATCTCGATCCCGGAGACGAAACCGGCCGGGAAGCCGTCCTCCGCGTACGCGATCAGCATCAGGTGTCCCGGCGCCGCCAGGAAGCGCGCCGCCCACGCCTCCCGGGGCGGCCCGTCGTACAGGTGCCCCACCGCGAGGAGCTCCGCCACCGTCGTCGCCCGCCGGATCTCCACGCCGCCTCCCCGTGTCCGCGTACCGCGCCCGCTGTACGCGGACCATACTGCGTACGACCTGAGGAGGCCGCCGATTTCCGTCCGTGGGCAGCCGTGCCGTGCGGCGGCGCCGCTTAGGCTCGACGCCATGCGACTCCGACTTCCCCGGTGGGCCGCGGTCACCGCAGCGCTCGCCGTCCTCGCGGGTGCCGGCACCTGGACCGCCGTCGCCCAGGACGATCCACCGCCCGTGCACCGCGCGGACCGGATGCTCGACGTCGACGGGGTACGGCTCGACACCTCGTACTTCACCGGCGCGGGCGACGGACGGCGCCCCGCCGTCCTCCTCGGCCACGGCTTCGGCGGCTCCAAGGGCGACGTCCGCGCCCAGGCCGAGGGCCTCGCCCGCGAGGGCTACGCCGTCCTCACCTGGTCCGCCCGCGGCTTCGGCGCCTCCACCGGCGAGATCGGGCTCAACGACCCGGACCACGAGGTCAAGGACGTCTCGAAGCTGATCGACTGGCTCGCCGCCCGCCCCGAGGTCCTCCTCGACAGGCCCGGCGACCCGCGCGTCGGCGTCACCGGCGCCTCCTACGGGGGCGCGATCTCCCTGCTCGCCGCCGGGTACGACCCGCGCGTCGACGCGATCGCCCCTCAGATCACGTACTGGAACCTCGCCGACGCCCTCTTCCCGCAGGGCGTCTTCAAGAAGCTCTGGGCCGGGATCTTCTTCTCGACGGGCTCCCCGGCCCGGGGCGGCTCCCCGGCCACGGGCGACACCTGCGGCCGGTTCACCGCCGAGCTCTGCTCCCTCTACCAGCGCGTCGCCGTCGCCGGGAAGCCCGACGCCGACGCCCGCGCCCTGCTCGAAGCCCGCAGCCCCTCCGCCGTCGGCGCGCGCGTCAAGGTGCCCGCCCTCCTCGTCCAGGGCCAGTCCGACTCGCTGTTCACCCTCGCCCAGTCCGACGCCATGGCCCGCACCCTCACGGCCAACGGCGCCCCCGTCGCCGTCGACTGGATCGCCGGCGGCCACGACGGCGGCGACCGCGAGACCGACCGCGTCGAGCGCCGCGTCACCACCTGGTTCGACCGCTGGCTGAAGCGCGACACCTCCGTCGACACCGGCCCCGCCTTCCGCGTCAGCCGCACCGGCGGCGTCGACTCCACCGACGGGCGGGCCACCCTGCGCGCCGCGACCGCCGGCCGCTACCCGGGCCTCACCTCCGGCACCACGGACCTCGCCCTCGGCGGCGCCCCGCAGACCTTCACGAACCCGCCCGGCGCCGCACCCCCCGCCGTCTCGGCCGTCCCCGGCCTCGGCGGCGGACTGTCCGGCCTGTCCTCCCTCGGCGTCGGACTCTCCCTCGACTTCCCCGGCCAGCACGCCCGGTTCGAAGCGAAGCCGCAGGCCGGAGCCCTGCGCGTCACCGGCACGCCGACCGTCCGCGTCAAGGTCACCTCCACCGCCGCCGACGGCTCCGCCGTCCTCTTCGCCAAGGTGTACGACGTCGGGCCGGACGGACGGCAGCAGGTGCTGCCCGCCCAGCTCGTCGCCCCCGTCCGCGTCGAGGGCGCCAAGGCCGGGAAGAGCGTCACGCTGACCCTGCCCGCGATCGACCACGAGGTGGAGGCCGGGCACCGGCTGCGGCTGGTCGTCGCCGCCACCGACCTCGGCTACGCCTCCCCGGTGGTCCCCGCCCGCTACACCGTCGCCGTCGCGGGCCCGCTCACCGTCCCCACCGCGCCCGGCCTCGCCACCCAGGCCGCCGCCCTCCCCTGGTGGGTGTGGGGCCTGCCGCTCCTCGGCCTCGCCGGCGCCGCCGCGCTGCTGCTGACCGCCCGCCGCCGGACGGCCGCCCCCGCGCCCGACCCGGAACTCGCCGCCGTACCCCTCCAGATCACCGGCCTGTCGAAGAAGTACAAGGGCGGCGACCGGTACAGCGTCCGCGAGGTGTCCTTCCGCGTCGAGCAGGGCCAGGTCCTCGGTCTCCTCGGTCCTAACGGCGCGGGCAAGACCACCACCCTGCGCATGCTGATGGGCCTCATCACCCCCGACGAGGGCGAGATCCGGGTCTTCGGCCAGGCCATCAGGCCCGGCGCCCCGGTCCTCTCCCGCGTCGGCGCCTTCGTCGAGGGCGCCGGATTCCTGCCGCACCTGTCCGGCCGGGAGAACCTGGACCTGTACTGGAAGGCCACCGGCCGTCCCGCCGAGGACGCCCACGTCGACGAGGCCCTGCGGATCGCGAACCTGGGCGGCGCCCTCGAACGCGCCGTCCGCACCTACTCGCAGGGCATGCGGCAGCGCCTCGCCCTCGCCCAGGCCATGCTCGGCCTGCCCGACCTGCTGATCCTCGACGAGCCGACCAACGGGCTCGACCCGCCGCAGATCCGCGAGATGCGCGAGGTGATGATCCGGTACGCGGCCGGGGGCCGGACCGTCATCGTCTCCAGCCACCTCCTCGCCGAGGTCGAGCAGTCCTGCACGCATCTGGTCGTCATGGACCGGGGCCGACTCGTGCAGGCCGGACCGGTCGCCGAGATCACCGGCTCCGGCTCCACCCTCCTGGTGAGCCTGGGCGGGGAGATCGACGACGCCCTCGTCGAGAAGATCGACGCCCTGCCGGGCATCGGCGCGGCGACCCGCACCGAGGGAGGGATCCTGGTCCGCCTCGACGGCACCGACCCGACCGCCCTCATCGGCGAACTCGTCCGCCTGGACGTGCCCCTGACCGGCGTCGGCCCCCACCGGCGTCTGGAGGACGCGTTCCTGACCCTGATCGGAGGAGCCGCGTGACCACCACGACCACCCCGGCCACCACCTCGACGAGCGCCCCCGGCTACCGGCCCGGACGCACCCTGCCCCTGCGCGTCGAGGCCCTCCGCCAGTGGAAGCGCCGGCGCACCCTGGTCATGGGCGGCATCCTCGTCGCCCTGCCGTTCGTCCTGATCGCGGCCTTCGCGATCGGCGGCTCCGGCGACGGCGACCGCAACGGCCGCATCACCCTCATGGACACGGCGACGGCCTCCGGCGCCAACTTCGCGGCGACCTGCCTCTTCGTCTCGGCCGGCTTCCTCCTCGTCATCCCCGTCGCGCTGTTCTGCGGGGACACCATCGCCTCCGAGGCGAGCTGGTCCTCCCTCCGGTACCTGCTCGCCGCGCCCGTCCCGCGCTCCCGGCTCCTCGCCTCCAAGCTGACGGTCGCCCTCGGCTACAGCGCGGCCGCGATGGTCCTCCTGCCGCTCGTGGCCCTGGCGGCGGGCACGGTCGCCTACGGCTGGGGACCGCTCCGGCTGCCGACGGGCGGCTCGGTGCCCGCCGGGGACGCCCTGCTCAGGATCGGGATCGCCGTCGCCTTCGTCTTCGCCTCCCAACTGGTCACCGCCGGGCTCGCCTTCTGGCTGTCCACCCGCACCGACGCCCCGCTCGGCGCGGTGGGCGGCGCCGTCGGCCTCACGATCGTCGGCAACGTCCTCGACGCCGTCACCGCCCTCGGCGACTGGCGCGACTACCTGCCCGCGCACTGGCAGTTCGCCTGGATCGACGCGCTCCAGCCCCAGCTGGAGTGGGGCGGCATGGTGAAGGGCACGGCGATCTCCCTGACGTACGCCCTGGTGCTCTTCGCACTCGCCTTCCGCGGCTTCGCCCGCAAGGACATCGTGTCGTAGCGGGTCCTGCAACCAGGAGCGGGTCCTGCAACCAGGAGCAGGTCCTACAACCACCCCCTCCGAGCCGCTTCCGCGCCCGCGCGGAAGCGGCTCGTCGTGCCCAGGGCGGCCATCAGGTCGCCCACCCTGCGGCTGTACGTCCGCGCGGACATGCCGAGCCGGGCGGCCGCCGTCTCGTCCGTGACCCCCGACAGGAGGGCGTCGAGCACCGGGCGCAGCTGCGCCGGCAGATCGCGGGGCGGCGGCGGGGTCGGCTGCGCGTACGTCAGCTCCTCGGCCGCCGCCCAGCAGGCGTGATGGGCGCGGACGAGGGCCTGCACCACGACCGGGTCCCGGATCAGCAGCAGCCCGTTGTACAGCAGCTCCAGATCGAGCGGGATCGCGGCGACCGTCCGGTCGACGAGGATCATCTTGAACGGGATGGCCTCCGCGAGGCGGGCCCGGCCGGGGATCCGGAGCCCTCCCTCGAGCCGGGGCAGCGCATGCCGCGGGACGATCCGTCTGACCTCCTCGGCCCGCTCCACCGCGGCCCGCATGCACGCTCCCGCCAGCTCCAGGAACGGCTCGGGGATCGCGAAGCCCGCGGAGGCGACCGGGTCGTCGAAGGTCAGCAGCTCGTGCCGGGTGGAGGCGGCCAGCCCGGCGAGTGCGGCGCTGATGCGCCGCGCACCCCGGACCGGCCGTCCGGCGGGCCGCTGTCCCTCGGTCGCGGCCCGGTTCATCGCCGAACGGGCGAGCATCACGGAGCCCGCGCTCTCTGCCACCGCTGACCACCCCCGCGCGATCGATGTCCACTCCATGTACGCATGTGACTGCACACGGTGACAACCCCTGTTGAGAAGGATGGCGAATCCATGCCACCCCGCTTCACCCCTGTCGCCGTTGCCGCATCGAGATCCATCCGCAACTCCTTCGACGGCTCCCCGCGGGCCTCTCGTTCGTCACATTCACAAGTGCCCTACGAAGAGGGGGAGATGAGATGGAACGACACGACAGGCCGGCGGTCCGGCGCCGCGGAGCCCGGTTCCCGGCCGTGATCGCGGCGCTGCTCGCGGCCGGCCTCGCCGTCGGCGGCTGCGCGGGCGGCGGCACGGGCGGCGGCGTGAGCGGCTCGGACGAGAGCCGCGCCCGGGCGCCCAAGGGCGGCGCGGCCCCCGACGGCGGGCGCACCGGCACCGCCCCACCCCAGGAGGACGAGCGGCGTTCCGACGCGCCCGCCCCCGACTATCTGTCCACCTTCGCCCTCGACGTGGACACCGCCTCGTACGGCTACGCCCGCCGCACCCTCGCCGAGGGCCGGCTGCCCGATCCCGCGACCGTGCGCCCCGAGGAGTTCGTCAACAGCTTCCGCCCCGACTACCCCCGGCCGGAGGACAACGGATTCAGCGTGACCGTCGACGGAGCCCGCGCCGGCCGCGACGGCTGGTCCCTGGTCCGGGTCGGGCTCGCCACCCGGGGCGCGGAGCGGAACGCCGAACGCCCGCCCGCCGCCCTCACCTTCGTCGTCGACGTCTCCGGCTCGATGGACGAGCCGGGCCGGCTCGACCTGGTCAAGGAGTCCCTCGGGCTGCTCGCCGACCAGCTCCGCGACGACGACTCGGTCGCGCTCGTCACCTTCAGCGACGAGGCCAGGACCGAACTGCCCATGACCCGCGTCGGGGACGCCCGCGGGCGGATCCGCGAGGTCGTCGGCGCGCTCGCCACGCGCGCGTCGACCGATGTGGGGGCGGGTGTCCGCGCCGGGTACGACGTCGCCGTCGCCGGCCACCGGAAGGGCGCCACGAACCGGGTGGTGCTCCTCTCCGACGCGCTCGCCAACACCGGTGACACCGAGGCCGATCCGATCCTCGCGCGCATCGACGAGGAGCGCAGGGAGTACGGGATCACGCTCTTCGGCGTCGGGGTCGGCAGCGAGTACGGCGACGCGTTCATGGAGCGGCTCGCCGACAAGGGCGACGGGCAGACGACGTACGTCTCCACCCCGGCGCAGGCCCGGAAGGTGTTCGTCGACCAGCTGCCCGCCCAGGTGGAGCTGCGCGCCCGTGACGCCAAGGCGCAGGTCGCCTTCGACCGCGGGACCGTCGAGAGGTTCCGGCTCGTCGGGTACGAGAACCGGGCGGTCGCCGACGAGGACTTCCGGGACGACCGGGTGGACGGCGGTGAGGTCGGGGCCGGTCACACCGTCACCGCGCTCTACGCGGTCAAGACGCGTCCCGGGGCGGCCGGCCCGCTCGCCACCGCGACGGTCCGCTGGCTCGACCCGGCCACCCGGGCCCCGCACGAGCGCTCCGGCACGGTCGGGACGGCGGCACTGACCGGCGACATCTGGGGCGACGGTCACGACAGCCTCCAGCTGACGGCGATCGCCGCCTACTTCGCGGACGCCCTGCGCGGCGGCGACCTGCCGGGCGCGCCCGGCCTCGGCGCGCTCACGGAGCGGGCCGGGGCGATCGCCGACCGGTCGGGTTCCGCGGTGGTCCGCGAGCTGGCCGACGCGATCCGCAGGGCCTCCGGTCTGCTCGGCCCCCGGGAAGGTGAGAGTCCTTCCCGGGAGGGCGAGTTGAGGTCGGGTGATCCGTACAGCTGACGTCCGGGGCGGGTGGCGGGTCAGAATGGCCGCATGGCCACCCTGCTGCTCGCCCTCGCCGTCGGATGCACCGGGCTCTACGCCGGATTCATGCTGATCTTCCAGACCGGGATCATGCCCGCGCTCGCCCGCCTGACGGACCCGGAGTTCGTCACGGCGATGCGCCGGATCAACGAGTACGTGCCGAAGCCCGTGTTCCTCGTGGTCTTCCTCGGCGTCGTCGCCTTCCCCGCCGCCGCGTTCCTCGTCCCCGAGGACGGGCGCACGGACACGCAGAAGTGGCTGGTCCTCGCGGGGCTCGTCTGCGCGGTCCTCAACCACCTGGTGACCATCGGTGGGAACGTCCCGCTCAACAACGCCCTCGCGTCCTCGGAGCGGGCCCCGGCGGACGACCCGGCGGGCGGCGCCTCCGCGGTCCGGGCCGCCTTCGAGCAGCGCTGGAACGCGCTCCACCGCGTCCGCACGGCCCTGATCACCGTCGCGTTCGGGCTGCTCACCGCCGCCGCCGTGCTCTAGCGGGCGGGGGAACCGTACCGCGGTGCCGGTTTCTGGCGTGATCTCGCGGGTGTGGACCCCCTTCGCATCCGCATGGACCCTTCGAAAGCGTACCCCCGAGTCCGGAAACAGCTTGCGGCATACACAAGATCTCCGCCACTGACGGAAACACGACGCTCAGATTTACGGACAAACGGGGTGAATCACCACGATATCCGGGACCGTCATTCCGTACCCTCCGGTTTCTTATTGACATGCCTACGGGGGTCTTTTCTAATCATCGAGAGTCATCCCGCGCGCAGACACCGCACAGGCATGAGGGGGCAAGGTGGACGTCCGGATTCTGGGGGGACTGTCGGTACGTGAGAACGGGGTGTCGATCACTCCGACGGCGGCCGCACCCCGGCAGCTGCTCGCCCTGCTCACGGCCAGCGCCGACCAGGTCGTCCCCGTGACGGTCCTGACCGAGGAACTGTGGCCGTCCGGCGCGCCGCGCGGCGCCCGCGCCGAACTGCAGGCGCACATAGCCGAACTGCGGTCCCTCATCGCAGGCGCCCTGCGCGACACCGACCCGGCGGAGCCCCGGCCCGGCTGGTCGGACCGGCGCAGCGCCGACGCGATACTCGTCTCCCAGCCCGGCGGCTACCGGCTCGACACCGGCGGCGGCGTCAACGACGTCTGGCAGTTCGAGCGCGCGGCCGGCGCCGGCTACCGGGCCATGGAGGCCGGCGACCTGTCCCGGGCGGCGCTCCGCCTCGGCGAGGCACTCGCCCTGTGGCGCGGCGAACCCTACGCCGGCGTCGCCGCGGGACCCCGGCTCCGCAGGGAGATCGAGCGCCTCGAAACCTCCCGGCTCAGCGTCCTCGACCAGTGGATGGAGGCCCAGCTGGGCCTCGGCCGGCACGCCGAACTCGTCTCCGAACTCACCGGACTCGTCGCCCGCTACCGCACCAACGAGCCCCTCCACGCGCACCTCATGGTCGCCCTCCTCCGCTGCGGACAGCACGACGAGGCCCTCGTCGTGTACGAGCGGCTGCGCGTGCACCTCAAGGCCGAGAGCGCCATGGAACCCTCGGCGCGGCTCCGCCGCCTCCAGCGCTCGGTCCTGGCCGTACGGGACACGGCCGGCCGGCCCGTGTACGCTCCGCGGATCCCCGCCCAGCACATCCCCACCCAGCACGTCCCGGCGGCCTACGTCCCCGCCCAGTACGGCACGGCGCGGTACGGTCCGGCGCGCGAGCGGCTCGTCCCGGCGGGCTCCGTCGGCTGACCTCGGGCGGCCGTCCGGCGGCCGACCGGCGGGGTGACCGCCCGTCACGAGGGAATGAAGTGCGGCAACTCACCGTTGACCGACTCCCGAAGCCGAATTACTTTCGGCGAGCAGTACGGGTTTCCTCCGAGGTGCCCGATTTCGCTCGACTATGGGGGTTGGGGCCATGACGATGGACGGCGCGGACGGAGCCGGTGGTGCCGACGCGCTGCTCACGGTCCTCGAACTGCTCGCCCGGCAGGCACCGCACGGCCGCCTCGACGACCTCCTCGACGAGGCCCGCGCGAACGGACTGACCGGCGGGGAACTCCACCGCCTGGAGCGGGCCGTGGGACTCGCCCGCGAGGTCCACACCGGACGCGCGCGCGACGCCCGCCGCGAGGCCGCGCTCACCGCCCTCACCGACACCACCCGCGACCTCACGCTCTCCTACGACCTCGACAGCCTCCTGCGCGTCATCACCCGCCGCGCCCGCCGGATCCTCGGCCTCGACCTCGCCTACGTGACCCTGCGCGGCCCGCACGGCGCCTGCTACGTCCACACCACCGAGGGCTCCCGCGCCGCCACCGGCCCCGGCCCGCGCCTCACCCCCGGACTCCGGATCGCCGAGGGGTACGGACTCGGCGGCGCCGTCCAGCTCCACGGCGAACCCGTCTGGACCGCCGACTACCTCGCCGACGAGCGCTTCGCCCCCTCCGGCTCCCTCGACGCGGGCGTCCACGCCCCCGCCTTCGACGAGACCGCCGAGTCCGCCCTGCGCGCCGAGGGCCTCCACGCGATCGTGGCCGCGCCGCTGCGCAGCGGAGACACCGTCATCGGCGCCCTCTACGGCGCCGACCGGCGCGTCCGCCACCACACCTCCGAGGAGATCGCGCTCCTCTCGGGGCTCGCCGACCTCGCCGCCCTCGCCGTCGAGAAGGCCGGCCTCCTCGACCGCACCCGGGCCGAGGTCTCCGAACTGGAGCGGGACAGCTCCCGGGTGCGCACCAGCCTCACCCGGATGCGGCACGTCAGCGAGGCCCACGGCCGCATCATGAACCTCGTCCTCGCCGGCGGCGACCTGTGCAACGTGGCCAAGGCCGCCGCCGACGCCCTCGACGCGACCGTGCTGATCCGCGACCCCGGCGGCCGCCCCCTCGCCACCGCCGGAGACATCCCCGGCCTCGACGAGGAGGCCGTCGCCAAGGCCTCCCTCGACGCCCACGCCCGCCGCCGCCCGGTCCTCGCCGCCGACGACACCTGGGTCGCGCCCGTCATCGCGGGCTCCGAGGACCTCGGCGGCCTCGTCGTCCGCGCCGCCGGAAGCCTCACCGGCGAGGACGAACGCCTCCTCGAACTCGCCGCGCAGTCCGTCGCCTTCCTGCTCCTGATGCGCCGCTCCACCGCCGTCGCCGAAGGACCCGTCCGCGACGAACTCCTCGACGACCTCATCGCCGACCCGCCGCACGCCCCGCAGCAGATCGCCCAGCGCGCCCGCCGCCTCGGCGTCGACCTGGGCAGGCCCCATGTCCTCGTGCTCGCCCGGCCCGAGGGCGGCGAGCAGGGCCGCGCGGTCGTCTGGGCGTCCTCCTACGCGTACCGCCTCTCCGGCCTCAAGACCGTGCAGGGCGGCTGCATCGTGCTGCTGCTCCCCGGCATAGACGCCTCGGCCGCGGCCAAGGCCGTCGCCGCCGAGCTGTCCCCGCTGCTCGGACACCCCGTGTCCGTCGCCGCCGCCGGACCCGCCCAGAGCCCGGACGGCGTCGGACGGATCCACCAGGAGGCAGGGCGCTGCCTGGACGCGATGAGCGCGCTCGGCGGCACCGGCTCCGCCGCCTCCGCGCAGGACCTCGGTTTCCTGGGGCTGCTGCTCTCCGACGACAACGACGTCGACGGCTTCGTCGACGCCGCGATCGGGCCCGTACTGGACTACGACGCCGAGCGGTTCACCGACCTCACCCACACCCTGGAGGCGTACTTCGCCTCGGGCGGCAGCCCCACGAACGCGGCCGAGGCGCTCCACGTCCACCCCAACACGGTCTCCCGCCGCCTGGAACGGATCGGTGAACTCCTCGGCCCCGAATGGCAGAAGCCCGGCCAGGTCCTGGAGGTCCAGCTGGCGCTGCGCCTCCAGCGCACCCGGGAGGTCCTGGCCCGCGGACGCGCGACGGCGGGCCCCGCGGGACCCGCCGGACCGGCGTGACCCGCACGGCCCGCCGGACCCGCGTGGCCGTCAGCTCGCCGAACGGCCCGAGACGTAGCCCGTGTCGTACGCCGCGTCCCAGCCGCCGGCCATGACCGTCGCCGCGTGGGCCGCCGAGGCCAGCGTGATGTGACGGTGCCAGCCGCGGAACGAACGGCCCACGAAGTCCCGCAGGCCCGCCCCCTCGCCGACCTCGGCGAAGTCCCGCTCCACCCGGCGGCCGAGCTTCGTGATCCGCAGCAGCGAACCCACCGGAGAGCCCGTCAGATCGCTGACCCACACCCGGGCCGGCGCCCGGCGCGGGTCGTCCCACTCGCCGAGCAGCACCAGCGGACGCATCCGCTCCCCGCCCGGCGCGGGCAGCGCCACCCGCACGGCCGTCGCCAGCGAGGTCCGCGAGGTCCGCGCCCCCGCCACCGTGTCCACCCAGCTCACCGGCCTGCGCAGGCCCTTGAGCGACTCCAGGATCTGCACGGCGGACAGCGGACCCGCCCCGAAGCCCGGCAGCGAACGGTCGGCGATCGCGAGCCGCGAGCCCGGGTTGATCCGGGCCACCACGGGCACGCCCGCCCCGGCGAGCCGCGTCAGGGCCGCCCGTCCCGCGCCGCCCCGGATGTCGAGGAGCACCGGCTTGCGGGTGACGTCGGACCAGCGGGCGGTGTCGAGCGCCGCCGCGACCGCGCACTCCTCCAGGGTCTCCTCGCCGGCCTCCTGGGGAACCTCCGCGCGGTCGCGCCGCGTCCGGTCGTTCACCCAGGGGTCCGGCAGGAACAGCCGCCAGTTGACCGGCACGCTCAGCTCGTCGCTCGCGAACCACACACCGAAGGCCTGCTGCCCGTGGAAGACCTGCCCGCGCTCCGGGTCGAAACGCCGGTCCACGCCCACCGAGTGCTCCCCGGCCTTCGGGATCGGCATCGGACGCACCACCCAGGCCTGCGGGCAGCTGTTCCGCTCCAGGTACCGGGCGAGCGACGCCCGCATGGGCTGCCAGTCCCAGGTGGAGCTGGAGACGAAGTGGTGCAGGCTCTGCTCGGCCGCCGGCCCGCCGATCTGCGCGGCGATGTTCCGGATCGACTTGCGGCCGTGCGCCGTGAGCAGACCGTGCAGGTACTGCTCGGCCTTCAGGCGCTGGTCGCGCCGCGGGAAGCCGGAGAACAGCGCGGCACACAGCTCGGCGTAGACGTCCTCGCGCGAGTCGGCCGCGCCGCCGGAGGACCTGACGACGCCCAGGGGCACGGCCGGGGAGACGGTCCCGGTGGCGGCCCTGCGCTTTGTTGCGACGGATGTACTCACGACACTCCTGCCCGAAGGTTGAGCAGCTCCCTCCCGCTGCTGCACCAGCGTCGCCCGGACCCGCCCGCCGGGAGGAGGTGTACCCGGCACCCGAATCGGCCGCCGGATGGTGGCCCGGCCACCTCCCCTCGTGTCGCCGCAGGTCAGAGCCCTGCCACCGCCGTGCGGGAGGCCCGTCATGAACCCCCGACATGGCCTCCTGGAATACCCCGGCGGTGCCCCCGCCATACCCCGCGGGGGGATCTGACAGACTCGCCGGCCCCGCTTTGACCCGTCGCAGGGAGTGGCCGGACCATCGCAGAGCGAGGCTGCACGGGCCGGACCCCGGTTAATGCCCCAGGCCGGGGTCCGCGCCTGTGCGCCTCGCCTTGACCCCGCCACCGTCCCGGCGCCCCGCGGGCCTCTCGTAACCTGGGGCGCATGGGGCTGCGCAAGGAACTGCCGGTCGTCGCGGTGGTCGCCGCCGGCGGCTGCATCGGCGCGGTCGCGCGCTACGGCGCCTCGCTCGTCTGGCCGACCCCCGACGGCGCCTTCCCCTGGACGGTCCTCACGGTCAACGCGACCGGCTGCGCGGTGCTCGGCGTCCTCATGGTCCTCCTCACCGAGACCACGACCGCCCCGCACCCGCTGCTCCGGCCCTTCCTCGGCACCGGCTTCTGCGGCGGGTTCACCACCTTCTCGACGTACAGCCTCGACACCCAGCGCCTGTTGAGCGCGGGCGACCCGGCGCGGGGCCTGCTCTATCTGGGCGGCACGCTGCTCACCGCCCTCGCCGCCGTCGGGGCGGGCGTCACCGCGGCCCGGCTGCTCGTGCGGAGCCGGGGGAGGCACGCGTGAACTGGCTGCTCGTCGTGGTGGGGGCCGCCGTCGGCGCACCCCTGCGCTACCTCACCGACCGCGCCGTCCAGGCCCGCCACGGATCGGTCTTCCCGTGGGGCACCTTCCTCGTCAACGTCGTGGGCTCGTTCGTCCTCGGACTGCTGACCGGCGTCTCCTCGGCCCAGGCCCACCTGCTGCTCGGCACGGGCCTGTGCGGGGCGCTGACGACGTACTCCACCTTCTCGTACGAGACGTTCCGGCTGTACGAGAACGGGGCGAAGGGCTACGCGGCCCTGAACGTGACCGGGAGCCTGGCCGCCGGACTCGCGGCCGTATGGCTGGGAGTGGAGACGGCGGCCGGGCTCGCCTGACCCACCGGGTCAGGCGGTGATCCAGTCGCTGGTCGCGATCACCGGCTGGACGCCGTCACGGTGGATGGTGCCCTCGATCAGGCCGTACATCCGGTCGGCCGCGAAGTACACCTCGTTGTCGTTCTTCAGCCCGAACGGCTCCAGGTCCACCAGGAAGTGGTGCTTGTTCGGCAGGTTGAGCCGGACCTCGTTCACCGTGGAGACGTGGTCCAGGACCCGGTCCGCCATCGCGTGCAGCGTCTGCTGGAGCGAGTAGCTGTACGTCTCCGCGAACGCCTCCAGCATGTGACGCCGCACCTTCCCGTACGAGGCGTCCCAGTCGTGCCCCGCGTCCGCCGCCGCCGAGGCCGAGTTCGCCCAGCGGGCGGTCACCTTGGTCGCCAGGATGCGGTCGTACGCCTCCTGGAGCGTCGTGTACCCGTCCTTGATGAAGCCGTGGAACTCGGAGTCGGTCGAGTTCATGACGGTCAGCTCCTTCAGGCCCGACAGGACCTGGAGCCCGGTGTTCTCCGAGTACGTGATCTGCGCGGTGCGGACCTCCTGCCCCTTGCGCGCGAAGGAGTGCTGCTCCTTGCGCGAGGGCACCGAGATCCGCTCCCAGGCGTACTCCTCGATCCGGATCTGCGCCTCGTGGATCACGGCCTGGGAGGACACGAAGTGCCGGGCGAGGAGGATGCCGAAGGCCTCGGGGGACTCGACGCCGTGCTCCTTGGCGAAGGCGTAGACCGTGTTCTTGGTGGTGTCGGTCGGCAGGCAGTTGCCGTTGTCGCCGGTCAGATGGACCTGGCGGTACTCGCCGCGCAGCGCCACCGACACGTTCAGGTCGCGGATCTCGTGCCACGCGCCGTCGTTGCCCTTGCGGGTGACCGTGACGATGCGGTTCTCGGCCTTGCCGTACTGGTTCTGGGCGAGGACGTGCTTGCTCATGTGCTGCTCAGCTCCTGCGGGTACGTGGATACGGATATCCCGTACGCCCGGCGTCTAGCCCCCTCCGTCGTCCTGGAGGTGCGCTCCCCGCCGTCCGGCCCGTGAACGGCGGACCGCCCCGGGACTGACGAGCATCCCGGTCCGTAGGTGTCGGCTCGAAGATATGTCCGTTCCCGAGGACTGGCAATGGGGAGGGCATCGCGTAGAGAAGGCATCAAGACGGGCATTGGCGGCGTTAGGGGCACGTCAACGGCGGCGGCGAGGTGGCCGGAAGGCGGTTTCCTCATCTCGTCCGAGAATCCGTTCTTCCTTCTTCCTGCATCCGGGAGCTCACGATGGCCGACGTGGCCTTCGTCGTCACCACGATCGCGGTCTTCGCGCTGGTGGCCTTCATCGCCAAGGGGGTGGCCAGGCTGTGAGTGCCGAGAACATCGTCGGCCTGCTGGTCGCGGCCGCCCTGCTTGGATATCTCGTCCTCGCCCTCGTCAAGCCGGAGAGGTTCTGAGGTCCGGATGAGTCCCGTTCTCGCTGGAGTCCTCCAGCTTCTGGCGTTGATCGTCGCCCTGGGTCTGTCGTACCGGCCGCTGGGTGACCACATGGCGAGGGTGTACTCCTCGGAGAAGCACTACAAGCCGGAGAAGTGGATCTACAAGGCGATCGGCGCGAACCCGAACACGGAGATGCGCTGGCCGGCGTATCTGCGCGGGGTCCTCGCCTTCTCCGCCGTGAGTGTCCTCTTCCTCTACCTGCTGCAGCGGGTGCAGGGCTCCCTGCCGGGCTCGCTCGGCTTCGTGTCGATCGATCCCGACCAGGCCTTCAACACGGCCGCCTCCTTCGTGGCGAACACCAACTGGCAGTCGTACTACGGCGAGCAGGCCATGGGCCACGTCGTGCAGACCGGTGGTCTGGCCGTGCAGAACTTCGTGTCGGCGGCCGTGGGCATCGCGGTCGCGGTGGCCCTGGTGCGGGGCTTCGCCCGCTCCCGTACCGGTGAGCTGGGCAACTTCTGGGCCGACCTGGTCCGGGGCACGGTCCGCGTCCTGCTGCCGATCTCGGTGATCGGCGCGCTGGTGCTCGTCGCCTGCGGCGCGATCCAGAACTTCTCCGGGATCCACGAGGTGGGGCAGTTCGCGGGCGGTTCGCAGCAGTGGAACGGCGGTGCGGTGGCCTCGCAGGAGGTCATCAAGGAGCTGGGCACGAACGGTGGCGGCTACTTCAACGCCAATTCGTCCCACCCCTTCGAGAACCCCAACGGTCTGTCGAACCTCTTCGAGATCTACCTGATCCTGGTGATCCCGTTCGCGCTGACGCGGACGTTCGGGCGGATGGTCGGCTCGATCAGGCAGGGGTACGCGATCCTCGGCACGATGGCGGCCGTCTGGCTCGGGTTCACGGCGCTGATGATGTGGACGGAGTTCGCCCACCACGGCCCGGCGTTCGACCTGGCCGGCGGCGCGATGGAGGGCAAGGAGACCCGGTTCGGGATCGGCGGTTCGTCGATCTTCGCGGTGGCGACCACGCTCACCTCGACGGGCGCGGTGAACTCCTTCCACTCCTCGTACACCGGCTTCGGCGGCGGGATCACGATGCTGGGCATGCAGCTCGGGGAGATCGCGCCCGGCGGTGTGGGCTCCGGCCTCTACGGCATGCTGATCATGGCGGTCATCGCGGTGTTCATCGCCGGTCTGATGGTCGGCCGCACCCCGGAGTACCTGGGCAAGAAGATCGGCACCCGCGAGATCAAGTTCGCCGCCTGCTACATCCTGATCACCCCCGCCCTCGTGCTCTGCTTCACCGCCGTGGCGATGGCCCTGCCGACGCCGGCGGACTCCATGACCAACTCCGGCGCGCACGGCTTCTCCGAGATCCTCTACGCGTACACCTCGGGCGCGAACAACAACGGTTCGGCCTTCGCGGGCCTGAACGCGGACACGCAGTGGTTCAACACCACGATCGGCATCGTGATGTTCCTCGGCCGGTTCCTGCCGATGGTCTTCGTCCTCGCCCTCGCGGGTTCGCTCGCCGAGCAGACGCCGGTGCCGGAGACGGCGGGCACGCTCCGGACGGAGAAGCCGCTGTTCACGGGCCTGCTGGTCGGCACGATTCTGATCATCACCGGTCTCACCTACTTCCCGGCCCTCGCGCTTGGACCGCTCGCCGAAGGACTCGCAGCATGAGCACCCTCACTCCCACCCGGCCCCCGCAGTCGGGGGCGCCCGAAGGCCGACCGGCCGGGACCGGACGCGTCGGAGGCGGGCTGTTCGACCCGAAGCAGCTGGTCACGTCCTTCCCGGACGCGATCAGGAAGCTCGACCCGCGCGTGATGATCAAGTCACCGGTCATGTTCGTGGTGCTCGTCGGCTCGGTGGTCACCACCGTGCTGGCGGTCATGAACCCGGGGGACTGGTTCGGCTGGGCGATCACCGCCTGGCTGTGGCTGACCACCGTCTTCGCCAACCTCGCGGAGGCCGTCGCCGAGGGCCGGGGCAAGGCCCAGGCCGACACCCTGCGCAAGGCCAAGACCGACACCGTGGCGCGCCGGATCACCGGCACGAACGAGGAGCGCGTGCCCGGCACCGAGCTCCGCGTCGGGGACCTGGTGGTCTGCGAGGCCGGCGACGTCATCCCCGGCGACGGTGACGTCGTCGAGGGTGTCGCCTCGGTGGACGAGTCCGCGATCACCGGCGAGTCCGCCCCCGTGATCCGCGAGTCCGGCGGCGACCGGTGCGCGGTCACGGGCGGTACGAGGGTGCTCTCGGACCGGGTCGTCATCAAGATCACGACGAAGCCCGGCGAGACGTTCATCGACCGGATGATCAACCTGGTCGAGGGCGCGGCCCGGCAGAAGACGCCGAACGAGATCGCCCTCAACATCCTCCTGGCGTCCCTCACCATCGTCTTCCTGCTCGCCGTGGTGACGCTGAAGCCCTTCGCGATCTACGCCGGGGCCGACAGGCAGACGTCGATGATCGTCCTCACGGCGCTCCTGGTCTGCCTCATCCCCACCACCATCGGCGCGCTGCTCTCCGCGATCGGCATCGCCGGCATGGACCGGCTGGTGCAGCGCAACGTCCTCGCGATGTCCGGCCGCGCGGTCGAGGCCGCGGGTGACGTGTCGACGCTGCTGCTCGACAAGACGGGCACGATCACGCTCGGCAACCGGCAGGCCTCGGAGTTCGTCCCGGTCGCGGGTACGACGGCCGCCGAGCTCGCCGAGGCCGCCCAGCTCTCCTCGCTCGCCGACGAGACCCCCGAGGGCCGCTCCATCGTGGTCCTCGCCCAGGAGAAGTACGGGCTGCGCGAGCGTCACCAGGGCGAGCTGGCCCACGCCGAATGGATCGCCTTCACCGCCCAGACCCGCATGTCGGGCGTGGACGTGGGCGGGCGGAAGGTCCGCAAGGGGGCGACCGGTTCGGTCGTGGCGTGGGTGGAGGAACGCGGTGGCGAGGTCGCCAAGGATGCCCAGGACGTTACCGACGCCATCGCCCAGGCCGGCGGTACGCCGCTGCTCGTGGCCGTGGAGGACGAGAAGGGTGCCCGGGTCCTCGGTGTCATCCACCTGAAGGACGTCGTCAAGGAGGGCATGCGGGAGCGGTTCGACGAGCTGCGCCGCATGGGCATCAAGACGGTCATGATCACGGGTGACAACCCGCTGACCGCGAAGGCCATCGCCGAGGAGGCGGGTGTCGACGACTTCCTCGCCGAGGCCACGCCCGAGGACAAGATGGCCCTCATCAAGCGTGAGCAGGCCGGCGGGAAACTGGTCGCGATGACCGGCGACGGCACCAACGACGCCCCCGCCCTCGCGCAGGCCGACGTCGGCGTCGCGATGAACACGGGCACGTCGGCCGCGAAGGAGGCCGGCAACATGGTCGACCTCGACTCCGACCCGACCAAGCTCATCGAGATCGTCGAGATCGGCAAGCAACTCCTCATCACCCGAGGCGCGTTGACGACCTTCTCCATCGCCAACGACGTGGCGAAGTACTTCGCGATCATCCCCGCGATGTTCGCCGTCGCCTACCCGTCGCTCGACAGGCTCAACATCATGGGCCTCGCCTCGCCCGAGTCCGCGATCCTGTCCGCCGTCATCTTCAACGCGCTGATCATCGTCGCCCTGGTGCCGCTCGCCCTCAAGGGCGTGCGCTACCGGCCGTCGAGCGCCGACTCGATGCTGCGACGCAACCTCGGCGTCTACGGACTCGGCGGCCTGGTCGCCCCGTTCGTCGGCATCAAGATCATCGATCTGCTCCTCTCCCTCATCCCCGGAATCGGCTGATGACCATGAACAACTCGGCAGTGAACACGGGCCGCGTGCTCTGGGCCGGCCTGCGCGCCCTCCTCGTCCTCACCGTGATCTGCGGCGTCCTCTATCCCCTCGCCGTCACCGGCATCGCCCAGGCGGCGTTCCCCGGCAGGGCGAACGGCTCCGAGGTGAAGGACGCGAGCGGGAAGGTCGTCGGTTCGGAGCTGATCGGCCAGACGTACGAGGATCTCCGTTGGTTCCAGCCCCGCCCGTCCAACGGCCTGGGCGCCAACAGCGTCAACACCCGGTACAGGCTGATCCTCTCCGGAGCCACCAACCGCTCCGGCGACAACGCGGACCTGATCGCCTGGGTCAAGGACGCCAAGGCGGCCGTGATCAAGGACAACTCGGTGAACGGCTACACCGTCAAGCCCTCCGACGTCCCCGCCGACGCCGTCACCTCCTCCGGCTCCGGCCTGGACCCGCACATCTCCCCGGAGTACGCGAAGCTCCAGATCCACCGGGTCGCCGAGAAGAACCACCTCACCGTCGCCCGGGTCGACAGGCTCGTCGCCGACCACACCGACGGCCGCATCCTCGGGTTCGTCGGCGAACCCCGCGTCAACGTCCTCCGACTCAACATCGCCCTGAAGGCGTTGACGGCCGGTCAGTAGGCCAGCACCCGGGACTCGACCGTCGGCAGCCCCTTGACCCACCAGTGGTCGTAGCGGCGGTAGACGTGCGGGTCCCGGGCCGCGAGCAGCCGCCCGAGCGGCGCGGCCTCCGCCCCGACGGCCTCCCAGTCGGCGGCGGCCAGAGGATGGAAGGGCGAGACCTCGATCCCGCCCTCGACCGGCCGCCAGACCCCCGCCACGTACCCGTCGACGAGGAGCGTCGGGAGCGTGTCGCCGTTCACGCGGATGACGAGCTTGCGGTACTCGGGCGGGATGACCCGGCCCCGGTCCGCGTAGGCCAGCAGGACGCTGTCCCACATAGCGAGGAGCCGGGGCGGTGCGGGCACCTCCCCGTCCGGCCGGGGCGCCCCCGGTACGTCGTACAGCACCGTCCCGCCGGGCCCCTCCAGGCGTTCCAGCTCGCCCTCCAGGGTCTTCACCGCCTCGCGCACCAGACCGCGCGGGGCCGTCGTGAACTGCGCCATGTCCGGTATCGACGCGGGCCCGAAGCCCTCCAGGTAGCGCCGGACCAGGACGGCCAGACCGGCGGCGGACGCCTCCGGGTCACCGAGCACCGGCAGCTCGCGCGCCGTGACGAAGGCCTGCTTGGTGCCGAAGGACCACGGCGGGCCCGTCGGCGCGTGCCACAGCGGCGCGTACTGCCGCACCATCCGCCAGACGACGGCCTCCACCGGCTCGCCCCGCCCCTTCGCGATGTGCTCGCGCAGCTCGGCCCCGGTCCGCGTGCTCTCCGCGTACGCCAGGAGGCCGGGCAGCAGCGCGTCGGCGTCGGCGGCCGTGAAACCCGCCGCCGTGAAGCGGGGATCGTGCAGCCGCGAACCGCGCAGCGTCGGCTCCATGCCCTCCCGGAAGGCCCGGTAGTCCTCGGCGTGCACCAGGTGCAGCGTGAGCCGCATCAGCGTCGACCTGACCAACTCGAAGCCGCTCACGGCCCCGTCGAGGTGCTCCGGTTCGAACTGCGTGACCCGGTTCCACAGCGCCACGTACGGCGAACCGGGATGCTGCGCCTGGAGGCCCACCACCCGCCGTACCGCCTCCGCGACGCCGAGCGGCTCCCGCTCCAGGAGCAACTGCCGGTGCAGGGTGGAGCGGTTGAGGGCGCGCGCGGTGATGACCATGGCGCGATTCTGCCTCCCCGGCCGCCCGGACACGCACCGTAGGGTCGTGGCCATGGGGAACGCGCCGCCACACATATCGACCCGCCCGCCCGGCGAGAGCATCACTCGGGTGCCGGGCCCGCGCACCCCGGGCGGACGGGACACGGCGGCGCCCACGAAGCCCTTGGCCGGCCGGGGCGTCGCCCTCACCGCCCTCTGCTTCCTCGTGTGCGCCGCCCTCGGGCTCCAGTCCTGGACGGCCCTGCGGGCCACCGGCTTCGACCTCGGCATCTTCGACCAGGCCGTGCGGGCGTACGCCCACCTCGAACTGCCGAGGTCGCCGATCAAGAACGTCCACCACGAGTTCCCGCCCGGCTTCTCGCTCCTCGGCGACCACTTCACCCCCGCGCTCGCCCTCCTCGCACCGCTCTACTGGCTGTGGGACGACCCGCGGACCCTGATCCTCGCGCAGGCCGCGCTGTTCGCGGCGGGCGTGCCGGTGGTCCGCCGCATCGCCCGGCACGCCTTCGCGGACGCGACGCCCCGGGCCGCACGCCGGGCCGCCGACCTCGGCGGACTCGTGTACGCGCTGGGGTGGCCGCTCCTCAACGCCTCCTACAACGGCTTCCACGAGGTCGCCTTCGCGGTGCCGTTCACCCTCCTCATGCTGGAACGGGGACTCGCCCACCGCTACGGCGCGACCGCCCTCTGGGCGGCGCTGCTGTGCACGGCCAAGGAGGACATGGGCCTCGTCGTCGGCGCGTACGGTCTCGTCCTCGCGGTCCGCGCCCACCGCGCCGGACACCGCGCGGGCCGTGCCACGGGCGCCGTACTCGCCCTGGCCGGACCGCTGGTGTCCGCGCTCGCCCTCTGCTGGTTCCTGCCGGCGATGGGCGGACCCGAGGGCTACTACTGGTCGTACGGACGCCTCGGCGCCGACCCGGGGGACGCCCTCGCCCACGTCCTCACCGCCCCCTGGGTGCTGCTCCAGGTCGCCGTCACCCCCTTCGTCAAGGTCGCCATGGCCGCCTGGATCCTGGGCACCCTCGCCCTGCTCCCGCTCGGCTCCCCGACATTCCTGCTCGCCGTCCCCCTCCTCGCGGAACGCCTCCTCTCCGACAACCCCAACCACTGGCCGGTGATCAACCACTACGACGCCTTCCTGTGGCCGATCCTCCTGACGGCGGCCCTGGAGACCCTGGCGCGGCTGCACGCGCGCCGCCGCGTCCGGCCGTGGGCGCTCGCCGCGGTCGCCCTCTCCTCCGCGGCGGCCGTCGCCCTCGGCCTGAACCTCCTCGTCCGCCCCGACGCCTGGCGGCCCTCCCCGGACAGGCGCCCCCTCGCCACGGCCGCCGCGCTCATCCCCGACGGCGCGACGGTGGAGGCCGACAACACCGTCGCGCCCCGCCTGACCGCCCGTACGGACGTGGTCATCGCGGACGGGACCCCACGCGGCGCGGACTGGGTCCTCCTCCGCGTGAACGACCGGACGTTCCCCTTCGCCTCCACCGACGAACAGCGACAGCGCATCGACCTCCTCCTCGCCCACGGCTACACGAAGACGTGGCAGGAGAACGGCACGGTCCTCCTCCACCGCACCACCCCCACCCCGATCCCCGGCGCACACCGCCCGGACCGGGACAGCACCCCCGTCCGGGAGGGCGTCCCGGACGACGTGGGCACGAACCTGCTGCTGCGGTAGGGGCCTTCCCGTCCCGTCCGGTTCACCCGGGCCACGTCCGTGGGTCACCCGGTTCTCACCCGCGGTCGTGAGCATCGGGGCATGACCTTCCTGCCCCGTGTCACGCGCCCGGCCACCGCCGGCTCGGCCGTCGCCCTCGCCGTCGCCGCCGCCCTCCTCGCCCCGTCCTCGCCGGCGTACGCCGCGGGCAACGCCGTCCCCACGTACGAGGTGAAGATCAACCTCACCGCGGCGGCCCTCGACGCGAACTCCGCGCCGAGCACGGCGGTCAGGTCGGCCTTCGGCATCACCGGTTCCGCCAAGGCCCGCTCGTACAGCTACTACGACACCGACGCGCTCGCGCTGGACGCGCAGGGCTGGAGCGTCCGCCTCCGCCACAAGAGCGGCTCGTCGTTCGAGGAGACGTACAAGAAGCGCTTCCCCGTCACGAACGGCGACATCGACGCCGCCCTCACCACGGCCGACGCCGCCGGCTTCGACAGCGGCGACACCAACTACGACGCCGAGGTCGACTGGGGCTACGCCAAGCAGACCCTCAGCTTCTCCAACGAGAAGAGCCACAGCGCCAGCGGCTACTCCGGCACCGCCCTGCCCACGAGCACCACCGGCCGCACCTGGCTCGTCAACGACATCCCCGGAAAGCTCCAGGACTGGAACACCACCGGCTGGGGCAAGACCACCCTCCAGGCCTCCCGCGCCCACGGACCGGTCACCGCCCAGGTGTACGGCGGCGCCTGGGGCCCCTCCGACGACGCGAGCATCGAGGTGCTCCCGGTCGTCGGCGCGAACGGCACGGGCACCGAGTACGTCGTCGAGCTGTCCTTCAAGACCGACTCGTACGCCGACGCCGCCGACCTGCACGCGGACGCCATCGCCGTCGCCGAGGCCCACGGCTGGCTGTACCACGGGGACATCCTCAAGACGCAGCTCATCCTCGACCGGTACTGAGCGGGGCCGCACGGAGGCGCGCGTTCACCCAGGACTCGCCCCGATGTCGCGAACACGTCGCCCCGTGTTGCGCGAAGGACTGGACCATGAGGCCGCCCTCACCGGCGACTTTCCATGTTCTCCAGGGAGTTCAGATGAATCCGCGCCTCCTGCGCCGGCCCGCCCTCGTCGTCCTGCCGCTGTCCGCCGCGCTCGCGTGTTCGGTCGTCGTGGGCACGGCCGACGCCACCCCGGCGCACCACGGCGGCCCCGCCGCCCGGGTCGTCTCCACCTCGACCCTGCCCGACATCCCGCTCGCCGCCTTCAGCAACGCCCTGCTGCCCGGCAGCGTCGCCGACGACCGGGGCGTCGACCTCGGCGGCATCGGCAGCGACCTCTACCCGGCCGAGCGGCGCGGAGAGTACTGGACCGTCACCGACCGGGGCCCCAACGGCCAGATAGCCGTCGGCAAGGACAAGCGGCGCACCTTCCCCGTGCCCGGCTTCGACCCGGCCATCGTGAAGATCCGCACCGTCGGCGACCGGATCCAGGTCCTGGAGTCCATCCCGCTGACCACCGCCTCCGGCGCCCCCGTGACCGGCCTGCCGAACCAGCCCGGCCGCGACGAGGCCCCGTACTCGTACGACGCCTCCACCCCGCTCGCGTACGACCCGAACGGCCTGGACACCGAGGGCGTCGTCCGCGACCGGGACGGCAGCTTCTGGCTCGTCGACGAGTACGGGCCCTCGCTCGTGCACGTCTCCGCCCGGGGCCGGGTCCTCGCCCGCCACGTCCCCCGGGGCCTCGGCCTGACCGGCGCCGACTACCCGGTCGTCGAGTCGCTGCCGTCGATCCTCCTCCAGCGCAAGATCAACCGCGGCTTCGAGGGCCTCGCGCTGCTGCCCGACGGCGACCTCGTCCTCGGCCTGCAGAGCCCGCTGCTCAACCCCGACAAGGTGTCCGGCGAGGACTCCCGCAACACCCGGCTGCTGCGCTTCTCGCCCCGCAAGAACCGGGTCACCGCCGAGTACGCCTACCGCTTCGACGCCGTCGGCACCGTCGAGCCCGGCCAGACCAAGACCTCCGAGCTGAAGCTCTCCGCGCTCGTCGCCGTCGGCGGCGACCGCCTCCTCGTGCAGGAGCGCACCGACAAGGCCGCCCGCCTCTACGAGGTCCGCCTGCGCCGCGGCTCCGACATCCTCGGCACCGCCTGGGACACCGCCCAGGGACCCACCCTGGAGCAGCTCGACGACGCGGCGGCGGCCGAGGTCACGGTGCTCGACAAGCGACTCGTGATCGACCTCAACACCGTGAAGGGCGTCCCCGGGAAGATCGAGGGCGTCGCCGTCGAGGGCTCCTCGACCCTCGTCCTGCTCAACGACAACGACTTCGGGATGACCGACGGCCCCGCCGCCTTCGACACGAACGGCCGCCTCGTCGACAGCGACGTGGAGACCACCCTCGTACGGGTGCGGCTGAACCGACCCGTCCGCTGATCCCCTTCCGCGGTGCGAGGTCCTACGGGGCCTCGCACAGCGGATTGGCCATCGGTACGTAGCGGGCGTCGGCGCCGTCCACGTCGAGCCAGCGCAGCAGCAGGTTGGTCTTCGCGGGCACGTGCGGCGAGCCGAGCAGCGCGGTGACCTCCGCCGGACCGCCGTGCTCCGCCACGTACCGGGCGAACACCGCCCGCGCCCGGGGCCACAGCTCACCGGCGAGCTCCGGGTGGCGGTCGGTGAGGCCCCCCGCGATCTCGGACAGGTTGTTCGTCACCAGGCAGTAAGCGAGCCGCTCCCAGCCGTGCGCCGCGTCGACCACCGGAGCGGGTCCCCGCGACCGGTACCGCTCCAGGAGCGCGCGGTGCCGCTCGGCGACGATCCGTACCCCCTCGTGGTCGCGGAAGACCACCCGCGCCGGGAGGCCGTCGGCGTCCACCCCGACGAGGACGTTCTGCAGATGGCACTCCAGGACCAGGCCGTGCTCCCGCCAGGCGTGCAGCACCGGCGGCACCAGGACGTCGAGGTAGCGCCCCCACCAGTCGAGCGCCCTCTCCGGGGTCAGCCCGTCGACCGGGTTGCCCGGGAAGCCCTCGCCGATGCCCGCCGCGAGCAGCGGCGTCACCCCGGGCGGCAGGTGAGGCCGCAGGCCCTCGCGCGCGATCACCGCGAAGCCCTCGTAGGCGTGCTGCCCGCCGAGGTCGGCGGTGCGGTAGCCCCGGTCGGCGAGGAACGACGCCGCCGGCAGGGAGTCGAAGGCGGGCGCGAGGAGGTCGCCGACCGTCCTCAGCCACAGCAGGTCGCGCAGCTCCAGGCGGCGGTTCCCGTTGGTGATGCGCACGTCCAGGCTGAACTTGCAGAAGACGTCGGCGTCCGGCAGGTACACCGTGCGGACGGACGAGGTCGCCACGGCGAGACCCGCCCGCGGCGCGGCGGCGCCGAGCCGCACCAGCCGCCCGTCACGGAACGCGGGCAGTTCGTGCGTGCGGAGCAGGTCGAGCTCCCAGGGGTGGATCGGCAGCGGCACGTACCCGTCGGGGGCGGCGCCGGAGACGAGCGCGTCGAGGAGGGACAGGTCGCCGTCCTCCGCGACGACGTCGGCCCGGACCCCGAGGAGCTCCAGCGGGAACCGGGCGTACGCCTCCGGCGCGTACGGCAGCCAGGTCTCCGGCGCGCCCGCCCCGCGCGCCTTGGGCGCCGGGTGGTACCGGTGCCCGGCGAGCAGCGCCTGCTCCGACCGCAGGTAGGGGTCCTCCGGCGGGCACGCGGACGCGCGCGCGTCCTGGAGCGCCGCGACGACGTCCCGGCTGGCGGCCATCTCGCCGACGACGGTCCTGTTGGCGACGCCGGTGCGGCGGGTGAGCTCGTCGGCGGTCAGCGCCACGAGTGCGTCGAAGGTCAGCGGGAGCCAGCCGCCGTCGGTGCGGACACAGGGCTCGGTGGGCCGGCGCCCGGCCCGCACCCGCAGCAGCCGGCCGGTCGCCGGGAGCCGGTGGACGGCGTGGTCGGCGTCCGGGTGCTGCGCGGTCTCGGCCACTTCCCGGATCAGGCAGTTGAGGAGGGCGGTGGCCGACAGGGCGTCGGCCCGGCCTCTGGCTTCACTCACGACAGCGCCTTCCACCGGTGCCCCGGCGGGTCGTCCACCGGTAGGGACATCCTGCGCAGGGTAGTGAACCTTCATGCACTCCGCTCCGGATCACGATACGAGCGCCCGCCCCACCCCGCGCGCCCCCGAGCCGGCCTCGGTTCCGGGGCCTGGGGCGGCCTCCGGCCCCGCGGCGGTCTCCGTCTCCGGATCGGGCCCTGGGGCGGTCTCCGGCTCGGGCCCTGGGGCGGCCTCCGTCCTCGCCGACGCCACCGAGGCCCGCTTCGCCGCCCAGCTCGCCGACGTGGCTCCCCGGCTCCTCGCCGCCTACCGCCGGGAACTGCCCCCGGCCAGGGCCGCGGTCCTCGCCCGGCTGTGGCGTGCGCTGCTCCACGAGCCGCTGCCCGGGGTCGCCGCGCGGGACGCGGACACCGGCCGGGTGGAGCTCGCCGACGGCCGGGTCCTGAGCGGGCCGCCCCGGCTCCCGTACGACCTGGTGGTCCCCGGCGAGGACGTGACGGTACGGCTCGACGGCCGCGCCCACGACCACCCGGCCGCCCTCCTCGCCGCGCTGGACCTGCCGGGCGCGACCCCCCTCGTCGCCGAACTCGACCACGGCGTGTCCTCCCTGGCCCTGTCCAGGGCGGGGGGCGGGGGCGGGGGCAGGGGCGGGGGGTACGGGTACGGGCGCGGCGCCCGGCCCGGGTCCGGCGCCCGACGACCCCCTCGCGTCCATCGAGCAGGGCATCGTCGACGGGCACCCGTACCACCCCTGCTGCCGCAGCCGCCCCGGCCTCTCCGTCGCCGAGCAGCTCGCGTACGCGCCCGAGCACCGCCCGGTCGTCCGCCTCGACCTGGTGGCGGTCCCGGCCGGACGGTGCCTGGTCGCGGGGGAGTGGCCGGCGCGGCTGCGGGACGGCGACCGGCTGCTGCTGCCCGTGCACCCCTGGCAGAGCGAGCACGTCCTGACGGGCCTCGGACACATCCCGTACGTCACCGGCGCGATCCCCGCCCGGCCGCTGATGAGCGTACGGACCCTCGCCCCGCTCGACGGGGGACCGCACCTGAAGACGGCGCTGACCACGCGCATGACCAGCGCGATCCGCGACATCTCACCGAGCGGCGTCGAGAACAGCGCGCCGCTCTCGGCCCTGCTGGCGCACGTCGTGGCCGACCTGGCCGGCACGTTCCGGATCACCCGCAACCTCGCCGGCGCCTCCGCGCTCGTACGCGGCGGGCCCAGCGCCGACCTCGCCGTGCTGCTCCGCGAGTCGCCGGCCGCCGCCGCCGGCCTGCGCGAGGGGGAGACGATCCTCCCGGTGGCGGCGCTCGCGGCCCGCCCCGCCGACGACGGACCGCCCCTGATCCGCGCGCTCCTGGCATCCGCCGGCGCCCCGGACGCGGGCGCCGACTGGCTCGCCGCCTTCGCCGGCCTCGCGGTCCCGCCGCTGCTCCGCCTCCTCGGCCGGGGCGTCGCGCCCGCCGCCCACGGGCAGAACCTCCTGGTCGTGCTCGACGCGCACGCCCGCCCCCGCCGGCTCGTCTACCGCGACCTCGCCGACGTCCGGGTGAGTCCGGGCCGCCTCGCCCGGCACGGTTTCGACGCCGCTCCCGTCGGCGGCCGGGTGATCGACGACGACCCGTCGGTGCTCCGCACCATGCTGTTCGGTCACCTCTTCGGCACCACCTTCGGCACCCTGGTCTCCGCCCTCGCCGACCGGGACCGGACCGCCGGGGACCGGCTCTGGGAGGTCGTCGCCGCCGCGGCCCGCCGCGCGTACGACGACCTTCCCGCGACGCCGGAGCACCGGGCCGACCGCGTGGCCCTCTTCGCCCCGGAACTCCGGGTCAAGGCCCTCACGCTCATGCGGCTGCGGGGTGCGGACCACGACGCGTGGATCCCGGTGCCCAACCCCCTGGCCCCTCTGTCGCCTCACAGGAAGTGCACGTCGTAGCGGTCCTGTTCGGCGAGAAGGCCGTCGAAGGACTCCAGGCCGTGCTGGACGCGGCCGAGCGACCGGAAGTACCCGAAGCGGTCGACCCCGGGGGCCAGGACCACGAGCAGCTCCGCGGCGGAGCCGGGGGCCGCGCCGAAGGAGTGGGGCGTTCCGGGCGGTACGGAGACGAGTCCGCCGGCGGCCACGGTCGTCGTCCCGCCGGCCAGGGTGAACCGCATGACCCCGTCCAGTACGTAGAACAGCTCGGTCGACAGCGCGTGGAAGTGCGGCCGCGCCCCGGCCGCGCCCTCGCCGAGCAGGAGCCGGTTGGCCCCGAGGGCGCCGCCGGTGTGGCGGGCGTCGGCGAGGAGACGGAACCCGCCGCCGTGGGGGAGGTCGATCCGCTCGGCCTCCTCGGGCTGCACGACCAGCGCCTTCTGGTTCTCGGACATCGTTCACGGTCCCTTCCGGGGTGTCGGACTTCCCTGCGCTCCCCATTCGATCCGGGGAAGAGGGGCCGCACCACAGGCGGTTGCAGACGGCAGAGATCACCGTTCGTGATGAATGCGGGGAGGGGGCGGCGGTGGAGCTGCGGCAGCTGCGGTACTTCGTGGCGGTGGCCGAGGAGGGCGGGTTCGGCCGGGCCGCCGAGCGGCTCGGCATCGTCCAGTCAGCGGTCAGCCAGCAGATCCGGCGGCTCGAACGGGCCTGGGGCGTGGAGCTCTTCGAGCGCACCACCCGGCGCGTGCGCCTCTCCGGTGCCGGTGAGCGGCTGCTGCCCGAGGCGCGCGCCGTGCTCGCGGCCGCCGACCGCACCGCGCGCGTGGCCGCCGACACCGCGGCGGGGGACGACGGGATCCTGCGGCTGGGCGGCATCCACGGCCCGGGGGACCGGATCGACCGGGTCCTGGCCGCACTCTCCGCCGGAGCACCCCGGTTGCGGGTCCGTCTGCACCGGCTGCCCGTCACCCGCCGACTGGAGGCGGTGCGCGACGGGGAGCTGGACGCGGCCCTCGTACGGGCGCTGCCGGACGAGCCGGGGGCCGCTCCCGGGCTCGAAGCGCTCCCGCTGTGGAGCGATCCGCTGTACGCCGCCCTGCCCGAGGGCCACCCGCTCGCGGCCGAGCCGGAGCCGTGCCTGGAACGGCTTGCGCGGCTCCCGCTGCGGCTCGCCCCCCCGGGATCGGAACCCGCCCTTCCATGCCTTGGTCGCGGGCGCGTTCCGGGCCGCGGGGGTCCGGCCGGCGGCGGGCCCGCCGTTCACGGACCTCCAGGCGACGCTGACCGCGATCGGTACGGACCGGGAGCCCTCGTGGACCCTCTTCTACGAGGTGCGCGGACTGCCGGGGATCCCCAGGGTCGCGGTGCGTCCGCTCACGGGCCTCACCGTCACCACCTCGCTGGCCGTGCGGCCGGGCCCGCCGGGCCCTGCCCTGCGACACCTGCTGCGGGCCCTGCACGCGGTGGGGTGAGTCCCGGGGTCACCTCGTGGGAAAGGGCGCCGCCCAGGCCTCCTCCTCCACGAGGAGACCGTTGGCGAGGTAGCTGATGGTCCGGTACCAGCCGGCCAGGACGAGGAGTTCGAGGAGCTGCTCGTCCTCGTAGTGGGCGCGCAGGGCGTCCCAGGCGGGTTCCGAGAGGCGGGCGGTGTCGTGCAGTTCGTCGACGGCGGCCAGGAGGGCGGTCTGGCGCCCGGTGAGCGAGCCGGTCGACGCGGGGTCGGTGTCCGTGGTGGCGCGGAGCTGGTCGGGGCCGAGCCCGGCCCGCGGGGCGAGGGTCGCGGCGTGCACGCCCCACTCGTAGGCGCAGCCGGCGCGCGCGGTCACCCGGGCGATGACGAGCTCGCGGTCGGCGGCGGGCAGGAGCCCGTGGCCGAGGAGCCCGGCCCCCAGGGCGAACATGCGCGACGCCAGGTCGGGACTGCGGTGCAGGACCCGGAAGAGCCGGAGCGGTTCGTGGGGGACGCCGGGAGGCATCCAGCGGCGCAGGGCCCGGTCGACCTCGGGGTCGTACGGGGGGACGAGCGGTTCGATGCGCGGCATCTGCTGTACCTCCTGCTTCGTTTTCAGAAGCGCCACTATGATGCTTCTGAAAACGAAGCGCAAGGGCAGGGAGAGGGAGGCGACCCATGGACGACGGAGCGGCACCACGGCCCGGACGGCCCGTACGGGGATCGGAATCCGGCCGACCGGTCATGGCCGCACTCGACCTGCTCGGACGCCGGTGGGCCCTGCGCGTCCTGTGGGAACTGAGCCTGGCCCCGGCCGGATTCCGCGAACTCCAGCGCCGCTGCGCGCACATGTCCTCCAGCGTGCTCAGCACGCGCCTGGACGAGCTCACGGCAGCCCTGCTGCTCACCCGCGCCGACGAGGAGTACCGGCTCACCCCCCTCGGGGCGGAACTCGTCGAGGCGCTCGCCCCGTTGGAGGCCTGGAGCGGCCGCTGGGCGAGGGAGACGGACGGGTCTACGGGAGCAGGGGCGGGCGCGTGACCAGGACGTCACCGCCCAGCCGCACCACCGGACCGGACGACCAGGCCCTGAGGGTGGAGGGACTGCCGAGGGAGTCCCCCATGTCGACGGAGACGCGGTCGATGCCCCGCTCGCCGAGGTGGGCGGCGAGACAGGCCGTGCTGTTGGCGTTGGCGACGTCCTCGGGGACGCCGATCGACGGGGCGAACATCCGGGCGGCGACCCGCCCCGACGGCGACGGCGCCGCGTACACGTAACAGCCCAGGAGCCCGAGGCGGTCACACGCGGCGCGGAGCCGTTCCATGTCGGGGGCGAGGGCGGCGAGTACGGCCGGCGAGGTCACCGGAACCAGCAGCCGGGGCCGCCCGACGGAGGCGACCCGAAGCCCCGTCCCGAGCGCGTGCGGGTGGATGCCGAGCGTGGGCAGGACGAGCGCGGACTCTTCCGGGTCCGGCTCGCGCAGCTCCACGGGCCCGTACGCGAAGCCGACCTCGGCGCACGGCCCCTTCCGTACCGCCCGGCCGGGGAAGGTGCGGCCCGCGACCCGGAGGGTCACCCGGTGCGTGCCGGCGCCCGCCCGCGCGGCGAGGTACCCGAGGGCGGCGAGCGTCCCGTGTCCGCAGGAGGGCAACTCCCCCTCGGAGGTGAAGAACCGGAGGGAGAACACGGGAAGCCCGTCCTGTTCGGGACCCCGCGAGACGAAGACGGCGTGCGAGGTCCCCGCGACCCCGGGCACCCGCCGCCGCTCCTCCTCGCCGTACGGCCCGTCGTCCGTCACGGCCGTGGGGCTGCCCCCGCGACCGTCCCGTACGCACGCGTGGACGACACTCACGGACGCCCCTCCGAAGAACACCACACGACGTCCTTACCCACGGACGGCCGCGACCGTGCTCCGCGAGCCGGATCGCGGGCTCAGAGGCTGCGGGCGTTGATGTCACCGTACGAGGTGGTGGCGCGGATGCTGAGTCCGGCGCCGGCACCCTCGGTGTTCCGGAGGGAGTTGCTGACCCGGCCGTAGGCGGTGCCGGCGTCGAGGGACGCGGACACGCCACGGGCGGCGCCGACGTTGATCTCGCCGGCCTCGGTGCGGAGCACGACCGTGCCGCGCAGGGCCTCGCCGATCCGGAGGTCGCCCTTGCGCGTCCTGATCTCGGCGTCGCCGCCGAGCCGCCCGACCGTGATGTCACCGGCCTGGAGGGTGAGACGGGCGCTCGCCGCCTCGTCGAGCTTGACGGTGGCCTGCGCGCTCTCGAAGGTGACGTCGCCGAGTCGCCCGACCCCACGGAGCTCCGCGGCGGCGGCCTTCGCCTCGACGCGGGACCCGGCGGGCAGCTGGACGGTGACCTCGACGGCCCCGGACTGACCGAAGTACTGGTTCTTGGCCGCGGGGGCCTCGATCCGCAGCACACCGTCCCCGAAGGAGACCCCGGTCTGCTGGGCCGCCTTCACGTCGCGGCTCTTGGAGGGGTCGGCGGGCAGGACCTCGACGATGGTGTCGGCCCGGTCGGCGGCGATGAACCGGATGCGCCCGGCGGGGACGTCGAGGACGGCGGAGACGGGGGCGGTGGTGGCGAACTTCTGCATGGTGCTTCTCCTTGGACTCGTCGTTTCCGATGAAGGAAAAGCTACGTTGCATTCACAAGAGTGGCAACATGAGCGTTGCGCAGAATCTCAATCTATGCAGGTGAAGGCTAGGATTTCATTGCAACGACCCTGAGGCTAACGCAACACGGAGAGCGCAATCCATTGCAATGAATGAAGGTGAACGCAAAGAAGAGGGGCGGCGGGGGCCCGGCCGCGTGGCGCAGGTCACCTTCACCCCGTCGATGAGTTCCGCGCTCGTCACCGGTCGTACGTGCGACAGGATCCGAACGAGGAAGGCCCGACATGACCCAGACGCTCAGCGCCGGTTCCCCCGCCGTCCCCACCTCGCCCCCTTCGCGGTCGGCCGGTCGGGGCCTGACGGCCGGCGCGGTCGTCGCGGGCCCGTTGTTCCTCGGGGCGGGCGTCGTCCAGGGGCTGACCCGCGACGGCTTCGACTTCGGCCGTCACGCCCTCAGCCAGCTCGCCCTCGGCGAGGCGGGCTGGACGCAGACCGTGAACTTCCTGATCGCGGGGGCCCTGTTGCTCGCGGGTGCGGCCGGGCTGCGGCGCGTGCTGGGCGGCGGCGCGGGCGGCACCTGGGGCCCGGCCCTGGTCGGGGTCTTCGGCGCCTCGTTCTGGGCCGCCGCCGCCTTCCCGGCGGACGCGGGAGCGGGCTTCCCCGCCGGTGCGCCCGACGCGGCCGTGATGAGCGGGCACGGCTTCGCGCACATGCTGGCGGGGATGGTCGGCTACCTCTCCCTGTGCGCCGCGTTCGTCGTCCTGGCCCGGCCGCTCGCCGCCCGGGGCCACCGCGGCTGGGCCGTCGCCTCCCGCCTCGTCCCCGTGGCCGTCCTCGCCGGCTTCACGGCCTCGGCCACCTCCGTCCTCGCCTTCACCGCGGGCGCGGGCCTCGGCCTGATGTGGCTGACCGCGGTGGCGGCGCGCCTGGCCACCGTCCCGGCGGACAGCTGGGGCCTTTCGTCCGGATCACGCCGGGCTCGCGGGGCCTGACACGCCCTCGGCCTCCACATCCTCCGTCCCCTCCTAGGTCTCCGTGCCCTCCGTCGCTGTCTTGGCCGCCGCCCCCTGAGTCGCCTCCGTGGCCCTGGCGACCAGAGCGTCGGCGACATCGGCGGCCAGGAAGAACGGCAGCCGTCGGTTCACCAAGTCCTCCTGATCGCGGTAGCGGGCGAAGGGGAGCAGAGAGGCGAGCAGGGCCCACTGGTATTCGAGATCGGTGAAGGCCCAGTTCGACTGCTCGCAGCCCTTGAGGATGCTCCGCAGCTTGATGACACAGGTCAGGATCCGGCGGACCTGGGCGTCGTCCACGTTCTCCGACAGGACCGGGCTCCAGAGCGCGTCCGTGTGCAGCGATTCGGCGAACCACGTGCGGATCTGGGTCACCTGTTCCGGCCCCCACGCGAACGTCCGCGACCACAATGCCGCTTCGAGGCGGGCGAAATCCTTGGCGATGTGACCGCGGTGCGTGGTCTCGAAGTCGATCACGTAGAGGTGGGGGTCCGCGGCGTCCGGACCGCTGGCGAGGATATTCTCGCAATGCAGATCGCCGTGCGAGACGCAGGTGAGATAGCGGGTCGTCAGCCCGTGCTCGCGGTCGTACAGCAGCCAGTCGATGAGCCGGGCGGATTCCGGGGCCGGCGTCGCGACCTCGGCGATCTGCGCCACCAGCCAGAGCGGGTTGGTCCGCTTTCCGTCTGTCACCTTCAGGCCGCCGACGTCGACATGGTCCCCCAGCAGCTCCTCCAGAGTCCGGGGCCGGAAGGTCAGGCCGTCCGGGACGCTGAAGATGGTGCCCGCTTCCGGTGAGGCGAACTTCGCGAGCTCCGAAGCGGCGTCCTTTCCAGGGCGGTACCCGGCCCGCTCGAAGCCGGCCGGCCGCAGGGCCGGATACTCGCCCCGCAGGTCGCCCACGGCCCGGCTGGCATTGCTCAGCCAGGGACCGAGCGCCTTGACGAAGAGCTTCTTGACCACGGCGCGGAGCGCTTCGTCGGTCACGGGCTCCTGCCGCGTGAGCCAGTCGCGGAAGGTGCTCGGCTCGTCGTCCTCACGGAAGACGTAGGAGGTGAGGATCGCCTGGTAGCGGCTGCCGGTGCTGCGGTTGACGATCGAGGTGGACGAGACCGTGCACTTGCTCGACCGGTAGAACGGCTGGAGCTGTTCGCCGAACTCGTCGAAGTTGCGTTTCTCCCGCTGGACCTTGTTCTCCTCGTCCATCTTCAGCACACCGACGGGGCCGAACACGTTGCGTGCCAGGAACGTCGGTACCGGGCGGCCGGCGAACAGGGCTCCCTGCACCATGAGGCCGCCGTGCCGGGGTGCCAGTTCGGCGGCGACGCCTTGGAGCAGCCGGTCGGGCAGCTGCAGCTTGTGGTCGTCCCGTTCCGTCAGGGACATCGAAGTCGCCGTGCCTGACGAGGTACCCGCTTCCCAGGCGTTCTTGACGACGCTCACCTCCCGGGCCTTGTCCAACAGGTCGACCGCCTTCTCGCGCCAGAACAGGCGAACGTCCCTCTCGCGTGCGGACAGCTCCTCGTTCTTCTTCGTCCTGCGGTACAGCCCTGTGAGCAGCCGGTCCAGCTGGTCCTCCTTCCATCCGGAGAGGCTCAGCAGCATGAAGGCGGTGCTGTGATGGTGCTCAGGCCTGCCGGCCCACTGATCGAGGAGATGCGTGGCCCAGTCCTCGTCGGGCGTGCCTCTCACCCGTTCGTCCTGATTGCCGTACTCGGGATCCACGGGTTTGGGGCCGCCGATGAGCAGCTGGATCCCCACGGCATGCCGCAGCCAGCCGCACACTTCGGGCAGCCGCAGCTCAAGGTCGACGGCCTGCAGGTCGCTGACGGCGACCAGCGCGGTCGCTTCCGCGGCGGCGAGCAGCCGCTCGCGCTGATCGTTGTTGTGCCGGTGCTCGGCCTGGAAGGTGTGGAGGTAACCGACGATGTCGGCCACGACCTGGAAGTTGTTGGACCTGCGGTGATCGCGAAGGCAGAAGTTCAGCAGGGCACCCTCCAGGAACCGCTTCCGGATCCGCTCCGCCTCGGGCGCGGTGCCGCCGACGTCATAGCTCGCCATCGCCGAGCGCGCCGCCTTCCGGACGGTCGTCGCGCCCCTGTCCAGGGCCCGGTAGTCGCCCACCGGGACCTGGACGTCCTCCAGGTGTTTCCTCAGCGTCAGCAGGTCGGCTTCGATGAGGGGTGTCAGGAGCTCGGCGGCGTCAGGCGCGCACTGGGGGATTCCCTTCAAGAGCCGCTCCTCGAAACCGTCGAACAGCTTTGTGAAGGACTCCTGCCGTGCCTGGTCGGACCGCCAGCCGTCGAGCAGGTCCTCGGCGGCTTGGTGGAAGGAGGGGTTCTGCCCTGTGGGACTCTGCGGATTGGCCTCGGTGTCGGCGACGGTCGGGTCGACGTCCTCGTCCGGGTCGACGGGGTCGAGTTGCGCGAGCTGCCGACGGGAGTTGTCGATCGACAGCTGGTACCTCTCCGGGCGTGATCCGTATAAGCGGATGGCCAGTTCGAACAGCGTGCGGGCCCGTCGGGGGTCCGCCTCCGTGTAGTGCCTCTCCGCGGCCAGCACCGCCGCATTGGCGATCTTGAAGGTGGGTCCCGCGAAGTTCCCAGTCGCGAGTTCCTCCTCGGCCGTGGCCAGGTTGCCGCGCGCCTTTGCCAGGTCGCCCGTCAGCCGACCGTCGTCCCCGGCGATGTCCTGCAAGGCCTTGGCGACGTAGCGGTACGCCTCGTTGAACTCCTCCGGCGAGACCGGCGAAGCACCCATCGTCCTTCCTTTCTGAAGATCGCGACAACCCCTTGCGGCCAGGGGTGATCAGAGCGGCGTCGGCAGGCGACCCGTGGCCGAGGGGCCTGCGGGCCACGGCGCGGGCCGCCACGACGGCTCAGTTCGCCGAGGTGTCCATCTCGGCACGAGTACGGCCCTCGGGTTCAAAGCCGAACAGCTCGGGCCGGGACTTCGCCGCTTCGTGGCCCTTCGCTACGTCCCGGGGCGGCGGTCCGAAGGTCCCGTCTGTTCTGCCGCAGGGTCTGGCCTGTCAGGGTCAGCAGAGCGATGGCCACGCCACCGATGATCTTCTCCACCACCAGGGCCGTCCTCCCCGTCGAGCACACCTCATCCGGTGCCGTCAATGTATCGGCTGAACTGCCGAGTTGACTGCCCGTCGTGACGGCAGGTCATCGTCGATCCGCGCGGAGAAGCACGTGAGTCGCCGCCGTAATGCCCAAGGGCAACGCCCCTTCGCCCGTGATCAACATCAGCGTCGAGGGAGACGCTCCGTTCAGCCCCACTGCGCCTGTGTCACAGTCCGATCGGGGAGCACGCAGCCAAGCTGTGGTCGCTCCGGCACCGACAGATGCGCCGGCCGTTCCGATCTGGCACCGGACATCGGTGATCTGGAGCGCGACGGCCGCGGTCGTGGGAGCCTGCGGACTGCTTGCGCCCTGGCTGACTGCACGGTGATTCGTCGTTGCTTCCGCCCGGCGCCACGGTCCGTCGCCGGGCGGAACGGCTTGGCGGAAGGAAGGCAGCGACTCAGGGGTTGATTCCCTTGATCTCCACTCAGGAAGACGCTCTTGACTTGCGCGAGTGCAGAGCAGTGGCGTCTTCCGCGGTACGGGACAAGGGGTGGTGGGCTGACTTGTCAGTCCGCCGGAGGTGGACGAGGGAGAGGGGCCAGGGACTGGATATGGTCCCGCCCTCGCAGACCAAGGTGGGCGCGGCCCTCTCGTTCGCGGGCCGGCGCATGTGGCCGACCGCTCGCGACGCCCTTCCCTGTAGGGACCCCAGGGGGCTCACGACATCGACCGTCCGCACACCACCGCTCTCGCCCCCGGGCTCCTGGCCGGAATCTCGCTGGAGGAGGTGCCCTCGCTCGTCCAGCGAGATTCCGACCCGCGGCCCGGAAGGTTCAGTTTGCGGGCGTGGGCGGAGTCCCTCGTCGGGGGTCCGTACCTGGGGTGCGCCGGCTTCAGTGGCAGCATGCCGCATGATGTGCTCGCGATCTTCGCTTCCTGCTCGCCTCGCCGCATCTCGTGCAGCGTTCCTGCCTGCCCACCGGAGATCGACCGGCAGAGAAGAGCGCGTGGGCCGGAGTGAGGCGGGCAGTGGGCGGCCCGAACGGCCGCCGGAGGCCGCCCTTGGTCGGTTTCACCGGACGGATCGAGCCCTGCCCGCCCCTCTCCCGGCTTTTCCTTCCATCGGCCGAAAACCGCTCCTGACCAGCAAAAAGACCCTCCCGAAGGAGGGTCTCGCGCTGTGCGCCCCCGGCAGGACTCGAACCTGCGGCCAAGTGCTTAGAAGGGACTTGGCCGCATGCGAGGCTACGCGGCGCTGGCCTGCTGCTTCGTAGCTGCACCAGGAGCCACGATCGTCGTCGCCCCGCGTATTCACCGGAGGGCATCATTCCGGCAGATGCTGAAGCACGCTTCCTGCTCGGCGTCGGCGCCCGCCCCCGACCTCGCCGCCGATTGTCCCCGGCTTAACGGCCCTGGTATTGGGAGCTCGGAGCCTACCGCGCCAGACTCCGGGACCCCCTTGCAGCTACAGAGGAGCTCTTGGGGTGGCCGGTCTAAGTCATTCCTCGACATCGACCAGGGCGTGGAGGAGTTTGAACGCGGCTTCTGCTCCCTCGGTGCGGAGGACGAGATTTGCGTAAGCTGCACGCAACTCTTTTTCGCTCTCGAAATCTGCACTGTTGAAAAGTAGTGACTTCGCGGTCTGATATTCGCCGAGATCTTCGAGGATTGTTGCGTAGCTGATCAGGCGGTAATACGGAAGATCTTCCCCGAAACTGGCGTTGAGTAGCTCATGCATTCTTCTGGCCTCTTGGAGTTTCCCGCAAAGGCGTAGGACTTTAATGTAGGTGCCGAGTGCATCGACCCCTTGCCCTTCCGGAGCATCCCAGGTCGCCTCATGGGTTCGCTTGGCCATCGATTCTAGTTCGCTCCAACGATTCGCGAGCTTTAGGGCGTTGATGGCGTCATGGAGCCATGCGACGTCTTTGGGGTCTAGGCAATGGGCCTCAAGGAATAGGTCGGCCGAATCTGAATATCTGCCCACCTTGAGCATGAACTCAGCATGCACGCGCATGGTGAAAAGCGAATGTGGATTCAGGCAGCGAGCGGCTTCGGCCCAACGGAGTGCCCGGTTGAAGTCTCCCAGGTCTTCGCAGCGCCGGGCGAACCAGATTGCGCTACGGGATGCTCCTATCTCCTCGATGTCGCCATTCAGTGCCACCTTGTTGACTGCTTCGCCGTACTTGTCTCGAATTAGCTGACCGTCGCTGCTGTACCAGTATTCTGCGCCGAGTTCGCCAAGGAGCGTCATGTTCAAATAGGGGGAAGAGTCTAGGGCGGTGGTGAGGATCCTTATGCTCGTCGCGTGATCCTTTCTCTCGCGATATACCCTTGCCAGGTTGAATACGGCGGCATATTCGGGGTCGATGGTCTCCCGGTACTTAATTCTCGCCGCCTCTGGTTCACTCATGGCGATTTTCTGATAACCCTCCTCGGATTCCCTGGCCTTCACCCAAATTCTCTTGAACTCGGCTACGTCGCCGTTTAGTGCGCTGACGACGGCTTCGAGAGAGCGCCATGAGGGTACGGAATCTCCGCGAAGGACTTGATGCGCGGTGGTATGACTGACGGCCCCGTGGGTCCTCCGTGCGATCTCCCGGGTGCTGACATCTCCAGCCTCACGCTGCGCTCGCTGCAAGCGCGTCTTCAGCTCTCTGAGGTGCTCGGACACTGTCCCCCCTTGTCAGGCGTGTACGGAACTGTAAAGCGCGTGATCCCCGCTCTGCAAGGAGTCGTACTGCTTCGTCAGAGGATGGATGTCGTTGTACCGATTACAGAATCTTGCGATTCGCGAGTCCAGGGTTGAGTCATGGAATCGACCAGGAACTGGCTCAAGTGCCGAATGGTGAGCATGCGCGATTTTCTGCGGCGCTCGCGAAATCGAACCGAGGAGTCCACATCTCTCAACCCTGAACACCACGTCCGGCAGATTTGGTGGATTCTCCTTACCGGGCTCCTGCGTGCGGCGTCGCAACCGCTCTTTGATGCACTCCTGGAGCTTCTGTAGAGATGCAGGATTAGGGCTGGGAGTCTCGGCAAGGGAGAATTTGATGAGGTGGTGACTGTATAGAAGTCAGTCGTAGTGTGCGGAGCCGCCGACGCATCAGATTGTCCTAAGGCGTCCTTGGTCAAGCGCGGCGATGAGGCTATGCCCTTGAGGCCGGTGGAAGGCGGTTGGCGACTGTGCAGGAGTGGCAGCCTGGTGACGGGCTGTCTGCTCCGAACGGCTCGGTCGCCATCGCCTCTTGGCTAGGACCTCTGCCCCCACCGTCCCTTCAAGCCGGTTGGCTCTCGCCGCTCAGCACCTGGCGCAGCCGTGTCGCCTGCCCAGGTGCTGGCATTCCAGCAGAGCCGCTTCGTGCTGGCCACCTGGTCATGCGACCCTCAGGGGAGGCTGAGAGAGGAGACAACGTGACGGAGGCGAGCCCTCGTGGCACGTACATGGTCATCGCAGCGACGATTCGTGCCGAGATCGAAGACGGCGTGATCGCGGAGACATTGCCATCCGAGGCTTCCCTGATGCGTTCGCAGAACGTCTCGCGCAACACCGTTCGTAGGGCGCTGAAGATGCTGGAGGCTGAGGGGGTCGTGGAGTCCTCACCCGGTATCGGCTGGAGGGTAGCTAGCGGTGAAGACCGCCGACCCCTCGTTGACCGTATGGCGGACGTCATCGCCATGGACTCATTGGGTGTGGGTGATGCCTTCCCGTCGGAGTCGATGCTTTGCGAGCGCTTCGGGGTCTCCCGCACTGCTGTGCGTCGTGCGCTCGCCCAGATGGAGGGAAACGGCTTGCTCGACACCGTTCACGGCAAGGGGCGCACAGTGCGCTCTCTTCCAGCTTCCTCTGCGCGGCCGTAGCCTTGGCAATCATGGGGCTTACTGAGTGGGCATACTCGCTTTCTGAATCGCTACTGTCCGAGCCGTTGCCGCGCCGCTGGGCGCACTCCCTCGGGGTTGCCAAGCGGGCCCGCTCCCTGAGCCCAATCCTGGGGCGGGATGCTGAGCTGCTGGAGGCCGCTGCGGTCCTGCACGACATCGGTTACTCCCCCTCCCTCGCCACCACGGGCTTCCACCCGCTCGACGGGGCCCGGTTCCTCCGCGACCAGGAGGGCACCGACGAGCGGGTCGTGCGGCTCGTCGCTCATCACTCCTGCGCCCTCCTGGAGGCCGAGGAGCGCGGGCTCCGGCATGAGCTGGAGACGGAGTTCGAGTTGGAGCGGCCCGAGCTGGTGGACGCGCTCATCGTGTCGGACATGACGACGACGCCGACCGGCGAGCACACGACGCCGGCGGCCCGGCTGGACGAGATCGTCCAGCGATACGGCCCGGACACGATTGTCGGCCGGTTCATCCAGCGGGCGGCGCCTGAGATCCACGCCGCCAACGCGCGGGTGGAAGGGCGGATGGCCGCGGCTGGCGCTCAGCCGATGTAGGGCTCCCGGCCCGACTCGTCCAGGCCGTGCCGGATGCGCAGCCGCATGGACGGGTGAATGTCCAGGTCATCGAGGTCCGCTGGGTTTACCCAGCGGACCTCTTTCGATTCGCTGCTCGTGCGGAGGGAACCACCCACTGGGTGGGCCCGGAAGCAGATCGAGAACTGCTGCCGCACCTCGCCGTCGTCGTACGCGAGGACGTGTTCAGGGTTGGTGTAGAGCCCGACGATGTTGTCCACCTCGACCTCGATCCCGGTCTCCTCCTCAACCTCACGCACGGCCGTATTGCCGATGCTCTCGCCGATGTCGTGGCCACCTCCGGGCAGCGCCCACAGGTCGTTGTCGGTCTTGTGGATGAGCAGGAGCCGACCGCCACCGTCACGCACGACGACGGTGACCGAGGGCACCACCGAGTTGGCCTTCGGAGCCTTCGGATCGCGGAAGTAGTCGATTCGACTCATGCGTCTGAACCTCCCAGGTCCGTGGGTGAGGAGATGCGTCGGGCGCTCTCCCAGACCCGCTCGACGCTCTCAGCGTAGGCGTCGAACAGTTCGCCCCCGGGGACGCGCTGGATGTGGAGCACCGGCGCCATGTACGCGCCCACGCCGTACAGGTGGCCGTTAGCGAGCATCTCGTTATCGGCCCGGTAGATGGAGTTGTAGAGCGTGGTGCCGTGGAGCCGGAACTCGACGCCAGGGAGCCCGAACAACGGCGCGTAGTTGACCAGCGCGTTGCGAATCTTGCTCGCCATCGCTGCACCGATGCCTTCGTCGGCTCCACGGACAGCGACGGCAGCCGAGTCGGGGTCCCCGAGCATGAAGCGGACCGGGACGCCGGCCGCCGACTTCTCCTTGACCACCTGGTGGAAGGCCGCGTCCTCGGTGAGCCAGAACCCTGAGTACGCGAGGACGTCGAACTGCCGCGTCGCCCCCGCGTAGAGCTGCGGCCAGAGTCGATTCGGTACGACGGATCGGTGCGGGTAGAGCTTGACCAGTTCTGCGCCACCCGCTTCGGTGACCTCGGCCGACGTCCGCTCCTCCGGCCACAGGTACGACATCTCTCGCTGGAGGAGTGAGGCCGCTGCGTACTTGAAGCGGCGGTACGGCTGACGCTTGGGCTCGTTGATCCAGCGCTCCACCGTCTTGGCGGAGATCCCGAGCCGCTCCGCGACCTGATCAAGGGTCAGGCCGCTCTCGATGATGGCTCCGCGCAGTCGTTCATTGGCCATGTCGTGCTCTCCCCCCGACGGGACGACTTGGGACGACTTTCACCGTAGCGAGTCGTCTCGGAGCCGTACATCCACGGAGTCCAGCGTCTGCCCAGTTCAGGCCACGCTTAGGGCATCAAGCGGAGCGGACTCGCGAACCCCCAAAGAACCAAGGGACTTGACGATGCGAATTCTCCTCCCCATGATGAGGAACAGGTAGTACATGTACCTCATCGGGCTCCGGTCCGGTGAGAGGTGCTGCCCACGAGCAGAGGGCGGGGACGCTGCAATCCCGCTAAAGGCCAGGTGGAACAGGGTTTCGGCCCGTACTGGCGAGGTGGCCCGGCGACCGCGAGCAACGGCCGGCGAGTGGGGACACAGGTCCCCCTTGCAGTGCTTGTTTTCTTCCTGTCGACCCAAGGAGGTCTCGATGTACCGACGAAGACTTTGGGCGCCGTCCCTGCTGGACCGGCACGGCGGCCGCGCCTGACGCGTCACCTGCTCCGCAGTTCTGGGCTGCGGCCGGTTGCCTCCTCTGCCCGTCCGGGCCCCTCGCGGGGTGCGTACGGGCGGGGTCGAGGGGAGCCGGAGATTCCTGGTTCTAACGGCGAGAGGCCCCGGTGGTAGGACACCGGGGCCTCGGTTCGGGCCGTTCCTGCATGAGAGGAACACACCCAATGAAGTCCATCATCACACTCCCCGCCACGAGCGGGGTCCTGGCGTTCGACGGGGAGCCGTCGGATGCGGAGCTGGACGCGGTTGAGCTGGAGGTGCCGCTGATCCTGGCGGAGGTCGACCTGCTCGACGTGGAGATCATGACGATCGACCGTCCGGCCACGGAGCTGGACGAGCGGCGCGTCCGCCGGGCCCGTAACCGGGTCCTCGTCGAGCGTCGGGACCTGACGAACCGCGTCGTTGCGATGCTGACGGGCGGTGCCGCGTGAGGGCCCGGACGCTGGCGGACCTGTCCGCCCCGCTGGTGGCGCTGCGGCTGCTGGCGACGGAGTTCCCGGACCTGCCGGCGCTGTCCCTGGACGTTTCGACGATCTACCCGGACCGGCTGACGATGTCGGTGCACGACGACGACGCCGGTTTCGAGGCGTGGCGCGAGGCCCTGAACATCGACCCCGAGTCGGTCGTTCACCACGTTCAGGGCGGCGGCCGGACCCGGGTCGAGACCGCTCGCACCGACTTCGCGGGAGCGGTGGTCGAGCTGGTCGGCTACTCGCAGGTCCCGGCCATCGAGCCGGTGCCGTCGGGTGCGGGGGCGCTGTCGTGAACGGTGTTCAGATCCGTTCAGCGGAGCGGGCCCTGAGCGTGGGCACGTGGCTGATCGTGTGCGGGGCGATGCTGTACTCGGTCCTCACCGTCACGCCGCTGATGCGGGCCCACACCCCCGACGGCTGGACGTGGACGGCCCCCATCCTCCCGATCGTCGTGGACGCGGCCGTCGTCATCGTCGTCCGTCTCGACTCCGTCCTCGCCCGCCTGGGCGGGGAGGGGGGCCGATGGCCGGTGGTGCTGCGGTGGATGACCGGCATCATGACCCTGGCCCTGAACACGGCCGACTCGGCGCTGAAGAAAGACCTGGTCGGGGTGTCCGTGCACGCGGTCGCGCCGCTGCTGCTGATCGTCACCGCCGAGACCGGTCTCGCTTACCGCCGCTCCATCACCGCCGCCGTGGCGGCGCTGGAGGAGCGGGAACGGGCCGAGCGCCGGCAGCGTGAACAGGAGGCCCGGAAGCGCGCCGAGGAGGCCGAGCAGGCCGAGCGGCGGCGGGCCGATGAGGAGGAACGGCGGGAGCGGGAACGCCGCGAGTTCGACGCCCGAATGGCCCGTGAACAGCGCGACCACGAAGCCCAGCTGGCCCGTGAACAGGCCGAGCGCGTGGAACGTGCGCAGCAGGCGGAGCGGGACCGGATCGCGGCCGTCGAGCGGGCGGAGCGGGAGGCGCGTGAACGCGCTGAACGCGAGCGTGAACAGCAGCGCCAGGCCCGTGAACGCCGTGAACGTGAGGCCGTCGAGCGTGCCGAGCGCGAGCGACAGCAGGCCGTCGAGAAGGCCGCGCGTGAACAGCGTGAGCGCGAGGAGCGGGCCGAGCGTGAACGCGCCGCGCTGCTCGCCGCCGGCCCCGCGCCGGTGAAGCAGTCCGAGGAGCAGGCCCGCCAGACCGTGGCCGCCGCATACGCGACCGGAGTGCCGGTGCGGCAGGCCGCCGAGCTGTGCGGCTGGTCCGTCGGCTGGGTCTCCGCCCGCTACCAGGAACTCCGCGACAACGCCCCTGCTCTGGAAGGAGCGTCCCGGTGATGCACTCCCCGAACACCAAGCCGCCCGAGCCCGACAACTTCCTCATCCGGTTCCACTCCCAGACCGGCGCCGCCATCGACGTGGTCGGCACCACGACCTACCAGGGCTCGCGCTGGCTCTGCCACGGGTGCGGTGCGCGCTCCGGGCTGTACGACCTGTCCTACACCCGCCAGTCGGCGAACGAGCACGCCGCCGCTTGCCTGGCCACCTACCACCGGCTCGGCTGATGACGGGCCTGCCCCTCTACCGGTGGCGTCTGGCGCCGGAGGGCCTGGCGACGTTCCGGCAGCTCCGCGCGCTCGGGCTGCGGCCGGCCGGTCAGCCGGTCGTGGCGCAGCTCGAACGCCCCCGCCGCCGACGTGAACCCCTCGTCGCCTACCTCTACCGCATCGACCTGGCCCGGCCGGTACGTCCGATGACGCCGGCCCGCTGGGCGGCCCTCGCCGCGGCGAACGCCGCCCGCCGGGTCTGCCCGGAGTGCGGGCGGGACGCCGGATACCGCATCCCGCCCTCGCTCGGCATGTGCGTCCCGTGCGCGGACGCCCCCGCACACGCTGCCTGATCTGCGTTTTCCGACCTCCAGGGAGTTCCCGTGGCTCGTCGTTCCCGTCCCCGCACGGTGCAGGTGCCGTCCGGCGCCACCACCGTCCGCATCCCCACCCAGCGCGGCGCCAGGAACGCCCCGCCGGTGTTCGTCGTCGTCTCCGAGTCCCGTCCCTCGCTGTCGTCCCGCATTGCCCGCGCCGTGGGCGGCTGGGCGTGGAGCCACCGCGCCTCCTGGGCGCCGACCGGTTACGCCGTTCTCGCCTACGGCCTGGTGGCCGTGGTGCACGTGATCGCGCCGTGGATGGTCTTCGTCCTGGCCCCCGCCGCCCCGGCGCCGCTGCTCGGCCTGTGGTGGACCCGCAAGAAGCGCAGCGAGCGGATCGGGGAGCGTCCCGGCCGCCTCGCGACCTCCAGCGCGCTGGCGGCGGGCGGCGTCGGCTGGGCCGCCGCCACCGTCCACTTCGGCCCGCTGAACGCCCCTCTCGCCTGGGCGTGGGTCGGGCTCACGCTCACTGCTCAGTCGTTCTGGCTCGTCATCCGCCGCTCGAAGTGACCCGAGGAGAACCTGTTATGGCCGAGATCCCCCGCAGCCGACGTACCGCCCCCGGACGACCTAGCACCAGCCGTCCGAGCGGGAGCGGCAAGTCCGACAAGTTCGCCAACGCCGGCGCCGCCGTGGGCGGGTTCGTCGGCGCGATGGGCGGCTCGTTCGCGCCGCCGGTGAACGTCAACATCAACCGCACCGTCGTCAACGGCGGCGGCGGCAGGCGCCCGCACTCGCAGGCGCTCATGCCGGAGCCGGACTTCAGCTCCCCGGCGCAGGTGAGGGCCTACTGCAACCACCTGCGGGCCACCGCCGTCGCTCTGTCGATCGAGGTGGCGATGGGCGCGGAGATCCTCAAGAGCGTTCTGGCGGCCGTGCCGGACCCCGAGGGCCGGATCGGCGGCTCGCGGCTGCGGGCGGCGAAGGTCGCCCGCAAGCTCCAGAAGTCCGCCGACGAGCTGCGCAACGCCGCCAAGCTCGCCGCCGCGACCTACGCGGTGTTCCAGCAGGAGTACCAGGAGGAGATCAACCGCGTCCGCCACCACGCCCGCCCCCGCGCGCAGCAGCGCATGAACTGGACCCAGCAGTAGCGAAGTTGGAAGGGAGGTCCGGTCATGGCCGGACGCAACACGACCATCGAGGTCCTGGACGACGACGCCCGCGGCTCCGGGGGCAGCACGATCGGCCGCTACCTGCTCCACCGGGCCAAGCCCCACCTGCCGCCGTGGCTCGGCGTCGCCGGGACCGGCATCGCCGGGGCCCTCGGCAACCTGCGGTGGGCGGACAGCGCCGCCGCCGGCGTCGGCCTGACCGCCGTATCCGTCGCCCTGACCGGGGCCACCTGGTGGATCGGCCGCAGCAGCAGCCACCAGCGCCGTCTGCACTCCGCCATCACGGTGGCGGCCGGGTCGGCGTGGCTGACCGGCGCCTGCCTGGCCGGGCCGACCGCCGGACCGCTGGACGACCTGTACCTGATGGGCGGCCCGGCGCTCGCCCTGTCGTGGAACGTGCGCATGGTCATGCGCCGCACCGACGACTCCCCGGCCACCGCGGGCGGGGACAAGGGGCTGCTGGAGAAGGTCGGTCTCGCGCGGGCCGCGATCGGGTCGACGAAGGTCGAACCGAACCGGGTCACCGCGCAGATCGCGCTGGAGCCGGGCGAGCAGACCACCGACGACGTGGCCAAGGTGCTGCCCCGCCTGGCGTCCGCGCTCGACCTGCCCACGACCGCGCTGCGGTTCATGCCTAACGCGGACTCCGCCCGCCGCGGCGAACTCGTCATCGTCCCCGAGGACATGCTCTCCGAGGTCGTCGAGTACGACGGGCCGTCCCGGCTCGGCGGGTCGATCGCGGAGCCGCTGGTCATCGGCCGCTACGACGACGGCTCCCCGCTCATGCTCTGGCTTCCCGGCGACCCGGAGGCGGGCCGCAACGCCACCCACCTGCTGATCGCGGGCGGCACCGGCTCCGGCAAGGGCGACGGCGCCCTCAACGTTCTCACCGAGATCGTCTCCCGCACGGACGTGAACGTGCTGCTGTCGGACCCGAAGTCCTTCCAGGACTTCCGCCCGCTGCTGCCCGCGTTCGACTGGGCCGAGGAGGGCGGAGCCGGTACGGAGGCCATGGTCGAGGCCCTTCAGGCCGCGATCCCGGCCCGCACACGCTGGCTGGGGGCCCACCGCTACCGCCAGTGGAGCACCGCCGCCGCCCAGCGGCAGACCGACCCGGCCCACTCCTGCCGCCCCGACGGCACGGCGTGCGGCTGCGAGGGCATGGCCTACCTGGTCGCGTGGTTCGAGGAGGCCGCGAACACTCTGCGGGCCCTCGGCGACGACGCGTTCACCGGGATCGCGCAGGAGGCCCGCGCGGCCGGCGTCTCCCTGATCGTCTCGCTTCAGCGCCCGAGCTACGACCAGATGAGCACCAGCACCCGAGCCTCCCTGCCGTCCGTCCTCGCGTTCGGCTGCGACCCCCGCGACGAGGGGTTCGCCCTCCCGGAGACGGTCCTCGACGCCGGGGCCCATCCCGGCGCGTGGGGCAACCGCCGCCCTGGCTACTGCTACCTCGTCTCGGCCGGAGTCCCCGAGGACCGCTACCCCGCCCCGGGCCGCACGCGGCGCTTCACCACCCGCTCCATGGACGTCATGGAGCAGCTCGCGGACTGGGCCGCGGCGAACGGTGCCCCGATGGACCCGGTCACGGTCCGGGCCTTCGAGGCGACCGTCGGCAACGCCTACACCCACCGCACCCGCCACACCACCGACCCCGCCCCGCAGCTCCGGGTGGTGGGCGTCGAGGAGGCCGAGGAGATGAACACGGGCATGCTGCTCGACCCCGAGGACGACGGCATCGACCCCGACGTCGACCTCCCCGACCCCGAGGACGGCGACGACGAACCCCTCTTCGGCAGGGAGCAGGGCCGCAAGCCCACCCCCGAGGAGGTCCGCCTCCTGCTGGAACAGGCGCTGGAGGAGTTCGAGGAAGAGGGCCGGATGGTCGTCGGCCCGAAGGACTTCACCGACTGGTGCGAGACCCACGGCTACAGCCGCCCCTGGGTCTCCGCCCGCCTGAAGGACGCCTCCCTCGACGGCCGCCTGGAGCCCACGAACCAGGCTGGCCGGTGGCGGATCGTGCCCGTCCTCGCCGCCGCCTGACACCCCACAAGGCGCCTGACACCGTCACGGGCCGGTGACAGCCAAACCCCTAGGCGGGAGCGGGTGTCACGCGCCCTGACACCACGCTCTGACACCCCCTGACACCTGTCCCTGACACCCGGCACGCGGGCTCGTGACACCCCTCGGTCACGGGCCCGCGCCATACCCCCGAGGACTCGCCATGCCCTACCCCGAGCAGCACCCCGGACCCCCCGCCGTCCACTACCCCGTCCCCCTCCACCCGGCCGCGAGCGCCCCGCTCTCCACCACCGCGCCGACCGGCCTGTCGGCCGTCCAGAGCGTGCAGCTCCCCGACGGCCGCATCGTCACCGGCTACACCCTCGCCCCCACGGCGCCCGCCGCGGCCCGCCCGGTCGGGTCGGTCCCGGCGTGGGCCAAGACCACGGCCCTGCTCGCCCCCACCGTCGGAGGCGGGACGGCCGCCGCCGGCATCGGACTCTCCTACGCCGCCCCGGGACTCATCGCCATGAGCCACGCCCTCTGGTCCGCCGCCGCACTCGTCGTCGCCGCCGTCATCGCCGTCCCCGTCCTCATCCGCACCGCCCGCCGCGCGGCCACCGGCAGCAACGGCGGCGGGTCGACGACGCACATCACGCAGAACATCTCCGCGACTGGCCTGTTCGGCCGTGCCAACGGCACCATCAACCACCACTAGGGAGCCACGACATGGCCACCATCCGGATCACCTCCTACGGCACCGGACACCACGACGCCCCCACCGCTGACGACCCGGTCGTCGTCGACACCACCAGCCTCCACAACCCGCCCGACGACCCGCAGGTCCGGGCCACACTCACCCAGCTCACCGGACGCCACCCCGACGTCGCCGCCTACGTCCTGGCCACCCCCGGCGCCCACGACCTGATCACCACCGCCCGCCGCGCCGTCGAGCAGCGCATCGCCACCGGCGCCCAGCACATCGACGTCCACGTCCACTGCTACGGCGGCCGGCACCGCTCCGTCGCCGTCGCGGAACTCCTCGCCGCGGACCTGTCGGTTCTCGACGACTACGTCCACACCCAGCACCGCCACATCCACCAGCTGATCCTTCCCGCCCGCACCCCCGCCTAGGAATCGGAGAGGGCCGCCATGTCCGAGACCATCCGCAGCAGGTTCACGTCCCTCACCTTCTGGCCCTACATCGACGAGAACCTGCGGCGCGAGCTGCACGACCTGGCCCGCGAGGCCCGGTACGTCATCACCCCGCCCAACCTCCACCCCGCCCTCACCTCGTTCCACGACCCCGACAGCGGCGGCGCGGGACTGCTCACGCTCCTCGCCCAGGCCCTGCGCGAGCTGAGCGGCAACCTCGACGAGCAGACCCCCGACCACGCGGCGGTGCGCGAGGCCCTCGACGACGCCGCCGCCCACATCGCCCACGCCGCCGGGCAGCACATCGCCACCGCGCTCGCCCTCCTCGGCCTGCCCGACCAGCGGTAGGGCCGGGCCGTGGAGCGGGTCCCCTGCCTGGATTGGCGGGACAGCAGCCACTTCGACCACACCCGGGACCTGCCGTGCTGCCTGTGCGGTAGGCCCACCCCCATGCGGTCCCACAACGCAGAGCCCGTCCACAAGGTGTGCGCCGAGACCTGGAACGCCGCCTGCCCGCAAGAGCCCCGCCGCTACACCGTCCCCACCAAGGACAAGCCCGAGCAGCACGACGTCGGCACCTGGCGGTTCCACAACGACGGCTCCATCACCACCGACCGCGTGCCGATCCTCGGCCAGGTCATCACCACCAACTCCCTGCCCTCCGGCCCCCGAGAAATCGAGGGTTCCAGGCAGGAGCAACGCGAACTGTTCGCCGCGTGACAGCACGAAGGGCGGCCCCCGTCTCCGCAAAAAGTCCGGGGCCGCCCTCACATCCAGCACGCCGATAACGGACTGGAGATACCCAGCATGACCCAACCGACCCCCGCCCGGCGAGAGGACAGCACCCCGCTGCCCGTCGACCTGCCGGGCCTGAACCTCCTCGCCCACGCCGTCGCCGCCGCCGGGCGCGGCTGGCACGTCTTCCCCCTCCGCCCCCGCGACAAGCGGCCCGCCGGCCACGCCGAGTCCCGCTGCCCCCGCATCGGCCGGTGCGCGGACGGGCACAGGACGCCCGAGCAGCGGGCCACCACCGACCCCGACCTCCTCGCCGCGGCCTGGACCCACGCGGCGTACAACATCGGGATCGCCACCGGCCGGAGCGGGCTGCTCGTGGTCGACCTGGACACGCTCAAGGAGACGGACGAGAAGGGAACGCCTGACGGCGTCACGACCTTTGAGGCGCTCTGCGAGCGCGCCGGACAGGCCGTCCCCCTCACTCACCGGGTGCGGACCGCGCGACACGGGATGCACCTGTACTTCACCCAGCCCCACGGCGCCCGGCTCGGCAACACCGCCGGACGGCTCGGCAAACACATCGACACCCGGGGCTGGGGCGGGTACGTCGTCGCCCCCGGCAGCCACACCCCCGACGGCGCATACGAGACCCTCGACGACCGCCCGCCCATCCCGCTGCCGGGCTGGCTCCACACGGCACTCACCGCCTTGCGCGAGACCGCCCTCACCCCCGCCCCGGTTCTGGCTGGCGGTGGGACCCGAGCGGCCGAGGTGGCCCTGGAGCGCGAGACGGCCGCCGTCCGGTCGGCCCAGGAGGGCGGCAGAAACGCGCAGTTGCTCGCGTCCACACGCGCGGTGGGGCGGTTCGTTGCGTGGGGCGACATCCCCCGGCACGTGGCCGAGGAGGCTTTTCAAGCGGCGGGGGAGACGTCCGGACTCACCGCGGCCGAGTGCCGCTCCACGATCCGCAGCGCCCTGGACTGGTCCATCCGCACCGCACGCCCCCGGCCGGCCGCCGCATGAGCCACCCCGAATCCGCTCCCTTGAAAAGCCCCGCCCTCACCGAGTACCGGCCCGCAGCCGCCGCACCGGCCTCGCCTCCGGACGCCGTGGGCGCCCCGGGAGGCGTCGCCGAAGGCGCCCCTTCTGGTTCTGACCCGCACCCGGCCGACCACACCGACCACCCGTCCGCCCCCGCACGGAAGGAATCCCGCATGCCCGAGCCCATCGACGCCGCCGCCCTGCTCGACGAGGTGGAAGCCTTCCACCGCCGGTTCAACGTCTTCCCCCGGGAGGGCGCCTACGTCGCCGTCGCGCTCTGGGACGCCCACGCCCACCTCCTCGACGCCTTCGACTCCACCCCGCGTCTGGCCTTCCTCTCCCCGGAGCCCGGCTCCGGCAAGTCCCGCGCCCTGGAGGTCGTGGAGACCCTCGTGCCCCGGCCGATGCTCGCGGTGAACGCGCGGGCCGCGGCCCTGTTCCGGTCCGTCTCCGACTCCGCCGGACGGCCGACGATCCTCTACGACGAGATCGACACCGTCTTCGGGCCGAAGGCCGGAGACAACGAGGAACTCCGCGGCTTCCTCAACGCCGGCCACCGACGCTCCGGCGTCACCTACCGGTGCGTCGGAGACGGCGGCAACCAAACCGTCGTCGAGTTTCCCTCCTACAGCGCCGTCGCCGTCGCCGGGCTCGGCGGACTCCCCGACACCATCACCACCCGCTCCGTCATCATCCGCATGCGCCGCCGCGCCCGGAACGAGAAGGTCGAGCCCTTCCGCGCCCGTCTCCACGAGGCCGAGGGCAACAAGCTCCGCGACCGGCTCGCCCAGTGGGCCGAGCAGGTCCACAAGGACATCGCCGGACGCTGGCCCGAGATGCCCGAGGGTGTCACCGACCGGGCCGCCGACGTCTGGGAGCCCCTCCTCGCCGTCGCGGACGCCGCCGGAGGCGAGTGGCCCGAGCGAGCCCGAGCCGCGTGCGTGGAACTGGTCAACGCCGCCCGCGCCGACGACAAGGGATCCGTCGGCATCCGGCTGCTGACCGACCTGCGCGACCACGTCATGGCCGGCATCGACCGCCTGCCGACCGTGGCGATCCTCGACCGGCTCTGTGCGCTGGAGGAGGCGCCCTGGTCCGACATGGCCGGGCGCCCGCTTGACTCCCGGGGCCTGGCCAAGATGCTCGGCGAGTACATGACGACCGACAACACCCCGATCAAGGCCCGCAACATCAAGACCGCCGGCGCCGTCCTCAAGGGCTACTACGCGGCCGATCTGTACGACGCCTGGGAGCGCTACTGCCCCCCTGTCCTCCTGAGGGCCGCTACTTCCGCTACCGCCGCTACCCCGCAGGTCAGCGAGCCGGAAACGGTAGCGGAAGAGCTCTTCTCGTCCGCTACCTGATCCGCTACCCCGCTACCCGCCCCGGCCGCCCGAGCCGGGGCCGGTAGTGGATTCATCCGCTACCGCTACCCCGTCCGCTACCCCCGATCATGCCCCTGACCAGGGCGGTAGCGGATGTAGCGGAGGTAGCGGACCTGACAGGAAGGGGCCGGTGGCCCCGCTTCACCGCGATGAGGAGTCCGGTCATGGCCAGCACGCTCAAGTCCCGCGTGATGCTCACCGTTCCCGAGCTGTGCGACGAGCTCGGCATCTCCCGCTCCACCTTCTACGACTGGCGCCAGAAGCAGCGGGCCCCCCGCTGCATCAAGCTCCCGAACGGCGGCCTCCGTGTGCGCCGGGTCGACCTTGAGATCTGGCTGAACGACTGCGAGGACGCTGCTTGATGGACACGACGTACGACGTGAAGTTCTGGAAGACCTCCGTGTACGAGGGGCGGAAGAAGACCACGTACACGGTCCGCTGGGAGCTGGAGGGCAAGGAGTGGCGCAAGCCGTTCGGCACCGTCGCTCTTGCGGACTCCTTTCGGGCGGGGCTGGTGTCCGCGGCCCGGAAGGGGGAGGCGTTCAGCCTCTCCTCCGGGCTGCCGGTCTCGCACCTGTCCCGGGCGGCCAGCGTGAAGTGGTACGACTTCGCGATCCAGTACGTCGACCAGCTCTGGGAGCGGACCTCGGCGAACAACCGGAAGAATGTGGCGAAGGCGCTCACGCCCATCACAGTCGCGCTGCTTCGCTCCCAGCCGACCACGTTCAAGGGCGTGGACGTGCGCCGGGCGCTCCGCGAGTACGCGTTCAACACCCTCCGGCGGGACCAGGCCCCGCCCGAGGTCGCAGTGATCCTCCGGTGGGTGCAGCGCAACTCGCTGTCCATGGCCGCTTGGGAAGACGAGAGCACGGTGGAGAGGGCACTGCGCGCGGGCATGACGAAGCTGGACGGCTCGCCTGTCGCGCCCAGCTCGGCCCGACGGACCAAGCGCGTCCTCAATGTCCTCTTCGAGTACGCCCTCAAGAAGAAGGTGCTCAAGGAGAACCCCCTCCCGAAGGGCAAGGGCGCGAGCACCACGGTGTCCAAGACGTCCTCCGCCGTCGACAAGCGGGCTCTGCTCAACGGCGAGCAGGCGGGCAAACTGCTCGGCTGGATCTATGGGCGACCGCGGGGTGGCCAGCGGCTCCACACCTTCTTCGCCACGATGTACTACGCCGGCGCCCGGCCCGAGGAGGTCGTGGCCATCGACGTGGGGGACGTACGGCTGCCCGACGTGGACGCCGATGACCAGTGGGGTGAGCTGCTGCTCCACACCGCTCACCCCGAGGTCGGGAAGCAGTGGACGGACACGGGGGAGGTGCGCGAGCAGAGGGGCCTGAAAGGGCGGGCCGCCGACGACACCCGCACGGTGCCGTGCCGACCGGCCCTGACGCGGATCCTCCGGGCCCACATCGAGGAGGAGGGGCTGAAGCCCGGCGATCTGCTGATGCAGGGGAGAAAGGGGGAGGCCTTGCCGGATCCGTGATCCGCCGAGCGTGGCGGCGGGCCCGGAAAGAGGTGCTCACCTCGTACGAATTCGGAACCCCGCTCGGCCGCCGTGTGTACGACCTCCGGCACACCTGCCTGACGAACTGGCTCAACGCCGGCGTACCGCCCGCGACCGTGGCCGAGTGGGCGGGCAACAGCGTCCCCGTCCTCCTCTCCACCTACGCCCGATGCGTCGACGGGCAGCTGCACGACCTCAAGCGCCGCATCGAGCAGGCGGGGGAGCTGCCGGACCCGGCCGCGGCGACCGGCTGAAAATTTCTCCGCGTATTCTCCGTGGCCACCCGCAGAAACCCGGTTTCAGCCGGACATCGCCGGACGCGCCTCACCCTGCCGTGGGGTGCGTCCGGCCCCGGCACCGTCCGCCCGGAACGTGCTCTGACCAGCAAAAAGACCCCTCCCGAAGGAGGGGTCTCGCCGTGCGCCCCCGGCAGGACTCGAACCTGCGGCCAAGTGCTTAGAAGGCACCTGCTCTATCCACTGAGCTACGGGGGCCGGGTGGTGGCCGTGTGGCCAGGAGCCCCTGGTGGGTGGGGTGTGCCTGCCGGGACAAGGATAGGGCTCCGATCGCCTTGGCCCGGTTGCTTCACCTGCGTGGCACGATGTGTAGGTTCGGTGAAGCGAACCGATAATCGCAGGCAGGTGCGATTCGCGCAGCGCTTTTCGCAGCGCTGGGGGCGGGTGTTGTGCACTCGTTATGCCCGGCCTTCCGGTCGCCACCCTTCTCTTCGGCGCGCAGGGTCGCAATAGGCTTCAAAAACACTCATAAATTGGGCATTCTTCGCATGTGGTGACCTTGGACGAACGGCCTCAGCTGATCGACGCACTCTCCGCCCTGCGCGACCGAGTCGCCGCCGTGCGTCTCCCACTGCCCCTCCCCGACACTCCCCGCGCCCGCCAGACCCGGGCCGAGCTGCTCGCGCAGCTCGACGACTACCTGGTCCCGCGTCTGAAGGATCCCGACGCCCCGCTCCTCGCCGTCGTCGGCGGATCCACCGGAGCCGGGAAGTCCACCCTCGTCAACTCCCTTGTCGGGCGCCGCGTCAGCGAGTCCGGGGTGCTCAGACCCACGACCCGGACGCCCGTGCTCGTCTGCCACCCCGAGGACCACCACTGGTTCGCCGGGATGCGGGTCCTCCCGCAGCTCACCCGCGTCTGGCTGCCGCAGGCCGACGAGGACCACCCCGTCGACGAGCCCGCCCCCGAGGAGAACGCGCTGCGCGTCGAGACGGCCGCCTCGCTGCCCCGCGGGCTCGCCCTGCTCGACGCGCCCGACATCGACTCCCTCGTCGTCGAGAACCGGCTCCTCGCCGCCGAGTTGATCTGCGCCGCCGACATCTGGGTGATGGTCACCACGGCCTCCCGGTACGCCGACGCCGTGCCCTGGCACCTGCTCCGTACCGCCAAGGAGTACGACGCCACCCTCGTCACCGTCCTCGACCGCGTCCCGCACCAGGTCATCGGCGAGGTCTCCCGCCAGTACGAGGCCCTGCTCGACAAGGCCGGCCTCTGCGACGTCCCCCGCTTCACCATCCCCGAGCTGCCCGAGTCCGCCGGCGGCGGCAGCGGGCTCCTGCCCGACAGTGCCGTCGCCGCCCTGCGCGGCTGGCTCGCCCACCGCGCCCAGGACCCGGCCGCCCGCCAGCAGGCCGCCGACCGGACCGCCTCCGGGGTCATCGACTCGCTCGACGCCCGGCTGCCCGAACTCGCCGCCGCCGTCGCCGCCCAGTACGCCACCTCCGTCCGCCTCGGCGGCGCCGTCCGGGACGCCTACGGGGAACAGGGCAGGCGGGTCCGCAAGGAACTCGGCCGCGGCGCCGTCCTCGCCGGCGACGCCCGCACCCGCTGGCGCGGCTACCCCCGCGACAGCACCGCCGACGAGCTCCTCGACGCCCTCGCCGAGTCCCTCGCCGCCCTCCTCCACTGCGCGGTCTCCGCCGCCGAGGAACGCGTCCGGGACACCTGGCGCCGCGAACCCGCCTCCGAGGCCCTCGGCCCGCCCCGGACCGGCGGCGACCGGGAGGCGGTGGAGCGGATCGGCGTGGAGGTGCGCCGCTGGCGCCGCGTGCTCGAAGAGCTGGCCGAGGAGGAGGTGCGCGTCGTCGAGCGCCCCTCGGGCTCCCGCGCGGCCCGTAGCGCCGCCCCCGAACCCGACACCGTCGCCGCGCTCCTCGCCGCCTCCCTCCTCGGCGGCCGCCGCGCCCGCGCCGCCGGCGAACGCCTCGCCGAACTCCTCGGCGCCCAGGCCGCCCTGCGGCTGCGCGACAAGGGCGGCGAACTCGTCCTCTCGTACGTCGACCGGGTCCTGCACGCCGAGCGCGACCGGCGCCTCGCCCCCCTCGACGCGCTCGACGTGACCCCCGAGCCGCAGGCGGAGCTGATCGCCGCGCTCTCCGTACTGCAGAAGGAGAAGTGACGTGACGGACGACGACCGGGAGCGCGCCCGCGCGCGCTGGGACGACGGCCTGATCGCCCGGCGGGCGGGCGAACGGGCCGCCCCCGGCGCGCACGAGACGGCGGAGACGGAGCCGGGGACACCGGACGAGGACGTCCTGCCGTCCTTCGGCGGCAGCTACGGCGGAGCCCTCCGCAGCCGCCTCGACGCCCTCCACGAGCTGGTCGGGCTCTCCCGTACCCGCGTCGAGGGCGAGGCCCTCGCCGAGGCCGGACGCGTCCTCGACGAGGCCGCCGCCCGCCAGCGGCTCTCCTCCCGGCACACCGTGATCGCCCTCGCCGGAGCCACCGGAAGCGGCAAGTCCACCCTCTTCAACGCCCTGGCCGGGGTGCCCGTCTCCGAGACCGGACTGCGCCGCCCCACCACCTCCGCGCCCATCGCGCTCAGCTGGTCCGAGGGCGCCGCCGGGCTGCTCGACCGGCTCGCGGTCCCCAGCAGGCTGCGCCGGCGCCCCCTCGCGGGCGGCGCCGCCGACACCGAGCTCCAGGGGCTCGTCCTCGTCGACCTGCCCGACCACGACTCGGCGGTCACCGCCCACCGCGACCAGGTCGACCGGGTCCTCGGCCTCGTCGACGCCGTGATCTGGGTCGTCGACCCCGAGAAGTACGCGGACGCCGCCCTCCACGAGCGCTACCTGCGGCCCCTCGCCGGGCACGCCGAGGTCACCTTCGTCGTCCTCAATCAGATCGACCGGCTCGGCACCGAGGCCGCCGACCTCGTCCTCGACGACCTGCGCCGCCTCCTCGACGAGGACGGCGTCGCGCTCGGCGAGCACGGCGAGCCCGGCGCGACCGTGCTCGCCGTCTCCGCCCTGACCGGCGAGGGCATCCCCGAACTGCGCGAACTCCTCGCCCGGTTCGTCCAGGAACGCACCGCCCCCGAACGCCGCCTCGCCGCCGACGTCGACGCCGCCGCGGGCCGGCTGCGCCAGGCGTACGTCGCCGACGGCCGGGCCGGCCTCGACGAGCGCGCCCGGGACGCCTTCACGGACCGCCTCGCCGTCGCCGTCGGCGCCCAGGCCGCGGGCGAGGCCGCCGAGCGGGTCTGGCGCCGGGGCGCCATCCGCGCCTGCGGCACGCCCTGGCTGCGGCTCTACCGCTGGTACGAGCGGACGCGCGCGCACGGCGCCACCGACCCGCGCCTCGAACCCCCCGTCGAGGACGAGCTGACGGCACGCCAGCGCGTCGAGCAGGCGGTGCGGATCGTCGCCGACGAGGCCTCGCGCGGGCTCCCGGCGCCCTGGGCGCAGGCGGTGCGCGAGGCCGCGGCGCGCGGGGCGGAGGGCCTGCCGGAGGCCCTGGACGAGCTGACGGTCTCCCTGGGCGACCCGGCCGCCCGGCCGCCCCGGCCCGCCTGGTGGCCCGCCGCCGTCCTGGCCCAGGCGGTGATGACGCTCCTGCAGATCTTCGGCGCGCTCTGGCTGGTGGCGCAGATCGTCGGCGTCGTGCAGCCCGGCCTGCTGCCGCCGGTCCTGGTGATGCTCGGCGGCATCATCGGCGGCCCGCTCGTCGAATGGGCCTGCGAGGGCGCCGTGAAGGGACCGGCCCGCCGGTACGGGCAGGAGGCCGAACGCCGCCTGCGGGAGGCGACCGCCGCCTGTGGCAGGGCCCGGGTCCTCGACCCGGTGGCGGCGGAACTGATGCGCTACCGGGAGGTGCGCGAGCAGTACGCGACGGTGGTGGGCGCGCGGCCGTCGGCGGCCCGGGTCGTGGGCGGCGGCCGCTCCGGCACGACGCGGCTGGGCGCGACGAGGGCGGGGGTGCGGGGGGAGGTAGGGGGCGGCGGGTTCCGGACCGGCCGGGGGGTGGGGCATGGGCCGGCCGGGGGTGGGGGTATTGGCCGGTCGGGGGTGGGGGCATGGGCCGGCCGGGGGTGGGGGCATGGGCCGGCCGGGGGTGGGGCATGGGCCGGCCGGGGGTGGGGCATGGGCTGGTTTCACCCTCGCGGGTGAGGGAGTTGTCCACCGGTACGGAGCTGTCCACAGCCCCGAGCGGGGTCCGCCCGACCGTCCCAGGATGGTTCCCACGGGGTGGCCTCAGAGCGGGGCGACCGGGGCACAGGGGGCGGAATCATGAACGACACGACCGTGACGCTCGTCGGCAACGTGGCGACGGCGGTGGAGTACCGGGACACCGCGGCCGGCGGGGTGGCCCGCTTCCGGTTCGCGGTGACCGCGCGACGCTGGGACCGGGAGAGCGGGCTCTGGTCCGACGGGAACACCAGCTTCTACACGGTGTCGGCCTGGCGCTCGCTCGGGGCCAATCTCGCGGCCTCGGTGTCCGTCGGCGAACCACTCGTGGTGCAGGGACGGCTGAGGGTCCGTGAGGAGGAGCGCGACGGGCAGCGCAGGACCTTCGTGGACGTGGCCGCGCTGGCCGTGGGGCACGATCTGAGCCGGGGGACGGCGGCCTTCCGGCGCGCGGCGCGGGTGGAGTCCCCACCGCGGCCGGATCCCGGAAGGCAGCCGGAGCAGGACCCGTGGGCGGTCGCGGCGGAGGAGGGGGAGGCCGTGACACCTCAACTGGTAACCGCGTCCTGACCTTGTGTTGTGGGGATTTGTCGACCAACTGGCCTGCGCGATAACGATTCCGAGTCGGAATGGTTATCTGACCGGAAGGCCGGGCACCGGGGGGTTTCGCGTACCTAGGATTCCCGGATACTCATGTGGCACGTGAGCCCATCGAGTCTGTGAGTTCTGCTGGCGTGCGCTCCCCCCACGCGAATCGACCATTTTCGCGGAGCGGCGCGCCCGGAGGGGAATCCAATGTTTTCTGTTCGTGGGCGTGGCGTTGCCCGTGCGGCCGCCACGATCCTGGTCTCCGGCCTGGTCGCCGCAGGTGCGATAGCCACCGCGGGTCCGGCGCTGGCCGATGACGGTGGCGCGGGCACCGGCGGTGTCACGGCGAAGCTCGGTCGCGTGACCGAGGGCGACTCCGTCGAGATCGTCGAGAACGCCGGCACGCCGCAGGAGAAGAAGTGGCCGGTCGGCGGCGGCCTGTTCACGATGCAGGTCGACGGCGGGGGCACCCTCCAGACCTACTGCATCGACCTCCGCACCGGGGCGAAGCGCGACTACACGTACAAGGAGGTCGGCTGGTCCGAGTCCTCCCTGCACAACAACGACAACGCGGGCAAGATCCTCTGGATCCTGGAGAACGCCTACCCGAAGTTCTCGGCCGAGGCGCTGGGCAAGAAGCTCGACGTCGACCTCTCCAAGAACGAGGCCGCCGCCGGCACCCAGGCCGCGATCTGGACCTTCTCGGACAACGTGAAGGCGACGCCGAAGAGCGCCGACGCCGCGAAGCTGACCGAGTACCTCCTCAAGGAGGCCGTGAAGCTCGAGGAGCCCAAGGCCTCCCTGGCTCTCTCCCCGGCCACCGTGGCGGGCAAGGCGGGCGACAAGCTCGGCCCGATCACCGTCACCACCAACGCCGACAAGGCCAAGGTCACGGTCGCCTCCGGCGCCCCCGCCGGTGTCAAGGTCGTCGACAAGGACGGCAAGGCGGTCACCGACGCCAAGAACGGCGACGAGGTCTACTTCGACGTCCCGGCCGGCACCGCCGACGGCACCGCCGAGCTGACCGCCGAGGCCACCACCAAGGTCTCCCTGGGCCGTGCCTTCGTCTCCATCGACGGCCCGTCGCAGACCCTGATCCTGGCCGGCTCCAGCGACTCCACCGTCACGGCCAAGGCCTCCGCCTCCTGGGCGAAGAAGGGTGCCGTCCCGGCCGTCACGGTCGCCAAGGACTGCGCCAAGGGCGGCCTGGAGGTCATCGCCTCCAACGCCGGTGACGAGGACTGGACCTTCGACCTGAAGGGCACCTCGTACACGATCCCCGCCGGTGGGACCAAGACCATCACGGTCCCGGTCGCCGAGGACGAGGCGTACAAGTTCACGATCACCGGCCCGAACGGCTTCGAGGAGACCTTCGAGGGCGTCCTGGACTGCAAGACGGCCACCCCCGGTCCGAAGCCGTCGGAGACCCCCTCCACCACCCCCTCGGCCACGCCTTCCACCCCGTCGACCACCGGTGGTACCACCGGTGACACCACGGGTGGCACGACCGGCACCACCGGTACCACCACGACCGGTGGCGGCGACCTCGCCGAGACCGGCAGCTCCAACGCCACCCCGATGATCGCCGGCATCGCCGCCGCGCTCGTCGTGGTCGGTGGCGGCGCGGTGTTCTTCCTCCGCAAGAAGAAGGCCGCCGGCCAGTGAGCCCGCGCCCGGGTGCCGGGCCCACGCCCGGCACCCGGGCCGCAGCCCACGCACCCGGGCCGCGCGCCCCGCACACCGGCGCCGCGGCCCGAGCATCCGGGCCCCGGCCCGGCCCCATGGAGTGAGCCGCTGACCCCGCGGAGTGATCCGCGTCACACGCGCTCCACCCCATGACCCCCGCACGACCCCGGACCGTACCTGCGCCCGGGGTCGTCGCACGTCCACGCCCCGCAACGGCGCCGTTCCGCCCACGAACGCCCCTCGCGGCCCCCTCCGAGGCGCCGCTTCCCGTCTTACCGGTTTCCGCCTGAGGGTGGCGGTCAGGCAAGATGGGGTGTATCTGCCCACTCACTCCTTGCCGGACGGTTTCTCTTGGCTGAGTACATCTACACGATGCGCAAGACGCGCAAGGCGCACGGCGACAAGGTCATCCTCGATGACGTGACGCTGAGCTTCCTGCCGGGTGCGAAGATCGGTGTGGTCGGCCCGAACGGTGCCGGTAAGTCCACCGTTCTGAAGATCATGGCCGGCCTCGAGCAGCCGTCCAACGGTGACGCGTTCCTGTCGCCCGGCTTCACCGTCGGCATGCTCCTCCAGGAGCCCCCGCTCGACGAGTCGAAGACGGTCCTGGAGAACGTGCAGGACGGCGCCGCCGAGATCATGGGGAAGCTGCAGCGCTTCAACGAGGTCGCCGAGCTCATGGCGACCGACTACTCGGACGCGCTGATGGACGAGATGGGCAAGCTCCAGGAGGACCTGGACCACGCCAACGCCTGGGACCTCGACGCGCAGCTGGAGCAGGCCATGGACGCCCTGGGCTGCCCGCCCAGCGACTGGCCGGTCACCAACCTCTCCGGTGGCGAGAAGCGCCGCGTCGCGCTCTGCAAGCTCCTCATCGAGGCGCCCGACCTGCTCCTCCTCGACGAGCCCACCAACCACCTCGACGCCGAGTCGGTGAACTGGCTGGAGCAGCACCTCGCCAAGTACCCCGGCACCGTCGTCGCCGTCACCCACGACCGGTACTTCCTCGACAACGTCGCCGAGTGGATCCTGGAGCTCGACCGCGGTCGCGCCCACCCGTACGAGGGCAACTACTCCACCTACCTCGAGAACAAGGCGACCCGCCTCAAGGTCGAGGGCCAGAAGGACGCCAAGCGTGCGAAGCGTCTGAAGGAAGAGCTCGAGTGGGTGCGGTCGAACGCCAAGGGGCGTCAGGCCAAGTCCAAGGCCCGTCTCGCTCGCTACGAGGAGATGGCGGCCGAGGCCGACAAGATGCGGAAGCTGGACTTCGAGGAGATCCAGATCCCGCCGGGCCCGCGTCTGGGCTCCATCGTCGTCGAGGTCAACAACCTCTCCAAGGCCTTCGGCGACAAGGTCCTCATCGACGACCTGTCCTTCACCCTGCCGCGCAACGGCATCGTCGGTGTCATCGGCCCGAACGGCGCCGGCAAGACCACACTCTTCAAGATGCTCCAGGGCCTGGAGACCCCGGACTCCGGCTCCGTCAAGGTCGGCGAGACCGTCAAGATCTCGTACGTCGACCAGAGCCGCGCCAACATCGACCCGAAGAAGACGCTGTGGGCCGTCGTCTCCGACGAGCTCGACTACATCAACGTCGGCCACGTCGAGATGCCCTCGCGGGCGTACGTCTCCGCGTTCGGCTTCAAGGGTCCGGACCAGCAGAAGCCGGCCGGTGTGCTCTCCGGCGGTGAGCGCAACCGCCTGAACCTCGCGCTCACCCTCAAGCAGGGCGGCAACCTGCTGCTCCTCGACGAGCCCACCAACGACCTCGACGTCGAGACCCTGGGCTCCCTGGAGAACGCCCTCCTCGAGTTCCCGGGCGCGGCCGTGGTCATCTCCCACGACCGCTGGTTCCTGGACCGAGTGGCGACGCACATCCTCGCGTACGAGGGCGACTCGAAGTGGTACTGGTTCGAGGGCAACTTCGAGTCGTACGAGAAGAACAAGGTCGAGCGTCTCGGCCCGGACGCCGCCCGTCCGCACCGCGCCACTTACAAGAAGCTGACCCGAGGCTGAGGTCAGTGACCAGGCACATCTACAGCTGTCCCCTTCGCTGGTCGGACATGGACGCCTTCGGGCACGTCAACAACGTCGTCTTCCTGCGGTACCTGGAAGAGGCGCGGATCGACTTCATGTTCCGGCTGGCGCCGGGGGACGGTTCCCCCTCGTTCTCGGGCGGGTCCGTCGTGGCCCGGCACGAGATCGACTACAAGCGGCCGCTGGTCCACCGGCACGAGCCGGTGACCATCGAGTCGTGGGTCACGAAGATAGGCGCGGCGTCGCTGACGATCGCCTACGAGGTCAAGGACGCCGACGTCGTGTACGTCCGGGCGTCCACGGTCGTCGTGCCCTTCGACCTGGAGGCGCAGCGCCCGCGGCGGATCACCGCCGAGGAGCGCGAGTTCCTCCAGGAGTACGTCGACGACGGGATGTCGTCCGCCGCATGACCGTGCTCGCTCCGCTGCACTTCGCCGACGCCAGGGAGGCGGCGGCCCTCGCCGCCTTCCTCACCCGGCTCGTCCACTACGACCGGGCCGCCGCCGTCCGCCTCCAGGCGGGCGGCGGGGCGCTGGCCGTCTTCGGGCGGCCGCCGTCGTTCGAGGTGCTCGCGATCCGCACGGCCCGCCTCGCCGACGCCGTGGACCTCGACGTCACCGTCTCCGCCGGTGAACTCCTCGACGGCATCGAGGAGTCCGCGGGCAAGGCGGTCGTCCCGGACTCCGTGACCGGCCCGCCGTGGGCCGGGGTGCTCCCGCCGCGCGGCGGCTGGGAGCCGGTCCCCGGCCTGCCTGACGTCGCCGGGATGCGGGGCGCCGTCGCGGCCGCCGTCAGCGAGTTCCGTACGCGGGACGAGGAGCTGCCGGAGGAGCGTCGGACCCGGGCCGAGCGGGACGCCATCGGCCGTGCGATCTGGTCCCGGACCCTCGGCACCACCGGGCTGCCGCTGCGCGCCGTGCACGCCGCCCAGTCGCTCGGCTTCCTCCCGCCGGGGGACGCGCCGGTGGCGCTCTTCGTCTCGGGGCCGTGGCTGCGGCTGCGCACCCCGTACGGCTCGATCGCGCTGCGCACCGTACCGATCTCGCTGGGTGTCGCCCCCCGATGACCCTCGGCGTCGAGGTCGACGGGCCCCTCACGGGGGACGAGCTCAACACCCTCTTCCGCGCCGCCTGGCCCGGGCACCGGGACGCCGACTTCGGTCCCGTCCTCGCCCGCAGCCTGCTGCGGGTCACCGCCCGCCGCGCCGGACGGCTCGTCGGGTACGTGAACGTCGTCGGGGACGGCGGCGTGCACGCCTTCCTCCTCGACACCACCGTCCACCCCGACGAGCGCCGCCGGGGCCTCGGCGTCACCCTCGTACGGGCCGCCGCCGGGGCCGCCCGGGAGCGCGGCGCGCACTGGCTGCACGTGGACTTCGAGCCGCACCTCACCGAGTTCCACGAGCGGTGCGGCTTCCGGCCCACGGCCGCCGGGCTCATGGCGCTCGACGCCCCGACGAGCGACGACCCCACCGCCGGCTGACGCCCCGACCGCTCCGTCCCTCGGCGCCCCGACCGCCCCAGCCGCTCAGCCCTCCGCGTCGTCCGGCCAGACCCCGATGTGGTCCTGCTCCAGCTCCAGCGCCACCCGGTGCTCCATGCCCAGGGCCTGCGTGTACTCCGCCGGGAGCTGGAGCCGGCCCGCGCGGTCGAGCATCGCGTACTCCCGTGCCACCAGCGACTCCTGGCCCTGCGCATCGACCTCTGTGCGGCGCAGGACCTCCGAGGAGGTGCGGCCGTCGCGGATGGCGACCGTGCGGCGGACCTCGGAGGCGACCGCCTGGTCGTGGGTGACGATCACGATCGTCGTGCCCAGCTCCTCGTTGGCGCGGCGGAAGGCCGCGAAGACCTGCTCGCCGGTGGCCGAGTCCAGCTCGCCCGTCGGCTCGTCGGCGAGGAGCACCGAGGGGTTGTTGGCGAGCGCGACGGCGATGGCCACCCGCTGCTGCTGCCCGCCGGAGAGCTGGTGCGGCCGCCGGTCCCGGATCTCCGGGATGCCCAGCATGGCGAGGAGTTCCTCGGCCCGCTCCGTCTTCTGCCGGGAGCGGCCCCGCAACTGCATGGGCAGGGCCACGTTCTGGGCGGCCGTCAGGTACGGCAGGAGGTTCCGGGCGGTCTGCTGCCAGACGAAGCCGACGACCTCGCGGCGGTAGCGCAGCCGCGCCTTGCCGTCCATGCCGAGGAGGTCGCAGCCGGCGACGCGGGCCGCGCCGGCGGTCGGCACGTCCAGGCCCGCCAGGATGTTCATCAGCGTCGACTTGCCGGAACCCGAGGCGCCGACCAGGGCCATCAGCTCGCCCTCCTTCACGAGGAGGTCGAGCCCCTGGAGCGCCTGCACCTCCACGCCGTCCGTGGTGAAGATGCGGACGAGCCGGTCGCAGGCGATGAGCGCGTCATGACCGTAGGAGGGCCGGTCGCGGTGCGCCGTGGCCCGCCGCTCCAGCTCCTCCAGGGTCGTGTCGGACGGGGCCGTGTCGGTCTTCGTCATCGTGCGTCTCCTGCCCTGAGTTCCTTGATCGAGCCCCTGCGTCCCGCCCACCACGCCTGTCCGACCGCTGCGAGTCCCGTGAGGACGACGACGGCGAGCGCGGGCAGCACCAGGGACCACGGGTCCGCCCGCAGCGGGGCGCTGTCCAGCGGGGCGAAGCCCGGTGCCGTCGCGAGCGCCAGCCGGAAGAGGTCGATGCCCGGGGCGAGCAGCGGCACCGTCGCCCAGCCGACCAGCATGCCGCCGAGCGCGGCGAGGACCGCCTGCGGCAGGGCCTCCAGGCCGAGGAGGCGCCGCGACTGCTTCCGGGTGAGCCCCATGGTCCGCAGCCGCGCGAGGAAGGTGTTCCGCTCGGGCGCGCTCTGCAGCAGCGAGAGCAGCACGGCCACCACGGCGAGGGCGGCGCCCGCGCCGATCGCGCCCAGGTAGATCCGCTCGGCGCCGGACTGGAGCGGCGAGTCCACGTACAGCGTGCGCTCCTCGCTTCGCAGCTTCACGGCGAGGGAGTCCGACTTCGCCTTCACCGCGGCGCGCAGGGTGGCTCCTTCGACCGTCCCGCTGACGAGCAGCGAGGTGTCGGCCCGGTGGGTGAGGTCGGCGCTGTTGACGAGGAGGAAGTCGGCGTCGTCCAGGGCCGGGGTGGCCGAGCGGACCGCGACCACCTTCACCCGGAAGACACCGGCCGCGGACACGATCTCCTGCGGCGTGCGGCCGAGCCGGTCGGCGACGGCCGGGGAGGCGATCGCGGGCAGTACGCGCTCGGTGTCGGCGATGGCGCCCTCGCCGCCCCTGCCGATGGAGGCGAGGAGCCCGGCGGGGAAGGGGCCGAAGCCGGTCCGCTCCGCGAGCCGGGTGTACGAGGCGGGGTCGACGCCCACGATCGGCGCGCTCATCGGCAGTGCGGCGGTCCCCTGTGCCGACGGCAGGGAGACCCCGTACTCGATCTGCACCGGGGTCACGTCCCGAACGCCCTTCAGACCGCGCACCGACTCGGTGAGCCCGGCGGGCAGCGGGGTCCACTCGATCGGGCTGCCGATCCGGGCGTCCGCGCCGGTCGCCAGGAGCGCCGCCCGGTCGCGGGCGTCGGCGACGCCCGCGAGGACGGAGCCGCCGAAGGCCGCCGTGCTCAGCGCGAGCACGAGGGCGAGCAGCGGGAGGGTGCCCGAGGACGAGGCGCGTCCGGCCCGGGCCAGGGCCAGCGGCCCGACGGCCCCGCGCAGTCGGCGGGCCGGGCGGCCCAGCCACCGCAGGGGCAGCGGATAGATCCGTACGAGGACCATGGCGGCGATCAGGCCGACGAGCACGGGCGCGGCGCTCACCAGGTGGTCGCCGGAGTCGCCGGTGCCGCGCAGCCGCAGTGAGGCGACCGCGCCCACGGCGAGGACGAGCAGGGTGAGTTCGAGGACGGTGCGGCGCCGGGAGGGGCGCGCGGTGAGCAGGTCGTCGCGGCCGCCGTGCAGGCGCGGGCGCCGGTGCGCGACGACGGCCCGGACGGGCAGCACGAGGATCGCGAGCAGGGCGACGAGGGCGGTGGCGAGGACGGAGGGGGCGAGGGGGATGTCGCCGGAGCCGCCTTCGGGCGGCCGGACGGTCGTCACGGCGAGGACCAGGGCGAGTGCGGCGGCCGGCAGGACGACGGCCGAGGTCTCGCCGAGCAGGCGCAGGCCGATGCCGGTGAGGGAGGCGCCGCGGGAGCGGATCAGCGACAGCTCGCTGTCGCGGCGGGCGACGAAGAGGCCGCCGGTCATGGCGAGGACGACCGCGGCGACCGCGCCGATCCCGAAGACGGCGACGGCCACGACCGGGTTGATGGCCTCGCGCATCGAGCGGTACGACTCGACGATCGCGTCGAGCTGGGTGGTGAGGGTGGCGTTGCCCTTCACGGCCCGGCGCATCTTGACCAGGTCGGGGCCGCCGTTCGCCGAGTCCAGCGCGGCGGCGAGCATGTCGGTGTCCCGCCCGGAGAGGTGTCCGGCCTCCGGCATGTACCGGAAGAAGACCTCCGGGTCACCGGTGGTGGCGAGGACGGCGGGCGCGGACTCGGGGGAGAGCAGCAGGGCCGCCTGCCAGTAGTACTTCACCTCGTTGCCGACCATCGCGGCGAGCGCGGGGGTGCGCAGCAGCTGTTCGACCGCCCAGTACGGGGACTCGGGGGAGCGGGGCTCGATGATCCCGGTGACGGTCACGGCGATCGGCTCCGGGCTGAGCTTGCTCGGCACGTGCACGACGGAGCCGGGCTTCAGGTGCATGGCCTCGGCGGTCTTCGCGGTGACGACGGCTTCGGGGGCGGTGGCCGTCCCCGCGGCCGGCCGGCCCTTCCGCAGTGTGGAGTGCTCGGTGAGAGCGGACGGGGAGGCGAGCACGAACTCGGGCGGAAGCCCGTCGGGCCGGGGCAGCCACGGGTCGGTTCCGGTGACCCGCTTGACCGTGCGGACGCCGTACACGGTCTGGTCCGGGTCGGTCCGGAGCGGCGCGGAGAACTGGGCGCGCACGTCGTCGCGCTGTCTCTGGAGGACGTCGGTGGTCAGTCGGGCGCCGTGCTCGTCCACGGGGATCGGGTAGGTCAGTTCGAGGACGGAGCTGCGGGGTGCCGCGGTCCGGATGTCGTGGCGCAGGCCCTCCGTCTCGTACCGGTCGACGGCCCGCGGCAGCGCGGCCGCGAGGTACCCGGTGACGAGGACGAGCAGGGCGAGGGAGGCGGCGGCCCAGGGTGCGGTCCGCAGCCGGGTCCGCACCCAGGGCGCCACCGCGCGGGCGGGCTTGTCGGACCGGGGCATGTCGGGGGCCTTCCTGCGGACGGCGTGCGGGTCGGTGCCGTCGTCGTGGCTGTCGCGGTGCGGGGCGGTCGGCGGCATCAGTTGTCCCCCTGGTGGCGCAGGGTCACGGCCGGGTCGGCGCGGCGCAGGGCGATCGAGGCGACGATGGCCAGCGGCAGCGCGGCGACGCCGGCGAGCAGCAGGGCCACCTGGCCGAGGGGCAGTTCGACGAGGACCGGCGGGACGGGCCGGGTGGCCTGGCCGGTGAGGACGACGAGCGGGACGACGGCCCTGGCGAGGACGGTGCCGAGCCCGATGCCGACGAGCAGCCCGATGCCGATGAGGAGGCCCTGTTCGGCGGCGACGAGCCGGGCGAGCTTGCGGCGCGGTGCGCCGAGCGCGCGCAGCACGCCGAACTCGGCGGACCGTTCCCGCATCGCGCCGGCCGAGCCGACCGCGAAGCCGACGGCGGCGAGCGCGGCGGCGGCCGCGGCGACCGCCATCAGGGCGGCGTTGGGGCCGGCGCCGAGCGGGTCGCCGAGGAGTTCGTCGGCGACCTCGTCGCGGACGAGGACCTGGGCCGGGTCGGCGTCGGCGCGGGCGCGCAGGGCCTTGGCGACCTCGTCCGCGCGGCCGGGGTCGGTGGTCAGCCACCACTCGGTGGGCGGCAGGGTCGCGGTCCCGCCGGAGTCGGCCGAGAGGAACTGGTTGACCGAGGCCAGGTCGAGGAGGATCGCGCCGCCGTCCTCGGGGGTGGCGACGCCGGACGCGAGGGAGGCGGTCCGGCCGCCCGGACCGGTGGTCGGCAGCTCCTCGACGACGCGGTCGACGGTGACGTCGACCTGGCGGCCGGCGATGCCGATCTCGATCAGGTCACCGGTCTTGGCGCCGGTCGCCGTCATGAACGCCGAGGTGGCGACGGCCGTGAGCTTCTTGGGGGCCTTCGGGGCGGGGGCGTCCAGCCGCAGGGTGAACTCCGGCGGGCTCTGGAAGACGGTGGGCTTCACGCCGACGATCGGGTACGCGACGGAGTACGGGGCCGGGCGGCCGCCCGGCCCGGCGGAGCCGGCGCGGGCGAGCGAGGTGCCGCTGTTGCCGTCGGACTGCTCGAACCCGGAGGCCCAGGCCCCGAGGACCTGGCCGGGCGCGTGGGTGGTGGCGGTGCCGTCGGCCTTCACCGTGGTGAGCCGCTCCACGCGGAGGGTCTGGGTGGCGTCGACGCCGTCGGGGACGGTGCCGCTGAGCTCCAGGCCGGTGAGGGTGAGCAGACCGCCCGAGCCGCGGCTGCTGTCGGAGCCGGGCACGGCGGTGAGCGCGCCGAGGTCGATGGTCAGCCGGTGGGTGCGGTCGTCCGCGGGCAGTTGGCCCAGGGCCTGCCGGTACGGGATGCCGGTCGGGTCTTCCAGGACGGCCGTGACCCGGGTCACGGCCATGTCGGCGGACCGGGACAGGCGCAGGTCGGCGGTGAGCGTCCGGGTCCCCGCCGGCAGCGGGAGACCGGGGCGGGCGCCGGACCTGGGCGTCAGCGGGGCGAGCAGGGCCGGGGCCGGGACGCCGGCGAGGTCGGAGCGGAGCAGCAGCCCGCCCGCGTTGCGGGTGTCGACGGCCAGGACGGCGGCGTTCTTGCCGGAGACGTCCAGGGAGGTGCGGTGGACGGGGGCGGCGGCCTTGACGCCCGGCACGGTGGCGAGGCGTTCGGTCTGCGTCGGCTCGCCGGGGCCCGCGCCGAGGACGCGGATGTCCGTACCGACGCGGAAGTCGGCCTGGTCGCTCTGCGAGCGCTGCCACGAGCCGCTCTGCCCGATGGCGAGCATGCCCATCGCCACGGCGAGGACGAGGAGGAGGACGGGGCCCGCGCCGCGCAGCGGCCGGCGGCTGAACTGCCAGCCGGCGAGGGCGGCGGAGAGCCCGCGCCCGCCGGCCGCGCGCCGCTCGGCCAGCTTGGCGGCGGGCGGCAGCAGACGCAGCGTCAGGACGGTGCCGGCGAGGAGGGCGAGGGCGGGCGCCGCGACGAGCACCGGGTCGATGGAGCCGCCGTCGGTCCCGTCCGCGCCGAGGGTGCCGCCCGCGGCGGCCGGACGCTGGAGCTGCCAGTACGCGACGGCGGCGATGGCGAGGAGGCCGAGGTCGGCCCCGGCCCGGACCGGAGCGGGCAGCGCCGCCGAGCGGGCCTTGCGCAGCGAGACGACGGAGCCGTCCCCGGCGGCGAGCGCGGGGGCCACGACGGCCGCCGCGCAGCACAGGGCGACGACGGCGGCGACCAGCCACACCTGGGGCGAGGGCGAGGTGTCGAGGTGCACCCCGAGCTCGGAGAGCGCCGACCGCGCGGCGAAGAGCCTGGTCAGCGGCCCGGAGAGGAGCGGGGCGGCGAGCGCGGCGGGCAGGGCGAGCAGCAGTGCCTCGGCGGCGGCGAGCCCGGTGATCCGGGCGCGGGAACCGCCGCGGGCCCGCAGCAGGGCCGTCTCGCCGGCGCGCTCGGTGCTGAGCAGCCGGGCGACGAGCAGCAGGGCGTACGCGGCGAGCAGCACCAGCTGGACGGCGACGATCAGGAGGGTGGAGCGGGAGACGAGCAGGGCCCGCTGGGTCTGGTCGAGGACGGTGGGGAGCGCGGTCGACGCGGAGATCGTCGTGCCGAAGGCGTCCGTGGAGGCGGCCAGCCTCTTCGGGCCGTCGGTGGCCGTGGCGCGCAGGGCGTCCATCCGGTCGGTGGTGAAGCCGGTGAAGTCGGCGGACCCGACCCAGGTGGTGTCGCCGGAGCTGAGGACACCGGAGGTGAGGACGGCCGGGTCGACGTGGAGCGGGCCGTACGTCGTGAAGGCGACGGTCCGCACGCCGCGGCCGCCCGCCCGGTCCAGCTGCCAGTAGAGGTCGGAGGTGTCGACGGGCCGGTAGACGCCGGTGATCCGGGCCTTCACCTTCCGGTTCTCCAGCCGGTCGGTGAGGTCGAGCACGGTGCCGGGGCCGACCTTGAGGCGTCGGGCGGCCTCCTCGGGCAGCGCCGTCTCGACGACGCCGCCGGCCCGGGCGGAGGAGGGCCAGGCGCCCTTGACGAGCGTGAGCCGCGAGCGGTCGAGCGCGGCGAACTGTGTCAGGTCGGGGTCGCCCTTGCGGGCGGCGGGCGGCTGGAGGGTGCGGGGCAGCGCGTAAGGACCCGAGTGTTCGAGCCGCCGTACGGTCACCGGCAGACCGGCGAAGGTCTTCCGCGTGCCTTCCTCGACGGCGGCGTCGGCGCTCGCCCGCTTCCCGGCCGGCACCTGTCCGCCCACGTGCAGCGTGGTGGAGGCCGCGGACCGGCCCCGCAGGGTGGCCTGGAGCGCCGCGTCCCCGATCGCGCCGGAGAAGGCGGCGAGGGTCGCGAGCACGGAGGTCGTCAGGAGCACCGCGAGCAGGGCCGCGGCGAGCAGCAGCCGGTGCGCCCTGACGCGCAGAAATACGAACCCCGTCACCCATCCCCCTGGACCCGCTGAAGTTTCCTCGGATGCTTTCAGAGGGCACGCGCCGCTGGTAACCGCTTCCCTACGGACCTTGATGGGATCGTGACCGTTATTCGGCGTTCCGTGTCCGGAACGTTTCAGTCCGTGCCGCTGCGCGGCCGCTCGGTCAGCCGGCCGTGTTCACCATCGACGCCGCCGCGTACGTCAGGTAGCGCCACAGCTCGCTCTCGTGCTCCGGTGCGAGGCCGAGCGAGTCGAGGGCGTCGCGCATGTGCAGCAGCCAGGCGTCGTGGGCGGCCTGGTCCACGGTGAACGGGGCGTGGCGCATGCGCAGGCGGGGATGGCCGCGGTGGTCGCTGTAGGTGCGGGGGCCGCCCCAGTACTGCATGAGGAAGAGGGCGAGGCGCTCCTCGGCCGGACCGAGGTCCTCCTCGGGGTACATCGGGCGCAGCAGCGGGTCCGCCGCGACGCCCTCGTAGAAGCGGTGGACCAGGCGGCGGAACGTGTCCTCGCCGCCGACCTGCTCGTAGAAGGTCTGCTCCTGCACTGTTTCCCCGGGAATCTCGTTCACCGTTCCATCGTCTCAGATGCCCGGGCGGAGGACCGGAGGCCTAGGACCGCTCGAACGGGCGCTCGCCCGCGGCCCCGGAGGGCGGGAGAGTGGGGGCATGGGTGCGCTGCGGGACGAGTACGCCGAGGCGGGCGCGCGGGAGCGGCACGCGCTCGTGCGGGAGATCGAGGCGGAGGGCCTGCTGACCGATCCCGCCTGGCGCGCGGCCTTCGCCGAGGTGCCGCGCCATCTCTTCGTCCCGTACTACTACGTCTCCGCGCCCGGCGGCTACGAGCGGCTCTGGTCCGGCGACCCCGAGCCGGAGCGGCGGGACCGCTGGCTGCGCGGGGCGTACGCGGACACGGCGATCGCCACCCGGGTACGGGACGGGGACCTGGTCTCCTCCGCCAGCCAGCCCTCCCTGATGGCGCTGATGCTCGACGCCCTGGACGTACGGGACGGGGACGACGTCCTGGAGATCGGCGCCGGCAGCGGCTACCACGCGGCCCTGCTCTGCCACCGGCTCGGCGAGGAGCACGTCACCACCGTCGACCTGGACGAGGAGATCGCCGAGTCCGCCCGGACCCATCTGGCCGCCGTCGGCTACCGGCCCGCGGTGCTCGCCGCCGACGGCGCCCGCGGCTGCCCCGAGCGCGCCCCGTACGACCGGATCGTGGCGACCTGCGCGGTGCCCTCCGTCCCGTCCCCCTGGCTCGCCCAGTGCCGGCCCGGCGCACTCGTCCTCGCCCCGCTCTCCACCGGCCTGATCCGGCTGCGGGTCCACGACGCCGGGCACGCGGAGGGCCGGTTCCTCGCGACCTCCGCGTACTTCGTGGCGCTCCGGGGCGCGGCCGCGCAGGGGCCCGGGCGGCCCCCGCCGCGCCACGGCCCGGCCGGGGACGAGCGCTTCCTGTTCCTGTGGGGGCTCGTCGGCGGGACCCTCGACCGACGCGAAGCGCTCTCGCTCTGGCTGCGCGAGCGGCGGCCGGAGCGGGAGCGCTTCGGGGTGACGGTCAGCGGCGACCGGCAGTGGGCCTGGCTGGACGACCCCGGAGGGCCGTACGCCTGGCCCCTGCGCTGAGGCCGTCCGTCAGGAGAGGCGGATCGTGATCGTGGTCCAGGCGCCGACGTGCACCCGGTCGCCGTCCTGGAGCTGGACGGGGACGTAGGGCTGGATCGGCTCCTCGCCGCCGTTGACCGTGGTGCCGTTGGTGGAGTTCTGGTCCACCACCGCCCAGGAGCCGTCCGGCTGCTGCACGAGCACGGCGTGCTGGTGCGAGACGCCCGGGTCCTCCGGCGGCACCGACAGGTCGATGTCGGGGGACTCGCCGGTGGAGTGCCGGCGGCGGCCGATGGAGACCTGGTTGCCCTGGAGCGGCAGGTGCTTGTCCGGCGAGTACGCGGGCAGGTTCAGGCCCGTGGCCTCCGGACCGCTGCGCTGCATCATCGCCATGAAGTACTCGCGGTCCGGACCGATGACCGCCGTCCAGCTCAGGGGCTGCTGCGGCTGCGGAGGCGGCTGCGGCGGCTGGTACTGCTGCGGAGGCTGCTGCCCCTGGTGCGGGGGAGGGTCCTGGTGCTGCGGGGGTCCCTGATGCGACGGAGGGCCCTGGTACGGAGGCGGCTGCGGCGGCTGGTGCTGCTGCGGGGGCGGAGGCGGGGGCGCCTGGTGGGGCGCCGGTGCCTGCGGTCCCGGGTGCTGCGGCGGTGCCTGCGGTGCCTGGTGCTGCGGGGGCGCCTGAGGTGCCTGGTGGTGCGACGGCGGCGACAGGACCCAGTCGTCGTCCGCGCGCGGCTGCGGAGGCGCGGGCGGCGCGGGAGCCTGGGCCGGGGCCTGGAGGTACGCGGGCGGCGCCGGCGGCTGCTGCGCCTGCGGGCGCTGCGGCGGGGCCTGGTGGTGCGTGGGCTCGGCGCCCAGCGGCTCGGCCGGCCGGTTCACCTGCGAGGGCCGCGAGCCCTGGTAGCCGAACGGGTCCGCCTGCTGCGGGGGCTGCTGCTGCGGAGGCGAGGGCGGCGGGGACTGGAAGCCCGGCGGCAGGTTCAGTCCGGGCGGCGGCCCGGGCTGCTGCGGCGGGGCGTTGTGCGGGGCCAGCGGCGTGTACGAGGTCGCCGTGTTCGTGAGGAAGTTCCAGCGGCACTCCTCGCAGAACGGCGCCATGTGCTCGCGCGGCGTACGGCACTGCGGGCAGAGCTCCGCCTGGGCCGTCGCGTTCGGGTCGCCACCGGGGCCGAAGCCGCCGGGAGCCGCGGGCGCACCCGGGCCGAAGCCGCCCGGACCGCCCTGGGGGCCGCCGGGACCGCCGGGCGCGCCCGGCGGCGGGCCCATCGGGGGCTGGCCGGGGCCGCCGGGGCCGGGGTATCCGTACGCGGGGGGCGGCGGCGGGGGAGGCGGCGGTACGGCACCCGTCGGCGCACCCGCCCCGGCCATGCGATGGCCGCAGACCTCGCACCAGTCGTCGGAGACCGACTGGTGTCCGTTCGGGCAGGTCGGCATGTCGGTGCTTCCCCCTCTCGTCGTCCGGCCCGGTGGCCGGGCTACCTCTTGACGCGAACGGTCTTGGTGGAGCGGGTCTCGAGTGTCATCTCGTCCGCTTCCGCGACCTTCGCCTTCAAACGCACAGTACCGGTCGCCGCGTCGACGACGTCGACCACCTTCGAAAGCAGTTTCGCCGTATCCGCGTTGCCGGAGGCCGCCGCGAGCTGCACGGCACGGCCCAGTTTGGCCGTCGCGCCGTCCCGATCGCCCGATTTGCGGGCATCGAGACCCTGCTGGATGACGTCCGCCAGCTCCGCCTGGCCCGTGTAGTGGGCGACCTGCGGGTTGATCGACGTCGACATCGCGAGGTCGTCCGTCCACACCGCCCGTACCAGCCCTTGAGACAGCGGGCGCGGGTCGCCGCCCGCCGGGTCCGGGGCGATCAGGGAGACCCGGGCGGCGAGCATCTCCTGGCCGACCGCCGCCTGCGGGACCCGCACGCTCACGTGGTAGTCGCGGGACTCGTCGCCCCACGAACCCGTCGGGTAGTCCCCGGCGCGCGGCCCGGCCTCGGTGCGCCGCCCGGTCAGGTCCTCGACCGCGGGCGCCACCTGCTTCACGAACATGATCTCGACCCCCACCGGGGTCCACAGGCGCAGGGCGACGTCCGCGACGCCCTTGCCCATCGCGTGCTCCATCATCGCCGTGAAGTCGGCCGTGAGCCCGGCGGGGTCGGCGACGATGTCGGCGGTGCCGAGGAGCGCCGAGGCGATCCCGGTGACCTCCTTGACCTCCCAGTCCGTGCCGACCCCGCGCGCGTCGCAGGTGAACCGGCCCGCGCAGGCGTCGAGCGCGGCGCGCAACTCCTCCGGCGACTCGTGCTCGTTGCGGCCGTCGGTGAGCAGGATGCCGTGCCGGATGGTGAGTTCGGCGGAGGAGAGCAGCCGGTCCGCGAGCCGCAGCCAGGTGCCGATCGCCGTGCCGCCGCCCGCCGAGAGCCGGCGCAGAGACTCCTTGGCCTCGGCGCGGGTGCGGGCGTCGGCGACGGCGAGGCCGCCGTTCCCCGGGTAGACCTCCTTGGCCACGTGCGTCCCGGCGACGAGGGCGAAGCGGGTGCCGTCGCGCAGGGTGTCGACGGCGGCGGCGGTCGCCTCGCGCGCGCCGCGCATCTTGGTGGCGGGGTAGTCCATCGAGCCGGAGCAGTCGACCATGATGACGACGCCGGCCGCGGCGGGGCCGCCGCTCGCGAAGCCTCCGGTGGTGCCGCCGCCGGTCGAGGTGACCGTGACGATCGCGCTGACGTCCCGGCCGCCCTCGGGCAGGAACTCGTTCTGGTAGACGTCCACCGAGAACTGCGGCACGGTCGACTTGGAGAAGTTCGCCATCTGTTTCGGGCTCCTCAGGGCAACGACTTTGAAGGGGACGGGGATCGGCGACCGCTCTCAGGCGGATCCTGCCCCTTGCGGTGCGACGGTGAACGGGACGAGCGCGACCGTGATGTTGTCGTGGCCTCCGCCGTCCAAGGCGTGGCCGACGAGGACCTGCGCGCCGTGCAGCGGGCGGTCCGCCGCGTCGGCCGGGACGACCCTGGCCATGTCGTCGGCGCCCTCCGCGTAGTTCCACAGGCCGTCCGTGCAGACCACCACCACACCGGAACGGTCCGGCTTGAACGCGGCGGTGTGCGGGTCCAGTTCGTACGAGTCGGCGCCGAGCCAGCCGGTGATCGCGTGGGCGCGCTCGTCCGCGTACGCCTCGGCCTCGTTCATCAGGCCCGCCGCGACCATCTGCGCGGCCCACGAGTCGTCCTCGGTGAGCCGGGCGGGCGGGGTGCTGCGGTCGTCCGGCACCCAGTAGGCGCGGCTGTCGCCGACCCAGCCCACGACGAGCAGACCGGCGGCGACGACGGAGCCGACGATCGTGCAGGCCGGGGCGTTGCGGTGGCGGTGCGGGTCGTGCTCCGCGCCGTCCTGACCGGGCTCCTCCGCGAGGGAGTTGACGGCCTCGGCGGCGGCCACGATCGCCTCGTGCATCGCCTGCTGCGGGTGCGTGCCCCGGGGGAGCGCGGCGAGCAGCGAGGCGCCGGCCGCCTCGGCGGCCGCGGCGGAGGCCTCGTCGGGACGGGTCGCCGAGGAGACGCCGTCGCAGACGATCGCGAGGATGGCGGGGGAGCCGTCGGGCAGGGTGGTCGAGGAGACGGCGAACGCGTCCTCGTTGCGGTGGTGGCGCAGCCCGCGGTCGCTGACGGCGGCGACGCCGGTCAACTCCCGCTCCATGTGGTCGCGCTCGCGCGGCTGGGCGTGCCCGCAGTTCTCGCAGTACCCGTCGGAGTCCACCCGCCCGGCCCGGCAGGCCACGCAGAGGACGGGGGCGCCCGCGGCGACGGGGGCGGCCGGGGAAGCCGGGGCGGCCGGGGCGGGATCGGCGCGCACGGCGGTACGGGGGTCGGGCGCGGCGAGCTCGAAGTCCCCGTCGGGGGTGGCGCCGGGAACCCCGGGCGCGGGAGCCGTGGCCGCGGGGCCAGTGCCGGGGGCCGGCTTCCCGCCGGGCGCTGGAGCCCCGTCCGCGGTGCCGGCTGCTCCGGCCGTGGTGCCTGGCGCCCCGCCCGCGGTGCCGGGAGTCCCCGCCGCCGCGCCTGTCCCGCCCTCCGCCGGAGCCGGGCCGTCCGTGTGGACCGCCATCGTCGGGAGGTCGTGGCCTCCGGAGTCGGTGCCCGGGAGGTCGCCCGGGTGCTGGGTCGCCGTCGAGAGCGAACCGGGGTCGCGCGGCGGGGCGTCCGGCCAGGTCACGGGGGTGCCGATCGCCACGGTCGGGCGATCGGAACCGGCCTCGGCGGCCGGTACGGCCGACAGGTCGTAGCCGCACGCCCCGCAGAACCGGTCACCCGACTCCAGCGGCTCAGCGCAGCCCGGGCAGGCGGCGAGTCCGTGCGACGGCTTCGGCTTCTGGGACATCCTCACACCCACGTCCGGGGGCGGAAGCGGTTGGCCCGCTCCACCAGTTCGATCCTCTCCTCGCCCCGCTGGGCGAGCCGGGCCAGCACCCGGTACGAGCGTTCGAGGCCGAAGCGCAGTCCGCGCTCGTCCAGTTCACTGCCGAGCAGCAGCGCGCCGCCGCCCGGTGCCGCACCGGGACTCCCGGAGAGTACCCAGTCGAGGGCCGTCCCGAGGACCTCCGTCGACAACCGCTCCCGGCGCACCGCGTCCAGACCGAAGCCCTGGAGCGCGGAGACCTGCGCGGCGGCCGCCGTCAGATCGGCGCCGAGCGGCTCGTGCGCCGGGCGCCTCCGCAGCCGCGCCCGCACGGCCGCGACCCGCGCCGCCGTGTAGTGGATCGACGCCTCCGGTACGGACTCCAGCGTCTGTACGGCTCCGGTACGGTCGCCCGCCGCGAGCCGCACCCGGGCGAGCCCGAAGGCCGCGCTGACGAAGCTCGGGTCCGTCGCCCACACCAGGCGGTAGTACTCGGCCGCGTTGTCCAGCTGGCCGAGGACCTCGGCGCAGATCCCGAGGGCCAGCTTCGGCGCCGGCTCGCCCGGGAAGGCGTCGTACACCGCGTCGAAGGCCAGCGCCGCGTGCTCGTGGTCCCCGGTCACCAGGGAGGCGATGCCCCGGTACCAGACGACCCGCCAGTCGTCCGGGTCCCGCTCCTCCAGACCGGCGAGGGTCCGCGCGGCGGAGGGCAGGTCGCGCAGCTCCAGCTGGGCCCGCAGGGTGCGCAGCCGCAGCTCCGCGGAGGGTGCGGGCGCGCTCTGGAGCGCCCCGAGGAGCTCGCCGGGGGCGGCGGCCGCGAGACCGGCGAGGAGACCGGCGTTGGGGTCGCCGGTGTCGACGCGCGGCACGGGCAGCGCGAGTGCGGTGGCGGCCGCGTCGACCGGCGCGAGCAGCGCGCCGAGCCCGGGACCGGGGAGCGCGGTCGCCCCGGCGGGCGGCGCCTGGCCCGGAATCGCACCGGGCGGCAGCTCGCCCGGAGCCGTCCCGGACCGCCTGCGGCCCCGGCGGGCGCCGAGCAGTGACACGGCCTCGGTCAGTTCGGCGAACAGTGCGGTGTCCGTGACCCGCACCTCCGTGCCGAACAGCGTCGAGAGGGCCGGGCGCGGCCGCCCCGACTGGAGGGCCACGACCTCGCGCAGCACGCCCGTCAGCTGCTCCGCCATCTCCTGCGCGGAGGCGAACCTGCGGGCCGGGTCCGGGTCGGTCGCGCGGACGAGGAAGCGGTAGAACGACTCGTACGTCCGGAAGACCTGGATGTGCTCGGGGTCGGGCAGCGAGTCCAGGAAGACGTTCGTGTAGCCCTGGAAGTCGAAGGTCATCACGGCGAGCGTGCGGGCCACCGTGTACAGGTCGCTCGCCACCGACGGGCCGACCTCGGCCACCTCGGGCGCCTGGTAGCCGACCGTGCCGTAGATCGCGGACTCGTCGTCGTCCATCCGCCGGACCGCGCCCATGTCGATGAGCTTCAGCTGGTCCTCGGACTGGATGGCGTTGTCGACCTTGAAGTCGCAGTACAGCAGGTTCCTGCTGTGCAGGTGCCCGAGCGCCTCCAGGGCCTCGATGCCGTACGCGCAGGCCTGCTCCACCGGCAGCGGGTCGCGCCGGCCGTCGGGGGTGCGCCGGTCGTTGGCGATCTCCTTGAGCGACTTGCCGCCGACGTACTCCATGACGATGTAGCCGTCCAGGGAGCCGGTGCGCTGGTCGAGGTGCTCGACGAAGTTGTAGATGCGGACGATGTTGGAGTGCTCGATCTCGGCGAGGAAGCGGCGCTCGGAGATCGCGGCGGCCATGGCGTCCTGGTCGCCGGTGTCGAGCAGGCCCTTGAGGACCACCCACCGGTCGGAGACCGCCCGGTCCACCGCGAGGTAGATCCAGCCGAGCCCGCCGTGCGCGAGGCAGCCCGCGACCTCGTACTGCCCGTGCACGATGTCCCCGGCGCGGAGCTTCGGCACGAAGGAGTACGGGTGCCCGCACTTGGTGCAGAAGCCCTCCGTACGGCCCGGCCGGTCGCCCCGCGAACGGCCCACCGGAGCCCCGCAGTCCGAACGCGAGCAGAAACGCTTCCGCTCGGGAACCTCGGCGTTCTCCATCACCGCGCCCCGCGGGTCCGGCCGCGGCACCTCGGGGATCGTCACCAGACCCGCGCCCAGCCGGTTCCGGGCGGACTGCCCGGTCGACGAGCCCGAGCTGCGCACCGACACCGAGCGGCCCGTGGAGGCACCGGACAGCGAGCGCGAGAGCCGTCCCGAGACCGAACGCCGGGAGGTCGACGAACGGGACGAGGCGCGCGAGGAGGCACGCGAACTGCTCCGCGAGGAGCCCGAGTCCGGGCCCCCGACGCCGCCCGCCCCCCTGCCGGGCACGGCCATCCCGGTCGGGGTCGACCCGATCAGGCCTCCGGGCGCGACGACCGGCGCGAGCCCGCAGGTGTCGCAGTACAGCTCGCCGCCTCCCATGTCCTCGTACGAACCCTCGCACGAAGGACGCTGACAGCTCCCCACACCCGTCTCCCCGCTCACCACTGTCGTCCTCCCGCGTCTCCCGCGCCCCGCGTGTCCCTCGGCCCGGACAACACGTCCGCCACCGCCTGCTGGTAGCGCAGCACCGCCTGCTCCGCGACCCGCAGATCGCAGGGCGCGCTCCACAGCATCCGGCGCGCCGCGTCGTACCGCTCGACGAGCAGCGGGTCCTCCGCCGCGCCGAGCCGCGCCACCTTCGCCTTGTACGCGTCGAGCCGGCCGCGCAGCTCGGCCCGGACCGCGAGCGGCGCGGTGACCGCCGTCAACGACTCGCGAGCCCGCATCAGTTCGTCCTCCGCCTCCCGCTCCAGGGACTCCAGGAGCGGGGAGAGCCGATGCCACTGGGCGTGCCTGCGGTACTCGGCGGCGGCCGCGAGCCGCTCCTGCAGCACGATCGGCGGCCCGCTGACGGCCGGCACCTCGGAGGCGGCGATCTTGGCGAGGACCTCGCCGCGCGCCGACCGCGCCTCGGCGAGCGTCCGGTCCGCCCGCGAGAGCACGTCCCGCAGCCGCAGCAGCCGGTCCTCGGAGTCCTGCCGGACCGCGAGGACCGCCTCGATCTCGCGCCGGACCTCCTCCAGGGCCAGGGCGGCCCGGTCGTACCGCTCGGTGTCGGGCCGTCCGCCGCCGGGCGCCGAACTCCCCGCCGCCGGCCGCCAGAACGCCAGCGGGTCGGTCACCACCTGGGAGCGCAGCGCGGTCAGCTCGGCCGTGATCGCCTCCAGTTCGTCCCCCGCCGGGTGCTCCCCGGGCCGCACGCCGACCGAGTGCGCCAGCGAACGCGTCCGGCCCAGCTCGGCGGCGAGCAGGTCTATCCGCGCGGGCAGCGCCGACCAGACGGCGTCGGCGGTGACGACCAGGTCGAGCGAGGAGGCGTACAGCTCGTTCATCCGCCGGACGAGGCCCTCCAGGCTGAACCGCTCGGTGAGCAGGGCGCCCTCGGCGGCCCCGCCCGGGACGAGCACGGTGTCGCCGCGCAGCCGGTCGGTCAGCTCGACGAGCTCCTCCCGGCCGGGCCAGCGGCGCCGCGCGCGCAGCTCACGGGCGTCCCGCAGGGCGCCGGTGTACACGTCGAAGCAGGTCCAGAGCAGGGTGATGGTCCGCTCGGCGGCCGCCCAGCGGTCCCGCGTCGTGCCGGTCAGCTCCGCCCCTTCGAGCAGCCTGCGGCCCGCGTGGTCCTGGAGCGCGAGGAGCGAGTCCTCGACCGCCTTGTGCTCGGCGCCGAGCCGCGCCAGCGCACGGTCCACCTCGTCCCGGTCCATCACCGGCCCGGGGGGTCCCGTGACGCCCATCGGTCAGTCCTTCCGCTTCGTGTACAGGGTTGTTCCTCTGGAGCGCGTGCCGGTCACTTGTACAGCGGGGCGGGCGGCCCCGTTATCCCCGGCAGGTCCTTCGCCAGCCACTCCTGGTACGCCTTCTGCCAGGGGCCCTGCCGGTAGCCCACCAGGACCTGGTTGACCCGGCGGACCAGGTCGTCGTTGCCGAGCTTGGCCGCCACCCCGTAGTACTCCTCGGTGAACGGCCTGCCCTTGAGCTCGACCGCCGGGTCCTGCGCGGCCTGGCCGGCCGCGAGGGCGTTGTCGGTGACGACGGCGTCGACCTCGCCCATCTGGAGCCGCGCCAGGCAGTCCAGCTGGTTGGGGACGGTCAGCAGGTCCTTGTCGTCCTTGGTGCCGTCGCCCTCGTCCTTGAAGACCGCGCCGAAGGACTTCTCCTCCAGGGCGTCGTAGGCCGTGGAGCCCTCGGCGGTGCAGACCCGCTTGCCGCTCAGCGAGGAGTCGTAGCCGGTGATGCTCCGGTCGAGCTTGGGCGCCAGGACCTGCTGTCCGGCCCGGAAGTAGGCGGTGGAGAAGGCGACCTGCTCGATCCGCTTGCAGTTGATCGTCATGGTGCGCACGACGAGGTCGACCTTGCCGCTGTCCAGCGCGGCGATCCGCTGGTTGGTGGGGATCGTCCGGAAGATGATCGCCTCGGGGTCGCCGAGGACGTCCTTGGCGACGGCCCGGGCCAGGTCGATGTCGAAGCCCTCCAGGACGCCCTTCTCCGGGTTCCGGTAGCCCCAGCGGTAGCTGGACTGGTCGACGCCGACGATCAGCTTCCCGCGCTCCTTGATCGCCCGGATCGACGGGCCGTCCGCCGACGAGGGCGTGAGAGAGGCCTCGGGGTGCTCGCAGGTGTCGGCCCTCACCTGGACGCCGGTCCCCACGCCGGGGCCGCTCGTCCGCGGCGCGGCCGCCGCGTCGCTGCCGCCCTGCGCCAGGGGCAGCAGGGTGAGCGAGGCGGTGAGCCCGCAGGCCACGGCCATCGCGGCCACCCCGCCCCAGCCCCGAAGCCGCCCGACCGCCCGCCGCACCAGCGGGTCCGTGCCGCTCGCGGTCCGCCGCACCAGCGGGTCCGTGCCGCTCGCGGTCCGCCGTGCACGCGGGTCCGTGCCGCTCGCCGTCCGCCGCACCAGCGGGTCCGTGCCGTTCGGCATCCCGCCCCCTCTCACCGGTACTCCGACAGTCTGCGGTTGATGCCGAGCACGGCGCCCGCCGCACCCAGGATCCCGAGGGCCGCCGCGCCCAGTGGCAGCGCGGTCAGCGCGTCCCTGGCGTCCCCGGCGGAGCGGGTGAACTCGTTCTGCTCGTGCGCCAGGGCCTTCTCCAGGGCCGCGTCGACCTCGTCGAAGGACCGGCCCGTGGAGTCCTTGGCGCCGACGACCCGGCCGAGGGCGCCCTCGTAGTCGCCGGCCTCGTCCTTGGCGCGGGCGTCCTTGTGGCGCTCCCGCCATTCGGCGGCGTGCTCGGAGGACTCGTCGACCGGGCCGCGCCCGGCGTCGTCGTCGGCGAGCTCGCGGGCCTTGGCGAGCGCCGTCGTCAGGGAGCCCATGCTCGCGGTGTAGTCCGCCTCGTACTTGTCGTTCCTGCCGTCCTCGGTGAGGACGGCGCCCCGGGCGACCAGGGTCAGGTTCTCGTTGGCACGGGCGGTGAGCGAGCTGATCCGGGCCGTGTTGAGGACCTGGAGGGACTCCTGCCCCTGCGCCCGCGCGCTGTCGAGACCGCTCCGCGTCACGGTGTGCGCGGCGACGAGCCAGAGCAGGACGACCACCGTGGCGGCGGTGGCGGCGAGCAGCCCGTGGTTGAAGACCCGGTTGGTCCGGGCGTAGGTGCGGCGCTGGGCCCAGAGGAGCACGCCGAGGGAGAGCAGCCCGAGCGCGAGCGACAGGTAGGGCCGGGTGCGGGCCGAGTCGTCGTCCCGGTGCAGCCGCTCCGTCTCGGCCGCGTACAGCCGCTCGGCGGCCGGCAGCAGCGAGGTGGACATCTGCTGGTTGGCGTACCGCAGATAGGCGCCGCCGAGGGGCAGGCCCTGCCGGTTGGCCGCCCGGGCGCGCTCGATCAGGCCCGTGTAGCGCGGGAGCTGTTCGTTGAGGGTGGCGATCTCGCGGGCCGAGTCGGACGAACCGTCGGTGTTCGCCGCGGCCTTGACGAGGAGCCGGGAGGCGGTGGTGATGTCCCGGGTGTACCGCTCGCGGGACTCCGCGGGCTCCAGGGTGCCTGCGAGGAACCCGGCGGCGGCGGTGGTGTCGGCGTCGGCGAGGGAGCGGTAGACGGCGGCCGCGTCGGCGCTCAGGGGCTGGCTGCGGCTGACCACGTCGTCGGCGGCGGCGGCCCGGTCGGTGACCTCCAGGGCGGTGACCGCCCCGAACGCGACGACGAGCAGCGCCAGTACGGCCCCGAGGATCTGGAGCCGGCCGGGCTCGGTGGTCGCGGCCTCCCGCAGGCGCTCACGGCCCACGGCCCAGGCGCCGCGCCCCGCGGGCGGTGTGGCGGCGGGTGCGGGCGACGGCTGCCCGGGCACCGTGCGCGGACGCGCGGACGCCGGTGCCGTGCCCGGCGCCGCCGAGGCGGCGGACGCGTTCGGCGGGTGTGTCACTTGACCTCCCCCTCGGTCGCTGACGTCGGCCCGTCCGGCCGGGGGCCGGTGGGACCGGTTCCGGTGGAGGAGCACCCGGCCAGCAGTATGGCCTCAGGGGGCCGTCCGCACACCGGGATTGACTGGATCTTGTGCCTATCGTGCCGCATGCCTCCCGTGCCCCAGTAGGCGAACCCCCTCACCTTGAATACGCCTTCAGGCGGGAATCGGTTCCGTACCGGCCATCGCTCGAACAGGTGAACATGCGTGCGGGGCGCCCCGTCGCCCGACGGAACACCCCGCACCCACCCCGCGATCAGACCTCGTACCGCGCCCGCAGCCGGGCCTTCGCCTCCGGGCCCGCGGACGCCTCGTCCAGGGCGAGCAGCCCCGCCCCGAGCACCGGCGGCGCGGTCACGAAACCGATCACGGCCTTCGGCGCCCGCGCCGCCAGGAGTTCGCGGATCCGCTCCTCCAGCCGCGGGTGGCGGGCGGCGAGCACGCTGCCGCCCAGCATCACCGGGGCCTCCTCGTGGTGCAGCCCGAGCCGGCGGAGCGCGACCGCGGCCATGGCGACGACCTCCTCGGCGAGCCGGTGCACCAGCGACAGCGCGATCGGGTCGCCCGCGGCCGCGACGGCGAACAGCACCGGCGTCAGCTCGTGCCGCCGCTCGACCGTGATCCGGCCCAGGTGCAGCGCCTCGATCAGCGCGTACATCGACTCCAGGCCGAAGTGCGCGGGCAGCGCGTCGGCGAGGGCCGTGGGCAGGCCCCGCCCGTCCTCGGCCCGCGCGGCGAACCACAGGGCCTCGTCGGCGAGTCCGCCGCCCCCGCCCCAGTCCCCGGAGATCTTCCCGATCGCGGGGAAGCGCGCGGTCCGCCCGTCCGGCGTCATCCCGACGCAGTTGATCCCCGCCCCGCACACCACGGCGACGCCGCGCGGCTCGTCGAGCCCGGCCCGCAGGATCGCGAAGGTGTCGTTGTGCACCCGCACGGACCGGCTCCAGCCCCGGCCGAGCAGCTCCGCCTGGAGCGCGGCCTCCTCCACGGGCAGGTCGGCATTGGCCAGACAGGCCGCGACATGGGCGAACTCCACCGGCACACCGGCCTCGGCGCACGCCCGGCCCACGATCTCCGCGAGCCCGTCGACCGCCGTCGCCACCCCCACCACCGGCGGCTGGAACCCGCCGCCGCGCGCCGACCCCAGGACGGTGCCGTCCTGGGCGAGCACCGCGACGTCGGTCTTGCTGTTCCCCGCGTCGACCGCGAGGAGAACCCCGTTCGCGCCCCCGTTCACACCCACGCGAGGTGCTCCCGGTTGTGCGCGATCAGCCGGTCGGTGAGCCCGTCGGCGTAGGCGTACTGCCCGACCAGCGGGTGCGCGAGCAGCGCCTTGAACACCCGGTCGCGGCCGCCGCGCAGCGCCGCCTCCAGGGCCAGGTCCTCGTAGGCCGTGACGTTCGCGATCAGACCGGCGTACAGCGGGTCCACCGGCGCGACCGGCAGCGGTGTGGCGCCGTGGGCGCCGACCGCGGCCTGCGTCTCGATCACGGCGTCGTCCGGCAGGAACGGCAGCGTGCCGTTGTTGTACGTGTTCACCACCTGGTACGGCGATCCCCCGCTGCCCAGCAGCGAGGCGGCGAGGTCCACGGCCGCCTCCGAGTAGAAGGCGCCGCCCCGCTTGGCGAGCAGCGCCGGCTTCTCGTCGAGCGACGGGTCCCCGTACATCTCCAGGAGCTCCCGCTCCATCGCCGCGACCTCGGCCGCCCGCGAGGGCTTCGTGCCGAGCTCCCGCACCACCTCGTCGTGCGCGTAGAAGTACCGCAGGTAGTACGAGGGGACGACGCCGAGCCGGTCGAGGACCGGGCGCGGCAGGCGCAGGTCGTCGGCGACGGCGTCGCCGTGCTCGGCGAGCAGCCGGGGCAGCACGTTCTCGCCCTCGGGGCCCCCGATCCGTACGGCCCGCTCCCAGGTCAGGTGGTTGAGCCCGACGTGGTCGAGGTGGACCTCGGACGGGGCCACGCCGAGGAGCCTCGCGAACTTCCGCTGGAAGCCGATGGCCACGTTGCACAGGCCGACGGCCTTGTGCCCGGCCTGGAGCAGCGCGCGCGTGACGATGCCGACGGGGTTGGTGAAGTCGATGATCCAGGCGTCCGGGTTGGTACGGCGGACCCGCTCGGCGATGTCCAGGACGACCGGGACCGTGCGCAGCGCCTTGGCGAGGCCGCCGGCGCCGGTGGTCTCCTGGCCGACGCAGCCGCACTCCAGCGGCCAGGTCTCGTCCTGCTCGCGGGCGGCCTGCCCGCCGACCCGCAGCTGGAGCAGGACGGCGTCGGCGCCCTCGACCCCGGCGTCGAGGTCGGCGGTGGTGACGATCTTCCCGTCGTGGTCCAGCTTGGCGAAGATCCGCCGGGCCAGTCCGCCGACGAGTTCGAGGCGCTCGGCGGCCGGGTCGACGAGGACGAGTTCGGTGATGGGCAGGGTGTCGCGCAGGCGCGCGAATCCGTCGATCAGTTCGGGGGTGTAGGTGGAACCGCCCCCCACGACAGTGAGCTTCATGAGATGACTCAGCCCTTCACTCCGGTCAGTGTGACTCCCTCGACGAACGCCTTCTGCGCGAAGAAGAACACGAGGATCACGGGGGCCATGACCAGGACGGTCGCGGCCATGGTCAGATTCCAGTCGGTGTGGTGTGCGCCCTTGAAGGACTCCAGGCCGTAACTGAGCGTCCAGGCGGCCGCGTTCTCGGAGGCGTAGATCTGCGGCCCGAAGTAGTCGTTCCAGCAGTAGAAGAACTGGAACAGGGCCACGGCGGCGATGCCGGGCTTCGCCATCGGGATCACGACCCGTATCAGGGTGCGGAACTCGCCGCACCCGTCGATCCGGGCGGCCTCGACGTACTCGTTCGGGATCGTCAGCAGGAACTGGCGCAGCAGGAAGATGGCGAAGGCGTCGCCGAAGGCCATCGGGACGATCAGCGGCCACAGCGTGCCGGAGAGGTCCATCTGCTTCGCCCAGAACAGGTACATCGGGATGATCACGACCTGCGGCGGCAGCATCATCATCGAGATGACGAGCAGTAGCGACAGATGGCGGCCGCGGAAGCGGAACTTCGCGAGCGCGTACGCCACGGGGATCGAGGACACCACGACGAGGACGGTGCCGAGACCCGCGTACAGCAGGGAGTTCTTCCACCAGGTGAGGAAGCCCTCCGTCTGGAAGACCCGGACGTAGTTGTCCCAGTGCCAGGAGTTCGGCGTCAGGTCCCGGGTGAGCGCCTGCTCGTCGCTCATCAGGGAGGTCAGGAGGACGAAGACGAACGGGAGCACGAAGAACAGGGCGGCGGCGATGCCGAGCGAGTGCACGGCGATCCAGTGCAGCAGCGACCTGCGGCGGGCCCGCTTCTCGGCGGGGCTCGGCACGGTCCGGACGGGGGCGGTTGCGGTCGTCATGGTTCAGTCACCCGAGCCGATCAGGCCGCCGCGCCGGCGCATCAGCAGCGCGGTGAAGGCCATGGAGAAGGCGAAGAGCACGAGCGCCACCACGCAGGCCGCGCCGTAGTTGAACTGGTTGAAGCCGAGGCTGTAGACCAGCTGCGGGAGGGTCAGCGTGGAGTCGTCCGGGTAGCCGGGCTGGAAGGCGGCCCCGGATCCGCCCATCTTTCCCGAGGCGACCTTGGCGGCCACGATCGGCTGGGTGTAGTACTGCATCGCGCCGATGATCCCGGTGACGACCGCGAAGAGCACGATCGGTGAGATGTTCGGCAGCGTGATGTAGCGGAACCGCTGCCACGGGGACGCGCCGTCCAGCTCGGCGGCCTCGTACTGCTCCTTCGGCACGTCGAGGAGGGCGGCCATGAAGATGACCATGAGGTCGCCGACGCCCCACACGGCGAGGACCGTGAGGGCCGGCTTGGCCCAGTCCGCGTCGTTGAACCAGGAGGGGGCGGGGATGCCGACCGTCTCCAGGAACGCGTTGACCGGCCCGGTGCCGGGGTTGAGCAGGAAGACGAAGGCGAGCGTGGCGGCCACCGGCGGGGCCAGGTACGGCAGGTAGAAGAGGGTGCGGTAGATCCCGGCGCCCTGCTTGATCTTGGTGATCAGCATGCCGATGCCGAGGCCGAAGACGACCCGGCAGGTCACCATCACCACGGCCAGCCAGAGGGTGTTCTGCAGGGCCGGCCAGAACTTCGGCATGTCGGAGAAGACGTACGTCCAGTTCTCCAGGCCCCGCCAGGTCGGCGGGTTGAGGCCGTCGTACCGCATGAACGAGAAGTACAGGGTGGAGATCAGCGGATAGGCGAAGAAGAAGCCGAATCCGATCAGCCAGGGCGACATGAACAGTGCGGTGCGCAGCGCGTTGCGCCGGCGCTTGGACCGCAGGGTGTTCCGCGCCTCCGGGGAGGCGGCGGCCGGGGCGGCCGCCTCCTTCGCGGTCAGGGTGTCCGTGCTCATGAGGGGGGACCGGCCGTCACTTCGCCGCGGCGATGTCGCGGTCGATCTGGGCCGCCGCGTCCGCGAGGCCCTTCTTGAGGTCGGTGACCTGGCCGTTCTCGTACTTGTGGGCGAGGTCGGACAGGGTCTCCTGGTAGGTGGGGCCGTTCACCGCGCCGTCCATGGTGGTGGACTGGGGGTGCCGGGCGATGTCCAGGAAGACCTTGAAGCGGTCGTCGAACTTCAGCTTCGGGGACTTCAGCGCCTCCAGGGTGGAGGGGACGTTCCCGATGTCGTTCGCGAAGCCCACCACCGCGTCGGTGTCCGTGGTCATGTACTTGACCAGCTCCCAGGCCGCGTTCTGCTTCTTGCTCTGCGGCGCGATGCCCATGATCGTGCCGGAGAGGTAGCCCTTGCCGTACTCGGCGATCTCGTCGTCGGCGACCGGCAGCGGCGCGATGCCGACCTCGAACGGCACCTTGGCGTCCTTGATGAAGTTCAGCCGCCACTCGCCGTCCAGCTGCATGGCGACCTGCCCGGTCTGGAAGGGGTGCTTGGCGCCCCACTCGTCACCGAAGGTGGTGCGGTACTTGTCGAGCTTCTTGAACCCGCCGAGGGAGTCCACCAGGGACTTCTGGTACGTCATCATCTCGGCGAAGGCCGGGTCCTTGGCGACGTTCGACTTGCCGTCCTTGTCGAAGTACGTGTGGTCCCACTGCGACATGTAGTGCTCGACGACGGTCTCGTAGCCGAGGTAGTTCGGCATGAAGCCGAGCTGCTCGTACGAGTCGCCCTTGGGCTTGGTCAGCGCCTTGGCGACCTGGGCGAACTGGGACCAGGTCTTCGGCGGCGCCTCCGGGTCGAGACCGGCCGCCTTGAAGGCGTCCTTGTTGTAGTACAGCCCGTACGCGTCGGACAGCAGCGGCAGCGAGCAGCGCCTGCCCTGGAACTGGGTGTACTCCTGGAGGACCTTGGGGAAGGTCTTGTCCAGGTCCAGCTTCGACTTCTCTATGAAGGGCTTGAGGTCGGCGAGCGCGCCCGAGGCGCAGAACTTGCCGACGTTGGAGGTGGTGAACGAGGAGACGACGTCCGGCCCGTTCGAACCGCCCGCGCGCAGCGCCTGGCCGAGCTTCTCGTCGTTGATGTCGCCGACGACCTTCACCTTGATGTTCGGGTGGGTCTTCTCGAAGCGGGCGACGTTGTCCTCGATCGCCTTCACCTCGGCGGGTGCCGACCAGCCGTGCCAGAAGGTGATCGTCGTCTGCGCGTTCGGGTCGTCCGTGGCCGCGTTGTTCGCGGAGCCGGTACAGGCGGTGGCGAAGAGGGCGATCGAGGCGGTGGCGGCGAGCGCGGCGGCGGCTCTGCGGGGTACGGGCATGACGGTGTCTCCCTGGGGCGGAGGGGCTACGGGGCAGGAGGTGGTGGTCGGTGGGTCAGCGCGAGGTGTCGAAGACCTCGTCGCGTGTGGTGGCGAGGGCGCTTTCGAGGGCGCCGCGCAGCACCGGGCGCCGGGGCACGGCCGCGAGGACGAGACGCGGCCGGGCGGCGGCGAGGTCGGCGAGTTCGGACTGCACCCGCGCGCGCAGGGGTTCGCCCCCGGCGACGAGGACGTCGCCGGAGAGCACGATCAGTTCGGGGTCGAGGACGGCGACGAGGGAGGCGAGTCCGGTGGCGACGCGCTCGGCGTAGCGGTCGAGCAGCTCCGCGTACCGTGGGTCCTCGCCGTGCGCCTCGGCGGCGTGCGCGAGGAGTCCGCAGGCGACCGGCACGTACGGCTGCTCGGGGGTGTCGATGCCGACGGCGCGGGCGATCCGCGGCACGGCCTGGACGCCGGCGAGCTCCTGGTAGCCGCCGGAGTTGGCCTTGGCGACCTGCCGTACGAGCGGGGTGCCGGGCACGGGCAGGAAGCCGACCTCGCCGGCGCCGCCGGTGAAACCGCGGTGCAGCCGCCCGCCGAGGACGAGGGCGGCGCCCATGCCGGCCTCGTTCCAGAGCAGGGCGAAGTCGTCGTGGCCCCGGGCGGCGCCCAGGCGCTGCTCGGCGAGGGCGACGAGGTTGACGTCGTTCTCGTACTCGAACGGCATGGGCAGGACGGCGGCCAGCTCTTCCAGGAGGGTGGGGGAGTGCCAGCCGGGCAGGTGGGAGGCGTAGCGCAGGCGTCCGGTGGCCGGGTCGAAGGCGCCGGGGGTGCCGATGACCAGGCGCCGCACGTCCTCGCGGGTGATCCCGGCCGCCGCGACGGCCCCGTCGAGGGCCTCGGTGACCTGGCGGACGACCCCGGAGGCGGCGCGGCCGGGCGTCCGCAGCTCGAACTCGCCGGTGATCTCGCCCGTGATGTCGGCGACGGCGGCGTGGATGCGGAACTGGTTGACGTCGAGTCCGGCGGCGTACGCGGCCCGCGCGTCGACCGCGTAGAGCTGGGCGTTCGGTCCGGGCCGGCCCTCGGTGGTGCCGGTGGCGACGACGAGCCCGGCCGCTTCGAGCCGGGCGAGGAGCTGGGAGGCGGTCGGCTTGGACAGGCCGGTGAGCTTGCCGATCCGGGTGCGGGAGAGAGGGCCGTGCTCCAGGAGCAGGTCCAGGGCGGCACGGTCGTTCATGGCCCGCAGGACGCGCGGCGTGCCGGGGGTTCCCGGGGTCGTACCGGCCATGATGATCCACCTGCTCCTGCCTGAGCCACACTGTTAGGAAAGTTTCCTATTGGGTTGGGAGGAAGGTAAGGCGGCCGTCACCGGGGCGTCAATACCCGGGAACGCGACACGCCCCCGAAGGCAACCAAAGCGTTACCCGCGGGAGCGTGAAGGGGGAGGGGGTTACTTCGAGAGGTCCGGCCTCGGCAGCGGGGTCGCCGCCGCCGACTGCGGCGAGGTCGCCGAGGCGAACGCCGAAGGGGCCGCAATGCCGGCCGTCGGGTCGGCCGCCGACTCCTCGGCCTGCGGCGGAATCCCGCCCACGATCCGGATCCCGGCCTCGTCCAGACCCCGCTTGATGCGCCAGCGCAGCTCCCGCTCCACACCCAGCTTCTTGCCCGGCATCGTCTTCGCCGAGACCCGGACCGTCATCGAGTCCAGCAGCACCTCGCTCAGGCCGAGCACCTCCACCGGACCCCAGAGGCGCTCGTTCCACGGCTCGTCCTTCGCCATGGCGTCGCCCGCCTCCGTGATCACGGCCCGCACCTTGTCCAGGTCCTCCGTCGGCCGGACGGTGACGTCCACACCGGCCGTCGCCCAGCCCTGGCTCAGGTTCCCTATCCGCTTGATCTCGCCGTTGCGGACGTACCAGATCTCGCCGTCCACCCCGCGCAGCTTGGTCACCCGCAGGCCCACCTCGACGACCTCGCCGGAGGCCACGCCCGCGTCGACCGAGTCGCCGACGCCGTACTGGTCCTCCAGGATCATGAAGACGCCCGACAGGAAGTCCGTCACCAGGTTCCGCGCGCCGAAACCGATCGCCACACCGGCCACACCGGCCGAGGCGAGCAGCGGCGCCAGGTCGATCTTGAAGGCGCCGAGGACCATCAGCCCGGCCGTGCCCAGGATCAGGAAGGACGCCACCGAGCGGAGCACCGACCCGATCGCCTCCGAGCGCTGCCGCCGCCGCTCGGTGTTCACCAGGAGACCGCCGAGCGCCGTCCCCTCCACCGCCTGTGCCGAACGGTTCATCCGCTCGATCAGCTTCGTCAGGGCCCGCCGCACGGCCATCCGGAGCAGCAGCGCGACGACCAGGATCAGCAGGATGCGCAGCCCGGTGTTCAGCCAGGTGGACCAGTTCTCCTCCACCCAGCTCGCCGCGTTGGTGGCCTTCTCCGCGGCCTCGTCCAGGGTCACCGGCATCGGATCGGGTTCGGTGGCAGCCGCAAGGGCGGACCAGGACACGGGACAACCTCCAGGCATCGCGTACGCAGGCCATCCACACTAACGGGGCGTCGGACGTGGTCCCGTAGCCGTGTTCGAGGGAGAGACGGACCTCACCTGGGCACATACCGGGGAGAGATGCCGATGTGGTCGAGAACACCCCCGGGGCCGTCACCCCGATTCCGGTACGTGGTGGCGCCGCGACCAGGCATGAGGAGAGACTGAGAGCAGTTCGTCCCGGCGCGAGCCACGCGCCGCCGGCGTCATAGGAGGCATCCGTGCCGCATGTCCTGGTCCTCAACGCGTCGTACGAGCCGCTCGGCGTCGTACCGCTCCGCCGCGCACTCGTCCTCGTACTGGAGAACAAGGCTCTCCTTCTCGAGGAGTCCGGCGCCTTCCTGCACAGCGAGACCCAAGTCCTCCCCGCTCCCAGTGTGGTGCGACTGAAGCGCTTCGTGCGGGTCCCCTACCGGGGGCCCGTTCCCCTGACCCGCAGGGCGCTCTTCGCGCGCGACGGCGGGCGCTGCGCGTACTGCGGGGGCGTCGCGACCAGCGTCGACCACGTCGTCCCGCGCAGCCGCGGGGGCACGCACGCCTGGGAGAACGTGGTGGCGGCCTGCCGTCGCTGCAACCACGTCAAGGCCGACCGGCACCTGCGCGAGCTGGGCTGGCGGCTGCGGCACCAACCCGCCCCGCCGACCGGCCTGGCCTGGCGGATCATCGGGACCGGACACCGGGACCCCCGCTGGCTGCCGTACCTGGAGCCGTACGGCGCCGAGGACGTCATGGCCCGGATCGACTCCGTCGCAGACACCCCCGTGAGGGCGCTGACGACGGGTTGAGCCGGGCCTTTCGCGTACGCGGAGGCCTCCGGTCGGAGCGGCGCGCCCCTCAGGGGGCGGGCCGCTCCTCCGGCGTGTCCTCCGCGGGCGTGCCCTCGGCCGGTGCGCCCTCCGCGGGTGCGCCCTCTGCCGCCGTGCCCGGTGCGGGCGTGTCCTCCGCCGGTGCCCCGGGCTTCTTCTGCGGGGCCACCGCGTACGTCTCCACCGACCAGAGCGAGTAGCCGAAGCGGGTCGCCCGCGTCTCCCCCTGGACCCGTAGGAAACGGGTGTCCGCCGCGTCCATCCGGACCGACTCCCGGCCGCCCCGGCCGTCCGCGACGGTCGCCGCCGTCCGCCAGACCCGCCCGTCGGCGGAGACCTGCACCCGGTAGCGGGAGGCGTACGCGTCCTGCCAGTGCAGCACCACCTGCCCTATCCGGGCCGGCTCGGGCAGCTCCAGCTGCCACCAGGCGCCGTCCTCCGCCGGGGACGACCAGCGGGTCGCCGGGTCGCCGTCCACCGCCGAGGCGGCCGGGAAGTCCGGCGTCTCGTCGCCCGAGGAGGAGGCCGTCGCCGACCGCGCCAGGTCCGGGCCCGCCGTCCGGGGGAAGGCCCGCACCGTCAGGACCCGCTCCTCGCCCGCGAACGACACCGGCACCCGGTACGAACCGGCCGGCACGCCCGCCGCCACCGACACCTCCAGAGGGACGCTCGTCCGCGCGCCGCGCTCCACCACGGCCTGCTCCGGCAGCCGCACCACGATCCCCTTCGGCGCCTTCGCCGTCAGCGCCCCGCGCACCTCGCCCGCGCGCCGGCCTGTCAGCTCCACGTCCACCCGCTGCGCCGGGCCGCCGATCTCCGCGTCCGTCTCGGTCCTGGCCAGATCGAGACCGGCGCGCGGCCCGTCCGCGAACCACGGCACGAGCGAGCGCACCCCGGGCGCCGGGCCGTCGCCGCTCCACACCACCCGCAGCGCCTCCGCCCGCAGCCCCTTCAGCTCGGTCTGCGTCCACCCGGACGCCGACAGCGGGCCGAGCGGCCGCCAGCCCTCGCCGGGAACGTACGCCTCCACGCGCGCGTCTCCCGCCGTGTCCGGCGCGGTCATGACCGTCAGCGCCTCCACGGACCGCGCCCGGTCGAGCCGCACGGTGTACGAGCCGGGGGCGCGGTCGGCCGGTGCCGCCGGGGTCCGGTCGGCGCCGGTCCAGGCGGCCGACTCCTTCACCGCGCGCGTGAGGAACGGATCGAGGACCCCGGAGCCGACCGTGACCCGGCTCGTCCCCAGGACCTTGCGCTGCCCCTCCAGGTCCAGCTGTGCCCGCCAGGCCGCGGCGCCGTCGCCGCGGGCCTGCGCGAGGAGCATGTCGACCGCCGTCTCGCCCGCCCGGCCGTACCGGGAGAGCTGCTCGAGCCAGGGGCCCGTCTCGTCGTCGAGGGTGCCGCCGGCCGTGGCCGTGAGCCGTTCGGGGGCCCGGCGCATCACGGTGAACGCGGCCCGCAGCTCGCGCGCCGCCCTCTCCCGCCCGGATGTGCCGGTGCTCGTGCGGGACGCCCAGAACGCCGCGAGGAGCGGCTTCAGGTAGGCCGATTCGCCGGCCGGGTCGAGGATCGACGAGGAGCCGTTCCCGGCGAGCGCGCGCAGCGCCCCGCGGGCGGCGGGGTCCGGGCCCGCGAGGTCGTCCACGGCCGCCTGCCACGACTCGCGGGGCCGGTAGCCCCTCGGGTTCCAGGCGTAGTCGGCGGCGGTGAAGAGCGGGACGCGGGAGGCCGCGGACTGTTCCATGGCGTGCGCGAGGTAGGCGGCGGAACCGGCGGCCACGGCCGGCTCCCGGCCGGTCGCGGGGCCGAGGAACAGCCGGTCCTGCGCGTAGTCGTTGACCGGGTAGTTGTCCATGGTGACCAGCGGGTGGCCGCCCAGGGCCTCGCGCGTCCCCGCCAGTTCGCCGCCGGTGATCGTGCGCGGGACGACGCCGACGCCCGTCCAGGCCACCCGGACGCCCGTGTCGAGGGCCTCGGCGAGCGCCGTGCGGTACGCGCTCGTGCCGTCCTGGTAGTACTCCGTCGGCATCACCGTCAGCGGTTCGGCGTCCGGGTGCCGCTCGGCGAGGTGCCGGGCGACGGCGTTCGCCACGCGCGCGTGGGCGGTGGCCGCGGCCTCCGGTCCGCGCCCGAAGACGTCGGCGTCCTTGTCGCAGTGCCACTCGTCGTACGAGGAGTCCTGGAACTGCAGCTGGAAGGAGCGCACCCCGAGCTCCCGCATCGCGTCCAGCTTGCCCGTGAGCGCCGCCACGTCGCGGGCCGAGGACAGGCACATGGACTGGGCGGGCGCCACGGCCCAGCCGAGCGTCACGTGGTTGGCGCGGGCCCGCTCGGCGAGCGCCCGGAACTCGTCCCGCTGCGCGGCCGGGTAGGGCTCGCGCCACTGTGCCTGGCGGTACGGGTCGTCGCCGGGCGCGTACAGATAGAGGTTCTGCTTGGTCCGGCCCAGGAAGTCCAGCTGGGCGAGCCGCTGTTCCCGGGTCCAGGGGCGGCCGTAGAAGCCCTCCGTGACGCCGCGCTCGACCGTGCCGGGCCAGTCGCGGACGACGACGCCGGGGACCTCGCGGCCGGTGCCGAGGAGCTGACGCAGCGTCTGGACGGCGTGGAACAGGCCGTCCTCGCCGACCCCGTCCAGGACGACGGTGTCCCGGCCCTGGAAGCGGCCCGTCGCGAGCCGGTAGCCGCCGCGGGGCAGATCGAGGCGCTCGGGCACGCGCAGGGCGGTCAGCGCCTCTTCGGCGCGAGAGCCGGTGCCGGTGCCTTCGGTGTCGCTCTCGCCGGTGGGCCCGGCCGCCCGCAGGACCGGGCCCCGGCCCGGCAGCGCGGTGTGGACGGTCCGTACCCCGGCGGCCCGCAGCACCTCGCGCAGGGCGGCGAGGGCGTACGGATCCGCGTCGGCGTCCGCGAGGAGCGTCACCTCGTCCCCGAGGCGTACGGAGGGCCCGGCGGCGTTCAGGGACTGCGGCCGGGGCCAGACGGCGGGCACGCGCGCGGTGTCGGGGGAGTCCGCCCGTGACGTGGTCGGGGGCGCGGGAGCGGACGGAGAGGACGGCGAGGACGGAGCCGCCGGAGCCGTGGGAGTGGCCGGGGCCGTGGGTGCCGCCGGGGTCGCGGGAGCCGTCGGGACGGCCTGCGCCGAGCCCGGCACCGCGCCGCCGAGCAGGCCGCCGATGACGGCGGCGGCCACGGCCGTCGCGGTGCGGTTCCTGCGCCCGAGGTGCACGGGGTCTCCCTTCGGCCGGGGCCGGCGGCTCCGCCGGTTGGTCACGATCGGGTCACGAGCCCACCACCCGTCGCACGGGGGTGTCAATGCACGTGGCCGATGTGTCGGCTTTGCCCGGCGAGCCGTCGGCGAGGTGACGTCACTTCGCCGCGTTCCGCCGGTAAAACGAGGTGGGGTGGGTAGGGCTCTGTCGTTGCTCAGGTACCACCTTGTCGATACGAACCGGGAGATCCCCGTGACCACGACCGCCCCTCACCTCGGACGGATACGCATTCCCCAGCAGTCGGCGCCGGCCGGTGAGCCGCTGACCAGCGAGCCGCCCCTGCCCGACGCGTCGCCCCTCACCAGCGAGCCGCCCCTGGCCGTGGCGGCCCCCCTGACCAGCGAACCCACCGCCCCCGGCAGCGCGGGCGGCCCGGAGTCCCCCGGAGTGTGAAGTGACCCTGGCCCGTCTCGCCGCCCGTCACGGCGTCGCCACCGCCCACAGCCCCTCGGAAGGCGTCACGGTGCCCGTGCCGGACGCCACCGTGGTGGCCGTCCTCGCAGCCCTGGGCATCGACGCGGCCACCCCGGAGGCGGTCGTCGCGGCACTCGACGCGGCCGAACGGGCCGACCGGGAGCGCCTGCTGCCCCCGACCCTGGTCCACCACCACGGCGACGGACCGGTCCGCCCGCCGGAGGGCCTGCCGCCCGGCACCCGCCTCCGGGTCACCACCGAGGACGGGGCCGTCGTCACCGGCCAGGACTGGTCGGAGCTGCCGCTCGGCGTCCACACCGTGGAGGCCGAGGCCCCCGACGGGCGCGCGGCCACCGGCACCCTGATCGTGAGCCCCGCGCGCGTGCCCGGCCCCGGGCGGCGCGCGTACGGGCTGCTCGTCCAGCTGTACTCGCTGCTCTCCACCCGCTCCTGGGGCATGGGCGACCTCGGCGACCTGAGGGAGCTCGTCACCTGGGCGGGCCGCACGCACGGCGCCGGGTTCGTCCAGGTCAACCCGCTCCACGCGGGCGTGCCCGGCGCGCCGGGCGACCCCTCCCCGTACCGCCCGTCCTCGCGCCGCTTCCCGGACCCCGTCCACCTGCGGATCGAGGAGATCCCCGAGTACGCCCTCCTCGGACCCGAGCGCCGCGAGGAGCTCGACCGGATCCTCGCCGAGGCGGCCGAACTGCGCGAACGGGTCCTCGGCAAGGGCGCCCTTATCGACCGGGACGCCGTGTGGGAGGTCAAGCGGCGGGCCCTGGAGCTGGTGCTCGGCGCCGTCGAGCCCGGACCCGGCCGCCGCGCCGAGTTCCACGACTTCCTCGCCGAGCGGGGCCGCGCCCTGGAGGACCACGCCACCTACCAGGCCCTCGCCGAGCGCCACGGGCCCCACTGGCGGAGCTGGCCCGAGGAGCTGCGCACCCCGCGCGGGGCGGAGACCGCCGTGCGCGACGATCCCGCCCTGGCCGCCCGGGTCGACTTCCACTGCCGGCTGGCCTGGCTGACGGACCGGCAGCTCGCCGCCGCCGCCGGGGCCGCCCGCGAGGCCGGCATGGCGGTCGGGATCGTCCACGACCTGGCGGTCGGCGTCCACCCCGAGGGCTCGGACGCCTGGGCCCGGCAGGAGGCCTTCGCCGCCGGCATGTCGGTCGGCGCCCCGCCCGACGCCTTCAACTCCCGGGGCCAGGACTGGGGACTGCCGCCCTGGCGGCCCGACGCCCTCGCCGCCACCGGCTACGCCCCGTACCGGGGACTCCTGCGCGAACTCCTCCGCCACGCGGGCGCGCTGCGCATCGACCACGTGATGGGCCTGTTCCGCCTGTGGTGGGTGCCGGAGGGCCGCGAGCCCACCGAGGGCACGTACGTCCGGTACGACGCCGAGGCGATGCTCGCGGTCCTCGTCCTGGAGGCCCACCGGGCCGGCGCCCTCGTCATCGGCGAGGACCTCGGCACGGTCGAGCCGGGCGTACGGGAGGAGCTCGCCCGGCGGGGGGTGTTCGGGACCTCCGTGCTCTGGTTCGAGCGGGACTGGGCGGGCACCGGCCGGCCGCTGCCGGCGGGGGAGTGGCGCGCGGAGTGCGTGGCCACGGCCACCACCCACGACCTGCCCTCCACGGCCGCCCGGCTCTCGGGCGAGCACGTCGCCCTGCGGCACCGGCTCGGGCTGCTCGCCGGCGACCTGGAGCGGGAGCGCGCGGCGGACACGGCGGAGACCGCCGAGTGGCTGGACCTGTTCGAGCGGAAGGGCCTGCTTCCGGAGGGGCCGGGGGACGAGGAGGCCGAGATCAGGGCCGTCCACCGGTTCCTGCTCGCCACCCCGGCCCGGATGGTGGGCGCCTGGCTGCCGGACGCGGTGGGGGACCGGAGACCGCAGAACCTGCCGGGCACCTGGGACGAGTACCCCAACTGGCGGCTGCCGCTCGCGGGTCGGGACGGCCAGCCGCTGACCCTGGAGCAGCTCGCCGCCTCGCCCCGGGCGCACGCCCTGCTGCGCGAGCTGCGGGCCCGTACGGAAGCGGAGAACGCCCGTTCGGCACCCCCGGGCGCGCGGCCCGATTAGGTGTTCGCTACGTTTGCTCCGTGGACAAGAAGAACGCTCTGCGCGCCGGCTCGATCGCGGCCGGTACGACGCTGATGATGCTGCTCATGTCGTCCCCCGCGCTCGCGCTCACCCGCGACGACGGTGACGACCCGGCCCCCAAGCTGAGTGTCGTCGAGACCCTCGGCCTGTTCGTGGCGGCGCCGCTGGTGCTGTTCGCGGTGATCGCCGGTCTGGTGATGGTGCTCGACAAGTCCAAGAAGGCGTAACCGCCTCACAGGTCTCCGCCGAGGGCGCCGCACGGTACGAGGTACCGCGCGGCGCCCTCGCGTGCGTCGGGACCGTTTCAGACGGTGGTCGCGAGCAGCTTGCGCAGCAGCCCGGCCAGCTGGTCCGCCTCCTCCGGGGTGAGCGCGGACTCCAGGGCGGCCCGCTGTTCCCCGAGACCGGCCCCGACGGCCTGGTCCACCAGTTCCCTGCCGCGCTCGCTGAGGGTGACGCGCAGTCCGCGCCGGTCGTTCGGGTCGGGGCTGCGGGTGAGCAGCCCGGCCTTCTCCAGCTTGTCCAGCCGACCGGTCATGCCGCCGGTGGTGATCATCAGCGTGGCGGTCAGCTCGCGCGGCGAGAGCGTGTACGGCTCTCCTGACCTGCGCAGCGTCGCGAGCACGTCGAACTCCCCGAGCGCCATGCCGAAGGGCGCGTACGCCTTGTCCACCCTGCCGCGCATGGCGTTGGCGAGGCGGTAGATCCGTCCGAACACCGCCATGGGGACGGTGTCCAGGTCGGGGCGGACGGCCGCCCACTGGTCGGTGATGGCGTCGACGGCGTCGTGGCCGGGGGTCTGCGTGTTCATGTCCTCAGTGTTCCCTCCTCCGGTCCTCGATCGCAAGAAAGTCAGTTACGAGGAAGTCACTTACCAAGAAGCCTCTTGCGAAGAAGTAGCTTAGTGGTAAGTTAATCACCACGAAGCCAGTCGGCGCCCGCCGGTCCGGCCCATCGCAGCAGGGGGAACCGTCATGTCCCGCAAGGCCGCAGTCGTCGCGCTGACCGCCCTCGCCCCGATCTCCTGGGGCTCCACCTACTTCGTCACCACCGAGTTCCTGCCGGCCGACCGGCCGCTCTTCACCGGCCTGATGCGCGCCCTCCCCGCAGGCCTCGCCCTCCTCGCCCTCACCCGCAAGCTCCCGCAGGGCGCCTGGTGGTGGAAGTCCGCGGTCCTCGGGGCGCTCAACATCGGCGCGTTCTTCCCGCTGCTCTTCCTCGCCGCCTACCGGCTGCCCGGCGGCGTCGCCGCGGTCGTCGGCTCCGTCGGCCCGCTCTTCGTCGTCGGCCTCGCGGCCCTCTTCCTCGGCGAGAAGCCCACGGTGAAGAGCCTGCTCACCGCGGTCACCGCCGCCTTCGGCGTCAGCCTCGTCGTCCTCAAGGCCGGGGCCGCGTTCGACACGATCGGCGTGGTCGCCGGACTGCTTTCCTCCCTCTCGATGTCCGCCGGCATCGTCTTCACCAAGCGCTGGGGTCGCCCCGAGGGCGTCGGCGCCCTCGCGCTCACCGGCTGGCAGCTCACCGCGGGCGGCCTGGTCATCCTGCCCATCGCCTTCCTGATCGAGGGCGCCCCGCCGGTCCTGACCGGCGCCAACCTGGCCGGCTACGCCTACCTCGCCTTCGGCAACACCGCCATCTCGTACTTCCTCTGGTTCCGCGGCATCGAGCGGATGAGCGCCTCCTCGGCCACCCTCCTCGGCCCGCTCTCCCCGATCACCGCGGCCGTCATCGGCTGGGTGGCGCTCGGTCAGGCCCTCGGCACGGTGCAGGTCCTGGGCATGCTGGTCGCCTTCGGCGCCACCCTGGCGGGCCAGCTGAGCCCCCGTACCGCCAAGACCCCCCAGACCCAGGCCCCCGAGGCCGAATCGTTCAGCGCAGCTGAAAAGAACGGTCAGGAAGTTTCGATGGACCTGGAGGTTTCGGAGGTGCGACGGTAACGGACATGAAGCTGATCACCGCCCGGAACCCGACCGCCACCGACAGAACCACCGCCACCACCGAGAGGCCGGCACCCGTCAAGGGCGCCGGCCTCGGCGTGCTTCTCGCCCTCGTCGCCACCGTCGTCTGGTCCGGCAGCTTCGTCGTCGCTCGCGCCCTCCACGACACCGTCCCCCCGGTCCAGGCCGCCTTCTGGCGCTGGATCGTCGCCCTCGTCGCCGTGGCCCCGCTCGCCGCCCGCGAGACCTGGCGGCAGCGGCACCTGATCCGCCGCCACCTCCGCTTCCTCGCCCTCGCCTCGCTGCTCGGCATCACCGTCTACAACACCCTGGTCAACCAGGCAGGGACCGCCACCTCCGCCGGAAACATGGGCATGATCATGGCCGCCTCGCCGGTCCTGATGGCCCTCTTCGCACGCCTCGGCGGCAACCGCCTCGGGCCGCGCCGCACCACCGGCATGCTCATCGCCTGCGCCGGGGTCCTGCTCCTCGTCAGCAAGGGCTCCCTCGCCCCGGACCTCGCCGTCGGCGACCTCTGGGTCATGGCCGCGGCCGTCTGCTTCGCCTCCTACAGCGCGCTGCTCAAGCGCCGCCCCGCCGAACTCGGCGGCCTCGCCTTCCTCTTCACCACCTTCGCCCTCGGCGCGCTCATGCTCCTCCCCGCGTACGGGATCAGCCTCGCCGTCCAGGGCGGCTTCGAGCCCACCACCGGCACCGTCGGCCCCCTCGTCTACGTCGGCGTCCTCTCCTCCGCCGTCGCCTTCTTCGCCTGGAACAAGGCCGTCACCCTGATCGGCGCGGCCCGCGCCGGGATCGTCTACTACCTCCAGCCCGTCTGCGTCGCCCTCCTCTCGTACGCCCTCCTCGGCGAACAGCTCGGCCTCCTCGGCGGCGCGAGCATGGTCCTCATCCTCGGCGGGGTGGCGCTGAGCTCGGCCGGGTAGCCGGGGCCGGATATGTTGCGCCCCATGACCGAGTGGGACATCAAGAAGCTCCAGATCCTCCGCACCCTCCGCGACCGCGGCACCGTCACCGCGACCGCGGAGGCGCTGCTCATGACCCCCTCGGCCGTCTCGCAGCAGCTCACCAACCTCGCCAAGCAGCTCGGGGTGCGGCTCCTGGAGGCCCAGGGCCGCCGGGTCCGCCTCACCGACGCCGCCCACCTGGTGCTGCGCCACGCCGAGGTGGTCTTCGCACAGCTGGAGCGCGCCGACGCCGAACTCGACGGCTACCTGCGGGGCGAGGCGGGCCAGGTCCGGGTGGCGGCCTTCTCCACGTCCGTGCCCGCGCTGCTCGTGCCCGCCGTGCGCCACCTGCGCACCGCCCACCCCGGGCTCGACGTCCGGATCCGGGAGGCCGAGGCGGCGGAGGCGTACGAGCTGCTCACCGCCGGCGAGGTCGACCTCGCCCTTTCGCTCGCCGCCCACGCGCCGTCCGCGCGCGACCCCAAGTACAGCCGGGTGCCGCTGCTCGCCGACCCCCTCGACGTCGCCCTGCCCGCCGGCCACCCGCTCGCCGACGCCCCCGGCCTGCGGCTCGCCGACCTCGCCGCCGAGCCCTGGATCTTCGGCGGCTCGGGGCCCTGGTCCGAGATCACCACCGCCGCCTGCGAGGCCGCCGGCTTCGTGCCCGAGCAGGCCCACAGCGCCTCCGGCTGGACCGCGATCCTCGCCATGGTCGAGGCCGGCCTCGGGATCGCGCTCGTGCCCCGCATGGCCTCCGCGGACCGCCGGGGCGGCAGCGGGGTCGTCATGCGGGTCCTCTCCGCCGACCAGCCGCGCCGCCACGTCGTCGCGGCGGTACGGAGCGGGGCGGAGGAGGGTCCGGCGGTGGCCCGGGTGCTCGCCGCGCTCCGGCAGGCGGCGGCAGCCCGGGAAACCGTTCAGCAGAACTGAACGGCATCGTCGAAAACATTCGATGGACCGTGGGGCGGGCGGCGCGGGAGAGTCGACGCCATGAGCAGCCTCGACGCGAACCAGGACCCGCACGCCAACGACGCCGCCCCCTACTCCGGCGGGGACCCGTACGCCGACTACCGCACCGGTGACTTCCCCTTCACCGAGCTCGTCGACCTCGCCGACCGCCGCCTCGGCGCCGGGGTCGTCGCCGCCAACGACGAGTTCTTCGCCGAGCGCGAGAACCTCCTCGTCCGCGAGCGCGCCGTCTTCGACCCGGAGCACTTCGGCCACAAGGGCAAGATCATGGACGGCTGGGAGACCCGCCGCCGCCGTGGCGCCGACGCCGAGAACGTCTTCCCCGCCCCCGAGGACCACGACTGGGCGATCGTCCGCCTCGGCGCCCCCGGCGTGATCCGCGGGATCATCGTCGACACCGCCCACTTCCGCGGCAACTACCCGCAGAAGGTCAGCATCCAGGCCACCGCCGTCGAGGGCTCGCCCAGCCCCGCCGAGCTCCTCGACGCGAAGTGGGAGGAGCTCGTCCCGCAGACCCCCGTCCGCGGCCACGCCGCCAACGGCTTCACCGTCGACGCCGAGCGCCGCTTCACCCACGTACGGCTCTGCCAGCACCCCGACGGCGGCGTCGCCCGGCTCCGCGTCCACGGCGAGGTCGTGCCCGACCCCGAGTGGCTGGAGCTCCTCGGCACCCTCGACCTGATCGCCGTGCTCAACGGCGGCTCCTACGAGGACGCCTCGGACAAGTTCTACTCCTCGCCGACCCAGATCATCCTGCCCGGCACCTCCCGCAAGATGGACGACGGCTGGGAGAACCGCCGCCGCCGGGTCCGCGACACCAACGACTGGGTCCGCTTCAAGCTCGCCGCCCAGGGCGCCGTCCGCGCCGTCGAGATCGACACCGCCTACCTCAAGGGCAACTCGGCCGGCTGGATCGCGCTCCAGGGCCGCAACGGCGAGTCGGGCGAGTGGTTCGAGATCATCCCGCGCACCCGCCTCCAGCCCGACACCCTGCACCGCTTCAAGCTGCCCGCGCAGGCCGTCGTCACCCACGTCCGGCTCGACGCCTTCCCCGACGGCGGCGTCGCCCGGATGCGCATCCACGGCGCGCTCACGGAGCAGGGCGCGGCCGACCTGCGCGCCCGGTACGCCCGCCTGGGCGGCTAGGGAAACGCTTCCGCCCGGCGGCGCGGCCGCGCGCCGACGCCCGCCCGCCGGGCGGACTCCAAGCACGGCGAAGGGGCGCCTCCGTGGGGGAGGGCGCCCCTTCGTCGTTCACCCGGTACGGACTACTTCGCGGCCGCCGCGTCCGCCGCCCGCGCCCGCAGGGCGCGCTCGACGCCCGCACGGGACTCCGTCACCATGCGCCGCAGCGCCGGGACCGGGTCGTGCTCGGCGATCCACGCGTCCGTCGCGTCCAGCGTCTCCTGCGAGACCTGGTGCGCCGGGTAGAGACCGACCACGATCTGCTGGATCATCTCGTGGCTGCGGGTCTCCGAGACGCCCTTGATCGACGCGAAGTACTTCGCGGTGTACGGGGCGAGCAGCTCGCGCTGGTCGGCCTGGACGAAGCCGCCGATGACGGCCTCCTGCACCGCGTTCGCCAGCTTGTCGTCCTCGACGACCGAGGCCCAGGCCTCCGCCTTCGCCGCCTCGGTCGGACGGGCCGCGCGTGCGGTCGCCGCGTGCCGCTCGCCCGCCGCCGTACGGTCGCGCTCCAGCTCGGCGGCGATCTCCGCCTCGTCGATCCGGCCGGTGGCCGCGAGGCGCTGCACGAACGCCCAGCGCAGCTCGGTGTCGACGGCGAGGCCCTCGATGACCTCGGAGCCGTCGAGCAGCCCGGCGAGCACGTCGAGCTCCGCGTCCTCGCGGGCCGTCGCCGAGAACGCCCGCGCCCACGCCAGCTGGTGGTCGCCGCCGCCCTCGGCCGCGCGCAGCTGCTCCTGGGCGAAGGTCCCCCAGCGGGCCAGGCCCGTCGCGCGCCACTCCGGCGCCGCGTACAGGTCGAGGGCCGCCTTCACCTGGCCCTGGAGCGACTGCACCACGCCGATGTCGGACTCCTTGGCGATGCCCGAGAGCACCAGGTCCAGGTAGTCGCGGGTGGCCAGCTCGCCGTCGCGGGTCATGTCCCAGGCCGAGGCCCAGCACAGGGCGCGCGGCAGGGACTCGGCGAAGTCGCCGAGGTGCGCGGTGACGTTCTTCAGGGACACCTCGTCGAGGCGGACCTTCGCGTACGACAGGTCGTCGTCGTTGAGGAGGACGACCGCCGGGCGCGACCTGCCGACCAGCTCCGGCACGGGGGTCAGCCCGGCCGCCGCGATGTCCAGCTCCAGGCGGTGGGTGCGGACCAGCTTGCCGCCGTCCAGGTCGTAGAAGCCGATCGCGATGCGGTGCGGGCGCAGCACGGCCTCGCCCTTGGCGCCGGCGGGCAGGGCCGGGGCCTCCTGCCTGACGGCGAACGAGGTGATCGAGCCGTTCTCGTCGGTCTCGATCTCCGGGCGGAGGATGTTGATGCCGGCCGTCTCCAGCCACGCCTTCGACCAGGTCTTCAGGTCGCGGCCGGAGGTCTCCTCCAGGGCGCCGAGCAGGTCGGACAGACGGGTGTTGCCGAAGGCGTGCGCCTGGAAGTACGCCTGGACGCCCTTGAAGAACTCGTCCTGGCCGACGTACGCCACGAGCTGCTTCAGGACCGAGGCGCCCTTGGCGTACGTGATGCCGTCGAAGTTGACGAGCACGTCCTCCAGGTCGTTGATCTCGGCCATGATCGGGTGCGTCGACGGCAGCTGGTCCTGGCGGTAGGCCCAGGTCTTCTCCGCGTTGGCGAAGGTGGTCCAGGCGTTCGGCCAGCGGGTGCCGGACACCGAGGCCTGGCAGGCGACCGAGGTGTAGGTGGCGAACGACTCGTTCAGCCACAGGTCGTTCCACCACTCCATGGTGACGAGGTCGCCGAACCACATGTGGGCGAGCTCGTGGAGGATGGTCTCGGCGCGCCGCTCGTACGCCGCGTCCGTCACCTTCGAGCGGAAGACGTACTGGTCGCGGATGGTGACCGCGCCCGCGTTCTCCATCGCGCCCGCGTTGAACTCCGGTACGAACAGCTGGTCGTACTTGGCGAAGGGGTAGTCGTACGCGAACTTCTCCTGGAACCAGTCGAAGCCCTGGCGGGTCACGTCGAAGATGTGGTCCGCGTCCAAGAACTCGGCCAGCGACGGACGGCAGTAGATGCCCAGCGGGACGACCTGGCCGTCCTTCTCGTACGTCGAGTGCACCGAGTGGTACGGGCCGACGATCAGGGCCGTGATGTACGTGGAGATGCGCGGGGTCGGCTCGAAGACCCACACGTCGTTCTCGGGCTTCGGCGTCGGCGAGTTCGAGATCACCGACCAGCCGCTCGGCGCCTTCACGGTGAACTGGAAGGTCGCCTTCAGGTCGGGCTGCTCGAACGAGGCGAAGACCCGCCGCGCGTCCGGCACCTCGAACTGGGTGTACAGATAGGCCTGGTCGTCGACCGGGTCGACGAAGCGGTGCAGGCCCTCACCGGTGTTGGTGTACGCGCAGTCGGCGACGACCCTCAGCTCGTTGCGCCCCTGGACCAGCCGGTCCAGCGCGATCCGCGAGTCGCGGAAGACGGCGGCGACGTCGAGCGAGCGGCCGTTGAGCACGACCTCGTGGACGGCGGGGGCGACGAGATCGATGAAGGTCTCGGCGCCGGCCTCGGCGGAATCGAAGCGGACGGTGGTGACGGACCGGTAGGTGCCGCCCTCCTGCGCACCGGTGAGGTCGAGGTCGACCTCGTACGCGTCCACGGTCAGCAGCGCCGCCCGCTGCTGAGCCTCTTCACGGGTCAGGTTGGTCCCAGGCACCCGGTCAACTCCTCGGTTTCGTGACGTTTGGGCCATCCTTCCACGGGCCGGCTCAGCGGCGCACGGAACATTTCCACGGCCCGTCCCCGCTGATCCGCAACAGCCCCGGCCCCGGCACCGGAACGCTCACCCGGACCTCGCCGATCTCGTTGACCAGCAGGTCCTGCTCCTCGTCGTCGTAGAGCGGGTCCAGCGGCGGGGTGTGCTGATGGACGGTGAAGTTCGACTCCCCGTGGTGCGCGAAGTCCAGCACCCCGGCCGGCCCCTCGTAGATCACCAGATCGTGCGCGAGGCCCTCCGCGTGGCTGTCGAAACGGCGCGCGTGGGACAGCGGCAGCACCCGCAGCGTCCAGGGCGTCTCGGCCTCCACCCGCAGGGTCAGCGGGCGGGCGCGCGGGACGAGGGCGACCGTACGCGCGCGTACGTCGTCCTCGTACGCCGTGAGGAGGTAGTCCTCGGCCCGCCCGTACGCGTCGCAGGACTCGATCGTGGTGGAGAGCGAGTGGTACGACTCGATCTCCAGGAGCACCCAGTGACCCGCCGGAAGACCCGGGTCGCAGTGCACCGTCTCCTTGCCGCGCCCCTGGTGGACGGAGGACCGGAACTCCCCGCCGTACGGGTCGGACACCGGCACGGGCGGCGCGGCGGGCGCCGGGGGCGGAAGCGGCGGGACGTAGCCGGGGCCCGGGATCGGCGGCGGCGGCGACTCCACCACGATGCCGAAGTCCGTCGCGAGCCCGGCGAGACCCGAGGTGTACCCCCGGCCGTCCGCGCGGAAGAGCCAGCCGCCGTCCCACCGGTGGAACTCCCCGCACACGAAGGCGGTCTCCGCCGTCGCGCCCCCGATCGCGCGGTACGCCACCGGGTTCCCGGCCCCGTCCGCGACCCGCACGCCGAGCCCGGGCACCTGCCCGAAGGCGCCCCCGTCCACGGAGGCGGCGATCACCAGACGTCCGACGTCCGGCTCCACGCGCGCGAGGTCCAGCCACAGCCAGTCCGCGGCCGGGCTGCCGGGCGCGCCGGGGGCCGACCTCCCCAGGTGCCGGACGGCCCCGGAGGGGTGCTCGGCGTGGTTGTAGAAGACCAGATCGGCGTCGCCCCGCACCCGCTCCCCGGCCCCGAGGAGCAGCGCGGAGACGTCCACGTCGGGCACGCCGTGCCCGGTGCGCCAGCCGACCGCGACGTGAAGGGCCTGCGGGGGCACCGGGACGCCGGCGCCCGTGGGTATCCGGTTCATGGGGGAACTCTGGCACGGCCGGGCACGCCGGAGGGGCGGCTCCCCGCAACGGGAAGCCGCCCCTCTCGGATCGTGACTAGCCCTTGAGCTCGGCCGCGACGAGCTCCGCGATCTGCACGGCGTTCAGCGCCGCGCCCTTGCGCAGGTTGTCGTTGGAGAGGAAGAGCGCGAGGCCGTTGTCGACGGTCTCGTCCACGCGGATGCGGCCCACGTAGGAGGCGTCCTTGCCGGCCGCCTGGAGCGGGGTCGGGATCTCGGAGAGCACGACGCCCTCGGCGTCCTTCAGGAGCTCGTAGGCGCGCTCGACGCTGATCGGGCGCTCGAAGCGCACGTTCACCTGGAGGGAGTGGCCGGAGAAGACCGGGACGCGGACGCAGGTGCCGGAGACCTTGAGCTCCGGGATCTCCAGGATCTTGCGGGACTCGTTGCGGAGCTTCTGCTCCTCGTCGGTCTCGAAGGAGCCGTCGTCGACGATCGAACCGGCCAGCGGGACCACGTTGAACGCGATCGGACGCTTGTAGACGGCGGGCTCGGGGAACTCGACGGCCTCGCCGTCGAAGGCCAGCTGGTCGGCGGTCTCGGCCACGGCACACGCCTGATCGCGCAGCTCGGCGACACCGGCCACGCCCGAGCCGGAGACGGCCTGGTAGGTGGTGGCGATCAGCGCGGTGAGGCCGGCCTCCTGGTGGAGGGGCTTGAGGACCGGCATGGCGGCCATCGTGGTGCAGTTCGGGTTGGCGATGATGCCCTTGGGGCGGTCCTTGATCGCGTGCGGGTTGACCTCGGAGACCACCAGCGGGACCTCGGGGTCGCGGCGCCAGGCGGAGGAGTTGTCGATCACGACGGCGCCCTGCGAGGCGACCTTCTCGGCGAGGGCCTTGGAGGTGGCGCCACCGGCGGAGAAGAGCACGATGTCGAGGCCGGTGTAGTCGGCGGTGGAGGCGTCCTCGACCGTGACGCCGTCCAGGACGGTCCCGGCGGAACGGGCGGAGGCGAAGAGCCGCAGCTCGTCGAGCGGGAACTCGCGCTCGGCCAGGATGCTTCGCATGACTGTGCCGACCTGACCGGTGGCTCCGACGATTCCGACCTTCACGGGGACTCCTCCGTACGTATGTGCAGGGTGCTGCCGGTCCATGATGCGTATGTCCCGGGGCGCCTTGTCCAATCCATTGTCCACAGGTCGGGACGAGTGTCGGGACGTGAAAGGGGCGGGTGCCGGTTCCGGCACCCGCCCCTTCACCTGCGTGGTGCTACGGGGTGACCGAGCCGATCAGGACGCTGCCGGTGCCCGCGACGGTGCCGCGCGCGTTGAGCAGCTGGACCTCGCCGAAGAACTGGCGTCCCTCGGGGGCCGCGCCGGCGACGAGGACCTCGGCCGCCACCGGGGCGGAGGCGCCGTTCGCCAGGACGACCGGCTTCGAGGCGTCGACCTTCACGGTGCCGAGCGCGGACGAGTAGTACACGTCCTTGTAGTCGTACGTGGTGCCGCCCGCGGCACCGACCGAGTAGCCGTCGATGACGACGGTGTACGTGCCCGCGGCCGGGTTCGCGAGGGAGACGGACTCCTCCGAGTCGCCGTCCGCCGACTGGCCGACCTGCTTGCCGTCCAGGAGGACGGTGAGGTCGAGGTCGGCGGCCTTGTCGGAGGTGTTGCCGATGCCGATGTCAAGCCGCTCCACGCCCTCACCGATGGTGACGGTCTTCGTCTGCTGCTCGTGGTGCTGGATGGTCGGCGTCTCGCTCTTCTGCGAGCCGAGCGAGCCGCCCTTGAGGGTGCCCGTGATGCCCGCGAAGCGGTTGGCGACCTGCCACTGGACGGCGGCCGGGGTGCCGATCTTCGCCTCCGGGACCGTCTGGACGGCCGGGTCGAAGTCGACGCCGAGGGCGGTGACGTTCAGCTTGTACGGGTTGTCCAGGTCCGGCGACGTGCGACGGGCCTCGACCTCGATCTCCCAGACGCCGGGCGTCGGGTTCGCGTAGGACCGCAGGTCCGGCCGGCAGGTGTTGGCCGGGTTGTAGTGCGGGTAGCACATGGTGGTGGCGCTGTCCTCCATGCCCACGCCGACCGGGTGGATGGAGATGAACCGGGTCTGGCTCTTCTCCTTCAGACCACCGAGCGCGACCTCCAGCGTCTTGGCGCCCTCGGGCACGGTGACGAAGTAGGAGGTGCTGCTGTTGCGCTGCACCGAGCCGGTGGCCGAGAAGCCGTAGCCCGGGCCGACCAGGTCACTGGAGACGATCGAGGTGGCGAGGATCTGCTTGTCGACGCCCTCGGTGCGCTCGTCGTCGGCCTCCAGGATGACGCTGTGCGCGCCGGCGGTGGCGGCGCGGGCCTGGAGCTTGACGGTGACCGGCTTGTTCAGCGGCAGGTCGATCTCGTCGTCGCCGAGGATGCGGAAGGTGCCGTCGTTGTACTTGAGGTCCAGCTCGTGCTCGATCGGCCGGTTCGGGCCGCTCGTGCGCGTGATGGTGACGTCGTAGACCCGCTTCTGGCCGACCTTGAGGCCGCCCTCGCGGTCGTACACGCCGGTGCCGGTGTGCGGGGCCGGGAAGATCACGGTGTCGACCGGGGCCTCGACCTTGTAGTCGTGGGCGGTGGCACCGTCCTTGATCGACTCCCAGGCCTCCTCGATGTCCATGAGGCCCGAGCCCTGCTCGTGCGCCGCGACACCGGGGATGCGCTTCGCGGTCGAGGTCAGCGCGGTCCGCAGGGTGAGCGGGGAGAGCGCGATGCCCTTCTGCTTCGCGGCCGAGATCAGCAGCGCGCTCGCGCCCGCCGCCTGCGGCGAGGACATCGAGGTGCCGTTGAGCATGCCGTAGCCGGCGGGCAGGGTGTAGCCCGCCTCGGCGACGCCGGCGCCCGGCTGCCAGGTCGGGATGGTGTTCACGGCCGAGCCGGGGGCGGTGATCGTCGGGGTGAAGCCGCCGTCCTCACGCGGGCCGCGCGAGGAGAAGGGGAACATGGCGTACTTCTTCTCGACGGCCGATCCGTAGTTGGCGGCCCAGGTGTCCCGGGAGACGGCCGCGCCGACCGAGAGGACCTTGTCGGCCAGACCGGGGTCGCCGATCGTGTTGATGCCGGGGCCCTCGTTGCCGGCCGAGATGACCAGCTGGACGCCGTACTGGTCGATCAGGCGGGTGTAGAGGCGCGAGCGGACGTTGTCGCCGTCGTTCTGCTGCGGCAGCCCGCCGATCGACATGTTGACGATGTCGACGCCGCGGTTGACGACGAGGTCCGTCATGCCCTCGGTCAGGGCGGTGTTGGTGCAGCCGCCGGACCAGGTGCACGCGCGCGCGGAGACGATCTTCGCGCCGGGCGCGGCGCCGTTCATCCTGCCGCCGAAGAGGCTGTGGGCGGCGGTGATGCCGGCGACGTGCGTGCCGTGCGAGGACTCGACGAGACCGACGTTGACGAAGTCGCGCTTCTGGCCGACCCAGGTCCCGCCGAGCGGGTCCATCGCGACGTCCTTGCGGATCTCCACGACGAACGGGGTCTTCTCGACGACCTCGGTGGCCGGGTTGTCGGTGCCGAAGTAGCCGACCTGGTACCCGTCCTTGTACGGCTTCATCGGCGCGTTGTCCGTGAAGTCGTTGTTCTGGTCGGTGTCCACGCGGACGGTTCCGGCGGCCGGGTCGTACAGCATGCCGAAGACGTCGGTGGTGTCGCCGTCCCGGTTGATGTCGCCCTTCGGGTCGCCGCCCGCGGTGACCGCCTCGGTGAAGCGGCTGAACTGGTACGAGCCCGCCGGGGCCTTCCAGCTCTGCGTGGAGGCGGTGAAGACCGGGCCGGTGACCGGGGTGACCTGGGCGCGCCAGGTGCCGTCGCCCTCGGTCAGCGGATCGGTGGCGGTGACCCAGTCGACGATCTTGCGCTCGCCGGTGGAGGTCTTCTGCAGGGCCGGGTGACCGAGGTCGACGCCGGAGTCCAGGATGCCGATGGTCACGCCGCGGCCGTCGGCCTTCGGGTGCTCCTTGACGAAGTCGACCGCGCCCGTCTCGTACGAGGGGTTGTACGGGTTCTTCGCCGGGGTGTCCTTGCCCGGGGCCGGGTAGGTCCGGGTGACGGTGGTGCCGGCGACGGCACCCGTCGTGGCGCCCGCGTCCGGCGTCGGGTCGTCCAGCGGGATCTCCGCCTGGAGGTCGACGGACTGGACGGAGGAGAGCTGGGTGGCGGCCTTGATGGCGGCGGCGGCCTTGGCCGTCGGCAGCGTGGCGCGGACGTAGCCGAGCGCGTCCTGCTGCTTGCCGACGGAGGCGCCGGTGACGGCGTCGAGCTGCGCCGCGACCTGCTCGGTGGCGCCGGGGGCGGTGGCGACGAGAACGGTGACGTTCTTCTCGCCGCTCGCCTGGGCCTCGGTGAGCCGCTGGGCGTCGATGGCGCCGAGCTTGTCGGCGGGGTCCGAGGACTTGACCGGGGGGTGCTCGCCGGCGCTTCGGCGGCGAGCACGGGCGCGGCACCGGTCGCGACGAGCGCGGCGACGAGTCCTGCGGCGGCGGCGATGCGGGCCGCGCGTCTGGGCCCGTGCGTCGCGCTTCCGGGTATGGAGCTCCGAGTTTCGGGGGTGGTCATCTACATCCCTGTTTGTGAAAGGAGGGTGTCCGGATACTGATGCCGGATGACCGCTCAGCCTTTCGCAAGTCACAGGGGTTTGTGGAGAGTTGCCCGGGGTCGGATTGCCGCCGCGGCGTAAACCCGCCAGCGCCGTGGACCCGCCAGGCGGGACGAATCCGCCTGGACGGGGGTGAGTCGCCCCTCTCGGGAGCTCAGCTCTCCTTCGTGCGGGCGTAGTGGCGGGAGGCCTTGGCGCGGTTGCCGCAGACCGCCATCGAGCACCAGCGGCGGGTGCCGTTCCGCGAGGTGTCGAAGAAGTGCAGGATGCACGCCTCGTGGGCGCAGGCCCGGATCCGGTCGGGCGCCGTGCGCAGCAGGTCGAGGTAGTCGCGGGCGGCGGTCCAGCCGGGGCCCCGGGTGGGATCGGCGAACTCGGCCTCCTCGCCGGGGCCTTCGGTGGTGAGCGTGGCCCGGATGCGGCCGTGGCCGAGCACGGCGTCCACGCGCGCGGTGGCGGCGGGGTCGCCGGGCCGGTCGACGAGTGCGGCGAGCGCGTCCCGGGCGGCGAGGGTGTGCCGCAGGGTGGCCGCGTCGGCGGCGAACCGTCCGTCCAGGCCGTTGGCGGCGAGCCAGACGGCGAGCCCCTCGACGTCCGTCAGCAGGTCCTGGCGGACGCCCTCCAGGTTCCAGCGGGTGTTCAGCAGGTCCAGGGAGACGGGCTCGCCGGTGAGTGGCCGGGGGTCGATGGCGGTCATGGCGGGCACCCTCCTCGAGGAACTAACCCCTCAAGAGTACGTGAGCGGTTGACTCTCGCCATCGCTAACCCCTAAAGTCGAATTAAGCGGTTAGCCCGAGGGGGGTGGCCGCATCGAGAGAGGGAACCCTCATGTCCGCGATCGGCACGCTCGCCACCCACCACGTCGGCCTCAACGTCACCGACCTGGCACGCTCGCTCGCCTTCTACGGCGACGTCCTCGGCTTCGACGTCCTCGGCGAGGGCGAGGAGAAGGACAGCCGCTACGCCTTCCTCGGCCAGGACGGCCGCCTGGTCCTCACCCTCTGGCAGCAGGCCGAGGGCACCTACGACTCCGGCCGGCCCGGCCTCCACCACCTCGCCTTCGAGGCCGAGTCCATCGAGCACGTCCGCGCCGCCGAGGCCGCGCTCACCGCGCGCGGCGCCTCCTTCGCGTACGAGGGCGTCGTCGCCCACCGCGAGGGCGCGGCCTCCGGCGGCATCTTCTTCCACGACCCGGACGGCACCCGCCTGGAGATCTCGGTCCCGAAGGGCGCGGAAGACGCGGAAGCCCCGTCCGAAACGGCCCCGACCTGCGGATTCTTCTAGCCGCGCCCGGGTTGTGGGCACCCGCTCCGCAGGGCGGAACGGGTGGGCACGACCCGGAACGCGCCGGCCGCGCCGAGGCGCGACACCCGCACCCCTACGCACCCGCACCCGAGTGAGGCCCGCCATGGACCCGTACAACCCCGGCTCCCTCGCCGTACAGGCCCGCGTCGGCGTCCGCGACCTCGCGGACCACGTAGGCCGCTCCATCACCCCCGGCATCCGCCCCGTCGCCGCCGCCTTCCTCGAAGCACAGCCCATGCTGATGCTCGGCGTGGCGGATGCCGAGGGCCGCGTCTGGGCCCGCCTGCTCACCGGAGCGCCCGGCTTCGTCCGGGCCACCGGCCCCCACACGGTCTCGGTGGCCGCCGCGCTCCCCGAGGGCACGCCCGAGGGCGCCCCCGTCGGCACCCTCGCCCTCGACCCCCGCACCCGCCGCCGCATGCGGCTCAACGGAACCGCCAGGACCAGCCCGCGCGGCTTCACGATCGAGGCCGAACAGGTCTTCTCCAACTGCCCGAAGTACCTCCAGAAACGGGAGTGGTACGGCTCCGAGCCCGCCGGCCCCGAGGCCGGTGCCGCGCGCCACGGCGAGGCGCTCACCCCCGACCAGGCGCGCCGGATCCGGGCGGCCGACACCTTCTTCATCGCGACTGCCGCCCTCGACGGTCTCGACGCCAGCCACCGCGGCGGCAACCCCGGCTTCGTCCGGGTCGACTCGCCCGGGGAGCTCAGCTGGCACGACTACCCGGGCAACGCGATGTTCCTGACCCTGGGCAACCTGGAGTCGGACGGCCGCGCCGGACTGCTCTTCCTGGACTGGGAGACGGGTCTCACCCTCCGGCTCAGCGGCCTCGCGCACACCGAGTACGGCCCCGGGGGCCGCGTGGTCCGCTTCCGGATCGACCGCACGGTCGAGACCCCGTACGGCAGCCCCCTGCGCTGGTCGCCACCGGAGTACTCCCCGTCCAACCCGACCCCGCCCTGACCCCGCCCGCGCCCCGAAGGCCGACTCCCGAGGACCGCCCGTGACCACCGCCCCGGCCCCCGAGGCCACCGTGCCCGTTCCCGAAGCCACGGGGGAGGCGGCCCCCGCCCCCACCCGCCTGCGCCCGCCGCCCCGCCCCCGCCCCCGGACCGTGCTCACCTCCACCGCGGCCGCCGTCGCCGCGCTCCTCCTGCTCGTCGCCCTCGGCGCGCTCCTCCACCAGCCCCTGCTCGTCCCGCCGCTCGCCGCGAGCATGGCGCTGGTGGCGGGCGCCCCCGACCTGCCGCTCTCCCAGCCGCGCTCGGTCCTCGGGGGTCAGCTGCTCTCGGCCCTGACCGGCTTCGCGGTCCTCGCCGCGGCCGGGCCGGGCCCGTGGGGCGCCGCCGTCGCGGGCGGTCTGGCCCTCGGCGTGATGATGCTCGCCCGGACCCCGCACTCGCCCGCCGCGGCCACGGCCGTGATCGTCGCCCTCCAGGCCCCGCCCTTCTGGTCGTTTCTCGGCCTTCTCGCCCTCGCCTCCCTCCTCCTGGTCGCCGCCGGGCTCGGGGCCGCCCGTGCCACGGGGCGGACGTATCCCACGTACTGGCTCTAACCTCGGTCCATGCAGAAGGAGTTGAGGGTGGCGGCCTACGCCGTGTGCGTCCGGGACGACGAGATGCTCCTCGCCCGCTGGGTCGCGAAGGACGGCGTCAAGCGGTGGACGCTGCCGGGCGGCGGCATGGACCACGGGGAGGATCCCGTCCACACCGTCGTCCGCGAGGTCGAGGAGGAGACCGGGTACCTGACCGAGCCGACCGCGCTCCTCGGCATCGACTCCATCCGGCGCTCCTGGCTCCGCAGGCTCGGCGGCCCCGGCGACTGGCAGGGGCTCCGGATCGTCTACGAGGCCCAGGTCACGGGGGGTGCCCTGCGCAACGAGACGGACGGTTCGACGGACCTCGCCGCCTGGCACCCACTCGCCTCCGTGCCCTCCCTCACCCGCGTCGAACTCGTCGACATCGGCCTCGACCTGTGGCGCGCGAGGCCCCCGGTGGGCCGCTCCCGTCTCACCGATCCGGCGAACGGCTGAAAAGGGCTCAACCGCCGGACCGCCCTCAACCCGCCCCCTTTCCCCGCGGTCCCCTCCCGTGACCGATCACGTCCGTACGTCAGGGGAGCCCCGCATGTCAGCCGCCCGCACCGCCCGCACCGTCGTCGCCGCCATCCTCGTCGCGGGCCTCGCGGCCACCGCCCTCGCCACCCCCGCCCTCGCGGCCGGCGCGGCGCCCGCGAAGGCGCACCACACGGCCACCCAGCAGGCCCTGGACGCGGCCGTCGCCGACGGAGTCCCCGGCGCCGTCGCCCAGGCTCGCGACGGGCACGACCGCTGGACCGGCACCGCCGGCGCGCGCGGCGGCGACGACCGCTACCGCGTCGGCTCCATCACGAAGACCTTCACCGCCACCGTCCTCCTCCAGCTCCAGGCGGAGGGCCGCATCGACCTCGACGACCCGGTCGACAAGTGGCTCCCCGGCGTCGTCCGGGGCAACGGCCACGACGGCCGCCAGGTCACCGTCCGCCAGCTCCTCAACCACACCAGCGGCATCTACAGCTACACCTCGGACCCCGGCTTCCAGTCCAAGGTCTTCGGCCCCGGCTTCCTGGAGCACCGCTACGACACCTGGACCCCGGAGCAGCTCGTCGCCGTCGCCATGGCCCACGAGCCCGACTTCGCGCCCGGCACCGACTGGAACTACTCCAACACCAACTTCGTCCTCGCCGGCATGGTGATCGAGAAGGTCACCGGCCGTTCCTACGGCAAGGCCGTCGAGAACCGGATCATCAAGCCGCTCAAGCTCCGCGCCACCACCGTCCCCGGGACCCGGGCCGCCATGCCGCGGCCCAGCAGCCCGGCGTACTCCAAGCTCTCCCAGGACGTGAACGCCCCCGTCCACGACGTCTCCACGCTCAACCCGAGCATCGCGGGCGCGGCGGGCGAGATCATCTCCGACTCCCGCGACCTGCAGACCTTCTACCGCGCCCTCCTCCAGGGCCGGCTGCTCACGAAGGGCGGTCTGAAGGAGATGACCACCACCGTCCGGATGTCCCCCGAGCTGCCGGACATGGGGTACGGCCTCGGGCTCATGAAGGAGAAGCTGAGCTGCGGCGTGGAGGTCTGGGGCCACGGCGGCGGCATCCACGGCTCCTCGTCCCTCGCCCATGTGACCCGCGACGGCGAGCACTCCCTCGCCGGCAACTTCAACGCCGACTGGGCGGGCGACACCCAGAAGGTCGTCGAGGCCGAGTTCTGCGGCACGAGCGGCACGACCGGCACGACCGGCGCCGCCCCCAAGAAGTAGCCCCCAGCCGCCCTCCTGGCGCGCCCTCACCTCGGCAGGACGACGACGTACGTGGCGGGCTGCCGGTCCGGCGCGGCCATCAGCGCCGTACGGACCACGGTGGCCTGCTGGTCCATCGCCTCGCGCAGCTTGCGCGGGGTGAGGTGGACGACCGTGATGCCGAGCCGCTCCAGGTGCTCCCGCTTGCGGGTGTACTCGGTCCACAGCTCGTCGTCGTCCTGCCGGGGCGCCCGGGTGTCCAGCTCCACGGCCACCGCCTGGTCCGGCCAGTAGGCGTCAACGCCGCCCAGGTGCGGGCCTCCCGGCAGCCGCAGGTCCACGTTCCACAGCGGGTCCGGCAGTGCGAACTCCCGCACCATCTCGTAGAGCCGCTGCTCGGACAGCGAGCGCCCCTCGGCGAGCAGCGCGTCCACCGCGTCCACCACGTGCGGCCGGGAGAGCAGCCGGGCCCGGCTCAACTCCCGTACCACCACGCCCGGTTCGCAGTGGCCGCCGCGCACCGCCTCGGTGAGCAGCCGGCGTACCGTCTCCGCGTCCGTGAGGCCCGACACCGCGTCGGCGACGGCGCGGGCGACCGGGGCGACGGGGACGCCCGTCAGCTCCACCGGCTCCGGCGACTCGGGGGCGCGCACCACCCGCACCCACCCCGTCGAGCGCAGCCGCCGGGTGCGCGGCACCAGCACGTCGATCCGGTCCAGGGCGGTGAGCGGGGGAGCGGAGGGGAAGCGGTGCAGGGTCAGCGCGGCGAGCCCGGTGATCATCGCGTCCGGGCCCTGCGGGGGGACGGCCCCGGCCCTGCGGGCGTAGAGCAGCGCGGCCTTCAGCCGGTCCTCGCTGGTGGGCGGCCCGGGGTGGAGCAGGAAGACGCCGGGCAGCAGCTGCTGCCAGCCGTCGGGCCGGCAGTGCGCGGCGACCTCGGCGGCGGGGACGCCCTGGGCCCTCAACTGGTCGGCGGACGCGAGGCGTTGCGCACGACCGGTGCGGGAGGAGAGGGGGAGGGGGCGGGGGGTGATGGGGGTGTTGTGGTTCATGCCGGGGGTCTTCCGCTCCCGAAGGCTCCCCTAACCCCTGTTACACGCTCGTCGACAATTGGGGACAAGCTCGCCCTAAAGTACGCACGTTCGAGTGCCGATGGGGGCCGCGTCCGCGACCCCCACCGGCCGGGACCTCAGGCCGCCAGGCCGTCGCAGGCCTGCGCGCGCAGCGCCCGCGCCAGGTCGTCCCGCGCCTCCAGGACGAGGCGGCGCAGCGCCGGCGCGGCCGACGCGTGCTCCGACAGCCAGGCGTCCGCCGAGGCCAGCGTCGCCTCGTCGTCCTGGAGCCCCGGGAACAGGCCCCGGACCACGTCGATGCCGATCTGGATCGACCGCTCGCCCCACAGCCGCTCGATCGCCGCGAAGTACTTCTCCGCGTACGGCGCGATCAGCTCGCGCTGCGAGGGCTGGACGAAGCCCGCGATGGTCGCCTCGACCAGCGCGTTCGACAGGGTGTCCGACTCCACGACCTGTGCCCAGGCCTGTGCCTTGACCGCCGCCGAGGGCCGCGAGGCCAGCAGGCGGGTCTGGTGGCGCTTGCCCGTGGCCGTGTCGTCCCGGGCCAGCTCCTCGCCGATCCGGACCTCGTCCGCGCGGCCGTGCGAGGCCAGCGGGGAGAGCAGCGCCCAGCGCAGTTCCTGGTCGACGTCCAGGCCGTCGATCTTCGCCGTGCCGTCGAGCAGCCCCTCCAGGAGCTGGAAGTCGGCGTCGGAGGCGGCGGTCGCCGCGAAGAACCGCGCCCAGGTCAGCTGGTGCTCGCTGCCCGGCTCGGCCAGCCGCAGCTCGCGCAGCCCGCCCTCGGCGAGCAGCCGCCCGCCCTCCTCGCGCCACGCGGGCGCCGCGTAGAGGGTGACGGCCGACTTCGTCCAGCCGTGCACCATCTGCAGGACGCCGATGTCGGTCTCGCGGCCCGAGAAGGCGAGCGCGACGGAGACGAAGTCCCGGGCGGGCATGAGCCCGTCACGGGTCAGGTTCCACAGCGCCGACCAGCACAGGGCGCGGGCCAGCGGGTCGGTGATGTCACCGAGGTGCGCCCGCAGGGTCGCGAGCGAGCCCTCGTCGAAGCGGATCTTGCAGTAGGTCAGGTCGTCGTCGTTGACGAGCACCAGGTCGGGCTTCTCCGCGCCGGCCAGCTCGGCGACGACCGTCCGGGCGCCGGTGAGGTCGGCCTCGGCGCGCGCGTACCGCACGAGCTCCCCGCCGGAGAGCCGGTAGAGGCCCACGGCCGCCCGGTGCGGACGCAGCTCGTCGCCCTCCTGGAGGACGGCGAGCTCGGTGATCCGGCCCTCGGCGTCGTAGGTGACGGCCGGGGTCAGGCTGTTGACGCCGGAGGTCTGGAGCCAGGACTTCGCCCAGGACTTCATGTCCCGCCCGGAGGTCTCCTCCAGGATCGACAGGAGGTCGGCCAGGCGCGTGTTGCCGTAGGCGTGGCGCTTGAAGTAGCGGCGCGCGCCCTCCAGGAACGCGTCCCGCCCGGCGTACGCGACGAGCTGCTTGAGGACCGAGGCGCCCTTGGCGTACGTGATGCCGTCGAAGTTGAGCTTGGCGGCCTCCAGGTCACGGATGTCGGCCGTGATCGGGTGCGTGGACGGCAGCTGGTCGGCGCGGTACGCCCAGGCCTTGCGGTTGTTGGCGAAGGTCACCCAGCTGTTGGTGAAGCGGGTGGCCTCGGCGTTCACGAAGGAGCCCATGAAGTCCGCGAAGGACTCCTTCAGCCACAGGTCGTCCCACCACACCATGGTGACCAGGTCGCCGAACCACATGTGCGCCATCTCGTGCAGGATGACGTTGGCCCGGCTCTCGTACGCGGCCTGGGTGACCTTGCCCCGGTAGATGTACTCCTCGCGGAAGGTCACCAGGCCCGGGTTCTCCATCGCGCCGAGGTTGTACTCGGGGACGAAGGCCTGGTCGTACTTCCCGAAGGGGTACGGGTAGTCGAAGTTGTCGTGGAAGAAGTCGAAACCCTGCTTGGTGATCAGGAAGACGTCGTCCGCGTCGAAGTGCTTCGCCAGCGACTTCCGGCACATCGCGCCGAGCGGGATCTCCAGGTCGCCGCGGGTGTAGCTGTCGGTCACGTAGTGGTACGGACCGGCCACGACGCACGTGATGTACGTGGAGATCGGCGCCGTCTCGGCGAACCGCCACACGCCCTCGGCGTCCCGCTCGCCCGCGCCGTTCGACCAGACCGTCCAGCCCTCGGGCGCGGTCACCGCGAAGCGGTACGGGGCCTTGAGGTCGGGCTGCTCGAAGTTGGCGTACACCCGGCGGGCGTCGGCCGGCTCGTACTGCGTGTAGAGGTAGACCTCGCCGTCCTCCGGGTCGACGAAGCGGTGCATGCCCTCGCCGGTCCGGCTGTAGGCGCACTGCGCGTCCACCACGAGCGTGTTCTCGTCGGCGAGGCCGTCGAGCGCGATCCGCGCGCCGTCGAAGACCACCGCGGGGTCGAGGGAACGGCCGTTGAGCGTGACCGCGGTCACCGACGGGGCGATCAGGTCGACGAACGTGCTCGTGCCCCCGCCGGTGCGGCGGAAGCGGATCGTCGTCTCCGAGCGGAAGGTGCGCACCACCTCGTCGGAGTCGCCGACCGCCGACCGGAGGTCGAGGACGACCTCGTACCCGTCGACGGACAGCAGCGCGGCCCGCTCGTGGGCCTCGTCGCGGGACAGATTCTCACCGGGCACGGTCACTCCTTCGTGGCGCGTTCGAAACAGCACCGATCCTCCCATGTGCAGCTGTCACCCGGGACACGGGAATGCCGTCGCACCTCCGCGGGTTGGCTCCTTTCGGCGCACCACCTTCTTCTTCCCGCGGCCTCACCGAGGAGTGACATGTCCGAGAGCAGGACCACCGCCGACTTCTACTTCGACCCGCTGTGCCCGTGGGCCTGGATGACCTCCCGCTGGATGCTGGAGGTGGAGCGGGTGCGCCCGGTCGACGTGCGCTGGAAGGTCATGAGCCTGGCCGTGCTCAACGAGAACCGGCTCGACGAGGTCCCCGCCGAGTACCGCGAGATGCTGGAGACCCAGGCCTGGGGTCCGGTCCGCGTGGTGATCGCCGCCCAGCAGCTGCACGGCGACGAGGTCGTCGGCAAGCTCTACACGGCGCTCGGCACCCGCTTCCACAACAACGGCGAGGGCCCGACCCGCGAGGCGATCGCCGGCGCCCTGAAGGACGTCGGCCTGCCCGAGGACCTGGCGGACTTCGCCGACAAGGACACGTACGACACCGAGCTGCGCGCCTCCCACACGGAGGGCATAGAGAAGGTCGGCCAGGACGTCGGCACGCCGGTCATCGCGGTGCCGGGCCCGACGGGCGACGAGGTCGCCTTCTTCGGCCCCGTCGTCACCCCGACCCCGCGCGGCGACGACGCGGCCCGGCTGTGGGACGGCACGCTGCTCGTGGCGTCCACGCCGGGCTTCTACGAGATCAAGCGCACCCGGACGGCGGCGCCCAGCTTCGAGTAGTCCCCGCCCCGCCCGTACGGAAGAACCCCCGCGATTGGGGGCACCCCCAAAGGCAGCTTTGGGGGAGTCATCGCGGGGGTTCTTCTTTCATCCGCCTGCCCGGTGAAGGTTGAGAAGACGATCACGAGCAGGAGCGCGGGGTCAGAACGAGATCAGCGGCACCGAGGCCTTGGCCGCCTGGTAGCGCTTGCTCACGTCCTGCCAGTCGACGACCTGCCACATGGCCTCGATGAAGTCGACCTTCTGGTTCTTGTACTGCAGGTAGAAGGCGTGTTCCCAGGCGTCGAAGACGAGGACCGGGACCGAGCCCTGGCCGACGTTGCCCTGGTGGTCGTAGACCTGCTCGACGATGAGCCGGCCGCTGATCGGCTCGTACGCGAGGACGCCCCAGCCGGAGCCCTGGGTGGTCGCGGAGGCCTTGGTCAGCTGGGCCTTGAACTTCGCGAAGGAGCCGAAGGACTCGGTGATCGCGTCCGCGAGCTCACCGACGCCGTCGGCGGCGAGCGGCTCGCCGCCGCCCCCGTCCTTCGGGCTGTTCATGTTGTTCCAGTAGATGGAGTGGAGGATGTGGCCGGAGAGGTGGAACGCGAGGTTCTTCTCCAGGCCGTTGATCGCACCCCACTGGTCCTTGTCGCGCGCCTCTTCCAGCTGCTCGAGGGTGTCGTTCGCGCCCTTGACGTACGCGGCGTGGTGCTTGTCGTGGTGCAGCTCGATGATCTGCGGATTGATCACCGGCTCCAGCGCCGCGTAGTCGTACGGCAGCTCCGGAAGTGTGTAGATCGCCATGTGCCCGAGCCCTTCGACGGCTTATTGCAACCTATATGCAAGTGCAGGCTAACAGTAGGTGCGGGAGAAGTTGATCAGCCCTTCGTCCTAGGTCCCGCGCCGGGTCATGACGAAGCCCCCGGACCGAGCGTCGGTCCGGGGGCTGTCGTACGGGGAGGGGGAGGGGCTCAGGAGGCCCGGCCGGCCGCCGCCTTCTGGCGTACGAAGCCGACGGCGGCGAGCACCAGGGTCAGACCGCCCGTCCAGTACAGCTGCACGCGGGTGCCCTCCTCGCGCGCCATCAGGACGAAGATCGCCGCCATGCCGGCCAGCGCCACCCAGGTCAGCACCGGGAAGGCCCACATCCGCACGACCAGCTTCTCGGGCGCCTCGCGCTCGGTGCGGCGGCGCAGCACCAGCTGGGAGGCGGCGATGAAGAACCAGACGACCAGGATGATCGCGCCGATGGTGTTGAGGAGCCAGATGAAGGCCTTGTCCGGCGACCAGTAGCTCAGCAGCACACAGCCGAAGCCGACGACCGAGGAGACGAGCACGGCCGGGCGGGGCACCCCGCCGTACAGCCGGCCCAGTGCCTTCGGGCCCTGGTCGCGCGCGACCAGTGAGCCGGCCATCCGGGAGGCACCGTAGATGTTGGCGTTCATCGCCGAGAGCAGGGCGACCAGGACGACCACGTTCATGATCTGGCCGGCCGCCGGGATGCCCAGGTGGTCGAGGGCCGCGACGTACGGGCCCTTCTCGACGACCGCCTTGTCGTCCCACGGGACGAGGGTGACGATGACCGCCATGGAGCCGATGTAGAAGAGCGCGATCCGCCACATCGCCGTACGGACGGCCTTGGCGACGCCCTGCACCGGGTGCTCCGACTCGGCCGCCGCGATGGTGACCGTCTCCAGGCCGCCGTACGCGAAGACGGAGGCCAGCAGACCCACGATCAGGCCCTCGGAGCCGTGCGGGAAGAAGCCGCCGTCGCCGCTGAGGTTGGCGGTGCCGGGGGCGTCCGTGCCGGGCAGGACGCCGACGATCGCGAGGACGCCGATGCCGAGGAAGAGGACGATCGCGCCGACCTTGAGCGCGGCGAACCAGAACTCGAACTCGCCGAAGTTCTTCACCGCCGCCAGGTTGGTGACGCAGAAGACCACCATGAAGAGCGCGACCCAGGCCCACTCGGGGCTGCCGGGGAACCAGCCGGTCATGATCTTCGCGGCGCCGATGCCCTCCAGGCCGACGGCCACGCAGAGCAGGAACCAGAAGGCCCAGCCGGAGGTGAAGCCCGCCCAGGAGCCGAAGGCGCGCTCGGCGTGGACGGAGAACGAGCCGGAGGCCGGGTTCGCGGCCGACATCTCGCCGAGCATCCGCATCACGAGCATCACGAGGACGCCCGATATCGCGTAGGCGATGACGATCGAGGGCCCGGCGGCGGCGATGCCGGCGCCGGAGCCGACGAAGAGCCCGGCGCCGATGACGCCACCGAGGGCGATCATCGACAGATGGCGCTGCTTGAGGCCGTGCGAGAGGCCCTCGGCAGGTGCGGTCGCGCCGTCCTTGCGGTCGGCCGGCGCGGGCGCGGTGGTCCGAGACATGGGCGAACCCTGTTCACTAGCTGAGACGGGGAGGGAGCCCACAGTCTGGGTGGGCGCACCGCTCAGAGGGAACCGGAGTCCGCTATACGGGCACGACCTTCACACAAGGTGAAGATTCAGTTCCGCTTCGTTGAGGAAACGCGCGGCTCGGCCGAGGGCGTACGCAGCTCCCGCAACCACGCCACGAGCAGCACCGCCCCCGTCGCCCCCGCCGACCACAGCACCTGCGGCCGCGCCCCGTCGTCGACCAGCATCAGGACGAGCACCGCGCCCATCGCGGCGAGCGCCACCCAGGTCAGCCACGGGAAGCCCCACATCCGCAGCGTCAGCGTCTCGGGCGCCTCCCGCTCGATCCGGCGCCGCAGCCGCAGCTGCGAGACCGCGATCAGCGCCCACACGAAGAGGAGCACCGCCCCGACCGCGTTCAGCATGTAGAGGAAGACGGAATCCGGCCACTTCAGATTGAGCAGCACCGAGACGAAGCCGAACGCCACCGAGGCGAGCACCGCCCGGCGCGGCACCCCGCCGCCCGTGATCCTGAGCAGCCCCTTCGGCGCCTCCCCGCGCTCCGCGAGCGAGAACACCATCCGGGACGAGCCGTACAGGTTCGCGTTGAGCGCCGAGAGCAGCGCCACGAACACCACCACGTTCATGATCTGGCCCGCCCCCGGCACCCCGAGCGAGTCCAGGACCGCCACGTACGGCGACTCGCCCGGCTTCATCGAGGTCCACGGCAGCAGCGTCACGATGACCAGCATCGAGCCCACGTAGAAGAGCAGGATCCGCCAGACCGCGCTGCGCACCGCCCGCGCCACGTTCCGCGCCGGGTCGTCGGACTCGGCCGCCGCGATCGTGACGACCTCCAGACCGCCGAAGGCGAAGACGACGGCGAGGACCCCGGAGACCACGCCCGACCAGCCGGCGGGCAGGAAACCGCCCTGCCCGGTCAGGTTGGCCATGCCCACCGGGTCCGTGTCGGGCAGCCACCCCACGATCGCGAGGACGCCCAGGACGAGGAAGAGGACGATCGCGCCGACCTTGAGCGCCGCGAACCAGAACTCGAACTCGCCGAAGTTCTTCACCGCCGCCAGGTTGGCGAGGGTGAACACGACCATGAACACCAGCACCCAGCCCCACTGCGGCACCCCCGGCACCCAGCCGTGCGCGATCCGCGCCGCGCCCGTCGCCTCCACGGCGAGGACCACGACGAGCAGGAACCAGTACAGCCAGCCCACCGAGAAACCCGCCCAGCGGCCGAGCGCCCGCTCCGCGTGGACCGAGAACGCGCCCGAGGCGGGCATCGCCGCCGACATCTCGCCGAGCATCCGCATGACCAGCATCGCGAGCGCGCCGGCGATCAGGTACGAGACCACGATGCCGGGCCCGGCGACGGCGATGCCGGCGCCCGAGCCGACGAAGAGCCCGGCGCCGATCACCCCGCCGAGCCCCAGCATCGTCAGGTGACGCTGCTTCAGACCGTGGGAGAGGGGCTCCGGTTCAGGGGTGAGGGGGTCGTGCATGTGGGGGCTCGTGCTCTCTGACGTTCATGGAGACGGTTTATCGGGACTCCACAGTCTCTCCAGCGAACGCCCCTTGGCGCAAAAGGGACCTCCCCGCACGAGTTCCCAGTGACAAGCGTCACGTGGCGCGAGGTGTGATCGGCGGGGTTTGTTCGATCTCGATAAGCCGCTCGGCCGTCGCTTTGTCGGCGGCTGACGGTGATCGGGCGTTCACTCCTGGCATACCGTCAACCTGTCCCTCCCACCCTCACCCCCGCGGAGTACCGATGAGCACCGCCGCCGCCCCCGCCCGCACCCTCCGGGCGGGCACCGTCCTCGCCGACCTGATCCCGGCGAGCCGCGCCCGCGACATCGCCCTGGTCGTGGGCGGCGCCGCCCTCACCGGCCTCGCCGCGCAGATCTCGGTCCCGGTCCCCGGCTCCCCGGTCCCGGTCTCCGGCCAGACGTTCGCCGCCCTCCTCGTCGGCACGGCGCTCGGCGCCCGCCGCGGCTTCCTCGCCCTCGCCCTGTACGCGGTCGCGGGCATGGCGGGCGTCCCGTGGTTCGCGCAGGCCTCCTCGGGCTACGGCATGCCGTCCTTCGGCTACATCCTCGGCATGCTCCTCGCCTCGACCGTCGTCGGCGCCCTCGCCCGCCGCGGCGCCGACCGCTCCGTGCTCCGCACCGCGGGCGCCATGGTCCTCGGCTCCGCGATCATCTACGCCGTCGGCGTGCCCTACCTGGCCCTCGCCACCGGCATGACCTTCGGCCAGGCCGTCGCCGCCGGCCTCACCCCGTTCCTCATCGGCGACGCCCTCAAGGCCGCGCTCGCCATGGGCGCCCTGCCGGCCGCCTGGAAGCTCGCCGGCCGCAAGGGCTGAGCCCCGGACCGTGCGCGAAGGGCCCCGTCGCTCCTCCGGGAGGAGCGACGGGGCCCTTTCGCGTACGACCGCGGTCAGACGCGTTCGGCGGACTTCCCGACCCGCTGCCTGACCAGGGAGATCGCGATCACCAGCGCGGCCACGAGCAGCGAGAGCACGACCTGGTCGCGGTTGCTGCCGCCGTCGTAGACCATGTAGCCGAGGACGCCGACGATCATGACGATCGTCGCCCACGTCAGGTACGGGAAGAGCCACATCCGGACGACCAGCTTCTCCGGCGACTCGCGCAGGATGATGCCGCGCATCCGCAGCTGGGTCACGCAGATGACCAGCCAGACGAAGAGCGCGACCGCGCCGGAGGAGTTCAGCAGGAACGCGAAGACGGTGTCCGGCCACTTGTAGTTGAAGAACACCGCGACGAAGCCGAAGACGACCGAGCCGAGGATCGCGGCCGTCGGCACGCCCCGCTTGTTGACCTTGGCGAAGGCCTTCGGCGCGTCACCGCGCTGACCGAGCGAGAAGGCCATGCGGGAGGCGGTGTAGAGGCCCGAGTTCAGGCAGGACAGGACGGCCGTCAGGACGATCACGTTCATGATCTGGCCGGCGTGGGCGATCCCGATGGAGTCGAGGGCGGCGACGTACGAGCCCTTGTCGACGATCGACTTGTCGTTCCACGGCAGCAGCGTCAGGACGACGAAGATCGAGCCCAGGTAGAAGACGCCGATCCGCCAGATCACGCTGTTGGTGGCCTTGGTGACCGCCTTCTGCGGGTCCTCGGACTCACCGGCGGCCAGCGTGACGATCTCGCTGCCCATGAACGAGAAGACGACCATCAGCACACCGGTGAGGACCGCTCCCGCGCCCATCGGGAAGAAGCCCCCGCTGTCGGTGAGGTGCGCGAATCCGGCGCCGGGGTTGTCCGAGCCGGGGAGCACGCCGAAGACCGCGAGCAGGCCGATGACGACGAAGGCGCCGATGGCGACGACCTTGATGCCGGCGAACCAGAACTCGAACTCGCCGTACGAGGCGACGGAGCCCAGGTTGGTCGCGGTCAGCACGACCATGACGATGAGCGCCCAGCCCCACTGAGGCACGGCCGGGACCCAGCTCTCCAGGATCTTGGCGCCCGCGGTCGCCTCGACGGCGAGGACGACGACCCAGAAGAACCAGTACAGCCAGCCGATGCTGAAGCCGGCCCAGCGGCCCAGGGCCTGGTCCGCGTAGGCGGAGAAGGAGCCGGAGGACGGCCGGGCGGCGGCCATCTCGCCGAGCATCCGCATCACGAAGACGACCATGGCGCCGACGAGTGCGTACGAGAGGAGGATCGCGGGGCCGGCCGCGGCGATGCCGGAGCCGGAGCCGACGAAGAGGCCGGCGCCGATGACGCCGCCGATCGCGATCATCGACAGGTGGCGGTTCTTGAGCCCGGCCTTGAGGCCGTCGGAGGACTGCGCGGGACCGGTGGTACCGGTCTCCTGGCCGTCCTTCGTCAGGGTCGGTTGCGTGTTCATCGACGCTTCCTTGTGTGTGGGGGCTGCTCGGGTCGCGAGCCCGAGCATTGAACACTGTGGACGGGGATGATCGGAAGACCTCATTCCGGATCGTTGTACGGGCGACCTCGCGAGAGTCGAAGGTCCGTACCAGGCCGGGTGAAGGTCCCGACCCCGCTGCCTGCTACCCGGGCCGTGACGTGCCACACTCGGCATCATGCGCGTCTATATCGGTTCCGACCACGCCGGCTTTGAACTAAAGAACCACCTCGTCGAGTGGCTCACGGCACACGGCCACGAGCCCGTCGACTGCGGTCCCCACATCTACGACGCCCTGGACGACTACCCGCCGTTCTGCCTGCGTGCCGCCGAGAAGACGGCCGCGGACGCGGACAGCCTGGGCATCGTCATCGGCGGCTCCGGCAACGGCGAGCAGATCGCCGCGAACAAGGTGAAGGGGGTCCGCGCCGCCCTCGCCTGGAGCGAGCAGACCGCCGCCCTCGGCCGCGAGCACAACGACGCCAACGTGATCTCCGTCGGCGGCCGGATGCACACCCGGGAAGAGGCGACCAAGTTCGTCGAGATCTTCCTGAACACGCCGTACTCCGGTGACGAGCGTCACACCCGGCGCATCGACATGCTCACCGCGTACGAGACCACCGGCGAGCTCCCCCCGATCCCGGCGCACCACCCGCAGGAGCCGACCGCCTGATGCCCGAGGGGCACACCATCCACCGGCTGGCCGCCGACCACCGCGAACGGTTCGGCGGCCGGCCCGTGCGCGTCTCCAGCCCCCAGGGCAAGTTCGCCGACTCGGCGGCCCTGCTCGACGGCACCGTCCTGGAGAGCGCCGAAGCCCACGGAAAGCACCTCTTCCTCGCCTTCGAGGACAGGGAGTGGATCCACATCCACCTCGGCCTCTTCGGCAAGGTGAACTTCGGCGACGCCCCCGCCCCGCCGCCCACGGACACCGTCCGGCTGCGCCTCACGAACCCCGAGGGGTACGTCGACCTGCGCGGCCCCACCACCTGCGCCCTGATCACGGACGCCGAGAAGGCCGCGATACACGACCGGCTCGGCCCGGACCCGCTCCGCGAGGACGACGACCCCGCACGGGCCTGGCGCCGGATCTCGAAGTCCCGCACGACCGTCGCCGCCCTCCTGATGGACCAGAAGGTCATCGCGGGCGTCGGCAACGTCTACCGCGCCGAGGTCCTCTTCCGGCACGGCATCGACCCGTACCGCGCGGGCAAGGACCTCACGGCGGGGGAGTGGACCCTGATCTGGGAGGACCTGGCGGTCCTCATGCGCGAGGGCGTCCGCCTCAACCGCATCGACACGGTCCGCCCCGAGCACACCCCCGAGGCCATGGGCCGCCCGCCCCGCGTGGACGACCACGGCGGCGAGGTCTACGTCTACCGGCGCGCGAACCAGCCGTGCCACATCTGCGGCGACGAGATCCGCACCGCCGACCTCGCCGCCCGCAACCTCTTCTGGTGCCCGGGCTGCCAGACCCGCTGACCGCGCCGTCAGAAACTGTGCGGCAGCCACGGGGCGACCGGTGACCCGAAGGCCACGGACGCCTCGACGAGCGCCCCGTCCCGGAGCTCCCGCACCCGCCCGGCCGAGGCCAGCGACACCAACGAGTTCCCGCCCAGGTACGCGGCACCCAGCTCCCGCACGGAGAGCGCGAGGTCCGCGGGATCCGACGTCCGGACGCAGACCGCGCCCTTCGCGTCCCCCGTCAGCCGCCACCGTCCCTCGTTCCAGGGACAGAACGCGTCCTCGACCTCGAACACCACGTCCACCGGCGCCTGGTACGTCCGCGCCTCCAGCGCCGCGCCCACCTCCACGAGCCGCACGTGCAGCACGTCCCGCAGCGACGGCTCGCACCGCCGCACATCGCTCACCAGGTGCTGCCAGCCGTCGTCGACCGGCCGGCTGTGGATCCGCACCGTCGGGGCCAGGTCCACCGAGCAGAGGTACCGCCACAGCGCCGCCTCGGCCAGCGGGTCGAGACCCATCAGCTGATGCACGCTCACCGATCCGTCGGCCCCCGCGTACGACCAGGCCGGCTTGATCGCGTAGTGCGCGAAGCCCACGACCTCCCCGTCCCGCTCCGCCAGCACGCACTGCCGCGGCGAGGCGCCCTCCCGGTCGCCCGCCGGATCGATCAGCGGCAGCCGCTCCCACTCCGGCCGCCGCGCGAGCATCCCGGGGCGCGCCGGCACCAGCCGCGCGTACACCGCCTCGCACACCGCCGAGGACTCCGTCGGGTCCGCGAGACGCAACGAGACCCCGTCCGCGCCCGCCGGCACCGCCAGCCGCACCCGGTTCGTGTCGATCGTCGCGCGCACCGCGTACGAGCCGAGGCCGTAGCCGAACCGCCCGTAGATCTCCGGCTCCGACGCCGTCAGCACGGCCAGCGACTCGCCCGCCGCCCGCAGGTCGTCCAGCTGCCGCCGCATCATCGAGGTCAGGACCCCGCGCCGCCGGTGCGTCCCCGCCACGCTCACCATCGTCACCCCGCCCGCCGGGACCGAGGCCCCGCCCGGCACCGTCAGCCGGAAGGTGAACGCCCCCGCCGTACCCACGCACAGGTCGCCGTCCCAGGCACCCAGGAAGCGGTCGAACTCCGTCAGATCACGCCACAGCCGCCGCTCCTCGGGAGCCTCCGCCACACCGCCGAAAGCGAGCTCCAGCACCCCGTACCAGCGGTCCCACTCCGACGGGTCGAGAACCCGCAGTTCAGTCGTCATATGCCATCGATATCAGCGGCGCCCGCCCGAGGCGACCCGTTTTCACGCACATTGTCACGGGGGTACCCCTGCACGATGTCCGGCGGGATGGATAGGGTCCAGGCCAATGGGACAGCGCGCCGGAGTGAACACGTACGCGGCCCGGACACGCAGGCGCGTGCGCCGGGCCCGCGTCGTGCTGCGCAGATCCGCCGTCGACTACTTCCGCGGCGACGGCGCCGACTGGCTCGCCTTCGCCGGACTCCTCCTGATGATCCCCGCCATCGCGTGCGGGACCCTCCTCGACCCCGTCTGGTGCTCGCCCGCCGCGCTCGTCCTGCCGATCGTCGCCGGTGGCCTGCTGCTGCGCCCCGCCAGCCTGCTCGCCCTGTACGCGGCGGCCGCGGGCGCCCTCATCGTCGAGTCCGTCGTCCTCGGCCCCTACACCCAGGGCCCGGCCAGGGTCACCCCCGGCACCGTCCTGGTCGTCGCCGCCTGCGGCCTCTTCGGACTGCTCATCGCCCAGTTCCGGGCCCGGGTCGGCGTGCCCTGGCGGCGCGGCGGCACCATGCTCTTCGACCTGCGCGAACGCATCCGCGTCCAGAGCGCCCTGCCCCGGCTCCCCCAGGGCTGGCACCGCGAGATGGCGCTCCGCCCGGCCGGCGGCCAGTCCTTCTCCGGCGACTTCGTCGTCGCCGCCCGCACCCACGGCGGACGGACCCTGGAGGTCGTCCTCACCGACGTCTCCGGCAAGGGCATGGACGCGGCCTCCCGCTCCCTGCTGCTCTCCGGCGCGTTCGGCGGACTCCTCGGCTCGCTCCCGCCGCACGGATTCCTGCCCGCGGCCAACGGCTACCTCCTCCGGCAGAACTGGGACGAGGGCTTCGCCACCTCGATCCACCTCGTCCTCGACCTGGAGTCCGGCGACTACGAACTCTTCTCGGCCGGCCACCTGCCCGCCCTCCAGCTCCACGCGGGCAGCGGACGCTGGGAGGAGAAGGCCGCCGAAGGACCCCTCCTCGGCGTGTACGACGGGGCCGAGTTCCACCCCGTCAAGGGCTCCCTGCGCCCCGGCGACGTCCTCATGCTCTTCACCGACGGCCTCGTCGAGGCCGCCGACCGGGACATCGCCGAGGGCATCGACCGTCTCACCGGCGAGGCCGACCGCTGCGTCGCCGACGGCTTCGAGGGCACGGCCTGGCACCTGATCGAGGCCGTGGCCAAGGACGTCAACGACGACCGGGCCCTGCTGCTCCTCTCGCGCCCCGCCTGACGTGATCTTCTCCACGACGATTCGTCACCCGGCAGCGAGGGCAGGGGGGTTGGTGGCACGATGGAGAGAGCGGGGGGTGTTCCGAGACAGGGGCTCCCTGGTGGGCAAGGCGGGACCGACCGAGGGTGTGATCAGTTGTGGCCATTTCACTGTCTGTGGTGTTGCTGTTGGCAATCATCCTGGTGGTGCTGATCCGAGGGGGGAACCTCAAGGGCGGCCCGGCCGTGGTCGCGGTCCTCTTCGGCTTCTTCCTCGCCTCCACCGGCATGGCCGACGACATCCAGCGCTTCCTGGACTCGATAACGCAGACGGTGGCGTCCATCAAGTTCTGAACGGACGTGCCCCGCGTGCGGCGAAGGGCCCCCGCCGAGGACGGCGGGGGCCCTTCGCGCCGGACCGGCCGGCTCAGAACAGCCGCGTCCCGGCCGGCACCGCGCCCTGGACGGCCTGGGCGGCGCCCGGAGCCCCGTCCTCGCCCACCGGCCGCAGCGCGAGCGCGCCCCGCCGGTCACCGGTGACCAGGTCGATCCGCTCGTCCGCGGTCAGGTCCCCGACGGCGACCAGCGAGGGCACCTGCTGGGCACTGAAGCCCGAGGCGGCGACCGTCACCGGTGCGACCAGCTGCTGCGGAGCGTCCGTGCCGTAGTCGACGCCGAAGTACGCCAGCGCGCCGCTGCGGGTGTCACGCGCCCAGAACGCACCCAGGAGGGCGTTCGGGGTGGTGTCCGAGGCGAGGAGCTCCTTCGTTCCCCAGCCGCTCGCGGCGAGGACCGTCGGCTCGGTGACGTGGATGCCCTGCCAGCTGGAGTACAGGGTGAAGTAGAGCAACCGGTCGTTCTTCACGGCGACCAGGCCCGGAGAACCGTAGTCCTGGCGGCTGACCGCGAACCGGGTGACACCGGACCAGTCGAACCCGGTGATCTCCACGGGCTCCCCGAAACCGCCCTCGCCGTCGCCCGGGTACGCGAACAGCTTCCCGTCCCGCAGCGCCACGAGGTCGTTGCGGACGTCGTTCGCCTGCTGCGGCCCGTACCGGTTGAGCAGCCACCCGGCCCGCGCCACCCGGGTGTTCGTCCAGTCCCGTGCGTCGGCCACGGCCGGCGCCGTGAAACCGCCGCCCTCCCGGCCCGCGAGCAGCGTCAGGCGGCCCGCCGCGTCGACGCCGAGCAGATCGGGGCGACCGTCGCTGTCGTAGTCGCCGAACGGCTCGATGAACGGGCGGACGACCCAGTAGTCGGCGCTCGCGGTGTCGGAGAGGTTGCCCGCCCGGTCGAAGGCCCGCACCCAGACGCTCGCCGGGCCGGAGCGCTCCGGGGTGACGAAGGTCGTGGTGGCGGTGCCGTCCGCGCCGACCGGGATGCGGAGATCGGTCGCGCAGTCGTACGTGCCCGTGTCGGCGAGCGGGTCGAGGCAGAAGTACGAGGCCTCCGTCCCGGCCGGCAGGCTGATGCGCACGGTCCGCACGGTGCCGGAAGGCGCCCCGTTCGGGTAGGACCCGGCGTCCAGGAACTCGACCGTGGGCGTGGCGGGCCGGGTCTGGTCCGTGCCGAACCCGCAGGGCGCGGTCCACGCCGAGGCGCCGGCGGCGCTCTCGATGCGCGCCTGCCACCAGTAGGGGCCCTCCGCCGGGATCCTGTCCCTGGGAATCACCACCGTGGCCACGGAGCCCGGCGACGAGGGAACGAGGCCGTCGAGGATCGGCGTCTCCTCGGCGCCCGCCTTCCACACCCGGAAGCGGGCGTCCACGAGGCCCCCGGTGGGGCTCTCGCCCGCTGCCCGCACGGACAGGCTGACGTCCGTGTTCCCCACCCACGGCAGCTCGCCGCCGGTCGCACAGCCGCCCGGCCACGCCGTGGGCTCGGTCGGCGTGTACGGATAGTCGGCGGCCTGGGCGGTGCCGCCGAGCAGCCCGGCCGCACAGGCCAGCGCCAATGCGGCCACCACGGCGGGTCTTCTCTTCTTCTCCATGTGTTCCCTCCCCTGATCTGTCGATCAACGGCGGGAACGTATCCGCAGGCAGGGCGCGTGCGCCCGGAAATAACGGCGGAACAGGAAGCTTCGCGCCAGACATGGCCGGGAAACGACCACGGCCCGGTCCGCTGGAAGCGGACCGGGCCGTGGGCCTGTTGGAGCGGGTGACGGGAATCGAACCCGCGTAGCTAGTTTGGAAGACTAGTGCTCTACCATTGAGCTACACCCGCACAGCGTCGCGCCGCAGGTCACGAGGACCGCGGCACGAGGAGCATGGTAGCCGGTCGGGGGCCCTTCGCGCACACCCCGGAAACAGGGGGCGCCGCACAGTCTCCGTCCATGTACCCTACGTGTCGCACCGACGGGGTGTGGCGCAGCTTGGTAGCGCGTCCGCTTTGGGAGCGGAAGGCCGTGGGTTCAAATCCCGCCACCCCGACCATGACGATCACGCGCTCACCTCGCGCGTTCTTGATCACGTTGTGGGCGTCATCCCGCTTGCGGTTACTATGCAAGCTGCGTGCCCGTGTGTCTTTCTGACCGGGCCGACCCGCCGGAACCGCCACACGCGGCCCCGGTGGATTCCAGGAATCAGCCACAAGGAGACCGAACCGTGAAGAGCGCCGTGGAGACCCTGAACCCGACCCGGGTTCGGCTCACTGTCGAGGTGCCCTTCGAGGAGCTCAAGGACAGCCTCGACGCGGCGTACAAGAAGATCAACCAGCAGGTCACGGTCAAGGGCTTCCGTAAGGGCAAGATCCCGGCTCGCGTGATCGACCAGCGGTTCGGCCGCGGCGCCGTGCTGGAAGAGGCCGTCAACGACGCGCTCCCGAAGTTCTACACCGAGGCCGTCAACGAGGCCGACGTCAACCCGCTCGGCCAGCCCGAGGTCGACATCACCGAGCTGAAGGACGGCGAGCTGCTGGCCTTCACCGCCGAGGTCGACATCCGCCCGGCGATCGAGATCCCGGACTACTCCGGCATCGAGGTCACCGTCGACGCGGTCGAGGTCACCGACGAGGACGTCGAGAAGTCCGTGGAGCAGCTCCGTGAGCGCTTCGCCTCGACCTCCCCCGTCGAGCGCGCCGCCCAGGACGGCGACGTCGTCACCATCGACCTCGAGGCCAAGGTCGACGGCGAGGTCCTGCCCGACGGTGTCGCGAGCGACGTCTCGTACACCATCGGCTCCGGCGAGCTGCTCGACGGCATCGACGAGGCCGTCAAGGGCCTGGAGGCCGGTGGCGAGGCCACCTTCACCTCGCAGCTGAAGGGCGGCTCCGCCGAGGGCAAGGACGCGGAGGTCACCGTCAAGGTCACCACCGTCGCCGCCCGTGAGCTCCCCGAGCTCGACGACGAGTTCGCGCAGCTGGCCTCGGAGTTCGACACCCTCGACGAGCTCAAGGCCGACAGCCGCAAGCGCCTCGAGAACATGAAGCAGTTCGACCAGGCCACCCAGGCCCAGGAGCGCGTCCTCGACGAGCTCCTCAAGCTGGTCGAGGTCCCGATGCCCGAGAAGCTTCTCGAGGACGAGATCAACACCCGCAAGCACAACCTGGAGCACCACCAGCTCGGCCAGATGGGCCTCGACCTCGTGAAGTACCTGGAGATCCAGGGCAAGACCGAGGAAGAGTTCCTGGCCGAGACCAAGGAGCAGGCCGAGAAGGGCATCAAGACGCAGTTCATCCTCGATGAGCTCGTCAACAAGGAGAAGCTCGACGTCTCCCGCGAGGAGCTCACCGAGCACCTGTTCCGCCGTGCCGCCTCCTCCGGCATGAGCCCCGACCAGTTCGCCCAGGCCGTGGCCCAGCAGGGCCAGGTGCCGATGCTCGTCGGCGAGGTCGCCCGCGGCAAGGCCCTCGCGGTCGTCGTCGAGGCCGCCAAGGTCGTCGACACCAACGGCGAGGTCGTCGACCTCTCCGACGACGAGGACGAGGTCGAGACCGCCGCCGAGGCCGTCGAGGCCGTCACCGGCGAGGCCGAGGTCTCCGAGGACAAGTAAGGGCACCCCGCCCCGGCGGACCCTGCTCCACGGGCCCGTACGCACTGCTGTGCGTACGGGCCCGTGGACGTACCGGGAGCGGCTTACACGCCCCCAACTACCTTGCGCTCCCAGCGAACAGTTCGGGAACCGGGATGGCGTTGTCCGACCTGCGCGTTAGGGTCCATGAATACGAGGGCACTGCCCTCAGAACAAGACGCTGAGACGGCTTGGGGCCGTCGGAGACGAGCAGGTGGATACGTGACGAATCTGAAGCCTTACGCCGCGGGTGAGCCGTCCATCGGTGGCGGCCTCGGCGACCATGTCTACAACCGGCTGCTCGGCGAGCGCATCATCTTCCTCGGCCAGCAGGTCGACGACGAGATCGCCAACAAGATCACCGCGCAGATGCTCCTCCTGGCCGCCGAGCCGGAGAAGGACATCTTCCTGTACATCAACAGCCCCGGCGGCTCCGTGACGGCCGGCATGGCGGTCTACGACACCATGCAGTTCATCCCGAACGACGTCGTCACCATCGGTATGGGCATGGCGGCCTCCATGGGCCAGTTCCTGCTCACCGCCGGCGCCCCCGGCAAGCGCTTCGCGCTGCCGAACACCGACATCCTGATGCACCAGGGCTCCGCCGGCATCGGCGGCACCGCCTCCGACATCAAGATCCAGGCCGAGTACCTGCTGCGCACGAAGAAGCGCATGGCCGAGATCACCGCACAGCACTCCGGCCAGACCGTCGAGGCGATCATCCGCGACGGTGACCGCGACCGCTGGTTCACCGCGGACGAGGCCAAGCAGTACGGCCTCATCGACGACATCATCACGCACGCCGCGGGCGTTCCGGGCGGCGGCGGCACGGGCGCCTGAGCGCCGGCAGCCCGCCCAGAGCCCCAGCCCCCGCCGAACGCCACCAGGACGGTGAACACCCAGATGCAGAACAACCTCTCCCCGAGCGGCCTCTACACCGGCGCGCCGATGGACAACCGCTACGTCGTGCCGCGGTTCGTCGAGCGCACCTCGCAGGGCGTGCGCGAGTACGACCCGTACGCGAAGCTCTTCGAGGAGCGCGTGATCTTCCTCGGCGTGCAGATCGACGACGCCTCCGCCAACGACGTCATGGCGCAGCTCCTGTGCCTGGAGTCGATGGACCCGGACCGCGACATCTCGATCTACATCAACAGCCCGGGCGGCTCCTTCACCGCCCTCACGGCCATCTACGACACGATGCAGTTCGTGAAGCCGGACATCCAGACGGTCTGCATGGGCCAGGCGGCCTCCGCCGCGGCCGTGCTGCTCGCCGCCGGCACCCCCGGCAAGCGGATGGCCCTGCCGAACGCCCGAGTGCTGATCCACCAGCCCTCCGGCGGCACCGGCCGTGAGCAGCTCTCCGACCTGGAGATCGCGGCCAACGAGATCCTGCGCATGCGCAGCCAGCTGGAGGAGATGCTGGCCAAGCACTCCTCGACGCCGATCGAGAAGATCCGCGACGACATCGAGCGCGACAAGATCCTGACGGCCGAGGACGCCCTGGCGTACGGCCTGATCGACCAGATCGTCTCCACCCGCAAGAGCACGGCCTCCGCGGAGCGCTGACGCCCGACCTTCCCTCGGCACGGTTCGCGCGGCCATGACGGCCCGTGTGGCCGAATCGCGACCATGTGAACCGTGCCAAGGGGGGCCCGAACGGGGGGCCCGGCAAGGTACCGTCGAATATGAGGCACCAGGAGTCGCTGAACCAAGCACTCCCAGGCGAAGGGGAAGCACCTCGTGGCACGCATCGGTGATGGCGGCGATCTGCTCAAGTGCTCGTTCTGCGGAAAGAGCCAGAAGCAGGTGAAGAAGCTCATCGCGGGACCCGGTGTGTACATCTGCGACGAGTGCATCGACCTCTGCAACGAGATCATCGAGGAAGAACTCGCGGAGACGAGCGAGGTGCGGTGGGAGGAACTCCCCAAGCCCCGCGAGATCTACGAGTTCCTCGAGGGATACGTCGTCGGGCAGGAGCCCGCGAAGAAGGCCCTCTCGGTCGCGGTGTACAACCACTACAAGCGCGTCCAGGCCGGCGAGAACGGCGGCGCGCAGGGCCGTGACGACGCCATCGAACTGGCGAAGTCCAACATTCTGCTCCTCGGCCCCACGGGCTCCGGGAAGACGCTGCTCGCGCAGACCCTGGCCCGCATGCTCAACGTCCCGTTCGCCATCGCCGACGCGACGGCGCTGACGGAGGCCGGCTATGTCGGCGAGGACGTCGAGAACATCCTGCTCAAGCTGATCCAGGCGGCCGACTACGACGTCAAGAAGGCCGAGACCGGGATCATCTACATCGACGAGATCGACAAGGTCGCCCGTAAGAGCGAAAACCCGTCGATCACGCGTGACGTGAGCGGTGAGGGCGTGCAGCAGGCCCTCCTGAAGATCCTGGAAGGCACCACGGCCTCCGTCCCGCCCCAGGGCGGCCGGAAGCACCCGCACCAGGAGTTCATCCAGATCGACACGACGAACGTGCTCTTCATCGTGGGCGGCGCCTTCGCCGGCCTGGAGAAGATCATCGAGTCGCGGGCGGGCGCCAAGGGCATCGGCTTCGGGGCGACCATCCGCTCCAAGCGCGAGATCGAGGCGAGCGACCAGTTCCAGGAGGTCATGCCGGAGGACCTGGTGAAGTTCGGGATGATCCCCGAGTTCATCGGCCGTCTCCCCGTCCTCACCTCCGTCCACAACCTGGACCGCGAGGCGCTCCTCCAGATCCTGGTCGAGCCGCGCAACGCGCTGGTGAAGCAGTACCAGCGCCTCTTCGAACTCGACGGCGTGGAGCTGGACTTCGACCGCCCGGCCCTGGAGGCCATCGCCGACCAGGCGATCCTCCGCGGCACCGGCGCGCGCGGCCTGCGCGCCATCATGGAGGAGGTCCTCCAGTCGGTCATGTACGAGGTCCCGTCCCGCAAGGACGTGGCCCGCGTGGTCATCACGGCCGACGTCGTCCGCAACAACGTCAACCCGACGCTGGTCCCGCGGATCGTGAAGAACGACGGCAGGCACGAGAAGTCGGCGTAGCGCACACGAGCCAACAAGCAAGGGGCGGTTGACCGGTTCGTCGAACCGGTCAACCGCCCCTTGCTTGTCGTGGAGCTGCAGAGCAGTGATCAGGCCATCCTGAGGCGGTCCGTTGACTCGCCTCTTGAGCCATCGAATAATTGGAGCTCGATAGTTCAATTGTTCGATTAGGGTGGGGGGTCTCATGATCCGGTCGAAGGTCCAGCGATTGTTCACGGCCGTGTGCGTGACAGGTGCTGCGGGTGTTCTGCCGCTGTTCGGGGCAGCTCCTGCGCAGGCGTCAATGATCACCTGTCAGACGTACCTGCACGATGTGGGCTACAAGGTCGGCCCGAAGGCGAGCCAAGCCTGCAAGTGGGGTGAGAGTGTCACTCACGCTGGGTTCTGCTACCCCACTCTCATATCGCTAGGGGTCAAGGATCGTCATGCGTCCCAGGCCTGTCGCCTGGCCTGACGCGGCACCGCACGCCTCCCTCTGCGCGGTCGGCGGTCTGCGGGGGCGAGGTCCGGCCGGTTCGATCCGCCGGTCGGACCTCGCTACATCTTGATGGCGTCCGAGCTACTTGACCTCGACGCGGACTTCCTTGCGGAGCTTGGCGGTGATGGCGGCGGCGTCCTCGGCGGAGCCGGACTGGCCCGCCATCATGGAGGCCATGTCCGCCGGGACCACGAAGCCCACGGTGCTGTGGTCGGCCCACACGCACATGTTGATGGTGAACGCGGGGGCGCCGGTGGACGCGTTGGCCTTCGTCTTGGCCTGCTGGCACTTCAGGACCGCGCCGTCGAGGTCGGCCGGCGTGTACGCCTGCGGGCTGCCCTGCAGCTGCGGTGTCTCGTCCTTGTCGGCGTCCTTGTCGGCTTCGGCCTTGGCGCTCGCGAAGATGGAGTCGACGACCTTCTCGGGGTCGTCGATCTCGCCGTAGAGGCCGTTGAACGAGAGCATCTTGCTCGCGAGCGGGTTGGCCTTGTTCTCGACCTTGTAGCCGGCCTTGACCTGCTTGGCGTTCTTGACGCCGTTCTCCTCGGCCTCCTTGAGGGAGTCGTCGCCGCTCGACTTCCCCTGGTCGGGAGACTTCTTGTACTCGCCCAGCACCGTCTCCGGCGTGATCAGCTTGTGCGGGCCGTCGTCCGCGACCGAGGCACCGCCGCCACCGAGCACGAAGTACGCGCCCACGCCGATCGCCGCGACCACCGCGACCGCGGCGATGATCCAGCCGGCCTTGGACTTCTTCGGGGCCGGGGGGTGGGGCATGTAGCCGCCGGGGCCCTGCGGGGCGCCGTACTGGGGCTGCTGGCCGTACGGGCCGGGCTGCTGGGGCTGCTGGGGGTATCCGTAGGGGGGCTGCTGCGGCGGAACGCCCTGCGGGGCCTGCTGGGGGTATCCGTAGCCGGGCTGCGGAGCCTGCGGCTGGCCGTACGGGCCAGGCTGCTGCGGCTGCTGGCCGTACGGGCCGGGCTGGCCGTAGGGACCGGGCTGCTGGCCGCCGTACGGGCCCGGCTGGTTGTAGCTCATCGACAGGTTCCCCTCACAGGATGTTTATGCCTACCGAACATCCTGGCGGAACCGCGCACGGCGAAGTGCGGCGGGGGCCACACCGTTACCGAACCAAAGCGTTTCGGGACAGTGGCGGGACACCCCTAAACTGGCCCCGTGACCGAGAACACTCAGCAGCAGACAGCGCCCACCACCGAACTGCCGACGACGTACGCGCCGGCCGAGGTAGAGGGGCCGCTGTACGAGCGCTGGGTAGACCGGGGGTACTTCACCGCCGACGCCACGTCCGACAAGCCGCCGTACACCATCGTCATCCCGCCGCCGAACGTCACGGGCGCCCTCCACCTGGGCCACGCCTTCCAGGTGACGCTCATGGACGCGCTGACCCGCCGCAAGCGCATGCAGGGCTTCGAGACGCTCTGGCTGCCGGGCATGGACCACGCCGGCATCGCGACCCAGAACAAGGTGGAGCAGCAGCTCGCCGAGGAGGGCAAGTCCCGCCACGACCTGGGCCGTGACGATTTCGTCGAGCGCGTCTGGCAGTGGAAGGACGAGTACGGCGGCCGGATCCTCGGCCAGCTGCGCCGCCTCGGTGCCGGTCTCGACTGGTCGCGCGAGCGCTTCACCATGGACGAGGGCCTCTCCAAGGCCGTCCAGAAGATCTTCAAGGACCTCTACGAGGACGGTCTGATCTACCGTGCCGAGCGCATCATCAACTGGTGCCCGCGCTGTCTGACCGCCATCTCCGACATCGAGGTCGAGTACCAGGACGACGCGGGTGAGCTCGTCTCCATCCGCTATGGCGAGGGCGACGACTCCCTGGTCGTCGCGACGACCCGCGCCGAGACGATGCTCGGCGACACGGCCGTCGCCGTCCACCCGGACGACGAGCGGTACAAGCACCTGGTCGGCAAGCAGATCAAGCTGCCGCTGACCGACCGTACGATCCCGGTCGTCGCCGACACCCACGTCGACCCGGAGTTCGGCACGGGCGCCGTCAAGGTGACCCCGGCGCACGACCCGAACGACTTCGAGATCGGCCGTCGCCACGAGCTGCCCTCGCTCACCGTCATGGACGAGCACGGCATCATCACCGTCCACGGCCCCTTCCTCGGCCTGGACCGCTTCGAGGCCCGCTCGGCGATCGTCGGCGCGCTCAAGGAGCAGGGCCGGATCGTCGCCGAGAAGCGCCCGTACATGCACTCGGTGGGTCACTGCTCGCGCTGCAAGACGACCGTCGAGCCGCGTCTGTCGATGCAGTGGTGGGTCAAGGTCGGCCCGCTGGCGCAGGCCGCCGGTGACGCCGTCCGCGACGGCTCCGTCGAGATCCACCCGAAGGAGCTCTCCCGGCGCTACTTCGACTGGGTCGACAACATGCACGACTGGTGCATCTCGCGCCAGCTGTGGTGGGGTCACCGCATCCCGATCTGGTACGGCCCCAAGGGCCAGGTCGTCTGCGTCGGTCCCGACGAGCGGCCGCCCGGCACGGAGGCCGAGGGCTGGACCCAGGACCCCGACGTCCTGGACACCTGGTTCTCCTCCGGCCTGTGGCCGTTCTCCACGCTCGGCTGGCCGGAGAAGACCCCGGACCTGGCGAAGTTCTACTCGACCGACGTCCTGCTCACCGGCCACGACATCATCTTCTTCTGGGTCGCCCGGATGATGATGTTCGGCCTGTACGCGATGGACGGCGAGGTCCCCTTCAAGACCGTCGCCCTGACCGGTCTCGTCCGCGACGAGTTCGGCAAGAAGATGTCGAAGTCCAACCCGAACGCGGTCGACCCGCTGGACTGGATGGACGCGTACGGCTCCGACGCCGTCCGCTTCACCCTGGCCAACGGCGCCAACCCGGGCGCCGACGTCCCGATCGGCGAGGACTGGGTCAAGGCCTCCCGGAACTTCGCCAACAAGATCTGGAACGCGACCCGCTTCGCGCTGATGAACGGCGCCACGATCGAGGGCCCGCTGCCGGACGCCTCCGAGATGTCGGCGACCGACCGCTGGATCCTGTCCCGGCTCAACGAGACGGTCGCTCAGGTCGACGCGTACTACGAGGACTTCCAGTTCGCCAAGCTGAGCGAGTCGCTCTACCACTTCGCGTGGGACGAGGTCTTCGCCTGGTACGTCGAGCTGTCGAAGACCACGTTCTTCGCGGGCGGCGAGGGCGCCAAGGTCTCCGGCCGCGTCCTCGGCGAGGTCCTGGACGTCATGCTGCGCCTGCTGCACCCGATCGTCCCGTTCGTCACCGACACCCTGTGGACCACGCTCACCGGTGGCGAGTCCCTCGTCGTCGCCGACTGGCCGAAGGACTCGGGCTTCCGCGACAAGGCCGCGGAGGAGGAGATCGAGCTCGTCCAGCGGGTCGTCACCGAGGTCCGCCGCTTCCGCAAGGAGCAGGGTCTCCAGGACGCCCAGAAGGTGCCGGCCCGTCTCACCGTCGAGGGCACCCCGCTCGTCGCGCACGAGGCCGCGATCCGTCAGATCCTGCGCCTCCAGCCGGAGGGCGAGGGCTTCTCCGCCACCGCCTCCCTGCCGGTCGCCGGTGCCACCGTCGCGCTCGACCTCTCGGGCACGATCGACGTCGCCGCCGAGCGCAAGCGCCTCGCGAAGGACCTCGCGGCGGCCGAGAAGGAGAAGGCCCAGGCCGAGGGCAAGCTCGGCAACGAGGCCTTCCTGGCCAAGGCCCCCGACAACGTCGTGGACAAGATCAAGGGCCGGCTCGCCAAGGCGGACGAGGACATCGCCCGCATCCAGAGCCAGCTGGCGGCCCTGCCGCAGGCCTAGCACGGCACGAGGAAGGGGCCCGGAACCGGTTCACGGTTCCGGGCCCCTTCCCGTACTCCCACCCCCTCCCGGGGGTGTTCCGTGCGCGTCTCCGCATGACACGGCAATCCGGACGAAGTGCCCGATGTCACACCAGACGGGACTTCAGGTCCACGGCGCCGGGACGAAAGACCCTGGATGATGGAGAGCATGCTCCGCCTCCCCACCGTCCCCGCGCTCCGCCGATGCGTGGACCGGTGGGCCGTCTCGCCCCGCGCCCTCGACGTCGTCGCCGCGCTCTTCGCCTTCTGCCTGATGGTCCTGGACGTGCCGGGACTCGCCCGCGCCGACAACTCCCTCACCGGCATCACCGCGACCCTGGTCCTCGCGGGCGGGGCGGCCACGCTGGTGCTCCGGCGGCGGCTGCCGTGGCTCCCGTACGTCATCGCGCTCGGCCTGATGGGCTGGCTGCACGAGCTGACCATGATCCAGTTCGCGCTGTACTCGATCGGCCGGTTCCGCGGGCGCCGCGCCGCGATCACCGCGACCCTGCTGTACGTCGCCGTGGCGTACGGCCTCTTCCTCACCCCCGGCTGGCCGGCCAAGCACGGCGAGACCCTCAGCGAGTTCCTCAGCCTGGTCGTCCCGATCGGCGTCCTCGCGGCGGGCGTCGGCATCGCCGCGTACCGGCAGGACCTCGTCCGCGCCCTGGAGGTCCAGCGCCGCGAGGCCGCCGCCCGGCAGGCCGTGCAGGAGGAGCGCATCTCCGTCGGCCGGGACGTCCACGACCTGGTCGGCCGCGAGCTCACCGTCCTCGCGGTGCGCGCCGAGGTCCTCGCCGTACGGGCCAGGGGCGAGGCCCACCAGAAGGACTTCGAGGAGCTCGCGGACACCGCGCGGCGCGCCCACCTCATGCTCAACGAGACGATCGTGCGCCGCGCCGACCGGGACACCGCCACCCCCGGCCTCGAAGGGCTCTCCGAACTCGCGGGGGAGAGCGAGCGGATGGGCGGCCCCGTCGACCTGACCGTCGCCGAGGAGGCCAAGGCGCTGTCCCCGCTCCGGCAGGCCGCCGTCCACCGGGTGGTCCGGGAGTGCCTGACGAACGCCGCCAAGCACGCGCCCGGCCTCCCGGTGACGGTCGCGATCACGGTGGAGGGGCCCGACCTGCGGATCGAGGTGCGCAACCCGCTGCCCAAGAGCCCGCCGGACCCGGCGCCCGTCTCGACCGGCACCGGCCTGTTCTCCATGGAGGAGCGGGTCACCAGCATGGGCGGCACGCTGAAGGCCCGCCGGGAGGGGAGTGCCTACGTGGTGACGGCGCTGCTGCCGACGGGTCTTGAGCGATAGCTCAGCGGATCGTCTCCGCCTTCCCCAGGACCCCCTGGAGCCGTCGAAGCCCTCCACGCACCGGCCCGAGCCCAGCGCCACGCAGTCCAGCGGCTCGTCCGCGACGAAGACCGGGATGCCGGCCGCGGGCGTAGAGGAGCGTGTCGGCCGTGCCGAGGGTGATCCCTGTGTCCATGATCGCCGAGCTTGCCGGGCCGGTCCGGCGGGCGGTGGACCGAAAGTCCCGAAAGGGGTGGGTCCGATGTCCTGTCGGCACCGCTCCGTAGACTGGGCCCGTGAGCGAGCCGAGCGACCAGAGCGACGACCAGTTCGACGACATCGTCGACACCGAGACCCAGCGTGACCCCGACCTCGCGGTGATCGAGGCCGGGAGCCGTACCCTGCGCACGCAGGGTGGGGCGCCCCAGGGCGACCCCGTGCCCAGCCGTCCCGAGGACCCCGAGCTGGACAAGGCGCTGCGCGAGGTCGAGACCGAGCTGTCCACCCGCTGGGGCGAGACCAAGCTGGAGCCGTCCGTCACCCGGATCGCGGCCCTGATGGACGTGCTCGGCGAGCCGCAGCGCGCGTACCCCTCGATCCACATCACCGGCACCAACGGCAAGACGTCGACGGCCCGCATGATCGAGGCCCTGCTCGGCGCCTTCGAGCTGCGCACCGGGCGCTACACCTCGCCGCACGTGCAGGCCATCACCGAGCGGATCAGCCTGGACGGCGCCCCGATCTCGGCCGAGCGGTTCATCGAGACGTACCAGGACATCAAGCCGTACGTGGAGATGGTCGACGCCCGAGAGGAGTACCGGCTCTCGTTCTTCGAGGTCCTCACCGGAATGGCGTACGCGGCCTTCGCGGACGCCCCGGTCGACGCGGCCGTCGTCGAGGTCGGCATGGGCGGCACCTGGGACGCGACGAACGTCATCGACGGCTCCGTGGCCGTCGTCACCCCCATCGACCTCGACCACACCGACCGGCTCGGCGGGACGACCGCCGAGATCGCGGCCGAGAAGTCCGGGATCATCAAGCAGGGCGCGACCGTCGTCCTGGCCCAGCAGCCGGTCGACGCGGCCCAGGTCCTGCTGAAGAAGGCCGTCGAGGCGGACGCGACCGTGGCCCGCGAGGGCATGGAGTTCGGCGTCGTCTCCCGTGAGATCGCCGTCGGCGGCCAGCTCCTCACCCTGCGCGGCCTCGGCGGCGAGTACGACAACGTCTTCCTGCCGCTGCACGGCGCCTACCAGGCGCACAACGCCGTGGTGGCGCTCGCCGCGGTCGAGGCCTTCTTCGGGATCGGCGCCGAGCACGCCAGGACCCTGGACATCGACACCGTCCGCCGGGCCTTCGCCCAGGTGGCCTCGCCGGGCCGGCTGGAGATCGTCCGTTCCTCGCCGACCGTCATCCTCGACGCCGCGCACAACCCGCACGGCGCGCGGGCGACGGCGGAGGGCGTCAGCGAGGCCTTCGGCTTCTCCCGGCTCATCGGCGTGGTCTCCACGAGCGGGGACAAGGACGCCAAGGGTCTCCTGGAGGCCTTCGAGCCGATCTTCGCGGAGGTCGTGATCACCGCGAACTCCAACCCGCGGGCCACCGACGTGGACGCGCTCGCCGCGGTCGCGGTCGAGGTCTTCGGCGAGGACCGGGTGGTCGTCGAGCCGCGGCTGCCCGACGCCATCGAGGCGGCCATCACCCTCGCGGAGGAAGAGGCCGAGTACGGCGGCGCGGGGGTCCTCGTGACCGGTTCGATCTTCACGGTCGGCGACGCCCGGCTGCTGCTGCGGAGGGCCTGAATCCGATGCGTGTGCTCTGTTCCTCGACCCTCATCGGCGAGTTCTTCGTGATCGGCTTCGCCGGGCTCGTCGCCATGAAGGACGACAGCCTCACGACGTCCACCGTGTGGTGGGTCTGCGGCGTGGCCATGGTCGTCTCGGTGCTGCTGTGCGGGATGATCACCCGGCCCGGCGGGGTGCAGCTCGGCTGGGCCCTGCAGGTCGGGCTGATCCTCAGCGGCTTCTTCGTCCCCACCATGTTCTTCCTCGGCGCGGTCTTCGCCGGCCTGTGGTGGGCCTCCGTGCACTACGGGCGGCGGATCGACGAGGTGAAGGCACGCTGGGCCGCGCAGGCCTCGGCAGGGCCTGACGCTGCGTAATCGAGGCCCGTGGGGGCCCTGTAGCCTCAAAGGTCCCGCACACCGTTTTTCCGAAGGAGTTCCCCCGTGAGCCAGCGATCGCTCGTCCTGCTCAAGCCCGACGCCGTCCGCCGTGGTCTGATCGGCGAGATCATCGGCCGCATCGAGCGCAAGGCCGGCTGGACCATCGCCGCCCTGGAGCTGCGCGAGCTGGACCAGGACACGCTGGAGCAGCACTACGGCGAGCACAAGGGCAAGCCCTTCTACGAGCCGCTCATGGGCTTCATGCAGTCCGGCCCGGTCGTCGCGCTCGTCGTCGACGGCGAGCGGGTCATCGAGGGCCTGCGTACGCTCGCCGGCCCGACCGACCCGATCGCCGCCGCGCCGGGCTCCATCCGGGGCGACTTCGGCACCATCGTCCGGGAGAACCTGATCCACGCCTCGGACTCGGAGGAGTCCGCGGCCCGTGAGCTGAAGATCTTCTTCCCGGGTCTCGTCTGACGCGACGTCAGCCAAACGAAGCACCCTGTGGGGCGACCGAAGGAATTTCGGTCGCCCCCAGGCATATGAACGCCAATCCCGGGAACGGATCGCCGCGTCCTGCCGTCACCAGTACTGAGGTGGACCAACGCGCGCCATTCGCGCGGGCGGCACTACGATGGAAAACTCCACGCCGCACCACTCTCAGCCATGGGAAATCAAGGGGAACTCAATGTCGTTCATCGGCCGTGACATGGCTGTCGACCTCGGGACCGCCAACACGCTGGTGTACGTCAGGGGTCGAGGCATCGTTCTGAACGAGCCGTCCGTCGTCGCCATCAACACCAACACCGGGGGCATCCTCGCGGTCGGCTCGGAGGCGAAGAAGATGATCGGCCGGACCCCCGGCAACATCGTCGCCGTGCGCCCGCTGAAGGACGGCGTGATCGCCGACTTCGAGATCACCGAGCGGATGCTCCGCTACTTCATCCTCAAGATCCACAAGCGCCGCTGGATGGCACGCCCCCGCGTCGTCGTCTGCGTGCCCTCCGGCATCACCGGAGTGGAGCGCCGCGCAGTGATCGAGGCGTCGACCCAGGCCGGCGCCCGCCAGGTGCACATCATCGAGGAGCCCATGGCGGCGGCCATCGGCTCGGGTCTCCCCGTCCACGAGGCCACCGGCAACATGGTCGTCGACATCGGCGGCGGCACCACCGAGGTCGCCGTCATCTCCCTCGGCGGAATCGTCACGGCACAGTCCATCCGGGTCGCCGGCGACGAGCTCGACAGCGCGATCATCCAGCACATCAAGAAGGAGTACTCGCTCCTCCTCGGTGAGCGCACCGCCGAGCAGATCAAGATCACCATCGGCTCCGCGTACGACCTCGACAAGGACGAGCACACCGAGATCCGCGGCCGCGACCTCGTCTCCGGTCTGCCCAAGACCGTCGTCATCTCCGCCGCCGAGGTCCGCAAGGCCATCGAGGAGCCGGTCAACGCCATCGTCGACGCCGTGAAGACCACCCTCGACAAGTGCCCGCCGGAGCTCTCGGGTGACGTCATGGACCGCGGCATCGTTCTCACGGGTGGCGGCGCCCTGCTCCGCGGCCTCGACGAGCGCCTCCGGCGCGAGACCGGCATGCCGATCCACATCGCCGAGGACCCGCTGGACTCGGTGGCGCTCGGATCCGGCAAGTGCGTGGAGGAGTTCGAGGCGCTCCAGCAGGTCCTGGACGCCCAGCCGCGCCGCTAGTACCGCACCACCCGCAGTAGTACAGCCGAACAACCGAACCACGAGGAAAGGCACGGCCGCCGCACGTGAGGGACACACGAGAGAGCCGGCTGCTCCTGGTGCTGCTGATCGCCATCGCGTTCGCACTGATCACGGTGGACATCCGCGGCGGTCAGGAGTCACCCGTCGACGGTGCCCGGCAGGCCGCAGCGGCGGTCTTCGGGCCGGTCGAGAACGGTGTGGCGGCCGCCGTCGATCCCGTCGGCAACGCCATAGGCGCGGTACGGGACTCCGGCGAACGGCACACCCGGATCGCCGCCCTGGAGAAGGAGAACGCCGAACTCAAGGCGAAGCTCGGCAGCGACGACCGCAACCGCAACCGGCTGCGCGAACTCGACGCCATGCTCAAGACCGCCGGCGCCGGGCAGTACGGCATCAAGGGCGCCCAGGTCGTCGCCATAGGAGCGGCCCAGGGCTTCTCCTGGACCGTCACCATCGACGCCGGCGCCCGCGACGGCATCAAGCGGGACATGACCGTGCTCAACGGCTCCGGTCTCGTCGGCCGCGTCACCACCGTCGGCCCCTCCACCTCCACGGTCCTCCTCGCCAACGACCCCGACTTCACCGTCGGCACCCGCATGGAGAAGAGCGACGAACTCGGCTTCGCCACCGGGCAGGGCGACAGCCCGCTCCTCGTCCAGCTCCTCAACGGCAAGGCCAAGGTCAAGCCCGGCGACCGGCTCGTCACCTTCGGCTCGCGCGCCGACAAGCCCTTCGTGCCCGGCGTCCCCGTCGGCGAGGTCGTCCGCGTCGACCCGTCGGGCGGCGGCCTGACCCGCAACATCTACGTCCGCCCGTACGTCGGCTTCACCAAGCTCGACATCGTCGGCGTCGTCGTCCAGGCCCCCCGCTCCGACCCCCGCGACATGGTCCTCCCGCAGAAGCCCAGGCCCGCGCCGACCGTCACGGTCACCGTCACACCGCCGCCACCGGACGGACAGCAGGCGAACGAGCGGAACCAGGGCCAGAATCAGGACCAGACGGCACAGGGCCAGGACCAGCAGCAGGACCAGCAGGGGGGCGTGACTCCGTGAAGTTCAACCGCATCCTCCTCTCCGCCACCCTGATCGTGGTGGCCCTGGTCGTCCAGGTCTCCGTCCTCGCCCGCCTCCAGCTCCCCGGCGCCGTCCCCGACCTCGTCCTCCTCACCGTCGTCGGCCTCGCCCTCGTCCACGGCCCCGTCAGCGGCTCCCTCGTCGGCTTCACCGCCGGCCTCCTCTCCGACCTCGCCCCGCCCGCCGACCACGCCGCCGGCCGCTACGCCCTCGTGCTCTGCGTCATCGGCTACCTCGTCGGCCTCGCGCGGCCCGAGAATGGCCGGCTCACCTCCGCGACCGGCCCCATGGCCGTCGTCGTCGCCGCGGCCGTCGGCTCCACGCTCCTCTACGCGGGCGTGGGCGCCCTCGTCGGCGACACCGCCGCCCGCCATGTCGGCCTCGGCTTCCTGCTGTTCACCGCGGCCCTGTACGACCTGCTCCTCGCGCCCTTCACCGTGCCGCTCATCATGGCCCTGGCCCGCCGCGCCGAGAACGACCCGCTGGCCGACGCCGGCGGCGGCAACGGCGCCGACGTCGCCTCCGGCTGGCTGTCCTCCGGCACCGGCCTCAGGATCGGCGCCCAGCGCAGCGGCCTGCGCGTGAAGGCCGCACGGAGCCGCGCCTCACGCGCCGGACGCATCAAGGGAGTCAAGCGACTGTGACCGAGGGGGCACCGGCAGCATGAGCAACATCCCCGAGACAGGGCGGACCCCCCGGGTCCAGATCCGGCTCGTCGTCATCCAGATCCTCGTCTTCTCCCTGCTCCTCACCCTGGGAGGACGGCTCTGGTACCTCCAGATCCGCAACGGCAAGGAGTACACGGACGAGGCGAAGAACAACCACGTCCAGCAGGTCGTCCAGCCCGCCGTCCGCGGCTCGCTCCTCGACGCCCGCGGCGTCCCGCTCGCCGACAACGAGACCCGGCTCGTGGTCTCCGCGTCCCGCACCGAGCTGATGAAGATGAAGGACCGGGGCAGGGCCGTCCTGACCCGGCTCGCCGACGTCCTCGACATGAAGTCCGACGACGTCATCAACAAGATCCGGCTCTGCGACTCCAAGACGCCCAAGCCCTGCTGGAACGGTTCGCCCTACCAGCCGATCCCCGTCACCGACGAGGCCACCACCCAGCAGGCCCTCCAGATCCGCGAGCGCGCCGAGGACTTCCCCGGCATCACCGCCGAACCCACCGCCGTCCGCCGCTACCCGGCCCCCGGCAAGTCCCGCACCTCCCAGGTCCTCGGCTACCTCTCGCCCGTCACCGACACCGAGATCGAGAAGGCCAAGGACACCGACTCGCCGTTCCTCCGCTCCGACCAGGTCGGCCGCTCCGGCCTGGAGCGCACGTACGACAAGGAACTGCGCGGCAAGGCCGGCGTCACCCGCTACGAGGTCGACAACCTCGGCCGCGTCATCGGCCAGGCCAAGAGCGACCCCGCCGTGCCCGGCTCCAACGTCGTCACCTCCATCGACGCCCGCGTGCAGGCGGTCGCCGAATGGGAGCTGCACAACGCGATGGTGGAGGCCCGCAAGACGTACGACAAGAACACCAGCGAGAACTACAAGGCCGACGCGGGCGCCGTCCTCGTCATGGAGACGAAGACCGGCCGCATCGTCGCCATGGCCTCGCAGCCCGACTACGACCCCAACGCCTGGGTCGGCGGCATCTCCGCCAAGGACTACGCCGCCCTCACCGGCAAGGACTCCAACTTCCCGCTCCTCAACCGGGCCATCCAGGGCCAGGCCGCCCCCGGCTCCATCTTCAAGGTCATGTCGACCACCGCCGCCGTCAACGCCGGATACGAGTTCAACGGCCGCTACCCGTGCCCGTCCTCGTACGCCATCGGCGGCCAGGTCTTCAAGAACTTCGAGTCCCAGGGCCACGGCTCCATCACCCTCGGCCAGGCCCTCGAAGTCTCCTGCGACACCGTCTTCTACGCCCTCGCCCACCAGCAGTGGCTCAAGGACGGGGGCATGAAGCCGAAGAAGGACGCCAAGGACTGGTTCTACCGGACGGCCCACCAGTTCGGCCTCGGCGCCGAGACCGGCATCGACCTCCCCAACGAGGTCACCGGCCGCGTCCCCGACCGCAAGTGGAAGCAGGACTTCTGGGCGGCCAACAAGGACTACTGGTGCAAGATCGGCAAGCGCGGCGGCACCTACGTCCAGCAGCTCTCCTACGAGAACTGCCTCGAAGGCAACCTCATGCGCGCCGGTGACTCCGTCAACTACTCCATCGGCCAGGGCGACACCCTCGTCACCCCCATCCAGATGGCCACCATCTACGCCGCCATCGCCAACGGCGGCACCCTGTGGAACCCCACCGTCGGCAAGGCGATCATCAGCCCCGACGGCAAGAAGGTCACCGAGATCAAGCCCGAGTCCCACGGCAAGCTCCCGATGACCCCGGAGACCCGCGACCTGATAGAGGAAGCCCTCGCGGGAGTCGCCACCCGCGGTACCGCCGCCTGGCGATTCGGCGGCTGGCCGCAGGACAAGATCCCGATGCACGCCAAGACGGGTACCGCCGAGGTCTACGGCAAGCAGACGACCTCCTGGTTCGCCACGTACACCAAGGACTACGCGATCGTCATGACGATCTCCCAGGGTGGTACCGGCTCCGGCGCCTCCGGCCCCGCCGTGCGCAACATCTACGACGCGCTCTACGGACTCGACGACGCCGGCAACCAGGACCTGAAGCGGGCCCTGCTGCCGCAGCCCCAGAAGGCCCTCCCGAAGATCGAGGCCGACGGCTCCATCGACGCGCCGAAGATCAAGCCGTACGACCCCGAGGTCGGCAAGATCGACCCGAACGCGCCCGTGACCACCCAGCCCGACCCCCACGCCACCCAGCCGGACCCGGACCCCGCGAAGAAGCCGGACGACGACGACCAGACCCTCGCGGGCCCGCCCGCCCACCGGGACTAGGAGGAACCATGACCGCACCCCACGGCTTCTCCGTCTCCCGGTACGCACCCGAGCGCGGCACCCTCGCCAAGCTGGCCGCCCGCGACTCGGTGCTCCGCCGGCTCGACTGGCCCATACTGCTCTCGGCGCTCGCGCTCTCCGGCATCGGCTCCCTGCTCGTCTGGTCCGCCACCCGCGGCCGCACCGAGCTCAACAACGGCGACCCGTACTACTTCCTCTTCCGGCACGTCCTCAACACCGGCATCGGCCTCGCCCTGATGATCGGCACGATCTGGCTCGGCCACCGCACCCTGCGCGGCGCGGTGCCGGTCCTCTACGGCCTCTCGATCGTGCTGATCCTCGCCGTCCTCACCCCGCTCGGCGCCACCATCAACGGCGCCCACGCATGGATCGTCGTCGGCGGCGGCTTCTCCCTCCAGCCCAGCGAGTTCGTCAAGATCACCATCATCCTGATCATGGCGATGCTCCTCGCCGCCAAGGTCGACGCCGGCGACCAGCTCCACCCCGACCACCGCACCGTCGCCAAGGCCCTCACCCTGGCCGCCCTCCCCATGGGCATCGTCATGCTGATGCCCGACCTCGGCTCGGTCATGGTCATGGCCGTCATCGTGCTCGGCGTGCTCCTCGCCTCCGGCGCCTCCAACCGCTGGGTCCTCGGCCTCATCGGCGCGGGCGTCCTCGGCGCGGTCCTCGTCACCGCGCTCGGCATGCTCGACGAGTACCAGATCAACCGCTTCGCCGCCTTCGCCAACCCCGACCTCGACCCCGCCGGCGTCGGCTACAACACCAACCAGGCCCGCATCGCGATCGGCTCCGGCGGCCTCCTCGGCGCCGGCCTCTTCAAGGGCTCCCAGACGACCGGCCAGTTCGTCCCCGAACAGCAGACCGACTTCGTCTTCACGGTCGCCGGAGAGGAACTCGGATTCGTCGGCGCCGGCCTGATCCTCGTCCTCCTCGGCGTCATCCTCTGGCGCTCCTGCCGCATCGCCCGCGAGACCACCGAGCTCTACGGCACGATCGTCGCCGCCGGGATCATCGCCTGGTTCGCCTTCCAGGCCTTCGAGAACATCGGCATGACCCTCGGCATCATGCCCGTCGCCGGACTGCCGCTCCCGTTCGTCTCCTACGGCGGCTCGTCGATGTTCGCCGTCTGGGTGGCGATCGGACTGCTCCAGTCGATCCGCGTACAACGCCCGATGACCGCCTGACGACGGCTAGATTCGACGTATGGCCGAGACGAAGCGCGAGATCGAGCGGAAGTACGAAGCCACCGAGGACACTCCGCTCCCGGACCTCACCCGTGTCCCCGGAGTCTCGGAGGTCGTGGACCGCGGCGTCATGGAACTCGACGCCCTCTACTACGACACCCCCGGCCTCCGGCTCGCCGCCGACGGCGTCACCCTCCGCCGCCGCACCGGCGGGAGCGACGCCGGCTGGCACGTGAAGTTCCCCGTCGCCGCCGGAGTCCGCGACGAACTCAGGGCCCCGCCCGCCGACACCCTGCCGGGTGAGCTCGCGGGGCTCCTGCGCTCCCGCGTCCGGCACGACGAGGTCGTCCCCGTCGTCCGCCTCCGCTCCGCGCGCGACGTCCGCCACCTGCTCTCCGCGGACGGCACCCTCCTCGCCGAACTCTCCGTCGACACCGTCCGCGCCGAACGCCTGCCCTCGGGCGCGGAGGCCACCTGGACCGAGATCGAGGTGGAACTCGACGACGACGCCGACCCCGCCCTCCTCGACGCCGTCGAGAAACGCCTCGGGAAGGCGGGCATCCGCCCCTCCGCGGCCCCGTCCAAACTCGCCCGCGCCCTCGCCGAGACGGGAGCCGAGCCCCCCGCCGCCCCCACCCCCGGGAAACCCGGCACCGCCGGAGCCGCCGTCCTCGCCTACGTACACGAACAGGCCGAGGCGATCGTCGCGCTCGACCCCGCCGTACGGCGCGACCTCCCCGACGCCGTCCACCAGCTGCGCGTCGCCTGCCGCCGGATGCGCAGCGCCTTCAAGACCTACCGCCGGGTCCTCGACCGGAACGTCACCGACCCCCTCGGCGACGAGCTCAAGTGGCTCGCCGCGGAGCTCGGCGTCGCCCGCGACCAGGAGGTCCTCGACGCCCGGCTGAGCGCCCGCGTCGAGGACCTGCCCCCCGAACTCACGCTCGGCCCCGTCAAGGCGCGGCTGCGCCGCCGGGACGCCGCCCTCGCCCTCAACGCCCGGCACCAGGCCCTCGCCGCCCTCGACTCCGACCGGCACCTCGCCCTCCTCGACGCCCTCGCGGCGCTCCTCGCCGACCCGCCGCTGCGCAAGGCCGCCGGCCGCGACGCCCGCGGAGTCCTCGCCCGCGCCGTGCGCAAGGACCACGACCGCCTCGCCGGCCGGATCGACCACGCCCTCTCCCTCGCCCCCGGCCACGAGCGCGACCTCGCCCTCCACGCGGCCCGCAAGGCCGCCAAACGCGCCCGCTACGCCGCCGACGCGGCCCGCCCCACCCTCGGCAAGCCCGCCAAGAAGCTCGCGAAACGGGTGAAGGCCGTCCAGTCCCTCCTCGGCGAACACCAGGACTCCGTCGTCGCCCGCGCCGCCCTCCGCGACTTCGGGATCATGGCCCACGGGGTCGGCGAATCGGCCTTCACCTGGGGACTTCTGTACGGCCGCGAGGAGGCGGCGGCCGAAGCGGCCGAGCGCGAGCTGCCCCGGGTCTGGGCCCGGGCCTCGGCCCCCGGACTCCGCGCGGCTCTGACCCGCTGAGCACCGGGGTACGCTTGAGAGTCGCCCCCCTGCCAGCTCACGAAGGTTCGAGATGTCTGCTGCCGAGTCTGTCTTCCCGCAGCTCGAAGCTCTGCTCCCGCACGTGCAGAAGCCGATTCAGTACGTCGGTGGAGAGCTGAACTCCACGGTCAAGCCGTGGGAGTCCGCCGACGTCCGCTGGGCGCTGATGTACCCGGACGCGTACGAGGTCGGTCTGCCCAACCAGGGCGTCATGATCCTGTACGAGGTGCTGAACGAGCGCGAGGGCGTCCTCGCCGAGCGCACCTACAGCGTGTGGCCGGACCTCGAAGAGCTGATGCGCGAGCACAAGGTGCCCCAGTTCACGGTCGACAGCCACCGCCCCGTCGGCGCGTTCGACGTCTTCGGCCTGAGCTTCTCCACGGAGCTCGGCTACACCAACATGCTCACGGCCCTCGACCTGGCGGGCATCCCGCTGGAGGCGAAGGACCGGACGGTCGACCACCCGATCGTGCTCGCCGGCGGCCACGCGGCCTTCAACCCCGAGCCGATCGCGGACTTCATCGACGCGGCGATCATCGGCGACGGCGAGCAGGCCGTCCTCGACATGACCGAGATCATCCGCGCCTGGAAGGCCGAGGGCCGCCCCGGCGGGCGCGAGGAGGTCCTCTTCCGCCTCGCGAAGACCGGCGCCGTGTACATCCCGGCGTTCTACGACGTGGAGTACCTGCCGGACGGCCGCATCGGCCGTGTCGTCCCGAACAAGTCGGGCGTCCCGTGGCGCGTGTCCAAGCACACCGTCATGGACCTCGACGAGTGGCCGTACCCCAAGCAGCCCCTCGTCCCGCTCGCGGAGACCGTCCACGAGCGCATGTCCGTCGAGATCTTCCGCGGCTGCACCCGCGGCTGCCGCTTCTGCCAGGCCGGCATGATCACGCGCCCCGTGCGGGAGCGAAGCATCACCGGCATCGGCGAGATGGTCGAGAAGGGCCTCAAGGCGACGGGCTTCGAGGAGGTCGGCCTCCTCTCCCTCTCCTCCGCGGACCACACCGAGATCGGTGAGATCGCGAAGGGCCTCGCGGACCGCTACACGGACGACAAGGTCGGCCTGTCCCTCCCCTCGACCCGCGTCGACGCGTTCAACGTCGACCTGGCGAACGAGCTCACGAGGAACGGCCGCCGCTCCGGCCTCACCTTCGCCCCCGAGGGCGGCTCCGAGCGCATGCGCAAGGTCATCAACAAGATGGTCTCGGAAGAGGACCTCATCCGTACGGTCTCGACGGCCTACGGCAACGGCTGGCGCCAGGTGAAGCTGTACTTCATGTGCGGCCTGCCGACGGAGACCGACGAGGACGTCCTCCAGATCGCCGACATGGCGATGAACGTGATCGCCGAGGGCCGCAAGGTCTCCGGCCAGAACGACATCCGCTGCACCGTCTCCATCGGCGGTTTCGTCCCCAAGCCGCACACCCCGTTCCAGTGGGCCCCGCAGCTGTCGGCCGAGGAGACGGACGAGCGCCTGCGCAAGCTCCGGGACAAGATCCGCGGCGACAAGAAGTACGGCCGCTCGATCGGCTTCCGCTACCACGACGGCAAGCCCGGCATCGTCGAGGGCCTCCTCTCCCGCGGCGACCGCCGCCTCGGCGCGGTCATCCGCGCGGTGTACGAGGACGGCGGCCGCTTCGACGGCTGGCGCGAGCACTTCTCGTACGACCGCTGGATGGCCTGCGCCGAGAAGACCCTCCCCGGGACCGGCGTGGACGTCGCCTGGTACACCACCCGCGAGCGCACCTACGAGGAGGTCCTGCCCTGGGACCACCTGGACTCGGGCCTCGACAAGGACTGGCTCTGGGAGGACTGGCAGGACGCCCTCGACGAGACCGAGGTCGAGGACTGCCGCTGGACCCCGTGCTTCGACTGCGGCGTGTGCCCCGCGATGCAGACCGAGATCCAGGTCGGCCCGACCGGCAAGAAGCTGCTGCCGCTGACGGTCGTGAAGTAGCGCGAGCGCGCACGAAGAGGCGCCCGGACCTGTACAGGTCCGGGCGCCTCTTCGTGCGTCGGGCTCAGTGGTCCGAGTGGGCCTCGGCCAGGTCGTCCCGGGGGAGGGCGGGGGCGCCCTCGGCGGTCGTGGGGGACGGGGCCGGGGTGCGTTCCGTCACGGGGACGACCGGGGGGCGCAGGCGGTCCTCGCCGAGGAAGACGCTGCGGACGACCCGCTCGGCCGCGAAGCCGTCGTCCCACGCGCAGAACCGCTCGCGGAAGGCCTGGCGCAGCGCGGCGGCCGGCTCGCCCTTCCAGGCGCCGCTGCGGAAGGCCTCGATCAGCTCGTCCTCGGTGGTCGCGATCACGCCGGGGGTGTCGCCGGGCTCGCCGGAGAGCAGGTCGAAGGTCACACCGCGGCAGGTGCGGTACATCTCCCAGTCGTCGGCGTACGTCACGATCGGGCGGTCGAGGTTGGCGTAGTCGAACATGATCGAGGAGTAGTCCGTGATCAGCGCGTCCGCCGCCAGGCAGAGCTCCTCGACCGAGGGGTGGCGGGAGACGTCGACGAGGGCGCCGCTCTCGGCGAGGGCCGCGAGCTCCGGGTCGCCGCCGTAGAAGTAGTGGGCGCGGACCAGGAGGACGTGGTCGGGGCCGAGCTCGCGGGCGAAGCGGCCGAGGTCCAGGCGGGAGACGAAGGCGTCCTTCTGGTGGTCGCGCACGGTGGGGGCGTACAGGAGCGCCTTCTTGCCGTGCCCGATGCCGAGCTCGCCGCGGATCCGGCGCACGTCCGCGGCGGTGGCGCGGTAGTAGACGTCGTTCCGGGGGTAGCCGGTGTTCAGGGACTGGAAGGCGGCCGGGTAGACCCGCTCCCACTGCTCGGTGGAGTGCTGGTTCGACGAGACGCTGTAGTCCCAGCGGTCGACGCGCTCCAGGAGCTTGTCGAAGTCCATGCTGCGGGCGACGGCCGGGTAGTGCTGCTGGTCGAGGCCCATCCGCTTGAGCGGGGTGCCGTGGTGGGTCTGCAGGTGGACCTGGCCGGGGCGCTTGATCACGGCGTCGGGGAAGTTGACGTTGTTGACCAGGTACTTCGCGCGGGCCATCGCCTTCCAGTAGCCGAAGGTCGCCGGGGCGATCCGGCTGAGGCCGGAGGGGACGGTGCGGGCGTACGCCTGGTTGACGACCCACACGCCGCGGATGCCGGGCGCGAGCTTCTTCGCGGCCTCGTGCACGGCGAGCGGGTTGCAGCTCGGGGTGCGGCCCCAGTACGCCGAGTACACGGCGAGGTTCTCGTCGATCGGGAGCCGGCGCTGCACGGCGTAGTAGGCGCGCAGGGCCTTGCGGCCGCCCCAGCGCTTGGACCGGCCCAGGGCGCCGAAGGCCGTCTCGCGGGTGCCGTTGACCGTCTTGAGGGCTTCCCAGGCGGTGTACGAGCCGGACCGCATGACCTTGAACTTGAGGCCGACCATGCCGGGCGGCGGCGTGAAGCCCGCGGGCTCGTTGCGGCGGTAGGTCTTGGAGGCCTGCTTCAGGTAGGCGCGGCGGTGGCTGCGCGGTATTCGGAAGCCCCGGGCGAAGGTGTAGAGGAAGTGGGCGACCATGCGCTCGAAGACGAGCTCGCGGTACGCGTCGAGGCCGGGGCGGCCTTCGAGGTAGTCGAAGACGCGCTGGTACTGGTCGAAGATCACGAAGTGCTTGCGCGGGGAGCTGCTGCGCATGGAGCTGCCCTGGCGGCGCTGGCGGTACTCGACGACGACGTACTCCAGGCCGGCGACGCGCTGGGCGGCGGCCATGGTCGTGTAGACCATGAGCGCGTCCTCGTAGAGGCCGTCGGTGAAGGTGTAGCCCTCGCCGGTGAAGAAGTCCCGGCGGTAGACGCGGTTCCACACGACGGCGAAGATCCGCAGCAGTCCCAGTTCGTCGACGGGGCGGACGACCCGGTCGCGGATGTCGGCCAGGTGGGGGCCGGTCCTGCTGGGCTCGACGCTGCCGTCCACATGGGTGCGGACGTGGTCGAAGATCAGGATCTCGGGGTCCTGGGCCGCGTCGAGCCGGTCCGCCATGGCCTGGAGGGAGCCGGGGCGGATCGAGTCGTCGCCGTCGAGGAAGAGCAGGTAGTCGCCGCGGGCGTGCTCGACGCCGGTGTTGCGGGCGGCGCCGATGCCGCCGTTCTCGGCACGGTGGACGGCGCGGACCCGGGGGTCGCGGGCGGCGAACTCGTCGATGATCGCGCCGCTGCTGTCGAGGGAGCAGTCGTCGACCGCGATGACCTCGAAGTCCCGGTAACTCTGCGTGGTCACCGATTCGAGGCACTCGCGGATGTAGCCCTCGACCCCGTACACGGGGATGATCACGCTGAATCGGGGGTTAGCTGCAGCCGGCATGCCGTGTTTCTCCTCAGTCGAACCGCTCGAACGCAGTATGACAGGAGGCCCAACGGCGATCGAACGCACGCGGGCGGGATCGTCTATCCTGGAGAGCTGCGGTGGCCTTGTGGTCACCGCAGAGTCATGTAGCCGAGGTCCCCGTGCTCCGCAGCCGGGGCGGATCTGCCGACAGCTAAGCTGCGGACCGGGTACCGGGAGAAGTACTGCAGTTCGACGGCGGGCGTGCGGCCGTCAGGCGGGTCTTCCTCGGAGGGCGGAGACGCTCTCTGTCGGTCCGCCGGAAAACCGAAAGCACGCCCCGTCACCCTCTCAGGCGCTCGCGAATGTCGAGCGGGTCTGAACGGAAAGGAACGCAGAACTTCATGGCACCCCGGCTCAGCGTCATAGTCCCGATCTACAACGTAGAGCAGTATCTTCCCGCCTGCCTCAACTCGCTCGCCGTGCAGACCTTCCAGGACCTGGAAGTGCTGATGATCGATGACGGCTCCACGGACGGCTCGAACGCGATCGCGGCGGAGTTCGCGGCCAAGGACGACCGCTTCCGGCTGATCCGCAAGGAGAACGCCGGCCTGGGTGCCGCCCGTAACACCGGTCTCGAGAGCCTGGCGCCGCAGAGCGAGTTCCTCGCCTTCGTCGACAGTGACGACATGATCCCGCCGGACGCCTACCGGCTGATGATCGAGACCCTGGAGGAGACCGGGTCCTCCTTCGCCACGGGCAACGTCGAGCACATCAACTCGACCAAGGTGTGGCAGTCCCCGATGCACCGCTTCCTCTCCCGGGGCGCGGTCAAGAAGACGCACGTCTCCCGCAAGCGGATGCTCCTCACGGACCGGATCGCCTGCAACAAGGTGTTCCGCCGTGACTTCTGGGAGGCGAACGCGCTGCGCTTCCCCGAGGGCGTGCTGTACGAGGACACGCCGGTCATCGTGCCGGCCCAGTACCTCGCCGAGTCCGTCGACATCATCAGCCAGACCACGTACTACTGGCGTCTGCGCGAGGGCGAGGCGAGCCCCTCGATCACGCAGCGCCGCAACGAGCCCAAGGCCGCCCGGGACCGGGCCTCGGCCGTCGAGTCCGTCAGCCGGTTCCTCGCCTCCCGCAAGGAGCCCCTCGCCGAGGAGCTCAAGCGCGAGTACGACCGGACCGTGCTCACCGGCGACCTGCGGATCTTCCTCAACGTGCTGCCCGACGGCGACGACGAGTACCGCACCGAGTTCCTGCGGGTGGCCAACAAGTACCTCGACCAGGTCGACCTCAAGACGGTCAAGCTGCTGCCGACGGCGCTGCGCGTCAAGTGGCTGCTCGTCCGCAAGCACGCCCTGAACGAGCTGCTCGACTTCATCGAGGCGGAGCGGCTCGGCGAGCCGGTCGAGCTCGACGGCGCGATCCGCAAGTACGCGAAGTTCCCGTCGCTCGACGGCGACCTGCTGCCCAAGAAGGTCCTGCGCATGGACCAGGACCTGCAGCTCCGCTCCCCGCTGACCGAGCTGGAGTGGCAGGACGGCAAGCTGCGCCTGGCCGGCAACGCCTGGGTCGACCGGGTGAGCCAGGGCAGCAAGCGCAGCGTCGTCAAGCTGCTGCAGCTGAAGAAGGACGGCACCCAGCGCCGCATGCTCATCCCGCTGGGCAACATCTTCACCCCCGAGGCCACCACGGCCTCCGGTTACGCGGGACGCGGCCACAGCTTCGACTGGGCCGGCTGGGAGACGGTCATCGACCCGGCCCGCTTCCGCAAGGGCGGTCAGTGGCAGGAGGGCCTCTGGCACGTGGGCATGCGCGTCATGTCCGGCGGCCTGGTGCGCTCGCGCTCCGTGCACTCGTACGGCTCGGACCGCAAGGCCTACCCCCCGTACCACTGGCTCGACGAGAACTACCGGATGGTCCCGGAGCTGCGTCGGGCGGCGCTCAAGCTGCGCGTCGAGAAGGTGCCGTTCCTGGTCACCGGCTTCGCGTCCGAGGGTGACGGGATCGTCATCGACGGCGTGTTCCGCGAGGCGGCCGAGGCGGGCACCGCCTTCACCCTGCGCGTCGTCAACCAGAGCAGCGGTGAGGCCCTGGAGTACCCGGCGGAGACCACCGGGACCGCCGGCGGGCTGACCTCGCTGCGGATCCGCGTGCCGCTGCGGGACATCGCCCTGCTGCCGGAGCACCTGGACACCACGGAGACCGGCGGCGCCGACCCGGCGAAGGCCATGCGCCGCAACTGGAGCACGCAGCTCCAGGTCGAGGAGCCGGGCCAGGAGAACCCGCGGAAGGTCCGCGTCGTCGTCGAGGACGGCGTGGCCGACCACCAGGTCGGGCTGCCCGCCTCCTTCGGCGAGGGCGCCGAGCTGAACGAGGTGGCGGTCCTCTCCGGCACCAACGGCTACCTGAAGTTCTCCGGGCGTCCGCTGCGCGCCAAGATCGTCGGGATCTCCGTCGAGGACGGGGCCTACACGATCCGGGGCACCGCCCCGGTCGCGCTCTCCGGCCACCACCTGGTCGTCAGCGCGAAGAACCGCTTCGACGAGCGGACCGTCCCGGTGACCACCGGTCCGGACGGGACCTTCGAGGCGACCTTCCGCCCCTCCACGATGGCGGGCGCGACCGGCGGGCTGCCGCTCAAGGCCGGCCGCTGGGTCTTCCGCCTGGAGTCCTCCGGCGACGCCCCGGACATGCCGCTGGTCGTGGACCGGCTCGCCGTGTCCCAGTTCCCGCTGGAGGGCGCGCACAACGGCCGCGAGTACCAGCTGGAGGTCCACTGGCAGGACCACCCCCAGCTGAACTGCCTGACCGACCTGACGCCGCTGGAGCGGGGCGACAACCGCCAGTACCAGCTGCGCCAGGAGGTGTACGAGCAGGGCCGCGAGCTGCCGCTGCGCGACCAGGTGCTGTACATCAGCTACAACGGCAAGCAGTACTCGGACAGCCCGCGCGCGGTCCACGAGGAGCTGCTGCGCCGCGGTGCGGACGTCGAGCATCTGTGGCTGGTCCGCGACGGTCAGGTCGAGCTGCCCGACACGGTCGCTCCGGTCCGTTTCCAGGGCACCGAGTGGTACGAGGCGCTGGCGCGCTCGCGCTACATCGTCACCAACGCCCACCTGCCGCACTGGATCAAGCGGCGTCCGGGCCAGGTGATCGTGCAGGCGTGGCACGGCACGATGCTCAAGAAGATCGGCCTGGACATCGACGCGCCGAAGTTCGACCCGAACTACCACGAGCGTCTGGTCAAGGAAGCGGCGAACTGGAACATCCTGGTCTCGTCGAACCGCTTCAGCACGCCCATCCTGAAGCGCGCCATGGGCTACGACGGTCTGATCGCCGAGATCGGCTACCCGCGCAACGACTACCTGTACGCCGAGGACCGCGACGAGCGGGCCAAGGAGGTCCGGGAGCGGCTCGGGCTGCCCGAGGGCAAGAAGGTCGTGCTGTACGCGCCGACCTGGCGTGACGATCTCTCGCACGCCCGCGGCCAGTTCAAGTTCGACCTCCGGGTCGACCTGGAGGACGCGCGCCGCCGACTGGGCGACGACCACGTCTTCCTGATCCGCCGCCACTCCAACATCGTCGACAGCATCCCGGGCGCGGGCAACGGCTTCGTCTTCGACGTGTCCGAGTACCCGGACATCGCCGACCTGTACGTGGCCGCCGACATCATGATCACGGACTACTCCTCGGTCATGTTCGACTACGCCCACCTGCGTCGCCCGATGCTGTTCTTCACGTACGACCTGGAGCACTACCGGGACAAGCTGCGCGGCTTCTACTTCGACTTCGAGAACGACGCCCCGGGTCCGCTCATCGGCACGTCCGACGAGCTGATCAAGGCGATCCGCGAGGTCGACGAGGTCGCGGGCGAGTACCAGGAGAAGTACGACAGGTTCCACCACCTGTTCTGCGACCTGGACGACGGCCACGCGTCCGCGCGTCTGGCCGACCTGATGTTCAAGACGGCCGAGGACGGCGCGCCGCTGTAGCGGGCGCCCGGTACACGAAGGAGCCCCGGTCCGCAGCTGCGGACCGGGGCTCCTTCGTGCAAGCGGCGTACGGGTTACTTCTTGTCGATGATCTTCAGCGAGAGCTGGCCGTTGCTGGAGAAGTACGGGCGCAGCTCGTGCTTGGCCGGGGCGACGGCGGCGGGCACGGCGGACAGCCGGCCCCGCCAGCCGCTCTTGGCCTTCGGCTTCTCCGCGGCGGCCACCGGGGCGCCGGACGGCTTCACCACCGGGTAGGGGTAGGTGAAGACGTCCATCGGGGTGAGCACGTCCGTGGCCAGCTTGCAGACGCGGACCCGGGCGGAGTTCTGGTCGGGCAGCAGCCACAGGTCCCAGACGTCCTCGGTGCCGGGCTGGTGGAGCCGGGCCGCGGAGGCGTTGTCCAGGGTGGCCGTGAAGCGTCCGTCGGCGCCGGGCTTCACCGGGAAGGTGAAGTTCTTGTCGGCCTCCTTGCGGTGGACGGCCTCGACCATGCTGCCGGTGCCGGCCTCGACGCCCCAGGCGGTGGCGTCGATGACGATCGAGGTGGCGCCGGCGTTCAGGCCCGCGACCTCCACGTGCTGGGCACGCACCCGGCTCTGCACCCGCAGCGTGCCGTCCGTGTGGGCGTGCGGCAGCAGCAGCGAGAGGGCGGGGCCCTCGGTGCGGGGCAGCTCCAGGGACAGGATCTGGAGGGTGTCGCAGCCGGCGGAGCGCAGCGGCAGGTCGTAGCCGGCGGCGCGGATCTGCAGCTCCCAGTCGCCCTCGACGAGCGTGCCGAGCGCGGGGACCAGCGCCTCGCCGTCGGTGAAGGGGAGGACGACCTCGTCGGCCTTCTTGCGGATGTCCTTGCAGACCAGCTCGGCGTCGCCGCCGGCGGGCAGTCCTTCGATCCGCACCCGGACGTCGCCCTGCGGGGCGACCACGGCGGCGGCCGTGGTCGGGACGGCCCGGCGGGCCCGCATGGTCTCCACGAGCCGCTCGAAGCGGGCGGCGGTCTCGGTCTCCTGGAAGCGGACCACGTTGGCGACCGCGGCGGCCGCCATCTTCCGGCGCAGGTCCTCGTCGGCCATGAGCTTCTCGATGTGCTCGGCGAGGGCCTTCTTGTCGCCGAGCGGCACGACGTAGCCGTCCTCGCCCTGCGTGATGATGTTGCGCGGGCCGTGCGGCGCGTCGTAGGCGACCGCCGGGAGACCGGCCGCCATCGCCTCGACGGTGACGTTGCCGAAGGCCTCCAGGCGGGAGGGCAGGACGAAGATGGACGCCTTGGCGAACTCCGGGGTGACCGGGGTGGCCGGGCCCATCAGGAAGACCTGGTTGTTGCTGTCCGTCTCGTTGATCTTCTTGCGCAGGTTGGCGCGCTCGGGGCCGGAGCCGTAGATCCGCAGGCTCCAGTCGGGGTGGCGCGGTGCCACGGTGGAGAACGCCTCGATGAGGTCGGCGAAGCCCTTGTGCGGCTTGAGCAGGCCGGCGGTGACGACGATCTTGTTGTCGCCGGTGGACATCTGGCCCTCGTGGGCCGGGATGCAGTTCGGCATCGGCGAGAGCAGGTGGGTCACGGAGGGGACGACCCCGGCGATGGTGCGGCACTCGTCCGGCGTGGGCGCGGTGATCGCGTCCATCTTCGGGTAGGCGTCCCTGAAGAGGGCGTCCCGGATGTGCGCGCCGTACTGCGCGGGCCGCGAGTGCTCCATGGCGACCTTCAGGAAGTCGCCCTCCGCGTAGGCCAGCATGATGGTGATCTTGGGGTTGTTGCTGACCACGACGTCGGCGTCGGTCGTGGCCAGGTACTCCATCAGGCGCTTCTCGCCCAGGCGGCTGATCCACGGCTTCTTGTCCGTGGGCTCGTTCGGGTAGATGTGCGGGAAGACCTCGATCTGCGGGTCGTCGCCGTCGTACGTGTGGGAGTGCTTCCGGTAGTCGGTGAGGGCGATGGTCTTCACGCGGGGGTCGAGCGGGAAGAACGCCTGGTCACGGTTGCGGCGGAGGGAGACCAGCTCGACCTCGTGATGGTCCGCGAGCGCCTTGGCCAGGTTGTGGATGGCGCTTACCACGCCGCCGATGTGGCAGCGATCGACCAGAAGAAAAGATATTTTCATACCGAGCCTCAGCGTGAGCGGGAGTGAGAAGCGGACTGCGAAGAAGGCGTGGGGGACAGGCGTCGGCACCTAGGCTACGGGGCCACCCCCCGAGGCGGAGCCCGAGCGTCCGGCCCTTTCGAAACCGCCGGCGCGCCCTTTCGCGTCCACAAGCACATGCACCCGGAGAAAACGGCCCCGGTGAAGAAGGCCGCCGCGTGCCCCGACTGCCCCGGCCAGTGACCGGCAAGCCGCCCCAGGCGCGTAACCTGGGAGGTGCTGCACCACAACAGACCAAGTTCCCGGCACGGCGGCCGGGGCCGAGATCTCCCCGCGCGAGCGGGGGTGAGCCGGCCGGGCCCCGCGGGAACCCCCGTACGTCCGAGGGCGGCGCGTCCCCCGCGTCCGCTCCGCATCGAGGAGAAGAACCACTGGGCAAGCGACAGCCCGAAGGCCCGCCGCCCGCACCGGCGGTGCAGCGCATCCGACTGCGCTACACCAAGCGCGGCCGCCTCCGGTTCACCAGCCACCGTGACTTCCAGCGCGCCTTCGAGCGTGCGCTGCGCCGTGCCGAGGTGCCCATGGCGTACTCGGCGGGCTTCACCCCGCACCCCAAGGTGTCGTACGCCAACGCCGCCCCGACGGGCACGGGCTCCGAGGCCGAGTACCTGGAGATCGCGCTCACCGAGGCCCGCGACCCCGAGACCCTGCGAGCCCTGCTCGACGAGTCCCTCCCGGCCGGCCTCGACATCACCGACGCCGTCGAGGCCCGGACCTCGGGTCTCGCCGACCGGCTCACCGCCTCCGTGTGGGAGCTGCGCCTGGAGGGCGTCGACGTCGAGGACGCCTCGAAGGCGGTCGACGCGTTTCTCGCGGCCGAGACGGTGGAAGTACAGCGCAAGACCAAGAACGGAGTCCGCACCTTCGACGCCCGTTCCGCCGTGACCGAGCTGACGGCCACCCGTCCCCAGGGCGATCCCCAGGGTGATAGGCCGCTGGACAGCGCCTGTGCGATACTGCGGCTGGTTGTTCGGCACGTGACACCTGCCGTGCGACCCGACGACGTCCTGTCCGGTCTCCGAGCTGTGGCCGACCTGGCGCCGCCGGTCCCCGCAGCGGTGACCAGGCTGGCGCAGGGGCTCTTCGACGAGGAGTCCGGCACGGTGACCGACCCGCTCGCGCCCGACCGCGAGGCAGTCACGGCCGCTTCAACCACGGCCGCCGCGACCGCCCCGGCGACGGCGCCGGGTACCGGTACCGCGTAGGGAGCGGTCGTCGTAGCGCCGCCCTGGTACTCGGGAGCCACCTGGGTCGGGCAGCGCACTGACCAGGAGACTTTCGCCAGGCCGTCCGCACAGGGCGTACGGAACCGGCGAGCCAGACATAGAGCTCCCGTGCGGCGCCCGCGCCCCGGACGGCGGCACCGCGCCACAGGCGCGACCGTGCCGCCGGACCGGAACCAGGCGCGGCGCCCGGGAGCGTGACGGGAGAACCCCGCATGCTCGAGTCCAACGAAGACACCAACGCACCCGGTGACAAGCTGCCGCCGCGCCGCAGGCGCCGCGCCGCTTCCCGCCCCGCCGGTCCGCCGGTGGCGGGCACCCCCGCCGAGACCCCCGCCGCGGAGGCCCCGGCCGCCGAGGCCCCCGCCGTGGAGGCCGCCCCGGCCGAGACCGAGGCCGCCCCCGCGCCGCGCACCCGCCGCCGCGCCACCCGCAAGGCCACCGCGCCCGCCGCGGAGACCGTCGCGGAGCCGGTGGCCGAGCCGGTCGTCGAGGCCGCCGCTGCCGAGGCCGTCGAGGAGGCCCCCGAGGCCGCCCCCGCCCGCCCGCGCCGCCGCGCCACCCGCAAGGCCACCTCCCCGGTGACCTCCACGGCCCCCGCCGAGGAGACCGCCGCGCCCGAGCCGGCCGCCGCGGAGCCGGTCGCCGAGCCCGTCGCCGAGGCCGTGGAGGAGGCCGCCCCGCCGGCCCGTACCCGCCGCCGCGCGACCCGCAAGGCCACCGCTCCGGCCGGCGCGCCCGCCGCCGCCGAGGAGACCGTGGTCGCGGCCCCCGCCGCCGAGCCGGTCGCCGCCGAGCCGGCCGCCGAGGCCGTGGAGGAGGCCGCCCCGCCGGCCCGTACCCGCCGCCGCGCCACCCGCAAGGCCACCTCGCCCGAGGCGGCCACCGAGGCCGCCCCCACCGGCGAGACGCTGCCCCGTGACACCGTCGAGCAGATCGCCGCCGACGAGGCCGAGGTCGCCGCCGCCGAGACCGCCGCCACCCGTGGCCGCGGCCGCCGCCGCGTCACCTCGCCGCAGTTCACCTCCGAGCCGGCCCCGGCCCGCGAGCCGCGCCGCGCCGCCCGCCCCGCCGTCGCCGTCTTCCAGGCCCCGGTCTTCGCCGAGCCGATGTTCCAGACGCCGGAGACCGCCGCCGCGGCCGCCGCCGCCGTGGTCGAGGAGCCGGAGGAGGACGAGCTCGTCGAGACCGTCGAGACGGTCGAGGCCGAGGTCGTGGAGGCCGCCGAGCCCGAGGCCGCCGAGCGCGCCGAGACCGGCTCCCGCCGTCGCCGCCGCCGCCGCGGCGAGCCCGTCGCCGTCGAGCCCGTCCCGGCCACCGTCGCCGACGAGCCCGAGGTCGAGGCCGCCGCGGACGAGGTCGAGGAGACCGAGGAGGCCGACGAGACGGACGAGTACGAGGACCGCCCGTCCCGCCGTCGCCGTCGTGGCGGCCGCCGCCGCCGTCGCGGCGAGCTCACCGAGGTCGAGGAGACCGAGGAGGGCGAGGAGCCGCACGCCGAGGACGAGACCGAGGAGTCCGAGGAGGGCGAGGAGGAGCAGGACGACGCCGAGGCCTACGCCGGCGGCTCCAGCAGCTCCCGTCGCCGCCGCCGTCGCCGCCGTCGCAGCGGGGACGCCTCCGCCGACGCCGAGGCGGGCGACGAGGACGGCGTCCGCACGGTCGTCAAGGTCCGCGAGCCCCGCCCGGCCCGCGAGAAGGCCGAGCCGTCCGACGAGGTCCAGTCCATCAAGGGCTCGACCCGCCTGGAGGCCAAGAAGCAGCGCCGCCGCGAGGGCCGCGAGCAGGGCCGCCGCCGCGTCCCGATCATCACCGAGGCCGAGTTCCTCGCCCGCCGCGAGGCCGTCGAGCGCGTGATGGTCGTCCGCCAGAACGGCGAGCGCACCCAGATCGGCGTCCTCGAGGACAACGTGCTCGTCGAGCACTACGTCAACAAGGAGCAGGCCACCTCGTACGTCGGCAACGTCTACCTGGGCAAGGTCCAGAACGTCCTGCCGTCCATGGAGGCCGCCTTCGTCGACATCGGCAAGGGCCGCAACGCCGTCCTGTACGCCGGTGAGGTCAACTTCGAGGCGCTCGGCATGGGCCACGGCCCCCGCCGCATCGAGTCCGCCCTCAAGTCCGGCCAGTCGGTCCTCGTGCAGGTCACGAAGGACCCGATCGGCCACAAGGGCGCCCGTCTGACCAGCCAGGTCTCCCTGCCGGGCCGCTACCTCGTGTACGTCCCCGAGGGCTCGATGACCGGCATCAGCCGCAAGCTCCCGGACACCGAGCGCGCCCGCCTGAAGACCATCCTCAAGAAGATCGTCCCCGAGGACGCGGGCGTCATCGTGCGCACCGCCGCCGAGGGCGCGAGCGAGGACGAGCTGCGCCGCGACGTCGAGCGACTGCAGGCGCAGTGGGAGGACATCCAGAAGAAGGCGAAGAGCGGCAACGCCCCGACCCTGCTGTACGGCGAGCCGGACATGACCGTCCGCGTCGTCCGCGACATCTTCAACGAGGACTTCTCCAAGGTCATCGTCAGCGGCGACGACGCGTGGGAGACCATCCACGGGTACGTCGGCCACGTCGCGCCCGACCTGGTCGACCGTCTGTCCAAGTGGACCAGCGAGGTCGACGTCTTCGCGACGTACCGGATCGACGAGCAGCTCATGAAGGCGCTGGACCGCAAGGTCTGGCTGCCCTCCGGCGGCTCGCTGGTGATCGACAAGACCGAGGCGATGATCGTCGTCGACGTCAACACCGGCAAGTTCACCGGCCAGGGCGGCAACCTCGAAGAGACCGTGACGAGGAACAACCTCGAAGCGGCCGAGGAGATCGTGCGCCAGCTGCGCCTGCGCGACCTGGGCGGCATCGTCGTCATCGACTTCATCGACATGGTCCTGGAGTCCAACCGCGACCTGGTGCTGCGCCGCCTCCTGGAGTGCCTGGGCCGGGACCGGACCAAGCACCAGGTGGCCGAGGTCACCTCGCTCGGCCTGGTCCAGATGACCCGCAAGCGGGTCGGCCAGGGCCTCCTGGAGTCCTTCTCCGAGACCTGCGTCCACTGCAACGGCCGCGGTGTCATCGTGCACATGGAGCAGCCGACCACCGCCGGTGGCGGTGGCGGCGGCAAGCGCTCGAAGAAGCGCGGCCGCGGCGGCGCCGAGCACGTCCACGAGCACGAGCACGCCGAGGCCGTGGAGACGGCGGAGGCCGACGCCGAGACCGAGACCGAGGCCGAGGTGGCGGCGGAGCTGGCCGCCCCGGTGGCCGTGCCGGTGCCGATCGCCCCGGACGAGGAGCTGTACGGCTCCGTCGCCGAGGCCGAGGCCGCCGCCTCGCGCGGTCGTGGCCGCCGTCGCGCCACCCGCCGGGTGTCCGCCCCGGTCGTCTCGACGCCGGTCGCCCCGGTCGTGGAGACCGAGGCCGTCGTCTTCGAGCCGGCGCCCGTCGCCGAGCCCGAGCCGGTGGTGGAGGCGCAGCCCGTCGTGGAGCCCGAGCCGGTGGTCGAGGAGACCGCCGCCCCGGCCCCGCGCGGCCGTCGCCGTGCCACCCGCCGGGTGACGTCCCCGGTCGTCTCCACCACGGAGGCGCCCGCCGAGGTCGTCGCCGAGCCGGTCGCCGTGGCCGCCCCGGAGCCCGAGCCGGTCGTCGAGGCGCAGCCCGTCGCGGAGCCCGAGCCCGTCGCCGAGGAGGCCCCCGCGGCCGCCCCGCCGCGTGCCCGTCGCCGGGTGGTCCGCAAGGCCACCGCTCCCGCCGGTTCGCCCTCGGGCGCCGAGGAGGCGGCCGTGGTCGTGGTGACCGCGGCCCCCGCCGCGAGCACCGAGGCGCCGGCCGAGGCCGCCGAGTCCGAGCCCGCCCCCGTCAAGAAGACGGCGGCGCGCAAGACCGCGGCGAAGAAGGCCACGGCCAAGAAGGCCGCCACCAAGAAGACGGCGGCGACCAAGAAGACGGCGGCGAAGAAGACCACCGCCAAGAAGGCCCCGGCCAAGAAGGCGGCGGAGAAGACCGCCGCTCCGGCCCAGGACTGATCGACCGGGTGCGGGCCGTCCCTCCGCGGGACGGCCCGCACCCGCTCGGGCGAATTTGACCCCCTGTGGCAGCCGCCCGTAACCTAGACCGTCGGCGTGTCTATCGATGCGCCGCGCCTCTGAGCACCTCCCTCCCGCTCGCCGGGAGAGGCCGCTCGTCCGATTCCGGAACGCCGCGGGCCCCCGGGCCCGTGTGAGCGGCTGGCTTCAGAGGTTTCGATCCCGAGTGAGAGAGAGATCCGCGTGTACGCCATCGTGCGCAGCGGTGGTCGCCAGCACAAGGTTGCTGTCGGCGACATCGTTGAGGTTGACAAGATTTCCACTGCCAAGGTTGGCGACACGGTCGAGCTCTCGACCCTGCTGGTTGTCGACGGCGACGCCGTGACCAGCGACCCGTGGGTCCTGGCCGGCATCAAGGTCACGGCCGAGGTCGTGGACCACCACAAGGGCGCCAAGATCGACATCCTGCGCTACAAGAACAAGACCGGCTACCGCCGTCGCCAGGGTCACCGCCAGCAGTACACGGCGATCAAGGTCACCGGTATCCCCGCGGCTGCGAAGTAAGAGGGACTGAGACATGGCACACAAGAAGGGCGCATCGTCCACCCGGAACGGGCGCGACTCCAATGCCCAGCGGCTCGGCGTGAAGCGCTTCGGCGGTCAGGCCGTCAACGCGGGTGAGATCCTGGTCCGCCAGCGTGGCACCCACTTCCACCCGGGCTCGGGTGTCGGTCGCGGTGGCGACGACACGCTGTTCGCCCTGCAGGCCGGCGCGGTGCAGTTCGGCACCCACCGTGGCCGCAAGGTCGTGAACATCGTTCCGGTCGCCTGATCGGAACTCTTTGCGGAGGCGGACCTCACTTCCCGTACGGGAAGCGGGTCCGCCTTTCGCGTGTTACTAGATAGACATTCCGCACGTAATCTCTGGAGGCACACCCATGACCACCTTCGTGGACCGCGTCGAGCTGCACGTCGCCGCGGGTAACGGAGGCCACGGCTGCGCCTCCGTCCATCGCGAGAAGTTCAAGCCGCTCGGCGGCCCCGACGGCGGCAACGGCGGCCGTGGCGGCGATGTGACGCTGGTCGTCGACCAGTCGGTCACCACGCTCCTCGAGTACCACCACTCGCCGCACCGCAAGGCGACCAACGGTCAGCCCGGTGCCGGCGACAACCGCTCCGGCAAGGACGGCCAGGACCTGGTCCTGACCGTGCCCGACGGCACCGTCGTCCTGGACAAGAAGGGCAACGTGCTCGCCGACCTCGTCGGCCAGGGCACCACCTTCGTCGCCGGTCAGGGCGGCCGCGGCGGCCTCGGCAACGCCGCGCTGGCCTCGGCCCGCCGCAAGGCCCCCGGCTTCGCGCTCCTCGGCGAGCCCGGCGAGGCGCGGGACATCGTCCTGGAGCTCAAGACCGTCGCCGACGTGGCGCTCGTGGGCTACCCGAGCGCCGGCAAGTCCTCGCTCATCTCCGTCCTGTCGGCCGCCAAGCCGAAGATCGCGGACTACCCGTTCACCACGCTCGTCCCGAACCTCGGTGTGGTCACGGCCGGTTCGACCGTCTACACGATCGCGGACGTCCCGGGGCTGATCCCGGGCGCCAGCCAGGGCCGCGGCCTCGGCCTGGAGTTCCTGCGCCACGTCGAGCGCTGCTCGGTGCTCGTGCACGTCCTCGACACGGCGACGCTGGAGTCCGAGCGCGACCCGGTCACCGACCTGGACGTCATCGAGGAGGAGCTCAAGCAGTACGGCGGCCTGGAGGACCGGCCCCGGATCGTCGTCCTCAACAAGATCGACATCCCGGACGGCCAGGACCTCGCGGACATGATCCGCCCGGACCTGGAGGAGCGCGGCTACCAGGTGTTCGAGGTCTCCGCCGTGGCCCGTACGGGTCTCAAGGAGCTCTCCTTCGCCCTCGCCGGCATCGTCGGCGAGGCGCGCGCGGCCAAGCCGAAGGAGGAGGCGACCCGCATCGTCATCCGCCCGAAGGCCGTCGACGACGCGGGCTTCACCGTCACGTACGACGAGCAGGACGAGGTCTACCGGGTGCGCGGCGAGAAGCCGGAGCGCTGGGTCCGCCAGACCGACTTCAACAACGACGAGGCCGTGGGCTACCTGGCCGACCGCCTCAACCGCCTCGGTGTCGAGGACCAGCTGATGAAGGCCGGTGCCCGCGCGGGCGACGGCGTCGCGATCGGCGCCGAGGACAACGCGGTCGTCTTCGACTGGGAGCCCACCATGATGGCGGGCGCCGAGATGCTCGGCCGCCGTGGTGAGGACCACCGTCTGGAGGCCCCGCGTCCGGCGGCGCAGCGCCGCCGTGACCGCGACGCGGAGCGCGACGACGCGCAGCGCGAGTACGACGAGTTCGACCCGTTCTAGGAGTTCTCCTCCCGGAGACGACCGAAGGTGGGGTGGCCCCTGGGCCGCCCCACCTTCCGCGTTCCCGGCCGCCGGGCCGGAAGGGCCGTTCGGGTGGACGGGGTCCCGTACCATCCTCGATGTGACTGGTATCACTGGCCCGCAGGTGGCGGGAAAGCTCGGTGTTGTGGTAATCGCACACAATGACGAGGGCTTGGTCGGTGAGGCGATCAGGTCCGTGCTCGACCAGGGCCCTGTGGTCGCCGAGGTCGTCGCCGTCGACGACGGGTCGAGCGACGGCACCGCCCGCGTCCTGGACGAACTGGCCGCCCTCCACCCCCGGCTGCGCGTCGTGCACCGCACGGAGAACAGCGGCGGCTGCGGCACCCCGCGCAACGACGGCGTACGGGCCGTCACCGCCCCCATCGTGATATTCCTCGACAGCGACGACGTCCTGCCCCGGGGCGCGGCCGAGACCCTGGTGGCGGCGGCCGAGCGGCACGGCGCCCCGGTCGCCGTCGGCGCCTGCGTCCGGCGCGAACTGCCCGCGGGCCGCGACGTGCGCTGGCAGCCCGCGCTCTACCACGAGCCCGCCCTCCTGGAGACGACGGCGGACCTCGTGCCGCTCGTCCACGACACGCTCTGCGTCAACAAGGTCTACGACCGGGCCTTCCTCGCCGACAACGGCATCCGGTTCCCCGACGGCCGCTGCCGCTACGAGGACTTCCTCTTCACCGCGCGCGTCCTCGCCGCCGCACCGCGCGTCGCGGTCGTCCCCGACACCGTCTACGTCTGGCACGTGCGCCGGGCCGCCGCACGGCTCTCGATCTCCCTCGACCGGGACGGCATCGCCAACTGGCGGGCGCGGATCGCCGCCCACCGCATGGCCGTGGAGACCTTCGAGGAGGCCGGCCGCAAGGAGCTGGCCGCCGCCTGCCGCACCAAGTTCCTCGCCCACGACCTGCGCCTGTACGCCCGCGAGCTGAGGCTGCGCGACGCCGCGTACCGGAGCGAGTGGTGGGCGCTGGCGCGGGAGCACCTCGGGACCTTCGGGGAGGCCGCGATCGCCGCCGCGCCCGCGCCCGCCCGCTGGGCCGCCCGGTTCGTCCTGGCCGCCGGGGAGCCCCGGGACCTGGAGCGGCTCGCCCGGCTCGCCGCCGACCCCGCCCGGCTGCTTCCGCCCTTCGCCCGGAGCGAGGGAGCGGCCGTCTGGTCCGAGGACCTCCCCGTGGAGCTGGACGGCATGGACGGCCTGCCGCTCGCGGAGCTTCCGGTGCTCGTCGACGGCGAGCTGCGCGCCGGGGCGGTCCGCGGCGAGCTGCGGTTCACGGTCCGGGACCTGTACGGGCGGGTGCGCGAGGCCCTGCCCCGTACCGCCACGGTCGAGTTCCTGCCCCGGGGGTCCGACACGCCCGCCCGCACCGAGACGGCCGAGCTGTCGGAGCGGGACGGCGGCTGGTCCGGCCGGGTCCCGGCCGGACTCACGGCCCTGGCCCGCGCGGGCCGCCGCAGCGGCGACCGGGGCGTGCAGCTCTGGGACGTGCGGGTCACGGTGACCTGCGCGGACGGCAGCGCGTTCACGACGGCGCTGCGGCTGCCGGAGGACGGGCAGCGACGCTCGGTCGTGCCGAGCAGCCGGTACGGTGTACTGCTGGTGCGGCAGTACACGACGGCGAACGGCTCGCTCGCGGTACGGCTCGCACCCGGGGCCCGCGACGGGCTCCAGGCGGTCGGAGCCAGGCTCCACAGGCTCGCCCGTAGATCACAGCGAAAGGGGTTTGGGGCATGACTTACCTGATCACCGGCGGTGCCGGCTACATCGGCTCCCATGTGGTCCGTGCCATGACGCAGGCGGGCGAGCGCGTCGTCGTCCTCGACGACCTGTCCACGGGATACGAGTCGCGGGTGCCCGAGGGCGTGCCCCTGGTGGTCGGCTCCACCCTCGACCGCGAGGTCCTGGACAGGACGATCGCCGAGCACGGTGTGACGGGCGTGGTGCACCTCGCCGCGAAGAAGCAGGTCGGCGAGTCGGTCGAGCTTCCGCTGCACTACTACCGCGAGAACGTCATCGGCCTCACGGTCCTCCTGGAGGCCGTGGCCGCCGCCGGGGTGCGCAACTTCCTCTTCTCCTCCTCCGCCGCCGTCTACGGCATGCCGGACGTCGACCTCGTCACCGAGGAGACCCCCTGCCTGCCGCTCAGCCCGTACGGCGAGACCAAGCTGGCCGGCGAGTGGCTGGTGCGTGCGGCGGGCGCCGCCCACGGCATCTCCACGGCCTGCCTGCGCTACTTCAACGTGGCCGGCGCGGCGACCCCCGAGCTGGCTGACACCGGGGTCTTCAACCTGGTCCCGATGGTCTTCGAGCGCCTCGACGCGGGGGAGTCCCCGCGGATCTTCGGCGACGACTACGACACGCCCGACGGCACCTGCATCCGTGACTACATCCACGTCGAGGACCTGGCCGACGCGCACCTCGTGGCCGCGCGGAAGCTCGCCGAGTGGGCCGCCGCCGGCGAGCCGCGCGACCTGACCGTCAACATCGGCCGGGGCGAGGGCGTCTCCGTCACCGAGATGGTCCGGCTGATCAACGAGATCACCGACCACACCACCGAGCCCCTGGTCACCCCGCGCCGGCCCGGCGACCCCGCCCGGGTCGTCGCCGCCGCCGACCGCATCGAGTCGGAGCTGGGCTGGAAGGCCCGTCACGACGTGCGCGACATGATCGAGTCGGCCTGGGCCGGCTGGGTCGCGCGCCGCGGCGTGACCGTCTAGGACACACGAGGAGGGCCGGGGAGCATGGGCGGTTTCTAGCGGTCGTTGCAACACGTGGTTGGTTGTCTAGGCCGCGAGCAGTTTATGCAGGCGCTCGGCTGGGGTTTCCCAGCCGAGCGTTTTGCGTGGGCGCCGGTTGAGCTGGTCTGCGACGGCGACGAGGTGTTCGGGGGTGTGGACGGACAGGTCGGTGCCCTTGGGGAAGTACTGCCGCAGCAGGCCGTTGGTGTTCTCGTTCGAGCCTCGCTGCCAGGGGCTGGCGGGGTCGCAGAAGTAGACCGGGATGTCGGTGACGAGCGTGAACTCGTGGTGGCGGGCCATCTCGCTGCCCTGGTCCCAGGTCAGGGACCGCGCGAGATGGGAGGGCAGGGTCTGGGCGGTGGCCGCCAGGGCGCCCAGGACGGCGTCGGCTCCGTGGTCGTTCGGCAGGTGCAGGAGCATCACGTAGCGGGTCGCGCGCTCCACGAGGGTGCCGATCGCGGACTTGCCGTCCTTGCCGATGATCAGGTCGCCCTCCCAGTGGCCGGGCACGGCCCGGTCATCCGCCTCGGCCGGACGATCGCTGATCATGACCATCGGGGTGGTGAAGCGGGGCTGGCGGCTGTTGGCCTGCCGCTGGGGCCTGCGGCGGGCCCGCCCGGAGCGCAGGGCGCCGGCGAGCTCACGCCGCAACTGTCCCCGGCCCTGGACGTAGAGCGCCTGGTAGACGGTCTCGTGGACCACGTGCATCTCCGGCCGGTCGGGGAACTTCTGCCGCAGAGCCTGGCATATCTGTTCCGGGCTCCACTTCTCGTCCAGCATCGCCTGGACGGCGTCCCGCAGCTCGCGGTTGCGGAGGATCTTGCGGGGTTTGGGGCGGGGCCGGCGGGAATCGGCGCGGGCCTGGGCCGCGTGCGGCCGGTAGTGCCAGCGGCCGCGGGTCCCCTCGGTCCGGTTGCGGCGGATCTCCCGGCTGACCGTGGACGGACTGCGGCCCAGCTCGGCGGCGATCGCCCGCACCGTGGCCTTCTCCCGCAGCCGGTCCGCGATATGGATCCGCTCGTCCTCACGCAGATACCGGGAAGCACGGGAAGGCGGCGCCACCATGCGCATCGGTGGTGCCGCCTTCTGCCGCCGGTCGGCGCTGCGGCCGTTGAGCCACTTCCGGCCGGTCCGTGCATCGATGCCGACGATCCGGCATGCCTCGGCGTTGCTGTGTCCCTGCTGCATGAGCCGGGAGTATGCCTCTCGCTCCCGGCTCAGCTTCACAGGTCCCTGGGCCGTCCGGATCTTGCGGATCTCGAAGTTCATCGCATCCCCTGAACTGGGGTGTTGCAACGACTCCTAGAACCCAAGATGACTCCCCGGCCCTTTCCGTGCGGGCCCTCTGGGTGCGGGGCCATTCCGTGCGGTCCGTCAGCGCTCCAGGAAGGCGAAGAGCGCCTCCCAGCGGTCGGTGATCTCGTCGGCGGCGTACCGCCTCACGTTCTCGAACGCGGCGTCACCCATCCGGTCCCGCAGCTCCTGGTCCATGATCAGGGTGCTGATGTGCCCGCCGAGCTCCACGGTGTTGCCGAGCCGCGCGAGCAGCCCGTCCTCACCGTCCCGGATGATCTCCCGGACCCCCGGCGCGCAGTCGAACGCGGCGCAGGGAAGCCCCGTGGCCATCGCTTCGAGCAGGGTGATCGGGAAGCCCTCGGCGCGTGAGGCCTGCGCGAAGACCGAGGCCTCGGAGAGCGCCCCGAGGACGTCGTTGGTGCGGCCCCTCCACTCCACGGAGCCGTCCAGGCCCAGCTCGGTGGTCCGGGCGCGCAGCTGCGGCTCCTCGTCCCCGGTGCCGTAGATCCGCAGCTTCCAGGCGGGGTGGCGGGCGGCGATCTCGGCCCAGCTGTCGAGCAGCATGTCCACGCCCTTCTCGTGCGAGAGACGGCCGATGGAGACGACGACCTTCTCGGCACGGGGCGCCGGCACCCCGGGCATGAAGGGCAGGGCGTTGGGCATGTGGCCGACGTTGTCCATCCCGGCCCGGATCCAGCGGTCGGCGTCGCCCGGGGTGAGGATGAGGAGCCGGTCGACGTCCTTGTAGTGCCGCTTCACCCGGGAGAGCCGGGAGGTGGCGGCACTGGCGGCGTACGACTCGTGGCTCATGCCGATGACCAGGAGCCCCGCGGTGTCGGCGAGGGACACCCACTCCATCGCCCACACCTGGGTCACGATCAGGACGGCGCCGGGACGCGCGGCGGCGAACAGCGCCGTCATCCGGTCGGCCTGCCTGCGCATGCCGGCGGCGCGGGCCGCGTGCCGGCGGCGTTCGGCGGCGTTGAGCTTTCCCCTGAGGCCGCGCAGCGGCCGCACCTGCGGCGGATGGGCGTCGTACAGGGTGGTGGTGGCGTACGGCAGGGGTTCGGGGAACTCGTGCTCGCGCCCCTCGGGCGCGGGGGTGATCCCGATGACGTGGACGCGGTGGCCCCGGTCGGTGAACTCCCGGGCCATCTGGTGCGTCCAGGTGGTCACACCGCCCATCTCGTCCACGCTGTTGGAGACGATGAAGATGTCGCGGCCGCCGGGGACGGTCGTCTGCTCGGTCACTTCCCGCTCCTCCTGAAGCGTCTCGGTCTGCAGCGGCTCGGTCTGCAGCAGCTCGGTCACTTCCCGCCCCCGGCGAAGAACAGGGCGACGATCCGGCGGGCCGCGTCGCCCCGGTCGTACTCGCTGAACTCCGCGTTGAACCTCTGGCGGGCCGCCGCGTACTTGATGTCGGCCTCGTCCCGGAGGTTGGCGATCACGCCGAACAGCTCCTCCTCCGTGGCCACGACGGGCCCGGGGGCGTGCTCCTTCAGGTCGAAGTAGGTGCCGCGGTTCTCCCGGGCGTACTCCTCGTAGTCGTACGTGAAGAAGACCATCGGGCGGTCGAGGAGCCCGTAGTCGAACATCACGGAGGAGTAGTCGGTGATCAGCCCGTCCGCGAGGGCGAGGAACGGCGTCACGTCGTGGTGGCGCGAGACGTCCACGACCCGGCCCCGGACCGAGGGCGGGAGCGACACGCTGTTCAGGTAGTGCGTCCTGATCAGCAGCGTGTGGGTGTCGCCGAAGCGCTCGGCGAACTCCTCCAGGTCGAACGGGGGCAGGAAGGCGCGCACCTTGCCGCCGGGGGCGGCGCGGAACGTCGGCGCGTACAGCAGCACCGTCTTCCCGGGGTCGAGGCCCAGTTCGGCCGCGAGCGGACCGCGCTCCCGCCTGCCGGTCCCGGCCTCCCGCAGGTGCGCTGCGACGAGCTCGTCGTTGCGCGGGTAGCCCACGGGCAGCAGCACCTCCTCGCGGAGCCGGAAGGCCCTGGCGAGGGTGCGCCGGTCGTGCTCGCCGCGGATCAGGAAGTGGTCGAAGCGGTCCAGCGCCTTCTGGAAGGTCTGCTGGGTGCCGAGACCGCGGGACTTGGTGTGCGGTTCGTCGAAGCCCATGCGTTTGAGCGCCGTGCCGTGCCAGGTCTGGATGTAGGTGGTGCCGGGGCGCTTGGTCAGGCGCAGCGGGAAGCCCTGGTTGTCGATCCAGAACTCGGCCTGGGCCAGGGCCCGCAGGTACGGCCGGCTCCAGCGCTTGACGAGTACCGCGTCCTCCGGGAATCCGGTCGGCCGGGCCCCGGCGTAGGACCAGACGCCCTGGAAGGCGACGCCCTGGCGGCGCATCTCCTCGTAGATGGCCCGGGGGCTGTCGCTGTACTGCTTGCCGAGGTGGCTCTCGAAGACGACGAGTCCCTTGCGGATCGGCAGCCTGCTGTAGAGCCGGTGGTAGAGGCGGAGCTTCGTCTCCCCCGAGTTCAGGTTGCGCTTCGCGTGGAGCAGTCGCTTCAGTCCGGTCTTCGCGAGGCCGGCCGCGCGCCCGTGCATGGCGCCCTCGATCGCCGCCGAGGTGCGCACGGCCGCCCTGCCCTCGGCCGCGAGGACGTACGACAGGTTGCCCTTCCTGGTGACCTGGGGGACGAAGCGGTCGGAGACCAGCTGGGTCAGCCGGGGGCGGATCCGGACGGGGCCCGCCTCGTCGATGGGGGCGCCGCCGACGGAGACCCTGGTCCTGAGCTTCCTGCCGTCGACGGTGAGGACCAGCCGGACGTCCCAGACGGCGTCGATGATGCCGAGCGGGCGGACGCTCCGGGCGATGTCCACCCGGCCCTCCCACTCGATCCAGGCGCCGGCGTGGCGGACCGAGGTGACCGGGACGTGCGCGGCCTTCCCACTGACGCTGCGCCGGGCCGAGATCTCCAGGACGGCGCCGAGCTCCGCGTCGGGGGAGATCCGGCCCAGCGGGTTGACGACGCGCCCGGCGAGTTCGACGACACCGCCGGAGCCCGCGTACGAGGTCAGCCGGTTGCCCAGGGCGAGCGAGGTGAGCGGACGGGTGTCGTAGCCGGCGGCGGTGACGTCCAGGATCCGGCGGCCCTGCTCGGTGTCCAGGTGCTCGGCGCACCAGTAGACGCGCCCGTCCCGCTCGGCGAGCGCGGTGGTGAGGCGCCCCGGGTTGGTGAGCGCGTCGGTGGCCGGGAGGAGGTTGGGCCAGTCCTCCTTGCTCAGGAGGTAGGCGCAGATGGCGTGCAGGGGCTGCACCTCCTCGTACGCCCGTGGGTCGATCTCGGCGAGGTAGCCGTTGGCCACCTCGGCGAACTCGCGCCGGTAGTCGTCGCCGAGCAGCGGCAGGTCGCGCAGGTGCAGGACGAGGTCGTGCTTGAGGAACTTGATGTCCTTGCGGTACTTGAGCTCGTCGTAGCCCCTGCTCTCCAGGAGCGCGTCCACGCGGCGGTGGATCTCCATGCGGTGGACGAAGTTGGCGATCTCGTGGCGCCGGTTGCTGATCGACTTCGCGGAGGCGCTCTCCTGCACGTTCCAGTAGTAGACGTGGTTCGGGATGAGGGTGATGCGGCTCGCGGCGACATAGGCCTGCGCGGAGAAGAGCAGGTCCTCGTAGTGGATGCCGACGGGGAACTCCAGGCCCTGTTCGAGGAGGAACGCGCGCCGGTAGCACTTGTTCGTCGACAGCGTGTCGAAGACCAGCAGGTCGGACAGTTCGGTGATCGATTCGATCGTCCGGGTCCCGGAGTAGAGCCACGGGTACCACTCGGTCGTCTTGCGGTTGCGGCTGTCCAGGTGGACACGGACGCAGAGCCCGGAGACGAGGTCGGCGCCGGTGCTCTCGGCGGCGCCGAGCATGTTGCGGCAGGCGTTGCGCTCCAGGACGTCGTCGCTGTCGAGGAACATGACGTACGTGCCGGTGGCCTGTCGGATGCCGAAGTTGCGCGGCGCGCCGCAGCCGCCGCTGTTCCGCGGCAGCTGGAACGCCCTGACACGGTCCGGGTGTGCGGCGGCGAGCGCCTGGGCGACGGCGAAGGTGTCGTCCTTGCTGCAGTCGTCGACGATGACGACGTCGACGCCGTGCAGGGTCTGCTCCAGGACCGACCGTACGGCCGTCGGCAGACGCTCTGCGTCGTTGTAGGCGATGACGACCACGGAGACGTCAGGCACGTGCACCTCGATTCACTTGTCTTTGGCTGCACCCGCACTTCAAACTACCTGGCGTTCACCATCCGTTACGGCCTGTCACCCTTCGCAGAGGTGTACGAGTCACGGTCGGCCCAGTCGATCCACCCCGTAGTACCGGGCGGCGCACTGCGCGACCCAGTCCCGCGCGTACGCGTTCGTGAAGAAGGGCTCCGCGAGGCCGCCGACGAGCAGCGGACGGTACGTGACGACCGGGCGGCCGGCCGCGGCCTCCGCGCGGATCCGGGCGTCCTGCCGGTCCCAGGCCAGACTGCGCTCCACGGTCGTCGTCGTCAGCGTCCGCGTCGGCGGCACCAGGGCGGCCGTCCCCGCCACGGCGACGATCCCCGCGACCCCCGCCACGGCCGCCGCGAGTGCGGACCGGGCTCCCAGGCGCCGTCCGATCCGGTGGCCGAGCCACACCCCGTAACCGCAGAGCGCGATCAGGAACGGCACCAGGAAGCTGGTCCACGCGCGCGCGTACGTCCAGCCGCCCGCCCCGTAGCCCCCGCGCAGGCCGTACGCGGTCACCAGGCTCCCCAGCGCGATCAGCGGCACCGGCAGGACGGCGATCGCAAGCACCGTGCCGCGCGAGGGCCCGCCCGCCGCCCGGGGGGCGGGGCGCCGGCCCGTGAGCGCCACCGCCAGGCCGAGGAGCACCCCCGCGGCGCCCGCGCCCGCGTACGCCCACTGGCCGCCGATCGTCTCCCAGATCCGGGACCAGTCGTGGAGCGTCGCCCCGAGCTCCTCCAGGGACAGCGGCCGCTCGGGCTGCTGGGCGCGCCGCCAGCGGGCGCCGGGGGAGGTGTAGAGCACCACCGTGCCGACCACGAGTCCCAGGCACCAGGCGGCGCACCACGTCGACGCGAAGCGGTCGGAGGTGACGCGCAGCCGGGGGAGGCACAGCACGCCGGCCGTGGCGGCGAACAGCCCGGACATCGCGACGAAGGGCTCGCTCAGGGTGCCGACCGCCGCGCCGAGCACGACCGCCGAGCCGACGGCGACCGACCGGGCCCAGGGCCGCTGGCTGCGGGCCGCCCACACCCCGGACAGCGCCGCCCAGACGCCGATGACGCCCGGGAGCGTGTGGGAGATCGTGGCCGGAGCCCACAGCAGCACCTGGTACGACCGGGTCCCCGCGAGGAACAGCAGCGCCTCGACCACCAGGACCGCCGTCACGGCCGCCACCACCGGGAACGGCAGGCGCAGGGCGCGCAGCACCTCCCGGGCGAGGAGGAACAGGCCCACGCCCAGCGTGAGGATCAGGAACGCGGGCAGCAGCTTCGGCCCCCGCATCCCGTCGGAGTAGAGCAGGCCGGTGAGGAAGGCGTTGGTGACACGCCCGTTCTGGGTGCGGTAGAAGTCCGAGGTCGTCCCGAGGACGCCCAGGTCGCGGGCCTTCCAGAGGGCGCACCAGTCGTCCGAGGTGGGGCGTACGTAGACCCCGAGGAAGGCGCCGACCGAGAGCAGCGCCCCGGCTCCGGCGGCGACGACCGGCGCGATCCACGGCAACACCCGCCGGAGGCCGCTCTCCTGGCGCCCGGCCGGGTCCTCCGCCCCCGCGCCGGTCTCCGGGTCCGCCCCCGTTCCCGGCCCTCCGGAATCCGCGGTGTCGTCCCCCTCCATGCCGTCCTGCCCGCCGTTCCGCATGTGCGCGTCACCGTGCTCCGAGATGGTCGTCCTGCTCAACGGTCATCGCTCCAGCTGGCCAAGGTCCGTGGCGTGTCGCCCCTACGGGTGACAAATGGGTGAAAAAGCCACGTACATCAATATCTTCCCCGCATGCTTTGCTCCATGGACGACATGCCGACCAGGGGCGGCCACTCGGACGACGCCGGGCGGTCACCGCTCCGCCGTACCGTGGCCGCGCAGCTCGAAGGAGAGTCCGGTGGCGGTCCTTCCAGTCCCTCGGGACGTCCTCTCGCCCATCCCTCTGGAGTGACCGTTCCATGACCAGGCTTTCCGTCGTCGTCCCCTGCTTCAACGAGGAAGACGTCATCGAGCGGTTCGACGCGCGGATGCGACAGGTGCTCGACGCACTCCCGGTCGGATACGAGATCTGTTACGTCGACGACGGAAGCTCCGACGGAACGCTGGGCAGACTCCGCGAGATCGCCGCACGGCACCCGCAGCAGACCCAGTACGCCTCCTTCAGCCGCAACTTCGGCAAGGAGGCCGCCATGCTCGCCGGCCTGCGCAAATCCACCGGCGACGCCGTGGTCATCATGGACGCCGACCTCCAGCACCCGCCCGAGCTGCTCGCGCGCATGCTCGACCTCTACCACCAGGGCCACGACCAGGTGATGGCGCGGCGCACCCGCGAGGGCGACAAGAAGGTCCGTACGGCCCTCAGTCGTGTGTACTACCGGGCCGTCAACCGCTGGGTCGACGTCGAACTCACCGACGGCGTCGGCGACTTCCGTCTGCTCTCCCGGCCCGCCGTCGACGCCCTGCTGTCGCTTCCCGAGTACAACCGCTTCTCCAAGGGCCTGTTCTCCTGGATCGGCTTCGACACCGTCACCTTCGACTACCAGAACGCCGCGCGCGAGGGCGGTGAGACGAAGTGGCGGTTCAGCTCCCTGCTCAACTACGGCATGGACGGGCTGATCTCCTTCAACAACCGCCCGCTGCGCATCGCCCTCTGGCTCGGCATGATGCTCACCGGCCTCGCCGCCCTCTACGCGGTCTGGGTGACCGTCGCCGCGATCACCCAGGGCGTCACCGCGCCCGGCTACGTCACCCTCGTCGCGATCATCGTGGGGCTCGGGGGCGTGCAGATGGTGATGCTGGGCCTGATCGGCGAGTACATCGGCCGCATCTACTACGAGACCAAGCGCCGGCCGCACTTCCTCGTGAAGGAGACCCACCGCTCCTTCGGCCGCGCCGCCGCCGAACGCATCCGCGTCGTCACCGCCGAGCGGGACCGCTGATGGGGGCGGCCTTGGAGACCGGTTCCGCCACGCGCCGCGAGCGGCTCGCCGAGATCTTCCGGTTCGCCCTGGTCGGCGGGGTCAACACCGGCACCTTCTTCGGGTGTTACCTGATCCTGCACCCGTGGATGCCGTACTTCGCCGCGTACTCCCTCGCCTTCCTCCTCAGCATGATCGGGTCCTTCTTCCTCAACACCTACTTCACCTACCGCACCCGGCCGACCTGGAAGAAGTTCGCCCTCTTCCCGCTCACCAACGTCACCAACTACCTGGTGCAGAGCGTCGGCCTCTACGCGCTCGTCACCTGGGCCGGAATGGACGACAGGATCGCGCCACTCGCCGCGGCCGTCGTCGCGATCCCCTTCACCTACCTGATCTCCCAGCGGATCCTGGTGCCCCGCGGCACCGCCCGCTCCTCCGCCGACGCCGGTCCAGGGAGCGAAACGGACGAGCGGCAGCCCTCCCGCCTCGCGTAGATTGCCTGGCAGCCGCGGCGGGGAGCGCGCGGCGCGTGGGACAGCCGAGTGAGGACGACGCAGGTGGCGACGCAGGTGACGGGACAGACGGACGTGGCAAGGCAGTACGTGACGGAGGCCCGCAGGATCGTCGTCAAGGTCGGCTCCTCCTCGCTCACCACCGCCTCCGGAGGCCTCGACGCCGACCGCGTCGACGCCCTCGTCGACGTCCTCGCCAAGGTCCGCAGCGGCGGCGAGAAGGAGATCGTCCTCGTCTCCTCCGGCGCCATCGCCGCGGGACTCGCCCCGCTCGGCCTCACCCGCCGCCCCAAGGACCTCGCCCGCCAGCAGGCCGCCGCCAGCGTCGGCCAGGGCCTCCTCGTCGCCCGCTACACCGCCTCCTTCGCCCGCTACGGCGTCCGCGTCGGCCAGGTCCTCCTCACCACCGACGACACCAGCCGACGCGCCCACTACCGCAACGCGTGCCGGACCCTGGACCAGCTCCTCGCCATGGGCGCGCTGCCCGTCGTCAACGAGAACGACACCGTCGCCACCGACGAGATCCGCTTCGGCGACAACGACCGGCTCGCCGCCCTCGTCGCCCACCTCGTCCGCGCCGACCTGCTCGTCCTCCTCTCGGACGTCGACGGCCTGTACGACGGGGACCCGTCCAAGCCCGGCACGTCGAGGATCGCGCAGGTCACCGGCCCCTCGGACATCGCGCACGTCGAGATCGGCACCGCCGGCAAGGCCGGCGTCGGCACCGGCGGCATGGTCACCAAGGTCGAGGCGGCCCGGATCGCCGCCGCCGCCGGCATCCCCGTGGTCCTCACCTCCGCGAGCCGCGCCGCCGACGCCCTCGGCGGCCGGGACACCGGCACGTACTTCCACCGCACCGGCCGCCGCTCCGCCGACCGGCTGCTCTGGCTCGCCCACGCCTCCACCCCGCAGGGCTCCCTCAGCCTCGACGACGGAGCCGTACGGGCCGTCGTCGAGGGCAAGAAGTCCCTGCTCGCGGCCGGTGTCGCGGCCGTCGAAGGCGACTTCGTGGCCGGCGACCCCGTCGAACTCCGCGACGCCACCGGCCGGGCCGTCGCCCGCGGACTCGTCAACTTCGACGCCAAGGAGCTGCCCCGGATGCTCGGCCGCTCCACCCACGAGCTCGCCAAGGACCTCGGACCCGAGTACGAGCGCGAGGTCGTCCACCGCGACGACCTGGTCGTCATCCGCTGAGACGGCCGACGCCGAAACGGCTGAAAGTCTGGCCATCCGGAAGGGACGTTTACCAAAACCGCCCCATGTGCCGCCTCGGACTGGTCAACTTTGTCTCGGGGGTAAGACAAGGCGGGGTACAGCACCACACGCATCACACAGGAGGCCGCCGGTGAGACGAGCGCGCCCAGGGGCACCGCCCCGCGGGACTGCCGAACGCGCCCTGACCAGTGTCGAGGCCGGAGCCGACTTCGACGAGGCACGGGACAGGTCCACGGACAGGAAGACCGAGACCACCACCGAGACACGCGAGGAACGGCCGGTGTCCAAACTCTGGCACATCACCCTCAGCGTGTCGGGCGTGGAGTCACCGCTGAAGGAGGTGCGACGCGGGCTCGAACAGCTGGCCCACGACCACCCCTTCCTGCTGACCAGCCGCTATGCCAACGACCACGCCGAGATCCGGTACTGGGAGGAGGCCCGCGACCTGCACGACGCGGCGGCCGTCGCCCTGCGCCTGTGGGGCGAGCACCGGCAGACCGCCAAGCTTCCGCCCTGGGAGATCGTGGGCCTAGAGGTCATCGACCGCGAGACCTACCACCAGCGGATCGCGGAGGGCTACGGCCCGCCACCGGCCGCCCCCGTCGGCGTCCACCCCTACTGACGGCACCCACCCCGCCCGGCGGCGGGGGTACGTCTCGGAGTGCGGGATACGTGAGGGATGTCCGCAGGGGTGCCAGTACCCTGCGGGCATGACCTCGCTCACGCCCCTCGACAACCTCTCCCCGGTCACCCGGGCCGCCTACCGGGCCCGTGGCGCCGCCGCCGAAATCGCGCCACTCCCGCGCGCGGCCAAGGACGACGCGCTCCTCGCGATCGCGGACGCCCTCGAAGTCCGCACGGCCGAGATCGTCGAAGCCAACGCCGTGGACATCGCCAAGGCCCGCGAAGCAGGGACCAGCGAGGCCATCATCGACCGGCTGACCCTCACCCCGGAGCGCGTCCGGGCCATCGCCGCCGACGTCCGCGACGTCGCCGCGCTGCCCGACCCCGTCGGCGAGGTCGTCCGCGGCTCGACGCTCCCCAACGGCATCGACCTGCGCCAGGTCCGCGTGCCCCTCGGCGTCGTCGGCATCATCTACGAGGCCCGCCCCAACGTCACCGTCGACGCCGCCGCCCTCTGCCTCAAGTCGGGCAACGCCGTCCTGCTCCGCGGCTCGTCCTCCGCGTACGCCTCCAACACCGCCCTCGTGACCGTCCTGCGCGACGCCGTCGGCGGCGCCGGACTGCCCGCCGACGCGATCCAGCTCGTCCCCGGCGAGTCCCGCGAGTCGGTCCGCGAGCTGATGCGCGCCCGCGGCCTCGTCGACGTCCTCATCCCGCGCGGCGGCGCCTCCCTGATCAGGACGGTCGTCGAGGAGTCCACCGTCCCGGTCATCGAGACCGGCACCGGCAACTGCCACGTCTACGTCGACGCCCAGACCGACCTCGACATGGCCGTCGACATCCTGATCAACTCCAAGGCCCAGCGGGTCAGCGTCTGCAACGCCGCCGAGACCCTCCTCGTCCACCAGGACGTCGCCGGGGCCTTCCTGCCCAAGGCCCTCGCCGCCCTCGCCGAGGCCGGCGTCACCGTCCACGCCGACGAGCGGGTCCTCGCCCTCGCCGAGGGCTCCAAGGCCACCGTCGTCCCGGCCACGCCCGAGGACTGGGAGACCGAGTACCTCTCGTACGACATCGCCGCCGCGGTCGTCGACTCCCTCGACAAGGCCGTCGAGCACATCCGGATGTGGTCCTCCGGTCACACCGAGGCGATCGTGACCACCTCGCAGGCCGCCGCCCGCCGTTTCACCCAGCTGGTCGACTCCACCACGGTCACCGTGAACGCCTCCACCCGCTTCACGGACGGCGGACAGTTCGGCTTCGGCGCCGAGATCGGCATCTCCACCCAGAAGCTGCACGCCCGGGGCCCCATGGGCCTTCCCGAGCTCACCTCGACCAAGTACATCGTCACCGGCGACGGTCACGTCCGGTAACCCCTCCTTTCGGTACGGGGAGGGACGGGCGGGGAGGCTTCGCACTCTCCCTGCCCAAAACCCCCTCGCGGGTCTACTCTGAATCCGTGCCGGACGACGTGGGGGGCAGGCCGTTCCAGGACGGCGGGGACCCCGAGGACTCTGTCGACCGCGGAGGCGCCGACGAGGTCCACGCCGACGTGGTCTTCGACGAGGACTTCGTCAGGGCCGCCACCATCCACGAGCCCAGCGCGGTCGAGCGGCTCCTCGCCGCCGCCCAGGCCCGTGCGGAAGCCGAGGCCGCCCGCGCCCGCGCCGGCGGCGGATCCGTCGAGGACGACCCGTACGAGGACGGCCACGACCCCCTCGGCCTCACCTACGAGCCCGACGACATCGGCGACGACGCCAGCCCCTACGGCCGCCACGGCGGGGCCCTGCGCCCCTACCGGGGCCGGGCCCGCTGGCTCCGTCCCGTCGCCTGGGTCCTCGCCCTCGTCATGGGCGTCGGCATGGTCGCCCTCGCCTTCAGCGCCGTCTACCGGGGCGCCGCCGCCAACCACGAGGACCAGGTCCCGCCGCCGGCCACCACCGGCGTCGACACACCGAACCCGAACCCCGCTCCACCGGCCGCCCAGGCCCCCGCACCCGCCCCCGCGGCCGGATCGCCCGCCGGGTCCCCGGCCGGGGCGGCGTCACCCCGATAGGCGCCCCGCGCGCGCCGGGACACCCTGACGGCGGAATTCTTCCGAGCTTGTCGTATACCTGGACGTTTACCGAAGCCCCCGCGGACCTACCCTGAAGGTATGGCAGGGCGTGGCGACCCGCCTGAGGGGACACCCGAGGGGTTCCCCGGCGGTGGTGAGGACGAGTACCGATCCGTCGTCTTCGACGAGGCGTTCATCCGTGCTGCCCACCTCCAGGAGTTCTCGGCCCAGGAGCGGATGGGCGAGCACGCCCGCGCCGTCCGCAGCCGCTCCTCCTGGGAGAACCGGAGCGGCTCCCGCCAGGCGGTCCTGCTGGTGCTGCTGATCCTCCTCGCCTTCGGCACCGCCATCTACCTGGGCGTACGCAACCCGTACATGCCCCCCGTCGACCAGCGCGCGGAGCCCCTGCGGACCACCGTGGTCCCGCTCGCCCCCCGGGGCACCGTCCCGGGCGGCACGCCCGCCCAGCTCTTCGCCCACAGCCCCGCCGCCGAGTACCGCACCGGGGCCGCGGGCATCAACCTGCCCGTCGCCGGACGCACCTCCCACTTCGCGGAGAGCCAGGTCGTGGCCGGCCTCAGCATCGCCAAGGACTACCTGGTTGCCTCGTCCCTGGAGCCCGACGTCCTGTCCGGGGCGACCGTCCGGCCCGCGCGCCTGCTCCTCGACCCGGACCAGCTGGAACAGTTCGACCGGAGCGTCGAGTCCCCCGCCGACGACGGCCGGCACGCCCTCGCGGCCTGGCTGGTCCGCTTCGACCCCCGGCAGGTGGCGCTCGCGGAGCCCGCGGCCCGCGTGCAGGGCACCCTCCGCTTCGAGGAGACCGGCCCCGACACCCTGGACGTCACCGCGGACCACACGTACACCTACGCCCTCCGCCCGGCCGTCCGGGGCAGCGGCCCGGTCGCCGCGGCGTCCCTCTTCACGGTCCACCGCGTGGTGCACTTCCGCTTCGACCGCGAGGACCTGCGCATGCACCGCGCCGAGCTCCTGACCAGCACCGTGGAGGCCGGACCGCAGGCCTGCGGCGCCGACACCACGGGCTCCCTGAAGCCGCTCCTCGCGGGCACGCGGGCCTCCGACGCGGGCGGCGGCCCGGCGGTCACCGACCCGTACGCCACCGCCCGGCCCGCCGCCCCCGCGCTGTGCGGAGTGCTGGCGCCGAGCGCTCAGCCCTCGCTCTGACCGTCCCCGGTCCCGCCGTCCGCCTTTCCGCCGTCGGCGGGCTTGCCGTCCCCGGTCGGCGAGCCGTCCGACTTCTGGCCGCCCTGGCCGCCGCCGAACCGGTTGCGCAGCCGTCCGCCCAGGTCGCCCGCCAGGTCACCGGCGCCGCCGGCTATGTCCCCGACCAGCTTCAGCAGCGGATCCTTGCTGGTCCGCACCGTGTCGGCGTAGTGCCCCGCCGACTCGCGGAAGGAGTCCGTGACCGAGGTGTCCTTGTCCTCCGAGCGCTTCGGGTAGTGGCCGTCCATGATCCGCTGGTAGTCGCGGTTCTCCGACCACTTCTTCAGCTCCGCCGCCCGGACGGTGGTGAAGGGGTGCGAGCGCGGCAGCACGTTGAGGATCTTCAGGACGGAGTCCCGCAGGTCACCGGCCTTCTCGTACTCGTCGGCCTGGGCGAGGAACGCGTCCACGTTCATCTCGTGGAGATGGTTGCCGCCGGCGATCTTCATCAGGCCGCGCATCGAGGCCTGCACGTCCTGGCCGACGAGGAGCCCGGCCCGGTCGGCGGAGAGCTCCGACTTGCGGAACCACTCGCGCAGCGCGGTCACGATCGCCGTGATCGCGACCGTCCCCAGCGGGATCCAGGCGATCTTGAGCGCGAGGTTGGTGAGGAAGAGCAGGACCGTCCGGTACACGGCGTGCCCGGAGAGCGCGTGCCCGACCTCGTGGCCGACGACCGCCCGCATCTCCTCTTCGTCGAGGAGCTCCACCAGAGCGGTGGTGACCACGATGATCGGCTCGTCCAGGCCGATGCACATCGCGTTGGGCTTCGGGTCCTGGACGACGTACATCGGCGGGACCTTCTCCAGGTCCAGGATGTAACAGGCGTCCCTCAGCATGTCGTTGAGGTGGCTGAACTGCGCGTCGCTCACCCGGACGGAGTCCGAGAGGTAGAGGAGTCGAAGACTGCGCTCCGGCAGCAGCCCGCTGAGCGCCTTGAAGGCCGTGTCGAAGCCGCTGAGCTTCCGCAGGGCCACCAGGGCCGAACGGTCGGCCGGATGCTCGTAGGCCCGCGAGGAGATGCCCGGGAACCGCTTGCGCTGCCTGCTCGGCACGTTCCCCTGGTCGTTCTCGGTCATGGATGCCCCCTGTTCGTACGAGTCGGTGCTCGTCCCCCTGACTGAACCCAGCCTAGGGGCTGGCGCTACCGTGTGGCGGGGCCTGTGGATAACTGGGGCACCGAGGACGACCGAAGGGCACGACCGACATGCCGGACACCGCCGCCGCCACCGCGCAGCTCGCCGCCGCCGCCTCACAACAGGGGCTCGGCGACACGCTCCGGATCGTGCTGCTCGCCTCGATCGTGGGCGGGGCGCTGCTCGCCTGGCTCCTGCTCCGCGGATACCGCACCGACGACGGCGACGACAACGACGGCGACGCCGGTCGTGACGCCAACGCCTGAGTCGGCGTGAGCGCGCCGCGACCGCCCGCATACGATGTGCGCGAAGTCTCCGCTCCCATCCCCGATCGATAGGTCTGTCGAAGATGAGCCTCCACAGCACCGCCGCCAACCTGGTCACCCTCGCCGAGGGGGCCGAGCACGGCGGCAACCACGAAAGCCTCAGCCCCTACCTCACCGGCTTCGGCGCCTTCGGCGTCCTGCTTCTCCTGCTGTGGATCACCACCCGCTTCAACCGCGACCGCTGAACCGGAGACCGCTGATCCGGCGTCCGTCGCCGTGCCAGTAGGCTCTGCACGCATGGGAGAGCAGGAAGTGCCTACTGGCGGGCGCGGCAAGCGCCGACTCGGCGTGATGGGCGGAACCTTCGACCCGATCCACCACGGACACCTGGTGGCGGCCAGCGAGGTCGCCGCCCTGTTCCACCTGGACGAGGTGGTGTTCGTACCGACCGGGGAGCCGTGGCAGAAGAACCACAAGGTCGTCTCCGCGGCCGAGGACCGCTATCTGATGACGGTCATCGCCACGGCGTCCAACCCGCAGTTCTCCGTGAGCCGGATCGACATCGACCGCGGCGGCGCGACGTACACCATCGACACCCTGCGGGACCTGGCGTCCCTCAACAGCGACTCGGACCTGTTCTTCATCACCGGGGCCGACGCGCTGTCCCAGATCCTCACCTGGCGTGACGCCGAGGAGCTCTTCTCGCTCGCCCACTTCATCGGCGTCACCCGGCCGGGCCACGACCTTACCGACGACGGACTGCCCAAGGGCGGCGTCTCGCTCGTCGAGATCCCCGCGCTCGCGATCTCCTCCACCGACTGCCGGGTGAGGGTCGCTCAGGGCGATCCCGTCTGGTACCTGGTCCCGGACGGCGTGGTGCGCTACATCGACAAGCGCCAGCTGTACCGCGGCGAGTGAGCTTCGGGGAGGGGCACCGGTGAACGATCAGCAGCACCCGTACGACCCGTACTATCCGCAGCCGCAGATCATCGGCTACGACGAGTACGGGCAGCCGGTGTACCAGCAGCAGGCACAGCAGCAGGCGCCCGCGCAGCACTACGACCCGTACGGCGGGCAGCAGCAGCAGCCGCAGCAGCAGGCGTACGGCTACGACCCGTACGCCCAGCAGCCGGCCGCCCAGGAGCCCGTCCAGCCCGCGCCGTACGACCCGTACGGGCAGCAGGGCTACGCCTACCCGTCCTACGACCCCGGACAGCAGTGGGCCGCCCAGGCCGAGCCCGCGCCCGCCCCGGTCCAGGCACCCGTCCAGGCGCCCGCACAGGCCGCGCCGGCGGCCCCCGCGGGGCCGGCCGCCCCGGTCGCGGCACCGGCCGGGGTCCCCGGCCAGCGCCCCGCGTCCGAGCGCCCCGCCCCGCCGCGGCGGGACGAGGACGACCGCGCGTACCGCACCGAACAGTTCTCGTTCATCGAGGAGCCCGACGAGGACTCCGAGGACGTCATCGACTGGCTCAAGTTCACCGAGAGCCGTTCGGAGCGGCGCGAGGAGGCCAGGCGGCGCGGCCGCAACCGGATCGTCGCGCTCGTCGTCGTCCTCGTCCTCGCCGCCGCCGGAGGCGTCGGCTACCTCTGGTCCGCGGGCCTGCTCCCCGGTTCGTCCGACCCGGAGGCGAAGGGCGGGACCGCGGCGACCGGCCCGCAGCAGCGCGACACGATCGTCGTCCACCTCCACGACCTCAAGAACGGCACCACCTCCACCGCCCTGCTCGTGGACAACACGACCACCCGCCAGGGCACCACGGTCCTCATCCCCAACGCGGTCGTCGTCGCCGACGCCGAGGGCTCCGGGACCACCCTCGGGAAGTCCGTCGAGGACGACGGCTCCAGCGGCACCCGGGAGGCGATCGGCAACCTGCTCGGGACGGAGATCGCCGGCACCTGGCGGCTGGACACCCCGTACCTGGAGAACCTCGTCGAGTCCGTCAGCGGCATCGAGATCGACACCGACACGGACGTCCCCGACACCAAGAAGGGTGCCGACCCGCTCGTCAGGAAGGGCGAGAAGCAGACGCTGAACGGCCGCTCCGCCGTCGCCTACGCCACCTACCGGGCGCCCGGCGAGGCCGAGGCCGCGCAGCTCCAGCGCTTCGGGAAGGTCATGTACGGGGTGCTGCGCAAGTTCTCCAGCGACCCCGAGTCGGCCACGGTCACCATCGAGACCCTCCAGCAGATCCTCGACCCCTCGCTCCCCGAGAAGGACCTCGCCGCCTCCCTGGCCAAGCTCGCCGACCACGCCAAGATCGGCGACTACAAGACGGCCCTGCTCCCCGTGGGGCAGGACGGCGCCCTGACCGAGGGCGCGAGCGACAGCGTGGTCAAGGACATCCTGGGCGGCAAGGTCACCGCCCCCGAGGCGGGCGAGGTGCCGCGGGTCTCGGTCCGGGACGGATCCGGCAGGAAGGCGGCCGAGGCCGCCCGGGTCGCCCTGGTCAACGGCGGCTTCGCCTTCGTGGGCGGCGCCGACGCGCCGGCCAGGGAGGAGTCGCAGGTCCTCTACGGCGACGACGCCCAGAAGGCGACGGCGACCGAGGTGGCCAAGACGCTGGGCCTCCCCGCGGGCTCGGTGGCGAAGGGCAAGCCCTCGGGAACGATCGCCGTCACCGTGATCCTGGGCCAGGACTACAAGGCCCCGGGGGCCCGGTAAGGGGACCCCGGAAAACGCCGACAGGGCCGTCGGCGGTCCGTGAGACCCTGGAGGGGTACTGGACCGCCGACGAAAGCCTGCTTGTGACCGCTACGGACCGTTCCATCGAGCTCGTCAAGACCGCCGCCCAGGCGGCCGCCGACCGGCTCGCGCACGACATCATCGCGTACGACGTCAGCGACGTGCTGTCGATCACCGACGCCTTCCTGCTCGCCTCCGCGCCCAACGACCGCCAGGTCAAGTCGATCGTCGACGAGATCGAGGAGCGGCTGCAGAAGGAGCTCGGCGCCAAGCCGGTCCGCCGTGAGGGCGACCGCGACGCGCGCTGGATCCTCCTGGACTACGTCGACATCGTCGTCCACGTCCAGCACAGCGAGGAGCGGGTCTTCTACGCCCTGGAGCGGCTGTGGAAGGACTGCCCCGAGCTCGACCTGCCCGAGGACGCCCTGAAGACCCGCGGCAAGGCCGCCGAGCACGCCGCGCTGACCGGCGCCGACATCGAGGCCGGCTCCGGCCTTCCCGAGGGACCGGACGGTGAGCTGAGCTGAGCACCACCAAGGGCGGCAGCGGCCGCCGCATCGTCCTCTGGCGGCACGGCCAGACCTCGTGGAACCTGGAGCGCCGCTTCCAGGGCTCGACCGACATCGAGCTGACGGAGACCGGCGTCGCCCAGGCGCGCCGGGCCGCCCGGCTGCTCGCCGCGCTCCAGCCGGACGCCATCGTGGCCTCCGACCTGAAGCGGGCGGCGGCCACCGCCGCCGAGCTCGCCGCGCTCACCGGCCATGGCGTCGCGTACGACTCCGCCTTGCGCGAGACGTACGCGGGGGAGTGGCAGGGGCTGACCCACGACGAGATCGTCGCGCGGTACGGCGAGCAGTACGCCGCCTGGAAGCGCGGCGAGCCCGTGCGCCGGGGCGGCGGCGAGCTGGAGACCGAGGTGGCCGACCGGGCCGCCCCGGTGGTCCTGGAGCACGCCGACAAGCTTCCCGAGGACGGCACGCTCGTCGTGGTCAGCCACGGCGGCACCATCCGCACCACCATCGGCCGGCTCCTGGGCCTGGAGGCCGAGCACTGGGAGAGCCTGGGCGGGCTCTCCAACTGCTGCTGGTCGGTGCTCGGTGAGGGCGCACGCGGCTGGCGTCTGATGGAGCACAACGCGGGCACGCTGCCCGAGCCGGTCCTCGGCGACGACGACTGAGCCCCCCCGACCGGCCTGCCGGGCCAGGATTTCACTTTCCGGCAGGTCACAGGCTAAAGTTCTTCTTGTTCGCAGCGCGGAGCGCGAAGAACACGAGGGGCTATAGCTCAGTTGGTAGAGCGCCTGCATGGCATGCAGGAGGTCAGGAGTTCAATTCTCCTTAGCTCCACAGTCACCGGATCCCGTCCCCAGCAGGGGGCGGGATTCGTCGTTCCCCCACCTTCTTCTTCCTCCCCGCCTTCTCCGTCCTCCCCACCTCGGGCGTTCCCTCAGCTCGGCTCTCCTCGCCTCGGCGCCTTCGTGCGGCGCAGGATCTCGATCCCCTCCCGGCTCTCCTCGTCGGTCGGTGTGTACGTCACGATCCGGCACTCCGGCATCCCGTTGACCGAGAGGGAGACCGAGGTCAGCCTGACCTCGCCCACCAGGTCGTGCCGGAAGACCTTCACCCGGGTCCCCGGGGGCACCACGTCGCCGCTGCGCCAGAGCCGGGCGAACTCCGTGCTGTTCTCCGCGAGACGCCGTACGAACTCCTCCCACTCGGGCTCGCCCACATGGTGGCCGTACGCGCCCCGCAGCTGGGCCACCATCAGCGGCAGCTCCCGCTTCCGGTCGACGATCGGGCACTTGGGTCCCGGGACGCTGAAGAGCGCCCAGAGCACGTTGCGCACGCCGAACGGCCCGGTGTCCAGGCCCGGCCCGTCCTGCATCAGGAGCCGCTCGTACAGGGCGTTGGTCGCGAGCACGTCGTACCGCGCGTTGTAGAGCACCGCCGGGAGCGGGTCCAGGGCGTCGAGGATCCCCTGGATCTCCGGGCTGACCTCCGGGATGTCCGCGGCCGACCGGTCCGGGGCGTACGGCACTTCGGCGAGATGGTAGAGGTGCTCGCGCTCCGGCCGGTCCAGCCGGAGGGTGCGGGCCACCGCGTCGAGGACCTGCGCGGAGGCGTTGATCGGCCGTCCCTGCTCCAGCCAGGTGTACCAGGTGACGCCGACGCCGGAGAGCTGGGCGACCTCCTCGCGGCGCAGCCCCGGGGTGCGGCGGCGGAGCCCCGGCGCCATGCCCACGTCCTCGGGGGTCACCCTGGCGCGGCGGCTGCGCAGGAAGGCGGCCAGTTCCGGTCGTCTCCGCCGATGCGTCGGTAGTGCTGCCACAATCGTCACGCCCCCATGGTCGAGTCCCCGTGCCGCCGCTGCCAGGTGGTGTCAGTACCAGCATCGGCGGGCTCTCGTTACCCGTATCCGATCGCGGTCACGCTCGTCGCATGACCTCGACCGCAACACGTCCCGTACTCAGTAAAGACCGTGCCACCGACAACCGCCCCGGCCTGATCCTCGGGGTCGTGCTCGCCGCCCAGTTCATGGCACTCCTCGACGTCTTCATCGTCAACGTCGCCGCCCCCACCATCCGGACCGAACTCGCCGCGTCCGGCGGCGCGCTCCAGCTCGTCATCGCCGGATACACCATCACCTACGCCGTGTTGCTGATCACCGGAGCCCGCCTCGGTGACCTGCTCGGCCACCGCCGGGCGTACCTGGGCGGGCTCGCGCTGTTCACCGCGGCCTCCCTCGCCTGCGGACTCGCCGGGGACGCCGGTCAGTTGATCGCCTTCCGGCTGGTGCAGGGCGCGGGCTCGGCCCTGATGATCCCTCAGGTGCTGAGCCTCATCCAGCGCACCTTCACGGGCGAGGGCCGGGTCCGGGCCCTCAGCGCCTACTCCGCGGTCCTCGCCACCGGCGCGGCCGCCGGCCAGGTCGTCGGCGGCATCCTGGTGAGCGCCGACCTCTTCGGCACCGGCTGGCGGCCGGTCTTCCTGGTCAACGTCCCCATCGGGATCGCCCTGCTCGTCCTCGGCGCCCGGGTGCTGCCCCGTGAGGCCTCCGCCGGGTCCACGCGTGCGCGTGCCCTCGACCTGCCGGGTCTGCTCCTGCTCGCGGCCGCCGTGTCCCTGCTGACCGTCCCCCTGGTGCTCGGCCAGGAGCAGGACTGGCCGCTGTGGTCCTGGCTCTCCCTCGGCGGCTCTCTGGTGCTCGCCGCCGTCTTCGGCGTGTACGAGTCCCGGCTCGCCCGGCGCGGCGGCGCCCCGCTGATCGCCCCGCGCGTGCTGCGCATCCCCGGGATGGGGCGGGCCGTCCTCTGGATCTCCGTGGCGATGGGCGTCAACGCCGGTTTCCTGTTCACCCTCACCCTGCACCTGCAAGGCGGGCTCGGCCACAGCGCCCTGCGCGCCGGACTGACCTTCGGCCCCGCCGCCGTCGTCTTCGGCGCCGTCGGTCTGACCTGGCGGCGCTGGCCGGCGCGGCTGCACCGCGCGCTGGTCCCGGCCGGCTTCCTGCTCGCGGCAGCCGGGGCGCTCGCCGTCGGAGCGCTGCTCGGCGACGGCGGCACCGGCGGCTGGGGGCTCTACCCTGCCCTGGGCGTACTCGGCGCGGGGATCTCGTCGGCCTTCAGTCCGGCTCTGACCGGGGCGCTGGCGACCGTACGGCCCGAGGACGCCGCCGACGCCAGCGGACTGCTCGCCACCGTCACCCAGCTCGGCCAGCTCGTCGGCGTCGCCTCGTTCGGCACGCTCTTCCTCGGCCGGTACGCGGGTTCCGGAGCTCAGGACTCCGCCGACGCGCTGTGGGTGACGGCGCTGGCACTGGCCGCGGCCTCCGTCGTGGGCGCCCTCGCGGGACTGCCGCGACGATCGCGCTGACCCCCCTTGCGGGGCCATGGCAGAATCGGACGGCCGGAGGGGGACAGGATCCGGACGGGAGGGTGACCCAAGTGCTCGGCGACCACGGCAGGGTGTCCTATGGGTGCACGGCCTGCGGCCACAGCTGGAGCTGATTCATGGGTGCACACAGGCGGAAGTGCGACTGGTGCGGCAGCGGCACGCCCATCGTGCGCGACATGGATCCCGTCAATCCCGGGTTCCAGTACTGGTGCGAGGAGTGCGCGCGGGCGCTGATCATAAAAGGCGACCCCATCGAGACGTACCGCGAGCTGGAGGGGGAGCCGATCTACGGCCGGCTCCTCGACGAGCACTGCACCCTCAAGCGGTTCTACTCCTTCGCCACGGCCTGACGCGCTTCGTCCCGCCTGACGTCCTTCGCCGCCGGGTGACGTCCTTCGTCCTGCCCGAGGTCCTTCGCCGCCGGGTGACGTCCTTCGTCCTGCCCGAGGTCCTTCGCCGCCGGGTGACGTCCCTCGTCCTGCCCGAGGTCCTTCGTCCGGCCGGTCGTCCGCAGCGTCAGCGCGTAGCCCACGAGCAGCGCCGTCGCCGTCAGCGGATAGATCGCCGACAGCAGCATCTGCCCCGCGTTCTGGTCCAGTTCGGGGCGGCCCGGGTCGTGCGGGACCCACCACAGCGCGAACGAGGCGAAGGCCAGCGCCACCGCCCCCGTCACCAGCCACGCGCGCGTGGCGCGGTCCGCGAGCAGGATCAGCAGGGGCACGCACCAGACCCAGTGGTGGGACCACGAGATCGGGCTGATCATCAGCGCGGTGAACGCGCAGACGACCACGGCCACCGCCTTGTCGCCGCGCACCGCGGCCCGTACCGCGAGCACCATCGCGGCGCCGCCCAGGACGGCCGCCGTCACCGCCCACCACATGCCCGGGTCGTCCGTGTGCATCAGCCGGGCCAGGACCCCGCGGATCGACTGGTTGGCGGTCTCCTCGGCGAAGCCGACCCGGCCCGTCTCGAACAGGGTCTCCGTCCAGAACCGCTTCGAGTCCGCCGGCAGCGCGATCGCCACGGCCAGTGTCGTCGCGAGGAACACCCCGGTCGCCGTGAGTGCCGTGCGCAGCCACTGGTTCATGGCCCGGTCCCGGCGCCACAGCAGCAGGCCGGCGGCGAGCAGCAGGACCACGAAGAGTCCCGGTGTGAGCTTCACCGCGGTCGCCAGGCCGATGCCCAGGCCGGCCCAGCGGCTGCCCTCGCGCCGCGTGAGGTCCCAGAGCACCGCCACCGCTATGAGCAGGTTGATCTGCCCGTACCGCAGGGTCGTCCACACCGGCTCGCACCAGACCACGACGGCGGCGACCCAGAGCGTCGTGCGCCACAGATCCGTACGGGACAGCGAGGGGCGGACCAGCTGGAGCGACAGCTGAACCAGGGTGATCACCAGGAGCAGGTTCCCCGCGGTGGTGAGCGTGCGCATCAGCGGTACGCCCACCAGCGTCAGCGGGACGAACAGCAGGGCCGCGAAGGGCGGATAGGTCATGCCGAGGTTCGCCGAGGTCGCGCGCATCGCGTACAGATCGCCGCCCGCCCTGACCGTCTCGCCCTCGGCCCGGTAGACCATCACGTCGAGCATGTTCACGTGGGCGAGGCGTTGCGCCACCCAGAAGGCCGCGAACGAGAGCAGACAGACCGCCGCGGCGGTGGCCAGGGGCCACGGCCGGGCGCGGGTTTTGGAGAGCACGGAGACGGACACAGTCGGCGACCCTACCCGGGGGCCCCGACGGGGCGGAGAAACCGATTTGGCGATCTGCCGCGCGGGCCGTTACTGTTCTGTCCGTCGCCGCGAGCGAGATCGAAGCCGGGACGACAATCAAGGGGCTATAGCTCAGTTGGTAGAGCGCCTGCATGGCATGCAGGAGGTCAGGAGTTCAATTCTCCTTAGCTCCACAGAACGGGACTGAGCCATCCGCATCGGATGGCTCGTGCCGGTTCTGCGGAAATCTGAACATTCCCGCGTACGGGGCTATAGCTCAGTTGGTAGAGCGCCTGCATGGCATGCAGGAGGTCAGGAGTTCAATTCTCCTTAGCTCCACAGAAGAGAAGCGGGCCACCCTGATCAGGGTGGCCCGCTTCTTCGTCTCCACGGCCGTCCACGACCCCCGGCACCCCCTTCCGCTCCGTGGAACGCCGGTGCGGCCCGCTCGGGCCCTGCGGTACCCTGGCGCCATGCGTGCCGTACGCCTCCTGCTTACCGAGCCGCGCTGACCAGTCCCGACGGATGACAGACATCCCGTCGGAGTCGGCGCGGCATCCCCTCCTGTGCGAGGGGATTTTTCATTTCGGGCAGTTCGTGGCAGTGGGCAGAGACGATCGATGGAGCATCAAGGACCATGACCGAGATCACGACGGCCGCCGAGACGGCGGCCCCTCATCGCTACACGGCGGCCATGGCCGCCGACATCGAGGCACGCTGGCAGGACTTCTGGGACGCCGAGGGCACCTACGAGGCGCCGAACCCCACCGGTGACCTGGCGGGCGACCCCGCGGTCGCCGCCCTGCCCAAGAAGTTCATCATGGACATGTTCCCGTACCCCTCGGGTGCGGGCCTGCACGTCGGCCACCCGCTCGGCTACATCGCCACGGACGTCTTCGCCCGCCACGCGCGCATGACCGGCCACAACGTGCTGCACACCCTGGGCTTCGACGCCTTCGGCCTGCCGGCCGAGCAGTACGCCGTGCAGACGGGCACGCACCCGCGTGTGTCCACCGAGGCCAACATGGAGAACATGAAGGTCCAGCTGCGCCGGCTGGGCCTGGGCCACGACAAGCGCCGGTCGTTCGCCACGATCGACCCGGAGTACTACAAGTGGACCCAGTGGATCTTCCTGCAGATCTTCAACTCGTGGTACGACGACGAGGCCGCGAAGGCCCGGCCGATCGCCGAGCTGATCGAGCAGTTCGAGAACGGCACGCGTGAGGTTCCCGGCACGCGCGCGTGGAGCGAGCTGAGCGCCGCCGAGCGCTCCGACGTCCTGGGCGAGTACCGCCTGGCGTACGCCTCCGACGCGCCCGTCAACTGGTGCCCCGGCCTGGGCACCGTCCTGGCCAACGAGGAAGTCACCGCCGACGGCCGCTCCGAGCGCGGCAACTTCCCCGTCTTCAAGTCCAAGCTGCGCCAGTGGAACATGCGGATCACCGCCTACGCGGACCGCCTGCTCGACGACCTGGACGCGCTGGACTGGCCCGAGGCCATCAAGCTGCAGCAGCGCAACTGGATCGGCCGCTCCGAGGGCGCCCGCGTCGACTTCCAGGTCGGCGACACCGGGGCCATCACCGTCTTCACCACCCGCCAGGACACCCTGTTCGGCGCCACCTACATGGTCCTGGCGCCCGAGCACGACCTGGTCGAGAAGATCGTCCCGGCCGCCTGGCCCGAGGGCACCCACGAGGTGTGGACCGGCGGTCACGCCACCCCCTCCGAGGCCGTCGACGCCTACCGCAAGCAGGCCGCCTCCAAGTCCGACGTCGAGCGCCAGGCCGAGGCCAAGGACAAGACCGGCGTCTTCACCGGCGCCTACGCGACCAACCCGGTCAGCGGCCAGAAGGTCCCCGTCTTCATCGCCGACTACGTCCTGATGGGCTACGGCACCGGCGCGATCATGGCAGTCCCGGCGCACGACAGCCGCGACTTCGCCTTCGCGCGCGCCTTCGAGCTGCCGATGCGCTGCGTCGTCGAGCCCGGCGACGACCGCGGCACCGACCCGGCGACCTGGGACGACGCCTTCTCCTCGTACGAGGCGAAGCTGGTCAACTCGGCCAACGACGAGATCTCCCTGGACGGCCTGGGCGTCGTCGACGCCAAGGCGAAGATCACCGCCTGGCTGGCCGACCGCGGCATCGGCGAGGGCACCGTCAACTTCCGCCTGCGCGACTGGCTGTTCAGCCGCCAGCGGTACTGGGGCGAGCCCTTCCCGATCGTCTACGACGAGGACGGCGTCGCCCACTCGCTGCCCGAGTCGATGCTGCCCCTGGAGCTGCCGGAGGTCGAGGACTACTCGCCGCGCACCTTCGACCCCGACGACGCGGACACCCAGCCCGAGACCCCGCTGTCCCGCAACGAGGACTGGGTCCACGTCACCCTGGACCTGGGCGACGGCTCCGGCCCGCGCCGCTACCGGCGCGAGACCAACACCATGCCGAACTGGGCCGGCTCCTGCTGGTACGAGCTGCGCTACCTGGACCCGCACAACGCCGAGAAGCTGGTCGACCCGGCCGTCGAGCAGTACTGGATGGGCCCCCGCGAGGGCATGCCGACCGGTGGCGTCGACCTGTACGTCGGCGGTGCCGAGCACGCCGTGCTGCACCTGCTGTACGCGCGCTTCTGGTCCAAGATGCTGTTCGACCTGGGTCACATCTCCTCGGCCGAACCGTTCCACAAGCTGTACAACCAGGGCATGATCCAGGCCTTCGTCTACCGGGACGCGCGCGGGATCGCCGTGCCGGCGGCCGAGGTCGAGGAGCGGGACGGCGGCTTCTGGTACCAGGGCGAGAAGGTCAGCCGCGTCCTGGGCAAGATGGGCAAGTCCCTGAAGAACGCGGTCACGCCGGACGAGATCTGCTCCGAGTACGGCGCCGACACCCTGCGCCTGTACGAGATGGCGATGGGCCCGCTGGACGTCTCGCGCCCCTGGGACACGCGCGCGGTGGTCGGCCAGTACCGCCTGCTGCAGCGCCTGTGGCGCAACATCGTCGACGAGGCGACCGGCGAGGTCACGGTCGTCGACACGGCGGCCGACGAGGACACGCTGCGCGCCCTGCACAAGGCGATCGACGGTGTCTCCCAGGACATGGCGGCGATGCGCTTCAACACCGCCATCGCCAAGATCACCGAGCTGAACAACCACCTGACCAAGTCCGGCGGCGCGATCTCCCGGCCGGTCGCCGAGCAGCTGGTGCTGCTGGTCGCCCCGCTGGCCCCGCACATCGCCGAGGAGCTGTGGCGCAGGCTGGGCCACACCGAGTCGGTCGTCCACCAGGACTTCCCGGTCGCCGACCCGGCGTACGTCGTCGACGAGACCGTGACCTGCGTCGTGCAGATCAAGGGCAAGGTCAAGGCCCGCCTGGAGGTCTCCCCGTCGATCACCGACGCTGAGCTGGAGACGCTGGCGCTGGCCGACCCGCACGTGGTCGCGGCGCTGGGCGACGCACAGATCCGCAAGGTGATCGTGCGCGCGCCGAAGCTGGTCAACATCGTCGCCGGCTGACCATCGGGGCGACGACGGACCGCGGCCTTCCCCTAGGGGGAGGCTAGGGGCAGGTTGAGGGTTCGAAGGGAACCGTCGGCCTGCCCCTTCCGTTTACCGTGGAAGAACAACAGTCGAGGCCGGAGGGGCACACATGGAAGCCACGATTATCACGATCATGGCCCTGCTCTTCTTGTCCTTCGTGGCGCTCGGGGTGTTCGTCACCGTGAAGGTCGCGAAGGCCGCCAAGCGCGGGGTCGACCGCACCATCGACCAGGCCCGGCGCACGGTCGAGGACACCACCCTGCGGGCCAAGAGCATCGGCCAGGTCGGGGCCGCCGGTGAACTGGCCCGGCTGCGGCTCTCCCTGCGCACCTCGATGCGCGCCACGCAGGAGGCGCTCCAGGCAGGCGTCGGCGAGGACGCCTCGCTCAAGGAGTCGCTCGACCTGTTCCACCGGCTCAGCGCCCACGGGCTCGAACTGGACGCGGACCTCAAGCGCCTGGAGCGTGAGCCCGACCGGGCGTGGGTGGCCGGGCAGCTGCCCGAACTCGCCGCGCGGACCGAGCGGATCACCGGCTCGGCCGACGCGCTGCGCCGCGCCGCGCGGGACCGGGCGCTGAAGTTCGCGGAGGACGACCTGTCGACGCTCAGCGCGCAGATCGACGTCGAGGCGGGCGCCCTGCGCCACTGGACGGGCCCGGAGCCCACGCCGGGGACGACCGCCCGGACGGCGGCCGGTACCGGGGCGGGAGCCGGGGCGCCGGACGGGTCGACCGCCGACGGATGGGGACACCCCGCCCGGCCCGCGGGTCACGCCGGTCCGGGGACCGGCGGAGAGCCGTCCGCGATCACGGCGCCCGATCCGCGCCGGACCGCCTACCCCTGGGAGAAGTCGGCCCGCCCGGAGACCACCACCTGACCCGACGGCCCCACGCGAAGGCGCGGTGGGGCTCGAAGGCGCGTCCGGTGGGGGGCCGGGCTGCCGTGCGAAGGCCCCGGCGGGTAACCTCCCGCTCATGTCCCGGCATGTCGCGATCCTCACCGATTCCACGGCCTACCTGCCACGCCAGACGAGGGAGCGGCACGCGATCACCACGGTCCCGCTGACCGTCGTCATCGGCGACCGCGCCCTCGAGGAGGGCACCGAGATCTCGGCGAAGGCCCTGGCCGAGGCCCTGCAGAAGCGCCGGCCCGTCACCACGTCCCGGCCGAGCCCCGAGGTCTTCGCCGAGGCCTACCGCGAGGCCGCCGCGGCGGGTGCGCGAGGCGTCGTCTCGCTGCACCTGTCCGCCGAGGTCTCCGGGACCTACGACGCCGCCGTGCTCGCGGCCAAGGACGCCCCCGTGCCCGTACGGGTGGTGGACACCCGCATGGTCGGCATGGCGCTGGGCTTCTGCGCCCTCGCGGCGGCCCAGGTCGCGGAGGCGGGCGGTTCCCTCGACGAGGCGGTCGCCGCGGCCGAGAAGCGCGCCGGGGGAACCTCCGCCTACTTCTACGTCGACACCCTCGACTATCTGCGCAGGGGCGGACGCATCGGCGCCGCGCAGGCACTGCTCGGCTCCGCGCTGGCGGTCAAGCCGCTCCTCGAACTCGACGGCGGGCGGATCGAACTGCGGGAGAAGGTACGGACGGCCTCGAAGGCGATCGCGCGCCTGGAGGAGATCGCCGTGGAGCGGGCCGGTTCCGGTTCCGTCGACATCGCCGTGCACCACCTCTCCGCACCTGAGCGGGCCGCCGCGCTCGCCGACCGGCTCCGAGAGCGCGTACCCGGAGTCGAGGAACTCCAGGTCAGCGAGGTGGGTGCGGTCATCGGCGCCCACACAGGACCCGGGCTGCTCGCGGTCGTCGTCTCGCCGCGCTGAGGACGCCGGGCCCTCGCGCGAGCCTCTGCCATCCCCCTTGAGGGTGAGGGAGTTCTCCACAACGGAGCGGCTGTCCACGGAAGACGGATGAGCTCCGCACGGGCCGTCCGTGACTCCTACCGTCACGGACATGACTCCTCGTACACGCATCGCATCCACCACCCCCAGGACCTCCCGCGCGGCGGGTGCCCCGACGAGCGGGCCCGGACGGGCGCCCGGTTCGGACGGGCGTGCTCGTTCCGGAGGGCGCGGCTCGCCCCATGGGCGGGTGCGGGGGCGCGGCCGGGTCGGGAGGACCGCGGTGATGCCGGGAGGGGCCGTGCGGAGGCGGGGGGACGCCCTGTTCCCGACGGCGACACCGGCGACGCCGCCGGTCGTACCGCCTCCGGTGCGCGCGCCGGAGGTCCGGGAGGTGCCGGAGGCGCAGGAGCGTGGCTCCCCTCCGGGCGTGCGGGAGCGGCTGGCCGCGCTGCTCCGTGACCGCGCCCCGGTGTGGGTGCAGACCAGGTGCGGGCTCGAACCGAGGGCGCTCGGGGCGCTGACGGTGGTCCTGCTCGTCGCCGCGGTCGTCGCGGGCGGGTACTTCTGGACCGGTCGGCCCGAGCCGGTGCGCGCTCCTGAGCTCGTCCGTGCCGCTGCGCCCGTCGCCCCCGCGACCTCCGTGCCCGGGCCGGGAGCCGGTTCGCGGCCCGGTGCGGGGGCTTCTGCCGGGGCGCGGGTCGTCGTGGACATCGGCGGCAAGGTGCGCAGGCCCGGGGTGCTGACCCTGCCTGCGGGCTCGCGGGTGGCGGACGCCCTGTGGGCGGCGGGCGGGGCGGAGCCGGGCGCGGATCTCACCGGGGTCAACCGGGCGCGGGTCCTGTTCGACGGCGAGCAGGTCCTGGTCGGGCTGCCGGGGGCGCCGGCGGGCGGTTCCGGTCCGGGCGGCGGTGTCGGGGGCGGTGCGCCGGGGGTTCCACTGAGCCTCAACTCGGCCACGGCGGAGCAGCTAGACGGCCTCCCGGGGGTGGGGCCCGTGCTCGCGCAGCACATCGTCGACCACCGGACGGAGCACGGCGGCTTCCGGTCGGTCGGGGAACTGCGCGAGGTCGACGGCATCGGTGAGCGCAGGTTCGCCGATCTCGAACCGCTGGTCCGGCCGTGAAGCACGAGGAGGCGCTCGACGGGGCGCTCGGTGAGGAGCGCGGCGCGGGGCCGTCGGGTCGGCGGGAAGGGCCTGCCGATCTCCGGCTCGTTCCGCTCGCGGTGGCGGCCTGGGCGGCGGCGGCCTGGGCCGTGGGCGCCACCGGATGGTGGACGGCGGCCGGTGTCGCGGTCTGCGTGGGGGTGGCCCTGGCCCTGTCGGCGCGGGGGCGGGCCCGGGGGCGAGGCGACCCGGGCGAGGATCCGGGAGCCGCGGTGCCGGGGACCACGGCGGGGTGGAGGCTGCGGGCGACCGCGTGGGCCGGGGTGCTGCTCTGCGCGGCGGCCGGGGCCACCTCGGCGGGGCTGCACGCAGCCGACCTCCGGCGGGGACCGGTGCCGGAGCTGGCGCGGGAGTACGCGCGGGCCTGGCTGGACGTGGCGGTGACCTCCGATCCACGGCTCACCCGGCCCAAGGTGCGGGGCAACGCGATGGCGCCGGTCTCGATCGTCCTGGAAGGAGAGGTCACCCGGGTCGAGCGGCTGGACGGCTCGGTGCACCGGACCCGGACGCCGGTGCTGCTGATCGTGCCGTCGGGGGACGGGCGGGAGGAGTGGCTGCGGCTCCTGCCCACCACCCGGCTGAGGGTCGGTGCCCGGCTCGCGCCGCCGCTGCGGCCCGGCGAGCCCTTCGCGGCGGTGCTCAAGGTCGACGGAGGGGGACCACCGCGGATCGTGGGGCCGCCGAGCGCGCCGCAACGGACGGCGGGGGAGCTCCGCGCCGGGCTGCGGAAGGCGGCCGAGGGGCTCGGTCCGGATGCGCGGGCCCTGCTGCCCGGACTGGTCGTCGGGGACACCTCCCGGGTCGGTCCCGAGCTGCGGGAGGCGTTCGAGGCGACGGACCTGACCCACCTTCTGGCGGTGTCCGGAAGTAACCTCACCATCGTGCTGCTCCTGCTCATCGGGCGGCCCGGGCGGGCGCACCGGGTGGAGCGGGGCGGGCTCGCGCCACGGCTCGGGCTGTCGCTGCGGGTCACCGCGGTGGCTGGGGGAGGGCTGACGCTCGCCTTCGTGATCGTCTGCCGGCCCGATCCGAGCGTGCTGCGCGCGGCGGCCTGTGGGCTGGTGGCCCTGCTCGCGATCGGGACCGGACGCAGGAGATCGCTGATCCCCGCGCTGGCGGCGGCCGTGCTGCTCCTCGTGCTCTACGACCCCTGGCTCGCGCGGAGTTACGGCTTCCTGCTCTCGGTCCTGGCGACCGGGGCGCTGCTGACGATCGCCCCGCGGTGGAGCGACGCCCTGCGGCGGCGCCGGGTGCCGGACAGGCTGGCCGAGGCGCTGGGCGCGGCCCTCGCGGCACAGGCGGTGTGCGCGCCGGTCGTGGTGGTGTTCGCCGAGCGGATGAGTCTCGTCTCCGTCCCGGCGAACCTCTTCGCGGAGCTCGCGGTGGCGCCGGCGACGGTGTGCGGGTTCGCCACGCTCGCCCTGGCGGCGGTCTGGATGCCCGCTGCCGAGGCCCTCGCGTGGGTGGCGGGATGGCCGGCCGGGTGGATCGCGTGGGTGGCCCGTACCGGCGCCGCGCTGCCGGGGGCCGAGGTGGCCTGGCCCGGCGGGTGGTGGGGCGGTCTCGCCCTGGCGCTGCTCACGGCGCTGGTGGTCCTCGGGGCGCGCAGGCTGCCGTACCGGGGTGTGGTCGGTGCGGTCGTCGCGGGGCTGCTGCTGCTCGTGGTGGCGCGGCCCGTGCCGCTGGCCCGGTGGGTGACGGGGTGGCCGCCGCCGGGCTGGGTGTTCGCGATGTGCCAGGTGGGCCAGGGGGACGCGACGGTGCTCGCCGCGGGCGGGGACTCCGCCGTCGTGGTGGACGCGGGCCCCGACCCCGTACCGGTGGACCGCTGTCTGCGTGAACTCGGGGTGCGGCGGGTGCCGTTGCTGGTGCTCACCCATTTCCATGCCGACCATGTGGCCGGACTTCCCGGGGTGTTGCGGGGGAGGGAGGTGGGGGCGATCCAGACCACGGGGCTCGAAGAGCCGCCCGCCCAGGCGGCGTTCGTGCGGCGGACGGCGGCCGCCGCGGGGGTGCCGCTGGTCCGGGCGGAGATGGGTGAGCGGCGGAGGATCGGGGCCCTGGAGTGGCGGGTGCTGTGGCCGGGAGGCGGCTCCGAGGGGGTCGTCGAGGGGCCCAACGACGCCAGTGTGACGTTGCTCGTCCGTACCGGGGGAGGGCTGAGTCTGCTGTTGCTCGGGGACCTGGAGCCGCCGGCTCAGCGGGCGTTGGCGCGGGCTCACCCGGAGTTGGGGCCGGTGGACGTCCTCAAGGTCGCCCATCACGGTTCCGCGCACCAGGACCCGGGCCTGATGCGGGTCGTGCGGCCGAGGCTCGCGCTGGTGTCGGCGGGGCGCGACAACCCGTACGGCCATCCCTCGCCCCGGACGCTGGAGGCGCTGCGGGCGGGCGGCGCGCGGGTGCTGCGGACCGATCGGGACGGAGCCGTGGCGGTGGTGGGGGTGGGGCAGGGGCTCACGGCCGTACCGGGAGGGGGGTGAGGACGCGGGGGAGGCTCGTAGAGAAATGCTTGTAAAGAAGTCTTTCTAAAGATACCTTTTCATCATGCCGGAGACCAGCGCACCGCAACCCGGGGGCGAGCAGCAGCCCCGCAGCATCCGACTCACCGACCCGCGCGCCCTGCGGGCCTACGCCCATCCGCTGCGGATGTCGCTGGTCGGGCTGCTGCGCAGCAGCGGGCCGTTCACCGCGACCCGGGCCGCCGAGCTGACCGGCGAATCCGTGGCCAGCTGCTCGTACCACCTGCGGATACTCGCCAAATACGGACTGGTGGAGGAGGCGCCCGGCGGGCGGGGACGGGAGAAGCCCTGGCGGGCCACGGCCCGGTACACGGAGTGGCCCGAGTACAGCGAGGACGCCTCGGTCGCCGAGGCGGCCGACGCGCTCAGCACCGCCGTCGCCGAGCGTTACTTCGAGCGGGTCACCCGGGCCATGGAGAACCGGCACCGGTTGCCGAGGGAGTGGCGGGAGGCCGAGGAGTTCGGCGACTCCCTGCTCCACCTCACCCCCGAGGAACTGGCCGGCCTCGGGCGGCGGATCGACGAACTGCTCCGGCCCTACGAGGCGCGCGCGTCCGACCCGTCCCTCAGGCCGGAGGGCGCACGGCCCGTCAGCATCCTGCGGATCGCCTACCTGGACCAGGACATCCCCGACAGCGAAGAGGAGTGAGCGAGATGGCCCTCGTGGAACGCATACCGGCGCTGCTGCGCGAGCGGACCTTCCGCCGGTACTGGACCGGGCAGACCATCTCGCTCGCCGGGGACCAGATCTCGCTCATCGCGATCCCGCTCGCGGCCGTCCTGGCCCTGGGCGCGGACGCCACGGCCATGGGCCTGCTCAAGACCGCCGAGCTGCTGCCCGCCCTGCTGCTCAACCTGCCGCTCGGCGCCTGGGCCGACCGGCAGGCGAGCCGCAGACGCGCCATGATCGCGGCCGACATCGGGCGGGCGGCACTGGTGCTGACCCTCCCCGTCGCCTACGCGCTGGACGCGCTCACGCTCGGGCAGCTGTACGCGGTGGCCTTCGGGATCGGCGCGCTCACCGTGCTCTTCGAGGTCTGCAACGCCACGCTGTTCGTCGCGCTCGTCCCCACCGAGCGTTACGTCCAGGCGAACTCGCTGGTCAACGGCAGCCGTTCGATGGCCTGGCTCGCCGGACCCGGTGTCGGGGGCCTGCTCGTACAGTTCCTGACCGCGCCGTTCGCACTGGTCGCGGACGCCGCCACCTATCTGGTCTCGGCCGGCTACCTGACCCGCATCAAGCCGGTCGAACCCGCGCCGGCGCCCGTGGCCAAGGGGCACTTCACCGAGGGGCTGCGCTGGGTGATCCGGGAGCGTTCGATGCGCGCGCTCTTCGCCGCCTCCGGCACGGTCCAGTTCTTCAACCTCATGTTCCACACCCTCTTCGTCCTCTACGCGACCACCGAACTCGGCATCGACGCGGGCCTGCTCGGCCTCATGCTCGCCGCCGGAGCCGTGGGCGGTCTCCTCGGGGCGATGGTGAGCGGGGCGGTCGTCCGGCGGATCGGGATCGGCCGCTCGCTCGTCGCCGGCTTCCTCGGATTCACGGTGCCGCTGCTCCTGGTACCCCTCGCGGACGGACCGCTCCCGCTGGTGGTGGGCGTGCTCTTCGTCGCGGAATTCCTCTCCTGCGCAGGGGTGATGATCGTGGACGTCGCCGCGGGATCGTTCCAGATGGCCGTGATACCCGACGCCGTGAGGGCGAGGGTCATGGGCGCGTTCCGCACGCTCAACCACGGTTTCCGTCCGCTCGGCGCGCTCGCCGGCGGCCTGCTCGGCACCGCCGTCGGGCTGCGCCCCACGCTGTGGATCGCCACCGCCGGCGCCGCCCTCGCCGTGCTCTGGCTGCTGCCCTCGCCGCTGGCCAGGATGAGGGAACTCCCCGTGAGGGAAGGGGAATCGGAGCCCGCCGGGACGGAATTGGACGAGAGATCCGGATCGCCGGAAGGCAGACTGCCGGTATGACCACACATGAACCCGCCACCATCGACGCCTATCTGCGCCGCATCGGCGCGGAGCGGCCGGGACGCGCGGACGCCGCCGCGCTGCGCGAGCTGCATCTGCTGCACCTGCGGACCGTGCCCTTCGAGAACCTCTCCATCCATCTCGGTGAGCCCGTCGTCCTGGACGAGAAGGCGCTCCTCGACAAGGTGGTCGGGGCCCGCAGGGGCGGGTTCTGCTACGAGGTCAACACGGCGTTCGCCGTGCTGCTGCGGGGGCTCGGGTACGAGGTCGCGCTGCTCCAGGCGCGGGTGATCGGGCCGGACGGGACGCCGGGCATCCCGTACGACCACATGGCGCTGCTCGTGGAGACGGCGGAGGGGGACCGGTGGCTGGCCGACGTCGGGTTCGGCGACCACAGCCACTACCCGCTGGCCTTCGCATCGCGCGACGACCAGGTGGACCCGGGCGGTGTCTTCCGGATCGTGGAGACGGCGGACGGCGATCTGGACGTGCTGCGGGACGGGAAGCCGCAGTACCGGCTGGAGCGGCGGCCGCGGGAGCTCGCCGACTTCACGGCGGGCGCCTGGTACCACCAGACCTCGCCCGACTCGCACTTCCCGCGGTCGCTCATCTGCTCGCGGCTCACCGAGGACGGCCGGATCACCCTCAGCGCGCCGAAGCTGATCACCCGCACCGGGGGCGAGCGCGAGGAGCGGATCCTCGACGGCGAGGACGAGGTGAGGAGCGCGTACCGGGAACTGTTCGGCATCGAGCTGGACGTGCTGCCGTCCGTGCGGACCGGAACCCCCAATTCGGACCCTCGGTAACACTTGCCCTCACACACCCCGTTTGCCTCGAACGGTTCAATGGTGATCGAATGCGACTTCGTTGCATAGTGAACGAGTCGCACGGGGGTGCGTGAAGAATGTTCGATCGTCTCTTCGGGAAGCGTGCGGGGGGAGCCGCCCGCGGCGGCCCGCTCGCCGGCCTCGCGGTCCCCTCCTCGGCGGGTCTGCTCAGCTGCCGGGTGCTCGACCCCGTGCACGAACCCGTCCGGCAGGCCGAGTTCGTCGTCAGCGACACGGCGGGCCGCAAGGTCCTGGGCGGCGAGACCGACCCGTACGGCACGGTCCTCGCGACCGTGCCGGCCGGCGAGTACCGGGTCGCCGTCACCTCCGAGGGCTACACGCCCTACCACGGCAGCGCCGTCGTCGCCGTGGGCGAGCACCACGGCCTCGGCGACGTCCTGCTCCAGGTCGCGCCCCAGCCGCAGCTGCCGGCGCCCGGGGACTGGGAGATCGACCCCACGCACTCGCAGATCGGCTTCACCGCGCGGCACATCGGCCTGGCCCGGATCCACGGGCGGTTCAACGGCTTCGCGGGCGCGGTGCGGATCGCCGAACGCATGGAGCAGTCCGCGATGCACGTCGTCATCGACGCGGCCTCCATCGACACCGGGGTGCAGATGCGCGACGACCACCTGCGCTCCGGCGACTTCCTCGACGTCGGCGCCTACCCGACGTTGGAGTTCTTCAGCGAGCGCTTCGTCCACCGCGGCGGCAGCCGCTGGGCCGTCACCGGGGCGCTCACCCTCCACGGGGTGAGCCGCACGGTCACCTTGGACACCCAGTACCTCGGCCTCGGGAACGGCCTGGAGGGCGAGACCCGGGGGGCCTGCCGGGCCACCACCGAGCTGCACCGGGAGGACTTCACCCTCACGTGGCAGACACTGCTCGCGCGGGGCATCGCGGCCGTCGGGTCCAGCATCAGCATCGACCTCGACATCCAGATCGTTCCGAAGACGGGGCGCCCCCAACGCCCCTAAGGGGCTTCCAGCCAGCCCTCGTACTCGGCGGCCAGGGCGTCCAGCGCCGCCGGGTCGAGGCGGGCGTCCGGGTCCTCCACGACCACCAGCCACTGCGCGTCCTCGGCGTCGTCCTCGCCGGCCAGGGCGTCCCGCACGAGCTGCGGTTCCTCGGCCAGGCCGAAGCGGTCGGGGAGCTCCCCGGCGACCTCCTCGGCGGCGTCGCGGTCGGGGAGTACCAGTACGTGTCGTTCACTCACCCCGCCATTCTCGTCCCCCGTACGGGCGGGGGTGTCAGTGGCCCGTGGGATGCTGGATCGCGATGGCCACCAGAAAGACTTCCCCCGACGACCTCCTCGGCCCCGTGACGCTCGCCGTGGGGCAGGAGGACCTGCTCCTCGACCGCGCCGTGCGGGAGGTGGTGGCGGCTGCCCGGGCCGCCGACGCCGACACGGACGTGCGCGACCTCGCCCCCGAACAGCTCCAGCCCGGGGCGCTGGCCGAGCTCACCAGCCCCTCGCTCTTCGCCGAGCGCAAGGTGCTGATCGTGCGGAACGCGCAGGACCTCTCCGCCGACACGATCAAGGACGTCAAGGCGTACCTGGACGACCCGATCGAGGACATCTCGCTCGTCCTGCTCCACGCCGGCGGCGCCAAGGGCAAGGGGCTGCTCGACGCGGCGCGCAAGGCGGGGGCCCGGGAGGTCGCCTGCCCGAAGACGACGAAGCCGGCGGAGCGGCTGACGTTCGTACGGCAGGAGTTCCGGACGCTGGGGCGGTCGGCCACCCCCGAGGCCTGCCAGGCGCTCGTGGACTCCATCGGCAGCGACCTGCGCGAGCTCGCGTCCGCGGTTTCGCAGCTCACGTCCGACGTGGACGGGACGATCGACGAGGCCGTCGTCGGGCGGTACTACACGGGCCGCGCCGAGGCCTCCTCCTTCAACGTCGCGGACCGCGCCGTCGAGGGGCGGGCGGCCGAGGCCCTGGAGGCCCTGCGCTGGTCGCTCTCGACCGGGGTCGCGCCCGTGCTCATCACCAGCGCGCTGGCCCAGGGCGTACGGGCGATCGGCAAGCTCTCCTCGGCTCGGGGCGGGCGTCCCGCCGACCTGGCGCGGGAGCTGGGCATGCCGCCCTGGAAGATCGACCGCGTGCGGCAGCAGATGCGGGGCTGGACCCCGGACGGGGTGTCGCTCGCCCTGCGGGCGATCGCGGAGGCGGACGCGGGGGTGAAGGGCGGGGGGGACGACCCGGAGTACGCCCTGGAGAAGGCGGTGGTGGCGGTGGCGCGGGCGGCGAGGATGCGTCGGGGGTAGGCGGGGTTTGATCCCCCACCCCACCCCTTCCCGAAACCCTGCCGGGGGCTGGTGGGGGGTGAGGTCGTTGTTCTTCCCCGGGGGCTCCGCCCCCAGACCCCCGCAGAGGCTGCGGCGGCTTCGCGCCGCCCGCGGCGGCTGCCCCGCTGGGGTTGTGGCAGCCTCGCGCCCGTGTCAGATGCCTGGGCTCTGGTGGGGGAGGGCGGCGGCTTCCCGGGCCCCGGTGGGGGTGCGGCGGCTTCGCGCCGCCCGTGTTTGGTTGCTCCGGGCCCCTGTGGGGGTGCGGTGGCTGCGCGCCCTCCTGTGGTGGCTGCCCCCGGCCGCCGCCGCGACCGGCTTCGTGCCGCCCGCGTCAGCTGCCCGGCCCCCGTGCAGGCCTCGGCAGTTTCGTGTCGCCCGCGTCGGCCGCCCCGGCCCCCGAGCGGGCCTCGGCGGCTTCGTGTCGCCCGCGTCAGCTGCCCGGCCCCCGTGCGGGCCTCGGCGGCTTCGCGCCGTTCGCGGCGGCTGTCGGGTGTCTGGTCGGCCCTCGGGCCTCGGTGCGGACCGGCTGGTCGACCCGGTCGTGGCGCCGTACCGGCCGCTTGCTTCCGGGTACGGCGAAGGCCCCGCTTCTCCTGGGGAAGGAGAGGGCGGGGCCTTCGGCGTTGTATCGGGTGGGCTCACGCCCGCGTGGCGAACGCGTCCGTGCGCGAGTCCGGGTGGCCGGGCGGGAGCGGGAGAGAGGGCCCGCTGTGTCCCGTGCGGCCGGTTACATCAGAGCTCAGCCCTGGAGAGCGGCAACCTTGGTGGCCAGCGCCGACTTCTTGTTGGCGGCGGCGTTCTTGTGGATGACGCCCTTCGAGACAGCCTTGTCGAGCGCGCGGGAGGCGGCGCGGGAAGCCACGGTGGCCTTCTCGACGTCACCCGCGGCGACGGCCTCGCGGGCCTTGCGGATCGCGGTCTTGAGCGAGGACTTGACGGCCTTGTTGCGCAGGCGCGCCTTCTCGTTCGTCTTGTTCCGCTTGATCTGGGACTTGATGTTCGCCACGAAAAGAGCCTTTACAGGTTCGATGTTCCTTCTGGATGCGCCCCGCAGCTGAGAGGGCATGCGAGACACAGCTGTCCACACTATCAGCCACCCCCGGGGCCGCCCAAACCGGGCGCAGGGCGCCGGGCATGGGACCATGGTCTCTACGTGTCCGTTCTGAACATCGCCCGAGACGAGATCCCTGCGTGCCCGCGACTCCTACCAACGTGCCCGAGCCGAGCCGTACCGACCCGGCTCTGATCCGCAACTTCTGCATCATCGCGCACATCGACCACGGCAAGTCCACGCTCGCCGACCGGATGCTCCAGCTCACCGGTGTGGTCGACCAGCGGCAGATGCGTGCCCAGTACCTCGACCGCATGGACATCGAGCGGGAACGCGGCATCACGATCAAGTCCCAGGCGGTCCGTCTGCCGTGGGCGCCGACCGAGGGGCCGGCTCAGGGCAGTACGCACATCCTGAACATGATCGACACCCCCGGGCACGTGGACTTCACCTATGAGGTCTCGCGGTCCCTCGCGGCCTGCGAGGGCACGATCCTGCTCGTCGACGCGGCCCAGGGCATCGAGGCGCAGACTCTCGCGAACCTGTACCTCGCGATGGAGAACGACCTCACGATCGTCCCGGTCCTCAACAAGATCGACCTGCCGGCCGCCCAGCCCGAGAAGTTCGCCGAGGAGCTCGCGAACCTGATCGGCTGCCAGCCGGAGGACGTCCTCAAGGTCTCCGCGAAGACCGGCATGGGCGTCGAGGCGCTGCTCGACCGGGTCGTCCGGGACATCCCGGCCCCGGTCGGTGTCGCGGACGCCCCCGCCCGCGCGATGATCTTCGACTCCGTCTACGACTCCTACCGGGGTGTCGTGACGTACGTACGAGTCGTCGACGGCCAGCTCAACAAGCGCGAACGCATCCGGATGATGTCGACCGGCGCCACCCATGAGCTCCTGGAGATCGGTGTCTCCTCGCCGGAGATGACCGCCTCCGACGGTCTCGGCGTCGGCGAGGTCGGCTACCTCATCACCGGCGTGAAGGACGTCCGCCAGTCCAAGGTCGGTGACACGATCACCTCCCTGCACCAGGGCGCGACCGAGGCGCTCGGCGGCTACAAGGACCCGAAGCCGATGGTCTTCTCGGGTCTCTACCCGCTCGACGGCTCCGAGTACCCGGACCTCCGCGAGGCCCTCGACAAGCTCCAGCTCAACGACGCCGCGCTGGTCTACGAGCCGGAGACGTCCGCCGCGCTCGGCTTCGGCTTCCGCGTCGGTTTCCTGGGTCTGCTCCACCTCGACGTGATCCGCGAGCGGCTGGAGCGCGAGTTCGGGCTCGACCTCATCGCCACCGCGCCGAACGTGGTCTACCGGGTCGTGATGGAGGACGGCAGCGAGCACACCGTCACCAACCCGAGCGAGTTCCCCGAGGGCAAGATCGACGACGTGTACGAGCCCGTCGTGCGCGCCACGATCCTCGCCCCGAGCGAGTTCATCGGCGCGATCATGGAGCTCTGCCAGACCCGTCGCGGCACGCTCATCGGCATGGACTACCTCTCCGAGGACCGGGTCGAGATCCGCTACACCCTGCCCCTCGCCGAGATCGTCTTCGACTTCTTCGACCAGCTGAAGTCCAAGACCCGCGGTTACGCCTCCCTCGACTACGAGCCCACCGGCGAGCAGGCCTCCAGCCTCGTCAAGGTCGACATCCTGCTGCACGGCGACAAGGTCGACGCCTTCTCGGCCGTCACCCACAAGGACGCCGCGTACGCCTACGGTGTCCGGCTCGTCGCCAAGCTGCGCGAGCTCATCCCGCGGCAGGCCTTCGAGGTGCCGATCCAGGCCGCCATCGGCTCCCGGGTCATCGCCCGCGAGACCATCCGCGCCATCCGGAAGGACGTCCTCGCCAAGTGCTACGGCGGTGACATCTCCCGTAAGCGGAAGCTGCTGGAGAAGCAGAAGGAAGGCAAGAAGCGCATGAAGATGGTCGGCTCGGTGGAGGTGCCCCAGGAGGCCTTCATCGCCGTCCTGTCGAGCGACGAGTCCTCCGGCAAGAAGAAGTAGCCGGGCGGGCGAGAAGTAGCTGCCTTGTGCAACCAACGGGTCCACGCGCCATGTGCGCGTGGACCCGTTCGTTATGAAGCGACGTCCTGCAAGGCCTTACGCGCCGGTCCCGGGCCCCTTAGTCTGATCCCGGCTCGAAGGTTACTCGCCAGTTAGTTACGAACCACCAGAAGGCACCGCCGCCGCCCGGAGGACGTCGTGAGCGACACACAGACCCAGATCGAGAACCGGCCGCCCTCCGTGGCGTCGCTCTTCCTTGAGCGCGTCGGGCGGACCCCGGATGCGGAGGCCTACCGCTACCCGGTACCCGCCGCGTCCGGCACCGGCCCGGACGACTGGAAGTCGCTCAGCTGGGGACAGGCCGCCGAGCGGGTCTACGCGATCGCCGCCGGCCTCGTCGACCTCGGCGTCCAGCCCGAGGAGCGCGTCGCGCTCGCCTCCTCCACCCGGGTCGAGTGGATCCTCTCCGACCTCGGCGTAATGTGCGCGGGTGCCGCGACCACCACGGTCTACCCGCAGACCAACGCCGAGGAGTCGGCGTTCATCCTCTCCGACTCCGAGTCGAAGGTCCTCATCGCCGAGGACGCCGCCCAGCTGGCCAAGGCCGTCGAGCGCCGCGCCGACCTGCCCCACCTGCGGCACGTCGTGGTCGTCGACCCCGCGGGAGCGGACATCGACGGTGAGTTCGCCCTCTCCCTCGCCGATCTGGAGGCACGCGGCAACGCGTACCTGGAGGAGCACCCCGAGGCCGTGAAGGAGCGGGTCGGGGCCATCACCTCCACCCAGCTCGCCACGCTCATCTACACCTCGGGCACCACCGGCCGCCCCAAGGGCGTCCGCCTCCCGCACGACAACTGGTCGTACATGGCCAAGGCCATCGCCGCCACCGGCCTCGTCACCCAGGACGACGTCCAGTACCTGTGGCTGCCGCTCGCCCACGTCTTCGGCAAGGTCCTGACCTCGGGCCAGATCGAGGTCGGCCACGTCACCGCCGTCGACGGCCGCGTCGACAAGATCATCGAGAACCTGCCGGTGGTCCAGCCGACCTACATGGCGGCCGTGCCCCGCATCTTCGAGAAGGTCTACAACGGAGTCGCCGCCAAGGCCCGCGCCGGCGGCGGCGCCAAGTACAAGATCTTCCAGTGGGCGGCCGGTGTGTCCCGCGAGTACGCCAAGGCCACCCAGGACAACTTCCGGCGCACCGGTACCGCCGCCGCGCCCTTCGGCCTCTCGGCGAAGCACAAGGTCGCCGACGCCCTCGTCTACGGCAAGATCCGCGAGGCCTTCGGCGGCAACCTGCGCGCCTGCATCTCCGGCTCCGCCGCCCTCGCCCCCGAGATCGGCTACTTCTTCGCCGGCGCGGGGATCCACATCCTGGAGGGGTACGGCCTCACGGAGTCCTCCGCAGCCTCCTTCGTCAACCCGGGCGAGGCCTACCGCACCGGCACCGTCGGCAAGCCGCTCCCCGGCACCGAGGTCCGGATCGCCGACGACGGCGAGATCCTGCTGCGCGGCCCCGGCATCATGGAGGGCTACCACGGCCTGCCGGAGAAGACCTCCGAGGTCCTGGAGTCCGACGGCTGGTTCCACACCGGCGACATCGGCGAGCTGTCCGCCGACGGCTACCTCCGGATCACCGACCGGAAGAAGGACCTGATCAAGACGTCCGGCGGCAAGTACATCGCGCCGGCCGAGGTCGAGGGCCAGTTCAAGGCCGTCTGCCCGTTCGTCTCCAACATCCTCGTCCACGGCGCCGACCGGAACTTCTGCACCGCCCTCATCGCCCTCGACGAGCCCTCCCTCCTCGGCTGGGCCGCCGAGCACGGCCTCGGCGGGAAGTCGTACGCCGACGTCGTCGCCGACCCGCGGACCCAGAAGCTGATCCAGGGCTACGTGGACCGCCTCAACGAGGGCCTCCAGCGCTGGCAGACGATCAAGAAGTTCCGCCTGCTGCCGCGCGACCTCGACATCGAGCACGGCGAGCTCACCCCGTCCCTGAAGCTGAAGCGGCCGGTCGTCGAGCGCGAGTACAAGCACCTCATCGAGGAGATGTACGCGGGCTCGCGCGAGTCCTGAGCCGCGGAGCAGGACCGTCACCCCGGGCAGTACGGGACAATGGGGCTCATGCCTTCCGTACTGCCCGATGGTGAGTCCGTTCCCGACGACGGGGCGCTGCCCCCGCGCGCCCTCGAAGGAGCCGGGGAGCGGCCGCTCGGGTTCTACCTGCACGTGCCGTACTGCGCGACGCGCTGCGGCTACTGCGACTTCAACACGTACACGGCGAGTGAGCTGCGCGGCACGGGCGGTGTGCTCGCCTCCCGCGACAACTACGCCGACCAGGTCACCGAGGAGATCCGGCTCGCCCGCAAGGTCCTCGGGGACGACCCGCGACCCGTGCGGACCGTCTTCGTCGGCGGCGGCACGCCGACGCTGCTCGCCGCCGGAGACCTCGTACGGATGCTGGGGGCGATCCGCGACGAGTTCGGGCTCGCCGACGACGCCGAGGTGACGACGGAGGCCAATCCGGAGTCCGTCGACCCCGCCTACCTCGCCGAGCTGCGGGAAGGCGGCTTCAACCGGATCTCCTTCGGCATGCAGAGCGCCCGGCAGCACGTCCTGAAGGTCCTCGACCGCACGCACACGCCCGGACGGCCCGAGGCGTGTGTCGGCGAGGCGCGGGCCGCGGGGTTCGAGCACGTCAACCTCGACCTCATCTACGGCACGCCCGGGGAGACCGACGACGACTGGCGGGCCTCCCTGGACGCGGCCATCGGCGCCGGGCCGGACCACGTCAGCGCCTACGCCCTCATCGTCGAGGAGGGCACGCAGCTGGCCCGGCGCATCCGGCGGGGCGAGGTGCCCATGACCGACGACGACGTCCACGCCGACCGCTACCTGATCGCGGACGCGGCCTTCGAGGAGGCGGGCTTCTCCTGGTACGAGGTGTCCAACTGGGCCACCTCGGAGGCCGGGCGCTGCCTCCACAACGAGCTGTACTGGCGCGGCGCGGACTGGTGGGGCGCCGGGCCCGGGGCGCACTCGCACGTCGGGGGCGTCCGGTGGTGGAACGTGAAGCATCCCGGCGCGTACGCCGCCGCGCTCGCCGAAGGCCGCTCGCCCGGGGCCGGGCGGGAGATCCTCGCGGAGGCGGACCGGCGGGTCGAGCGGATCCTGCTCGAACTGCGGCTGCGCGAGGGCGTCGAACTGTCGATCCTCAAGCCCGCGGGGCTGGCGGCGTCGCGCAAGGCCCTGGGGGACGGTCTGCTCGACCCCGAGTCGTACGAGGCGGGGCGCGCCGTCCTGACCCTGCGGGGCCGACTGCTCGCGGACGCGGTGGTGCGGGACCTGGTGGACTGACGGCGCGGCGCCTCCGCCGGTGCCGTCGTGGGCAATCGTTCCTCCCCCAGAGGGACGATCGCCCACACGGCAGTGGGCGGCGGCCCGTGCGGGCGCGAGCTGCGGGTGCAGGCCCGAGCGGGTGCCGGCTAGGGCGCCGTCACGAAGTCGATCAGCTCTTCCACCCGGCCCAGCAGCTCCGGCTCCAGGTCCTTGTAGGACGTCACGCGCCTGAGGATCGCCTGCCAGACCGCGCCCGTGTTGTCCGAGGGCCAGCCGAGCGCGCGGCAGACGCCCGTCTTCCAGTCCTGGCCGCGCGGGACCGCCGGCCAGGCCGGGATGCCCAGCGCGGACGGCTTCACCGCCTCCCAGACGTCGATGTACGGGTGGCCGACCACCAGGACGTCGGGGGAGGTCACCTGCGCGGCGATCCGCGACTCCTTCGAGCCCGGCACCAGGTGGTCCACCAGGACGCCGAGCCGGGCGTCCGGCCCCGGGCCGAACTCCGCGACGATCGCGGGCAGGTCGTCGACGCCCTCCAGGTACTCCACGACCACGCCCTCGATGCGCAGGTCGTCGCCCCAGACCCGCTCCACCAGCTCCGCGTCGTGGCGGCCCTCGACGTAGATCCGGCCCGCCCGCGCCACGCGCGCGCGTGCGCCCGGCACGGCGACCGAGCCCGAGGCCGTACGGGTGGGGCGTGCCGGAGCCGAGACCGGCCGCACCAGCGTCACGACCCTGCCCTCCAGGAGGAATCCGCGCGGTTCCAGCGGGAAGACCCGGTGCTTGCCGAAGCGGTCCTCCAGGGTCACCGTGCCCGCCTCGCAGCGGATCACCGCCCCGCAGAAGCCCGTCGAGACCTCCTCGACCACGAGGTCGGGGTCGGCCGGGACCTCCGGGACGGGCGCCGACTTCTTCCAAGGGGGCGTCAGGTCCGGGTTGTAGCTGCGCATTTGCGCGACGTTATGACACCTCGAAGCGGCGTGCCAGTTCATCGCGCTGCGCCCTCACGAACGTGGCGTCCACCACAGCGCCGTGCCCCGGTACGTACGCCGCCTCCTCGCCGCCCAGGGCCAGCAGCCGGTCCAGGGCGTCGGGCCAGCGGGACGGGATCGCGTCCGGGCCCGCCTGCGGCTCGCCCGACTCCTCCACCAGGTCGCCGCAGAAGACGACCTCGCGCGCCCCCGGGACGCAGAGCGCCAGGTCGTGGCCCGAGTGGCCGGGGCCCACGTTCGCCAGGAGGACCTGGCGGTCGCCCAGGTCGAGCGTCCACTCGCCCGAGACCACGTGCCGCGGGGCCACCAGGACGTCCGCCGCCGCCTCCGCCGCCTCCGCGTCCAGTCCCTGCCCGACCGCGTCCGTGCGCAGCTCCTCCCGGGCCCGCGCCCCGCCCAGGAGGTCGTCCGAGCCCACCGCGCCGAAGACCTCCGCACCCGCGAAGACCGCCGTGCCGAGAACGTGGTCGAAATGCGGGTGGCTGAGTGCGATGTGCGTCACCTTCCGGCCGCCCGTGAGCGCCGAGATCTGCGCCCGCAGCTCGGCGCCCTCCGTGAGCGAGGCCCCCGTGTCGTACAGCAGCACCGCCCGTGAGCCCAGGACCAGTCCGACCGTGGCGTCCCAGACCGGCAGCCGCCGCCGGCCCACCCCGTCCGCGAGCCGCTCCCATCCGTGCGCTTCCCAATCGATGTCCATGGGGCGACGCTAACGGGTGCGGGCGCCGCCTCCTTGCCAGGAGCGATGTCCGCCGCCGTACACTGGCCGGGGGATCGCTGGCACTCGGACAGGTCGAGTGCCAAAAGCGGAGCAACCGGAACGACGACGACAGCTGGAGGTGCGCACGATGCTCAGCGAACGCAGACTCGAGGTCCTGCGCGCCATCGTCCAGGACTACGTCGGGACGGAGGAGCCCGTCGGCTCCAAGGCGCTCACCGAGCGCCACAAGCTCGGCGTGTCCCCCGCCACCGTGCGCAACGACATGGCCGTCCTGGAGGAGGAGGGCTTCATCGCCCAGCCCCACACCAGCGCCGGCCGCATCCCGACCGACAAGGGCTACCGCCTCTTCGTCGACCGGCTCGCCGGCGTCAAGCCGCTGTCGACGCCCGAGCGGCGGGCCATCCACAACTTCCTCGACGGCGCCGTCGACCTCGACGACGTCGTGGGCCGCACGGTCCGGCTGCTCGCGCAGCTGACCCGCCAGGTCGCCGTCGTCCAGTACCCCTCGCTGACCCGTTCGACCGTCCGGCACGTGGAACTGCTCTCGCTGGCCCCCGCCCGCCTGATGCTCGTCCTCATCACCGACACGGGCCGGGTCGAGCAGCGGGTCGTCGACTGCGGCGCACCCTTCGGCGAGACCTCGCTCGCCGACCTCCGGGCCCGGCTCAACAGCCGGGTCGTCGGCCGCCGGTTCGCCGACGTGCCGCAGCTGGTGCAGGACCTCCCCGAGTCCTTCGAGGAGCCCGAGGACCGCGCCACGGTCTCGACCGTGCTTGCGACCCTCCTCGAAACCCTCGTCGAGGAGCACGAGGAGCGGCTGATGATCGGCGGCACCGCCAATCTCACCCGCTTCGGACACGACTTCCCCCTGATGATCAGGCCCGTCCTTGAGGCTCTGGAGGAGCAGGTCGTGCTCCTCAAGCTGCTCGGCGAGGCCAAGGAATCGGGCATGACCGTACGCATCGGGCACGAGAACGCCCACGAGGGGCTGAGCTCCACGTCCGTCGTCTCGGTCGGCTACGGTTCGGGCGGCGAGGCAGTCGCCAAACTCGGCGTGGTCGGACCGACCCGCATGGACTACCCCGGAACGATGGGAGCGGTACGCGCAGTGGCACGTTACGTCGGACAGATCCTGGCGGAGTCGTAAGTGGCCACGGACTACTACGCCGTACTCGGCGTGCGCCGCGACGCTTCCCAGGACGAGATCAAGAAGGCCTTCCGGAGGCTCGCACGCGAGCTGCACCCGGATGTGAATCCCGATCCGAAGACGCAGGAACGCTTCAAGGAGATCAACGCCGCCTACGAGGTCCTCTCGGACCCGCAGAAGAAGCAGGTCTACGACCTCGGCGGCGACCCGCTCTCGGCCTCCGGCGGAGGCGGCGCGGGCGGCTTCGGCGCCGGTGGCTTCGGCAACTTCTCCGACATCATGGACGCCTTCTTCGGCACGGCCTCGCAGCGCGGACCGCGCTCGCGGACCCGCCGCGGCCAGGACGCCATGATCCGTCTGGAGATCGACCTCAACGAGGCGGCCTTCGGCACGACCAAGGACATCCAGGTCGACACGGCGGTCGTCTGCACCACCTGTTCGGGTGAGGGCGCCGCTCCCGGCACCTCCGCCCAGACCTGTGACATGTGCCGCGGCCGCGGCGAGGTCTCCCAGGTCACCCGGTCCTTCCTGGGCCAGGTCATGACCTCCCGGCCCTGCCCGCAGTGCCAGGGCTTCGGCACCGTCGTCCCGACCCCGTGCCCCGAGTGCGCGGGCGACGGCCGGGTCCGGTCCCGCCGCACCCTCACGGTCAAGATCCCGGCCGGTGTCGACAACGGCACCCGGATCCAGCTCGCGGGCGAGGGCGAGGTCGGCCCCGGCGGCGGCCCCGCCGGCGACCTGTACGTCGAGATCCACGAGACCCCGCACGAGACCTTCCAGCGGCGCGGCGACGACCTGCACTGCACGGTCACCCTCCCGATGACGGCGGCCGCGCTCGGCACCAAGGTGCAGCTGCAGACCCTCGACGGCCTCGAGGAGATCGACGTCCGTCCGGGCACCCAGTCCGGCCAGTCGATCCCGCTGCACGGCCGCGGCGTCACGCATCTGCGCGGCAACGGCCGGGGCGACCTGATCGTGCACGTCGAGGTGCAGACCCCGGGCAAGCTCGACGCGGAGCAGGAGCGCCTCCTGCGCGAACTGGCCAAGCTGCGCGGCGAGGAACGGCCGACCGGCCAGTTCCAGCCCGGGCAGCAGGGGCTGTTCTCGAGGCTCAAGGACGCGTTCAACGGGCGGTAGGCCTGTGCGTACGGGAAGGGGCGGCACTCCGGTGCCGCCCCTTTCCGTTGCTTCGGCCCGCTCATGACACGATGCCCATATGTCCACCACCGCACTGAACGATCTCTCTCGGTTTCCGATCGTGCAGGCCCCCATGGCGGGTGGCGCCTCCTCTCCCGAGCTCGTCGGAGCCGTCTGCGAGGCCGGGGCGCTCGGCTTCCTCGCCGGTGGGTACAAGACGGCCGGAGGCCTGTACCAGGAGATCAAGCGGGTGCGCGGGCTCACCGCACGCCCCTTCGGAGTCAACCTCTTCATGCCGCAGGACGGGCGGCCCGCCGACCCCGCCGCCGTCGAGGTCTACCGCCACCAGCTCGCCGGCGAGGCCACCTGGTACGACACCCCGCTCGGCGAGGCGGACGACTGCCGTGACGACGCCTACGACGCCAAGCTGGCCATCCTCCTGGAGGACCCGGTCCCCGTCGTCTCCTTCACCTTCGGCTGTCCCGCGCGCGAGACCTTCCACGCCTTCGACCGCGTCGGTACGTACACGCTCGTCACCGTCACCTCCGCCGACGAGGCCCTCGCCGCGGAGCGGGCCGGCGCCGACGCCGTCTGCGTCCAGGGCGTCGAGGCGGGCGGGCACCAGGGCACGTACCGCGACGACCCCGCCGACGAAGGCGCCCCCGGCACCGGGCTCCTCACCCTCGTCACCCAGGTCCGCGAGGCCGTCGCGCTGCCGATCGTCGCCGCCGGCGGGATCATGCGCGGCGCGCAGATCGCCGCCGTCCTCGCCGCCGGTGCCGACGCCGCCCAGCTCGGCACCGCCTTCCTCTGCTGCCCCGAGTCGGGCGCCCACCCGCTGCACAAGCGGGCCCTGACGGACCCGCTGTTCACCCGGACCGCCCTCACCCGGGCCTTCTCCGGGCGTCCGGCGCGCGGCCTAGTCAACCGCTTCATGCGCGAGCACGGGCCGTACGTCCCCGCCGCCTACCCCGAGATCCACCACCTCACCGCCCCGCTCCGCAAGGCCGCCGCCTCCGCCGGGGACGCCCAGGGCATGGCCCTGTGGGCCGGCCAGGGCCACCGCCTCGCCCGCGAACTCCCCGCCGGGCAGCTGGTCGAGGTGCTGGCCGCCGAACTCGACACCGCCCTCTCCGGGCTCGCCCACAGGAGCACCTCATGACCGCACCCGTCTTCGTCGTCGACACCGTCCCCGGTGCCGGGAGCTTCCTCCTGGACGGGCCCGAGGGGCGGCACGCCGTCTCCGTGAAGCGGCTGCGGGCCGGGGAGGAGCTCGTGCTGGCCGACGGGCGGGGCCGCTGGGCCGAGTGCGTCGTGGTCTCCGCCGAGGGCAGGGACGAGCTCACCGTGCGGGTCGACGAGGTCCACGAGGACCCCGAGGAGGAGCCCCGCATCACGGTCGTCCAGGCCCTCCCCAAGGGCGACCGCGGCGAACTCGCCGTCGAGACCATGACGGAGACCGGCGTGGACGCGATCGTGCCCTGGGCCGCCTCCCGCTGCATCACCCAGTGGAAGGGCGACCGGGGGCTCAAGGCGCTCGCCAAGTGGCGCTCCACCGCGCGCGAGGCCGGCAAGCAGTCCCGCCGCACCCGCTTCCCCGAGGTCGCCGAGCTCATGTCGACCAAGCAGGTCGCCGCGCTCCTCGCGGGCGCCGACTTCGCGGCCGTCCTGCACGAGGACCGCGACCACCCCAGCGGCGCCCTCGCCACCGCCGACCTCCCCGCCAAGGGCTCGGTCGTGCTCGTCGTCGGCCCCGAGGGCGGGGTCTCCCCGGACGAACTCGCCGCCTTCGAGGCCGCGGGGGCGAGGCCGTACCGCCTCGGCCGCAGCGTCCTGCGCACGTCGACGGCCGGCACGGCCGCCACGGCCCTGGTCCTGGGCCGCACGGGCCGCTGGAGCTAGGGCCTGTCGTCACCTTCCCGTGACGACACCCCCCAGAGCCCCTCGGGCGCCGTCAGCGTGTCGTAGAGGGGCCAGGCGTGCTCCTCGCGGACGCCGTGGGCGGTGGGGAGGAGGCCGCGGGCCCCGGCCTCCTCGAGGAAGCGGCGGGCGACGCCGGGCAGGTTCAGGTTCAGGACGTCGCCGTCGGCCGACGCCACGTCGCCCAGGCCGAAGGGGTATCCGGCCACGATCCGGCCCGGACCGTCCCGGAAGACCAGGCGGAGCTGCGCGTGGCGGTGCTCCGCGCGGCGCAGCGACAGCACGGTCCGGCAGTCGGGGTGGCGGTGCCGGACGTTCCACAGCCACACGGTGCCGTCCACGGTCATCCTGCGCGGTGCGGCCTCCCGTCTCATGGCCCGCACCCTACGCCCGGCGCCCTGCCGCACCCGGTGGACGGGGGAGCGGGCGGCTTTTCTAGGCTGGCCCGTATGGCCGACGAGTCCCCCCTCATCCGCAGTCTGCGCGCCGCCGTGGCCGCCGCCCCCGGTGACGTGCCCCTGCGCCTCCACTTCGCCGAGCTCCTCCTCGCGGAGGGCCGCAACGACGAGGCCGTCGCGGAGGCGGCCGTCGCGCTCCAGCACGCGCCGGGCGACGCGGACGCCCGCGCGCTCATGGTCCGGGCGATGGGGATGCCCCCCGCGCCCGCGCCGGCATCCGCGCCCGAGGTGCCCGCCGCACCCGCGCCCGCGCCCGAGGTGCCCGTCGCGCCGGCCGCCGTCGAGCCCCCGGCGCCCGAAGCGCCCGCCGCGCCCGCCCCGCCCGCCCCCTCGTTCGACTGGGACGCCGCCGAGCAGCAGGTCCAGGACCTCGTCGGGCCACGGTTCCTCGACGACCCGCAGGCCGACGGGGCCGCGGGGACCGCCGGGGACGCCGCCGCCTGGGACGTCGACGCCCCCGGGGCCGTACGCCTCGCCGACGTCGGCGGCATGGAGGAGGTCAAGGAGCGCCTGGAGGCCGCCTTCCTCGCCCCCATGCGCAACCCCGAACTGCGCAGGCTGTACGGCAAGTCGCTCCGCGGCGGCCTGCTCCTCTACGGCCCGCCCGGCTGCGGCAAGACCTTCATCGCGCGGGCCGTCGCGGGCGAGCTCGGCGCGAACTTCCTCACGGTCTCGCTCTCCGACGTCCTCGACATGTGGATCGGGGCCTCCGAGAAGAACATCCACGACATCTTCGAGACCGCCCGCCGCCAGGCGCCCTGCGTCGTCTTCCTCGACGAGCTGGACGCCCTCGGCGCCAAGCGCTCGCGCACCCACCACAGCGGCCTGCGCAACGTCGTCAACCAGCTCCTCACCGAGCTCGACGGCATCGCGAGCGGCGCCGGGAACGAGGGCGTCTTCGTGCTCGCCGCGACCAACGTGCCCTGGGACGTGGACATCGCGCTGCGCCGCCCGGGCCGCCTCGACCGCACCCTGCTCGTGCTGCCCCCGGACGCCGCCGCCCGCGAGTCGATCCTCCGCTACCACCTGCGGGAGCGCCCGATCGAGGCCGTCGACCTGGTCAGGCTCGTCAAGGCCACCGAGGACTTCTCCGGCGCCGACCTGGCCCACGTCTGCGAGTCGGCCGCGGAGGCCGCGCTCCTCGACTCCGCCCGCACCGGCTCCGTACGGCTGATCACCACCAAGGACCTGCTCGGAGCTGCCAAGCAGATCAAGCCGTCCACGGAGCCGTGGTTCGCCGCCGCCCGGAACGTCGCCATGTTCGCCAACGAGGGCGGTCTCTACGACGACCTCCTCGCCCACCTCAAGCGGAAGCGCAAGCTGTGACCGCCTCCACCGCCCTCGCCCGCGCCGAGGCGCTCTACGAGACCGGGCGGTACGCGCAGGCCGGCGAGCTCGTCGCCCGGCACCTGGCGGGCGAACCCGAGGACGCCGAGGCGCTCGTCCTGCTCGCCCGCTGCCACCACCGGGCCGGCGACCGGGCCGCCGCCCTGGACGCCGTCGACCAGGCGCTGCGGGCCGAACCCGAGCTGCTCGGGGGCTGGCTGATGCGCGTCCACGTCCTCCTCGCGGCCCGGCGGTTCCAGGAGGCCGAGGCCACCGCCCGGCACGCCGTCGCGCTCGCCCCGCAGTACTGGGGCACCCACTACGCGCTCGGCAGCGCCCTGGTCGAGCACGCCGAACACGCCCGCACGCCCGCGCGTACCGTCGAGGCGTACGAGGCGGCGCGGACCGCCGTCGGCCTCGCACCCGAGGAGGACTCCGCCCACTTCCTCGTCGGCCTCACCGCGCAGCGGCGCGGCGACCACGCCACCGCCCAGCGGGCGTACGAGACGACCCTGCGCCTCAACCCGCAGAGCAGCGAGGCCCACAACAACCTGTCGCTGCTGCGGCTGCGCCGCCGCTGGTTCCGGCGCGGTGCCTGGACCCAGGCCGCGGAGGGCTTCGTCGCCTCCGCCGCGCTCGACCTCCAGGACCGCAAGGCCCGCTACAACCTGGAGGCCATGGCCTGGAACACCGCCGCCGGGGCCCGCTGGGTCGCCCTCCTCGGCTTCCTGGCCTCCGCCGTCGCCCTCGCCGCGATCCCGGCCCCGGCGACCTGGGCCGACGCGGCCGTCGCGCTCCTGGTCGGCGGGGCCGTGATCCTCGGCGCCTGGGCCGGGTGGGCGGTGTGGATGGCCCGCCGGGTGCCGCCGCGGCTGCGCCGGCCGATGCTCCTCGTGGCGCGCAACTGCCGACCCGTGCTGTTCATGGCCGGGGCCGTGGGGCTCCTCGGCCTGTACTCGCTCGCCTCGCTGGCCCTGTGGTCCTTCGACTCCGGCCTGGTGAGCGGACTCGGCACGCCCCTGTTCTGGGGCGTGATCATCACGTACTGGGTGAGCCGCTCCGCGCTCAGTCGCCGCATGCCGAGGGAGTAGGGGAACGGGGCGGATAGCATGACCGGGCCGTGATCGTCAGCGATCGGCGGCAGTGATCGGCATCAGTGATCGGCATCAGACCGAGGAGGTCCGGGACATGGCCGGAGAGCCGCAGAGCGACTGCCTGTTCTGCAAGATCGCGGAGGGGGAGGTCCCGGCGACGATCGTGCGCGAGACGGAGACCACCGTCGCGTTCCGCGACATCAACCCGCAGGCGCCCACGCACATCCTCGTGATCCCGCGCGTCCACTACCCCGACGCCGCCTCGCTGGCCGCCGCCGCGCCGAGCGTCGCCGCCGACATACTGCGCGAGGCGGGCGAGATCGCCGCGCAGGAGAAGGTCGACGGCAGCGGCTTCCGGATCGTCTTCAACACCGGCGCGGGCGCCGGCCAGACCGTCTTCCACGCCCACGCGCACGTCCTCGGCGGCCGTGGTCTCAACTGGCCCCCCGGATAGCCCGTGTCCGTACGCGAACTGGTCGTCCTCGGGACCGCGAGCCAGGTCCCGACCCGGCACCGCAACCACAACGGCTACGTGCTGCGCTGGGACGGCCGCGGCATCCTCTTCGACCCCGGCGAGGGCACCCAGCGGCAGATGCTGCGCGCCGGGGTCGCCGCGCACGACCTCGACCGGATCTGCGTCACGCACTTCCACGGCGACCACTCGCTCGGCCTGGCCGGGGTGATCCAGCGGATCAACCTCGACCAGGTCCCGCATCCGGTCACCGCCCACTACCCGGCGAGCGGGCAGCACTTCTTCGAGCGGCTGCGGTACGCCACGGCCTACCGCGAGACCGTGCGGCTGACCGAGGCGCCGGTGTCCGCCGACGGGCCGCTCGCCGTCACCGAGGACTTCACCCTCGACGCCCGCCGGCTCTCGCACCCCGTCGAGTCCTACGGCTACCGGCTCACCGAGCCCGACGGGCGCCGCCTCCTGCCCGAGAAGCTCGCCGCGCACGGCATCAAGGGCCCCGACGTCGGCCGGATCCAGCGCGAGGGCAGCCTGGACGGCGTCGGTCTCGACGACGTCAGCGAGGACCGGCGCGGGCAGCGCTTCGCGTTCGTCATGGACACCCGGCTCTGCGACGGGGTCCACGCGCTCGCCGACGGCGCCGACATGCTCGTCATCGAGTCGACCTTCCTCGACGAGGACGTCCGGCTCGCCACCGACCACGGCCATCTGACGGCCGGACAGGCCGCCGCCGTCGCGCGGGACGCGGGCGTGCGGCACCTCGTCCTGACCCACTTCTCGCAGCGCTACTCCGACCCCGCCGCGTTCGAACGGCAGGCGCGGGCCGCCGGGTTCGAGGGCGAGCTGAGCATTGCCCAGGACCTCATGAGGGTCCCCGTACCGAAACGAACGTGAACATGCCCGTACCCAAGGCCGAACTGCACCTCCACATCGAAGGCACCCTCGAACCCGAGCTGGCCTTCGCGCTCGCCGCCCGCAACGGCGTCACCCTGCCGTACGCGGACACCGCGGCCCTCCGCGAGGCGTACCGCTTCAGCGACCTCCAGTCCTTCCTGGACCTCTACTACGGCCTGATGGCCGTCCTGCGCACCGCCGAGGACTTCACCGAACTCGCCGACGCGTATCTGGAGCGCGCCGCCGCGCAGGGCGTCCGGCACGCCGAGATCTTCTTCGACCCGCAGGCGCACACGGCCCGCGGGGTCCCGATCGGGACCGTGATCGAGGGGCTCGGCGCCGCCCTCGACCGGGCCGAGGAGCGGTACGGGATCTCCACCCGGCTCATTCTGTGCTTCCTGCGCGACGAGTCGGCCGAGTCGGCGCTCGCGACCCTGGACGCCGCGAAGCCGTACCTCCACCGGATCACCGGGGTCGGCCTCGACTCGGCGGAGGTCGGCCACCCGCCGGCCAAGTTCCGCGAGGTGTACGAGGAGGCCGCCCGGCTCGGCCTGCGCCGCGTCGCCCACGCGGGCGAGGAGGGCCCCGCCGCCTACGTGCGGGAGGCGCTCGACGTCCTCGGCGTGGAGCGCATCGACCACGGTCTGCGCTGCATGGAGGATCCGGCGCTCGTCGAGCGGCTGGCGCGCGAGCGGGTGCCGCTCACGCTCTGCCCCCTGTCGAACGTCCGGCTCCGCGTCGTCGACACGCTCGCCGACCATCCGCTGCGGGAGATGATGACGGCGGGGCTGCTGGTCACCGTCAACTCCGACGACCCCGCGTACTTCGGCGGGTACGCCGGGGACAACTTCGACGGGGTGCGGGACGCGCTGGGCCTGGAGCCGGAGCAGCTGCGCGAGCTGGCTCGGAACTCGTTCGAGGCGTCGTTCCTGGAGGACGACGAGCCGCGCCGGGAGCGGTACCTCGCCGAGGTGGAGGCCTACGAGTTCGGGGGCCGCTGACCCGGAGGCGCCGGGCGGACGTGTTTGCGGATTGCGGGTTTCCCGGTCCGGCCGTGGGGTGATACTCGGGCGACGACAGTTGTTTCGGGGGGAGCAGCACGTGTCAGACACGCCCGGTCCCGCAGGGGACACCGCGGCCACGCCGCCGAGTCCCGCCGCCTCGGGAGCAGCCCAGGGAGCCGCCCCGGCCGATCGGGCGGCTCCGCATCCGCCCCGGTGGGCCTGGTGGGTGGCCGGGGTGGTGGTGCCCCTGGTCGGTGCTCTCGCCACGGTCCTGACCCAGACGCAGCGCACGGGCAACACGACGGCGCCGCCGCCCGCACAGGACCTGCCCGCGGCCGTCTCGTCCACCACGAGCGGGACACCCGGCACGGGCCCGACGGCCGCGACGCCGTCCCCGACGGCAACCACGACCACGGCGCCGGGGACGGCCGCGCCCACCTCCGTACCGGCGCCGACCCGTGCCCCCACCCGGGCGCCGGAGACGACCCCGCCGGCCCGGCAGCCACCGACGCGGGTGCCGCCCCCGCCGCGGGACGGCGGCGTGCGGCCTCCGGTGGGGGTGTCCGTACGGATCGTGAACGGCAACAGCGGCCTGTGCCTCGCGGTGCCCGGCGCCTCGACCGCGGTCGTCGACCTGAACCAGTTCGCGTGCGGTTCGTACGCCGACCACTTCTGGCGCCTTCGGTCCGCCGGGGAGGACGGCGCCGGACGGGCCCGCTACCGGATCGTGAACGACAACAGCGGCTACTGCGCGGCCGTTCCGGGGGCGAGCAGGGACACTGCCGTGAACGTCAACCAGTACCCCTGCGGCGACTACCCGGACCACTTCTGGCGGGTCGAGTACCAGAAGCGGGACACGGCCGGACGCGCGCTCTACCGCATCGTGAACGTCAACAGCGGGCTCTGCCTCGCCGTCCCCGGGGCGAGCACCCGGCAGACCGCGCCGGTCAACCAGTTCCCGTGCGGCCCGTACCCCGACCACTTCTGGCGGTTCGGGCAGGGCTGACGGGCCCCTCCCCGGCCCTCCTACCCCCGGCCCTCCTACCCCCGGTCCGACGGCCTCGCCAGGCCGAACGACGATCGTGTCGGGCGGCGGGCGGACGACCGGACCCGGACCGCCGTCACCGTGAGGCCCGCCGTGGAGGTGTGCGCGTGGCGGGCGACCGCCGTCATCGGGGCCGCCACCAGCAGGAGCAGGGTGCACAGGGTCAGGCCCATGGCCGGGTAGCCGGCGCCGGCGGAGAGCAGGGAGCCGGCCGCCGGGCCGCAGGCCACGCCGAGCGAGGACGCCGCGCCGACCGTGACGGCCCAGCGGCCGCGCGGGTCCAGGGAGGCCGCCAGACCCAGGAGGTAGGACAGGACGACCGGGTAGACCGCGTTCCACAGGATCTCGCCGGTCGCGAAGGTGGCGAGGTCCCGGGCGGTCGAGCTCAGCAGGACGCAGCCCGCGATCGTCACCGTGCCCGCGCCGATCGGGACCGCCCGGCCCAGGCGCGGGCCGAGCGCGCCCGCCGCCGTGACGCCCGCGAGGCCCGCGCCGAGCGCCGCCGCGAAGACCGCGCCGACGGTGACCTCGGAGAGGCCGGCCTGGGTGAGGCCGATGCGGCCGCTCACGCCCCAGAGGGCGTTCTGCGCGAGGGACCAGCACAGGATGCCCCCGGCGAGGACGGCTCCGGAGCGCCGGTGGGGGAGGGGGCCCGAGGCGGCCGTCGTCTCCCGGACGCCGCGCGGGAGGGCCGGGAGGCGGGAGGTGACCGGCCACACCAGGACCGCCGCGCAGGCGATGGCGAGGAGCGGGGGCGTGTGGCCGCCGCCCACGTGCGGGAGCGCCAGGTAGAGGGCGCCCGCCGTCGCCGACACGGAGAGCAGGCCGAGGGTCGAGGCCCGGTGCGGGTCGCGCCGGCCGGCGATCCCGGCGACGGCCACGGCCGTCGCCGTGCCCGAGCCGAGGCCGCCGAGGACGGCGCCCGCGACCACCAGCGGCACGAGGCCGGTCGCGGCGGCGGAGCCGTATCCGACGGCCATCGCGAGCAGGCCCGCGCGGGCGGCCCGGCGCGGGGCGATCCGCTCCCCGCGCGCGGCGAGCGTGAAGCCGGCCGTGGAGGAGCCGAGGAGCAGGACGGAGCCGACCAGGCCCGCCCGGGTCGGGGTGAGGCCGAGACCGGCGGAGAGGCGGCCGACGACGGTCGGCAGGAGGTACGGGGCGAGGTAGCCGGCCGTGAAGAGGGCGACGAGGGCGACGAGGGCCCCCGAGCGGCGAGTCCGCGAGGACATGGGCGTTCCCGGAACGAAGGGGAGGGAGGGTGGAGCGCCCGGTGGTGTGCGCGGGGCACGGGGTCGCGGGACATGTGTATCAAGCAGGAGAGTGGCGGGAGAAGACGGTTTCCGCCCGTTCGGCATGTGATGTGGGTCACTATGGGTTTGGTGTACGGGTTCCTGGGTAAGAGGCGGCTCTTCCTGTGCGTCCCACCCGTCACCCCAACCCCATCGGGCACACTGATCTGATCCGCACCGCGACCGGGGAGCCTGCCGTGACCACAGCAAGGGGAGAGCAGCCGCAACACGACGCCGGGGTCGACCCGTTGGTGTGCCTGCGCGAGCCCACCGACCCCGCCTGCGACGTCTTCCTGACCGGCACCGTCTTCCTCGACATCATCTTCACGGGCCTCGACAGCGCCCCCGTCCGCGGCACCGAGTCCTGGGCCCGGGGCATGGGGTCGAGCCCGGGCGGCGTCGCCAACATGGCCACCGCCCTCGCCCGCCTCGGGCTGCGCACCTCGCTCGCCGCCGCGTTCGGGGACGACCACTACGGCGAGTACTGCTGGGACGCCCTGGAGCAGGGCGAGGGCATCGACCTCTCGCTCTCCCGGACCGTCCCCGGCTGGCACTCGCCCGTCACCGTCTCCATGGCCTACGAGGGCGAGCGCACGATGGTCTCCCACGGCCACGAGGCCCCGCCCCTCGACGGCGCCCTGCCCGCCTACCCGCCGCACGCGCGCGCGGCCGTCGCCTCCCTCGTGCCCGGCCGCTCCGAGGAGTGGGTCGCCCAGGCCGCCCGCGGCGGCGCCAAGGTCTTCGCCGACGTCGGCTGGGACGACACCGGCCGCTGGGACCTGGCCGGCCTCACCGACCTCCAGCACTGCGAGGCCTTCCTCCCCAACGCCGCCGAGGCGATGCGCTACACCCGCACCGACTGCCCCCGGGCCGCCGCCCGCGCCCTCGCCGACAAGGTCCGCTACGCCGTCGTCACCCTCGGCTCCGAGGGCGCCTACGCCGTCGACGGCGCCACGGGAGAGACCGCCGAGGTCCCCGCGATCCAGGTCTCCGCCCTCGACCCCACCGGCGCCGGGGACGTCTTCGTCGCCGGCTTCGTCACCGGCACCCTCGCCGACTGGCCGCTCGCCGACCGGCTCGCCTTCGCCGGCCTGACCGCCGCGCTGTCCGTGCAGGAGTTCGGCGGCTCGCTGTCCGCCCCCACCTGGGGCGAGATCGCCGCCTGGTGGCAGCACGTCCAGGGCCACGCCCGGCAGGACCCCGAGGCGCTGCGCGGCCGCTACGCCTTCCTGGAGCGGCTCCTGCCCGCCCCCGCCCGCCCGTGGCCGCTGCGCAGGGCGGTGCCGACGATCGGGTTCCGGGCCGCGGCCTCGTAAACCGCTACGGGCTCGCCGGACCCGAGTCGTAGGCTTGGTAGCCCAGAGGCCGTCGAGCGGCGACAGCCCTGCAACGGGAGGTGTGTGCAGGCCACAGTGCCGGCCCATGACTCAGACACCCACATCGCCCAACGGCGCGCCCGGCGAGGCCCGTGCCCACTTCACCGTCCCCGCCAAGCACCCGATGGTGACGATCCTCGGATCCGGTGACGCCCTGCTCCGCGTGATCGAGCGGTCCTTCCCGCAGGCCGACATCCACGTCCGGGGCAACCAGGTCAGCGCGGTCGGCGACGCGGCGGAAGTCGCACTGATCCAGCGCCTGTTCGACGAGATGATGCTGGTGCTCCGCACCGGTCAGCCGATGACGGAGGACGCAGTGGAACGCTCGATCGCCATGCTCAGGGCGAGCGAGAACGGATCGGCGGACGGCGGCGACGAGACCCCCGCCGAGGTGCTCACCCAGAACATCCTCTCCAGCCGGGGACGCACGATCCGTCCCAAGACGCTCAACCAGAAGCGGTACGTCGACGCGATCGACAAGCACACGATCGTCTTCGGCATCGGCCCCGCCGGCACCGGCAAGACCTACCTCGCCATGGCGAAGGCGGTCCAGGCCCTGCAGTCCAAGCAGGTCACCCGGATCATCCTGACCCGTCCCGCCGTCGAGGCGGGCGAGCGGCTCGGCTTCCTGCCCGGCACGCTCTACGAGAAGATCGACCCCTACCTGCGCCCGCTGTACGACGCGCTGCACGACATGCTCGACCCCGACTCGATCCCCAAGCTCATGGCGAGCGGGACGATCGAGGTCGCGCCGCTGGCCTACATGCGCGGAAGGACGTTGAACGACGCGTTCATCATCCTCGACGAGGCGCAGAACACGAACCCCGAGCAGATGAAGATGTTCCTCACCCGCCTCGGCTTCGACTCGAAGATCGTCATCACCGGTGACGTCACCCAGGTCGACCTGCCGAACGGGACGAAGAGCGGTCTGCGGCAGGTCCGCGACATCCTCGACGGAGTCCCGGACGTGCACTTCTCGACGCTCACGTCGCAGGATGTCGTCCGGCACAAGCTCGTCGGCCGTATCGTCGACGCGTACGAGCAGTACGACCTCCGCAACGAGAGCGGCGGCGACAGCCGCGGTGAGCACCGTCGCGGCCGCAACGGGAAGTAGAACGCAGAACACATGTCGATCGACGTCAACAACGAGTCCGGTACCGAGGTCGACGAGCAGGCGATCCTCGACATCGCCCGCTACGCGCTCGCGCGCATGCGCATCCACCCGCTCTCCGAGCTCTCGGTGATCGTCGTGGACGCGGAGGCGATGGAGCAGCTCCACATCCAGTGGATGGACCTGCCCGGGCCGACGGACGTCATGTCCTTCCCGATGGACGAGCTGCGCCCGCCGACGAAGGACGACGAGGAGCCCCCGCAGGGGCTCCTCGGCGACATCGTCCTCTGCCCCGAGGTCGCCACCCAGCAGGGCAAGGACGCGCCGACGCAGCACTCCATGGACGAGGAGCTCCAGCTCCTCACCGTCCACGGGGTGCTGCACCTGCTCGGGTACGACCACGAGGAGCCGGACGAGAAGGCCGAGATGTTCGGCCTCCAGGCGGCGATCGTCGACGGCTGGCGCACGGACAAGGGCCTCACCGGCCCGTCGCCGGCGCCGACCGTCTCCTGACCCGATGGACGTCTCGCTGATCCTCGGCGCCGTCGCGCTGGTCATCGTGGCCTGGCTCGCCGCCTGCGCCGAGGCAGGCCTCGCCCGCGTCTCCACCTTCCGCGCCGCCGAGGCCGTCCGGTCCGGGCGGCGCGGCGCGGAGAAGCTCGCGCAGGTCGCCGCCGATCCGACCCGCTACCTCAACGTGGCGCTGCTCGTCCGCGTCGCCTGCGAGATGGCCGCCGGCGTCCTCGTCACGTACGCCTGCCTGGAGGCCTTCCCGGAGACCTGGGAGGCGCTGCTCGTCGCGATCGTCGTCATGGTCCTCGTCTCGTACGTGGCCGTCGGCGTCTCGCCGCGCACCATCGGCCGCCAGCACCCGCTGAACACGGCGACCGCCGCCGCGTACGTGCTCCTGCCGCTCGCCAGGATCATGGGCCCGATCCCACAGCTGCTGATCCTCATCGGCAACGCGCTGACCCCGGGCAAGGGCTTCCGCAAGGGCCCCTTCGCCTCCGAGGCCGAGCTGCGGGCCATGGTCGACCTCGCCGAGCAGGAGTCGCTGATCGAGGACGAGGAGCGCCGCATGGTGCACTCGGTCTTCGAACTGGGCGACACCCTCGTCCGCGAGGTGATGGTGCCCCGGACCGACCTGATCTGCATCGAGCGGTACAAGACGATCCGCCAGGCCCTCACCCTCGCGCTGCGCTCCGGGTTCTCCCGGATCCCGGTCACCGGGGAGAACGAGGACGACATCGTCGGCATCGTCTACCTGAAGGACCTGGTCCGCAGGACCCACATCAACCGGGACTCCGAGGCCGACCTGGTGTCCACCGCGATGCGGTCCGCCGCCTTCGTGCCCGACACCAAGAACGCCGGTGACCTGCTGCGCGAGATGCAGCAGGAGCGCAACCACGTCGCCGTCGTCATCGACGAGTACGGCGGCACGGCCGGCATCGTCACCATCGAGGACATCCTGGAGGAGATCGTCGGCGAGATCACCGACGAGTACGACCGGGAGCTGACGCCCGTCGAGGAGCTCGGCGACGACCGCTACCGGGTCACCGCCCGCCTCGACATCGGCGACCTCGGCGAGCTCTACGGCTTCGGCCCCGACGAGTACGACGACGAGGACGTGGAGACCGTCGGCGGTCTGCTCGCCAAGGCGCTCGGCCGGGTCCCGATCGCGGGCGCCAAGGCGGTCGTGGAGCTCCCGGACGGGCGCTCGCTGCGCCTCACGGCCGAGGCCCCCGCCGGCCGCCGGAACAAGATCGTCACCGTGCTCGTGGAACCGCTGGAACCGGAGGAGAAGCCGGAATGACCCCCGACGAGCTGCGCGCCTTCTGCCTGGACTTCAACGACGCCGCGGAGGAGTTCCCGTTCGGGCCGGACACCTCCGTCTTCAAGGTCGCCGGGAAGATGTTCGCGCTCTCGTGGCTCGACGGCCGGCCGCTGCGCGTCAACCTCAAGTGCGACCCGGACGACGCCGTACGACTCCGCGAGGAGCACCCGGCGATCGCTCCCGGCTACCACATGAACAAGCGGCACTGGAACACCGTGACCGTCGGAGAGCTCCCGGACCGGATGGTCCGGGAGCTCGTCGAGGACTCGTACGACCTCGTCGTCGCCGGTCTTCCCAAGGCGGTACGGCTGCGCCTCGACCGCCCCTGACTCAGGACCGGCGCCGCAGGCCGAGGGCGATCAGGACCGCCGCGCCGACCACGATCGCCGCGTCCAGGGCGATGACCGTCCGGACCCCGTCGAAGAGGTCCGAGCCGGTGGTGGCGAGCACGCCGAGCAGCGGGATGCCGACGGTCAGACCGACCTGCTGGGTGGTGGTGACCAGGCCCGTCGCGAGCCCCTGCTCCTCGTCGCGGACGCCGGACGTGACGGTCACGCCGTACGAGATGATCGCGCCGAGGTGCAGCATCGACGCCAGGGAGACGGCCACCGTCGCCAGGACCGCGCCCGACTCCCGGCCGATGCCGAGCAGGGCGAAGGTGAGCAGGCCCTGGCCGGCGAGCGAGACCACCAGGGTGCGGTGGGCGCCGAACCGCCCGATCACCTTCGGGGTGACCATGCCGGCGAGGACCGAGAACGCGCCCTGGACGCCGAAGACGATGCCGGAGGCGAGGGCCGAGAGGCCGAGGGTCTCCTGCAGGTACAGGGTCAGCGCGAAGACGATCGTCGACATCATCGAGAAGGTGACCAGACCGCCCACGTTGCCGAAGGCGACGGTACGGCGGCGCAGCACCGGCAGCGAGACCAGCGGGGCCGGGTGCCGGGACTCGATCACGCCGAAGGCCACGAGCAGCAGGACGCCGAGGGCGAGGGTGACGGGGACGTCCACGCCGCCGAAGCCGCGCTCGGCCGCCGTCGTCAGGGCGTAGATCAGGGAGAGCAGACCGCCGGTGACGGTCAGCGCGCCGGGCACGTCGAGACGGGGCCGCTCGGGGGTTCGGGACTCGGGCAGCAGGCCCGGGGCGATCGGCAGCACGATCAGGGTGAAGACGGCGAGCAGGCCCATCGTGGAGCGCCAGCCGAGCGTGTCGGTCATGACACCGCCGAGCACCATGCCGATGGTGAAGCCGAGGGACATCAGCGTGCCGGAGATGCCGAGCGCCCGGGCCCGCAGCGGGCCCTCGGGGAAGGCGGTGGTGAGCAGCGCCATGCCGGTCGGCACGATCGCCGCCGCGCCGAGGCCCTGGAGTGCGCGGCCGGCGAGGAAGGCGCCGGGGCTCCAGGCGAAGGTGGCGAGCAGGGAGGCCGCGCCGAAGAGCACGAGACCGGAGAGGAAGAGCTTCTTGCGGCCGAAGAGGTCGCCGATCCGGCCGAAGAGGAGCAGGAAGCCGCCGGAGGGCAGGGCGAAGGCGGTGACCGCCCACTGGAGGGCGGACGGGTCGAAGCGGAGGTCGGCGCCGAGGACGGGCAGGGCGACGTTCAGGACGGAGAAGTCGAGCGCCACCATGAACTGGGCGGCGCACAGCACGAAGAGGACGAGCCGGTCGCGGCCCGACAGGGCCGGGGGAGCGGCGGGGGTCGCGGCGGCGGGGACGGTGGGGGCCGTGGGGGACTCGGGCGGTGTGGTCGTCGTTGCCATGCCCCCACCTTCGGGGGACGGGAACAACGCTGGGGAGCGGGAACTTATCCTGTTGGTCGCACCACCAGGCACCACCAGGCACCACCAGGCACCACCAGGCACCACCAGGCACCACCCGGCATCCGCCATTTGCGTCCAGGGGGAGGAAGCACACGTGGCCACCGCTCTCGAGAGCACCAGCGCGAAGCAGCACCGACTCGGGGAACTGCGCGAGTTCCTGATGAGCCGCCGGGCCCGGGTCAGCCCGGCCGAGGCGGGACTCCCGGACGGCGGTGCGCGCCGCCGCACGCCGGGCCTGCGCCGTGAGGAGGTCGCGGTCCTCGCGGGCGTCGGCGTCTCCTGGTACCAGTGGCTGGAGCAGGGCCGGGACATCACCGTCTCCGCCCAGGTCCTCGACTCGGTGGCGCGGGTGCTGCGGCTGAGCCCGGCGGAGCGCCGCCATCTGTACGTCCTGGCGGCGCTGAACCCGCCGGCCCTGGAGGCGGCCCCGGAGGACCGGGACATGTGCCACGGCCTGCGGCGGCTCATCGACGCGTGGATGCCGTTCCCGGCGCACATCATGGACCAGTACTGGAACACCGTGATGTGGAACGACGCGGCGGCGATCGTGCTCGGCATGCGCCAGGAGATCGTGCAGAACTGCCTGATCGCGTTCTTCACGGACCCGTTGTACCGCTCGCGGTCGACGCGCTGGGAGGAGCTCGCGCCGAAGGTCGTCGCGCAGTTCCGCTCGGCGTGCTCGGAGTGCCCGGACGACGAGGGCTTCCAGGCGGTGGTCGAGTCGGCCAAGGAGCAGAGCCCGGAGTTCGCGGAGCTGTGGGAGCGGCGGGACATCCTGCCGGGCGGCCAGAACCGCAAGGAGATGGAGCACCCGCTGGTCGGCACGCTGGTCGTGGAGGCCACCCAGCTGAGGGTCCCGGCCCGTCCGGACCTGGTCATCGTGATGCACACGCCGATGCCGGAGGCGAACACGGCCGAGAAGCTGGAGTGGCTGGTGTCGCCGGAGGGGCGCCGCGGGGCGATGTACCCGGTCGCGGGCTGATCATCCTCACGGATCTATGCTCGGTCCATGACACTCAGCAGCGAGCACGGCGACCTCGGCGCCGAGGACCTCAAGATCATCACTCTTGCGCGGAGTGCCCGCGCCCGTAACGGCGTGCCCGAGGGGGCGGCCGTACGCGACGAGACGGGCCGCACCTACGTGGCCGGCACCGTGGAGCTGGAGTCGCTCAAGCTGAGCGCGCTGCGGACCGCGGTCGCGATGGCCGTGGCCAGCGGGGCGCAGTCCCTGGAGGCGGCGGCCGTGGTGTCGAACGCCGAGGCGGCCTCCGACGAGGACCGCGCGGCGGTGCGGGACCTCGGCGGGCCTCAGACCCCGGTGCTGCTCGCGGGTCCGGACGGGCAGCTGCGCCTGGCGGTCACCGCGGGCTGAGGCGAGCGGCGGGAACAGGACAGCGGGGGCCCGGCGGCGCGCCGGGCCCCCGCTTCCTTGTGTCCTTGTGAGGATCACCGCATCTTCTCTTGCCTTCCCATGCCGTCTGCGCGTCAATGACAGCGGTTCGTCCGACGGACCGTCAGATCTCCACCATTCACGCAGTGTCCGCACCCCTGCGTTCGGTATCGGAAGGGGTTCGAACTCGCCATGAGAAGCAGAAGCACCTTAGGAACCGTCGCGGTACTCACCGGGGCGCTCGCCGCCGCCGGACTCGCCTTCGCGCCGACGGCCGGCGCGGTCGCGCCGGGCACGGCCACGGCGACGTACGACTGCGGCAGCTGGGGCGGTGGCACCGCCACCCTCACGGCCACGCAGAGCGGCACCGCCGCGACCATCACCATCAGCTCCTCCGTCACCACGCCGGTCGCGGTCGGCACCGACACGATCAGCTCGACCCTGACGCTGGCCAAGGCGGGCGGCGGCACCCGGGTCTTCACCGGGAAGAGGAACCCGTCCCGCACGGCCGGGCAGTCCGTGATCATGGGTCCGCTGAGCGGGACCGTGGCCTCGGGCGACAGCCTCAACTCGTACTTCGCGGGGGTCGCGCTCAAGATGGTGATCTTCGGGGTCACGGTGAACTGTGACGCGGTGACCTCGCAGTCGCCGGGTCCGTTCGTCTTCAGCTGAGCCCGTTCCCACCCGGACCGGTGTCGCCCTGGGCGGCACCGGTCTCTGTCGTGACCTGGGAATATGTCCCTCATATCGCGATCTTGACAGTATCTGATGGGTCATCAGTCAATGGAATCGGATTCCATTGACTTCTCTGAGCCCGCAGCCGTCAATGGCGCCCACTCATCCCTCAGGAGGGGGCATACCCATGGCACTCACCCGATCCCGGGCGGCGGCCCGAAGACGGCGCTGGACCGCCGCCCTCGGCGTCACCGCCCTAGCGGTCGCCGGCGGCGGCGCGCTCGCCGCCCCGGCCGGTGCGGCGACCACGTCGCAGTCGGTGGAATTCCAGACCCGCTGCGTCCCGCCGCCGATCGCCGGCATCCCGCCCATCACGGGAACCACCACCGCCGCGATCACGGTCGACAAGGCCAGTCCCAAGGTCGGCGAGACCGTGACCGTGACCTACACGATCACCAAGCCCGCCGCGTCCAACCCGGTCGACCTCGCGCTCCCGGCCGACATCATGACGCCCACCGGCAAGGTGGTCCTCGGCGGCGCCCAGACCGGCACGGTCACCGTCACCGGCCCCAAGAAGAACCCGCCGGTCCCCGGCAAGGGCTCCTTCCCGGCCTTCTCCATGACGGGCACCTTCACCGCCACCGAGGCCGGATCGATCACCCTCGCCCCCGGCGACTACAACATCCACACCAGCTACCTCATGGAGCTGGACACCCCCTGTACGGTGCTCGACCCGCCCGCCCCGGTCTCCGAGACGGTCGTCGCGAGCCCCGTCACCAGCCCCAACACCCGCGCGCTCCAGCTCGACAACGCCTCCGGCGACCCGGGCGTCCGGGTGACCGTCACCGGCTCCAGGTTCACCCCGCTGACCGAGGTCACCGTCGTCGGCCGCGCCGGAGCGGCGGAGACCGCCGACCGGATGACCGTCACGACCGACAGCGAGGGCGGCTTCGCCGCGCGCCTGAAGGTCAACGACGTGGCGACCACCGGGATCGTGGCGTACGAGGGCGCCGCCTGGGACTCCGAGAAGGGCGCGGGACCCGCCGCGTACAAGGTCATCGTCCCGGCTCCGCCGAACAGCCAGACGATCACCGCGGCCGTCACGCCCGGTGAGCTGTCCATGACCCAGGCCGGGGACGCCGTGCAGCTGTCGTCCGTCGACTTCGGCGCGGGCGGCGCGGCCACCGGCGCGCTCCAGACGGTGACCGTCAAGGACTTCCGCGGCGGCCCCGCCGGCTGGTCCCTGACCGGCAAGGTCACCGACTTCACCGGCCCCGGCGGCGCCATCGGAGCCGGGAGCCTCTCCTGGACCCCCGCCTGCACCGCCAAGGCCGGCAGCCCCAGCACCTGCGCCGCCGGCTCGGCGGGCCCGGTCGGCAGCGGCGGCGCGACCCTCGCCTCCACGCCGAACGGCACCCTCACGGGCGGCGAGTTCACCGTCGACGCGCAGCTCTCCCTCGACGTCCCGGCGTTCACCGCGCCCGGCTCGTACGCGGGCGTGCTCACGCTGACCCTGTCCTGACCGCCCCGCGGGCCGGGCGCGCACCCGGCCGGCCCGCCCCGATCCGCACCCCGGGGGTCCGCACCCGTGCGCACGAAGCCGTACGTCCTCCTCCTGAGCACGCTGAGCACGCTGAGCACCCTGAGCGCCCTCGCCGTGCTGCTCGGCCTCGCGCCGGGCGCCCAGGCCGCCGAGAACGGCGAGTGGGCCGTCTACCCGGCCGCCTCCCGGCTCGGCGGCCGCCCGTACTTCTACCTCTCCGCCGACCCCGGCACGAAGCTCACCGACCGGGTCACCGTCGCCAACAAGACCGCCGCCCCGCTCACTTTCCGGCTGTACGGCGCCGACGCCTACAACACCGACCGGGACGGCGGCTTCGCCGTCCGTACGCAGAAGGAGAAGCAGACCGGCGCCGGTGCCTGGATCAAGCCCGAGCGGACCCGGATCACCGTCCCCGCCCGTTCCGCCGTCACCGTCCCGTACACCCTGACCGTCCCCGCCGACGCCGACCCCGGGGACCACCCCGGGGCCCTCGTCGCCCTCGACGAGCGGATCGCCCCGGGCGGCAAGGGGGCCGTCGCCATGGGCGTCCAGCGCGCGGTCGGCGCCCGCGTGTACCTCCGCGTCAACGGGCCGACCGTCCCCGCCCTCGCCGTCGAGGACGTCACCCTCGACCAGGACCGGCCGCTGGTCCCCGGCACCCGGACGAGCAGCGCCCTCGTCTCGTACACCCTGTACAACCGGGGCAACGTCACCCTCAACCCCAAGGTCGTCCTGAAGGCCCGGGGCCTCTTCGGCCGCACCCTCCTCGACCGCGACCTGGCCGAGGTCCCCGCCGAGCTCCTGCCCCGGCAGAAGATCCGGCTCACCGAGCGCTGGACCGGATCCCCGCAGCTCGACTGGGGCGACGTCACCCTCACGGCCACCGCGAAGGACGTGAAGGAGAGCGGCACCGTGTCCTTCCTGGCCCTGCCCTGGCTCGCCGCCGCGGTCCTCGCCGTGGGCGGCGCGGCCGGGCTCTTCGGCCTGCGGATACGCCGCCGCCGGGCACTGAGTGCGTGAGGCGGGCGCTCATCGGGGACAATGGCCCCCATGAGCGCTCGCAACCAAGAAACCGAAGCCGTCCACCGGGCCGGCTTCGCCTGCTTCGTCGGCCGCCCCAACGCGGGCAAGTCCACCCTCACGAACGCTCTGGTCGGCCAGAAGGTGGCCATCACCTCGAACCGGCCGCAGACCACCCGGCACACCGTCCGCGGCATCGTGCACCGCCCGGAGGCGCAGCTGATCCTGGTGGACACCCCCGGCCTCCACAAGCCGCGCACCCTCCTCGGTGAGCGGCTCAACGACGTCGTGCGCACCACCTGGGCCGAGGTCGACGTGATCGGCTTCTGCCTGCCCGCCGACCAGAAGCTCGGCCCCGGCGACAAGTTCATCGCCAAGGAACTCGCCGGGATCAAGAAGACCCCCAAGGTCGCGATCATCACCAAGACCGACCTGGTCGACTCCAAGACCCTCGCCGAACAGCTGATCGCGATCGACCAGCTCGGCAAGGAGCTGGGCTTCGAGTGGGCGCAGATCGTCCCGGTCTCGGCCGTCGGCAACAAGCAGGTCCAGCTCGTCGCCGACCTGCTCATCCCGCTCCTGCCGGAGTCCCCGCCGCTCTACCCGGAGGGCGACCTCACGGACGAGCCGGAGCAGGTCATGGTCGCGGAGCTGATCCGCGAGGCCGCGCTCGAAGGCGTACGGGACGAGCTGCCGCACTCGATCGCGGTGGTCGTCGAGGAGATGATCCCGCGCGAGAACCGCCCGGCGGACCGGCCGCTGCTCGACATCCACGCGAACGTGTACATCGAGCGCCCCAGCCAGAAGGGCATCATCATCGGCCCCAAGGGCAGCCGCCTGAAGGAGGTCGGCATGAAGTCCCGCAAGCACATCGAGGCACTCCTCGGCACCCCGGTCTTCCTCGACCTCCACGTGAAGGTCGCGAAGGACTGGCAGCGGGACCCCAAGCAGCTGCGCAAGCTGGGCTTCTAGGCGATCTTCTAGGCGGAGTGCGGGGGCGCGTGCCAGCATGGCGCCGTGACAGAGATCGTCAAGGGGGGAAACCTGCCGGTCCCCGGGCAGGTGTGGCGGATCGCGGTCGTCCGGCGGGCCGCCGGCGACGGAGTGCCGGAGGTCGACGCCTCGGCGCTGCTGCTCGACGCCGGGGGCCGGGTCAGGGGCGACGGCGACCTGGTGTTCTACAACCAGCCCGCGCACGCGTCCGGCGCGGTGCGCCTGCTCGGGCAGGTGCGGGACGAGGAGCAGCGGGTCGCCGACTGGCTGGAGATCGACACCGCGCGCGTGGAGCCGGGCGTCCGGCGCATCGCGATCACCGCCTCCGTCGACGAGGGGACGTTCGGCCGGGTGCCGGGCCTGCACATCCGGACGATCAGCGCCGCCACCGGCGAGCAGCTGGCGCTGTACGAGGTCGACGACGCGAGCACCGAGACGGCGTTCGTCCTCGGCGAGTTCTACCTGCGTGACGGGGCGTGGAAGTTCCGCGCCGTGGGCCAGGGGTACGACTCCGGCCTCGTCGGCCTCGCCGAGGACTTCGGCATCGAGGGCAGGGACCCGGAGCCCGCCCCCGGGGCCGAGCCCGCCCCCGCCGACGAGCTCGCCCTCGACGACGGGCCCGCCCCCGAGGACGAATCCGCCCCCGCCGACGCCCTGCCGGAGGCCATCCCGGAGGAGCTCCTGGCCAAGGTCCGGGCGGCCGAGGCCGCTGTCCCGGCGCGGGCCAGGGTCCCCGTCCAGCGGCCCGCGGGCGTCGGCCCGCGGTCGGACGCCGAGCTCTTCGGCGGGGACTTCCCGGAGTTCGTCCGCGGCGGCAAGGGCAGGACGACCCTCACCGTCGACGTGCCGATCCCGGCCGGATATGTCGTGGTCGACTCCACCCGGGCCGGCGAGGGCTACTTCTGTGTGGAGAGCCTCGACGAGAAGGGCGACCCCAACGGTCTGCTGGCGAACACGACCCTGGCGGACTACGAGGGCCGCGGGCTGCTGCGGTACGACGGCCAAAGCCCGCTGCGCCTGCGCGTGGGGGCCGGCGCCAGTGCGTGGACGCTCGCCGTCCGGCCGGTCCGCACCGTGGAGGAACTCGGCCGCCGCGCCCGGGGAAGAGGCGGCGACGTGCTGCTGTACACGGGGCCGGCCGGCCACCTCTCCTCCCGGCTCCGCACGGGGTTCGACCACGCGTACTTCCTCGTCCAGGGCTACGAGCCGGACGGCAGCGACCACCTGCTCGCCAATGTGGCGAGCAGGCTCCCCCGGGACGGCCGCCCGTTGCCCGGGGGGCCCGTGCTCGTGCAGGTCGAGAGTGCCGACGGCGACTGGTCCCTGGAGGTCCGCCCGCCCCGCCAGAGCAGGTTCTGGCGCCGGGCCTAGGCCGACAGGGCCTAGGCGCCTTCCTTGAGGACCCTCGTCACGAGGGTCCTCTGGGCGTCCGTGAGGTGCGGGTCGCAGCAGCGGACCGTGCGGCCGTCGACGGTGATCTCGTACGAGAAGCCGTCCGGCACGCCCCGGGCGTCACCGCCGCTCTCCGCGAGGACGGCGGAGGACAGGGACTCCCACTCGGGTCCCGTGACCTCCACCTCCGCCGACCGCTCGATGCCCGCGAAACCGCCCGTGCGCCGCACTCGAATCCGCATGGGCCCTGTCTACCAGCCGGCTCAGGCCGTCGGTACTCCGACGCCCGACCAGGCGCGCCGCACGGCCTCGGCCGTCTCGTCGCCGTAGAGGTCCCGCGCCGTCGCCACCGTCGCCCGCGCGAACTCGGAGAACCGGGTCTCCTCGGTCAGCGTGCCGCCGGTCATGGTCGCGTACCAGATCCGGCCCGGCCGCTCCCAGGCGTTGCCGCCGAGCTCGGTGGCCAGCAGGTAGAAGGCGCGGTTGGGGATGCCGGAGTTGATGTGCACCCCGCCGTTGTCGGAGCTGGTGCGGACGTAGCGGTCCATGTGGTCGGGCTGCGGGTCCTTGCCGAGGACGTCGTCGTCGTACGCGGTGCCGGGGGCCTTCATGGACCGCAGCGCCGTGCCCTTGTCGACGGCGGGGCCGAGCAGCCCGGCCCCGATGAGCCAGTCGGCCTGCTCCACGGCCTGGCCGAGCGCGTGCTGCTTCACGAGCGTGCCGAAGACGTCCGACACGTGCTCGTTGAGCGCCCCCGACTGGCCGTAGTACGCGAGGTTCGCCGAGTACTGGGTGAAGCCGTGGGCCAGTTCGTGGCCGATGACGTCGACCGGGATCGTGAAGTCGAGGAACAGCTCGCCGTCGCCGTCGCCGAACACCATCTGCTCGCCGTTCCAGAAGGCGTTGTCGTACTTCTCGTCGTAGTGGACGGTCGCCGTCAGCGGCAGCCCGGCGCCGTCGATCGAGTCGTGGCCGAAGGCGTTCAGGAAGAGGTCGAAGGTGGCGCCGAGGCCGGCGTAGGCGCGGTTGGCCGTGTCGTCGGTGGTCGCCGGCTCACCCTCGCCGCGCACCTCGTGGCCGGGCAGCCGGGTGCCGTTCTTGGCGTCGTAGATCGTGCGCCGGGGCTTTCCGTCGGCGCCCTCGGCCGGGGCGGGCAGGGTCCGCTCGGTCCGGGTGGTGCGCTGGGCCAGGTCCACCGCGAGGGTGCGGCGGGCGGCTTCGGCGACGGCCGGGTCGGCGTGCTCGGCGAGCCGCTCCAGGACGTGCGGCGGGACGATCGAGCAGAAGACAGGCGTGTGGGAGGTCATGTCAGCAATGTGGCACTGCGTACCGTCGGTGTCACGGGTAGCGACGATGATTGGCGAAATGGAGTGATGGGTCACCTTTCGGGCTTGACGTGGGGGCCGTCCCGCATACTGAAACGGGACGTCCGCCTCGGCCGACCCTGGGCTATGGTGACGGACATCATGCGTTTCGGGCTGCTTCTCCTTAGCTGCCGCGGCGAGGGCCTGTAGTCGTAGGCCGACCCCCTCCCCGCGGGACCTGGTGTTGCGTTCGACAGTCGGCCGTCCCTCCCGCAGGACCCCGAGGAGCCCTACGCAATGTCTCAGTCGCCTTTCGTCAGCCGCCCGACGCCCATCACCAACGCGACCCACACGCAGCAGCCGTCCGGGATGCCGATCCACAAGTACGGCCGGTACGAGGCCGTCGTCATCCCCGACCGGACCTGGCCCGAGCAGCGCATCACCAAGGCGCCCCGCTGGCTGTCCACCGATCTGCGTGACGGCAACCAGGCGCTGATCGACCCGATGTCCCCGGCCCGCAAGCGCGAGATGTTCGACCTGCTCGTACGCATGGGCTACAAGGAGATCGAGGTCGGCTTCCCGTCCTCGGGCGAGACCGACTTCGCGTTCGTGCGCTCCATCATCGAAGAGGGCGCGATCCCGGACGACGTCACCATCTCCGTCCTGACCCAGGCCCGCGAGGACCTGATCGAGCGGACCGTGGAGTCCCTGATCGGCGCCAAGCGCGCCACGGTCCACCTGTACAACGCCACCGCGCCCACCTTCCGCCGGGTCGTCTTCCGCGGCTCGAAGGAGCAGATCAAGCAGATCGCCGTGGACGGCACCCGTCTGGTGATGGAGTACGCGGAGAAGCTGCTGGGCCCGGAGACCACCTTCGGCTACCAGTACAGTCCCGAGATCTTCACCGACACCGAGCTGGACTTCGCCCTGGAGGTCTGCGAGGCGGTCTGTGACGTCTGGCAGCCGGGCCCGGGCCGCGAGATCATCCTGAACCTGCCCGCCACCGTGGAGCGTTCGACGCCGTCCACGCACGCGGACCGCTTCGAGTGGATGGCCCGGAACCTGACCCGCCGCGAGCACATCTGCATCTCCGTCCACCCGCACAACGACCGCGGCACGGCCGTGGCCGCGGCCGAACTGGCCGTCATGGCGGGCGCCGACCGCATCGAGGGCTGCCTGTTCGGGCAGGGCGAGCGCACCGGCAACGTCGACCTGGTGACGCTGGGCATGAACCTGTTCTCGCAGGGCGTCGACCCGCAGATCGACTTCTCCCAGATCGACGAGATCCGCCGTACCTCCGAGTACTGCAACCAGATGGAGGTCCACCCGCGCCACCCCTACGCGGGCGACCTGGTCTACACCGCCTTCTCCGGCTCCCACCAGGACGCCATCAAGAAGGGCTTCGACGCCATGGAGGCCGACGCGGCCGCCCAGGGCAAGACCGTCGACGACATCGAGTGGGCAGTCCCGTACCTGCCGATCGACCCGAAGGACGTCGGCCGCTCCTACGAGGCCGTCATCCGGGTCAACTCGCAGTCCGGCAAGGGCGGCATCGCGTACGTCCTGAAGAACGACCACAAGCTGGACCTGCCGCGCCGGATGCAGATCGAGTTCTCGAAGATCATCCAGCAGAAGACCGACACCGAGGGCGGCGAGGTCACGCCGGCCGCGATCTGGGCCGTCTTCCAGGACGAGTACCTGCCCAACCCGGACAACTCCGCGGCTCGTTGGGGCCGCATCCAGCTGCGCTCCGGCCAGTCGACCTCCGACACCGACGGCACCGACACCCTGACCGTCGAGGCGGTCGTGGACGGCGTCGACACCGTCCTGACGGGCGCCGGCAACGGTCCGATCTCCGCGTTCTTCGCCGCGCTGCAGTCCATCGGCGTCGACGCCCGCCTGCTGGACTACCAGGAGCACACGATGAGCGAGGGCGCCTCCGCGCAGGCCGCCTCGTACATCGAGTGCGCCATCGACGGCCAGGTCCTGTGGGGCATCGGCATCGACGCCAACACCACCCGCGCCTCCCTGAAGGCGGTCATCTCGGCGGTCAACCGCTCCGCCCGCTGACCCCCGTCACCCCGCTGTCCGCTGCCCCGCACCCTTCCTCCCGGAGGGTGCGGGGCAGCGGCGCGTGTGAGCCGCGTCACGCTTATGAGGGGCTTCAGGTTCGCTTAAGGAAGATGATCCCGGCATGCCGGATTCGGCGTCATATCAGGTGAGTTGACGGCACATCGGGGAATGGCGGAAGGTCGGCACGTCCACTCGGACACACCCCCCACGCGCCCTCCCCGTACCTCCCTGACCTGGAGTTTCGCATGCGCACGACCGCTGCCGTGGCCGCCGTTCTCACGGTGACCGGTGCCGCCCTCGGCTGGGCCCCCGCCGCTTCCGCCGCCACCACGGAGTGCGCCGCCTCTCCGCTGGGCACGGCCGGTCTCTACGCCGAGTTCGTCGAGAAGGACTCGGTCCGCCACTCGGACTCCGAGGGCGCGGTCGCCGTCGGCGGCGACGCGTACTTCGGCGACGCGAAGACCGGCCAGGGGTTCTCCGTCGGATACCAGCTGACCCCCGCCGACCTCGCGAAGCTGCCTGGCGGGCACAGCCTCGTCGTCGCCGGCACGCTCCACGCCAACCAGGTCGTGATCACCAAGGGCACCGGCGTGTACGGCGAGCTCGACGACCGCTCCCACAAGGGCAGCGGCTTCGGCGTCGACGGCCCGAGCGCGAAGGGCGCCTCGCCGGTCGACTTCGGCAAGGAGTTCACGAACCTGCGGGCGCTGTCCACCGGCTGGGCCGCCACCGCGCCCCACGGCAAGGTCTCCACCGCCGGCGACGGCATCTTCCTCACCGGCACCGACAAGACCCTCAACGTCTTCGCCGTGAACGCCGCCGACCTGGAGAAGTTCCGCGCGATCACCTTCGACGTCCCGGTCGGCTCCTCGACCCTGGTGAACGTGCTCGGTGCCTCGTACGACATGAGCACCTCGGCCACCTACGGCGTCTACTACAAGAACCTCTCCGGCGGTGCGCCCGTCATCGACGACTACGACGTGCCCGGCGACGCGTACCGGCAGATCCGCTCCAAGCTGCTGTGGAACTTCCCGCAGGCCGGGAGCGTCAAGAAGAACTACACCTCCTGGCCCGGCACGATCCTCGCCCCGAACGCCAAGGTCGAGATGGGCGGCAAGAACGTCGGCCCCGGCCACGTCAACGGCTCCGTCATCGCCGAGGAGCTCGTCACCGTCCCCGGCGCCGAGACCCACCAGATGAACTTCACCGGCTGCCTCCCGAAGGAGCCGACGCCGGGCCCGGTCGTCACCCCCGAGCCGCCGAAGCCGACGGAGACCCCCGTCCCCACCCCGCCGGCCACCCCCGAGCCCACCCCGAGCGAGAGCGGCTCGACCCCGGGCGCCTCCGAGACCCCTTCGGGCTCCGCGTCCCCGTCCGCCCCGGCCACCCCGGCCACGCCGGGTGAGGACACCACCGCGCCCGCCACCGCCCCGACCCCGGCTCCGTCCGCCACCCCGGAGGGTGATCTCGCGACGACCGGTTCGGCCATCGGTCCCGGTGTCATCGGTGCCGCCGCGGCCTCCGTCGTCGTCGGCGGAGGCTTCCTGGCCTTTGCGAAGCGCCGCCGCCGCGCTTCCTGACCCCGCGCGAGGGATGACGTGTCTCGGCCAAGTCGGTGGTGATCTGACGACGGGGTGCTGACGCCACATCAAGGATGTGGCTAACATCACGCCAACGCCGGCAGTGCAGCCGGGCCGTTGAGGAGGTGCGTGTGCGGTCTGCCCGGAATTCACGTGGTGGGAAAGTGGGCGTCTGCGGAATCCGTACCTCCTGGAACACCGTCGGAGACGGCGAGTTCTTCTGCGAGGAGTGCGGGGGCGACCGGAACTACCGGCGCCGCACCGGCCGCCGCAGGTTCGCCGTCCTGGGCGTCCCCGTCCTGCCCCGGGGCTGTACCGGCCCCGTCGTCGAGTGCGCGGCCTGTCACACGCACTTCGGTACGGAGGTGCTCGACCACCCGACGACGAGCCGCTTCTCCGGAATGCTGCGCGACGCCGTGCACACCGTCGCCCTGGCCGTCCTCGCGGCCGGCGGCACCGAATCCCGCGAGGTCCTGGACCGGGCCGTCACCGCGGTCCGGTCCGCCGGCTTCGCCGAGTGCACGGCCGTCCAGCTCGTCGACCTCGTCGAGGCGCTGGAGGCCGACACCGGCCGCTTCATGCCCGAGGTGAACCCCGAGGGCACGCTCCTCTCGATCGAGCTCCACGAGGCCCTGGAGCCGCTCACCCCGCACCTGGCACCCTCCGGACGGGAGTCGATCCTGCTCCAGGCCGCCCGGATCGCGCTCGCCGACGGCGCCTACACCCCGGCCGAGACGGAGGTCCTCGGGACCGTCGGGAACGCGCTGGCGCTCGCCCCCGAGGACACCGTCCGCCTCCTCGCCTCGGCCCGCACCGTCCCCTAGGGTCACGGGACGATGTTCTGGTTCAGCCGGAACACGTTGTCCGGGTCGTACCGGCGCTTCACCGCGCGCAGCCGGTCGTAGTTCTGGCGGTAGTTCACCCGCACCCGGTCCTGGTCGTCGGTGTCCATGAAGTTCACGTACCCGCCCTCCTGGGTGTGCGGCCGCAGCGCCGCGTCGTAGGCACGGGTCCAGGCGATGTTCCGCTCCGAGTCCGCCGGGTCGGTCCACGTCCCGCCGAACGAGTGCGAGAAGACGGCGTCCCGGTAGGCGAACGCGGTCTCCTCCGGGCCCACGTCGTGACAGGCCCCGTCGATCGGGAAGATCGCCGTGTCCGACTCCATCGACGGCATCGTCGCACCGAACTCCACGTGGACCGCGATCGCTCCGTCCGACAGCTCGCGGCTGAAGTTGCCCTTCCAGTAGTGGTGGAGCCCGGGCGGCAGCTGCTCGTCGAACAGTGTGTTGATCACCGGGTACGGCATCCGGTCCATGAACCGGCCGACGACCGGCCCGAGACCGTCCAGACCGGCCAGGACCCTCTCGTCCTCCTCCGCCGGGCCGCTGTAGCAGGTGAACGCGGCGCAGATCGGGCGACCGTGCCAGCGCTCCGGCAGGAACGGCTCCTCCGGGCCCAGCGCCACGACGAGGATCACGTTCAGCTCGACCGGCGCGGCGGCGTTCAGCTCCCTCCAGGCACGGGCGACGTCCCCGTCGAGGGGGTAGCAGGTGATCCCGCCGAAGATCACGTCGACCGGGTGCAGCCGGTACGCGAGCGAGGTGACGACACCGAAGTTCCCGCCGCCGCCGCGCAGCGCCCAGAACAGGTCCGGGTTCCGCTCGGCGTCGCAGGAGACGAGCGTGCCCTCGGCGGTCACCACGTCCGCCGCGACCAGGTTGTCGCAGCTCAGACCGCAGCGCCGGGCCAGGTGGCCCATGCCGCCGCCGAGCGTCAGCCCGCCGACGCCCGTCGTGGAGACCACCCCGCCGGTGGTGGCGAGCCCGAAGGCGTGGGTGGCGTGGTTGAAGTCGCCCCAGGTAGCGCCGCCCTCGGCCCGCGCCGTACGGGCCTCCGGGTCGACCCGGACGCCGCGCATCCGGGACAGGTCGACGACCAGGCCGTCGTCGACGGTGCCGAAGCCGGCGACCGAGTGCGAGCCGCCGCGCACGGCCAGCGGGAGCGCGTGCTCCCGGGCGTGGCGCACCGCCGCGATCACGTCGCCGACGTCCACGGCGTGGACGACGACGGCCGGGTGGCGGTCGTGCAGGGCGTTGTAGACCCGCCGGGACGCGTCGTACGACGGGTCGCCACGGGTCACGACGGTGCCGCGCACGGCACCGCGGAGGGTGTCCAGGGGGTGGGTGGTGGTGGTCATGCGTCCGGTGTATCCCCCGGCGCCCGGGGCGCGCATCGCCGGAACGGCCCATGTGCGGGGACCCCGCATGGGCGGTTCGACCCAGGCCCCCGTGTGGGCAGGCGTCCCGCGGGGCGGGAGGGGTGGGCACACGGGACGGCGCGCTCAGCGGCGCATCCGCGTTCCGGGCCCGGACCCGCACCACCGGGGCGGCGCACCTGCCGGTGCGGGTCAGGCGCGGAAGCCGCCCACAGTCAGGGCGCGGAAGCCGCCCCCGACGGCGGGCGCGGGCGTCAGGTCAGGTCGTGGGCGTAGGCGTAGGCCGTCGCCGCCGCCCGCGAGCCGACGCCCAGCTTCGCGAAGATGTTGTTCAGGTGCCGCGCCACCGTGTGCTCGCTGATCACCAGCGTTCGCGCGATCTCCCGGTTCGTCCCGCCCGAGGCGACGAGGCGCAGCACCTCCGCCTCCCGGGCCGTCAGCCCGCCCGGCAGCCGCCGCCGCGATCCGCCGGTCAGCAGCGCCGCCGCCCGCCGTGCGTCCGGCACCGCCCCGAGCCGCTCGAACACGGCCCGCGCCGCGTGCAGCTCCAGCCGGGCCGCCTCCTCGTCGCCCACCGCCCGGTCGGCCGCCGCGAGCAGCATCCGCACCTGCGCCGCCTCGTACGGCACCCGCAGCCCCAGCCATCCGGCGAGCGCCCGGCGCAGCAGCCGCAGCGCGGGTTCCGGCCGGGCCTCCGCCAGGGCCACCGCGCCCCGCGCCGAGTCCGCCATCGCCCGGAGCAGCGGCACGTCCCCGGCGAGCACCTCCAGCTCGGCCGCCGCCCCCGCCGCCCCCGGCACGTCCCGGACCGCGAGGGCGACCTCGGTGCGGGCGGCGAGCAGCCGGGCCCTGCCGAGGACGTCGTGGCGGGCGTCGCCCTGGCAGGCGAGCGCCAGGTCGACGCCCGCCACCGCCGCGTCGGTCCGGCCCTGCGCGAGCCGCAGCAGCGCGAGGCCGGGCTGCGGGATGCGGCCGAGTTCATGGGCGTGCGCGTACGAGGCGGCGGCCTCCTCCAGGCGGCCCTGGCGCCGCTGGACGTCCCCGGCGGCGTAGTACGCGGCGGCCGCCGACTCCAGGCAGTCCACCGGCACCTCCCGGCACGCCTGCCGTGCCTCCGCCTCCGCGAGCGCCCATGATCCGAGGAGGTCGAGCACCTGGACGCGGTGCGCCCGGCAGGGTCCTCGGAAGGGGTTCTCGCCGGAGGGCACGGTCATCGGGGCGTCGGCCGTGACGGGGCTCGGCCCGGCGTCCGCCGGGCGGCCCGTCCACGGCGGCGCGCACCACTCCATCGCCGCGTTCGTCCATTCCACGGCTCGGCCGAAGTCGGCGGCCCGCATGCACTGGGTCAGCGCCAGGCAGTACAGCCAGCCCGTGAACACGCCGCTGAGTTCGCCGGCCGTGACCGCGCACATCGCGTCGTCGAGGAGGGCGAGGGCCTCGGCGCGGCGGCCGTCGGCGAGGAGGACCGAGGCCTCGGCCTGGCGGCTCAGGGCCAGCAGGTCCGGGCTGCCGGAGCGGACGGCGAGCCGGGTCATGCGCCGTGCGGCGGCGAGGGCCGCCGCACGGTCGCCGCGGGCCACGGCCTCCTCCGCGTCGGTCCAGGCGAGGAAGCACTGCTCGGGGCAGGGGGGCCGGCCGTCCAGGTGGTGGTGGGCCCGGTGCAGCCAGCCGGACGCCGCCGCGGGCCGCCCGAGGCCCTCGTACTCGTACGAGAGCCACCAGGAGGCGAGCCCGGCGCCCCGGTGGTCGCCGCTCGCCACATAGGCCGCGTGGGCCCGCAGCCGGGCGGTCACGGACTCGTCCACGTGGCCCGACCACCAGGCCGCGTCGGCCAGGACGGTCAGGTCGTCGGCGGTCAGCGCGCGCGAGGGGTGGGCGTCGTGGGCGCGCAGCAGCCCGTACGCCTCGGCCCAGGACTCCCGTGCCGCGGCGTCCCGCGCCTGCGCGATCCCGTCGATCGTGGGTGCGGACATGGCCCTCACCTCTTCCGGGTCCTTCCAGCGTAGGACCGGGAGGGGGCGAGGGCCCCGCGACCGGCTAGTCGATCGCGCCGCTCGCGCGCAGCATGTCCTCGCGCTCGACGATCTTCACGCGCTCGCGGCCCTGCGGCTCGCCGAGCGCCTTCTCGGCGGCGTCGAGGGCGTACCAGCCCTCCCACGTCGTGTACGTGACGCCCTTGCCCTCCAGGAAGGCCACGACCGCGTCCGTCTCCGGGGTGGCCGGCGTGAGCAGGCGCCCGTTCGCGAAGTCGTCCAGGAGGTTCGCCACGGTCTCGTTGGCGTCGCCCTTGGTGTGGCCGATGAGGCCGACCGGGCCGCGCCGGATCCAGCCGGTGCAGTAGGTGGAGGCCAGGTGCTCGCCGGTCTCCTCGATGACACGGCCGCCCGCGTCCGGGACGGTGCCGGACACGACGTCCCAGGGCAGCTTGGGCAGCTCGTCCGAGAGGTAGCCGACGGCGCGGTACACGGCCTGGACGTCCCAGTCGGTGGTGGCGCCGGTGCCCTTGACGTTGCCCGTGCCGTCGAGCTCGGTGCGCTCGGTACGGAGGCCGACGACCTTGCCGTCCTCGCCGAGGATCTCGACGGGCGACTCGAAGAAGTGCAGGAAGAGCTTGTGCGGGCGGTCGCCGACGTCGCGGATCGCCCAGTTCTCCAGGGTCTTCGCGACCATGTCGGTCTGCTTGTTCTTGCGGCGCTCGGCGATCGAGCCCTCGTCGTAGTCGATGTCCTCGGGGTTGACGATGACCTCGATGTTCGGCGAGTGGTCGAGCTCGCGCAGCTCCATCGGGCTGAACTTCGCCTGCGCGGGGCCGCGGCGGCCGAAGACGTGGATCTCCACGGCCTTGTTCGCCTTGAGGCCGTCGTACACGTTGGCCGGGATCTCGGTCGGCAGCAGCTCGTCCGCCGTCTTGGCGAGGATGCGCGCGATGTCGAGGGCGACGTTGCCGACGCCGAGGACGGCGACCTTCTCGGCCGACAGGTCCCAGGTGCGCGGGACGTCCGGGTGGCCGTCGTACCAGGACGCGAAGTCGGCGGCGCCGAGGGAGCCGTCCAGCTCCACGCCGGGGATCTTCAGCTCGCGGTCGGCCATGGCGCCGGTCGAGAAGATCACCGCGTCGTAGAAGGCGCGCAGGTCGTCGAGGTGCACGTCGGTGCCGTAGTCGACGTTGCCGAAGAGGCGGACCTGCGGCTTGTCGAGGACCTGGTGGAGGGCGGTGATGATGCCCTTGATGCGCGGGTGGTCGGGGGCGACGCCGTAGCGGATGAGGCCGAAGGGCGCGGGCATCCGCTCGAAGAGGTCGATCGACACGCCCGGCTCGGCGGCGGCCTCGGACTTCAGCAGCGCATCGGCGGCGTAGATCCCGGCGGGGCCGGCGCCGACGATCGCGACCCGGAGGGGGCGGGGCATGACGGGGTTTCCCTTCGCAAGCGACGTGGCGGCGGAGCCGCCGACACTTAGGCCACCCTAAATAACTCCTCGCGCGGAGTGGTACCCGCCCCCGGTCTATGGGCTCATAAGGCGAACTTATGACTTCCATAAGTCTCGCTAGGCCGCTCCGGAGATCGCCCCGGGGTCGGTGATCGCGATGACGGCCAGCGCGATCAGGCCGGCGAATCCGAGGAGGGCGACGAAGGCGAGGAACAGTCCCAGGGCGAGCTCCGCGCGCCGGAACAGGGCGGCCCGGGGAAGGACGACGTTCCCGGGGTCGGCCGGGTCGTAGCTGACCTTGACGGCGATGCCGCCCGCCCAGGTGAACACGTGGCGGATCCGGCCCGCCGGGTCCGTGTACAGGTACATCCCCGGCCGCTCCGGGGCCTCGGCGGCGAAGGCCGTGATGCCGTGCCGGACCAGCCGCCACTCGCGGTACCAGTTGGCCAGCGCGTTCGCGCCGACGGCGAGGGCCGCCGTCACGACGAGACCTCCCGGTACGAGGGCGATCATGGTGGCCGGGTCCCCGGCGACGCCGACGGCCACGCACGCGAGGACGATCACACCGAGACCGCCGGCCGACAGCCAGCCGATGCGGCGCAGCTTCCTCGTCCGCCGGCTCAGCGGGAGGGCGCGCGTCTCGACGAGGGCGGTCCCGTCCGCCGCGGTGTCCCGCCCGGGCGTCCCGGGCAGGGCGGCGTTCACGGTCGCGGCGAACAGGGCGGCCCCCGCCTCGCTCACCCCGCCGATCCGGTGCGCGTACCGCGTGGTCCCCGCGGGTGCCGTCAGCTCGACGGTGATCGACCGGCCCTCCGGCCGGATCCCCTCGATCGCCGCCAACGGGATGCGGGCCTCCTCGTGCGGAGTGCTCAGGAGCACGGCGTCGCCGTCGAGCCGGAGCGACGTCTTCCTGGAGCCCTGGACGACAGGCGTGGACGGGATGATCGACATGGCGCCGATCGTAGGGGCCGGGCGGGCCCGGTTGAACCCCTCGCGGAGGTACGGTCCACAGGACCGAAGCCGGACCTGAGGCAAAGAAGAGTGACTGGCGCGCCCGGAAACCATGCCGTTCCGCTCGACGAGACCGTCGACGCCCTCTCCGACGTCCTCGAACTGATCCATCTGCGCGGCGGAGAGCTGACCACGGTCCGCCCCGGCGACGGGGGAGAGGTCCGCCACCCGGCCGGCGGAAGGGTGCTGCACATCGTCGAACGGGGCCCGGTCGAACTGGCGGTCACCGGGGGAGAGGGCGCCGGTCTTGGCCAGGGCGACCTGGTGCTCCTCGCGACGGGGGCCGAGCACCGGCTCCGGGCGGTCGCGGGCGGGGCCTGGATGAGCGGCGCCTTCCTCGTCGAGGAGCAGGAGGCCGCACCCCTGCTCGCGGTGCTGCCGCCGGCCGTCGTCATCCGGGGCTCCGAGCCCGGACGGGAGTGGCCTCCGCTCTGCGCGCAGACCCTGGCGGCCGAACTCGCCGTCCCCGGCGCCGGCTCGAAGGCGATGGTGTCCAAGGTCCTGGACCTGCTGTTCATCCTCGCCCTGCGGACCTGGTCCGCCCCCGACGGCCCGCGCGAGGCGGGCTGGCTGACCGCCGCGCTCGACCAGCCGCTCGGGCCCGCCGTACGGGCCATCCACCGGCAACCCGAGCGGCCGTGGTCCGTGGCGGAGCTGGCGGGCCTCGCCTCGCTGTCCCGGGCGGCCTTCTGCGCACGCTTCGTCCGGCTCGTCGGCGAGCCGCCGGCCCGCCACCTGACCCGGCTGCGCCTCGCCCGCGCGGCCGACCGGTTCGCCGACGACGTCCGACGGGATCGGCGCGATCGGCAGGGCGGTGGGGTACGCCTCCGAGGCGGCCTTCTCCCGCGCCTCCGCCCGCGCGTATGGCAGCGCCCCGAGGGCCTGGCGCACCGCGCGGAAGGGATGACGTCCGAAGCGTCCGGGCAGAGAACGGCGGCGGTTCGGTCATGTCGCTTCGCCCGCTACGAGCAGCGCGGGCTGAAGGTGATCACCCCCGGCTACCCGGGCATCGAGCCGGGCACCGCCGGCGTCGAGGCGCTCCGCGCCGACCCGTCCCTCCGTCAGCCCGTGATCCCGGCCACGAACGCGGACCAGGCGGCGGCGGGCACGACGAGGACGGGCCCGTCGGCGACCTTGCTGTCCCGGACGGGGACGACGCCGGTGAAGCCGTACGCGACCTCGACGCAATCGCCGCCGTCGCCGTTGCTGTAGGAGCTCTTGAACCAGTGGGCGTTGTTCAGGTCGTACTGGCGCATCGTCTGTAGTCCTCCGCCGCCGATTCGATCAGGGCCAGGGACGCCTCCGGCGACAGCGTGGCGACCCTGAGCAGATCGTAGGCGCGCTGCGCTCGCTTCACCACCGCCGGATCATCGAGGAGAGTCCCCGAAAACGACGTCTCTGTATAGGCCGTTGGGAGCTGGTCCTCGAACTCCATCAGCTTGAGTGTTCCGTTCATGGAGGCGTGCGCACCCACGGTCCGCGGGAGCACGACCGCTCCCGGATCAGGGCTGTGATGGGGTCGAGCTGTCTGGCCATCACGCCCGGGCCGCCCACCGGCGTGCGTACCGCGTTCTCGTGGAGGATCACCCAGTACTCGGGCCTTGTCGCGTCCTTGAGGATGCGGGCTCGGTCCGTCCTGGCGGTGACCTTCTCCTCGATGAACTCCTCTGCGGCGAACGGGTGCATCGCCACCGTCACCGCCCGCGCGTACTCCGCCGTCTGCAGCAACCCCGGCACCACCGTCGGCGCGAACTCGCAGATCTTCGTCGCCACCGCCTCCAGCTCCGCCACCTCGCTGAAATAAGAGGCGTACGGTGACTTGTTGATGAGGTTGCGCCACGTGCGTTCGAAAATACCGCCGGTTTGTAGGACCTCGTCGATTCGCACCGCCACATCCCGTTGCGGCTTTCGAATTCCCTGCTCGAACAGGCCGATGTACGCCCCGGATACGAACACCCGTCTGCCCAGCTCGCTCTGTGTGAGCCCCGCCGTCTCCCGCCGTTCCTTCAGGAGATCGCTGAAGAACTCCCACGCGTCCTGCTGCTGGCTCTTGGCCATGACTTAACTCCCCGACCCTACGCGTCAGTTGTACGACCTGCGCATCTGCCGATTCTACGTATCCGCCCCCACCCTGGAGAGGCGAAGCAGGAAATGGATTCAGAAAGGCATACGTTGGTGAAGGAAGACATCATGAAGACGACCACGGGCGCACTCGGAACCGCTCAAGAGGCAGTGGCGGAATTGCGCGATGCCCTGGCGAGGGCGGGAATCACGCTCCCCTCGCTCGGGCTCGACGTCGTGACGCTCGCCGCGGAGCCCCCGCGGCCGCTCGTGGAATTGGGATGCTGCACGGTGGAAACGGCCCGGCTCCTCGCCGCCGCCGTACTGCCGAGGGAGGAGAGTCGTTCGTGACGCTGCCCATCGGGTCGTACGTCGTCGAGATCCTGACCGGACGTGTCGGAAGGGTCATGGGGCACGAGGGGCCCTACGTGCAGGTGCGCCCGCTCGGAGGCGGGCGCGAGTGGGACGTGGAGCCCGACGGGGTGCGGGAGGCGACCTCGGCCGAGCGGCTGAGCGCGGCCACGGCGCACGTGAACGCGCGCAGCCGCGGCGAGGTGCCGTGACGACGCCCAGGGGCCGGGTCAGCGGGCGCGGCGGCGGACCTGCTGGACCTCGCGGGTGATGGCCCAGGCGTCGGCGACCGGCCCGAGGTGGCCGAGCTTGTCGGGGTTGAGGACCGCGCGGATCGTCTGGACCTGGCCGTCGAGGACGTCGAGGACGATGGCCTGGAGGATCCGGCCGTCGCGGTCGCGGTAGAGCGCGCCGGGCTGGCCGTTGACCTCGCGCGGTTCGCAGGTGACGTCGAGCTCGGTGAGCACGGGGAAGGCGGTGCCGAGGAGTCGGGCCACCTTGTCCGCGCCGGCGATGATCCGGGCGAGGTTCGGGGCCTTGCCGCCGCCGTCGCCGACGAGCTGGACGTCGGCGGCCAGGAGGTCCTGGAGTCCGACGACGTCGCCGTTCTGGAGGGCGTCGAAGAACCGGGTGGCCAGTTCCCGCCGTTCCTCGCGGTCGGCCGTGAACCGGGGGCGTCCGTCGTGCATGTGGCGCCGGGCCCGTACGAGCAGCTGCCGGCAGGCCGCTTCCGAACGGCCCACCGCCTGGGCGATGTCCTGGAAGTCGAAGGCGAAGACATCCCGGAGGAGGAAGACCGCGCGTTCCAGGGGGCTGAGGCGTTCGAGGAGGAGCAGTGAGGCCATGGAGACCGAGTCGGCCAGCTCCGCCGCGCGTGCCGGGTCCTCGTACGGATCGCTGAGGAGGGGCTCGGGGAACCAGGGGCCGACGTACTCCTCGCGCCGGACCCGCGCGGAGCGGAGGACGTCGATCGAGAGGCGGGTGACCGTGGCCGACAGGAAGGCCTTGGTCGAGTCGGGCCGGGTCGAGGAGCCGTCGAAGCGCAGCCAGGTCTCCTGGACGGCGTCCTCGGCCTCGCCGACGCTGCCGAGGATCCGGTAGGCGATCGAGAACAGCAGCGGGCGCAGTTCCTCGAACTCCTCGACCTTGCTCATGACGACTTCCTCTCCCCGTTCCCGTACGTCCGCGCGACGCGGACGCTTCATGATCATCCAGGAGGGTGTCCCTCAGTGGAACCGGCCGACCTCGTAGTCGCCCGCCGGCTGCCGGGTGATGGCGTTCAGCCGGTTCGCCAGGTTCATGACTCCGATGTGGAGGACGAGGGCGGCGAGCTGGTCCTCGTCGTAGTGGAGGGCGGCGCGCTCCCACACCTCGTCGCTGACCCCGCCGGCCGCGTCGGCGATCCGGGTGCCCTCCTCGGCGAGCTCCAGGGCGGCCCGCTCGGCCTCGGTGAAGACCGTGGCCTCCCGCCAGGCCACCACCAGGTTCAGTCGCACCGGGGTCTCGCCGGCGTGGGCCGCCTCCTTGGTGTGCATGTCGATGCAGACGGCGCAGCCGTTGATCTGGCTCACGCGCAGCGCGACCAGCTCCTGGGTCGCGGCCGGCACCGTCGACTCCTTGATCGCCTTGCCCGCCGCCATCAGGTGCTTGAAGGCCTTGCCGGCGGTGGGGCTGGCGAAGAGGTCGAGTCGGGCGTCCATGGGGTGCTCCTCGGGGGTGCGTCATCGGCTGGCTACAACCCCTGAGACGAGGCAGCCCGGGCCCCTGTGACACGGGTGGATGTGACCTGCGTCTCTCCGGGGCCACGCGTCCTGTCCGCCGTCGCCGTACGCGAGAATGGGCCCATGAGTCTGTTCCGCGACGACGGCATCGTGCTGCGCACCCAGAAGCTGGGTGAAGCGGACCGCATCATCACGATCCTCACGCGCGGTCACGGCCGCGTGCGCGCCGTCGCGCGCGGCGTACGCCGGACGAAGTCGAAGTTCGGGGCGCGCCTCGAACCCTTCTCGCACGTGGACGTGCAGTTCTTCGCCCGGGGGAGTGAGCTGGTCGGACGCGGCCTGCCGCTCTGCACGCAGAGCGAGACCATCGCCGCGTACGGCGGCGGGATCGTCACCGACTACGCCCGGTACACCGCCGGCACGGCCATGCTGGAGACGGCCGAGCGGTTCACCGACCACGAGGGCGAGCCCGCCGTGCAGCAGTACCTGCTGCTCGTGGGGGGCCTGCGGACGCTCGCGCGGGGTGAGCACGCGCCGCACCTCATCCTGGACGCCTTCCTCCTCCGGTCCCTCGCCGTGAACGGCTACGCGCCGAGCTTCGAGGACTGCGCGAGATGCGGACTCGACGGGCCGAACCGGTTCTTTTCGGTCGCGGCGGGCGGGGTCATATGCGGCGACTGCCGCGTGCCCGGAAGCGTCGTACCCTCTGCGGAGGCCATCGGCCTGCTCAGCGCGCTGCTCACCGGCGACTGGGCGACGGCGGACGCGTGCGAGCCGCGTCACGTCCGGGAGGGCAGCGGGCTCGTGTCCGCCTATCTGCACTGGCACCTGGAGCGCGGACTGCGCTCCCTGCGGTACGTAGAGAAAAGCTAGGAGAGACCACTCATGGCCATCGCACGACTCCTCGGGCGCCAGCGTCGGGAGTACAGCGCCCCCGAGCCGCACCCGTCCGGTGCCCGCCCGCCGAAGCTCCAGTCGGAGCTGGTGCCGGAGCACGTCGCGATCGTCATGGACGGCAACGGCCGCTGGGCCAAGGAGCGCGGGCTGCCGCGCACCGAGGGCCACAAGGTCGGCGCCGAGCAGGTGCTCGACGTGCTCCAGGGCGCGATCGAGATGGGCGTGGGGTCGATCTCGCTGTACGCCTTCTCCACCGAGAACTGGAAGCGCTCGCCCGAGGAGGTGCGCTTCCTCATGAACTTCAACCGTGACTTCATCCGCAAGTCCCGCGACCAGCTCGACTCGCTCGGCGTCCGGGTGCGCTGGGTCGGCCGGATGCCCAAGCTGTGGAAGTCCGTGGCCAAGGAGCTCCAGGTCGCGCAGGAGCAGACCAAGGACAACACGAAGCTCACGCTCTACTTCTGCATGAACTACGGCGGTCGCGCCGAACTCACGGACGCGGCGCAGGCGCTGGCCGAGGACGTGAAGGCCGGCCGGCTCGACCCGTCGAAGATCACCGAGAAGACCATCCAGAAGTACCTCTACTACCCGGACATGCCGGACGTGGACCTGTTCCTGCGGCCCAGCGGCGAGCAGCGCACCTCCAACTACCTGATCTGGCAGAGCGCGTACGCCGAGATGGTCTTCCAGGACGTGCTGTGGCCCGACTTCGACCGCCGTGACCTGTGGCGGGCCTGTGTCGAGTTCGCCCAGCGCGACCGCCGCTTCGGCGGCGTCGACCCGGCCGACCTCGCCGTCCTCGAAAAGGGCTGAGCCGGCGGTGGGGGAGCGGCTGGAGCTCGTCTACTCGGCCGAGTTCGCCGAGGTGAAGGAGGCGGTACGGGTCCGGCTGCGGTCGACCCGCTGGTGGCCGTCGTTCCGGTGGGCCACCCGCGGTGTCTGCGCGCTGGCCTTCCTGGTCGGCGCCGCGGCCCTGTGGCAGGGCGACGTCCGGGTGACCGTCAAGCTCGTGTTCCTCGGCGCGGTGGCCGTGACCTGCGCCGAGCTGGTGCCGTGGGCCACCGCCCGGAGCCTCTTCCGGCTGATCGGGTCCCAGGGCGAGGCCCGGGCGGTCGTGGACGAGGACGGCGGGCGGTGGATCTCCCGGGACACCGACATGTCGATCCGGTGGGCGCTGCTGACCCGGTACGCGGAGACGCCCCGGCTCTTCGTGCTCTTCACGGACCGCAGCTCCGGCACCGGCTTCGCGTACCTGCCCAAGCGGGGGCTCGCCGGTCCGGCCGACGAGGACCGGCTGCGGGCGATCCTGGACCGGAACACCAGCCGGGCCTGAGACGCACGAGGGGCCCGCACCGAATGATCCGGTGCGGGCCCCTCGTATGTCAGGTCACTTCCCGGCGCACTCCGCGCACGTGCCGAAGATCTCGACCGTGTGCGCCACGTTCACGAAGCCGTGCTCCGACGCGATGGTCTCGGCCCACTGCTCCACCATGGGGCCCTCCACCTCCACGGCCTTGCCGCAGACGCGGCAGACCAGATGGTGGTGGTGGTCGCCGGTCGAGCAGCGGCGGTAGACCGTCTCGCCGTCGCTGGTGCGCAGTGCGTCGACCTCGCCCGCGTCCGCGAGGGACTGGAGCGTGCGGTAGACGGTGGTGAGGCCGACGGAGTCGCCGCGGTGCTTGAGCATGTCGTGCAGCTCCTGGGCGCTGCGGAACTCGTCCACCTCGCTCAGTGCCGCCGACACCGCGGCCCGCTGCTTGGTCGAGCGGCCGCGTACGGGGGGTCCTGCCGTCGCCACGGGGGCCTCCTTGGATGCTTGTCTGCCCCCGCCATTCTGCCAGCCCCCCGTGCCCCCGGGATCTGCCGCGGATCAGATCTTCACGTCGTCCGTCGGACGCCGGGTGGCCGGAACCTGCGCGTCGCAGTCCCGCGTGGCCGCTTCCGCGGCCCTGGCCCGCCGTTTGGCGAGCGGAGTGGCGAGCAGGGTCAGGACGATGAAGATCCCGATCGCGTACAGGACGATCGTCGCGCCGGGCGGCACGTCCTGGTAGTACGAGGTGACCGTGCCGGCCAGGGTGACGGTGACGCCGGTCGCCACCGCGAGGACGAACGTCGCGCGGAAGGACTTCGACAGCTGCTGGGCCGCCGCGACCGGGACCACCATGAGCGCGCTGACCAGGAGCAGGCCCACGACCCGCATGGCGACCGTGACGGTCACGGCGGCGGTGACCGCGATCAGCAGGTTCAGGGCGCGCACCGGCAGGCCGGTGACCCGGGCGAACTCCTCGTCCTGGCTGACGGCGAAGAGCTGCTTGCGCAGGCCGACCGTGACGAGGACGACGAAGGCGGCGAGGACGCTGATCGCCGTGACGTCCTCGGTGGAGACCGTGGACAGCGAGCCGAAGAGGTACGACTGGAGGTTGGCGTTGGAGCCGGTCTTCGAGAGGCTGGTCAGCATCACGCCGCCCGCCATGCCGCCGTAGAAGAGCAGCGCGAGCGCGATGTCGCCGCGGGTCTTGCCGTACGCGCGGATGAGCTCCATGGCGACCGAGCCGACGACGGCGACGAGGGTCGCCATCCAGACCGGGCTGGAGTTCAGCAGGAAGCCGAGGCCGACACCGGTCATGGCGACGTGGCCGATGCCGTCGCCCATGAGGGCCTGGCGGCGCTGGACGAGGTAGATGCCGACGGCGGGGGCGGTGATGCCGACGAGGACGGCGGCGAGGAGCGACCGCTGCATGAAGGCAGGTTCGAGGAAGTCCATGGTCAGGTCAGCAGTCCCGTGCGGAGCGGCTCGCCGGCCGCGTGCGGATGTACGTGGTCGTGGCCCGGCAGCGCGTGCTGGCCGACGGCCTCCGGCGGCGGCCCGTCGTGGACGACGCAGCCGTCGCGCAGGACGACCGCGCGGTCGATGAGGGGCTCCAGCGGGCCCAGCTCGTGCAGGACGAGGAGGACGGAGGTGCCGCCGGCGACCTGCTCCCGGAGGGTCGCGGCGAGGATCTCCTGGCTCGCGAGGTCCACGCCGGCCATCGGCTCGTCCATGATCAGGAGTTCGGGTTCGGAGGCGAGCGCGCGGGCGATCAGGACCCGCTGGTGCTGGCCGCCGGAGAGCGCGGAGACGGAGTCCTTGGCGCGGTCGGCGAGGCCGACGAGGTCGATGGCCCGCTCGACGGCGGCCCGGTCGGCCTTCGTCGTCCAGCCGAACCTGCGGCGGGAGAGGCGGCCCGAGGAGACGACCTCGCGGATGGTGGCGGGGACGCCGGCGGCGGCGGTGGTGCGCTGCGGCACGTAGCCGACGCGGGCCCAGTCGCGGAACCGCTTCCGCTCGGTGCCGAACAGCTCGATGGCGCCGCCGGTCAGCGGGACCTGGCCGATGACCGCGCGGACGGCGGTGGACTTGCCGGAGCCGTTGGCGCCGAGCAGGGCGACGACCTCACCGCGGTGGACGGTGAGGTCGACGCCCCGGAGGACGGGGCGCGCGCCGAGGGCCGCGGTGGCTCCGCGGACGGAGATGACGGGCTGGTCGTCGCTCACGACGTGTACCTCCTACTTGGCGCCGAGCGCGGTCTTCAGGGCGGCGAGGTTCGACCGCATGACCGCGAGGTAGTCATCGCCCTTGGACTTGTCCGTGATTCCCTCCAGCGGGTCGAGCACGTCGGTCCTCAGACCGGTGTCGCCCGCGAGGGTCTTCGCGGTCCTGTCGCTCGCGAGGGTCTCGAAGAAGACGGTGGAGACCTTGTCCTTCGCCGCGATGTCCTGGAGTTCCTTGATGCGGGCGGGGCTCGGCTCGGACTCGGGGTCGATGCCGGTGATGCCCTCCTGCTCCAGGCCGTAGCGCTCGGCGAGGTAGCCGAAGGCGGAGTGGGTGGTGATGAACGTCTTGGTGGCGGTGTTCTTCAGGCCCGTCTCGAACTCGGTGTCCAGGTCGCCGAGCTTCTTCACCAGGGCCGTGGTGTTCTTCTCGTAGTCGGCGGCATGGTCCGGGTCCGCCTTCTGCAGGGCGCTGCCGACGCCCTTGGCGACCTCGGCGTACTTCACGGGGTCGAGCCAGACGTGGGGGTCGGCGCCGGCCTCGGACGCGTGGTCGTGCCCGGCCTCCTCGCCCTCGTGGTCGTGGCCGACCTCGGTGCCGTGCTCTTCCAGCTTCGTGAGGGTGGTGGCGTCGACGGTGTTCTTCACGCCGGCCTGGGCGATGGCCTCGTCGACGGCGGGCTGGACGCCCTTGAGGTAGAGGATGACGTCGGCCTCGCCGAGCTCGCCGATCTGCTTCGGCTTGAGCTCCAGGTCGTGGGGTTCGACGCCGGGCTTGGTGAGCGTGTCGACGGCGACGTGGTCGCCGCCTATCTGCTCGGCCAGGTACTGCATGGGGTAGAACGACGCCACCACGTCCAGCTTGCCGTCGCTTCCCTTGTCCGCGGCGTCGGACGTTCCCGAGCAGGCGGAGAGGGAGACGATCCCGAGCGCGACGGCTCCGGCGAGGGCGGTGCGCGGTATGAGGCGACGTACGTTCATGACACTCATTTTCAACAAAACTGGAAACGGTTGTCAATTGCCCTCCGTGTGGTCCGTCCCACGCGGCCCTCGCGGGCCCCGGCCGCGGAACCGATTTGATACCGGGGGCGTGCGCGCCGGTAACCTGAGGCATTCGCACTTCGTCGTCGTAATGAAGAGAGCACCGTGGCCGCCGACAAGATCGACACCATCGTCAGCCTGAGCAAGCGCCGTGGCTTCGTTTTCCCCTGCAGTGAGATCTACGGCGGTCAGCGCGCCGCCTGGGACTACGGGCACCTGGGCGTCGAGCTCAAGGAGAACATCAAGCGCCAGTGGTGGCGTTACATGGTCACCGCGCGCGAGGACGTCGTCGGCATCGACTCGTCGGTCATCCTGGCCACCGAGGTCTGGGAGGCCTCCGGCCACGTCGCCACCTTCACCGACCCGCTGACCGAGTGCACCTCCTGCCACAAGCGCTTCCGCGCCGACCACCTGGAGGAGGCGTACGAGGAGAAGCACGGCCGTCTCCCCGAGAACGGCCTCGCCGACCTCAACTGCCCCAACTGCGGCAACAAGGGCACCTTCACCGAGCCGAAGAACTTCTCCGGCCTGCTCTCCACGCACCTCGGCCCGACCCAGGACAGCGGCTCCGTCGCGTACCTGCGCCCCGAGACCGCCCAGGGCATCTTCACCAACTTCGCCCAGGTGCAGACGACCGCGCGCAAGAAGCCCCCGTTCGGTATCGCGCAGATGGGCAAGTCCTTCCGGAACGAGATCACTCCGGGCAACTTCATCTTCCGCACGCGCGAGTTCGAGCAGATGGAGATGGAGTTCTTCGTCAAGCCGGGCGAGGACGAGCAGTGGCAGGAGTACTGGATGGAGCAGCGCTGGAACTGGTACACCGGCCTGGGTCTCCGTGAGGAGAACATGCGCTGGTTCGAGCACCCGCAGGAGAAGCTCTCCCACTACTCGAAGCGCACCGCCGACATCGAGTACCGCTTCTCCTTCGGCGGCAGCGAGTGGGGCGAGCTGGAGGGCGTCGCCAACCGCACCGACTACGACCTGAGCGCGCACTCCAAGGCCTCCGGCGCCAACCTCTCCTTCCTGGAGCAGGAGTCGGGCGAGCGCTACACGCCGTACGTCATCGAGCCCGCGGCCGGTGTCGGCCGCACCATGCTCGCCTTCCTCCTCGACGCGTACATCGAGGACGAGGCCCCCAACGCCAAGGGCGTCATGGAGAAGCGCACGGTGCTGCGCCTCGACCACCGCCTGGCCCCGGTCAAGGCCGCCGTCCTGCCGCTGTCGCGCAACCCGCAGCTCTCCCCGAAGGCCAAGGGCCTGGCGGCGGACCTGCGCCAGAACTGGAACATCGAGTTCGACGACGCCGGCGCCATCGGCCGCCGCTACCGCCGTCAGGACGAGATCGGCACCCCGTTCTGCATCACCGTCGACTTCGACACCCTCGACGACAACGCCGTGACCGTGCGCGAGCGCGACACCATGAAGCAGGAGCGCGTCTCCCTCGACCAGATCCAGGGCTACCTGGCCAGCCGCCTCATCGGCGCCTGAACCGTCTGACCGCGGGTACGGGAAAGCCCCCGGTCCCTTCCCTCGGGAAGGGACCGGGGGCTTTCCCGTGTCGTCAGGCGGTCGCGGCGCCGGAGGCCGCCGCGGCGACCGCCTCGGCCTGGCGGCGGGCCCCCTCAGCCGCGCGGCGCTTGCCGAACCAGGCCGTCCACACGCCGACGGCGCCGAGGACGCCGTAGATCATGATCGGGCTGAGCGTGACCATGGTCCTGGTGTCGAGGACGTACGTGAGGGCGATGCGGACCAGCGCCTCGGTCACGTACGCCACGCCCCAGACCAGCGTCATCGTGCGCATCGTGGAGCGGAAGCCCTCGAACTCCCACATGCCGTTCCACCAGGCCGTGGAGGCCGGGGTGCCGTCGGTCGCGAACTTGCGGCCGAAGTAGAACATCAGCGGGCGCGGCGCGAGCAGCGTCCCCAGGCAGAGCAGACCGAACAGGCCCGTCACCGACGAGTCCTTGACGAGGAGCGCGCGGGCGGTGTGCGGACCGACCAGCGAGACCACGGCCGTGATCACCAGGAAGACCAGGGTGACCATCGCGAACTCGTCGACCTTGCGGCGCCAGGCCACCATGATCGCGGTGTCGAGAACCGGCCACGCGCCGCTCAGGAGCAGCGCGGAGAACTCGGACCAGCCGTGGTCCTCCGTCAGCGTGTTGTACGTGAGGATCGGCGCGACGACGTTGAGGCCGATGGTGAGGACCCACCCGATCGCGGAGGAACCGCCTGAACGGGCCGGCTTGGCGGGTGTGGACATGGTTCCCCCTGGGATTGCTTACGGTCGCGGTGCGGGAGAACGCTAGTCATGCACCGGACAGGGAAGGGGAAACTCCAAGCCAAATGATCTTCAAAAGGGTGCGCTTCAGGCCTTCAGTGCCCGCTGCACCAGGGAGACGACCGCCGTGAACGCCTCCTCGGCACCCGGGGCCGACCAGTCGGCGGCGTGCGCCGGATTGTGGAAGCGGTCCGTGGCGTCGAAGACCGCGCGGGCCGTGGTCGCGAAGTCCCGCTCCGGCGCCGCGAACAGGCCCTCGCGGTGACCGTCCGCCAGGATGCGGGCGATCTGCTCGACCAGGTGCTCCTCGTGCCGGTCGACCACCGCGCTGTTCTCGCCGATCAGCACCTGGAAGGTGGCCATCAGCTCCGGGTCGCCGCCCGCCTTCTTCCGCTTCAGGCCGAAGAGGGCCGTGAGCCAGCCGGTCAGCCGCTCGTCCGCCGGACTCCCGGCCTCGACGTACGGCACGAGGGCGACGATCGTCCGCTCCAGCCACCGCTCGGTGACCGCCTCGCGCAGCGCCGCCTTCGTGCGGAAGTGGCGGTAGACGCTGCCGTGGCTGACGCCGAGGACCCGGGCCACGTCGACCACGGTCGCCTTCGCCGGGCCGTAGCGCCGCAGCACCTCCTCGGTGGCTTCGAGGATGCGCTCTGCGGTCAGGGTCTCGGTGGCGGCCATGGAACGACAGTACCCGTCAGTGCTCGCTGTCCAGGTGGGCCATCTGCGCCGCCGGGTAGCGGTCGCCGGATGCCGCGCCCGCCGGGACGGCCTCCTCGATCGCGGCCAGGTCGGCGGCGTCGAGCGTGACGTCCAGGGCGCCGAGCGCCTCGGTGAGCCGGTCCCGGCGCCGGGCGCCGACCAGGGGCACGATGTCCTGCCCCTGCGCCAGGACCCAGGCGATCGCCGTCTGGGCGACCGTGACGCCCTTGGACCCGGCGACCGCGCGCAGCCGGTCCACCAGGTCCAGGTTCCGGCCGAGGTTCTCGCCCTGGAAGCGCGGGGACATCCCGCGGAAGTCCCCGGGGCCCAGCTCCCGGTCCCGGGTGAAGTGGCCGCTGATCAGGCCGCGGGAGAGGACTCCGTACGCCGTGACGCCGATGCCCAGTTCGCGGGCGGCCGGCAGGATCTTCTCCTCGATGGACCGGGAGATCAGGCTGTACTCGATCTGGAGGTCCGCGATCGGGGCCACGGCCGCCGCCCGGCGCAGGGTGTCCGCGCCGACCTCGGACAGACCGATGTGCCGCACGTGCCCGGCCTCGACCAGCTCGGCGATGGCGCCGACGGTCTCCTCGATCGGCACGTCCGGGTCGACGCGGGCGATCCGGTAGACGTCGATGTGGTCGGTGCCGAGGCGCTGGAGCGAGTACGCCGCGAAGTTCTTCACGGCGGCCGGGCGGCCGTCGTAACCGGTGAAGCCGCCCTCGACCGTGCGCAGGGCGCCGAACTTCACGCTGGTCAGCGCCCGCTCGCGGGCGGCGGCGGGGGCGGTCCGCAGCGCCTCGTTGATGAGGAGCTCGTTGTGGCCCATGCCGTAGAAGTCGCCGGTGTCGAGCAGGGTCACGCCGGCGTCCAGGGCGGCGTGGATCGTCGCGACCGACTCGGCGCGGTCGCTCTCGCCGTACAGCGCGGACATGCCCATGCAGCCGAGGCCGAGCGCGGAGACGGCGGGGCCGGTGGTGCCGAGGCGACGGGTGGGGACGGGCTTCTTCGATGTGGTCGTCATGGAACAACCATGACATGTGCGATGACAGATTTCAATATCTGTCACTCCATCCTTCTGTTCGAGTCCTACTTCACCGTGCGGGGGAGGCGCAGGCTCAGCAGCAGCGTCAGCGCCACCACACCCAGCTGGACGAGGAGCGTCGTCCGCAGCGCCGAGCCCATGTCGGCCGGCGAGGCGGCCAGCGACAGGAACAGCGAGCCCAGCGTCGCCACGCCCAGCGTCAGCGCCGACTGCTGCGTGGTCACCATGACCCCGCTGCCCACGCCCGCCCGCTCCGACGGCACCTCGGAGAGCACCACCCGGAACAGCACCGGCAGCTGGAGCCCCTGACCGAGACCCGCCACCGCCATGCCCGGCACCAGGTCCCAGGCGGACAGCCCCTGCCAGTCGTGCCCCACCGACCAGGCGATCGCGGCGATCCCGAGCCCCTGGAGCAGCGCCCCCACCGGCACGACCCGGGTGCCCCAGCGCCGTACGAGACGCGGCCCCGCCAGCGAGGCCCCGAAGAACGCCAGCGCCATCGGCACCAGCGCCAGGCCCGAGGCCACCGCGCCCATCGCCAGGCCCTGCTGGAGCGCCACCGCGATCACGAACATGAAGCCGCTGAAGCCCAGCGAGAGCGGCAGCACCACCACCAGCCCGCGCCGCAGCGGCACCAGGGCCAGCAGGCTCGGCGGGACCAGCGGGGTCGCGCCCCGGCGGTCCGCCCGCCGCTCCACCCACCAGAAGGCCCCGGCCGCGAACGGGAACACCGCGAGCGACACCCAGGTCCACAGCGGCCAGCCCGCCGCCCGGCCCTCCGTCAGCGGGGCCAGCAGGGTGAGCAGTGCGAGCGCCAGGAGCAGCGTGCCCGGCACGTCCACCGGCGCCGGCCGCTCCGAGCGGGTCTCCGGCACGGTCCGCAGGGCGAGGGCGAGACCCGCCACCGCCACCGGCACGTTCACCAGGAACACCGCACGCCAGCCGGAGCCCGCGATGTCCGCGGTCACGAGCACCCCGCCCAGGATCTGTCCGCCCGCCATCGCGAGACCGGCGGTCGCCCCGTACAGGCTCAGCGCCCTCGCCCGGCGCGGCCCCTCGGTCGAGGAGGTGATGGTCGCCAGCACCTGCGGCAGCATCAGCGCCGCCGCGGCGCCCTGGGCCACCCGGGCCGCGACCAGGGTCCAGGCGTCCGGGGCGAGCCCGCAGGCGAGCGAGGTCAGTCCGAAGGCGGCCATGCCCACGAGGAAGAGCCGCCGGCGGCCGAAGAGGTCGCCGAGCCGCCCGCCGAGGACGAGCAGCACCGAGTACGACAGGCCGTACCCGGCGACCACCAGCTCCAGGAGCGCCGGGCCCGCGGCCAGGTCGTGGTCGATGGACGGCAGGGCGACGTTGACGATGAAGAAGTCGATGAGGGGCAGCGCGGCCCCGAGCAGGACGGTGAACAGGCCGAGGGTGCCGAGCGTGGGGGCCCGGCGGCCGGCCGGGGCCGCCGTACGGACGGAAGCGGAGGTCGTAGTCACGGGACCGAGCCTCCGCCCCCGCTCAGCCTGGTACCAGAGTGTTCTTATCCTGGTACAAGCACTACCTGGAAACGGGCTGACCGCCCCGGCACCCTGGAGGCATGACCGTCATGGCGATCAGCGGACCCGAGGCGCGCACCGAGCAGGACGTACGGCGGCACGAGCTCGCCGCCTTCCTGCGCAGCCGCCGCGAGCGCATCACCCCCGAGCAGGCCGGCCTGCCGAGGGGCCGGCGCCGCCGCACCCCCGGCCTGCGCCGCGAGGAGGTCGCGCACCTCTCCGCCGTCGGCGTCACCTGGTACACCTGGCTCGAACAGGCCCGCGACATCCAGGTCTCCCCGCAGGTCCTCGACGCCCTCGCCGGAGCCCTCCTGCTCGACCCGACCGAACGCAGCCACCTCTTCGCCCTCGCCGGGGCCGCCGACCCGCACCCCGAGGCGCCCTGCGCCGCCGTCACGCCCACCCTGCGCCGGCTGCTCGACCAGCTGGAGCCCGTGCCCGCCGCGATCCAGAACAGCCGGTACGACTTCCTCGCCCACAACCGCACCTTCGGCCGGCTCTTCTGCGACCTCGACGCGCTGCCCCGCGAGGACCGCAACTCCCTCTGGCTGGCCTTCACGAACGAGGACTTCCGCGCCTCGGTCACCGACCTGCCCGAGGTCACGCGCGCGCTCGCCGGGAAGCTCCGCGCCGCGATGGCCGAGCACCTGGCCGAACCCGCCTGGAAGGAGCTCGTACGGCGCCTCGAAGAGGCCTCGCCCGAGTTCCGGGAGATCTGGGCCCGGCACGAGGTGGTCGCCCCCGGCGGCCGGGTGAAGGTCATCCGCAACGCGCGCGTGGGGCTGCTGAGCTTCGAGCACACCAACCTCTGGCTCGGCCCGAACGCCGGGACGCACCTCGTCACGTACGTCCCCGTGGACGACGCCACCCAGGCCGGCGTCGCCCGCCTCCTCGACCTGGTGGTCCAGGAGCGGGAGGCTCACGAGGCGGACGCCCTGGCCGTGGCCTGAGGCCCCTCCCGCTCCTCCTCCGGCGCCAGGCACCGCGCCGTCCGCTCCGCCGTGCGCCGCGCCCACGGTCCGCTGGTCAGCGCCCCGACCACCAGCACGGCGAACCCGCAGCCCGTGATGATCCAGTAGCCCGGGCCGGCCGCCGCCACGAACGCCTCCGCGTCCGGCACGGCGCCGACCCCCGCCGCCAGGACCGTGCCGATCACCGCCACGCCCAGCGTCTGCCCCACCTGGCGGCTCGTCGAGGCCACCGCGGCCGCCACCCCGGCCTGCGCGCGGGGCATCCCGGAGACGGCGGTGTTGGTGATCGGGGCGTTCACCAGGCCGAAGCCGATGCCGAAGACCACGTACCCGGTGAAGAGCAGCGGATCGCTGGTCTCGGCGGAGAAGGCCGCGAAGAGCAGCGGCCCCGCCGTCATCGCCGCCCCCGCGAGCAGCAGCGAGGGACGCGGCCCGCGCGCCGCCGTGAGGCGTCCCGACAGCGGGGCGAAGACGAAGGTCATGCCGGCCATCGGCAGCATCCAGAGCCCGGCGTCGAGCGGGGAGAGCCCGCGCACGTCCTGGAGGTACAGCGTGTTCAGGAAGAGGAAGCCGCCGAGCGAGGCGAACGCGCAGACGGCGATGACGGTGGCCCCGCTGAAGGGCGCGCTGCGGAAGAACCGCAGGTCGATGAGGGGCTCGCGGCGGCGGGGCTCGTAGAACAGGAGGCCGGCGAGGGCGACGGCCGCGAACCCGGCGAAGAGCGGGTCGGTCTCGATGATCGCGTACGTGACCGAGGCGAGGAGCGCCGTCACCAGGAGCTGCCCGACGGGGTCGGGGCGCCGGGGCCGGGGCGCGCGGGACTCGGGGACGTACCGCAGGGTCAGGAGCAGGGCGACGAGGGCGACCGGCAGGTTCACCCAGAAGATCGACCGCCAGCCGACCGACTGGACCAGCACACCGCCCACCAGCGGCCCGGCGGCCATGGAGACGCCGACGACCCCGCCCCAGACCCCGATGGCACGCGCGCGTGCGGCCGGTTCCGTGAAGGTGTTGGTGATGATCGACATGGCGACCGGGTTCAGCATCGAGCCGCCCACGGCCTGGACCGCCCGGAAGGCGATCAGGGCCTCCAGGTTCGGCGCCAGGGAGCAGAGCAGCGAGCCCAGAGCGAAGACGGCCAGGCCGGTGACGAAGACCTTGCGGCGGCCGATCCGGTCGGCGGTGGAGCCCGCGAGCATCAGCAGGGAGGCGAGGACCAGGGTGTAGGCGTCGATCGTCCACTGCATGCCGGCGACGGTGGCGCCGAGATCCTCGCGCATGGCGGGCAGGGCGACGTTCAGCGCGGTGTTGTCCAGACTGACGATGAGCAGGCTCATGCAGCAGATCGCGAGGACGACGAGGCGGTGGCCGCGTGTGAGCTCTGGCATGTGCGGATCGTATGGCTGTCTAAGAAACTCCGCAGTGCGGGACAATGGCCGAATGACCGCGTTCACCCCTCTCGCCATCGGGCCGCACATCGTGCAGCCGCCGGTGGTGCTCGCCCCCATGGCCGGCATCACCAACGCCCCCTTCCGTACCCTCTGCCGTGAGTTCAGCGGCGGCAAGGGGCTGTTCGTGAGCGAGATGATCACGACGCGCGCCCTGGTCGAGCGCAACGAGAAGACGATGCAGCTCATCCGCTTCGACGAGACGGAGCAGCCGCGCTCGATCCAGCTGTACGGCGTGGATCCCGTGACGGTCGGCAAGGCCGTGCGGATGATCGTCGACGAGGACCTGGCCGACCACATCGACCTGAACTTCGGCTGCCCGGTCCCCAAGGTGACCCGGAAGGGCGGCGGCTCGGCCCTGCCCTACAAGCGGCCGCTGCTGCGGGCGATCCTCAACGAGGCCGTGGGCAACGCGGGCGACCTGCCCGTCACGATGAAGATGCGCAAGGGCATCGACGACGACCACATCACCTATCTCGACGCGGGCCGGATCGCCGTCGAGGAGGGTGTCACCGCCATCGCCCTGCACGGCAGGACCGCCGCCCAGCACTACGGCGGCACGGCCGACTGGGACGCGATCGCGCGGCTCAAGGAGCACGTGCCGGAGATCCCGGTGCTCGGCAACGGCGACATCTGGTCGGCCGACGACGCCCTGCGGATGATGCGGGAGACGGGCTGCGACGGCGTCGTCGTGGGCCGCGGCTGCCTGGGCCGCCCCTGGCTCTTCGGGGACCTGGTGGCGGGCTTCGAGGGCACCGGAACGTACGCCCAGCCGGGTCTGCGCGTGGTCGCGGACGCGATGGTGCGGCACGCGCGGCTGCTCGGGGAGTGGCTCGGCGACGAGGCACGCGGTGTCATCGACTTCCGCAAGCACGTGGCCTGGTACCTGAAGGGCTTCGCGGTCGGCTCCGAGATGCGCAAGAAGCTCGCCATCACCTCCTCCCTGGACGAGCTGCGCGCTCAGTTGAGCGAGCTCGACCTGGACCAGCCGTGGCCGGTGGGTGCGGACGGCCCCCGGGGCCGTACGTCCGGAAACAACCGAGTTGTCCTGCCGGACGGCTGGTTGAAGGACCCCTACGACTGCTCCGGGGTGAGCGAGGACGCCGAGCTGGACACGTCCGGCGGCTGAGATCCGGCCCTTCTGGGGGAGTGATCCTCGCCACCCTTGAGGGGGGTACTGCTCAGATGAGCAGGTTACGGATAGCTGCACAGCCTGAAGGGGTGGCACTGAGTGCCACCCCTTTTGCGTTCAAGAGTTGAACGCAAGTGCTCGATTGGGCGCTCATGTGAGCGTTTAGGTGCTGGATTCGGCCATGTGGCCTTCGGGGCGTGAAATCGGAATCTTCGGATCGGTAACTTTCGAAGTGCTGGCGGACGGGTGGTTAAGACCGCGTGACCGGTAGGCGTACCTCCCCAGAAGCCTTCGATCTGGGTATGTTCCTCGCCGTCAGGGCAGCCAACCGAGTCATCGAGGAGTCGGGACCCGTGTCGGAAAACAATGATCAGAAGTTCGTCTACGACTTCACCGAGGGCAACAGGGACCTGAAGGACCTGCTCGGTGGCAAGGGCGCCAACCTCGCCGAGATGACCAACCTCGGCCTCCCGGTGCCTCCGGGCTTCACGATCACCACCGAGGCGTGCAAGGTCTACCTCGAGAGCGGTTCGGAGCCGGTCGAGCTCCGCGACGAGGTCAGCGCGCACCTCGACGCCCTCGAGCAGCAGATGGGCAAGAAGCTCGGCCAGGCCGACGACCCGCTTCTCGTCTCGGTCCGCTCGGGCGCCAAGTTCTCCATGCCGGGCATGATGGACACCGTCCTCAACATCGGCCTCTCCGACGAGTCGGTGACCGGCCTCGCCCGCCAGGCCGACAACGAGCGCTTCGCGTGGGACTCGTACCGCCGGCTCATCCAGATGTTCGGCAAGACCGTCCTCGGCGTCGAGGGCGAGCTCTTCGAGGACGCCCTCGACGAGGCCAAGGCCGCGAAGAAGGTCGCCAGCGACACCGACCTGGACGCCGCCGACCTCAAGAAGGTCGTCAAGCACTTCAAGAAGATCGTGAAGGCCGCGACCGGCCGCGACTTCCCGCAGGACCCGCGCGAGCAGATGGACCTCGCCATCGAAGCCGTCTTCAACTCCTGGAACACGGACCGCGCCAAGCTGTACCGCCGCCAGGAGCGCATCCCGGGCGACCTCGGCACCGCCGTCAACGTCTGCTCGATGGTCTTCGGCAACCTCGGCCCGGACTCCGGCACCGGCGTCGCCTTCACCCGCGACCCCGCCTCCGGCCACGCCGGCGTCTACGGCGACTACCTGCAGAACGCGCAGGGCGAGGACGTCGTCGCCGGTATCCGCAACACCGTGCCGCTGGCCGACCTCGAGTCGATCGACAAGAAGTCGTACGACCAGCTCATGCACATCATGAACACGCTGGAGACCCACTACAAGGATCTCTGCGACATCGAGTTCACCATCGAGCGCGGCCAGCTCTGGATGCTTCAGACCCGGGTCGGCAAGCGCACCGCCGGTGCCGCCTTCCGCATCGCCACGCAGCTCGTGGACCAGGGCCTGATCGACGAGGCCGAGGCGCTCCAGCGCGTCACCGGCGCCCAGCTCGCCCAGCTGATGTTCCCCAAGTTCGACGAGGACGCCAAGGTCGAGCAGATCGGCCGCGGCATCGCCGCCTCCCCGGGCGCCGCCGTCGGCAAGGCCGTCTTCGACTCGTACACGGCCGTCAAGTGGTCCCGCTCCGGCGAGAAGGTCATCCTGATCCGCCGCGAGACCAACCCGGACGACCTGGACGGCATGATCGCCGCCGAGGGCATCCTCACCTCCCGCGGCGGCAAGACCTCGCACGCCGCCGTCGTCGCCCGCGGCATGGGCAAGACCTGTGTCTGCGGCGCCGAGGAGCTGGAGGTCGACACCAAGCGCCGCCGGATGACCACGGCCGACGGCCAGGTCGTCGAGGAGGGCGACGTCGTCTCCATCGACGGCTCCACCGGCAAGGTCTACCTCGGTGAGGTACCCGTCGTACCGTCCCCGGTCGTCGAGTACTTCGAGGGCCGCATGCACGCCGGCGCCGACGACGCCGACGAGCTCGTCGGCGCCGTGCACCGGATCATGGCCTACGCCGACCGCGTCCGCCGCCTCCGGGTCCGCGCCAACGCCGACAACGCCGAGGACGCCTCGCGCGCCCGCCGCTTCGGCGCCCAGGGCATCGGCCTGTGCCGCACCGAGCACATGTTCCTCGGCGAGCGCCGCCAGTACGTCGAGCGCCTCATCCTGGCCGACACGGACGCCGAGCGCGAGGAGTCGCTGAAGGCGCTGCTCCCGCTGCAGAAGCAGGACTTCATCGAGCTCTTCGAGGCCATGGACGGGCTGCCCGTCACGGTCCGCCTGCTCGACCCGCCGCTGCACGAGTTCCTGCCCGACATCACCGAGCTGTCGGTGCGCGTCGCCCTCGCCGAGTCCCGCAAGGAGCCGCACGAGAACGACCTGCGCCTGCTCCAGGCCGTGCACCGGCTGCACGAGCAGAACCCGATGCTGGGTCTGCGCGGTGTCCGTCTCGGCCTGGTCATCCCCGGCCTGTTCACCATGCAGGTCCGGGCGATCGCGGAGGCCGCGGCCCACCGCATCGACGCCAAGGGCGACCCGCGCGCCGAGATCATGATCCCGCTCGTCGGCACCGTCCAGGAGCTGGAGATCGTCCGCGAGGAGGCCGAGCAGGTCATCGCCGAGGTCCGGGCGCAGACCGGCGTGGACCTGAAGCTCGCGCTCGGCACCATGATCGAGCTGCCGCGCGCCGCCGTGACCGCCGGTCAGATCGCCGAGGCCGCGGAGTTCTTCTCCTTCGGCACCAACGACCTGACACAGACGGTGTGGGGCTTCTCCCGCGACGACGTGGAGGCCTCGTTCTTCACCGCGTACCTGGAGAAGGGCATCTTCGGCGTCAGCCCCTTCGAGACCATCGACAAGGACGGTGTCGGCGCGCTCGTGCGCAGCGCCGTCGAGGCCGGCCGCGCCACCCGCCCCGACATCAAGCTCGGTGTCTGCGGCGAGCACGGCGGCGACCCGGAGTCGGTGCACTTCTTCCACGAGGTCGGCCTCGACTACGTCTCCTGCTCGCCCTTCCGGATCCCGGTGGCGCGCCTGGAGGCCGGCCGCGCGGCGGCCGAGGCCAAGGGCAGCGACAGCCGCTGAGCCTGCTGAACCCCGGTTCAGCAGCGGCCTCCGAGCCTGCTGAACCGGGGGTCAGGAGCGGCGGTCGGGCCCTCCTGAACCCCGGTTCAGCAGCGGTTTCACACCACCGGGGCCGCCGTCGGTCACCTCTTGACCCTCACCGACGGGCGGCGGCCCCGGATTCACAAAAAGAGACGGGACGGACACCTTTGTGCGGAGGTGTCCGTCCCGTTGTTTGTTCGTTTGTTTGTCGAGCTGATGTGAGTCAATGTTCAATTGCGGCCGATTGAATTATTGGGCATTGAACTTGTTGGATTCATCGCCGCAAAGAACGGAGCGGGCGCGACCCCCGGATCCCCACCCGGAGGCCGCGCCCTTTACCGATGCCGGGCAGGTGAGCCGCAACCTCGCCGACCGCCGCCGGACGGGCAAAGCCCCCCACGGTCTTCACCACGTCACCTCGGTCCTGAAGGTTTCCTGCCCGACCCGTACAGCTTTTCGGTTCCGCCCTGATTGCCGCGATGCCTTTCAACTGTGGCTGAAACACCCTGGTAACGTGCAGTGATGCTGTGCATACTCGTCGTCGGGGGTGGTTGCGAGTGCACAGGTGGGGACGTTCATGCTGCGGATTCATTTCACCGGAAACGACTTGGCGGGGGTGCGGACGGCCGCCCGGCCGGACGTTCTGTGGGAAACGATTCTGAGCTTTCACCGTTTAAGGGACCGGCGCGGCCCCGTCGTCTACGGGGAATGGCGCGCCGACGCCCGGATGCGGCTCGGCGGCGAGACCCGGCTGCTCGCCGCGCTCGTCCCCAGCCGCGGATATTTTCCCGACTTCCTGACGCCCGCGGAGGGCGTCCACGGGCTCGACGAGGGCCTCCAGGCCATCCGCGCCACCGAGCAGGGACGGCTGCGCGGCGAGCTCTCGCTGCTCGCCGCCGACCGGTCCGGCGGCCGGACCGTGCCCCACTCGCTGCGCGCCCTCGCGGACGGCGGCGCGGAGCCCTTCGACCGGCTCGTGGGCGCCCTGCGGAGCTACCACCGGGCCGCCGTCGAGCCCTACTGGCCGCACATCCGGGCCCGCGTCGAGGCCGACCGGGCCCGCCGCGGCCGGGCCCTCCTGGACGGCGGGGCCGAGGAACTGCTCGCCTCGCTGCCGCCGATGCTGCGCTGGCGCGCGCCCGTCCTGGAGGCCGACTACCCGGTCGACCGGGACGTCCACCTCGACGGGCGGGGGCTGCTGCTCCAGCCCTCGTTCTTCTGCCGGGGGACCCCGGTGGTGCTGCGCGACCCCGCGCTGCCGCCGGTCCTCGTCTACCCCGTCACGCACGGCGAGACGCCGACCGTCCGCGCGCCGGGCGGCTCCTCGCTGGCCAAGCTCGTCGGCCAGACCCGCTCGGCCGTCCTGCACGCCATCGGGGACGGCGGGACGACCAGCGAGCTGGCCCGCAGGGCCGGGGTGTCCCTCGCCTCGGCCAGCCAGCACGCGGGCGTGCTGCGCGAGGCCGGGCTCATCGCGACCCTCCGCCACGGCAACGCGGTCCTGCACACCCTGACGCCGCTGGGCGCCGCCCTGCTCGGCGGCGCCCAGCGCCAGGTGGACCTGCGCTGCTACACGCGGAGCTACGCCCGGAACGGGCCGGTCACCTCGTAGCCACGCGCGGAGCCGGCGGCTACGCGCGGAACGGGCCCTTCACCTCGTACGTGATGCCGCCCGAGGAGCTGCCGCTCGTGCCGCGCTGGCTGGAGAAGTACAGCCGCGTGCCGTCGGGGGAGAAGGCCGGTCCGGTGATCTCGGAGCCGGACTGGCCGGTGATCCGCAGGAACGGCGCGACGACGTCGTCCGGCGTGATCACGCAGATCTCCATGTTCCCGCCGTCCTCGGCGACGAACAGGTCGCCGGAGGAGCTGCCGGTGATGTTGTCGACGCCGGTCAGCGGGGCGCCGCCGCCCGTCACCAGCGAGTCGTCGTAGGCCAGCTGGTACGTGCCGGCCGCGAGGTTCACCTGCCAGACGCGGTTGTCGCCCTTGGTGGTGAACCAGACGGTGTCGTCCGCGTAGTGGCAGCCCTCGCCGCCGTTGAAGCGCTTGGCGCCGGAGACCTGGCTGCGGGTGGTGGCCGGGGAGCCGTCCGGGTCCGGCACGTTCTGCCAGGTGAAGGCGCCGGAGGCGGCGGTGCCGGCCTTGAAGACCTGGAGGGTGCCGGAGGAGAGGTCGCCCCAGGTGGTGGGGACGAAGCGGTAGAAGCAGCCGTCCGTCTCGTCCTCGGTCAGGTAGACCACCTGGCGGACCGGGTCGGCGGCCGCCGCCTCGTGCTTGAACCGGCCCATCGCGTCCCGCCGGGTGGCGGTGCCGCCCCACGGATTCGTCTCGTAGACGTAGCCGAGGGACACCTCCTCGCAGGACAGCCAGGTGTTCCACGGGGTCTTGCCGCCCGCGCAGTTCTGGCGGGTGCCGGAGAGGATGCGGTACGCGCCGGTGATCACGCCCGCCGCGTCGAAGCGCACCGCGCTCGCGCCGCCGCTCGGGTTGATCTCCGAGTTCGAGACGTAGATCCATCCGGTGCCGTCGGCGAAGCAGGCGCCGCCGTCCGGGGCGCTGTGCCAGGCGTACGAGGTGCCGGTCACGGTCTGGCCGGACCGGGCGATCACCCGGCTGGTGAACCCGGCCGGCAGCTGGATGCCGTTCGCGTCCGCCGCGGCGAGCGCCCCGTAGGGGCCTGCGCCGGGCTGGGCGGGGGCGGCGAAGGCCGCGCTCTGCCACAGGCTGCCGCCGAAGGCGGCGGCCGAGGTGCCGATGACCGCTCCACGCAGGAAACTGCGTCGCTCCACGTCTCACTCCTGAGAGGGTGGGAACCGCCCCGCCGCACCGGTCGGGCGACGGGGTCGCGCGCTTCCGGAACCTAGAGGTACGGAATTGACCGGGCGTCAACGAGCGGTGAAGGGCAGACGGGCGCTCGCTGTCGGTGCGGGGCGCTCCACCGCCGGACGGCCGGCGGGCGGGGACCTTCGGCACTGGGCGCCGGACCCGGGGCGGGGGACACTGGGGAGCATGCGCGAGACCCCCGACATCCGTGATCGTCACGACCTCGACGTGCTGCTGCGGCGGTTCTACGGTGCCGCCTTCGCCGACCCGCTGATCGGGCCCTTCTTCACGCAGATCGCCGGGACCGACCTGGAGGCCCACCTGCCGCGCATCGCCGGCTTCTGGGAGCGCGCCCTCCTCCGTACCGCCGGCTACGGCCGTGACGCCTTCGCCCCGCACGCCGCCCTCCACACCGCCCGGCCGCTCACCGCCGCCCACTTCGGCCGCTGGGTGCAGCTCTGGCACGCGAGCGTCGACGGGCTCCACAGCGGGCCCCGGGCCGAGCGCGCCAAGGCGCAGGGCGAGCGGATCGCCGTCGCCATGCTGAAGCGGCTGGGCGACGGGTCGACGGAGGGCACCGGCGGCGGTTTCGTCCCGCTGGCGGCCCTGGAGCTGCGCTCGGTCGTCTGAGCGAAAAGAATCCTCGGGAGAGCGATGAGTTCCGAGGGGCAGGCCCGTCTTACCTCTCGACAGCACCGCACGAGAGAGAAGAGAGCGCCATGGCCCCGCAGATGATCTTCGTGAACCTGCCCGTCAAGGACGTCGACGCCAGCAAGGCCTTCTTCGAGAAGCTCGGCTACTCCTCGAACCCGCAGTTCAGCGACGAGACCACCGCCTGTGTGGTCTTCAGCGACACGATCTTCGCGATGCTCCTCGAAGAGCCCAAGTTCAAGTCGTTCATGGCGCCGGGCAAGGAGATCTCCGACGCGACCAGGTCCTCCGAGGTCCTGGTCACGCTGAGCGCCGAGAGCCGGGAGGAGTGCGACCGGCTCGCCGACGCCGCCCTCGCGGCCGGCGGCTCCCCGGCGAAGGAGCCGCTGGAGATGGGCTTCATGTACGGCCGCTCCTTCGCCGACCTGGACGGCCACCACTGGGAGGTCTTCTGGATGGACCCGGCGGCCGTCCAGGGCTGAGCGCCCGGAGCCGTACTCAGGCCGAGACGCCGCCGTCGATCACCAGGTCCGTGCCGACGGCGGAGCCCGCGTCGTCCGACGCGAGGTACAGCACCGCCGCCGCCACCTCGGCCGCCGACGAGATGCGGCCGAGGGGCGACTGCTCCTTCATCCGGACCTCCCGCTCGGCCTCGCTCTCGCCGGGCCGGAGCGACATCGTGGACTCCGCGGCGCCGGGGCTGACCGCGTTGATCCGGACCCCGTCCCCGATGTGGTCCAGGGCCGCGGCCCGGGTGATCGCGGAGACCGCGGCCTTCGAGACCTGGTAGCCGAAGAGCCCGGGGATCCGGACGTGCGGGCCCAGGTTGGACGCGATGTTCACGATGGCCCCGCCGCCGTTCGCCCGCATGTGGGCGACCTCGGCCTGGAGCGCGTGCAGCACGCCCGTGACGTTGATGTCGAGCAGCGTCTGCCAGTCCTCCAGGGGGAGGTCCGCGGCGCTGTGGCCGCCGCCCCGGAAGACCCCGGCGTTGTTCACGGCCACGTCCAGGCCGCCGAACAGCCCGACCGTGCGCCGCACCAGCTCCCGGGTGGACCCGGCGCTCGCCACGTCGGCGGTGACCGCGGCGGCGGTGCCCCCGGCGGCCTCGATCAGGGCGACCGTCCCGTACAGGGACTCCGCCGTACGGCCGGCGACGACGACCTTCGCGCCCTCGGCGGCGAAGGCGAGCGCGATGGCCCGGCCCAGACCGGAACCGGCGCCGGTGACGAGGACGGTGCGGTCGGTGAAGCGTGCGGACATGAGTGACTCCCCTGTGTCTTCTCAGTGGGTACGGATCATGGCGGCGGCGAGGACGGTGAACAGGACGGCCGCGGCCGCCAGCGACACCGCGTCGCCGCCGAGGGTGAGCAGGGCGGCGAAGAGCACGGTCGGCCCGAGCTCCATCGCCGTGTTCAGGACGCCTCCCGCGAGGCCCGCGCGGTGCGCCGGGACCCCGTCGGTGGCGAGGACGGCGGCACCCGCGAAGGACAGGGCGCCGCCGGCGGGCAGCAGGACCAGGCCGGGCAGCAGTCCGTACGCGTACGGGGCGGAGGTGTCGAAACCGGTCGCGGCGAGCAGCGCGAGCCCGGCGGCGGCCGTACCGAGCCCGGCGGCGGTCACCCGCCCGGGGCCGTACCGTCCGATCAGCGGGCCCGCGAGCCGGCCCGAGCCGAGCAGGGCGACCGCGAAGGGCACGAACGCGCCGGAGGTGAGCAGCGCGGACCAGCCGCGGCGCTGCTGGAGTGCGAGGGACAGCAGGACGAACACCGTGGCCGTGCCGGCCGCCGTGAGCCCGATCGCCGCGAGGCCCAGGACGCGGCGGCCGTCGCGCAGGAAGTCCGGCGGCAGGAGCGGGTCGGGGGTCCGCCGCTCGACGGCCCCGAAGGCGGCGAGCAGGACGAGGCCGGCGAGGAGCGGCACGAGGACCGGGGCGGAGCCCCAGGGGTGGGCGTCGGTGAGGACGAGCCCGTAACTGGCGAGCGTGATCCCGGCGGTGGCGAGCAGCGCGCCGGGCAGGTCGAGGGCGCGGCGGGCCCCGGGCGCGGTGTGGCCGGCGGACGGCTCGGTCGCCGGCAGCAGCCTCGGCGCCAGGAGCAGGGCCGTCGCCGTCACGGCCAGCGGGACCGCGAAGGTGGCGCGCCAGGAGGTGGCCGCCACGACGACCCCGGAGAGCAGGTTCCCCGCGGTCGCGCCGAGCACGGAGAGCCCGCCCCAGGTGGCCATCGCCCTGCCGTACGCGGCGGGTTCGGGGTGCAGCGCCCGCAGTACCGCCATCGCGGCCGGGGCGACGAGCGCCGCGCCGACGCCCTGCCCGAACCGGGCGGCGAGCAGCGTCCCGTAACCGGGGGCGAGCGGCGCGAGGGCGGAGGCGGCGCCGAAGACGAGGAGTCCGGCGGTGAGGGCCCGGCGTCCGGCGGAACGGTCCGCGAGCCGGCCGCCGAGGAGCAGCAGTCCGGCGAACGTCAGCCCGTAGGCGGCGCTCAGCAGGATCAGTTCGGCGCGGTCGAGCCGGAACTCGGCGCCGATGCGGGGGAGCGGCACGGCGAGGGAGGCGAGCGTGAAGATGAGCGTCATCTGGACGGCTCCGAGCAGGAGGAAGCCGTGGCGGGCGGGCCGGGGGCGGCCCGTTGCCCCGGGCCGCTCCCGCAGTCCTGTCGTCGCCATCCCAGCCCCCTGAATCCGTTCTGAACTTGACCGTTCATTCCATAATGCGCGCCGAAGAAAGGGCGCCCCCCGTGGGCGCCCGTTCCTCAGTCCAGCAGTCCCAGCGCCTGCTCCGCCGCGTCCAGGACCCTGCCCGGGTCGCTCGACGCCTTCCCGACCACCCGGATGCCCTGGAGCAGGACGAGCAGCATCCGCGCGAGCGCCTTCGGGTCGCGGTCGGCCGGGAGCTCGCCCCCGGCGCGGGCCCGGGCGAGCGCGCCGTGCAGGAGCGTCTCGATCTGCTCCCAGCTCAGCTCGACCCGGCGCGCGACCACGGTGTCGTGCGGTCCCAGCTCCGCCGCCGAGTTGGTGACGAAACAGCCGTTCAGGCGCTCCCCGTCCGCCGCCGCCTCGGCGGCGAAGCGGCGGACGAGCGCCCGCACGGCCGGCAGGGCCGGGCCCGGCGCGGACAGCTCCTCCACCATCCCCGGCTCGCGGGTCTCCAGGTAGCGGTCCATCGCCTTCAGGTACAGCTCGTGCTTGTTCCCGAAGGTCGCGTAGATGCTGGCGCGGCCGATGCCGAGGTGCTCCACGAGGTCCGACATCGTCGTCGCCTCGTAGCCGCGCGCCCAGAACAGTTCGAGCGCTGCCTGGAGCGCGGCCTCCGGATCGAATTCCTTGGTCCTGGCCACGAGAAGACCGTACGGCTATCTGGAACGAGCGGTCAAGTTACTTCTCCGTTGACGCCGGCCCGGACCGGACCGGATACACCGCCACCGCGACCTCCTCGTCGTCCAGGCACCGGCCCGTCTCCAGATCGAAACGCTGCTTCAGGAGCGGCGACGCCACGAACGGCCGCCCGTCCGCCGAGCCGACGAGCCCCCGGGACAGCACCTGCGCCCCCGTGAAGGGATCGCGGTTGTCGATCGCGTACGTCCGGCCCGACCGGTCCCGGAAGACCGCCGCCTGCCGGCCGTCCGGCAGCAGCGCCGCCACACCCCGGCCGGGCGTCAGCCGGGCCTCCTCGCAGACCGCCATCCAGGCGTCGGGGGACAGGGAGAGTTCGAGCGTCGTCATCGGGAGGTGGCTCCTTCCAGGTTGCCGATCGTGAGGATCGTGAGGTCGGGCTTGATCTGGTCGCGCTCCGGCACGAACCGCACCGACGGGTCCGGCGCCCCCGGCGCGTTCACGAAGGAGACGAAGCGCCGCAGCCGCTCCGGGTCGTCCAGGGTCTCGGCCCACTCGTCCCGGTAGCCGGCCACGTGCGCGGCCATCAGCGCCTCCAGCTCGTCGCAGAGGCCCAGTGAGTCGTGCACCACCACGTCCCTGAGGTGGTCGAGCCCGCCCTCCAGGCGCTCCAGCCAGGTCGACGTCCGCTCCAGACGGTCCGCCGTCCGGATGTAGAACATCAGGAACCGGTCGATCAGCCGCACCAGTTCCGCGTCCGACAGGTCCTGCGCGAGGAGGTCCGCGTGGCGCGGGGTCGCGCCGCCGTTCCCGCCGACGTACAGGTTCCAGCCGTTCGCCGTCGCGATGATCCCGAAGTCCTTCGACTGCGCCTCCGCGCACTCGCGGGCGCAGCCCGAGACCGCCGACTTCAGCTTGTGCGGGGCGCGCAGGCCCCGGTAGCGCAGTTCGAGGCCGATCGCCATCCGCACCGAGTCCTGGACGCCGTAGCGGCACCAGGTCTGCCCGACACAGGACTTCACCGTGCGCAGCGCCTTGCCGTACGCGTGCCCCGACTCGAAGCCCGCGTCGACGAGCCGCGTCCAGATCGACGGCAGCTGGTCCACCCGGGCGCCGAAGAGGTCGATCCGCTGACCGCCGGTGATCTTCGTGTAGAGCCCGAAGTCCCGGGCCACCTCGCCGATCACGATCAGCTTGTCCGGGGTGATCTCGCCGCCGGGGATGCGCGGCACCACCGAATAGGAGCCGTTGCGCTGCATGTTGGCGAGGAAGTGGTCGTTGGTGTCCTGGAGGGACGCCTGCTCGCCGTCCAGGATGTAGCCGTTGTTGAGGCTCGCCAGGATCGAGCCGACCGTCGGCTTGCAGACCTCGCAGCCCTCACCGCCCCGCGCCTCCTCCCGCCCGTGCGAGTCGAGCAGGGCGGCGAAGGAGGTCAGCCGCAGGGTGCGGGCGATCTCGTACAGCTCGCTCCGGGTGTACGAGAAGCAGCCGCAGAGCCCCTTGTCGGTCGCGGCCGGCAGCAGCTTCTCGATCACCTTCACGCAACTGCCGCAACCCGTACCGGCTTTGGTGCACTTCTTCACCTCGGGCAGGCTCGTGCACTGACCGATCGCGTGCTTCGTGACGTTGTGGCAGGAGCAGATCACCGCGTCGTCCGGCAGCGCGGACGGGCCGAGCGCCACCGGGGCGCCCGCGCCCGCCGGGAGCACCAGCTGCTCGGGCGAGACCGGCGGCACGGAACCGGTGAGCGGGCGCAGCAGCCCGTACTGCTCGGCGTCACCGACCAGGACACCGCCGAGCAGCACCCCGTCACCGGAGACGACCAGCTTCTTGTAGACGCCCGAGCGGGAGTCGGAGTACACGACGTCGAGGCAGCCCTCGGCCGTCCCGTGCGCGTCGCCGAACGAGGCCACGTCCACCCCGAGGAGCTTCAGCTTCGTCGACATGTCGGCGCCCGTGAAGCCGTCCCCGGCCTCCTCCCCGGCGATCACCGCCGCCGCCGTCTGCGCCATCTCGTAGCCCGGCGCCACCAGGCCGTACACCCGGCCGTCCACCGCCAGCGCGCACTCGCCGATCGCGAAGACCGCCGGGTCGGAGGTCCGGCACAGCTCGTCCACGGCGATGCCGCCGCGCTCACCCACGTCCAGGCCGCAGTCGCGGGCCAGCTGGTCCCGGGGGCGTACACCCGCCGAGAACACGACCATGTCCGTGGCCAGTTCGGAACCGTCCGACAGCCGCATGCCCGTCACGGCGCCGTCCGCCGTCACGACCTCCTGCGTGCCCGTCCCGGTGTGGACCGCCAGGCCCATCCGCTCGATCGTACGGAGCAGGGCCGTGCCGCCGCCCTCGTCGACCTGCACCGGCATCAGCCGCGGCGCGAACTCCACGACGTGCGTGTCGAGCCCGAGGCCCTTGAGCGCGCCCGCCGCCTCCAGGCCGAGGAGCCCGCCGCCGACGACCGCGCCGGTCGTCGCCGTCTTCGCGTACTCCTCGATCGCCAGCAGGTCCTCGATCGTGCGGTAGACGAAACAGCCGCGGGCGTCCTTGCCGGGCACGGGCGGCACGAAGGGGTACGAGCCGGTCGCGAGCACGAGCGAGTCGTACGCGAAGACCCGCCCCGAGCGGGCCGTGACCGTCCGCGCCTCCCGGTCGACCGTCTCGGCCGGGTCGCCCACGTACAGCTCGATGCCGTGCTTCGTGAGGAAACCGTCCTCGACCATCGACAGGTCGTCGGGCGTCTTCCCGGAGAAGTACGAGGTCAGCTGTACACGGTCGTAGGCCGGACGCGGCTCCTCGCAGAGGACCACGATCCTGGCCCGCTCGGTGACGCCACGGTCGGCGAGCGCCTCCAGGAACCGCTGGCCGACCATTCCGTGGCCGACCAGGACGATGGTGGGGGTGGTCATGAGGGGCCTCCGTCGTGGGTGAGCAGGTGGATCAGGGGGGCCTCGTCGGGCAGGGCCTCGTCGCCCTCCCAGGCCCGGGCGAGCGCGCCGACCGCGGCCAGGTCGCCGAGGAGGACGCCCCCGACGAGCCGGTCACCGCGGACGACGACCTTGCGGTAGGCGCTGCGCGTGGAGTCACTGAGCTCGACGACGTCGTCGCCGGGCCCGGCCGTCACCTGCCCGAAGGCGGCGAGGTCCAGTGGGCTGGGGCCGGTGAGGGTGAGCCGGGTGAGGGCGCGGGTACCGGTGTACCGCGCGGTGGGCGGTCGCCCTCCTGCCGTGGGCATGCGTTCCGCCCCGGCGGAACGATCGCCCGCACGGAGGTGGGCGGAGGTCTCCGCGAGCAGCCGGTCCGACAGGACGTCCGCCTGGTCCAGGGCCGGGCCCGCCAGGCCGTACACGCGGCCCGCGTGCTCCGCGCAGTCGCCGATCGCGTGGATCAGGGGGTCCGACGTCCGCAGCTCGTCGTCGACCACGATCCCCGTCGCGACGGACAGCCCCGCCTCCCGCGCCAGGGCCACCCGGGGACGGACCCCGCACGCCAGGACCACGACCCGCGCGTCGAGGACGAAGCCGTCGGCGAGTTCGACCGCCGTGACCGCCCCGTCCCGCTGCCGCAGACCGCTCACCCGGCACTCGGTGTGCACCTCGACCCCGAGGGCCTCGACGTGCTCCCGGAGCAGCGCCGAGGCCCGCTCGTCGAGCTGCCGTTCCATCAGGCGCTCGCCCTGCTGGGTGAGGACCACGTCCGCGCCCCGCTCGGCGAGAGCCCGCGCGGCGGAGACCCCGAGGAGCCCGCCGCCGACGACCACGGCCCGCACCCCGGGCCGTACGAGGGCGCGCAGCGACAGGCAGTCGTCGAGGGTGCGGAAGGGATGGACGCCGGACGGGAGGGCCGCTCCGCGCAGCCCGCGCAGCGGCGGGAGGACCGGGTTGGAGCCGGTGGCCAGGACCAGCCGGTCGTAGCCGACGCGCGAGCCGTCCGCGCACTCCACGGTCCGGGCCGCCCGGTCGATCCGTACCGCCCGCGTCCCGAGCCGCACCGGCTCCCGGGCCCCGGGCAGGGCGATGACCTCGGGGGCGTACCGTCCGGCGAGGACGTCGGCGAGGAGCACCCTGTTGTACGGGGCGTGGGTCTCCTCGCCGAGGAGGGTGACAGGCAGGCGCTGGGCGAGCCGGGCGCCCGCCGTTCCGCCCCCGACCACCACGATCCGTGTACTCATACCGGAAGGGTGCGGGGCGGGTGTTACCCGTCGGCATCCCGGCTGTTTCCCGTACGGAACGCTGATCTCCGTCCGGGGCGGGGCGCGCTGTGAGGCCCTCCGGATTAACGCGCGGTCAGTCTCGGCTCAAGGCCGCCTTAAGGAGGCCGTTTCCGTATACGGGCCGCCCTAGGGTGCCGGACGTGACCACCGAGGCCAGCCACCCCCTCTACTCCCCTCTGCCCGTCGAGCTGTCCGAGCGACCCCCGGCCGAGCTCCCGCCCGCGCCCGTCCTGCGGTTCGCCCCCGAGCGGCTGCGGAACGGGATCGCCGCCGGCGCCGGGGCCGTCGCGCTCCTGTGGGGCGTCCAGGCCCGGCCCTCCGCCCGCCTCGACGCGTTCTTCGCGACCGGCGCCCACCTCACCGGCCTCCTCGCCGGGTACGGCGTCCTCGTCCTGCTGCTGCTCATGGCCCGCGTCCCGGCCGTCGAGCACGGCGTCGGCGCCGACCGGCTCGCCCGCTGGCACGCCCTCGGCGGCCGGTACGTCCTCGGTCTGATCGGCGCCCACGCCCTCCTCGCCCTCTGCGGCTACGCGGTGCACACCCGTACCGACCTCGTCACCGCCACCGGCGACCTCCTCGCCTACGGGGCGATCGCCGCCGCCACCGCCGGCACCGGCCTCTTCGTCGCCGTCGGCGTCACCTCCGCCCGGGCCGTCCGCCGCCGGGTCCGCCACGAGACCTGGCGGGCGGTCCACCTCGGCGCCCTCCTCGCCGCCGCGCTCGGCTTCGTCCACCAGCTCGCCGGCCCCGACCTCGCGGGCGGGCTCCTCACCCGCTGGCTCTGGTCGATGGCCCACGGCACCGTCGCCGTCCTCCTCGTCTGGTACCGGCTCGTCGTCCCCGTCCGGGCCGCCCTCCGCCACGACCTGCGGGTCGCCGAGGTCCGCGACGAGGGCCCCGGGGTCGTCTCCGTCCTCGTCCGGGGCAGGGGAGTGGCCCACCTGCGCGCCGAGCCCGGCCAGTTCTTCCGCTGGCGCTTCCTGCGGCGCGGGCTCTGGGCGACCGCCCTGCCGTTCTCGCTCTCCGCGCCCGTCCGGGACGACACCCTGCGGATCACCGTGAAGGCGCTCGGCGACCACACCCGCCGCATCCGCAGGCTCCGCCCCGGCACCCGGGTCCTCGCCGCCGGCCCCTTCGGCGCGTTCACCGCCCACCTCCGCACCCGCCGCAAGGTCCTGCTGCTCGCCGGCGGGGTCGGCATCACCCCGCTGCGCGCCCTCTTCGAGACCCTGCCCGGGGCGCCCGGCGACGTGACGCTCCTCTACCGGGCCTCGGACGAGACCGGGCTCGTCCTGCGCGCCGAGCTGGAGACCATCGCCCGGGAGCGGCAGGCCGCCCTGCACTTCCTGCTCGGCCCCTCGGACGGCGCCTTCGACCCGCTGGCGCCCCGCGCGCTGCGCCACCTCGTGCCCGATCTCGCCACCCACGACGTCTATCTGTGCGGACCGCCCGCGATGTCCCGCGCCGCGACCGCCTCCCTGCTCAGGGCCGGGGTCCCGGCCTCCCGCATCCACAGCGAGGACTTCGACCATGCCTAGACACAGCGCGCCCCGCAGCAGCGTGGAGTCCGCCCGGAAACGGCTCGCCGCGGCGCTCCTCGGCACCGGGGCGCTCGCCGGGGCCCTGCTCACGGCCGTCGTCACCCCGGCGGCCCCGCCCGCCCCCGACCGGGAACCGGGGGCCGCAAGCTCAGAACTGGCTCAATCATCAGGAGATTGATGGACGGGGCAACGATCGCGTCCCTAGGCTCACGGCCATGCCCGACATCTCGCTGACCACCCTTGTCCTGCTCTGCCTCGCCGCGCTCGTGGCGGGCTGGATCGACGCCGTGGTGGGCGGTGGCGGGCTGCTCCAGCTGCCCGCGCTGCTGCTCGGGCTGCCGCACGTGCCGGCCGCGCACATCCTCGGTACGAACAAGGCCGTCTCCATCGTGGGCACCACCGGGGCCGCGATCACCTACGTCCGCAAGGCGCCCGTGCGGGTGTGGACGGCGGTGCGCATCGGGTTCGCGGCGCTCGCCGGGTCCATGGCGGGTGCCTTCTTCGCGGCCGGGATCAGCAGTGAGGTGCTGCGTCCGGTGATCATGGTGGTGCTGCTCGCGGTCGCGGCCTTCGTGATGCTGCGGCCCTCCTTCGGCGCGAAGGCCGAGGGGGAGGACCGGGCGCCGCTGACCCGGGCGCGGATCGTGACCGCGATCGTGCTCGTCGGCGGTGGCATCGGCTTCTACGACGGCCTGTTCGGGCCCGGTACGGGGACCTTCCTGGTCCTCGCCCTGACCGCCGTGCTCCACCTGGATCTGGTGACCGCCTCCGCCACCGCGAAGATCGTCAACGTCTGCACCAACGCGGGCGCGCTCGCCATGTTCGCGTACCAGGGCACCGTGTACTGGCAGCTCGCGGCCGTCATGGCCGTCTTCAACCTGGTCGGCGGGACGGTCGGGGCCCGGATGGCGCTGAGCAGGGGCGCCGAGTTCGTCCGCGGGGTGCTGCTCGTCGTGGTGCTGTCGCTGGTCGCGAAGCTGGCCTTCGACCAGTGGGCCTGACGCGCTACCTCACCCCGATGAGGTGGCCGAAGGCGACCACGTTGCCCTGGTAGCCGTTCTTCTTCGAGAAGCCGCCCCCGCAGGTGATCACCCGGATCTCGGCCCGGCCGGCCTCCGCGTACACCTTGCGGTCCGGGAAGTCCTTGTTGTCGTACACCTCGATCGCGTCGACCGTGAAGACGGCGGTCCGTCCGTCCGCCCGGTCCACCTCGATCCGGTGGCCCTTCTTCAGGGCGCCCAGGGTGTAGAAGACGGCCGGCCCGTCGGCGTTGTCGACGTGGCCCGCGACGATCGCGGTGCCCTTCGCGCCGGGCGTGGTGCCGTCCCCGTACCAGCCGGCCATGTTCCGGTCGGCGGCCGGCGGCACGTCGAGCGCCCCGTTCGCCGCGAGGCCGAGCCGCATCACGGGGGCGTCCACGTCCGTCTCGGGGATCCGCAGCCGGACCGGCACCGAGGGCGGCAGCGGGTCGGCGGCGGCGTCGGTGTGCACGCTCGGCCCGGCGGCGAAGGCCTGCGCGGCCGACGGCACGGGCGGGGTGACGTTCTCCGAGCCGTTCTGGACGAGCCAGAGTCCGACGCAGGCGGCCGCGGCTATGCCCCAGCCCTTGCTCCTGTTGCTCACCCGGTCTCCCTCGGTCGCCCCGGTCGTTCCACGGATGTGGCCCTGCCCCCGCCGGGCCGTGTTCGGGCGCGCGGCGGGGGCAGGACAGGCGGTGGTCTCAGTGGCTCCGCGCGCCGCTCGCCCGGCGCCGCATGAGCCAGACACCGCCGACGGCAGACGCGGCCAGCACCGCCGCGCCCGCCGTGATCTGGGCGGTGTCGGGGCCGACGCTGCCCCCGACACCGGTCTGGACGTGACCGCTCGGACTCCGGTGCTTGACGGTCAGGTCGCCCCGGGCCGTCTTGCCGTTGTCGCAGGCCACGCTGATCCAGTAGGAACCGGCCTTCGCGTGCTCCGGCACCCTGAACTGTCCGACCACGACCTCCTTGTGCGTGCTCGGGCTCAGCTGGAACTCGCCCGCGCCGAGCGAGTTCGCGTCCCCGACGCCGTGCCCGTGCTTGCCGCAGGCTTCCGTGTTCACGGTGACGGTCTCGCCCGGGGACACGGACGACGGGAAGATCTCCAGGGATCCGCGGCTCCCGCTCGACTCGTGGCTCTCGCTGTTCCACTCGTTGCCGTCGCCGCTCGCGTGGGCGGAGGGGGCGCCGAACGCGCCGATCGCGACGACCGCCAGTGCGGTACCGGTGAACAGGCGGGCAGTGGTGCGCATGGGGTCCTCCGGGGCGCGCGAGCGGTCATACCGGCTGGTCCTCCCGGGAGGGACGTCCCGGAGCCGGACCTTCTAAGACCGAGATAAGAGCCGCGCCGCCCGCCCCGCCTGCTGATGGGGCATCAGGATTGCGCCGTCCGATACGGTGTGTCGACTGGATTCCGGACGTTTTCGCAGGTCAGAGCGGTTTACTGGTCGTCAGCTGACGGCCCGTGCCGAACGGGTGACCGCCGCCGCGGTCCGGGCCTCAGACCGACGGCTCCGCCCCCGGGACCCAGTTGCCGTGCAGGCCCAGGGGGACCCGTACGGGCAGGTGGACGCGGGCGAGGGGCTCGCCGGTGAAGTCGCGGGCCGACAGGATCACCAGATCGGTCGCGGCCCGCTCCGGGGCGAAGACGTACGCCATCACATAGCCGTCGTCCTCGGCCACGGCCGACTCGGCGGGCACGAACACGCCCTCCCCGACGGTCCCGTCCCGCCCGAACTCGTGCGCCTCGGTCGTCCCCCGCTCCAGGTCGTGCTTGAGCAGGGCGTTGCCGAAGCCCTCCTCGGGGCGGTCGTCGTCCGGGCCCGCCGGGGCGGCGTACAGCTCGACGGCAGCCGTGTACCCGTACCGGTGGGGGCGGCCCGTCCGGCGCGAGTCCACGCGCGGGAACTCCTGCACCCGGTCGTCGAGCCGGTCCTCCCGCGCCGTCCCCCGGGCGAGGTCGAGTGTCCAGCGGTCCAGGGTCGGCCGGCTCGCGCCGACGTCACGGATGTCGAAGCCCTCGCCGTGCCGGACCACGTCGACGACGATCCGGCCGTCGCCCGTCTCGTACGCGTTGAGGGTGTGCCCCACCAGGCCGGGCGCGAGGCCGAACCAGCGCACCGCCCCGCCGCCCTCGCGCGGCAGGACGCCCACCCGCGCCCCGCGCTCCGGGTCCCAGGCGAACGGCACGCCCGTCGCCAGGTGGGCGGGGCTGAACACCACGGGCGAGTCGAAGAGCAGCACATGGTGCTCGGTCAGCGCGAAGTCGTGCATGTACGGGTTGCCGGGCACCCGGATCGTCCTCACCCGCCGCACGGTGCCGCCGGCGTCCATGACGATGTGCTGGACGTCGTCGGAGCCGTACCGGAAGGCCAGCGAGTGCAGTTCGCCGGTGTGCGGGTCGAAGAGGGAGTGGGCGTTGGCGCTGTACCCCTCCGGGGTCGCCCCCAGGTCGCAGGGGCCCAGGGTGTTCAGCTCGTAGTCGAGTTCGTACGGGCGGATGCCGCCCTCGATGAGCGCGAAGGTCCGGCCGGCGAACCCCGCGACCTGCACGTTCGGGGAGATGTCGAGGCGCTCGTCGACCGGGGTGCCGCGGCGCGGCTCGCCGAGCCGGTCGGCGACGGAGCCGGAGCGCACCCAGCGGTTGCGGTACCACTCGGCGCGCCCGTCGCGGATCCGTACGCCGTGGACCATGCCCGCGCCGAGCGTCCAGAGGTGCGCGGCCGGGTCCTCGACGCCGAGCGGGTTGGGGCCGTTCCGTACGTACCGGCCGTCGAGGTGGGCGGGGATCCGCCCGGTGACGGGCAGGTCGTGGGCGGTGACCTCCTCGGTGACGGGGGCGAAGCGGCCGGACAGGTAGCGGTTGCGGCGGGTGGTCGTCATCGGGAGGCCTCCTGCGGGAGTTCGGCCGGTGCGCCGTACGCGCGGCCCACCGCCGCCATCAGGGCGTCGTAGCGCGGCCCCGCCTCCTCCGGGGCGAAGTGCCCGGCGATCTCCAGGCTCACGGCGCCGTGCGACGCGGCCCAGAGGATCTTGGCGAGTTCCCGGGGGTCGCCCGGCCGGAGGGCCCCGGCGGCCATGCAGGCGGCGACGGCCGCGGTGGAGGCCTCGAAGGCGGTGCCGGCGACGGCGAGCGCCTCCGGGCCCGGCCGGAAACCGGGCACGGGCTGCTCGAACATCACCCGGTAGTAGGCCGGTTCGGCCAGCGCGTGGTTCCGGTAGGCCGCGCCGAGTGCCGTGAGGTGGGCGAGCGGGTCGTCGCCGCGGGGGACGCGCTCCTGGGCGCGCCGCAGCCGGGCGAAGCCCTCCCGGTACAGGGCGTCGAGCAGTCCCTCCTTCCCGCCGAACATCGTGTAGAGGACCTTGGTCGAGGCGCCGATGTCGGTGGCGATCCGCCGCATGGTGAGCGCGGCGGGTCCCTCGGCCACGAGCAGGGCGATGGCGCGGTCGAGGATCGTGGTGCGCACGGCGTTCTGGCCGTTGCGCTGGGCTTCCTGGTAGAGCGAGCTCATGGGTGACAACGTATCTGTGAGGTAACGCTGTTACCCCCCGAATGTGCCGCCACCGGGAAGATGGCCGGAACGGGCCGTAGCGGCCCGCCAGGGGCCCCTATGGCCGGATCTCGTCGCCCTCCACCGCCCCGTACGCCGCGAACACCCGCCCCATCAGCTCCTCGTCCACCGCGAACGTCACCTCGTCGATCGCCGTCACGGGCGCGATCGTCCGGGAGTTGGTCACGAACGCGGCCCGGTAGCCCCGGAGATCGGCCAGCGTGACCGGACGCCGGACCGACTCCAGGCGCGGCTCCAGAAGGGCCATGGTGATGCCGGCGAGGCAGGGCGCCGAAGGCCAGACCACCGAAGTTCCGTCCCAGAAGGCGATGTTGGTGACGGCGCCCTCGGCGATCTCGCCGTACGGGGAGGTCAGCAGGGCGTCGTCGAAGCCGGCCCGGCGGGCCGCCTCGCCGTGGTAGGCCTGGCCGAATCCGCCCAGGTGCTTGATGTGCGGCGCGGGCCGCCAGTAGTCGACGGCCGTCAGGCGCTGCGGCGCGCCGGGGCCGTCGGGGGCCGGGGCGGCGACGGTCACCACGGTGCGGACGCCCGGGTACACGTACACCCGGACCGAGGCGTCCCGCCGCCCGGCGTTCGCGAGGGCCCCCGTGATGAGCTCGCGCACCCGCTTGCCGTCCAGCTCCCGGCCGAACAGCTCGCGGGTGGAGCGGTCGAGGCGGTCGAGGTGGAGGGCGAGGCCCTTCGCCCGCCCGTCCCGTACCTGCATCGCCGTGAAGTGGCCGAAGCCGGTCAGGAGGGCGGCGAGGAGCTCCGGATCGGCCGCCGGGGTGCCGTCGATCTCGACGTGCGGGGGAGGAGTCGTCATGCCCTCACCGTACGGCGCCGGGGCGGCACTTGACCTCAAGTAAACTTGAGGTACCACGATCCTCGGCATGCTGTTCCGACTGCTCGCACCCCGCCTCCGGCCCCACCGGTCCCTCCTCGTCCTCCTCGTCGCCCTCCAGCTCGTCCAGACCCTCGCCTCCCTCGCCCGGCGCCGGCAAGACGACCCTGGTCAACCTCCTCATGCGGTTCCACGAGGTCACCGGAGGCCGGATCACCCTCGACGGCACCGACACGGCAGCGATGACCCGCGAGGAACTGCGCTCCGCCACCGGCATGGTCCTCCAGGACACCTGGCTCTTCGGCGGCGCCATCGCCGACAACATCGCCTACGGAGTCCCCGGCCAGGTCTCCCGCGAGCGGATCGTCGCCGCCGCCCGCGCCGCCCGCGCCGCCCACGCCGACCGGTTCGTCCGCACCCTGCCCGACGGGTACGACACCGACCTCGACGAGGACGGCGGCGGCCTCAGCGCCGGCGAGAAGCAGCTGGTCACCCTCGCCCGCGCGTTCCTCTCCGACCCGGTGATCCTCGTCCTCGACGAGGCCACCAGCTCCGTCGACACCCGCACCGAACGCCTCGTCCAGCAGGCCATGACCTCCCTGCGCGCCGGCCGCACCAGCTTCGTCGTCGCCCACCGGCTCTCCACGATCCGGGACGCCGACACGATCCTGGTGATGGAGAGCGGCGCGATCGCCGAACAGGGCACCCACGAGGAACTCCTCGCCGCCGGGGGCGCCTACGCCCGGCTGCACGCGGCCCAGTTCGCCCGTACGGTGGAGACGTGATCGTCACCGTCCGCACCACCACCGACGCGCGCGCCAAGGCAGACGCCCTGGCGCGCGGCGCCGTCGAGGCCCGGCTCGTCGCCTGCGCGCAGATCACGGGCCCCGTCACCTCCGTCTACCACTGGCGGGGCGCGATCGAGACCACCGAGGAGTGGGAGGTGGTGTTCAAGACCACCGAGGCCCGCTACCAGGCCCTGGAGGCCCACCTCCTCGCCGCCCACGACTACGAGACGCCCGAGATCCTCGCCACCCGCGTGACCCGCGTCAGCGAGGGGTACGCCCGCTGGGTCGAGCACGAGACCGAGGCGGCCGCGGTGACCGTGAGCCCCGCGAGCGACGAGCTGCCGTTCTTCGTGTACGGGACGCTGCGCCCCGGCGCGTACAACCACGACCGGTTCCTCGCCGGCCGGATCGGCACCGAGGCGGACGCCGTGCTGCACGGCGCGGTCCTGCACGACGGGCCCGGCTATCCGTACGTCGTCCCCGCGGACGAGGGCCGGGTCGTCGGCACCCTGCTGACCCCCTCGGCCGGCGACTACGGCGAGCTGTTCGGCCTGCTCGACCGCCTGGAGCTGCCCGTCGGGTACGAGCGGGTGGCGAAGGACGTCGTCCGGGTACGGGACGGGGCCCGGGTCTCCGCCTGGGTGTTCCTGGCGGCGCCGGACGCGCCCCTCGGCCCGGTCATCGAGAGCGGGGACTGGTTCGAGCGGAGTCCGGCACCGGCTCCAGACGCACCGCGCACACCTTGAACTCGGGCATCCGCGAGACCGGGTCCAGCGCCGGGTTCACCAGCGTGTTCGCCCGCCCCTCCCCGTACCAGTGGAACGGCATGAAGACCGTGTCCGGGCGGATCGACGCGGTGATCCGGGCCGGGGCGACGGCCCGCCCGCGCCGCGAGACCACCGCGAGCTCCTCGCCCTCGGCGACCCCCAGCCGCTCGGCGAGCCGGGGGTGCAGCTCCACGAACGGCCCCGGCGCGGCGGCGTTCAGCTCGGCGACCCGCCGGGTCTGCGCCCCCGACTGGTACTGGGACACGACCCGGCCGGTGGTCAGGACGACCGGGTAGTCGGCGTCCGTCTCCTCGGCCGCCGCCCGGTGCACCACCGGCACGAACCGGGCCCGCCCGTCCTCCGTCGCGAACCGGTCCAGGAAGAGGCGCGGCGTCCCCGGGTGGTCCTCGTCCGGGCACGGCCAGAAGACGCCCTGCTCCTCCTCGATCCGCCGGTAGCCGATGCCCGCGTAGTCGGCGGGCCCGCCCGCCGAGGCGCGGCGCAGCTCCTCGAAGACCTCCTCCGGATCGGTCGGGAAGCCCTTCTCCCGGCCGAGCAGCCCGGCGAGCGCGTGCAGCACCTCCAGGTCGCTGCGCACACCCGCCGGGGGAGTGAGGGCGCGGCGGCGCAGCAGCACCCGTCCCTCCAGACTGGTCATCGTCCCCGTCTCCTCGGCCCACTGGGTCACGGGCAGGACGACGTCGGCGAGCGCGGCGGTCTCGGAGAGCACGACGTCCGCGACGGCGAGGAAGTCGAGCGACCGCAGCCGCCCCTCCACGTGCGCGGCGCGCGGCGCGGAGACCACCGGGTTGGAGCCCATGAGGAGCAGCGCCCTCACCTCGCCGCCGAGCGCGTCGAGGAGCTCGTACGCGCTCCGCCCGGGCCCCGGCAGCGACTCCGGCGCGACGCCCCACACCCCGGCCACGTGCGCGCGGGCGGCCGGGTCGTCGAGCTTGCGGTAGCCGGGGAGCTGGTCGGCCTTCTGTCCGTGCTCGCGGCCGCCCTGGCCGTTGCCCTGGCCGGTGAGGCAGCCGTAGCCGCTCAGCGGCCGGCCCGCCTTCCCGGTGGCGAGGCAGAGGTTGATCCAGGCGCCGACGGTGTCGGTGCCCTTGGACTGCTGCTCGGGGCCGCGCGCGGTCAGCACCATGCCGGTCCCGGCCTCGCAGAACATCGCGACGGCCTCGCGGAGCTGCGGTACGGGGACACCGGTGATCCGCTCGACCTGCTCGGGCCAGTGCGCCATGGCCCCGGCGCGGGCGCCCTCCCAGCCGTCGGTGCGGTCCCGGACGAACTCCTCGTCGACCCGCCCCTCGGCGACCACGAGGTGGAGCATGCCGAGGGCGAGCGCGAGGTCGGTGCCGGGGCGCGGGGCGAGGTGCAGGTCGGCCTGCTCGGCGGTGCGGGTGCGGCGCGGGTCGACGACGATCAGCCGGCCGCCGTTCTCCTTCAGCTCGGTGAGGTAGCGCAGGGCGGGCGGCATGGTCTCGGCGAGGTTGGAGCCGACGAGGATCACGCAGCCCGTCCTCGGGATGTCCTCCAGGGGGAAGGGGAGCCCCCGGTCGAGTCCGAAGGCCCGCTGGTGCGCGGCGGCGGCCGAGGACATGCAGAAGCGGCCGTTGTAGTCGATCTGCGAGGTGGCGAGGACGATCCGGGCGAACTTGCCCAGCGTGTACGCCTTCTCGTTGGTGAGGCCGCCGCCGCCGAAGACCCCCACGGCATCGGGACCGTGGTCGGCGCGGGTCCGGCGCAGCCCGTCGGCGACGGCGGCGAGTGCCTCCTCCCAGGAGGCCGGTTCCAGGGCCCCTGTGCCAGGGCGTCGGACCAGGGGCTCGGTGAGCCTGACCCGGGAGGAGAGTACGGAGGGGGCGGTGCGGCCCTTGCCGCACAGGGCGCCCCGGTTGACGGGGAAGGCGGTCCGCTCGACCACCTCGGCGGGCAGTTCCGGGTCGCCGGTGGGGCGCAGCGACATGCCGCACTGCAGGGCGCAGTAGGGGCAGTGGGTGGGGACCGCGGAGGCGTCGGACATGCGGCCAGCGTGCGTCCGGCGTGTTACGCGGGGCGGCGCGGCGTATTACGGGCGCGGTGCCATGCCCTCCGCCGGGCGGGCGGGGCCGGGTGAGGCCGACGGCTGTGCGGCCAGCGCCTCGGCGACGCCCTTCTCCGCCGGGCCCAGGAAGTGCGGGTCGGGGCGCAGACCGGCGTCGAGGGCGGCCTTGCCGGCGGCGAAGAGCTCCCGCGTGGTGCCGTAGTACCAGGTGCGGTCGTGGGGCTCGGGGACCCCGACGCCGTACGCGTCCACGCCGGCGCGGTCGCACAGCGCGACGGCCCGCTTGATGTGGAAGTCCTGGGTGACGAGGACGGCCCGGTCGACGCCGAAGACCTTCCGGGCGCGGACGCAGGAGTCCCAGGTGTCGAAGCCCGCGTAGTCGCTGACGATCCGGTTGTCCGGCACTCCGCGGGCGGTGAGGTACGCGCGCATGGCGCTCGGTTCGTCGTACGAGGTGCGGCTGTTGTCGCCGGTGACGAGCAGGACCCGGACCTTGCCGGTGCGGTACAGCTCGGCGGCGGTGTCGAGGCGGTGCGCGAGGTACGGGGTGGGGCGGCCCTTCCACAGGCCGGCGCCGAAGACGACGGCGACGTCCCGGGCGGGCACGTCGGCGGTGGTGCGGAGCTTCCCGGCGGAGGCGGTCTGCATCCAGGTCGCGGGGGCGAGCGCGAGGACGGCGCCCAGCATCACGGCCTGGACGGTGCGGCGGCGGGCCCGGGTGGTGCGGGGGACCAGCCGCGTGAGCCGTGCCGGCATGCGGGAACCTCCCTGGTTCGGCGGCGTTCTGTCACCCCGTCCGACGCGCGCCGGAGGCGTTCGGTTCGCCGGACGCCCGGTCTGTTCCGTACAACACACCGGCGAGGCCCATCCCGAGCAGCATGCCGAGCAGTTGCGCGGCGGCGAAGGCGGGCACGGACGCGGGGGCGATGCCTGTGAAGGAGTCGGAGAAGGAGCGGCCGAGGGTGGCCGCCGGATTGGCGAAGGACCCGGAGGAGGTGAACCAGATCGCCGCGCCGATGTACCCCGCGACGGCGACCGGGGCGAGGCCGGGCCGCCCGATGTGCCGCAGGCCGCGCACGACGAGCACGAGCCCGGCCGTGGCGACGGCCTCCCCGAGCAGCAGGTGCGGCGCCGTGCGCGGCTCGGTGGCCCAGGAGCCGGGCGCCCGCCCGAACATGGCCTCGGCGAGCAGGGCGCCGGTCACGGCCCCGGCGATCTGGGCGGCGATGTAGACCAGCACGTCGCGCCCCCTGCCCTCCTGCCGGCGGGACCACCACTCGGAGAGCGTCACGACGGGGTTGAAGTGGGCGCCGGAGAGCGGGCCGATGAGGACGATGAGCAGCCCGAGGCCGAGGGCGGAGGCGGCGGCGTTGGCGATCAGCCGGACGCCGATGTCCTGGCTGAGGGAGTCGGCGCGGATGCCGGAGCCGACGACGACGGCGACGAGGGCGGCGGTGCCGATGAACTCGGCTGCGGCGCGCCGGGGGAGCGCGGGCGGGGACATTCTCATGGTGGAAAAGATATTCCGTGATTCGGAAGGAAAAAAAGGGGGGAGGGGAGGGGCGACGCCCGCCTACGATCCGAACCATGATCATCGATGACGTCCTCGGGGACGCGGTCCGCAACAACGCCGACTGGTGCCAGGCCATGTGCCGCGCCCACGGCCTCACCGGCACCTTCGGCCCGCGCGCCTGGACCAGCGCCGCCCGCACCCCGCTCTACTACCCGGACGCGGTGACGCTGACGGAGGACGCGGAGGCGAAGGACGTCCTGGAAGGCATCGACCGCTCCGTCCCCGCCGCCTCCGTCAAGGACAGCTACGCGCGCGTGGACCTGGCCGCCGAGGGCTTCCGGCTCCTCTTCGAGGCGCAGTGGATCGCCCGCCCCGCCGGCGCCCCGGCCCCCGCCGCCACCGGCGACTGGCGCCCCGTCCGCACCCCGGAGGAGCTCGCCGCCTGGGCCCTGGCCTGGAGCGGCGACGACGCCGAGGACGCGGCGCTCTTCCGCCCGGAGCTCCTCGCCGACCCCGCGACGACGATCGTCGCGGGGTACGCGGACGACGGCCGGATCCTCGGCGGCGGCGTCCTCAGCGCGAGCGCCCGCGTCACGGGCGTCTCGAACCTCTTCGCCACGGGGGACACGGACCCGTCCGTCACGTGGTCGGGCGTCCTCGCCGCCGCCCCGGCGGACCGCCCGGCCGTCGGCTACGAGTCCGGCGACGACCTGCCCCCCGCGCTCGCCGCCGGCTTCGCGGCGATCGGCCCCCTGCGGGTCTGGCTGGGCGCCTGACACCGCGCGCACGGAATCCGTGAGGTCACGGCAACCAGTCGTGACCCCCGCGCAACGGGCAGGCAACGTGCTCCGTCCAGGATCGGTCCATGACGGACCCGGACAGCACGTTCGACAGCGCCGCCGGGCTGCTCGGCAGGATCACCGAGCTGCTCGGGACCCGGCTCAGCCACCTCCCGCACCCGAGGACGCGCCCACCCATGAACGCCCCCACCCTCGTCGCCGTCGGCCACGGCAGCCGCGACCCCCGCGCCCGGGCCACCCTGAGCCGCCTCCTCGACCGGGTCCGCGAGCTGCGCCCCGGGCTCGACGTCCGCCTCGCCCACATCGAGCTGAACGCCCCGCTCGTCGGCGAGGCCCTCGCGCGGACGGCCGCCGACGGCCGGGACGCCGTCCTCGTCCCCCTCCTCCTCGCCCCCGGCCACCACGTCACCCACGACCTGCCCGCGGCGGCGGCCGCCGCACCCGTCCCCGCCCGCGTCGCCGCACCCCTCGGCGCCCACCCCCTCCTCGTCGAGGCCCTCGCCGACCGCCTCGCCGAGGCCGGCTGGACGCCCGGCCGGGGCGACGGCGTCGTCCTCGCCTCCGCCGGCTCCCGCGACCCCCGGTCCACCGCCGAGACCCGCCGCATCGCCGCCCTGCTCGGCGAACGCCTCGGCGGCGTCCCCGTCGTCCCCGCGTACGCCTCCGCCGCCGCGCCCACCGTCCCCGAAGCCCTCCGCGCGCTCGCCGCCCGGGGCCGGCACCGGGTCGCCGTCGCCTCCTGCTTCACCGCCCCCGGCCTCTTCGCGACCCGCACCGCCGCCCACGCCCCCTGGCTCGCCTCCGCCCCGCTCGGCGACCACCCGGCCCTCGCCCGCCTCGTCCTGCACCGCTACGACCGCGCCCGCACCCCCCTTCCGGCGAGGGAACTCGCCGCCGTCTGAGCTCTTCTGTCGGTCCCTCCGGTTACCTTCGAGACATGGAAGGCATCGAGGACACCAAGGACAGCGCAGACATCACCGACACCCCCGGATACGACTCCGCCGCGACCGCACGCTGGGCCGCGGAGCCCGACAAACGCCCCGGGCGCACCGCCTTCCAGCGCGACCGCGCCCGCGTGCTGCACTCCTCGGCGCTTCGCAGGCTCGCCGGCAAGACGCAGGTCGTCACGCCCGGCACCCGCAGCCACGCCTGGGACGCCAGCCCCCGCACCCGGCTCACCCACTCCCTGGAGTGCGCCCAGGTCGGCCGTGAGCTCGGCGCCGCCCTCGGCTGCGACCCCGACCTCGTCGAGGCCGCCTGCCTCTCCCACGACATGGGCCACCCGCCCTTCGGGCACAACGGCGAGCAGGCGCTCAACGACGTCGCCAAGGACTGCGGCGGCTTCGAGGGGAACGCCCAGTCGCTCCGGCTCCTCACCCGCATCGAGCCCAAGCGCTTCGTCAAGGACGCCGAGGGGGAGCCCGTCAGCGTCGGGCTCAACCTCACCCGCGCCGCCCTCGACGCCGCCACCAAGTACCCGTGGGCGCGCGGCGGTCACCCCGAGGACCCCGGCTCGCCCAAGTTCGGCGTGTACGAGGACGACCTGCCCGTCTTCGAGTGGATCCGGCAGGGCGCCCCCGCCGACCGCAAGTGCTTCGAGGCGCAGGTCATGGACTGGTCCGACGACGTGGCCTACTCGGTCCACGACTTCGAGGACGGACTGCACGCCGGGCACATCGACCCCAACATGCTGTACGCCGAGCCCGAGCGCGCCGACGTCTTCGCCGTCGCCATCGGCCGCTACGTACCGGAGGACACCGACCCGCAGGAGCTCGCCGAGGCCCTCGACCGGCTCGTCGACCAGGAGTGGTGGCCGCACGGCTACGACGGCTCGGCCGTCGCGCAGGCCCGCCTCAAGGACGCCACCAGCCAGCTCATCGGCCGCTTCTGCCTCGCGGCCGAGGGTGCCACCCGCGGGACCTACGGCTCCGGACGCCTCACCCGGTACGCCGCCGAGCTCGTCGTCCCCCGCGCCACCCGCAACGAGTGCGCGGTCCTCAAGGCCGTCGCCGACCGGTACGTGATGCAGCGCGCCGAACAGGAGGCGCTCCGCGCCGACCAGCGGATCGTCGTCGCCGAACTCGCCGAGGCCCTCGTCGCCCGCGCCCCCGACGGACTCGAACCGCAGTTCCGGGCCGCGTTCGACACGGCCCGCGACGACCGGGCCCGCAAGCGCGTCATCGTCGACCAGATCGCCAACCTCACCGACGCCTCCGCCCGCGCCCTGCACGCCCGCCTCCGCGTCCCGCGCTAGGGGGTGTCCGGCCCGATCGGCAAGACGCCCCAGGCCGGTACGGCCCTCTTCCGTCGCCTCCCTCCGTACGGGACCCTCGCAGGCACGGCCCGGAGCGGTACGACGGGACGAACGCCCGGGGGCGTAGGTTGGAACCGGTCGCAACGAGGAGGAAACGACGTGGTCGACGCAGATCAGACCTTTGTCATCGTCGGCGGGGGCCTGGCAGGGGCCAAAGCGGCGGAGACCCTGCGTGCCGAGGGGTACAACGGCCGGGTGATCCTCATCGGCGACGAACGCGACCACCCGTACGAGCGCCCACCACTCTCCAAGGGCTACCTGACCGGTGCCAAGGAACGCGACAGCGTCTTCGTCCACGAGGCCGCCTGGTACGCGGCGAACGACGTCGAGCTCCACCTCGGGCAGTCCGTCACCGCGATCGACCGCGAGGCCCGCACCGTCCGCCTCGGCGACGGCACCGTCATCCGCTACGACAAGCTGCTCCTCGCCACCGGCGCCGAGCCGCGCCGCCTCGACGTCCCCGGCACCGAGCTCGCCGGCGTCCACCACCTGCGCCGTCTCGCCCACGCCGACCGGCTCCGCCAGGTCCTCGCCGGCCTCGGCCGGGACAACGGCCACCTGGTGATCGCCGGCGGCGGCTGGATCGGCCTGGAGGTCGCCGCGGCCGCCCGCGGCTACGGCGCCGAGGTCACCGTCGTCGAGGCCGACCCCACCCCGCTGCACCGGGTCCTCGGCCCCGAGCTCGGCCAGCTCTTCGCCGACCTGCACAGCGACCACGGCGTCCGCTTCCACTTCGGCGCCCGGCTCACCGAGATCGTCGGCCAGGACGGCATGGTCCTCGCCGTCCGCACCGACGACGGCGAGGAGCACCCGGCGCACGCCGTCCTCGCCGCGATCGGCGCCGCCCCCCGTACCGTCCTCGCCGAGAACTCCGGGCTCGCGCTCGTCGACCGGGCCGACGGCGGCGGCATCGCCGTCGACGAGTCCCTGCGCACCTCCGACCCCGACGTCTACGCCGCCGGGGACGTCGCCGCCGCCCACCACCCGCTCCTGCACACCCGGCTCCGCGTCGAGCATTGGGCCAACGCCCTCAACGGCGGCCCGGCCGCCGCCCGCGCCATGCTCGGGCAGCACGTCTCGTACGACCGGGTGCCCTACTTCTTCTCCGACCAGTACGACCTGGGCATGGAGTACTCCGGCTGGGCGCCCCCGGGGACGTACGACCAGGTCGTCGTCCGGGGCGACACCGGCAAGCGCGAGTTCATCGCCTTCTGGCTCAAGGAGGGCCGGGTGCTCGCCGGCATGAACGTGAATGTGTGGGACGTCACAGGCCCGATCCAGGACCTCATCCGGGCCCGTACGGCCGTGGACCCGGAGGCTCTCGCCGACCCCTCCGTACCCCTGGAGAGCCTGATCTGAATGGGGTGGGACACCCGTAGACTTCATGCGTGGCAGGCAGGATCAACGATGACGACGTGAAGGCGGTACGGGACGCGGTCCCGATCGACGCCGTCGTGTCCGAGTACCTCCAGCTGCGCAACGCGGGCGGCGGAAACCTCAAGGGCCTCTGCCCCTTCCACGACGAGAAGTCGCCCTCCTTCCAGGTCAGCCCCAGCAAGGGACTCTTCCACTGCTTCGGCTGCCAGGAGGGCGGCGACACCATCGCCTTCGTGATGAAGATCGACCACCTCTCCTTCTCGGAGACGGTCGAGCGCCTCGCCGCGAAGGCGGGCATCACCCTGCGGTACGAGGAAGGCGGCTACAACCCCGGCCACCAGCGCGGGGAACGCATCCGCCTGATCGAGGCCCACAAGATCGCCGCCGAGTACTACGCCGGCCAACTCGACTCCGCCGAGGCCGAGATCGGCCGGAAGTTCCTCGCCGAGCGCGGCTTCGACCAGGCCGCCGCCGCCCACTTCGGCGTCGGCTACTCCCCGGCCGGCTGGGACCACCTCACCCGCTTCCTGCGCGGCAAGGGCTTCTCCGACAAGGAACTGATCCTCTCCGGACTATCCCAGGACGGCCGCCGCGGCCCGATCGACCGCTTCCGCGGCCGCCTCATGTGGCCGATCAAGGACGTCGGCGGCGAGATCGTCGGCTTCGGCGCGCGCAAGCTCCGCGACGACGACAACGGCCCCAAGTACCTCAACACGCCCGAGACGCCGGTCTACAAGAAGTCCCAGGTGCTCTACGGCATCGACCTGGCCAAGAAGGACATCGCCAAGGTCAGCCGGGCCGTCGTCGTCGAGGGCTACACCGACGTCATGGCCTGCCACCTCGCCGGCGTCACCACCGCCATCGCCACCTGCGGCACCGCCTTCGGCGGCGACCACATCAAGATCCTCCGCCGGCTCCTCATGGACAACGGCTCGGCCCGCGTCATCTTCACCTTCGACGGCGACGCCGCCGGTCAGAAGGCCGCCCTGCGCGCCTTCGAGGACGACCAGAAGTTCGCCGCCGAGACCTACATCGCCATCGCCCCCGACGGCATGGACCCCTGCGAGCTCCGCCTCGCCAAGGGCGACGAGGCCGTCGCCGAACTCGTGCAGCCCCGCACCCCGCTCTTCGAGTTCGCCCTCCGCCAGATCGTGCGCCGCTACGACCTGGAGACCCCGGCGGGCCGCGCCGCCGCGCTCGACGAGGCCGCGCCGATCGTCGCCAAGATCAAGAACATCGCCTCCCAGCACGAGGTCGCCGTCCAGCTCGCCGGCATGCTCGGCATCCTCGACACCCAGTTCGTGGTCCGGCGCGTCGCCCAGATCGCCCGCTGGCAGCGGCAGGGCGGCGAGCGCGGCCCCGGCCGGCAGCAGCAGTCCCAGCGGACGTACGACACCCCCGCTCCGGCCGCCGCCCCCTCCGGCCCCGCGCTCAACCTGCGCAGCCCCGCCCACCGCACCGAGCGGGAACTCCTCAAGCTCGCCCTCCAGCGGCCCGAACTGGTCTCCCCGGCCTTCGACGCCTACGGGGCCGACGAGTTCACCGCCCCGCCCTACGCGGCCGTCCGCCAGTGCGTCCAGGACGCGGGCGGCGCCACCGGCGCCCCCTCCGACTACCTCGACGCCGTCCGCGAGGCCGCCCCCAACGACTCGGTCCGGGCCCTCGTCACCGAACTCGCCGTCGAGACGATCTTCGCCAAGACCGTCGACGAGGCCTACGCCGGCGACCAGCTCGTCACCGTCCGCCTCCGCGCCGTCGACCGTCGCATCCGCGACGTCCAGGGCACCCTGGCCCGGCTCGGCGCGAACGGCGACCCCGAGCGGCTCGCCGCCGTGCAGAACGAGCTGTGGGTCCTCACCCAGTACGGCCAGTCCCTCCGGAACAACGGCGCCGCCGCACTCTGACCGTCGGTCACGGTCCGGACTCAAAAAGTCACCGCACGCCCCTCGTGGCGGCGATGTGTCGTACCCCACACTGGGTGACGGAGTCGTTCCGCCCCTCCTGGAGGTCGCCCGCCGTGCAGACCGAGATCCAGACCACCACCGAACCGGACGAGCCGGCCGAACTCCCGGAGATACCCGTCCAGCGCCGCCGCACCGGCGACCTCGGCGGCAACGGCCCCTCCTCCGACCTGTTCCGCCAGTACCTGCGCGAGATCGGCCGCATCCCCCTGCTCACCGCCGAAGAGGAGGTCGACCTCGCCCGACGCGTCGAGGCCGGGCTCTTCGCCGAGGAGAAACTCACCGGCACCACCGACCTGGACGACCGGCTGGCGAACGACCTGGACCGGCTCGTCGTCCTCGGCCGGATCGCCAAGCGCAAGCTCATCGAGGCCAACCTCCGCCTCGTCGTCTCCGTCGCCAAACGGTACGTGGGCCGGGGCCTCACCATGCTCGACCTCGTCCAGGAGGGAAACCTCGGACTCATCAGGGCCGTCGAGAAGTTCGACTACGCGCGCGGCTACAAGTTCTCCACGTACGCCACCTGGTGGATCCGCCAGGCCATGTCCCGGGCCCTCGCCGACCAGGCCCGGACCATCCGCGTCCCCGTGCACGTCGTCGAACTCATCAACCGGGTCATCCGCGTCCAGCGCCGCATGCTCCAGGAACGCGGCTACGAACCCACCGCGGAAGAGGTCGCCGCCCAGCTGGACCTCGCCCCCGAACGGGTCGGCGAGGTCCTGCGCCTCGCCCAGGAACCCGTCTCGCTGCACGCGCCCGTCGGCGAGGAGGAGGACGTCGCCCTCGGCGACCTCATCGAGGACGGCGACGCCGCCTCACCCGTCGAGTCCGCCGCCTTCCTGCTGCTCCGCCGCCACCTGGAGGACGTCCTCTCCACCCTCGGCGAACGCGAACGGAAGGTCGTCCAGCTCCGCTACGGCCTCGACGACGGCAGGCCCCGCACCCTGGAGGAGATAGGACGCATCTTCGGCGTGACGCGCGAACGCATCCGCCAGATCGAGTCCAAGACCCTCAACAAACTCCGCGACCACGCCTACGCCGACCAGCTCAGGGGCTACCTGGACTGACGAGGGGGTGCCCCGCCGGTCAGGCAGGACACCCCCCCGGGCCGGGCCGCGTCAGTCGACCTCGGCGACCGCCTGCGCGAACTGTGCCGTGTACAGGCGGGCGTAGGCCCCGCCGGACGCCAGCAGCTGCTCGTGCGTGCCCTGTTCGACGATCGAGCCGTTCTCCATCACCAGGATCACGTCCGCGTCCCGGATCGTGGAGAGCCGGTGCGCGATGACGAAGCTCGTCCGGCCGTGGGCCAGGCGCGCCATCGCCTTCTGGATCAGGACCTCGGTGCGGGTGTCGACCGAGCTCGTCGCCTCGTCCAGGACCAGGATCACCGGGTCGGACAGGAACGCCCGCGCGATGGTGATCAGCTGCTTCTCGCCCGCGCTGACCCCCGCCCCGTCGTCCTCGATCACCGTGTCGTACCCCTCGGGCAGGGTCCGGATGAACCGGTCGGCGTGCGCGGCGCGCGCCGCCTCCTCGACCTCGGCGCGGGTCACCGTGCGCGTGGCGCCGTACGCGATGTTGTCCGCGATGGTGCCGCCGAAGAGCCAGGTGTCCTGGAGGACCATGCCGATGCCCTTGCGCAGCTCCTCGCGGGACATCCTCGCGACGTCCACCCCGTCCAGGGTGATCCGGCCGCCCGTCACCTCGTAGAACCGCATGAGCAGGTTCACCAGCGTCGTCTTGCCGGCGCCGGTCGGGCCGACGATCGCGACCGTCTGGCCCGGGTCGACGGTGAGCGACAGGTCCTCGATGAGCGGCTTGTCCGCCTCGTAGCGGAAGGAGACGCCCTCCAGGGCCACCTTGCCCTTGAGGTCGACCGGCTTCTCGCTCGTCGGGGAGTCCGGCTCCTGCTCCTCGGCGTCGAGCAGCTCGAAGATCCGCTCCGCCGAGGCGACGCCCGACTGCACCAGGTTCGCCATCGACGCGACCTGGGTCAGCGGCATCGAGAACTGGCGCGAGTACTGGATGAAGGCCTGCACGTCACCGATGGACAGGCTGCCCGTCGCGACCCGCAGACCGCCGACCACGGCCACCAGGACGTAGTTGATGTTCGAGACGAAGAACATCACCGGCTGCATCACACCGCTGTTGAACTGCGCCTTGAACCCGGCCTCGTACAGCGCCTCGTTCTGCTCGCGGAAGTCCTTCGCGGACTCCTCCTGCCGGCCGAAGACCTTCACCAGGCCGTGCCCGGTGTACATCTCCTCCACGTGCGCGTTGAGGGTGCCCGTGGACTTCCACTGCTGCACGAAGTGCGGCTGCGAGCGCTTGCCGATCTTCGCCGCGACGAAGACCGAGACCGGCACCGTCACCAGCGCCACCAGGGCGAGCAGCGGCGAGATCCAGAACATCATGAAGAGCACGCCGACGATCGTGAGCAGCGAGTTGATCAGCTGCCCCATCGACTGCTGGAGCGTCTGCGAGATGTTGTCGATGTCGTTGGTCGCGCGGGACAGCACCTCGCCGCGCTTCGCCTTGTCGAAGTACGACAGGGGGAGCCGCGCCAGCTTCGTCTGGACGTCCTCCCGCATCCGGTAGACCGTCCGGTTGATCACCTTGATCGACATGCGGGTGGAGACCAGCATCAGCAGGCCCGCCGCCACGTAGATCGCGAGGACCCACAGCAGCACCTCGCCGACCGCGCCGAAGTCGATGCCGTGGCCGGGGGTGAAGTCGACCCCGGACAGCATGTCGGCCATGCCGCCGTCGCCGTCGGCGCGGAGCTTCTCCAGGGCCTGTGCCTTCGTGGCGCCCTCGGGCATGTTCCGCCCGACGACTCCCGCGAAGATCAGGTCCGTCGCCCTGCCGAGGATCTTCGGCCCGACCACGGAGGCCGCCACCGACAGCACGCCGGCGATCAGCATCACCCACAGCGTGCCGCGCTCGGGCGCCAGCTGCCGCAGCAGCCGCTTGCCCGAGCCCTTGAAGTCCATCGACCGCTGGTCGGGGCCGCCACCGGCCATCATGCGTCCGCCAGGACCGGCCATCAGGCTGCCTCCGCCTCGGTCAGCTGGGAGAGCACGATCTCCCGGTACGTCTCGTTCTCGGCCATCAGCTCACGGTGCCGTCCGGTGCCCACGACCCGGCCCTCGTCGAGGACCACGATCCGGTCGGCGTCGCGGATGGTCGACACCCGCTGGGCGACGATCACCACGGTCGAGTCCGCCGTCTCCTCGGACAGCGCGGCCCGGAGCAGGGCGTCCGTCTCGTAGTCGAGCGCGGAGAAGGAGTCGTCGAAGAGGTAGATCTCCGGCCGCTGCACGAGCGTCCGCGCGATGGCGAGCCGCTGCCGCTGCCCGCCGGAGACGTTGGTGCCGCCCTGCGCGATGGGGGCGTTCAGACCGCCCTCCAGCTTGGACACGAAGTCCTTGGCCTGTGCGACCTCGAGCGCGTGCCAGAGTTCGTCGTCGGTCGCGTCGGGCTTCCCGTACCGCAGGTTCGTCGCCACGGTGCCCGAGAACAGGTACGGCTTCTGCGGGACGAGCCCCACGGTCCGCGCCATCAGCTTGGGGTCGAGCCGGCGCACGTCCACGCCGTCGACGAGCACCTCGCCGCCGGTGGCGTCGAACAGCCGGGGCACGAGCCCGAGCAGCGTCGACTTGCCGCTGCCCGTCGAACCGATGATCGCGGTGGTCTCCCCGGGCCGGGCGACCAGCGCCACGTCCTTGAGGACCGACTCCTCCGCGCCCGGGTACCGGAAGTCCGCGCTCCTGACCTCCAGGTGCCCGCGCCGGAGCAGCTTCGTCACCGGCTCGGCCGGCGGCACGACGCTGGTCTCCGTACCGAGGACCTCCTCGATGCGCTCCGCGCAGACCTCGGCGCGCGGCACCATCATGAACATGAAGGTGGCCATCATCACGGCCATCACGATCTGCATCAGATAGGCGAGGAAGGCGGTCAGCGCGCCGATCTCCATCCCGCCGCTGTCGATGCGGTGCGCGCCGAACCAGACCACGGCGACGCTGGAGACGTTCACGACGGTCATCACCGTCGGGAACATCAGCGCCATCAGCCGACCGGTCGCCAGCGACACGTCGGTCAGCTCGCCGTTGGCCCCGCGGAAGCGCTCCTCCTCGTACCCGTCCTTCACGAAGGCACGGATGACCCGGTTGCCGGTGATCTGCTCGCGCAGCACCCGGTTCACGGTGTCGAGGCGCGTCTGCATGGTCCGGAAGAGCGGCCGCATCCTCCGGACGATCAGCGAGACGGCGACGCCGAGGACCGGCACCACCGCGAGCAGCACGCCGGACAGGGGGACGTCCTGGCCGAGTGCCATCACGATGCCGCCGACGCACATGATGGGCGCGGAGACCATCAGGGTGAACGCCATCAGGACCAGCATCTGGACCTGCTGCACGTCGTTGGTCGTACGGGTGATCAGCGAGGGCGCGCCGAAGTGGCCGAGCTCCCGGGCGGAGAAGGACTGCACCCGGTCGAAGACGGCGCCGCGCACGTCGCGGCCGAGCGCCGAGGCGGTCCGCGCGCCGTAGTACACGGCCCCGATGTTGCAGACGACCTGGACGACGGAGACGCCGATCATCAGGGCGCCGAGGCGCAGGATGTAGCCGGTGTCCCCGTTGACGACACCGTTGTCGATGATGTCCGCGTTCAGGGTCGGCAGGTAGAGGCTCGCGCAGGTCTGCAGGAACTGCAGCAGGACGAGCAGCGCGATGGGTTTTCGATACGGCCGCAGGTGGGTTCGGAGAAGTCTTATGAGCACGGCTCCTACTATCGCCCGCACCCCGTGAGCGTTACGACTCGGTTTCGGGGTGCGGGTGGAGCCCTGGTCAAGACTTTACGATCCGAACGCGCCCGGGTGGATCTGATCCCGCGTCGCCACGTACTGCTGCCGCACCGCCTGCCCCGCGGACAGGTCGTCGCCGGGCTCCAGGATCTGCGCGGCGGCGCCCTGCCAGGCCGGGGGAGCGGACGGGGACAGCGTGCCCCGCGCGACCCCGAGCGCCCAGGCGGCCTGCCGGGCCGCGCCGAGCGCCGCGTAGTCGGCCGGCTGGGGCACGACGACCTGGGCGCCGAAGAGCGCCGGAGCGAGGGCCTGCACGGCCGGGAGGGCGGCCGCCGCGCCGAGCAGGAAGACCCGCCGGACCTCGACGCCCCGGCCGCGCAGCACGTCCATGGCGTCGGTGAGCCCGCAGAGCATCCCCTCGAACGCCGCCCGCGCGAGGTGCTCGGGCTTCATCGACTCGCGCCGCAGCCCGCTGAGCGTGCCGGCGCTGTGCGGCAGGGACGGGGTCCGCTCGCCTTCCAGGTAGGGCAGCAGCACGAGCCCGGAGGCGCCCGGCGTCGAGGTGAGCGCCAGCGCCGACAGTTCGTCCAGCGACTCCAGGCCCAGCATCTCGGCGGTGCCGCGCAGCGCCCGCACCGCGTTCGAGGTGGAGACGACCGGCAGGTACATGCCGGTGGCGTCGGCGAAGGAGGTGATCATGCCGGTGGGGTCGGCGAGGGCCTCGTGGTGCACGGCCATCACGGAGCCGGAGGCGCCGAGCGAGACCACCGCGTCGCCGGGGCCGAGGCCCAGGCCGAGCGCGGCGGCCATCGTCTCGCCGGTGCCGGCGGAGACGAGGAGGCCCTCGGGGGTGATGCCGGCCGCGTCGGAGGGCCCGAGGACCTCGGGCAGCACGGCCTGGTGACCCAGGGCCAGCTCGACGAGGTCGGGGCGGTAGGTGCCGGTGCCGACCGACCAGTAGCCGGTGCCGGAGGCGGCGCCGCGGTCGGTGGTGCGGCGGGCGGGGCGGCCGAGGAGCTGCCAGACGAGCCAGTCGTGCGGCTGGAGGACCAGGGCGACCCGCTGGGCGTTCTCGGGCTCGCTCCGGGCCAGCCAGCGCAGCTTGGCGACCGGCTGCCCGGCGCCGGGCACGCTGCCGACGGCCTCGGCCCAGGCCTGCCGTCCGCCCAGCGACTCGACGAGGTCGGCGGCGGCGACCTGCGCCCGCTTGTCGTTGCGGACGAGCGCGGGCCGCACCAGACCGCCCTGCGCGTCGAGCGGCACGAGCCCGTGCTGCTGCGCGGAGACGCCGATGGCCTCCACGCCCTCCAGGAGCCCGCCGGTGGCGGCCTCCCCGAGCGAGAGCAGCCAGGTCTGCGGATCGACGTCCGCGGCCTTGGGTTCGCCGGGATGTGCGGCGTACCCCTGCCGCAGTACGGCACCCGTGTCCGTGTCACAGACGACGATGCGTGTGAACTCCGCAGAGCTGTCCAGTCCGGCGACTATCCCCATGACACATGATTCTGCCGCACGCGGGGCCTCAGGTGTTGCTGGTGCCCCAGTCCTCCTCGTCGACCTTGCCGTTGACCCGGCCGCGCCGGCGCAGCGTCTGGACCCGGTCGGTCACGGAGGACGGCAGCCGGTCACCCACCTTGTCGCCCACGAGGTGCGCCGCCTTGCCCGCGGCCTGCCGCCCGGTCTGGGCGGCGGACTCCGCGGCGTTCCGCACGGCCGGGTTCTGCGCGAACTCCTTCGCGGACTTCTTCATCTGTTCGTAGCGCTCGCGCCCGGCTCGTGTGCCGACCACGTAACCGAGGGCGAGTCCCACGACGAACGTCAGCTTGTAGCGCACGGCTGCGATCCTTCCCTGGAGGCCCTGGGGATACCGATTGGCGGAGCACCCCCCTGCTTGCGCTAATGTATGTCTCGCAGCGAGCGAGCGCCCTCCCGGTTCAGCCGGACTGGGTACGATCGGTGCACCGCAGCAATCCCCTGTAGCTCAATTGGCAGAGCAGCCGGCTGTTAACCGGCAGGTTACTGGTTCGAGTCCAGTCGGGGGAGCGCGATCCCCTGTAGCTCAATTGGCAGAGCAGCCGGCTGTTAACCGGCAGGTTACTGGTTCGAGTCCAGTCGGGGGAGCAGGACGGAAGAGGACCCTTCGGGGTCCTTTTTCGCGTCTCCGGGAACCATCCGGAGCGCTGCGCGGTCTTCATGGTCGAGCAGAGCCGATCATCCGGAGCAGGAGATCGTATGAGCGGCTATGCTGCGGCAGACGGCGCGCACACATGTACGCGCCTCACCGATCGGGGCGGTAGCTCAGCCGGTTAGAGCAGCGGACTCATAATCCGTCGGCCGTGGGTTCGAGTCCCACCCGCCCCACCACTGCATGACGCAGCAGAATCGATCGGACCAGGCACTTCACCGGTCAGACGTGAGCGCGAAGGGTCTTGGCGGCCCGTCCTAGGCAGGAAAGCACACCTGATTGGACAGCCGTTGGACGCGAGTCACACGACGCGCTCGAACCCCTCGTTCGGCGCATCGGTGAGCCCGTCCCGCGTCACCGGCGCCCCCTCGGCAGGGTCCAGAGCCGCGTGATCAGCGGCACATTTACCCGGACTGCGTGAGCTGCCCTTGCCCATGCCCGCGTCCCCTGCCCATCGCATCTGCCCCGACCGCGCGGTGCCTCCACCCCCGTCACCGTTCGAGGTCGATTACCTCTCCACCGGACACGCGAAAATCTATGTCGGCCGGAGTAGACATTGGGTGGTGGCGTAGTTATGGTTTCTCTCGTAGCCCAGAGAGATAGCAGGGCCTGGCAGAGACGAACTGCCGGCAAGTGGTACCAGCAGTAAAGGTAGTTGCAGTTCACAGGACGGTGCGGCGGTGGAGTTTCGAAGCCAGGGATGTTGTAGGACGGCGACGGGACTGACGGCCGGGCCGGGTGGCCCGCAGTGATCAGGGGCCGCCGGAGCGGGACCGCGGTCATGGCAGAGGCGGTACCCGCGAGCGCAGTTCGCGGTACCCCGCAGTGAAGTGAGTAGCGGTACCCCTGGTGAAGGCGTCGGCTGCGGACGCGCGCACCGGGAAGTTCGGCAGTGGGGTTCTAAGCCAGAGAAGACGCAGGACGGGCAACGGGGCTGACTGCCGAAGAGTGACGCTGTCACAGGTCGCTCAGCAGTACGCATCACCCGCAGTACGCAGTACCCCGATGGTAGGAAGTTGATCACCGAGGGAAGAACGGAGGAACGAAGCACCACCAGGATCGCCCGGACGGAAGTCTCGAGTACGGGTACCGCAGGACATCGATAGTGAGGTGGTCTCCGGTCAAGCAACCGCGATCCCCGCACTCCCGACAGCGACTTGGTCGGGTGGGCGGACGCAGAAGGCCGGCGCGGTATCAGGGCCGGCGGGTGGTGTAGAGGTTCCTTCGGGGCCCTGGTGCCGTACGGCACCAGGGCCCCTCCACGCGTTCCCGAGAGAGGTGCAGATGACAGCAGACGACTCGTACGGCCGTCTCGACGACGACGACTACCCCGCCTACACGATGGGCCGGGCCGCCGAGATGCTCGGCACCACACAGGGCTTCCTCCGCGCCATCGGCGAGGCCCGCCTGATCACCCCGCTGCGTTCGGAGGGCGGCCACCGCCGTTACTCCCGCTACCAGCTGCGCATCGCGGCCCGCGCTCGGGAACTCGTCGACCAGGGCACACCGATCGACGCCGCCTGCCGCATCATCGTCCTCGAGGACCAGCTTGAGGAAGCCCAGCGCATCAACGCCGAATACCGCCGCACCGCCCAAGCGGCCGACCCGCCGGCCGCGGCCTGAGACGGTGCGCGCCCCGCCGTACCTCGGCGGGTCCGTTCCCACTTGGAGGAGCCCTTCTGGTGACGGGGTGTGCGCATGTGTACCGCCCCCGTTAGCTTTCGTTGTTCGGAAGTTCCTTTTGCCCACGCCTTCGGCGTGGGCGTTTTGCTGTGCTGTGCCGCAGGAACCAGGGCGAACCGGGGGCGCTGGGCTCAGGGCGCACGGCTGCTTCGAGCGTTCCGAGTCGAGTGTCCCCGGAACGTGCTCATGGACTTGTCACCACCATGGAACTGGTGGAATGAGCGAGGCCCACCTCCCACGGTCGCTGCGAGGACACCGCGGTCCGTGTCCTCTTTCCCCTCGCCTCACCGCGTCCGCCTGCTCGGCGCCCTTGCTGTCCTGGCCGCCGTCTTCGTGGGCGGCTGCTCCACCGACTCTCGGCCGCGGCACTCCGAGCGGCTGCAGAAGGGCCGCCCGCCTGAAGACCCTCAACGTCGATGCGGCTACGCCGCGGTCTCAGTGATGAGCACGGCAGCGGTTGTCGGGACCTGGACGTCACTCGTGGCCGCGACGGTCACGGCGTCCCGGACGGCCCGGGCGACTTCCAGAGGATGACGGCCGGGTGCGACCGCGAGCTGGACCTGAATGTGTCGCGCGGGCGGATCGTCCTGGTGCGTCACCCTGACGGGGTGGCCGCCCAGTGGGGCGGTGAGGCGGGCGACGCCCGGCACGGCCGACGCGACGTCGGCCAGCTCTCCGATCGGCCCCCGCAAGGGTACGGTTTCGGTCGCGGGGGTCGAGCTTCGCGTGGTCGCTTCTTGGGCCGGGGGCGTCATGGCGTTCTCCGCGGCCTGCGGTCCTCCGTCTGCCTCCGTGCCCTCGTGGAGATCCGTGACGCGCAGATCGACTGTCACAGTCCTCAGGCCGAGTTCTTCGTCGGCCGCCTTGAGCAGAGTCGTCCTCAACTGTTCGGAGGCTTGAGGCACGGGCAGTGTCACGGACCCGGTGAAGGCCGCCTCGATCCTGAGCGGGCCGGGCGGGAGCGCGCCGGCAGGCGGGCGAACAGCTGGTTCGAGCACGGGCTCGAGCGGGAACGGTCCGATGCGCATGCTCTCCAGTCGAACACCGGGAACCCCGGCGGCCGTGCGCCCGAGAGCCCGGACGGCCGCCTGTTCGGTGATCCACGTGCCGTCGTCCGGCCCCCCGAGCGGCAGCAGTCGACCCAGGCCGAACCGACCACGTACTGACTGCATCAACGCCTCGGTCTTCACCTCTCCACCCTCTCCCTCGCTCGCGACGACCGGATAAAACGGTCTATAACGAATATAATTCGAACAAGGGATGCATGGCTGACTTCTCGAGGGAGGAGTGCCTGATGACTGAGCACACCGGCGCGCCCGGTTCTCGTGGCCGGACATCCATCGCCGATGTGGTGGTGGAGAAGATTGCCGGGATGGCGGCACGGGACGTGCGCGGCGTCCATGCCCTGGGCAGCGGGTTCGCGCGCTCGATGGGATCCATGCGGGAGCGGATGCCTGGCGCCGGTAGTGGCAAGTCCGTCACCCGCGGGGTCAGCGTCGAGGTCGGAGAGGTGCAGACGGCCATCGACCTGGAGCTCGTCGTCGACTACGGCGTCTCGATCACGGACGTGGCCGGGGCGGTGCGGGAGAACGTGATCTCCGCGGTGGAGCGGATGGCGGGTCGGGAAGTCGTGGAAGTCAACATCATGGTCAGTGATGTGAAGCTGCCCGACGAGGAGGACGAAGGGGAGGAGGGGCAGGAGCGGCAGCGGCTCCAGTAGCCCGACGGACTCGGCTACCAGGTGAAGGAGCGTGTGATGAGCAGATCCGTTGTGGGTTTGGCCGCCGGAATGGCGCTGGGTTTCGCCGCGTACTTCGGTGACTTCTGGGCCTTCCTGCTGGTGCTGGTGCTGGGCGTCGTCGGACTCGTGGTCGGGCGTGTGATGGAGGGCGATCTCGAACTCGGAGACTTCATACGCCGCCGGGACGATCAGGAACGTATTCGTGACGACCAGCGCCGGGCACGGAGAGACTGGCGGCAGTGACCGGGGAAGCCGAAAGGCGCCCGGCCGTGCCCCGCCGGGAGCGGGGTGCGACCTCCGTCGCCGACCGGGTCGTCGCGAAGATCGCCGCCCAGGTGGCGCGTGAGGCGCTGAGTCGTTTCTCCGGGTCGACCGGCCACGTGCCTCCTGGCCACCGCACGCCGCACGTGACGGCGATGGTGCGAGGGGCACCCGAGAGGAGCGGCTCGGAGAACGCAGGCGGTCCTGCCGGGAGCCGACCGATGTTGGGTCAGGTGCGGTTGAGCATCGCCGTGGAGCTGGGCTATCCGTCGGACATCGGGGCGCAGTGCGCGGCGGTGCGCCGAGAGGTGACCGACCGAGTCACGGCATGGGCCGGTGTGGAGGTTTCCGACCTCGTGGTGGCCGTCGAGAGGCTGCATTCGGCTCACTCGCGGCGGACAGGACGGGAGAGGGTGAGATGAGCGCGCACACGGGGCGGCTCGGCGACGGCGACCTTCCCCCGGAGCCTGCGAAGACGGCTTCCTCCGCATCGGACCAGGACACCGACGCGACACCGGCAGAGCGGGAACAGGCCGGATCGCCCCGTCGTTTCTGGTCCGTGCGGAGGGCCCCTGCGGTCATCGTGGCCCTGCTGTCCCTCGCGGCCGTCGGGCTGCTCCTGTACGACGTGGTCTCGGTGCGGGCGGGCCGGCCCGGAATGGGCTGGCGACGCCGGCTCGCGGACGAGCTGGCCACAAGGCCGCTGGACGACGTCTGGATGATCGTCGGGGCCGCGGTGTCGATGGCCCTCGGCCTGTGTCTCGTCGTGCTGGCGGTGACACCGGGACTGCGCAGACTGCTTCCCATGCGGCAGCCCACCGGCACCCGAGGAACGGGCGAGGTCCGCGCCGGTCTCGACCGCCGGGCGGTCGCCCTGATCCTGCGTGACCGGGCCGTACGGGTGTCCGGTGTCGAGTCCGCTCGGGTCGATGTCGGGCGCCGGAAGATCAAAGCCCGGGCGCGGGCGCATTTCCGCGATCTCGACGAGGTCCGCGCCGACCTTGATGCCGCGCTGGGCGAAGCCGTGGCGACCCTGGGCCTCGCCCGGCGACCCACGCTGACCGTCCACGTCCGACGCCCGAAGAAAGGCTGACGCTGATCCCGATGATCAAGACAGTGAACCGGGCGCTGCTGGGACTGCTCGGCCTCGGACTGTTCGCCCTGGGCGGCGCCGTGCTACTGGGCGGTCTGGACCTGCAGCGCCGATGGGGTTTCGACGTGCCGGGCTGGTGGCCCTTCCGCGGCCCGGCCGATGTCGTCCTGGGCGACGAGGGTCGCCTTCGATGGCGGGCGGAGGGCTGGTGGTGGCCGACCGTCATCGCGGTGCTCGCCGTGGCGCTGGTGCTGCTGCTGTGGTGGCTCTGGGTGCTCCTGCGCAAGGACCGGCTGCACCATGTCCTCGTCGACAGCCAGGACGGCACGGCGGCCCGGCTCAACGGCCGCGCCCTGGAGGACGTGATGGAGAAGGAGGCGCAAGCCTTGGACGGAGTCGCGCGGGCACGGGTGCGTCTGAGGGGTCGGCGTACCGCCCCGGTCGCGCAAGTGCGGCTGTGGCTGGAGCCTCACGCGGAACCGGAACGGATCCTGGACCGACTCGATCGGGACACGCTCACACGTGCACGGGACTCGACGGGCCTCGACCGTCTCCCGTCGGAGGTCAGCCTCCGGGAAGTCCGTCACCGCGCCCATCGGGTCGACTGAGAGTGCTGCGCCGTATCCAGGCACGGAATCCCACCCGCCGGCTCCCGGTCGCCACATCGCAGCTGATCGGCTTGCCGATCAGACAGCTTCTGTTCATGCCCGCTGGAAGCGGCAGGGAGTGACAGCCTGACAGGCCGCCTCGGCGGGTTGCGCCTACGCTGGAATCGAGGTACGTGCGAGGCCGGAGGTCACCATGATCATTCTCGGGATCATCCTGCTCGTCATCGGGTTCGTGGCCGGAATTTCCATCTTGTGGACGATCGGAATAATCCTGGTCGTCATCGGAGTCATCCTGTGGATCCTCGGGGCGGTCGGTCACGCGGTCGGCGGACGCCGTCATTACTGGTAGGCGGCTCGGCCCCGAGCCGACGCAGCCCCCTGGTCGAGTCTTCACAGGCCGTCCCGCCCCAGGGAGGCGTAGCGCCATGGTCCTCTTCCTGATTCTGCTCAGCAGCGCCATCACACTGATCGTCATCGGCGCCGTCGTGGACGGAATGCTGTACCTGGTCTCCATCGGAGTGCTGGTTCTCGTCGCCGCCGTGATGTACCTGCTGGTGCGCTCGATACTGCGCTCGCGCCGACGTAGGCCCACCGCGTTCTGACGGTGGGGGCCCGGCCCACCACGTTCCGTGGGAGTGGACCGCCGGCCCTCGCGTTGCGGTCCTCCCGAGGGCCGACGAGCGGGTGAGACGGCCCGCGTCCGCTCAGTGAGCGGCGAGAAGGATGGCGATGTAGTGGGCGGTGAAGGCTGCCACTGTCAGCGCGTGGAAGACCTCGTGGAAGCCGAACCAGCGGGGTGAGGGGTCGGGGCGCTGGAGGGCGTAGACGACCGCGCCCGCGCTGTAGAGAAGCCCGCCGGTCACGATCAGACAGACCACGGCCGCCCCGCCGCTGTGCAGGAAGTCGGGCAGGTAGCGCACAGGCGCCCACCCCAGAGCCAGGTAGCAGGGGGTGTACAGCCAGCGGGGAGCTCCGACCCACAGGACACGGAAGGCGATGCCGACCACAGCGCCCGTCCACACGATCCACAACAGGAAGGTCCACTGGTCGCGGGAGAGCAGGAGCACGGCGAGCGGGGTGCACGTTCCGGCGATGATCAGGAAGATGTTGGCGTGGTCGAGGCGGCGCAGAACGGCCTCACCGAGCGGTCCCCAGGTGCCGAGGTGGTAGACGGCACTCGTCCCGAACAGCAGCCACGCCGTCACGGAGTACACGGTGCAGGCCCGCACGGCCTGTGGCGTCCCAGCCAGGCAGATGAGGACGATGCCCGCCGCCAGCGACGCGGGGACCATGCCGGCGTGAAGCCAGCCACGTAGTTTCGGCTTGATGGGGATTACCAGATCGGCTGCCCGCTCGACCAGATCGGCCACCGGACGGGAGCCATCGGCTGCCTCGTCACGCGGTGGTTCCGAGGGAAGGCCGTCACTGCGGGATGCGGCGTCCTCTCGGGACACTGCTTCCCCTCCCGGGTCGGACTGCTGGGTGTCACGGGCAACCATGTGCACATGCTAGGAACCTGACCGCGACGGGAGCCCCAGAGGTCCCCTTCATCGCCTATCCGGTTCCGTCACCCTACGATCCCGACGGTTCGGAGGAGAGCGAAGCCGGCTACGCAGCCGTCGCCCCGCAGGTTGGTTTCGTGGAGACTTGTAGACGGACTCCGGTCCCCTGGAGTGATCCAGGCCCCTGGGTGCGGGACGGTCCGAACGTGGGTGGTGACTCCGACCCTGACCTGCGGCGCCCGCCCCGACGGAGGGTGCGCTGTTCAGGGGGTCCGGCACATGGAGGTGCCAGAAATGGAGCGCAGTCAGGGTATTCCGGCTCACCCCAAGTCGCGGGGACGGCGTGTGGCTGACAGTCGTGCGGTGGAGGTCGCGTCCAGGGTCGGGCTCTGCGCCCGGGGCGTGATCTACGTGCTGGTGGGGATTCTGGCCGTGCGAATCGGCCTCGGCAGCGACACCGGCCAGGAGGCCGACCGCTCCGGCGCGGTGGGGACCCTCGGCGAGCAGCCGTTCGGCCGGGCTCTGCTGTGGGCGCTGGTGGTGGGGCTGGCGGCGATGGCGCTGTGGCGGCTGTGCGAGGCGGCGTTCGGGCAGACGGTGGAGGGCGGGGAGAAGTGGTCTCGTCGTCTGGGTTCTTTGGGGATGGCGGCGTTCTACGCCGTGATCTGTGTCGGCGTGGTGCAGACGGCGCTGGTCGGCGGTTCCTCCGGGAGCCGTCCGAGTGACGAGACGTCGAAGGAGTACACCGCCAGGGTGCTGGACTGGCCGGGCGGTCGGGGGATCGTCGGCGTGTTCGGAGCCGTGCTGATCGTCGTGGGCGTGGTGATACTGGTGCGCAGCCTGATGCGGAAGTTCGAGAAGAATCTCCGCATGGACGAGATGCGCCCGGCGACGCGGCGGGTCGTCGCGTTCCTGGGCATCGTCGGCGGTGCGGCGTGCGGAGTGGTCGCGGCCGGGGCCGGCCTGTCCGTCCTGCTGGCCGCCGTGCGGTACGACCCCAGCGAGGCCAAGGGCCTGGACGAGACCTTGCGCTCGTTCGCCGCAACCCCCGCAGGGCCCGCCCTGCTGATCGCCGCCGCTGTGGGCCTCCTGTTGTTCGGCCTGTACTCGTTCTGCGAAGCCCGCTGGCGCAAGGCCGCCGAGCACAGGACGCCGGAGGAACAGCCGACCGGGGCTACAGGCCCGGGGCACGCCCCGGTGCGGCCTAGCAAGGGGAGCGACGAGGTCGATGATCAGCAGGCAGAACAGTCCTTCGGCGACCGCGCCGAAGATGCCCAGCACGATCGCGGCAATGACGAGGATCAGGAACAGCGTCACGGCTGAGCACCTCCGCAGGAAAGGCCGATCGCCCACCGTTCGCACCGGGTTGATAGGGCGGGCCTTTTCGGCCGCTTCTCGCCCTGGAGTCCGGCTGCGCCATCACTCGATACGTGCCGGTACAGAGCGGTGGGCCAGCTTCGATGGACACCGTGGCGCCGAACGCGTGCCGGCATCGCTTGGGCGGGGGTTTCCTCTTGGTGACGGGGTTGTCTCCCTATAGCCTGAGGGCAGACGTTGGGCCGACGACACGGCCGTGAGGCTCCGCCCCGAGTACGGGGGCGGAGCCTCTGCGCGTTGTAAAGGGAATCCGTCGGGCGAGAGTCCGTAGCGGCCTGGTGAGCAGGCTCGAAGCCCAGGCGGCACGGCGAATGGCCACGGATGGGACGGGGATTGGACAGCGATTGGACACAAGGACAGGAAAGGACTGACAAGGGCCGGAGAGGAGGAGGTCATGTCACCCCGCCTGACCAGGCAAAACGTCATTCCTGATCATCAAAAGGGCAAGGGCCGCCAAGATCCCCAAAGGACTCATAATCCGTCGGCCGTGGGTTCGAGTCCCACCCGCCCCACCGAAGAAAAACGTTCTGACCTGCGGAAGCGCCCCTGAGGAGGTGTTTCCGCAGGTATCGCGTCGCACCGGTGTGGCGAGACGGGCGGCGTCGACCTGCCTCGCCGGGATCGAACCCTCTGGACCTGCGGCTCCGGTGGGTCGTGGAGATGCGAAGTCGCGACGATCCTCCCACGGAGATCCCACGGCTCCCGCGTGTGACACGCCGCACATCGCCCCGAATGTCCGCGCCCTCGTCGAAGGCTGCTCGGTGCCCGCTCGGTACGGAACGGGCAGGGCCCCTCGTCGTGTCCGCGTGATGAGTGGACTCACCACGCCGACGACGAGGGGCCCTGCCGGCCGCCGAGGCGCTCCCGGTCAGGGAGCCGCGGCCGAGGTCAGGACTGCCGGGTGGCGAGCCGCTTGGCCGATGCGCGGCGTTGGGGCTGGAGAGGGTCCAGGAGGACGCCCGAGCCCTGGCCGGGAGTGTGGTTCCAGCCACGGATCTTCGCCGCGGTCCTGGTGAGGCGCTCGTCGCCGGGCGGCACGTCGATGGAGAACAGTGACTCGTCCGGCTTGGCGTCGTCACCACCCCAGCGCACCACGCCCTCGCAGTCGGCGAGGATGTCCCGGATCACCACCTCTTCCAGGGGGAAGAAGCCGCCGCGGGCCCCGGAGGGATAGGAGCCGGGCCGGATCTGGACGGCCGTGCCGGATGCCAGGTTGGACTCCGCCAGACCCTTGCGCACCGAACCGGGCGCGCGCCAGCCGACGACCTCTCCCGCGCGCAGGGCGTCGATCTCGTAGTGGAAGCGGGTGATCACGTGGACCAGGACGGTCTCCACGTCGGCCATGCGCATCTGGACCCCGTCGAGCGGGGTGCCGGGCACCGGCCTGGTGTAGATGTGACCGTGGTCGTCCGCGGTCCACTCCATCTCCCAGCCGTTCTTGGAGGGAGTACCCGTCAGCACGCGCTTGTTGCGCTTCTGCGCCTTGCGGATCTCGTCACGGATCTTGTCCGGATCCGGGGTGCTGCCCGCGGCGAAGGCGGGAAGGGACAGTGCCTGCGATGCGGCGACGCCGACCGCCAAGAAGGCGGCGCGTCGCAGGACGGCACGGCGATTGATGTCCACGGTCACTTCTTTGTCTCCTCGAATCGCTTCACAAGGGTGGGGCGCACGGCCACGTCAGACGTTCCGGGAGATGGAGTTGTACTTCTCCATGATCTGGTAAAGGGCCGTCCGCTGCCGGGCGTGATCGGTCGCCTCGGTGCCCTCGGCGCCCTGGTAACGGCGCAGGATCTGGTAGATCTCGCTCTCCGTGTAGTCCAGGCTGATGGGGCGCAGGGCCTTCTCCGGAATCGCGCTGCCCGGAGCACCGCCCGCGTTCCAGAGGTGGATCAGGGGGACGGTGGACATGGCGAACTGCTCGTCGAAGCGGCACTTGTTCCAGATGTTGTACTTGGCCTCGGCGTTGGTGACGTCGCGGATCTCACCCGTCTCGTAGCCGTTCCGGATGGCGTAGTTCCACGCCAGAGCGGCCGTCAGGCCGAACTGCTGGGCTATGCCGGTGGAGCTGTCCTTGAAGTAGCCGGTCGTCAGGAACGTGTCACGGACCACCTCGTCGACGGTCAGGTCGATCGGGTCGATGTGCCGCATCTCCCAGTAGGCGGTCGTCTGGATGAGGGCCTTGCGCATCTTGTACTTGTAGGCGAGGTAGGTGGTGACGGTGTCCCATTCGAGGACGACCCTCCGGAAGCACTCCTCGTGGGTGTGGGACCTGAGGCCGCCGTCGTTGGGGAAGCCGATCGACTCCATGTACTTGCCGACGTCCGTGCGCATCGCCGAGATGACGCTGGAGGAGAGGTTGGTGTCCGGCAGGGGAGTACGGGGCGCGTTGAACGAGCCCTGTCCGGTGTCGCGCCCCGAGGCGATGTTGACGTCGAGGTTGATCGCACCGTCGCCGCTGCCGATGGTGCGGGTGACGATCTGGTCGTAGGCCCAGTTCGCGGGCAGCGGATATCCGAAGTTGCCGGAGAACCCGGACGACATGTCGGAGACGAACGAGGCCGTGGCGTGACCGGCCTCGCCGACGCGCGTACAGACGTTCCGCGGTCCGTAGACGCCGATGCCGAAGCGGTTGCCGTCGTCGGCGATCGCGTCCGCGATGCCCTTGAAGTGCGGCAGGACGTTGCTGCTGACGTCCGCGTCGAGGGCGTCGAAGTCGACGGCGAAGAAGATCCGCGTCCCCGTCTTGAAACCGTGGTCCAGTGCCGCGTTGATGGCGGACTGGCCGGCGGCACGGCCCTGGGGGTAGCTGAAGTTGGAGGCGTCGCGGCCGAACGTCTGATAGATCGGGAAGCAGCGCAGCCCGTTGTCGGCGATGGTCTTCAGTTCGCCGGGCTGGATCGCCTTGTGACGCAGGGGGTCCTGGTCGTTCTCCGGCGGGACGGGGTTCGTGAGGTAGCGCCCCACGTACTTGATGCCGTTCGCCTTCAGCGTGGCCGCCCGCGCCGGGGTGATCAGCGTGATGCCGTCGCAGGCCTCGCCGTTACGGGACTGATCGCCGTACGAGACCAGCAGGGAAGCCCAGGTCGAGAAGTTGCCCGTGCCGGTGACCGGAAGCATCGCGAACGACTGGAAGGCGCTGACGGCGGAGGAGAGGCCACTGGTGAAGGTGGAGGTGAAGTCCACGGGCCGCTGGTTGAGGATCATGCCCGCCGAGAACAGCCGCACCCACGTGCCGGAGTCGCCCGTGGCGACGGGGTGGCTCCTCAGCCCGCTCTGCGTGCCGGGTCCGAAGACGCCGTTCGCCGTACCGTCGGCCATGCCCAGCTCGTACTGCACGGCGAACAGCATGGACTTGGCCACGTCCCGCGAGTGGTGGCCGTCTGCCGGAATGATGTTGAAGTCCCGGCGGTTCAGGTACGACCCGTTCAGCCATCGCTGCACGGCCCGGATGGATTCCGAGCCGCCGTTGACGGTGACGTAGGCGTCCATGTTGAGCAGGCCCTTGAAGACCTTGGGGACCAAGGAGTCGCCGGGGAAGGCGGATTCCACTCCCATGTCCCGCTTCAGGCTGGTGATGGACGCGGACACGCGGGAGTTGTACTTCCCGTCGATGTCGCCCCCGTCGTAGCCCTTGCAGTACAGGCCGGACTGGATGATCCGCGCGAAGTTCGCCGACGGCACCGTGCCGGCGTTGAGGGCCGGGTACTTCGACTGGAGGGTGTTCAGGGTCGTGGGGCCGAACGTGTCCGAGAGGGCCGTGATGCCGAGTTCGTACTGGAGGGCTCGGGTCAGCGCGAACATCACCTTCCAGCTGGTGATCCCGTTCTCGGCGAGGGGCTCGATGCCCAGCATTCCAGCGTAGGTGACGTTGATGAATTTCTGAGCTCTGAGCACCATCTCGTCGGCCATGCGGCAACTCCTGTCGATCGCGGCAGAGGCATGTCACGGCATGGCGATGCGACCTCCACGACCACAATGCCCCCCCGGCATTGGTTGGCGCCGTGCTCCGGCCCTCTGACCAGGACAGCACCGCGTTTGATCAACTTAAGTGCCGGAGTGCACACATGGCGGATCAGAGGGTGATTGGCGGGGAAGTTGGCCCGAAAAGGCCGGTCGGCGGCAGAGTCTGTCAGCAGGCCTGGCCGGGTGCGCACTCCATGGCGAACTCCCAGAAGAGCAACGCGAGGGCGCACACGACGAGGGACACCACACTCATGATCGCGAAGCGCCGACGGGCCGGTCGCCGCCGCGAGCGGAAGGCGATCAGGAGCCCGGCGGCGGGGGCGACCACCACGCCGCCGATCCCCGACCACAGCAGCACGACGGAGACGATCTCCCAGAACGGATCGCGATCGCGCGAGCCGAGGCCGACCACCGCGGAAAGGACGAAGGCGACGGGCGATGCCAGCCACCACAGGGACAACCCGGCGATGATCCGTCCGGTGGAGGTGGAGGTGGAGGTGCTGGGAGGGCTGCCGGACGGGGCGCTGTGAACGGGAGCGGAACTGTTGGACGGCATGGGGCGAACCGTACGTCCTCCTCCGTGCCGCGGGTCAAGGTGCGGCGGCCCGTGCGTCGACGACTTCGCTATGTGGCGGTTTGCCGGTGACGAGGTCGGTGCCGAAACCGACGGGAACGGAATTCCGGCCGAATCGGCGCCGTTCGTCGTTATCCGCTATCAGGCGGATCGTCGCCGGAATCCGGCGCGCGGGAATCAGTCCTGCCGGGTCCGGGTCTCTCCCGTGCACGCGGCACGGCCGAATGCGCCGATGGCGGTGGCGCGCTGGACGTGCTTGTCTCGGACGGTGAGCGTGCAGGACGCCTGTCCGCCCTTTTCGTCGAGGACGATGGTGACGGCCGGGGTCTTGTCGAGGGGCATCCGTACCGATGCGGTCCAGGGGAGCGTGACGCTTTTCTCGACCGTGGCCGTACCGGCCTCGCCGCGGGCGAGGTAGGAGATCTCCGCGGTCCCCGTCCCCGTGACGTCGTACGTCACCTCGGCGCTCGGTGCGGCGCCCCGCTGGGGCTGCTCGTCGGTACCGAGCAGGCCGTGGCCGACGAGTCCGACGAGTCCGGCGCAGGCCAGCAGGGCGACGCCGGCGATCAGCCACCCCCGCCGACCCGGGGAGCGGCCCGTGCCCTCGTGCTCGGTCTCCTCCGGCGCTGCGCTTTCCGCGGGTTCATGGGACGACATGAGAGAGCCGGCTTTCGGTCGGTGAGCAGATGAACCGGGCGTTTATACACCACGCCGCCGGTCGATTGCGAGCGACCGGAGGAATCGGGCGAACCGCATCCCCCCGGTCATTTATTTGTCCTTTATGTCTCGGGGGTTGACCGGGCCTCGCAGGAGTGGCTAGAAAGCCCGCTGCAATGCCTGTGAGCTCGTGGTTCTTACTTTCCACGATCACTCCGCATTGCTCCAAGCTGGGCGGAGATCTCCGCATCAGCTCGTTCGGCATGCCCATTTCGCGTGCAGCGATGCGGGTGTGACGATGCCGAAAGGTATTGAGGTGAAAGTTCCGTACAGGAGATACCTCTCCTGTGTTGTCGTGGCGACGGTAGCGGGCACACTGTGGCCGCAGGTCGCCTACGCGACTCCGCAGCCGTCGGCGGCGGGTGACGACAAGAGCGTCTCCGACACGATCGCCGGCTGGTTCTCGGGGGACGAGGACCAGGACGCGCCCCACGCGTCCGAGGCGCCGTCGACCGGTGGGGCTTCGGTGGTGCCGAGCCGGGAGAAGCTGCCGAGGGGCAAGGCGGCGGCGAAGGCGAAGCGTGTCGCGGAGCTGACGGGGAAGCGGACGGCGAACGCCCGCTACTGGCAGTTGTCGGACGGGCGGGTGCAGGCCGAGGTGTCGGCGGTGCCGACCGGGTACCGGGCGGGCAGGTCCTGGAAGGACATCGACCCGACGGTCGTCCCGTCCGGCGCCGAGGGCTTCGCGTTCTCCAACACGACGAACGCGGCGTCCAGTTGGTTCGGCGCGGACGCGGAGCGGCTGCTGCGTTTCCAGGCTGCCGGGCACACGGTGACCCTGGGTCTGAAGGGTGCGGGGAAGCTCACGCCGGTCGCCGAGGGTGACACGGTCACGTACAAGGACGCGGTGTCGGGTGCGGATCTTTCGTACGTGGTCGGTCCGGGGCGGGTGAAGGAGAACATCGTCCTGGACGCGAAGCCGTCCGGTCCGGTGTCGTTCACGTTCACGCTGGATGCGGGCGGGCTGACGCCGAAGCAGAACAAGGACGGCTCGCTCTCCTTCTTCGGTGAGGGCGCCGATCCGGTCCTGGTGATCCCGGCGGCGTTCATGACGGACGCGAGGAAGGACGCGAAGGCCGCGTACGGTTCCGCGTACAGCGGGAACGTGACCCAGAAGCTGACGCGGGCGGGCAAGGGCTGGGACCTCACGGTCACGCCGGACGCGTCGTGGCTGGCGGCGCCCGGGCGGCAGTATCCGGTGACGATCGATCCGACGCTGTCGATCGCGCCGACGCCGACGACGGCGCAGGACGTGATGATCTCGTCGGACGGTGCGACGACGAACTACGACGACAACTGGCGTCTGTCGGTCGGCAACACCTCCACCGGTACGTCGCGTGCGCTGATCCGGTTCCCCGTCGGCAGTATTCCGGCGGGCACGAAGCTGGACTCGGCCGATCTGAAGCTGTACTTCGACCAGACGCACACCACGGGTGACTCCGAGGTGCAGCTGGAGGCGCACCGCGCGACGCAGGCGTGGACGGAGTCCGGGGCGACCTGGAGCAATGCGAGCGCCATCACCGGTGAGCTGTCGGGCACGGCGGTCGTGGTGGACAACGCCGAGGCGGGTCGTACGGCGGCGGTGGGTGCGTGGCCGGCGTCGGGGAACACGGCGTATACGCAGTACGCGGTGAACCAGACGTACATGTACAACAAGGATGCGGTCGCGGGTGACTCGTACACCTGGCAGCCGAGTCTTCCCGAGGACGGCGTCTACCAGGTCGAGACGCATAACGTTCCGGCCTCGGATCGTGCGACGAACGCGCCGTTCACCGTCACCTACGACGGTGGGACGAAGCAGTACCTCGTCGACCAGCAGGCCGGTACGGCCGGTGTGTGGAAGACGCTGGGCTCGCATCCGTTCAAGGCGGGCACGCTCGGGAAGATCGTCCTGGGTGACGGGCCCGCGTCGGCGACGACTTCGGTGATCGCGGACGCGGTGCGGTTCACCAGGGGCGGTGTGGTCACCAAGCAGCCCGGTGAGCTGAACACCTGGCACTCCTTCCCCGTCACCAAGACGGTGCAGTCGTGGATCGACGGCACGAACGTCAACAACGGTTTCGTGATCAAGGCCGGTGACGAGTCCGCCAACGGCCCCAAGGGCGGACCCCGTTACGAGGGCAGCGAGTTCGGGTACGGCGGCGAGACCGCCAACTACCCGCGTCTGGTGCTGACGTTCGGCCGTCAGGGCGTCGACCTCGCCGCCCCGACGACCATCCACGACACCGGCGCGGAGCTGTCCTGGTCCGCGTACCAGGACAAGGACCCGGTCGCCACCGGCGACGACCTCGTCGAGTACCAGGTCCACCGCTCCGTCAGCCAGACCTTCACGCCTTCGGCCGCCACGCTCGTCGCGCCGGTCGCGCCGGGTACGACGTCGTACACGGACACCTCGGCGACGCCGACGAAGGCGGACGACGCCGACCCGTTCGGCCGGGCGTACTACTACATGGTCGCGGTCAAGACGAAGGACGGGCAGGTCGTCGCCGCCCCCACCCAGCTCGTCCGCCTGCCCAAGGCCGGCCGCACGACGAAGGTGTTCACCGCGACCCAGGACACCACCCTGTCCTCGGCCCAGACGACGCTTCCGCACGACACGATCGACGACAGCGGCGCGAAGAACTGGCTGAGCGTCGGCAACAACTCCGCCACCTACGGCGACACCCGCGCCCTGCTGAAGTTCCCGGCCCTCGGCATCCCCGCCACCGCCCGGGTCCTGGACGCCAACGTGCGCCTGTGGTCCACGCAGACCGCCCAGGACACCACCGGCGCGCTCTACGAACTCCGCCCGCTGAACCGTGACTTCGACGAGGCCACGGCGACCTGGGTCAAGGCCGACGCGGCCACGAACTGGACGACGGCCGGCGGTGACTTCGGCGCCTCCGTCGCCGACACCGGCGCGATGACGAACGACCCGGCCCGTCACGACTGGAACGTCACCTCGCTGGCACAGTCCTGGGTGAGCACCCCGGCCTCCCAGAAGGGCGTCGTCCTGAAGATGGCCGACGAGGCCGCCTCGCAGGAGCGCACCCTGTTCCTGTCGTCCGAGGGCACCGAACCGCGGCTCGCGCCCAGGATCGTGGTCACCTATGTCGACTCCACGACGGAGTCGACGTACTACGCGCCGCAGACCCCGGCGCGCATGACGCCGAACAGTGACTACACGGTCGACTTCACCCTGACGAACACCACCGCCTCCTCCTGGACGTCGGCGGACAACGTCCTGACCTACAAGTGGGCGCTGCCCGACGGTTCGGACGTCACCACCGGCGGCAACCAGGTCCAGACGGCGCTGCCGACGAACGTCGCCCCGGGCGGCTCGGTCAGCCTGCAGGCGCAGGTGAAGACGCCGATCAACTCGGACAACGGCAACAAGCGCACCGACTACGTGCTGACCTGGGACGTCTACAACAAGACGACCGGCACCTGGACCTCGGGCACCTCCGGCATCCCCGGCCTGAGCCAGAACATCGCGGTGGAGGACCCCACCTCGAACACCCTCGGCCTGGAGAAGTTCTACGGCTACACCGGCAAGAACACCGGCGCCGGCGCCAGCATGATGAACAACATGTCCTCCGGCAACGTGGTGTGGTCGTACAACGCGTTCAACAACCCCGGCCGGGGCCTGAACACGTTCTTCCGGCTGGCCTACAACAGCCTGGACACCTCCGACACGGTCTCCGGCTACGGCTGGTCCATGCAGGCGTCGGGGCCGATCCGCCTGGGCGCGCCGCTGGAGTTCCAGCCCAAGCCGAACCCGACCGAGATCCGTCTTCCCGACGGTGACGGCACGACCCACGTGTTCCGCTGGGACTCGGCCACGAGCTCGTGGAAGGCGCCGGCCGGTGTGCACTACAAGCTGACGGCGAAGCCCGGTCTGGACTGCACCCCGCTGAAGGACCCGATCCCGGACGCCTGGACGATGCTCCGTCCGGACGGGACCCGCTTCCTGTTCGGCTGCGACGGCTACCTGACCTCCACCGTGGACAAGAACGGCAACACCATGCTGTTCACCTACGAGGAGCGGAAGTCCAACAACAAGCCCACCAAGTTCCTGAGGTACATCACCGACCCCGCGTCGCGGCAGACGCTGACGGTGGACTACTTCAAGAAGGGCGACAACTCCTACGAGTACGTCACGGACACGGGCACCATCGCCACGGGTTCGAACCTGACCAACTCCAAGATCTACGACCACATCAAGTCGGTCACCGACATCTCCGGTCGCAAGATCAACTTCTGGTACACCGACAAGGGTCTGCTCGGCCGGTTCACCGACGGTGTGGGCTCCTCGCAGCCGAAGGTGTTCGCGTTCACCTACGACGCCACGCAGGGCAACAAGAACGTCAAGCTGGTGGCGGCCACCGACCCCCGGGGCAACGCCACCAAGCTGGGCTACTACGCGCCCAAGACCGGTGACGACCCGAAGTACCACTGGTGGACCAAGACCATCACGGACCGGCTGAACAACGACACGACGTTCGCCTACCAGGCGGACGCGACGAACCCGAAGTTCACCGACACCAAGGTCACGGACTCCGAGTCGCACTCCTCGGACTACGTCCTGGACGACTTCGGCCGCCAGGTGAAGGCCACCAACGCCAAGTCCGAGACCGTGGACATGTCCTGGGACGCGGACAACAACGTCATCCTCATGAAGGAGGCGAACGGCGCCCAGACCACCTGGACGTACGACCAGAAGACCGGCAACCCGCTGACGATGAAGGACGCGGAGGCCAACAAGAACGGCACCGCGGCCACGGTCTACACGTACCAGACCCGTGCGGACGGCTTCTCGGCCGACCTGTCCACCAAGACCTCTCCCGAGGGCCGCACGTGGCAGTTCGGCTATGACGGCTTCGGCAACCTGAAGACGGTCGCCGACCCGAAGGGCGTCGCCACCACCTCGGTGCCCGGCGACTACACCACGACGTACGACTACGACGCCTACGGACAGCTGGCCAAGGCCACCGACGCCAACGGCAACGCCACCGTCAACTCCGACTTCGACGTCATGGGCTACCCCCGGACGATCACCGACGCGGAGAGCCACGCCACCTCGTTCGTCTACGACGAGCGCGGTCAGGTCACCTCGGTGACCGACGCCCTGGGCACCACCACCACCCAGACCTACGACGCCTTCAAGCGTCCGCTGGTCAACAAGCTGCCCAAGGACCAGGCGCAGGGAGTGTTCATCACCACTCCGGCCCCGGTGTACGACGCCAACGACAACGTCACCACCAGCACCGCCGCGGACGGCGTGGTGTCCACCGCGGTCTACGACTCCGCGGACCAGGTGACCGAGTCGACCGGCCCGGACAACAACCTGAGCGGTCGCACGACGCGCTACACCTACGACAAGGTCGGCAACCTCAGGACCACGACCGAGCCCAAGGGCGTGGCGACGACCTCCGTGCCCGACGACTACGTCACCACCAACAACTACAACGAGATCTACCAGCTCATGTCGGTGGTGAACGCCCAGGGCGACAAGGTCTCCTACGCGTACGACAACGTCGGCAACCCGGTCACGGTCATCGACCCGAAGAAGAACGCCACCGCCGACACCACGGACTACACCAGCAAGACCTCCTTCGACCTCAACCACCGCGTCACCAAGGTCACCGACGCGGCGGGCAAGTTCACCACGAGCGAGTACGACAAGGACTCGCTGATGGTCAGGAGCACCGACAAGGAGGGCAACACCAGCGAGGTCGTCTACGACCAGCGCGGCAAGAAGATCGAGCAGCGCGTCCCGTACGCGGCCGGCACCCTGCGCGTCACGAAGTTCGAGTACGACCAGATGGGCAACGCCACCAAGGTGATCAGTCCGCGCGGCACCGCCACCGCGGCCGTGGACGACTTCACCAGCCGCACCGAGTACGACAGGCTCAACCGCCCGGTCAAGCAGTACCAGCCCTACGACCCGGCGGACGCGCGCTACAACGACCCCAACGTCTACACCCAGACGACCTACGACGCGGTCGGCCGCGCCTCGCGCGTCTCCGCGCCGCCGTCGGCGGGTCAGACGGTCCGCAACGACACCGACTACACCTACTTCGACAACGGCTGGACGAAGGCGTCCACCGACCCGTGGGACATCGTCACCTCCTACGGCTACAACCAGACCGGTCAGCAGATCTCGCGCACCCTCGCCTCCGCCGGCGGCTCCAGCTCGCGGACCCAGGGCTGGGCGTACTACCCCGACGGCAGCCTCCAGGCCCGCTCCGACGACGGCGTGCCGGTCGGTGCCCACGTGGTGGTGGCCGACGACTCCGACAGCCAGACCGTCGCGGCGACCGGCACCTGGGCCACGGCCTCGGCCACCGGCCAGCAGGGCTACGACCACCGCACCCACGCGGCGGGGACGTCGACGGACACGTTCACCTGGACCCTGAACGTCCCGCAGGACGGCACCTACACCGCCTACGCGAAGTACCCGACGACCTCGGGCGCCTCCACGGCGGCGAAGTACACCGTCACCCACGACGCCGGCACCACCGCCAAGACGGTCAACCAGACCACCGGCGGCGGCACCTGGGTCTCGCTGGGCTCGTTCGCCTTCAAGCAGGGGAACGCGTCCAGGATCACCCTGGGGACCGACGCCTCCGGCAAGGTCGTCGCCGACGCGGTGAAGATCGTCCGTACCGTCACCGAGACGGACAACGAGAAGAAGAACTTCACCTACGCGTACGACCTCAACGGCAACCTCACCTCGATCACGGACGCCTCCTCGGGTGCCAAGATCGACACGTACGCGATGACCTACACCGGCCTCAACCAGGTCCAGAAGGTCAGCGAGTCCCTGGCCGGCGTCGAGAAGAAGGCCACGTCGTTCACCTACGACGCCAACGGCCAGAAGGCGACGACGACCCACCCCGACCAGTACGCGCAGTACCTCTACGACCTGCGTGAGCTGGTCAAGACGGTGAAGGTCGGCAAGTCCGCCTCGGACGCCTCGCCGAAGATCACCGACTACACCTACACCGACCGCGGCATGCGGCTGAAGGAGACCAAGGCCAACGGCAACACGGTCGACTACACCTACTACCTCAACGCGGCGCTGAAGGCCCAGACCGAGAAGAAGCCCAACGGCACGCTGGTCTCCTCGCACACCTACGCCTACGACGCCGACGGCAACCAGGCGCAGGACGTCGCGTCCAAGATGAACGCCGACAACCACGGCGCGTATCTGACCTCCACCACGGACTACACCTACGACCCGGTCAACCGGCTCGCCCGGTCCGTGAAGACGGGAACCGGCGCGGGCACCGAGACCTACGTCCACGACAACAACGCCAACGTCGTCACCCAGACGATCAAGAACGTCACGACCGACTACACCTACGACCGCAACCGGCTCCTCAGCTCCAGCGTCGGCGCGGCCACCAACAACTACAACTACGACCCGTACGGCCGGCTGGACACGGTCGTCGCGGCCGGCAAGGTCGTCGAGGACCGGGACTACGACGGCTTCGACCACGTCGTGAAGAACGCCAAGCTGCAGACCGACGGGGTCACGACGAAGACCACCACCTACGTCTTCGACCCCCTGGACCGCACGGCGTCCAAGACGGAGGCCGGCAAGACCACCGACTTCAACTACCTCGGAACCTCCAGCGAGGTCCTCAACGAGGCGGTCGCCGGCGAGGTCACCAAGTCCTACCAGTACAGCCCGTGGGGCGAGCGCCTGACGCAGCTGAAGAAGAACACCGACGGCTCCGAGGAGCTCGGCGTCTACGGCTACAACGGCCACACCGACGTCGAGACCCTCACCGACACCAGCGGTGACACCAAGTCCACCTACGGCTACACGGCCTACGGCACCAACAACGACGCCGAGTTCACCGGCATCGACAAGCCCGACACGGCCCAGCCCGACAAGGAGGCGTACAACCCCTACCGCTTCAACGCGAAGCGCTGGGACGCCGCCAGCGGTACCTACGACATGGGCTTCCGCGACTACAGCCCCGGCCTGAACCGCTTCACCAGCCGGGACATGTACAACGGCGCCCTCGCCGACATGCGGCTGGGATCGGACCCCTTCACGGGGAACCGCTACGCCTTCACCGGTGGCAACCCGATCAGCAGCGTCGAGATCGACGGGCACAACTGGTGCGAAGGGGGAGCCTTCTGCCCCTGGGACGACAACTTCGCCTCTGCCTGGGTCGGCACCGTCGAGACCGTCGCCGACACGCTCGCCAGCCCCGTGATCGCCGCGGAGCCGCTCCTCCGGGAGCACTGCCCCGGCTGCTTCGGGACCCCCGGCAATCCCAATGGCGTGGACCTGGGATTCGAATGGGTCTCGGGCACCGGCCCCAAGCACCGGGACTTCGGCGGGAACGACGCCTTCACGCAGTCGCTCATGGACCACTACCACGTCCAGCGGGTGCGGGAGATCGCGGCCAGCAACGTCAACGGCGGAAACTACAACCTGGGTGCCGACGTCAAGCAGTGGACGGACAAGGACACGGGCGTCACGTACAACAACGGACTGAATCACTCGCTGAACTCCAAGACCGTCTTCATGGACTTCACGTCGAACATGTCCGCGGCGTTCCTGGGTTCCTACAACATGGACTACACGGTCAAGTCCGTCGACAAGGAGGCGGGGACCGCGACCATTCAGTTCCATGTGAGCAACGACAGCACCATGAACTCGGGGACCCATATCGCCCCGGAGCTCGGCGGGTACAGTGACTGGTGGAGCGAGAACATCGCCAAGCCCCTGAACTCGTATTACGATTCGGGGCGTTTCAGCACGAAATCGCAGGACATCACGTGGACGGAGACGGTCGACCTCGACGACCCCCAGTCTCCGTCGGCGCCATCGGGATCGTCCGGGTCGTCGGACTCGTCCGGCGGCGGCCTGCTGGACAGCATCACGAGTTGGGTCTCCAGCCTCTTCTGACGGAGGACTGACGGAAATCTGACGAAAACGGCGGGGCCGCCCACCAGGGGATCCCTGGTGGGCGGCCCCGCCGCCAGAACGACTGGAAGCAGACGGCATGAAGCTCGACGTATCTCGCATGGGCGCAGTCCTTGCGACCGCCGCTTTGACGGTGATCTCCTCGACCGCCTGCGGGCCGGGAAAGCCCGCCCCTGTGATCCCGAAGGCCGTACAGCATTCCGAACTGGTCGGCCGGTGGGACGGGGAGTCGAAATGCGGCTCGCCGGTCATCCGGCTGCGTGACGACTACACCTTTACCGGAAAGGACGTTCCGGTCGCGTGGGACGGCCCCGTGCCGGACGCGAAGGTGACGCGCCGTTCGGCCGACGGAAAATGGCATGCGGTCAATGACGACCCCGGGCTGCCGCCCTATCTGGTGCTTCGTTTCGACCACCGGAACGACCACCAGACTCTTTCGTTCACGTTGGTGCAGGGAAAGCTGCAGATGAACGGGAGCGTCGAGGCGGACGGGGGGGATCCCTATTCCTATCCGTGCCATTACAGGCGCACTTCCGCCGACCCGGAATTCGGCGGATAGCGTGCCGAAGGGGCGGACGGGTCATCGGACCCGTCCGCCCCTTCGTCGTCTTCCTAGTAGGTCAGGATGCCCGGGTCCGAGACGTCCGGGGTGCCCGTCTCGATGTGGCCGGCGAGGCGGCGGAGGTAGTCCGCGCTCGACGGGGTCGTGATCGTCACGTCGTACCAGCGGTGGCCGGCGGGCGGGGTGACGGTGTGGGTGACGGTGGCGCCCCGCGCGACCGAGAGGGTCGTGGGCGAGCCGCCGTAGGCGTTGGTGACGGTCACGGTGGCGGTGGTGCCCGCGTTGGTGAACGTGAGGTCGAGGCGGCCCGTGCCGGCGTTGTGGCGGGCGGTCACCTCGGGGACGGCCGTCTTGCCGGGGGAGCGGAAGCGGCGCAGGAAGCCGTTGGGGCCGTGGACCGTGAGGTCGGTCACGCCCTTGGAGTACTTCGTGTTCCAGGTGTCGGCGATCGACTTGTTCGCCTCCGCCGTGTACGTCCACGGCACGTCGGTGCGGTTGGCCGACGTCACGTAGAACTGGGCGCCCGCCGCCGGGCCGCCGCTGAAGGTGAGGCGGTAGGTGCCGGCCGTGGTGTCGGCGGAGCCGTCCACGTACGGGGCGTACTTCAGCGGGCGGGTGGGCTTGGCACCCGGCTCCTGGCGGGGCATCGTCCCGACGGCCGGGGCGGTGGCGGGGAAGTCGGGGTGGCGGTTCTTGTCCGGCGGGTAGTAGCCGGCCGTCGGCGGCAGCGGGGCGGGCTGCGTGTTCGTCCGCGTGAAGTCGAAGGCCGAGGTCAGGTCGCCGCAGATGGCCCGGCGCCAGGGCGAGATCTGCGGCTCGCGGACGCCGAAGCGGCTCTCCATGAAGCGGATCACCGAGGTGTGGTCGAAGGTCTCCGAACAGGTGTAGCCGCCGGTCGACCAGGGCGAGACGACGATCATCGGGACGCGCGGGCCGAGACCGTAGGGGCCGGCCACGTAGCCGGTCTTGCCGCCGAAGTAGTCCAGGGCGGTCGGGGCGGTGGACAGGCCCTGTGCCGCCGAGCCCGGGGCGTACGGCGGCACGACGTGGTCGAAGAAGCCGTCGTTCTCGTCGTACGTGATGAACAGGGCGGTACGGGCCCACACGTCCGGGTTCGAGGTCAGCGCGTCCAGGACCTGCGCGATGTACCAGGCGCCGTAGTTCGAGGGCCAGTTGGCGTGCTCCGAGAAGGCCTCCGGGGCGGCGATCCAGGCGACCTGGGGCAGCCGGCCGCCCTGCACGTCGGCGCGCAGGATGTCGAAGAAGCCCTCGCCGGCCTTGGCGTTCGTGCCGGTGCGGGCCTTGTCGTGGAGCGGGTTGCCCGGCTGGGCGTTGCGGTAGTTGTTGAAGTAGAGCAGGGAGTTGTCGCCGTAGTTGCCGCGGAAGGCGTCGTCGATCCAGCCCCACGAGCCGGCCGCGTTCAGGCCGTCGCCGATGTCCTGGTAGATCTTCCAGGAGACGCCCGCCGACTCCAGGCGCTCGGGGTAGGTCGTCCAGCCGTAGCCCGCCTCGGCGTTGTTCAGGACGGGGCCGCCGCCCGTGCCGTCGTTGCCGACGTGACCGGTCCACATGTAGTAGCGGTTGGGGTCGGTCGCGCCGATGAACGAGCAGTGGTAGGCGTCGCAGATGGTGAAGGCGTCGGCGAGCGCGTAGTGGAACGGGATGTCCTCACGGGTGAGGTGGGCCATCGTGGCCTTGGTCTTGGCCGGGATCCAGTTGTTGTACTTGGCCTTGTTGAAGGCGCTCTGGCCGCCCTGCCAGTCGTGGTTCAGGCCCTGGAGGTGCTCCATGCCCAGCTTGTCGCTGGTCGGGCGGAAGGGCAGCGTGACGTTCCCCGAGTTGTCCTCCTGGTTCCAGACGGACTTGCCGCTGGGGAGGGTGACGGGGCGCGGGTCGCCGAAGCCGCGTACGCCCTTCATCGCCCCGAAGTAGTGGTCGAAGGAACGGTTCTCCTGCATCAGGACGACGATGTGCTCGATGTCCTGGATCGTGCCGGTGGATCCCTGCGCCGGTATCGCGGCGGCGCGGGCGATGCTGTCCGAGAGCATCGTGAACGCGGCGGCGCCGCCGGTCAGCTGAAGGAACCGGCGGCGGTTGAGGTCGGCCATGGGGGAGTTGCCCTCCGGGTGTGAGTGCGTGCGTGGGGGTGCGGGTGCGGCGACCGTGCGGACGGGTCGACGGGCGCCCCACAGGAGAGCGCCCGCGAACCACCGCCCGGCGGCCGTCCCATGACTGCCCGTCGTACGGCAGACGAATCCCCCGTGCCCGAACGTGAAAACTCACAACCGAACGCCCCTGGTGGGTCGATGACCACCAGGGGTGTACGGGAACCAACAGAAGGCCACGCGCCGAACTGCGCGGAGAGCCGCTCGGAGGACTACTCGACGACGAGCTCGACCGCGATGTTCCCGCGGGTGGCCTTCGAGTACGGGCAGAAGGCGTGCGTCTTCTCCAGGAGGGCGAGGCCGGCCTCGCCCTGGAGGTGGTCGGGGAACTCGGCGCGCATCACGACCGCGAGGCCGAAGCCGCCGTCCGTCGCGTCCTTGCCGATGGAGACCTCGGCGGTGACGGAGGCCTCGGAGATGTCGATCTTCTCCTGGCGGGCGACGACACCCATGGCGCTGGCGAAGCAGGCCGCGTACCCGGCGGCGAAGAGCTGCTCCGGGTTGGTGCCCTGGCCGTTGCCGCCGAGCGCCTGCGGGTGGGCGAGGGGGAGGTCGATGTGGCCGTCGGAGCTGACGGCGCGGCCCTCGCGGCCGTTGGCGGTGGCGACGGCGGTGTAGATCGCGTCCATGGGGTCTTCCGTTCCTCGGAGGGTCCGTGTCGTGCTGCCCTCATATTGTTAGTGCGCGATTCAGTTGTGCACAACTCAATCGTGTGTGATGCGCGTCTCCCGTACCCTGGACCCCATGGACGAGGACTACCTCCGGCTCGACAACCAGATCTGCTTCTCCCTGCACGCCGCCACGCGCGCCTTCAACGGCGTCTACCGCGAGGCACTCAGGGAGCTCGGGCTCACCTACCCCCAGTACCTCGTCATGCTCGTGCTCTGGGAGCACGGCGAGCTGCCCGTGAAGGGCATCGGCGAGCGGCTGCGGCTCGACTCCGGCACCCTGTCGCCGCTGCTCAAGCGCCTGGAGGCGGCCGGCCACGTCGAGCGGCGCCGCAGCCCCGAGGACGAGCGGTCCGTCACCGTCCGCCTCACCGACGAGGGCGCCGCCCTGCGCGGGAAGGCCCTCGGCGTGCCCCGCCGGATCGCCGCCGCGACCGGCCTCGGCCTCGACGAGATCGGCGACCTGCGGGAGCGCCTCGACGCGCTGGCCTCCCGGCTCGACGCCGTCGACCCGAACGACCTCGCCTCCTGCGCGACGGGGCTCTGACGATCACCGCGCGGTGATCACCAGGGCCGCGTTGTGCCCGCCGAAGCCCACCGACGTGGAGACCGCGAGACCCAGCCGGGCCCCCCGGGCCGTCGTGGGGACGTCCAGGTCGATGCCCTCGCCCGGCTCCGCGAAGTTCGCCGTCGGCGGCACGGTGTCCTGCGCCAGGGACAGCACCGTCAGCGCCGCCTCCACCGCCCCCGCCGCCCCCAGCAGGTGCCCGGTCACGCCCTTCGTCGACGTCACCGGCGGCCGGTGCGGCAGCAGCGCCGCGAGCACCGCCGCCTCCACGGCGTCACCCCGCGGCGTACCCGTCCCGTGCGCGTTCACCAGGTCGACGTCGCCCGGCACCGCGCCCGCCTCGGCGAGCGCGCCCCGGACCGCCGCGGTCAGGCCCGAGCCGTCGGGCCGGGGCGCCACCACGTGGTGGGCGTCCGAGGTCGCCCCGTAGCCGCGGATCACCGCCCGGACCCCGGCCCCGCGCGCGGCGGCGTCCGCCGGGCGCTCCAGGACCAGGAACCCGGCGCCCTCCGCCATCACGAAGCCCTCCCGGTCCCGGTCGAACGGCCGCAGCCCGCCAGCCGGGTCGTCGAACCGGCGGGACAGCGCGCGCAGCCGGTCGAAGCCCGCGAGGTAGAACGGGCTCAGCGAGGCCTCCGCCCCGCCCGCGAGCACGATGTCGCAGCGCCCCAGGGTCAGCAGGTCCAGTGCGGTGCCGATCGCCGTGGCCCCCGCCGCGCACGCCGTGGTCACCGCCGCCGACGGGCCCCGGACGCCGAACTCGACGGCCAGCTGCCCCGCGACCCCGTTCGGCAGCGCGCCCGGCACCGCGAACGCGGACATGTCCCCGGGGCCGTCCGCCCGCAGCACCTCGCGCTGCGCCTCGAACGTGAGGACGCCGCCCGCCCCGATCCCGACGACCACGCCGACCCGCGCCCCGTCCCAGCCCGCGGGGTCGAGGCCGGCGTCGGCGAGCGCCTCCCGTGCCGCGACGAGACCGAGGAGCGCGCTGCGGTCGGGCCGCCGCGCCGTCACCGCCCGGCCGAGGTCCCCGGGCGGCTCCGGCGCCCGGCAGACGAGGTACCGCAGTCCGTCCCGCTCCTCCAGGACGGCGGTGGCCTTCCCGGTACGGACGGTCTCCCAGGTCGTCGCCGCGTCGGCCCCGGCCGGGGTGAAGAGGCCGACACCGGTGACGGCCGCCCCGGGGCCGGGCCGGCCGCCGGGCATCAGGCCACCTCCGCGTACCGGGAGACGAGCTCCTCGATCGCGGTGACCGTGGGGGCCGCGTACAGCTCCTCCTCGGGGACCGGGACACCCCGCTCCCTGCGCAGGACGAGCGCCAGCTCGGTCAGCAGGAGGCTGTCGAGCCCGGCCTCCTCGCGGGTGGACTCCGGGGTGATGTCCGCCGGGTCGAGACCGAGCGAGACGAGCACGGTCTTCAGATCGTCGAAGGTCATGGAACGTTCCTCAGGGAGTGGGGGAGAGGCGCGTGCCGCAGGCGCGCGCGTGGTTCAGGCCGAGCAGGACGCACACGTCCGTCAGGACGGGCACGTGGTACGTGAGCGGACGCGGCCCGACCTGGTCGGGCCGCGAGACGAAACCGCCGTCGGGGCGCTGCCGCTCCAGGAGGTGCCGCACGGCCCGCTCCGCCGAGGCCCGGGCGGACGGCGTCCGGGCGACGGCGATCAGCGCGTACGCCGTACTGATCGGATCGCTGGGGTCCGACGGCACATGGCCCCAGCCGCCGTCGGCGTTCTGGGTGTCGACGAGCCGGGCGACGGCCCGGGCCCGCGCCCGGGCGACCTCGTCCAGAGCCGGGTGGCCGGGCGCGGCCGCCCGGAAGGAGTCGTACGCGAGGACCGTACGGAACAGCGCGTTGCTCTCGTTGAGGCTCCAGCTGCGCTCGTACCGCCGGCCCGACTCCCGCGGAGCCATCAGGAACCGCACCGCCCCCTCGACCACCGGCAGGTACGCGGGCCCCGGCGCGAGCGCGTTCACGGCGCCCGCGGTCATCGCCGTCTCGGAGGCCGTACCGCGCTCGAACGTCGGGAAGCCGCCGTCCTCGCCGCGCCGGGCGAGCAGGTACCGCTCGCCGGCCGCCACCCGCTCCCGGAGCCGGTCCGGGGCGATCGCGCGCAGGAACTCCACGCAGTACGCGGTGTCGTCGACGTCGCTCTGGGCCACACCCCGGTCGAAACCCCACCCCCCGTCCGGGTTCTGCTGGAGGGCCAGCGCGTCCGCGAGGACGCCCGTCGTCGGCCGGGGCGCGCCCGCGCCCGCCAGGGCGAGCCCGCCGGTCGCCGTGGCGAACACGGCGAGACCGGTGAAGGCGGGGAGCCCGCCGTCCGGGCACAGCCACTCCCGCAGCTCCCGCGCCCGCGCCCGGACCCCGGCCGCGTACCGCGGGTGATGGCGGAGCGCCAGCAGCGCCAGTATCCAGGCCAGATGATTGCCGTACGGGGGCGGGCCGGGCCGCGAGCACGGCGCGAGGGCCTGCCAGTCCGGCGGGGCGACGCGCCCCGGTTCGCCGGTGCCGAAGGCGTGGAGGACCTTCAGCGCGGCCATCTCCACGGACAGCCACCGCTGTTGCCCCCGCGCGTCGAACGAGCGCTCCGGGTGCGGCAGTCCGAGGTGCGGGTGGGCGTCCAGCTCGGCCAGGATCGTCTGGAACATCAGCCGCTTGCGCCCGGCGGTGAAGTGGTCGAAGTCGCCGAGCAGCCGGTCGAGCGCGGCCCGTCCGTCCACGTACTCGCCCAGCGCCGCGCGGGCCGCGGCCTCCTGCACGGGGTCGGGGGCGCCCTCGTTCACGGCGGTCTTCAGGCGGCGGGCAAGCCGCTCCTGGCCGTCCGGGTCCACTCCCGTCACCGTGAGCAGCCGCAGGGCCAGGGCGGTCTCCAGGACCCGGCTGTCGCACGGGGCCCGCAGCAGCCCGTCGGGTCCGGCCGCCGCGAGCAGGCGGGTGGCGAGCCGGGCCCGGGCGCGGTCGAGCCGCTCGGTTCCCGGGACGGGTTCCGGCCGGGGACCGGGCACGGAGAGGGAAGGGCCGGTTAAGGGCAGCGCGCGGTACGTCATGGGGGAGGAGTCCTCACAGCGGTGTCGTACGAAGGACGAGGAGGGGATGGTCAGCGGGGGAAGAGGCGCCGTAGGGCCTCCGCGCCGGCCGGGACCAGCGGGGTGTAGCCGCCGGTCAGGACCGCGAGCGGCGCGACGAAGCCGCACCAGGCGATCTCGCGGGGATCGGGCAGGGGCGCCCGGTCCGCCGTCCAGCGGTGGACCGTCAGGAAGCAGGCGCCGTGCGGATCGTCGACGCGGGTCCGGTACGCCTCGGTGAGGCCGGGCGCCCGCTCCCAGCCCAGTTCCTCGCGGAGCTCCCGGAGCGCGGCCGCGCGGTACTCCTCGCCGCTCCGCACCGCCCCGCCGACCAGGACGTCGAAGTGGTCCGGGTAGGCCCGCGCCGAGGCGGTCCGCCGGTAGAGGAGGACCCGGCCGGCGCGGTCGGTGCAGACGGTGGCCGCGTACCGGCGGAGCAGCCCGGCGGGAGGCCCGGAGCCCCGGCCGCCCTGGGTCACCACCCGGTCCCGGCGGTCGACGTAGTCGACCCGCTCGGAGGACCAGGCGGGGGAGGTGCGGGTCTCGGGGGACCCGTACCCGGGCGGGCCGTACCGGTTCGCGTCGCGGTCGTCCGGGGCGGGCGCGTTCACGGGCGCTCGCGGACGCGTGCGTGCAGGGGTCCGGCCGGGCGCAGGTTGATGCCGAACACGGGCTCGCCCACCGGCCCGGTCGTCTCCACCGTGAACCGGGCGAGGAGCGCGCCGAGCAGCACCTCCATCTCCCGCATCGCGAACCGGGTGCCGAGACAGGCGCGCGGGCCGATGCCGAACGGCAGGTACGCGCCCGGCGGCAGCGGCGACCGGACCGGGAAGCGGCCCGGGTCGAAGGCCTCGGGCTCGGGCCAGACCTCCGGGTCGCGGTGGGTGAGGTACGGGCAGACGAGGAGGTCCGTACCGGCGGGGAGCGCCCAGCCGTCCAGCGTCCCGTCCGCCACGGCCGTCCGGGGCAGCAGCCAGCCCGTCGGGTACAGCCGCAGCGTCTCGGACAGCACCGCCTCCACGGCCCCGCTGTCCCCGGCTGCCCGCTCCATGACTTCCGGATGCCGGTCGAGCAGGACGAAAGCCCAGGTCAGCGTCCGGGCGCTGCTCTCGTACCCGGCGACGAGCAGGGTGACGAGCTCGTCGCGGATCAGCCGGTCCGTGTACGCGGGATCCGACGCGGCGGCGTCGAGCAGCCGGTCCAGGACGCTCACCCCGGCGCCGCCCGCCCGGTGGCGGGCCCGCGCGTCGGCGAGCGCCCGGAACATCCGCTCGTCGAGCGCGGCCAGCGCCGCCTCCGCCGCCGGCGGCAGTGTGGCCGTGCCGCCCACGTCGGCGGGGAGCGCCGCCACGATGTCCTGCACGGCCGCCAGGTCGACGTACGTCTCCCGGTCCAGGGGCCGGTCCGTGAGCGAGCGCCAGATCGTGTCGACGGTGAAGAACTGCACGTCCTCGGCGATGTCCGCCGGCTCGCCCCGGCGGGCCCGCTCCGCCCAGCGGTCGACGACGCACGCCGCCGCCCCCGCGATGTGGTGCTCCCACCGCTGGACGCCCCGGCCCGTGAACATCGCCTGGAGGACCCTCCGTTGGGACCGCCAGGCCTCGCCCGTCGCGCTCAGCATGCCGTCGCCGAGGAGGGGCCGGGCCCGGTGCGACCGCTTCACGTACCGGTCGCCGCCGACGCCGAGCACCTGGTGCACCTGCCGGGGCGCCGTGACCAGGACCGCCGACCGGCCGCCGCGACGGAATCCGGTCAGCCGGCCCGGGGCGTGCGCCTGACGGAGGAGGTCGACGAGAGGTGCTCCGGAGGCGGTCCAGGCCGCCACCGCCGCGTCGTCGAGGAAGTCGGGAGGCACGCCGTCCGTCACGCATTGCGCTTGCATGATGACGTATCGTAGCGGTCCGTGCGATCTTGTGATCCGACGCGACCCTCCCCGGCGGTGCCGCTCGCCACCCTCGACCGGCTCGTCCTCGACCTGGCGGCACTGCACGCCACGGACTCCGCCCTGCATCTCGGCGGCCTCGTCACCTTCGAAGGGGAACCCCCTGCACGTGCCGCGGTGTTGGCTCACCTGGCCGGTCGCGTCGGCCGGCTCCCGGAGCTCGCCCACCGCCTCGCGGGCGGCCCGGGACGGCCCCGCTGGGAGCCCGACCCCGGCTTCGACCCCGACCGTCACCTGCACGAGACGGCCGGAGGCGACGAGCCGTTGACGGTCGTCGCCGAGCTGCTGCGCCAACCCCTGCCGCGCGACCGCCCGTTGTGGGGGATCTGGCTCGTCCGCCGGGTGGGCGGCGGACGGTGGGGGCTCTGCTACCGGGCCCACCACGCCTTCCAGGACGGCGCCGCCGCCGTCGCGACCCTGGAGCGCCTCCTCGGCCCCGACGAGCCGCCGCGCGCCAGGGCGCTCACCTTCCGGCCGCCCCGGCCCGTGTCCTGGGCCGCGGTCCTCCCCGAGTTCCGGCCGGCGCGCCGCGTCACCTGGTGGCCGGCACTCGACGTCCCGCCCGCCCAGGCGTACGCCGCCTCCTTCGCGGACGTCGACACCGCCCGGCTGCACGCGCTCGGGCGGCTGACCGGGGCCACCGTCCCCCAGCTCTGCCTGGCACTGACGACCGAGGCCCTGCGCGCCTGGCACCCCGACAGCTGGGGACCCGGCGGCCCCGGCCAGGGCCGGGTGCTGCGCGCCAACCTCGGGATCGGCGTCCGCGACCCGGAGGACCCCCGCCCCCTGCTCGGCAACCGGGTCGCCGTCGCCGGGGTCGACCTGCCCTGCGGCGAGCCCGACCCGGCCCGGCGGCTCGCCCGCCTCGGACGCGCCCTCGACCACACCCGGCTCGCCCGCCTCGCTGACGCCCACCGGGTCGTCCTCGGCCGACTCCCCTACCGGATCGGCCGGTTGACGCTCCGGCACGGCATCGACCCCCGCCACACCCCCCTCACCGTCGCCGACCTGCGGGTCCGGCGGCCGCTCGGCTTCGCCGGAAACCCGGCGACCGGCGTCCACGCCCTGCCGATCATGACCCCGGGCCAGCCGCTCTTCGTCGCCTGGGTCACGCACCGCCGCCGCCTCCACGTCACCTTCCTCGCCGACCGCGCCCTCCCCGGCGCCGAACGGCTCCCCGAGGCCTGGGAATCGGCTCTCGCCGCACATGAACGGCGTGCGCGAGAAGGCGCGTTCGCGATGCCCTGCGGAGGGGCGGCCACGCGATGACCCGCCCGGCCGACCCGTCCCCCGTGTCCCCTCCGCGGTACGGGTGCGCCCCCGGGGGATGGCCGCTGCTCGGGCACCTGCCCCGACTGGTCTTCCGGCCGCTGGCCTTCCTCGACTCGCTGCCCGGTCACGGCGACGTGGTCCGGGTGCGGATGGGGACCCGGCTCGTCCACGTCGTGAGCCACCCCGAGCTCGTCCGCCGCGTCTTCACCGACCGCCGGTCCTTCGACCGGAGCGGTGTCCTGTACGAGAAGGTCCGCGCGCTCCTCGGCAACGGCCTCGCCACCTGCCCGAACGCCGAGCACCGCGACCAGCGGCGGGTCCTCCAGCCCGCCTTCCACCCCTCCCTCATGGACCGCTACGCCGCCGTGATGACGGCCGAGACCCAGGCCCTGACCGCGCGCTGGCGGCCCGGCGCGGTCGTGGACGTCACCGAGGAGGCGTTCCGGCTCACGACCGCCGTCGCCGTCCGCACCCTCTTCTCCGCCGGAATCACCCCGCGCGCGGCCGAGGAGCTGCGCGAGGCCCTCGAAGTGCTGCTGCGCGGGCTCTACACCCGGGTCGTGGCGCCCGCCGTCGACCGGGTCCCCTCCCCGGCCCGCCGCCGCTACCGCCGGGCCCTGGCCCGCTGGCGCACGGGCGTCGCCGCCATCGTCGCCGCGTACCGGGCGGCCGGGGTGGACCACGGCGACGCCCTCTCGCTGCTGCTCGCCTTCCGGGACGAGCGCGGCCGGGCGCTGTCGGACGCCGAACTCGGCGACCAGGTCGCCACCCTGGTCCTGGCCGGCGCCGAGACCACCTCCTCGGTCGTCGCCTGGGCCCTGCGCCTCCTGGCCGACCACCCCGGGGCCGCCGCCCGGCTGCACGCGGAGCTCGACGCGGTCCTCGCCGGGGGCCCGGTCACCCGGGCCGACCTGCCCCGGCTGCCGTACACCGCCGACGTGGTGCGCGAGGCCCTCCGCCTCTACCCGCCGGCCTGGGCGATCACCCGCACCACCACCCGCGGGACCGAGCTCGCGGGGATGCCGCTGCCGCCCGGGTCCATCGTGATCTGCTGCCTCTACCTGCTCCACCGGCGGCGCGAGCTCTTCCCGGAACCGGACCTCTTCGACCCGGGCCGGTGGGCGGCGGGGGAGGTGCCGCGGGACGCCTGGCTGCCGTTCGGGGTCGGTGCCGGCAAGTGCGTCGGCGACGCCTTCGGCACCGCCGAGGCCACCCTCGCGATCGCCGCGATCGCCTCCCGCTGGCACCTGACGCCGGTCGCCCCGCGCCCGCCCCGCCCGGTCCCGCGCCTCGTCCTCTCCCCGGGGCCCCAGCCGATGCGACTCGCGGAACGGACACCGGGGGCCGCCCGTTCATCGAATTGTAAGGAGCAGAAACCGTAATCGCTCCTATACTCGCTCCATGTCCGACATCAGCATCCGGCGCGCCACCGCCGACGACTCCAAGCGGCTCACCAGGCTCGTCCGGACCTCCGGTGCCTACCGCGGCGACTACGCCGCCATGGTCGAGGGCTACCAGGTCGGCGGTCCGTACATCGAGCACCACCCCGTCTACGTCGCCGTCGACGACGGCGACGACGGCCGCGTGCTCGGGTTCTACGCGCTCCTCGTCGACGAGGCCGAGCTCGACCTCGCGTTCGTCGCCGACGCCGCCCAGGGACTCGGCATAGGACGGCTCCTCATGGAGCACATGACCGAGCGGGCCCGGGCCGCCGGACTCCGCTCCGTGCGGGTCGTCGCGCACCCGCCCGCCGAGGAGTTCTACCTGCGCACCGGCGCCGTCCGCACCGGCACCGTGCCGCCCACCGGAAGCATCCACTGGGAGCGCCCCGAGCTGCGGTACGACGTCGCGTGACCGCCACCCAGGAACAGGACCGCCGCAAGGTCCTCGCCGACCTCACCCCGCTGCGCACCTCCGCGCACTACCGCCGCCTCTGGTTCGGGAACACCGTCTCCTGGGTCGGGCAGGGCATGACGGCGCTCGCCGTCTCCCTCCAGGTGTACGACATCACCCGCTCGCCCTTCTCCGTCGGGCTCGTCGGGCTCTGCTCCCTCGTCCCCCTCGTCGTCTTCGGCCTGTACGGCGGCGCCATCGCCGACACCGTCGACCGCCGCACACTCGGCCTCGCCAGCGCGAGCGGCTCCGCCGTGCTCTCCGTCGCCCTCGCCGCCGCCGCGTTCGCCGGCTTCCACCACGTCTGGTTCCTGTACGGGATCGTCGCCCTCCAGGCCATGTGCACCGCGCTCAACGCACCCGCCCGCTCCTCGATGATCCCCCGCCTCCTGCCGCCCGAGCAGCTGCGCGCCGCCAACGCGCTCAACTCGATGGTCATGACCTTCGGCACCCTCATAGGGCCGAGCCTCGGCGGCCTGATCGTCGGCTTCGCCGGCTACCAGACCGCATACCTCGTGGACGCCGTCGCCTTCACCGCGAGCCTCTACGCGATGTGGCGGCTGCCGTCCATGCTCCCCGAGCGGACCGGAGACAAGAGGGCCTCCGTCCTCGACGGGCTGCGGTTCCTCGCCACCCGCCCCAACCTGCGCATGACGTTCTTCTCGGACTTCTGCGCGATGATCCTCGCCCACCCCCGCGCCCTGTTCCCGGCCGTCGCCGTCCTCTGGTACGGCGGCGACGCCAAGACCACCGGACTCCTCGTCGCCGCGCCCGCGTTCGGGGCACTCCTCGGCGGGGTGCTGTCCGGCTGGCAGGGCCGCATCCGCCACCACGGGCAGGCGATCCTCCTCGCCGTCGCCGCCTGGGGCACCGCCATCGCCGTCTTCGGACTCACCCGGAACCTCTGGCTCGGGCTGCTCATGCTCGCCCTCGCCGGCTACTCCGACACCGTCTCGATGATCTTCCGGAACACGATGATGCAGGTCGCCGCCCCGGACGAGATGCGCGGCCGGCTCCAGGGCGTCTTCATCGTGGTCGTCGCCGGCGGGCCCCGCCTCGGCGACTTCCTCGCGGGCTCCGTCGCCGACCTCACCTCGCCGGCCGTCGCCGTCACCGGAGGAGGGATCGCCTGCGTCCTGGCGATCGGAATCCTCGCCCTGTACGGGCGCGGATTCCGCCGCTATGACGCCCTCGACCCGACTCCGTGACCATTCACCCCCGAACGGACCCTCCCGTCCTGGCGGTTGGCCGCCACGGCACATAACCGCCAGGAGCGACAGGGGTCAACACCCGCCCCACGGGCCAAGACTCCTCGCGGCACCCGGAAACACCCCCGACCCCGGGTCCGCGAGGAGTTCGAACGATGACGTCGAGGACCACACCCTTCGACAGAGGGAGGGCCGCGCTGATCGCCGCGGGCGTCTCCCTCGTGATGCTCTCGGCCGGGCAGACCGCCTCCGCCGCGAACACCGCACCCACCGTGCCGGACACCTTCAGGGCGTCCGCGACGAGCACCACCGTCACGCTCGTCACCGGCGACCGCGTCACCCTCACCGAACTCGGCGACGGGAACCGGACCGTCACCGTCGACCGGGCGAAGGGCGCCACCGGCGCGATACGCACCCGGACCGCGAACGGCCGCGTCACCGTCGTCCCCGACGAGGCCCGCCCCTACCTGGACTCCGGCGCGCTCGACCCGCGGCTCTTCGACGTCACCGGCCTCGTCGAGCAGGGCATCACCGGCGAACTCCCTCTGATCGTCAGCTACGGCGGGAAGGGCGCCCGCACCGCCGCCGCCCCGCGCGGCGCCGAGACCGTCCGCGCCCTGCCCAGCATCGGCGGCGCCGCCGTCACCGCCACCGACCCCGCCGCCTTCTGGCAGGGCTTCACCGCCCGCGGCACCGCTCGCGCCGCGGCCCCCGGCAAGGTCTGGCTCGACGGCCGCGTCAAGGCCGCCATGGCCGAGTCCAACGCCCAGATCGGCACCCCGAAGGCCTGGGAGGCCGGGCTCACCGGCAAGGGCGTCAAGGTCGCCGTCCTCGACACCGGCGCCGACCTCGGCCACCCCGACCTCGCGGGCCGGATCTCCGAGACCAAGTCCTTCATCGAGGGCCAGGAGGTCGCCGACCGCGGCGGCCACGGCACCCACGTCACCTCCACCGTCGGCGGATCCGGCGCCGCGAGCGACGGCAAGGAGAAGGGCGTCGCCCCCGGCGCCACCCTCGCCGTCGGCAAGGTCCTCAGCGACCAGGGCTCCGGCACCGAGTCGCAGATCATCGCCGGCATGGAGTGGGCCGCCAAGGACATCGACGCGAAGATCGTCTCGATGAGCCTCGGCTCCAGCGAACCCAGCGACGGCACCGACCCGATGGCCCAGGCCGTCAACACCCTCTCCGCCGAGACCGGCGCCCTCTTCGTCATCGCCGCGGGGAACTCCGGCTACCCCGGCTCCATCGGCTCGCCCGGCGCCGCCGACTCCGCGCTCACCGTCGGCGCCGTCGACTCCGCCGACCGCGCCGCCTACTTCACCAGCCAGGGCCCCCGCTACGGCGACCAGGCCCTCAAGCCCGACGTGTCGGCGCCCGGCGTGGACATCCTCGCCGCCCGCTCCCAGCTCGTCGCCGGCAGCGGCCTCTACACGACCATGAGCGGCACGTCGATGGCGACCCCGCACGTCGCCGGCGTCGCCGCGCTGCTCGCCGAGAAGCACCCCGACTGGACCGGCGCCCAGCTCAAGAACGCGCTCATGTCCTCGTCGAAGACCCTCGACGCCACCTCGTACGAGCTCGGCGCCGGCCGGGTCGACGTGGCCGCCGCGATCGCCGCGGACGTCACCGCCACCGGCTCCGCCGACCTCGGCTTCACCTCCTGGCCGTACGAGGAGAGCAAGCCGGTCACCAGGACCGTCACCTACACCAACTCCTCCGACGCCCCGGTCGAGCTGAACCTCGCCGTCGAGGGCATGCCCGCCGGCGTCGCCGCCCTCGCCGACACCGCCCTCACCGTCCCCGCCCACGGCTCGGCGTCCACCACCGTCACCGGCGACGGCACCAAGGCCCCCGTCGGCCAGTCCTCCGGCCGGATCACCGCCACCGTCGGCGGCGCGCCCGTCGCGCACACCGCCCTCGGCCTCGTGAAGGAGGAGGAGCGCTACACCCTCACCGTCCACGTCAAGGACCGCGACGGCGCCGCCACCCCCGCCTACCTCGGCGTGCAGCAGCTGACCCAGGGCGTGGACCCCTTCCCGGCCACGGTCGGCGAGTCCGGCACGCTCGAACTCCGCCTGAAGCCCGGCACGTACACCGTCGACACCTTCCTCGACGTGCGCGGCTCCCACGGCAAGGACTCCCTCGGCCTCGGCTTCCTCACCGCGCCGGAGATCACCCTCGACCGCGACCGCGAGATCACCCTCGACGGGCGGCAGCTGCGCGAGATCCGCGCCGAGGTCGAGAAGCGCACCGAGACCCGCCAGCTCCTCATGGAGTTCGACCGGAAGGCGAACGGCGCCTCCTACGGCGGAGCCGTCCAGGTCCCGCCGATGTACGACTCGGTCTTCGCCGCGCCCACCCGGAAGCCCGCCACCGGCACCTTCGAGTACCGGACCGTCTGGCGCCTCGGCAAGCCCATGATGGAGGCGAGCGTCGACGGCACCCGCCTCTCCGACGTCACGCCGCAGGCCGGCGCCACCCTCCTCGAAGGCGGTCACCGTCTCGGCCTCGTCGACGCGGGCACCGGCACCCCCGCCGAGTACACCGGCAAGAACGTCACCGGCAAGGCCGTCCTCGTCCGGCTGACCGAGGGCGCCGACCCGAAGCAGCTCGCCCAGAACGCCCAGGACGCGGGCGCCGAGGCCCTCTTCGTCACCGACGACCAGCCCGGCCGTCTGATGAAGTTCTTCGGCACCGCCGACTACGAGGACCGGCCGCTCGCCGTCGCCACCGTCAACACCGCCGACGCCCAGCGCCTCGCCACCGCCGCCGCCCGCGGCAAGCGCGTCGACCTGACCGGCACCCGCTTCACCCCGTACACCTACGACCTCTCCGAGGGACACCCCGGCGCGATCGGCAAGGACCTCGTCTTCCGGCCCGGCAAGGACGAACTCGCCACGATCGACTCCACGTTCCGCATGCCGACCAGGCGGAAGGAGCTCGGCGGCGAGTTCCGGTACTCGATCACCGACACCTTCCGGATCGGCTTCGGCTTCAAGGAGTGGATCGCCTTCCCGGCCGAGCGCACCGACTACGTCTCCACCGGCACCGGCCAGCGCTGGCACGAGTCCGTCGACCTCGGCGACTCCCTGGAGCAGCGCGGCGGCCAGTCCGTCTACCAGGGCGGCAGCCGCACGGACCTCGACTGGTTCGGCCCCGTCTGGCACCCCTGGCTGGGCACCGGCCTCGGCTGGGGCCAGCAGCGCACCGGCAACGACCTGCGCTTCAACACCCCCGGCTGGGGCGACTCCGGCACCGACCACACCGGCTTCGGCAACGTGTGGAGCGACGACACGATGACCCAGTACACCGAGGTGTACGTGAACGGCGTCCGTGTCGACCGCAAGAAGAGCTCCGGCGCCTACGCCTGGGACGCCCCGGCGGAGGAGGCCACGTACAAGGTCGTCACTGACACCGCGCTCGACGCGGACCGCTGGCGGCTCGGCACCAAGGGCCACAGCGAGTGGACGTTCCGCTCCGCCGAGACGCCCTCCGACAAGGTCACCTACCTGCCGATGCTCAACCTCGGCCTCGACGTCGACACCGACCTGAACGGCGACGTCCGCGCCGGCGGCAAGCTGCCCGTCGGGATCTCCGCCGAGTACGTGAAGGGCGCGGCCGGGACCGGCACGATCGGCACCGGCACCCTGGAGGTCTCCTACGACGAGGGCGCCACCTGGACGAAGGTCGCGCTCAAGAAGTCCTCGCACGGCGCCTCCTGGACCGGTGAGCTGCGGATCCCGAAGGGCGCGGGCTCCGTCTCGCTGCGGGCCGGGGCGAGCGACGACCGGGGCGGCTCCGTCACGCAGGAGCTGATCCGCGCGGTCGGCGTGAAGTAGCGGGCACGCGAGGCCGGGCCCCTCTGCTCCGAGGGGCCCGGCCTTCGTGCGTTCAACGGGCGTTCGGCAGCGCCTTCTTCAGGATCTTGCCCATGTCGTTGCGGGGGAGCGCGTCGAGATAGCGCACCACCCGGGGACGCTTGTGCGGGGCGAGCAGCCCCGCCACGTGGTCGGCGAGCTCCGCCTGCGCCGGCGGCCTCTCCCCGTCCTGCGGCACCACCCACGCCACGATCCGCTCGCCCAGGTCCGGGTCGGGCTCGCCGGTGACGGCCGCCTCCCGGACGCCCGGGTGGTCGAGGAGCGCGTTCTCGATCTCGCCCGCCCCGATCTTGTAGCCGCCGCTCTTGATGAGGTCGGTCGCCTTCCGGCCCACCAGACGCACCCCGCCGTCCGGCTCACGGACCGCCATGTCGCCCGTGCGGAACCAGTCGCCGTCGAAGGCCGCCGCGGTCGCCTCCGGCCGGTTCAGATAGCCGGAGAAGAGGTTCGGGCCGCGCACCTGCACCTCGCCGACGGACTCCCCGTCGAGCTCCTCGATCTCGGAGCCGTCCTCGTCCACGAGGCGCAGGTCCACACCCGCGAGCGGGAGCCCGACGGTTCCCGGACGCGGCTCCCCGCCCGGCACCACGCTCGTGTTCATCAGCGTCTCGGTCATCCCGTACCGCTCCACGACCGTCCGCCCCGTCGCCGCCGCGATCCGCTCGTGGTCGTGCACGGGAAGCGCGGCGGACCCGGAGACGAGGAGCCGGGCACCGGCCAGGGCCTCTCCGAGGCGGGCGTCCCCGTCGAGCGCGTCGGCGAGCCGGTGGTACATGGTCGGTACGCCGAACAGCATCGTGCCGCCGTTCTCCAGCTCCTCCGTGACCCCGTCCACCGAGAAGGAACCCAGGTGCCGGACCTCGCCGCCGCGCCGCAGCGGGCCCAGGATCCCGAGGACCAGGCCGTGGACGTGGAACAGCGGCAGCGCGTGCACGAGGACGTCGTCCGCCGTCCACGACCAGGCCCCGGCCAGCGCGTCGAGGGACGCGGCGACCGCCCGGCGGGACAGGAGGACGCCCTTCGGGGGGCCTGTGGTGCCGGAGGTGTAGACGATCAGGGCGGGCGACTCGGGGTCGACCGGCGCGGCCGCCTCACCGGACGCGGTGAGGTCCACGTCGATCCGGGGGAGCCCGGCGAGCCCGGCCGGCAGCGCGTCCTCCGGCCCCGCGAGCACCGCGTCGGGCGCGGAGTCGCCGAGGATGTGTGTCAACTCCCGCTCACCGGTGCGCGGATTGAGCGGTACGGCGGGCACGCCCGCGAGCAGGGCCCCCACCACGGCGACGGCCGTCCGGGCGGTCGGCGTGGCCCAGACGGCGACGCGCCGCGCCGCGCCGATCCGTCCGGCCAGGGCGCCGGCGGCCCGCGCGAGCTCCTCGTAGGTCAGGACGTCGGCGCCGAAGCGCAGGGCGGGGCGGTCGGACGGGTCCGTCAGGGCGGGGAAGAGCGCACTCACCGGTCGAACTCCTCGGGTCGTCGAGGGCAGGGGCTACCAGGAGGAATTCTGCCCGTGCCGCGGGGACGGCGCGGCCGACGGCCCGGGTCGGGGACGACTCCGCGCACTCCGCGGCGGGCGCGCGGCGACCACCGCGCACAGGACCGCGAGGGGGAGCTCCGCGCACACGGCCATGGCGACGGCGACGGCCAGTTCCGGGCCGGCGGCGGAGGTGGCGAGGTCGGCGCAGGCGTCCACGAGGAGGAGCGCCGCCGCCGCGGCCGCGGGCGCGCGGTGACGGCCGCCGCCCCGCAGCAGACGGCTGCCGGCGGTGAGCAGCGCGGCGGCCTCCAGGGCGTCGAGGGCGACCCAGGCGGCGGCCTCGGCGGGCGGGAGCGTACCGGCGAGATAGCCGAGCCAGGGCAGCAGGGCGAGGCCCGCACCCACGAGCACGAGGCCCTGCCGGCGGCGGGCGCGGCCGGGGCGGAGCTCGCCGTGCGCCGTGCCGCGCGCGGGGCGACTGCCGTCGGCGGCAACGGGGATGAAGGAGGCGAGGGTCATGGCGGAGGTCTCTTCCGGTGTCATGAACCCGGCCGTCGGGCTCGTGATCAACCCTCCGCTCGCCGCGCTCCGGAGTCAGTAACACCGGTGTCCGTCCTGGGGTGGTACTGGTTGCACCCCCGATGCGGACGACAGGTTCATGGCAGGCCGTCGGGACCGGCGCCTACGGTGGGGGGCATGAAGATCCGGACCCGGCTGCGGCGCGCGCTCACCCGCCTGACGCGCGACGCGTCCTTCCTCGCCCTGGGGGCGCCGCTCCATCTCCTCATGGTTTCCCTGCTGTCCGTGATCTTCGGCCTCCTGTGGGGGGTCATCGCGGGAGCGGACGACAGCGCGCCGATCGTCCTGGGGTTCGTGGTCGTGGTGACGGTGTTCTGCGTGCCGGCGCTGACCGTGGCTCAGTGCTGGCGTTTCCGGCGGCTGCTCGGCATCGACATCCCCCGCCCGGGATGGCGGCGGCCGTGGCGCCAGTTCGGCTACCACTCCCTGGCCGGGGCGCTGTTCGGCATGCTCGAAGCCGTGGTGGTGGCGCTGATCCCGGCCGGACTGGCCGTCTCCCTGACCTCGGTGTGGGTCTACGCGATCCCCTGGGAATGGCGGATCAAGCACCCCGGATACTCCACGCAGGCCGCCTTCCTCACCGTGACAGGACTGCTCGTGCTTGCCGCCGTCCCGTCCCTGGCCGCCGCCCTCGTACGCCTGGAGAGTCAGGTGGTCCCCACCCTGCTCGGGCGCAGCAGGGAGGAGGACCTGGCCCGGCGGGTCGAGGACCTCACCGAGAGCCGGGCCGGCGCGGTGGACGCCGCCGACGCCGAACGGCGGCGCATCGAACGGGACCTGCACGACGGAGCGCAGCAGCGACTCGTCTCGCTGGCGCTGAACCTGGGCATAGCCAAGGCCACCCTCGTGGACCTGCCGCCCGAGGCGCGCGAGGTGATCGACACGGCGCACCGGGAGGCGAAGGAGGCGATCGAGGAGCTGAGCAGCCTCGTGCGCGGCCTGCACCCCGCCGTCCTCGACGAACTCGGCCTGGACGCGGCCCTGTCGGGACTCGCGGCCCGCGCCCCGCTGACCGTACGGCTGAGGACGGACCTGCCGCGACGGCCGCCGCCGGCGATCGAGGCGGTCGCCTACTTCGTCGTCTCCGAGGCGTTGACGAACGTCGCCAAGCACGCACGCGAGGCGACCCGGGCCGATGTGACGGTCACCCGGCTGGGCGGGATACTACGGGTGGTGATCGAGGACGACGGCCTGGGCGGGGCCGACCCCGGCAAGGGAAGCGGCCTGACGGGGCTCGCCCAGCGTGTGCGGTCGGTCGACGGAACGTTCCGGATGAGCAGCCCGGTGGGGGGACCGACCATGATGAGCGTGGATCTGCCGTGTCAGAACTGAAGGGCGCGGGGCGCGAGGAGCGCGGTGTGCGGCGTGCGGTGATCGCCGAGGACTCCGTCCTGTTGCGGATGGGGCTGGTCAAGGTGGTCGAGATGGCCGGCTTCGAAGTGGCCGCCGAGGTGGGCGACGCCGAGGGCCTGCTCGCCGCGGTCGAGGAGCACCGGCCCGACCTGGCGGTGGTGGACGTCCGGATGCCGCCGGGCTTCACGGACGAGGGGGTGCGCGCCGCGCTGTCGATCCGCCGCAGCCGGCCGTCGATCGCCCTGCTGCTGCTCTCCCAGTACGTCGAGGAACGCTACGCGGCCGATCTGCTCGCCGCCAACACCAGCGGCGTGGGGTATCTGCTCAAGCAGCGGGTCGCGGACGTCGAGGAGTTCATCGAGGCGCTGCGGCGGGTCGCGGACGGTGGCACCGCGCTCGATCCGCAGGTCGTCGCCCAGCTGCTGGTACGGCGGTCGGACGATCCGCTGGAACGGCTGACGGCCCGCGAACGGGAGGTGCTCTCCCTCATGGCCGAGGGCCGCTCCAACGCGGGCATCGCCGCCCAGCTCGTCGTCAGCGAGAGCGCGGTCGCCAAGCACATCAACAGCATCCTCGCCAAACTCGACCTCCCCAGGGCGGACGCCGACCACCGCCGGGTCCTCGCCGTGCTGCGTTTCCTGGGAGTGGGCGCCTGAGGGCCTGGAAGGGACCTACGGCCGGCCCGCCGTGACCTCGGCGGGCTTCGGGTCCTGCGACTCGCCGTCCGGGCGGATCCCGCGCATCCGTCCGTACGCGTACACACACCCCGCCAGCGCCAGATCCGACAGCAGCATGAAGCCGATCGAGTACGAGCCCTTCGCGCTGTAGATCGCGCCCATCACCAGCGGCGGCAGGAACCCGCCGAGGCCGCCCATCGCGCCGACGATGCCGGTCACGCTGCCGACCTTGGCCTGGGGAGTGACCTGGGAGACCAGGGCGAAGACGGAGCCGCTCGCCGTGCCGAGCCCGGCGGCCATGATGAGCAGGGCGACCGTGCCGTCCGGGTTCAGCGGCGGGTCGAAGGCCTGGACGATCGCGAGGAGGGCGACCACCCCGAGGGCGGCGGAGGTCACGAGCGCCGGGTGGACGCGGTCCGAGAGCCAGCCGCCGATGGGCCGGCACACGACCGTGACCAGGGCGAAGCCGGCCGCCTTGGTGCCCGCGTCCGTCGGGTCGAGCTCGTACCAGGTCTTCAGGTACGTCGGCAGGTAGACGCCGAACGCGACGATGCCGCCGAACCCGATCGCGTACAGCGCCGACAGTTCCCACGTCACCCGCAGCCGCGCCGCCGAGCCGAGTCGGGTGGCGAGGGAGGCGGTGGGCACGGGCCGGTCCGGCCGGTCCGTGATGAGGAAGACGGCGAGCACCGCGTACGCGGCAAGGGCGATCGCGACCACGATGAACGGCAGGTTCTCGCCGTGCTTCGCGATCCGGGGCGTGAAGTATCCGGACAGCGCCACCCCGCCCATGCCCATGCCGAACACCCCGAGCGCGAGGCCGCGCTTGGAGGGCGGGAACCAGGAGTTGACCAGCGGGATGCCGATGGCGAACGTCGTGCCGCCGAGGCCGAGGAGGAAGCCGACGACCAGCATCAGGCCGTAGCTGTCCTTGGCCACGACCAGGAGCAGCACCGGGACGATCGTCAGCGCCGACACCAGCGGGAACATCAGCTTCGCCCCGTACCGGTCGGTCAGCGCCCCGGCCGGGATGCGGCCGACGGAGCCGACCAGCACGGGCACCGCCACCAGCAGCGACTGCTCGAAGGAGCTGAGGCCGAGCCGGTCGCCGTACCAGCTGGCGAGCGGCGCGATCAGGTCCCACGCCCAGAAGGTGAGCGTGAAGCCGATGGTGGCCATCACCAGGTTGCGGTAGGCCGCCGCTGTCGGGGGCTTGGTCTCGGTGGTCACGTCATCAGTCAAGGTCCGGGGGAGGGGCTCGGCGCGCCGAGTTGGGCCGTACGGGTCAGGGCCAGGTCACCGTGACCGGCGGAGCGGCGTCGTCCTCGACGCGCAGCCGCGCGCCGCCGTCCCCGGCCGACACCTCGACCGTGATCGCGCCGACCCCCGGCCGCCGGTGCGCCGCAGCGAGCGCCCCGCGCAGGACACCGAGGAGCCTCTCCGCCGTCGCCTCGTCGACGAGCGTGTCGACCGCTCCGGCGAAGTGCACGGACGGCTGGAAGCCGAGCAGGGCCGCGGCCCCGCCGGTCTCGCGCAGCACCCGTCCCCGGAAGGACGTGGGCGCGTCCGCCGGCGGCTGCTGGAGCGCGAAGATCGTCGTCCGGACCTCCTGGATCGTCGAGTCCAGTTCGTCCACGGCCCGGCCGAGCAGCGCGTTCTCTTCGGAGGAGCCGGCCGCCCGCCGCCGGGTGGACTCCAGCATCATCTCCGTGGCGAAGAGCCGCTGCACCACCAGGTCGTGCAGGTCCCGCGCGATCCGGTCGCGGTCCTCGAATACCGCGAGCCGCTCCCGGTCGTGCCGCGCGCCCGCGAGGACCAGCGCGAGCGCCGCCTGCGAGGCGAACTGCGAGGCGAGCAGCCGGTCCACCGCAGAGTAGGGCGGGCCGCCGCGCCGCCGGGGCAGGGCGAGGGTGCCGATGAGCTTCCCGCCGCTCTGCAGCGGCAGCATCATCGACGGGCCGAAGCGGGACCGTACGTGGGTGGTCATCCGGGGGTCGGTCGCCGAGTCCTCGACGAACACCGGCTCCCCGCCCAGGAGCTGGACCAGGACCGGGGAGCCGGGCGCGATCGTCGTGCCGACCAGGTCGCCCGGGTCGTCCGTGGTGGAGGCGGCGACGATCTCCATCCCGCCCTCCGCGGTGGGCTGGAGGACCACGCCGGCCGAGGCGCCGGCGAGGATGCGGGCCTGTTCGGCGACGGTCGTCAGGGCGTTCTCGGCGGTGGCGCCGGTGAGCAGGGCCGTGGTCACGGCGGCCGCGCCCTCGATCCAGCGCTCCCGCTGCCGGGCGGTCTCGTACAGGCGGGCGTTGCCGATGGCGATCCCGGCCTGGGAGGCGAGGACGCGGAGCAGGGCGAGGTCCTCCTCGGTGAAGCCGCCCGCGGGCTTCTCGGTGAGGTACAGATGGCCGAAGACCTCGGTGTGGACGCGGATCGGGACGCCGAGGAAGGTGCGCATCTCCGGGTGGCCCGCGGGCACGCCGCAGGAACGCGGGTCGGCCGTAAGGTCGTCGAGCCGCAGCGGCTGCGGGTCCTGGACCAGGACGCCGAGGAGCCCGGTGCGGCCGTCGGGGAGGCGGCCGATCCGCTGCCGCTCCTCCTCCGTCATGCCGGAGGTGAAGAGCTCGGTGAGGCGGTGGCGCTCGGGGTCGACGACCCCGAGCGCCCCGTAGCGGGCTCCGGTCAGCTCCGTGGCGGAGTCCACGATGTGCTGGAGCGTGGTGCGCAGTTCGAGGTCCGTGCCGACGCCGAGGACCGCTTCGAGCAGCATGGGCAGGCGGGGCGTTCCCGTGCCGTCGTCGGTGCCGGCGGCCTCGTCCATGATCGTCATGGTCTCATTGTCGTACGAATCATCCGGATTCGGCCGGTTCAGTCCTCGTCGTCGGCGAGCGGGTCCCGCTCCGCCAGCGGGTCGAGCACCATCGGCTGGACCTTGCCCTCCAGCATTGCGCCGAGACCCAGGACCGCGCACACGTCCGGCCGTTCGGCGATGTGCACCGGCATCCCGGTCGCCTCGCGCAGCATCTGGTCGAGGCCGGGCAGCAGGGCGCTGCCGCCCACCATCATGATCCCGCGGTCCGCGAGGTCGGCCACCAGGTCCGGCGGGCACTCCCGCAGCACCTTCCCGATGCCGTCGAGGACCGCCGTCAGCGGGGTGTGGATCGCCTCCCGTACGGCGGCGGTGTCGACGGTCACCGAACGGGCCAGCCCCGTGGCGACGTCCCGGCCGTGGATCTCCGTCCAGGCGGGCCCGTGCGTGGTCAGGCCGTTCCCGCTGAGGGCCAGTTGCAGCGGGCGCACCGACTGGCTCGGCAGCATCAGCTCGTGGTGGTGGCGCAGGTGCTGGATGACGGCGTGGTCGATGGCGTCGCCGCCGACCGGCATCCGCTCCGCCGTGACGATCGCGCCGAGCGACAGCACCGCGACCTGCGTGGTCGCCGCCCCGCACACCAGGATCATGGTCGCGGTCGGCTGTTCGACGGGAAGCCCGCAGCCCACGGCCGCCGCGATCAGGGTGTCGACGAGTTCGACCCGGCGCGCCCCGAGACCCACGAGGGTCTCCACGGCGGCGCGCTGCGCCAGCGGATCGCTGTCGTGCGGGGTGCAGGCGGCCGCGCGCAGCCGGGGCTTGCGGCGCAGCTGCCGGCGCAGCTTCTCGCCGAGGAGGTGACGGAGCATCCGCTGCGCCATGTCGATGTCGACGACCGTGCCGCCCGAGACCGGGCGGACGACCCGGATGTAGTCGGGGGTGCGGCCGGTCATCTTCTCGGCGAGGGCGCCGACGGCGATCAGCGCTCCGGTACGGGTGTTGACGGCGGCGACGCTCGGCTCGTCGACGACGAGTCCGGCGCCCTTGACGAAGACCCGGGTGCGGGCGGCACCCAGGTCGACGGCGACATGGCAACGACGCAGCTGCTCAAGGCTGACGGTCACGGCGGATCCTCCGGAGTGCGGTGCTGGCACGGGCGAGGCGGGTCGCGGCGATGCGCGGTCCTGTTCGCATCGTCCGGCCGTCCGGGGCTCGGCGCGCGTTGGGATGAGCCGCCCGGGGCGCCGGTGCGGGCGGTGTCGGAGGCCGCACTCCGGGTGAGGGGCCTTCCGGAGGCGATCCTTCCCGAAGCGGGAGAATCACGACGCACCGCCGACGACCTGCGGTTTCCACACAGGATCCTCACGTCTGTGCCTACCTGACGCCGCACCGGGCCGCATAGCCTGCGGGCCCCATGGACTACTGCCAAGCGTGCCGGCGGCATCTCAACGGGGCCCTCGCCTGTGCCGGGTGCGGGACTCCCGTCGAGGAACTGCGGTACGAGACCCCCCACGTACCGGTCCACACCCCGGACCACAGCTACGGCGAGCCCGACCGGCCCGCGGCGTACGGCGAGCCGGACCGGCCCGCGATCTACGACGAGCGGCCGGCGGGTCCCGGCGTGCCCGACGGGCCCGAGGCCCATGACGGGCCGGGCCGGGCCGCGCCCGAGCACGTCTACGAACTGGACGTCCTCGAACCGCCGCGCCCCGCGCCCGGCGGGCGCCGTGCCGCCCGCGTGGCCGCGCAGGACCGCGCCGGCCGGGGCCGCTCCGCCGCGCGGCGGGGGAAGAGGTCGCGCAAGCGCGGGGGCCGTACGGTCCTGGTGGGGACGGTGGGACTGGTCCTCGCGGCCGGGACGCTGTCCCTGGCGCGGCTCGCCCTGGAGGAGCCGCCGCCGAACGGCGCCGCCACGGCCGTGGAGGAGCTGGAGGCCACCGCGTCCCCGCTCTCGCCGGCGCCCGTCGAGACCTCCGAGACGCCGGAGGGGGCGAGCCCGGTCCCGGAGTCGGGCGCGCCGAGCGCCGTCCCCACGCGCCCCCGTCAGGTGAGCACGGGCTCCGGCCCGGGCCGGGGTACGGGCTCGGGCTCGGGCTCGGGATCCGGTACGCGCCCCGGCGCGGGCACAGGGTCCGGTCCGGGTACCGGCACCGGTCAGGGCGGTGACGGCGGCCCGACCTCCGCGCCGACGACCACCGGCCCGGCCTCGCCGTCCGCCTCGCCCACCGCCACCGTCTCCCCGACGGCGAGCGGTCCGACGCCGACCGGCCCGGGGACGCCCGGCGGACCCGCGCCCACGGCCACCGGTCCCACGCCGAGCCAGACCCCGACGCCCGATCCGACGCCGACGTGCACCCGATTCCTCTGGTGGTGCGTGTAGGCGTTACGCCGGGTCCGTGCCCAGCATCCGCTTCAGCAGGTCCCGCAGCAGGGTCCGCTCGGCCTCGGTCAGCTCGCCCAGCGGCTCGCGTGCGAAGTCCAGGGACTCGCGCAGCCGGCGGGCGGTGTCCCGGCCCTCGTCCGTGGGGACGGCCAGCTTGACCCGCCGGTCGTCCGGGTCGGGCCGCCGCTCGACCAGGCCGCGGGCCTCCAGGCGGTCGACGATCCCGGTGATGTTGGACGGCTCGCACTTCAGCTTCTGGGCGATGCGGCGCATCGGCAGCGGATCGAGCGAGAGCAGGCCGAGGACGCGGGCCTGTGCGCCGGTCAGCGCGTGCTGCGCGGCCGCCTGCTCGTACTCCTCGTAGTAGCGCGCCACGACCGTGCCGATCAGCTCGACGACTTCGAGGGTCAGGGGGTCCGTGCGTGAGGTGGCCATGGGCTCCATCCTACCCAGATGCTTGACAGCATGAAATATCCAGGCGCATGGTTGTTTCAGTCAGTGAATCTTTTGCGATGTCAAGCTTTCCCCGGAGGCCTTGCTCATGTCCGTTCTTCCCGCGTCCAGCCGTGAGTGGCACCTCGTCTCCCGTCCGCACGGCTGGCCCGTCCCGGCGGACTTCGCCCTGCGCGAGACCCCGGTCGCCGAGCCCGCCGAGGGCCGCGTCCTCGTGCGCAACCTGCACTTCTCCGTCGACCCCTACATGAGGGGAAGGATGAACGACGTGAAGTCGTACATCCCGCCCTTCAAGCTGGACCACCCGATGGACGGCGGCGCGGTCGGCGAGGTCATCGCCTCGAACGCCGAGGGCTTCGCCGTCGGCGACCACGTCCTGCACGGCCTCGGCTGGCGCGAGTACGCCGAGGTCCCGGCCCAGCACGCCACCAAGGTCGACCCCGAGCTCGCCCCCCTCTCCGCGTACCTCGGCGTGCTCGGCATGACCGGCCTCACCGCCTACGCCGGCCTCTTCGAGGTCGCCTCCTTCAAGGAGGGCGACGCCGTCTTCGTCTCCGGCGCGGCCGGCGCCGTCGGCAGCCAGGTCGGCCAGATGGCCCGGCTCAAGGGTGCCTCCCGCGTCATCGGCTCCGCCGGCTCCGACGAGAAGGTCAAGTTCCTCGTCGAGGAGCTCGGCTTCGACGCCGCCTTCAACTACAAGAACGGCCCGGTCAGGGACCAGCTCCGCGAGGCCGCCCCGGACGGCATCGACGTCTACTTCGACAACGTCGGCGGGGACCACCTCGAAGCCGCGATCTCCTCGCTCAACGTGCACGGCCGCGCCACCATCTGCGGCATGATCGCCCAGTACAACGACACCGAGCCGGTCCCGGGCCCGCGCAACATGGCCATGATCATCGGTAAGCGGCTGCGGCTCCAGGGCGTCCTCGTCGGCGACCACTACGGCCTGCAGAACCAGTTCGTCCAGGAGGTCGGCGGCTGGCTCGCCTCGGGCGAGCTGAAGCACCGCGAGACCTTCGTCGAGGGCATCGAGAACGGCGTGGACGCCTTCCTCGGCCTGCTGCGCGGCGACAACACCGGAAAGATGATCGTCTCGGCGACCCGCTAGTCTTCCCTCAGCCGTCGCGATCGTGGGCGCGAGTCGCGGCGAACCGCAGAAGGAAGTACCCAGCATGTCCATCCAGCAGTCCGACGTTCTCTACACCGCCGTCGCCACCGCCGAGAACGGCCGTGACGGGCGCGTCGCCACCGAGGACGGTCAGCTCGACGTCGTCGTGAACCCGCCCAAGGCCATGGGCGGCTCCGGCGCGGGCACCAACCCCGAGCAGCTCTTCGCGGCCGGCTACAGCGCCTGCTTCCAGGGCGCGCTCGGCGTCGTCGCCCGCAACGAGAACGCCGACATCTCGGGCTCGACGGTCACCGCCGAGGTCGGCATCGGCAAGAACGACGACGGCTTCGGCATCATCGTCAAGATCTCGGCGACCATCCCGAACGTGGACGCCGAGACCGCCAAGAGCCTGATCGAGAAGGCCCACCAGGTCTGCCCGTACTCCAAGGCGACCCGCGGCAACATCACGGTCGAGCTCGCCGTCTGATCCCGGACGCGCACCGCACGAGGGCCGCACCCCGACCGACCGGGGCGCGGTCCTCGTCGCGTCCGGACGGGCTTGCGGCATCATGTCCGTGTCGGTGGACGGGGGGAGCGCGGTCGTGGCGTACGACGGGTCGGAAAAGGTCGATCCCGAGCTGATCGGCGGGCGGTACCGGCTGGGCGAACGGCTCGGCCAGGGCGGCATGGGCATCGTCCGGCGGGCCACCGACGAGCTGCTCGGACGCCAGGTCGCGGTCAAGACCCTCGCGCTCGACTCCGGCGCCGACCCGGCAAGCGCCCTGCGGGAGGCCAGGGTCGTCGCGCAGGTCCGCCACCCCCATGTGATCGTCGTCCACGACGTCGTCGAGCACGAGGGCCGGCCCGCCCTGGTGATGGAGCTCGTCGAGGGCGGCTCCCTCGCCGACCGGCTGGCCGCCGGCGAGGTGTTCTCCCCCCGGGAGGCCGCCCGGCTCGGACTCGACCTGCTCGACGCGCTGACCGCCGCCCACGCCCGTGACGTGCTGCACCGGGACGTGAAGCCCGCCAACGTCCTCCTGGAGAAGGACAGCGGCAGGGCGGTCCTCACCGACTTCGGCATCGCCAGCCTCCCCGACGCCACCACGCTCAGCAGGACCGGGGCCTTCATCGGCACCCCGGAGTACACGGCGCCGGAGCGGATGCAGGGCGGCGACGCGGGGCCCGCCTCCGACCTGTGGTCGCTCGGCGCGGTCCTGTGCGCGGCGGCGACGGGCACCTCGCCCTTCCGCCGGGACTCGATCGGCGCCGTCCTGCACGCGATCGTGTACGAGGAGATCCGGCCGTCCGCGCGCATGGGACCCCTCGTGCCCGTCGTCCGGGGCCTGCTCGAACGGGATCCGGAGCTGCGCCTCGGGGCCGCCGAGGCACGCCGGCTGCTCGCCGCGTGCGCGGCGGGGGAGGACCCGGCGGCCCTCACCCCCCTCCCGACCCTGCGCGAGGACGCCCTGCCCGCCGCCGCCCCGGCGCCGGCGGGTGCGGACACGACCGCCGGGGGCCGGGGGAGCGGCCGCCGGCGAGCGGGGGCGCTGCCGTTCGTGACGGCCGCCGTCGCGGTCTGCGCGGCGGCGGCCACGGTGGCGGTACTGCTCGCGATGCAGGACGAGCCGCCGGCGGGGACGCCCGGCGCGACCGGCACCGGCTCCACGGCGACGTCGGCCCCGGCGACCACCCCTCCCCGAACCCCGGTCTCCGGGCCGGGGCAGCCGGTGTCCCGGCAGGTCACCGACGAGAGCGGCTTCACCCTGCTCGTCCCCTACGGGGCGATCCGCTCGACCGACGGCGAGCGGGTCGTCTACACCTCGCCCGACGGAGCCGTCCGGGTCGGGGTGCGGATCCGGCCGGTCCCGCCCGGCGGGGCGATCGGGGTGATGCGCGCCTCCGCAGAGGACGGTCCGAAGACCAACCCGGGGTACCGCGACGCCAGGGCCGAGGAGACGACGCACCGGGGGCTGCCCGCCGCCCGCTGGGAGTTCACCTGGGACGGCTTCACCCGCGCCGAGGGGGCCCGGCACACCTTCGACATCGCCTGGGAGGAGGACGGGACCCTGTACGACGTGTGGGTGTCCGCCCCGGTGAGCCGCCTGGAGGAGGCCCGGACCCGCTTCGGGGCGACCGTGGAATCCTTCCGCGCGACCGGCGGTTAGGGTGACCTCCATGCGTGATCTCGGGGTGGGTTTCAAGTACCTGTTGCAGGGCCAGAAGTGGGTGGGCCGGCACGGACGGTGGTTCGGCTTCGGGCTGCTGCCCGGGCTCGTGACGCTCGTCCTCTACGCGGCGGCGCTCGTCGGCCTCGGTTACGGCGCCGACGACCTGGCCGCGTGGGCGACGCCGTTCGCCGACGACTGGACCTCGCCCTGGCTCGGGATCTTCCGCGGCACCCTGACCGCCCTCGTCTTCGCCTTCGGCCTCTTCCTCGCGGTCATCACCTTCACCGCCGTCACCCTCCTCGTCGGCCAGCCCTTCTACGAGTCGCTCTCCGAGGAGGTCGACCGCAGCCAGGGCGGCGAGGTGCCCGAGTCGGGCCTTCCGCTCCTGCGCGAGCTGTGGATCTCGGCCCGTGACAGCCTGCGGATCCTGCTGCGGGTCGCGCTCTACGGCATCCTGCTCTTCGCCTGCGGGTTCATCCCCGTCGTCGGCCAGACCGTCGTCCCCGCCATCGGCTTCTGCGTCTCCGGCTTCTTCCTCACCGAGGAGCTGACGGCCGTCGCGCTCCAGCGCCGGGGCGTCGAGCTCAAGGAGCGGCTGCGGCTGCTCCGCGGGCGCCGGATGGCCGTCCTGGGCTTCGGCGTCCCGCTGACGCTCGCCTTCCTGATCCCCTTCGTGGCCGTCTTCCTCATGCCGGGAGCGGTCGCCGGAGCCACCCTGATGGTCCGTGACCTGCGCGGCGAGACGGCCGACGGCGAGGCGGACGGGGACGACGAGCACGACCGGAACGGCGGCGGCCTTCCCTCCGCGGGTGACGGGCGGGAGGCGCACCACCTCTCCCGCTGAGCCCGCTCAGCCCTCCAGGACCGGGTGCAGTTCCGGCCGCGCGTCCCACCACACCCGGTGGAAGGCGTTGTTGCCGACGTTCGCCAGATAGGCGCGGGCCGCCGCCCCGTACAGCAGCTCCGCCTGCGGGGCGGGGACCGCCGCCCGGTTCCAGGCGAGCCGGATCCGTCCCGTCACCGGGTCGCCCTCCAGGGGGCGCAGCACCGTGCCCTCCGCCGCCGGGGCCGTCGGCTGGCTCATCGAGATCGCCCGGCCCGACGCGATCAGGTCGTAGTGCATCTTGCGGTCCGCGACCCGGTGCCGGAGCGAGGGCGTGAACCCGGCCTTCTCACAGGCCGCGACCAGCGCCTCGGGGCCGCCGTCGTCGTCCTCCACCAGCGTCATCCAGGACTCGTCCGCCAGCTCGGCGAGCGCGATCCGCTCCCGGCCCGCCAGCGGGTGCGCCGCCGAGAGACGCACGCAGAACGGCTCCTTGGGGACGAGGGTGCGGGCCATCGTCCCCTCCGGCAGCGGCACCTCGTGGTCGTTGACCTCCCCGTACAGCACGGCGTCGTACCGTCCGGCGCCGAGCTGCCGGGTCAGTGTCGTCGCCGAGTGCTCCACGGTGACGGCGATCTCCTGCCCCGCCACGACCCGCTCCAGCTCCCCGAGCAGCCGGTCGACGAGGACGAGCAGGATGCAGCCGAGGCGCAGCGGGGTGTGCGGGGCGACGGCCCGCGCCCCGGCGGCCAGCGCGTCCATCTCGCCGAGCACGAGCCGCGCCTTGGAGAGCACGAACTCGCCGAGCGGGGTGGGCTCCACGCCGTGCCGGCCGCGCAGGAACAGCTCCCCGCCGGCGACCCGCTCGATGCGGCGGAGCTGCGCCGAGAGGGCCGGCTGAGAGACCCCGAGCCGCCCGGCGGCCCGCCCCAGGCTGCCCGCCTCCGCTATCCGGCAGACGGCCTCAAGATGCCTCAACTCCAGCTGCATCTCAGCAGCGTACGCAGCGGCGCACGGGCGCACCATAACCCGCGTCTTATGCCGCGTGAGATGTCCCGAACTGGCCATGTCCACGCCCATACTCGGCGCGACGATCCGTCTCCCCCACCACGATCCACACCCCGATCGGAGCAGACGTTGCACCCCACCAGACTCACGGCGACCGTGGCCGCCCTGGCGCTCTCGGCGAGCCTCGCGACCGCCCTCGCCGGCCCCGCCGCCGCGGCCCCGCAGGCGCAGCCCGTACCGCCCGGGCACGGCAGGTCCCTCGCGCTCGCCGCCGCGGACAAGGCCGCGGCGAGCGGTCTCGACGAGCTGCGGCACGGCGCCGACGAGGACCTCGTCCGGACGTCCGTCACCCCCTGGGCGAACGGCCTGTACTACGCCTCGTACGAGCGCAGCTACCGCGGCCTCCCGGTCGTCGGCGGCGACGCGGTCGTGGTCTCCGACAGCTCCGGCAAGGTCCGCGAGGTCACCGGCGCCACCGCCCCCGCCATCCGGGTCTCCACGAAGGCGACGGTGACGGCCGCCGCGGCCCTCGCCACCGCCCGCGGACAGCTGGCCTCGGTCGAGAGCGCGAGCACCCCGGAGCTCACCGTGCTCCTCAAGGGCGGCAAGGCCGTCCTGACCTGGCACACCCTGGTCATCGGCCGGACCGCGCAGGACGCCCCCAGCTCCCTCGACACCTTCGTCGACGCGCGCACCGGCTCCGTCGCCCGCGCCACCGACAAGATCCTGCACGCCGACGGCCGCGGCTACCACAACGGCAACGTCACCATCGACACCGCCGCGAGCTCGATGACCGACACGAGCCGCGGCTCCTTCAAGTGCGGCGGCCAGAACGGCAGCGCCTACACGGGCTCCTCGCCCTGGGGCAACAACGCCGCCAACGACCTGGTGACCGCCTGCGTCGACATCATGTACGCGGCGCAGAAGGAACACTCCATGCTCAAGGAGTGGTTCGGCTACAACGGCCAGAACGGCCAGGGCGGCATGGTCCCGGCCCGCGCCGGACTGAGCGAGGTCAACGCGTACTACGACGGTACGAAGACCACGTACGGCCGCAACCAGAACGGCACCATGCAGCTCACCGGCATCGACGTCGTGGCGCACGAGTACGGCCACGAGATCTTCGACCGGACGCCGGGCAGCTCGGGCTCGTCCAACGAGAACGGCGGCATGAACGAGTCGACGGGCGACATCTTCGGCGCCCTCACCGAGCACTACGCCAACAACCCGAACGACACCCCGGACTACACCGTCGGCGAGAAGCTGAACTTCACCGGCAACAACCAGCCGATCCGCAACATGTACAACCCGTCGCTCATCAACAACGACCCCAACTGCTACACCCAGCTGACCTCCGGCACCGAGGTGCACGCGGGCGCCGGTCCGCAGAACCACTGGTTCTACCTGCTCGCCGAGGGCTCCAACCCGGGCGGTGGCAAGCCCAACAGCCCGATATGTTCCGGCGGTCCGTCCTCCGTGACCGGCGTCGGCATCCAGAAGGCCGGCAAGATCTTCATGGGCGCCCTGCTCATGAAGACCTCCTCCTGGAACCACCTCGCCGCCCGCAAGGCCACCCTGACCAGCGCCAAGAACACCTACGGCAGCGCCGAGTGCAACGCGGTGAAGGCGGCCTGGAACGCGGTCGGCGTGCCGGCCCAGTCCGGTGAGACCGACTGCGGCGGCACCACCACGCCGGACTTCTCGCTCGCCCTGAACCCGTCCTCGGGCTCGGTCCAGGCCGGCGCCTCCGTCACCTCCACGGTGAACACCTCCACCACCGGCGGCAGCGCGCAGACCGTGCAGCTCTCCGCGAGCGGCGCCCCGAGCGGCGTCACCGTCTCCTTCAGCCCCGCCTCGGTGACCTCCGGCTCCTCGTCCACGATGACCGTCCAGGTCGCCGCGGGCACGGCCAACGGCACGTACCCCCTCACCGTCACCGGTACGGGCTCCGCCACCCACACGGTCACCTACCAGCTGTCGGTCGGCACCACGACCCCGCCCACCGGCTGCGACGGCACCGAGCACACGTACCAGGGCACCCTGGCCTCCGGTCAGGCCGCGGCCCAGCCGGACGGCTCGTACTACTACTCGGCGACCTCCGGCACCCACGTGGGCTGCCTGCGCGGCCCGGCCGGCACCGACTTCGACCTGTACCTGCAGAAGTGGAACGGGTCGACCTGGGTGGACGTGGCCGTCGGCGGCACGGCGACGGCCGACGAGGACACCAGCTACTACGGCACCGCGGGCTACTACCGGTACGTGGTCCACGCGTACAGCGGCTCCGGCGCGTACACGCTGGGCCTGAGCGCCCCGTAAGGGGACGAGCTCCCCGCAACGGGGGCGGGGGGCGTCGCGGACCGGGGGTTCCGTGACGGCCTCCCGGGGGCCGGACGGTCGTATGTCCCACGACCGTCCGGCCCTTCTCCCGTGCTCAGCGCACCTCGGCGAGGACGAACCCGGGCCCCTCGGTCCCGGCGTCCGCGATCCGCTCGCCGTCCGGACCCCAGGCCCCGGCCCGGCCGACGCCGACCCCGTCCTCGTTGGCGCCCAGGACGTTGCCGAGGACCACGTACAGACCGAAGTCGCGGGCCCGCACCGGATACACCTTCTCGAAGGAGTCGTTGCCGGCGCCCAGCACCGAACTCGCCAGGTACACCGAGCAGTCGTCGGCCACCGCCCGTTCGGCGAGCTCCGGGAAACGGTTGTCGTAGCAGGTGGCCAGGGCGAACCGGACCCCGTCGAGCGCGAACCGCCCGTCGGCGGCGCCCGGCGCGAAGACCTCCGCCTCGACCCCGTACAGGTGCCGCTTGTCGTAGCGGGCGAGGAGCGAGCCGTCCGGGCCGATCACGAGCGAGGTGATCCCGGCGCCCGGACCCTCCGTCCGTACCGGCCCGTTGACCACGGCCGCCGCGCCCACGGCCCGGCACGCCTCCCGTACGGGATCGAGGCGGGGGTCGTCCTCGGCGAGGACCAGCGCGGGCGTGTCCCGGATCAGGGACGGCTCGTACCCGGTGAGCGAGAGCTCGGAGAAGACCACGACCCGGGCCCCCTCCGCCCCGGCCGCCCGGACCAGACCGGCGATCGTACGGACGTTGGCGTCGATGTCCCCGGCGGCCGGGGTGAACTGGGTGGCTGCGACGATCATGGCCCCCATCATCCCGCGCCCCTCCGTAAGGATCAAGAGTGGGTAGTGGGTATTAGTTCCTCCGCCGTCTCGCGGAGCAGGCCGAGGAAGGCGGTCGCCGCGACCGTCGGGCTCGTCGGAGTGGCCGCGCAGATCCGGCGGTACGGGACGTCGTCCGGATGGATCGTGACGAGCGCGACGTCCCGGCGCACCGAGGCCGCCGCCAGCGCGGGCACGAGCGTGACGCCGAGCCCCGCAGCGACCGCCCCCAGCTTGGCGATCCAGTCGTGCGCGAGCAGCCCCGTGCGCGGCCGGAACCCGGCGGCGACCGCCGGACGGAACAAGGTGTCCTCCAGTCGCTCGTTGCCGACGATCCACTCCTCGTCGGCGAGGTCGGCGAGCCGCACCGCCCGCCGCCGTGCGTACGGATGCCGCTCCTCCAGGGCCACCAGCATCGGCTCGTCGAGCAGGTGATGCAGCGTCACGCCGGGCGGCGGGGCCGTGACGGGCGCCGGACTCACCACCGCGAGATCCTCCTCCCCGGCGACGACGAGCCCGAGGTGCTTGGCCGAGGGGCCCTCCACGCGCGTGACCACGACCCCCGGGTGCCGCTCCCGGAAGGCGGCCTGCGCGCGCGGTACGAGGGAGGCGGTCGCGCTGGAGAAGGCCCCGAGCCGCAGCAGCCCGCCGTCGAGCGTGCGCAGGGCGGCCAGTTCGGCCCGGGCGGCGGCCAGCCGGTCCCGTACCGCCTCGGCGTGCGGCAGCAGCACCCGGCCCGCCTCGGTGAGCCGCACCCCGCGCGGCAGCCGCTCGAACAGCTCCGCGCCCATCTCCTCCTCCAGGGCCTGGACCTGGCGGGACACCGCGGACTGCGTGAACCCGAGGGTGTGGGCGGCGGCGGTGAGGGAGCCCGCGCGGGCGACCGCGAGGAAGGCCTCGTACAAGCCATGCGAGACGGACATGGCAACCATGCTAGACATTCGCTTGTCGCATGCGGGAGCCGGGCCTAGCGTCGACGCCATGGAGAACACCCCGCAGAAGACCGCTTTCCTCGGCCTCGGATCCATGGGCCTGCCGATGGCCCGCCGCCTGCTCGACGCCGGACACCCCCTGACCGTCTGGAACCGCACCGCCGCCAAGGCCGACGCCCTCGTCGCCGGCGGCGCCGTCCGCGCCGCGACCCCCGCCGAGGCCGTCCGGGACGCCGACGTCGTCGTCACGATGCTCGCGGACCCGGCCGCCGCCCTCGCCGTCGCCGACGAGATGATCCCCGCCCTGCGCCCCGGCACCCACTGGATCGACACCTCGACGGTCGGCCCCGACACCGACGCGGCCCTCGCCGCCCGGGTCCCCGCCGGGGTCACCCTGATCGACGCGCCCGTCATGGGCAGCGTCGACCGGGCCGCCTCCGGCGAGCTGATGATCCTCGCGGGCGGCGACACCGCGCCCGTCGCCGCCGTCCTCGACCGGCTCGGAACCGTCACGCCCTGCGGCGGGCCCGGCTCCGGCGCCGCCCTCAAGCTGGTCCTCATCAACGCCGCGATCGGCGGGGTCGCCCTCGTCGCCGAGGCCCTCGCGCTCGCCGGCGCCCTCGGCCTGCCCCGCGAGCTGGCGCTCCGCACCCTCGGCGCGGGCCCCCTCTCCGGCGCCGTCGGCCGGGCCACCGCCACCGGTTCGTACTTCCCGGTCGCCCTCGCCGCCAAGGACGTCGCCCTGGCCACGTCCGCGGCGAAGCTCCCCGTCCTGGAGGCCGTCCACGCCCTCCTCACCGAGGACCCGGCCCTCCTGGCCGAGGACCTGGCGGCGGTCGCCCGCTAGCCGCGCTCCCCGGAGCCGTCCCCGCCGTGCAGCAGCCGCAGGAAGTCCCGGAAGGCGCCCGGCATGTCCACCGCCGACGGATCCAGGAGCCACTGGTACTGGAGGCCGTCCATCACCGCCGTGAGCAGCGGCGCCGCCCGCTCCGGGGTGAGGCCGCCCGGCAGCCGCTCGCCGAACTCCAGGCGCAGGACGTCCGCCATGTTGGCCCGCACCTGCGCGTACCGCTCGGTGAAGAACTCCCGCGCCGGATGCCCGTCGGTGACGCTCTCGCCGAGCAGCGCGGAGAAGGTCTGCACGATCCCCGGCCGCATCGCGTTGTACTCGACGAGGGACTCCAGGAGGTCGAGCCGCCAGCCCTCCCGGTCCCGGCCGCCGCTGGTGTCCCAGCGGTCCCGCTCCTCCAGGACCGCGACGAGCAGGGCCTCCTTCGTCGGGAAGTAGTGCAGCAGCCCCTGCTGGGTCAGCCCGACGCGCTCGGCGACGGAGCCGAGGGTGGCGCCCCGGTAGCCGCGCTCGGCGATCACTTCGAGGGCGGCGCGCAGGATGTCCGCGCGCCGCTCCTCGCTTCTGGCCCGCACCATCGCCGTGGCCCCCTTTCGCAGGTTCGTCCGACAGGACCGTACCTCCTCGCCGCGACCTTAAAGCAACAGAATGATAACGTCACCTACCGAACTACAGGTAGGTGGGTGCACGATGGGCGCATCGGGGTCATTCGGTACGTCAACGAGGAGGTACGGCCATGGCGGAGACCAGCGCGGAGACCGTGAGGAACACGGTCGTCGAGGCGGCGCTCGGCAAGCTCGACCTGGACGCCAAGACCCGGCTGCTGGCGGGCCAGGACATGTGGTCCCTGCCCGCCGTGCCGGAGATCGGCCTGCGGTCCCTGGTCATGTCCGACGGCCCCATCGGCGTCCGCGGCGTCCGCTGGACCGCCGACGACCCGTCGGTCGCGCTCCCGTCCCCGACCGCCCTCGCCGCCACCTGGGACCCGGCGCTCGCCCGCCGGGCCGGCCACCTCCTCGCCCAGGAGGCCCGCCGCAAGGGCGTCCACGTCCTCCTCGCGCCCACGGTCAACCTGCACCGCACCCCGCTCGGCGGCCGCCACTTCGAGGCCTACAGCGAGGACCCGTACCTCACCGGTGCCATCGGCACCGGCTACGTCCAGGGCGTCCAGGACGGCGGCGTCGGCACCACCGTCAAGCACTTCGTCGCCAACGACGCCGAGACCGACCGCTTCACCGTCGACAACCGGATCGCCCCGCGCCCGCTCCGCGAGCTCTACCTCGCCCCCTTCGAGACCATCGTCGAGAACGCCCGCCCCTGGGGCATCATGACCGCCTACAACCAGGTCAACGGCGTGACGATGACCGAGCACCACGAGCTCGTGAACGAGGTCCTGCGCGGCGAGTGGGGCTTCGACGGCTACAACGTCTCCGACTGGATGGCCGCCCGCTCCACCACCGGCGACATCCGGGGCGGCCTCGACGTCGCCATGCCCGGCCCCGACACCGTCTACGGCCCGGCCCTCGCCGCCGCCGTCCGCGCCGGCGAGGTCGAGGAGTCCCTGGTCGACACCGCCGTGCGCAACGTCCTGCGGCTCGCCGCCCGCGTCGGCGCCCTCGAAGGCGCCCCGCCCGTCGTCACCGAACACCCCGCCGCCCTCGACGGCGACGCCCTCGCCCGCGAGATCGCCCGCCGCGGCTTCGTCCTCGTACGCAACGAGAACGGCGCCCTGCCGCTCGCCGCGGGCACCACCGTCGCGCTCTCCGGCGCCGCCGCGCGCGACGCCCGGGTCCTCGGCGGCGGCTCCGCCCAGGTCTTCCCCGAGCACGTCGTCTCCCCGCTCGACGGTCTCACCGCCGCCCTCCCCGACGGCGCGCTGACGTTCACCGTCGGCGCCGACCCCAGCGAGGAACTCACCCCCGCCGATCAGGGCTTCACCCTGCGCGCCCGCTGCCGCGACGCCGAGGGCCGCCTCCTCGGTGAGGGCTCCCTGCCCAACGGCCAGGTCCAGTGGATCGGCGACGACCTCCCCGAGGGCGTCACCCACCGGGCCCTCGCCTCCATCGAGGTCGTCGGCACCTTCACCCCGCGCGAGTCCGGCGAGCACGCCTTCGGCACCCGCGGCCTCGGCGCCTTCACCCTCGCCGTCGCCGGCACGACCGTCTTCGACGGCGTCCAGGCCATGGGCCCCGAGACCGACCCCTTCGAGGCCTTCTTCGGCTCCCCGGTCGAGCGCGCCAAGGTCACGCTCACCGCCGGCGAGACCGTCGAGGTCTCCCTGCTCCACACCCTCGACAAGGAGTTCGCGGCCCCGCTCCCGGCCGTCATGTTCTCCTTCGTCCACCTCGGTCCCCGCCGTGACCCCGACGAACTGATCACCGAGGCCGTCGAGGCCGCCCGCGCCGCCGACACCGCCGTCGTGGTCGTCGCCACCACCGAGCGCGTCGAGTCCGAGGGCTTCGACCGCAAGGACCTCGCCCTCCCCGGCCGGCAGGACGACCTCGTACGGGCCGTGGCCGCCGCCAACCCGAACACCGTCGTCGTCGTCAACGCCGGCTCCCCGGTCGAACTGCCCTGGCGCGAGGACGTGGCCGCGGTCCTGCTCAGCTGGTTCCCGGGCCAGGAGGGCGGCGCCGCACTCGCCGACGTCCTCACCGGCGCAGAGGAGCCCGGCGGGCGCCTCCCCACCACCTGGCCCGTCGCCCTCGCCGACGTCCCCGTCACCGAGGTCACCCCGACCGGCGGGGAACTGCACTACACCGAGGGCGTCTTCATCGGCTACCGCGCCTGGGACAGGGCCGGGGCCGTCCCCGCGTACCCCTTCGGCCACGGCCTCGGCTACACCACCTGGTCGTACGACTCCCTGGTCGCGGCCCCCGGCACGGTCACCGCCCGGATCACCAACACCGGCGACCGGCCCGGCCGCGAGACCGTCCAGATCTACCTGGCGCCGGTCGACGACACCGTCGAGCGCCCCGCCCGCTGGCTCGCCGCCTTCGCGAACGTCGAGGCGGCGCCCGGCGAGACCGTCGAGACCGAGATCGCGCTGCCCCGCCGCGCCTTCGAGATCTGGGACGACGAGAAGAACGACTGGACCCTCGTCACCGGCGCGTACGAGGTCGTCGCCGCCCACTCCCTCACCGACGCGCGCCTGACCGCCACCCTGGAGATCTGACCTCCCGGGATCCCCGAGAACCGGCCCCGGGGCGGCACCTGACAACCGCCCCGGGGTCCCTCACTCCTTCGTGATCCGCCGGTACGCCAGCTCCGCGAGCCGCGCCTGCCCGTCCCTGCTCGGATGGAACCAGTCCCAGGGGCTCAACTGACCGCCGTCGAAGCGGAACCCGAAGACCGCCCCGCCGTCGTACCGGCAGCGCGCGTCCTTCGCGCAGACCTCCTCCAGGACCTCGTTGTACGCCACCACCCGGTCCCGCACCGCGGCCCGGCGCCGCTCCGCCGCCGCACCCAGGTCCTCCGCGTCGGCCAGCATCGCGCCGCAGATCCCCAACTTCCACACCTGAAGCCCCATCGGGCTCACCCGCCCCGTCGACCACAGGTGCTTCAGGTCCGGCACGCTCGCCACGTACACCTGCGCCTTCGGCGCACCCGCCCGCAGCCGGGCCAGGGCCGTCTGGAACGAGGCACGGAAATCGGCGACCGGGGTCATCAGGTCCGGCGTCGCCCGGCAGGCGTCGTTCGCCCCCATCATCACCGTCACCAGCTCCGGCTTCTCGGCCGCGGCCCCGGCCATCTGCTCCGGGAGCTCCGCCATCAGCGCGCCCGTCCGGGCCAGGTTCCAGCTGTGGGTGGCCACCTTCGCCGGGCCGAGCAGCCGCAGCGCCAGACTGTTGACGGCGGTGTCCGTCCCGGTCGCCCACGACACCTCGGGGCAGTCCGACAGGACGGAGCACGCGTCGAAGGCGCGGGTCACGGAGTCGCCGACGGCCGCGACGGACGCGGGGGAGACGTCCCACAGCGGCGTGGGTCTCGGGGTCGGGCGCGGGGTGGACCGGGCGCTCGGAGCCGCCGCCTCCGGGTCCCCGGCGGTGCAGCCGGAGAGCACACCGCCGCACAGCAGCGCGGCCGTCGCGGCGGCGACAGCGGTACGGAATCGGCGTCGGCCGCGCATCCCCGGCCCTCCTTCGGCGTCCTGGCGGGTGAAAGCTTCGTGTTCACTCGCCCCCGGACCGACCGTACGTCACACCGATGACGGTGCGGCACGGTAGCTTTTCCCCCGTCGAACCAGAGGCGCCTTCGCCGACCGGCTCCGGTAAATTACATCACGTCACATACTGTCCCCTTTTTGACGGTTTGCGGTGTTCTGCTCCTGATGCTGTTTACTGAGGCCGCTGGACAAGGCGAACCTCGTCCCACACTGGAGGTCCCGGTGACGACACGTGGAGTCCTGTACGTACACTCCGCACCGCGCGCGCTGTGCCCGCACGTCGAATGGGCGGTGGCGGGCGTCCTCGGTGCGAGGGTCCAGCTCGACTGGATCCGCCAGCCGGCGTCCCCCGGCACCTGGAGAGCCGAGTTCTCCTGGAAGGGCCAGACCGGCACCGCCTCGAAGCTCGCCTCCGCGCTCCGCGGCTGGCAGATGCTCCGCTTCGAGGTCACCGCGGAGCCCTGCCCCACCGCCGAGGGCGAGCGCTACAGCGCCACCCCCGACCTGGGCATCTTCCATGCCGTCACCGGCATGCACGGGGACATCCTGATCCCCGAGGACCGGCTGCGGGCCGCCCTCGCGCGCTCCGCGCAGGGCGAGACCCAGCTGGAGGCGGAGATCGCCAAGCTGCTCGGGAAGCCCTGGGACGACGAGCTGGAACCCTTCCGGTACGCGGGCGAGGGTGCCCCCGTCCGCTGGCTGCACCAGGTCGTCTGACACCCCCTCACCGGCGGCACCTGACCGACGGGCCGGGCGGCCCTCGTGTGCGCCCTGGTGAGCGGGGCGCTGGGGGCGACGCTCCTCGTGGGACGGCGGCGCGGCGGGACGCAGAGCCCCGGCCCCAGCCTCGACAAGGGGGACGCGAATCCGGCCCGGCCGGTCCTCGCTGGTCGCCGCCGCCGTGGTCTGGGCCCTCGCGCTCCTCGCGGGCGGCATCTGGGCGCTCACCGCCGGGGACGGCGACGCGGACGACACCGACCCGGCGGGCAAGGCACCCGCGAAGCCCTCTCTCGCCCCCCGGCCTGCCGTCGCGTGGACCGTGCCGCCCGCGGGCCGGGCCGGCGACGAGTCCGTCGGCTTCTGGGGCCTCGGCTCCGCCGTCGCCCAGGGCCGGACCGACGGCCTCTTCGCGTACGACGCCGCCGACGGCCGCGTCCGGTGGAGCGTGCCCGCGCCCACCCGCGAGGCGCTCTGCGCGATGACCCCGGACACCGAGGAGGGCGTCGGGCTCATCGCGTACGGCCGCCACGACAAGCCCTGCGCCACGAAGAAGGCGGCGATCTCCATCTATCCCGAACTCGTCCCGGTCCCCGGCGGACACGTCGTCCTCAACCAGATCCTGATGCACGCGGAACCAGCGGCCTACGCCCTCCGCTGACACACGACGAAGGCCCGCCCCCCGTGTGGGGAGCGGGCCTTCGTCGTGGGTGCGTCAGACGGTGCGGAACGCCAGGACCACGTTGTGCCCACCGAAGCCGAAGCTGTTGTTGATCGCGGCGATCGTGCCCTGCGGGAGTTCGCGGGGCTCGTCGCGGACGATGTCGGCCTCGACCGCCGGATCCAGGTCGTCGACGTTGATCGTCGGCGGGGCCAGGCGGTTGTGGAGCGCCAGGACCGTCGCGACGGTCTCGATGCCGCCCGCGCCACCCAGCAGGTGACCGGTCATCGACTTCGTCGCGGAGATCGCGACGTGGTCCAGGTCGTCGCCCAGGACCTTCCGCAGCGCCTTGATCTCGGCGACGTCGCCCTGCGGCGTCGACGTGGCGTGCGCGTTGAGGTGGACGACCTCGGACGGCTTGAGGTCCGTCGAGTCCAGCAGGTTCTGCATCGCGGCGGCGATGCCCCGGCCGGTCGGCTCGGGCTGCGCGATGTGGTGGCTGTCGGCCGACAGGCCCTGGCCGAGCACCTCGCAGTAGATGCGGGCGCCGCGCGCCTTCGCGTGCTCCTCGGACTCCAGGATCACGACGCCCGCGCCCTCGCCGAGCACGAAGCCGTCGCGGCCGGTGTCGTAGGGACGCGAGGCCTTCGTCGGCTCGTCGTTGTTCTTGGACATCGCCATCATGTTGGCGAAGGCGGCGATCGGCAGCGGGTGGATCGCGGCCTCGGTACCGCCGGCGACGACCACGTCGGCACGGCCGGTACGGATCATCTCGACGGCGTAGCCGATCGCCTCGGCACCCGACGCGCACGCGGAGACGGGGGTGTGGACGCCCGCCCGGGCGTTCACCTCCAGGCCCACGTTCGCGGAGGGGCTGTTCGGCATGAGCATGGGCACGGTGTGCGGGGAGACGCGGCGGACGCCCTTCTCCTTCAGCACGTCGTACTGGTCGAGCAGGGTCGTCACACCACCGATGCCGGAGGCGATGACGGAGCCGAGCCGCTCGGGCACGATCTTCTCGTCCTCACCGGCCGGGCCGGTGTAGCCCGCGTCGGCCCATGCCTCACGGGCCGCGATCAGCGCGAACTGCGCCGAGCGGTCCAGCTTGCGGGCCAGCGGGCGGGGCAGCACGTCGCCGGGGTCGACCGCGGCGAGGGCCGCGATCTTGACGGGCAGTTCGGCGAAGCGCTCGCCCTCGAGGGGCTTGACGCCGGAGCGTCCCGCGATCAGACCTTCCCAGGTCGATGCGGAGTCGCCACCCAGCGGTGTGGTTGCGCCGAGACCGGTGACGACCACGGTGCGATTGGTCGAGCTCACAGGAATTCTTTCTCCACGTGTGTGATGGTCGAAGTACGGCGCCACCGCCGGGTGGCGGACCGAGTCAGCGAGGGCCGAATCAGGCCTGGTGCTTCAGGATGTAGTCGGCGGCGTCGCCCACGGTCTTGAGGTTCTTGACGTCCTCGTCGGGGATCTTGACGTCGAAACGCTCTTCGGCGGCGACGACGACCTCGACCATGGACAGCGAGTCGACGTCCAGGTCGTCGGTGAAGGACTTGTCCAGCTGGACGTCCTCGACCGGGATACCGGCGATCTCGTTGACGATCTCGGCGAGGCCCTTGAGGATCTCTTCCTGGGTGTCAGCCATAGTGCTGCTCCTTCTTGCGGTTACTTCGGTACAGGGGCTTCCGGAAGATCCGGTGTGCCTAGGGGAGGGTAACGACCGTCGCGGCGTAGACGAGACCCGCCCCGAAGCCGATGACGAGCGCGGTGTCGCCGCTCTTCGCCTTCCCGGTCGCCAGGAGCCGCTCCATCGCGAGCGGGATCGAGGCGGCCGAGGTGTTGCCGGTGGTCTCCACGTCACGGGCGACCGTGACGTGCTCCGGCAGCTTCAGAGTCTTCACCATCGAGTCGATGATCCGCATGTTCGCCTGGTGCGGGATGAAGACGTCCAGGTCGTCCGCCGTGATGCCGGCGGCGTCCAGCGCCTGCTGGGCGACCTTCGCCATCTCGAAGACGGCCCAGCGGAAGACCGCCTGACCCTCCTGCGTGATGGCGGGGAACTTGATCTCGCCCTGCTCGTTGAGCGGCAGCTGCGAGACGTCGCCGACGTGGAACTCGTTCCACGGCACGGTCTGCTTGATCGTCTCGGACTTGTCGCCCTCGGAACCCCAGACCGTGGGGCCGATGTGCGGCTCCTCGGACGGGCCGACGACCACGGCGCCGGCACCGTCGCCGAACAGGAAGGCCGTCGCGCGGTCCTCCAGATCCGTCAGGTCGCTGAGCCGCTCCACGCCGATGACCAGAACGTACTCCGCCGAACCCTCGACGATCATGCCCTTGGCGAGCGTCAGGCCGTAGCCGAAGCCCGCGCAGCCGGCGGAGATGTCGAACGCGGCCGGCTTCCCGGCGCCGATCTTGTCGGCGATCTCGGTGGCGACGGCCGGCGTCTGCTTGAAGTGCGAGACCGTGGAGACGATCACGGCACCGATCTGCTCGGGGCTGATCCCGGCGTCGGCGATCGCCTTGCCCGAGGCCTCCACCGACATGGCGGCCACGGTCTCCTCCGGAGAGGCCCAGTGACGGGTGGCGATGCCGGAGCGCGAGCGGATCCACTCGTCGGACGAGTCGATCTTCTCGAGGATCACCTCGTTCGGCACGACCCGGGTGGGGCGGTAGCCGCCGACACCGAGGATCCGCGCGTACGGGGCGCCCTTGCTGGGCTTGATCTTCGACATGTTTCTCGACACTCCTTGTCAGACGGCCGCGTGCTCGGCGATGAGCGTACGGGCCGCGTCGAGGTCGTCGGGAGTCTTGAGCGCGACCGTGGCCACGCCCGGCAGGGCCCGCTTGGCGATACCGGTCAGGGTGCCGCCGGGGCACACCTCGATCAGCGCGGTCGCGCCGAGCGCCTGGAAGGTCTCCATGCACAGGTCCCAGCGGACCGGGTTCGCGACCTGGCCGACCAGCCGGGCCACGACCTCGGCGCCGTCGGTGACGACCTGGCCGTCCTTGTTGGAGACGTAGCGGGTGACCGGGGCGGCCGGGGACAGCTGCTTCGCCGCCTCCTCCAGCTTCGCCACGGCCGGGGCCATGTGGTGTGTGTGGAACGCGCCGGCGACCTTGAGCGCCACGACCCGGCGGACGCCCTCGGGCTTGTCCGCCTCCAGGGCGGCCAGCTGCTCCAGCGTGCCGGCGGCCACGATCTGGCCGGCGCCGTTCACGTTGGCCGCGGTCAGGCCGAGCTTCTCCAGGTGCGGGACGGTCACCTCGGGGTCGCCGCCGAGCAGCGCCGACATGCCCGTCGCGGTGATCGCGGCGGCGTCGGCCATCGCGAGTCCGCGGGTACGGACCAGGCGGAGCGCGGCCTCGTCGTCGAGGACGCCCGCGAAGGCGGCGGCGGTGAACTCGCCGACGCTGTGACCGGCGACGACGCCGGGGGCCACGTCACCGAGCGCGGCCGCGGACAGCAGACCGGCGGCGACGAGGAGGGGCTGTGCCACGGCGGTGTCGCGGATCTCGTCCGCGTCCGCCTTCGTGCCGTAGCGGACGAGGTCGAGCTCGATCGCGTCCGACCAGGCCGCGATGCGGTCGGCGGCGCCGGGGAGTTCGAGCCAGGGGGTCAGGAAGCCGGGCGTCTGAGCGCCTTGGCCGGGAGCGACGAGTACGAGCACCCTCACACTCTCTCTTGGGGACGGCTTCGAGCGCCCGTGGGGACAAGGACGAAGAACCGTCGGGGGAATTGTTGGTGTTCGACAAAAGTCTAGGACTGCTGATCTCCGTCGGCCAAGCGTCCGAGAATGAGGGCGATCCGCAGCGTGAACGCGGAGCGCACATCGGAGGGTGACCAGCCGGTGACGTCGGTCACACGTCGGAGCCGGTAGCGCACGGTGTTCGGGTGGACGAAAAGCATGCGGGCCGCGCCTTCCAGGCTGCTCGCCTGCTCCAGATAGACACTGAGAGTTTCGAGCAGCGCGGAGCCCGCTTCCTCCAGTGGTCTGTAGATCTCCTCCACCAGCTGCTCGCGCGCCGAAGGGTCGGAGGCGATGGCGCGCTCGGGGAGGAGATCGTCCGCCAGGACCGGGCGCGGCGCGTCCTGCCAGGCCGAGCAGGCCTTGAGCCCGGCGGCGGCGGCCTGCGCGGAGCGGGTCGCGGCGAGCAGGTCGGGGACGACGGGGCCGGCGACGACGGGGCCGGCCGCGTACGGCCCGATCAGCGCCTTGGCGACGGCGAGGGGATTGTCGTTGCCGCCCGCGATGACGACGAGCCGGTTGCCGAGGACGCCGGTGAGGACCTGGAGCTTGGCGTGCCGGGCGGCCCGGCGGATCGCCTCCACCGTCAGCTCGCTGTCCCCGTCGGGGGCGGTGCCGAGGACCACGCACACGTGGTCCGGCGAGTTCCAGCCGAGCGCGGCGGCCCGCGACACGGCGCCCTCGTCGGCCTCGCCGGAGAGCACGGCGTTCACCACCAGCGACTCCAGGCGCGCGTCCCAGGCGCCCCGGGCCTCGGCGGCCTGCGCGTACACCTGCGCGGTGGCGAAGGCGATCTCCCGGGCGTAGACGAGGAGCGCCTCGCGGAGCACGGACTCGTCGCCGGGGGCGGCGACCTCGTCGATGGCCGACTCCATGACCTCGATGGTCGTCCGGACCATCTCCACGGTCTGGCGCAGGGTGATCGCGCGGGTCAGCTCGCGGGGGGCCGTGCCGAAGACGTCCGTCGAGATGGCCTGCGGGGTCTCCGGGTGCCGGAACCACTCGGTGAACGCGGCGATGCCGGCCTGGGCGACCAGACCGATCCACGACCGGTTCTCGGGCGGCATCGCGCGGTACCACGGCAGCGTCTCGTCCATGCGGGCGATGGCGCCGGCGGCGAGCCTCCCGGACGACTGTTCGAGACGCTTCAGGGTCGCGGCATGCGGATGGGCGGCGTTCACGGGTTCAGGCACGGGGACAAGACTGCCTTATCGGGACGCCGGCGTGCGGGGTCGGGGCCGTTTCCCCGGGCTACGGTACGTCCGTGATACGCATCCAGCGCGCGGGCGACCGGTATCCCGGAGGCGACCCCGGGGCCGGGATCGAGACCCGGCACGCCCTGTCCTTCGGTCCGTACTACGACCCCGACAACCTCCGCTTCGGCGCCCTCCTCGCCTGCAACGAGGAGCGGCTCGCGCCCGGCGCGGGCTTCGACGAGCATCCGCACAGCCACACGGAGATCGTGACCTGGGTGGTGGAGGGCGAACTCACCCACGCCGACACCGCCGGGCACACCTCGGTGGTCCGCCCCGGCGACCTCCAGCACCTGAGCTCGGCGGGCGGCGTACGCCACGTCGAACGCAACGACGGCGACGTCCCCCTGACCTTCGTCCAGATGTGGCTCGCCCCGCTGACGCCGGGCGGGGAGCCGTCGTACGACGTGGTGCGGGGCGTCGAGGACCCGTACGCCCTCCCGGCGGCGGGAGCGGTCCTGCGCGTGGAGCGCCTCGGGCCGGGCGACTCCGCGACGGTCCCGGCGGCGGACTTCACGTACGTGCACGTGGTACGGGGCGGGGTGACGCTGGGCACGGAGGAACTGGGCCCGGGCGACGCGGCGAGACTCACGGCCGAGAAGGCCCTCGAAGTGACCGCCACGGCGGCCACGGAACTCCTGGTGTGGACGATGCGAACCCCCTGACGCCCCCGCCGCGGACGGCGCCCGCCGCCCGCCGCCCGCCGCGTGCGGGCGCGGGCACGGCGGGGCGTGGTGCGGGCGCGTCAGCGCAGGGCGCTCTTCGCCTTCCACTGCTCCCAGCTCAGATTCCACGCCCCGTAGCCGTTCCCCTCCGCCACGACCCCCTTCGTCTCCCGCCCCTTGATCTCGAAGGGGTCGCCCACGTTCACCGAGGCGTAGAACGACGCCGCGTTCTCGTCGCTCATGCCGATGCACCCGGAGCTCTTGTTCGCCTTGCCGAAGTACGGCGCGTTCCACGGGGCCGCGTGCGCGTACATGCCCGACCAGGTCAGGCGCATCGAGTAGTCCACGTCCTTGTCGTAGGCGTCCCCGAGGCCGACCGTCTCCGAGTTCATGTTGATGGTGCCCTCCTTCGCCATCAGCACGGCCGTGCCCCGCCAGGACCGCTTGTCGCCGCCCGGGGTGCCGCCGGAGACGGGGATCGTCCGCACGGTCCGCCCGTCCCGTACGACACTCAGCCGGTGCGCGTCGAGGTCGACCTTGACGACCTGCGAGGCGCCGACGGTGAAGCCGGTGCGGTAGTCGCGTACGAACCAGCCGCCGCCCGAGTCCGTACCGTCGAGGTCCGCTTCGAGGGTGACCTTCGTGCCCGGCTTCCAGTAGTCCCGGGGGCGCCAGTCCGCCCTGTCCCGGCCCGAGTAGTCCTTGACCCAGCCCCAGGAGCCCTCGGTTCCGTTCGAGGTGGTCACCTTGAGCTGCTTCTCCACGTCCGCCTTCCGCGTCACCGGCAGGTCGAAGACGATGGAGAGCGGATGCCCGATGCCGACCGTGGTGTTCTTGCCGGGGGCCAGCGTCACCTTGTTGACCTTCTCGGGCTCCGGGGTCGCGAACGACGACAGGCTCGTCGACTGCTTGCCGTCGGAGGTGCGGGACGTCACCTCGACCGTGTACGAGGTGCCCGGCGCAGCCTTGCGGTCCGAGGCCCAGCTCGTACCGCCCGCCCCCGTACGGCCCTTGAGGATCCCGCCCTCGCCGTCGACGACCTTCACCTCCGTGAGCGTCCCGCCGGTCGCGGTCACCGACACCGGCTTGCCGGCCGCCCGGTCCACGACGGTCACCTTCACCGGGGACGCGTCCTTCGCCGCCCCGGACCCCGAGCCGGACGAGCCCCCGTCCGCCGCCTGGGCCGTGCAGGCGGTGAGGGAGGCGACGAGCGCCACGGCGGCCAGGACGGGGCGGGACATGCGTATCGGCGGCGCGGTGCGTATCGGCAGCACGGAAGACCTCCGCGGTGTGAGGAAAAGGTGGGATGTCCTGGACTGTAGGACGCTCCTCCACCCCCGTGGGGCGCCGGACGCCTCTGTGACGAGGGCTGCGGCACAACCGTCACCGTCCCGTCACAATCACCGCGCGCACCCGTCGAATTCGGCTGTGAGCCTGCTGTGCGCCCCACCATCGAGGGGCGGAACAAGGAGGCTCCCGTTGTGTCAGCGCTGCTCGTGACGGCCGCACCCACCGACCGCCGCGCCCCCGCAGGACCGGTCAGGCTCGGGCCCGTGACCCCCGAGGCGTACCGCGCGTTCCTCGGCTCCCGCTCCGGCGCGGACGGGCCCAGCTTCCTCCAACTCCCCTCCTGGGCGCAGGTGAAGGACGGCTGGAGCCACCAACTCGTCGGCTGGGGACGCGAAGGGGCGGCGCTCTCCGGCGTCGCGCTCGTCCTCCTCCGTCCCTTCCCCGGCACCCGGAAGTACTTCGCCTACCTGCCCGAAGGGCCCGTCGCCGACTGGGCGGACCCCGACCTCGACGGCTGGCTCGCCCCGCTCCTCGGCCATCTGCGCTCCCTGGGCGCCTTCGCCGTCCGCATGGGGCCCGGGCCCGCCTACCGCCGCTGGAACGCCGCCACCGTCAAGGCCGGCACCGGACCCGGCAGCCGCCTCTCCGACGTCCTCGCCGACGAGGTCGACCCGCTGGGAACCGCCGTCGCCGAACGGCTCCGCGCCCGCGGCTGGCGCAAGTGCGGCGGCGACTCCGAGGACGGCGCCGACGCCCAGCCCCGCCACGTCTTCCAGGTCCCGCTCGCCGGCCGCAGCACCGACGACCTGTGGACCGGACTCAACCAGGAGTGGCGGCGCAACGTCCGCAAGGCCCGGAAGTCCGGCGTCGAGGTCGTCGTCGGCTCCGCCGCCGACCTCCCCGAGTTCTACCGGCTCCTGCGCATCACCGAGGAACGCGACGGCTTCCGCCTCGGCCGCTCCCTCGCCTACTACGAGCGCCAGTACGCCGTCCTCAACGCCGAGCAGCCGGGCCGCATGCGGCTCTACCTCGCCCGCCACGAGGGCGAGATCCTTGCCGCGCACACCATGCTCACGGTCGGCGGCCGCGTCTGGTATCAGACCGGGGCCTCCGCCGATCACCGCCGCGAGGTCCGGCCCTCCAACGCCCTCCAGTGGCGCATGCTCCTCGACGCCCACGCCCTCGGCGCCGCCGTCTACGACCTGCGCGGGGTACCCTCCACCCTCGATCCGGGCGACCGCGCCCACGGGCTGCTCCGCTGGAAGCTCGGGACGGGCGGACAGGTCGTCGAGACGCTGGGGGAGTGGGAGACACCTATGCAGGGCACGACCAACGGGGCGCTGTACCGCGCGTTCCAGGCCTACATGGCCCGACGATGACGGCGACGCTCACCACGGCACCACCGGCGCCGAAGACCTCCGCGCTGCGCAGCGGCGCCCTCATGGCCGCCGGCTCGCTCGTCTCCCGGGCCACCGGCTTCGTGCGGGCCTCGGTCGTCGCCGCCGCGCTCGGCGCGGGCCTCGTCGCCGACGGGTACGCGGTCGGCAACTCCGTCCCCACGATCGTCTACATGCTCCTCCTCGGCGGCGCCCTCAACGCCGTCTTCGTCCCCGAACTCGTCAAGGCCGCCAAGGAGCACGAGGACGGCGGAGTCGCCTACACCGACCGCCTCCTCACGCTCTGCGCGCTCGCCCTGACCGCGCTCACGGCGGTCGCCGTCCTCGCCGCTCCGCTGATCGTCGACACGTACACCGACTACGCGGGCGGACAGCGGGACATGACCGTCGCCTTCGCGCGCGCGTGCCTGCCGCAGATCTTCTTCCTCGGACTCTTCACCCTGCTCGGGCAGGTCCTGAACGCCCGGGGCCGGTTCGGCGCCATGATGTGGACCCCCGTCCTCAACAACGTCGTCGCCGTCACCGTCTTCGGCCTCTTCCTCGTCGTCAGCGACGGCGGCGAGCTCACCCCCGGGGAGACCGCCCTCCTCGGCTGGGGCACCACCGCCGGCATCGCCGTCCAGGCCCTCGCCCTGCTGCCCTCGCTGCGCGCCGCCGGCTTCCGCTGGCGGCCCCGCTTCGACTGGCGCGGCAGCGGCCTCGCCGCGCCGCTGCGCTCGGCGGGCTGGCTGGTGCTGCTCGTCCTCACCAACCAGGGGGCGTACTGGGTGACGACGTGGCTGGCGACCACGGCGGGCGACTCGAAGAACAGCGGCGGCACGGGCCTCGCCGCGTACAACAACGCCTACCTCCTCTGGACGGTCCCGCACGGCATCATCACCGTCTCCCTCGTGACGGCGCTGGTGCCCCGGATGAGCGGAGCGGCGGCGGACGGCGACCTGGCCGGAGTCCGACGGGACGTCTCGTACGCCCTGCGGACCAGCGCGGCCGCGATCGTCCCGGCTGCCTGTGCGCTCCTCGCCCTCGCCGTCCCCCTGATGACGGTCGTCTTCCGGTACGGGGCGACCACGGCCGACGACATCCGCGCCATGTCCTGGACCCTGATGGCGTTCGCGCCCGGTCTGGTCGCCCTCTCCGGCCAGTACGTGTGCACCCGCGCGTTCTACGCCCTGCGCGACACCCGGACCCCGTTCTTCCTGAACCTCGTCATCGCGGCCCTGAACGCGGGCCTCTCCCTGGCCGCGTACCACGTCCTGCCGACCCGCTGGGCGGTCACGGGCATGGCGGCGGCGTACTCGCTGGCCCTGTGGGCGGGCTGGGCGGTGACGGCGTACGCGCTCCGCCGCCGCCTGGGGGGCGCGTCCGGCGGGGCCTTCCCCGCGCTCGCCCGGCTCCTCGTCGCGGCGGTCCCGGCGGCCGGATACGGGCTGTTCGTGGCGGACGGGACGGCGGTGGCGGGGCCGGTCGTGGCGGGCCTGGCGGGCGCGGCGACGGTGCTCGCGACGTTCGCGCTGCTGTCGCGGCCGCTGCGCCTCACGGAACTCCAGACGCTCCTGGCCTCCGGCACGGCCCGCCTGCGCACCCTGACCCACCGAACCTGACACCGAGCACCCTCCCCGGCAGGGGACGCCATCGACCTTGGGATACTCCACACATGCCCCGCGTGCTCCTGATAGAAGACGACCCCTCCGTCCGTGAGGGCGTCGAGCTCGGCCTCCGCCGCCGCGGGCACGACGTGCGCACCGCCCCCACCGGCGAGGCGGGGCTCGCCGCGCTCGGCGAGTTCCGGCCCGACCTGCTGCTCCTGGACCTGATGCTGCCCGGCATGAACGGCGTCCAGGTCTGCCGCCGGGTCCGGGAGAGCAGCCAGCTGCCGATCATCATGCTCACCGCGCGCGGTGACGACTTCGACGTCGTCGTCGGCCTGGAGGCCGGGGCCGACGACTACATCGTCAAGCCCGCCCGTACCGAGGTCATCGAGGCCCGGATCCGCGCCGTGCTGCGCCGCATCGAGGAGCCCGCGGCCGGCCGGTCCGCCGTCGAGTTCCACGGGGAGCTCGCCATCGACCGGGTGGGTCTGACCGTCGCCAAGTCGGGCGAGCGACTCGCCCTCGCCCCGTCCGAACTGAAGCTGCTGCTGCACCTCACGGCCGCCCCCGAGCAGGTCTTCAGCCGCCAGCAACTGCTCGAACACGTCTGGGAGCACAGCTACCACGGGGACGCCCGGCTGGTGGACGCCTGTGTCCGCCGCCTGCGGAACAAGATCGAGGACACCCCGGGCGAGCCCCGGTACATCCAGACCCTGCGCGGCTTCGGCTACCGGTTCGGGCCCCTGTGAAGGCCTGTGTGAGCCCCGAGCCGGACGGCGCTCAAGAGGCGGCCGACACCGGACGGGCCCCGGGGCGCCGCCGCCGCGCCGGCACCCCCCGCCTGCGCCCCTTCGGCCTCCGCACCCGCCTGGTGCTCGCCTTCCTCCTCGTCGCGGCCGTCGGCTGCGGCACCACCGCCGCGCTCACCTACCGTGCCGCCCGCAACGCCATCCTGGAGCAGACCCAGAACACCGCCGTCTCCGCCCTGCGCGACCAGGTCGAACCGCTCGTCCTCACCCTGCCCGTCGACACCGGTCAGCTGCACGACGTGCTCCTCAGCATGGCGCGGCAGGGCAAACCGCGTCCCTGGCGCGTCTACGCCGAGTACGGCTCCGTCCACCTGTCCTCCACGGACCGCCCCACCTCGTCCGTCATCACGCCCGAGCTGCGGGCCCGCGCCCATGCCGGCTCGGCCACCGCGCACAGCAGCTTCCAGCGGGTCGTGAAGAACGGCACCCCGTACCTGACCATCGCCGTCCCCGCCGTCTTCCGGACGGACAAGGACAAGGGGACGGCGCAGCCCACCGGTCTCGTCTTCTACGCCGTCATGGAGCTCGACGACGAGGAGGCGAACATCGAGGCCATGGTCAGCGCCGCCCGCGACGGCGCCCTTCCGGCCCTCGCCGTGGCCCTGATCCCCGCGCTCATCGCCTCGCGCGGCGTGCTCCGCCCCGTACGGGAACTGCGGCACGCGGCGCACAGCATGGGGCGCGGCCGGCTCGACACCCGCATCCACGCGAAGGGCAGCGACGAACTCGCCGATCTCGCCCGGACGTTCAACGAGTCCGCCGCCGAGCTGGAACGTTCCGTCACGGAACTCCGCAACGCCGAGGCCCGTGCCCGCCGCTTCGCCTCCGACGTCTCGCACGAGCTGCGCACCCCGCTCGCCGGGATGCTCGCGGTCACCGAGGTCCTCGACGAGGACGCCGAGAGCCTCGACAGCGACACCGCCCGCGCCGTCCGGCTCATCAGCGCCGAGACCGGGAAGCTCGCCGTGCTCGTCGAGGACCTGATGGAGATCTCCCGCTTCGACGCGCGGGCCGCCGAGCTCCACACCGACGAGGTCGACGCCGCCGACTGCGTCCGCAAGACCCTCCAACACCGGCACTGGACCGATCCGGCGCACGTCGTCGCGTACCTTGGGCAGGGGATCAGGGCCCGGCTCGACCCGCGCCGTTTCGACGTGGTCGTCGCCAACCTCGTCGGCAACGCGCTGCGGCACGGGGCGGCGCCGGTGACGGTCAGGCTGTACGCGGAGGGGGACGAGCTGGTGACGGAGGTCGCCGACCGGGGGCCGGGCATCGACCCGGACGTCCTGCCGCACGTCTTCGACCGCTTCTACAAGGCGGACCGGGCGAGGACCCGTTCGGCGGGCAGCGGCCTCGGCCTGGCGATCACCCTGGAGAACGTCCGGCTGCACGGCGGCACCGTCCGCGCCGCCAACCATCCGGCGGGCGGGGCGGTCTTCACCGTACGGATGCCCCTGTGAAGCGCCACGGGGATGCCACCGTGCGGGGCCGTACCGACGCCCCCGCGAGGTGCCGGTACGGCCCCGCTGTCCCCGTGAGGCGCCGCGCGATCGCCGCGGCCCTGCTCGGCATCCTGTCGCTCGCCGCCTGCGGCATACAGGACAGCGACGTCGTCGAGGCGGGCGGCGCCGCGACCATCGCCGTCCCCCCGGCGCCCGAGTTCCGGATGGTGCTCTACTTCCTCGGGCCGGACGGCCGCCTGGTCCCGGTGGCCCGCGAGGTCGGGATGCCGGTCCCCGAGACGACGTTCGCCTGGGGCGGCACGGACAAGGAGGCCGAGCGGAAGGCCCAGGGGATGGGCTCCGGCCAGTCCTCGCAGGAGCACGGCGCCCGGGTCGTCACGGACAAGGTGCTCGCCGCGCTCCTCGCGGGCCCGGGCGGGGCCGACACCGCGGCGGGCCTGACCACGGACCTCCCGAAGTCGGCGCAGGCGCCGCGCACCGAGCAGGTCACGGCGGCCGGGCTGACCCCGGAGGGGCGCCACACCGTCCGGATCCGCTCGCCGTTCCCCGTCAGGGACCTGTCGGACGCGGCCGTCCAGCAGCTGGTGTGCACGGCCGCGTACGCGGAGGACGGCGGGGGCATGGTCGAGGTGATCCTCACGGGCGCCGACGGCACCCTCCCCGCGACCGCGTGCGAACGCTGAGCGGTGTGCGCGCGGTCAGCGCGCCCGCAGATCCGCCAGCACCGCGTCCGTGAACGGCGGCCACGCCTCGACCGCCCACGGTCCGAAGGGCCGGTCCGTGAGGGCCACGCAGGCGGCCCGCGCGTCCGGGTCGATCCACAGGAACGTGCCGGCCTGCCCGAAGTGCCCGAAAGTGCGCGGCGAGGAGCTCGCGCCGGTCCAGTGCGGGGACTTGCCGTCACGGATCTCGAAGCCGAGCCCCCAGTCGTTCGGCCTCTGGTGCCCGTAGCCGGGCAGGATGCCGGTGAGACCGGGGTACGTGACGGTCATCGCGTCCAGGACGGTCCGCGCGTCGAGCAGCCGCGGCGCCTGCACCTCGGCGGCGAACCGCACGAGGTCGTCCACCGTCGACACGCCGTCCTTCGCGGGCGAGCCGTCCAGGGTCGTCGACGTCATGCCGAGGGGTTCGAGGACCGCCTGGTGCAGGTACTCGGCGAACGGGATGTCGGTGGCCTTGGCGACGTGGTCGCCGAGGGCCTCGAAGCCGGTGTTGGAGTAGATCCGCCGGGTGCCCGGCGCGGCCATGACCCGGTTCTCGTCGAAGGCGAGCCCCGAGGTGTGGGCGAGGAGGTGGCGGACGGTCGCGCCCTCGGGCCCGGCCGGCTCGTCGAGGTCGATCGCCCCCTCCTCGTACGCGACGAGGACGGCGTACGCCGCGAGCGGCTTGGTGACCGAGGCGAGCGCGAAACGCTGTCCGGTGGGGCCGTGGGACCCGGCCACGGTGCCGTCCGCGCGGACGACTGCGGCGGCCGCGGTGGGGACGGGCCAGTTCTCGATCGACGCCAGGCTCGGCACGCTGCTCTGCATGGGGCCGAGCCTACTTGCTTCGAGTGCACTCCAACGTTTTAGCGTGGGGTCCATGAGCGTGATCGAGAGCGTCGAGAGCACGACGAGAACCGCCGGGAAGGACCGCTACACGATCAGCGAGGTGGCCGCGCTGACCGGTCTCACCGCGCACACCCTGCGCTGGTACGAGCGGATCGGTCTGATGCCGCACGTCGACCGTTCCCACACGGGACAGCGCCGCTTCACCGAGCGTGACCTGGACTGGCTGGCCTTCGTCGGCAAGCTGCGGCTGACCGGGATGCCGGTCGCCGACATGGTCAGGTACGCCGAGCTGGTGCGCGAGGGCGACCACACCCGGGACGCGCGGCGGGAGCTCCTGGAGGCCACCCGGCGGGACGTCCTCACCAGGATCACCGAGCTCCAGGACACGCTCGCCGTGCTCGACATCAAGATCAGTCATTACGGGACCGCATGCGGAGGAACGTCATCATGACCAGCGTGACCAGGATCGACACCGTTCGTCTCGGCGGCCAGGACGGGCCGGAGATCGGCGTCCAGGGCTTCGGCGCCATGGGCATCAGCGACTTCTACGGGGACACCGACGAGGCCGCCGCCCGCGACACCCTCGACGCGGCCCTGGAGGCCGGCGTCACCCTGATCGACACCGCCGACATCTACGGCAGCGGCGCCAACGAGGAGTTCCTCGCGCCCTTCCTCGCCGCCCACCGCGACGAGGTCACCCTCGCCACCAAGTTCGCCATCGAGCGCCGCGCCGACGACCCGGCCTACCGGGCCGTCCGCAACGACCCGGCGTACGTCAAGAAGGCCGCCGAGGACAGCCTCCGCCGCCTCGGCGTCGAGACGATCGACCTCTACTACATGCACCGCCGCGACCCGGGGATCCCGTTCGCCGAGTCCGTCGGCGCCATGGCCGAACTCGTCCAGGAGGGCAAGGTCCGCTTCCTGGGCCTGAGCGAGGTCACCGGGCCCGAGCTGCGCGAGGCCCACGCCGTGCACCCGATCACCGCCCTCCAGTCGGAGTGGTCCCTCTTCTCGCGGGACGTGGAGCGCAGCGCCGTCGGCGCCGCGGCCGAGCTCGGCGTCACCTTCGTGCCGTACTCGCCGCTCGGCCGGGGCTTCCTCACCGGCGCGTTCGTGGACGCGGCCAAGGACCTGACGGGCGGCGACTTCCGCCGGCACCAGCCCCGGTTCACCGGCGAGAACGCCGAGCGGAACGCCGCCCTCCTCGACCCGGTCCGCAAGATCGCCGCCTCCCACGGCGCGACCCCGGCCCAGATCGCCCTCGCCTGGGTCCAGCAGCGCGCCGCCGTGCACGGCCTCACCGTCGTCCCCATCCCCGGCACCCGCAAGCGCTCCCGCCTCCTTGAGAACGCCGCCGCCACCCGCATCACCCTCACCGCCGACGAACTCGCCGCACTCGAGCCGATCGCCGGCCTGGTGGCGGGCGACCGCTACCCGGACATGAGCTCCACGTCGGCGGCCCGGGAGGCCTGAGGTCCCGGGGAGCCCGAGGCCCGGGAGCCTTGGGACCGCGGGGAGCCCGAGGCCCGGGGAGCCCGAGGCCCGGGGGGCCTGAGGCCCCGGCGGGCCTCACGCCAGCCCCAGGGCGAAGACCGCGAAGCCCGCCGCGAGGAGACCCGCCAGGGTGCGCCGGGCCGGTCCGGTCTTCGCCCACGGGGACTCGAAGCCGCGCGCGTACCGGCCGATCAGGACCAGCAGACCGGCGAAGACCGGCATCCAGGCGAGCCGGGCGAGGATCCAGCCGACCGAGTCCGGCGCGCCGACCAGACCGGCGATCTCCCCGAAGTACGAGGCGGGGACCGCCGCGGCGAGCATCGCCGTCTGGTGCCAGCACAGGATCGTCATCGCGGACAGGTTGACCACGACGACCGGCGCCCACACCGCGGGCCGCTTCAGGAACCGGCCGAGCCGGTCCCGCAGCAGGATCGCCGCACCGCTCTGCGCGGCGGCGAGGGCCAGCACGAGCAGCGACGGCGGGTGCGAGTTGGTGCGCGCCTCGCCGGGGACGCCGACCATCGACGCCGGGTAGCCGAAGGCCAGGAGCAGGGCGGCGAACAGCGCGGCGCCGCCGAGCAGCAGCCCCCACGCGTGGCGCCGGGTGACCCGGCCCTCGCCCCACGAGACACCGAGCTGGTACGCGAACAGCCAGCCGGGCAGGATGTTCAGCAGGCTCAGCCAGGACGGCACGGCGTCGGCGTACGGCCCGTACCGCAGGAAGTCGACGACGGCGACCGAGCCGAGCAGCGGCGCCGCGGCCCACACCCCGAGGCGGCGGGCCGCCCGCACGCACAGCGGCGTCAGCGCGGTGACCACCGTGTACACCCCGACGAACCAGAGCGGCTGGATCACCAGCGTGGACGCCGTCCGCAGGGTGTCCACGGGCACCCCGAGACCGAAGTGCAGCACCGGCAGCAGCGCCGCCCACACGGCGGTGACCCCGAGCACCGGCCGCCCGAGCCGGGCGAGCCGTCCGCCGAGCCACGCGCGCATGGAGCCCTCGTGGCGCCGGTACGACAGGACCGAGGCGTAGCCGCCGACCAGGAAGAAGATCCCCAGCATCTGGAGGACCCAGCTGACGGGCGCGAGCCCCGCGAACGTGCCCAGCGGGCTCGCGTTGTGGATCGCGCCGTCGGAGGAGAGCGTGAATCCGCCGAGCAGCCAGTGCCCGGTCGGCACGGCGAGCAGCGCGAGGGCGCGGAGCCCGTCGATCGCCCGGTCGCGGTGGGCGGGGGTGGAGGACTCGATCTTCGCGACGAGCGTCTTCATCGGACATCCCCCTCGGCGATCGCGGCGAACGCGCGGAGGGAGGACGTGCCGGGCGCGAAGTAGCCGCCGTGCCCGTCGGCGTCCCCGGCCGGGATCCGGCGCGCCCCGAAGGCCGGGTCGGTGGGGTCGGCGCCGTGCCCGAGCCCCGCGAACTCGACGTTCGGGACGCGGTCGATCCAGTCGGTGGGATCCTTCGCCGCCCAGACCCGGGCGGACGTTCCGAGGTCGGAGACGTTCTCGGCGCGCATCCCGGGGGAGCCGAACACCACCAGGTCCTTGACCTTCAGCTGATGGGCGGCGAGACCGCAGACCACGGAGCCGTAGCTGTGGCAGAAGAGGGACGGCTCGGCCGCGCCGACCGCGGCGAGACCGTCCGTGAACCGGGTCAGCCGGTCCGCCCCGGCCTCGGCGAGCCGGCCGGTGGCCGCGTCCAGGCCGACGCCCCGGGGCGTCGTGTACCCGGCCCAGGCGACGACCGCCGTACGGCCGCCGGTCGCCCGGCGCAGCTCGGACGCCATGTCCGCGAGCGGCCGCACACGAGCCGCGTCGACGTCGGAGCCGGGCACGATCACGGCCACATGCTCGGCCCGCGCCAGGTCCCCGTAGACCAGCGCCACCTGCCCCCGGCCGCGCGGATCGTGGGCGAGGACCCGCGCCCCGCCGAACTTCCCGCGGGTGGAGCGGGCGTTGGCCTCGTACCGCAGCTCCAGGGGCGCCCCGTCGAGGTTCCCGACGACCGTGGGGTGCGCCCGGGCCAGCTCCCGCTGCCGTACGGGACTCAGCCCGGCGAAGAAGCGCGCGACCTCGGCCGGGCCCATCCGCTCCGGGTCCGGCAGCCCCGCCGCCCGCCACGCCGCGGTCCCCATCGGGGCCCCGGTGACGGCCTCCTGGCTGTTCCCGGACGCCCAGCCGGCGGTGCCGGCGATCACACCGGTCACCACCGCGGCGGTGATCAGGGTCCTCGTGAAGCGGCGCATCGGCCCGCCCTCCCTCGCTCTTCTCGTTGGCGAGAGGAAGGTAGGAAGACGACGGGTGACGACACGTCACACCGGGGGGCCAACTCCCCTTTGATACCGGGGTAGGGGGTGGAGGAGCAGCCAACCGGAGGGAAGGGGTGGGGCTAGCCCCCGGGTGCTAGGGGGTGTCTTGCCGATCAGGCCGGGCTCGCGGCGTGATCGACAAGGCACCCCCTAGCGCGAGTCCCCGGGCGTGACCAGGCCCGACTCGTACGCGAAGACCACCGCCTGCGCGCGGTCGCGCAGGTCCAGCTTGGCGAGGACCCGGCCGATGTGCGTCTTCACCGTCTGCTCGGCGAGGACCAGGCTGTCGGCGATCTCCTGGTTGGACAGGCCGCGGGCGATCAGCTCCAGGACCTCCGTCTCGCGCGGGGTGAGCCCGTTCAGGCGCAGCGCCGCGGTGTCCCGGCGCGGCGCCGGACGCGAGGCCGCGAAGTCGGCGATGAGGCGGCGGGTCACGGACGGGGCGAGCAGCGCCTCGCCCGCCGCCACCACCCGTACCGCCGCGATGAGGTCCGCCGGCGGCGCGTCCTTGAGGAGGAAACCGGACGCGCCCGCGCGCAGCGCCTCGTACACGTAGTCGTCGACGTCGAAGGTCGTCAGCATCAGCACCTTCGGCCGGTGCGTGACCCCGGCCGGCGGGTGCAGGATCTCCCGGGCGGCGGCGAGCCCGTCCAGCTCCGGCATCCGTACGTCCATCAGGACCACGTCCGGGTGCGCCGAGCGCGCCACGTCCACGCCCTGCCGCCCGTCCGGCGCCTCGCCGACCACGTCGATGTCGGGCTGCGCGGCGAGCAGCGCGGCGAAACCGGCCCGCACCATGGCCTGGTCGTCGACGATGATCACGCGGATGGTCACTCGGTGTCCTTCGTACGCAGGGGAAGCCGGGCCGCGACCCGGAAGCCGCCGTCCGGCAGCGGCCCGGTGTCCAGCGAGCCGCCGGTCAACCGTACGCGTTCCCGCATGCCGACGAGCCCGTGGCCGGTGCCGGGGACACCCCGCTCCACGGAGGAACGCTCCTCCAGGGACGGCCCGTTGACGACGAGGACCGTCAGACACCCCTCGTCGACCCGGACCGACACCCGGGTCGAGGCCCCCGGCGCGTGCCGCACCACGTTCGCCAGGGCCTCCTGCACGATCCGGTACGCGGACAGGTCCACGGCCTGCGGCACCTCCCCGAGGTCCGCGGCGAGCCGCAGCTCGGCCGGCACGCCCGCGCGTACGGTCGCCTCGACGAGCTGCTGGACCCGGTCGAGACCCGGCTGCGGGGCGCGCTCGCCCTCGCTGCCGTCACTGCGGAGCACGGAGAGCAGCCGGCGCATCTCGGCCAGCGACTCGCGGGCGCTCGCCGCGATGGACGTGAACTCCTCGCGGGCCGCGTCCGGGAGTTCCGGGATGCGGTACGGGGCCGAGTCCGCCTGCACCGTGATCACGGACATGTGGTGGGCCACGACGTCGTGCAGCTCCCGCGCGATCCTGGCCCGCTCCTCCAGGAGCGTCCGGCGGGCCCGTTCGGCCTCGTTGATGGTCTCCTGCTCGGCGAGCCGCCGCTGCGCGTCGCCGCGGGCGCGGACCGCCGAGGTGAGGAGCAGCAGCACGCCGCTGAGGACGAGCAGCAGGGCGTGGAGGCTGGTGAGCCCGGCGGGCTGGAACGCCTCCAGGGCGAAACCGGCCACGCCGGTGGCCAGCCACACCCCGAACAGCGCCCGGCGGGACTCGCGCAGCCCGAGCGCGACCATCAGCGCGCAGTAGCCGATGACGACCGGCGGGGTCCACGGCCACAGCTCCGCGTGGGGGCCGTCCGAGCCGAGCAGCACGAGCGCGCCGAGCACGTCGGCGGTGAAGATCACCCACCAGGCCTGGAGGGGGCGGGTGACGGCGAGGAGGAGCGGCGCGGCCTGGGCGGTGCCGAGGGCGCCGGCGAGGGCGCCGTTGACGCCGTAGTCGTTGACGAGGAGCAGGACGGTGGAGGGGAGGAGCGCGGCGCTGAACGCGACGGCGACGACGTACGGCAGCAGCCGCACCCACCGGCCCGAGGCACCCGCGAGCAGCGGGGCGCCCGGCGTGGTGGGCGTGGTGAGCGCGGCCCCGAGCCCCTGGAACATCTCGCGGGACCGGCCCCAGAGACGGCGGGCGGCGGGCAGGGAGGCGGAGGGCGGCTCGGGCCGCGATGCGGTAACCATGACCCGCCCAGCGTAGGCAGCCCGCCCACCCCCCGACGTCATACCGAGGACCGGACCGAGACCTGATACCGAGGTATGACCCCACCCCACCACGCACCCCCACCCGGCCCCGTTGTGGGCATGCGTTCCGCCGGGGCGATGGGGGTCCCCCCTGCTCGAGCGAAGCCGAGAGCTTGGGGGAGGGTGGGCACAACGGAACGGCGCCCATGCCGGCGCCAGAGGCTTCAGCGCCTGAACCCGCACCCGTGGTGACGGCACCCGGTGGTGCGGGTCAGGACTCCGGAGGCGCCGCGAAGGGCGCCGGACGGGCCCACACGGACGCGGGGCGGGCCCACGCGGGCGCCCGGCAAGGCGCGCCCCCTCAAAGCTCCGCCAGGAGTTCCGCCTTCTTCGCCGAGAACTCCGCATCCGTGACCAGCCCCGCCTGATGCAACTCCCCCAAATGCCGAATCCTTTCAGCCACCGCCCCAGGATCCCGGCGCTCCCCGCCCCCGCCCGCCGCGACGGGGACAGGCACGGGCGCGCGGTCCTTGCCCCGGATCGCGGCGAGGACCGCCGCGGCGAAGGCCAGGGACTCGTGGACCGGCCCGTAGCGCCCGAAGACGACGCACGACGGGTCCTCGTCGGGCCGTTCGGCCCGGGGCCCGCCGCCCCGTGGCACCAGCCGCAGGTACCCGTCGACGCCGTCCGGCGAGCGCCATTCGACCCCGCAGAGGTCCCGTACGGAGAAGACCTGGTCGCCGGCCTTCCACTTCTCCGTGGACGCCCCCGTCCAGGACCAGCGGAAGGCGACCTCGGAGGTCCCGTCGAAGGTGGCCTTCCCGTCGTACGCCTTGAAGGACTGCGGCCCCGTGGGGGGCGCCACCAGGAACCGGTCGGCGGGTGCGACGCCCCCGACGACCCCGTCGCCCGGCGCGTACGCCTCGTACCCGGCGGCCCCCGCGGCCCCCGCGTGCGCGGCGAGGAGCGCCCGCAGCTCGTCCCGGTGGCGCTCGGCGAGCGGCTCGCGTTCCGCCGGGAGCACCAGGCGGTACGGATCGCTGCCCTCCTTGAGCTGCCCCGCGGCTGCCTCCATCAGCGGATCGGCGCCAGGCCGCGGCACGGCGTGGAGCACGACGGTGCCCCGCTTCCCGGGCGTGAGCGTCACCGACGCCAGCGCCTCGAGCGGTACGCGTCTCTCACGCAGCGCGTGGAGGAGCTTCGGCGTGCGGATCCCCCGATCGAAGCGGATGACGAGGGCGTCGCTCTCGAGCTCCCAGGTGGCATGAATTCCGGCCAGCACATCACCCATACGCCTCATCGTAAGCGGCGCGTGCCCTGGCGTCGCCCCTGTGAAAGGTCCCGAAATCGCGCGATCTACGCGCGTCAGAGCCCTTCCGTGCCGGATATTCCGTCGTGGCAAGCGCTGTCGGCACGTGCGCAGACGACCCGCGGGTACGCCCCGACGCCTATCGCGGCGAAGTTGCCGAGGCTCTGGGTCCCCGGCTCGAAGTAGCCGCTGTGGCCGATCGCCCCGCGTGCGGAGAGCAGCCGGGCGCCGAACTCGGGCGCGACCGGGTCGGCCCCGTGCCCGAGCCCGCCCACCTCCAGGTGCGGCACGTCCGCTATCCAGTCGTCGGCGTCCCGCATGGCCCACACGCGCGCGGGGCTGTCGAGTTCGGCGGCCCGCTCGACCCGCATCCCGGGGCTTCCGGCCACGGCCACGTCGGTCACCCGGGAGGGCAGCCGGGGCGCGGCGACCCCGCAGAGCACGGAGCCGTAGCTGTGGCAGAAGAGCGCCACGCGCGCGTGCGGGGGCAGCGACTCGGTGAGTCCCACGAGGCGTATGGCTCCCTCCTCGGCGAGCCGGCCGGTCGCCGCGTCGACGCCCACGCCGGCGGGCGCGGTGTAGTCGGCCCAGGCGATCACGGCCACGCGCGTGCGGGGCGCGGCCCGCCGCTCGGCCGAGTAGAGGGCCTCGGCCATGCCGGCGGGGGCGCCGTACCGGCCGTGGGTCTTCTGGAAGGTGAGCAGGTTGGTGTCGACGCCGGGCACGATCACGGAGACGCGCCGGGCCCGCCCCAGGTCGCCGAGGACCTCGGCGGCCCGTCCCGTACCGCTCGGGTCGAAGGCGAGGACCTGGCGGCCCGGCCGCATCAGCGAGGCGAAGCGGTCGACGCGGCGGCGTGCCTCGTGGCGGCCTTCGGGGGAGAGTCGGGTGTCGTCGACCCTGCCCCGCTCGGCGGCGTACGCGCGCGCGAGGGTGATCCGGTTGGCGCGGTAGCGCAGGGTGACCGGGGCGCCGTTGAGGTTGCCGACGACGAGCGGATGCCGGGCGGCGAGCCGGGCGCCGTCGGCCGGGCCGAGTCCGGCGAAGAACGCGGCGACGGTGGCGGCCGGTGCGCCCGGGTCGGGCAGGGGACGGTGGTGGATGCGGTCCCGCACCCAGGCGGCGAGCGCGGCCTCGCGGGACGACCACGGCACGGGCTGGTGCCGGATCGTGGTCCACCCGGTGGTCGCGAGGAGCACGAACACGACGGCGAGCGCGAGGAGCGCGCGCGTGGCGACGAGCGCGGGCGAGGTGTCGACGGAGGTCACGGGCGGCCACCCTACGGGGCGTGGGTGACGGCACCGGACCTGCGGGGGGTCCTACCGCTCGCGGTCCCAGTGCGGGGCGAGCGCCGGGCCGAGGTGGTCGAGGTAGGCCTCGGTGAGCGCGCGGATGGCCTCCAGGCTCTGGTCCGTGCCCCGGCCCCACATCTGGCCGGTCACCCGCATCACCCCGCTGAACGCCGCGACCGCGATCCGGGGGCGGGGGTCCTCGTCGACGTCGAGGCCCTCGCGCGCGGCGATGATCCGGGCGATGGTCTCCTCCATCTCGGTGGAGCGGCGCAGATGGACGGCGAGCAGCGCGGGCGTCGACTCGATCATCCGGTACGTGCGCAGGTACAGCTCGACGGGGACGACCTCCGCGATCGCCTCGCCGATGGTGTCCCAGGCGGACAGGACGGCGTTGCGCATCGCGTCGAGGGGGGCCTCGTCCGGCGGCCGCTGCCCGAGGGCGTGCACGAACCGGTCCTCCACCATGTGCTGGACGGTGAAGGCGACCTCCTCCTTGGAGGAGAAGTACCGGAAGAAGGTGCGCTGGGAGACCTCCACGGCGTCGACGATCTCGTCGACGGTGGTCCGCTCGTACCCCTGCGTGGTGAAGAGCTCCAGCGCCACCCGGGTCAGCGCGTCGCGCGTGCGCTGCTTCTTCCGCTCGCGCAGTCCGGGCACGGTCACGTCGAGGTCCTCTTTCCAGCGTTTCGTCCTGCTCAGCGTACCTGTGAGCTACGTGACAGTTACCGACGCGTGAATCGCTTTGTCAATTGTCAGTGACTGTCACTAGCCTCGATCACATGACTAGTCAGACCACAGTGGAAAAGGCCCCGCAGGGTCAGGGGGGCGTCCGGGAACCCGTACCGGTCCCGGCGAAGGGACTGCGCGGCCACCCCTGGCTGACCCTGTTCGGCGTGGCCGTGGGCGTGATGATGGTCGCGCTCGACGGCACGATCGTCGCCATCGCCAACCCCGCCATCAAGACCGACCTCGGCGCCAGCCTCGCCCAGGTCCAGTGGATCACCAACGGCTATCTGCTCGCCCTCGCCGTCGCCCTGATCACCGCCGGCAAGCTCGGCGACCGCTTCGGTCACCGGCAGACCTTCCTCATCGGCATCGCCGGCTTCGCCGCCGCCTCGGGCGCGATCGGCCTCTCGGACTCCATCGGGGCCGTGATCGCCTTCCGCGTCCTGCAGGGCCTCTTCGGCGCCCTGCTGATGCCGGCCGCGCTCGGCCTGCTCCGCGCCACCTTCCCCGCCGAGAAGCTGAACATGGCCATCGGCATCTGGGGCATGGTCATCGGCGCGTCCACGGCGGGCGGCCCGATCGTCGGCGGCCTGCTCGTCGAGCACGTCAGCTGGCAGTCCGTCTTCTTCGTCAACGTGCCGGTGGGCGTCGTCGCGCTCGTGCTCGGCCTGCTCATCCTGAAGGACCACCGCGCCGAGAACGCGCCGCGCTCCTTCGACGTCCTCGGCATCCTGCTGCTCTCCGGCGCCATGGCCTCCCTCGTCTGGAGCCTCATCAAGGCCGGTGAGTCCTGGGGCTGGTCCAGCGGCAAGACCTGGGGCTGCCTGATCGGCGCGCTGTTCCTGTTCGCGGTCTTCGCCTTCTGGGAGACCAAGGTCAAGGAGCCGCTGATCCCGCTGGCCATGTTCCGCTCCGTGCCGCTCTCGGCCGGTGTGGTGCTGATGGTCCTGATGGCCTTCGCGTTCATGGGCGGCCTCTTCTTCGTCACCTTCTACCTCCAGGGCGTGAAGGGGCTCAGCCCGGTCGACAGCGGTCTGCACCTGCTGCCGCTGACCGCGATGATGATCGTCTCCTCGCCGCTGGCGGGCGCGCTCATCACCAGGTTCGGGCCGCGCGTGCCGCTCGTCGGCGGCATGGTCTGCACGGCCGTCGCGATGTTCGGCATGATCACCCTCACGGCCGGCACCGGCACCCTCGCCATGTCCCTCTGGTTCGCCCTGCTCGGCCTGGGGCTCGCCCCGGTCATGGTCGGCGCGACCGAGGTCATCGTCGGCAACGCGCCGCTCGAACTCTCCGGCGTGGCCGGCGGTCTGCAGCAGGCCGCCATGCAGGTCGGCGGCGCGCTCGGCACGGCGGTGCTCGGCGCCGTCATGTCCTCCAAGGTCGCCGACTCCTTCGCGGGGAACTGGAAGGAGGCCGGCATCCCGGCCCCGGTCAACCCGCAGCTGGAGCAGGCCGCCGAGTTCGGCATGGCCCCGCCGGAGCTGGCCCAGGCGCCGGGGATGACCCCTGACCTCCTCCAGCTGATCACCAAGGTCATCCACGACACGTTCCTCGACGGCATGGGCCTGGCCTTCACCGTCGCCGGTGGCGTCGCCGTCGTCGCGGCCCTGGTCGCCACGCTCACCAAGCGCGGCGAGAACGCGGAGGCGGGCGGCATGGGCGGTCACATCTGACGTCCGGCTCTCGGGGTTCCCGTAGGGGGCCGTCACCCGTTCGCGTGAACGGGGGCGGCCCCTCTTCCGTCGGCGGGGGACGTCCGGCATTCTCGTGATTACAGAGAGTGACGAAACGGGGGTTCATCAGCATGTATACGAAGACGACACTCGCGCTCGCGGCCGCCCTGGCCACGTTCCTGACCACCTTCCTGGCCACCCAGCCGGCGGGAGCCGCCGAGCCCGCCGGGGCCTCCCCGCCGACGCTCGGGGCCGCCGCGCCCGCCGGGCGCGTGCCGGGGGCGGCCGCGCCGACCGGGACCGTGCTCGGGGTCTGTGGGCCCGGTCGGCTCTGTCTCTGGCCCAAGCCCGACTTCAAGGGCAGGCCGTGGACGCACGAGCTGGCCACGACCGACATCGACAGCTGCGTCGCCCTGCCACCGGGCACCTCGGCGCAGTCCCTCGCGAACCGCACGGGGCGGCCCGTCACCACCTACCAGTCGGCCGAGTGCGGTGAGACGGGCGAGTTCGAGACGTACCCGGGGCGGGGGACGTGGGTGCCGCAGACGGCCTACGAGGTCAGAGCGTTCAAGCTCTGGGAGCGGTAGGCGAGGGGACCTCGCGCGGCTCGTTCGGCCCCGGCGGGGGCGAGAGCCGGGCCACCTCGGCGCGGAGCTCCCGGACCTCCAGGGTGAGCGCCTCCAGGAGCTCGGTCTGCCGGCGCTCCACCGCGTCGTCGCGGTCGAACCGCGAGATGAACCAGGCCGCGATGTTGGCCGTGACGACACCGAGCAGGGCGATGCCCGAGAGCATGAGGCCCACCGCGAGGACCCGGCCGAGACCCGTGGTCGGGGCGTGGTCGCCGTAGCCGACCGTGGTCATCGTGGTGAACGACCACCACACCGCGTCCCCGAGCGTCTTGATGTTGCCGTTCGGGGCGTCCCGCTCCACATGCAGCACGGCCAGCGAGCCGAACATCATCAGCCCGACCACCGCGCCCGCCACATAGGTGGTGAGCGTTATCTGCGGGGCCATCCGGGCCCGCCGGCCCACGAGGAGGAGCGTGGAGACGACCCGCAGCAGCCGCAGCGGCTGCACCATCGGGAGTATCACCGCGAGCAGGTCCAGCGGATGGCCGCGCACGAAGCGCCAGCGGTCCGGGGCGAGCCCGAGACGGACGAGATAGTCGAGCGCGAAGGCGCCCCAGACGACCCACTCGACATGGGTGCAGAGCCGGTGCACCCACGGTTCGGCGCCGGGAGCCACGATCGGCACCGCGTAGGCGAGGCCGAACGCGACCGCGAGCACCAGGAGCGGTGTCTGGGTGCGCTCTTCCCAGCGCAGCTTCTTGACGGGCATGACCGGCATCGTAAGGAATGACGAAGGGCGGCGGGACCGCGTCCCACCGCCCTCACCAGCCCGAACGAGCCACCACCGCCGGCCACCACCGCCGGCCACCGGCGCCGACCACCGGCACCGTCAGCGGTCCACCGTCAGCGATCCACCGTCAGTGGCCCACCGCCGACGGCCCACCGCAGACGGTCCACCGCCGACGGTCCGCCGCAGGCGGGCCCGCAGGCGGCCGGTCCCGTCGTCAGGCGTCGCCGCCCGCGGCGCCCGGGTCGGCGGCGGCCACGTCGAGGAGCTGGTAGCGGTCCACGGCCTGCTTCAGGGCCGAGCGCTCGACCTTGCCCTCGCGGGCGAGCTCCGTCAGCACGGCCAGCACGATCGACTGCGCGTCGATGTGGAAGTAGCGGCGGGCCGCGCCACGCGTGTCCGCGAAGCCGAAGCCGTCCGCGCCCAGCGAGGTGTAGGAGCCCGGCACCCAGCGGGAGATCTGGTCCGGCACCGCCCGCATCCAGTCCGAGACCGCGACGAACGGGCCCCCGGCGCCCTGGAGCTTGCGCGTCACGTACGGGACGCGCTGCTCCTCGTCCGGGTGGAGCAGGTTGTGCTGCTCCACGGCCACGGCCTCGCGGCGCAGCTCGGTCCAGGAGGTCGCGGACCAGACGTCGGCCCGGACGTTCCACTCCTCGGCCAGGATCCGCTGCGCCTCGATCGCCCACGGCACGGCGACGCCCGAGGCCATGATCTGCGCCGGGATCGTGCCCGCCTCGCCGGCCCTGAAGCGGTGGATGCCCTGGAGGATGCCGTCCACGTCCACGTTCTCGGGCTCGGCCGGGTGCTGGATCGGCTCGTTGTAGACGGTCAGGTAGTAGAAGACGTCCTCGGCCTCGGGGCCGTACATCCGGCGCAGACCGTCCTTGACGATGTGCGCGATCTCGAAGCCGAACGCCGGGTCGTAGGCGATGCAGGCCGGGTTGGTGGAAGCGAGGAGGTGCGAGTGTCCGTCCGCGTGCTGGAGGCCCTCACCGGTCAGCGTCGTGCGGCCGGCGGTGGCGCCGAGGACGAAGCCGCGCGCCAGCTGGTCGGCCATCTGCCAGAACTGGTCGCCGGTCCGCTGGAAGCCGAACATCGAGTAGAAGACGTACACCGGGATCAGCGGCTCGCCGTGCGTGGCGTACGCCGAGCCGGCGGCGATCAGCGAGGCCGTGCAGCCGGCCTCGGAGATGCCGTCGTGCAGCATCTGGCCGGTGGGCGACTCCTTGTAGGCGAGGAGGAGTTCGCGGTCCACCGCCTCGTACTGCTGGCCCAGCGGGTTGTAGATCTTGGCGCTCGGGAAGAACGCGTCCATGCCGAAGGTGCGGTACTCGTCGGGGGCGATCAGCACGAAGCGCTTGCCGATCTCCTTGTCCCGCATGAGGTCCTTCAGGATGCGGACGAACGCCATCGTGGTGGCGATCGACTGCTGTCCCGAGCCCTTCCTGGCGGCCGCGTAGGTCTTGTCGTCGGGGAGGGCCAGCGGCTTCGCCCGCACGACCCGGGTCGGGACGTACCCGCCCAGCGCCTTGCGGCGGTCGTGCATGTACTGGATCTCCTCGGAGTCCCGGCCCGGGTGGTAGTACGGCGGCAGGCCGTCCTCCAACTGCCGGTCCGTCACCGGGATGTGCAGCCGGTCGCGGAAGCGCTTGAGGTCGTCGACCGTCAGCTTCTTCATCTGGTGGGTCGCGTTGCGGCCCTCGAAGTTCGGGCCCAGTGTCCAGCCCTTGACGGTCTGCGCGAGGATCACGGTCGGCTGGCCGGCGTGCGCCTTCGCCGCCGCGTAGGCGGCGTAGATCTTCTTGTGGTCGTGTCCGCCGCGGCCCAGGTGCAGGACCTGCTGGTCCGACATGCCCTCGACCATGGCGCGCAGCCGGTGGTCGTCGCCGAAGAAGTGGTCCCGGATGTAGCCGCCGGTCTCCGTGGCGTACGTCTGGAACTGGCCGTCCGGGGTGGTGTTCAGCTTGTTGACCAGGATGCCGTCGCGGTCCTGCGCGAGCAGCGGGTCCCAGGAGCGGTCCCAGATGAGCTTGATGACGTTCCAGCCGTTGCCCCGGAAGATCGACTCCAGCTCCTGGATGATCTTGCCGTTGCCGCGGACCGGGCCGTCGAGGCGCTGGAGGTTGCAGTTGACGACGAAGGTCAGGTTGTCCAGACCCTCGCGGGCGGCGATGGAGAGCTGGCCGAGCGACTCGACCTCGTCCATCTCGCCGTCGCCGAGGAACGCCCAGACGTGCGACTTGGAGGTGTCGGCGATGCCGCGCGCCTCCATGTAGCGGTTCATCCGCGCCTGGTAGATCGCGCCGAGGGGGCCGAGGCCCATCGACACGGTCGGGAACTCCCAGAAGTCCGGCATCAGCCGCGGGTGCGGGTACGAGGAGAGGCCGTCCGGGAACTTCGACCGCTCCTGGCGGAAGGCGTCGAGCTGCGTCGCGTTCAGCCGGTCGAGGAGATACGCGCGGGCGTAGATGCCGGGGGAGGCGTGCCCCTGGAAGAAGATCTGGTCGCCGCCGTCGCCCTCGTCCTTGCCGCGGAAGAAGTGGTTGAAGCCGACGTCGTACAGCGAGGCGGAGGAGGCGAAGGTCGCGATGTGACCGCCGACGCCGATGCCGGGGCGCTGGGCGCGCGAGACCATCACGGCCGCGTTCCACCGGGTGGCGTTGAGGACCTTGCGCTCGATCTCCTCGTTGCCGGGGAAGAACGGCTCGTCCCTGGTGGCGATGGTGTTGACGTAGTCCGAGCTGCGCATCTCGGGCACGGCCACGCGCTTCTCGCGGGCCCGCTCGATCAGCCGGAGCATGAGGTAGCGGGCTCGCTCACGGCCCCGCTCGTCCACGGCCGCGTCGAGGGAGTCGAGCCATTCCTGGGTCTCTTCCGGGTCGAAATCCGGGACCTGGCTGGGAAGGCCGCCAATGATGATCGGGTTGCGATCGGATCCGGGAGCCACGCTCTTCCTTCGCTGTTCGGTGGTGCCCACGGGGCCACGGAAGTGGTCGGGATGTCCATCGTGTACCCCGCGTGCGCCAGGCGTCACACTTACCGAGGGGTAACCCCCAGGGGTGTCTCCGTGCGTCTGGGTGCGCTCAAATCGCAACCTTACGCCCAACCCGCGCATGCGTTTCGTCCGGGCGTTCGGCAGACTGAAACCGCAGAAGTCAGTAAACCGGGACGAATCATGTGTGCTTGATCACCGAGGAAGGTCCGACGATGCCGGAAGTTGCGGCGAGACGGCCCCAAACGTCACCGTTTCGGCGGTCTCGGCGGCCGGGTACTTGCGCGATCCGCCCCGGCACGTGTGGACTACGGCCAGCGCCGCGCGCATACGCGTGGCCCACAGGATTTTCCGAATGAGCAGGAGGCAAGCCGTGAGCGCGACCGCGGACCACGCGGAGGAGCGGACCAACCCGGCCGGCAGGCTGGGGTTCGAGCCCGGACAGGTGGTCCAGGAGATCGGCTACGACGACGACGTCGACCAGGATCTCCGTGAAGGCATCGAGTCCGTCATCGGAACCGACCTCGTGGACGAGGACTACGACGACGTCGCCGACGTCGTCGTGCTGTGGTTCCGGGACGAGGACGGCGATCTCACCGACGCCCTGGTGGACGCCATCGGTCTTCTGGAGGACGGCGGCAACATCTGGCTGCTGACCCCGAAGACCGGCCGTGACGGCTACATCGAGCCGTCCGACATCCAGGATGCCGCGCAGACAGCGGGTCTCTCCCAGACCAAGAGCATCAGCGTCGCCAAGGACTGGACGGGCACCCGCCTGGCCGCCCCCAAGCGCTGATCACCACGCTGCGAGTAGCCCCCGCCGGTCCACCGGCGGGGGCTTTCGTGCGCAGGCCGTAGGGTGGGGTCCACCCGGGTTCACCGATACGGCCCAAGGCCCGGACCCCGTCGGAAGGGACGCGTACGCGATGGCGATCGAGGTCGGCACCCAGGCCCCGGATCTCGAGCTCAGGGACAACCACGGCAGGACCGTGCGGCTCTCCGATCTCCGCGGCGAGAAGAACGTGGTGCTGCTCTTCTACCCCTTCGCCTTCACCGGTGTCTGCACCGGTGAACTGCGCGAGCTCCGCGACAACCTCCCGGCGTTCGTCAACGACGACACCCAGCTCCTCGCCGTCTCCAACGACTCCATCCACACCCTCCGGGTCTTCGGCGACCAGGAGGAGCTGGAGTTCCCGCTGCTCTCCGACTTCTGGCCGCACGGCGAGGCCTCCCGGGCCTACGGCGTCTTCGACGAGGAGAAGGGCTGCGCGGTCCGCGGCACCTTCGTCATCGACAAGGCGGGCGTCGTCCGCTGGACCGTCGTCAACGCCCTGTCGGACGCCCGTGACCTGGGCGATTACGTCAAGGCTCTCGAAGCGCTCTGAGCGCCCCGGAGCCGACACCCGCGGATTCACCGGGCGAATCGACTGTTTCGACCGGGAACCCGTCACTAGGATCCAGACGTTGATCCGATGCCAACGCACGACTGGGGGCGCTGCCCCTGGAAACCTATGGAGGGACTCGTGGGAGTCAGCCTCAGCAAGGGCGGCAACGTCTCGCTGACCAAGGAGGCCCCTGGCCTCACCGCCGTGACCGTCGGTCTGGGCTGGGACGTCCGCACCACCACCGGTACGGACTTCGACCTCGACGCCAGCGCCATCCTGGTGAGCGAGGAGGGCAAGGTCCGCAACGACCAGGACTTCGTCTTCTTCAACAACCTGAAGAGCGCCGACGGCTCGGTCGAGCACACCGGTGACAACCTCACCGGCGAGGGCGAGGGCGACGACGAGCAGGTCAAGGTCAGCCTGGCCACCGTGCCGGCCGACGTGGCCAAGATCGTCTTCCCGGTCTCGATCTACGACGCCGAGAACCGCCAGCAGTCCTTCGGCCAGGTGCGCAACGCGTTCATCCGCGTCGTCAACCAGGCCGGTGGCGCCGAGATCGCCCGGTACGACCTCTCCGAGGACGCCTCGACCGAGACCGCGATGGTCTTCGGCGAGCTGTACCGCCACGGCGCCGAGTGGAAGTTCCGCGCCGTCGGCCAGGGGTACGCCTCGGGTCTGCGCGGCATCGCGCAGGACTTCGGCGTCAACGTCTGAGCCGAACCGTTCGAACCGTCCGGCGCCGCACATCCCGTGCGGCGCCGGTCGTGCCTCGTCACCACCGGGGAGGAAACCTCGCCGGTCGTGCCTCGTCACCACCGGGGAGGAAACCTCGCCGGTCGTGCCTCATCACCACCGGGGAGGAACCGAATCATGGGCGTCACGCTCGCCAAGGGAGGCAACGTCTCCCTCTCCAAGGCCGCACCCAACCTCACCCAGGTCCTCGTGGGGCTCGGCTGGGACGCGCGCTCCACCACCGGAGCCCCCTTCGACCTCGACGCCAGCGCCCTGCTGTGCCAGGCCGGCCGGGTGCTCGGGGACGAGTACTTCGTCTTCTACAACCAGCTCCGCAGCCCCGAGGGCTCCGTCGAACACACCGGCGACAACCTCACCGGAGAGGGTGACGGGGACGACGAGTCGCTCATCGTGGACCTCACCAGGGTTCCGGCCCACTGCGACAAGATCGTCTTTCCGGTGTCGATCCATGACGCCGACAACCGCGGCCAGAGCTTCGGCCAGGTCAGCAATGCCTTCATTCGCGTCGTGAATCAGACGGACGGGCAGGAACTCGCCCGCTACGACCTCTCGGAGGACGCTTCCACGGAGACCGCGATGATCTTCGGCGAGCTCTACCGCTACAACGGCGAATGGAAGTTCCGGGCGGTGGGACAGGGGTACGCGTCAGGGCTCCGGGGCATCGCTCTAGACTTCGGGGTCAACGTTTCGTAAAGCCATGTAATTTCACGATGGGGTAGACAGTGGTTCTGAAAACCTTCGGCTGGTCGTTCGCGATCACTGCGCTCGGTCTGATCGCAGCAGTGCTCTACGGGGGGTGGGAGGCGTTCGGGATCGTCGCGATCCTGTGTGTCCTCGAGATCTCCCTGTCGTTCGACAACGCGGTGGTCAACGCCGGAATCCTGCAGAAGATGAATGCCTTCTGGCAGAAGATCTTCCTCACGGTCGGCGTGCTCATCGCCGTCTTCGGCATGCGCCTCGTCTTCCCCGTCGTGATCGTCGCCGTCAGTGCGAAGATCGGCCCCATCGAGGCCGTCAACCTCGCGCTCAACGACGCGGACCGGTACCAGGAACTGGTGACCGACGCGCACCCGTCGATCGCCGCCTTCGGTGGCATGTTCCTGCTGATGATCTTCCTCGACTTCATCTTCGAGGAGCGTGACATCCAGTGGCTGCGCTGGATCGAGCGCCCGCTGGCCAAGCTCGGCAAGGTCGACATGCTGTCGGTCTGCATCGCCCTCGTCGTCCTGCTGATCAGCGCGATGACCTTCGCGACCCACGCCCACCAGCACGGCGGCACGCACGTCGACAAGGCGCAGACGGTCCTGATCTCCGGCATCGCCGGCCTCATCACGTACCTCGTCGTCGGCGGTCTCTCCGGCTACTTCGAGAACAAGTTGGAGGAGGAGGAGGAGCGCGAGCACGAGGCCGAGGAAGAGGCCAAGCGCAGCGGCAAGAAGGTCACCGTGATCCAGCTCGCGGGCAAGGCCGCCTTCTTCATGTTCCTCTACCTGGAGGTCCTCGACGCCTCCTTCTCCTTCGACGGTGTCATCGGCGCCTTCGCCATCACCAACGACATCGTCCTGATGGCGCTGGGCCTCGGTGTCGGCGCCATGTACGTCCGGTCGCTGACGGTCTACCTGGTCCGCCAGGGCACCCTCGACGACTACGTGTACCTGGAGCACGGCGCCCACTACGCCATCGGCGCCCTGTCCGTGCTGCTCCTGGTCACCATCCAGTACGAGATCCCCGAGGTCATCACCGGCTCCATCGGCGTCCTCCTGATCGCCTGGTCCTTCTGGTCCTCCGTCCGCCGCAACAAGCGGCTCGCGGCGGCCGAGGGCGGATCGGGCTCGGACGACAAGACCGAGGTGCCGTCCGGGGTGTGACACCCCCGGCGGTGAGGAATGCTTCTCTGCGGGGCGGCCGGTGCATCCGGCCGCCCCGCAGGCATGTGCACGGTGTTGACGATCAGCGGTGTTGACGATCAGTGGGGGTGAAGGCGTCATGGCCTTCTGGGACAACCTGTTTCCGGGGAGGGCGGCGCAGTTCGACTCGGGCAGCGCGGCGTCGAACGCGATCGACCTGACGAAGCGGCGTCCGACCGTCTCGCTCACCAAACAGGGCGCCGCCACCGGCAACCTCCGGGTGAACCTCTCCTGGCGGATGCGGACCTCCGACATCGAGGGCAGGTCCCGGCAGAGCGGACGGCTGCTGCGGAACCCCGCCCTGTTCTTCAAGCCCGAGGTCGTCCAGGCCCACACCCAGGGCGTGGTCAACGTCGACCTCGACCTCGGCTGTCTCTACGAGCTGACCGACGGCAGCAAGGGCGTGGTGCAGCCGCTCGGCGGCTTCCTCGGAGACCTGAACGAGGCCCCGTACGTCCGCCTCAGCGGCGACGACCGCTTCGGCGGCTCCTCGGGCGAGACGATCTTCGTCAACCTGGACCACCGGGACGAGATCAAGCGGCTGCTGTTCTTCGTGTACATCTACGACCAGACGCCGGCCTTCGACCGTACGCACGCCAAGGTCACGCTCTACCCGAGCAACGGCCCCCGGATCGAGGTCGAGCTCGACGAGCGCGCCCCGCAGGCCCGCTCCTGCGCCGTCTTCTCCATGGAGAACGTCAAGGGCGAGCTGACCGTCCGCCGCGAGGTGCGCTTCGTGTACGGCTTCCAGGCCGAGCTGGACCGGCTGTACGGCTGGGGACTCCAGTGGGGGCGCGGCTACAAGACCAAGGCGTAGCCTTGCCCGCCGCTTCAGCTCCGGACGAACTGGGGGCCCATCGGCGGCATGCGGAACTCCGGCGCCGGGTTCTGCTCGGGGGCGGTCACCGGCTGTGGGTAGCCGTACGCCGGGACCGGGGCGTTGACCGGTTCCTGCGGGTAGCCGTAGGCGGGCGCCCGGTCCGGCATCGGCGGCAGGGTCGGCTGCGGCGGTACGGGGGTGTGGACGACGGTCAGATCGAGGTCGCGGTCGTGCGCCCCGGTGGAGCCCGTGGCGGGGGAGCCGCCTGCGGGGGCCTCCGGGAACCCGGGGACGCCCTCGCCGGGCCTCTCGGGCGCCCGAGAGGCCTCCTGGGCGGTCTCCTGGCCGCCCTCCCGGCCGGCGTCCTGAGCGGCGTCCTGAGCGGCGTCCTCGTCGACCGAGATGCCGAAGTCCGTGGCGAGGCCGACGAGCCCCGTCGGGTAGCCCTGGCCCACCGCGCGGAACTTCCAGCCGTCGCCGCGCCGGTACAGCTCGCCGCAGATGACCGCCGTCTCCTCGCCGGTCTCCGCCGTCACGTCGAACAGCGCCAGCGGCTCGCGGTCCGGCCCTGCCACCGCGTCGTACAGCAGGATCCGCAGGTCGGAGACGGACCGGAAGGTGCCGCCGTCGGAGGAGGCCGCGATGACCACCCGGTCGACGGAGACGTCGAGCCCGGCCAGATCGGCCTCCACGGTGTCGGTCAGACCCTCGGCGACCCGCTTCTTCGGCAGCCGCCGCACCAGGCCCGAGGGGTGGCGCGGCTGGTTGTAGAAGACGAAGTCCTCGTCGGACCGGACGCGGCCGGAGGGCCCGAGGAGCAGGGCCGAGGCATCCACGTCGGGGACCCCGGGGCCCGGGGTCCAGCAGAGCACGGCCCGTACGGCCGCGGTGTCGAGAGGGACGTTGGAGCCCTTCAGCATCGCGTGCGTCATGACCGCAATCCTGCCCTCCCGCCCGACCCGCGGACAACGCGGGGGCGCCACCGATACCCGGACGGGGCGACGGATGCCGACGAGTTACCTGAATTTCATGCACTGAGGGAACTACGGACACCCGCACCTACGTACTATTACCGGCCACATGTCATCAGGGCCCGGAGAGGCAGACGGGGGACTTACATGCGTCATTTCGGGCACATCCCGTCCGCGGTGCGGACCGGGCTGTTCCATCAGGAGCCGGCCGAGTTCACATCCGACTCGCCCGCCCGCACGCTTGCCGTGGCCCTGGGCGCCACGCTCTACAGCCCGGCCACACGGCCCCGGCTGGCCGACGCCGTGCGCAAACAGGCCGGGCGCGGAGTGGTCTCCATGGTCCTCTGCCTGGAGGACTCCATCAGCGATGCCGAGGTCGAGGCGGGCGAGGCCAACCTGGTCCGCCACTTCGCCGACCTCGCGGCCGGGACCGCGGCCGCCCCCGAGGCAGACCCCTCCGCCGGGACCGTGACGGACGCCGACACCGCCACGGACCTGCCCGAGACCGCCACGGACCTGCCCCTGCTCTTCATCCGGGTCCGCGAGCCGCGCCAGATCACCGACCTCGTCGACCGCCTCGGCGCCTCGGTGCGCCTGCTGTCCGGATTCGTACTGCCCAAGTTCACCGAGTCCCGCGGTCACGCCTTCCTCGAAGCGCTCACCCAGGCCGAGCGGACGACCGGCAGGCGCCTCTTCGCCATGCCCGTCCTCGAGTCCCCCGAGCTCCTCCACCTGGAGACCCGGGCCGAGACCCTCGCCGGGATCGCCTCGATCACCGACAAGTACCGCGACCGCGTCCTCGCCCTCCGGCTCGGCGTCACCGACTTCTGCTCCGCCTACGGGCTGCGCCGCTCGCCCGACATGACCGCGTACGACATCAAGATCGTCGCGAACGTCATCGCCGACGTCGTCAACGTCCTCGGCCGCTCCGACGGCACCGGCTTCACCGTCACCGGGCCCGTCTGGGAGTACTTCCGTCCCGGCGAGCGCATGTTCAAGCCGCAGCTGCGCCGCAGCCCCTTCCTCGAAGGCCGCGCGGAGGACCTGCGCACCGCCCTCATCGAGCACGACCTCGACGGCCTGCTGCGCGAGATCGAACTCGACCGGGCCAACGGCCTGCTCGGCAAGACCTGCATCCACCCCACCCACGTGGTGCCGGTGCACGCCCTCTCCGTCGTCAGCCACGAGGAGTGGAGCGACGCCCAGGACATCCTCCGGCCCGACCGGGACGGCGGCGGGGTGCTGCGCTCCGCCTACACGAACAAGATGAACGAGGTGAAGCCGCATCGCGCGTGGGCCGAGCGCACCCTCCTGCGCGCCGAGGTGTTCGGCGTCGCCAGGGAGGACGTCGGCTTCGTGGATCTGCTCACCGCCGGCCTGGCCGGCTGACGAAGGGACGTCGACGACGTGGTGTGGACCGGAACGTGGGTCGCGGAGCGACTGGGCGTCGAACTGATCGGCGACGAGGAGCTGCCCGCCCTGTTGGGCCTCGCACTGCGTCGCAACCCCAAGCGCGCGCACCTGCTGGTCTCCAGCGTGCTCGGCAAGCACGTGCCGCAGCGCCCCTCCGTCGTGTACGGCTCCGGCCTCGGCCTCGGCCGGCGCGTCCGGGAGCTCCTCGGCGACGAAGAGGCCGCCCGGTCCGTCGTCCTCGGCTACGCGGAGACCGCCACCGCCCTCGGGCACGCCGTCGCCGACGGCCTCGGCCTCGCCCCGTACCTCCACTCCACCCGCCGCCCCGTGGCCGGCGTGGCCCGCGCGGGCGGCTTCGAGGAGTCGCACTCCCACGCCACCTCGCACCTCCTGCTGCCCGAGGACCCCGAGCTCCTCGCGGGCGACGGACCGCTGGTCCTGGTCGACGACGAGTTCTCCACGGGCAACACGGTCCTCAACACCATCCGCGCCCTGCACGAGCGCTACCCGCGCGGGCGCTACGTCGTCGTGGCCCTCGTCGACATGCGCTCCGCCGCCGACCTCGGCCGCCTGGACGCCTTCGCGACGGAGATCGGCGCCCGCGTCGACCTGATCGCCGGAGCCGCCGGCACGGTCCACCTCCCGGACGGCGTCCTGGAGAAGGGCCAGGCCCTGGTCGCGGCACACGAGGGACCGGCCCCGGCCCCCGCGCCCCTCCCGCGCGAGGCGCCCGTGCGGGTGGACCTCGGCTGGCCCGAGGAACTCCCCGACGGCGGACGGCACGGCTTCACGACCGGCCACCGGGAGCACCTGGAGACGGCCCTGCCCGCGATGGCGAAGGCGCTGGCCGAGGCCCTGCCCGCCCCGGCCCCCGCGGAACGGCCCCGGGTGCTCGTCCTCGGCTTCGAGGAGCTGATGTACGCGCCGCTGCGCCTCGGCACCGCCCTGGAGGACGCCGGGCACGACGTCCGCTACTCCACCACCACCCGCTCGCCCGTCCTCGCCGTCGACGACCCCGGCTACGCCATACGCACCCGGCTCGTCTTCCCAGCCCACGACGACCCAGCGGACGGGCCCGGCGAGCGCTACGCCTACAACGTCGCGGGCGCGGGCTTCGACGCCGCCGTGCTCGTCGTGGACTCCGCCGCCGACACCCCGGCCCTGCACGCCCCGGACGGCCTGCTCGCCCAGCTCGCCGCACACATCCCACGCGTCGTGCTCGCGGTCGTCCCGTCCTACACACCCACGGTCCGCGTCACCGAAGTCACCGAAGCTCCCGAAAGGAGCTCCATGCTGCCCGAGCCCCTCCGCGGCCCCGCCTTCTCCTCGTACGCACCCGAAGAGGTCGGCTGGCTGCTCCAGGACCTCTCGGACGTCGAACTCGAAGCCCCCACCGAGGAGCGGGAGGAGGCCATCCAGAGCGGCGGCGCGCACTACGCCGAGTCGCTCCCCGTCGAGTACCAGCCCAGCGAGCGCTACCAGGAGCTCTTCCAGGCGGCCCTGGAGAGCTCCGCCGCCCGCATCGCCCGCGCCGTCGGCACGGTCACCGAGACCGTCCTCGCCGAGCGCTCCGCGCGACCGGTCCTGGTCTCCCTGGCCCGGGCCGGCACCCCCGTCGGCGTGCTGATGCGCCGCTGGGCGAAGGCCCGCCACGGCCTCGACCTCCCGCACTACGCCGTCTCCATCGTGCGCGGCCGCGGCATCGACGCCAACGCGCTGCGCTGGCTCGCCGCCCACCACGACCCGGCCGACGTCGTCTTCGTCGACGGCTGGACCGGCAAGGGCGCCATCACCCGCGAACTCGCCGAGGCCGTCAGGGATTTCAAGGGCTTCGACCCGGAGATCGCGGTCCTCGCCGACCCCGGCTCCTGCGTCCGCACCTACGGCACCCGCGAGGACTTCCTCATCCCCTCCGCCTGCCTCAACTCCACCGTCTCCGGCCTGATATCGCGTACGGTTCTCCGCTCCGACCTCGTCGGACCGGACGACTTCCACGGCGCCAAGTTCTACCGCGAGCTCGCCGGGGCCGACGTCTCCGGGGCCTTCCTCGACGCCGTCGCCGCCCGCTTCGACGAGGTCGCCGCGACCGTCGACACGGACGTCAAGGAACTCCTGGCCGCCGACCGCACCCCCACCTGGGAGGGCTGGGCGGCCGTGGAGCGGATCAGCGAGGAGTACGGCATCCACGACGTCAACCTGGTGAAGCCGGGCGTCGGCGAGACCACCCGGGTCCTGCTCCGCCGCGTCCCCTGGAAGATCCTCGCCAAGCGGGGCGCCGACGCCGACCTCGCGCACGTCCGGCTCCTCGCCGAGCAGCGCGGCGTACCGGTCGAGGAGGTCGACGAACTCCCGTACAGCTGCGTGGGCCTGATCCACCCTCAGTACACGAAGGGCGCCACAGGCGCCGACGGGAAGACGGTGGTGTCCCAGTGAGCACGTCCACGTCCGCCCGGACGCTGGTCGCGAGCGACCTCGACCGCACCCTCATCTACTCGACCGCGGCCCTCGCCCTCGGCATGCCGGACGCCCAGGCGCCCCGGCTGCTCTGCGTGGAGGTCCACGAGTCCAAGCCGCTCTCCTACATGACCGAGGACGCGGCCGACCTCCTGGCGCGGCTGACCGCCGAGACCGTCTTCGTGCCCACGACCACGCGGACGCGCAAGCAGTACCAGCGCATCCAGCTCCCGGGCACCGCACCGGCGTACGCGATCTGCGCCAACGGCGGGCACATCCTCGTCGACGGCGTCTCCGACCGCGACTGGCACGAATCCGTCGTCCGCAGGCTCGCCGACGAATGCGCGCCGCTCTCCGAGATCCGCGCCTACCTCACCGCCACCACGGACCTGTCCTGGGTGCGCAAGCACCGGGTGGCCGAGGACCTCTTCGCCTACCTGGTCGTCGAGCGGGAGCGGCTCCCCGAGGACTGGCTGGACCGCTTCGGCGCCTGGGCGGGCGACCGCGGCTGGACGGTCTCGCTCCAGGGCCGCAAGGTGTACGCGGTGCCGAAGCCGCTCACCAAGAGCGCGGCAGTCCGCGAGGTCGCCCGCCGCACCGGCGCGACGCTCACGCTGGCCGCCGGGGACTCGCTCCTCGACGCCGACCTGCTGCTCGCCGCGGACAGGGCCTGGCGCCCGGGCCACGGCGAACTGGCCGACAGCGACTGGACGGCCCCCCACCTCGACGTCCTCGCGGAGCGCGGGGTCGCGGCGGGGGAGGAGATCCTCCGCCGCTTCCGGGCGGCGGCAGCGGCCTAGGTGTATTGACCTGCGGCGTTGTTGACGCGGGTCAATACACCTAGGACCTGCCTTCCGGAACTCCCGGATCAGGTCCCGCGAGCCCGGCCCGATCCGAAGGCAGGCCCGAGGACTCAGCCGCAGCAGCCCCCACCGCAGCAACCGCCACCGCCGCCACCGCCCTGCGCGGGGGCGGCGGAGGCGCTTCCGCCGACGGCCACGGCCGAGAGCAGCTTCACGGTGTCGTCGTGCCCGGCGGGGCAGGCGGCGGGGGCGGAGGACTCGGCCATGGGACGGCTGAGCTCGAAGGTGTCGCCGCAGGTACGGCAGCGGTATTCGTAACGAGGCATGGGAACAGGCTAGCGGCGGACCGCACCAGGCATCAGTGCCACGCTCCTCACGTCAGTGCGCGCCGCCCCGGTCCTCCCGGATCTGGCCGACGACGCGCGCGGCCGCGGAGCGGACGGCCTCCAGCTCGGTCAGGAAGTGCCAGTAGTCGGGGTGGCGGCCCTCGAGACCGCCCACGGCCCGGTCGAGCCGGGCGACGGCCTCGTCGAGGGGCCGGGCGTGCCGGGGGTCGGGCGTGCTGCGCCCCGCCATGGCGAGCCGCTGGGCGTCCCGTACCGCGAACCGGGTGCGGTCGATCTCCGCCTTCGGGTCCTTCGCGACGGCGTCCAGGCGGCGCAGCCGCTCACCGGCGGCCGAGACGGCCTCGTCGGTCGAGTCGAGCAGCGCGCGGGCGGTGGAGAGCAGCGAGGTCGCGTCGGGCCAGCGCTGCTCGGCCCGCGCCTTCCCGGCCTCGGCGAGCCGGTCCCCGGCCTGCCGGAGGGTCACGACGGCCTGCTCCGGCACGTGCTGGAGGTCCTGCCAGCAGGCGGCCGAGTACCGGCGGCGCAGCTCGGAGAGCAGGGGCTCGACACCCCCGGCGCGGGTGGTGAGCGCCTCGGTGCGGGTACGCAGCGACACGAGCCGCTTGTCGATCTCGGCGGCCCGCTCGGGCAGCCGCTCGGCCTCGGCCCGTACGGCCTCGGCGTCCCGCAGGACACGGTCGGCCCGCTGGAGCGTCTCGGGGACGCCGTGCCGGCCGGCGCCCTCGTTGAGCAGGGTCAGCTCGGGTCCGAGCGCGGCGAGGCGCGCGGCCAGGTCGTCGGCGCGCAGCCCACCCTCCCGGACGCCGTCGAGGGCCCCGCTCGCACCCCGCAGGGCCTGCCGGGCGCGCTCGACGGCGGGCGCGAGGCGGGCGAGCTGGGTCTCGGCACGGTCGAGGAGCGGAGCGAGGCCCTCCTCGAACCGGTCCAACTCGCCCCTGACACGGTCGAGCTCCTCCTTGGCGCGGGTCAGATCGGCGCGGGCGCGGGAGGCGGTGGCGGCGTCGAGCTCGTCCCGGTCGAGATCATGAGCGTCGACGGCTCCGATGTAGAGGTGACTGACGTCATCGATCCGCCGCCCGAGCGCCGCGAACCCGTCGACGGCGCGCCGCGCCTCCGGCGAACTGTCGACGGCGGTGATCGTCTCGATGGAGATGCGGAGCCCGCGCTGGGCGGTGTCGAGCTCGTAGAAGGCGGCGGCCGCGGCGTCCTTGGCGGCCTGCGCCTCGGCCCGCTGGCTCTCCCCGCGCCCGCCGAACCAGCGGCGGGTCCCGCCGCCGGCGAAGGCCTGCGGCAGCAGCGCGCCCACCAGCAGGGGCAGCGCGAGCGCCAGCCGGAACGCGGAGGAACCCCTGGGCGCCGATGTGCCCCTATCGCTCGCCGCCACGTACTACTCCCCGTGCTGTGTCCGCCGTGCCCGGTCAGGCTTCATTCTCCCACCCGGTAAGGACGAACACACGGCCCGGTCAGTTCGCCGTACGGACGGTGACGTCCCCGTTGTCGCTGCGCAGGCTCACGACGCGCTCGCTGTCGTCCCGGCGGGGCACGTCGAGACGGACGTCACCGTTGTCACTGGAGCCGGCCACGGCGTACTCGGCCTCGGGCACCGTCACCGTGACGTCCCCGTTGTCGGTGACGACGTCGACCTTGCGGGGGACGACGCCGAGGGTGATCTGCACGTCGCCGTTGTCGGACCGTACGGAGACCTGGGACGAGGTGACCGAGTCCGCGACGTCGACGTCCCCGTTGCCGCTCCCGAGATCAAGCCCTCCACTGACCTTCCGGACCCGCACGTCGCCGTTGTCGGACCGCACCTTCAGGGGGGTGGTGAAGCCCTCGGCGGTGACGCCCCCGTTGTCGTCCTCGACGGAGACGGCGACCCCACGGGGCACCTGGATGCGGTGGACGGCCCCACAGCTGGCGGCGACCCCGTCGCAGTCGACCCGGAGCGTGAGCCGCCCGTCGACCAGCTTCCAGCTGGCCTCGGGCCCCGACCCCATGAACACCCACCCGTCGACCTGCCGCTCGACCCGCACGTCGTCGATGTCGGCGGGCGTGATCACCAGCTCGGAGTTGTCCGAGTCGATGGTGAGCGCGTCCCCGCCGAACGCGAACGCCTTCCGCTCCACCGGCGCCCCCTCGACATCGGCGGCCCCACACCCGGCGAGCGCGAACACGGCGACCCCGGAAGCGAGCAGCACACGGAACGGACGACCTGCGACCATGACGATTTCCCCCAGAGGCGACGCGACGATCCCCCGACGCTACGACCCCACCACCCCACGCCACGATCCGGCGACCCACCGTCCCGGGGGTGGGGCTACCCCCCGAGAGATACCGGTTTGCGGCACCCACCCCAGGTCCATGTAGGCTGTTGCCTCTTCCACGGGTGCGTAGCTCAGGGGTAGAGCGCTGCTCTTACAAAGCAGATGTCGGCGGTTCGAAACCGTCCGCGCCCACCAGCAGGTAGCAAGGCAAAGGCCCAGGTCACCGGTACTGAACCGGGAGCCTGGGCCTTGTTCGTTCCTCGGTGGGGGAGGGGCGTCGTGACAGTTGCGGGCCGGGTGGTTCGTCGGGCTCCGTAGGGAGGGCCTTCCTGATCTGCTCGTCGACGTGGGTGGCGATGGCGTGGTCGCGCCCGTTCGCGGTCCGTACCGACGAGTGCCCCATCCGCTCGCGCGTCGTGGCGCCCTCGGTCGCTGCGTCGTCGAAGGGGCCCGTCTGCGTCTCGAAGGCGGGGAGGGACCTGTCTCTGCTTCGTCGTTGTGTGAGTTGATGTTTACAACTGACATTTATGGCGGCCCCGCGCGGGCGTCCCGGCGCGTCCGAGTCGTTCGTGCTCGCCCTGGGGAACGGCCTCCGGTGCAGGTCAGGGCATGGATGTGGTCGTATGGGGGGATGAGTACCCTGTATGTGTTCGCCAGTGACGCCGAGCCCCTTTTCGACATCGCCCGTGTCATCGAGGACGCGCAGGCCGAGGGATGGGACGTCTGTCTCGGGCTCAGCCCCACGGCTGCCCGCTGGCTCGCCGGGTCGCTCGACGGGCTTGCCGCGCTCACCGGGCATCCCGTGCGCTGGGACTACCCGCTGCCCGGTGAGCCCGACGTGTGGCCGGCCGCTTCCGCGATCCTGTTCGCGCCGGCCACCTTCGCCGCGGTCAATCAGTGGGCGCTCGGCATCGCCGACACGTTCGTCGTCGGGGTCGTCGCGGAGGGCATCGGTCAGGGGATCCCGATGGTCGCGATGCCTTGCGTGAACGAAGCCCATGCCCGCCACCCGCAGTTCGAGCGGTCCGTCGAGACGCTTCGCGGCGCCGGGGTCTCGGTGCTCCTGCCCCATGAGCCGGCCGTGGGGTTCCCCTGGTCGCTCGCCCTCTCCGCCGTGCGTGAGCGGATCGTTGTCGGTTGAGGGGGCGCTGCTCGGGCACCCGGGCCAGAACGAACCGCACCCGCCCGAGCCGCCCGACGAGGCCGAGAACGACGTCGGAGGACATCACTCTTCTGCGGAGGGTGGGCAGCCGCGACGAGGTGCGCGTGTGGACGCGGGACGGGATCGGTGCGCTCGTCCGGGAGGCCACGTCGCATCTCTGAGCCCCGCAACGGGACGCGAGTTGACGGGGGCTCGTCCCTGACTGTGTACTCCCCGCATGGCTGAGGTGGGGGACGCGCCCGAACCCGGGCTGCACGGTGGCGAGATGACGCCGCAGCGGTACATGGAGACCAGACTCGCGCAGTACCAGGGGTGGTACGACGCCAAGGCGACCCGGATGAAGGCGATGCATCTGCGGATGCGGACCGTCTCCGTCGTCGGCGGGGCGCTCGTGCCCGTGTTCGTGAACGTCGATCTGGGCTTCGCGCGGATCATCGCCACGGTGCTGAGCGTGGTCGTCGTCGCCGCCGTGTCGCTGGAGAGCGTCTACCGGTACCGGGAGCAGTGGAAGAACTACCGGTCCACCGAGCAACTGCTCGGGCACGAGCGGGTCTACTTCGAGACCAAGGTCGGGCCGTACCACGACCTCGGCAGGCGCGAGGCGTTCGCCGTCCTCGTCTCCCGCGTCGAGAAGGCCATCGCCAACGAGAACTCCGCGACCCTGAACGTCATGACGCTCGGCGGGCAGGTCAACTCCGACGTGCAGCAGCACGGGGGCGGCGTTCCCGGCGCCCGGCAGGAGTCGGAGGCCTCCTGAGCGTGCCCGTGGGCCCCGGCTCGCGGGGCCCACGGAACGTCACGCCCGGTGAGGCGTCCGGGTCAGCACCACTTGTAGTCGACCCGCGTCGAGTTGTACGAGCAGGTGTCGACGGTCGTGCCGTTCGACTTGCGCAGCTTCGCCGTGTCCCGGTCGTTGTTCCAGACGTACGCGCCACGGTTCTGGTACACGTTCGCCGAGGTGTTCGTGCCGCGCCCCGTGCGGACCGTCACGATCTTGCCCTTGCCGAGCGTGTAGCTGCCGAAGGTGTACTTGTGGTTGGCCGCGTCCGTCAGCGTCCAACCCCGCAGGTTGACCGCCGCGCCGGTCGTGTTGCGTATCTGGACGTACTCGCCGTTCAGGCTGCTGTTGGAGCGGTTGTCCGAGCCCGGGCTGTCGTAGTAGATCTTGTACAGGTGGACCGAGCCGGCGGCCTGCGCCTGCGAAGGCAGCAGCAGGATGCCGGAGGCGGCGGCCGCGGTCACGGCCGCGAGCGTGCGTACGCGAAGCATGAATGTCCCTCAGTTCTCTGCCGGATGCCCGCCGATGGGACCCGGCGAGCACACAGGATACGCACGCCCTTCACCGGTTCCGCACAAGTTCCGGCCACTCGCCGGCAACCGGCCTAGACTCGGCCCATGGGCGACGACTTGCTGCGGATCACCGTCCTCGGGTCCGCCACCCCCTTCCCCCGGCCCGGCAACGCCTGCTCCGGCTATCTCGTCGAGGGCGGCGGCGTCCGCCTCTGGGTGGACGCCGGCACCGGCACCCTCGCCGAGCTCCAGCGGTACGTGGCACTCGGCGACGTCGACGCCGTGTGGATCTCCCATCTGCACGCCGACCACAGCGCCGACCTGCTCACCGCCTTCTACGGGCTGCTGTACGCAGGGCTCGACCTCCCGCACCCCCTGCCCCTCTTCGGCCCGCCCGGCATCGCCGACCGGCTCGCCGCCTTCCTCACCAGCGGACCCGACCGCAGCCCCGTCGAGAGCGCCTTCCGCGTGGAGGAGCTCTACGACGGACACGTCGCCCGCGTCGGCGGACTCGCCCTCCGGTCCCGTGCCGTCGAGCACGGCGGACCGCCCGCCTTCGCCCTGCGCGTGGAGGACGCGGTAGGGCGCTCCCTCGTCTACTCCGGGGACTGCGAGCCGTGCGACGCCCTCGTCGAACTCGCCCTCGACTGCGATCTGTTCGTCTGCGAGGCCGACGGCTGCGTGCCCGGGCACCACTCGGCCGCGCAGGCCGGCCGGAGCGCCGCCGACGCCCGTGCCGGCCGTCTCGTCGTGACCCACGTCGGGCCGGGCACCGCGCCCGCCGACGCCGTCGCCCTGGCCGCCGCCGAGTTCCCCGGCGACGTCACCCACGCCGATCCCGGGGCGCGGTTCGAGGTCCTCGCCGCCGGTGCCGGTGCCGGGGCGGAGTTCGGTGCCGGCGCCCTCACGCGTCGAAGTCGTACTCCAGGACGTACGACGACGAGTCCAGCGTCATCTCGTTGAGCTCCACCGCCACCCCCGGCCCCGTGAAGGCCGTGCGTCCGATCAGGACCACCGGCGTCCCGAACTCCAGGGAGAGCCGGTCCGACTCGTCCGCCGTCGGCATCCGGCAGCGGATCTCCTCCCGGAACCGCACCGGCCGGTGTCCCAGCTCCGTGAGCCGCGCGTAGGTGCTGCCCGGGCCCGTGTCCGGCTCGGTGATCGGCGTACCGCGGACCAGCTCGGCCGAGAGGTACGACACCGAGAGCAGCACCGGCTTGGCGTCGAGGACGAACCGGCGGCTGCGGACGCACACGGGCGTTCCCGGCGTCAGGTTCAGCGCACCCGCGACCCGGTCGCCGGCCTCCGTCTCGCCCACCTCGATCTGGTCGACGACCAGCTCCCGGTCCTCCACGTCCGCCGCCCAGACCGAGCGGCCGCTGCCCCACTGGTCCCCGGCGAGGCGCGGGATGCCCCGGCGCCGCAGCGGACGGAAGACCCGGACGAAGACCCCGGCACCCTTGCGCGCCTCGGCGAGCCCTTCCGTACGCAGCACGGAAAGGGCCTGGCGAGCGGTCATGCGGGCCACGTCGTACGTCGACATGAGGTCGTTCTCGCCGGGGAGCCGATCGCCCGGCGCGAAGGCACCCGAACGGATCGCGGTTCTCAACTCGTCGGCGATGCGCTGGTACTTGGGCCGACGAGCGCTGTCCTGGTCAGTCACGGGTGGACCACTCCCTTCGTCTGCGGGACACCCTACGGCGCGCTCATCGGCCCGGGGGCGCACCCGTACGCCGTCCCGGCCGGTCGATCCATCCATCGGGGGACATCTCTAGAGATACGTTGACAGGGCGGGGTCGCCGCGCTTCCCTGAGTGTCCCCAAGCTTCAGGAATCGGGACGGAGGGGATGCGTGCAGCCACTGCCCGAGGTCGGTGACCTCGTCCGCGACACCGCCACGGGGCGGGTCGGTTTCTATGTGGAGAGCGTCTCCGGGCGCCTTCGGATCCGCGCGGTCCACGGCGGCGGCGAGTGGGAGGCCGAGCCCCTCGACGTCCAGCCCGCCACGCCCCTGCACGAGCTGCGCGCCCGCACCGCCGAGATCAACGCACGGAGCAGACGCGGTTTCGGCGGGTAGCGGGTAGCTGGACGGGGCGGGGGGACGGCCCCCGTCGGCCTCCGGGCGGTTGTCAGTGGCGCGCGCCACACTGGAGGCATGTGCCGAAGCATCAAGACGCTCCGTCCGCCCGCGCTGCCCGAGGAGGCGACCGAGGACGACATCCGCGCCGCCGCCCTGCAGTACGTCCGCAAGGTCTCCGGCTTCCACGCCCCCGCCGCCCACAACCGTGAGGTCTTCGAGCGGGCCGTGGACGAGATCGCCGACGCCACCGCGAGACTCCTCGACGGCCTGGAGGTGCGCGGCGCGCACCCCACCGCCGCCCGGATCCGCGAGCCTCGGCCCGCCGCCGTCAGGCCGCGGTCGCGGGAGCCGCAGCCGGACGCCGTATGAGGTACGCGGCTAGACCGCCCGCCAGGAAGAGCGCGAGGGTCGACACCCCCGCGCTGAACCAGGTGGCGCCCAGCCACTGACCGCCCAGCCAGCCGAGCCCCACGCTGTACGAGGCCCAGACCACACCCGCCAGCGCCGACCACGGCAGGAACTCCTCGACCCGCCGCTTCGCCGCGCCCGCGCCCAGTGAGACCACGGAGCGGCCGGCAGGGGCGAAGCGCGCGAGCACCACGAGCAGGCCGCCACCCCGGGTGAGCGCGGTGCCGAGACGTTCCTGCGCCAGCGAGAGGCGGCGCGAGCGGGCGATGACCCTGTCCAGCCTCGCGCCCCCGCGCAGGGCGAGGCGGTAGGCCAGGAAGTCGCCGAGTACGGAGGCACTGGCCGCGCAGGCGAGCAGGGGGAGGAGCGACGGCACGCCGGAAGCGGCCCCGGTCGCCGTGGCCGCCGCCGTGGCGGCGGTGATCACCAGGAAGCCGCTCGGCAGCACGGGCAGGAAGACGTCGAGCAGGATCGACGTCGCCACCACCGGATAGATCCACGGGCCGGCGGTGAGCGACCGCAGCGAGCCCAGGCTGTCGAGCAGATTCACAGGGCCAGAGCCTACGCGGGGGCGGCGGCCCCGCGGTCGGTGGGTGCGGGGAGTCGGGGCGGGAAGGGGTTGGGCGGGGCGAGGCGGGAGGAGCCGGGGTGGGGCGGGGCGGGAGGAGCCGGGGTGGGGCGAGGTGGAAGGGGGGTGGGGCGGGGTGGGAGGAGTCGGGCGGGGCGAGGCAGGACGAGACGGAGCCGGGTGAGCCGGGACCGGGCCGGACGGGGCGGTACGGGATCGGAGGGGGTGGTGCGGGGAGGGTGAGTCGGGGCCGGGCCGGACGGGGCGGGCGCGACGGGGTCGGGTGGTTGCCGTGCGGCGGTTCCTCAGTTCTGGGCGGGGATGTCCAGGGCGGTCCCGTACAGGCGCGAGACCCGGACCAGGATGGTCACGCGCCGGTCGGGCAGCGGCTGCTCGCCGGGGGCCGCCCCGTCGGCCGGGTCCGCTATCTCCGCCTCTCCCTCCGCCACGGCGAACGACCAGACGTCCGGGCCGCTGACGTGCAGTGAGGTGTGCGGCTCGCGGCGCAACTGGCGGACCTTGAGGCGGTCGGCGGTGGAGGAGATCCGCAGGACGCGTTCCTCGGCGTTCCAGTCGTAGAGGACGGTCGACAGGTGCGGGTGGCCGGTGCTCCTGATGCTCGCGAGTACCCCGAACTGCTGCCGGCTCAACAGGTGGGAGAGCTCCTGGTCGGTGAGCACTCGGGGGGCCGGGCCGTCGTTCTGGGTGGTGCCGGTGGTGGTCTCGGCGGCGGTGTGCTCGCGCATGGCGGTCAGCCTTTCGGTCTCTCGACGGTCGGGGTGAGACGGGTGGGACGGGAGCAACGAGGAGACCGTAGCAGATAGTTTTGTTGCGGACTATTTGTTTCGGCCTCACTCATCCCGAGCCCGCGGCCCGACAGGCCGACAGCTCGCCATCCGACGAGAAGGGCCGGAAACCGCGCTGCGGAATCCGGCCCCTTCTGTCAGGCGGTGGGTGTGTCAGGCCGCGACCGGCGCGCCCCGCTCCTCGCGGGCCTTCGCGTCCGTCGCCTCCCCGGCGCCGAACAGCCGGTCGAGGGCCAGCGCTCCCGGGCCCGTGAACACGAGCAGCGCGAAGGCCCAGCAGAACATGGCCGCGCCCTCGCCGCCGTTCTGGAGCGGGAAGAGCGACTCCGGCTGGTGGACCTTGAAGTACGCGTACGCCATCGAGCCCGAGGCGAGGAACGCGGCGCTCCGGGTGCCGAGTCCGGCCAGGACCAGGATGCCGGCGCCGAGCTGGATGACGGCCGCGTACCAGCCCGGCCAGGTGCCGGCCGGTATCGCCGTGCCGCCGAGGAGGCCGAAGAGCGACGCGGCGCCGTGGCAGGCGAAGAGCAGGCCGACGACGATGCGGAAGAGGCCGAGCGCGTAGGGCTGTGCCCGGTTCAGGCGGGCGGTGAGGCTCGTGGGGGTGGGGGCGGTGGTGCTCTGGGCGGTCATGGGGGTGGGACTCCTTCGGCCTGGCCCCGTCCGTGGGGAACGGGGTGTGGGGGACGGAAACCGATGAGGCCGTAAGGTTAGGCACCCCTCACTAGTGCTTGCAAGTTCAACATTCGGACATCGGGGGGCGTGTGGCGAGGCTCACTCCCCGATGCCCGTCGCTGACGTGCGCTCAGTGGGCGTGTGCTCAGCAGCCGTTGAGGACGGACTGGAGCGCGCTCTTCTCGGCGGAGTCGACGCTGAGGTTCCAGTAGTACTTCACCTGCACCCACGCCCTGACGTACGTGCAGCGGTAGGCCGTCCGCGAGGGCAGCCACTTCGCCGGGTCCAGGTCGCCCTTGGCCTGGTTGACGTTGTCGGTGACGGCTATGAGCTGCGGCCGCGTGAGGTCGTTCGCGAAGGACTGGCGCTGGGCGGTGGTCCAGGAGTTCGCGCCCGAGCGCCAGGCCTCGGCGAGCGGGACCATGTGGTCGATGTCGAGGTCCGAGGCGGCGGTCCAGGTGGCGCCGTCGTACTCGGAGTACCAGCTGCCGCTGGTCGCGGCACAGCTGGAGTCGGTGACGACGTTCACGCCGTCGCGTTTGAGGACGGTCTCGCGCGTGTTGCAGGTGCCGGACTGGGTGATCCAGTGCGGGAAGAGGTCCCGGCTGTAACCCGAGGTGGAACCTTCCGCCTTGACCGTGAGGGCGGCCAGGTAGGTACGCGCGGTCGCCGCGCTGACCGGGGTGGGCATGGCGGCCTGTGCGGCCGGGGCGGTGGTGAGGAGACCCGTGACGGTGAGGGCGGCGGAGGTGGCGAGCACGGCGAGTCGACGCGCGTAGATCATGCCGATGGGCATGTGAACTCCCTTGGTGTGAGGGGACCTTGGCTGGCTGCCGTCCCCGCGGGGTGCCGGGCGGTGGGCCCGGTCATCGTGGCGGCGCCAGGTTTCGGTGGGGGGTGCGCCAGGTAACAGAGTGACGACATGGACACGTCACATCAAGGGGTGTGACGCACCTGATGGAGCGCCAGATTCCGCCCGGCGTCCAGCGGTTCGGGACGCGGGAGCCGGGGGGCGGGAGGCGGGAGCCTGGAGCCCGGAAGGGAGGCGGGAGCCGGGAGTCCGGAAGGAAGCCGGGAGTCGGGAGTCCGGAAGGGAGCCGGGAGTCCGGGGTCAGGGGCAGGGTGCCGAGTGTCGGGGCGACGGTTCGGAGCTCGACGGGAGTCCGCCCGGACCCGGAAACGCCTCGCGCGCGGCCGGAGTGTCCGGCCGCGCGCGAGGCGGAGAGAGGGGGAGGAAGCGGGTTACGCCAGGACGGTCAGCGTGATCGAGCCGTCCGCCGCGGGCTCCACTCGCAGCCGCGTGAGGTCGGCGACGTGCACGTCCGGAGCGAAGGCCGCCGCGCGGGGGCCCACGCCGACGACGCGCATGCCGGCCGCGCGGCCCGCCTGGATGCCCGCCTCGGAGTCCTCGAAGACCACGCAGTCCGCCGGTTCGAAGCCCAGCGCCGCCGCACCCTTGAGGAAGCCTTCGGGGTCGGGCTTGCTGGCGCCGACGCTCTCGGCGGTGATCCGGGTCTCCGGCGTCCGGAGCGCCGCCGCACCCATCCGGGCCGCGGCGAGAGCCCTGTCCGCGGAGGTCACCAGGGCGTGCGGGAGGTCCGCGATCGCGGCCATGAAGGCCTGGGCGCCGGGGACGGGGACGACCCCGTCGAGGTCGGCGGTCTCCTCGGCCAGCATCACCCGGTTGTCGGCGTGGTTCTCCGCCATCGGGCGGTCCGGGAGCAGGACGGCCATCGTCGCGAACCCCTGGCGGCCGTGGACCACCTTCAGGACGTCGGCCGCGTCGAGACCCTGGCGGTCCGCCCAGCGGCGCCAGCAGCGTTCGACGACGGCGTCCGAGTTGACGAGGGTGCCGTCCATGTCGAGGAGGAGGGCGCGGGCGGTGAGCGTTGCCGGGGTGGTGGCGGCCATCGGGTCTCCAGAAGGGGTGGCACGGAGAACGAAGCGGTCCCGCCCACCGGTCAGGGAGTGCGGGCGGGGCCACTTTGTTCTTCTACGATACAAAACCGGAGGCCGTCTTGGCCAACCGGCCGCCCGGCCACCCCCTACAGCCAGGTGCTCCGCTCCAGGGCCTCGCGCGTGTGGGGGCCGTACACACCCTTCGGGTCGCCCTCGATGTACATCCAGGACTGGTAGCTCTTCACCGCGCGCCAGACCTCCTGGTCGTACTCCCCGTCCACGTCTCCGTGGTACGCCCCCGCCAGGGTCAGCCGGGCCTGGAGCTCGACGACCTCGTCGCCCGACGAGCCGATGCTCAGCGTGACCGCCGCCTCATCGGTCTCCGGGGGCGGCTCCGAGGGCGGCGTGGCGGTCGTCGGAGCGGCGGTCGTCGGGGCGGCGGTGGGGGTCGCCGCCGGAGGGGCGGCGGAGCTCGCCGACGCGCTCGGGCTCGCGGTGGTACGGCTCGGGGACGGGGTGGCGGACGGTGACGCGGACGTCCGGTCCGGGGTCGGCGACGAGGTGGTCGGCTCCGGGGTCCCGGAGGAGGGGGACGGCGCCTCCGACACGGCGACGTTCAGCGACGCGCTCGTGGTCACCTCGGGCACGGCCGCCCGGTCGTCGGTGTCGTCCGCGCCGCCGAGGACGGCCGCCGCCAGGGCGGCGGTGCCCGCCACGGCGACGGCGGCCACCGCGGCGACCATCACGCCGCGCTTGCGGCCCCGCGCCCGCGCCGGCTCGTGCTCGTGGGCGTGGCCGTGCTCGCGCCCACGCTCGTATCCGTGCCCATGTCCATGTCCGTGTCCGGGTCCATGTCCGTGTCCGTGTCCGGGTCCGTGTCCGGGGGCGGGAGGTACGTCGCCGATGCCGCGCAGTAGCAGCGGCATCGTCTCGGAGGGGTCGCCCTCCGGCGCGGTGCCGGGGTGCGACTCCGGGCCCGAGCCCGACCCGTTCGGGTGGGCCGCCGGTACGGGTGTCGGCGCCGTGGGGCCGGCCTCCGGGCGTACGGCGGCCAACTGGGCGGTCGGCGGGTCCTCCGGCGCGTAGGCCGGCAGGTACGCCGTCGGGTCCTCCGGTGCGTAGGCCGGCAGGTGCCCCGTCGGGTCCTCCCGGCCCCCGGGCCCCTCCGGCCCCTCGGGGGCGTCCAGGGTCACGTACGGCCTGATCCGCAGCGGGTCGAAGTCCTCGGCCGCTGTCGTCTCGGCCGCCAGGCCCGCCGCCCTGGCGCAGGCGCAGCCAGGTCTGTGTACACCGCATTCAGGACAGACGTGTCCGGTCATGATGGGTCCCCTCCCCGAGACAACTGCGAGCGATTATGCAGCCCGCCCCTGTCCGACGGGCGAACGAGTGTGCCCTTCGGGAGGCCATATCGGGATATTCCGATCAGGATGGAGCCGCGGACGCGGGCGCGGACGCAGCCTCGGACGCAGATGCCGACGCACAAGGAGACCCAGCCGCACACACAGACACGGACCGAGACCGAGACGGAGTCGGAGACCCCATGGCCCAAGACACACGCCCGTCCCCACTCGGTGACGCCCCCGTGCCCGGCGCGGGCCAGAGCCGCCGCACCGTCCTCGTCGCGATCGGCGCACTGCTCCTCGGCATGCTGCTCGCCGCACTCGACCAGACCATCGTCTCCACGGCCCTGCCGACCATCGTCAGCGAGCTCGGCGGCATGGAGCACCTGTCCTGGGTGGTCACCGCGTACCTGCTCGCCTCCACCGCCGGAACCCCCCTCTGGGGCAAGCTGGGCGACCAGTACGGCCGCAAGAAGCTCTTCCAGGCCGCGATCGTCCTCTTCCTCATCGGCTCGGCCCTCTGCGGCATCGCCCAGAACATGCCGCAGCTCATCGGCTTCCGCGCGATCCAGGGCCTCGGCGGCGGCGGCCTCATGGTGCTGTCGATGGCGATCGTCGGCGACCTCGTCCCGCCCCGGGAACGCGGCAGGTACCAGGGCCTGTTCGGCGCCGTCTTCGGCGCCACCAGCGTCCTCGGCCCGCTGCTCGGCGGCCTCTTCACCCAGCACCTCTCGTGGCGCTGGGTGTTCTACATCAACCTGCCGATCGGGATCGTCGCCCTCTTCGTGATCGCCGCCGTGCTGCACATCCCCGTGCGGTCCACCCGGCACACGATCGACTACCTCGGCACGTTCCTCATCGCCGCCGTCGCCACCTGCCTGGTCCTCGTGGCCTCCCTCGGCGGGACCACCTGGGCGTGGGGTTCGCCGCAGATCATCGGACTCGCCTTCCTCGGAGCCGTACTCCTCGTCCGGTTCGTGTACGTCGAACGGCGGGCCGCCGAACCCGTGCTGCCGCTCAAGCTGTTCCGGATCCGGACCTTCGGCCTCGTCTCGGTCATCAGCTTCGTCGTCGGCTTCGCCATGTTCGGCGCGATGATCTACCTGCCGACCTTCCTCCAGGTGGTGCAGGGCGTCACGCCGACCATGTCCGGCGTCCACATGCTGCCGATGGTCCTCGGCATGCTGATCACCTCGACCGCCTCCGGCCAGATCGTCTCGCACACCGGCCGCTGGAAGGTCTTCCCGATCGCCGGCACCGCCCTCACGGCGCTCGGCCTGCTGCTCCTCCACCAGCTGACGGAGACCAGCTCGACCCTGTCGATGAGCGTCTGCTTCTTCGTCTTCGGCGCCGGGCTCGGCCTCGTGATGCAGGTCCTCGTCCTGGTCGTCCAGAACGCCGTCCCGTACGAGGACCTCGGCGTCGCCACCTCCGGAGCCACCTTCTTCCGCTCCATCGGAGCCTCGTTCGGCGTCGCCGTCTTCGGCACGGTCTTCACCAACCGGCTCACCGGCACGCTCGACGACGTGTTCGCGAGCGCGGCGAGCGCGGGGACGGAGCTCCCGCCGGGCCTCGGCCCCGGGCAGGTCGCCGCCGACCCCCGGGGCATCGCCGGGCTCCCGCCCGAACTGCGCCCCTCCGTGCTCCACGCCTACGCCACGTCCATCACGGACGTCTTCCTGTACGCGGTGCCGGTCGTCCTCGTCGCCTTCGTCGTCGCCTGGTTCCTGAAGGAGGACAAGCTGCGGGCCTCGGTCACCGTGCCCGACACCAGCCAGACGCTCGCCTCCCACCCCGTCGAGCGCTCCTCGTACGACGAGTGCGCCCGCGCGCTGTCCGTCCTCGGCTCCCGGGAGGGCCGCAAGGCGATCTACGTGGAGATCACCGACCGTTCCGGGCTCGACCTGCTGCCCGCCGCAAGCTGGCTGCTGCTGCGCGTCCGCCGCCACGGGACCGTCGAACCCTCCCGGCTCGCCGAGACCACGCCCGTGCCGCTGCGGGTCATCACGGAGGCCTCCCGGCAGGTGGAGGAGCAGCGTCTGGTGACCCGGGAGGGCGTCCAGCTGACCCTCACCGAGGAGGGGGTACAGGCGGCCACGGTCCTGGCCAAGGCCCGGGAGGAGTCGCTCGCCGAACTCCTCGGCGACTGGTGGGGGCCCGACCGGCCCACCGACCTCGTACAGCTGGTGGAGGAGCTGACGGCCGAGCTGTGCGGCTCGGACGGGGAGAGGCCCCACCCGTCGGAGCCGCCCCGGGACCATCAGGCGTAGACCGGCCGCTCGCTGCTCGGACGGGGAGAGGCCCCACCCGTCGGAGCCGCCCCGGGACCACCAGGCGTAGACCGGCCGCTCGCTGCTCAGAGCTCCTTGCCGTACCAGATGTCCATGTAGGGACCGGTGCAGTACGCGGGGATCTCCGCGTATCCGTGGCGGGTGTACAGGGCGCGCGCCTCGACCAGGTCGAGGCGCGTGTTGAGGACCATCCGGCGCGCCCCGAGCGCGCGCGCCTCGTCCTCCAGGCGGCGCAGCAGAGGACCCGCACCGCCGACGCCGCGGAAGGCGTGCCGGATGAAGACCCGGGTCAGCTCGGCGCGTTCGCCGTCGAGCATCAGCACCCCGCCGCAGCCGGCCGGCTTCCCCTCCAGGCGTGCCACCAGGAACTGCCCCGTCGGCGGGGTCAGCTTCTCGACCCCGTCGCCCGTCAGGCCCTCGTCGACCTCGGCCTCGGTCGCGGGCCGCTTCCAGTACCGGCCGGCGACGTCGGCGTAGTAGTCCCGCCGCAGGGAGGTGGCGTCCGAGGTGTCGACGCGCTCAGGGGAGAAAGTCCAGGTCATGCGGGTCATTCTGCGGCCCGCACGACCACGCTCGCCGCCGAATTACTTGGGCGACGCCTGCTGGACGACCTCGAACGACCACAGGGTGGAGCCGGACGCCGCGGGCTTGGGCCGCTCGCCACCCTCGCCGCCGCCCTGGTGGGCGGCCTTCATGGAACCGTTCATCCAGTTCTGGAAGTCCTCCTCGCTGCGCCAGCGCGTGTACACCAGGTACTGGTCGGTGCCCTCCAGCGGGCGCAGCAGCTCGAACCACTCGAATCCGTCGGACCCCTCCACGGCCCCGGCCCGGGAGGCGAACCGCTGCTCCAGCACCTCACGCTGCTCGGCCGGCACGGTCAGGACGTTGATCTTTACCACACTGGGCACTTGACACCTCTCAGGAAGCACGGGCCGGGCGCTGCGCCGAGCCTTGATCACCTCCGTGCAGTCTCTTACATCCACCGGTCAAAGTGACGTGAGGACGACTCGCGGGGGCGCCCGTGGCGCCCTTCGCCGGGCTGCCGCTCTTCGGCGGACGGCGGTCCGGCGTCCCCGTTTGACGATCCCGGTCGGCGGGCGTAGTCCGGAGTCAGGGGGTCCGGTCTGAGAGGAGTCCCACCATGCTCGGCGAACACTTGGGCACGATCTCCGGAGAGACGACGGGGCTGCGCGTCCTGTCCGCGGAGGGCGGTCACGCCGTCACGGAGACCTCGTTCATGGCGACGGGCACGCTGATCGGCGTGGCCATCAAGGACATGGGGACCTACGAGGCGGTCCTGCGGGCCGACGGCACGCTCTACGGCGAGGGCCAGGGCGTCAGCATGACCCAGGCCGGAGAGAGCATCACCTGGCACGGCACCGGTGTCGGCCGCTTCGACGATTCCGGCGGCGTGAACTGGCGCGGCGCGATCTTCTACGAGAGCGCCGCAGCCCAGTTCGCCCGGATCAACGGCATCGCGGCCGTCTTCGAGTTCGACACCGACGAGAGCGGAAAGGTGTCCGGGTCGATCACCGAGTGGAAGTAGCGCCGGTGGACGCAGTCGGTGTGGGTCGCCCGTGGACGCGGTCGGCCGGTGTCGGCCCGAGGGCGTGACCGGTCGGCCGGTGTCGGCCCGAGGGCGTGACCGGTCGGCCGGTGTCGGCCCTACGACGTGACCCGGGCCAGCAGCAGGCCGTCGTAGCCCTTCGTGCCGACCGTCTGGATCGCCGTCGCGTCGAGGCGGGGCTCGGCGGCGATCAGGTCGAACATCGCGCGGGTGCCGGTGATCGCCGGGTCGTCCGGCTGCTCGGTGGCGACCCGGCCGTTCCGGACCACGTTGTCGACGATGATCAGTGTGCCCGGGCGGGAGAGCTTCAGCGCCCAGGCCACGTAGTGCGGGTTGTTGACCTTGTCGGCGTCGATGAAGACGAGGTCGAAGGGGCCCGCGCCCTCCGTCTCCAGCAGGGGCAGGGTGTCCAGGGCCGCGCCCGTCCGGACCTCGACGATCTTGTCGAGGCCGGCGCGGGCGATGTTGGCGCGGGCGACGTCCGCGTGGGCGGGGTCGTACTCCAGGGTGATCAGCCGGCCGTCGGCGGGCAGCGCGCGGGCCAGCCAGATCGTGCTGTAGCCGCCGAGGGTGCCGATCTCCAGGACGTTCCGCGCGCCCTGCGTCGCGGCGAGCAGGTGGAGCAGCTTGCCCTGGTTGGGGGCGACGGCGATCTCCGGCAGGCCCGCCGCCGTGGAGTCGGCGAGCGCGGCCGTCAGCGCCTCGTCGGCGGGGGCGATCGTCTCGGTGAAGTAGTCGTCGACCGCGGTCCACTGAGGGTTCGTCATACGGCCGAACGTACACCCGCGTTCGGGCTCGGGCGTCGCCTGTTCACCCGTACGGCGAGCAGCGTCGCGAGCAGTGCCGTGAGCAGCAGTCCGGCGCCGACCGTCAGGAGCCAGACCGGGATGCCGGCGCCGACGGTGAGCAGCCGGTCGGTGTACTCGACCCGGCGGTACGGGGTGTCGGCGACGGTCCGCAGATGGTGGTCGTCGTCGATGCGCCCGGGGTGGGGGAAGTGCTGCTCCAGTACGGTGAGACGGGCCGGCCGGTCGCCCGTGAGGTCCGCGACCGCGCCCTCGGGGTGCTCGATCCGGCCCGCGAACGTCACCTCGGGGCGGTCGCCGCCGATGGGGGAGCGGGGCTCCATCCGGTGGTCGGCGAGGACGTACAGGCCGAGGGTCTGCGGGGTCTGCGCGAGGCGGGACAGCCGCATGGGGTAGACGAGTTCGGGGGAGGCGAAGGTGATCCGCAGCGGGGTCAGTTCGCCGTAGAGCGTCGCACCCTGCTCCTGCGGGGCGAGGCGGACGGCGACGTACTCCCACTTCCGATCGACGTACGGCCCGAGCGCGCCGGTGAGCCGTGCGGGCAGCTCGAAGCCGTTGGCGCGCAGCCAGTCGCCGAGGGCGTCGGGGTCGGTGGCGGTGAGCCGTGCCACATCGAAGGGGCCGAGCCGTTCGCGCCCGACGACGCCGACGCCGCCCTTGCCGGGCGGCGCGGCGGCGGCACCGTCCCCGGTGGAGACGTCGAACGGCCAGTCGCCCTCGCGCGGCCAGAAGTGGAAGCGGTCGCGCTGCTCGGGCTCCGTGAGCCGGTCGAGCTCGTCGAAGAGCGCCGGGTCGCCGAGGGCGACGTCGGCGCGGCCCGGCACCGGCATGATCCAGGCCGCCCGCCGGGCGTTGCCGTGCACGGAGAAACGCATGACGACGGTCTCGGTGCGCCCGTCCCAGCGGACGGCCGACTCCTCCCGGTCGACGCCGATGCGCTCGGCCCGGCTCGGGATCATGGCGCCGCAGCCGCAGGCGTACGCCGGTGCGACGAGCGAGCCGAGCTGGAGCGCGAGCAGCGCGACGATGGTGGTCAGGATCCTTCTGAGTGTCCCCCGCATGGGGGATCAGACGTGGCCGGTCGCGTTCCGGTTCCGCCTCCGGTTCCCCTTCGGGCTCCGTGCGTCCGGATCACGCGAGGTCCGGACCCGGAGTTCCCGTTCCGGTTCCGTGCGTCCGGATCACGCCGAGGTCCGGACCCGGAGTTCCTTCACCCCGTTCAGCCAGGCGGCCCGCAGCCGGCGGGGTTCGCCGGCGAGGGTGAGGTCGGGCAGGGCGTCGGCGATGGCGTTGAAGATCAGCTCGATCTCCTTGATCGCGAGGGACTTGCCGAGGCAGAAGTGGGGTCCGCCGCCGCCGAAGCCGAGGTGCGGGTTGGGGTCGCGGGTGATGTCGAAGCGTTCGGGGTCGGTGAAGACCTCGGGGTCGTTGTTGGCGGAGGAGTAGAAGAGGCCGACCCGGTCGCCCTTGCGGATCTTCTGTCCGCCGAGCTCGGTGTCCTGGGTCGCGGTCCGCTGGAAGGAGACGACCGGGGTCGCCCAGCGGACGATCTCCTCGGCGGCGGTCGCGGGGCGCTCCCGCTTGAAGAGTTCCCACTGGTCGGGGTGGGTGAGGAAGGCGTGCATGCCGTGGCTGATGGCGTTGCGGGTGGTCTCGTTCCCGGCGACGGCGAGCAGCAGCACGAAGAAGCCGAACTCGTCGGAGGAGAGGTTGCCCTGGCCCTCGGCGGCGACGAGCTGGCTGACGATGTCGGAGGCGGGGCACTTTTTGCGGGCGGCGGCCATGTTCATCGAGTAGCCGATGAGTTCCATGGCGGCCTCGGCGCCGATCTCCTCGGTGATGGCGTACTCGGGGTCGTCGTACGCGACCATCTTGTTCGACCAGTCGAAGATCCGGGAGCGGTCCTCCTGGGGTACGCCGATGAGTTCGGCGATGGCCTGGAGGGGGAGTTCGACGGCGACCCGGGTGACGAAGTCGAAGGTGCCGTCGGCGTCGGTGCCGCGCCGGGCCTCCTCGACGATGGAGCGGGCGCGCTCGCGCAGGGCGGTCTCCAGGTTCCGGATCGCGCGCGGGGTGAAGCCGCGCTGGACGATCTGGCGGACCCGGGTGTGCTCGGGCGGGTCCATGTTGAGCATGATCAGCTTCTGGACCTCGATCTGGTCCCGGGTGATGTGCTCGTTGAAGCGGATGACGGCGGTGTTCTCGTTCGAGGAGAACAGCTCGGGGTGGGTGGAGACGTACTTGACGTCCGCGTGGCGCGTGACCGCCCAGTACCCGCTGTCCGCGAAGCCGGTGACGCCGGCCGGCTGGGGGCACCACCACACGGGAGCGGTCTGCCGCAGCCGGGCGAACTCCGGGAAGGGGACGCGGTCGCGGAGCAGGTCGGGGTCGGTGGCGTCGAACCCTTCGGGGAGCCCCTCGGTGAGGTGCCCTTCGGGGAGCTGTCCTCCGGGGAGATGCGGGCAGGCCATCGGCAACACTCTCCATATCTGATGGACCATCAGAAGTTGCCGGGAAAGTTAGTAACGAGTTCTACAAGTAGCAAGGGGCGGAGCGGGAACTGTTGCTTCCCGGACCCTTGCGTACCGGCGGTAGCAGTCATAAGACTGCACTCAGAACTAGAACGCGTACTAGTTCCCCCGTGACGCCGACCGACCGGGGTGCCGGGACACCCCGTCCGGTCGAGGAGAGGACGAGCTCATGGCCGCGGAACCCGTCATCGTCGAAGCCGTACGCACCCCCATCGGCAAGCGCGGAGGCGCGCTCGCCAACCTCCACCCCGCCTACCTCCTGGGCGAGACCTACCGCGAACTCCTCGGCCGCACCGGCATCCACGCCGACTGCGTCGAACAGATCGTCGGCGGTACGGTCACCCACGCCGGCGAGCAGTCCATGAACCCGGCGCGCACCGCCTGGCTCACCATGGGCCTGCCCTACGAGACCGCCGCCACCACCGTCGACTGTCAGTGCGGCTCCTCGCAGCAGGCCAGCCACATGGTCGCCAACATGGTCGCGGCCGGCGTCATCGACATCGGGATCTCCTGCGGCGTCGAGGCCATGTCCCGCGTCCCGCTCGGCTCCGGCTCGAAACACGGCCCGGGCAAGCCGTTCCCCGACGAATGGAACGTCGACCTGCCCAACCAGTTCGAGGCCGCCGAGCGCATCGCCCGCCGCCGCGGCCTCACCCGCGAACGCGTCGACTCCCTCGGACTGCTCTCCCAGGAACGGGCCGCGATCGCCTGGTCCGAGGAACGCTTCAAGCGCGAGACCTTCGCCGTCCAGGTCCCCACCACCGAGGCCGAGCAGGCCGCCGGTCAGGGCATGTGGCGGCTCGTCGACCGCGACGAGGGCCTGCGCGACACCACCATGGAGGGCCTGGCCCGCCTCAAGCCCGTCATGCCCACCGCGATCCACACCGCCGGAAACTCCTCCCAGATCTCCGACGGCGCCTCCGCCGTCATGTGGGCCTCCAAGCGCATGGCCCGCGCCCTCAAGCTCCGCCCGCGCGCCCGGATCGTCGCCCAGGCTCTCGTCGGCGCCGACCCGCACTTCCACCTCGACGGGCCGATCGACGCCACGCGGGCCGTCCTCGGCAAGGCCGGGATGAGCCTGAAGGACATCGACCTCGTCGAGATCAACGAGGCCTTCGCGTCCGTGGTGCTCAGCTGGGCGCAGGTCTTCGACCAGGACCTGGAGAAGGTCAACGTCAACGGCGGCGCCATCGCCCTCGGCCACCCCGTCGGCGCCACCGGCGCCCGGCTCATCGCCACCGCCCTGCACGAGCTGGAGCGCACCGACAGGGAATTCGCGCTGATCACCATGTGCGCGGGCGGGGCGCTCGCGACGGGGACGATCATCCAGCGCCTCTGACCGGCCCGGGGGGCCCGGAAAACGCCGCAGGCCCCGCCCCTCCGTGAGGAGGGCGGGGCCTTGCGGATGCGCTGTGCGGCAGTGGTGCTTCTTAGTACCAGCCGTTGGCCTGCCAGAACGCCCAGGCGGCGTTCGGGGAGCCGTAGCGCTCGTTCATGTAGTTGAGGCCCCACTTGATCTGGGTGGCCGGGTTGGTCTTCCAGTCGGAACCGGCGGAGGACATCTTCGAGGCCGGGAGGGCCTGGACGAGACCGTAGGCGCCGCTGGACGAGTTCGTCGCGGTGTGGTTCCAGTGCGACTCGTGCTCGACGATCTTGCTGAAGGACGCGTACTGCGAGGCGGGGACGATCTGACGAGCGAGCTCCTGCGGGCTGGCGGCCGAAGCCGAGCCCGTCGTGCCGAGCACCGCACCCGACGCACCCAGCAGCACGGCTGCGGAGACGGCGATCTTCTTGTTGCGGGCAGAGGCACGAGTGGTGAGCGAGCGGATCAAGGTATCGACCTAACTTCGGGGACAAGGGGCGCGCCAGGCGTTTTCGGCAAGCCGGAACCAGAGCCCGGGGGACCCGGGAGCTGGGGGAGACCGGCTGTCCGTGGCGCTGCGATGAGCACCGGCTGCCTGGCGACGTCCACCAGACAAGCAGGGCCGGAACGCCGACGCAACGACCCCCTGTACGAGGAAGGTTCGGACCCGGGGGGCCTACGGCGGTGGGACACCCTATGGCGTTTCCGCAGGTCATGCGGGGATGTGGGGTGATTTGGCCCGGTGTGCGGGTCTACTACTCCCGTTCGTACGTGACGTAGGTCCTATGAGGCGCCTCACCCCGGGAGGGCGTTTCCGGGGCCTCGAATGTGACCTGGGCCTCGAAGTTCGCACGCCGCGTGGCCCGCCGCAGCGCCCTCAGGAGAGTCCCGCCGACGGTCAGGGTCAGAACGACGGTCAGGGCGGCCCGGCCGAGGTCCCAGCCGAGGGACGTGGCGAGGACGTAGGCGAGGAAACGGACCAGGTTCTCGTCGAGCGGCGCACCCGGCACGAAGGAGATCCCGCTGCTCAGACCCTGGAGCAGCACCCAGCCCTGCAGATTCATGACCGTGCCGTACGCGAACGCCGCCACGAACCCGTACGCGGACAGCATCAGCAGCTCGGCCCGCCCCCGCAGCCGCTCAGGGCCCGGCAGCAGCCCCGCGCCCATCGTGAACCAGCCCATCGACAGCATCTGGAACGGCATCCACGGGCCCACCCCGCCCGTGAGCAGCGCCGACGCGAACATCGTCACCGAGCCCAGGACGAAGCCGAAGCCCGGCCCGAGGACCCGGCCGCTCAGCACCATCAGGAAGAACATCGGCTCCAGACCGGCCGTCCCCGCCCCCAGCGGGCGGAGCGCCGCGCCCACGGCGGCGAGCACGCCCAGCATCGCCACCGCCTTCGCGTCCATCCCGCAGTCCGCGATCGTCGCCACCACCACCGCGACCAGCAGCGGCAGCAGCGCGGCGAACAGCCACGGAGCGTCACCGGCGTGCGAGGTGACCGCCGAGCCGGCGTCCGCGAAGAGAGGCCAGCAGAAGGCGAGGACCCCGACGAGCGAGACGAGGACCAGGGCCGCGACCGAGCGGGGGCCGAGGCGTACGGGACGGGTCGACCTCACAGCGCCGCCTCCACCTGCTCGACCGTGAGCCACGGCTGCGGGGCGAGGATCTTCGCCACCTGCGGCGAGAACGCGGGCGAGGACACGACGACCTCGGCCGTCGGGCCGTCCGCGACGACCTCGCCGTCCGCGATGATCACGACCCGGTGCGCCAGCTCGGCCGCCAGCTCCACGTCGTGCGTGGCGAGCACGATCGCGTGCCCGTCCGCCGCGAGGGTCCGCAGATGGGCGACCAGGCGGGCCTTCGCCGCGTAGTCCAGGCCTCGGGTCGGTTCGTCGAGCAGGAGCAGCGGCGGGCGGCCGGTCAGGACGACGGCCAGCGCGAGCGCGAGCCGCTGGCCCTCGGACAGGTCGCGGGGGTGGGTGTCGTCCGCCACCCCCGGCAGCAGCTCCTCCACCAGCGCCCGGCACGTCCCGGGCGTCACGCCCGCGTCCGCGTCCGCCGCCGCGCACTCTGCGGCGACGGTGTCCGCGTACAGCAGGTCCCGCGGCTCCTGCGGCACCAGGCCGACCTGGCGGATCAGCTCGCGGGGCGCGGTGCTGTGCGGAGGGCGGCCGGCGACGAGGACGGTGCCCGTCGTCGGCTCGATCATGCCCACGAGCGTGGAGAGGAAGGTGGACTTCCCGGCGCCGTTGCGCCCCATGAGCGCGACGGTCTCGCCGGGGGCGACCTGGAGGTCGACACGGCGGAGGGCCTCGACGCGGCCTCGGCGTACGCCCAGGCCTTCGGTGAGGAGAAGGGGGGCGGTGGTCGGGGTGGTGGGTCGGGTGCGGCGCCGTCGGAGGAGGGAGAATCCCCCACCCCGCCCCTTCCCGAAGCCGGGGGCCCCGCCCCCGGGCCCCCGCGCCTCGAACGCCGGCAGGGCTGAGTCGGACCCCGACGGGACTGCGTGTGGGCTCCGGCCTGGCGGGGCTGAGTCGGACCCCGACGGGACTGCGTGTGGGCTCCGGCCCTCCAGCCTCGCCTTCAACGGCGTCGCCCTCCGCCGCGCGTCCCGCACCGTCAGTGGCAGGGGGTCCCAGCCCGCCAGGCGGCCCAGGGACACCACCGGGGGGTGCACCGGTGAGACGGACATGATGTCGGCCGGGGGGCCCATCACCGCGTCCGGCAGGAGGAGGACCTGGTCCGCGTACTGGACCACCCGTTCCAGGCGGTGCTCCGCCAGGAGGACCGTCGTGCCCAGGTCGTGCACCAGGCGCTGGAGCACCGCGAGGACGTCCTCCGCCGCCGAAGGGTCCAGCGCGGAGGTCGGTTCGTCGAGGACGAGGACCTTCGGGTGCGGGGTGAGGACGGAGCCGATCGCGACCCGCTGGCGCTGGCCGCCGGAGAGCGTCGCGATCGGACGGTCGCGGAGTTCCGCGAGGCCCAGCAGGTCCAGGGTCTCCTCCACCCGGCGCCGCATGACGCCGGGCGCGAGCCCCAGGGACTCCATCCCGTACGCGAGCTCGTCCTCGACCGTGTCGGTGACGAAGTGCGCCGACGGGTCCTGCCCCACCGTGCCCACGAGGTCCGCGAGCTCGCGCGGCGGATGCGTGCGGGTGTCCCGGCCGTCGACCGTCACCCGCCCGGTCAGCGTGCCGCCCGTGAAGTGCGGGACCAGGCCCGAGACCGCGCCCAGGAGGGTCGATTTGCCGACACCCGAGGGGCCCACCAGGAGGACCAGCTCTCCCTCGGGGATCGCGAGGTCCACGCTCCGCAGGGTCGGCTCGGCGTCCTCCTCGTACCTCATCGAGACGTTCTCGAAGCGGATCACACGTTCTCCTTGGGGACAGGGGCCACGAACGCCGGGACCAGACCCACCAGCACCGACACCGCCGGCCACAGCGGCAGCTCCGGCGCCTCCAGGGGGACGACACCGGGGTGCAGCGCCTCCGGGGCGTAGGCGTTCGCCCAGATCATCAGGACCGCGACCGCCACCCCGGACCCCGAGACCAGCCAGGCCCGCGCGCCCCAGCGGTCGGGCCGGTAGCGCGTGCGGACGGTCCGGCGCCCGCCGAGCCGGAGCCCGGCCATCGCGGCGAGCAGTCCGGCGCCGAGCAGCGGGAGCCCGTACCCCGCGCCCTCCGCCGCCAGCAGCCCGTACGAGCCCGCGCAGACGCCGAGGAGCCCGCCCAGGGTCAGGACGTTCGTGGTGCGGCGCACCGCCGCCGGGACCCGGGCCGTGCGCCCGTACCCGCGCGCGTCCATCGAGGCCGCCACCGCGATCGACCGCTCCAGGGCGCCCTCCAGGACCGGCAGGCCGATCTGGAGCACCGCCCGCACCCCGCCGGTGGGCCGGCCGCGCAGCCGGCGGGCGGTCCGCAGCCGGACGACGTCGGCGACCATGTTCGGCGCGAAGGTCATCGCCACCACGACGGCGACCCCCGCCTCGTACAGCGCCCCCGGCAGCGACTTCAGCAGCCGCGCCGGGTTGGCGAGCGCGTTCGCGGCGCCCACGCAGATCAGCAGGGTCGCCAGCTTGGCGCCGTCGTACAGCGCGAACACCAGCTGCTCGGCCGTCACCCGGCCCCCGATCCGTACGCCCTGCGCCCAGTCCGGCAGCGGCACCTCGGGCAGCGTGAACAGCTCGTGCTCGCCGGGGATCGGGGAGCCCAGGAGGAGGGAGAAGGCGACCCGCAGGCCGACCACGAACAGGCCCAGCTTCACGAACGCGCCGTACGAGCGGGCCCAGGGCGCGTCCGTGCGCCGGGCCGCCACGACGTAGCCGGCCACTCCGACGAGCAGCCCGAGCAGCAGCGGATTGGTCGTCCGGGAGGCGGCGACGGCGAGGCCGAGGGCCCACAGCCACCACGCGCCCGCGTGCAGGGCGTTGGCCCGGCTCGCCGCGGGGGCCGTGAACACGCCGCGGAGCGACGCCGCCGCGCTGCGGGACGACCCTGCCGCCGTGCTACGGACCTTTCCTGCCGCCGCGCTGCGGGCCGACCCCGCCGTCACGCCGCGCGCCGACGCCGCCGTCACGCTACGGACCGACGCCGCCGTCACGCTACGGACCGTACTCATCCGCGACGGCGGGCCTTCCAGATCGCCGCCCCGCCGAGGGCCAGGACCGCCGCCCCGCCCGCGAGCACGCCGACGGACGGGCCGCCGCTCCCGCCCGACTCCTGCGAAGCCGTCGGCGCCTGGGTCTTCTTCCCGGCCTCCCCGGCGTCGCCGCCCACCTCGACCTGCTCGCCGCAGCCACGCGCCGGGTATCCCGCGATCCCGCACAGCATCGCCGCGCTGTCGTACCGCAGCGGCTTCGCCACCGCGGCCAGCGCCTCCGCGCCGGTCGCGTCCTCGCGGACCTCCGCGCAACCGACCTTGATCAGCTTCTCCGGAGGGGTCTCCCCGGGCGGCGCGTCGACCGGGCCGCCGAAGTCGACGACGACCGCGATCCGCTTGGTGCCGTCCTTCTTCTCCACGCCCTCGCAGATCCCCGCGAAGTCGGGGGCCACGGAGGGCTGCGAGGTGTCGTCCGTGCCGTTGCTGATCGCGAAGCGGAAGCCGAGGGCGTCGCCGTCGGCGGGCCGGGCGGTCGCCGGGCCCTGCGTGGCGTACGCCCAGGGCTTCCCGCCGTCGCTCTCCCAGAAGGACCAGTAGCGGTATCCGGCGGCCTGCGCCGGGGCCGCGGCGAGGGCGGTCAGGGTGAGGAGCGCCCCGGCCGTCGCGACCGCGGCCCGCATCCGTCCGCTCACTTCCTGCGGCCGCTCACGAGGAAGCCGATGCCGACGCCGACGACCGTGCCGATGCCGATGATCCACCAGATGTCGAAGCCGGAGTCCTCGTCGTCGCTGGTGGAGGAGGCGGAGGTGTCCGGGGTCTTGGGCGCGGGGCCGGTGGCGTTGAGCTGCTCGACCAGGTCCGCCGTGCCGAACTCGCGCGGGTCGGTCTCCGTCGCACGCGCGGCCAGGATCAGCTGCGCGTACGCGGCCGGGCCGCCCTCCTTCGCCCAGGCGGCGGAGTTCTTCTCCAGCCAGGTCAGGGCGGGCTCGGCCTGCTTCGTGGCGCCGGAGGCAGCGAGCGCGACGACGGCGTCGGCGGTGTTGCCGATGTCGGGCTGCTCGGTGGTGTCGGTGGCGCCGGGCATCGGCGGCAGGGTCAGGTGGCCGGTCTTCGCGAGGGCCTTCGCCAGGTAGGAGGCGCCGTTCAGGGCGGCCCGCTCGACGGTCGGCTTCGTCAGGTCGGTGCAGGCCGGCGGCTGGTCGGGGGAGGCCTTGGTGGCGACGACGCTCTTGCCGAGCCCGGCGAGGGTGGCCGCCGCGGTGGCGTCGGCGTTGGCGAGGAGCTTGCCGGTCTTGTCCGGCTGGTACGCGAACGCGCCCGCGCCGTCCTTGTCCGAGCAGGGAAGGGCGAAGGTGAGGAGCGCGTCGTACGGGGTGCGGCCCTCGGCGGAGGTGAACGAACCCGGGCGCACGCCGATCGCGGCGAGCGCGCCGACGACGACCGAGGTCGAATTGGCGTCGCTCGCGCCGCCCGCGCCGTAGCCCCAGCCGCCGTCCTTGTTCTGCACGGTCCGCAGCCAGTCGGAACCGGCCTTGACGGCCTTGTCGATGCTCTCCGGGGAAGCGGCCTGGCGGCGCACGGCGCGGAGCGCCTGGACGGCGACGGCGGTGGCGTTGGTGTCCCGCAGCGTCTTCGCGTCGCAGGGCTTCGACACGTCCGCGCGGTACGAGGCGAACGAGCCGTCGTCGCACTGCTGGCCCAGGAGCCAGTCCACGGCCTGGTCGGCGGGCTGGTAGCCGGTGCCGCGCTGGGCGAGGAAGGCGAGCGACTGCCGCCAGACACCGTCGTACGTCGGGTCCTTCGTGCCGTACAGGCCCGACGGGAGCGAGCCGGTCGAGGGGGTCGGGGACGGCGTGGCGGCGGCCGGGACGGCTGCTGCGGTGCCGAGCACGACTGCGGCGGCGGCGAGCGCGGCGGCGCCGCGGCGGACGGTGTTCATGGGGCCCTCTCCTGCGGCCGGGCACCGGCACGCCACGGGGGCACCAGGCTCCGGCTCCGTATTCCTCGACGGTGCCGGCGGTCACGTCCCGGGCGGGGCATTCCGACTCGCCCCCCGAAGGGTGGCTCACGGCGTGGGGTGTCCCCTGCTCGAGCGAAGTCGAGAGCTTGGGGAAGGGTCGGTGCCGGATTCGCACCGGCTTCCCCCCGTACGGGCATGATGACGACGGGCCCACTCTACCGGCCCGTAGGGCGGGTTCCCCGGGGGTGCGAGGCGCCTCACACGGGGGTGGGAAGGGGTTCGCCGATCTGATCCCCGGGAACTGATCGCTGTGCCATGCTGACGCCGCCACGACGGCAGGACGACGGCGTCTTCACGGGGGTGCGGTATGCGGGCGTTGACCGGGAGCGACCCGCGGAGGGTCGGTCCCTACCGGCTGCTCTACCGGCTGGGCGAGGGCGGGATGGGCCGCGTCTACCTGGGCCGCTCGCGGGGCGGCCGGACCGTCGCCCTCAAGGTCGTGCACGACACGCTCGCCGGCGACCCGGGCTTCCGGGCGCGCTTCGCCCGCGAGGTGCGGGCCGCCCAGTCGTTACGCGGAGCCGGTACGGTCCCGGTCCTCGACGCCGACCCGGACGCGGAGGTGCCCTGGCTGGCCACCGCGTACGTGCCGGGTCCCGCGCTCTCCGACGCGGTCCTCGCACACGGGCCGCTTCCCGAGCCGGCCCTCTGGCGGCTGTTCTCCGGCCTCGCGCACGCCCTCGACGGCGTGCACCGGGCGGGGCTCGTGCACCGGGACGTCAAACCGTCCAACGTGCTGCTCTCGCCGTCCGGGCCCCTGCTCATCGACTTCGGCATCGCGCGCTCCGCCGACGAGACGGCCCTGACGGGGACGGGCCTGGTCGTGGGCTCGCCCGGGTTCATGTCGCCGGAGCAGGCGGAGGGGCGGACGGTCGGGCCGGCCGCGGACCTCTTCTCGCTCGGTGCGGTGCTGGCGTTCGCGGCGACCGGGCGCGGGCCCTTCGGGGGCGGCTCGGTGGCGGAGCTGCTGTACCGGCTCGTCCACCACGAGCCGGACCTCGCCGGGGTCGAGGGGCCGTTCGCGGAGCTCGTACGGCGCTGCCTGGCGAAGGGGCCGGACCAGCGGCCGCCGGTGGCCGAGCTCGCCGCGACCGCGGACGCCCACCGTGAGGAGACGGGGAGCTGGCTGCCGGCTCCCGTGGTCGCGGCCATCGCGCAGAAGGCGGAGGAGCTGCTCAACGCGGAGGCGGAGGAGCTGCTCAACGCGGAGGCGGAGGAGCTGCTCAATGCGGAGGCGGAGACGGAGGCGGAGGGGGAGCCGGGGCCGGGGCCGGGGCCGAGGGGCGGGGAGCCCGGGCCCGCCCCCGGGCCGACCGCCGTCACTGTCGCCCTGCCGCCCACGGAACCGCCCCCGACGGCGGTCCTGCCCGCGCGGGAGACCCAGGGGGAGACCCGGCAGGATGCCCCGCGGCGGTCCGCGCCCCAGCCCCCGCCGGAGCCCGCCGCACGGCTGACCCCGCCGGAGCCCGCCGCACGGCCGGCCGCACCCACGCCCGCCCGGACCCCCTCCGTGCCCCGCAACCGCGCGGCCGTCCGCGGTCCCGCCGCCGAGCCGCGGGCCCGTGCCTCCTCGACCGGGGTGCCGACCGCGCGGGAGCGCGCCGTACGGACGCTGACCACGGGTCTGGGGAGGCCCCTGTTCGGGTTGTTCTACCTGGTGCCGATGGTCGCCTTCCTCGTGGGCGGGATCGACCTCCTGAGCCGGGCGGAGGCGTACCCCTCGCTCTCCGACCAGGCGCAGGGCCCCTACCAGTGGGCGATGAACGACGGGTGGCGCGTCCCCGCGACCCTGCTCCTGATCGCCGCGATGGTCGGCCTCCACGGTTACCGGCGGCGGCTGCTCACGGTCCGGCCCGGCGGGGTCCGGCTGTGGTCGGCCGGGGTCGCCGTCTACTGGATCGCGCTGATCGCCGTCCTGACCCTGCACCTCCTCTGGTTCCTGTTCGTCCACAACGGCTACGACCACTACGAGCACGGCGGGCAGCACTGGCTGTGGTGGGTGGCGGGTCCGGTGATGGTGCTCGGCGGCGGGATCTCCCCGCTGGTCCTGGTCATGTCCCTCATCCGCCTCTTCAAGGCGTGAGGCGGGGCCTCACACCGCCACGTACGTGACCGGGTCGGTGCCCGCCACCGGCTCGGCGCGGCCCAGCTTCACCAGGCGGCGCAGGTGCGCCTCGGCCTCGCTGACGGCGATGGTGCGGGAGCCGTAGGGGATCTGGTCCCAGGGGCGGTTCCACTCCATGCGCTCGGCGAGCTGCCACGGCGTGAGCGGGGTGGCGAGGAGGCCGAGGAGGCCGGTGAGGCGCTCCTCGTGGTGGTCGAGGAGTTCGCGGACCCGGCCGGCGGCGTCGGTGAAGGCGTACTGGTGGGCGGGGAGGACCTCGGCGACGCCGAGGCGGCCGATCCGTTCGAGGGAGTCGAGGTAGTCGCCGAGCGGGTCGGTCTCCGTGGCGTCGTCGGGGTCCTCGTACAGCCCGATGTGCGGGGAGATCCCGGGCAGCAGGTGGTCGCCGGAGAAGAGCCGGCCGTGGCCGGGCAGCCGGGACGGGTGCTCCTCCTCCAGGTGGAGGCAGACGTGCCCGGGGGTGTGGCCGGGCGTCCAGACGGCGCGTAGCCGGCGGCCGGCCAGGTCGAGGAGTTCGCCGGGGACGATCTCGCGGTCGGGGAGGGCCGAGCGGAGACCGGGCAGGGTCCGCATCCGGCCGGATGCGCGGGCGGCGCGCAGCGGGGCGATGTGGTCCTCGGGGGCGCCGACGGCGGCGAGTTTGCGGGCGAGGTAGTCGAACCAGGTGCCCGGTTCGGCCTCACGGGTGCGGCGGACGACGGCCGTGTCGGCGGCGTGCATGGCGATCCAGGCGCCGGACTCCTCGCGGACCCGGCCGGAGAGGCCGTGGTGGTCGGGGTGGTGGTGGGTGATGACGACCCCGTGGATGTCGCGGACGGAGAGGCCCAGGGCGGTGAGCCCGTCGGTGAGTTCGGTCCAGGAGGCGGGGTCGTCCCAGCCGGTGTCGACGAGGACCGGGCCGCGGCCGGTGTCGAGGACGTGGACCAGGGTGTGGCCGAGCGGGTTGTCCGGGATGGGCACCCGCAGGGACCAGACGCCTCCGCCGTGCTCGGTCACCTGGGTCATGAGCGTCCTCGTCTCTGTGTACCGGTACGACCATTGCCCACCATAACTAGAACTGGTATCAGTTCTGAAGCGTCGTCAGAAAGTCGCGGTGTCAGGGACTCGGGACATTCATCTCCTCGGGAGGCAGCGGTCATGACCGAGCTTGTGGAGCACGGAAAGCTGTTCATCGGCGGGGAGTTGGCCGATCCGCTCGGCGACGGGGTCATCGAGGTGATCTCCCCGCACACCGAGCAGGTCATCGGCCGTGTCCCGCACGCCGCCCCCGCCGACGTGGACCGGGCCGTGGCCGCCGCCCGCCGGGCCTTCGACGAGGGGCCCTGGCCCCGGATGACGGTCGAGGAGCGGATCGCCGTCGTCACCCGGATCAAGGACGCGATCGCCGTGCGGTACGAGGAGATCGCCCGCTCCATCAGCGCCCAGAACGGCTCCCCGTACTCCTGGTCCGTCCTGGCCCAGGCGCTCGGCGCCATGATGGTCTGGGACGCGGCGATCACCGTCGCCCGGGACTTCCCGTACGAGGAGCGGCGCGGCGGGGTCCTCGGACCGCTGCTCGTACGGCGCGAGCCGGTCGGCGTCGTCGCGGCCGTCGTCCCGTGGAACGTGCCGCAGTTCACCGCCGCCGCCAAGCTCGGGCCCGCGCTGCTCGCGGGCTGCACGGTGGTCCTCAAGCCCTCGCCGGAGTCGCCCCTCGACTCGTACATCCTCGGCGAGATCGCGGCGGAGGCCGGGCTCCCGGAGGGGGTCCTGTCGATCCTGCCCGCCGACCGCGAGGTCAGCGAGTACCTCGTCGGTCACCCCGGCGTCGACAAGGTCTCCTTCACCGGCTCGGTCGCCGCCGGCAAGCGGGTCATGGAGGTCGCCTCCCGCAACCTCACCAGGGTCACGCTCGAACTGGGCGGGAAGTCGGCCGCGGTGATCCTGCCGGACGCCGACCTGGAGGCGGCGGTCGCCGGGATCGTCCCGGCCGCCTGGATGAACAACGGCCAGGCGTGCGTGGCCCAGACCCGCATACTCGCGCCCCGCTCGCGGTACGAGGAGATCGCCGAGGCCCTCGCGGCGGCGGCCGGCGCGCTCGTCGTCGGCGACCCGCTCGACCCGGCCACCCAGGTCGGTCCGCTCGTCGCCCGGCGCCAGCAGCAGCGCTCCCTCGACTACATCGGGATCGGCCAGGCGGAGGGCGCCAAGCTGCTGACCGGCGGCGGCCGCCCGGACGGGCTCGAACGGGGCTGGTACGTCGAGCCGACCCTCTTCGGCGACGTCGACAACTCCATGCGGATCGCCCGCGAGGAGATCTTCGGGCCGGTCATCTGTCTCCTGCCGTACGGGGACGAGGCCGAGGCCCGGCGGATCGCGAACGACTCCGACTTCGGGCTCAGCGGCAGCGTCTGGACCGGGGACGTGGAGCACGGCATCGACTTCGCCCGGGGCGTGCGCACCGGCACCTTCAACGTCAACACCTTCAGCCTCGACATGCTCGGCCCGTTCGGCGGCTACAAGAACTCCGGCCTGGGAAGGGAGTTCGGCCCCGAGGGCTTCGGCGAGTACCTGGAGCACAAGATGATCCACCTCCCCGGCGGCTACGAGGGCGGCGCGTGATGGGGGACCGCTGGCACGTCGAGGTCGACCGGAGCGTCTGCATCGGCTCCGGCATGTGCGTCAACCACGCCCCGGCCGGTTTCCGCCTCGACACGGCCCGCCAGTCCCACCCGGTGGAGCCGGAGACGGACGCGGGCGAACGCCTCCTGGCGGCGGCCGAGGGCTGCCCGGTGGAGGCGATCCTGATCACCCTGGCGGACGGCGGGGAACCGGTGTACCCACCGGAGGAGTGACCGGGAAACCGCCTGCGGCGACACGGCCGGCCCGTGCCGCACTGCTCCCTCGCTCGGCCGGTTCGAGTCCGTGGTGGGCGAGTTGAGCGAGCCCGGCCTGATCGGCAAGACGCCCCATAGGCCGAGGGGATGGCGCAGACGGTTCTCGTGGAGCGCGGAGGGTCGCTCGTGGCGGAGTTCCGATCCCTTCCCGGGTCGGACCCGTACATCAGCCTGGCGGCCTTCGACCGGGCCTGTGTGAAGGAGAACGGTGGGATCAGCGCACCGCCCGGATCCCTTCGGGAGCGGAACAGCTCTGAACGCAGGCGGTCGGTGCGCCGCCCGGCCGTTCCCACGTGCAAAACTGGGCCCCTTGATCACGGGGGCAAGGGGCCTTCGTGCGCGCGGAATCGGGAGTGTTGTGCGCAAGGCGATGTGGGTGGCCGCGGCCGCCGGTGTGGTGCTGCTCGTCGCGGGCTGTGGCGCCGAGGGCGGCGCGGACAAGGGCGGTTCGTCCTCGGCCGGTTCGGCTTCGACGGGCGGTTCGGGCGAGGGCGGCTCGGGCAGCGAGAAGCTGGACGCGGCCGCCGTCAGCAAGCAGTTGACGGAGGCGGCGACGGAGGCCGGCTTCACGCAGGACGCCTCGGGCGAGCAGGTGCCGGCCGAGCTCAAGGACTGCATGGTCTCCTGGACGGCCGACGGCGAGAAGGCCGCGGACCCGAAGAAGTCCTACGCGGACACGGTCTCCACCCTGGCGGGCGGCGGCTGGACGGAGGCGCGGAGCTTCGAGCAGAGCGGCTCGCAGATCAAGACGCTGAAGAAGAGCACCTGGCAGCTCCAGGCGAGCAACCACTCGGCGGGTCCGCTGAAGCTGGTCATGTTCGTCGCCACGGACACCGGCCCGGAGTGCGCCGCGATCCTCGCGGAGAACAACGCGAAGAACAAGACCTCTTCCTGACCCGGGACCGCTCCCGCCCTTCGCGGGAGCGGTCCGTTCAGTCCGTCGTCGTCGGTACCGGCGCCGTCAGGTCGATCAGCCGGCAGACCGTCTCGATGTCGATCTTCACCTGTGCGATCGAGGCGCGACCGGACAGCCAGGTGATCAGCGCCGAGTGCCAGGTGTGCTCGATGACCCGGACCGCCGAGAGCTGGCTCGGCGTCGGGTGCTCCGCCCCCATCGCGTCCAGGATGATCGCGGTGGTCAGCCGGGACACCGTGTCGACCTCGGGGCTCACGCTGCGGTCCGCGAAGGTCAGCGCCCGCACCATCGCGTCGGCCAGTTGCGGCTCGCGCTGGAGCGCCCGGAAGGCGCGCATCAGGGTCTCGGCGACCCGTTCCGCCGGGTCCGCGCCCGCGGGCGGCCGTTTCCGCAGCGTGGTGTGCATGTGCTGGAGCTGGTCCTGCATGGTCGCCACGAGCAGGTGGATCTTGGACGGGAAGTACCGGTACAGGGTGCCGAGGGCGACCCCCGCCGCCTCGGCGACCTCCCGCATCTGCACGGCGTCGAAGCCGCCCCTGGCCGCGAGCTGGGCGCTGGCGTTCAGGATGCGGCGGCGCCGCGCCTCCTGGCGCTCCGTGAGGGGCGGCGACGCGGGTCTGTGGTCCGCTCTGTTGTCTGCGGTCATGAGGTCCCGTTCCGTGCGGTGGGGAGCGACAGTATGGCGCTGCGGCCGCCGTGGCGCGAATCACCTGTTCCGGCTCTCACCACGGAGCTACCTGCCGGTAGATTCTGTGCTCCTTGAAGGATCAAGAACGATCAAGTCTGTAACTTGTTCTAGATTAGCGCGAGCGGTTACGCTCCGGCGAAACGCACGCTCGAAGGGGGTCGCGCATGACCGCTGAGGCCATAGAGGCAAGCCCCCGACAGGGCGTCACCGCTGCCGGTGACGGTCCGTTGCGGATCGCTCTCCTCACGTACAAGGGGAACCCGTTCTGCGGTGGCCAGGGCGTCTACGTCCGCCACCTCTCCCGCGAGCTCGCCCGGCTCGGGCACAGCGTCGAGGTCATCGGCTCCCAGCCGTACCCCACCCTCGACGAGGGGGTCCCGCTGACCGAGATCGCCAGCCTCGACCTCTACCGCTCGCCGGATCCCTTCCGGACCCCGAAGCGCGACGAGTACCGGGACTGGATCGACGCCCTCGAGGTCGCCACCATGTGGACCGGCGGCTTCCCCGAGCCGCTCACCTTCTCCCTGCGGGCCCGGCGCATGCTGGCCGCCCGCCGCGGCGACTTCGACGTCGTCCACGACAACCAGACGCTCGGCTACGGGCTCCTCGGCGGCCCGCGCGCGATCGGCGCGCCGCTCGTCACCACGATCCACCACCCCATCACCGTCGACCGGCAGCTGGAACTCGACGCGGCCGCCGACTGGAAGCGCCGCGCCTCCGTCCGCCGCTGGTACGCCTTCACCGGCATGCAGAAGAAGGTCGCCCGCCGGCTGCCGTCCGTCCTCACCGTCTCCGGCACCTCCCGCCAGGAGATCGTCGACCACCTCGGTGTCCGCGAGGACCGCATCCGGGTCGTCCACATCGGCGCCGACACCGACCTCTGGTCCCCGGACCCGTCCGTCGTCGAGGTCCCGGGCCGGATCGTCACCACCTCCAGCGCCGACGTCCCGCTCAAGGGCCTCGTCCACCTGATCGAGGCGCTCGCCAAGCTCCGCACCGAGAACCCCGACGCGCACCTCGTCGTCGTCGGCAGGCGCGCCGAGGACGGGCCGGTCGCCGCCGCGATCGAGCGGTACGGGCTCGACGGCGCCGTCGAGTTCGTCAAGGGCATCAGCGACGCCGAGCTCGTCGACCTCGTGCGCTCCGCCCAGGTCTCCTGCGTGCCCTCGCTGTATGAGGGCTTCTCGCTGCCCGCCGCCGAGGCGATGGCCACCGGGACGGCGCTCGTCGCGACGACCGGCGGGGCGATTCCCGAGGTCGCCGGGCCCGACGGGGAGACCTGTCTGGCGGTGCCGCCGGGGGACGCGGGGGCGCTGGCCGCGGCGCTGGGGCGGGTGCTGGGTGATCCCGAGCTGCGGGCGCGGCTCGGCGCCGCCGGGCGCGAGCGGGTGCTGTCCCGGTTCACCTGGGCGCGGGCCGCGCAGGGGACGGCCGAGCTGTACCGCGAGGCCGTGGCCCGTCAGGGAGCCGGAGTCCGCCGGTGACGCTTCAGCCTGGTCGCCGGGTGCGGCCCGGTGGGTGGGTTGTGCCCACCCGTTCCGCCCCGGCGGAACGACTGCCCACCACCTTCCTCAACCTCGAAAGCAGGCTGTCCTCGTGCTGACCGTCGACTTCACTCGCTTCCCGCTCGCCCCCGGCGATCGTGTGCTCGATCTGGGCTGTGGTGCGGGCCGGCATGCCTTCGAGTGCTACCGGCGCGGCGCCCAGGTCGTCGCCCTCGACCAGAACGGCGACGAGATCCGCGAGGTCGCCAAGTGGTTCGCCGCGATGAAGGAGGCCGGCGAGGCCCCCGCCGGCGCGACCGCCACCGCGATGGAGGGCGACGCCCTCAACCTGCCGTTCCCCGACGAGTCCTTCGACGTCGTCATCATCTCCGAGGTCATGGAGCACATCCCGGACGACAAGGGCGTGCTCGCCGAGATGGTCCGCGTCCTCAAGCCGGGCGGCCGGATCGCGATCACCGTGCCCCGGTACGGCCCCGAGAAGGTCTGCTGGGCGCTCTCCGACGCGTACCACGAGGTCGAGGGCGGCCACATCCGCATCTACAAGGCCGACGAGCTGCTCGGCAAGATCCGGCAGGCCGGCCTCAAGCCGTACGGCACGCACCACGCGCACGCGCTGCACTCGCCGTACTGGTGGCTGAAGTGCGCCTTCGGCGTCGACAACGACAAGGCGCTGCCGGTCCGCGCGTACCACAAGCTCCTGGTCTGGGACATCATGAAGAAGCCCGCCCTGACCCGGGTCGCCGAGCAGCTGCTCAACCCGGTCGTCGGCAAGAGCTTCGTGGCGTACGCGACCAAGCCGCACCTCCCGAAGGCCGACGCCGTGGACGCGGGCAAGTGACGTCGCCCGAGCGCATCGCGGAGCACCTGGTCCTGCCCGGGGTGCTCACCGCCGAGCAGGCCGCCGAGACCGTCTCCGGGATACTCGCCGTGCAGCGCGAGGACGGCGCCGTCCCCTGGTTCCGGGGGCATCACCTGGACCCGTGGGACCACACCGAGGCCGCCATGGCCCTGGACGCGGCCGGCGAGCACGAGGCCGCCGCCCGCGCCTACGCCTGGCTCGCCCGCCACCAGAACCCCGACGGCTCCTGGTACGCGGCGTACCACGACGGCGACCCCGAGCAGGTCACGGACCGGAGCCGGGAGTCCAACTTCGTCGCGTACATCGCGGTCGGCGTCTGGCACCACTACCTGTCCACCGGCGACGACGCCTTCCTCGACCGGATGTGGCCCGCCGTGTACGCGGCCGTCGAGTTCGTCCTCGGGCTCCAGCAGTCCGGGGGGCAGATCGGCTGGAAGCGCGAGCCCGACGGCACGCCGGTGAACGACGCCCTGCTGACCGGCAGTTCGTCGATCCACCAGGCGCTGCGCTGCGCCCTCGCCATCGCGGAGGTCCGCGAGGAGGCGCAGCCCGACTGGGAGCTGGCCGCGGGGGCCCTCGGTCACGCGATCCGTCGGCACCCCGAGCGCTTCCTCGACAAGTCCCGCTACTCGATGGACTGGTACTACCCGGTCCTCGGCGGCGCGGTCACGGGGGCCGACGCGAAGGCCCGGATCGACGGCGACTGGGACCGTTTCGTCGTCCCCGGTCTCGGTGTGCGCTGCGTCGTCCCCAACCCGTGGGTCACCGGAGGCGAGAGCTGCGAGCTGGCCCTCGCCCTCTGGGCGATGGGGGAGTCCGACCGGGCCCTCACGGTCCTCCAGGACATCCAGCACCTGCGTGCCGGGAACGGCATGTACTGGACGGGGTACGTCTTCGAGGGCGCCACGGTGGCCGACAAGGCCGTGTGGCCCGAGGAGCAGACCGCCTGGACCGCCGGCTCCCTCCTCCTCGCGGTGGCGGCCCTCGGCGGCGAGGAGGCGACCGTCGCGGTCTTCGGCGGCGAGCGTCTGCCGAGCGGCCTGGAGCCCGACTGCTGCGCCTGAACTCCCGCCCCGATCCGGCCTGATAGGTGCTTGACACACGCATATCGGGTTGCGCGGAGCACCCCTTACAGCGCTCTAGGATATGCACGTCCATGGCTGGCATGGACATGCATATCAGGGAGAATCGGTCACAGATGGACCGTGCGGGGTCGGTCAAGGACCTGGCGGGCGAGCTGCTCGCGTTGAAGAAGGCATCGGGTTCGAGCTTCGTCCAGCTCAGCGAGAAGACGCACTACGCCAAGTCGTCGTGGGAACGCTGGGTCAACGGCAAGCAGTTCCCTCCGCGCGACGCCGTGGAGCGTCTCGCACGGATCTGCGGGACCGATCCGGCCCCGCTGCTCGCGCTCTGGGCCGAGGAGGACGCGCGGCGCTCGGCGGCACCGGAATCCGAGGACGCAACGGAAGTCGGGGCCGAGCCCGGAGCGGAAGCCGAGGACGGGAACGGGGCGGCAGCGCCAGCGCCCCGGAGGCGCCGAGTCCTGTGGGCCTCGGTCGTGCTCGCCGTCCTCCTCGTCGCGGGCGCGATCTCCTACGCCGCCCTCTCCGGCTCCGGCGAACCGCCGGCCGCCCCGCGCCCGAAGCCGGTCGTGACGGTCGCGGGACCGGCCACCGGCTGCACCCTCGCGGCGTGCGAGGGCCGCGACCCGAAGAAGATGAACTGCGGCGCCGACGCCGTCACGGTGCGCACCGGTTCCATCCCCAAGGACCTCGTCATCGAGCTCCGGTACAGCCGGGCCTGCAAGGCCGCCTGGGGCCGGATCTCGTTCGCCCAGGTCGGCGCCACCGTCGTGGTCAACAACTCCGACGGCGCCGCCCAGGCCGACGTCGTGCACTTCGACCGGGACGTCTACACGCCGCTGATCGCGGCGCCCGACGACGGCTCGGTCTGGGTCTGCGCCGCCCTCCCGAAGGACGTCCGGCGCAGCTGCACCGGACGCTTCATCCCGAGCGAGGAGAAGGCGCAGCAGCCGTAGCGGGTGCCGCGAGCACCTCGCGCGCCGCCTTGTCCTGGCGGGCGAGGAGGGCCGTCCAGTCCTTGGTGACGGCCGGGTTCCGGTCCAGCCAGTCCTGCTGGACGGCCGCGAGCCGGGTGTAGGCGAGGGTCAGATAGCCGGTCGTGCTCTTGCAGCTCAGGTCCGCCCGCAGGATGTCCCGGCCGCCGAGGCGGGCCCGCTGGGTGGGCAGGGTCTTCAGGAGCGCCTGAGGGTCGTTCTGGCCCGGGAAGCCGGCCCGGTCCATGCACTGCCGCCAGCGGCCCGTCGCGTCCCGGAACCTCGGGTCCTTCTCCAGGGCCGTACGGGCCTGCTCCTGCCCCTCGTAGAACAGGATCTGCGTCCGGATCCAGCGCGTCCGGCCGTCGCCGAGCATACGGGTCTCCGCCTCGGCGAGGCAGCCGTCTCCCGGCCGGGAGACGCGCATCCCGTGCTCGCCCTCGACGGTCACGCGCTTGTCCTGGTCGCCGAAGAGCGCCTTCGCGTACGCCGGGGAGGCTTCGGGACTGCCGGGCTTCGGCGGCTTCTCACCGGGCTCCGCCGGGGCGGGCGGGGGAGTCGAGGAAGGGGGCGTCTCCAGACCGAAGGGACGGGGGCGTTCGTCCTCGCCGGAGCCTGCCGGGGGCGTGGCCTTCGGGGCGTAACGGAAGCCCTGGCGAGCCATGCAGTCGATGGCGTACCGGCGCTGGGCCTCAGCGCTGCGGGCCTGGGCGTCGGTCCAGGCGAAGACGCGGTCGGTCACGGGTGGCATCCGGTGCAGCCGCTCCAGGGCGGCCGTCGACACGAGTGCCTCGGCGGAGTCCCGGGGCGCGTCCTGGGCGGAGGCGAGGAGCGTGCCGCCGACGACGGCCGCTCCGCCCGCCAGGACGGCGGTGAGCGTGAGCAGGGCACGGCGGGGACGACGGGTCCCGGTCATGGTGCGGATGCCTTTCGTCGGCGGTGGGGTGGGTGGGGGCCGGCGCACCCCCGTGGCACCGGCCCCCGTTCACGCGCGGAGCGCGCGGTTCACTCAGAAGCAGTGGATCGTCGTCGACGGGCGCAGCAGCAGGGAGCTGGCCGCGTCGCGCTGCCAGTCGGCGAGGCCGCTCATGTAGACCTCGCTGCCCGGGTTCACGCAGAACAGCAGGCCGCCGCCGTAGTTGATGTCCCGGTAGTAGTGGCTCTCGTAGCCGCCGGTGCTGGAGTTGCTCGCGGAGGAGACGTTGTCGTTGACGACCGCACCGGTGCCGGGCGCCGGGTTGTTGTCGTTGAAGTAGTCGTTGGTGAAGTTGGCGTCGCTGTTGTAGAAGTCGTGCGAGCCGCTGTCGCCCAGGTTGCCCCAGTACGCGCAGTGGTATCCGGCGCCGCACATGTAGCCCGCGGAGGCCGAGGTGGCGGTGACGACACCGCCGCCGACGAGCAGCGCGGTGGTGGCGGCGACGACAGCGGCCTTCTTGCGGAGCGCCGTGACCATGCTCATGTTTCGTTCCCTCTGTTGTCGGCGATGCGTGCGCGACCGCACGCGTGCGCAAGACTTCCGTGCGGCGCCCGGTCCCGTATTGGAGAAAATCGCCACGTCCGCGGCGTCATCCGGCGATCCAGGCGCTGGACGTCCCCCGCTCCGCGAGGAAGCGGCCCGGCGGCATCCCGGTCATCGCCTTGAACTCCAGGCCGAGGTGGGCCTGGTCGTAGTAGCCGCACCGGGCGGCGGTGTCGGCGGGCCTGCCGCCCGCCGACAGCAGCCGGATCGCGCGGTTCAGGCGCAGGATCCGGGCGAGCCGCTTCGGGCTGAGACCGATCTGCTCCCGGAAGCGGCGCTCCAGGTGCCGCAGGCTGGTGCCCGTGGCCGCCGCGACCTCGCGGATCTGCACGGCCCCGGCGGACCGCTCCAGGAGCCGCCACGCCTCCAGGACCGCCGGCGCGGGCCCGCCGTCCCCGGCTCCGTCCCCGGCCCACCGCAGCAGCGTCTCGTCGAGCAGCGCGAAGCGCTCGGCCCAGCCCGGGGCGTCCGCCAGGGCCTCGCCCAGGCTCCGGGCGCGGTCGCCCAGCACCTCGGCCGGGTCGGCGAGGACGTCGGTGAGCTCCGCCAGCGGCGTGCCCCCGAGGAACCGGCGCGCCGCCCACGGCGCGAGCGCGAGCTCCACGCCCTGGACGTCGCCGCCGTGCCCGAGGACCCGCGCGCGGGTGTGCAGCCCCGACACCAGCGAGGTGTGCCGGCCCGCCCCGCGCACCCGCAGCTCGCCGCCGAAGCCGATGAGCAGGGACACCCGTCCGCTCGGCACCACGAGCCGCTCCTGCGGCACGCCCGCCGTCGAGCGGAACCCCCGGTACGTACCGATGCCCGGCCCGAGACGGGCGTCCGGCCTCCCGTAGTACCACTGGCACCGGCCGCCCCCCGTACACACGCGGCGTCTCACCATCGACTCCTCGATCTCCCGCGCCCGGATCCGTCCCGGGCCGGAGATCCACTCTCGGGAGGGCGGGGAGACGGGGCCAGAGGTGGCGGCGTCCCAGGGATGTGGAGGGACGTCCCTCGGCCCTGACCTGCGGAGACGTCGAGCGGGAGGGATGCCGGAACCCGTACGGAGTCACACCGGTGGCAGGCTCGGCGGCCCCGGGTGAGGCTGGCGCCACAGCCATCAGGGAGGTCTCGTCTTGCCCAGAACCGTTTCGCGCGGAGTCGTGGCGCTGCTGCTGTCCTGCACGCTGCTCCTGACCACCGCGGCCTGCGACGACGACGACAAGGCGAGTGCGAGCTCCTCCTCGACCCCGACGGCCTCGGCGAGCTTCGAGCAGCAGAAGCTGGCGAAGACGCGGTTCGTGGCGAACGCGGGTCTGGCCGCGGGCGCCACGTACCAGTGGATCGTGAAGCCGTACCGCGCGGGCAAGTTCAAGAAGGGCGCGGACGGCCGGACCTTCGCCCTGGTGAAGGCGGGCCTCGCGGGCGCCTTCACGTACAACCGGCTCAAGGCGGCGGTGAACAACGCCAAGGGCGACCCGCTGCTGTCGAAGGCGGTCGCGCCGCTCACCGCCGGCATCGAGTCGCTCAAGGAGCTGGGGACGAAGCTCCGCAAGGGCGAGGTCGGCGACGCGGACGTCGGCGCCTTCGAGAGCGTCATCAACAGCGTCAAGGAGGCGGGGAAGAGCGCCGGCGCCGAAGTCAAGGACCAGATTCCCAGCACCTCGCAACTGGGCGGCTGAAGCCTATGCGTTGAGCTCCGCGAGGAGGCGGAGCGTGGCGGGGTCCGGTGCCGTGACCAGCAGGTCCGTCACCGGGCCCCGCCGCCACTCCTCCAGGCGCTCGGCGATCCGCTCCCGGGGGCCGACGAGCGAGATCTCGTCTGCGAAGGCGTCCGGCACGGCGAGCACCGCCTCCTCGCGGCGGCCCGCCGCGAACAGCTCCTGGATGCGCCGGGCCTCCTTCTCGTACCCCATGCGCCCCATCAGGTCGGCGTGGAAGTTCCGGGCCGCGTGCCCCATGCCGCCGATGTAGAAGCCGAGCATCGCCTTGACCGGCAGCAGCCCGGCCGCCACGTCCTCGCAGAGCCGCGCCCGCACCATCGGGGCGACGAGGAAGCCCTCCGGGAGGGCGTCCGGGAGGGCGTAGACCTCCGCCCAGCGGTCGGGCGTCCAGTAGAGGGGGAGCCAGCCGTCGGCGATGGCGAGGGTCTGCGCGATGTTCCTGGGGCCCTCGGCGCCCAGCAGGACGGGGACGTCGGCGCGCAGCGGGTGGGTGATCGGCTTGAGGGCCTTGCCGAGTCCGGTGCCGTCCGGACCGGTGTACGGGTGGGAGTGGTGGCGTCCGTCGAGCCGGACGGGGCCCTCGCGGCGCAGGACCTGGCGGATCACGTCCACGTACTCGCGGGTCGCGGTCAGCGGGGAGCGGGGGAAGGGACGGCCGTACCAGCCCTCGACGACCTGCGGCCCGGACAGGCCGAGCCCGAGCATCATGCGCCCGCCGGAGAGGTGGTCCAGGGTGAGCGCGTGCATCGCGGTGGTGGTGGGGGCGCGGGCGGCCATCTGTGCGACGGCGGTGCCCAGCCTGATGCGGCTGGTGTGGGCGGCGATCCAGGTCAGCGCGGTGAAGGCGTCGGAGCCCCAGGCCTCGGCGGTCCACACGGAGTCGTAGCCGAGCCGCTCGGCCTCGCGGGCGAGGTCGAGGTGGGCGGGGGAGGGGCCGCGGCCCCAGTAGCCGAGGGCGAGCCCGAGTCGCATGCTCCACATCCTTTCTGACGCTCCGTCAGGTCCGATGCGGGGACTGTACGGCAACGGCCCCCCACCCGGAAGGGATTCCGGGCGGGGGGCCGTCGGGTGGAGCGGGGGATCAGCCGCGCTGGATGCCGGTGGTGTCCTGGAGGACGCCGCGGCGGCCGTCCTGCGTCTGGGCCACCAGGCCCGGACCGCGCTGCTCGACCGCCAGGTACCAGGTACCCGGGGCCAGTTCGGCGATCGGCGCCTGCGAGCCGTCCTCCGCGTACAGCGGACGCGCGACCGGGACCGCGAACCAGAACGGGGAGAAGTCCCCGGCCGGCTGCGGCGCCGGAGCGGCGGCCTGCGGCTCGGGCTGCTGCGGGGCCTGCGGCTGCGGGGCGGCGGCCTGCGCGCCGAACGGCTGACCGGCACCCTGCGACGGGTCCTGCGGTCCGCCGTACGGCGGCTGCTGCGCGCCCGGGTAGCCGTAGCCGCCGGGGACGCCCGGCTGACCCGGCTGACCGGGCTGCATGCCGTACGGCTGCGGCGTCTGCGGCCTGGGCGCGCCGACGAGCGGGGCCTTGAGGGCCGGGACCATCGGACCGGCGACGGCGGCACCGGCCAGCACCAGGGAGGCGATGAAGCCGAGGATCAGGCCGGCGCCGGCGTCGACCTGGCCGAGGTCGATGATCGTCCAGAAGAGAGACCACGCGGTGAAGACCGTCGCGGCCGTGCCGAACTGGCCGAGGTCGAGGCCGACGACCTTGCGGGGCTGGGGCAGGGCGCGGGTGAGGACGATCAGGGCCGCACCGATGACGCCCACCATGTACACGCCGATGGCGTTCCCCAGTGATTCCCAGGCGTTCGGGGCGTCAACCGAGAGGCCCTTGTAGGAGAAGAAGTCCAGGAACGAGGCGATGAACAGCAACACCGCTGCACCGATCAGCACGCCATCGCCTCGGGTGAGGGAGCGGATATTCACGTAAGAGTCCTTCGTCGGGTCGTCGGTCGTCGCGTCGGGTGGCGCTCAGGTCGTGGCGCTCGGGTTCATGGCACGGGGGTGGGGCCCCATCGTACGGAGCGAATCTATCGCTCGCGGGTCCTACCCCCCGAGGTAGGTGGCGATGCCGTCGGCCAGTCCCTGGGCGGCCTTCTGCCGCCACGTCGACGACGTGAGCAGCTGTGCGTCCTTCGGATCACGCATATTGCCGCATTCGACGAAGACCTTGGGCACGGTCGAGAGATTGAGGCCGCCGAGATCGTCCCGTACGTCCAACCCCGTTCCGGAACCGATGTAGTTGGAGGGCGAGGTTCCGGTGGCGCGGGCGAACCTGTCGGCGATCCGCTCGCCGAGGGCGCGGGAGGGCGCGACGATCCGTGAGGTGTCGGCGGAGCCCGCCCGCACCTTCGCGGGGAGGATCACATGGAAGCCGCGGTTGCCGGCGGCCGAGCCGTCCGCGTGGACGGAGACGACGGCGTCGGCGCGGGCGGCGTTGCCGATCCGGGCCCGCTCGTCGATGCAGGGGCCCCAGGGGCGGTCGCCGTCGTGGGTGAGGACCACCTCGGCGCCGCGCGCCTTCAGGAGGTCCCGTAGCCGGTGGGAGACGTCGAGGGTGAACGAGGCCTCGGTGTAGCCCGCGTCGGTGGACGTGCCGGTGGTGTCGCACTCCTTGCGGGTCGTCCCGATATTCACCTTCTTGTTGATTTCGGTGGAATGACGGAAATTTCCGGAGTTGTGACCCGGGTCGATGACGACGGTCCTCCCCGCGAGCGAGCGGCTTCCCCGCGGAGGGACCGGCGAGGGGGTCGGCCGGGGCGCGGCGGAGGCGGAGACCGGCGGCCGGGACTGCGTCCCGCTCTCGGCCCGGGTCGCCAGGGACTCCGCGGCCTTTCCGTTCGGCGACGAGGCCTGTGAGGTCGCACACCCCGCGAGCACGGCGCAGCAGCCCGTGGCGGCGAGGGCGAGGGCGAGGGTACGGCGGGCGGTGTTCCGGTGGTCGTACGGCACCCCGCGACTTTAGGCCCTGTGGGGGGCGAAACGCCGCACGGGTACGTCGCAGGTTGGTCACCGCCTTCGCGGAACGGTGGACGCGTGTGAGCGAAGCGTGAAGGGTAGGGGGGAAAGGGCGACGGTGGGGTGTCACCGCGCATGGACCCACGAGGGGGAACCGTGGTGGGGGAAGAACCGAACGACGCACGTCCCGAGCCGACCGACAGACCTGCGGGCGACGGCGGCTTAGACCCGAGGAACCACGCGGCGGCCGAGCCGCCGTCCGGACCGGTGGCGGGAGGCACTTCGAGTGCGCCCCAGCCGCCGTGGGCGGCCCCGGCGCCGCCCGCCGCCGCACCGGGTGTGAGCCCGCCCACGCTCGCCTTCGGCCCGCCGCCGGACACGGCGCCCCCGGGATCCACCCCGGCAGGTGCCGGTGCCGGACCCTCGGGTGCCGTCCCGGCTGGTGCTGGTGCTGGTGCTGGTGCTGGTGCTGATGCCGGTGCCGGTGCTGGTGCCGCTGCCGGGCCCGCGACCGCGGCCGGGTGGGCCGGGTCCGGGACCGCACCGCCGCCGCCGGGCGCCCCGCCCGGCTTCGGACCGCCGCCGGGGTACGGCCCGCCCGGTTACGGCCCGCCGCCCGGTCAGAGCCCGCAGCCGCCCGCACAGCCGCCCGGCGACGCGAACCCGGCGCAGGCCGCCGCGATCGCCCTGCTCAACCTCTCGGGCCTCGGCCTCGGCTACGTCCTGCTGCGGAACTGGATCGGCGCCGCGCTCTGCTGGCTCGCCACCGCCGCCCTGCTCGTCGCCGCCCTTCCCGCCGACGTCGACGGCGTGCCCCTCGGCTTCCTCGTGGGCTACGGCGTCTTCCTGCTCGCCGCCGCCGCCGACGGCGCCCGCCGAGGACTGCGCGCCACGCTCCGGATCGGCGCCTCCTTCCGGCGCCTGGCCCTGCCGCTCGCCCTCGTGCTGCTCGCCGTGCCCGCCGGTGGCTCCCTCGCGTACGGCTCGGCCCGCGACGAAGCAAAGGAGCAGGCGCTCCTCGAACGGCTCGCGGCGGCGGACGCGCTGGTCGAGTCCGCCGACGACGGACTGACCTTCGACAAGGCCGAGCCGGTCTACCGCAAGGCGCTCGCCACCTACCAGGAGCTCGCCGCGAAGCACGCGGGTTCGCGGGCCGGGAAGCTGGTCCCCGCGCGCCTCGACACGTACTACGAGACGGTCTCCCGCCCGTACGCGAAGAAGGCGTACTGCGAGGCCGTCGCGCCGCTCAAGCACCTGCGGGGGCTGGCCGGCACGGTCGACAAGGAACTGCTCGGCACCCGGCCCGCCAAGACCGACGAGCCGCTCGCCGAGTCCCTCTTCAAGTGCGGGACGGATGCACTCGGCGTGACGGCCGCCGACCCGCCCGCCAGCGAGAGCCTCAACGCGCTCTACGACACCTTCCCGAAGTCGCCCCAGGCGACCCGGGTCGAACCGGCTGTCCGAGCGGCGATCAAGACCCGGACCTCTGCTCTCACCAGTGGCGCCACCCCCTGCGAGACCACCGAGGAACTCCGTACGCTCCACTCCTCCCTCGACAACATGACGGACCCCGGACTCGAGGACGCCACGGAGGAGGCGGCCGGTGCGGTCCAGCGGGGCGACTTCGCCTGCGGCAGTGCCCAGTTCAAGGACAAGGAGTTCGACGACGCGGTCAAGACCATGACCCAGTACGCCAAGGACTACCCGAACAGCCCGGACGCGGCGCACGCCCGCTCCATCGCCATCGCCGCCGAGATCGCCGAGGAGGAGCCCGCGGCCGGCAAGAGCCTGCCCCCGGCCGACGTCCCCGGCGGCGCCCGGATGGTCATGGTGATCAGCAACGACGGCCCCGGCGAGGTCGAGGTGCTCTACACCGGCCCGATGACCGGCAAGGTCACCCTGAAGGCGTGCGGCACCTGCACGAAGTACCCCAGCCCGATCTTCGCGGGTTCCAAGAAGATCAAGGCCTGCACCGGCCCGTCCTCGAAGTACCCGAAGGCGACCCTGCTGCTGCCCGCCGGTGACTACCACTTCCTCCAGAAGCGCGCGGCCACCGGCACCTCGACCGCCGGGGACACCAAGTCGAGCAAGACCAAGATCGAACCCGGCTACAGCTACACCAACTGCCTGTACGTGACGTCAGGCTTCTGACCGCAACTCAGCCCAGGCGGCGCAGGACCCGTAGCGAGTCGGTGACCGAGAGCTCCTCGAAGTCGCCCGACTCCAGCGCCCGCAGATAGATGCGGTACGGGGCCTGCCCGCCGTCCTCCGGGTTCGGGAACACGTCATGGATGACCAGCAGGCCCCCGGGGGCGACCTTGGGGGCCCAGCCCTCGTAGTCGTTCGTGGCGTGCTCGTCGGTGTGCCCGCCGTCCACGAACACGAGCCCGAGCTGCCCGCCCCAGGCCTTCGCGACCAGCGGCGAACGCCCGACGACCGCGATCACGTGCTCCTCCAGGCCCGCCTTGTGGAGCGTCCGGCGGAACGTCGGCAGCGTGTCCATCAGCCCCACCTCCGGGTCCACCACGGTCTCGTCGTGGTACTCCCAGCCCGGCTGCTGCTCCTCGCTGCCCCGGTGGTGGTCCACGGTCACCGCGACCGTCCCCGCCTGCCGCGCCACGTCCGCCAGCAGGATCGTCGACCGGCCGCAGTACGTCCCGACCTCAAGGAGGGGCAGCCCCAGCTTCGCGGCCTCGGCGGCCGCCGTGTACAGCGCCAGCCCCTCCCCGACGGGCATGAAGCCCTTGGCGGCCTCGAAGGCGGCGAGGATCTCGGGCGACGGCTCGGACATGGTCACTCCTACTGGCGGGTACGCGTCTACGGGCGCCCATGCTGCCCTATGCGTCGCACGCGAACCACACCGTCTTCCCGTCGGCCCTCTCCTCCACCCCCCACCGGTCCGTCACGGCCTCCACCAGCACGAGCCCCCGGCCGCGCTCGGCCAGCGGATCGGCGGCCTTCGCGATCAGCCCGCCGGGGACCCCGTCCGTCACCTCGACCCGCAGCCCCTCCGGCTCCCGCAGCATCAGCACGTGGCACCTGCGGTCCGGCACGTGCCGGACGACGTTCGCGACGAGCTCGGTGAGCGCGAGGGCCGCCGGGTCGGCGAGGTGGCCGAGCCCCCACCGCGTGAGGAACATGCGCAGGATGCGGCGCATGTGGCCGGCGGAGTGCTCACCGACGGTGAACCCCATGCGGTAGCTGTGGGTAACTTCCGCAGGGTAGAGGTCAGTTGCGTCATTCATGCCACCAGGTTGAAGCCTCTTCGTTACGCTCGGCTACGGACTGAACGCAACGCCTCACCGCGTGAGCTTGGGGGTGACCTCGCCGTGGTCAACATCCGCAACCTGGATCCGAGTGCCTCGCCGCTGGACTACTTCGGTTCGGAACTCCGCCGCCTGAGGGAGGAGGCCGGCCTCAACCAGCCGCAGCTGGGCAAGATCCTGTTCTGTACGGGCTCCCTCGTCGGCCAGATAGAGACGGCGAAGAAGGTCCCGACGCGGGAGTTCTCCGAGCGGCTGGACGCGGCGCTGATGACGAGCGGCTCGTTCTCACGGCTGGTGGGCCTGGTCCTGCGCAGCCAGCTGCCGACGTGGTTCCAGGCGTACGCGGAGATGGAGGCGCGGGCGACGTACCTCTCGACGTTCCAGGCCCAGCTGGTCTACGGCCTGCTCCAGACGGAGGAATACGCCCGCGCGGTCCTGGGCGTCAGGACGGAGGGGGACCTCGACACGAAGGTCGCCGCCCGAATGGAGCGGCAGCGGATTCTGCAGAGGGAGACGCCGCCCCTGCTCTGGGTGGTCATGTCCGAGGCGGTGCTCCGTCAGGAGATCGGCGGACGACAGGTGATGCGCTCGCAACTCGCCCATCTGTTGCGTGTGCAGGAGGAGGAGTGGGTGAAGATCCAGATCCTCCCGTTCGGGGCCGGGGCGCATGCCGGACTCATGGGCTCGTTCAACCTGCTGCGGTTCGAGGACGATCCCGACCTCGTCTACACCGAGGACTTCGTCCAGGGCCATATGACCGCCAATCCGGCCGCGTTCAGGGAGGGGTCGCTCCGTTACGATCACCTGCGAGCGGCCGGTCTCTCCCTGGAGGACTCGACCGCACTGATCGCCCGCGTGATGGAGGAGCACTATGGGGACCAACCAGAACCTGCCGGGCGCGCACTGGCGTAAGTCCTCGTACAGCGGCGACACCGGCGGTGACTGCGTCGAGTGCGCTCCTCTCGGTGCTGCCGCCTGGCGCAAGTCGTCCTACAGCGGCTCCAACGGCGGCGAGTGCATCGAGATCGCCGACCTCGCCGCCCACGTCGCCGTCCGGGACTCCAAGAACCCCGACGGGCCCGTCTTCCTCTCCGGGCCCGCCGCCTTCACGGCCTTCGTGAGCGCCGCCGCCCAGGGGCTCATCGGGCGCTGACCCGTGGTGACCCTCATAGGAATGGTGATCCTCGCCGTCGTCCTGCCGACGTGGGCGGGGATCACCTACGGGGGGCTGCGCCGGGCCCGGCGGGAGAACGCCGGGCTGCCCCCGCAGCCCCGCCCCCGCCGTACCCCCGCCAAGAAGGCCGCCTGGGTCGCCGCGCTCGCCTTCGTCGCGGGCGGGGCGCTGCACCTGTACGGACTCTCGTACCTGCCCTTCCTCCAGCCGGAGGACGCGTGCTGGTTCAACGCCGGGTACATGAAGGTGCCCGACTCCAGCAGCGCGCTCCCCGTGAGCCTGGTGTGCGCGGGCGAGGAGATCGTCCCGTGGTGGGTGAACCCGGGACTCCTCGTCCTCGCCCTGACCACCGCCTCCGCGACCGCCACGAGCATCGCGCTCGCCCTGAGGAGGAGCAGATGAGCGAGCACGGGTTCGACGTGCCGCCCAAGGCTCCGCCGGAACTCCTCGCCGAGTGGCACGACCTCGCGGACCGGGTCTGCCGTGAACTGACGCGGGCCGGGCTTCCCGCTCGCCGAGGGGACCGTGAGGGCGGCGGGGCGGGTGCCGGTGTCGAGGTCCACGTGGACCCGTTCGCCGACGGCGGGGGCGGGGTGTACGCGGACTGGCGGACGGACGAGGAGTTGACGACCGCCGTCGTCGAACTCTTCGAGAACGGCATCGACTTCACGGATCCGCCCCCGGTCGTGCGCCACCACCGGGACGTCCACCGGTTCATGCAGGAGGCCCTGTTGGGAATCCTCGCCTCGGCCGGATTCGAGGTCGAGGTGCCGGATCCGCACACGTACGGGAGCGCGGCGTACGTGAAGGGCTTCCGGGCCTGACCCGGGCGTCACGCCCCCGCGAGCACCGCCCTCAGCTTCCGTACCCCCGCCTTCCACTCCTCGCCGTCCGACTCCTCCCAGAGCTCCAGGAGTTCGGACGGCTCGACCAGGACCCGGTCCAGGGCCTCGACCGCCGCCGGACGCAACTCCGCCGGGAGTTCGGGCAGGGGCTTCTTCGGGCCGTACGAGGTGGTGACCGGGTCGCCGCCCGGGCACTGCGCCGCGACCAGGGCCGCCGACGCGATCGCCTCCACCGCGAAGTCCGCGTCGAGGTACTCCTCGCCCGTGCCGGTCACCTCGCGGAAGGCCGCCAGCAGGACCTCCGCGCGCTTCTCCTCCGGGGCCTCGTCCACCCGGTACGAGAAGTCCGCGGCGGTGTCGTTGTCGAAGGGGCCGATGTCCCAGGTGCCCATGGCGTTCTCGCTTCCCGTGTCGCTTCAGGTGTCCGGGAATCGTGGCAGGCGCCACTGACAATCAGTCGTCCGCGATGCCGAGGTCGGTCCGCATGGCCACCTTCAGCCTCCCCAGGTACGGCCAGACCTGCACGTGGAGCGCCGTTCCCAGTGCCGCCAGTTCGGCCGCGTACACGGCCGGGTCCGCCGTGTACTTCCGCAGCATGCCGTACGCCTCGTTCATGTGGTCCTTCGCGTCGCTGGACGCACGCGCCACCGCGCTCGGGACGATCATCTGGGCCTCCGCGTAGCTGTCGCGGTAGGCCGCCCTGCACTCCTCCAGGCGCTCCAGGGAGGCGGTGGCCTCCTCGCCGCGCCGCAGCGCGTGGATGTGGTTGGTCATCGCCGTCACGAACTGCCGTGCGGCGGTGTTCAGTGTGATGTAGCAGGCGCGCCGGCGCTCCAGGCTCTCGCTCGCCCGCTGCCGCTCCAGCTCCGCGTGTCGCAGCCGCTCGGCGTGGTCGCGTTCCTCGCGCCGCTGGTCTGCGGCGGCCTGGAGCTCCATGCGTTTGGTGCGGTCCGCGCGGTTCTGCGTGAGCAGCGCCGCTCCCAGAGTTCCGGCGACGCCCACCACGGCGATCAGCAGTGCCGTCAGACTTGCACCCACGATGTCCCCCCGCGTGGTCCGTTCCCCGCCTCGATGCTGCCACAGTTCCCCCCGCGTCAGGCGCCGGGGCCTTCGAGGTTCTCGATCATGCGCTCCAGGACGCGGACGGCCGTGCCGTACTCCTCGGGGCTGATGCCCTCGACGGACCGGGTGCGGAACGCGGCGACCTGCTCGCCGACCTCGGTCAGGCGGCGGGCGCCGTCGGGCGTCAGGGCGAGCCGGTCCGGGGCCGGGCGGGACGTCCAGCCGCCGGTGAGGGTGGTCTCGACGGCGGCGATGAGGGCGGGGGCGTCGGCGTTCGCCGAGAGGACCGTCAGGACCTCGGCGTCGGTCGTCCCCTCGCCGTCCGCGACGACGTTGAGGACCTGCCAGGCGAGGCGGCTGAGGCCGAACTCCCCGAGCGTGCCGTCCATGACACGCGTGAGGGCCTCGTCGGTGCGGTTGAGCAGGTAGCCGATGGGCTTCGGCTTCGGTGTGCGCTCCATGCGGGTCTCCAGGGCTACGGGCGGGCGGGCGCGGGCTGTGGCGTCAGTATCGACGTCCAGTCCCGCGTCCGGGCCCAGTCGGCGAAGCCGTGCCAGCCGACCTCGGGGAACTCGCGGCGCAGCCCGGCGACATCGACGTCGAGACCGGTCGTCGTGAAGTAGGAGAACATCGCGGCCAGGTCCGTGGAGCGGGTGCGGACGTAGTCCAGGGGAACCTCCCGGTACGTGACCGGGCGGCCCATCGCGGCCGCGAGGATCGTGGTCATCTCGCCGGGGGTGAGCTCGTCGGAGGCGATGTCGACACGACGGCCGGTGAAGTCCTCGCGGCGCCCGAGGGCGAGCGCGGCGAACGCGCCGATGTCCCGCGAGGAGATCAGGGTCAGCGGGCGGTCGGCCGGCATCGGCCAGGCGAAGGTGCCCTCGCGCAGGCCGTCGGCGGTCCAGCCGCCGGTGTAGTTGTCCATGAAGGCGGCCGGGCCGATCACCGTCCACGGCGTGCCGGAGGCGCGGAGGTGGTTCTCGACCAGTCGCTTGCTCTCGTAGTGCGGGACGCCGGTGTCGCGGTCGGCGTGAGCGACGGAGGTGAGGACGACGTGCCCGACGCGGGCGTCCGCCGCCGCGTCGACGAGGGTCCTGCCCTGGCGGACCTCGGCCTCGATCCCGGCCTCGAAGGCGGTGACGGCGAACAGCGAGTCGGCGCCCGCCAGGGCGGAGTCGAGCGAGGAGCGGTCGTCGAAGTCCGCGCACCGCACCTCGGCGCCGAGGGCGCGCAGGGCGGAGGCGGCGGGCGAGTCGGGTCGGCGGGTGAGGGCGCGCACCCGGTGGCCCGCGGCGAGCAGGCCGCGGGCGGTGGCTCCGCCCTGGGCTCCGGTGGCTCCGGTGACGGCGACGGTGAGCATGGTTCCCCCTGGGGTAGATTCGCCTGCGTGATGCATCATCTGCTTCACGCAGATGAATCTACCCCACCTTCTCTGCGTCATGCAGGTTTTCTTCGATCACGTTTCTGACCTTCCGTCAGAATGGAACGTGTTCTAGTCTGCGCCCCATGGGCATCGCCATCACGCACGAACAGCGGGAGCTCGCCCGATCCGTCCGGGGCTGGCTCACCCGCGCCGTACCTCCCGAGGAGGTCCGCAAGCACCTGGACGTCCCCGACACCGCCACCGGCCGCCCCACCTACTGGGACGCCGCCGCCGAACAGGGCCTCCTCGGGCTGCACCTCCCTGAGGAGCACGGCGGCGGAGGCGGTGACCTCGGGGACCTCGCCGTCGTCGTGGAGGAGGCCGCCCGCGCCCTGCTGCCCGGCCCCTACCTCCCCTCCGCGCTCGCCGCCGAGCTCCTCCACCGGTGCGGGCACCACGCCTCCGCGGGCGCGCTCGCCCGCGGGGAGCGGATCGGCGCCGTCGCCCTCGGCGGCACCGGCACCCTCACCGCCGTCCGCACCGCGAGCGGCTACCTCCTCGACGGCACCGCGCCCCCCGTCCTCGGCGGCGCCCAGGCCGACCTGGTGCTCCTCCGGGCCGCCACCGCCGAGGGCTCCGTCTGGCTCGCCGCCGCCACCGAGAGCCTCGCCGTCCGGCCCCACGACAGCGCCGACCCGACCCGGCCCACCGCCGAGATCACCGCCCGCGCCGCCCATGTGCCCGCCGCAGGCGCCCTGGACCTCGACACCGCCCTCGTCCACGACCTCGCCGCCGTCCTCTTCGCCGCCGACGCCTGCGGCACCGCCGCCCGCGCCGTCGACACCGCCGCCGAACACGCCCGCACCCGCGAGCAGTTCGGCCGCCCCATCGGACAGTTCCAGGGCGTCAAGCACCTCTGCGCCGACATGCTCGTCCGCCTCGAACAGGCCCGCGCCCTCACCTGGGACGCCGCCCGCGCCGGCCAGGACGAGGCCCGTTCCCTGACCGCAGCGCTCGCCGCCGCCACTGCCCTCGACACCGCGTACACCTGCGCCAAGGACTGCATCCAGATCCTCGGCGGCACCGGCTTCACCTGGGAGCACGACGCCCACCTGCTGCTCCGCCGCGCCCTCGTCGCCCGCCAGCTCCTCGGCACCGGCGACCACCACCGGCTCGCCGCCCTCCGGCACGCCGCCGCCGGCGTCCGGCGCGGCCTCCGGCTCGACCTGCCGCCCGAGGCCGACGCGTACCGCAGCGAGGCCCGCGAGGCCGTCGCCCCCGCCGCCGGGCTCGACCCGGCCGCCGCCCGGCGCGCCCTCGCCCCCACCGGCTACGCGGCCCCGCACCTCCCGGAGCCGTACGGACTCGGCGCCGGCCCGCTCCAGCAGCTCGCCGTCCAGCGGGAGCTGGACGAGGCCGGGATCACCGTCGCCGGACTCGGCATCGCCACCTGGGTCGTCCCCTCGCTCCTCGCCCACGGCACCCCGGAGCAGCAGGCCGAGCACCTCGGCCCGACCCTGCGCGGCGAACGCCTCTGGTGCCAGCTCTTCTCCGAACCCGGGGCCGGCTCCGACCTCGCCTCCCTGCGCACCCGCGCCGAACGCACCGAGGACGGGCGCTGGCGGATCAACGGCCAGAAGGTGTGGACGAGCGCCGCCCAGTGGGCCCACCACGGCATCCTGCTCGCCCGCACCGACCCCACCGCCCCCAAGCACCAGGGGCTCACCTACTTCCTCGTCGACATGCGCAACACCCCCGGGATCGAAATCCGGCCGCTGAAGGAGATCACCGGGGACTCCCTCTTCAACGAGGTCTGGTTCGACGACGCCCTCCTCCCCGCCGACGCCGTCGTCGGCGAGGTGAACGACGGCTGGCGGGTCGCCCGCAACACCCTCGGCAACGAACGCGTCCACATGGCCGACCAGGTCGCCTTCGACACCGGCCTCGAAGCCGTCATCGCCCAGGCCGACCGGGTCGACAGCTCCGTACGCGTACGGATCGGGGCGCTGCTCGCCGAGGCCCACGCGCTCGCGTGCATCGGCCTGCGCACCACCCTCCTCCAGGTGTCCGGCCTGGAACCCGGCGCGGGCGCCAGCGTCCGCAAGCTCGTCCAGACCCTCCACCAGCAGAGACTCGCCGAACTCACCCTCGAACTCCGCGGCCCCGAGGGCGCCGTGCGCGAGGGCCCCGGCGAACGGGCCGTCCACGGCCTGCTCATGTCCCGCTGCCTCACCATCGCGGGCGGCACCACCCAGGTACAGCTCAATGTCGTCGCCGAGCGCCTGCTCGGCCTTCCGAGGGACTGAGGGAGAAACGCGATGACCACCAAGGCGTACGTCGTCGGCGTCGGGATGACCAGGTTCGAGAAGCCGGAGACCCGGGACTGGCAGTACTGGGACATGGCGAAGGAGGCGGGCACCGCCGCCCTCGCCGACGCCGGCGTCCCCTACGCGCGCGTGGAGCAGGCCGCCGTCGGCTACTGCTTCCAGGCCTCCACCGCGGGCCAGCGCGCCGTGTACGAGCTCGGGCTCACCGGAATCCCCGTCTACAACCTCAACAACAACTGCGCGACCGGCTCCACCGCCCTCATGACCGCCCGCCAGTTCGTCGAGGGCGGCATCGCCGACTGCGTCCTCGCCCTCGGCTTCGAGAAGATGGCCCGGGGCGCGCTCGGCGGCGGCTCGGGAGCCGGGGACTTCAAGACCTCACCCGTCGCCCGGCACTACGGCATCATGGCCGCCGCCCACGGCTTCGAGATGTCCCCGCCCACCGCCCAGATCTTCGGCAACGCCGCGCGCGAGCACATGGAGCGGTACGGGACGACCGAGGTGCAGCTCGCCGCCGTCGGCGCCAAGAACCACCAGCACTCGGCGAACAACCCGAACGCCCAGTTCCAGGACGTCTACACGGTCGACGAGATCCTCGCCGCGAAGACCGTCCACCGGCCGCTCACCAAACTCCAGTGCTCGCCCACCTCCGACGGCGCCGCCGCGGCCGTCGTCGTGTCCGAACGCTTCGTCGACGAGCACGGGCTGCGGGGGAGGGCGGTGGAGATCGCCGGGCAGGCGATGACCACCGACACCGAGAAGTCCTTCGCCTCCGGCTCCTGCATCGACGCCGTCGGCCGCCCCATGTCCCGGGCCGCGGCCCGCCTCGCGTACGAGCGCTCCGGCCTCGGCATCGAGGACGTCGACGTCGTCGAACTCCACGACTGCTTCTCCATCAACGAGCTGCTCACCTACGAGGCGCTCGGCATGTGCGAGGAGGGCGCCTCAGGCAAACTCGTCCAGTCCGGCGCCACCACGTACGGCGGGCGCTGGGTCGTGAACCCCTCCGGCGGCCTCATCTCCAAGGGCCACCCGCTCGGCGCGACCGGCCTCGCCCAGGCCGCCGAACTCGTCTGGCAGCTGCGGGGCGAGGCGGGGCCCCGGCAGGTGGCGGGGGCGCGGGTCGGCCTCGCCCACAACATCGGCCTGGGCGGCGCGGCGGTGGTGACGCTCCTACGGAAGGCCTAGGACGGAATCCCCATGTACGGGGCGGACCCGGTCTGCGACCATCACACTCATGCCGCAGACCGACTCCGCCACCACGACCGCGCCCTCCGCCACCCGACTCCCGACCCGTCCCTGGACGGTCGTCCTGACCGCCTGTGCGGGGCAGTTCCTCGTCGTCCTCGACGTCTCCGTCGTGAACGTGGCCCTGCCGTCGATGCGGGCCGACCTCGGGCTCTCGGCGGTCGGACTGCAGTGGGTGATCAGCGCCTACGCGATCGCCTTCGCCGGGTTCATGCTGCTCGGCGGGCGGGCCGCCGACCTCTACGGGCGCAAGGCGATGTTCCTGCTCGGGCTCGGGCTCTTCACCGCCGCCTCCGTCGCGGGCGGCCTCGCTCAGGAGGGCTGGCAGCTCGTCGCGGGCCGCGCGGTCCAGGGCCTCGGCGCGGCCGTCCTCTCCCCGGCCACGCTGACCCTGGTCACCGGAGCTGTCACGGCCGGAGCGGCCAGGACCCGGGCCATCGCCACCTGGACGGCGGTGGGCGCGGCCGGCGGCGCCGCGGGCGGCTTCGTCGGCGGGCTCCTCGTCGACCTGCTCTCCTGGCGCTGGGTCCTCCTCGTCAACGTGCCCATCGGGGTCCTCGTCCTGGCGGGCGCGATGCTCTGGCTCCGCGAGAGCCGCACCGCCACCGGCCGCCGCCTCGACCTGCCGGGCGCCGTCCTCGTCACCGCGGGCCTCGCCACCCTCGCGTACGGCATCGTGCAGACCGAGGAGGCCGGCTGGAGCGACCCGTCGACCCTCCTGACGCTCCTCGGCGGCCTGGCGCTGCTCGGGGTGTTCGTGATCGTCGAGGCCCGCACGGCGGCCCCGCTGATGCCGCTGAAGCTGTTCCGTACGCGCGCGGTGTCGGCGGCCAACGTCGGGATCCTGCTGTGCGGTTCGAGCTCGTTCGGCATGTGGTTCTTCATGACGACGTACGCGCAGAGCGTCCTCGGCTACACCCCGCTGCAGGCCGGCCTCGCACTCGTCCCCAGCTCCCTCAGCGTCATCCTCGGTTCCAAAATGGCCCCGCGCCTCATGCCGGCGGTCGGCGCCCGGAACCTCGCGGCGGCCGGTGCGCTCATCGGGGCCGCCGGGTTCGCCTGGCAGTCCACGATGACCGCCGACGGCAGTTTCCTGACGACGATCCTCGGCCCCGGGATCCTGATGATGGGCGGCATCGGCCTGGCCACCACCCCGCTGGCCACCCTCGCCACGTCCAGCGCCGCCCCCGGCGACGCGGGTCTCGTCTCCGGCCTCGTCAACACCTCGCGCACGATGGGCGGCGCCCTCGGCCTCGCGACCCTCACCACGCTCGCGACCGCCGTCACCGGCCCGGCCGCGACCCCGGCCGCCCTCACCTCGGGCTACGCGGCGGCCTTCCGCGTCTCGACGGCCGTCCTCGTCGTCGCGGCCCTGCTGATGCTGCTCTGGCTCCCGAAGAGGACCACCAGGTTCTAGGTGTCTTGTCGATCAGGCCGGGCTCGCGGCGTGATCGACAAGACACCCCCTACAACCACCCCTGCCGCCGCGCCGCCCGTACCGCCTCCATCCTGTTCCGGGTGCCCGTCTTGCCGATCGCCGACGACAGGTAGTTGCGGACCGTGGACTCCGAGAGGTGCAGGGCGGCGGCGATGTCCGCGATCGTCGCGCCGTCCACCGAGGCCGCCAGGGCGTCCCGCTCACGCCCCGTCAGCGGGTTCGGGCCCGCGCTCAGGGCCGCCGCCGCGAGGGCCGGGTCGATGACCGTCTCGCCCCTCAGCACCTGCCGGACCGCCTCGGCCAGGTCCTCCACGGGACCGTCCTTCACGAGGAAGCCCGCCGCGCCCGCCTCCATCGCGCGGCGCAGGTAGCCGGGGCGGCCGAAGGTGGTGAGGATCAGCACCCGGCACTCCGGCACCTCGTCCCGCAGGGCCGCCGCCGCGTCCAGACCCGAGCGCCCCGGCAGCTCGATGTCGAGCAGGGCGACGTCGGGGCGGGAGAGCAGGGCCGCGTCGACGATCTCGTCGCCCCGGCCGACCTGGGCGACGACCTCGATGTCGTGCTCCATCCCGAGCAGCAGGGCCAACGCCCCGCGCATCATGCCCTGGTCCTCGGCGAGCAGAAGTCTGATCATCCGGTGGGCTCCCCCTCCAGCGGTACGGAGGCCTCCACGGGGAGTTCCGCGGTGACCCGGAACCCGCCCCGCGGAGCCGGTCCCGAGTCAAGAGTGCCGCCTGCCGCGGCGACCCGCTCGCGCAGGCCGCGCAGTCCGCTCCCCGGCGTGCCGTCCGCCGGGCCGCGGCCGTTGTCCGTGACGGTGAGCCGGACCCGGTCGGCCGAGCCGGAGAGGTCGATCTCGCAGCGGGACGCGCCGCTGTGCCGTACCGCGTTGGTCGCCGACTCCCGCACCACCCAGCTCAGCAGGGCCTCCGTCTGGGGTTCCAGGAGCGGGCCCGAGCGGCGTACGACCGGTTCGATGCCGGCGGTGGAGAGCGCGTCGCGCGCCCGGTCCAGCTCGGTGGCGAGGCTGCCCTCGCGGTAGCCGGTCACCGCCTCCCTGATCTCCGTCAGCGCCTGACGGCCCACCGACTCGATGTCCGCGACCTGCGCGAGCGCCGCGTCCAGGTCGCGCGGGGCGAGCCGCCGTACGACCTCCGACTTCACGACGATCACCGAGAGAGTGTGGCCGAGCAGGTCGTGCAGGTCCCGCGAGAACCGCAGCCGCTCCTTCTCGACGGCCGCCCTGGCCAGTTCCTCCCGGGTCTCCCGCAGCTGCCGGACCGTCTCGTCGAGCGCGAGGATCGCCGCCGTCACCATGATCGAGATGAACGTGCCGTACACGATCCCGATGGAGTTCCAGCCGTCCCGCCAGAACGTCACCACCCCGACCCCGAGGACCAGCGGGAAGGCGATCGCGGGCAGGAGCCGGCCGCGCCGGACCACCGCGCCGACCCCGAGGCCCAGGAGCGGGAAGAGGAGCAGCCACTCGCGGCCGTACCCGATGGCCAGGGCGAAGGTGAGCACCCCGAGAGAGGTGAGGAGTCCCCAGGTCAGGCGCGATTCCCGGCGGCGCGGGTCGAAGGCCCGGAACACGATCGCGATGTACAGCGTGTTGAAGGCGAGCAGGCCCGCCGCGCCGATCCACGGGTTGGGCGCCTGGCCGCCGAGGAGGTGGGAGAGCGCCCCCAGGCCCATCAGGAGCCAGGGGAGGAGGCTCAGCCCGCTGGGCCCCCGGTCCTGGCGCACTCGTGCCCGCGCTCCCCACAGCTGCCGGATCCTCATGTCCCTCTCCCTATGCCGTCTTCGCCGAACGACGGTACGAGACCGTGGCGTACGCGCCGAACAGTGCCGCCCAGACGGCGACGACCGCGAGCGCCGCCGCCCCGGGGGCGTGCCCGTCGGCGACCGAGACGCCGAGCTCGGCGAAGCGGTTGGTCGGGGTGTACTCGGAGAGCGAGCGGAGCCAGCCGGGGAAGAGGCTCACCGGGAACCACAGACCGCCGAGGACCGCGAGGCCCAGGTTGCAGGCGATGTTCACGACGCCGGTCGTCTGGGCGGTGAGCCGGTAGCCGTTGCCGATGCCGAGGAGGGTGAACGGGAGCGAGCCGAGCCAGAGGGTGACGGCGACCAGGGCCCACTGCCAGGCCGCCAGGTGGACGCCGTTGACGAGGCCGCCGGCGAGGAGGACCCCGACGATGGCCGGGAGCACCACCACCGAGCCGGTGAGGGCGCGTCCGGTGACGACCTGGCGCGGGGTCATCGGCGTGATCCGCAACTGCCGCAGCCAGCCGGACGACTTGTCCTCGGCGACGCCCGGGCCGATCGACAGGGCCGCGCCGAGGGCGCCGTACGCCGCCATGCCGACCATGGAGGCGGTCTTCCACTCCTCCTCGTTCTGGCCGCCGAGGTTGGTGAAGAGGAGGTACATCATCACCGGGACGGCGATGGTGCCGATGGCGAAGCCGGTGTCGCGCAGGGTGCGGCGGACTTCGAGGCGCACGTACTCGGTGATCATCGGGTCGTCTCCAGGGAGCGGGCGCGCGCGGCCGGGGCGTGCGCGGTGAGGGCGAGGAAGGCGTCGTTGAGGGAGACGGGGGCGACTTCGAGGCCCCGGATCGCGTTCCGTTCGGCGAGCGCGCGGACGGTCGCGTCGGAGTCGCCGGTGTGGAGCCGGGCGCGGTCGCCGCGGATCTCGACCGAGGTCACCCCGGGGAGCAGGTCGAGGCCCTCGCTGGGGCCGCCGGCCAGGTCGAAGGCGACGAGGCTGCCGCCGGCCGCGCGCTTGAGCTCGTCGGCGGTGCCGTCGGCGAGGACGCGGCCGGAGTCGATGACGACGATCCGGTCGGCGTGGGCGTCGGCCTCCTCCAGGTAGTGGGTGGAGAACAGGACGGTGTTGCCGCGCCGGGCGTAGCCGCGCATCGAGTCCCAGAAGACCTCGCGGGCCTCGACGTCGAGGGCGGCGGTGGGCTCGTCGAGGACGATCAGTTCGGGGTTGCCGGCGAGGGCGACGGCGAAGCGGACGCGCTGGACCTGGCCGCCGGAGAGGCGGTCGACGCGGCGGTCGGCGAGGTCGGTGAGGCCGGCGAGCGCGAGGGCCTCGGCGACCGGCAGGGGCTTCGGGTAGGTGCGGGCGACGAAGGTGACGAGCTCGCGGATGGTCACCCGGGGGACGGGGCGGCCGTCCTGGAGCATCGCGCCGGTCCGGCCGGCCGCGACGGCCCGCGCCGGGGTGTCGCCGAAGAGGCGCACCTCGCCGCCGTCGGGCTCGTCGAGGCCGAGGAGGAGGCCGATGGTGGTGGACTTGCCGGCGCCGTTGCGGCCGAGCAGGGCGACGGTCTCGCCGCGCCGGATGGTGAGGTCGATGCCGTCCACGGCGCGGACCGGTCCGAAGGACCGGGTGACTCCGGTGAAGGCGACCGCTGTCTCGTTCTTCATGGGGACGACGCTACGGATCGGGGGCTCCCGCCCGGCAGGCGTGGATGTACGGACCTGGCCGTGACAAATGTCCCGGGTGCCTTGCCCCGAACCGTTTCTGACATGTCGTCAGGAGGGTTCACAACTCCTTCCGCCTCGGCTATACATGGGGTCCACCGACCTAGAACGCGTTCTAGAACGGCCGCGTACGGGACGGTCCCCGCACGGCCTCGGTGCGGCCGACGGTGCGGACGGCCGCGCCGAGGTCTTCACCGCCACGAGGAGCAGCAGCCCGATGCCCATCGACCCCGCAAAGGCCGTCGCCGCGGAACCCCGCAGCGCCGAGATCTCCTGGGACCACAAGGACGTCCAGCTCTACCACCTGGGCCTGGGCGCCGGAACGCCCGCGACCGACCCCGACGAGCTCCGCTACACCCTGGAGTCCCGCCTCCACGTCCTGCCCAGCTTCGCCACCGTCGCGGGCGCCGGCATGGGCGTCGTCGGCGGACTCTCGGCCCCCGGCATCGACATCGACCTCGCCGCCGTCCTGCACGGCGGCCAGTCGATCACCCTCCACCGCCCCCTGCCCACGAGCGGCCGGGCCGTCTCCACCTCCCGAGTCGCCGCCGTGTACGACAAGGGCAAGGCCGCCGTCCTCGTCCTGCGCTCCGAGGCCGCCGACGCGGACGGCCCGCTCTGGACCAGCGACGCCTCGATCTTCGTACGGGGCGAGGGCGGCTGGGGCGGCGACCGCGGCCCCTCCGAGCGCCTCACGGTCCCCGACCGGGAGCCCGACGCCACCGTCGAACGGCCCGTCCGCGAGGAACAGGCCCTGCTCTACCGGCTCTCCGGCGACTGGAACCCGCTCCACGCCGACCCCGAGTTCGCCAAGCTCGCCGGCTTCGACCGGCCGATCCTGCACGGGCTCTGCTCGTACGGCATGACCCTCAAGGCGGTGGTGGACACGGTGCTCGGCGGGGACGTCACCCGCGTCCGCGCCTACCGCACCCGCTTCGCCGGGATCGTCTTCCCCGGCGAGACCCTGCGCATCCGGATGTGGGCCGGGGACGGCCGCGTCCAGGTGACGGTGACGGCCGTGGAGCGCGACGACGCCCCGGTCCTCGCCGACACCCTCGTCGAACACTCCTGATCGCCTGAACCCTCGATCTGCCTGATCGTCTGATGGGAGCCGCACCATGCGCGCAGCCGTACTGCACGAGATCGGCCAGGACAAACTCGAAGTCCTCGACGACGTCGAGGCGGTGGGCTTCGGCCCGGGCAAGGTGCGGATCCGGGTGAGGGCCACCGGCCTCTGCCACTCCGACGTCTCCGCGATGAGCGGCGTCCTCCCGCAGCCCGCCCCCTTCATCCCCGGCCACGAGGGAGCCGGCGAGATCCTCGACGTCGGCGACGGCGTCACCGGCCTCGGCCAGGGCCAGCGGGTGCTGCTCTGCTGGCTGCCCGCCTGCGGCAGCTGTCCGGCCTGCAGGCGCGGCCAGACCCAGCTGTGCCTGGCCGGCTTCATGAACGCCGGCACGCCCAACTTCAAGCGCCCCGGCGGGGACGTCTTCGGCTTCGCCGGCACCGGCACCTTCACCGAGGAGGTCGTCGTGGACGCCGGCTGCGCCGTCCCGATCCCCGACGACGTGCCCTTCGACATCGCCGCCCTCATCGGCTGCGGCGTCACCACCGGCCTCGGCGCCGCCATCAACACGGCCAAGGTGGAGGCCGGTTCGTCCGTCGCCGTCATCGGCTGCGGAGGCGTCGGCATCTCCGCCATCCAGGGCGCCAAGCTCCAGGGCGCCGCCCAGATCGTCGCCGTCGACCCCGTCGAGTCCCGGCGCGAGGCCGCGCTGAAGTTCGGCGCCACCGAGGCGGTCGCCCCGGACGCGCTCGCCGACGCCCGGCAGCGGATCACCGGCGGCGAGGGCTTCGACTACGTCTTCGAGGTCGTCGGCAAGTCCGCCACCGCCCGCACCGCGTACGAGACGACCCGGCGCGGCGGCACCCTCTGCGTCGTCGGCGCCGGCGCCCTCGACGACTACCTCCAGCTCAACATGTTCGAGCTGTTCTTCGACGAGAAGCGCATCCTGCCCTCGATGTACGGCGGCGGGGACGTGCTCCGGTCGTACGAGCGGGCCATCGCGCTCTGGCGGGCCGGCCGCATCGACCTGGAGTCGCTCATCACCCACCGGGTGCCGCTGGCGGGCATCAACGAGGCCCTGGAGCAGATGCGGACCGGCGCGGCCCTCCGTACCTGCATCGAGATCTGAGAGGACCCACCCGAGATGTCACTCCCCCTGGAGGGCCTGAGCGCCGTCGTCACCGGCGCCGGGCGCGGTCTCGGCCGCGCCGAGGCCCTGGAACTGGCCCGACTCGGCGCCGCCGTCGTCGTCAACGACTACGGGCAGCCCGGCCGCGACGGCTCGGGCGCGGCCTCCGCCGCGCCCGCCGAGGAGGTCGCGGCGGAGATCCGCGCGGCGGGCGGCCGGGCGGTCGCGCACCTCGGCGACGTCTCCGACTTCGAGACGGCGCGGGCCCTGGTCGACCTGGCGGTGGCCGAGTTCGGAAAGCTGGACGTCCTCGTCAACAACGCGGGCATCCTGCGCGACCGGATGGTCTTCTCGATGAGCGAGGACGAGTGGGACTCGGTCGTACGGGTCCACCTCAAGGGCCACTTCAACACCACCCACTTCGCGGCGGTGCACTGGCGCGGCCGCGCCAAGGCGGGCGAGGCCGGCGTCTACGGCCGCATCGTCAACACCTCGTCCGAGGCGTTCCTCGCGGGCTCGGCGGGCCAGCCCAACTACGCCGCGGCCAAGGGCGGCATCGTGGGCCTGACCACCTCGTCGGCGCTGGCGCTCGCCCGGTACGGCGTGACGGCCAACGCGATCTGCCCGCGGGCCAGGACCCGGATGACCGAGGACGTCTTCGCCGGCTTCGGCGAGCCCGGGGAGGGGGAGCTCGACCCGCTGTCCCCTGACCACGTGGCGCCGCTCGTCGGCTATCTGGCCTCCCCGGCGGCGGCCGGGGTCAACGGTCAGCTGCTCGTCGTGCACGGCGGGATGGTGGCGGTGGTGGACCGGCCGAAGGTCTCGGCCAAGTTCGACACGGCCAAGGAGACGTTCACGTACGAGGAGCTGGACTCCCTCCTGACCCCGCACTACGCGTCCCGCCCGGCGGGCGAGACCTTCGCCGCGACGGAGGTGCTGGGTCTGAAGAAGGGCTGAGCCACAGGGGTGGTGGGGAAGGAGCAGGGCCCCGGGGGAGACCCCGGGGCCCTGCTCGTCTCTTCTCCTACTGCGCGTGGGCGTCTGCCTCGCGGCGGTGCCGGCCGTGCGGCGAGGACGTGGAGTCCTCCGCCGGCGACGCCTGACCGCGATGCTTCCCGGAGCCGTGCGACTCCGTACCCTGCGTGCTTGCTTCCGACATGCTGGAACTCACCCCGTACGTCTTGCTCTTGCTGTGCGGCCGTGAGTCTAGCCAGCGGGCCTCCGGTCCGTCAGCGGAGCCTGCTGCAAAGGCACCGGACGGCACACCCGGGGCTCCTCGACGACCACCACGGGCTCGGCGGGCCCGGGTTCCGGCGGCACCTCCAGGCCCGCGAGCCCGCAGGGCACTTCGGCCGTCGCGTACGGCAGCCGCAGCTCGCCCCCGGCCGTCCACAGGCCCGCCCCGGCCAGCCAGCCCCGGGGCGCCGCCAGCTGGGCCATCCGGCGGGACGCGGGCTGCCAGGCGCCCACCCAGCTGCCGCCCGCCGCGTCGATGCGCAGCGCCACCGCGCAGCTCTCCGGCATCAGCACCTGCCCCGGCTGCACCGCGAACGGCGTCACCGCCGCGTCGTCGAGCCGCAGGCACTCCGGGAACCGCACGGGCAGCAGGCTCCCGAGCACACCCCAGCCGAGCCGGTCGTGCCCCGGGGACGGCGCGTCGGAGCGGATCAGGAGCAGCCCGCTGTCCGGGTCCGCGAGCAACAGCCGGTCGTCGCTCCCCTCGGTGATCTGGAGCAGCGGCGTCACCTCCCCGCCCCGCTCCAGATCGACGGCGACGGCCTTCACCGGCCCGCCGTCGAGGCGCCGGTCGAGCGCGAGCATCCGGCCCGTGCGGTCGAGCCACACCCCGCCCGTGCAGCGGCCCCGGACCTCGGCCACCCGCTCCGGGCCGAAGGCCCCGCCCGCGACCAGCCACAGCGTCGTCGTGCCGGGGCCGACGCACATCGCGTACGCGCAGATGCCGTCCGGCGAGGGCGGGAGCAGCACCAGGTGCTCGGAGCCGGGCGCCTCCACCGAGCCGAGCTGGAGCTCGCCGGTGGCCGGGCCGGTGGGGTAGAGCAGGGAGAACGTGTGGCGCCGTCCGTCCACGCGGCGGGCGACGAGGACCCGGCCGTCGGCGAGGGGCAGCAGCTGGGCGCCCGGCTCCTCCGGCTGGCCGAGGGGGAGCGGGACGGCGTACGGCTCCGGGCCGTCGAGCGTCCACCTCTCCACGTACAGGGCGTCACCGGCGCCCGCGAGCCTGGCCGCGTACGCGCCGTTGGCCGTGATCGTGAAGCCCGCCGGCCGGGCCGCACGGGGGTCGCGGTCGTCGTCCTCGGCCGTGGTCTCGATGGCACACGCTGTCATCGACTCGTCACCTCCGGCCACGAAGCTAGTTTTCGCACTTCCAGCCGAACAACACGAGCCGGGTCACTTCACACATAAGGGTGGCCCTGCGGCGGTTCTGCTGAGGGTGCGGGGGTGGTTGTGCTGGAGTGACCCATGGTGAGTAAGGTAAGGCGAACCTAAGCGGAGCTTGAGGCTCCGGTCGGTCGCGCCCGCATCCACGCCCGTCCCCGCCAGGACGACCCGTACAGGAGCCTTCTCATGTCCCTCCGCCGCCGCGGCACCGCCGCCGCCGTCGCCCTCGCCGCCGCACTCTCGCTCGCGGCCTGCGGAGGCGGCGACGGGTCCTCCGACCCCGCGAAGAAGGAGGACACCGCCAAGAAGAAGGACGTCGCCACCGGCGGCAAGGACTTCGGCGACGCCGCCGCCAAGACCGCGGCCATGGGCACCGACGCGAAGCCCGGCCAGTTCCCGCGCACCCTCACCCACGCCCTCGGCACGACCGAGCTCAAGGCCGCCCCCAAGCGGGTCGTCGTCCTCGACGTCGGCGAGCTCGACAACGTCGTCTCCCTCGGCGTCAAGCCCGTCGGCTACGCCCCCTCCGAGGGTGACGACGGCATCCCCGGCTACCTCGCGAAGGACGCCGGCACCCCGAAGTCCGTCGGCACCATCAACAACCTCAACCTGGAGGCCATCGCCAACCTCCAGCCCGACCTCATCCTCGGCAGCCAGCTCCGCGCCGCCGACAAGTACGACGAGCTGTCGAAGATCGCGCCGACCGTGTTCTCCATCCGCCCGGGCTTCACCTGGAAGGAGAACTACCTCCTCAACGCCGCCGCGCTCGACCGGACCGCCGAGGCGAGGGCGAAGCTCGCCGCCTACGAGACCAAGGCGAAGCAGCTCGGCACGGACATCGGCCCCGACAAGCCGACCGTCTCCATGGTCCGCTACCTCCCCGGCAAGATCCGCCTCTACGCCAAGGCCTCCTTCATCGGCACGATCCTGGAGGACACCGGCCTGCCCCGGCCGAAGAACCAGCAGATCGACGAGCTCGCGGCCGAGATCAGCCCCGAGAGGATCGACGAGGCCGACGCCGACTGGATCTTCACCGGCGTCTACGGCGACGCCAAGGCCACCAAGAAGGACAGCGCCCAGGCCAACCCGCTCTGGAAGAACCTCAAGGCCGTCAAGGCCGGCCGGGCGGAGGACGTCCCGGACGAGACCTGGTACCTCGGCCTCGGCGTCACGGCCGCGAACAGCGTCCTCGACGACCTGCGCGCCGACCTCGTGAAGAAGTAGCCCGGGGTCCCGGAGTCATCCACAGGGAAGAAGTGGCCCGGGGTCCCGGAGTCATCCACAGGCCCGGACGGCGGGGCGCGGTGGGCAGGTAGCCTTTCCCTCGTGCCCCGTCTGTCTGAAGTCATCGCCGAGCTCGACGCCCTCTGGCCGCCCGAGCGAGCCGAGTCGTGGGACGCCGTCGGCACCGTCTGCGGCGACCCCGACGCCGAGATCGGCCGCGTCCTCTTCGCCGTCGACCCCGTCCAGGCGATCGCCGACGAGGCGATCGCCCTCGGCGCCGACCTGATCGTCACCCACCACCCGCTCTACCTGCGCGGGACCACGACGGTCGCGGCCGGCCACTTCAAGGGCCGCGTCGTGCACACGCTCATCAAGCACGACATCGCCCTCCACGTCGCCCACACCAACGCCGACACCGCCGACCCCGGCGTCTCCGACGCCCTCGCCGGCGCGCTCGACCTCCGGATCACCGGACCCCTCGTCCCCGAGAACAACCTCGGCCGGATCTGCGAGCTCGACCACCCCGAGACCCTCGCCGACTTCGCCGCCCGCGCGGCCAAGCGGCTGCCCGCCACCGCGCAGGGCATCCGCGTCGCCGGCGACCCCGGCATGCTCCTGCGCCGCGTCGCCGTCAGCGGCGGCTCCGGCGACAGCCTCTTCGACGCCGTACGGGCCGCGGGCGTCGACGCCTTCCTCACCGCCGACCTGCGCCACCACCCGGTCTCCGAGGCCACCCAGCACTCACCGCTGGGCCTGGTCGACGCCGCCCACTGGGCCACCGAATGGCCCTGGTGCGAGCAGGCCGCCGCGCAGCTCGACTCGATCTCCGACCGCCACGGCTGGGACCTCCGCGTCCACGTCTCGAAGACGGTCACCGACCCCTGGTCCTCCCACCACACCTCTCCTGGAGCCCCCAACTGAACGCCGCGCCCGCCGACCAGATCCGCCTCCTCGACGTCCAGGCCCTGGACGTCCGCCTCCAGCAGCTCGCCCACAAGCGCCGCTCGCTGCCCGAGCACGCCGAGATCGAGGCGCTGACCAAGGACCTCACCCAGCTGCGCGACCTGCTCGTCGCCGCGCAGACCGAGGAGAGCGACTGCGGCCGCGAGCAGACCAAGGCCGAGCAGGACGTCGACCAGGTCCGCCAGCGCGCCGCGCGCGACCAGCAGCGGCTCGACTCCGGCGCCGTCTCCTCCCCGAAGGACCTGGAGAACCTCCAGCGCGAGATCGTCTCCCTCGCCAAGCGCCAGGGCGACCTGGAGGAGATCGTCCTGGAGGTCATGGAGCGCCGCGAGTCCGTCCAGGAGCGCCTCGCCGAGCTGACCGAGCGGGTCTCCGCCGTGCAGGCCAAGACCGACGACGCCACCACCCGCCGCGACGCCGCCCAGGCCGAGCTGGACGCCGAGGCCGGCTCCGTCACCAAGGAGCGCGAGCTCGTCGCGGGCTCCGTCCCGGACGACCTGCTCAAGCTGTACGACCGTCTGCGCGAGAAGCAGGGCGGCATCGGCGCGGCCCGGCTGCACCAGCGCCGCTGCGAGGGCTGCCGCCTGGAGCTCGACGTCACCGAGGTGAACGAGATCCGCGCCGCCGCGCCCGACAAGGTCGTCCGCTGCGAGAACTGCAGCCGGATCCTCGTCCGCACCGCGGAGTCCGGCCTGTAATGCGCGAGGTCGTGGTCGAGGCGGACGGCGGCTCCCGGGGAAACCCGGGGCCCGCGGGCTACGGCGCGGTCGTCCTCGACCCGGCGACGGGGGAGACCCTCGCGGAGGCCGCCGAGTACATCGGCGTCGCCACGAACAACGTCGCCGAGTACAAGGGTCTGGTGGCGGGCCTGAAGGCGGCCCGGGAGCTCTTCCCGGACGCCACCGTCCACGTCCGCATGGACTCCAAGCTGGTCGTCGAGCAGATGTCCGGCCGCTGGAAGATCAAGCACCCCGACATGAAGCCGCTCGCGGCCGAGGCGGGACGGGTCTTCCCGCCCGGCCGGGTCCGCTACGAGTGGATCCCGCGCGAGCGGAACAAGCACGCGGACCGGCTCGCGAACGAGGCGATGGACGCGGGCAAGCGGGGCCGCCAGTGGGAGCCGTCCGGCTCCACGGCCGCCCTGGACGCCTCGGCCGCCCGCAACGCCGCGACCCCGCCCCCGTCGGGGCCGCCGGGCGACGCGACAGCGGGCGCGGCGAGGGCCCGGGCGGCGCTGACCGCTTCCGCGTCGACGGCATCCACGGGCGGTACGGGCACGGCGACGGACCCGGCCGCCGGGACACGGGCCGGGACCCCGATCGGCTCCCCGACGGGCTCGGGCGCCTGGCCGGGCGCCGTGGCGCATCCGACCGCCGTGTCGCGCCCGGCGGCCCAGGACGCCGGACCGGACGATGGCCTCTTCGCCGCCGAGGAGGCCGTCACGGCCTCCGGCGACTTCGAGGCCGAGGCGGGCCTCCTGGCCCCGACGGGCCACGCGGCGCGCGTCCAGGTGCCCGTCCCGCCGACCGCACCCCCCGGGACGGGCGGGGCGACCCCCGCTCCCGCACAGAGCTCCGCCCCCCGCCAGGGCTGGGCCGGGCCCGACATGGGGGCGCCGGCCACCTTCGTGCTCCTTCGGCACGGTGAGACCGCGCTCACGCCCGAGAAGCGGTTCTCCGGGAGCGGCGGGAGCGACCCCGAGCTGTCGGCGGCCGGGCTCCGGCAGGCCGAGGCCGTCGCCGATGCGCTCGCCGCGCGCGGCACCATCCAGGAGATCGTCAGCTCGCCCCTGACCCGCTGCCGCCAGACCGCCGGCGCCGTCGCCGCGCGCCTCGGCCTCGACGTCCGCGTCGAGCAGGGCCTGCGCGAGACCGACTTCGGTGCCTGGGAGGGGCTGACCTTCGGCGAGGTGCGCGAGCGGCACCCCGAGGACCTCGACGCCTGGCTGGCCTCACCGAAGGCCGCGCCCACCGGCGGCGGCGAGAGCTTCGCGACCGTCGCCCGGCGCGTCGCCGCGACCCGGGACCGGCTGACCGCCGCGTACGCGGGCCGCACGGTCCTCCTCGTCACCCACGTCACGCCGATCAAGACCCTCGTCCGGCTCGCGCTCGGCGCCCCGCCGGAGTCGCTGTTCCGGATGGAGCTGTCCGCCGCCTCGATCTCGGCCGTGGCCTACTACGCCGACGGCAACGCCTCCGTACGCCTCCTCAACGACACCTCGCACCTCCGGTAGAGGAAACGGCGGCAACATCCGGAAGCACCGCGGTCCCCGGTCGGCGAACCCGGACCTCCGGAGAGGACACGGCGGCAACCGCGTACCTCCGGAAGCACCGCGGTCCCCGGTCGGCGACCCCGGACCTCCTGTAGCGCGCAAAGCGGTGGCGCGGGCCCCGTCCCCGTACCACCATCGCCCGCATGACGTGGTCCTTCACCGACAGCACCGCCGCCTTCCGGGCCGCCGCCGCGGGGCATCTCGCCGCCGACCCCGCGCGCAACACCGCCGTGCTCACGCTCCTGGACACGGCCGGACCGCTCGGCTGGTGGGCGGAGCCCGACGGCCGGGTCACCGGTGTCCTCGCGGTGTCGCCGTCCGGCGTGCCCGTCTTCGGGGCGGTGCCGGAGGAGGCGGCCCGCGCGCTCGCCCGCGTGGGACTTCCCGGCGGCGAGGAGCCGGCGGAGGTCCGCGGCGAGACCGCGGCCGTGGAGGCGTACGCGGAGGCCACCGGCCGCCCCTGGGCGCCCGCCGTCCGCATGCGGCTCTTCCGGCTCGGCGAGCCGGTCCCGCCGGACCCGGCCCCCGAGGGCCGCGCCCGGGTCGCCGGCGAGGCCGACGTCCCGCTCGTGGCGGCCTGGACGAGGGAGTTCGCCGTGGCCATCGGGGACGAGCCCGCCGAGGACTACACCGGCTTCGTCACCGAGCGGATCTCCGAGGGGCGGCTCCTGCTGTGGGAGGGGCCCGACGGCCGCCCGGTCTCGATGGCGGCGGTCTCCCGCACGATCGAGGGCCAGGCCCGTGTCCACCTCGTCCACACCCCGCCCGCCGAGCGCCGCCGGGGGTACGCGGCCGGTGTCACCGACGCGGTCGGCCGGGTCGCGCTCGACGGGGGCGTGGCGCAGGTCCTGCTCTTCACCGACCTCGCCAACCCCACCAGCAACGCCCTCTACCGGCGCCTCGGCTACCGCCCGGTCACCGACCACCTCGGCGTGAGGTTCACCGGCTGACGGGCCTTCCCAGCTTCGCCGCCCCCCGCGCGAGGGACTCCACCCGTGCCCAGTCGCGGGCCGCGAGCGCGTCGGGCGGCAGCATCCACGTGCCGCCGACGCAGCCGACGTTCGGGAGGGCCAGGTAGGCGGGGGCGGAGGCGAGCGAGACGCCGCCCGTGGGGCAGAAGCGGGCCCGGGGCAGCGGGCCCGCGAGGGACTTCAGGTACGGGACGCCGCCCGCCGCCTCCGCCGGGAAGAACTTCATGTCCGTGACGTCCTGTTCGAGCAGGGTCACGACCTCCGAGGCCGTCGAGACCCCCGGCAGGGACGGCACGCCCGAGTCGCGCATCGCGCCGAGCAGCCGCGCGGTCCACCCCGGGCTGACCAGGAACCGCGCCCCGGCGCCCACGGCCTCCGCGACCTCGGCCGCCGAGACGACGGTCCCGGCGCCGACGACGGCGTCCGGGACCTCGGCCGCGATCGCGCGGACGGCGTCGAGTGCGGCCGGGGTGCGCAGGGTGACCTCGATCAGCGGCAGCCCCCCGGCCACCAGGGCCCGCGCCAGGGGCACGGCGTCGGCGGCGTCCTCGATCACGACGACGGGGACGACGGCGGGGCCGTCCGGGGCAAGGTCGAACACGCTCGTCATGGGCGCCATCCTGCCCAGGGCGAGCGTCACCCGCAACGATCGTTGCGGAGGGTGCAACGAGAGCTAGTGGATCTCGTCCACGAGCACGTCCAGCGCGCCCGCCTTCCCGGTCTCCTCCACCACGTACCGCAGATCCCGCAGCGCCTCCGCCAGCTCCACCGGCGAACCCGGCTCCGCGCCCGCCTCCAGGAGGCTCCGCACGATCCGGCCCTTCGTCGCCTTGTTGAAGTGGCTGACCACCTTCCGGGTCGGCGCGTGCAGCACCCGCACCGTCGCCGTCCGGGCCGCGAGCTCCCCCTTCGGCTTCCATGCCGAGGCGTAGGCCGACGAGCGCAGGTCCAGGACCAGACCGTCCCCGGCCGCCTCCGGCATCACCGAGGCCATCGCGCCCCGCCAGTGCGCCCCCAGCGCCCCGAGCCCCGGCAGCTTCACGCCCATCGAGCAGCGGTAGGACGGGATCCGGTCCGTCACCCGCACCGCGCCCCACAGCCCCGAGAACACCAGCAGCGAGCTCCCCGCCCGCTTGCGGGCCGCCGCGTCGAGCGTCGCCAGGCCCAGCGCGTCGTACAGCACGCCCGTGTAGATCTCCCCGGCCGGACGCGCGCCCGCCGTCCGCAGACCGGTGTTCTTCGTGACCTCGCCGCGCAGCCCCTCACTGAGACCGAGCACCTCGCGGGCCTTGTCCTCGTCGGCGGCGCACAGCTCGACGAGCTCGTCCAGGACCGCCGCCCGCGCCTCCGCGAGCCCCGGCAGGGACAGCGACTCCGGCTTCAGCGGCGCCCCGCGCCCCGAGGAGGCCTTGCCTTCGGAGGGCGGCAACAGCACGAGCACGGTGGTTCTCCTTCGTCCGTACGGGGATGGGGGTGCGGCCCCGGCCGTCCAGCGTACGAGGTGCCGGGACGCGCCCGTGCCCGCGACCACTCGACGTGCCGCCCCCCACCCCGCGCCCTACGCTCGGTCCATGCCCCGCCGCCACATCCACGTGACCGGCGCAGCCGAGGCTCCGCTGCGGGCCGCCCTGCGCGCACTCCGTACCGAGCTCGCGATCCCCGAGGGCTTCCCGCCCGCCGTCCTCGCCGAGGCCGAAGCCGCCGCGAAGGCGCCCCGCCTTCCCCCGTACGACGCCACGGACCTGCCGTTCTTCACGATCGACCCGCCCGGCTCCACCGACCTCGACCAGGCCATGCACCTGGCCCGGCGGGCCGACGGCGGCTACCGCGTCCACTACGCCATCGCCGACGTCGCCGCCTTCGTCACCCCCGGCGGCGCGATCGACGCCGAGGCCCACCGGCGCGTCCTCACCCTCTACTTCCCCGACGGCAGGGTCCCCCTCCACCCGCCCGTCCTCTCCGAGGGCGCCGCCAGCCTCCTCCCCGGCGAACCCCGCCCGGCGCTGCTCTGGCGCATCGACCTCGACGCCGAGGGGCGCAGGGTCGCCACCGACGTCCGCCGTGCCCTCGTCCGCAGCCGCGCCCGACTCGACTACGCGGGCGTGCAGCGGGAGATCGACGACGGGACCGCCGAGGAGCCGCTGGCCCTCCTCCGCGACATCGGCCGGCTCCGCGAGGCCCTCGAGACCGAACGCGGCGGGATCTCCCTCAACGTCCCCGAGCAGGAGATCGTCGAGACCGACCACACCTACGCGCTCGCCTACCGTGCCCCGCTCCCCGCCGACGCCTGGAACGCCCAGATCTCCCTGCTCACCGGCATGGCCGCCGCCGACCTCATGACCGCCGCCGGCACCGGCATCCTCCGGACCCTCCCCACCGCCCCCGACGGCGCCGTCGCCCGGCTGCGCCGCTCCGCCCACGCCCTCGGCGTCGACTGGCCGCACCACGTCTCGTACGCGGACGTCGTCCGCTCCGCCGACCCCGCCGACCCGCGTCACGCCGCCTTCCTCCAGGAGTGCACCACCCTGCTGCGCGGCGCCGGATACACCGTCTTCACCGACGGCCACATCCCCAGCCCGGCCGTCCACGCCGCCGTCGCCGACGAGTACACACACTGCACCGCGCCGCTGCGCCGCCTCGTCGACCGGTACGCGGGCGAGCTGTGCGTGGCGGCCGTCGCCGGGGACGAGCCGCCCGAGTGGGTACGGGCCGCGCTGCCCGCCCTCCCCGACGAGATGGCCGGCGGCGCCCGCCGCGCCAGCACCGTCGAACGCGAGAGCGTCGACATCGTCGAGGCGGCGCTCCTGCGGGAACGGGTCGGCGAGATCTTCGACGCGTACGTCATCGACGTGAAGGAGCGCGAACCGGCCGTCGGCACCGTCCACCTCGACGACCCGGCGGTCGTCGCCCGGATCGAGGGCGGGGAGGCGAAGCTGCCGCTGGGGGAGTGGCTGCGGGTCAGGCTGTCGGAAGCGGACCCGGGGACGGCGAAGGTGCTGTTCGCGCCCGCGTGACCTCGTTCACGAGCGCCCGCGGGTCGTCGGCGTGCAGCCGGATCAGCCGTACGGGGCGGGGTGCGCCCAGCAGCCGGGGCGCGTCGACCGGCTCGGTCAGCTCGATCGTGACGGAGGTCTGGGAGCCGACGGCGAGGTTCAGCTCGCCGTCGCGCTTCTCGTGGGAGAAGAGCGACTCGCGGCGGACGCCCGCGATCCGGTCGAGCGGGACGCGGACGTCGACGTGCGCGGCCTGCCGGACCCGGAGGAAGCCTCCGGCGAGCGTGTGCGGACGGGTCACGGAGGCGGCGTGCAGCCCGAGGACGAACAGCACGGTGTAGACGTCCAGGACGAGGACGACCGCGTGGACCAGGGGCCAGTCGGCGAGCAGGTACGACATGCCGACCGTCTCCACCACGCACACGAACGCGAAGCCGTACATGAGGGCCGCCTGGTCCCGGGCGTGCGGGAACACGCCGTCCGCGCCCGCCACCCCGTGCGGCCGGCGCGCGACCCACCGTCCGAGCCCCGCCATGAGCCGCAGCTCGTGCCCGACCAGCCGCAGCACGGCCTCGGGCACCAGCTCCGCCAGGGCGGCCCGGGCGGACAGCCCGCTCCGGAGGAGCCGGAGGAAGACCGTGGCCTCGGTGACGAGGAGCCCCAGTACGAGCAGCTCGCCGACGAGGAGCACGGCCACGGGTATCCGCACCCCGGCGACCAGGCAGACGGCGAGCACGAGCTCGGCGGGCAGCACGGCGTACGCGACCGCGCGCAGGAACCGCAGCACGCGACCGCGCGGCCGGCGGGTGGTGTCCGTCATCGGTCCGCTTCCCCTCGTCCCGTCCCGTCCTCGCCCCGTCGTGCCGCCACCAGCTCCACCGCCCGCCGCACCGCCGCCGACTGGGCCGGGGCGAGGTCCGCGAAGAAGGTGTCGGCGAGACCCCCGGCGCCCGCCGGAGGCAGCTCCACCGCGATCCCGTCCGGCAGGACGGCGGCCAGGGCACGGGCGGCCCCGTCCACCCGGGGATCGTCCGGCGCCGCGTCGGCGAGGGCGTCGAAGAGCCCGTACACCTCCCGCGCGCTGCCGGCCACGTCGTGCATCAGCTCCATCAGCCGGGCCCGCTCGGCCTCGGGGGCGACGGCGTCGAGCAGGGTCAGGATCTCCCGGTCCTTCGCCGCCATCGGCGACCCGGGAAGCTCGCCGACACCCGCGAGCAGCGCCGCGAGCTCGGGCGAGACGGGTCCCTCGGCGGGCAGGCGCCCGGCGCGGGCCTCGGCGAGGAGGGGGGCCAGGCGCTCCCGGCGCTCCCGGATCACCGCCTCCTGCCGGGCCAGGTCGTCCGCCAGCTCCTCCAGGACGTCCACGAGCCCCCGCCCCTCGTCGTCCGCGAGCACGTCCCGCACCTCGTCGAGACCGAGGCCCAGTTCGGTCAGCCGCCGGATCCGGGCGAGCAGGACGGCGTCCCGGACCCCGTACTCCCGGTATCCGTTGGCCCGCCGCTCGGGCTCGGGCAGCAGCCCGGACTGGTGGTAGTGCCGCACGGCCCGGGGGGTGACCCCGACGAGCGCGGCGATCTCGCCGATACGCATGCGCCCAGTAGAAACCCTGACGCTGCGGCAAGGTCAAGCGGTGTCCGCCCCGCCAGGTAGCATGGTCGCCACGGCAGACGAGCCGGGCGGACGGCCGCGTGGAGATCCTCGGATCTTCCCGAGGAACGTCCGGGCTCCACAGAGCAGGGTGGTGGCTAACGGCCACCCGGGGTGACCCGCGGGACAGTGCCACAGAAAACAGACCGCCGGGGACCTCGGTCCTCGGTAAGGGTGAAACGGTGGTGTAAGAGACCACCAGCGCCTGAGGTGACTCAGGCGGCTAGGTAAACCCCACTCGGAGCAAGGTCAAGAGGGGACACCCCGGTGTCCCTGCGCGGATGTTCGAGGGCTGCTCGCCCGAGTCCGCGGGTAGACCGCAGGAGGCCGGCGGCAACGCCGGTCCTAGATGGATGGCCGTCGCCCCGACGACCGCGAGGTCCCGGGGCACAGAACCCGGCGTACAGCCCGACTCGTCTGTCGGCCCGTGTGGGAAGGGCCCCCGTCCAGGCATCCGCCTGGACGGGGGCCCTTCTCCGTGTCCGTCTCAGGGGCGCCGGACCTCGAAGTGGAAGCAGCCGTACTCGACCGCACGGACGTGGACCAGGGCGACGGAGGGGTCCGCGAAGGCCTCGGTGAGGGCCTCGTCGAAGCCGGTCCCGGGGGCCTCGGGGAGTTCCAGGAGGCGGCCGCCGACGATCCGGCCGGCCGCGTCGTAGCGGCGGAGCGTGCGGAGCGCTCCCGCGCGGGAGAAGGGGTACTCCTCCGAGGGCGCGGGGCCGCCGCAGTCGGCGGCGTGGATGAAGACCGGGCCCTGCTCGTCGTACGCGCCGGGCTCGGCACCGGTCTCCGCGGCCCAGCGGCGCAGCGGCGCGTACGAGACGAGGGCGATCCGCTCGCCGGGCGCCGACGCCCGCAGGCAGCAGCGCAGGGGATCGCCGCCCTCGGCGGCGGTGTGGGCCACGCAGGCGCGGCCGGCGTCGTCGGTGACGCGCAGCCGGTCGAGGGCGGCGGGGGAGATCGGGCGGGGGGAGTAGGTGGTCATGGCGCCAGCGTCGCGCGCGGCGGGGCCGGACCGCTGGCGCAATTCGGACGGCGAGCTGGGAGTGTGACTTCGCCGGGCGCGACGCCCCTCGCTTCGGTACCGTCGCCTCGCGAACCGCTACGAACGGAGCAGCCCGGATGAGCCGACGTTTCCAGGTCACCTTCGACGCCCACGATCCGCGGGCGCTCTCCTCCTTCTGGCGTGACGCGCTGAAGTACGTCCACCCGGGGCCGCCCGGGGTGGAGGTGCCCGAGGGGACCGATCCGCTGGACGCCTGGGACGAGTTCCTCGCCCGGATCGGCGTACCGGAGGACCAGCGCAACTCCCGGTCGGCCATCGAGGACCCGGAGGGGGAGGGCCCCCGCGTGTTCTTCCAGCAGGTCCCCGAGGACAAGGTCGCCAAGAACCGCGTCCACCTCGACGTCCGCGCCGCCCCCGGGCTCCAGGGGGAGGAGCGGATGGCCGCCCTGGAGGCCGAGTGCGACCGGCTCGTCGGGCTGGGGGCGAAGCGGGTGCGCCGCTTCGAGCCCGCCCCGCCGATGAGCGCCGGCCACATCGTGATGACCGACCCCGAGGGCAACGAGTTCTGCCTGGACTGACCGCTCAGCCGCGGCAGGGGGCCGTGTCCACGACGGCCCTCTGCCCGGACCGGCCCGGTCAGCTCCGGCAGAGCGCCGTGTCCACGACGGCCTCGACTCGCCGCGTGTCCTCGATCGCATCGGGGACGGTCGTCACCGCGATGTTCGCGGCGCGGCCGTCGTCCGTGACGCCGCCCCGTGTCTCGTACCCCACGATGTCGCCGCCGTGACCCCAGTACACGCCACCGCACGACAGCGGCCTGCTCATCAGGCCGAGGCCGTAGTGGGCGCCGGTGTCCGCCACCGGAACGGTCGTGCGCATCTGGGCGAGCTGGGCCGGGGGCAGGAGCCGCCCGCCCAGGAGCGCGGTGAAGAAGCGGTTGAGGTCGGAGTTCGTGGAGATCATCTGGCCCGCCGCCCAGGCCGCCGACGGGTCGATCTCCGTGTACTCGCGCAGCGGCTCGCCCGCCGCCGTCACGCGGTAGCCCTTCGGGTGGGGTTCCCTGACGGTCCGGTCGCCGGGGGCGGGGAAGTACGTGTGCCGGAGCGCGAGGGGCTCGACGACCCGGCGGTCGATCTCCTCGGCGAGCGGGCGCCCGGTGACCTTCTGGATGATCAGGCCGGCCACGACGTAGTTCGTGTTGCTGTAGCTCCACCGCGTGCCCGGGGCGAACACGGCCGGGTACTTCAGCGCGATGTCGACCAGGTCGCGCGGGTCGTAGTACCGGTCCCTGATGGCGTCGTCGCTGATGTGGTTCCCGTACTCGGGAAGTCCGCTGGTGTGCTGGAGGAGCTGACGGACCGTGATGCGGCGGCCGTCGATGCCCTTCCCGCGCACGAGGCCCGGAAGGTACCTGTCGACGGGGGCGTCGAGGCTGATCCTCCCCTCGCCGACCAGTTGGAGCGCGACCACCGCGGTGAAGGTCTTGGTGTTGCTCCCGATGCGTACCTGGCCGTCCACGGGCACCTTCGCGCCCGTGGCCAGGTCGCCCACCCCCGCGGTGTACGTGCGGAGACGGCCCGCGCGGTCCGTGACGCTCGCGAGGGCGGCGGGCTGCCCGCCGCGCACCAGCGCCTCCAGGCCCTCCCTGACGGTGTCCGGGCGGGCGGCGGCGGAGGCCGTGGGCGGGGTGAGGGCGCCGGTGGTGAGGGCGCCCGCGGTCAGCAGGGCGAGCGCCGCCGCGGTCACCAGCCTGCCGCGGCGTCCGCCGTGCCCGTGGATGAGGCCGTTCCGTTTCTGAGCGCGCATCGGTCGACTCCTGGGAGATCGTGGGGTGTCGATGCCCGGTCGTGACCGGCCGGGCAGGGCACGATCATCGATGCCGGGGGCTCCGGGGCACATCGCGGGAAAGCGGGAGACCGGGCTCCCCCGATCGGGGGAGGCCCCGGGCCGGCCGTGTGTCCATACTGGACGATCATGATCAAGGGAATGCGGACCCTGCTGCGCCGCTCCACGTACTCGGGTGCGCTGTTCGCCTTCGGCGCCGTCCCGCTGAGCCTCCCCGCGCTGTTCCTCGCGCTCGTTCCGGCGGCGGCGTGGCGGTCCGCCCCCGAGGGCGTGCGGATCGCCGTGGTGCTCTTCCTCTGGGCCGTACTGATCGGGCTCGCCGGGCTGGCTCCCACGACGCGACGGGTGCTGATCCGGTCCGCGCGGCTGCTGCTGAAAGCGCCGTTGCCGGACGCCGGTGCCCTGCGCGTGGCTCCCGGCCGCCGCTGGCGGACCCCTCTCTGGCTGCTGCTGCACGTGGCGATCGGCTGGACCGGGGCGGCGGCCGCCGGACTGCTGCTCCTCGTGGGCCTGACCCTGCCCGGGGGCTGGCTCGACGCCGAGTTGGGGCTGAGCCTCTCCGGGTGGAGCGTACGGGTGCGGGGAGGCTGGCAGAGCTGGGTCCTGGCCCTCGTCTGCCTGCTGCTCGCGGCGGTCGTGTGCGCGGTGGTGGCGAAGACCATGCGGTGGTCGGCGCCCCGGCTGCTCGGGCCGTCCGCGGCGGAGCGGCTCGCGCTGGCGGCCGAGCGGGAACGGCACCTCGCCGCACGTAACCGGCTGGCCCACGAGCTGCACGACTCGATCGGGCACACGCTGACGACCACCACGATCCAGGCGGCGGTGGCGGGCGAGGTGCTCTCCGCCGACCCGGTGGCGGCGCGGGCCGCCCTGCGCAGCATCGAGGAGTCGACGCGGGCGGCGCTGGAGGACCTGGACTACGTGCTCGGCGTCCTGCGCGAACGCGAGGCCCCGACGGCCCCGGCCCGCACGCTGGCCGATCTGCCCGAGCTGTTCGAGCGGTTGCGGCACGCGGACGCGGTGGTGGAGCCGGACGTGTCGGGCGACCTCGCCGGGGTGCGCGGGACGCTGTCCCGGGCCGCCTACCGGATCGTCCAGGAGGGCCTGACGAACGCGATGCGGCACGGAGCGGCCGGGCCCGTCGAGGTGCGGGTGGCGGTCGGGACGGAGTACCTGGAGCTGGGGGTGGTCAACCGGACCGGGGGGCCGGGCGGTTCACCGGGGACCGGACAGGGGCTGCCGGACGGTTCTCCGGGGCCGGGGCCGGGGCGCGGGCTGCCGGGTGGTTCCCCGCGGTCCGGGCGGGAGCTGCCGGGTGGTTCCCCGCGGTCCGGGCACGGGCTGCCGGGTCTCGCCGAGCGTGTGCGGCTGTTGCACGGGGAGATCGAGGCCGGGCCGGACGGGCCCCGGCACTGGCGGCTGGCCGTGCGGCTTCCCGTACGGTGGTCGGCATGACCGAGGACGTCGTCACCCTGCTGATCGCGGACGACGACGAGGTGACCCGCACCGGTCTGCGGACCCTGCTCGCGGCCCAGCCGGGGCTCGCGGTGGTCGGGGAGGCCGCCGACGGCGTCGAGGCGGTCGAGCAGGCCGTGCGGCTGCGTCCGGACGTGGTCCTGATGGATGTGCGGATGCCGCGCCGGAACGGGATCGAGGCCACCCGGCAGCTTCTCGCCGGGCCCGAACCGCCGAAGGTCGTGGTGATCACCACATTCGAGAACGACGACTACGTCACCGCCGCGCTCAGCGCCGGCGCCGGCGGGTTCGTGCTCAAGCGGCTGCCGGTCCGGCAGATCGCCGAGGCGGTGCGGGTGGTGGCGGCGGGGGAGGCGATCCTCTTTCCGGCGGCCCTGCGCCGGATGGTCGCCGCCCGCCCGCTGGAGGCGGCCCGGGCACTGCCGGGGGCGGAGCTGACGGGGCGGGAGGAGGAGGTGCTGAGGCTGATGGCGACCGGCCTGTCCAACCCCGAGATCGCGGAGTCGCTCACGGTGAGCCAGGAGACGGTGAAGACCCATGTCGGGAACGTGCTGGCCAAGCTCGGCGCGCAGAACCGGACCCATGCGGTCGTGATCGCGTACGAGTGCGGTCTGGTCGTCCCGGGGTTCACCGCCTGAACGCGATCGCCCACCCCCCTGGGCGCGGACGGCGAACGTGCAGGTCATACCCTGTGTGGCGCCGAGTCGTCGTCAGGGAGGGGCAGGGTCGGGTGGGCGTGTCGCCGGGCAGGGAGTCCGTTCGGGAGGAGCCGTGGTGGCGCCGCCCCGGGGCCGTCGTCTTCTGTCTGGTCCTGATGCCGCCCTTGGGTGTCTTCCTGGCCTGGCGCAGCCGTTGGTCGCCGGGGCGGAAGGTGCTGGCGAGCGTGCTGTCCTGCGTCTGGTTCGTGGCCCTGGGCACCAGCGGCCCGCCGGCGGACACGCCGGCGGCGGCCGGTGCCGGGCCGAAGCCCCGCGCGGTTCCGTCCTTCACCCCGTACACCCCGCCCACCCCCACGCCGACGCCCCTGGTGCGACGGGTGGTCGCCGACTACACCGGGCAGAACCTGGAGACGGCGTCGAGGGCGGCGTACGAGGCCGGGTTCCGGGCGCGTTCGCACGACGCCACCGAGGACGACAGGACGCAGCTCGTCGACGGCAACTGGAAGGTGTGCTTCCAGGAGCCGGCCGCCGGGGCGACCGCCACGACCGAGGAGGGGCGGCGGGCCGGGATCGAGTTCGCCGTGGTCGAGAAGAGCAGCCCGTGCCCGGCGCGGGACGGTGCGGCCGTGGTCTTCCCCGAGGTGCCGGACGTCGTCGGAAAGACCTTCGCCGCCGGTTCCGCGGTGCTCCGGAAGGCGGGCCTCACCGAGATCCGGGGCGCCAGTGCGTACACGGACGTCGACCTGGCGGCCCGTCACGACGACTGGCGGATCTGCTTCCAGGACCCGGAGGCGGGCGAGGACATCGAACGGCCCTCGTCCATGTCCGTACGGCTCTCCCTGACGCGCCCCGGCGTCTCCTGCCCCGGCGAGGACCACGCCCGACTGCACCCGGACCCCGACCCGGACCCGGACCCGGACCGCCACGGCTCCGGCTCGAACTCGGGCGGCTCAGGCTCAGGCTCAGGCTCAGGCTCAGGATCCGGCTCCGGCTCCGGCTCCGGCTCCGGCGGTTCGGGAGGCGGCGGGGCCGCCTACTACAAGAACTGCGACGCCGTCCGCGCCGCGGGCAAGGCCCCGATCTACGCCGGCCAGCCCGGCTACCGCTCGGGCCTCGACCGCGACGGCGACGGCAAGGCCTGCGACTGGTCCTGAGCGCTCCGGACCGGCTGTCGGAGGGACCTCACGGCCGGGGCACGGCGGGGGAAGGGCCCCTCGGGTGTACGGGTGAGGGGTGACCATTCCCGTGAAGCAGCTCAGTGATCCGGTCGTGCGTGCGTTCGTCACGGCCCTCAACGCCAACGACGAGCCCGGTCTCTTCGAGGTCCTCGCGCCCGGTGCGACCATGTCCGACGACGGGTCCGACCGTGATGTGCGGCAGTGGCTCGACAAGGAGGTGTTCGCCTCGCGCGGGCACATGGACGTGGAGAGCGAGGCCGACGACGGGCGATCCCTCGTCGCCGCCTACCGCAACGACACCTGGGGCGAGATGCGCACCAAGTGGGACTTCAGCGTCGAGGGCGGGAAGGTGTCGCGGTTCGAGACCGGGCAGGCCTGACCGTCCGGCCGGGGGTGGTTCCCGCCCCCGGCCTCATCACCGGCCTCACCCCCGGCCTCACCCCTGGCCTCATCCCCGGCCGATGTACGGCATCGCCGTCGCCATCACGGTCGCGAACTGCACGTTCGCCTCCAGCGGCAGCGCCGCCATGTGCACCACCGTCGCCGCCACGTCCGCCGCGTCCATCACCGGCTCCGCCGCCAGTTCGCCGTTGGCCTGCAGGATGCCGGTCTGCATGCGGGCCGTCATCTCCGTCGCCGCGTTGCCGATGTCGAGCTGGCCGCAGGCGATGCGGTAGGGGCGTCCGTCGAGCGACAGGGACTTCGTCAGGCCCGTCATCGCGTGCTTCGTCGCCGTGTACGCGATCGAGTGCGGGCGCGGCACGTGTGCCGAGATCGAGCCGTTGTTGATGATCCGGCCGCCCTGCGGCGACTGGTCCTTCATCGTGCGGAAGGCGGCCTGGGCGCAGAGGAACGCGCCCGTCAGGTTCACGTCCACGACCGCGCGCCAGGTCTCGGGGGCGAGGTCCTCGACCGGCGTGCCGCCGCCCGCGAACGTACCGGCGTTGTTGAAGAGCAGGTCGACGCGGCCGTAGTGGTCCCGTACCGAGGTGAAGAGGGCGGCCACCGCCTCCTCGGAGGTGACGTCCGTCGGGACGCACAGGAAGTCGCCGGAAGGGAGGGCCGCCGCCGTCTCTTCCAGGGCCTCGGCCCTGCGGCCCGCGAGGGCCACCGACCAGCCGGCCGCCGCGAGGGCCAGTGCCACGCTCCGGCCGATGCCCGAACCGGCTCCCGTCACCACTGCGATGCTCATGGGCGCGCAGCGTACGCGAGACGCATGCCCCATGAACTCATCCGTCCGACACGTGGATGTTCTGTACTCGACAATGAGAGGTCGTTCCCTCCCCCTCGAATGACGGCAGAACAGCATCCGTCTGGGGAGGGGCACATGCGTCACACGCTCGAACACTCCGAGGAACTCCGCGCCGCGGCACGCCACTTGGGACGCCGGCGGTTCCTGACCGTCACCGGCGCCGCCGCCGCGCTCGCCTTCGCCACCCAGCTGCCCGCGGCCGGCGCCGCGGCCGCCGCCGAGCTCGACGCCCGGCGTGTCACGGAGGACCCGTTCACCCTGGGCATCGCCTCGGGCGACCCGCTGCCCGGCTCCGTGCTCCTCTGGACCCGGCTCGCGCCCCGGCCCTTCGAGCCCGGGGGCGGACTGCCCGCCGAGCGGGTCTCCGTGCGCTGGGAGCTCGCCCACGACGAGCGGTTCACCCGGATCGTCCGGCGCGGGCGGGCCACCGCCCACCCCGAGTTCCGGCACACCGTGCACGTCGAGGTCGACCACCTCGACCCCGGCCGTGTCTTCTTCTACCGCTTCCGCGTCGGCGACTGGACCAGCCCGGTGGGGCGGACCCGTACGGCCCCCGCCCCCGGTGCGCGGAACAGCGAGCTGAAGCTCGCCGCCGTCTCCTGCCAGGCCTACCACGACGGCTACTTCACGGCCTACGGCCACCTCGCGGAGGAGGACGTCGACATCGTCTTCCACCTCGGCGACTACCTGTACGAGTACGCCGTGAACGCCACCGGCGGCGCCCGCGCCTACACCGACCGCCGCCTGCCCGACCTGTTCGACCGCGAGACCCTCACCCTGGAGGACTACCGGCTCCGCTACGCGCTCTACAAGTCCGACCCCGACCTGCGCGCCGCGCACGCCGCCCACCCCTTCGTCGTCACCTGGGACGACCACGAGACCGAGAACAACTACGCGGGCGACACCCCCGAGAACGACGTCCCGCCGGAGGAGTTCCTGCTCCGCCGCGCCGCCGCCTACCGGGCCTACTGGGAGCACCAGCCGCTGCGCCGCCCCCAGCGGCCCGAGGGCCCGGACATGCGGCTGTACCGGCGGCTGCGCTTCGGGCGGCTCGCCCAGTTCGACATCCTCGACACCCGCCAGTACCGCTCCGACCAGGCGTACGGGGACGGCTGGCAGGTCCCGGGGCCGGAGTCGGAGGACCCGGCGCGGACCCTGACGGGGGCGGCCCAGGAGCGCTGGCTGCTCGACGGCTGGCGCGGCTCCCGGGCCCGCTGGAACGTGCTGCCGCAGCAGGTCGTCCTCTCCGAGCGCCGTGACCGCGCCACCGCCGACTTCAAGCTCTCGATGGACTCCTGGGACGGCTACCCGGCCTCCCGGCAGCGGATCCTCGCGGGGGCCCGGGCCGCCGGCGTCGAGAACCTGATGGTGCTCACCGGTGACGTCCACGTCGGCTACGGCCTCGACATCAAGGCCGACTTCCGCGACCCGGCCTCCCGGACCGTCGGCACCGAGATCGTCGCCACCTCGATCACCAGCGGCAAGGACGGCGCCGACCGGCCCTCGAACTACGACAAGCTCATGCGGGCCAACCCGCACCTGAGGTTCTTCAACGGGCGGCGCGGCTACGTGACGGTCGCCCTCGGCGAGGAGAGCGCCCGCGCCGACTTCCGTACGGTGCCGTACGTGACCCGGCCGGGCGCCCCCGTCACCACCGCCGGCTCCTTCGTCACGGAGGCGGGCGACCCGGGCCTCAAGCCCGCGTGACCTCCTGCGGATAGCGGACGCCGACGCGGTCCCGTACCGCGTCGAGCGTCCGCATCACCGCGAGCGAACCGTCCAGGGGGACGAGCGGGGACTCCGTCGCGCCCGCCCGAAGGCAGCGCATCACCTCGGCGGCCTCGTGCCGGAGGGAGTGCGGGTCGTCCGCCGACACGAACTCCTCCGGCTCCCGGCCGGCGCGGTGCAGGGTGAACCGCTCGGGGAAGAAGAAGCCGCGCGGGACGTCGATGCGGCCCGCCGTGCCCGTCACCGAGGCCGTCAGCGGCGTGTCCGCCTCCAGCGAGCAGGACAGCAGCGCGGAGGCGCCCGAGTCCCAGCCGAGCAGCATCCCCGTGTTCAGGTCGACGCCCTCCGGCGAGATCCGCGCGTGCGCGTGGACCGCGGACGGCTCGCCGAGCAGCAGGTGCGCGAACGACACCGGGTACACCCCCAGGTCCAGCAGCGCCCCGCCGCCGACCGCCGGGTCCCGCAGCCGGTGGGCGGCGTCGAACGGGCCCGCGAGCCCGAAGTCGGCCTGGACCGTGCGGACCTCGCCGACCGCCCCGTCGCGGACCAGCTCCGCGATGCGCCGGATCAGCGGGTTGCAGTACATCCACATGGCCTCCATGAGGAAGAGGCCGCGGCCGCGCGCGAGGGTGACGAGTTCCTCCGCTTCGCGGGCGTTCAGTGTGAGAGCCTTCTCGCAGAGCACCGCCTTGCCCGCCTCCAGGGCGAGGCCGGCTGCCGCGCGGTGCGCGTGATGCGGAGTCGCCACGTACACCACGTCGACGTCCTCGTCGGCGACGAGCCCGGCCCACTCCCCGTACGCCCGCGGGATCCCGAACCGGTCCGCGAAGGCCTTCGCGGACGCCTCCGTCCGGGACGCGACCGCGACGACCTCGGCGCCGTCGAGCGCCCGCAGGTCCATGGCGAACCGTTCCGCTATACCGCCCGTCGCCAGGATTCCCCAGCGCACTGTCCTGTCCGCGTCCATCCCCACCCCACAGGTCTCGACCATGCCGGTCGAGCTGAGAGCATAGGCAAGGTTTCAACGAAATGGAGCAGTCGATGCCGGAGAGCGGCCAGAAAGCAACACAGGGACACATAACCGAACCCGCCCCGGTCGTCACCACCGCCCGGCGGACGGGGCTCCTCGTCACCCTCGTCCTCGGCGGGCTCACCGCCCTCCCCCCGCTCTCCATGGACATGTACCTCCCGGCGCTGCCGGAGGTCACCGGCGCGCTGCGGGCCCCCGCCGCGACCGTCCAGCTCACCCTCACCGCCTGCCTCGCCGGCATGGCCCTCGGCCAGCTCGTCGTCGGCCCCATGAGCGACAAGTGGGGACGCAGGCGCCCGCTGCTCATCGGCATGGCCGTGTACGTCCTCGCCACCGCCGTCTGCGCCCTCGCGCCCACCGCCGAACTGCTCATCGGCTTCCGGCTGCTCCAGGGCCTCGCCGGGGCCGCCGGCATCGTCATCGCCCGCGCCGTCGTCCGCGACCTGTACGACGGCGTCGAGATGGCCCGCTTCTTCTCCACCCTGATGCTGATCTCCGGCGTCGCCCCGATCATCGCCCCGCTCATCGGCGGCCAGATCCTGCGGATCACCGACTGGCGCGGAGTCTTCTACGTCCTCGCCGTGATCGGCGTCCTGCTCACCCTGATCGTCTGGCGCTTCCTCCACGAGACGCTGCCCCCGGAGCGCCGGCACGAGGGCGGGGTCGGCCAGGCCCTGCGCACCATGCGGGGGCTCCTCGCCGACCGGGTCTTCACCGGCTACATGCTGACCGGCGGGCTCGCCTTCGCCGCCCTCTTCGCGTACATCTCGGCCTCGCCGTTCGTGATCCAGGACCTCTACGGGGCCTCCCCGCAGACCTTCAGCCTGCTCTTCGGCCTCAACTCCGTCGGGCTCGTCGCCGTCGGCCAGATCAACGGCAAGCTCCTCGTCGGCCGCGTCAGCCTCGACAAGGCGCTCGGCTTCGGCCTCGGCACCCTCCTGCTCGCCGCCGTCGCGCTCACCCTCATGACCACCGGCGTCTTCGGCGAGACCGGGCTCGCCCCCATCGCCGCAGGGCTCTTCGTCCTGATGTCGGCGATGGGCCTGGCCATGCCCAACACGAACGCCCAGGCCCTGATGCGCACGCCGCACGCCGCCGGATCCGCCTCCGCCCTCCTCGGCACCTCCTCCTTCCTGATCGGCGCCGTCGCCTCCCCGCTCGTCGGCATCGCGGGCGAGCACACCGCCGTCCCCATGGCGGTCGTCCAGCTCGGCTGCGCCGTCCTCGCCCTCGCCTGCTTCCTGGGCCTCTGCCGACCCTGGCGCACGGCGGAGACCCAGGCCGGGCCCGCCTAGAATGTCTCGGTGAACGCCGTCTCCTCCGCCTCCGCCGACTCCCTGCGCGCGGCCCTCGCCGCCGTCCTCGACGGGCTGCCGCCCAACCGGGCGGCGCAGGCCGTCGAGCGGCTGATCGCCAACTACCGGGGCACCACCCCGACGGACGCCCCCGTGCTGCGCGACCGCTCCGACGTCGCCGCGTACGCCGCGTACCGGATGCCGGCGACCTTCGAGGCGGTACGGGGCGCCCTCGACGCCCTCAGGGCGGCCGCGCCCGACTGGGAGCCGCGCACCCACACCGACGTCGGCGGAGGCACGGGCGCGGCGAGCTGGGCCGTCGCCGAGGCCTGGGCGCAGGAGCCGCCCCGCACCACCGTCCTCGACTGGGCGGAGCCCGCGCTCACGCTCGGCCGCGAGCTGGCGGCCGGGGTCCTCGACGCCGAGTGGCGGCGCGAGCGGATCGGCTCCGCACTGAGCCTTGCCGAGGCCGACCTGGTCACCGTCTCGTACGTCCTCAAGGAGCTGACCGAGGCCGACCGGACGGCGCTCGTCACCGAGGCGGCCCGCGCCGCGCAGGCCGTCGTGATCGTCGAGCCCGGCACCCCCGACGGCTACGAGCGGATCATCGCGGCCCGCACCCGTCTCGTGGAGGCCGGTTTCACCGTCGCCGCGCCCTGCCCGCACAGCGGGGCCTGCCCGATCGTGCCCGGGACGGACTGGTGCCACTTCTCGGCCCGGGTGAGCCGCTCCTCGCTGCACCGGCAGGTGAAGGGCGGTTCGCTGCCGTACGAGGACGAGAAGTTCGCGTACGTCGCCGCCGTCCGGTTCCCGGTGACCCCGGCGCCCGCCCGCATCACCCGCAGGCCGCAGATCCGCAAGGGCCTGGTCCAACTGGAGCTCTGCGGGCCCGAGGGCCTCGGCCGGGACACGGTCACCAAGCGGCACGGGCCCCTGTACAAGCAGGCCCGTGACGCGGAGTGGGGCGACTCCTGGCCGCCCGAGGAGGACCTCTAGGACCTCAGGGGGCTACGGCCGCAGCTCCTGGGTGCAGCACTTCACGCTGCCGCCGCCCTTGAGGAGTTCGCCCAGGTCCATGCCGACCGGCTCGAAGCCGCGGTCGCGGAGCGGGCCGAAGAGGCCCACCGCGGCCTGCGGGAGCAGGACGTTGCGGCCGTCGCTGACGGCGTTCAGGCCGAGGGCCGCCGCGTCCTCCCCGGTCGCGATCAGGGCGTCCGGGAAGAGCCGGGCGAGCACCGCGCGGCTGCCGGGGGAGAAGGCGTCCGGGAAGTACATGACCTCGTCCCGGGCGTCGTCCAGGACGCACAGGGCCGTGTCGAGGTGGTAGTAGCGCGGGTCCACCAGCTCCAGGCCGATCACCGGGCGGCCGAAGAACTCCTGCGCCTCGTCGTGCGAGAGCGGGCTGGAGCGGAAGCCGCGGCCGGCGAGGATCCAGGAGGCGGTGACGGCGAAGTCGCCCTCGCCCTCGTTGACGTGCTCGGGGATCCGCACGTCGTCGTCCGCCCAACCGTTCCTGCGGAACCAGGCCAGATGGGCGTCGGCCTCGGCCGCGCGCTCCCGGTGGGCGAATCTCGCGCCGAGGACCCGGCCGTCGACCACGGTCGCGCCGTTCGCCGCGAAGACCATGTCCGGCAGTGCCGGGTCGGGGGTCAGGAGCTCCACGGTGTGGCCGAGCGAGCGGTAGCGGTCGCGCAGGTCCTCCCACTGGGCGAGGGCGAGCGGCAGGTCGACCGGTTTCGCGGGGTCCATCCAGGGGTTGATGGAGTACGTCACCGTGAAGTGCGTGGGTGGGCACATCAGATAACGGCGGGGCGAGGACGTGCGCGGAGTGGAGCGCAATGAAGCCTCCTCACGGAGAAACGGTCGCTGATCGGTGGACCCCATGGTCCGCTCTCGGCGGCCTTCGCGCTGTGGACCGTTCGGGTGGTTCGGGCCCCTTCGAACGGCGAGACGTCTCGTCTCGTCCACTGTTAGATTGAGGGCATGTCCGACACCAGGCCCGCCAAGGCCGCCCCCGACGCCTCCCGCCGCAGCGAGCGCTCCCGCCGCGCCATCTTCGACGCCGCCCTCGCCCTCGTCTCCGAGACCGGCTACGCGAAGACCACCATCGAGGGCATCGCCGCCCGCGCCGGCGTCGGCAAGCAGACCATCTACCGCTGGTGGCCCTCCAAGGCAGCCGTCCTCCTCGACGCCTTCCTCGACCTCGCCGCCCGCGCCAACGAGGCCCTCGGCGGTGCCGCCGACAGTGAGATCCCCGACACCGGTGACCTCGCCGCCGACCTCAGGTACGTCCTGCGCGCCACCGTCGACGAGATGACCGACCCCGCCTTCGACGGCCCCACCCGCGCCCTCGCCGCCGAAGGCATCGTCGACCCCGAGCTCGGCGCCCGCTTCACCGAGGCCCTGCTCGAACCCCAGCTCCAGTACTACGTCCGCCGCATCGAGGCCGCACAGGCCAAGGGCGACATCGACCCGGACGCGGACCCCCGCGTCGCCGTCGAACTCCTCGTCGGACCCCTCCACCACCGCTGGATCCACCGCACCCTGCCCCTCACCCACGCCTACGCCGACACCCTCGTCGACCTCGCCCTGCGCGGCCTCGCCCCCCGCTCCTGACCACTCCGGGCACCCCGGTTCCGCACTCCGGTCACCCGGGGCGCAGGATGGTGGGACCATGGGCAGAGCCGAACGGGCGAGCATGAGGTGTGAGGGGATAGATGGGCGACGGCATCGGCCGCTACCGCGGCACGGAGAGCAAACTCGCACAGTGGCTGCGCAGGCGCCCCAAACGCACCGCGGCCGACGACGGTGACGACCGCGAGAAGCTGCTCCTGGCCGTCGCCGCCGCCGGGCTCCCCCTGGCCCCCGCCGCGTACCCCGTCGGCTACAGCTGTTCCTGTGAGCGGATCGGCTGTCCCACCCCCGCCCGGCACCCCGTCTCCTTCGCCTGGCAGACGCAGTCGACCACCGACCGCGCCCAGATCGAGCGCTGGGCCCGCAACGAGCCCGCGGCGAACTTCATCACCGCCACCGGCATGGTCCACGACGTCCTCGACGTCCCGCTGGCCGCCGGCCGCGCCGCCCTGGAGCGCCTCCTCGCCGAGGGCGTCGAGGTCGGGCCCGTCGCCGAGTCCGCCGACGTCGACACGGTCGGCGGGCGGATGCTCTTCTTCACCGCGACCCGCGGCACCCCCGAGGACGAGGACGAGTGGTGGCCGTGTGAGCTGGACTGCCACCCCGAGACGATGGACGAGCACCCGGGGCTGCGCTGGCACTGCCGCGGCAGCTACGTCCTCGTACCGCCGGCCCGGCTCCCCGGCGACGAGGACGCCCATCCGGTCGTCGCCTGGGTCCGCGGCCCCGAGCACCCGCTGCCCGACCCGCTGAACCTCCTGGAGACCCTCCAGGACGCCTGCGCCCGCCACGCGGCCGAGCGCGGGGCGGACGGGGACGGCGGGCACCCGGCCCACGAGATCGCCTGGCCGCTGACCCGCTGAGCTGCCGCCGGGGCGGCGCGGGAAGGGCTACGAGCCCTCCGCGCCCACCACGCCCTGGAGCCGGCCCGCGACCGTGACCCCGTTCCGGTCCGTGCCCGCCGGCTTCACCAGGACCGCCTGGCTGGACACCCACTCCCGGGTGACCGTGTTCTTGATCTCGCCCGTCAGCAGCGCCTTGGTGTCGGCGCCGACCTTCGGCCGGTAGCCCTTCGCCGTCGTCTGCCGCTCGAAGTACCGGGTCGCGAAGAAGACGAGCGCGCCGCCGTCCCGGGTCCGCAGCCCGAGCGGCGCGAAGTCCCCCTGGTCGGTGACGCGGTCGATGTACTGGGTGGCGATGCCCGGCCGCTTGGCGGCCTTCTGCCGCTGCGCCCGCCACTCCGTGGTGTGCAGGCCCGGCGCGAACGGCCCCGCCTGCCCGTCCTTCAGATACGCGACGTACTTCTCGCCGAGGTCCCCGGGCGCGACCGCGAGCGCGTCGCTGTCCGCGGCGACCTGCACCGCGTACCCCTCCTCCTCCGCGAACTCGGGGACGTCACCCCGGGGGAGGATCGAGAGGTAGGCGGCCTCCCACGGCTGGTCGGGCCCGTTGCGCACGAAGGCCAGGAGCCAGCGCTGGTCGCCGGAGCTCCGGTTGGACGCCGTGTCCGCGACGAACCAGCGCGGCCAGCCCGCCTTCCGGGGCAGCACGAACCGGGCGTCCGTGAGGGCGAGGGGCTTGTGGTCCGGGTTGCCGCCGGGCGTGGTGATCGACCGCGCGCGCAGGCCCGCCTGGTTGATCGCCCCGAGCGGGCCGGTGACCCGGCTCGCGTCGAGAGCCGGGTCGTAGGCCTTGTCGGCCCGGTTGTAGGCCGCCGTGAAGTCGGCGAGCGCCTGCGTGGCCTCGGCCTTCGTCGCCGGCGGCAGCAGGGCCAGTTCGCCGTGCACGGTCACGCAGCCGCTCGCCGTCAGCGACAGGACGGTCGCCGCCGCCGTCGCCGCGAGGAACCTCGCCGGTCGGCGGACCCCCGGGGACGACAGCCGCTCAAGCGGTCGTCTCGGCGCTCGCCTCAGCCTCAGCCTGCTCATCGGTCGCCTTCTGCTTCTTCACCCGCACGGACGGACCCGACCCTATCGGGGCCAGGAACACCGCGAGCGTCGGGATCAGATACAGCGCCCACACCGTGACCTGAAGGACCGTCGGATCCGGCTGGAAGTTGAAGACGCCCTTGAGGAGCGTGCCGTACCAGCTGTCCGGCGGGATCGTCGCCGAGATGTCGAAGGCCTTGTCCGCGAGGCCGCCGAGGAAGTCGGCCTCCTGGAGGTCGTGGACACCGTACGCGAGCACGCCCGCCGCCACCACGACCAGCATGCCGCCGGTCCAGGTGAAGAACTTCGCCAGGTTGATCTTCAGCGCGCCCCGGTAGAACAGCCAGCCGAGGAGGACCGCCGTGACCAGACCGAGGAGGACCCCGATCAGCGGCGCGTACGTGCCGTCGGAGGAGGCCCGCACCGACGCCCACACGAACAGCGCCGTCTCCAGGCCCTCACGACCCACCGCCAGGAACGCGGTGGCGACCAGCGCGCCCGTGCCCATCTGCAGGGCCGCGTCCAGCCTGCCGTGCAGCTCGGACTTGAGGTGCCGGGCCGTGCGCCGCATCCAGAAGACCATCCAGGTCACCAGGACCACCGCGACGATCGACAGCGAACCGCCGAGCAGCTCCTGCGCCTCGAAGGTCAGCTCCTGGGAGCCGAACTCCAGGCCGGCACCGAAGGCCAGCGCCACGCCGACGGCCACGCCGATGCCGATCCAGATCGGCCTCAGCGCGTCACGGCGCCCGGTCTTCACCAGGTAGGCGATCAGGATGCAGACGACGAGACTGGCTTCGAGGCCCTCGCGCAGGCCGATCAGATAGTTACCGAACACGTCGGTTCCCCTCCTCGATCACGAGAACAGCGCCCGGCCCCACCAGTCGTCCTTGTCCCGGACGCCCGGCGGGATCGCGAACAGCGCCGAACCCACGTGCTGGATGTATTCGTTGAGGGCGTCGGACGCCAGCGAGGTCTGCACCGGGATGAAGCCGGTACGGACGTCCTTCTGGTAGGCCAGGAAGAACAGGCCCGCCTCCAGACGGCCGAGGCCGTCCGTGCCGTCCGTGAAGGAGTAGCCGCGGCGCAGCAGCGTCGCCCCGTGGTTGCTGTCGGGGTGGGCGAGCCGGACGTGGGAGTCCGGCTTCATCGCCTTCAGGAACGGCTCGTCGTGCTCCTTGGCCTTGCCGACCGGGGCACCCTCGCGCTTGTCGCGGCCGAAGATGTCCTCCTGCTCGGCGAGCGGGGTGCGGTCCCAGGTCTCGACGTTCATGCGGATGCGGCGGGAGACGAGGTACGAGCCGCCGTCCATCCAGGCCGCGCCGCCCTCGGCGTCCTTGCCGGAGACCCACACGTGCTGGGCGAGCCGGTCGGTCTCGGTGCCCGCGATGTTGCGGGTGCCGTCCTTGAAACCGAAGAGGTTGCGCGGGGTCTGGGCGTCCGGGGTCGTCGAGGACGTCTTGCCGAAGCCGAGCTGCGACCAGCGCACCGCGACCTTGCCGAACCCGATCCGCGCGAGGTTGCGGATGGCGTGCACGGCGACCTGCGGGTCGTCCGCGCAGGCCTGCACGCACAGGTCGCCGCCGCTGCGCGCCGGGTCCAGGTTGTCGCCCGGGAACCTGGGCAGGTCCACCAGGGCCCCGGGCCGCCTGTCCTTCAGCCCGAAGCGCCCGTCGAAGAGCGAGGGGCCGAAGCCGATCGTGAGGGTGAGACGGGAGGGCTTGAGGCCGAGGGCCTCGCCCGTGTCGTCCGGCGGGGCCTCCGGCAGACCGCCGTACGCCCCGTCGCCGACCTCGGCGCCGGCCGTCATCCGCTCGGCGGCCCGCGTCCAGTCCTTGAGGAGCTGGATCAGCTCGTCGCGGTCCTTCGTCTTCACGTCGAAGGACGCGAAGTGCAGACGGTCCTGCACGGCGGTGGCGATGCCGGCCTGGTGCGGGCCGTGGAAGGGCACGGCGCCGCCGCTGTCGGCGACCGGGACGGCGGTGTCGCCGTCACGGGTCAGCGCGACGGCACCGCCGGCCGCGGCGGCACCGAGCGCGAGCCCGGCACCGCCCCAGCCGATGACCGTACGGCGCGAGGGCGCGGCCGGCCCGGCGGCCGCGGTCTGCTCCTGGGTGTCCTCGGACATGTCGGTGTTCCCGTCCCTGATGACTCGGCGACTACTTGACGACCGCGGCGGCGAGCTTGGAGAGGGGCTCGGCCAGCGCGTTGACGCCGTCGGAGAGCTCCTTGCGCTCGGGCTTGCCGACCTTCTCGTACGAGGTGAAGACGTAGCTCGTCTTGTCCGTGCGGTACTTGTCGAGGAGCGTGTTCAGCGCGGCGAACTGCTTGTCGAGCTCGGCGACGAGCGCGGGGTCGTTCTTCGTGGCGACCGGCTTCAGCAGCTCGAAGGACTTCTGCGCGCCCTCGACGTTCGCCTTGAAGTCGACGAGGTCGGTGTGGGAGTAGCGCTCCTCCTCGCCGGTGACCTTGCCGCTCGCGACCTCGTCCAGGAGCTCCTTGGCGCCGTTGGCCATGGAGGTCGGGGTGATCTCGGCCTTGCCGACCCGCTTCACCCAGTCCGCGAGGTCCTTGTCGAGGAGGCCGGCGAGCTCCTTCTCGCGGTCGCCGATCTTCTTGTCCTGCCAGAGCGCCTTCTCCAGGCGGTGCCAGCCGGTCCAGTCCTTCGCCGGGTCCTGGCCGTCCTCCAGGCCGTCCTCGCGGACGTCGACCTTCGGGTCGATGTCGCCGAAGGACTCGGCGACCGGCTCGGTGCGCTCCCAGCCGATGCGGGACTCGGCGTAGGCCTTCTTCGCGGCCTCGACGTCACCGGCGCGGACGGCGTCGGTGAAGACCTTCACCTTGGGGAGGGTCGCGTCGGCCTGCGCCTGGACGTACTGGCGGTAGGCGGCGACGGCGGCGTCCATCTCGGGGGAGCGCTTCGCGGACGCGGCGCCCTTGCCGGTGACCTTGACCTGCTGGCGGATGCCGTCGCCCTTCATGCCGGGCTTGCACACGACGGCGTAGTCGCCGGCCTTGATCTCGGCGGTGAGCGTGGCCTTGATGCCGGGGCCGATGTTCTCGCGCTCGGCGACGATCCGGTCGTCCGGGTACAGGACGTAGACCTCGGTCACCTTGGAGCCGCGGTTCTCCACGTTCAGCTTCACGTGCCCGGCCGGGAAGTCCTTCTTCGAGACCTCGCAGGAGTCGTCCTTGGCGACGACGGTCACCGCGCCGTCCTCCGCCTTGGAGTCGCTTTTCTCGGCGCAGCCCGTGACGGCGGTCAGAGCGGCCGCGGTCGCGGCGGCGGTGACGACGGAGAGACGGACGGCTCGCATAGAGGACTCCAGGAACGCGGGGGACGGTGCTGAGGCGGACCTAACTTAACCGAGGCTTACCTCAGCAATACCCACCCGTCCAGTGATTCAGCTCTCAGGCCGGGCGTACCGGACACGGCCTGATCACGAAGGCTTCATGGAGTCCTCATGGCTTGGTCAAGAGAAGGTCAAGGAGGGTGTTTTGAGGTGAATTCAGCTACCTGTCGTTACAGATCGGTTCGGCTCGGTTCGGCTCGGTTCGACGAGGGGGCTGACCGCCGCCGCGGGCGCCGCCGTCGTCCTCACCGTCCGCCGCCGCGCCACGGCCTCCTGATCCGCTCCGCGGTCACCCCCCCCACCAGGCAGGGCCGCACCCCGGAAACGGCGGTGCGGCCCTGCCGTCTTCCGCCGGGTGATTCAATTCCGCCATGAACACGACGGCCACTGACATCGACGTCCTCCGGGTCTTCTGTGCGGGCGACGGCCGGCACGGCAACCGCCTCGGAGTCGTACGGGACGCCCGTACCCGTCCCGACGAGTCCTCCCGACAGGCACTCGCCAAGGAACTCGGCTTCAGCGAGACGGTGTTCGTGGACGACCCGGAGCGCGGGATCGTCGACATCTACACGCCCGGCCTGCGGCTGCCGTTCGCCGGGCATCCGCTCGTCGGCGCGGCCTGGCTGCTGGACCTGGAGGTCGTCCACCCGCCGGCCGGTGAGGTGTGGGTGCGCGGCGACGGGGAGTTCACCTGGATCGAGGCGCGCGCCGAGTGGGCGCCGCCCCGCACCCTGCGCCAGTACGGCTCCGTGGCCGAGGTGGAGGCCCTCGACGTGCCCGAGCCGGGAGAGTGGATCTACGCCTGGGCGTGGGAGGAGGAGGCCGCGGGCCGCGTCAGGGCGCGGGGCTTCCCGGGCCGCGGCGACGGCATCGACGAGGACGAGGCGACCGGCGCGGCGGCGCTGCTCCTCACGGCGGAGCTGGGACGGGCCCTGAACATCACGCAGGGCCGGGGTTCGCAGCTGCTCACTGCCCCCGGCCCTGACGGCATCGTGGAACTCGGCGGACGGGTCCGCCTGGAAGGAACGCTCACGCGCTGAATCGTTCACGCGCCGCTCATCGGGCGCGTGCTTCGGTCACCCGCAGCTCGCTCGGCGCGTGCGTCGGTCACGCGCCGCTCATCGGTCGCGTGAGTCGTTCAAGCGCAGCTCGCTCGGCGCGTGACCGTTCACGCGCTGAGCGAGTACTCCCCGCCCAGCTCGCGGAAGACCGCGCTGTTGAAGTCGAAGGCGCGCTTGCACTCGTCGACGATCCGCTGCTTCTCCAGGTCGTCGGCGTTCACCCCGTCGAGCAGCTCCCGGTACGCCCGCTTGAACGCCGCCGGGTTGGAGATCCCGTCGAAGACGTAGAAGCGGACGCCGTCGCCCTTGCGGTCGAAGCCCCAGGTCCGCTCCGCCTTGTCGCGGATGATCTGGCCGCCCGACAGGTCGCCCAGGTAGCGCGTGTAGTGGTGGGCCACATAGCCGGCGGGCCAGTCGCGGGCGCACTCGGCCACCCGCTCGGCGTACGCGACGGTGGCGGGCAGCGGGGAGACCCCGGCGCGCCAGTCCGCGCCGCGCAGATGGGCGAGGTCCTGCTCCAGGGCGGCCGTGCGGAACAGCTCGGGCTGTATGAACGGCCCGGCGACGGGGTCCTCGCGCAGCGCCTCCGCACCCTCCTCCAGGGCCCGGTACACGAACCAGAGCTGCTCCGTGTAGCGCGCGTACGCGTCGACCCCCAGGCGTCCGCCCAGCAGGTCACCCATGAAGGACGAGGTCTCCGCCTCCGTGTGCTGCTCGTGGGAGGCCGTACGGATGAGCGTCGAGAAGGGCGTGTCCAAGGCGTGCCTCCGAGACCGATGGGACGGGAACCAGTGACGATCCTGCCAAGTTAGGCTTACCTAAGTCAACTGGTTCCCGACGTCCTGTCGGTAAAAAGCTACCCACTCGGGGAGTCAGGGCAACGTAAGGATTTCCGCCCCGGTCTCGGTCACCACGAGCGTGTGCTCGAACTGGGCGGTCCGCTTCCGGTCCTTGGTCACCACGGTCCAGCCGTCGTCCCACATGTCGTAGTCGTGGGTGCCGAGCGTCAGCATCGGCTCGATCGTGAAGGTCATGCCGGTCTTGATCTCGGTGGTGTGGTGGGGCGAGTCGTAGTGCGGGACGATCAGGCCGGAGTGGAACGACGAGTTGATCCCGTGCCCGGTGAAGTCGCGCACGACCCCGTAGCCGAAGCGCTTGGCGTACGACTCGATGACCCGCCCGATGATGTTGATCTGGCGGCCCGGCCTCACCGCCTTGACGGCCCGGTTGAGGGACTCCCGCGTGCGCTCCACGAGCAGCCGCGACTCCTCGTCGACGTCGCCGCAGAGGTAGGTGGCGTTGTTGTCGCCGTGGACGCCGTTGATGAACGCGGTGACGTCCAGGTTCACGATGTCGCCGTCGCGCAGGACGGTGGAGTCGGGGATGCCGTGGCAGATGACCTCGTTGATCGAGGCGCACAGCGACTTCGGGAAGCCGCGGTAGCCCAGCGTGGACGGGTAGGCGCCGTGGTCGCACATGTACTCGTGCGCGACCCGGTCGAGCTCGTCGGTGGTGACACCCGGGGCGATGTGCTTGGCGGCCTCCTCCATCGCCTGGGCGGCGATGCGGCCGGCGATCCGCATCCGTTCGATGGTGTCGGAATCCTGCACCTCGGGCCCGGTGTACGGGGCCGGTGCGGGCTTCCCGACGTACTCGGGGCGGCGGATGGAGCCCGGGACGGAGCGATGGGGGGAGAGCTCCCCCGGTACGAGAAGCGACTGGCCAGACATGCCAGCGAGTCTAACGACCGGGTCTGGGGCAGCATGGTCCCGAAGGAAGGAGCCGAAGACGATGGCCCTGTTCAAGAAGCGCACCGTGGGCAAACCGGGCGAGTGGTACTACTGCCTGGAGCACAAGAAGGTCGAAGAGGGCCCCGAGTGCCCGGCGAAGAACCGCTTCGGCCCGTACACCAGCCGTGAGGAGGCCGCCCACGCCATGGAGACCGCCCGCGAGCGGAACCTGGAGTGGGAGACCGACCCGCGCTGGCACGAGTCCGCCGGGAAGGACACGACGCCGGAGGACTAGGGGACCCCTGGAGTCCGCAAGGGCCGCTCAGACGGCCCCTGCGGACTCCCTCCGGGTCGCCTCCTGCTGGGCCTTGCGGCGCAGCGAGTCCTCGTCCGTGGCGGAGTCGTACGTCAGGAGCTTCGGCAGCGCCAGACAGAGCAGCCCCACCGAGGCGACGCACGCCACGCCGCCCGTCCAGACGGCCGCCCGCGTCCCGGTCCAGCCGGCCATCGCGCCCGCCCGGACCTGGCCCAGCTGCGGGCCCACGCTGTAGGAGAGCACCTCGATGCCGGCCAGCCGGCCGCGCAGCTCCTCCGGGATCGTCTGGTTCCAGATCGTGGCGCGGCCGAGCCCGCTCAGCATGTCGCCCGCGCCCGCGAAGGCCAGGCACACCAGCACCAGCCAGATGTTCCCGAACCAGCCCGCGGCCGCGATCGCCAGGCCCCAGCCCGCCGCGCCACCGGCCACCAGCAGCCCGTGCCGGCGCACCTTCGAGGTCCAGCCGCTCGTCAGGCCCAGGACCAGCGAGCCCACCGAACCCGCCGCGTACATCAGACCGAGCGACCAGTCCGCGTCCAGCTCGTCCGCGAGGAACGGGAAGATCGTGTTCGGGAACGCGAAGAACATCGCCGCCAGGTCGATCACGTACGTGCCGAGCAGCACGGGCCGCGACCAGGCGTACCGCGCCCCCTCCGCGATGCCCCGCAGCGAGGGCTTCTCCGCGTCGTGCGCGGGCGGCGCGGGGGAGAGGCGGCGGCACATCAGGACCGAGAGCGCGAAACAGGCGATCGTCACCCCGTACGCGGGCGCGTGACCCGCGTACGCCACCACCAGACCCGCGACGGCCGGGCCCGCGATCGACCCGATCTGCCAGCGCAGCGAGTTCAGCGCGGCCGCCGCCGTCTGCTGGTCGTGCGGCACGATCCGGGCGAGCAGGGAGTCGAGCGCCGGACGCTGGAGCCCCGCGAGCGCCGACACCCCGGCCGCGACCACGTACAGCGGCCAGAGCATCGGGTCCGGCAGCAGCGCGTTGAGCAGCAGCAGGACGGCGAGCAGCCCGAGCCCCGCCTCCGTCCCCAGGATCACCTTCCGCCGGTCCACCGCGTCCGCGAGCGCACCGCCGTACAGGCCGAACACCACGAGCGGGACCAGCTCGACCGCGCCCATCGCGCCGACCGCGAGCGGCGAACCCGTCAGTTCCTTGATCTGGAGCGGCAGGGCGATCATCGCCATCGCACTGCCGAAGTACGTGACGAGCCCCTGGACCCACAGCAGCCGGAAGTCGGCCGACGCCCGCCACGGCGAGAGATCGGGAAGCAGGGCCGAGAGCCTGGTCAGGAGCGAGGCGCGAGGGGAGGACACGAGAGGCCATGCTCCGGCCGCCGGAAGCCGCGGGCAACCGAATTAGCAGCGCCCGGCCGCTCCCGTACGGGTGGAACCTTCCCGATCGCCCCCGCGCGGGCCCCGGCTCGGGCAGGATGCGGGCCCATGGATGCCGTACGGGTCGCCTTGCTGCGGGACGTGCTCGCCGGGACGGAGTGGCCCGGGGCGGCCCGCCGGTTCGCGGGCGCGCTCCGCTCCTCCGTCGTACCGCACCGGGGCGGACTGCTCCTGGTGGGCACGGAGGAGTACGAGCCCTGGCACCTGGCGGCGCACCTCGTCGACGAGTCCGCCTGGTCGGGGCTCCCGGAGCTGGCGCCGACACTGGTCCGCCACCGGGTGCGGCCCGGCGCCCCGGCCCACCTGGCCGTCGGCCTCGGCCGCCTGGAGGCCGCCGGGCGCGGCGCGACCCTGCTCATGGTCGCGCCGGCGCGGCCGGACGCGGGGCTGCTCCAGCGGGTGCACGACGCCCGGCGCGCGGGGGCGACGGTCCTCTCGCTCGACACGGGCGACGAGGAGGTGCGGGGCCTCGCGCACGAGACGCTCACCGTGGCGCAGGACGCTGGGGTCGACCTCGACACGGTCCAGCACCTGGTGAGCGCGGCGGCCGGGGAGAACAGCCTGCCGTCGCCACGGGGCGGCCGCCGCCTCCGGGACCGCCTCTCCGGCCTGGCGGACCGCCTGACGGCCCCGCCCCCGGCGCGCTGGTAGCGCGCGGAGGTTCCGTCCCGGCCGCGCCGACCGGTCGGTAATGTCGGGGCCATGACTTCGACTGAGAGCAAGCCCGCCCCCAAGGACCCCTGGGACCTCCCCGACGTCTCCGGACTCGTCGTCGGCGTCCTCGGCGGCACCGGCGACCAGGGCCGCGGCCTCGCCTACCGGCTCGCCAAGGCCGGCCAGAAGGTGATCATCGGCTCCCGCGCCGCCGACCGCGCCCGGGACGTCGCCGCCGAGATCGGCCACGGCGTCGAGGGCGCCGACAACGCCGAGACCGCCCGCCGCAGCGATGTCGTCATCGTCGCCGTGCCCTGGGACGGCCACGCCAAGACCCTGGAGTCCCTGCGCGAGGAGCTCCGCGGCAAGCTCGTCGTGGACTGCGTCAACCCGCTCGGCTTCGACAAGAAGGGCGCCTACGCCCTCAAGCCCGAGGAGGGCTCCGCCGCCGAGCAGGCCGCCGCGCTCCTCCCGGACTCCCGGGTCGCCGCCGCGTTCCACCACCTCTCCGCCGTCCTCCTCAAGGACACCACCATCGAGGAGATCGACACGGACGTGATGGTCCTCGGCGAGGAGCGCGCCGACGTCGAGATCGTCCAGGCCCTCGCCGGCCGCATCGCCGGCATGCGCGGCGTCTTCGCCGGACGCCTGCGCAACGCCCACCAGGTCGAGTCGCTCGTCGCCAACCTGATCTCCGTCAACCGCCGCTACAAGGCGCACGCGGGACTCCGGGTCACCGACATCTGAGCCGGTCCCGTCACGGACCGGGGCATGGGGGACACTGGACGGGCACGACAACGCCGTACCCCGACAGGAGCCGACCCCCATGCCCCGCCTCGCCCTCTACGCCCTCGTGGTCTGCGCCCTGGCCGTCGCCGCGGCCGTCGTCTCGTTCGTCGAGGGCAGCTTCCTCGGCATCGTCTGGGTGCTCCTCGCGGGCCTCTCCTCCAACATGGCCTGGTACTACATCCGCCGCGCGAAGGTGCAGGCCCAGGGCTAGGGGGTGTCTTGCCGATCAGGCCGGGCTCGCGGCGTGACCGACAAGACACCCCCTAGACCCGGCAGAACTCCGGCGGCGCCCCCTCCCAGAAGCGGAACAGCTGCGAGCCGCAGTACCGGCTCGCCTCGGGCACCCCGAGGGAGCGCAGCAGGGCGTCGATCGCGTCGAAGAACGCGTTGTTGACCGCCGGCACGAACAGCAGGGCGATCACGATGAAGAAGCCGTACGGCGCGTACGGCGCGATCTGCCGCTTCACCTTGTACGACAGCCAGGGCTCCACCACCCCGTAGCCGTCGAGCCCCGGCACCGGCAGGAAGTTCAGGAGCGCGGCCGTCACCTGGAGGAACGCCAGGAACGCCAGCGCGAACTGGAACGCGAACGGCACGCCGTCGAGCGCGCCCAGCCAGAACGGCGCCGTGCAGACGATCGCGAACAGCACGTTCGTCAGGGGGCCCGCCGCCGAGATCAGGCTGTGCTTCCAGCGGCCCTGGATCCGGCCCTGTTCGATGAAGACCGCACCGCCCGGCAGACCGATCCCGCCCAGGATCACGAACAGCACGGGCAGGACGACGCTCAGCACGGCGTGCGTGTACGCGAGCGGGTTGAGCGTCAGATAGCCCTTCGCGCCCACCGTGATGTCGCCGCCGTGCAGGGCGGTCCGGGCGTGCGCGTACTCGTGCAGACAGAGCGACACGACCCAGGCCGAGGTCACGAAGAGGAAGACGGCCACACCGGGCGAGGCGGCGAAGTCCGTCCACACCGCCCAGCCGGTGACGGCCATGACGGCGAGGATCGCCAGGAAGACGGGGCTGATCCGCCGTTCGTGGCGCCGGGTGGTGGCCGTGGTCATCTCGGGGGCTCCCAGGGGACGGAGGACTGAACCGTGCCCGGGAAACGTACCGGCCCTCGACCGAAGTTCCACCCCGCGCGTCGTGGGCTGCGCCCGCCCCGTTGCGGGCGGCGCCCCGCACGGCGCAGAGCCGCGGGGGCATCGGCCCACCGGGCGCGGGCCGCGTGGGGCCGGGGCGGGGGCGCGTGCGGACTCGCGGAGAATGGGGGCGTGCGTTACTTCGTCCTCGGGCCGACCCTCGCCCGCACCCCCGACGGCACCGACCTCCCCGTCGGCGGCCCCCGGGTCCGTGCGCTGCTCACCGTCCTCGCCCTGCGGGCCGGCCGGACCGTTCCCGTACCCGATCTCGTGGACGAGGTGTGGCACGGCGACGAGCCGCCCGCCGACGCGCCCGCCGCGCTCCAGGCCCTCGTCGGGCGGCTCCGCAGGGCCCTCGGCCGGGACCGGGTGGTGTCCTTTGAGGGCGGCTACCGGCTGGACGCCCGGCCCGAGGACGTGGACGCCCGCAGCTTCGAGCGCCTCGCCGCCGACGGCGTGGCCGCGCTCGGCACCGGTGACCCCGCCCGCGCCGCCGCCCTCCTCGACGAGGCGCTGGGGCTCTGGCGCGGCCCCGCCCTCGCCGACCTGCCGGACCGGGACGCGGAGGCCACCCGCTGGGAGGCCCGCCGTCTCGACGCCCGCCGCGCCCGGCTCGACGCGGCCCTCGCCCTCGGCGACGCGCCCACCGCCCTCCCCGAGCTCACCGCCCTGTGCGCCGCCCACCCGCTGGACGAGCCGCTCCAGGTCCTCCGGATCCGCGCCCTGCGCGACACCGGCCGGGCGGCCGAGGCGCTCGACGCCTACGAGTCGGTCCGCCGCGCCCTCGCCACCCGCCTGGGCACGGACCCGTCCCCGGTCCTGCGCGCCCTCCACGCGGAGCTCCTCGCCCCGGAACCCGCGCGGACGCCCCTCCGGGGCAATCTCCGCGCGCGGCTCACCAGTTTCGTCGGGCGCGACGAGGAGATCGCCCTCGTCCGGGACGACCTGCGCGGCGCGCGGCTCGTGACGCTGCTCGGGCCGGGCGGGGCCGGGAAGACCCGGCTGTCGCAGGAGGCGGCCGAGCGGGGCACCGAGGACTGGCCGGACGGCGTCTGGGTGGCCGAACTCGCGCCCGTACGGGACCCGGAGGCCGTCCCCGAGGCGGTCCTCGCGGCCGTCGGCGCCCGCGAGACCGTGCTGCGCGGCGCCGGGGCCGAGGAGCTGCGCGGCGGCGGCGACCCGCTCGGCCGGCTCGTCGAGCACTGCGCCGGGCGGCGCATGCTGCTCCTCCTCGACAACTGCGAGCACCTCGTCGGCGCCGCGGCCGAACTCGCCGAGACGGTCCTCGCACGCTGCGCCGGGGTCCGGGTGCTCGCCACGAGCCGGGAGCCGCTCGGCGTCCCGGGCGAGGCGGTCCGGCCCCTCGGACCGCTGCCGGACGGGATGGCGCTGCGGCTGCTCGGGGAGCGGGGCGCGGCGGTCCGTCCCGGCTTCCGCGTCGAGGACGACCCGGTCGCCGCGGGCGAGGTCGTGCGGCGCCTCGACGGCCTGCCGCTGGCCATCGAACTGGCGGCGGCCCGGCTGCGGATGCTGACCCTGCGCCAGATCGCGGACCGGCTCGACGACCGCTTCCGGCTGCTGACCTCGGGCGCCCGGACCGTCCTGCCCCGGCAGCAGACCCTGCGGGCGGTCGTCGACTGGTCGTGGGACCTCCTGGACGAGGCCGAGCGGGCCGTGCTGCGCGGCCTGTCGGTGTTCACGGGCGGCTGCGACCTGGACGCGGCGGAGGCGGTGTGCGCCGCCCCGGGGAGCCCCGGCGTCCTCGACGTGCTCGGGGCCCTGGTCGACAAGTCCCTCGTCGTCGCCGCGCCGGGCGAGAACGGCATGCGCTACCGGCTCCTGGAGACCGTCGCGGAGTACGCCGGCGAGCGGCTCGACGAGGCCGGGGACCGGGCCGCCGCCGAGCGCCGGCACCTCACGTACTACCGCGAACTGGCCTGCCGCACCGATCCGGAGCTGCGCGGCCCCGGGCAGGTGCAGGCCGTCGCCCGGTTCGGCACCGAGTACGGGAACATCCGCACCGCGCTGAGCCGGGCCATCGACGCCCGCGACGAGGACGAGGCGCTGGTCCTCGTCCACTCGCTGCTCTGGTACTGGCAGATGAGGGACCTGCGCGGTGACGCACTGCACTGGGCGGAGTCCGTCGCCGCGCTCGGCCCCGACCCGTTCGGGACTCCCGCCGCCCCCGTCGTACCGCTGCACGAGCCGTGCACCGCCACGGCCCCGCCGCTCTCCGAGGAGCAGCGCTGGGAGGCCCGGCGCGGGGTGCGGCTGATCGAGCTCCTCAACATGGACCACGAGACGGGCCGCTGGACGACCCCCGCGGGGATCGAGCGGCTGCGGCGGATCAACGCGGTCTACGCGCCGGGGCTCCCGCAGACCTGCCGCCTGCCCGGTTCCTTCGCGGTCTTCGCCGTCCTCCTCATCGGCGAACCGGGCCGGATGGGCGAGGCCCTGGAGGCGCACGTCGCCGCCTGCCGCCGCTACGGCTACGACTGGGAGCTCGCCAACGCCCTCCAGCTGCGCGCCAACATGCTCGCCAACCGGTCCGACCTGGCCGAGCGGGCGGGCGCCGACGCCGAGGAGAGCCTGGAGATCTTCGTACGCCTCGGTGACTCCTGGGGCGCGGCCGAGGCGCTGTCCTCGCGGGCCGAGGCCCGTGAGCGGCGGCTGGAGTTCGAGGGCGCCGCCCAGGACTACGCCGACGCCATCGCCTACGCGGAGCGGATCGGCGCGCAGTCCCAGATGGCCCTGCTGCGTGCCCGGTACGCCGACATGCTGATCGAGACCGGCCGCCGTGAGGAGGCGGAGCAGATCCTGCGCGAGGTGGTGGAGGGCGAGCACGGCCGGGGGCACGAGCCGATGCTCGCGGCCCGGATCTTCCTGGCGCTGCTGCTCGGCCGGACCGGCCGGACGGCCGAGGCCCGTGTCCATCTGGAGCGGCTGCTCGACGAGTTCAGCTCGGAGACGTTCTCCATCTTCGAGGGCTTCACGCTCGGCAGCCTGGCCTGGGTGTTCAACCTCGAAGAGCGGTACGGCGCGGCGCTCGGACTGTCCCGGAAGGCCTACGAGCGCTCCCTCGGCGCCCTGTCGCTGATGGTCGCCCCGCAGATGCCGGCGGTCCATCTGATCACCGCCGCCTGGGCGCTCGCCGGGCTCGGCGGCCCCTCGTCCCGTACCGCCGCCGTGCTGCTCGGCGCGTACGAGGGACTGCTGCCGCCCGGGCATCTGCCGCCGCCCATGGAGCGGGAGAACCGGGCGCGGGCGACGGAACTGGCCCGGTCCGCCGTCGGCGACGGGGAGTTCGAGGAGGCATACGCGGAGGGCGGCGGCCTCTCCCTGGAGGAGGCCGCCGCCCTGCTCGGTCGCGCCGCCGACGCGATCAGTGAGCGCGCCGAGTCATGATCCCCCGGTCGGGACTCAGGTCTTCTTGCGGAACTTGGCGACCGCGAGCGGCGCCGTCACGACGGTGATCAGTGCCGCCCAGCCGAGGGTCATCCACACCGAGTGGGCGACCGGCCCGCCGTTGATCAGGTTGCGGGCGGCGTCGGCCAGGTTGGACAGCGGGTTGTAGTCGGTGAAGGTCTCCAGCCAGCCGGGCATCGACGTCGGCGGGGCGAAGATCGAGGAACCGAACTGGAGCGGCATCAGGACCAGCATCGCCATGCCCTGCACGGCCTGGGCCGTCTTCATGGTGAGGCCGAGCAGGATGAAGATCCACATGAGGGACGCCCCGAAGACCATCGACAGGCCGATGGCGGCGAAGAGGTGGAGCACCGAGGTGTGGATCGTCAGGCCGAGCAGGAAGCCCATGCCGAGCAGGATCGAGGTGGCGATGAGCATGCGGCCCACCTCGACGAAGATCTTCGCGATGAGGACGGAGGACCGGGCGATCGGCATCGTCCGGAACCGGTCCATGACCCCCTTCTTGAAGTCGTCGTTGATGCCGACTCCGACGGCCATCGCGATGTTCATGCCCATCATGGCCATCAGGCCGGGCGTCACGTAGTTCACGTACGCGTCGTTGTTGCCCTTGCCGGCGATGGCGCCGCCGAAGACGTACACGAACAGCAGGATGAAGATGATCGGCATCAGGACGGCGTCGAACATCGACTCCGGGTCCTGCTTGATCTGGAGGGCGTTGCGCCGGGCCAGGGCGCCGATGTGGCGCAGGTTGGCCCGCAGGCCGATCCGGCCCTCGGCGGCGGGAGCGGTGCGCGTCGCGGCCGGACCCCGGGTGTCGGCGGGGGACTTGGTGACAGTGGTCGTGCTCACGCGGCGACCTCCTCGGTGATCGCGTCGGACAGTTCGGCATCGGCGGTCTTCTGGCCGGTGATCGCGAGGAACACCTCGTCCAGGCTGGGCAGGTGGGTGCCGATGTGGGCGATGCCGAAGCCGCGGGCGCCGAGCAGGGCCACGACGGCCGTCAGCTGCTCGTCGGCGAGGATCGGCACGTACAGCGCGCCCTCGTCGGGCACGACGGTCGAGCCGGCGACCCCGTCGAGGCCGGTCTCGCGGAGCGCGGCGGCCATGGCGGGCAGCTGGCCCGGGTCCACGGGGCGGACCTTCAGGGTCCGGCCGCCGACCTTGGCCTTGAGCTCGTCGACCCCGCCCCTGGCGATGACCTTGCCCCGGTCGATGACGGTGAGCTCGCTCGCGAGCTGCTCCGCCTCCTCCATGTACTGGGTGGTGAGGAGGACGGTCACGCCCTCCGAGACCATCCGCTGCACCTCGTCCCACACCTCGTTGCGGGTGCGGGGGTCGAGGCCGGTGGTCGGCTCGTCCAGGTAGAGGACGGCGGGCTGTCCGATCATCGAGGCGGCGAGGTCGAGGCGGCGCCGCATGCCGCCGGAGTAGTTCATCGCCGGGCGCTTGGCGGCGTCGGTGAGGGAGAAGCGCTCCAGCATCTCGTCGGCGCGTCGGCGGGCGTCGGCGCGGGAGAGGTCGAGCAGCCGCCCGATCATGTAGAGGTTCTCCCAGCCGGACAGCTTCTCGTCGACCGAGGCGTACTGACCGGTGAGGCCGATGGTGCGGCGCAGCTGGCGGGGGTGCTTCACCACGTCGTAGCCGGCGACGGTGGCGGTCCCGGCGTCCGGGACGAGGAGGGTGGACAGGCAGCGGACGAGGGTGGTCTTTCCGGCGCCGTTGGGCCCGAGGACCCCGAGGACCGTGCCCTCCCGGACGTCCAGGTCGACCCCGTCGAGGGCCTTCGTCTCGCCGAAGTGCTTCACGAGGCCCCGGACCTCGACGGCGTTGGTGTGTGATCGCGTCATGTCCACCATGGAACAGGGCGCCACCGACAATCCCCCGACAGACGACCGACAGCCCGCCGATGGGGGATGTCGGCGGGCTGTCGGGTGGTGCCGCAGTGGCTCGAAGCCCTTGAGGTGGGCGAGGGCGTGTTCGGCCCGTGCCCGCCGCTCGGCGAACGGCTTGCTCCTCGTCCTACTGGTGGTGACCTCGGATGCGCTGCGGTAGGCCCGGCCTCCGATGAGCAGCTGGTGACCGGTGAGCTGGTTGGGGATGGTCGCAGGGAGGCCGGCGAGGACGTACCTATGTCACGGGCAGCCTGTAGCGCATCCGGTAGCGGTGCGCAGCCTTCGTCATCAGCGTGACCTCGATCGGACGCCGGGCGTCGGAGTAGACCACCCGGAAGGCCACCAGTACAGGCATGTCTTTCGGGAGCTCCAGTGCCACGACCTCTTCCTCCGTCGGGATCTCGGAAGACAGCTCGTCCACGAACTCGCGTGGAGGAAAGCCCATCGAGTCGAGCAGAGCCGGCGTGCCGCCTCGGATCCGCTTCTTCTCCAGCACGGCCGTGCCCTCGACCAGGCTCAGTGGGTAGTACGACCTCGTGAGTTCCGTCGGCTCCTCATCCAGGAAGAGGATCTGCTTGCGGAGTACGGCTCGCTCGCCGTCCTCCAGCTCCAGGACTTCGGCCACCTCCTTCGGCGGGGCGACGACCTCGACGGCGAGGAGCTGCGACCTGCCGACCTGCTGCCGCTTCGCGGCTTCGGACATCCACGGGTAGGGCTCGTCAGGTCCGACCGGCCTCATGTAGACGCTCGGCTCGACGGACTGCTGGGCGTGCTGTCGCACGTACACGCCCTTGCCCGGGAGCCCTTCGAGGAGCCCCTCGGCCTTCAATGTCTGGAGGGCCTTCTGGACGGTCGTATTGGCCACGCCGCCGTACTGCTCCATCAGCTCGGCCGTCGAGCCCAGCTTGCTTCCTGGAGGGAGGTCTCCCCGGGTGATCTGCCGTCGAAGCTCCGCCGCGATCTTCTGGTGCGGTGATCTCGGATCTTTGAACTCCCTCGCCATCACGCGTCCTTCTTCCCGAGCCGGTATGTGAGGTGTCTGCCGGCCGGCATGGTCATCAGGGATGCCTCCATCGGTGTTCCGTCGGCGGTCAGTGTCAGGCGGAGCAGGTGGAGGACGGCGCTGCCCTCCGGCAGGTCCAAATGCTCGCGCTCCTCCTCGGTGGCGAGGGCGGCGCTCACGTCCTCGACGACCTCGGTGCCGGTGTACCCGAGTTCCTTGAGCAGGGTGAGGGCGCCGCCGGGCACCTTGCTCGGTTCCTCCAGGGGTGTGCCTGCGGCGATGGGCATGGGGTAGTAGGAGTCGGCCAGCTCCACGGGCTGGTCGTCGAGCAGGATCAGCCTGCGCCTGACGACCACGCGCTCGGTGTCGGACAACCGCAGGGCGGTGCGGACGGCGTCGGGGGCTTCCGCTTCGCCTGCCTGGAGGAGCCGTTGGCCGCCGCGGCGTCCACGGCGGGCGGCCTCGTCGGTCCATGCGTCGCTCTGGCCGGGCTTGCGAGGGGCCAGGTATGGCGCGGTCTCGCTGATCCATGCATCGCCCGACATGTTCCTACCTCCGGCTCACTTGTTGTCAGTGACCCTACTTGCTCGCTCTCGCAGGGAACCCGACCTTAAGTGCTTGCAACTTAAAGTCGGTTGCGCTTATGGTTGGTGCATGGAAGCGACGGATGCTGACGAAGCGCAGCATGGTGTTCCCGTACCGCCGGAGGGCTTGAGCCCGGCTCTCCGAGCTCGTGCCGAGGCCGGGTGGCAGAAGTTCCTCGACCGGTGGTTCGACGCCTGCGAGGAGTCCGAACGGTGAGCGCGCCGGGTGCCGAGGGCGGGGATGGTCACCCCCTCCTTCACCGGAGGGTTCGCGACATCGCCAGCCGAGGTGAAGGAGTGCTGACGGCCATCGTTCACGAGTGGCACGGCGGCCGGCTCCTGCGTTTCGCATACGTCCAGCCCGCCACCGGCGTCGCCTGGACGACGGCGGTCGACAACATCGGGCCCGCCTTGTGGCGTGAGGCATCGCCCGCCGAGGAACCCTCGGAAGGGGGCCCGGATTCATGACGTGCGCGAGATCCAGAAGGGCTTGCAGAGCATTGACAAGGGCAATTTTGAAGGGAGGTGACGGTCATGCGGCACGCCCAGGCGCAGCGGAAGTACCGGGGGAAGAGCAAGGCCCCGAAGTGGACCAAGCCCGACGGCGGGATCGTGTCCGTGATGGTGCTGCCCCTGGCCGTCACCGACCCCGCCGACATGGCCCGGATGGAGAAGCTGTTCGGCGCGATGTGGTCGGTCAAGCGGGCCGTCCAGCGCGACGCCCGCGCCAAGGTCGACGCGTACTGGGCCGCCTTCCACGAGCGCAACGAGCGCGGGGCGAAGGCCGTACGGCAGCGCCTCGGCCTGTCCCGTGAGGCCCTGGAGCGCTGCGCCTACAAACACCTCGAAGAGTCCGGGCATCTCAAGCACCACGCCTCCAAGGCCCTGGCCATGCACATGGCCGACGAGGTGTGGAACGGCGTGCAGCGGCACCTGTTCGCCGACACCACCAGCAACCGCCACGGCCGCCCCCGCGTCGGACGCCAGCACGACTTCACCCGCATCCCCGGCCGTGCCCGCTCCCACACCACCGCCAACAAGTGGGAGACCTTCCGCCTCGTCGGCACCCTCCACGGCCACGCCATGGCCTACGCCGACGGCGGTCGGCACGACCTGACGCAGCCCCGCCGGATGCCGACCCCGGCCAAGCCGGACGGCAAGATCCCCACTCACAAGGGGATGCGCAAGGCCACCTGGTGGGACCACACCGGCCCGCTCGCCGTGGTGTTTGCGGGCGGCCCAGACGGCAAGCGCGGTGACCTCGTCCTGCCCGTCCGCATCCCCCAGGGACCGGGCCAGGAAGCCCGCGCCCGGCACTTCCTTGAGGTCGGTGCTCGCTGGCACAAGGTGGACCTGGTACGCCGCCGCAAGGCGTCTGCGCCGGGCGGCTGGGCGTACGAGGCGCACCTGATGGTCCTCGGCCCCGGCTACGCCTCCCCGTCCGTCCGGCGGATGCGGCAGCAGGCCGCCGGGCTGGACCGCATCGGTGGGGTGGACGGCAACGTCTCCAACCTGTCCGTGGTGTCCTTCCCGGCGAACCTGGCCCCCTCGACCGGCACCGCCGTCTCCTCCGAGATCGTCCTCACCGACGCCGAGCGGGCGCGGCTGGAGAAGGAGGCGAAGAAGCGGCGCGGTCGGGCCAGGGCGCTGGAACGCTCCCGCCGGTCCACGAACACCGGACAGTACGGACTGTCGAAGAAGCAGGCCCGCCGGGCGGAGCGCAGGGCCACCAAGGGACTTCCGGAGAAGACCGTCACCGCGCCGGGGGGTGCCCGCGACTCCTGGATCGATGGGGTGCCGAAACAGGCGTTCCGCCGCGACCGGCTCTCCCGCGGCTACCGGGAGCTGCGCGCCCGCCAGGCCGAAGCCGCAGCCTCCGCGGCCGAGTACCGGCGTCACCGGGCCCGCGCAGTGGCCCGCGACGTCGTCGCCGCCCACGGCCCCCGCCTGACGGTGGAGGACTGCGACATCCGCACCTGGTACCGGCTGTGGGGCAAGCGCCTCTCCCAGACCACACCCGGCATGTTGATCTCCGCCCTGGAGATCGAGTGCCGGGCTGCCAGTGGCCGTCTCGTGCGTGCCTCCACCTGGTCCACGGCCCTGTCGCAGCACTGCCTGTGCGGCGAGCGCGTCATCAAGACGCTCCGGGACCGGGAACACAAGTGCACCGCCTGTGGACTCGTCGGCAAGCGGGACCTTGTCTCCGCCGCCCTGGCCGCCTTCGTGGACCTGACCGACCCCGATGACCCCAAGACCGCCCGACTGGACTCCGCCCGGTCGCGGCACGCGCAGATCGCGTACGGAGAAGGGCTGGAAGAAGCCCTGCGTGAGTCAACCACACCGTGCCAGAACACCCCTCGGGGTGCTGGTCGCGTGGCAGTCCCCGCCCAGCGGGTGACCTCTGCTCACCGAACCGCCGAACGACGGGACCGGGCAACCCCAGATGAGCCGCGCCACCTGCGCGACCACGCTGGAGCGCCCGGCACCCGAACGGCGTGCAGTCCGCAGCTCACCATCTGGTGAATTGCGGAACAAGTCTTAGTGGAAGGTGTGCTCCTCGGCGGGGAAGGCCCCGCCGCTCACGTCCTCGGCGAAGGCGCGGGCGGCGTCGCCGAGCGTCTCGCGGAGGTTGGCGTACTGCTTGGTGAAGCGCGGTACCTTGCCGCCGGTCAGTCCGGCCATGTCGGTCCAGACGAGGACCTGCGCGTCGGTGCCGGCGCCGGCACCGATGCCGATGGTCGGGATGTGCAGCGAGCGGGTGACCTCGGCGGCCAGTTCGGCCGGCACGAGCTCCAGGACGACGGCGAAGGCGCCCGCGTCCTGTGCCGCCTTGGCGTCGCTGAGCAGCCGGTGGGCGGCCTCGTCGGAGCGGCCCTGCACCCGGTAGCCCATGGTGTTGACGGACTGGGGGGTGAGGCCCAGGTGGGACATGACGGGGATGCCGGCCTGGACGAGCAGCTCGGTCTGCGGCAGCGAGCGCTCGCCGCCCTCCAGCTTGACCGCGTGGACGCCGGCGTCCTTGACGAGCCGGGTGGCGCTGCGCAGGGCCTGGACGGGCCCTTCCTGGTACGAACCGAAGGGGAGGTCGCCGACGACGAGGGCACGCTTCGTGCCCCGCACGACGGCGGCGGAGAGCAGGGTCATCTCGTCCATCGTGACGGGCACGGTGGTGTCGTAGCCGAGGTGACAGTTGCCCATCGAGTCGCCGACGAGGATCACCGGGATGCCGGCCTCGTCGAAGACGGAGGCGGTCATGGCGTCGTAGGCGGTGAGCATGGGCCACTTCTCGCCGCGCACCTTGGCGGCGGCGATGTCGTGGACGGTGATGCGGCGCGTGCCCTTCCCGCCGTACAGCGCCTTGCTGCTGTCGGCGGGCGGTTTCTGGGCAGCCTGAAGCGTCATGGTGAACGGCTCCTCTTGTCATCTCGAGGCGCCCTGTGGCGTCCCCGGACCACGTCCATGGTGGCACTTCGCCGGGCGGGCGGGGAAGTGGGCCGGAGTGGCGCTGTTCACACCGCCGCAACGTAAAGCCTTCCTCAGTTTTTTCGATACGAGACGGTCTCGTATCGAAATACCCCTAGGGTGGTGCCCATGTCACAACCGTCCACCGCACCCGCCGCACCCGCCGGGCCCCGCGTCCCCGAGGCCGTCCACCGGCGCCGCTGGGCCGTCCTCGGCGTCCTCATGCTCAGCCTGCTGATCGTCGTCCTCGACAACTCCATCCTGAACGTCGCCGTCAGGACGATCGCCGCGCCCGCGCCCACCGGCATCGGCGCCACGCAGAGCGAGCTGGAGTGGGCCATCAACTCCTACACGCTCGTCTTCGCCGGACTCCTCTTCACCTCCGGCCTGCTCGGCGACCGGCTCGGCCGCAAGAAGGTGCTGCTCTTCGGCATCACCGTCTTCGGCATCGGCTCCGCCCTCGCCGCCCTCTCCGGCTCCCCGGGCGAGCTCATCGCCTACCGGGCCGTCATGGGCCTCGGCGCCGCGTTCGTGATGCCCGCGACGCTCGCCGTCCTCATGAACGTCTTCGAGCGCGACGAGCAGCCCAAGGCCATCGGCATCTGGGCCGGCAGCGTCGGCCTCGCCATCGCGATCGGCCCCATCACCGGCGGCATCCTCCTGGAGCACTTCTGGTGGGGATCGATCTTCCTCGTCAACGTGCCCGTGGTGCTCCTCGCCCTCGCCCTGATGGTCTGGCTCGTGCCCGACTCCCGGGACCCGAACCCCGGCCGCGTCGACATACCCGGCGTGCTGCTCTCCGTCGTCGGACTCGTCCTCCTCGTGTACGGGATCATCCACGGCGGCGAGCTGGCCGACGTCACCGACGTGACCGTCTTCGCCCCGGTCCTCGGCGGCCTCGCGGTCCTCGTCGTCTTCGTCCTCCACGAGCGGCGCAGCGACCACCCGGCCATCGACATGTCGTACTTCAGGAAGCCCGCGTTCTCGGCGGCCGTCGCCGCGATCGCCCTCGTCTTCTTCGCCCTCATGGGCGTCACCTTCTTCTCCGCCTTCTACCTGCAGAGCGTGCGCGGCTACAGCGCGCTGGAGTCCGGGCTGCTCATCCTGCCGCTCGCCGTCGCGCAGATGGTCTTCGCGCCCCGGGCCCGGCTCGTCGTCGACCGCTTCGGCGCCCGGGTCGTCTGCACCGCCGGCATGCTGCTCGTCGCCCTCGGCCTCGCGGCCTTCTCCCTCTTCGACGCGACGACCCCGGTCTGGGTCCTGGAGGTCGTGTTCTTCCTCCAGGGCGCGGGCATGGCGCACATCATGCCGCCGGTCACCGTCGCGATCATGCAGGCGCTGCCGCGCGAGAAGGCGGGCTCCGGCTCCGCCATCAACAACACCTTCCGGCAGGTCGGCGGCGCGCTGGGCGTGGCCGTCCTCGGCTCGGTGCTCTCCTCCACCTACCGGGGCGAGATCGAGGGCCACCTGGGCCAGGTCCCGGCAGCCCTGCGCGACACGGCGGGCGAGTCCATCGAGGCGACGCTCACGGTCGCGGAGAAGCTCGGCCCGGCGGGCAAGGACCTGGTCGCCCCCGCGTACACGGCCTTCCTGGACGCGATGCACGTCACGGCGATCGCCTCGGCGGCGATAGCCCTGGCGGGCGCGGCGGTGGTGGCGGCCTTCCTCCCGGGCCGTGCCGTGACGGACGGCGGCGGTACGGGCACCGACGCGGCGCCGGACGACGGCGGTACGGGCACCGACGCGGCGCCGGAATCGAACCCGAGCAACCCCCGCGCCTCGACCCCGGCGCGTTAGCCCGACCACGGGGCGGGCCTCGCGCCGTGGCTGGTGGCGGCCCGCCAGGGCACGGGCCTCGCGCCCTGGCGGGCGGTGCCCGCCGCCGGGCGCGTGCCCGCGCACGCGGGGGCCCGGGGGCGTGGGGTGGTGCCGGGTGGGAGGGGCGCGCGGGAGAATCGGGGGACGGCAGGCAGTACCCGGATCAGAGACGGAGCGCACGTGTCCCTGCAGGACAGCGGGAACCCCGACCCCCAGGACGACGGGCCGAAGGCCGACGCACCCGCGCCCGAGGCGGCCCGGCGCGGGCGGCCCCGGTCCGAAGGTGTCGAGCGGGCGATCTTCGACGCCGTCGGCGGCCTCCTGGAGGAGGGCCTCCCGCTCTCCGAGCTGTCCATCGAGCGGATCGCCCGTACCGCCGGGGTCGGCAAGGCCACCATCTACCGCCGCTGGCCCGGCAAGGAGGAGCTCTTCGTCGAGCTGCTCCGCTCGCTGGAACCCCAGGACCCGGTGCTCACCGGCGTCTCCGTCCGCGAGGACCTCGTCATGCTCCTGGAGATGCTGCGGCAGCGCGGCCTCGCCAAGCGCTCCTCCGCCCTGCTCCACAACGTGTTCTCGCAGATGCAGGCCTATCCCCGGCTGTGGGAGGCCTACCAGAGCACCGTCATCGAACCGCGCCGCCGCCTCGGCCTCGACACGGTGCGGCGCGGCATGGAACTGGGGGAGATCCGCGACGACCTCGACGTCGAGTTCGTGAACGACCTCTTCACCGGGCCCCTGCTCCTCCGTACGGTCATCCGGCCCGGCGCCACCCTGGAGCCCGGCCTCGCCGAGCAGGTCGTCGACGCCGTCATGGAGGGCCTGCGTCCCCGAACCTGACGGACAACGCCCCTGACGGAGGACGTCCCCTACGGAAGACGCTCCGACGGAAGACGCTCCGGCGGGAACGTCTCCGACGGAAGCGGGAGCAGCCGCCCCGACCCGTACGAATGTGCGCGTTCTGTCACAGCCTCCCCGCCCGCGCCACCTGCAGGAACCCGCCACGCGCCCGTGTCGTCCCTGGGGGAGTACGACGGACCCGTCATCGCCTAGTGTCGACGTCGGGTCACGGAGCGGGACAGCGGTACGGCAAGGCAGCAAGGCAGTGAGGACAGTGCGATGGCGCGGGTGGACATGACGGAGACCGACCACGGCGGCACGGGGGGCGGGCGTCCCGGATCCCGGTTCCGGACCGCGCTCGGCGGGCTCCGGCACGACCGGGGGATCTGGCGCCGGGGCATCCTGCTCGCGGTGACCGCCGTGGCGCTCACGGCGCTCATGGTGTTCCACTCCGACATCCCCAACCGGATCGGCAACCTGGGCAGTCTCACCGAGACCTTCCTGCCCTGGCTCGGCCTCTTCGTGCCGGTCCTCCTCGTGCTCGCCCTCGTGCGGCGCTCCGCCACCGCACTGATCGCCCTGCTGCTGCCGGCCGTGGTCTGGCTCAACCTCTTCGGCGGTCTCGTCGCCGACAAGTCGGCCCCGGGCGGCGACCTGACCGTCGCCACCCACAACGTGAACGCCGACAACCCCGACCCCGAGGGCACCGCCCGCGCGCTCGCGGCCTCCGGCGCCGACGTGCTCGCCCTGGAGGAGCTGAAGGGCGACATGGTCCCGGTCTACGAGAAGGGGCTCGCCGAGACCTACCCGTACCACTCCGTCCAGGGCACGGTCGGACTCTGGAGCAAGCTGCCGCTGCGCGCCGCGCAGCCCGTCGACATCCACATGGGCTGGACCCGCGCCATGCGCGCCTCCGTCGTCACCCCGAAGGGCGAGGTGGCCGTCTACGTCGCCCACCTGCCCTCCGTCCGGGTCAAGCTGAACGCCGGCTTCACCGCCAACCAACGCGACTCCAGCGCGAACGCGCTCGGCGAGGCCATCGCCGACGACCGCCACGAGCGGATCGTCCTCCTCGGTGACCTCAACGGCACCATGAACGACCGCGCGCTCAACGCCGTCACCTCGCAGCTGCGCTCCACCCAGGGAGCGGCGGGCGACGGCTTCGGCTTCAGCTGGCCGGCCTCGTTCCCGATGGCCCGCATCGACCAGATCATGGTCAAGGGCGTGGAGCCGGTGTCCTCCTGGGCGCTGCCGGAGACGAACAGCGACCACCTCCCGATCGCCGCGCGCGTGAAGCTCTGAAACCTCTCCTTCACCCTCCGGAAGCCCCCGGGAAGGAAACGTCTGAGACGATTTGTTTCGTCGAAGAACTAATTCCCGGGAAAGGCCCCTCACCATGCCCCTGGCGCTGCTCGCGCTCGCCGTCTCCGCCTTCGGCATCGGCACCACCGAATTCGTGATGATGGGCCTGCTCCCGCAGGTCGCCGACGACCTCGGCACCTCCGTCCCCACCGCCGGGTACCTCGTCTCGGCGTACGCGATCGGGGTGGTCGTCGGCGCCCCGCTGCTCACCGCCCTCGGCTCCCGGATCCCGCGCAAGCGGATGCTGCTCCTGCTGATGGCGCTCTTCACGGTCGGCAACCTCGCCTCCGCGCTCGCCCCCGGCTTCGGCTGGCTCGTCGCGGGCCGGGTCCTCGCCGGGCTCCCGCACGGCGCGTTCTTCGGCCTCGGCGCGGTCGTCGCCGCGCGTCTCGTGCGCGAGAACCGACAGGCGCGGGCGGTCGCCACGATGTTCCTCGGCCTCACCGTCGCCAACATCCTCGGTGTGCCGGCCGCGACCCTGCTCGGCCAGCACCTCGGCTGGCGCGCCACCTTCCTCGTGGTCTCCGTCATCGGCCTGGCGGCCATCGCCGCGCTCGCCCGCCTCGTCCCGCACGTGCCCGTGGACGAGCGGCAGGGCCTCGGCCGCGAGGTGCGCGCCCTCGGCAGGCCCCAGGTGCTTCTCGGCCTGCTCACGGCCGTCTTCGGCTTCGCGGGCGTCTTCGCGGTCTACTCGTACCTCGCCTCGATGACGACCGAGGTGATGGGCTTCGGCGACTCCACCGTCACGGTCGTCCTGGCCCTCTTCGGCCTGGGCATGACCGGCGGGGCGCTCGCCGCGGGCCCGCTGACCGACCGGGCGCTGCGCCCCACGCTGTACGGCTCGCTCGCGGCCCTCGTCCTCGCCCTGGTCGCCTTCCGCTTCACCGTCCACGTGCCCTGGCTCGCCCTGGTCACGGTCGTCGTGCTCGGCGCGGTCGGCTTCATGACGACCACCCCGCTCCAGATGCTGGTCATGAACAAGGCGAAGGACGCCCCGACGCTCGCCTCCGCCTCCAACCACTCCGCCTTCAACCTCGCCAACGCGGGCGGTGCCTGGGCCGGCGGGGCCGCCGTCGCCGCCGGCTGGGGCTGGACCTCCCCGGCCCTCGTCGGCGCGGGCCTCACGGCCGTCGGGCTGGCGATCGCGGCGGTGGCGGGCCTGCTCGACCGGGGTACGGCGAAGGGGGCCTCCCGGGTCGTCACGGGAAGCCCCCTCACGGCGGAAGGCGCCGACGTCAGCCGGACGCCGTCTCCCGCCAGCCGTTCGTGATCGGCAGCCGCCGGTCCTTGCCGAAGCCCTTCGCCGAGATCTTGGTGCCCGGCGGGTACTGGCGCCGCTTGTATTCCGCCCTGTCCACCATCTGCAGCGTCCGCGCCACCAGCTCCTCGTCGAACCCGGCCGCCACGATGGCGTCGAGGCCCTGGTCCCGGTCCACGTACAGCGCGAGGACCGCGTCCAGGACGTCGTAGTCCGGCAGCGAGTCCGTGTCGACCTGGCCCGGCCGCAGCTCGGCGCTGGGCGGCTTGCTGATCGAGCTCTCCGGGATCGGCGGCGTCTGGCCGCGCTCCTCGGCCGCCCGGTTCCGCCAGCGCGCGAGCCGGAAGACGTCCGACTTGTAGACGTCCTTGATGGGGCCGAACGCGCCGACGGAGTCGCCGTACAGCGTCGAGTACCCCACCGCCAGCTCCGACTTGTTGCCGGGCGCCAGGACGATGTGGCCCTCCTGGTTGGAGAGCGCCATCAGCATCGTGCCGCGCAGCCGCGACTGGAGGTTCTCCTCGGCGAGCCCGGTGAGCCCGAGCGCACCCATGTACGCGTCGAACATCGGCTCGATCGACACCGTGCGGAAGTGCAGCCCGGTCCGGCGGGCCAGTTCGGCCGCGTCGCCGCGCGAGTGGTCGGAGGAGTACCTGGACGGCATCGACACGCCGTACACCTGGTCCGCGCCGAGCGCGTCGCAGGCGATCGACGCGACGAGCGCCGAGTCGATGCCGCCGGACAGGCCGATCAGGACCGAGCGGAAACCGTTCTTCGCGACGTACGCCCGCAGTCCGATCACCAGCGCCGAGTACACCTCCTCGTCGTCGTCGAGCCGGTGCGCGTAGCCGCCCGTCAGCTCCGGCTCGTACGCGGGCAGCGGCTCCTCCGACAGCACCACCCGGTCGATCCGCAGCCCGTCGTCCACCAGGCCCTCGGGCGCGTCGGCCCCGGCCGCCGGCAGCTCCAGATCGAGGATCACGCTGCCCTCCACGAACTGCGGGGCCCGCGCGACCACTTCGCCGGCCGCGTCCACGACGATCGAGTCGCCGTCGAAGACCAGCTCGTCCTGACCGCCCGTCATCGCCAGGTACGCGGTGACGCACCCGGCCTCCTGGGCCCGCTTGCGGACCAGTTCGAGCCGGGTGTCGTCCTTGTTCCGCTCGTACGGCGAGGCGTTGACCGACAGGAGCAGTCCCGCCCGGGCGCTGCGCGCCGCCGGCACCCGGCCGCCCTCCTGCCAGAGGTCCTCGCAGATCGCGAGGGCCACGTCCACGCCGCGGACGCGGACCACCGGCAGGGTGTCGCCCTGCACGAAGTAGCGGTACTCGTCGAAGACGCCGTAGTTCGGCAGGTGGTGCTTGGCGAAGCGCAGCACCACCTCCCCGCCGTACAGCACGGCGGCGGCGTTCTCCGGCGACCCGGCGGGCCTGCCGAGCCTCGGCGCGGCCCGCTCGGAGCGGTCGAGGTAGCCGACCACGACCGGCAGCTCCCCGAACCCCTCGTCCGCGAGCCGCCGGGCGAGCCCGCGCAGGGCCGTCCGGGACGCCTCGACGAAGGAGGAGCGCAGCGCGAGGTCCTCGACGGGATATCCGGTCAGCGCCATCTCGGGGAACGCGACGAGATGCGCGCCCTGCCCGGCGGCGTGCCGGGTCCAGTGCACGATCGTCTCGGCGTTCCCGGCGATGTCTCCCACGGTCGAGTCGATCTGATTCAGGGCGAGGCGTAGTTGAGGCACCCGCCCAGTGTAATCGTCAGACCGACGCTATGTCCTGGGGTACGTCCACTCCGACCACCGAAAGCCTTCCGCCGCACCCCGGCGTCCGAGCCGGTACGTCCGGGCGTGTCCCGCGTGCGGCCGGCGGTCTGCTCACGGACCGTCGGGCCACCCGGTGACGCGTGACCGCCCGGACGCGGTGGCCCGGGCGGTCCCGCGTACCGGTCAGGAAGCGGAGTAGACGCTCATGCAGAACGACTTGATCTGCTCGTCCGACAGGTGCTGGGCCAGATCGGCCTCGCTGATCATGCCGACGAGCCGCTTGTCCTCGATGACGGGAAGCCGCCGGATCTGGTGGCCCTGCATCTCCTCCAGGACGGCGCCGACGTCCGCGTCCGACTCGACCCAGCGCGGGGTGCCCTTCGCCATCTCGCCGCAGGTCACCTTCGCCGGATCGCGGCCCATGGCCACACAGCCGACCACGATGTCGCGGTCCGTGAGGATGCCGCAGAGCCGTTCGTTCTCGTCGGCGATGGGCAGTGCGCCCACGTTCAGGTTGCGCATCAGCTGGGCGGCGCGGTCGAGCGTCTCGTGTGCCGGGATCCACTGGGCCCCGGGATGCATGATGTCCTTCGCCGTGGTCATGGGGTGCGTACCTTTCGTCGAACACCGTCGTACGAACTCCCCGAGCCCACCCATTGTCGGCGGACGGCTCGGCCCCCGCGACCGCAGCGGGTCACGGGGGCCGAGCGCCTCGTCCGGCGGGGGTCAGGCCCCGCGCTTCCTCAGCATGTCCGCCATCAGCGCCATCTCGGACGTCTGCGCGTCGACCATGCCCTGCGCGAGGTTCCGCTCCAGGGCCACGCCGCACTTCTGGACGCAGCCCTCGGCCATGTGGACCCCGCCCCTGTGGTGCGCGGTCATGAGCTTCAGGTACAGGACCTCGGCCTTCCGGCCACTGGCCTTGCGCAACTCGTCCAGCTGCGCGTCCGTCGCCATGCCCGGCATCAGGGCCCCGTCCAGCGAGTCCGCGTCGGCCGAGACGCCCATGCCCATCCAGGTCATCGGCTCGACACCGGACTCGTTCTTCGGCAGGCCCCACAGGTCGAGCCAGCCGAGCATCATGCCCCGCTGGTTGGCCTGCGTGTTGGCGATGTCGTACGCGAGCCGCCGGACCTCCTCGTCCTTCGTCCGGTCCCGGACGATGAACGACATCTCGACGGCCTGCTGGTGATGGACCGACATGTCCCGGGCGAAGCCGGCGTCCGCCGACGTGGAGGCCGGGGTGTCCGGGGCCTCGTCGCGGTCGGCGGAGGCGACGGTGACCGCGCCCCCGGCGAACAGCAGCGCCAGCGCGACGGCGGTGACCGCCGCCCCCTGCGTCCGGTTGAGCCTCACTGGCCCATCCCCGTACCGCCCTGCCCGTCCGCACCGATGCCGCCGGTGCAGGCGGCACCCGGCTCCGGGGTCTGCGGACCCTGGACGTACTTCGTGAAGAAGGCGTCGACGCGCGGGTCGTCCGCCCCGTCCACGGTCACCTGCTTGCCCCAGGCGGACAGCATGATCGCCCCGGTCTGGTCGTCCATGGGGCTCATCAGCGAGTACTTGGTCTTGCCGACCTTGTCGGCCAGCTTCTTCACGTCGGCCTGGGACGCCTGCTTGTTGTACGTCACCCAGACGGCCCCGTGCTCCAGGGAGTGCACGGCGTTCATGTCGCCGACCTTCTTGTCGTAGACGACGCCGTCGCAGTTCATCCAGACCTGGTTGTGGTCACCGCCGACCGGCGGCTTCATGTCGTACTTCACGGTCGTGGTGACGTGGTTGCGGCCGAGCTTCTTCGCGTCCCACGTCTTCTCGCCGGCGATCGGGGCCTTGGCGGCGGCCTCGGCCTTGTCCTTCTTGTCGGACTCCTTCATCAGGATGAAGGTGCCGAAGCCGACGAGGCTCAGCACGACGACGGACGAGATGCCGATGGTGATCAGACGGTTGCGGCGCTCGCGTGCCTGCTCGGCGCGGCGCATCTCCTCTATTCGGGCGCGGCGGTCGGCGGTGGCGGAGCGGTTGGCGGCCATGGTGGTGTCGTCCTTCTTCAGGAGTGGGGTGGAGTTCGGGGGTGGACGTGCGGGGGCGGGGTCCGCCTCGTGGCGGGACGCCCGACGCCGTCACGTCCGGAGAACTTGAAGGACGTGCAGGTCCGGCGCGCGCGGCCGGGCGTCCGGGCGGCGCGCCGCCCCGTCACCGGAAGGCGGTGCCAGACGCGGCGACCCGCCCGTCGCCTGGAGCGGGGGGTCGAGCGGGGGCGCGCTGAGCACCGCGGGGGAGAGCGAGGGGAAGAGGGAGCAGCCGCCGCGGTCGTACGGGCAGACGTACTCGCCGGTGGCGGCCGTGGCCGCGGAGACGGCGGCACCGGCCGCGCCCGTGGCCCGCGGAGCCTCCTCGTGGTGGGTCCGTGCCCCGTCCGGCCCCGTCCCCAGACAGAGGAAGAGCGCGGCGAGGAGCGTCGCCACGGCACTCGCCAGTGCCATGGGACGCGCGTGTCGGGACAGGCGTACGAGCCGTGGGGCCCCCATGGGCGCAGATCGTAGTGGGCGGGAGGCCCTTGTGGGCCGAACGGGGTACCACTCGGTACCGGCGGGCAGACACCGGTCGGGTGCACAACCACCCGGATCCGGCCGTTCTCCCGTTACCTGAGTCACACCCGAGCAGGCAGTATGGGTGTGCAACGTGCGCGAAACCATGTGGTGGGATGCTCAGGTGCCCCCCGATGTACCGGAGGCGGTGGGAGCAGGCGGCCTGACCAGCGAGGATGGGTGTGGAAATGGACAAGCAGCAGGAATTTGTGCTCCGTACGCTCGAGGAGCGCGACATCCGCTTCGTACGTCTGTGGTTCACCGACGTGCTCGGCTTCCTGAAGTCGGTGGCCGTGGCCCCCGCCGAGCTGGAACAGGCCTTCGACGAGGGCATCGGCTTCGACGGCTCCGCGATCGAGGGCTTCGCCCGGGTGTACGAGTCGGACATGATCGCCAAGCCGGACCCGGGCACCTTCCAGATCCTGCCGTGGCGCGCCGAGGCCCCGGGCACGGCGCGGATGTTCTGCGACATCCTCATGCCCGACGGCTCGCCGTCCTTCGCGGACCCCCGGTACGTCCTCAAGCGGGCCCTGGCCAAGACCTCCGACCTCGGCTTCACCTTCTACACCCACCCCGAGATCGAGTTCTTCCTCCTGAAGGACAAGCCGCTCGACGGCACCCGGCCGACCCCGGCCGACAACTCGGGCTACTTCGACCACACCCCGCAGAACGTCGGCATGGACTTCCGCCGCCAGGCCATCACCATGCTCGAGTCGATGGGCATCTCGGTGGAGTTCTCCCACCACGAGGGCGCGCCCGGCCAGCAGGAGATCGACCTCCGCTACGCGGACGCGCTGTCCACGGCGGACAACATCATGACCTTCCGCCTGGTCATGAAGCAGGTGGCGCTGGAGCAGGGCGTGCAGGCCACGTTCATGCCGAAGCCGTTCTCGGACTACCCGGGCTCGGGCATGCACACCCACCTGTCGCTCTTCGAGGGCGACCGGAACGCGTTCTACGAGTCGGGCGCCGAGTACCAGCTGTCGAAGGTGGGCCGCTCCTTCATCGCGGGCCTCCTGAAGCACGCGGGCGAGATCTCCGCCGTCACCAACCAGTGGGTCAACTCGTACAAGCGCATCTGGGGCGGCTCGTCCCGGACGGCCGGTTCGGGCGGCGAGGCCCCCTCGTACATCTGCTGGGGCCACAACAACCGCTCGGCCCTCATCCGCGTCCCGATGTACAAGCCGGGCAAGACGGGCTCCTCCCGCGTCGAGGTCCGCTCCATCGACTCCGGCGCCAACCCGTACCTGACGTACGCGGTCCTCCTCGCCGCGGGCCTCAAGGGCATCGAGGAGGGCTACGAACTCCCGGCCGGCGCCGACGACGACGTCTGGGCCCTCTCCGACGCGGAGCGCCGCGCGATGGGCATCGAGCCGCTCCCGCAGAACCTGGGCGAGGCGATCGCCCTGATGGAGAAGAGCGAACTGGTCGCCGAGACGCTGGGTGAGCACGTCTTCGACTTCTTCCTCCGCAACAAGAAGCAGGAGTGGGAGGAGTACCGCTCCGAGGTCACCGCCTTCGAGCTCCGGAAGAACCTGCCGGTGCTGTGACGGGGGACGCTTCCCGGCGCGGTCCGGTCACGGAGCTCGTGCCCACGCGCGTCAACCGCGTGGCCCACACGGTGCTCGGTCTCGCGCCGGGGGCCGGCCTCCTCGCGTACGGGGTGGAGGCCGCGACCGTCCCGGAGCGGGCGGTGGCGGCCGTCGCCGTCCTGGTGTGCGGGGGCCTGGCCGTGCGCGGGTACCGCGCGGGGGTCCGGTGCGAGCCCGAGCGGCTCGTGGTCCGCGGGTTCCTGTGGTCGCGGGCGATACCGCGGGCGGCCGTCACCGGTGTCACGGGATTCCCCGCCGTCCGCTGGACCTCGCCCGGGGGCCGGCGCCGCCGGACGCCGGTCGCGGCGTTCACGACGGTCTCGGGGGAGACCGGCGGGGTCCGGTCGCGCAAGCGGGACAACACCGCGCGGCTGCGGCGCTGGGCGGCGCGCGGCTAAATCCGTTGCCCGCGTCCCCGGAGCCGCTTCACACTGCGGCAGTGAAGATCGAATCCGTCGCCACCGCGCGGCTCCTGTTGTATCCGTTGAGCGTGGACGAGGCCGAGCGCGTCGTCGCCCGGGAGTCCGGGCCCGGGGACCGCTGGGGGGAGGGCTATCCCGGTGACGGGGACGTCCGGGCCAACACCGGGTTCCTGCGGGGACTCGCCGAGCGCGGGGATCCGGGGCCGTACCGGACCTACGAGATACGGCTCGACGGCGTCGCCGTCGGCGGCATCGGCTTCCACGGGCCCCCGGACGAGATCGGCGTCGCGACCGTCGGGTACGGGCTCGTGCCGTCCGTGCGCGGGAAGGGCTACGCCTCCGAGGCGCTGCGGGCGCTCCTGGAGATCGCCCGGACGGCCGGCGCCGCCGGGGTGAAGGGCGACGCCGACCTGGACAACCCGGCCTCCCACCGGGTGATGGAGGCCGCCGGGATGCGGTGCGTCGCGGAGGACGACGAGCTCCGCCACTTCTACCTGGGTTTCTAGGGCCTACGGCTCCGCCCGCGCTAGCGTCGGGCCTCATGCGGGAACCCGAGAACCGTGTCTGGTACGCCGCCTACGGCTCCAACACGCACGCCGAGCGCCTGCGGTACTACCTCGACGGCGGCCGTCCGCCGGAAGCCGCGCGGGAGTTCCCCGGGTGCCGGGACCCGCGCCCGCCCGAGCGGTCCGTGCCGGTCGTGCTGCCCGGCCGGGTGTACTTCGCGGGCGACTCGCCCGTGTGGGGCGGCGGGCTCGCCTTCTACGACCCGGCGCCCGACGGCACCGCGTGGGGGGTCGCCCACCTGCTGACGGCCGGCCAGTTCTCGGACATCGCGGCCCAGGAGATGTACCGCGAGCCCGGTGACGACCTCGATCTGGCCGAGGTCGTCGCCACTGGGTGCGGCGCGCTCGGCCCCGGGCGGTACGAGACGCTCGTGTGCCCCGGTCTCCTCGACGGGCTCCCGGTGCTGACGTTCACCGCCCCGTGGTCGATGCCGCACGAGGACGGGCTGCGGGCGCCGTCCGCCGCCTACCTGCGGCACCTGGCGGCCGGGCTGGGACGGACCGGGGCCTGGGCGCACACCGAGGTCGCCGCCTATCTCGCCGCCTGTCCCGGTGCCGCCGGGCACTGGACGGCCGCGGCGGTGGCCGGTCTCAGCGTTCCGACAGCTCCGACGGGGCCTCCTGCACCACCCAGCCGTTGCCGTCCGGATCCGCGAAGGTCATGAACGAGTTCCAGGTCTCGCCCTTGCCGTCCTCCCAGCCCGCCGCACCGACGTGCATCATCGGCGAGACGCCGACCCCCCGGGCGACGAGCGCCTCCCGCGCCGCGTCGAGGTCCGTGACGCACAGCTGGAGCCCCTGCAGGCTGCCCGGAGCCATCTCCTTCGTGCCGGGCATCTGCGGCATGCCGCTGACCATCGCGATCGAGCAGCGCGAGCCGGGCGGCGTCGCCTGGATGACGCGCACGCCGGGCGCCACCTCGTTGTCCAGGTCGATCGTGAAGCCGCACTTCCCGCCGTAGAACTCCTTCGCCCGGTCCAGGTCGGTGACGGGGACCGTGACGACTTCCAGCGTGATGTTCATGGGGACCACGGTCCCGCACGGGACCGGTCCACGCACCCGGAACGGCGTACCGGAACGAGGTCAGCGTGCCGCCGGCGTCCAGTGCAGCCGGCCGTCCAGGCCGATCGCCGCCACCCCGTCCGTACCGGCGTCCGGAGCCCCGGAGAACAGGAACTTCTCCAGCGTCCACACCGGGCGCGTCCCGGCCCGCCCGTGCGGGGCCGTCGCCAGGAAGCCGGTGCGGGACCGGACCGCGAGGAGGCCGTCGCCGCCGCTGACCGGGCCGAAGCCCGCGACGCCGGTTCCGGCCAGCTCCGTGATCGGGGAGACCGGGCCCGCGCCGGAGAAGTCGGCGCTGCGCAGGTCGCCGGAGGCCGGCTTGCGGAACCAGAGCCGTACGCCGTCGCCGTCCGGCGCCGCGCCCGCGCTCAGCGCGAGGGTCGTCGGCGGCAGCCCGGTCAGGGACGGGCCGGTCAGCGGCCCGCCGGGGGTCCGCTCGGCCCAGGCGAGGACGGTGACGGGGGTGCTGGCGAAGACGTGGCCGCGGCCGTTCGCGTCCGTCGCGGCCACCGGGTCGCCGTAGACCTCGGTGCCGCCCAGCGACCGCCACGGGGCCCAGCCGCCGTCGGCCAGCTGCTCGCGGGCCGTCAGCCGGTGCAGGCTGTCCCGCACGATCACGGTGGCCCGGCCGTCGGCGGCCACCGTCACGGCGGGGGCGCTGATGTCCGAGGTCCCTTCGGCGTCGCTCCGCTCGGGCGTGCCGAGCGAGTTCCAGGCGCCGAAGGCGCCGCCGGGGGCCGACTGGACGGTGGTGACGACCTCGCGGCGGTAGGCGGCCGCGTCGCCGCCGAGCACCGTACGGGTGCCGAAGACGGCGATGCGGCCGTCCGGCAGGGTCACGGAGGTGACCCCGCTGTCGAGGCCCGCGCCGGGCAGCAGCTCAGGACCCCGCCAGGCCACGGCGTCGGCCGGCTTCCGCCAGGCCGCCAGGTGCCCGTCGAGGACGGAGAAGGCGTGCAGCCCGCCGTCGGGGTCGCGCTGGACCCAGGAGGTGGAGGTGCCCCGGGCGTAGCGGACGGTCTGGGTCCAGCCCCGCCCGCCGGGCCGCGCGGCGACCTTCAGGTCGCCGCAGCCGGCGTCGGTCTCGCAGTCGTGGACCCCGTCCAGCCAGGAGTAGGTCTTGAGGGTCTTCAGCTTCGCGTCGGCCGTCACGGGGTCGAGGGTGTGCGGCAGGACGCTGGTCGGGTAGCCGAGGTAGTTCTGCACGCCGACGTGCGGGTGCCCGGGCAGTTGCGCGTACCGGGCGAGCGCGGTCTGCACGAACCGCGCCCCGAACAGGTGGTCCTGGTGGTCCCGGAACTTCCCGCTCCCCGGGTACGTGCCGGGGCTCGGGTCCTGCATCCGTACGAAGGTCGGCCGGAACCGCTCCAGGATCCCGGTCAGCGTGGCGACGACCTGTTCCCTCGTGTAGGCGAAGTCGGCGGAGACCGGGGTGCCGGCGGAGCGCTGCGACTCCAGCGTGGTGATCCGGCCCGTCCACAGGCCGTGGAGACTGTGCGGCCGGTCGCCGTTGGTGGCGCCGGCCTCACGTATCTGCAGCCACACGAGCTTGATCTGCGGCCGGGCGCGCAGGGTGTCCAGCTCGGCCCACCCGCCGCCGGCCGTGGGTATCGCCTCCCGGTCCCAGACGGAGGTCCTGCTGCCGGTGGCCATCTCGGCGTACGCGGCGCGTATGCCGTTCTGCCGGGCCTCGGCGTAGCCGGCCTTGTCCCGCGGGGCGGCCTTGGCGTCGCGGGGGCGGGCGTTGACGCCGTCGGACTCGCCGGCGGTGAGGTAGACGCCGGTGAGGGGGCTGCCGGAGCGCAGGGACTGAGAGGTGTCCGGGTTCATGAAGAACAGGTCGTCGTCCGGGTGGGCCACGATCTGCACGACGGACACCGGGGACCGGGTCCCCCGTCCGGGCTTCCCGGCCTTCCCCGGCTTCCCGTTCGCCTCGGCCGGCAGGACCCTCGTCGGCGCGTGCGTCGCCGGGGACGTCGCCGGGGAGGTGGTGTCCTCCACCGCGTGCGCCGACGGCGTGCGCGGCGCCCCGGTCACCGTGAGGAGCCCGACGAACGTGCCGCCCACCAGGGCGGCCGTCACCACCGTGGCGGCGGTCCTGCGGCGGGACGGGCGGGCGGGGCGGCGGAGGACGCGCATGTTCGGTGGGGTGCTTTCCACAAGAGGTCGGACGAGCGGGACCGTCCCGCGGAAGGCAAGACGAACTTTCAAGGAATACGGTTCATCGGCCTCGAAAAGCCACCGATGTGCGAGACGTCACGTGCGATCCGCCGCGAACCGCAGGCCTGGACGCCCGCGCGTCCGGCGGGGGCTAGGCTCGATGTCCCGGGTTCGTCCCGGGGCTTGGACCTGCTCGGAGGGAGCGGCGGAATGACGGTGCCGGGACGCAGGAGCAGCACGTTCTCACGTCTGCTGCGGCACGGGTTCACCGACCCCTCGGGGGCCGAACGGCTCCTGGACGTGCCCGAGCTGTCCGCGCTGCGCGGCGACTCCGTCCTCCTCGACGCCCTCGGCGCCACCGCCGACCCCGATCTCGCCCTGCGCGGCCTGGTCCGGCTCGTCGAGGCCCAGCCCGAGACGGAGCGGGGGACCCTCACCACCACGCTGCTCTCCGCGAAGCCGTTCCGGGACCGGCTCCTCGGGGTGCTCGGCGCCTCCGAGGCGCTCGCGGACCACCTGGCCCGGCACCCCCGCGACTGGGAGACCCTCGTCACGTACGAGGCTGCCGACCTGCACCCGGGGGTCGCCGAGTTCGAGCAGGGGCTCGCCGAGGCCACCGACCCGGTGTCGCTGCGGGTCGCCTACCGCCGCTGCCTGCTCGCCATAGCGGCCCGTGACGTGTGCGGCACCGCCGACCTCGCCCAGACCGCCGCCGAGCTCGCCGACCTGGCGACGGCGACCCTGCGCGCCGCGCTCGCCATCGCCCGTACGGCCGAACCCGCCGACGCCGCGATGTGCCGGCTCGCGGTGATCGCCATGGGCAAGTGCGGCGGCCACGAGCTGAACTACGTCTCCGACGTCGACGTGATCTTCGTCGGCGAGCCCGCGGACGGCGCGGACGAGGGCAAGGCGATCCAGGCCGCCACGCGGCTCGCCTCCCACCTGATGCGGATCTGCTCGGAGACCACCGTCGAGGGCACCATCTGGCCGGTCGACGCCAACCTGCGCCCCGAGGGCCGCAACGGCCCCCTCGTCCGCACCCTCTCCTCCCACCTCGCCTACTACCAGCGGTGGGCGAAGACCTGGGAGTTCCAGGCGCTCCTGAAGGCGCGCGCGGTGGCCGGGGACCCGGAGCTCGGCGCCCAGTACATCGACGCCGTCTCCCCGCTCGTCTGGCAGGCCGCCGAGCGCGAGAACTTCGTCCCCGACGTGCAGAAGATGCGCCGCCGCGTCGTCGACAACATCCCGGTGGCCCAGGTCGAACGCGAGCTCAAGCTGGGACCCGGCGGACTCAGGGACGTCGAGTTCGCCGTGCAGCTCCTCCAGCTGGTGCACGGCCGCAGCGACGCCACGCTGCACAGCGGCACGACCCTCGACGCGCTCGCCGCCCTCGCCGCCGGCGGCTACGTCGGCCGCGCCGACGCCTCCCAGCTCGACGAGGCGTACCGCTTCCTGCGGTCCATGGAGCACCGCATCCAGCTCCACCGGCTGCGCCGCACCCACCTCGTCCCCGAGGACGAGGCCGACCTGCGCCGCCTCGGCCGCTCCCTCGGGCTGCGCACCGACCCGGTCTCCGAGCTCAACAAGGAGTGGAAGCGGCACGCGGCCGTCGTCCGGCGGCTGCACGAGAAGCTGTTCTACCGGCCGCTGCTCGACGCGGTCGCCCAGCTCGCCCCCGGCGAGATCCGGCTCAGCCCGAAGGCCGCCGGGCAGCGCCTCGAAGCCCTCGGGTACGCCGACCCGACCGCCGCCCTGCGCCACCTGGAGGCGCTGGCCTCCGGGGTGAGCCGGAAGGCCGCGATCCAGCGGACGCTGCTGCCGGTGCTGCTCGGCTGGTTCGCCGACTCGGCGGACCCGGACGCCGGACTCCTCGGCTTCCGCAAGGTCTCCGACGCCCTCGGCAAGACCCCCTGGTACCTGCGGCTGCTCCGCGACGAGGGCGCCGCCGCCGAGAACCTCGCCCGGGTGCTCTCCGCCGGGCGCCTCGCCCCGGACCTGCTGCTCCGCGCCCCCGAGGCCGTCGCGATCCTCGGCGACCCGGAGGGTCTGAGGCCGCGCGGCCGGGACCATCTGGAGCAGGAGGTCCTGGCGGCGGTGGGCCGCGCGGACGACGCCGAGCAGGCGGTGGCGGCGGCCCGCGGGGTGCGCCGCCGGGAGCTGTTCCGTACGGCCGCGGCCGATCTCATCGGCTCGTACGGCACCGAGGACAGCCCCCGCGAGCCCGACCCGGGCGCGCTCGTCGACCGGGTGGGGGAGGCCGTCACCGACCTCAACGCGTCGACGATCGCCGGCGCCCTGCGGGCCGCCGTGCGCGCCGAGTGGGGTGACGAGCTGCCGACCCGGTTCGTGGTCATCGGCATGGGCCGCTTCGGCGGCCACGAGCTGGGGTACGGCTCCGACGCCGACGTGCTGTTCGTGCACGAGCCGCGGGAGGGCGTCGACGAGCTGGAGGCGGCCAAGGCCGCGAACCGGGTGGTCGCCGAGATGCGACGGCTCCTCCAACTTCCCACCGCCGACCCGCCGTTGCTCATCGACGCGGACCTGCGGCCGGAGGGCAAGAGCGGCCCCCTGGTGCGCAGCCTGAAGTCGTACGAGGCCTACTACCGCCGCTGGTCGCTCGTCTGGGAGAGCCAGGCGCTGCTGCGCGCCGAACCCATGGCGGGGGACCGCGAGCTGGGCGAGCGGTTCGTCGAGCTCGTCGACCCGCTGCGCTACCCGGCCGAGGGGCTCGGAGAGGACGCGGTCCGCGAGATCCGCCGCCTCAAGGCCCGGATGGAGTCCGAGCGGCTGCCGCGCGGCGCCGACCCGACCCTCCACGCCAAGCTCGGGCGCGGCGGGCTCAGTGACGTCGAGTGGACGGTCCAGCTGCTCCAGATGCGGCACGGCTGGGTCGAACCGGGCCTGCGGACGACCCGGACCCGCGAGGCCCTGCGCGCCGCGCACGCGGCGGGCCTGATCCCGACGGAGGAGGCGCAGACCCTCGACGAGGCCTGGGTGCTCGCCACCCGCGTGCGCAACGCGGTGATGCTGGTCCGCGGCCGCCCGGGCGACACGTTCCCCTCGGATCCGCGCGAACTCGCGGCGGTCGCGCGGTACCTGGGGTACGAGCCGGGGCACGTCGGCGAGATGGTCGACGACTACCGGCGCATCACCCGCCGGGCCAGGGCCGTCGTCGAGGAGCTCTTCTACGGGGCGTAGCGGCGGCGCTCAGCCGAGCCCTTGGTGCACCCGGAGCAACAGGCCCTGGAGCAGGGCCCGTTCCTCCGGTTCCAGGGGGGCGAGCAGCTCGTCCTGGACGGACCTGGCCTCGGCGTCGAGCTCCGCGAGGAGGGCGCCGCCGGCGGGCGCGAGGGAGACGGAGACCCGCCGCCGGTCCTCGGGGTCGCGCGCCCGCTCGACGTATCCGCCGGTGGCCAGCTGGTCGACCAGCTTGGCCATGTCGCTCGCATCGACGCCGAGCCGGACGACGAGGTCGCGCTGCGCGTGCGGCCCGAAGTCGGAGAGGGCGGCGAGGACCGCCATGTCCCAGAGGCGCAGGCCGCGTTCGGCCAGGCGGTCCGCGAGGCGGCCCCGGGCGGCCTTGCCGATCCGGGAGAGCAGATAGGTGCTGAGGCCGAGCAGGGCGGGCGGGGTGGATCGCGCGGAGGACATGACAGAAGTCTAAGGTCCGCTCCTATAGTGGGTGCACACCTACTATTCTTCGAGGAGCCCGCCGTGGACGCCCCGTACCCCCGTCTGCTCGTCAGCCGCTTCGCCGACTGCTTCCGGTTCTACGCGGCGGTCCTGCCGCCGCTGACCGGCGCGGATCTCGACAAGGGCGCGCCGGACGGGCCGTACGCCAACTGGGAGGCCGACGGCAGGGCCGTCCTGGTGCTCTTCGACCGCGGCGCGATGGCCTCGGTCCTCGGCACCGGGGCCCTGCCGGCCCGCCCGGCACCCGCCCAGGACACCGCGATGCTCGTCCTGCGCGTGACCGACGTGGACACGGCCCTCGCCCTCTGCCTGGAGTCCGGCGCCGAACCCGTACGGGGTGCGGCCGACCGTCCGGAGTGGGGGCCCGGCCTGCGGACCGCCCATCTCCGCGACCCCGAGGGGCATCTGATCGAGCTGCAGTCCTACAGCTGATCCGCGTCGAGCAGCGTCCGGACGTGCTCCAGATAGCCGGCCAGGGCCAGCTCGAAGGCCTGGTCGGAGCGGGACTCCGGGGCCGCGCCGAGGGCGCGGGCCAGCTGGGGCGTGGCCGTCTCGTCGGCGAGCTCCCACATCGCCTCGGGAGCGGCCATGTCGAGGGCCGAGCCGAGGACGACGTTCTCCAGGGCGATGATCACCGGCATGACGTCCGCCAGGGCGAACCCCGCGTCGAGCAGGCGGCCGACCGCGCGCTCGTACTGGGCGAGGACCTTGGGCGCCCGCACCGGTGAGGTGGTGAGGAGCGGGATCGTGCGCGGGTGGGCGGCGAAGGCGGCCCGGTAGGAGCGGGCCCAGGCGGCCATGGCGGCGTCCCAGGGCTCCCGGTCGAGGGTCGCGCCGTCGATGGCGGCGGCCACCCGCTCGCGCAGCAGCTCGACGATGCCGTCCCTGCCGTCGACGTGGTGGTAGACGGAGGCCGTCTGCACCCCGAGCCGCCTGGCGATCTGCGGGACGCTGAACTCGCCCTGCTCGTCGACGATCTCGAGCGCCGTGGTGGTGATCCGCTCCCGGTCGAGGAGCGGTCTGCGCGGCCGGCCCATGAATCGTCACTCCCTGTTCGGCTGCTGCCGGTTCTGATGTTCGTCGGGTCTTCCCGAACGGTCGAGGCCGAGGCTACATTGCGCAAACCGAAAGCCTTTAGGTTTCCTGTCGCGGAAAGGCTTCCCCCGCCATGCCCTCACCCACCCCCGACGCCACCCCCGACGAACCCCCGGGCCTGAGAACCGGCACCCTCGGCACCGCCGACATCTCCTTCTTCGTCGTCTCCGCCGCCGCCCCGCTCACCGTCATGGCCGGCGTCGCCCCCGTCGCCATCCTCCTCGGCGGCATCGGCGCCCCCGTCGGCTACCTCCTCGCCGGCCTCACCCTCACCGTCTTCGCCGTCGGCTTCACCACCATGAGCCGCCACGTCCGCAGCGCCGGGGCCTTCTACGCGTACATCACCCGCGGCCTCGGCACCCCGGTCGGCATCGCCGCCGCCCTCGTCGCCATGCTCGGCTACAACGGCATGGAGATCGGCGTCTACGGACTCCTCGGCTCCGCCACCTCCGACACCGCCGCCGCCCTCGGCCACCACGTCCCCTGGCTCCCCGTCTCCCTCGCCGGGCTCCTGATCATCTGGTACGGCGGCTACCGCTCCATCGACTTCGGCGCCAAGGTCCTCGGCGTGCTCCTCGTCGCCGAGACGGGCATCCTCGTCCTCCTCGCCGGCGGCGTCCTCCTCGACGGCGGAGCGGACGGCCTCTCCGCCGGCGGCCTCGCCCCCGCGCACGTCCTCACCGGCGGCACCGCCGCCGTCCTCGCCTTCGCCTTCGCCGCCTTCACCGGCTTCGAGTCCACCGTGATCTACCGGCGCGAGGCGAAGGACCCCGAGCGCACCATCCCCCGCGCCACCTACATCGCGGTCGCCTTCCTCGGCCTCTTCTACGCCTTCGTCGTCTGGACCGTCATCCAGGCCTTCGGCGAGGACAAGGTCGTCCAGGCCGCCGCCGACGACCCCGGCGGCCTCTTCTTCGCCGCCATCACCACGTACGTCGGAGCCTGGGCCGCCGACCTCATGCACCTGCTCATCATCACCAGCGTCCTCGCCTCCCTCCTCGCCTTCCACAACGCCATCAACCGCTACGCGCTCTCCCTCTCCGAGGAAGGCGTCCTGCCGAAGACCCTCGGCCGGATCCACCCCCGCCACCGCTCCCCGTACGTGGCCGGAGCGGCCCAGACCGTGCTCGGCGCCCTCGTCGTCCTCGCCTTCGCGCTCGCCGGCGCCGACCCGTACCAGCAGCTCCTCCTCTGGGTGAACACCCCGGGGATGATCGGCCTGATGATCCTCCAGCTGCTCGCCGCGCTCGCCGTGCCCTGCTTCTTCCGGCGGATCGACCACCGCGAGGGCGTGCTGCGCACCGTCGTCGCCCCCGTGGCGGCCTTCGTCCTGCTCGCCGGGGCGATCGGCCTGGTCACCGCCCACGTCGACCTCTTCACCGGGGCCTCGACCACGGTCAACACCGTGCTCGTCTCCCTCGCCCCCGCCGTCTTCCTCCTCGGGCTCCTCCTCGCGCGCCGGCTCCGCCGCACCCGCCCCGAGGTCTACGCCCGCTTCGCCGCAGAACCCGACCCCGAAGGAGCAGACCCCTCGTGTCCGCACCCGACCTCGTCCTCGTCAACGCCCGCGTCCGCGACCCCGAGCCCACCGGCGCCACAGCCCTCGCCGTCCATGGCGGACTGATCACCGCCGTCGGCACCGACGCGGAGGCCCGCACCTGGGCCGGGCCCGGCACCGAGACGATCGACCTCGCCGGCGCCACCCTCACCCCCGGCCTCACCGACGCCCACAGCCACCCCGTCTGGGGCCTGGAGATGTTCACCGGCACCGACCTGTCCGGCGTCACCGACCTCGAAGGACTCCGCGCCGCCCTCCGCGCCGCCGAGCGCCGCGACGGCTGGGTCGTCGGCTTCGGCCTCGACCACAACGCCTTCGGCGGCCGCCCCGTCCACCGCGAGCTGATCGAGGACGCCCTCGGCGGAGCCCCCGCCCTCCTGCGCCTCTACGACGGACACTCCGCCCTCGCGAGCGCCGCCGCCCTCAAGGCCGCCGGCGTCGAAGGACCCCGCGCCTTCGCCCAGCACTCCGAGATCGTCTGCGACACCGACGGCCGCCCCACCGGACACCTCGTCGAGCACGCCGCCATGGACCTGATGACCCCGGTCCTGCCCACGCAGCCGTACGCCGAGCGCCGCGACCGGCTCGTCGAGCTCCTCGGCGCCATGGCCGCCACCGGCCTCACCGCCGCCCACGTCATGGACCTCGGCGGCCACGACGTCCCCGGCCTGCTCGCCGGCATCGAGGAGGACGGCGACCTGCCCGTCCGCCTCCGCCTCGCCCCCTGGTGCATGCCCGGCGCCACCGCCGAGGAGCTCGACGGATTCGTACGGCTCCAGGAGCGGGCCGGACGCCTCTGGGCGATCGGCGGCGTGAAGTTCTTCATGGATGGCACCGTCGAAGGCGGCACCGCCTGGCTGGAGCACGCCGACTGCCACGGCCAGGGCACCGACGCCTTCTGGCCCGACCCGGCCGCCTACTCCGCCGCCGTGCGCCACCTCCACCGGGCCGGGGTCGGCACCGCCACCCACGCCATCGGCGACGCCGCCGTCCGGCACGTCCTCGACACCGTGGAAGCCCTCGGCACGGGCGGCCCCCGCCACCGGATCGAGCACATCGAGACCGTCCCCGACGACCAGCTCGGCCGCTTCGCCGCGCTCGGCGTCGTCGCCTCGATGCAGCCTCCGCACACCGCGTACACCCGCGCCGACCACACCGACGAGTGGTCCCGACGGCTCGGCGACGAGCGGGCCGCCCGCGCCTGGCGCTGCCGCGACCTGCGCGACGCCGGCGCGCACCTCGCGCTCGGCTCGGACTGGCCCATCGCCCACTACGACGCCCGGCAGGTCCTCGCCACGGCGCGCGCCCCGCGCGGCGCGGCCTCGACCCACCGAGGCCTGACCGGTCTGATGGCGCTGGAGGGGATGACCACGCACGCGGCGGTCGCCGCGGGTGAGGAGACGGTCACGGGCCGGATCGCCCCGGGCTTCCGGGCCGACCTCGCCGCCTTCGCCGTGGACCCGGTCGAGGCCCCTGCGGACGAGACCGCCGAGGCCCCGGTCCGGCTGACGGTCGCGGGCGGCAGGGTCACGCACCGGGGCTGACCGGCGGCGGGATCACCTGCCGGAGCGGACCTGCTCCTCGGTGTCCTCCGGGGCGCGGTCCGTCCCCTTCGCCGGGGGCGGACCGCCCCGCTCGACGACGCCGACCTGCTCCACCAGCTTCGGCAGCCGGTGCGGGCGCGAGCCGTACCAGAAGTAGGAGACGGCGAAGCCGAAGGCCAGGCAGATCATGCCGCCGACCGCGTCCATCCAGAAGTGGTTGGCCGTGGCGACGATGACGACGAGGGTCGCCGTCGGGTACAGCAGGCCGAGGATCCGCGCCCAGGGCGCCTTGGCCAGCAGGAAGATGGTCACTCCGCACCACAGCGACCAGCCGATGTGCATCGACGGCATCGCCGCGTACTGGTTCGACACGTGCTTGAGGTTCCCCGAGGCCATCGAGCCCCAGGTGTGGTGGACGAGCACCGTGTCGACGAAGCTCTGGCCGTTCATGAGCCGGGGCGGCGCGAGCGGGTACAGGTAGTAGCCGACCAGGGCCACACCGGTGGTGGCGAAGAGGACCGTACGGAACGCCGCGTAACGGCCCGGATGCCCTCGGTACAGCCACACCAGCACACCGATGGTCACGACGAAGTGCAGCGTGGCGTAGTAGTAGTTCATCGACACGATCAGCCATGTCACCGAGTTCACGGCATGGTTGACGGCGTGCTCGAAGGCGAGACCGAGGGACTCCTCGGTCTTCCAGATCCAGTCGGCGTTCTTGAGCGCCTCGGCCTTCTGCTCCGGCACCGCGTTCCGGATGAGCGAGTACGTCCAGTAACTCACCGCGATGAGCAGGATCTCGAACCAGATCGTGGGGCGCCGGGGCGTGCGCGCGCGCAGCCGCGCGAACCTGCCCTCGTCGTTCACGATGGGTGACGACGGGGTCGTCCGGCTGTCCAAGCTCTTCACGGTCGTTTCACCCATAGCGAGAGAGTCTGCCAGATCCCGTCCCCCCGACCGATCATCCCTCGGTCGGGTTCCGGGTGCACCCGGTCCACCTCAGGAAGGAGTGCGCACGGGCGTCGGGGCGGATGCGGTCGAGCCGCGAACCACCAGCTCAGGCATGAAGACGAACTCGGAGTGCGGGGCCGGGGTGCCCCCCACCTCCTCCAGGAGCGCGCGGACCGCGGCCTGCCCCATCGCCTGCACCGGCTGCCGGATGGTGGTCAGCGGCGGATCGGTGAAGGCTATGAGCGGAGAGTCGTCGAAACCGACGACCGAGACGTCCCGGGGGACGTCCAGACCCTGCTGCCGGGCCGCCCGGATCGCGCCGAGCGCCATCATGTCGCTCGCGCAGACGACCGCCGTGCAGCCGCGGGAGATCAGCGCCCCCGCCGCCGCCTGACCGCCCTCCAGGGTGTAGAGGGAGTGCTGGATCAGTGCCTCGGACTCCTCGGGGCCGAGACCGAGCCGCTCCTGCATGCCCTGCTGGAAGCCCTCTATCTTGCGCAGCACCGGCACGAAGCGCTTCGGCCCGACGGCGAGTCCGATGCGGGTGTGCCCGAGCGCGGCCAGGTGCGTCACGGCGAGACGCATCGCCGCCCGGTCGTCGGGCGACACGAAGGGCGCCTGGACCTTGGGGGAGAAGCCGTTGAGGAGGACGTACGGGACGCCCTTGCCGCGCAGCTGGTCGTAGCGCGTCATGTCGGCGGTGGTGTCGGCGTGCAGACCGGAGACGAAGATGATGCCGGCGACACCGCGCTCCACCAGCATGTCGGTGAGCTCGTCCTCGGTGGACCCGCCGGGGGTCTGCGTGGCCAGGACCGGTGTGTATCCCTGCCGGGTCAGGGCCTGCCCGATGACCTGGGCGAGGGCGGGGAAGATCGGGTTGTCCAGCTCGGGGGTGATGAGGCCGACGAGCCCCGCGCTGCGCTGGCGCAGACGGACGGGCCGCTCGTAGCCGAGCACGTCGAGCGCGGCAAGGACGGACTCGCGGGTGGCGGCTGCCACGCCCGGCTTGCCGTTGAGCACGCGGCTGACTGTGGCCTCACTGACCCCCGCCTGGGCTGCGATGTCTGAGAGCCGCGCGGTCATGAAGGTGGACTGTACCGGTCACAGGGCGTATTGCCCACCGCTACCCCACAGACCGTCACGGCGCGAACCTTGCGCAAGCTCTTGCAGGCCTTGCGGGCGCTTTTCGGGGGCATAGGGGTGGGAACGGGAGCGGGAGAGGGGGGTGCCGACCCCTGTCAAGCGATCCTTCGGCAACCTTCGGGACACGCGGATGTAACGATCGCCGGGTCTTGCGGAAAGTTCTCGCAAGGTCTTTCGGCGCGTTTTCATCCCTGTTACGTTCCTGGCAACCCGGAGCGCCGCGAGGGAGCGGTCGCATGAGGAAGGTTCCAGCCCCTCGTCTCCCCGGGATCATTGAAGGAGTTCACATGCGGCGTGGCATAGCGGCCACCGCGCTGGTCGCGGCCCTGGGCGTGACCCTGGCGGCGTGCGGCGGAAGCGACAGCGGTTCCAACGGCGGCTCGAAGGGCTCGGGCGAGCTCTCCGGCACCGTGACGTGGTGGGACACCTCCACGGTCGGCTCCGAGGACAAGGTCTTCAAGAAGGTCGCCGAGGACTTCAAGAAGCAGCACCCCAAGGTCACCGTCAAGTACGTGAACGTGCCGTTCGGTGAGGCGCAGAACAAGTTCAAGAACGCCGCGCAGTCCGGCTCCGGCGCGCCCGACGTCATCCGCTCCGAGGTCGCCTGGACCCCCGAGTTCGCCGACCTCGGCTACCTCGCCCCGCTGGACGGCACCGCCGCCCTCAAGGACCAGGACGACTTCCTGGAGCAGGCCGCCGCCTCCACGAAGTACAACGGCAAGACCTACGCCGTCCCGCAGGTCATCGACTCCATGGGCATCTTCTACAACAAGAAGATCTTCAAGGACGCCGGCGTCGAGGTCCCCAAGACCATCGACGAGCTCAAGTCCGTCTCCGCCAAGATCAAGCAGAAGACCGGCAAGACCGGCCTGTACCTGCGCGGCGACGACGCCTACTGGTTCCTCTCCTTCCTGTACGGCGAGGGCGGCGACCTCGTCGACGCCGAGAACAAGAAGATCACCGTCGACAACCCGGCCGGCGTGAAGGCCTTCAAGGTCGTCAAGGACCTGGTGGACTCCGGCGCGGCCAAGACCGACGCCACCGACGGCTGGAACAACATGCAGACCGCCTTCAAGGAAGGCAAGGTCGCGATGATGATCAACGGCCCGTGGGCCGTCGCCGACACCTACGCCGGCAAGGAGTTCGCCGACAAGGCCAACCTGGGCATCGCCCCGGTCCCGGCCGGCTCGGGCGGCCAGGGCGCCCCGCAGGGCGGCCACAACCTCGCCGTCTACGCGGGCTCCAAGAACCTCGACGCCTCCTACGCCTTCGCCGAGTACATGACCTCGGCCGAGACCCAGGCGAAGATCTCGAAGGAGCTCAGCCTCCTCCCGACCCGCGAGTCCGTCTTCATCAAGCCGGACGTCGCGACCAACGAGATGATCACCTTCTTCAAGCCGGTCGTCGACAAGGCCGTCGAGCGCCCCTGGATCCCGGAGACCGGCAGCCTCTTCGCGCCGCTCGTCACCGAGTACACCAAGGTCCTGACCGGCCAGACCACCCCGGAGACGGGAGCCAAGACGGTGGGCGACGGCTACCGCAAGCTCCTGAAGGACTGGAAGTAACAGGAAGGCAGGCCGGCTGATGGCTGTGGACACCCCCAGCCAGTCGGTGGCGAAGGCCGCGGGCGACGACGTCGCCCGCGGCCGGAGCCGCGGAACTGGCAGTCACCGGGGCGCGCCGAAGCGCTCCCTCTCCACCCACTGGTACGCCTGGGCGATGGTCGCCCCGGTGACCGTGGTGATCGCCGTGATCATCGGCTACCCGCTGGTCCGCGGCATCTACCTGTCGCTGACCGACGCCAACGAGCGGAACGTCGCGCGGTCGATCGGTGTCAACGAGATCCCGGCCACCTACGAGTTCGTCGGTCTGGACAACTACACCGACGCGCTCACCGGGAGCCAGTTCCTCGGGACGCTCGGCTGGACGATCGTCTGGACCGTCTCCTGCGTGGCGCTGACCTTCGCCCTCGGCCTCGGCCTCGCCAACATCCTGAACCGGAAGATCGCCGGCCGCTCCTTCTACCGGCTGCTGCTGATCCTGCCCTGGGCCGTGCCCGGCTTCGTCTCCGTCTTCGCCTGGCGCTTCCTCTACAACCAGGACAACGGCCTGCTCAACAAGGTCCTCGCGGGCGGCGGCATCGACGCCGTCCCGTGGCTCAACGACCCCACCTGGGCCAAGATCTCGGTCATCGCGACCAACGTCTGGCTCGGTGTCCCCTTCATGATGGTCGCCCTCCTCGGCGGACTCCAGTCCATCCCCGGCGAGCTGTACGAGGCCGCCGAGATGGACGGCGCGGGCGCCTGGCAGCGCTTCCGGCACATCACCATGCCCGGACTGCGCTCGGTGTCGACGACGGTGATCCTGCTCTCCACCATCTGGACCTTCAACATGTTCCCGGTGATCTTCCTGCTCACCCGGGGCGGGCCCGGAGAGGCCACCCAGATCCTCGTCACCCAGGCCTACAAGTTCTCCTTCGAGGTCAGCCCCCGGGACTTCGCCCAGTCCTCGACGTGGGGCGTGCTCATCCTGGTCCTCCTGATGGTCTTCGCCGCGTTCTACCAGCGCGTCCTCCGCAAGCAGGGAGAAGTCTGGTGACCACCACGACCCCCACCCCCCAGGCCGTGAACGCCCCGGTCCGCGGCCGCCGTTCGCCGCTCGCCTCGGTCGCCCTGCACGTCACCCTGATCGCGGCGTCCGTGATCGCCGTCTTCCCGGTGCTGTGGGTGCTGCTGACCTCGCTGAAGCCGGCGCAGTACGCGACCACCACGGACTTCTTCAAAGAGACGACGTTCGAGAACTACACGAACCTGCTGAACGACACCCCGTTCCTCACCTGGTTCGGCAACTCGCTGCTCGTCGCGGGCCTCACCACCGTCGTCGGCGTCTTCATCTCCGCCACCACGGGCTACGCCGTCAGCCGCTTCAGGTTCCCCGGCAAGCGCGGCCTGATGTGGACGCTGCTCATCACCCAGATGTTCCCGGTCGCCGTCCTGATCGTGCCGATCTACAACATCATGGCGTCGATGGGCCTGCTCAACCAGCCGGCCGGCCTGGTCATCACGTACCTGACCATCGCCGTCCCGTTCTGCGCCTGGATGATGAAGGGCTTCTTCGACACCATCCCGCGCGAGATCGACGAGTCCGGCTACGTCGACGGCCTCACCCCCTTCGGCACGTTCTGGCGGCTCATCCTGCCGCTCGCCAAGCCGGGCATCGCCGTCACCGCCTTCTACTCCTTCATCACCGCCTGGGGCGAGGTCGCCTACGCCTCCGCCTTCATGGTCGGCGACGAGAACCTCACGCTCGCCGGCGGACTCCAGAAGTTCGTCAACCAGTACGGCGCCCAGTGGGGCCCGATGGCCGCGGCCTCCGTGCTCATCGCCGTCCCCGCCGCCCTGGTGTTCCTCTTCGCCCAGCGGCACCTGGTCACCGGCATGTCCGCCGGTGCCGTCAAGGGCTGAACCGCACCCCTCCCCATGTCCTTACGACCCAAGGAAGACATGACCCAGCACCTCGCCACCCCCGCCGCCGCCCCGACCACCGGCACGCACACGGGCTGGTGGAGAGACGCGGTGATCTACCAGGTCTACCCTCGCTCCTTCGCCGACGGAAACGGCGACGGCATGGGTGATCTGGAGGGCGTCCGCAGCCGGCTGCCGTACCTCAGGGAGCTCGGCGTCGACGCCGTCTGGCTCTCCCCGTTCTACGCCTCGCCGCAGGCCGACGCCGGCTACGACGTCGCCGACTACCGGGCCATCGACCCCATGTTCGGCTCGCTCCACGACGCCGACGCGGTCATCCGCGAGGCGCACGGGCTGGGCCTGCGCGTCATCGTCGACCTGGTCCCCAACCACTCCTCGGACCAGCACGAGTGGTTCCAGCGCGCCCTGCGCGAGGGCCCCGGCTCGGTGCTCCGCGAGCGCTACCACTTCCGCGCCGGACAGGGCGTGAACGGCGAACTCCCGCCCAACGACTGGGAGTCCATCTTCGGCGGCCCCGCCTGGACCCGTACGGAGAACCCGGACGGAACCCCCGGCGACTGGTACCTCCACCTCTTCGCGCCGGAGCAGCCCGACTTCAACTGGGAGCACCCCGCCGTCCGCGACGAGTTCCGCTCCATCCTGCGCTTCTGGCTCGACATGGGCGTCGACGGCTTCCGCGTCGACGTCGCCCACGGCCTGGTCAAGGCCGCCGGCCTGCCCGACATCGGCGCCCACGACCAGCTGAAGCTGCTCGGCAACGACGTCATGCCCTTCTTCGACCAGGACGGCGTCCACGAGATCTACCGCTCCTGGCGCAACGTCCTCGCCGAGTACGACGGCGAGCGCGTCCTCGTCGCCGAGGCCTGGACCCCCACCGTCGACCGCACCGCGAACTACGTGCGCCCCGACGAGATGCACCAGGCCTTCAACTTCCAGTACCTGGGCACCCACTGGGACGCCGCCGAGCTCCGCACGGTGATCGACGCCTCGCTCGACGCGATGCGCCCGGTCGGCGCCCCCACCACCTGGGTGCTCTCCAACCACGACGTCACCCGGCACGCGACCCGCTTCGCCAACCCGGCGGGCCTCGGCACCCAGCTCCGCGAGGCCGGCGACCGCGAGCTCGGCCTGCGCCGCGCCCGCGCCGCGACCCTCCTCATGCTGGCCCTGCCCGGCTCCGCCTACGTCTACCAGGGCGAGGAGCTCGGCCTGCCGGACGTCACCGACCTGCCCGACGAGGTCCGCCAGGACCCGTCCTTCTGGCGGGCCAGTGGCCAGGACGGCTTCCGCGACGGCTGCCGCGTGCCGATCCCGTGGACCGCCGAGGGCTCCTCGTACGGCTTCGGCGACGGCGGCTCCTGGCTGCCGCAGCCCGCGACCTGGGGCGCCCTGAGCGTCGAGGCGCAGACCGGCGACCCCGGCTCCACCCTGGAGCTGTACCGCAGCGCGCTCGCCGTGCGCCGCGAGCGCCCCGAACTCGGTGCGGGCGAGGCCGTCGAGTGGCTGGAGGCGCCCGAGGGTGTGCTCTCCTTCCGCCGCGACGGCTTCGTCTGCACCGCCAACACCACCGGCCGGGCCATCACCGTCCCGCTGCCCGGCCGGTATCTCCTGTCCAACGAGGAGATCAAGATCGTCGACGACGAGGCCGTCGTGCCCGCCGACACCACCGTCTGGTGGGCGGTGTGACGATCCCCCTGCCGCGGGGCGCCGGGAACGGCGCCCCGCGGCTCGCGGACATCGCGGCCCAGTCAGGGGTCAGCGAGGCCACCGTCAGCCGTGTCCTCAACGGCAAGGCGGGGGTGGCCGGCGCGACCCGGCACAAGGTGCTCGCGGCGCTCGACGTGCTCGGCTACGAGCGCCCCGTACGGCTCAAACGCCGCAGCGCGGGCCTCGTCGGGCTCGTCGTGCCCGAGCTCACCAACCCGATCTTCCCCGCGTTCGCGCAGGTCGTCGAACAGGTCCTCGCCGGGCACGGCTACACCCCGGTGCTCTGCACCCAGATGCCCGGCGGCGCCACCGAGGACGAACTCGTCGAACAGCTCGTGGAGCGCGGGGTGGCCGGCATCGTCTTCCTCTCCGGGCTGCACGCGGACGCCACCGCCGACCCCGCGCGCTACGCCCGGCTGTCGGCCCGGGGCGTCCCGTACGTGCTCATCAACGGCTACAACGAGCACATCGACGCCAACTTCGTCTCCCCGGACGACCGTGCCGCGGCCCGCATGGCCGTCCGCCACCTGGTCGAGCTGGGCCACGAGCGGATCGGCCTCGCCATCGGCCCCACCCGCTACGTCCCCTCGCGCCGCAAGGCCGAGGGCTTCACCGCCGAGCTGTACGAGCTCCTCGGCGTCGACCGCACCGAGGCCGAACGGTTCATCAGGCCGACGCTCTTCGGCGTCGAGGGCGGGCACGCCGCTGCCGAGATCCTGCTCCGCGAAGGCTGCACCGGCATCGTCTGCGGCTCCGACCTGATGGCGCTCGGCGTCATCCGCGCGGTCCGCGCCCGCGGCCTCGACGTGCCCGGCGACGTCTCCGTCGTCGGCTTCGACGACTCGCCGCTCATCGCCTTCACCAGCCCACCGCTCTCCACCGTGCGCCAGCCCGTGCAGGCCATGGCGACGGCGGCCGTCGGCGCGCTCCTGGAGGAGATCGAGGGGAACCCGGTGCAGCGCACGGAGTTCGTCTTCCAGCCCGAGCTGGTGGTGCGCGGCTCCACGGCGCAGCCGCCCGGCAGGCTTCCCCAACTCCTTTCGTAACAAGTCGCGTCGGGGCGTCCGGAGGGTTGACCGGGCGCCGGGGCACTCGTACGGTCACGGCTGAAAACAGTTGCTGAAGTTTTCGGCAACTTCTTGCGACAGTGAAGTCAGCAGGAGGAGACATGGCCAGAAAGACCGTGGCAGCTGCACTCGCCCTCGTGGCGGGAGCCGCTGTGGCCGTCACGGGCAACGCCCCGGCGCAGGCCGCCCCGCCCGGCGAGAAGGACGTCACCGCGGTGATGTTCGAGTGGAACTTCGCCTCGATCGCCCGGGAGTGCACCGACCGCCTCGGCCCCGCCGGATACGGATACGTCCAGGTCTCGCCGCCCCAGGAGCATCTCCAGGGCGGCCAGTGGTGGACCTCGTACCAGCCGGTCAGCTACAAGATCGCCGGACGTCTCGGCGACCGCACCGCCTTCAAGAACATGATCGACACCTGCCACGCGGCGGGCGTCAAGGTCGTCGCCGACTCCGTCGTCAACCACATGGCGAACGGGTCCGGCACGGGAACGGGCGGGACCCCGTTCTCCAAGTACGACTACCCCGGCCTCTACTCGGGCGCGGACATGGACGACTGCCGGTCCTCCATCTCCAACTACCAGGACCGCGCCAACGTCCAGAACTGCGAACTGGTCCAGCTCCCCGACCTCGACACCGGCGAGGACCACGTCCGAGGGAAGATAGCCGGCTACCTGAACGACCTGGCCTCGCTGGGCGTCGACGGCTTCCGCATCGACGCCGCCAAGCACATGCCGGCCGCCGACCTCGCGAACATCAAGTCGCGGCTGACGAACCCGGGCGTCTTCTGGAAGCAGGAGGCCATCTACGGCGCCGGCGAGGCCGTCTCCCCGAGCGAGTACCTCGGCAACGGCGACGTCCAGGAGTTCCGCTACGCCCGCGACCTCAAGCGGGTCCTGCAGAGCGAGAAGCTCGCCTACCTCAAGAACTTCGGCGAGGCCTGGGGCTACATGCCCTCCGCGCAGTCCGGCGTCTTCGTCGACAACCACGACACCGAGCGCGGCGGCGACACCCTCAGCTACAAGGACGGCGCGAACTACACCCTCGCCTCCGTCTTCATGCTTGCCTGGCCCTACGGCTCCCCGGACGTCCACTCCGGCTACGAGTGGACCGACAAGGACGCGGGCCCGCCCAACAACGGCCAGGTCAACGCCTGTTACAGCGACGGCTGGAAGTGCCAGCACGCCTGGCGCGAGATCTCCTCGATGGTCGCCTTCCGCAACACCGCCCGCGGGCAGGCCGTCACGAACTGGTGGGACAACGGCGGCAACGCGATCGCGTTCGGCCGCGGCTCCAAGGCCTACGTGGCCATCAACCACGAGTCCTCGTCCCTGACCCGCACCTTCCAGACCTCCCTGCCCGCCGGCGCCTACTGCGACGTGCAGAGCAACACCGCCGTCACGGTGAACTCGTCCGGTCAGTTCACGGCCACCCTCGCCGCGAACACCGCGCTCGCCCTCCACACCGGGGCCATGAACTGCGGCACCCAGCCGGTCACCGCCGGTGCCTCCTTCCAGGTGAACGCCACCACGGTCACCGGCCAGAACATCTACGTCACCGGCAACCGCGCCGAGCTCGGCAACTGGGCCCCCGCCGCCGCCCTCAAGCTCGACCCGGCCGCGTACCCCGTCTGGAAGCTGACGGTGTCCCTGCCCGCCGGAACGGCCTTCGAGTACAAGTACGTCCGCAAGGACGCGGCCGGGAACGTCACCTGGGAGTCCGGTGCCAACCGCACCGCGACCGTCCCCGCCTCGGGCCAGGTCGTTCTGAACGACACCTTCCGCAACTGACGTCCCCCGCACCGGACGTCCCCCGTCCCCCTTTCCAGGGAGCACCCCCGTGATACGCAAGAGAACGGCGGTCGCGCTGGCCGCCGCCCTGTGCGCCGCCCTCGTGCCCGCCGTCCCCGCGACGGCGGCACCCCGGCCGCCCGCCCCGCCCTCCGACCGGGCCCTCGCCGCACAGCCCGCCCGCCAGGACCTCACCCGCGAGCAGTTCTACTTCGTCCTGCCCGACCGCTTCGCCAACGGCGACACCTCCAACGACCGCGGCGGACTCACCGGCAGCCGGACGCAGACCGGCTTCGACCCGTCCGACAAGGGCTTCTACCAGGGCGGCGACCTCAAGGGCCTCACCCGGCGGCTCGACTACATCAAGGGACTCGGCACCACCGCCATCTGGATGGCGCCGATCTTCAAGAACCGGCCCGTGCAGGGCACCGGCAAGGACGCGTCCGCCGGCTACCACGGCTACTGGATCACCGACTTCACCCAGGTCGACCCGCACTTCGGGACCAACGAGGACCTGGAGAGGCTGATCGCCGCCGCCCACGCCAAGGGCATGAAGGTCTTCTTCGACGTCATCACCAACCACACCGCCGACACCGTCGACTACGCGGAGAAGAAGTACGGCTACCGCCCCAAGGGCGCCTACCCGTACCTCGACACCTCCGGCCGCCCCTTCGACGACCGCGCCGCGACGGGGAAGGTGAACGCGGACTCGTTCCCGTACACGCCGACGACGACCGGCGGCAAGGTCCCCGCCTGGCTCAACGACCCCACGATGTACCACAACCGGGGCGACTCCACCTGGGCCGGGGAGTCCGCCGAGTACGGCGACTTCGTCGGCCTCGACGACCTGTGGACCGAGCGCCCCGAGGTCGTCGAGGGCATGAAGAAGATCTACGAGAAGTGGGTCCGGGACTTCGACATCGACGGCTTCCGCATCGACACCGTCAAGCACGTCGACCTCGACTTCTGGACCCAGTGGGCCACCGCCCTCGACGCGTACGCGAAGAAGCGGGGCCGCGAGGACTTCTTCATGTTCGGCGAGGTCTACTCCGCCGACACCGCCGTCACCTCCCCGTACGTCACCCGGGGCCGGCTCGACGCCACCCTCGACTTCCCCTTCCAGGACGCCGCCCGCGCCTTCGCCTCCCAGGGCGCCGGAGCCGACCGCCTCGCCAAGGTCTTCGCCGAGGACTACCGGTACACCACCGACAAGGCCAACGCCTACGAGCAGGTGACCTTCCTCGGCAACCACGACATGGGCCGCCTCGGCACGTTCCTGAAGCAGGACAACCCGAACGCCTCCGACGACGAGCTCGTCCGCCGCGACCGGCTCGCCAACGAGCTGATGTTCCTCTCCCGGGGCAACCCGGTGATCTACTACGGCGACGAGCAGGGCTTCACCGGCCCCGGCGGCGACAAGGACGCCCGCCAGACCCTCTTCGCCTCGAAGACCGCCGACTACCTCGACGACGACCAGCTCGGCACCGACCGGACGCACGCCTCCGACGCGTACGACACCACGCACCCGCTGTACCGCACGATCGCCGCCCTGTCGAAGCTCACCCGGGACAACCCGGCCCTCCGCGACGGCGTCCAGCGCGAGCGCTACGCCGAGGGCTCCGTCTACGCCTTCACCCGCACCGACCCGAAGCAGCGCACCGAATACCTCGTCGCCACCAACAGCGCCACCACGCCGAAGACCGTCACCGTCCCCGTCGACTCCGCCGCCTTCCGCACCCTGTACGGGGGTCAGGGCGCCGTCGCGGCCTCCCGGGGCAAGATCACCGTCACCGTCCCGGCCCTCTCCTCCCTGGTCCTCAAGGCCGAGGCCCCGCTGCCCGCCCCGGCGACGAAGCCCACCGTGTCGCTGAAGGCCCCGGCCGCCGGCTCCACCGGCACCGTCGAACTCTCCGCCGACGTCACCGGCGGCGGCCTCGAACGGGTCGTCTTCGCCGCCCAGGTCGGGAACGGCCCCTGGCAGGTCCTCGGCACCGCCGACCACGCCCCCTACAAGGTCACCCAGCACGTCACCGCCCCCGCCGGCACCGCCCTGCGCTACAAGGCCGTCGTCGTCGACGCCGCCGGCCGCACCGCGAGCGCCCTCGCCGCCACCACGGCCGGCGCACCCCCGGCCCCCGAGAAGCCGGTCGCCGTCGAGCGCGCGTACGCCGTCGTCCACTACAAGCGCCAGGACGGGAACTACGACGGCTGGACCCTGAAGGCCGCCGGCCAGGACGCCGCCTTCACCGGACGCGACGCCCACGGCGCCTTCGCCTGGGTCAAGGTCCCCGAAGGCGCCTCCACCGTCCCGTACACCGTCGAGAAGGACGGTGCCGCCGACGGCCCGCAGCGCAGCATCAACCTCGGCCGGACCGGCGAGGTCTGGATCACGCAGGGCGCCGACGGCCAGTCCGACACCGACCCGGCCCCCGCCACCGCGGACAAGACGAAGGCCGTCATCCACTACCAGCGGGCCGACGGGAACTACGACGGCTGGGGCCTCCACACCTGGACCGGCGCCGCCCAGCCCACCGACTGGTCCAAGCCCCTCATGCCGGCCCGCTTCGACGCGTACGGCGCCGTCTACGAGGTCCCGCTCACCGAGGGCGCGAGCTCCCTCTCGTACATCCTCCACAAGGGCGACGAGAAGGACCTGCCCACCGACCAGTCCCTCGACCTCGCCACCTACGGCCACGAGATCTGGTCGCTCTCCGGACAGCCCGCGTACCTCCTCCCGACCGTCGGCGGCTCCCCGAACCTCGACCTCGGCAAGGCCGAGGCCCAGTGGATCGACCGGAACACCGTCGTCTGGAAGGTGAAGACCACCGACGCCACCAGCCAGCAGCTGGTGTACGCGAAGGACGGCGGGATCACCGTCACCGACGGCGCCCTGAACACCGAGGGCCAGTGGCTCCGCCTCACCCCGTCCACGCTCACCGACGCCCAGAAGGCGAAGTACCCCCACCTCAAGGACTACCCGGCCTTCACCGTCGACCCGCGCGACACCGACCGGGCACGGGACTCCCTGCGCGGCCAGCTCATCGCCACCCAGCGCGCCGCCAACGGCGCCCTGCTCGCCGCCACCGGCGTCCAGACCGCCGGCGTCCTCGACGACCTGTACGCGGCGAAGGCCACCGGCGCGGACCTCGGGCCGACCTTCCGGAACGGCCGCACCACCCTCTCCCTCTGGGCCCCCACCGCCCGGACCGTCGCCCTCGAACTCGACGGGAAGACCGTGCCCATGCGGCGCGACGACGCCTCCGGCGTCTGGTCCGTCACCGGCCCCCGCACCTGGACCGGCGAGCCCTACCGGTACGTCGTGACCGTCTGGGCCCCCACCGTCCAGAAGATCGTCGAGAACCGGGTCACCGACCCCTACTCCACCGCCCTCACCACCGACTCCGCCCGCAGCCTCGCCGTCGACCTCACCGACCCGAAGCTCGCCCCCACCGGCTGGAAGACCCTGCGGAAGCCCGCCGCCGTACCGCTGCGGGACGCCCAGATCCAGGAACTCCACATCCGGGACTTCTCCGTCGCCGACCCCACGGCGAAGGCCGACCACCGCGGCACCTACCTCGCCTTCACCGACAAGGACAGCAAGGGCTCCGAGCACCTGAAGGCGCTCGCCGCCTCCGGCACCTCCTACGTCCACCTGCTGCCCGCCTTCGACCTCGGCACCGTCCCCGAGAAGAAGTCCGCGCAGACCACCCCCGCCTGTGACCTGAAGGTCTACGCCCCCGACTCCGAGGAGCAGCAGGCCTGCGTCACCGCCGCCGTGGCGAAGGACGCCTACAACTGGGGCTACGACCCCCTCCACTACACCGTCCCCGAGGGCTCCTACGCCACCGACCCCGAAGGCACCCGCCGCACGGTCGAGTTCCGGCAGATGGTCCAGGCACTCAACGGCGACGGACTGCGCACCGTCATGGACGTCGTCTACAACCACACCGTCGCCGCCGGACAGTCCGACAAGTCCGTCCTCGACAGGATCGTGCCCGGCTACTACCAGCGCCTCCAGGCCGACGGCTCCGTCGCCACCTCCACCTGCTGCGCCAACACCGCGCCCGAGAACGCCATGATGGGCAAGCTCGTCGTCGACTCGGTCGTCACCTGGGCGAAGGAGTACAAGGTCGACGGCTTCCGCTTCGACCTCATGGGCCACCACCCCAAGGCCAACATCCTCGCCGTGCGGAAGGCCCTCGACGGGCTGACCGTCGAGAAGGACGGCGTCGACGGCAAGGCGATCGTCCTCTACGGCGAGGGCTGGAACTTCGGCGAGATCGCCGACGACGCCCGCTTCGTCCAGGCCACCCAGAAGAACATGGCCGGCACCGGCATCGCGACCTTCTCCGACCGGGCCCGCGACGCCGTCCGCGGCGGTGGCCCCTTCGACGAGGACCCCGGCGTCCAGGGCTTCGCCTCCGGCCTCTACACCGACCCCAACGCGTCGGCCGCCAACGGCACCCCCGAGCAGCAGAAGGCCCGCCTCCTGCACTACCAGGACCTCATCAAGGTCGGCCTCACCGGCAACCTCGCCGCCTACTCCTTCACCGACACCTCCGGGCGCACGGTGAAGGGCTCCGAGGTCGACTACAACGGCGCCCCCGCCGGATACGCCGCCGCCCCCGGCGACGCCCTCGCCTACGCCGACGCCCACGACAACGAGTCCCTGTACGACGCGCTCGCCTTCAAGCTCCCGGCGGACACGTCCCCGGCCGACCGCGCCCGCATGCAGGTCCTCGCCATGGCGACGGGCACCCTGTCGCAGGGCCCGGCGCTCTCCCAGGCCGGCTCGGACCTGCTGCGCTCCAAGTCCCTGGACCGCAACTCCTTCGACAGCGGCGACTGGTTCAACGCGATCCACTGGGACTGCCGCGACGGCAACGGCTTCGGCCGCGGCCTGCCGCCGGCCGCCGACAACAAGGCCAAGTGGTCCTACGGAAAGCCGCTGCTCACGAACCCGGCCCTCACCGTCGGCTGCGCGCAGATCGACGGCGCCTCCGCCGCCTACCGGGACCTGCAGAAGATCCGTACCACCGAGCCGGTCTTCTCCCTGGCCACGGCGGACCGGGTCCAGGAGGCCCTGTCCTTCCCGCTCTCCGGCCGCGACGAGACCCCCGGAGTGATCACCATGCGCCTCGGCGACCTGGTGGTCGTCCTCAACGCCACCCCGGGAAGCACCTCGCAGAAGGTCGACGGCCTCGCCGGGAAGGGCTACCGCCTCCACCCGGTCCAGGACGGCGGCTCCGACCCGGTCGTGAAGACGGCCGCGTACGACCCGGCGTCGGGCACCTTCACCGTCCCGGCCCGCACGGTCGCGGTCTTCAAGGCCGCCAACTGACCGGAGGCACTGGCCCGGCGCCCGTCACACCAGCGCCTTCTCCATGAGCCGCACCGCGTACCGTCGGCCGTCGGCCCCCACCTTCTCCAGGTGGGGGCCGGCGGCCGTGTACCCGGCCCCCTCGTAGTACGTGCCCAGGACGAGGTTGCGCGCCTCGCAGTCCAGCCGGGCCAGCGTCCGGCCCGCGGCCGCGATCCGCTCCTCCGCGTGCGCGAGCAGCGCCCGCCCCGCACCCGCCGGCGCCGCCTCCCGGTCGGTCATCAGCCGGTGCACGTACCCGGCCACCGGCGGCTGCGGCCCCCAGACCTCCCGGTCCTCCCACCACAGCTCGTACGCCCCCACCGTCCGGCCCCCGTGCACGGCGAGCCACACCTCGCCCTCGGCGATCCGCGCACGGAAGTGCCCGGGGCCCCGGGCGCCCGGCTTCCACTGGTCGATCCCGCCGCGCACCATCCAGCGCGCCACCCCGTCGAACAACTCCACCAGAAGGTCGAGATCGCCTTCGTCCGCCTGCCGGAAGGTCACTTGTGTCGTCATGGCGATCACCGTAAAGGTGTGGCCAGACATCCGTTCCCCCAGGAGTGACCCCCATGCCGCAGATCACCGTCGACTACTCCGCGCCGCTCGACCGGCGCGGCTTCGCGCGCGCCCTGCACCCGCTCGTCGTGGAGACGGTCGACGCGACGCTCGACGCCTGCAAGACCCGGTTCCGGGAGGTCGAGGAGCTGGTCGTCGGCGACGGAACGACCGACGACGTCATCGTGCACGTCGAGATCGCCCTGCTCGCGGGCCGTACGGACGAGGCCAAGGCCCGGCTCGCGGACGCCGTCCTCGACCTGCTCCCCGCCCACCTCAAGGCCACCGAGGGGGTCAGGCTCTCCGTCGAGATCCGCGACCTCGACGGGTCCTACCGCAAGCGCTGATCGGGCAGCACCGGCGACGCCTGCGGGACCAGCGCGGCGAGCCGGCCCACCAGCTCCCCGAAGGGGCCGTCGGCCGGCTCGTCGGCGAGGATGCCGACCAGGATCTCCGCCATGTCCGCGTCGTACGCGGCACTCACCGCGGCCAGCGCCGCGAAGTCGTGCACCAGCTGGAGCTCCAGCTCCGCGCGCGGGACCCGGCGGCCGTCCAGCCAGAGCAGTGCCGTCGACTCGGCGAGCGACACCCAGGAACGGACGACCAGTTCGAGCCGCGCGGAGGGCCGCTCGACCTCCAGATGCGCCAGGATCTGCTCGTACGCGGCCTGCCGGACCTCGTCGATCATCGCGTTCGTCGTGGACGAGCCCACCGCGGGGCCGCCGCGCATCAGCGCGGCGAAGCCGGGCCCGTGCTCGTCCACGAAGTCGAAGAACCGGCCCATCACCCGCAGCAGCCGCGCCCCGAGCGGCCCCTGCGGCGGCTCCACGAACCTGGCCGCGAGCTCGTCCGCCGCTCGCCGCAGCGCCGCCTCGTAGAGGCTCTGCTTGCCGGGGAAGTAGTGGTAGACCAGCGGCCGCGAGATGCCCGCGGCCGCGGCGATCTCGTCGATGGAGACCTCGTCGGGAGAGCGGTGGCTGAAGAGTTCGAGGGCCACCCCGATCAGCTGCTGCTTGCGCTCCTCGACGCCCATCCTGCGGCGTACCCCGGTCGTCATACGAACAGCCTAACCGCGTCCGTTACGCTCCTGCCCCATGAGCGCTTCCGACCAGGACACCCCGACGGCAGAGGCCCCGGAGACCGAAGAGCCCCGGGCGACCGGAAAGGCCCCGGGAACCCCCGACTCCCCTGCCCCGGAAGGGGAGGAGAAGTCCTCGGAGCCCGAAGGTGAAGGGGAGTCCGAGACGCCCGAAGGCGAGGAGGAGTCCGGGACGCACGCCGGCGAGGAGGAGTCCTCGCAGTCCCCGGAGTCCGAGGGTGAGGAGGAGCCTTCGGAGTCCGCCGGCGCGCTCACGCCCAAGCAGGCGCGACGGCTGCGCGTCGCCGCCGCGTCCGTGCTCCTCGTCGCCATGGCCGTGGTACTGGTCATCCGGCTCGCCAGCCGTACGTCCGTCCTGGTCGTCGGCGTGTACGGCCTCGCGATGATCCTCTGCGGGATCGTGATCGAGCTGTCCCGCAACGGCCGCACACGGCTCGGCACCTGGCTCCTGGTGGGAGGCCTCCTCGCCGCGCTGGCCCTGGACTGGCTGGTCCTTCCCTGACCGCTACAGGTCGAGGACGAGCCGCTTCCCGGCGCAGCGCGAGACGCAGATCAGCATCGAGCCGTCCCGCTCGTCGTCGGTGAGCAGCTCGTCCCGGTGGTCGATCTCGCCCTCCAGGACCCGCTGTTGGCAGGTGCCGCAGAAGCCCTGTCGGCACGAGTACGTGATCCCCGGCAGCTCCTCGCGGACCGCCGCGAGGACCGACTGGTCGGCCGCCACCTTCACCGTGCGCCCGGAGCGGCGCAGTTCTACCTCGAAGGCGGTGCCGCCGGCCGGCGCGGCGGCGCTGAAGCGCTCCAGGCGCGGCGCCCGGCCCTCGGGCATCGCCGCGGCCACCGCGTCCATCAGACCGTCCGGCCCGCAGCAGTAGACGGCCGTCTCGACGGGGAGCCGCCCGAGGAACTCCAGCTCCGGGAAACCGGATTCGTCCTCGGCGACGACGGTGACCCGGTCACCGCCCCCGATCCGCCCGATCTCCTCCAGGTACGGCATGGTGGCGCGGCTCCGCCCGCAGTACACGAGCCGCCAGTCCGCCCCGGCCGCCTCGGCGGCGCGCACCATGGGCAGCACCGGGGTGATGCCGATGCCGCCCGCGACGAAGACGTACGCGCGGGAGCCGACCAGCGGGAAGCGGTTGCGGGGCCCCCTGATCTCGATCTCCGCGCCCTCGTGGAGCTGCTCGTGGACCTCGCGGGAGCCGCCGCGCCCGTCCTCGATGAGACGGGTGGCGACGGTGTACGAGGACGGGTCGGCCGGGTCCCCGCAGAGCGAGTACTGCCGGACGAGCCCCGACGGCAGGACGAGGTCGATGTGGGCGCCCGGCTGCCAGGCGGGCAGTCCGTCGCCCTCCAGGCGCAGTTCGACGACTCCCTCGGCGGGTGTGGCACGGCCGGTGACCGTGACCTTGCGCGGGACGGTGCTGCCCCGCCCGTACCCGGAGACGGGTGTGTCGAGGGCGGGCATGGGCCAGAGCGGGGCCGTGGACATGCGGCTGCGGACGGCGCGGCGGACGAGCAGCGCGGCGCCCGCGACGAGGGCGACGGTGGTGAACCGGGGCATCAGCGGCCTCCGTTGGCGCCGGGGGAGGAGGCGAGGTAGGCCATGGCCTGCGCGGTGTCGCCCTCCTGGGAGGGGTGGTAGGCGCGGCTCAGGTAGCGGGGTATGGAGCGCAGCATGGCCGGGGTGGAGGGCAGCACGCCCTGCCGGCCCCTGCGGACGAAGTCCGCGAAGGAGGACTTCGGGTCGAGCAGGCTGGGGTCGTTCTCCATGAAGAAGCGGATGCCCCGCTGCCAGAGGAAGACGAGCGCGGAGAAGGCGAGTGCCCAGGTGCGGGCGCGGCGCCGGTAGCCGCCGTCGAGGTGCATGAACAGCTCGAAGGCGACGGCGCGGTGCTCGACCTCCTCGGCCCCGTGCCAGCGCAGCAGGTCCAGCATGGTCGGGTCGGCGCCGACCCGGTCGAGCGCGTCGGCGTTGAGGACCCAGTCGCCGAGGAAGGCGGTGTAGTGCTCGATGGCGGCGATCAGCGCGACCCGCTCCATCAGCCACCAGCGGCGCGGCCGACCGGGCGGCAGGGTCCGGTCCCCGAGGAGCTTCTCGAAGAACCAGTCGACCTGCGCGGTGTACGGGGTGGGGTCGAGGCCCAGCCTCCGCAGGTGGGGGAGGACGTCGTCATGGGCCTGGGAGTGGATGGCCTCCTGGCCGATGAAGCCGATGACGTCCTCGCGCAGCCGGTCGTCGGTGATGTACGGCAGCGCCTGCTTGTAGACGTGGACGAACCAGCGCTCGCCGGCCGGCAGCAACAGGTGCAGCACGTTGATGGTGTGCGTGGTGAAGGGGTCGCCCGGAACCCAGTGGAGCGGTGTCTCCTCCCAGTCGAAGGAGACCTTGCGGGCCTTGAGCTCGACGTGCTCCGACGCCACCGGTGCAGGCTGCGTATTAGACATGCCGTCAATGTACTGAGGGGTAAGGCGGTGACAACAGGCCTCGCGCACGTCTTTTTCCGGGATCAGCGCAGCGCGCCCACCCAGGTCCCGTCCCGCAGGGTGCCGTCCAGGTCGGCCCGCGCCCCCGCCGTCGCCCGCACCGCCAGGAGCGGGCCGTCGGAGCGGCCCCGCACCCCGCCCGAGGTCTCCAGGGACGTGAAGCCGCCGCCGCCCGCCGCCAGGACGAACCAGCCGCCCCCCGGCGCCCGCCACAGCACGCCCGCGAGGACCCGGGGATCGCGCACCCCGCAGGCCGGCGAGCCCTCGGAGACGGCCGCGAGCGCGGCGGGGACCCCGGGCGACGGGACCAGGAACTGGGCGAGGACCCTGCTGCCCGTGCCCCGCCAGGTCTCCGCGCGGGTGCACACCCAGGTGGCCGTCCCGGCGCCCTCCGGCAGCGGCTGCCGGGCGAACGGCCAGGCGTTCACGGACCGCACCCCGTGCGCCCGCACCGCCGTCAGCCGGCACGCCGTCCGCGCCCAGGCCCCCCGGGCCTCCGCCCCCGTCGCATCCACGGGCGAGGCGGGCGGCCCCCACAGCAGCCGGGCGGGCGCGAGCTCGCCGAGGTCGGTGAGGAGGCGCGCCCCTTCCCGGTCCCGCACCTGGACCGTGTTCCACCGGGTGCAGCCACCGGCCTGCGCGGGGGTCGGTACGGGATCGGTCACCCCGTAGGCGTCCCGAGCCAGCGCCCGGGGCTCCTTCGCGGGCGCCAGCAGGTCCCGTACGGCCGTCTCCCGCACCCAGGGGGCCGTCAGATAGCGGACGTTGCCCGCGGCGCGGGAGACGACGAGCGCCGAGGAGCCGACGGTGTCCGCCGCGTCCGTCCGCGCGAAGTCGAGCGCGGCGCCCGCGGTCCCCTCGACGGGCTCCGCGTACCGCACGGCCCGCAGCCCGTCGTGGAACAGCACCACGCGCATGGCGTCGACACGGCCCGCGAACAGCAGCTGCGGCGGCCCCATCGGCGGCCCGACGGGGGTCCCGGGCGTGGCGGAGGACCGCACGGACTCCCCGGGCCTGGCCCACACGGCGAGCGCCCGCCGCAACAGCGCGCTGTCGCCGGTCAGCCCGCCGCGCGCGGGCCACACGGAGAAGTCCTGCCGCGTCGCCCCCGGCCACACCGCGGGATCCACCCTCTTGACCGCGGTGGGGTCGAGGGCGGCCTCGGCGGCGGGGTTACGGGCGTACGAGGGGGCAGCAGCACCGTTTCTGCCCCAGCCGTCGCCGGGAAGCCCGAGCAGGGTCCCGCAGACGACGAGCGCCACGACGGCGACGACAGCGGCCCGGACGTGCTGACGCCGCCGCATCAGATCGGTGGGCCGCGCCTGCAGCGCACAGGGATCGAACTCGTCCGACTCGAGGAGCGCGGCACCACTGAGCCGCCGGCTGTCGCTGCCCGTGGTCCCGCGCGTCGCGGTCCGTTCGGGGGTGCCGTGGGCGGCGGGACCGGTGCCGTCAGCCGTTCCGTGCGCCCGCCCGCCGCCGTCACCGCCCGCGCGACCGTCCCGGTCCTCCCGGCCCGTGGCCGCGCCACGACGGCCCGCGGCCCGGCCCGGACCGGCCTGTTCACCGACCCGGTCGGAGCGACCGCCGGGGAGGTCGGAGCGACCGCCGCGCAGGTCGCTGGCCCGGTAGGAAGGGTCCCCGGCTCGGTCGGAAGGGTCCCCGACCCCGTCGGACCGGCCCCCGGTCCAGGGGTCGTATCCGTCCGGGCCGGCGGGCCCGCCGGCTCCGGCTCCGGCCCCGGCCGCGGGGGCCGCGTCGTCCTCCGTCGTGTCCAGCCCGTCCGCCTCCGCCAGGGCCGCAGGCGGGTCCTCGACGCCCGCCGCCGCCAGGACGCGCAGGACCTCCGGGTCGCCCTGCCGCTCCAGACCGCGGAGCACGTACGCGGCGCGGCCCGGGCCGGAGAGCCGGGACAGCCGCTGGTCCAGGGCGAGTTCGTCGGCGCCGCCCACCCGGGGGAAGAGCCGGAGCCCCCACACGTGCGGCAGGAGCGGCGGGAGCTGGGCCCGGCGCGGCAGCGCGAGGCGCCGGAGCGGCAGTCCGGCGATCAGCGCCTGACGCAGCACCTCGCCCCGTACGTACGCGTAGCCGGGATCCACCGCGTCCTCGGCCTGCCGGGGCCCCGGCACGGCGGGCCCCGGGACCCGGCGGCGCGGCAGCGACCGCTGGACGAGTGCGTGCGCGGTCAGCACCCGGCGGTTGCGCCCGAGCGCCGGCGGCAGGACGAGATAGGCGATGCGGACGAGCCGCGGGTACCGCTCGACGAGCGCGGCCTCGGCCTGCTCGACGTCGACGGGGCCCACGGGCGAGGGAACGAGATCCTGGGTGCTCACGTTCAGCAGAACGAGCGATTCTTCCGATGGTCACCCCGGGACCCGGCCCCCGCCCGGGCGTCAGGCCGCCGTGACCGTCAGCCGCTCGCGGATCAGGGCCGTCACCTCGTCCGGGACGCCGAGCCCCTCCCGTACGTACTTCTCCATCGACCCGTGCCGGACGGCCACTTCGTCGAGCGCCGCGTCCAGGTACTCCGGAACGACCCCGATCAGATCGAGCGCGAGCTCGGGGTCGCCGCCCTGGGCCGTGAACCCCTCGATCATCGGGGCGAACGCCAGCCGCACCGCCGGGTTGACCGACAGGTACTCGGCCCGCACGGTCTCCTCGTCCGCGCCGAGCAGCGACAGGACGACGGTCGCCGCCCAGCCCGTACGGTCCTTGCCCGCCGAGCAGTGGAAGAGCAGCGGCCCGGCGCCGGGGGTGCCGAGCTCGCCGAGCAGCGCGCGGTAGGAGGCACGGGCGGAGTCGCCGGAGACGAAGGTCCGGTAGGTCCGGGCGAAGGCCGCCCGGACCCGGCCCCCGCCGAGGTGCTCCTCGGCGAGCGCGGGGTCGGTGAGCAGGGCCTTCAGGCGCGCGGCGGGCGGCAGTCCGCTGCCGGCCAGGTAGTCGGCGAGGACGTCGGCGACGAGCAGCCGCGCGCCGGGCGGGAGCCGGTCCGGCCGGTCGCCGCGCTCGGTCTCCGTACGGAGGTCGACGACGGTACGGATGCCGAGTGCGGCCAGGGCGGGCTCGTCCGGGTCGAGCCGGTCGAGCTGCGCGGAGCGCAGGACGAGGCCGGGACGGACCGAGCGCCCGTCACCGAGGGGCAGGCCCCCGAGATCGCGGAGGTTGGCGACGGAGGTGGCGGGGATGGCGGGCATGGCGTCGACTCCTCCGATTCGTGCACGTTCGTGTCGACGGTAGTGGATCGTCCCGGTCCGGGCAGATCCGCGCCATGCGCCCCCTACCCCTTCGCGAGCGCCGCCAGGACCTCCGCCTCCCGCTCCGGGGTGAGACCGGCTCCCGCGCGGTCCGGGCGGTGCGGGGCGACGCCGCCGAGGGACTCCAGCCACGTCCACGTGCCCGCGACGGTCTCGTCCACCGGGCGGCAGCGCAGCCCGGCCGCGACGGCGCGGGAGACGTCGGCCGTGTGCATCGCGTCGTACATCTCGCCCGGCGGCAGCCACACCGGCAGCTCCGTCCAGGGCGCCGCCCCCGCCGCGATCAGCGCCTCCGGCTCCGTCCAGCGCAGTTCGGCGTCGCTCCTGGTCACCCGTACACAGGCGTCGAGCAGTTCGCCCATCGTCGTGTGCCCGGGCGGCGAAACCAGGTTGTACGGCCCCGAGAGCCCGGCCGCCACCGCGTCCAGCGTCCAGACGGCGAGGTCCCGGACGTCGATGTACTGGACCGGCGCCGTGCGCGGCCCGGGCGCGAGGACGGGGCCGCCGCGCGCGATCCGGCCCAGCCACCACGGCAGCCGGCCCACGTTCTCGTACGGGCCCAGGATCAGGCCCGCGCGCACGAGCAGCGTCCGGTCGGGCCCGAACGCGCCGGTGACGGCGAGCTCGCCGCCCCGCTTGGCCTCCGCGTACGGCACCTCCCCGTCGTCGGGCGAGCCCTCCACCAGCGGGCCGTCCTCCGCGAGCCCCGCCGCGGGCGGCCAGGCGTACACGGAGCGGCTCGACACGTACGCGAACCGCCCGACCCGGTCCGCGAGCAGCCGGGCCGCGTCGCGGACCGCCGAGGGCGCGGCCGACCACGTGTCCACGACGGCGTCCCAGGAACCGGTGGCGAGGGCGGCGAGACCGTCGGGTGCCGTGCGGTCCCCGATCAGCGACGTGACCCCCGCGGGGGCCGCGTGCCGGCCCCGGTGGAAGACCGTCACCTCCCAGCCCCGTTCGAGCGCGTCCTCGACGATCGCGCGGCCGACGAACTCCGTACCTCCGAGCATCAGCAGTTTCATGATCAGAGCGTGCACGGCGACGGCGGCCGGTACCAGGGCGTTCCGCTCCCGGAGGATTCCGCCACGGGAGGAACGGCACGGGGAGGGGGCCTGTCCGGCCACTTGGCCGGGATGACACCATGGCGGCGATGACGGATGCCCGGTCGCCCCTGCGCGCCCTGCGAGCCGCACTTTTCGCGGTCGTGTGCGTGACTCTGGCCGCCGTGGGGCATTCGTCCATGTCTGACCACCAGCTTCCGGCGACCACGCTGTCCGGCGCGTTCGCCGTGACGGCGGCGGCCGCCTGGGCCGCGGCCGGACGGCGCCGGGGCGCGCCCGCCGTCGCGGGGGCCATGCTGGTCCTCCAGGGCGCGCTGCACGTGCTGTTCGCGACGGCGGGTCACGCCGTGCCGGGGACGGACGGCACGCACGCGATGCCGGGCATGGAGGCGATGCCCGGCATGGGCGCCATGGACGGCATGGCAGGCATGCACGGCGCCGACGCCATGGACGGCATGGCAGGCATGCACGGCGCCGACGCCATGGACGGCATGGTCATGGCCACCGCCGACCCCATGGGCACGACCTCCGGCGCCGGCATGCTCGCCGTCCACCTCCTCGCCGCCCTCCTCTGCGGCCTCTGGCTCGCGCACGGCGAAGCCGCGTTCTTCACGCTCGCCCGCGCCGCCCTCGCGTACGCCTTCACCCCGCTCCGCCTCCTCCACGCCCTCGTCCCCGTCCCCGGGACCCCGCGCCGCCCGGTCCGCCGGGCCCGGCGGACCGCCCCGCGCCCGCACACCGTCGTCCTCGCGCACACCCTCTCCCGGCGCGGCCCGCCGCGGCTGTCCGTACCCCGCGCCACGGCCCTCGGAGCACACGTCTGACCCGGGGGTCGCTTCCCCCTGTCGAGACACCGACTCCAAGGACAGTCCGTCATGACCATCGACGATCTCGCGCGCCCGGAAACTCCCGGTTCCGAAGCGCCACCGTCATCGAAGACCCCCACCCGGCCCGGCACCTGGAGCGCCCTGCGCCCCCTCGTCCTGCGCCTCCACTTCTACGCGGGCGTCCTCGTCGCCCCCTTCCTCCTCGTGGCCGCCGTCAGCGGTCTGCTCTACGCGCTCTCCTTCCAGGCGGAGAAGGTCGTGTACGCGCACGAACTGGAGGTCCCCGTCGGCGACACCACCCTGCCGCTCTCCCGGCAGGTCGACATCGCCCGCGAGGCCAACCCGAACGGCACCGCCACCGCCGTCTGGCCCGGCGCCGAACCCGGCGCGACCACCCGGGTCCTGATGGCCGACCCCGACGTCCCCGAGGACACCTCGCTGGCCGTCTTCGTCGACCCGTACACAGGTGACGTACGCGGACAGCTGCCCAGCTACGGCAGCTCCGGTGCCCTCCCGCTGCGCACCTGGATCGACGGCCTCCACCGCGATCTGCACCTCGGCGAGCCCGGCCGCAACTACAGCGAACTCGCCGCGAGCTGGCTGTGGGTGATCGCGCTGGGCGGTGTGCTGCTCTGGGTCGGCCGCCGCCGGAAGAACCGCCGCGCCCTCGTCCTGCCCGAGCGGGGCCCGAAGTCCCGCCGCCGCACGCTCTCCTGGCACGGCTCGGTCGGCCTGTGGGCGGCGCTGGGCCTGGTCCTGCTCTCCGCGACCGGTCTGACCTGGTCGCGGTACGCGGGCGAGAACATCGGCACCGTCCAGGACGGTCTCGGCGGCGCGACGCCCACCCTCTCGGCGGGCGCGAACCCCGGTGCCGAGCACGAGGGCCACGGCGGCGCGCACCACGGCGGGACGACCCCGCAGGGCCCGGACATCGGCCTCGACAAGGCGGTCGACGCGGCCCGCGCGGCGGGCATCGACAGCCCGCGGATCTCGGTCGTGCTCCCCGCCGAGGGCAAGGGGTACGTGGTCAAGGAGACCGACACCCAGTTCCCCGTCGAGCTGGACTCGGTGGCGCTGAACCCGACGGACGGCACGGTCCTCGACCGACTGCGGTTCAGCGACTATCCGCTGCTCGCGAAGCTCACCCGCACGGGGATCGACGCGCACACCGGCGTGTTCCTGGGGCTGTTCAACCAGCTGGCCCTCGCGGCCCTCGCGCTCGCCCTGGTCCTGCTGATCCTCTGGGGCTACCGCATGTGGTGGCTGCGCCGCCCGGGCCGCCCGGTGGCGCGCGGGTCGTGGCGGAGGGTCCCCGTGACGCTGCTGCTGCCGCTCGCGGCGGCGACGGCGCTCGTCGGCTGGTTCGTCCCGCTGCTCGGTCTGAGCCTGCTGCTGTTCCTGGCGGTCGACCTCACCCTCGCCCTGACGGCGAAGGTGAGGTCGGGGTCCCGCACAACCGCCTGATCAGGGGGTGTACTTGTAGCCGACCCGCCGCACGGTCTGGATCGTGTGGCGGTGCTCGGCGCCCAGCTTGCGGCGCAGCCGGGCCACGTGCACGTCGACGGTCCGGCCGTCGCCCACGTGCCCGTACCCCCACACCGTCGTGACCAACTGGTCGCGGGTGTGCACCCGGTGGGGGTGTGCCACCAGATGGGCGAGCAGCTCGAACTCGAGGTAGGTCAGGTCCAGCGCCTCTCCGTTCACGAGGGCGATCCGCTGGACGCCGTCGATGGTGACCGGACCCTGCTCCTCCGCGGCGACGGGCGCCGTGACGGGGGCGGGGGCCACGGGCAGGTGCGGCTGCTGGTCGGCCGGGACGAGGACGAGGTACCCGACCATCGGCGGGCGCCCCGGCAGCGTCGGCAGCGCGTGCTGCGGCGCGGGCAGCAGGGTGGCGCCGGGCGGCAGGAAGTCCGCCACCTGGGAGAAGTCGACGACCTCGTTCGGATCGACGGCACGCAGTCGGTGCCGGCCGGGACGGACGGCCGTGAGGGAAGCGCTCTGGGTGTGGGCCATGGCAGGTCAGCTCTTTCGCGCGGGGAACGGACGGAGAGGTCTCGTACGTCGTGCGCGTGCGGCCGAAGGCCGGGATCGGAGCGTACCGATCGGGGCGTTAGAGGGCCGACGCGTTCCTCACGCGTCGACAGCACCGGTCGAAGTCGTGGTGCTGCCGGGAAGGCCAGAACGGCTCGAGGTCGTGGCGACCCGTCGCGGTGTCGTTCTGCTTGATGGCCATATCCCTATTGAACCAGAAGGGAATGCCCCCGACGACCCTCCGGCGCCCGGAATCCGTGTCGTCCATCCCACATGACGAGAGGGGCGCCCACCGTGTGAAACGGTGGGCGCCCCTCAGGCGTTGGTGCGGGAAGCGGTGCGGATCAGACCTGGCCGGCCTTCTCCAGGGCCTCGCAGCAGGTGTCCACGATGAGGCGGGTCACCACGTACGGGTCCACGTTCGCGTTCGGGCGGCGGTCCTCGATGTAGCCCTTCTGGTCCTGCTCGACCTGCCACGGGATGCGGACCGAGGCGCCGCGGTCCGAGACGCCGTAGGAGTACTCGTCCCACGGGGCGGTCTCGTGCAGACCCGTCAGGCGCTCGTCGATGCCGGCGCCGTAGTTCTTGACGTGGTCGAGCGGCTTCGAGCCCTGGCCCAGCGACTCGCACGCGGTGATGATCGCGTCGTAGCCCTCGCGCATCGCCTTCGTGGAGAAGTTGGTGTGCGCGCCCGCGCCGTTCCAGTCGCCCTTCACCGGCTTCGGGTCGAGCGTCGCCGAGACGTTGAAGTCCTCGGCCGTGCGGTAGAGCAGCCAGCGGGCGATCCACAGCTGGTCCGAGACCTCCAGCGGGGCCAGCGGGCCGACCTGGAACTCCCACTGGCCGGGCATGACCTCGGCGTTGATGCCGGAGATGCCGAGACCGGCCTTGAGGCAGTTCTCCAGGTGCGCCTCGACGACCGGGCGGCCGAAGATCTCGTCCGCGCCGACGCCGCAGTAGTAGCCACCCTGAGCGGCCGGGAAGCCGTTGACCGGGAAGCCGAGCGGACGGGTGCCCTCGAAGAAGGTGTACTCCTGCTCGATGCCGAAGATCGACTCCTGAGCGGCGTAACGGGTGGCGACCTCGGCCAGCGCGGCACGCGTGTTGGTCTCGTGCGGCGTCATGTCCGTGTTGAGGACCTCGCACAGCACCAGGACGTCGTTGCCGCCGCGGATCGGGTCCGGGCAGACGAAGACCGGCTTGAGGACGCGGTCCGAGGCGTGGCCCTTGGCCTGGTTCGTGCTGGAACCGTCGAAGCCCCAGATCGGCAGCTCGTCGAGCGCGAGGCCCTCACCGGCGATGATCTTCGTCTTGGAGCGAAGCTTCGCGGTCGGCTCGGTGCCGTCGATCCAGATGTACTCAGCCTTGAAGGTCACGGGTCTCATCCTTTGGCGTGCTGCTGCGGGTTTCCGCTGCGGCTCGCGGCACTGCGAGAAGCTGCGGTCTCTGCGCTGACTGCGCGGTGTGTGTTCGACCGCAGCTTGGCAACACGGGATTTCCCGTCGGTTGCCCGTTTGTGAACCCCGTGTTACTCAGCTTTTCCGATCGTCGCGCAGCCGCCGCACGGCAGGAGGTGTGGCGGGCCGACACCCGGGGTCCCGCGAAGCCCTCCCCGTCGTATACGGGGGCCGGCGCACCCCGCTCGTCCAGCGCGAGCCCCGGTGGCGGTACCGCCACCGCGGCCTGTCGGTGGTGCCCGGCAGACTGGGGGCATGGCGAAGAACCTCGGCGTGAAGCCCCGCATCGGACTCCTCGGCACCGGTCCCTGGGCCGCCCGTACGCACGCGCCCGCGATCGCCGGGCATCCCGGTGTCGAGTTCAGCGGGGTGTGGGGCAGGCGCCCCGAGGCGGCAGCGGCGCTCGCCGCCGCGTCCGGCACGCGCGCGTACGAGGACGTGGACGCCCTCTTCGCCGCGAGCGACGCCGTCGCCCTGGCCCTCCCGCCCGACGTCCAGGCCCCCCTCGCCGTCCGCGCCGCGGCCGCCGGATGCCACGTCCTGCTCGACAAGCCGGTCGCCACGACCGTGCCGCTCGCCCGCGAGGTGGCCGGGGCGGTCGAGGCGGCCGGGGTCGCCTCGGTCGTCTTCTGCACCCTGCGGTTCGCGGAGCCGACGGCCCGCTGGATCGACGAGCAGGCGGCCGCGGGCGGCTGGTTCCTCGGCGAGGCCCACTGGCTGGGTTCGCTCTACGGCCCCGGCTCCGCCAGCGCGTACGCGGCCTCGCCCTGGCGGCGGGAGAAGGGCGGCCTGTGGGACGTCGGCCCGCACGTCCTCTCCGTCTACCTGCCGGTCCTCGGCGACGTCACCGGCATCACCGCCGCGCCCGGCCCGGACGACACCCACCACCTGGTGCTGCGCCACGCCTCGGGGGCGAGCAGCACGGCCACGCTCACCCTGAGCGCGCCCCCGGAGGCGGCGGAGGCGGCCCTCACGTTCCACGGCTCCGGGGGCCGGGCCGACATGCCCCGCTGGGACGGCGCGGTGGGGGCGTTCGCCGCCGCCGTGGACGCCCTCGTCACGGCCGCCCGCACGGGCGAACCCCACGCCTGCGACGCCCGTTTCGGCCTCCGGATCACGGAGATCCTGACGGAGGCGGAGCAGCGTGCGGCCCGCGCCTGACGGCGGTGCGGGTGACGAGCGGGTCATGACGAAGAAGCCGGGCGCTGCCCCTTGAGGCCTTCCGCGAGGGCCTCGCACAGGGCGTCCAGGGCCGCCCCGTACAGCCGTTCCGGCGGGGTGGCGTAGCCGACGACCAGGCCGTCCGGGCGGGCGGGGCCCCGGGCATCGGGGTGGCGGTAGGAGGCCAGGCCCTCGGTGGCGACCCCGTGCCGGGAGGCCGCGGCGAGCACCGCGCGTTCCGTGCCGGGGGGCAGTTCGAGGACGGCGTGCAGACCGGCGGCGATCCCCGTCACCCGTACCTCCGGCACCCGTGCGGCGAGCACGGCGGCCAGCCGGTCGCGCCGTTCCCGGTGGCGGCGCCGCATGCCGCGGACGTGCCGGTCGTACGCGCCGGAGCCGAGGAAGTCGGCGAGGGTGAGCTGCTCCGTGGCCGAGGCGTACGGCTCGCGCGCGCCCTTCGCGGCGACGACCCGGTCCACGAGCGAGGCCGGCGGGCACATCCAGCCGAGCCGCAGCGCGGGGGAGAGGCTCTTGCTGACGGAGCCGAGGAGGACGGTCCGTTCGGGGTCGAGGCCCTGGACGGCGCCCACGGGCCGGCGGTCGTATCGGAACTCCCCGTCGTAGTCGTCCTCCACCACGAGCCCGCCGGAGCGCCGCGCCCACTCCAGGACGCCGGCCCGCCGCTCGGGGTGCAGGGGCCCGCCGGTGGGGAACTGGTGGGCGGGCGTGAGCAGTACGGCGCCGGCCTCCGGCGGGAGCTCCCCGGGCAGGGCCCCGTCCTCGTCGACGCCCACCGGCACGGTGCGGACCCCGGCCTCGGCGAGGAGGCCCCGGTGGAAGGGCAGCCCGTACGCCTCGACGGCCCAGGGGCGCTCGGTGCCGAGGACCCGCGCGAGCAGCCGCAGGGCGTGCCCGGCGCCGGAGCAGACCACGATCCGGTCGGGTGAGGTGCGGACGCCCCGCACGCGCGCGAGGTACTCGGCGAGCGCCCGGCGCAGTTCGACGCGGCCGTGCGGGTCGCGGGTCGCGAAGGCCTCGTGCGGCGCCTCGGTGAGGGCCCGCCGGACGGAGGCGAGCCAGGGGCCGCGCGGGAAGGCGCCGGGGTCGGGCCTGCCCTGGACGAGGTCGTACGGGAGGGGCGGCGGCGCGGCCGGCCGCACGGGCCCGGGGGCGGGCGCGGCGACGCGGTCGGCGACCCGGGTGCCGGAGCCCTGGCGGGACGTCAGCCACCCTTCGGCGACCAGCTCGGCGTACGCGTCGGCGACGGTGTTGCGGGCGATCCCGAGGTCGGCGGCGAGCGAGCGGTAGGGCGGCAGCCGCGTCCCGGGGGCGAGCCGGCCCTCGCGGACGGCCTCGCGCAGGGCCAGGACGAGCGCGGCCCGCCGGCCGCCGCCGGCACCGAGCTCCAGGTGCAGATCGTTCCCGAGCACGCCGGTGACCTCCCCTCAGCGGGACAGCGCGTCCCGCACGGCCTCCTCGGTGCGGCCGACGACGGCCGTGCCGTCCTCCGCCGTGATGATGGGCCGCTGGATCAGCCTGGGGTGCGCCGAGAGGGCCTCGATCCAGCGTTCGCGGTTCGCGTCGTCCCGGGGCCAGTCCTTCACGCCGAGCTCCTTGGCGTCGGCCTCCTGGGTCCGCGTGATGTCCCAGGGTTCGAGCCCGAGCCGGTCGAGCACGGCCCGGATCTCCTCGGGCTTCGGCACGTCCTCCAGGTAGCGCCGCACGGTGTATTCGGCGCCCTCCGCGTCGAGGAGGGTGAGGGCGCTGCGGCACTTGGAACAGGCGGGGTTGATCCAGATCTCCATGGCCCCCACGGTACCCCCCAAGGCTCTCTCCACCACCCCCCAAACCCCATCTGGCCAGGGGCGATTGTCAGTGGGGGTCTCTAAAATAGGGGGTGAAGGTGAGGGTCCCGGGGAGGGCCCGCACTCCACCGTTCGCCAGGAGGTAGCCCATGGCTCTCGCCGTGATCCGGACGCCGTCCCTCGAACCCTGGAAGCCGCTCCAGAGGAAGCCGCTGCCCGCGGGCCGCCCCCGCGAGTGGTACGTCTCGCACAACCGCCGTCTGAAGGCCATGCGCCTCGCGATCGCGCTCCTCGACGCCGGCGTCTACGTCCCGTCGAAGGCGACGAACGCGACGATACGCACGACGGCCGAGACCATCGGGATCCACCCGCCCTCGGACACCACCTGCCGGATGGTCCGGGCCCTGATCCGCTACGGCCGCTGACACCCGAGGGGCGCTGCCCGGCCCGTGCCGGGCAGCGCCGTCACCGGATCCCGCCCGCTACCAGGCCACCGGCAGCCGTTCGGGGAGCCGCTTCATGAAGTTGGTGCGCCACACCAGCTGCTCGACCGGCACCGCGAGCCGCAGCCCCGGCAGCCGGTCGAGGAGCGTCTCCAGGGCGATCTCGGCGTGCCGCTTGCCGAGCGCCGTCGCCGGGCAGTAGTGCCGCCCGCCACCGAAGGAGAGGTGGTCGGCGGCGTTCTCCCGGTCCGGCCGGAAGGACAGCGGGTCCGGGAAGTGCTCCGGATCGTGGTTCGCGGCCTCCACGAGCACCAGGACGAGGTCACCGGCCGGCACCTCGACCTCGCCGAGGCGTACGTCCTCCAGGGCGATCCGCGGCAGCCCGTCGCCGATCGACAGGTTCACCCGCAGCAGTTCGTCCATGGCCCCGGCGACCCCGTGCGCGCCGCCGGCGGTCAGGGCCTCCCGTACGTCGGGCCGGGTCAGTACCGACACGAGCGCCATCGCCAGGAACCCGGCGGTGGAGATCACCCCGGCGCCGAAGAGGGTCACGCCCACCGTCGCCAGCATCTCGTCCGTCAGGTGCGCGTAGTCGGGATCCTCGCGCAGCGCCGCGAGCTCCGCCATCAGCCCGCCCGTCGCCGGGTCGTCCAGGCGCTCGGTCATGTAGGCGATGTCCCGGTCCCAGTGGAGCCGGGCCGCCTCGATCTCGCGGGGTGCGTTCATGAAGGCCACGTCCAGGCTGCGCAGCAGCCGGGGTCCGTCCTCCTCCGGGATGCCCAGCATCCGGCAGTGCAGCCCCGTCGAGTACGGATCGGCGTAGGCGCTCCGCAGTTCCCCGGGCGCCCCCTCGGCGACGAGCGCGTCCACCAGGGTCCCGGCCCGCGCCCGCAGCCACTCCTCAAGGCCGGGCGCCTTGGGGTTGATCGCCTTCATGACGGCCTTGCGCAGCCCGGCCCCGGTGATGTTGCCCATGTTGTTCACCACGTGCGGCGGGATCGTCAGCGCGTACTGTCTGGGCGCTCCCGGGGCCGAGGTGTCCTTCAGGCTGAACCTGGGGTCATCCAGGACCTGTCTGCACAGTTCGTACGAGGAGACCAGCCAGGCGTCGGCCCCGGCGATGGTGCGGACCCTGCGGACGGGTTCGGCGCGCAGCGCGTCGATCTCGGCGGGCAGCCGGGTCCCGTCCCAGTCGAAGGGGAAGGCCGGCGGGTTCGTGACGGCGACGCTCATCGCGCGGCTCCTTCGACGGGGGTTCCGATGGGGGTGAGGATGCCGTGGCCCTGGTTGCGGGAGGCCCGGAGTCCCGGCCCCCGCCCGTACAGCAGGTCGGCCAACGGCAGTGCCTGGTGGTAGCAGTTGAGTGAGGACGGCACCCCGAGGATCGCGGGCGTGTCCAGGAACAGCGGCACCTCGGCGCAGATGTACGCCCGGCACACCTCGCGCTGCCGCTCGTCGGTCCGCTGTCCCGGCGCCAGCTTCCCGGCCAGGAAGATGCCGGTCAGCGCGTCGCAGGTCTCCCGCACCACGGGGTCTGCCGCCACCGCGTCGAGCACCCGGCGGTGCAGCTCGCGGTAGGCGGGGACGTCACCGAACTCCGACATCCCGCGGGCCCGTACCCGTACGCCCGTGGGATCGGCCTCGGCGACGGCCGTCCCGACCTTCGCCCGCACCCCCCGCAGGTTCTTGACGGCCTTGCGGCGCGCCTCGTCGGCCGCGTACCCCAGTGCCTCGTACATGTCGGCGACATGCAGATCGGTGTAGACGAGATCGACCTGTTCGAAGTGGTCCAAGCCCCAGCGCGTCAGCTCGCGCAGCCGCTGGGCGGTGAAGTAACTGTTTCCCGGGGAGACGCCGATGACCACGTGCGCGCCCTCGTCGGCGATGACGCGGCAGTGATCGGTGTACGGCTGGAGTCGGAGCGTCTCTGCAGGGGCGAAGGCCGCCTGAGTCACGTAGGAAGTCCTCATCGCGCCAACTAGTCCCAGCGGAGCCCAGTGCTCCGGGTGTGGCGGCAGCGACGACGACACGCTATCGGCCGGTCGCGGAGAGTGAACCCCTTACTCGCAGGTACGGACGATAGTTCGTCAGCTGTTCGCACTCTCGTGATCTTGGCCGGAAAACGGCGAGGCCCGCCGCCCCCTCGAAGGGGACGACGGGCCTCGGAAGAACCTCGCTCGCGCGGTACGGCCTAGAGGTCGAAGTAGAGCTCGAACTCGTGCGGGTGCGGGCGGAGCTGGATCGGGGCGATCTCGTTGGTGCGCTTGTAGTCGATCCAGGTCTCGATGAGGTCCGAGGTGAAGACGCCGCCGGCCTGGAGGTACTCGTTGTCGTCCTCGAGGGCGTGGAGGACGGCCTCCAGGTTGGTCGGGACCTGCTGGACGTTCGCGTGCTCCTCCGGAGCCAGCTCGTACAGGTCCTTGTCGATCGGCTCCGCCGGCTCGATCTTGTTCTTGATGCCGTCGAGGCCCGCGAGGAGCAGCGCCGAGAAGGCGAGGTACGGGTTCGAGGACGGGTCCGGCGCACGGAACTCGACGCGCTTGGCCTTCGGGTTCGAGCCCGTGATCGGGATGCGCATGGCGGCGGAGCGGTTGCGCTGCGAGTACACCATGTTGACCGGGGCCTCGAAGCCCGGGACCAGGCGGTGGTACGAGTTCACCGTCGGGTTGGTGAAGGCGAGCAGCGACGGGGCGTGCTTGAGGATGCCGCCGATGTAGTAGCGGGCGGTGTCCGAGAGGCCCGCGTAGCCCGTCTCGTCGTAGAACAGCGGGTCGCCGTTCGCCCACAGCGACTGGTGGACGTGCATGCCCGAGCCGTTGTCGCCGAAGATCGGCTTCGGCATGAAGGTCGCGGTCTTGCCGTTCCGCCAGGCGACGTTCTTGATGATGTACTTGAACAGCATCAGGTCGTCGGCCGAGGCGAGCAGCGTGTTGAACTTGTAGTTGATCTCGGCCTGGCCGGCGGTGCCGACCTCGTGGTGCTGGCGCTCGACCTGGAGGCCGACGTTCTCCAGCTCCAGGGACATCTCCGAGCGCAGGTCGGCGAAGTGGTCGACCGGCGGGGCCGGGAAGTAGCCGCCCTTGTAGCGGACCTTGTAGCCGCGGTTGTTCTCCTCCGCACCGGTGTTCCAGGCGCCCGCCTCGGAGTCGATGTGGTAGAAGCCCTGGTTCGCCGAGGTCTCGAAGCGCACCGAGTCGAAGACGTAGAACTCGGCCTCGGGGCCGAAGTAGGCGGTGTCGGCGATGCCGGTGGAGGCGAGGTACGTCTCGGCCTTCTTCGCGATGTTCCGCGGGTCGCGGCTGTAGGCCTCGCCCGTGATCGGGTCGTGGATGAAGAAGTTGATGTTCAGCGTCTTGTCGCGGCGGAAGGGGTCGACGCGCGCGGTCGACAGGTCGGCGCGGAGCGCCATGTCGGACTCGTGGATGGCCTGGAAGCCGCGGATCGACGAGCCGTCGAACGCGAGCTCCTCGGACGGGTCGAAGGCCGTCGCCGGGATCGTGAAGTGCTGCATCACACCCGGAAGGTCACAGAACCGGACGTCGACCATCTTGACGTCGTTGTCCTTGATGAACTTCTGGACCTCGTCGGCGTTCTGGAACCCGTTGTTCTGGGACATCCCACTCCTCCTACTCCCGGCCCGGGGAGGGGCGGGGTCTGCAGCGGTCGTGCGGCCAGTGCGGTGGCACACGCTGGACCCGACCATAGGCAGGCGGGATTTCTCAAGCATGACCCAATTGTTTCGTCGAAGTTAACCGGGCCGGGTGTGCCTACGCCGTCCGGCAGCCGTACTCCGACCCGGGCCGAAGTGATCAAAAACGGGCGCAGTACCGTGGTCGGGTGGACAACAGGCAAGCACTCGGATCTTGGCTCTCCGGCCCCCGCGCGGCGGCCGAGGACGCAGGCGTCGACTTCGGTTACCGCGGTGAGCAGCTCGGGCTGCCCGAGGAGGGTCCCGGCTCGATCGCCCGCCCCGGGCGGCGCCTCGGCGCCCTCGCCGTCGACTGGGCCCTCTGCATCCTGATCGCATACGGCTTGATCACCGACGGCTACAACCAGGCGACGGGCAACTGGGCGCTCGTCATCCTGTTCGTGCTCGGCGTCCTGACGGTCGGCACCGTCGGCTTCACGCCCGGCAAGCGGCTCTTCGGCCTGCGGGTCGTCTCCGTGCGGGGCGGGCGCCTGGGCCTGTTCCGGGTGGCGCTGCGCTCCCTGCTCGTCTGCCTGGCGATCCCGGCCCTCGTCTGGGACCGCGACGGCCGCGGCCTCCACGACCGCCTCTCCGGCGCCGTCCAGGTGCGGATCTGACCCACGCGCACGAGAAAGGCCCCGGACCGCGCGGTCCGGGGCCTTTCTCGCGCTCATGGGTGGGGCTGGTCGTCAGCGCGTCTTTCCGCCGCGCGGCATCCGCATGCCCTTCGGCATGGGGCCCTTGGGCAGCGGCATGTTGCTCATCAGGTCGCCCATCGCCCGCAGCCGGTCGTTGGCCGCGGTGACCTGCGGGCCGGTGAGCACGCGGGGCATCTTGAGCATGGTCGTACGGATCTTCTTGAGCGGCACCTGGCCCTCGCCGTCGCCGACGATGAGGTCGTGCACCGGCACGTCCACCACGACGCGGTTCATCCGCTTCTTCTCGGCCGCGAGCAGGGTCTTGACCCGGTTCGGGTTGCCCTCGGCCACCAGCACGATGCCGGCCCGGCCGACCGCGCGGTGCACGACGTCCTGGCTGCGGTTCATCGCGACCGCGGGGGTCGTCGTCCAGCCGCGCCCGACGTTCTGCAGCACCGCGGCCGCCGCGCCCGGCTGGCCCTCCATCTGACCGAAGGCCGCGCGCTCGGCACGCCGTCCGAAGATGATGGCCGCCGCCAGGAGCCCCAGGACGAAGCCCAGGATGCCCAGGTAGACCGGATGACCGATGAGGAAGCCGATCCCGAGGAGGACACCGAGTACGACGATGCCCACGCCCGCGACGACCAGACCGACCTTCGGGTCCGCCTTCCGGGTCATCTGGTACGTGAGGGCGATCTGCTTGAGCCGCCCTGGGTTCGCAGCGTCAGCGCTGCCCGTGTTTGCCTTCCTCGCCATGTCCTGAAGTTTACGTGGCCCGGGAAGCCCGACCGGACGCGACCTCCATCACGTGCTGGGCCTCGACCCGGTCCTTGGCGCGGCGGCGGTCCTCCAGGACGGAATTCCAGGCGTTGCGCCGGGCGGTGCGCTGGCCGGCGCCCAGGAGCAGGGCCTCCACGGCCTTCAGGGCGTCGGTGACGGACGGGATCGCGGTGACGCGGACGTGCGTCGATGCGGCCGGCATACGGGGTCCTCCCTCGATTGCGGGTGAGACGAGGCGGGGGTGTGAGCGGGTGGTGGCGGTGAGTGAAACCAGGCTCACAGATCGGTGTTACCAGGGCGTGACCCGGTGGTCAAACACTGATGAAACGTTGATGCGGCCGGTCGGGCGAGCCGGGAACGACCGTGCGGTCCGCACGTCCCCGCTGAGCTGCGGGGTCGTACGGACCGCACCGGATCCGGCCACTACTGGCCAGTAACTACTTGTGCGCCGATTCACACGGCGTGGGGCGGCCTCAGACCGCCTGCGTGGCGTTGTCCACCGCGCCGCGCTTCTCGATCGCCTGCTGGTACAGCCGGCCCGCGCGGTACGAGGAACGGACCAGCGGGCCCGACATCACGCCGGAGAAGCCGATCTCGTCGGCCTCCTCCTTCAGCTCCACGAACTCCTGCGGCTTCACCCAGCGCTCCACGGGGTGGTGGCGGACCGAGGGGCGCAGGTACTGCGTGATCGTGATGAGCTCGCAGCCCGCGTCGTGCAGCTGCTGGAGCGCCTCGCTGATCTCCTCGCGGGTCTCGCCCATGCCGAGGATCAGGTTCGACTTCGTGACCAGGCCGTAGTCGCGGGCCTGGGTGATGACGTCCAGGGAACGCTCGTAACGGAAGCCCGGACGGATCCGCTTGAAGATGCGCGGGACGGTCTCGACGTTGTGCGCGAAGACCTCGGGGCGCGAGTCGAAGACCTCCTTGAGGAGCTCCGGCACCGCGTTGAAGTCGGGGGCGAGCAGCTCGACCTTGGTCCGGCCGTCGGCGCGCTCCGCCGTCTGCTGGTGGATCTGGCGCACGGTCTCCGCGTACAGCCAGGCGCCGCCGTCCTCCAGGTCGTCGCGCGCGACGCCCGTGATCGTGGCGTAGTTCAGGTCCATCGTGACGACCGACTCGCCCACGCGGCGCGGCTCGTCACGGTCCAGCGCCTCGGGCTTGCCCGTGTCGATCTGGCAGAAGTCGCAGCGCCGGGTGCACTGGTCACCGCCGATGAGGAAGGTCGCCTCGCGGTCCTCCCAGCACTCGAAGATGTTGGGACAGCCCGCCTCCTGGCAGACCGTGTGCAGCCCCTCGCTCTTCACGAGGCCCTGCATCTTCGTGTACTCGGGCCCCATCTTCGCGCGGGTCTTGATCCACTCGGGCTTGCGCTCGATGGGGGTCTGGGCGTTCCGGACCTCCAGGCGCAGCATCTTGCGTCCGTCGGGTGCGACTGCGGACACATCGGCTCCTGTAGCTTCGATTCTTCGGCGTACACCAGGGTACGCCCGTTGCTTCCATGCCTTGCTTCTCCGTCTGGCCAACCCATGGCCAGAGGCCGGCATTCCTCAGGCCGAGGCGGGCTCCGGGGCCCGCTCCTCCACGTTCTCGCCCTGGCCCGCGCTCGCGCGCTCGACCTCCCGCGGCTTCAGCTCCGCGTTCTCCAGGACGTCCCGCAGGTGCCTCTCCACGACCGGGAGCACCTCCTCGATCGTGAGGTCCCGGCCCAGCTCGTTGGCGAGCGAGGTGACACCCGCGTCGCGGATGCCGCACGGGATGATCCGGTCGAACCAGGCGTTGTCCGGGTTCACGTTGAACGAGAAGCCGTGCATCGTGACGCCCTTGGCGACCCGGATGCCGATGGCGGCCAGCTTCCGGTCCTCGCGGCGCTGGCCGGCGTTGGACGGGGCGTACTCGGGGCCGTTCAGCCGCGGGTCGAACTCCTCGTCGGTCAGCCGCGGGTCGAAGTCGAGGGAGAGCCCGCCGATCGCCGGGCGCTGCTCGACCGGGTCGCCGAGCACCCACACGCCACTGCGGCCCTCGACCCGCGTCGTCGCCACGCCGAACTCGGCGGCGGTGAGGATCAGGGCCTCCTCCAGGCGGCGCACGTGCGCGACGACGTCCACCGGACGGGGCAGCTTCATGATCGGATACCCGACCAGCTGGCCGGGGCCGTGCCAGGTGATCTTCCCGCCGCGGTCGACGTCCACGACCGGCGTCCCGTCGAGGGGCCGCTCGTTCTCCTGAGTACGCCGCCCGGCCGTGTAGACCGGCGGGTGCTCGAGGAGCAGACAGGTGTCGACGATCTCGTCGGCGAACCGCGCGGCGTGCACCTCGCGCTGCTTGTCCCAGGCCACCTGGTAGTCGACGGCTTCCTCGCCGAACCCAAGGCGGACGAATCGCAGCTCACTCACGGCCATGCCTCCTCCTGGGTGCCGGGAGCCGGGGACCGGGGATCATCCCGGGCCGGCGCGGCACCATGCGTCATTCGCGCCCATGCCACTGTACGGCGGCGCGGCGGACACTCCTCCGGCAGGTGGACGGGGGCGCCTACGTCAGCGACGCCGTCAATCCTCACACGATCGGATGAATGTGGGGCGAAGGTGGCGGTACGGGCCGTGTGGACCGCTAAATTCACGCCGTTCCATGAGGGTCCGACCGGGACTGCCGCCCGGACCCGGAAGGCAGGAGACCGCACAGCTGATGACGGAACGACCACCGCAGCGCATCCCGAACCGCCAGCTCGCCGCGCTCATCGCCGAAGCGGGGTTCTCGAACGCGGGGCTCGCCAGACGGGTCGACCAGCTCGGTCTGGAACACGGGCTCGACCTGCGGTACGACAAGACCTCCGTGACCCGCTGGCTCCGCGGTCAGCAGCCGCGCGGTACCACCCCCGCCCTCATCGCCGAGGTCTTCACCCGCCGCCTCGGCCGCCGCCTCTCCGCCCAGGACCTCGGCCTCGACGCCTGCGCGCCCGTCTACGCGGGCCTGGAGTTCGCCGCCACCCCCGAGGAGGCCGTCGACATCGTCAGCGGCCTGTGGCGCAAGGACTCCGGCAGCCACGCCGAACTCCGCAAGATCGCCTTCACCCCCGCCGGGCTCGTCGTCCCCAGCCGCGACTGGCTGATCGGCCGCGCCGACGACCGGGTCGCCCGCGGCGAGCCCGCCCCCGCCGCGCCCCGCGCCGCCGCCGGAGCGGCCGCGCACGACCCCCGGGTCCCGCCCCAGAGCCGCTTCTCCGTCCCCCGCCAGCGCGGTACGGACAGGGGCCCCGGGCAGCGCGTCTCCAGCGGCGACATCGCCGCCCTCCGCTCCGTCGGCGAACTCTTCCGCACCCTCGACCACGCCTACGGCGGCGGGCACGCCCGGCAGGCCCTGGTCCGGTACCTGGAGCACGAGGCCGAACCCATGCTGCGCGGCACGTACGGGGAGAGCACCGGGCGCCGCCTCTTCGCCGCGGCCGCCGACCTCACCCGGCTCGCGGGCTGGACCTCGTACGACATCGCCGCGCACGGCCTCGCCCAGCGCTACTTCGTCCAGGCGCTGCGCCTCGCCCAGGCCGCCGGGGACCGGGCCTACGGCTCGTACGTGCTCCTCACCATGAGCTGCCAGGCCGTCTACCTCGGCCACGGGCGGGAGGCCGTGCAGCTCGCCCGGGTCGCCCAGCAGGGCGTCGGGCCCGCCGCGCCGCCCGTCGTCCAGGCGATGCTGCACGCCGTCGAGGCGCGGGGGCACGCGGTCCTCGGCGAGGCGCGCGCGTGCAGCGCCGCACTGGTCCGCGCCGAGCGGGCCCTGGAGGCGGCCCGGCCCGGCGACGAGGTCCCCTACTGGGCCCGCCACTTCGACGAGGCGCAGCTCGCCGACGAGCTCGGGCACTGCCACCGGGACCTCCAGCAGTACCGGCCCGCCGCCCAGCACGCCGAACGCGCCCTCCAGCTCAGGGCGCCCGGCTTCGCCCGCAGCCGCCTCTTCTGCCGGGTCGTCCTCGCCACCTCCCGGCTGGCCCTCGGCGAACTGGACCAGGCGTGCGCGCTGGGCGCGGAGGCGGCGCAACAGGCCTCCGAGATGCGGTCCGCGCGGGCGGTCGAGTACGTCCGGGACTTCGAGCGGCGCCTGGAGCCGTACCGCGACGCGGCGGCGGCCCGCACGTACCGCGACCGAGTGGCCGCGATCGGCTGACGCCCCCGAGGGGCCCGCAGCGGGGCGCGTGCCCGCTGCGGCGGGGGCGGGTCTCAGGCTGCCGCGTTCGGGGCCGACACGGGTGGGTGGGCGTCCAGGTCCGTCAGGAGGGCGGACGTCGCGCGGCGGGCCGACGTGAGCGCGCCCGACACCGTGGACGTGTCGCGGTGGTCGCCGCACACGTACAGGCCCGCCAGCAGCCGCACCGGCCGGTGCGCGTCGTGCGGCGGCGGCATCGCCGGGACCGCCTCCCGGGTGTGGTGGAGGGCCAGGAGCTCCCAGTCGTCCGTGGACGTCCCGTACAGCGTGGCCAGGTGCTTGCGGACCCGGCGTTCCGTGTCGTCCGGGGGTGTGCCGAGGACCGTGGAGGTGACGAGGACCCGACCGGCGGGCGCCCGGGTCGGGTCGACGGCGCTCATCACCGCCGTGTGGGCGACCGGGCCGCCCGGGTCGGACTCCAGGAGCAGGGTCGGGTCCGAGGCGGGCGCCACGGGCGCCGTGTGGTGGAGGACCGTGACCGGGTGGAAGGCGGGGACGCGGAGTCCCGGCAGCAGTTCCGCCGCCGTGCGCGCACCCGTGGCCAGGAGGACCGAGCGGCAGCCGAACACGCCGTGCCCGGCCGTCGCGACCCGGGTCACGGACACGTCCGTGACCCGGACGCCGGTGCGGACCGTGCCCGGCGGCAGCGCGGCGGCGAGCCGCTCGGGGAGCGCCGCCGCACCGCCCTCGGGGACGGCCGGCCGCCCCCGGGCGAAGGCCCGGAGCGCCAGGTCCGCCTGACGGCTCGACATGCCGAGGTCCGGGTCGGCGAGGAGCGCCGCGAGCAGGGGCCGCAGCACGCCCTGCACGGTCCGGGCGGGGAGCCGGGAGGTCAGGGCCTCCCGGGCGGTCCGTTCGGGCCGGGCGAGCAGCCGCTGCGCCGGTGTCGCGGCGAGCCGCACGAGCGAGGCGCCGAGGCGCGCCTGGTCGAGCGAGGCGGCCGGATTCCGGGGGGCGCTCGCGAGGGCGCGCGCCACGCTGAACGCTCCCCCCACGCCCCGGTGGACCCCGCCGCCCCGGTGGCCGGCCGTGCGGCGCGGGTGCGGGACGCCCCACCGCGCGTACCGCCCGTCGCTGTGCACGAGCACCCCGGGGGTGAAGGGGCGGAGTTCCAGGCCGTCGAGGCCCGGCGTGGTCCGCAGTTCCTCGGGGGAGAGGGTGAGCAGCGGGCCCACCCGGTCGAGCAGGAAGCCGTCGACGAGGTCGGTGGCCAGCCGGCCGCCGACCCGCGGCTCCGCCTCCAGGACGGCGACCTGCAGTCCGGCGCCGGTCAGCCGGTGCGCGGCCGCGAGACCGGCCGTCCCGGCTCCTACGATGACGACGTCGACGGCCTCCACGACGTCCTTGTGCTGTGCGCTGGTTGCGGTACTGAGCACGTGCCCCTCCCCAGGTCGGCGCCGCCGGTGGGAGGCGTTATGCCCCCGACAGGCCTCCGGAATGCCCGAGTTCGCGTTCGTATCGAACGGTGGTCTTCGAACGGTGGGCATCGAGCCTAGGCAGCGGCTCCCCGGAAGTCGGCCCGCGCGCGGCGGGGTTCACGCAGCACGGGGGAGCGCACCCCGCGGGGGAGGGGTGTCAGCGCAGTGCCGCCCGGATGGAGTCGTCGATCGTCGGGAAGGCGAAGTCGAAGCCGGTCTCCAACAGCCGTCCCGGCAGCACCCGCTGACTGCCCAGCACGTCCTGGGCGAAGTCGCCGAGCACGACCTTCAGGGCGGGTGCGGGGACGGTGAGGAGGGTCGGGCGGCGCAGTACCCGGCCCATCGCCGCGGTGACCTCGCGGTTGGTGACCGGTTCCGGGGCCGTCAGGTTCACCGGACCGGAGAGTCCGGGGGTGTCGACGAGGTGGCGCAGGGCGGCCACCTCGTCGTGGAGGGAGATGTACGACCAGTACTGGCGGCCGTCGCCCATGCGCCCGCCCACCCCGGCGCGGAAGACGGGGAAGAGACGTCCCCAGGCGCCGCCCTCGCGGGCCACCACCAGGCCCGTGCGGGCGTACGTGACCCGGATGCCGGCCTCCTCGGCGGGGGCGGCCGCGGCCTCCCACTCCACGCAGACCGAGGGCAGGAAGCCCGTCCCGGCGGGGGCGCTCTCGTCCACGGCGCGCGTGCCGGTGTCCCCGTACCAGCCGAGTGCCGTGCCGCAGACGAGCGTCTCCGGCGGGTCGGCGAGCGAGGCGAGCGCCTGGGCGACGGCCGTGGTGCCGAGGACCCGGCTGTCCCGGATCTCCTTCTTATACGCCTCGGTCCAGCGGCGCTCGCCGACGCCGGCGCCCGCCAGGTGCACGACGGCGTCGACGCCGACGAGCCCGGCGGCGTCCACGTACAGCCGCTTCGGGTCCCATTCGACCTCGTCGGCGGTGCGGGCGGGGCGGCGGACGAGGCGGAGGACGTCGTGGCCGTCGGCGCGCAAGGAGCGGACCAGGGCCGAGCCGATGAGCCCGGAGGCGCCGGTGACGGCGACACGCTTGCGGATCGCGGAACGCTGCATGGTCCCCATCCTGCCCTCCCCGGCCGGGTGCGTGGCACAGTGGCCGTCATGATCGTGCCGGAGACGCTGATACGGACCGCCGTGCAGGACGACGACGCCGCTCTCGCGGAGCTGGACCGCACCACCTGGTCGACGCTCCACGCGGTGCTGCCCGCCCCGGAGCCGGGCGCGCCGTTCTTCGACGAGCGCCATCCGCCCGCGGACTACCTGGTGGCGGTGCGCGGGGGAGCGGTCGTCGGTTACGTCCGGGTGGTGCCGCCGACCCCGCTCGCCGCCACCGCCCACGTCCGCCAGATCCAGGGCCTCGCCGTCGCCGGGTCCGCCCGGGGCGAGGGCGTGGCCCGGGCGCTGCTGCGGGCCGCCATGGACCGGGCCCGAGCGGAGGGGGCCGTCCGGATCACGCTGCGGGTCCTCGCGCACAACACCCCGGCCCGCGCGCTCTACGCCTCGGAGGGCTTCGCGGTCGAGGGCGTGCTGCCGGGGGAGCTGTTCCTCGACGGGGCGTACGTGGACGACGTCCTCATGGGCCGCTCGCTACGCGACTGAGGAGCCGTCCCGCAGCAGCCGCATGCCGCCCATCAGTTCGCGCAGGCAGCGGACCGCGAGGGCGGCCGGGGCGCCCTCCCCGCGCTCCGGGGCGTCCGTCTCGGCCCAGCTCTCCAGGGCGATCCGGATGGCGTCGGTGGCCGCCGCCGCCGCGAGCCGTACCTCCAGCGGGTCGGCGTCCGGTCCGGCGAGCCCGGCGACGACCTCCCGCAGCCGTTCCTCGGACTCCTGGTTGACCCGGTACCAGACGGCCCGGAGGGCGGGGTCCTCGGCGGCGGCCCGGAGCAGTCCGCGCGTCCAGCGCAGGCCCTCCTCCGCCGCCGCGGACTCCGGGGTGAGCGACGCGGCGATCGAGCGCTCCAGGGCCTCGGGCACGCCGGCGCCCGGTTCCGTCGCGGCGAGCTGCTGCCGCCAGCGGTCGGCGCCGCCCGCGAGGAGCGGGGCGACGGCGTCCTGCTTGGACCGGAAGTAGCGGTAGAAGGTGCGCAGGGCGACGCCGGCCCGCTGGGCGATCTCCTCGGCCGTGGTGCCGTCGGGTCCGCGCTCGGTGAAGAGCTCGGCGGCGGCGCGGGCGATGTCCAGCTGGGTGGCGGCCTTGCGGCGTTCCGTCAGCGAGGGGGAGGGGGGCGTGGCCCCCTCGGGCTTCGTGCTCACCCGTGAAGCGTACGCCCGCGACTGCCGTACATGCATGACGTGCAGGTGTGGCAAAACGTGCCACTCGGGCGTACGGTGGCAGCAATCCCCGGAAAGCTTGACATCGAGAGGTTGTCGACATGAACCAGCTGACCCGTTACGAAGGACGCCGCGCCCTCATCACCGGCGGCGGCTCCGGCATCGGCCAGGCCACCGTCCTGCGCATGCTCGCCGAGGGCGGCCGCGTCGTCGCCGCCGACATCAGCGAGGACGGCCTCAAGGACACCGTCGCCAAGGCCGGCGACGCCGCCGACCGCCTCACCACCACCGTCGTGAACGTCGGCGACGAGGCCTCCGTACGGGCCGGCGTCGCCGCCGCCGTCGAGGCGCTCGGCGGCCTGGACGTGCTGGTCAACGCGGCCGGCATCCTGCGCTCCTCGCACACCCACGAGACGAGCCTCGACTCCTTCGAGCAGGTGATCCGGATCAACCTCACCGGCACCTTCCTCATGATCCGCGAGGCGATCCCCGCCCTCCTGGAGGGCAACGGCTCCGCCGTCGTGAACTTCTCCTCCACCTCCGCGCTGTTCGCCCACCCGTACATGTCCGCCTACGCGGCCAGCAAGGGCGGCATCCAGTCCATGACCCACGCGCTCGCCGCCGAGTACGCCAAGCAGGGCATCCGCTTCACCGCCGTCCAGCCCGGCTCCATCTCCTCCGGCATGACCGACGGCACCGGCGCCAGCCGCCAGAGCGTCGGCCCCGGCCTCCCCGAGGACGCCGACCTCTCCCTCTTCATGAAGCTCGCCCCCGCCCTCGGCCAGGGCTTCGCCGGCCCCGAGACCGTCGCCGGCGTCGTCGCGATGCTCGCCTCCGACGACGGGCAGTTCATCACCGGCACCGAGGTCCGCATCGACGGCGGAACCCACTTCTGATGACCGCCGCCGAGGTCTTCCACGGCCGCACCGCCGTCATCACCGGAGCCTCCTCCGGCATCGGCGCCGGCCTCGCCCGGCACGCCGCCGGGCTCGGCATGAAGCTGGTCCTCGCCGACATCGCCGCCGACCGCCTCGCCGTCTTCGCCGAGGAACTCCGGGCCACCGGCGCCGAGGTGGAGGCGGTGGTGACCGACGTCGCCGACCCCGCCTCCGTCGAGGCCCTCGCCGACACCGCGTACACCCGGTTCGGCGTCGTCGACCTGCTCGTCAACAACGCCGGGATCATGGCCATGGGCTACTCCTGGGAGATCCCGGCGGAGCGCTGGGACGCCATGCTCCGGATCAACATCGGCGGCTACGTCAACGGCATCCGGGCCTTCGTCCCGCGCATGCTGGAGCGCGGCGAGAAGGCCTGGGTCGTCAACGTCTCCTCGGTCGGCGGCATGCTGCCGAGCCCGCTGATGGCCCCGTACAGCGTCACCAAGTTCGGCACGCTCGCCCTCACCGAGTCGCTGCACCACGAGATGCAGATGAAGGGCGCCCCGATCCAGGTGTCCGTCGTGACCCCCGGCTCCGTCAAGAGCGAGATCTTCAGGGCGGCCCCGCCGGGCGAGACCGCCCCGCCGGAGATCGCGGCCTTCAGCCGGCACCTGCAGGCGATGGCCGACGAGCACGGGCTCACGCCCGAGGAGCACGCCGAACGCGTCTTCGAGATGGTCGCGGAGGGCAGGTACTGGGCGATCCCCCAGCCCGAACAGCTCTTCCCGGCACTCCAGCCGCGCACGGACATGATCCTCGCGCGGGAGAACCCCCGGCTCCAGCCGGGCTGAACCACCCGGGGCGCGGAGCCCTCCCTCCGCGCCCCCGGGCCTCACACCGTCCCGAAGCGCTCCCACAGCCGGGGGAAGCGGGCCGCGAGCACGTCGTCGTCCTCCAGGTCGAAGGGCGCGCCCGACGGCTCCCCGCCCGGCATCGGAATCCCCAGATCGGGCGTCTCCGCACCGGTCAGCGCCTCGTACGCCTCGTCCGCCGCGAAGCCGATCTCCTCGCCGTCCCCGTCGATCTCCACGTCGAAGTCGCCGAGCAGCTCCGCCAGCGAGTCCGGATCGTGCACGCCCCCCTCGTAGACCTCCCGGCCCTGGCCGATCAGCCAGCAGCGGAACGAGTCGAAGGTCTCCTCGCCCGCCCCGTCGAAGAGCACCGCCGCCGCCCCCCACAGCTCCCAGAGGTACGCGCGGTTGAAACGGGCCTCGAAGTGGCGCGCGTAGTCGAGCACCGAGTCGGGGTCCAGCCGGGTCAGCCGCTCCACGAGCAGATCGGCCTGCTCCTCGGGGTCGCCCTCGGCGTCCTCGCGGGTGGCGTCGATCAGCTCCCAGAACTCGGTCTCGTCCATCACGGCACCAGCATCGTGGCTCGGGGAGTCCGACGCACCCGGAAACCCCGAAACGAATCCGGACAGAAGATGTCGTGCTTTCCTGTCAGCCTGGGGTCCATGACGACTGAAACGACACCCCTGCGCGGACGGATCTGCCTGGTCGCCGGGGCCACCCGGGGCGCCGGACGGGCCATCGCCGTCCAGCTCGGCGCCGCCGGAGCCACCGTGTACGTCACCGGCCGCACCACCCGCGAGAAGCTCAGCGAGGTCGGCCGCGCCACCGAGACCATCGAGGAGACCGCCGAACTGGTGACGGCCGCCGGCGGCGAGGGCGTCGCCGTCCCCACCGACCACCTGGAGCCCGGGCAGGTCCGCGCCCTCGTCGAGCGGATCGACCGGGACCACGGCCGGCTCGACGTCCTCGTCAACGACGTGTGGGGCGGCGAGCACCTCGTCACCTTCGGGAAGAAGACCTGGGAGAACGACCTCGCCGGCGGCCTCAGGATGCTCGAACTCGGCGTGAAGACCCACGCCGTCACCTCGCACCTCGCGCTCCCGCTGCTCATCCGCAACCCCGGCGGCCTCGTCGTCGAGGTCACCGACGGCACCGCCGCGTACAACACCACCCGCTTCCGCGAGAACCTCTACTACGACCTCACCAAGAACGCCCCCATCCGGATGGCCTTCGGACTCGCGAAGGAACTGGAGGAGTTCGGCGGCACCGCCGTCGCCGTCACGCCCGGTTGGCTCCGGTCGGAGCAGATGCTCGCCGGCTTCGGCGTCACCGAGGAGAACTGGCGCGACGCCACCGCGAAGATCCCCGACTTCGCCGTCTCCGAGTCACCGGTGTACGTCGGCCGGGCCGTCGCCGCCCTCGCCGCCGACCCCGACCGGCACCGCTGGACCGGCCGGTCGCTCTCCAGCGCCGACCTCGCGAAGGAGTACGGCTTCACGGACGCGGACGGCTCCCGGCCGGACGCCTGGGGCTTCATCGTCGCGGGCGAGACGGGGAAGCCGGACGTGGCCGACTACCGATAAGCCGGACGTGGCCGACCACCGATGAGCCGGGCGCGGCCGACCACCGACAGGTCGGACGCGGCCGACCACCGACAGGCGTCCGGGGCCGACTACCGATGAGCCGTACGGGGAGTACGGCCCTCCCCGTACAGCGCCGCCATGCCCCGGGCCGCCTCCGTGAACCTCTTCCGGAGCGCGTCCGGGGCCAGTACCTCCACCTCCGGGCCGAGGCCGAGCAGCTGACCGAAGGCGACCTCCTCGCTCTCCACCCGCAGGACGACCCGCAGCAGGCCGCCCTCGGCGGTCCCCGCCGCGAGCGCCTCCCCGGCGGCCGCGCGGTCCGTGACGTGCGGCAGCCGGCGGGCGCCCGCCTCCGTCAGCCGCACCACGACCTCGGCGCGCAGGATCGACCGGGCGAACTCCGCCGCCCGCTCCTCCCAGAAGACGGGCAGGTCGAAGTCCGGGTCCCGGTCGAAGCGCTCCTCGCCCACGGCGACCGCCGTGAACCGGTCCACCCGGTACGTGCGGAAGGCGGAGCCGGAGCGCGCGCACACGTACCAGACGCCCGCCTTCAGGACGAGGCCGTACGGTTCGAGCTCCCGCTCCACCTCCGTGCCGTCCCCGCGCCGGTACCGGGCCGACACCCACCGGTCGTCCCACACGGCCTCCGCCACCGGCGCGAGCAGCTCCGGGGTCTCGGGCTCCTGGTACCAGCCGGGCGCGTCGAGATGGAAGCGCCGGGCCGCCGACTCGTGCGCGTCCCGCAGGGACGGCAGCAGCGCCGCCGACACCTTCAGCCGGGCCGCCGAGGCCGCGTCCTCCAGGCCCATGTCCCGCAGTGCGCCCGGCAGTCCGGACAGGAACAGGGCCTCCGCCTCACCGCGCGCGAGCCCCGTGAGCCGCGTGCGGTAGCCGCCGACGAGCCGGTAGCCGCCGGCCCTGCCCCGCTCCGCGTAGACCGGCACCCCGGCCTCGGAGAGGGCGAGCGCGTCCCGCGTGATCGTCCGCTCCGACACCTCCAGCTCCGCCGCCAGTTCGGCCGCCGTCATCGACGGACGCGACTGGAGGAGCAGGACCAACTTGATGAGGCGGGCGGCACGCATGACTCCATCATGCGTGCCGCCCGCCTCTGCGGAGCAAGGACCTTTACAGGCCGTAGCGCTCGCGCGCCTCCTTCACGGCCGACGCCGGGACCTCGCCGCGGCGGGCCAGCTGGGCCAGGGCCGCGACGACGATCGACTGGGCGTCGACGCCGAAGTGGCGGCGGGCCGCGTCGCGGGTGTCCGAGAGGCCGAAGCCGTCGGCGCCCAGCGAGCTGTAGTCCTGCTCGATCCACTGCGCGATCTGGTCCGGGACCTGGCGCATGTAGTCGGAGACCGCGAGGACCGGGGAGTCGATGCCCTCCAGGGCCTTGCGGACGTACGGCACCTGCTCCTCGCCGCGCAGGAGGGCCGCGTCGGCCTCCAGCGCGTCGCGGCGCAGCTCGGTCCAGGAGGTCGCGGACCACACGTCGGCGCCCACGCCCCACTCGGCGGCGAGCAGCTTCTGCGCCTCCAGGGCCCAGTGGATGGCCGTACCGGAGGAGAGCAGCTGGATCCGCGAGGCGTTCGCGGGCAGGTCGAGACCGGCCGACTCCGCCGTGTTGAAGCGGTAGAGGCCCTTGACGATGCCCTCGTCGATGCCGGACGGCTTGGCCGGCTGCGGCATCGGCTCGTTGTAGACCGTCAGGTAGTAGAAGACGTTCTGGTCCTCGCCCTCGGCGGCCTCGCCGTACATCCGGCGCAGACCCTCCTTGACGATGACCGCGACCTCGTAGGCGAACGCCGGGTCGTACGTCAGGGCGGCCGGGTTGGTCGCCGCGATCACCGGCGAGTGCCCGTCGGCGTGCTGGAGGCCCTCACCCGTCAGGGTCGTGCGGCCGGCGGTCGCGCCGACGAGGAAGCCGCGGCCGAGCTGGTCGCCGAGCTGCCACATCTGGTCGGCGGTCCGCTGCCAGCCGAACATCGAGTAGAAGATGTAGAACGGGATCATCGCCTCACCGTGCGTGGAGTACGCGGTGGACGCGGCGATGAAGTCGGCCATCGAGCCGGCCTCGGTGATGCCCTCGTTCAGGATCTGGCCGTTGACGGCTTCCTTGTAGTACATCAGCTGGTCGCGGTCGACCGGCTCGTACGTCTGGCCCTTCGGCGAGTAGATGCCGAGCGACGGGAACAGCGACTCCATACCGAAGGTACGGGCCTCGTCCGGGACGATCGGGACCCAGCGCTTGCCGGTCTCCTTGTCGCGGATCAGGTCCTTGATCAGTCGCACGAACGCCATCGTCGTGGCCATCGACTGCGAGCCGGAGCCCTTGTCGAACGCGGTGAACGCCTTGTCGGCCGGGGCCGGCAGCGGGGCGAGCGGGTGCGTGCGGCGGGCCGGGGCCGGGCCACCGAGGGCCGCGCGGCGCTCCTGGAGGTAGCGGACCTCGGGGGAGTCGGCGCCGGGGTGGCCGTAGGGCACCTGGCCGTCGACGAACTGCGCGTCCGAGATGGGCAGTTCAAGAAGGTCACGCATGTTCTTGAACTCGTCCGTCGTCAGCTTCTTCATCTGGTGGTTCGCGTTCTTCGACGCGAAGCCCTCACCCAGGGTGAAGCCCTTGACGGTCTGCGCGAGGATCACCGTCGGCGCGCCCTTGAACTCCAGGGCGGCCTTGTACGCGGCGTACACCTTGCGCGGCTCGTGGCCACCGCGGGAGAGGTGGAAGCACTCGAGGATCTTGTCGTCGGACAGCAGCTGCGCCATCGCGACGAGCGCCGGGTCCTTGCCGAAGAAGTCCTGGCGGATGTAGGCGGCGTCGCGGGTCTGGTACGTCTGGACCTGCGCGTCCGGCACCTCGCGGAGGCGGCGGACGAGGGCGCCGGTGGTGTCGAGCGCGAACAGCTCGTCCCAGGCGTTGCCCCACAGCGACTTCACGACGTTCCAGCCGGCGCCGCGGAACTGGGCCTCCAGCTCCTGCACGATCTTGAAGTTGGCGCGGACCGGGCCGTCGAGGCGCTGCAGGTTGCAGTTGATGACGAAGGTCAGGTTGTCCAGACCCTCACGGGCCGCCAGGGCGAGGGCCGCGGTCGACTCGGGCTCGTCCATCTCGCCGTCACCGAGGAACGCCCACACGTGCGAGGCGGAGACGTCCTTGATGGCGCGGTTGGTCAGGTAGCGGTTGAAGCGCGCCTGGTAGATCGCGGAGAGCGGGCCCAGACCCATGGAGACGGTGGGGAACTCCCACAGCCAGGGCAGGCGGCGCGGGTGCGGGTAGGAGGGCAGGCCGTTGCCGCCGGACTCCTGCCGGAAGTTGTCGAGGTGGGCCTCGTCCAGGCGTCCGTCGAGGAACGCGCGGGCGTAGATGCCGGGGGAGGCGTGGCCCTGGATGTAGAGCTGGTCGCCGGAACCGTCGGCTTCCTTGCCCTGGAAGAAGTGGTTGAAGCCGGTCTCGTAGAGCCAGGCCGCGGAGGCGAAGGTGGCGATGTGGCCGCCGACGCCGTGCTTGGAGCCGCGGGTGACCATCGCGGCCGCGTTCCAGCGGTTCCACGCGGTGATCTTCCGCTCCATCTCCTCGTCGCCGCCGAACTCGGAGATCGAGGGCTCGGCGGAGGTGGGGATGGTGTTGACGTAGTCCGTCTCCAGGAGCTTGGGCAGGGCCAGGCCCGCGCCCTCGGCGTGCTGGAGCGTGCGGCGCATCAGGTAGGCGGCCCGGTGAGGGCCGGCGGCCTTGGTGACGGCGTCCAGGGAGGCCGCCCATTCGGCGGTCTCCTCGGTGTCACGGTCCGGGAGCTGGTCGAGCTCACTCGGAATCTTGCCTACGGGATCGGTCATGATCGCCGCCTTCCGGACAGGTGGGGTGGAGATGGTGGCCTTGTCTGGCAGGACAGGGCGAAGGGCCGGGTGTGGCCCGCCGAAGACTCTAAACCGGCGATCGATGATCGATCAAAGGGTTGAAGGGGAAAACCTCTTCAGATCGAGAAAGTCGGCACAGGGTGCCAAGGAAGAGGGCACCCGGTGCCTCGCTCTGTGGCCTGTTTTCGCAGGTCGGAAGCGTTGTCCGAGGGTTGTGCGCGCACGAATGAGCGGGCCCGTCGACGGACGGGCCCGCTCACTGTGCGTAAAGTCATGGCTCAGGCTCGCGGCGCGCAGCCCAGAACGTGCGCCTTCACGAGCGCACCGATGTTCGGGTCGCCCCGCCGGAAGGCCTCCACCAGCTCCTGGTGCTCCTCCGCGTACGACTTCTGGACCGTGCCCAGCCAGCGGATCGACAGGGCCGTGAAGACCTCGATGCCGAGCGTCTCCCAGGTGTGCAGCAGGACGCCGTTCCCGGCCGCCTTCACCAGCTCCCGGTGGAAGGCCACCGTGTGCCGCACCTGCGCCGTCCCGTCCGCGGCCGCGTCCGCCTCGTACAGGGCCGCCACGTGCGGCTCCAGGGCCGAGCAGTCCGCCGCGAGCCGCCCGGCCGCCAGCTCGGCCGCGATCTGCTCCAGACCGGCGCGTACGGGGTAGCTCTCCTCCAGGTCCGCCGCGGTGAGGTTGCGGACCCGGACGCCCTTGTTCGGCGCCGACTCGATCAGCCGCAGGGACTCCAGCTCGCGCAGCGCCTCGCGGACCGGGGTCTGGGAGACCTCCAGCTCGGTCGCGATCCGGCGCTCCACGATGCGCTCGCCCGGCTTCCAGCGGCCGCTGACGATCCCCTCCACGATGTGCTCGCGGATCTGCTCGCGCAGCGAGTGGACGACGGGGACGGTCATGAAGCGGCTCCTCGGGGAGTGTTGACCCTTAGACAATACGGCGGCGCCCCCGTCCGGAAACACTTCCGGACGGGGGCGCCGCAGGTGAGGCTCGTTACGTTGCCTTTCGGCGACGTGCCTTACAGACCGAGGTCGACCTCGAACTCGCCGGCCTCCAGGATCGCCTTGACGGCGGTCAGGTAGCGGGCGGCGTCGGCGCCGTCCACCAGGCGGTGGTCGTACGACAGCGTCAGGTAGGTCATGTCGCGGACGCCGATGACGGTGCCCTCAGCGGTCTCGATGACGGCCGGACGCTTGACCGTGGCACCGATGCCCAGGATGGCGACCTGGTTCGGCGGCACGATGATCGTGTCGAACAGCGCACCGCGCGAGCCGGTGTTGCTGATGGTGAAGGTCGCACCGGACAGCTCGTCCGGCGTGATCTTGCTGGCGCGGACCTTGCCGGCCAGCTCGGCCGTGGCCTTGGAGATGCCGGCGATGTTCAGGTCGCCCGCACCCTTGATGACCGGCGTCATCAGACCCTTCTCGGAGTCCACGGCGATGCCGATGTTCTCCGAGTCGAAGTACGTGATGGTGCCCTCGTCCTCGTTGATCCGGGCGTTGATGACCGGGTGGGCCTTCAGCGCCTGGGCCGCCGCCTTCACGAAGAACGGCATCGGGGAGAGCTTGACGCCCTCACGGGCGGCGAACGCGTCCTTGGCACGGGCGCGCAGCTTCATCAGCTTGGTGATGTCGACCTCGACGACCGAGGACAGCTGGGCCTGGCCGTGCAGCGCCTTCATCATGTTGTCGCCGATGACCTTGCGCATGCGGGTCATCTTGACCGTCTGGCCACGCAGCGGGGAGGCCTCCAGGGCGGGGGCCTTCGGCGCGGCGGCCGCCGGGGCGGTGGCGGCGGGAGCGGCAGCGGCGGCCTTCTTGGCCTCGGCGGCCGCGAGGACGTCCTGCTTGCGGATGCGGCCGCCGACGCCGGAGCCCTTGACGGCCGCCAGGTCGACCCCGTTCTCGGTGGCGAGCTTGCGGACCAGCGGGGTCACGTAGGCGCCATCCTCCGCCGGCGCAGTCGACGCAGCCGGCGCAGCCGGAGCGGCCGCGGGGGCCGCCGGGACCGGGGTGACCACGGCCGGGGCGATGGACGGGGCGGCGGCGACCGGAGCCGGAGCGGCGACCGGAGCGGCCGGGGCGACCGGCGCGGGGGCCGGAGCCGGGGCGGCCGGGGCCACCGGGGCCGGAGCGGCGGCGGCGGGGGCCGGGGCGGCGGCCGGGGCCGGAGCGGCCGGAGCCGGGGCGGCGGCCGGAGCGGCACCCGCGGCACCGATGACGGCCAGCTTGGCGCCGACCTCGGCGGTCTCGTCCTCGGCGACGACGATCTCCAGGAGAACGCCGGAGGCGGGGGCGGGGATCTCGGTGTCGACCTTGTCCGTGGAGACCTCGAGCAGCGGCTCGTCGGCCTCGACGGTCTCGCCGACCGACTTCAGCCAGCGGGTCACGGTGCCCTCGGTGACGGACTCGCCGAGCGCCGGCAGGACGACGTCGGTGCCCTGGGCGGCACCGGCGGCCGGAGCCGCGGCGGGCGCCTCGGCGACCGGGGCCGGGGCGGCCGGGGCCTCGGCCACGGGGGCCGGGGCGGCGGCGGGGGCGGCGACCGGCTCGGCGGCCGGGGCCGGGGCAGCGGCGGGGGCGCCGGTGCCGTCGTCGATGATGGCGAGCTCGGCGCCCACCTCGACCGTCTCGTCCTCGGCGACCTTGATGGAGGCCAGGATGCCCGAGGCGGGGGCGGGGATCTCGGTGTCGACCTTGTCGGTCGAGACCTCGAGCAGCGGCTCGTCGGCCTCGACACGCTCACCCTCGGCCTTGAGCCAGCGGGTGACGGTGCCCTCGGTGACGCTCTCGCCGAGCGCCGGCAGGGTTACGGAAACCGACATGGTTTCAGTTGCTCCTAACGAATTGCGGAAAGTGGTCGTCGCGCCCTGTGATGACGTGAGCGTCAGTCGTGGGAGTGCAGAGGCTTGCCGGCGAGGGCCAGGTGGGCCTCGCCGAGCGCCTCGTTCTGCGTCGGGTGGGCGTGGATGAGCTGCGCGACCTCGGCCGGCAGCGCCTCCCAGTTGTAGATCAGCTGAGCTTCGCCGACCTGCTCGCCCATGCGGTCACCGACCATGTGGACGCCGACCACGGCACCGTCCTTGACCTGGACGAGCTTGATCTCGCCCGCGGTCTTGAGGATCTTGCTCTTGCCGTTGCCCGCGAGGTTGTACTTCAGGGCGACGACCTTGTCCGCGCCGTAGATCTCCTTGGCCTTGGCCTCGGTGATGCCGACGGAGGCGACCTCGGGGTGGCAGTACGTCACCCGGGGCACACCGTCGTAGTCGATCGGGACGGTCTTCAGACCGGCCAGGCGCTCCGCGACGAGGATGCCCTCGGCGAAGCCGACGTGCGCGAGCTGGAGCGTCGGGACGAGGTCGCCCACGGCCGAGATCGTCGGCACGTTGGTGCGCATGTACTCGTCGACCAGGACGTAGCCGCGGTCCATGGCGACGCCCTGCTCCTCGTAACCGAGACCGGCGGAGACCGGGCCGCGGCCGATGGCGACCAGGAGGACCTCGGCCTCGAAGGTCTTGCCGTCGGCCAGGGTGACCTTGACGCCGTTGTCGGTGTACTCGGCGGACTGGAAGAAGGTGCCGAGGTTGAACTTGATGCCGCGCTTGCGGAACGCGCGCTCAAGAAGCTTCGAGCTGTTCTCGTCCTCGACCGGGACCAGGTGCTTCAGGCCCTCGATGACCGTGACGTCGGTGCCGAAGGACTTCCACGCCGAGGCGAACTCGACGCCGATGACGCCGCCGCCCAGGATGATCGCGGACTCCGGGACCCGGTCCAGGGTCAGCGCGTGGTCCGAGGAGATGATCCGGTTGCCGTCGATCTCCAGTCCGGGCAGGGACTTCGGCACGGAACCGGTGGCCAGGAGGACGTGACGACCCTCGACGCGACGGCCGTCCACGTCGACGGAGGTCGGGGAGGACAGGTGACCGGTGCCCTCGATGTACGTCACCTTGCGGGAGGCGACGAGACCCTGCAGGCCCTTGTACAGGCCCGAGATCACGTCGTCCTTGTACTTGTGCACGGCCTTGATGTCGATGCCCTCGAAGGAGGCCTTGACACCGAACTGCTCCGCCTCGCGCGCCTGGTCGGCGACCTCGCCGGCGTGGAGCAGGGCCTTCGTCGGGATGCAGCCGTTGTGCAGGCAGGTGCCGCCGAGCTTGTTCTTCTCGATCAGTGCGACGTCCAGGCCCAGCTGCGCTCCGCGCAGCGCCGCGGCGTAACCGCCGCTACCGCCGCCGAGGATCACTAGGTCGAAAACGGTGCTGGCGTCGTTCGCCACGTCACGTCCTCCATGCATGTGCGCTCGTCGCCGGTCGTCGACGACCTGGCGGCGGCTGGTGTCCGGCCGCTTTATTTCGGCCCTGTGGTGGGGGCCCTGTCCTGCCGAGAACCCATCTTCGCACTTGTTGACGGACGACGGGACGCGGGGCCGTGCTCTGAGACGGCCGATCGTCCGTCCGGCGGGGTCACGAGAGCGTACGAACCTACGGATTTCGTCGCGAGCGAACAGCCGCGGACGCATCGACGCGCCCGAAACGGGGGGAAGGCCCCGGAGCCGGAGCTCCGGGGCCTTCCGTCACGCCCGTCGTGCTCAGAGCTCGCCGGCCGCCGTGCGCTCGGCCAGCTTCACCAGGGTGCGGACCGAGGAGCCGGTGCCGCCCTTCGGGGTGTAGCCGTACGGGGCGCCCTCGTGGAAGGCCGGGCCCGCGATGTCCAGGTGGGCCCAGGTGATGCCCTCGCCCACGAACTCCTGGAGGAAGAGACCGGCGACCAGGCCGCCGCCCATCCGCTCGCCCATGTTGGCGATGTCGGCGGTGGGGGAGTCCATGCCCTTGCGCAGGTCCGCGGGGAGCGGCATCGGCCAGGACTGCTCGCCGACCTCGTCCGCGATCTCGTGGATCGCGGTCCGGTAGTCGTCGTCGTTGGCCATGATGCCGAAGGTGCGGTTGCCCAGCGCCAGGACCATGGCGCCGGTCAGGGTCGCCACGTCGACGATCGCGTCCGGGTGCTCCTCGGAGGCCCGGGTCAGCGCGTCGGCGAGGACGAGCCGGCCCTCGGCGTCGGTGTTGAGGACCTCGACGGTCTTGCCGCTGTACATGCGCAGGACGTCACCCGGGCGGGTGGCGGAGCCGGACGGCATGTTCTCCGCGAGGGCGAGCCAGCCCGTGACGTTGACCTCCAGGCCGAGGCGGGCCGCGGCGACGACGGAGGAGAACACGGCGGCGGCGCCGCTCATGTCGCACTTCATCGTCTCGTTGTGGCCGGCCGGCTTCAGGGAGATGCCGCCCGAGTCGTAGGTGATGCCCTTGCCGACCAGGGCGAGGGTCTTCTCCGCCTTCGGGTGGGTGTAGGCGATCCGGACCAGGCGCGGCGGGTTCACGGAGCCGATGCCGACGCCGAGGATGCCGCCGAAGCCGCCCTTGGTGAGCGCCTTCTCGTCGAGGACCTGGACCTTGAGGCCGTGCTCCTTGCCGGCGGCCTGGGCGGCGGCGGCGAACGCGGCCGGGGTCAGGTCGTTCGGCGGCTGGTTGATCAGGTCGCGGGAGCGGTTGATCTCCTCGGCGACGGCCTGGGCGCGCTCGGCGGCGGCCTTGTAGGCCTTGTCGCGCGGCTTGGCGCCGAGCAGGGCCACCTCGGCGAGGGGCTTCTTCGCGTCGGCGTTCTCCTGGTACGCGGTGTAGGCGTACGCGCCGAGCAGGGCGCCCTCCGCGATGGCGGCGGCGTCCTCGACGGCGAGGATCGGCAGCGCGAAGGCGGCCTTCTTCGTGCCGGTCAGGGTGCGGGCGGCGGTGCCGGCGGCGCGGCGCAGGGTCTCCGCGTCGAAGGACTCACCGTCCTCGGGGGCCGCGCCGAGGCCGACGGCCAGGACGACGGGGGCCTTGAGACCGGCGGGGGAGGGCAGCTTCGTCGCCTCACCTTCGGCACCCGAGGCGCCCAGGGTCTCCAGGACGGCGGCGAGCCGGCCTTCGAAGGCCTTGTCGACGGCCTCGGCGCCCGGGGCGACGACCAGCGTCTTCCCGGACTTCGCGACGCCGACGACGAGGGCGTCGGCGCGCAGCGTCGCCGCGCCGGCAGTGCTGAGAGTGAGAGCAGTCACGGTGGTGAAATCTCGCTTCCATTGAGTTCTGTGGCGGTCGAGGGATGGGCCGACCGTGCCCGCCGCATCGTATTTCGGCCCGGAGAGCGCCGAGAACGAGCCTACGCTCGCTCACCCGGTTCGCTCACGGCGGCGCTGATTCACTCATCCGTGGTGTCTCTTTCATGTTTACCCTTCCGGTCCTCGTCGCCCCGCCACACTCGCCTCATTCACGCAAGGACGACACACCGTTCTTCGCCTCATCTGCGACATCTCCACGGGTCCTGCCGCTCCGCGCGGGCCACGTCGAGGGGGGACACCAGCCATGGACTCCGGCCGAATCCGTACGCCCAGAACCGCGCCGCGCACCGCCGCCGGCGGCCGCACCGCGCCCCGTACGGGCAGGATCGCGGCCCTCGCCGCCGCCGCGCTGCTCGCCACGGTCGTCCCGTCCGCGCAGGCGGTCGCCGCCACGGCGCCCCGCGTGGACCTCACCGTCCTCGTCGTCGACGACGGCGGCAGCGCGGTCGGGGCGATCGCCGCCGAGCTGAAGGGCTCCGGCGTCCCGTACCGCAGGATCGACCTGAACGACCCGAACCGGCCGGTCCTCGACACGGCCTTCCTCAGCGACACGGTCGACGGGCGCCCCCGCGCCCGGTACCAGGGCGTCGTCCTGCCCCACGAGAGCGCCTTCGGCCCCGACTCCGCCGAGGCCGCCGCCCTCCACACGTACGAGCGGACCTTCGGGATCCCGCAGGTCGACGCCTACACCTGGTCGCACCCCGGCGTCGGCCTCGACTACACCGACCAGGGCGGCTGGTCCGGCGTCCTCGACGGCGTGACGGCCGGTGTCACCGCCGCCGGGCGGACGGGCCCCTTCCGGTACCTCGCCGGTGCGCTGACCTTCGAGGACAACGACCCCTCGATCGGCGAGAGTTACGGCTACGCGGGCCGCCCCCGCGCCGGCTACACCAGCTACCTCGACGTGCCCGCCGCCGACGGCGGCCGGGCCAGCCTCGTCGGCGAGTACGCCGCCGACGGGCGCCGCGAACTCGTCGTCACCTTCGCCTACAACGCCTACCAGCGGCAGTTCCGGGCGCTCGCCCGCGGCATCGTCGACTGGCTCACCCAGGGCGTCCACCTCGGCCAGAGCCGCAACTACCTCTCCGTCCACGTCGACGACGTCTTCGCCCCCGACGCCCGCTGGGACCCCGCGCTCGACTGCACCCCCGGCGACTTCGACTGCGTCGGCGACGACGGCGACGGCGTGAACCCGATCCGCATGACGGCCGCCGACGCCCAGTACGCCGCCGCCTGGCAGAAGTCCTCCGGCTTCACCCTCGACATGGTCTACAACGGCGGCCAGGGCGAGCAGTGGAAGACGGAGCACGGCGGCACCGACCCGCTCACCGACCGGCTCGTCGCCGACCGCGCCCAGTACCGGTGGATCAACCACACCTACACCCACCCCTTCCTCGGCTGCGTCCAGGACAACAGCGTCGTTCCCTGGCGGTGCGCCACGGACACCGCCGGCAAGACCCTCTGGGTCAGCCGCTCCGAGCTCTCCGGCCAGATCCGGAACAACCACAACTGGGCCGTCGGCAAGGGCATCTCCGTCGACCGCTCCGAACTCGTCACCGGCGAGCACTCCGGCCTGAGGACCCTGCCCCAGCAGCCCGCCGACAATCCCAACCTCGCCGGCGCCCTCGCCGACAACGGCGTGAAGTGGACCGGGAGCGACAACTCCCGCGAACCCCAGCAGCGCGCCGTCGGCACCGGCGCCGCGAAGACCGTGCCCCGCCACCCGATGAACGTGTACTACAACGTGGGCACCGCCGCCGAGATGGCCGACGAGTACAACTGGATCTACACCTCCCGCGCCGACGGCGGCAGCGGGATCTGCGAGTCCAACCCGGCCTCCACCTGCCTGCCCGCACCGCTCCCCACGGCCACCGGCTACGCCGACCACATCGTGCCGCAGGAAGCCCGCACCGCCCTCTCCCACGTCCTCGGCAACGACCCCCGGCCGCACTACGTGCACCAGTCCAACCTGGCCGAGGAGCGGCTGCTCTACCCCGTCCTCGACCGCGTACTCGCCGACTACCGGGCCCTGTTCGCGGCGAACACGCCCCTGGTGAACCCGGCCCAGCGGGACGTCGGCACCGAACTGGACCGCCGCGCCACCTGGGACCAGGCCGTCGCCACCGGAAAGGTCACCGCCTACCGCATCGGCACCACGGTCACCGTCAAGGCGCCCTCCGGCGTCACCATGCCCGTCACGGCCCCCGAGGGCACCCGCAAGAACCTCCTGCTCGGCACCACCGCCTTCGGCACCGCCTACGCGGGCACCCGCTCCGCCTGGACCACGCCCGAGCTGCTCCAGACCGCCGTCACACTCACGCTCCCGACCGCCTGACCAGCACGTCCTGGGGGGAATCCGCTCATGCCGAGCAGTGGCCGTCACGTCACCATGCTCACCGAAGGCACCTATCCGCATGTCCACGGCGGCGTCAGCACCTGGTGCGACCAGCTCGTCCGCGGCATGCCCGAGGTCGACTTCGAGATCCTCGCGCTCACCGGCAGCGGCCGCGAGCCCGTCACCTGGGAGCTGCCGCCCAACATCACCCGGCACACCGCCTACCCCCTCTGGGGACCCGCGCAGGGCCCGGCCGTGCGCCGGCCCCTGCGCGGGCGCGAACGCCGCCGCTTCCTCGACGCGTACGAACGCGTCCTGCTCGCCCTCCTCGACCCCGACGCGGGCTGCGACTTCGGCACCGGGCTCTACGAACTCGCCGAACTCGCCCGGCAGGGACGGCTGACCGCCGCCCTCCGCTCCGAGCCGGCCCTGCGCTCCCTGATGTGGATCTGGACCATGCCGCACCTGCCGACGCTCGCCGCCCGGCCCACCGTCCACGACGCGCTCACCGCCACCGACCTGCTGGAACACGCCCTGCGTCCGCTCGCCGCCCGGATATCCACCGGCGGGGTGGCGCACGCCGTCTCCAGCGGCCTCGCCACGCTGCCGGCACTCGCCGCGCAGCACTTCGAAGGGGTGCCCTTCCTGCTCACCGAACACGGCATCTACCTCCGCGAGCGCTACCTCGGCTACCGCACCGAAGCGCAACGCTGGCCCGTCAAGGCCCTCATGCTCGGCTTCTACCGCGAGCTCAACACCCTCGGCTACCGCAAGGCCGACCTCATCACCCCGTGCAACCAGTACAACCGGCGCTGGGAGGAGCGCGGCGGAGCCCCCGCCGACCGCATCCGCACCGTCTACAACGGCGTCGACCCGGCCCTCTTCCCCGAGGCCGGACCCGAACCCGAGACCCCCACCCTCAGCTGGTGCGGCCGCGTCGACCCCATCAAGGACCTGGAGACCCTGATCCGGGCGTACGGGATCTGCCGCGCCGAACTCCCCGCGCTCAGACTCCGGTTGTTCGGCCCGGTCCCGGCCGGCAACGAGGACTACCTCACCCGCCTGGAGAAGCTCACCGCCGAACTCGGCGTGGCCGACGGCGTCTCCTTCGAGGGCCGGATCAGCGACGTCCCCTCGGCCTACGCAGCCGGCAGCGTCGTCATGCTCTCCTCCATCAGCGAGGGCTTCCCCTTCTCCCTCATCGAGGCCATGTCCTGCGGCCGCGCCACCGTCTCCACCGACGTCGGAGGGGTACGGGAGGCCGTGGGCGACACCGGGATCGTCGTCCCGCCCCGCGAACCGGCCGTCATGGCGGCCGCCGTCTCCGCACTCCTCCACGACGGGGCCCGCCGCGCCGAACTCGGCCGCCGCGCCCGGCAGCGGGTCATCGACGAGTTCACCCTGCACCGCTCGGTCGACGGCTTCCGGCGGATCTACCGCGAACTGGCGGGCGCCGGCCCCGCCCCGACCACCCTCACCCCCGCGCCCCTGCGCCTGAGGATCCCCGCCCCGCGCCGCACCTCCCCGGCCCTCGTCCCCGGAGGCACCCCGGCATGAGCGGCTCCCTCTGGCTGAAACCCCCGAAGGCGGAGACCCCGCTCCCGGCGATCCCGCGCCCGCGCGGCGCCGGCCGCGCGGAACGCCCCGCACCCCCGCCCCCCGCCGAGGACGGCCTCGCCGCCGACCCCGTCGACGAACTCGCCCGGCGGCTCGACGGGTTCGTGGCCGTCGCCGTGCACCCCGACGAGATCGCAGCGATCCTCGAGTCCGACGGCATGACCGACGAGCACATCCGGCTCACCTACGGCCGCGCCGACTCCTTCTCCCTCGCCGAGGACCTCTACGCGCGCGTGGAGCGGCGCCACCCCGAACCGGCGGCCCCGCCCGCCGGCGCCTGGTACGGGGAACTCGCCGGCTGTCTGCTGCGCGGACTCGTCTTCGCGCTGCCCGGCCTCGCGTACGTCCTCGCCGCGCCCCTGCTCGCCGGCGCCCACGGCCGGTTCGGACTCCCCGCCGGAACCGTCCCGCTGCTCGCCGGGGCCGTCACCGGCTGGGTGTGGAACCAGGCCCTCTCCCACCGCGCCTACACCTGGCTCGGGCTCGGCGACCGGCCCGCCGCCGCCCGCGCCCTGCTCACCGGCGCCCCGGCCGGCGCCCTCGCCGGGACGGCCGTCGCCCTCGCGACCGCCGGGCCCGGCGAGATCCCGGCCGCCGTCTTCGCCGCCGGACAGTCGCTCTACCTCGCCGCCGCGACCGTGCTCCTGGTCCTCGGCCGCGAACGGGCCCTGCTCTGCGCCCTGCTGCCGCTCACCGGCGCCGTCCCCGCCTTCCGCTGGGACCTGCCGGACGCCCTGCGGGCCGCCCTCCTCCTCGCCTCCCTCGCCGCGTCCGTCGCCTTCGCCGCGCTCGTCCTGCGCCCGGGCGCCCGCCGGGGAGCGGCGGGCCGCGCCGGACCCCCGCGCGCCGCCTCCCTCCCGTACGGCCTCTTCGGCCTCGGCAGCGGCCTGCTCGTCCTCCGGGCCGGCGTGGGCGACACGACGGTGAGCGGGGCGGGGGCGGTCATCGCGCTCACCCTCTCCATGGGGCCCGCCGAATGGCTGCTCCACCGCTTCCGGGACGGCAGCCTCGCCCGGCTGCGGACCCTCACCACCGCCCGAGAGTTCCGCCGGGCGGTCACCGGAACCCTCGTCCTCTGCCTCGGCGGCTACCTCACCGTGCTCCTCGCCCTCGCCCTCGCCGCGGCCCTGGCCTGGCCGGGCGCGCCGTGGCCGACGCTCCCGCACCTGGTCACCCTGCTCCTGATCGGCACCGTGCTCTGGCTCGGGCTGCTGCTCCAGGCCTTCGGCGCGGTGCTCAGCGCCGCCACCGTCTGCCTCCTCGCGGCGGCGGCCCAGACCGTGGAACCGGCCGCGGGCCCGGTGGCCGCCGGGGGAGCGGCGGCGGTGCTCGCGGCCCTGACCTGTGCCCTGCTGGTACGACCGACCGCCCACCGCGCCTAGAGGTGTCATGACCGTCCCTTCCCTCCTGGTGCCGTACTACGAGCACCCGGCCGAGCGGCCCGAGGCCTGGTCGGCGCTCGTCGACGCGGCGCCGTCGCTGTACGGCGTCGTCCTCAACCCGGCGAGCGGCGCCGGCGCGGCGCCCGACCCGGCGTTCGCCGGGGCCGCCGGGCGGCTGCGGGCGGCCGGGGTGCGGGTCCTCGGCTACGTGGACACCGCCTACGGCCGCCGCCCGCACGCCGAGGTCGTCGCCGAACTGGTCCGCCACCGCGACTGGTACGGCGCCGACGGCGCCTTCCTGGACCAGGTGGCGACCGCGCCCGCCGCCCTCGCCCACTACCGCCGCGTCGCGGTCGCCGCCCGGGCCGCCGGGGCCGCCACCCTCGTCTTCAACCACGGCGCCCACCCGGACCCCGGCTACGAGGCCCAGGCCGACCTCCTCGTCACCTTCGAGGGCCCCTGGGACACGTACCGGACGCTCGATCTGCCGGTCGCCGCCCACTACTGCCACCTCGTCTACGCCGCCCCGCCCGGCGTCCGCCCGGCCACCCCGGTGCACTGTGCCGTCCCCGGCACCGGCGCGCACCCCTGGGGCACCCTTCCGCACCTCCTGGAGCCCGCCCGATGAGACGACCGACGGCGCCCCTCGTGGGGCTGCTCCTGCTCGCCACGGCCTGCACGGCGGCGCCCGACCCGGACCCGAAGCCCGTCGCGGACCGCTGGCGCCCGGCCCCCGGCCTCGCCTGGCAGTGGCAGCTCAGCGGCCGGCTGGATCCGGCCGTCGACGTCCCGGTGTACGACATCGACGGCTTCGACCACCCGGCGTCGGCCGTCGCCGACCTCCACCGCCGCGGCCGCAAGGTCGTCTGCTACCTGTCCACCGGCGCCTGGGAGGACTTCCGCCCCGACGCCGGCCGCTTCCCGAAGGCCCTCCTCGGCGAGGGCAACGGCTGGAAGGGCGAGCGCTGGCTCGACATCCGCCGCACCGACCTCCTCGGCCCGCTCATGGCGAAGCGCCTCGACATGTGCCGGGACAAGGGCTTCGACGCCGTCGAACCCGACAACATGGACGGCTACCGGAACCGCACCGGCTTCCCCCTCACCGGCGCCGACCAGCTCCGCTACAACCGCCTCATCGCGACCATGGCCCACGACCGGGGCCTGGCGGTCGGCCTCAAGAACGACCTGGACCAGATCCCGAAGCTGCTCCCGGACTTCGACTTCGCCGTCAACGAGCAGTGCGCGGAGTACGACGAGTGCGGCCGCCTCGCCCCGTTCACGGCGGCGGGCAAGGCCGTCTTCCACGTCGAGTACGGGCTGCCGACGGAGGAGTTCTGCCCGCAGGCCCGGAAGCTGGGCCTCAGCTCGATGCGGAAGCGGTACGAGCTGGACGCGTGGCGGAAGCCCTGCTAGGGCCTGTCGTCACCTTCCCGTCTGCCCCGCGACGCCTGGCACGCGCTCTCGCCGCACCGGGCGAAAGCCCGCGTACGTCCAGTACGCGGACTTCCCCCCCGGCGCACCGAGAGCACGCACCAGACGCCGCAGGGCCGCCCTTCGGGCGACGACGGGAAGGTGACGACAGGCCCTAGCCCAGGGTCAGCGCGACCAGCGCCACCGTCCCCGCCGTCTCCTCCACCGCGCCGAACACATCGCCCGTCACCCCGCCGAAGCGACGCACGCACCGGCGCAGCAGCAGCGCCGCCGCACCGAGCGCCGCGCCGGCCGCCAGGACGTTGCGGACGGCGTCGTACGAGGAGAGGAGGAGGCCCGTCGCGGCGCACAGCACCAGGAACAGGGCGGTCGTGAGGGTCGCGGGCCGTGTCGGGACCGTCTCCGCGACGATCGCCCCGAGGCCCTCGGGCCGGGCCGCGGGGACGCCCTGGCGGGACGCGTGGGTGAGGGCGAGACGGGCCACGGTGGCGGCGAGGACGGCGGCGATCACGCCGTGCGCCCAGCCCTCCCCGTACAGCCGGTACAAGGCGGCGACCTGGGCGAACAGGACGAGGACGAGGGCGATGACGCCGAAGGGCCCGATGTCCGACTGCTTCATGATCCGCAGCGCGTCCTCGGCCGGCTTGGCGCTGCCGAGGCCGTCGGCGGTGTCCGCGAGGCCGTCGAGGTGGAGGCCCCGGGTGAGCAGGGCGGGGACGGCGGTGGTGGCGACGGCCGCGAGCAGCGGACCCGATCCGAGCAGCAGGAGCACGCCTCCGGCCGCGGCGGAGCAGAGCCCGACGACCAGGCCCGCGAGCGGGGCCGAGAGCATGCCGGCGCGCGCCGCGTCCCGGTCCCAGCGGGTGATGCGGGCGGGGAACACGGTGAGGGTCCCGAAGGCGAAACGCAGGCCGTCCATCCGGGCAGGGTAATCGGCGCCACCGGACGGTAGATTGCGCATACCGCGCATATCGGATCGGGGTGGCATGGGTCACTGGTTCTCCCGGAACATCGTCGAGCCGGGCAAGCTCCCGACGCTGCTCGCTCTGACCTCCTTCGTCCTGACATTCCTGGTCACCCGCACCATCACCCGGCTGATCCGGGCGGGGAAGGGCCCCTTCAAGAACGTCTCCACGGGGGGCGTCCACATCCATCACGTCGTGCCCGGCGTGGTCCTCACGGTCCTCGGCGGCTTCGGCGCGGTGGCCAGCGACCGGCACGGCCTCGGAGCGGCGGTCTTCGCGATCGTCTTCGGGATCGGCGCGGGGCTCGTCCTGGACGAGTTCGCGCTCATCCTCCATCTCGACGACGTGTACTGGTCCGAGGACGGCCGCAAGAGCGTCGAGGTGGTCGTGCTCACCACGGCCCTCGTGGGACTGACGCTCAGCGGCTTCTCGCCGCTGGGCGTCAACGACATGACCGCCGAGGAACAGCAGGACCGGGTCACCTTCGTCCTGACCCTCGTGCTCAACTTCGCCCTCATCCTGGTCACGCTGGTGAAGGGGAAGTTCCGGATGGCCGTGTTCGGGGCCCTCGTCCCGTTCGTGGCGATCGTCGGCGCCGTCCGCCTGGCCCGCCCCGGCTCCTGGTGGTCCCGGAAGTTCTACCGGCGCCGCCACCGGGCCAGGGCCCGCTCCCGGATCCGCACGTACCGCCACGACAGGCGCTGGACCAAGGTGCGGCGCCGTCTTCAGGACCTGATCGGCGGCTTCCAGGAGCGGGTGCCCCGACGCGGCTCGACGCCGCCGTCCTGACGGCGCCCGCGCAGCGACTCGACCGCGATCAGGACGAGGACCGCGGCGATCGCCGCGAGGTGCTCCTTGCCCGCCAGGTTCGACTTGATCACCACCTCGACGGCCATCGCCACGACGACGAGACCGGCCGTCCAGTACGCCCGGTAGCGCCAGCAGACGTAGACCGCGAGGCCCACCACCGCGGCCGAGGGCCCCGTGTCGACGACCCGCGCGTCGGAGGCCGGAAGCCCGAACGGGCTGTCAGGACCGAGCGCGATCCCCACGCGCGCGTAGAGCGTGCCGGCCAGGGTGGCCAGGTACGCGACGCCCAGCGTCCGCCACCGCCCGAGGCAGATCTCGGCGATCCCGAACACCAGCAGCACCTGCGCGAGGGCGCCCCACACGGGCAGGTCGAGCGCGGGGACGAACAGCGAGAGCGGGGTCCGCAGCAGCGCGAGCCACAGCGGGTCCTCGGCCCGTACGGAACCGATGTCCTGGACCGGCTGATAGCCCCAGTCCTGGTTCTGCACGAGCTGGAACAGGGCGATGAGACAGACGGCGGCCAGCGTCATCGGGACCGCCCTCCACCTCCTGGTGACGAGCGCCGTCCGCACGGTGGTGAACAGCGGCCCCCACTCCCGGCGGGCGAACTCCCTGACGGCGTGTCTCAACGGCTGCTCTCCAGGTGCCTGCGGTGCAGCCACTTCGGCAGCCCCGGGGCCTCCAGGAAGCCCTCGGCCCGCCCTGCGGCGAGGCCGATGCGCAGCAGGTCCGCACTCTTCTCGAAGAGCATGAATCGGGGCTCCCAGATCGGTCGGTACTTGGCGTTGGCGCGGTACAGCGACTCGATCTGCCACCAGCGGGAGAAGAAGCTGAGCAGCGAACGCCACATGCGCAGCACGGGTCCCGCCCCGAGCTTCGAGCCGCGTTCGAAGACGGAGCGGAACATCGCGAAGTTGAGCGAGACCTGGGTGATCCCGATCTCCTTGGCGCGCTGCAGGAGTTCGATGACCATGAACTCCATCAGGCCGTTCTCGGAGTCCCGGTCCCGGCGCATCAGATCCAGCGAGAGCCCCTTCGGCCCCCAGGGCACGAAGGACAGCACCGCCCGCAGCTCACCGCGCTCGTCCATGCACTCCAGCATCACGCAGCGGCCGTCCCGGGGATCGCCGAGCCGGCCCAGCGCCATCGAGAAACCGCGCTCGGTGGCCCCGTCCCGCCAGTCGTCCGCCTTGCGCAGCAGCTCCGCCATCTCGTCCGCGGGGATGTCCTCGTGGCGCCGGATCCGGACCTCGTACCCGGCCCGCTTCACCCGGTTGAAGGCCTGCCGGACCGTCCGCATGGCCCGGCCGTCCAGGGTGAACTCGTCGGTCTCCACGATCGCCTCGTCGCCCAGCTCCAGGGCGTCCAGACCGTGCCGGGCGTAGATGACCCCGGCCTCCTCGCTCGCGCCCATCACCGCCGGGATCCAGCCGTGTTCGCGCGCCTCGGCGAGCCAGGGCTCGATCGCACCGGGCCAGGCCTCGGGGTCGCCGATCGGATCGCCGGAGGCGAGCGAGACGCCGCCGACCACCCGGTAGGCGATGGCCGCCTTCTCGCTCGGCGACCACACCACGCTCTTCTCGCGCCGCAGCGCGAAGTAGCCCAGCGAGTCGCGGTCGCCCTGCTTGTCGAGCAGGACCCGCAGCCGCTCCTCGTCCTCCTCGGTCAGCGGGTCGACGGCCCGCCGGGAGCGGAACGCGGCGAAGAGCACCGCGAAGAGCAGCAGCGTGGACAGGACGTTGATGGTGACGTCGACCCAGCCGGGGGTGTTGATCCCGGCGAAGCGCGAGTCGTCCGAGGCCAGGGTGATCAGCCTCATCACGCCGTACCGCCAGCGCTCCAGGAAGGTGGAGGAGGTGGTGGACGTGTTGGTGACGGTGACCAGGACGGCCGCGAGCAGCGAGGTGACGAGCAGTCCGCCGACCGCGACGATCGCGGCGAGCCACGGGTTGGAGCGGTCGCCCTTCGCGTAGAACTCCTTGCGGCCGAGCAGCAGCGCGAGGACGAACGCGGCGGTCAGGGCCAGCGAGACCCAGTTCTGGGCGTGCTGCCGGATCTCCGGGAAGAACATCACCAGCGCGAAGAGGAGCAGGAAGAGCCCGCCGAGCACCATGTTGAGGATCCACGCGGCCCGTTTGCGCCGCCGCATGGTGATCGCCAGGAAGAGGGTGAAGACCCCCGAGGCGAAGCCCGCCGTGAGCAGGTACGGGGTGAAGTAGTTGTCCTCGTTGTGGCGGCGCAGGTCCTGCCCGAACGAGACCCAGACGGCGCTCAGGAAATTGATGAACGTGACGACGCGCAGGTACCAGACGGCGAACGCGGCGCTGCGCCGTGAACGGGTGGTGCTGCCCCGGGGGGCGGTGCTCCGGGGTGCTGCTTCGGCAGACAAGCGGACTTCTCCCATGAAAAGCGATCATATGGGGCGGTACCTGCCGTACGGAGACGCCGGAGACGGCCACGCGCGCGTCGCGCGTGACCGCCCCGGAGTCGGCCGTTCCCTTCCGCCCGCTCAGACCTCCGAGCCGCTGTCGGCCTCCGGAGTGGTCGGATCCGGACGCTCGGGCAGCTCCGCGGCGAACGCCGCGGCGGCCTGGACGAGGGGAAGTGCGAGCAATGCCCCTGTTCCCTCACCCACATGGACGCCGTGGTCGAGCAGAGGGTTGAGCGCCATCCGGTCCAGTGCCTTCGCCTGCGCCGGCTCCCCGCTCACCTGACCCGCCAGCCACCAGTCCGGCGCCCGGAACGCCGCCCGCTGCGCCACCAGCGCACAGGCCGCACCCACCACACCGTCCAGGATCACCGGCATCCGCCGCACCGAGGCCTGGAGCAGGAACCCGGTCATCGCCGCCAGATCCGCCCCGCCGACCGCCGCGAGCAGCTCCAGCTGGTCACCGAGCACCGGCCGGGCCCGCCGCAGCGCGTCCCGGATCGCCGCGCACTTGCGCATCCACGCCAGATCGTCGATCCCGGCACCGCCCCGGCCGGTCACCACCGAGGCGTCCGTCCCGCACAGCGCCGCGATCAGCGTGGACGCCGGGGTCGTGCCGCCGACGCTCAGATCCCCGAGCACCACCAGATCGGTGCCCGAGTCCGCCTCCTCGTCGGCGATCGCGATCCCGAGCCGGACCGCCGCCTCGGCCTCCTCGACCGTCAGCGCGTCCGCCACGTCGATCCGGCCGCTGCCGCGCCGCACCCGGTGCCGCACCACCTCGGCCGGCAGCAGCTCCGGATCGCAGTCCAGACCGGCGTCCACGACCCGTACCGGCACCGCCATCGAACGGGCGAGCACCGCCACCGGGCTCGCCCCGTCGAGCACCGCGCGCACCAGCTCGTGCGCCGTGCCCGCCGCGCGGCCCGACACGTCGAGCGAGGCCACCCCGTGGTCGCCCGCGAACAGCACCACCTTCGGCTGCTCGATCGCCCGCACCTTCACCGAGGCCTGGGCCGCGGACAGCCACTCGCCCAGCTCGTCGAGCCGGCCCAGCGCCCCCGGCGGCACGGCCAGCCGCTCCCGGCGCTCCTCGGCATCACGCCGTATCCCGCCGTCGGGGCGCTCGATCAGATCGGAGAAGTCGTCCAGGTTCACGGGTTCCGCCTAGTGACAAGTCGCGAGGTCCATCAGCGATCGGAACCCTACCCGCGCAGCACCAGCGCCTGCCCCGCGACCACCAGGACGACCTCCTCGCACTCGTCCGCGAAGGCCGCGTTCAGCCGGCCCAGCTCGTCCCGGAAGCGCCGCCCCGCCGCCGTGGCCGGCACCACCCCCGACCCGACCTCGTTCGTCACCGCCACGACCGTCCGGCGCGTCGCCCGCACCGCGGCCACCAGCTCCGCCGTCCGCTCCCGCAGCGCCGCCTGCCCGCCGTCCCGCCACCGCTCGTCGTCCCAGGCACCCACCCGGTCCATGGCGTCCGTCAGCCACAGCGACAGACAGTCGACGAGCAGCGCGGGACCGTCCTCCGCGAACAGCGGTACGAGCTCGCAGGTCTCCGCCGTACGCCACGAACCCGGCCGCCGCTCCCGGTGCAGCCCCACCCGCTCCGCCCACTCCGGGTCGCCCTCCCGCGTCCCGCCCGTCGCCACGTACAGCACCTCGGGGAAGGTCTCCAGGCGCCGCTCCGCCTCCACCGACTTCCCCGACCGGGCCCCGCCCGTCACCAGGGTCCGCCGGGGCACGTCCGGCACCTCGTGGTAGTCGCCGACGTACAGCGTCGTCCCGTCCGGCACCGCCCGCGCCCCAGCCGCCGCGAGCCGCCGGTCCAGCTCGGCACCGGCCGGCGCGTCGTGGTCCAGGTGCACCGCGATCACCTCGGTCGCCGGGCCGACCGCTCCTGTCGCCCGCAGCCGGGCGAGCCCGTCCGGACGCCCGGTGACATCGGCCACGACCATGTCGTACGGCGCCAGGTGCTCGTCCGTGATCCCGGCGGGCGCGCCGCCCGGCGGCAGATAGAGCAGCCGCTCGCCGTCGGCCGAGGTCACCTCGTACCCGGTCCCGGGGGAGTCCATCGGCACCGCCCGCACCCGGTGCCCGCTGATCAGCGTCAACTCGCGTCCGTCCGGCACCCGCCCCGCCGTGGGAAGCCCCGCGGGCACCTCCACGGCCGGCCCGTCGTGCGGATGCGTCAGCAGCACCTGGCGCACCCCCACCAGCGAATGCCCCGACCGCGCGGCGGCGAGCGCGGCCCCGGGGGTCAGATCCAGCAGAAGGGCCCCGTCCACGAGCAGCGAGGTCGCGGCCCTCGCCCGCCCCCCACGGGACAGCGCGCACACGGCGCAGGGGCAGTCGGGGCGGGGGAGTCCGAGGGGCGCGCCGGTGCCGAGCAGAGTCAGTTCCACGCTCAGATCCTCCCGCGCCACCGCGAGGCGTGCGCGCCCGGCTACGCTGCGGGCAGGAAACCGATCATCCGGTGAGCGCCAGGAGGCTTGCATGGCATGGACGTGGCGGTTCGAGAAGTCCGACGGCACGGAGGTCGAGCCGGTGGTGACCCCCGAGGAGTTCACCACCCAGGGCGACGCGGAGAGCTGGATCGGGGAGAACTGGCGTGACCTCCTCGGCGGCGGCGCGGACCAGGTGACGCTGTCGGAGGACGGGACGAAGATCTACGGCCCGATGCCCCTGGACGCGGAGGGCTAGAGCCCCGTCGCGGGCGGTGCCCACCCGTCCCTCCCAAGGACTTCGTCCAGGGGGACCCCCATGCGGGACGATCGCCCACACGGCGGTGGGCACCGTCCCGCCAGGGCGCCCGCACGGCGGGTGGGTGCCGGGGCCCGGGGTCACAGCTCGCCCAGGGTGACCTCGGCCTCTCGGGTCGTCGTGCCCCGCACGTACGTCACCGTCACCTTCTCCCCCGGCGTCATCGACGCCAGCGCCTCCGACAGCGACGTGATCGTCGTGATGTCGGTGGCGCCGAGGCGCGTGATCACATCGCCCGGCTTCAGGCCCGCCTTCCCGGCCGCCCCGTCCGCCGGCGCCTCGACGACCGCCACGCCCGCCGGCCGGTAGTCGTCGTCGAGGACCGTACGGCCGGTGATGTTCAGGGCCGCCCGCCCGGAGTCCGTCACCCTGCCGTTCCTGATGATCTGGCCGGCGATCGTCCGCACCGTCGACGCGGGGATCGCGAAGCCGATGCCGGCCGCCGCGCCGCCGCCCAGTTCGGGGTCGGTCGCGGCGAGCGTGGGGATGCCGATGACCTCGCTGTCGAGGTTCACGAGGGCGCCCCCGCTGTTGCCGGGGTTGATCGCCGCCGACGTCTGGACCATGTTCGCGATCGTCGCGCCCGTGCCGCCGTCGGTCCGGCCCTCGCTGACCGTCCGGCCGGTCGCCGAGACGATGCCCTGGGTCACGCTGCCGGACAGGCCCAGCGGGGAGCCCATCGCGAGGACGATCTGCCCCATGTCGACGGTGGCCGAGTTGCCGAACCTCGCTGGCCTCAGCCCTTGCGGGACGCTGTCCAGCTTGATGACCGCGAGGTCCTGTTCGGGGTACGAGGAGACCAGCCGGGCCGTCACGGGCTGCCCGCCGGTGGCGGCCGTGACCTTGAAGGTCTTCTCCTGGCCGATCACGTGCGCGTTGGTGACGATGTGCCCGTTGCCGTCGTAGGCGACCCCGGAGCCGAGGCTGTCGCCCGCCTCGATCTGCACGACGGAGGGAAGGACGTTCCTGATGACGGCCTGGTAGTCGTCCTGGAGCTCGTTGGAGACGAGCGGCGCCGCCGCCTGGGTGGAGCGCTCCGGAGCGCCCGTGTCCCCGCCGGAGGACGAGCGGCCGCCGGCCAGTGCGACGACGCAGGCCCCGGCGGCGAACGCGGCGAGAGGGAGACGGGCGCGTCGGGCACGGGATACGTCCATGTCCGGAGTATCCGGTTCCGCCCCGCTCCGGGCCCGGCGAGCGCACCCGATCAGGGGTGCGCGACCGCCGCCCGCGCCTCCGTCAGCCCCGTACGCCGCACAGGTGAAGCAGCGCCGCTATCCGCCGGTACGGCTCCGTGCGCCCGGCCCGGTCCTCGGCGGCGAGCAGCCGCTCCAGCTCCTCGGCGGCGGGCAGGCCCGCGTCGGCGGGGACGTCGTCCGTGAAGACCCGCACCCCGTACCAGGCGTGCAGCGGCGCGGCGATCCCCGCGAGCGTCGACGTGAGCGCGTCCAGCCGGTCGGCCCGCACCTTCACGCCGTTGTCGTCCGTGTAGACGTCCGAGTCGAAGGCCGAGAGAGCCCCCGACCAGTCCCCGGCGAGCCCCGGCCGCATGGACAGGGCCTCCGCGTTCCGTACCACCAGGGACAGCAGGCCGCCGGGGGCCAGCATCCGGGCCAGGCCGGCGAGCAGCGCGTCGGGCTCGTCCGCGTACATGAGCACGCCGTGGCAGAGGACCACGTCGAAACTGCCGGGCAGGAAGTGCACCCCGGTCTCGCGCCCGTCGCCCTCGATCATCCGGACCCGCTCGCGGATCCCCGCGGGCTCCGTCGCCAGCGACTCACGGGCCGCCTTCAGGAGGTCCGGGTCGGCCTCCAGGCCGGTCACGGTGTGGCCGGCCCGGGCGAGGCGCAGGGCCTGGGTGCCCTGTCCCATGCCCGCGTCGAGGATCCGCAGCCGCTGCCCCACCGGGTAGCGGCCGGTTATCTGCTCGTCGAGCTGACGGGCGACGATCTCCTGCCGGATGGTGTCGCGCAGCCCGCCGGGACCGGCGGGCCAGTGGGCGACGGCCGGCAGCACCGGGGCGCCCGACTCCGACGTGGCCCCGCCGAACGCGCGGCCGCCGGACTCCGGCTCCGAACTGTCGGCGCTCAGGGCCGCTCTCCGCGCTTGACCTGCGGCTTCGGGAGACGCAGTCGGCGCATCTGGAGCGTGCGCATCAGGCCGTAGGCGATGGCACCGCGCTTCGGCTCGTTCGGGAAGCGCTCGTTGAGCTGCTTCCGCAGACGGATCCAGATGCCGATCGAGTCGATGACGATCAGGATGATCACACCGAGCCACAGCAGCAGGGAGATGTTCTGCAGGCCCCGGTTGGCGTTGCCGAACAGCGACAGCACGAGGATCACCACGGCCATCGGCAGGAAGAACTCGGCGATCACGAACCGCGAGTCGACGAAGTCGCGCACGAATCGGCGGACCGGGCCCTTGTCGCGGGCGGGCAGGTAACGCTCGTCGCCGTTGGCCAGCGCCTCGCGCTGCCGGGTCAGGTCCGAGCGGCGTGCCTCGCGCTGGCGCTTGGCGGCCTCCTTGCGGTCGGTCGGCACCGTCGCGGCGCGCCGGCGCTGGGTCTGCGCCTCGCTCCGCTTCGGGGTCGGGCGGCCCTTGGGGGCCTCGGGGTCGCGGGGCTGCTTGGTGGAGAGGTCCGCCGTCACCTTGTCGGTGGGGGCCTTCTCGTCCTTCGAACGGCTACGGAACACAAAACCCAAGGGTACGGGGTGGCGGGCATGAACCCCATGCCGGGCGGGAACGATCCGCTAACGGACTGCGTCTTCGGGCGTACGTACGGAGGACGGGCGCGGTCTCCCCCGAGATCCATCTACTCCCTGCGCGGGAGGGAACACCGCGCGCAGTCGTCCTTGGGGAGGAGCGCATCCCGCTCCGAACAGTGCGGTAATGGAGACAGGGCCCGTACTGTGGATCCTGTTGAAAGAGCTGGAGCCGAGTCCGTCAGAAGGGGGCGCGCGAAGCCCATGAGCGGTGTCATGAAGCGTATGGGGATGATCTTCCGCGCGAAGGCGAACAAGGCCCTTGACCGGGCCGAGGATCCGCGCGAGACGCTCGATTACTCGTACCAGAAGCAACTGGAGCTGCTGCAGAAGGTGCGGCGGGGCGTCGCCGACGTCGCCACCTCCCGCAAGCGGCTCGAACTCCAGCTGAACCAGCTGCAGGGCCAGTCCGCGAAGCTGGAGGACCAGGGCCGCAAGGCGCTGGCGCTCGGCCGCGAGGACCTGGCGCGCGAGGCGCTGTCCCGGCGGGCCGCGCTCCAGCAGCAGGTCAGCGACCTGGAGGTGCAGCACCAGACGCTGCAGGGCGAGGAGGAGAAGCTCACCCTCGCCGCCCAGCGTCTGCAGGCCAAGGTGGACGCCTTCCGCACCAAGAAGGAGACCATCAAGGCCACGTACACGGCGGCCCAGGCGCAGACCCGGATCGCCGAGTCGTTCTCCGGCATCTCGGAGGAGATGAGCGACGTCGGTCTCGCGATCCAGCGGGCCGAGGACAAGACCGCCCAGCTCCAGGCGCGCGCCGGCGCGATCGACGAGCTGCTCGCCTCGGGCGCCCTGGACGACCAGTCCGGGCTCGCGAAGGACGACATCCAGGCGGAGCTGGACCGGCTCTCCGGCGGCACGGACGTCGAGCTGGAACTCCAGCGCATGAAGGCCGAGCTGGCCGGGGGCCCCTCGGCGCAGCAGCAGGCCATCGAGGGCGGTGGCGCGGCCGCGCCGCAGGACCGCGCTCAGCAGCAGTCCCACCCGCGCTTCGAGAAGTAGGCGACAGACAGGACGCGTCATGATCGTACGGATCATGGGGGAGGGCCAGTGGAAGCTGGCCGACAGCCACCTCGTCGAGCTGAACAGGCTGGACGACGAGCTGCTCGAAGAGATGGAGTCGGGGGACGAGGAAGGGTTCCGGCGCACGCTGGGCGCCGTACTCGAAGCCGTCCGCCGGCTCGGCACCCCCCTGCCGGACGACGCGCTGGAGCCGTCGGAACTCATCCTCCCGGCCGGGGACGCCAGCCTGGAGGAGGTCCGGGCGATGCTCTCGGACGACGGACTGATCCCGGGCTGAATCCCCACCCGAAGGATCCCGCCCCCCACAGGGCAGCGGGATCCTTCCTATTTTCCCACCCCGTGCGCCCGCGCCCGGCCCCCGGACCTGGACCTGTCGGGGCGGGCGCCCCGCCCCGTACCGTTGTCCCCCGTGACCCCCTCCGGCCCCGGGCCCGCCACCGGCACCCTCTACAGCCGTCTTCGTGACTGGTTCCGCGCGCATCCGCTCGCCTTCGACGCCACGATCGCCGCCGGCGCGCTCGTCTGCATGATCGCCGGGTCCTTCACCGATCCGCACGGCAGCCCGGACGGGCCGACCTTCGGGGACCGCAGCCCCGGCGCGTGGAGCGTGCTGATCATGGTCCTGGGGGCCGCCGCACTCGTGATGCGCCGGCGCCGCCCCTTCGCCGTGCTCGCCTTCACCGTCGCGATCAGCCTCTTCGAGCTGGTCAACGACAACCGCCCGGCCCCGATCGCGATGGCCGCCGTCGTCGCGCTCTACACGGTCGCCTCGCGCACCGACCGGCCCACCACCTGGCGGGTCGGGCTCGCGACGATGGCCGTGCTGACCGCCGCGGCCATGGCCTTCGGGCCGACCCCCTGGTACGCACAGGAGAACCTCGGCGTCTTCGCCTGGACCGGGATGGCGGCGGCGGCCGGGGACGCCGTCCGCAGCCGCCGGGCCTTCGTCGACGCGATCCGGGAGCGGGCCGAGCGGGCCGAGCGGACCCGTGAGGAGGAGGCCGGACGGCGGGTCGCCGAGGAGCGGCTGAGGATCGCCCGTGACCTCCACGACGTCGTCGCCCACCACATCGCCCTGGTGAACGTCCAGGCCGGCGTCGCCGCCCACGTCATGGACAAGCGCCCCGACCAGGCGAAGGAGGCCCTCGCGCACGTCCGCGAGGCCAGCCGCTCCGCCCTGGACGAGCTGCGCGCCACCGTCGGGCTGCTGCGCCAGTCCGGCGACCCGGAGGCCCCCACCGAGCCCGCGCCGGGCCTCGCCGTCCTCGACGGGCTGCTCGACAGCTTCCGCAAGGCCGGCCTCCCGATCGCCCTGGCCCGCGCCGACGAGGGCCTGACGCTCCCCGCGACCGTCGACCTCGCCGCGTACCGGATCGTGCAGGAGGCCCTGACGAACGTCCGCAAGCACGCCGGTCCGGACGCGAAGGCGGAGGTGAGCATCGTCCGGGTGGGCCGTACGGTCGAGGTCACCGTCCTCGACAACGGCACGCCGAGGACCGACCCGCCGCGGGCCGTCGAGCAGCCCCCCGTCGGCGGCCACGGCCTGCTCGGCATGCGCGAACGGGTCGGCGCCCTCGGCGGCACCCTCACCGCCGCCCCCCGCTACGGCGGCGGCTTCCGCGTCCAGGCGATACTGCCGGTGACCCCCCGCACGGGGGGGACGGGGGAGGACCACGCATGACGATTCGCGTACTGCTCGCCGACGACCAGGCTCTGCTCCGCAGCGCCTTCAAGGTCCTGGTGGACTCCGAGCCCGACATGGAGGTCGTGGGGGAGGCGCCGGACGGCGCCGGGGCGGTCGCGCTCGCCCGCTCCACCCGGCCCGACGTCGTCCTCATGGACATCCGCATGCCGGGCACCGACGGCCTCGCCGCCACCCGGATGATCACCGCCGATCCCGAGCTCGCCGACGTACGGATCGTCATGCTGACCACCTTCGAGGTCGACGAGTACGTCGTGCAGTCGCTGCGCGCCGGCGCCTCCGGCTTCCTCGGCAAGGGGGCCGAACCGGAGGAGCTCCTCGGCGCGATCCGGATCGCGCACGCAGGCGAGGCGCTGCTCTCCCCGGCCGCCACCAAGGGGCTGATCGCCACCTTCCTCGCGCAGGGCCCCGGGGCGGAGACCGCGGGCGCGGGCGGCGGCGCCCGCACCGAGCGGCTCGGCGCGCTCACCGCCCGGGAGCGCGAGGTCCTCGTCCTCGTCGCGGGCGGCCTCTCGAACGACGAGATCGCCGAGCGGCTCGACGTCAGCCCGCTGACCGTGAAGACGCACGTCAACCGGACCATGGCCAAGCTCGGCGCCCGCGACCGGGCCCAGCTGGTGGTCACGGCGTACGAGTCCGGTCTCGTACGCCCCCGGGTGGAGTGAGCGCGTACTCCAGACGCGGTATGCGCGGGATAAGGAAGTGGACCCGGGGGCCGAGGATTTTCGGACGTGGATCGCTGATCGTGTAGGTGGGGGGTGCCGCGGTGTGCCCGCCTGTCGACGCGTACGCCACAGAAGAGAGACCCCATGTCCTGGCTGTCCAGATTCAGCCTCGCGCAACGGGCCCTGATCGGGCTGATGTCCATCGTCGCGATCGTGTTCGGCGCGATCGCGATCCCGCAGCTGAAGCAGCAGTTGTTCCCCTCGATCGAGCTGCCCATGGTCTCGGTCCTCGCCCCCTACCAGGGCGCCTCTCCCGATGTGGTCGAGAAGCAGGTCGTCGAGCCGCTGGAGGACAACCTGAAGGCCGTGGACGGCCTGAAGTCGGTCACCTCCACCGCCTCCGAGGGCATGGCCGTCGTCATGGCCTCCTTCGACTACGGCGACGAGTCGACGAAGCAGCTGGTCGCCGACGTCCAGCAGGCGGTGAACCGGGCCCGCGCCCAGCTGCCCGACTCCGTCGACCCGCAGGTGATCGCCGGTTCGACGGACGACATGCCGACCGTCGTCCTCGCCGCCGCCTCGGACAAGGACCCGCAGGCGCTCGCCGACCAGCTGGAGCGGACCGTCGTGCCCGCCCTGCAGGACATCGAGGGCGTCGGCCAGGTCTCCGTCAGCGGCGTCCAGGACCTCCAGGTCTCCGTCACCCCGGACGAGCGGAAGCTCGCCGAGGCCGGACTGAACACCATGAAGCTCGCCGAGGCCCTCCGCTCCGGCGGCGCCACGATGCCGGCCGGTGCCTTCTCGGAGGCCGGCAAGTCCCGCACGATCCAGGTCGGCGGCGGCTACACCTCGCTGCGGCAGATCGAGGACCTCCGCATCCCGGCGGCCGTCCCCGGCAAGGGCAGGGCGGTCCGGCTCGGCGACGTCGCCACCGTGAAGCAGGAGGAGTCGCCGCGCACCTCCCTCACGCGGACGAACGGCAAGCCCAGCCTCGCCGTCATGGCCACCATGGACAAGGACGGCAGCGCCGTCGCCATCTCCGACGCCGTCGAGGAGAAGCTGCCCGAGCTGCGCCGCGACCTGGGCGCCGGCGCCCAGCTGACCGTGGTCTCCGACCAGGGCCCGGCCGTCGCCAAGGCCGTCTCCGGTCTGACCACGGAGGGCGCGCTCGGCCTCGTGATGGCCGTCCTGGTGATCCTGGTCTTCCTCGCGTCGATCCGCTCGACCCTGGTGACCGCGGTCTCCATCCCGCTCTCGGTCGTCCTCGCGCTCATCGTGCTGTGGACCCGCGACCTCTCGCTGAACATGCTGACGCTCGGCGCGCTCACCATCGCCATCGGCCGGGTCGTCGACGACTCGATCGTGGTCCTGGAGAACATCAAGCGCCACCTGGGCTACGGCGAGGAGCGCGAGACCGCGATCCTCACCGCGGTCCGCGAGGTGGCGGGCGCCGTCACCTCCTCGACGCTCACCACCGTCGCCGTCTTCCTGCCGATCGGTCTGACCGGCGGCATGATCGGCGAGCTGTTCGGCTCGTTCTCGCTGACGGTCACGGCGGCGCTGCTCGCCTCGCTGCTGGTCTCCCTGACCGTGGTCCCCGTGCTCTCGTACTGGTTCCTGCGCGCCCCCAAGGGCACCTCGGAGGACCTGGCGGAGGCGCGCAGGCTGGCCGAGGAGAAGGAGGAGAAGAGCCGCCTCCAGCGCCTGTACGTGCCGGTCCTGCGGTTCGCGACCCGGCGCCGGTTCATGAGCCTGGCCCTCGCGCTCGTCGTCCTGGTCGTCACCTTCGGCATGGCCCCGCTCCTGAAGACGAACTTCTTCGACCAGGGCGAGCAGGAGGTCCTCAACGTCCGGCAGGAGCTGGCGCCCGGCACCAGCCTGAGCGCCTCGGACGAGGCCGCGAAGAAGATCGAGAAGGTCCTCGCGGCGACCGAGGGAGTCAAGGACTACCAGGTCACCGTCGGCTCCTCGGGCTTCATGGCGGCCTTCGGCGGCGGCACCGGCTCCAACCAGGCCTCGTACAAGGTGAGCCTGGACGACTCCGCCTCGTACGAGAAGACCCGTGACGCCATCGACAAGGGCCTCGGCTCCCTCGACGGCATCGGCGACACCACCATCGCCGCGGGCGACGGCTTCGGCTCGGGCGACCTGAGCGTGGTCGTGAAGGCCGCGGACCCGGAGGTCCTCAAGAAGGCCTCCGAGCAGGTCCGGTCCGCGATCGCCGGGATGAAGGACGTCACGGACGTCCAGAGCGACCTCTCGCAGTCCGTCCCGCGGATCTCCGTGAAGGCGAACGCCAAGGCGGCCGACGCCGGCTTCGACACCGCCTCGCTCGGCGCGATCGTCGCCCAGTCCGTCCGGGGCACCCCGGCGGCGAAGGCGATCCTCGACGACAGCGAGCGGGACGTCCTCATCACCTCGGCCCACCCGGCCACCACCCTGGCCGCGCTCAGGGCGCTGCCGCTCGGCCCGGTGAAGCTGGGCGACATCGCCACCGTCGAGCTGGTCCCCGGCCCGGTCTCGATGACCCGGATCGACGGCGCGCGCGCCGCGACGATCACGGCCAAGCCGGTCGGTGACAACACCGGCGCGGTGAGCGCCTCCCTGCAGTCGAAGATCAGCGCGCTCGACCTGCCGGAGGGCGCCACGGCGACCATCGGCGGTGTCTCCGAGGACCAGAACGAGGCCTTCCTCAACCTGTTCCTGGCGATGCTCGCGGCCGTCGCGATCGTCTTCATGCTGCTGGTGGCGACCTTCCGTTCGCTGATCCAGCCGCTGATCCTGCTGGTCTCGATCCCGTTCGCGGCGACCGGCGCGATCGGTCTGCTCGTGGTCACCGGGACGGCGATGGGCGTCCCGGCGATGATCGGCATGCTGATGCTCATCGGCATCGTCGTCACCAACGCGATCGTCCTGATCGACCTGATCAACCAGTACCGGGCGCAGGGCCTGGGCGTCGTCGAGGCGGTGATCGAGGGCGGCCGGCACCGGCTCCGCCCGATCCTGATGACCGCCCTGGCGACGATCTTCGCCCTGCTGCCGATGGCCCTCGGCATCACCGGCGAGGGCGGCTTCATCGCCCAGCCGCTGGCGGTGGTGGTGATCGGCGGCCTGATCACGTCGACGCTGCTGACCCTGCTGCTCGTGCCGACGCTGTACGCGATGGTGGAGCTCCGCAAGGAGCGCCGGAGGCTGAAGAAGGCGGGGAAGGGCGCCGCGGACGCCGTGGACGCCGTCGACAACGTCCTGGACGTCCTGGGCGCCTGATCCGTACGGCATGAGGAAGGGGCGGCCCCCGCGAGTGGGGCCGCCCCTTCCGGCGTACGTACGGGAGAACCGTTACGGCAGCGCCAGCATCCGTTCCAGGGCGAGCTTGGCGAAGCTCTCCGTCTCCTTGTCGACCTGGATCTGGTTGACGAGGTTGCCCTCGGCCAGGGACTCCAGGGTCCACACCAGGTGGGGGAGGTCGATGCGGTTCATGGTCGAGCAGAAGCAGACCGTCTTGTCGAGGAAGACGATCTCCTTGTCCTGGTCGGCGAATCGGTTCGCCAGCCGCCGGACGAGGTTCAGCTCGGTGCCGATCGCCCACTTGGAACCGGCCGGGGCCGCCTCCAGGGTGTTGATGATGTACTCGGTCGAGCCCACGTAGTCCGCGGCGGCGACGACCTCGTGCCGGCACTCGGGGTGGACGAGCACGTTCACGCCCGGGATGCGCTCGCGGACGTCGTTCACCGAGTCCAGCGAGAAGCGGCCGTGGACCGAGCAGTGACCCCGCCACAGGATCATCTTGGCGGCGCGCAGCTCCTCGACGGTGAGACCGCCGTTGGGCTTGTGCGGGTTGTAGAGCACGCAGTCGTCGAGGGACATGCCCATGTCGCGGACGGCGGTGTTGCGGCCCAGGTGCTGGTCCGGCAGGAAGAGCACCTTCTCGCCCTGCTCGAAGGCCCAGTCCAGGGCCCGCTCGGCGTTGGACGAGGTGCAGATCGTGCCCCCGTGCTTGCCGGTGAAGGCCTTGATGTCGGCCGAGGAGTTCATGTACGAGACGGGCACGACCTGATCGGCGACGCCGGCCTCGGTCAGCACGTCCCAGCACTCGGCGACCTGCTCGGCGGTGGCCATGTCGGCCATCGAGCAGCCGGCCGCGAGGTCGGGCAGGACGACCTTCTGGTCGTCACCGGTGAGGATGTCGGCCGATTCGGCCATGAAGTGCACACCGCAGAAGACGATGTACTCCGCCTCGGGCTTCGCGGCGGCGTCGCGCGCGAGCTTGAAGGAGTCACCGGTCACGTCGGCGAACTGGATGACCTCGTCGCGCTGGTAGTGGTGGCCGAGCACGAAGACCTTGTCCCCGAGCTTCTCCTTCGCGGCGCGGGCGCGCTCCACGAGGTCCGGGTCGGAGGGCGACGGCAGATCGCCGGGACACTCCACGCCGCGCTCGCTCTTCGGGTCGGCTTCGCGACCGAGCAGGAGCAGGGCGAGCGGCGTCGGCTGCACATCCAGGGGCTGGGCGGTGGTCACGTCACGCACCCTTTCTTCAGGGTCTTCGGGAAACGCTTTTCGTCGAAATGACGCTATCTATCATAACCGCTTCACGTCAGGATGACGATGGCCATAGTGTCGATGTGACGAATTCGCGGTCCGTGGTTCCTGGACAGGGTGTGCGAGCATGAAAGAGGGAAGACCCCACTCGGCCCGGAATGAATCCGGGGCACCGTCGGTTGCAACCGTCGGCAAGCAGTCTCCGTACACACCGGGAGAGAAGCAGATGTCCGTATCGGACGAGAAGACCACTGTCAGCGACGGCATCCTCCTGTCCGACGCCGCCGCGGCCAAGGTCAAGGCCCTCCTCGACCAGGAAGGCCGCGAGGACCTGGCCCTGCGCGTCGCCGTTCAGCCCGGCGGCTGCTCCGGCCTGCGTTACCAGCTGTTCTTCGACGAGCGCTCGCTCGACGGCGACGTCGTGAAGGACTTCGACGGCGTCAAGGTCGTCACCGACCGCATGAGCGCCCCGTACCTGGGCGGCGCGTCGATCGACTTCGTCGACACGATCGAGAAGCAGGGCTTCACCATCGACAACCCGAACGCCACGGGCTCCTGCGCCTGCGGCGACTCGTTCAGCTAAGCCTGTACGTGCGTGAGGGCGGTGGCCCCGGGAATGCCCGGGGCCACCGCCCTCACGTGTGCCCGGGGGCGCTCATCGCCGCGGCACGGCCTCCCCGCTCGCCGCGTCCACCACGGACCGGTCACCCAGCGGGCTCTGCAGCGTCACGCTCACCGTGATCTCCTTGGCGATCGCGATGCACACCCGTCCCGGGTCCGCCTTCTCGTCGATCCGCACGGTCACCTTCTCCGGGGTCTCCACGGCCTTGGCGGTGTACGTGCTGCACACCCCGCCCCAGAACGTGACCGTCAGCTTCCGGCCGTCCTCGGCCGTCCGGTACGACGTGATCTGCCGGGCCGGCGCCGTGCCCTCGTCCGGCGGCGTGGGCTTCGTCGGAGGAGCCAGGTGCTCCGGCGCCACCGCCGTCTCGATCACGGTGTACGGCGCCGCGTCCACCGGGTCCGCCGTGAACAGCCAGGAGGGTACGAGCAGCCGCTCGCCCGCCACGTCCTTCGCGGCCAGGCCGAAGACCGCAGCCGTCACCGGGACCTCGGTCGGCGGCGCCATCTCGGCGATCGACTGGCAGGGCGGGACCGGGTCCTTGCCGCTGCCGTCGACGGGGGCCGGGTCCTCCTTCCCGTTCCCGTCGACTCCGGCCGACGCCGGCGGGTCGGTCGCGCAGCCGCCGATGCCGACCGGGCCCGTGCCCTTCGCGTCCTCGTTCAGCTCCGCGAGCGCCTTCTCCGCCCCGACCACCGGGTACGTGTCGCCCTTCACCGGCTCCTTGAGCGTCCCGCTCCCGGCGACCGGCCGGCCGTCCGGGCCGATGTGCAGCCCCGTCGACCAGCCGTACGTCGGCAGCCCGCCCACCACCGGATCGGCGTTGACCACCCGCACCGAGCCGTCCATCACCTGCGTCGCGGTCACCTTCGCGTCGTCCTGGCCGAGCGCCTTCAGGACGGGCGCCGCCGCCGCCTTCGCCGCGGCCTCGCTCACCGGCGAACCGCCGCTCGGGGGCTTCACCTCTCCCGGCGGCGGGCACGCCCTGCCCTTGAGGCAGGAGTCGCCGACCGGGCCGCCGTCGTACCAGGAGTACGACCAGCTCCCCGGGGCGGCCTTCGCCACGTCCAGGCGCGGCCCCTGACCGTCCTTCTCCGGCCGGATCGTCCAGACGTCCCCGACCAGCACCGGCCGGCCCTCGACCCCGAGCGCCGCGGCCAGCCTGGTCACCTCCGCCGAGGTGACCAGGCCCTCGGGCCGGTGGACCGCGGCCGAGGAGGGCCCCTGGGGGAGTGGACCCTCGGCTTTGTAGACCGTCCCGCTCGGGCCGCCGCCCGGGTCCGGCTCGCCCGGCGCGATGCCGTGACCGCCGCCGCTGTCGCCGTTCCCCAGCCGCAGCGGCGGGGGCGACGCGGCCACGTCGGCGACCTTGCTCCCGGCCCCGGACGGCGTGGCGTCACCGCTCGCCGTCGCCGCGACGGCGAGATAGACGCCACCGCCCCCGGCGAGCAGCACACCCGCCGCCACCGAGGCGGCCAGGACGTTCCGCCGCCTCCGTACGTTCTCCGTACCGCTCACCGCAACGCTCCCTCGTCTCGACCGAACGCCGATGGGACGGAGCGGAGGCCCGGACGGTTCCCCTCCGTCAGCCGCCGTACTCGGCGGTGGCGTCGATCAGCCGGGCCGAGGCCGCCGGAACGACCACCCCGTGGATCGACGCGGGGGAGACCGGAAGGGGGGCCGGATCGGCCGGAGTCACCCAGTGGGGGGCCATCCGGGCACCGTCCCCGCGCAGCTGGGCGAGGCTGAACTCGGACTCGTGTCGCTCACGAGGAGCGGGGTAGATGGTCATGGGCGCACCGTATGCACCACACCGCTCCGGGGAAAAGGCCTACTCTGGGGTAGTTTCCACTGTTCGGCAGGGAGCGCCGCACCCGGTAGCGTGAACTGTCATTACCGCCTTCCCGCAGGAGCGCCCCGCCGTGCGTATCGCAGTCACCGGCTCCATCGCCACCGACCACCTCATGACCTTCCCCGGCCGGTTCGCCGACCAGCTGGTGGCCGACCAGCTCCACACGGTGTCCCTCTCCTTCCTCGTCGACAACCTGGACGTGCGCCGGGGAGGCGTCGGCCCGAACATCTGCTTCGGCATGGGCCAGCTCGGCGGCGCCCCGGTCCTCGTCGGCGCGGCCGGCTACGACTTCGACGAGTACCGCGCCTGGCTCGACCGGCACGGCGTCGACACCGGCTCGGTGCGGATCTCCGAGGTCCTGCACACCGCGCGCTTCGTCTGCACCACCGACAAGGACCACAACCAGATCGGCTCCTTCTACACCGGCGCCATGAGCGAGGCCCGGCTGATCGAGCTCAAGGCCGTCGCCGACCGCGTGGGCGGCCTCGACCTCGTCCTCATCGGCGCCGACGACCCCGAGGCGATGCTCCGCCACACGGAGGAGTGCAAGGACCGGGAGATCCCCTTCGCCGCCGACTTCTCGCAGCAGATCGCGCGCATGGACGGCGAGGAGATCCGCACGCTCCTCGACGGCGCCACCTACCTCTTCTCCAACGAGTACGAGAAGGGCCTCATCGAGTCCAAGACCGGCTGGACCGAGGCGGAGATCCTCTCCCGCGTCGGCCACCGCGTCACCACGCTCGGCTCGCGCGGCGTGCGCATCGAGCGCGTCGGCGACACGCCCATCGAGGTCGGCTGCCCCGAGGAGACCGCCAAGGTCGACCCGACCGGCGTCGGCGACGCGTTCCGCGCGGGCTTCCTGACGGGCCTGTCGTGGGGCGTGGGCCTGGAGCGCGCGGCGCAGGTGGGCTGCATGCTGGCGACGCTGGTGATCGAGACGCTGGGGACGCAGGAGTACACGCTGCGGCGGGCGAACTTCATGGAGCGCTTCACGAAGGCGTACGGCGAGGACGCGGCGACGGAGGTCCAGTCCCACCTCCTCTGACACGACGGCGCCCACCCACGAGCCCGCGCCGGGTGGGCACGCCTCGGCGGGCGGCGCCCCCGCCGTGTGCGCCCGCGCGGGGAGGCCCCCCGGGCCCGCCCGTTGCGCCCGTGCCCTGCAGGGCGCCGCCCCCGCCGCCGTGTGTGCCCGCGCCCGGGTGGGCGGTGCCCCGCTGCCGTGTGTGCCCGCGCCGTGGCCGGGCGGTGCCCACCGCCGTGTGGGCAATCGTCCCGCTGGGCGGGACGGGTGGGCACACGGGACGGCGCCCTTCGCGGCGCCTCCGCGTTCCGCGCCTGGACCCGCCCCCATGCCCGGTGCGCATCCGGTGCGGGTCCAGGCGCTACAGCCTCTGGCGCCGGCAAGGGCGCCGTCCGTTGTGCCCACCCTCCCCCAAGCTCTCGGCTTCGCTCGAGCAGGGGGACCCCCATCGCCCCGGCGGAACGCATGCCCACAACGGGGGGGGGCACCGCCCCGGCGGAACGCATGCCCGCAGCGGGCGGGGCGCAGCCCCCAGGGAACGCCTGCCCGCGACGGGCGGGGGTGCCGGCGCCGCCACGGGCGCGGGCCCGGCGCGGGCGCGGTCGGCGGTCACGTCGCGCGGCGGACCACGTAGGCCGTGCCTCCCCGGGGGGACGTCTCCTCGCCCACGTACACCTGCCCCCGCATCTCGCACCACGCCGGAATGTCCAGCCGCGCCGCCGCGTCGTCCGACAGGACCGTCACCGTCCCGCCCACCGGTACCTCTCCGATCACCTTCGCGAGTTCGATCACCGGGATCGGGCACCGCTTGCCCAGGGAGTCCACGACCAGGGAGCCCGAGGGCGCCGGCGCGGGCGTCACAGCCCCGGGGGCCCCCAGCCGCTCCCGTACCCCCGCCACCACGCCCGGCAGGACCGTGAGGAAGCGGTCCACGTCCTCCTCCGTGGTGCCGGTCGGCAGGGACACCCGTACGTTCCCCTCGCTCAGGACCCCCATCGCGCGCAGCACATGGCTGGGCGTCAGCGTCGAACTCGTGCACGACGAACCGGACGAAACGGAGAATCCCTCCCGGTCGAGTTCCGACAGGAGCGTCTCGCCGTCCACGTACAGGCAGGAGAACGTGACCAGGTGGGGGAGGCGCCGCACCGGGTCGCCCACCACCTCCACGTCCGGCACCAGCTCCGGCACCCGCGCCCGGATCCGGTCCACCAGGCCCCGCAGCCGTGCCGCCTCCGCCGCCGCCTCCGCCCGGACCGCCCGCAGCGAGGCCGCCGCCGCCACGATGGCCGGCAGGTTCTCGAAACCGGGCGCCCGCCCCGACTCCCGTTCGTCCGCGGGGCCTTGGGGCGCGAACCGGACGCCCTTGCGCACCGCGAGGAGGCCGACGCCCGCCGGGCCGCCCCACTTGTGCGCGCTCGCCGCGAGCAGTGACCAGCCCTCCGGCACCGGACCCCAGCCGAGCGACTGCGCCGCGTCGACGAGCAGCGGCACGGACGCCGCCCGGCAGGCCTCCGCGATCTCGGCCACCGGCTGCTCCGTCCCCACCTCGTGGTTGGCCGACTGGAGACACGCCAGGGCCGTCCCCGGAACGGCGAGGGCGGCCGTGAAGGCGTCCGCGTCCACCGCCCCCGACCGGCCCACCGGCACCTCGGTCACCGTGCCGCCGGCCGCCGCGAGCGACTCGCCCGCATGGAGGACGGAGGAGTGTTCGACCGCCGAGACCACGAGCCGGTTCCCGACACGCCGACGGCCCGCGAGCGCCCCGGAGATTCCGGCGTGAACCGCGCGCGTCCCCGAAGGAGTGAACACGAGCTCGTCCGGACGGCACCCCACGGCCTCCGCGGTGGCCTCCCGGGCGGCGTCGAGGAGCAGCCGGGCCCGCCGTCCCTCCCGGTACAGCCGGGCGGGGTCGGCCCAGCCCTCGTCCAGGGAGGCGAGCAGCGCCTGGCGGGCGACGGGGTGCAGCGGAGCCGCGGACGCGGCGTCGAAGTACGGCATCCGCCCACCGTAGAGGCCGGGGATCCGCGAGCGGCGGACCGGGATCCGGCACGGCCGCACCCCCGCAGCCCCGCACCCCCGCAGTCCTGCGGCTCCTGCCCCGAAGCCCCGCGCCCGAAGGCCCCCGGGCCCCCGCGCCCAAGGCCTCCGCGCCCGAAGGCCCCCGGCCCCCCACCACCCAAGGCCCCCGCCAGAGGCCCCCGGCCCCCGCGCCCAAGCCCCCGTCCCGCCCCCCGGGACCCGCCCCGCCCGAGCTCCCCGCCCCCTGAGGCGCTCACCCCGTGAGCCCTCGTCAGAAGCCCGCCCCGGTGCGTCGGCAGACGGCCGAACGGGCGTCTCGGACCCCCCTCCGGAACCCCGGAGTCCACCCCTTCGGGGACTCGGACGGCGCGTTGGGCACCCTCCCCGCGCGACCCCAAATAGCGTCCAGTAGGGTTTGGTCCGCATAAACATCCAAACCCCTGCCCGCGGCCGGGGCGGCGACCGACCAGCGAGACGGACGGCCGTGGCCGACCAACGCGGGCCGAGACTCTCGGGAAGGCGCTACGTGAGTCCCAACGGCTCCGACCGCTCGTCGCGGCGCCCGATGCGGCGGAAGCTGCCGCAGGTGCTGACTGCGGGCCTGATCCTGGCGACAGCCACGGGCTGCTCGTACAACTGGGAAGACTTCCCCCGCCTTGGTATGCCCACCCCCGTCACGGAAGAGGCTCCCACGATCCTCTCCCTGTGGCAGGGCTCCTGGGCCGCGGCCCTGATCACGGGCGTCCTGGTGTGGGGCCTGATCATCTGGTCCGTCATCTTCCACCGGCGGAGCAGGACCAAGATCGAGGTACCTCCGCAGACCCGTTACAACATGCCCATCGAGGCGCTGTACACGGTCACCCCGCTCATCATCGTCTCGGTGCTCTTCTACTTCACCGCGCGCGACGAGTCGAAGCTCCTCGAGCTCACCCCGAAGCCGGCTCACACGGTCAACGTGGTCGGCTACCAGTGGAGCTGGGGCTTCAACTACGTCGAGAACGTGCCCGGTGTTCAGGGTGACGCCAAGACGGACAAGAACCTCGCCTCGATCCCCGACAAGTTCCTCGAGGACTTCCCGGAGAACGCGGGCGGTGTCTACGACGCCGGTGTCCCCGGTGACCGGAACCCGCAGACCGGCAACCCGGGTCCGACCCTGTGGCTGCCGAAGGGTGAGAAGGTCCGGTTCGTCCTGACCTCCCGTGACGTCATCCACTCCTTCTGGGTGGTCCCCTTCCTGATGAAGCAGGACGTCATCCCGGGTCACACCAACTCCTTCGAGGTCATCCCGAACCAGGAAGGCACCTTCCTCGGCAAGTGCGCCGAGCTGTGCGGTGTCGACCACTCCCGGATGCTCTTCAACGTCAAGGTGGTCTCCCCGGAGCGCTACCAGCAGCACCTGAAGGAGCTGGCCGAGAAGGGGCAGACCGGCTACATCCCGTCCGGCATCGAGCAGACGGACCCGGCTAGGAATGCGGAGAAGCACCAACTGTGAGCATCCACAACGAAACCCAGGGTGCCGCCGCAGCTGAGGACTCGTACGAGAACGAGTTGCCCGTACGGCGCAAGCAGCCCGGCAACGTGGTCATCAAGTGGCTCACCACCACGGACCACAAGACCATCGGTACGATGTACCTGGTCACGTCGTTCGTCTTCTTCTGCATCGGCGGACTCATGGCGCTCTTCATGCGCGCCGAGCTGGCCCGTCCGGGTACGCAGATCATGTCGAACGAGCAGTTCAACCAGGCGTTCACGATGCACGGCACGATCATGCTGCTGATGTTCGCGACGCCGCTGTTCGCCGGATTCGCGAACTGGATCATGCCGCTGCAGATCGGCGCGCCCGACGTGGCGTTCCCGCGGCTGAACATGTTCGCGTACTGGCTGTACCTCTTCGGCTCGATCATCGCGGTGGCCGGCTTCCTCACCCCGCAGGGTGCGGCCGACTTCGGCTGGTTCGCCTACTCCCCGCTGTCGGACGCCGTCCGCTCGCCGGGTGTCGGCGCCGACATGTGGATCATGGGTCTGGCCTTCTCCGGCTTCGGCACGATCCTCGGTTCGGTCAACTTCATCACCACGATCATCTGCATGCGCGCTCCGGGCATGACGATGTTCCGTATGCCGATCTTCACCTGGAACGTGCTGCTGACCGGTGTCCTGGTCCTGCTCGCCTTCCCGGTCCTGGCGGCCGCGCTGTTCGCCCTGGAGGCGGACCGCAAGTTCGGTGCCCATGTCTTCGACGCGGCCAACGGCGGCGCCTTGCTGTGGCAACACCTCTTCTGGTTCTTCGGACACCCAGAGGTGTACATCATCGCCTTGCCCTTCTTCGGCATCGTCTCCGAGGTCATCCCGGTCTTCAGCCGCAAGCCGATGTTCGGCTACATCGGTCTGGTGGCCGCGACCATCGCGATCGCCGGTCTGTCCGTGACCGTGTGGGCCCACCACATGTACGTCACCGGTGGCGTGCTGCTCCCGTTCTTCTCCTTCATGACGTTCCTCATCGCCGTACCGACCGGCGTGAAGTTCTTCAACTGGATCGGAACGATGTGGAAGGGCTCGTTGTCCTTCGAGACCCCGATGCTCTGGACGATCGGCTTCCTGGTCACCTTCACCTTCGGTGGTCTGACGGGCGTCATCCTGGCCTCGCCGCCGATGGACTTCCACGTCTCCGACTCGTACTTCGTCGTCGCGCACTTCCACTACGTCGTCTTCGGCACCGTGGTCTTCGCGATGTTCGCCGGGTTCCACTTCTGGTGGCCGAAGTTCACGGGCAAGATGCTGGACGAGCGGCTCGGCAAGATGACGTTCTGGACGCTGTTCATCGGCTTCCACGGCACCTTCCTGGTGCAGCACTGGCTCGGTGCCGAGGGCATGCCGCGTCGTTACGCGGACTACCTGAACGCCGACGGCTTCACCGCGCTGAACACGATCTCGACGATCTCCTCGTTCCTGCTCGGTCTGTCGATCCTGCCGTTCCTCTACAACGTCTGGAAGACCGCCAAGTACGGCAAGAAGATCGAGGTCGACGACCCGTGGGGCTACGGCCGCTCGCTCGAGTGGGCGACGTCCTGCCCGCCGCCGCGGCACAACTTCCTCACCCTGCCGCGGATCCGTTCGGAATCCCCGGCGTTCGACCTGCACCACCCTGAGATCGCGGCAGTCGACCAGCTCGAGAACAAGCCGCACGAGGCCGCGGCCCTCACGGGCAGCAAGGAGGCCGGCAAGTGAAGATCCAGGGCAAGATGTTCATCTGGCTGAGCGTCTTCATCCTTGCCATGGCGGTCCTGTACGGCGTCTGGTCCAAGGAGCCGGTCGGCACGACGGCGCTCTTCCTGGCCTTCGGCCTGTCCATCATGATCGGCTACTACCTGGCCTTCACGGCCAAGCGTGTCGACGCGATGGCGCAGGACGACAAGGAGGCCGACGTCGCGGACGAGGCCGGTGAGGTGGGCTTCTTCGCCCCGCACAGCTGGCAGCCGCTCTCGCTGGCCGTCGGTGGCGCGCTCGCCTTCCTCGCCATCGCGATGGGCTGGTGGATCCTGTACTTCTCCTTCCCGCTGATCCTCGTCGGCCTGTTCGGCTGGGTCTTCGAGTTCTACCGGGGCGAGAACCAGAACCAGTAGCGGTACCCCGCTCCGCACCGGAGCACACCGAGGGGCCCGGACACTTCGTCAACGAAGTGTCCGGGCCCCTCTTTTGCAGCACTCGGCGCGCTGGTCGCGAGGATTGTCCTTAGCGTGAAGTCATGAACGACACGCCGCGCATTCGGACTGTTCTGAGCTGCACTCTTCTGGCCGTCACCGTCCACGCGGGCGCCACCGCGTGCGCGGGCTCCGACGGTCACCCGCTGTCGGAGAGGGCCTACGACGCTGCCGACCAGCTCGCGGTCAGCGCTCCCGCCGACGGCGCCAAGGCGGACCCCGAGAAGCCCCTGGAGATCACCGCCAAGGACGACGACGCCCGGATCACCGACGTCACCGCCATAGATTCCTCAGGCCACCACCTCGCCGGCGAACTCACCGCGGACGGGCAGCGGTGGCGCTCCACGGCCGCTCTGGCGGCCGGCGCCCGCTACACGGTCCAGGTGGCCACCGAGGACGAGGACGGCGCTCCAGGCGCCCGTACGTTCACTTTCGAGACGGCTCCGGCCAAACGGGCCCTGACCGTGACCTTCGGGCCGGAGGCGGGCACGTACGGCGTCGGACAGCCCATCACGGCGGAGCTCAGCCTTCCGGTCAAGGACCGGTCGGCCCGCGCCGTCGTCGAACGGGCCCTCAAGGTCCGCTCCACGCCCTCCGTCGAGGGGGCCTGGTACTGGGTGGACGACAAGAAGCTGCACTTCCGTCCGAAGGAGTACTGGCCGGCCGGGGCGCTCGTCACGGTCACCGGCAACCTGGACGGCCTCAAGGTGGGCGACAAGCTCTACGGCGGCGCGTCCAAGCCGCTGAAGCTCACCATCGGGGACCGGATCGAGGCCGTCGCGGACGCCGCGTCGCACTACATGACGGTGAAGCGCAACGGAGAAGTGATCAACACCATTCCGGTGACCACCGGCAAACCGGGCTTCTCCACCCGTAACGGCATCAAGGTGGTGCTCGGCAAGGAGTACTACGTCCGGATGCGGGGCACCAGCATCGGCATCGCGGAGGGCAGTTCCGACTCCTACGACCTGCCGGTGTACTACGCCACCCGGGTGACGTGGAGCGGCGAGTACGTCCACGCCGCGCCGTGGTCCGTCGGCTCTCAGGGCGTCGAGAACGTCAGCCACGGCTGTGTCGGCATGTCGACGGGGAACGCGGCCTGGTTCTTCGAGACCGTCCGCCCCGGAGACCTCGTCCGTGTCGTCAACAGCTACGGCGACACGATGGACACCTTCGGCAACGGCTTCGGCGACTGGAACCTGGAGTGGAACAAGTGGCGCCAGGGCAGCGCCCTGGTGGAGGCCGCCGGAAACCCCGTGGCCCCCACCGAGAAGGGCAACCTGAGGCCCTCGATCTGACTAGCGCACGCGCCCCGGACGGCTCACGCGTCGATCGACAGGCGTGAGCGCAGCAGGGACGCCAGGGACGCCGCGAACTCGACCGGTTCCACCGGAAGGGTCACCGCGGCGTCCGCGCGGCTCCAGGTGGCCAGCCAGGCGTCCTGGGGCCGCCCGATGAGCAGCAGCACCGGCGGGCACCGGAAGACCTCGTCCTTGATCTGCCGGCAGACGCCCATGCCTCCGGCGGGCACCGCCTCGCCGTCGAGGACGCACACGTCGATCCCGCCCTCGTCCAGGCGCTTCAGGACCGCGGGCAGCGTCGCGCACTCCACGAACTCGACCGGGGGAACGTCGGTCGCGGGCCTGCGTCCGGCCGCGAGCCGCACCTGTGCGCGGGTGTTCGCGTCGTCGCTGTAGACCAGGACCGTGGCACTCGACTGCATCGTTCCTCCGTGGGGAAGTCCGTGGGAAGGTCGTCGATCGATGCGCCGGATGCTACTCCGGTCCACACTCCGTCAACACCCGTTCAGCACCTGTTCGAACGGCGCCCGGGCGCCTCCGCACTGGGCCGTTCGGGCTGGACACGACCCCCTGACACTCCGAACGGCACCCCCCGGAGTGAGGGCGGGATAAGCGACCGACATAATGTCGGTCGTGGCGACAGTAACGACAGTAGAAACAGGGCACGCGCACCCGTCGGTCAATCGACCGAACCTCACCAGCGTCGGAACCATCATTTGGTTGAGCTCCGAGCTGATGTTCTTCGCGGCCCTCTTCGCGATGTACTTCACCCTGCGATCGGTGACGGGTCCCGAGTTCTGGGCGGAACAGGCCTCGGCCTTGAACTTCCCCTTCTCGGCGACCAACACCACGGTCCTGGTGCTCTCCTCCCTCACCTGCCAGCTCGGCGTCTTCGCCGCCGAGCGGGGCGATGTGAAGAAGCTCCGGACGTGGTTCATCATCACGTTCGTGATGGGTGCGATCTTCATCGGCGGCCAGGTGTTCGAGTACACCGAGCTGGTCAAGAAGGACGGCCTCTCGCTGTCCTCCGACCCGTACGGCTCGGTGTTCTACCTGACCACCGGCTTCCACGGCCTGCACGTGACGGGCGGTCTCATCGCCTTCCTGCTGGTCCTCGGCCGGACGTACGCCGCCAAGAGGTTCACCCACGAGCAGGCAACCGCCGCCATCGTCGTGTCCTACTACTGGCACTTCGTCGATGTCGTCTGGATCGGCCTCTTCGCCACGATCTACATGATCAAGTAATCGGCGCCGCCTCCACGGCGGACCGAGACATCCAGCAAGCATCGACGCAGAAGATCCTGACACCGGGGTAATCCGTGAAAAAGCTCTCCGCACGACGACGCCATCCGCTGGCGGCGGTCGTCGTCCTACTTCTCGCGCTGGCGGCCACTGGGGGGCTGTACGCCGCGTTCGCGCCCGCGGGCACGGCGAAGGCCGATGAAACCGCCCAGTCCCTCGCCATCGAGGAGGGCAAGAAGCTCTACTCCGTCGGCTGCGCCAGCTGCCACGGAACCGGCGGTCAGGGCACCACTGACGGCCCGTCCCTCGTCGGCGTCGGTTCGGCCGCGGTCGACTTCCAGGTCGGCACGGGCCGTATGCCGGCCCAGCAGCCGGGCGCCCAGGTCCCGAAGAAGAAGGTCATCTACTCGCAGGCTGAGATCGATCAGCTCGCGGCGTACGTCGCCTCTCTCGGTGCCGGTGCGATCACGCCGACCGAAGGCCAGTACAGCCCTGACGGTGCCGACATCGCCCGTGGTGGCGAGCTGTTCCGCACCAACTGTGCCCAGTGCCACAACTTCACCGGCGAGGGTGGCGCGCTGACCTACGGCAAGTACGCCCCGAGCCTCGAAGGCGTGAGCCCGAAGCACCTCTACGAGGCCATGCAGACCGGCCCGCAGAACATGCCCTCCTTCCCCGACACGACCATGCCGGAGAAGGAGAAGAAGGACATCATCGCGTACGTCCAGGCCGTCAACAGCGACAAGGCCGACAACCCGGGCGGTCTCAAGCTCGGTGGCCTCGGCCCCGTCAGCGAGGGCCTGTTCGCCTGGGTCTTCGGTCTGGGTGCGCTGATCGCAGTTGCCATCTGGGTCGCGGCCCACACCGCTAAGGCCAAGAAGTCATGAGTAGCCAAGAGATTCCAGAAGAGAACCTGCCGGCAGGGCAGGACACCGCGCACGGCGCGGTGAAGGTCGCCGACGACCCGTTCGCCGACCCGGGCCTCCCGCCCCACAAGCCCCGCATCCAGGACATCGACGAGCGGGCCGCCCGTCGGTCCGAGCGCGCGGTCGCCTTCATGTTCACGCTGTCGATGCTGGCCACCGTCGGCTTCATCGCCTCGTACGTGATCTTCCCGGTCGACAAGATCGTGTACATCTGGCCCCTCGGCCGGGTGTCCGCGCTCAACTTCGCCCTGGGTCTGACCCTCGGTGCCGCCCTCTTCTTCATCGGCGCGGGCGCGGTCCACTGGGCCCGCACCCTGATGTCCGACGTCGAGGTCGCCGACGAGCGTCACCCGATGGCGGCGTCGCCCGAGGTCAAGGCGAAGGTCATGGCGGACTTCGCGGCCGGTGCCGCGGAGTCGGGCATGGGCCGCCGCAAGCTCATCCGCAACACGATGTTCGGCGCGCTGTCGCTCGTACCGCTCTCCGGCATCGTCCTGCTGCGTGACATGGGCCCGCTGCCCGAGAAGAAGCTCCGGACCACGCTGTGGACCAAGGGGCTCCAGCTCATCAACATGAACACGCACGAGCCGCTGCGTCCCGAGGACGTCGCGGTCGGCTCGCTGACCTTCGCGATGCCCGAGGGCCTCTCGGAGCACGACGAGCACTTCCAGACCGAGATCGCCAAGGCCGCCCTGATGATCGTCCGGATCCAGCCGGAGGACATCAAGGACAAGCGCGAGCTCGAGTGGTCCCACCAGGGCATCGTCGCGTTCTCGAAGATCTGCACCCACGTGGGCTGCCCGATCTCCCTGTACGAGCAGCAGACGCACCACGTGCTCTGCCCGTGCCACCAGTCCACCTTCGACCTCTCCGACGGCGCCCGCGTCATCTTCGGCCCGGCCGGTCACGCCCTCCCGCAGCTGCGGATCGGCGTGAACGACAAGGGCTTCCTGGAGGCGCTCGGCGACTTCGACGAGCCCGTCGGTCCTGCCTTCTGGGAGCGCGGATGAGCACCGTGACGGAATCAAAGAAAGCACCCGCCGGTGAGCGGGTCGCGGACTGGGCCGACGGCCGCCTGGGGATCTACACGCTGGCCAAGGCCAACATGCGGAAGATCTTCCCGGACCACTGGTCCTTCATGCTGGGCGAGGTCTGCCTCTACAGCTTCCTCATCATCATCCTGACGGGCGTCTATCTGACGATGTTCTTCCACCCGTCGATGAACGAGGTGGAGTACGTCGGACCGTACGTCCCGCTCCAGGGACAGCTGATGTCCGAGGCGTTCAACTCGACCATGCACATCTCCTTCGAGGTGCGCGGTGGTCTGCTCATCCGGCAGATCCACCACTGGGCGGCGCTGATCTTCCTCGCCGGCATGTTCGTGCACATGATGCGCGTGTTCTTCACCGGCGCGTTCCGCAAGCCGCGTGAGATCAACTGGCTGTTCGGCTTCCTGCTGTTCTTCCTGGGCATGTTCACCGGCTTCACCGGTTACTCGCTCCCGGACGACCTGCTCTCCGGCACCGGTGTCCGCTTCATGCAGGGCGCGATCCTGTCCGTGCCGGTCCTCGGCACGTACCTGTCGATGTTCCTGTTCGGCGGCGAGTTCCCCGGCGGCGACTTCGTCGCCCGGTTCTACTCGGCGCACGTGCTGCTGCTCCCCGGCATCATGCTGGGCCTCGTGGTCGCCCACCTCATCCTGGTGTTCGTCCACAAGCACACGCAGTTCGCCGGCCCCGGCCGCACGAACAACAACGTCGTCGGCATGCCGCTGCTGCCCGTGTACATGGCGAAGGCCGGAGGCTTCTTCTTCCTGGTCTTCGGTGTCATCGCGGTCATCGCGGCGATCGCCTCGATCAACCCGATCTGGGCCATCGGCCCGTACCGTCCGGACCAGGTGTCCACCGGCGCCCAGCCCGACTGGTACATGGGCTTCGCCGAGGGTCTGATCCGTGTCATGCCGGGCTGGGAGATCAACCTGTGGGGCCACACGCTGGTCCTCGGCGTGATGATCCCGCTGGCGATCTTCCCGGCGGTCCTCGCGGCCATCGCGGTCTACCCGTTCATCGAGTCGTGGATCACCGGCGACAAGCGCGAGCACCACATCGCGCAGCGCCCGCGCAACGCTCCGACGCGCACCGCCTTCGGTGTCGCCTGGATCACCGCGTACATGATCATGCTCGTGGGTGGTGGAAACGACCTCTGGGCGACCCACTTCCACCTGTCGCTCAACTCGATCACCTGGTTCGTGCGGATCTTCTTCTTCGCCGGTCCGGTCATCGCGTTCGTCGCCACGAAGCGGATCTGCCTCGGCCTCCAGCGCCGCGACAAGGACAAGGTGCTGCACGGCCGCGAGTCGGGCATCATCAAGCGCCTGCCGCACGGTGAGTTCGTCGAGGTCCACGAGCCGCTCAGCCAGGGCGAGCTGCACCGCCTCACGGCGCACGAGCAGTACGACGCCGCGGAGCTGCCGCCGGCCGTCGACGAGAACGGCGTGGAGCGCAAGATCGGCCGCATGGAGAAGCTGCGGGTCAAGCTCAACAAGGGCTACTACGGCGACGACAGCCAGATCGCCAAGCCCACGGTCGAGGAGTACAAGGAGATCCAGAGCGGCCACGGCCACCACTGATCACCTTGAACACCTGACCAGCTGAAGGTCGCCACGGCGAGAGCCCCGTCCATTCGATGGACGGGGCTCTTTGCCGTCCCCGGAGGTCGATAGGGTTAAGCCGTCACCTATTGCGCACGCAACAGACCAGGAGCTGCCATGAGCGCTGCGACCCCCGCTGGAGGACCTACCACGGCGGGCCGCTCCTGGCCCGTCCTGCTGAACGGCCTGCTCGACGGCAGGGACCTCTCCGCCGACGACACCGCCTGGGCGATGGACCTGATCATGAGCGGCGAGGCGACCGACGCGCAGATCGCCGGCTTCATGGTGGCGCTGCGCGCCAAGGGCGAGACCGTGCAGGAGATCACCGGCCTCGTCCGGACCATGTACGCGCACGCCAACGTGATCGAGGTGCCGGGCCCCGCCGTCGACATCGTCGGCACCGGCGGCGACGGCGCCAAGACGGTCAACATCTCCACCATGGCCTCGATCGTGGTCGCCGGCACGGGCGCCAAGGTCGTCAAGCACGGCAACCGGGCCGCGTCCTCCGCCTCCGGTTCCTCCGACGTCCTGGAGAAGCTCGGCATCAACCTCGACCTGACCCCGCGCCGGGTCGCCGAGGTGGCCGAGGAGGCCGGCATCACCATGTGCTTCGCCGTGCGGTTCCACCCCTCGCTGCGGCACGTCGCCGCGGCCCGCGGCCAGCTGGGCATCCGGACCACCTTCAACGTCCTCGGCCCGCTGACCAACCCCGCCAAGGTGCGGGCCCAGGCCGTCGGCGTCGCCGACCCGCGCATGGCGCCCGTCGTCGCCGGGGTCTTCGCCGAGCGCGGCAACTCGGCCCTCGTCTTCCGCGGCGACGACGGCCTGGACGAGCTGACCACCACCTCCACCTCCCGCGTCTGGGTGGTCAAGGACGGCGGCGTCACCGAGGAGCGCTTCGACCCGCGCGACGTCGGCATCGAGCTCGTCCCCCTGGAGGCGCTGCGCGGCGCCGACGCCTCGTACAACGCCGACGTGGCGCGCCGGCTGCTCGCGGGGGAGACCGGTCCGGTACGGGACGCGGTGCTGCTCAACGCGGCGGCGGCGCTCACCGCCCTGGAGCCCGGAGCGGGCACCCTCGTGGAGCAACTCGCCGCGGGCATCGCGAAGGCGGCCGAGTCGATCGACTCCGGCGCGGCCCACCGCACCCTGGAGCGCTGGATCGCCGCCAGCAACGCCTGAGCCTGTGTGAACGGCGTATGTCGACCCCGTCCCGGATGCCGGGACGGGGTTGCGGCGTCCTGATCGACTGGCATAGGTTCTGGAACAGGTCATGAGTGACAGCTGCAAGGCCCCGGCCGGCTGTCCGGCAACCCTCCGTCCGTGGCGGGGTGCCCCGGGTGAAGACCAGGCCGTACGGCAGAAGCCTGCGGCAAGCGCGGACCCCTGCGCGTCACCCTGGGGTCCTTGGTCCTCTAGGGAGCGTTGTCTCGTGAGCAAGCGAATGCGTTAGGGCCCTTCAGGCCCCCTCTCTCCACCCTTCACCCGTACGCGGCACCCTTCGTTCGCGCTGCCCTGCGGGCCCCTTCACGCCTTTTCGCGCCCCTTTCATGCCGGGAGACACCGCTATGTCCGCACGCCCGAACGCCGCCACCGTAGCCACCGTCGACACTGCCGCAGACTCCGCCGAACCCTGCTGCGACGCCCCGCTGCCGGTCCTCGGCCGGGACGTCACCGTCCCGCTCGTCACCGGCGGCGAGGTGACCTACGCGGCGCTCGACTACGCGGCCAGCGCACCGGCGCTCCAGCGGGTCTGGGACGACGTGGCCGCCTACGCCCCCTACTACGGCAGCGTGCACCGCGGCGCCGGCTACCTCTCCCAGCTCTCCACCGACCTCTTCGAGAACAGCCGCGTCACCGTCGCCGAGTTCCTCGACTGCCGCCCCGGCGACCAGGTCGTCTTCACCCGCTCCACCACCGACTCGCTGAACCTGCTCGCCGCCACGATCCCGGCCGGCTGCCAGGTCTTCGTCTTCGAGACCGAGCACCACGCCTCGCTGCTGCCCTGGAGGGACGCCCGCGTCACCTACCTCAACGCGCCGCGCACCCCGGAGCAGGCCGTCGCGACCCTGGAGCGCGCCCTCGCCGACCGCGACCCGTACGGTCCCGCCCTGGTCTGCGTCACCGGCGCCTCCAACGTCACCGGTGAGCTGTGGCCGGTGAAGGAGCTCGCCGCCGCCGCGCACGCCCACGGTGCCCGGATCGTGCTCGACGCCGCCCAGCTCGCCCCCCACCACCCGGTCTCCGTGCGCGAGCTCGACGTGGACTGGGTCGCCTTCTCCGGGCACAAGCTGTACGCGCCCTTCGGCTCCGGCGTCCTCGCCGGCCGCGCCGACTGGCTCCAGGATTCCGAGCCCTACCTCGCGGGCGGCGGCGCCTCCCGCAAGGTGGCACGCCGGGCCGACGGTGGTGTGGACGTGGAGTGGCACACCACCGCGGCCCGGCACGAGGCCGGTTCGCCGAACGTCATCGGCGTCTACTCGATCGCCTCCGCCTGCAAGGCGCTCACCGAGGCCGGCTTCGACTCCCTCGTCGCCCGCGAGCGGCACCTGATCGACACCGTCCGCGCGGGCCTGGCCGAGGTGCCCGAGGTGCGGGTGCTCTCGCTCTTCGGCGACGACGCGCCCCGCGTGGGCGTCATCTCCTTCGTCGTGGAGGGCTGGAACAGCTCCCACTTCGCCGCCGCGCTCTCCGCCGAGTACGGCATCGGCGTCCGCGACGGCCTCTTCTGCGCCCACCCGCTGGTCCGCACCCTGCTCGGCAGCGACCCGCAGGACCCGGGCGAGTGCGGTGCGCCGGAGGCCGCCCCGGGGGAGCGTTCGCTCAACGCCATCCGGGTGAGCTTCGGCGCCGGTACGCCGGACGAGCACGTGGAGCGGTTCGTCGGCGCCGTGAAGGAGCTCGTCCGGGACGGCGCGCAGTGGAAGTACCGCACCGAGGACGGCCGCTGCGTCCCGGACCGCGGCTGATCGGTCACTCGTACGGGTGAAGGGGGCCTCCCGGTCGGGAGGCCCCCTTCGGTCGTGCTCGGGTGCGCGGTGTCAGGACTCCAGGCCGATGGCGAAGGCCGCCTCCAGGTCGTGCTGGGAGTACGTCCGGAACGCGACGTGCGTGTCCGTGGCCTCGACGCCCGGAATCTTGCTGATGCGGCCGGGGATGACGTCGGCGAGGTCGTCGTGGCGCGGGACCCGGACCATGGCGATCAGGTCGTATGTTCCGGTGACCGAGAAGACCTCGCTGACGCTGTCGAGCGCGGCGATCGACTCGGCGATCTCGGGAATGCGGTCCACGCTGGTCTTGATGAGCACGATCGCGGTGATCACGGCTGGCTTTCTCCCTCGGTCGCCGCGGCTGGGACTTTCACTCTATCCCCACCGCGGAAGCGCCCCCAGGCGTAGAGGAAGCCGACGGAGAAGCCCACGACGTGGGCCAGGTAGGCGACGCCGGGTCCGGCGCCCGCCGCCCGCGCGGCCATCCACTGGAGCGTGAACCAGAAGATCAGCACGATCCAGGCGGGGAAGCGCAGCGGCAGGAAGAACAGGAAGGGGAAGAGGCTCGTGACCCGGGAGCGCGGGAAGAGGAAGAGGAACGCCCCGAGCACCGCGGAGATCGCCCCGGAGGCGCCGACCAGGGTCTGCTCGCTGTCCGCGTGCGCCACCGCGTACCCGAGCAGGGCGACATAGCCGGTCCCCAGGTAGAAGAGGCAGAACTCGACGGGCCCCATGCGTTCCTCGGCCATCGCGCCGAAGACGTACAGGAACAGCATGTTTCCCAGCAGGTGGAGCCAGCTGCCGTGGACGAAGAGCGCGGTCAGCGGGGTGAGCAGGGCCCTGGAGTCGCCGCTCATCAGCTCGGCGGGGACGACGCCCCAGCGGCGGAAGTAGGCGCCCTGGGCCGCCAGGAGCTCGTCGCCCGTGCCGTACCCGGGGCTGAGTCCGGAGACCGGGCTGATCACGAAGAGCAGGCAGCAGGCGGCGATCAGTGCGTACGTCACGGTGGGTCCGCCGCGGGTGCCCCGCCAGGCCCCGAGCGCCGCGCCTCGCCAGTCGATCATGGACAGATCATGGCGTACCGGGGCCGAAGTGGACAGAGTGCCTCGCCGTGTCCCGCCCTCCCCGCGAGGCCTTAGTGTTACGGGCACCACCGACCGCAGTTCGACGGCGCACCGCGGCTCCCGCACCTGGTACCACGCAACAGGAAGAAGGACGGCACCGATGACGACGGTTCCCCTGCCGACCGACGAGACCCGCTGGCGCTGCACGCTCTGCGGCAATCTGACCCGCTTCGACGTGACCCGCTCCTCCAAGGTCGTGGAGTACGTCCATCTGGACCTCGCAGGAGACCCGACGGTCGAGGAGCGGCAGGTGGTCAGTGAGACCATCGAGTCGGTCCGCTGCCGCTGGTGCAACGCGGTGGACCAGATCGAACTGGTGGACAGGCCGGGCGCCGCCTCCTGAGGGACGGCGCGGACGACATAGGGGTGACGGATCGTGGAGCAGCCCGCGCACGGTGGTGAGCCGGCCGGCGCGGCAGGTGACGCTGCCGAGACGCTCGACCACCCGCTGCCGGAAGGCGTACGGCGGCGGGTCGTCGCGCTGGTCGCGGACGCCTTCGGCGGGCTGACCGTCGCGGAGCTGCCCGGACCCCTGCGGCAGTACGCCCGCTTCACCGCGAGCCGGCGGGCCAAGTTCGCCGGCAACGCGATGGCCGCCGCGCTGGAGAGCGACCCGCTCTTCCGGCAGCGGATCGGCGAACGGTTCAAGCAGGGCCAGCCCGAGCTGGCCGGGGCCGTGGAGACCGGCACCCCGCCCGCGGCCGCCGACCCCGTCGACGTGGCGGCGGCCGCCTATGTGCTGCGCCCGCCCGGCTGGGTCAAGCTGGTCGCCGCCGCCGGCGAGGAGGCCCAGCGGGCCGACGCCGAGCGGGCCGACGAGGCCGGACGGCGCGAGCTGGAGCGGCTGCGCGAGGAGCTCGCCGCCGCCCAGGACCGCTCCCGGGGCGAGACCGAGCAGCTCCGGCGCGACCTGGACACCGCCCGCAGGGAAGCGGAATCGCTTCAGCGCAAGCTGCGCAGCGCCCAGAGCGACGTCAAGCGCGGCGAGGCGGCGCTGCGCAAGGTCCAGGGCGAGATCGAGGCCGCGCGCGCGGAGTCGGCGACGCAGGTGTCGGCCGCCGAGAGCGAGACGCGGCGGCTCAGGGCCCGGCTCGGCGAGGTCGAGGCGGCCCTGGAGGCCAGCCGCAGGACCGCCCGCGAGGGGCGCTCGGTGGAGGACATGCGGCTGCGGCTGCTGCTCGACACGGTCCTCGACGCGGCGCAGGGGCTGCGGCGCGAACTCGCGCTGCCGCCCGTCTCGGTGCACCCGGCGGACACCGTGGACGCGGTGGAGCCGGGGCGGATGTCCCCGAAGGACATCGCGGCGCGGGCACTGTCCGAGACGGATCCGGCGCTGCTCGACCAGCTGCTCGCGCTGCCGCAGGCGCATCTGGTCGTCGACGGCTACAACGTCACCAAGACCGGCTATCCGACGATGCCCCTGGAGAAGCAGCGGCTGCGGCTGCTCGGCGGGCTCTCGGCCCTGGCGGCCCGCTCGGGCGCCGAGGTCACCTGTGTCTTCGACGGGGCGGAGCTGGCGGCCCCGGTGCTGCTCGCGCCGCCGCGCGGGGTGCGGGTGCTGTTCTCCAAGCCCGGTGTCACGGCGGACGAGTTGATCCGGCAGCTGGTCCGGGCGGAGCCGCCGGGGCGGCCGGTCGTGGTCGTCTCGACCGACCGCGAGGTGGCCGACGGCGTCGCGAAGGCGGGGGCGCGGCCGGTGGCGTCCGCCTTGTTGCTGAAGCGGCTTTCGCGGCTCTCGTGACACATCGCAACTCCTGAGCGGTATGCCCGAATTCTGGATGGCGCACCGTCAAGTGCTCATCACTGGCCGTGTGATGTATGTAAATAAAGTGGTGCGTGGGCGAGATTTTTGCCAGTGGGATTTGAACTGATCACAACTTGGTCACTAGGGTCGAGCCTCGAACCTTCGCGCGGTTGATCACCCATCCGGGGTGGCGGCGGAGGAACCGCCTGCCCGTGACCGGTTGGGCGGCTCTGAGGAAGAAGGAGCTCGCCTTCGTGGCGTCCCACCGTCGTCCCAAGCAGCCGAGCCGTACCCGTGTGACCGTGTTCACCGCGGCCGCGGCCGCTGCAGTCGCCCTCTCCGCCCAGTCCGGTGCCCAGGCCGCCCCCGCGCAGCCGAAGATCGACGACGTCAAGTCGAAGGTCGACAAGCTGAACCACGAGGCCGAAGAGGCCACGGAGCAGTACAACCTGGCCGACGAGCGCCGCGGCAAGCTGCAGAAGGAGATCGGCCAGCTCCAGGACAAGGTGGCCCGGGGTCAGCAGGAGCTCAACACCCTGCGGGACCAGATCGGTTCGGTCGCCAGCGCCCAGTACCGCTCCGGCGGCATCGACCCGGCGCTCCAGCTCTTCCTCTCCGCCGACCCGGACACCTACCTCGACAAGGCGTCCGCGATCGACCAGATCAGCGCCCAGCAGGCCGACGTGCTGACCTCGATCCAGGCCAAGCAGCGCACGCTCGCCCAGGAGCGGGCCGAGGCGACCACGAAGCTGGCCGACCTCGAGGACGTCCGCAAGACGCTCGGCGAGAAGAAGAAGAAGTTCCTGGGCAAGCTCGCCGAGGCCCGGAAGCTCCTCAACACCCTGACCGCCGAAGAGCGCGCCAAGATGCAGGAGAAGGAGCAGCGCGCCAGCCGCGCGGCCGGCGAGCGCGTGAACCTGGGCAACGAGGTCCCGGCCTCGCAGCGCGGCGCCGCCGCCCTCGCCGCCGCCGCCACCCAGATCGGCAAGCCGTACTCCTCCGGCATGGAGGGCCCCAACTCGTACGACTGCTCGGGTCTGACCATGTGGGCCTACGGCCAGGCGGGCGTCGACCTCACCCGCACCACCTACACCCAGCAGAACGACGGCGTGAAGATCGGCCGCAGCCAGCTCAAGCCGGGCGACCTGGTCTTCTTCAACGGTCTGCAGCACGTGGGTCTGTACGCGGGCAACAACACGGTCCTGCACGCCCCGTACCCGGGCGCCTACGTCCGCTACGAGTCCATGAACACCCTGGGCTCGTTCATGTTCGGCGTCCGCATCTGACGCACGCCGAACCGCTCCGCCATGCCGCCCGAACGGGTGGTTCGCGGTGACACGCGCTGACCTGACGCCCCGCCGGTGACCTGTGTTCTCCGGCGGGGCGTCACTTTGTGTGCCCGGCGCCTTCGTTGGACGAGGAGTGATCAGCGGCTACTGTCTGCCGCGCCAGTCTGCGTCGAGCCGAACGGAGCGCGATCCGTGGCGTCCCACCGCCGACCCGCCCGGGTCACCGTCCTCACCGCCGCCGCCGCGGCCACCGCGGCGGCGTCCCTCGGGGCCGTCCCCGCGAGCGCCGACCCCGGCGCCACGCCCGCGGCCACCCGCGCCACGGTCGACCGCCTCTTCGAGGAGGCCGAGAAGGCCACCGAGGGCTACAACCGGGCGGACGAGAAGGCGGACGCGCTGCGCCGGACGGTCTCCCAGGCGCAGGACAGCCTCGCCCGCGGCCAGGAACGCATCAACCGCATGCGGGGCGCGCTCGGTTCGGTCGCCGGGGCCCAGTACCGCTCCGGCGGCATCGACCCCGCCCTCGCCCTGCTGCTCTCCTCCGACCCGGACAGCTACCTGGACCGGGCCACCGCCCTGGACCGCGTCACCGCCCGCCAGAGCGCCGCGCTCGGCGAACTCCGGCGCGCGCAGCGCGGCCTGAACCAGAAGCGGAGCGAGGCCCGCACGGCCCTCGCCGAACTGGAGCGCAGCCGGGACGAGGTCGCCCGCCACAAACGCACCGTCGAGCGGAAGCTCGCCGAGGCCCGCCGGGTGCTCGCCTCGCTCACCGTCGAGGAGCGCGCCGACTACGACCGCGCCTCCCGCACCGGCGAGCGCGCCGAGGGGCCCGCCGAGGAGCTCCCGCCGCTCGCCGACCTCGGCCCCTCGCGGGCCGCCGCCGCGGTGATCGCCGCCCGCAGCGCGATCGGCAGGCCGTACGTGTGGGGGGCCACCGGTCCCTCGGCCTTCGACTGCTCGGGCCTGATGGTCTGGTCGTACCGGCAGGCCGGGATCAGCCTGCCGCGCACCTCCTCGGCGCAGCGTCACGCGGGCCGGCAGGTGCCGCTCTCGCAGGCGCAGCCGGGCGACCTCGTCACGTACCGCGGCGACGCCAGCCATGTGGCGATCTACGCCGGGAACGGCCAGGTCATCCACGCCCCCTATCCGGGCGCCCGGGTCCGCTACGACCCGGTGAACATGATGTCCCACGTCACCGTCACCCGCGTCTGACACCGCCCCCGTACGATCGGGGGCGTGGCGGTTCGGCTGAGTGGAGCGGTGCGCGGCGCGGCGGCGGTCCTGCCGGCCGTGGTGCTCGTCCTCGGCGGATGCGCGGCCCCCGCCCCGGACGGTCCGTCCTCCCGGGAGATCCAGAGCCTGCTCGACCAGCACGCGCGGGCGCTGCTCGACCGGGACGAGCCCGGCTACCTCGCCGCCCTCGACCCCGCGCTCGCGCCGGCCGCCCGCACCGAGTTCGACCGGCTCGCGAAGATCCCGCTGGGCGGCTGGTCCTACCGGGTCACCGACGTCGACCGGACCGGCGAGGGCCGGGTCACCGCCCGGACCGAGCTCGGCTACCGGATCAAGGGCTACGACTCCGGGCCGGCCACCACCGAGCGGGTCCTCGACCTCGCCGAGCGGGACGGCCGCTGGTACGTGACCGGGGACCGCGCCGCCGAGGGCGCCCCGCAGCAGCTGTGGCAGCAGGGCGAGGTCACGACCGTGACCGGCGCGCGCAGCCTCGTCCTGGGAGTGGGGCAGAGCCAGGAGCGGCTGCGGGAGATCGCGGCGGCCGCGGACCGGGCGGTGCCCGCGGTCGGGGACGCCTGGCACGGGAACTGGGCGGGCCGGGTCGTGGTCCTCGTGCCCGCCTCGATCGACGCCATGGGCCGGCTCCTCGGCGGTCCTGCCGACTCCTACCGGGGCATAGCGGCCGTCACGACCGGCCGGGCGGGCGGCGGTCCCACCGCGCCCGCGGACCGCGTGATCGTGAACCCGGACGCGTACGCGGTGCTCGGCGCGTTCGGCCGGCAGCTGGTCCTCACCCACGAGACCACCCATGTCGCGACCCGCGTCCAGACCACGAAGGCCACCCCGGTCTGGCTCTCCGAGGGCTTCGCCGACTGGGTCGCCTACCGGGGGACCGGCCGCACCGCCGCCCAGGCCGCCCCCGAGCTGCGCCGCGCGGTCCGTGCGGGCGACCTCCCGGCGGAGCTCCCCGACGACGAGGCCTTCGCCTTCGGTGGCGACGCGGACGCCCTGGCCCGGGCCTACGAGGGCGGCTGGCTGGCCTGCGAGCTGATCGCGGACCGCTGGGGCGAGGAGAGGCTGACGGCGTTCTACCGGGCGGTGGGCGCGCACCCGGCCCGCGACGGCGCGGTGGAGAAGGCGCTCCGCGAGGTCCTGGACACCACACCGGACGAGTTCACCGCCGACTGGCGCGCGTACCTGGGGGAGCGGCTGGGCTAGGGCCTGTCACCCCCTAGCTAGCCCTCGTCCAGCCGGGCGAGCGCCTCGGTCAGCCAGGCCTTCTCCTCGGTGCCCGTCGCGCGGGCGATCCGCAGCATCCCCTGGCGGAAGAGGTCGGGCTCCCGCTCGACGGTGACCGGGGTCCCGCCCTCGTAGAAGAAGCTGGCGGGAGTGTTCAGGAACTCCTGGCGGCGGCGGAGGACGGCCGCCTGGTCCGCCGCGTCGGGGAGGTGCCGCAGGAAGGCGAGCAGGGTGAAGAACCGCTGGCCGTCGGTGATCTCGGCGTCCTTGGGGGTGCGCAGCCGGGCGAGAAGCTCCTGGCGGCCTTCCGGGGTGAGCGAGAGCGTGCGGCGCGGGGCCGCGCTCGCGCCCGGTTCCGTACGGCTCTCGACCAGGCCGTTCTTCACCAGGCGGGTGATCGCCGGGTAGAGGGCGCCGTCGCTGACCGGGCGGACGTGGCCGCTGAGGCCCTGGATGCGTTCCTTCAGCTCGTAGCCGTGCAGCGGCTTCTCGTACAGGAAGCCCAGGATCGACAGCTCCAGCACCGGGGCACCGCTCCTTCTCGCTTGTCGGGTGACTGCTCGTCATGCTACCTCTTTTCGAGGTGCCTCTTTTCGAGGTATCTCGAAAAGAGGGGGTCCTTTCGCCATGTCCGCGCACCGCCGCACGCTCGTCCGGCTCGCCCGCCCGGTCTACTTCGAGCTCCTCGCCGGGGTCGCCGCCGGCATCATCAACATGATCTGGGTCGCCCGGCTCGGCGGGGACGCCGTCGCCGCCGTCGCCGTCGCCACCAACGTCGAGAACCTGCTCCTCGGCGTCGTCCTCATGGCCGGCTCCGGCACCACCGTCCTCGTCGCCCGCGCCCGGGGCGCCGACGACCCGGGAGCCGTCCGCGCCGCCGTCCACGGCGGCACCGCCCTCTGCGCCCTGCTCGTCCCGCCCGTCGCCCTCGGCGGATACGCGCTCCGCGACCCGCTCGCCGCCCTCCTGCTCGGCGGCTCCGGCCACCCCGCCCACGCCCTGGCCACCGCCTACTTCGCGATCTCGCTCCCCGGCACGGCCGTCTTCTTCGCCACCAACGTCCTCGACGGCATCCTCAAGGGCGCCGGAGACACCCGCACCCCCATGCGGCTCGCGTTCCTCGCCAACGGACTGATCCTCGTCCTCGACCCCCTGCTCATCCACGCGTACGGGGTGCCCGGCGCCGCCCTCGCCACCGTCACCGGCCGGACCGTCGCCCTCGCCGCCGGACTCCTCGCCCTGCGCCGCGACCCGCTGCTCAGGGCCGCCCGGGCCGCACGGGCCGCCGTGCCCACGGCCGCCGCGCTGCGCCGCACCGCCGCCACCGGACTGCCCATGGCCGTCGACTTCGCCGTCCGCATGGCCGGAGCCCTCGCCCTCGTCGCCGTCGTCGCCCGCCTCGGCGTCGCCGAGATCGCCGCCTACGGCATCGCCACCAAGGCCATGTACGTCGCCACCATGGCCTTCTACGCCGTCCGGCAGGCCGCCGCCATCCACAGCGCCCACCTCCTCGGCTCCGGCCGGGACGAGCGCCGTGCCGTCGGCCGGCAGGCCCTCCTGCTCGGCGGGACCCTCAGCGCGGGCGCCGCCGGGCTGCTGCTCCTCGGCGCCGGACCCGTCATGCGGGCCTTCGGCGCCGAGCCCGCGGTCGCGGAGGCCGGCACGCTCTTCCTGCGCTGCCTCGGCCCCTACCTGCTGCTCATGGCCGGGTACATCGCGCTCGCCGGGGTCTTCGAGGGCACCGGCGCGAGCCCGTACCTCGCCCGGATCACCGTCGCGGGCGTCCTCGTCCAGCTCCCGCTCGCGTACGCCCTCTCAGGCGCCGGCCTCCCCGGGATCTGCCTGGCCATGGCCCTCGCCATGGCGGCCCAGTGCGCGGCGCTCGGCCTGCTGCACCGCCGCACGGTCCCGGCGGCCGAGCGCGCTCAGAACGAGCCGGACAGGGCCTTCTCGCGCTCCGGCTGACCCGCCTGCGCGGGCACCTTCGCGGCGCCGGCGAGCCGCGGCTCCGTCACCGTGTGCCGCCACAGGATCCGGCAGGCGATGAGCGTCGCGGCGATCAGCAGACCGTTCCGCGTGAACAGCACCGCGATGCCCAGCGGATCGCTCCGCGTCACGTGCGAGAACCACACCGGGAACTCGAACTGCGTCACCGCCGTCGCCCACAGCACCAGGTGCGCGGGCTTCCGCATCCGGCTCGACCGGTACGCGAGGCACACCGCCGCCAGACCGACCAGCCACAGCATGTACTGGGGGGAGAGCACCCGGCTCGTCGTCGTGAACAGCAGCACCGCGACGAAGGCCGCGTCCGCCACCGTCGACGAGACGAAGCGGCGCGCCCGGAACCGCCACACGAGCAGCCAGCCGAAGGCGGCGACCGTGAGCACCAGCGCGGCCGTCGACACCGTGGACACGTACGGGCCGAGGAACTCGATCGAGCCGTAGTTCATCCGCGCCTCGCCCGACCAGCCGAAGTGCCGGACGACGTGGAAGACCATCGCGCCCAGCGACTCGACCTCCGTGCCCCGGTCGCGCTGGAAACCGAGGAAGGTCAGCGCCCCGGGCATCCACACCAGGCAGAACGCCAGCACCGCCGCCGCCGCGCCCACCGCCGCCGGCCAGGAGCGGAACGTCGCCCGCCCCTTCGGGGTGCCCGCGAGCAGCAGCACCGGCCACACCTTCAGGACCGCGCCGAACCCGGCCAGCGCGCCCAGCACCCGCGGGCTGCGGCCCGCCGCGAGCAGCGCCATGACCGCGACCGCGGTGACCATCACGTCGTACCGGGCGTACGCCGTCGGGCCGAGCAGCGGGACGCCCGCGAGCCAGAACCAGGCACCCCGCAGCGAGCGGCCCGCACGGCGGCCCGTGTGGACGAGCAGCCCGAACACCACCGCGTCGCAGAGGAAGGCGAGGACGAAGAACGCGGACGCGTAGCCGAGGAACGGCAGCAGACCGGGCGCGAGGATCGCGAACGCCGCGGCCGGCGGGTACTGCCACGTGACGTCGTCCAGCGGGTACGTGCCCGTCCGCAGGACCTCGTACCAGCCCTGGTAGATGTCCGAGACGTCGAACGTGATGTCCGGGCCCGGGATCACCACGATCTTGAAGACGCACAGCAGCAGCAGGATCCGGGTGAGACCCCACAGAGCGAGCGGAAGTCGCAGACCCGTGCGTGATCCGTTCCCCACGGCACCCGTCGTCACTGTCGCGTCCCTGTCCTGTCGGCCCGCGGTGGCGGGGCGGTCGTGTTGCCGGGCGGTGGATGCGATCGCGTACTGTCGGCCACGATGCACAAGACCCTGATCGTAACCAACGACTTCCCGCCGCGTCCCGGCGGAATCCAGGCCTTCCTGCACAACATGGCACTCCGCCTGGACCCCGACCGGATCGTGGTCTACGCCTCCACGTGGAAGCGCAGCCGCGAAGGGATCGAGGCGACGGCCGCGTTCGACGCCGAACAGCCTTTCACGGTCGTGCGGGATCGCACCACCATGCTGCTGCCGACCCCTCGCGTCACCGCCCGCGCCACCGCGCTCCTGCGCGAGCACGGCTGCGAGTCCGTGTGGTTCGGCGCCGCCGCGCCGCTCGGCCTGATGGCCCCCGCGCTGCGCCGGGCCGGCGCGAAGCGGCTCGTCGCCACCACCCACGGGCACGAGGCGGGCTGGGCCCAGCTCCCCGCCGCCCGGCAGCTCCTGCGCCGCATCGGCGAGGGCACGGACACCATCACCTACCTCGGCGAGTACACCCGCTCCCGGATCGCGACCGCCCTCACCCCGGCCGCCGCGGACCGCATGGTCCAGCTCCCGCCCGGCGTCGACGAGAAGACCTTCCACCCCGGCTCCGGCGGCGACGAGGTCCGTGCCCGCCTCGGGCTCAGCGATCGCCCCGTCGTCGTCTGCGTCTCCCGGCTCGTCCCGCGCAAGGGCCAGGACACCCTGATCAGGGCCCTGCCGCAGATCCTCCGCCGGGTCCCGGACGCCGTCCTCCTGATCGTCGGCGGCGGCCCCTACGAGAAGGACCTGCGCCGCCTCGCCGCCGAGACCGGCGTGGCCGGATCCGTACGCTTCACCGGCGCCGTGCCCTGGGCCGAACTGCCCGCCCACTACGGCGCCGGCGACGTCTTCGCCATGCCCTGCCGCACCCGGCGCGGCGGCCTCGACGTCGAGGGCCTCGGCATCGTCTACCTGGAGGCCTCCGCCACCGGCCTCCCCGTCGTCGCCGGCGACTCCGGCGGCGCGCCCGACGCCGTCCTCGACGGCGAGACCGGCTGGGTCGTCCGCGGCGAGTCCGCCGAGGACACCGCCGACCGCGTCACCACCCTGCTCCTCGACCCCGAGCTGCGCGCCCGCATGGGCGAGCGCGGCCGGGCCTGGGTCGAGGAGAAGTGGCGCTGGGACCTGCTCGCGGAGCGACTGCGCGCACTCCTCTAGGGCCTGTCGTCACCGTCCCGTCGCGGGGCAGACGGGAAGGCGACGACAGGCCCTGGGCGTACGGAAGGGGCCCGGGGCGGCGTGATCGCCCCGGGCCCCTTCCGTATCCGCCGCTACTTGGTGTAGATCGCCTCGATCTCGTCCGCGAACTCCTTCGCCACCACGTTCCGCTTCAGCTTCAGGGACGGGGTGATGTGGCCCGCCTCCTCCGTGAACTGGGCCGGGAGGATGCGGAACTTGCGGACCGACTCGGCCTTCGAGACCGCGGCGTTGCCGTCGTCGACCGCCCGCTGGACCTCCGCGATCAGCTCCGCGTCGTCCCGGAGGGACGCCGCCGTCGAACCGGCCGGCTTGCCGTGCTCGCTCGCCCAGCGGCCCAGGAACTCCTCGTCGATCGTGACCAGCGCGCCCACGAACGGACGCCCGTCGCCGACCACCATGCACTCCGCGACCAGCGCGTGCGCCCGGATCCGGTCCTCGATGACCGCCGGGGCGACGTTCTTGCCGCCCGCCGTCACCAGGATCTCCTTCTTGCGGCCGGTGATCGCGAGGTAACCGTCCTCGTCGAGCGTGCCGATGTCACCCGTGTGGAACCAGCCGTCCGCGAGCGCCTCGGCCGTCGCCGCCTCGTTGTTCCAGTACCGCGAGAAGATGTGCTCGCCGTGCAGCAGCACCTCGCCGTCGTCGGCGATCCGCACCACCGAGCCCGGCAGCGGCTGCCCGACCGTGCCGATCTTCTGCCGGTCCCAGGGGTTGAACGCGGTCGCCGCGCACGACTCCGTCAGGCCGTAGCCCTCCAGGACCGTGAAGCCGATGCCCCGGAAGAAGTGACCGAGCCGCTCGCCCAGCGGCGCGCCGCCCGAGATCGCGTACTCGCCGCGCCCGCCGAGCACCGCCCGCAGCTTGCTGAAGACCAGCTTGTCGAAGACCTTGTGCTTCAGCTTCAGACCGAAGGACGGGCCCTGCGGGGTGCCGATCGCCCGGCTGTACGCGATGGCCGTGTGCGCGGCCTTGTCGAAGATCTTGCCCTTGCCGTCGGCCTGGGCCTTCGCCCGCGCCGAGTTGTAGACCTTCTCGAAGACGCGCGGCACGCCCAGGATCAGCGTCGGCCGGAACGAGGCCAGCTCGTCCGTGAGGTTCTTGATGTCCGGGACGCAGCCCAGGCGGATCGGCGCCATCACGGACGCGACTTCGACCAGCCGCCCGAAGACGTGCGCGGCCGGCAGGAACAGCAGCACCGAGCACTCGCCCGTACGGAACAGGGGCTTGAGCCGCTCCACGATGTTGCCGCACTCGGCGAAGAAGGCCCGGTGGGACAGGACGCAGCCCTTGGGACGGCCGGTCGTGCCCGAGGTGTAGACGATCGTCGCCGGGTCGTCGGCGTTCGCCGCCGACATGCGCGCGTCGAGCAGCTCGTCCGAGACCTCCGCGCCGGCCGAGGTGAGCCGCGCGACCGCGTCGTCCTCGATCTGCCAGACGTCCTTGAGTTCCGGAAGGTGCTCCCGCACCGACTCCACGGCCGCCTGGTGCGCCGCGCTCTCGACGAGCGCCAGGGCGGAGCCCGAGTCGCCGAGGATCCACTGGATCTGCTCCGCCGAGCTCGTCTCGTACACCGGCACGGTCACCCCGCCCGCGCTCCAGATCGCGAAGTCGAGGAGCACCCACTCGTACCGCGTACGGGACAGCAGCGCGACCCGGTCGCCCGGCTCCACACCGGAGGCGATCAGACCCTTGGCGACCCCGCGGACCTCGGCGAGGAACTGCGTGGCCGTGACGTCCGTCCAGACGCCGTCGACCTTGCGTCCCATCACGGCGACGTCTGGGTGCTGGGAGGCGTTGCGGCGGATGAGATCCGTCAGGTTGCCGTCCGTGGGGACCTCGTACAGGGCCGGAAGGCTGAACTCGCGCAAGACTGCTGCTCCTCATCGGGCGCCGGCGCCACGGCTCTGTGTGATGCACCGGTGAAGTCCATGATCGGGCAGGTGCTCAGTGGGGGTGAGCACGACTGGACTGCCCCGGACGTTACCCACCAGTACATGGTTCCCGATAGGGGGTCCCGGCCAGATGTTCCGTGCGTCACACATGCGTGGCGGTGCTCTGCGCACAGTAATCCACCGGTTTCGCGACTCCCAAGTAACCGCAGGTGACACCCCCTAAGGTGGGCTCATGCGAGTCCATGTGGTCAGTGACGTGCACGGCAACGCCGGCGACCTCGCCAAGGCGGGAGAGGGCGCCGACGCCCTCATATGTCTCGGTGACCTGGTCCTCTTCCTCGACTACGCCGACCACAGCCGGGGCATCTTCCCCGACCTCTTCGGCACCGAGAACGCCGACCGGCTCGTCGAGCTCCGCACGGCGCGCCGCTTCGACGAGGCCCGCGACCTGGGCCGCAGCCTCTGGGCCGGCCTCGACGTCGACCGCGACACCGCCATCGAGGCCGCGGTCCGCCGCCAGTACGCCGAACTCTTCGCCGCCTTCCCCACGCCCACGTACGCCACGTACGGGAACGTCGACATCCCCGGGCTCTGGGCGGACTTCGCCGGCCCCGGCACCACCGTCCTCGACGGACAGCGGATCGAACTCGGCGGCCTCACCTTCGGCTTCGTCGGCGGCGGACTGCGCACCCCCATGCGCACCCCGTACGAGATCTCCGACGAGGAGTACGCGGCGAAGGTCGAGGCCCTCGGCGACGTCGACGTCCTCTGCTCCCACATCCCGCCGGACGTGCCCGAGCTGACCTACGACACGGTGGCCCGCCGCTTCGAGCGCGGCAGCCGGGCTCTGCTCGACGCCGTCCACCGCGTCCGGCCCCGGTACGCCCTCTTCGGCCACGTCCACCAGCCGCTGGCGCGCCGCATGCGCATCGGTGTCACGGAATGCGTGAACGTCGGCCACTTCGCCTCGACCGGCAGGCCCTACGCCCTGGAGTGGTGACGGCGCGGCCACGGGGGCGCGATAGCCTTCCGTCGGCACGTCTGTGCCCCTTTTACTTCCGCCGGACCGCACAGTGGAGGAGCCACCGCGATGGCCGAACACACCAGCTCGAGCATCACCATCGAGGCGGCGCCGGCCGACGTCATGGGCGTGATCGCCGACTTCGACCGCTACCCGGAGTGGACGGGCGAGGTGAAGGAGGCCGAGGTGCTGTCGGCCGACGAGGCCGGCCGCGCGGAGAAGGTCCGGCTGCTGCTCGACGCCGGCGCGATCAAGGACGACCACACGCTCGCGTACACCTGGACCGGGGACAACGAGGTCAGCTGGACGCTGGTCAAGTCCCAGATGCTCCGCTCCCTCGACGGCTCCTACCTGCTCAAGGCCCTCGGCGACGACCGCACCGAGGTCACGTACCAGCTGACGGTGGACGTCAAGATCCCGATGCTGGGCATGATCAAGCGCAAGGCGGAGAAGGTCATCATCGACCGCGCCCTGGCGGGCCTGAAGCAGAGGGTGGAGTCCGGCGCGTAACGCTGCGCGGGGTCCCGCGCCTTGGCGGGCGGCGCCAGGGTGGGCCCGCGCCCCGCGCTCGTGTGCGCCCGCGCCTCGCGTCGGCCGGCGCCCGTCGCCCACCGCCGCGTGTGCCCGCGCCCACCCCCGCGTGTGCCCGCGCCGGGCGGGGCGGTGCCCCGCCGCCGTGTGGGCAATCGTCCCGCTGGGGCGGGACGGGTGGGCACACGGGACGGCGCCCTGTGCGGCGCCTCCGCACCCTGTGCCTGGACCCGCACCACGCGTGGCGGCGCGCATCCGGTGCAGGTCAGGGCGCGGAAGCCTAGGCCCGGCACGGGGCGCCGTTCCGCCGTCCCGCCGGGTGCATGCTCGCAACGGGCGGGGTGCCGCCCGGCCAGGCGCGGGTGCGCTGTGGGGGCCCGGTAACGTTTCGAGGCATGGGGATCATGCTTGTCACCGGACCCGGCGGCGCCGGCCGCACCACCCTCGCCGCCGCCACCGCCCTCTCCGAGGCGAGGGCCGGCCGCAGGGTCCTGCTCGTCTCCGAGGACGACGCGCACGTGAGTGACGGGAACCTCCGGGTCCTGCGGCCGCGGCCCGGGAGCGACTTCCGGCGGGAGTTCCTCGACCTCCAGGCCCGTTCCTCTGCGGCCCTCGACCTCCTCGGCGCCGCCCCCTTCGAGGACGCCGAGCTCACCGAGCTTCCCGGGAGCCGTCCGTTCGCCCTGCTGCGGGCCCTGCGCGACGCCGCCACCGGTGACCACGACCTCGCCGTCGTCGATCTGCCCCCGCTTCCCGAGGCCCTCGCCCTGCTCGCCCTCCCCGGCCAGCTGCGCCGCTACCTGCGCCGCCTCCTGCCCCCGGAGCGCCAGGCCGCCCGCGCGCTGCGCCCGATGCTCGCGCAGCTCGCCGGCGTGCCGATGCCCGCGCAGTGGCTGTACGAGACGACCGCCCGCTGGGAGGCCGAGCTCGCCGCCGTGCAGGCCGTGATCGAGGACCCCTCCACCACCGTCCGGCTCGTCCTCGAACCGGGTCCCGCCGCCGCCCGCGCCCTGCGCGACGCCCGGCTCGGCCTCGCCGTCCAGCGCCTCGCCCTCGACGCCGTCGTCGCGAACCGGATCCTCCCCGCCGGCTCCGACGACCCCTGGCTCGCCGGGCTCGTCGCCGAGCAGCACCGGCACCTCGCGGAGCTCCGTACCGCCGCCACGGGCGAGTTGTACGAGCTGCCGCACCTCGGCCGTGCCCCGCGCGGGGCCGACGACCTGGTCCTCCTCGCGCCCGCCCGGACGGCGGAGCCTGTCCCCGTACCGGAGTGGGCCGTGGAGGACCGGCGGGAACAGGACGGCGTCCTCGTCTGGCACATCCCCCTGCCCGGGGCCGTCAAGGAGGAGCTCTCCCTCGTCCGCCGCGGCGACGAACTGCTCCTGACCGTCGGCGCGTTCCGGCGCGGCGTCCCGCTGCCGGGCGCCCTGCGCCGCTGCACCGTCACCGGCGCCGGGCTCGTCGACGGGGACCTCCGGGTGCGCTTCACGCCCGACTCCGGGCTGTGGCCCCGTACCCCCTGAGGCGCGTGTACCGTCGAAGTACGCAGCCATTGAGGAGAACGCCATGAGCGATTCGGACGCCTGGGCCAAGGCCTGTGCCGAGGACCTGGAGGCGGAGAAGGCCCGCCGCCGGGCGCAGCGCGCGACCGAGCCGGGCTCGCCCGCGGAGGAGTTCCGCAAGCTCTTCGAGGCCGTGGCCGGCAAGGTCTCCGGCGGCCTCGGGAACCCGCTCCTCGGCGGTCAGGCCGCGCAGACCGTGCAGCAGCTCGTCAACCAGGCGAAGGCCGTCGTCGAGCCCGTCATCGAGCGCAACCCGCAGGTCTTCGATCACCTCGCCGCCGCCGGCAGCGAGCTGCTCGCCGCGTACCGCTCGGCCGTCGAGGGCCACGAGAGCCGCTGGACCCGCGGAGGCGCGGGCGGCGCCGTCCCCGACGCGGACGACCCGCGCCGGGACGCGGACACACCGCAGGCCGGTGAGCACGAGGACGACCACGAGGACGACCACAAGGACGACCGCAAGGACGACGAAGGGCCCGGAACCGGCCAGCACATCGACCTCGACTGAGCGGTGGGCCACCTCCCCTCGGGTACGGTGGGCCTTAGCGGGGCTCGACCGAAAACTGAGGGACACATGGGACTCACCATCGGCGTCGACATCGGCGGCACGAAGATCGCGGCCGGCGTGGTCGACGAGGAGGGCAACATCCTCGACACCCACACCGTGCCCACCCCGCCGACCCCCGAGGGCATCGTCGACGCCATCTGCGCCGCGGTCTCCGAGGCCGGCAAGGGGTACCAGATCGAGGCCGTCGGCATCGGAGCCGCGGGCTACGTCGACGACAAGCGCGCCACCGTCCTCTTCGCGCCGAACATCGACTGGCGGCACGAGCCGCTCAAGGACAAGGTCGAGCAGCGCGTCGGGCTGCCCGTCGTCGTCGAGAACGACGCCAACGCGGCGGCCTGGGGCGAGTACCGCTTCGGCGCGGGCCAGGGCCACGAGGACGTCATCTGCATCACCCTCGGCACCGGCCTCGGCGGCGGCATCATCATCGGCAACAAGCTGCGCCGCGGACGCTTCGGCGTGGCCGCCGAGTTCGGCCACATCCGGGTCGTCCCGGACGGCCTGCTGTGCGGCTGCGGCAGCCAGGGCTGCTGGGAGCAGTACGCCTCCGGGCGTGCGCTCGTCCGGTACGCCAGGCAGCGCGCCAACGCCACCCCGGAGCGCGCGGAGATCCTCCTCGGCCTCGGCGACGGCACCCCGGAGGGCATCGAGGGCAAGCACGTCAGCCAGGCCGCCCGCGCCGGCGACCCGGTGGCCGTCGACTCCTTCCGCGAGCTGGCCCGCTGGGCGGGCGCCGGTCTCGCCGACCTGGCCTCGCTCTTCGACCCGTCGGCGTTCATCGTCGGCGGCGGCGTCTCGGACGAGGGCGACCTCGTCCTCGACCCGATCCGCAAGTCCTTCCGCCGCTGGCTGATCGGCGGCCAGTGGCGCCCGCACGCGCAGGTCCTCGCCGCCCAGCTCGGCAACAAGGCCGGCCTGGTCGGCGCCGCGGACCTCGCCCGCCAGGGCTGAGTCCCGCACCGGCATACGACGACCGCCCGCCGCGTCCTCCCGGACACGGCGGGCGGTCGTCGTATGTTGGCCGTCATGGCGATCAGTGAGCTGCCCAACTCCCGCACCGAGAGCGACGGTTCGGCCGTCCTCCGGGTGCTGAGCTACAACGTCCGCTCGATGCGCGACGACGAGGACGCCCTCGCCCGGGTGATCCGCGCCTGCGCCCCGGACCTCGTCTTCGTCCAGGAGGCCCCGCGCTTCTTCCGCTGGCGCAAACACGCCGCCCGGCTCGCCGCCAAGAGCGAGCTCGTCGTCCTGAGCGGCGGCGCCACCGCGGCCGGGCCGCTCCTGCTCTGCTCCCTGCGGGCCACCGTGGAGCGGACCGAGGACGTCCTGCTGCCGCTCACCCCGGGCCTGCACCGGCGCGGCCTCGCGACCGCCGTGGTCCGCTTCGCGGGGGCCCGGCTCGGGCTCGTCAGCTGCCATCTGAGCCTGCGGAAGGACGAGCGGTACGCCCAGGCCGGGATGGTCCTCGACCGGGTCGCCGCCCTCGGCACCCCGCACGCCCTCGTCGCCGGTGATCTGAACGAACGCCCCGGAGGCCCCGCCTTCACCCGTCTCACGAAGGAGCTGCGGGACGGCTGGGCGGTCAGCCCCTGGGGCGGCGAGCACACCTCGACCCCCGCCGACCCGCACCAGCGCATCGACGCGATCCTGGCGACCCCGGGCGTCGAGTTCCTCGGCTGCGGGGTCCCGACCGACCTCGACCCGCAGGACCTCCGGGCCGCCACCGACCACCTCCCGGTCCTGGCGGCGGTCCGGGTGCCCGCCACGCTCTGAGGCCCCGCACCCGGCCGGCTCAACCCGGCCCGGCCACCCGCCCGGCGGACGGAGTCCGTCGGGAGGATCCGCCGCCGGGAGGATCCGCCTCCTACACGACCGCTCCGCGGCCCGGGTCGTCGAAGCCGTCGTCGTCATCGTCGTCGTCGTGCTTCATACGGCCCACCAGGGTCGCGAAGCCGCCCAGGAAGCCGCCCACGCAGAGCGTCGTCAGCCACCAGGTCATGTCCCACTGGAGCAGGACGGCGAGCAGCATCAGGACCGGGCCGCCGACGACCGCGAGCCAGGCGAACTTGGTCGTCGCGTCCGCCTCCGGGAGCGGGGGTGGCTCCGGCGGGACGAAGTGGCCCTCGTCGGAGCCGCCCGGCGCGTCGTCCGGCTCGGCCGGCGCGTAGTCCCGCGGGCCCCCGGCCCGCACTCCGGGCGCGAACACGATCGAGCTGCCGAGCGCGGGCCGCTCGGGGCCCTCCTCCGGCTCCTCGTCCGCCTCGGGCTCCTCGGGCGCCGGTTTCGGCCTCGGCTTCCAGGCCGTGCCCTTGATGGGCCGGATCTCCGGGGCGCCGTCCTCCTCGTCCTGCTCCTCGGGCTCGGGCAGCGACAGGTTCTCGACGGGCCGGAAGGGCTTCGCCCCCGGGGGGTCCGCGGGCTCCTCGCCGTACCCGGCGACGATCGCGGCCCAGGCCGCCTCCTCGTCGATGGGCTGCGGCTCCCGCCCGTCGCCGTCCTGCTGCTCAGCCACCGCTCCTGCTCCCCTTCCCGTCGACCAGATCCGGGGCCAGACGCTCGACGAAGGCCAGGCTCTCGTCGAAGATCCGCTCCGCGTCATGGTCCAACGTCGCCACGTGGTAGCTCTGTTCCAGCAGGACCTCCCGGACGTCCGTCGAGGAGATGCGGGAGAGGATGCGGGCCGAGTCGACGGGCGGCACGACGTGGTCCTGGGGGCTGTGGAGCAGTACGACCGGCTGGGTGACCTGCGGGAGCTGCGCGTCCACCGCCCGGAAGAGCTGTCGCAGGGAGTGCGCGGCGTGCAGCGGCACCCGGTCGTAGCCGACCTCGACCGCGCCCTCCTTGGCGATGTCGCTGGCGATGCCCTTCGTGGACGGGACCAGGTGCCGGACGACGGGCAGTGCGTGCGCGGCGAGGCCGTGCACCTTGTTGCCGGGGTTGACGAGGACGATGCCCCGCACCGCGTCTCCGTGCTGGGCGGCCAGCCGCAGGGTCAGGGCCCCGCCCATGGAGAGGCCGAAGACGAAGACGGTCCGGCACCGTTCCAGGAGCTCGCGCAGGGCGCGGTCCACCTCCGCGTACCAGTCGTGCCAGGTGGTGAGCTGCATGTCCTGCCACCGCGTGCCGTGGCCGGGCAGCAGCGGCACCGAGACCGACAGGCCGCGCTCGGCCAGGTACTCGGCCCACGGGCGCATCGACTGCGGGGAACCGGTGAATCCGTGACAGAGAAGGACGCCGACCTCTCCGCCCTCATGGCGGTACGGCTCGGCTCCGGGAAGGACCGGCACCGGGGTCTCCTGTTCGGTTGCGACTCCGGCGTCCTCGGGGTGCGCCGGAGCGACGGCAATGGGGAAGGACCTTCACGGTACGCGACCGGACCGACACCGACCAGGGCCGTAGCGGGGGCCGTGCGTCGGTAGGGGATAAAGTCGTGGCGACGGCACACGGAAGGCATGGCGAATTGATCTACGGCGCAATGAAGTTCTCCATCGGAGGGTCCCTGAAGCTTGCCTTCCGGCCCTGGGTGGAGGGTCTGGAGAACATCCCCGCCGAGGGGCCCGCGATCCTCGCCAGCAACCACCTGTCCTTCTCGGACTCCTTCTTCCTGCCCGCCGTGCTGGACCGCAAGGTCACCTTCATCGCCAAGGCCGAGTACTTCACCACCCCGGGAGTGAAGGGCAAGCTCACCGCGGCCTTCTTCAAGGGCGTCGGCCAGCTTCCGGTGGACCGCTCGGGCGCCCGCGGCGCGGGCGAGGCGGCCATCAAGGCCGGCATCGAGGTCATCGAGGGCGGCGGGCTCTTCGGGATCTACCCCGAGGGCACCCGCTCGCCCGACGGCCGCCTCTACCGGGGCAAGCCCGGCGGTCTGGCGCGCGTGGCCCTGGCCACCGGCGCGCCCGTGATCCCCGTCGCCATGATCGACACGGAGAAGATCCAGCCGCCCGGCAAGGTCGTCCCCAAGCTGATGCGCCCGGGGATCCGGATCGGCAAGCCGCTGGACTTCTCCCGTTACCAGGGCATGGAGGGGGACCGCTTCATCCTCCGCTCGGTGACCGACGAGGTCATGTACGAGATCATGAAGCTGTCCGGCCAGGAGTACGTCGACATCTACGCGACCGCCGCCAAGCGGCAGATCGCGGACGCGGAGAAGGCGGCCAAGGAGGCCGTCAAGGCCGAGATCGCCGCTCGGGAAGAGTCCGGCGCGTAGGTCCCCGCGAGGGGTTTTCCGGGGGTGGGGGAGATGGCCAAGCGCGAGCGTGTCGTGCGCATGTCGGTCGAGCAGCCGCTGTGGCGGGCACTGACCGGCTACCGCGTCCTGACGATGGTCTACGCGGTCCTGCTGGTCGCCTTCGGCCGGGATCGGTACGAGCGGCCGTGGATCGCCGTCGTCTATCTGACGGTGCTCTGCTGCTGGACCCTGGCCACCCTGCCCAAGGTGGCGAACGCGGCCAGCTGCACCAAGCGCTTCCTCGGCGCCGACCTCACCGTCGCCCTCGTCGGCATCCTCCTCACCCCGCTCGCCGACGCCCAGGCCCAGTCGTTCGACGGCCCCACCCTGCCGTCGATATGGACGGCCGGTTCCGTCCTCGCGTACGCGATCAAGGGCGGCTGGCGCTGGGCCGGCGTCGCGTCCTCCCTGGTCGCCGTCGCCAACATCGTCGAGCGGGGGCATCCCAGCCGGGACACCTTCCACAACGTGCTCCTCGTCTGGGTCGCGTCCATCGCCATCGGCTACGTCGTCGAGGTCGCCCGCGCCTCCGAGCGCACCCTCGCCCGCGCCCTGGAGATCGAGGCCGCGACCCGGGAGCGGGAGCGGCTCGCCCGCGACATCCACGACAGCGTCCTCCAGGTCCTCGCGATGGTGCAGCGGCGCGGCACCGCGCTCGGCGGCGAGGCCGCCGAACTCGGCCGGATGGCGGGGGAGCAGGAGGTGGCCCTCCGCACCCTCGTCGCGGGCGGTCTCACCCGGCCCAGCCTGGTCTCCGAGGACGAGTCCGAGGGCGCCTTCGTCCGGGTCGTCGAGGTGGACGACGAACCGGACGACGACACCCCCGTCGACGTCCGCGTCCTGCTCGCCCCGCGCGCCGGGTCCCGGGTCACCCTCTCCGAGCCGGGCGCCCCGGTCCTCCTTCCGCAGCCCGCCGCCCGTGAGCTGGCCACCGCGGTCGGCGCCGCCCTGGACAACGTCCGGGTGCACGCCGGGGAGGACGCGCACGCGTGGGTCCTGATCGAGGACTGGCCGGACGAGGTCGTCGTCACCGTCCGGGACGACGGCCCCGGCATCCCCGAGGGCCGTCTCGCGGAGGCCTGGGGCGAGGGCCGGATGGGCGTCGCCCTGTCCATCCGGGGGAGACTGCGGGATCTGGGCGGTTCGGCCGAGCTGATCTCGGTCCCGGGCCAGGGCACGGAAGTCGAGTTGAAGGTTCCACGGGGGAAGGCAGGGGAGAAGTGAGCGAGCAGCGGATCAAGGTGATGGTCGTCGACGACCATCCGATGTGGCGGGACGCGGTCGCCCGCGACCTCGCGGAGGCGGGCTTCGACGTGGTCGCCACCGCAGGCGACGGCGAGCAGGCGGTGCGCCGCGCGGTCGCGGCCGTTCCCGAGGTCCTCGTCCTGGACCTGAACCTGCCGGTCAAGCCGGGCGTCCAGGTCTGCAAGGAGCTCGTCGGCGGCCGCCCCGAGCTGCGGGTCCTCGTCCTCTCGGCGAGCGGTGAGCACGCCGACGTCCTGGAGGCGGTGAAGTCCGGTGCCACCGGCTACCTCCTCAAGTCGGCCAGTACGGAGGAGCTGATCGACGCGGTGCGCCGGACGGCCGTCGGCGACCCCGTCTTCACCCCGGGCCTGGCCGGCCTGGTCCTCGGCGAGTACCGCAGGCTCGCCTCCGAGCCCGCCCCGGCGGCCGGCGCCGACGAGCCGAAGGCCCCGCAGCTGACCGAGCGCGAGACCGAGGTCCTGCGGCTCGTCGCGAAGGGCCTCAGCTACAAGCAGATCGCCGAGCGCCTGGTCATCTCGCACCGCACGGTGCAGAACCACGTCCAGAACACCCTGGGCAAGCTCCAGCTGCACAACCGTGTGGAGCTCGTCCGGTACGCCATCGAGCGAGGACTCGACGACGCCTGAGACGGCCGGGCGTCACGACGGGTCGTATATTCGCCGATATACGGCCCATCGTGACGTTGAGGGGAAACGCGTGGAGATCCTGGCATTCGGCGTGCAGGCGGACGAGAAGCCCCTCATCGAGAAGGCCTTCGAGGGACACCACGACGTCCGCTGCGTGGGCGTCTTCCTCACCGAGGACACCGCCCCCATCGCCGCCGGCTACGAGATCGTCTCCACCAGCGTCAACGCCAACCTGAACCACCGCGTCCTGCAGACCCTCGCGGCCGGCGGGACCCAGATGATCGCCCAGCGCTCCACGGGCTTCAACAACATCGACCTGGAGGTCGCCGAGCGCCTCGGCATCACCGTCGCCCGCGTCTCGTACTACTCGCCGTACTCCGTCGCCGAGTTCGCCTGGACCCTCGCCATGGCCGTCAACCGCCGGATCGTCCGCGCCTCCAACCGGACCCGCGACTTCGACTTCCGGCTCGACGGGCTGATGGGCCGCGACCTGCGGGGCCGTACCGCCGGCGTCCTCGGCACCGGCAAGATCGGCGAGGCCTTCACCCGGATCGCCCACGGCTTCGGCATGGACCTCCTCGGCTGGGACGTCGCCGAGAACCCCGCCTGCGTGGAACTCGGCATGACGTACGTCGACAAGGAGCGGCTCCTCGCCGAGGCCGACCTCGTCAGCCTCCACGTGCCGTTGCTCCCCGCCACCCAGCACCTCGTGGACGCCGCCGCCCTCAAGGCCATGAAGGACGACGCCATCCTGGTGAACTCCAGCCGCGGCGGGCTCATCGACACCGAGGCCCTCGTCACCGAGCTCAGGGCCGGCCGCTTCACCGGCGTCGGCCTGGACGTGTACGAGGCCGAGGCCGGGCTCTTCTTCCTCGACAAGTCCCTGGAGGTCGTCGAGGACGACACCCTGGCCCGCCTCGTCACCTTCCCGAACGTGGTGGTCACCTCCCACCAGGCGTACTACACGAGCGACGCGGTCGGCCAGATCATCGACACCACCGTCCAGAACGTCCTCGACTACACCGCCGGGCGCCGCAGCGAGAACGTCCTGGTCCCGAGGGCCTCCTAGGGGCTGTCGTCACCTTCCCGTCTGCCCCGCGACACCCCCTAGACCAGCACCCCCGCGAGCAGCGACGCCGTCAGCGCGGCCCCGTCCAGGGTGAGCACCGACTCCGGGTGGAACTGCACCCCGGCGAAGCCCGGTCCGCGCAGGGCGTGCACCTCGCCGGTCTCCGCGTCCCGGCTCACCTCGATGCGGTGCAGCGCCAGCTCCGTCGCCGTCCGGTCGTCGCAGCGGGCGGTGAAGCTGTTGTAGAAGCCGACCGTCCGCTCCTGGCCGAAGAGGTCGATCCGCAGCTGCGCCCCCTGGAACGGCGTCCGCTTGCGGACGATGTCCAGGCCCAGTTCGGCCGCGATCAGCTCGTGCCCGAGGCAGACGCCCAGGAGGCCGTGGCGGTGGCCCCGTACGAGCTCCGCCGTCAGGCCGCGCAGGAACCGCATCTTCGGGTCGGCGGCGTCCGAGGGGTTGCCCGGCCCCGGCCCCAGGACGACCGGCCCCTCGTGGGCGAGCGCCAGCTCCCGCAGCCCCGGCTCGTCGTACCGCAGCACCGACACCTCAAGGCCCGAGGAGCGCAGCACGTGCGCCAGCATCGCCGTGAACGTGTCCTCGGCGTCGACCACCAGCGCGTGCCCCGCCAGCTCCGCCGAGCGGACCTGCATCTTCAGCCAGAACGGCGCGAGGTCCGCGCGGCGCGCGTCCAGCGCGGCCCGCACCCGGGGGTCGTCGGCGAGCCGCGCGGGCGCGGTGGCGCTCGCCTCCGGAGCCGGCCGGCCCTCCCGCACCCCCAGGGCCGTCAGGACGCCCGCCGCCTTCGCGTGGGTCTCGGCGACCTCGCCCGCCGGGTCCGAGTGCCGCACCAGCGTCGCCCCGACCGGCACCCGGAGCCGGCCGTCGGACGCGATGTCGGCGGTACGGATCAGGATGGGCGAGTCCAGCGTCTGCGCCCCGCTCGCGTCCGTACCGAGCAGGGCGAGGGCGCCCGCGTAGTAGCCGCGCCCGCCGCTCTCGTGACGCTCGATCACCCGGCAGGCGTTCTGCACCGGGGACCCGGTGACGGTCGCCGCGAACATCGTCTCCCGCAGCACCTCCCGCACGTCCAGCGAGGAGCGGCCGCGCAACTCGTACTCCGTGTGCGCGAGATGGGCCATCTCCTTGAGTCGCGGCCCGACCACCACCCCGCCCATGTCGCCGACCGTGCACATCATCTTCAGCTCCTCGTCCACCACCATGGAGAGCTCCTCGGTCTCCTTGCGGTCGGCGAGGAAGTCCAGCAGGTCCTCGGCGGTCGGGGCGGCCCCGGCCGGGTAGCGGTACGTGCCGCTGATCGGGTTCATCACGACCGTCCCGCCCGACATCCGGACGTGCACCTCGGGGCTCGCGCCGACGAGCGTCCGGTCCCCGGTGTGCACCACGAACGTCCAGTACGCGCCCCGCTCGCCCGCGAGCAGCCGCCGGAACAGGGCGAGCGCGTCGGTGCGCCCGAAGCCCGGGATCTCGCCCGTGTAGGTGCGCCGGATGACGAAGTTGGCCCCCTCTCCGGAGCCGATCTCCTCGTCGATGACCCGCCGCACGGTCTCCGCGTAGGCCTCGTCGGAGACGTCGAAGCCGCCGCCCTCCACCCGTACCTCATGGCTCGGCAGTGCGGCGAGGGCCTCGTCGAGCGGCAGCTCGTGGGACTCGTCGGCGACGAGCACGGAGAGCGGGGTGCCGTCGTCCCGCACGTCGAAGCCGCGCTCGCGGATCTGCCGGAACGGCACGAGGGCGAGCGTCGGCAGCGGGCCCACGGGCAGCTCCGCGAGGCGCTCGGCCTCGTGGACCCGGCCGATCAGCACCTCGACGGTGTCGTGGTCACGGCCGGGGGTGCGGCGGCGGAGCAGGGCGAAGGGCGGGCAGGAGTCGTCGAGGAGACGGGAGAGGTCCATGGGGCGGGTCGTTCCTTCCGGGTGGTGTACGGAGAGGAGGAACGGCCCCGGGTACGAGAAAGGCCGCCCCTCGGGCGGCCTTCGCGTGTCAGTCGGTGTACGCGCGATCAGTGGGCCGCCGGATGAGCGGTCCACCACCAGTTCTGGATCTGCGACGTGTACGACATGCGAGCACTGTAACCCAGCCGGGCACGGGAACGGGGTCCGTCCCGCACCGTGGACGGTGTGGAACGGACCCCGCGGCCTTCCGATCCGATGGTGGGATCAGACGATCAGGTTGTAGGTCCCCCAGCCGCCGCCGACCGAGACGCGGGTGGCGTACGGGTTCGGGTAGCCGTTGGTGTTCTTGTAGAACCACAGGCCGCCGGCGGCGTCCCGGGCTATCAGGTCGGGCTTGCCGTCCTTGTCCAGGTCGCTCGGGCCGACCATGACGTTGTAGACGCCCCAGCCGCCGCCGACCTTGGCACGGGTGGCGTACGGGTTCGGCGAGCCGCCCGTGTTCTTGTACATCCACAGCGTGCCGGTCGTGTCGCGCGCGATCAGGTCCGGCTTGCCGTCACCGGTCATGTCACCGGTGCTGATGAGCTCGTTGTAGACGTTCCAGCCGCCGCCGACCCGGACCCGCGTCGCGAAGGGGTTCGGCGAGGCGCCCGTGTTCGTGTACAGCCACAGGACGCCCGAGGCGTCACGGGCGATCAGGTCCGGCCGCCCGTCGGCGTTCATGTCCCGCGCGCCGAGCAGCTTGTTGTAGACGCCCCAGCCGCCGCCGACCTTGAGCCGCGCCTTGAACGGGGAGGAGGGGTTGCCGCTGCCCTTGTAGTACCAGAGCACGCCGTCCTTGTCCCGGGCGACCATGTCCCCGGTCCCGTCGGCCCGCAGCGCCGTCATCGGCTGGATCGCGTTGTACACGCCCCACCCGGGCCCGACCCGGTACCGCGCCAGGAACGGCGAGGCACCGGAACCGGCACCCTGGTACTGCCAGAGGACGCCGTCCTTGTCGCGGGCGATGACGTTGTAGCGGTCGGTGGTGGCGACGGCCGGCTTGGCCGCGACCTCCTTGACGTCGCTCGCCTTCACCCACGCCAAGCGGTGGTTGTAGCGGATCGGGATGAAGATGTTGGTCGTGCCGACGACCCGGGTGCCGTCCTTGTTGTACGCGCTGTAGTAGTAGTCGCCCGGCACGGGGTTCCCGGCCTTCGCGTACGACTGCCCCGCCGGGAGGCTGTACTTGGTCAGCGACGCGTTGTTGTTGCTCTGGACCGGGACACCGGTGCCCGCGTAGGCGGCGTCCTCGGGGTAGGTGCGGCCGTAGACCGGGATCGACGCGGCCCCGTCCTTCGCGGTGATCGCCGTACCCGAGTTCACCGGGGCCGTGTACTGGCCGCCGGGGTTCTGGAACCAGGCCTTCTTGCCGCCGTACCAGACGGCGGTCCAGTCGGTCCGCGACTCGGCGACGACGTGGGTGCTGCCCGCCGTGACCTTGTTCGTCCAGTTGGCGCCCTCCTGCCAGTTCGCCGTGACGTACGGGTCGGTCAGCGCCTTGGTCTGGTCGGCCACCGGCTCCGAGTACAGGTAGCCGAAGTTGACCGGGAGCGGGACGGTGGTCTTGGTGACCCACTGACCGTCGACCTTCTCCGTGTACTTCATCGCCTGCTGGTTGGCCGACGTGAAGGGCGGGACGATCCGGACGAGCTGACCGGCCTGGAGGAGGCCGCCCGCACCGCCGGCACCGGTGGGCGCGCCCACCAGGCTCATGAAGTGGTTCCAGTCCCAGAACGGGCCCGGGTCCCAGTGGTCCTGGATCGTGGTGTCCAGGATGCTCGGCACGTCGTCGTGGCCGATGACGTGCTCGCGGTCCAGCGGGATGGAGAACTTCGCGGCCAGGTACTTCACGAGGGCCGCGGACGACTCGTACTCCGGCTCGGTGTACCAGCCGGCGTCGCCCTTGATGGCGTAGCCCTCGTGCTCGATGCCGATCGAGTGCATGTTGAGGGTCTTGTTGCCGGCGTGGTACGCCTCGTTCTTGGTCTCCACCATCTGCGTCACGCGGCCGTCGGCGCGGACGATGTAGTGGGCGCTCGCGTAGCTGAGCGGGTTCTGGAAGACCGCCACCGCGCCGTCGTGCGAACCCTCGATGTCGTGGATGACGATCTGGCGCACGTCGAAGCCGCCCGTGCCGCGGCTCGCGATGTTGTAGTTGCCGTCGTTCTGCGAGTAGGCGGCGGGGATGAACGTGCAGACGGGAGCCGTCGCCCCGGTCGGGCACTCGGCCGCCGGGGTGTCGGTCGCCGCGGCGGAGCTCGCGGTCAGCGGGACGTTCGACGGCTTGACGGGCTCCACCGACGGGTCCGCGGGCAGGACGACCTGCTCGCCGTCCGCGGTGACCTCCTGCTCACCCGTCCTGATCGACTCGAAGACGCGCTTGGCGAAGAGGTCCGCGCCCTTCCGGTCCGAGGACTGGCTGTAGCGCGCGACGGCCGGGTACCAGACGCCCGGGTCGTCGGACAGCTCCGCGCCGGCCTGCTTCTGGTAATCGGCGAGCAGGGCGGCGCCGGCCCGAATCGAGGCCTCGCTGTCCCGCTGGACCGTGTCGGTCGAGCCGTCGATCAGCTCGGCGGCCTTGTCCAGGGTGTGCAGCGCGGGGCTGGAGGTGTCGACCTTCTTCTCGGGGAGAGAGGCCAGCGCCTTCTTCTTGTCGAACTTCTTCTCGATGCGGGGGTCGCCGCTGCGGTTCATCAGATCGAGCAGCTGCTCGTCCGTGTCCTGCTCGACGTCCTCCGGGTCGACCTTGGTCAGCCCCATGACGTTGTACGCGCCGGTGGTGCTCGGCTGCCCGTCGTGGGACTCCCAGCGCGTCTGCCGGTACGACACGGCCATCAGCACGCTCTGCGGCACGTCGAACTCGCGCGCCGCGTTTGCGAACTGTTCCTGGAGGGAAGCCTCACCACCGGGCTTGTTGTCGCCCGCCGCGCCGAGAAGGCTCGGTGAGGCGACCGCGATGGTGCCGATCGTGGCGGTGGCGACGACGGCCGCCGCCGCTCCGTACAAGAGTCGTTTCTTCTTGCGATCCCTGCGGTGCCTCTGGGTCACGCCCACCCCTGTGAATTCGACTTTGCTCTTGTTAAACGGGCCAGAGGGTAACACCACTCGATGGAATGAAGATCCCGATGTGACATTTCGGGCGCGCGTCTCAGTCCATGGGCAGGGGGACAGGACCGGACGAAGAACCCCGTAATGTTGTGCATGTGACCGTGAACGCTGATTCCCACGCCGTCGCCAAGGCGACCTGGCGAGACCTGCCCGCGGCGCAGCAGCCCGAGTACCCCGATGCCGAGGCTCTGCGCGATGTGATCGCGGACCTCGAGTCGTATCCTCCGCTCGTCTTCGCCGGCGAGTGCGACCAGCTGCGCGCCCGGATGGGAGCCGTCGCCCGTGGCGAGGCGTTCCTGCTCCAGGGCGGCGACTGCGCCGAGGCCTTCGACGCCGTGTCCGCCGACCACATCAGGGCCAAGCTCAAGACGCTGCTCCAGATGAGCGCCGTCCTCACCTACGCGGCCTCCGTGCCCGTCGTGAAGGTCGGCCGCATCGCCGGCCAGTACTCGAAGCCCCGCTCCAAGGGCACCGAGACCCGCGACGGGGTGACCCTGCCGACCTACCGCGGCGACTCGGTCAACGGCTTCGACTTCAACGAGAAGGCCCGCATCCCGGACCCCGAGCGCCTGAAGCGGATGTACAACGCGTCCGCCTCCACGCTCAACCTGGTCCGCGCCTTCACCACCGGTGGCTACGCCGACCTGCGCCAGGTGCACGCCTGGAACCAGGACTTCGTGAAGTCGTCCCCCTCGGGCCAGCGCTACGAGGCGCTCGCCCGTGAGATCGACAACGCCCTGAACTTCATGAAGGCCTGCGGCACCGACCCCGCCGAGTTCAAGGCCGTCGAGTTCTACGCCTCCCACGAGGCGCTGCTGCTCGACTACGAGGGCGCCCTGACCCGTACGGACTCGCGCACCGGCAAGCTGTACGACACCTCCGGCCACATGGTCTGGATCGGTGAGCGCACCCGCCAGCTCGACCACGCCCACATCGAGTTCGCCTCGCAGATCGCGAACCCGATCGGCATCAAGCTGGGCCCGACCACCTCGGTGGACGACGCGCTCACCTACATCGACCGTCTCGACCCGGACCGCGAGCCGGGCCGGCTGACCTTCATCGTCCGCATGGGCGCCGACAAGGTCCGCGACAAGCTCCCCGAGCTGGTCGAGAAGGTCACCGCCTCCGGTGCGGTCGTCGCCTGGGTCACCGACCCGATGCACGGCAACACCTTCGAGGCCGCCTCCGGCCACAAGACCCGCCGCTTCGACGACGTGCTCGACGAGGTCAAGGGCTTCTTCGAGGTCCACAAGGCGCTGGGCACCCACCCGGGCGGCATCCATGTCGAGCTCACCGGTGACGACGTCACCGAGTGCGTGGGCGGCGGTGACGAGATCTTCGTCGACGACCTGCACCAGCGCTACGAGACGGCCTGCGACCCGCGGCTCAACCGCAGCCAGTCGCTCGACCTGGCGTTCCTGGTCGCGGAGATGTACCGCGATCAGTAAGTAGGTTCCTACGGAGATGGGGCACGGATCGCTGTGATCCGTGCCCCATCGTCGTATCCGGGGCTTTTGGGGCTCCGGGGTGCCGGGTAAGGTTAGGTTAGCCTTATGGATCCCGGTGGGAGGTGAACCGCGTGTACGTCTGCTCATGCTTCGGTGTCACGGAGAAGCAGGTCAAGGAGCACGCGGACGCGGGTGCCTGCACGCCCCGCCAGATAGCCTCCGCCTGCAAGGCCGGCACGGACTGCGGTTCCTGCGTCCGTCGCATCCAGGCCATTCTCGGGCGCGGCAGCTGCCCGCGACGCGACCTCCTGGACCAGGGCATGCCCGCCCTGACCACGGAGGCGGTCGCGGAGCTCGGGGAAGCGGCCTGAGGCCTCCGGGCGGGTCCTAGCTGGGCTGCTCGATGAGCGTCGAGATGTACAGCGCCTCACCCAGGGACTCGATCAGCTCCAGCTGCGTGTCCAGGTAGTCGATGTGGTGCTCCTCGTCGGCGAGGATCTCCTCGAAGAGGTTGGCGGACGTGACGTCCCCCTTGGCCCGCATGACCTCGATCCCGCGCTTCAGCCGGTCGATCGCCTCCACCTCGACCTGGCGGTCCGCCTGGAACATCTCGGTGAGCGTCTGGCCGACCCGTACGTGGAAGAGCCGCTGGTAGTTGGGCAGGCCGTCGAGCATCAGGATGCGCTCGGTCAGCTTGTCCGCGTGCTTCATCTCGTCGATGGACTCTTCGCGGGTGTACTTGGCGAGCTTCGTCCACCCCTTGTTGTCCTGGATGCGGTAGTGCAGCCAGTACTGGTTGATGGCCGTCAGCTCGCCGGTCAGCTGCTCGTTGAGGAACTCGAGGACCTCGGGGTCGCCCTGCATCGCTTCAGGATCCTTCCACGCTACGTGTCCACACCGTCACCGGGCGGGATGGCCGCATCCTCGCACCCCTAATGGGGGGCGTCCAGTAAGTGCAGGCTTAGTCGGAGTTGCCCGAATCGAGTCGCCCGGGTGGTCGCCTGGTCATGACCACCCCTCGCCGTCTGTCACCATGGATGACATGGGTCAGCCGGAGAGCGGAGTACACCGGGAAGCGGGTCAGCCGGATCGTTCGCCGGACCTTCCGCCGGATCTGCCGCCGGGACAGCGGCTCCAGCGCGGCTGGCCGGTCACCCATTACGGGCCCGTCCCCAAGTTCAAGCCCGACCGCTGGGAGTTCCGCGTCTTCGGGGCGACGGCCGACGGGGACAAGCGCTGCTGGAACCACGAGGAGTTCTCGGTCCTCCCGTTCTCCACGGTCGAGGCCGATCTGCACTGCGTCACGAAGTTCAGCATGCTCGGGGCCGAATGGGGTGGTGTCCGCGCCCGCACGGTCCTGGAGCTCGCTCCGCCCGCGCCCCACGTGACGCACGTGATGGTCTGGGCCGAGTACGGCTACAGCGCCAACATGCGGCTGGCCGACTTCGCCTCGGACCGTACGATCTTCGCCACCCACAAGGACGGGGAGCTGCTCACCGCCGAGCACGGTTTCCCGCTGCGGCTCGTCGTCCCGCACCTGTACGCCTGGAAGGGGCCCAAATGGGTCCGGGGCGTGGAGTACATGGCGGCCGACCGCCGGGGCTTCTGGGAGGAGCGCGGCTACCACAACCTCGGCGACCCGTGGACGGAGCAGCGCTACTCGTACCAGGAGGAACCGGGAGACGGCCCGGAGCTGTAGCAGCTCCGGACCGCCCGTCCGGTCCGTTCAGTGGTGGTACTGGTGGACCACCGCGTGGCCCTTGCCGCGGCCGATCATCCACTTGTTGACCGGGGTCGTGACCACGAACGCGGTGGCCAGCGAGATGGCCAGCACGACCCAGAAGAGCGGCTCGTCGAGGTGCGCGTCCATGGCGCCGGGCCAGAGCGCGATGACGCCGTTGTCGATGAGCTCCATGACGGCGATGGAGAGGGTGTCGGCGGCGAGGGCGACCTTGAACGCCGTCCTGAAGTCGACGCCGGCCGACAGGATGCCGCGCAGGGTGAGCGCGTAGCCGAAGAAGAAGGCCAGGACGATCGCGAGGATCATCGTCGGCACGTTGCCCCAGCCGAACGCCGTACCGATGATCATGCCGAGGACCTCGCCGATGGCGCAGCCGGTGAGGCAGTGGAGCGTGGCCTTGGCGGCCATGGACCAGGAGACCGTGCCGGGGGCGTGGTGGTGACCGGCGTGGCCTTCGTGACCGTGGTGGGCGGTGTGGTCCTCGTGGCTGCCGTGACCGGTGTGGTTCTCGTGACCGGCGTGGCCTTCGTGGCCGTCGTGGGCTTGATGGTGTCCGTGGTGCGCGTGTGCGTCGTGCTGCATGGGAGTGCCCCCAACCCCGAATAACCGTTCTGTCGTCGACAAGAACGGTATACCCCCCTGGGGTATTCCTCAAGGGGAGGTGATCATCAGCCCCGGCGCTCGCGGAGCTTCTTCAGGAGCTCGATGTCCGCGACGTGTCCCTCCTTGCCGCCCGGGGTCTCGATGATCAGCGGCACGTTCTCGGTGGCGGGGTGCCGCAGGAGCTTCGCGAACGCCTCCTCGCCGATGTGACCCGCGCCGATGTTCGCGTGCCGGTCCTTGTGGGCGCCGACGACGTCCTTCGAGTCGTTGGCGTGGATCAGCTTCAGGCGCCCCTCGCCGACCGTCTCCACCAGCAGGTCCAGGGTCTGCGTCGCGCCGTGCGGGCCCGCCAGGTTGTGCCCGGCCGCGAAGATGTGGCAGGTGTCGAGGCAGACGCCCAGCTTCGGGTGGTGGTCGAGGGCGTCGAAGTACGGGCCGAAGTCCCAGGTCCGCGAGCAGAGCGAGAAGCCCTGGCCCGCCGTCGACTCCAGGAGCAGGTACGGATCGTCCTCGTGCGTCAGCTCGTCGAGGAGCGGCAGCATCCGCTCCCGCACCTGGGCGAGGGCCACCTCGCGCGGGCGCCCGCCGGTCGCCGAGCCGGTGTGCACCACCACGCCCTTCGCGCCGATCTCCCGGCCCCGGCGCAGCGAGTGCCGCAGCGACTCCACCGACTTCTCCACGGTGGCCTCGGTGTGCGAGCCGAAGTTGATCAGGTACGGGGCGTGCACCCAGGCCGAGATCGACCCGGCCTCGCACTCGGCCCGGAACCGCTCGTCCTGGGCCGGGTTGCCGGCCGGGGTCGCCCAGCCGCGCGGGTTGGCGACGAAGACCTGCACGGTCTCGGCGCCGAGCTCGCGGGCGTAGCCGAGGCCGGTCGTGGCGAGGCCACCGGCCACGGGGACATGCCCGCCGACGGGGTTGCGCATGAGTCTCTAGAGTCCCTTGATCGTGAGGGTGATGGTGGAGCCCTCGGGAGCCGTCTCGCCGCCCTCCACGGACTGGCTCGCGACCGTGTCGCCGAGGTAGGGGAAGGACTTCTTGACCTCCACCTCGAAGCCCTCGTCCTCCAGGGCCGTGCGCGCGTCCGCGGTCGACTCGCCGGTCACGTCGGGGACCTCGACCAGCTTCGGGCCCTTGGAGACGGTGAGGGTGATGACGTCGCCCTCGGCGGCCCGGCTGCCGCCGGCGAGGGACTGGGCCGCGACGCTGCCGGCGTCCTCCGGGGAGTTGATCCGCTCCGGGGCGACCCTGACGGTGAGCCCCTCCTCCTGGAGGAGGGCCGTGGCGTCGGCCACGGTCTCCCCGCTGACGTCGGGCACGTCGATGGGCGAGCCCTTGCTGACGACCAGGGCGACGGCCGAGTCGGGGCTGCGCTCGGTGCCGGGCTCGGGGTCGGAGCCGATCACGGAGCCCTGCGCGACGGAGTCGCTGAACTCGCGGGTGATCACCCCGGGGGCGAGCCCCTCCTCGCGCAGGATGCGCTGGGCCTCGGCGAGCGGCTTGTTCCTGAGGTTGGGCACCTTCACGATCTCCGGGCCCCGGGAGAGCGTGAGGACGACGGTGGCGTTGCCCCGGACGCGCTCGCCGGGGGCGGGGTCGACGGCCATGACCGTGCCGCGCTCGTACACGTCGCTGAAGGCGCGCTTCGTGGTGCCGACGTCGAGACCGGCGTCGGTGATGCGTTTCGTCGCGGCGGCCTCGGTCTGGCCGAGGACGGCGGGGACGCGGGTGAACTGGCCGGAATTGATGTACCAGACGCCGGCGCCCAGACCGAGGGCGAGCAGGACGGCGACGACGATCAGGAGAGGGCCGCGCGGGGGACGCCTGCGGGCGGCGGGCGGTGCCTCCGGGGCGGGCAGCCGGTTGGTGTGCTCGGTCGCCGCCGGTACGGGGCGGGCGATCACGCTCGTCCGGTCCTCGGCGGTGTCCCGGGCCTCCGTGCGGGACAGCGGGGGCACCGCGTCCAGCTGCTCGTCGCCGAGCCCGGCGCGGGCCTCCCGGAGCAGGGCGAGCAGGGCGACCGCGTCGTGCGGGCGGAGCTCGGGGTTGCGGGCCGTGGCCGCGGCGACCAGGTCGTCCAGCTCCGGGGCGAGCCCGGGGACGGTCGCCGAGGGAGCGGGCACGTCGGTGTTCAGGTGCTGGTAGAGGACCTGGGCGGGGGTGTCGCCGGCGTGCGGCTTGCCGCCCGTCAGCATCTCGTAGAGGACGACACCGCAGGCGTACACGTCGGCGCGGGTGTCGGCGGTGCCGTGCTCGATCTGCTCCGGCGCCAGGTACGAGACCGTGCCGAGGACCGAGCCGGTGGTGGCGGTCGCCGAGCCCACGGCCCGTACGAGACCGAAGTCCGCGACCTTCACCCGGCCGTCGTCCCCTATCAGGACGTTCTCCGGCTTCATGTCCCGGTGCACGAACCCGGCCCGGTGCGCGGCGCCGAGCGCGGCGAGCACCGGCTCCAGGATGTCGAGGGCGGCACGGGGCGAGAGGGCGCCGCGCTCGCGCAGGACGTCGCGGAGGGTGCAGCCGGCGACGTACTCCATCGCCAGATAGACGTACGCGCCCTCGGCGCCCTGGTCGAAGACGCCGACGACGTTGGGGTGCGCCAGCCGTGCGACGGACTTCGCCTCGCGGATGAAGCGCTCGACGAAGGCGGCGTCGGTGGCGAGGGCGGGGTGCATCACCTTGAGCGCGAGGACGCGGTCGAGGCGGGTGTCGACGGCCCGGTAGACCGTGGCCATCCCGCCGACGGCGATGCGCGCGTCCACGCGGTAGCGGCCGTCGAGCAGCCGCCCGACGAGGGGGTCCTGAAGGGTCGTGTCCACGGCGACGAGTCTACGAGGGCGGTGCGGGGGGCTTGCGCGGTCGGCGACGACTGCAGCCCACCTGTGACGAGCCTCGCGCCCGGTCCGGCCCTGGGCGGCGCCCACCACCCGGTGCGGCCCTGCCCTCCGGCCCGCGCGGGCCCTCGGCAGACCGGCGCCCCCGTGTGCGCCCGCGCCCGCCGTCGGTGCGGGCCGGCCGCCCGCTGCCGTGCGTCCCGCGCCGGGCGGGGCGGTGCCCCGCCGCCGTGTGGGCAATCGTCCCGCTGGGCGGGACGGGTGGGCACACGGGACGGCGCCCTCGGCGGGCGCCTCCGCCCCTTGTGCCTTGACCCGCACCTCCAGGGTGCCGCCACCTGTGGTGCGGGTCCAGGCTCGGAAGCCTCTGGCGCCGGCAAGGGCGCCGTTCCGTTGTGCCCACCCTCCCCCAAGCTCTCGGCTTCGCTCGAGCAGGGGGGACCCCCATCGCCCCGGCGGAACGCATGCCCACAACGGGGGTGGGAACCGCCCCGGCGGAACGCGTGCCCACAACGGGGTGGGCGCCGGACCGGCGAAACGCCCGCATCGCGCGGTGCGCGGCGGTCAGAAGGCCGGGCGTTCTGGGTCCAGGTGGGGGCGGCCCTCTGTGGGGGACGATGCTTCGGCGAAGTGGCGGCGCGGGATCCGCCCCGCCCGCCACGCCAGCCGCCCCGCCTCGACCCCGTGCCGCATCGCCGCCGCCATCAGCACCGGCTCCTGCGCCCGGGTGACCGCCGACGCCAGCATGACCGCCGCGCACCCCAGCTCCATCGCGAGCGCCGCGTCCGAGGCGGTTCCCGCGCCGGCGTCGAGGATGACCGGGACGCCGGCCCGTTCGACGATCAGCTGGAAGTTGTGCGGGTTGCGGATGCCGAGTCCGGAGCCGATGGGGGAGCCGAGCGGCATGATCGCCGCGCAGCCCACGTCTTCCAGCTTCCGGGCGAGGACCGGGTCGTCGTTGGTGTAGGGGAGGACGGTGAAGCCGTCGTCGACGAGGGTCTCGGCCGCGGCGAGGAGTTCCTCCCCGTCCGGGAGGAGGGTCCGCTCGTCGGCCACGACCTCCAGCTTGACCCAGTCGGTGCCGAGCGCCTCCCTCGCCAGGCGGGCCGTGAGGACGGCCTCGCCCGCCGTGTAGCAGCCGGCGGTGTTGGGCAGGACCTGGATGCCGAGGCGTTCCAGGACGGAGAGGACCGAGCCCTGGACGGTCGGGTCCAGGCGCCGCATGGCGACCGTGGTGAGCTCCGTACCGCTGGCGACGAGGGAGCGTTCCAGTACGTCGAGGCTGGGGGCGCCGCCGGTGCCCATGACGAGGCGGGAGGAGAACTCCGTACCGGCGAGGGTGAACACGTCGTCGGACATCGCTCAGCCTCCCTGCACTGCCGTGAGGACTTCCACCCGGTCGCCGTCGCCGAGCAGCGTCGTCGTCCACTCGCCGCGCGGCACGACCGTCTCGTTGAGCGCGGCCGCGACGCCGGAGCGGGCCGTGGTCAGGGTCGCCACGAGGGCGTCCAGGGAGAGGGGTCCGGAGAGCTCGCGGGCCTCTCCGTTCACGGACACGTTCATGCGGGCTGCTCCTGACGTACGGGAGGGGCGGGGGAGAAGCGGCGGGGGGTGAAGGGGCGCGCCTCGTCGGGGAGGGTGCCCGTGGTGAGCACCTCCGCCATGACGTCGCCGGTGACGGGGGTGAGCAGCACCCCGTTGCGGTAGTGGCCGGTGGCCAGGTGGAGGCCGGGCAGGGCGGTGGGGCCGAGCAGCGGCGCGTTGTCGGGGGAGCCGGGGCGCAGGCCCGCCAGGGTCTCGGTGAGCGGCAGCTCGGTGATGCCGGGGACGAGCTCGTGGGCGTCGCGCAGCAGCTCGTACACCCCGCCCGCCGTCACCGTGGTGTCCCAGCCCAGTTCCTCGCTGGTGGCGCCGACGACGAGTTCGCCGTTCGCGCGGGGCACCAGGTAGACGTGGCTGCCGCGGACGACGGCCCGGACGGTGCGGGAGAGGAAGGGGGCGTACGGTGCCGGGACACGCAGGCGCAGGACCTGGCCCTTCACGGGGCGGACCCGCGGGAGCACCTCGTCGGGCACGCCCGCGAGCCGCCCGCTGAGACTGCCCGCGGCGAGCACGACCTGGTCGGCCGTCAGCTCCTCGCCGTCGGCGAGGAGGACCCCGCGGGCCCGGTCGCGGACGACCGTGAGCCGCTCGGCGAGCGTGCGGTGGAAGACGACGCCGGCTCGTTCGCAGGCGCGCAGGAGCGCGGCGGCCAGCCGGCGCGGGTCGACCTGGTGGTCGCCGTCGACCCTCAGCCCGCCCCGGACGCCGGGCGCCAGCATCGGTTCGAGGCGGCGGCACTCGCGGCCGCTGAGCCACTCCGAGACGAGCCCGCAGCGGGTCTGCAGGGCGTGCAGTTCGCGCAGGTGGGCCCGGTCGTCGGCGTCGAGGGCCACGGCGAGGGTGCCGCAGGCGCGGTAGCCGACGTCGTGCCCGGCGGCCTCTTCCAGTTCGGCGGCGAACGCGGGGTAGCGCGCGGCGGAGGCGAGGTTGAGCCCGAGCAGGGTCTCCTCGCCGTAGTGGAGTTCGGTGACGGCGGCGAGCATGCCGGCCGCGACCCGCGCGGCCCCGCCGCCCGGGTCCGGGTCGACGACGGCGGTGCGCAGTCCGCGCTGCGCGGCCCGCCAGGCCGTGACCAGGCCGATGATGCCGCCCCCGACCACGAGGACATCGGAAGAACGCATGGGCGTCCAGCCCCTCCCTTCGCCGGCATGACCCGGATCAGGTTCGTACGGTCGGAGGCCGTCCCAGCCTCCCTCTCAGCCCGGTGCGTCCGGGCTCCCGCGAGTGCTTTACGCCCGCCAGACTAGCCCGCGTCCGCGGGGGGCCACAGACCCCACCCTTCCTGACGGTCCGTCAGATGCGTAAGGTGGTCGGGTGAGCGAGCAGAAGCAGGCACAGCAGCACGTCGTGATCGTCGGCGCCGGAATGGCGGGCGTCCAGACCGCCGTCGCCCTGCGCGAGCAGGGCTTCGCCGGCCCCGTGACCCTCATCGGGGCCGAACCCCACCAGCCCTACGACCGGCCGCCGCTCTCCAAGGCGATCCTGCTCGGCAAGGCCGAGGACTCCGCCTTCGAGATCGACTTCGAGGACCTCCGCATCGAGCTCCGCCTCGGCCTGGACGTCACCGGGCTGCGCGCCGCCGACCACGAGATCGACACCGAGTCCGGACCCGTCGCGTACGACGTCCTGGTCCTCGCCACCGGAGCCCACCCCGTCACCCTGCCCGGCGCCGAGGGCGTCCCCGGGGTCCATCTGCTGCGCACCCTCGACGACGCCGTGCGCCTCGGGCCGGTCCTGGAGCGCCGCCACTCCGTCGTGGTCGTCGGCGCCGGCTGGATCGGCGCCGAGTTCGCCACCGCCGCGCGCGAGGCGGGCTGCGCCGTCACGGTCGTCGAGGCCGCCGACCGCCCCCTCGCCGCGGCCCTGCCCGCCGAGGTCACCGCCCCCATGGCCGACTGGTACGGGGCGAACGGCGCCGAACTCCTCACCCACGCGCGCGTGCACACCGTCGAGCCCGGTGCGCCCGGCCGCGTCGTCCTCGCCGACGGCCGCGAACTGGCCGCCGACGCCGTCGTCGTCGGCATCGGCGCCCGCCCCGCCACCGGGTGGCTCACCGGCTCCGGCATCGCCCTCGACCCGAGCGGGGCGGTCACCGCGGACGACCGGCTGCGCACCTCCCTGCCCGACGTGTACGCCGTCGGGGACTGCGCCTCCTTCCCCTCCGCCCGCTACGGGAAGCGGCTGCTCGTCCACCACTGGGACAACGCGCTCCAGGGCCCCCGCGCGGTCGCCGCGGCGATCACCGGGTCCGCCGACGCGCCCTACGACCCGGTGCCCTACTTCTGGTCCGAGCAGTTCGGCCGCTTCGTCCAGTACGCCGGACACCACGCGGACGCCGACGAGCTGCTGTGGCGCGGCGACCCGGCCGACGACGCCTGGTCCGTGCTCTGGCTGCGCGCCGGGGTGCCGGTGGCCCTCCTCGCGGTCGGCCGCCCGCGCGACCTGGCCCAGGGCCGCAGGCTCATCGAGGCCGCCGTCCCGGTCGACCCGGAGCGCGCCGCGGACCCGTCCGTCCCCCTGAAGGCCGCAGTCCGGTAGGGCCCGACTACCGGCTGTCAGTCCGGGATGGCAGGCTTGTCCTGTGACCGAGATTGACGTAAAGATCGATGCGCTCGTCCCCGCCTGGCTCTACGTGCCCGACATCGCGGAGATGCTCGATGTCGACGTGGTGCGCGTGCGACAGCTGATCAAGGAAGGCCAGCTCATCGCCGTGCGCCGCGGCGAGAACAACGCCCTGCAGATCCCCGCCGCCTTCATCCAGGGCGACAAGATCGTCAAGGGCCTCGTCGGACTGCTGACCGTCCTGCGGGACGACGGCTTCACCAACGAGGAGATGCTGGAGTGGCTCTTCACTCCGGACGAGAGCCTGCCGGGCACGCCCGCGCAGGCGCTCAACGAGAACCGCGGCACGGAGGTGAAGCGCCGCGCCCAGGCGCTCGCCATCTGACGCGCGCACGCACCGAAGACACCACCCGCGGGTGTCGCGGCGACCGGCCCGAGAGGGGCCGGCCGTCGCGGCACCGGCGACTCGAACGGGGGGACCCACCCATGCCCACGCCTCGTGAGCGGCTCGCCGACGCCCGGCTCTACCTGTGCACCGACGCCCGGAAGCGCCAGGGCGACCTGCCGGACTTCCTCGACGCCGTGCTCTCCTCCGGCGTGGACATCGTGCAGCTCCGCGACAAAGGCATGGAGGCCGGTGAGGAGCTGGAGCACCTCGCCGTCTTCGCCGAGGCCGCCCGCCGGCACGGCAGGCTCCTCGCGGTGAACGACCGGGCCGACGTCGCCCACGCCATCGGCTCCGACGTCCTCCACCTCGGCCAGGGCGACCTGCCCGTGCCCGCCGCCCGCGCGATCCTCGGCGACGAGGTGTTGATCGGCCGCTCCTGCCACGCCGAGTCCGAGGCCGCCGCGGCCGCCGCCGAGCCGGGCGTGGACTACTTCTGCACCGGCCCCTGCTGGCCCACCCCCACCAAGCCCGGACGGTACGCCCCGGGGCTCGACCTCGTGCGGTACGCGGCGGGCCTGAACCAGGACCGGCCATGGTTCGCCATCGGCGGCATCGACGAGACCAACCTCGACGAGGTGCTGGACGCGGGCGCCCGCCGGATCGTCGTCGTCCGCGCCATCACCGAGGCGGACGACCCGGCCGCCGCGACGGCCGCCCTGGCCAAGCGGGTCCGCGAGCGCGCCGGGGCCTGAGACCCCGGAGGACGCCACCGCGGGCGCTCGGCGGCGGTCCGCGGCGCGCCCGACCTCCGCCCGGCGCCCGGCCCCAGCCCGTCCGACCTCCGCCCCCCGACCTCCCTTCGACCTCCGTCCGGCGGCTGTCCGAAAAGGTGTCCACCACTCGGACGGGGAGTACGCGGCGCCACGCGCCGCGTCTAACCTGCCGGTATGGCCCTTGGTACCGCTTCCGTCCGCTCGGACCGCGCGCGCACCGTCCGCGAGATCCTCGCGGACGGCGACACGTCGTACTCCTTCGAGTTCTACGCGCCCCGGACCGAGAAGGGCGAGCAGGTCCTCTGGAACGCCATGCGCCGGGTCGAGGCGGTCGGCCCCAGCTTCGTGTCCGTGACCTACGGCGCCGGCGGCTCCACCCGCGGCGGCACCGTCAAGGCCACCCAGAAGATCGCCTCCGACACCACGCTCACCCCCGTCGCCCACCTCACGGCCGTCGACCACTCCGTCGCCGAGCTGCGGAACATTCTCGGCCAATACGCCGACGCCGGAATCCGCAACATGCTCGCCGTGCGCGGCGACCCGCCGGGCGACCCGCTGGGCGAGTGGGTCGAGCACCCGGAGGGCGTGAAGTACGCCGCCGACCTCGTCCGGCTGATCAAGGAGTCGGGAGACTTCTGCGTCGGCGTCGCCGCGTTCCCGGAGATGCACCCCCGGTCCACCGACTGGGACACGGACATCCGGCACTTCGTGGACAAGTGCCGCGCGGGCGCCGACTACGCGATCACCCAGATGTTCTTCGACCCGGAGAACTACCTGCGGCTCCGCGACAGCGTGGAGAAGGCGGGCTGCGAGACCCCGATCATCCCCGAGGTCATGCCCGTCGTGAACGTGAAGACGCTCGACCGGCTGCCCCAGCTGAGCAACGCCGCCTTCCCCGCGGATGTGAAAGACCGCATCCTCGCCGTCAAGGACGATCCCGCCGCTGTACGCTCCATCGGTATCGAGTTCGCGACGGAGTTCTGCGCGCGTCTGCTCTCCGAGGGTGTCCCCGGACTGCACTTCATCACGCTCAACAGCTCCACCGCGACGCTCGAGATCTACGAGAATCTCGGACTGCACCAGCAGTCGTGACCGGTCGTACCCGCCCCGACCCGCGGCGGTGACCGTGGAGAGGGGCGGCGGGGCATGGGGTGGACGGTCCTCTACATCGCGTTCGGCGTGGTCGCACTGTGGCTGCTGGGGGAGGTGCTCCTCCAGTACAAGGCGCGGCTGCGCTGGCGCCTGCTGGCCTTCGGCGGTTTCCTCTTCGTCGTCCTGGGCGTCCTGCTGCCCTCGGTCCTCGTCATCGTCGCCGGGGCCGTCGCCTTCGCCGTCGGCCAGACCTATGTGACGCTCTCCTTCCGCCGCGGCTTCTCCACCGGCTGGGCGATCGGCGGCAACCCGGGCGCGAGCCGCCGCCGAAAGGCCACCGGTCCGGCCGCGGCCGGCCCGACCCTGGAGGTCACCGAGGTCTCGTACGACACCATGGACGGGGCGTACGGCACGGAGGACGGGACCGGGCACGACCCGCACCCCGAGACCGCGGCCGAGACGACCGCCGTCTACGAGCCGCAGCCGATGCCGGAGGACACCGGCCAGTACGGGGTCTACGACGCGGCCGCCCAGGGTGCCGGAGCCGGGTACGGCACGGGGTACGACCCCTACGCGTCCGGGTACCAGCAGCCCGGGTACGAGCAGCCGGCCTACGAGCAGCCGGCCTACGAGCAGCCGGCCTACGAGCAGCCGGCCTATGAGCAGCCCGCCTACGAGCAGCAGCCGGCCTACGACTACGGCCACGCCGCGGGGCAGCAGCAGTACGCCGCGTACTCCGACCCGTACATCGGCCCCGGCACCGACGGCCAGCAGTACGGCTCCTACTACGCCGACCCCTACGCCCCCTCGTACACCTACGACACCCCGCCCGGCGGCGTCTGGGTCCCGCAGCAGCGCGACAACGAGCCCGCCCCGCAGCAGCAGGCCCCGTACGGCTACGAGCAGCAGCCGCACCCGGACGACCAGCAGCAGTACCGCTACTGAGCCCGCCCCCAGGTCACTGGGAGCCGCGGAAGTCCGCGCCCTCCACGATGAGTCCGGCGACCAGCGACCCCGACATGCCCGCGTGGGCGAGCCCGCCGCCCGGGTGCGACCAGCCGCCGGCGAAGTACAGCCCCGGGACGGGGGAGAGGTTCGCCGCCGGGAGGTACGTCCCCTGGGCGTCCGCGAGGGCGGGTCCCGGGATCTCGGCGGCCCCGGTGGCCGCCCGCACGTGCTCCGGCGTGCGGATCTCGCGCCAGAGCAGCCGCTCGGCGAGCCCCGGCACCGCCCGGCCGGCGGCCTCGACCATCCGGTCGGCGAGGCCGGTCAGGTCCTCGTCGGAGCCGAGGTCCAGCATCGTCGAGACGGTCACCGACTCGTGCTCCGCGTCGGGCCGCAGCTCCGGGTCGTCGGGCCGCAGCACGGTCACTCCGGGCCGGTCCCCGTCGCCGTGGACGACCGTGCGGTGCACGGCTCCCTCCTCGCGGGCCCCGCGCAGGGCCAGCAGGACCGTCAGGCGGCCGGTGGACCCGTGCGCGAAGGGCGGCCACTCGTCGCCGTGCTCCCACGGCAGGGTCTGCTCACGGTAGAGGGACGGCACCGGTGCGCCCGCCACCACGTGCGCCGCCTCCACCGTCTCGCCCGAGGCGAGCCGGATCCCGACGGCCCGGCCGGCCTCGGTCAGCAGCTCGTCCACGCACGCGTCGAAGACGAACTCCACCCGCCGCTCCCGGCACCGCTCGTACACCGCGTCCGCGAGCGCCCGGATGCCGCCAGCCGTGTACCAGCTGCCGAAGGTCTGCTCCATGTACGGCAGGACGGCGGCGGACGCCGGGGCGACCGACGCCGGGAAGCCGTACGCCTCCGCGTAGGAATCCAGGAGCGCGACCAGCCGCGGGTCGCGCAGCTCCCGCGCGCCCACCTGGGCGAGCTGCGTCGTCGGGCGGCGCAGGAAGCCCGCCTTGAGCGCCGGGTACGGCGCGAAGGCGAGGGCCTTCCGGTCGGCCGGCTGAGGTTCTTCGAGGAGCGGGCGCCGGGTCCGTTCCCAGGCCTCGCGGGCTCGCGTCAGGAAATCGCCCCAACGCTCGCCCGCGCCCGCGCCGAGCGCCGCGTCCAGGGCGGCGACCGTGCCGGCCCGTGAGGCGTTCGGCAGGTCGACGCGGGTGCCGTCGGCGAAGACGTGACGGGCCGCCGGGTCGACCTGGGTCAGCCCGACGTACTCCTCCAGGGGCTTCTTCCCGGTCTTCACGAACAGGTCCCGGTAGACGGCGGGCAGGTGCAGCAGCCCGGGGCCGGTGTCGAAGGCGAAGCCGTCGCGCTCGAAGCGGCCGACGGCGCCGCCGTACGTCGACGTCTTCTCGTACACCGTCACCGTGTGTCCGGCGACCGCCAGCCGGGCCGCCGCCGCCATGGCGCCGAGTCCCGCGCCGATCACCACAATCCGTGCCATGCGGGGGAGCCTATCCGGCGCCCCCGACGGCGGCCGCAGTCCGGTGGGCGGGGGTCAGAAGTGGTCGGACCCGTCGTTTGGTGGGGCCGGGGACCGTGGGCGCGTCCCCACGGCCGCGAGCCGTCTCTCGTCCCGCCGCTGGGACCAGCGCCGCCAGCCGCGGCGGATCTGCTTGGCCAGGAAGACCAGTATCGCCAGGCCCGCCACGAGCAGGACGGCCGCGATGGTCGCCGCCGCCACCGGATGGAAGACGGCGAAGGTGACGATCGCCGCCACCCCGAGGTCCTCCGCGAGGCTCAGCGCGATGTTCGAGAACGGCTCGGGCGAGGTGTTGACCGCCATCCTCGTCCCCGCCTTGACGAAGTGGCTGAGCAAGGCCGTCGAACCGCCGATCGCGCCCGCCGCCAGCTCCGGCAGCGAACCGTTCTGCCCGGCGAGCAGGGCACCGACCACGGCGCCCGCGATCGGCCGGATCACCGTGTGGACGGAGTCCCATATCGAGTCGACGTACGGAATCTTGTCCGCCACCGCCTCGCACAGGAACAGCACGCCGGCCGCGACGAGGACATCGGTGCGCTGGAGTGACTCGGGCACCTCGTCGGTCAGCCCGGTCGCGCCGAAGACGCCGAACAGCAGGACCACCGCGTACGCGTTGATCCCGCTCGCCCAGCCGCTGGTGAACACCAGGGGGAGTACCGACACGCCCGCGATCGTAACCAGGACTGAGTACCCGTACCTAGAGGGCGAGATGAGTAGGTGCGCGGATGGGGCCGGGCACGCCGGGAGGAGAGAGTGGAACCCAACGGAAGGAGCGCGGCTCCGGTACCGCCGGCACGGGGCTGCGGAACGGGGCCGCGCACCTGCCGGCACGGGGGTGCGAGAAAGACGCCGGTGCGGCGAGGCTCGGGGGGATCGAGCCTCACCGCACCGGCGTTTCGCGTGTCCGCGTCCGTCCCGTGTCCGGGTCAGCGGCCGCCGACGCGGCCGTGCAGCAGACGGGAGAGCGCCGCGTGCACGTCGTCGAGCGAACGCTCGCTCTGGAAGGCCTGCCAGTCGAGCGCCGCCACGAGCACCATCCCGACCAGCGCCGCGGCCGTCAGCTGGACGTCGATCTCCTCGCTCAGCTCGTCGGCCGCGACGGCCTCGCGCAGCACCCCCTCGACCACCGCGACGGCCTCCTGACGCACCACCAGGAGCGTGGAGTTCCAGGCCCGGTTGGTGCGCCAGAGCTCGGCCACGTACAGCTGGGTGAAGGCCGGGTAGCGGTCGATGAACACCAGACCCGCCCGGATCATCGCGTCCAGCGCGTCGATCCGGCTCCCGCCGCGCGCGGCGGTCTCCTCGGCCGCCGTGCGCAGCGAGGCGGTGAGCAGCGACACCCCGTGGCGCAGCAGCTCCTCGAAGAGCTCGGTCTTGCTCTTGAAGTTGTAGTAGACCGTGCCCTTGGCCACACCGGCCCGCTCCGCGATCTCGTCCACCGTCGTCGCGGAGAAGCCCTGCTCCGCGATGAGGGTGACGGCCGCCTCGTAGAGCTTCGTGCGCGTGGCCTGGCGTCGGGTGCTGCTGCTGTCCATGGCGTCGATTCTCACAGGTTCAGAGCGACAGTTCGGGGTGGAGCCGGTCGAGCGTCCAGACCTGCTTCCTGCGCGCCGAGAGGGCGGTCAGGGCCAGGGCGCCGACGGTGAAGGCCGCCAGGACCGCACAGGCCTGCCAGACCGGGCCGATCCCGCCGCCCGTGATCAGCCGGCGCAGCGCCTCGACCACGTAGCTCATCGGCAGGAAGGGGTGCACGGCGTTGAAGAAGGCCGGGCTGGTCTGGACCGGGTACGTGCCGCCCGCCGAGGTCAGCTGGAGCATCAGGAACGCGAGCACCAGGATCCGGCCCGCCGCGCCGAAGCGGGCGTTGAGCCACTGGATGATCGCGGCGAAGCAGCAGGTGACCAGGGCGAGGAAGCCGACCGTGCCGGCGGCCCGGGTCATCTGGAGGCCGAGGCCCCAGTGCAGGACCGACATCAGGGCCCCGACCTGGAGGACGCCGATCGCCGCCACGGGGAGCCAGCCCGCCAGGGCGATCCGCCAGGCGGAGCCGCCCGCGGCGAGGGCGCGCCGGTTCAGCGGCTGGATGATCATGTACGCGACCATCGCGCCGACCCAGAGGGAGAGCGGGATGAAGTACGGGGCGAAGCCGGTGCCGTAGTTCGGCGCCTTGTGCAGCGACTGGGAGGCCAGCTGCACCGGGTCGGCCATGACCTCCGTGCGCCGGTCGCGGTCCTGCCGGTCGTAGTCGGGGATCTGGTCGACCCCGTCCTTCAGACCGGTGGCGAGGGTGCCCGAGCCGTCGGCCAGCTTGAACAGGCCGCCGTCCAGGTCGCCCGCGCCCTTCTTGAGCTTGCCGACACCGGTGTCGAGGCTGACCGAACCGGCCCGCGCGTCGGTGATGCCGGTGTGCAGCCGGTCCGCGCCCGCCGCGACCTTCCTGGCGCCCGTGTTGAGCTCGTTGATCTTCCTGATGGCGCCCTCGACGTCCTCGTCGAGGTGCGGAGCGCGGGCGGCCAGCTCGTCGGCCTGCTTCACCAGCTTGGCCAGACGGGCGTCCAGGGTCTTCAGGTCGTCGGTGCTGCCGTTGGTGAGCTCGTGCACGTCGTCGGCGATCGTGGCCACGTCGTCGGCGGTGACCGAGGCCTTCTTGAGCTTCTCGCAGACCTTCGGGTCGAGCGGCGGGACGGTGGCGGGGGCGTCCACGCAGACCTCGCGGTGGATCCGGGCGAGGTCGTCGTCGGCCTTGTGGGCGGCGCCGCGGACCAGCGGCGCGCGCTTCACCAGGTCGTCCAGGTTGTGGCGGACGGCGGTGGCGGAGTCGGAGACCAGCCGGGCGGTGTCGCGGATCGACTTGCCGTTGTTCGCCAGGTACGGCCGGACCTTGTCCGCGGTGCCGTTGACCTTGTCGGCGAGGGTCTGGGTGCCGTTCGCGACCTTGCGGGAGCCGCTCTCAAGGTCCTTGGCGCCCTTGTCGAGCTTCTTCAGGCCGGCGGCCAGGTCGCCGCTGCCCGCCTTGGCGTCCGTGAGGCCCTCGGACAGGCTCTTGGAGCCCTTCTTCGCCTTGTCCACGCCCTGCTTGAGGTCGGCCGCGCCCTTGGCGGCCTTCGCGGTGGCGTCGTGGATGTCGGAGAACGAGATGAAGATCTTGTCGAGGAAGGTGCGCGAGGACTTCGTGGAGGCCGCGGTGCGCACCTCGGAGAAGACCGTCCGGGAGATCTGGCCGACGATGTAGTTGTTGGCGTCGTTCGTCCGCACCCGGAGCGCGCCGGTCTCGGGGGAGTCGCCGGAGCTGGAGGCGATGCGGCTGCTGAAGTCGCCGGGCATGGTCAGGGACAGGTAGTACGTCCCGTCCTCCACGCCCGCGCGTGCCTCCGCGTCGCTCACCCGGTGCCACTCGAAGGTCTCGCTCTCCAGGAGCCCTTCGGTGATGTCGGCGCCGGCGTTGATCTCCTTGCCGCCGGCGGTGGCGCCCCGGTCCTCGTTGACGAGGGCGACGGGGATCTTGTCGAGCCTGCTGTACGGGTCCCAGAACGAGTACAGGTACAGGGCGCCGTACAGCAGGGGCAGCAGCAGGATCGCGACGAGCGCGGCGCGCGGCAGCCTTCCCCTGCCGAAGCGCTTCAGCTCAAGCGCGGCCAGTTTCGGCGAGCGCATCGGCCGCCCCCTCCTCGGTCGTGGCGTCGGTGGTGTCCTCGGCCGCCGTCTCCCCGACGGCGGTCCGGTCGGCGGCCGTGCCGCCGGATGCGGTGACTTCGGCGGTGCGGTCCTCGGCGGAGCCGTCTTCCGCGGTGCCGTCTTGCTCGGCGGTGCGGCCTTCCGCGGTGCCGTGTTCCTCGGCGGTGCGGCCTTCCGCGGTGCCGTCTTCCGCGGCCCGTGCTTCGGCCGCCGGTGCCGCGGTGGTGCGCGTGCCGGAGAGCGTCGTGATGCGCAGGGCGTCCTCGGGGGCCTCGCTGCAGACGGCGAGGACCGTCGTCCCGGCGGCGGCCAGGGAGCGCAGCAGCGCCCAGGCCTCGGCGCGGTCGGCGTCCGAGAGCTTCAGGTCCGTGTCGTCCACGGCGAGCAGCCGGGGGCGGCCGATCAGGGCGAGGGCGATCGAGAGCCGCAGCGCCTCCAGGCGCTCCAGGTCCCGTACGGAGGTCCGCTCGCCCTTCGGGAGGGCGTCGAGGTCCAGACCCGCGGCCGCCACGGCCTCCTCGATCCGGGCCCGGGCGGTCGCCGCACGCTCGGCGGGGCGCCGCAGGAGTGCCCGTACGGAGCCGTCGAAACGGCGCTGGAGCAGGGCCCGCTCGCGCAGGTGCTCGGCGACCGTGAAGGCGGGGTCGAGCTCGCTGACGCCCGGGACCTGGCCGAGCGCGCTGATCCGGCGCACGGCGGCCATCCTGCGGGGCAGCGGGAGGCCCCCGACCTCGGCGGTGCCCTCCTTGGCCTTCATCCGGCCGGTGAGCGCGAGCAGCAGACACGTGCGCCCCGAGCCCGACGGCCCCTCGATCGCCACCAGCGCGCCGGGCTCCGCCCGGAAGGAGACCTCCCGGAACGCCCATCCGCGCGGGCCCTTCAGTCCGAAGCCGTCCGCGACGACGGCGGCGCCGTGCGGCTGCTCCTCGGTTTCCGCGCCCACGGACTCACCCCCCATTCCCCTTTTTGAACTGACCAGTCAGTTCAAAAGTTACCAACGGGTTGGGCTTCAGGCAAAACCCCAGGTGTCCGGTCCTCGCGAACCTGGCGGATGTGTACTGAACCTGGCGAAGTGTCCGCTTCGCGTCCCGCTGGAGTTGGCGAAAGTGGCGAAGGGGGCGGCCTCAGAGGAGCGAGACCAGATGTTCCTCAGGCCCGGAGTACCTGATCCGTATCCCCGTGATGCTCATCTGCAGACGCGGGCCGGGTCCATGTAGCGTCAGTGCCAGGGGGGATGAGATGAACTTCGACGAGAACGAACCGCAGTCTGTTCGAGAGGAGCGCTTTGCCGCAGAACGGGCCGACCGCAGAGAGGCACGCAAGGCTGCGTCGCTCGACTTGCGGGGAGCCCACCTCGGCGTGGCCATCGTGACCATCGCCCTGGCCCTCCTCGGCTGGAACGGGAAGCTGGTCGCCCTGGGCATCGTCGGCGGAGTCTTTCTGCTCTGGTTCTCCGCAGCCCTCGCATGGGCCTACGCCGACGGAGACCACGGCCGACACGCACTCCAGCGCGCGTACAACGTCACTTTCGGATGGGGCGACGGGTTCTGAGCACCAAGGCCAAAGCAGAGGGGGCGATTTGACGTTCGAGGTGTTGAGGTCCGCTCTGGCCCGGAACGGCTCCGTCAGCGGGCCCGCGGCCTTGGCTGCTCTGCTGTCGGGCGCGCGGTGGGAGGTCCCTTCGAATACGGCCTCGGCCCGCTCGTTGTGGGCGATCTGGTGCGACCGGCTGGACATGTTGGTGGAGACGGAAGGATCTGATCCGGGTCTGCTGGAGAGCCTGGCTCAGGCCGTGGACGGGCTCCACGATGCAGGAGACGCACGGGTGTACATGGCCACGGTGATCGACCCGCCACGCCGGTTTCACGTCTACCTCTCAGAGGACCTCGCCCACTGTGTCGGGGCGTGGGAGGGTCGCGTGAACGAGCAGGCTCCCCGAACGGCGACCTGAACCGAGGCGGCCAGGTCTTCCTGTGAGAACTGGCGAACCATGAACCGCTCGTCCCGGTGAATCTGGCGAAGGTGGCGAGCAAGGTGGTTCGTAGCTCGCCACCGTGGAGGCATGGGTGCGGTTTTGAGATCGGTGACCGGGGGCGTCCCTTCTCCGGGCGCTGGGTTCGAGGTGGCATACATCGACCGGGACGGTGGTGAACACCGCGTAGACCTGTGCGACGCGGCGGCGGTTCCGTTCGAGGGCTGTCGCCCGGTGAGGTCGTTCCCGTCGTGGAAGGGCCAGCGCAACTATCCGGGGTTGTGGTGGGCGGCCACGCTCGGCCGGCACGTCGGGTACGAGTCCTGGCTAGAACGGGATCACGCGATGCTGTTGGACTTCGACCAGCAGGTCACGGCGTTCGCGTCGCAGCCGATGTGGCTGTTCTGGACATCCGGCGGGCGCCGCCGCTCTCACGCTCCGGACTGGTTCGCGCGAAAGGCGGACGGCACCGGGCTGATGGTGGACTGTCGGCCTCTGAACCGGATCAGGCCGCGGGACGCGGAGGCGTTCGCCGCGACTGAGCAGGCCTGCCGGGAGATCGGTTGGGAGTTTCGTCTGGCCGGGGCGCCCGATGGCGTCTTGCTGGCAAACGTCCGCTGGCTGGCGGGATACAGGCATCCCCGCCATCTGGTGGGCGCCGTTGCGGACCGGCTGCTGGGTGTCTTCGGTCGAGAGAGGGCCTTGCGCGACGGGGTGGAGCGGGTGGGCGATCCGATCGCGGTCCTGCCAGTGCTGTTCCATCTGCTGTGGTCAGGACGCTTGGCAGCGGATCTATCCGTACTGCTGGGCGAGTACACCATGGTCCGCAGGGTGGAGGCGGCGTGATGGCTGGGCTGTCGTCCCGGCCGGGGGTGCTGCGCGTCGGTGACCGGGTGTTGTTCGAGGAGACCGAGCACACGGTGGTCGGCATTGAGGGCACCGCCGTGCGCTTGCACGGCGACGACGGGCGGGACCAGGTCGTCCTGCTGCCCTACATGCTGGCCTCGGACGGCTTCGTGCTGATCGGCTCTGCCTCGGACCCAGAGGAGTTCGCCGCGGTCGGGGTCCTGGAGGCGTTGCCGCCTGCGGCAGTGGCCGAGGCCCGGTTCTGGGAACGACATGTGACGGAAGTCGAGCACGGATTGCCTTGCGATGCCGCCCCAGGTAGCCGTCCCCGCCCGGATTACGATCCAGCCCGCACCTCGCTGGCGGAACGGGAACGGACCAAGGCCGATGAACTGGCGGTGCTTGGGCAGCCGGTGGGGAGACGGACGCTGCAACGGATGCGGGCCCGCTACCGGGCACAAGGCCTGCTCGGTCTGGTGGACCGTCGGGCGATGCGCCCGTCGTCTCCGACCGGACGAGCCGACCAGCGGGTGATCGATGCGATCGTCCGAGCAATCGGAGAGGAAACCGACGTATCGACGGGCACCCGATCGCGCCTGATGCGGCGAGTCGGGCAGATCCTGGACGACGAGCATGGGCCCGGAGCGGTCCCGATGCCATCCCGGACGTCCCTTTATCGCCTGGTCGACCAGCTGTCCGTGGGGCGACACACCTTCGCCGCGGCCACCACCCGGCGGCAGAACGCCAACCGGCCGACTGGTCCGTTCACCCTGACTATGGCGAGCCGTCCGGGCGAACAGATACAGATCGACACCACCAAGCTTGATCTGCTGGCCGTCCTCGACGACGGAACAGTTCGCCGGCCGGAGCTGACCATCGCGGTCGACATCGCCACGCGGACGATCTGCGCGGCAGTCCTGCGGCCGGAGAGCACGAAGGCGGTGGACGCCGCCCTGCTGCTGGCGAAGATGCTGGTGCCCGAGCCTATGCGGCCGACCTGGCCCCAGACCCTTGCCGCGTCGGCGTCCCGGCTTCCACACGCCCGGCTGATGGAGATCGACGCTCGGTTCGAGCACGCTGCTGCGAAACCGGTGATTGTCCCGGAGACCATCGTCACCGATCACGGCACTGTCTACTTGTCGCAGACGTTCACCGCCGCCTGCCAGCGTCTGGGTATCTCCGTTCAGCTCGCCCACCCTGGAACCCCGACCGACAAGGGCGTCGTCGAGCGGACGTTCTCCTCGATCAACACCCTGTTCTGCCAGTATGTCGCCAGCTACACCGGACGGGACGTCAGCCGGCGCGGCGTCGACCCGGCTCGCAAAGCGGCCTTCAGTCTTGCCGAACTCGACGACCTGCTCCAGGAATGGGTCATCGCCGGGTGGCAGATGCGTCCGCACGACGGGCTGGTACACCCCTTCCTGCCCGGCCGGTCCCTGTCACCCAACGACGCATACGCGCTCCAGGTCGCCGCCAGCGGCTATCTGCCGATACCGCTCGGTGCGTCCGACTACATCGAGCTGCTGCCGGTGACCTGGCGAGTGATCAACGAGTACGGCATCCGTATCGCCAACCGCACATACGACGCGTCTGAGCTGGCTGCCTACCGAAGGCAGTCCTCCGGTGTCGCGGTCCAGCGCGGCAAGTGGGAGGTCCACTACGACCCCCACGACCTCAGCCACATCTTCGTACGCAACCACCGCCAAGGCGGCTGGATCACTGCTGAGTGGACCCTGCTACCTCTCGTCGCCCGCCCGTTCTCCGACGCACTTTGGCGTCAGGCCCGGCGCCAGGCCGTCGAACGCGGCCAGGACGGCGACGACCAGACTGCCATCGCCAGGGCCCTGGACGCGCTGCTGCGACGGGCAGAACGACAGGCGGAGCCCCGCAAGATTCCGCCGCCCAGGGCGGGGACGAGGAACGCGCCTGAGGCGATTCCGCTGCGGACGGCCTCGGAACTCGACACGGACGACAGCGGCGACGACCAGGACGAGACCGCTCCGACGGAGCTGGCCAAGGTCATCCCGTTCGGCGTCTTCGACCCCTTCAGCGAGGAGGACTACCGGTGACCGCCACCGAGACGGCCGACCGCGAGTTCCCCCTGACCACGAAGGAGGGATGGAGTCGCTTCGTCCAATACGCTCCGGTCAGCACGCCCCCGTTGGACCGTTCTGCACTGCTGGCCCTCAGCGACATCGAGCGCGAGCTCTACGACGAGGCCCGGGCTGAGCACCACACCCAGCTGTTCGTCGCGAAGACCCCGACCATGATGGAAGTGATCCGCACCGGTCGGGAGCTGACCCTCCTCAACCGCCGCCAGGTCTCCGCCCGCCGCGGCCTGATCGTCTCCGGCGAGCCCGGCACAGGCAAGACGACCGCGATCACCCAGCTCGGCAAAGCCCACGAACAGCATGTCCGCCGCCGACTTCCCGCCGACAGCGGGCCCCGGCTGCCCGTCGCCTACGTGACCGTTCCCCCGGCCGCCACCCCGAAGATGCTCGCGGTCGAGTTCGCTCGGTTCCTCGGCATCCCCCTCTTGCAGCGCATGAACCAGACCGAGATCACCAATGCGGTCTGCGAGGTCCTGGCCGAACTGCGCTGCGAACTGGTCCTGGTCGACGAGATCCATAACATCTCGCTCACCACCAGATCCGGCGCCGAGGTATCCGACCAGCTCAAATACCTCTCCGAGCGGATCGCGGCCACGTTCGTCTACACAGGCATCGACGTGGAGTCCGCCGGACTGTTCGCCGGCACCCGCGGCAAGCAGATCGCCGGACGTTTCGTCAGCATCCACGCCGAAGCCTTCACCATCGCCACCGCCGCCCAGCGTCAGGAATGGCTCGCCCTGCTGGCCACCATGGAACAGTCCCTACGGCTCCACCGGCACACCCCCGGCCTGCTGGCAGCCCACGCGGACTTCCTCTATCAGCGGACCTCCGGCATGATCGGCAGCCTCGCGCACCTGATCAGGGCCGCAGCCCTACGGGCCATGACCTCCGGCACCGAGAAGATCACCAAACAGCTGCTGGCGGAGATCCCCCTCGACACCGCAGCCGAGACAAGCGCACCGCTCAGCGCCCGTTCGCGCCGAGCCCGCACCGCGCAACGACGCGCCGGATGAGCCGCGTCCAGCACGCCCCCGAAGCCTTGACCGTCGCGCGGAGCCTGTGCATCCCCGTCCGCCCCTGGGGAGGCGAGTCCCTGCCCTCCTACGTAGCTCGCCTCGCCCAGGCCAACCGCATCCCGCACACAGCCCTCTGGAGATACATCGGAGTGCCCCACAGAGCCGGAGCGAGCAGCACCACGCTGCCCTGGGAAGCCACCCTCAACCAGCCGGCCGTCGCACGACTCGCCGTCATGTCCGGGATCCCCGCCGAGCGGCTGCAGAGAGCACTGCCCGCACTCTCCTGGTCGACCCGAGAGGCGTCAGCGCTGCCCGCGGACGTTCCCACCGTGTGGATGCGCCAAGCTCACTCGCCCAACGCGGTCATCTGCCGCCCTTGCACCCTTCGTCGCGGCATCACAACCGAAGTCCGAGCGCACTTGGCCCTGCCCGACATCGTGTGTCACCGCCACCACGTCTGGCAGACGCCGAAACCTTGGGACATATCACCAGTCCCCGAGATCGGGCGAGCGCAGCAGAGCCTTCGCCGGCTCCAGAGGACCCACGGAAGCCACATCATGGCCCGCTGCATCAGAGATGCCCGCTGGATCATCGGAGGATGGGTCCACCTACCAGGCCGTGAGCCGAAATTTGAAGATCTTTGGCGACATCGTCGCGAGAAGCTGGGCCTGCCCGAGTGGTTTCGTCCCTGGGAGCTGCCCGCCCACATCATGACCCACCCGGAAGTCGTGACCCTTGCATCCGAGCTCGTGCCGATCCACGTGGACGTGGGCTACCTCCGCAGCCTCGGCCTCCAGAAGTGGAAGTTCAAGGCGCACCTGCGAGCTCGCCTCGGTCTGGACCCTCGGCGCCAAGTCAAGGGCGATCCCCTCGACAGGTTCTTCTACGTGGTCCAGATCGATCGGGCCCGCTGGCGGAACCCCAGAAGCGCCATGATCACTGAGATGGCGACACCGCGAATCGCTCAGTGATCATGGCGAGCTCCAGCTCAGGAGAGGCTCCACTCGCCACCATCACTGAGAAAGAACACCAGGTCAGAGCGATTGTCAGTGGGGCGCGGCACGATGAACACATACGGCCGCAGCGCCGTCACGCGACGACAGGAGGCTCGTCATGGCCCGCCCATCCGCAGCAGCCACGCCCCGCCGCCGTCCCACCCCCGGGGAGCCGGGCCCCGGGTCCGACATCCACCCCGTCCCGCGCCGCTCCGCGGCCCCGCCCGCCGCCCTCGACCTCCTCGCCAAGTCCCGCGCCGGACTCGCCGAGGCCGCCGTCCTCGACCGCCCCCACGAGCGGTACGCCACCGCCCACCTCGCCGCCCTGCGCGCCGCGGCCGCCGTGCTCGCCGCCCGTGCCAGACCCGACACCCGGCCCCGCCACCGGCAGCGGATAAGGAGCACCTGGGAGCTCCTGACCGACCTCGCCCCCGAGCTGACCGAGTGGAGCGCCCTCTTCGCCGCCGGGGCCCCGCGCAGAGCCCGCGCCGAGGCCGGCATCAGCGGAGCCGCCACCCGGCGCGAGGCCGACGACCTGCTCAGGGACGCCGCGCACTTCCTGCGCCTCGTCGAGCGGCTGCTCGCCCTCCCGCCCGTCCTGCCCCGCCAGAGCGGTACCGACGAGTCCGGAGGATGATCCGAAAGCCGGGAGCGAGGCCATAGGGTGGGGAGCGTCCGTACCCGTCACCGAGGAGTCAACAGCCGTGCCGGACCCTTCCCCTGTCTTCGGTCGAGAGACGTCGTCGCGCCCGTCGCGCGCCTCCCTGCGTACCGCCGTCGTCTGGGACGTCCTCAAAGACGCTCTGGACCGCCGGGTCGAGGCCACCGGGAAGGACGGCCTCGACGTCCTCGACACGGGCGGCGGCTCGGGCAACTTCGCGGTGCCGGTGGCCCGCCTCGGCCACCGGGTCACCGTCGTCGACCCCAGCCCCAACGCGCTCTTCGCGCTGGAGCGCCGGGCCGCCGAGGCCGGCGTCGCCGACCTGGTCACCGGAGTCCAGGGCGACATCCGCGGCCTCTTCGACGTGGTCGGACGCGAGGAGTACGACACCGTGCTCTGCCACGGCGTCCTGGAGTACGTCGACGACCCCGCCGAGGGCGTGCGCAACGCCGTCGCCGCGCTCCGCGCCGGCGGCAGCCTCAGCCTGCTCGCCGCCGGGGTCGGCGGCGCCGTCCTGGCCCGTGCGCTCGCCGGCCACTTCACCGAGGCCCGGCACGCGCTCGACGACCCGGCGGGCCGCTGGGGCACCGGCGACCCCGTGCCCCGGCGCTTCACCGCCGAGCAGCTCACCGAGCTGGCCGACGGGGCCGGACTCGCGGTCGGCGCCGTGCACGGGGTCCGGGTCTTCGCCGACCTCGTCCCCGGCGTCCTCGTCGACACCGAACCCGGCGCCGCCGAGGCCCTGCTGAAGCTGGAGGCCGCCGCCGCCGAGCTCTCCGCCTTCCACGCCATCGCCACCCAGCTGCACGTTCTCGGCGAGAAGCGGGCCTGATCAGGACGGCCACCCGATCGGCGGTGCGGGCCGCGGCGTGCCATGGAGTACGCCACAGCCCGCCCGATGAAGGGCTCCGCCCCGTATGATCGGGGGACACCATCCGGCATGACGGACAAGGGGCTGGGGAATCAACGCCTCAGCAACCGATCCGCATGGCGGCCCGGATTGGCTTTTCGGCATTGAGGGCGGGTTTCACGGGGGCGATTCCCTGCCTATCCTGAAAGGGCCGCAAACCGGTCGCCCCCGCGACCGACGACTAGGAGGACTCCGTGCCGCTCTCGGAGCACGAGCAGCGAATGCTCGAGCAGATGGAGCGAGCGCTGTACGCCGAAGATCCCAAGTTCGCGACAGCGCTCGAGGGAAGCGGACTGCGTACGTACACCCGGCGACGGGTTTACCAGGCAGTCGCCGGCTTCCTGGTGGGTATCGCGCTCCTCATGGCCGGAATGGTCGCACAGCAGATCTGGATCAGCGTGGTGGGTTTCCTCGTCATGCTGGGCTGCGCGGTCCTGGCGGTCACCGGATGGCGCAAGGCGCCCAAGCCGGGTGAGCAGCAGGCCAGGGGTGGGATGGCGGCCGGTGGCCGTCAGACCCGGCAGCGACGCTCCATGATGAACCGGATCGAGGAGCGGTGGCAGCGCCGCCGCGACGAGCAGCAGGGTGGCGGCCACTGACGGCCCCTGAGCGGTAGCCCCGCACCTCCGTAACGCCACCGAGCCCCGCAGAGCCCGCGCCTTAGGGCGCGCCCTCTGCGGGGCTCGATGCGGTCGGGGCGTGCCCGCGTCCGGTCGGGGCGGCGCCCCTGTGTGGGGCCGTCGCCCGCTGCCGTGTGGGGCCGTCGCCCACCGCCGTGTGGGGCCGTCGCCCGCTGCCCGTGTGGGCAATCGTCCCGCTGGGCAGGACGGGTGGGCACACGGGACGGCGCCCTGTGCGGCGCCTCCGCTCCCTGTGCCTGGACCCGCACCCCAGTGACGGCGCACATCCGGTGCGGGTCCGGGCGCGGAAGCCTAGGCCCGGCACGGGGCGCCGTCCGTTGTGCCCACCCGTTCCGCCCTGCGGAACGATTGCCCACAACGCGGTGGGTACCGCCCCGGCGGAACACACGCCCACAACGGGGGTGGGCGACGCCCACCGTGGGTGGCCGTCCGGTGCGGTGTGGGGCCGCAGCGGACGGCGTGCCGTCAGTTCGCTTCGCGAGGGGCGCGGCGGAGGCGGGTCGTCAGGGTGCGGCGCCGCTCCGACCATTCCGCCGACGTGGACGCCCACCGCGCCGACGCCGTCCAGCGGACGCGGACGGCCGAGCGCGGGGCCAGGAGCGCGCGGAGCCGCGTGCGGCGGTCGGCGCCCGCGTGGAACCCCGCGCGGACCCGCCCCGCCTCCTCGGCCAGGCCCGCCACCGGCTGCGGCCGGGGCGCGTACAGGACCTCCTCGACCGCCCGTGCCACCCGGTGCACCGCGTCGGCGGACTCGCCCCGCAGCTCGCCCAGGCGGACGATCCGCGCCGCGGCCTTCCTCGGCGTCAGCGAGTCGTCCGGCTCGACCCCGTGGTCCCAGGCCGTGTCGTTGATCTCCTCCCAGACCGCGAGGGTCCGCGCCGCCGTCTCCTCCGGGCCGCGGGCGCCGGTCGAGCCGAGCCGCCCGGCCCGTACCCGGGTCCGCCAGAGCAGGGGGAGGAAGGGGAGGGAGAGGACCAGCAGGGCCGCGAGCGACAGCAGGAGCACCGTCGTCACGTCCGGGCCCGAGCCGTCCGAGGACGCCCCGGCCACCGCCGCGTCCGGGCCGCAGTCGCCGAGCCTGCGCATCTGCGGGGTGCAGCTCTCCGAGGCGCTCGGCGCGGCGGACGGCTGCGCCGAGGCGCTCTGCTGCGGCTGGGCGGGCCCGGTGGCCGTGCCCGAGGGGGTGTTCTCCCGGGTGTAGGAGGGGGTGGAGCCCCGCGAGGGGGTCGGCTCGAACCGTGTCCACCCGGCACCCTCGAAGTACAGCTCGGGCCAGGCGTGGGCGTCCCGGATGCCGACCGAGACCGATCCGTCGGTCTGGGTCGTGCCCGGCATGAAGCCCACGGCCACGCGGGCCGGGATGCCGAGCGAGCGGGCCATCGCCGCCATGGAGAAGGAGAAGTGGACGCAGAAGCCCTCCTTGTCCTTCAGGAAGCGGGAGATCGCCTGCACGCCGGTGCCGGACTCGACGTCGACGTCGTAGCGGAAGCCGCCGTCCCGGGCGAACCAGTCCTGGAGCTTCACCGCCCGCTCGTAGTCGTTGCGCGCGCCCTTGGTGACGGTCAGGGCCGTGGCCCGCACGTCGGCCGGGAGTGACGCGGGGACCTTGGTGTACTCGCGGCGCAGCTTCTCCGGGGCGGGCCCGGAGACGGCGAGCTGACCGCCCGTCGGCTGCACGTCCAGGCTGGAGACCTGGTAGCGGGCGCCCTTGGTGGTCTGCTTGTCGTCGCCGACGAGCATCCGGCCGGCGGGCTCGTACCGCCAGCGTCCTTCGATGTCGACCCGGCCGGCCGGGTACGGCATGGGCAGCCACTTCTGCTCGTACGCCTCGGAGGCGACGAAGTTGCTGGTGATCTCGGTGATCTTGACGCTCTGGGAGAGGCCGTCCGGCCAGGGCAGCTGCTTGGGCACGTCCTCGATCGGGCGGACCGAGGACTTCCACGAGGTGCCGTCGAACTGGTCGAGCGCGACGAGCCGCAGGTAGAGGCCGCTCGTGTCACGGGCGTTGGTCCGGTAGCGGAGGACCTCCCGGTCCTCGGGCTGGCGCAGATTGTTCTGGAGGGACACCAGCGGGTTCACGGCCGAGATCGTGCCGCCCTTGCCGGCGCCCCCGCCGCCCTCGCCGTTCCCGCCGAAGAGCCCGCCGGAGAAGCCCGGCAGCGCGAACGGCACGACCAGCGCGACGCCCATGGCGACGGCGCCGATCCGGCGGCCGGTGCGGGCCGGCGCGAAGGCGGGGCCGCCGCCGGCGACGGAGGAGCCGGGCCGGCCGGAGCGCTGGGCGCCGCCGAAGACCCGCCCCCACTGGGAGAGCCGGTCACGGCCCTCGGCGAGGAGGAGCAGCAGATAGCCGGAGGCCGCGAGGAGGAACCAGAGCCAGCCCGCACCGCCGCCGGAGAGCCCGGCGGCCACCGAGTACAGGGCGAGCAGCGGCAGGCCGGCCGGGGCCGCCTTGCGGAAGGTGACCGCGAGGGCGTCCACCAGGAGCCCGATCGCGACGACGCCGCTGACCAGCATGAGCCGGATGCCCTCGGTGTCGGGCGCGGGGATCGCGTACCGCCCGACGTCGTCGGCGCCCGCCCCGAACAGTTCGACCGCGTGCGTGACCGCCTCGGGTCCCGGGACGAGCCACAGGAAGGCCTGCTCGCGGGCGAAGAACAGGGTCAGCGCGAGGAGCGCGGCGAGGATCTGGGCCAGGAGGGTCAGCGGCCGGGCCAGCGGCACCCGCCGGGCCAGCGTGCCCACCCCGCTCACCAGGGCGAGGACGAAGGCGGCCGTGAAGATCCAGGTCGCCGGCTTCACCAGGGGGAGCAGCGCCCCGGCCGCCATCAGGGTGGCGGCCCACGAAGCGAGCGTCAGCCGTGTGCGGCCGCTCATGACCATCCTCCGTACGTGTCGGCGGCGGTGTCCGCGCGGAGACCGGCGGCCTGCTGCCACAGGTCGGCGAGCGAGGCGCCGGGCGGTACGGCGAGGGCCGTCCAGCCCGCCTCCCGCAGCTGCCGCACCCGGTCCTCGACGGCTCCGGCGACCGCGCCGCCGGTGAGCCAGGTGCCGGAGTCCAGGACGAAGGCGACGGCCGCGCCGCTCCGCCCGCGCATCCGGGCGGTGAGGGCGGCCTGCTCCTCGTCGAGGTCGCCGAGGAAGGCGATGAGCAGCCCGTCGCCGCCGCCGCGCAGCACGTCGGAGGCGCGGGAGAGCCCGGCCCCCTCGGAGTGGTCGACGACCGCGAGGGTGTCCATCATCAGACCGGCCGCCTCGGCCGAGTCCTGCGCCGAGCCGGCGAAGCCCTCGGACCCCTCGCCGGGGATGGCGCTGCCGGTGTCGGTGAGCAGCCGGACCGCGTAGCCGCGCTCCAGCATGTGGACGAGGGCGGAGGCGGTGCCGGAGACGGCCCATTCGAACGCCGAGTCGGGGCCCGCGCCCTGGAAGGCGATCCGGCGGGTGTCGAGGAGGACGGTGCAGCGGGCGCGCTGGGGCAGCTCCTCGCGGCGGACCATCAGCTCGCCGTAGCGGGCGGTGGAGCGCCAGTGGACCCGCCGCAGGTCGTCGCCGTGGCGGTAGGTGCGCGGGATGACGTCGTCGTCGCCGGCGAGCGCGAGGGAGCGCGACTGGCCGTCCCCGTACCCCGAGGCCTCGCCGAAGAGCTTCACCGGCGGGAGGGCCTCGGTCCTGGGCACGACGGTGAGGGTGTCGTACGCGCTGAACGAGCGGGTCAGCTCGCACATTCCGAAGGGGTCGTTGAGCCGCAGCTGGAGGGGGCCCAGCGGGAAGCGGCCGCGCAGGTCGGAGCGGACCCGGTAGGACACCTCGCGCCGCCCGCCGGCCTCGACCCGGTCGAGGACGAAGCGGGGGCGGGGTCCCAGCATGTACGGCACGTGGTCCTGGAGCATCAGGAGGCCGGTGGGCAGCTTGGAGACGTTCTCCATCCGCAGCTGGACCCGTGCCTCGGTGCCGGTCTCCACCCGCTGGGGGGTGAGCCGGCGGGACGCGGCGACCCGGTAGCGGGTCCGGTGCAGCACGAGGACGCAGATCAGCGGGAGGGCGGCGAGCAGCAGCCCGACGCGCAGCAGGTCGGCCTGGCCGAGGACGTACGCGCAGGCGGCGGCCGCCACCCCCGCGGCGAGGAACGAACGGCCGCGGGTGGTGAGACCGCCCAGGGCGGCCCGCAGCCCGCCCCGGTCGTCCTCGTCGCCCCGCTGTCCGTCCGGCACGGCGGCGCCACTCATCACAGCCGCCGGGCGCCGGGCTGCTGCTGGCCGTAGAGCGGTCCGGTGGGCGGGGCCGCGGACGGGACGGGGGTGCGCTGCAGGATCTCCTGGACGACCTGCTCGGCGGTGCGGCGGTTCAGCTGGGCCTGCGCCGTCGGCAGCAGCCGGTGTGCGAGGACCGGCGCGGCGAGGGCCTGCAGGTCGTCGGGCAGGACGTACTCGCGGCCGCTGAGCGCCGCGGAGGCCTTGGCGGCCCGCAGCAGGTGGAGCGTGGCGCGGGGGGAGGCGCCGAGCCGCAGGTCGGTGTGGGTGCGGGTGGCGGCGACGATGTCGACCGCGTACCGGCGGACGGCGTCGGCGACGTGGACCCCGCGCACCGCTTCGATCAGCTTGAGGATGTCGTGGGCGTGGGCGACCGGCTGGAGGTCGTCCAGCGGGGAGACCGAGCCGTGCACGTCGAGCATCTGGAGCTCGGCCTCGGGGCTCGGGTAGCCGATGGAGACCCGGGCCATGAACCGGTCGCGCTGGGCCTCGGGCAGCGGGTAGGTGCCCTCCATCTCGACGGGGTTCTGGGTGGCGACGACCATGAACGGGCTGGGCAGCTCGTACGTCTGGCCGTCGACCGTGACCTGCCGCTCCTCCATGGACTCCAGGAGCGCGGACTGGGTCTTCGGCGAGGCGCGGTTGATCTCGTCGCCGATCACGATCTGGGCGAAGATCGCGCCGGGCTTGAACTCGAAGTCCCGGCGCTGCTGGTCGAAGATCGAGACGCCGGTGACGTCCGAGGGCAGCAGGTCGGGAGTGAACTGGATCCGGCGCACCGAGCAGTCGATGGACCGGGCCAGTGTCTTGGCCAGCATGGTTTTGCCGACGCCGGGCACATCCTCGATGAGGAGGTGCCCCTCGGCGAGCAGCACGGTCAGCGAAAGCCGTACGACCTCGGGCTTGCCCTCGATCACACTCTCCACCGACCGGCGGACTCGCTCCACAGTGGTGGTCAGATCAGCGAGGCTCGCTCGATCGTCATAGGTCGTCACCCCGGCCCTCCTCGGCCTTTCGGAACTGTCGTCCGAGCATTGTTGTTGCCGTGGCCGGGCCTGTCACTTGCGTACGGACAAGTGCGAGGGAAATGCCAGGGTTTGACGGGTTACGCCGGGTCGATCTCGCGCAGGAGACCCGTGGTCACGTCGAAGACGAAGCCCCTGACGTCGTCGGAGTGGAGCAGGAACGGGGAGGTCCGGACCCGCTGCATCGACTGCCGGACGTCCTGGTCGACGTCGCGGAAGGCCTCGACCGCCCAGGCGGGGCGCTGGCCGACCTCGTCCTCCAGCTCGTGCCGGAAGTCCTCGGTCAGCGATTCGAGGCCGCAGTTCGTGTGGTGCACCAGCATCACGCTGCGGGTGCCCAGGGCCCGCTGGCTGATGGTGAGGGAGCGGATCACGTCGTCGGTGACCACGCCGCCGGCGTTGCGGATGGTGTGGCAGTCGCCGAGTTCGAGACCGAGGGCCGCGTGCAGGTCGAGACGGGCGTCCATGCAGGCGACGACGGCGACGCGCAGCACGGGCCGCGCGTCCGTTCCCGGGTCGGCGAAGTCGGCGGCGTAGCGTCCGTTGGCCTCGACGAGACGGTCGGTGACCGTGGCGCCGGTGCGTATGGCGTCGGCGGAGGGGTGCGCGGAGGTCGACATGGTTCCGACGGTAATGGTCACGCCCCTTTCCGGCCCGCTGTGAGGACGGGCAAAGAGCGACAATGAGCCCTGTTGTGAGCTAAACCACAGATGGCGCTCTCCGGGTCACGCGGCGCGCCAGTCGGTTGATTGACCGGCGGGTCCCGTGGACTAAAGTGACGCGGAGTTCACGGAGACAACGAGCGATTTTCCGCGGTTTCTCCCCCGTGTGTGCGGCGGTACCTCCGGCTCGGCCCCATCCCGCGGTACGTGCCTCCGCGCCGGATCTGAGAGGGCGCTTTGAGCAACGACCGACACGTCCCGGTGATGCTCCAGCGGTGCCTGGACATGTTGGCCCCCGCCCTGCAGCGCCCCGGCGCGGTCGTCGTCGACTGCACCCTGGGGCTCGGCGGCCACAGCGAGGCCCTGCTCGAACAGTTCCCCGAGGCGCGGCTCATCGCCCTCGACCGCGACAAGGAGGCCCTGCGGCTCTCCGCCGAGCGGCTCGCCCCGTACGGGGACCGGGCCACTCTCGTCCACGCCGTGTACGACGAGCTGCCCGAGGTCCTCGACCGGCTCGGCATCCCCGCGGTGGACGGCGTCCTCTTCGACCTCGGCGTCTCCTCCATGCAGCTGGACGAGGCCGACCGCGGCTTCGCCTACGCCCAGGACGCCCCGCTCGACATGCGCATGGACCAGACGACCGGCATCAGCGCCGCCGAGGTCCTCAACACCTACCCGCCGGGCGAGCTGGTCCGGATCCTGCGCGCGTACGGCGAGGAGAAGCAGGCCAAGCGGATCGTCTCCGCGATCGTGCGCGAGCGCGCCAAGGAGCCCTTCACCGACAGCGCCCGGCTCGTCGACCTCATCCGCGACGCCCTGCCCCAGGCCGCCAAGCGCACCGGCGGCAACCCGGCCAAGCGCACCTTCCAGGCCCTGCGCATCGAGGTCAACCGCGAGCTCGACAGCGTCGAGAAGGCCATCCCGGCGGCCGTGAAGGCCCTCGCCGTCGGCGGCCGGGTCGTCGTCCTCTCGTACCAGTCCCTGGAGGACCGGATCGTCAAGGGCGTCTTCGCGGCCGGCGCGGCGACCACCGCCCCGCCCGGCCTTCCGGTCGTCCCCGAGAAGTACCAGCCCCGCCTGAAGCTGCTCACCCGAGGCGCCGAACTGCCCACCGAGGAGGAGGTCGCCGAGAACCGGCGCGCCGCCCCGGCCCGGCTCCGGGGCGTCGAGCGCATCCGGGAAGACGTCCTGTGAGCACGGCGAAGGGGCCCCTCAAAGGGCGGGCCGCGCGACTCGGACGGCTCATGCCGTCCGGGCCCAGCTCGGCCGCCCGCACCCCCTTCGTCCTGCTCGTCTTCGTCCTCCTCGGCGGCGGGCTGATCACCCTGCTCCTGCTGAACTCGGCCCTCAACCAGGGCTCCTTCAAGCTGAACGAGCTCAAGGACAAGACCACCGAGCTCACCGACGAGGAGCAGGCGCTCCAGCGGGACGTCGACGACTACGCGGCCCCCGACGCCCTGGAGCGGCGGGCCCGCGAGCTCGGCATGGTCCCCGGCGGCAGCCCCGCCTTCCTCGCCCCGGAGGGCAAGGTCCTGGGCGAGCCCTCGGTCGCGGAAGCGCCGAAGCCACCCCCGAGGCCCAAGCCGAAGCCGCCCGTCCAGAAGCCGCCGGCGACGTCCGCGACCACGCCCGCCACCCGGACCGGCACCTCGACGGGCCCCCGTACGTTCGACGGCCCGGCCGGCATCGCGGGAGCGACGGCGGACACCGGCACGAGTCCGGCCGACACCCTGCCCACCGGCGCCGGCCCGGCCGGCACCGCGGGAGCGACGGCGGACACCGGCACGAGTCCGGCCGACACCCTGCCCACCGGCGCCGGCCCCGCCCTCCCGGGCCCCACCGGCACCGGCCGGACACGGACGGAGCCGGGGCCGGACGCGCGTCAGACCGTGCAGGACCCCGTCCAGGAACCCGTACCGACACGACCCGGCAGGTGACCGCAGTGCCCCCCAAGGAGCCCCCGCGCCGCCGCGTCCCCGGACCCGCCCGGCCCGCGCGCCCCCGGCCCGCCTCCGCCGGAGCCCGTGCGTCCGGAGCCCGCCCGTCCCGGCCCGCCCCCCGCCCGGCGGGGAGGCGGCCCCCGGCCCGGCAGTCCCGCACCATCCGGCTCGGCAGCCCCCGGCCCCGGCTGCGTCTGATCTCCCTGGGCCTGACCCTCGTCATGCTGGTCTTCGTGGTCCGGCTGCTCCAGGTCCAGGCGGTCGACGCCAGTGCGTACGCGGCCAAGGCCGACAAGTACCGCTTCCAGGAGTACACGCTCTCCGCGGAGCGCGGCGAGATCACCGACCGCAACGGCATCGCGCTCGCCGCGAGCGTCGACGCGTACGACATCACCGCGGACCCCAAGCTCTTCACCCGCGAGGAGTCGAAGACCACCGACGCCCCCGAGCAGGCGGCCGCGCTCCTCGCCCCGATCCTCGGCAAGGAGCCCGCCGAGCTGGCGAAGAAGCTCCGCACCCCGAAGTCCCGCTACACCCTGCTCGCCCGCAAGCAGACCCCGCAGGTCTGGAACCAGATCAAGGACCTCAAGCGGGTCTACGGGCAGAAGGCCCAGGCCGTCGGCGGCAACGGGGTCAACCTCCTCGGCGGCATCCTCAGCGAGCCCAGCACCAAGCGCGTGTACCCGAACGGCGAGCTCGCCGCCGGGATACTGGGCTACGTCAACGCCGAGGGCAAGGGCGCCGGCGGCGTGGAGTCCATGCTCGACCCGGAGCTCGCCGGCAAGGACGGCAAGATCCGCTTCACCCAGTCCGGCGGACGCCAGGTGCCCACCGCGGGCTCCCAGGGCACCCCCGCCGTCCCCGGCTCCGACATCGAGCTGACCATCGACCGGGACATCCAGTGGGCCGCCCAGCAGGCCATCACCGAGCAGGTGAAGAAGTCCAGGGCCGACCGCGGCTACGTCGTCGTGCAGAACACGAGGACCGGCGAGGTCCTCGCCATGGCCAACGCCCCCGGCTTCGACCCCAACGACCTCTCGGCCGCCAACGCCGCCGCCATGGGCAACGCCGCCCTCCAGGACGCCTACGAGCCCGGCTCCACCAGCAAGGTCATGTCCATGGCCGCCGTCCTGGAAGAGGGCAAGGCGGCCCCGGACACGCACGTCACGGTCCCCAACCGGCTCCACCGCGGCGACCGGCTCTTCCAGGACGACATCGACCACATCACCTGGTACCTGACCCTCAACGGCGTCCTCGCCAAGTCCAGCAACATCGGCACCATCCTCGCCACCGGCCGGCTCGGCGACACCCAGGCGGAGGCCAACCGGGTCCTCCACGCCTACCTGCGCAAGTTCGGCATCGGCAGCCCCACCGGCCTGGACTTCCCCGGTGAGACACCCGGCATCCTCGCCAAGCCCCAGAACTGGTCCACCTCGCAGCAGTACACGATCCCCTTCGGGCAGGGCCTCTCCGTCAGCGCGATGCAGGCCGCCTCCGTGTACTCGACCATCGCCAACGGAGGCGTACGGATCGAGCCGACCCTCGTGCGCGGCACCAAGGGGCCCGACGGGCGCTTCGCCGCGGCCCCCGCGCCCAAGGAGTCCCGGGTGATCAGCGAGAAGACCGCCAGGACCCTCGCGCAGATGCTGGAGTCCGTCGTCAAGGACCGGGAGGGCACCGGCAACAAGGCCGCCATCCCCGGCTACCGCGTCGCGGGCAAGACCGGCACCGCCAACCGCGTCGACCCCGAGCTCGGCCGCTACAAGGGCTACACCGCCTCCTTCGCCGGGTTCGCCCCCGCCGACGACCCGCAGATCACCGTCTACTGCGCCATCCAGAACCCGACCAAGGGCAGCTACTTCGGTGGCCAGATCTGCGGACCCATCTACAAGAAGGTCATGGAGTTCGCCCTCAAGACCCTCCACGTCGCGCCAACGGGCAGCGACCCCGCTCGACTGCCGGTCACCTTCGAACCCACCCCGTGACACTCCGGGAGCACCAGTGACAACGATCACCCCCCATTCCGGGAACCGGAAATCGAACTCCGGCGAGGCCCCGGGCTCTTTTGGCCCCGCACAGGGTGCGCCCGGTACGCTCACCGCCGTGCCACACGCTGATCAGTACCGAAACACCCCACCCCGGCCGGAACAGGCCCGCCCGACACCCCTGGGCGACCTGGCCGCGCAGCTCGGGGCCGATGTCTCCGGGACCGCCGAGATCTCGGGGATCACGCACGACTCGCGGGCCGTGCGCCCCGGGGACCTGTACGCGGCCCTGCCCGGCGCCCGCACCCACGGAGCCGACTTCGTCGCCCAGGCCGCCGGACTCGGCGCCGTCGCGATCCTCACCGACCCGGCGGGCGCCGAGCGCGCCGCCGCGACCGGCCTCCCGGTCCTCGCCGTGGAGAACCCGCGCGGCCGGATGGGCGAACTCGCGGCCGCGATCTACGGCCGGCCCGGCGAGGACCTCCTCCAGATCGGCATCACCGGCACCTCCGGCAAGACCACCACGGCGTACCTCGTAGAGGGGGGCCTGCGCGCAGCGCTGTCGGCCAAGGGTGGTGGTGGGCGACGGGAGGGCCTGCGCGGCTCCGGACGGCGGACCGGCCTCGTCGGCACCGTCGAGATGCGGATCGGCGACGAACGCATCAAGTCCGAGCGCACCACCCCCGAGGCCACCGACCTCCAGGCGCTCTTCGCCGTCATGCGCGAGCGGGGCGTCGAGGCCGTCGCCATGGAGGTGTCCAGCCACGCCCTCGTGCTCGGCCGGGTCGACGGCTGCGTCTTCGACGTCGCCGTCTTCAACAACCTCAGCCCGGAGCACATGGAGTTCCACTCCGACATGGAGGACTACTTCCAGGCCAAGGCCGGGCTGTTCACGCCCCAGCGCAGCCGCCTGGGCGTGGTGAACCTCGACGACGCGTACGGCCGCAGGCTCGCCGCGGAGGCGACCGTCCCGGTCGTCACCTTCTCCGCCGAGGGCCGCGCCGAGGCCGACTGGCGCGCCGAGGACCTCGTCCTCGGCTCCCACGACTCGACGTTCACCGCCGTCGGCCCCGAGGGCGCGCGGATCCCCGCCACCGCCCCGCTGCCCGGCCCGTTCAACGTCGCCAACACCCTCGCCGCGATCGCCACCCTCGCCGCCGCCGGCCTGGACCCCAAGGCCGCCGCCGAGGGCGTCGCCGCCGTTCCCGGCGTCCCGGGCCGCCTGGAGCGGGTCGACGCCGGCCAGCCGTACCTCGCGGTCGTCGACTACGCGCACAAGACGGACGCCGTCGAATCGGTCCTGCGCTCCCTGCGCGAGGTCACCGAGGGCCGGCTGCACGTGGTCATCGGCTGCGGAGGCGACCGGGACACCACCAAGCGCGGCCCGATGGGCGCAGCCGCCGCCCGGCTCGCCGACACCGCCGTCCTGACCTCCGACAACCCCCGCTCCGAGGACCCCCTGGTGATCCTCAGCGCCCTGCTCGCCGGTGCCGCCGAGGTGCCGGCGGGGGAGCGCGGCGACGTCCTGGTCGAGCCCGACCGGGCCGCGGCGATCGCCGCGGCCGTCGCCCGCGCGCGGCCCGGCGACACCGTCCTGGTCGCCGGCAAGGGCCACGAGCAGGGCCAGGAGATCGCCGGGGTCGTACGCCCCTTCGACGACCGTCAGGTCCTGCGCGAGGCGATTCTCAGCCAGCAGAACCAGCAGGACGCACACCGTCACGAGAACAGTCAGGGATGAAGCAGTGATCGCCCTCTCCCTCGCCGAGATCGCCGAAATCGTCGGCGGGCAGGCGCACGACATACCGGATCCGGCCGCCCGGATCACCGGCCCCGTCGTCATCGACTCCCGCGAGGTGCGGGCCGGCAGCCTCTTCGCGGCCTTCGCCGGTGAGCACGTCGACGGCCACGACTACGCGGAGCGCGCCGTCGCGGCGGGAGCGGTGGCCGTGCTCGCCGCCCGCCCCGTCGGCGTCCCCGCCCTCGTCGTCGACGACGTCCAGACCGCGCTGGGGGCCCTCGCCCGCGCGGTCGTGGAACGGCTCGGCACCGATGTCGTCGCCCTCACCGGCTCGGCCGGCAAGACCTCCACCAAGGATCTGATCGCCCAGGTCCTCGAACGGCACGCGCCCACCGTGTGGACGCCCGGTTCGCTCAACAACGAGATCGGCCTGCCGCTCACGGCGCTCCGCGCGAGCGACGAGACCCGGCACCTGGTCCTGGAGATGGGCGCCCGCGGCATCGGACACATCCGCTACCTCACCGGCCTCACCCCGCCCCGCATCGGCCTCGTCCTCAACGTGGGCACCGCCCACATCGGCGAGTTCGGCGGCCGGGAGCAGATCGCCGTGGCGAAGGGCGAGCTCGTCGAGGCCCTGCCGTCCGCCGAGGACGGCGGAATCGCGGTCCTCAACGCCGACGACCCCCTCGTCCGTGCGATGGCGAGCCGCACCAAGGCCCGCGTGACCCTGTTCGGCGAAGCGGACGAAGCGGCCGTACGGGCCGAGAACGTCCACCTCACAGAGAACGGACAGCCTTCTTTCAGGCTTCACACACCCACCGGGTGCAGTGACGTGACCTTGCGCCTGTACGGTGAGCACCACGTGTCGAACGCGCTCGCAGCGGCCGCCGTCGCGCACGAGCTGGGCATGCCTGTCGAAGAGATCGCCACCGCGCTCTCCGAGGCGGGCACCCTTTCGCGCTGGCGCATGGAGGTCACCGAGCGTCCGGACGGCGTGACGATCGTCAACGACGCCTACAACGCGAACCCCGAGTCCATGCGAGCCGCCCTGCGCGCGCTCGCGGCCATGGGCAGGGCCGCACAGGCCCGAGGGGCTCGTACGTGGGCGGTGCTCGGCAAGATGGCCGAGCTCGGTGACGCATCGCTCGTCGAGCACGACGCGGTCGGACGGCTCGCCGTCCGGCTCAACGTCAGCAAGCTCGTGGCGGTCGGGGACAGGGAAGCGTCCTGGCTGCAACTGGGCGCATATAACGAGGGTTCGTGGGGTGAGGAGTCGGTGCACGTGTCCGACGCGCAGGCGGCTGTCGACCTGTTGCGCAGTGAGCTGCGCCCGGGGGATGTCGTCCTTGTGAAGGCTTCCAGGTCGGTCGGTCTCGAAAAGGTCGCGCTGGCGCTCCTCGACACCGAGGGCGAGGTCACCGGCCGATGAGGCAGATCCTCTTCGCGGGGGCCATCGGGCTCTTCCTGACCCTGATCGGCACGCCGCTGCTGATCAAGCTCCTTGCGCGCAAGGGGTACGGGCAGTTCATCCGGGACGACGGCCCGCGCGGTCACGCCGGGAAGAAGGGCACGCCCACCATGGGCGGCATCTCCTTCATCCTGGCCACGCTCATCGCGTACGCGCTGGCCAAGGTCATCACCGGTGAGGACCCGACGTACTCGGGCGTCCTGGTGCTGTTCCTCATGGCGGGCATGGGCCTCGTCGGCTTCCTCGACGACTACATCAAGATCGTCAAGCAGCGTTCGCTGGGGCTGCGGGCCAAGGCGAAGATGGCCGGCCAGCTGATCGTCGGCATCGCCTTCGCCGTGCTCTCGCTGCAGTTCGCGGACCTGCGCGGGCTCACCCCGGCGTCCACGAAGCTCTCCTTCATCACGGACTTCGGCTGGGCCATCGGCCCGGTGCTCTTCGTGGTCTGGGCGCTCTTCATGATCCTGGCCATGTCCAACGGCGTGAACCTGACGGACGGTCTGGACGGTCTGGCCACCGGCGCCTCGGTGATGGTCTTCGGCGCGTACACCTTCATCGGGCTCTGGCAGTTCCAGGAGTCCTGTGCCAACGCGGTGACGCTGACGAACCCCAACGCCTGCTTCGAGGTCCGCGACCCGCTCGACCTCGCGGTCGTGGCCTCCGCGCTGATGGGCGCCTGCTTCGGCTTCCTGTGGTGGAACACCTCGCCCGCCAAGATCTTCATGGGTGACACCGGCTCGCTCGCCCTCGGCGGCGCCCTCGCCGGTCTCGCCATCTGCTCCCGTACGGAGCTCCTGCTGGCCCTGCTCGGCGGCCTGTTCGTCCTGATCACGATGTCCGTGGTCATCCAGGTCGGCTCGTTCAAGATGACCGGCAAGCGCGTCTTCCGGATGGCACCCCTCCAGCACCACTTCGAACTCAAGGGGTGGTCCGAGGTCCTGGTCGTCGTCCGGTTCTGGATCATCCAGGGCATGTGCGTGATCGTGGGCCTGGGCCTCTTCTACGCGGGATGGGCAGCGGACAAGTGACAGAACAGCTCGACTGGAACGGCAAGCACGTCACCGTCGCGGGGCTCGGCGTCTCCGGAATCCCGGCCGCCCGCGTCCTGCACGCCCGCGGCGCGCTCGTGACCGTCGTCAACGACGGCGACGACGAGCGCTCCCGGGCGCAGGCCGCCGCACTGGAGGCGGAGGGCATCACCGTCCGCCTCGGCGACGGGGCGACCCTGCCGACCGGCACCGAGCTGATCGTCACCACCCCCGGCTGGAGGCCCGACAAGCCTCTCTTCGCGGCGGCCGCCGAGGCGGGCGTGGAGGTCTGGGGCGACGTCGAGCTGGCCTGGCGGCTCCGCGGCCCGGACGCCGCCCCCTGGCTCGCGGTCACCGGCACCAACGGCAAGACCACGACCGTGCGGATGCTCGCCTCGATCCTGGAGGCGGCCGGACTGCGGACCGCCGCCGTCGGGAACATCGGCGTCTCGCTCCTCGACGCCGTCCTCGGCGAGGAGGAGTACGACGTGCTCGCCGTCGAGCTCTCCAGCTACCAGCTGCACTGGGCGCCGTCCGTCCGCGCCCACTCGGCCGCCGTACTCAACCTGGCGCCCGACCACCTCGACTGGCACGGCACCATGGAGGCGTACGCCGCCGACAAGGGCCGGATCTACGAGGGCAACCGGGTCGCCTGCGTCTACAACGTCGCGGACAAGGCCACCGAGGACCTGGTGCGCGAGGCCGACGTCGAGGAGGGCTGCCGCGCCATCGGCTTCACCCTCGGCACCCCCGGCCCCTCCCAGCTCGGCGTCGTCGAGGGCATCCTCGTCGACCGGGCCTTCGTCGAGAACCGGCAGAAGAACGCCCAGGAGCTGGCCGAGGTCGCCGACGTCCAGCCCCCGGCCCCGCACAACATCGCCAACGCCCTCGCCGCCGCCGCCCTCGCGCGCGCCTTCGGCGTCGAGGCGAAGGCCGTACGGGACGGCCTCAAGGCCTTCCGCCCCGACCCGCACCGCATCGAACTGGTCGAGGAGATCCAGGGAGTCACGTACGTCGACGACTCCAAGGCCACCAACACCCACGCCGCCGAGGCCTCGTTGGCCGCCTACGACCCGATCGTCTGGATCGCCGGCGGCCTCGCCAAGGGCGCGACCTTCGACGAGCTCGTCCAGAGGTCGGCGAAGCACCTGCGCGGAGCCGTCCTGATCGGCGCCGACCGCGCCCTGATCCGCGAAGCCCTGGCGCGACACGCCCCGGAGGTCCCGGTGGTGGACCTCGACCGGACCGACACTGGGGCGATGTCCGAGGCGGTCCGCGAGGCGGCCCGGCTCGCCCGCCCCGGGGACACGGTCCTGCTCGCCCCGGCCTGCGCCTCGATGGACATGTTCACCAACTACAACAAGCGGGGCGAGGCCTTCGCGGACGCCGTCCGCGCCCTCGCCGCCACCGGGGACGCCTGACCCGACCAGCGGGAGGGTCCGGCCGGACCGGGCACGACTGGAGGGGACAGCGACCATGCCGAGCAAGATCGCCGGGACACGCCGGCCCTCCGCCGCACGCGGCGGAGGGCGGGCCCCCGCGACCCCGCGGCGGGCGCGCGGCGGCGGCGTACGGGGGATGTACGAGCGGCTCCGCAAGGCCTGGGACAGGCCCCTCACGGCGTACTACGTGATCATCGGCGCGGGGCTGCTCATCACCGCGCTCGGCCTCGTGATGGTCTACTCCGCCTCGATGATCACGGCGCTCCGCTACGACCTGGTGCCCTCGTACTTCTTCCGGAAGCAGTTCTTCGCCGCCCTCCTCGGCACCGGACTGCTCCTGGTCGCCTCCCGGATGCCCGTCAAGCTGCACCGCGCGCTCGCCTACCCGATCCTGGTCGGCGCGGTCTTCCTGATGGTCCTCGTACAGATCCCCGGGATAGGGCACGCGGTCAACGGCAACCAGAACTGGATCTCCCTCGGCGGCCCCTTCCAGCTCCAGCCCAGCGAGTTCGGCAAACTGGCGCTGATCCTGTGGGGGGCCGACCTGCTCGCGCGCAAGCAGGACATGCGGCTGCTGACCCAGTGGAAGCACATGCTGGTGCCGCTGGTCCCGGGCGCCTTCATGCTGCTCGGACTGATCATGCTCGGCGGCGACATGGGCACCTCGATCATCCTGGCGGCCATCCTCTTCGGCCTGCTGTGGACGGCCGGCGCGCCCACCCGGCTCTTCGTCGGCGTGCTCACGGTGGCAGGCGCGATCGGTGTGCTGCTCATCAAGACGAGCGCGAACCGGATGAAGCGCTTCGACTGCATCGGCGCGACCGACCCCGGCGGCGAGGGAGCCCCCTGCCTGCAGGCCGCGCACGGAATCTATGCTCTGGCCTCGGGCGGATGGTTCGGTTCCGGACTCGGTGCGAGCGTCGAGAAATGGGGCCAACTGCCCGAGGCGCACACCGACTTCATCTTCGCGGTCACCGGTGAGGAACTGGGTCTCGCGGGGACGCTGTCGGTACTCGCCCTGTTCGCGGCTCTAGGCTATGCGGGTATCCGCGTGGCCGGAGGCACGGAGGACCCCTTCGTGAGGTTCGCCGCGGGAGGTGTGACCACCTGGATCACGGCTCAGGCCGTGATCAACATCGGTGCGGTGCTCGGCCTGCTGCCGATCGCCGGTGTCCCGCTCCCGCTGTTCTCCTACGGAGGGTCGGCCCTGCTGCCGACCATGTTCGCCGTCGGGCTCCTCATCGCCTTCGCGCGACAGGAACCCGCCGCGAAAGCGGCCCTGGCCATGCGCCGCCCCGGCTGGGGCAAGCGGGCCGGGAAGAGATGGAAGTCGATGCGACGGCGCGTCAAGAAGCGCCCGTCCGGAGAGCGGTGAATTTCGGTGCATGTCGTACTCGCCGGCGGGGGGACCGCCGGCCACATCGAGCCCGCGCTGGCCCTCGCGGACGCCCTGCGCAGGCAGGACCCCAGCGTGGGGATCACGGCGCTCGGCACGGAGAAGGGTCTGGAGACCCGGCTCGTGCCCGAGCGGGGCTACGAGTTGGCGCTCATCCCCGCCGTACCGCTGCCCCGCAAGCCCACCCCCGAGCTGATCACCGTCCCCGGACGGCTGCGCGGCACGATCAAGGCGGCCGAGCAGGTCCTGGAGCGCACCAAGGCGGACTGCGTGGTCGGCTTCGGCGGTTACGTGGCCCTGCCCGGCTATCTCGCGGCCAAGCGCCTCGGGGTGCCCATCGTGGTCCACGAGGCCAACGCGCGGCCCGGCCTGGCCAACAAGATCGGTTCGCGGTACGCGGCCGGGGTCGCCGTCGCCACCCCGGACAGCAAGCTCCGCAACGCCCGGTACATCGGCATCCCGCTGCGGTACACGATCGCGACCCTCGACCGGGCGCGGGTGCGGCCCGAGGCGCGCGCCGCCTTCGGCCTGGACCCGAACCTGCCGACCCTGCTCGTCTCGGGCGGCTCCCAGGGCGCCCGGCGGCTCAACGAGGTGATCCAGCAGATCGCCCCGGTGCTCCAGCGCTCCGGCATCCAGATCCTGCACGCGGTCGGCCCGAAGAACGAGATGCCGCGTGTCGACAACATGCCCGGTATGCCGCCGTACGTGCCGGTACCGTACGTGGACCGCATGGATCTCGCGTACGCCGCCGCCGACATGATGCTCTGCCGCGCGGGCGCCATGACCGTCGCCGAGCTCTCCGCCGTCGGGCTGCCCGCCGCGTATGTCCCGCTGCCCATCGGCAACGGCGAACAGCGGCTCAACGCCCAGCCGGTGGTGAAGGCCGGCGGCGGACTCCTCGTCGACGACGCGGAGCTGACGCCGCAGTGGGTGCAGGGCAACGTCCTGCCCGTACTGGCCGATCCGCACCGGCTGTACGAGATGTCCCGCTCCGCCGCCGAGTTCGGCCGCCGGGACGCCGACGACCTGCTCGTCGGCATGGTGTACGAGGCGATCGCCGCCCGCCGGCAGGCGTAGCGGGGGACTAGGGAGACGCCAGGTGACAGCCGGACCGACGACCGCGGAGAAGAGCGGTACCAGAAAGCCGAAGGGGTCGTCGGAGCGGTCGTCCGGCTCCGGCACCCGGAACCCTCGGTTCCGGGTGCCCGCCCCACGGGTGCTCCTCGTGACGCTCGGCCTCGTCGCGCTCGTGGCCGGCGGGGTCTGGGCGCTCTACGGCTCGACCTGGTTCCGTGTGGAACGTGTGAAGACTTCCGGCACCCGGGTGCTGACGCCGACCGAGGTCGAGGCCGTCGCCGCCGTCCCGATGGGCGCCCCGCTCGTCACCGTCGACACCGACGCGATCGAGGCCCGGCTGCGGCAGAGGCTGCCGCGGATCGAGTCGATCGACGTCGTGCGGTCATGGCCGCACGGAATCGGGCTGAAAGTGACGGAACGGAAGCCCGTTCTCCTTGTCGAAAAGGGCGGAAAGTTCACCGAAGTGGACGCGACGGGGCTGCGGTTCGCCACCGTCGACACCGCGCCCCGCGGCGTCCCCCTGCTGGTGCTCGACAGCGCCTCCTCGCCGAGCCTCCGCCGCTTCGGCGCGGACCGCCTGCTCCAGGAGGCGGTGCGCGTCAGGGGTGAACTCCCGGCGGAAATCGCCCGGGACACTCGTGTCGTGCGCATCACCTCGTACGACTCCGTCACTCTGGAGCTGACCCGGGGCCGAACGGTCTTCTGGGGCAGTGGTGAGCACGGGCCGGTCAAGGCCCGGGTGCTCACCGCCCTCATGAAGGCCACCCCCAAAGCGGGGCACTTCGACGTAAGTGCCCCCACGGCCCCCGCCTCGTCCGGAAGTTGACGGGCATCTCCGCTGGCCAGCACCCTGGTTGGCCAGCGCTACGGGTGATCACATAGGGTGAAAAGAAAAACGGGAGGTTCGGCGTGTTCGTTGAACGTGCGCCACTTGTCGACTTAGTGTCCTGTTCGGAAGAGTCCAGCGAACAGAGACACTGGTAACCCTAAACTTCAACGTTAGGGTTTGGGTCGGCGTTTCGGACCGTCCCAATCGGCATCCGTCGGAGCGGCGCGACCAACCGCGCAGCGACGACACGTAACTCGAGGCGAGAGGCCTTCGACGTGGCAGCACCGCAGAACTACCTCGCAGTCATCAAGGTCATCGGTGTCGGCGGCGGTGGTGTCAATGCCATCAACCGAATGATCGAGGTCGGTCTCAAGGGCGTCGAGTTCATCGCGATCAACACCGACGCGCAAGCGCTGTTGATGAGCGACGCCGACGTCAAGCTCGACGTCGGCCGTGAACTCACCCGCGGCCTCGGGGCCGGGGCCAACCCGGCCGTCGGTCGCAAGGCGGCAGAGGACCACCGTGAGGAGATCGAGGAGGTCCTCAAGGGGGCCGACATGGTCTTCGTCACCGCCGGAGAAGGCGGCGGCACCGGCACCGGCGGCGCGCCCGTCGTCGCCAACATCGCGCGCTCGCTCGGCGCCCTCACGATCGGTGTGGTCACCCGGCCGTTCACCTTCGAGGGCCGGCGTCGCGCCAACCAGGCGGAGGACGGCATCGCCGAGCTCCGCGAAGAGGTCGACACCCTCATCGTCATCCCGAACGACCGACTGCTGTCGATCTCGGACCGCCAGGTCTCCGTGCTCGACGCCTTCAAGTCGGCCGACCAGGTCCTCCTGAGCGGTGTCCAGGGCATCACCGACCTCATCACCACCCCGGGTCTGATCAACCTCGACTTCGCCGACGTCAAGTCGGTCATGTCCGAGGCCGGTTCGGCGCTCATGGGCATCGGCTCCGCCCGCGGCGACGACCGCGCGGTCGCGGCGGCCGAGATGGCGATCTCCTCGCCGCTCCTGGAGGCCTCGATCGACGGCGCCCGCGGCGTGCTGCTCTCCATCTCCGGCGGCAGCGACCTCGGTCTCTTCGAGATCAACGAGGCCGCGCAGCTGGTCAGCGAGGCGGCCCACCCCGAGGCCAACATCATCTTCGGCGCCGTCATCGACGACGCCCTCGGCGACGAGGTCCGGGTCACCGTCATCGCGGCCGGCTTCGACGGCGGCCAGCCGCCGGCCCGCCGGGACAACATCATCGGCTCGGTCTCGGCCAAGCGCGAGGAGCCGGCCCCGGCGCCCCGCGTCACCGAGAGCGCCCGCCCGCTGGGCGGCATCGGCACCGTCGCCCCGCGCGAGGAGCCGGTCTCCCTCCCGGTCGAGCCCGCCCCGGCCGTCAACGAGGCCCCGCTGACGCCCGCCCAGCCGGTCGTCCCGCCGGCCCGTCCGTACGCGGACAGCCAGGCCGAGGAGCTGGACGTCCCGGACTTCCTGAAGTGATAGGACAGCGCTTCGACGCGAACGGCGCGCACTTCGCCTTCACCGACCGGTGGGGCGGAGTGAGCGCCGTTCCGTACGAGGAGCTCAACCTCGGCGGAGCGGTCGGGGACGATCCCGCGGCCGTCCTCGCCAACCGGGCGGCGGCCGCCGGGTCCCTCGGGCTCGACCCGGCGCGGGTGGTCTGGATGAACCAGGTCCACGGTGCCGGTGTCGCCGAGGTCGACGGACCGTGGGGGGACGGGGAGATCCCGTCCGTCGACGCGATCGTCACCGCCCGGCCCGGACTCGCCCTCGCCGTCCTCACCGCGGACTGCGTCCCCGTCCTCCTCGCCGACCCCGTCGCCGGAGTCGCCTCGGCCGCCCACGCGGGACGGCCCGGCATGATCGCCGGAGTCGTCCCCGCCGCCGTCGGCGCGATGGTGAAGCTCGGCGCCGACCCCGCCCGGATCACCGCCCGCACCGGCCCCGCCGTCTGCGGCCGGTGCTACGAGGTGCCGGAGGCGATGCGCGCCGAGGTCGCGGCCGTCGAACCGGCCGCGCACGCCGAGACCTCCTGGGGCACCCCCGCCGTCGACGTCGCCGCCGGAGTGCGCGCGCAGTTGGAGCGGCTCGGGGTCCGGGACATCGTGGACGCCGGGGTCTGCACCCTGGAATCGCGCGACCACTACTCGTACCGCCGGGATCGCACCACGGGGCGACTCGCGGGATATGTCTGGTTGGCAGGAAAGAGCTGATGACGGACCGCAAGTCGGAACTCGCCGCGAACCTGGCCCGGGTGGAGGAGCGCATCGCCGCCGCGTGCGCCGCCGCCGGGCGCGAGCGGGAGGAGGTGACCCTGATCGTGGTCACCAAGACCTACCCCGCGAGCGACGTCAGACTCCTGCACGAGCTCGGGGTGCGGCACGTCGCCGAGAACCGGGACCAGGACGCCGCCCCCAAGGCGGCCGCCTGCGCCGACCTCGACCTGACCTGGCACTTCGTGGGCCAGTTGCAGACCAACAAGGTCAGATCTGTGGTGGGTTATGCCGGTGTGGTGCAGTCCGTCGACCGCTTGAAGCTCGTTTCCGCCCTCTCCGCGGCCGCGGAGAAGGAGGGCCGCGAGCTCGGCTGTCTGATCCAGGTCGCGCTCGACGCCGAGTCCGGCGAGCGGGGCGACCGCGGCGGCGTGGCACCGGACGGGATCGAGGAGTTGGCCGCGGCCGTGGACGCCGCGCCCGGACTGCGGATCGACGGACTGATGACCGTCGCCCCGCTCGCCGGGGAGTACGCCGGACGGCAACGCGCCGCCTTCGACCGGCTGATGGATTTGTCGACTGCCCTGCGCGCGACCCGTCCGGCTGCGAACATGGTGTCAGCAGGGATGAGTGCGGACCTCGAGGAGGCCGTCGCGGCCGGGGCGACACACGTACGCGTCGGTACGGCGGTACTCGGTGTGCGCCCGAAGCTCGGGTAACGTCGCGAAGCAAGTCGGACCACAGCAGAAAATATGGTCATTCCGCAGAACGGCGGGGTGGCTCGTGGATCGCCGGAGCTTGGTGACAAGGCCGATCCACCACAGAGCGGAGGACTCAGAGCATGGCCGGCGCGATGCGCAAGATGGCGGTCTACCTCGGCCTCGTGGAGGACGATGGGTACGACGGCCGGGGCTTCGACCCCGACGACGACTTCGAACCCGAGCTGGAGCCGGAACCCGAGCGCGACCGGCGCCACACCCCCCCGCGACAGGTGGAACGCGAGGAGCCGGTACGCGTGGTGCAGCCGCCGGCCCAGCGGGAACCGATCGCTCATTCTGTCCCGGTACTCGCCGAAAGCGGACGTCCGGCCCGAATTGCCCCCGTGGCATCCATCACACCCGAACGCCCGAGCCTGGAGAAGAACGCACCGGTGATCATGCCCAAGGTCGTGTCCGAGCGGGAGCCGTACCGCATCACCACGCTGCACCCGCGGACCTACAACGAGGCCCGTACCATCGGGGAACACTTCCGTGAGGGCACCCCGGTGATCATGAACCTCACGGAGATGGACGACACGGACGCGAAGCGACTTGTCGACTTTGCCGCCGGACTCGTCTTCGGGCTCCATGGCAGCATTGAGCGCGTGACGCAGAAGGTGTTCCTGTTGTCGCCTGCTAACGTCGATGTCACGGCGGAGGACAAGGCCCGGATCGCAGAGGGCGGATTCTTCAACCAGAGCTGAGAACACGAGAACCGGACGGACCGGTCGCGAGGCGACCGGACAAGCGAGAGCACGAAAGCCAGGGGAGAGGGAAACGCGGGATGGGCGTCGCACTACAGGTGGTCTACATCGTGCTGATGTGCTTCCTCGTCCTCCTGATCGTCCGGCTTGTCATGGACTACGTCTTCCAGTTCGCCCGTTCATGGCAACCCGGTAAGGCGATGGTGGTCGTCCTTGAGGCCACCTACACTGTCACCGATCCACCGCTCAAGCTTCTGCGGCGACTCATCCCGCCGCTGCGTCTCGGGGGCGTGGCACTCGACCTGTCCTTCTTCGTTCTGATGATCATCGTCTACATCCTGATCTCCATCGTGAGCAGCTTCGCGAGGTGATGGTGGAGGAACAAGTGGACGATACGGTCTTGCCGACTGCCGACGACTACGTAGAGGTGAAGAAGAGATGCCGCTGACCCCCGAGGACGTGCGGAACAAGCAGTTCACGACCGTCCGCCTTCGAGAAGGCTATGACGAGGACGAGGTCGATGCCTTCCTCGACGAGGTCGAAGCCGAACTGACCCGCCTGCTCCGCGAGAACGAGGACCTGCGCGCCAAGCTGGCCGCCGCGACGCGTGCCGCCGCGCAGAACCAGCAGCAGCAGGGCATGCGCAAGCCCCCGGAGCCGCAGGATCGTCCCGTCGGTCCCGGCGCGCCCGTGCCCGCCGCCATATCCGGACCGCCGGCCCAGCAGCAGCAGCCGCAGATGGGTCCGCCGCAGCTTCCGTCCGGTGCCCCCGCGCTTCCCCCCGGCCCCATGCAGGGCGGCCCCATGCAGGGCGGGCCCATGGGCCCCGGCCCGATGCAGGGTGGCCCCATGCAGGGCGGCCCGATGGGTCCCGGCCCGATGCAGGGCGGCCCCATGGGTCACCCGCAGCAGCAGATGCAGCCGCAGATGCAGCAGCAGCCGCAGCAGGGCCCCGGTGGCGACAGTGCCGCGCGTGTCCTCTCGCTCGCCCAGCAGACCGCCGACCAGGCGATCGCCGAGGCGCGCTCCGAGGCCAACAAGATCGTCGGCGAGGCGCGTTCCCGCGCCGAGGGCCTGGAGCGGGACGCCCGCGCCAAGGCCGACGCTCTTGAGCGGGACGCGCAGGAGAAGCACCGCGTCGCGATGGGCTCCCTGGAGTCCGCCCGCGCCACGCTGGAGCGCAAGGTCGAGGACCTGCGCGGCTTCGAGCGCGAGTACCGCACGCGTCTGAAGTCCTACCTGGAGTCCCAGCTGCGTCAGCTGGAGACCCAGGCGGACGACTCGCTGGCCCCGCCGCGCACCCCGGCCGCGGCCTCCCTGCCGCCGGCCCCGTCCATGGCCTCGGCGGGCGCGAGCGCGCCGTCCTACGGCGGCAACGGCGCGATGGGTGGTGCGCCGTCCATGGGTGGCGCCCCGTCCTACGGCGGCCAGCAGCAGATGTCCCCGGCGATGACCCAGCCGATGGCTCCGGTCCGGCCGCAGGCACCGCAGCCGATGCAGCAGGCGCCGGCGCCGATGCGGGGCTTCCTGATCGACGAGGACGACAACTGAGGCGGCGGTCGCACGCGTGCTGAGCACGTAGCCGTCGGCAGGCCTTGAAGGGCCGGTTCCCCCTGGGGAACCGGCCCTTCGGCGTACCCCCGCCACCCGGGGCAGCGCCCCGGCCCCGCGCCCGCGCTGGGTGACGCCCCGACGTGTGGTCCGCGCCCGCGCTGGGCGTTGCCCCGACGTGTGGTCCGCGGCCCGGGCCCGTGCGGGCCTGGCCTGCCCCGGGCGGTGCGCTGGCCCCGCCGCGTGCCTGCGCCCCCGCGTGTGCCCGCGCCCACCGTCGCGTGTGCCCGCGCCTCCGCGTGTGCCCGCGCCCACCGTTGCGTGTGCCCTTCGCCCGCTGCCCGTGTGGGCAATCGTCCCGCTGGGCGGGACGGGTGGGCACACGGGACGGCGCCCTTCGCGGCGCCTCCGCTCCCTGTGCCTGGACCCGCACCACCAGCGACGGCGCGCATCTGGTGCGGGTCAGGGCGCGGAAGCCTAGGCCCGGCACGGGGCGCCGTTCCGTTGTGCCCACCCGTTCCGCCCTGGCGGAACGCATGCCCACAACGGGGTGGGAGCCGTCCGTGAGGGTGGGTACCGCCCCGGCGGAACGCCTGCCCACAACGGGGGTGGGCGACGACCACAACGCGGTGGGGCGGCGACCACGACGGGGTGGGTAGGGCGAAGGGCCCGGCGCCCGGGGTCGGTGCCGGGCCCTTCGGGAGGGGGTTACGCCTTGCGGAGGCGGAAGGTGAGAGGGAGGGTCTCGTCTTCGAACGGCGTGCCGTACGTGTCGTCGGCCCCGCCCTCCGCGTAGTCCGTGGACAGCACCTCGTCCGCGATCAGCTCCGCGTGCGCCGTCAGCGCGTCCGTCGTCTCCGGGGACGTGGACGTCCACCGCAGCGCGATGCGGTCCGCCACGTCCAGGCCGCTGTTCTTGCGGGCCTCCTGGATCAGGCGGATCGCGTCACGGGCCAGGCCCGCGCGCCGGAGCTCCGGGGTGATCTCCAGGTCCAGGGCGACCGTGGCACCCGCGTCGGAGGCGACCGACCAGCCCTCACGGGGGGTCTCCGTGATGATGATCTCCTCGGGGGTGACGGTGATCTCCTCGCCGTTCACCGAGAGGGTCGCCTCGCCCGAGCGGAGGGCCAGCGAGAGGGCCGCGGCGTCGGCCGCCGCCACCGCCTTCGCCACGTCCTGGACGCCCTTGCCGAAGCGCTTGCCCAGGGCCCGGAAGTTCGCCTTCGCGGTGGTGTCGACGAGCGAACCGCCCACCTCCGACAGGGAGGCGAGGGAGGAGACGTTCAGCTCCTCCGTGATCTGCGCCCGGAGCTCCGGCGACAGGGCCGCGAAGCCCGTCGCCGCGACCAGCGCACGGGACAGCGGCTGACGGGTCTTCACGCCCGACTCGGCCCGCGTCGCCCGGCCCAGCTCGACCAGGCGGCGCACCAGGAGCATCTGCTCGGAGAGGGTGCCGTCGATCAGCGAGGCGTCCGCCTCGGGCCAGGTGGAGAGGTGGACGGACTCCGGGGCGTCCGGCGTCACCGGCACGACGAGGTCCTGCCAGACCCGCTCGGTGATGAACGGGGTCAGCGGGGCCATCAGGCGGGTGACCGTCTCGACGACGTCGTGGAGCGTGCGCAGCGCGGAGGCGTCGCCCTGCCAGAAGCGGCGGCGGGAGCGGCGCACGTACCAGTTGGAGAGGTCGTCGACGAAGGCCGAGATGAGCTTGCCGGTGCGCTGGGTGTCGTACGTCTCCATCGCCTCGGTCGTCTCGGCGACCAGCGTGTTCAGCTCGGACAGCAGCCAGCGGTCGAGGACCGTGCGGTCGGCCGGCGCCGGGTCGGCCGCGGACGGCGCCCAGCCGGACGTACGGGCGTACAGCGCCTGGAAGGCGACCGTGTTCCAGTACGTGAGGAGGGTCTTGCGCACGACCTCCTGGATGGTGCCGTGGCCGACGCGGCGAGCCGCCCACGGCGAGCCGCCGGCCGCCATGAACCAGCGGACGGCGTCGGCGCCGTGCTGGTCCATGAGCGGGATCGGCTGGAGGATGTTGCCCAGGTGCTTGGACATCTTGCGGCCGTCCTCGGCGAGGATGTGGCCCAGGCAGACCACGTTCTCGTAGGACGACTTGTCGAAGACGAGGGTGCCGACGGCCATCAGCGTGTAGAACCAGCCGCGGGTCTGGTCGATGGCCTCGCTGATGAACTGCGCCGGGTAGCGGGACTCGAACAGTTCCTTGTTCTGGTACGGGTAGCCGTACTGCGCGAACGGCATCGAACCCGAGTCGTACCAGGCGTCGATGACCTCCGGCACGCGGGTGGCGGTCTTCGCGCACGTGGGGCACGGGAAGGTGACCGCGTCGATGAACGGGCGGTGCGGGTCGAGCTCCGACTGGTCGGTGCCCGTCAGCTCGGTGAGCTCCGCGCGGGAGCCCACGCAGGTCAGGTGGTCGTCCTCGCAGCGCCAGATCGGCAGCGGGGTGCCCCAGTAGCGGTTGCGGGAGAGCGCCCAGTCGACGTTGTTCGTCAGCCAGTCGCCGAAGCGGCCATGCTTGACGGACTCCGGGAACCAGTTGGTCCGCTCGTTCTCCGCGAGCATGCGGTCCTTGACCGCGGTCGTACGGATGTACCAGGACGGCTGCGCGTAGTAGAGCAGGGCCGTGTGGCAGCGCCAGCAGTGCGGGTAGCTGTGCTCGTACGCGATGTGCCGGAAGAGCAGGCCGCGCGCGTCCAGGTCGGCGGTGAGCGCCTCGTCGGCCTTCTTGAAGAAGACGCCGCCGACCAGCGGCACGTCCTCCTCGAAGGTGCCGTCGGGGCGGACCGGGTTCACGACCGGCAGGCCGTACGCCTTGCAGACCTTGAGGTCGTCCTCACCGAAGGCGGGGGACTGGTGGACCAGACCCGTGCCGTCCTCGGTGGTGACGTACTCGGCGTTGACGACGTAGTGCGCCTCGGCCGGGAAGTCGACGAGCTCGAAGGGGCGCTGGTACGTCCAGCGCTCCATCTCCGCGCCCGTGAAGGACTCGCCCGTGGTGACCCAGCCCTCGCCGAGCGCCTTCTCGACCAGCGGCTGGGCGACGACGACGCGCTCGTCGCCGTCGGTGGCGACCACGTAGGTCACCTCGGGGTGGGCGGCGACGGCCGTGTTGGACACCAGGGTCCAGGGGGTCGTCGTCCAGACGAGGAGCGCCGCCTTGCCCGCGAGCGGGCCGGACGTGAGCGGGAAGCGCACGTACACGGAGGGGTCGACGACCGTCTCGTAGCCCTGCGCCAGCTCGTGGTCGGAGAGGCCGGTGCCGCAGCGGGGGCACCAGGGGGCGACGCGGTGGTCCTGGACCAGGAGGTCCTTGTCGAAGATCTGCTTGAGGGACCACCAGACCGACTCGATGTACGAGGGGTCCATGGTCCGGTACGCGTCGTCGAGGTCGACCCAGTAGCCCATGCGGGTCGTGAGCTCGGCGAAGGCGTCGGTGTGCCGGGTCACGGACTCGCGGCACTTCTCGTTGAACTCGGCGATGCCGTACGCCTCGATGTCCTTCTTGCCGGAGAAGCCGAGCTCCTTCTCGACGGCGAGCTCGACGGGCAGGCCGTGGCAGTCCCAGCCGGCCTTGCGGGCGACGTGGTAGCCGCGCATGGTCCGGAAGCGGGGGAACACGTCCTTGAAGACGCGGGCCTCGATGTGGTGGGCGCCGGGCATGCCGTTGGCGGTCGGCGGGCCCTCGTAGAACACCCACTCGGGGCGTCCCTCGGACTGCTCCAGGGTCTTGGCGAAGACCTTGTTGTCGCGCCAGAAGTCGAGCACGGCGTGCTCGAGCGCGGACAGGTCTACCTGGGCGGGTACCTGGCGGTACTGCGAAGACATCGATCTTCCTCCGGCGGATGTTCCTCGTTCCGTCCGGAGGGACGAGAGCACTGCTCCCGCGGTACCACCCTCCTTGGCCCCGGGCGGACGCCCTGAGCCCCCTCATTGGGGTCGCGCTGCCGGGTCTAGTCGCCGCGCTGTCGTGCGGCTTTCTTCCGACGGCTCCGGGGTGATGCTTCACATCGGGCTCGCCCCCGGGCTCTCACCGTCCCCGGGTCGCTCATGGCTGCTTGCGACGCTACTCGTCCCCATCCAAGCCTTTCGCTTCCGCCAGTGTACGGGCCGCCGGGGGCGGCGGCAGACCGGTTTTCGCGTGACCCGAATGGCCACACGGGCCGTGTCCGACTTCGTGTGGGGCCATGTGGGGGAGTGGAGGGACGGATAACCGGGCGGGGAGCTGGGCACAACGGAGGCAGGCCCGCCCCGAGGGGAGCGGGGGCGGGTGGGAACGGCGGCGTGCCCCGTTGCCGCGGGCCTTGGGCCGATTTATCGTCCCAGCACGATTCGCGAGCAAGATCACAAAATGTGAAGGGGCCGCGACATGGTGGCGAAGAAGACCGCCGCGAAGAAGACCTCGGTCGCCGGTTCCACCGGTTCGGCCGAGGGCGCCAAGGACGTGTCCGGCAAGAAGTCGGCGGTCGACGGGAAGCCGGTCGCGGCCGCGAAGAAGACGGCCGCGAAGAAGACGGCGGCCAAGAGGACGGTCGCGAAGAAGACGGCCCCGGCCGGGAAGGCGGCCGCGAAGAAGGCGCCCGCCGGAAAGGCCGCCGCCCGGACGGCGGCCGCCGGGGACGCGGCCCCGGAGGACGCCGTCGCGGAGGAGGCCGGTGCGGCCTCCGCCCCGAGGACGCCGGCCAGGAAGGCCGTGGCGAGGAAGGCGGCCGCCAGGAAGGCGCCCGCCGCGAAGAAGCAGACAGGAGCCAGGACGGTGGCAGCGAAGAAGACCGCGGGTGGCGTCACGACCGTCGGGGACGGGGCCGCGGTACCCCCCGCGCGCGCCGGTGAGCTCGCGGTGCGTCCCGGCGAGGACCCGTGGACGCCGGAGGAGGTCGCCGAGGCCCGCAGCGGCCTCCAGGCGGAGGTGCTGCGGCTGCGCAGCGAGCTCGTCCACTCCCAGGAGGAGCTGACCGGTCTGATGCGGGACTCCGGCGACGGCGCCGGGGACGACCAGGCCGACACCGGCACCAAGAACATCACGCGCGAGCACGAGCTGGCGCTGGCGGCGAACGCCCGGGAGATGCTGGAGCAGAGCGAGCACGCCCTGGAGCGGCTCGACGCGGGCACGTACGGCCTCTGCGAGGTGTGCGGCAAGCCGATCGGCAAGGCGCGGATGCAGGCCTTCCCGCGGGCCACGCTCTGCGTCGAGGACAAACAGCGACAGGAGCGGCGCGGCTGACGATCTCGGCTGCCGGTCTCGTACGCCTGTGCCGTAGTCTCGGTGCACGGTCAGGCATCGAGGTCGAGGGACTCACTCACGTGGCAGAGGCGGAGCGCATCATCGGTACGCCGGATTCAGCAGGGGCCGACGAGACGGCCGTCCCCGACGACGGCACGGCCGCTCCCGACGGCACGGCCGCTCCCGAGGAGCGGCCGAGGGGCAGGCGCCGGATCGTCGCCCTCTTCGTCGTGGCCGTGCTCGCCTACCTGCTCGACCTCGGCAGCAAGATGCTCGTGGTCGCCAAGCTGGAGGGCCACGAGCCGATCGAGCTGGTCGGCGACCTGCTGCGGCTCGACGCCATCCGGAACCCGGGTGCCGCGTTCGGCATGGGCGAGGCCTTCACGATCATCTTCACCTGCATCGCGGCCGCCGTGATCGTCGTGATCATCCGGCTGGCGCGGAAGCTCTACAGCCTGCCCTGGGCGATCGCGCTCGGACTGCTGCTCGGCGGTGCGCTCGGCAACCTCACGGACCGCATCTTCCGCTCCCCGGGAGTCTTCGAGGGCGCGGTCGTGGACTTCATCGCCCCCGCGCACTTCGCCGTCTTCAACCTCGCCGACTCGGCGATCGTCTGCGGCGGCATCCTGATCGTCTTCCTGTCGTTCCGGGGCCTGGACCCCGACGGCACCGTCCACAAGGACTGAGCACGCAGGACCGAGCACTCCCGGCACAAGGCATACTCGACGGGTGAGCACGAGTCCCGAGATCCGCACCCTGCCCGTTCCCGATGGCCTGGAGGGCGAGCGCGTCGACGCCGCCATCGCCCGTATGTTCGGGTTCTCCCGTACGAAGGCGGCCGAGCTGGCCGCCGCCGGGAAGGTCCAGGTCGACGGCTCCGTCGTCGGCAAGTCCGAGCGGGTCAGCGGTGGCGCGTGGCTCGAGGTCGAGATGCCGGGCGCGGCCGCGCCCGTGCAGGTCGTCGCGGAGCCCGTCGAGGGCATGGAGATCATCCACGACGACGACGACATCGTCGTGATCATGAAGCCGGTCGGCGTCGCCGCGCACCCCAGCCCCGGCTGGACCGGCACCACGGTCATCGGCGGTCTCGCCGCCGCCGGGTACCGCATCTCCACCTCCGGCGCCGCCGAGCGCCAGGGCATCGTGCACCGCCTCGACGTCGGCACCTCCGGCCTGATGGTGGTCGCCAAGTCCGAGTACGCGTACACCTCGCTCAAGCGCCAGTTCAAGGAGCGCGTGGTCGACAAGCGCTACAACGCGCTCGTCCAGGGCCACCCGGACCCGATGAGCGGCACCATCGACGCGCCGATCGGCCGCCACCCGAACCACGACTACAAGTGGGCGGTCACCGCCGAGGGCAAGCCCTCCGTCACGCACTACGACCTGATCGAGGCGTACCGCTCGGCCTCCCTGCTCGACATCAAGCTGGAGACGGGCCGCACCCACCAGATCCGGGTGCACATGTCCGCCCACCGCCACCCCTGCGTCGGCGACCTCACCTACGGCGCCGACCCGACGCTCGCCAAGCGCCTCGGCCTGACCCGGCAGTGGCTGCACGCCGTCCGCCTCGGCTTCGAGCACCCGGGCGACGGGTCCTGGGTCGAGTTCGCCAGCACCTACCCCGAAGACCTGCAGAAGGCCCTCGACCGGATCGCCTCGGAGAGCCAGTGAGCGACACGTACGACGTCCGCGAGGCGGTCGGCGACGGCGACCTTGAGGCGTGCTTCGCGGTGCGCCGCGAGGTCTTCGTCGAGGAGCAGGGCGTTCCGCAGGACCTGGAGTACGACCCGTACGACGCGACCGCGGTGCACGTGCTCGCGGTCCGCGCGGACGGGGTGCCGCTGGGCACCGGACGCCTCCTGCACGGGGCGGACGCGCTCGGCAGGACCGGCGGGGACGCCTCCGTGGGCTCGCTCGGCCGGCTCGCCGTCGCGAAGGCGGCGCGCGGCCTCGGGATCGGCGCGGCGCTCGTGCGGGGCATCGAGGACGTGGCGCGGGAGCGCGGCCTGAGCGCCGTCGACCTGCACGCGCAGACCCACGCGCTGGGCTTCTACGAGCGGCTCGGGTACGTGGCGTACGGCCCCGAGTTCCCGGACGCGGGCATGCCGCACCGGGCCATGAGGCGCACGCTCTAAAGCCTCCAGTGGGGGCGATTGCCTTCAAAACGGGCGTACGTGACAGGGTGGGGCCGTGGATCAATTGGCCCTGCTCTTCCTGCTGCTCCTCGGCGCCCTGCTCACCGTGCCGCTCGGCGACCGGCTGGGACTGCCCGCGCCCGTCCTGATGACCCTCATCGGGATCGCGCTGGCCTTCCTGCCCTTCGTACCGAACGTCGACATCCCGCCGGAGTTCATCCTCCCGCTGGTGCTTCCGCCGCTGCTGTACGCCTCCGTGCAGCGCACCTCCTGGCGGCAGTTCGCGGCCAACCGGCGGCCCATCTTCCTGCTCGCGGTGGCCCTGGTCTTCGTCACCACCGCCGCCGTCGGCGCGGTCGCGCACTCGCTCGTGCCGGGTCTCCCGCTGGCCGCCGCGCTGGCCCTCGGCGCCCTCGTCGCGCCGCCGGACCCGGTCGCCGCGACCGCCGTGGCCGGCTCGCTCGGGCTGCCCCGCAGGCTGGTGTCGATCCTGGAGGGCGAGGGCCTCTTCAACGACGTCACCGCGATCGTGCTCTACCACGTGGCGATCGCCGCCGTCGTCAGCGGCTCCTTCTCCTGGCCCGACGCGCTCGGCGAGTTCGTGCTGTCCGCCGTGGTCGCCGTGATCGTCGGCCTGGCGCTCGGCTGGCTCTGCAACAAGCTCATCGGCCTCCTCGGCGACGTCACCCTGCAGACCGGCCTCACCCTGCTCGTCCCCTTCGTGAGCTACGTCCTCGCCGAGGAGCTGCACGGCTCCGGCGTCCTCGCGGTCCTGGTCACCGCGCTCTTCCTGGCCGAGCACGCGGCCGACGCCGACGACGTCATGGGCCGGCTCGCCGGACAGACCTTCTGGCAGATCGTCGACACCCTCGTCACCGGCATCGCCTTCGGCCTCATCGGCCTGGAGCTCATCCACGTCTTCGGCGTCGCCGAGGGGCGCGGCTGGCGGATGCTCGGCTGGGGCGTCGCCGTGGTCGGCGTGGTCGTCGGCGTCCGGCTCCTGTGGCTGCTCCCCGCCACCTGGCTGGCGAAGAGACTGCACACGTTCCGGGACGTCGACGAGGAGATCCCGATGAGCTGGCGGGAGACGGTCGTCATGTGGTGGGCGGGGATGCGCGGGGTGGCCTCGGTCGCGCTGGCGCTCGCCATCCCGCTCCGCACCGACGACGGCGCGCCCTTCCCCGGCCGCGACGAGATCGTCTTCATCGCCTTCTGCGTGATCATCGCCACCCTCGTCGTCCAGGGCCTCACCCTGCCCTGGCTGGTCAAGCGGCTCGGGGTGCGGGCCGACGCGGACGCCGAGCGCGCCCTGGAGCGGGACCTCGCGATCCGGGCCGCGAAGGCGGCCAAGCGCAGGCTGAAGGAGATCGAGGAGGTGGAGGAGCTGCCCGAGGAGGTCCAGGAGCGGCTGCTGCGCGGGGCGTACGACATCGGGGCGCGGATCAGCCCCGACATGGTGGACGACGAGCGGCGGGCCGCCTTCGTGGAGCGGACGAAGCGGTTCAAGGCGGTGCAGCGGATCCAGCGGGAGCTGATGTCGGCCGCCCGGCACGAGGTCCTCGCGGCGCGCAGCGAACCGGGCGCCGATCCCGAGGTGGTGGACCGGGTGCTGCGCCAGCTGGACGTGCGCAGCATGCGCTGACGGCCGGGCTCCCGGTGGCGGGTGGCAGGATGGGACGCATGGACATCATGCTCTTCCACTCGGCCTACGGGCTGACCCCTTCCGTCGAGGCGGCCGCCGATCGGCTCCGGGCCGCCGGGCACCAGGTCTGGACGCCGGACCTCTACGACGGCCGGACGGTCGGGACGGTCGAGGAGGGCGTGGTGCTGCGGGACGAGATCGGCAAGGACGAGCTGCTGAAGCGGGCGGTCCTGGCCGCCGCGCCCTACTCCGAGCGGGGCCTGGTCTACATGGGCCTCTCCCTCGGGGCCTCGATCGCGCAGACCCTGGCGCTCGGGGACGAGAAGGCGCGCGGCCTGCTGCTGCTCCACGGCACCTCGGACATCGCGGAGTCCGCCTCGGTGGACGAGCTGCCGGTCCAGCTGCACGTGGCCGAGCCCGACCCGTTCGAGACGGACGACTGGCTGTCCTCCTGGTACCTCCAGATGCGCAAGGCCGGGGCGGACGTGGAGATCTACCGCTACCGGGGCGCGGGGCACGTGTACACGGACCCGGAGCTGCCCGACTGGGACGAGGAGGCGGCCGAGCGGACCTGGGCGGTGGCGATGTCCTTCCTGGACAGCCTGTAGGACGGTACGGAGAAGGGGCGTGGCCCCCGGGGAGCTCCCCGGGGGCCACGCCTCTCCGCTTCGGGCACTCCGTCAGGCGCGGTACGCCGTCCAGGAGTCGTTCATGCGGGTCACCTGGCCCGAGGTGAACTGGTACATGCAGGAGTCGTACGTGTAGTCCATGAAGTTGTGGATCGGGTCCACGCCGGCCTTGGAGGTGCAGGAGTCACGGCCGGTCGGGCACTCGAACGCGGCGCTCTTCTCGGCCGGGGTGTCGGAGACGTAGTCGCCGTTGCCCGTGCAGCCGCCCTGGAAGGTGTGGTAGAGGCCCATCCAGTGGCCGACCTCGTGGGTGGCGGTGTCGCCCTCGTTGTAGTTGGCCGCGGAGCCGCCGGGCAGCGAGGCGTCGAGGATGACGACGCCGTCCATCTTCGGGCTGGCCTTGTACGAGGACGGGAAGGTCGCCCAGCCGAGCAGGCCGCCGCCGAGGTTGGCGGTGTAGACGTTCAGCGCGTTGGCGCCGCCCTTGCGGAGGGTGTTCTTCATGTCCTTCTCGGCCTGGGTGCCGTCGGACAGGTTGTACCAGGTGGCGTTGTCCGTGTAGTCGGTCCCGGCCAGGGTGAACTGGAAGTTGGTGTTCGCGTTGCCGGTGCCCTGGCCGCCGTAGGCCGCGTTCAGGACCGCCATCTGGTTGTTGATGGCGGTGGCGCTGAGCTTGCCCGTCGTGCCGCTGTGGATCACGTGGAAGTAGACGGGGACGGTGGCGCCGGCGGCGGCCGCCGTGGCGCTGAGCCGGCCGGAGGCGCGGGCCGCGGAGACCTTCTTCTTCAGGTCGTCGTCCATGGCCTTGGCCTTGGCGGCGGAGACCTCGTTGGGCTCGGCGGCGTGGTCCGCGGCGCCGCGCGCCTTGCGGGCGCCGGAGAGCGCCGTCGTGCCGTCCGCGCACTCCTCGGCGGAGGCCAGGGTGGCTCCGGCGGGGGCGGCCACGGGGGCGGACAGGGGGGCGATGGCCAGGGTTCCGGCCAGAACGGCGGTGCCCATCAGACGACGTGTCATACGCGGCGATATGCGGACAAGAGCACGCACGGTGACTCCTTGCGGGGGGTTGTGAAGAGGGACTTCCTCGCCACCGCCCGGAGATTACGCGTCCATGTCACAGGTCGTTGAGGATTGATCAAGCCCAATCATTCGTGGGGCAATTCGGGGCATCGGGAAGAAAAACTTGCGCCGCTTCCAGGGTTTGAGACACGGACGTAACGAGCCATGTGACGGAGGCGGGTGGTGTGTCCGGATTCGATCGCCGGAACCCACCACCCGCCGTAGCGATGTGATCTCCCGTTAACAAAGGGGATCATGGCTGAAAATCGCCGTCAGGAGGGCGATCACAGCACCGGCTGGTACACCCGCTCGACACGCTGCGTTCCGCTCAGCGTCCGGTACGAGCGCGCCCAGGCCGTCGTCGCGGCCGGGTCCGCCTTGTCGGAGACCGTGTAGTAGTCCATCTGCGAGCGCGCGGCGGTCACGTCCAGCACGCCGTAGCCGTGGTGGTCCATGTCCACCCACTTCACATGCCGGTTGGCCGCCTTCACGGCGCCCGCGGCCACCACCGAGAGCGTGCCCGGCGCCACGTGGAGCAGGTCGTCCAGGTTGTCCGAGGTCACCGAGGTGACCACGAACTCGGTCGCCGCCGAGGCCGAGAGCGGGTACGTCGCGGCCTTCACCGGCACGTCGTTGGCCCAGGCCATGTGGATGTCACCGGTCAGGAAGACCGTGTTCCGGATCGACCGCGCGGTCAGGTGCGCGAGCAGCTCCTTGCGGTCGTCCGTGTAGCCGTCCCACTGGTCGACGTTGACCGCGATCCCCTCCTTCGGCAGGCCGAGCAGCCCGGCCAGCGGCTCCAGGAGGTGGGCGGGCAGGGCGCCGAAGGCGACCGGCGAGATCATCACCGAGGTGCCGACCAGCTGCCAGGCCGCGTCCGAGCCGGCGAGCCCGGCCTTCAGCCAGTCCAGCTGCGCGCGGCCGGTGATGCTCCTCTCCGGGTCGTCGACCGTGCCGCTGCCCGTCTTCGCCGGCGCGGACCGGAACGACCGCAGGTCGAGCAGGTGCAGATCGGCCAGCCTGCCGAAGCGCAGGCGCCGGAAGACCGTGCCCTCCGTGGAGGCCCGGACCGGCATCCACTCGAAGTACGCCTGCTTGGCGGCGGCGACCCGGGCCGCCCAGTCGCCCTCGGCGCCCGGGGTGTGGTTCTCGGCGCCGCCCGACCAGGCGTCGTTGGCGAACTCGTGGTCGTCCCAGATCGCGATCACCGGGTGCGCCGCGTGCAGGGCCTGGAGGTCCGCGTCCGTCTTGTACTTCCCGTGCCGGGTGCGGTAGTCGGCGAGCGAGACGATCTCGTGGCGCGGCTCGTGCTGCCGGACGACGTACTTCGCCTCGGGGTAGGCGCCGGTGGCGTACTCGTACAGGTAGTCGCCGAGGTGCAGGACGGCGTCCAGGTCGGCGCGGGCCGCGAGATGGCGGTACGCGGAGAAGTGCCCGGACTCCCAGTTCGCGCAGGAGACCACGCCGAACCGGACACCGGGGGCGGCGGCGTCGGCCGCCGGCGCGGTGCGGGTGCGGGCGGTGGGGGAGACGGAGTCGCCCGCGGTGAAGCGGAACCAGTAGGCGGTGGCCGGGCGCAGGCCCCGGACGTCGGCCTTCACGGTGTGGTCGGAGACGGCGCTCGCCGTGGTGGTGCCGGAGGCGACGACCCGGGCGAAGGAGCGGTCCTCGGCGAGCTCCCAGCCGACCGGGACGTCGGGGCCGAGCCCGGATCCGGGCACGGCCTCGGGGGTGGGGGTGACGCGCGTCCAGAGCAGGACGCCGTCGGGCAGCGGGTCGCCGGAGGCGACGCCGTGGAGGAAGGCGGGTGCCCCGGTGTCCGCGAGCGCCGGGTACGCCGCGCCCAGGAGCGCGGGCGCGACGACGGCGGTGGCGGCGGCGGCCTTGACGACCGAACGACGGGTGGGGGCAGGGGATATGAAACGACTGGTCACGGGCAGTCAGATTACTGACGAGTACGCCCGAGGGGCAGGCGAATTCAGGAAGTTCGCCGACTCGTCGCCCCACGGACGCCCGAGCCGGGTGACACGCCGGCCCCGGACGCGTCCGAGCGGGGGTGCGCGCCGGCCCCGGACCCGTCCGAGCAGGAGGTACACCTCGGCCCCGGACCCGTCCGAGCAGGAGGTACACCTCGGCCCCGGACCTGTCCGGTCCGGGGCCGAGAGGAGGGGGGAGGGAGGGCGTCAGGCCTTCAGGGCCGCGGCGATCGCCGTGTCGAACTCGGCCACGGTCATCGGCGGGTTCTTCGTGCCCGCGACCGTGACCGCCTTGCCGTCCATCTTCAGCGTCGGGGTGCCCGTCACCCCGCTCGCGTCGAAGGCGCTCGACATCTTCATCGCCCACGCGTCGAAGGTGCCGTCCTCGACGTCCTTCTTGAACTCGGCGTTCCCCTTGAGGGCCGGGACAGAGTCCGCGACCTCGAGGAGGTAGGAGTCCTTCGCGAACTTGTCGTCCTTCTCCTCCGGGTGGAACTTCGTGGAGTAGAGGGCGGCCTTGTACTTCAGGAAGGCCTCCGGGCTCACGTCCAGCGCGGCGCCGAGGGCCGACAGGGCGTTCTTCGAGCCCTCGCCCGGGATGCCGTTGTCGATGAAGGTGGCACCGACGTACCGGATCTTGTACTTGCCGGCCTCGACGTCCTTCTCGACCGTCGAGCCCACGGTCTGCTCGAAGGTCGCGCAGACCGGGCAGCGCGAGTCCTCGTACAGCTCCAGCGTCTTCTTCGCGGAGTCCTTGCCGATGACGACGGTCGTGCCGTTCGTGCCCGTGGTGTTCTTCGGGGCCGTCACCGACTTCGCGTCGGCGGCCGCCTCCCAGCGGGAGGGCTTGTTCGACTGGACGACGGCGTAGCCGATGCCGCCGGCGGCGGCCAGGACGGCCACGGCCGAGACGCCGACGATCACCTGCCGGCGAACCCGGTCCTTCTTCGCCTGACGCTCGCGCTCCTCGCGCAGCCGCTCGCGGGCGGCGGCCTTGTTGGCGTGGCTGTTGCGTGCACTCATGATCGTGATCTCCGTGAAAGTGGGGAAAGGCAGGGGGACGCGCGGGACCCGCTCAGACGAGAGCGAGCACCTGACGCGGCGGCCCCCGCCGCCCGACGGAGTGCACGAGGAGCCGGGCACGGGAGGACCGGGGCCGCCCGGCCGGACGCCCGGCCCGCAGCGGCGCCGGACCCACGGCCCGGAAGAAGGCCACCACGAGGAGCAGCGGCCGGAACGCGAAGGCCTCCACCGCGCGCAGCAGCCGGGCCAGGGCCCGCTCCCCGCCGCGCAGCCAGCACGCCGCCGAGAGTCCCACGCCCACATGGGCCAGGAGCAGCAGCCACGGCAGCGCCGGGTCGGGGGAGTCGAGCAGCGCGGCCGCGTCCCCGCTCTGCGGGGTCGCCACACCGGGCAGCGGCGTGCCCACGGCGCCGCCGCAGAACACCTCCACCCCCACCGCACGCAGCGAACCGGCGACCGGGCCGCCCGCGGGGCCGTAACAGACCGCCTGACCACTGGTGAACAGGGTGTCGGCGGCCAGCTCCAGCGGGACGAGGAGCCCGGCGATCGGGCCGAGACCGCGCTCGCGGCCAGCCAGCGCGTACGCCACGGCGAAGACGCCGGCCGCGACCGGGACGACCGTCCCCAGCGGCAGCGGCACGCGGGAGAGCAGCACGTGGGACGCCACGGACAGCGTCACGACCAGTGCCGTGAAGAACGCCGCCCGCAGCGCCCTCAGCTGCGTCCCTGCCATGTCCATCGTCGTGGAGTGTCCCATGCCGGCCCGTAAGACGTCCTTAAAGGAAGTCTGTGGAGGGCCGCACCGGCCCCTACAGTCCCGGGATCCGGCCGTTGCGGAAGAGGTCCACGAAGATCTGGTGGTCCGCCCGCGCCCGCGCCCCGTACGTGTGGGCGAAGTCGACCAGGAGCCCGGCGAAGCCCTCCTCGTCGGCGGCGATGGCCGCGTCGATGGCCCGCTCCGTCGAGAACGGCACCAGGGAGTGGCCGCTCTCGTCGTCCGCCGCCGCGTGCATCGTGGCCGTCGCCCGGCCCAGGTCGGCGACGGTGGCCGCGATCTCGTCGAGGTCGTCGATGTCCGACCAGTCCAGGTCCACCGCGTACGGCGACACCTCGGCGACCAGCTGGCCGGCGCCGTCCAGCTCGGTCCAGCCCAGCCACGGGTCGGCGTGCGCCTGGAGCGCCCGCTGCGAGATCACGGTGCGGTGGCCCTCGTGCCGGAAGTAGCCCCGCACCGCCGGGTCCGTGACGTGCCGCGAGACCGCGGGGGTCTGCGCCTGCTTCAGGTAGATCACGACGTCGTTCTCCAGGGCGTCGCTGTTGCCCTCCAGGAGGATGTTGTACGAGGGGAGGCCGGCGGAGCCGATGCCGATCCCGCGCCGGCCGACGACGTCCTTCACCCGGTACGAGTCGGGGCGGGCCAGGGAGGACTCCGGCAGGGTCTCCAGGTAGCCGTCGAAGGCCGCCAGGACCTTGTACCGGGTGGCCGCGTCCAGCTCGATCGCGCCGCCGCCCGCCGAGAAGCGCCGCTCGAAGTCGCGGATCTCGGTCATCGAGTCGAGCAGCCCGAAGCGGGTCAGCGCCCGGGCCTCGCGCAGGGCGCCGAGCAGCGCCCCGTCGGCGGTCTCCAGGGTGAAGGCGGGGACCTCGTCGCCCTTGGCGCCGGTCGCGAGCGCGTGGATCCGCTCCCGGTAGGCCGCGGCGTAGACCCGGACCAGGTGGGTGATCTGCTCGTCGCTGAGCGCCTTGGCGTAGCCGATCAGGGCGAGCGAGGCCGCGAGGCGCTTCAGGTCCCAGGTGAAGGGGCCGACGTAGGCCTCGTCGAAGTCGTTGACGTTGAACACGAGCCGGCCGTTGGCGTCCATGTACGTGCCGAAGTTCTCGGCGTGGAGATCGCCGTGGATCCAGACCCGGCCGGTCTGCTCGTCCAGGTACGGGCCGGCATCTATGCTCCCGCCCACCCGCCCGGCGGTGTCGCGCTCCAGGTCCGAGTAGAACAGGCACGCCGTGCCCCGGTAGAAGGCGAAGGCGGATCCGGCCATCTTCCGGAACTTGACGCGGAAGGCCGCCGGGTCGGCGGCGAGGAGCTCGCCGAAGGCGGTGTCGAAGACGGCGAGGATGTGCTCACCGCGCTCGGCTGCGGTGGGCTGCGGGACCGACATCGAGGGTGCCTCCTGGTGCAATGCTGCTCATGACAAATGGGACAGGTGTTCCCGGTCCTCCAACGCGCGACCGTACCCCCGAGTGCCCGCGTGTTGTCAGTCGGCCGACGTAGACTTCCACGCTGTCCCCCCAGAAATTCAGTCGGAGGCCTCCCCCGTGACCAAGCCGCCCTTCACGCACCTCCACGTCCACACCCAGTACTCGCTGCTGGACGGTGCCGCGCGGCTGAAGGACATGTTCAACGCGTGCAACGAGATGGGCATGACCCACATCGCCATGTCCGACCACGGCAACCTGCACGGGGCGTACGACTTCTTCCACTCGGCGAAGAAGGCGGGGGTCACGCCGATCATCGGCATCGAGGCGTACGTCGCCCCCGAGTCGCGGCGGAACAAGCGGAAGATCCAGTGGGGACAGCCGCACCAGAAGCGGGACGACGTCTCCGGTTCCGGCGGTTACACCCACAAGACGATCTGGGCGGCCAACGCCACCGGACTCCACAACCTCTTCCGGCTCTCCTCCGACGCGTACGCCGAGGGCTGGCTGCAGAAGTGGCCCCGGATGGACAAGGAGACCATCTCCCAGTGGTCGGAGGGGCTCATCGCCTCCACCGGCTGCCCCTCCGGCGAGCTGCAGACCCGGCTCCGGCTCGGCCAGTTCGACGAGGCCCTCAAGTCGGCCTCCGAGTACCAGGACATCTTCGGCAAGGAGCGGTACTTCCTGGAGCTGATGGACCACGGCATCGAGATCGAGCGCCGGGTCCGCGACGGGCTCCTGGAGATCGGCAAGAAGCTCGGCATCCCGCCGCTGGTCACCAACGACTCGCACTACACGTACGCGCACGAGGCCGGCGCGCACGACGCCCTGCTCTGCATCCAGACCGGCAAGAACCTCTCCGACCCGGACCGCTTCCGCTTCGACGGCACCGGGTACTACCTGAAGTCCACGGACGAGATGTACGCCGTCGACTCCTCGGACGCCTGGCAGGAGGGCTGCCGCAACACCCTCCTGGTCGCCGAGCAGGTCACCACCGACGGCATGTTCGTCGAGAAGAACCTCATGCCGAAGTTCGACATCCCGGAGGGGTTCACCGAGGTCACCTGGTTCCGCGAGGAGACCATGCGGGGCATGCACCGCCGCTTCCCCGGCGGCATCCCCGACGACCGCATGAAGCAGGTCGAGTACGAGATGGACACGATCATCTCGATGGGTTTCCCCGGCTACTTCCTCGTCGTCGCCGACTTCATCATGTGGGCGAAGAAGCAGGGCATCGCCGTGGGCCCCGGCCGAGGCTCCGCGGCCGGCTCGATCGTCGCGTACGCCATGGGCATCACCGACCTCGACCCGATCCCGCACGGACTGATCTTCGAGCGCTTCCTCAACCCCGAGCGCATCTCGATGCCCGATGTCGACATCGACTTCGACGAGCGCAGGCGCGTCGAGGTGATCCGGTACGTGACGGAGAAGTACGGCTCCGACAAGGTCGCCATGATCGGCACCTACGGCAAGATCAAGGCGAAGAACGCCATCAAGGACTCCGCGCGCGTCCTCGGCTACCCGTACGCCATGGGCGACCGCCTCACCAAGGCCATGCCCGCCGACGTCCTCGGCAAGGGCATCGACCTCAACGGCATCACCGACCCCTCGCACCCGCGCTACAGCGAGGCCGGCGAGATCCGCGCGATGTACGAGAACGAGCCGGACGTCAAGAAGGTCATCGACACCGCCCGGGGCGTCGAGGGCCTGGTCCGCCAGATGGGCGTGCACGCGGCCGGCGTGATCATGTCCAGCGAGCCGATCGTCGACCACGCGCCGATCTGGGTGCGGCACACCGACGGCGTCACCATCACGCAGTGGGACTACCCGCAGTGCGAGTCGCTCGGCCTGCTCAAGATGGACTTCCTGGGCCTGCGCAACCTCACGATCATGGACGACGCCGTCAAGATGGTGAAGGCCAACAAGGGGATCGACCTCGACCTCCTGGCCCTGCCGCTCGACGACCCGAAGACCTTCGAACTGCTCCAGCGCGGTGACACCCTCGGTGTCTTCCAGTTCGACGGCGGCCCCATGCGCTCGCTGCTGCGGCTGATGAAGCCCGACAACTTCGAAGACATCTCCGCCGTGTCCGCCCTGTACCGGCCGGGCCCGATGGGCATGAACTCGCACACGAACTACGCCCTGCGCAAGAACGCGCAGCAGGAGATCACCCCGATCCACCCCGAGCTGGAGAAGCCGCTCGAAGAGGTGCTCGCGGTCACCTACGGCCTCATCGTGTACCAGGAGCAGGTGCAGAAGGCCGCCCAGATCATCGCCGGCTACTCGCTCGGCGAGGCCGACATCCTCCGCCGCGTCATGGGCAAGAAGAAGCCCGAGGAGCTGGCGAAGAACTTCACCATCTTCCAGGCCGGAGCCAAGAAGAACGGCTACAGCGACGAGGCCATCCAGGCCCTCTGGGACGTCCTGGTCCCCTTCGCCGGCTACGCCTTCAACAAGGCCCACTCGGCCGCCTACGGCCTGGTCTCCTACTGGACCGCCTACCTCAAGGCCAACCACCCCGCCGAGTACATGGCGGGACTCCTCACCTCGGTCAAGGACGACAAGGACAAGTCCGCGGTCTATCTGAACGAGTGCCGCCGCATGGGCATCAAGGTCCTGCCGCCCAACGTGAACGAGTCCGAGTCGAACTTCGCCGCCCAGGGCGACGACGTGATCCTCTTCGGCCTCTCCGCCATCCGGAACGTCGGCACCAACGTCGTCGAGTCGATCATCAAATCGCGCAAGGCCAAGGGGAAGTACTCCTCCTTCCCCGACTTCCTCGACAAGGTCGAGGCCGTCGTCTGCAACAAGCGCACCGTCGAGTCGCTGATCAAGGCCGGCGCCTTCGACGAGATGGGCCACACCCGCAAGGGCCTGGTCGCCCACCACGAACCCATGATCGACAACGTGGTCGCCGTCAAGCGCAAGGAGGCCGAGGGACAGTTCGACCTCTTCGGCGGCATGGGCGACGAGACGAGCGACGAGCCCGGCTTCGGCCTGGACGTCGAGTTCTCCGACGTCGAGTGGGAGAAGTCGTACCTGCTCGCCCAGGAGCGCGAGATGCTCGGCCTCTACGTCTCCGACCACCCGCTCTTCGGCATCGAGCACGTCCTGTCCGACAAGACGGACGCGGCGATCTCCCAGCTGACCGGCGGCGAGCACGGCGACGGCGCGGTCGTCACCATCGGCGGCATCATCTCCGGCCTCCAGCGCAAGATGACCAAGCAGGGCAACGCCTGGGCGATCGCGACCGTCGAGGACCTGGCCGGCTCCATCGAGTGCATGTTCTTCCCGGCCACCTACCAGCTGGTCTCCACCCAGCTCGTCGAGGACACGGTCGTCTTCGTCAAGGGCCGGCTCGACAAGCGCGAGGACATCCCCCGCCTCGTCGCCATGGAGCTGATGGTCCCCGACCTGTCGAACGCCGGGACCAACGCGCCGGTGATCCTCACCATCCCGACGGTGAAGGTGACCCCGCCGATGGTCAGCAGGCTCGGCGAGATCCTCAAGCACCACAAGGGCAACACCGAGGTACGGATCAAGCTCCAGGGCCCCCGGACCACCACCGTGCTCCGGCTCGACCGGCACCGGGTGACGGCCGACCCGGCCCTCTTCGGCGACCTGAAGGTGCTGCTCGGCCCGTCCTGCCTGGCCGGCTGAGTCGACTCCGGTCCCCGCACCGGGGCTCTCGCACACGCGCAAGGGGCGCGCCCGTCGTCACGGGCGCGCCCCTTTGCCGTCGAGAGCGTCAGTTGTGGCCGAAACGCTTCTGGCGACCCTTGCGTGCCATGTCACCCGGTGTGACCTGGCTCGCGCGCTGCTCGGCCTGCGACTCCATCGCGGACTGCTGCGCCTGCTGCTGGCCGCGCTCGGCCTGCGACGGCTGCTTCTGACTGCGGTTCTGGTTGCGGTTCTTGGCCATGGGGATGCCTCCTCAAAGGGACCTAGGGGCCAGGGCCGCTGTCAGACTCACACACCGTATGAACCGCCGCATTTTGGATCATTACGGAGGGTAGTGGCCCAGTGGGCGTGATACTCGCCACGCCGATGATCCAGTTCCGGACGTCAAGCACCTGGCCGTCGGGCAGACTCGAAGGAACCCGAAGCACCCTTTCGAATCCGAGGCTCCCGAAAGAGGGTGGAACACGTGGACCGCTGCGTCGTCCTGGTGGACGCCGGCTACCTGCTGGGCGCCGCCGCCAGTCTCCTCGCCGGGGAACCGGCCCGCTCCCGGATCACCGTCGACCACGCCGGCCTGATCCAGCAGCTGCGGCAGCGCGCCGAGGCCGAGACCGCCCTGCCCCTCCTGCGGATCTACTGGTTCGACGGCGCCCCCGACCGGGTGCCCCAGCCCGAGCACCGCAGACTCCGCGTGATGCCCCGGGTCACCGTCCGGCTCGGCGCCCTGACCAGGAGCGACGGGCGCTGGGCGCAGAAGGGCGTCGACGCGGCCATGCACACCGAGCTGACCGAGCTCGCCCGGAACAGGGCCTGCTCCGACATCGTTCTCGTGACCGGCGACGGCGACCTGCTGCCCGGCCTCATGTCGGCCAAGGAGCACGGCGTCGCCGTCCACCTCTGGGCCGTCCAGGCGGCCGACGGCGACTACAACCAGTCCGAGGACCTCGTCGCCGAGGCCGACGAGCGGCGGGTCCTCGACCGGGCCTGGATCACCCGCGCGGTCCGCGCCAAGGACCTCACCGGCATCTGCTCGCCGCCACCCGCCCCGCGCCCGGAGATCGCCGCCATCCTCTCCGCGCCGCTGCCCGAGGCGGCCCTCGCCGCCTCCGCGGAACGGGCCGCAGAGGCTGCCGCCGCGGCGGCCGCCCGGAACGGGTCACCGGCTCCCACCGACACGAACGGCAACGGCAACGGCGGCCACGGGCACCTGCGCGGCGACGGCGGTCACACGTACCCGCACGGCAACGGCCACGTCGACGGCGACGAGCACGTCAACGGCGGCGTCCCCGCCCCGGCCTCGCCCGGCAAGGGCGTCCCCACCCCCAAGGACCTGGCGGGGCTGCGCGGCCCCGGTGCCACCGGGACACCCGGCGGCGTCCCCGCCCCGGTCCCGCAGGGCGCGAGCGCGCTCCGCTGGTCCTCCGACCGGGGCTGGGTCGAGCGCCCCGCCCCCTCCCTCGGCGAGCCGGCCGAGACCGCGACCCTGCCCACCCTCGCCGCGCTCACCAGCGCGGAGCAGCGCTGGGCCGACCGCGAGGAGGACATCACCACCGTCGGCGGCGACCCCTTCGAGGTCGGACAGGTGTTCGCCCGCCGGTGGATGGAGCGGCTCCCCGAGCAGAGCCACGTCCAGAAGCTCTCCACCCTCTACCCGCGCATCCCGCACCGCATCGACGGCGAACTCCTCCGCTATGCCGCCCGTTTCGGACTTCTCGCCCACAAGGACGACCAGATCGACGAGCACGACCGGTACGCGATCCGGGCCGGGTTCTGGCGGGAGATCGACGTCCGGGCCGCCGCCGAACCCGCCCCCGCGCCCGGAGCGGGCCCGGCGACCCCGTAGGCTCTTCCCCCGTGAGTACGGTGTGCGTGGTGCGGGATCTGGTCAAGACGTACCCCGCCACGCGCGGCAGGCGCGGTGCGCCCGCGACCCCCGAGGTGCGGGCCACCGACGGGATCAGCCTCGACGTGCGCGGCGGCGAGATCTTCGGCCTGCTCGGCCCCAACGGCGCCGGCAAGTCCACCCTCGTCCGCCAGCTCACCGGGCTCATGCGCCCCGACTCCGGCACCGTCGAACTCCTCGGCCACGACCTCGTGCGCCATCCCGAGCGGGCGGCCCGGCTCCTCGCCTACCTCGGCCAGGAGTCCACCGCGCTCGACGAGCTGACCGTCTCCCTGGCCGCCGAGACCACCGGACGGCTCCGCGGACTCACCGCCCACGACGCCCGCGCCGAGCGCGACGCCGTCCTGGAGGAGCTCGGCCTCGGCGAGCTCGCCGGCCGCCCCCTCAAGAAGCTCTCCGGCGGACAGCGGCGGCTCGCCTGCTTCGCCGCCGCGCTCGTCGGCCGCCGGCCCGTCCTCGTCCTCGACGAACCCACCACCGGCATGGACCCCGTCGCCCGGCGCGCCGTCTGGGCCGCCGTCGACCGGCGCCGCGCCGAGCACGGCACCACGGTGCTCCTCGTCACCCACAACGTCATCGAGGCCGAGACCGTCCTCGACCGGGTCGCCGTCATCGACCGCGGCCGGGTCATCGCCTGCGACACCCCCGCCGGACTCAAGGAGCGGGTCGCCGGAGAGGTCCGCGTCGAGCTGGTGTGGCGCGACGCGCCGCCGCTCCAGCTCCCCGAGATCGCCGCCCTGCGCGGGCTCGCCCAGGAGACCGGCCGCCGCTGGCACCTCCGGCTCGCCCCCGACGAGGCCCGCGCGGCCGTCGCGACCGTCACCGGCGGGCCCGCGTTCGCCGCGCTCGACGACTTCACCCTGGCCACGCCCAGCCTGGAGGACGTGTACCTCGCCCTGGGCGGCGCGACCGAGGGACTGGTGAAGGTGTGACCCGACCCGCATCCGGTGGGGGCGTGACCCGACCCGTGCCGCAGACGTCTCACGTACGGCACACTTCTCACGTACCGCACGTCACCCTCAGGAGCTGCACGCAGTGAGCACCCTGCCCGCCGAGGCCCTGCCCACCGGCGCGCTCCCGGCCCGGTCCCACGGCGACGAGGACGGCGCCGCGCCCCTCGCCCCGCGCGCCCGGCTCCTCCCGGCCCTGGCCGCCGTCTACCGCGCGCAGCTCTCCCGCGCCCGCGTCGCCCGCATCCCGCTGCTCTTCGTCGCCACCTTCCAGTCCATCGGGATCATGGTCCTGATGCGCGGGGTCGTCGACGGAGGCTCCGAGGCGCGCGCCGTCGTCGCCGGCTCCACCGTCCTCGTCGTCGCCTTCGTCGCGCTCAACCTGCTCGCCCAGTACTTCGGGCAGCTGCGGGCCGGCGGCGGCCTCGACCACTACGCCACCCTGCCCGTGCCGCCCGCGGCCGTCGTCCTCGGCGCCGCCGGGGCGTACGCCTCGTTCACCGTCCCCGGCACCGCCGTCACCGCCGTCGCCGGTTCCGTGCTCTTCGGGCTGCCCCTCGGCCATCTGTGGATCCTCGCCGCCGTCGTCCCGCTCTCCGGGGCGGCCCTCGCCGGGCTCGGCGCGGCCCTCGGGCTCCTCGCGCCCCGCCAGGAGCTCGCCACCCTCCTCGGCCAGCTCGGCATGTCGGCGGCCCTGCTCCTCGGCGTCCTTCCGGCCGAGCGGCTGCCGGGGCCGATCGGCTGGGCGCGGGACCTGCTGCCGTCGACGTACGGTGTGGAGGCCCTGGCCCGCACCTTCGACCCGCACCCCGACTGGGCGGCCGTCGCCGTCGACCTCGCCGTGTGCGGGGCGGTCGGCCTCCTCTCGCTCTCCCTCGCCACCTGGGCCTACCGGCGGGCCGCCGTCCGCTGAGGCGGGCCACAGGCACACCTGGCACGATGGCGGGGTGACCGCACCTCTGACTCCGCCTCACCAGCCGCCGCACGATCCCGACTGGCCCCCGCCGCCTCCGCCGCTGCACGGACCGGCCGGTGACCCGATCACGGCGGCCGAGGTCGTGCAGGGCGTGCTGGTGACCCTCGCCTCCGCGGTCGCGGGAGCGCTCCTCGGGGTGCTGTGGCTGAACCTGGCCCCGCGCGTCCTGCTCATCTCGGACGGCAAGGGCGTCTACCTCCGGAACTCCGAGGGGGAGCAGGCGATCGGCGCCGACGGAACGTTCGTGCTCCTCGCGCTGGCCTTCGGCGCGGTCGCCGCGCTCGTCGTCTTCCTGCTGCGCCGCAAGGGCGGCGTCCCGCTCGTCCTCGGCCTGGCGCTCGGCGGCGGCCTGGGCTCGCTGCTCGCCTGGTGGATCGGGACGAGCTTCGGCCCCACCGACGACGTGGTCGCCCACGCGAAGGCGGTCGGCCCGAACGTCGCCTTCGAGGCGCCGCTCGAACTGAACCTGGCGGGCGTCGCGATGCTGGCCTGGCCGCTGGCCGCGATGATCGTCCACCTGGCGCTCACGGCGGTCTTCGGCCCCCGCGACCAGGAGCCGGAGCCCTGGGGGCAGCCGAAGCCGTACACGCAGGGCCCGGGCTCGCACTGACGGCCCCGGCGGAGGCCGCGCCGTACGTCAGGCGCGGCCGATCGGGGCCACGACCGCCGAGGTGAGGGCGGCGAGGTCCGCGGGGGAGAGCTCCACCTCCAGGCCGCGCCGGCCCGCCGACACGCACACCGTCGCGTGGTCCGAGGCCGAGGAGTCGAGGACGGTACGGAGCCGCTTGCGCTGGCCCAGCGGGGAGATGCCGCCCCGGACGTACCCCGTCGTGCGCTCCGCCGCCGCCGGGTCGGCCATCGCGGCGCGCTTCCCGCCGACCGCCGAGGCCAGGGCCTTCAGGTCCAGCTGGCCCGCCACCGGGACCACCGCGACCGTCAGCTCGCCGTCGACGTCCGCGACCAGCGTCTTGAAGACCCGGTCGGGGGAGACGCCGAGGGCCTCCGCCGCCTCCTCGCCGTACGAGGGCGAGGCCGGGTCGTGCTCGTAGGCGTGCAGCGTGAACGGGGTGCCGGCCTCCGCCAGGGCCACCGTCGCCGGAGTGCCTCCGCTGTTCTTCTTCTGCTTCTTCGCCACGCGCTCTTCCTCGGCTGGGTCGCTCCGGCGGGGGCCGGGTCAGTTCGGGTACGTCGGGGTCTGCGTCAGGTCCACGACCGGCAGCGACGGCAGGTGACGCAGCACCGCGGTCTCCGCGCGCAGCAGCGTCAGCTCCTCGCGCAGCCGGGTCGCCGTGTCCGGCGCCTGGAGCAGCCGCTGCTTCGACGGGGTGTCGAGCACCGCTGCCGCCGCGACCAGGTACGACACCACGGAGGGATCGTCCGGCAGCTCACTCGTCGTCAGTGAACGCTCCCGGGCACCCGCCAGGCGCTTCTGGTAGCTCCGGAAGGCCCGCAGCACCCCCTCGGCGAGGGTGCCCGCCTCCTCGCCCTGCTCCTCGGGGATCTCCTCGACCTCGGCCGTCAGGAACGGCCCGCTCGCGTCGACGGAGAGCAGCTTCACCCGGGTCGTGCCGGTCGCCATCACCTCGAAGCTGCCGTCGGCGCGCTCCCGGATCGACGCCGCGTCGGCGATACAGCCGACGCGGTGGAAGGACTGGATGGGATCGGAGCCGAAGCCCGCCGCCGGGCCCTTCTCCGGCAGTGCCGTCTGGTCGGGCATGCCCGGAGCCGTCGGCGCGACCTCGCGGCCGTCGCGGATGGCGACGACGGCGAAGCGCCGGGGCTCGGAGTCGTCGATCGAGAGCAGCTCGCGCATCATGGCGCGATAACGCTCCTCGAAGACGTTCAGCGGCAGCACGAGGCCGGGGAACAGCACCGCGTTGAGCGGGAAGAGAGGCAGGCTGGCGGTGGTCACAGCCGCCAAGCCTAATGGCCGCCGGGCCCGCCCCGTCCGGCGCTTCCACGACCCGGTCCCCTCAGCGGTGTCCGGCGGGCCAGTTCGCCCCGCACCCGGTCCCGCGCGGCCAGGAAACGGACGAGGGGGTCGCCCCCGCTGGAGCGAAGCCGGGAGCCCGGGGGAGGGTCCTGCGGTACGGAGCCCCGTGCGGCACCCCACGGGAAGGAGGTCGCGTGCGGGCCGACCCGCCCGAACTCCTCCCAGGCCTCCGCCCAGCGCCCCCGCTCGACCAGCACGTGCGCGAGCAGGTTGCGCACCTCGGCCGGCCACGGGTCGCCCGCGGGGAAGGCCGCCGACAGGGCCAGGGCGCGCACCACCGCCCGGTCGACGCGGGCGGCCGGCACGGACCCGTCGGGACCCGGCGGCACGCGGAGCCCGTCGTAGGCCGCGCGGACCGGGAGCGCCCCGACGAGCGAGTCCGGGGCGGCGTCGTCGGCGGCCTGTTCGGCGAAGTCGAAGGCGGCGCGGTGCGAGCCGTACCACTGCGCCGAGAGGTACTTCAGGGCGGCGACATGGCAGCCGTAGTGGTGCGGGGAGCGGCGCACGGCCTGCTCCCACAGCGACTCGAAGACCGCGGGCCCGGCGTGCGCCCCGCGCGCGTGGTCCAGGGCCAGCCGCCACGGCACCGGGTCGTGCGGGGCCTCCCGGGCGATGTCCTGGACCAGCGGGGCGAGCTCGCGCAGCCGCTCGGCCCGCGCCGGGGACTCCCAGGCCCTGCGGACGGCGAGCTGCGCCGTGACGAGGAGGACGTCGGGGTCGCCGGGGGCGGCGGAGTGCCACCGGGTGAGCCAGTCGTCCCTGGCGTACGCGAAGGTGGCGAGCCGGGTGACGTACCGGTCGCGGTCCTCCCACTCGGCGGCGTCCCGGGTGGTGGCGAGCAGCTTCGCGGCGGGCTCCGGGTCGCCGAGGGCGGCGGCGACCAGGGCGGGGGCGAGCCGCTCGTCCGGGGCGTCGAGCAGCACGTCGTCGTCCGGCACGAGCCCGGCGGCGAGCCGTGGTGCGTGCCGGGCCGAGCGGACGGCGCCGACCAGGGCGCGGAGCAAGGACATGGTGCTGTGCATTCTCTCCCGGCCGGGCCCACCGCGGCAGCCGCATCACGGGGTCGCGACAGCACCCTCACCGCACCGCGACACCACCCTCACCCCCTCCGCAGCAGCCGGGTCGCGCCCGCCGCCACCGTCGTCGCGAGGATCCAGCCGAGGAGGATCAGGGCCGCCGCCGCCCACTGCCACAGTCCTTCGAGCCGCCAGTAGCCGTCCTGGCCGAGGTTGATCACGGGCAGCAGCAGGTCCAGGGCGTACAGCGTGCCGTTCCACTCGGGCGCCTCGTCCGCCTTCAGCGCCGGCGGGCGGTAGTGGGAGAAGGCGACCGTGCCCGCCGCCCACAGCACGGCCATCCACAGCGCCGCCCGGCCCGGCCGGTAGCCGTACGCCACCGTCCAGTCCTGGACGTAGCCCCACAGCTTCCCCGCGATCGGCAGGGTCTCGCGTCTGCGCCGCTGCTTGGCGAGCAGCACCTCGCGGGCGTCCGCGTCCTCGCCGCTGTTCCGCAGGACCGTCGCGAGGCGTTCGTACGGCTCGGGGGCGTACTCCGGGGTCGCCGCCGCCACCCACTCCAGCCGCCGGGCCAGCGGGAAGTGCCCGTACGGCACGAGGTTCTCGTAGGCGAAGCCGCCCATCGCCAGCCCGCCGGGCCCCGGCCAGCTGGTCGACAGGTCGATCAGGGTGACGACCTTCGCGCCGTTCAGCACGACCCGCCCCTCCTCCGGCCGCTCCCCGTTGAACCGCAGCTCGGGGGTGACGATCCGGCGCAGCGACAGCTCCTCCCGGCGCGCGCCGTCCAGCAGGAAGCGCGCGTGGTGGAGGTCCACCGCGTCACCGAACCGGCCGTCGTCGAGCCGCACCCCGCCGTGGCACTCCACCGGCTTGCGCCGGGCGCCCTGGGCGGGCGTCACCCCGTACGGCGGAGTGGCCGTGGAGCTTCCCGCGGAGCCAGAGCTCCCCGACTCCTCGTACACCCAGGCCGCGTTCAGATAGAGCGAGCGCTCCACCGTCAGCTGCGGGGCGTTCAGCGCGCGGCGGCCCTGCGCCCCGCGCAGCACGCTGCCCCGCAGGCTGAGCGAGACGCCCACCTTCGCCCCGCGCAGGCTCAGCTCGCCATGGGCCTCGATCAGCTCGGCCTGGAGGTCCTGGGCGACGACCATCCCGTCCGCCGTGATGGCCCGCCCCCGCCGGTCCGGCCACACCTGGATCTGGTTGATCAGCAGGTCCGTGCCGATCTGGGCGTCCGTCAGGCGGATGCCCCACCGCACCCGGCAGCGCGGCAGGTGCAGGTCCCCCTCCGTGTGCAGCCGGGCCGCCTCGAGGCGCGGCAGCAGGCACTCGACCATCCGCAGGGTGCCGAAGCGGGCCTCCGGCAGCACCACCTCGCCGTCGAACCGGCAGCCGTGCAGCTCCACGTACGGCCCTATCGTCCCGCCCGCCAGGTTCAGCACGCCGGTGATCCTGACCCCGCGCAGCTTCAGCGCGGCCACCCGCCCCGACCGCGCCGGCGGTCCGTCGAGCAGCAGCAGCGCCACCACGTCGGCGCGGACACTCCGCTCCTCTCCCCACTCCCGTCCTCCGAAAGGGTCGTCCCGCTCCGCGATCCCCTCCGTCAGGTCGCAGGTCCTGCCGATCCGGAACGCCCGCCACACGGCCCGCTCAGGGCCCGTGAGACCGTCCGGCATCCCGTCCTCGTGCGGCTCGGTCACTGCCGCCCCCTCGCTCTCCCCGATGCGCTCCCACGATTCCGGTTTCCGGGATTCGTGGATTCGTACAGTCGTTCTTCCCGTGCTGTGACGGGCTGAACGCTAACGGTCAGGAGTGGCGAGGAGACGCCACCGTGGCGTGTATCAGCCAGTGATACGGGCGTCCGACGCTGTGGGCCGTCTGAGAGAATTGACCCGTGATCTCTCGAATCGATCTGCGCGGCGACACCCTCCCCGAGGGTTCCGCCCTGCGTGACCTGCTGCCCCGTGCCGAGTTCGACGTGGAAGCCGCCCTGGAGAAGGTGCGGCCGATCTGCGAGGACGTCCGGCATCATGGCGCGGCGGCGGTGATCGACTACGGGGAGAAATTCGACGGCGTCCGCGTCCCGGGCCTGCGCGTCCCGGCCGAGGCGCTCACCCGCGCCCTCGACGAGCTCGACCCGGCCGTCCGCGCCGCCCTGGAGGAGTCGATCCGGCGCGCCCGGCTCGTCCACCGCGAGCAGCGCCGCACCACCCACACCACCCGTGTCGTCCCCGGCGGCACGGTCACCGAGAAGTGGATCCCCGTCGAGCGCGTCGGCCTGTACGTGCCGGGCGGCCGCTCCGTCTACCCGTCCTCCGTCGTGATGAACGTCGTCCCGGCCCAGGAGGCCGGCGTCGAGGGCGTGGCCATCGCCTCGCCCCCGCAGAAGGAGTTCGGGGGCCTTCCGCACCCGACGATCCTCGCCGCCTGCGCCCTGCTCGGCGTCGACGAGGTGTACGCGGCCGGCGGCGCCCAGGCCATCGCCATGTTCGCGTACGGCACCCTCGACGGCACCGGGACGGCCGACGAGCCCGGCTGCGCCCCCGTCAACCTGGTCACCGGCCCCGGCAACATCTACGTGGCCGCCGCCAAGCGCCTCCTCAAGGGCCGCATCGGCATCGACGCCGAGGCCGGCCCGACGGAGATCGCGATCCTCGCGGACTCCACCGCCGACCCCGTGCACGTCGCCGCCGACCTCATCAGCCAGGCCGAGCACGACCCGATGGCCGCCTCCGTCCTCGTCACCGACTCGGACGAACTGGCCGCCGCCACCGAGGCCGAGCTGAAGACCCAGGTCGCCGCCTCCAAGCACGTCGACGACCGGATCGTCCCGGCCCTGTCCGGCCGCCAGTCCGCGATCGTCCTCGTCCGCGACCTCGCCGACGGCCTCAAGGTCGTCGACGCGTACGGCGCCGAGCACCTGGAGATCCAGACCGCCGACGCCGCCGCCGTCGCCGACCGCGTCCGCAACGCCGGCGCGATCTTCGTCGGCCCCTGGTCGCCGGTCTCGCTCGGCGACTACTGCGCCGGCTCCAACCACGTCCTGCCCACCGGCGGCTGCGCCTGCCACTCCTCGGGCCTCTCCGTGCAGTCCTTCCTGCGCGGCGTGCACATCGTGGACTACACGCGCGACGCCCTCGCCGACGTCGCCCACCACGTGGTGACCCTCGCCGAGGCGGAGGACCTCCCGGCCCACGGCGCGGCGATCAAGGCACGGTTCGGATGGAAGGTCCCCGAGAGCAAGTGACCGAGAACGACATCATCCAGATCGACGACCTGCCCGTCCGGGACGAGCTGCGCGGCAAGTCCCCCTACGGCGCGCCCCAGCTCGACGTCCCCGTCCAGCTGAACACCAACGAGAACCCCTACCCGCTGCCCGAGCCGCTGGTGGCCCGGATCGCGGAGCGGGTCGCCGAGGCCGCCCGCGGCCTCAACCGCTACCCCGACCGCGACGCGATCGAGCTCCGCACCGAGCTCGCCGCGTACCTCACCCGCACCGCGAAGCACCCGGTCGCCGTCGAGAACGTGTGGGCGGCCAACGGCTCCAACGAGGTCCTCCAGCAGCTCCTCCAGACCTTCGGCGGCCCCGGCCGCACCGCGATCGGCTTCGAGCCCTCGTACTCGATGCACGCCCTGATCGCGCGCGGCACCGGCACCGGCTGGATCTCCGGCCCGCGCAACGAGGACTTCACCATCGACGTGGAGGCGGCCGTCCAGGCCATCGCGGAGAACGCGCCGGACGTCGTCTTCATCACCTCGCCCAACAACCCCACCGGCACCGCCGTCGGGGCCGACACCGTCCTCGCCCTGTACGAGGCGGCCCAGGCGGCCAGGCCCTCGATGGTCGTCGTGGACGAGGCGTACGTGGAGTTCAGCCACCGGGACTCGCTGCTGCCGCTCCTGGAGGGCCGCCCGCACCTGGTGGTCTCCCGGACCATGTCCAAGGCCTTCGGCGCCGCCGGGCTCCGCCTCGGCTACCTCGCCGCCCACCCGGCCGTGGTCGACGCCGTCCAGCTGGTCCGCCTGCCGTACCACCTCTCGGCCGTCACCCAGGCCACCGCGCTCGCCGCCCTGGAGCACACCGACACCCTCCTCGGGTACGTCGAGCAGCTCAAGGCCGAGCGCGACCGGCTCGTCACCGAGCTGCGCGCCCTCGGCTGCGAGGTCACCGACTCCGACGCCAACTTCGTGCAGTTCGGGAGGTTCCCCGACGCGCACGCGGCCTGGCGCACGATCCTCGACCGGGGCGTCCTGGTCCGGGACAACGGCGTACCGGGATGGCTGCGGGTCACCGCCGGCACCCCCGAAGAGAACGACGCGTTCCTCGACGCGGTCCGTGAATTGATGAAGGAGCAGGAACGATGAGCCGCGTAGGCCGCGTTGAGCGCACCACCAAGGAGACCTCCGTCGTCGTCGAGATCGACCTCGACGGCACCGGAAAGGTCGACGTGTCGACAGGGGTCGGCTTCTACGACCACATGCTCGACCAGCTCGGCCGCCACGGGCTCTTCGACCTCACGGTCAAGACCGACGGCGACCTGCACATCGACTCGCACCACACCATCGAGGACACCGCCCTCGCCCTCGGCGCCGCCTTCAAGCAGGCCCTCGGCGACAAGGTCGGCATCTACCGCTTCGGCAACTGCACGGTCCCGCTGGACGAGTCGCTCGCCCAGGTCACCGTCGACCTCTCCGGCCGCCCGTACCTCGTGCACACCGAGCCCGAGAACATGGCGCCGATGATCGGCTCGTACGACACGACGATGACCCGGCACATCCTGGAGTCCTTCGTCGCCCAGGCGCAGATCGCGCTGCACGTCCACGTGCCGTACGGCCGCAACGCCCACCACATCGTGGAGTGCCAGTTCAAGGCCCTCGCCCGCGCCCTCCGCTACGCCTCGGAGCGCGACGTGCGCGCCGCCGGAATCCTCCCCTCCACGAAGGGCGCGCTCTAGTCGTGAACGGCCTCTCCACCATCCTGATCCTCGTCGGGCTCTTCCTGCTCGGCGGCATCTACTCCTTCGTCAAGCAGAAGATGCCCAAGGGCCTCGTCGTCCTGCTCGCCATCGGCGCCGCGATGTGCCTCTCCGCCGGCGTGCTGCGTCTGGACGTGTGGTCATGAGCACGGCTTCCCCGAAGAAGGTCGTCGTCTTCGACTACGGCTTCGGCAACGTGCGCTCCGCCGAGCGCGCGCTCGCCCGCGTCGGCGCCGACGTCGAGATCACCCGCGACTACGACACCGCCATGAACGCCGACGGGCTCCTCGTCCCCGGCGTCGGTGCCTTCTCCGCCTGCATGCGGGGCCTCAAGGAGGCCCGCGGCGACTGGATCATCGGCCGCCGGCTCGCCGGCGGCCGCCCGGTCATGGGCATCTGCGTCGGCATGCAGATCCTCTTCGCCCAGGGCATCGAGCACGGCGTGGAGACCGAGGGCCTCGACGAGTGGCCCGGTACGGTCGAACCGCTGAACGCCCCCGTCGTCCCCCACATGGGCTGGAACACGGTCGACGCGCCCGCCGACACCCAGCTCTTCGCGGGGCTCGACGCCGACGACCGGTACTACTTCGTGCACTCCTACGCGGTGCGCGAGTGGACCCTGGAGGTCGGCAACAAGAACATCCGCGCCCCCAAGGTCAGCTGGGCCACCCACGGCGAGCCCTTCGTCGCGGCCGTGGAGAACGGCGCCCTGTGGGCGACGCAGTTCCACCCCGAGAAGTCCGGCGACGCCGGAGCCCAGCTCCTCACCAACTGGATCGGAACCCTGTGAGCACTCTCGAACTCCTCCCCGCCGTCGACGTCCGCGACGGCCAGGCCGTCCGGCTCGTCCACGGCGAGTCCGGCAGCGAGACCTCCTACGGCTCCCCGCTGGAGGCCGCCCTGGCCTGGCAGCGCGCCGGCGCCGAGTGGCTCCACCTGGTCGACCTGGACGCCGCCTTCGGCACCGGTGACAACCGCGACCTGGTCCGCCAGGTGACCGAGGCCATGGACATCAAGGTCGAGCTCTCCGGCGGCATCCGCGACGACGCCTCGCTCGCCGCCGCCCTCGCCACCGGCTGCACCCGCGTCAACCTCGGCACCGCCGCCCTGGAGACCCCCGAGTGGGTCGCCAAGGTCATCGCCGAGCACGGCGACAAGATCGCCGTCGGCCTCGACGTGCGCGGCACGACCCTGCGCGGCCGCGGCTGGACCCGCGACGGCGGCGACCTGTACGAGACGCTCGCCCGCCTCGACTCCGAGGGCTGCTCCCGCTACGTCGTCACCGACATCGCCAAGGACGGCACCCTCCAGGGCCCCAACCTGGAGCTCCTGAAGAACGTCTGCGCGGCCACCGACAAGCCCGTCGTCGCCTCCGGCGGCGTGTCCTCCCTGGACGACCTGCGGGCCCTGTCCGGCCTGGTGCCGCTCGGCGTCGAGGGCGCGATCATCGGCAAGGCGCTGTACGCCAAGGCGTTCACCCTCGAAGAGGCGCTCGCGGCGGTGACGTCGTGACCTCCGAGGTCCGCAAGATCGTCACCGGCGCTCCCTGGGAGGAGCAGTTCGGCTACTCCCGCGCGGTGGAACTCCCGAACGGCACGGTCCTGGTCTCCGGCTGCACGTCGGTGGTCGGCGGCCAGATCGCCGGGGGAGGCCCCCACGAGCAGACGGTCAACTCCTTCAACGTGGCTTTCGACGCGCTGAAGCAGCTGGGCCTGGGCCCGGAGCACGTCGTCCGCACCCGGATGTACATCACGCACGCCCGGGACGTGGACGAGGTCGGCCGCGCCCACAAGGAGCTGTTCGACGCCGTCCGCCCCGCCGCTTCGATGATCATCGTCTCCGGTTTCGTCGACCCGAGCCTGGTCGTCGAGGTCGAGGTCGAGGCCTACAGGGGGGACGCCGCATGAGCCTCGCCGTACGGGTGATTCCCTGCCTGGACGTGGACAACGGCCGGGTCGTCAAGGGCGTCAACTTCCAGAACCTGCGGGACGCGGGCGACCCCGTGGAGATGGCCAAGCTGTACGACGCCGAGGGCGCCGACGAGCTGACCTTCCTCGACATCACCGCCTCCTCCGGCAACCGGGAGACCACCTACGACGTGGTGCGCCGCACCGCGGAGCAGGTCTTCATCCCGCTCACGGTCGGCGGCGGCGTCCGCTCGGCCGAGGACGTCGACAAGCTGCTGCGGGCCGGTGCCGACAAGGTCGGCGTCAACACCGCCGCCATCACGCGCCCCGAGCTGATCCAGGAGATCGCGGAGCGCTTCGGCCGCCAGGTGCTCGTGCTGTCCGTGGACGCGCGCCGCACCGCCTCGGGCTCCTTCGAGGTGACGACGCACGGCGGCCGCAAGGGCACCGGCATCGACGCCGTCGAGTGGGCGCACCGGGCCGCCGAGCTGGGCGCGGGGGAGATCCTGCTCAACTCGATGGACGCCGACGGCACGAAGGACGGCTACGACACCGAGATGATCGCGGCCGTGCGCAAGCACGTGACGGTCCCGGTGATCGCCTCCGGCGGCGCCGGCAAGCTCGCCGACTTCCCGCCGGCCGTGGCGGCGGGCGCGGACGCGGTGCTCGCGGCCTCCGTCTTCCACTTCGGAGACCTGCGGATCTCGCAGGTCAAGGACACGCTGCGGGAGGCGGGCCACCCGGTCCGCTGACCGGACGTTCCGCTTCCGGGAAGGGCCCCTTCGGGGGCCCTTCTTCTTTCCCGGATGCGCAGGATCAGTTGCGCAATTTCTGTTGCGCAAGTTTTCTTTCGTATCTAGGGTCGGTGTCATGACCTCGTCGGAGAACCGCCGGATCACCGATCTCGGCACCCTCAAAGCCATCTCGCACCCGCTGCGGATGCGTCTCTACCGCGCCCTCTTCGTGGCCCGCACGGCCACCGCCTCCCAGCTCGCCGACCAGGTGGACGAGGCCGTCTCCCTCGTCAGCTACCACCTGCGCAAGCTCGCCGAGCACGGCCTCATCGAGGAGGCCGAGACCCAGTCGACGGACGGACGCGAACGCTGGTGGCAGCCGAGCTCGTACGGCTTCAGCATCCGTGACGAAGACCTCCGCGACGCCCCCGAACTCGCCGCCGCGAGCGCCGCCTTCGGCCGTACGGTCGACGAGCAGCGCCACCAGATGTACGCCCGCTTCCTCGACGAGCGGCACACGTGGTCCGACGAGTGGCGCGCCGCCTCGGTCAGCTCCGAGTGGCTGCCGCGCCTCACCGCCGGGGAGCTCGCCGCCCTCGGTGCCGAACTGGACGCCGTCCTCAGGAAGCACGACCAGAAGGCCCGCGCCGCCGAGGCCGCCGGCGACACCGAGGGCCGCGAGAACGTCGCCGTCCACCTCCACGGCTTCCCGTACCGGGGCTGACCGACGATGACGACGATCACGACCACCGCCGCGCCCGCCGCCCGCCCCGCCCACCGCGACCCCCAGGTCCTGCGCTGGCTCGGCGCCTACACCGCCTCCACCCTCGGCGACAGCGTCTTCTACCTCGCCCTCTCCTGGACCGCGGTGAGCAGCGGCACCCCCGCCCAGGCCGGGCTCGTCATGGCCGTCTCCGCCGTGCCCCGCGCCCTGCTCCTGCTCGTCGGCGGAGCGATCGCCGACCGCCTCGGCCCGCGCCGGGTCGTCATAGCCTCCGACACCGTCCGCTGCCTGGTCGTCCTCGGCCTCGCCGCGACCCTCTTCCTCACCGCGCCCGGCCTGTGGGCGCTCGCCGCCGTCGCCCTCGTCTTCGGCGTCGTCGACGCCGTCTTCCTGCCCGCTGTCGGCGCCCTGCCGCCCCGGGTCGCCGCACGCGACCAGCTCGCCCGCGTCCAGGGCATGCGCGGCCTCTCCCACCGTCTCGGCGCCGTCCTGGGCGCCCCGCTGGGCGGCCTCGCCGTCGCCCTCGGCGGCTCCGCCACCGCCTTCGGCATCGCGGGGATCCTCTTCGCGTTCTCCCTGCCGCTGCTCGCCGCGCTCAAGCTCCGCCCGCTGCCCCGGGAGGACGAGGCGCGCGACGGCACGGCCCTGCGTGACCTCGCCGACGGCCTGCGCTACCTCCGCGGCCACCGTGTGCTCGGCCCGCTGATGATCGTCGTGCTCCTCAGCGACCTCGGCTTCGTCGGCCCGCTCAACGTCGGCCTCGCGGTCCTCTCCGAGCAGCGCGGCTGGGGCGCCTCCGGCATCGGCTGGGTCCTCGCCGGGTTCGGCGTCGGCGCAGGCGGCGCCTCCCTGCTGCTGACCGTCAAGGGCCACATACCCAGGACCGGCGTCGTCATGGGCTGGACCATGGTCGTCGGGGCCGTGTCGATCGGCGCCCTCGCCTTCATCCCCCAGCTGCCCTTCGCCGTCCTCGCCGCCCTCTCCATCGGGCTGCTCGCCGGACTCTCCGGAGCCCTCTGCAACGCCCTCGTGCAGACCGAGTGCGACCCCGCCTACCTCGGCCGGGTGAGCGCCGTCTCCAGCCTGGGCAGCCTCGGCATCGCCCCGCTGAGCTTCCCGGTCACCGGCGCCGCCCTCGGCGCCTGGGGCCCCGGCCCGGTCTTCGTCGTCAGCGCGGCGGTCTGCGCACTGTCCGGCGTGTACGCCCTCGCCGTCCGCGCCGTCCGCCGCGCCGAACTGCCGAAGAGCTAGATCCCCAGCTGCTTCGTCTCCCGCAGCCTCTCGATCGCGTCCGGCTCGCCCTCCAGGGCCACCTTCGCCGAGTCCTGGCGGCCGTACAGGTACATCACCAGCTCGCCCGGCTCCCCGGAGGCCGTCACCACCGGGGTGCCGCGGTGGGCGACCGCCGTCTGGCCGTTCGGGCGGCGGAGCACCAGACCCACCGGGGCCTTGCGCCCAAGCAGCCGGGCCATCCGCTCCAGGCGGGCCCAGAGGGCGTCCGCGAAGACCGGGTCGAGCTCGCGCGCCGACCACTCGGGCTGGGCCCGCCGGACGTCCTCCGCGTGCACGTAGAACTCGACGACGTTCGCCCCCTCGTCCACCTGCTTGATGGTGAAGGGCGAGAACCGCGGCGGACCCGACCGGATGAGCTGGATCAGCTCCTCGTACGGCTTGGCGGCGAACTCCGCCTGCACCCGGTCCTGCCGCGCCTTCAGCGCCGGTACGACAGAACCCGCCGCCGCGTCCGGACGCCGCTCCCGCACCACCACATGGGCCGCGAGGTCCCGCGTCCGCCAGCCCTCGCAGAGCGTCGGCGCGTCCGGGCCCGCCGCTTCCAACAGATCGGCGAGCAGAAGCCGTTCACGTTTCGCATGGGTCGACATGCCCGCCAGCGTACGACCGGCGCCCGCGGTCCGCCCAGTGGACGCCCCGCCGGACACCGCCCCGGATCGCGGCACAATGGCGCCATGAGCAGCACGCCCCGGACCCCCAGCGACCTCGACCCGGCCATCGCCGCGCGCCTCAAGCGCAGCCCCGACGGCCTCGTCCCCGCCATCGCCCAGCAGTACGACACCGGCGAGGTGCTGATGCTCGGCTGGATGGACGACGAGGCCCTCCACCGCACCCTCACCACGGGCCGCTGCACCTACTGGTCGCGCAGCCGCAACGAGTACTGGGTCAAGGGCGACACCTCCGGGCACGTCCAGCACGTCAGGTCGGTCGCCCTCGACTGCGACGCCGACACCCTCCTCGTCAAGGTCGACCAGGTCGGAGCCGCCTGCCACACCGGCGCCCGCACCTGCTTCGACGCCGACGTGCTCCCCGTCTCCCAGTAAGGTCCGGTGCCATGGATCTCGAGACCTTCCGCAAGCTGGCGGCCGACCGCCGCGTCATCCCCGTCAGCCGCAGGCTCCTCGCGGACGGCGACACCCCGGTCGGGCTCTACCGCAAGCTCGCCGCCGAACGCCCCGGCACCTTCCTCCTCGAATCCGCGGAGAACGGCCGCAGCTGGTCCCGGTACTCCTTCGTCGGCGTCCGCAGCGACGCCACCCTGACGGTGAAGGACGGACAGGCCCACTGGCTGGGCACCCCGCCCGTCGGCGTCCCCGTCGACGGCGACCCGCTCGCCGCCCTGCGCGCCACCGTCGAGACCCTCCACACCCCCCGCGACCTCGCGTCCGGGATGCCCCCGTTCACCGGCGGCATGGTCGGCTACCTCGGCTACGACATCGTCCGCCGCCTGGAGAAGATCGGGGACTCCACCCGCGACGACCTGGAGCTCCCCGAGCTCACCATGCTCCTCACCAGCGACCTCGCGGTCCTCGACCACTGGGACGGCACGGTCCTGCTGATCGCCAACGCGATCAACCACAACGACCTGGAGACCGGCATCGACGAGGCGTACGCGCACGCCGTCGCCCGCCTCGACGCCATGGAGGCCGACCTGGCCCGCCCGATCGCCACCGTGCCGACCGCGCTCCCCGCCTCCGCGCTCCCCGAGTTCTCCGCTCTCTGGGGCGGCCCGGCCTACCAGGCCGCCGTCGAGGACGTGAAGGAGCGCATCCGCGCCGGCGAGGCCTTCCAGGTCGTGCCCTCGCAGCGCTTCGAGACGCCCTGCACCGCCACCGCGCTCGACGTCTACCGGGTCCTGCGGGCCACCAACCCGTCCCCGTACATGTACCTCTTCCGCTTCGAGAACGGCTTCGACGTCGTCGGCTCCTCGCCCGAGGCCCTCGTCAAGGTCGAGGACGGCCGGGCCATGGTCCACCCCATCGCCGGCACCCGGCACCGCGGCGCCACCCCGCAGGAGGACCACGACCTCGCCGAGGAACTGCTCGCCGACCCCAAGGAGCGCGCCGAGCACCTCATGCTCGTCGACCTCGGCCGCAACGACCTCGGCCGGGTCTGCGCGCCCGGCTCCGTCGAGGTCGTCGACTTCATGTCCATCGAGCGGTACTCGCACGTCATGCACATCGTCTCCACCGTCACCGGCGACGTCGCCGAGGGCCGCACCGCCTTCGACGTCCTCACCGCCTGCTTCCCCGCCGGGACGCTCTCCGGCGCGCCCAAGCCCCGCGCCATGCAGATCATCGAGGAGCTCGAACCCTCCCGCCGCGGCCTCTACGGCGGATGTGTCGGTTATCTCGATTTCGCCGGCGACGCGGACACCGCCATCGCCATCCGCACCGCGCTGCTCCGTGACGGGACGGCGTACGTGCAGGCCGGAGCGGGTGTCGTCGCCGACTCCGACCCGGTCGCCGAGGACAACGAGTGCCGCAACAAGGCCGCGGCCGTGCTCCGCGCCGTCCACACCGCCAACCGGATGAACGCCGGCTGAGCACGTAGGGGATAGTGGGGTACGTGAGTGCCGTACCCGTACCCCAGCCCCGGGCCGCCCGTGTGGCCGCCCCCACCGGCGGCCGCCGCAGCCTGGCCGCGGCCCTCCTCCTCGGCGCCCTCGGCGCCACCGTCGTCCTGCTCTCCGCGGGCCAGATCTGGGCGGAGGGCACCGCGTCCGTCGGCGGCGGCACCGTCCCCGTCGAGGCCGACGGCGGCACCGTGACCGGCGTGCCGACCGCCCTCGCGATCGTCGGCCTCGCCGCGCTCTTCGCCGTCTTCGCCGTCCGCCGCACCGGCCGCACCCTCGTCGCCGCGCTCCTCGCGCTCAGCGGTGCGGGCGCCGCGCTCGCCGCGGTCCTCGGCGCCTCCGACAGCTCCGCGCTCGACGCCGAGGCGGCCAGGATCAGCGGCGACACCGCCGCCGCGGTCGCCGGCCTCACCCACACCGCCTGGCCGTACGTGACCGCCGCCGGCGCCGTCCTCATCCTGCTCGCCGGCCTCTTCGCCCTCCGGTTCGGCAAGAACTGGCCGGCGATGGGCGGACGCTACGAGCGCTCCGGCACCCCGCGGGCCGCGCGCAAGGCACCGACGGCCGACCCGGACCGGCCCGAGGACCTCTGGAAGGCCCTGGACCGCGGCGAGGACCCGACCCAGGGAGCCTGAGCGGGGGAGCCGACCGCGACGCGTGATCGTCCCGGTACCCCCGATTCATCCTCGCGTGCCCGCGTGCGGGACAATGAGCGCCGAGTGTCCGCGCACGCGAGACCTCACCATCGAGCAACTGCAACGAGGAGCAACTCATGGCGGGCAGCGCCCACGGACACACCCCGGCCGCCTGGACCGGTGTCATCATCTCCTTCATCGGCTTCTGCATCGCCGGCGTCTTCATGGTGGCCGCCAACCTGCCCGGTTTCTGGGCCGGCGTGGGCGTCATCGTCCTCGGCGGCATCGTCGGCGGCGCGATGAAGGCGGCGGGCCTCGGCATGCCGAAGGAGTCGGCGGCCGTCGCGGCCGCCCGCGAGGCCGCGACCGAGACCGCCCGGGCCCGCGCCTGACGCGACACGACGCATCCGAGGGCGCAGTCCGGCCGTGCCGGGCTGCGCCCTCGCGCGTCAGGGGCGAGAATCACCGGGTGGACGCGCAGCCGACGGCCGGAGCCGTGACCGATTCCCCCACCCAGCCGGGTGAACCTGCACGACCGAATGCCACGGCACCGGAGCCGGGCGGTGCGACCGTACCGCCGTGGGGAGCGGGCGGGGCCGTACCGCCGGGGCACGCCCCCCGGGACGCCACCTGGGCCGGTCCGTACGTGCCGGCCCCACAGCCCCCGGCCCGGTCGCTCGCGCGGCGGCTGCTCGCGCCCGTCGGCACCCTCGCCGGGGTCGCCGCCGCCTTCGCCTACGTCGGGACCGTCGATCCCAACGAACCCGGTCACTACCCCGTCTGCCCGCTCCTCCGCTTCACCGGCGTCTACTGCCCCGGCTGCGGCGGGCTCCGCAGCGCCCACGCCTTCGTCCACGGCGACCTCCCGGCCGCCCTCGGCTCCAACGCCCTCGCCGTCGTCGGCTACGGGATCTTCGCCGTCGTCATGGCCGTCTGGCTGGTTCGCGCCGTCCGCGGAGCGCCCATGCGCCTCGCGGTCTCCCCGTACCTGTGGTGGGGGATCGGGGCCGTCCTCGCCCTCTTCACCCTGGTCCGGAACCTTCCGTTCGGCTCCGCACTGGCCCCCTGAGGGCCCCACGCGGACCCGCGGGGACCCCGTCGGGAGTCCCAGCAGGTGGGACGCGACTCCGGCCGATGCGAGTCCGGGGCCGTCCTGCGGATAGGATCGAAGTGGCTGAACCTGGTTCATCATCACCGTCCCGGAAGGGGGCCCCTCGCGTGAGTGTGCTCGACGAGATCATCGACGGCGTGCGCGCCGACCTCGCAGAGCGGCAGGCGCGGGTCACCCTCGACGAGCTCAAGGAGCGCGCCGCCAAGGCGCCGCAGGCCAAGGACGGCGTCGCCGCACTGCGCGGAGACGGCGTCAAGGTGATCTGCGAGGTCAAGCGCTCCAGCCCGTCCAAGGGCGCGCTCGCCGCGATCGCCGACCCGGCCGGACTCGCCGCGGACTACGAGGCGGGCGGTGCGTCCGTCATCTCCGTCCTCACCGAGCAGCGCCGCTTCGGCGGCTCGCTCGCCGACCTGGAGGCCGTCCGCGCCCGGGTCGACATCCCGGTGCTCCGCAAGGACTTCATCGTCACCGCGTACCAGCTCTGGGAGGCGCGGGCGTACGGAGCGGATCTCGCGCTCCTCATCGTCGCCGCCCTGGAGCAGGAGGCGCTGGTCTCCCTCATCGAGCGTGCCGAGTCCATCGGGCTGACCCCGCTGGTCGAGGTCCACGACGAGGAGGAGGTCGAGCGAGCCGTCGACGCGGGCGCCCGCATCATCGGCGTCAACGCGCGCAACCTCAAGACCCTCAAGGTCGACCGCTCCACCTTCGAGCGCGTCGCCCCCGAGATCCCCGCGCACGTCGTCAAGGTCGCCGAGTCCGGCGTCCGCGGCCCGCACGACCTCATCGCCTACGCCAACGCGGGCGCCGACGCGGTCCTCGTCGGCGAGTCCCTCGTCACCGGCCGCGACCCGAAGGCCGCCGTCGCCGACCTCGTCGCCGCCGGCGCCCACCCGGCCCTGCGCCACGGCCGGAGCTGACCGAGTCATGACCCCCCGCCACGACACGCCGACACCCCCGGGCAGCGCCCGGGGGCCGGTCGGCGTGCCGTCGGCGACCTCCGTGGGACGCCGCCGCCTGCTCCGTACGGCCGCGTCCGTCCCCACCCACGCCCCCCTGGCCAGGGGCTGCCGTCCGCGCGGCTGCCGCGCGCCCGCCCGCCGTGTCCACGGCCGCCGGGTGCGGTACGTCATCGGCTCCGAGCCCGGCCAGGTCAACGGCATGCGATGGCGCCGGCGCCTCGCGCGCACCTTCACGTACGACGCCTAGCCACCGCCTCCGCCACGCCCGCCGTCCTGTGGGCCCGCCCCCGCCCGTGTGGGCAATCGTTCCGCAGGGCGGAACGGGTGGGCACACGGGACGGCGCCCTCAGCGGCGCCTCGCTCCCAGTGCCTTGACCCGCACCACCCGTGCGGTGCACCAGGGTGCGGGTCAGGGCGCGGAAGCCTCTGGCGCCGGCAAGGGCGCCGTCCGTTGTGCCCACCCGTTCCGCCCTTGCGGAACGTATGCCCACAACGGACGGGGCTGCCGTACGTGAGCGCGTCGCGCGCATAACGTGACCACCAACCCCACGTATCCCGGGGCGCACCCGCCCCGCGAGGAGCATCCGCATGTCCAGCGAGTTCTTCATTCCGGACCTGGACGGTCAGGTCCCCACCCCCGAGGGCTACTTCGGTGCCTTCGGCGGCAAGTTCATCCCGGAGGCGCTCGTCGCCGCCGTCGACGAGGTCGCCGTCGAGTACGAGAAGGCCAAGGCCGACCCCGAGTTCGCCCGCGAGCTCAACGACCTGATGGTCAACTACACCGGCCGGCCGAGCGCCCTCACCGAGGTGCCCCGGTTCGCCGAGCACGCCCGCGGCGCCCGGATCTTCCTCAAGCGCGAGGACCTCAACCACACCGGCTCGCACAAGATCAACAACGTGCTCGGGCAGGCCCTCCTGACCAAGCGCATGGGCAAGACGCGGGTCATCGCCGAGACCGGCGCCGGCCAGCACGGCGTGGCCACCGCCACCGCCTGCGCCCTCTTCGGCCTCGACTGCACCATCTACATGGGCGAGATCGACACCCAGCGCCAGGCCCTCAACGTGGCCCGGATGCGGATGCTCGGCGCCGAGGTCGTGGCCGTGAAGTCCGGCAGCCGGACCCTCAAGGACGCCATCAACGAGGCCTTCCGCGACTGGGTCGCCAACGTGGACCGGACGCACTACCTGTTCGGCACCGTCGCGGGACCGCACCCCTTCCCCGCCATGGTCCGCGACTTCCACCGGGTCATCGGCGTCGAGGCCCGCCGCCAGATCCTGGAGCGCGCCGGGCGCCTGCCCGACGCGGCCATCGCCTGCGTCGGCGGCGGCTCCAACGCCATCGGGCTCTTCCACGCCTTCGTCCCGGACGCCGACGTGCGCCTGATCGGCTGCGAGCCGGCCGGCCACGGCGTCGAGACCGGCGAGCACGCGGCCACCCTGACCGCCGGCGAGCCCGGCATCCTCCACGGGTCCCGCTCCTACGTCCTCCAGGACGAGGAGGGGCAGATCACCGAGCCGTACTCGATCTCCGCCGGACTCGACTACCCCGGCATCGGCCCCGAGCACGCCTACCTCAAGGACAGCGGCCGCGGCGAGTACCGGGCCGTCACCGACGACGCCGCCATGCAGGCGCTGCGGCTGCTCTCCCGTACGGAGGGCATCATCCCGGCCATCGAGTCGGCGCACGCCCTCGCGGGGGCCCTGGACGTCGGCAAGGAGCTCGGCAAGGACGCCCTGCTCCTCGTCAACCTCTCCGGGCGGGGCGACAAGGACATGGACACGGCGGCCCGCTACTTCGGGCTGTACGACGGGGAGGGCTCCAAGTGACGACCGGAAACATCCAGCTGCTCGGCGACACCCTCGCCAAGGCCAAGGCCGAGAACAGGGCCGCGCTCATCGCGTACCTGCCGGCCGGCTTCCCGACCGTCGACGGCGGCATCGCCGCGATCAAGGCCGTCTTCGACGGCGGAGCCGACGTCGTCGAGGTCGGACTCCCGCACAGCGACCCGGTCCTCGACGGCCCGGTCATCCAGACCGCCGACGACATCGCCCTGCGCGGCGGCGTGAAGATCGCCGACGTCATGCGGACGGTCCGCGAGGCCCACGCCGCCACCGGCAAGCCGGTCCTCGTCATGACGTACTGGAACCCGATCGACCGGTACGGCATCGAGCGCTTCACCGAGGAGCTCGCCGAGGCCGGCGGCGCGGGCTGCATCCTGCCCGACCTCCCGGTCCAGGAGTCCGCCGTGTGGCGTGAGCACGCCGACAAGCACGGTCTCGCGACCGTCTTCGTCGTCGCGCCCAGCAGCAAGGACGAGCGCCTCGCCACCATCACGGCCGCCGGCTCCGGCTTCGTCTACGCCGCCTCGCTGATGGGCGTGACCGGCACCCGCGAGTCGGTCGGCGAGTCCGCCGCGGACCTGGTCCGTCGCACCCGCGCCACCTCCGAGCTCCCCGTCTGCGTGGGACTCGGCGTCTCCAACTCCACGCAGGCGCGTGAGGTCGCGGCCTTCGCCGACGGCGTCATCGTGGGCTCCGCCTTCGTGAAGCGGATCCTCGACGCCGACGGCGACGAGGCGGCCGGGCTCACCGCCGTAAGGGAACTGGCGGCCGAACTCGCCGAGGGCGTCCGCCGCGATTCCTAGTCCGTTCGGGTGGATCTGGGACCGGGGAGGCGCGGATGTGCCTCCCCGGTTCGTTGCCTGGGGCGTGAGCGAGAACAAGCGGAACGGTCCGCAGAGTGCCCGGGAGCGGCTCAAGGAGCAGCGCGAGCGCGACAAGGCCCGAGAGAAGCAGCGGCGCGTCCTGATCGTGTCGGCGGCGGTGGTCGGTGTCCTCGGCCTGGCCGCGATCGTCGGCGTGATCGCCGCCGGCGGCGACAAGGACAGCGGATCCGACAAGGCGGGACCGGTGGTCGCGCCGACCGGGGCGACCGACGAGGACGCCAAGCCCGCGATCCCCACGGGCAAGGCGGACGCCCCGTCGACGCTCACGATCTGGGAGGACTTCCGCTGCCCGGCGTGCGCCCAGTTCGAGAACGTCATGCGGGACTCGATCCACGAGCTGGAGGCCTCCGGCGCCCTCAAGGCCGACTACCACCTCGCCACCCTCATCGACGGGAACATGGGCGGCAGCGGCTCGCTGCGCGCGGCGAACGCCGCCGCGTGCGCCCAGGACGCGGGGAAGTTCACCGCGTACCACGACACGCTCTACATCAACCAGCCGCCGGAGACGGACGACGCCTACGGCAAGAACGACAAGCTGATCGAGCTGGCGGCGAAGGTGCCGGGGCTCGACACGCCCGCCTTCCGCAGCTGTGTGAACGACGGCACGCACGACAGCTGGGTGAAGAAGTCGCACGAGGCCTTCCAGAACGGCGGCTTCCGCGGCACCCCGTCCGTCCTCCTCAACGGGGAGTCGATCTTCCCGACCAAGGGGAACGAGCAGATCTCCCCGGAGAACCTGAAGAAGTGGGTCGCCGAGGCCAACAAGGGCAAGAAGGCGGGCACCGCCTCCCCGTCGGCGGGCTAGCCGGGGCCCTCCTCGGACGATTGGTTACCCAGAAGTTGCCGGGCGGGCTGCCGTCCCGCCCGCCCGGCAGGGTAGCGTCGGTCCTGCCATGGACCTTGCCTACATTCCCAGCCCGTCGACCGGCGTGATCCACCTCGGACCGATCCCGCTGCGCGGCTATGCCTTCTGCATCATCATCGGTGTCTTCGTTGCCGTCTGGCTCGGCAACAAGCGCTGGGTCGCCCGGGGCGGCACAGCCGGCACCGTGGCCGACATCGCCGTCTGGGCGGTGCCCTTCGGCCTCGTCGGCGGACGCCTCTACCACGTGATCACCGACTACCAGCTGTACTTCAGCGAGGGTGAGAACTGGGTCGACGCCTTCAAGATCTGGGAGGGCGGCCTCGGTATCTGGGGCGCCATCGCGCTCGGCGCGGTGGGCGCCTGGATCGGCTGCCGCCGCCGGGGCATCGCGCTCCCGGCGTACGCCGACGCCATCGCCCCCGGCATCGCCTTCGCCCAGGCCATCGGCCGCTGGGGCAACTGGTTCAACCAGGAGCTCTACGGCAAGCCTACCGACCTGCCCTGGGCGCTGAAGATCAGCGAGGGCGCGAACCGTGAGGCCGGGCTCTACCACCCGACCTTCCTGTACGAGTCGCTCTGGTGCGTCGGCGTCGGCTTCCTCGTCATCTGGGCCGACCGCCGCTTCAAGCTCGGCCACGGCCGCGCCTTCGCCCTCTACGTCGCCGCCTACTGCGCGGGCCGCGTCTGGACCGAGTACCTGCGCGTCGACGAGGCGCACCACGTGCTCGGCCTGCGTCTGAACGTGTGGACGGCGATCGTCGTCCTCCTGCTCGCGGTGGTCTACCTGGTGCTCTCGGCGCGGATGCGTCCGGGCCGCGAGGAGATCGTGGAGCCGAAGAAGGCAGAGAAGGACGCGAAGGCCGGCGACACCGCGGACGCGGAGCCGGAGGACGCCGCCTCGGACACGGACACGGACACGGACGCCGGGAAGTCCGAGACGTCCGAGACACCCGAGGAACCCGATACGGAGAAGTCGGGCAACGGGGCCGGATCGGCCGCCAAGAGCTGATCACCACGGGTCGGAGGGCCGTCGGGACCGAGAGGTCCCGGCGGCCCTTTCCCGTGTGTCACCCCGTGCGGGCGGCGAGGGCGAGGACCCTGCGCGCGCCCTCCACCACCGCTGCGTCGACGAAACGGCCGTCCGGCAGGGCGAGGGCCCCCTGCCCGGTCGCGGCCGCCTCGACGACCTCACGGGCCGAGTCGATCTCCTCCTGGGTGGGCAGGTAGGCGCGCTCGATGACCGGGAGCTGACGGGGGTGGATGGCCGCCCGGCCGAAGAAGCCCATGGCCCGTCCCCGGGCGCAGCCGGCGGCCAGCGCGTCCAGGTCGCCGACGTCCGGGTGGACCGACTGGACGGGCGGCGGGAGGGCGGCCGCCCGGGCCGCGACCACCACGCGCCCGCGCGGCCAGTCGAGGCCGCTGTCCTCCCGTACCCCCAGGTCGGCGCGGAGGTCGGCCTCGCCGAGGGAGATGCCGCGGACGGCGGGGTGGGCGGTGGCGATGGCGTACGCGTGCTCCACGGCGAGGGCGTTCTCCAGGAGCGGATAGAGGGGGAGGCCCGGGGCGAGGGCCGCGATCCGGTGGATGTCAGTGGCGTGTGTCACCTTGGGTACACGGATACCGCGGAGGCCGGGGAGGGGGGCCAGGGTGGGGATGTCGCGCGGAGTGTGGACCCGGACGTGCACCGGGACGGGGTGGTCGTCGGCGAGGAGATCCGCCGTGGCGTCGAGGGCGTACGCCTTGCGGTGCGGGGCGACCGCGTCCTCCAGATCGACGATCACGATGTCGGCGCCGGAGGCCAGGGCCTTGCGGACGACCTCGGGGCGGTCGCCGGGGGCGTACAGCCAGGTGAGGGGGGTGCGCGGAGGCGCCGTGTTCCGCGGGGCGGGCGCGCCGGGCACGCCGGTCCGCCCGCCCGCGCCGGTCCGTTCTCGCTCGGCGGGGCCGTTGAGGGGGCTCATACCGCTCCCTGCTCGCGGAGGGCGTCGATCTCGGCGGGGGTGAGGCCGAGCTCGGTGAGGACGGCGGTGGTGTCCGCGCCGTGCGGCCGGCCGGGCCAGCGGATGCCTCCGGGGGTCTCGGAGAGCCGGAAGAGGACGTTCTGCATCTTGATCGGGCCGAGCTCGGGATCCTCCACCTCCGTCACGGTGCGGAGCGCCTGGTACTGGGGATCGGCGACGACGTCCCGGATGTCGTAGACGGGGGCGATGGCGGCCTCCGCCTTCTCGAAGGCCGCCATCGCCTCGTCACGGGTGTGGCGGGCGATCCACGAGCCCACCGCCTCGTCGAGCACCTCCGCGTGCTCGGCCCGGCCCGTGCCGTCGGCGAACCACGGCTCGTCGATCAGCTCCGGACGGCCGACGAGCCGCAGCACCCGCTCGGCGATCGACTGGGCGGAGGTGGAGACGGCGACCCAGGAGCCGTCGGAGGTCCGGTAGGTGTTGCGCGGGGCGTTGTTGCGGGAGCGGTTGCCGGTCCGGGGCTGGACGTATCCGAGCTGGTCGTACCAGAGGGGGTGGGGTCCGATGACGGAGAGCATCGGTTCGATGATCGCCATGTCGACGACCTGGCCGCGGCCGGTCGCCGTCCTGGCGGTGAGCGCGGTCATCACCGCGTACGCCGTGGCGAGGGCGGCGATGGAGTCGGCGAGGCCGAAGGGCGGCAGGGTCGGCGGGCCGTCCGGCTCGCCGGTGATCGCGGCGAAGCCGCTCATCGCCTCGGCGAGCGTGCCGAAGCCGGGGCGATGGGCGTACGGCCCGAACTGGCCGAAGCCGGTGACCCGGGCGAGCACCAGACGCGGGTTGACGGTGGAGAGCTCCTCCCAGCCCAGACCCCAGCGCTCCAGGGTGCCGGGGCGGAAGTTCTCCACGATGACGTCCGCGTCGGCGGCGAGCGCCAGCAGCGTGTCGCGGCCGCCCGGTGAGGAGAGGTCGAGGGTGATCGCCCGCTTGTTCCGGCCGAGGACCTTCCACCACAGGCCGATGCCGTCCTTGGCGGGGCCGTGGCCGCGGGAGGGGTCCGGCTTGCGGGGGTGCTCGACCTTGACGACGTCGGCGCCGAAGTCGCCCAGCATCATGGCCGCGAGCGGGCCGGCGAACAGCGTCGCCAGATCCAGGACGCGCAGCCCGTGCAGGGGCGGCGCGGGGTTCTCCGGCACGCTGGGACGCTTCGGCTCGGTGGGGTTCTCCGGCGCGGTGACCGGGGCGTGGGTGGTCATACGGCGTCCGCCTCCAGGATGTGGGGGGAGAGGAAGGCGGCCTCGATCTCGACGCGGTACGGCATCGAGGTCGACGCGCCCTCGCGCTGGACGGAGAGTGCGGCGGCCGTCTGCGCCCAGGCGAGCGCCTCCGGGGCGGGACGGCCCTCCCCGAGGGCGACCGCGAGGGCGCCGACGAAGGTGTCGCCCGCCCCCGTGGTGTCCACGGCCCGGACCCGGGGCGCGGGCACCGTGAGCGGTTCGGCGCCGCGCGCCGCGTACAGGCTGCCGGCCGCGCCGAGGGTGACGACCACCTCGGGGACGTCCCGCAGCAGGGCCTGCGCGGCGGCGCGCGGGTCGGTGAGCCCGGTGAGCGCGGCGGCCTCGTGCTCGTTGGGGACCAACAGGTCGGTGGCGGCGAGGAGTTCCGGCGGCAGGGGCTGCGCGGGGGCGGGGGTGAGGACGGTGCGGACACCGAGCCGGCGGGCGGTGGCGGCGCCCTCGACGACGACGGAGAGGGGGAGTTCGAGCTGGAGGAGCAGGGCGTCGGCGGTGCCGATGAGGGCCTCGTCGCCGTGCGAGAGGGAGGTGACGGTGCCGTTGGCGCCGGGGACGACGACGATCGCGTTGCCGCCCTCGTCGTCGACGACGACATGGGCGGTGCCGGAGGAGCCCTCGACGGTGCGCAGCAGATCGGTGTCCACCGCGCAGTGCTCCAGGGTGGCGCGGAGCCGTGCCCCGAAGTCGTCCGTGCCGACCGCCCCGATCATCGCCACCTCGGCGCCCGCGCGGGCGGCGGCGACGGCCTGGTTGGCGCCCTTGCCGCCCGAGATCGTACGGAAGGAGCGTCCGGTCACCGTCTCACCGAGGGCGGGGGCCCGTGGCACGTAGGTGACGAGATCCATGTTCGCGCTGCCGAGCACGACGATGCTGATCATGGGCGTACTGCCTCCGTGTGTGTCAGTTCGGCCAGGGTGTCGAAGCCGATGCCGTCGAAGGACGGCACCGAGGTCGCCAGACGATTCTTGAGGGGGGAGGTCCAGCGCTCGGGCAGCCGGTCCGGGTGGCCGGCGAGGAGCCCGGCGACCGAACCGGCGGTGGCGCCGTTGGAGTCGGTGTCCCAGCCGCCCGAGACCGCCGCGCAGACGGAGCGGGAGAAGTCGCCGTCGGCGTGGGTGAGGGCGGCGGCGAGCAGGGCGGCGTTGGGGACGGCATGCACCCAGTGGTACCCGCCGAGTTCCGCGTGCAGGCGGTCGACGACGGTGTCGAAGTCGGCCGTGTCCCGGGCCGCCGTGACGCCCAGCCGGACGGCCGCCGCCAGACGCGAGCGCGGCGGGATCACGCCGAGGCCGGCCGCGAGCGACCGGTGGACGTCGGCGGTGCCGGTCGCGGCGGCGGCGAGGGTGCCGGCGACGAACATGGCGCCGTAGACGCCGTTGGCGGTGTGCGTGAGCACCGCGTCCCGGTACGCCTGGGCGGCGGCGGCCGCCGGGTCGCCGGGGTGGGTCCAGCCGTGGACGTCGGCCCGGATCTGGGCGCCGATCCACTCGCGGAAGGGGTTGCGGCGGACGGCGGTCAGCGGGGGTTCCACGCCGTCCAGGAGGTTGCGGTAGGCGACGCGCTCGGCCGTGAAGGTGCGGCCGGCGGGGAGTTCGTCGAGCCAGAGGCGGGCGACGTCGGCGGTGGTGAAGTCGCTGCCGTACCGCTGGAGGAGCAGCAGGTTGAGGAGGGGGTAGTTGAGGTCGTCGTCCTCGGGCATGCCGTCGATGTTCTCGGCGAGGGAGGTGGCGGCGGAGCGGCGGTTCCAGGGGTGGGCGGCGAGCAGCTCCGGCGGGACGCCGCGGGCCGTGAACCAGGTGGTGAGGGGCCAGTTGCCGGCGGCGCGGGCGAGGGCGCGGAGGGCGGGGAGGGAGAGCTTCTCGACGGGCTTGCCGAGCAGGCACCCGGCGGCGCGGCCCAGCCAGGCGGCGTGGAGGCGGTCCCGTAGGGCGTTGCCCTCCGGCCCGGGGGCCGCACCCCCGGTCGGGGGAGGGGCGGTACGGGGGGCCGTCGAGGCCTGGATCGCGGGGAGGGACGTGGGCTCATGCGCCGCCAGGGGCGAGGGGAGGGACGCCAGGGTGTCCAGGAGTTCCTCCGCCAGGGGGCGGAGGGCCGGGCGGGGGGACTCCGATGCGCCCGCCGTCTCCGGGGCCGGGGGGCCGCCCGCCTGCTCCCAGCGGGCCGCCAGGGCATGGGCGTCGCGGCCGTCCTCCGCCGCCAGCCGGAGTTCGTGGCCCACCAGGTCCTCCGGCTGGACCCAGGTCAGGCGAAGGGTCACCGGTCCGCGCTCGTCAGCGTCGCGAAGGCCGACTCGTGGGCCCGGCGCACGTCCCGGTCCCGGGCGAAGACCTCACGGGCCACCTCCGCCAGCGCCCTCGCCGGGGCGTGCAGGTCCAGGCGGCTCGCCTCCGCCACCTGCTTCGCCCACGCGGACGGGACGGCGGACTCGCCGTGCAGGGCGCCCACGATCGCGCCCGCCATCGTGGCGATGGAGTCGCAGTCGCGGCCGTAGTTGACCGCGCCCAGGACCGTACGCCGGAAGTCGCCGCCGCCGACGAGCAGCATGCCGAGGGCGATCGGGAGTTCCTCGATCGCGTGAAGGCGGGAGGGGCGTCGGGCGCCGAGGGACGGGGCGCGGTAGTCGGGCCCGACCGTGTCGAAGGGGGCCACCGCCCTGCGCAAGGGGATCAGCGCGGTCTCGAAGTCCGTGTGATCGGCGGCGACTTCGGCGACCGCCCCGATCGCGGCACGCGTTCCGTCCTTCGCCAGGGACAGCGCCGCGGCCACCACCGACGACGGTGTCGCGCCCGGGGCGCAGGCCGCCGCGACCGCCGCCGCGAAGACGCCCGCCGCCTCCCGGCCGTACGAGGACTGGTGCGCGCCCGTCAGGTCGACCGCCTCGGCGTAGGCGGCCTCCGGGTGGGCGGCGTTGACCAGGCCGACCGGCGCCATGTACATCGCCGCGCCGCAGTTGACGACGTTGCCGTTGCCGGCCTCGCGGGGGTCCGCGTGGCCGTAGTGGAGCCGGGTCACGATCCACTTCTCGGCGAGGAAGATCCGCTGGAGGGGGAGCGCCTCGGCCTCCAGCTCCGGGATCCAGACGGGGGAGCCCATGAGTTCGGGGACGAGGTGGTCCGCGACCGCGTACGCGTCGAGGTGGCCGCGGACCTTCTCGTACACCCGGATCAGCGCGTGGGTCATCAAGGTGTCGTCGGTGACGTGCCCGTCGCCCTTGTGGTACGGCGCGATGGGCCGGGCGGTGCGCCACTCGCCGCCGTTCCAGGGGCCGACGATCCCGGTGACGCGGCCGCCGTGGCGCTCCAGGATCTGTTCGGGGGTGTAGCCCTCCACGGGGCCGCCGAGCGCGTCGCCGACGGCGGCCCCGAGGAGACTGCCGGTGATCCGGTCATCCAGGGTGGGCACATCCGGTGTGGGTGTCATGCCGGAATTGTCCACCTGGGGCGGCCGGTTCCGTGGCTCCCAGCAGCCCGGCGAGTTCCACCAGGTCCGTACCCGCGAGCCGGGGGAGCGCGCAGCCCGCGAGCGTCCTGCACGCCTCGCGCCAGCTCGCCGGGACCGAACGGCCGCCGCCCAGCGCGCCGGTGAGCGCGCCCGCGAGCGCCGGGGCCGAGTCGGCGACCCGGGACAGACAGGCGGCGGCCGGTACCGCCGCCGTCATCTCGCCCCGGGCGGCGGTGGCGAGGGCCAGGGCGACCGGGACGGTCTCGGCGGCGGCGATGCCGTAGCTGTAGACGTGGTCCACGATCTGGTGCTCCAGGAGCGGGACCAGCTCGAACGCCGAGCCGGCGGCCCGGGCCAGCTTCACGGCGTGCCGGGCGTTGCGGCCGATCTCGGTGACGGGCGGCAGTTCGGCGAGCGCCGCCTCGACGGCCTCGTCGACCGTCGCCCCGCCGAGGGCCGCGGCGACGGCCGCCGCCGTCGCGCGGGCGCCGTGAACGCCGTCGCCGTCCTGGGTGTACCGCGCGTCGAACTCGGCGAGTCCGGCGGCCGCGCGGGGGTCACCGGGGTGGACGACGGCGAGGACCGCGGCCCGGACGCAGGCCGCGTCGTCGAAGAAGTGCGGGTTGTCGTGGCCCGTGGCGGGCGGGCGCAGGCCGGTGGCGAGATTGCCGAGGCCCGCGTGGACCGAGATCCGGGCCCGGAGGGGAAGCACCGCCGACTCGACCTCGGGAGCGCGGTCCGCGGCGGCGGCGACCTGGCCCGCGAGGGCGTTCCAGGCCAGGTCGACGGCGGCGCGCAGCCGGCGGTCCGGCGGGAGGCCGGCGAAGACCGGGCCCGAGGCGGCGAGGACCGCCTCGGCGGTGAAGACCGCCCACTCGGCGTCGTCTGAGGGGCCGAGGCGGAGGGGCTCGGGGGGCTGGTTGAGGGCGATGGGGACGGGGAGGGTCGTCGTCGCGTTCTGCTCGGCGAAGGTGTCGAGTTCTCGGGTGAGGCGGCGGGTCCATTCGGGCATGCGGGCGGCGCGGTGCCGGGCGGCGGGCCAGCCGGCGGCGTCACCCGCGGCGATCCCGAGCAGCAGGCCCTCCGTCCTGTCGCGGGTCGCCCGGCGGGGGGCGCCGGGGTGCGGGGCGGTGTGGACGCCGCCCCACGAGCCGGTGCCGCGGACGGGGGCGGGAGCCTGCGCGAGGTCCTGCGGGGGCAGCCCCAGTGGCTGCGTGCCCGGCACCGGGGCGGGGCCCTGCGGGGCGTAGCCCGTTTCGTCCGTGGCCGGCACCAGGGCGGGGTCCTGCGGGGCGTAGCCCGTTTCGTCCGTGGCCGGCACCAGGGCGAGGTCCTGTGGGGCCGGTCCGCGTGCCGCCGTGCCCTGCACCGGGGTGTGGTCCTGCGGGTCACCGGGCAACGGGCCGGAACCCGGCATCGGGGGCTGCGCCCACCCTCCCCCGCGCTCTCGGCTTCCCTCGGGCAGGGGGGACCCCCCTCCCCCTGCGGGACGATGGTCCACGGCCGGGTTCGTCGTCGTCATGTCCGCGCTCATGCCGCCTCCTCCGGGGTCAGGAGGTCCGCGATGTCCAGGACGTGGTAGCCGCGCATCGACGGGAGGCAGCTGCCCGTCACCGGGGCGATGGCGGAGGCCCAGTCCCGCGGGATCGCGTCCACGCCGCCCGCCGCGCCCGCCAGGGCGCCCGCCACCGCCGCCGTCGTGTCGGCGTCGCGGCCCATGTTGACGGCCGTGAGGACCGCCGTACGGAAGTCGCCCCGGGCCGCCGCGAAAGCGCCGAACGCCAGCCCGACCGCCTCCGGGGCCAGGTCCGTCCAGGGGTAGCCGCCGATGACGACCGCCGAGCGGACCTGGCGTTCCCGGGTGAGCGGGTCCGGTTGGACGCGCTGGGCCGCGACGACCGCGCGGCGCAGCGAGCGGGCCGTCCAGGAGTCCATCGGGACGACGGAGAGGGCCGCCGCGATCACGGACGTGACGGTCGCTCCCGCCATCGCCGCCGCCACGCCCGCCGCCACCGCCTGGCCGCCGTAGATGCCCTCGCCGTCGTGGCTGACGCTGCCGTCGATCGCGACGAGCCGGGCCGCCTCCGCCGGGCGCCCCGCCGCGAACACCCCGAAGGGTGCCGCGCGCATCGCGAGGCCGTCGCTCCACGCGTGGCGGTGCTGGGCCGAGATGGGGGCCGCCAGGCCTCGGCGGAGGTTCTCCAGGGTGCCGCGCTCGGAGAATCCCGCGCCGCGGAAGGGGCCCTCGTCGAGGTCGGCGATCCAGTGGTGCCAGGCCCGTTCCACGTGCTGGACGGTGAGGGCGGAGCCGTGCCGGGCGAGGAGCAGCGCCGAGAAGATCGCGTACTCGGTGTCGTCGGTGCCCGCCGGGCTGTCCGTCACGAACCCCTCGATGCGGCCCCAGCGGCGGCGGATCTCGGAGGGCCGCATGTTCTCGGCGGGCGCGCCGAGCGCGTCGCCGACGGCGAGGCCGAGGAGTGCCCCCCTCGCCCGTTCACGCGTGTCGCAGGCCGTGCTGTTCACCATCTCGCGCCCCTTCCTCGGTGGAGGCGCCGACAGCGGCGCCCCGATGCCTGGATCTGTGCCACCCCGGGCCGCGAACTCGCCGAAGAAACGTCTCTGTCACCCGGCTGACACCTCGCCAGATAGGGGTGACCTCAGTGAGGCGGGCCTTAGTAAGTACGGCCTGGCTTGCTGGCGGACCCCTTACATCGCGCGTATTTTCGAGGTGTTGGGGGCGGCGGGTGCATCCCTGCCCGCCGGAACGAGGGGAGAGCCATGTCCATCATCGAAGCTCAGGCGCCACTGCACGAGGCCCACCGCGACAACCACACGCACCGCGACGTGAACGGCGGTTGGCTGCGCCCGGCGGTGTTCGGCGCGATGGACGGACTCGTCTCCAACCTCGCTCTGATGACCGGTGTCGCCGGTGGCTCGGTCTCCGCGCAGACCGTCGTCATCACCGGGCTCGCGGGCCTCGCGGCCGGCGCCTTCTCCATGGCGGCCGGCGAGTACACCTCCGTCGCCTCGCAGCGCGAGCTCGTACAGGCGGAACTGGACGTCGAGCGCCGCCAGTTGCGCAAGCACCCCATCGACGAGATGGAGGAGCTCGCCGCGCTCTACGTCTCCCGGGGCGTCGAGCCCGCGCTCGCCCGCGAGGTCGCGATGCAGCTGTCGAAGGACCCCGAGCAGGCGCTGGAGATCCACGCCCGCGAGGAGCTCGGCATCGACCCGGACGACCTGCCGTCGCCGATGGTCGCCGCCGTCTCGTCCTTCGGCTCCTTCGCGCTCGGCGCGCTCCTCCCGGTCCTGCCGTTCCTGCTCGGGGCGACCGTGCTGTGGCCCGCCGTCCTGCTCGCCCTCGTCGGGCTCTTCGCCTGCGGCGCGCTGGTGGCCCGCGTGACCGCCCGGGGCTGGCTCTTCAGCGGTATGCGCCAGCTCGTCCTGGGTGGTGCCGCCGCGGCCGTCACGTACGGGCTCGGCATGCTCTTCGGGGCCGCGTTGTAGCCCCCGTGGGGGATGTGCGGATTCCGTACCCACGCAGACGACCGAGAGGCCCCCGAAAGGGGCCTCTCGGTCTTTTCGCGACACCTTTTCGGGGCGAAACGCCCGTAAGCGCTGTGACGTATATCCCTGGTCCGATCCGCCGCTGCGATGAGACACTATGCGGGACGCCACATAAGTAGCCGGTTACCCGGCGGTTTCGAACCCGTGACCAACGGGAAAGAGGCCTGAGCGTCACCGGGCAACGAAGCCCACTTCCAGTGACGGGTCGCCGGAGACCCGAAGGTCTTCCGGACCCCCGATCCGTCCCCGCGGGACAGTCTCTGTCACCGCACCCCACAGGTGAACCCACACCACCGCTGCGTGTCGGCGGTGTCCGCATGCTGGAATGAGCTATCCACTTCGCGAGAAGCCAGCCATCATGTAACCTGCACGAAATTTCGCGGAGGGCCAACGTCGTCCCTCGGCAGTTGCATATGCCACGACGACGACGGGAGAGCCGATGCGTTCCGACGCCTGGTCGCCCATGGACGGTCGCCCCGCTCCGCAGGGGATGTACGACCCCCGTAACGAACACGACGCCTGTGGTGTCGGGTTCGTGGCCACCCTCACCGGTGTAGCCAGCCACGCGCTGGTCGAGCAGGCGCTGACCGTACTGCGCAACCTCGAGCACCGCGGCGCCACCGGCTCCGAGCCCGACTCCGGTGACGGCGCCGGCATCCTGCTCCAGGTCCCGGACGCCTTCCTCCGCGAGGTCGCCGGATTCGCGCTCCCCGAGGCCGGCGCGTACGCCGTCGGCATCGCCTTCCTCCCCGAGGACGGCACCGAGGAGACCGCCGCGAAGATCGAGACCATCGCCGCCGAAGAGGGCCTCACCGTCCTCGGCTGGCGCGAGGTCCCCGTCGCCCCCGAGCTGCTCGGCGCCTCCGCCCGCGCCACCATGCCGGTCTTCCGCCAGCTCTTCGTCGCCGACGGCGAGCACACGGGCATCGCGCTCGACCGCAAGGCCTTCGTCCTGCGCAAGCGCGCCGAGCGCGAGGCCGCGACGTACTTCCCGTCGCTCTCCGCCCGCACCATCGTCTACAAGGGCATGCTGACCACCGGCCAGCTGGAGCCCTTCTTCCCGGACCTGTCGGACCGCCGCTGCGCCACCGCCGTGGCCCTGGTCCACTCCCGGTTCTCCACCAACACCTTCCCGAGCTGGCCGCTGGCCCACCCGTACCGCTTCGTCGCCCACAACGGTGAGATCAACACCGTCAAGGGCAACCGGAACTGGATGACCGCCCGCGAGGCGCAGCTCGACTCCGGCGTCTTCGGCGAGGGCTCGCTGGATCGGATCTTCCCGATCTGCACCCCGGACGCCTCCGACTCGGCCTCCTTCGACGAGGTCCTGGAGCTCCTCCACCTCGGCGGCCGCTCCCTGCCGCACGCGGTCCTGATGATGGTCCCGGAGGCGTGGGAGAACCACGAGACCATGGACCCGGCCCGCCGCGCCTTCTACCAGTACCACTCCACGATGATGGAGCCCTGGGACGGCCCGGCCTGCGTCACCTTCACCGACGGCGTCCAGGTCGGCGCGGTCCTCGACCGCAACGGTCTGCGCCCCGGCCGCTACTGGGTCACCGACGAGGGCCTCGTCGTCCTCTCCTCCGAGGTCGGCGTCCTCGACATCGACCCCGCCAAGGTCGTCCGCAAGGGCCGCCTCCAGCCCGGCAAGATGTTCCTCGTCGACACCGCCGAGCACCGCATCGTCGAGGACGACGAGATCAAGGCCGCCCTCGCCGCCGAGCACCCCTACGAGGAGTGGCTGGAGACCGGGGAGATCGAGCTCTCCGACCTCCCCGAGCGCGAGCACATCGTGCACACCCACGCCTCGGTCACCCGCCGCCAGCAGACCTTCGGCTACACCGAGGAAGAGCTCCGCGTCATCCTCGCGCCGATGGCCCGCACGGCCGGCGAGCCGCTCGGCTCCATGGGCACGGACTCGCCGATCGCGGCCCTCTCCGCCCGGCCGCGACTGCTCTTCGACTACTTCACGCAGCTGTTCGCGCAGGTCACGAACCCGCCGCTGGACGCCATCCGCGAAGAGCTCGTCACCAGCCTCCGCTCCTCGCTGGGCCCCCAGGGCAACCTGCTCGAACCGACCTCCGTGTCGTGTCGCAGCGTCACCCTGCCCTTCCCGGTGATCGACAACGACGAGCTGGCCAAGCTCATCCACATCAACGCCGACGGCGACATGCCCGGCATGAAGGCCGCGACCCTCTCCGGCCTCTACCGCGTCTCCGGCGGCGGCGACGCCCTCGCCGCCCGCATCGAGGCCATCTGCGCCGAGGCCGACACCGCCATCGAGGGCGGCGCCCGCCTGATCGTGCTCTCCGACCGGCACTCCGACGCCGAGCACGCGCCGATCCCCTCGCTGCTGCTCACCGCGGCCGTCCACCACCACCTCATCCGCACCAAGCAGCGCACCAAGGTGGGTCTGCTGGTCGAGGCCGGTGACGTCCGCGAGGTCCACCACGTCGCCCTGCTCATCGGCTACGGCGCCGCGGCGGTCAACCCGTACCTGGCGATGGAGTCCGTCGAGGACCTGGTCCGCGCCGGCACCTTCATCGAGGGCCTGGAGCCCGAGCAGGCCATCCGGAACCTGATCTACGCCCTCGGCAAGGGCGTCCTCAAGGTCATGTCCAAGATGGGCATCTCCACCGTCGCCTCCTACCGCGGCGCCCAGGTCTTCGAGGCCGTCGGCCTGGAGGAGACCTTCGTCGCCACGTACTTCAACGGCACGGCCACCAAGATCGGCGGCGCCGGTCTCGACGTCGTCGCCAAGGAGGTCGCCGCCCGCCACGCCAAGGCGTACCCCGTCTCCGGCGTCCCCTCGGCGCACCGCGCCCTGGAGATCGGAGGCGAGTACCAGTGGCGCCGCGAGGGCGAGCCGCACCTGTTCGACCCGGAGACCGTCTTCCGCCTGCAGCACGCCACGCGCAACAAGCGGTACGACATCTTCAAGAAGTACACGGAGCGGGTGAACGAGCAGTCCGAGCGCCTCATGACGCTCCGCGGCCTCTTCGGCTTCACCACGGGTGCCGATGGCCGTTCGCCGATCTCCATCGACGAGGTCGAGCCGGTCTCCGAGATCGTCAAGCGCTTCTCCACCGGCGCCATGTCGTACGGCTCCATCTCCCGCGAGGCACACGAGACGCTCGCCATCGCCATGAACCAGCTGGGCGCCAAGTCCAACACCGGTGAGGGCGGCGAGGACCCGGACCGCCTCTACGACCCGGCGCGCCGCTCCGCGATCAAGCAGGTCGCCTCCGGCCGCTTCGGCGTCACCAGCGAGTACCTGGTCAACGCGGACGACATCCAGATCAAGATGGCCCAGGGCGCCAAGCCCGGCGAGGGCGGCCAGCTGCCCGGCCACAAGGTCTACCCGTGGGTCGCCAAGACGCGTCACTCGACGCCCGGCGTCGGCCTCATCTCGCCGCCGCCGCACCACGACATCTACTCCATCGAGGATCTGGCCCAGCTGATCCACGACCTCAAGAACGCCAACCCGGTCGCCCGCATCCACGTGAAGCTGGTCTCCGAGGTCGGCGTCGGCACGGTCGCCGCCGGTGTCTCCAAGGCCCACGCGGACGTCGTCCTCATCTCCGGCCACGACGGCGGTACGGGCGCCTCCCCGCTGACCTCCCTGAAGCACGCGGGCGGTCCCTGGGAGCTCGGCCTCGCCGAGACCCAGCAGACGCTGCTGCTCAACGGCCTGCGCGACCGGATCGTCGTCCAGACCGACGGCCAGCTGAAGACCGGCCGCGACGTGGTCATCGCCGCGCTGCTCGGCGCCGAGGAGTTCGGTTTCGCGACCGCGCCGCTCGTCGTCTCCGGCTGCGTCATGATGCGCGTCTGCCACCTGGACACCTGCCCGGTCGGCATCGCCACCCAGAACCCGGTCCTGCGCGACCGCTTCTCCGGCAAGGCCGAGTACGTCGTCAACTTCTTCGAGTTCATCGCCGAGGAGGTCCGCGAGCTCCTCGCCGAGCTGGGCTTCCGCAGCATCGAAGAGGCCGTCGGCCACGCCGAGCTGCTCGACACCAGCCGCGCGGTCACGCACTGGAAGGCGCAGGGTCTCGACCTGGAGCCGCTCTTCTACGTGCCCGAGCTGCCCGAGGGCGCGGTCCGCCACGCCCGGATCGAGCAGGACCACGGCCTGGAGAAGGCCCTCGACAACGAGCTGATCCAGCTCGCCGCCGAGGCCCTGGGCGCCGCTTCCGCGGAGGAGGCCCAGCCGGTCCGCGCCCAGGTCGCGATCCGCAACATCAACCGCACGGTCGGCACCATGCTCGGCCACCAGGTGACGAAGAAGTTCGGCGGCGCCGGCCTCCCGGCCGACACCATCGACATCACCTTCACCGGCTCCGCCGGCCAGTCCTTCGGCGCCTTCCTGCCGGCCGGTGTCACGCTCCGCCTGGAGGGCGACGCCAACGACTACGTCGGCAAGGGCCTCTCCGGCGGCCGTGTGATCGTCCGCCCGGACCGGGGCGCCGACCACCTGGCGGAGTACTCGACCATCGCGGGCAACACCATCGGCTACGGCGCCACCGGCGGCGAGCTGTTCCTCCGCGGCCGCACCGGCGAGCGCTTCTGCGTCCGCAACTCCGGTGCCCTGGTCGTCTCGGAGGGCGTGGGCGACCACGGCTGCGAGTACATGACCGGTGGCACGGCGGTCGTCCTCGGCGAGACCGGACGCAACTTCGCGGCCGGCATGTCGGGCGGCGTCGCCTACGTCGTCGACCTCGACCGGGACAACGTCAACTCCGGGAACCTGGAGGCGATCGAGGCCCCGTCGGACTCCGACAAGGCGTGGCTGCACGACGTCGTGCGCCGCCACTTCGAGGAGACCGGCTCGACGGTCGCCGAGAAGCTCCTCGCCGACTGGGACGCCGCGGCGGCCCGGTTCAGCAAGATCATCCCCACCACGTACAAGGCAGTGCTCGCCGCCAAGGACGCCGCTGAGCTCGCCGGTCTCTCCGAGACCGAGACCACCGAGAAGATGATGGAGGCTGCGTCCCATGGCTGACCCCAAGGGCTTCCTGACCACCGGGCGCGAAGTCGCCCAGACCCGGCCGGTGGGCGAGCGCGTCAGGGACTGGAACGAGGTCTACGTCCCCGGCTCCCTGCTCCCGATCATCAGCAAGCAGGCCGGCCGCTGCATGGACTGCGGCATCCCGTTCTGCCACAACGGCTGCCCCCTCGGGAACCTCATCCCCGAGTGGAACGACTACGCCTACCGCGAGGACTGGTCGGCGGCGCAGGAGCGCCTGCACGCCACCAACAACTTCCCGGAGTTCACCGGCCGCCTGTGCCCGGCGCCGTGCGAGTCCGCGTGCGTGCTCGGCATCAACCAGCCGGCCGTCACCATCAAGAACGTCGAAGTCTCCATCATCGACAAGGCCTGGGACGCGAACGACGTCAAGCCGCAGGTGCCCGAGCGCCTCTCCGGCAAGACCGCCGCCGTCATCGGCTCGGGCCCGGCGGGTCTCGCCGCCGCCCAGCAGCTGACCCGGGCCGGCCACACCGTGGTCGTGTACGAGCGCGCCGACCGCATCGGCGGCCTGCTGCGCTACGGCATCCCCGAGTTCAAGATGGAGAAGCGGCACATCAACCGCCGCATCGAGCAGATGCGCGCGGAGGGCACCAAGTTCCGCACCGGCATCGAGATCGGCCGCGACCTCACGTCGACGGACCTGCGCAAGCGGTTCGACGCCGTGGTCATCGCCGCCGGCGCCACCACCGCCCGCGACCTGCCCGTCCCGGGCCGGGAGCTCAACGGCATCCACCAGGCGATGGAGTACCTGCCGCTCGCCAACAAGGTCGTCGAGGGCGACTTCGTGGCCCCGCCGATCACCGCCGAGGGCAAGCACGTCGTCGTCATCGGCGGCGGAGACACCGGCGCGGACTGCGTCGGTACGGCACACCGCCAGGGCGCGGCCTCGGTCACGCAGCTGGAGATCATGCCGAAGCCGGGCGAGGACCGGAACGCCGGCCAGCCCTGGCCGACCTTCCCCATGCTCTACAAGGTCACCTCGGCGCACGAGGAGGGCGGCGAGCGGGTCTACTCCGTCTCCACCACCCACTTCGAGGGCGACGAGGACGGCAACGTCCAGTTCCTCCACCTCGTCGAGGTCGAGTTCGTCGACGGCAAGCTGACCCAGAAGCCGGGCACGGAGCGGAAGATCCCCGCCCAGCTGGTCACGCTCGCGATGGGCTTCACCGGCACGGACGTGGAGAACGGCCTGGTCGCCCAGTTCGGTCTGGACCTGGACGAGCGCGGCAACATCGCCCGTGACGCGGACTTCGCCACCAACGTCGACGGCGTGTACGTCGCGGGTGACGCCGGCCGCGGCCAGTCGCTGATCGTCTGGGCCATCGCGGAGGGCCGCTCGGCCGCCCGCGGCGTGGACCGCTACCTGACCGGCGCCAGCTCCCTGCCGGCCCCGATCCGCCCGACGGACCGTTCGCTGACGGTCTGATCCCACCGGATCACCCCGAGAACGTCCCGTACAACGACGTACGGAACTGAGCGCAGCACCTCCCGAATGTCCCCGACCGGACGCCTGGGAGGTGCTGCGGTGCGTTCCTAGCGCGCCCCGCGGAAGTGCGGGATCACGTGGGCGCCCCACTGCCGGATCGTCTCCAGGCAGGCCTCCTGGGGGACCGTGCCCATCTGGATCAGGCACATCACCTCGTCGACGCCGATCTCCCGGAGCCGTTCCACGTAGGCGATCGCCGTCGCCGCGTCCCCGTAGGCGTGGTCGGTGTTGTACGTGCCCGTGTCGACCGGGCGGGCCGGGATGTCCGCCTCGTGGAGGCGGGCGATCAGCTTCCGGCGCTCCTGGTCCAGTGCCTCCGCGTGGTCCTCGTGCTCCGCGTACCCCGTGGGGGCCGGGGCGCCGCCGTACCAGTGGGCGATCGACTCGGCGAAGAAGCGCTGCCCCCGGGTGCCGAGCCGCAGGGCTCGGGCGGCGTCGTCCAGGACGATCGTCGGGCAGAGCGCCGAGAAGTGGTCGTTGACCTCCGTGGAGACGAACCGGGACCCGTCCCGGGACGCGAGGGCCTCGTCGTACACCGCCCGCATCGCGCGGACGTCGTCGGCGCCCGCGAAGCCCATCACCAGCGCGCCGATGCCGAGTTCGGCCGCCTGCCGCAGGGAGTCGTGCTGCGAGCAGGCCATGAAGAGCGGCGGATGCGGCGTCTGGACGGGGCGGGGCAGGACCGCGCCGGGGCCGATGTCGAGCGTGCCGTGCCACTCCAGCTCCGGCTCCCGCCAGGCCGCGGCGAAGATCCGCAGGGCCTCCTCGGTCTGCGGCCGGGTGTCCTCCCGGCGCACCCCGAACATCCGGGTCTCCTGGCGCGTCGCGCCCCGGCCGGCGCCCACGTCGACCCGGCCGCCGGAGAGCACGTCGAGCATCGCGGCGCGCTCCGCGACCCGGACCGGGTGCTGGTAGCCGAAGGGCATGGTGACCACGCCGTGGCCGACGCGGATGGTCCGGGTGCGGGCGGCGACCCAGGTCAGGAAGATCTCGGACGCGCTCATGTGCGCGTACTGGGTGAGGGAGTGGTGCTCGACCGCCCAGATCCGGTCGAAGCCCATCTCCTCGGCGAGGACGGCCTGTTCGACGCAGTCGTGGATGACGCGGCGTTCGCGGTCGGGGGTCGGGTCGACGAGCTGTGCTTCGAAGATCATGGAGAACTTCACGGGACGCTCCTCCCGAAGGATTCTATGCCTAATCGAAATACTTCTAGCAGGCATAGAAGGAGGGGGGAAGGGTCGTAGACTGCCGTCCGTGGTGGACCGAGAGAGCGTGCCAGGACTTCCCGCGACCAGCTGGGCGGTGCTCGGACTGCTGTCCCACGGACGGGAGTTGTCCGGCTACGACGTCAAGAAGTGGTCCGACCGGTCCCTCGGCCTCTTCTACTGGAGCCCCTCCTTCAGCCAGATCTACAGCGAGCTGAAGCGCCTGGAGAACAGCGGTTACGCCACCTCCCGGCTCGTACCTCCCGAGGCCGGCACACGCGACAAACGCGTCTACCGCATCACCGGCGAAGGCCTCGACGCCGTCCGCACCTGGGCACGCACGGCCCCCCTCGACCCGCCCGTCCTCAAGCACGGGCCGATGCTGCGACTCTGGCTCGGACACCTCCTCGAACCCGAGCGGATGCGCGAGATCCTGCTCGCACACCGGGAGTACGCCGAGCGCATGCGGCGGCGCGCCGAGGCCGACGTGGCGGACGCGGGGGCGGACGAGGCCTGGGCCCACCCCCGGCTCACCCTGACCTGGGCCGAGCGGTACTACGCGGCCGAACGCGACCTGGCCGACGCCATGCTCGCGGACGTCGAAGCACTGGAGAGGGAGCGGTAGATGGCACTCAGCCTGCGGAAGGTCGAGGAGACCGCGCCCGCGCTCGTCAGCCTCTACAAGGAGGCGGGGGCCTCGCTGCAGCGGCACGGGATGGGCGGGCAGCGCGTCGCCGTCTACCTCGTCGTCGACTACTCGGGCTCCATGAAGCCGTACTACGCCGACGGCACCGTGCAGGCCCTCGCCGACCGGGTCCTCGGGCTCTCCGCGCACCTCGACGACGACGGGCGGGTACCGGTCGTCTTCTTCTCCACCGACATCGACGCCGAGACCGACATCCGGCTCGACGACCACGCCGGCAGGATCGACCGGATCGTCGCCGGGCTCGGCCACATGGGGAAGACGAGCTACCACCTCGCCATGGACGCCGTCATCGACCACTACCTGGACAGCGGCTCCACCGCGCCCGCGCTCGTCGTCTTCCAGACCGACGGAGGGCCGATCAACAAGCTCGCCGCCGAGCGGTACGTCTGCAAGGCGGCCCGGCTGCCGATCTTCTGGCAGTTCATCGGCTTCGGCGACCCCGGCAGCCGGCAGTTCGAGTTCCTGCGCCGGCTCGACGAGCTCGACGTGCCGGGGAAACGGCCCCTGGACAACGCCGGCTTCTTCCACGCGGGCCACGACCCGGGCCGGGTCCCGGACGCGGAGCTCTACGACCGGCTCGTCTCCGAGTTCCCCGTCTGGCTCGCCGCGGCCCGCGCCCAGGGCGTCGTCCGGTCATGACCCGCCGGCCGCGCGTCCGGAAACCTGGTGGAACCCGTCGCGGGCTCGGGCGATCATGACGCCATGAGTTCTCTCGTGCGACACGTGACCATCGACTGCGCCGACGCCTACGCCCTGGCGACCTTCTGGGCGAAGGCCCTGGACTCCAAGGTCTCCGACGACGACAAGCCGGGGGACGAGGAGGCACTCGTCGAGTCGGCCGGGGCGGGCCTCCTCTTCATCCAGGTCCCCGAGGCGAAGGCGGTGAAGAACCGGGTCCACCTCGACCTCCAGCCGCAGGACCGCACCCGCGACGAGGAGGTCGAGCGGCTGCTCGGCCTCGGCGCCACGCTCCTCGACGACCGCCGGAACCCGGACGGCACCGGCTGGGCGACCCTGGCGGACCCGGAGGGCAACGAGTTCTGCGTGGAGCGCAGCGCGGGGGAGCGCGCGGCCACCTCCTGACCCCGAACCGACCTCGCGGGTCCTGTCCGGCCCCGCCGCTCCGAAGACATCCGGAGTAATCCGGACCGTGGCTGTCGGGTATCCGGTGTTTCCTGGACCCATGGGAGACACCGGAACCACCTGGCCGGCCTTCGAGGCCGCCGAGCCCGAGTTCGCCGCGACCGTGCGGGAGCGCTTCGGGCAGTACACCCACCACGCCCTCGCCACCCTCCGGAAGGACGGCTCGCCCCGCCTCAGCGGCATCGAGGCGGACTTCCGCGACGGAGAGCTCTGGCTCGGCATGATGCCGAGCTCCCGCAAGGCCCTCGACCTGCGCCGCGACCCCCGGTTCTCGCTGCTCGCCAACCCGGGACCCGGCACCGACATGGGCGGCGGCGACGTCCGGATCTCCGGGCGGGCGGTCGAGATCACCGACCCGGAGGCACTGGACCGGTACGCGGCCGTGGCGGGCGCGCCCCAGCCCTTCCACCTCTTCCGCGTGGAGCCGACCGAGGTCGTACGGACCTGGGTGGACGGCGAGGAGATCGTCTTCCGCAGCTGGGCGCCGGGACACCCGCCGCGGACGATCCGGCGCGGCAACGACGACAGCCCGCCCCGCGAGGACGCCTGACCCCTGACCGGGCCGGCGCGGGTGGGACCAGAATGGGCACGTGCCGAACACAGCAAGCAAGAAGAAGACCCAGATGGGCGGGGGGCCCGAGCGGCGCCGTGAACTCCTGGACACGGCGGCCGAGGTCTTCGCCGCCCAGGGGTACAACGCCACCACCGTCCGCAAGATCGCGGACGCGGCCGGGATGCTCGCCGGCAGCCTCTACTACCACTTCGACTCCAAGGAGTCGATGCTCGACGAGATCCTCTCCACCTTCCTGAACGAACTGTGGGAGGGGTACGACACCGTCCTCGACGCCGGGCTCGGCCCCCGCGAGACCATCGAGGCCCTCGTCACCGAGTCCTTCCGGGAGATCGACCGGCACCGCGCCGCCGTCGCCATCTACCAGAAGGAGGCGGTGCACCTCGTCGACCTGCCCCGCTTCGGCTACCTCACCGAATCGCAGCGCAGGTTCGAGAAGGCCTGGCTCGGCACGCTGGAGCACGGTGTCGCGGCCGGGGTCTTCCGCGCCGACCTCGACGTCCGGCTCACCTACCGTTTCGTGCGCGACACCGTCTGGGTCGCCGCGTCCTGGTACCGGCCGGGCGGACAGCACAGCCCGGAGGAGATCGCCCGCCAGTACCTGTCCATGGTCCTGGACGGGATCGCCGTACGCGATCCGGAGGCGTCCGGGGCGTCCGGGGATCAGGGGGCCGGGGCGGGAAGGTCCTGAGGCGCACTATTGTTCCGGTAGAGACATCCGGGATCCGTATCGCGTTTTCCGGGAGACAGCCGGGGCCCGTATCTCGTGTTCCGGGTAGAACAGCCGGGGCCCGCATCGCGCAGGTGCGGGCCCCGGCTGTGCCGCGCACCGGCCAGGAAGGCACGAATGACCCGCTCCGAACGTTCCCAGAGGCGAGGCCCCCGCACCGCCCAGGCGAAGTCCACGTCCCAGCCGAAGGGCCCCCGCGGCGGCCGTCGTCCCGCCGCGCCCCCGCCGCCGCAGGAGTTCACTCCGCCGGAGACGGTGACGCCCGCGCTGCCTGCCGTGACCTCCTTCGAGGACCTGGACATGCCGGCCGCGCTGCTGCGGACGCTCACCGAGCAGGGCGTCACCGAGCCCTTCCCGATCCAGGCCGCGACCCTGCCGAACTCGATCGCCGGGCGTGACGTCCTCGGCCGGGGGCGCACCGGTTCCGGCAAGACCCTCGCCTTCGGGCTCGCGCTCCTCGCCCGCACCGCCGGCCGCCGCGCCGAGCCGACCGCGCCCCTCGCGCTGGTCCTGGTGCCGACCCGCGAGCTCGCCCAGCAGGTCACCGACGCCCTCACGCCGTACGCCTCCGCGCTGCGGCTGCGGATCACCACGGTCGTCGGCGGCATGTCGATCTCCCGGCAGTCCTCGTCCCTGCGGCGCGGTGCCGAGGTCCTCATCGCCACGCCGGGCCGGCTCCACGACCTCATCGAGCGTGGTGACTGCCGCCTCGACCAGGTCGCCGTCACCGTCCTCGACGAGGCCGACCAGATGGCCGACATGGGCTTCCTGCCGCAGGTCACGAAGGTGCTCAAGCAGGTCGAGCCGGGCGGGCAGCGGTTGCTGTTCTCCGCGACCCTCGACCGGAACATCGACCGGCTGGTCAAGATGTTCCTCGACGACCCGGTCGTGCACTCGGTCGACCCCTCGGCGGGCGCGGTGACCACGATGGAGCACCACCTCCTGTACGTGGCCGACGAGACCGACAAGAAGGCCGTCACGCTGCGGATCGCGGCCCGCGACGGCCGGACGATCCTCTTCATGGACACCAAGCGGTCCGTGGACCGGATGGTCAAGCGGCTCCTCGCCAACGGCGTGCGGGCCTCCGGGCTGCACGGCGGCCGCTCGCAGCCGCAGCGCAACCGGACCCTGGACCAGTTCAAGACCGGCCAGGTCACGGCGCTCGTCGCGACGAACGTGGCGGCCCGCGGCATCCACGTCGACGACCTCGACATGGTCGTGAACGTCGACCCGCCGATGGACCACAAGGACTACCTGCACCGGGGCGGCCGCACGGCCCGCGCCGGCGAGTCCGGCAGCGTCTTCACCCTGGTCCTGCCCGAGCAGAAGCGGGACATGGGCCGGCTGATGTCGAACGCGGGCATCAGCCCCCGTACGGCGCAGATCAAGTCCAGCGACGAGGAGCTCGTCGAGCTCACCGGCGCCCGGGAGCCCTCGGGCGTCCCCATTGTGATCGAGACCCCGCAGCCGACCCCGCCGCGCAAGGCGGCAGGGGCCGGCGCCGGCACGGGCGGCGGCCGTCGCCGTCGCCGTCCGGCCGGTTCCGGAGCCGGTGGTACGGGCACGGCCGCACCGGGCTCGGGCCGCGGCTCCGGCACGTCCGCCGGCCGCGGGTCCGCCACGTCCACCGGCCGGGGCTCCGGCGCCGCGACGGGCACGGGCCGGGGTTCCGGTGCCGCGGCCGCCGCGGGTCGCGGCTCCGGTTCGGGGCGGGGCTCCGGCGCCGGTGCGGGCGCCGGTCGAGGTGCGGCGGCCGGTGGCGGCCGGGGCGGGCGTCAGGCGCCCGGCGCCAGCCGTTCGCGGAGCGCCGCGAGCTCCCGCAGCTCCAGGCCGAGGCCGACCGACACGTAACGGAAGAGGCTGCCGTAGGAGGTGCGGACCTGGTCGAGGGCGGTGTCCAGGTACTCGGCCCGCACCTCCTGGAGCGGCACGATCAGCTCCGGGTTCTGCATGAGCCCGCCCTGCTTCAGGCCCTCCCGCACCCGCGCGTCGTACGCGGCGCGGAAGGTGTTGGAGGCCAGGTAGTCCGCGCGGGCGGAGCTCTCGGGCACCCCGAGCAGGGTGAGCAGGAGGTAGCTCGTCCAGCCGGTGCGGTCCTTGCCGGACGTGCAGTGCAGGAGCAGCGGTCCCCGGCGGGGATCGGCCAGGTCCCGCAGGGTGGCCGCGAGGGCGGCCCGGTTCGCCGCGTCGGTGACGAAGGGCCGGTACACCTCGCGCATGAAGGCGGCGGCGCGCCCGCCGCCGAGCATCTCCTCCTGCCGCACCGGGTCGCGGGAGCCGATCGCGGCCATCAGCTGCCCGAAGAGACCGTTGTCGGTGACGGGCCGGGCGACGCGGGCCGGGCCCGCGGGCAGCCGGTCGGCGCCGTCGTACTGGACCTCCTGCGCGATCCGCAGGTCGACCACGGTGCCGAGGCCGAGCCCGGCGAGGGTGGTGAGGTCGGCGTCGGTGAGCTTGGCGAGGTGGTCGCTCCGGTAGGCGAGGCCGTGCCGGACGCGGGCGCCGTCGTAGGTGACGTAGCCGCCGAGGTCGCGGACGTTGACCGCGCCCTGGAGCGGGATCTGGCGGATCGCGTTCGCGGCGCGGGGGCGGGCGCCCGCTTCCGCGGGCAGGGCCGAGAGCAGGACGGCGGCACCGGTGGTGGTGAGCAGTGCGCGGCGGGACAGGGGCATGGCTGGACTCCCTTGCGGACTGACGGACGTACGGCGCACAGGGCCGTACGGCTGACGGACTCGGGTGGGACAGCCGTGGGCGGACGGGCCCGCGGAACGCGCGGCCACTCTTCCATCAAACGTTAGTTAGGTGACCTGGCGGCAAGGAACGTAGCAGCCGGACGGGCCGAAGGGGAGGGGTCTGCGGCCACTGGCCGCGCGGGCCGCTCCGTGAGGGCCGTTCCGCGCGGGCCCCTCTGCAGAGGGGGTTCCGCGCGCGTTACTCCGCGAGGCGCTTGGTGGCGGCGCGCTGGCGTGCGGTCGCGCCCGTCAGGAAGCGGGTGATCGTCGCCAGCTCCTCGGTGGTGAACTCCTCGTAGAGCTCGTGCACCTCGCGCGCCCAGTCGTCGAAGAGCGGGGCGAGCTCGGCCAGCTTCTCCGGGCGGGGCTCGACGAGCACCCGCCGCTTGTCCGTCGGGTGCTTGACCCTGCGTACGAAGCCCTTGCGCTCCAGGCGGTCGACGAGTCCCGTGACGGAGGCGGGGGCCAGGCCCGAGTGCTCCGACAGTTCCTTGGCGGTGAGGGGGCCGTGCCGTTCGAGCAGGTCGAGCGTCTTGGTCTCGGTGGCGCCCAGGTCCTGCTGCGCCGCGATCGCCGAGTGGAAGGCGACGGATGCGGCGCTGGAGTCCCGGCCGGCGGCGGTGAGGGCGGCGATGGCCGCGCCCCGTTCCTGATCCTGCTCGCTCATGGCGGCAGTCTAGCGAAAATCATTTCGTTCGTCCGAACGAAAGACTTGTGATCACGGGTCCGTGCGTGGCACTTTTATTTCGTTCGCTCGAACTAAATACATCTCGCGAGAGATCGCGAGAGAGGAGGGCCGAGATGTCCACGACCGTCACGACCGCCGTCACCGGCGACCCGTCCACCGCCCACCCCCGCCGCTGGGCCGCCGCCGTCGTCATGATGGTCGCGGCCCTCATGGACCTCGTGGACGTCACCATCGTCAACGTCGCCCTGCCCTCCCTCGGGCACGGGCTCGGCGCCTCCGAGAGCGCCCTCCAGTGGACGGTGTCCGCCTACCTCCTGGGCTTCGCCGCGACCCTCGTCGTCGCGGGGCGGCTCGGCGACCGGTACGGCCGCAAGGCGCTCTTCCTCGCCGGCACCGCCGGATTCGGCCTCGCCAGCCTCGCCTGCGGCCTCGCCCAGAGCCCCGGTCAGCTGATCGCGGCCCGCGCCGTGCAGGGAGTCACCGCCGCCGTGCTCATGCCGCAGGTGCTCGGCTCCTTCCAGAGCCTCTTCCGGGGCAAGGACAGGGGCAAGGTCTTCGGGATGTACGGGGCGGTGGCCGGCTTCGCCTCCGCGATCGGGCTGCTGCTCGGCGGGATCCTCACCGACGCGGACCTCTTCGGGCTCGGCTGGCGCAGCGTCTTCCTCGTCAACGTGCCGATCGCCGCCCTCACCCTCGCCGCCGCCGTCGTCCTCGTCCCCGACACGCGCGAGCGCGCCGCCACCCGGCCCCCGCTGCCCGGCAGCCTCGTCCTCGCCGCCGGACTCGTCGCCGTCGTCCTGCCGCTCGTCCAGGGCCGCGGCTGGGGCTGGCCCCTCTGGGGCTGGGGCCTCCTCGCGGCCGGCGTCCTGGCGGTGGCCGGGGTCGCCGTGCGCGGCTCGGTGCTGCCCCGGCGCGTCTTCACCACCCCGGCCTTCTCGTACGGCCTCACCGTCCAGCTGCTCTTCTCCCTCGGCATGCAGGGCTTCTTCCTGGTCCTCGCGATCTGGCTCCAGGGCGGCCAGGGCTACAGCCCGACGCAGGCGGGCGTCCTGATGGCGGCCTTCTCGGCCGGCGGCTTCCTCACGGCACCCGCCGCCGAACCCCTCGCGGTCCGGCTCGGCCGGTACGTCCCCACCACGGGCGCCCTCCTCATGGCGGGCGGCTACGGCTGGGTCTGGTACGCGATGGAGGCGGCGGTCCCCGTCCACACCGGGGCCTGGCCCCTGGTCCCCGGCCTCGCCGTCGCGGGCGCCGGACTCGGCCTCCTCGTCGTCCCGCTCGTCGGCATCGTCCTGTCGGCCGCCCCGGCCGAACTCGCGGGCGGGGCCTCCGGCGTCTTCTCCACCGCCCAGCAGTTCGGCGGCGCCCTCGGCGCGGCGGCCATCGGCACCGCGTACTTCGCGGACCTCTCCCTCGCCGCCGCCATGCCCTGGGTCCTCGCGGCCTACGCGGGCGCCGCCCTGCTGAGCCTGCGGCTCCCGGCGGCCACGACGCCGGTCCAGGTGACCGACGGGGGGTGAGCCCGCGCCGGGGGAGGAGGCAGGATGGGCCGGGACGGAGAGGGGGAGACATGGGTACGGGCGAGGGGGCGGGCATGTCCGGAGGGTTGGCCGGGTTCGTCCCGGGCTGGCAATGGATCGGGCTCAACCGCGCGGTCCCCGACGAGCTGCTGCTCCGGCTCCTCACCGTCGATCCGGGCTTCCCCACCGCGACGACCTGCCCGCCGCCGTCGTCGAGGCCGCCGTGGGCCACCCCGACCGGACCGTCCGCGAGATCGTGTCCGCCGCCCGGTCGATGCTCACGCCCGAGCAGTGGGACCGGCACCTGGCCGCCGAGCCGTCGGCGGCCAGGCGCGCCGTGTTCGTCAAGGACGCCGCCCGCTCCCGTACGGTGCTCGCCCCCGGCGTCCGGCTCCGGCTGACCGGCGACGCCTCCCCGCTCGTCCGTGCCGAGGCGGCCCGGCTCGCCGGGCTCCCCGGGGAGCAGCTCCGTGTCCTCGCCGCCGACCCCGACGCCGCCGTACGGGCCGCCGCCTGCGAACCCGCCTGGCCGCACCTCACCGCCGCCGCCCGCGCGGCCCTGCTGGCCGACCGCGACGAACGCGTCCGCACCGCCGCCCTGACACGGCATCACCGCGACGAGCCCCTCGGCGAGGACGGCCTCGCGGCGCTCGGCGGGCCCGCCTTCCACGGCCTGGAGCACTGCCGGGTCGACCCCGCGCTCGCCCACCGCCTCGCCGCCCACGAGGACGCGGACGTCCGGCGGCGGATCGCCCGCCACCCGGACCTGCCGCCCGCCGCCGTCGCGCTGCTCGCCGAGGACCCCGAGGAGCGGGTCCGGCGGGAGACCGCGCTGCGGCCCGGCCTCACCGACGCACAGCGCGCCGCCGTCCGCGTCGACTTCGACCCCGACGGGCTGCGTTACGCCCTGCCCTGGGTGACGGCCCTCCACGGCGACCCCGCGGCCATGCGCCGGCTCGCCGCCTCCCCCCATCCGTACATCCGCAGCAGCGTGGCCCGCGCCCGCCGGCTCCCGCCGGACGTCGTGGCGCTCCTCGCCCGCGACGAGGACCGGATCACCCGGCTCTTCCTCGCCGAGTCCTGCGACGACGCCCCCGCGGACCTGCTCCTGGAGGTGTGGCAGTGGTGGACCGGCAGCCTCAGCCACCCGGGCCGGCCCCGCACGCACCCGAACTTCCCGCGCACCGGACTGCTCCGCTTCGCCGCCGACCCGAACCCCCGGCTCCGGCGCCTCGCCCTCGACGACCCGGACTCCACGCCGTCGCTCGTCGAGGAGTTCGCCCGTGACGCGTCCGAGGAGGTGCGCCGCGACGCCGCCCAGGACCCGCGGCTGTCCCCCGAGGCGGCCGCCCGGCTCGCCGACGACCCCGACGACTCCGTCCGGGCCTTCGCCGCCCGGCACCCCGCCCTGCCGGCCGACGTCCTGAGCCGGCTGCTGCACGACCAGGAGACGGCGAGGCACGCCATCCTCAACCCCTCCCTGCCCGTGCCCGCGATGCGGCGGATCATCGACGTGCTCGCCGCACTCGTGGACGAACGGCGAGGGGTTGCGAACGCCCGGTGAGCGGCGGTGAACGTCCGGCGAATTGAAGGCGGTCGGGCTTCCGGGCCCGGGTCTACGCGCGTCAGCATCTCCCCATGCGTATCCCCCCTCGATTCACCCTCGCCGGCGGTGTCGCCACCGCCCTCCTCTCCTCCCTCCTCCTCGGCGCCCCGGCCACCGCCGCGCCGGCCCCCGCGCCCGCCGCGGTCGCGTCCCCGTTCGCGGCGGTCGCGTCCGTCGGGGACATCTGCTACTCCGACCTGCCCAGCCAGGCGCACGACACCCTGCGGCTGATCGACGCGGGCGGCCCCTTCCCGTACAGCCAGGACGGGGTCGTCTTCCAGAACCGGGAAGGCGTCCTGCCCGCCCACACGTCCGGCTACTACCACGAGTACACGGTCACGACCCCGGGCGTCCCCACCCGCGGCGCCCGCCGGATCGTGACCGGCAGCGCGGCGGACGAGGACTACTACACCTCCGACCACTACGCCACGTTCGACCTCGTCGACCACACCTGCTGACCGCCGCCGGGGCCGGCGTCAGCCCCGGCGCGGCGTCGTCCACTCCAGGCGGGTCCTGACCCGCGGGTCGTGGACGTGCTCCAGGGCCGCGAGCGCCGTCTCGCGCGCCGCGCCCTCCGCCTCCCCGTCCGCCAGGATCGACGCCAGCGCGTCCACGGCGCGCGGATCCTGACGGATCGCGAGGCCGCGCGCCGCCTCGGCCGCGGTCTCCGGATCGGTGTCGCCGAGCCGCTCCGCGAGCCCCTCCCGTACGAGCGGGGTGTCGTCGGGCAGCTCGGCGAGCGCCAGCGTCGCCCAGTCCCGCACCCGGGCGTCGCCGTCCCGGCTCAGCGCGAGCAGCACCCCGAGCGCCTCGACGTGCCCGTGCGGCACGATCCCGGCGAGCGCCGCCGCGACCGCCCGGCGCACCACCGCGTCGGGATGCCCCGCCACCGCGAGCAGTTCGGGCACGGCCGACGCGTCCGCGCACTCCCCGAGCGAGAGGACCGCGGAGAGCAGCGGCTCCCGCGCCGGGGGCACGGCCTCCTCCACCAGGCGCCGCAGCACCGGGACCGCGCCCGGGCCGAAGCCCGGCAGTGCCCCGAGCACCCGCGCGCCGAGCGCCCGTCGCAGCGGATCCCGGTAGGCGCACCAGCCGGCCGCCGCCACGAACGTCTCCTCGTCGGCCCGGCCCGCCAGTTCGGCCACCGCCGTCGTCCAGTCGTCGAGCTCGGGGTCGCCGCAGCGCAGCGCCCGCGCCGCGAGCTCCTCGTGCGCGGTGTGCAGGCCGAGCGCCGCCTCCAGGAGGGTGGCGATCGCCGCGTGACCGGTCCCCCGGTCGTCGCCGCGCCCCGGTGCGCCGTTCTCGCGCAGCAGCTCGACGCACACGGTGATCCCGCCGTCCTCCCGGACCCGCCGGACGACCGCCTCGTACGTCTGCCCGCCCTCGTTCCCGGCGACGAGCCCGCGCCGCAGCTCGGCGGCGATGTCCGCGCCGATCCACCGCCGCGCCTCCCGCAGCGCCGCCTCCCGGGACTGCGCCCCGTGGTCGAGGAGCGCCCGGACGCAGCCGGTCGAGCCGCGCCGGGCGGCGGCGACGAGCGGGAGGAGCCCGTCGGGTCCGGGCCGGTCCGGGTCGGCGCCCTGCTCCAGGAGCACCCGGGCCGTGTCGGCGTGGCCGAGGCGGAGGGCCCAGGCGAGGGCGGTGAAGCCGAACTCCTCCTCCTGGTCGGCCGCCGCGCCCGCCGCGAGCAGGGCCCGCACCACCTCGGTGTGCCCGCCGCAGGCGGCCCCGCACAGCGGCAGGTCGCCGCCGTCCTCGCCGCTGTGCCGGGCCGGGTCGGCCCCGGCGGCGAGCAGGACCCGTACGATGCCGGCCTCGTCGCCGACGGCCGCCCGGTACAGGGCGGTCTCCCCGTCCTCCCGGCCCTCGGGGTCCGCCCCGTCCCGCAGGAGCCGTACGGCCCCGTCCTCGTCCCCGGCCCGGATCGCGTCGAACAGCGTGCTCATGCCCCGACCCTGACGCGCCGTCGGCGCATGGCGCAAATCGATTCGCGCGCCCGAGGGTCAGGAGGCGCACTCCAGGACCGAGCCGCACACCCCGCAGCGGGCCCGCAGGGACCGTCCGGCCGGGATCCTCAGGCGCTGGAGGCAGACCGGGCAGAGGAAGGAGACGCCGGTCGCCGGGGCCCCGCCCTCGAAGGTGTACGGGGCGTCCTCGCCGGCCCTGCCCCGGCGTCTCTGCAGGCCGTAGCGGCGGCGCTCGGCCCAGCCCGCCGCGGCCAGCGGCGGTGCGGTCCGCTCGCGCGCGGCCTCCGCCCGGCCCCGTACCCACGCCTCGTACGCCACCGCGCTGGTGAACCACGGAGAGGGGTCCTCGCCGAAGACCTCGGCGCGCTTGGCGAGGACGTAGCCGAACTCCTCCGGGGTCAGGTATCCGAGCTTCTGGCTCTCGACGCCGTCCCGCCGGTAGGCGTCGAGCAGCAGCCAGCCGGCGCCCAGGTAGGCCGTGGTCACGTCGGTGAGGACCTCGTTCTCGGCGGTGGAGGGGAAACCGAGGCCGAGCCGGTGCAGCAGCACGTGGGTGATCTCGTGGGCGAGGGCCGCGCCGATGTCCCGGCGGCGGGTCCGGAAGCGGTCGTTGAGCTCCACGAAGTACTCGGGGCCCGCGGTGAGCTCGACGGCCGCCGCGTACTCCATCGGCCGGAAGCTCACCACGATGCGCGCCTCGGGCAGCCGCAGGTGCCGGACGAGGGCGCGGGCCACCCGCTGGGTGCCGAGGTGGAGGTCCTCGTCGTCGCCGAGGGCCACGTCGTCGGCGGTCACGCTGGACGGGTAGCGGTGTACTCCGTCGGGGGAGAGGCGGCGGTAGAGCGCGGTGAGCGAGGCCCGCACCGTGGGGCGGTGCGGGAAGCCGTGGATGACACGGTCGGCCTCATGACGGTTCGGCATGCCGGATCCCCCCTCGCTTCCACTGTACGGTCCCTCCACCGGATCTGGCCGAAAAGGCTTTCTTGTGGCGGCAGTTGAGCGCTGTCCATAATCCGGACATGCCTTGACGAGCGCATGTCATTGCGGTGGGTCCCCGCCCGCCCGGCACCGCCCGTCGAGACCGACCCCCCACGAGAGAAGGAAGACACGTGAAGCAGAACCGCATGGTCCGTGCCCTCCAGAAGCTGGCAGCCGCCGGCGCCGTCGTCCTGGCGGCCGTCAGCCTCCAGCCCACCACCGCCTCCGCCGCCCCGGCCCCCGTCGTCGGAGGCACCCGCGCCGCCCAGGGCGAGTTCCCCTGGATGGTCAGGCTCTCCATGGGCTGCGGCGGCTCCCTGATCAGCCCTCAGGTCGTCCTCACCGCAGCCCACTGTGTGAGCGGCTCCGGCAACAACACCAGCATCACCGCCACCGCCGGAGTCGTGGACCTCCAGTCCGGCAGCGCCATCAAGGTCAAGTCGACCAAGGTCCTCCAGGCCCCCGGCTACAACGGCCAGGGCAAGGACTGGGCCCTGATCAAGCTCGCCAGCCCGATCACCTCCCTGCCCAACCTGAAGATCGCCGACACCACCGCGTACAACAGCGGCACCTTCACCGTCGCCGGCTGGGGCGCCGCCCGCGAGGGCGGGGGCCAGCAGCGCTACCTGCTCAAGGCGAACGTCCCGTTCGTCTCGGACGCCTCCTGCCAGGCCTCCTACGGCAGCGACCTCGTCCCGGCCGAGGAGATCTGCGCCGGCTACAGCCAGGGCGGGGTCGACACCTGCCAGGGCGACTCCGGCGGCCCGATGTTCCGCAAGGACAACAACGGCGCCTGGATCCAGGTCGGCATCGTGAGCTGGGGCGAGGGCTGCGCCCGCGCCGGCTACCCCGGCGTCTACACGGAGGTCTCGACCTTCGCCGCCGCCATCACGTCCGCGGCCGCCACGCTGTAACGGCGGACCGCCGAACGGGTGCGCCGTCACACGGCGGCGCACCGCACGACGTGCCCCGGAGCGGCCTCGGCTCCGGGGCACCCCGCCGTCTCAGAGGACGTCCAGCTCCACCGAGGCCGGCGCCCCGCCCTCCAGCTCCAGGACCCACACCTCGTTCGCGCCCTCCCGCAGCACCGGGCCCGGCACGAACAGCGCCTCCTGCGGGCCCGCCGCCCAGTAACGGCCCAGACAGAAGCCGTTGACCCACACGAAGCCCCGGGTCCCGCCCGGCAGCCGCAGCCACGCGTCGCCCGCCCCGGTCACGTCGAGCGTCCCCCGGCAGAGCCCCGGGCCACCGGCAACCGGCCCGAACGGCACCCGGCCGACCGCCGCCGCCTCGAACGCGTCCAACCGCAGCCCCCGGGCCCGCACCCCGTGCAGATACTGCCGCTCGTGCCGTACGCCGCCGGTGATCCCCTTCGGCTCCGCGAGACGCGGCCCGTAGTTGACCCGGCCCAGCGACTCCACCCACAGGTCCACCCGCGCCGGACCCGCCACCGGCCCGGGAAGGACGGCGTCCTCCCCGTCCGAGGTGTCAAGGACCCCCGCCGGCAGCCCGTCCACGTACACCACCGCCCGGTCCCGCAGCCCCGTCACGCCCAGCGGGTACGGCTGCCGGGGACCCGGCACCGCCACCCGGTAGCGGACCAGACCCCGGTCCACACCCAGCTCCTCGAAGGTCGGCGGCACCGGCGCCACCGTCTCCTCACCGCCGAGCACCTCCAGGACCCCGTCGAGGGACGCGAAGCCGTCGAGCACGCCCGAGACCGGCGCCCCCAGCCGGGCCGGCGGCTCCGGCACCTCCGGCAGCGGCCCCTCCGCGTACGCCGCGAGCACCTCGCGGAACGCCCGGAACTTCTCCGTCGGCCGCCCCGCCTCGTCCACCGGCGCGTCGTAGTCGTACGAGGTCACCGTCGGCCGCAGCGGACCGTCGTGCAGCTCACCGTCCCGGTTCGCGCCCGCCCAGCCGCCGAAGTTCGACCCGCCGTGCGCCATGTACACATTGACCGAGGCCCCGCACTCCAGGATCTCGCGCAGCGCCGCGGCCGCGTCCCCCGCCTCCCGCACGGAGTGCTCCGTGCCCCAGTGGTCGAACCAGCCGCACCAGAACTCCATGCACATCAGCGGCCCCGACGGCTGGTGCCGCCGCAGCGTCGCGAAGCCCTCCCGCGCCCCCGAGCCGAAGTTCGCCGTCGCGAGCACCCCCGGCACCGAACCGCCCGTCAGCATGTGGTCCTCGGGCCCGTCCGAGGTGAACAGCGGCACGCTCACCCCGCAGCCCCGCAGCAGCTCCGCCAGCCACTCCAGATAGGCCAGGTCGCTCCCGTAACTCCCGTACTCGTTCTCCACCTGCACCAGGACCACCGGACCGCCCCGGTCCACCTGCCGCTCCACCACCTGGGGCAGCAGCCGCCGGAACCAGGCCTCCACCGGCGCCAGGAACTCCGGGTCGAGGCTCCGCACCCGCCGCCCCAGGGGGCCCGTCAGCCAGTGCGGAAGCCCGCCGTTCTCCCACTCGGCGCAGATGTACGGCCCCGGGCGCACGATCGCCCGCATCCCGGCCCGCTGCACCGCGTCCAGGAACCGGCCGAGCGCCTCCACGTCCGCGTACCGCCCCGGCTCCGGCTCGTGCAGGTTCCACGGGACGTACGTCTCGACACAGTCGAGGCCCATCGCGCGCAGCATCCCGAGCCGGTGCTCCCAGTGCCCCTCGTGCACCCGGAAGTAGTGCAGCGCCCCCGACAGCAGGCGCACCGGCCGCCCGTCGAGCAGAAAGTCGTCGTCACCCACAGCGAACGTGCTCATGGCCTCACCCTGACCCCCTGGCGGAGGGACGGTCCATGGACAAAGATCGTCGCAGTTTGGACGTTACGGAGAGGCTCGGCGATGTACCACACCTGGATGCGTTACTTCACGCCCAGCCCCGTCCACCACCGCCTCGGCCTCGTCTGCCTCGGCGTCGGACTCCAGCACGGCACCCTGCCCACCGTCGGCCCGCGCACCCTCGACCACCACGTCGCCGTCGTCGTGTCCGCCGGCACCGGCTGGTACCGGGGCGCCGACGGACGACGCACCACCGTCACCGCCCCCGCCCTCCTCTGGCTCACCCCCGGCACCCCCCACCACTACTCCGCCGACCCCGGCACCGGCTGGGACGAGGCCTTCGTCGACTTCACCGGACCCGCCACCGCCACCTACACCGAACTCGGCTACATCGAGCCCGACCGGCCCGTCGTCCCGCTCTCCGACGCCGCCCCCGCCCGCGCCGCCATCGGCCGGATCGCCCGCGCCGCCCGCGCCGGCAACCCCCTCCTGGAGGTCGAGACCGGCGCCGCCGTCCACGAGCTGCTCGTCGCCCTGCGCAGGGCCCGCGCCGACACCAACGCCGACGGCGACCCCGTCCTCGCCGCCCTCGCCCGTGACGCCTTCCAGCCGCTCTCCGTCGCCGAGCACGCCGCCCGGTACGGCATGACCGCCGCCGAGCTGCGCAGCGCCGTCCGCCGCGCCGCCGGATGCAGCCCCAAGGACTACCTGCTCACCGTCCGCCTCGGCCGCGCCAAGGAACTCCTCGCCGCCACCGAACTGCCCGTCGCCGCCGTCGCCCGCCGCGTCGGCTACGACGACCCCGCCTACTTCTCCCGGCTCTTCACCCGCCGCGTCGGCACCGCGCCCATCCGATTCCGCGAGCAGCAGGGGCGCGCCGTGCACGGCGGCTGGAGCAACAGCGTTCCGGATCCCGAACACCCGCCCACGATCCTCCCGAGATCCGTCTAAGCTCGCAGATCATGAGCGACACCAGTGCCATCGACCCCACCGTCACCGCCGAGCTGACCCGGCTGCGCGAAAGCATCGACAACATCGACGCGGCGGTCGTGCACATGCTCGCCGAGCGCTTCAAGTGCACCCAGCAGGTCGGCTTCCTCAAGGCCGAGCACCAGCTCCCGCCCGCCGACCCGGCCCGCGAGGCCCGCCAGATCGCCCGGCTGCGAGAACTCGCCGAGAGCGCGAAACTGGACCCGGCCTTCGCGGAGAAGCTCCTCAACTTCATCATCGCCGAGGTCATCAGGCACCACGAGACGATTGCGGACGGAGCACGCTGATGGGCCGCGTCACGGTCTTCACCCTCGGAGGCACCATCTCCGCCCGAGGCGGTGACGCCGCCCGCATGACCGGTCAGGAGGTCCTCGCCGGGCTCGGAGCCCCCGAGGACGTCGTCCTGCGTGACTTCCGCCGCGTCCCCAGCTCCACCCTCTCGTTCGAGGACCTCGCGGCCCTCGCCGACGAGGTGCGGGGGGCCGTCGCCGACGGCTCCGGCGTGGTCGTCGTCCAGGGCACCGACACCCTGGAGGAGACCGCCTTCCTCCTCGACCTGCTCTGCACCACCGAACAGCCGATCGCCGTCACCGGCGCCATGCGCCGCCCCGACCTGCCCGGCGCCGACGGCCCCGCCAACCTCGCCGCCGCGCTCGCCGTCGCCGCCGACCCCGCCTGCCGGAACCTCGGCGTCCTCGTCGTCCTCGCCGACGAGATCCACGCCGCCCGCCTCGCCCGCAAGACCCACACCACCTCCCTCGCCACCTTCGCCTCGCCCGGCGCGGGCCCCCTCGGCACCGTCGTCGAGGGCGAACCCCGGATCCTGCTCCGCCCCGCGGTCCCCACCGCGCTCTGCCCGCTGAAGCTCGACCCGTCCGTACGCGTCGCCCTGGTGACCCTCTCCCTCGGCGACCGCGGGGAACTCCTCGAAGCCGTCGACCACCGCTTCCAGGGCCTCGTCGTCGCCGCCTTCGGCGCCGGACACGCCCCCGCGCCGCTCGTCGAACCCCTCGCCGAGATCGCCCGGCGCATCCCCGTCGTCCTCGCCTCCCGCACGGGCGGCGGCGCGACCCTCACCGACACCTACCGCAGCCCCGGCTCCGAGTACGACCTGCTGCACCACGGACTGATCCCGGCCGGCCCGCTCGACCCCGCCAAGGCCCGGATCCTGCTCCACACCCTCATCTCCAGCGGCGCCGCCGGACCCACCGGCTACGACCGCCCCCGCATCGCCGCCGCCTTCACCCACCTGAACGGATCCGGCCTGGCCTGAGCCGCGCATACCCCCTGCACCGGGACCGGGCGATCGGGCAGCATAGGGCCCATGTCCGTACTGACGCGCGACGAAGCGCAGACCCGTGCCCAGCTCCTCGACGTCCACCACTACCGCGTGGACCTCGACCTCACCGCCGGCGACGAGACCTTCGGGTCACGCAGCCTCATCCGCTTCACGGCCCGCGCCGCGGGGGACACCTTCGTCGAGCTCAAGCCCGAGACCCTCCGCTCCGCCCTGCTCGACGGCGAGCCCCTCGACGTCACCACCCTCGAAGGCAACCGGCTCCCGCTCAGCCTCACCGAGGGCGAGCACACCCTCCGGATCAGCACCACCATGCGGTACTCCCGCACCGGCGAGGGCATGCACCGCTTCACCGACCCCACCGACGGCGAGTCGTACGTCTACACCCAGCTGTTCATGGAGGACGTCCAGCGCGTCTTCGCCGCCTTCGACCAGCCCGACCTCAAGGCCGTCTTCGAGCTGAGCGTCAAGGCCCCCGAAGGCTGGACCGTGCTCTCCAACGGCATCACCGAACAGCAGCCCGACGGCCGCTGGCAGGCCGCCCCCACCCCGCTGCTCTCCACCTACTTCGTCTGCGTCGCCGCCGGCCCCTGGCACACCATCCGCACCGAGCACGCCGGCCTGCCCTTCGGCATCCACTGCCGCCGCTCCCTCGCCGCCCACCTCGACGCCGACGCCGACGAGATCCTCGCCGTCACCAAGGCCTGCTACGACCGCTACCACGAGAAGTTCGACGAGCCCTACCCCTTCGACTCGTACGACCAGGCCTTCGTCCCCGAGTTCAACGCCGGCGCCATGGAGAACCCCGGACTCGTCACCTTCCGCGACGAGTTCGTCTTCCGCTCCGCCGTCACCGTCACCGAGCGCCAGACCCGCGCCATGGTCATCGCCCACGAGATGGCCCACATGTGGTTCGGCGACCTCGTCACCCTGCGCTGGTGGGACGACATCTGGCTGAACGAGTCCTTCGCCGAGTACATGGGCTTCCAGACCGTCAACGAGGCCTGCTCCGACCTCTTCCCCGACACCTGGATCGACTTCGGCGTCACCCGCAAGTCCTGGGGGTACGAGGCGGACCAGCGCCCCTCCACCCACCCCGTCGCCCCCGACCCGGAAGCCGTCCCCGACACCGCCTCCGCGCTCCTCAACTTCGACGGCATCTCCTACGCCAAGGGCGCCTCCGCGCTGCGCCAGCTCGTCGCCTGGCTCGGCGAGAAGGACTTCCTCGCCGGCATCAACATCCACTTCAAGCGCCACAAGTTCGGCAACGCCACCCTCGCCGACTTCATCGACAACCTGGCCGCCGCCACCGACCGCGACGTCCACGCCTGGGCCGAACAGTGGCTGCGCACCACCGGCGTCGACACCCTCACCCCCCGCCTCGAAGGCGAGGGCACCCGGTGGCGCCTCCACGTCGACCGCGACGGCAGCCGCCCGCACCGGATCCGGGCCGGGATCTACGACCGGCAGCCCGACGGCGAACTCGCCCTGCGCGAGCGCCTCGAACTCGACGTCCCCCAGGAGGCGCCCACCGAGCTGACCGGCCCGCGGCCCGCCCTCGTCGTCCTCAACGACGGCGACCTCACCTACACCAAGCTCCGCTTCGACGCGGACTCCGAGGAGACCGCCCTGCGCGGCCTCTCCCGCATCCCCGACGCCCTCACCCGGGCCGTCGTCTGGAACGCCCTGCGCGACATGGTCCGCGACGGCGACCTCGCCCCGGCCGACTACCTCGAAGTCGCCCTCGCGCACCTCCCCGAGGAGACCGAACTCGCCCTCGTCCAGGGCGTCCTCGGCTTCGCCCGCACCCAGATCGCCGACCGGTACACGACCCCGGAGGAGCGCCCCGCCGCCCTCGCCACCATCGGCGAGATCGCCCGCGCCCTGCTGCGCCGCACCGAGGACGGCGAAGCCCCCGGCCTCCGTCTCACCGCCGTCCGCGCCTGCATCGACAGCTCCACCACCCCCGACAAGATCGCCTCCTGGCTGGACGAGGGCACCGTCCACGGCGGCCCGGAGCTCGACCCCGAGCTGCGCTGGCGGATCCTCGCCCGCCTCGCCGTCCTCGGCGCCACCGACGAGACCGTGATCACCGCCGAAGCGGAACGGGACCCGAGCGCCACCGGACAGGAGGGCGCGGCCCGCTGCCGGGCGTCCCTCCCGACCCCGGAGGCCAAGGCCGCCGCCTGGTCGTCCCTCTTCGACTCCGACGACCTCTCCAACTACCTCTTCACCGCCACCGCCCAGGGCTTCTGGCAGCCCGAACAGGCCGAGCTGGTACAGGAGTACGTGCCGCGCTTCTACGAGGCGGCCGTCGCACTCGGCGACCGCCGGGGGCCCGCCATGGCCGAGGCCGCCGGGCGCTACGCCTTCCCGGCGTACGCGATCGACGCGGAGTCGCTGGCGCTGGGCGAGACCCACCTCACCTCCGACACCATGATCCCCGCGCTCCACCGCAAGCTCGTCGACCAACTGGACGACCTGAAGCGATCCCTGAACATCCGCACCCCCTGACACCCCCGTCGCCGTCCCCCGTTCGGGTCACAAGCGGTGACTCGCCGGACACCGCCCCCCGGTGACCGCCACCCTGTCGTCCATGCGTGCCGCACCCCCGCCCCTCGCCGCCGACCCCGTCGCCCTCAGCCGTCTCCTGGGCACCGCCCTCGACGCCCTTCGGGAAGGGGCCGGGGTCAGGGGCGGGCCGCTGCCCGCCGGGGGGCCGGCGGCCGTGGCCCGACGGGTGGCGGGGCTCGGGGACGTGCTCCCCGAGACCGGCAGCGGCCCCGACGAGGCCCTCCGCACCATCGTCCAGGTCCTCGCCGAGGGCGCCGCCGACCCCGCCCACCCGCTCTGCGCCGCGCACCTCCACACCCCGCCCCTCGCGCTCGCCGCCGCCGCCGACCTGGCGGCCTCCGCACTGAACCCGTCCATGGACTCGTGGGACCAGGCGCCCGCGGCCTCCGCCCTGGAGGCGGCGGTCACGGCGGCCCTCGCCGCCGAGGTCTTCCCCGGCACGGAGAACCCCGACGCGCTCGTCACCACCGGCGGCACCGAGTCCAACCAGCTGGCGCTGCTCCTCGCCCGGGAGCGGCACGGCGCGGGCCTGCGGACCGTCGTCGGGGCCAACGCCCACCACTCCCTCCGCCGCGCCGCCTGGCTCCTCGGCCTGCCCGCGCCGCTCACCGTGCCCACCCCGGACGGCACCATGGCCCCGGCCGCCCTCGCCGGGGTCCTCGCCCGTACGGAGGGGCCCGTCCTGGTCGCCGCCACCGCCGGTACCACCGACGAGGGCCTGATCGACCCGCTGCCCGCGCTCGCGGACGTCTGCGCGGCCCACGGCGCGGAGCTCCACGTGGACGCGGCGTACGGCGGGCCCGTCCTCTTCAGCCGCACCCACCGCCCCCTCCTCGACGGCCTCGACCGGGCCCGAACCGTCACCGTCGACCTGCACAAGCTCGGCTGGCAGCCGGCCGCGGCGGGACTCCTCGCCGTACGCGCCGCCGACGACCTCGCCGTCCTCGGCCACACCGCCGACTACCTCAACGCCGACGACGACACCGAGGCCGGTCTCCCCGACCTCCTCGGCCGCTCCCTGCGCACCACCCGCCGCCCCGACGTCCTCAAGACCGCCGTCACCCTCCGCGCCCTCGGCCGCACCGGCCTCGGCGCGCTCGTCGACACGTGCACGGACCTCGCCCAGGAACTCGCCGGCCTGGTGGAGAAGGACCCACGACTCGAACTGCGCGCCCGCCCCACCCTCACCACCGTCCTCTTCCGGCCGGCCGGCGCCGCCGACGAGACCGTCGCGGCGATCCGCCGCACCCTCCTCGCCGAGGGCCGCGCCGTCCTCGGCCGCGCCGTGGCCGACGGCCGCCTCTGGCTCAAGGCCACCCTGCTCAACCCCCACACCACCCCCGGCGACCTGGCCCAGATCCTCACCCTCGTGACCCTCGCGGAAGGCAGCACGCACCGATGACCGGCAGCACCCCCCAGCAGGACCTCGATCAGCCCCACGACCTGGTGGGCGTCGGCATCGGCCCCTTCAACCTCTCCCTCGCCGCCCTCGCGCACGGCGTCCCCGGCGGCTTCGCCGCCACCTTCTACGAGCAGCGGCCCGCCTTCCACTGGCACCCCGGACTCCTCCTCGACGGCGCCACGCTCCAGGTGCCCTTCCTGGCCGACCTCGTGACCCTCGCCGACCCGGCGAGCCCCTGGTCCTTCCTCAACTACCTGAAGACCCGCGAGCGCCTCTTCCCCTTCTACTTCGCCGAGAAGTTCCACATCCAGCGCGCCGAGTACGACGCCTACTGCCGCTGGGTCAGCGAGCGGCTGCCCGGACTCCAGTTCGGCCACCAGGTCGACTCCGTCCGCTGGAACCCGGAACGGCGCCTGTTCGAGGTGGACTTCACCCAGCTCGACCCGGAGGGAGAGGCCGAGGCCCTGGGCCGCGCCTACACCCGGAACGTCGTCCTGGGCGTCGGCACCGAGCCGTACGTCCCCGAGCCGCTCCGCCCGCTCGCCGACGCCCCCGGCGTCCCGGTGATCCACTCCGCCGACTACCTGACCCACCGCGAGACGCTGCTGCGGGCCGGGCACGTCACCGTCATCGGCTCCGGCCAGTCCGGCGCCGAGGTCTTCCTCGACCTGCTGCGGGCCCGCCCCGCCGGAGCCGAGCGGATCCACTGGCTGGCCCGTACCGAGGCCTTCGCCCCCATGGAGTACTCCAAGCTCGGCCTGGAGCACTTCACCCCGGACTACACCCGCTACTTCCACGCCCTTCCCGAGCCGGTGCGGGGCGAACTCATGCCCCGCCAGTGGCAGCTGCACAAGGGCATCGACGCGGACACCATCGCCGCCATCCACGACGAGCTCTACCGCCGCACCCTGCACGGCGGCTGGCCGGACGCCGTGCTGACCCCGGGTGTCCGGGTCCGCACCGCAGGCCGGGTCGCCACCACCCAGGTCGAACTGCACCTGGAGCACGTCCAGGAGGGCAGCCGCTCCCGGCTCACCACCGACGCCGTCGTCCTCGCGACGGGCTACCGGGAGCGGCCGGTGGACCGGATGCTCGCCGGCCTCGACCCCTACCTGCGTCACGACTCCGCCGGGCGCCCCCGGATCGACGAGCGGTACCGGTTGGTCCTCGACCCCTCCGTCACCGGCTCCGTGTACGTACAGAACGCCGAGCGCCACACCCACGGCGTCGGCGCCCCGGACCTGGGCCTGGCGGCCTGGCGCAGCGCGACCATCCTCAACTCGGTCACCGGCAAGGAGCCGTACCCGCTGCCGCGCCGCACCGCCTTCACCCGCTTCGGTCTGGAGACGCGAGAGGCGCCGAGCATCCCGGCCCAGGACCGGAAGCTGACGCCCCTCGTGCAGCACTGACCCGCTAGAAGACCGAGACGCCGTCCCGGGTCAGCTTCCAGTCCACCGACGCGAAGGTGCCCGGGTCCACCGTCCCCCTGGCCTTCACCCACTGGATGATGGTGTTGCGGATCTCGTCAGAGTTGGCCCACAGCTGCTGGGCGCCCGCGACGTGCGGGAACGCACCGCCGCCGCTCGCCCGGTAGTTGTTCACCGCGAGGACGAACTTCGCCGCCGGGTCGAGCGGCCTGCCCTCGAAGGACAGGCCGGTGATCCGCTGACCGACCGGCTTCGCGATGTCGATGTCGTACGTCAGGCCGGACACGGAGTCGTAGTTGTAGTCCGGCGTGGCGTCCGCGTTCGTGAGCTTCGCGGTGTCGACGGGCGCGCCCGCCGGGGTCTGGACGTAGTACTTCGCCGAGTACTCCAGGTAGTCCTTCAGCTGGGCGCCCGTCAGGAGACGCGCCTCCAGGGTGTTCTCGAACGGGTAGAGGCCGGCGGCGTCCTTGATGCTGATCTCGCCGGCCGGGATCCGGGCCGTGCGCGAGAAACAGGAGGCCTGCGAGAGCACCGGCAGGGCGGCGTACGCGCCGCCCGCGAGGGCCGCCTTCACCGTCTCGGCCTGGACGACGTTGATCAGGTCGATGATCGGCTCGTCCTTCCACGGCGCGTCGGCCGTGGTCATGGCCGCCGTGGACGTGCCGATGACCTGGTTGACGTACGCCACGACCTTCTTGTGCTCGTCCGCGAGCAGACCGGTGATCTCCGGGTCCTCGGCGACCGTGTTGGAGTTGAGGACCTGCGCGCCGGCCTTCTCGACCACCCAGCGGCCCTTCTCCCACACCAGGTCGAAGTCGAAGAGGGTGAGGCGCTGGCCCCACTTCAGCGGCTCGGACAGGACGACGTCCTTGCCGGTCTCCTTGTTCTTCACCCGGTACTCGGGGATCTCGGTGTGCGCGTGGCCGACGAGGATCGCGTCGATGCCCGGCACCTGCTCGGCGACGAGCCCGGCCGCGTTCTCGATGTACGGGAGCTGGTCACCGTACGAGGACGTGCCGCTGGAGCCGGAGTGGGCCGACACGATCACGACGTCGGCGCCCATGGAGCGCAGCTTCGGCACCCACTTCGCGGCCTGCTCCTCCAGGCCGGGGAAGACCATCCTGCCGCTGACGTTCGCCTTGTCCCAGATGGCGATGCCCGGGTTGGTCAGACCCAGGACCGCGACCCTGACGTCCTTGCCGTGCGGGGTGCACAGGCGGTGCATGCTGTACGGGGCGAAGGCCGGGCGCAGGGTCTTGGCGTCGAGCGCGTTCGCGCCGAGCAGCGGGAAGTCGCACTGCTCCTCGAACTTCCGCAGGACCGGGATGCCGTAGTTGAACTCGTGGTTGCCGAGCGCGGCGGCGTCGTACCCGATGGCGTTCATGGCCTGGGCCATGGGGTGGACGGGGCCGCGGCGGGCGGTGATCGGGTCGACCTTGGCGTAGTAGTAGGACAGCTGGGTGCCCTGGATGGTGTCGCCGGCGTCGATGAGCAGGGTGTTGCGGCGGCCCTTCGCGGCGCGGACCTGGTCGACCAGGGTGGAGATCTTGGCGAGGCCGACGTCGTTGTGCGCCTTGTCGTCGAACTCCTTGTCCGTGAAGTAGTCCCAGTTGAAGACGTTGCCGTGCAGGTCGGTGGTGCCCATCACGGTGAACGAGTACCGCTTCTGCGGACGCGGGCGGCCGTGGCCGTCGTGGGCCTCGGCGGGAACGGCGACTGCTCCGGCGACGGCCACTCCGGCCCCGGCGGCGGCCGAGCGCTCCAGGAACGTCCTGCGGTTCAGCGGCATCTGATTTCTCCCCTTTGGTTCTGTGGCGCAGGCGCCGACCGTGGCGCACAACGCGCGTAGATTCTGGCTCAGACGGCACGTCGGCAACAGACCTTTCGGGTTACGGAGTGGGAAAGTGTTCGGTGGACGATCGCTGCCGAACACGGAGGACTCAGACGTGACACACGCACACGGGACCCCGGACGCGCCCCAGGTGACGGTGCGTGGGGAGGGTCGCCTGGACGTCGAGCCGGAGCTCGCCCGGATCTGGGTGACCGTCTCCGCGCGCGGTACGGACCGCGCGGAGACGCTCGCCGACCTCACCCGCCGCAACACGCGGGTGCTCGACCTGGTCAAGGCGCTCGGCGACGCGGTCGAGAAGCTGGAGACGGGGAGCTTCTCGCTCTCCCCGGAGCTGACCAGGAAGGGGCGCGGCGAGCGGGTCCACGCCTATACGGGCCGGGTGCGGGTGGCGGCGGAGCTGACCGACTTCACCGCGCTCGGCGAGCTGGTGACCCGGCTCGCGGACCTGGAGATGACGAGCGTCGACGGTCCGTGGTGGGAGCTGCGGCCGGCCTCGCCGGCGTACGCGGAGGCGCGCCGGCTCGCGGTCGAGGAGGCCGTGCAACGGGCGCGTGCCTACGCGGAGGCGCTCGGCACCTCGCTCTCCTCACTCCTCGAACTGTCGGACGCGGGTCTCGACCGGGGCCCGATGCCGAGGCGCGCCGGGTTCGGCGCGGCGACGGTGGCCTTCTCGGCGGAGGCAGCCGGCGAGGCGCCGCCGCTGGACCTCGAACCGCAGCGGCAGACGGTGACGGCCGAGGTGGTGGCACGGTTCACGATGCGGGCGCCCGCACTCTGAGACGGGCGCGCCGGGGGCGCTGAATTCGCTCATCGGAGCACCCCGGCGCACAGATTCAAGACTTGTCAACAACCTTTCACGGAAAGGTTGTTGAGTAGTCATGCCCAGCCAATTTCCTACTGGTGGGTAAGGCCTAGGCTCGACTCATGCGCCGAGCGAAAATCGTTTGTACCCTTGGGCCCGCCACCGAAACATACGACCAGATCAAGGCGTTGATCGAGGCCGGAATGGACGTGGCCCGCTTCAACCTCAGCCACGGCGGCTACGCCGACCACGAGAAGCGATACCAGCACGTTCGCGAGGCCGCCGACGAGACCGGCCGCAGCGTCGGTGTCCTCGCCGACCTTCAAGGCCCGAAGATCCGCCTCGGCCGCTTCCGCGAGGGGCCGGTACTCCTTGAACGCGGCGACGAGTTCACCATCACCGTCGAGCCGACGGAGGGCGACCGCCACTGCTGTGGGACGACCTACTCCGGCCTCGCGGAGGACGTGAACGCCGGCGAGCGCATCCTCGTCGACGACGGCCGCGTCACCCTGGAGGTCACCTCCGTCGACGGCCCCCGCGTGCACACCACGGTGATCGAGGGCGGCATGGTCTCCGACCACAAGGGCCTCAACCTGCCCGGTGTCGCCGTCTCCGTCCCCGCGCTCTCCGAGAAGGACATCGAGGACCTGCGCTGGGCGCTGCGCATCGGCGCCGACGTCATCGCCCTCTCCTTCGTCCGCAGCGCGCAGGACATCGACGACGTGCACCGCATCATGGACGAGGAGGGCCGCCGGCTCCCCGTCATCGCCAAGATCGAGAAGCCGCAGGCCGTCGAGAACATCGAGGAGATCGTCGCCGCCTTCGACGGCATCATGGTCGCCCGCGGCGACCTGGGCGTCGAGATGCCGCTGGAGCAGGTGCCGATCGTCCAGAAGCGCGCGGTGAAGCTGGCCAAGCGCAACGCCAAGCCGGTCATCGTCGCCACCCAGATGCTCGACTCGATGATCGACAATTCCCGCCCCACGCGCGCCGAGGCGAGCGACGTGGCGAACGCGGTCATCGACGGCACCGACGCCGTGATGCTCTCCGGCGAGACCAGCGTCGGCCGCTTCCCGATCGAGACGGTCCGCACCATGAGCCGGATCGTCGAGGCCGCGGAGGAGGACGTCCTCGCCAAGGGCCTCCCGCCCCTCACCGATCGCAACAAGCCCCGGACCCAGGGCGGCGCCGTGGCCCGCGCGGCCGCCGAGATGGGCGACTTCCTGGGCGCCAAGTTCCTGGTGGCCTTCACCCAGTCCGGCGACACCGTCAAGCGGCTCTCCCGCTACCGCTCGCCGATCCCGCTCCTCGCCTTCACCCCGGACCCGGCGACCCGTTCGCAGCTCAACCTCACCTGGGGCGTCGAGACCTTCCTCGGCCCGCACGTGGACTCCACCGACGCGATGGTGGCCCAGGTCGACGAGGAGCTGCTGCGGATCGGCCGCTGCCGGCCGGGCGACATCGTGGTCATCACGGCGGGCTCCCCGCCGGGCGTCGCGGGCTCCACGAACCTGGTCCGCGTGCACCACATCGGCGAGTCGCTGTCGTAGGGGTCAGTGCTTGGGGCCGACGTGCAGGTCCATGAGGGCGACGGATGCCTTGCGGGCGACGGAGATGTTCTGCGCGGTGCGCGACTGGTTCGCGGACTTCCACTCGACGCCGACGCGGTCGAGGGCGTCCGTGAAGAGCCCGATGATGTCGGCGGACGAGTTGGTGAAGAAGTAGCGGGGGTACTCGTACCGCTTCCGCTCGCCGCCTATGAGCCGGGTCGTCCAGTTCGTGATCCGGCTCCCGTCGGAGTGGACGAGCCCTCGGATGAAGTCCCACGGGTGCAGGCCGACGATCTCCTGCTGCCAGGCTTCGAGCACGATGCGCCGCTCGTGCTTCCTGCCGGGTCCGTGCTGCGGGAACAGGCATGTGAGGTGCTTGGAATAGATCTTGACCTCCGAGCACCCCTGCCGCTGGACCTTCGATGCGTGATTGCCGGGCAGTACGGATTGCATGGCCTGCACGCAGGCGTCGATGAGACCCGGCCAGCTGTCGGTGCACGAGACGGAGAGGCTCGGAACCCGCATCGCTCGGCTGTGGGCGATGTGGCCGTCACCGAGGTAGAGCCCCAGCAGATACGCGTACGCGACCTCGTCGAGCTCACGCCCGTCGCACCGTGGACACGAGGGGTTGTGCCTACCTGGGCACTCGTCCCGCTTCGCACGGTCCTTGTGCTTCCAGTAGCTGATGGTGCCCTGCGGGACGTTGAGCTTGCGGGCCACGTCCGCGTTCCTGGTGCCGTCGCGCAGCAGTGCGAGTGCTCGCTGCCGGACTTCTGTGCTGTGGAAGTTCATGCGATTACCCTGTGCAACGAAACGTCGCCGTGTGCAGCAAAAAGCGGACATTCACACGAAGGTGAACGTCCGCTTCAGAAGCTGTGCCGGGTGCGGGACTCGAACCCGCAAGCCCTCGCGGGCAGATGTGTTTGAGACATCCGTGTATGCCATTCCACCAACCCGGCAGATCGCCAATCGGAGTGTACCCGGTCACTGGTCCGGCCAGCAGCTAGGTAGGCTTCTTGATGCAGCGCACTGCCCCGCAACGAGGAGCCCCCGTGACCGCCCCCGAGTCGCCCCAGCCCGCCGACGACGCCGAGGCGTCGCACGTCCCGCCGCTGACGACCCGCGTCGTCATCGCCGAGGACGAGGCCCTCATCCGCCTCGACCTCAAAGAGATGCTGGAGGAAGAGGGCTACACGGTCGTCGGCGAGGCCGGAGACGGAGCCACGGCCGTCGAGCTCGCCCGCGAGCACCGCCCCGACCTCGTCATCCTCGACGTCAAGATGCCCGTCCTCGACGGCATCTCCGCCGCCGAGAAGATCGCCGGCGAGTCCATCGCCCCGGTCCTCATGCTGACCGCCTTCTCGCAGCGCGAGCTCGTCGAGCGGGCGCGGGACGCCGGCGCCATGGCGTACCTGGTGAAGCCGTTCAGCAAGAGCGACGTCGTGCCGGCCATCGAGATGGCGGTCTCCCGCTTCGCCGAGCTCCGCGCCCTGGAGAAGGAGGTCGCCGACCTCTCCCAGCGCCTGGAGACCCGCAAGCTCGTCGACCGCGCCAAGTCGATCCTCCAGACCCAGTACGGCCTGACGGAGCCGGCGGCCTTCCGCTGGATCCAGAAGACCTCCATGGACCGCCGCATGTCGATGCAGCAGGTCGCCGAGGCCGTCATCGAGGACGCCGAGGAGAAGAAGGCGGCCAAGGGGCAGTAACCGCCGCCCCCGCCCCGTACACGAGAAGGCCCGCCCCACGGCTCTGTGGGGCGGGCCTTCGGTTCGTGGTGCTCAGTCCTCGCCGAGGTACGCCTTGCGGACGGACTCGTCGTGGAGCAGGTTCTGCCCCGTGCCCGAGAGCACGATCTTGCCGATCTCCATGACGTGACCCTGGTCCGCCAGGGCGAGCGCGGCCTGGGCGTTCTGCTCGACGAGCAGGATCGTGGTGCCCTGGGCCTTCAGTTCGGCGATCGTCGCCATGATCTTCTGCATCATGATCGGCGAGAGACCCATGGAGGGCTCGTCGAGCATGAGCAGCTTCGGCTGCGACATCAGCGCCCGGCCCATGGCGAGCATCTGCTGCTCACCGCCGGAGAGCGTGCCCGCGGCCTGCTTGCGACGCTCGCCCAGGATGGGGAAGAGGTCGTAGGCGCGCTGGACGTCCTTGGCGATGCCGGGGGCGTCCTTCCGGAGGAAGGCACCGAGGAGGAGGTTCTCCTCGATCGTCATCCGGGGGAAGATGTGCCGGCCCTCGGGGGAGTGGGCCAGACCCAGCGAGACGATCTTGTGCGCGGGGATCTTGCGGAGGGACTTGCCCTCGAACTTGATCTGCCCGCCGACCGGCTTGAGGAGTCCCGAGAGGGTCCGCAGGGTGGTGGTCTTCCCGGCGCCGTTGGTGCCGATGAGGGTGACGACCTCACCGGCGTCGACGGAGAAGGAGATGCCCTTGACGGCCTCGATCTTTCCGTAGGCGACGCGCAGGTCCTCGACTTCGAGCAGTGCGGTCATGCGTCGTTCTCCTTGCCCGAAGCAGAGTCGTGCTTGGTGTCCTCCGAGGGCGCCTCGTCGGACTCTTCGGCTGCCGGGGCGGCGTCCGAGGGGGCCGCGTCGGCCGGAGCCTCGTCGGTCTCGGACGTCTCGTCGGCCTCGGGGGCCTCCGTGGCTTCCTCGGCTTCCTCGGTCTCCTCCGCCGCCGGAGCCGCCGCGGGGGCCGCCTCCGACTCGACCGGCTCGCCCAGGTACGCGGCGATGACGCGCTCGTCGCCCTGGACGGTCGCGCTGTCGCCCTCGATCAGCTTCTGGCCCTGGACGAGCACGGCGACCCGGTCGCAGAGGTTGAAGATGAACCGCATGTCGTGCTCGATGACCAGCACGGCGACGCCCATGTCCCGGATCTTGAAGATGAGTTCCTCCGCCGCCCGCGTCTCCTGCGGGTTCATGCCGGCGGTGGGCTCGTCGAGCAGGATCAGGCCGGGGTCGCTCGCGAGGGCGCGGGCGATCTCCAGCTTGCGCTGCTCTCCGTAGGGGAGGTTCTTGGCGAGGTGCTGCGCCTTGTCCTGGAGTCCGATGAACTCCAGGAGCTCCATGGCCCGCTGCTCGGCCTCGGCCTCGGTCTTCTTGAAGCCGGGCAGGCGGAGCAGCGCGGCCCAGAGGCCCTGCTTCATCCGGGTGTGGCGTCCGACGAGGACGTTCTCCAGGACGGTCATGTTGTGGAAGAGCCGGATGTTCTGGAACGTCCGGGCGATACCCGCGTCGGTGACCTTGAAGGACGTGGGCGGCAGGACCTTGCCCTTGTACCGGACCTCACCCTCGGTGGGGATGTAGAGACCGGTGAGGCAGTTGAAGAAGGTGGTCTTGCCGGCGCCGTTGGGGCCGATGAGACCGACGATCTCGCCGCTGTTCACGGTGAGGTTCACGTCGCGCACGGCGGTGAGGCCGCCGAACCGCATGGTGACCCCGCGTGCGTCGAGCACGGGCGTGCCGGCGGCCGTCTCCGTGGCCGTCTCGGCCTGGTTGGTGGTGGTCGTCATGGTTCAGGCACCTGCCTTGGCGAGCGTGGCGGGCGTCTCGTCCTTCTCGTGGAACTCCAGCTGGTTGCGCCGGTTGGCGATGATGCCCTCCGGGCGGAAGCGCATGAGCAGGATCAGCGCGACGCCGAAGGCGAAGAGCTGGTACTCGCCCATGAACTGCAGCTTGTTCGGGATGAGGAAGAGCAGGGACGCGCCGACCAGGGGGCCGCTCATGGTGCCCATGCCGCCGAGGACGACGGCCGCGAGCAGGAAGGCGGAGTTGGGCGGGATGGGACCGGCGAAGAGGTACTGCTCCGGGGTCACCGTGTAGGTGACGTGGGCCTGCACGGTGCCGGCGAGGCCGGCGAGGGAGGCGCCGAGCGCGAAGGCGATGAGCTTGACCCGGAAGCCGTTGATGCCCATGGCGAGGGCCGCGGTCTCGTCCTCGCGGATGGCGACCCAGGCGCGGCCGATGCGGGAGTTGCCGCTGCGCCGGAAGACCAGCACGACGACCGCCATGATCAGCAGCATCAGGAAGAAGTAGTTCGCGAAGCGGCCGATGGTGAAGCCGGCGATCGAGTGCTCGGCGCCGAAGTCGAACCCGAACATGCTCAGGTTCGGGATGGACGCGATGCCGTTGGAGCCGTTGGTGATGTCGGGACCGGAGGTGCCGTCGGTGTTCATCACGGCGATGCGGAAGATCTCACCGAAGCCGAGCGTGACGATGGCGAGGTAGTCGCCCCGCAGGCGCAGGGTCGGGGCGCCGATGAGGACACCGAAGACGAGAGCGGCTCCCGCGCCGACCAGGATGGCGGCCCAGAAGGGGAAGTGCACGCCGAACGGGGAGGTGGGGGCGCCCGAGACGAGGGCCGCCGCGTAGGCGCCGACGCCGAGGAAGGCGACGTAGCCGAGGTCGAGGAGACCGGCGAGGCCGACGACGATGTTCAGGCCCAGGGCGACCGTGGCGAAGATCAGGATGTAGACGCCGAGCGTCGCGTACTGGTCGTCGGTCTGGGTGAAGGGGAAGAGCGCCGCGGCGGTGAACGCGCCCGCGATGGACAGGTTCTGGTGCTTGCCGGTGAGCTGCGTGGCCTGCGCGATGAGACCCGACTTGCTGACCGCGGCGAAGCCGAGGCCGGCGGTGATCAGGAAGCCGAGGAACAGCTCGTCGTACTCGGTGCCGACACCGTAGGTGAAGACGCCGAGCGCCACGGCGAGGACGCCCGCGATGATCAGGATCTCGAGGGAGGAGTGCATCGTGGGCAGTCGGCGCACCGGGCCGGTGCCGGCGAAGGCCCCCTTGAAGTTGGTCCAGCTGTTGCCCGCGCGGTGCTTGAACTGGTCCCAGCCGGTGTCCTCGGGGTCCACCGGCAGCGTCTTCGGCCGCTCGAAGGGGAGGGCGAGGGCGCCGAGGAGGGCGAGCAGGGTGGCGAGTGCGACGACCGCGCCGCCCGGCTCCAGGTTGACCGGGCCGCCGAGCTCGACGCTGATGGCGCCGACCGTGAACCAGGCGGTGCCGAAGGTGGCGAGTGCGGCGAGCTTGAGGGCCGCGTCACCGCCGGCCGGGGTCAGCCAGCGGGTGCCCTTGACGCCGTACGACGAGAGGGCGAAGAGGGTGGTGAGCAGGCCGAGGACCAGGACCTGCATCTGGAGGCCGGCGGGGGAGCCGTAGAACGTGAGGTCGCCCGGGAACGTGGGCGTCCAGGTCCAGGCGAGGAAGCAGCTGGCGATCGTGAGGACGCCGCCGCCCAGGGTGAGGGCGCGGGCGATCCGGGCCGGCACGAAGCCGATGAGACCGGTGGCCTCTGCCGACTCGGGCGCCGCGGGCGCCGTCGTGTTCTCGGAGATGGTGGTCATGGTGCTCACGCCCTGTCCGCGACGCGCTCGCCGAGGAGGCCTTGTGGCCGGGCGAGGAGTACGACGATGAGGAGTACGAAGGCCCAGACGTCGGCCCAGGACTGGCCGCCGAGCTGATCCATACCGGGGATGTGGCTGATGTACGCCGTCGCCATGGTCTCGGCGACACCGAGGACCACTCCGCCGATCATGGCTCCGTAGATGTTGCCGATGCCGCCGAGGACGGCGGCCGTGAAGGCCTTGAGTCCGAGGAGGAAGCCCATCTTGTAGTCGACGACGCCGTACTTGAGGCCGTAGGCGACGGCGCCGACGGCGGCCATGGCGGCGCCGAGGGCGAACGCGATCACGATGATCCGGTCGGTGTTGACGCCCATGAGCTTCGCGGTGTCCGGGTCCTGCGCCGTGGCCTGCATGCCGCGGCCGACGCGGGTCCGCATGACGAAGAAGGCGAGGACGGCCATGCAGATCGGGGCGGCGATGAGGAGGAAGACGTCGCCGGTCTGGATGGTGACCGGGCCGAGCTCGATCGGGCCGCCGGGGATCTGCGGGAAGGTCCGGGCGGACTTCGCCTCCGGGTACCACACCCACACCGCGTACTGCAGGGCGAGCGAGAGACCGATGGCCGTGATGAGCGGGGCGAGGCGGGGGCCACCGCGCAGGGGGCGGTAGGCGAACCGTTCCGCTCCGATGGCTATGGTCGTCGCGACGACCACGGCACCGATGATCATGACGGGCAGCGCGACCCACATGCTGGTGCCGCCGGGCAGGATGAGCCAGACCGTGAGCGCCCCGAAGCCGCCGGTCATGAAGATCTCGCCGTGGGCGAAGTTGATGAGCTGGACGATGCCGTAGACCATCGTGTAGCCGACGGCGACGAGCCCGTACATGGATCCCAGTAGCAGGCCGTTGACCAGCTGCTGCGGCAGTTCGTTCACCGCATTGTCCTCCGAGACTTTCGACGGATGTGACACCGCGCGGGGCGCCTGGTGCGGCCCCCCGCGCGGTGAAAGTGGTGCTGAGTGGTACTGAGTGCTGCTGAGTGGTGCGTGGTGCTGAACGTGGTGCTGGGGATCAGCCGCCGAAGGTGCCGGACTTGACCGGCTTGAAGGCACCGCCCGTGACCTTGTAGACGGTCAGCTGCTTGTTGGTGGTGTCACCGAACTCGTCGAAGGCGACCTTGCCGGTCACACCCTCGAAGGAGACGCCCTGCATGGCCTCGACGACCTTGGCGCGCTCGGGGACCTTGCCGCCGTTGCCCTCGGTGGCCTTCTTGACGGCCTCGATGATGGCCCAGGTGGAGTCGTACGCGTAGCCGCCGTAGGCCTCGTAGGCCTCCTTGTAGCCCTTGGCCTTGTAGTTGGCCAGGAAGTCCTTGGCGGACGGGAGGGTCTCGATCGGCGAACCGACGGAGGTGGCGATGTCGCCCTCGGCCGCCGGGGCGCCCGCGAGCTTGACGTACTCGGGGCTGAAGATCGCGTCACCGCCGACGACGGTGACCTTCGCGCCGGCCTCCTTGATCTGCTTGGCCAGCGGGCCGGCGGCCGGGTACTCGCCACCGTAGTAGACGACGTCGGCGCCGGAGCTCTTCACCTTGGTCGCGACCGCGGAGAAGTCCTTGGTGTCGGGGTTGATGTGCTCGGTGCCGAGGACCTTGCCGCCGAGCTTCTCGAACTCGCCCTTGAAGGTGCCCGCGAGGCCGGCGCCGTAGGTCTTCTTGTCGTCGATGATGAAGGCCTTGGTCTTCTTGGCCTCCTTGACGACGTACTGCGCGGCGAACGGGCCCTGGATGGCGTCCGTGGTCGCGGTGCGGAAGTAGGCCTTGTAGCCGCGCTTCTTGTCACCGGAGGCCCAGTTGGCGCCCTGGCTCAGCGACGGGTTGGTGTTGGCCGGGGAGACCTGCACCAGCTTGGCGTCGTCGAAGACCTTCTGCATCGACTCGGACACCGAGGAGTTCAGCGGGCCGACGACACCGAGGACGGCCTTGTCGGCGACGAACTTGGTGGCGTTCTGCTGACCGGCGGAGGGCTGCGCCTGGTCGTCCAGGGACTCCAGCTTGAAGGTCACGCCCTTGACGTAGGCCTTCTCGTTGGCCGTCTTGACCGCGAGGTCGGCCGAGTTCTTGATGCCGAGGCCGAGGGCGGACAGCTCACCCGTGAGCGGGGCGTCGAGACCGATGGTGACGGTGACGTTGCCGTTGTCGCCGTTCTCGGCGCCGCCCTTGTCGTCACGCGAACCACAGGCGGTGAGCGTGAGCGCTCCCGCGGTGACCGCGGTGGTGAGTATGAGCAACGAACGGTTTCGCACGAAGGGTCCTTTCCCTGGCGCGGCCCCCTCGGAATGAGGCGGTGCCGTGAAGCAGCGGAGCGAGGGGTGCCGTTTTGGAACGCCGGGCCGTACTGGGTTGGTACAGGGCCGTGCAGTAGGACGCGCCCGGCGGCGCGGTGACTGGCGGTGACTCTAAGCGCAGGTGGGGAGGGTCGGGGAGCGGCGAGGTCAGGATGTGACTGTCTTGTTATGCCGACGGGGAAAGAGTGTGCGCGCCGACTGGGAAAACCGGGGCATAGGGGTCTGTAATGCGGTGTTCACATACTGAGAACGCGCAGTTCCGCTAAGGGGCTTGAGTGAATCTTGGTCCTGTCGCACCGCTCCCGCGACTCTCCGGATATCGGACAGTGGCAGAAACCTGAGCGGACGAAACGGCTCGCGCCCTTTCCTCTTTTCCACATGGTGCGAAGATCACGGAGAGTGATGAGGAGTGGGGTAGGGGACGGGGGCGAGGGGCAGGGGCGAGGAACGCCGAAGGGGCGGCACCCGTGGGTGCCGCCCCTTCGTGGTTCGTCCGTCGCGCGTCAGGCGCCCGTGACCGCCCCCGGCTCCGGGAGGTTCCCGGCGTCCTTGGCGGTGACCTCGCGCAGCAGGCAGGTCAGCCGCGCCGAGCAGACCCGCCTGCCCTGCTCGTCGCTGATCACGATCTCGTACGTGGCGGTGGTCCGCCCGCGGTGCACCGGGGTCGCCACACCCGTCACCAGGCCGCTGCGCACCCCGCGGTGGTGGGTGCAGTTGAGGTCGACGCCGACGGCGATCTTCGAGACCCCGCCGTGCAGCATCGAGCCGACGGAGCCCAGCGTCTCGGCGAGCACCGCGGAGGCGCCGCCGTGCAGCAGCCCGTACGGCTGCGTGTTGCCCTCCACCGGCATCGTGCCGACGACCCGGTCGGCCGAGGCCTCCAGGATCTGCACGCCCATCCGGTTCCCGAGGTGCCCGGCCGAGAAGAGCGCCGGGAGGTCGACGCCCAGCGCCGCGTACTCGTCGATGACCTCCTGCGGGAACTTCACGTGCTGCTGCTCACCCATGGGCCCGGCTCCGTTCGTCTTCGTACGGCTGCGTGTCGCGTCCGGCACTTGTCGCGTCGCGACCGCCTGAGCAAACGCTTAGGCGGACTGTGATTGTTCCAGACGCACGATCACGGACTTGCTCGCGGGGGTGTTGCTGACGTCCGCCGTCGACTCCAGCGGGACCAGGACGTTCGTCTCCGGGTAGTAGGCCGCCGCACACCCCCGGGACGTCGGGTAGTGCACCACCCGGAAGCCGGGCGCCCGCCGCTCGGTGCCGTCCGTCCACTCGCTCACCAGATCCGCGTACGCCCCGTCCTCGAAGCCGAACGCCGCCGCGTCCTCGGGGTGCAGCAGCACCACCCGGCGGCCGCCCTTGATGCCCCGGTAGCGGTCGTCCAGGCCGTAGATCGTGGTGTTGTACTGGTCGTGCGAGCGCAGCGTCTGCAGCAGCAGCCGGCCCTCGGGCACCCTCGGGTACTCGACGGGCGCGGCCGTGAAGTTGGCCTTGCCGGTCTTCGTGGGGAAGCGGCGCTCGTCGCGCGGGCCGTGCGGCAGCGCGAAGCCCCCCGGGCTCGCCGCGAGACGGGCGTTGAAGTCCTGGAAACCGGGCACCACGCGCGCGATGCGGTCCCGGATCGTGGCGTAGTCCGCCTCGAACTCCTCCCAGGGCGTGGCCGATCCGTCGCCGAGGACGGCCCGGGCCATCCGCGCCACGATCGCCGGCTCGGACAGCAGGTGCGGGCTCGCCGGCGGCAGATTGCCCCGGGAGGCGTGCACCAGGCTCATCGAGTCCTCGACGGTCACGAACTGCTTGCCGCTCTTCTGCACGTCCTTGTCGGTGCGGCCGAGTGTCGGCAGGATCAGCGCGCGCGTGCCCGTCACCGCGTGCGAGCGGTTCAGCTTCGTCGAGACGTGCACGGTCAGGCGCGCGTTCCGCATGGCCGCCTCCGTCACCTCCGTGTCCGGCGTCGCCCCCACGAAGTTGCCGCCCATCGCGAAGAACACCTTCGCCTCGCCGTCCCGCAGCGCCTGGATCGAACGCACCACGTCGAAGCCGTGGTGGCGCGGCGAGACGATCCCGAACTCCTTGTCCAGGGCGTCGAGGAAGGCGGGCGCGGGGCGCTCGAAGATGCCCATCGTGCGGTCGCCCTGCACGTTCGAATGGCCGCGCACCGGACACACGCCCGCGCCGGGACGCCCTATGTTCCCGCGCAGGAGCAGGAGGTTGACCACCTCGCGGATGGTCGGCACGGAGTGCTTGTGCTGGGTCAGACCCATCGCCCAGCAGACGATGGTCCGCTCCGAGGCGAGCACCATCTCCAGGGCCCGCTCGATCTCGGAGCGCCCGAGACCGGTCGCGGCGAGCGTCTCGTCCCAGTCGGCCGCCTTCGCCGCCGCCGCGAACTCCTCGTATCCGTGGGTGTGTTCGCGTACGAATTCCTCGTCGACCGCCCCGGCCGTCTCCAGGACCAGCTTGTTCAGGAGCCGGAAGAGGGCCTGGTCGCCGCCGATCCGGATCTGGAGGAAGAGGTCCGTGAGCGCCGCGCCCCTGAGCATGCCCTGCGGGGTCTGCGGGTTCTTGAAGCGCTCCAGGCCCGCCTCCGGCAGCGGGTTCACCGAGATGATCCGGGCGCCCGAGGCCTTCGCCTTCTCCAGGGCCGACAGCATGCGCGGATGGTTCGTCCCCGGGTTCTGCCCGGCCACGATGATCAGGTCCGCCCGGTGCAGGTCCTCCAGGGAGACGCTGCCCTTGCCGATCCCGATCGTCTCCGTCAGCGCCGAGCCCGAGGACTCGTGGCACATGTTGGAGCAGTCCGGCAGGTTGTTCGTGCCGAACTCGCGGGCGAAGAGCTGGAGCAGGAACGCCGCCTCGTTGCTCGTACGCCCCGAGGTGTAGAAGAGCGCCTCGTCGGGGGAGGACAGGGCCCGCAGCTCCTCCGCGATGATCGCGAACGCCCGCTCCCAGGTCACCGGCTCGTACCGCTCGCCGCCCTCCGCGAGCAGCATCGGCTGCGTGATGCGGCCCTGCTGGCCCAGCCAGTAACCGCTGCGGGTCGCGAGATCGGCCACCGGATGCGCGGCGAAGAACTCCGGGGTCACCCGGCGCAGCGTCGCCTCCTCGGCGACCGCCTTCGCACCGTTCTCGCAGAACTCCGCCACATGCCGCTTGTCGCCCTCCGGCCAGGCGCAGCCGGGACAGTCGAACCCGTCCTTCTGATTGACCTTGAGCAGGGTCCGCGCGGTGCGCCGCAGGCCCATCTGCTCCTGCGCGATCCGCAGCGTGTGCCCGATGGCGGGCAGGCCGGCTGCGGCGTGCTGCGGCTCCGTGACCTGCGGTGCGTCCTGGACCGGGTCACCGGCGGGCGGCTTGCTGACCATCGCGCTCTCCCTTGAGCGGTAATCCTTCGGCGTACGTCTCCGATCCTGTCACGCGGCACCGACGGACCGGCACCCCGACCGGTGTGGACGGGATTGTCAGCGGGCCGTGGCAGGATCGTCGTGTGGCCGAGACAGCATCGAAGAACCCCGCAGACACCCGCCCCCGCCTGCTCCTCATGGACGGGCACTCGCTCGCGTACCGGGCGTTCTTCGCGCTGCCCGCGGAGAACTTCACCACCGCGACCGGACAGCCGACGAACGCGATCTACGGGTTCGCCTCGATGCTGGCGAACACGCTGCGCGACGAGGCCCCCACCCACTTCGCGGTGGCGTTCGACGTCTCCCGCAAGACCTGGCGGTCCGAGGAGTTCCCGGAGTACAAGGCGAACCGCTCGAAGACCCCCGACGAGTTCAAGGGACAGGTCGAGCTGATCGGCGAGGTCCTCGACGCGATGCGCGTGCCGCGCTTCGCCGTCGACGGCTTCGAGGCCGACGACATCATCGCCACCCTCACCACCCAGGCCGAGGCCGAGGGCTTCGACGTCCTGATCTTCACCGGCGACCGGGACTCCTTCCAGCTGGTCTCCGACCGGACCACCGTGATCTACCCCATCAAGGGCGTCTCCGAGGTGACCCACTACACCCCGGAGAAGGTCCAGGAGAAGTACGGTCTGAGCCCCTCGCAGTACCCCGACTTCGCCGCCCTGCGCGGCGACCCGTCCGACAACCTGCCGAGCATCCCCGGCGTCGGCGAGAAGACCGCCGCCAAGTGGATCAACCAGTTCGGCTCCTTCGCCGAGCTCGTCGAGCGCGCGGACGAGGTCAAGGGCAAGGCCGGGCAGAACCTCCGGGACCACCTGGAGTCGGTGAAGCTCAACCGCCGCCTGACGGAGATGGTCCGGGACGTCGAGCTGCCGAAGACCGTCACCGACCTCGCGCGCGAGCCGTACGACCGCACGGCCCTCGCCCTCGTCCTCGACACCCTGGAGATCCGCAACCCCTCGCTGCGCGAGCGGCTCCTCGCCGTCGACCCGGGCGCCGCCGAGGAGGCCCCGCCCGCCCCCGCCGCGGGCATCGAGCTCGACTTCACCGTCCTCGGCGCCGGAGAGCTCGCCCCCTGGCTCGCCGAGCACGGCACCGAGCCCCTCGGCATCGCCACCGTCGACAGCTGGGCCCTCGGCACCGGGAACGTCGCCGAGGTCGCCCTCGCCGCCGCCGGGGGAGCCGCCGCCTGGTTCGACCCCAGCACCCTCGACGAGGTCGACGAGCGGGCCTGGGCCGCATGGATCTCCGACGCCGGGCGGCCGAAGGTCATGCACAACGCCAAGGGCGCCATGCGGGTCTTCCCCGAGCACGGCTGGAGCATCGCGGGCGTCACCATGGACACCGCCCTCGCCGCCTACCTGGTCAAGCCCGGCCGGCGCTCCTTCGCCCTCGACGCGCTCACCGTCGAGTACCTCCACCGCGAGCTCGCCCCGGCCGCCGCCGCCGACGGCCAGCTCGCCTTCGGCGCCGACGACACCGCCGAGGCCGAGGCCCTCATGAGCCAGGCGCGCGCCGTCCTCGACCTCGGCGGGGCCTTCGAGGAGCGGCTCGGCGAGGTCGGCGCCCGCGAGCTCCTCCACGAGGTCGAGCTCCCCACCTCCGCCCTCCTCGCCCGCCTGGAGCGGCACGGCATCGCCGCCGACCGCGACCACCTGGAGGCCATGGAGCAGCAGTTCGCCGGCGCCGTGCAGCAGGCCGTGAAGGAGGCCCACGCCTCCGTCGGCCACGAGTTCAACCTCGGCTCGCCCAAGCAGCTCCAGGAGGTCTTCTTCGGCGAGCTGAACCTGCCGAAGACCAAGAAGACCAAGACCGGGTACACGACGGACGCCGACGCGCTCGCCTGGCTGGCCGGCCAGACCGAGCACGACCTGCCGGTGATCATGCTCCGCCACCGCGAGCAGGCCCGTCTGCGCTCCACCGTCGAAGGCCTGATCAAGACCGTCGCCGCCGACGGCCGCATCCACACCACCTTCAGCCAGACGGTCGCCGCGACCGGCCGCCTCTCCTCGACCGACCCGAACCTGCAGAACGTGCCGGTGCGGACCGACGAGGGCCGCGCCATCCGGCACGGCTTCGTCGTCGGCGAGGGCTTCGACGCCCTCATGACCGCCGACTACAGCCAGATCGAGCTGCGCGTCATGGCCCACCTCTCCGAGGACGAGGGCCTCATCGAGGCCTTCGCCTCCGGCGAGGACCTGCACACCACCGTCGCCTCCCAGGTCTTCGGTGTCGAGCGGTCCGCCGTCGACGCCGAGATGCGCCGCAAGATCAAGGCCATGTCGTACGGCCTGGCCTACGGCCTGTCGGCGTTCGGCCTCTCGCAGCAGCTGAACATCGACCCGGGCGAGGCCCGCGGCCTGATGGACACCTACTTCGAGCGCTTCGGCGGGGTACGGGACTACCTGCGCCGCGTCGTCGACGAGGCCCGCGCCACCGGGTACACCGAGACGATGCTGGGCCGCCGCCGCTACCTCCCGGACCTCAACAGCGACAACCGGCAGCGCCGCGAGGCCGCGGAGCGCATGGCGCTCAACGCCCCCATCCAGGGCACGGCCGCGGACATCGTCAAGGTCGCCATGCTCAACGTCGACCGGGCGCTGACCGAGGCGGGCCTCGCCTCCCGGATGCTCCTCCAGGTCCACGACGAAATCGTGCTCGAACTCGCCCCCGGCGAGCGCGAGCCGGTCGAGGCCCTGGTCCGCGAGCAGATGTCGGCCGCCGCCGACCTCCGCGCCCCCCTGGACGTCTCGGTGGGCGTCGGCCCGAACTGGGACTCGGCGGCACACTGACCCGACCCGTCGTGGGCAGTCGTTCCGCGGGACGGCTGCCCGCACGGGGGCGGTGTGCGCCAGGTGGACCAGTCGGAGGGCGGCCCGGGCACCCGCCTCCCAAGACTGGGAGGCATGATCCGCCGCTCCCACCTCTCCACCTGCGCCCTCGTCGGCGCCCTCCTCGGCGCGTCGGTCACCGCATGCCCCCGGCCCGCCGAGGCCCACGCGGCGCCCGCACTCTGCACCTCGCCCCGCGAGCCCGCCCTCGCCGCCCGGCTGTCCCGGGACATCGCGGAGGCGCTCAAGGGCCGTGAGAGCACGGTCTCCCTCGCGGTCCACGACCCCGGGCGCGGCCTGCGCTGCCGACTGACCGACACCCTCGCGTACGACTCCGCCAGCATCGTCAAGGTCCTGATCATGCAGGCGGTCCTCGGGCGCGCGGAGGAGCTGGGCCGGGCGCCCACCCGGCCGGAGGCGCGGCGGCTGAAGGCGATGATCACCCGCTCGGACAACAAGGCCGCCACCGAGCTGTGGAACGGACTGTCCCGGGCCCGGCTGAAGAGGGTGCTGCGGGAGGCCGGCGCGGGGGACACCGTCCTCGGCCACGCCGGCTACTGGGGGCTCACCCGCACCACCGCACGCGACCAACTCGCCCTTCTCGCCGCGGTCTCCCGCCGTGCCGAGGCCCTGTCCCTGATGGGGCAGGTCGTTCGGGAACAGGCCTGGGGAGTCTCCGCGGGCGCGCCCCGCACGGTCAAGGTCCACCTCAAGAACGGCTGGCTGCCCCGCGCGACCCACGCCTGGCGCGTCCACAGCATCGGCATCGTGCGCCCGGCGACCACCGCGACGGCCCCGGGCACGCCCACCGGCGGCGGTACGAGTACGGGTACGGGTACGGACCGGGGCAACGGCACCGGCACGGACACGGACACGGACCGGGGCAATGGCACAGGCACCGGCACGGATGCAGGCACGGGCACGGACACCGGCAGGGACGCGGACACGGACTCGGGCACCGACACGGGCACCGATACAGACGCGGGCACCGGGACAGACGCGGGCACCGGGACAGACGCGGGCACCGGGACAGACGCGGGCACGGAGACCGACGTCGGGGCGGGGCACCCCACCGTCGACTACCGGATCGTCCTCCTGAGCCACGACAACCCCACCAAGCGGTACGGCGTCCGCACCCTGGAGCGCGTCGCCCTCGCCGTGCACCGCAGGCTCTCCGGTGGCGCCGCGGCCCGCGACTTCACCCCTCCCGAGAGGATCAGCGAGATCCCTGACGGGAGCGCTCCGGCAGAGCGTCCGGCTCCGGGCGGCCAGGGGGCGCCGGAGCGGCCGGGGGGCGTCGTCCGGGCCCGCGGCGATCCGAGGAGCCGCGCCCCCGTCCCGTACAGCACGAGCCCGACGGCGAGCCCCGCGCCGGCGCCGAAGCAGGCCGTCGGGATGACGTCGAGGGGCGTCTCGATCCGGTCCCATCCCCAGTACGCGGCCCAGCGCAGCACCCGGTGGGCGATTCCCGCCAGGACGCAGCCGCCGATCAGGGCGGCGGCGAGGAGCCGACCGCGCCGGCCCGGCACCGGGACCCGGGAGGGCGGCTCCGCCCCGGCGACGGAGGAGCGCAGGGCCCGCGCCGTGCACCAGGCGAGCAGCCCGAGGGCCAGCGCCGAACCCCCGTACTGCGCGTAGAGGTAGACGGGGAACCCGGCCACGACCTCACCGAGGAACGGGATCGCGCGGGTGCCCCACCGGTCGAGGTGGGTGAAGGAGTCCCACACCACGTGGGTCGTGGCGCCGAGCATCGCCGAGAGGCAGAACCACCCGGCGAGCGCGGCCGGATGCCGCTCACGCCAGGGGCGTCCCCGGACGAACCCGTGGACCCGGCCGCGCCACCGGGCGGGCAGCAGGACGACGAGCGGCTCGCGCACGGTCAGCCACAGGGCCACGAGCACGGCGGTGATCAGCACGTCGGCCGTGACGATCCCGAGGGGGGAGTGGGTGACGTCCCCGAGCTCCATCGCGCCGGGGAACGCCGTCGCGGCGAAGTAGGTCATGTCGGGCGAGAAGGACCCGGCGACGAGCGCGGACGCGACCAGCGGCCCGCGCGCGGTCCCGTCCCTGCGCAGCGCGGGCAGCACGGCGGCGGCATGGCTCAGCGTGAACGGCAACGGGAGTTCCCCCAGGGGTGCGGTGACGACGGCGGCCGGAGTGTCCGACGTGAGTGGTGTGGCGAGGAGTGTGCGGGGTCGGCCGGAGTGCAAGAGGGTGGGGGTGCTCCGGTCGGTTCCCGAACTCACCTGGTCGACAGGCGGCCAAGAGGTGACGAAACCGTGAAACACGGTCAGGAGCCGTTACTCGCCGGTCCGGAGTTGGCATAGGGTCGCCAGAGGTTTCACGCGGGGAGCGTGGGGCCGCGTCGATCGGGAGGGGACGACGGACATGGCAGCGAACATCGGCCACCGGCTGCGCAAGGGAGCCACCAGCGGTGTGGTGATGGCCGCGGCGGTCGCCGCGCTCGCCGCCTCGCAGGCACCTGAGGCGATCCCGCCGGCCGCGGACAACACCGGCGGCGACCACGCCATCGGCGCCGGTGACACGGCGCCGCCGTCGGGGGACCACTCCGCGACGGGCGACACCCCGTACTACACGGACCTGCCGACGCTGACCACGCCGAACAAGCCCGGGGCGAGCACCCAGCTGCCGGTCATCGCCGGCCCGGCCGAGGCCGGCATACCCGCGTCCGTCTACTCCGCCTACAAGCGGGCCGAGCTGTCGATACGTTCGACCGACCCAGGGTGCAACCTCCCCTGGCAGCTGCTCGCCGGCATCGGCAAGGTCGAGTCCGGTCAGGCCGGCGGCGGCAAGGTCGACGCCAACGGCACGGCGTCGCCCGCGATCCTCGGGCCCGCCCTCAACGGCAACGGCTTCGCCAACATCACCGACACCGACGACGGCGCCTACGACGGCGACAAGATCCACGACCGGGCCGTCGGCCCGATGCAGTTCATCCCGTCCACCTGGGCCACCTGGGGCCAGGACGCCAACAGCGACGGGAAGAAGGACCCGAACAACATCTACGACGCGGCGCAGGCCGCCGGCCTCTACCTCTGCGCCAACGACCGCGACCTGGCGCTCAAGGCCGACCTCGACCAGGCGATCCTCAGCTACAACCGCTCCCGGGAGTACCTGAACACGGTGCTGTCCTGGGTCGCCTTCTACGAGCGCGGCACCCACCAGGTCCCGGACGGCACGGGCGTGCTGCCGGTCGACCGCAGCGACAACGGCGGCCGGGGCAACCGTCCCGCCCCCGTCAGCCCGCTCCCGACCGTCCCCAAGACGCCGACCCCGTCGCCGAAGCCGGTCACCCCGACGCCGAAGCCCTCGGAGACCCGCCCCGGAACGGTCAAGCCGCCGACCGTTCCCACCAAGCCCCCGGTCACCCCGCCGGTGACGCCGCCCAGCATCCCGCCGGCCGCCAAGGTCACGCAGCTCGCGATCGTGGCCAACCAGAAGCTGACCGCGACCACGGGCAGCGCCTTCACCGGAGCCCCCCGGGTCGCGGCGCTCGACGCCTCGGGCAAGCCGGTCGCCGGAGTGAGCATCCGCTTCGAGATCACCGGGACCACCGACACCCGCTTCGCCGGCGGCGGCACCACCGCCACCGTCCCCACCGGGGTGACCGGCCTCGCCTCCTCGCCCGCCCTCCGGGCCGGCGAGAAGACGGGATCCTTCACGGTGCGGGCCACCGTCGTGGGCCGGACCCTGGCAGCGGCCGACTTCGCCGCCACCGTCACGGAGCGCCAGGCGGACACACTCACCCGGCTCGACGGCGCCGCCCTGTCGGCCACGACCGGCACCTCCTTCACCCAGCAGGTCCAGGTGAAGGCCACCGAGAAGGGCGCCCTCGCCCCCGGCGTCCTCGTCACCGCGGTGATCGTCACCTCGAAGGACGACCCCAAGGCGGCCACCGAGGGCCCGTCCTTCAAGGGCGCCGACGGCACGCAGGTCCGTACCGTCACCCTCAAGACCGGTACGAACGGACTCCTCACCTTCGCGTCGGGCGACCTCCTCGCGGGCGACAAGGCGGGCTCGTTCTACATCCAGCTCACCGCACCGGGCGGCGGCACCACCTTCGTCGACCTCACCGTCACCGCGCCCGCGACGCCGGACCCGGGGACGACCCCCGAGCCGACGCCCTCCGGCAGCGGCACGCCCGAGGCCACCCCCTCGCCCGACTCCTCCCCTTCGGCCTGACCGCTCGCGTCCGGCACCGGGCTCCCGGCGCCGGGTTCGTGGTGCTGGGCTCGTGGCACCGGGCTCCCGGTGCCGGGCCCGTCCGCGTCGCACCGCACCGCACCGCGTTCCTCGCGCCGCCTTCCTCCGCGCCGCCCCTCCGTCCGCACCGGACGAGGGGCGGCGCTTCGCGTTACCCGGGTGCAACGTGTTCTCATCTCGCGGTCGCGTTGCTACGGTGCCCCCGCCCTGACGACCTATCAGATCGCATTCCGGGAGGCCGACCATGCGCGCCCTCGTCGCCGCCGCCATCGGACTCGCCCCAGTCCTCCTCTTCGTCCTGCTCCTCGCCGTGGTCGATCTGCCGCCCGACGGTCCCACCTCGCCCAAGCCCCTGCTGACCGCCGATCCCGGCCTCAAGAAGTAGGGGGACGACCGTGCGCCGCCGAGCCAGCCTCGTCCTCCTCGCCCTCGCCGTCTTCTGCGCCGCGATGGCCCCGACCCTGCGCTGGTACGCGTTCCCCCGCCTTGCGAAGATTCCGGCGAACCAGTACCAGGACACCGTGCTGGAGGCGCGGCCCGCGACCCTCCTCAACTACTCCACGCTCAAGTCCGAGAAGGTCGACAAGATCACGATCATCCAGACCCTCAAGGGCAACGTGGAGGAGTCGCGGCGCATCGAACGCGACGCCGGGCGCGACGTCGTCGTCTGGGACGCCCTCGCCTACGTCACCGGACCCGACGGCAAGATGGTCTCCCAGGTCCCGGAGCGGTACATCTTCGACGCCCACACCCAGGACCCCGTCCACGCCACCGGCGAATCGGTCGACGGCGACCCGGTCCGGCGCGAGGGCATCGAGTTCAAGTTCCCCTTCCTCACCGAGAAGCGGGACTACCAGTACTTCGACGCCCAGACCCGCACCGCGGCCCCCATCCACTACAAGGGCACCCGCACCTTCCGCGGCATGGAGGTCTACTACTTCGAGCAGACCATCCCCTGGACGAAGGTCCCCATGCCCAAGGCCATGCCGGTCAAGGGCATCACCCCCAAGATCCTCGCGGACTCGGGCCTCACCCGCTGGTACACCACCAAGCGCATGTTCTGGATCGAGCCCGTCACCGGAGCCCCCGTCAACGGCGAGGAGATCCACAAGGAGGAGCTCCGCAACGCCGAGAAACTGATGGGGCGGGACACCCTCACCGTCTTCGAGGGCCACGTGAAGATGCGCGAGGACTACCTGGAGAGCGTCGGCGAGCTGGTCTCCTCCAACCGCCTCATGGTCCTCATGCTGGTCTCCTACATCCCGTGGAGCCTCACCCTCCTCGCACTCGCCCTCCTCGCCCTCGCCCTCTGGCTGGAGGCCCGCTCGCGCCGCCCCCGGCCGGAACCGCCCGCCACCCCCGCCCCCGTCCCGGTCAGCGCTCCCCTCTGAGCCGGGCGCTGGTGTGCCGGGTCGGCACCGCCGCGGACGGATCCTCCGGCCACGGGTGCTTCGGATAGCGCCCCCGCAGCTCCGCCCGCACCGCGCGGTAGCCGTCCCGCCAGAACGACGCCAGGTCGGCCGTGACCGCCGCGGGCCGGCCGGCGGGGGAGAGGAGATGGACGAGCACCGGGACCCCCGCCACCCGGGGCGTCTCGGCCAGCCCGAACATCTCCTGGAGCTTCACCGCGAGCACCGGCCGCTCACCCCCGTACTCGACCCGGATCCGCGAGCCGCTCGGGACCTCGATCCGCTCCGGCGCCAGCTCGTCGAGCCGGACCGCCTCGCCCGACGCCCACGGCAGCAGCCGCCGCAGCGCCTCCCCGGCGTCGATCCGCCCGAGGTCGGCCCGCCGTGACGCCCGGGACAGCTCCGGCTCCAGCCACTCACCGGCCCGGTCGACGAGCGCCCCCTCCGACACGTCCGGCCACGGCTCCCCGAGCTCCCGGTGGAGGAAGGCGAGCCGCTCGCGCAGCTCCTCCGCCTCCCGGCGCCACCGCAGCAGCCCGAGCCCCTCGCGCCGCAGGCCGTCGAGCAGCGCCTCCCGCACGAGAGCCGGCTCGGCGCCCGCCCCCAGGGGGCGTACCGTCAGCTCGACCGCGCCGAGCCGGTCCACGGACCGGGCGACCACGTCCCCGTCCTCCCAGTGGACCTCCTCGCCGGTGCTCCGCAGATGCCCGGCCGCCCGGCACGCCACGGCCTCGTCCACCACGGCCGCCAGCCGCACCCGCGCCGTGGCGTCCCGCGCGGTGCGGTCCGCCACCGCCACGGCGAGCCACGGACTGGACCGCAGCCGGGAACCCTCGGCGAGCCGAGCCCCGCTCCCCGACACCATCAGATAGCCGCCCTGATCCCGGGCCCTGGCCACCCGCTCCGGGAACGCCAGCGCCGTCACCAGACCGGCCACGGCGTCGTCGCCGTCCCCGGAAGCACCGACCCTCTCCTCGGAAGCACCGGCTCCGCCCCCGCCGAGCGCCTCGCCCGCCGACCGCTCCAGCCGGCGCACCTCCGTCCGCCACCGGGCGCCGTACCCGTCGGAGCCCTGACGGGCCGCACGCCAGGCCGCCACTAGGTCGTCCCCGTAGTCCCGCGGCGTATCCTCGCCGATCAGTGCCACCACCTCCGCCGCCCGCCGCACCCCGACCTCGGGCGCCCCGTCCAGGAGCGCGCGCCCCAGCCGGGGGTGCAGCCCGAGCCGGGACATCCGTACCCCCCGCTCCGTGGCCCGGCCGTCCCCGTCGACGGCCCCGATCGACCCGAGCACCGCGCGGGCCGCCGCCATCGCCCCGGCCGGCGGCGCGTCGAGCAGCGCGAGCCCCTCCGCCGTCGGGTCGCCCCAGCAGGAGGCCCGCAGGGCGAAGTCCGCCAGGTCGGCGACCTTGATCTCCGGCGCCGGGAAGCGCGGCCTGCCGCCGTCGCTCGCCTCCGCCCAGCAGCGGTACACGAACCCGAAGGCCTCACGGCCCGCCCGGCCGAGCCGCTGGGTGGCCGTCGCCTCGGACACCGTCACCGTCGCCAGCGAACCCAGGCCCCGGGCGTGGTCCATGCGCGGCTCCCTGGCAAGCCCCGAGTCCACGACGATCCGGACCCCCGGCACCGTCAGGCTGGACTCCGCCACCGAGGTCGCGAGCACCACCCTGCGCCGCCCGCCCGGCTCCGAACCGCGCAGCACCGCGTCCTGCACCGCCGCCGGGGCACGGCCGTGCAGCTGGAGCACCTCCGCGTCGACGCCGGCCAGCATCCCGGCCGTCCGCGCGATCTCCCCCGTACCGGGCAGGAAGCAGAGGACGTCCCCCTCGTGGCGCTCCATCGCGAGCCGGACGGTCGCGGCGACGTGCCGGAGCAGCGCCGGATCCACCCAGGTGCCGTGCGCGGGCCGGATGCCCGAGGGCGGCTCCGCGAAGAAGACCCGGGAGCCGTGGCCCTCCCCCTTGCTCCACACCACCGGCGCGGGCCCGCTGCCGTCCAGGACCGTGAGGAGATCGGCCCAGGCCGCCGCGTCGCTGGTCGCCGACGCGGCGATCAGCTTCAGCTCCGGCCGCAGGGTGGCCCGCACGTCCACCAGGAAAGCCATCGCCGTGTCGGCGTCGAGATGCCGCTCGTGGCACTCGTCGAGCAGCACCACGTCCACGCCCGCCAGCTCGGGATCGCGCTGGAGCCGCTGGAGCAGGATGCCCGTGGTCACCACTTCGACCCGGGTCGAGGGACCGGCCCGCCGCTCGCCCCGCACCGCGAACCCGACCGCGCCGCCGACCTCCTCGCCGAGCAGCCAGGCCATCCGCCGGGCCGCCGCCCGCACCGCCATCCGCCGCGGCTCGGCCACGAGCACCCGGCGCTCCGGTCCGTCCCCTATGAGCCCCGCCAGCGCCAGCGGCACCAGCGTCGTCTTGCCGGTGCCGGGAGGAGCGGACAGCACCGCCGTGCCGCGCTCCGCGAGCGCGGTGAGCAGCTCGGGGACGGCATGGCGGACGGGGAGGCGGTCGAGTGCGTCGTTTCGGATCACGCACTCAGTCTCGTACGCACAGAGAAGAAGGAGGGCCCCGTTGTCCACAGGGCCCTCCATTAATACGACGAACGAGCGGGGCTAGCCGTCCCGCTCGCAGACGAAGATCGCCGTCCCCGGGATCAGGTTCCCCCGCAGCGGGGACCAGCCGCCCCACTCCTGGCCGTTCCAGGCGGGCCACTCCGGCTCGACCAGGTCCACCAGCCGGAAGCCCCCGGCCACCACGTCGCGCACCCGGTCCCCGACGGTCCGGTGGTGCTCCACGTACACGGCCCGCCCCTGCTCGTCCTGCTCGACGTACGGCGTGCGGTCGAAGTAGGAGGCGGCGACCGAGAGGCCCTCGGGACCCGGCTCGTCCGGGAACGCCCAGCGGATCGGGTGCGTCACCGAGAAGACCCAGCGGCCGCCCGGCCGCAGCACGCGCCGCACCTCGCGGAAGACCCGTACCGGATCGGACACGAACGGCACCGCGCCGTACGCCGAGCACGCCAGGTCGAACGAACCGTCCCGGAAGGGCAGCGCCCCCGCGTCCGCCTCCACCAGCGGCACCTCCCCGCCGATCCGCAGCGCGTGCTGGAGCTGCCGGTGCGAGAGGTCCAGGGCCACCGGCCGCGCCCCCCGCGCCGCCAGCCACCGGGAGCACTGTGCCGCCCCCGCGCCGATCTCCAGGACGTCGAGGCCCTTCAGCGAGTCGGCCGGCCCGAGGAGTCCGGCCTCGGCCTCGTCCAGGCCCTCAGGGCCCCATACGAACCGGTCGTCGCCGAGGAAGGAACCGTGCTCGCTCTGGTACTCGTCGGCGTTCCGGTCCCACCAGCCGCGGCTCGCCCTGCTGCTCTCCGCGTCCCCCGCGTCACGCCGGGTCGCCTCGGCCTCGTCGGCGTCCCCGTCGACCGCGTCTTCGTGTCCGTACTCTTGGTTCATCTCGCCCGCCGATGTAGTTTGCGCTCAGTGCCGCCGTGCGGCGGACCACCGCCGTGGTGGCGCAAGAGCCATGACTTCTGCCGGAATTGAGCAGATCTGCCCAGGGTGCGCGCTTCGCGCATTGACCCTGTCCGGCCGCCCCCGTATGCTAAAGGTTGCGCTGCGGGCCTGCGCGCCTCAGACGGAGCAGGCCGCGCTCGTACCTGTTGTATGTCCCCTCGGTTTTCGAGGTTCCCTCCCGTTCGCGGAAGGGCACTTCATTGGCTGTCCGGCTTCTTGGTGCGATACGGGCTCTCGGCGTAGCAGTACCTACGACTTTCTGTCCGTAACCGGAGCCCTTTCCCACATGACGAGCAGCACCGAGACCACCGCCACCAGCACCACCCCGCAGGTTGCGGTCAACGACATCGGTAACGAGGAAGCCTTCCTCGCCGCGATCGACGAGACGATCAAGTACTTCAACGACGGCGACATCGTCGACGGCGTCATCGTGAAGGTCGACCGGGACGAGGTCCTGCTCGACATCGGTTACAAGACCGAAGGTGTCATCCCGAGCCGCGAGCTCTCGATCAAGCACGACGTCGACCCGAACGAGGTCGTCAAGGTCGGCGACGAGATCGAGGCCCTGGTTCTCCAGAAGGAGGACAAGGAAGGCCGCCTGATCCTCTCGAAGAAGCGTGCCCAGTACGAGCGCGCCTGGGGCACCATCGAGAAGATCAAGGAAGAGGACGGCATCGTCACCGGTACCGTCATCGAGGTCGTCAAGGGTGGTCTCATCCTCGACATCGGCCTCCGTGGCTTCCTGCCGGCCTCCCTCGTCGAGATGCGTCGTGTCCGCGACCTCCAGCCCTACGTGGGCAAGGAGCTCGAGGCGAAGATCATCGAGCTGGACAAGAACCGCAACAACGTGGTCCTGTCCCGCCGTGCCTGGCTGGAGCAGACCCAGTCCGAGGTTCGCCAGACCTTCCTCACGACCCTCCAGAAGGGTCAGGTCCGCTCCGGCGTCGTGTCCTCGATCGTCAACTTCGGTGCCTTCGTGGACCTGGGTGGCGTCGACGGCCTCGTGCACGTCTCCGAGCTGTCCTGGAAGCACATCGACCACCCCTCCGAGGTTGTCGAGGTCGGCCAGGAGGTCACCGTCGAGGTTCTCGACGTCGACATGGACCGCGAGCGTGTCTCCCTGTCGCTGAAGGCGACGCAGGAGGACCCGTGGCAGCAGTTCGCCCGGACCCACCAGATCGGTCAGGTCGTCCCGGGTAAGGTCACCAAGCTGGTTCCGTTCGGTGCGTTCGTCCGCGTGGACGAGGGCATCGAGGGTCTGGTCCACATCTCCGAGCTGGCCGAGCGCCACGTGGAGATCCCGGAGCAGGTCGTCCAGGTCAACGACGAGATCTTCGTCAAGGTCATCGACATCGACCTCGAGCGTCGTCGCATCAGCCTCTCGCTGAAGCAGGCCAACGAGTCCTTCGGTGCCGACCCGGCCTCGGTCGAGTTCGACCCGACCCTGTACGGCATGGCCGCGTCCTACGACGACCAGGGCAACTACATCTACCCCGAGGGCTTCGACCCCGAGACCAACGACTGGCTCGAGGGCTTCGAGACCCAGCGCGAGGCCTGGGAGACCCAGTACGCCGAGGCGCAGGCTCGCTTCGAGCAGCACCAGGCTCAGGTCATCAAGTCCCGCGAGGCCGACGAGGCCGCCGCTGCCGAGGGCGCTGCCGCCCCGGCCGCCGGCAACGCCGGTGCGGGCATCTCGGGTGGTTCGTACTCCTCGGAGTCGGACGACAACTCCGGCGCCCTGGCGTCGGACGAGGCGCTCGCCGCCCTCCGCGAGAAGCTCGCCGGCGGCCAGAGCTGAACAGGCTCTCCGCTGAGCGCTAGCCGCTAGCGAACCGAGGCCCGTTCCCCTTCGGGGGAGCGGGCCTCGGCCGTTTCCAGGGGTGCCCGGGCCCGTTCAGGGCGTGACGGCGATGTTCGTCAGACCGTTCCCGCCGGTCACCGTGTTCGAGGCGTACACCGTGGTCGTGCAGCCGCCGCCCTGGTTGGTGACGTTGATCGCGAGCCGCTGGGCCCCGGTCGCGCCGGTCAGATCCGAGCGGTTGCCCCGAAAGACCGTCCCGCAGCCCCAGCCGCTCTGCTGGGTGTGGGTCTCGAAGCCGTTGTTCGTCGTGTTCACGCCGGTGTTGTCCGCCACCAGGACGCCGTTGCCCTTCACGTCGACCCAGGAGTCGTCGAAGTTGGCGCCGGTCAGACCCCGCCCGTCGAAGGTGTTGCCGACGATCCTCGCCCCGGTCGTGCCCTCCTTGACGTCCACGCTCTCGCCGCCGACGTCCGGCCCGATGACGTTGTTCAGGATCTGCGCGTCGTCGCTCCGGTCGGAGAGATTGCCGGCGGTGCCGACGTACACCCCCTCGCCCATGCCCCGGCCGTCGTTCCCGGTGTCGTAGATCCGGGAGTCCCTGAGGACCCCGTTCCTGCTGGAATTGCGGAAGTGCACGCCCTCCATGTCCAGGCCGTGCACGGTCACCCCGTCGATCACCACGCCGTTCGCGGCGTCCGCCATGATCCCCTTCTGCCCGCCGGTCACGGTGATCCCCTCGACCGTCCAGTACGAGGCGCCGTTCAGGTGCAGCCCGTAGCCGCCGCCCGCCGTGAGCACCGCGCGCGTGGAGCCGGTCAGGGTGATCCGGGCCGAGGAGGTGCCCGGGGTCGTGGCCTTGAAGTTCCCGGTGTACGTGCCGTCCGCGAGGTGGATCGTGTCGCCGGGCCGGGCGTTGGCGAGTGCCGTCTTGAGCTGGGCCGCGGTGGAGACCTCGACGGTCGCCGCGGAGGCCGTCGCGGTGGCCGTCGCGGTGCCGAGGGGGACGGCGAGGAGCGCCGGGAGCAGGGGGAGGAGCAGCGTTCGGGTGCGCATGGGATGCCTTCCGGGCGGCGGACAGGGCAGGGGTGTTCCTGTATGTGCACGATGGTCGAGGTGCTGAACGCGATGCTGTCCCGAGACGGTAGGGAGGGCTCGTGGGCATGTCAAGGTCTGGACCAGTGGGCCGCCGTTCGTCCGTGCCGATTTCCGCTCCGGAAGATCGCGCGACCCGGGAATGGTCGTGCCGCGCCACGCGTTTTCAGAGAGAACACGAGGAGGAGCGGTAATCGTGCTTGATCCCCAGGATTTGTACGAATGGGACCCGAAGGGCGTGGCCGTCGTCGACCTGGCCCTCGCGCAGGAGTCGGCGGGGCTGGTCATGCTCTACCACTTCGACGGCTACATCGACGCGGGTGAGACCGGCGAGCAGATCGTCGACGGGCTGCTCGACACCCTCCCGCACCAGCTGGTGGCCCGCTTCGACCACGACCGGCTCGTGGACTACCGCGCCCGCCGCCCCCTGCTGACCTTCCGGCGCGACCGCTGGACGGCGTACGAGACGCCGACCATCGAGGTCCGCCTCGTGCAGGACGCCACGGGCGCGCCCTTCCTCGTCCTCTCCGGCCCCGAGCCGGACGTGGAGTGGGAGCGCTTCGCGATCGCCGTCCGCCAGATCGTCGAGCGCCTCGGCGTGCGCCTCTCCGTCAACTTCCACGGCATCCCGATGGGCGTGCCGCACACCCGCCCCGTCGGCCTCACCCCGCACGGCAGCCGCACCGACCTCATGCCCGGCCACCGCAGCCCGTTCGACGAGGCCCAGGTGCCCGGCAGTGCCGAGTCCCTCATCGAGTACCGGCTCTCCGAAGCCGGCCACGACACCCTCGGCGTCGCGGCCCACGTCCCGCACTACGTGGCCCGCTCCCCGTACCCGGACGCGGCCCTGACCGCCCTGGAGGCCGTCACCGCCGCCACCGGCCTCGTCCTCCCGGGCGTCGCCCACGCGCTGCGGACCGAGGCCCGTCGCACCCAGACCGAGATCGACCGCCAGATCGGCGAGGGCGACGAGGAGCTCGTGGCCCTCGTGCAGGGCCTTGAGCACCAGTACGACGCGGCGGCAGGCGCCGAGACCCGCGGCAGCCTGGTCGCCGAGCCGGTCGACCTGCCGTCGGCCGACGAGCTGGGCCGCGAGTTCGAGCGCTTCCTCGCGGAGCGGGAGGGCGACGCCTAGCCCGCACGCGGCAGGCCCTAAGCTGCCGCTCATGCTGAAGGTGGGCCTGACCGGCGGGATCGGCGCCGGCAAGAGCGAAGTGTCACGGCTGCTCGTCTCGTACGGAGCCGTACTGATCGACGCGGACCGGATCGCGCGCGAGGTCGTCGAGCCCGGCACCCCGGGGCTCGCGGCCGTCGTGGCGGCCTTCGGGGACGACGTCCTCACCGCCGAGGGGACGCTCGACCGGCCGAAGCTCGGCTCCGTCGTCTTCGCCGACGCCGAGCGCCTGGCGACCCTCAACGCCATCGTCCACCCGCTGGTCGGGGCCCGGTCGGCGGAGCTGGAGAGCCGCGCGGGCGCCGGAGACGTCGTCGTCCACGACGTACCGCTCCTCGCCGAGAACGGGCTCGCGCCGCTGTACGACCTGGTCGTGGTCGTGGACGCCTCCCCGGAGACCCAGCTCGACCGGCTGGTACGGCTCCGCGGCATGGCCGCGCCCGAGGCCGAGGCCCGGATGGCGGCCCAGGCCACGCGCGCGCAGCGGCTGGCCGTCGCCGACCTCGTGATCGACAACGACGGGCCCCTCGACGCGCTCGAACCGCAGGTGCGGAAGGTCTGGGACGAGCTGGCGCGCCGCGCCGAGGCCACGGTGGGCGGGAGCTAGGGCCTGTCGTCACCTTCCCGTCTGCCCCGCGACGCCTGCCCTAGCGGTGTCAGGAAGGTAGCGCCATCCGCCCGGAGGGCGGGGCTGGCGGCGGAATGCGGTCGCCGGGTCCGGTGTTCAACCACCGGATCGAGGGGAAGGATGCCATCGTGGCCGACAGGAACCCGGAAACGCACGTCATCGACTTCCGCGCCGCCGAGCATCTGCTGGCCGCGCGGGACCCTCGTGGGGCCGTGAAGCTGCTGGACTCGGTGATCGCCGCCCATCCCGAGAACACCGCGGCCCGCCTGCTGCGTGCCCGGGCGTTCTTCGCCGCCGCGCAGCTCCGCCCGGCACAGTTGGAGTTCGAGCTGGTCCTGGAGCGCGAGCCGGACAACGCCTTCGCGCACTTCGCGCTCGCCCGGACCTTCGAGCGCTCCGGACAGACCGCCCAGGCGATGCGCCACTTCCGCCTCGCCGCCGCGCTCGACCCGAAGCCGGAGTACCTCCAGGCGGCGGGCTTCGACACCCGGAACTGACGGGCGGGGCGTCAGCGCCGCGTACCGCCGTGATCCGGTTCGTACGGGGGGATGCTCCGGCCCGGCTGCCAGTGCGGGCCCCGGTGGATGTGGTGCGCCACCACCGCCAGGTCGACCGTGATCACCAGGAACAGCACCCCGCAGGCCGCCGCCCAGCCGGGGCGCCCCACCAGGGAGAACACGGCCGTGCCGAAGACGGCCCAGAGCAGCCCCCACACGCTCAGCCAGAACCGCAGGCGCAGGGCGCTCCGCGCGTTCGCCGGCTCGTTCCCGGTCCGCACGACGACCCATCTCCCCTCGGGGCTTCGAGGTCACTTCCAGCATGGACCCGGAGCGGGGGAAACGGAACGGCCGGCGGGAGGCCGGGGTGGCCGCTCAGTGGATGACGCTGAAGCTGCGCCAGGGCAGGGTGTCCGGGGCGATCCAGTTCGCGGAGTTGATGGGCACGTAGATGGAGTTGGGGCCCGTGCAGTCGCGGGTCCGCCACATCACGATGTCGGTCAGGGAGTTGTTCTGGACCTTCGTCACGCCCGAGGGCGCCAGGCGGTGGCAGCCGTTCACGGAGGGGCTGGTCACGGACACCAGGAGCTCACGCTCCGTCTCGTACTTGATCGTGCCCACGCTGGTGCGGCCGAGGCCCGAGCAGCCGGCGACGGCGAGAGTGAGCAGCACGGCCCCGGTGGCGGTCGTGAGACGCCGGCGAACGGACATGGCGGATCCTCTTCTCTCGTGTCTCTTCAGGCCACCATCCCGTCCGCGGAGACCGCTGTCATCCGCTGCTGGGCCGCCCGGGGGAACCGCCCGGCGCCCGTTGTCAGACCTCACCCGTAAGGTCGGAGGTCCTGGGAAACGACGGACAGCGGGAGGAGAGCGGAGCCGTGGCACACACCTGGACGACCAGCGCCGCCGTCTTCCTGCCGGCCGCCCTGCCCCGTGACGGCCGGGTCGCGTTCTGGGCCTCCGACGGCGGCGCGCCGCCGGAGCCGGGGGAGAGCGGGGCCGAGCGGGTCGAGCTGACCGTGGCCCGCCGGCACGGCAGCGGCGCCCGGGGCCGCTCCGTCCCCGCCGTGACCCTGCCCGTCGCGGCCGCCCTGCCGCATCTCGTCGCGGCCCGCCACCACCCGGCCGCGCACCCCGCCACCGCCGCCTGGGGAGCCGCGGCCCTGCACGCCCTGCACCTGGCCGCGCGCGGGCGGCTCCTGCCGGGACTGACCGCCGACGACCTGGACGCCTGGCGGGCGGGACCCCTGGACGCCGAGGACATCGCGCATCTGCGGGCCGTCGCCGCCGCCCTGCCGTACGAGGGGTACGCCGTGCCCGTGCCCGGGCGGGGGCCGCTGCGGCTCCCCGAGCCCGAGGCGCTCGTGCGCGCCTTCCTCGACGCCGTCGCCGACGTGCTGCCCCGCACTCCGGCCGCGGCCCACGCGGCCGGGGCGCCGTTCGCGGCGCGCGAGCCGCAGCACCTGCCCCGCGCGCGTGCCTGGGCCGCCGAGGCGGCGGCCGGGATGGACGCGGGGGTGCGGGTCTCGCTCCGCCTCGACCTGTCGCCGTACGAACTCTTCGACACCCCCGACGCCACGGAGAGCACGGGTGGGGGCGGGGCGACGGGCGGGGAGCGCCATGCCGCCGCCGCGCTCCTCCAGATCCACAGCCTCGCCGACCCGACCCTCGTCATCGACGCGGCGGAGCTGTGGGCGGGGGACGGCGAGCACTTCGGGCCCCGCGCCCGGATCGACGCCGTCCTCGCCCTGCGCCGGGCCGCCCGCGTCTGGCCCCCGCTCACCCGGCTCCTGGAGCGGGACGTGCCCGACGTCCTCGCCGTCACCGAGGACGAGCTGTACGAGCTGCTCGGCCCCGCCGCCGCCCGGCTCGCCGACGCCGGGGTCGCCCTCCACTGGCCGCGCGAACTCGCCCGCTCCCTCAGCGCCTCCGCGGTCGTCCGGCCCGCCCGCGCCGCGCCCGGCTCCGCCACCGACGGCACCTCCTTCTTCGACAGCGAGGAGCTCCTGCGGTTCAACTGGCAGCTGGCCCTCGACGGCGATCCGCTCACCGAGCGCGAGATGGACCTGCTGGCCGAGGCCCACCGGCCGATCGTGCGCCTCCGCGACCAGTGGGTCGTCGTCGACCCCGCCCTCGTCCGCAAGGCCCGCAAGCGTGAGCTCGGCCTGCTCGAACCGGTCGACGCCCTCGCAGCCGCCCTCACCGGCACCGCCGAGGTGGACGGCGAGTCCGTGCCCGCCGTCCCCGTCGGGGCCCTCGCCGCGCTCCGCGACCGGCTCCTGGCCGGCCCCGAGGACGTGCAGGCCCCGCCCGGCCTCACCGCCACCCTGCGCGACTACCAGCTCCGAGGCCTCGCCTGGCTGGACCTGATGACCTCGCTCGGCCTCGGCGGCTGCCTCGCCGACGACATGGGCCTCGGCAAGACCGTCACCCTCATCGCGCTCCACCTCCGCCGCGCCCGCCGCGCCCCCACCCTCGTCGTCTGCCCCGCCTCCCTCCTCGGCAACTGGCAGCGCGAGGTGCGGAGGTTCGCCCCCGACGTGCCCGTCCGGCGCTTCCACGGCACCGACCGGGACCTCGACGGCACCGAGGGCGGCTTCGTCCTCACCACCTACGGCACCCTGCGCACCAGCGCCGCCCGACTGGCCGAGCGGGAATGGGGGATGGTCGTCGCCGACGAGGCGCAGCACGTCAAGAACCCGTTCTCCGCGACCGCCAAGGCCCTCCGGGAGATCCCCGCACCCGCCAGGGTCGCCCTCACGGGCACCCCCGTGGAGAACAACCTCTCCGAACTCTGGGCGCTCCTCGACTGGACCACCCCCGGTCTCCTCGGCCCGCTCAAGGCCTTCCGCTCCCGCCACGCCCGGGCCGTCGAGAACAACGAGGAGATCGAGCACGCGCAGGCCGTCGAGCGGCTGGCCCGGCTCGTGCGGCCCTTCCTGCTGCGCCGCCGCAAGTCCGACCCCGGCATCGTCCCCGAACTCCCGCCCAAGACGGAGTCCGACCATCCCGTCGCCCTCACCCGCGAGCAGACCTCGCTCTACGAGGCGGTCGTCCGCGAGACCATGGCGCGGATCGAGGGCGCCGAGGGCATGGCCCGCCGGGGCCTCGTCATGAGCCTGCTGACGTCCCTCAAGCAGATCTGCAACCACCCCGCGCAGTACCTCAAGGAGCAGGCCCCGCGCGGCAGCGGCACCGCACGGCTGGCCGGCCGCTCCGGAAAGCTCGCCCTGCTCGACGAGCTGCTCGACACGATCCTCTCCGAGGACGGGTCCGTGCTCGTCTTCACCCAGTACGTGTCGATGGCGCGGCTCCTCGCCGACCACCTGGCCGCGCGCGGCATCCCGGCCCAACTCCTGCACGGTGGCACCCCGGTGGCCGAGCGGGAGCGGATGGTCGACCGTTTCCAGGCTGGCGAGGTGCCCGTCTTCCTGCTCTCCCTCAAGGCCGCGGGCACCGGACTCAACCTCACCCGGGCCGGCCATGTCGTCCACTACGACCGCTGGTGGAACCCGGCCGTGGAGGAGCAGGCCACCGACCGGGCCTACCGGATCGGGCAGACCCAGCCGGTCCAGGTCCACCGGCTCATGGCCGAGGGGACCGTCGAGGACCGCATCGCCGAGATGCTCCGCGCCAAGCGGGCCCTGGCCGACGCCGTCCTCGGCTCCGGCGAGGCCGCCCTCACCGAACTCACCGACCGGGAGCTCGCCGACCTGGTGTCCCTGAGGAGGCCCTCGTGAACCATGCCCGGGGCGCGCGGGCCGCACGGGGTGCCGCCCCCCGCCACGACGACCGCCGACGCAGCTTCCCGCCGGTCGCGCCGCGCTCGGCCCCCGACGGCCGGTTCGCCGCCTCCTGGTGGGGGAACGCCTGGGTCGCCGCCCTGGAGGCCACCGCCCTCGACCAGGCCCGGCTCGCGCGCGGCAAGGCCTACGCGGGGCGCGGCCACGTCGACGCGATCACGGTCACCCCCGGCCGGGTCGTCGCCTACGTCCACGGCAGCCGGCCCCGCCCGTACCGCACCGAGATCAGGATGCGGACCCTCGGCGACGACGGCTGGGAGCGGTTCCTCGACGAGGCCGCCGCCCGCCCCGACCACATCGCGGCCCTCCTCGACAAGGACGTGCCGCACGCCCTGGAGGCCGTCGCAGGGCTGCTGCCCGCGCCGGGCGACCTCGTGCCCGACTGCTCCTGCCCGGACGACGGTTACCCCTGCAAGCACGCCGCCGCCCTCTGCTACCAGGCCGCCCGGCTCCTCGACGAGGACCCGTTCGTCCTCTTCCTGATGCGCGGGCGCGGGGAGCAGGAGCTCCTCGCCGAACTCACCCGGCGCAACGCCGCCCGGAGTGCCGCGGAGACGGGTGCCGCCGCCCCGGTGATGCCCACGGTCCCCGCCCGGATCGCGCTGGGCGCGGCCACGGGTGCCGGGCTTCCGCCGCTGCCGCCCGAGCTGCCGGTCCCGGACCGGCCCGGCCGCCCTCCGGTCTTCCCGCCGGATCCGGACGCCCCCGATCCGCTCGCCCTCGACCTCCTCGCCACGGAGGCCGCCGCCCGCGCCCATGCCTTCCTCGCCACCGGGCGCGACCCGGTGGCCGCGCTCACGCCCTGGCAGGACGCCGTCCGGCTGGCCGCCGCGCACCCCGGTTCCGGGCTGACCGCGTCCTCCCGCGCGCTCTACCGCGACCTGGCGTACGCCCTCGACCGCACCCCCACGGACCTCGCGCGCGCCGTCGCCGCCTGGCGGCAGGGCGGTGCGGCGGGCCTCGCGGTCCTCGAAGAGCCCTGGGACCCGCCGGCCGGACCGTTCGACCGCGCGAGACCCGCGCTGCTCGCCGCCGACTTCCCGGCGCTCCGGCCCTGGCGCAACCGGCTCTCCGGGGAGGCCCTCCAGCTCCGGCTCGGCCGGGACGGCCTCTGGTACGGGTACGAGTCGGACGCCGGCCGCGAGGACTGGTGGCCGCGCGGCGCCCCCGACCCGGACCCGGTCGGCGCCCTCACCGATCTCCTGGGCCGCTGACGGGTGTTGACGGCCGTTGACGGGTTTCGGATGTGCGTCGAGGGTGCCGGAAGGTGTTGCCGGCGGGGACGGATGTTGACCCGACACTCGAACGGAGTCCCACTCGATGGAGTGAAACCCGTCAACGGCCGGATCCGGCACGCACGTTTGTCGCGTTGATTCCGGTACGGGCACTTGCCCGTGTACACCTCCGGAAGGCAGGAAGCCATGAGGCAGATTCGCCGAAGTGGTCTGGCCACACTGTTGGTCACGGGTGGAGCGCTCGCCCTCTCGGCGGGCGCCGCGCACGCCGACGCCGGCGCGCAGGGCGCCGCGGTCGGTTCGCCGGGAGTCGGTTCCGGCAACACGCTTCAGCTGCCGGTGCACGTGCCGGTCAACGTCTGCGGAAACACGGTCAACGTCGTCGGGCTGCTCAACCCCGCCGCGGGCAACAGCTGTGCCAACCGCTCGTCCGCGCCCGAGACCGGGGGCTACGGGGACGAGAAGGGCGGCGGTCACTCCCACAAGGACGAGCCCGGCACCCCGCGCGGCGGGGAGCAGGCCGGCGGTTCCCAGGGCGGCGGCTCGCACGGCGGCCCGTCCCACGGCGGCTCCTCCAACGACGGCGGGTCCACCGCCGAGACCCACGCCGCGGGCTCCCCGGGCGTCCTCTCCGGGAACGGCATCCAGCTGCCCATCGACCTCCCCGTGAACGTCAGCGGGAACTCGGTCAACGTGGTCGGCATCGCCAACCCGGCCATCGGCAACACCGCGGTGAACGGCCCGGCCAAGCCCGAGCAGCCGATCGAGAAGCCGACGCCCCGCCCGCAGACCCCCGTGCGGAACGTGCCGGTGCCGCAGGCCGAGACCGTGACCCCGCCCGCCCCGGCCCCGCAGGGTGAGACGAGCACGGCCTCGCTGGCCTCCACGGGTTCGGACGCCATGGGCCTCGCCGCGGCCGGAAGCGCCGCGCTGCTCCTCGGCGGCGCCGTGCTGTACCGCCGGGGACGCCGCACCGGCGACCAGGCCTGACGGTCCGCCCCTCGTGGTCCGGCCGGCACGCGCTGACGCCCGAGCCGTCAGCCGTGCTCCCGGCCGCCGGCCGTCCCGCCGCCCCCACGCCAGGTCCGGAGCACCGCCTCGACGGCTGGTGCGATCCTCGTCCGGGCCTGGTGCCGGGGAACCCCCTGCATCAGCAGGGAGTCGTACGGCGTGTCCACGTGCCGTACGGAGGCCCGCACCGCTGCGGTGACCGCGCCGCGGTCGAGCGAGCGGCCCGCCGCGGTCCGGCCCACCCGGCCCGTGCCCTTCGCCGACGCGTGGACGGCGATCTCCGTGGCCCGGTCACCCGGGCAGGACGGGAAGAGCCGCAGGATCTCCGTCCGGAGGACCTCGGTGATCTCGGCGTCGAGGGCCGCGCGCCGCACCGCGTCCCGGGCCCGCCGCGCGGCCCGCGCGTCCGCGTCCGCCAGGCAGGCCCGTTCCGCCTCGGCGAGGGCGGCCTCCTCGACGAGCAGGCCCTGGCGCTCGTACCGGGTGCGGCGCCGGTTGTGCCGTACGACCACGGCCCAGAGCGTGCTGGCCTCCCGGGCGCGGCGGGTGAGCGCCGTGTCGCCGCGGCGCAGGAAGACCAGATGGCCGAGGTCGGCGCAGTCCAGGCAGACCGGCGCGTTGAACTCGACGATCATCCGCTCCATGGGCCCCCGGTGGCATTCCGAGCAGCGGCGGCGCCTGAGCGGTTCGACGACGACGGGCGCGACGAGGTCCACGGCCGGTCCCCGCTCAGCGGACGCCGGGCGCGGCGGCGGCGATGAACACGGCGAGCGCCTCCTTCGCCTGCGCGGAGCGGCGGGCGCGGTCCGCCTCGTCGACGGCCTCGTGCATGCAGTGGGAGTCCACGAAGGCCGCCTCGGCGAGCCGGCGGACCTCCGGGTCGTCGCACACCAGCTGGACGCGGAAGAGGGCCTGCCGGGCGGCGGTGCGCTGCCGGTAGGAGGCGTGCCGGGACTCCTCCGCCTCCTCCGAGCCGGGCTGCCGGAGCGCCCGGAACCAGCGGTCGTTCTGGCTGTGCCGGTAGTCGACGACCGCGCCCGCGAAGGCGCTGTAGGTCGAGATCCGCTCCTGCCGGAGCTGTTCGGTGCGGGCGAGGGCGGCCGTGCGCTCGGTGGCCCGCCCCTGGAACCAGTGCGTGAAGACGACGCCCAACAGAGTTCCCGCCACGGCTATCAGCGCCGCATCCATGACCGGCCGCCCTCCCGTATCCCTCGGCCTTCAGACCCGTAGATCATGACAGGAGAGGGGGTCCTGCGTCACTGCCGGTAGCCGCTCAGGAATCGGCCGATGCGGCTGATCGCGGCGTCGAGGTCGTCGGCGTACGGCAGGGTCAGGATGCGGAAGTGGTCCGGGCGCGGCCAGTTGAAGCCGGTGCCCTGCACGACCTGGATCTTCTCCCGCAGGAGCAGGTCGAGGACGAACTTCTCGTCGTCGTGGATCCGGTGCACGGCCGGGTCGAGGCGCGGGAAGGCGTACAGGGCGCCCTTCGGCTTCACGCAGGAGACGCCCGGGATCTCGTTGAGCTTCTCCCAGGCCCGGTCGCGCTGTTCGCGCAGCCGCCCGCCCGGGGCGGTCAGTTCGTGGATGGACTGCCGGCCGCCGAGCGCGGCCTGGATGGCGTACTGGGCGGGGGCGTTGGGGCAGAGCCGCATGGAGGCCAGCATGGTGAGGCCCTCCAGGTAGTTCCTCGCGTGCTGCTTGGGTCCGGTGACGACCAGCCAGCCGGAGCGGAAGCCCGCGACCCGGTAGGTCTTGGACAGTCCGCCGAAGGTGAGGACGACCAGGTCCTGGGCGAGGGAGGCGGCCGGGTGGTGGACGACGTCGTCGTACACGATCTGGTCGTAGATCTCGTCGGCGAGGACCATCAGGCCGTGGCGGCGGGCGAGTTCGAAGATGCCCTCCAGGACCTCCTTCGGGTACACGGCGCCGGTGGGGTTGTTGGGGTTGATGACGACGACGGCCTTGGTGCGGTCGGTGATCTTCGACGCCATGTCGTCGAGGTCCGGGTACCAGTCGGCGGACTCGTCGCACAGGTAGTGCACGGGCTTGCCGCCCGCGAGCGTGACCACCGCCGTCCACAGCGGGTAGTCCGGGGCGGGTACGAGGACCTCGTCGCCGTCCTCCAGGAGGGCCTGGACGGCCATCGAGATCAGTTCGGACACGCCGTTGCCGAGGTAGATGTCGTCGACGTCCACGTCCGGCAGGCCCATGGACTGGTAGCGCTGGGCGACCGCGCGCCGGGCGGAGAGGATGCCGCGCGAGTCGGTGTAGCCGTGGGCCTTGGGGAGCATCCGGATCATGTCCTGGACGATCTCCTCGGGAGCCTCGAAGCCGAAGAGCGCCGGGTTGCCGGTGTTGAGGCGCAGGACGCTGTGGCCCGCCTCCTCCAGCGCGTTGGCGTGCTCGATCACCGGACCGCGGATCTCGTAGCAGACCTCGCTCAGCTTGCTCGACTGCCGGAACTCCATGTCCGACCTCCCCAGGTCCCCGGAATCAGTGTTGCTTGGTTTTACCAAGTTCGAGCTTGGAAAGTCCAACAACATGTCTAGACTGCGTCGCATGCCACGTCAGCCACGCCGCCGCAGCTACGACCAGCACTGCGCCGCCGCGCGCGCCCTCGACCTCGTCGGCGACCGCTGGACCCTGCTCGTCGTCCGCGAACTCCTCGCCGGACCGCGCCGCTACACCGACCTCCACGCCGACCTGCCCGGCGTCAGCACCGACATGCTCGCCGGCCGGCTCAAGGACATGGAGGGCGCCGAGCTCGTCACCCGGCGTCGGCTGCCCCCGCCCGCCTCGGCGTACGTGTACGAACTCACCCCGCGCGGACGCGACCTGCTGCCCGTCCTGCGCACCCTCGCCGCCTGGGGCGCGCCCGACCTCGGGGAGCCGCGGCCCACCGACGCCGTCCGCGCCCACTGGTACGCGATTCCGCTGCTCGGCGCGCTCGCGGAGCTCGGTGCGGGCGTCGTCCAGGTGACCCTCGACGAGGGCGAGTTCCACGTACGGATCGGGGCCGACGGAAGCGCGGCCTACGGGGACGGAGGGGTGGCCGCCCCCGACGCCCGGCTGCGGACCGACACGGCGACCTGCCGGGCCCTCGCCGCGGGGGAGCTGACGCTGGGCGAGGCGGTCGGGGCGGGCCGCGCCGCGCTCGAACGGACCGCGCCGGCGGGCGTGCCGGCCTGAGTTCAGGTCTGCGCGGCCAGGGCCTTCGCCAGCCGGTCGCGGGCCGCGGTCTGCGCCGCGATGCGCGCGTCGATCACGGCCAGCCGCTCGCGGGCGATCTCCAGCGCGCGGGCGGACGGCGGGACCGCGGAGACGTCCCCGTCCAGACAGGTGCGGAACGCGGACACGTCGTCCAGGGTGAACCCGGCGTCGAGCAGGTACCGGATGTTCGACACCCGCGCGACCGCGACCTCCTCGTACACCCGGTACCCGTTGGGCGCGCGGACCGACGCGATCAGCCCCGCCTGCTCGTAGTGGCGCAGCGCGCGGGCCGACACCCCGGTCCGCCGGGCCAGTTCACCGATGCGCAAGGACGCCACCTCCTCGCGCAGTCGTATCACGCGACCAGCGCACCGCCGTCGACGGGCAGGACGGTGCCGGTCAGGAAGGCGGCGTCCGGGGCGGCGAGCGAGGTGATCGCCCAGGCGACCTCCTCGGGCCTGCCGACCCGCCCCAGCGGGGTGTGCGCGATCTGCCACGCCCGTACCGCCTGCCGCTGCTCGGGGGAGAGACCCATGTGGTCCGCGATCGGCGTCTCGATCGCACCGGGCGCGACCGCCACGACCCGGACACCGGCCGGCGCGAGCTCCACCGCCCAACAGCGGGTCAGGGTCTCCAGGGCGCTCTTGGTCGCCGGATACACGGAGTTGGCGGGCCAACCGCGCTGACCGATCGTCGTCGTCACGTTCACGACGACGCCCCGGGACTCCCGCAGCGCGGGGACGGCCGCCTGGGTGAGCAGGACCGGGGCGACCAGGTTCGTCTCCAGGAGCGGGGCGATCACGGAACGGTCGAGGGTGCCGAGCGGGCCGCCGGCGGCGATCCCGGCGTTGTTGACGAGGACGTCGAGACGGCCGTGGGCCGCCAGCACGGAGCGGACGATCTCCTCGGCCGCGCCCTCCGCCGTGACGTCGGCGGTCAACGGGCGGATGCCCGGATGCCCCTCGGCGGTCTCCCGCAACGGCTCCTCCCTGCGGCCGACGGCGACGACCGTCGCGCCCTGCCCGGCGAAGGAGCGCGCGGTGGCCCGGCCGATGCCGGTGCCCGCGCCGGTGACGACGACGACCCTGGTGGGTGTGGTGGTGTCCATGAACCGATGGTCGGACCGTGACGCCAGTGACAAGGTCAAGCCGTGACGCGGGATCAGCGTGCGGGGCAGAGGAACTCCAGCCGGTTCCCGTGGCAGTCCGCGACGTAGAAGCGCCGGTGGCCAGGGAAGTCGTCGTCCCACGTCACCTCGACGCCCCGGCCGGTCAGCCGCTCCGCCAGGCCGTCGATGTCGCCGACCAGGATCCCCGGGTGCCCCTTGCGGGACGGCCGGAAGTCGTCCTCGACGCCCAGGTGGATCTCCAGCGCGTCCGAGCGCACCCAGAGGCCCCCGCGTGCCGCCAGGACCGGCGGCTTCCGGATCTCGGTCATGCCGAGCACGTCCACGTAGAACCGGCGGCACACCTCCTCCTCGCCCGGCGGCAGGGAGAGCTGCACGTGGTGCAGCCCGAGCCCGAAGGGCGTCGTCGTCTCCGTGGTCTCGTAGGGAAGCGCTTCCTGACGCGGGCTCATGGGGACCTCTCTTCCGGGGGTGCCGTACGGTCGCACGGCCAGGTCACCGTAATGCGGTGGGTGTCAGCCGGTACACGTCAGGGGGGCGACGGGCAGGATGAGCGGGATGCGATACGAGGCGATCACCTGGAACCGGCTGGCGGAGGCGCTCGCCGGCCACCTCGACGCGTCCCCCGCGGCGGAGGGCGACGCCTGGCTCAAGGTGGGCATCGACGGGCCGCCCGCCGCGCCCGGGGACGAGCTCGCCGGACTCCTGGCCGAGGCGCTGCGCAGCCGCGGGCGCGCGGTCCACGTCGTCGGCACCGGCGGGTTCCTGCGGCCCGCCTCCCTCCGGTACGAGTACGGGAAGCAGGACCCCGACGCGTACTACAGCGGGTGGACCGACACCGGAGCCCTGTGGCGGGAGGTCTTCGGCCCGCTGGACCCCGGCGGCACCGGGCGCGTGCTGCCCGACCTGTGGGACCCGGTCACGGACCGCGCGACCCGCAGCCCGTACGTCACGCTGCCGCCGCGCGGGGTGCTCGTGCTGCACGGGCCCTTCCTGCTCGGCCACTGGTTCCCCTTCGACCTCACCGTGCACCTGCGCCTCTCGCCCGCCGCCCTCGCCCGGCGCACGGAGGAGCCCTGGACCCTGCCCGCGTTCGCCCGGTACGAGGCGGAGGTCGGTCCCGCGGAGTCGGCGGACGCCGTCGTGCGCGCCGACGACCCGCGCCACCCGGCCTGGACGGGGCTCAGGTCGTAGGGGGGCGGACTGCCGGGCGTCGGGAGCCGACGGCCGTCAAGAGCCGCCGGAAGCCAGCAGCCGTCGGCCATCAGTAGCCATCAGTAGCCATCGGTCCTCAGCCGTCGGTCCTCAGCCGTCAGCCGTCGGTCCTCAGCCGTCAGCCGTCAGCCGTCAGCCGTCAGCCGTCAGCCGTCAGCCGTCCGCCGTCCGCCGTAGCCGTCGGCCGGGTCGGCCGGGGGTCTGCCGCCCACCGTGGTGACCGCCTCCGCGCCCGCGCGGCAGCCCGCCACGGCGGCCTCGGCCGCGTCCGCGCCCGCGAGCCGCGCGGCCAGGAACGCGCCGGTGAACGCGTCGCCCGCGCCCGTCGAGTCCACCGGCCGCGCCGGGGGTGCCGCCACGCGCGCGGTGACCGTGCCGCCTTCGGCGACCAGGGCGCCCGCCGCCCCGAGGGTGACCACGACCAGCGGGAAGCGCCGGCTCAACTCGGCCGCAGCCGACTCCGGTTCTCCGCAGCCGGTGAGCGACCGGGCCTCGTCGGCGTTGGGCAACAGCGTCTCGGCGTCCTCCGCCGCCGCCAGGAACCGGTCCGCCCCCAGCTCCGCCAGGAACCCCGCCGACGCCGGGTCCACACTGACCGGCACGCCCGCCTCCCGTGCGTCCCGCAGCGCCCGGCGGGCCGTCTCGCGGCTGGTCGCGGCGAAGAACAGGTACCCCGAGAGGTGCAGCCGGGCCACGCCGTCAAGGAGGGCGGGCGACCAGTCGGCGGGGGAGAGGCGCAGCGCGGCCCCGCTGTCCGTCAGGAAGGTGCGCTCCGCCGAGCCGTCCACGAGCGCGATCACGGTGGCCGTCGCCGCCTCCGGGTCCGGGACGAGCAGGGGGCGCACGCCCGCCCTCCGCAGCGCCCGCTCGTGCCACCCGGCCGCGTCCGCGCCCACCCGGCCGAGTATCCGCACCTCGGCGCCGCCCGAACGCGCCGCCCAGCAGGCCGCGTTGGCTCCGGCGCCGCCGGGAAGGGTCCGGATGTCCGCCGCCGTGTCCGTGGCGGGAGCGAGCGGGGTCCGGTGCCGGGCGACGACGTCGGTGACGACGTCCCCGACGACGAGCAGCGCGCCCCCGGTCCGGGTCACCGTCCGCCGGCGCCGGGCGCCGCCCCCGAGGCGTACGCGCCCGCGATGCTCGCCGCGAGCCGCACATTGCCCCGTACCGCCGCGAGGTTGGCCTCCAGGGACGCCCCTTCCGTGTGCACCATCAGGTATTCGAGGAGGAACGGCGTCACCGCCTGCCCGGTGATGCCCTTCTCCCTCGCCGCCGCGAGGCCCCGCCCGAGCACCCGGTCGTGCAGCGCGGGATCCAACTGCTCGGCCACCGGTACCGGGTTGGCCACGACGAGCGCCGCCCGGGGGCCGTCGAGACCGTCCTGTGCCCGTATCACCCCAGCCACCTCCTCCGGGGTGCGCAGGGTCCAGTCGACCGGCTCGCCCGAGGAGGACAGGTAGAAGCCGGGGAAGTGCTCCGTGTCGTAGCCGACGACCGTCACCCCCAGGGTCTCCAGGCGCTGGAGCGTCGCGGGCACGTCGAGGATCGACTTGACCCCGGCGCACACCACGGTGATCCCGACCCGGGCGAGCAGCCGCAGGTCGGCGGACTCGTCCTGCGTATCGCTCCACTCGCGGTGCACGCCGCCGAGTCCGCCCGTCGCGAACACCCGTATGCCCGCCGCGTCCGCCAGCCAGGCGGTCGCCGAGACCGTCGTCGCCCCGGTCGCCCCGGTCGCCAGGGCCGGGGCCAGATCGCGGTGGCCCAGTTTCCGCACCGACGGGTCCTCGGCGATCCGGGTCAGGGCCGCCCGGTCGAGGCCGATCCTGGCCGTGCCGTCGACCACCGCGATCGTGGCGGGGACGGCGCCCCCGGCCCGTACCGACTCCTCCAGCTCCTCCGCCACGGCGAGGTTGCGCGGGCGCGGCAGACCGTGGGCGATGAGCGTCGATTCCAGCGCGACGACGGGCCGGCCCTCGTGGAGCGCTTCCCGTACCTCTTCGGACACCTGTGTGGACATGTCCCATTCCTTGGCGCACTCACCGGCCCCGCAAACCTTGGCGGCGACCTCCCGCCACACGCCGGGAGGCCGCCGCGGAATCCGTGACGGACCGCTGGACGCCGGTGCCCGGGACGGCCGTGACGCCCTTGGGGCGCCGCGCCCGGGGGCCGGTGCGGATTTCGTCGCCGGTGCCGGTCCTTGGCATCGCGCCTGGTGGGAGCCGAAACGGAGGCTGTTCTTCCAGCCGGTCCCGGCCTCGGAACCCCTCCGGGGTCCGGCTACAGTCACCGCCCATGACGACTCATGACGCGCCTTCCTTCGCCGTGCACATCCCCGACGCGGAGCTCGAGGCCGAGCCCCTCGACCCCGCCCAGATCGTCTCCGGCACGCCCGAGGTGACGGGCAAGGTGCTGTGGGAGTCGGCCGACGGCAAGCAGCTGCGCGGCATCTGGCAGATCACGCCCGGCGTCGTCACCGACACCGAGGCCAACGAGCTCTTCGTGGTGGTCTCCGGGCGCGCGACCGTCGCCGTCGAGGGCGGCGACACCCTGGAGATCGGTCCCGGTGACGCGTGCGTGCTGCGGGAGGGCGACCGGACGACCTGGACCGTGCGCGAGACCCTGCGCAAGGCGTACCACATCAGCCTCTGAGGCCTCGCCCGCACCGCGTGAACTCGGGGCGGACGCCCAGGAGTCCGGGGGTCTGGTAGGAAACCTTCCTGTCCGCTAGTCTCCCCGGCAGCGGCTCGGCGCGGCGCCCCACCCGAGGGGCGTGACGCGCTCAGCGAGAGCTCTGACCCGGCCGCCGAGCACCGCTCCACCGCGTGGCGCCCGAATCGCCACCCGGCCGGTCGCCCGTGCCCGCACCACGCGGCACGGGCGACCCGGTCCGCGCCGTCCGACGCGGCCGTGGTGCCCGCACGGTGTCCAGCTCTCGCCGCCCCTCAGGCCAGGGAGCCCAGGTATGCGCCCGTTCGCCTCCGCCCCACCTCGCCGCACCACCACCGACCGTCCGCACCTCGTCCTCGCCGCCGTGCTGCTGCTCGTCGGCGGACTCCTGCTCGCCCTCCCGGACCGCGCCGGAGCCGCCGCCGACACTCTGATCTCCCAGGGAAGGCCGGCCACCTCCTCCTCCGTCGAGGACAGCACCCTCGGCCCGGAGAAGGCCTTCGACGGCAACGCCACCACCCGCTGGGCCAGCGCCGAAGGCTCCGACCCCCAGTGGATCCGCGTCGACCTCGGCCCCTCGGCCACCGTCTCCCGCGTCAAGCTCGTCTGGGAGGCCGCCTACGCCAAGGCCTACCGCGTCGAGATCTCCGCCGACGGCACCACCTGGACCCGGCTCGCCACCGAGACCGCGGGCAACGGCGCCACGGACGACTGGACCGGCCTCACCGGCACAGGCCGCTACCTCCGCGTGTACGGAACCGCGCGCGGCACCTCGTACGGCTACTCGCTCTACACCGTCGAGGTCTACGGCACCACCTCCAGCACGCCCCCGCCCACCGGCGCCTTCACCGTCGTCGCGGCCGGCGACATCGCCGCCCAGTGCACCGCCTCCAGCAGCTCCTGCGCCCACCCGAAGACGGCCGCGCTCGCCCAGCGGATCGCGCCGGCCTTCTACCTGACGATGGGTGACAACCAGTACGACGACGCCCTGCTCTCCGACTTCCGGAACTACTACGACAAGAGCTGGGGCGTCTTCAAGGCGAAGACCCGGCCCGTGCCCGGCAACCACGAGACCTACGACCCGGCCGGCCCGCTCGCCGGCTACAAGTCGTACTTCGGTGCCATCGCCTACCCGCAGGGCAAGCCGTACTACAGCTACGACCAGGGCAACTGGCACTTCGTCGCCCTCGACTCCAACTCCTTCGACGACGCCGCGCAGATCCAGTGGCTCAAGGACGACCTCGCGCGCAACACCAAGGGCTGCGTCGCCGCCTACTTCCACCACCCGCTGTACTCCTCCGGCGGCCACGGCAACGACCCCGTCTCCAAGCCCGTCTGGCAGATCCTCTACGGGGCCAAGGCCGACCTCGTCCTCAACGGACACGACCACCACTACGAGCGCTTCGCCCCGCAGGACCCGACCGGCCGGGCCACCGCCGACGGCATGGTCGAGATCGTCGGCGGCATGGGCGGCGCCGAGCCCTACGACATCGAGACGGTCCAGCCCAACAGCCAGAAGAGGATCAGCGGCACGTACGGCGTGCTCAAACTGGACCTCACCGACACCACCTACACCTGGCAGTACGTCGGCACCGACGACCAGGTCAAGGACTCCGGCCCGACCTACACCTGCCACTGATGTACCTCGCGACCACCGGTCGCCGCGACGCGCCGCCCGCCCCCTCGGGGGTCCGGCGGCGCGTCCCCGGCACCGTCCTCGCCCTCGGCACGGTCAGCCTCGTCACCGACGTCTCCTCGGAGATGGTGACCGCCGTCCTGCCGCTCTACCTGGTCCTCGGCCTCGGCCTCTCCCCGCTCCAGTTCGGGCTCCTCGACGGCCTGTCCACCGGCGCCACCGCGCTGGTACGGCTCCTCGGCGGCGCCACCGCCGACCGCGGCGGCCACCACAAGCGGATCGGCGGACTCGGCTACGCCCTCTCCGCCTGCTCCCGCCTCGGCCTCCTCCTCGCCGGCGGGGCGACCGGCTGGATCGCCGGGGCGCTCGCCGCCGACAAGCTGGGCAAGGGCGTCCGCACCGCCCCGCGCGACGCGCTCATCACCCTGCACAGCCCGCCCGAGGACCTGGGCCGCGCCTTCGGCACCCACCGTGCCATGGACACCACCGGCGCCCTCCTCGGACCGCTCGCCGCCTTCGCGCTGCTGTGGGCGACGGCCGACACGTACGAGGCGGTCTTCGCCGTCAGCTTCTGCGCGGGCGCCTTCGGCGTGCTGCTGTGGCTGCTCCTCGTCCCCGGGCGTGCGCGGAACACCTCGCCGAGCGGGACGGCGGGGCCACGCGCGCGGATCGGGCTCCTCGCCGCCTTCCGGCACTCGCCCGCGTACCGCCGGATCGTGCTCTGCGCCGCGCTCCTCGGCGCCGCCACCGTCGGCGACTCCTTCCTCTACCTGCTGCTCCAGCGGCGCCTCGCACTCGACCCCACCTGGTTCCCCTTCCTGCCGCTCGGCGCGGCCGGCGTCTATCTGCTGCTCGCCGTCCCCGCGGGCCGCCTCGCCGACCGCTTCGGGCGCCGCGGGCCGTTCCTGTACGGGCACGGGGCCCTGCTCCTCGCCTACGGGCTGCTCCTGGCCCCCGTGCCCGGCGAGGCGGCCCTCGTGGGCGTCCTCGTGCTGCTCGGCGTCTTCTACGCCGCCACCGACGGCGTCCTCATGGCCCTCACCGGACCGTTCCTCGCCGAAGGAGGGCGGGCCGGCGGCCTCGCCGTCGTCCAGACCGCGCAGGCCCTCGCCCGGCTCGGTGCCGCCGTCGCCTTCGGCGCCGTCTGGACGGCGAGCGGACCGGAGACGGCCCTCGTGGCGGCGCTCCTCGCCCTCGCGGCGGCCCTCTGCGCCGCCGCCCGGCTGCTGCCGTCCGGGCCGAACCCCGAAGGGACCACGACATGAACGTCCCCGCCTCCACGCGCGCGCGTGCGGCGATCCTCGTCCTCGCCCTCCTGCTGCTCGGCGGCGGAGCCACCGCCTACACCCTGCGGGCCGCCTCCGGACGGCCCGCAGCCACCGGGACCGCAGACCCCGGCTTCACCCTGGACACCGGCCCCGGCGCGCTCTACGTCCGGGACACCGCGAGCGGGCGCGTCGCCCGCGTGGACCCGGCCGCACCCGGCGGCCGGGTGGCCGGCGGCCCCTCCTGCGACCGCTTCCACGCGGCCGGGGGCACCGCCCTCTGCCTCCAGAAGCGGCCGGGCGTCCCGGCCCGCTCGTACGTCCTCGTGCTCGACCGGCGACTGCGCGAGGTCCGCCGCATCGGCCTGCCGGGCATCCCCAGCCGGGCCAGGGTCTCCGCCTCGGGGCGCATGCTGTCCTGGACGATGTTCGCCACCGGCGACTCGTACGCGCGCTCGGCCTTCTCCACCCGCACCTCGATCCTCGACCTGCGCACCGGCTATCTGGTGAAGAACATCGAGCAGATCCCGCTCACCCTCGACGGCCGCCGCCACCACGCCCCCGACGTCAACTACTGGGGCGTCAGCTTCGCCGCCGACGACAACCGCTTCTACGTCACCGTCTCGACGGGCGGCCGGACCCGTCTCGTCGAGGGAGACATGCGGAACTGGTCCGCCCGGGCCCTGAGGGAGAACGTCGAATGCCCCTCGCTCTCCCCGGACGGGAACCGCGTCGCCTTCAAGAAACGGGTGTCCGACGGCCCGCGCGAGCCCTGGCGGCTGTACGTGTACGACCTGCGCACCGGGCGCGAGCACGCCGTCGCCGAGCGGCGCGGCATCGACGACCAGGCGCTGTGGACGGACGCGAGGACCCTCGCGTACGGATACGGGGGAGCGGTCTGGTCGGTGCCGGCCGACGGTACGGGAGCCCCGCGGCGGCTGGCCGACGGGGCCTCGTCCCCGGCGGCGCCGCGCTGAGGACGCCGGCGGCCACCGCGGCGGCCGTCCGGATCAGGCCTTACGGAGCGCGCCCCGCAGCGCGAGCGCCGCCATCGGCAGCAACAGGCACGCGGCGATCGCGTTCAGCGGCCCGTAGCCCGCCTTCGCGACGATCAGGCCCGCCGCGAGGCCACCGACCCCGGCGGCCGTGTTCATGACGAAGTCGGAGAGCCCCTGGACGGCGGCCCGCGCGGCCTGCGGCACCGAGTCGGTGAGCAGGGCCGATCCGGACACGAGCCCCGCCGACCAGCCCAGGCCGAGGATGAAGAGGCCCAGGGCGGTCCGCCCGTGGGACGGCCCCGCCGTGCCCGCGACGAGCGCCGCCGTGCCGATCAGCCCGACCGCGAGCCCGATCACGGCGAGCCGGCCCAGCCGGTCGGACAGCCAGCCCATCAGCGGCGAGAACGCGTACATCCCCGTGATGTGCCCGCTGATCACGAGTCCGACCAGCTGGATGTCGGCGCCGTGATGGGTGAGCGCCACCGGCGTCATCGACATGATCGACACCATGGCGGTGTGCGTGCCGGCGATGGTGACGAGGGCGATCCGGGCCCGCGGGGACTTCCGCACCGCGTCCATCCCGGCCCGCAGGGAGTGGCCCTCCGCCGTCTCGCCCGCCCCGGCGTCCAGCGCGCGGGCGGTGAGCAGCGGGTCCGTGCGCAGCAGCACGGCCACCACGGCGGCGGCGAGCACGAAGACGCCGGCGGCCCAGACGAACGGGCCCGCGGCGGCCGGGACGCCCAGGCCCGAGACGCTCTTCCCGGCGGGCGCGGCGACGTTCGGGCCGAGCACCGCGCCGATCGTGGTCGCCCACACCACCGTGGAGATGGCCCGGGCCCTGCGGTCCGGCTCGGCCAGGTCGGCGGCGGCGAAGCGGGCCGCCAGGTTCGCCGAGGACCCGGCGCCGAAGCCGACGAGCCCGGCCAGCAGGAGGGGGAAGTTCCCGAGGACCGCCCCGAGCACCACCACACCGGCGCCCACCGCCGCGAGGAGGTACGCCAGGACGAGCCCCGCCCGGCGCCCCCGCCGGGTCATCAGCGTGGCCAGTGGCATGGCGAGCAGCGCGGAACCGGCGACCGACGCCGTCGACGCCAGACCGGACAGGGCCTCGGTGCCGCTGACGTCCCGCGCCAGGACGGCGGCGAGGGCGAAGCCGATGGCGATGCCGAGGCCTCCCAGGATCTGGGTGGCGATCAGCCCGGCCTGGACGCGCCGGCGGAGCGCGGGCAGCTCGGCGGGAGTGACAGGGACGGATATGTGGCCGGGCACGACGGCGTCAGGGGCGCTGGGGGTATGCGTCACTTACGTGAGTGTGCCAGCCGTCCCATCTGATGGGAACGCCGCCTCCCTCCCTGACGCCACCGGGCGCTCAGAAGAGTGGGGCGGGCAGCACGCCCTCCAGGGCCAGCAGCTGTCTCTTCGTCTCCAGGCCGCCCCCGAAGCCGCCGAGGCCGCCGTCGCTCTCGACCACCCGGTGGCAGGGCACCACCACCGGCAGCGGGTTGGCGCCCATCGCCGCCCCGACCGCCTGCGCCGCGCCCGGCTGCCCCACGCGCCCCGCCAGCTCCCCGTACCCGACGACCGTGCCGTACGGGACACCCGCCGCCAGCTCGCGCAGCACCTGCCGGTTGAAGCCGGTCGTCAGGGACCAGTCCAGCGGCAGGTCGAGGTCGTCCGGCTCGCCCGCGAAGTACCGGTCGAGACGGCGTATCGCCTCCGTGAGCCGTCCCGAGGCGCACTCCACCGGCTCCGCGCCGAGCTGCCCCGCAAGACGGTCGAGCATCCGCTCCCGCCGAGCCGGGTCGGCGTGGAACTCGACCCGCACGAGCCCCCGCCCGGTCGCGGCCAGGAAGAGCGGCCCGATGGCGCTCTCCACGACCGTCCACTCCACCGTGCCGGCCCGCTCCGGGCCCGCCGCCCCCGCTGCCGCTCCCGTGTCGATGTCCATGCCGCCCACGGTACGACCCGCCACCGACAACGCGGTCCGGAACCTTCACCGGCAGCGAGGCGCGGACCCGCCGCCGGTGGTGGGTCCGGGCCGATCGTCCGCGGCCAGGTCCCCGGAGCGGCGCCGGAAGCCGGTCCGGAGCCCTCACCGAGGTCACGGACCGGTCTCGCTCCGGTCTCGCGAACGGAAATTCCCCGGTCACGTGGTCGCCGGGGCCCCTGCGCGCCATAATCTCGCCCCGGTAGTACTACCCAGCGGTACCGACTGTTTTCGGACGACGTTGCACCAGGGGTGGAGGACACACGCTCATGCAGGGCACGGTCGACGGATTCAGCTACGGGCTCGTGACGCCGGTGGCCGCCTTTCTCATGGCCTGCCTCGGCGGCGCCCTCGGCCTGAGGTGCACCACCAGATCGCTCCGCCACCGCGACACCTTCAAGGCGGGCTGGCTCGCCCTCGGAGCGACCTCGATCGGCACCGGCATCTGGACGATGCACTTCATCGCGATGATGGGCTTCTCCGTCCAGCAGGCGCCCGTCACCTACGACCGCCCCCTCACCTTCGCCAGCCTGGGCGTCGCCGTCCTCATGGTCGGCATCGGCATCTTCATCGTCGGCTACCGCGGGGCGACCGCCCTCACCCTGGTCACCGGCGGCACCATCACGGGCCTCGGCGTCGCCACCATGCACTACCTCGGCATGGCCGGTATGCGCCTCCAGGGCCGGATCGAGTACGACACGCTCACGGTCGCCCTCTCCGTGGTCATCGCCGTCGTCGCCGCCACCGCGGCCCTCTGGGCGGCCGTCTCCGTGCATGGATTTCTGGCCAGTCTCGGCGCGAGCCTGGTGATGGGCGGAGCGGTCAGTGGTATGCACTACACCGCCATGGCCGCCGTCAGCGTCCACCTGCACGGCACCCAGGCCCGCACCGGAACCGGGGACACCGCGACCTCGCTCCTGCTGCCCATGCTGATCGGCCCGGCGGTCTTCCTGATCCTGGCCGCCGTCGTCGTCATGTTCGACCCGCTGCTCGTCATGGGCGACCCGGACTGGCAGCGGCCCGCCGCCCGGACCCCGCACCGCCCCGGCGTGCCCGCCCCGCGCCACGTGCCGTCCTACGGCGAGCCCGCCAACTGGACCTCCCGTCCCGCCCGCCGCCCCGCCGGACGGACCGGCCGCCGCTCCGCCGGCAGGAGCGTCCCGCGCGCCGGACACCGTTCCCAGGACTGGTGACGGGACGCCCCGCGGCCGGGCGGTGAGCCGATCACCGCACGACTGTCAGTGCAGGGTCGTACGGTGGTTGCATGCGGCCCGTTTCCAAGATCGAACGTTCGGTGGCGCCCTTCGAGGTCGTCAGTGAGTACAAGCCCAGCGGCGACCAGCCGACCGCCATCGCCGACCTCGAGCGGCGCATCCGCGCGGGGGAGAAGGACGTCGTGCTCCTCGGTGCCACCGGCACCGGCAAGTCGGCGACCACCGCGTGGATGATCGAGAAGCTCCAGCGCCCCACCCTGGTGATGGCGCCGAACAAGACGCTGGCCGCGCAGCTGGCGAACGAGTTCCGCGAGCTCCTGCCGAACAACGCCGTCGAGTACTTCGTCTCGTACTACGACTACTACCAGCCCGAGGCCTACGTCCCGCAGTCGGACACGTACATCGAGAAGGACTCCTCCATCAACGAGGAGGTGGAGCGGCTCCGCCACTCCGCGACGAACTCCCTGCTCACCCGCAGGGACGTCGTCGTGGTCGCCTCCGTCTCCTGCATCTACGGCCTCGGCACCCCCCAGGAGTACGTGGACCGGATGGTCCCGCTCAAGGTCGGCGAGGAGATCGACCGCGACCAGCTGCTCCGCCGCTTCGTCGACATCCAGTACACCCGGAACGACCTGGCGTTCACCCGCGGCACCTTCCGGGTGCGGGGCGACACCATCGAGATCTTCCCGGTGTACGAGGAGCTCGCCGTCCGCATCGAGATGTTCGGCGACGAGATCGAGGCCCTCTCCACCCTCCACCCGCTCACCGGCGAGGTCATCAGCGAGGACCACGAGCTGTACGTCTTCCCCGCCAGCCACTACGTCGCGGGCCCCGAGCGCATGGAGCGGGCAGTCAACGACATCGAGCGCGAGCTGGAGGGCCGCCTCGCCGAGCTCGACAAGCAGGGCAAGCACCTGGAGTCCCAGCGGCTGCGCATGCGCACCACGTACGACATCGAGATGATGCGGCAGATCGGCTCCTGCTCCGGCATCGAGAACTACTCGATGCACTTCGACGGCCGCGAGCCCGGCTCCGCGCCCAACACCCTCCTCGACTACTTCCCCGAGGACTTCCTCCTCGTCATCGACGAGTCGCACGTCACCGTGCCGCAGATCGGCGCCATGTACGAGGGCGACGCGTCCCGCAAGCGGACCCTCGTCGACCACGGCTTCCGGCTCCCCTCCGCCCTCGACAACCGCCCGCTGAAGTGGGAGGAGTTCCAGGAGCGGATCGGCCAGACCGTCTACCTCTCCGCCACCCCCGGGACGTACGAGCTCTCGCGCGGCGACGGCTTCGTGGAGCAGATCATCCGCCCCACCGGACTCGTCGACCCCGAGGTCGTGGTCAAGCCCACCGAGGGCCAGATCGACGACCTCGTCCACGAGATCCGGCTGCGCGCCGAGCGCGACGAGCGGGTCCTCGTCACCACCCTCACCAAGAAGATGGCCGAGGACCTCACCGACTACTTCCTGGAGCTCGGCATCCAGGTGCGCTACCTGCACAGCGACGTCGACACCCTGCGCCGCATCGAGCTCCTCCGCGAGCTGCGCGCCGGAGAGTACGACGTCCTCGTCGGCATCAACCTGCTCCGCGAGGGCCTCGACCTCCCCGAGGTGTCCCTCGTCGCGATCCTCGACGCCGACAAGCAGGGCTTCCTGCGCTCCGGCACCTCCCTCATCCAGACCATCGGCCGCGCCGCGCGCAACGTGTCGGGCCAGGTCCACATGTACGCGGACCGGATCACCCCGGCGATGGAGCAGGCCATCGACGAGACCAACCGGCGCCGCGAGAAGCAGGTCGCGTACAACACCGAGCACGGCATCGACCCGCAGCCGCTCCGCAAGAAGATCAACGACATCGTCGCGACCATCGCGCGCGAGGAGATCGACACCGAGGAACTGCTCGGCAGCGGCTACCGGCAGGGCAAGGAGGGCAAGGGTGCGAAGGCCCCGGTGCCCTCGCTCGCCGCGCACGGCCCCGCGGCCGGGGGCAAGGGCCGCAAGGCGGGCTCCACCGTCGAGCTCGGTGACCGGCCCGCCACCGAACTGGCCGCGATCATCGAGGAGATGACCGACCGGATGCGCGCCGCCGCCGCCGAGCTGCAGTTCGAGGTGGCGGCCCGGCTCAGGGACGAAGTGGGCGAGCTGAAGAAGGAGTTGCGCCAGATGAAGGAGGCGGGACTCGCCTGACGGGGCGGCAGCGGACCCGACGACGGGGCGGGGGCGGACTCGGCGACGGGGCGGGGGCGGACTCGGCGACGGGCGGTGCGGACGGACGGTCCGGTGTGTTGCAAGACCGACACAAAACCGGACCGTGCCTCCGCGGTGTCGGTGCCGCTGCGTAGGGTGCTCGACAACCGCACGCACCGGACAGCGGGCGCGGGGAATCGCCAACGAGAGGGGCAAACGCGTGTCGGTCAACATGACCAAGGGTCAGGCCATCAGCCTGGAGAAGAAGGGCGGGGGCAGCCTCACCCAGGTGCGGATGGGGCTCGGCTGGCAGGCCGCGCCGCGCCGCGGTCTCTTCGGCTCGCGCACCCGGGAGATCGACCTGGACGCCTCGGCCGTGCTCTTCGCCGAGAAGCAGCCGGTCGACGTCGTCTTCTTCCGTCACCTGGTCAGCGACGACGGCTCGGTCAAGCACACCGGCGACAACCTGGTGGGCGGCGCGGGCCAGGGCGGCGACGACGAGGCGATCCTCGTGGACCTGGAGCGGGTCCCGGTCCACATCGACCAGATCGTCTTCACGGTGAACTCCTTCACCGGGCAGACGTTCCAGGAGGTGCAGAACGCCTTCTGCCGGATCGTCGACGAGACGAACGGGCAGGAGCTCGCGCGCTATACCCTCGACGGCGGCGGCAACTACACCGCGCAGATCATGGCGAAGGTGCACCGGGTCGGCTCCGGCTGGCAGATGACCGCCCTGGGCAACCCGGCCAACGGCCGCACCTTCCAGAACCTGATGCCGGCGATCCTGCCGCACCTGTAGCCGGGCCCGGCACGGCACACCCGCAGCTCCCGGAGGCACCAGGCCGCCGGGAGCTGTCCCGCATGAACTTGCCCGGCACCAGGAAACGCTGAGGGGACAGAGACGATGACGGCCGAGCTGGTCCGGGGGCAGAACCACCCCCTGCCCGAGACCCGACTGGAGATCCGGGTGTCGGCCGGCCACCCCGTCGTCGCCGGGGTCACCCTCGGCGACGCACAGGGGCGGGTCGCGGGCGCGGAGTGGATCGCCCACCCCGGAGCCCCCGCCCTCCCGGGTGTCGGCGTGCCCGGGCCGGCCGCCGCCGACCACCGGCTCACCGTAGACCTGGACGCGGTCCCCGGCGCCGTCCACCGCCTCTCGGTCCTCCTCGCGCTCACCGGCTCCGCCGCCCGCTTCGGAGCCCTCGCCGCCCCCTTCGTCGCCGTCGCCGGCGCCGACGGCACCGAGATCGCCAGTTACACCCTCACCGGACTCGACCGGGAGTCCGCCGTCGTGGCTCTGGAGCTGTACCGCCGCCAGGGCGCCTGGAAGGTCCGCGCCATGGGCCAGGGGTACGAGGGCGGGCTCGCCGCCCTCCTCGGCGACCAGGGCCTGGAGCGCGCCGCGGAGCTGGCCGCGTCGATCCTGGCGGCGGTGGCACCCGAGCGGGACCGGCCGGCCGAGGCCCCCGCGCCCCGCGTCCCGCAGGCGGAGCGCGTCCACCACACGACACCGCCCACTGCGGACCCGGCGTCCACGCCCACGCCCGCCCAGGGCCCGGCACCGGCACCCGGCGGGCCCCTGAACTACGCCCACCCCCGGCGCCAGACCGCCGCCCCCGCTCCCGAACCCCGGCAGGCGCCGCCCGTGCCGGTCGCCGGGGACGCCTCGGGCTGGTCCATGGACGAGCGGCTCTACAACCAGGTGTGGGGCATGTTCGAGGACCTGGCCCGAACCGCCGCCGCCTACCGCAGCGCCTGCGACTTCGCGGAGTCCCGGCTCGACCGCGAGCTCGACGAGACGCTCACCGACTACCGGGCCCGGGCCGACGGCGCGAACGACGCCGCGCGGGCCGCCGCCCGAGCCCGGCACGACGCGCTCGTGGAGCGCGCCCGGGAGGCCCTGGACCGGGACCTCGCCCAGCTCGCCGCCGAGTCCGAGGTCGTCGAGCCCGCGCTGCCCGTCGCGTACGCCCGCTGGGACAGCCCCGTCTGGCACGCGTACCGCGTCCCGGGCGAGGAGCCGATGGCCGTCCGTCTCGGCGACCTCCACCTCCCCGAGCGCACCGACCTGCGGATCCCCATGCTCGTCCGGCTGCCGCTGGAGCGAGGGCTGTGGGTGGACTCCGGCCGCGACCGGAGTGAGGCGGCCGGGCTCCTCGACGAGACCGAACTGCGGCGGCTCGCCCTGGACAGCGCGGTGGCGCACGCGGCGCGGCTCCTCGCGGCGCACCCCGCCGGCGAGTTCACCGTCCATGTCGTCGACCCCGCGGGCGCGGGCGCCGCCGCGCTCGCGCCGCTCGTGGAGACGGGGGCGGCAGCGCCGCCCGCCCGGGGCGCGGCCGGTGTCTCGGCGGTCCTGGAGCAGCTCACCGAGCGGGTCGACCTGCTGCAGATGGCCCTGCGCGGCGGTGCGGCCGACGCGCTGCCGCCGGGTCTGGACGCGGCCCGGCAGTTGCTGATCGTGCACGACTTCCCGCACGGCTTCGACGACCGGGCGGTCACCCGGCTGCGGTACCTCGCCGACGAGGGCCCCTCGGTCGGCGTCCACCTGCTGATGGTCGCGGACCGGGAGGACGCGGCGGCGTACGGGCCGCTGCTCGACCCCCTGTGGCGTTCTCTGCTGCGGCTCACACCCGTGCCCGACGACCACCTCGCCGATCCCTGGGTCGGCCACGCCTGGTCGTACGAGCCGCCGGTCGTTCCGCAGGGCAGCGCGATCCTCCGTCAGGTCCTTGAGCAGGTGGCGGCCGCTCGCCATGGAAAGCGGCTCTGACCTGGTCTTTTGAGGCCTCTTTACCCTTTCCTTTACCTTCTCTTGGTCTTTCGGGTAGTCTTCTTGGTGCGGAGGGGAGTACTCCCCATTGCGCGGCGTACCCGTCAATACGGACGGATCATCATCGATCCGATCCCGGGGCGTCGGCCCGGCGGCCCGTCCGCCGCCCGGGTGGAAGAGACCTCCGGCAGCGACGACGCTGATCAGTAGCCGTACGACGCCGGAGGCGCAGTGGACGTTTCAATGACCCTGTGGGTAGTGACCATTCTTGGTCTCGCTGCCCTGATCGGTGCCGACTTCTTCATCGGGCGCAAGCCCCATGACGTGTCGGTCAAGGAAGCCGGAATCTGGACGGTCGTCTGGATCGTGCTGGCCGTGCTCTTCGGCCTCGGCCTGATGGTCTTCGGCACCAGCCAGGCGTCCGGGGAGTTCTTCGCGGGCTACGTCACCGAGAAGTCGCTCAGCGTCGACAACCTCTTCGTCTTCGTCCTGATCATGGCGAAGTTCGCGGTCCCCTCCCACCTCCAGCAGCGCGTGCTCCTCGTGGGTGTGGTGATCGCCCTGGTGCTCCGCACGATCTTCATCGCCGCGGGCGCCGCGATCATCGCGAGCTTCTCGTGGGTCTTCTACCTCTTCGGCGCGTTCCTGATCTACACCGCCTGGAAGCTCATCCAGGAGGCGCGCTCCGACGAGGAGGAGGACGACTGGGAGGAGAACCGTCTCCTCAAGATGGCCGAGAAGAGGTTCGGCGTCGCCGACCGCTACCACGGCACCAAGCTCTTCATCGTCAACAACGGCAAGCGGATCATGACCCCGCTGATGGTCGTCATGCTGGCCATCGGCACCACCGACATCCTCTTCGCCCTCGACTCCATCCCGGCGATCTTCGGCCTCACCCAGGACCCGTACATCGTCTTCACCGCCAACGCCTTCGCGCTCATGGGTCTGCGGCAGCTGTACTTCCTGATCGGCGGCCTGCTCAAGAAGCTGGTCCACCTCAGCTACGGCCTGTCGGTGATCCTCGGCTTCATCGGCGTGAAGCTCGTGCTGCACGCGCTGCACGAGTCCGGGGTGCACGTCCCGGAGATCAGCATCCCGTTCTCGCTGGCGGTCATCGGCGGTGTCCTGGTCATCACGACCGTCACCAGCCTGATCGCCTCCAGGAAGCAGGCCCAGCGCGAGGCCGCGGAGGCCGCCGCGACGCCGGCCGCCTCCCAGGACACCCCGAAGGACAGCGTCGAGGCCTGACGCCCTTCCGCACACACCGACGGCCGACCGGATCCCTTCCGGTCGGCCGTCGCCGTGCAGTGCGGCGGGAACCCGGGCCGCGGGAACCCGTGCCCCGGAACCCCCGCCGGGGGCTCAGGCGGTCGCGGGCTCGGGCGCCGGTTCGCCGGTGCGGCCCGGGAGGGTCTCCGGGAGGAGGGCGAAGCAGCCGAGGCTCACCAGGGCGACCAGGGTGAGGTAGGCCGCGACACCCCAGGGCGGGCCGGAGCCGCCCTCGGAGAGGGTCGTGGCCACGATCGGCGTCAGCGCGCCGCCCAGGACGCCGGCCAGGTTGTAGCCGACGGCGGCGCCGGTGCAGCGGACGCGGGGCTCGTACAGCTCCGGGAGGTACGCGGCGACCACCGAGAACATCGTGATGAAGGCCAGCAGCGAGCCCAGGAACCCGAGGAACATCAGGGGCGGCCGGGCGGTGTGCAGCAGGGCCACCATCGGGAACATCCACAGCGCGGAGCCCGCGCAGCCCGCCAGACAGAGCGCCCGGCGGCCCCAGCGGTCGCCGAGGAGCGCCACGAACGGGGTCACCACGCCCATGACGGCCACCGCCGCCATCACGCAGGCCAGCATCACGGTGCTGCTCACCCCGAGCTTCTCGGTGCCGTAGGCCAGGGCCCAGGTGGAGACCGAGTAGAAGACGGCGTACCCGACGGCGAGCGCCCCGGCCGTCAGCAGCACGAGACGCCAGTGGTCGCGCACGATCTCGGCCAGCGGGGCGCCCGCGCGCCGCCCGGACGCGGACAGCTCCTCGAACTGCGGGGTCTCCGCCAGCGAGGAGCGCAGCAGCAGCCCGACGAGCGCGAGCAGCCCCGCCGCCCAGAACGGCACCCGCCAGCCCCAGGAGCGGAAGTCCGCGTCGCTCAGCCCGGCGGTGAGCGCCAGCATCACCCCGTTCGCCAGGAGGAAGCCGATCGACGGGCCGATCTGCGGGAAGCTCGACCACAGTGCGCGCCGGTTCTCGGGGGCGTGCTCGGCGGTGAGCAGGACCGCCCCGCCCCACTCACCGCCCAGCCCGAGGCCCTGGAGGAAGCGGAGGGTGAGCAGGAGCGCCGGGGCGGCGATGCCGAGCGTCGCGTACGTGGGGACGAAGCCGACCGCGACGGTGGCGCAGCCGGTCAGGAGCAGCGAGGCGAAGAGGACCGGCCGCCGGCCGTACCGGTCGCCGACGTGTCCGAAGAGGACCGAGCCCAGGGGGCGGGCGAGGAACCCGGCGGCGAAGGTGCCGAAGGCGGCCAGGGTCCCGGCGAGGGGCGAGAAGGTGGGGAAGAAGAGCGGCCCCAGGACGAGGGCGGCGGCGGTCCCGTAGACGAAGAAGTCGAAGAACTCGATGGCGGTGCCGACGAGCGAGGCGGCGGCGAGCCGCCCCATCGAGGGCGTCCGGGGCGGCGACGGAGGGTGACTTTGGCGCATGTGGCGCCAACTACCCCGCCGCCGTCCCGGTTACGGGGGCGTACGGAGGTGCGCAGCTCGGGGGACACGCGCCGGGGGTCACCAGCCGCGCTCGTGCCACTCCGCGAGGTGGGGGCGCTCGTCACCGAGCGTGGTGTCCCTGCCGTGGCCGGGGTAGATCCAGGACTCGTCGGGCAGGACCGCGAAGAGCTTGGTCTCCACGTCGTGGATCAGGCTTGCGAAGGCCTCCGGGTCCTTCCACGTGTTGCCCACGCCGCCGGGGAAGAGGCAGTCGCCGGTGAAGACGTGCGGGTGGCCGTGCGGGTCGTCGTAGACCAGGGCGATCGAGCCCGGGGTGTGCCCGACCAGGCGGCGCGCGGTCAGCTCGACCCGGCCCACCCGGATCGTGTCGCCGTCCTCGACGGGCACGTCGGTCGCGACCGGGATGCCCTCCGCGTCGTACGCGCCCGCGTACGTCCTGGCGCCGGTCGCGGCGACGACCTCCTCCAGGGCCTGCCAGTGGTCGCCGTGCCGGTGGGTGGTGACGACGGCGGCGATGCCGTCGTCACCGATCAGCGTGAGGAGCGTCCCGGCGTCGTTGGCCGCGTCGATCAGCAGCTGCTCGCCGGTCGCGCGGCAGCGCAGCAGATACGCGTTGTTGTCCATCGGGCCGACCGCGACCTTCGAGATCATCAGGTCCGTCAGCTCGTGCACGTCCGCCGGGCCGCCGACCTTCACCACTCCGCTGTACGTCATGGCCTCAGACTAGCCCCGGGGGGTGACAGTGGCGGCTACAGCGGGGGGAGTTCCGGCAGGGGGCCGCCCTCGGTCTTCAGGGCGGAGCCGTCGCGCCGGCCGGCGAGCCAGCCGAGGAGCTCGGGGGCGGGGCCCGTCACGACGACCTCGCCGGACGTGCCGCCGGTGGTCCAGCCCTGTCCGTCGGAGGCCCGGAGGGTGGTGGCGGGGACGCTCTCCAGGCCCTTGAACCGCTCCGCCAGGAAGTCGATCTCCCGCAGGACGAACTCCTCCGGCAGGTCCTCCAGCTCGTAGCCGACGCCCAGGTCGACGTGGTGCAGGGCGACCTCCACCCAGCGGCGGAAGGGGATCCGGGAGGCGCTGTCGGTGACCCCGTTGCGGAGCTCGACCGTGCGGCTCCAGTCGGCGGGCTCCGCGCCGGCGGCCTGGAAGCGGTCGCCGCTTTCGCGCAGGTCGGCGAGGTGGACGTCGAGCGGACGGCCTGCGTCGCGCTCGATGTCGGCGTCCCGGGTCGCGGCGTCGGCGTACATCGGACGTCCCTGGAGGACGTTCACGAGGGCGTCGGCGTTGCGGGCGACGTGGGCGAGGACATGGCCGCGGGTCCAGCCCGGAAGCCGTGACGGCTCCGCCGTCGCCGCGTTGTCCCAGGAGGCGGCGGCGGCCAGCAGGCGGTCGGTCGCCTCGCGCACGGAGGCAAGGTCACGTTCGTGATCGATCATGGCGCCGACCCTAGCGCCGCCACTCGTTCGGGTGAAGCGGTCTCGGGACGGCCGGAAATCGAATGTGCGTGCTATAGGCTCGATGGAAGCATCCGGCATCCTTGGTTGTTGGGTGTGTCAGGCACATCCGCTCTCTCAAGAAAGGTGCGGACCGGCGTGGCCGACCGTCTCATCGTCCGTGGCGCTCGCGAGCACAACCTCAAGAACGTCTCGCTCGACCTCCCGCGTGACTCCCTCATCGTCTTCACCGGGCTCTCGGGGTCGGGCAAGTCCTCCCTCGCGTTCGACACGATCTTCGCCGAGGGGCAGCGCCGGTACGTCGAGTCGCTCTCCTCGTACGCCCGGCAGTTCCTCGGCCAGATGGACAAGCCGGACGTCGACTTCATCGAGGGTCTCTCGCCCGCCGTCTCCATCGACCAGAAGTCGACCTCGCGCAACCCGCGCTCGACGGTCGGCACCATCACGGAGGTCTACGACTACCTCCGCCTGCTCTTCGCCCGCATCGGCAAGCCGCACTGTCCCGAGTGCCGCCGCCCCATCTCCCGCCAGTCGCCGCAGGCCATCGTCGACAAGGTCCTGGAGCTCCCCGAGGGCAGCCGCTTCCAGGTGCTCTCCCCGCTCGTGCGCGAGCGCAAGGGCGAGTTCGTCGACCTCTTCGCCGACCTCCAGACCAAGGGCTACAGCCGCGCCCGGGTCGACGGCGTGACCGTGCAGCTGAGCGAACCGCCGACGCTGAAGAAGCAGGAGAAGCACACGATCGAGGTGGTCGTCGACCGCCTCACCGTGAAGGACGGTGCCAAGCGCCGGCTCACCGACTCCGTCGAGACCGCGCTCGGACTCTCCGGCGGCATGGTCGTGCTCGACTTCGTCGACCTCGCCGAGGACGACCCCGAGCGCGAGCGGATGTACTCGGAGCACCTCTACTGCCCGTACGACGACCTGTCCTTCGAGGAGCTGGAGCCGCGCTCCTTCTCCTTCAACTCGCCCTTCGGCGCCTGCCCCGACTGCACCGGCATCGGCACCCGCATGGAGGTCGACCCGGAGCTGATCGTCCCCGACGAGGACAAGTCCCTCGACGAGGGCGCCATCCACCCCTGGTCGCACGGCCACACCAAGGAGTACTTCGGCCGGCTCATCGGCGGACTCTCCCAGGCCCTCGGCTTCCGCACGGACATCCCGTACGCCGGGCTGCCGCAGCGCGCCAAGAAGGCCCTGATGCACGGCCACAAGACCCAGGTCGAGGTCCGCTACCGGAACCGGTACGGACGCGAGCGGGCGTACACCACCCCGGCCTTCGAAGGCGCCGTCTCCTTCGTCAAGCGGCGGCACACCGAGGCCGAGAGCGACTCCAGCCGCGAGCGCTTCGAGGGCTACATGCGCGAGGTGCCCTGCCCCACCTGCGAGGGCACCCGCCTCAAGCCGATCGTCCTCGCGGTCACGGTCATGGACCGGTCCATCGCCGAGGTCTCCGGGATGTCGATCAGCGACTGCGCCGAGTTCCTCTCCCGCCTCACGCTCAACGCCCGCGACAAGAAGATCGCCGAGCGGGTCCTCAAGGAGGTCAACGAGCGGCTGCGCTTCCTCGTCGACGTCGGCCTCGACTACCTCTCGCTCAACCGGGCGGCGGGCACGCTCTCCGGCGGAGAGGCCCAGCGCATCCGGCTCGCCACCCAGATCGGCTCCGGCCTGGTCGGCGTGCTCTACGTGCTCGACGAGCCGTCCATCGGCCTCCACCAGCGCGACAACCACCGGCTGATCGAGACCCTGGTCCGGCTCCGGGACATGGGCAACACGCTCATCGTCGTCGAGCACGACGAGGACACCATCAAGGTCGCCGACTGGGTCGTCGACATCGGCCCCGGCGCAGGCGAGCACGGCGGCAAGGTCGTCCACTCCGGCTCCCTGAAGGAGCTCCTCGCCAACGAGGAGTCGATGACCGGGCAGTACCTGTCCGGCCGCCGGGCGATCGCCACCCCGGACATCCGCCGGCCGGTGGACCCGGGCCGCCGGCTCACCGTGCACGGGGCCCGCGAGAACAACCTGCGGGACATCGACGTCTCCTTCCCGCTGGGCGTCCTCACGGCGGTCACCGGGGTCTCCGGCTCCGGCAAGTCGACCCTGGTCAACGACATCCTCTACACCCACCTGGCGCGCGAGCTGAACGGCGCCAAGTCGGTGCCCGGACGGCACACGCGCGTGGACGGCGACGATCTCGTCGACAAGGTCGTGCACGTCGACCAGTCCCCGATCGGCCGCACCCCGCGGTCGAACCCGGCGACGTACACCGGCGTCTTCGACCACGTCCGCAAGCTCTTCGCCGAGACGATGGAGGCCAAGGTCCGGGGCTACCTGCCCGGCCGCTTCTCCTTCAACGTCAAGGGCGGCCGCTGCGAGAACTGCTCCGGCGACGGCACGATCAAGATCGAGATGAACTTCCTCCCGGACGTCTACGTCCCGTGCGAGGTCTGCCACGGCGACCGGTACAACCGGGAGACCCTGGAGGTCCACTACAAGGGCAAGTCCATCGCCGAAGTCCTGAACATGCCGATCGAGGAGGCCCTCGACTTCTTCGAGGCCGTCCCGACCATCGCCCGGCACCTGCGCACGCTCAACGAGGTCGGACTCGGCTACGTCCGCCTCGGCCAGTCCGCGCCGACGCTCTCCGGCGGCGAGGCGCAGCGCGTCAAGCTCGCCTCCGAGCTCCAGAAGCGCTCGACGGGCCGCACGGTGTACGTGCTGGACGAGCCGACCACCGGTCTCCACTTCGAGGACATCTCGAAGCTGATCAAGGTCCTGTCCAACCTGGTCGACAAGGGCAACTCGGTGATCGTCATCGAGCACAACCTCGACGTCATCAAGACCGCGGACTGGGTCATCGACATGGGCCCGGAAGGCGGCAGCGGCGGCGGCCTCGTGGTCGCCGAGGGCACGCCGGAGGAGGTCGCCTCGGTCCCGGCGAGCCACACCGGCAAGTTCCTCCGCGAGATTCTCGGCGCCGACCGGATCAGCGACGCCGCGGGGACGATCCCGGCGGCCCGCGGGACGAAGAAGAAGACGGCGGCGAAGGCTCCCGCCAAGAAGACCGCGACCAAGGCGGTGGCGACGAAGACCGCCGCCGGCAAGGCCACGGCGACGAAGGCGGCGGCGACCAAGGGCACCGCCACCAAGGCGGCGGCGACCAAGGCCGCGGCCAAGAAGGCGACGGCCAGGACCCGCAAGGCATGAGGTCCCGGGCAGAGCCCCCACACGGGGGCCCTGCCCGGCCCTCGCACGGGGCCTTGCCCGGCCCTCGCACGGGGCCTTGCCCGGCCCTCGCACGGGGCCTTGCCCGGCCCTCGCACGGGGCCTTGCCCGGCCCCCGGACGGGGCCTTGCGCAGCATCGGGCCCGGCCGTCGGCGGGGGAGGGGGCGCCGGTATCGTCGGTTCGGTCAGCCGTGGGGGTCTTGTCCCCGATTCGAACCGTGGAGCGCTCATGTCCGGCCAGTCCAGCCGCCGCACCGTACTGAAAGGCGCGGCCCTCGCCGGAGCCGCCGGGCTGGGCGTCGCCGCCTGCTCCACCGAGTCCAAGCTCGGCCACGCCGAGGTCCCGACCCCGACCGCCCCGGTCCCGCTCGGCGCGCCCGACGAGATCCCGGTCGGCGGCTCCAAGCTCTACCGCGAGCAGCGGCTCGTGGTGAGCTGCCCGGCCAAGGGCCAGTACAAGGCCTTCAGCGCCCAGTGCACCCACGCCGGCTGCGTCCTCGACAAGGTCGAGGACAACGAGGGCAACTGCCCCTGCCACGGCAGCCGCTTCGACGTGACGACCGGCAAGGCGCTCCATGGCCCCGCCACCGTCCCGCTCCCCGAGGTCCCCGTCCGCGTCGAGGACGGCAGGCTGGTGGCCGGACCCGAGGCCGCCGCCCCCAAGGCCTGAGGCCTCACGCCCAGTCCCAGTCGACCCCCAGGATCCCCGGGCGCACCCCCTGCTCCACGACGTGCACCGTGCGGTGCCGGCCGCTCAGGGTCAGCTCCGCACGGCCGCCGCGCGGCGCCCCCGCGGAGACCTGAGCGAACCTCCGGCACCGCACCGGGAGCGCCGCCTCGTCGAAGCGGACCTGGAGCACGTACTGCCCGCCCGCGAAGCTGAACCCGCGCACGTACTCCCCGCTCGGACCCGCCGTACCGTCCTCGAAGCCGTACGAGAACAGGTATGTGTCCCCGGCCCGCAGCCGCGCGTCGAAGAGCAGCTCCGCGACCACCACGCCCGTCCCCGCATGCCACCGCACCCGGCCCGTCCGGCAGTTCTCCACCGCCCGCACCTCCACCCGGGACGGGTCGCAGCCGGGGTCCCCGTGGTGGATGGCCAGGTAGCGGTCCACGCCGTCCCGGTGCGCCCGCACCACGTGCTGCGACTCGCGCCCCACCAGCTCCCGGCCCGCCCCGATCCGTACCCGCTCGTGGTGCCCCACCGTGTGCAGCCCGCCGTCCGCCGGGGACTCCAGCTCGGCGAGCAGCTCCTCGACCGAGCCCGAGGCCTCCACCAGTGAGCGGTACGAGCGCCCCGCCGGGCGCTCCACCTCGGAGCGGGCGGCGCCGTCCCCCGTCAGGAGCCGCAGCAGCGAGTTCCCGGGCAGCTGGAGCACCTCCTCCAGGGCCCGGACGGCCTTCAGGGACTCCGGCCGCTGCGGCCGGCGGGCGCCCTGCTGCCAGTAGCTCAGACTCGTCACCCCGACCTTGACGCCCCGGTGCGCGAGATGGTGCTGGACCCGCTGGAGCGGCAGCCCGCGCACGGCCAGCGCGGTGCGCAGCGCCAGATGGAAGGGACCGGTGTGCAGCAACTGCGCCAGATCGGCCTCGGTGTGGCTCACGAGGTCTCCTCAGTGAACGTTCACGGCGGGGGCACGGACCGTCGCGCCGCGAGGGGTGGGCGGGCAGGTGGGCCGTGGGCGTCCGTTCACACCCGGGTCACACCGTTCACAGTCCGATGTCACCCCGCATTGAAGCGTGTTGACCCGTTCCGGACAACGGCCGATGCTCCTGACCAGCGTCCGGACGCGCTCCTCCACCCCCCACATCCCCACCCCCCCCACCTTCGGGAGGAACGCGATGCGCAGAAGAAAGCTGAACCTCGCGGCACTCGCCGCTGCCGCCCTCTTCCTCGTCCCCACGACCTCGGCCTCCGCCGCACCCGCCGGCGAGGACTCCGCCCTCGCCTCCAAGCGGCTGAACATCACCATGCAGGCCCAGCAGAAGACCAACTGGTGCTGGGCGGCGAGCGGCAACACCATCGCCACCTGGTACGGCCGGAACTACAGCCAGAACCAGTTCTGCAACGCCGCCTTCAACCGCCAGCAGGGCTACGACTGCCCCAACTCGCAGGCCACCCTCGGCAACGTCCAGACCGGACTGAGCTGGGCGGGCATCAGCCCCGGCTCGTACGTCGACGGCTGGCTGCGCTACTCGACCGTCCAGACCGAGATCAACGCCGACCGGCCCGTCGAGACGCGCATCCAGTGGTCCAGCGGCGGCGGCCACATGCACGTGATCTACGGCTACGACGACGCGAACAGCTGGGTCTACTGGGGCGACCCCTGGCCCTCCAGCGACCGCTACAACTGGGCCTCGCACGCCTGGTACGTCAACAACAGCTCGTTCTCCTGGACCCACTCGCTCTACCGGATCGGGGCGTGACGACGATGAGGACCGTACGGACGGCCGCCGCGCTCGGCCTGCTCACCGCGCTCGTCGCCCTCGGGGCGCTCCCGGCGGCCGCCGCCGAGAGCCTCCCGCCCGCGCCGACCCCCGAACAGGCCGCGTCCTCGCCGCAGACGCTGGACACCCTGTCCCGGTTCTTCGCCCGCGACGGGGCCCTCGCGCGCACGGCGGCCGCGCCGCGCGTCGACGGCGCCTCCGTTCCGGTACGGGTGCTCTCCCCCGACTTCGTCGCCGGGAAGCCCGGGGCGCCGGTCGCCCGCGTCGAGTTCCGCGCCAGCAGGGCCGTCGCCTCCGACGGGCAGAAGGCCTCGCTGTGGACGGTGAAGCAGCCGGGCGGCTGGCAGGTGGTGAACATCGCCACCGGCGACGACGAGATCCGCTACGCGGAGATGGGCGGCGGCGGTCTCGTCTTCCGCGAGCCGCAGATCGACGCCTGGTACGTCCAGAAGGGGGCGAAGGTGCTGCCGCTGGACGAGGACGCGGTACGGGCCGTCGGCCGCGACGGGACGAGCCTCGCGGCCTACCGGTCGCGGGTCGCCCACGCCTACGGCGACAAGCTGCCGGGCTCGGCCTACGCGAAGAAGGGCGCGGCCGGGGGCTACGAGGAGACGGCCGCGGCGGAGGCGAGGCCGGGGGCGGCGGGCACGGTGACGGCCGGCGTGGGTGCCGGCGCGGTCGGCGCGGTCGTGGCGCTCGCGGCGGGGACGGCGATACGGCGCCGGCGCCGAATCTGAGCCCCACCGCTGTGGGCCCGGGCCCGGCCCGTCGCGACCATGCGTCCCGCCGGGCCGGTGCCCGCCCCACCCCCCCGTCGCGGGCAGGCGTCCCGCCGGGCCGGTGCCGGCCCCCCCGTTGTGGGCAGGCGTTCCGCAAGGGGCGATGGGGGTCCCCCCTGCTCGAGCGAAGCCGAGAGCTCGGGGGAGGGTGGGCACAACGGACGGCGCCCCTGCCGGCGCCAGAGGCTTACGCGCCCTGGCCCGCACCCGTTGCGCACCGAGCGAGGGGTGCGGGTCCAGGCACAGGGAGCGGAGGCGCCCGCCAAGGGCGCCGTCCCGTGTGCCCACCCGTCCCGCCCCAGCGGGACGATTGCCCACACGGGGGTGGGTGACGGGCACCGCCCCGCCCCAGCGCGGGGACGCACGGCAGCGGGCGAAGGCCCGCACGGGACACCGTTCACACGGGGCCGGCCCACACGGCAGCGGGTGACGGGCCCACACGGCAGCGGGCGAAGGCCCGCACGGGCAGCGGGCGCAGGTCCGTGCGGGGTGGGCGTTCAGCGGGCCAGGTAGCCGCCGTCCACCGGGAGGATCGCGCCCGTGATGAAGGACGCCTCCTCCGACGCCAGGAACACGATCGCCGCCGCCACCTCCTCCGGCGTGCCGAAGCGGCCCATCGGGTGGCCCCGGGCGACCTCGGCCAGGTACTCGGGCCCGCCGGGCTCCACGCGCGCGGCGGCGACGCGTTCGGTCTCGATGGTGCCGGGGGCGACCGCGTTGACGCGGATGCCGTGCTCCGCCCACTCCACCGCCAGGTGCTTCGTCAGCCCCGTGGCCACGAACTTCGCCGGGCCGTAGACCGCCTGCCGGGCCTGGCCGGCGACGCCCGAGATCGACGAGGTGCACACGATGGCCCCGCCGCCCGAGTCGAGCATGGCCTCGATCGCGTACTTGCAGGTCAGGAACATGCCCCGGCCGTCGACGGCCATCACCCGGTCGAAGTCCGAGGCCTCCGCCTCGGTGACGGAGAGCAGCGGGATCACGCCCGCGTTCGCCACGAGGACGTCCAGCCGCCCGAAGCGTTCCACCGCCGTGTCGATCATCCGCCGGGCGTCCTCCTCGCGGGAGACGTCGCCGACCACCGGGGTCACCCCCGCGAGCGTGGCGAGGCGGTCCCCGTCCACGTCCGCGGCCACCACCCGGGCCCCTTCCCGGAGGAAGCGTTCCGCGGTCGCCCGCCCGATTCCGCTCGCCGCGCCGGTGATCACGCACGCCCGGTCCGCCAGCCGTCCTGAAGTGTCCTGAGCCATGCACGGCCAACGAGCGCGCCCGCTCTGAGTGTCGGTGCCCGCCAGTAGGGTGGGGAGCATGGCCGACCCCTCCAGCTACCGCCCCAAGCCGGGTCAGATCCCCGACTCCCCGGGGGTGTACAAGTTCCGCGACGAGCACCGCCGGGTGATCTACGTCGGGAAGGCGAAGTCCCTGCGCCAGCGGCTGGCGAACTACTTCCAGCCGCTCGCGAGCCTGCACCCGCGCACGGCCACCATGGTGACGACGGCCGCCTCGGTGGAGTGGACCGTGGTGTCCACGGAGGTCGAGGCGCTGCAGCTGGAGTACTCCTGGATCAAGGAGTTCGACCCCCGGTTCAACGTCAAGTACCGGGACGACAAGAGCTACCCGTACCTCGCGGTGACCATGAACGAGGAGTTCCCCCGCGTCCAGGTCATGCGCGGGCACAAGAAGAAGGGCGTGCGCTACTTCGGGCCGTACGCGCACGCGTGGGCGATCCGCGAGACCGTCGACCTGATGCTGCGGGTCTTCCCGGTGCGGACGTGCTCGGCGGGCGTCTTCCGGAACGCGGCCTCGGCCGGACGCCCCTGCCTCCTCGGCTACATCGGCAAGTGCTCCGCGCCCTGTGTCGCCCGGGTCACGCCCGAGGAGCACCGGGAACTGGCCGACGACTTCTGCGACTTCATGGCCGGCCGCACCGGCACGTACATCCGCCGGCTCGAGAAGCAGATGATGATCGCGGCCGAGGACATGGAGTACGAGAAGGCCGCCCGGCTCCGCGACGACATAGAGGCCCTGCGCCGGGCCATGGAGAAGAACGCGGTCGTCCTCGCCGACGCCACCGACGCCGACCTGATCGCCCTGGCCGAGGACGAGCTGGAGGCCGCCGTCCAGATCTTCCACGTGCGCGGCGGACGCGTCCGGGGCCAGCGCGGCTGGGTCACGGACAAAGTCGAGGCCGTCGACACCGCGGGCCTCGTGGAGCACGCGCTCCAGCAGCTGTACGGCGAGGAGAGCGGCGACGCGGTCCCCAAGGAGGTCCTGGTCCCGGCGCTCCCCGAGGACACGGAGTCCGTCGCGGCCTGGCTCTCCGGCCGCCGGGGCTCCCTCGTCTCGCTGCGCGTCCCGCAGCGCGGCGACAAGAAGGACCTGATGGAGACCGTCGCGCGCAACGCCCAGCAGGCGCTCGTGCTGCACAAGACCAAGCGCGCCAGTGACCTCACCACCCGCTCCCGGGCCCTGGAGGAGATCGCCGAGGCCCTGGACCTGGACTCGGCGCCGCTGCGGATCGAGTGCTTCGACATCTCGCACCTCCAGGGCGAGGACGTCGTCGCCTCGATGGTCGTCTTCGAGGACGGGCTGCCCCGCAAGAGCGAGTACCGCCGCTTCCAGATCAAGGGCTTCGAGGGCCAGGACGACGTCCGGTCCATGCACGAGGTGATCAGCCGGCGCTTCAAGCGGTACCTCGCCGAGAAGGACCGCACGGGGGAGTGGGGCGCCCTCGCGGAGGGGGAGGCCCCGCCCGGTGGAGAGCCCCCGGCCGGCCGTGAGGTCCTTCTCGGCGGTGAGGTCCCCGCCGAGGACGCCCAGGACGACGGGCGGCCCAAGCGCTTCGCGTACCCGCCGCAGCTCGTCGTCGTCGACGGCGGGCAGCCGCAGGTCGCCGCGGCCCGCCGCGCCCTCGACGAGCTCGGCATCGACGACGTCGCGGTCTGCGGCCTCGCCAAGCGCCTGGAGGAGGTCTGGCTGCCCGGCGACGACGACCCGGTGGTGCTGCCCCGCTCCAGCGAGGGGCTGTATCTGCTCCAGCGGGTACGTGACACGGCTCACGACTTCGCCATCCGCTACCAGCGGTCCAAGCGGACCAAACGCCTCCGGACCAGCCCGCTCGACGCCGTCCCCGGCCTCGGGGAGTCGCGCAAACAGGCCTTGATCAAGCATTTCGGCTCGGTGAAGCGGCTGAAGCAGGCGACAATCGAGCAGATCTGTGAGGTCCCCGGCTTCGGCCGGAAGACCGCGGAGGCGGTCGCCGTGGCCCTGGCCCAGGCGGCCCCCGCCGCACCCGCCGTGAACACGGCCACAGGAGAGATCATGGAAGACGACGGGGGCACCACCGCATGAGCGAGCGCGACACGCACCACCCGCACGACCGAGAAGACGGAGCAGGACACGTGAGTACGGGCACGAAGGAGACCCCCGGCGACAACGGCGCCGAGGCGGCCATTCCCGAGCTGGTGATCATCTCCGGCATGTCCGGAGCCGGCCGGTCCACCGCGGCGAAGTGTCTGGAGGACCTCGGCTGGTTCGTCGTGGACAACCTGCCGCCCGCGCTGATCCCCACCATGGTGGAGCTCGGCGCCCGCTCCCAGGGCAACGTCGCCCGGATCGCCGTCGTCGTCGACGTCCGCGGCCGGCAGTTCTTCGACAACCTCAGGGAGTCCCTCGCCGACCTGGACTCCAAGCAGGTCACCCGCCGGATCGTCTTCCTGGAGTCCTCCGACGACGCCCTGGTCCGGCGCTTCGAGTCGGTCCGCAGGCCGCACCCCCTCCAGGGCGACGGCCGCATCACCGACGGGATCGCCGCCGAGCGCGACCTGCTGCGCGAGCTGCGCGGCGACGCCGACCTGGTGATCGACACCTCCAGCCTCAACGTCCACGAGCTGCGCGCCAAGATGGACGCCCAGTTCGCCGGCGACGAGGAGCCCGAGCTCCGGGCCACCGTGATGTCCTTCGGCTTCAAGTACGGCCTGCCGGTCGACGCCGACCTCGTCGTCGACATGCGCTTCCTGCCGAACCCGCACTGGGTCCCCGAGCTGCGCCCCTTCACCGGCCTCAACGAGGAGGTGTCGAACTACGTCTACAACCAGCCCGGCGCCAAGGAGTTCCTCGACCGCTACACCGAGCTGCTCCAGCTGATCGCCGCGGGCTACCGCCGCGAGGGCAAGCGGTACGTGACGATCGCCGTGGGCTGCACGGGCGGCAAGCACCGCTCCGTCGCCACCGCCGAGCGCCTCGCCGCCCGCCTCGCCTCCGAAGGGGTCGAGACCGTCGTCGTCCACCGGGACATGGGGCGCGAGTGAAGCCGTACCGTCGGCGTACCTCCACCCTCGCGGTGCGGCGTACGCTCCGCAGGCGCGGCGCCCAGCCCAAGGTGGTCGCGCTCGGCGGCGGCATGGGCCTGTCGGCCTCCCTCGCCGCCCTCCGCCGGATCACCGGCGACCTCACCGCGGTCGTCACCGTCGCCGACGACGGGGGCTCCAGCGGCCGGCTCCGGGAGGAGCTCGGCGTGCTGCCCCCGGGCGACCTGCGCAAGGCGCTCGCCGCGCTCTGCGGCGACGACGACTGGGGCCAGACCTGGGCCCGGGTGATCCAGCACCGCTTCCAGTCCAAGGGCGAGATCAACGGCCACGCCGTCGGCAACCTGCTGATCGTCGCCCTCTGGGAGCAGCTCGGCGACCCCGTCCAGGCCCTCGACCTGGTCGGCCGGCTCCTCGGAGCCCAGGGCCGGGTGCTGCCGATGTCCGCCGTGCCCCTGGAGCTCGAGGCGCTGGTCAGGGGGCACGACCCGGAGCGGCCGGACGACGTGGACACCGTGCGCGGCCAGGCGACCGTGGCGCTCACCCCCGGCGAGGTGCAGTCCGTGCACCTCGTGCCGCACGACCCTCCGGCCGTGCCCGAGGCGGTCGCGGCGGTCCTGGACGCGGACTGGGTGGTGCTCGGTCCCGGCTCCTGGTTCTCCTCTGTGATCCCGCACCTCCTCGTCCCCGAGCTCCTCGACGCCCTGGCCGAGACGAAGGCCCGGAAGGTGCTCTCGCTGAACCTCGCGCCGCAGCCCGGAGAAACAGACGGCTTCTCCCCGCAGCGTCATTTGGAGGTTTTGGGACGACACGCCCCTAAACTCGCCCTGGACGTGGTGCTGGCCGACGAGGCCGCCGTGCCCGACCGCGAGTCCCTCGCCGATGCCGCCAAGCGGCTCGGTGCCGCGGTCGAGCTGGCGCCGGTGGCCGGGCCCGACGGCTCCGCGAAGCACGACCCGGAGCTGTTGGCCGCCGCGTACGACCGTATTTTTCGGATGCATGGAAGGATCGGCCCATGGCGATGACGGCAGCGGTGAAGGACGAGATCTCCCGGCTTCCCGTCACCCGGACCTGCTGCAGGAAGGCAGAGGTCTCGTCGATCCTGCGGTTCGCGGGCGGGCTGCACCTGGTGAGCGGCCGCATCGTGATCGAGGCGGAGCTCGACACCGCGATGGCGGCCCGCCGCCTCAAGCGGGACATCCTGGAGATCTTCGGGCACAGCTCCGAACTGATCGTGATGGCCCCCGGCGGTCTGCGGCGTGGCTCGCGCTTCGTGGTGCGGGTGGTGGCGGGCGGCGACCAGCTGGCCCGGCAGACGGGTCTCGTGGACGGCCGCGGCCGTCCCATCCGGGGCCTCCCCCCGCAGGTGGTCTCCGGCGCGACCTGTGACGCCGAGGCTGCCTGGCGCGGCGCGTTCCTCGCGCACGGCTCGCTGACCGAGCCCGGCCGTTCCTCCTCCCTGGAGGTGACGTGCCCGGGTCCGGAGGCCGCGCTCGCCCTGGTCGGCGCGGCCCGCCGGCTCTCCATCGGGGCGAAGGCCCGTGAGGTGCGGGGCGTGGACCGGGTCGTCGTCCGCGACGGCGACGCGATCGGCGCCCTGCTGACCCGGCTCGGCGCGCACGAGTCGGTGCTCGCCTGGGAGGAGCGGCGGATGCGGCGCGAGGTCCGCGCCACCGCCAACCGCCTGGCCAACTTCGACGACGCCAACCTGCGCCGCTCGGCCCGCGCCGCGGTCGCCGCAGGGGCCCGGGTGCAGCGCGCCCTGGAGATCCTCGGCGAGGAGGTGCCCGAGCACCTCGCCGCGGCCGGACGGCTGCGCATGGAGCACAAGCAGGCCTCCCTGGAGGAGCTGGGCGCGCTCGCCGACCCGCCGCTGACCAAGGACGCGGTGGCCGGCCGGATCCGCCGGCTGCTCGCGATGGCCGACAAGCGGGCGCAGGACCTGGGGATCCCCGGGACCGAGTCCAACCTGACGGAGGAGCTGGACGACAGCCTCGTCGGCTGACGGGATCCCTCCCCGTACGGAACGTGCGTACGGAACGGTGAACTCCGGGCTGCCGGTGCCTTTCTGAGGCGCCGGCAGCTTTTCCGTACGCCCGCGAGGCACCCTTGACAGGCCCATGAGTGCCCAAGAGCCTGGCGTCTGTTCACCTTCGTGACAGACAACAGCAAGGGGGGCTCATGAGACGCAGAGCGAGATCGATCCTCGCCGCGGCTTCACTGCTGATCGCCGGAGTGGCGGCGGCACCCGCCGCCGGAGCGCAGCCGAACGACCGGGACGGCGGCGACGCCCTCTCCGTCTGGCGTGCCGAGGTCACCAAGGAGCAGGTCCCGCTGCTCCTCGACGCCGGTGCCGACGCCCACGAACTCACCGAGCAGGTCCCGGCGAAGGGATCCGCGACGGTCGAGCTCTTCCTCACCGGCCGGCAGGCCGGGCAGCTGCGCGGCCAGGGCGTCGAGATCGCCGAGCACAGCATCGGCGCCCAGGCCGAGAAGCGGGTCGCCGCGGCCGGGGACGGCGTCTTCCGCCCGTACGGAGGCCCGAACGGCCTCAAGCAGGAGATCCTGGACACCGCGCGGGCCCACCCCGGACTGACCAAGGTCGTCTCCATCGGCAAGACCCTCAAGGGTCAGGACATCCTCGCCCTCAAGCTGACCAGGGGCGCCCAGCGCGCCAAGGACGGCTCGAAGCCCGCCACGCTGTACATGTCCAACCAGCACGCGCGCGAGTGGATCACCCCGGAGATGACCCGGCGGCTGATGCACTACTACCTCGACAACTACGGCAAGGACGAGCGGATCACCCGCATCGTCGACTCCACCGAGCTGTGGTTCGTGCTCTCCGCCAACCCGGACGGCTACGACTTCACACACGCCGACCCCGACCACCGGCAGTGGCGGAAGAACCTCCGCGACAACGACGGCGACGGGAAGATCGGCCCCGGCGACGGAGTCGACCTCAACCGCAACTTCGCCTACAAGTGGGGCTACGACAACGAGGGCTCGTCCCCCGACCCGGCGGACGAGACCTTCCGCGGCAAGGCCGCCATGTCGGAGCCCGAGACCAGGGCCCTGGACGCCTTCCAGAAGCGCATCGGCTTCGCGTACGGCGTCAACTACCACTCCGCCGCCCAGCTCCTGCTGTACGGCGTGGGCTGGCAGGTCGCCACCGACACCCCCGACGACGTGGCCCTCAAGGCCCTCGCCGGCACCCCGCAGAACTCCGCCGTGCCCGGCTACCGGCCGCAGGTCTCCTCGGAGCTGTACATCACCAACGGCGAGGCGGACGGACACGCCGCCAACGTCAACGGGATGCAGATGTTCACCCCGGAGATGTCGACCTGCACCACCGCCTCCCGCGTCGACCCGAACGACGCCTGGAACCCGGCCGAGTGCGCCTCCGTCTTCACCTTCCCGGACGACGAGAAGCTGATCCAGGCCGAGTTCGCCAAGAACGTCCCCTTCGCGCTCGCCGTCGCCGAGACCTCCGCCCACCCGGACCGGCCCGTCTCCCCGGTCGGCATCGACGCCCCCGACCTCACCCCGAAGACCTTCACCACCTCCTACGCCCGCGGCGAGGAGCAGGAGGTCGCCGTCACCGCCCGCAAGTCGCTGCGCGCCAAGACCCTCAAGTACCGGATCAACGGCGGCCGCACCCACAGCGAGGCGCTGGAGGCCTGGAGGGGCGGCGAGACCTACGGCGGCGACGACAACCTCTACTTCGACGAGTACCGCTCCGAGGTCGCAGGCGCCCGCCCCGGCGACTCCGTCGAGGTCTGGTTCACCGCCCGCACCCGGGAGGGCCGGGCCACCTCCTCCGCCCCCTTCACGTACAAGGTGGCCGAGCGCCCGCGCGGTGACGTGCTCGTCCTCGCCGACGAGGGCGGCACCACCGCCGCCCGGCACACCGCCGCGTACGTGAAGGCGCTCGCCGCCAACAAGCGCGGGGCAGCCGTCTGGGACGTCGCCACCCAGGGCGCCCCCGACGCCCTCGGCGTGCTCTCCCACTTCCGCACCGTCGTCTGGTACACCGGCGCCGAGCGCCCCGACGGCGCCGCACAGCTCGCCGTCCGCGCCTACCTCAACGAGGGCGGCAAGCTCATCAACGCCGGCGAGAAGTCCGGCGGGCTCACCGAGGTCGGCCTCGCCGAGACCAACGACTTCGCCCAGTACTACCTCGGCGCCTACCACCGGGCGGGCCTCAAGAACCCGCCCGCCTTCTCCGGCTCGGGCGCCTTCGCCGGCACCGGCGCGTCGCTCGCCGCCGCCGACGACAACCCCCTCGACAACGCGGGCGCGTACACCGTCACCTCGGACACCCTGAAGCCGAAGGACTTCCCGCAGTTCGCCGACAGCGCCTCCGCCGGTGACTACCCGGGCATCCGCACCCCCTTCGAGCCCGCCGAGGGCGCGACCTTCGCGGCCGTCAAGCACACCGACGACACCTGGGCCCGGCTCGCCAGGACCGTCGACCTCACCGCCGTCGCCGCCGCCTCCGGGCCGCGCCTGGACTTCCAGGTCAGCTACGACACCGAGCCCGGCTACGACAACCTCGTCGTCGAGGCCCACACCGTCGGCCAGGACGACTGGACCACCCTGCCCGACACCCACGGCGGGACGTCCACCGAGCCGCCCGCCGACTGCGGCGAGGGCTTCTACGTCCGCGGCCACCCCTTCCTCGCCCACTACCTCACCGTCGGCGAGGACGGCTGCGCGCCCACCGGCACCACCGGCGCCTGGAACGCCTTCACCGGCCCGTCCAACGGCTGGCGGCAGGCCTCCGTCGACCTGAGCGCCTGGGCCGGCAAGAAGGTCGAGCTCGCGATCTCGTACGTCTCCGACCCCGGTACGGGGGAGACGGGCGTGTTCGTCGACGACACCCGGCTCGTCACCGGGAGCAGCACCGAGGCCGAGGGCTTCGAGACCTCCCTCGGTGCCTGGTCCACGCCGGGCGCACCGGCCGGCAGCCCCGGCAACGCCTCCGACTGGACGCGCTCCGGAGCGCTCTTCCACTCCCAGGCCGCGGTCACCACGCGCGACACCGTCCTCCTCGGCTACGGCCTGGAGCACGTGCCCGGATCCGCGGAGCGCGCACGGCTCGTCGGCCGCGCCCTCGCGGTGCTCCGGCGCTGACGGAGAGTAGTGGGGACAAAGGTCCCACGTCGGCCCGTACCCGTTGGTAGGTACGGGCCGTCGGCCGTTCTCCCTCACTTTCCGGGCTCGTACGGCTGCGCGGGATGTCACCGGCGGGCAGCCGGGGAGGTAGGGTCGTAAGCGGTCGGGGACATCCCAAAAAACAAAAATCTCGCCGGCGTCGATACACCGGCGTTCCTAACGAGGAGATCGGTTCGTGACGATCCGCGTAGGCATCAACGGCTTTGGCCGCATCGGCCGGAACTACTTCCGCGCGCTCCTTGAGCAGGGTGCTGACATCGAGATCGTGGCTGTCAACGACCTCGGCGACACCGCGACCACGGCACACCTGCTGAAGTACGACACCATCCTGGGCCGTCTCAAGGCCGAGGTGACCCACACCGCCGACACCATCACCGTCGACGGTCACACCATCAAGGTGCTGTCCGAGCGCGACCCGGCCGACATCCCCTGGGGCGACCTGGGCGTCGACATCGTCATCGAGTCGACCGGCATCTTCACCAAGAAGGCCGACGCCGCGAAGCACCTCGCCGGCGGCGCCAAGAAGGTCCTCATCTCGGCTCCGGCCACCGACGAGGACATCACCATCGTCATGGGCGTCAACCAGGACAAGTACGACCCGGCGCAGCACGACGTCATCTCGAACGCCTCCTGCACCACCAACTGTGTCGCGCCGATGGCCAAGGTCCTCGACGAGAACTTCGGCATCGTCAAGGGCCTCATGACGACGGTCCACGCGTACACCAACGACCAGCGCATCCTGGACTTCCCGCACAAGGACCTGCGCCGCGCCCGCGCCGCCGCGGAGAACATCATCCCGACCACGACGGGCGCCGCCAAGGCCACCGCCCTGGTCCTGCCGCAGCTCAAGGGCAAGCTCGACGGCATCGCGATGCGCGTCCCGGTCCCGACCGGCTCCGCCACCGACCTGGTCGTCACCCTCGACCGCGACGTCACCAAGGACGAGGTCAACGCCGCGTTCAAGAAGGCCGCCGACGACGGCGACCTCAAGGGCATCCTGTTCTACACCGAGGACCCGATCGTCTCCTCCGACATCGTCAGCGACCCGGCGTCCTGTACCTTCGACGCCTCCCTGACGATGGTCCAGGACGGCAGCACGGTCAAGATCCTCGGCTGGTACGACAACGAGTGGGGCTACTCCAACCGTCTCGTCGACCTCACCGTCTTCGTCGGCGGCCAGCTCTAAGCTTCAGGGCAGGTTTTCGATGGGAGCAGGGCTCGGGCAGCGCGACGATGCGCTGTGCGAGCCCTGTTTGTGTGCTCCACCGCGTACCAAGGAGTCTGTTAACAGATGAAGACGATCGACGAGCTCCTCGAAGAGGGCGTCGAAGGCAAGCGCGTGTTCGTGCGTGCCGACCTCAACGTGCCGCTCGACGGCACCACGATCACCGACGACGGCCGCATCCGCGCCGTCGTCCCCACGGTCGAGGCGCTCGCCCGCGCCGGCGCCCGTGTCGTGGTCGCCTCGCACCTGGGGCGCCCCAAGGGTGCCCCGGACCCGGCGTTCTCGCTCGCCCCGGCCGCCGCACGCCTCGGCGAACTGCTGGGTGCCGAGGTGGCGTTCGCGACCGACACCGTCGGCGACTCGGCCAAGGCCACTGTCGCGGGCCTCGCCGACGGCCAGGTGGCCGTCATCGAGAACCTCCGCTTCAACGCCGGCGAGACCTCGAAGGACGACGCCGAGCGCGGCGCCTTCGCGGACGCCCTGGCCTCCCTCGCCGACCTGTACGTCGGCGACGGCTTCGGCGCCGTGCACCGCAAGCACGCCTCGGTCTTCGACCTCCCGGCGCGCCTCCCGCACGCCGCCGGCTACCTCATCGCCACCGAGGTCGGCGTCCTGAAGAAGCTCACGGAGGACGTCCAGCGGCCGTACGCGGTCGTGCTCGGCGGCTCCAAGGTCTCCGACAAGCTCGGGGTCATCGACCACCTCCTGGAGCGCGCCGACCGCATCCTGATCGGCGGCGGCATGGCGTACACCTTCCTCAAGGCCCAGGGCCACGAGGTCGGCAGCTCGCTGCTCCAGGAGGACCAGATCCCGGCGGTGCTCGAATACCTCAAGCGCGCCGAGGACAAGGGCGTGGAGTTCGTGCTCCCCGTCGACGTCGTGGTCTCCGCGCAGTTCCCGGACCTCAAGGGCAAGGCCCCGACCGAGCACCGCACGGTGCCCGCGGACGCCATGCCCGCCGGTTTCATGGGCCTGGACAACGGCCCCGAGACCGACAAGCTGTACGCGTCGAAGCTCGCCGACGCCGCCACCGTCTTCTGGAACGGTCCGATGGGCGTCTTCGAGCACCCCGACTACGCCGAGGGCACCCGGGCCGTGGCCCAGGCCCTCGTCGAATCCCCGGGCTTCAGCGTCGTCGGCGGTGGTGACTCCGCCGCGGCCGTCCGCACCCTGGGCTTCGACGAGAACGCGTTCGGACACATCTCGACCGGCGGCGGCGCCTCCCTCGAATACCTCGAGGGCAAGAAGCTCCCCGGCCTCGTCGCACTGGAGGACTGACCCCCTTATGACCACCCGCACCCCGCTGATGGCGGGCAACTGGAAGATGAACCTCAACCACCTCGAGGCCATCGCCCACGTCCAGAAGCTCGCCTTCGCCCTGACCGACAAGGACTACGACGCCTGTGAGGTCGCGGTCCTGGTTCCCTTCACCGACCTGCGGTCGGTCCAGACCCTGATCGACGGCGACAAGCTCAAGATCAAGTACGGCGCCCAGGACATCTCGGCGCACGACTCCGGTGCCTACACCGGCGAGATCTCGGGCCTGATGCTGTCCAAGCTGAAGTGCGCCTACGTCGCCGTCGGCCACTCCGAGCGCCGCCAGTACCACGCCGAGAACGACGAGGTCTGCAACGCCAAGGTGAAGGCCGCCTTCAAGCACGGCGTCACCCCGATCCTCTGCGTCGGCGAGGGCCTGGACGTCCGCAAGGCGGGCAACCAGGTCGAGTACACCCTGGCCCAGGTCGACGGCGGCCTGAAGGACGTCCCGGCCGAGCAGGCCGAGACGATCGTGATCGCGTACGAGCCGGTGTGGGCCATCGGCACCGGCGAGGTCGCCACCCCCGAGGACGCCCAGGAGGTCTGCGGGGCGATCCGCGGCCGCCTCGCCGAGCTGTACTCGCAGGAGCTGGCCGACAAGGTCCGCATCCAGTACGGCGGCTCGGTCAAGGCCGGCAACGTCGCCGCGATCATGGCGCAGCCGGACGTCGACGGCGCCCTGGTGGGCGGCGCGGCGCTGGACGCCGACGAGTTCGTCAAGATCGCGCGCTTCCGCGACCAGTGAGTATGCGGTAGCGGAGTTACGTCGTACCCTTGCGGGGGTCGGGCAGGTGCCCGGCCCCCGTCCGTATAAGTCCGAGGAAGTTGGTCCAGCCGTGGTTATGGGGTTCTCGATCGCCCTCATCGTCTTCAGCGGGCTGCTGATGCTGCTCGTGCTGATGCACAAGGGGAAGGGTGGCGGCCTCTCCGACATGTTCGGTGGCGGAATGCAGTCCTCCGTCGGTGGCTCCTCGGTCGCCGAGCGGAATCTGGACCGCATCACCGTCGTGGTCGGTCTGCTCTGGTTCGCCTGCATTGTGGTACTTGGTCTGCTGATGAAGTTGGACGGGTAACTCCAATCACTGGACGCGCGTTGGGCCTTACGTAGACTGGGGCATCTTCGAGCACCATCACGCAGGGAGTTACGACCGTGGCAAGTGGCAACGCGATCCGGGGAAGCCGGGTCGGAGCGGGGCCGATGGGCGAGGCCGAGCGAGGCGAATCTGCGCCGCGCGCCCGCATCTCGTTCTGGTGCTCGAACGGGCACGAGACGCAGCCGAGCTTCGCCAGCGACGCGGCGATCCCGGAGACCTGGGACTGCCCGCGCTGCGGCTTCCCGGCAGGTCAGGACCGGGACAACCCGCCGGACCCGCCGCGCACGGAGCCGTACAAGACCCATCTCGCCTATGTCCGTGAGCGGCGCAGCGACGCCGACGGCGAGGCGATCCTCGCCGAGGCGCTCGCCAAGCTGCGGGGCGAGATCTGAAGCCTGGTGTGACGGTGTGACGAACGGGCCTTGCCCGCGAACTCGGTTCGCGGGCAAGGCCCGTTCGCGCGTTCCGTTGTCAGTGGGGTCCTCTACCGTCGGTCGGAGAACGAGATCGACCGAGGGGGCGCCGTGGCGACGACGGAGGCAGTGGGCGGAACCAGGGCCGCGCCCGCGTGGAGGGGCGGCTTCGGGCGGCTGTGGACGGCCGCGGTGGTCTCGCGGTTCGGCGACTCGCTGCGCACGGCCGCGCTGCCGCTGCTCGCCGCCTCGCTCACCGACGACCCCTTCCTCATCGCCTCCGTCACCGCCTGCGGCTTCCTGCCCTGGCTCCTCTTCGGGCTCCTCGGCGGGGCCGTCGCCGACCGCGTCGACCAGCGGCGCGCCATGTGGGCCGTCGACCTCGTCCGCGGCGGACTCGTGGCCGCCTTCGCCGCCGCCGTCGCCCTCGGACACGCCACGATCGCCCTGCTGCTCGTCCTCGCCTTCGCCCTCACCACCCTGCAGACCCTCTTCGACAACGCGGCGACCGCCCTGCTGCCCGCCCTCGTCCCCGCCGACACCCTCGCCGGGGCCAACGCCCGCCTGATGACCGGTCAGCAGCTCGCCGGCGGCCTCCTGGCCGGACCCGCGGTGCCGGTCCTGCTCCTCGCCGGGCCCGCCGTCCCGTACGCGGCCGACGCCGTCACGTACGTCCTGGCCGCGCTCCTCATCGCCTCCCTGCGGACCGGCGTGCCCGAGCGACCGCCCCGCCCGGCCGGGTCCACCCTCCGCAAGGAGATGGCCGAGGGGCTCGCCGTCCTGCGCGCGGACCGGCACCTGAGACGGCTCTGCACCGCCACCACCCTCTGCAACGTCGGCATGGGGGCGCTCATCGCCACCCTCGTCGTCCACGTCACCGACGGCCTGCGCGCGGGGAACGCCGGATACGCCGCCACGATCACCGGCTACGCGCTGGGAGCCGTCGCCGGCGGCTTCCTCGCCCGGCGGATCGCCGAGCGGACCGGACGGATACGCGCCGTGTTCCTCGCCGGGACCGTCCAGACCGGCTGCCTGCTCCTGATGGGTGCGGTGCCCGTCCTCGCGGTGTCGATCGGGGCCATGGCGGTGTTCGGCTTCATGGGGACGGTGTGGAACGTCCAGCAGACGACCCTCATGCAGGAGCGCGCCCCCGAGGGGATGCTCGGCCGCATCGCCGCGGCCTTCCGCACCCTCGCCGTGGCGGGCGCCCCGCTCGGGGCCCTCCTCGGCGGCGCGGCGGCCGCCGGCCTCGGACCGCACACGCCGGCCCTCCTCGCGGCGGCGCTGTTCGCGCTCGCCGTCGCGTCGTTGGCCCCTCTGATCAATTAGGTTTGGGGGTGCAGCGGGGCAGACAAGCAGTATTGAGAAGGAATGGGCGATGTCCGAGATGACCAGCGAAGGCCGTACCAGGCTCAACCGGCTGCCCGAGTGGGCGGCTCTCGCCAAGCACCGTGAGCAGCTGGGCGACACCCATCTGCGCGAACTGTTCGCCGCCGACCCCGAGCGGGGCACCCGCCACACCCTGCGCGTCGGCGACCTCCTCCTGGACCACTCCAAGCACCTCGTCACCGACGAGACGCTGACCCTGCTGCGCGAACTCGCCGCCGTCACCGGCGTCGCCGAGCTCCGTGACGCCATGTTCCGCGGCGAGAAGATCAACACCACCGAGGACCGGGCGGTCCTCCACACCGCGCTGCGCGCCCCCCGCGGGGCCGTGATCGAGGTCGACGGGGAGAACGTCGTCCCCGGCGTCCACGCCGTCCTCGACAAGATGGGCGCCTTCTCCGACAGGGTCCGCGCGGGCGAGTGGACCGGTCACACCGGCAAGCCGGTCAAGAACATCGTGAACATCGGCATCGGCGGCTCCGACCTCGGCCCCGCCATGGCCTACGAGGTCCTGCGCTCGTACACGCAGCGGGACCTGACGCTCCGTTTCGTCTCCAACGTCGACGGTGCCGACCTCCACGAGGCCGTCCGCGACCTCGACCCCGCCGAGACGCTCTTCATCGTCGCCTCGAAGACCTTCACCACCATCGAGACGATCACCAACGCCACCTCCGCCCGAGACTGGCTCCTCACCGGTCTCGGGGCCGGTCAGGAAGCCGTCGCCCAGCACTTCGTGGCCCTCTCGACCAACGCCGGGAAGGTCGAGGAGTTCGGCATCGACACCGCCAACATGTTCGAGTTCTGGGACTGGGTCGGCGGCCGCTACTCCTTCGACTCCGCCATCGGCCTCTCCCTGATGATCGCCATCGGGCCGGACCGCTTCCGGGAGATGCTCGACGGCTTCCACCTCGTCGACGAGCACTTCCGCACCGCCCCGCCCGAGGAGAACGCCCCGCTGCTCCTCGGCCTCCTCGGCGTCTGGTACGGCGCGTTCTTCGACGCCCAGTCGCACGCCGTCCTGCCGTACTCCCACTACCTGTCCAGGTTCACCGCCTACCTCCAGCAGCTCGACATGGAGTCCAACGGCAAGTCGGTGGACCGCCAGGGCAACCGCGTCGACTGGCAGACCGGGCCGGTCGTCTGGGGCACCCCCGGTACCAACGGGCAGCACGCCTACTACCAGTTGATCCACCAGGGCACCAAGGTCATCCCGGCGGACTTCATCGGCTTCGCCCGTCCCGTCGACGACCTGCTGCCCGGCCTCGTCGCCCAGCACGACCTGCTCATGGCCAACTTCTTCGCCCAGACCCAGGCGCTGGCCTTCGGCAAGACGCCCGAGGAGGTCCGTGCCGAGGGCGTCGCCGAGGAGCTCGTCCCGCACAAGACGTTCCAGGGCAACCACCCGACCACCACGATCCTCGCGGAGGCGCTCACCCCGTCCGTCCTCGGCCAGCTGATCGCCCTCTACGAGCACAAGGTCTTCGTCCAGGGCGCCGTCTGGAACATCGACTCCTTCGACCAGTGGGGCGTCGAGCTCGGCAAGGTCCTCGCCAAGAAGATCGAGCCGGTCCTGACCGGGGGCGAGGGAGCCGAGCAGCTCGACAGCTCCACCGCCGCGCTGGTCTCCGTCTACCGCTCGCTGCGCGGACGGTAGACGCATGAGGGGGGAGAACGCGGTGCGGCTCAGGCCGCCCAGGAACGCCGTCGACGAGCGGGCCGTCACCTGGTGGCGGACCCGGCTGCTGGTGACCACCGCCGTCCCGGTGGTGGTCCTGGCCGTGCTCGGTGCGCTGATCGGGCCCGCCCGGTCCTGGCTGCTGCTCTCGGCCGGAGCCGTGGCGGCCCTGGGCCTCGCCTGCACCGCGTTCTTCCCCGCCTGGTGGTTCCGGGTGCACCGCTGGGAGGTCACCGACGAGGCCGTCTACGTGCGCACCGGAGCCCTCTGGCAGGAGTGGCGGATCGCCCCGATGTCCCGGATCCAGACCGTCGACACCGTACGGGGCCCGCTGGAGCAGGCCTTCCGGCTCGCCACCGTCACCGTCACCACCGCCTCCGCCAAGGGCGCCCTCCGCATCGAGGGCCTCGACCACGAGCTCGCGGCCGAGCTCGCCGAGCGGCTCACCCTCATCACCCGGGCCACCCCCGGGGACGCCACATGAGCGAGGAGTGGCGGCGGCTCGACCCGCGCACCCTCCTCGCCGGTGCCGCCGTCCTCTGCGGGGTGGCCGGCGGCGCGGCCCTCCCGGCGTTCGCCGGCCTCGCCGGGGGCAGGCCCCTGTGGCAGGCCGTCGCCTGGGTCCTCGCCGGTGCCGCCCTGATCGTCCTCGTGGGCACCGCCGCCGACTGGGTCCGGCTGCGCCGCACCCGCTACCGCGTCGGCCCCGAGCGGGTCGACCTCCACACCGGGCTCCTGCTGCTCAAGCGCCGTTCCCTGGCCCGTGAGCGGATCCGCAGCGTCGACCTCACCGCCCACCCGCTCCAGCGCGTCCTCGGCCTGGTCAAGGTCCGCATCGGCACCGGCGAGCACACCGGCGGCGAGTCCACCCTCGAACTCGACCTGGTCACCCGCGCGGAGGGCGAAAGGCTTCGCCAGGAGCTCCTCGCCCGTACCGCGGCCCCCGGGGACACCGGCCACGACAGCGCCCTGGCCACCCTCGACCCGCGCTGGATCCGCTACGCCCCCGTGTCCTTCCTCGCCCCCGCCCTCGGCGGTGCCGCCGCCGGTGCCGTCATGCAGGTCAGCGACTGGTTCGGCGCCCAGGGGAAGGTCATCGACTGGATAGGGGACCGCTTCCAGGACGTCTCCGTGACCTGGATGATCCTCGACCTGGTCCTGATCGCCACCGCCGCGGGGGCCGTCGGCGCCCTCGGCCTGTGGGTCGAGATGTGGTGGAACTACCGCCTGGAGCGCGAGCCCGGGGGCACGCTCCGCGTCCGCCGCGGCCTGTTCACCGCCCGCTCGGTCACCCTGGAGGAGCGCAGGCTGCGCGGGATCGAGCTCGTCGAGCCGCTCGGGGCGCGGCTGTTCGGGGCCGCCCGTGTCGACGCCGTCGCCACCGGCCTCGCCCAGGACGACGACGACAAGCACGGCGACCTGAAGAACCTGCTGCCGGCCGTCCCGCGCGAGCTCGCCGAGCGGGTCGCCGCCCAGGTCCTGAGCGAGCCGGAACCTCCGACCGGGGCGCCGCTCGCCGCCCACCCCCGGGCGGCCCGCGGCCGGCGGCTGCGCTGGGCCCTGTGGAGCGTCCTGGGGCCCACCGCGCTCCTCGCCGTCCTCGGCCCGCTCCTCACGCCGGTCCTGCTCTACGTGGCGGCCGGTTGGGCACTCGTCCTCACCCCGGTCGCCGTGCTCTTCGCCCTCGACGCGTACCGCGGGCTCGGACACGGCGTCAGCGGCGCCTACCTGGTGACCCGTTCGGGTACGGTCCGGCGCAGGACGGTCGCCCTCCAGCGCTCCGGCGTCATCGGCTGGACGGTCAAGCGGTCGTACTTCCAGCGCCGCGCCGGCATCCTGACCGTCACCGCCACCACGGCGGCGGGCGACGGCGCGTACGACATCCTCGACGCGGGCGAGAGCCAGGGCCTCGTCTTCGCCGCCGAGGCCGTCCCCGGGCTCCTCACGCCCTTCCTGGAACCCGTACACACGCCGGAGGCCCGGCTCACCGAGCGGTGAACCGGGCCTCCGGACAGGTGCGTCAGGCCGAGGCCGGCGGATACAGGCTCCGCGGCAGCTCCGACGCGGCGGCCGCGTCGAGCAGCCACAGCGTCCGCGAGCGGCCGTAGGCTCCGGCCGCCGGGGCCTGCACCTCGCCCGCGCCCGAGAGGGCGATCGCCGCGGCCTTCGCCTTGTCCTCGCCGGCCGCGAGCAGCCAGACCTCCTTCGCCGCCCGGATCGCCGGGAGGGTCAGCGAGACGCGGACCGGCGGCGGCTTCGGTGCGCCGTGCACCCCGACCACCGTCCGCTCGGTCTCGCGGACCGCCGGCAGCTCGGGGAAGAGCGAGGCCACGTGCGTGTCCGGGCCGACGCCCAGCATCAGCACGTCGAAGGACGGCACCCCGCCGTGGTCGCCGGGACCCGCGGCGGCGGCCAGCTCCTGCGCGTACGCCGCCGCGGCGGCGTCGACGTCGGAGCCGTACGGCCCGTCCGAGGCCGGCATGGCGTGCACCCGCGCCGGGTCGAGCGGCACCCGGTCGAGCAGCGCCGCACGGGCCTGGGTGACGTTCCGCTCGGGGTCGCCCTCGGGCAGGAACCGCTCGTCACCCCACCACAGGTCGAGCCGCGACCAGTCGACCGCGTCCCGCGCGGGCGCCGCACCGAGCGCCGCGAGCAGGCCGTTGCCGTTGCGGCCGCCGGTCAGCACGACCGAGGCGGAGCCACGGGAGGCCTGGGCGTCCACGATCCGGGTGATGAGCCGGGCCGCGGCGGCCTCCGCCATCAGCTCCTTGTCGCGGTGGACGACCAGCTGAGGGGTGCTCACTTGGCCGCCGCCTTCTTGGCCGGGGACTTCTTCGCGGCGGGCTTGGCCGCGGGGGCCTCCTCGACGACGGTCTCCTCCACGGCCACGGTCTCCTCGACGGTGGGACGGGCCGCCTCGGGGGCGGTGGTCGCCGCCTCCTCGTCGAGCCGTTCCAGACCGAACCTGAGCGCCGTCGCGTAGGTGTCGTCCGGGTCGAGCCGGCGCAGCTCCTCCGCGATCAGCTCGGCGGTGTCGCGGCGCTTGAGCGCCACCCCACGGTCGGGCTGGCCCTGGATGGAGAGCGTCGCGAGCGAGCCGTCCGGCCGGTCGAGCACGATCGGGCCGGAGCTGGTCTCCATCCGTACGGAGGTGAGACCGGGCCCCGCCGACTTCGAGCGCCGCACGGGCACCTTCAGCCGGTCCGCGAGCCACATCGCGAGCAGCTCGACGCTCGGGTTGAACTCCTCGCCCTCCACCTCGGCCGAGGTGACCTCGCAGACCACCTGATCGAGCGCGGCGGCCAGCATCGAGCGCCACGGGGTGATCCGGGTCCACGAGAGGTCCGTGTCGCCCGGGGTGTACGCGTCCGCGCGCGCGGTCAGCTCCTGGATGGGCTGCTCGGCGGAGTACGTGTCGGTCACCCGGCGCTGGGCGAGCGCGCCCAGCGGGTCGTTCGCCGGGTCGGACGGCGCGTTCACCGGCCACCAGACGACGACGGGGGCGTCCGGGAGGAGCAGCGGCAGCACCACCGACTGGGCGTGGTCGACGACCTCGCCGTACAGCCGGAGCACCACCGTCTCGCCGGTGCTGGCGTCGGCGCCGAGGCGGACCTCGGCGTCGAGCCGCGCCTTGGCACGGTCCCGCGGGGAGCGCGAGACCCTCTTGATGACGACGAGGGTCCGCGAGGGGTGCTCGCGGGACGCCTCGTTGGCCGCCTTCAGCGCGTCGTAGGCGTTCTCCTCGTCGGTGACGATCACGAGGGTGAGCACCATGCCGACTGCCGGCGTGCCGATCGCCCGCCGCCCGAGCACCAGCGCCTTGTTGATCTTGGAGGACGTGGTGTCCGTCAGGTCGGTCTTCATGGCCGGCGCCAGCTCCTGCCGTCTCGTGCGAGCATCTCGTCCGCCTCGACCGGACCCCACGTCCCGGACTGGTACTGCGCGGGCTTGCCGTGCGTGTCCCAGAACTGCTCGATCGGGTCGAGGATCTTCCAGGACAGCTCGACCTCCTCGACGCGCGGGAAGAGGTTGGAGTCGCCGAGCAGGACGTCGAGGATGAGCCGCTCGTACGCCTCGGGGCTGGACTCCGTGAAGGACTCGCCGTAGGCGAAGTCCATGGACACGTCCCGGATCTCCATCTGGGTGCCGGGCACCTTGGAGCCGAACCGCACCGTCACGCCCTCGTCCGGCTGGACCCGGATCACGATGGCGTTGCGGCCGAGCTCCTCGGTCGCGGTGTGGTCGAAGGGGGAGTGCGGGGCGCGCTGGAAGACGACCGCGATCTCGGTGACGCGGCGGCCCAGGCGCTTGCCGGTCCGCAGGTAGAACGGGACGCCCGCCCAGCGGCGGTTGTCGATCTCCAGCTTGATGGCCGCGAAGGTGTCGGTCTTCGACTGGGGGTCGATGCCGTCCTCCTGGAGGTAGCCGACGGCCTTCGCGCCGCCCTGCCACCCGGCCGCGTACTGGCCGCGGACCGTGGACTTGCCCAGGTCCTTGGGCAGCTTCACCGCGCCGAGGACCTTGGTCTTCTCGGCGGCCAGCGCGTCGGCGTCGAAGGAGGCGGGCTCCTCCATCGCGGTCAGCGCGAGCAGCTGGAGCAGGTGGTTCTGGATGACGTCACGGGCGGCGCCGATGCCGTCGTAGTAGCCGGCGCGGCCGCCGATGCCGATGTCCTCGGCCATGGTGATCTGCACGTGGTCGACGTACGACCGGTTCCAGATCGGCTCGAAGAGGGTGTTGGCGAAGCGGAGCGCCAGGATGTTCTGGACGGTCTCCTTGCCGAGGTAGTGGTCGATCCGGAAGACCGCCTCGGGCGGGAAGACCTCGTGAACGACCTCGTTGAGCTCCTTGGCGGACACCAGGTCGTGGCCGAAGGGCTTCTCGATGACCGCGCGGCGCCAGGAGTTGTCCTTCTGGTCGGCGAGGCCGTGCTTCTTGAGCTGCTGGACGACCAGCGGGAAGAACTTCGGCGGCACGGAGAGGTAGAAGGCGAAGTTGCCGCCCGTGCCCTGTGCCTTGTCGAGCTCCTCGATCGTCGACTTGAGCTGCTCGAAGGCCGTGTCGTCGTCGAAGTCGCCCTGGACGAACCGCATGCCCTGGATCAGCTGCTGCCACACCTCCTCGCGGAAGGGGGTGCGCGCGTGCTGCTTGACGGCCTCGTAGACCTCCTGCGCGAAGTCCTCGTCCGCCCACTCGCGGCGGGCGAAGCCCACGAGCGAGAAGCCCGGCGGCAGCAGACCGCGGTTGGCCAGGTCGTAGACGGCAGGCATCAGCTTCTTACGGGACAAATCGCCCGTGACGCCGAAGATCACCAGACCCGACGGCCCCGCGATGCGCGGGAGCCGTCGGTCTGCGGCGTCACGGAGCGGGTTGGCTCCGTGGACTGCGCTCAAAGTGCTTACGCCTCCGAAGATCCGCGGCGCGCCAGCTCCGCCTCGGTGGACTTGAGCAGGTCGTTCCAGGACGCCTCGAACTTCTCGACGCCCTCGTCCTCCAGGAGCTGGACGACGTCGTCGTAGCTGATGCCCAGCTTCTCGACGGCGGCCAGCTCGGCCCGCGACTGCTCGTAGGTGCCGCGGATGGTGTCGCCGGTGACCTCGCCGTGGTCGGCGGTGGCCTCCAGGGTCGCCTCCGGCATGGTGTTCACCGTGCCGGGCGCGACCAGGTCCACGACGTACAGGGTGTCCTTGTACGCCGGGTCCTTGACGCCGGTCGAGGCCCACAGCGGACGCTGCTTGTTGGCCTGCGCCTTGTCGAGGGCGGCCCAGCGCTCCGAGGAGAAGACCTCCTCGAAGGCCTCGTAGGCCAGACGGGCGTTGGCCAGGGCGGCCTTGCCCTTGAGCGCCTTGGCCTCGTCGGTGCCGATGCCGTCCAGGCGCTTGTCGATCTCCGAATCCACGCGGGAGACGAAGAAGGAGGCCACCGAGTGGATCTTGGAGAGGTCGAGGCCGCGCTCGCGGGCCTTCTCCAGACCCGCCAGGTAGGCGTCCATGACCGCGCGGTAGCGCTCCAGCGAGAAGATCAGCGTGACGTTGACGCTGATGCCGAGGCCGATGACGTCGGTGATCGCCGGCAGACCCGCCTGGGTGGCCGGGATCTTGATCAGGGTGTTGGGGCGGTCCACCAGCCAGGCCAGCTGCTTGGCCTCGGCGATGGTCGCGGCCGTCTCGTGGGCGAGCCGGGGGTCGACCTCGATGGAGACCCGGCCGTCCTGGCCGTCCGTCGCCTCGAAGACCGGCCGCAGGATGTCGGCGGCGTCACGGACGTCCGCCGTCGTGATCATGCGGATGGCCTCGTCGACGGTCACCTTGCGGGCGGCGAGGTCGACGAGCTGCTGCTCGTAACCGTCACCCGAGGAGATGGCCTTCTGGAAGATCGACGGGTTCGTGGTCACACCGACCACGTGGCTCTGGTCGATGAGCTCGGCCAGGTTGCCGGACGTGATCCGCTTGCGCGAGAGGTCGTCCAGCCAGATCGCGACGCCTTCGTCGGAGAGGCGCTTGAGAGCGTCTGTCATGAGAATTGCATCTCCATTAAGTCGTACGTATGGACGTCAGCGCGCGGCGGCGGCCACGGATTCCCGCGCGGCGGCGACGATCGCCTCCGGCGTGAAACCGAACTCGCGGAAGAGGACCTTCGCGTCCGCCGAGGCACCGAAGTGCTCCAGCGAGACGATCCGGCCGGCGTCACCGACGTACTTGTGCCAGGTGAGACCGATACCGGCCTCGACCGCGACCCGGGCCCTGACCGACGGCGGCAGGACGGAGTCCTTGTACGCCTGGTCCTGCTCCTCGAACCACTCGACGGACGGCATCGAGACCACCCGGGTCGGGACACCGGCGGCCTGGAGCTGCTCGCGGGCCTCGACGGCCAGGTGCACCTCGGAGCCGGTACCGATCAGGATGACCTCGGCGTCGCCGCCTTCGGCGTCGAACAGCACGTAGCCGCCCTTGACCGTGTCCTCGTTCGGCGCGTACGTCGGCACGCCCTGGCGGGTCAGCGCGAGGCCGTGCGGGGCACCCTTGCCGAACACCTTGGTGTGGCGCTGCATGATCTCGCGCCAGGCGATCGCCGTCTCGTTGGCGTCGGCCGGACGGACCACGTTGAGACCCGGGATCGCGCGCAGCGAGGCGAGGTGCTCCACCGGCTGGTGCGTCGGGCCGTCCTCGCCCAGACCGATCGAGTCGTGGGTCCAGACGTACGTCACGGGCAGGTGCATCAGCGCGGAGAGGCGCACCGCGTTGCGCATGTAGTCGGAGAACACCAGGAAGGTGCCGCCGTAGATGCGCGTGTTGCCGTGCAGCGCGATGCCGTTCATCTCCGCGGCCATGGAGTGCTCGCGGATGCCGAAGTGGATCGTGCGGCCGTACTTGTCGGCCTCCGGCAGCGGGTTGCCCTCGGGCAGGAACGACGAGTCCTTGTCGATCGTCGTGTTGTTCGAGCCCGCGAGGTCGGCCGAGCCGCCCCACAGCTCCGGGATGACCGCGCCGAGCGCCTTGAGGACCTGGCCGGAGGCGGCACGGGTGGCGACACCCTTGCCCGCCTCGAAGACCGGGAGCTTCTCGGCCCAGCCGGCCGGCAGCTCGTTCGCCTGGATGCGGTCGAACTCGGCCGCGCGCTCCGGGTTGGCCGTACGCCACTCGGCGAGCTGCTTCTCCCAGGCGGCGCGGGCCTCGCGGCCGCGGTCGCCCAGCGCGCGGGTGTGCGCGATGACCTCGTCGCCGACCTCGAAGGTCTGCTCCGGGTCGAAGCCCAGGACGCGCTTGGTGGCCGCGATCTCCTCGTCGCCGAGCGCCGAGCCGTGCGCGGCCTCGGTGTTCTGCGCGTTCGGGGCGGGCCAGGCGATGATCGAGCGCATCGCGATGAACGACGGACGCTCGGTCTCGGCCTCGGCGGCCTTGACCGCCGCGTACAGCGCGGCCGGGTCCAGGTCGCCGTTCGCCTGCGGCTCGACGCGCTGGACGTGCCAGCCGTACGCCTCGTACCGCTTCATCGTGTCCTCGGACACGGCGGTCTCGGTGTCGCCCTCGATCGAGATGTGGTTGTCGTCCCACAGCAGGATCAGGTTGCCGAGCTTCTGGTGGCCGGCGAGGGAGGAGGCCTCCGCGGAGATGCCCTCCTGCAGGCAGCCGTCACCGGCGATCACGTAGATCCGGTGGTCGAACGGCGAGGCGCCCGTGGCGGCCTCCGGGTCGAACAGACCGCGCTCGTAGCGGGCGGCCATCGCCATGCCCACGGCGTTGGCGACACCCTGGCCCAGCGGGCCCGTGGTCGTCTCGACGGCGGCGGTGTGGCCGTACTCCGGGTGTCCGGGGGTCTTCGAGCCCCAGGTACGGAACGCCTTCAGGTCGTCCAGCTCGAGACCGAAGCCACCCAGGTACAGCTGGGTGTAGAGGGTCAGGGACGAGTGTCCCGCGGAGAGGACGAACCGGTCGCGCCCGACCCACTCGGGGTCGGCCGGGTCGTGCCGCATCACCTTCTGGAAGAGGGTGTACGCGGCGGGCGCCAGGCTCATCGCCGTACCGGGATGGCCGTTGCCGACCTTCTGTACGGCGTCCGCGGCCAGGATGCGGGCGGTGTCGACAGCCCGCTGGTCCAACTCGGTCCACTCGAGGTCTGTGGTGGTCGGCTTAGTGCTCACCCTGGGTCAGGGCTCCTCTCCACATGTCTGTAGCCGGTGACTGAGGGTGTACCGGCGTTGTCGAGCCTACCCCCGCGGAACGCCCCTCTTTTCGTGTCCATGCCCCTCAAATGAGCGGAGAAATGAAAGGACACAGCAAGAGTGCCGGTGGTCGTGGGAGTTCGCCTCCCGAGCCGGGCCCGCAGCCGCCCCCGAACCGTGTCCACCCCTTGGGACGTACCGCACCAACACGACCCCACCCCCGCGAAGATCGGCGTCTGGGCAACGTCTACAGTGGCGTGGTACGCGCAAGCTTTACCCCGTCTTCACCCGGGGAGCTTGCTGGGAATTTCTCTGTCAGGGGTGTGCGTGACGGCCGTCGAGTCCCGACCCGCAGGGGTCGTCTTGACTCCCAGCCCGGGGGGCCATCGGCCGTTCGGGGCCCGCGTCAAGGCATTCGTGGCGCTGACCAAGCCGCGGATCATCGAGCTGCTGCTCATCACGACCGTTCCGGTGATGTTCCTCGCCGAGCAGGGCGTGCCCGACCTGTGGCTGGTGCTCGCCACCTGCTTCGGCGGCTACCTCTCCGCGGGCGGCGCAAACGCGCTGAACATGTACATCGACCGCGACATCGACGCGCTGATGGACCGCACGTCCCAGCGTCCGCTCGTCACCGGTGTGCTCACCCCGCGCGAGGGCCTGGTCTTCGGACTCACCCTCGCCGTGGTCTCCACGCTCTGGTTCGGGCTGCTCGTCAACTGGCTGTCCGCCGCACTCTCGCTCGGCGCGCTCCTCTTCTACGTCGTGGTCTACACGATGATCCTGAAGCGGCGCACCGCCCAGAACATCGTCTGGGGCGGCATCGCCGGCTGTCTGCCGGTGCTCATCGGCTGGTCGGCCGTCACCGACTCGATGTCGTGGGCCGCGGTCATCCTCTTCCTCGTCATCTTCTTCTGGACGCCGCCGCACTACTGGCCGCTGTCGATGAAGGTGAAGGACGACTACGCACGCGCGGGCGTGCCGATGCTTCCGGTGCTCGCCTCCAACAAGGTCGTCGCCAAGCAGATCGTGATCTACAGCTGGGTCATGGTCGCCGTCTCCCTGCTGCTCACCCCGCTGGGCTACACGGGCTGGTTCTACACCGCGGTGGCCCTGGTCACCGGCGGCTGGTGGCTCTGGGAGGCGCACGCGCTCCTCAACCGCGCCAAGGCCGAGGTGACGGGCGTCAAGCTCAAGGAGATGCGTCTCTTCCACTGGTCCATCACCTACGTCTCGCTGCTCTTCGTGGCGGTCGCCGTGGACCCCTTCCTGCGCTGAGCCACCCGCTCATCCGATCGCGTACGGCCGACGGCCGGGCCACGTGGGACAGCCCACACGGCCCGGCCGTCGCCAGTGGAACTACCCCTCGGTAGCATCCGTGTCATGGCAGAAACGAAGAAGGAAGAGCGCAAGGCGGCCAGGCTCGCCAAGGAGATCCAGGCCTTCTCGAAGGCGCACGGCGGCTCCGAGGGACACCTCGCGCACATCGGCCAGGCGGGCACCCGCATCGTCCTGGTCGGCACGGACGGCGGCTGGGGCGACCTCGTCGCGCCGACGTACGCGGTCGCGCAGCAGGCCGCCGAGAAGGCCGGCCTGACCCTCCACGAGGAGTTCGACGGCGAGTTCGCCGCCAAGGTCGCCACCGGTCCGTACGAGTGGACCCGGATGGCCGGTATCCAGATCGGCGGCGCCTCCCAGAGCTGAGGCAACAACCTCGCGCGGGGCTCACCCGTTAGGACGTGTGGAGACACGTCCACACAGGGAGCCCCCCGAGATGATCGACACGCCGAACCTGGTGGACCAGTACTGCCACGGGGTGCTCCGTACGGAGCTCGGCCTCGGCACCTTCGAGGCCCACCTCGGCGCCCATCTGAGCGCCCACCCGGGCAGTGCCGCGGTTCCGCCCGCCTCCGGAACCACCTTCTTCGACACCCAGACCGGCTTCGCGGTGCGCCGCTGGTGCCCGCCGCTCCTCGGCCTGGAACCGCACTGCCCGCCCGCCCGCTACCTCGCCCGCCGCAGGGAACTCGGCGCCGCCGAGGCCGGCCGCCGGCTGCTCCGCGCCTCCGGGATCTCCACCTATCTGGTCGACACCGGGCTCCCCGGCGACCTCACGCCCCCCGCCGAGCTCGGCGCCGCGGGCGCCGCCGAGGCCCACGAGATCGTCCGCCTCGAACGCCTCGCCGAACAGGTCGCCGACACCTCGGGCACCGTCGAGGGCTTCCTCGCCCACCTCGCCGAGGCCGTCCACGCGGCGGCCGCCGGAGCCGTGGCCCTCGCCTCCGTCTCGGGCGTCCGCCGGGGGCTCGCGAGCGCGCCCGACCCGCCGGGCCCGGGAGAGGTGCGCGGCGCCGCGGGGCGCTGGCTGGCCGCCCGCCCGGCCGGCGGCCCGCTCACCGACCCGGTCCTGCTGCGCCACCTGCTGTGGATCGCGGTCACCGCGGGGCGCCCCCTCCAGCTGCACACGGGCGACCGGGACCCGGCCGTCCTCGCGGACTTCGCCGCGGCCACCACGGGCCTCGGTACCGACCTCGTCCTGCTGCACGCCTATCCGCACCACAGGGCGGCGGCGCACCTGACCGGACTTCACCCGCACGTGTACGCCGACCTCGGCCCCGTCCTCGCCCACACGGGCGCCCGGGCGGCCGCCGTCCTCGCCGAGGTCCTGGAACGGGCGCCGTTCGGCAAGCTGCTGTTCTCCAGCGGCGCCCGGGGGCTGCCCGAGCTGCACGCGGTCGCGGCCGGAGCCTTCCGCGCGGCGCTCACCCGGGTGCTGGGCGAGTGGGTGAGGGACGGCGCCTGGTCCCTTACGGACGCGCAGCGGGTGGCGGCGATGATCGCGGCGGAGAACGCGCAACGGGTCTACCGGCTGGCGTGACCCGGCCGGACCGGGCTGTCGGTCCCCGTTGACAGCGTTCCCGCGCAAGATCGAACAGGGCACGGGGAGCGGAACATGCGGGAAGTGGCACGGCACGAGGTCGACGGGACGAGGGCCGGGAAGGAGTGCGCCCTCGGCGTGCTGGGCGTCGGCTGCTTCCCCGAGGGGGACTGGGACGTCCCGCTGCCCCTGGCCGACGAGACGCTCTCCAGTGACGACCAGCTCTTCGACGAGGGCCGGGACCGGGGCCACCGGGTGCCGACCGCCCGGACGTGGGTCGAGGTCTTCGGGCTGTGCCTGATCAGCGGGCTGATGTGGGAGCGGCGAAGGGTGATCGGCCCGCTGCTCCGGGAGGACTACGCCCCCGCGATCCGCTCCGGGGTGCCGTACTCGCGGTTCGACGCGGTCTCGGAGCCGGCCGACCTCGCCGAGATGGACGCGCTGTGCGCGTACCTGACCGTCGTGAGCGGCCGGTACCCCGGTTCCGTCCCCGGGCCCGTCCCGGTGGCCCGGCCGGGCGAGGAGGAGCGGGCGGGCGCGGCGCGGGCGCTCGACGAGGCGGGTGCGCTCGGTCCGGACCAGCGGCTGCTGCGCGTGCTGCTCGACGACGACCGCGAGGCCTTCGAGCGGGCGCTCGCGGACCGGCTGGAGGAGCACCGCGCGAGCGTCGGAGCCGATCCCGCGCCGCGGACCCTGCTGCCGGCGGGCGCCGTCACGCTGGCCGCGCTCGCGCACCTGGCGCACGGGTGGGAGCCGGGCGTCCGCTCCGGTTATCTGCCCGAGGCGCTGCTGCGCGCGCCGGTGTCCGTCCAGACGGAACCGCCGGGACCTGTGACGGGGCCCGGCGGTTCCGGATGGCGGCGGAGGTGGTCCGGGGCTCAGGCGGTCGCGAGCTCGGGGTCGGCCTGGGCGGGGATCTCCGGGGCGGTGGCCGGGCGCTCGCGCAGGCTCAGGGCCAGGCGCAGGACCGCGATCCACATCAGCGAGGAGCCGAGCATGTGGGCGGCGACCAGGAGCTCGGGGACGCCGGTGAAGTACTGGACGTAGCCGATGGCCCCCTGCGCGAGCAGCACGACCAGCAGGTCGCGGGCGCGGGCGCGGGTGTCGTCCGGGGCGTCCACCACGCGCAGGACCAGCCACATGGCGAGCGCGAGGGCGCAGACGACCCAGGCGGCGATCGCGTGGACGTGGGCGGCGTTCGTCCAGTCCCACGGCATGCGCGGGACGTCGCTGCTGTCACCGGCGTGCTTGCCGGCGCCCGTCACGGTCGTGCCGAGCACGATGAGGAGGGCGGAGACGATCGTGATCGCCCAGGACAGCTTCCGGACAGGGCGGGGCACGCGCGGCCGGGGGGCGGTGTCGCCCTCGCCGGTGCGGTGCCAGGTGATGACGGCGACCGTGAGAAGGGAGTTCGCGGCGATGAAGTGGCCGGCCACCGTCCACGGGTTGAGGCCCATCCACACCGTGATGCCGCCGATGACGGCGTTGCTCATCACGATCCAGAACTGGGCCCAGCCGAGCCGGGTGAGCCCGCGCCGCCACGGCTTGGTGGACCGGGCGGCGACGATCGCCCAGCCGACGGCCGCCGACAGGACGTACGTCAGCATCCGGTTGCCGAACTCGATCGCGCCCCGGTAGCCCTGCTCGGGCGTCACGATGAGGCTGTCGTCCGTGCACTTCGGCCAGGTGTCGCAGCCGAGACCGGAACCGGTCAGCCGGACCGCGCCGCCGGTGACGATGATGAGCACGCTCATCACGACGGCGGCGAGCGCGGCGCGCCGGAGCGTCCGGGGGGACGGGGTCCAGCGCTGGGCGATGGAGGCGAGGGGGGTCTGCACGGGCCCTATCGTAGGACGGCGCTTGTGCGCGCTTTCACGAGGGGGGCGTATATGGCGGAACGGAACCTTACGGTTACTCCCAGCGGAAGAACTTCGCCGCCGCGCCGAGGCCCAGGACCCCCCAGACGGCCAGGATCGCCGCGTCGCCCCACGGCATCGAGGCCCCGTCCCCGAGGACGTCGCGCAGGCCGTCGGAGAGCGCCGAGATCGGGAGCAGCGCGAGCACGTCGCCCGCGGCGCCGAACTTCTCCAGCGGGACGATGACCCCGCCGCCCACCAGGAGCAGCAGGAAGACCAGGTTCGCGGCGGCCAGGGTGGCCTCGGCCTTCAGGGTGCCGGCCATCAGCAGGCCGAGCCCGGAGAAGGCGGCCGTGCCGAGGACCAGGAGCACCAGGACGGACAGGGGGTTCCCGTGCGGGGACCAGCCGAGGGCCAGGGCGATCGCCGTCAGGAGGACGATCTGGAGGACCTCGGTGACGAGGACGGAGAGCGTCTTGGCGGTCATGAGCGCCCAGCGGGGGAGCGGTGAGGCGCCGAGGCGCTTGAGCACCCCGTACCGCCGTTCGAAGCCGGTCGCGATGGCCTGGCCGGTGAAGGCGGTGGACAGCACGGCGAGCGCGAGGACGCCGGGGGCGAGGAAGTCGACGGCCTTGTCGGTGCCGGTGTCGACGATGTCGACGGTGGAGAAGAGCACCAGGATCAGCGAGGGGATGATCACCGTCAGGAGCAGCTGCTCGCCGTTGCGCAGCAGCATCCTGGTCTCCAGGGCGGTCTGCGCGGCGATCATGCGCCCGACGGGGGCGGCCCCCGGCTTCGGCGCGTACGTACCTGTGCTCATCCGCGCAGCTCCTTGCCGGTCAGCTCCAGAAAGACGTCTTCGAGGGTGTGGCGTTCGACGGCGATGCCGTCGGGCATGACGCCGTGCTGGGCGCACCAGGTGGTGACCGTGGCGAGCAGCTGCGGGTCGACGGTGCCGGTGATGCGGTACGTGCCGGGGAGCGGTTCCGCGGCGGCCGAGCCGTCCGGCAGTGCCTTGAGCAGGGAGCCCAGGTCGAGGCCGGGGCGGCCGGTGAAGCGCAGGGTGTTCTCGGCGCCGCCGCGGCAGAGCTGCTCGGGGCTGCCCTGGGCGGCGACCCGGCCGGCGTCGATGATGGCGACGTCGTCGGCGAGCTCCTCCGCCTCCTGCATGAAGTGGGTGGTGAGGACCACGGTCACGCCGTCGGCGCGCAGCTCGCGGACCAGCTCCCAGGTGGCGCGGCGGGCCTGCGGGTCGAGTCCGGCGGTGGGCTCGTCGAGGAATGCGAGCTCGGGGCGGCCGACGACGGCCATGGCGAGCGCGAGGCGCTGCTGCTGGCCGCCGGAGAGCCGCCGGTAGGTGGTGCGGCCGCAGGAGCCGAGGCCGAGCCGTTCGACGAGGGCGTCCACGTCCAGGGGGTGGGCGTGCAGCTTCGCCATGTGGCGGAGCATCTCGTCGGCGCGGGCGCCGGAGTAGACGCCGCCCGACTGGAGCATCACGCCGATCCTGGGGCGCAGGGCCGCGGCGTCGGCGACCGGGTCGAGGCCGAGGACGCGGACGGTGCCGCCGTCGGGCCTGCGGTAGCCCTCGCAGGTCTCGACGGTCGTGGTCTTGCCGGCCCCGTTGGGGCCGAGGATTGCGGTGACGGTGCCCGCGCGCACATCGAGGTCGAGGCCGTCGACGGCGGTCTTGTTTCCGTACCGCTTCAGCAGGCCACGTACCCGGACGACGCTGCCGACGGACTCGTTTGACATGCCGGGAAGTCTAGAGAGCGGGTGCGGGGCGGTGGTGCCCGGGGCGGCGGATTCATCCCACGAATGATCGTTTACGCAGGTCAGGTAAGCCTTACCTGAGTGATGCATGGCACCGTGACCGGATCCGGCGCCGCTTGTCACCTTCCGATTAATTACGCAACAATGGCGTTGTGAAAAACGTTGGCGCGGCTCCCGTGGAGGAACTCGCGACCCGAGAGCGTTCGACGCGCAACCGGGTCGCGCGGTCGATCCTGGACCACGGTCCCTCGACCGTCGCCGATCTGGCCGAACGGCTCCGCCTCACCCAGGCGGCCGTCCGCCGGCACCTCGACTCGCTGGTCGCCGATAACGTCGTCGAAGCCCGCGAGAAGCGCGTCTACGGGACCCGGGCCCGCGGCCGCCCCGCGAAGGTCTTCGCGCTCACCGACTGCGGCCGGGACGCCTTCGACCAGTCGTACGACTCCCTCGCCGTCGAGGCGCTCCGCTGGATCGAGCGCAACGCCGGAGGGGAGGCGGCCGTCGCCGCCTTCGCCCGCGACCGGATCGAGGCCCAGGCCGGGGCGTACCGCGAGGCCGTCGAGTCGGCCGAGCCCGCCCACCGGACCGAGGCGCTGGCCAAGGCCCTCACGGTGGACGGGTACGCTGCCACTGCGCGGAACGCGCCGGTCGGCGAGCAGCTCTGCCAGCATCACTGCCCGGTGGCCCACGTCGCCGAGCAGTACCCCCAGCTGTGCGAGGCGGAGACGGAATTCTTCTCCCGCCTCTTGGGAACGCACGTCCAGCGTCTGGCCACCATCGCGCATGGTGACGGCGTCTGCACCACGTTCATCCCGCACAGCGCTCCACAGACCACCGAATCAGCATCCGTAAGCACGGCCGGGAGGAACCCCGCATGACCACCGAGATCAGCCACCCCGAGCTCGAGGGCCTGGGTCGGTACGAGTACGGCTGGGCCGACTCCGACGCGGCCGGTGCCACCGCCAAGCGCGGACTGAACGAGGACGTCGTCCGCGACATCTCCTTGAAGAAGAACGAGCCCGAGTGGATGCTGAAGCTGCGTCTCAAGGGTCTGCGTCTCTTCGGCAAGAAGCCCATGCCGACCTGGGGCTCCGACCTCTCCGGCATCGACTTCGACAACATCAAGTACTTCGTGCGGTCCACCGAGAAGCAGGCCGAGTCCTGGGAGGACCTGCCGGAGGACATCAAGAACACGTACGACAAGCTCGGCATCCCGGAGGCGGAGAAGCAGCGCCTCGTCGCCGGTGTCGCGGCCCAGTACGAGTCCGAGGTCGTCTACCACCAGATCCGCGAGGACCTGGAGGAGCAGGGCGTCATCTTCGTCGACACCGACACCGCGCTGAAGGAGCACGAGGAGCTCTTCAGGGAGTACTTCGGCACCGTCATCCCGGTCGGCGACAACAAGTTCGCCTCCCTGAACACGGCCGTCTGGTCCGGCGGCTCGTTCATCTACGTGCCGAAGGGCGTGCACGTCGAGATCCCGCTCCAGGCCTACTTCCGCATCAACACGGAGAACATGGGCCAGTTCGAGCGGACGCTGATCATCGTCGACGAGGACGCCTACGTCCACTACGTCGAGGGCTGCACCGCCCCGATCTACTCCTCCGACTCGCTGCACTCCGCGGTCGTCGAGATCATCGTGAAGAAGGGCGGCCGCTGCCGCTACACGACCATCCAGAACTGGTCGAACAACGTCTACAACCTGGTGACCAAGCGCGCCGTCGCCTACGAGGGCGCCACCATGGAGTGGGTCGACGGCAACATCGGCTCCAAGGTCACCATGAAGTACCCGGCCGTCTACCTCATGGGCGAGCACGCCAAGGGCGAGACCCTGTCCATCGCCTTCGCGGGCGAGGGCCAGCACCAGGACGCCGGCGCCAAGATGGTCCACATGGCCCCGAACACCTCCTCCAACATCGTCTCCAAGTCGGTGGCGCGAGGCGGCGGCCGCACCTCCTATCGCGGTCTCATCGAGATCGGCGAGGGTGCCCCGGGCGCCAAGTCCAACGTGCTCTGCGACGCGCTGCTCGTCGACACGATCTCCCGCTCCGACACGTACCCCTACGTGGACGTGCGCGAGGACGACGTCTCCATGGGCCACGAGGCCACCGTCTCCAAGGTCTCCGAGGACCAGCTCTTCTACCTGATGAGCCGCGGCCTCACCGAGTTCGAGGCCATGGCGATGATCGTCCGCGGCTTCGTCGAGCCCATCGCCAAGGAGCTCCCGATGGAGTACGCCCTGGAGCTCAACCGGCTGATCGAGCTCCAGATGGAAGGCGCGGTGGGCTAGAGCGCCCCGCAGACCAGGCAAACGACCCGGGCTCAGTCGCTGAGCCCCGCGAGCCCGCCGCACGACGGCAGGTCCCCGGCCGGCGCCGCAAGGCGTCCGGCCGGACCCGCCGCCCGCACGGGGCGGGCCCGTAAAGACGAGGCAGGAAGAGAGCAAGACGACAGCCATGGCTGAGGCTCAGAACATCCCGGCGGGCTCCACCACCGCCGGCTCGATCGCGGTGGCCGCCGAGTCCACCGTCGCCACGCGCATGAGCGCGCCCCCGTCCTTCGACGTCGCGGACTTCCCCGTCCCGCACGGCCGCGAGGAGGAGTGGCGGTTCACCCCGCTGGCGCGTCTGCGCGGCCTCCACGACGGCACCGCCGTCGCGTCCGGCGAGGGCGTCAAGGTCGAGGTCGAGGCCCCCGAGGGCGTCACCGTGGAGACCGTCGGCCGTGACGACGAGCGCCTCGGCAAGGCCGGCACGCCCGTCGACCGCGTCGCCGCCCAGGCGTACTCCTCCTTCGAGAAGGCCGCGGTCGTCACCGTCGCCAAGGAGGCGGTGCTCACCGAGCCGATCCGCATCTCCGTGCACGGCCAGGGCGGCGTCGCCTTCGGCCACCAGGTGATCGAGCTCGGCGCCTTCGCCGAGGCCGTCGTGGTCATCGACCACACCGGTGACGCCGTGCTCGCCGCCAACGTGGACTACGTCCTCGGCGACGGCGCCAAGCTGACCGTCGTCTCCGTCCAGGACTGGGACGAGAAGGCCGTCCACGTCGCCCAGCACAACGCGCTGGTCGGCCGTGACGCCTCCTTCAAGTCGGTCGTCGTCACCTTCGGCGGCGACGTCGTCCGCATCCACCCGCGGGTGCAGTACGCGGCCCCCGGCGGCGAGGCCGAGCTCTTCGGCCTGTACTTCACCGACGCCGGCCAGCACCAGGAGCACCGCCTCCTGGTCGACCACAACACCCCGCACTGCAAGTCCAACGTGGCCTACAAGGGCGCGCTGCAGGGCCAGGACGCGCACGCCGTCTGGATCGGCGACGTGCTCATCCAGGCCGCCGCCGAGGGGACCGACACGTACGAGCTCAACCGGAACCTGGTCCTCACGGACGGTGCCCGGGTCGACTCCGTGCCGAACCTGGAGATCGAGACCGGCGAGATCGCCGGCGCCGGCCACGCCTCGGCCACCGGGCGCTTCGACGACGAGCAGCTCTTCTACCTGATGGCCCGCGGCATCCCGGAGGCCGAGGCCCGTCGCCTCGTCGTCCGCGGCTTCTTCGCGGAGCTCGTCCAGCAGATCGGTCTGCCGGACGTCCAGGAGCGGCTCCTCGCCAAGATCGAGGCGGAGCTGGAGGCCTCCGTCTGATGGCCTTCGTCCGAGTCTGCGCGCTGAGCGAGCTGGAGGCCGACACCCCGAAGCGGGTCGAGGTCGACGGCACGCCGGTGTCGGTCGTGCACACCGAGGGCGAGGTGTACGCGATCAACGACATCTGCTCGCACGCGAACGTCTCCCTCTCGGAGGGCGAGGTCGAGGACTGCGCGATCGAGTGCTGGCTGCACGGCTCCAGCTTCGACCTGCGCACCGGCAAGCCCTCCGGCCTTCCCGCGACGCGCCCCGTCCCCGTATACCCCGTAAAGATCGAAGGGGACGATGTGCTCGTCTCCGTCACCCAGGAGTCCTGAGTCACCCATGGCTACGCTTGAAATCCACGACCTGCACGTCTCCGTCGAGGCGGAGAACGGCCCCCGCGAGATCCTCAAGGGCGTCGACCTGACCATCAAGCAGGGCGAGACCCACGCCGTCATGGGCCCCAACGGCTCCGGCAAGTCGACCCTGGCGTACTCCCTCGCCGGTCACCCGAAGTACACGGTCACCGGCGGCACCGTCACCCTCGACGGTGAGGACGTCCTGGAGATGTCGGTCGACGAGCGCGCCCGCGCCGGCGTCTTCCTGGCCATGCAGTACCCGGTCGAGGTCCCCGGCGTTTCGGTCTCCAACTTCCTGCGCACCTCCGCCACCGCCGTCCGCGGCGAGGCGCCCAAGCTGCGCACCTGGGTGAAGGAGGTCAAGTCCGCGATGGAGCAGCTCCAGATGGACCCGGCCTTCGCCGAGCGCAACGTCAACGAGGGCTTCTCCGGCGGTGAGAAGAAGCGCCACGAGATCCTCCAGCTGGAGCTCCTCAAGCCGAGGATCGCGATCCTCGACGAGACCGACTCCGGCCTCGACGTCGACGCCCTGCGCATCGTCTCCGAGGGCGTCAACCGCGTCCGCGAGACCGGTGAGGTCGGCACCCTGCTGATCACCCACTACACGCGCATCCTGCGCTACATCAAGCCCGACTTCGTGCACGTCTTCGCGAACGGCCGCATCGCCGAGTCCGGCGGCGCCGAGCTCGCCGACCAGCTCGAGAACGAGGGCTACGACAAGTACGTGAAGGGTGGCGCGTCCGCGTGACTTCTGCCCATCAGGGGCTCTCCGGCCTCCTCGACACCGAGGCGATCCGCAAGGACTTCCCGCTCCTGGATCGCGTGGTCCACGACGGCAAGAAGATCGTGTACCTCGACTCCGCGGCGACCTCGCAGAAGCCGCGGCAGGTCCTCGACGCGCTCAACCAGTACTACGAGCGTCACAACGCCAACGTCCACCGCGGCGTGTACACGGTCGCCGAGGAGGCGACGGCGCTGTACGAAGGCGCCCGTGACAAGGTCGCGGCCTTCATCAACGCGCCGAGCCGCGACGAGGTGATCTTCACCAAGAACGCCTCCGAGTCGCTCAACCTCGTGGCCAACATGCTGGGCTGGGCCGACGAGCCCTACCGCGTCGACCACGAGACCGAGATCGCCATCACGGAGATGGAGCACCACTCCAACATCGTGCCGTGGCAGCTGCTCTCGCAGCGCACGGGCGCGAAGCTGAAGTGGTTCGGCCTCACCGACGACGGCCGTCTCGACCTCTCGAACATCGAAGAGGTCATCACCGAGAAGACCAAGATCGTCTCGTTCACGCTGGTCTCGAACCTGCTGGGCACGATCAACCCGGTGGAGACCATCATCCGCCGCGCCCAGGAGGTCGGTGCGCTCGTCTGCATCGACGCCTCCCAGGCGGCCCCGCACATGGTCCTGGACGTGCAGGCGCTCCAGGCCGACTTCGTGGCCTTCACCGGCCACAAGATGTGCGGCCCGACCGGCATCGGCGTGCTGTGGGGACGGCAGGAGCTCCTGGAGGACCTCCCGCCCTTCCTCGGCGGCGGCGAGATGATCGAGACCGTCTCGATGCACTCCTCGACGTACGCGCCGGCCCCGCACAAGTTCGAGGCGGGTACGCCCCCGATCGCCCAGGCCGTCGGCCTCGGCGCGGCCGTGGACTACCTGTCGGCGATCGGCATGGAGAACATCGCGCGCCACGAGCACGCGATCACCGAGTACGCCGTCCGGCGCCTCCAGGAGGTTCCCGACCTGCGGATCATCGGCCCCACCACGGCCGAGGACCGCGGCGCGGCGATCTCCTTCACGCTGGGCGACATCCACCCGCACGACGTGGGCCAGGTCCTCGACGAGGAGGGCATCGCGGTCCGGGTCGGCCACCACTGCGCGCGGCCGGTCTGTCTGCGGTACGGAATTCCTGCGACCACGCGGGCGTCGTTCTATCTGTACTCCACCCCGGCCGAGGTCGACGCCCTGGTCGCGGGTCTGGAGCACGTACGGAACTTCTTCGGCTAGGGGACGGCTCGTGAAGCTGGATTCGATGTACCAGGACGTCATCCTGGACCACTACAAGCACCCGCACGGGCGCGGTCTTCGGGACGGCGACGCCGAGGTGCACCACGTCAACCCGACGTGTGGTGACGAGATCACGCTCCGCGTCAAGTACGACGGCTCGCGCATCGAGGACGTGTCGTACGAGGGCCAGGGCTGCTCCATCAGCCAGGCCTCGGCGTCCGTCCTCAACGAGCTGCTCGTCGGCAAGGAACTGGCCGAGGCGCAGAAGATCCAGGGCACCTTCCTGGAGCTGATGCAGTCCAAGGGACAGATCGAGCCGGACGACGCGATGGAGGAGGTCCTGGAGGACGCGGTCGCGTTCGCCGGGGTCTCCAAGTACCCGGCCCGTGTGAAGTGCGCGCTGCTCAGCTGGATGGCGTGGAAGGACGCGACCGCCCAGGCGCTGGGTGAAGCGGAGAGGAAGTCGGCATGACCGAGAACGCCGAGGCCACGATGAAGCCGGCCTCCGAGGAAGAAGTCCGTGAGGCGCTGTACGACGTCGTCGACCCCGAGCTGGGCATCGACGTCGTCAACCTGGGCCTGATCTACGGCATCCACATCGACGACTCGAACGTCGCGACGCTGGACATGACCCTGACGTCGGCGGCCTGCCCGCTGACCGATGTGATCGAGGACCAGGCGAAGTCCGCGACGGACGGCATCGTCAGCGAGCTGAAGATCAACTGGGTCTGGATGCCCCCGTGGGGTCCTGACAAGATCACGGACGACGGCCGCGAGCAGCTGCGCGCGCTCGGCTTCAACGTCTGATCGCGAACGTACGTGAGAACGGCCGCGCCCTTCGGGGCGCGGCCGTTCCGCGTCTCCGGAGCCGTCGCGGCTAGAGGAGTCCGGCCGCGCGGGCCAGTTCCGGCGCCAGGTTCTCCTTGCGGATGCGCTGGTCGACGTAGAGCAGGCCGGCGACGAGCGCGGGGAAGAGGGAGACGATCGCCTGGCTGACGAGCTGGCCGATGGCGAGGAAGCCGAAGAGGACCGCGAAGGAGGCGATCAGGGCGCCGGAGTCGTCACCGGAGAAGTCGACGGCCGCCAGGGGTGCCGTGATCAGCAGGGACAGCAGCTGCTGGATCACCCAGCTCGCCACGGAGGCCATCAGGCCGACGAGGAGCAGCGAGCCGAAGATGCGCCACCACGAGCCGCGGACCAGGACCGATGAGCGGCGCATCGAGGCGATGGCGCCCTGCCCTTCCATCACCGCCGCCGCCGGGGCCAGGCTGAACTTCACCCAGATCCAGAGCGCGAGCGGGGTGATGAGCAGGGCCACGACGATGGCGACCAGGGGAATGATCCACAGGCCGTTCTCCAGGCTGTCCGCGGAGTCGGCCGCGGTCGCGAGGAGCGCGGCGAACGTGCCGACGAAGGCCACGACGGCGAGGGCGAGCGGGATCGCCAGGGCCAGGCTCGTCAGCAGCACCGTGCCCAGGACGGACGGCATCCGGGCCCAGGAGCGGCGCCAGAGCGTGCCGAAGGCGAGGGGCCGGCCGAGGACGGCCTCCTGGAGCACGGCCGGGGCGGCCGCCGCCACGACGCCGTTGGCGCAGATCATCACGAGCATCGCGACGAGCCACACGCAGACGAAGGCGACGATCAGCGGGCGGATGTCGTCCCACCGCGGGTCCTGGCCGGACGGCACGTCGAACACGGCCGGGAAGAGGTCGCCGACGGCGGCGTACGCGATGCCGAGCGCCGCCCCGACGAGCAGCAGCGCGGCGCCGTAGACGGTCCCGGTCACGCCGAGCAGCTGCTTCCAGTGGCGGCCGAAGGCGCCGAAGGCCCCGGACAGGATGGTGCCGAGGGAGAGCGGCGCCAGGGGTATCACGCCGGGCTTCGGCGGCGGGGGCGGCGGCGGGTAGCCGTAGCCGTAGGGAGGGCCTGGCGGACCTGGAGGATACGTCATGCGGGACACCGTATCGGGGACCGTGCGTACGCCCGTGCCCATATATGTGTACGGCCGTACGCAACGCTGTGTACGCTCGTACGCATGGGTTACGGACTCCTTGCGGGCGCCATCGCTGCGGAGATACTCGCCACCACCTCGATGAAGTACAGCGAGGGCTTCACGAAGCTCTGGCCCTCGCTCGTCACCGGCGCCGGCTACCTCATCGCCTTCGCGCTCCTCGCCCAGGCGCTCAAGACGCTCCAGGTCGGCACCGCCTACGCCATCTGGTCCGGGGTCGGCACCGCCGCCGTCGCCGTCATCGGGTTCCTCTTCCTCGGCGAGAGCCTGGGCGCCGCCAAGATCGCCGGAATCCTGCTCATCATCGCCGGGGTCGCCGTCCTCAACCTCGGCGGCGCGCACTGATGGCCCGGACCCGGCGGTACGACCCCGGGCGGCGCGAACGGATCGTCGACGCGGCCCTCACCGTCGTCGGCCGCGCCGGGCTCGGCGGCCTCAGCCACCGCACGGTGGCCGCCGAGGCCGACGTGCCGCTCGGCTCCACCACGTACCACTTCGCCTCCCTCGACGAACTCCTCGTCGCCGCCCTCCGCAAGGCCAACGAGGGCTTCGGGCGGCTGCTCCGCGAGCACCCCGCCCTCACCGCCCCGGACACCGGCCTCGCCGCCGCGCTCGCCCGCCTCCTGGGGGAGTGGCTCGGCGGCGAACGCGCCCGCGTGGAGCTGGAGTACGAGCTCTACCTCGCCGCCCTGCGCCGCCCCGCCCTGCGCCCGGTCGCCGCCGAATGGACCGAGTCCGTCGTCACCGCCCTGGCCCACCGCACCGACCCCGTGAGCGCCCGCGCCCTGGTCGCCGTCATGGACGGCATCTGCCTCCAGGTCCTGCTCACCGACGGCGACTACGACGAGGAGTACGCGCGCGAGATCCTCGCGCGCGTCCTGAACGAAGCACCGAAACCGCCGCTCGCGGGCTCGTCGGAACCTCCCGCGGACCCGACCGACACCTGAGACCGGTTGGCCCGGGCGGGGGCCCGCCGGTTAGGTTTTCCGTCATGACCACTGCTCCTCGCACCACCGGCGCCGTCGCCGCCGGCCTCGCCACCATCGCCGGCGACGGCACCGTTCTCGACACCTGGTTCCCCGCCCCCGAGCTGACCGAAGCGGCCGGCCCGGCCGGCACCGAGCGCCTCACCCCCGACGAGGCCGTCAACGCCCTCGGCGAGGGCGCCGCCAAGGCCCTCGGCGTGGACGCCCGCCGCGGCGTCGAGGTGGTCGCCGTCCGCACCGTCATCGCCTCGCTCGACGAGAAGCCGATCGACGCCCACGACGCCTACCTCCGCCTCCACCTGCTGAGCCACCGGCTGGTCAAGCCGCACGGCCAGAGCCTGGACGGCGTCTTCGGCCTGCTCGCCAACGTCGCCTGGACCTCGCTCGGCCCGGTCGCCGTCGACGACATCGAGAAGGTCCGGCTCAACGCCCGCGCCGAGGGCCTGCACCTCCAGGTGACCTCGATCGACAAGTTCCCGCGCATGACCGACTACGTCGTGCCCGCCGGCGTCCGCGTCGCCGACGCCGACCGCGTCCGCCTCGGCGCGCACCTCGCCGCCGGCACCACCGTCATGCACGAGGGCTTCGTCAACTTCAACGCCGGCACCCTCGGCACCTCGATGGTCGAGGGCCGCATCTCCGCCGGCGTCGTCGTCGGCAACGGCTCCGACATCGGCGGCGGCGCCTCCACCATGGGCACCCTCTCCGGCGGCGGCAACGTCGTCATCTCGATCGGCGAGCGCTGCCTGATCGGCGCCGAGGCGGGCGTCGGCATCGCGCTGGGCGACGAGTGCGTCGTCGAGGCCGGTCTGTACGTCACCGCCGGCACCCGGGTCACGATGCCCGACGGCCAGATCGTGAAGGCCCGCGAGCTCTCCGGCGCCTCGAACATCCTCTTCCGCCGCAACTCGGTCACCGGCGCCGTCGAGGCCCGCCCGAACAACGCGGTCTGGGGCGGCCTGAACGACATCCTGCACAGCCACAACTGATGCCGGTGACCGTGCGTTGACAGAGCGCAGGGTCACCGCACGTGGACAAGGCGAGGAGTCGACATGAGGACGAGGCCCACGGTCACCGGAGTGCTCACGGCGGCGGCCGTCCTGCTGCCGGCCGGCACGGCCGCCGCGGACGAGACGCACAGCCACTCGCACAACGGACCGAACGTCTCCCTGATCTCCACCGGGCAGATCGACGACCCGCTGGAGGACGTCCTGGAGCACGCCGCGATCCTCGGTCACACCACCACGAGCGACTCCGCCTGAACCAGCGCCTCGTGCGCCGCCCGCAGCCCGTCGGCCGTCTCCCGGCCGGCGGGCTGCAGCGGTTCCCGCACCGGACCGCCGAGCAGCGCCTTCACGGTCACCGTGCCCGGCAGGCCCGAGGCCATCATCAGCTCCGCCAGCGGCAGCGTCCGGGCGTTGAGCCGGGCCGCGCCCGCGGTGTCGCCCGCGTCGAAGGCGTCCAGGACCGCGCGCAGCTGACGCGGCGCCACGTTCGCCACCGTACTGACGTAGCCCGCGCCGCCCACCGCGTACAGCGGCAGGTTCAGTTCCTCGCAGCCCGAGTAGTACGCGAGCCCCGTCTCCGCGATCAGCCGGGCCGAGCCGAGCAGGTCGTACGAGCAGTCCTTCACCGCCACGATCCGCGGGTGCCGGGCGAGCCGCCGCATCGTCGCGGGCTCGACCCGGGTGCCGGTGCGGCCGGGGATGTCGTAGACCATCACCGGAAGCCCGGTCGCGTCCGCGACCTTCAGGAAGTGCGCCTCGACGGCCGCCTGCGGGGGACGGCTGTAGTACGGGGTGACGACCAGCAGCCCGTCCGCGCCCGCCTCCTCGGCCTGCCGGGCGAGCTCCGCGGTGTGCCGGGTGTCGGCCGTGCCCACCCCCGCGACGACCGAGGGGCCGGAGCCGACCGCCGCGCGGACGGCACGGAGGAGCGCGGCCTTCTCGGCGTCCGTGGTGGTCGGCGACTCACCCGTCGTGCCGTTGAGGACGAGGCCGTCGCAGCCCTCCGCGACGAGCCGGGCGGCGAGCTCCCCGGCCGCGTCGAGGTCGAGCGCGCCGGCCGGGGTGAACGGGGTGACCATCGCGCAGAGGGCGCGCCCGAAGGGGCGTTCAGTGTTCATCCGAGAAGTCTGTGCGCGAACGACCGTGAAGGTCCACTTAGATCTGCTTGGTTCGAAAATTCAGTTTCTGTGAACGATGGCGTCTGGCATGATCGGCCGGGCGCGACAGGGGGAGAAGGAGAACAGCACACCATGAGCGAACAGCGCGTCGCACTCGTCACCGGCTCGTCCTCGGGCATCGGGGCCGCAGTCGCCCGACGGCTCGCCGACGCCGGCTACCGGGTCGTCGTCAACTCCGCGCGGTCCGTCGAAGCCGGTGAGGCGCTCGCCGCCGAACTGCCGGACGCCGTCTACGTCCGGGCCGACGTCTCCGACGAGGCGCAGGCCACGGAACTCGTCACGGCCGCGGTCGAGGCGTACGGCCGCCTCGACCTCCTCGTCAACTGCGCGGGCACCACCCGGTTCATCCCGCACGACGACCTCGAAGCCGCCTCGCCCGAGGTCTGGCGCCACCTCTACGACGTCAACGTCATCGGCGTCTGGCAGACCATCACCGCCGCCGTCCCGCACCTGCGGAAGACCGGCGGCAGCGTCGTGACCGTCTCCTCCCAGGCGGGCGTCCGGCCGGGCGGCAGCTCCATCCCGTACGCCGTCTCCAAGGCCGCCGTCAACCACATGACGAAGCTCCTCGCCAAGACCCTCGGCCCCGACATCCGCGTCAACGCGGTCGCGCCCGGCCTCATCGACACCCCCTGGTTCGACGGGGTGGAGGGCGCCGAAGCGGCCAAGGAGCACGTGGCCGGCGTCGTCCCGCTGCGCCGGGTCGGCCGCCCCGAGGACATCGCCGGGGCCGTCTTCGACCTCGCCCACGCCTCGTACATCACCGGCGAGGTGCTCCTCGTCGACGGCGGCGGGCACCTCCTCGGCTAGGGCCTGTCCTCCGGACCAGGCCAGGGCGCACGGGCCCTAGAGCGCCAGTTTGAAGCCGTCGTGGCTGCGGGCGAAGCCCAGCGAGGCGTAGAAGCGGTGGGCCTCGGTCCGTCGCTTGTCGCTGGTCAGCTGGACGAGCGCGCAGCCGCGTCCCCTCGCCCGCGCCACGGCACGCTCCATCAGCTCCCGGCCGAGTCCGCCGCCGCGCCGGTCGGCCCTGATCCGGACCGCCTCGATCAGGGCCCGCTCGGCGCCGCCCTTGCCCAGGCCCGGGATGTACGTGGCCTGGAGGCAGCCCAGGACGAGATCGCCGTCCATCAGGACCAGCATCTCGTTGCGCGGATCGCCCTCGATGTCCGCGAAGGCCCGCTCGTACGCCTCGGTGACGACGACTGCACCGGGGTCCACGACCCTCTCCTCGTCGGCGAGCAGGGCGAGGACGGCGGGCAGTTCGGCGCGGGTGGCGGGGCGAAGGATCATGGCGCGAAGTCTCCCACGGTGGAACCCCTTGACCTCAACCAAGGTTGAGGGAGGAGGGTCGGGTCATCGAACCGAGCAGGAGGAGACACCCCATGAACGCCGTCGCGCACCCCGATGCCCGCCCCGATCTGCACCGCCCCGGAGTCGGCGCCGTCCTCGTCAGCACCTGGCGGGTCGGCACCCCCGAGCGCCAGCGCGCCGCCGTCGAGGCCATCCGGACGGCCTGGGAGAGCCGCGCGTGGCCCGACCTCGGACTGCTCTCGTACAGCGTCCTCGCCGGCACCGACGGGGACACGCTGCTGCACTACTCGCAGTGGACCGAGCAGGGGGCCTACGACGACTTCGTGCGCACCTACCGCGACGACCGGAACGCCGAGATCGACGCCGCCGTCCCCGGCATCGAGCGGGTGGAGCTCCGCCGCTACGGGCGGATCCACCGTTCCACCGTCCGCCGCGCGACGAGCACGGGGGAGCTGCCCGGGGTCGTCGTGATCGTCGAGGCCGACTTCGACCCGGCAGGGGACGCGGCCGGCGCGGGACAGCGGGAGGACTGGGTGGACGGTGTGTTCGCCGCCCTGGACGAGGACGCGGCGACGCGGCCGGCGCCCGGCGGCGTCAGCGGCCAGTTCCATCTGTCCACCGACGGCGCCCGGGTCCTGAACTACGCCGAGTGGGAGAGCGAGCAGGCCCACGTGGACTGGCTGGCGGACGAGGCCCCGCTGAGCGAGGCCTGGAAGCGGGTGCAGCACGACCCGCGGCTCACGGGCGGCCGGGTGCGGCGGTACACGCCCGCGCTCAGTCTGAGCGCGGGCGTGTGACCTGACGTGCGACCTGACGTGTGGGCCGGGCGTCTGACCCGGCGGGCCGTCAGGGGCGGAAGCGCAGGACCTGCGGGTCGTGGTCGCTGTCCTGGTCGGCGAACTCCGCGTTGATGTGGACGCTGTCGTACTCGAAGTGGTGGACGCCCGGGCTGGTCAGGATCTGGTCGAGGACCTGGGTGTTGCCCTGGTACACGTACGAGTAGCGCTCGCTGCGCGGCAGCGACTTCACGGCCGGGTACAGCGCGCCGTCCTCGGTCAGCGCCTGCGTCGTCCCCGAGAACTCGAAGTCGTTGATGTCGCCGACCACGAGCACGTCGGCCTGCTTGTCGATCGCGGTGATGTCCTTCACGAAGGCGTTGACGGCCTGCGCCTGGAGCAGGCGCTTCGCCTCGGAGGAGCGGGTCGGCGGCTGGTGGTGGGAGACGATGGACTCGTCGCCGCCCTTCGAGCCGAAGTGGTTGGCGATCACGAAGACCGTGCGGCCGCGGAAGACGAACTCGCCCGCGAGCGGCTTGCGGCTGGCCTCCCAGGCGGCGTTCGCCGGGTCGACGCGGCCGGGGGAGAGGGTCAGCGCGGCGCGGCCCTTCGAGCCCGTCACGGCGGTGGCGGTGGTCGCGTCGCCGCCCGCGCGGTCCGTGAAGGAGACCCGCTCGGGGTTGAAGAGGAAGACCTGACGGATGTTGCCGCCGGGCTCGCCGCCGTCCTTGCCGTTCTCCGGGTCGATCGAGCGCCACTCGTACGCCGGGCCGCCGGCCGCCACGATCGCGTCCGTGAACTTCTTCACCGTCACGTCGGCCGCGACCGTGCCGTCGTTCTTGGCGCCGTTGTTGTCCTGGATCTCCTCCAGGGCGACGATGTCGGGCGAGGCGAGGTTCTCCACGACCGCCTTCGCGAGCGCGTCGAACTTCTCCTGCGGGTCCGTCGGGTCGAGGTTCTCGACGTTGTACGTCGCGACGGCCAGCTCGTTCTTGTGCTGCTTGTCCGTGGTCTCGCGCTCCAGGCCGTTGTCGACGACCGTGCCGAGGGTACGGGCGGTCAGGGTGTAGCCGCCGAACTGGTTGAAGTCGAGCGGGCCCTCGGTGGCGCCGGTCAGCCGGTCGCCCACGTTCGCCTTGGGGAACGGCTGCTGGGCCAGCGGGGTCAGCGACTGGATCTGGAGCCGGCCCGTGTTCTGGGACTCGTACGAGCCGTAGACCGTGCCGCCGCGCAGGTTGCGGTTCTCCCACGGCTTCACCGTCACCCAGAGCTCCGCGTACGGGTCGGTGGCGCCGACCACCCGCGAGGAGCCGATCGCGACGTTCATGCCCTCCAGGGACTCGTAGTGGTCCAGGGCGTACGTCTCGGGGTCCAGGGTCAGGCCGTTGATCGAGCCGCCCGCGGCCGGGTCGCCCTCGGGGGCGTACTCGTCGGGGACCGACCACGCCGAGATCGTCACCGGGGCCGGGACCGGGTTGCCCTTCGACACCACGGTGACCACGGGCTTCGAGATCTGGGTCAGCGACTGGTTGCCGGAGGTCAGGCCGCCGGGGACGTACTCGGTGACCGTGCCGTTCAGGCTGACCGCGTCGCCCACGGCGACGGTCGGGACCGAGCTGGTGAAGACGAAGACGCCCTCGCTGGTGGCCGGGTTCGCGTCCGCCTCCGGGTCCTGGATCCAGAAGCCGCGCGAACCGTAGGTGCGGACGCCGGTCACGATGCCCGTGACGCCGGTGACCTGCTTGCCGACGAGGGGGGAGACGCGCGTCGTGCCCTGGATGTCGTGGATACGGACGCCGGCGGCGTCCTCCGCGACGGCGCTCGACGAACCCGCGAGCAGGCCGGCGGCGAGGGCGGAGGCGACGACGGCGGAGACGGCCGCGAATCTCGGTATGGACGAAGACATCAAAGGCTCCGGAGGGTGCTTGGAGGAACGGCAGATGAATCTACGCGCGTCAATCTCTTGCGAGAGCGGTGGACTTGTCAAGAGTCGACGGGTGTACGAAGGCTGACGGATCCGTGAACCGACGGACGGGGGTCCGGATGCGTCTACGCTGAGGACCGCTCTCCGAGCCCCTTCACCATCACCCACGCACGCGTCGAGGAGACCCCCCAGATGTCAGCGGAGCACCCCACCCTTCCCCCCGTTCGGCTGCGTGCGGACGCGGAGCTGGCGCGGGACGCCCTGGCCGCCCCCCTCCTCGCCCAGGCCGTCCGGCTCGCCCGCTGGGCCGGGCCCGCGACCCGGGTCGACGCGGGCGGCGAGCTCGTCGACGAGCAACTCCCCGAGGCCGCCGAGGTCCTGGGCCTCGCCGACGACGAGGACGGCGAGACCTGGGCCGGCGACGCCTGGCGGCTCGCCGTCGACACCGGTCTCGTCGCCGTCGAGGACGGGGAGGAGCGCGAGGACGCCGACGTCCCCGGGCGGGCCGGTCCCGGCGAGAACCTCGCGCTGGTCACGGGCGGTTCGCCGCAGGACGTCCTCGGGCTCTGGCTGGACGGCTTCGACGCCGTCTTCGCCGACGCCGTCGCCCCCGTCCTCGACGACCTCGACGCGATCGTCGGCGAGGACGGCGAGATCGACTTCGAGGCGCTCGACTGGGACCCCGAGGCGGAGGCCGAGTTCCTGGAGGGCGTCCTCGGCAACCTCTACCTGCTGACCGTCAGCGAGGGCGGCGCCGGCGAGGGCCCCGTGCCGCTGCCCGCGCTCGCCGCGTCGATGGTGGTCCCCGACGACATGGGCGAGCCCACCGACGACGTCCTGGAGCAGGTCTCGGACGCGATGATGCGGCTCGACGAGCAGTTCCGGCTGCTCGAACCGATCGGGCTCGTCGAGTACCAGCCCGTCGACGAGGCCCTGATGGCCGAGGAGGGCGAGGAGCCCGAGCCGCCCGTCGACGACGAGGACGTCACCCGCTACGGCATGGTCCGGCTCACCCCGCTCGGCCTCTACGGCATCCGGGCCCGGATGCTGGAGGCCGGCGTGGACGCGCCCGCCGTCGGCGACCTGACGGACAAGGGCGCCGACGCGCTCCTCGACGGGATCGCCGGCTACCCGGAGGCCGCGGCCCGCGAGGAGACCGCCGCGTGGCTGGCCGGCCGGGACGCGCTCGGCGCGGCGCGCGAGCTGCTGCACGCCGCGCGGGGCGCCGACGCGGGCTCCCCGCTCCGCCGCCTCCACTGCCAGCAGACGCTCTCCCTCGTGGGCGCCGATGCGGAGCCCGCCGTCCGCGAGGTCCTCGACGACGCCGAGCTCGGCGGCCTCGCCCGGGTCTGGCTCGCCGAGCGCGGCGCGGCGGACGTGCCCGCGCCGCCGGAGTCGATGATCTTCTGGCTGGCGATCGACACGATCGCGGCCCAGCTCGACTCGGACGGCGACCTGCAGGAGCTCCAGGAGCTGATCGAGGGTCTGACCGGCCGCCACAGCGGCTTCTTCGAGGCGGCCTGGCGGGTGGAGCACCCGGCGACGGCGGAGGTCCTGGAGGCGATGGGCCGCCTGCACCGGGACAAGGCGACGGCGAAGGAGGCCCGCAAGTCGGCCTTCAAGGCCCGCTCCCGCACGGGCTCGCCGAGCGCCTGACGCCCGCGCGGGGCGTCGGCTCTGACCGGGGCGTCGGCCCTGACCGGGGCGTCGGGCCTGCGCGATGCCGGGCGGCACGCCGCCCGGCCCCGGGCCCCGGCGGCTGTGGGCCCGGCGCGCAGGGGCTGTGGGCCCGGCGCGCAGGGACGCTCGCCGTGCGGTCACGTGGGGGGAAGCCCGGTGGTGTTCCCGTGGTGTTCAGGCGGTGTTCTCGGAGGCGCGGGAGGGTGGCCCGCGAGATCCGGCCACCACAGGGAGACCCCACCACCATGCCGCTCAACCGCAGAGAGTTCACCAAGCAGTCCGCCGTCGCCGGTGCGGGCCTCGCCCTCACCGGTGTCGTCGGGGCTCTCGCCACCGCGCCCGAGGCGCTCGCCTCCGACGAGCCGGAGGCGTACGGGGCCGGGCACGGCCACGGTCACCACCACGGGCACGCGCTCGGGTACGGCCCGCTGGTCGCCGACCCCGACGGGATGCTCGCCCTCCCCGAGGGCTTCTCGTACCGCGTCGTCACCCACAGCGGCGTGACCCGCCTGGAGTCCGGCGAGTTCACCCCCTCCAACCACGACGGCACCGCCGCCTTCGCCGGCCCGCGCGGCACCACGTACCTCGTCAACAACCACGAGCTCAAGGGCCCCCGCGCCTCCTGGCCCCACCCCGTCCCGCTCACCGAGGGCCTCGTCTACGACCCGGCCGCGGCCGGCGGCTGCACCGTCGTCGAGGTGCACCGCGACGGCAGCGTCGCCGAGTGGGTCGGCATCGCCGGCACCTCCACCAACTGCGCGGGCGGCCGCACCGCCTGGGGCACCTGGCTGACCGGCGAGGAGACCGAGGACCTGGCCGGCAAGAACGGCATGACCAAGGACCACGGCTACATCTTCGAGGTCGACCCGCGCGACCGCCGCGCCAACCTCGCCCCGAAGCCGGTCAAGGCCTTCGGGCGCTACGCCCACGAGGCCGTCGTCATCGACCCCAGGCACGGCCACGCCTACCTCACCGAGGACGCGTCCGGCCCCAACGGGCTGCTCTTCCGCTGGGTGCCGCCGCAGGGCTTCGAGCACGGCCGCGGAAAGCTCCGTACCCTCGCCGACGACGCCGGCGTGCTCCAGGCCTTCAAGTGCATCGACGCCTCGGGCCGGTTCGTGGACGACCTGTCCCGCGCCACCCGGATCGGCACCGTCTACGGCGTCGACTGGGTCGACGTCCCCGACCGTGACGCCCGCACCACCCCCGTCCGCAAGCAGTTCACGGCCGGCCAGGTCACCCGCGCCCGCAAGCTGGAGGGCATGTGGTGGGCCGACGGCGGCGCCTACGTCGTCTCCTCCTACGCGCGCGAGGAGAGCCCCGGCACCGCGCACGACGGCCAGGTCTGGTTCTACGACCCCAAGCGCCGCACCCTCACCCTCAAGGTGCTCCTCGGGGTGAACGCGGCCCCGGACGAGGACGGCGCCTTCGACGGCCCCGACAACATCACCGTCTCCCCGTACGGCGGGCTCGTCATCGCCGAGGACGGCGAGGGCGTCCAGCACCTCTTCGGCGCGACCGACTCGGGCCGCACCTACCCGATCGCCCGCAACGACCTCAACGGCAGCGAGTTCACCGGCGTCGTCTTCTCGCCCGACGGCGACACGCTGTTCGCCAACATCCAGGACCCGGGCATCATGGTGGCGATCACCGGCCCCTGGCGCCGCCAGCCCCGACGCTGAGACAGTTGAGGCCGAAACTGATCTCTGGTCAGTCCATGGACTGACATCTAACATGTCAGTCCATGGACGCACTGCGGCCCGTGGGCCGGACCCTGCTGCGTGACCGGGCCTACGAGGCGCTGCGCGAGGCCATCGTGCGCGGCGACCTCGCCCCCGGCGCCTCGCTGAAGGACGCCGATCTCGCCGACCGGCTCGGGCTCTCGCGCGCACCCGTGCGCGAGGCCCTGGCCCGGCTCGGCGACGAGGGGCTCGTCGAGTCCAAGCCGCAGAGCTACACCCGGGTGACCCGGCCGGTCAGCCGGGTCGTCCGGGACGCCGCCTCGGTGGTGCGGGTGATGCACGAGCTCGCCGCCAGGACCGGCGTGCCGCTGCTCGGCCCCGAGGGCATCCGGACCATGCGCGAGGCCAACGAGCGCTTCGCCGCCGCCGTCCGCGCCTCCGACGTGGAGGCCGCCCTGGACGCCGACGACGAGCTCCACCAGGTCCTCGTCGTCGCCAGCGGCAACCACGCCGCAGCCGCCACCATCGCGCGGTACACCCCGCTGATCCGCCGTGTCGAGCGGCGTCTCTTCGGCGACGCCGGGAGCTGCGGATCGGCCGAGCTGCACGCCCGGCTCATCGAGGCGTGCGCGGCGGGGGACGCGGAGGAGGCGGTGCGGGTCACCACGGAGATCTGGGCCGCCCTCGAACAACTGGCGGACGACGCGATCGAGGTGGCCGAGGTCACCGGCATCCCGGCACCCGTCGATCCTCCCGAGCGGCCGTAGCGCGTCCAGGACCTCCAGCCGTCGCCACCCACCGGGAGCCGCCATGCCGATCACCGACTTCGACCGCTACCCGCTCCTCTTCGGGCCCTCCCCGGTCCACCCGCTGGAACGGCTCACCCACCACCTCGGCGGCGCCACCCTCTGGGCCAAGCGCGAGGACTGCAACTCGGGTGTCGCCTACGGCGGGAACAAGACCCGCAAGCTGGAGTATTTGGTCGCCGACGCCCTCGCCCAGGGCTGCGACACCCTCGTCTCCATCGGCGGGGTCCAGTCCAACCACACCCGCCAGGTCGCGGCCGTCGCCGCCCGCGCCGGCCTCAGGTGCGTCCTCGTGCAGGAGAGCTGGGTCGACTGGCCCGACTCCGTCTACGACAAGGTCGGCAACATCCTGATCAGCCGCCTCGCGGGCGCCGACGTGCGCCTGGTGAAGGCCGGGTTCGGCATCGGCTTCAAGGAGAGCTGGGAGCAGGCCCTGCGGGAGGTCGAGGAGGGCGGCGGGAAGCCGTACGCGATCCCGGCGGGCGCCTCCGACCACCGGCTCGGCGGCCTCGGCTTCGCGAACTGGGCGTACGAGGTGGCCGAGCAGGAGCGCGAGCTCGGCGTCTTCTTCGACACGGTCGTCGTCTGCTCGGTGACCGGCTCCACCCAGGCCGGCATGGTCGCGGGCTTCGCCGCGCTCGCCGAGGAGGGCGGCCCGGCCCGCCGGGTCATCGGGATCGACGCCTCCGCGAAGCCCGTGCCGACGCACGAGCAGATCACCCGGATCGCCCGGGACACCGCCGCCCTCATCGGCGTCGAGCGCGAGGTGACGGCGGCCGACGTGGAGCTGGACGAGCGCTATCACGCCGGGGTGTACGGCGTCCCGGACGAGACCACCCTCGACGCGATGCGGCTCGCCGCCCGCACCGAGGGCATGGTCACCGACCCCGTCTACGAGGGGAAGTCGATGGCGGGACTGGTCGACCTGGTGGACCGGGGGGAGATCGGCCGGGACTCGACCGTGCTCTACGCCCACCTCGGCGGCCAGCCCGCCCTCAACGCCTACAGCGCGCTGTTCTGAGGCCCGCCGGGCCCCGCCCGGGACCCGGGCGGGACCCTCAGCGCCGGTGCCTCGCTCCTACAGCGCCTGGGCGGCCGGCTTCACCATGCCCCGGACGGTCCGCGACTTCACGAACTCGCCCATGGCCGTCATCTCCCACTCGCCGGAGAACTGCTTGATCAGCTTGGCCATCATCACGCCGGTCTGCGGCTCGGCGGTGGTGAGGTCGAAGCGGACCAGCTCTTCGCCCGTCGCCGCGTCGATCAGCCGGCAGTAGGCCTTGGCGACCTCGGTGAACTTCTGACCGGAGAAGGAGTTGACGGTGAAGACCAGGCCGGTGGCGTCGGCCGGGAGCCGGCCGAGGTCGACCGTGATGACCTCGTCGTCGCCCGCGCCCTCGCCGGTGAGGTTGTCGCCGGAGTGCTTGACCGAGCCGCCGAGGATGGTCAGCTTGCCGAAGTAGCAGCTGTCCAGGTGGTTGCGCTGGGGGCCGTACGCGATGACGGAGGCGTCCAGGTCGATGTCCTTGCCCCGGTACGCGGGCTCCCAGCCGAGGCCCATCTTCACCTGGGAGAGCAGCGGCCGGCCGCCCTTGACCAGGGACACCGTCTGGTTCTTCTGGAGGCTGACCCGGCCCTTGTCGAGGTTGATCTTGCCGGTGGAGACGGGGGCGGCTGCCGGGGGCGCGGCCGGCGGGGCCGGGGCGGCGACGCGCGGGTCCACGGGGGCGGCGGGCGGCGCGGGCGGCACCGGCGGGGCGACGGGGGCCGGAGCGGCCGGGGCCGGGGCGACGGGTGCCGGGGCCTGGGCGGCGGCGGGCTCGTCGTCCACCGAGACGCCGAAGTCGGTCGCGATGCCGGCGAGCCCGTTCGCGTACCCCTGACCGACCGCACGGGCCTTCCACGCGCCGTTGCGCAGGTAGATCTCGACGACCACCAGTGCCGTCTCCGTGGCCAGCTGCGGCGGTGTGAACGTGGCGATCACGGTGCCGTCGTCCGCGTTCCGGATGGTGGCCGTGGGCTCGATGCCCTGGAAGGTCTGGCCCGGGGCGTCCGGGCTCGCGGTGACGACGATCCTCTCGATGCCGGCGGGGAGGGCGCCGGTGTCCACCTGGATCGCGTCGGGCGCGGTCCCGCCGCCGGAGCGGTAGGTGACACCGGGCCCGGCCGGCTGGTTGTAGAAGATGAAGTCGTCGTCCGAGCGGACCTTGCCGTTGGCGCCGAGCAGCAGGCCCGAGACGTCGAGCCGCACGGGGGCGGCCACGTCCACCGCCACGCGCGCGGCGGTGAGAGGGATGTTCGAGCCGGGGGTCATAGCGGTCATGCCAGGGCTAACGATCCGGGTCCCTTTGCCGTTCCCTTACCCGCGCCCGGTTCGGCCGGTCCGGTTACGCGGGTGGTCCCTGGCCTGGCGTTCGTTGCCGAAGCGGTACGCGCCCGTCCAGCGGGCCATGACCAGCTGGGCGTCGCCCGTCTCCACCTCGGCCAGGAACTTCGCGGCGCGCCCGCCGCGCAGCACGCCCGCGGCGCGGCCCCGGTGGGTGAGGACGACGGAGCCGTCACGGCGCTGTTCGTAGGTGAATCCCTCGGGTCGTGGCATGCCGCGCATCCTGCCGTTCCCGGTCAGATCCGTCATATGAATATTCTTTCGGTCCATGGGGAGTGTGGGGGCCGCGCGCGGCGCGGGTGCTGTGGGCGGGAGCTCGTTCCGGACGGGCGACGTGGACGAGGCGCGCGTGGAGCTCGACGCGCGCTACTACGCGAACCGCATGGCCGTCGTCGACCGGGAGCGGCGCCCCTTCGCGGCCCGCTTCGACACCGTGGCGCTCGGGCCGCTGGTCATCGGCGACCTCAGCTGCGGCGCCGACGTGCGGATGAGCTTCGGGGAGCTCGGCGCGTACCACCTGAACGCGCCACTGAGCGGGACGATGGAGATGCGCCAGGGCAGCGGCTCCCGGATCGTCGCGACGCCCGCGGAGGCGCTGCTCCTCGACCCGGCCGGGGACACCTTCCTCGACCGCTGGAGCGGGGACTGCCGGACCCTGTCGGTGAAGGTCGGGGCGGCCGAGCTGCGCGACCGCCTCGAACAACTGACGGGACGGCCGCCGCGCGGCCCGCTCGTCTTCGCGCCCCGTCTGGACATCACGCGCGGCCCGGGCCTGAGCTGGGTGCGCTTCGCCCGCCAGGTCGCCGCCGAGGCCCTGGCCGGTGAGGGCCTCGCCACGCACGAGCTGGTCGCCAGACCGCTCCAGGAGGCGCTCCTGAACGGACTCCTCCTTGCCGCCGAGCACCCCTGGCGCGAGGCGCTCGCGCACCCGGGTGAGGTGCGGCGCCCGGCCCCCGTCAAGCGCGCGATGGACGCGGTGCGGGAGCGCCCGGAGCACCCGTTCACGACCACCGAGCTCGCCGCCCTGGCCCGGGTGAGCGTGCGCCGCCTCCAGGAGTCCTTCCGGGAGTACGTGGGGATGTCGCCGATGGCGTACGTGCGGGAGGTCCGGCTGGACCGGGTCCGCGAGGAGCTGCGGGCGGCCGCGCCGGACGAGGTCAGCGTGAGCGAGGTGGCCTGGCGCTGGGGCTTCGCCCACCAGGGCCGGTTCGCGGCCCGCTACCGGGAGCGGTTCGGCGAGTCGCCGTCCCGCACGCTCCGGTCGGGCCGCTGACGGCCGCCGGGGGTGTCGGCACGGCCGCCCCGGCCTCCGGCGGGGTGACGGGGGCTCTGACGGGGTGACGGGGCCCTGACCGGGGCGACGGGGCCCTGACGGGGCGATCGGGGCCCTGACCGGGGCGCCGGGGCCCTGACGGGGTGACGGGGCGCGTTCACGGGTGGGCACGTGCTTCTTTGCGCCAACCCACCGCGCAATCCGGACAGCTGCCGCGTTCCGCGGCTCGCGATGATCTTCGGCCGCGCCTACGGTGAGCTGGTCAGGTGCGCCGAGGCGCGCACTGCGACCCGGGCCCCGGCCGGCTCCCCCGTATCAGTCCGGCCGGGTCCTGCGTAACCCCCGCTGCTCACGCCAGCCCTCCGTTGCTCATCAGCAGCTGCCCGTTGACCCACTGGCCCTCGGGGGGGCAGAGGAAGTCCACCAGGTGCGCGGTGTCCCGAAGCGTGCCGAGGCGGCTGAGTGGGGTCTGCCGGACCATCTCCTGCCGGAGCCCCGCCGTCATCCAGCCGGTGGCCCGGGGTGACGGCGTTGGCCGTGACCCCGAGATGCGCGAGCTCCCGCGAGCCGACGGTGCGGCCGACGCCGGTGACGAGGGCGAGTGGACGGGGCGCGGGGTGTCTCCTGAGTCGCTGCGGTCCGGCGGGCGGGTGTGGGCCGGGGGCCGGGTCAGTGCGGCCAGCGGGGCGGGTCCACGCAGAACCGGCCGCCGAGGTAGAGGTCGTCGGGGCTGCCCTCGGGCGGGAGGCCCTGCTCGGCGATCAGCTTCTCCGCGTACGGCTCCGAGTCGTCCCGCGGCGCGTAGCCGAGCGCCCTGGCCGCGGAGAGGTCCCAGTACGCGCGCGTGTTTGCGGACGAGCCGTACACGACGGTGTGGGCCACGTCCTCGGCGCCGAGCGCGGCGTGCAGGAGCCGGGCGCAGTCGGCGGGGCTGAGCCACAGCGAGAGCATCCGTACCGAGGTGGGCTCCGGGAAGCAGGAGCCGATGCGGAGGGAGACCGTCTCGATCCCGTGCAGGTCCCAGTAGAGCTGGGCCAGGTCCTCGCCGAAGCACTTGGAGAGGCCGTAGAAGGTGTCGGGCCGGTGCGGGGTGCCGACCGGGATCGGGTCCTCGCCCTCGCGCGGGCGCCGGGTGAAGCCGACGGCGTGGTTGCTGGAGGCGAAGACCACGCGCCGGACGCCCTCCTCGCGGGCGGCCTCGTAGAGGTGGTGGGTGCCGGCGATGTTGGCGGCCAGGATCTTCTCGAAGTCGGCCTCCAGGGAGATGCCCGCCAGGTGCACGACCGCGTCGACGCCCCGGACCGCCTCGCGCAGCGCCGCGCGGTCCGCGAGGTCGGCGACGATCGCGTCCGGTGCCCCGGGCACGGGGGCGGCGTCCAGGAGGCGGAGCGCGTAGCCGTACGGGGGCAGCAGCTCCCGCATCAGCGTGCCGACGCCCCCGGCGGCGCCGGTGAGCAGGACGGTGCGGGGTGCGGACATGGAGCGGGTCTCCTCCGTCGAGTGCCATGCACATGAGTGCGATTCACAACCGTGGACACGCTAGGGAGGGCTCCGACGGAGCGTCAAGAACCTTTATGGAGGTGTGCAATCGCCTTGACCGGCCGATCGGCGCTGCTCTAGCGTGCGTGAGGTCAGCGTTCATGCATATGGATGAAAATCATGACTGTGCACGACGGATTCTCCTGGGAGCACCCGTGACCACCGCCCCGCTCGCCGGCCGGCTCGACGGCCTGCTGTTCTTCCCCGTCACCGCCTTCGCCCCCGACGGCTCCGTCGACCTCGACGCCTTCCGCGCCCACGTCCGCGCCGGGGTCGAGGCGGGCGCCGGGGCCGTCTTCGCCTGCTGCGGCACGGGTGAGTTCCACGCCCTCACCCCCGAGGAGTTCCGCGACTGCGTCGCCGCCGCCGTCGAGGAGACCGCCGGCCGCGTCCCCGTCGTCGCCGGCGCCGGCTACGGCACCGCCCTCGCGATCCGGTACGCGCGCCTCGCCGAGGAGGCGGGCGCCGACGGGCTCCTCGCCATGCCCCCCTACCTCGTCGTCGCCGACCAGGCCGGGCTGCTCCGCCACTACACCGAACTCGCCGCCGCCACCTCGCTCGACGTCATCGTCTACCAGCGGGACAACGCGGTCCTCACCCCCGGCACCGCCGTCGCCCTCGCCCGCACCGACGGCGTCATCGGCCTCAAGGACGGCCTCGGCGACCTCGGCCTCATGCAGCGGATCGTCAGCGCCGTCCGCACCGAGGGACTCGACCTGCTGTACTTCAACGGCCTGCCGACCGCCGAACTCACCGGGGCCGCCTACCGGGGCATCGGCGTCACCCTCTACTCCTCCGCCGTCTTCTGCTTCGCCCCCGACCTCGCCCTCGCCTACCACCGCGCCCTCGCCTCCGGTGACGACGCCACCGTGGACCTGCTCGTCGACGGCTTCTACCGGCCCCTCGTCGAACTCCGCGCCCAGGGCAGGGGATACGCCGTCTCGCTCGTCAAGGCGGCCGTCCGCAGGGGGGGCCTCGACGTCGGCGAGGTGCGGCCCCCGCTCAGCGAACCCGCCCCCGAGCACGTCGACGCGCTGATGCGCCTCGTCGCGCGCGGCCGCGCCCTCCTCGCGGGGACCGGGGCGTGACGGCCGGGGGCACGCGCGCGGGAGCCTTCCTCTACCCCTGGGACGTCGACGGCGATCCCGCCGCCCCCGGGCTGCTCGCCGGACTCGGCCTCGCCCAGGTCACCCTCGCCGCCGCCTACCACTCCACCCGCGCGCTGACCCCCCGTCACCCGGCCCGCCGGATCGTCACGGCCGGACACGCCGCCGTGCTCTACCCGCCGGACCCCGGCCGCTGGGCGGGCCGCGGGCTCCGCCCGTACCCGGCGGGGGAGTGGGCCCTCGGCGACGCCTACGGGCGGGCCGCCGAGGCCCTCGCCGCCATCGGCCTGGAGGTGCACAGCTGGGTCGTCCTCGCGCACAACTCCCGCCTCGGCGCCGAGCATCCCGAGACCTCCGTCGTCAACGCCCACGGCGACCGCTACCCGTGGGCCCCCTGCATCGCCCGTCCCGAGGTCCGCGCGCTCCTCGTCGCCCTCGCCGCCGAGGCCGCCGTCCGGCCCGGCGCGGCCGGCACCGAGCTGGAGTCCTGCGGCTGGTACGGCCTCGCCCACCTGCACGCCCACGACAAGACCGCCGGGATCGCCCTGGGAGAGCGCGAACAGCTCCTGATGTCGCTCTGCTTCTGCCCCTCCTGCCGCGAGGGGTACGGGGGCGAGGGCGCCGACCCCGACGAACTGGCCGCCGCCGTGCGCGCCGCCCTGGCGCCCGTGTGGACCGGCGCGGGACCGGCGGGCGGGCTCGGCGCCCTGGAGGCCCCGGCCCTCGCCTGGCGCGCACGGACCGCCCGCGCCTTCCAGGAGGCCGCCGTCGCCGCCGTGCGCGCCGCCGCTCCGCCGGGCTTCCGCGTCCTGCTGCACGCCGACCCCGACCCGTACCGCTGCGGCGCCGACGCCGGCACGGACCCGGCGCATGTCCTGGGCCTCGCGGACGGCGTCGTCGCCCGGCCGCCGAAGCTCGCCGGCTTCGCGGCGCACGCCCGCCCGGGGAGCGTCCTCGCCGCCAACCTCCCGATCGTCGCCGGCCTGGGCGGCGCCCCCGGGCGGCTCGCCCGGGACGCCGGTCAGGCGCGCGAGGAGGGAGCGACCGAACTGCGCCTCTACCACGCGGGACTGGCCTCGGACGCCGACCTGGACGCCGTCCGCACGGCGCTGCGGGAGGCCGGCTAGCGGGCGTCCGGGGAAGCCGCCGGAGCAGCGGCCGGCGAGCGTCCGCGAAAGTCGCCGGCGCAGCGGTTAGCGGGCGTCCAGGGGAGCCGCCGTCGCAGCGGCTAGCGGGCGTCCAGGGGAGCCGCCGTCGCAGGGGTCTCCCCGTTCGCCGTCCGTCGCTCCTCGCGCCGGCGTCGCCAGGCGAGCGTGAAGCCGATCCCCGCGACGAGCGCCGGGACGGCCGCCTCCGCCGTCAGGGCCGAGACCCACTCGGGGTTGAGCCGCGAGGTCAGACCGCTCGCGTACCGGCAGGTGGCCTGGGGCGGGAAGAAGGAGTACTCCATTGTCGTCGGCGGGTGGTAGCGCCAGTCCCCGCCCCTGACGCAGGCCGACGACGGGCCCGCGAGCAGCTTCCATCCGGCCAGCGCGTACAGCAGCAGGAACACGGAGCCGGTCACGAAGAACGCCGTCTTCGTCCGGCTCAGCTTCTCGGTCCGGGACATCGGCCGCACCCAGCGGCCGCCGGGGCGCGGCTCGAACCACTCCGCGACCAGCGCCGCGAACAGGCAGACGACCAGGACCGCGAGAGCGATCCAGAGCAGCGGGCCGAGAACGCTCCAGCCGTCGAGGGACGAGACCTCGCCCCGCTCGAAGACGCAGACGGTGGCCGGGGGGAACGCCTGGTTCCGGGTCCGCAGCAGCTCGCCCGGGCCCCGGACCAGCCCCTGCATGCACTGCTCGTCGTACTCGAGCATGCCGAACAGGGCCACCCCCGAACCGAGCAGCAGAGCGCCGGACGCGGCCCCCGCCACGGCCCACAGCCCGCCCGTCCGGTAACCGCCGTGCGCCCGCGTGTCTGCCATCCCGGCACCCTAGCGGGTGACCGGTGCGCGTCCGGGACGTCCCGCCCGGCTCCGCTGTCCCGACCTGCCTCAGGCGGTCTCAGGCAGCTCCGCCAGCAGACGCAGGGTCGAGGTGCGGGTGTCGGCGACGTGGGCGCGGGCCAGGGTCTCCGCGCCGTCCTCGTCGCGGTCGCGCAGCGCCTCGAAGAGCCGCTCGTGCGCCCCGCACATCGGCTCGCCGTCCGACTGCGCCGAGGTGAGCCGGAAGAGGCGGCGCAGCCGCGAGTCGAGCGGGGCCATCAGGTCCACCAGGAGCGGGTTCCCGGAGAACTCGACGATCCGGCGGTGGAAGTCGGCGTTGAGCGAGACCGCCTCGCGCAGCCGCCCCGACTCCGCGGCCTTCCGCGCCCGCGCGAGGAGCCGCTCCAGGTCCCGGAGCCGCTCGGCGCTCGCGTGCCGGGCGGCGAGCCGCGCGGCCAGGCCCTCCAGGTTCTCCCGTACGTCGAAGAGGTACGCGGCGTCCTCCGGGCCGAACTCCGCCACCACCGACCCCCGGCGCGGCTGCACCGAGAGGAAGCCCTCCGACTCCAGGCGCTGCATCGCCTCGCGCACCGGCACCCGGGAGACCCGCAGCTCGTCGGCGATCTCCCGCTCCACGAGCCGCAGCCCCGCCGGGTAGTCGCCCTCGATGATCCGCTCGCGCAGCTCGACGTACACCCGCTCGCGCAGGGACGGATGGGTGTCCCCGATGGCGGTGCTGCGGCCGGCGGGGCGGGGGGTGGTCATCGGCGGGGCTCCAGTCGGCGGGGAGTGCGGGACGGCGGTGGTTCCCCGATCTTCGCAGACGGGTGCGAGCGGGTTCCGAACTGAGGGCCCTCCAGGCATTGCCTGGTATTCGGTATACCAATTACCTTTGCGCCACACCGCGGTCACCAGGGGGATCCCGACGCGCGCCCCCGCCACCCGTCCGTACTTCGCGAAGGAGACACCATGAGCGAGGCCTCCGCCCCGCCCGGGCCCACCGCCCTCCTCGGCGCCGCCCTCCCCGACGGCCGCACCGCCGACGTCCACCTCCACGACGGGCGGGTGAGCGCCGTCGAGGCGCACGACCCGGCCCGACCCGCCCCGCCCGGCGCCCTCCACCTCGGCGGCGCGCTGCTGCTGCCCGCCCTCGTCGACGGCCACGCCCACCTCGACAAGACCCTCCTCGGCGCCCCCTGGCGCCCGCACCGGGTCACCACCGCCCTGCGCGAGCAGATCGCCGCCGAGCGCGCCTCCCGCCGCACCGAGGAGGTGCCCGTCGCCGAGCGGGCCGCCGCCCTCGCCCGCCGGATGGTCTCCCTCGGCACCGGACACGTCCGCTCCCACGTCGACGTCGACCCCGACACCGGCCTCGACCACCTGCACGCCCTCCTCGGCGTCCGCGAGGCGTTCCGCGACCGGCTCGGCATCCAGCTCGTCGCCTTCCCGCAGTCCGGGATCGTCACCGCGCCCGGCGTCGCCGAACTCCTCGACGCCGCGCTCGCCGACGGCGCCGACCTCGTCGGCGGCCTCGACCCGGTGGGCTTCGACGGCGACGCCGCCGGCCAGCTCGACACCGTCTTCGGCCTCGCCGAGCGCCACGGCAAGGGCATCGACCTGCACCTCCACGACGGCGGCGAGACCGGTACCGCCCAGCTGCGGGACATCGCCGCCCGCACCGCCACCCTCGGCCTCGGCGGCAAGGTCGCCGTCAGCCACGCCTACGCCCTCGGCGACGTCGACGACGCCGAACTCGACCGCACCTGCACGGCCCTCGCCGCCGCCGGGGTCGCGATCATGACCAACGGCCCGAGCGGCTCCGTACCGCCCGTCCTCCGGCTGCGCGAGCACGGCGTCCGGGTCTTCGCGGGCTCCGACAACATCCGCGACACCTGGTGGCCCTACGGCACCGCCGACATGCTCGAACGCGCCACGATCATCGGTCTCAGGACCGGACTCATGACCGACCCCGAGCTGTCCCTCGCCGCCTCCCTCGTCACCGGCGAGGCCGCCGCCGCGCTCGGCCTCGCCGACTACGGCATCGCCCCCGGCGCCCGCGCCGACCTCGTCGCGGTCGCCGCCGCCTCCGTCCCCGAGGCCGTCGCCGCACACCCCCGCCGCCTGCTCGTGTTGCACGCCGGACAGGTCGTCGGCCCCTTCGCCGACGACACCTACCCCGCGCTCGTCCCGCCGGCGCTCCTCCCGTCCGCCGGAGGAGCCGCGTGAGCACCGACACCACCCCCCGTACGGCTCCGCAGGCCCCCGAGACGGCGGGGAAGCTCGCCGCCGGCCGGATCGGCACCTTCGACCTCGTCTTCTTCGTGGTGGCCGCCGCCGCGCCGCTCACCGTCCTCGCCGGCGTCGCCCCCTTCGCCATCGGCATCGGCGGCCCCGGAGCCCCGCTCGCCTACCTCGTCTCCGGCGCCCTGCTCGCCCTCTTCGCCGCCGGGTTCACCGCGATGAGCCTGCACGTGCGCAACGCCGGGGCCTTCTACGCGTACGTCGCCCGCGGCCTCGGCCGCACCCTCGGCGTCGGCACCGCCTACGTCGCCGTCGTCTCGTACAACCTCGTCACCCCCGGCGTCGCCGCCGCCTTCGGCTACTTCGCCGCCGGATCGATCCGCGACGCCACCGGCACCGACGTGCCCTGGTGGCTGCTCTCCGGGCTCTGCGTCCTCGCCGTCGGCGTCCTCGGCTGGCTGAAGGTCACGCTCAGCGCCAAGGTGCTCGGCATCGCCCTGGTCCTGGAGGTCCTCTCGCTCGTCGTCATGGACGGCGGCATCCTCGGCGAGCGCGGCACCGCCGCCCTCGACACCGCCTCCTTCGCCCCCTCCACGCTCGCCGCCGGCGGCGTCGCCGGCATGTTCGTCCTGGTCATCGGCGCCTTCACCGGTTTCGAGGCCACCGCGATCTTCGCCGAGGAGGTCCGCGAACCGCGCCGGACCGTCCCCCGGGCCACCTTCATCGCGATCGGCTTCCTCGCCGTCTTCTACTCCCTCGGCTGCTGGCTGATCATGGGCGCCTTCGGCACTGACGAGGCCGTGGAACTGGCCCGCGCCGCCGACGGCCCCGAACTCACCTTCCGGGCCGCCGAGCTGTACGCGGGACCCTGGCTGGCGGACGCCATGCACGGGCTCATCGTCGTCAGCGCCTTCGCCGCCACGCTCGCCTTCCACAACGCCGGAGCCCGGTACCTGTACGCCCTCGGCCGCGAGGGCCTGCTGCCCCGCCGCCTCGGCGCGGTCTCCGGGAAGCACGGCTCGCCCGGCGGCGCCGTCGTCGCCCAGACCGGCTTCAACCTCGCCGTCGTCGCCGCCGGTGCGCTCCTCGCCGCCGACCCGTACGGCGAGGTCTTCCTGTGGACCAACAGCGTCGGCGTCCTCGGCATCATGGGCATGCAGGCCCTCGCCGCGCTCGCCGTCTGGTCCTACTTCCGGCGCGACCGGAGGGGCCTCTCGGCCGCCCGGGTCGTCTGGGCGCCGCTGATCTCCTGCGCCGGCCTCGCCCTGCTCACCGTGCTCGCCGTGGTCCACTTCGACCTGCTCACCGGCCGCACCGGCGCCGTGAACACGGCCCTCCTGGTGCCGCTGCCCGTGGTCCTCGCGGCCGGCCTGCTCGTGGCCCTGCGCATCCGGCGCACGGACCCCGGGCGGTACGCCTCGCTCACGACGGTGGACGTGGAGCGGGACTGAGCGCGCGCGTACGGGGGTGGGGCGGCGCCCACCCCCGTACGGCTCACACCAGGCGGCCGTCCCGCGCCACCACGCGGCCCGCGCGGACCACCAGGTCGCGGCGGGGCAGGTCCACCACCGCCTGCGGCAGGCACTCGCCGTCGACGAGCATGAAGTCGGCGGGGGAGCCCGGCCGCAGGTCGGCCCGCTCCAGGCCGAGCAGCTCCGCGCCCCCGTCGGCGGCGAGCCGGAAACAGCCCTCCAGCTCCTCGTCGAGCCGCGCGTCCAGGGCCCAGGCGGCGAGCCAGGCGCGGTGCAGCATGTCCGCGTTCCCGAAGGGGCTCCAGCTGTCCCGGACCCCGTCCGAGCCGAGGCCGACCGTCACCCCGCGCTCGGCGAGCCGCCGGAACGGCAGGATCGTGGTCACGGACAGCGCGACCGTGGTGAGCGCGACCCCCGCCTCCGCGAGCAGGTCCGCCGTCTCGTCGAGCTCCGCGCCGGAGAGACCGGCGACCGCGAAGGCGTGCGCCACGCTCACCCGCCCCTGGAGCCCGAGGGCGCGGGTGCGGGCGGCGATGTCCCGCAGCGGCGCGAGGCCCTGCTCGCCCCGGTCGTGGAGGTGGATGTCGAGCCCGAGCCCGTGCTTCTCGGCGAGCCCGAACACCGTCCCGAGCTGGTCGCCGTCGGCCCCGTGGCCGCCGTCCGCGTCGAAGCCGGCCGGGTCGATGCCGCCGATGTGGGTGACGAGCCCGCTCGCGGCGGCCTCCGCCAGGAGCCCGGCCACGCCCGGCGTCCGGACCACCCCGTGCTGCGGGAAGGCGACGAGCTCCACGTCGACGATCCCGGCGAGCTTCCGGGCCGCCTCGGCGACCCCCTCGATGCCGGAGAGCCCGTAGGCCGGGGCCACGTCCGCGTGGGCGCGCATCGCCCGGGTGCCCTGGGTGGCGGCGTGCGTCATCAGCCGCAGCGCCCGCTCGGCCACCGGGGTCGGCAGGGCGCGGGCCAGCTCCACGTCACCGGCGACGTACTCGGCGATGCCGTGCGCGGGCCCGCGGCTGTGCCAGGGCTCGCCCCAGGAGGTCTTGTCGGGGTGGATGTGCGCGTCGACCAGGGTCGGCAGCGCCAGTCGGCCGCCGCCGTCGACCCGCTCGACGACGGCGCCCTCCGGGACCCCGTCGACGAGCAGTCCGTCCACGGCGACCAGGTCACGGGCCGGTCCGCCGAAGGGCCGGACGTCGTGGAACAGGGTGGCTGTGCGGGGCGGCGGGGTCACGGGGTCTCCTCGGGGTCACGGGAACGGGACTCCATTTGGTATACCAGAAGGTGTCTCCGGTCCCCCCGCGCCAGGGCCCCTCTCACCACGCCAGGTCCTCCAGTGCGTCCAGGTCCGGTACGACCATCGCCACCGGCTCGGAGCCGTCACCGTTCACCCGCAGCTCCGCCCAGATCGTCTTGCCCCGCCGGGCGTACCGCGTGCCCCACCGCTCCGCGTACTGGGCGACCAGATAGAGACCGCGCCCGCCCTCGTCCGTCGCCGCTGCGTGCCGCAGGTGCGGCGAGGTGCTGCTGCCGTCCGAGACCTCGCAGATCAGCGTCCGGTCGTGGAGGAGGCGTACGCGCACCGGATCCGCCCCGTACCGCACCGCGTTCGTGATCAGCTCGCTGAGGATCAGCTCCGCCGTGAACGCGAGCCCGTCGAGCCCCCACTCCGACAGCTTCGCCGCCGCCGCGTTCCGCACCGGCGACACCGCCGACGGGTCCCGGGGCACCTCCCACTCGGCGATCCGCTCCCGGTCCAGCAGCCGGGTCCGCGCCACGAGCAGCGCGATGTCGTCGCGCGGGGTCGGCGACAGCAGCGTCGCGAGCACGTCCGCGCAGGTCTGCTCGGGGTTCCGATCCGCCCGGGCGAGCGTCGAACGCAGCAGCCCGAGCCCCGTGTCCAGGTCCCGCCCGGGGTCCTCCAGGAGCCCGTCGGTGAACAGGACCAGCTTGCTGCCCTCCGGCAGCACCAGCTCCGTCGACTCGAACGGCGCGTCGCCCAGGCCGAGACCCAGCGGCAGCCCCGGCGCCAGCTCCGGGAACTCGACCCGCCCGTCCGGACCCACGAGCGCCGGACCCGGATGCCCCGCGCTCGCCACCGTGCAGTTCCCGGACGCAGGGTCGTAGATCGCGTACAGACAGGTCGCGCCCGTGATGCCCTCGTCCCGCCGCCGCCCCTCGCCGTCCGTCCCCTCGGACTCCTGGTCGTCGATCCGCGCCGTCAGCTCGTCGAGATGGCCCAGGATCTCGTCCGGCGGCACGTCCAGGGTCGAGAAGTTGTGCACCGCCGTCCGCAGCCGCCCCATCGTCGCCGCCGCGTGCAGCCCGTGCCCCACCACGTCCCCCACCACCAACGCCACCCGCGCCCCCGGCAGCGCGATCACGTCGAACCAGTCGCCGCCCACCCCGGCCTTCGCCGGGAGGTAGCGGTACGCCACCTCCACCGCGTTCTGCTCGGGCAGCACCCGCGGCAGCAGGCTCCGCTGGAGGGTCACCGCCATCGCGTGCTCCCGGGTGAACCGGCGCGCGTTGTCGATCGCGACCGCCGCCCGCGCCGCCAGCTCCTCCGCGAACGACAGGTCCTCCTCCCCGAACGGCTCCGGGGTGTCCGCACGCCAGAAGTTGGCCATCCCCAGGACCACCCCGCGGGCCAGCAGCGGCACCGTGAGCAGCGAGTGCATCCCGTACGCCAGGGCCTGCGCCGCGCCCTCCGGATCCTGCGCCCGCCAGCCCTCCGCCGCGGCCAGCTCCGCCTGCACCACCGCGTGCCCCGCGTGCAGGGCCGTCGCCATCGGGGTGCTGGAGACGTCGAAGCGGATGGTGTCCCCGACCGGCTGGAGCGGCTGGTCGGGCCGCAGCCCGCTCAGCGCCGTCCGCCGCATCTCGGTGGGCGTGGACGGGTCCGCGGCCTGCCGGGGCTCCTCCCCCCGCAGCACCGGTTCGAGCAGCTCCACCGTCGCGAAGTCCGCGAACCGGGGGACCGCCACCTCCGCCAGCTCCTCCGCCGTCCGTACGACCTCCAGCGTCGTCCCGATCCGCACCCCCGCCTCATACAGCAGCTGCAGACGGCCGCGCGCCACCGCCGCCCGGCCGGTCACCGCCGCGAGCTCGGTGGTGTCCCGCATCGTCATCACGCACCCCGACTCCGAGCCGTGCGGCAGGGTGGGCCGTACGCTCACCGCGAGGAGCCGGTCGCCCGCCGGGTGCACCACGTCCGTCGCCGACCGCCCCGACTCCAGGAGCTCGACCGTCCGCGGATCGAGGCCGAGCTCCGACACGTGCCGCCGCTCCGCGTCCGCCGTCAGGCCGAGCAGCCGGCGCGCCTCGTCGTTGGCGAGCAGTAGCCGGTGGTCGGCGCCCACGATCAGGACGCCCTCCCGCACCGCGTGCAGCACCGCCTCGTGGTGCTCCTTCATCCGGGTCATCTCCGCCGGACCGAGCCCGTGCGTCTGCCGCCGCAGCCGCCGGCTCACCAGCGCCGCCCCGCCCACGGCCGCCGCGAGCGCGCCGCCCGCCACGCCGACCAGCAGCGGCAGCCGCCCCTGCACCGCGTGCGAGATGCTCTCCACCTCGATGCCGCTGGTGACCATGCCGACGACCCGGCCGTGCGCGTCGAGCACCGGCACCACGGCCCGCACCGCGTCGTTCGGCGCGCCGTGGAACAGCTCCGTGAACGCCTCCCCGTTCACGGCCGCCCGCGAGAGGTCACCGGTCGCCTTCTGGCCGATCAACGCCGGCTCCGAGTCGGTGTACCGCACCCCCGTGGGGCTCAGGACCGCGATGAAGTCCACCCCCGTCGCCTTCCTGGTCGCCTCCGCCCGGCTCTGCAGCACCGCCGTCGGATCGGGCGAGGTCAGCGCGGCGTCGATGCCCGGCGCGTGCGCGAAGGCCTCCGCGACCGCGAGCGAGCGGACGCTGGCGTCCCGCTCGGTGTCGCTGCGCGCCTGATGGAACGTCACGAACACGGCCGCCGCGATCACCAGGAGCGCGATCAGCGCCTCCAGCGCGAACACCTGCCCGGCGACGCTCCGCAGCCCCGTACCGCGCCCCCTGTCCTTCTCCCGCCCCTGCCCACGGCCCCGGGTCATCCCGTGCTCCGCGCGATGAGGAGGGCCACGTCGTCCGGCGCGCCCGGCCGGCGCAGCGCCCGCAGGAGCCGGTCGCAGGTCTCCTCAAGGGGTCCGCGCGTCTCGTCGAGGAGCCGTACGAGCAGGGCGAGCCGGTCGTCGATCGAATCCGTACGGGTCTCGATCAGGCCGTCCGTGTAGAGCACCAGCAGGTCCCCGGGCCGGAAGGTCACCCGGGTGGTCCGGAAGGTCCCGCCGCCGACCCCCAGCGGCACGCCCGTGGAGAGCCGCACCAGCTCGGCCGGCCCGTCCGCCGGGACCCGCACCGGCGGCAGATGGCCCGCGTTCGCGATCCGGCACCGCTGCCGCACCGGGTCGTGCACGGCGAAGAGACAGGTCGCGATGTAGTGCTCCAGGCCCGCCGTGATCCGGTCCAGATGCCGCAGCACCTGGGCCGGGGACAGGTCGAGGTCCGCGAACGCGCACGTCGCCGTCCGCAGCCGGCCCATCGTCGCCGCCGCGTCGATCCCGCTGCCCATCACGTCCCCGACGACCAGCGCCGTCTTGTCGTCGGGCAGCGCGATCACGTCGTACCAGTCCCCGCCCACCTCGCTCGACGCGTGCGCCGGCTGATACCGGGCGGCGACCTCCAGGCCCGCCCGGTCCGGGGGAGCCCCCGGCAGCAGACTGCGCTGGAGCGTCACCGCCGAGTTCCGCACGCTCTGGTACCAGCGGGCGTTGTCGATGCTGACGGCCGCGCGGGCCGCCAGCTCCGTCGCGAGCAGGACGTCGTCCCCGTCGAAGGGCAGCGCGTTGCGGTCCCGCTTGAGGTCGAGCGCGCCCAGCACCTCGCCGCGCGCGATCAGCGGCACCGCCAGGTACGAGTGCACCCCGGCCCGCGCGAGCAGCTCGGCCGCCTCCGGGCTCCGGGCGATCCGCGCCAGGTCGCCGGGCCCCACGTGCTCCACCAGGACCGGCAGACCGGTGTGCACACAGCGGGTCACGAGCCGGTCCGCCCCGTACATCGCGACCTCCCCGGGCGGGTCCGCCGCGGGCAGGGCCTCCGTGCGGCCCTCGGCCTTCACAGCGAGCGCCCGGAACAGCTCGGGACCCTCCTCGGGCGCGCCGGGCCTGCGCAGCGCCAGGACGGAGTCGAGGACGTCGACGGCGGCGATGTCCGCGAGCTGCGGCACCACCACCGAGGCCAGCTCGTCCGCCGTCCGCTCCACCTCCAGGGTGGTGCCCACCCGGGCCGAGGCGTCCGCGATCAGCGCGAGCCGCCGCCGGGACCGGTCGGCGTCCGCGTCCGCCCGGTGCCGCTCGGTCACGTCGATCACCGAGGCCGCGACGCCCTGGACCCGGCCGTCGGGACCCTCCAGACGGTAGAAGGAGAGCGACCAGGTGCGCTCGTGCTCCGGATCCGCCGGGGTCCGGCCCACCACGGAGTGGTCGAGGATCGGCGTCCCGGTCGCCAGCACCGCGCGCAGTGCCTCCTCCAGGGCCCCGGTGTCGACCTGCGGGAGCATGTCGCCGATCCGCCGCCCGAGGTGCTCCGCCGCCGGGAGCCCGTTGATCCGCTCCAGGGCGGGGTTCACCAGGACGTAGCGCAGATCGGTGTCGAGGACGGCGAGGCCGATCGGCGACTGGGACACCAGCCGGTCGGAGAGCGCCAGCTCGGTCTCGATCCGCTCGACGGCGGCACCGTCGGCGGCGATGCCCAGGGCGTACAGGTCACCCACGTCGTCGGTGAGCCGCATGTTGCGGAACTCGATCCGCCGGACGGATCCGTCCTTGTGCCGTACGGGAAAGGTGCCCGCCCACGCGGCGCCGCCCCCCAGCACCTCGGCGAAGAGGCGCATCGCCTCCTGCCGGTGGTCCGCGCCGACGATCAGCCGGGCCACGTACTGTCCGAGGGCCTCGTCGGCGCGGAAGCCGAAGAGGGCCTCGGCCTGGGGGCTCCACAGCACGATCCGGCCGCGGGAGTCGACGACGATGGCGGCGACTCCGAGCACGTCGAGGAGCCCCTTGCCGTCGAGGGGCACACCGACCCGCCCCGCCGTCCCCGGGAAGGAACCGGCCGTCACCCTGCCCTCCTCCCGCCGAGCGCACACCTGTCTCCATGCTCCCCGCCCGCAGGTCCCCGCGCCCGTTGTGGGCGTGCGTTCCGCCGGGGCGGTGCCCGTCCCACTCCGTTGTGGGCAGGCGTTCCGCAAGGGGCGGAACGGGTGGGCACAACGGAACGGCGCCCTTGCCGGCGCCAGAGGCTGTAGCGCCCGGACCCGCGCCCCGCGCGCCGTCACTGGGGTGCGGGTCCAGGCACGGAACGCGGAGGCGCCGCGAGAGGGCGCCGTCCCGTGTGCCCACCCGTCCCGCCCAGCGGGACGATTGCCCACACGGGCAGCGGGCGACGGCCCACCCGGGCGCGGGCTCACACGGCAGCGGGCGGCGGGCACCGCACGGCAGCGGGCGACGGGCGCCACCCGGGCGCGGGCGTGGGCCCCTGCAGGCCGGGGCGTGGGCCCCGTGGTGCTACAGCGTCCCGCTCGCCCGTGCCAGGAGGCCCTGGCGGTACGTGCCCGTCAGGAGGGTGCCCGCCCAGGCGAGGCCCGTCGTGGCCAGCAGGGGGAGGAGGACGCGGACGTCGGTCACCGCGACCAGGCCCGCACCGAGCGCGATGGCCAGCGCGTTCGGGGCCATGACCAGGGTGTTCGCGCTCGCCGCCACCCGCCCGACCGCCTCCGCCGGGGCCTCCCGCTGGACGGCCGTCATCACCGCGACCAGGACCCATGGCATCCCCAGGCCGATCACCGCGCTCGCCGCCAGGGCTGTCGCCTCGTACGGCAGCGCTCCCCGTACCCCCATCGCCGCAGCGAACAGCGCGAGACCGACGGCGGCGAGGGTCCGCTCCGGGATCCTGCGGAGCAGGGGGCCCGTGAGCAGGCCCGCGAGGACCGAGCCAACGCCCTGGACCGCGTAGAGCACCCCGGCGTACGCGGGGGAGTGCCCGAGCCCCCGGTCCACCACGGCGTAGATCGCGGCGCCGTTCACCCCGGCGAGCAGCATCGTGAAGGCACCGGTCGCCACGAGCGGCCGCAGCACCCGCGAGGCCCGCAGCAGGCGCACGCCCTCGGCGGTCTCCCGCCACCAGTTCCGTGCCTCGGGCCGGGCGGGACGCGCCTCCCGGACCGGCATCAGGGCGAACACGGCCGCCGCGACCGCGAAGCTCGCCGCGTCGAGGAGGGCGACGGGCCCGCCGCCGTACGCGGCGAAGAGGCCCGCCGCGACCAGCGGGGCGATCAGCTTCATGGACTCGTTCGCCGTCATCCGCAGCCCGTTGAACGTGCCGAGCCGCTTCCCGTCGACCACGGACGCCACGAGCGCCTGCTCGGCCGCGTCGTGGACGGAGCCCTGTGCCCCGTACAGCACGAGGACGGCGAAGAGCAGCCACACCCGGTCCGCCGACTCCACCCACAGCAGCAGCGGCAGCAGGCCCGCCATCGCCAGGTTGAGGACGACGAGCAGCGGCCTGCGCCGCACCCGGTCGGCGAGCGTGCCGAGCAGCGGCCCGAGCAGCACGGGCGCCCAGAGGGCGAAGGCGGCCAGGGCCGCGAGACTGTCGGAGCCCGTGAGGGACTTGACCCAGACACCGGAGACCAGCCACATGGCCGTCGTGCCGAATCCGGACACCACGACACCTGTCAGATACCAACGCATGGCCGAAAGAGTGTCGGCTGAGGTGCCCCGAGCGGATCGGTCGGATGCCCTATCCCGCCGGCGTGCCGACCGGCACCGCCCGCTTCTCGTACCGCAGGGCGAGCCCCGTCACCACCGCGCCGAGCCCCTCCCACAGGCCCACGCCGACGAAGCCGGCCGGGGCGCGGCCGGTGACGACCGCCAGGGTGAAGACGGCGCAGGTGAGCAGCCGGAAGGGGACCGTCCAGCGGAAGAAGGGCTTCCAGTCGGCGAGGGAGGCCAGGACGTAGTAGACGCCCATGTTGAGCGCGGCCATCGAGGAGGCCGTCAGGAAGACCAGGGTGTGGTCTCCGTCCGCGCGCCCGCCCTCGGGCACCGGCTCGAAGCCCATGACGGTCAGCAGGGCGTCCGGGGCGACCAGACCCACCACCCCCAGGGCGGCGGCGAGCACGCCGAAGACCGCCATGGTCCAGCCGGACAGGGAACGGGGCAGGCGCACGGCGGTCCTCCGTGGGACGAAGAGCAGGGGCACACCCCGCGATCCGAGTACATGTACGAATCCCGGGATGTGCCCCCTGCATATCGTGTGACGGGACCCGGCGGCCAATCGGCCCCCGGCTCATGTCACTTCAGCGCCGCCTCCATCATCTTCTGCGCCACCGGGGCCGCCAGGCCGTTGCCGCTCACCTCGGAGCGGGCCGCGCCCGAGTCCTCGATCATCACGGCGACGGCGACCTGCTTGCCGGTCGACGCGTCCTTGGCATACGAGGTGAACCAGGCGTAGGGCGTCTTGCTGTTGTTCTCGCCGTGCTGCGCGGTGCCGGTCTTGCCGCCGACCTCGGCGCCGTCCACGGCCGCGTTGGTGCCGGTGCCCTTCTCCACCACGGTCACCATCGCGCTCCGCAGCTGCTCGGCCGTCGAGGAGGAGACGACCCGCTCGGTGTCCCCGTCCTCGAACGAGGTCAGCGGGTCGCCGTCGGAGTCGACGACCTGCGCGACCATGTGCGGGGCGGCGAGCAGGCCGTCGTTGGCGATCGCGGCCGACACCATGGCCATCTGGAGCGGCGTGGCGGTCACGTCGAACTGGCCGATGCCGGTGAGCGCCGTCTGCGCCTTGTCCATGCCGGAGGGGTACACGCTCGCGTAGGCGCGGACCGGGACGTCCAGCTCGGCGTCGTCGAAGCCGAACTTCTCCGCCATCGCCCTCACCTTGTCCTGCCCCAGGTCGGCGGCCATCTTGGCGAAGACGTTGTTGCAGGAGTACTGGAGCGCGGTGCGGATCGTGGCGTTCTCGCAGGGCGCGGAGGCGTTCTCGTTCCGCAGCACGGTCCGGGTGCCCGGCAGCGTGTACGGGTCGGGGCTCTTCGTCGCCGTGTCCACGGAGCCGTACAGGCCGTCCTCCAGGGCGGCGGCCGCGACGACCAGCTTGAAGGTGGAGCCGGGCGGGAGCGGCTGCCGGAGCGCGCGGTTCACCAGCGGCTTGTCCTCGTCGGTGGTCAGCTCCTTCCAGACGTCCCCGTCGTTAGTCCCGGAGATCTTCGACGGGTCGTAGGACGGGGTGGAGACCATGGCGAGGATCCGGCCGGTGGCCGGGTCGACGGCGACGGCCGCGCCCTTCTTGCTCCCGAGCGCCTCGTAGGCGGCCTTCTGCACGTCCGGGTCGATCGTGGTGACGACCGCGCCCGGCTCCTGCTGCTTGCGGGTGACGGCGTCCACGGGGTTCTTCAGCCGGTCGTCGGTGCCGTCGAGGACACCGGAGTAGATGCCCTCCAGCTGCGTGGCGCCGTAGGCCTGCGAGCTGTAGCCGGTGACCGCCGCGTACAGCTCGCCGTCCGTGTAGGTGCGCTTGTACGCGAGATCCGATCCCTCCGTCCTCTTCGAGCCGGTGACCGGCGAGCCGGCCACGACGATGTTCCCGAGCGGCTGCGCGTACTGCGCGATGGTCTTCCGCCGGTTCTTCGAGTCGTCCGCGAGCGCCTTGCCTTCGTATGCCTGCACCCAGGTGGCCCGCCCGAGGAGGGCGAGCACCAGGACCAGGACGAAGACCGACGTGTGCCTGATCGTCTTGTTCATCGCACTTCTGGGGACGAACGATGCGGTGCCGGACGTTCCGGATGTGGCCCGTTTCTCAGCGAACCTTCATGTCGGCGCGCCGTGTGATCATCATCAGGAGGGCCCTGGGGAGGGGCCGGAGACGTACGGGGCGAGGAGTCGGCGTGACCACGGGTGGGGAGAAGGACGGTTCGTCCGTGCCGGACGAGGTGTGGGCGGAGTTCCTGAGGACCTCCGCGGAGGGCGGGGCCGACGCGCCGAAGGAGCCGTCCGCGCGGGCCCGCGAGGTCGCGGGACGGCTCCGGGACCGGCCCGCGGAGCCGACGGCCTGGCGCGCCTACACGCCCGCGCGGCCCCGGCGGGGGAAGGGCTGGTACGTGGCGGGGCTCGTGGCCTCGCTGGTCCTGCTGGTCGTGGCCGTGGACCCGGGCGGCTTCATCGGCTGGTCCGGCGGCGACGCGGACGGGACGCCCCTCGCACAGGAGTCGGCGAGGCCCGAGCAGGCGCCTCCCGCGGAGCCGGGCGGGCGGGCCACCCTCGACGAGCCCTTCCGGGGCTCCCCGGCGGCGCGCTGGGCGGACGGCACGGCCGGCATCACCGTGCCCGCCGCGAAGGCGACCGGCTGGATGAGCAGGGCCGAGGTGGAGCGGGCGCTCGCGCGGACCCGCGACTTCCTCGCCACCTCCAACCTGGACCCGGCGGTCCGGCGCGGCGCCCGCCCGGAGAAGGCGATCGCCCTGATGAACCCGCACCAGAAGGACGTCATGACCTTCGTGACGACCTCGCTGCGCACCCCGGACGCGGACCACGACCCGCTGCTCCTCTTCAGCCGCTTCGACCCCGCGCAGGCGCGTCCGGCCGGGGACGTGGTGAAGACCCGCGGCCGCCTCTCCTACCGCGAGGGGCGGCTCGGCGCCCTGGAGGTGACGGCCGACGTCACGTACGTCTACCCGGTCGCGCCGGCCGGCGGCGGCGACGAGGTCGTGCGGGTGATCGTGCGGCGGGAGACCGTGGTGAGCTGGGACGATCCGGCGAAGGTCATCACCGAGAAGGGGACCTTCAGCCTCCTGTCGTACAAGACCGACATGACGAACGGCGGCTGCGACGAGACGACCGGATCCTTCCGGCCGGAGTTCGGCGGGGGAGGCGCGGACGCCGGCCCGAGCGGCGGGACGGTCGACCCGTACGACCGCACGGCCCCGATCGCCGAGGGCCACGGCGGCTGCGCGACCGCGACGCGCTCCTGAGCCGAGCGGCGCCCGGACCGCGCGTCCGGGGCTCCGCGGCTCCCCGGCCTCGCCCGGGGCTCGGCCTTCGTGGGTGGGGACAGGCTGCTCAGCCCGTCCGTACGAAGCCCGACTCGTACGCCAGGATCACCGCCTGGGTGCGGTCGCGGGCGCCCAGTTTCGCCAGGACCGCCGCCACGTGCGTCTTCACCGTGGCGGGGCCGACGCCCATCCGGCCGGCGATCTCGGCGTTCGTGAGGCCCGTCGCCACCAGGCGCAGGACCTCCGCCTCCCGCTCGGTGAGCCGCCCCGCCCAGGGCGGCGCCACCGGCGGCCGGCGGCGGGCGTGCTCCGCGGCCAGACCCCGTACCGCCGCCGGGTACAGCAGCGAGTCGCTCCGCGCGACCAGGCGGACCGCGCTCACCAGCTCCTCCGCCGCCGCCCGCTTCAGCAGGAAGCCCGCCGCGCCCACCCGCAGCGCGTCGTACACGTACGCGTCGTTCTCGAAGGTCGTCACCACCACGATCCGCGGCGGCTCCGCCATCCCGGCGAGGATCTGCTCGGTCGCCCGGATCCCGTCGATCTCCGGCATCCGCACGTCCATGAGGACGACGTCCGGCCGCTCCGCCCGCACCACCGACACCGCCTCGGCGCCGGTGGACGCCTCGCCGACGACCTCCAGGCCGTCCTCCGCGTCCAGGATGACCCGCAGGGCCGTACGGACCATCCGCTCGTCGTCGGCGAGGACGACCCTGATCGGGGCGCTCACCGCGGGATCCTGACCGCGAGGCGCCAGACGCCGTCCGCCGGGCCCGCCCCGGCGGTGCCGCCGAGCAGCCGGGCGCGCTCGGCGATCCCGCGCAGGCCGCGCCCGCCGTCGGGCCGGGTGACCGCGGGACGGTCGGGCAGGGGGTTCTCCATGGTGATCTCCAACTCCTCGGTACGGGCGTCGAGCCGTACGGTCACGGGCGCGCCGCCCGCGTGCCGGGCCGCGTTCGTCAGCCCTTCCTGGACGATCCGGTACGCCTCCCGGGACAGCGCCTCCGGTACGGAGCCCAGGGCGCCGTCCACCGTCAGCGCCACCCGCGGCCCGGCGCCCCGCGCCAGGGCCTCCAGGGCGTCGAGCCCCGGCCCGGGGCCCTGCTCCGGTGTTCCGTCGTTCCTCAGCAGGCCGAGGACCCAGTCCAGTTCGCCGACGGTGCGCCGGGTGGTCTCCTCGATCGCGGTCAGCGCCTCCCGTACGAACTCCAGGTCGGCCGCGCCACCGTCCAGGACCCGGCGGGCCGCCCCCGCCTGGAGGGTGACCGCGCTCAGGGCGTGGCCGACCGAGTCGTGCAGTTCGCGGGCGAGCCGGTTGCGGGACTCTGCCTCGGCGGCGCGCCGCTCGGCCGCCGCGAGCCGGTCCGCCGGGCTCGGCCCGAGCAGCCGGGGCGCCTGCCGGGCGAGCAGGGCGCCCGTCGCGGCGGCGACGGCGGCGAGCGCGAGCAGCATCAGGAGGCCCGCGGGCAGCGCCGCCCAGACCCAGGCCCGGTCGAGGCCCCAGTACCGGCCGAGTTCGGACGCGCGGAGACCCGGCGAGAACGGCAGCGCCATGACCGCGACCGCGAACGGCGGCAGTGCCAGCGTCGCCCCGCTGATCAGCGCCCCGGTGCCCAGGTGCAGGGTGAACCAGGCGGCCGTCCGGCCCCTGGCCTCCCGGCCGCGCGCCGGGCCGTCCGCGAACCGGTCGGCGTCCACCCCGCACAGCGCCCGCGCCGCCGCCACCGACATCGGCCGGGCCAGTGGGAAGAGCGCGACGACCGCGGCGAGCGGCAGCCCCACGGCGTACGCCAGGAACTGCACCCCGAGGTCGCCGGTGAACAGGCCGCCGCCGCCGAGCAGCGGCCCCGCGGCCAGGGAGCCGACCATCCAGAAGGGCATGAACAGCGCGCCGCCCAGGATCAGATGGAGCCAGCGCAGCCTGGCCCGCTGCCCGAACAGGGCCCGCGCCGGTCTCACGCCTCGGCGCTCCGCCGCCGCAGGAACAGCGCCACGCACGCGGCGAGAAGGAACCCGGTGATCATCTCGCCAGCGTAGGACAGCTGTACGAGCCCGGGGATGCGCTTCGTCGGATCCGGATCCGGCAGCAGGGCGACGAGCGACATGTAGGCGCCCCAGCAGCCGACGGCACCCGAGGCGGTCCAGGCCAGGGCGAGCGTGGTGCGGACCCGGAGGCGGGCGGGCCGGCGCAGCACCAGGAACAGGGTCAGGACGACGGCGGCGACGAGGAAGGCGGCCCACTGGGCCTCCAGGACGTAGAAGTCGGAGTCGCGTTCGGCGATCCGCCGGGCGGACAGGCCCGTGGTCGAGCCGGCCGCCCACAGCACGTGGAGCGCGGCGGGCACGAGGGCGACCACCGCCCCGGCCACGGCGAGGGCCCGCGCGCCGGGCCCGGACGTGCGGGCGGGCAGCTCGCCGAGCCGGCCCCGCCAGAGGTGGCCCCAGCGGTCGCGGGTGTACAGGGCGAAGAGGGTGCCGAGCGCGAGGCCCTGGAGGATGAAACCGCCGTAGACGACGGCGAAGACCCAGTCGTCCAGGAAGGGTTCGGCGGGCGCGGCGGCCTTCTCGTCGCCCGTGACGAGGGCGACCGCGAGCTGCGTCGGATAGCCGGTCATGATCGGGGTGAGCAGTCCGGTCGCCGCCCACATGGGGAGGGCGAGCAGCCAGGCGGGGAACCGTCGGCCCCAGGCCTGGGTGAGCAGCAGGGCCAGGACGACGACGAGGACGTCGGCGACGACCGAGACCGAGTTGGCGACCACCAGCAGCTGCCGGTGCTCCAGGAGCGCGCTCCCGGCCGGGATGCCGATCTCGCTGCCCGCCACCCAGGCGATCTTGAGCGAGATGTACGGGAGGCAGGCGAGGATCGCGAGGGTGCGCAGCGCCCGGCGGGCGGCGCTCGCGGGGTGGCCGGCGGCGGGTGCCGGGGTGAGGGGGGACGCGGTGCGTGTCATGGCTCCACGCTCCCGTGGGGGCCCCGTCCGCCACCTCCTGCCGGGAGGTGAACCGCCTCCGCCGCACGGGGGAGGAACCCTCCTCCCGGTCGTCGCGCGTGACTGGATTGACCCATGTTTCTCATGATCAATTGCCCCTGTCCGACGGGTCAATGACCTTCTAAAGTAGTGATCATGAACGAGATCGAGACCTTCGCCCCGCTCCTCACCCGCGCCGCCACCGCCGAGACCACGGCCGACCCGAGCAGCGTGATGACCCTCCTCGCCGACTCCGACACCACGGGCGGGCAGCTCACCAGCTACCGCTCCTCGTTCGCGAAGGGCGCGGTCGGCGCCCCGGCGCACTTCCACACCAAGGCCTCGGAGATGTTCTTCGTGCTCGGCGGCTCGCTCCAGGTCCTGGTCGGCGAGGAGCTGAGCGTCCTGGAGCAGGGCGACTTCCTCCTCGTCCCGCCGCACACCCCGCACGCCTTCGCGGCGGCGCCCGGCGCCGAGGCCGACGTCCTCTTCGTCTTCACGCCGGGAATGGCCCGCTTCGACTACCTGCGCCTCCTCGGCCGCGTCATGCGGGGCGAGGCGAGCTTCGAGGAGATCAAGGCCTCCTCGGAGCAGTACGACAACCACTACGTCGACAGCCCCGTGTGGCAGAAGGCCCTCGCCGACCGCGCGTGACCCGGCGGTTCAGAGGCGGCGGGTCGCCAGCGTCAGCCGGTCCCGCGCGTCGAACAGCGCGTCCTTGATCATCTGCTCGTGGGCCGGGGTGAGCCGCGCCACCGGCACCGAGCAGCTGATCGCGTCCCGCGCCGGGGTCCGGTACGGGATCGCGACGCCGAAACAGCGCAGCCCCAGGGTGTTCTCCTCGCGGTCCACGGAGTAGCCCTGCTCGCGGATGACGCGCAGCTCCTCGATGAGCTGCTCGCGGTCGGTGATCGTGTGCTCGGTCAGCGCCGGGAGCGTCTCCGGGAGCAGCTTGCGCACCTGCTCGTCGCTGTGGGTGGCGAGCAGCGCCTTGCCCAGTGAGGTCGAGTGCGCCGGCAGCCGGCGCCCGACCCGGGTGAACGGCCGCAGATAGTGCTGGGACTGACGGGTCGCCAGATAGACCACGTTGGTGCCGTCGAGCCGCGCCAGGTGGATGGTCTCCGTGGTGTCGTCGGAGAGCCGGTCGAGGGTGGGCCGGGAGGCGGCCACCACCTCGTCGCCGTCGATGTACGAGGTGCCGACCAGCAGCGCCCGCACCCCGATCCCGTACCGCGTGCCCGTCGCGTCCGTCTCCACCCAGCCCAGCTCGACCAGGGTGCGCAGCAGCATGTACAGGCTGGACTTGGGGTAGCCGACGGCCTCCTGGACGGCGGCGAGCGAGTGCATCCCGGGGCGCCCCGCGAAGTACTCGAGCAGCTCCACGGTCCGCACGGCGGACTTCACCTGTGCCCCACCCGCGTCGGCAGTCGCCATGGCCCTCGCCCCTTTTCCGTTGTCCGGCCGTCCACCGGCCGGCCCGGCCGGACCGGGCCCTTGTGGAGACGGCCGGGCCGTCAATAGAGTCCCGTCCAGATGCGTTCATCTACGGGAACTGTGTTCAGAATAGCGAACAGGGGCGTGGCGGTGGCAGCAGAACCAGTGTGGAGTGTGGACCCCCGGACGGGGAAGCCGCGCGAGCAGGTTGCGGTGGAGGCCACATCCGACGAGGTCGACCGCGCCGTCCGGGCCGCGCACGCCGCCCGCGAGGCCCTCGCCGACCGCGCCGTCCGGGCCGCCTTCCTCCGTACCGCCGCCGACCTCCTCGACGCCTCGGGCGAGCACGTCGTCGAGGCGGCCGACGCCGAGACCGCCCTCGGCCCCGTCCGCCTCACCGGAGAACTCGCCCGCACCACCGCCCAGTTGCGGGCCTTCGCCGAGGTCGTCGAGGACGGCTCGTTCCTCGACGTCCGGATCGACCTCCCCGACCCCGCGGCCACCCCGCCCCGGCCCGACCTGCGCCGCTGGAAGATCCCGCTCGGCGTCGTCGCCGTCTACGCCGCGAGCAACTTCCCGCTCGCCTTCTCCGTCCCCGGCGGCGACACCGCGAGCGCCCTCGCGGCCGGCTGCCCCGTGGTCGTCAAGGCCCACCCCGACCACCCGGCCACCTCCGAACTCTGCGCCTCCCTGCTGCGCCGGGCCGCCGCCAAAACCGGACTCCCCGAGGACGTCGTCGTGCTCGTCCACGGCTTCGACGCGGGCGTCGGGCTCGTCCGCCACCCGCTCGTCTCGGCGGCGGGCTTCACCGGCTCGATCCGCGGCGGCCGGGCCCTCTTCGACGCGGCCGTCGCCCGGCCCGTCCCCATCCCCTTCCACGGCGAACTCGGCTCCCTCAACCCCGTCGTGGTCACCGAGGCCGCCGCCGCGGAGCGCGCCGGGGAGATCGGCGCCGGGCTCGCCGGGTCCCTGACCCTGGGCGCCGGCCAGTTCTGCACCAAGCCCGGCTTCGTCCTCGCCCCCCGCGGAGAGGACGGCGACCGCTTCCTCGCCGCCCTCACGGCCGCCGTCAGCGACACCGAACCGGCCGTCATGCTCGACCGCCGCATGCGGGACGCCTTCGTCGCCGGGGTCGCCGAGCGCGCCGCGCTCGCCGGGGTCGACACCCCGGTCACCCCCGGGGCGGGCGGCGCCCACACCGTCAGCGCCGGAGTCCTCGCCGTCGACGCCGCCGCACTGTCCGGCGACGGCCACCGCCTCCTCCTGGAGGAGTGCTTCGGACCCGTCACCGTCGTCGCCCGCTACTCCACCCGCGAGGAGGTGACCGCCGTCCTCGGCCTGCTGCCGGGCAACCTCACCGCCACCCTGCACATCGCCGAGGATGCCGCCGAGGACCCCGACGCCGCCCCGCTGCTCGCCGCCCTCACACCGCTGGCCGGCCGCGTCCTCGTCAACGGCTGGCCCACCGGCGTCGCCGTCGCGCCCGCCCAGCACCACGGCGGCCCCTACCCGGCCACCACCTCCACCTCCACCTCGGTCGGCGCGACCGCGATCGAGCGCTGGCTGCGCCCGGTCACGTACCAGTCGACCCCCGGCCACCTCCTGCCGCCCGAACTCCGCGACGGCAACCCGCTGGGGCTCCCGAGGCGCTAGGGCTCCGAGGCGCTGGGCCGCCAGGGCTCCGAGGGGCTGAGGGGTCAGTGCTCCACCCGCACCACGATCTTCCCGAGGTGCGTGTTCGACTCCATCAGCCGATGGGCGTCGGCGATCCGCTCCAGACCGTCGAAGGTCTCGGCGATCACCGGCGCCAGGGAGCCGTCCCGCAGGCCCGAGCCGATGAACCCGGCCGCGCGCCGGCGCCCCTCCTCGGTCCTGGCCAGCGCCCCGTTCGCGTACCCGTGCGTGGTCAGCGGCCAGTTCCGCGACAGCTCCGTCGGCCGCGGGTCCAGCCAGCCGTACAGCACGGCGGTGCCGCCGGGCCGCAGCGCGTCCCCGAGCCGGGCGAAGCCGGGCCCGCCGATCGCGTCGAAGGCCAGGTCCGCGCCCGCCCCGCCGGTGATCCGCCGCACGTGCGCGACCAGGTCCTCGGTGTCCGTGGCGACCACGTGCGCGGCCCCCACGTCGAGGAGCCGCTTCCGCTTCCCCTCGCCCCGGGTGGTGGCGATCGGCACCGCGCCGACCCGCAGCGCGATCTGGATCGCGGCGGTGCCCACCGAGCTCGACGCCCCCGTGATCACCACGTGCTCGCCCGCGCCGAGACCGCCGGTCAGCACCATCCCGCCGTACGCGGTGAAGTAGCTCAGCCACACCGCCGCCGCCGTCACCGCGTCCACCCCGTCGGGCCGGGCCACCACGTACTCCTCGGGGAGCACCACCCGCTCCGCGTACACGCCGTACCGCCCGAAGTCGAAGTTGGCCGCCGCCATCACCGGGTCGCCCGGGGCGTACGCGGTGACCCCGGCGCCGACCGCCTCGACCACGCCCGCCGCCTCGTAGCCGAGCCGCGAACCCGGCAGCGTCGCCGGGTAGTAGTAGGTGCCCTCGCGGAACAGCGCCTCGGCGCGGTTGAGCCCGATCGCGTCGACCCGGACGAGCACCTCCCCGGGACCGGGCGCCGGCAGCGGCACCTCCTCGACCCTCAGCACCTCGGGGCCGCCCAGCTCGTGGAACAGAACCGCCTTCGTCGTCATGCCTGTTGTCGTCATGACCTCGACGTTAGGAGCGGTGAGGAAGACGATCCATGTCTCCTCGGCTTCCCACCATGTCCGATCGTCTCGCACGCTACCGTTCAGGTCATGGACGTACTGAGCGATGCCATCGCCGCCATGCGCACCGGGCGCCCCCACTCCTCCCGCACCGTCCGCTTCGCCCCCTGGGGCTTCCGCTTCCCCCCGAGCAAGGGCGCCGGATTCCACGTCGTCCTCCAGGGCGCCGCCTGGCTGCTGCCCCCGGACGACGGCGCCCCCGTCCGGCTCGGCCCCGGCGACGTCGTCCTCCTCGCCCACGGCACCGGCCACGGCCTCGCCGACCGGCCCGACACCCCGCTCGTCGACGCCCTGCCCGCCCCCGACGGCTCCTGGCCCACCCGCCCCGACCGGGGCCCCGTCGGCGCCGAGGAGACCCTGCTCCTGTGCGGGGCCTACCAGCTCAGCCGGGCCCGCGCGCACCCCCTGCTCACCGGCCTGCCGCCGTACGTCCACCTCCCCGCACGGGTCGGATCCCACCCCCGGCTGCGCGCCGCCGTCGACCTGCTCGGCGCCGAACTCGCCGAGCCCCAGCCGGGATCCGACGCCATCGTCCCCGCCCTCCTCGACACCCTGCTCCTGTACCTGCTGCGCACCTGGTGGCTCACCGAGCGCGCCGACCGCTCCACCGGCTGGTCGGCCGCACTGAGCGACCCGGCCGTCGCGGGCGCCCTGCGGGCCCTGCACGGCGAGCCCGCCAGGGCGTGGACGGTCGAGGAGCTCGGCGCGCTCGGGGGCCTCTCCCGCGCCGCCTTCGCCCGCCGCTTCACCGCCCTCGTCGGACGCCCGCCGCTCGCGTACCTCACCTGGTGGCGCATGACCACGGCGGGCCGTCTCCTCCGCTCCGACGACCTCCCGCTCCGCGCCGTCGCCGAACGCTCCGGCTACTCCTCGGAGTTCGCCTTCGCCAAGGCCTTCAAGCGCGCCTACGGGGTGGCACCCGGCCAGTACCGCAAGGGCGCCTAGGGCCTGTCGTCACCTTCCCGTCGCGGGGCGGACGGGAAGGTGACGACAGGCCCCAGGAGCGTCTATCGGCCTCCCCGGCGCGGCAGCCGCAGCGAGGCCAGTGTCGTCACGGTCAGCAGGCCGGCGCTGATCAGGAGGCTCGTGCGCAGGGCCGTCGCCATGTCCTGCGCCGCGAGCGAGCCGAAGACCGCGATCGCGAGGGCGCCCGCCGTCTGCCGGATCGCGTTCAGGAGACCCGCCGCCGTGCCCGCCCGCTCCGCCGGGACGGCCTCCATCATCGCCGCGATCAGCGGCGGCAGGGAGAAACCGGCGCCGAGCGCGAGCGGGACGAGGAGCAGCGCCTGCGCCACCCGCGAGGAGTCCGCGTCCACGGTCAGCAGGCCGAGCAGTCCGGCCACCGCGACCACCTGGCCCACCACGATCGGCAGCCGCGCCCCGTACCGCGCCGCCACCCGCGCCGACAGGATGTTCACCCCGGCGAGCAGCCCCGTCATCGGCAGGAACATCAGCCCCGCGCCGAGCGCCGAAAGCCCCAGCACCTGCTGGAAGAAGAGGCCGAACACGAAGACCATGCCGTAGAAGGCCACGCTGTTCGCCGAACCGGCCGCCACCGCCACCGCCACCGTCGGGTTCCGGAACAGCCCGAGCGGCACCATCGGATGCCGCCGCCGCGCCTCGATCAGCAGGAACGCGGCGAAGGCGGCCACCGCGATCCCCAGCGCCCACCAGGCTTCCGTCCCGCCCTCGATCGCCGCGAACGTCAGGGCCCCGAGCGCCGTCATCGCCGTCAGCTGCCCCGGCAGGTCCAGGGGGGCCGGCCTCCGCTCCGAGCGGGCCACCCGGGTCAGCAGGGCGAGCGCGAGGATCCCGAGGGGCAGGTTGATGAAGAAGATCCCGCGCCAATCCCAGGCCGTGGTCAGGGCCCCGCCCGCGACCGGGCCGAGCGCCACCGCGACCGTGCCGCCCGCCGCCCACAGCGACACCGCCCGCGCCCGTCGCCCCGGATCGCCGTACGCCTCCCGTACGAGCGCCAGCGAGGCCGGCAGCATCACGGCCGCCGCCGCGCCCTGCACGGTCCGGGCCGCCAGGAGCCCCGCGAGGCCGGGGGCCAGACCGCAGGCGGCCGAGGCGAGGGTGAAGACGACGACCCCCGCCCCGTACGCCCGGCTCGCCCCGACCCGGTCGGCGAGGGCCCCGCTGGAGAGCAGCAGCGCGGCGAAGGCCAGCGTGTACGAGTCGACCACCCACTGCAGGCCCGTCATGCCGGCCCGCAGGTCGGCGCCGATGGCGGGCAGGGCGACGTTGACGACGGACGTGTCGAGGGTGATGAGGGCGAAGCCGAGCATGGCGGCGGCGAGCGCGGGACCGGGGGAAGGAGCGCCGGGACGGACAACGGGCGCCTGGGTGACGAGTGTTGAGGACATGCGCCCAGCTTCGTGACCTGCGGGGCCGTACAGTAGTGGCTGGAATGCCATACGACCGGAGGTTCTGGCCATGTCCGTCGACACCCGGGTCCGGCGCGTCGCCGTGATCGCCGCCCAGCCCGTCTCGATGTTCAACCTGGCCATCCCGGAGATGCTCTTCGGCAAGGTCGAGATCGACGGCCGGCCCGGGTACGAGACGGTCATCTGCGCCCCCGACCCCGGGCCCGTCACCACCACCGGCGGCCTCGACCTGGTGATCCCGCACGGCCTCGAAGCCGTCGCCGGGGCCGACACCGTGATCCTCGCGGGCAGCGGCGCGTACGAGAAGCCCGACCCGCGCGTCCTCGACGTCCTGCGCGCCTCCGCCGACGGGGGCAAGCGGATCGCCTCCATCTGCACCGGCGCGTTCGCGCTCGCCGAGGCCGGACTGCTCGACGGCCGGTCGGCGACGACGTACTGGGCGTACCGGCCGCTGCTCGCGGCCCGGCACCCGGCCGTCGACCTCCAGGACGACGTCCTCTTCGTCCAGGACGGCCCCGTGCTCACCTCCTCCGGATACGCGGCGGGCATCGACCTCTGCCTGCACGTCATCCGCACCGACCACGGCGCCGCCGTCGCCAACACCGTCGCCCGGCTCGCCCTCGTCGCACCCGTCCGGCCCGGCGGCCAGACCCAGTTCACCCAGACCCCGCTGCCGCCCGAGCGCGGGGTCTCCTTCGCCGACACGCGCGCGTGGGTGATGGAACACCTCGACGAGCCCCTCGGCCTCACCGACCTCGCCCGGCACGCCGGTGTCTCCGTCCGCACCCTCTCGCGCCGCTTCCACGCCGAGACCGGCGTCAGCCCGCTCCAGTGGCTGCTCCACCAGCGCGTCGAGCGGGCGAAGGAGCTTCTGGAGACCACCTCCCTCGGCATGGACCAGGTGGCCCGCGCGAGCGGCCTCGGCACCGCCGACTCGCTCCGCCAGCACCTGCTGCGCCGCACCGGGCTCACCCCCAGCGCCTACCGGTCCACCTTCAGCCGCCTGACGGGCACCGGAGCCGTCTGATCCGGGGCCCGGAGCCACCTGATCCGGGGCCCGGAGCCACTTGATCCGAGGCCCCGGCGTGCGGTGGTCCGGAACCGTACGGGGCCGTGCGTGCGGTGGTCCGGAACGGGCGGGGGCCGTGCGTGTGTGGTGGTCCGGAACCGGGCGGGGGCGTGCGTGCGGTGGGTCCGGAACCGGATCGGTCGCCCCGGCGTTCGAACGTGCGTGATCAGACTCGCCACCGCCGCCGACGTCGACGCCGTCGTCGCCCTCCACGCCGAGGCCCGCGCCACCTACTACCGGGGCCACCTCCCGGCGGCCGAGTTCCTCGGCCCCGAGGCGGTCGCGGACTCCCGCGAGCGCTGGGCGGACGCCGTCGGCCGCGGCGCCGTGCTCTGCGCCGAGCGCGACGGCGTGATCGCCGGAGTCGCCGCGCACCGCGTCGACGGCGCCGCCGCCTTCCTCAGCCAGCTGCACGTCGCCCCCGCCCAGTGGCGCCGGGGCGTCGGCGGCGAGCTGCACGCGGCCTGCCTCGCGGCCTGGCGCGCCGCCGGCGTGACCTCGGTCCGCCTGGAGGTCTTCGAGAGGAACGAGCGCGCCCAGGCCTTCTACGCGGCCCACGGCTGGACGCCGGACCCGGAGACCCCGCGCTCCGGCAGGCACCTGGTGCTCCGGCTCACACCGGGGCCGGAACCGGAATGAACCGGACCGGCGCGTACGTTCCCGCACACGTACACCCCACCGGCAACCCCTCGGAGAGAAGTCACATGCGCGTCGAGATCTGGAGCGACATCGCCTGCCCCTGGTGCTACATCGGCAAGGCCCGCTTCGAGAAGGGGCTCGCGGCCTTCGCCCACCGCGACGACGTCGAGGTCGTGCACCGCTCCTTCGAGCTCGACCCGAACCGCGCCAAGGGCGACACCGGGCCCGTCCTGGAGATGCTCGCGACGAAGTACGGCCGCACCCTCGACGAGGCCCGCGCCATGGAGGCGCACGTCGCCTCGAACGCGCACTCCGAGGGCCTCGGCTACCGCACCGAGGGCCGCGACCACGGCAACACCTTCGACATCCACCGGCTCCTGCACCTCGCCAAGGAGCGCGGCCGCCAGAGCGAGCTCCTGGACCTCGCCTACCGGGCCAACTTCGCCGAGGAGCGCTCCGTCTTCGACGCCGAGACCCTGGTGGCGCTCGGCGTGGAGGCCGGTCTCGACGAGACCGAGGTCCGGACCGTCCTCGCCGACGCGACCGCCTACGCCGACGCCGTGCGCGAGGACGAGCGCGAGGCCGCCGAACTCGGCGCCAACGGCGTGCCGTTCTTCGTCCTCGACCGCCGCTACGGCGTCTCCGGCGGCCAGCCCGCCGAGGTCTTCACCCAGGCGCTGGAGCAGGCCTGGCAGGGTCGGGTCCTGCAGCCGGTCGGCACCGACGCGGAGGTCTGCGGCCCGGACGGCGCCTGCGAGGTCCCGCAGGCCTGAGCCTCTGACCTGCGGAGATAAGCGTGTCTTGGGTGTCCCCACGGTCGAATCGCCATTGACGGGTGATCGTGGGGAATCCAGGGTGGGGACATGGAATCCCTTGATCAGCCGCTCGGCGGCGCCGAGTTCGCGCCCAAGCAGACCTATCTGAACACCTCCGCGTGCGGACTGCTGCCCCGCCGGACCGTCGAGGCCGTCACCCTCCTCGCCGAGGAGACCGCCGACGGCCGCCCCGGCGGCGCCGGCGACTTCGACATCGTGGACGAGGCCCGCGCCGCCTTCGGCCGGATCGCCGGTGTCTCCGCCGAGCGGGTCGCCGTCGGCAGCTCGGTCGCGGTCCACTGCGGGATGATCGCCCAGTCGCTGCCCGCCGGGTCCGAGGTCCTCTTCCCCGAGGGCGAGTTCTCCTCCGTCATCACACCCTTCACGATCCGCGGCGACCTCAAGATCCGCTTCGAGCCGCTGGAGCGGCTCGCGGAGTCCGTCCGGCCCGGGACCGCGCTCGTCGCGTTCTCCGCCGTGCAGTCGGCGGACGGCCGCACGGCGGACTTCGCGGCGGTACGGGGGGCGGCGGCCGCCCACGGCGCGCGCACCCTCCTGGACGCCACCCAGTCGGCGGGCTGGCTGCCGCTGAACGCGGGGGAGTGGGACTACACGGTCGCCGGCGGCTACAAGTACCTTCTCTGCCCGCGCGGGGCGTCCTTCCTCACGGTCACGGAGGAGGCGCAGGACTCGCTCCTCGCGATCCACGCGGGCTGGGTGACGGGTGAGGAGATGTGGGTCAACAGTTACGGTCCGGTCAGGGAACTGGCCCGCTCCGCCCGCCGGTTCGACGAGCCGGCGGCCTTCCTGTCGTACCACGGGGCGGCCCGTTCGCTCGCCCTCCTGGAGGAGATCGGCATCGAGCGGATCGAGGCCCACGACAAGGGGCTCGCGGCACGCTTCCGCTCCGGGCTGCTCGCCCTCGGGCACGCGCCGGTCATGGACGACTCGACGGTCGTCGCCGTCCCCGGCCTCGGCGACCGGGCGGACGCCCTGCGCGAGGCGGGCGTCCTGCTGTCGGCCCGCGCGGGCAACCTGCGGGCGTCCTTCCACCTGTACAACACGGCGGCGGACGTGGACCGCGCCCTGGAGGTCCTGGCGGGCTGACCGCCACCGCGACCCGGCGGGCGGGGCGGTACGGCAGACGGAGGGGCGGCCCGGTCCGGTGTCGGGCGGGGGAGGCCAGGTCCGGGCGGGCGCCCGGTCCGGTGTCGGGCGGGAGCGGCCAGGTCCGGGCGCCCGGTCGGGCGTCGGGCGGGGGAGGCCAGGTCCAGACGTCCGGGCGGGAGCGGCCCCGGTCCGGGCGGCCGTCAGCAGACGGCGCCCACCTCGCCCTCCTCGCCCGCCTCCTTCGCCAGGTTCTCGCCCACGAGGCCGAGCAGGCGGGCGAGTTCCGCCGTGTCGGCCGGGGCGAGCCCGGTCAGGGTGCTCTCCTCCAGGCCCTTCCAGGCCCCCTCGACGCCGGCGCGCAGGGCGAGGCCCTCGTCCGTCGCCTCGACCAGGACCGCGCGCCGGTCGGCCGGGTCCGGGCTGCGGCGGACGTAGCCGCACTGCTCCATGCGCTGGAGCATCTTCGTCACCGTGGAGGGGTCCAGGCCCAGCGACTGGATGAGCTCCGACTGGCGGACCGCCCCGCAGTCCCACAGGCGCATCATCATCAGCTCCTGGCCCGGGTAGAGGCCGAGGTCGCGCAGCCGCCGGCCCATGGCGATCCGGTGGAGCCGCGCGACCCACGCCAGCGTGTGGCTGACGGTGCCGGTGCACGCGGCGGAGGGGTGCGGCCCGGCGGACGGGGCGGTACAGACGGGGTCGGTTCCTGACATGGGGGCTCCTCGGGACGGCTCTCCCCACAAGATTACCTTGGTCGGCCAATGAATGGGTTACAGTGGCAGCGGCCCAATTAGTTGGCCGACCACATATTCATGTGAGGGACAGCCGTGACCACTGCATTCGACCCCATCGACCTCGCCGGAACCCGCCTCGCGAACCGCATCGCGATGGCCCCCATGACCCGCAGCCGCGCCAACGGCCAGGACGGCACCCCTCCGGCGATCGTCGCCGAGTACTACGCCCAGCGCGCATCCGCGGGACTGATCATCAGCGAGGGCGTCCAGCCGGTCCCCGAGGGCCAGGGCTACCCCAACACCCCCGGCCTCCACAGCCGCGAGCAGATCGCCGCCTGGCGCGAGGTCACCACCGCCGTCCACGAGCGCGGCGGCCGGATCTTCGCCCAGCTCATGCACTCAGGCCGGATCGGCCACCCCGACATCCTCGACGGCGACCTCCACCCCGTCGGCCCCTCGCCGATCGCCGCCGCCGGCCAGGTCTACACCCACGAGGGCCCCAAGACCTACGTCGCCCCGCGCGAGCTCACCGGCGACCAGGTGCACGAGGCCGTCGCCGGCTTCGCCTCCGCCGCCCGCAACGCCGTCGAGGCCGGCTTCGACGGCGTCGAGATCCACGGCGCCAACGGCTACCTGATCCAGCAGTTCCTCGCCTCCGGCTCCAACCACCGCACCGACGAGTGGGGCGGCTCCGTCGAGAACCGCATCCGCTTCGCCGTCGAGGTCGTCAAGGCCGTCGCCGCCGAGATCGGCCCCGAGCGCACCGGCCTGCGCATCTCCCCGGCCAACACCCTCAACGACATCAGCGAGACCGACACCGAGGAGATCTACACCCGGCTCCTCACCGCGATCGAGCCCGTCGGCATCGCCTACCTCCACGTCCTGGAGACCGGCCCCGAGCGCCGTCCGCTCGTCCTCGACCTGCGCAAGCGTTTCGCCGGCACCTTCATCCTCAACCCCTCCACCGGCGACGCCCCGACCGGAGCCGAGTCCCTCGCCCTGATCGAGGACGGCGTCACCGACCTCGTCGCGTACGGCAGGCAGTTCATCGCCAACCCCGACCTGCCCGCCCGCCTGAAGACCGACGGCCCCTACGCCACCCCGGACCCCGCCACCATGTACGCCGGCGGCCCCGAGGGCTACATCGACTACCCCGCGCTCTGAACCCGGGTGCGCGAAAGGGGCGGGAGGTCCGGACCCCCCGCCCCTTCCCGTACGGGCTACCAGGCCTCCGTGACCGCCCGGCGCGCCGCCTCCAGGTCCACCGTCCGGCCCGACTCGCCGAGCGCCGCGCCCAGGGCGGCGAGCGAGGACTGCACGGCCCCCGGGGTGGCGTCCACCCCGTAGTGGTTGACCCGGATCATCTCCTTGGCCAGCGCCCCGCCGCCCGCGATCAGCGGCAGCGACGGATCGGCGGCGAGGGCCTTCGCCACCAGCTCCGAGGCGTCGAGACCCGCGGGCACGCGCAGCGTCGTCGCCACCGGCGCCGCGTCCTTCGCCTCGTACACGTACGGCTCCAGGCCGCCGCCCAGGGCCACCGCGCCCGCGCGGGTCGCGGCCGCCGCCGAGGCGTGCCGGGCCATCAGCGCGTCCAGGCCCTCGGCCTCGATCCGGTCCACGCAGGCCTCCAGGGCCAGCATCTCCAGCTGTGCCGGAGCGTGCAGGAGCGCCTTCCGGCCGCCGTCGATCCAGCGCTCCTTCCAGTCGAGGAGGGAGAGGTACGAGCGGCGCGGCGCGGCCGGGTTGGCGGCGAACCGCTCCCAGGCCCGTGCGCTCACCGACACCGCCGACACGCCCGCGGGGCCGCCCATCGCCTTCTGCGCGCCGATGATGCACATGTCCACGCCCCAGGCGTCCGGCAGCACCGGCTCGGCACCGATCGACGCGACCGCGTCCAGGTAGAACAGCGCGCCGTGCGCCCGCACGACCTCGCCGATCTCCGCCACCGGGTTGGTGTTCCCGGTCGCCGCCTCCGCGTGCACGAGCGACACGAAGTCGATCTCCGGGTGCTCGGCGAGCGCCCGCTCCACCTGCTCCGCCGTCACCGCCGCGTGGAACGGGACCTCCAGGTCGACCACGGTCGCCCCGCAGTCCCGCAGCCAGTTCCCGAAGGTCTGCCCGTACGGGCCGGTGACGACGTTCAGCGCGGTCGAACCGGCCCGCGCCCCGCTGCGGATGCACCCCTCCAGGGGCAGCAGCGCCTCGCCCTGGGTGATCACCACGTCCTGCTCGGTGGAGAGCAGCGCGGCGACCCGGCGCTCGATCGACGCGAAGTGCGCGGCGGTCAGCGGGGCCAGGTCCAGCAGCGGATGTGTCACGGTCACGGGGGTTCCTTCTTCGCGGTCGAATACGTGTCGCATACATCGGGACGCGACTCGTGCCAGCCTAAGCGTTCCGGCCGCCGCCCGGCGGGCGCGTACGGCCCGCCGGCCGAGGGCGCGGCCCGGGGAGGCGACGCGCCGTCACGATCGTGTGCGGAACATGTCACAGGGCTCGTACCGCGGGCCCGGGGTGCTTCCCCCGGAGCCCCGGCGGTGGGATGTTGCGGCCGGAGCGGCGCCGCAGGAGGCCGCCGGGAGGAACCGGGGTGGACACCATGTTCGAGAACAGAAGGAACGGCGAGAGCGGGAGAGACGCCGAGAGCGGAAGAACGCGCGGGAACGACGGGACGCGCGGAACGAGGTCGCGCCGCGCGGCCGTCGCCGCCGCCGCGGCGCTCGCCGTCGCCGCACCGCTGACCCTCGTCGCCTCGGGGGACGCGGGAGCGACCGGCACGGCGTGGGCGTCCGCGGCCCGCCCGATCGTCTTCGCCCGCTACGACGCGGCGGCGCCCGTCGAGGACCTGTACGCGATCGCCCCGGCCGGCGGCCTGCCCGTCAGGCTCACCCACACCCCCGCCGTCAGCGAGGTGATGCCCAGCTGGTCCCCGGACGGCAAGCGGGTGGCGTTCCTCCGCTACGGCTCCGGCGGGGCGATCGACGGCATCTGGACGATGAAGAGCGCGGGCGGCGACCTGAAGCCCGTGCCCGGCACCAAGGGCGCCTCCGACCCCGCGTGGTCCCCGGACGGCAAGCGGATCGCCTACTCGAAGCCGGTCGGCACCCAGCGCGAGATCTACGTCGCCGACGTCGACGGCAGCCCCGCCACCCGGCTCACCCACTCCCCGCAGGACGAGTTCCACCCGACGTGGTCCCCGGACGGCAAGAACCTGGCGTTCAGCCGCGCGGACACGGCGTCCGGGAACAGCAGGCTGATGCGGATCCAGCTGGCCACCCTGACGCAGACGCCGATCACCCTGGCGGGCTCCCACGACTGGACGCCCGACTGGTCGCGCACCGGCCGGATCGTCTTCAGCCGGGTGGACCCCACCGGCTTCGCACACCTCTACGTCATCCGGCCCGACGGCTCCGGCACGCAGCGCATCACCTCGGCCCGCGCCAACGACAAGTACCCCTCCTGGTCGCCGGACGGCAGGCGCGTGGTCTTCACCCGGGGCGGCACCGACGACGCGGACCCCGAGCACCTCTTCCTGGTCCGGGCCGACGGCACGGCGCTCACCCAGCTCACCAAGACCGACTCGCACGACCTGGAGGCCGACTGGCGCCCGTGAACCAGGCGCCCGCCCGCACGCCCGGCACGGCTCGTAGAGTGCGGGTATGAGCGATCACGTGGTGCTGCATGTGAAGGGGCGGGTGCTCGTCGGCCCGGAGGACGTCCGTGACGAACTGTGGTGCGTCGACGGGCGGATCACCTTCGAGCGGCCCGCCGCCGAGGCCGTGACGGTCGAGGGCTGGGTGCTCCCGGGCCTCGTCGACGCGCACTGCCACGTCGGCCTCGACCGGCACGGCCCCGTCGACGAGGCGACCAGCGAGAAGCAGGCCCTCACCGACCGGGACGCCGGCACCCTGCTCATCCGTGACGCGGGTTCGCCCTCCGACACCCGCTGGATCGACGAGCGCGAGGACCTGCCGAAGATCATCAGGGCGGGGCGGCACATCGCCCGCACCCGCCGCTACATCCGCAACTACGCCCACGAGATCGAGCCGGCCGACCTCGTCGCGTACGTCGGCCGCGAGGCGCGCCGCGGTGACGGCTGGGTCAAGCTCGTCGGCGACTGGATCGACCGCGAGGCGGGCGACCTCACCGCCTGCTGGCCGCGCGCCGAGGTCGAGGCGGCGATCGCGGAGGCGCACCGGCTCGGCGCCCGCGTCACCGCGCACTGCTTCGCCGAGGACTCCCTCCGGGACCTCGTCGAGGCGGGCATCGACTGCATCGAGCACGCCACCGGGCTCACCGAGGAGACGATCCCGCTCTTCGCGGAGCGCGGTGTCGCGATCGTCCCGACCCTCGTCAACATCGCGACCTTCCCGCACCTCGCCGACGGCGGTCAGGAGAAGTTCCCCCGCTGGTCGGCCCATATGCGCCGGCTCCACGAGCGCCGTTACGACACCGTCCGCGCCGCCTTCGACGCGGGCGTGCCCGTCTTCGTCGGCACCGACGCGGGCGGTTCCCTCGCCCATGGACTCGTCGCCGAGGAGGTCGAGGAACTGACCCGGGCGGGCATCCCGCCGATCGACGCGCTCGCCGCCACCGCCTGGGGGGCCAGGGCCTGGCTGGGCCGACCCTCCCTGGAGGAGGGGGCCCCGGCCGATCTCGTGGTCTACGGCGAGGACCCGCGCGCGGACGTCCGCGTCCTCGCGGCACCGCGCCGGGTCGTCGTCAACGGCCGGGTCGTGGGCTGAGCACCGCCGGGGGACTGCCGGCGGGGTCACGACCCGCAGAGGTCCCCCGTCGGCGCGGCCCGGTCGGCGGTCGGCCCGGTCAGCGGCTCAGGAAGGCCAGCCGGGCCCGCTTCTCCGGGATGAAGACGTCCGGCAGGTCCACCTCGGGGAGCACGACCTCCGGGCCGAGCACGAAACCGGCCCGCACCATGCGGGCGATCGCCTTCTCGTTGGCCGCGTCGGGCTCGATCACGATCCTGGTGCGGTCCTTCAGCGAGAAGTCGACGAGCGCGGTGAGCAGCCGGCCGGTGAAGCCGGGCTCGGGGGCGAGGCCCGGCGCGACGAACAGGTGCACGCCGATGTCGCCAGGCAGCACCTCGTAGCACTCGCTGACCCGGTCCGCGTCGGGGTCGTACGTCTGGAAGAGGGCGACCGGCTCCCCGTCCCGGCTGACCAGGTATCCGTGGTGCGTGGTCAGCGAGTCGAGGTGCGCGTAGATCTCCCGGACCTGTTCGAGGGTGGTCCCGACCATGCCCCAGAAGCGGGCCCGCTCCTCGTTGACCCAGCCGTGCAGGAGCGGGGCGTCGCCGTCGGGGTCGACGGGCCGGACCGTGACGGTTCCGAAGCCCTCGACGGTCTGGACGTGTACGGCGGTGGTCATCCCTGCTCCTTGGTGAGGTTCTGCCAGTCGGTGGTGACGGGGGCGAGCTCGCCCCTCAGCCACAGGGGGAGTTGGTCGTGGTGGTGCGGGTCGCCGGGGACGCCGGACGCGCCGAACGGCACGATCCAGCGGCTCCGCTCCCGGTCGGCGAGGTCCCAGACGTAGCGGGCGGCCGAGGCGCGGGCGCTGCGGTCGGTCCACCCGGGCACGCTGGACGTGGAGAGCACGCAGTCGTGGTCTCCGCCGAGCCCCGGCCACCGGTCGTCGTCCGGGTCGGGCAGCGCCTGCCAGGGCGCGAGCCGGTGCGTCACGCCCCAGGCGGCCGGCGGCTCGCCGGCGCCGACCTCGTCGAGCGCCTCGCCCACGATCCGGCCGACGTCCCCGGCGGGCACGGGCCCGGCCACGAGCAGCGTCTCCAGGGCGAAGGCGACGCGCGGCCCGAGCGCGAGCCAGGGCCGGAAGAGCTCGGGGTACGGGGCGGGTTCGCGCAGCGGCGCGAAGGCCTCGTGCGCGGCGAGGCGGCGCACGACGGCCCCGCGCACGGCGGCGTAGAGCCCGGCGTCGGCGCTCTCCGCGTCCATCCGCCGGTCCCAGCCGAGCAGCCGCTCCCGGGCCCGGGTGCCGCCGGGGGAGAGGGGCGCGTCCGCGCGGCGTACCGCCTCCAGGAGGCGGGTCGCCGAGGGGTTGTCGGTGTCCGAGTGGATCGCGGCGGTCGTCTCCGGCGTCCAGGCCGCCGAGGCGTCCAGCAGCTCCTCGATCCGGGCCGCCCGGTGCGGCGGGGCGAACTCGACGCCCAGGGGCGCGGCCAGGCCCCGGGCGTTGGCCATCACGGCGTGGCCGCGCACCTCGGCGCGCGGCAGCGGGGCCGGGGCGTCGGCCCAGGCGTGCGCCGGGTCCCAGGCGGGCACGATCCGCAGCGAGTTGGCCCGGTCCCGTACGGGCACGTGGCCGGCGACCCGGTGCAGGAGGCCGCCCCGGGTGTCGGCGGCCTGCACGACGTTCACGGGCTCGACCCAGCCGTCGAGGGCCGTGTCCACGTCGGCGACGGTCCGGGCGCGCAGCAGCGCGGGCAGTGCCCCGAAGCCGAGCTCGCCGGTGACCCGCGGCGGGTGGCGCAGGGCGAGGGCCTCCCAGGGGGAGGAGCTGTCCCCGGGCTCGTCGTCCACGCCGATGATGACCGGCCCCCGGGCCGTCTCGACCACCTCGATCACCACCGGCTCCCCGTCCGCGACCTCGATGGTCTCCGGGTGCGCGGCGGCCGGGGCCCAGCCGTCCGGGCCGAGGGCCTCGACGGTGCCGTCGGGGAGGCGCCGCAGCCGCTCCCGGTAGAGGTCCTGGTAGTCCGCCATCGCGTTGGTGATCGCCCAGGCCACCGGCCCGGTGTGGCCGAAGTGGGCGAGTCCGGGGACGCCGGGCACGGCCAGGCCGACCACGTCGTACGCGGGGCAGGCGAGCCGGATCTGCTGGTAGACGCCCGGCGCCTCGATGAACCGGTGCGGGTCGCCGGCCACCAGGGCCGCTCCGCTCGCGGTCCGCGCGCCCGCCACGACCCAGCCGTTGGAGCCGGCGGTGCCGGGCCCGTCGGTCGCGAAGAGCTCCGTCCACTCCTCGCCGAGCCGGCGGGCGACCTCGTCCCGCCACAGCTTGGTGGGGAAGCCGGCGAAGAGGATGTGGGTCGAGAGCCAGACGGCGAGCGGGGTCCACGGCTCCCAGCGGCCGGGCGTGAGTCCGGTCTCCGCGAACTCGGGCGCGTGGCCCGCGCCTTCGGCGAGGCCGTCGTTGACCCCGTCCACGTACGCGGACACCCACGCCGCCGTCGCCGGGTCGGTCTCCGTGAGGTGCGCGAAGCAGCGACGGGCGGTGTCGGCGAGCCGGGCGCGCCGGACGAAGGTGTCCCAGCCGAGCTCGGCGGCGCCGAGGAAGGCGGCGGTGGTGCCCTGCGCCCGGTGCCGCTCGACCTCCAGCTGCCAGGCGCGGTCGCGGGCGGTGACCCGCCCCTGGGCGAAGGCGAGTTCGTCCGGGTCCGCGGCGCGCAGATGGGGGACGCCCCAGGCGTCCCGGTAGACCTCGATGCTCACGGAGACCCCGATCCCGTCCATGTCCGACCGTACACATGCCGCCATCCCCGCTTAGGTTAGGCTGGCCTAAATTAATCTACAGGAGTGCGGGGGAGGGGTTCCCGGTGGGCCACGGCCGGCAGGGCGCGGTACTCAGGCTGATGCGCGGCAAGGACTCACGTTCACGGTGACGGGGGCCGAGCGGGTCACCGAGGACACGCGCTCGGTTACCGGCGCGCGACCTGAGCGCACCGGGTTGACGATCCGTGACCCGGGAGGTCCGCGGATCGTTCTCACCGATTCCGTGCACACCTCCCCGTACGAAACACGCGGGACAACCGGGAACGGTTGTGTCGAGAAAAATCGAAAATGAACACGGAAACCCCCCTTTGGAGTGAACTCACGTCAGGCGACCGCCGGTTCACTCTCCGTGCGTAAAGATTCCGGTGTCTCAAGTCGCCGAGGCCGCGCCGACCCACCGTCCCCGTGGTGAGCGGCCGGCGACGCCATGTCTCCTGTGGGGGTTCCACCATCTTGAACAGCAACACCTTCCGCATGCCCGTACGCCGTTCCGCCGCCGCCGCGACCGTCGCCGCCCTGGCCGTCGGCCCCGTGCTCCTCGCGGCCCCGGCGGCGCACGCCACGGGCGGTGAAGGGCGTGCCACCGCCGTCGTGCTCCGGACCGGCCTCGACGTCTCCCTGCTCGGCAAGACCGTGAACGTGCCGGTCCGGGTCTCCCTCAACGAGGTCAAGGCCCCCGCGAGCGAGAACGAGACCGCGCTCTCCGTGAAGGTGCAGGGAGCCGAGGGCGGGGAGCCCGTCGACATCCTCAAGGCCGACGTCGCCACCGCGGACGCGACCGTGGACGAGAAGAAGGCCGAGGGGCACGTCAACCTCGTCAAGGCCCGGGTGCACGTCCCCGGCATCCCGCTGCTCTCCCTGATCGAGGTCGAGAAAGTCACGTCCAGGGCGCTGTGCGAGGTGGGGAAGAAGCCGGTCGCCGAGTCCAACGTCCTCGGCCACGTCACCGTGTTCGGCAAGAAGACCACCCTGTCCGCAGGCGGCCGCACCCAGGTCAGCGTGCCCGGCGTCGGCGAGGTCACCCTGGACCTCTCCCGTACGTCCACGACCTCCCGCACCGCCGCGGCCACCGCGCTCGAACTCAACGTGGCGGTCAACCCGCTGGACCTCGGAGTCGCCAAGGTCAACGGCACGGTGACCCTCGCCGAGGCCACCTGCGAGACCCCCAAGGGCACCGCCCCCACGGAGAAGCCCACCGAGAAGCCCACCCAGCGGCCCACCGAGAAGCCGACCGAGCGCCCCGGTGAGCAGCCCACCCAGCAGCCCTCGGTCGAGCCGAGCGACGCCGGCGGGATCAAGACCGACAACGGCGGCACGACGCCCACCGAGAACCTCGCCGAGACCGGCGGCAGCTCCACCACCCCGTACATCGCGATCGGAGCGCTCGCGCTCCTCGTCGCCGGCGGCGGCGCCCTCGTCGTGACCCGCTCGCGCGGCCGCTCCCGCGGCTGACGGCCCGAGGGGGAAGCGCCGGGGGCGCCGGGAGGGAAGCGAGGGTCCGGGGAGGGCGGCGGTGACGACACCGCCCTCCCCGGACCCTTCCGCGTACGCCTCGGAGCCGGGCGGCTCAGCCGCCGATCAGCAGCGCCTGGTCGAGCGCCTGCAGGAAACGGTTCGTCGTCACCCGGTCCCGGACCGCGAGCCGCAGCCAGTTCCGGTCGAGCCCCGGGAACGTGTCGCCCCGGCGGGCCGCGAACCCGAGCGACCTCAGCCGCTCCCGCACCACGTCCGCCCCGTCGATCCGCAGCAGCACGAAGGGACCCTCCGCCCCCGCGACCGTCCGCACCTCGTCGAACTCGGCGAGCCCGGCCAGCAGATGGGCCCGCTCCACCCCGATCCGGTGCGCCGCGTGCTCCGCCTCCGCGAGCGCCGCCCGCGACATGCACGCCTCGGCCGCCACGAGCGCCGGCGTCGACACCGGCCACAGCGGCTGCGCCCGCTCCAGGGCCGCGACCGTCTCCGGCTCGGCGAGCACGTACCCGATCCGCAGCCCGGCGAGCCCCCAGGTCTTGGTGAGGCTCCGCAGCACCACGAGCCCCGGCACGTCGGTCCGCCCGGCCAGCGACTCCCGCTCGCCCGGCACCGCGTCCATGAACGCCTCGTCCACCACCAGGATCCGCCCCGGGCGGGCCAGCGCGGCGATCGAGGCGGCCGGATGCAGCACGGACGTCGGGTTCGTGGGGTTCCCGATCACGACCAGGTCCGCGTCCTCCGGCACCGCCGCCGGATCCAGCCGGAAACCGTCCTCCTCGCGGAGCAGCACCCGGCCCACCTCGTGCCCGGCGTCCCGCAGCGCCGCCTCCGGCTCGGTGAACTGGGGGTGCACCACCACCGGCCGCCGCACCGGCAGCGCCCGCGCGAGCAGCACGAACGCCTCCGCCGCGCCGGCCGTCAGGAGCACCCGGTTCGACGGCAGGTCGTGCCGCTCGGCGACCGCCGCCCGCGCGGCCCGGTCGTCGGGATAGGCCGCGAGACCGGTCAGCGAGTCGGCGATCCGCTTCCGCAGCCAGTCCGGCGGGGTGTTCGTCCGGACGTTGACCGCCAGATCGATGAGTTTCTCGTCCCTGACCTCGGCGTCACCGTGGTGGCGCAGGTCGTGGGCGTCGGTATGCGTGTGCGTGTCCATGGCCGCCGTCGTGTGGGGGGTGGGGATGGTGGGGGGTGAGCCAGGCTCGCCAGCGATGTACCCGTGAGTCCGGGGCAACAACCGTACGCCTGGAGCCTCTTCGTTCGGACGAACCGGGACGGAAGCAGCGAGAGCGCACGTTACGTACCGGGATTTCCGCTTCGGCACGACCAGAACGCCCGGCTCCCCGCCCGCTCCCGCCGCCAGCATGGCCGCCGCCTCCGCCACGGACGCCGTGCCCGTCGCGGCCAGCGGCAGCGCCGAAGGATGCGGTACGGGTACGGTCGCCAGCTCCCCGGCCGTGAAGGCGCGCACCGGCACCCCGAGCGCCGCCGCGGCCGCCACGATCCCCGGCTCCGCCGCCCGCGCGTCCAGCGTGGCCAGCGAGCCGACCCCGGCGCGCGTCAGGCCCGCCTCCCGCAGGACCGCGCCGACGAGCGCGAGGACCTCGTCCACCGGCACGCCCGACCGGGCCCCGACGCCGAGGTGCGCGGACGCCGCCCCATCCGATAGCAAAGGCCCATGGCTGTAGTCGTCGCGCTCGGCGCGTTCCTCATGACGCTGTTCGGCGGCTGGGTCGCGCAGCGCGTCACCGACCGCCGCCACCTCGTCCTCGGCCTCTCCGGCGGACTCATGCTCGGCGTCGTCGGACTCGACCTGCTGCCGGAGGCCCTCCAGGCCGCGGGGAAGGAGGTCTTCGGCGTCCCGGAGGCCCTGCTGCTCTTCGTCGGCGGCTTCCTCTTCGCCCACGTCGTCGAGCGGCTCCTCGCCGTCCGCCGTGCGGCGCACGGCGTCGGCGCCGACGAGAGGGTTCCCCAGGTCGGCCTGACGGCAGCCGCCGCGATGGTCCTCCACAGCCTCATGGACGGCATCGCGCTCGGCGCCGCCTTCCAGGTCGGCGGCGGCATGGGCGCCACCGTCGCCCTCGCCGTCATCACCCACGACTTCGCCGACGGCTTCAACACGTACACGATCACGAGCCTCTACGGGAACGCCCGCCGCAAGGCCCTCACGATGCTCGTCGCCGACGCCGTCGCCCCGCTCGTCGGCGCCGCCTCCACCCTGCTGTTCACCCTTCCGGAGGAACTGCTCGGCAGCTATCTCGGCTTCTTCGGCGGCGCCCTGCTCTACCTCGCCGCCGCCGAGATCCTCCCGGAGGCCCACCACACGCACCCGGCCCGCTCCACCCTGCTGTGCACGGTGGCGGGCGTCGCCTTCATCTGGCTCGTGGTGGGCGTCTCCGGCGGCTGAGCTCACGCGCAGTGCTCCACGAACCGCGCGGCGACCTCCGGGGACCCCGCCCAGTGGGTGTGCACGTAGCTGGCGTGCACCCCGCCCTGCACGAAGCCCTCCACGCGCCGCTCCGGCTGCCGCAGCCCCCAGGCCGCCAGCGCCCCGGCGCCCGGCTCGATCACCGTGCGGTGGAACTCGTGGCCCCGCAGCCGCGCCCCGGCCGGCGCGAGGACGCTGTCGTTCACGGCGACGGCGTCCCGGTACCCCAGCGTGAGCCGCTCCGACATCCGCGCGTCGGCGTCGAGCACCCCGCACATGGGCGTGCCGTCGAGCGACCGCGCCAGGTACAGCAGCCCGGCACACTCGGCGGCGACCGGCGCGCCCGAGGCGGCGAGCTCGGCCACGGCCTTGCGGAGAGGGGCGTTGGCGGACAGCTCGGCCCCGTACATCTCGGGGAAGCCACCGCCTATGACGAGCCCGCTCGTCCCCTCGGGGAGTCGCTCGTCCCGGAGCGGGTCGAACGTGACGACCTCGGCCCCTGCGGCGCGCAGCAGCTCGGTGTGCTCGGCGTACGAGAAGGTGAACGCCGCCCCGCCGGCGACGGCGATGACCGGCCTTCGGCCGGGCTTGTGCGCCGCCCGCGGCCCGGTGGTCGGGTCGTGCCCACCCGTTCCGCCCTGCGGAACGCCTGCCCACGACCGGTCGGCCTCCCAAGGCTCGGCGTTCAGCGGCGGCGCCGACCGCGCCAGCGCCAGCAGCGCCTCCATGTCGCACCCGGCGAGAACCTGCTCCGCCTGCGCCGCCACCGCGGCGACCGCGGCGGCCTGCCGCTCGGCCACCGGCACGAGCCCGAGATGCCGCGACGGCGTCGCCACGGCGGGGGCCCGCCGGAGCACCCCCAGCACCGGCACCCCCGACTCCCCGAGCGCCTCCCGCAGCAGGTGCTCGTGGCGGTCCGTCGCGACCTTGTTGAGGATCACGCCCCCGATCCGCACCTCCGGGTCCCAGGACGCGAAGCCGTGCACCAGCGCCGCCACCGACCGCGACTGCGAGGACGCGTCGACGACGAGCACCACCGGCGCCTTGAGCAGCTTCGCCACCTGCGCGGTGGACGCCAGCTCGCCCTGGTTGGCGGCCCCGTCGTACAGGCCCATGACCCCCTCGACCACGGCCAGGTCGCAGCCGCGAGCCCCGTGCAGGAAGAGCGGCGCGATCAGCCCCGTACCGCACATGTAGGCGTCGAGGTTGCGGCCCGGACGGCCGGTCGCGAGCGCGTGGTAGCCGGGGTCGATGTAGTCGGGGCCGACCTTGTGCGGGGAGACGGCCAGACCACGGCCGGCGAACGCGGCCATCAGGCCGGTCGCGACCGTGGTCTTGCCCGCGCCGGACGACGGCGCGGCGATGACGAGACGTGCTACCACTCGATGCCCCGCTGGCCCTTCTGACCGGCGTCCATCGGGTGCTTGACCTTGGACATGTCGGTGACGAGATCGGCGAAGTCGACGAGCTCCTGCGGCGCGTTGCGGCCGGTGATGACGACGTGCTGCTGCCCGGGACGGTCGCGCAGCACCTCGACGACCTCCTTGACGTCGATCCAGCCCCAGTGGAGCAGGTAGGCGAACTCGTCGAGGACGTAGAACTTGTACCGCTCCTCGGCGAGGTCCCGCTTGACCTGCTCCCAGCCCTCGCGGGCCTTCTCCTCGTGGGACTGCTCGCCCTCGGCGACCTCGCGTTGGATCCAGGACCAGCCCTCGCCCATCTTGTTCCAGGTGACCGTGCCGCCCTTGCCGGTCTCGCCGAGCGCCTTGAGGGCGTTCTCCTCGCCGACCTTCCACTTGGCGGACTTGACGAACTGGAACACCCCGATCGGCCAGCCCTGGTTCCAGGCGCGCAGCGCCATGCCGAACGCGGCGGTCGACTTCCCCTTGCCGACACCGGTGTGCACCATCACCAGTGCCCTGTTGCGGCGCTGACGGGTGGTGAGACCGTCGTCGGGCACGACGGTCGGCTGTCCCTGCGGCATTAAGCGGCCCTCCATGCTGTCTGCGTTGTCTGTCCTGCTGCCTGTACGTCCCTGACGAGGCCGGCGATCGAGTCGGCGCGCAGCTCGTCCAAGGTGACGGCGGTGCCGCCGAGTTCGCGCGCCAGCGTCCCGGCTAGACCGAGCCGCACCGGCCCGGTCTCGCAGTCCACGACCACCGACGCCGTGCCCTCGGCGGCGTGCAGCCGCGCCGCGCGGGCCGCGAGCGCCACCGGGTCGGCGCCGCCGCCGGTCGCCCGCCCGTCGGTCACGACGACGAGCAGCGGGCGGCGCGAGGGGTCCCGCAGCCGTTCGACCCGCAGCACGTCATGGGCCTTGAGCAGCCCGGCGGAGAGCGGAGTACGGCCTCCGGTCGGCAGCTTCTCGAGCCGGGCGGCGGCCGCGTCCACGGACGAGGTCGGCGGCAGCGCGACCTCCGCGTCCCGGCCCCGGAAGGTGACGAGACCGACCTTGTCGCGCCGCTGGTAGGCGTCGAGCAGCAGCGAGAGCACGGCGCCCTTCACGGCGCTCATCCGCTGCCGCGCCGCCATGGAGCCGGAGGCGTCCACGGCGAACAGCACCAGGTTCCCCTCGCGCCCCTCCCGGGTCGCCTGCCGCAGGTCGTCCCGGCGGACCACCAGACCCGGCCCGGACCGGCCGCGGGCCCGCTGGTGCGGGGCGGCGGCCTGGACGGTCGCGGCCAGGTGCAGCTTGGTGAGCGCACCCCGGGGCCGGGTGGAGCCGGTGGTACGGCCGTGCTCGGTGCGGGCCCGGGAGCGGCGGCCGGCCGCGCCCTCGCCGAGTCCGGGCACGCTCAGCACCTTCGTACGGAAGGGCTCGCCGGCCTTGACGGCGGCCCGCTCACCGGCGCCCGGGCCCTGCGGGGCGGGCGCGGGCGCGCTCTCCGGGGCCTCGGCGGACTCGGGGGCCGGGCCGTCGGGGCCCTCGCCCTGCGGGGGGACGCCGCCGCCCCCGCCGCCGCCCCCGCCGCCGTCCGGGCCGCCGTCCCCGGGCCCGTCCGGCTCGGGGTCGTCGTCGGGCGCGTCGCCCCTGAACTGCTCCAGGGTCTCGTCGAGCTTGTCCTCGTCGAGGCCGGGCGCGTCGAAGGGCGAGCGGCGCCGCCGGTGGGGGAGGGCCAGGAGCGCGGCCTGGCGCACGTCCTCGGAGGTGACCTCGGTCCGCCCGGCCCAGGCGGCGAGCGCGGTCGCCGTACGGGCCATCACGATGTCGGCGCGCATGCCGTCCACCTCGAACGCGGCGCAGGTCGCGGCGATCTGGAGCAGTACGGCGTCGCCGAGGGCCACCTGCGGCAGCAGCGTCCGGGCGGCGACGATCCGTTCGCGCAGGGCGGTCTCCTCGCCGGTCCAGCGCGCGGCGAAGGCGGCCGGGTCGTCCTCGAAGGAGAGCCGGCGCCGGACGACCTCGACCCGCTGCTCGGGGTCCCGGGAGGCGGCGACCTCCACGGTGAGGCCGAACCGGTCGAGCAGCTGCGGCCGCAGCTCGCCCTCCTCGGGGTTCATGGTCCCGACGAGCAGGAAGCGGGCGGCGTGCCGCACGGAGACGCCCTCGCGCTCGACGTGGGAGGCGCCCATGGCGGCGGCGTCGAGGAGGTGGTCGATGAGGTGGTCGCTCAGCAGGTTGACCTCGTCGACGTAGAGGATGCCCCGGTGCGCGGCGGCGAGGAGCCCCGGCTCGAAGGCCTTCACGCCGTCGGCGAGCGCCTTCTCGATGTCGAGCGCGCCGACGAGCCGGTCCTCGGAGGCGCCGACGGGCAGCTCGACCATGCGGGCGGGGCGGGCCGTGCCGGGCGCGTCGCCGTGCGGGCCGTCGGGGCAGCCGGGGTCGGGCGAGGCCGGGTCGCAGCTGAACCGGCACCCGGCGACCACCGGGACCTCCGGCAGCAGCTCGGCGAGCGCGCGGACGGCGGTGGACTTGGCGGTCCCCTTCTCACCGCGCACGAGCACCCCGCCGACGGCCGGGCTGACGGCGTTCAGCAGCAGCGCGAGCCGCAGGTCGTCCATGCCGACGACGGCGGTGAACGGATACCGGGTGCTCATCGGGTGGTCACTCCTTCGGTTTGCTGACGTTCGGACGACGAGCCACGGCCGCCGGCGGCGGGTGACCGCCCCCAGGGGCCACCCGCACGGTGTTCGACCCGTGGTAGGGCTCGTGCGGGTGGGGACCCCGGCGCGGCCGCGGGCCGGGCGCATCCCCACCGGCCCGCACCCGGGCCTCCACCCCGGCCCGCACCGAGCGCTCCGGCGCTCACGGCGCACCCGGCGGCACGAACGGCAGCCCCGCCGGAGCGCCCCGCTCGATCAGCCGCAGCAGCGCGTCCGTGTCCGCGTGTTCCTCGATCAGGTCGCCGAGCCGGTCGAGCTGCTCCTCCCGCAGCGCGCCGAACGACGTGTCGGGCGCGGGCACGAACCGCCGCCCCGCCGCCGCCGCGACCTCCCGCAGGAACGCCCGGCGGAAGCCGTCGCTCTCCAGCGAGCCGTGCCAGTGGGTGCCCCACACGGAGCCGACCCGGCAGCCGTCCAGGAACGGTTCCCCGCCCCGTACGTCCGCGACGCCGTGGTGGATCTCGTATCCCTCGACCCGCTCGCCGAGCGCCTCGCCGACCGGCCGGGCGAGGGTCTTCTCGACGCCGAACCGCACCCGTACGGGCAGCAGCCCGAGACCGTCGACCACACCCGCCTTCGACTCGACCTCGTCCTCGATGCGCTCGCCCAGGGCCTGGAAGCCGCCGCAGATGCCGAGCACGGGGCGGCCCTCGGCCGCGCGCCGGGCGAGGGCGTCCGCGAGGCCCCGCTCCCGCAGCCAGGCCAGCGCCTTGACCGTTCCCCGGGTGCCGGGCACGACGACGAGGTCGGCGTCGACGAGCTCCTCGGGCCGGTCCACGAACCGGACGACCACGCCCGGCTCGGCGGCGAGCGCGTCGACGTCGGTGAAGTTGGACATCAGGGGGACGGCGCAGACGGCGACCCGCAGCACGTCCGCGCCGACCGGCGGCGCGACGACCGACTCGCGGACGGTGCCCCGCAGGGAGACCCGCAGGCCGTCCTCCTCGTCGATGCCGAGCCCGTGCGCGTACGGCAGGACACCGAAGGTCCGGCGCCCGGTGAGCCCGTGCAGCATGTCGAGGCCCGGTTCGAGCAGCGTGACGTCACCCCGGAACTTGTTGACCAGGTATCCGGCCACGAGCGCCTGGTCCTCGGGAGAGAGCAGCGCCGTCGTCCCGAAGAACTGGGCGAAGACCCCGCCCCGGTCGATGTCCCCGACGACGACCACGGGCAGCTTCGCGGCCCGCGCGATGCCCATGTTCACGATGTCCGTGCGCCGCAGGTTGATCTCGGCCGGACTGCCCGCCCCCTCGCAGATCACGGCGTCATACGTGCCCCGGAGTTCCTCCAGGCACGCGAGGACCGGCTCGAAGAGTTCCTTCTGCCGGCCGCCGTGGTAGCCGCGGGCGCTCAGTTCGCCGACCGGCCTGCCCATGAGGACGACCTGGCTGGAGCGGTCGCTGCCGGGCTTGAGCAGCACCGGGTTCATCAGGGCGGTCGGCTCCACCCGCGCGGCCTGGGCCTGCATGGCCTGGGCCCGGCCGATCTCGGCGCCCTCCCGGGTGACGAAGGAGTTCAGGGACATGTTCTGGCCCTTGAACGGCGCGACCTTGACGCCCTGCCGGACCAGCCAGCGGCAGATTCCGGCCGTGACGACGCTCTTGCCCGCGTCGGACGTGGTCCCGGCGACGAGCAGCCCCCCACCCCTCATGCGTTCCTCCGCTTCAGCGCGCTCGCGATCATGCGGCCGCCCACGCAGGCGGCCAGGGTCAGTCCGGTGACCCGGCGGGAGAGCCGGACCGCGCGGTCGATGTCGGCGACCTCGACGGGCCGCCCCTCCCCGTTGAGGACGGGCCGGTGCTCGACCCGTCCGGCGTACGAGAGGGTCCCGCCGAGCCGCACGCCGAGGGCGCCCGCGAAGGAGGCCTCGACGGGGCCCGCGTTGGGGCTCGGGTGCTTCGCGGCGTCCGCCCGCCAGGCCCGTACGGCCCCGCGCGGGTTCCCGCCGGCGACGGTCGCGAGGACCGCGGTCAGCCGGGCGCCGGGCCAGCCGGCCACGTCGTCGAGGCGGGCCGAGGCCCAGCCGTACCTGCGGTACCGGGGGGACTTGTGGCCGACCATCGCGTCGAGGGTGTTGACGGCGCGGAAGCCGACCAGGCCCGGCACGCCCGCGACCGCTCCCCAGAAGAGGGCGCCCACGACCGCGTCGGAGGTGTTCTCGGCGACGGACTCCACGACCGCGCGGGCCATCGCGGGACCGTCGAGGGACTGCGGGTCGCGCCCGCACAGGTGCGGCAGCCGCTCGCGGGCGACCTCCAGGTCCCCGGCGGCGAGGGCGCCCCCGATCGCGCGGGCCTCGCGCCCCAGGGTCGTACCGCCGACGACGGACCAGACGGCGGCGGCGGTGAGCGCGGCGGATCCGGCACGGCTGCCCCGTACCGCACGGGCGGCGAGGGCGCCGGCCGCGACGGTGGCGCCGGCGCAGACGGCGGTGTGCAGGGCGCCCCACCCGCGGTGGTCGCGCCACAGGGCGTCCTCGACCCGGGCCGCGGCCCGGCCGAACGCGGCGACGGGATGGCCGCGGCGGGGGTCGCCGACGAGCAGGTCGACGGCGAGACCGGCGGCCGCGCCGTACGCGAATCCGTCCGGGGAAAGGCGGCTGGTTCTGGAGGGTCCGGGGCTGCGGCCGGGCATGGCGCTGTGTCCTCACTCAGGGTCCGCGCCCTGGATCGACGTGACCGGCGGCGAGAGTTCCTGACTCCCGGACCCTTCGGATCCGGTCACAGTGGCGGGACCGCGCCGGATTCGCACCGGACTTCCTCTACTGCCGCCGTAATGGCCTCGGCAGTCCACCACGGCCCGAGAACAGCCGTCAACTCACCCTTGACCTGCACCGCGTCACTGTGCGAAGCACCACAAACACGACGGCGGGGCGGTCCGCACACCGAAGGTGCGGACCGCCCCGCCGGTCACGCTCGACGCGTCAGGCGACGATCAGGTAGATGCCGTACGCCACGGCCGCCAGGCACAGGGCGAAGCAGGCGTAGGCGCCGGTGCGGGCCAGGGCGGCGGAGCCTCCCTGGGCGGCGGCCTGCTCCTGCTTGGAGAGGCCGATGACACCGAGGGTGAAGAGGCCCACGAGCGCGACGGTCGTCACGAGGCTGACTCCGAAGACGGAGCCGAGAGCTGCCCAGTCGATCTTCATGCTTGGTTCCAGTTCCTTAGACCGCGGCGGCGGGGGCCGGGGGAGCGGCCGGGTCCGTGGGGACCGGCGCGGGGATGGTGGTCTTCAGGTCCTCGTCCGCGACGGCGGCGACGGAGCCGGCCGGCGGCGGGGTGACGGCCGCGATCGCGGTGGTCACGACGCCCGCGGGCTCGGCGTCGCCGTCCAGGTCGTCGGCCGTGACGTTGTGCCGGTCGACCGGCTTGCGGCGGGACAGCGACCAGATCACGGCCGAGCCGGAGACCAGGAGGACCGCGACGGCGACGATGCCCCAGGGGCCCTGCTTGGTGAGGAACTCGGCACCGGCGCCGACGAGGCCGGCGGCGGGCAGCGTCAGGCCCCAGGCGACGAACATCCGGGTCGCGGTCGACCAGCGGACGACACCGCCCTTGCGGCCGAGACCGGCACCCATCACGGCACCCGAGCAGGACTGGGTGGTCGAGAGGGAGAAGCCGAGGTGCGAGGAGGCGAGGATGACCGTGGCGGCGCTGGTCTGGGCGGCGAAGCCCTGCTGCGGCCGGAGGTCGGTGAGGCCCTTGCCCATGGTGCGGATGATGCGCCAGCCGCCGAGGTAGGTGCCGAGCGCGATGGCCACACCGGCGGAGACGATGACCCACAGGGGCGGGTTCGAACCGGGGGCGACGACGCCCTGCGTGACCAGGGCGAGGGTGATGATGCCCATCGTCTTCTGGGCGTCGTTGGTGCCGTGGGCGAGGGAGACGAGACCGGCGGAGGCGATCTGGCCGACGCGGTAGCCCTTGGCGGTGCGCTTCTCGTCGGTCTTCGCGCCGATCTTGTACGTCAGGCGCGTGGCCAGCATCGCGGCGAGGCCGGCGACGATGGGCGCGGCGACGGCCGGGATGAGGACCTTGGTGACGATGGTCGGGGCGTTCACGGCGGACCAGCCGGCCGACATGACCGCGGCGCCGATGAGACCGCCGAAGAGGGCGTGGGACGAGCTGGACGGCAGGCCGAGGAGCCAGGTCAGCAGATTCCACAGGATGGCGCCCACGAGCGCCGCGAAGATCACTTCTGTACGAATGCCCTCTTCGTTGATGATCCCGCCGGAGATCGTCTTGGCGACCTCCACGGACAGGAACGCGCCGACGAGGTTCAGCACGGCGGACATGGCCACCGCCGTCTTGGGCTTGAGAGCACCGGTCGAGATGGTCGTGGCCATCGCGTTGGCGGTGTCGTGGAAACCGTTCGTGAAATCGAACACGAGAGCTGTCACGACCACAATGGCGAGCAGCAGCGTGATGTGTTCCATTTACCCAGGCAATCGTTTGACGTCAGTGGCTCGTCGAACGTAAGCAACCTGGGTGAACGGAAGATGAACTGGGGCGGGCGGCGTGGTGTCCCTATCCGGTGTCAAGAGGTTCCGCTTGTGGCCCCCGGGTGCCCGGTTGTCCACGATGCGGTCACCCGGCAACCATGGGTAATCCGGGCCCGTACGGGGCACGTACGACCTGCCCCGCTTCCTCCCCCGTCACCCGGTTCCGCTCCCTGGACAGAACCATCCGGCCGGGGGACCGCCAGGAGGAGACCCATGTCACTCCGCCGGGCGATCCCTCCGCTTCGCCCCTCCCCGGGCCGGGCCCGGGGAGCGCGGGGCCGGTCCAGGGCCGTCCGGGTCCGTCCGGTGGCAGCCCCACCCCGCCCTGCCGACACTGGGAGCGTGCGCCCGGCTACAGCGACGGCAGCGGCCGTCACCACTCTGATAGGTGTCGGCGCGGCCGCGATCGCGGCCGGCCGGTACGCCAGCGACGTCGCCCTCAAGGTGCCGTCCGGACGACCACTCCCCGGAGACCCCCGGCTCACCGTGCACGCCACGGGGCCCGAACGCATCACCCTCACCCGCAGCCTCGCGTCGCTGCGCCCCGGCACGTACGGGATGGAGGCCCACGGCCTGCACGCCGTCCTCGGCCCCGTACTCGACCGGGTCCCGCACACCGCCGACACCGTCGTCCGCCGCCTGGAGCGGGTCGAGCTCGGCGTCCTCGGGCCCGGCGCCCGCGTCCGGCTCACCCCCCAGCTGCACCGGGGCACCCCGATCAGCGCCCTCGGGCTCGCCCAGGAGGACGTCGAGATCCCCGGCGAACTCGGACCCCTGCCCGGCTGGCTCGTGGCGGGCCCCCGCACCACCTGGGTGATCGCCCTGCACGGCCTCGGCACCACCCGAGAGCACCCGCTCAACCTCGTCCCCTTCTTCCACCGGCGCAAGATCCCCGTCCTCGTCCCCGCCTACCGGGGCGACGAAGGTGCGCCCGCCTCCCCGGACGGCCTCGCCCACCTCGGCGAGTCCGAGTGGCGGGACGTCGACGCCGCCATCCGCTACGCCGTCCGCCGGGGCGCGCGGAAGGTCGTCCTGCACGGCTTCGGGACCGGCGCGTCGATGGCCCTGCGCGCCGCCGTCGAGTCGGGCGTGCGCGACCGGATCGGCGGCCTCGTCCTCGACTCCCCGGTCCTCGACTGGGAGGCCACCTTCCGCAACCTCGCGGCGGCCCACCACGTCCCCGGACCCCTGCTCCCGCTCGCCGTCCGCGCCGCCCAGGGCAGGACCGGCCCGCACGGGGACCTCCTCCAGGCCGCCTCGGAGCCGGGCGCCCTGCGGGTCCCCACCCTCCTCTTCCACGGCCCCGACGACACGATCGCCCCCTGGGAGCCCTCCGTCGAACTCGCCGCCCGGCGCCCCGACCTCGTCAGCCTCCAGACCGTGCGGCACGCCCCGCACGCCGCCATGTGGAACGCCGACCCGGTCCGCTACGAGGAGTCCGTCCGCCGCTTCCTCACCCCCCTCCTCTGAGCGCGGTTCCGAGGCCGTTCCGGCGCCCGATCCGACGGGGCGTCCGATTCCGATTGGGCTTTCGGGCCGTCAGCGGGAAGACTGCCCCCGTGACGTCTCGAAAGCCCGATGAACCATTGGCGCGCAACTCCAGACTCCGACTCGTCCGCCCGCGGGCGCTGGCCACCGCCCGACGGGCGGTGACGACCCGGCGCACCCGGCCGGCGCCGCGGCCGCCCGAGGGCACCCCGCCCCGCGCGGAGCTCGCCCGCCAGGCCCGGCACGTCCTCGCCGACGCCGTACGGATCGCCCGCTGGGCCGCCGTCGAGCGCGGCGCCGACACGGCACCCCGCACCGGCCCCGCCCAGGAACGGGCCGCGGCCGCACTGGACCTGACGCCCGGCCAGATCCGGGCCGGCTGGGACCGCGCCCGGCTCGCCGGGCTCGTCGAGCTGCACGGCGACACCGCCCGCCCCGGCTGGCGGCTGCACGCCTGGGACCGCGACGACTCGGCCGTCCTGCGCGGCTGGGTCGCCCTCTTCGACGCCTGGTCCCTCGTGCACCCGTCCCCCGGGGCGGTCGCGCCGAGCGCCGTCGCCGAGGTCGTCGAGGCCGTCCCGCAGGTGCTCTCGCTGCTCCAGCTCTCCCAGGGCCCGGTCCTCGTCCCCGCCCTCCTCGACCTCCTCGGCCAGCGCGTCGAGGAACTCCGCGAGGAGCGCTGCGAGGTCCCCGCGGCGGGTCCGGCGCCCGAGGCCGCGGACGCCCCCGCCCTCGATGGCCTGCCCGCCCTCCTCGACTGGGCCCTGGAAGGCCTGGCCGCCGTCGGCGCGCTCACCCTGGACCCCGGCACCGACGAGCGCCACGCCACCCTGACCCCGCTGGGGAACTGGGCGGTCTGGGTCAAGCTGGAGCAGATCTGCGTCGCCGCGCAGAGCCCCGCGGGAAACATCGAGCAGTCCGCCGAGGACATGCTCCGCGGCTGCGCCCGGCTCACCCCGGGCCCGGCCCGCGACGAGTACCGCGCCTGGCTCGCGGCCCGCACCCTGTCCAGCGCCGTCGGTGAGCTCCTGGCCGTCGCCCGCGGCGAGGACGCCCTCCTGCGCGGGCTCGCCTTCGAGGCGCTCCGCGTCGTCGGCGCGCCCGCCGAGGCCGAGGTGCGGGCCACCGTCGCCGAGCCCTCGCTGCGGCCGTACGCGCTGCTGTGGATCGCCGAGTACGAGGGGGCCGACCCCGACGACGCCCAGGAGGTGCTGACCCGCGAGGAGTCGACCTGGCTCTGGGTCGACACCGCGGCGGCCGTGGCCGACCACGGCGAGAGCGAGCTGCTCGTCCGGCACCTCGACTCCGCGGTGCAGGGCACCGTCCCGGCGCTGCTCGACGAGATCCGCGCCGTCGGCCACCCCCGTACCGTGCAGGTCCTGGTCGCCCTGGCCGCCGCCCACCCGGACCCGGCCCTGGCCAAGGCGGTCCGCCGGGCCGCCTTCCAGGTGCACACCGGGGGAGCCTGAGCCACCGGAGAGGCGCCGGCGGCGCCGGGCCCGCGTCACCGGCGGGGACCCGCCCGCCGGGCACGGACCTACCCGGAGGTGGCGCCGGGGGCGTACGTGCCGAAGCTCCACACGTTGCCCTCGGCGTCCCGGGCCGTGTAGTCCCGGGAGCCGTACTCCTGGTCCGCCGGGGCCATCACGATCTCGATGCCGTGCGCCACCGCCCGCGCGTGGTGCTCGTCGACGTCGTCCACGCGCACGTACACCGAGGCCGGTCCGCCGCCGGTCATCAGCTTGTCGAACGCGCTGCCGCTGCCCTTGCTGCCCAGCATCACCATCCCGTTCCCGCAGGTGAGCTCGGCGTGCATGACACGGCCGTCCTCGCCCTCGTACACGGCGTGCTCGCCGAAGCCGAAGCCCTCCGTGAGCTGCTTGATCGCCGCCTTCGCGTCCTCGTACCGCAGCGTCGGACAGATGTCGGGTGTCCCAGCCATCCCGATCACTCCCTCTCGATGTGACCCGGATCTCAGTCTGGCAGCCGGCGCCGACAACTCAGCGGAAGGTGTTGCACCGGGCCATGTCACCGGTCCGGTAGCCCTCGTAGAACCACTGCTGCCGCTGCGCGGCCGAGCCGTGCGTCCAGTTCTCCGGCGTCACCCGGCCCTGGAACCTCTCCTGGATCCGGTCGTCGCCCACCGCGGCCGCCGCGTCCAGGCCGTCCCGGATGTCCTGGTCGGTGAGCCGGGTGAGCAGCAGCCGGCCCGTCTTCTCGTCGGGGGTGGTCGTCGCGTGCCGCGCCCAGACCCCCGCGTAGCAGTCGGCCTGGAGCTCGACCCGCACGGCGTTGGAGTTCGCGCCGGTCCGCCCGTCCTGGGCGCGGCTCAGGGTTCCCATCAGGTTCTGGATGTGGTGGCCGTACTCGTGCGCCACGACGTACGCCTGGGCGAAGGGCCCGCCGCTCGACCCGAACGTGGTCCGCAGCTCGTCGAAGAAGCCCAGGTCGAGGTAGACCTGCCGGTCACCGGGGCAGTAGAAGGGGCCCACCGCCGAGGTCGCCCGGCCGCACGCGGTGTCGACCCGGTCGGTGAACATCACGGTGGTGGCGTTCCCGTAGGTGCCTCCCCGGCGTGCGTACTCGCCCCGCCAGTAGTCCTGGACGCTGTTCACGACGGCGACGGTCCGGCAGTCCTCGCGCGTGTTGGCGTCCGCGCCCTTCCTGCAGCTCTGGCTCACCTGGGCCGCGGACGAGGAGCTCGCGACCGGCTCGTCCCCGCCCGAGGAGAGCCCGAGCTGGTCGGGCCCCACCCCGAAGAGCACGCCGAGGACCAGGGCGATGAGACCGACGATGCCGCCGCCGACGGTCGCCCTGCCGCCCGGGATGCGGCTGCCGCGGACGTCCCGTACCTCCGAGGTGTCCAGGTCGGCGTCGTCGTCGAACTGCACGGTCCACCACCCTCCCGCGTCGCTGTCGCGGCGGTGGTCGCCGCCATGCGCCGAGTATCGGACGATCTACTGCGATCTGCCCCTTTTGCCATGCATCAGAAGGAATGTGAGAAAGCCCCGAGTTCGCCGTCCGTACCCGCATGGCCGAAAACCAGTTGCAGACGCCCGTTAGACTGGCCGCATGGCCATTCTCCTTTGGGTGCATTAGCGGCGTCGAAGCCCGCCACCAGTCGTCCTTCCGCCCTTTCCCACCGCCCTGGAGTCTGTCCGTGATCACCGCTTCCGGCATCGAGCTGCGCGCCGGCGCCCGAGTCCTCATCGAATCCGCTTCCTTCCGCGTCGCCAAGGGCGACCGCATCGGCCTCGTGGGCCGCAACGGAGCGGGCAAGACCACCCTCACCAAGTGCCTCGCCGGCGAGGGCCAGCCCGCCGCCGGTGCCATCGCCCGCTCCGGCGAGGTCGGCTACCTCCCGCAGGACCCGCGCACCGGCGACCTCGACGTCCTGGCCCGCGACCGCATCCTGTCCGCCCGCGGCCTCGACACCCTCCTCAAGAAGATGCGGATGAACGAGGAGCGCATCGCCACCGGCTCCGGCGCCACCCGCGACAAGGCCATGCGGCAGTACGAGCGCCAGGAGACCGAGTTCCTGACCAAGGGCGGGTACGCGGCCGAGGCCGAGGCCTCCACCATCGCCGCCGCCCTCGGCCTGCCCGACCGGGTCATGGGCCAGCCGCTGCACACCCTCTCCGGTGGTCAGCGCCGCCGCGTCGAGCTCGCCCGGATCCTCTTCTCGGACGCCGACACCCTGCTCCTCGACGAGCCCACGAACCACCTCGACGCCGACTCGATCGTCTGGCTGCGCGACTACCTGAAGACCTACCGCGGTGGCTTCATCGTCATCTCCCACGACGTCGACCTCGTCGAGACCGTGGTGAACAAGGTCTTCTACCTGGACGCCAACCGCTCCACGATCGACGTCTACAACATGGGCTGGAAGCTCTACCAGCAGCAGCGCGAGGCCGACGAGAAGCGCCGCAAGCGCGAGCGCCAGAACGCCGAGAAGAAGGCCGCCGCGCTCAACTCGCAGGCCGACAAGATGCGCGCCAAGGCCACCAAGACCGTCGCCGCGCAGAACATGGCCAAGCGCGCCGAGCGCCTGCTCTCCGGCCTGGAGGCCGTCCGCGCCTCCGACAAGGTCGCCAAGCTCCGCTTCCCGGACCCGGCGCCCTGCGGCAAGACCCCGCTGACCGCCGAGGGCCTCTCCAAGTCCTACGGCTCCCTGGAGATCTTCACCGACGTCGACCTGGCCATCGACAAGGGCTCGCGCGTCGTCATCCTCGGCCTCAACGGCGCGGGCAAGACGACCCTGCTGCGCCTCCTCGGCGGCGTCGAGCAGCCCGACACCGGCGAGGTCACCCCGGGCCACGGCCTGAAGCTCGGCTACTACGCGCAGGAGCACGAGACGCTCGACCCCGAGCGGACCGTCCTGGAGAACATGCGCTCGGCGGCGCCCGACCTCGACCTCGTCGACGTGCGCAAGACGCTCGGCTCCTTCCTCTTCTCCGGCGACGACGTCGACAAGCCGGCGGGCGTGCTCTCCGGCGGCGAGAAGACCCGGCTCGCGCTCGCGACCCTCGTCGTCTCCTCGGCGAACGTGCTCCTCCTCGACGAGCCGACGAACAACCTGGACCCGGCCAGCCGCGAGGAGATCCTCGGCGCGCTGCGCACGTACAAGGGCGCCGTCGTCCTCGTCACCCACGACGAGGGCGCCGTCGAGGCGCTCGACCCGGAGCGGATCATCCTGCTCCCGGACGGCGTCGAGGACCTGTGGGGCGCGGACTACGCGGACCTGGTGGCCCTCGCCTGACCCCCGGGGCCGTGCCCGGGGGCTCTGTGGGCCCCCGGGTGATCATCCCGGGCTGGATCATTCGGCTCATGGGTGATCCTTCATCTGAGTGAGGATCTCTCGTACATCCCGGCGCGGTGCTCTGCCGAATCCTTCCGGCAGACCCGCGCCGGACGTGTGTTCCCCCTGCCGCGCTGACCTGGCACTTCCCGTACCGCACGGTCCGGAGAGGCGTTTTCCCTCGTGCGGAATATCGTCTTCCGTTCGTGATGACGGCGTACTCGTCCACAAACCCGGCGGCACGGACCTTGTCGAATGGGTGGCCAGGACGCACGTAAGGGGTGATCATGAGAAGTCCAGAGCGCACTTCCCATGAGGAGGCACGGGTGGCCGAGACTCTGAAGAAGGGCAGCCGGGTGACCGGCGCCGCGCGCGACAAGCTCGCGGCAGACCTGAAGAAGAAGTACGACTCCGGTGCGAGCATCCGGGCGCTGGCCGAGGAAACCGGCCGCTCCTACGGATTCGTCCACCGGATGCTGAGCGAGTCCGGAGTCACGCTGCGTGGACGCGGCGGAGCGACACGGGGCAAGAAGGCGGCCTCGGCCTGACATCGGGGCGGCTCGACCGGTCCACCGGGACCTCCCGGTGGGCACCCGGTCGGCCCTGCGGTCGGCCGGGTGGTTACTGTGCAGTCACTTAGCATGTCGCATGCAGTGCTGCACCGGAACCGGAGGCGCCCCCATGACTACGCTCGACGACTCTGAGCTCGTATTCGACAAGGACGGTGTACGGCTCACCGTCGAGGACGCCGTTGCCACGGTGACCCTGACCAACCCGGCGAAGCGCAACGCCCAGTCTCCCGCTCTGTGGCGGGCGTTGACGGAAGCCGGCCGGTCGTTGCCCGGCAGCGTGCGGGTCGTCGTTCTGCGCGGCGAGGGCAAGTCCTTCTCCGCCGGACTCGACCGGCAGGCGTTCACGCCCGAGGGCTTCGACGGCGAGCCGTCCTTCCTCGATCTCGCGCGCGGTTCCGACGCGGACCTCGACGCGGTCATCGCCGAGTACCAGGAGGCGTTCACCTGGTGGCGCCGTAGCGATCTCGTGTCGATCGCGGCCGTCCAGGGCCATGCCATCGGCGCGGGCTTCCAGCTCGCCCTCGCCTGCGACCTGCGGGTCGTCGCCGAGGACGTGCAGTTCGCCATGCGCGAGACCAGCCTGGGCCTCGTCCCGGACCTGACCGGGACGCACCCGCTCGTCTCACTGGTGGGCTATGCCCGCGCGCTGGAGATCTGCGCCACCGGCCGCTTCGTGCACGCGGAGGAGGCCGAGCGCATCGGTCTCGCCAACCTGTCCGTGCCCGCCGAGGAGCTCGACGCGGCGGTACGGGACCTCAGCGCCGCGCTCGTCGCGGCGCCCCGCGACGCGGTCACCGAGACCAAGGCGCTGCTCCAGGGCGTCTCGGGCCGCTCCTACGAGGAGCAGCGCGCCGCCGAGCGCGCCGCCCAGGCCCGCCGCCTGCGCGACCTGGCGGGCCTCGGAGACTGACGCACGCGCGCGTTCAGCGCAGTTCCGACACCAGTACCGTGACCGCGGTCGCCCCTCCGGCGGCCGCGGTCGCGGCGCTCCGGGCGGCGCGGGCCACGTCCAGCGGGCGCCGCCCGGCCGTCACGGCCAGCTCGACCCGCACCTGGTCCGGGCCCCGGTGCACCGGTGGTCCCCAGGTGTCGGTCACGCCGGCCACGCCCTCGACCCGGAGGACCGCCAGGGCCACCGGGTCGTCCGTCGCCGGAGCCGGGCGCCCCGGCGGGGGAGCGGCCGGCCCCGTCTCCGGCGGCTCCGCGTCGAGCAGCTCCGTCACCCGCAGGTCCGCGGCCGTCACGCGCAGCCCGACGCCGTCGCGCGCCGCCCCGAGCAGGGCCGCCCGCAGCTCCTCGGCGAGGTCCGGCAGCGGTCGGCCGGCCACCGCCCCGAAGTCCGCGGTGATCCGCAGCGGTCCCGGCCCCAGCCCGCCCGGCGGCACGGGAAGGGGCCCGGCCGGTACCGCCCCGTCGTCCCCGGCGAGCGGGTCGGGCCCGATCCGGAGTGCGCCCGGGACCACTCCCCGTACCGCCGCGGCGGCCGGGCCGAGGACGCCCCGCGCCGCGCGCTCGGTGATCCACGCGCCGTCCCCGGCCTCCCCGAGCGGCAGCAGCCTGCCCGGCGCCAGGCGGTCTCGTACCGCCGCTGTCCAACCCTCAGCCGTCGTCATTCCCCCAGCCTGCCGTATCCCCGGGGCGTATCGGGGCAAATGACCTTAGTGTGGGCGAAGAGCCCTGAAATATCCCAGAAGGGTCTGAATCTGATGACGGACACCACTCACTCCGGGGGCCCCGCGGCGGAGGAACCGCGCCGCACCTCGGTGACCAAGCGGGGCGGCGGCGCACCGGCCTCCCGGGGCCGGACGACGATCGCCGACGGCGTCGTCGAGAAGATCGCCGGTCTCGCCGCGCGCGACGTCGTCGGCGTCCACGCCATGGGCAGCGGCCTCTCCCGCACGTTCGGTGCCGTCCGCGACCGGGTCCCCGGCGGGGGCGGCGGCAAGGCGAACGTCACCCGAGGCGTCAAGGCCGAGGTCGGCGAGGTGCAGACCGCGCTCGACCTGGAGATCGTCGTCGACTACGGCGTCTCCATCGCCGACGTCGCCGGCGACGTCCGGGAGAACGTCATCGCCGCCGTGGAGCGGATGACCGGCCTCGAGGTCGTCGAGGTCAACATCGCGGTCAGTGACGTGAAGCTGCCCGACGAAGAGGACGAGGAGTCGGAGCCCCGGCTCCAGTAGTCGTCGGAACCCCGGCGACAGGGGCCAGGAAAGGGGCTCGGTATGAGTATGGCGGCGGTCGGCCTGTTGGCCGGCATGGCACTCGGATTCGCCGGATACTTCGGTGGCTTCGGGGCGTTTCTGCTGGTCGCGGCCCTCGGGGCGATCGGCTTCGTGGCCGGTCGGTTCCTCGACGGAGACCTGGAGGTCGGAGACCTCTTCCGGGGCCGCGATCGCGGCGACCGGCGGCGGTGACGCGGGGTGGTGACGGATCTGGCAGACGGCCCGGCACGGGACGGGACACGGGACCGGGGGGCGACCACCATCGCCGACCGGGTCGTCGCGAAGGTCGCCGCCCAGGCGGCCAGGGAGGCCCTCGACGCGGTCCCCGAAGGGGGATCGAAGCCCCACGCCTCGGTCGTCGTCCACCGGGACGTCGCCCGCGTGTCGGTGAGCCTCGACCTCGACTACCCCTCCGACGTCGGCCGCCAGTGCGGCGCCGTCCGGAGCCGGGTACGCACCCGTGTGGAGCAGCTCGTCGGTCTGGAGGTCCACGAGGTGACCGTCCACGTCGAGCGCCTCCACTCCGCGCACACCCGCCACACCACTCCGAGGGGCAGCCTCGCATGAGCACCACGCCCCCCGAAGGCACCCCCGGGACGGGAGACCCCGCGCCCGTCCCCGCGGACCCGCCCGTGTCGCGCGTCCGCCGCTTCTGGGCCGTCCGCCGCATCCCCGCCGCCCTGCTCGCGGCCGTGGTCCTCGGCGGCGCGGGGCTGCTCCTCTACGACGTCGCGGCCGTGCGGGCCGACCGCCCCGCGATGTCCTGGCGGCGCGAGCTCGCCGACGCCCTCGCGACCCGGCCGCTCGACGACACGGTGATCGTCCTCGGCGCTGCCGTCGCCGTCGTCCTCGGCGTCTGGCTCCTCGTCCTGGCCTCCACCCCGGGGCTGCGGGACGTCCTTCCGATGCGCCGCGAGCACACCGACGTGAGGGCGGGACTCGACCGCGACGCCGCCGCCTTCACCCTGAGGGACCGCGTCATGGAGGTCTCCGGGGTGCAGTCCGTCCGGGTGCGCGTCGGCCGCGCCAAGGTCGCCGTCCGGGCGGTGTCCCACTTCCGGGCCCTCGACGAGGTCCGCGCCGACGTGGAGACCGTGCTCGCCGACGGCGTCGACGAGCTCGGCCTCGCCCACCCGCCCGCGCTGACGGTACGGGTGGCCCGGCCGTCCCGGAAGGAAGGGAAGGCCACGTGAACCACCGGAGAGGGAACAGCCCGTGACCGTCGTCCTCCGGCGCGTCAACCGCGTCCTGCTCGGGCTCGCCGGGCTGATCCTCGTGGTCGGCGGAGGCGCCGTCCTCGCGGCCGCCACCGACCTCGCCGTACCGTCCTGGTGGCCCTGGTCGGGCCCCTCCGACGTCCTGCTCACCACCGCCCAGCGGCAGCGCTGGCGGGACGAGGGCTGGTGGTGGCCGGTGGTCATCGCCGTCCTCGGGCTCGTCGTCCTGCTCGCCCTGTGGTGGCTGCTCGTCCAGTTCCGGCGGGCCCGGCTCGCCGAGGTCCTCGTCGACACCGGCGACGGCGAGGAGGCGGTGCTGCGCGGCCGGGCCCTGGAGAGCGTCCTGGAGGCGGACGCCGCCGCGCAGGACGGCGTGGCCCGGGCCAAGGTCGCCCTCACGGGCCGCCGCGGCGCCCCCCGGACCCGGATCGCGCTCCTCCTGGAGCCGCACGCCTCCCCGGGCGACACCCTGACCGCCCTCAGCGGCGAGGCCCTCGCCCACGCCCGGACGTCGGCGGGGCTGCCCGCCCTGCCGACCGAGGCGCGGCTGCGTGCGGTGAAGCACCGCGCCCGCCGCGTCGCCTGAGCGCCGCCGGGTCGTCCGCGCGCCGTCGATCCGCCGCGCCGCGGCCGCCCGGGGTCAGAACCCGGAGCGCGCCCCGCCGTCCACCGGCAGCATCAGGCCCGTCAGGTAGGAGGCGGCCGGCGAGAGCAGGAAGGCGGCCGTGCGCCCGAACTCCTCCGGGGTGCCGTAGCGGCGCAGCGGGATCGTCAGCTCGTTCGCCGCGCGGGACGCGTCCGCGTCGCCGGAGAGCGCGTCCAGGGAGCGGACCCGGTCGGTGTCGATCCGGCTCGGCAGCAGGCCGACGACCCGGATCCCGCGCGGGCCCAGGTCGTTGGCGAGCGACTTGGCGAAGCCGGCGAGACCCGGGCGCAGCCCGTTGGAGATGGTCAGGCCCGGGATCGGCTCGTGGACGGAACCGGACAGGACGAAGCCGATGACCCCGCCCTCGCCGAGCGTGTCGGAGGCCGCGCGGGCCAGCCGTACCGCCCCCAGGAAGACCGTGTCGAAGGCGGCCGCCCACTCCTCGTCGGTGTTGTCCGCCGCGAAGCCGGGCGCCGGGCCGCCGACGCTGATGAGGATGCCGTCGAAGCCGCCGAACCGGGCCCGCGCCTCGGCGATCAGCCGGGCCGGGGTGCCCGGGTCGGTGTTGTCGGCGGCGATCCCCGCCGCGCCGTCGCCCAGCTCGGCCACCGCGTCGGCGACCGTCTTCTCCTCGCGCCCGGTGACGAGCACCTTCGCGCCCTCCGCGAGCAGCGCCTCGGCCGAGGCGCGGCCGAGCCCCCGCGTCGCACCGGTCACCACGTACACACGGTCCTTCAGTCCCAGATCCATGGGCCTATCCTGCCGCCTCCCCGGGGTCGAGCGCGATGGCGGTCCCCACGAGTCCGATGTGGCTGAACGCCTGTGGGAAGTTCCCCAGCTGACGTCCCGCCACCGGGTCGTACTCCTCCGCCAGGAGCCCCACGTCGTTGGTGAGGGCGACGAGCCGCTCGAACAGCTCGCGGGCCTCCTCGGCGCGCCCGGTCAGCCGCAGCGCGTCCGCCAGCCAGAACGAGCACACCAGGAAGGTCCCCTCCTGTCCCGGCAGCCCGTCCACGGCCGTGGAGTCGGGGCTGTAGCGGCGCAGGAAGCCGCCGTGCATCAGCTCGTCCCGTACGGCGTCCACGGTCCCCACCACCCGGGGGTCGTCCGGCGGCAGGAAGCCGACCTGCGGGATGAGGAGGGTGGCGGCGTCCAGCTCGGGCGAGCCGTACGCCTGGGTGAAGGTGTTCCGCACGGGGTCGTACGCCCGCGCGCAGACCTGGGCGTGGATCTCGTCCCGCATCGCCCGCCAGCGCGCCGCGTCCCCCGGCAGCGAGGGGTCGGCCTCCAGCGTGCGGACCGCGCGGTCGGCGGCGGCCCAGGCCATCACCTTCGAGTGGGTGAAGTGGCGGCGCGGCCCGCGGACCTCCCACAGGCCCTCGTCGGGCTCCCGCCAGGTGGACTCCAGGAAGCCGAGCAGGCTCAACTGGAGGTTCCAGGCGTGCCGCTCCGAGGGGATCCCGGCCTCACGCGCGCGGTGGAGGGAGTCCATGACCTCGCCGTACACGTCGAGCTGGAACTGGTCCACCGCGGCGTTCCCGGTCCGGACCGGCGCCGAGTCGGCGTAGCCGCGCAGCCAGGGCAGGCTCGTCTCCGGCAGCCGGCGCTCCCCGGCCGGTCCGTACATGATCTGCAGGTCGGCGGGGTCGCCGGCGACCGAGCGCAGCAGCCAGTCCCGCCAGGCGGCGGCCTCCTCGTCGTATCCGGCGGCGAGCAGCGCGCCGAGGGTGAGGGAGGAGTCGCGCAGCCAGCAGGCGCGGTAGTCCCAGTTCCGCACGCCGCCGACCTCCTCCGGCAGGGAGGTGGTGGGGGCGGCCATGATCCCGCCGGTGGGGGCGTACGTGAGCGCCTTGAGGGTGATCAGGGAGCGCAGCACCGTCGCCCGGTAGGGGCCCCGGTAGGTGCAGCGGGCCGACCACTCGCGCCAGTCCGCGAGGCACACCTCCAGGGCCTCGAAGGGATCGACGAGGTCGGGGCGCGGCTCGTGCGAGGGGTGCCAGGTCAGGACGAAGGCCACCTTCTCGCCGGGGGTGACGGTGAACGCGGACCGGGTGGAGAACTGATGGCCCCAGGTCTTCACGTGCGGCTCGCTGCGCAGCCAGACCGAGTCGGGACCGGCGATCGCGACCCGGTGGCCGTCGGCCTTGCGCACCCAGGGCACGATCGAGCCGTAGTCGAAGCGGAGCCGCAGCACGGAGCTCATCTCGACACTGCCGCTGATCCCCTCCACGATCCGCATCAGGTCGGGGGCCTTGTCCCGCTGCGGCATGAAGTCGATGACCTTGACCGTGCCGGTACGGGTCTCCCAGTAGGTCTCCAGGACGAGGGAGTCCTCGGCGTAGCGGCGGGTGGCGCAGGTCGTGGCGCCCTCGGGCGCGATTCTCCAGTGGCCGTTGTCCTCGTCGCCGAGGATGGCGGCGAAGCAGGCGGCGGAGTCGAAGCGGGGCAGACACAGCCAGTCGACCGATCCGTCGCGGCCGACGAGCGCGGCGGTCTGGAGATCGCCGATGAGGGCGTAGTCGTCGATACGTTGCGTCACGCTCTGGGCTGTTCCCGGAAGCGGCGACGGTCAATCAGAGGGACGGGCCCGCCTGGGCGCCCGCCGGTTCGGGTTCCGGCGATCCGGGGACGTCGGAGGCGATGCCCGCCTCCCGGTCGTGCTTCTCCCGGCGGACCAGGATCACCCACCCGACGGGTACGCCCGCCACGAAGAGCCACCACTGCACGGCGTACGCCATGTGGGGGCCGATCGAGTCGTGGTCCGGCTCGGCGATCATCTCGGGGGTGCCGCCGGCCGGCTCGGGCGCGGTCAGCTCCAGGTAGCCGCCGAGCACCTCGCGGCCGATGAGCTCGGCCTGCTGGCGGCTGCTGATGAGCATGACCTGGCGGTCCGGCAGGCCCCTGAGGTCCTTGATGCCGCTGGCGCCGGTCGTCTCGTCCGCCTTGAGGCGGCCGCTGACGGTGACCTCGCCCTTGGGAGCGGGCGGCACCACCGGATAGGAGTGCTGGTCGGCGGCGGCCGGGACCCAGCCGCGGTTGACCAGGACGACCTTTCCGTCGCGGAGCACCAGCGGGGTCAGGACGTGCACGCCCACCCGGTCGTCGGAGGAGGTGCGGCGGCGGACGACCACCTCGTGGGCGGTGTCGAAGGTACCGGTCGCGGTGACGGGCCGCCAGTAGTCGGCGCGCGGGACGGTGTGCCCGGGGGAGGTGAGCCGCTCGACCGGGACCGGCTCCGCCTTGAGGTTGTCCGCGATCAGGGTGTTCTGGGCGACCCGGTGTTCGTGCCGGTGGAACTGCCAGAAGCCCAGCTCGATCATCGTGGGGATGAGGGCGAGGGCGACGAGGGTGAGGATCACCCACTGCCGGGACAACAGGAAGCGGTACACCCCATGACCGTACCTTTCGGGCCGCGGGGTGCACGCACGGGGGGTTCGGGTGGCTCGTGGCACCCGCCCGGGATCGTTTCCTCAGACCCTGTCGACGATGCCCACCCTTCCCTCCGCGCGGGCGCAGTGGCCCCCGCAGTACCAGCTGCCCTCGACCTCGACGCCCTGTCCGATGATCTGGACCCGGCAGTGCTCGCAGATGGGCGCCATGCGGTGGATGGCGCAGGCGAAGCAGTCGAAGACGTGCACCGCGCCCTGCGCGTGCACCTCGAAGGACATGCCGTAATCGTTTCCGCAGACCTCACAACGTGCCATGCGCCACAGGGTGGAGCGCCCGGCGGGCGCGCGCAGCTCGGCACGCCCGCAGGGCCGGGGGTGTCACCCGTCTGCCGGGCTCACGTCCCGCAGCAGCTGGGTGTAGGCGGCCTCGTCGACGACCGGGGTGCCGAAGGAGCGGGCCTTGAGCGTCTTGGAGGTGGCGGAGTCCGGGTCGTTGGTGACGAGCAGGCTGGTCAGCCGGGAGACGCTGCCGGCGACGTGCAGGCCGGCCTCGACGGTGCGGTCCTCCAGGAGCTCGCGGTCGACGGAGGTGTCGCCGGAGAAGGCCACCCGCATGCCCTGCTTGAGTGGTTTGTCCCACTCGTACCGACCGGGGTTGGGGTACGGGCACGGCGGGCGCTTCCGCGAGGGCCGCCAGCTGCCCGCCCGGTAGGAGGACTGCGCGCCGATCCGCGGCTGCGTGGGCGCCGAGGCCCACTCCGTCAGCGGCCGGCACTCCAGGAGCGGCAGCCGTACGTTCCTCTCGGCCGCCGCGTGCAGGCTCGGCCGGAACGCCTCGGCGAGCACCCGGGCGTCGTCGAGCGCGTTGTGCGCGCGCTGCTGCACGACGCCGAAGTGCGCGGCGAGCGACTCCAGCTTGTGGTTGGGCAGCGGCAGCGACAGCTCCTTCGCCAGCGCGATCGTGCACAGCCGCTGGCGCACGGGCGCCGCGGACTCCGCGCGCGCGTACTCCCGGGCGATCATCTGCCAGTCGAACATCGCGTTGTGCGCGACGAGCACCCGGCCGTCGAGCCGCGCCGCGAACTCCGCGGCGATCTCCGGGAAGAGCGGCGCGCCCTCCAGGACGTCGCTGGTCAGCCCGTGGATCCAGACCGGACCGGGGTCGCGCTCGGGATTGACGAGCGTGTACCAGTGGTCCTCGACGTTCCCCTGGGCGTCCAGCCGGTAGACGGCAGCCGACACTATCCGGTCGTCCCGTGCGAGTCCGGTGGTCTCCACGTCGACGACCGCGTACCCCTGCGGGTAGGCGGCCGGCCACATCGCTGCTGTCGTACGGTCGTCAAGCACGGTCACTGAGAATACGGCCCGCGACCGACAGCCCCGCCCTCGGTGTTCTTAATGTCTGCTATGTCCCTTGAGGTGCTCGCGAGCAGACCGTCCACCAGGGCCCGAACGGAGTCGGTGAAGAGCCGCTCGGTGTCGATCGGCGCCGCGAGCGCGCGCGCGAGGGGTCCGTCGGCCTCGGCCTCCTCGCCGCGCCACAGCTCCTCCTCGGCCGGGGACTGGGCGGGGGCCCGCTCCCGGTTGCGCTCCACCAGGACGTAGCCCACCACCTGGAACTGCACCGCGCGGACCGCCCGCGCGGCCCGCGCGCCCCGCAGCCCCGCCGCGTGCGCCTCGTGGACCAGGGCGCGCTGGGCCGGCAGGAACATGCGCTCCGTCAGCCCCCGTTCGTGCACCATCGCCACCAGGTGCGGGCGCTCGCGCAGCGCGCGCCGCAGCGCGCGGGCCACCGACACGATCCGCTCGGCCGGGGTCGCGCCCCGGGGGCGGATCGTGCCCAGGTCGGCGACCGTGCGGGCGACGAGGGCGTCGAGGAGCGACTCGCGGTTGCCGACGTGCCAGTAGATGGAGGTGACCGCGGTGCCGAGCTCGGCGGCGAGCCGGCGCATCGTGAGCGCGTCCGGGCCGTGCTCCCTCACCAGGGCGGCCGCGGTGTCCAGGACCTCGTCGCGGGTCAGTGCGGAGCGTGCCATCGGTTCCCCCAACTCCTCTGCGTGCAGACCTCTTTACCCTTCGGCGGCGGCGGTGTAACTGTGTTACAGGCCGACGATCCCGAAGGGTGGTACGTCATGGCACGAGTACGGTACGGGGCACGCAGCGACGCGGAGGCGGCGGCGGCCCGCGAGCGGTCCGCCAAGCTCCCCGACATCTGGTCCACCGGTGTGGTCGCCGTCTGGGAGACCGACCCGGACGTCGTGGCGGCGGTCCTGCCGCCCCCGCTGAAGCCCACCGCGCGCCCCCTCGTGCGCGCCAACATCAGCAAGGTCGACCTGCCCGGCTATCCGCTCGGCGCCGGCTCGGTGGCCGTGGCCGCCGCCCACGGCGGCCGCGAGGGCTGGTACCCGCTGGTCATGCCGATGACCCACGAGCGGGCCCTGATCGGCGGGCGCGAGGTCTTCGGCGAGCCGAAGAAGCTCGGCGAGGTCACGGTCGAGCGCGAGGGGCTCGTCGTGCGCGCCGCCCTCGCCCGGCACGGCATCGCCTTCGTGGAGGTGCGCGGCGCGGTCTCCGGGCCGCTGCCGCTGCCGGAGGCCGTCGAGAAGACCGACTTCTACTTCAAGTTCCTCCCGGGCGTCGAGGGCACCGGCTTCGACGCCGACCCCGTCCTCGTCCACTGCGTCCGCAACGAGAAGGTGCGGAAGCTGGAGCGGATCACCGGTGACGTGGTCCTGCGCGAGTCCATGTACGACCCGGTCGCCGACCTCCCCGTGCGCCGGCTCGTCGAGATCACGATCGGCGAGAAGACCACCGACCAGAAGGGCACGGTCGCCGAGCGCGTCTCCGCCCGGGACCTGCTGCCCTTCGTCCACCAGCGGTACGACGACCCGCTCCAGATCCTCGACGGACCCCCGGAAGGAAGTGCCTGATGGAGCTGCGCGAGGGGCAGGTCGCCGTCGTCACGGGCGCCGCGAGCGGCATCGGGCTCGCGATGGCCCGCCGGTTCGCCGCCGAGGGCCTCGCCGTCGTCCTGGGCGACGTCGAGCGGGCCGCCCTGGACGAGGCCGCCGACGAGCTGACGGCGAGCGGGGCGCGGGTCCTCGCCCGTACGGTCGACGTCTCCGACCCCGACGGGGTGAGGGCGTTCGCGGACGCCGCCTACGACGCCTTCGGCGCCGTCCACGTCCTCTGCAACAACGCGGGCGTCGGCTCCGGAGCCGAGGGCCGCATGTGGGAGCACGAGCCCAACGACTGGAAGTGGGCCTTCTCCGTCAACGTCTGGGGCGTCTTCCACGGCATCCAGGCCTTCGTCCCCCGCATGCTCGCGGGCGGCGAACCCGGCCACGTCGTGAACACCTCCTCCGGCGACGGCGGCATCGCCCCGCTGCCCACCGCCTCCGTGTACGCGGTCACCAAGGCCGCCGTCGTCACCATGACCGAGTCCCTCTACGCGCACCTGAAGGCCGAGCACGCGCGCGTGGGCGCCTCCGTCCTCTTCCCGGGCCCGCACATGCTCCGCACCGGCCTGTGGGAGTCGCACCGCAACCGGCCCGAGCGGTACGCCAAGCAGAGGCCGCGCAGGACCCCGTACCGCAGCCTCGACCAGTACGAGGCCGCGATGAAGGAGGCCGGCCACGAGGTGACCTTCACGCCGGTGGAGGACGTCGCCGAGCACGTCGTCGACGGCATCCGCGCCGACCGCTTCTGGATGCTGCCGGCGAGCGAGCACAGCGACCGTCAGATCACGGCCCGCTCGCGGTCCATGCTCGACCGCGCCAACCCGTCGTACCTGGAGAGCTTCATCCTCGACTGAGGGGCTTGACCATGAGCTATGAGGACCCGTATCTGATCATCTCCTCCGACTGCCACGCCGGGCTTCCCACCGAGGAGTACCGGCCCTATCTCGACCCCCGCTTCCACCGGGACTTCGACGACTTCCTCGCCGGGCGCGAGGCCCGCCGGGAGGCCATGACCCGGCTCGGTGTGCGCAACGAGGCCTTCGCGAACAAGTGGTTCAGCGACAACGAGGAAGGCCTGCGCGGCGGCTGGGACCCCGCGCAGCGCATCAAGGAGCTCGACGGCGACGGGGTGGCCGGCGAGGTCGTCTTCCCCGACGCGGACGCCGTCGACAGCCAGACCGCCGCGCCCTTCGGCGTCGGCCTCGGGCTCTCCGGCGACCAGGACCCGGAGCTCGGCATGGCGGGCGCGCGGGCGCACAACCGCTGGCTCGCCGAGTTCGTCTCCGCGAACCCGCACCGGCACCGCGGGGTCGCCCTCCTCCCCGTCACCGCCGACGTCCGCGAGGTCGTCGCCGAGATCCACCGGGCCAAGGAGTCCGGGCTCGGCGCGCTCATGATCCCCTCCATGTGGGTGGACAAGGCCCCGTACCACGACCGGCGCTACGACCCGGTGTGGGCGGCGGCCGCCGAGACCGGGATGCCGGTCGTCACCCACTCCGGGGCGGCACCGCGCGAGGAGTACGGCGACCACCTCGGGATCTACGTCTCCGAGGTCACCTGGTGGCCGGCCAGGCCGCTGTGGTTCCTGCTCTGGTCGGGCGTCTTCGAGCGCCACCCCGGCCTGCGGTTCGGGGTCGCCGAGTCCGGCTGCTGGTGGCTGCCGAACCTGCTCTGGTTCATGGACCGCCTCTACCTGGGCGCGCACGGCGGAAAGAAGCTGTCCCCGTTCGCCGAGCTGAAGCGACCGCCGAGCGAGTACCTGGACCGGCAGGTCTTCGTCTGCGCCACCAACACCAAGCGGCGCGAGCTCGCGCAGCGGTACGAGATCGGCGTCGACAACATCCTGTGGGGCTCGGACTTCCCGCACCCGGAGGGCACCTGGCCCGACACGCGCGCGTGGCTGCGGAAGACCTTCCACGACATCCCGGTCGGGGAGACCCGGCGGATGCTGGGCCTCGCCGCCGCCGAGGTCTTCGGATTCGACGTCCCGGCCCTGGACCCGATCGCCCGCCGGATCGGCCCCACCCCCGCCGACCTCGGCCAGCCCGCCGACCAGGCCGCCGTCGAGGCCTCCTGGGCCCGCTCGCGCGAGGTCGGCCGGCACTGGCTCACCGACCACGAGTTCCCGGTCCTGGGGGTGAACCCGTGACCGACCGCTACACCGTCGTCTCCGCCGACTGCCACGCCGGCGCCGACCTCCTCGACTACAAGCCGTACCTGGAGAAGAAGCACCACGACGACTTCGACGCCTGGGCGGCGACCTACGTCAACCCGTACGAGGACCTCCTCGCCGACACCGCCGACCGCAACTGGAACTCGCAGCGCCGGCTGCGCGAACTGGAGGCGGACGGCATCGTCGCCGAGGTCGTCTTCCCCAACACCATCCCGCCGTTCTTCCCCAAGGCCTCCCTGATGGCCCAGCCGCCCACCCGCGCCGAGTACGAGCAGCGCTGGGCCGGGCTCCAGGCGCACAACCGCTGGCTCGCCGACTTCTGCGCGGACGCCCCGGGACGCAGGGCGGGCGTGGCACAGATCCTCCTCAACGACGTGGACGCGGCGGTCGCGGAGATCCGCCGCGCCCGCGAGGCCGGACTGACCGGCGGCATCCTGCTGCCCGGTGTCCCGCCGGGCTCGCCCGTCCCCGAGCTGTACTCCGGGGCGTACGACCCGATCTGGGCCGTCTGCGCCGAGCTCGACGTCCCCGTCAACCACCACGGCGGCTCCGCGTCGCCGCCGCTCGGCGACGAACCGGCCGCCCGGGCGGTGTTCATGGTGGAGACCACCTGGTTCTCCCACCGGGCCCTGTGGCACCTGGTCTTCGGCGGCGCCTTCCGGCGCCACCCCGGGCTCAAGCTGGTCCTGACCGAGCAGGGCTCGGGCTGGATCCCGGGCGTGCTCGACATGCTGGAGTACTACCACCGGCGCCTGGTGTCGGCCGCGACGCGGGCCGCCACCGCCGAGTCCAAGTTCGGCGCCGGCCTCGCCGAGTCCATGGGCAAGGGCCCCAAGGAGGTCTGGCGGGCCAACTGCTTCGTCGGCGCGAGCTTCATGCGCCCCCACGAGGTCCCGCTGCGCGACCGGATCGGCCTCGACAAGATCATGTGGGGCAGCGACTACCCGCACGACGAGGGCACCACCCCGTACTCCCGCGAAGGCCTCCGCATCGCCTACGCGGGACTGCCCCGGGAGGAGGTCGCCGCCATGGCCGGCGGGAACGCCGCCCGCGTCTACGGCTTCGACCTCGCCCTCCTCGACCGCCTCGCCGCCGTCCACGGCCCGACGGTCGAGGAGATCGCCCAGCCGCTGAAGGAGGTCCCCGAGGGTGCCACCAGCCCGGCCTTCGCCCCGGGCGGGTCGGTCCGCGTGTGGTGACGCGGCGGGTGCGACCCTCCTGGGGTGACTGAAGCCCCCGCACACGACGAGGCCCACGGCGGTGGCCTCGGCGCCCGTCTCAACTGGCTCCGGGCCGCCGTGCTCGGAGCCAACGACGGCGTTGTCTCCACCGCCGGCCTCGTCGTCGGCGTCGCCGGCGCCACCGAGTCCCGGGCCGCCCTGCTCACGGCCGGCCTCTCGGGGCTGCTCGCCGGCTCGATGTCGATGGCGGCGGGGGAGTACGTCTCGGTCTCCAGCCAGCGCGACTCCGAGAAGGCCGCGCTGGCCCAGGAGAAGCGCGAACTGCGGGAGCGGCCCGAGGCCGAGCTCGCCGAACTGACCGGCCTGCTCGCCGCCCGCGGCCTCTCCCAGGAGGTGGCCCGCGAGGCCGCCGAACAGCTCACCGCCCGCGACGCGCTGCGCGCCCACGCGCGCGTGGAGCTGGGCATCGACCCCGACGCGCTCACCAACCCCTGGCACGCGGCCGGCGCCAGCTTCCTCGCCTTCACCGTCGGAGCCCTGCTCCCGCTGCTCGCGATCGTCCTCCCGCCCGCCTCCGCCCGCCTCTGGGTGACGGTCCTCTCCGTCCTCGCCGTCCTCGCCCTCACCGGCTGGTGGAGTGCCCGCCTCGGCAGTGCCCCCACGGCCCCGGCGATCCTCCGGAACGTCGCGGGCGGAGCCCTCGCGATGGCGATCACGTACGGTGCGGGATCCCTGCTCGGAGCGGTGGGCGTCTAGGGGGCGTGCGGCGTCCCGCCGGCCTTGTCGGAAGGTGCCAAAGCTTGCTGACAAGTCGTCTCACTTACTTGTAAGTAATCACGTCTAGTCGTGCCCGCCCGCCGCCTCTACCGTCATCGTCATGCCGCACCTGCCCGATGTCGTGCTCTGGTCCATACCGGCGTTCGTCCTGCTCACCGTCCTGGAGATGGTCAGCCACCGCATCCACCCCGACGAGGACGCCGCCGGGTACGAGACCAAGGACGCCGCCACCAGCATCGGCATGGGCCTGGGAAGCCTCTTCTTCGACGCGCTGTGGAAGATCCCCGTGGTCGCGATCTACACCGCCGTGTACGAGCTGACCCCGCTCCGCGTCCCCGTCCTCTGGTGGACGATCCCGCTCATGCTGCTCGCGCAGGACTTCCTCTACTACTGGCAGCACCGCGGACACCACGTCGTCCGCATCCTGTGGGCCTGCCACGTCGTCCACCACAGCAGCCGGAAGTTCAACCTCAGCACCGCCCTGCGCCAGCCGTGGACCGGCGTCACGGGCTGGCCGTTCTACCTGCCGATGATCGCCCTCGGCGTCCACCCGGCCGCCCTCGCCTTCTGCTACTCGGTCAACCTCGTCTACCAGTTCTGGATCCACACCGAACGCATCGACAGGCTGCCCCGCCCCTTCGAGTACCTCCTCAACACCCCCTCGCACCACCGCGTCCACCACGCCTCCCAGGGCGGCTACCTGGACCGGAACTTCGGCGGCATCCTCATCGTCTGGGACCGGATCTTCGGCTCCTGGACCGGCGAGACCGAGCGGCCCGTCTACGGACTGACCAAGAACATCGAGACCTACAACCCGCTGCGCGTCGCCACCCACGAGTACGCCGCCATCGCCCGCGACCTGCGCGCCGCGCACGGCTGGCGCGAACGGGCCGGACGGGTCTTCCGCGGCCCGGGCTGGCAGCCGGCGCCCCCGGCCACGACGGCCGGACCGGCCGCACCCGCCGCCCCGGAGGCCGCCGCGTGAAGACCTCCTCCCGCGCCCTGCTCGCCGCCTTCGCGCTCGCGGCCGCCGTCGACCTGGTCTCCCTGCTCGCCGGCGCCGAGCCGGGCCACCAGCTCGCCAAGCCGCTCCTGATGCCGCTGCTCGCCGCGTACGCCGTCACCCGCGGCGCACCGAAGCTCCTGACCGCCGCGCTCCTCCTCGGCTGGGGCGGCGACGTCCTCCTGCTCTCCGGCGCCGACTGGGCCTTCCTCGCCGGCATGGGCTCCTTCGCCGCCGGCCACGTCTGCTACCTGGTCCTCTTCGGCCGGAGGCGTACGTCCCCGGCGCTCGGCGCCCTGTACGCGGTCGCCCTCACCGGCACCGTCGTCCTCCTCTGGCCCGACCTCCCCGCCGAACTGCGGATCCCCGTCGCCGGATACTCCCTGCTGCTCACCGCGATGGCCTACCGCTCCAGCGCCCTCGGACCCCTGGCCGGCCTCGGCGGCGCGCTGTTCCTGCTGTCCGACACCCTCATCGCCACGGGCGTCGCCGAGTGGCCCCAGCTGCCGGCGCCCGACTTCTGGGTCATGCTGACCTACATCGCGGCGCAGTACCTGCTGACGGCGGGCACGCTCCACGCGATGTACGGTGAACGTCGTACAACCGTCTGACAGCAAGGACCGCCCCCCATGCGCGCCACCACCATCCACGCCCCGTTCGACATGCGCGTGGAGGACGTGCCCGACCCGGTGATCCAGGAGCCCACGGACGTCGTCCTGCGGGTCCTGCGCGCCTGCATCTGCGGCAGCGACCTCTGGGCCTACCGCGGCGAATCCGCCCGGCAGCCCGGCCAGCGCATCGGCCACGAGTTCATCGGCATCGTCGAGGCCGCCGGCTCCGACGTCACCGGCTTCGCCGCCGGCGACCTCGTCGTCGCCCCCTTCGTCTGGTCCGACGGCACCTGCGAGTACTGCGCCGAGGGCCTCCAGACCTCCTGCCCGCGCGGCGGCTTCTGGGGCTCCGTAGGCTCCGACGGCGGCCAGGGCGAGGCCGTCCGGGTCCCCTTCGCGGACGGCACCCTCGTCAGGCTGCCCGCCGAGGCGGCCGGCGACGACCGTCTGCTCACCGCGCTGCTCGCCCTCTCCGACGTCCTCGGCACCGGCCACCACGCCGCGCTCGGCGCGGGCGTCACGAAGGGCTCCACCGTCGCCGTCGTCGGTGACGGGGCCGTCGGCCTCTGCGGCGTCCTCGCCGCCAAGCGGCTCGGCGCCGAGCGGATCATCGCGCTGGGCCGGCACACCGCACGTACCGACATCGCCCGCGCCTTCGGCGCCACCGACGTCGTCGCCGAGCGCGGCGAGGCCGCCGAGGCCGCCGTCCGCGAGCTCACCGGCGGCCAGGGCGCCCACGGCGTCATCGAGGCCGTCGGCACCGAGCAGTCCATGCGCACGGCCGTCGCGATCGCCCGCGACGGCGGCTCCATCGGCTACGTCGGCGTCCCGCACGGCAGCGGCACCGGACTCGACCTCTCGGTCATGTTCGACCGCAACATCGCGCTGCGCGGCGGCGTCGCCCCCGTGCGCGCGTACATCCCGGAGCTCCTCCCGGACGTCCTGGCCGGCACGATCGACCCGTCCCCGGTCTTCGACCTGACGGTCGGCCTGGACGGCGTCCCGTCCGGCTACAAGGCGATGGACGACCGCACGGCCCTGAAGGTCCTGGTCAAGCCGTAACCCGACCGGCCCCCGTCCGCCCCGCGGGCAGGCGTCCCGCAGGGCGACGGGGGAGCCCCCGCACGGCCCCGGTGCCCATCACGCGGGCCGGGGCCCCGCCGGCCCGGTGCCGCAGGACCGGAACGGCTCACCCCGGCCGGGGCCCCGTGTCCCGCGAGGCTCTCAGGCCCCCGACCACTCCGGCGCGTCCGCGCCCGCGATCCCCGGCGCCCGGGTCCAGTCCGTCGGGCCGCCCTCGTACGACACCGGCGACAGGGCGTGCCGCAGGTGCCCCAGCGGGCCCTCCGACTCCGTGACGTACCGCTCCGGCGCGTACCGCGGCAGCGCGTGCGTCAGCCAGTGCCCCGTCTGGGCGAGGGCCAGGCGGACCAGCCGGCTGCCGCCCTCCGCGCGCTGCTCCGTCAGCGACCGCAGCACCGCCGCCGCCAGCAGATACCCCGTCCCGTGGTCCAGCGCCTGCGCCGGAAGCGCCCCGGGCTCCGCGGCCGAGCCCTCCGTCGCGGCGATCCCCGTCGCCACCTGCACCAGGGAGTCGAAGCCGCGCCGCCCGCCCCACGGCCCGTAGTCGCCCCAGGCGGAGAGCCGGGCGGTCACCAGACCCGGCCGCTCCAGGTCGAACCGGTCGAGCGCGCCCGGCCGGAATCCGGTGACGAGCACATCGGCGGAGTCGAGGAGCTCGTCGAAGGTGCGCCGGTCCGAGGGGCGGTCCAGGTCGAGCGCCGACGTCCGCTTGCCGACGCCCGTGTCCGCGTGCTGGTCCGGCAGTTCGGGGTTGCCCGGCGGATCGATCCGCAGCACGTCCGCGCCGAGCAGCGCGAGGGTCCGGGTCGCGACCGGCCCGGCGATCACCCGGGTCAGGTCCAGGACCCGCAGCGGGCCCGTACGGCCCCGGGCCGGGGCCTCGTCCAGCCGTTCCCGGGTGAGCAGCGGCCGCGCGGCCACCTCCCGGCCCTGCTCTCCCGCCGCCCACTCCTCGGGCGTGCGCAGCGCGACGGCCAGGCCCCCGGCCGCGTACACCGCCGTCTCGACCTCGACGGCCTTCCGCTCGCCGATCGCCGCCGCGACGGCCTCCACCGAGTCGGGGGCGCTCAGCGCGGCGAGCAACGCTGCTTTGTGGTGCGGGTAGTTGGCGTGCGTACGGACCCAGCCGTCGGCCGCCCGCCAGAACCGCGACAGGGGCGCGAAGTTCACCGGCGCCCGCCCGTCGACCCGCAGGTGACGCTCGCTCACGAAGGCGGTGGCGACGGCCCCGTCATCCACCCGTACCGGCCCCGGCAGACCCGCGTGCTCCACCGCGGCCAGCGAGCAGGCCGCGACCGCGCCGCGCGCCAGGTCCATCACCGGCAGCCGCGCGGGCAGCAGCCCGGAGACCCCGCCGAACTCCACGCGGTCGACGAGGGCGGGATCGCCGCCCAGCACCGACCACAGCAACTCCGTACTCGTCCGTACCGTGTTGTCCATGAGCGCAGTGTGGCACTCGGTGCCACGCGAAGGGCCCCGGTGTGGCGAACCACACCGGGGCCCTCACCGGACCGCGCGGACTTACCGGCGGACGGCGTCGAGCGCGTCGATCAGACCGGCCCCGTAGAAGCCGTTCTTGTTCTTGCCACCCTCGCAGACGGCGTCGATCTTGCCGTCGCCCTCGATGTCGTACGGGTTGGTGCAGGCGCGGTCGTCGGCCTGCGCGTACAGCAGCGCCTTCAGCGCCGCCGGGCTCGCGTGGGGGTGCGTCGACTTGATGAGCGCCAGGACACCCGCCGCGTGCGGCGAGGCCATCGACGTACCGGCCTTGTAGTTGTAGCCGCCGTCGACCGTGGTCGACAGGATGCGGCCGTTGACCGCCGGGGCGTCCGGCGTCTGGTACTCGGTGCGGTCACCGCCGGGGGCGGCGACGTCGATGACGCCGAGACCGTAGTTGGAGTAGGACGCCTTGAGGTCCTTGGCACCGGTCGCGGAGACCGTCACGACGCCCGGCAGCATGGCCGGGTAGTCGAAGCACTCCTTCGGGTCGATGACCCGGTCGCCCGGAGTGGTGTCGTTCGGGCTGCTGTTGTCGAGGATCGAGTCCGCCGCGAGGTCGAACTTCGAGTTGCCGGCCGCCGCGACGTTGACCGTGCCCCGGCGCTCCGCGTAGCGGGTCGCGCGGGTGACCGCCTCGATGAGGGCCTTCTGGTCCTCGTCGTTCTTGCAGGCGAACATCCACGGGTCGGTGTAGTAGCTGTTGTTCGTGATGTCGACGCCGTGCTCGGCCGCCCACACGAAGCCGCAGACGACGGCCTCGGTGTAGAAGAAGCCGTCCGGGGTCGACACCTTGATGCCCGCGAGCTTCACGCCCGGCGCGACACCGGTCACGCCGATGCCGTTCTTCGCGGCGCCGATGGTGCCCGCGACGTGCGTGCCGTGGTCGCTCTCGCCCGGGTTCGGACGCCACGAGCCGGCGGTCGTGTCCGGCTTGCCGGACACGCAGTTGGCGGACGCGGCGGCGTCGAAGTTCGGCGCCAGGTCCGGGTGGGTGTCGTCCACACCGGTGTCGATGATGCCGACGGTGACGCGCTTGCTGCCGAGCGTCTTCTGGTGGGCCTTGTCGGCCTTGATCGCCGGGAGGTCCCACTGCAGGGGCTCCAGCGGGTCCTGCTCGTCCGTCGCGCGGGCGGCGGCGGCCTTCGCCTCAGCGGCGGAAAGGGTCTGCGCGCCCTCGTCGACGGAGTCGTCGGACTGGACGGAGAGCGGGGCGGTCCGGGTCGAACCGGCCGACACCACGCCACGCGCCGTGCGGATCGTCTTCGCGAACTCGGGGTTCTGCGAGTGGACGACTATCACGCCTATCTGGTCGTACGAGATGACCACCTCGCCACCGGCGGCGGCGATCGCCTTCTTCACCGAGGCGGCGGTCCAGCGGCCCCCCTCGACGTTGACGACGTACGAGAGCTTCGGGCCGTTCGTGACCACGGTGGCCGGAGCGTCGCTCAGTTCCGCGGCGGAGGCGGCGCCGGGGGCGAGGAAGCCGAGCGAGGCCGTGAGCGCGAGACCAACCGGCAGAGCGAGAGCTCGGCCGCGCCTCGATCCCAGATGAGCCATGGGTTCTCCACATCATCCGTATGTACTGTCCACGCGCGGGTTTGCGCGCGGACAGGTGCATGACGAGTGAAGCTATCGCTGATCTTCCCGAACCTTCAATGAGTTGAGAAGACTTCATGAAGATATGTTCAAAGAAAACCCTCGGATGAACCGCGTCGCTTCCGGTTCCGTGCCGTTGGTCAGGGAAGGGGCTCCGCCGGCGCCCCGCCGACCGCACCCCGGTGAGGCTCCCTTGACCACGCCGTCCGCCCCCGCGTCACGAGGAGATTCCGTGGCTACCGAAGCACCGCCGCCGCCCAGAGACGGCACGGAGACCGACCACGGTCCCGCGTCGCCCACCACGGAGCAGTTCATCGAGGTCCAGGAGGGCGCGGAGTTCGGCGAACTGCGCCGAACGTACCGCTCCTTCGCCTTCCCCCTCACCCTGGCCTTCATCGCCTGGTACCTGCTGTACGTGCTGCTCTCCAACTACGCGGGCGGCTTCATGGGGACCAGGCTCTTCGGCAACATCAACGTGGCGCTCGTCCTCGGCCTCGGCCAGTTCCTCACCACGTTCCTCATCGCCTGGCTCTACTCGCGGCACGCGGCACGCCGGCTCGACCCCAGGGCCGACGCCATCAGAACCCGTATGGAGGGCGACGCATGAGCACCCCCGTCCTGCTCGCGGCGGGCAACGCCACCACCGAGCACCGGCCCCTGATCATCGCCCTGTTCGGCGCCTTCGTCGTCGCCACCCTCGCCATCACCGTCTGGGCCGGCCGCCAGACCAGGAGCGCCGCCGACTTCTACGCCGGCGGACGCCAGTTCACCGGCTTCCAGAACGGCCTCGCGATCTCCGGCGACTACATGTCCGCCGCGTCCTTCCTCGGCATCGCCGGAGCCATCGCCCTCTTCGGCTACGACGGCTTCCTGTACTCGATCGGCTTCCTCGTCGCCTGGCTCGTCGCCCTGCTCCTGGTCGCCGAACCGCTGCGCAACTCCGGCCGGTTCACCATGGGCGACGTCCTCGCCTACCGGATGCGCCAGCGCCCCGTCCGCACCGCCGCCGGCACCTCGACGATCGTCGTCTCCATCTTCTACCTGCTCGCGCAGATGGCGGGCGCGGGCGTCCTCGTCTCGCTGCTCCTCGGCATCACCAGCGACGGCGGCAAGGTCGCGATCGTCGCCCTGGTCGGCCTTCTGATGATCGTGTACGTGACGATCGGCGGCATGAAGGGCACCACCTGGGTGCAGATGGTCAAGGCGGTCCTGCTCATCGCGGGCACGCTCCTGATCACCTTCCTCATCCTGCTCAAGTTCCACTTCAACATCTCGGAGCTGCTCGGCGCCGCCGCCACCAACAGCGGCAAGGGCTCGGCCTTCCTGGAGCCCGGCCTCAAGTACGGCGCCACCGCCACCTCGAAGCTGGACTTCCTCTCGCTCGGCATCGCGCTCGTCCTCGGCACGGCCGGCCTGCCCCACATCCTGATCCGCTTCTACACGGTGCCGACGGCCAAGGCCGCCCGCAAGTCCGTGAACTGGGCCATCGGCATCATCGGCGCCTTCTACCTGATGACGATCGTCCTCGGCTTCGGCGCCGCCGCCCTCCTCAAGAACACCGACATCATCGCCTCCAACAAGGCGGGCAACACGGCCGCCCCGCTCGCGGCCCTGGAGATCGGCGGCGGAGCCGGCTCCACCGGCGGCGCGATCCTCCTCGCCGTCATCTCCGCCGTCGCCTTCGCGACCATCCTCGCCGTCGTCGCCGGGCTGACCCTGGCCTCCTCGTCGTCCTTCGCGCACGACATCTACGCCAACGTCATCCGGCGCGGGAAGGCCACCGAGAAGGAGGAGGTGCGGGCCGCCCGCTGGGCCACCGTCCTCATCGGCATCGTCTCCATCGCGCTCGGCGCCCTCGCCCGCGACCTCAACGTCGCCGGCCTGGTCGCCCTCGCCTTCGCGGTCGCCGCCTCGGCCAACCTGCCGACGATCCTCTACTCGCTCTTCTGGAAGCGGTTCACCACCCGGGGAGCGCTGTGGTCGATCTACGGCGGTCTGGTCTCCGCCGTCGTCCTCGTGCTCTTCTCGCCGGTCGTCTCCGGCAAGCCCACGTCGATGTTCAAGACGGCGGACTTCTACTGGTTCCCGCTGGAGAACCCCGGCCTCGTCTCCATCCCGCTCGGCTTCCTGCTCGGCTGGCTCGGCTCCGTCCTCTCGAAGGAGACGCCGGACAAGGGCAAGTACGCGGAGCTGGAGGTCAAGTCCCTCACCGGAGTCGGAGCACACTGACCGGAACGCACCGGACCGGATACGGTCCGCGACCGTCCGGAGGCCGCGTCGTAGAGTTCTACGACGCGGCCTCGCCGGTCCTCGTGACAATCTGCCCTGCTCGATGTCGGCACGCTCACGTAGGCTCGAAGCAACACGCATCCGGAATTCGGGGAGGGGGCCCACAGTGCTCATCGACACATACGGCCGTGTGGCCACTGACCTGCGCGTCTCGCTCACGGACCGGTGCAACCTGCGCTGCACGTACTGCATGCCGGAGGAGGGCCTGCAGTGGCTCGCCAAGCCGGACCTGCTCACGGACGACGAGATCGTCCGCCTGATCCGCATCGCGGTCACCGACCTCGGCGTCACCGAGGTCCGCTTCACCGGCGGCGAGCCGCTGCTCCGCCCCGGCCTCGTCGGGATCGTCGAGCGCTGCGCCGCCCTGGAGCCCCGCCCCCGGATGTCCCTCACGACCAACGGCATCGGGCTCAAGCGCACCGCCGCCGCCCTCAAGGCGGCCGGCCTCGACCGCGTCAACGTCTCCCTGGACACCCTGCGCCCCGAGGTCTTCAAGACCCTCACCCGGCGCGACCGTCACCAGGACGTCCTCGACGGCATGGCCGCCGCCCGCGAGGCCGGCCTCACCCCGGTCAAGGTCAACGCCGTCCTGATGCCCGGGCTCAACGCCGACGAGGCCCCCGACCTCCTCGCCTGGGCGGTCCAGGAGGGGTACGAGCTCCGCTTCATCGAGCAGATGCCCCTGGACGCCCAGCACGGCTGGAAGCGCGACGGCATGATCACCGCCGGGGACATCCTGGAGTCGCTGCGCACCCGATTCACCCTGACGCCCGAAGGCTCGGACGAGCGCGGCTCGGCCCCCGCGGAGCGCTGGGTGGTCGACGGCGGACCGCACACGGTCGGCGTGATCGCCTCCGTCACCCGTCCGTTCTGCCGGGCCTGCGACCGCACCCGGCTCACCGCCGACGGACAGGTCCGCACCTGCCTCTTCGCCACCGAGGAGACGGACCTGCGCGCCGCCCTGCGCTCGGACGCCCCGGACGAGACCGTCGCGGAGCTCTGGAAGAAGGCCATGTGGGGCAAGAAGGCGGGCTCGGGCCTCGACGACCCGAGCTTCCTCCAGCCCGACCGCCCGATGTCAGCTATCGGCGGCTGAGTCCCAGTCGGCCCACGGGACGACGTCCTTCAGGAAGCCCCGTACCCCCAGGAACTGGGAGAGGTGCTCGCGGTGCTCCTCGCACGCGAGCCAGGTCTTGCGCCGCTCGGGCGTGTGCAGCTTGGGGTTGTTCCACGCGAGGACCCAGACGGCGTCGGCGCGGCACCCCTTGGCGGAACAGATCGGCTTCTCTTCGCTCACGGGACCATTGATCACCGGACCATTGTCCAGCAACAGCGATGCCGGGCAGCCACGGGGGGAGCTGCCCGGCATCGGTCCGTCGCTCCGACGGGGGATGCGGAGCGCGTAGGCAGTATGTCACGGCACATGGGGTGCGGTGCACAGGATCGTCATGATTGATCTGAGCTTCCCTTGAGGTTCGAAGCCTCGAGCTCGGGGCGCGCCGGGGTCGGGACGAAGGTGGAGGGAAGGGACGGAGTCGACTCGCGTCCCGCGTTGGCGATCACCACGGCGATGTAGGGGAGCAGGATGCCCAGGGCCAGCGCCACGATCGCGACGTGCCGCTCCACGTTCCACAGCACCGCGGCGGCGATCACGGAGAGCGTCCGGACCGTCATCGAGATGACATAGCGCCGCTGCCGTCCCCGGACGTCGTCGGCGAGCCCCTGTCGGGCCCCCGTGATCCGGAAGACCTCGGTCCCGCCATGCTTCCGCATCGCCGTCCACCACCCACAGGTCATGCCGGACCCTCCCTGGTCCGGACCTCCTTCCACGGTACGCCCGCCGCCCCGGGCCGACGAGACCGGGGCACGTACGGCGCTGTCCGACATGCGCCGTATGGCCGATGGGCCGAAACTGGGCCCAGATCCGTACAAGGAGGCGACGATGAGTTGGTTGTGGGCGATCATCGTGGGATTCGTCCTCGGTCTGATCGCGAAGGCGATCCTGCCGGGGAAGCAGCAGATCCCGCTGTGGCTGACGACCGTGTTCGGCATTCTCGGCAGCGTGCTCGGCAACGCGGTCGCGACCTGGATCGGAGTCAACGACACCCGGGGCATCGACTGGACCCGTCACCTGCTCCAGCTGATCGGCGCCGTCGCCGTCGTCGGCGTGGGCGACATGTTGTGGGCCTCGATCAGGGGCAACAAGCAGCGCGCCTGACAACCCCGAGAACGACGAGAACGACGAGAACTCCGAGAACGACGAGAACTCCGAGAACGACGAGAACTCCGAGAGGCCCGGTACGGCGCACCGCGCGTACCGGGCCTCTCGCCGTGGTTCCGCCTACTCGCCGGCGAACTCGATCGCCGCCAGGTTCTTCTTGCCGCGCCGCAGCACCAGCCAGCGGCCGTGCAGCAGCTCGTCCGCCGACACCTCGGCGTCCTCGGCGGTCACCTTCGCGTTGTTCACGTAGGCCCCGCCCTCCTTCACCGTGCGGCGCGCCGCCGACTTGCTCGCCACGAGACCGACCTCGGCGAACAGGTCGACGACCTGGCCCAGCTCGGACACGCGCGCGTGCGGCAGCTCGGACAGCGCGGCGGCGAGCGTCGGCTCGTCCAGCTCGGCCAGGTCGCCCTGCCCGAACAGCGCCTTGGAGGCGTCGATGACGGCCGCGCACTGGTCCGCGCCGTGCACCAGGGTGGTGAGCTCCTCGGCGAGCGCCCGCTGTGCGGCGCGCGCCTGCGGCCGCTCGGCGGTCTGCGCCTCCAGCGCCTCCAGCTCCTCGCGGGACTTGAAGGACAGGATCCGCATGTACGTCGAGATGTCCCGGTCGTCCACGTTCAGCCAGAACTGGTAGAACGCGTACGGCGTGGTCATCTCCGGGTCCAGCCAGACGGCCCCGCCCTCGGTCTTGCCGAACTTGGTGCCGTCCGCCTTGACCATCAGCGGGGTCGCCAGCGCGTGCGCTTCCGCCCCCGGCTCCAGGCGGTGGATCAGGTCGAGGCCGGCCACCAGGTTGCCCCACTGGTCCGAACCGCCCTGCTGGAGCGTGCAGCCGTAGCGGCGGTACAGCTCCAGGAAGTCCATGCCCTGGAGCAGCTGGTAGCTGAACTCGGTGTAGCTGATGCCCTGCTCGGACTCCAGACGCCGGGCGACGGAGTCCTTGGTCAGCATCTTGTTGACCCGGAAGTGCTTGCCGATGTCCCGCAGGAACTCGATCGCCGACATCCCGGCGGTCCAGTCCAGGTTGTTCACCATGACCGCCGCGTTCTCCCCCTCGAAGGAGAGGAAGGGCTCGATCTGCGAGCGCAGCCGGTTCACCCAGTTCGCGACCGTCTCGGGGTCGTTCAGGGTGCGCTCGGCCGTCGGCCGCGGGTCACCGATCTGCCCGGTGGCCCCGCCGACCAGCGCCAGCGGCCGGTGCCCGGCCTGCTGGAGCCGGCGGACGGTGAGGACCTGGACCAGGTGGCCGACGTGGAGACTGGCCGCGGTCGGGTCGAAACCGCAATAGAACGTGACGGGACCGTCCGCGAGAGCCTTGCGCAGTGCGTCCTCATCGGTGGACTGGGCGAACAGCCCGCGCCACTTCAGCTCGTCGACGATGTCCGTCACGATCGTCCGTCTCCTCAGAAAGTTGTCAGTGGTACGACGACTCAGTCTAGGCGGGTCAGACCCCCTTGCTGACCGAGCTCATGTTGAAGTCCGGCACCCGCAGGGCGGGCATCGCGGCCCGGGTGAACCAGTCGCTCCACTCGCGCGGCAGCGTCTTCTCCGTCCGGCCCGCCTCCGAGGCCCGCGACAGCAGGTCCACCGGCGACTCGTTGAAACGGAAGTTGTTCACCTCGCCCACCACCTCGCCGTTCTCCACGAGGTAGACGCCGTCCCGGGTCAGCCCGGTCAGCAGCAGCGTCGCCGGGTCGACCTCGCGGATGTACCAGAGGCAGGTCAGCAGCAGGCCACGCTCCGTCGAGGCGACCATCTCCTCCAGGGAGCGCTCACCGCCGCCGTCCAGGATCAGGTTCCCCGCTCCCGGAGCCACGGGCAAGTGAGTAAGCCCCGCCGTGTGCCGGGTGGTGATCAGGTGCGCCAGGGCGCCGTCCTTCACCCAGTCGACCGGGGCGACCGGCAGACCGTTGTCGAAGACGGAGGAGTCGTCGCCCGAGGAGTGCGCGATCACGAACGGCGCGGACTCCAGGCCCGGCTCGTTCGGGTCGCTGCGCAGCGTGAGCGGCAGCGGGGAGAGCTGCTCGCCGAGCCGGGTGCCGCCGCCGGGCTTCGAGAAGACCGTACGGCCCTCCACGGCGTCCCGGGCCGTCGACGACCACAGCTGGTAGATCAGCAGGTCGGCCACGGCGGTCGGCGGCAGCAGCGTCTCGTAGCGGCCGGCGGGCAGCTCGATCCTCCGCTCGGCCCAGCCGAGGCGGGTCGCCAGCTCGGCGTCGAGCGCGGCCGGGTCGACGTCCTTGAAGTCCCGCGTCGAGCGCCCGGCCCAGGCGGAGCGCGACCGGTCGGGGGACTTGGCGTTGAGCTCCAGCGTCCCGTTGGGCTGGTCGTGGCGGAGCCGCAGCCCCGTGGACGTGCCCAGGTAGGTGGAGGTCAGCTCGTGGTTGGCGAAGCCGTACAGCTCACGGCCGCCCGCACGCGCGCGTGCGAAGGCCTCGCCGAGCGCCGGGGCGAAGTCGGTGAAGACCGCGGAGGAGGTCTCCGCCGGGGCGTCCGTGAAGTCGGGCGAGGCGGGCACGCCCTCCACGAGCGGCTGGGCGTCCTCGGCGGGCCCGGCGGCGCGGGCGGCGGCCTCGGCGGCCCGGACCAGGGGCTCCAGGTCGTCGACTGTCACGGCGGACCGCGAGACGACACCGGAGGCGGTGCCCTGGGCGCCGTCGACGGTCGCGATCACGGTGAGCGTGCGGCCCCGGGTCACACCGTTCGTGGTGAGCGTGTTCCCGGCCCAGCGGAGATTGGCCGAGGACTCCTCGTCGGCGATGACGACACACCCGTCGGCACGGGACAGCTCAAGGGCCCGCTCGACGATCTCGTACGGCTTGCTGACGCGGCTCATCGACCGGCCTCCTGCGTCGTGTTCAGACTGTGCTTACCCGGGGGACGACCCCCGGACCCCCGGCAATTGTCGTGGCGGGCGCTCATCGACCGGCCTCCTGCGTCGTGTTCAGGATGTTGACGCCCCGGAAGAGGGCGGACGGGCAGCCGTGCGAGACGGCGGCGACCTGGCCCGGCTGGGCCTTGCCGCAGTTGAAGGCGCCACCCAGCACGTACGTCTGCGGACCGCCGACCTGCTCCATCGAGCCCCAGAAGTCCGTCGTCGTCGCCTGGTACGCCACGTCCCGCAGCTGCCCGGCGAGCCGGCCGTTCTCGATGCGGAAGAAGCGCTGGCCGGTGAACTGGAAGTTGTAGCGCTGCATGTCGATCGACCAGGAACGGTCGCCGACCACGTAGATGCCGCGCTCCACGCCCCCGATCAGGTCCTCCGTCGACAGACCGCCCGGGTCCGGCTGGAGCGAGACGTTCGCCATCCGCTGCACCGGCACGTGCGCGGGGGAGTCGGCGAAGGCGCAGCCGTTCGACCGGCCGAGGCCCGTGAGCTTCGCGATCCGCCGGTCCAGCTGGTAGCCGACGAGCGTGCCGTCCTTCACCAGGTCCCAGCTCTGCGCCTCGACGCCCTCGTCGTCGAAGCCGACGGTGGCGAGACCGTGCTCGGCGGTCCGGTCACCCGTCACGTTCATGATCGAGGAGCCGTACGCCAGCTTCCCCAGCTGGTCGAAGGTGGCGAACGAGGTGCCCGCGTACGCCGCCTCGTAGCCGAGCGCCCGGTCCAGCTCGGTGGCGTGCCCGATGGACTCGTGGATCGTCAGCCACAGGTTCGACGGGTCCACGACCAGGTCGTACCGGCCCGCCTCCACGCTCGGCGCCCGCATCTTCTCGGCGAGCAGCCCCGGGATCTCGTCGAGCTCCTTGTCCCAGTCCCAGCCGGTCCCCGTCAGGTACTCCCAGCCCCGCCCGGCCGGTGGAGCGATCGTCCGCATCGAGTCGAACTCGCCGGTCGTCTCGTCCACGGCGACCGCCGTGAGCTGAGGGTGCAGCCGGACGCGCTGCTGGGTGGTCACGGTGCCGGCCGTGTCCGCGTAGAACTTGTTCTCGTGGACGGTCAGCAGCGAGGCGTCCACGTGCGCCACGCCCTCCGCCCCGAGGAGCCGTGCGCTCCAGTCGGAGAGCAGCGCGCTCTTCTCCTCGGCGGGCACCGAGAACGGGTCGATCTCGTACGAGGAGACCCAGGTCCGCTCCGCGTGCACCGGCTCCTCGGCCAGCTCCACGCGCTCGTCCGACCCGGCCGCCGCGATCACCTTCGCCGACAGCTTGGCCATGGCCACGGCCTGCGAGGCGACCCGCGCGGCCCCGTCCATGGTCAGGTCGACGCCCGACGCGAAGCCCCAGGCGCCGCCGTGCACCACCCGCACCGCGTAACCGAGGTCCGTGGTGTCCGAGGAACCGGACGGCTTGGCGTCCCGCAGCCGCCACGAGGCGCTGCGCACCCGCTCCAGGCGGAAGTCGGCGTGCTCGGCGCCGAGCGCGCGCGCTCGGGCGAGCGCCGCGTCGGCGAGCGCCCGCAACGGCAGCGCGACGAACGAAGGGTCGATCTGATGGACCACGAGCGGCCTCGCTCTCGGCGATCGGAAGACGGCGGTTGAACTGTCCCGGAAGTCAATCACGGGACGGACGGCCGAGGCGGCGCATTGGATTGCGCCCCCGGCGGAACCCGTCCCAACGGCCGTCCGCCCGGCGGTCCTTGAGGAACCGGAATAAGGCATTGGCATAGCCCCGCCACCGATCCGATGAGATGATCCACGCCATGCACGGGTGGGTGAACGGAGTCAGGTCCTGGCTGTCGTCGCTGGACGAGGACGCGCTCAGGTCCCTGCTGACCTGGCATCAGTGCTTACGCGGCGACAGACACGCCCACACGCCCGGCCGGCCCGCGCGCCGGACACCCCCCACGCGCAGGGAACTGCACACGGCCCGCGTACGGCTCGCCAAGGCGCAGCAGGCCCAGCTGACGAGCATCACCGCCTGCGGCCTCGTCTGGGCCGTGAAGGCCCTCCGGGACGAGTACGGATTCCCCGAGCGCGCCCTGAACGACCCCACCCTCGACGAACTCCTCGCCATGCTCCGGGTGCTCGACCCGCCCCTCGCGCGCTGCGCCCTCCACGGCATGCTCCTGCCCGGTACGAGCCGACTCCCGGTGGGACCCCTCGCGCGGGAACACGAGGCCGCGTTACAGGCGGCGGCCGACAGCACGCCGCCCCCCGACGCGCACACCATCGGTCCGGGCTTCGACGCCCCGCCCGACGGCGCGCGCGACCCCCTGACGAACACCCCTTCCGAGTGTGAGGACGCCGCTCCCGTGACCGCTCCCTCGCCGGACACCGCATCCACGGCCGACCTGCCCGCCTCGCTCGTACGGCTCCGCCGGTCCGGTGAACGGCTCGCCGCCGGCCTGCGCGCGGCGGCGGACGCCGTCGAGACCGGACTCCTCCCCGAGGGAGCCCCCGCCGACGGGATCACCGGGTGGACGGAGGAGCGCGAACGGCTCGCCGCCGCGCTCGCCGCCGAGGGGGTCGACTGGGGCCCCGGCCTCGGATACGCCGACGCCGAGGCCGGGTTGACACGCCTGCGCGAGGCGCGCGCCGAACAGATCGACGCCCTGCGGCGCAAGGCCGGCCGGTACGCCGAACTCCTCGAACTGGCCGACGACGAGGACGAGGCCTCGGACCTGCGCCGCCACCTGGAACGCACCGAGGCGCAGCTGCGCACGCTGGACGCGCCGACGCCGCCCGCAGCCCCGGGACGACCGGCCGCGCCGGAGGAGGCGACCGGGCCGGAGGGGGCCGCGGGACGGGAGGAGCCCGCCGCGCCGGAGGGAGCCGCGGGTCCGGGGCGGGCCGCCGCGTCCGTGGGCCCGGAGCACGCCGAGCCGCAGGGACCCGCGGAACCCGGGCCGTCCGCCGAGCCCTCCCCGCCGGAGCCCGACGGTGCCCCCGACGCCGGGTCCCCGCCCGGGCCGGCCGCGAAGGGCGTCGCCGGATCCCCGGCGGGGCCCACCGAGACCAGCCCCGCCGCGTCCCCGGCCGGACCGACCGAGCACGGCACCGGTGAAGCGGCCCCTCTCGCGGGGCGGGCCGCCGACCGGGTCCGCGCGGGTGCCTCCGCGATCGAGGCCGTCCGCCGGGCGGTGGAACCCCCGTCCCCGGCCCCCGTGCCGACCCGGCCGGGCCCGGGGCCCGCACCCCGGAAGCCCGCCACGGCCGCGCCCACGGAGCAGCCCTCGGTGGCCGCGCCCGGGCAGGCCACCGCGTCCGGTCCCGCGCCCACCGCCGTCCCCGAGCCGCGGCGCGCCGCCGTGCCCGCCCAGGCCGGCGCGTCGGGCCCGCCGCCGACCGCCGCCGTGCCCGTCCCGCGGCCCGCATCCGTACCCGGGCCGGCCTCCGCCGGGGTCCCGGCGCCCGTACCCGCCCCCGCGTCCGCCCCCGTCGAGGACGAGCCCTGGCCGCGTGGGGTCGAAGCGCCCGACTGGGATCCGTACGCGCCCTGGGACACCGGCAGCGAGCCGCCCGTCGCGCGGCTGCTGCGCGAGGGGCGGTCGGCGGAGGCGTACTGGATGACCGTCGCCTCCCGCGAGAGCGACGTCCGCGCGCGGACGCTCGCCTTCGCCGCCGCCGCGTTCGCCTGCGTCTCGGACAGCGAGGCCACCCCCGTACAGATGGCGCACGAGCTCGACCCCGCGCTCGCCGCCCAGGACCGCGAGGCCCATCTCGTGGCCCTCGCGGCCGCCCTGCGCACCGGGCTCACCACACGCTGGCCGCACGGCCTGGTCAGCGGCTTCGTCATGCCGTCCGGACTCAGCGGCGCCTGGCAGCACCTGCTGAACGTGCTCGTGGCCGCCGTCCGCGACGGCCGCGCCTTCGAACCCGGCATGCTCCAGGGCAGCGTGGAGGGCCAGCAGGCCGCCACCCGCGAGGAGATCGGCCTCACCGCCCGCCAGCTCCTCGACGACCTGCCGCGCCGCAAGATGAAGTACCAGCGGGCGTCCCAGGTGCTCCAGTACCTCCTCGGCCCCTCGGGCGCCGTGCGCCACGCGCTGAACGAGGTCATCGAGTGGTCGGGCCAGAGCCCCGCGCAGTACACCGGCGCCCCCGGCTTCCGGGCCCTCGGCGAGCAGCTGTGGCGCGCGGAGGACATCGACCGGCTCATCGAGGACACCGACGCCCTGTTCCGTACGTCGAAGCAGGCCAAGGAGCCGATCACCGCCGGAGCCCTCCGCCAGCTGCACACCGCCTGCCGCTGCGTCGGCGAGCTCCTGATGCGCGCCGAGGCCGCCCACACCGCCTCCCGGCCGCACCAGGGCGTGAGCGACCGCGGCATCCCGGAACTGGCCTCGGTCCTGCGGGACGTCGCCGGCGAGCCCGCCCCGCCCGGGACGGGCGGCGCCGCGCTCGGGCTGCTGCGCGCCTGGCTGACGGGCGAGCAGGTGCGGCCCGCGGACACGGCGGCCGACCGGCTCCGTGAGAACGGCGGGCCCGTTCCGCCCGCCGACGCCCTCCTCCGGCTGCCCGACCTGCCCCGTGACGCCCTCGGCGACCCGGACCTCGCCGACCCCCGGGCGGCCCGCCGGATCGCCGCCCTGCTCGTGCCGGCCGACGCAGAGTACGCCCTCGTCCGCTACCTGGGCGACGGCGACCTGCACCTCGCCCGGGCGCTGATCGCCGCCGTCGAGAGCGAGCCGGAGGAGTACGGCTGCACCGACCCCGAATGGGGCGAGACGGCGGCCCGCAGGCTCGCGCAGGGGCACGAGGACTGGCGGCGGGAGGTCGCCGAGCACCACCGCGCGGCGGCCGGACTCCTCGCCCAGATGCGGACCCTGAACCAGCTCGCGGCCGACCAGGAACGGGAGTTCGTGGGCCGGCTGCAGGAGTTCGCGGACGGCGAGGAGTCGGGCCGCTACCGCTTCGCCGTGGAGTCGCTGCGCGCCCTGGAGGCCGAACTCGTCACCCTCGTCGAGGACTACACCCGGCAGCTGCGGGAGAACCTGGCCCAGCTGCGCGCCCGCCCCGACCAGCCGCTCTCGGCCGGGGACCACGAGCGCATCGCCCGCCTCATCGACGAGGGCGACACGGTCACGGCACAGGAGTTCCTCGCCCTCGCGACCAGCCACACCCCGCTGCCCGAACGGGGCGCCCGCTACGACGACGGCTCCGAACTCGCCGCCTTCCTCACCGGCGTGACCGCCCCCGGCGCGCCCAAGGCCGGCGGGGAGGGCGTCGAGGCCGACTGGTGGGCGAAGCACTACGGCGACCCGGCCTCCTCGCTGACCCCCGCCGCGAGCAACGGCCTGGAGGCGTGGGCGGCGCTGTGCGGCCCGCGGGGGCGCCGCGGCGAACTGCCGCAGCACCTCTCCCGGCTGCTGCGGCTGCTCGGCCTCGACGTCTCCCCGGGCCAGGTCGTCGCCGAGCGGGTGGCCCTGGGCCAGGGCATGCGCCGCTTCAAGGTGCGCGCCCGGGTCGCCGAACGCCCCGGCTACGTCGCGGCGCTCGGTTCGCGGGCCTCCTCGTACACCGTCCTCCTCGTCTGGGAGGAGCAGCCCGCCGACGGCCCGCTCGCCCACCTGGAGGACGCCGACGTCGGCGCCAACATCGTCCTCTACCTGCACCCGCTCGGCCTGGAGGGACGGCGGGGCCTCGCCGAGTCCGCCCGCTCCTTCGCCCAGCAGGCGCTGGTCGTCGACTCCGCGGTGATGGGATGGATGGCGGCGCGCGCCCCCGGTTCCTTCCGCTCGCTCCAGCGCGTGACCCTGCCCTGGGCCGCGTACAACCCGTACACGCCGTTCGTGGCGGGCCTCGTGCCGCCCGAGGTGTTCTACGGCCGCGACGAGGAGATGCGGGAGGTCATGGGCCGCGAGGGCGGCATGTTCCTCTACGGCGGCCGGCAGCTCGGCAAGTCCGCGCTGCTGCGCCGGGTCGCGGAGATCTTCCCGAGCCGCGCCGACACCCACGTGGCCGTCTACCTCGACCTGCTGAAGGCCGAGATCGGCCACGCCGAGGCGCCCGACCGGATCTGGAGCCGGCTGGTCGAGGACCTCAAGCGCAAGGGCGTCTTCAACAACAAGATGTCCGAACAGGCCGGTCCCGACGTCGTCGTGCGCAACATCCAGGCATGGCTGGAGGAGGACGACACCCGGCGGATCCTCGTCCTGGCCGACGAGGCCGACGCGTTCCTCAACACCGACTCGCGCCGCGCCTACCGCCTCGGCAGCGAGTCGACCTTCCCCAACGTCATGCACTTCCAGCGGCTCATGGAGCAGACCGAACGCCGGTTCAAGATCGTCTTCGCGGGGCTCCACCAGGTCCAGCGCTTCGGACACCTCTCCAACGTCTCCACCGTGCACGGCGGCCCCGACGTCCTCGTCGGCCCGCTCGGCACCCAGGCGGCCGTCCGGCTCGTCACCGAGCCCATGTCCGCGCTCGGTCACTTCTTCGAGCGCCCCGAACTCGTCTGGCGGATCCTCGCCATCACCAACTACCAGGCCAACCTGGTGCAGATCTTCTGCCGCGAACTCGTCCGCGTCCTCCACGACCGCCCGTACGCCTTCTCCGACGGCCCGGTGCGGATCACCGAGGCCGACGTGCAGAAGGTCGCCGCCTCCGAGACCGTGCGCCGCCAGATCGCCGAACGGCTGCGCTTCACCATCAACCTGGAGGACCGCTACCGGGTCCTCGCCCTCGTCATCGCCCTGCTCAGCCTCGCCGACGGCTACCGCGGCGACTACTCCGCCGGGGAACTGCTCCAGAAGGCCCGCGAGGCCTGGCCCGAGGGCTTCGAGATGCTCAGCGCTAAGCAGGCGCAGATCTTCCTCACCGAGATGGTCGGCCTCGGCCTGCTCATCCAGCTCGGCGACCGCTCCCGCTTCGCCGTCCGCAGCCCCAACGTGGTCAACATGCTCGGCACCCGCGAGGAGCTCGAACTCGAACTCCGCGAGACCGAGTTCGGCCTGCCGTACGACTACAACCCGCACGCCGCCCGGCGCCTCCTCGGCCGCGACGCGCGGCACGTGCAGACCTACAGCCCGCTCACCGAGGAACAGCTCCACGAGACCGCGCAGTCCGGCGTCAGCCTCATCGGCACCACGGCCCTCCACCGGCCCGAACTGGTCCGCCGGGCCGTCACCGCCTTCGCCGAGAACCGCGGCGTCGACGTCGTCCCGTACACCCACGGCGAGGACCTCACCGCCCTCCTCAAGGGCCGCCGCCGCAAGGCCCACGTCATCATGGCCGATCTGCGGGGCGCGACCCCCGAGCGGCTCCGCGAGGCCGTCCGCTCGATGCTGGTCCACGCCGGCCCCGCCGCCGACCGGCTCGTCCGGCAGACCGAGCAGCGCAGCGGAGGCAACGAGAACCGCTCCGTCGTGGTCGTCGCCGACGCCGCCGCCCTCGCCGGCCTCGCCGCCGACGACGGCCACGAGGAGCTCGCCGTCCGGTGGCTGCGCCCCGAGCGCTGGACCGCGGACGCCCTGCGCGCCTGGTCGGAATGCCCCTTCGTCTCCCGGGAGGACCGCTACCGGCTCGTCGCCGCGACCGGCGGCTGGCCCCGCTGGATGGAGGCCGCGGTGACGGACGTGTCCGTGCACGGGGCGACCCTGGACAGCGCCGTCGAGCGGATCAGGGCGCTCATCGCCGGGCCCCGCAACATCGACGAGCACCTGCGGCTCTCGGGGCTCGACCTCGGCGACCTGGGGCTCCTCGCGGCCTGGACGGGGTACGTGGAGGAGGGCCAGGGCCTGCCGCGCGACGACGTGGCGGCCGCGGTCGAGCTCTCCGACGCCGACACCGACGCCTGGCTCCAGCACCTGGGCCTGCTCGGCGTCCTCGACGAGACCCCGGAGGGCTTCGCCGTGGAGCCGGTGACCTACCGCGCGGTGCGGTCCCGGGCGGCCGCCGGGGAGAAGTGACGTGACGGACGCCCGAGCCCTGGACCCGGCCGCGTACGCGGTGCGCGACCCGGCGGCGTACGCGGTGCGCGACCCGGCTGAGTATGCCGTGCGCGACCCGGCCGCCTACGCCGTGCGTCCGGGCGAGCTGCCGGGCGTACGGGCACGGGTCCGGGCCGTCGCCGCCGACCTCGCGGCCGGCCGGAACTGTCTCTGGCTGGTCACCGACGCGCTCGTGGAGTCGGGGCTCGCGGAGGAGCTGTACCGGGAGGCCCTGCGCTCAGGACCCGTCCACGTCGACGTCCCGGCGCCGGGCCCGGAGACCGCGTCCACGCGCGCGCGTGAGGCGCAACTGCACCCGGACCCGGACCCGGACCCGGACCCGCACCTGGACCCGCACCCGCACCCGGGTCCCGCCCAAGTGGACGCGCCGCCCTGGGGCGACGCCGACGAGCTGCCGTTCCTGGACCTGTCCGACGACGGCTTCGACCTCGACCTCGGCTGGTCCCTCCAGGCCGGTCCGCCCCGCCTCCCGGCACCCCGCCGGGCCTCCGACGGCCACCGACACGACCCGTACGGCCTCCTGGCCCGGCTCGGCAAGGAGCTCTCGGCGGAGCCCGACGAGGCGGTGGCCGCCCTGGTCGCCCCGGGCCGCGACCGTCGCACGGTCGTCGGCATCCGCGCCTGGACGGAACACGACGGCGATACGCGTACGGGTACGGGGACAGGCGCGGGTCCGGGCACGGACGCCGGAGCCACGCACCCGCGTGGCGCGCCCGTCGAGCGGCTCTTCCGGGCGCTGGCCGCCGCCGTGAAGGAGGCCGGCCTGCCCCCGGGCGAGCGTCCCCGGCTGCTGGTCGTCGCCCGGCTCCGCGACCTGCCGGAGACCCTCCCCGACGAGCTCCGGCACGGCCTCGGCGACACGACCGTGCACTGGTGGTGGGGCGCGCTCGGCCGGCACGACACGGCCGCCGCGATCGCCCCCGTCCTCGACCACGGGCCCACCGCCGGCGGCCGGGACCGCGATCCGCTGGGCGAGCGGATCCGCCGCGCCGTCCGCTCCGAGACCGTGGTCGAGATCTGCGGCCCCGACCTGGAGCTCGCCCGGCTCCTCGCCGCGGAGTGGGACGGCACCCAGCACACGCTCGGCGCCGCCCTCGGGCGCTGCCTCGCGTCGGTGCCCGGCCCCGCCCCGGCCGACTGCCCGCCCCTGCGCCGGATCGGCGCCCTCGCGCGGCCGGGCGCGGAGCTGCGCCGGGCCTGGGCCCGGGGTGCCGTCGTCGCCTGGGAGGGACTCCTCCGGCCGCACGTGGCCGTCTGGCACCCGGCCGCCCCCGCGTCCGCCTCCGGCGCGGACGTACGGGCGCGTCTCGCCGCGCACCTCTCCCAGGCCCAGCAGCGCGTCCTCTCCCCGTGGATCGAGGAGGCCAGGCAGCGCCTCGCCGCACGGGCCCTCGGTCACCTCAACCGCCCGGCGGCCGCCGTCGTGGCCGACCACGCCGACCGTCCGCCCGCGCACCTCGGCGGCGAGGCCGAGCGGTACTTCCTGGAGCTCCAGGTGGGCGAGCTGCTGCGCGCCCACATCAGCGGGGCCCTCGCGCTGCCCCCGGACGACGCCCGTCTCCTCCGGCTCCTCGTGATGGCTCGAAACGTACTCGCGCACCGCTCGGTGCTGTACGACCGGACGCTCGACGACCTGTGCGCCGAGCTCGCCGGGGCGGACCTGCGCGCCTAGGAGACCTCCCCGTACCGCTCCCGAGCTGTAGGGATCCGACAGTGACGCCCCTACGCCACTGTGGGAGGTCGATTCCTCATGTCGGGAGCGATACCGATAGGTTTTCGGCTACCAGACCGCTATCGAAAGGGTGATCCGTTGAGCCGCTCGGTTCTCGTCACCGGAGGAAACCGGGGCATCGGCCTCGCCATCGCCCGCGCGTTCGCCGAGGCCGGCGACAAGGTCGCGATCACGTACCGCTCCGGCGAGCCCCCGGCCGCCCTGGTCGAGCTCGGCTGCCTTCCCGTCAGGTGCGACATCACCGACGCGGAGCAGGTGGAGACGGCCTACAAGGAGATCGAGGAGAAGCACGGTCCGGTCGAGGTCCTCGTGGCCAACGCCGGCGTGACGAAGGACCAGCTCCTCATGCGCATGACCGAGGAGGACTTCACGTCCGTCCTCGACACCAACCTCACCGGCACCTTCCGGGTCGTCAAGCGTGCCAACCGCGGGATGCTGCGCGCCAAGAAGGGCCGCGTCGTCCTGATCTCCTCGGTCGTCGGTCTGCTGGGCTCCGCGGGCCAGGCCAACTACGCCGCCTCCAAGGCCGGCCTGGTCGGTTTCGCCCGCTCCCTCGCGCGTGAGCTGGGCTCGCGCAACATCACCTTCAACGTCGTCGCCCCCGGCTTCGTCGACACCGACATGACCGCGGTGCTCACCGACGAGCAGCGCGCGGGCATCGTGTCCCAGGTGCCGCTGGGCCGCTACGCGCAGCCGGAGGAGATCGCCGCGGCGGTGAAGTTCCTCGCCTCCGACGACGCCTCGTACATCACTGGAGCCGTCATCCCGGTTGACGGCGGATTGGGCATGGGTCACTGATCACCATGAGCGGAATTCTCGAGGGCAAGCGCATCCTCATCACCGGTGTGCTGATGGAGTCCTCCATCGCCTTCCACGCCGCGAAGCTGGCCCAGGAGCAGGGTGCGGAGATCATCCTCACAGCCTGGCCCCGGCCGACGCTGACCGAGCGCATCGCCAAGAAGCTGCCCCACCCCGACAAGGTGAAGGTCCTGGAGCTCGACGTCTCCAACGACGAGCACCTCGCCCGCCTGGAGGGCCAGGTCCGTGAGCACCTGGGCGACCGGCTCGACGGCATCGTGCACTCCATCGGCTTCGCGCCGCAGGACGCGCTCGGCGGCAACTTCCTGAACACGCCGTTCGAGTCCGTGGCCACCGCCATGCACGTCTCCGCCTTCTCCCTGAAGTCGCTGACGATGGCGCTGCTGCCGCTGATGTCCGAGGGCGGTTCGGTCGTCGGCCTCACCTTCGACGCGAAGTTCGCCTGGCCGCAGTACGACTGGATGGGCCCGGCCAAGGCCGCCCTGGAGGCCACGAGCCGCTACATGGCGCGCGACCTCGGCAAGCAGAACATCCGCTGCAACCTGATCTCGGCGGGCCCGCTCGGCTCCATGGCCGCGAAGTCCATCCCGGGCTTCGGCGACCTGGCCTCCGTGTGGGACAGCCGTTCCCCGCTGGAGTGGGAGCTCTCGGACCCGGAGCCGGCCGGCCGCGGCATCGTCGCGCTGCTCTCGGACTGGTTCCCGAAGACCACGGGCGAGATCATCCACGTCGACGGCGGTCTGCACGCGATCGGCGCGTAACCCCTCGGTACGGCAGTGAAGGGCCGTGTGTCCGCCCCGGTGGCGGACACACGGCCCTCGCCGTTCCGCAACTCCTGCACGGGTCGAAAATCAGCCCGAACGACCCCAGACTGAGGCAGAGCGTGACGTTCTGCTGCTGACGGGGAGGAGGTACGGGCATGCGCGCGATACGTCAGGGCTTCGGGGTCGTCGCGTCCGTCGCCGTCCTGATCACCGGGACAGCCGTGGCCGCCGAGCTCCGGGCCGCTCCCGCCCCGGCCGAGGACCTCCCCGCCGCCGCCCCGGCGGCCGGGGAACCGGAGGACTTCGGGGCCTCCTGCCGCACCGTCGTCGAGGGCTCCCGCGTCACCGCGCACTGCAGCAACCCGTACCCCCGCACCGACCGGATCCGCCTCCACGTCGAGTGCGACCGCTGGTGGGACGTCGACAGCGACAGCGCCCCCGTGGAGGTCGGACCCGCCGACTACGCCCAGGTCACCGGCCGCTGCTGGAAGGAGGTCCGGTCCGCCTGGGTCACGCACCAGCCCGCGGATCCGGCGCCCGCCCAGGGCTCTCCGTCTCTTCCGGTACGGGGCTCCTGAGGCACTGGAAGGGGTAGCCGGCCGCCTCCGTGCCGGCCCGCTCGGCGTCGCCCTCGCGGATCGCGTCCACCAGGCGCGCGTGGTCCATGTGGTTCTCCGGCCGCAGCACCTGCCCGACGTCGTCGCGCAGCCAGTCCCGCAGCAGATCGCCCAGGTCCGCGTAGAGCTCCGTCAGGACCTCGTTGCCCGAGGCGGCGACCACCGCGTGGTGGAAGGCCGCGTCGACCGTCACGAACCGTTCCGCGTCCCCGGACTCCCACGCCTCCTCGCGCCGCACCAGCAGGGCGTCCAGCTGCTTCAGGTCCCGCTCCGAGCGCCGCCCGGCCGCGAAGCGGGCCGCGGCGGACTCCAGCGTGGACCGCAGCTCGGCGACGTGCCGGGGGTCGGAGCCGGCGAAGCGCCGGTGCATGACGCCCGCCAGCTCGCTCGTGGCGACGACGTACGTCCCGGAGCCCTGGCGGATGTCGAGCAGCCCGTTGTGCGCGAGGGCGCGGACCGCCTCGCGCACCGTGTTGCGGGCGACGCCCAGCTGCTCGACCAGTTCGGGTTCGGTCGGGATGCGCGAACCCACCGGCCACTCGCCGGAGGTGATCTGGTTCCGCAGTTCGGCGATCACCTGATCGGAGAGACCGGTGCGCCGGGGGTGACCGAGGGCCATGGAGCGCCTTCCCATTCGTTCGAGATTGGACAACCAATCATCCCATGATTCTATGATGGCCTCATGCCTGACGAGCCGAAGACCCTCGACCCCGCCGCGACAGCGGCGGAGACCACCGCGCGACCGGCCGGGACCACCGCGGTGGCGGCCACCACAGCCGGGGATTCTCCCGCACCCGACCGCGCCGCTCCGCCGCGCCGGTGGCCCCTCGGCCTCGTCGCCGTCGGACTCGTCCTGGCCGCCCTCAACCTGCGCCCCGCCATCACCAGCCTCGGTGCCCTCCTCGAAGAGGTCAGCCAGGACCTCCACATGAGCGGCAGCGTCGCCGGCGTCCTCACCTCCGTCCCCCCGCTCTGCTTCGCGGTCTTCGGCATCACCGCCCCCCGCCTCGCCCGCCGCTTCGGCCCCGCCGCCGTCGTCTGCGCGGGCATGGCCGCGATCTTCACCGGCCTCCTCCTCAGGCCCTTCGCGACCGGCACCGCCGCCTTCCTCGCCGCCAGCGCCCTCGCCCTCATGGGCATCGCCGTCAGCAACGTCCTGATGCCCGTCATCGTCAAGCGGTACTTCCCCGACCGCGTCGGCAGCATGACCGGCCTCTACTCCATGGCGCTCGCCCTCGGCACCTCCGTCGCCGCGGCCGCCACCGTCCCCATGACCGAGGCCCTCGGCGGCGGCTGGCGCCTCGGCCTCGGCGTCTGGGCGGTCCTCGCCGCGCTCGCCGTGCTGCCCTGGCTCCCGCTCGTGCGCGACCGGGGCGCCGACCGGGCGCTTCCCACGGCCGCGGTCCCCGCCGCGGCACCGCCGGCCGGCGCGCCGCGCATCACCCGCAGCCGCACCGCCTGGGCGCTCGGCGTCTTCTTCGGCCTCCAGGCCACCGGCGCCTACATCACCATGGGCTGGATGCCGCAGATCTTCCGCGACTCCGGCGTCCCCGCCACCACCGCGGGCGTGCTCCTCGCCGTCACCATGGTCATGGGCGTCCCGCTCGCCTTCGTCATCCCCCGCCTCGCGACCCGGATGAAGAACCAGGGCCCGATCGTCGTCGCGCTCGGCCTGTGCGGACTCACCGGCTACACCGGACTGTTCCTCGCCCCCGCCGCCGGAGCCTGGGTCTGGGCGGTGCTCCTCGGCATCTCCAACTGCTCCTTCCCGCTCGCCCTCACGATGATCGGCATGCGCTCGCGCACCGGCGCCGGAGTCGTCCGGCTCTCCGCCTTCGCGCAGAGCGTCGGCTACCTCATCTCGATCCCGGGCCCGCTGCTCGTCGGCGTGCTCTACCAGCACAGCGGCGGCTGGGGACTGCCGATCGCCCTCATGGGCGGGCTGATGGTGCCGCAGATGATCGTCGGAACCCTGGCGGGCAGGGACCGGACGGTCGAGGACGAATGCTGAGATGTAAGACTGTTCCCATGCCAGTCCTCGAACCCAATCCCCAGAACGGCCAGAAGAAGCTGCTGATCGTGCTCGGCGCGATGCTCGGCATCTCGGTCGTCATCGCCGTCATCGCCTCCTTCGCCTCCCCGTGAGGCGACCGCGTGAGGCGACCCCGTGAGGCGACCGCGTGAGGCGACCCCGTGAGGCGACCCCGTGAGGCGACCGCGGGGTGGGACCCCGCGGTGGGACCCCGTAGGTGGGGGTAACCCCCGTATCCCCTAGGGGGCGGGTCTCAGGGTGAAGTGGGTGGATCACCGGATGGGCCGGATGACGCGCGATCCGTACGTTGGTGACAACGGCGAAAGCACGGAACTCACCCACGGAGGCGGTCATGTCGGCCCCCACGCACCCCGGCGTCCGGACCACGACCACCGGCGTCGACACCCGGCTGCCCTGGTGGGCCCTCGCCCTCCCCGCGGCAGCCTTCCTCGCCCTCCTGATCCTGATGGCCGGGCCCGGTGAGGCCCAGGCGGCGACGGGTGACCCGGTGGTCGGCCGGGTCCTCGAGCACCTCTGGCAAACGCTCTCTCTCTGAGTCGAAGTGGCCTGTTTCGTGCGAAGCTGTGGACCATGAGCGTCGACACACCCCGCAGGATCGTGCTGCTCCGGCACGCGAAGGCTGACTGGAACGACGAGTCCGACCACGAGCGACCCCTCGCCGAGCGAGGCCGCAAGGACGCCCCGGTGGCCGGCCGCAAGCTCGCCGACAGCGGCATCACCTTCGACCTGGCCCTCTGCTCGACCGCCGCCCGCACCCGTGAGACATGGAAGCTGGCCGTCCACGAGCTGCCCGCGCGCCCCAAGACGGTGTACGAGGAGCGGATCTACGAGGCCTCCCTCGGCGAGCTCATCGCCCTGATCAACGAGACCCCGGACAGCGTGAACGACCTGCTGCTCATCGGCCACAACCCCGGGATGCACGCGCTCGCCGACGCCCTCGCCGGCGAGTCCGAGGGCGACCTCCTGCCCCGCATGAACCGCAGCGGCTTCCCGACCTCCGCCTTCGCCGTCCTCACCTTCGACGGCTCCTGGAAGTCCGTGGAGCACGGCGTCGGCCGCCTCGTCGACTTCTGGACCCCGCACGCCTGAACCCGTACGGGTACGGAGGAGGGCCCGGGCGTCGACCGACACCCGGGCCCTCCTCCGTACCCCCACCGCTCAGTGCGGCAGGTCGTCCTCGCCGAAGTCCGCGGCCTCGACCTCTTCGCGCGTGATGCCCAGCAGGTACAGCACGGTGTCCAGGAACGGCACGTTCACCGCCGTGTGGGCCGCCCGGCGCACCACCGGCTTCGCGTTGAACGCCACCCCGAGCCCGGCCGCGTTCAGCATGTCCAGGTCGTTGGCCCCGTCGCCGATCGCCACGGTCTGCGCCAGCGGCACGCCCGCCTCCGCGGCGAACCGGCGCAACAGCCGCGCCTTGCCCGCCCGGTCGACGATCTCGCCGGTCACCCGGCCGGTGAGCTTCCCGTCCACGATCTCCAGCGTGTTGGCGGACGCGAAGTCGAGGCCGAGACGTTCCTTCAGGTCGTCGGTGACCTGAGTGAACCCGCCGGAGACGACCCCCACCTGGTAGCCGAGCCGCTTGAGCGTACGGATCAGGGTCCGGGCGCCGGGCGTCAGCCGCACCTCGGCGCGGACCTTGTCGACCACCGAGGCGTCGAGGCCGGCGAGCAGCTCCACGCGCGCGTGCAGCGACTGCTCGAAGTCCAGCTCGCCGCGCATCGCCGCGGCCGTCACCTCGGCGACCTTGTCCTCGCAGCCCGCGTGCGCGGCGAAGAGCTCGATCACCTCGTCCTGGATCAGGGTCGAGTCGACGTCCATGACCACGAGGCGCTGGGCCCGCCGGTGCAGACCGGCGGAGACCACGGCCACGTCCACCCCGACGCTGTGCGCCTCGGTGGCCAGCGCGGTCCGCAGGGGCTCGGTCTCGCAGCCGGAGACGGCGAACTCGACGGCCGTCACCGGGTACTTCGCGAGGCGGAAGATGCGGTCGATGTTGCCGCCGGTCTCGGCGATCCTGGCCGCTATGGCCGCCGTCTGCTCGGCGGTGAGCGGGTTGCCGAGCACGGTGACGTGCGAGCGTCCCTCACCGCGTGGACGGTTGTCGCCCGTGCCGGAGATGATCTCGGCCTGGAGCTTCAGCGACTCGGCCCAGCTGTGGATGGTGGCCCGGAGTTCGCCCTGCGGGGCGACCGTCGGCTCGGTGACGAGCGCGCACAGGACGAGGCGGCCGCGGGAGACCACCTGCTCGATGTCCACGACGTCGACGGAGTAGGCGGCGAGGGTGTCGAAGAGTCCCGCGGTGATCCCGGGACGGTCCTTCCCGAAGATCTTGACGAGAAGGGTGGGAACGTCTGAGGTCTGCGATGCGCTCATGGTGGTTCCACCGTATCGGGCACCGTGTGTCACCCGACCCCCCGTCCCGCCCTGCGGACACCCGAGTGGTCCAGGGCTTCCCCGGGGCTTGCACCGAAGGTCTTCACGCGGCCCGACTTTCCGAGACGGGACCGGGCCTGAAATAGTTCCCCAGGATGATTCGCCATCCCTGGACTCCCGACGACGGGGGGACATCGGGGGACAAGTAGTGGGGCATGGAGTGCCAGAACTCGTACTGGAATTGAACGGCAGGACCTGGACGCTCGATCCGTCCCGGTCGTACACCCTGGGCAGGGACCCTCAGGGCGACCTGGTCATCGACGACGCCAGGGTCTCGTGGCGCCACGCCACCATCAGCTGGGGCGGCCGGAGCTGGGTCATCGAGGACCACGGCTCCACGAACGGCACCTTCCTCCAGGGCCAGCGGGTCCACCAGGTGGAGATCGGCCCCGGGTCGGCCGTCCACCTCGGCAACGCGACCGACGGCCCGCGGCTGAATCTCGCCGCCGCCGGCGCAGCCGCCGCACCTCACCAGCAGGCGCCGCAGCAGCAGCAGGCCCAGGCCCCGGCCCACCAGGCCCCGGCCCACCAGGCCGCCGGCGCGGCCGCGGCGGCCCAGGCCGACTGGGCCACGCACCAGGCGCCGCCGCAGCAGCAGGGCTGGCCGCAGCAGGCCCAGCAGCCGGCCGCACAGCAGCAGGTCCCGCACCAGCAGGTGCCGCACCAGCAGGGACCCGGGCAGGGGCACCTCGGTGCCGCCGCGGGAGCGTCGTCGGCCTACGCCGACCGCAGCCCCACCACGTTCCACCAGCTGTCGCTCGGTCACGTCATGCGGATCGGCCGTGCCCTCGAGAACGAACTGGTCGTCTCCGACCTCCAGGTCTCGCGGCACCACGCCGAGTTCCATGCGACGCCCGACGGCCGCTTCGAGATCCGTGACCTCGGCTCGCACAACGGCACCTACGTCAACGGTCAGCCGATCCCCAAGGGCGGCTCTGCCCTCCTCGGCCCGCAGGACATCGTCGGCGTCGGCCACTCGACCTTCCGCATCATCGGCGGCCAGCTCGAGGAGTTCGTCGACACCGGTTCGGTCTCCTTCTCGGCCCGCCACCTCACGGTCACGGTCGACGGCGGCAAGGACATCCTCAAGGACGTCACCTTCGGCGTCCCCGAGAAGTCGCTGATCGGCGTCATCGGCCCGTCCGGCTCCGGCAAGTCGACCCTGCTCAAGGCGCTGACCGGCTACCGCCCGGCCAACGAGGGCGACGTCCTCTACGACAACCGCAGCCTCTACAAGCAGTTCGCCGAGCTGCGCCAGCGCATCGGTCTGGTCCCGCAGGACGACATCCTGCACAAGGAACTGACCGTCGTGAAGGCGCTGCGCTACGCGGCCAAGCTCCGCTTCCCCGGCGACACCGCCACGGCCGAGCGCGAGGCCCGCATCGACGAGGTGCTGCGCGAGCTCAAGCTCGACATCCACAAGGAGAAGAAGGTCACCTCCCTCTCCGGTGGCCAGCGCAAGCGCGTCTCCGTCGCCCTGGAGCTCCTCACCAAGCCCTCGCTGATCTTCCTGGACGAGCCGACCTCCGGCCTCGACCCGGGCATGGACCGCGACGTCATGCAGCTGCTCCGCGGCCTCGCGGACGACGGCCGCACGGTCCTCGTCGTCACCCACTCGGTGGCCGAGCTGGGTCTGTGCGACAAGCTGCTCGTCATGGCGCCCGGCGGCTCCGTGGCGTACTTCGGCCCGCCGGAGGAGGCGCTGAACTTCTTCGGCTACTCCACCTGGGCCGATGTCTTCTCCGCCTTCGAGAACTACCGCGACTACGACTGGGCGGGCCGCTGGAAGGGCTCGCAGCACTACCAGATGTACGCCGCGGACATCGACGCCGTCGCCGCGCAGCCCGTCCAGATGCCGCAGCAGGCGATGGCCAGGCCGCCGAAGCCGCAGGGCTGGGGCTCGCAGCTGTGGACCCTGATCCGCCGCTACGTCTCCGTCATCGCGTCCGACAAGGGCTTCATGGCCCTGATGGTGATCCTGCCGGCCGTCCTCGGTGCGGTGTCCGTCGTCATCCCGGCCGACTTCGGCCTCGGCAGGCCCACGCCGCCGTCCCGCTTCAACGGCGACGCCGGCACGATCATGCTGATCCTCGCGGTCGGCATGTGCTTCTCCGGCGCGGCCAACTCCGTCCGAGAGCTGATCAAGGAACGGGTCATCTACGAGCGGGAACGCGCCGTCGGCCTGTCCCGCTCCGCGTACCTGATGTCCAAGGTCATCGTCCTCGGCGTGATCACGGCCTTCCAGGGCGTCATCATCTGCGGCATCGGCTTCTCCACCCGCGCGCTGCCCGACGAGGGCCTGTTCATGCCGCCGGCCGTCGAGCTGTGCGTCCAGGTCATCGCGCTCGGCCTCACCTCCATGATGGTCGGCCTGGTCATCTCCGCGCTGGTGAAGACCGCCGAGAAGACCATGCCGCTGCTCGTCATGTTCGCGATCATCCAGGTCGTGTTCACCGGCATCCTCTTCCAGGTCTACGGCTCGCCCGGCCTGGAGCAGTTCGCCTGGCTCATGCCCTCCCGCTGGGGCATCGCCGGCGCCGGCACCACCCTGGACCTGGCGCACCTGATGCCGCCGTGGGACCACAAGGACCCCACCAACACCGACCCGCTCTGGGAGCACACGGTCGGCCAGTGGAGCCTGGACCTCGGCATCCAGCTGTTCATGGCGACGGTCTGCTGCGTCCTCGTGGCGCGGCTGCTGCGCCGCCACGAGCCCGAGGTCATGCGCAAGTAACCACGGTCGGACAGCGACAGCCCCGAAGGGCGGCACCCCACACGGGGTGCCGCCCTTCGGCGTGCCGGAGGCGACTCAGTACGCGCTGTTGACGTTGTCGATCGAGCCGTAGCGGTCGGCCGCGTAGTTGGCGGCGGCGACGATGTTGGCGACCGGGTCGTACTGGTCGAACTTGGTGCCGGGGATGTGGTACGCCTTGAAGGTCGGGTAGATCACCTGGAGCAGGCCCTTGGACGGGACGCCGTTGATGGCGTTGATGTCCCAGTTGTTGATGGCGTACGGGTTGCCGCTGGACTCGCGCATGATGTTCTTGTGCAGGCCGTTGTACGTGCCCGGGATGTCGTGCTTGTCCATGATGTAGAGCGCCTCGCGGATCCAGCCGTCGAGGTTGTTCGCGAAGACCGGGGTGCGGGCCACGGAACGGCTCGCGGCCGCCTTCTCCGCGGCGCGCTTCTTCGCGGCGGCCTTGGCCTTCGCCTCGGCCTTCGCCTTCGCGGCGGCCTTGGCGCGGGCGTCCGCCTTCGCCTTGGCGGCGGCCTTGGCCTTCGCGTCGGCCTTCGCCTTGGCGGCGGCCTTGGCCTTCGCCTCGGCCTCCTGCTTGGCCTTCAGACCGATCGTGGTCTGCTGCTGGTCGATGCTGGCGGCCAGCGCCTTCGCCTGCGGGCTGCTCGCGTCGTACGACCAGGCGACCTGCTGGGTTCCGGCGAGGGCCTGCGGCTCCGTCTCGGTGCCGCCGTTCCCGCCGGACACGAGGGAGAGGGTGAGGGCTGCGGCGCCCAGAGCGGCGACGCCGGCGATCGTGGCCTTGTGGGTCTTCTTCAGACCACGACTGTGGCCAGGGGTGTTCGCAGACATGCTGGGCTACCTCTTCGAATCGCTGGGGGTCGCTCGGCCGGGGCGGCGCTGCGCCTGCTCGGCGGCGACGGGGGCAATTCTTAGCGGCAGCAAAATCCCGTGGCAAAGGAGTGACGTACGATCCCGGGTAGTGGATCAGGGGCCTGTGCACAGGCCACACAAAGCCCCCTGTGGCCCGTTTCCTCCGCCCATATCGGGCATTCGGGTATCCACTAGGGGGCTTCGTAAGTGATCTGGGTCCTATGCGCGGCCTCACATCGGGCACGTAACAAACTCACCAGGCGTTGCGTCAGCAATGCGGAGGGTGAGGCTCCTCATCCGGCAGGAGGAGATGGACGTCGCCGAACTCGTGCCAGAGGTAGCGCCCCCGCACCGCCGCGGCGTACGCGCTCCGCAGCGCGGGCCGCCCCGCGACCGCCTCCAGCATCAGCAGATGCGAGGCCTCGGGCTCGTGCAGCCCGGTGAGCAGCCCGTCCACCACACGCACCCCCCGCGCGGGGGTCACCACCAGATCGGTCCATCCGGCGAAGGCCCGCACGCTCCCACCGGACCCCGTCCCCCGGGAGGGCCCGACCGCCGCCGACTCCAGCGCCCGCACCACCGTCGTGCCCACCGCGATCACCCGGCCGCCCCCGGCCCGGCCCGCGTTCACCACGGCCGCCGTCTGCGCGGGGACCTCGAAGCGCTCCGGGTAGGGCGGCTCGTGCGCCTCCGCCGACGCCACCCCCGTATGAAGGGAGAGCGGAGCGATCCGGACGCCCCGGCCGACCAGCTCCGCCACGAGACGGGCCGTGAAGGGCCGCCCCGCGCTCGGCATCTCCGCCGAGCCCGACCCGTCGGGGGAGGGACGCGCGAAGACCGTCCGGTACGCCGACAGCGGCTGGTCCCGCTCCGTGTACCCGTACCGGATCGGCCGCCCGTACCGCCCCAGCAGCTCCGGCACGTCCCCGCAGGCACGCGCCCACCACAGTCGCCCGCTCCCGGGCACCAGCGGCTCCCCGAGCACCAGTCGGGCCCCACCCGGCAGCCGTACCACCGCCCCGGCGGGACCGCCCCCACGCGGGCGCGTACTGCCCGCCCCGTCCGGCGCCCGCAGCTCCACGGCCCACCGCCCGTCGTCCCCGCGGGTCGAGAAGTGCACCACCACCGGCTCCCCGCCGGGCTCCGGCCCGAGCCGCCCGTCCACCGCAGCCGCCAGCGTCGTCGACGTGTTGACGACGAGCACGTCCCCGGCCCGCAGCAGCGCGGGCAGCTCCCCGAAGACGTGGTGCGACACCGCCTCGCCCCGCGACACGAGCAGCCGCACGTCGTCCCGGCCCCGCCCCGGCCCCCGCTGCTCGGCCGGCACCCGCGCCGACAGCTCCGCCGGCACCCTCAGCCCTTCGAGGCCGTCGGACAGCACGCTCACCGGACCGCCCCCGCCTGCTCCGCCGCCGCGTACCGTCCACTGGCAGGCCGCTCGTCGAGCAGCCGCAGGAACACGGGGACGACCTCGGCCGGAGCGGGAGTCCCGGACAGGTCCTCGCCGGGCTCCGCGGCGGCCAGCATGTCCGTCCGCATACTGCCCGGGTCCACCCACCAGACCCGCAGCCCCGGCTCCTCCACCGCCAGGACCGCCGACATCAGGTCGAGCGCGGCCTTCGTCGCCCCGTACCCGCCCCACGTCCGGTACGCCGTCACGGCCGCGTCCGAACTCAGACCGACCACCGCACCGGCGGGCGCCGCGCGCAGCAGGGGCAGCGCCTCCTGGAGCAGCCCCAGCGGCGCCACCACGTTGACCTCCAGGGCGGCCCGGAAACCGTCCAGCGGCTGATCGCCGAGCGGCACCAGCGGTTCCGTGCCCAGGACCGCCGCGTTGTTCACCAGCAGATCGAGCCCGCCGAGTCCCCGCGCCGCCGCCACGAGCTCCCGCCGGTGCCCCGCGTCCGTCACGTCCCCGGCCAGGGCCACCACCCGGGCTCCCCGCGCGCGTGCCGCCTCCGCGCTCTCCTCCAGTACCTCCGCCGTACGGGCGTCGAGCACCAGGTCCCAGCCCCGGCCGGCGAGCGCCTCCGCCAGCGCCCGCCCCAGCCCCCTCGACGCACCCGTGATGATCGCGACAGCCATGACGTCCGTCCCCTCTCCCTGTGGATGGCTCAAGCCTCCGACCGCGCCCCCGCCCGCCGCCTCGTCCCCTGGCCCGGACCGCCGAGGGCACTTCGACCTAGGTCCCGGGACCGGCCCCGCCCTCGTCCCCGGTCGGATACGGACCGTCACACCCCGCCGGTACCGTGAACACATGAGCCATCGACCCAGCTCCGGCCTGGCAGCCGTGAGCACCGCCCTGCTCGCGATGAGCCGCCACCTGGAGGTCCGCGACGTCCTCAAGACGATCGTCGCGTCCGCCCGCGAGCTGCTCGACGCCGAGTACGCGGCCCTGGGCGTCCCCGACGACCACGGCGGCTTCGCCCAGTTCGTGGTCGACGGCGTGAGCGACGAGCAGTGGAGGGCGATCGGCCCGCTGCCCCGGCAGCACGGCATCCTCGCGTCGATGCTCCACAAGGCCGAGCCCGAGCGGCTCGCCGACGTCCGCGAGGACCCCCGCTTCGAGGGCTGGCCCGACGCCCACCCCGAGATGTCCGACTTCCTCGGCCTGCCCGTCAGGGACGGCGACGAGATCCTCGGCGCCCTCTTCCTCGCCAACAAGCGCTGCCCGAAGCCCGGCGGCGGCTGCGGCTTCACCGCCGACGACGAGGCGCTCCTCTCGATCCTCGCCCAGCACGCGGCCATCGCCCTCACCAACGCCCGCCTGTACGAGCGCAGCCGTGAGCTCACCATCGCCGAGGAGCGCTCGCGCCTCGCCCACGAGCTGCACGACGCCGTCAGCCAGAAGCTCTTCTCGCTCCGGCTGACCGCCCAGGCCGCCGCCGCCCTCGTCGACCGCGACCCCGCCCGCGCCAAGGGCGAACTCCAGCAGGTCGCCTCGCTCGCCGCCGAGGCCGCCGACGAACTGCGCGCCGCCGTCGTCGAGCTCCGGCCCGCGGCCCTCGACGAGGACGGCCTCGTCCACACGCTCCGTACGCAGATCCAGGTCCTCGACCGCGCCCACTCGGCCCGGGTCACCTTCGAGAGCCCGGGGACCCGGGCCCTGCCGGCCGCCCAGGAGGAGGCCGTCCTCCGGGTCGCCCAGGAGGCCCTGCACAACGCCCTGCGGCACGCGGACGCGGAGCTCGTCACGGTCTCCCTCACCCGCAGCGGCCAGGGCGCGCGGCTCACCGTCACCGACGACGGCAAGGGATTCGACCCGCGTACGGTCCGCAGTGCCGGCCGCCACCTCGGCCTGGTCTCCATGCGGGACCGGGCGGGCGGCGTCGGCGGACGGCTCACCGTGACCTCGGCCCCGGGCGAGGGCACCACGATCGAGATGGAGGTTCCCGGTGGCTGACAAGCCGATCCGAGTCCTGCTGGTCGACGACCACCAGGTCGTCCGCCGAGGCCTGCGCACCTTCCTGGAGGTGCAGGACGACATAGAGGTCGTGGGGGAGGCCTCCGACGGCGCCGAGGGAGTCGCCCGCGCCGAGGAGCTCCGCCCCGACGTGGTCCTCATGGACGTGAAGATGCCGGGCACCGACGGCATCGAGGCGCTCAAACTGCTCCGCGAGCTCGCCAACCCCGCCAGGGTCCTGATCGTCACCAGCTTCACCGAGCAGCGGACGGTCGTCCCCGCGCTCCGCGCCGGAGCCTTCGGATACGTCTACAAGGACGTCGACCCGGACGCCCTGGCCGGCGCGATCCGCTCCGTCCACGCGGGGCACGTCCTGCTCCAGCCGGAGGTCGCCGGCGCGCTCCTGGCCCAGGACGAGTCCCAGGGCACGGGGCGGGGCTCGACCCTCACGGAGCGGGAGCGCGAGGTCCTCGGCCTGATCGCGGACGGCCGGTCCAACCGGGAGATCGCCCGCGCCCTCGTCCTCTCCGAGAAGACGGTCAAGACGCACGTCTCGAACATCCTGATGAAGCTCGACCTCGCGGACCGCACCCAGGCGGCACTCTGGGCGGTACGGCACGGCCTCACGCGCTGACGCGCCCCCTGCGCGCGGGGGCGCACGACCGTTCAGTCCTTCATACCGTCGTGTGTATGTCCCCCGTTCGGCGCAACCCGACGGGGGATACGGCGTTCTCCATGGCGTGCTGCGGCGGACCTGCCGCAGCGATGACCAGGAGGATGTACCAAGTGAAGAACCTCAAGAAGGCCGCTGCCCTCACCATGGTCGCCGGTGGCATCGTCGCCGCCGGTGCGGGTGTCGCCTCCGCGAACGCGGACGCCGCCGGGCAGGCCCTCCACTCGCCGGGCGTCGCGTCCGGCAACCTGGTGCAGGTCCCGGTCCACGTCCCCGTGAACGTCTCCGGCAACACGGTCAACGTGATCGGCCTGCTCAACCCGGCCTTCGGCAACGGCGCCGTCAACGGCTGACCACCCCAGCCGAACCCCCGCCCCCGGACGATCCCCCCGGGGCCGGGGGTTTGCCGTGTCCGCGGCACCGTTCCGCAGGACGGAACGGCCAGGCGCAACCCCCAGGGCGCACGCCTCAGGCTTCGGGGCGCTGCGGCGGACTCCGTCCGCCGGGCGCGGGGTGCGGGTCCGGTGGGGTTCAGCCCCCCGGTCCCGCACGGTCCGCCGACCTGGGCACGGGTTCAGAAGCCCCGGTCCCGTTCCCGTTCCTCCACGTACGCGTTGTACGCGGCGACCTGGGCCCGTCGGGCCACCCGCTCCACCGGCCGCAGCGCGTCTCCCCGCGCCGCCATTTCCGAGGCGCTCACCGCGCCCCCGTGGCCGTGGTCGTACGCCAGGTCCACGAGCAGGCCGATCCGCTGCGCCAGCTCCAGGACCCGTACCGCGCGCGGCGGGTAGCCCGGGGCCAGTACCTCGCGGCCCACCTCCGCCCGCGCCCGGTACGCCTCGCGCGCCGCGTCCGCCGCGGGGCCCGAGGCCGCCACGTCCAGCCGGGTCAGCACCGCCGTCGCGTCCCGCAGCGCCTCCGCCAGCTCCCGCTCCGCCTCGCCGAGCGAGGGCACGTCGGCCGGCGGGGCCTCCCGCACCGCCAGGCAGTGCCAGACCACCGAGACGTACACGTCACCCGCCGGGCCCGCCTCCGCGACCTCCGGCACGAGACCGTACGGCGCGCCGAAGCCCACCACCGCCTCCTCCGCCTCCAACGCGCGCGCGTTGAAGTCCGGCGGTCCGCTCAACCCCAGCGGATGCCCCGGCGCCGGCAGCGCGACCCGCCACCCGGTCACCCCGAGCCGCCGCAGCCGGCCCAGCGCGAGCGTCAGCCCCACCGGCCCCGCCTCACCCGGCAGCCCCTCCACGCGGTGCACCGCGTCCTCCCCGACAATCGCCGTCGCCGCCTCGTCGGGCGACACCGCCCCGGCCAGCAGGGCATTGCCCCAGGCGGCCAGACGTCCTGAGCGTGGTTCCGAAAGCATCCCCCCAGACTAGGGACTCAAAGGAAGCCCTACGGACCGGTCCGCTCCGTCGATAACGTAGGTTTTCCCCTGGACGCCGCGCCCATCGGTGCAAGGCGTCGACAAGACTCGACCCCAAGGGGAGACAACGCGCTCATGAGCGATGTACTGGAGCTGGTGGACGTATCCGTGGTCCGCGACGGACGGGCTCTGGTGGACGAGGTCTCCTGGTCGGTCAAGGAGGGCGAGCGCTGGGTGATCCTCGGACCCAACGGCGCCGGCAAGACCACCCTTCTGAACATCGCCTCCAGCTACCTCTTCCCCACCAAGGGCTCCGCCCGCATCCTGGGCGAGCAGCTCGGCGGCGTCGGCACCGACGTCTTCGAACTCCGTCCCCGCATCGGCGTGGCCGGCATCGCCATGGCGGAGAAGCTCCCCAAGCGCCAGACCGTCCTGCAGACCGTCCTCACCGCCGCGTACGGCATGACCGCCACCTGGCACGAGGACTACGACCCGGTCGACGAGGAGCGCGCCAAGGCCTTCCTCGACCGGCTCGGGATGAACGACTACCTGGACCGCAGGTTCGGCACCCTCTCCGAGGGCGAGCGCAAGCGCACCCTCATCGCCCGCGCGATGATGACCGACCCGGAGCTCCTCCTCCTCGACGAGCCCGCCGCCGGCCTCGACCTCGGCGGACGCGAGGACCTGGTCCGCCGCCTCGGCCGCCTCGCCCGCGACCCGTACGCCCCCTCCATGATCATGGTCACCCACCATGTCGAGGAGATCGCCCCCGGGTTCACCCACGTCCTGATGATCCGCCAGGGCAAGGTCCTCGCCGCGGGACCCGTCGAGACCGACCTCACCTCGCGCAACCTCTCGCACTGCTTCGGCCTCCCGCTCGTCGTCGAGCGCGTCGGCGACCGGTGGACCGCGCACGGCCTGCCCCTGAAGTGACCGGCCGGGCACCGGCGACCCGCACAGCCGCCCGCGCCCTGTCCCGGAAGGACCCCACCGCCCTACCATGACCATGTGGACATCGACGCATGGGTCTGGTGGCTGATCGGCGCGGTGGGGCTCGGCATCCCGCTGGTCCTGACCGCGATGCCGGAGTTCGGCATGTTCTCCGTCGGAGCGGTCGCCGGGGCGGTGACCGCCGCACTCGGCTTCGGCGTCGTCGCCCAGGTGCTCGTCTTCGTCGTCGTCTCCGTGGCACTCATCGCGGTGGTGCGGCCGATCGCCGCCCGCCACCGCGACGGCAGACCCGGACTCGCCACCGGCATCGACGCCCTGAAGGGCCGTCAGGCCGTCGTCCTGGAACGGGTCGACGGTGGCGGAGGCCGCATCAAGCTCGCCGGCGAGGTCTGGTCCGCCCGCACGCTCGACAGCGGACAGACCTTCGAACCGGGCGAACAGGTCGACGTCGTGGACATCGACGGGGCGACCGCGGTGGTCATGTGACCGAACCTCGCCCATGACGCCCCGCCGTCTGGGAAACTCGATCATCTGAAGAAACCCGGCAGACAACCGGCAGCGAAGGGCACGGGGAACACGATGTCAGCAGTCATCATCGTCCTGATCATTCTGGTGGTGCTCGTCTTCATCGCCCTGATCAAGACGATCCAGGTCATCCCGCAGGCGAGCGCGGCGATCGTGGAGCGCTTCGGCCGCTACACCCGCACGCTCAACGCCGGACTGAACATCGTCGTCCCGTTCATCGACTCGATCCGCAACCGGATCGACCTCCGTGAGCAGGTCGTCCCGTTCCCTCCGCAGCCGGTGATCACCCAGGACAACCTGGTCGTCAACATCGACACCGTCATCTACTACCAGGTGACCGACGCCCGCGCCGCGACCTACGAGGTCGCCAGCTACATCCAGGCGATCGAGCAGCTCACCGTCACCACCCTCCGCAACATCATCGGCGGCATGGACCTGGAGCGGACCCTCACCTCCCGCGAGGAGATCAACGCGGCCCTGCGCGGCGTCCTCGACGAGGCCACCGGCAAGTGGGGCATCCGCGTCAACCGCGTCGAGCTCAAGGCCATCGAGCCGCCGACCTCCATCCAGGACTCGATGGAGAAGCAGATGCGCGCCGAGCGCGACAAGCGCGCCGCGATCCTCACCGCCGAGGGCACCCGCCAGTCCGCGATCCTCACCGCAGAGGGCGAGAAGCAGTCCGCGATCCTCCGCGCCGAGGGCGAGTCCAAGGCCGCCGCACTGCGCGCCGAGGGCGAGGCGCAGGCCGTCCGCACGGTCTTCGAGGCCATCCACGCGGGCGACCCGGACCAGAAGCTCCTCTCCTACCAGTACCTCCAGATGCTCCCGAAGATCGCCGAGGGCGACGCCAACAAGCTCTGGATCGTGCCCAGCGAGATCGGCGACGCCCTCAAGGGCCTCTCCGGGGCCCTCGGCAACGCGGGCGGCGGCATCCCCGGCTTCAACGTCAAGGGCGACGTACCGTCCGCGCGGCGAGACGAACCGTCGGTTGACTGACACGTACACGTAATCTTCGTGCATGATCGGTGCGAGCCCCTCGACCCCGGCACCGCCAGGGCGGGGAGGCGAGCCACTGACCATGTAAGGAGATGGCGTTGTCCATCTGGGAAGCCCTGGCAGTCTTCGCCGCCGGCATCGGCGCCGGCACCATCAACACCATCGTCGGATCGGGCACGCTGATCACCTTCCCGGTCCTCCTCGCGACCGGACTCCCCCCGATCACCGCGAACGTCTCCAACGCCCTCGGCCTCGTCCCCGGATCCATCAGCGGGGCCATCGGCTACCGCCGCGAACTCAAGGGCCAGAAGAACCGCGTCCTGAGACTCGGCGCCGTCGCCCTCCTCGGCGGCCTCATCGGCGCGATCCTGCTCCTGGCCCTGCCGTCCCAGGCCTTCGACGCGATCGTCCCCGTCCTCATCGGACTCGCCCTCGTCCTGGTCCTGTTCCAGCCCCGCATCGCCGCCGCCGTGAAGCGCCGCCGCGAACAGAGCGGCACCGAGGCCCACCCCGACGGCGGCCCCGCCCTCCTCGCCGGCCTCTTCCTCGCCAGCATGTACGGCGGATACTTCGGCGCCGCCCAGGGAGTCCTCTACCTCTCCCTCATGGGCCTGCTGCTCCACGACGACCTCCAGCGCATCAACGCCGTCAAGAACATCCTCGGCGCCCTGGTCAACGGAATCGCCGCCGTCTTCTTCCTCTTCGTCGCCGAGTTCGACTGGACGGCCGTCCTGCTCATCGCCGTCGGCTCCACCCTCGGCGGCCAGCTCGGCGCCAAGGTCGGCCGCAGACTGCCCCCGGCGGTCCTGCGCGGGGTGATCATCGCCGTCGGCATCGTGGCGATCCTCCAACTGACCCTCGGCTAGACCGCATACGGAAGGGCCCGGCTCCCCACCAGGGGAGCCGGGCCCTTCCGCACGACCGCGGATCAGGGGTCACACGCCTACGCGGCGGACTTCGCCAGCCACTCCGGCAGCTCCGACCGCTCGCTCGCCCGCATCGCGAGCAGCATCGCGTCCGCCGGGGTCGGCTCGAACGGCTGGTGCAGCAGCGGCATCCCCGCCTGCTCCGGCGTCCGGTCCGCCTTGCGGTGGTTGTCCTCGGCGCAGGAAGCGACCGTATTCAGCCAGCTGTCCCCACCGCCCTGCGCCCGCGGCACGACGTGGTCGACCGTCGTCGCCCGCCGCCCGCAGTACGCGCACCGGTGCTGGTCCCGGACCAGCACCCCCCTCCTCGACCACGGAGCCTGTCTTCGGAACGGCACCCGCACGTACCGGCAGAGCCTGATCACCCGCGGCACCGGAAGGTCGACGGCGGCACCCCGCACCCGCAGCTCGGGATGGGCCTGCTCGACGACGGCCTTGTCCTGCAGGACAAGCACCACCGCACGGTTGAGTGTGACCGTCGAAAGCGGCTCGAAGCTCGCGTTGAGTACCAGCGTGTCCCGCATGTTGCCCACCTCCCGTATGCCGGCCCCGGCCCCGGAAGGGGACTTCGGGCTTGGATCAACGATGGCCGGGCCGGCCGGGTCGGACAACGCAATTTCTCGCGAAACAAAAGATGCCTGCTTCTGATCTCTCCAAGACCAGAAGCAGGCAAACAACAAACGAACGATCAGCCCGCCGCGGGAGCCGCGTACTCACCGACCAACTGGGCACGGCCCAGCGTGTGGAACCGCAGATTGAACCCGACGGCCGCCGGCGAGGTGTCGGCGTCAGGACCGAGCTTCTCCTGATCCACCGCGTACACCGTGAAGACGTACCGGTGCAGCTCTCCCGCCGGGGGAGCCGCGCCGCCGAAGTCCTTCGAGCCGTAGTCGTTCCGCGCGTGCACGGCACCGGTCGGCAGTCCCTCGAACGACCCGGACCCGGCACCCGCCGGCAGCTCCGTCACCGACACCGGGATGTCGAACAGCACCCAGTGCCAGAACCCGCTGCCCGTCGGGGCGTCCGGATCGAAGCAGGTCACGGCGAAGCTCTTCGTCCCCGCCGGGAAGCCCTCCCAGCTCAGCTGCGGCGAGATGTTCCCCTCCGCGTACACCTGAGCGTCCTTCAGAACCCCGCCCGGCGCGACGTCGTCGCTCACCACGGCGAAAGCCGCCACCGGCGGATGGAAGTCGTGGGGGAGCGGCGCCCTCTTGCCCTCGGACACGTCGAGTACCTCCGAATCGTCCGTCAACGCTGACGGAGCCGAGCCTAGAGCCAGTTGCGACGGCCGCCGACCTCGGCGAGCCACTGGTTCAGGTAAGCCGCCCAGTCGGTCGTGTGGAAGTCGTGCAGCCCCACCTTGAACGCACGGAAGGAGTCGCTGCCCTCGGTGAACAGACCGGGCTTCTTGTCCATCTCCAGGACGACGTCCATCTCACGGTCGTCCGCCACGAAGCTGACCTCGACCTGGTTCAGGCCCCGGTACTGCTGCGGCGCGAAGAACTCGATCTCCTGGTAGAACGGCAGCCTCTGCCGCGTCCCCCGGATGTGCCCGCGCTCCATGTCCGCGCTCTTGAAACGGAAGCCCAGCTGGAGGAAGGCGTCCAGGATCGCCTGCTGCGCCGGCAGCGGGTGCACGTTGATCGGGTCCAGGTCACCGGAGTCCACGGCCCGGGCGATCTCCAGCTCGGTCGTCACCCCGATGTTCATCCCGCGCAGCTGCTGACCGGACACCGAGGTGACCGGCGTCTCCCACGGGATCTCCAGACCGAACGGCACCACGTGCACGGCGCCGGCCTTGACCTCGAAGGCCCCGCCCAGACGCACCTTCACGAACTCGATGTCCTGCTTGTGCTCCTGGTCACCGCCCTCGACCTCGACCCGCGCCTGCAGCCCGACGGACAGCCCCTCGATCTGCTGGTCGACGCTGCCGCCCTGGATACGGACCTCGCCCTGGACGACCCCGCCCGGGACGACGTTCTCCTCGGTGAGCACCGTCTCCACGGTCGCACCGCCGGCACCCAGGCTCGCGAGCAGCTTCTTGAATCCCATGACTTCCACTCCTTCTAGGTCCTGACCCCTACATACGCGCGACGACCGTAGTCGGTTCCCCACTACGCTCGGACCGCATGAGCGAGAGCCCCGACCGTACGCCGCTCCCCCGTACCTTCTTCGACCGCCCCGTCCTGGACGTGGCCCCCGATCTCCTGGGCCGCATCCTCGTCCGCAACACCGACGAGGGACGGATGGAACTGCGCCTCACGGAGGTGGAGGCGTACGCCGGCGCGATCGATCCCGGCTCGCACGCCTTCCGGGGCCGCACGGCCCGCAACGCCGTCATGTTCGGACCCCCGGGACACGCGTACGTCTACTTCACCTACGGCATGTGGCACTGCCTGAACCTGGTGTGTGGCCCCGAGGGCCACGCGAGCGGAGTCCTGCTGCGCGCCGGCGAAGTCATCAAGGGCGCCGACCAGGCCCGCCCCCGCCGCCGCTCGGCCCGCTCCGACCACGAACTGGCGAAGGGCCCCGCCCGGCTGGCCACCGCCCTCGACATCGCCCTCTCCCTGAACGGCACGGACACCTGCGCGGGCCAGGACGGCCCGCTCGCCCTCCTCACCGGCACGCCCCCCGCGCCGGACCGCGTCAGCAGCGGCCCCCGCACGGGCGTCGGCGGCGACGGCGCCCCGCACCCATGGCGCTTCTGGATCACCGAGGACCCGACGGTGAGCCCGTACCGCGCGCACGCCGCCAGGAAGCGCCGCCTTGACTCGGGCCGCTCGACCTCGTAACGTAGCCCGAGCCGCTGGAAACGGTCTGCTTGTTCAAGCACCCCGCAGCGGCCACCCACTACTCGAGATGACACCCCAGCAGGGGCTTATTTCGGCGTGCCTGAATTCGAATTCGATCGGCTCGATTATGAGTCGCCGAAGAAATCAGCTAAAGTAGTGGACACGCCGGAAGGGCCCGGAGCGAAAGCAAAAGGGACCGGAAAGCACCGAGGAAATCGGGTCGGAAAGATCTGATAGAGTCGGAAACGAAGGAAGCGCCCGGAGGGCCTGGAAACAGGAACGAAGGAAGCGTCCGCACCTTGAGAACTCAACAGCGTGCCAAAAATCAACGCCAGATTAGTTGATACCCCGTCCATCTTCGGATGGCGAGGTTCCTTTGAAAGTCCTGCTGGCCCTCGTGGCGAGTAGGCAACATACACAGCGAGGACGCTGTGGACGGTCGGCCATATTCCGGCATGACTGTCCCGCTCAACGCGAGTGTCACCCGATTACGGGTAAACATTCACGGAGAGTTTGATCCTGGCTCAGGACGAACGCTGGCGGCGTGCTTAACACATGCAAGTCGAACGATGAAGCCCTTCGGGGTGGATTAGTGGCGAACGGGTGAGTAACACGTGGGCAATCTGCCCTTCACTCTGGGACAAGCCCTGGAAACGGGGTCTAATACCGGATAACACCGGCTTCCGCATGGGAGCTGGTTAAAAGCTCCGGCGGTGAAGGATGAGCCCGCGGCCTATCAGCTTGTTGGTGGGGTAATGGCCTACCAAGGCGACGACGGGTAGCCGGCCTGAGAGGGCGACCGGCCACACTGGGACTGAGACACGGCCCAGACTCCTACGGGAGGCAGCAGTGGGGAATATTGCACAATGGGCGAAAGCCTGATGCAGCGACGCCGCGTGAGGGATGACGGCCTTCGGGTTGTAAACCTCTTTCAGCAGGGAAGAAGCGAAAGTGACGGTACCTGCAGAAGAAGCGCCGGCTAACTACGTGCCAGCAGCCGCGGTAATACGTAGGGCGCAAGCGTTGTCCGGAATTATTGGGCGTAAAGAGCTCGTAGGCGGCTTGTCACGTCGGGTGTGAAAGCCCGGGGCTTAACCCCGGGTCTGCATCCGATACGGGCAGGCTAGAGTGTGGTAGGGGAGATCGGAATTCCTGGTGTAGCGGTGAAATGCGCAGATATCAGGAGGAACACCGGTGGCGAAGGCGGATCTCTGGGCCATTACTGACGCTGAGGAGCGAAAGCGTGGGGAGCGAACAGGATTAGATACCCTGGTAGTCCACGCCGTAAACGTTGGGAACTAGGTGTTGGCGACATTCCACGTCGTCGGTGCCGCAGCTAACGCATTAAGTTCCCCGCCTGGGGAGTACGGCCGCAAGGCTAAAACTCAAAGGAATTGACGGGGGCCCGCACAAGCAGCGGAGCATGTGGCTTAATTCGACGCAACGCGAAGAACCTTACCAAGGCTTGACATATACCGGAAAGCATTAGAGATAGTGCCCCCCTTGTGGTCGGTATACAGGTGGTGCATGGCTGTCGTCAGCTCGTGTCGTGAGATGTTGGGTTAAGTCCCGCAACGAGCGCAACCCTTGTCCTGTGTTGCCAGCATGCCCTTCGGGGTGATGGGGACTCACAGGAGACCGCCGGGGTCAACTCGGAGGAAGGTGGGGACGACGTCAAGTCATCATGCCCCTTATGTCTTGGGCTGCACACGTGCTACAATGGCCGGTACAAAGAGCTGCGATGCCGCGAGGCGGAGCGAATCTCAAAAAGCCGGTCTCAGTTCGGATTGGGGTCTGCAACTCGACCCCATGAAGTCGGAGTTGCTAGTAATCGCAGATCAGCATTGCTGCGGTGAATACGTTCCCGGGCCTTGTACACACCGCCCGTCACGTCACGAAAGTCGGTAACACCCGAAGCCGGTGGCCCAACCCCTTGTGGGAGGGAGCTGTCGAAGGTGGGACTGGCGATTGGGACGAAGTCGTAACAAGGTAGCCGTACCGGAAGGTGCGGCTGGATCACCTCCTTTCTAAGGAGCACAGTACCGATTGCAGGCAAACGTTCTGCACGGTCAGCTCATGGGTGGAACGTTGATTAGTTGGCACGGTCACGAGAATCTCTCACCAGTACTGCTTCGGCGTGGAACGTGAGAATGGTTCAACTGATCGTGCTTGGCACGTTGTTGGGTGTCTGAGGGTACGGCCGTAAGGTTCGTATCTTCGAGGATGCCGGCCCCAGTAAAGCATCGCTTTGGCGGTGTGTGATGGGTGGCTGGTCGTTGTTTGAGAACTACACAGTGGACGCGAGCATCTGTGGCCAAGTTTTTAAGGGCGCACGGTGGATGCCTTGGCACCAGGAACCGATGAAGGACGTGGGAGGCCACGATAGTCCCCGGGGAGCCGTCAACCAGGCTTTGATCCGGGGGTTTCCGAATGGGGAAACCCGGCAGTCGTCATGGGCTGTCACCCATGCCTGAACACATAGGGCATGTGGAGGGAACGAGGGGAAGTGAAACATCTCAGTACCCTCAGGAAGAGAAAACAACCGTGATTCCGGGAGTAGTGGCGAGCGAAACCGGATGAGGCCAAACCGTATGCGTGTGATACCCGGCAGGGGTTGCGCATGCGGGGTTGTGGGATCTCTCTTTCACAGTCTGCCGGCTGTGAGACGAGTCAGAAACCGTATGGATAGGCGAAGGACATGCGAAAGGTCCGGCGTAGAGGGTAAGACCCCCGTAGCTGAAATCTGTACGGCTCGTTTGAGAGACACCCAAGTAGCACGGGGCCCGAGAAATCCCGTGTGAATCTGGCGGGACCACCCGCTAAGCCTAAATATTCCCTGGTGACCGATAGCGGATAGTACCGTGAGGGAATGGTGAAAAGTACCGCGGGAGCGGAGTGAAATAGTACCTGAAACCGTGTGCCTACAAGCCGTGGGAGCGTCGGATACAGCTTGCTGTATCTCGTGACTGCGTGCCTTTTGAAGAATGAGCCTGCGAGTTTGCGGTGTGTTGCGAGGTTAACCCGTGTGGGGAAGCCGTAGCGAAAGCGAGTCCGAATAGGGCGATTCAGTAGCACGCTCAAGACCCGAAGCGGAGTGATCTAGCCATGGGCAGGTTGAAGCGGAGGTAAGACTTCGTGGAGGACCGAACCCACCAGGGTTGAAAACCTGGGGGATGACCTGTGGTTAGGGGTGAAAGGCCAATCAAACTCCGTGATAGCTGGTTCTCCCCGAAATGCATTTAGGTGCAGCGTCGTGTGTTTCTTGCCGGAGGTAGAGCACTGGATAGGCGATGGGCCCTACCGGGTTACTGACCTTAGCCAAACTCCGAATGCCGGTAAGTGAGAGCGCGGCAGTGAGACTGTGGGGGATAAGCTCCATGGTCGAGAGGGAAACAGCCCAGAGCATCGACTAAGGCCCCTAAGCGTACGCTAAGTGGGAAAGGATGTGGAGTCGCAGAGACAACCAGGAGGTTGGCTTAGAAGCAGCCACCCTTGAAAGAGTGCGTAATAGCTCACTGGTCAAGTGATTCCGCGCCGACAATGTAGCGGGGCTCAAGCGTACCGCCGAAGTCGTGTCATTGCAGTACATACCCCCAACGGGGACTGTGATGGGTAGGGGAGCGTCGTGTGCCGGGTGAAGCAGCCGCGGAAGCGAGTTGTGGACGGTTCACGAGTGAGAATGCAGGCATGAGTAGCGATACACACGTGAGAAACGTGTGCGCCGATTGACTAAGGGTTCCTGGGTCAAGCTGATCTGCCCAGGGTAAGTCGGGACCTAAGGCGAGGCCGACAGGCGTAGTCGATGGACAACCGGTTGATATTCCGGTACCCGCTTTGAAACGCCCAATATCGAGCCCATTAATGCTAAGGCCGTGAAGCCGTTCCGGACCCTTCGGGGAAAGGAAAGTGGTGGAGCCGTCGACCCAAGGTGGTAGTAGGTAAGCGATGGGGTGACGCAGGAAGGTAGTCCAGCCCGGGCGGTGGTTGTCCCGGGGTAAGGGTGTAGGGCGTGTGATAGGCAAATCCGTCACGCATTAAGCCTGAGACCTGATGCCGAGCCGATTGTGGTGAAGTGGATGATCCTATGCTGTCGAGAAAAGCCTCTAGCGAGTTTCATGGCGGCCCGTACCCTAAACCGACTCAGGTGGTCAGGTAGAGAATACCGAGGCGTTCGGGTGAACTATGGTTAAGGAACTCGGCAAAATGCCCCCGTAACTTCGGGAGAAGGGGGGCCACGTCTGGTGATGAGTCTTGCACTCTGAGCTGGGGGTGGCCGCAGAGACCAGCGAGAAGCGACTGTTTACTAAAAACACAGGTCCGTGCGAAGCCGTAAGGCGATGTATACGGACTGACGCCTGCCCGGTGCTGGAACGTTAAGGGGACCGGTTAGCTCTGTTTCGACAGGGCGAAGCTGAGAACTTAAGCGCCAGTAAACGGCGGTGGTAACTATAACCATCCTAAGGTAGCGAAATTCCTTGTCGGGTAAGTTCCGACCTGCACGAATGGCGTAACGACTTCTCGACTGTCTCAACCATAGGCCCGGTGAAATTGCACTACGAGTAAAGATGCTCGTTTCGCGCAGCAGGACGGAAAGACCCCGGGACCTTTACTACAGTTTGATATTGGTGTTCGGTTCGGCTTGTGTAGGATAGGTGGGAGACTTTGAAGCCGTGACGCCAGTCATGGTGGAGTCGCCGTTGAAATACCACTCTGGTCGTGCTGGATGTCTAACCTCGGTCCGTGATCCGGATCAGGGACAGTGTCTGATGGGTAGTTTAACTGGGGCGGTTGCCTCCCAAAGGGTAACGGAGGCGCCCAAAGGTTCCCTCAGCCTGGTTGGCAATCAGGTGTTGAGTGTAAGTGCACAAGGGAGCTTGACTGTGAGACCGACGGGTCGAGCAGGGACGAAAGTCGGGACTAGTGATCCGGCGGTGGCTTGTGGAAGCGCCGTCGCTCAACGGATAAAAGGTACCCCGGGGATAACAGGCTGATCTTCCCCAAGAGTCCATATCGACGGGATGGTTTGGCACCTCGATGTCGGCTCGTCGCATCCTGGGGCTGGAGTCGGTCCCAAGGGTTGGGCTGTTCGCCCATTAAAGCGGTACGCGAGCTGGGTTTAGAACGTCGTGAGACAGTTCGGTCCCTATCCGCTGTGCGCGTAGGAATATTGAGAAGGGCTGTCCCTAGTACGAGAGGACCGGGACGGACGAACCTCTGGTGTGCCAGTTGTCCTGCCAAGGGCATGGCTGGTTGGCTACGTTCGGGAGGGATAACCGCTGAAAGCATCTAAGCGGGAAGCCTGCTTCGAGATGAGTATTCCCACCTCCTTGAGAGGGTAAGGCTCCCAGTAGACGACTGGGTTGATAGGCCGGATGTGGAAGCCCAGTAATGGGTGGAGCTGACCGGTACTAATAGGCCGAGGGCTTGTCCTCAGTTGCTCGCGTCCACTGTGTTAGTTCTGAAGCAACGAACAGTTGCTGGTTTCTTGAGCTAGAACACAACTACAGAGTGTGCTTGTTCGCTCGAAACCGATAGGGTTTCGGTGGTCATAGCGTTAGGGAAACGCCCGGTTACATTCCGAACCCGGAAGCTAAGCCTTTCAGCGCCGATGGTACTGCAGGGGGGACCCTGTGGGAGAGTAGGACGCCGCCGAACAATTCTTCAGGACCCCTGGTCCCAGCGTTCACGCTGGGACCAGGGGTCCTTTTGTTTTTTGCTTGACTTTTTCCGATGCGCGGCCGAGTGCCGGCTGCGCGAGAATGACTGCAGTACCCGAAGACAGGAGTCACACCGATGTCCACCAACTCTCCCGACGACCGTCCGGAGCGCGAGCCGCGTCGCAGGGACGGTGCCGGTGGCGACCGGGGCGGCTTCCGCGGGCCGCGCCGTGACGACAACCGTGGCGGTGGTGGCTTCCGTCGCGATGACAACCGTGGCGGCGGTGACAACCGCGGTGGCGGCTTCCGTCGTGACGACCGTCCTTCCTACGGGCAGCGTGACGACCGTCGTGACGACAACCGTGGTGGCGGCTTCCGTCGCGATGACCGCGGTGGCGACAACCGTGGCGGTGGCTTCCGTCGCGATGACCGCGGTGGCGACAATCGTGGCGGTGACAACCGCGGCGGTGGCTTCCGTCGTGACGACCGCGGTGGCGACAATCGTGGCGGTGACAACCGCGGCGGTGGCTTCCGTCGTGATGACCGTCGTGACGAGCGTCCGTCGTCGTTCCGTCGTGACGACCGTCCTTCCTACGGGCAGCGTGACGACAACCGTGCCGGCGGTGGCTTCCGTCGTGACGACCGTGGCGGTGACAACCGTGGCGGTGGCTTCCGTCGCGATGACCGCGGTGGCGACAACCGCGGCGGTGACAACCGTGGTGGCGGTTTCCGTCGTGATGACCGTCGTGACGAGCGTCCGTCGTCGTTCCGTCGTGACGACCGCCCCTCCTACGGGCAGCGTGACGACCGCGGTGGCGACAACCGTGGCGGTGGCTTCCGTCGCGATGACCGCGGTGGCGACAATCGTGGCGGTGACAACCGCGGCGGTGGCTTCCGCCGTGACGACCGTGGCGGTGACAACCGCGGTGGCGACAACCGTGGTGGCGGTTTCCGTCGTGACGACCGTCGTGACGAGCGTCCGTCGTCGTTCCGTCGTGACGACCGTCCTTCCTACGGGCAGCGTGACGACAACCGTGCCGGCGGTGGCTTCCGCCGCGATGACCGCGGTGGCGACAACCGTGGCGGTGGCTTCCGTCGCGATGACCGCGGTGGCGACAACCGTGGCGGTGACAACCGTGGTGGCGGTTTCCGTCGTGATGACCGTCGTGACGAGCGTCCGTCGTCGTTCCGTCGTGACGACCGCCCCTCCTACGGGCAGCGTGACGACAACCGTGCCGGCGGTGGCTTCCGTCGTGACGACCGGCGCGACGAGCGTCCCTCGTCGTTCCGCCGTGACGACAACCGCGGCGGTGGCTTCCGCCGTGACGACCGTGGCGGTGACAGCCGTGGCGGTGGCTTCCGGCGTGACGACCGCGGTGGCGACCGTGGCGGGTTCCGTGGCCGTGACGACCGGGGCGGCGACCGCGGTGGATACCGTGGCCGTGACGACCGGGGCGGCGACCGTGGCGGATACCGTGGCCGTGACGACCGCGACCGTGGCGACCGCGCGCCCATCAAGCGCCTGCCGATCCCGCCGGAGGTCACCGGTGAGGAGATCGACCCCGATGTGCGCCAGGAGCTGATGAGCCTTCCCAAGGGGCTCGCCGAGGACGTCTCGCGCAACCTCGTCATGGTCGCGCAGCTGATCGACGAGGACCCGGAGAAGGCCTACGAGTACTCCAGGGTCGCCCTGCGGCTCGCGTCCCGCGTCGCCGCCGTCCGCGAGGCGGCCGGCTTCGCCGCGTACGCGACGCAGAAGTACTCCGAGGCGCTGGCCGAGTTCCGCGCGGCGCGCCGGATGAGCGGCGGTGTCGAGCTGTGGCCCGTCATGGCCGACTGCGAGCGCGGCCTCGGCCGTCCCGAGCGGGCGCTCGCCATGGCCGGTGAGCCCGAGACGCAGAAGCTGGACAAGGCCGGGCAGGTCGAGATGCGGCTCGTCGCCGCCGGCGCCCGCCGCGACCTGGGGCAGCTGGACGCGGCCATCGTGACGCTGCAGAGCCCCGAGCTCGCCTCCAGCGCCGTGCACCCGTGGACCGCGCGCCTGCGGTACGCGTACGCCGACGCGCTCCTCGCCGCCGGCCGTGACCGCGAGGCGCGGGAGTGGTTCGCCAAGGCGCTCGAGGCCGACAAGGACGGCGCCACGGACGCCTCCGACCGGCTCGCCGAGATGGACGGTGTCGAGTTCGTCGACGCGTTCGACGAGGACGAGGACGAGTCGGACGCGCCGGAGGGCTCCGAGGCCTCCGACGTCATCGACGTCGAGCTCGACCTCGATGAGGACGAGGACGACGAGGACGACGAAGAGGACGAGCTCGACCGCGACGGCGACAAGGGCTGATCCGGTGGAACAGTGAGAAGGGCGGCACCCTCCGGGTGCCGCCCTTCTTTCGTTTCCGTGACCTCAGTCCAGGGCCAGGCTTCTCAGGACCAGGCCCGTCGCCGGCTTCGGGCCGAAGGACGTCGACTTGCGGGGCATGGTGACGCCCTGGCGGGCGAGGTCGCGGACGACCTCCTCCCGTACCGGATGCATGAGGACCGCCGTACCGCCGCGGCGCTCCGCCTGGTCGACCGCCGCCACCGTGTCGTGGATGTAGGCGATGTCCTCGGGGGCGTCCGGGATGTGCCAGACGTGCTCCAGGAGCGTGGAGTGCAGGACCGTCGCGTCCAGGGTCCGCCAGGCCTGCGGGCGGTCCGTGCGGATCGTGCGGTCCAGGAGCGCGGGGTCCGGACGGTCGAGGAGGTGGAAGGCGCCGTCCCCCGCGAGGAGGAAGGCGTTGCCCTGCTCCGTGGCGGCCGCGAGGGCCTCCAGGGCCTCGGGGAGCGGCCGGTCGATGCGGCGCACCCGGAACGCGTCGCCGAGGGCCGCGAGGGCGTCGGCGACCGGCAGGCGGTTGAGGAGCCGGTGGATGGCGCGGACCCGCAGGGGGTAGCGGGCGGTGTCGATGAGGAGGACCAGGCCGTAGTTCCAGGGGCCGGGTGCCGCGTGCTCCTCGCGCAGCCGGAGGTACGTCGCCCAGCGGTGGTGGCCGTCGGCGATGAGGGCCTGGTGCCGGGTCAGTTCGCCGGCGATCGTGGCGAGTTCGGCGGGGTCCGTGACCGACCAGAGGCGGTGCTGGAAGCCGTCCTCCGTGGTGGTGGAGAGCAGGGGCTCGCGGTGGACGGTGCGCTCGATGACCGCGTCGGCGCCGCCCTCCTCCCCACCGACGTACGTGAGGAGCAGGGGCTCCAGGTTGGCGGCCGTTGTCCGCATCAGGGCGGCGCGGTCCTCGACGACGTGCGGCATGACGTCCTCGTGGGGGAGGACGATGCCCTCGTCCGGGGTGGAGAGCTCCAGGGCGCCGATGATGCCGCGCTGGAGGATGCCGTCGCCGTGCTGCTCGTACACGTAGAGCGCGGGCTCCGGGTCCGGGGCGAGGACGCCGTCCGCGAGCCAGCGGTCGAGGGTGACGGCGGCCTTGCGGTGGCGGGTGCCGGCGGTGATGGCCTGCGGGAGGATCAGCCGGACGATGTTGTGGGGATCGGCGGACTCCAGATGGAGCAGTCCGTCAGGTCGTACGACGACGTCGTAGGGAGGGGACGTCACGGCGGCGAGGCTGCCGACCCGCTCGGGAACGTACCGGAGTCCCCGGAACGGGGCCAGGCGCAGGCCTGTGGCGTCGTCGCGGACGTCGTCGGCCGCGTGACCTGATGTGTTCATCCTGTCATCGTATGTGGGCGGGCATGAGCGATGATCGGGAGAGTGGGGGAATTCACCCGGTGATCTGAGGAGTGCGCGGTGACGGTGCGGAACGGCCAGGGGCAGGCGGACGGCGGCAGGAAGTGCCCCGGGGGCAGCGCTGTCGCGCTGAGCGAGGCGTACGACACGGCGCTCCTGGACCTGGACGGTGTCGTGTACGCGGGCGGGGAGGCGGTGCCGCACGCCGTGGAGGCGCTCGGGGCGGCGCGCGCCGGCGGGATGCACCTGGCGTACGTCACGAACAACGCGCTGCGGACGCCCGGTGAGGTGGCGGAGCACCTGACGGAGCTGGGCGTCCCGGCCGAGGCCGGGGACGTCGTCACCTCGGCTCAGGCGGTGGCCCGGCTGATCGCGGACGAGGTGCCGGCGGGGTCCAGGGTGCTGGTCGTCGGCGGCGAGGGTCTGCGGGTGGCGCTGCGCGAGCGGGGCCTGGTGCCGGTGGAGTCGGCGGACGACGACCCGGTGGCGGTCGTGCAGGGGTACGGCGGACCGGGGATGCCGTGGGCGCGGTTCGCGGAGGCGGCCTACGCGGTGGGGCGGGGCGTGCCGTGGTACGCCTCGAACACGGACCTGACGATTCCCGGGGCGCGGGGGATCGGGCCGGGGAACGGGGCGGCCGTGGAGGTCGTACGGATCGCCACCGGGGGCCGGGCGGAGCCGAAGGTCGCGGGGAAGCCGCTGCCGCCGATGCACCGGGAGACGGTGCTGCGGACGGGGGCGGATCGGCCGCTGGTGGTGGGCGACCGGCTGGACACGGACATCGAGGGCGCGTTCAACGGCGGGGTGGACTCGCTGCTCGTGCTGACGGGGGTGACGGACGTGGCGCAGCTTCTCGCGGCGGTGCCGGCGCACCGGCCCACGTTCGTGGCGGCGGATCTGCGGGGGCTGCTGACGGGGCAGCCCGAGGTCGTCGCCGACGGGGACGGGGGTTTCGTGTGCGGGGGGTGGCGGGCTTCGGTGAGCGGCGGTGAGCTCGTCCTCGACGGCGTGCCGGGCGAGGGGGCCGATGTGATGGACGGGGTGCGGGCGCTGTGCGGGGCGGCGTGGTCGGAGGCCGACCGGCCGGGTGGGGGCGTGCCGGGCGCGGGGAAGGTGCTGGCGCTGCTCGGGGTGTGAGGGGGAAGGTGCCGGCGCTGCTCGGGGGGTGTGGGATCCCGGCTCCCTGGGCAGAACGTGAAGTTGGATAGGCTAACCTAACTCCGCGTGGGTCGTGGTCGTCACCGCCGGACCCGACCACGGACGAGAAAGCGGGAGTGCGGGTATGGACGGTCGGCAGCAGCAGCGTCTGAGCGCGGAATCGGTCACCCTGGCGTACGAGCAGCGGGTCATCGCCCGCGAGTTGTCCGTCGCGATCCCCGACAACTCGTTCACCGTCATCGTCGGGCCCAACGCCTGCGGCAAGTCCACCCTCCTGCGCGCCCTCTCCCGGATGCTGAAGCCCACCGAGGGCCGGGTCGTGCTCGACGGGCAGTCGATCCACACCATGCCCGCCAAGAAGGTCGCCAGGACCCTCGGGCTGCTGCCCCAGACGTCCGTGGCCCCGGACGGCATCACCGTCGCCGACCTCGTCGCGCGCGGCCGCTACCCGCACCAGGGGCTGCTGCGCCAGTGGTCGCCGGAGGACGAGCGCGTCACCCGTGAGTCCATGGCTGCGACGGGCGTCGCCGAGCTGGCCGACCGGTACGTGGACGAGCTCTCGGGCGGTCAGCGGCAGCGCGTCTGGATCGCCATGGCCCTCGCCCAGCAGACGCCGCTGCTGCTGCTCGACGAGCCCACCACGTACCTCGACATCCAGCACCAGATCGACGTCCTCGACCTCTGCGCCGAGCTGCACGAGACGCAGGGGCGGACGCTCGTCGCCGTCCTCCACGACCTCAACCACGCGGCCCGGTACGCGACCCACCTCATCGCGGTCCGCGACGGCGAGGTCGTCGCCGAGGGCCCGCCGGCGGAGGTGGTGACCGCCGAGCTCGTCGAGCGGGTCTTCGGGCTGCGCTGCCAGGTCATCGACGACCCGGAGACGGGTACGCCGCTGGTCGTGCCCGCCGGACGGAAGGCCCGCGCCCGGACGGCGGTCCCGGCGCAGGCCGAGGAGTCCGTCGCCCAGGAGCCCGCGCTGCAGAAGTGACGGCGCCGGTTACAGCAGCGACCGCAGCCGCAGCAGGTCTCGGAAGCCGGCCTCCAGCCTGACCCGGCCGGAGGCCCAGGCCTTCGCGAAGTTCAGCTCGCCGGCCACCATCGCCACCAGGTCGTCGCCGGTCATCGCGAGCCGGATCTGCGCCTTGTCCGGCGGCGGGCCGTCCACCGTCCCGTCGACCCGGATCCGGCCCTGCGTGAGACGGCCCGTGAAGGTCGTGTCGAGGTCGGTGACGTGGCAGCTCAGGCTGCGGTCGAGCGCGGCCGCACCGCGCACGCCGTCGTCCGCCCGCGCGAGATTGTCCGAAAGTCTGTCCAGTGCGCCGCGGCACTCCGTGATCGTCGCCATCGCCGTCGACGGTACCCCAGGGCTTCGCGGTAGCGTCGGGGCCATGAGCGACCCCCTCCCCGAAGCCCCGCAGGAGCCGGCCCCCGCCGAGGCGTACGAGCCCGCCGGGCCCGCGCCGCTCGGAGTCGCCCTGGAGCCCACCGGACATCCCGCCGTCGACGCCGGCCTGGCGCGTCTCGCCGAGGTGGACCACCTCCCGGCGGACGGACACCTGGAGGTGTACGAGGATGTACACCGTGGACTGCGCGCCGAGCTGACCTCGCTCGACACGCACCCCGCCCCCCGTCCGTACGACAACAGGAGCTGAACCGAACGTGGCAGGAGTGGCACGCCGCCGTCTCGACGCCGAGCTGGTCCGGCGCAAGCTCGCGCGCTCGCGCGAACACGCCAGCCAGCTGATCGCCGCGGGCCGGGTGACCGTCGGCAAGACCGTCGCCACCAAACCCGCCACCCAGGTCGAGACCGCCGCGGCCATCGTCGTCGTCCAGGACGACTCCGACCCCGACTACGTCTCGCGCGGCGGCCACAAGCTCGCCGGCGCCTTCGCCGCCTTCGTGCCGCAGGGGCTGAAGGTCGAGGGCCGGCGCGCCCTGGACGCCGGAGCCTCCACCGGCGGCTTCACCGACGTCCTGCTGCGCGCGGGCGCCGCCCACGTCGTCGCCGTCGACGTCGGCTACGGGCAGCTCGCCTGGTCGCTGCAGAGCGACGAGCGCGTCACCGTGAAGGACCGCACGAACGTACGCGAGTTGACGCTCGACGCGATCGACGGCGTCCCGGTCGACCTCGTCGTCGGCGACCTGTCGTTCATCCCCCTCGGTCTCGTCCTGCCCGCCCTCGCGGCCTGCACGGCCCCCGGGGCCGATCTCGTCCTGATGGTCAAGCCGCAGTTCGAGGTGGGCAAGGAGCGGCTCGGCACCGGCGGTGTCGTACGGTCCACCGAACTCCGCGCCGACGCCGTGAAGAACGTGGCCCGGCGCGCCGCCGAGCTCGGCCTCGGCGTGCTCGGCGTCACCGCGAGCCCGCTGCCCGGACCCTCCGGCAACGTCGAGTACTTTCTGTGGCTGCGGGCAGGCGCGCCCGCGCTGGATCCGGCGGACGTCGACCGCGCCGTGGCGGAGGGACCTCGTTGAGCTCAACGGCAGCAGCACCATCGGGAACATCACGCACCGTCTTCCTGCTCGCGCACACCGGCCGGCCGGCCGCCGTGCGGAGCGCCGAACTGGTCGTCCTGGGGCTGCTGCGCTGCGGCATCGGCGTCCGCGTCCTGGAGGCCGAGGCCGCGGACCTGCCGCTCCCGCCGTCCGTCGAGAAGGTGCCGGAGGCCTGCTCCGACGCGCTCGACGGCTGTGAACTCCTCGTCGTCCTCGGCGGCGACGGCACCCTGCTGCGCGGCGCCGAGTTCTCCCGGGCCTCCGGCGTGCCCATGCTCGGCGTCAACCTGGGGCGCGTCGGCTTCCTCGCGGAGGCCGAGCGCGACGACCTCGACAAGGTCGTCGACCGGGTCGTCACCAAGGCGTACGAGGTCGAGGAGCGGATGACCCTCGACGTCACCGTGTACGAGAACGGCGACGTCCTGCACCGCGACTGGGCGCTCAACGAGGCCGCCGTGCAGAAGGTCTCGCCGGAACGGATGCTGGAGGTCGTGCTCGCGATCGACGGCCGCCCGGTCACCGGCTTCGGCTGCGACGGGGTGATCTGCGCGACACCCACCGGCTCCACCGCGTACGCCTTCTCGGCGGGCGGCCCGGTCGTCTGGCCCGAGGTCGAGGCGCTGCTCATGGTCCCGATCGGGGCCCACGCCCTCTTCGCCAAGCCCCTGATCACCACCCCCGAGTCGGTGCTCACGGTCGAGGTCGAGCCGCACACCCCGCACGGGGTGCTGTGGTGCGACGGACGCAGGACCGTGGAGCTTCCGGCGGGGGCGCGCGTCGAGGTGCGGCGGGGCGCCGTGCCGGTCCGGCTCGCCCGGCTGCACCACGCCTCGTTCACGGACCGGCTCGTCGCCAAGTTCGCCCTGCCCGTCTCGGGATGGCGGGGCGCACCGCACTGACACCCCCCGGCGGGGCGCAACGAGTGGCGCCCCCGAGGGTTACGCCCGGGGGCGATGTCGCATCGGACCCGGGAAACCTCGTATGGTCTGGGGCGTGCTGGAGGAGATGCGGATACGGTCGCTCGGGGTCATCGACGACGCGGTGGTCGAGCTGTCGCCCGGCTTCACCGCGGTGACCGGTGAGACCGGTGCGGGCAAGACCATGGTCGTGACCAGCCTGGGGCTGCTGCTCGGCGGACGTGCCGACCCGGCCCTGGTGCGGATCGGCGCGGCGTCGGCGGTCGTCGAGGGGCGGATCAGCGTGCCCGCGGGCGCGCCCGTCGCCGTACGCGCCGAGGAGGCCGGTGCCGAGCTCGACGACGGCGTGCTCCTCGTCAGCCGTACCGTCTCGGCCGAGGGACGCTCGCGCGCCCACGTGGGCGGGCGCTCCGTGCCCGTCGGGCTGCTCGCCGAGCTCGCCGACGAACTCGTCGCCGTCCACGGCCAGACCGACCAGCAGGGCCTGCTCAAGCCCGCCCGGCAGCGCGGCGCGCTCGACCGGTACGCGGGCGGGGCCGTCTCCGTGCCGCTAGCCGCCTACGGCGAGGCGTACCGGCGGCTGCGCGCCGTCACCACCGAGCTGGACGAGATCACCACCCGGGCCAGGGAACGCGCCCAGGAGGCCGATCTGCTGCGCTTCGGACTCGGCGAGATCGAGGCCGTCGCCCCGCTCGCCGGGGAGGACGCCGAGCTCGCGGCCGAGGCCGAGCGGCTCGGCCACGCCGAGGCCCTCGCCTCCGCCGCCGCGCTCGCGCACGGCGCGCTCGCCGGTAACCCCGAGGACCCCGAGGCCGTCGACGCGACCACGCTCGTCGCGGGCGCGGGCCGGGCCCTGGAGGCCGTACGGTCCCACGACCCGGCGCTCGCCGGGCTCGCCGACCGGATGGGCGAGATCTCCATCCTGCTGTCGGACGTGGCGCAGGAGCTGGCCGGATACGCCGACGACCTGGACGCCGACCCGCTGCGGCTGGCCGCCGTCGAGGAGCGGCGGGCGGCCCTCACCCAGCTGACGCGGAAGTACGGCGAGGACATCGCCGCCGTGCTCGCCTGGGCCGAGGAGAGCGCCGGGCGGCTCGGCGAGCTCGACGGCGACGACGACCGGATCGAGGAGCTCACGGCCGAGCGGGACCGGCTGCGCGACGAGCTCTCGGTGCTCGCGCAGCGGCTCACCGACGCGCGCACGGAGACCGCCGCCCGGTTCGCCGACGCGGTCACCGCGGAACTCGCCTCGCTGGCCATGCCCCACGCGCGCGTGTCCTTCGCCATCGCCCAGACCGATGACCCGGAGGGCGTCGAGGTCGGCGGCCGGCGCGTCGCCTACGGCCCGTCCGGGGCCGACGAGGTCGAGCTGCTGCTCGCCCCGCACCCCGGCGCCCCGCCCCGGCCCATCGCCAAGGGCGCGTCCGGCGGCGAGCTGTCCCGGGTGATGCTCGCCGTGGAGGTCGTGTTCGCCGGGGTCGACCCGGTGCCCACGTACCTCTTCGACGAGGTCGACGCGGGCGTCGGCGGCAAGGCGGCCGTCGAGATCGGCCGACGGCTCGCCAAGCTCGCCAAGTCCGCGCAGGTCGTGGTCGTCACCCACCTCCCGCAGGTCGCGGCCTTCGCCGACCGGCAGCTGCTCGTCGAGAAGACCAACGACGGCTCCGTGACCCGCTCCGGCGTCACCGTCCTGGAGGGCGAGGAGCGCGTCCGGGAGCTGTCCCGGATGCTCGCCGGCCAGGAGGACTCCGAGACCGCCAGGGCCCACGCGGAGGAGCTGCTCGCCACGGCCCGGGCGGACGGGTGACGCGGGCCCCGGGGCGGATCGGCACCTTCGCCGCCGCGTTCGGCGCGACGCGCCTCGCGTACGGACAGCTGCGGCGGCGGCCGCCCGGGAACCCGGCCGACTGGGAACGCACCAACCACGCGGGCCGGCCGGTCGTCCTCCAGGGCGGCCCCGCCGCCGCGCTCGGCTCGGCCGCCGCCGTCCTGCCCACGGCACCCGCCGCCGCCCTGGCCGTCGCCGCGGCGGCCGTGTGCGGGCGGTACGACGACCTGCGGGGCGACCACCGGCGCGGGTTCCGGGCGCATCTGGGGGCGCTGCGCGGTGGTGAGGTGACCAGCGGGGCCGTGAAGCTGTTCGGCATCGGCGCGGCCTCCCTCGTGGCCGGGGCCCTCCTGAAGGAGAAGCCCGTCGACAAGGTCCTCGCCGGGGTCGTCATCGCCGGCACCGCGCACCTGGTGAACCTCGTGGACGTACGCCCCGGGCGCGCGGGCCTCGTCGTGCTCGGGCTCGCCGCGCCGGGCCTGCTCCGGGGATCGCTCGCCGCCGCGCCGATGGGGGCCGTGGCCGCGCTCCTCGGCGACGACCTCGGCGAGGAGACCATGCTCGGCGACGCGGGCGCGCACGCGCTGGGTGCCGCCGTGGGCAGTGCCGTCGCCGCCTCCAACGGGCGGCTGGGGCTCGCCGCGCACGCGGCCGGTCTGGTGGCCGCCGCCGTGTGGGGGGAGCGGGCGGCCACCGCCTGAGGGCGTGAGAGGTCCGCTCGTGCGCTCACCCGTGTGGGTGAACCCGTGGGGTGCGTGCCCGCGCCGCACGCCTACCGCACAGGGGAACGACGCCGTTTCGGTGCCGGAACGTGCGTACGGTCGAGGGCGCGGACTGGCATCCTTGGGCGCGTGACACAGCTCCGTACGGTCCAAGTGCTGGGCGGCGGCGGCGCGGGCAGCAGCGCACACGTCCGATCACTTGCCTCGGGGCTGGTGGCGAGGGGCGTGCGGGTGACCGTGTGCGCCCCGGCCGAACTCGACCGCGCATACGACTACCTGGGCGCCGGCGCGCACTTCGTGCCCCTGCCGCGCCTCGGCGACCCCGCGACCGTCACCGCGCTCCGCAACGCCTGCATCGGCGCGGACGTGGTCCACGCGCACGGCCTCCAGGCCTCCGTACGCGCCGCCCTCGCGCTCGCCGGCGGCGGCCCGGCGCCCCTCGTGACCACCTGGCACGACCGGAACCACCTGGACGGGGCACGGGGCGGGGTGCTGCGGCTCCTCGAACGGAAGACCGCGCGGGCCGCGACCGTCGTCCTCGGCACGTCCTCCGAACTCGTCGACCGGGCACGGCGGCGCGGGGCCCGGGACGCCCGCCTCGCCCCCGTCACCGTTCCGCCCGCGCGCGGACCCGTCTGCCTCCACGACGGCAAGGCCCGCGCCGAACTCGGCGCCGTCGACCGGCCGCTGCTCATGGCCGTCGGAGCGCTCGAACGCGGCCGGGGGTACCGGACGCTGCTCGACGCGGCCCGGGAGTGGCGGGAGCTCGACCCGCAGCCGCTGCTCGTGATCGCCGGGGAAGGGCGTGAACGGGCCTTCCTGCAACGGCGGATCTTCGAGGAGCGGCTCGCCGTCCGGCTCATCGGCCGGCGGGACGACGTCGCCGAGCTGCTGGCGGCCGCGGACGTCGCCGTGCTGCCGTCGCGGTGGGAGGCCCGCTCCCTGCTCGCGCAGGAGGCGCTCCGGCTCGGTGTGCCGCTCGTCGCGACCGCCGTCGGCGGCGTACCGGAACTCGTCGGTGACGCGGCGGAACTGGTGCCGTACGGGGACGCGGGGGCCCTGGCGGGGGCGGTACGGGGCCTCCTCGACGACGCGGAACGACGGATGGACCTGGCGGCGGCGGGACGGGTGCAGGCGGGGTCGTGGCCGACGGAGGACGAGACGGTCGCGCATGTGCTGTCGGTGTACGACGAGTTGGTGGCGGGCCGGTAGGCGCCCCCGCACCGGCCTTGGGCGGCGGGCCGCCCCGCCCCCGTTACGGCGTGTGCCGGCGGGCTCGCAGGGCCAAGGAGAGGGCCAGGACCGTCTGGGGGTCGTCCAGGTCCGTGCCCAGGAGTTCCGAGATGCGGGCCAGGCGGTTGTAGAGGGTCTGCCGGTTGAGGTGCAGCTCGCGCGCCGTCTCCGCCTTGCGGCCCGCATGGGCCAGGTACGTCTCCAGGGTCGGCAGGAGCGGCGGGCGGGAGGTGCGGTCGTGGTCCCGCAGGGGCCCGATGGCGCGGTCCACGAAGGCCGCCAGGTCCGGGTGGTCGCGCAGGCGCCACAGGAGCAGGTCGATGTCCAGGCGCCGGGCGTCGTACCAGGGAAGGTCCGACAGGCCCTGCGCCGCCGTCGCCGTCTCCGCGGCGTGCCGCAGGCCCGCCGAGGCCGCCGCCCAGCCGCCCGCGACGCCGACCACGACGACCGGCGGGTGCGCTCCGGCGCGTTCCAGGCCGGCCCGTTCCACGCCCGCGCGCAGCGCCGCCGCGACCCGGTCCGCGACCGCCGTGCGTTCCGTCTCCGAGCGCAGGCCCAGGAGCAGGGGGACGCGGCCTTCCACCGGGCGGACGCCGAGCAGGGCCGGGACGCCCACCGAGGACAGCTCCTCCAGGACCGCCCGGGCCAGCAGGGCCCAGTTGCCCGAGGGGGACAGCTCCGGGGCCAGACGCATGACGACGGGGAGGAGCGGGCCGTCCCCGGGCTTGAAGCCCAGGACCCTCGCCTGCGCGGGGGCGTCCTCCGCCGAGATCCGGCCCTCCGCCAGGTCCGTCAGGAAGTCGCCCCGGCCGCGGGCGGCGAGTTCCTCCTCCTGGCGGGCCTGCATGAGGACGACCGCGAGGAGTCCCGCCGCCCGCTCGGCCGCCATCCGGTGGACGGGGGAGAGGGCGCCGGAGACCGCGAGGAGGACGAGACGGGCCCGCACTGAGCCCGTACCGGGGCCGCCGCCGGGCACGTCGACGAGGACCGTGCCGGTGGGCGGGCCGGACTCGCGGGCCGCCCGCTGGCCGCGCAGCCCGTCCCACACCTGGAGCGGGTCGGCCGGCGCGGACTCGGTGCCCGCCGCGTACAGCAGCTGTCCGTCGGCGGTCTCCAGGAAGACGGGGTTGGCGGCGAAGTCGGAGAGGATGCGGAGCACCTGCGGGACCCCGCCGCCGCCGAGCAGCGCCTCCGTGCACTGCCGGTGGACCTCCTCGGCCTGCCGCTGGAGCGCGTAGTGGCCGTTGACGATCTCGGTGTGGATCTCCTCCGTGACGGCGACGAAGGGGACCTCGCGGTGGAGCTGGACGAGCGGCAGCCCGGCCGCCCGCGCGGTCTCCACTATCGTCGCCGGGAGGCGGGCGAAGCGCGGGCCCAGCTCGACGACGAGCGCGGCGATGCCCCGGTCGGCGAGCCGGCGGACGAAGGCCCGCTGTTCGGCCGGGCGGGTGCCCAGGCCGAGGCCCGTCGTGAGGAGCAGTTCGCCGCCCTTGAGCAGCGACGCGATGTTCGGCACCTCGCCCGCGTGCACCCAGCGCACGGTGCGGTGGAGCCGATCCGCGCCGGCCACGACCTCCGGGAGCCCGCCGCGCAGCCCGGGGAGTTCCAGCGCCCGCTGCACGGTGATCCCGCCCTGATTGTCCATGGGCCCGGACGCTACCCGCGTCCGTGTTGCGGCGACATCACCGCACGGTCACGGGACCGGACAGTTCGTACATCAGGGCGACAACTCGTCGTCCCGTGGCGGGAATTGTGCGACCGCATGTCGATTGTGGCCTACGTCACTCGCGAGGATCCTCTCGGGCCATGGCAGAGAACCCCACCCCAGAGGTCCACCGGCTGAAGGCGAACTCGGTCGGACTCGTCGGCGTCGTCTTCATGGCCGTCGCCACCGCCGCGCCGATCACGGCGATGACCGGAAACCTCCCCATCGCCGTCGGCTTCGGCAACGGCACCGGAGCACCCGCCGGATACCTCTTCGCGACGCTCGTCCTGACCGTCTTCTCGGTCGGCTACGTGGCCATGGCCAAGCGGATCACGGCCGCCGGCGCCTTCTACGGCTACATCTCGCACGGCCTGGGCCGGATCGCCGGCATGGCCTCCGGCATGCTGGCCGTCCTCGCGTACGTCGTCTTCGAGGCCTCGATCGTCGGCGTCTTCTCCTACTTCGCCAAGACGACCGTCGCCGACCAGCTCGGCCTCGACCTGCCGTGGATCCTTTACGCGGCGGTCATGCTCGCCGTCACGGCCGTCCTGTCGTACTTCGACATCAACCTGACCGCCAAGGCGCTCGGCGTGATGCTCGTCGCCGAGATCGCCGTCCTCTTCGCGGTCGCCACCGCCGTCCTGATCGCGGGCGGCGGCCCCGACGGCATCCCGGTCGAGCCGGTCGACCCCAGGAACGCCTTCACCGGCACCTCCGCCGGGCTCGGCCTGTTCTTCGCCTTCTGGTCCTGGGTCGGCTTCGAGTCGACCGCGATGTACGGCGAGGAGTCCCGCGACCCCAAGCGGGTGATCCCGCGCGCCACCCTGATCTCCGTCGTGGGCGTCGGCCTCTTCTACATCTACGTCTCGTGGATGACCATCGCGGGGAACGGCCTCGCGGGGTCCGTGAAGCTGTCCGCCTCCTCCTCGCCCCTCGACCTGTTCTTCGCGCCCACCCAGACCTTCATCGGCGCCTGGGCCGTCGACGCCTTCCAGTGGCTGCTGCTCACCGGCTCCTTCGCCTGCGGCATGGCCTTCCACCAGTGCGCCTCGCGCTATCTGTACGCCATCGGCCGGGAGGGCTTCCTCCACCCGGCGCTCGGCCGGACGCACGCGAAGCACGGCTCGCCGTACATCGCCTCGTACGTGCAGAGCGCGATCGCCGTCGCCCTCGTCGCCGCCTTCTGGCTCACCGGCCAGGACCCCTACATCCACCTCTACACGCTGCTCGCGATCCTCGGCACGATGGCGATCCTCATCGTCCAGACGCTGTGCTCGTTCGCCGTCATCGGCTACTTCCGGAAGAACCACCCCGAGGACCGGCACTGGTTCAGGACGTTCACCGCCCCGCTCCTCGGCGGCATCGGCATGATCGCCGTCGTCGTGCTGCTGGTCATGAACATGGAGACCGCGGCCGGTCTCGCCGCCGACTCCCTCTTCTTCAAGGCCATCCCCTGGATCGTCGGCCTCGTCTTCTTCGGCGGCCTCGGCCTCGGCCTGCACCTCAAGGCCAGGCGGCCCGAGCGTTACGAGATCATCGGCCGGATCGTCCTGGAGGACGCCGCCGAGCGCCCCGCCGACCCCCGCACGGAGCCCGCCCCCGTACCGCAGAGCTGATCCCGCCCACCTCCAGGAGCGCCCCATGGCACGCACCAACCCGATGCACCTCCTGAAACTCCTCGCCGCCGAGCACGCCGACGCCCGACGGCTGAGCATCCCCGTCGACGAGCTGCGCGGCATGAGGGCCGACGCCCTCGGACGCCGGACCCTGCTCAAGTACGCCGCCGCCGCCGGGATCGCCGCCGGCGCCGGCACGGCGGTCCCCGCCGCGGCTGCCACCCCCGCCCCGCCCGTCAAGAGCACCGCCCGGGTCGCCGTCGTCGGCGCCGGGATCTCCGGCCTCACGGCCGCCCTCACCCTCCAGGACGCCGGTCTGAGCCCGGTGCTCTACGAGGCGAACCCGTCCAGGGTCGGCGGCCGCATGTGGACCCAGCGGGACCACTGGGCGTACGGCCAGACCTCCGAGATCGGCGGCGAGCTGATCGACACCAGCCACAAGAAGATCCTCGAACTCTGCCGCCGCTTCGGACTCGCCACCGAGGACTTCCTCGGCGGCGGACCCAACGGGGCCGAGGAGGTCCTCTGGTTCGGCGGCGCCTACTACCCCCGGGCCCGGGCCGACGAGGACTTCAACGCCGTCTACCAGGCGCTCCACCGCGACCTGCTGGACGCGGGCGAGGTGAAGTGGAACCAGACCACCCCCACCGGCACCGCCCTCGACGACATGTCGCTGTACGAGTGGATCGAGAGCCGGGTCCCCGGCGGGCACTCCTCACCGCTCGGCCGGTTCCTCGACGTCGCCTACAACGTCGAGTACGGCGCCGACACCACCGAACAGTCCTCGCTCGCCCTCGTCCTGCTCATGGGCTACCAGACCAACCCCGGCAACTTCAACGTCTGGGGCCTGTCCAACGAGCGCTACCACATCGTCGGTGGCAACGACCGGCTCCCGAACGCCGTCGCCGGGGCGCTCGCCCCCGGCACCCTGCGCACGGGCTGGTCGCTGACCGCCGTACGGGCCGAGGCCGACGGCACCCAGACCCTCACCTTCACCGAGGCCGGCGCCACCCGGACCGTCACCGCCGACCACACGATCCTGTGCGTCCCGCTGCCCGTCCTCCAGCAGCTCGACCTCTCCCGGGCCGGGTTCGACCCGCTCATGCGCAACCTCCTTCGGGACGCCCGCATGGGCTACTGCACCAAGCTCAACATGCAGTTCGGCACCCGGCCCTGGCGCGGCACCGGCCCCTGGCCCGGCGTCTCGTCGGGCGACTGCTTCACCGACACAGAGGTCCAGCAGACCTGGGACACCACCAAGGTCCAGGGCGGCACCGGCGGCATCCTCCTCCAGTACGGCGGCGGCAGCCTGGCCCGGAGCCTGAACCCGGCCGGGCCGTTCTCCACCGAGTCCGACCCGTACGTACGGAACCTGGTCACCCGTCACCTGGCCGGCATCGACGCCTTCTTCCCCGGCACCTCCCGGGCCTACACCGGCCGCGCCCAGCTCTCCGCCTGGCACAAGAACCCGTACTCCCTCGGCGCGTACTCCTACTGGCCCGTCGGCTACCTCCACCGGTACGCCGGGTACGAGGGCACCGCCCAGGGCAACGTCCACATCGGCGGCGAGCACTGCAGTTACGACTTCCAGGGCTTCATGGAAGGCGGCGCGACCGAGGGCGAGCGCGCCGCCAGGGAGGTGATCACCGCACTGCGATGAGCCGGCTCACCCGGCCGGGGCGATGTTCTGGTTGAACCGGAACACGTTCTCGGGGTCGTACTCGGCCTTCACGGCGGCGAGCCGGCGGTAGTTCTCCTCACCGAACGAGGAGACGATCCGCTGCTCGCCCTCGGCGCCGACGAAGTTCAGGTACGTCGCGTCGAGCGCCCACGGCCGCACATCGGCCCGCACGTCGTGCACCCACTGCCTCGCCCGCTCGTCGTACGCGGGGTCCTCCCAGGTCGCGAACGGGTGCACCGCCCACGGAGCGGTGCGCCACGGCTGCGGATACTCCGAGGGCCCCGCGGCCACGGCACCGCCCATCAGGAACAGCACGTGCTGGGTGGCCGTGGACGCCGGGATCCCCGCGCCGCGGTCGCAGAAGCTGTCCACGGCCTCGTCGGGGAACTCCCGCAGGTACTCGGCCGACCAGTAGTTCCGCAGCCCCGGAGGGTCGTCCATCATCGACTGCAGATCCACGTAGGGGATGTCCGTGACGATCTCCACCGCCGGCTTCAGCGCGAACAGCGGCGCCGCGAACTCACGGAGCTCCTCGACCGGCCCGGTGTACGTGAACAGCGCCCCGCAGACCAGCTTGCCGACCAGTTCCTCGGGTATGAACGGCTCCGGGGGCGCGGGCAGATAGATAGCGCCGCCACCCATCTCGTCGGGCGCGACGGCCCCGAGATCGCGGAAGGTGCGCACCACCTCGGGCGCGTTCTCCGGCAGGTACAGCAGCATCGACATGCTCATCCGGGGCAGCGGGTGCAGCCGCATCGTCAGCGAGGTCGCCACGCCGAAGTTGCCGCCGCCGCCGTGCAGCGCCCAGAACAGCTCCGGATGCTCCTCGGCGTCCGCGCGGACGTGCTTGCCCTCCGCGGTGATCAGATCGACCGCGAGCAGGTTGTCGCTGGCCAGCCCGAACTTCCGCTCCAGCCAGCCCGACCCGCCGCCCAGCGTGAAACCGCCGACGCCCGTCGTGGACACCCGGCCTCCGGTGGTCGCCACGTGGAACGGCTGGCACGCGTGGTCCAGGTGGGCCATCGTCGCCCCGCCCTCGACCCGTACCGTCATGTCCTCCGGGTCCACCACGACGGCGTGCATCCGGCGGAGGTCGACGATCAGCGCGCCGTCGATCATGGACGTCCCGGCCACGCTGTGCCCGCCGCCGCGCACCGCGATCGGCAGGTCGGCCTCGCGGCCGAACTGGATCGCGTTGGACACGTCGGCCTGGGTGGCGCACTGGGCGATCACCGACGGGCGCCGGTCGATCATGCCGTTGTGCAGGGCACGCGCCTCGTCGTAGCCCTGACCGCCGGGGATGATCACCTCACCGGCCAGGTCGTCGACGAGCCCGGCGAGGGCGCTTTCGGAGATGTGGGGAGCCATGGGAGCCCCCCTTTCGCGAGGGGGGACAGGACCTCTTCATCGTAGGTCCGGCCCCCCTGGAGCGCTCCTCAGCCCCCGTACGCCCCGCTAGCCGCCGTACGCCCCGCTCGCCGTGAGCCGCAGCGCCGTGTCGATCAGCGGGACGTGGCTGAACGCCTGCGGGAAGTTGCCCACCTGCCGCTGGAGCCGCGGGTCCCACTCCTCGGCGAGCAGCCCCAGGTCGTTGCGGAGCGCGAGCAGCTTCTCGAAGAGGGTGCGCGCCTCGTCGACCCGGCCGATCATCGCCAGGTCGTCCGCCAGCCAGAACGAGCAGGCGAGGAACGCGCCCTCGTCACCCTCCAGGCCGTCGACGCCGGCCTCCTCGCCGGCCGTCGGGTACCGCAGCACGAAACCGTCCTCCGTGGACAGCTCGCGCTGGATCGCCTCGATCGTGCCGATGACCCGCTTGTCGTCCGGCGGCAGGAAGCCCATCTGCGGGATCAGCAGCAGCGAGGCGTCCAGCTCCCGGGAGCCGTACGACTGCGTGAACGTGTTCCGCTCCTTGTCGTAGCCCTTCTCGCAGACGTCCCGGTGGATCTCGTCGCGCAGCTCGCGCCAGCGCTCCAGCGGGCCGTCGGCGTCCCCGGACTCGATCAGCTTGATCGTGCGGTCGACGGCCACCCAGGCCATCACCTTGGAGTGGGTGAAGTGACGGCGCGGGCCACGGACCTCCCAGATGCCCTCGTCGGGCTGGTCCCAGTTCGTCTCCAGGTAGTTGATCAGCTTGATCTGGAGCAGGGAGGCGTAGTCGTTGCGGGACAGGCCCGTCATGTGCGCGAGGTGGAGGGCCTCCGTGACCTCGCCGTAGACGTCCAGCTGGAGCTGGTTCGCGGCGCCGTTGCCGACCCGGACCGGGCCGGAGTTCTCGTACCCCGGCAACCAGTCCAGCTCCGCCTCGCCGAGCTCCCGCTCGCCCGCGATGCCGTACATGATCTGCAGGTTCTCCGGGTCGCCCGCGACGGCGCGCAGCAGCCAGTCCCGCCAGGCGCGGGCCTCCTCGCGGTAGCCGGTGCGGAGCATCGAGGAGAGGGTGATCGCCGCGTCCCGCAGCCAGGTGTAGCGGTAGTCCCAGTTCCGGACGCCGCCGATCTCCTCCGGCAGCGAGGTCGTCGGCGCGGCGACGATCCCGCCGGTCGGCGCGTACGTCAGCGCCTTCAGGGTGATCAGCGAACGGATCACGGCCTCCCGGTAGGGGCCGTGGTACGTGCAGTGCTCGACCCACTCGCGCCAGAAGTCGGCGGTCGCCTCCAGCGCGCCCTCCGGGTCCGGCAGCGCCGGCGGCTCCTTGTGCGAGGGCTGCCAGGAGAGCGTGAAGGTGATCCGCTCCCCGGGCATGACCGTGAAGTCGGAGTACGTCGTCAGGTCCTTGCCGTGGGTCTCCGCGTCCGTGTCCAGCCACACCGAGTCCGGCCCGGCGACCGCGACCGTGCGTTCCCCGACCTTGTGCACCCAGGGCACGATCCGGCCGTAGCTGAACCGCATCCGCAGCGAGGAACGCATCCGGACCCGGCCCGAGACGCCCTCGACGATCCGGATCAGCTGCGGCGCGCCGTCGCGCGGCGGCATGAAGTCGGTCACCCTGACCGTGCCGCGCGGGGTGTCCCACTCGGACTCCAGGATCAGCGAGTCCCCCTGGTAGCGGCGCCGGTCGGCGGGGGCGGCCTCCGCGTCCGCGGGCCCCGCCGGGCCCACCCGCCAGAAACCGTGTTCCTCCGTGCCGAGCAGTCCCGCGAAGACCGCGTGCGAGTCGAAGCGGGGGAGACACAGCCAGTCGACACTGCCGTCCCGGCAGACCAGGGCTGCGGTCTGCATGTCTCCGATGAGTGCGTAATCCTCGATGCGCCCGGCCACGTGCTCCACTCCAGTCGTACGGCCACGTCCGCCCCTGAGGGGCGCTTGCTGCTGATGTGCGTGATGTCTGTGAGGTGTCGGCCAAGCCAGTGTGCGGGATGAGCCGCCCTTCACGACGGGCGATGCCGGCCTGCGCGGCGGGTGACGCCGGCCTGCCCGGCAGGTGACGGCGGCCTTCTCGGCAGGTGACGCCGGCCTTCTCTGCGGGGGATGTCCGAGCAGAATACGTGCCACCCCGGCGACCGTAGTGATCACACGGGCGGCGCGCTGCGCCACACGGGTGAGCCGAGCCGCCCCCGGCCCCCACGGTCGCGTCGCCGTCCGTGAACACCCGACTGCCGCGTGTGGCCGGAAGCGGTCTCCCGATGTCGCTGATACCCTGGTACCCCGTGGACCGGTGGGAAACGGCGACAGCCGAGGACCCCGAAACCGCAGCGACGGCACCCCCCGATTCTTCCGGAGGGGACGCCGGTACGCACCTCCAGAACGCGACCACGGGAGCCCCCTCTTGGCGATGCCGCCCAACACCACGACGACCAAGCACATCTTCGTCACCGGGGGTGTCGCCTCCTCGCTCGGCAAGGGGCTGACCGCCTCCAGCCTGGGTGCGCTCCTCAAGGCCCGCGGCCTGCGGGTCACGATGCAGAAGCTCGACCCGTACCTGAACGTCGACCCGGGCACGATGAACCCCTTCCAGCACGGTGAGGTGTTCGTCACCAACGACGGCGCCGAGACCGACCTGGACATCGGCCACTACGAGCGCTTCCTCGACGTCGACCTCGACGGCTCGGCCAACGTCACCACCGGCCAGGTCTACTCGCAGGTCATCGCCAAGGAGCGGCGTGGCGAGTACCTCGGCGACACCGTGCAGGTCATCCCGCACATCACCAACGAGATCAAGGGCCGCATCCGCCGCATGGCGACCGACGACGTCGACGTCGTCATCACCGAGGTCGGCGGCACGGTCGGCGACATCGAGTCGCTGCCCTTCCTGGAGACCGTCCGCCAGGTCCGCCACGAGGTCGGCCGCGACAACGTCTTCGTCGTGCACATCTCGCTGCTGCCCTACATCGGCCCCTCCGGCGAGCTGAAGACCAAGCCGACCCAGCACTCCGTCGCCGCCCTGCGCAACATCGGCATCCAGCCCGACGCGATCGTGCTGCGCGCCGACCGCGAGGTCCCCACCGCGATCAAGCGCAAGATCTCGCTCATGTGCGACGTCGACGAGGCCGCGGTCGTCGCCGCCATCGACGCCCCGTCGATCTACGACATCCCGAAGGTGCTGCACACCGAGGGCCTGGACGCCTACGTCGTCCGCAAGCTCGACCTGCCCTTCCGCGACGTGGACTGGACCGTCTGGGAGGACCTCCTGGACCGCGTCCACAACCCCGACCACGAGGTCACCGTCGCGCTCGTCGGCAAGTACATCGACCTGCCCGACGCCTACCTGTCGGTCACCGAGGCCATGCGCGCCGGCGGCTTCGCCAACAAGGCGCGGGTCAAGGTCAAGTGGGTCACCTCCGACGACTGCAAGACCCCGGCGGGCGCCGCGAAGCAGCTCGGCGACGTCGACGGCATCCTCATCCCCGGCGGCTTCGGCGACCGCGGTGTCTCCGGCAAGGTCGGCGCGATCCAGTACGCCCGCGAGAACAAGGTGCCGCTGCTCGGCATCTGCCTCGGCCTCCAGTGCATCGTCATCGAGGCTGCGCGGAACCTGGCCGACATCCCGGAGGCCAACTCCACCGAGTTCGACCCGGCCACCGCGCACCCCGTCGTCTCCACGATGGAGGAGCAGCTCGCGTACGTCGAGGGCGCCGGCGACCTGGGCGGAACGATGCGCCTGGGCCTCTACCCGGCGAAGCTCGCCGAGGGTTCGGTCGTGCGCGAGACCTACAGCGACGAGCCGTACGTCGAGGAGCGCCACCGCCACCGCTACGAGGTGAACAACGCCTACCGCGCGGAGCTGGAGAAGAAGGCCGGTCTGGTCTTCTCCGGCACCTCCCCGGACAACAAGCTCGTCGAGTTCGTCGAGTACCCGAAGGATGTCCACCCCTACCTGGTCGCCACCCAGGCGCACCCGGAGCTGAAGTCCCGCCCGACCCGCCCGCACCCGCTCTTCGCGGGCCTGGTGAAGGCGGCCGTCGAGCGCAAGATGGGCAAGACGGCGAAGTAGTACGGCGCGTTAACGTAGCCGGGGCAAGGGTCCTCTTCCGGACCCCTGCCCCGGCTTTCGTATGCGGTCAAGCGGTCAAGCGGTCACATGGCCAAGCGGTCAAGTGGTCAGCGGTCATGTGGGAGGACAGCTCATGCAGCAGGTGCAGGACACCCCGGAGGAGTGGCGCGTCGCCGCCACCGCCACCCCCTTCACGGGCAAGAAGACGAGTGTCCGCACGGACGACGTGGTCATGCCGGACGGCTCGGTCGTCCGCCGCGACTACCAGGTCCACCCCGGCTCCGTGGCCGTCCTCGCCCTCGACGAGGAGGACCGCGTGGTCGTCCTCCGGCAGTACCGGCACCCCGTGCGGCAGAAGCTCTGGGAGATCCCCGCCGGGCTCCTCGACGTGCCCGGCGAGAACCCGCTGCACGCGGCCCAGCGCGAGCTGTACGAGGAGGCGCACGTCAAGGCGGAGGACTGGCGGGTCCTGACCGACGTCTACACGACGCCCGGCGGCTGCGACGAGGCCGTACGGATCTTCCTGGCGCGGGACCTCTCGGAGGCGCAGGGCGAGCGGTACGAGGTCTCCGAGGAGGAGGCCGACATGGAGCTCGCCCGGGTGCCGCTCGCGGACCTGGTGCGGGGGGTGCTCGCGGGCGAGCTTCACAACAACTGCCTGGTGGTGGGGGTGCTGTCGCTGGCGGCGGCGCGCGCGGAGGGCCTCCAGTCCCTCCGCCCGGCGACCTCCCCGTGGCCGGCCCGCCCCTTCGACTCGTAGCCCGCCCGCGGGGCCGGCACCGGTGCGGACCCGCGCCCGGGCGGGGCGGCGCCCACGACGGGGGTGGGCGCCGCCCACGGGGTTGCGGTCTGAAGATGTGCTGATCCGATCGGGGGACGTGTCCGCCCTGCTCCGCCAGGTCCGCCTCGCCCCCTGAACTACGCTCGGAATCGCCCGTGCGGAGCCCCCCGCGGGATCGGCTCGTGCGCAGGTGGACGGGAGCGTGGCCCGTGACGGATCAGGCTGTGGCGGCGGCCGGCCGCCGACAGTTCTTCGGCCGGCAGCGGGAGTTGAAGGCCCTGCGTGCCGACATCGAGCGGACCGGCCTCGACACCCTCACCGGCCGCAAGGCACCCCGCGCCCGGGTCCTGCTCATCGCCGGCAAGCCCGGATCCGGCCGGTCGGCGCTCGCCGAGGAGCTGGCCGCCGGGCTCGCCGACCGCTACCCCGACGGAGTCTTCCGCGCCCGGCTGACCGAGCCCGGCGGCGACCCCGTCCCCACCGCGCGGGTCGCGCAGGAGCTGCTCGCCGCGCTCGGCGTCGCCGAACCCCCGGGGGCCGGCGAGGACGAGCTGACGGAGCTGGTCCGCGGGGCCTTCGCGGACCGCAGGGCCGTCCTCGTCCTCGACGACGCCGTCGACGCCGAGCAGGCCGACCCGCTGATCCCCGACAACCCCGACTCCCTGGTCATCGGGGTCGCCCGCGGTCCGCTGACCGGGATCCCCGACGTACGGCCCTGCACGCTCGGCGGGCTCGACCCCAAGTCGGCCATCGAGCTGCTGACCGCTTTCACCGGCTCCGTCCGCATCACCGTCGACCCCCAGGCCGCCGAGACCCTCGTGGAGGAGTGCGGGGGACTGCCGGCCGCGGTCGTCCTCGCCGGCGGCTGGCTGTCCGCACAGCCGAAGGCCTCCGTCGCCGATCTCGCGAAGCGGCTGCGCGGCCTCGGCGGCGACCCCCTCACCCGTACCTTCCTGCTCGCGCACGAGGCGCTGCCCGCCACCGCCGCGCGGATACTGCGATTCCTCGCCCTGGCCCCCCTGGGCCGGGCCGACGCCCACACCGCCTCCGCCCTGGCCGGCTGCTCGGTCCAGGCGGCGGAGACGACCCTCGCCGACTTCGCCGCCCTGGGGCTCGTCTGGGGCGGCGGGGACGGACAGTACGAGGTGCGCGCGCACCTCGTCCCCCTGCTTCGCGCTCAGCTGGAGGAGCGCGACCGGCCCGCCGAGGTGCAGCTCGCCCGGGCCCGGATGCTGGAGCGGACCGTACGGCTGCTCCAGTCCTGCCGTGCGGTCACCGAACCCGAGGGCACGCCCGCCCGACGCAAGCTGGCCGGCCTGCCGCGCGCCCTGCGTTTCCCGAGCACGGCCGCCGCCGCGGCCTGGCTGGACTCCCGGCGGCCCGTCCTCCTGGCCTCCGCCCGCCTGGCCGTGGCGGACGGGGAGCTCGACACCCTCGCCCGGCGCCTGGTCGCGTCCCTGGTGAGGGCGCTCGCCGCGCACCAAGGCGCGGAGGCCGCCGCCCCCGAGCTGTACGGCCTGCACCGGCTGGTCCTGGACGTGGCCGAGCGGCGCGGGCTGCACCGCGAGCGGGCCGCGGCCCTCCTGAACCTGGCCGATCTCGATGCGAAGACCGGCAGGACGAAGGACGCTCTGCTGCGATATCGGTTGGCATTGGATGCCGGACGCGCAGCAAATGACCCGTACGCGACCGGTCGCGCAATGGAATCCGTAGGTGGCGCGTATCAGGAGCTGGGGGACTGGCAGCGGGCCGGCGACTGGTACGGGCGGGCGCTCGCCCAGCGCCTCGCCCGGGACGAGCGCCCCGACCAGGCCCGGCTGTACGCCCGTCTCGGAGCCGTACAGACCTACGCGGGGCGGTACGGGGAGGCCCTGAGGAGCTGGCGCGCCGCCGCGGCCGGCTACCGGAGGCTCGCCGATCTCCCGGGCCACGCGCGGGCGTTGAGCGAGGCGGCCCGGGTCCAGGAGTACGCGGGGCGGCCCGAGGAGTCCCTGCGGACCTGCGAGGAGGCGGTGGAGTGGGCCCGCCGGGCCCAGGACACCCGCCTCCAGGCGGCGCTCCAGCTGCGCCTCGCCGACACCCTCGACCGGCTCGGCGACCCCGCGGCCGCCGGGTTGCACCGGTCCGCGGCCGAGAGACTTCTGGAAACGGAACCATCAGCCTACGAAATCCGCAGTGGCTCCGTCGAAGATTAGTACTTTGAAAGGCTAGACAGCGGGAACTCCTTCATTAGACTGGGTGCGCCGCGTTCGAACGTGGTCTGCCCCGGTGCGCCGCAGTGCATCCGGGTATGTATCGCAGTGCCCCAGATATCCCCCTGATTCAAGGACCGTGATCGACGATGAAGGTCGGCATCCCCCGCGAGGTCAAGAACAACGAGTTCCGCGTGGCCATCACCCCCGCCGGTGTCCACGAGCTCGTCCGCAACGGCCACCAGGTCTTCGTCGAGCAGAACGCCGGTGTCGGCTCCTCGATCACGGACGAGGAGTACGTCGGCGCCGGCGCCGAGATCCTCGCCACCGCCGACGAGGTCTGGGCCACGGCCGACCTGCTGCTCAAGGTCAAGGAGCCCATCGCGGAGGAGTACCACCGCCTCCGCAAGGACCAGACGCTCTTCACCTACCTGCACCTCGCGGCCTCCCGCGAGTGCACGGACGCCCTCCTGGAGTCCGGCACCACCGCCATCGCGTACGAGACGGTCGAGACCGCCAACCGCGCGCTCCCGCTGCTCGCCCCGATGTCCGAGGTCGCGGGCCGCCTGGCCCCGCAGGTCGGCGCGTACCACCTGATGCGCTCCGTCGGCGGCCGCGGTGTCCTCCCCGGCGGCGTCCCCGGCACCCACGCCGGCGAGTGCGTCGTCATCGGTGGCGGCGTCTCCGGCTGGAACGCCACCCAGATCGCCGTCGGCATGGGCTTCCACGTGACCCTGCTCGACCGTGACATCAACAAGCTCCGCGAGGCCGACAAGATCTTCGGCACCAAGGTGAAGACGATCGTCTCCAACGCCTACGAGCTGGAGAAGGCCGTCGTCGAGGCCGACCTCGTCATCGGCGCCGTCCTCATCCCGGGCGCCAAGGCCCCGAAGCTGGTCACCAACGAGCTCGTCGCCAAGATGAAGCCCGGAAGTGTCCTTGTCGACATCGCGATCGACCAGGGCGGCTGCTTCGAGGACTCGCACGCGACCACCCACGCCGAGCCGACCTTCCAGGTCCACAACTCGGTCTTCTACTGCGTCGCGAACATGCCGGGCGCGGTCCCGAACACCTCCACCTACGCCCTCACCAACGCCACGCTGCCCTACATCGTGTCGCTGGCGAACAACGGCTGGGTCGAGGCGCTGCGCCGTGACTCCGCGCTCGCCCTGGGTCTCAACACCCATGACGGCAAGGTGGTTTACAAGGAGGTCGCCGAGGCGCACGGCCTCGAGCACGTCGAGCTCGACAGCCTCCTGGCCTGACCCCGAGGGCCCGTTGACGCCGTCCCCGTCAACGCGTGCCGTCAATATCACGCACCCGGCCGGACCTTGTTCGACAAGGTCCGGCCGGCCGTGTCTCCGGGGCTGCCAAAACGTTCGGGCAACTCGCCTCGAACGTAACCCTTTAACCGTTTCGCACACCCCTGAAACGTGTGGATGCATGCCTGCGCACCCTTGACAGAGACGTGTTCGGTTGCCGACACATCGGGCCGGGTCCGGCGGATTGTGTTGCTGCGGAGCGGTGACACGCCATAGAGTCGCCAACCGTCGGCATGGTGCCACGCTGACCTATCGATAAATGTTCCTGGTGACATCCAAGGAGGTAAGACGACTTGTGAATGAGTCGACAATTACTCCCGGGAGCGGCGCGCCAGGTGCCCCGATCGGCTCCGTCGCGGTGCGGACCTTCGCGACGCACCAGCCCATGACGAGTGCCCACACGATGAAGACGATGGACGGCCTACACGTGAACGCCACGGCCGGCAACGAGATGGGCCGAGAGTCCACCCACTTCGCCGCCTATGACGAGGTGCCCGAGGGGCACTTCTACGACCCCGACGCCGAGTACGAGCCCGACCCGGAGTACGCGGCCACCCTCGCACCCGACGCTGCCCGCCAGCGCCGCGAGCGGATCGGCCCCACCGGACGGCCCCTGCCGTACTTCCCGATCCCGGGTCCCCTGACCGACCACGGACCCGCCAAGATCATCGCGATGTGCAACCAGAAGGGCGGCGTCGGCAAGACCACGTCGACCATCAACCTGGGCGCCGCGCTCGCCGAGTACGGACGACGGGTGCTGCTCGTCGACTTCGACCCGCAGGGAGCCCTGTCGGTCGGCCTCGGCGTGAACCCGATGGAGCTCGACCTCACCGTCTACAACCTGCTCATGGAGCGGGGCATGTCGGCGGACGAGGTGCTCCTGAAGACCGCCGTGCCCAACATGGACCTGCTGCCGAGCAACATCGACCTCTCGGCCGCCGAAGTCCAGCTGGTCAGCGAGGTCGCGCGCGAGTCCACGCTCCAGCGCGCCCTGAAGCCGCTGATGAACGACTACGACTACATCGTGATCGACTGTCAGCCCTCGCTCGGCCTGCTGACCGTGAACGCCCTGACGGCGGCTCACAAGGTCATCGTGCCGCTGGAATGCGAGTTCTTCGCGCTCCGCGGAGTCGCGCTGCTCACCGAGACCATCGAGAAGGTCCAGGAGCGGCTCAACCCCGAGCTGGAGCTCGACGGCATCCTCGCCACGATGTACGACTCCCGGACCGTGCACAGCCGTGAGGTCCTCGCGCGCGTCGTCGAAGCCTTCGACGACCACGTGTACCACACGGTCATCGGGCGGACCGTGCGCTTCCCGGAGACCACGGTCGCCGGCGAGCCCATCACCACGTACGCCTCGAACTCCGTGGGCGCCGCCGCCTACCGTCAGCTCGCCAGGGAGGTGCTCGCCCGGTGTCACGCCGAGTGAGTCTGCCCGGCGCCGACGAACTCTTCCGTACGACCGGGGGGACGGCGCTCCAGGCGTCCGCACCCCGCCGCGCGGTCCCGGCACCCGCGGCCGAGAGCGACACGGCGGCGGCCGAGGGCTCCGCGGAGCACGCTCCGGCGGATTCCGAGGCCGCGGAACCCCGCGCCCGGACGGCCGAGCCCGAGGGACCGGCCGCCAAGGCCGCTCCCAACGCCCCGGTCCCCGCCCCCGCGGCGGCGGCCCGGCGGCGCGGCGCCCGGACCGCGAACCGGCGGCCCAGCGGCCGCGAGCGCCACGACGAGAAGATCACGGTCTACGTCTCCGCCGAGGAGCTGATGGACCTGGAGCACGCCCGGCTCGTGCTCCGCGGCGAGCACGGTCTCGCCGTCGACCGGGGCCGGATCGTCCGGGAGGCCGTCGCGGTCGTCCTGGCGGACCTGGAGTCCCGCGGCGACGCGAGCATCCTCGTCCGCCGCCTGCGCGGCCGCTGACGGTAGCCTGCGGGCTGCCGTCCTCCTCGTTCCCCTGGACCCCCATGCACCACGCCCCTGACGAAACGTCCCGCCCACCGCGCCGCCTCCTGGGTCGCGGCCCGGGCGAGACGGCGGGGACGGGCACCCGTCCCCAGGACGGTTCCGGGGCCGACGCCCCGCCCGCGGCCGTACCGGCGCGTCAGGGCCCCGACCCGTCCGGTCCGCCGGACCTCGCGCCCCCGGGGTCGCCGGAGCCCGGCCCCGCGGCCGGTGCGGGCTCCGAGGAGCCGTCGGGCGCCCCCGGTGCCACCGACGCCGGGGACGGGCGGTTCACCGTGCGGCTCTCGAACTTCGAGGGGCCCTTCGACCTGCTCCTCCAGCTCATCACCAAGCACAAGCTCGACGTCACCGAGGTCGCGCTCTCCCAGGTCACCGACGAGTTCATGGCGCACCTCCGCGCCCTCGGGCCCGACGGGGACCTCGACCAGACCACCGAGTTCCTCGTCGTCGCCGCCACCCTGCTCGATCTCAAGGCCGCCCGGCTGCTCCCGGCCGCCGAGGTCGAGGACGAGGCCGACCTCGCCCTCCTGGAGGCCCGCGACCTGCTCTTCGCCCGGCTCCTCCAGTACCGCGCGTACAAACGCATCGCCGCGATCTTCGAGGAGCGCTGGGAGGCCGAGGGCCGCCGCCACCCCCGTACCGTCGGACTCGAACCGCACCACGCCGAACTGCTCCCCGAGGTCGTCATCTCCATCGGCGCCGAGGGCTTCGCCCGGCTGGCCGTCAAGGCCATGCAGCCCAGGGCCGAGCCCCAGGTGTACGTCGACCACATCCACGCCCCGCTCGTCAGCGTCCGGGACCAGGCCGCGGTGGTCGTCGCGCTGCTCCGCGAGCGCGGGACGGCCGTCTTCCGGGAGCTGATCGAGGACGCCGGCGACACCCTCACCGTCGTCGCCCGCTTCCTCGCCCTCCTGGAGCTCTACCGGGAGAAGGCCGTCGCCCTCGACCAGGAGACCGCCCTCGGGGACCTCACGGTCTCCTGGACCGGCGGCGAGGGCGACCCGTCCGCGGCCGTGACCGACGAATTCGACCAGGAGGCCACCGCATGAGCGACCTCAAGCCCGCCCTCGAAGCCGTCCTCATGGTCGTCGACGAGCCCGCCACCGAGGCCCACCTCGCCAAGGTCCTGGAGCGCACCCCGCGCGAGGTGGCCGACGCCCTGCACGAGCTGGCCGACGAGTACACCTCCCAGGGCCGCGGCTTCGAGCTGCGGCGGGTCGCCGGCGGCTGGCGCTACTACACCCGCGCCGCGTTCGCCCCGGCCGTCGAGGCCTTCGTCCTGGAGGGGCAGCAGGCCCGGCTCACCCAGGCGGCCCTGGAGACCCTCGCGGTGGTCGCGTACCGCCAGCCGGTCAGCCGTTCCCGGGTCTCCGCGGTCCGCGGAGTCAACTGCGACGGCGTGATGCGGACCCTCCTCCAGCGCGGTCTGGTGGAGGAGGCGGGCGCGGAACCCGAAACAGGTGCGATCCTGTACAGGACGACGAACTACTTCCTGGAGCGGATGGGCCTGCGCGGCCTGGACGAACTCCCCGAGCTCGCCCCCTTCCTCCCCGAGGCCGAGGCGGTCGAGCCGGACTCCCTGGAAGGCGTCCCGTCGTTCGACCCGGACGCAGACGTAGACGACAAGACGGAAATTTGATGCGAAGCAGCAGCGGCAGGAACAGCAGCGGAAACAACGGCGGGAGCCGTGGTGGCAACAGCGGCGGCCGCGGCGGCAGCGGCGGTGGCCGCGGCAACAGCGGCGGTGGCGGCGGGCGCGGCGACTACCGCGGCGCCGGCGGTGGCCGCGACGACCGCCAGGGCCAGGGCGGCGGACGCCCCGGGCAGGGCGGCGGACGTCCCGGCCAGGGTGGCGGACGTCCGGGCCAGGGCGGCGGACGTCCCGGCCAGGGCGGCGGCGGGCGTTCCGGGCAGGGCAGCGGCGGGCGTCCGGGCCAGGGCGGCGGTCGGCCGACCGGCTCCAGCCCGCGCAACGCGCGCCCGGAGGAGCGCACCTACGACGAGCGCTACGGCGTCTCCGGCGGCTCCTCGGACGGCCCCAGGCGCGGGCGTGGCGACGCCGCGCGCGGCGGCGCCAAGGGCGGCCCCCGGCAGTCCCCGCAGCGCGGCGGCGGCCGTACGGCGCCCGCCCGCTCGCGTGAGTACGACGCCCGTACGGAGGAGCGCAACCGGGAGCGGTACGCAGGCAAGCCCGAGATCAAGACCCCCAAGACCTTCCCGGGCGCCGAGCAGGAGGGCGAGCGGCTGCAGAAGGTCCTCGCCCGCGCCGGCATGGGCTCGCGGCGCGCCTGCGAGGAGCTGATCGAGCAGGCCCGCGTCGAGGTCAACGGCGAGATCGTCGTCGAGCAGGGCATGCGCGTCGACCCGGAGAAGGACGAGATCAAGGTGGACGGCCTGACCGTCGCCACCCAGTCGCACCTGTTCTTCGCGCTGAACAAGCCCTCCGGCGTCGTCTCCACCATGGAGGACCCCGACGGCCGCCAGTGCCTCGGCGACTACGTCACCAACCGCGAGACCCGGCTGTTCCACGTCGGCCGGCTCGACACGGAGACCGAGGGCATCATCCTGCTCACCAACCACGGCGAGCTGGCCCACCGCCTCACGCACCCGAAGTACGGCGTGAAGAAGACCTACCTGGCCGCCATCACCGGCCCGCTGCCCCGCGAGGTCGGCCGGCGCCTGAAGGACGGCATCCAGCTGGAGGACGGCTACGCCCGCGCCGACCACTTCCGCGTCGTCGAGCAGACCGGCAAGAACTACCTGGTCGAGGTCACCCTGCACGAGGGCCGCAAGCACATCGTGCGCCGGATGCTCGCCGAGGCGGGCTTCCCGGTCGAGAAGCTGGTCCGCACCGCCTTCGGCCCGATCTCCCTGGGCGACCAGAAGTCGGGCTGGCTGCGCCGCCTGACCAACACCGAGGTCGGCATGCTGATGAAGGAAGTCGGCATGTAAGGCCCGTGTGCCCCGTGAGAAGCCCGTGACCGCCCGGCGGTCGCGGGCTTCTCCGCGTCCTGAGGGGCTTGTGGGTGAGACCCGTCCGGCTTTATAGTCAGGATGACTCTTAAAGAGATCGGAGGTGAGTCCCGCCGTGAACAGCCGGTGGACCTGGACCCACGGGGGTGGACCAGGCCTCGACGTCCCACCGGTGCGCCCCACGCGGCGCACCACGGGGACAAGGCTGCCCACGGCGGGAGTCACGCCATGACGCGTTACGGCCACGGCCTCGTCCCCGGCAGGTTCCTTCCGCCGCACGCCGGCCACCACCACCTCGTCCGCACCGCGCGCGACCGGTGCGAGCGCCTCACCGTGCTCGTCCGCGCCTCCGCGGCGGACACCCTCCCCGCGGCGGACCGGGTCGCCTGGATGCGCGAGATCCACCCCGACGTCCTCGTCGTCGGCGGCGAGGAGTACGCCGGCCCCGAGCAGGTCGACGCCGTCTTCACCGCGGAGCCGTACGGACAGGAGCCCGGCCGGCGCCTCGGCGCCGAGACCGTCCTCGTCGACCGGGTCCTTCCCCTCACCGGCGCCGCCGTCCGCGAGGACCCCGCCGCCTTCTGGGACCACCTGGAGCCGCCGGTGCGGGCCGCGCTCACCCGGCGGATCGTCGTCCTCGGCGCCGAGTCCACCGGCACCACCACCATGGCCCGCGCCCTCGCCGACCACTACCGGCGGCGCGGCGGCGTCTGGGCCCGCACGCGGTGCGTACCGGACCACGCGGGCGAGTACCGGGCACTCGGCCTCACCGAACGCCCCGGTGCCGGCCCGTCCGACGCCGCCCTGCGCTCCTCCGACTTCCCCGTCATCGCCCAGGGCCAGGCCGAACGGGAGGAGGAGGCGGCCCGGGACGGCTCGCCCGTCCTCTTCTGCGACACCGACGCCTTCGCCGCCACCATCCGGCACGAGCGGCACATCGGCACCGCCAGCCCCGCCACCTGCGAGATCGCCGCCCACGGCCGGCAGCACCTCTGGCTGCTCACCGACCACCGGGGCGTCGACTGCGCGGACGACACGGATCGGCTGCGGCCCTGGATGACCGCGCGCTTCCTCACCCAGCTCGCGCGCACCGGCCGCCGCACGGCCGTCCTCACCGGTCCCCACGAGGAGCGGCTCGCGGCCGCCGTCGCCGCCGTCGACGGACTGCTCGCCGAGGGCTGGCACCTCACCGAACCCACGCCGGAGCTCCGATGACCGTCCACCGGGCCCCCGAGGGCTACGACCCGTACGCCTTCGCGCCGTTCGCCGTCACCGTCGACCTCGCCGTCCTCACCGTCCGCGAGGAGCGGCTCCACGTCCTGCTCGTCGAGCGGGGACAGGAGCCGTACGCCGGATCCTGGGCCCTGCCCGGCGGGTTCGTGCTGCCCCGCGAGTCCGCCGAGCGGGCCGCCCGCCGCGAACTCGCCGAGGAGACCGGGCTCTCCGAGGCCACCGTCGCCGGACTCCACCTCGAACAGCTCCGCACCTACACCGAACCCGACCGCGACCCGAGGATGCGGGTCGTCTCCGTCGCCTTCACCGCGCTCGTACCCGACCCGCCCGAGCCGCGCGGCGGCGGCGACGCGGCCCAGGCCCGCTGGATGCCGTACGGGACGCACGGCGGGCTCGCCTTCGACCACGACCGGATCCTCGCCGACGCCCACGAACGGGTCGGCGCCAAGCTCGAGTACACCTGCCTCGCGACCGCGTTCTGCCCGTCCGAGTTCACCCTCGGCGAGCTGCGGCAGGTCTACGAGACGGTCTGGGGCGTCGAGCTCGACCGCCCCAACTTCCGGCGCAAGGTCCTCACCACGCCCGGCTTCGTCCAGGCCGTGGAGGGACCGCCGCGCCTCACCGGCGGACGGGGGAAACCGGCCGCTCTCTACCGGGCGGGAGGAGCCACGACCCTCCACCCGCCCCTCCTGCGACCGGAAGGACGCCCCGCATGAACCTCACCCGCACCGCCACCAAGCAGGCCGCGACCGGCTCTCTGATCGGGCTGGCGCTCGGCGACGCGCTGGGCCGGCCCACCGAGTTCATCGACGTACCGCGGATCATCAGCTGGTACGGCCCGTGGCGGCAGATGGCGCTCCCCGACAACGGCCGCGTCACCGACGACACCCAGATGACCCTCGCCTTCGCCCGCGGCATCCGCACCGCCATGGACCGGGGCGTGCTCGCCCCCGAGCGGCTCGCCCCGCCGCTGCGGGAGGAGTACGTCGACTGGTACCACTCCCCGGAGAACAACCGGGCCCCAGGCAACACGTGCCTGCGCGCCTGCGCGCTCCTCGACGGCGAACGGCTCTGGCAGGACGCCAGCCAGATCCACTCCAAGGGCTGCGGCGCCAACATGCGGGTCGCGCCCATCGGGCTCGTCCCCGGGCTCGGCGACGAGCAGCGGGCGGGCGCCGCGCAACTCCAGTCCGGCCTGACCCACGGTCACCCCACCGCGCTCGCCGCCTCCGACCTCACCGCCCGCGCCGTGTACCTGCTCGCGCAGGGCGTCGACCCCGCCGGGCTCGTCGGACAGCTGCGCTCGTACGCCTACGAGAACCGCTCCGTCTACCGCGAGCACTGGCTCGGCGACCTGTGGACCCGCTCCCAGGACCCCAGCGCCCTGCACTTCATCCAGCGCGGCTGGGACGAGTGCCTGGCGGTCCTGGAGCGCCTCGACGCCGTCCAGCGCTCGGCCGACCCGGAGCTCGACCCCTGCGAGTACACCGGCGACGGCTGGATCGCCGAGGAGGCCCTCGCGACCGGCCTCCTCTGCTTCCTGCTCTTCCCCGACGAGCCCCTCACGGCCCTCCGTCGCGCCGCCTGCACCCGCGGCGACTCCGACTCGATCGCCGCCCTCGCGGGCGCCTTCGCCGGCGCCCACCTCGGCGCGGACGCCTGGCCGAAGGAGTGGGCGGAGCGCGTCGAGTACCGCAGCGACCTGCTGACCTTCGGCGCGCTCTGGGACGCGTGAACCATGACCCTCACCCTTGACCCGGACCGGGACCTCTCCGCCGTCGTCGCGGAACAGCCCGACCCCCTGCTCTTCGCGACCGTCTCCGGCGCGCACCTCTACGGCTTCCCCTCCCGCGACTCGGACGTGGACCTGCGCGGCGCGCACCTGCTGCCCGTGGACGCCCTGATCGGCCTGCGCGAACCGGAGGAGACCCGCAGCCGGATGTGGTTCCGCGACGGCGTCGAGATGGACCTCGTCACCCACGACCTGCGGAAGTTCGCCCGGCTGATGCTGCGCCGCAACGGCTACGTCCTGGAGCAGCTCACCTCCCCGCTCGTGGCGCACACCACGGACACCCACGCCGAGCTGGTGTCGCTCGTGCCGGAGCTGCTCACCCGCCACCACGCCCACCACTACCGCGGCTTCGCCGGCACGCAGTGGCGGCTCTTCGAGACCAGCGGCGAACTGAAGCCCCTGCTCTACACCTACCGGGCGCTGCTCACCGGCATCCACCTGATGCGCTCGGGCGAGGTACAGGCCCATCTGCCGACCCTCGTGGGGGAGGTGGCCGAGGCTCCCGCCCGGCTGCCCGAGCTGATCGCGGCGAAGACGGCGGCCGAGCACGGGCGGGCCGACGTCGGTCCCGAGGCCGTACGGGCCGAGACGGAGGCCCTGCACGGCGTCCTGGACGAGGCCCAGGCGGCCTCGGGGCTCCCCGAGGCGGTGAGCGTCCACGACGCGCTGCACGACCTCGTCGTACGGGCCCGGCTAGAGCACGCTCAGGGCTGAGGCCCGACGGGCGCGGATCAGGAAGTCCTGGATCCGGGGCTCGTCCGGGGCGGCGGGGAGCGGGGTCCCGTCGTGGGCGCGGTCCGCCTCCTCCTGGAGCCGGTTCATCCAGGACTCGACCTCCGGCCAGGCCACCTCGCCGCGCTTCACCGCGAGGAGGCGCTCCCGGTCCTCGCCGACGTCGAGGCGGAGCTCGCCCGTGCGCAGCAGGTCGCGGCAGCTGATCAGGAGCCGCAGCAGGTGCATGGCGTGCTTCCAGCGGGGGCTGCCGTACTGGCGGACGTCCGCGTCCAGCTTGCGGCGCTGGCCGCCCGCGTACCGCACGAAGGTCTGGTGCGCCCGGCGGGACAGGAAGGCCCCGCGCAGGGAGAGCAGCTCGCGGCCCAGGTCGTCGACGTGCCGGACCACGGGGGAGTGGAGGCACTCCAGGACGTTCGGGTTGTTGCGCAGGGCGAGCTCGCAGAAGCGCTCCAGCTCCCAGCTGAACTGCTCCTCGCCCGGCCCCTCCACATGCGCGGGAGGCTTGTCGAAGTGCCAGAAGAGCGGCGTCGGGGCGAGGTAGACGCCCCGCACGTCCGTGTCACTGTCCTCGGTCGCCAGACCGAAGGCGCGCGATCCCATCACGCAGGAGTAGATCGTGTGCTCGCGCACCAGCTCGTCCGGAGTCATGCCGGGCAGATTACGCCAGGGTGATCGTTTCCCCCGAGACGGTGATCTGCTCGGCCGGGAGGGGGCGGGGGGCGGGGCCGGCGGCCACCGAGCCGTCGGCGATGCGGTACTTCGAGCCGTGGCAGGGGCAGTCGATCGTGCCGTCCGCGACCTTGTTCACCGTGCACCCCTGATGGGTGCAGATCGCGGAGAACGCCTTGAACTCGCCTGCCGAAGGCTGCGTCACGACCACCTTCTTCTCCGCGAAGACCGTGCCGCCGCCGACCGGGATCTCGGAGGTCTTCGCCAGGGCGTCGCCGCTCGGGGCGGGGGTGCCGGCCGGTCCGGTGGTGGCCGGTTCCGTGCCGGCCGGGGTGCTCGTGGTCGTACCGCCGTCACCGCCGTCACCGCCGTCGTCCGAGCCGCAGCCCGTCGTCAGGGCCGCCGCGGCGAGCAGGACAGTACGACGTGTCGTGGCGCTCGAAGTCATGCCGCCAGCTTGGCCGCGCACCGCCCCCGGGGCCCGCAACACGCCTGCGCGCGCGGCCCGGCTCCCCCGCACGGCCGTCAACCGCCCGGCCGCTGCCCCGAGTGGCGGAACGCCCCGCTCCGGGCGACATTGGGCGGGTTCCGTACCGGACGAAAGGCAGGACCATGGCGGGCAACGACCTCGGCAGTCTCCTCGGGAGCCTCCTCGGCGGGAGCGGAAGCGGGCAGAGCGGCGGCATCCTCGGCTCCCTGCTCGGGGCCCTCGCCGCCGGCAAGGGCGGCGGCGCGGGCGGCAACGGCTCGAACCCGCTCGGCGGACTCCTCGACATGCTGACCAGGTCCGGCCTGACCGACCAGACCACGTCCTGGGTCGGCACCGGCGAGAACCAGGCCGTCAGCGGCGCCCAGATCGCCGACGCCCTCCCCGACGAGACCCTCCAGAAGGTCGCGGCGGAAGCCGGCGTCAGCCCCCAGCAGGCCGCCGACGAGATCGCGCAGTCGCTGCCCCGGGCCGTCGACAAGCTGACCCCGAACGGCTCCCTGCCCCAGGGCTCCTCCCTGGAGGAGATCATCCGGCAGCAGCAGCTCTGACCACCCACGGCGCCCGCCCCGTCTCGGAGGGCGGGCGCCGCGGTGCGCCGCCCCCGTCGCTGACTAGGCTGAACGGAGCACTGACGCAGGCGAAGGAGCACGACGTGGCGGTACGAGCGGTCCGAGGAGCCGTCCAGCTGGAGCGGGACGAGGCCGGACACATGCGCGAGCAGGTCGAGGAGCTGCTCGCCGCCGTCCTCGAACGCAACGGGCTCACCACCGACGACCTCATCAGCATCTGGTTCACGGCCACGCCCGATCTGCACAGCGACTTCCCCGCCGCCGCGGCCCGGCACGTCGGGATCGTCGACGTGCCCCTGATCTGCGCACAGGAACTCGACATCGAGGGTGCGATGCCGAGGGTCGTCCGGCTGCTCGCCCACGTCGAGACCGAACTGCCCAAGTCCCGGATCGCGCACGTCTACCTCGGCGCCGCGGCCGCCCTGCGCAAGGACATCGCCCAGTGAGAACAGCGCTCGTCATCGGAACCGGACTGATCGGCACCTCCGCCGCCATCGCCCTCGCGGGCCGGGGCGTCACCGTCCACCTGCGCGACCACGACCCGGCGCGCGCCCGCACGGCCGCCGCGCTCGGCGCCGGCACCGACGAGGCGCCCGAGGGCCCCGTGGACCTCGCCATCGTCGCCGTGCCCCCGGCGCACGTGGCCGCCACCCTCGCCGAGGCCATGAAGGCGGGCCTGGCCCGCGGCTATCTGGACGTGGCCTCCGTCAAGGGCGGCCCGAAGCGGGAGCTGGAGGCACTCGGCCTCGACCTCACCGCGTACATCGGCAGCCACCCCATGTCCGGCAAGGAGCGCTCGGGCCCGCTCGCCGCCACCGCCGACCTCTTCGAGGGGCGGCCCTGGGTCCTCACCCCGACCCGGGACACCGACACCGAGGTCCTCAACCTCGCCCTGGAGCTCGTCGCGCTCTGCCGGGCCGTGCCCGTCGTCATGGACGCCGACGCCCACGACCGGGCCGTGGCCCTCGTCTCCCACACCCCGCAGTTGGTGTCCTCCATGGTCGCCGCGCGCCTGGAGGAGGCCGAGGAGTCCGCCGTACGCCTCTGCGGGCAGGGCATCCGCGACGTCACCCGGATCGCGGCCTCCGACCCGCGCATGTGGGTCGAGATCCTCTCCGCCAACCCCGGGCCCGTCGCCGACGTCCTCTCCGGCGTCGCCGCCGACCTCGACGAGACCGTACGGGCGCTGCGGTCCCTCCAGTCCGCCTCCGCCGACGAGCGGCGCGACGGGGCCACGGGCGTCGAGGACGTCCTGCGGCGCGGCAACGCCGGCCGCGCGCGCGTCCCCGGCAAGCACGGTGCCGCCCCCACGGTCTACGAGACCGTCGCCGTCCTCATCAGCGACCAGCCGGGCGAGCTCGCCCGTATCTTCGCGGACGCGGGGCGCGCGGGCGTCAACATCGAGGACGTCCGCATCGAGCACGCGACCGGGCAGCAGGCGGGTCTGGTCCAGCTGATGGTCGAACCGTCGGCGGCACCTTCCCTGAGCACGGCGCTCCAGGACCGAGGCTGGTCCCTCCGCACACCGTGACCCGACACGGGCCGGAGCCCGGCCGGGCGGCGCCGTGGCCCGCGCCCGCGCCGGCCCGTGCCCGCGCCGACCTGCGCCCGCGCCGGGCGGGGCGGTGCCCCGTTGCCGTGTGTGCCCGCGCCCGGGTGGGCCGTCGCCCGCTGCCCGTGTGGGCAATCGTCCCGCTGGGCGGGACGGGTGGGCACACGGGACGGCGCCCTCTCGCGGCGCCTCCGCTCCCTGGGCCTGGACCCGCACCACGCGTGGCGGCGCGCATCCGGTGCGGGTCAGGGCGCGGAAGCCTAGGCCCGGCAAGGGCGCCGTTCCGTTGTGCCCACCCGTTCCGCCCCGGCGGAACGCATGCCCACAACGGGGTGAGTACCGCCCCTTGCGGAACGCCTGCCCACAACGGGGGTGGGCGCCGTCCGTACGGGGTGGGCGCCGCCCCGGCGGAATGCATGCCCACAACGGGGGGGGGGTACCGCCCCCCGCGGAACGCCTGCCCACAACGGGGGGTCGCCGCACCGGCGGGAGGCTTGCCCGTAGTGGGGTGGGCCCGCCCACAATGGGCGGGGCCGAATGGGGGCTGGGGACTCGGTAACCTTGTGGGGGTCCCCCGCATCCCGCCGGGCCCTACCGTTCACCCCAGGAAGGTGTTCCCACCGTGGAATCCGTGATCGTCGCCATCGACGGGCCCTCCGGCACGGGCAAGTCCAGCACCTCCAAGGCGGTCGCCGCCAAGCTGGGGCTGAGCTACCTCGACACCGGCGCCCAGTACCGGGCGATCACCTGGTGGATGATCAGCAACGGCGTCGACGTCACCGACGCCGAGGCCGTCGCCAACGCCGCCTCCAAGCCGGTCATCGTCTCCGGCACCGACCCGGCCCGGCCCACGATCACCGTGGACGGCGCCGACGCCTCCGGTCCGATCCGGACCGAGGAGGTCACCTCCAAGGTCAGCGCCGTCAGCGCGGTCCCCGAGGTGCGGAGCCTGATCACGGAGCTGCAGCGGTCCATCGCCCGCGGCGCCGAGGTCGGCATCGTCGTCGAGGGACGGGACATCGGCACCACCGTCCTGCCCGACGCCGACCTGAAGATCTTCCTCACCGCCTCGCCCGAGGCCCGTGCCGCCCGCCGTTCCGGCGAGCTCAAGGGCGTCGACGTGCACGCCACGAAGGAAGCCCTGATCAAGCGGGACGCGGCCGACTCCAGCCGTAAGACGTCCCCGCTCGCCAAGGCCGGCGACGCCGTCGAGGTCGACACCACCGACCTCACCCTGGACCAGGTCATCGAGTGCGTCGTCACCCTGGTGGACGAGAAGCGGGCGGCCGCCCGGTGACCGTGCCCTCCGAGAAGGGCGCCGCCGTCGGCCGACGCATCGGCATCGGGCTGATGTACGGCTTCTGGAAGCCGCGCGTCCTCGGCACCTGGCGGGTGCCGGCCTCCGGCCCCGTCATCCTCGCCGTCAACCACGCGCACAACATCGACGGCCCCATGCTCATGGGTACCGCCCCGCGCCCCGTGCACTTCCTCATCAAGAAGGAGGCGTTCGTCGGCCCGCTGGGCAGCTTCCTGGAGGGCATCGGGCAGCTCAAGGTGGACCGGGACTCGACCGACCGCACGGCGATAGGCAACGCCCTCGGCGTCCTGGAGCAGGGCGGCGTCCTCGGGATCTTCCCCGAGGGCACCCGCGGCGACGGCGACTTCGCCTCGCTCCGCGCGGGCCTGGCGTACTTCGCCGTCCGCAGCGGCGCGCCGATCGTCCCCGTCGCCGTCCTGGGCAGCACCGACCGCCGCGGCCGGCTGGTCAAGGCACTGCCTCCGCTGCGCGGCCGCGTCGACGTCGTCTTCGGCGACGCCTTCGAGGCGGGGGACGGCTCCGGCCGCCGCACCCGCAAGGCGCTCGACGAGGCCACCGTACGGATCCAGGGGAAGCTCACCACCCACCTGGAAAACGCCAGGCGCCTCACCGGGCGCTGAGCGAGACTCTCAGTAGTGGGCCCCGCGGCCCGGGGACCCACCGACCACGAATGATCAAGGAACGGACTTCATGAACGACCAGCACGACCACGGGGCACTTGGCGACGCCGAGTACGCGGAGTTCATGGAGCTCGCCGCGGAAGAGGGCTTCGACGTCGAGGACGTCGAGGGCGCGATCGAGGAGGCCGGCCACGGCCCGCTCCCCGTTCTCGCCGTCGTCGGCCGCCCGAACGTCGGCAAGTCGACCCTGGTGAACCGCATCATCGGCCGCCGCGAGGCCGTCGTCGAGGACAAGCCGGGCGTCACCCGCGACCGCGTCACCTACGAGGCCGAATGGGCCGGCCGCCGCTTCAAGGTCGTCGACACCGGCGGCTGGGAGCAGGACGTGCTCGGCATCGACGCCTCCGTCGCCGCCCAGGCCGAGTACGCCATCGAGGCCGCCGACGCCTGTCTCTTCGTCGTGGACGCCACCGTCGGCGCCACCGACACCGACGAGGCCGTCGTCAAGCTGCTCCGCCGCGCCGGGAAGCCCGTCGTCCTGGCCGCCAACAAGGTCGACGGCCAGTCCGGCGAGGCCGACGCGGCCATGCTCTGGTCCCTGGGCCTCGGTGAGCCGTTCCCCGTCTCCTCGCTGCACGGCCGCGGCACCGGCGACCTCCTCGACGAGGTCCTGCGGAAGCTGCCCGAGGCCCCCGAGCAGCGCTTCGGCAACGCGGTCGGCGGCCCCCGCCGCATCGCCCTCATCGGCCGCCCGAACGTCGGCAAGTCCTCGCTGCTCAACAAGGTGGCGAACGAGGACCGCGTCGTCGTCAACGAGCTGGCCGGCACCACCCGCGACCCGGTCGACGAGCTCATCGAGCTCGGCGGCGTGACGTGGAAGTTCGTCGACACCGCCGGCATCCGCAAGAAGGTCCACCTCCAGGAGGGCGCGGACTACTACGCCTCCCTGCGGACCGCGGCCGCCGTCGAGAAGGCGGAGGTGGCCGTCATCCTCATCGACACCACCGACAACATCTCGGTCCAGGACCAGCGCATCATCACGATGGCGGTCGAGTCGGGCCGCGCCATCGTCATCGCCTACAACAAGTGGGACGAGCTGGACGAGGAGCGCCGCTACTACCTCGAGCGCGAGATCGAGACCGAGATGCAGCAGGTCGCCTGGGCGCCCCGGGTCAACGTCTCCGCCAAGACCGGCCGCCACATGGAGAAGCTGGTCCCGGCGATCGAGACCGCCCTCGCCGGCTGGGAGACCCGCGTCCCCACCGGCCGGCTCAACGCCTTCCTGGGCGAGATCGTCGCCGCCCACCCGCACCCGGTCCGCGGCGGCAAGCAGCCCCGCATCCTCTTCGGCACGCAGGCCGGCACCAAGCCGCCCCGCTTCGTGCTCTTCGCGTCCGGCTTCCTGGAGGCCGGCTACCGCCGCTTCATCGAGCGCCGGCTGCGCGAGGAGTTCGGCTTCGAGGGCACCCCGATCCACATCTCGGTCCGGGTGCGCGAGAAGCGCGGCCGCAAGAAGTAGTACCCGCGGAACGACACACGGCTGAGGGCCGGGACCCTGTCGGGGGTTCCGGCCCTCAGCCGTGTGTTCTGCCTCTAGAGGCCCCTGCGGGGGCCCGGCGGCAGCGCGGCCTGCGCGTGCGGGTGCTGCTGTGCCGCCGACCAGGCCGTCGGGTGCGCCGCCGCGGGCCGGTGCCCCTGCCCGTACACGCCCGTGCTCAGGACCGTGCCGAAGGCCCGGAAGCCCAGCTCCTCCTCACCGCTGCGGTCGCCCGGCAGCGTACGGAACGACCTGAGGTACTCCGCGTACAGGGCGTCGTAGATCGGCGTGGGCGAAGGCCCCGCCGCGGCGTCCCGCGCGGGGCGCATCGACGGGATCTGGCTCGGATACGGCTGGAGGAACGGGTCGTATGGGTGCACATAGGTGCCAACGACACCGACGCCCGTCGGATGCGGGCGGCTCTCCGAAAGGGGAGCGGCCCGGGGACGCGGCACGGTCGGTAGACCCGCCCCCGTCCCGGGGCGCCGCGCCCGCCCTATGCCGGGCCGGCCGTCCTCCATCAGGTGCCGGCCAGCGGCATCGCCGCGGCGACCAGACGGCCGTTCGCCGCGGCCTTCTCCAGTGCGTCGCGGAGCAGGTCCTCGCGCGGCTGCTGGCCGATCGAGCCCACCGGGGCGGCGAAGACCAGGACCGTGTGCGACTTGTTGGCCGCCGCGCGCCAGCCCTCGGTGACCTGGAGCGGCTGGTGCGCCTGCCACCAGGCCGCCTGTCCGGCGCCGCCCGGACCCGGCTGGAGCACGGAGTGCAGCTGGCCCATGGCGACCAGCACCGACCAGCCCGGCAGCACCGCCGGCTTCTCGCCCAGGTCCATGACCGGCTGGAAGCCCTGATCGGCCAGGAGCGGCAGGAACTCGTCGGTGAGGCCGTCCGAGCCCGGCCGGGCCACCGGCGCGGTCGGCTCCACGACGAGCGCCGGGTGCAGCTCGCCCTCGATCAGGACGAGACCGCTGGTGACCCCGAGCACGGCCTGCTCGGGGTGGGAGGCGGAGAGCGCGTCGGCGGCGTCGGAGGCCGTGATGGAGGCGACGGCGCCCTGGAGCTGCTCCTCGGCGACCCGGACGACCTGCGACGGGATGCACGTGGCGTGGGCGAACGCGAGGACCGCGGTCTCGTCGCCGACGAACAGCACCGTGCTCGTGCGCTCCTGGTCGGAGTCCCCCGGCGTGCGGCAGGACGTGCAGTCGTAGCTGCCCGGGGCGTTGTCGCCGGCGAGCAGCCGGTCCGCTTCTTCGTCGCCGATCTCGGCGCGTACGTCCTCGCTGACGTCGAGCATGCGCGGCACGGGGGGCTCCCTGGACTCGGTACGGGGGGACGCCGGGCCGTTCCCGGGCGTCTCATGCCGAGTTCAACGGGTCAGCCTCGGCCGGGGTCACGCGCGGAAGCGAGGCAACTTGCCGGAGGCTCGTGCGGCCGGGGCCGCGCGGGGCCTTCCGGGGCCGTCCGCGGGGCGTGACTCCGACCGGGTGGGGTGTGAACAGTGTTCCGCGCGGCACGGGCCGGGGGCGCCGGGGGGCTGCCTAGCCTTCCCCGATGTCGAAGATCCGATTTTGGACGGCGGGTTCCCTCGTGGCGGCGTCCGCGGCCGCCCTCCTGAGCCTGGCCCCGGTGCCCGCCCACGCCCGGGACACGCCCGCCGGACCCCTGGGCGCACCGGCCCCGGTCAGGGACGTGCGGGACGTGCCGGACGGCGTGCGGGACGTGCCGGACGGGGTGCTGGACGTACCGGAGCAGGTGCTGGACGTGCCGGACGGGTTGGTGGAGGCCTCGGACGCGCTCCTCGGCCTGTCGGACGCCCTCCGGGAGACCGACTCCCTGCCCCCGTACGCCTGCGCGCGGGACCAGTGGCCGTGGGGCTGCGTCGCCGAGTGCGAGAGCAGCGGCAACTGGCAGACCAACACCGGCAACGGCTTCTACGGCGGGCTCCAGTTCTGGCACCCCACCTGGATCGAGTACGGCGGACTGAAGTACGCGCGGCGCGCCGACCTGGCGACCCGGCAGCAGCAGATCACCGTCGCCGAGGAGGTGCTGCGCGTCCAGGGGTGGGGCGCCTGGCCCGTCTGCTCCAAGCGGTACGGCCTGTCCGGCCGCGTCCACACCGTCCAGCCCGGCGACACGCTCGGCTCCATCGCCCGCCGCTTCGGGATCAAGGGCGGCTGGCAGGCGCTGTACGAGGCGAACCGGAGCGTGATCGGGGCCGATCCGAACCGGATCGTCGTCGGCACCATGCTGCGGATCGACCCGCTCTGACCCGTCCGGGACGTCACCGGTACTCGGCCGGCTCCCCGCTCGACGCGCGGGAGCCGCGCCGCAGCTCGTGCACGACCGAGCCGGCCGGCAGCCCGTCCGGTACGCGCTGCTCGGCCAGGACCACGGCCGCCCCCCGCTCCACGGCGAGCGCCGCGAGCATCCGGTACGTACGGGCCGCGACCGGCGGGGCCATGCCGAGCGACGGCTCGTCGACCAGCACCACGCGCGCGCGTGCCGTGAGGAACGCGCGGGACAGCGCCAGCATCCGGCGCTCCCCGCCGGACAGGGTTCCGGCCGTCCTGGAGAGGAGGGGGGCCAGTTCCGGGTACGGGGCGGTGGCGTCGGGCGCGTCGGCGCCGGGCGCGGCGAGCGCGAGGTTCTCGGCGACGGTGAGGCCCGCGTACACGGCCCGCAGGTCCGGTACGAAGCACAGTCCGCGGCGGGCCCGCCCGTGTGCCGGCAGCCGGGTCACGTCGGCCCCGCGCCACTCCACCCGGCCCGCCGAGAGGCCTGCCGTGCCCGCCAGGGCGCGCAGGGCGGTCGTGCGCCCCGCGCCGTTGCGGCCCAGGAGAACGGTCACCGTCCCGGCGGGCACGGGCAGGTCGAGGCCGTGCAGGGCCTCCAGGGGGCCGTAGCGGACCCGGGCGGCGCGCAGGGCCATCTCGACGCTCATGACAGGATCCGGCCCCCGTCCATGGGGTGCACGGTGTGCGCGATCCCGGCGACCAGGTCCGGGTCGTGCTCGACGACGAGGACCGTCAGGCCGTCCGCGGCGAGGGCCGCCAGGATCCGGGCGAGCGCGGCGGTCTCGGCGGCGTCGAGCCCGGCGGCCGGTTCGTCGAGGAGCAGCGTATGCGGCCGCCCCGCCAGCGCGCGGGCCAGCTCGACCCGGCGCAGCGTTCCGGTGGGCAGGTCCGCCGCCGCCCGGTGCCGTACGGGCCCGTCGAGCCCGAACAGCCGCAGGCTCCGCTCCACGGCGGCCGGGTCGCCGCGTCCGCCCTTCTGCTCCTCGCCGAGGCGGACGTTCTCCTCGACGGTGAGCGACGGGAAGACGGCGAGCCGCTGGAACGTCCGGGCGATGCCGAGGCGGGTCCGGGCGTGGGCGGACCGGTGGGTGATGTCGGCGCCGTCGAGCGTGACGCGGCCCTGGCCGCGGTGGGGGCGCAGGGTCCCGGCGAGACAGTCGAAGAGGGTGCTCTTGCCGGCGCCGTTGGGGCCGACGAGGGCGGTGACGCGGGCGGGGGAGAGGCCGAGGGTGACGTGGGAGAGGGCGGTGACCCCTCCGGGGTAGGTGAGGGTGAGGTCGTGGACGTGGAGCCCTGGGCGGGCGGGGCCCTCGGCGGGCGGCGGGCCGTGGTCGTACGCACGGCCTTCGGCCCGCCTGGTGTCGGCCGGACCGGTGTCGGGCTGTCCCCTCGTGCGGGGCGGTGGCCGGCCGTGGGGTGGGGGGAGCAGGTTCGTCAGCGGGGGGATTCGGGCCGTCAGGGCTGCCAGGAGGCCGATCAGGGCTGCCGCCGTGCCTGCCTGGGGGCCCGCGTCCAGGGTCGTCAGGAGGGCCGCGGCGGCCAGGGGGGTGAGGAGGCTGTCCGCGCCCAGGACCAGGACCGCGGCGAACCACAGCAGGCCGCGGACCGGGTCGTACTGCTCCGGGTCGAAGGCTCGCAGGCCCACGCCGAGCAGGCCGCCGCCCAGGGCCGCCAGGGCCGCGCCCAGGACGACGGCCAGGAGCTTGAGACGGGGCACCCGGACGCCCGCCGCCTCGGCGCCCGGCTCGTGGTCCCGCAGGGCGGCGAGCGCCCGGCCCGTGCGGCCCCGGCGGAGTGCCGCCGCGAGGGCCAGGCAGCCGGCCAGGACCACCAGCTCCAGGGCGTAGAAGGCGCGGTCGTCGGAGAAGCCCGCCGGGCGCCCGAGCTCCAGGCCCGCCGTGGCGTACGGCTGGGTCAGGACGAAGCGGCTCACCGCCACCCCCACGGCGAGGGTCGCCAGGGCGAGGGCCAGGCCGTGCCGCCGGATCGCCGGCCACCCCGTCAGCAGGCCCGTCACGGCCACCATCGGCACCGCGAGGACGAGCGCCAGGAGCGTCGGGACTCCGGCGGTCGCCAGGAGCGCCGTGAACAGGGCGCCGAGGCCCGCGTACGCCGCCTGGCCCAGCGCGATCTGCCCGCCCCGGCCCGTCACCACGACCAGCGACAGGAGGATCACGGCGAGCGCGGGCACCTGGACCGCCGTGTGCAGGTCGGAGCCCGCGAGGCCCAGGGGGAGGAGGAGCAGGACGCCCACCACGAGCCACAGCGCCGTGGGCACCCGGGTGGCGCGGGCCGGCGGCGGCAGCGCGTCCCGGCCCTTGCCGCCGATGCCCGGCAGGACGAGCGCCGCCACCAGGAGCGCCACCACGAACAGGTTCGCGCCGACGGCCTGGAGCAGCGGCCCCGCCCAGCCCTCCGGGTGCAGCCGGGTCAGCTGGGCCTGGGCGACCCCGATCGCGAGCGCCGCGCCGATCGCGACCGGCAGCGACCGCATCCGGGCGATCACCGCGACCGCGATCACCTCGACGACGAGCAGCGGCATCCCGTACGGGTCGAGCCGGACGTACGGGGCGAGCAGCACGCCCGTGAGCCCGGCCGTGAACGAGCCGAACGCCCAGCCCGCCGCCGCGACCCGGTCCGCGTCGATCCCCGCCAGGACGGCGAGCGGACGGTTGTCCACGACCGCCCGCAGCTCCCGCCCGAACCGCGTCCACCGGGTCACCGCCCCCACCGCACAGGCCAGCGCCAGCACCGCCGCGAGCTGCGCCCACGGATCGTCGCCGAGCAGCACCGGCGCGTCGTCCCGTGCCCCCGGGCCCCACAGCAGCACCGCCCCGCCCACGAGGAGGACGAAGACGCCGATCGTCGCCACCAGCGTCTGCGCCGGGTTCGAGCCGCGGAGCGCCAGGGGGCGGAAGACGCCGCGGTCGAGGGCGAGGCCCAGGGCGGGGGCCACGACCAGGAGCGTGACCAGGGCGGCGACGGGCAGTGGCCAGCCCTGGTCGACCACCAGCCCGCGGAGCACGTACGCGCAGACCATGGCGACGGCGCCGTGTGCCAGGTTCAGCACCCCCGTCGCCCGGTAGGTGACGACGAGGCCGATCCCCGTGAGCGCGGCGGCGCTGCCGACCGCGAGGCCGGCGAGCGTCAGCTCGTACGTCAGGGAGGCCATGGCTCACACACCGGGCAGGGGGCGAGCTCCGCGTCCCCCACCTCCACGGCCTCCTCCTTGCCCGCCACCAGCGGGCAGTCCGGGCGGTGCGCGAGGGTGCCGCCCGGCACCCGCAGGAAGGGGCCGTCCGAGGACGGTGGGGGAGTCTCCTCCGGCGGCGGGGGCTCCGGCTCCGGAGGGAGTACGGGAAGCAGCGCGCGCGCCGCGACGAGGACCGCGCCCGCCACGAGCAGCGCGGCCCCGGGCACCGTGCAGGAGGCCAGATAGGGGAGCTGACGCTCCGCGAAGCGCTCGCCGGAGATCCCGTACCAGCCGAGCGCGCAGAGCACCGCGCCGCCGGCGGCCGCCGCGAGACCGCTCCACAGCAGGATCCGGGCTGTCGGCACCGGGGCCTCCCTCGTCCCCTCCGTATGTCTCTTTCTTGCACTATGCCCTGATCCGTCCCACCCTGGTAACACCAGCAGAGCTTCAGCAGGACACCAGCCACTCAGGACTGGCGAGACACCCGGTGGTGAGCCAGATGGTCGTCGATCGACGCGGGGGGCGCCCCCGCCTCGCGGTCCTCGGGGCCGTCGCCGTCCTCGTCCTGGCCCCCGCCCTCGCGAGCTGTTCGGACGACGGGGGGACGAACAGCTCAGGCACGTCCTCGTCCTCCCCACCGCCCGCCTCCCCACCGCCCGCCTCGGCGGCACCCGCCGACCCGGTCGCCGCCAAGGCCGAGATCACCAGGAACTGGACGGCGTTCTTCGACCCGAAGACCCCCGTCGCCGAGAAGGTGAGGCTCCTGGAGAACGGGGAGCAGCTCAGGCCGGTGCTCGGCGCGTTCGCCGCCGACAAGAACGCGGCCATGACCTCCGCGAAGGTCACCGGCATCGAGTTCACCTCGGCCACCGGCGCCAACGTCACCTACGACCTGCTGGTCGGCGGGACCCCGGCCCTGACCGGCTCCCAGGGCACCTCCATCCTCCAGAACGACACCTGGAAGGTCTCCGTGAAGACCCTGTGCGGCCTGGTCGAGCTGAGCGGTGTCACCGTTCCGGGCTGCTGAGGCGGTCGCGGCGCTGCTCCTCGCCGTGCTGCTCGCCCTCCTCGCGGGTTGCGGCAGCCGGCTCCCGGAGCGCGCCTTCGAGACGCGGCCCACCGCCACCCCCTCCGGCGGTGAGCCGCTCCGCGTCGGGATCATCACCAGCGCCACGAGCCCGGTCGGCGGGCAGACCTTCACCGGCCCGCGCGACGGGGCCGTCGCCTGGTTCGAAGCCCTCAACGCGCGCGGTGGCCTCGACGGGCGCCGGATCGAGGTCGAGACCTGCGACGACGGGGGCAGCGGCGTCGGCAACAACGCGTGCGTGCACCGGCTGATCGACGAGCGCGGCGTCTTCGCCCTCGTCGCCACCACCGCCCTGAACTACGCGGGAGCCCCCCTCGTGGCGCGCGCCGGAGTCCCCGACATCGGCGGACAGCCGCTCACCCCCGCCTACGACACCTATCCGCACCTCTTCGGCATCTACGGCAGCTCGGCCCCGCGCACCGGTCGCGCACCCGGCTGGGACGGCACGCTCTACGGCGGAACCGAGGTCTACCGCTGGTTCCGGAAGGAACTGGGCGCGCGGACCGCCGCCGTCGTCTCCTACAACCAGGCCGCCTCCGCCGCCTACGCCCGGCTGGTCGCCCGGGGGCTGCGCGCCGAGGGCTACCGCGTCGTCGACGAACAGGTCGACTTCGCCCTGCCCAACTTCCGTGCGGTCGCCGCCGATCTGCGCGCCGAGCACGTCGACGTCGTCTTCGACGCCATGGACACCCACGGCAACGTGCGCCTGTGCGAGGCGATGCAGACCCTCGGGGTCCGGGTCGCCGCCAAGGTGACCAACGTGCAGAACTGGTCCTCGGCCGTCTCCCGCGACTACGCCCGGGCGCCCGGCTGCCGGGCCTCGCTGTGGGTGACGGGCTCCAGCAGGAACTACGAGGACACCGGGTACCCGGCCGTCCGCGCGTTCCGTACGGCGATGGGCGACCGGCCGCTGTCCCAATGGCAGTTGGAGGGCTGGGCGGCGGCGATGTGGTTCACCGACGCGGCCCGCTCCTGCCTCGCCCGGGACACGCTCACCCGGGGCTGCGTCGAGGACTTCATGAACCGTCCGGAGCCGTACACCGCGAGCGGACTGCTGCTCCCCGTACGGTTCGAGCACCTGGCCCGGCCGCCCGCGACCCGGAACACCTGTCTGTCCGTGGCCCGTTGGCAGGACGGGCGCGGCTGGGTGAGCCAGGGCGACATGACGGACAACTGCGCGACCGTCCCGCAGCTCGGCTACCGCCCGTGAACGGCGCCCCCGCACCGGCAGTACAGTCGGGCACCGACCATGATGACTGACCGGGGGGAACCGGCAGCGCGATGCGCATCTCCTTTCTGCTCCACAACGGCTACCACTACGGCGGGACGATCCGGACCACGTTCACGCTCGCCGAGGAACTGGCGGAACGCCACGAGGTGGAGATCGTCTCGGTGTTCCGCCACCGCGACCGTCCACGCCTCGGCCTGCCGGCGGGGGTGACCCTCCGCCACCTCGTCGACCTGCGCGAGGACAGCCCGGGATACGACGGCGACCACCCCGACCACCACCGCCCCGCCCAGGTCTTCCCGCGCGGTGACGGCCGCTGGAAGCAGTACAGCGCGCTCACCGACACCCGGATCGGGGAGTACCTGCGCGGCGTCGAGGCCGACGTCCTCGTCGCCACCCGCCCCGGGCTCAACGTGCAGCTCGCCCGCCAGGCCCGGCGGGGGCCGGTCCTCGTCGGCCAGGAGCACCTGATCCTGGACGGCCACAGCTACCGGCTGCGCCGGGACATCGGCCACGAGTACGCCCTCCTCGACGCCGTCACCACGGTCACCGAGGCCGACGCCCGCGCCTACCGGAGACTCCGCCTGCCCGGCGTGCGGATCGAGGCCGTCCCCAACAGCGTGCCCGCGCCCTCCGCACGGCCCGCCGACCCCGCGGCGAGGACCGTCGTCGCGGCGGGCCGGCTGACCCGGGTCAAGCGGTACGACGTGCTGATCGACGCCTTCGCGGAAGTGGCCGCCGACCATCCCGACTGGAAACTGCGGATCTACGGCTCCGGCGACGCCGTCCAGGACCTCAGGGGTCCGCTGGCCCGGCAGATCCAGGACCGGGGCCTCGGCGGACAGGCCTTCCTCATGGGGACCGTCACCCCCATGGAACCGGAGTGGGCCAAGGGCTCGATCGCCGCGGTGACCTCGCAGCGGGAGTCCTTCGGCATGACGATCGTCGAGGCGATGCGGTGCGGACTGCCGGTCGTCTCCACCGACTGCCCCCACGGGCCGGGCGAGATCATCGAGGACGGGGTCGACGGTCGGCTCGTACCGGTCGACGACGTCGCGGCGGTCGCGGGCGCGCTGCGGGAGCTCGTCGAGGACGAGGAACTGCGGGCCGAGGCGGGGCGGGCGGCGCTCGCCGCATCCGAGCGCTTCGACCCGGCGCGGATCGCCGCGCGGCACGAGGCGCTGTGGGGGGAGCTGGTGGCCCGCGGGGCGGGGCGGCGCGTGCACTCCCCGGGGCGGGCGCGGGTGCATCGGGGGGTGGGGCGGCTGATCGACGCGGCATACGCCCAGAAGGCGAGGGCCGGCCGCCTGGTACGCCGCCTCCGCTGACGGGCCGGGCGGTGCCCCGTTGCCGTGTGGGCAATCGCCCCAGCGGAACGATTGCCCACAACGGGGTGGGCGCCGCCCCGGCGGAACGCATGCCCACAACGGGGTGGGCACCGTCCGTACGGGATGGGCGTCGCCCCGGCCGAATCTCGTGCCCACAGGGGGCCACCGCAGGGATTGCGGACCGTAGTTGTCCGCTGTCGCTGGGAGACTTGGGGCATGTTGGAGACCTCCGCGCGGCTCTTGCGGCTGCTTTCGTTGCTTCAGGCCCACCGCGAGTGGTCCGGTTCCGATCTCGCCGAGCGGCTCGGCGTGACGCCGCGTACCGTGCGGCGGGACGTCGACCGGCTCCGGGAGCTCGGTTACCCCGTGCACGCCAGTCCCGGGACGGGCGGTGGGTACCAGCTGGGGGCCGGCGCCGAGCTGCCGCCGCTGCTCCTCGACGACGAGGAGGCCGTCGCGGTCGCGGTCGGCCTGCGTTCCGCCGCCGGGCAGGGCGTCGAGGGCATCGGTGAGAGCTCCGTACGCGCCCTGGCGAAGCTGGAGCAGGTTCTGCCGGGCCGGCTGCGCCGCCGGATCGGGGCGCTCAACGGGTTCACGGTGCCCCTGCTGCGTACTCCGAGGGAGCGGGTCGACCCCGCCGTCCTGACCGAGCTCGCCAACGCCTGCCGGGACAGCGAGCGGCTCCGTTTCGCGTACCGGGACCACGGCGGCGCGGCCACCCGCAGGACCGTCGAACCGCACCGTCTGGTCTGCACCGAGCGCCGCTGGTACCTGGTGGCCTGGGACCTGGACCGGGGCGACTGGCGTACGTTCCGGGCGGACCGGATCGAGCCGACGCCGCCGCACGGCCCCCGCTTCCCGCCGCGCGAGCCGCCCGCCGAGGACCTGGCGGCGTACGTGCAGAAGGGCGTGTCCGGCACCGCGTACGCACAGGAGGCGACGGTCCGGCTCTTCGTCCCGGCGGCCGAGGCGGCCGCCGCCGTCGGCCCGCTGGACGGTGTGCTGACGGCGGACGGCGAGGACGCCTGTCTGCTGCGGACCGGGGCGCGGAGCCTCGACTCCATGGTGTTCCACGTGCTGTTCATGGGCTTCGACTTCGAGGTGGTCGACCCGCCGGAGCTCGTGGAGGCGGTGCGGTCGCTCAGGGACCGTCTGTCCCGGGCCCTCGACCGGCCGGAGCGCTGATCCGCATCCGCTCGAACGCGGCGAACTCCGGGTGGTGGAGGTCGAAGGCGGGCGCCTCGGAGCGGATCCGGGGCACGGCCTCGAAGTTGTGCCGGGGCGGTGGGCAGGACGTCGCCCATTCCAGGGAGCGCCCGTAGCCCCAGGGGTCGTCGGTCTCGACCTTCTCCCCGTACCGCCAGGTTCGCCAGACGTTGTAGAGGAACGGCAGGGTGGACACGCCGAGCAGGAAGGCGCCGATGGTGGACACGGTGTTGAGCGCGGTGAAGCCGTCGGCGGCCAGGTAGTCGGCGTACCGCCGGGGCATGCCCTCCGCGCCGAGCCAGTGCTGCACGAGGAAGGTCAGGTGGAAGCCGGTGAAGAGGGTCCAGAAGTGGATCTTCCCGAGCCGTTCGTCGAGCATGCGGCCGGTGAACTTGGGCCACCAGAAGGAGAAGCCGGCGAAGGTCGCGAAGACGACGGTGCCGAAGACCGTGTAGTGGAAGTGGGCGACGACGAAGTACGAGTCGGTGACCTGGAAGTCCATGGGCGGTGAGGCGAGGATGACGCCGGTGAGCCCGCCGAAGAGGAAGGACACCAGGAAGCCGACGGACCAGAGCATCGGGGTCTCGAAGGAGAGCGAGCCGCGCAGCATCGTCCCGGTCCAGTTGAAGAACTTCACCCCGGTGGGCACGGCGATGAGGAACGACAGCATCGAGAAGAACGGCAGCAGCACCGCGCCCGTCGCGAACATGTGGTGGGCCCAGACCACCACGGAGAGGCCGGTGATCGTCATGGTGGCGCCGACCAGGGTCGCGTAGCCGAAGATCGGCTTGCGGGAGAAGACGGGGATGATCTCGCTGACGATCCCGAAGAACGGCAGCGCGATGATGTAGACCTCGGGGTGGCCGAAGAACCAGAAGAGGTGCTGCCAGAGCAGCGCCCCGCCGTTCTCGGGCTGGAAGACCACGGAGCCGAGGCGCCGGTCGGCCTCCAGGACGAGCAGCGCCGCCGCGAGGACGGGGAAGGCGACGATCACCAGGACCGCGGTGAACAGCACGTTCCAGGTGAAGATCGGCATCCGGAACATGGTCATGCCGGGCGCCCGCATGCCGACGATCGTGGCGAGGAAGTTCACCGAGGTGAGGATCGTGCCGAAGCCGGAGAGCGCGAGCCCCATGATCCACAGGTCGACGCCGGCGCCCGGTGACCGGTCCAGGCTGTTGAGCGGGGCGTAGGCGGTCCAGCCGAAGGCGGCGGGGCCCGTCGGCGTGAAGAGGGAGCCGAGCACCATCAGGGCGCCGAAGAGGAACAGCCAGTACGAGAACATGTTGAGCCGCGGGAAGGCGACGTCGGGCGAGCCGATCTGCAGCGGCACCAGTTCGTTCGCGAAGCCGGCGAAGGTGGGCGTGGCGAAGAGCAGCAGCATGATCGTGCCGTGCAGGGTGAAGGCCTGGTTGAACTCCTGGTTCGTGACGAGCTGGAGCCCGGGGCGGGCCAGCTCGGCCCGCATCAGCATCGCCAGGAGTCCGGCGAACAGGAAGAAGACGAACGACGTGGCCAGATACAGGTGGCCGATCTTCTTGTGGTCGGTGGTGGTGAGCCAGTCGATGAGGATGCGGCCGTGCCTCTGGCGGGCCGATTCGGGGCTCGCGGTCGCTGTCCCGTTGCCCATGACTGCCTCCGCCTCGCCGTCCTCCCGGCTCCGCGTCTCCGGGCGTTCGGACAGCGTAAGCATTGTGTAAGGGAAGAGTGTGCGCCTCGGGTGCGCGTCGCCGACACAATTCCGTACGGGGGCGAGGGAAGCGGGGAATTGAGGGTGTGTTAGCGGCGCTTGCGCCCGCTTCGTGCGAACTGCTCGGCGCCGTTCGGAATTACTGGAGAAACGGCCGGAAACGCTCCCCGCGGCCACCGGTGAGCAGGCCAAACATATGTCGATAACTTGTGACACAAGCGTGACCGCCAAGGGACTAACGTGAGGTTCATGTCACCCACTTCGCGCACTCCCGAACCGCCCCGCGACGCTCCCGAGTCCTATGTGGGGCTCGACGCCGAGGGAGCCGAGCGGCTCGCCCGGACCCGCGGCTGGAGCGTCGTCCGGTCCCTGCCGCCCGGCTCGATCATCACCATGGAGTACCTGTCGGGGCGCATCAACTTCGAGGTCGAGCACGGCTCCGTCACCCGCTGCTGGCTCGGCTGAGGAGCCGGCGGGACCGCATGCGGAAGGGCCCCGGCCGAGATGGCCGGGGCCCTTCCGCACGTCTGTCAGCCGCACGTCTGTCAGCCGCGGGTCGCCGGGGCGCGCCGGGCGCCGGCCACCCCCACGGGCTCCCGCGCGGGCTCCCGGACCGGCTCGCGCACGGGGCGCGGTCCACCGGAGGCCACGGGCAGCGAGGGCACGAGCCGGCGGCGGTCCCGCAGCCGCTCCCGCACCCGGTCGCGCGCGGCGAGGATCCAGGACTCCGCCACGGCCAGGACCGGCTCGCACCAGGGCAGCGCGAGCAGCACGAGGAGCCCGGCGGCCCAGCCGAGCAGCACGTCGCTCAGCCAGTGCGTGCCGAGGTAGACGGTGGTGAGGCCCACGCCGAGGGCGACCACGGCGGAGAGCGCCGACAGATAGCGCCGGGCTCTCGGGGTGGTCGCGAGGTAGGCGAGGATGCCCCAGGTCACGACCGCGTTGGCGGTGTGCCCCGAGGGGAATATGTCGCCGCCCGCGAAGAGCTCCGCGGAGCCGACCTGGGTCGCGTAGTGGGGGCCGAGGCGGCCGAGGCCGAGCTTGACCGCGCCCACCGAGACGTTGAGCAGCAGGAGGGCGGCGCCGAGGCACAGGAGGGGCCGCAGGGTGTGCTGGCGCCAGGAGCGCCAGCCCAGCCAGGCGGCCACCATGACGGCCGTGGGGCCGCGCTGGCCGAGGACGACGTAGTAGTCGAGGAAACCGTGGATCTCGGGCCACTGCTGGTACGGCCGGAAGAGCATGATCTTCCAGTCGAGGGTCACCAGCCACGTCGACAGCAGCACGGCCACGACGATGGCGAGATAGAACGCCGACGTCCCGCCGAAGAGGGCGAGACGCGTGCGGGTCATCCGCGGGACCTCTATCTTCGGCGGTTCCGGCTCCCGGTCCAGCCGGGCAAAGATGTCGGTACGCACCCAATCGACGTTACAGGGAGTGAGAAGCAGACCCGGTCGTTCCGCTCCCTTCGTGATGACCATGTGATGTGGAGTGGGTCTCACCAGGTGGTCTATTCCAGGCGTCCGTCGGGAAATCCGATGACCTTCAGCCCTATTGCCGCGCGGGTTGTTTCCGTAAGGGTGTTTGAACGCGCGGGAATTTCCTCAAACAGACGTCCGTGCGGAATTCCATGCGACGCGCGGCCCCCGCCGAGTGGCGTACGCCACACCCGGAGGCCCGCCGGGGTGAGAGCTGCACCACGCGCTCGGGCCTTGAACTCGCGTACGCTGACGGCTCACTCGCCCGTCGATGCCGGGCCGCCCCAGGGGCATACGCCCTGGTCGGGGCCCGCCGAGCGCGAGAGCTTCACTGGGAGGTACGTACATGCAGCGGACGAACACGGCCCAAGGGCGACCGCGTGCCACCGTCGGCGCCGGCGCCAACCGCTGGGTCGTCCTCGTCGTCCTCTGCGTCAGTCTTCTCCTGGTCGCCCTCGACGCGACCATCCTCCACGTCGCCGTCCCCTCGCTCACCGAGGACCTGCGCCCCAGCTCCACCGCGCTGCTCTGGATCGTCGACGCCTACCCCCTCGTCTGCGCCTCGCTGCTGATCCTCTTCGGCACCCTCGGCGACCGGGTCGGCAGACGGCGGGTCCTCCTCCTCGGCTACGCGCTCTTCGGCATCGCCTCGGCGGTCGCCGCGCTCGCCACCGAGCCCTCGGTCCTCATCGGGGCCCGCGCGCTGCTCGGCGTCGGCGGCGCCATGATCATGCCCGCCACGCTCTCCATCCTCCGGACGGTCTTCCCCGACCGGAGGGAGCGGGCCACCGCGATCGGCATCTGGACCGCCACGGCCGCGATCGGGGCCGCCACCGGACCGGTGCTCGGCGGCTTCCTCGTGGAGAACTACTGGTGGGGCTCCGTCTTCCTCATCAACATCCCGCTGATGGCCCTGATCCTGCCCCTCGGCCGCCGCCTCCTCCCCGAGTCCCGGGGCGCCGCCGACGGGCCCTGGGACGTGCTCGGCGCGCTCATGGCCGCGGGCGGCGTGCTCGGCTGCGTCCTCGGGGTGAAGCGCGCCGGGGCCGGCGACCCGCTGCTCGCCCTGCCGACCGCCGGGCCGCTGCTGCTCGGCGCCGCGCTCCTCGTCCTCTTCGTACGGCGGCAGAAGCGGCGCGCGCACCCGCTGATCGACATGCGGCTCTTCTCCCGGGCCGCCTTCACCACCTCCGTCGGCTGCATCGTCATCGGCATGCTGGCCCTGGTAGGCCTGGAGCTCATCGCCGTCCAGTACCTCCAGCTGGTCCTCGGACTCAGCCCCCTGGAGACCGGGCTCCGGCTCCTCCCGCTGACGTTCGCCGCCATGGCCGCCGGCGCCACCGGCTCGTACACCCTGCGCAGGATCGGGCCGCGCCGGATGGTCGGCTGGGGCTTCGTCCTCACCGCCGGCGCGGTGCTGCTGCTGACCCTCATGGGACAGCACGACCGGCCGATGCTGCTCACGGTCGGTTTCGTGCTGCTCGGCTTCGGCCTGCAGACCACGCTCTTCTCGGCGTACGAGTCGATGCTCAGCGAGGCGCCGCAGCGGAGCGCGGGCGGTGCGGCCGCGATCGGCGAGACCTCGTACCAGCTCGGCGCGGGCATGGGCATCGCGCTGCTCGGCAGCGTGATGAACGCGGCGTACGCCCCCGGGCTCGCGTCGGTCCCCGGGGTGCCGGCGGAGGCGAGCCGGGCCGCGGCGAACTCGCTCGGCGAGGCGTACAAGGTGGCCGATCAGCTCGGCGGTGCGGCCGGTGACGCCCTGCACCAGGCCGCCCGGCACTCCTTCGTGACCGGTCTGCACATCACACTCTGCGTGAGCGCCGGGCTGCTGCTCCTCGGCGCGCTGATGGCCCGGCGACTGCCGGAGGTCATGGAGTGTCCGGTGGATCAGGAAGAGGCCTTCGACGAGGCCCAAGGGGCACGCGTGGCCACAGGGGTCCCTGAGTCCCCGGACGGGGCCGCGGAGCTCCGTGACGCGGCGCGGCCGGGCGGGTCGGCGCAGGCGCCGGAAACGGCGCCCACCGGTCTCGCGGAGCGGCCGGGGCTGTCGCAGCCGCTCGGGTCCCCGGAGCCGACCGGTCCCGCGGAGTCGACCGGGTCCTCGGAGCCGCTCGTCCCGGCGGAGGCTCCCGTCTCCCCCCAGGGGGCGGCGGCGCCTCGCGTGCCCGCGACGCGGGAAGCGATCGAGCCCGCCGGCTCGGGACGCCCGGTGCACTGACCCGACCCCGTCGGGAGGTGCCGGGCCGGACCGGCGGACCCGCTCAGCTCTGGTTGAAGAAACCGTCCTGCCGACGGCGTCCCGTCTCGCCGGTGACGATCTGGGTGTCGGCGGGGGTCAGCAGGAAGACCCGCGTCGCCACGCGCTCGATCGAGCCGCGCAGACCGAAGGCGAGACCGGCGGCGAAGTCGACGACGCGCTTGGCGTCGTTCGGCTCCATCGCGGTCAGGTTCACGATCACCGGAACCCCGTCCCGGAAGAGCTCGCCGATGCCCCGGGCGTCCCGGAAGCCGTCGGGGGAGACGGTGGCGATCCGGCGGCCCCGCTCCTCGGCGGTGTCCGTGGCCACCCGGACCCGGGGGTCCGTCACCCAGGCGTCGCCGCCCTCGGCACCGTCGGCGTACTCGTCGTCGTAGTAACGCTCGTCGTTGTCCTCGACGAGTCCCAGCCAGGCACTCGCCTTGCGCACCGATCCCATGGACGCCTCCTTTCAGCGCGGTCACTTGTGGTTCCGCAATCCCTATCGTCGTCCATGATGCGGATCGCGCGCCAAGTGGATAGGCGCCGCGCAGGGGATTCGTGACGGTACTGGTGCAGAACGTGAGGGCCGTTTCCTGGCGATTCGTCAGGAAACATACGGTATGCGGGGCCTGATGGAGGGCCATGTAGCTGAAAATATGAAAGTCGGGCCACAAGGGTGACGATGGGCGCGTACGGGTGAGCGAAGCCGCTCGCTACGATGCCGCGAGGCCGCTCGGCGGACCCTCGCCGGCCCTCGCCATCGCCCACGACTCACGGGGGAGTCCTTGTTCGGAATCGTCAGACCCTGCACCCATCGGCTCACCGACGGGCTCAGGACCGAGTGGATGGCCCACCTCTGCGGCCTCTGCCTGGCACTCCGCGCCGACCACGGCCAGTTCGCCCGCGTCGTCACCAACTACGACGGACTCATCGTCTCCGTCCTGACGGAGGCTCAGACCGGGGTGACCGAAGCGGGCCGCCGCAAGGCCGGGCCCTGCGCGCTGCGCGCCCTGCGCACCGCCCCCGTCGCCCGCGGCGAGGGAGCCAGGCTCGCCGCCGCCGTCTCCCTCGTCCTCGCCTCGGCGAAGGTCCGGGACCACGTCGCCGACCGGGACGGCCTGTTGGCCCGCCGGCCCGTCGCCGCCGCGGCCCGCCGCGTCGCCCGCTCCTGGGACCGGGCAGGGGCAAGGGCCGGCCGCGACCTCGGCTTCGACACCGCCGTCCTCGTCGACGCCGTCGACCGCCAGACCGGCATCGAGGCCCTCGCCGGACCCGGCACGCCCCTGCTCACCGTCACCGAGCCGACCGAGACGGCGACCGCCGCCGCCTTCGCCCACACCGCCGTCCTCGCCGGCCGTCCGGGGAACGCGGCGCCGCTCGCCGAGGCGGGGCGCCTCTTCGGACGCCTCGCCCACCTCCTCGACGCCGTCGAGGACCAGGCCGCCGACGCCGCGACCGGCGCGTGGAACCCGCTCACCGCCACCGGCACCTCCCGCGACGAGGCCCGCCGGCTCGCCGACGACGCCCTCCACGGCATCCGCCTCGCGCTGCGGGACGCGGAGTTCGCGAACGGCAAGCTCGCCCACGTCCTCCTCGCCCACGAGCTGCGCACCTCGGTCGACCGCGCCTTCGGCACCACCAGCTGCTCGCACGGGGCACCCGGGGCGGGCCAGGGCGCGCCCGGCGCCCACGGCCCGGTGCCGGGGAACCCGTACGCGACGCCGGGCGGGCCCGTGCCCGGCAACCCGTACGCCCCCGGCGGACCCGGTGGCCCGGGCGGGCCCTGGGTCCCCGGACCGGGCGGCCCCGGTGGTCCCGGCGGCCCGCTCCCGCCCGAGCCGCCGAACCGGCGCGGCCTGATAGCCGGCTGCGCCCTCTGGATCGGCCTCGCCTGCACCTGCCAGATGTGCTGCGGGACCTTCGAGGACCCCTGGAGCCGGCAGCGGCGCGAGGGCCTGTGCCAGCAGTGCGACCCCGGTGACTGCTGCGACTGCTGTGACTGCTGCAGCAACTGCTCCTCCTGCTGCGAGGGGGACTGCTGCTGCGGGGACTGCGACTGCGGCTGCGACTGCTGACGGACCGTCGGGGACCCGGGGCCGCCCCGGCCACCGACGGTACGTCGGGGTTCGGCGGCCCCGGCTGTCGACGGACCGACGGGGACCCGGCGCCGTACGTCGGGGTTCGGCGGCCCCGGCTGCCGACGGACCGACGGGGACCCGGGGCCGTACGTCGGAGTTCCGCGGCCCCGGCTGTCGACCGGCCGTCGGGGACCCTGCGCCGCTACTTCGTCGGCGCCGGGATCTCCGGCGGGGAGATCCGCGACGTCTCGATGCCCGAGGCCGTCACCCCCCACTTCTTCAGGATCCGGTCGTACGTCCCGTCCGCCTTCAGACCGTTCACCGCCGCCTGGAACGCCGGCGCGAGCGGGGTGCCCTTCTTGAAGGCGAAGCCGACGTCGAGACGCCGGTACTCGTTGAGGAACTTCAGGTTCTTCTGCTGCGTCACCGCGTACCGCACGCCGTTGATCGTGTTCATCACGACGTCGCTGCGGCCCTGCTGGAGCGACATCCAGATCGCCCCGGTCTCGCTGTAGACGTTCACCTCGTACGCCGGCTTCCCGGCCTCCCCGCACCGGCCCTTGTTCTTCTCCAGGGTCCGTTCGAAGGTGGTGCCGGCGTTCACGGCCACCTTCAGACCGCACAGCTGGGTGAGGTCCGTGACCGCCTTCAGACTGCTGTCGGCGCGCGCGGCGAAGCCCTGCCCGTCGTTGATGTACGTCACGAAGTCGATGGTCTTGCGCCGCTCCTCGGTCACCCCGAAGTTCCCGGTGCCGACGTCGTACTTGCCGCTGCCGAGCGCCGGCAGGATCGCCTCGAAGCCGACCACCTCGCGCTTCAGCTCCAGACCGAGCGCCTTCGTCACGGCGGCCGAGAAGTCGGCGTCCACCCCGACGACGGTCCTGCCGTCGGGCAGGTAGGCGGCGCTGGGCGGATTGCTCACCGAGGCGGCGAACGTCAGGCTGCCGCGCTGCCGCACGTCGGCGGGGAGCAGCTTCGCCGCCGCCTCGTTCTTCTTCACCGCCGCCACGACGTCCTCGGTCGGGAGCGCGCCCTTCGCGGCGCCCGGCGCCCCCGAGGCCCCGGCCGGGGCGGTCGCGGGCTCGCCGCCCGAGCAGGCGGTGAGGCCGAGCGCGGCCGCGGTGATCAGGGCGAAGGCGAGGGTGGTGCGTGCGGTGCCGGAACTCGTGCGCGTACTCATGGCTTCGGGTTCTCCAGGAATTTCTCGAACGGCAGCGGGCCGATCGACTCGGGATCGGCGGACACGTCGAAGAGCGGGCGGTAGCCGCTCGCCAGGTAGAGGCCCTTGGCCTCCGGCTGGCGCGGCCCCGTCGTCAGATAGATGCGGGAGTAGCCGCGGGCGGCGGCCTCCCGTTCGAGCACGGTGAGGACACGGCGGGCGAGACCGCGCCTGCGGTGCGCCGAGTGCGTCCAGATCCGCTTCAGCTCGGCGGTGTCCTCGTCGTAGCGGCGGTAGGCGCCGCCCGCCACGGGCCGGCCCTGCTCCAGGAGGAGCAGGAAGGCGCCGTGCGGAGGGGCGAACTCCGCCGCCGGGTAGCGGTGCAGATCGTGCGCGGATCCGTACCGGGTCGTGTATTCGTACGCCAGCTCGTCGAGGAGCGGACGGGCCAGGGGATCGGTGGTCGTGGTCCGGTGCACGGACAACGCGAAGGTCATGAAGGTCCTTCAGGGCGAAGGAGGAAAAGGAAGTACGGGAAAGAGCGAGGGGAGGGGAGAGCTCAGGCGCTCACGAGGGGCCCGGGTGTGAAGGCGCCGCGGACTACAGCACGCGGACGGGGAGAAGCAGAGGGTCGGCTCAACAGGAAGAGGACCACACACGACCGAAGTCGATGTGGGAGCGCGTGACCAGCTGCTGCGGATGCATGGCCCCAGTGGAACAGGCATCCGGGTCCGCGTCAACCGGGATGAGACGTACGGCTCAGAGTGCGGACACCCTTGACAGTGGGGCGTGTTGACCGCATAGCCTCGAAGGGCGGTTCGGGCTGAGGGGCCCGGATCCGCGGCTCCACGCGTGTGAAGGCGCACCCCGTGTTCGATCCGCCCTCTGGCATCCACGGAGCCCTCGCATGTCCGCGACCCTCGTCAAAACCCCTTCCACGGCCCCGCCGGCCGAACCTTCTCCGCGCATCGTGCCCACCCGCCGGGCCGGCCAGTGGGCCGCCGCCGTCGTCGTCCTCGTCCTGCTCGCGCTCGCGCTCGTCTCGGTCGTCCGCAACAAGGCCTTCCAGTGGGACGTCGTCGCCGAGTACTTCACCTCCGCGTCCGTCCTGCGCGGCCTCGGCCTCACCCTGTGGCTGACCGCCCTCGTGATGGCCCTCGGCTTCGTCCTCGGCACCCTGCTCGCCGTCCTCAGACTCTCCGCCAACCCCGTGCTCCGCGCCGTGAGTTGGGGCTACGTCTGGTTCTTCAGATCCACCCCGATCCTGGTCCAGCTGCTCTTCTGGTTCAACATCGGCGTGCTCTACCCGCAGATCCTCGGCGTGAACACGGTCAACCTCCTCGGCCCCGTCGCCGTCGCCGTCATCGGCCTCACCCTGCACGAGGCCGCCTACGCCGCCGAGGTCGTCCGCGGCGGCATCCTCTCCGTCGACCGGGGCCAGATCGAGGCGGCCCAGTCCCTCGGCCTCGGCCGGTGGCGCCGGCTCTCCCGGATCGTGCTGCCGCAGGCCATGCGCGCGATCGTCCCGCCCGCCGGGAACATGCTGATCGGCACCCTCAAGGGCACCTCGATCGTCTCCGTCATCGCCGTGCAGGACCTGCTCTACTCGACCCAGCTCGTCTACCACCGCACGTACGAGATCATCCCGCTGCTGCTGGTCGCCACGCTCTGGTACGTCGCCGTCACCTCGGTCCTCGGCATCGGCCAGCACTACGTCGAGCGGCACTACGCCCGTGGAACGGCCGGTGCGCGATGAGCCCGCGCCCGTCGATCGTCGTCGTGGGCGCCGGGCCGCGGGGGACCGGCTTCCTCGAACGGCTCGCCGCCAACCTGCCCGAGCTGTACGGCGACGAGCCCCTCGACGTCCACCTCGTCGACCCGCACCCGCCCGGCCCCGGCCGGATCTGGCGCACCGCGCAGTCCCCGCTGCTCTGGATGAACTCCCAGGCCGAGGACGTCACGATGTTCACCGACGAGACCGTCGACCTCGAAGGGCCCGTCCGCCCCGGACCCACCCTCGCCGAATGGGCCGGCATCGACGGCCGCACCTTCCCCACCCGCCCCCAGCAGGGCGCCTATCTGCGCTGGGTGTACGAGCGGGCCCGCGCCGCGCTGCCCGCCTCCGTCACCGTCCACGAGCACCGCACCACCGCCCTGCGGGTCAGCGGCCCTCGCGAGGGCCGCCAGCGGGTCTGGCTGGAGGGCACCGCCGTCCCCCTCCTCGCCGATCTCGTCGTCCTCACCGTCGGCCACCTCGACGCCCGGCCCGACCGGGAGCAGCGGGACCTCGCCGGATTCGCCGCCCGCCACGGGCTCGTCCACCTCCCGCCCGACTTCACCGCCGACACCGACCTCGCCGCCCTGCCCGCCGGTGAGCCCGTCCTCGTCCGCGGCTTCGGTCTCGCCTTCGTCGACCTGATGGTGCTGCTCACCGAGGGCCGCGGCGGCCGGTACGAGGGAGAGGGCGACGAGCTCGTCTACGTCCCCTCCGGCAAGGAGCCGGTGCTGCACGTCGGATCGCGCCGGGGCGTCCCGTACCACTCGAAGATCGGCTACGTCCTCGACGGCGAACGCCCCCCGCTGCCCCGCTTCTTCGGCACCGAGCAGACCGACGCCCTTCTCGGGCGCGCCGGGCCGATCGACTTCCGGCACGACGTGTGGCCGCTCATCGACAAGGAGCTCGGCTGGGCCCACTACCACCGGCTCTTCTCCACCCACCCCGAGCGGACCGCGCTCGCCTGGAGCGACTTCGAGCGGTCCTACGCGCAGGCGCCGCCGCGCTCGGCCGACCTCGCCGCGCTCGTCGCCGCCGCCGTCCCCGACCCCGCCGACCGGCTCGACCTGGACGCCCTCGACCATCCCCTGGACGGCATCCGCCACGACTCCGCCGAAGCCCTCCAGCAGGGCCTGCGCGACTACATCACCCAGGACCTGACCCGCCGCCACGACCCCGCCCACAGCCCCGACGCCGCCGTCTTCGCCGGGCTGCTCTCCGTCTACGGCCAGCTCCTGCGGCTCGGCAAGCGGCTGGACCCCGGCGGCTGGTGGCACGGCTTCTTCAGCTACCTCGCCTCCGGCCCGCCCGGCCCCCGGCTGCGCCAGCTCCTCGCGCTCTCCCGCGCCGGCGTCGTCCGGTTCCTCGGACCGCAGGTCACCGTCGAGACCGACGAGGAGCGCGGCCTCTTCCGCGCCTCGTCCGCCGCCGTGCCGGGGGAGTGGACCGAGGCCCGCGCCCTCGTCGAGGCCCGGATCCCCGACCCCACCCTGGAGCTCACCGGCAGCCCGCTGCTGCGCGCCCTGTACGAGGAGGGGACCAGGGCCACCAGCGGCGGCCTGCTCGTCGTCGACCCCGTCGACGGCCGGATCCTGGAGCACGACGGGCGCCCGCACCCGCGCCGTTTCGCCCTCGGTCCGCACACCACCGCACGTACCGGGAGCGCCTTCACCCGGCCCCGTACCGGCGGGGTCGCCTTCGGGCAGAACGACGTCTCCGCGCGGGCCGCCCTGGCCTTCCTGCGCGACCGGGAGTGTCGACTCCCCGCCCCGCTGAGCGCCTGATCCGCGCTCCTTCCCCGCTTTCGTGCCCCGTTCCCGAGGAACCGCCATGTCACTCACCAGCGATCCGCCCGCCGCCGGACCCGCCACTCAACCCGCCGCCGAGCCCGCCCCCGCATCCGCCCCCGCGTCCCTCACGAAGGACGCCCCCGGCCCCACCGCCCCCGCGCCCGCGCTCGTGGTGGTCCCCGTGCGCCACCCCTGGCGCTGGGTGGCCGTCGCCGCCACCGCCGTGCTGCTCGTCCAGTTCGTCCACGGGCTCGTCACCAACCCCGGCTGGGAGTGGGACGTCTTCGCCGCCTTCTTCACCACCGAGACGATCCTGCACGCCGTCTGGGTCACCCTCCAGCTCACCTTCTACGGCACCGCGCTCGGCTTCGCGATCGGCATCGTGCTCGCCTTCATGCGCCTGTCCGCCAGCCCGTTCCTGCGCTCGGTCGCCTTCGGCTACATCTGGGCCTTCCGCTCCATCCCGCTCATCGTCCAGCTGCTCTTCTGGTTCAACCTGGCCTACCTCTACAAGGAACTGAGCATCGGCATCCCCTTCGGGCCGAGCTTCGTCTCCTTCGACACGATGGGCCTCGTCGGCGAGATGAGCGCCGCCGTCCTCGGGCTCGCCCTGCACCAGGCCGCCTACGCGGCGGAGATCGTCCGGGGCGGTGTACTCGCCGTGGACGAGGGCCAGTTGGAGGCCGCGGCCTCCCTCGGCATCCCGAAGCTCCGCCAGGTGCGGCGGATCGTGCTGCCGCAGGCGATGCGCTCGATCCTGCCCAACGCCGCCAACGAGATCATCTCGCTCTTCAAGGGCACCTCGATCGTCTCCGTCATGGCCATCGGCGAACTCTTCTACCAGGTCCAGGTCGTCTACGGCCGCAACGGACGCGTCGTCCCGCTCCTCATGGTCGCGACCGCCTGGTACGTCCTGCTCACCACCGCGCTCTCCGTCGTCCAGCACTACGTCGAACGCCACTACGCGAAGGGGAGCGCCCGATGAGCTCCGTGACCAAGACCGCCGAGCCCGCCGACGGGACGGCCGCCACCACGGCCAAGGTCGAGATCCGCGCCGTCCACAAGCGCTTCGGCGCCCTCCACGTCCTGCGCGGCATCGACCTCGACGTCCGGGCCGGCGAGGTCACCGTCGTCCTCGGCCCCTCGGGCTCCGGGAAGTCCACCCTGCTGCGGACCATCAACCACCTGGAGAAGGTCGACAGCGGCACGGTCGGCGTGGACGGCGTCCTCGTCGGCTACCGCCGCTCCGGGAACAAGCTCTACGAGCTGCGCGAGCGCGAGATCCTCAAGCAGCGCACCCGCATCGGCTTCGTCTTCCAGAACTTCCACCTCTTCCCGCACCTCACCGTCCTGGACAACATCGTCGAGGCGCCCGTCTCGGCCCTGAAGCGCCCCCGCAAGGAGGCCGAGGCCGCGGCCCGGAAGCTGCTCGAACGCGTCGGACTCGCCGACAAGGCGGAGGCGTACCCCAAGCAGCTCTCCGGCGGACAGCAGCAGCGGGTCGCCATCGCCCGGGCGCTCGCCCTGGAGCCGGGCCTGCTCCTCTTCGACGAGCCGACCTCCGCGCTCGACCCCGAACTCGTCGGCGAGGTCCTCGACGTCATCAAGGACCTGGCCGCCTCCGGCACCACCATGATCGTCGTCACCCACGAGATCGGCTTCGCCCGGGAGGTCGCCGACACGGTGGTCTTCATGGACGAGGGCCGCATCGTCGAACAGGGCTCGCCGGCCGAGGTGCTCGACAGCCCCCGCCACGAGCGGACCCGCGCCTTCCTCTCCAAGGTCCTCTGACCACCCACTCATTCACAGGAGCTGTACTGCCATGAAGACCCGTCGCACCGTCCTCACCGCCCTCGCCTCGCTCACCGCCCTCGGGCTCCTCACCGCCTGCGGCTCGGGCGACGCCGCCGTCGGCGAGATCAAGCCCGAGGGTCAGAAGGACACCGGCATCAACGTCGGCCCGAACCAGAACCGCGTCCACACCGCCAAGGTCGACGCGATCGCCGGCAAGCTGCCGGAGGCCGTCCGCAAGAGAGGCACCCTGATCCTCGGCGTCTCCGCCAAGAGCAACCCGCCGCTCGCCTTCCGCGCCACCGACGACAAGACGCTGATCGGCGTCGAGGTCGACCTCGCCACCCTGATCGCCGACACACTCGGCCTGAAGCCCGAGTTCAACGCGGTCTCCTGGGAGAACCTCTTCGTCGGCCTGGACAGCGGCAAGTACGACGGCGTCTTCTCCAACGTCACCGTCACCGAGGAGCGCAAGGACAAGTACGACTTCGCGACCTACCGGCTCGACGACCTCGCCTTCGAGGCGAAGAAGGGCTCCGGCTGGACGGTGAAGGGCCCCGAGGACGTGTCGGGCAAGCGGATCGCCGTCGGCAGCGGCACCAACCAGGAGAAGATCCTCGTGGACTGGTCCCGGCAGAACGAGAAGGCCGGCCGCAAGGGCGTCGACATCAAGTACTACGACAACACGACCGACTACTACCTCGCCCTCCAGTCCGGACGGATCGACGGCTACCTCGGCCCCAACCCCACCGTCGCCTACCACGTGGCCTCCGCCGGACAGACCGAGGCCGTCGGCAAGTTCTCCGGAGCGGGCGCCGGACTCCAAGGCAAGATCGCGGCCACCACGAAGAAGGACAGCGGTCTGGTCGCCGCCTACGCGGCCGCGATCGACCACATCGTCGAGAACGGCACCTACGCGCAGGTCCTCAAGCGGTGGGGCCTGACCAACGAGGCCGTGCAGAAGTCGGAGATCAACCCGCCCGGCCTGCCCCGCACCAAGAACTGATCCGCGCCCCGCCTGCTCCGAGAGAGACCGCATGACCACCAGCACCCGACCGCTCCACCTCGCCGCCGAGCTCGCCCCGGGCTCCGGCCGGGCCGATCCGGGCCCGGGCACCGCCGCCCGTGCGGTCGCGCTCGCCCGGCTCGCCGAAGCCGCCGCGCTCGACTTCCTCACCCACGACGACTCCTTCGCCGGGCCCGGCCTGGACGCGCTCGCCGTCCTCGCCAGGGTCGCTCCCGAGACCCGCTCCGTCGGCCTGGTGCCGACCGTGACCACCACCCACACCGAGCCGTTCCACGTCCAGGCCGCCGTCGCCACCCTCGACTGGGTGAGCCGGGGCCGGGCGGGCTGGCGGATCGGGGTCTCCCCGACCGGGGCCGAGGCCCGGCTCGTCGGCCGCCGCCCGGCGCCGCCCACCGCCGAGCTCTGGCAGGAGGCGGGCGAGGTCGCCGAGGTCTCCCGGAAGCTGTGGGACAGCTGGGAGGACGACGCCGAGATACGGGACGTGGCGACCGGCCGGTTCGTCGACCGCCGCAAGCTGCACCACGTGAACTTCCAGGGCGCGACCTTCTCGGTCAAGGGCCCCTCGACCGTGCCCCGGCCCCCGCAGGGCAACCCGGTGACCGTCGTCGACGCCACCCGCCCGGCCGCCCGGGACACCGCGGCCCACCACGCCGACGTGGCCCTCATCCGGGCCGCCTCCGCCGAGGAGGCCGCCGCCCTCCGCGCCGAACTGCGCCGGGGGGCCCGTGCCCACGGCAGGGACCCCGGGCAGCTGCGCGTGCTGCTCTCGCTGACCGTCGACCTCGACGCGTACGAGGGCGGGCCCGGGGCGCTCGCCGAGCTGATCGCCGGCTGGCACGGAGGCGGCGCCGTCGACGGCTTCCACCTCGTGCCGGCGGTGCCGGAGCGGGACCTGGAGCGCTTCACCGCCGGGACCGTGCCGGTGCTGCGGGACCGGGGCCTGTTCCGTACGGCCTACGAGGGCGCCACCCTCCGCGACCACCTGGGGCTCGCCCGCCCGGTCAGCCAGTACGCCACGACGGGAGCAGGCGCATGAGCACCGCCACGGGCCGGAAGCGGATCCACCTCGCCGCGCACTTCCCCGGCGTCAACTCCACGACCGTCTGGGCCGATCCGCGCTCCGGCTCGCAGATCGACTTCTCCTCCTTCGAGCACCTGGCCAGGACGGCGGAGCGCGGGCTCTTCGACTTCTTCTTCCTGGCCGAGGGGCTGCGGCTGCGCGAGCACGCGGGGCGCATCCACGACCTGGACGTCGTCGGCAGGCCCGAGTCGATCACCGTCCTCAACGCCCTCGCGGCCGTCACCGAGCGGCTCGGCCTGGCCGCCACGGTCAACGCCACCTTCAACGAGCCCTACGAACTGGCCCGGCGGCTCGCCTCGCTCGACCACCTCAGCGAGGGCCGGGCCGCCTGGAACGTGGTCACCTCGTCCGACGCCTTCACCGGGGAGAACTTCCGGCGCGGCGGCTACCTGGACCGGGCCGACCGGTACACGCGGGCCGCCGAGTTCCTCGGCACCGTCCGGGAGCTGTGGGACTCCCGGACCCCGGACGGCGGGACGACGCCCTTCGCGCACAGCGGGCCGCAGTTCCGGATCGCGGGCGAGTTCCCCCTACCGCGCTCCCCGCAGGGGCAGCCGGTCGTCATCCAGGCCGGGGACTCCGCCGAGGGGCGGGAGTTCGCGGCCTCGGCCGCCGACGTGATCTTCACCCGGCACTCCACCCTGGAGGCCGGCCGGGCGTTCTACGCCGACGTCAAGGGCAGGCTCGCGCGGTACGGGAGGGACCCCGGCGACCTGAAGATCATGCCGGGGGTGACGTACGTCCTCGGCGACACCGACGCCGACGCGCAGGAGCGGGCGGCCGGGATCCGGCGGCAGCAGGTCTCCCCGCAGAACGCGATCCTCGCGCTCGAACAGGTCTGGGGCCGTGACCTGTCCGGATACGACCCCGACGGCCCGCTGCCGGACGTCGACCCGGACCCGGACTCCACACTGGTCCAGGGCCGGGTGCGGGTCGCCGACCCGGTCGCGGTGGCGCGGAGGTGGCGGGCGCTGTCCGAGGAGAAGGGGCTCTCGATCCGTCAGACGGTCGTCGAGTCGACGAGCCGGCAGTCCTTCGTGGGCAGCCCGGCGACGGTGGCGGCGGCCCTGGAGGAGTTCGTGGCCGCGGACGCGGCCGACGGCTTCATCCTCGTCCCGCACCTCACCCCCGGCGGCCTCGACGACTTCGTCGACCGGGTCGTCCCGCTGCTCCAGGAGCGGGGGGTCTTCCGTACGGAGTACGCGGGCACCACGCTGCGGTCGCACCTCGGGCTTCCCGAGCCCGTATGGAAGGGTTGAACACCATGAGCACGGATCCACAGCAGGACTGGCAGCACTGGCACGAGCAGCGCGAGGCCGCGGTCGCCTCGTCGTACGGCCCGCTCTCACTCACGGGCACCCACTGGCTCGCGGACCTGCCCGAGGGCCGCGTCCCGGGCGTTCCCGGCGAGTGGCGGGAGGACGGCGACGAGGTGGTCCTGACGGCGGTCGCCGAGGACGGGGTCACCGTCGACGGCAAGCCCTTCGCCGGCACGGTCCGGCTCACCGCCGACCACGGCCCGATCCACGAGTCCCGGGTCGAGTCGGCGGGCCGGCGGCTCGTGGTGCTGCGGCGCGAAGGGCTGTGGGCCGTACGGGACTTCGACCCCGGCTCGGAGGCGCGGCGCGCCTTCCGGGGCATCGAGGCCACCCCGTACGACGCGCGCTGGGTGGTGCCCGGGGTGTTCCGTCCGTACCCGCAGACGCGCAGCGTACGGGTGGAGAACGCCGACGGGCGGGAGCGCGGCCTGGGCCTGTCCGGGGAGCTGGTCTTCGAGCTGCACGGCGGCGAGCACGTCCTCCAGGTGGCCGTCGAGGACGACGGTTCCCTGTGGGCGGTCTTCGCGGACGCCACCAGCGGCAGGGACAGCTACCGCTTCCGTTTCCTGCGGCCCGAGGCCCCGGCGGAGGACGGCTCGGTGACGGTCGACCTCAACCGGGCCCTGCTGCCGCCGTGCGCCTTCGCGGACCATTTCATCTGCCCCTTCCCGCCGCCCGGGAACACGCTGGACACGGCGGTGCCGGCCGGTGAGCGGCGGCTGAGCACGGCCTGACCGGGGCTTTCCCCGTCAGACGTACGGATGAGCGGCGCCCCCGGCCAGGACGGCCGGGGGCGCCGGCGCGTACGGCGGTCTTGTGCGTCCGCTCCGGGAGGGCCACTATCACAAGCGGTGCATGTCAGGGACACGTCACCTGATGGCGCCTCACGGGCCCCCTATCCCGGGCCCCTCCGCTTCCCAGAAGGATGTGAGGAGCACAGTGAGGATCAAGCGCACCCGAATGCTCGCCGTCGCCGCCGGACTCGCGGCCGCCACCACCCTCGGTGTCCCCGGCGCGCAGGCCGCCCCCGGCCCCGCCGGAGCCGCCCGGCTCGCCCGCGCCGAAGCCGCCGTCGACGCCGCCGGGGTCGGCGGCACCGCCTGGTACGTCGACAGAGCCTCCGGCCGGATCGTCGTCACGGCCGACTCCACCGTCACCGAGGCGGGACTCGCGAAGATCCGGGGAGCGGCCGGAGCCGACGCCGGCGCCCTCCTCGTCCAGCGCACCCCCGGGGTCTTCAAGCCCCTGCTCGGCGCCGGGGACGCCATCTACGGCGGCGGCTACCGCTGTTCGCTCGGCTTCAACGTCCGCAGCGGCTCCACGTACTACTTCCTGACCGCCGGCCACTGCGGCAACGCCGTCAGCACCTGGTACACCAGCTCGGCGCAGTCGACCCTGATCGGCGCCACCGTCGGCTCCAGCTTCCCGGGCAACGACTACGCCCTCGTCCGCTACGACAACACCTCACTCGCCCACACCGGCGGCTTCACCGCCGCCGACGCCTACGTCGGCGAGTCCGTCAAGCGCTCGGGCTCCACCACCGGCACCCGCAGCGGCACCGTCACCGGCCTCGACGCCACCGTCCACTACTCCGGCGGCGGCACGGTGAAGGGCCTCATCCAGACCAACGTCTGTGCCGAGCCCGGAGATTCGGGCGGCGCGATGTACGACGGCACCAAGGCGCTCGGCCTCACCTCCGGCGGCAGCGGCAACTGCTCCACCGGCGGCACCACCTTCTTCCAGCCGGTGCCGGAAGCCCTCGCCAAGTACAAGGTCAGCCTCTTCTGATCCCGCACGGACACCCACTGATCCCCCCGCAGGAGGACAAGAAGTGACCACCCCCACGAAGAAGTTCCGGCTGCTCGCCCTCACGGCCGGTCTCGTCGCCGCCGCCGCGACGCTCGGCGTCCCCACCGCCAGCGCCGACTCCACGCAGACGTTCAGCGCCACCCAGCTCTCCGCCGCGGGCGACGCCGTCCTCGCCGCCGACGTCGCCGGCACCGCCTGGCGCGTCGACACCGCCACCGGACAGGTCGTCGTCACCGCGGACTCCACCGTCTCCCAGGCCGAGATCGCGAAGATCAAGCACCGGGCGGGGGGCAACGCCGGTGCGCTGCGCATCGAGCGCACCCCCGGCACGTTCAACAAGCTGATCTCCGGCGGCGACGCCATCTACGCGAGCAGCTGGCGCTGCTCGCTCGGCTTCAACGTCAAGGACGGCGCGGGGAACTACTACTTCCTCACCGCCGGCCACTGCACGGACGGCGCGGGCACCTGGTGGTCCAACTCCTCGCACAGCACCGTGCTCGGTACCACCGCCGGGTCGAGCTTCCCGACCAACGACTACGGCATCGTCCGCTACACCAACACCTCGGTGACCAAGTCCGGCACGGTCGGCAGCGTCGACATCACCAGTGCCGCCAACGCCACCGTCGGCATGTCCGTCACCCGCCGCGGCTCCACCACCGGCATCCACAGCGGCACGGTGACCGGCCTGAACGCCACCGTGAACTACGGCGGCGGCGACATCGTCTACGGCATGATCCAGACCAACGTCTGCGCCGAGCCCGGAGACTCCGGCGGCCCGCTCTACTCGGGCAGCCGGGCGATCGGCCTCACCTCGGGCGGCAGCGGCAACTGCTCCTCGGGCGGGACGACCTTCTTCCAGCCCGTGACGGAGGCGCTGAGCGCCTACGGGGTCAGCGTCTTCTGATCCCCGGCCCGCGCACCTGCCGGGGCCGCCCCGGCACGGAGAAGGCCCCCGCCGCCGGCGGGGGCCTTCTCCCCTTCCTCTACGCCTGGGGCTCGCCCACCTCCGAGGCGATCGGCTCCGCTTCCGGCTTCCGCTTCAGCGAGGACATCACCAGGGTGACGGTGGCGCCGACGACCGCCCAGGCCGAGAGGACCACCATCGAGACGGTCATGTCGTTGCCCTTGAAGTACGCGATCGAGCGCGCCGCCCAGGTGCCCGCGCCCGGTGGCAGGTACGGGCCGATCGCCCGCCAGAACGGTGGCAGCATCGGGAGCGGGAAGGCGCCGCCCGCGCTGGGGTTGCCGGCGATCACGATGAGCAGGATCGCCAGGCCGATGCCGACGATCCCGAAGACGGACTGGAGGGCGAGGGTCACGGCGCCGACGGAGAAGATCACCAGGGTGCCCAGGCCCCACAGGGCCGCGACGCTGCCGGGCAGGGCGCCGAGGATCGGTCCGACGATGACCGCGCCGCCGAGACCGCCGAGGACCGCGTAGAGCGCCAGGACCCCGAGGCGGATGATCGCGCGCTCCCGGTTCGCGGGGCGGGAGCCCGCGCTGATCGCCAGGATCGCGGCGCAGATGTAGCCGCCGACGCACCAGCCGATGACCAGGTAGAAGGCGGACAGTCCGTTGAAGTCCTGGGAGGAGGACGGGGCCACGTCGACGGTCCGCACGAGCCGCTGGTTGGCCGCCTCCACCTTCGTGATCATCGCCTCCAGGGTCGCGGAGAGCACTTTGCCGCCGCCGGAGGCGACGAGCAGGGTGTCGGTGCGGCCCCGGGGGTCGACGATCAGGGCCCCGTCGATCTCCCGGTCCATGATCTGGTCGCGCGCCTCGGCCTCGTCCGCGACCACGCGCGGGTCGAGGGGGTCGCCGGGCAGCTCCTCCAGCCGGTCCGACAGGGCGGTGGCGATCTGCTGCTGAGGGGCGACCGCACCGAAGGGGACGTCCGTGGGCTTGGGATCGTGCAGGGCTCCGACGTACGAGGTGATGAACAGGAGCTGGAGGGCGAAGACGCCGGCGACCAGCAGGAAGGCTCGGGGGGTGACGGCGCTTTTCAGTTCGTCGACGAAGCTCATGCCCCCCAGGCTCCGGGGCGGGGCGTGTTTCCGCAGGTGGGATGGGTCTGAACGAGTTATCGCACGGATGTTCGAAAGTGGGTTAAGGTGGGGAGCGAGGGGGTGGGAACGTATGTACGAATTCGATGCGGAAGTGCGGGAGGTGCGCCGGCCATGCCAGGTTTCACGCATCTGCACACCGCCTCGGGCTACTCCCTGCGCTACGGCGCCTCCCACCCCGAGCGCCTCGCCGCCCGCGCCGCCGAGCGGGGCATGGACGCCCTCGCCCTGACCGACCGGGACACCCTCTCCGGCACCGTCCGCTTCGCCAAGGCCTGCGAGAAGGAGGGGGTCCGCCCGCTGTTCGGCGTGGACCTCGCGTACGAGGCCCCCGACGCCCCCGGACCCGAGGCCCGCGACCCCGCCGACCGGGGATCCGCCCGCCGGGTGCCCGTCCGGGGCGGGGCCTTCGTCGACGAGTCCGCGCCCCGGGCCCTCTTCCTCGCCCGCTCCCGCACCGGCTGGGCCGCCCTCTGCGCGATGGTCACCGCCGCCCATGCCCAGGGAGCGGAGCGCCCCCTGCTGCCCGGGGCCGCCCTGGCCGGCGACGGCGTGTACGTCCTGCTCGGCCCCGCCTCCGACGTCGGCCGCGCCCTCGCCGCCGGCCGCCCCGACCGGGCCGCCCGGCTGCTCGCCCCCTGGCGCGAGCGGTACGGCGACGCGCTGTGCCTGGAGGCCGTCCACCACGGGCGCACCGGCACCGGCCCCGGCTCCCTGCGGCTCGCCGCCCGCACCCTCGGCTTCGCCGCCGAGCAGGGCGTCCGGCCCGTCCTCGGCAACGCCGTCCGCTACGCCGACCCCGGCCAGGGCCCCGTCGCCGACGTCCTCGACTCCGCCCGCCGCCTCGTCCCCGTCGACCCCCGCAAGGAGCTCGACAGCGGAGAGGCCTGGCTCAAGGGCGCCGAAGGGCCCGACGGCATGTTCGCCGCCGCCGAGCGGACCGTCGAGGCGGCCGGCTTCCGCAGGGACGCCGCCCACCGGCTGCTCGACCGGACGGCGGAGGTCGCCGCCGGGTGCCTGGTCGATCCCGAGGACGACCTCGGCATCGGCTCCGCGCACTTCCCGGAGCCGTACCTCGTCGGCGCGGAGCACCGCACCGCCCAGCGCGTCCTCGCGTCCCGGGCCGCCGCCGGCATGGTCCTGAAGGGGTACGAGAAGCGGCGCGCCTACTGGGACCGGATGCACCGCGAGCTGGACGTCATCGCCCACCACGGTTTCGCCACCTACTTCCTGACGGTCGCCCAGGTCGTCGACGACGTCCGGTCCATGGGGATCCGGGTCGCCGCCCGGGGCTCCGGCGCCGGCTCCCTCGTGAACCACCTCCTCGGCATCGCCCACGCCGACCCGGTCGAGCACGGCCTGCTGATGGAACGATTCCTCTCCACACGCCGCACCGCCCTGCCCGACATCGACATCGACGTGGAGTCCGCCCGCCGCCTGGAGGTCTACCGGGCGATCATCGACCGCTTCGGCACCGAACGGGTCGCCACCGTCTCCATGCCCGAGACCTACCGGGTCCGCCACGCGGTACGGGACGTGGGCGCCGCCCTCTCCCTGGACCCGGCCGAGACCGACCGGATCGCCAAGGCCTTCCCGCACATCCGCGCCAGGGACGCCCTCGCCGCCCTCGACGAACTTCCCGAACTGCGCGAACTCGCGGGCGAACGCGAGAAGTTCGGCCGCCTCTGGGAGCTGGTCGAGGCGCTCGACGCGCTGCCGCGCGGAATCGCCATGCACCCCTGCGGGGTGCTCCTCTCGGACGCCTCGCTGCTCACCCGTACCCCCGTGGTCCCCACCAGCGGCGAGGGGTTCCCCATGTCCCAGTTCGACAAGGAGGACGTGGAGGACCTCGGGCTGCTCAAGCTCGACGTCCTCGGCGTGCGCATGCAGTCCGCCATGGCCCACGCCGTCACCGAGGTCGAGCGCGCCACCGGCACCCGGCCCGACATCGACGCGGTCCCGGAGGGCGACCCCGAGACGTACCGGCTGATCCGCTCCACCGAGACCCTCGGCTGCTTCCAGATCGAGTCCCCCGGCCAGCGCGACCTGGTCGGCCGGCTCCAGCCCGCGACCTTCCACGACCTCGTCGTCGACATCTCGCTCTTCCGGCCGGGCCCGGTCGCCGCCGACATGGTCCGCCCCTTCATCGAGGCCCGGCACGGCCGCGCCCCCGTCCGCTACCCGCACCCCGACCTGGAGGGGACCCTGAAGGAGACGTACGGCGTGGTCGTCTTCCACGAGCAGATCATCGAGATCGTACGGATCATGACCGGCTGCGACCGGGCCGAGGCCGACCAGGTCAGGCGTGGGCTCTCCGACCCCGGGTCGCAGGGCCGGATCAGGCTCTGGTTCGCCGCGCGGGCCTCGGCCCGGGGGTACGCCGACGAGGTCGTCGCCCGTACCTGGGAGATCGTCGAGGCCTTCGGCTCGTACGGCTTCTGCAAGGCGCACGCGGTGGCCTTCGCCGTGCCGACGTACCAGTCGGCCTGGCTCAAGGCGCACCACCCGGCCGCCTTCTACGCGGGCCTGCTCACCCACGACCCCGGCATGTACCCCAAGCGGCTGCTGCTCGCGGACGCCCGGCGGCGCGGGGTGCCGGTGCTGCCGCTCGACGTGAACCGCTCGGCGGTCGCCCACCGTATCGAACTGGTGTCCGACAAGCCCCCGGTGTGGGGCCTCCGGCTCGGCCTCGCCGACGTCCACGGCATCGGCGAGACCGAGAGCGCCCGCATCGAGGACGGACAGCCCTACGCCTCCCTCCTCGACTTCTGGGAGCGGGCCCGCCCGCGCACCCCCGTCGCCGAACGGCTCGCCCAGGTCGGCGCCCTCGACGCCTTCGGCGCCAACCGCCGCGACCTGCTGCTCCACCTCACCGAACTCCGCCGCGTCCACCGGGGAGCCGCCTCCCACGGAGGCCAGCTGCCGCTCGCCCAGGGCGGGAAGACCGCCCCCGTCGGCCTGCCCGACCTCGACGACACCGAACGCCTCAGCGCCGAGCTCGGCATCCTCGGCATGGACGCCTCCCGCCACCTCATGAGCGACCACCACGCCTTCCTCCGCGAACTCGGCGTCGTCTCCGCCCAGCGGCTGCGCTCCGCCGCCCACGGACAGACCGTCCTCGTCGCGGGAGCCAAGGCCGCCACCCAGACCCCGCCCATCCGCTCCGGGAAACGCGTCATCTTCAGCACCCTTGACGACGGCACCGGCCTGGTCGACCTCGCCTTCTTCGACGACGCCCACGAACGCTGCGCCCACACCGTCTTCCACTCCTGGCTGCTCCTCGTCCGGGGCGTGGTGCAGCGGCGCGGCCCCCGCAGCCTCAGCGTCGTCGGCTCCGCCGCCTGGAACCTCGCCGAACTCGTCGAACTGCGGGCCTCCGGCGGCCTGGACGCGGTGGGGGAGCGGCTCGCCGAGACGGCGCCCGCCGGAGAGCACGCCGACAACGGCCGGCGGATCACGATGTCCACCGGATACGAGATGAACCCCTGGGCCGACCTCCGGCCGGCCGGGGAAGGCGCCGCGACACCGTCGCGGAAGCTGTGGCACAGCAGCCCCGGGAGCGCCGGATGATCCTCTGCGTACGGTTCCGCCTGGAACCGGCGGACGAAGCCGCACTGCCCCGACTGGTCGACCTGCTCGGCGAGTTCACCCCCGTCGTCGAGGCGGCCCCGCCCCGCGAGGCACTCGCCGACGTGCGCGGCGCGCTGCGCTACTTCGGCCGCGGCCCCGCCGAACTCGCCTCGGTCGTCCGGGTCCGCGCGCTCGCCCTGTACGGCGTCGACTGCGTCATCGGCGCCGGGCCCAACCCGATGCTGGCCCGCCTCGCGGCCCGCGAGGCCCGGCCCGGCGCCACCCTGGTCGTCGAGGACCCGGCGGCCTTCCTGCGCGACCGGCCGGTCGTCGACCTCGACGGCGTCGGTCGCGCCACCGCCCGTACCCTCTGCGGCTACGGACTCGACTCCGCAGGCCGCGTCGCCGACGCGCCGCTCGCCGTGCTCCAGCGGCTCGTCGGCGCGAAGGCCGGCCGCGAGCTGTGGGAAAGGGCGCGGGGCATCGACCGCACCCCCGTCGTCCCGAACGCGGCCTCCCGGTCGATCGCCGCCGAGCGCGCCTTCCCGCACGACGAGACCGACCGGACCGAGCAGCGCAGGGCCCTCCTCTCGCTCGCCGGAGAACTGGGCGCCCGGCTGCGGACCGAGGCCCAGGTCTGCCGGGGGCTCGCGGTCACCGTGCGGTACGCCGACCGCAGCACCACCACCCGGAGCCGCGCCCTGCCCGAACCGACCGCCCACTCGGCGGCGCTCACCGCCCTCGCGTACGCCGTCCACGACTCCTTCGGGCTCCAGCGGGCCCGGGTGCGCGGCATCGCGCTGCGCGCCGAGGGCCTGCGCGACGCCGAGGGGGCCGCGCACCAGCTGTCCCTGGACCCGGTGGACGAGAAGACCCGGCGGATCGAGGCGGTGGCCGACCGGGCACGGGCGAAGTTCGGCCCGCGGGCCATCCTGCCGGGCTCACTGGCGGCCTGATCACGCCCCCGTGACGACACCTCACTTTTTACCGACGCGTAACTTCCCAGCCGAGGCTACCCGTGCGTAATTTGGCTGGAGAGCATCCCCACTTGTGGTCCGGACCGCAGGGCACAGCACCCCCACCTTCCCCTTGAGCCGCAAGGAGATCGCCCGATGCTGCCCCGGAAGTCCTGGAAAAGCGCTGTCAGAGCGCTGTCCGTCCTGCTCCTGACCGCCGCCGCCACCCTCGCCCCCACCGCCGCCGCCCAGGCCGCCACCGCCCCCAGCCGCGGCTGGAACGACTTCTCCTGCAAGCCGTCCGCCGCGCACCCGCGCCCCGTCGTCCTCGTCCACGGCACCTTCGGGAACTCCGTCGACAACTGGCTGGCACTCGCCCCCTATCTGGTCAACCGGGGCTACTGCGTCTTCTCGCTCGACTACGGCCAGCTGCCGGGCGTGCCCCTCTTCAACGGGCTCGGTCCCATCGCCGCGTCCGCCGGACAGCTCGACACCTACGTCGACCGGGTCCTCGCCGCCACCGGAGCCCCCGAGGCCGACCTCGTCGGACACTCGCAGGGCGGCATGATGCCCCGCTGGTACCTCAAGTTCCTCGGTGGGGCCGAGAAGGTGAACACGCTCGTCGGCATCGCCCCCGACAACCACGGCACCACCCTGCTCGGCCTCACCAAGCTCCTGCCGTACTTCCCCGGAGCCGAGGACCTCATCAGCTCCACGACCCCGGGCCTCGCCGACCAGATCGCGGGATCGGCCTTCATCACCAAGCTCAACGAGGGCGGCGACACCGTGCCGGGCGTCCGGTACCACGTCATCGCGAGCCAGTACGACGAGGTCGTCACCCCGTACCGCTCCCAGTTCCTCAGCGGCCCGAACGTCACCAACGTCCTGATCCAGGACAAGTGCGCGCTCGACCTCTCCGAGCACGTGGCGATCGGCACGGTGGACCGGGTCACCTTCCACGAGGTGGCCAACGCCCTCGACCCGGCCCACGCGACCCCGACGACCTGTCTCTCGGTGGTCGGCTAGCCGCGGGTCCGGCGCCGCCGGGCCGTCGAGAAGAGCAGCGCCGCACCCAGCGCGAGCCCGGCGGCGCCACCCACCGCGACGTACGGGGTGGCGGCGTCGCCACCCGTCTCCGCCAGCTCCACACCGGAACCCGAACCGGCGGCGGGGGCGGGCGCGTTCGGCGCCGGCGCACCGGACGCGGAGGTACCGGGCGCCGCCCCGTGCCCTCCGTGCCCGCCGTGCTGGACCGTGGACCTGTCCGCGCCCGCCTCGATCTGCTCCTCGGTGGGCGCGGAGGCGGTCGGAGCGGGGGCGGCCGTCGCGGGCGCGCTCGACGCGGTGGCGCTCGGGGCGGGCGCGGTCGTCGCCGGGGCCGTACCGCCGTTGTCCTTCCCGAACACCACGTCGGAGCAGGTGTAGAACGCCTCGGGGGAGTCGGAGCGCTGCCAGATCGAGTAGATGAGGTGGCGGCCGGACTTCTTCGGCACGACCCCCTGGAACACGTAGTCGCCGTTCTGCATCCCCGGGTCGGTCACCGTCACGAACGGCTGGGCCTCCAGGTCCGACCACTTCAGCGGCTTCGACGGGTCGTACCCGTCCTTCGTCACGTACAGCGCGAACGAGCCCTTGTGCGGAGCGGTCCCCTTGTAACGGAAGGTGTGGGCCCCGGACGCCATGCTGCTCGCCGGCCAGTCGGCCCGCGCGAGGTCGAGCCCCCGGTACTTGTCGTTGCCCGCGCTGCACAGCCTGCCGTCCGGGATCAGCTGCCGGTGCTGCCCGGCCGCGTTGGCGATGTTCACCGCGTTCCAGTCGTAGAACGCCTGCGTCCCGCTCGCCGCCACGGCCGCCTTGCACGCCGCCGACTTCGGCGCCTCGGGCCCCTCCGCGTAACAGGCCGCGACCCGGCTCACGGGATCGGTCATGGACCCGTGCGCGAACGCACCGGGCGCGACGGCGAGACCGGAAAGGACCAGAGCGCTGGTGACGGCGGCCGTTGCCGTACGGCGAGAGGTCATGGGGGGACAACTCCTTCACGAGGGTGTGGTGGGGGTTGCCGAGCAAACTAGCCCCGGAAGAAGCACGGATCGCGGCCTTTAGGGCGGCGTTAAGGTGCAGGTAAGAGGCGGCTCAGGAACCGCTAGCCCAGCCGCCGGTAGCGCCGTTCCGGGCGGCCCGTGCCGCCGTAGCGGAGGGTGACCTCCGCCCGGCCCGTCTCCGCGAAGTACTCCAGGTAGCGGCGGGCGCTCACGCGGGACAGGGAGCCGGCCTCCGCGCACTCCGTGGCCGACAGGCCCTCCGGGTGGGCGCGGAGGACGGAGTCGACCAGGTCCGCCGTGTGCGGGGCGAGGCCCTTCGGGAGTTCGCGGGAGCCGCGGGGACGCGCGCCGAAGATCTGGTCGACGTCCTCCTGGCGGGCCTCGTCGAGTTCGGCGAGGCGGCTCCGGAGGGAGGCGACGTGCCGCAGCTGCTCGTGCAGGGCGGCCTGCGTGAACGGCTTGATCAGATAGTGCAGGGCCCCCGCGCGCAGGGCCGAGCGGATCGTGCCGACGTCCCGGGCGGCGGTGATGAACAGCGCGTCCATGCCCAGACCCGCCGCGCGCAGCTCCCGCAGCACCCGGACCCCGTCCATGTCGGGCAGGAAGACGTCGAGGAGCACCAGGTCGGGGCGGAGCCGATCGGCCGCGCGGAGCGCCTCGGCGCCGCTGTGGGCGACCCCGGACACGGTGAAGCCCGGCACCGCCGACACGTAGCGGCAGTGCAGCTTGGCGACCATGAAGTCGTCGTCCACGACCAGCACCTTCGTCACGCCGACCCACGCTAGGTCCCGACCACAACGACCACAACGTCCGTTGATTGCGGAAGAGAGACAGCTTCTTAACGCGCGGGCAACATGTGGGCCACCTCACACCCCCCTTTCCCTTCTACCTGAGAGGCGGCACACGTGCGGTTGCGCACCCCCTTCGCCCTCCTCGGGGCGGCTCTCCTGGTGCTCGTGGGTCCGCCGCTGCTCAGCCCGGGCACCGGCTCCGAAACGGGCACCGCGATACCCGGCCTGCGCTTCATGGTCCCCAACACCCCCGGCGGCGGCTACGACATCACCGCCCGCACCGCGGCGAAGAACGCCGAGGAAGCCGGTCTCACCGGCGACGTCGAGGTCTTCAACCTGCCCGGCGCGGGCGGCACCGTCGGCCTCACCCGGCTCGTCGGCGAGCGCGGCGACGGCCGCCTCGCCATGTCCATGGGCCTCGGTGTCGTCGGCGCCGTCCACACCAACAAGACGCCCAGGACCCTCGCCGACACCACCCCGATCGCCCGGCTCACCGAGGAGCAGGACATCGTCGTGGTCGGCAAGGACGCCCCGTACAAGACGATCCAGGACCTGCTCGCGGCCTGGAAGAAGGACCCCGGCAAGCTGCCCGTCGGCGGCGGCTCCTCACCCGGCGGCCCCGACCACCTCGCCCCCATGCTGATGGCGCAGGCCGCCGGGATCGCGCCGAAGGACGTCAACTACGTGCCCTTCGACGGCGGCGGCGAACTCCTCGCCTCCATCCTCGGGAACAAGGTCGGCTTCGGCGTCTCCGGCGTCGGCGAGTACCTCGACCAGATCAAGGCGGGCGAGCTGCGCCTCCTCGCCGTCACCGGCCCCGAGCGGGTCCCCGGCCTGGACGCCCCCACGCTCCGCGAGGCGGGACTCGACACCGAGTTCACCAACTGGCGCGGCATCGTCGCCCCGCCCGGCCTCTCCGACGCCGAGCGCGACAGGCTCGTCGCCCTCGTGACCGAACTGCACGACTCCCCGCAGTGGCGCGAGTCGCTGAAGACCCACGGCTGGAACGACGCCTTCCTGCCCGGCGAGGAGTTCGGCACCTTCCTCACCGAGCAGGACCGGCGGGTCGGCTCCGTCCTCAAGGAGCTCGGACTGTGACCACGACCACCAAGAACCGCCCGGCGACCGGATCCACCCTGAAGGCCCGGCTGCGGGGACGCTCCGAACTCGGCGTCGGCGCCCTCCTGTTCCTGCTCGGCGTCCTCGTCCTCACCGACGCCCTCACCCTCGACGCCGACATCGCCGGGCGCGGCCCCGTCGGCCCCGCGACCGTGCCCGTCGTCGTCGGCTGCGGCCTCCTCGTCGTCGCCGTCCTGCTCACCGCCGACGTGCTGCGCGGCGGCCGCGGCGAGGCCGAGGGCGGCGAGGACGTCGACCTGACCGAACCCGCCGACTGGCGCACCGTCCTGCTCCTCGCCGGCGTGTTCCTCGCCTTCGCCGTCCTCATCGGCCCCCTCGGCTTCCCCGTCGCCGGCGCCCTCCTCTTCTGGGGCGCGGCCTACGCCCTCGGCAGCAGGCACCTCCACCGGGACCCGCTGATCGCGGCCGCCCTCTCGCTCCTCACCTACGTCGTCTTCGACAAGCTGCTCGGCGTCCCGCTGCCCGGCGGCCCGCTGATGGGAGTGATCTGACCCATGGATTCCCTGACCTCCCTCATCGACGGCTTCGGGACCGCCCTCACCCCGATGAACCTGCTGTGGGCCGCCATCGGCGTGCTCCTCGGCACCGCCATCGGCGTCCTGCCCGGCATCGGCCCCGCCATGGCCGTCGCCCTGCTGCTCCCGGTCACCTACGGGCTCGAACCGACCGGCGCGTTCATCATGTTCGCCGGCATCTACTACGGCGCCATGTTCGGCGGCTCCACCACCTCCATCCTCCTCAACACCCCGGGAGAGAGCGCGGCCGTCGTCGCCGCGATCGAGGGCAACCCGATGGCCAAGGGCGGGCGCGGCGCACAGGCCCTCGCGGCCGCCGCCATCGGCCACTTCGCCGGCGGCATGATCGGCACGATCCTGCTCGTCGTCCTCGCCCCGACCGTCGCCGCGCTCGCCGTCGACATCGGCGCCCCCGACTACCTCGCCCTGATGGTCCTCGCCTTCATCGCGGTGACCTCCGTCCTCGGCTCCTCCCGCATCCGCGGCCTCGCCTCGCTGCTCATCGGCCTCACCATCGGCCTGGTCGGCCTCGACCAGATGACCGGGCAGCAGCGCCTCACCTTCGGCTCGCTCCAGCTCGCCGACGGCGTCGACGTCGTCATCGTCGCGGTCGGCCTCTTCGCCATCGGCGAGGCCCTCTGGGTCGCCGCCCACCTGCGCCGCACGGCCGGCGAGGCCATACCCGTCGGCCGCCCCTGGCTCGGCAGGGACGACGTGAAGCGCACCTGGAAGTCCTGGCTGCGCGGCCCCCTCATCGGCTTCCCGTTCGGCGCGATCCCGGCCGGCGGCGCGGAGATCCCGACCTTCCTCTCGTACGTCACGGAGAAGCGGCTCTCGAAGCACAAGGACCAGTTCGGCAAGGGCGCCATCGAGGGCGTCGCGGGCCCCGAGTCCGCCGCCTCGGCCTCCGCCGCCGGCACGCTCGTCTCCATGCTGACCCTGGGCCTGCCCACGACCGCCGTCGCCGCCGTGATGCTGGCCGCGTTCCAGCAGTACGGCATCCAGCCCGGCCCGCTGCTCTTCGAGCGGGAACCCGAGCTGGTGTGGGGCCTCATCGCCTCGCTGTTCGTCGGCATGGTGCTGCTGCTCGCGCTCAACCTGCCGCTCGCGCCCGTCTGGGCCAGACTGCTGCGGATCCCGCGCCCGTACCTCTACGCCGGGATCCTCTTCTTCGCCGCCGTCGGCGCGTACGCGGTGGGCGGCGAGGCGCTCGACCTGATCGTGCTGCTCGTCATCGGCCTGATCGGCCTCGGCATGCGGCGCTACGGCCTTCCGGTGCTGCCGGCCGTCATCGGCGTCATCCTCGGACCCGCCGCCGAACAGCAGCTGCGCCGCGCCCTCCAGATCAGCGACGGCTCCCTGACCGGCCTGGTGAACACCCCGTTCTCGGTCACCGTCTACACGGTCGTCCTCGTGCTGCTCGCCTGGCCGCTGGCGAGGAGGGCGACCGCCCGGCGCGCCCCGAACTGACCGTACGACGGTATGCGAACGGGTCTCCAACTCGCCCCCAAAGGGGTGAGATTCGGACAGTCGGCGGCCGGATCCGGTATCCCTGGCGGGCAGCACCTTCCCCCCACCCCCGAAGGGACCCCCACCCATGCGCGTCCGACTCGTCCTCGCCGCAGCAGCCCTGCTCACCGCCGCCGTCGCCCCTCTCGCCCACGCGGGAGGGGCCGGCGGCGGCCTCACCGTCGACGAGTACGGCACCCTCGCCGCCGACGCCACGGTCAGCGTCTCCGGCACGTACCGCTGCCTCGACGACAGCGAGGGCCCCGTCTTCGTCAGCTCCACCCTCAAGCAGGGCAGCCGCTCCACCGGGATCGGCGGCACCCGCGCCGTCTGCGACGGCCACCTCCACACCTGGACCAACAGCGCCGTCGTGAAGGACCCCGCCTACCGGCCGGGCGCCGCCCGCGTGGAGGCCACCCTCCTGCAGCTCACGCCCGGCGAGTCGGGCCTGCCGCTCCCCGGCTTCCTCGCCGCCGAGCAGGCGGACGTCGAACTGCGTTAACCCAGCAGGCCGATCAGGCCCTCCCGGCCGAGCGCCTCCAGCTCGTCGAGGGCCACCACGGCACGGGCCGCCGCCTCCGGGTCGGAGGCGGCGAGACCGCTCGCCGCGAACTCGTCCTCGTCGAGGCGCAGCACCTCGCTGCCGTCCGCCGACACCCACAGATCCAGGTCCAGGTCCTCGACCACCACCCCGGAACCGCCGATCTCGGCCGGCCGCGTGATGTCGCAGTACCAGCCCTTCAGAGCGCCGTCGGCGGCCCACACCTCCTTGACCGTGAACCAGCGGTCGCTCCAGTAGTGCTCCACGAACACGTCACCCGGCTCGAACCGCACGAAACCGAAGTCCCGCACCCCCTCGGCCGCCCACGGGGCACGCACCGAGAGCCGGGCCCCCTCCTCCGTCAGCACCTCGGCCGGGTAGCGGATCTTCGTCCTGCCCGCCTTCGTCAGGGTGACCTCAACCGATCGTCCGGACATGCCGCACCTCCGTCGCGCTGATCCCGTAACCGAACCACTCGTTGATCGCCAGCATCGGCCCGTTGCCCGCGTCGTTGCTCGTGAACGCCTCCACGCAGCCCGCGGCCCGGGCCCGGTGCAGCGAGGCGTTCTTGGCGAGCTTCGCGAGGCCGCGCCCCCGGAACGCGGGCGCGGTACCGGTCATCCCCGAGGAGTACCGGCCCAGACCGTCCGTCTGCGCCGCGGTGAAGGCCGCCGGCACCCCGTCCACCACCGCGACCGTCGTCAGCGCCCGGTCCAGCAGCGGGTGGCTCCAGGTGGTCTCCAGCCAGTACGCGTAGTCGTCCAGCTCCGCGCCCACATCGCCCGGCTCGTCCGCCGTCGTCACCGCATCCAGCTCGAACAGCGGCCGGGGATCGGCCACGAAGTCCTCGGCCGTACGCAGCTCGACACCGGCCGGCGGGTCCTCCAGCGGCGGCAGCCCGTCCTTCGTCAGGTCGAGCCGGAGGAAGTGCGCGCTGCGACGGGGCGCGTACCCCCGCCGCTCGGCCCACGCGCGGCTCGCCGGCTCGTCCACGACCCAGCTGTACAGCGTCCGCGCGCCCCGCTCCGCGAGGTGCTCCTCGGCGGCGCGCAGCAGCAGCGTCCCCGCGCCGAGGCCCAGACGCGCGGGGTCCACATACACGTTGACGGAGCCTATGCCGGGCTCCGGGGCGTCGTGAGCGATCCTCAGCTGTACGGTCCCGATGACCTCGCCGTCCTCGGTCACGGCGACGAGGGGGCGCGCGTGGCTCTCGGGGTGGGAGTGCGCCCAGTCGAAGGCGAGCTGCTCGGCGGTGGCGAGCATGTAGGGCACGGCGGCCCGGCGGACCCGGGCGAAGCCCTCGGCGTCCTGGGGCCGTACATCACGGACGATCACAGTCATGTGGTGGCACGCTACGGGCGGGGACGTGCCGCCGCCTCCCATTTTCCGGCGGGGTGGGGGCAGAATCGGCGGGGTGACACTCACCATCGCCGTGGACCACGGATCCACCACCGCTCCCTACGAACAACTGCGTGCCCAGATCTCGGAGCGGGCCCGGTCGGGCAGACTGCCGGTCGGATACAAGCTGCCGACGGTACGGGGGCTCGCGGAGCAGCTGGGCCTCGCAGCGAACACGGTCGCCAAGGCGTACAAGGCGCTGGAGGCGGACGGCGTCATCGAGACCCGCGGGCGCCACGGCACCTTCGTCGCCGCCGCCGGTGACGCGGCGACCCGCCGGGCCGCCACCGCCGCCGCCCAGTACGCCGAGGAGGCCCGCCGCCTCGGCCTCAGCCGCGAGGCCGCGGAGGCGGCCCTGAACGAGGCCCTGCGGGCGGCGTACGACGACTGACGGGTCTTCGTCCGGGCCGCCGGGTCCAGACCGACGGCGCCGTCCGGGCGTCGGGGGCCGGGCGCCCGCGCCCCGTACGGGCCCCGAGGGTCAGGCCGACGGCTCCGTCCGGGGTGCCGGGGTCAGGCCGACGGGTTCCTCCGCCCGGGCCCTGAGGGTCGGGCCGACGGGCCCTACAGGTACAGACCCGCCCCCGACGTGCGGGGCTCCGGGAGGTCCGCCGAGGGCGTGCCGCGGCGCAGCGCGAACAGCTCCGCGAGCGTCGCGCCCTCGCGCGGCACGTCCTCCTCGCGGCCGAGCCACTCCACCGACTCGGCCCGGCTCAGCGGTCCGACCTCGACGCGGGCCAGGCAGCGGCCCGGCCGGACGACCGCCGGATGCAGCCGCTCCAGGTCCTCGTTGGTGGTGACGCCGACCAGGACGTTGCGCCCCTGGCCGAGCAGCCCGTCCGTCAGGTTGAGCAGCCGCGAGAGGGCCTGACCCGCCGTGTGCTTCGCCCCGCCCCGGATCAGCTCGTCGCAGTCCTCCAGGAGCAGCAGCCGCCAGCGCTCCTTCGACGTGCCGTCGTCCTCGCCGATCGCGATGTCCATCAGATAGCCGATGTCGTTGAAGAGCCGCTCCGGGTCGAGCACGCAGTCCACCTGGCACCAGTCCTGCCACGACCGGGCCAGGGTCCGCAGCGCCGAGGTCTTGCCCGTCCCCGGCGGGCCGTGCAGCAGCAGGAGCCGGCCGGTGATGTCCTCCGGGGTCACCTTCATCAGCCGGTCCATCGAGTCGGCCACCGACGCCGAGTAGTTGGGCCGGACCTCCTCCCAGGTCCCGGCGCTGATCCGGCGGGTCATCCGGCGCGGGCCGCGCTGCGGAGCCACGTACCAGAAGCCCATCGTGACGTCCTCGGGCTCCGGCTCCGGCTCGTCCTTCGCCCCGTCCGTGGCCTCGTCGAGGATCCGCTTCGCCAGCTCGGGGTCGGTGGCCGTGACGGTCACGTCCGCCCGCCGGTTCCAGCGGGAGGAGAGGATCGTCCAGCCCTCGCCCTCGGCGAGCACCGAGCTGCGGTCGTCGTCCTTCGCGGCCCGCAGCACCGTCGCCCCCTCCGGGAGCAGCGTCGCGTCGGGTTTCGCCCGGTCCAGGGTGGTGCTGTGCGCGTGCGGCTGCTCGCCGGTGGTGAAGCGGTCGAGGAACAGCGCGTCCATCACGTCCCCGGGCGAGTCGCTGTCGTCGATGTTCACGATGACGGGCAGCGAAGCGGCCGGCTGCTGCCGCAGGGCGGACGGTACGACGGGGGTGTCAGACATGGCGCCCATGATCCGCCACGGCAGGGGCCCGCGCACCGGGTTTTGCGGCCTGGCCCGGCTCGGTGTGGCGCTCTCCCGAAGTGGCTTGATCTCGACGGTTCCTGATGGAGGATCGGCGGGTGTTCACCCCCAGTTTTGACATGAACACTTCCGGTCCGTCGGATCCGCTGCTACTACCTGGTAACGCAGAGATCCTGCTACAGGGAGGTTCCATGAGACTGTCCCGTTTTGCCGCTCTCTCGTCCTCGCTCCTCCTCGGTGCCGTCCTCGCCCTCACCGGGGCGGGCGCGGCCCAGGCCGCCGAGAACGCCGCACTCGACTACGTGGCCCTGGGGGACTCGTACTCCTCCGGCGTCGGCTCCGGTAGTTACGACAGCGCCAGCGGCGACTGCAAGCGCTCCACGAAGGCGTATCCGGTCCTGTGGAAGAACGCGAACGCCCCCTCCTCGTTCGCCTTCACCGCCTGCTCGGGCGCCCGAACGGGTGATGTGACCGCGAATCAGCTCGGACCCCTCTCGGCCGCCACTGACCTGGTGTCCCTCACGATCGGGGGAAATGACGCCGGTTTCGCCGACGTCATGACGACGTGTGTGCTCCAGTCCGAATCCACCTGCATCAACCGTGTGAATCAGGCCAAGGCCTACGTCGACAGCACGCTCCCCGGCAAGCTCGACTCCGTCTACGACGCCATCAGCGGCAAGGCGCCCTCCGCGCACGTGGTCGTCCTCGGCTACCCGCGCTTCTACCAGCTGGGCGGCAGCTGCGTCGCCGGCCTGAGCGAGAACGAGCGCAGCGCCATCAACGGCGCCTCGGACTACCTCAACGCCGCCGTGGCCAAGCGCGCCGCCGACCACGGCTTCACGTTCGCCAGTGTCGTCCCGGGCTTCACCGGACACGAGATCTGCTCGGGCTCCGCCTGGCTGCACAGCGTCAACTGGCTCAACATCGGCGAGTCGTACCACCCGACCGCCGCCGGACAGTCCGGCGGCTACCTGCCCGCCTTCAGGGGCGCGGCGTAACCGTCCCGCCGTCGGCGCCCGCGGCGCCGGGCCGGGCCGGAGCGGTGCTCGTGACACCGCCCGGCTCCGGCCCGGTGCCCGGACCGTCGTCCCGTACCGCCCGATACGTCAACGCACCCGCGATCAGCAGCGCCCCGACGACCCCGGCCACCAGGACGGGCCCCCGGCGGGGCGCCGTCCGTCGCCGCCCCGTCCGTGACCGCCCCGCCGGGGAAGGCGGCGCCGGAGCGCCCGGCCCGGTGGCGTCGTCGTCGCCCCCGGGTGTCGTCCGGGGCGGCGCCGAAGCCTCCACCGCGGCTCCCGGCTCCGTCCTCGGCGCACCGCCCGCCGCCGTCCGGCGCAGCTCGCGCTCCACCTGATCGGCCGTCACGCCGGGCTCCTCACACGTCAGCTCGTCGATGACGGCACCCAGCGGCCCGGAGCGGCCGTCCACCGCCGCGTCGAGGAGCGCCCCGAGGGAGCGCAGGTCCGTCTCCGGATCCGTCCCGTCGTCCGGCGCGCCGTCGAAGCCGGTGACCACGACCCGCCCGTCGTTCGCGAGGAGCACCTGTCCCGGCCGCACGCCCCGGTGCGGCACACCGGCCTCCCGGGCGGCCCGCAGCCCGGCGAGGACCTCGGCGCCGACCCGCGCGGCCTCGCGCGCGGGCAGCGGACCGCCCGCGTCGAGGGTCTCGGCGAGGGTGAGGCCGCGGACCAGCTCCATGACGACCCAGGGTCGGCCGTCCTCGGTGGCCACGCCCAGGACCCGTACGACGGAGGGGTGGGAGATCCGGGCGGCGGCCCGCGCCGCGCGCTCCCGCCGCGCGTACAGCAGCAGCGTCTCGTCCGCCGGCAGCCCGGCCGGGGCGCGGAGCTCCTTGAGCGCCACCTCGTGGCGGTCCGTCTCGTCCAGGGCACGCCACACGGTGCCCGCCGTCCCCTCGGCGAGCACGTCGAGAAGCCGGTAACGACCCGCGATCACCGTCATGGATCCACGGTAGCCGAGGGGAGTCCGGAGGGCTGCCGTCCCGCGAAGGTCCCCTGCCGGACGGCTCGGGCGATCTTGGTGGTGGAGATCACACCGGTCCGCGCGACCGTGGATGACGGTCCGGAGTGCAGGATGGTTCGTGACGGTTCGGCAGGTGTTCGAGCGCTGTCCAACTCGCCCTGGAATCAGATGGATTCGGACAGTCACCGTCAACCCCCGTACGGGTGCGGTGAATCCCGCCGCCGGGATACCCGGGTGTCGCGATGGGGCGATAGGGTTAGCCTGCCCGGGCCGGGTGCCCTTGTACGGGTGGGGAGTGACATGGAACAGATAGCAATGCGCAGCAGGCCGCGAGTGCCTGCCATCACCTGCGGGAGCAGCGCGACCAGTTCGCGACTCGACCGCCATCTCGCGGTGCTCGGCGGCCCCGCCGTGCCCCAGCGCGAGGTGGCCGAGGCGACGCTGCTCATGCGGGAACTGACGACGCGTACGCGTGAGGCGCCGGTGCACAGCCACCGCAGCCGCAGCGCGCGGGTCTCGCTCTTCGCCCCGCTGCGACGCCTGCGCCGCTCGCTCTTCGGCACGCGTCACTAGCCCGGACGGCTCGGCCGCCCGTACGGCCCCGACCACGACCCCGCCGGACGTGTCCCCGCCCGTCCGGCGCTCCGTCGTGCCCGGGGTGCCCCGCTCCCGGAGCGACCGCCGCCCGCTCACCCAGGCGGCCGCTCCGGCCCGCGACCCGTCAGGCGATCACTCCCGCGCTCCGCAGCTCCTTCAGCTCCGCCTCCGGCACCCCGAGCTCGGCGAGTACCTCGTCCGTGTCCTGTCCGAGGGCCGGGATCCGGTCCATCCGGGGCTCCGGCGCGTCCGGGAACACGATCGGCGGCAGCAGCGAACGCAGCGGCCCGGCCGGGGACTCCACCGCCCGCCAGCGGTCACGGGCCGTCAGCTGCGGGTGGTCCGCGAGCTCCGCGACCGAGTTGAGCCGGGCGCAGGCGATGCCCGCCGCGTCGAGCCGGGCCAGCGCCTCGGCCGCCGTCAGCGGCGCGAGCGCCTCCGCGACCACCGCGTCTGTCGCCGCGCGCCCCGCCACCCGTGCCGTGTTGGTCGCGAACTCCGGGGCGTCGGCGAGCCCGGGCCGGCCGAGGACCTGCTCGGCGAGCCGCCGCCACTCGCGGTCGTTCTGCACGGACAGCAGGACCAGGCCGCCGTCCGCCGTCGGATAGGCGTCGTACGGGGCGATCACGGCGTGCGCGAGCCCCGTGCGCGCCGGTGCCGTGCCCCCGTGCATCCCGTGGTGCAGCGGATGCCCCATCCACTCGGCCAGCGAGTCGAGCAGGGAGACCTCCACCGGACCGCCGCGGCCGGTGGTGCCGCGGCGCACGAGGGCCGCCAGCACACCGGAGAAGGCGTACATCCCGGCCGCGATGTCGGCGGCCGGGATCCCCGACTTCACGGGCTGCTCCGGGGTGCCGGTCACCGACACGAGGCCCGCCTCGCACTGGACGAGCATGTCGTACGCCCGTTTGTGCGCGTACGGTCCCTCCGCCCCGTACCCCGAGACGTCCACCGCGATCAGCCGCGGGTGCGCCGCGCAGAGGGTGGCGGCGTCGAGGCCGAGGCGGGCCGCGGCGCCCTGCGCCAGGTTCTGTACGAAGACGTCGGCGCCGGCCACCATCCTGCGGACGAGCGTGAGGCCCCGGGGGTCCTTGAGGTCGACCGCCACCGACTCCTTGCCGCGGTTGCACCACACGAAGTGCGAGGCGAGGCCCCGGGCTGCCGTGTCGTACCCGCGGGCGAAGTCCCCGCCGTCGGGGCGCTCGATCTTGACGACGCGGGCGCCGAGGTCGGCGAGCTGGCGGGTGGCGAAGGGCGCGGCGACGGCCTGCTCGACGGCGACGACCGTGACCCCGGCGAGGGGGAGGGGCTGAGGGGCCGGAGGGAGGGGCTGAGGGGCCGGGGGGAGGGGCGGAGTGCTCATGACCGTCCTGCCTACCGTGCCCGGCCGGTCCCTGTCATCAGGGGGTGCGTCACCCCCGGGCGTACCGGCGCACCGCGAGCGGGGCGAAGACGGCGACGAGGCCGAGGGACCAGAGCAGCGCGCCCGCGACCGGGTGGGCCACCGGCCAGGCCGCGTCCACGGGGACCGGCGCGTTCCCGAAGAGGTCCCGTACCGCCGTGGTGACCGCCGAGATGGGGTTCCACTCGGAGACCGTCCGCAGCCAGCCGGGCATGCCGTCGGTGGGGATGTACGCGTTCGAGAGGAGCGGCAGCATGAAGGTGGCGCTGCCCAGCTGTCCGGCCGCCTCCTCGCTCTTCGAGGCGAGGCCGAGCAGGATGCCCACCCAGGTCGTCGCGAAGCGGAAGAGCAGCAGCAGGCCGACGGCGCCCAGGGCCTCGGGGAGCGTGCCCTCGATCCGCCAGCCCATGGCGAGACCGACGAGGACCAGCGGGACGGTGCCGACGGCGCTCGCGAGGAGGTCGGCGAGCGCCTGTCCGAGGGGGACCGCGGCCCGGCTCACGGGCAGGGTCCGGAAGCGGTCCATGACGCCCCGGTGGGAGTCCTGCGCGGCCTGGAACATGCCCGTCATCAGGCCGCCCGCCGCCGTCGCGACGAGCATGCCGGGCACGAGGAAGGCCCGGTACTCGGCGCCGGGCGCGGCGAGCGCGCTGCCGAAGACGTATCCGAAGAAGAGCAGGAAGACGATCGGCATCGTCTGCGTCATGACCGTGATCGCGGGCGCGTGCCGGATCCGCAGGAGGTGGCGGCCGAGGACGGCGGTCCCGTCGTGCACGAGGGCGCTCACGCGACGAGCTCCTTCCGGTCGGTGAGGCGCAGGAACACCTCGTCGAGGGTGGGCGGACGCAGGGAGGCGTCGATGATGTGGACCCCGGCGGCGTCGATCTCGCGGACGATCCGGGGGAGGGTGAGCGTGGTGTCCGTGGTCACCGCGCCGGCCGTGCGGCGCTCGGCGTCGAGGACCGGCTCCGAGCCGGTCAGCTGGTCGAGGACGGCCGCGGCCGCCGCGAGGGACGCGGGGTCGGCGACGACGACCTCGGCGTAGCTGCCGACGAGCGCCTTCAGTTCGCCCGGGGTGCCGCGCTGTGCGGCCCGTCCCTCGTCGATCAGGACGATGTCGTCGGCGAGCCGGTCGGCCTCCTCCAGGTACTGCGTGGTCAGCAGCACGGTCGTGCCCTGATCGGCCAGCTCCCGTACGGCGTCCCAGATCCCGTTCCGGCTGTGCGGGTCGAGCCCGGTCGTGGGTTCGTCGAGGAAGAGCACCCGCGGCGGTACGAGCAGGCTCGCGGCCAGGTCGAGGCGGCGCCGCATGCCGCCGGAGTAGGTGCGGGCGGGCCGTCCGGCCGCGGCGGTCAGACCGAACCGCTCCAGGAGCTCGTCGGCGCGGGAGCGCGGGGCGCGGAGCAGCTTCGCGAAGAGGCGGAGGTTCTCGGCGCCGGTGAGGTCGCCGTCGACGGAGGCGGACTGTCCGGTGACCGCGATCCGCTTCCGCACCCCCGCCGGGTCGCGCACCACGTCGTGGCCCGCGACGAGCGCGCTGCCCCCGTCGGGCGCGACCAGGGTGGTGAGGACGCGCACGGCGGTGGTCTTGCCGGCTCCGTTGGGGCCGAGGACGCCGCAGACCGTGCCCTCGGGGACGGCGAGGTCGAGGCCGCGGAGGGCGTGGACGTCGCCGTAACGCTTCCGCAGGCCTTCACTAAGTACAGCGTACGTAGTCGTCATGGCGCGACCATACCCCACTACGTACGGTGTACGTAACTACGATGGGGAGCGAGGTGATGATCCATGGCGGGCCGAGCGGCCGAACCGGAAGTGATCTGGGCGCGGCCCGAGCGCACGGGCCGCGGCCCGAAACCGGCCTACAGCCGGCGGGACATCGTGGACGCGGCCGTCCGCATCGCCGACGCGGACGGCATCGACGCGGTCTCCATGCGCCGCGTCGCCGCCGAACTCGGCTGCGGCACCATGTCGCTCTACAACTACGTCCCCCGCAAGGAGGACCTGTACGAGCTCATGGTCGACGCGGTCAGCGGCGAGTACGAACTCCCCGCGGAGCCCAGCGGCGACTGGCGCGCCGACATGACCACGATCGCCCACCAGAGCCGCGCCCTCATGTACCGCCACCCCTGGCTGCCCCGGGTGATGACCACCGCCTACGGCTTCAGCCCCAACGCCCTGCGCTTCCTGGAGTGGTGCCTCGGCTGCCTCGCCCCCCTGGACGTGCCCGCCGGGCTGAAGATGCAGCTCATCGCCATGGTCAACGGCACGGTCATGGCGACCGTCGCCAACGAGCAGGCCATCGCCGAACGGGCCCGCGGACTGCCCTGGTCCGAGGAGGAGGAGCAGGCCGTGCGCGGCGCCTACCTCATGGGGCAGGTGGCGAGCGGCCGGTACCCGCACCTCGCCGGACTGCTCGCGGAGGCGCCCGCCGCGCCCGTCGACGCGGATGAGATCTTCGCGATGACCATCGCCCGCCTGCTCGACTCGTTCGACCCGGGCCGCGGCCGGGGCGTGCTCACAGGAGCATGAACTGGCCCTCCGGGCCCTCCTCCTGATGGTCCAGTACGGACGCGGGGCGCCGGGACGCGGATGGCGGGGGCAGGATCCCCGCGGCGTGCAACTCCTCCCGGCCCACCGCCCCGGCCGCGAACGCGGCCCGCTCCGGCTCCCGCGCCCCGAGCAGCGCGAGCACGGTGACCAGGTCGAGCAGCTCCGAGGTCCACTCCCGCGGCCAGGCCGCCGGCCCGATCGCCTCCAGGGAGCCGGGCTCCGCGGGAGCCGTCCGGTGCGCGAACCACTGCTCCAGGACCCGCACCCCGCCGACCCGGTACTCCCAGGCCTCCGCCGGTACGGGGGAGATCACGCCCCCGCCGACGTCGAGGACCTCGGCCTCGGAGTCGTACGTCATCGTCGCCGGACGGGCCGGGACCGCCGCCCGCACATAGGGCCGGCGCCCGCCCGGCAGCCGGGGCCGCGTCCCGCTCAGGGCGCCGCGCAGCTGCACGTCGGCGAGCTCCCCGCCGAGCGCCACGCCCGCCGCCCACACCTCCCGGTCCCCGGGGAGCGGCACACGGCAGCCGGTGGGGGAGGGGAGGGCCGCCGCCACCGTCCACGCCAGCCAGTCCCGGGCGCCGACCTCGCACCCGTACCGCTTCCCGAGGAACTCCAGGAGGCCCGGCGCGAGATTGGGCTCCCGGCCCCCGGGGCGCCGGAACAGCGGCCGGATGCGGCCCGGACGGCCCGCCGGGGAACGGCCCTCCGGCAGCGCCCCCGTCACCAGGAGCGCGGGTCCCGCCGCCCCCGGCACGTACCCCTGCTCGACGGCGAAGAGCTGCGGCTCCCCGGCGACCCGCCACAGCTCCGGGCGGGCGGTGTCGATCAGCCGGTGGTCCGGCAGCAGCCACTGCTCGTCGAACGGCCCGTGCGCCACCCGTACCGGTTCCGGGCACGGCCCCGACTCGCGCGCGAACCTCGTGGTCCCGGTCCGCTGCCCGGGCAGCGCGCCCACCGCGCTCGCGGGGGTCCGCGCCCGGCTCGGCCGGAACAGCGCCTCCCGCTCGGCACCCTCGGCGGCCACCAGCCGGTCCCAGCGGGTCCGCAGCGTCCGGGCGTCGGGCGCGACGATCCACGCCCGCCCGAACCGCAGCGGGGCCACGGACCACGGCATCAGCTCGTCGAGATGAGGCGGGGCGTCATCCGCTCGGGGGGCCTCGGCTCGTCGGGCGTCGATCCGGTGGGCTTCGGCGCGGTGGGCTTCGGCTCGGGGGGCTTCCGTCACGCCCCGCATGCTAACGAGCGCCGTCCGTACGGGGCCAGGGCCGACCGCGCCGGGGTGGACCCGTCAGCGGCGCCACCGGCGGCGTCGTGGGGGTCCCGGCCGGGCCGCCGGTTCGAGCGGAGCGAGGTCCTCCCGGAGACGGCGGTACGCCTCGGGGTCCCGCTCGAAGTCCGACCCGGCCGCGAGGGCGGCCCGCTCGGCGTCCTGCCCCCGGAGCAGATCGACCGAGGTCTGCGCGAAGCGCTCCCGCAGGCCGTGCCGTTCGGCGTCGGCCAGCAGCCGGCGCAGCTCGGCGACCGCGGCCTCGGCGTCGGCGCGGGCCGCGGGCCCGGCCCGGAGCCTGTTGCCGAGACCGGCGGCGGGTGCCGCCTCCTCCAGGAGCGGGCGCAGCCGCTCCACGAGCTCCCCGGCGGTCGCCGCCGCCGTCCGCGCCTCTGGTCCTGCCTCCCGCAGGACCCACAGGGCGCGGACCAGTTCGGGGTCGGGCGCCGCGCCCAGCTCCCCCCGCCGCCCGGTGTCCCGTACCGCGTCCACCGCCCGCGCGTAGTCCTCTGACGCCCACCCGGCGGCCTCGGCCAGCCGGGTCGCGCGGCGCACGAGCCGCGCCTCCACGCCGAGGACCCGGGGGAGGGCACGGAGGTTTCCCCCGACCAGTCCGGTCAGGATGAACAGCACCGCCGGCAGCAGGAGGGCGTCGGCGGTGGAGAGGCCCTCTTCCGCGGAGGCTTCGACGTCGTCCAGGTCCCCCCGGTCCGGCCCTTCCGTGACCATGAACCCGGATTCCCAGCCGTAGCCCCGGCTGTCCTCGTAGTTCGGCGCCTTGAGGAGGTCGCTCCGGCCGGCGTCGCAGTGGTACGGCCCCTCCCGCGTCTTCTTCGCGTACGGATCGCTCCACCGGACCCGGCAGGTGCCGTCGGCCTCCTCGTGGACCACCGTCAGGTCGATCTGCCGCGTCGCGGGCGGCTCCGCGTCAGGCTCGAACGCGTACAGCCCCACCGAGCACGCGAAGAGCGTGAAACCGGCCGTCAGGACCCAGCGGAAGAAAGGTACGTGTCTCATGCGGTCAACCCCCCGCCGGCAGCCTCGCACGACGCGGACCGCAGGACGAGAGGCAGGCTCCGGCAGGGTGTCGGCCGCCCTGCCTGCCCGGGTCCGGCAGTCACGCCAGCCGCAGGCATCGGTGTGCCCCGGCCGTCGGTCCTCGGTCAGTGCGCCTCGACCGTCACCGTGAAGGAGAAGCGGTCGCCGCGGTAGCGGATGCGGGCCACGTCGACGACCCTGCCGTCCTCGTCGTACGTGACGCCGGTGTAGTGCAGGATCGGGGAGAGCAGCGGGACCTGGAGCAGCCCCGCCGTCTCAGGGTCCGCGAGGCGGGCCTCGACCGTGTCCGTGATGCGGCTGATCCGCACCCCGACCACGTCCCGCAGCACCTTCGTCATCGGCCAGCGCTCCAGGTCGGCCGGGTCGATCGCGGCGGCGAGCTCGGGCCGCACCGCGTTCTCCGCCCAGTTCGTCGGCTCGCCGCTCTCCCCGTCGCTGCGCAGCCGCCGGTACGCCACGACCTCCGGCACGTCCGGGAAGTACTCCGTCAGCTCCCCGGGCACCGGCTCCGTGCCGTGCCCGAGGACCGTCGTCCGCTCGCCCGACTGCTGGGCCACGATCGCGTCGATCGAGCCGAGCAGCCGGCGCGGGGTGGACCGCCGCGCGCCCGGCTCGATGAAGGTGCCGCGCCGCCGGTGCCGGCTGATCAGGCCCTCCTCCTCCAGTTCCTTGAGGGCCTGGCGCATGGTCAGCACGCTCACGCCGTAGTGGGCCGCGAGCTGCTCCTCGGTGGGCAGCCGCAGCGAGGCGTCGGGCGTGCGGCCCAGTATCGAGGCGCGCAGCGACTGCGAGACCTGATACCAGAGCGGCAGCTTGCGGTTCAGGACCAGCGAGTCGGGAGCGAAGGCGGTCACGGGTTCTCCGTACGAAGGCTACGGGCTTACGGCCGAGACATTACGGCCGGAAGTGGCGCTCCAGACCTTGCCATACGTCGTCGTATCCCTTCTGCAGATGGTCGGCGCCCGCGGCCTGCGGGGTCGCGGTCACCGGCCAGCGGGTCTCGAACATGAAGGCAAGGCCGTCGTCGATCTTCTGTGGCTTCAGCTCGGCGGCGCTCGCCCGGTCGAAGGTCTCCCGGTCGGGGCCGTGCGCGGACATCATGTTGTGCAGGGAGCCGCCGCCCGGTACGAAGCCCTCCGCCTTGGCGTCGTAGGCGCCCTCGATGAGGCCCATGTACTCGCTCATCACGTTCCGGTGGAAGTACGGCGGGCGGAAGGTGTCCTCGCCGACCAGCCAGCGCGGCGCGAACACCACGAAGTCGACGCCCGCGAGCCCGGGAGTGTCGGAGGGCGAGGTGAGGACCGTGAAGATCGACGGGTCGGGGTGGTCGTACGAGATCGTCCCGATGACGTTGAAGCGGCGCAGGTCGTAGACGTACGGGGTGTGGTTGCCGTGCCAGGCGACGACGTCCAGCGGCGAGTGGCCGTACGTCGCCGACCAGAGGTTGCCGCAGTACTTGTTGACCACCTCGACCGGTCCCTCGACGTCCTCGTAGGCGGCGACCGGGGCGCGGAAGTCACGGGCGTTGGCGAGGCCGTTGGCGCCGATCGGGCCGAGGTCCGGCAGCTGGAACGGCGCGCCGTAGTTCTCGCAGACGTAACCGCGGGCCGTCTCGTCCAGGAGGTCGACGCGGAAGCGGACGCCGCGCGGGATCAGCGCCACCTCGCCCGGGTGGGCGGCGAGCAGGCCCAGCTCGGTGTGGAGGAGGAGGCCGCCGCGCTCCGGGACGATCAGGAGCTCGCCGTCGGCGTCGCCGAAGACCCGCTCCATGGACGCGTTGGCGTGATAAAGGTGCACGGCCATGCCGGTGCGCTGCGTCGCGTCGCCGTTGCCGCCGAGGGTCCACAGGCCGGCCAGCCAGTCGGTGCCGGGCGCGGGCTCGGGCAGCGGGTTCCAGCGGAGCCGGTTGGGGTCGGGCACGGTCTCCGTGAAGGGGGCGCCCGCGAGCGCGCCGTTGTCGATCCGGGCGAACGGCGGGTGCGCGGCCGAGGGGCGGATCCGGTAGAGCCAGGAGCGGCGGTTGTGGGACCGCGGCTCGGTGAAGGCGCTGCCGCTGAGCTGCTCGGCGTAGAGGCCGAGGGGCGCGCGCTGCGGCGAGTTGCGGCCGTCCGGCAGTGCGCCGGGGACCGCCTCCGAGCTGTGCTCGTTGCCGAAACCGGTGCTGTAGGTGAGCGCCTCGGCCGTCTTCCTGGCCTGCTCCGTGGTCATCGCCCGCTCCTGTCCTGAGGCCCTGCTCCGGGGCCCTGTCCTGAGGCTCGTCCTGACTCCGCAAGGAATCCTATGGATGACCGTAGGATTCCGCGCGGCCTACGTCAACGGGGCATCGGCGGCCGTGCCCGGATTGATGCCCGCACGAGGGGTTCAAAAAGATGAACATTGCTCTACTCTCACGCGCATGTCGTGGACCCGAAGGTTCGTCTCCGTGCTCTCGGTCGTGCTCGTGGCGCTCGCCGCGGCCCTCTTCACCGCTCCTGGCGCCCAGGCCCACGAGGAGCGGCCCGTCACCCTCCCCGACGGATCCGGCAGCGTGCCGGAACTCCGCACCGGTGAACCCGACCTCCTCGTCTGCAAGACCGACCGCGCCGACTTCGAGCGCCGGATCTCCGGCTTCCCGGCCGGCCTCAAGGCCCGCAACCTCGCCCTCTTCGAACGCTGCGCCCGCGGCGGCTACCGCCACCTCCAGCAGGCCGTCGACGCCGTCGCACGGCCCGGCCTCACCATCGGGATCCTCCCCGGCCTCTACGAGGAGGAGCCCTCCCTGCCGCCGCCCACCGGCGCCTGCGCCACGCTCAAGGCCCCCAAGTCCGCGCTCGGCTACCAGATCCTCAGCTACGCGCAGCAGCTCCAGTGCCCGCACAACCAGAACCTGGTCGCGATCCTCGGCAAGAAGAACCTCCAGATCGAGGGCACCGGCGCCTCCCGCCTCGACGTCGTCGTCGACGCCAAGTACCAGAAGCTCAACGCGATCCGCGCCGACGGATCCGACGGCGTCTACTTCCGCAACTTCACCGCCCAGCGCACCACGTTCAACTCCCTGTACGTGCTCGCCGCCGACGGCTTCGTCATCGACGACGTCCTCACCCGCTGGAACGACGAGTACGGCTTCCTGACCTTCGCCTCCGACCACGGCCTCTACAAGAACTGCGAGTCCTACGGGAACGGCGACTCCGGCATCTACCCCGGCTCGGCCTCGAACATCAACGACGGCCACGGCTACGACGTCCCCCGCTACTCCATCGAGATCACCGGCTGCCGCAGCCACCACAACATGGTCGGCTACTCCGGCACCGCCGGGGACTCCGTCTGGGTCCACGACAACGAGTTCGACCACAACATGGGCGGCGCCTCCATGGACTCCGCCTTCCCCGGCCACCCCGGACTGCCGCAGAACCACGCCCGCTTCGAACGCAACGTCATCCACGACAACAACCAGAACTACTACCCCCACGTCGCCGACGGCACCTGCGCCAAGCCGCCCGTCGACCGCGGCTACGAACAGGGCGTCGTCTGCCCCCAGATCTCCATGCCGCCCGGCACCGGCATCATCACCGCCGGCGGCAACTGGAACCTCTACGAGGACAACTGGGTCTACGGCCACCAGCGCGCCGCCTTCTTCCTCAGCGCCGTCCCCGCCTTCATCCGCGGCGAGTCCGCCTGGGGCAAGCAGACCGACACCTCCCACCACAACCGCTACGCCGGCAACCGCCTCGGCGTCGACAAGGCCGGCAACGCCCGCCCCAACCGCACCGAAGTCTGGTGGGACGGCCAGGGCGACGGCAACTGCTGGCAGGCCGACGCCGGAGCCGCGACCCCCGGCGCCCCGCCCGCCTGCGGAGCCCGCCGCGGTGAGGTCTCCGGCAACACCGACCGCCTCGTCGGCGAACCCGTCAAACTCGCCCAGCTCCTCGTCTGCGCCGACTACAACGTCCAGGCCCGCCGCCTCCCGGCCGGCTGCGACTGGTACGGCGCCCGCGGCCTCCAGCGCGTCGAGACCCAGCTCGCCCTGGCAAGCGCCCTCGTCCTCGCGCTCGTGGGCGGCGCCCTCTGGTGGCGCCGACTGCGCGGCAACCGCCTCGCCGGCGCGGCCACCCTCATCGGCCTCGTCGGCCTGGCCCTCGACGTCGCCGGCTCGACCCTCGCCCTCACCCCGACCCCCCTCCCCGCCGTCGCACTGCTCCTCACGGGCGTGTGGTGGACCCTCGTCGGCCTCGCCCTGCGCCCCACCCGCCCCGTCCTCGCCTGGACCACGGTGGCCCTAGGCGCCCTCACCCTGCTCGACGCCTTCGACAAGGCGGTCCTCATGGTCCCCGGCATCCCCGTCAGCCCCGCCTGGCTCCGCCTCCTGCTCGGCGTCGTCTGGGTCCTGTGGGCAGTGATCGCAGCCGGCACCCGCACCACCCCCGAACCCCCGACGGAACCCCCGGCCACCCACCCGGAAGCGGAAGCGGAAGAGGAAGAGGAAGAGGAAGAGGCGACGGCATGACCCCCCGACCCGCCCCGGCCCCCGACGCCACCACGCCCGGCGTCACGGAGCCTGACTCCGCCGCCCCCGGCTCCACCACGCACCGCGCCAACGCCCCCGCGCCGGGCCCCGGCCTCTCCGCCCCTGCGGTCGCCGCCCGCCGCGTCCCCGCGCCGGGCCCCGGTCCCGGTCCCGCCCTCGTGCCCGCGCGCGCCGCCGCCCCCCTGGTCGCCGCCGTGACCGTCGCCGCGTTGCTCCTCACCGGCTGCGGCGGCCGGGCCACCACCCACCACAAGCCCGGCACCAGCCACCAGGAGGCCACCGGCAGCAGTGGCACCCTGCTGCCGGCCCGGGACGAGGGCGGACACCGGCTCCGTGAACTCCCCGCGGCGGACGCGCCCACCGTCAGGGCCGAGGCCCGCCCCGACTCCGAGGGCGGCTGGAACGTCCACCTCACGGTGGAGAGGTTCCGCTTCACCCCCGAGAGCACTGGCGGCGCGGCGCTCCCGGGCCGGGGCCATGCCCGCCTCCTCGTCGACGGCCGGGAGGCCGCCCGCCTCTACGGCCCCTGGGGATACGTACCGCCCGGCGCCCACACCCTGACCGTCCGCCTCCACGCGGACGACCACACCGTCTGGGCCGTCGCCGGCGCCCCCGTCCAGGCCACGGTCCGCCTCGACGGCGCCCCCTCCGCCTCCCCTTCCGCCTCCACCCCGTCGCCGTCGAGCAGCGCCCCGCCCGCCGACCCCGGGCGGACCGTCACCCTCACCATCACCGGAACGACCGTCCAGCCACCTCCCTCCCGCATCGAGCTGAAGAAGGGCGAGCGGCTCACCCTCCGTGTCACCAGCGACCGCGCCGACACCCTTCACGTGCACGGCTACGACCGTGAACTGCCCCTCTCTCCCGGCGCGCCCGCGACCCTCACCCTCACCGCGGACCGGACGGGCCTCTTCGAGGTCGAGACGCACGAGTCCGGACTCGTGCTGACCCAACTCGTCGTCCGATGAGCCCCGTCCCCGTACCCGCCGGGTCCCTCGGGCTCCCGCTCGCCCACGGCGTGGGCTCCCGGCACGACCTCCCCCTCTCCCCCTTCTACGCCTACGCCGGAGCCTTCACCGCCCTCCTCGTCTCCTTCCTCGCCCTCGGACTGCTCTGGTCCTCCTCCCGCTTCCGCGGCGACCTCTCCGGCCGCCCGCTCCCCGCCGTCGTCCAGCGGGTGGCCGACGCCCCTGCCACCCGTACCGCCCTCCGCCTCCTCGGCGCCGCCGCCGCACTCGTCTTCCTGCTCCACCTCCTCCTCGGCCCCGACGACCCGGACCGCAACCCCGCGCCGGGCGCCCTCTACGTCCTCCTCTGGGTCGGACTCGTCCCCGCCTCCCTCCTCCTCGGCCCCGCCTGGCGCCTCCTCAACCCCCTGCGCGCCCTGCACGCCCTCCGTCCGCCACGGAACCCGCGCCCCCTGCCGGCCGCGCTCGGCATCCGGCCCGCCGCCGCCGGACTCCTCCTCTTCACCTGGCTGGAGCTCGTCGCCCCCGACAACGCCTCCACCACCACCCTCCTCATCGCCCTCGCCGTCCACACCGCCGTCCAACTCATCGGCGCCGCCCGCCACGGCGATCGATGGTTCGCCCGCGCCGACCCCTTCGAGGTCTACTCCTCCCTTCTCGCCCGGCTCTCACCGCTCGGCCGCCGGGCCGACGGCCGTCTGGTCCTGCGCTCCCCCTTCCACGGCCTCGACTCCACCCCTCAGACCCCCGGTCTCGTCGCCACCGTCTGCGTCCTCCTCGGCTCCACCGCCTACGACGGCCTCTCCGACAACCCCCGCTGGATCACCACCCTCCAGACCTCCGCCCTCGGCCCCGTCCCCACCGCCACGCTCGGCCTCCTCGCCACCGTCGCCCTCGCCGCCGCCTGTTATGGCCTCTGCGCCGGCGCCCTGCGCCTGATGAACCCCGCCCTCACCACTCCGCTCACCTCCTTCGCCCACTCGCTCCTGCCCATCGCCCTCGGCTACCTCACGGCCCACTACTTCTCACTTCTCGTGACCGAAGGGCCACGTACAGTCATCATGGCAGCGGGCACTGACAACGCCCCCTCGCCCGCTCCACTGTTGGGCCCCGGGGGCCTCGCCACGCTCCAGGTCGCCGCGATCGTCACCGGTCACGTCCTCGGTGTCGTCGCCGCGCACGACCGGTCCTTGCGCCTCTTCCCGCCCGCCCGCGCCGTCGCCGGCCAACTGCCGCTGTTCGTGCTGATGATCGCGTACACCCTCGGCGGCATCGGCCTGCTCATCGCCTGAGCGACCGCCCCGTCCGGCGACCGCCCCGTCCGGCGCCCACGGGCCGATCGCCTCATCCCGACCGGAGCGGCATCATGGACCCCGTGCCTCAGACCCGCCCCCGAACCCAGCCGGCGCTGCGCCGCGCCCCCGTGCAGCAGCGGAGCGCCGAACGCCTGGCCCGGATCCTCGACGCCTGCGCCGTACTCCTCGACGAGACCGGGTACGAGCAGTTGAGCACCCGCGCCGTCGCCGCCCGAGCCGGCGTCCCCATCGGCTCCGTCTACCGCTTCTTCGGCAACAAGCGGGCGATGGTCGCCGCCCTCGCCCACCGCAACCTCGACCGGTACGCCGAGCGGGTCTCGGACCGCCTCGCCGACGCGCCGATCCTCGACGCGCACGGCGCCATCGACAGCGTCCTCGACGAGTTCATCGAGATGAAGCGGACCGTCCCGGGATTCGCGCTCGTCGACTTCGGCGTGCCCGCCGCCGCACCCGGGGAGGCCGCGGCGGACGCCCCCGGCGAGGCCGCCGCCGAAGACCCCAACCGGCTCGTCGTCGAACGGATCTGCGCGCTCCTCGCCACCCACTTGGGCCGCTCCGCCGACGAGGACCTGCACCGGAAGGTCCTCGTCGGGGTCGAGACCGCCGACGCCCTGGTCCGGCTCGCCTTCCGCGCAGACCCCGCCGGGGACCCGGCGCTCGTCGCCGAGACGCGGTGTCTGCTCCACGCGTACCTGGCGCCCTCGCTCTCGTGACCTCGCGCAGGCCCCTCCCGCCCGTGCCTACCGGTCGGTAGGCTCGGCGTCACCCGACGCACCCAGGGAGACGCCATGTCCACCGCCCTGCGCATATGCCCCCTCTGTGAAGCGACCTGCGGACTGACCCTGACGCTCGACGGGAGCCGCGTCACCGGGGCGCGCGGCGACCGCGACGACGTCTTCAGCCGGGGGTTCATCTGCCCCAAGGGGGCCTCCTTCCCTGCGATCGACGCCGACCCCGACCGGCTCCGGACCCCCATGGTCCGCAAGGACGGCAGACTCCAGGAGGTCACCTGGGCCGAGGCGTTCGACACGATCGCCGCCCGAATCCGTCCGATCGTCGAGGAATACGGGCCGGACTCGGTGGGTATCGTCCTGGGCAACCCCAATGCGCACACCGTCGCCGGCGCCCTCTACCCGCCCCTGCTGATCGGCGCGTTGCGCACCCGGAACCTCTTCACCGCCTCCACGCTCGACCAGATGCCCAAGCACGTCTCCAGCGGACTGCTCTTCGGGGACCCCTTCGCCGTCCCCGTGCCGGACCTGGACCGCACCGACCACCTGCTGATCCTCGGAGCCAACCCGCTCGACTCCAACGGCAGCCTGTGCACCGCCCCCGACTTCCCAGGCAGGCTCAAGGCGCTGCGCCGGCGCGGCGGCACCCTCACCGTCGTCGACCCCCGGCGCACCCGCACCGCCCGCCTCGCCGACCGGCACGTCGCCATCCGCCCCGGCGCCGACGCGCTGCTCCTCGCCGCCCTCGTCCACACCCTCTTCGACGAGGAACTCACCGACCCCGGCCCGCTCGCCGCCCATGTGGAGGGCGTCGAGGAGGTACGGGCAGCGGTGCGGGAGTTCAGCCCCGAGGCGGTCGCCGCCGCCTGCGACGTGGACGCGGACACCATCCGCGCCCTCGCCCGGGAGCTCGCCGCCGCGCCCACCGCCGCCGTCTACGGGCGGATGGGCAGCTCCACCGTGGCGTACGGCAGCCTCGCCAACTGGTTCGTCGACGTCCTCAACGTCCTCACCGGCAACCTCGACCGGCCCGGCGGCGCGCTCTTCCCGCTCTCCGCCACCGCGCCCGCCCCGCGCCCCGCGGGACCCGGCAGGGGCTTCACCCTCGGCCGCCGCCACAGCAGGGTCTCGCACCACCCCGAGGTCAAGGGCGAACTGCCCCTCGTCGCCCTCGCCGAGGAGATCGAGACGCCGGGGGAGGGGCGCATCCGCGCGGTGATCACCGTCGCCGCCAACCCCGTCCTCTCCGCGCCCGACGGGGAGCGCCTCGACGCGGCCCTCGACTCCCTCGATCTGATGGTCGCCATCGACCCGTACCTCAACGAGACCACCCGCCACGCCGACGTCCTGCTGCCCCCGCCGCCGCCCTCCCGGACCGCCCACTTCGACTTCGCCTTCAACTCCTTCGCGGTCCGCGACCAGGCCCGGTACACGCCTGCGGCCGTCCCCCTCGAAGCGGACCGCATGGACGAGTGCGAGATCCACGCCCGGCTGATCCTCGCCGTGTCCGGGATGCACGGCGCCCCGCCCTCCGCCGTCGACGACCTGGCCATCGGCACCACGCTCGCCAAGGCCGTGACGCAGGAGCACTCGCCGGCGTACGGGGCGGATCCCGAGGAGTTCGCCGCCCGGCTCACCGGGGCCACCGGAGCCGAGCGGCGACTCGACCTGATGCTGAGGCTCGGCCCGTACGGCCTCACTCTCGACGAGCTGAAGGCACACCCGCACGGCATCGACCTCGGGCCGCTGAAGTCGCGCCTGCCGGCGCTGCTCAAGACCCGCAGCGGACGGATCGAGCTGTTCCCGGCGCCCCTCGCCGCCGACCTGCCCCGGCTGCGGGCCGCCCTCGACGCCGTACCGGAGCCGGGGACCCTCCAGCTCGTCGGGCGCAGGCACCTGCGCTCGAACAACAGCTGGCTGCACAACACGCCGACGCTGGGCGGAGGTTCGAACCGCTGCACCCTCCAGGTGCATCCCCGGGACGCGGAGCGGCTCCGGCTCACCGACGGCGGGGTGGCCAGGGTGAAGGGTGAGGGCGGTGAGCTGGAGGTGCCGGTGGAGGTCACCGACGGCGTACGGCCGGGCGTCGTCAGCCTGCCGCACGGCTGGGGGCACGACCGGCCGGGCACCCGGCTCGCCGTCGCGTCCGTGCGCCCCGGCGTCAACGTCAACCAGCTGCTCGACGGGTCCCGGATCGACCCCCTCTCCGGCACCGCCGTCCTGAACGGCTTCCCCGTCGAGGTGTCGCCCCTGTAGCCCGCCCCGCCCGCCCCGCCCGCCACCCCTGCCGTGACCTGGGGTTTTGCTCGTATTGCTCACGCGTCAACATCTTGTTAACGGCGGAAGAGGACACCTACCGTCATCCGGACCGCCGCTCGGCGGCAGTTCAAGGGTGAACGTGAGGTGTCCTCCATGCTGACCGTCCTCGGCTTCGCCATGATCGCGACCTTCCTGGTCCTGATCATGCTGAAAAAGATGTCGCCGATCGCGGCGCTCGTTTTGATCCCCGCGCTGTTCTGCGTCGCGGTCGGGCAGGGGGCCCAGCTCGGCGACTACGTCATCGAAGGGGTCGGCAAGCTGGCGCCGACGGCCGCGATGCTGATGTTCGCGATCGTCTACTTCGGCGTCATGATCGACGTCGGTCTCTTCGACCCGATCGTCCGGGGCATCCTGCGCTTCTGCAAGGCGGACCCCGTGCGGGTCGTCGTGGGTACGGCGGTGCTCGCCGCGATCGTCTCCCTGGACGGCGACGGCTCCACCACCTTCATGATCACCGTCTCGGCGATGTATCCGCTCTACAAGCGGCTCGGGATGAGCCTGGTGGTCATGACCGGCGTCGCCGCCACCGCCAACGGCGTCATGAACACCCTGCCCTGGGGCGGCCCCACCGCCCGCGCGGCGACCGCGCTGAAGCTGGACGCCGGTGACATCTTCGTGCCGATGATCCCCGCACTCGGTGTGGGCCTGCTCTTCGTCTTCGTCCTGGCGTACGTGCTCGGGCGCCGCGAGCGCAAGCGCATCGGCTACCTGACCCTCGACGAGGCCCTGGTCCCGGAGGCCGACGCGGTGCTGGTCACGGCGGGCGGCGGCGCCGACGAGACCGGCAAGGGCAAGGGCAAGGGCAAGGGCAACGGCGAGGGCAAGGGCAAGGGTGCGGGCGGGGTCGGTACGGCGCCGGGTGCCGAGGGTGACGCCGCCGGGGCGGTGGCCGGTACGGGCGAGGGCGAGGACGACGGCTTCCAGGGGCTCGACCCGAACCGCGCGACGCTGCGGCCCAGGCTGTACTGGTTCAACGCGGCCCTGACGGTCGCGCTGCTCGCCGCGATGATCCTCGAACTGCTGCCGATCCCGGTGCTGTTCCTCCTCGGCGCCGCCCTCGCGCTCACCGTCAACTACCCGAAGATGGCCGAGCAGAAGGAGCGCATCGCCGCCCACGCGGACAACGTCCTCAACGTCGCCGGCATGGTCTTCGCCGCCGCCGTCTTCACCGGCGTCCTCACCGGCACGGGCATGGTCAAGCACATGGCCGACTGGCTCGTCGGCGCCATCCCCGAGGGCATGGGCCCGCACATGGCCCTGGTTACCGGTGTGCTGAGCCTCCCGCTCACGTACTTCATGTCGAACGACGGCTTCTACTTCGGTGTCCTGCCGGTCCTCGCGGAGGCCGGTGCGGCCCACGGCGTGTCTCCCCTGGAGATCGCCCGGGCCTCGCTGGTCGGCCAGGCCCTGCACATGTCGAGCCCGCTGGTGCCCGCGGTGTACGTGCTCGTCGGCATGGCGAAGGTGGAGTTCGGCGACCACACCCGGTTCACGGTGAAGTGGGCGGCGCTGACGTCGCTGGTCGTGCTGGCGGCCGGGATCCTCTTCGGAATCATCTGACCCGGGCGGGTCCGGTCCGGTGCAGTCCCTGGTGGCGTGCGGTGGCGGGGAGTGCGCCGGACGGGTGGAAGTCGGAGGGTGGTGCGGCCGGGTCGCCACCCTCCGTGTCCATGTCGTGACAGATAGTCGGATTATCGCAGTACTGCCCGACGTGTTCACGACTGGAGGAATTCCCCCATGGCGACACCCCCCACCCGCACCCTGCTCCGCGCGACGCTCGCCTCCCTGGCGCTCGGCGCCGTGACGCTCGCGGGTGCCCCGCAGGCCTTCGCAGCGCCGGGCGACAACGGCGACGTCAAGGTCCACCGGCAGGGCACCCCCGACACCGACCAGACCAACCAGCCCCAGGTCGGATGCATCTTCCGCTTCGCCGCCTTCAACTTCGACGGTCTGCAGAGCATCCAGTGGAACATCTACGCGCAGCCGGGCCAGCCAGGAAACCAGGACCCCTCGTTGAAGAACGGCAGCATCGCCGTCGACAGCAACGGTGACGGTCACACGGACGACATCACCGGCCTGCCGACCGGCATGTACAAGGTCGAGTGGACGTGGGTGGGCCAGAACGGCGCGGCGAAGTCGAAGGTCTTCCGCGTCGACTGCCCGCCGGACAACGGCAACGGTGGCAACGGCAACGGCGGGAACGGAAACGGCGGGAACGGGAACGGCGGCAACGGCAACGGCGGCTACACCGGCGGCGGTCACGGCCACGGCAAGCCCCCGCACGGCGCGGTCGGTGCAGGCGGCGGCGGCAGCGCGCAGATCGCCGCCGAGGACTCCTCCGCCTTCGGCGTCGGGGCGGCCGTCGCCGCCGGCCTCGCCGGTACGGCCGGACTGGTCCTGATCCGCCGCTCCCGCCGCCGCGGCAATGGCGCCGCGTAGGTCCCGCCTCACGCGCAGGCAGCGGCGCCTGCTCCGGCTCACCAGGACCGTGGCGCTGACCACGGTCCTGGTGACCGGGGGCTTCTGGTGGGCCGGCGGCGGGGAGCCGGACGCCCCGCCGCTCGCCGCGGCCCCGGCGGCCTCCGGCACGGCCACCCAGGGCCGGGCCGGAACGGCGGCCGGAGCGCACACCGCCGTGGACCACAAGGCGAAGACCAGGGCGCTGCCCAAGGCCACGCCCGCACCACGGCCCGCGCCCGCGCCCGCGCCGCTGTCCCGTTCCCGCCCGGTCACCGTCGCCGTCCCGGCCATCACCATCGAGGCCCCCGTGATCGAGCTCGGCCTCGACGCCACCGGGCGGCTCGGCACCCCGCCCGTCGACAACCCCCGGGTCGTCGGCTGGTACGCCAAGGGGCCCACCCCCGGCGAGCGGGGGACCGCCGTCGTGGTCGGGCACCGGGACACCCGCACCGGGCCCGCCGTCTTCCTCAACCTCAACTCGCTCAGCGCCGGCAACACCGTCCGGGTCGCCCGCGCCGACGGCAAGGTCGCCGTCTTCACGGTCGACCGCGTCCGGACGTACGCGAAGGACGACTTCCCCGACAAGGAGGTGTACGGGGACACCGGGCGGCCCGAACTGCGTCTGCTCACCTGCGGTGGGACCTTCGACCGCGGCAAGGGCTACGAGGCGAACATCGTCGTCTTCGCCCACCTCACCGAGATCGCCCAGAAGATCTGACCGGACCAGAAGAACCCGCGCCCCGGCCGACGGATCCAGCCGCTCCGTCGACCGGGGCGCGTCATGCGTTCCGGCGCGTCATGCGTTCCGGCCTGCGGTGCGTTCCGGCGTGTCATGCCTTCCGCCTGAAATGCCCTCCGGCCCGTCCTGTCTTCCAGTCCGTCCTGTCTTCCAGTCCGTCATGCGTTCCGTCTCGGCCGGGGCAAGGGGGGTTCCGCCAGTTCCGGCGGCGTACGCCTGTGCCGGTCCGACGTGGACATTCCGCGGCCCGGGGCGGCACGATCGAGCGGCGCGCCCCGGCTGTTCCCCGGGCCCCGGCCCCGGGTGAGACCGGGGGCACTCCGGCAGACCCTGGCGCCGAAAAACTAACAGCGCTAGTTTGGGTCGGACGAGGAACCGGCAACGTGAGGAGACAGCGGATGAAGGCCCACGACGCGATGTACATCGGCGGGGAGTGGCGCCCGGCCTCCTCCACGGACACCATCCCGGTGCTGAACCCGGCGGACGAGCAGGTCATCGGGCACGTCCCGGCGGGCACCGCCGAGGACGTCGACGCCGCCGTGCGTGCCGCCCGCGCCGCGCTCCCCGGCTGGGCCGCCACCCCGCCCGCCGAGCGTGCGGCACGGATCGCCGCCCTCCGCGACGCGCTCGCCGCGCGCGCGGAGGAGATCGCCGCCACCGTCACCGCCGAACTCGGCGCCCCGCCGCAGCTCGCGGCCGCCGTCCACGCCGGACTCCCGATCGCCGTCGCCGGCACCTACGCCGAACTCGCCGCCACCCACCCCTTCGAGGAGAAGGTCGGCAACTCCACCGTCTACGCCGAACCGGTCGGCGTCGTCGCCGCGATCACCCCCTGGAACTACCCGCTCCACCAGATCGTCGCCAAGGTCGCCCCCGCTCTCGCCGCCGGCTGCACCACCGTCCTCAAGCCCGCCGAGGACACCCCGCTCACCGCGCAGCTCTTCGCCGAGGCCGTGCACGAGGCCGGCCTGCCCGCCGGCGTCTTCAACCTGGTCACCGGTCTCGGCCCGGTCGCCGGGCAGGCGCTCGCCGAGCACGCCGGCGTGGACCTCGTCTCCTTCACCGGCTCCACCGCCGTCGGCCGCCGCATCGGCGCCCTCGCGGGCGGCGCCGTCAAGCGGGTCGCCCTCGAACTCGGCGGCAAGTCCGCCAACGTGATCCTGCCGAGCGCCGACCTCCCCAAGGCCGTCGCCGTCGGCATCGCCAACGTCATGTCCAACTCCGGCCAGACGTGCAGCGCCTGGACCCGAATGCTGATCCCCGCCGACCGGTACGAGGAGGCCGTGGCGCTCGCCGCCGAGGCCGTCGCCAAGTACGTCCCCGGGGAGCGCGTCGGCCCCCTCGTCAACGCCAAGCAGCAGCAGCGCGTGCGCGGCTACATCGAGAAGGGCGTCGAGGAGGGCGCCCGGCTCGTCGCCGGCGGCCCCGAGGCCCCGCGAGAGACCGGCTACTACGTCTCCCCGACCGTCTTCGCCGACGTCACCCCCGAGATGACCATCGCGCAGGAGGAGATCTTCGGCCCGGTGGTCTCGCTCCTGCGGTACGAGGACGAGGAGGAGGCCCTCGCCATCGCCAACGGCACCGTGTACGGGCTCGGCGGCGCCGTCTGGGGCGACCAGGACGAGGCCGTCGCCTTCGCCCGCCGCATGGACACCGGCCAGGTCGACATCAACGGCGGCCGGTTCAACCCGCTGGCCCCCTTCGGCGGGTACAAGCAGTCCGGCGTCGGCCGGGAGCTCGGCGCGCACGGACTCGCCGAGTACCTCACGACCAAGTCCCTGCAGTTCTAGGAACCCAGGAATCGAGGAGAGACGCGTGATCCGCGCCGCCGTCCTGCCCGCCGTCGGCTCTCCGCTGGAGATCACCGGCATAGAACTGCCCGAACCCGGACCCGGCCAGGTCCGGGTCCGGCTCGCCGCCGCAGGGGTCTGCCACTCGGACCTCTCGCTCTCCGACGGCACCATGCGCGTCCCGGTCCCCGCCGTCCTCGGACACGAGGGCGCGGGCACCGTCGTCTCCGTCGGCGAGGGGGTCACTCATGTCGCTCCCGGTGACGGCGTCGTCCTCAACTGGGCGCCGTCCTGCGGCAGCTGCCACCCCTGCTCGCTCGGCGAGGTCTGGCTCTGCGCGAACGCCTTGACGGGCGCGGCGAACATCCACGCCCGCACCGAGGACGGCACCGAGCTCCACCCGGGGCTCAACGTCGCGGCCTTCGCCGAGGAGACGGTCGTCGCCGCGAACTGCGCCCTGCCCGTCCCCGACGGCGTGCCGCTCGCCGACGCGGCCCTCCTCGGCTGCGCCGTCCTCACCGGCTGGGGCGCGGTCCACCACTCCGCCCGGGTCCGGGAGGGCGAGACCGTCGCCGTCTTCGGCGTCGGCGGGGTCGGTCTCGCCACCCTCCAGGCCGCCCGGATCGCGGGCGCCTCGACGATCGTCGCCGTGGACGTGTCCCCGGAGAAGGAGGCGCTCGCGAGGGCTGCCGGGGCCACCGAGTACGTCGTCGCCTCCGAGACCACCGCCAAGGACATCCGGAGGCTGACCGGGGGCCAGGGCGTCGACGTGGCCGTCGAGTGCGTCGGCCGAGCGGTCACCATCCGGACCGCCTGGGAGTCCACCCGCCGCGGCGGGCGCACCACCGTCGTCGGCATCGGCGGCAAGGACCAGCAGGTCACGTTCAACGCCCTGGAACTCTTCCACTGGGGCCGCACCCTGGCCGGCTGCGTCTACGGCAACTCGAACCCGGCCGTGGACCTGCCGGTCATCGCCGGACACATCAGGGCCGGCCGGTTCGACCTCGGCGCCCTCGTCACCGAGCGGATCACCCTGGACGGCATCCCGGGCGCCTTCGAGAACATGCGCGCGGGCAAGGGCGGCCGCGCCCTCGTCGTCTTCTGACCCCCGGCACGCGGAAGCCCGTACCGGGGGGGGTCCGGTACGGGCTTCCGTGGTCCGACCCGCGGGAGCGGGTCAGAGATCGAGGACGAGCCGGTCGCCGCGCGAGCGGCCCACGCAGATCATCATCGTCGTCCCCGACGCCTTCTCGTCCTCGCCGAGGACGGTGTCGTGGTGCTCGGGCGTCCCGGAGATCACCTTCGTCTCACAGGTGCCGCACCAGCCCTCCTCGCAGGAGTACGCCACACCCGGCACCACCTCGCGCACGGTGTCGAGCAGGGTCCGACCGGGCTCCACGCGCAGAGTCCGCCCGGTCCGCCGCAGCTCCACCTCGAAACCGCCCTCGCCAAAGGTCCGTTCCGCCGGCCCCGCACCGAACCGCTCCATGTGCAGCGGCCCCGCCCAGCGGTCCTCCACCGCCCGCAGCAGCCCCTCCGGGCCGCAGCAGTACACGGCCGTCCCGGCGGGCTGCCCGGCCAGGACGGCGTCCAGGTCGGGCAGCCCCGCCGTGTCCTGCGGGACGAGCGTGACCCCGGGCAGTGCGGAGAGCTCCTCGCGGTACGCCATGGAGGCGAGGCTCCGGCCGCCGTACAGCAGCGACCACGACCCCGGCGGCAGGGAGCGGATCATCGGCAGCAGCGGGGTGATGCCGATGCCGCCCGCGACGAACAGGTACCGCTCGGCGGGCACGAGCGGGAACCGGTTGAACGGACCCCGCACGTCCAGGACCGTTCCCTCCCCGACGGAGGTGTGGACCTCCTCGGAGCCGCCCCGGCCGCCGGGCTCGCGCAGCACCCCGAGCCGGTACGTGGTCCGGTCCGCGGGATCGCCGCAGAGCGAGTAGTGCCGGACCGCCCCGGACGGCAGCGTCACCTCCAGGTGCGCGCCGGGCTCCCAGGGCGCGAGCGCGGCGCCCGTGGGGTCGCCGAGCAGCAGCCCGCGGACCCCCTCGGCCTCCCGGACGACGGAGCGGACCGTGAGCCGGACCGTGGTCATGGCATCACCTCGCCGTCCCGGACGGCGGGAGCAGCGGCTCCGGCCACACCCGGCACAGCGCCCCGTACACGACGGCGGCGACCACGAACGAGGCCGGCAGGCTCAGGTCCACCCCGCCGGTGAGGCCGGTCAGCGGACCCGTGTAGAGCGGGTTGTTCACCCACAGCACGCCCACGACGGAGCCCGCCGCGAAGGCCGCGGCGGCCCTCGCGTTGACCCCGCCCGTGTACCAGTACCGGCCGCCGCCGCCCGTGGTGAACGCGCGCAGCGCCTCCGCGTCGTAGCGGCCCCGGTGGAGCACGTACCCGACGGAGAGCACGGCCGCCCACGGGGCCACGACGGTGAGCAGCAGCGTCACGAACGCCGACATCGCGTCCATGGCGTCGTACACCACCGCCCCGAGGTACAGCACGGCCGCAGCGAGCAGCGCGACCACCGTGGTCACGGCGGCCCGCGAGGAGCGCCAGAACACCGAGTTGGCGGAGAGCCCGGCCGCGTACAGACACAGACCGGCCTGCGGCAGGGTGCCCGCGAAGCCGAAGACGACCACCGCCACCGCGAACCAGCCCGGCACGGCGTCCGTCAGGCCCTGCAGCCACGGCTCGTCGGGCACGGGGAAGAGCGTCGTCACGTACGCGCCGGTGAGCAGGGCGGCGAGACTGCTGAGGAACATCGAGATCCCGCTCGCCCGCACGACCCGGCCCGTGGGGGTGCCGGCCGGCATGTAGCGGGTGTAGTCGCCCTGGAACGTGGCGTACGAGAGGGGCACGGTCGCCGACGCGGTCGCCGCGAGCAGCCAGGTCTGCAGGGTGCTGTCCAGCGCCAGGCTCCCGCCGGCGTACCCCGCGTCGAACTTCGGCGCGAGCACGAGCGCGGTGCCGAGGAGGACCGCCCCGCCGGTGACCGCCGTGATCCGGTACGTGCGGACCAGCGTCTCGTGGCCGCGCACGGCGACCAGCGCGACCGCCGCCGCCGTCACGAACATCGCCACGGTCAGCGCGCCCGGGCCGGTCGGTGTGGAGAGCAGCCGGTGCCCCGCGACCATCACGGCCGTGCCGCCCGTCCACACCGCGATCGCGAAGAAGCCGAGCGCCGTCACCACCGTGATGACGTTGCCGACGACGCGGCCCCGCACCCCGAAGTGCGCCCCGCTCGACACCGGGTCGTTGGTGCCGGTGCGGACGCCGAAGCGGGCGAGCGGCGCGAGCAGCGCCGTCCCGACGGCGACGCCCACCGCGATCGCGGTGGCCGAGGCCCACCAGCCGAGACCGAAGACCACGGGCAGCGCGCCGAGCACCACGGTGCCGAACGAGAACTGCGCGGAGGGCCAGATCCAGCCGAAGTCGCCCGGCGTCGAGGTGCGCTCCGACTCGGGCACCGGCGCGATGCCGTCGTGGTCGACCGCCGCACGGGGCGGCGTCACGGTGGACGCCGCCCCGGTCGGTGTGGTGGTCATGAGGCGCCTCCGGAGAGGCCCTTGGCAAGCTCTTCGGCGAGGCTCTCGGAGAGGTCCCCGGACCGGTCCTGGCCGGGCAGCACGTCGACCACCCGGAGGGCGGCGCAGGCCGCCCCCGAGGTGCGCTCGCCGCTGGTCAGGTCGAAGGTCGTGTGGTGCAGGGGGCAGGTGATGCGCAGCCTGTCCCCGTCGACCCTGCCGTACTTCAGCCGGCCCCCGCGGTGGGGGCAGAGGGCGGCGGCGAGGACCTTGCGGCCGCCGACCTCGACCAGGACCAGGTCCTCGGTCACCTGGCGGACGACGGGCTCGCCGGAGCCCCGCCGCCCGGCGGGCACGGCCGTCATGCGACGCTCTCCCGCGCCCGCGCGATCGCCGTCTCGGTGGCCTCGCCGACGATGTCGGAGGCCAGCCGCACACCCGCCCAGATCTTCGCGAAGTCCGGCTCGTCGAGCGCGCGGATCGCGGTGCGCATGTGGTTGGAGTGGTACGAGTCGATGTACAGGTGCTCGGTGTAGTAGGCGTCGTGGACGATCCCGAGCCGCCGCGCCGCGCGGGCGAAGCTCTGGAAGGCGTACAGGACGCTGGTCTCGAAGTAGGCGTACGCCCCCAGGAAGTACTGCGGGGACGACGCCCGGCTCGCCAGCCAGTGGAACATGTTGACGTACGCGTAGCACTCGGGCGTCGTCTCGTCGAGGTAGTCGTCGAGCTCCAGGCTCATGCCGAGTTCGGTGAGCAGGTCCCGGTAGAGCTGGGAGTGCGCCTTCTCCTCGTTGCCGCAGCCCAGTTCGTCGATGAGGACGCGGAAGACCGCCATCGCCGAGCGGTACGGCAGCCGGGGGACGACCGGGAGCAGCGACTCGGACTCGGTGAGCCCGTCGAGCGCGAACTGCCGCACGATCACCTTGAACTGTTCGAGCGTCGCGTGCTCGGCGAGGAAGGTCGCGCTCTCCGGGAGCGCGGCCTCCTCCTCGGCGAGGAACTCCTTGAGCGCCTGGAGCAGTTCGCCGGCCGAGCCGAACCGGGGCGCGGAGGCCTCGTAGGCCCGCGCCTTCGGCAGGATCCACCGCTCCTCGATCGAGGTCATCGAGCCGTAGTCGCCGAGGTTGGGCACCCGCCGGTAGAGGGTGTGGAGTTCGCGGTGGGCGGTCGCGGGCGGGGTCGCGAACGAGTGCGCGGCCACCGGGACGGAGGAGGCGGTGGGGGAGGCGGGGGTGGTGCTCATGCCGCCTCGACCTCCTCGTGCGTGGTGGGGGAGGAGATCACGCCGCGCTCGTGCAGTTCCTTCTTGACCCAGCGGTACCAGTCGTCCTTGAAGACGCCGTACTTCTCGCAGACGGTGTTGATCTCCGCCTGGCGGTCCGGGGTCGGGTCGACCAGCATCGCGTTGCACAGGCCGGGTTCGAGGTTGGCCAGCGGGCCGATGAAGCCCTGGATGCCGCGGGCGTCGACGAGGAGGTTCTCCCAGCCCTCGAAGACCGGGATGCCGGTGCCGGCCTCGGCCATCCTGCGGGTGAAGGCGGCGTCGCCGCTCGACTCCTTGATGCCGACGATCCCGGGGATCTCCTTGCAGATCCGGATCAGGGTCTCGAACTCGATGCGGTTGCCCGACAGCGCCTCCTCGTTGTAGAGGAAGATCGGGATGTCGAGGGCCGCGCGGATCGCCCGGTAGTGCTCGACGATCTGGTCCTGCGTCACGTCGGCGCCGAAGGGCGTGGTGACGACGACGGCGTCGGCGCCGATCTCGGCGGCCGTGCGGGCCCGGTCGACCACCGAGGCCGTGTCGGGGAGCTGGATCCCGGCCAGCACGGGGAGTCCGTCGGCGTGCTTGACGGTGTACGTGACGACGTCCTGCCACTGCCGGGCGTCGAGCTTCCAGCCCTCGCCGGAGGTCAGCGCCGGCATGAGGCCGGTGACCTCGGTCCGGATGTGGTCCAGGAGCCGGACGACGCTCTGCTCGTCGACGGTGCCGTGCTCGTCGAGAGGGGTGATCAGGGGGACGACGGTCCCGGAGTAGGAGTCAGGCATGAGTGGGGTGCCCTTCGCGATGTGTTTCAGAGGGAGTCGGAGTCGACCTTCAGCACCAGCGAGCGCCGGTAGAGGTCCTCCAGGTACGCGGGGAACGAGGGCTCCGCGCCGGTGCCGATCGGCACGACGGGCAGGCCGTCGGCCGCCTTCAGCAGCCGGGGGCTCGCGGTGTGCAGCACGCCCTCCCGGCCGATGACCTGGGCGAGCAGCAGGCGTTCGTGCGTGGGCAGTCCTTCGAGCGCGGGGGTGGTGAAGGCCCGCCGGACGTCGTCCTCGTCGTACGGGACCCGGTCGATGGCCAGGTCGGTGTGGAGGACGTCCATGAACGGGTAGTAGTCGTCCTGCACGCCGCGCTCGTAACCCCAGACGAGGTCGTCGCAGCGGCCGACCTGCTCCCAGTTCATGACGACCCGGCCGGCGTCCCCGGCGGCGAGCCGGGCGGCGAAGAAGGACTTGGCGGCGACGCGGACGGTCTCGTCCTCGCTGTGCATGCCCATGAAGAGCGTGGCGTCGATGAACACCGTGGGGGCGTGCTCGGTCGCCTCGGTCGCGGGGGTGGCGTCAGCCGGCATAGCGCTCGAGCACCTTCCGCATCCGCTCCATCGCGCCGGCGAACACCTCGGGCTCGCGGGCCAGGGCCAGGCGGACGAAGCGCTCGCCCTTCTCCTTGGTGTTCCAGTAGAAGAAGGTGCCGGGCAGGACGTACACCTCCTCGTCGAAGAGGACGGCCTGCAGCTGGGTGGCGGTCAGGTCCTCGGCGGTGATGCGGAACCAGGCGACGCTGGTGCCGACGACCGGCTCCTGGAACTCCAGGATGGTGCCGGCGAGGGCGGCGCGGGCGGCGTCGCCGTTGGTCTTGATGATGTCGCGGACGGAGGCGAAGCCGTCGGTGATGGAGTCCTCGACGTACTGGGTGACCATGTTGAGGACGAAGGGCGACACGTTCAGGAGGACGCTGGTGTGGAGGTTGTAGACCTCCTCCTGGATGTTCCGGCTGGCGGTGATCATGGCGCACTTGGCGTCCTGGATCGGCCAGGTCTTGCCGGTGTCCTCCATCACCATGTAGGTGACGCCGGACTCCTCCAGGAGCTTGTAGATGTCGACCCGGCCGATGCCCTCGTCACAGAGCGCGAAGGAGGCGAAGCAGAAGTCCATCACCAGGACCTTGTCGTGGTCCACGCAGTAGCGCACGACCTCGGCGAAGCCCTCCAGCTTCTCGGCGAGCAGGGTGAAGCCGGTCGGGTTGTTCGGGTCGACCAGGTAGATCGCGTCGGCGTCGATCGACTCGACCAGGCGGTCGTAGATGGCGTCCTTGTCGTGCAGCACGGACTCGTCGACCGGTCCGAGCGGCACCTGCATGTTGCGCAGCAGGTCGACCAGGTTGTCGAAGCAGGGCTCCACCAGCTGCACGGACATCCCGCGCTGCTTCAGGAACATGCCGGCCACCATCGTGGAGACGCTGGCGGAGTACGACAGGAGCGTGCGGTCCATGGCCCGGGCGGTGGGCTGCTGGTGCAGACGGAAGAACGCGTCGATGAACTGGCGCTCGAAGTGGGCCTGCTGCTTGGACTCGGACTCGTGCCAGAGCTCGGGGAGCCGGCTGACGATCCGCTCCTGCGAGGCGGACTGACGCTGGTGCGTGTGCGCGTCGGCCAGGTTGAACCGGGTCTTCAGAGCCTCGATCTCGTGCTGGGTGAGGTCGACGAAAGTGCTGACGTCTGCCTTGTCGGTCAACGACATGAAGAACTCCCGCTGTCGATACGAATCTCCGTCCGGAATTCCGGCGGCGTGAATGACTGTAGGAGCTTCGAGCGGCCTTGCGAATAACGGCCGGGTCACGCAATTAATAATCACCGCGATGTTCTGCGGGAGAAAAAAAGGAACGACGGCCAGGCATTCCTCGAAAGGAATGCCTGGCCGTCGTCCGCTTTATTCGGCCGCGCTCGGCGGCTTGTTCCGGCTATTCGGTGGCGGCCCGCAGCAGGATGTCCTCGAACACCTTGGGGTCGTCCGAGGCGATGACCGGCCAGCCGATGCCGTACGCGCCCTCCCAGCCCACGTCGATGCCGGGGTTGGCGTGGTCGGAGCCGTCGGGCAGGAACAGGTGGGGGCTGCAGTTCACCCGGTCGCTCTTCGAGAGCGCGGCCTGGTCGGCGAGGGTACGGCGGGCCCGGCCGTCGTCCAGCGCCTCGGTGAGCGCGTCGACGTCGACGGCGCCCGTCTCGGCGGCCACGTCCAGGATCACCTTGCGGTGGCTGATGCAGCGCGATTCGGCCCAGAAGGCCCGGCGCAACCCGAGGTCGAGCTGTTCGGAGGCGTTGAGGCTCTGCTCCTTCGCGGCGAGCACCGCCTCCAGGGCGGGCAGCGTCGTCGACGGGTACAGCCAGTCCTTGGCCTGCCACAGCTGCCAGCCGGCGGCCGGCTCCAGGCTGGCCATCCGGGCGACCTCGCTGTCCGTGCCGGGGCGCGGGCTCGGGGCGTCGTTCAGCAGTTCCAGCGGGAAGGCGCGCAGGTCGAAGGAGACCTGCTCCTCCAGGCCGAGGCGGGCCCGGGTGGCGTGCAGCCGGTGGATGGCGATGTGCGCGAAGGAACACCAGATGTCGGAGAAGACGGTGACGACTCCGCGCGGCGGGGTCAGATCGGCGGTGGTCGGGTCGGACATGGTTCTCCTCGGTTCGGGTGCGCGGGCGGAGCGGTGCTCAGCCGGTGGTGGACTCGTGGGCGTCGAGCGCCGCCTCGAGGTCGAGGTCGGCGCCCGGCAGCCAGGCGGGCAGGGACGGGATGCGGGCCATCGCGTCGAAGAGCCGGGGCACGGCGGCCTCCTCGACGGTCGGCCCGTGGGCGCTGAGTAGCCGCGCGGGGCGCAGCGCGGCCAGCTCGTGCACGGGGCGGAGGAACTTGGCCTCGTCGACCAGTGCGGTCCACGGGGCTATCGCACGGTTCAGCACCTCGAAGCCATGGAAGAATTCCTCCTCCGAAAGGTCGGTGAAGTCCTGCTGAATTTCTTCTACGACGGTGCCGAAACTGTCGGAGCTGTAGAGCGTTCCATCGGAATGGTCGAACACGGCGAGGGTTCCGGGTGAATCGAAGGTGGGCGGCCGGTGAAAACTCAGCTCACGATCGCCGACTTTCACGCGACTTCCCGGGTTCGCGGTTACTACCCGTTCCTGCGGAATGCTGAACTCTTCCGATATTCGCGTCAGTGATATCGCGTTGGCCAGCACCTTCGCCCGCGGCGCGGCCTCCAGGATCCGGGCGAGGGCGCCGGTGTGGTCGCGGTCGTCGTGGGTGACGACGACCCAGCGCAGGTCGCCCGGCTCGATCAGCGACCAGAGGGAGTCCAGGAAGCCCTCCCGGTCGACGGGCATGCCGGTGTCCACGAGCAGCGGCTCGCCGGACCGGAGGAGGAAGGCGTTCACCGGCTGGTCGCCGAGGCCGGGGATGGGAAGGGCCGACGGGAGGACGTGGATGTCCGGCCCGGCGGTGTAGGACGTCTTCATGAGCAGCCTTTCACGGGGCGCCGAGCGGGCCGGGGGTCCCCCGGGCCGCGGGCCCGGGGGAGGCGCCGGCCTCGGTCAGACGAGCTGGATGGTCAGGGATCCGGCGATCAGCAGGGCCAGGCCCAGGGCGCGCGGCTTGGTCAGGGAGCGCTGCGGGAGCTTGAACAGGCCCTTGTGGTCGATCAGCGCCGAGGTGAGCTGCTGCCCCGTCACGGTCAGCGCGATGGTGACGGCCGCGCCGATGGTGGGGATGAGCAGGAAGGTGCCGGTGACGTACGCGGCGGCGCAGGCGCCACCGAGCCAGCCCCACCAGGGCATCTTCTTCAGCGGGGCGATCTTGGGCTTCGGGGTCTTCCGGGTCGCGTAGAGCACCAGCAGGACGACGGCGATGGTGAAGGTCGCCACGGCGAAGCTGATCACGGCGACGGTGATGGGCTCCTTCAGCTGGGCGCGCAGCTGGGCGTTGACCGCGCCCTGGATCGGGAGCACACCGCCGGCGACGATGCCGAGGACGAGCCAGCCGGCGCGGCCGGCGCTCGACATCTTGGGGGCGCCGGGAGGGGCCGCGGCCTTCATGCCCCGGATGATCACGACGATGCCCGCGAGGACGGCCAGGGCGCCGAGGACGATGCCGACGCTCAGGTCCTTCTGCTTCAGGCCGAGGAGGCCGAAGAGGTCGAGGGCGAGCGAGGCGAACATCTGGCCGGTGACGAAGAGTCCGACGGCGGCCAGGGCTCCGAGCCGTGGGAACAGCAGGATGCCGCTGGTGATGTAGAGGGGGCTGGCGAGTCCGCCGAGCAGCTGCCACCACTCCACGTCGGGCAGCTTGCCGAGCGCGCCGAGCGCACCGGCCGCCACCGCGAGCACGACGAGCAGCGTGGTGGCCACGCCGAGCTGGATGGTCGAGGCGCCGTACGGGGTGCCGACGGCGGCGTTGAGCTGGAGGTTCACCGAGGCCTGGACGGCGAGGAGGCAGCCGACCAGCAGGGCCGCGGCGAGTAGCGCGGTGTGCATCTGGATCTCCCTGGGGCGGGATGGCGAGCGGATAAGTGGACACTGAGTCCGTTTAGCATGCCACGCAACATGGCAAACGGACAAGGTGTCCACTTAGCCTCAGGGGAAGTAAGGTCTGGTCCATGAGCGAGGAAGAGCAGCGAGGTCGTGGAGCCGCCTCCGTGCACCGGGTCGGCGGTCTCCTCGGTGATCTGCAGGCCGCGGACGAGCAGCCGGTCCCGCGCAGACGCGCGGACGCGGAGCGTAACCGTGCCCAGATCCTGGCCGCGGCCGAGCGGCTCTTCGCCGAGCGGGACCCCCGCTCGGTCACCATGGACCGGATCGCCAAGGCCGCCGGCGTGGGCCGCGCGACGCTGTACCGGAGCTTCCCCGATCCGTCCTCGGTCGCCGTGGCGCTGCTCGACGAGCACGAGCGCCGGCTCCAGGGGCAGCTCATCTACGGGCCGCCGCCGCTCGGTCCCGGCGCACCGGCGGGGGAGCGGCTCGCGGCGTTCTACCTGGCGATGCTCGATCTGCTCGAACGGCATCTGCCGCTGGCGCTGGGGGCGGAGACGGGCCCCGCGCGCTTCCGGACGGGCGCGTACGGGTTCTGGCGCGTCCACGTCCGGACCCTGCTGGTCGGCCACGGGATCGAGGACCCGGATCCGCTGATCGACATCGCGCTCAGTCCGCTGTCGCCCGAGCTCTTCCAGTTCCAGCGGCACGAGCTCGGCCTGTCGGCCGAGCGCATCGGGCGTTCACTGACGGTCTTCGCCCGCCAGCTGCTCCAGTCAGGAGGCGGTCGCTGACCGTCCCGGGGACGGCGCTTTCGGCGGCTTCGTGGGTGCGGCGGCCGGATGGACGAGGCCCGGCAGGATCAACTCCCAGATGCGGCGCAGGCGTTCCTCGGCGGGATCGTGCAGGGAGCCGCTCTCCATGGGCCAGGGCGCGTCGGCGGGCGCGCCGGGGAGGCGCATCTCCAGCTCGACCCCGGTGATCACGTAGCCGATCAGCGCCGCGACCGCCGTCGCGTCCACGCCCGGGCGTAACGCCTTCTCCGCCACCGCGTACCGCGCCAGACGGCCCACCTCGCGCCGCCAGGGGCAGTCCTGCCCGGGCCCCGGGTCGGTCGACTGCAGCTCGCGGGAGAGGCGCTCGCCGGCCCGCGCCACGGGATCGGTCTCGAAGAGCCGGATCAGCGCGTGAGTGGTGATCACCAGTTTGTCGATCGCGGTTCCGCCCACCCCCTCGGTGGACAAGCAGGCCGATTCGACCGTGATCCGGGTGACCGCGCGGGCCCGCCCGCGCACCGCGGTCGCCAGGTCCGACTTGGTCGCGAAGTGGAAGACCAGGGCGCCGGTCGTCACGCGCGCCTCGCCGGCGATCCGGGCCAGGGAGGCCCGCTCGTAACCGACCCTGTCGAACACCCTCGCGGCCGACGACAGGATCTCCTGTCTCGTGCGTTCCGCCCGCTGCTGAATCGCCATGAGCTCCCCCGTGGACTCGCGAGAAGGTGCCGGAGCGTTATCTTCCGGCCCGCGCCTGTGACCGACTCGAAACTATCCGGCCGGAGGACGGCGAAACGTGGCTTCTCGTCGCTCCGGCCGGAACTGGGGCTTGACACGCGTCTTCCTCCCAGGTCGCGGGCGCCGGGCCCGCCCGGGCCGCCCGCGAACTGACCGGAACCGGGGGTATGACCTGTCAGGTGGATTCAGCCGTTCCGGCGGTCACGGAAGCCCGTGCCCGGGAGCGGGATACGGCCACGCCCGCGAGGCACAGCGCACCCCCGGCGAGGGTGAGCGCACCCGGCAGCTCGCCCAGGAACCCCCACGCGAGGAGCACCACGAGGGCGGGCACCGCGTACGTCGTGGCGCCCATCCGTCCCGCCGTCGTGCGGGCCAGGGCGTAGGCCCAGGTCGTGAAGGCGAGCGCGGTCGGGAAGATCCCCAGGTAGACCATGTTCAGGGTCGCCGACAGCGGGGCCCGTCCGGCCTCCTCGACGAGCTGTCCGGCGAACGGCAGACAGGCCGCCGCCCCCACCAGGCACCCGAAGGTCGTCACCTGGAGCGCGCTGCCGTGCGCGAGCGCAGGCTTCTGGGCGACGACCCCGCCCGCGTACGCGATCGCCGCGAGCAGGCAGAGGACCACCCCGAGCACCGAGGCGTGCCCGCCGGAGGCGCCGCCGGACATCGACAGGCCGACGGTCACCGCGCCCGCGAAGGAGACCGCCATGCCGGCGAGCAGCCGGGGCGGCAGCGACTCCTTGAGGAACCGGGCGCCGAGCAGGGCGATCAGGATCGGTCCGATGTTCACGACCATCGCCGCCGTGCCCGCGTCGACCTCCTGCTCGCCCCAGTTCAGGACCACCATGTACACCCCGAACCACAGCAGGCCCGAGACCACGATCCCCGGCCAGGCCGCCCGCGGCGGCAGCCCCTCCCGCCGTATCAGCAGCACGGCCCCGAGGACCAGCGATCCGGCGAGCAGCCGGCCGAGCGCGAGCGCGCCGGGGGAGTAGGCGGCCCCGGCGCTGCGGATGGAGACGAAGGCGGAGGCCCACAGGACGACGGTGACACCGGCGGCGACGACCGCGAGCCGGGAGGGTTGCTTCTGCATGACTCGACCGTAGGGCGCGAACCCTTCGGCGCTCACCGCAATATCGAGCGGGCGCGATGGGCGCGATGGGCGCGGCAGGCGCCCTGGGTCGTCCACCCCGCCTTGGGCCGTCCACCCCGCCTTGGGCCGTCCACCCCACCCCGGGCCGCCCCCGCCCCTCCCGCTCAGCGCAGCGTCTCCGGAGCGATGCCCAGGCCCGTCCGCAGGGCGTTCTCGCCCTCCGGTGTCACCTTCACCGCCCGCTCGGACCCGATCCGTACGCACCATCCGGCGTCGAGCGCGTGCCGGCACAGCGCGGCGCCCGCGAGCCCCGCGAGGTGCGGGCGGCGCTCGGTCCAGTCCAGGCAGCCGCGCGCGACGGGCCGCCGTCCCTTTCGTACGAAGGTGATGCCCTGCTCGTCGAACCAGGCCAGGCCCCGGTCCGTGAGCGCGAACCCGGTGTCCTGGCGCAGCAGTCCGCGGTCCGTCATCGCGTCGGTGATCGCGATGCCGAGCCGTCCCGCGAGGTGGTCGTAGCAGGTCCGGCCGCGCGCCATCGCCTGCCCGGCGCTCGCGGCCCGCAGCGAGCGCGGAGCCGGGGGCACCTCGGGCTCGGACCGGGCGGCGAGGTCCTCGACGAGGTGGGCGATGCCGGTGTCGGCGAGGCGGACGTACCGGTGTCGGCCCTGGCGTTCCTCCGCGAGCACCCCGCCCGCGACGAGCTTTCCGAGGTGCTCGCTGGCGGTGGACGGTGCCACCCCGGCGTGCCGGGCGAGTTCCCCGGCGGTCCAGGCCCGGCCGTCGAGCAGGGCGAGAAGGAACGCGGCGCGGCTCTCGTCCGCGAAGAGTGCCGCGAGCGCGGCGAGATCACTGGCTGCCATGGCCCAAGACTGCCGCACTCACGCTTCGGTGGGGGCCGAAGTGTGAGGTGCGCGGGGGTGGGCCGGGAGCGCCTCGTACTGGAGCCGCAACCCGTCGAGCAGCGCCCGCAGGCCCGTCTCGAAGGCGCCCTCGTCGACCTTCTGGCCGTGTTCGGCGAGGAGGTGGGCCCGGCCGAGGTGGGGGTAGTCGGCCGGGTCGTAGGCCGTCTCGTCGTCGACGAAGCCCCGGGCGAAGGAGCCTAGGGCGGAGCCGGTGATGAAGTACCGCATCAGCGCGCCGATGGAGGTGGCCTGGGACGGGGGCCAGCCCGCGCGGACCATCGCGCCGAAGACGGCGTCGGCGACCTTCAGGCCGGCCGGCCGGCGGCCGGGGCCCTGGGCGAGGACGGGGACGATGTGCGGGTGGTCGGCGAGGGCGGCGCGGTAGGAGACCGCCCAGTCGTGCAGGGCGGTCCGCCAGTCCCGGCCGTCGTCCTCCGCGAACATCGACAGGTCGATCTTCGCGCTCACCGCGTCCGCGATCGCGTCGAGGATCTCGTCCTTCGTGCGGAAGTGGTTGTAGAGCGAGGGCCCGCTGACCCCGAGTTCTGCGGCGAGCCGCCGGGTGGAGAGTGCCGCGAGGCCCTCCGCGTCCACGAGCGCGCCCGCCGTCTCGACGATGCGGTCTCGGCTGAGCAGGGGCTTGCGCGGTCGGGCCATGGCGCACATAGTAGGCCCGCCAGGAAAAAACTAGCAGTGGTAATTAAATGGTCGAGTGGGGTGGCACCGCATGAATCTGGAACTGAGCGAGGAGCAGGAGGCCGTACGTCGGCTCGCCGAGGACTTCGTCGCACGCGAGGTCACCCCGCACGCCGTCGCGTGGGACCGCGCCGAGGAGGTGGACCGGGGCATCGTGAAGAAGCTGGGCGCCGTCGGCTTCCTCGGGCTCACGATCCCGGAGGAGTACGGCGGTTCGGGCGGCGACCACCTCGCGTACTGCCTCGTCACCGAGGAGCTGGGCCGCGGCGACTCCTCCGTGCGCGGCATCGTCTCCGTCTCCCTCGGTCTGGTCGCCAAGACCGTCGCCGCCTGGGGCGACGAGGAGCAGAAGCGGGAGTGGCTGCCCCGGCTCGCGTCCGGCGAGGCCCTCGGCTGCTTCGGCCTCACCGAGCCCGGCACCGGCTCCGACGCGGGGAACCTGGCCACCCATGCCGTGCGGGACGGCGACGCGTACGTCGTCAACGGCAGCAAGATGTTCATCACCAACGGCACCTGGGCCGATGTCGTGCTGCTCTTCGCCCGCACGAACGACACCCCCGGCCACAAGGGCGTCTCCGCCTTCCTCGTCCCCACCGACACCCCCGGCCTCACCCGCCGCCCCGTCCACGGCAAGCTCGGCCTGCGCGGCCAGGCCACCGCCGAACTGGTCCTGGAGGACGTCCGCGTCCCGGCCGCCGCCCTGCTCGGCCCCGAGGGCAAGGGCTTCGCCGTCGCCATGTCCGCCCTCGCCAAGGGGCGCATGTCGGTCGCCGCCGGCTGCGTCGGCATCGCTCAGGCGGCCCTCGACGCCGCCGTGCGGTACGCGGGGGAGCGCGAGCAGTTCGGAAAGCCCATCGCCTCCTACCAGCTGGTCCAGGAGCTCCTCAGCGACATCGCCGTCGACGTGGACGCCGCCCGGCTGCTCACCTGGCGGGTCGCCGACCTGATCGACCGGGGCCAGGACTTCGCCACCGCCGCCTCCAAGGCCAAGCTGTACGCCTCCGAGGCCGCCGTACGCGCCGCGAACAACGCCCTCCAGGTCTTCGGAGGCTACGGCTACATCGACGAGTACCCGGTCGGGAAGCTGGTGCGCGACGCCCGTGTCATGACCCTCTACGAGGGCACCAGCCAGATCCAGAAGCTCATCATCGGCCGGGCGCTGACGGGGGTCTCGGCCTTCTGAGTACCTCGATGAGTACGCGGACGGATGTGGCACCGGCCACATCCGTCCGATGCTGTGCGGCATGAGCGACACACCGGTCAAGCAGCAGAACACCGCCGCCTACTACATGCAGGCCGTCCTCTCCTTCGGGATCGCGATCGCCGCCGTGGCCATCGGCGTCTACCAGCTCGACGCCAGCGCCTGGGTGCGGGCCTTCCTCGCCGTCTCGGTCCTCTACCTCACGACCTCGGCCTTCACCCTCGCCAAGGTCGTCCGCGACCGTCAGGAGGCCGGCCAGATCGTCAGCCGGGTCGACCAGGCCCGCCTGGAGAAGCTCCTCGCCGAGCACGACCCCTTCCAGAAGCTCTGAGGCCGGGATCTCGACGGCCGAGAAGATCTAAGCGCTTGCTCACCCTCGTTGTATGGTGTTCGTCCTGACGGGGTCCGAGAAGGAGTGTGGGATGAGCGCGGCGGAGGAGACGCCCAGGGGCGAGGACATGCCCTGGGGCGAGGTCACGCCCGAGGCGGCCCGGCGGCTGCTCGTGGCCGCCGTCGAGGCGTTCGCCGAGCGCGGCTACCACGCCACCACCACCCGGGACATCGCGGGCCGCGCCGGGATGAGCCCCGCGGCGCTCTACATCCACTACAAGACCAAGGAAGAGCTGCTCCACCGGATCAGCCGCATCGGTCACGACAGGGCCCTGGAGATCCTCCGGGCCGCGGCCGACGGGGACGGTACCGCCGCTGAGCGGCTCGCCGACGCCGTGCGCTCCTTCGTCCGCTGGCACGCCGAGCGCCACACGACCGCGCGCGTCGTCCAGTACGAGCTCGACGCGCTCGGCCCCGAGCACCGCGCCGAGATCGTCGAGCTGCGCCGCGAGTCCGAGGCCGTGATCCGGCGCATCATCAACGAGGGTGTCGCGGCGGGCGAGTTCGAGGTGTCGGACGTGCCCGGCACCACGGTCGCCGTGCTCTCCCTCTGCATCGACGTCTCGCGCTGGTTCAACACGCAGGGCCGCCGCACGGCCGACGAGGTCGGCGCGCTCTACGCCGACCTCGTCCTGCGGATGGCCGGCGCTCAGAAGTAGTAGCGCGAGACCGACTCGGCGACGCAGACCGGCTTCTCCGAGCCCTCGCGCTCCACGGTCACCGCCGCCGTCACCTGTACGCCGCCGCCCGCCTCCTCGACCTTCGTCAGGACGGCGGTGGCGCGCAGCCGCGAGCCGACCGGGACGGGCGCGGGGAAACGCACCTTCTCCGTCCCGTAGTTGAGGCCCATCTTCATGCCCTCGACGCGCAGCACCTGCGGGACGAACAGCGGCAGCAGCGACAGCGTCAGGTAGCCGTGCGCGATCGTCGAGCCGAACGGGCCGGCGGCGGCGCGCTCCGGGTCCACGTGGATCCACTGGTGGTCCCCGGTCGCCTCCGCGAAGAGATCGATCCGCTTCTGGTCGATCTCCACCCAGTCGCTGTGCCCCAGCTGTTCGCCGACCCCCGCGCGCAGCTCCTCGGCGGAGGTGAAGATCCTCGGCTCGGCCATGTTCCCTCGTCCCTTCTCGTACGACATACCTGATGGTCGGTATCTAAGCGCTTGCTCAGCATGTGGGGTGCGGGGTCCGCTGTCAACGGCCGCCGACGAGGGACCAGTAGGGTTCCCCGGGTGCCGCAGATTCCAGAGAAGATCCACGAACTCACCGTCGGCCAGCTCTCCGCCCGGAGCGGGGCCGCCGTCTCCGCCCTGCACTTCTACGAGGCGAAGGGGCTCATCAGCAGCCGCCGCACCAGCGGCAACCAGCGCCGCTACGGCCGCGACACGCTCCGCAGGGTCGCCTTCGTCCGGGCCGCGCAGCGCGTCGGGATCCCCCTGGCCACCATCCGCGAGGCACTGGCCCAGCTCCCCGAGGAGCGCACGCCCACGAACGAGGACTGGGCCCGGCTCTCCGGGGCCTGGCGCACCGAACTCGACGAGCGCATCAAGCAGCTCGGGCGGCTCCGCGACCACCTGACGGACTGCATCGGCTGCGGCTGCCTCTCCCTGGAGACCTGCGTCCTGTCCAACCCCGACGACCGCTTCGGCGAGCGCATGGCGGGCTCCCGCCTCCTCCCCGTGAGCCGCCCGGCGACGGAGGAGACCTCCTAGTACGCCAGAGCCGCCGCCACCAGCTAGTACGCCAGAGCCGCCGCCACCAGCTAGTACGCCAGGGCCGCCGCCACCAGTTCGGCGTTGGAGCGCGCCCGCGTGCCGTCCGGCAGGCACAGCGTGTCCTCCAGGCCGATCCGGGCATCGGCGCCCAGCCGCCGGGCGAGCCGCAGCACCGGCCAGACGCCGGCCCCCTCGCCGTGGAGCAGCACCGGCACCCCCGCCGCCGGGACGCCGAGCGCCGCCAGCAGGGCGAGGGCCCCCGCCTCGGGGCCGGCGGGCTCCGGCGCGTCGTCCGGTCCCGTGACCTTCGCGAGGACCCGCCGCACCGCCGGCGCGAGCGGGGAGCGCGCGAACCGGCCGGGGCCGTCCGTGCCGGACCACAGCGCCGCCTCGACACCGACTCCGCGCTCCAGGAGCGCGGCCGCCACCTGCTCGGCGCCCGGCTCGTGCCAGTCGACCGTCACCAGGTCGGGGAGCACCGTCCAGGAGCGGATCCGCTCCGCCCTGCGGCCCGGGTCGGGCTCGGCCGACGCCGCCGTGGTGACCCGCACCGGGGCGTCGAGCGCCGACCGGATCTCCGTCAGGACCGGCGCGAGCACCCGGGGCGAGAGCGACGTGCGGCCGCACGGCGTCCGGGGATGCACCCGCACCTCCCGGGCACCCGTCGCCACCGCCCGCGCCGCGGACTCCGCCAGGGACTCCGGCGACGTCGGGACCGCCGCCGATTCCGCCGGCCCCCGCGAGCCGTTGAGGCACACCTGGAGCACGGCGGGCGTCCCGCGCCTCACGCCGCCGAGACCAGCGGCGTGCGCCGCTCCCCACGCGCCCGGGCCAGCGCCCCGGAGGTCAGCACCGCCCGCGGGACGCCCACCCCGCAGTCCCCGCACACCGGACCCAGCCACGGCTCGTACGCGTCACCGGGCCCGGCCCACTCGATCCGCGGCCCCGTGCACACCGGACACGCCTCGCCCGGCCCCTGCTCCAGGGCGCCGATCAGCCGCCGCAGCACCTCGGGCAGCGGGTCCGAGGGGTGCACCGACGGGTCGCCGCAGCGGACCACGCCGTTCCCGCCCCAGACGCGCCGGTGCCAGTCGTCGAGGGCGCCGAGCCCGCGCAGCCCCTCGTGCTTCTCGCGCCGGCGCCGGGCCGCGAACCGCTCCTCGTACGCGAGCCACACGGCCCGCGCCTCCTCCAACTCGTCGAGTGCGGCCACCAGCCGCCCCGGGTCGAGCTCCCGGTCCTCGGGACCGAACCTGTGCCTGCGGCACAGATGGTCCCAGGTCGCGCGGTGCCCGTAGGGCGCGAACCTCTCCAGGCACTTGCGCAGTGAGTACCTGCGCAGTGCCGTGTCGCACCCCGGATCGCGCACCTGTCTCGCGAGACTCCGGAAACCGGCCATACCTCGCCACCTCCGCCGCTGGTCCTTCCGCGCTATCAGAGGGACGAACGGGAGCCCCGCGGTGTTCCATCGAAATTCCGATGGGAGCCATCAACGGGGTCGAAGCGACGCCCGTCACCCACCGGAACCAGGGCGTCCGGTGGGGTTCGGTGCGGCCCGGCGCGCCTCCTACCGGCCCGTCCGGGAGACCGAGACCACGACCTCGGCCAGCTCGCGCCGCCGGATGTCGCTGTGTGAGCGGACCACCTCGGCCGCGTCCACGCTCACGCACCCCGAGCCCGGCACCCCCGCGCGCAGGGCCTCCGCGAGGCTCAGTCGCACGGCACCCGGCACCGCCTGCACGCCGTCGTGACCGATCGCGCCCCAGCGCGGATCGTCCGTCCCCAGCAGCTCCGCCGCTGTGCCGGCCAGCGACTCTGAGTCGTTCGCCAGCCGGGACGCCAGCGGGTACATCACCCCGAGCGCCGTGTCGTGCCGCGAGTAGCAGGCCACCACCGGCCCCCGGACCCGCTCCTGGAGGTCCCGCAACGAGCCGGACCTACCCGGGGCGTGCGGCAGGCGCGCGGCGAACGCGTAGTGCGAGAAGGCGCCCTGGAGCAGCGTCACGGAGGTGACCGGCCGCGCCCCGGCGGGCAGCCCCCGCAGCGCGTACGCCACGAGCCGGGCGCCCATGCTGTGGCCCACCAGGTGGACGCGGAGCCCGGGCGCGGCGCGCGCGACCTCGCCGAGGAGCGGCCCGAGCCCGTGCTCGCCGACCCGCCCGGCCCGCTGCTTCATCACGTAGTACGTGGCCTGGCGCAGCACCTCTTTGGCGCCCTTCCAGTACTTCTTCAGGCCCCCGCCGAAGGCCTCCCCCGGGGCCTCCCCCGGGACCTCGACCGGGGCCTCCGCCGGGGCCTCGCCCGCGTCCTCCAGGGCCTCGGTGAACCGCGCGCAGACCGCCAGCGGGTCCGCGACGAGGAACTCCGGCACCGCCTCCGGGACCGCCACGCACTCCGCGTCCACGTCCGTCAGCTCCCGCAGCAGCGCCCCGAACTCGGCGAACGCCGCCTCGGAGTCCGGCGCCGCCGCGAGCAGCTCCGTGAGCCGCCCGATGACCGGCTCCTTCTCCGGGAGGACGGTCACGAGGGCCCGGAAGTCGGGCACCGGCTCGCCCGAGAACATCATCGAGGGCCAGATCACCCCCGCGTACCCCGCCTCCACCCCGGGCGCGAGCAGCTCGGGGAAGGGCGCGAAGAAGTCGGAGCACAGGCGGGTGGCGCCGGACGGGGAGCTGTTCCACCCGTGCGCGAACACCACCAGGTCACGGACGCCCCGCCGGGCGAGCGCGGCGAGTTCCGAGGCCTGGCCCGGCGGCCCGTCGCCGTCCTTGTCGAAGGTGATCTCCCGGTACGGCTCCACACTCATCCCGGTCACGGCCATACCGTCCCTCCACGTCGAGGGGGCCGCGACGCCGAGTGCGCCCCGTGCGCGGGCGGCGGCTCCTTGGCCAGCATGCCCGCGCACGCCCCCCTCCAGACGTGCGACGGCCCGTCAGCGCAGCCGTGCCGCCGAGATCCGGGGGAAGTGGATCAGCAGGTCGTACGCGGTGGAGTACCGCACGGACGCGACGTCGCCCTCCCAGGGGAACGCCGTGCCGATGTGCCGGGCCGGCCGGGGCATGCCCAGCCACTCGCGGGCCGCCGGAGTCGTGCGCCTCAGGTCCAGGTAGAAGGGGCCGGACGCGACCCGGTCCAGGGTGTCGGCGCTGCTGCCGGGGCCGAGCGGGGCGACGGTGAAGGCCCGGAGCGGCTCGCCGGGCGCCGTGGTGTCGTGCGCGTTGAAGGAGCCCTGTCCGAAGGAGGTGCCCACGGTGACGTAGTCCCGGCCGAGGGCGTCCCGCAGGAACGCGCCCTGGGTCCGCGGGTACTGGTCCGGCTTCGCCGTCTCGTACCCCACGTGCCCGTTGTGCGCGGAGAGCACCATGCGATCGCCGGTCGCCCGCTGCCACCACACGGTGTTCTCCGCCATGATCCGGTCGCGGTAGAGCATCGCCGCCGCGACCCCCTCAGGCGTCGCCATGTCGTGGGCGTACTCGGTTCCGACCTGGGTGATCGCGCGCGCGTGCTGCACGGCCCAGAGGTGGGCCTCCCGGGCACCCGGGCCCTTGCCGGGCCTCTGCCGCTCCAGGAGGGCGAGGGCGCGGTTCACGTCGCCGGCCATCCGCCGTCGCTCGGCGAGCGGCCTGTCCACGTACCCCTTCATCCAGGCCTCCACCTCGCCCGTGGGCCGCGAGTCCCGGTACAGCTCCCGGAAGCGGGGGAGGAGTCGCGGGTGGACGCGGGCGACGTACGAGGTCACGGCGTCGAAGAGGTTCGGTCCGGCGTATCCGAGGTCGTTGCCCATGAAGTGGACCGGTCGCTCGGGGTGGAGCTGGTTGTACCTCCGCATCCACCGGAAGAGGTCGAGGTACTCCTCGGTGTTCCAGAGGCGGTACGACTCCTGGAACTCGTCCCGCATGATCTCCCGGATGTCGCCCCGGCCGGTGCGGACCCACTCGTCGACGAGGAGCCCGGTGGACCAGGGGGCCTCCAGGGCGAAGGTGGTGAACCCCTGGGACTCCACGAGGTGCTCGAAGATCCGGTGCTTCGCGGTGAAGAAGTCCGCCGAGCTGTGGGTGGCCTCGCCGATGCCGACGACCTCGGCCGAGCCGATCATCCGGTCCAGCGGGCGCAGATCGGTCAGGGGCCGGGCGGAGCGGGCGAGTTCGCGTGCGGGATCGGTGCCGGCCGGGGCGGTGGCGGCGCCCGCGGCGGGCGCCAGGGAGCCCAGACAGGCGGCGAGGAGGAGCCCGACGAGCGGCAGACGACGGCGTCGTAAGGAAAGGTTCATGGGGCAAGCGTCGCCTGGCGGGACGCCGGGGGGACATCCCGCCGGCCCCCGTGTCGTACGGGGGTCAACCCCCGTCACCGGTGGATCGGACAGAGGCCCCGCCCCCTCACCGGTGGATCGGACAGAGGCCCCGCCCCCTCACCGGTGGATCGGACAGAGGCCCCGCCCCCTCACCGGTGGATCGGACAGAGGCCCCGCCCCCTCACCGGTGGATCGGACAGAGGCCCCGCCCCCTCACCGGTGGATCGGACAGAGGCCCCCTCACCGGTAGATCAGATACTCCTCCCGCACGGCCCGGAAGGCCGCCAGGTCCGTCTGCCACGCCCCGACGACCTCGTCCACGTCCGCGCCCGCGTCGATCAGGGTCCGCACCCGCGTCGAACCGGTCAGCTTGTCGATCCAGTTGTCCGCCCGCCACGCGAAACCGGACCAGGAGCTCCGGGCGGTGACCAGGAGCCCGATCCCGGTGCGCACCGGGTCGAAGGACTCGCGGTCGTGGACGTGCAGCTGCACCCCGCCGACCGTCTTCCCCTGGAACTTGGAGAAGGTCGGGGCGAAGTACGCCTCGCGGAACCGGATTCCGGGCAGGCCGAGGGCGTTCGCCGCCTCGGCCCACCGCCGGTCGATCCCCTCGGCGCCGAGGAGTTCGAAGGGGCGGGTGGTGCCCCGCCCCTCGGAGAGGTTCGTGCCCTCGAAGAGGCACGTGCCGGAGTAGACGAGCGCGGTGTCCGCCGTGGGCATGTTCGGACTGGGCGGCACCCACGGCAGCCCGGTCGCGTCGAAGAACTCCGACCGCCGCCACCCCGTCATGCGCACGGTCTCCACGGCGACGGGCTTCGCCAGGAACTCGCCGTCGAAGAGCCCGGCCAGCTCGGCGACCGTCATGCCGTGCGCCTGCGCGATCGGCTCCCGCCCGACGAACGTCGCGAACGCCCGGTCCAGGACGGGCCCGAGCGCCGCCCGCCCGGTCACCGGGTTCGGCCGGTCCAGGACCACGAACCGCTTCCCGGCGAGGGCGGCGGCCGCCATGCAGTCGTACAGCGTCCAGATGTACGTGTAGAAGCGGGCGCCGGCGTCCTGGATGTCGAAGACGACCGTGTCCACCCCGGAGGCGGTGAAGACGTCCGCCAGCGGCTGCCCGCTCTTCAGGTACGTGTCGTAGACCGGCAGCCCGGTCGCCGGGTCGTCGTACCGTCCCTCCGAGCCGCCCGCCTGGGCGGTGCCGCGGAAGCCGTGCTCGGGCCCGAAGACGGCGACCAGGTCCACCCGCTCGTCGGCGTGCATCACGTCCACGATGTGGCGCGCGTCCGGGGTCACGCCGGTCGGGTTGGTGACGACGCCGACCCGTTCGCCCGCGAGGAGCGCGTACCCGTCGGCCGCGAGCCGCTCGAAGCCGGTCCGCATACGACCGTGACCGGGCGCGGGGGACGCGGGGGACGCGGCGGCGGTGGCCGTCGCCGCCCCGAGGGCGCCTCCGGCAGCCAGCAGACTCCGTCGCGACAGGCTCATGCGGGACCTCCTCGTCGGTGACAAGGGCACGCACGCTAGCGCTCCTGACCGCCGCGGGGAACGAGGCGTGCGGAACGGGTCTTCCGCCACTCCATACCGACCGGTTAGTCTGTGCCGGTCTTCGGGGCGCGGTGGCACACCGCGCCGTCACAGCGGGAGGTGGGTCCATGACCGCGGGCACGAACGAGCTCCAGGGCGCCGGTGTCGTCGTCACCGGCGCGGGCGGCGGCATCGGCGCCGCCCTCGCCCGCCGCTTCGCGGCCGAGGGCGCGCGGGTCGTCGTCAACGACCTCGATCCCGGGCGCACCAAGGCCGTCGCCGAGGAGATCGGCGCCGTCGCCGTCCCCGGCGACGCCTCCGCCGTCGTCGACGAGGCCCGCGAGGCCCTCGGCGGCACCGTCGATGTCTGGTGCGCCAACGCCGGACTGTCCTCGCCCGGCGACGCCTTCGCCGACGAGGACGTCTGGGCCGCCGCCTGGGACGTCAACGTCATGGCCCACGTCCGCGCGGCCCGCGCCCTCCTCCCGGAGTGGCTGGAGCGCGGCAGCGGCCGTTTCGTCTCCACCGTCTCCGCCGCCGGACTGCTCACCATGATCGGCGCGGCGCCGTACAGCGTCTCCAAGCACGGCGCGTACGCCTTCGCCGAGTGGCTCTCCCTCACCTACCGCCACCGCGGCCTGAAGGTCCACGCCATCTGCCCGCAGGGGGTCCGTACGGACATGCTCACCGCGGCCGGATCCGCCGGCGAGCTCGTCCTCGCCCCCACCGCCATCGAGCCCGAGGACGTCGCCGACGCCCTCGTCGACGCCATCGCGGCCGACCGTTTCCTCGTCCTGCCCCACCCCGAGGTCGCCGGCTACTACCGCAATCGCGCCACCGACCCCGAGAGGTGGCTCACCACGATGAACCACGTCCAGCGGACCTGGGAGACGGGCACCGGTCGGCCGTAGGCCCCGGCGGATGGGAAGATCTACGGGCGGGAACGCGTTCCCGTGACCGAAAACGATCAGCGAGGAAGGCGGCGGAGCATGGCCAGGACGACGGACGGGAGCGGCGCCCCCGTCCCCCAGCGACTCCTCGCCGCCGCCACCCGGCTCTTCGCCGAGCGGGGGTACGACCGCACCTCCGTCCAGGAGATCGTCGAGGCCGCGGGGGTCACGAAGGGCGCGCTCTACCACTACTTCGGTTCCAAGGAGGACCTCCTCCAGGAGGTCTACTCCCGGGTCCTGCGCCTCCAGCAGGAGCGGCTCGACGCCTACGCGGACGCCGACGCCCCCATCGAGGACCGGCTGCGTGACGCCGCCGCCGACGTCGTGGTCACCACCATCGAGAACCTCGACGACGCCGCCATCTTCTTCCGCTCCATGCACCACCTGAGCCCGGAGAAGAACAAGCAGGTGCGGTCCGAGCGGCGCCGCTACCACGAGCGCTTCCGGGCTCTGGTCGAAGAGGGCCAGCGGGCCGGGGTGTTCTCCGTCGCGACCCCCGCCGACCTCGTCGTCGACTACCACTTCGGCTCGGTGCACCACCTGTCCACCTGGTACCGCCCGGACGGCCCGCTGACCCCGCAGCAGGTCGCCGACCACCTCGCCGACCTCCTGCTGCGGGCCCTCCGTCCCTGACCGGCCCTACAGGTACTTCTTCAGCTCCCGTCGCGCCAGCGACCGCTGGTGCACCTCGTCCGGCCCGTCCGCAAGCTTCAGCGTCCGTGCCGCCGCCCACAGTTCGGCCAGCGGGAAGTCCTGCGAGACGCCGCCCGCCCCGTGGGCCTGCACGGCCTTGTCGATGATGTCGACCACCGCGCGCGGGGTCGCGATCTTGATGGCCTGGATCTCGGTGTGCGCGCCCCGGTTGCCGACGGTGTCCATGAGCCAGGCCGTCTTGAGGACGAGGAGCCGCAGCTGCTCGATCGTCACCCGTGCGTCGGCGATCCAGTTCTGCACGACACCCTGCTGGGCCAGCGTCTTGCCGAAGGCGGTACGCGAGACGGCGCGCCGGCACATGAGCTCGACCGCCCGCTCCGCCATGCCGATGAGCCGCATGCAGTGGTGGATGCGGCCGGGGCCGAGCCGGGCCTGGGCGATAGCGAAGCCGCCGCCCTCCTCGCCGACGATGTTCGCCGCCGGGACCCGGACCCCGTCGAAGATCACCTCGGCGTGGCCGCCGTGGTAGTGGTCCTCGTACCCGTACACCCGCATGGCGCGCCGGATCTCGACGCCGGGGGTGTCGCGCGGCACGAGGATCATCGACTGCTGGCGGCGCGGGTCCGTCCCGTCGGGGTCGGTCTTGCCCATGACGATGAAGACCGCGCAGTCGGGGTTCATCGCCCCGGAGATGTACCACTTGCGTCCGTCGACGACGTACGCGTCGCCGTCCCGCCGGATCCGGGTCTCGATGTTCGTCGCGTCGGAGGAGGCGACCTCGGGCTCGGTCATCGCGAAGGCCGAGCGGATCTCACCGGTGAGGAGCGGCTCCAGCCACTGCTTCTTCTGCGCCTCGTCGCCGAACTCGGCGAGCAGCTCCATGTTCCCGGTGTCCGGGGCGGCGCAGTTGAGGGCGGTCGGGGCGAGGTGCGGGCTGCGTCCGGTGATCTCGGCGAGCGGCGCGTACTGGAGGTTGGTGAGCCCCGCCCCGTACTCGGCGTCGGGAAGGAAGAGGTTCCAGAGGCCCTGCCGCCTGGCCTCGGCCTTGAGCTCCTCCACCACCGGCGGGGTGTCCCACGGCGAGGCGAGCAGGGCGCGCTGCTCCTCGGCGACGGCCTCGGCCGGGTAGACGTGCTGGTCCATGAAGGCGAGGAGCTTCGCGCGCAGTTCCTCGGTGCGGGCGTCGTAGGCGAAGTCCATGGTGTTCAGCCCTCCTGAAGGGTGGTCAGGCCGTGCTCGATGAAGACGGGGACGAGTTCGCCGATGCGGTCGAAGCCCGCGCCGACGGTCTGCCCGAGGGTCCACCGGTAGTGGATGCCCTCCAGGATCACGGCGAGCTTGAACCAGGCGAAGGCCGTGTACCAGGCGAGGGCCGAGGTGTCGCGGCCCGAGCGGGCCGCGTAGCGCTCGACCAGTTCGGCGGCGCTCGGGTGCCCCGGGGCCGTGGCGGTCGTGGAGATGGGGGAGTTCGGCAGGTCGAGCGGCGTGCTGTACATGACGAGCAGGCCGAGGTCGGTGAGCGGGTCGCCGAGCGTGGACATCTCCCAGTCCAGGACGGCCCGGATCCGGTCGTCCTCGCCGACGAGGACGTTGTCGAGCCGGTAGTCGCCGTGGATGACGGTGGGCGGGGGAGAGGCGGGCAGCGCGCGCCCGAGGGCCGCGTGCAGCTCCTCGATTCCCGGCAGCTCGCGGCCGCGGGAGGCGTCGAGCTGCTTGCCCCAGCGGCGCAGCTGCCGGTCGAGGAAGCCCTCGGGGCGCCCGAAGTCGCCGAGCCCGACGGTCTCCGGGTCGACGGCGTGCAGGTCGACGAGCGTGTCGACGAGGCCGAGGAGGGCGGCCCGGGTGCGCTCGGGGCCGAGCGGGGCGAGCTGGAGGGCCGAGCGGTACGGCGTCCCGTCGACGAACTCCATGACGTAGAAGGGCGCGCCGAGCACCGACTCGTCCTCGCAGAGCAGGACCGTCCCGGGGACGGGCACGTCCGTCGCGTGCAGGGCGCTGATGACGCGGTGTTCGCGCCGCATGTCGTGGGCGGTGGCGAGGACGTGGCCGAGCGGGGGACGGCGGACCACCCAGCGGCCGGTGCCGTCGGTCACGACGTACGTCAGGTTCGACCGGCCGCCCTCGATCAACCGGGCTTCGAGGGGGCCGGACACCAGTCCGGGCCGCTCGCGGTCGAGGTGTCGGCGCAGCTGCTCGGGGTCGAGTCCTGGTGGCGGGGCGGAACTCATGCGTGCGTACCTCCGGATCGGCTTCGGTCGGCGTTCATGATGACCGACCAGTCGGTATGTCGTCCAGGGGGGAGCGGGGAAAGCGTGTCCGCGCCCTGGTGGCTGATCGCATGGCTGAATAGAGTTCACATATGGATGCGAAGCTGATCGTCGACGGAGTCCGGCTGACCCCGATCCTCATCTCCGACCCACCCCTCCTCAACACCCAGGGCGTCCATCAGCCCTACACGCCCCGGCTCATCGTCGAAGTGGTCACGAGGGGAGGGGTGAGCGGACTCGGGGAGACGTACGGCGACGGCGCGTACCTCGACGCCGCCCGCCCTCTCGCCGAGTCGCTTCCAGGCCGCTCGGTCACGGATGTGAACGGACTCTTCGCGCTGGCGGCGGACACAGGCGGCGGGCCCTGGCAGGCCCTCGACGCGGGGGTCGACGCGGGCGGCCTGCGCGGGGTCCGTACGGCCGAGAAGCTCCGCCTCTCCGTCGTCTCCGCCTTCGAGACCGCCTGCCTCGACGCGCTCGGCAGGACCCTCGGCCTGCCCGTCCACGCCCTGCTCGGCGGCAAGGTCCGGGACGAGGTCGAGTACAGCGCGTACCTCTTCTACAAGTGGGCGGGCACGGACGACTGGGGCGCCGCCCTCGACCCGGCCGGCGTCGTCGCCCAGGCCCGCCGCTTCGACCAGGAGTACGGCTTCCGCTCCTTCAAGCTCAAGGGCGGCGTGTTCGAGCCCGCTCGGGAGGTCGCCGCGATCCGGGCGCTCGCCGAGGCCTTCCCCGGCCGGCCGCTCCGTCTCGACCCCAACGGCGCCTGGTCCGTGGAGACCTCGCTCGCCGTCGCCCACGAGCTGAAGGACGTCCTGGAGTACCTGGAGGACCCGGCGAGCGGCACCGCCGCCATGGCCGAGATCGCCGCCCGCACGGACGTGCCGCTCGCCACCAACATGTGCGTGACCACCTTCGACGAGGTCCCGGAGGCCTTCGCGGCGAACGCGGTACGGATCGTCCTCTGCGACCACCACTACTGGGGCGGACTCCACCGCACCCGCGAACTGGCCGCGCTCTGCCGGACGTACGGCGTCGGGCTCTCCATGCACTCCAACACCCACCTGGGCATCAGCCTCGCCGCGATGACCCAGGTGGCCGCCACCCTGCCCGGGCTCCACCACGCCTGCGACACCCACTACCCCTGGCAGACGGAGGACGTCGTCACCACCCGCCCCGTCTTCCGCGCGGGCCGCCTCACGGTCTCCGACGCCCCCGGCCTGGGCGTCGAACTCGACCGCGAGGCCCTGGAGTCGCTCCACCGCCGCTGGCTGGAGGACGACGGCACCCACCGGGACCGGGACGACACGGCGGCGATGCGGGCGGTGCGTCCGGACTGGACGCCGAGCCGCTGGTGAACGGTGCCCGTCGGGGCAGGAGGCAGGCCCGGGCCGGACCGCTGTCCGACCCGGGCCTCCCGGAGGCGTTCTCCTTCTTCAGGGTTCTACTTCTTGCAGAGCGCGGACGCCAGTACGGCCGCCGCCCCCGCGTTGTAGCCCTTCTCGTAGTTCGGGTCCAGCGCGGCCACGCCCTGCTTGGGCGCGTCCTTCTTGCAGTCCGCCTTCGTGTCGGCGACACCCTGCCGGTAGCCCATCCGGTACTGCTCCTGCGCGTCCTTCTGCTCGGTGTCCTTGGCCGTGCCGCAGGTGGCCTCGGGAACGCCGGGCTGGAGTGCCGTGATCGTGGCGCCCGCCGGGAAGAAGTCGGTGCTCGAGAACTCGCCGTTGGCATTCGTCTTCAGGGACGCGGTGTGGGTGTTGTTGGCTTCGAGGAAGACGGTCTTCCCGGGCTTCCAGCCCTTGCCCGAGACGTCGAACTTGCCCGCCGTCTTGCTGTCCGTCACCGTGCAGGTGGCCGACGGCACTGCCTGCGCCGAGCTCATGGTGAGCGCCACGGACCCGAGCAGCAGTGAGGAGATGGTCAGCGGAGCCAACACGGCCAAGCGGATTTTCCTGTTCACTTTTCTTCCCTCCGGTGGCAGGCCCGCACCCTCGGGCACGGGCCGAGAGGTTGAAGGCACGGAGGAGCACAGCGACGAACAGGCATCCGCGTCTCTTCGACGCGAGCGGAAGGGCCGTCCACGGCCCCGGCCCCGTCCTCGTACGGCTGCCGACCCCATCCGTGGCGGCCCTGAGGGACCTCAAGTCCTTCCATCCTCTCGCGGCCCGCGATGCCTGTCGATTCGGATCGGGCCCCGCCACTATGCGTGACAGGCCACCGGAACCCCGCCGTTCATCGCCGCCATGTCCCCGAACACCGCCACCGGATCCAGCGGCGACCCCTCCGGCAGGCCCTCCAGCTCCGCGTACGCCCGGTGCAGGTTCGCCACCAGCCGCTCGCTCTCCCGCCACTTCGCGAACTCGCCGAGCTCCGTGCGCCGTGCCGTCTCCAGCGGCGTCGCCCCCTTCGCGTAGCCCTCGACGGCCAGTTCCCGCACCCAGAGCAGGTACCGCTCCGTGATGTCGTACGCCGAGGGGTCGGTCACCCGTCCGTGCCCCGGCACCACCGTCGGCGCGTCCAGGGAACGCAGCAGGTCGAGCGCGCGCAGCGAACCGGCGAGGGAACCCATCGGCAGGAACGGCGTCCCGCCCTGGAACACCAGGTCGCCGGTGAACACGACGCCCTGCTCGGGGAGATGGACGATCGAGTCGCCCGTCGTGTGCGCGGCCCCCGGGTGGAGCACCCGCACCTCGATCCCGCCGACGTGCAGCGTGAGCCGGTCGCTGTACGTGACGGAGGGCGGCAGGATGTCGACGCGCCCGAAGTCGGTCCGCGGCCACAGCAGATGGAGCTGGTGACCGGCCGCGAGCTGCTCGGACCGGCAGTTCTCGTGCCCCACGATCCGGGCCTCCGGGTGGAACACCCCGTTGCCGTAGGTGTGGTCGCCGTGATGGTGGGTGGAGACGATGGTCCGGGGCAGCGGCAGCCCCTCGGCGAGCACCGCCTCGCGCAGCAGCAACGCCCGCCGCTCGGTGGCGGCGGTGTCGACGAGCAGCGACTCGTCCACGTCGCCGATGAAACCGGCGTTGTTCAGGCACCAGCCGCCGTCGGGCTGGACGAAGGCGTGCACGTGCGGAGCGAGCGTGACGACATAGGGATCGGTGGCAGACAAAGGGATTCCCCCGGATGAGAGCCCGACTGGACAGGGGAAGAGTGCCAGCCGCCGCCCACCGGTGAAAACCCGGAACCTCTCACCCCGCTTCGTCCCGCGCCCGGGGTCCGCGGCGGCTCACCCCGCTTCGTCCCGCGCTCGGGGTCCTCGGCGGCTCACCCCGCTTCGTCCCCGTCCCACCCCTGCGCCGCCACGAACGCGTCACCGTACTCCGCCGACCACCGCCCCAGCGCCTCGATCGGCCCGAGCAGCGAACGCCCCAACGAGGTCAGCCCGTACTCGACCCGGGGCGGCGCCTCCTCGAACACCCGCCGCTCCACCAGCGCGTACCCCTCGAGGCGCCGCAGTGTCTCGGTCAGCACCTTCGCGCTGATCCCGCCGATCGCCGTCCGCAGCTCGCCGGGACGGCGCGGCCCGTCCGCGAGGGCGTACAGGACGACCCCGTTCCAGGTGTGGGCGAGCAGGTCGAAGCCGAGCCGCGCCCGGCAGTCCGCGAGAATCCGGTCGGTAACCATTCGGTAAGTCGCCCCCCGCCTACGGTCGTTCATGACAGCACGCACAACGGTACGTGAGGGAGGACGCCCCATGCGGGTGGGAGTAATGGGTACGGGAGCGATGGCGCGGGCGCTCGGCGGCGGATGGGCCGCGGCGGGCCACGAGGTGCTCGTCGGAGGCCGGGACCCGGACCGCACCGCCGCGCTCGCCGCGAGCACCGGCGCCCGGCCGGGCACCCTCGCCGAGGCGGCCCGCTTCGGCGAGGCGACCCTGCTGGCACTGCCGTACGACGCGGTCCTGCCGGCCCTCGGGACGGTCGGCCCCGACGGCTCGATCGGCGGACGGATCCTGATCGACTGCACCAACGCGGTCGGCCCGGGGCCGGTCCTCACCACCGGCGAGGGCCCCGGCGCCGCCCGCACGCTCGCCGCCGCGACGGGCGCCCGCGTGGTCAAGGCCTTCAACCACCTCACGCCCGCCGTGTGGAGCCGCACCCCGCCCGTCTTCGCGGACGGGCCGGTCGCCGTCCCCCTGTGCGGTGACGACGAGGAGGCACTGACGCTCGTAGCCACCCTGGCGGCCGACCTGGGCTGCGCCCCCTTCGTGGCAGGACCGCTCGCCCACGCGGACCTCCTGGAGGCGGCCACCGCCTTCCTCATCGGCCTCTGGACCTCGGGCCGCGACCCGCGCGCCATGCTCCCGCCGCCGGCGGCGCTCGGTGGCTGACTCCCCGGCTTGCGGGCCGGCCCGGGGGCGCCGAGGGTCGGGGGTATGAAGGCGATCAGCTACAGCCGGTACGGCGGCCCCGAGGTCCTGGAGTACGGCGAGCTGCCCGAGCCCAAGATCGGACCGGACGCGGTCCTGGTCGAGGTGCGGGCGGCCGCCGTCAACCCGGTCGACTGGAAGTGCCAGGCCGGATACCTCGACGGCATGATGGACGCGGTGTTCCCGGTCGTCCCCGGCTGGGACGTCTCCGGCGTCGTCGTCCGGCTCGGCGTGTCCGTCCCCGAGTTCGCCGTGGGCGACGAGGTCATGGGGTACGTCCGCGAGGACTTCCTCTCCCGGGGCACCTTCGCCGAGTACGTCGCCGCCCCCGTCCGCACCCTCGCCCGCAAACCCCGCACCCTCGACTTCGAGGAGGCCGCGGCCCTCCCGCTCGCCGGCCTCACCGCGTACCAGGTGCTCCACCGGCCCAAGGCCCTCGCGGTGCGCCCCGGCGAGACCGTCCTCGTCCACGCGGCGGCCGGCGGGGTCGGCTCGATGGCCGTGCAGATCGCCCGCCACCTCGGCTGCCGGGTCATCGGCGCGGCCAGGGAGGCGGGCCTGGAGCGGGTCGCGGAGCTCGGCGCCGAGCCCGTCCGCTACGACGAGGAGACCTTCACCGACCAGGTCCGCGCCCTCGCCCCGCTGGGCGTGGACGCCGTCCTCGACACCATCGGGGGCCCGTTCCTCCAGCTCTCGGCCGGGCTGATCGCCCCCGGGGGCCGGCTGGCCTCGATCGCCGACGGCGAGGTCCTCGCCCTGGGCGGCAGCTACTTCTGGGTCCGCCCCGACGCCGCGGACCTCGCGGCACTCGCGGACCTGGCCGACGCGGGCGTCCTCACCGTACGCGTGGCCAGGTCGTTCCCCCTGGAACAGGCGGCCGAGGCCCAGCGCGCCAACGCGGCGGGCGGTCTGAACGGCAAGGTCGTGGTCACCGTCCCGTAGCACCGGTTCACCAGATCACCGCCGCCCCGAAGACGGCGAGCGCGATCGTGCACCCCGCCGCGAGCAACGCGCCCCGGTGCGAGAGCGGCAGCGGCCGGGCCGCGCCCAGGGAACGGATCCGCCGGTGGGCGACGGCCAGGAACGCGACCCACACCAGGGACGACAGCGCGAGCCCGGTCAGCTCCTTGGCCGTGATCTCGTCGCTGACGGTCGCCTTCACGGCGAGCACCGCGACGACCGTGCACGACAGGGTCGTCCGCCGCCACGCGAGCCGGGTCCGCTCCGGCTGGAGCCCGGGATCCCGGGCCGCGCCGGGCGCGGTCACCGTCCGGCCCGGCCGAAGACGACGAGCACCACCATCGTGAGCGCCACCGCGGCCACCGCGAGGCTGAGCACCGCGGGGAAGCGGGACACCGGCAGGTCCTCGCCGCGCCGCATCGCCCGCTCGCAGCGCACCCAGTGGTTCACGGCCCGCAGGGCGCACAGCACACCGCCGACGAGCAGCGCGAGCGCGAGCCCGACGCGTACGCCCCAGCGCAGGTCCGGCAGGAACTGGTCGACGGCGAACCCGCCGCCGACCAGGGCGAGCGCGGTCCGGATCCAGGCCAGGAAGGTCCGCTCGTTGGCGAGGGAGAAGCGGTAGTCGGGGGTCTCGCCCTCGTCCCGGATCCGCTGCGGCGCGAACCACAGCCGCAGGCTCTGCACGAAATCGCTCACCCGTGCACCCTAACGGCCGGTGGATCACCCCGCCGGGTGCGCACCCCGCAGCAGTTCGTACGCGGCGAGCCCGTCCGGTACCCAGTCCCAGGTGCCGAGGCGTTCCTCCAGCTCCCCGTCCGTGAGGAAGCCGTGCCAGGCGACCTCCTCCACCTGCGGCCGCACCGGCAGCTCGCAGCGGACCTCGTAGACCGCCGACCACCACTTCCCGGCCACGCCCCCGGAGTCGTACAGGAACCGCAGCACCGGCACGGGCCGGGGCAGCCCGGACACCCCGAGCTCCTCCTCGGCCTCCCGCAGCGCGGCCTCGTCGTAGGACTCGCCCGCGCCGACGACACCGCCGACGAACATGTCGTACCGGGAGGGGAAGACCAGCTTCGTCGCCGTCCTGCGGTGGACGAAGACCCTGCCCTCGGCGTCCCGGACCCGGACGAAGACGCAGCGATGGATCAGGCCCCGCGCGTACACCTCACCGCGCGGGGCCCGGCCGATCACCCGGTCGTGCTCGTCGACGACGTCGAGGATCTCTTCAGAGGCGCTCATGCGCCCATGAAATCACTGCCCCATGACGTACTTGACGGTCGGACCGGTCGTCCAGCCGCCGTCCACGGCGAGCTCCGCGCCCGTCACGTACGAGGCGGCGTCCGAGAGCAGGAAGACGACCGCGCCCGCGATCTCGTCGGCCTCGCCGACCCGGCCCATCGGCGTGTTCGGGTACTTGCCCTCGCCGCGCTCGATGCCGACGGAGGCGGTCATCGGGGTGTAGGTCATGCCGGGGTGGACGGAGTTGACGCGGATCTTCGCCGTGCCGAGCTCCACCGCGCCGATCTTCGTCAGGCCGCGCACGCCCCACTTGGAGGCGCCGTAGCCGGCGGTCAGGGCCAGGCCCATCAGACCCGCGGCCGAGGAGATGTTGACGATCGAGCCGCCGCCGGCCTCCCTCATCGCCGGGATCGCGGCCTTCATGCCGATGAAGACACCGGTCAGGTTGATGTCGAGGACCTTGCGGAAGTGCTCGACGGACTCGGTCTCCAGGAACGCGCCGGTGGAGATGCCCGCGTTGTTCACCAGGCCGTGCAGCCCGCCGAACTCCGACACGGCGAAGGCGACGGCCGCCGCCCACTCCTCCTCGGAGGTCACGTCGTGGTGGAAGAAGCGGGCCCGCTCGCCGAGCGCCTCCGCCGTGGCCTTGCCGTCCTCGTCGAGCACGTCGGTGATCACGACGTTCGCTCCGGCGGCCACGGCCAGCTTCGCGGCCTCGGCGCCCAGGCCGCGGGCGCCGCCGGTGATGAGCACGGTCTTGCCGGTGAGGTCGTTCATGAGAGGGGGTCCCTTCGGGGTCGTTCAGACGCTCCGGGGCTGTGAGGCCCGGAGAAGCGCGGTGGTGGTCTCGACGAGATCGGCGAGGAAGAGCGGCTCGTCCGTGAGGGGCTCGGCGCCGTCGAGGTACTGCCGGGCCCGGTCCGCCATGGCCGCGCCCACCACGGTCAGCGCCAGGTCGAGGCGCTCCAGGAGTAGCGGCTCGGGGAGCCCGCCGGCGGCCAGCCGGTCCGCGATCCGCTCGATCAGGCGCCAGTGGGCGGTGCCGGCGAGCGTGGGATGGGGGGTGCGGGTGCGGACGCCGCTCTCGTGGCTGAGCTGCGCGGAGATCCGCAGGCAGCGGCGGCCCCGGTCGGTGCGCAGCTCACCGGCCTCGGCGGTGACGAGCGCGGAGACCAGCTGCCGCAGGTCGTCGCCGGCGGCGTCGAGGAGGGGTGCGAGCACCTGTTCCGTACGGGCCTGGCGGCCGGCCATGACCGCGTCGAGAAGTCCGGCGCGCGAGCCGAAGTGGTACTGGACCGCGGAGGGGTTGGCCTGTCCTGCCAGGGCCACGATGTCCCGGAGTTGTGCGCCGTCGACGCCCTGTGCGGCGAAGAGCTCCTCCGCCGCGCGGATCAGTTTCTCCCGGGTCTCGGGTCCCGACGTCCTCGCCATGCGTTCATATTAATGCTCAACATTAGAAAAGTGGAAGACCGGAAGATGCGGGCGGACGGTTGACTCGATACATCCGTGTATCCAAGATGCGGTCCATGTCCTACGACGCTGATGTGATCGTGATCGGGGCGGGCCTCGCCGGCCTCGTCGCCACCGCCGAGCTGGTCGCCGCCGGCCGCACCGTGATCCTGCTCGACCAGGAACCCGAGCAGTCCCTCGGCGGTCAGGCCCACTGGTCCTTCGGCGGGCTGTTCCTCGTCGACTCGCCCGAACAGCGCAGGATGCGCGTCAAGGACAGCCACGCCCTGGCCCTCCAGGACTGGTTCGGCACCGCCGGCTTCGACCGCACCGAGGACCACTGGCCGAGGAAGTGGGCCGAGGCGTACGTCGACTTCGCGGCCGGCGAGAAGCGCGCCTGGCTCCACGCGCGCGGCGTGCGCTTCTTCCCCGTCGTCGGCTGGGCCGAGCGCGGCGGCTACGACGCGAACGGCCACGGCAACTCCGTGCCCCGCTTCCACATCACCTGGGGCACCGGGCCCGGCCTCGTCGCCCCCTTCGAGCGCACGGTCCGCGCGGGCGCCGCCCGCGGCCTCGTCGACCTCCGCTTCCGCCACCGCGTCACCGGACTCGCGCGCACCGCCGGAGCCGTCGACACGGTCTCCGGCGAGATCCTGGCCCCCTCCACGGCCGACCGCGGCACCGCGTCGAGCCGCGAGGTCACGGGAGCCTTCGAACTCCGGGCCCAGGCCGTGATCGTCACCTCCGGCGGCATCGGCGGCAACCACGACCTCGTCCGCGCGCAGTGGCCCGCCCGGCTCGGCACCCCGCCCGCCAAGCTGCTCTCCGGCGTCCCCGCCCACGTCGACGGACTGATGCTCGGCATCGCGGAGAAGGCCGGCGCCCACCACATCAACCGCGACCGGATGTGGCACTACACCGAGGGCATCGAGAACTGGAACCCCATCTGGGCCCGCCACGGCATCCGCATCCTGCCCGGCCCGTCCTCCCTGTGGCTGGACGCGACCGGCAAGCGCCTGCCCGTGCCGCTCTTCCCGGGCTTCGACACCCTCGGCACCCTCGAACACATCACGCGGACCGGCCACGACCACACCTGGTTCGTCCTCGACCAGCGCATCATCGGCAAGGAGTTCGCGCTCTCCGGCTCCGAACAGAACCCCGACCTCACCGGCAAGTCCGTCCGCGACGTCCTCGGCCGCGCCCGCGCCGACGTCCCCGCCCCGGTCCGGGCCTTCATGGACCACGGCGCCGACTTCGTCGTCGAGAACGACCTCTCCGCCCTCGTCCGCGGCATGAACGCCCTCACCGACGAACCCCTGATCGACGAGGCCGCGCTGCGCCGCGAGATCACCGCCCGCGACCGCGAGATCGCCAACCCCTTCACCAAGGACCTCCAGGTCACGGCGATCCGGGGAGCCCGCAAGTACCTGGGCGACAAGCTGATCCGCACGGCGGCGCCGCACCGCATCCTCGACCCGAAGGCGGGCCCGCTGATCGCCGTACGCCTCAACATCCTCACCCGGAAGTCGCTCGGCGGCCTGGAGACCGACCTCGACTCCCGCGTCCTGACGGAGGGCGGCGAACCCCTGGACGGCCTGTACGCGGCGGGGGAGGCGGCGGGCTTCGGCGGCGGCGGGGTCCACGGCTACCGGTCCCTCGAAGGCACCTTCCTGGGCGGCTGCATCTTCTCGGGCCGCGCGGCGGGCCGGGCCGCGGCGCGCGCGGTGGGCTGACGGCGGGTCCGACTCCACGCGTGTGGCGCGCGTCACACGCCGAGCCCTTCGTGTCGCGCGCCGTCCCGCTGTCCAGGATGAGGGCATGGAGATAGGCATCGCACTGCCCCAGTACGGCACCCACGCCCGCGCCGACCGCATCGCGGCCTTCGCGCGGGACGCGGAGGACGCCGGGTTCGACTCGTTCTGGGTGGGCGACCGCGCCCTGACCCCGGTCGCCCCCAGCGACATCTATCCCGGGTACACGCCGGAGAACCCGTACCCCCACCAGTACAAGACCTTCCTCGACCCGCTGACCGTGCTCACCGTCGCCGCCGGCGCGACCTCCCGCGCCCGGCTCGGCATGAGCACCCTCAACGGACCGTGGTATCCGCCGGCCCTGCTCGCCCGCTCCCTGACCTCGCTCGACCAGGTCAGCGGCGGGCGTCTCGACGTCGGTCTCGGCATCGGCTGGCTGCGGGACGAGTACACCGCCGTCGGCGCCGACTTCGGCCGGCGCGGCGCCCTCCTCGACGAACTCCTCGACGTCCTGGGCGGCATCTGGTCGCAGGAGGAGTTCGGCCACGAGGGGCCCCGCTGGACGATCCCCGTCTCGTACGTCGGCCTCCGCCCCGTCCAGCCCGCCGGACCGCCCGTCTACCTCGGCGGCTTCAGCCCGGCCGCCCTGCGCCGGGTCGGCCGCCGGGCCGCCGGCTGGGTCGGCGCCGTCCTGCCGCCCGGAGCGGCCGAGGGCCTGTGGGACGTGGCCCGGCGCGCCGCCGAGGAGGCGGGCCGGGACCCGGGCGCGCTGCGCCGGCAGATCCGCTTCAACCCCGCCCCCGGCGCCACGGCGGACACGATCGCCGGCGTGCTCTCCGGCGTGCGCGACACCGGCGCCGACGGCTGCTTCGTCGACCTCCAGCAGTCGGTCGACTCGCCGGGCGAGGCCCTGGAGCTCGGGGTGAAGGTCCTGGGTCTGCTGCGGGGCTGAGCACGGCGGAAGGGCCCCGGACGTCCGACGTCCGGGGCCCCTCCGCAGGTCCGGGACCCGCTACAGCACCAGCGACAGCAGCAGCACGCACACGATGCCGACGACCGAGATGATCGTCTCCATCACCGACCAGGTCTTGATCGTCTGGCCGACGTCCATGCCGAAGTACTCCTTCACCAGCCAGAACCCGGCGTCGTTGACGTGGCTGAAGAAGAGCGAACCGGCACCGACGGCGAGGACGAGCAGCGAGACCTCGCCGGTCGACATGCCCTCGGCGAGCGGGGCCACCAGGCCGGCGGCCGAGATCGTCGCCACCGTGGCCGAACCGGTCGCGAGCCGGATCGCGACGGCGATCAGCCAGGCGAGCAGCAGGGCCGGGATCGACCAGTTCTTCGAGAAGTCGAGGATCATCTGCCCGACGCCGATGTCGATCAGGGTCTGCTTGAAGCCGCCGCCCGCGCCGACGATCAGCAGGATGCCGGCGATGGGAGCGAGGGACTTCTCGACGGTCGAGTTCAGCCGCTCCTTGGTGAAGCCGGCCGCGCGACCCAGCGTGAACATCCCGACCATGACGGCCGCGAGCAGGGCGATCAGCGGGGATCCTATGACGTCGGTGACCTTCTGCACGCCGTTCTCGGGGTCGTCGACCACGATGTCGACGAGCGCCTTGACCAGCATCAGGACGACGGGCAGCAGGATGGTCGCGACGGTGGCGCCGAAGCCGGGGCGCTTCTCCAGGTCCTCGGAGGGACGCGACGGGATCATGTTCTCCGGGGCCTGGATGTCCACCCAGCGGGCCGCGTACCTGGAGAAGACCGGACCGGCGATGATCACGGTCGGTATCGCGACGACCAGGCCGAGCGCGAGGGTCACGCCCAGGTTGGCGCCGACGGCGTCGATCGCGACGAGCGGGCCGGGGTGCGGCGGGATGAGGCCGTGCATCACGGACAGGCCGGCCAGGGCCGGGATGCCGATCCGCATCAGCGAGTAGTTGCCGCGCTTGGCGACCATCAGCACCACCGGGATCAGCAGCACGATGCCGACCTCGAAGAACAGCGGCAGACCGATCACGGAGGCGATCAGGACCATCGCCCACGGCATGGCCCGCTTGCCGGTCCTCGCCAGGATCGTGTCCACGATCTGGTCGGCGCCGCCGGAGTCGGCGAGCAGCTTGCCGAGGATCGCGCCGAGCGCGATGAGCACGCCCACGCCGGCGACCGTGTTGCCGAGTCCGGTGCTGAACGACTTGATGGTGTCCGCGAGCGGGGCACCCGCGAACGCGCCGAGCGCCAGCGACCCGATGGTCAGCGCCAGGAACGCGTGCAGCTTGAACTTGGTGATGAGCAGGACGATGACGGCGATGCCGGCGAGCACGGCGATCCCGAGCTGGGCGTTGCCTGCCGAGGTGATCGGTTCGGCGGCGTCCGCTGCCAGGGTCTCGACGCTGAGACTGGTCACGGTGGTGTCCTTCGTACGGGCAGGAAGAGGGGGGCGGGGGTACGGGGGTGCGGCGGAGGGTCAGCCGGCCAGGCCGCGCAGGGCGGCGACGGCGCGGACGGTGATCTCCTCCGGGGTGCCGGAGACGTCGACGGCGACGCCGGCCTCGTCCTCCTGCAGCGGCTGCAGGGTGGCGAACTGGGAGTCGAGGAGCGCGGTGGGCATGAAATGGCCCTGGCGTGCGGCCATCCGCCCCTCGATGAGCTCCCGGTCACCGGTCAGATGCAGGAAGACGACCCCGGGCGCGGCGGCACGCAGCCGGTCCCGGTACAGCCGCTTCAGCGCGGAGCTGCTCACCACCCCGCCGAGCCCGGCCCGGCCGTGCGCCCACTCCCCGATGGCGTCGAGCCACGGCCCCCGGTCCCTGTCGTCCAGCGGGGTGCCGGCCGACATCTTGGCGACGTTGGCCGCCGGGTGGAAGTCGTCGCCCTCGGCGTACGGAAGGCCGAGCGCCTCCGCGACCAGCGGACCGATGGTGGTCTTGCCGGTCCCGGCGACGCCCATCACGACGACGACCGGGGGAGCGGAGTGGGGGGTGGTGCTCATGGGGGGTGCCTCGCTGTCTTCATCGACATCGATTCGGTGAATCCGTCGCGCTCATGAAACCCATTGGGTACGACGTATTCAAGAGCCTGTGACATAAAAGTCGTACTTTTCATTCCCGGGTGTGATCACACGCGCCCGCGCGCATAGGCTGATCGCCATGACGACACCGGCCCAGGGACTCCACTCGCACGTCCTGGCCACCCTGGGTCTCGCGATCACCGCCGGGGAGTACCCGCCGGGCACCGTGCTGCGCACCGACGAGCTCGCCCAGCGCTTCGACGTCTCACGGACCGTCGTCCGCGAGGTCGTCCGCGTCCTGGAGTCGATGCACCTCGTCGAGTCCCGCCGCCGCGTCGGCGTGACCGTGCTCCCCACGGCCAGCTGGAACGTGTACGACCCCCAGGTCATCCGCTGGCGGCTCGCCGGCGCCGACCGCCCCCGCCAGCTCCGCTCGCTCACCGTGCTCCGCTCGGCCGTCGAACCGGTCGCCGCCGGCCTGGCCGCCCTGAACGCCACCCCCGAGCAGTGCCGCGAGCTCACCGAGCAGGCCCTCGGCATGGTCGCCACCTCGCGCGGCCGGCGCCTGGAGGAGTACCTCGTCCACGACGTCGCCTTCCACCGGGTCGTGCTCAACGCCTCCGGCAACGAGATGTTCGCCCGCCTCGGCGACGTCGTCGCCGAGGTCCTCACCGGCCGCACCCACCACCACGTGATGTTCGAGGACCCCGACCCGGCCGCCGTCACCCTCCACGTCCAGGTCGCCGAGGCCGTGCGGGAGCGGGACGCGGCCCGCGCCGAGGAGCTCACCCGCCAGATCGCGGTCGGCGCCCTCCAGGAACTGGACGTATTGGCGCCGTAAAGCTCTGAACTAGCTCAAATATGGGCGTTCAGTGACATGCGCCACAGTCTGTCGGCGCCATTGCCGTGAGGATGTGCGCTGGCCGTGCCGGGGACACCCCCGTCAGGTACGGCCGGGTACCGCACTGCCCCCTCACGAAGGCGAACAACTCCATGACTGACCGCGTCACCGCGGCCGAGCCGCTGTCCGCCGCCCCGGCGAACCCGGCCGCCGTCCCCCACGTCGACGCAGGCGACGCCGGATACCGCAAGGACCTCAAGTCCCGGCACATCAACATGATCGCCATCGGCGGCGCCATCGGCACCGGCCTCTTCCTGGGCGCCGGCGGCCGGATGTCCCAGGCCGGCCCGTCCCTCTTCATCGCCTACGCGGTCTGCGGCGTCTTCGCCTTCTTCGTGGTGCGCGCCCTCGGCGAGCTGGTGCTCTACCGCCCCTCCTCCGGCGCCTTCGTCTCCTACGCCCGTGAGTTCATGGGCGAGAAGGGTGCCTACACGGCCGGCTGGCTGTACTTCCTCAACTGGTCGACCACCGCCGTCGCCGACATCACCGCGGCTGCCACCTACGCCCACTTCTGGGCCATGTTCAGCGACGTCCCGCAGTGGGTCCTCGCCCTGATCGCCCTCGCGGTCGTCCTCGCCGCCAACCTCATCTCCGTGAAGTACTTCGGCGAGATGGAGTTCTGGTTCGCGATCATCAAGGTCGCCGCCCTCGTCGCCTTCATGCTCGTCGGCATCTTCCTCGTCGTCACCTCGCACGACGTCGGCGGCCACACCCCCGGCCTCGCCAACATCACCGAGAACGGCGGCATCTTCCCCCAGGGCACGATGCCGATGCTGCTGCTCATCCAGGGCGTCGTCTTCGCCTACGCCTCCGTCGAACTCTGCGGCGTCGCCGCCGGTGAGACCGAGAACCCCGAGAAGATCATGCCGAAGGCGATCAACTCGATCATGTGGCGCGTGGGCCTCTTCTACGTCGGCTCCGTGATCCTGCTCGCGCTGATCCTCCCGTACACCGCGTACTCCGGCGACCAGAGCCCCTTCGTCACCGTCTTCGACAAGCTGGGCATCCCCGGCGCCGCCGGCGTGATGAACCTCGTCGTCCTCACCGCCGCCCTCTCCAGCCTCAACTCCGGCCTGTACTCCACCGGCCGCATCCTGCGCTCCATGTCGCTCGCCGGCTCCGCCCCCAAGTTCACCGGAGTCATGAACCGCGGCGGCGTGCCCTACGGCGGCATCCTGCTCACCGCCGGCTTCGGCGTCCTCGGCGTCGCCCTCAACTACGTCATGCCCGGCGAGGCCTTCGAGCTCGTCCTCAACTTCGCCTCCATCGGCATCATCGGCACCTGGGCCATGATCATGGTCTGCTCGCTGCTCTTCTGGCGCAGCGCCAAGGCCGGCAGGGTCACCCGCCCCGGCTACAACCTGCCCTGGGCCCCGTACACCCAGATCGTCACCCTGGGCTTCCTCGCCTCCGTCCTCGTCCTGATGTGGATGGACGGCGGCATCAGCCGCACGACCGTGAACTGCCTGCCGCTCATCGCGGCCGCGCTCACCGGCGGTTGGTTCCTGGTCCGCCGGCGGGTCCGCGCGACCTCCGCGGCACACCAGGACTGAGACTCCCCCCACGGGAGAAGGTGGTCCCCCGCAGGCACGGCCTGCGGGGGACTCGCCTTTTGTCAGGAGATAGTGGTACGCAAGAGCCTTACAAGATCCGGTCGCAGGAAGGGAAGTTCACGATGCCGCAGCACGTCCAGGGGGTCATCGCCCCGGGCAGGAACGAACCGGTACGCGTGGAGACCATCGTGATCCCCGACCCCGGCCCCGGCGAGGCGGTCGTGAAGATCCAGGCCTGCGGCGTCTGTCACACCGATCTCCACTACAAGCAGGGCGCGATCAACGACGAGTTCCCCTTCCTGCTCGGCCACGAGGCCGCGGGAATCGTCGAGTCCGTCGGCGAGGGCGTCACCGACGTCGCCCCCGGCGACTTCGTGATCCTCAACTGGCGCGCCGTCTGCGGCACCTGCCGCGCCTGCCTGCGCGGCCGCCCCTGGTACTGCTTCGCCACCCACAACGCGAAGCAGCGGATGACCCTGCTCGACGGCACGGAGCTCTCCCCGGCCCTCGGCATCGGCGCCTTCGCCGAGAAGACCCTCGTCGCCTCCGGTCAGTGCACCAAGGTCGACCCGGCCGTCGCCCCCGAGGTCGCGGGCCTCCTCGGCTGCGGCGTGATGGCCGGCATCGGCGCCGCGATCAACACCGGAAACGTCGGCCGCGGCGACACCGTCGCCGTCATCGGCTGCGGCGGCGTCGGCGACGCGGCCGTCGTCGGCGCCCGCCTCGCCGGAGCCGCGAAGATCATCGCCGTCGACATCGACGACCGGAAGCTGGACAAGGCCCGCGAGATGGGCGCCACCCACACGGTCAACTCCCGCACCGCCGACGCCGTCGAGGCGATCCGCGAACTCACCGGCGGCTTCGGCGCCGACGTCGTCATCGAGGCCGTCGGCCGCCCGGAGACGTACGAGCAGGCCTTCTACGCCCGCGACCTGGCCGGCACCGTCGTCCTCGTCGGCGTCCCCAGCCCCGAGATGAAGCTCGAACTCCCCCTCCTCGACGTCTTCGGCCGCGGCGGCTCCCTCAAGTCCTCCTGGTACGGGGACTGCCTGCCGTCCCGCGACTTCCCGATGCTCATCGACCTGCACCAGCAGGGCCGCATCGACCTCGCCGCCTTCGTCACCGAGACCATCGGCCTCGGCGACGTCGAGAAGGCCTTCGCCCGCATGCACGAGGGCGACGTCCTCCGCTCGGTGGTGGTCCTCTGATGGCCGCCCGCATCGACCACCTCGTCACCTCGGGCACCTTCAGCCTCGACGGCGGCACCTGGGACGTCGACAACAACGTCTGGATCGTCGGCGACGACACCGAGGCCATCGTCATCGACGCCGCCCACGACGCCGAGGCGATCCTCGCCGCCCTCGACGGCCGCGCCCTGCGCGCCATCGTCTGCACCCACGCCCACGACGACCACATCGACGCCGCCCCGGCCCTCGCGGCCGCCACCGGTGCCCGCATCCTGCTCCACCCGGCCGACCAGCCGCTGTGGAAGCTCACCCACCCCGACCACAGCCCCGACGGCGAGCTCGCCGACGGGCAGGTCCTCACCATCGCCGGCACGGACCTCACGGTCCTCCACACCCCGGGTCACGCCCCGGGGGCGGTCTCCCTGTACGCCCCCGAGCTGGGCACCGTCTTCACCGGAGACACCCTCTTCCAGGGCGGCCCCGGCGCGACCGGCCGGTCCTACTCGGACTTCCCGACGATCGTCGACTCGATCCGCGAGCGGCTCCTCGGCCTGCCCGCGGAGACGGTCGTGCGCACCGGCCACGGCGACACCACCACGATCGGTGCCGAGGCGCCGCACCTGGAGGAATGGATCAAGCGGGGCCACTGAGCCGCAGCCGGCTCTCGAACCCCAGGGCGTGACCCGTGAACGGGTCGGTGAACTCCAGCGTCCGCGCGAGCAGTCGCAGCGGACGCGAGAAGTCCTCCGGCCCGTCCTCGCGCACCACCGGATACACCGGATCGTCGAGGATCGGCAGCCCCAGGCGGTTCATGTGCACCCGGAGCTGGTGGGTCCGCCCGGTCACGGGCACCAGCCGGTACCGCCCGAGCCCGCCGGCGTGGCCCAGCAGCTCGATCCGGCTCTCGGCGTTCGGCTCGCCCGGCACCTCCCGGGCGGCCATCACCCCGCGCTCCTTCTCGATCCGGCTCCGTACGGTCACCGGCAGCTCCACCGCCGGGTCGTACGGCGCCACCGCCTCGTACTCCTTGCGCACCACACGGTCCCGGAACAGCGTCTGATACGCCCCCCGGTCCTCCTCCCGCACCACGAACAGCACGAGCCCCGCCGTCAGCCGGTCCAGCCGGTGCGCGGGCTGAAGGTGCGGAAGCCCCAGGTCACGCCGGAGCCGGGCGAGCGCGGTCTCGGTCACGTGCCGCCCGCGCGGCATCGTGGCGAGGAAATGCGGCTTGTCGGCCACCACGATCCGCTCGTCCCGGTGCACGACCCCGATCGAGAAGGGCACCGGCGTCTCGGCGGGAAAGTCCCGGTGGAACCAGAGGTACCGCCCCGCGACGTACGGCTCGTCCCCGTCGACGGGCCCGTCGATCCCGACGAACCGCCCGTCCCGCAGCATCTCCTCGACCCGCCCGACCCCGACGGCACCCCCGTACCGTTCGACCAGGTACTCCCGGACGGTGGCCCGGCCCCCCTCGGGATCCTCCGGCAGCCGCACGCGCACGGGGTCGATCCCCTGGCGCTGCGGGAGGGGCGAAGAGGGGCCCTTGGATCTGCGTCGCACCGGTCCTACCGCCGTGAGTCCTGCTGCCGCAACAAGAAAGACCCCACATGATGTGGGGTCTTTCGCTGGTGTCCGAGGGGGGACTTGAACCCCCACGCCCGATAAAGGGCACTAGCACCTCAAGCTAGCGCGTCTGCCATTCCGCCACCCGGACAAGGTGTCTGTCTTCCTGGCCGCTGGGCCCTTCCGACGAGGAAAACCATAGCAAACATTCGGAGCGGTCGATCACCACTCCCGGTGACCCCCCGGGCATGTGACAGCAGCATGTCGGCCGGCCGGCACCCTTGGGCGCCGAGGGGGCCACGCGGGAGGATGGGGGAGATCACCAGGAAGCACGTGGGGCACGTAGTGGGAGGAAGCAGCGTGAGCGAGTCGAACACGGCCCGGAACGTCAGCGGCGAGGACGAGGTGGTGGACCTCTGTCGCGACCTCATCCGCATCGACACCAGCAACTACGGCGACCACTCCGGCCCGGGCGAGCGGGCGGCGGCCGAGTACGTCGCCGAGAAGCTCGCGGAGGTCGGCCTTGAGCCGAAGATCATCGAGTCGCACAAGGGGCGGGCCTCCACCGTCGCCCGGATCGAGGGCGAGGACCCGTCGCGTCCGGCCCTGCTCATCCACGGCCACACCGACGTCGTCCCGGCCAACGCCGAGGACTGGACCCACCACCCCTTCTCCGGAGAGATCGCCGACGGCTGCGTCTGGGGCCGCGGGGCCGTCGACATGAAGGACATGGACGCGATGACCCTCGCGGTCGTCCGGGACCGGCTGCGCAGCGGCCGCAAGCCCCCGCGTGACATCGTCCTCGCCTTCCTCGCCGACGAGGAGGCCGGCGGCACCTACGGTGCCCGGCACCTGGTCGACAAGCACCGCGACCTCTTCGACGGCGTCACGGAGGCGATCGGCGAGGTCGGCGGCTTCTCCTTCACCGTCAACGAGAACCTGCGGCTCTACCTGGTCGAGACGGCCCAGAAGGGCATGCACTGGATGCGGCTGACCGTCGAGGGCACCGCGGGCCACGGTTCCATGACCAACGACGACAACGCCATCACGGAGCTCTGCGAGGCCGTGGGCCGCCTCGGCCGCCACCAGTGGCCCGTCAGGGTCACCAAGACCGTGCGGTCCTTCCTCGACGAGCTCTCGGACGCCCTGGGCACCCCGCTCGACCCCGAGGACATGGACGGCACCCTCGCCAAGCTCGGCGGCATCGCCAAGATGGTCGGCGCCACCCTCCGCAACTCGGCCGCCCCGACGATGCTCGGCGCCGGCTACAAGGTGAACGTGATCCCCGGCCAGGCCACGGCGCACGTCGACGGCCGCTTCCTGCCCGGCTACGAGCAGGAGTTCCTCGCCGACCTCGACCGGATCCTCGGCCCCCGCGTGAAGCGCGAGGACGTGCACGGCGACAAGGCCCTGGAGACCAGCTTCGACGGCGCCCTGGTGGACGCCATGCAGCTGGCGCTGCGCGCCGAGGACCCGATCGCCCGCGCCGTGCCGTACATGCTCTCCGGCGGCACCGACGCCAAGTCCTTCGACGACCTCGGCATCCGCTGCTTCGGCTTCGCGCCGCTCCAGCTGCCGCCGGAGCTCGACTTCGCCGGCATGTTCCACGGCGTGGACGAGCGGGTCCCGGTGGACGGCCTCACGTTCGGCGTCCGCGTCCTGGACCGCTTCCTCGACGCCTGCTGAGGACCCTTCGAATTCGTCCGCGCGTTTGCATGTGACCGGAAAGAGTGAATGAACTCGGGCGCTCGTAGCCCCCACCATTCCCCCTCGTTACAGGTGATGCGGTCCGCGGCTGGGGCCGCATTGCCAACTAGGAGGAATAATGATCAAGAAGGTCGTCGCTGCTGCGGCTGCCACCGGTGGTCTCGTTCTCGCGGGTGCGGGCATGGCCGTTGCCGACGCGGGTGCCCAGGGTGCCGCCATCGGTTCCCCCGGCGTGCTCTCGGGCAACGTCGTCCAGGTGCCGGTTCACGTCCCCGTGAACGTGTGCGGCAACACGGTCTCCGTGATCGGCCTGCTGAACCCCACCTTCGGCAACACCTGCGTCAACGCCTGACGTTGTGCCTCGCCCCGTGAGGGTGTGAGCCGGTCCGGCCCCGGAGTGCGTGCCATGCACTCCGGGGCCGGTGGCCATTTCCGCCCCGGGCCGACCGCCCGGTGGCGCTCTTTCGAAGCCGAGCAGGCAGGGAACAAGCTATGCGACAGGTCACGCGCAAGGGCCTCATCAGCGTCGCGGCCGCCGGAGGCGTTTTCGCCGCCGTCGGCGGCGGATATGCGCACGCCGATTCCGGCGCGAACGGTACGGCCATGAATTCCCCGGGCGTCGCGTCCGGAAATTCCGTCCAGGTCCCGGTGCACGTACCGGTGAACGCCTGCGGAAACACCGTCAACGTCGTCGGAGTGCTGAATCCGGCCTTCGCCAACAAATGCGCCAACACCTCCCCCCACGGCGGCGGCTCGTCCGCCGGGGGACACACGAGCAACTCCCCGGGCGTGGGCTCCGGCAACAACGTCCAGGTGCCGGTCGACGTCCCGGTGAACGTGTGCGGCAACGGCGTCACGGGCGTGGGCCTGGGCAACGCCGTCACGGGCAACGACTGCGGGAACGGCGGGAGCGGCGGGGACACGGGGTACGGCGAGGAGGGGCCGGGTACGCCCGGGACCCCCGGCACTCCGGGGACCCCTGGTACGCCCGGTACGCCTGGGACCCCGGGTACGCCCGGGACTCCGGGAACCCCGGGTACGCCGGGGACTCCCGGTACTCCGGGAACGCCTGGTACTCCCGGTACTCCCGGTACTCCCGGTACTCCGGGTACCCCCGGCACCCCCGGCGGTGAGCACGGGCCGAACACTCCGGGTGCGCACGGCGTCACTCCGCCCCGTGCCGTCGAGGAGCTCGCCGAGACCGGTTCCGGTCCGCTCGGCGTGATCGTCCCCGCCGGTGCCGGGCTGCTGCTCGCCGGCTCGCTGATCTACCGCCGCGCCCGCAGCGCCGCCTGATCCGCGCCGGTCACGCACCACGCACAGGGGCCCCGCACACCGCGGGGCCCCTTCGCATGCGTCCGTCGTCCCGTTCCCGCTACCAGGTCGCCCTGACCTGGCGGATGATCCGCCGCTTCAACCGCACTCTGCGGCTCCCGTCCCGGTGCAGGCTCAGACGGTCCAACTCCCAGTGTCCGTACTCGGCATGGTCGGTCAGCAGCCGCGTCGCCTCCTTGCGGGAGACACCGCGCGGCACGTACACATCGACAAATTCGTATTCCGGCATCGCATCTATTGTGCGGGCACCGGCCCGGTACGGATAGCGTCTGTCCCATGTCTGATGCTGCGCAGCCCACCGCTGCCGAGGTACGTGCCGCCGCCGAGGCGGTCAAAGCCGCACTGGACCGTCACCTCGCGGCGGTCGAACGCCGCACGGGAGACGACGACACGGCCGTCTACGAAGCCTTCAACGCCCTCGCCACGGCGGCCGAGGCGTACGACGAACTCCTCTACGACCGCTACGACGAGGTCACCCCCTTCGAGATCCCCGGAGCCGACGGCAACCTGCCGCCGTACACCGGACCTGATGAACCCCACGCCGTCAGCCTCCTGATCCGCCGCGACTACGCCGTCGCCGAACCGCAACGCCTGCTCGCCCAGGCCCGCCGCGTCGCCGAGCTCGGCGACGCGGCGGACACCGAGGAGGCCGCCAAGGCCGGCGTCTCGCCGCTCGCCGCGCTCGGCGTGCTCTTCGGCGAGTACGAACCGGACGAGATCGCCTCCCGACACAAGGAGTTCGGCCTGGAGGAGGGCGACTCCACGCTCTGGGTCACCGCCGCCGAGGAGCTCCCGGAACCGGGGGAGTGGCTGAGCGCCCCCTTCGACCACGCCGACCCCGAGCGGATCGTCTGCCGCTTCGACGTCAGTTCGGTCTTCGACGAGGACGAGGACGAGGAGGACGGGGACGAGCCCGTGGCCGCGTCGGCCGGCGGCGCGGACGCCTGACGGGACGCGGGAGGGCCCGGACACCACCGGTGGTGTCCGGGCCCTCCGTGCGCACGCCTCGCCCTACTCCTCGTCGGGGGCGAGCAGCCCCTCCAGGAGCGGCTGCAGGCGCGTCGTGCGCTCCGGGGCCACCCCCTCGGCCACCGCGCGGGCCAGCGCCTGGTCGACGCCGTGCACGACCGACAGATGGCGCTCCGCCCGCCCGAAGGCCGTGTACACCCACGGCCGGCTCAGACCGCCCGCCGCGTCCCCGGGCAGCACCACGACCACCGCGGGCCAGCGCGCCCCGGCCGCCTGGTGCGCGGTGAGCGCCCAGCCGTGCCGCAGCGCCGACTCCACCCGCTCCCTCGGTACGAGGAGCTCGTCGTCCCCGCAGCGCAGCCGCAGCCCCTCGGCGTCGGCCGACAGGACCGTGCCCGTCACCGTGCGGCCCGGCGCGGGCGCGTACGCCACCCGGTCCCCGGGGTCGTAGCCGCCGAACCGGCCCGGTCCGGGGTTCAGCCGCTGCTTGAGGGCGGCGTTCAGCGCGCGCGTACCGGCCGAGCCGCCGTGGCCGACCGTGACGACCTGCGTCTGCTCGGACGGAATCCCGATCGCCCGGGGCACCGAGTCCGCCACCAGCTGGACCGTACGGTGCACGGCCTCGCCCGCGTCCCGCACCGGGACGATCACGATCTCCTTGCCGGGCGCCTCGACCTGGTTCAGCTCGCCGACGCCGATGCCCGACACCAGCTCGCCGAGCGGGCCCGGGTCGGGGACGCGGGACGCGACCCTCGGGCACACCCGGGCCGCGAGCACGTCCGCGAAGACCCGGCCCGCGCCCGGCGCGCCGAGCACCTCCGGGTCCCCGCTCAGCACCATCCGGCACCCGTCGGGCAGCGACTCCACGAGCATCGCGCCGGTCTCCACGTCCAGCTGCGGCGCGTCGAGGACCACGAGCAGGTCGAGCTCGAAGGCCCCGTCCTCGTCCCGCCCGGGACCGGCCGCGCCGGACAGCAGGGCGGCGACCGTCACGGCGTCCGCGCCCGCGGCACGGCGCCCGCTGTCCGCGTGGACGGCGACCAGGGTGCGCAGCCCGCGCTCCCGGGCCGCCGCGGCTAGCGCCACCGGCTCGGCGCGGGAGGCCTCGCCGCCGGTGTGCAGGACGAGGCCGTGCGCCCCGGCGGCGCGCTCCAGCTCGCCGCCCTCCCACGTGTCGGCCGTCGCCGTCCTCACCAGCCGGGCGAGACCGTCCGCGAGGCTCTCCTCCGCCAGCGCGTACCGGTCGAGTCCGAGCAGCACGGGCGCGGCGGGCTCCTGCTCCGCGGCGGGCGCGGCCGCGTCCTCCTCGGCTTCGTCCTCGGGCTCCTGTGCCGTCTCCTCCTCCTGGAAGACGAGGACCGCGGCCTCGGAGACCGCCGTCTCGACGGCCTCCTCCGGGTCGGGCACCGCGTGCCCGGCGAGTCCCGCGCGCACGGCCCCGATCTCCAGGGCCGTGTGCCCCTGGAGGGCGGCCCGCTCCAGGAGCCACACGGTCAGGGCGACCGCGCGGCGGGGGTCGCCGGGGCCGCACGCGGGGCCGAGCAGCGCCCGTGCGAACCCGTCGGCCTGCTCCGGCCGGACCCCGGCCACCGCGAGCAGCTGCCACGGGTCCTCGCGGAGCACCGCGGCCGCGCCCTCGCCGAGCGCGGCGGCGACCTGCTCGGCCAGCGCCTCCGGGGCCCCGCCCTCGGCGAGGACCTCGCGGACGGCGGCCGTCGTGCCGGGCGCCGGGGCCGCGGGCCGCTCCGGTGCGGGGGGCCGCACGGTCATCGCCGGGGCGGTCTCGGCGGCGGGGCGGCGGGGGGCGGGCTCGGGGGCCTCGTAGAACGTGCTGCCGGAGGAGGTGCCGCCCTCCACGGCCCGGACGGCCGCGAGGAGGTCGGCGGCGGTGCCGCTCAGCTTGGCGCCGCTCGTGAGGGGGCCGCTCTTCTCGGCCTTGCGGGCCGCGATCTTCGCCCGCAGCTCCCGCTGCGCGGCGAGCTCGGCCTGAGCGTCACTCAACCCGGGCGCGTCGCCCCCGTCACCGGCCTGCGCCGCCGCGGCGTCGCTGACCTGGTCGCCGGCGCCGGCCGCCTGGTCGCCGGCCGCCTGGTCGCCGGCGGCGGACTCCTCGCCGGTGCCGGGCTCCTCGGCCGCGCTCGGTCCCTCGGTGGTGCCGGGCTGCTCGCCCGCGCTGGGCGTTTCGGTGGTGCCGGGCTCCTCGGCCGCGCTCGGTCCCTCGGCGGTGCCGGGCTCCTCGGCCGCGCTCGGTCCCTCGGCGGTAACGGGCTGCTCGGCCGCGTCCGGGCCCTCGGTGGAGCCGTGTCCCTCGGCCGCGCCCGGTTCCCCGGTGGTGTCCGGCTCCTCGGCCCGGCCCGGCTCCTCGGACGGCTTCGGGTCTTCGGGCGCTTCGGGGGCCTGGGTCGGAGCCCCGGTGGCTTCCTCCCGCAGGTCCTCGGCGGCGGGCTCCACGGCCTCGGGCGCGGTCTCCCCGGAAGGCTCGGTCACAAGGTGCTCCAGTCGTGATCCGGATAGCGGTGCACGGGCGCCGACACATCGTCCAGCGCCCGACAGATCTCGTCAGGAAGACTAAGCGCCTCCACTGACAACGCGGCCGCGAGCTGCCGCGCCGTGCGCGCGCCGACGATCGGCGCGGTCACCCCGGGCCGGTCGCGGACCCAGGCGAGCGCCACATGGAGCGGGGTCGTCGCGAGCCCGTCGGCCGCCGTCGCCACCGCGTCCACGATCCGGCTCGCCGCCTCGTCGAGGTACGGCTCCACGAAGGGCGCCATCGTCTCGGAGGCGCCCCGCGAGTCCGTCGGCGTGCCGCTGCGGTACTTCCCCGTCAGGACCCCGCGCCCCAGCGGAGAGGAGGGCAGCAGGCCTATGCCGAGGTCCCGCGCGGCCGGCAGCACCTCCCGTTCGACGCCCCGCTGGAGCAGCGAGTACTCCAGCTGGGCCCCGGCGAGCCGGGTCCGGTCGCCGCCGAGCTGCCAGGTGCCGGCCTTGGCGAGCTGCCAGCCGCAGAAGTTGGCCACGCCCGCGTACCGCGCCCGGCCGCTGCGTACGGCGATGTCGAGGGCCTGGAGCGACTCCTCCAGCGGCGTGTACGGGTCGAAGGCGTGCAGCTGCCACAGGTCCACGTGGTCGGTGCCCAGGCGGGCGAGGGAGGCGTCGAGCGCGGCGAGCAGGTGCCCGCGCGAGCCGTCCGTGCGCCGGTCGGGGTCCGGGACGCTGCCCGCCTTCGTGGACAGGACGAGGTCCTGCCGGGGCACCAGGCGCTCCATCAGGCGCCCGAGCAGGTACTCCGCCTCGCCCCCGCCGTACACGTCGGCGGTGTCCACGAGCGTGCCGCCCGCGTCCCAGAACGACTTCAACTGCTCGGCGGCGTCGTGCTCGTCGGTGCCCCGGCCCCAGGTGAGGGTGCCGAGTCCGATGCGCGACACACGCAGGCCGGTACGTCCGAGATGCCTCTGCTCCATGGGCGCGAGAGTACTGGCCAGGGCACCACGCGGAGAGAGCCTGTGGACAACCGCGTCCTGACGGATGGCCCACGTGCGCGCTAGAGTCCGCCCCAAGTGACGTTACCGATGGGTAAGGGGTGCGTGGAATGCGGCTCGGCATCAACCTCGGCTACTGGGGCGCCGGCATGGACGGCGACAACCTCGCCGTCGCCCAGGAGGCTGACCGCCTCGGCTACGACGTCTGCTGGGCCGCGGAGGCCTACGGCTCGGACGCCCCCACCGTCCTCGCGTGGGTCGCGGCGAAGACCGAGCGGATCGACGTCGGCTCCGCGATCATGCAGATCCCGGCCCGTCAGCCGGCGATGACGGCGATGACGGCCGCCACCCTCGACTCGCTCACCGGCGGCCGCTTCCGCCTCGGCCTCGGCGTCTCGGGACCGCAGGTCTCCGAGGGCTGGTACGGCGTGAAGTTCGACAAGCCGCTCGCCCGGACGCGCGAGTACGTCGAGATCGTCCGCAGGGCCATGACCCGGGAGCGGCTCAGCTACGACGGCGAGCACTGGACCCTGCCGCTCCCCGGCGGCCCCGGGAAGCCCATCAAGCTCACCGTCCACCCGCAGCGCGAGCACATCCCGCTCTACATCGCCGCGATCGGGCCGAAGAACCTGGAGCAGACCGGCGAGATCGCCGACGGCGCCCTGCTGATCTTCCCCTCCGCCGACCACCTGGAGGAGACCGCGCTGCGGCACCTGCGGGCGGGCCGCGAGAAGGCCGGCCTGACCATGGACGGCTTCGACGTCTGTCCCACCCTGCCGCTCGCCCTGGGCGACGACGTGAACGCGCTCGCCGACGTGTTCCGCCCGTACACCGCGCTGTACGTCGGCGGCATGGGCAGCCGCAAGCAGAACTTCTACAACCAGCTCGCCCAGCGCATGGGGTACGAGAAGGAGGCCGCCGAGATCCAGGACAAGTACCTGGCCGGGGACAAGGCCGGGGCCGCGGCCGCCGTCCCGCACTCCCTGATCGACCAGACCACGCTGCTCGGCTCCGTCGAGCGCATCGCCGAGCGGATGACGGCCTACGCGGAGGCCGGGGTCACCACCCTCACCCTCGCCCCGGCCGGCTTCACCCTGGACGAGCGGGTGGCGGCCCTGCGGGCGGGCGTGGAAGCGATGGAGCGCGCCGGACTCTAGGGCCGGTCGTCACCTTCCCGTCTGCCCTTCGGGCGACGACGGGAAGGTGACGACAGGCCCTGGGCCGGAAACCTGCGGCCGTGGTGGGGGCTCGGGGTCTTCCCCGCCACGGCCGTCATGCAGCACAACGCTCCACCGGGCCACCGGTTACGCCCAGGGGCTCACTCTTTCGGCCGAGCCGTCCGGCCCTCCTGTTGCCCGCCGCCCGGGACCGGACTTGACTCGTTCTCCCCGGACGTACCGGAGTGCGTACGTCCGCACGGAGGTGGCGGCGATGCTCACGGCCAAGGGCCTGTTCCAGGAAATCATCGACAACGACGAGTCCTTCCGGCTCTTCTGCTCCATCGCCGCGAGCGGCGAGTCCCAGGGCGGCTGGGAGAACGCCCGGATCGCGGCCCTCGTCGCACCCGGCATGCGCTCCCTCGCGCCCAAGATCACCCGGCACGGCGCCGACGAGGACAAGCACGGCCGGATCTTCAACGCGTTGATGAGGAAACGCGGCCTCGAACCCCTCCCCGTGCCCCCCGACACCGACTACACGATGCTCCTCGAGCGCCGCGGCATCGGACTCGCGCACGACAAGCTCCGCGCCGACCGCCCGCTCACCGAGCAGGACGTCATCGTCTACCTCGCGCACAGCAGGGTCACCGAGCAGCGCGCCGCCGACCAGATGGACATGCTCGTCACGTACTTCGGGGACCACCCGGAACTGGGCAAGGCCATCCACATGATCGACAACGACGAGGCGAACCACCTCGCCTACTGCCACGAGGAACTGCTCCGGCTCGCCCGCCTGGGACACGGCCGGCTCATCCAGCGGACCCTGCGCGAGTCCGCCCTCGCCGAGATCCAGGTCTACCGCGACGTCAGCCTCGCCGTGATGCGGCACATGGGCCGCATCCTGAACTGGCCGAAGCCCAAGGCGGCCGTCCTCGCCGCCGGGATCCACGCCACGTACGCGTACGAGCGCGCCGCCGGCTGGCACAAGATGGTCGGCCTGCGGATGCCCGAGCGCCTCGACGCCCTCGGCGGCCCCGCGACCCCCGCCCCCGCCTTCTGAGCACGGGGCGGGCGGCCGGTCCTCACATCCAGCCGCGCCGCTTGAACAACCGGTACAGCGCCACGACGATGCCCGCCATCACCACGATCACCACCGGGTAGGAGCCCTCCCAGTGCAGCTCCGGCATGTGGTCGAAGTTCATCCCGTAGATCCCCGCGACCATCGTCGGGACCGCGGCCATGGCCGCCCACGCCGAGATCTTCCGCATGTCGTCGTTCTGCCGGACCCCCATCTGGGCGAGGTGGGCCGACAGCACGTCGGACAGGAGCCGGTCGAGGCCCTCCACCTGCTCGTTGGACCGCAGCAGATGGTCGTTGACGTCACGGAAGAAGGGCTGCGCGCGCTCGTTCACGAACGGCACGGAACCGGCCGTCAGCCGGGCCATCGGCCCGGCCAGCGGACCGCTCGCCCGCCGGAACTCCAGAACCTGCCTCTTCGCCGTGTAGATCCGCTCCGCGGTGTTGGCCGGATTGCCGCCGCTCGGCGCGAAGACGTCCGCCTCCAGCTCCTCCAGGTCGACCTGGAGCTCGCCCGCCACGTCCAGGTAGTGGTCCACGATCGCGTCGCTCACCGCGTAGAGCACCGCCGTCGGCCCGTGCTTCAGGACCTCCCGCTCGGCCTCCAGGCGCCGGCGGACCTCCGCCAGGGGAGCGCCCTCGCCGTGCCGGACCGTCACGACGAACGAGTCGCCCATGAACACCATCAGCTCGCCCGAGGAGACCCGGTCGCTCTCCGGCTCGTACACGACCGGCTTGAGCACCACGAACAGCGAGTCGTCGTAGATCTCCAGCTTGGGCCGCTGATGGGCCTTCAAAGCGTCCTCGACGGCGAGCGGGTGCAGCGCGAACTCCGAGGCGACATGGGCGAACTCCGCCTCCGAGGGCTCGTGCAGCCCCACCCAGAGAAAGGCGTCGCCCGTCGCCCGCGCCTCCTCCAGGGCGTCGGAGAGGTCGGCGGGTCCGTCCGTACGGCGCCCGTCCCGGTAGATGGCAGAGTCGACGATCACGCCGCGCATTCTCCCCCGAACGCCCCCGTTACGCACGCGTGCGGCAGCCTAGGCTGGCCCGCATGGCCACCCTCATCCTCGTCCGGCACGGACGCTCCACAGCCAACACCTCCGGGGTCCTCGCCGGGCGCACGCCCGGGATCGCGCTCGACGAGCGCGGGGCGGCCCAGGCCGCCGCGCTCCCCGGGCGCCTCGCGGACGTCCCGCTCGCCGCCGTCGTCACCAGCCCCCTCCAGCGCTGCCGGGAGACCCTGCGGCCGCTCCTGGACGCCCGCCCCGGGCTCCCGCTCCACGTCGAGGACCGGATCAACGAGTGCGACTACGGCGACTGGTCCGGCCGCAAGCTGGCCGAGCTGGGCGACGAACCGCTGATGGAGGTCGTCCAGGGGCACGCCTCCGCCGCCGCCTTCCCCGGCGGCGAGTCCATGCGCGCCATGCAGAACCGGGCCGTCGAGGCCGTACGCGACTGGAACGCCCGCGTCGAGGCCGAGCACGGCGAGGACGCCACCTACCTCATGTGCTCCCACGGCGACATCGTGAAGGCGATCGTCGCCGACGCCCTCGGGCTCCACCTCGACCTCTTCCAGCGCATCCACGTCGACCCCTGCTCGGTCACCGCGATCCGCTACACGCGCCTGCGTCCCTTCCTCCTCCGCCTCGGCGACACGGGGGACTTCGCCGGGTTCGCCCCCCGGGAGCACCCCGGTGGCAGTGGGACGGCGGAGGTCGGTGGTGGTGCGGGCGCACCGTGATCCCCACGCGCAGTAGGGTGGACGCGCCGCTGTAGTACGACTGTCGAGACTCAAGGGAGCCGGGAACGTGTCCCGTCAGGTGTTCCTCTACGACCCACCGGAGCGTTTCGTGGCCGGCACGGTCGGGCTGCCTGGCCGCCGTACGTTCTTCCTCCAGGCGTCCGCCGGCGGCCGGGTCACCAGCGTCGCCCTGGAGAAGACCCAGGTCGCGGCCCTCGCCGAGCGCATCGACGAACTCCTCGACGAGGTCGTCCGCCGCACCGGGGGCAACGCGCCGGTGCCCGCCGTCGCGCCCGCCGAGATCGCGGACACCGCGCCCCTCGACGCGCCCGTCGAGGAGGAGTTCCGGGTCGGGACCATGGCCCTCGCCTGGGACGGCGAGGAGCAGCGCATGATCGTCGAGGCGCAGGCGCTCGTCGAGCTCGACGCGGACTCCGAGGAGGACCTCGCCGAGGCCGAGGAGCGGCTGCTCCAGGACGAGGAGAACGGCCCGCCGATGCTCCGGGTCCGCCTCAGCGGGGCCCAGGCGCGGGCGTTCGCCAAGCGGGCCCTGGACGTCGTCAACGCCGGCCGGCCGCCCTGCCCGCTGTGCAGCCTGCCGCTCGACCCCGAGGGGCACGTCTGCCCGCGCCAGAACGGATACCGCCGCGGAGCATGACCAGCCCCGAGAGCGCGCGCGACACGGAGCTGCTCGCGCGCGGTGAGCTGACCGTGCGCGGCCGGGTCCGCGAGGCCTCCAACGCCGTGCTGTACTGCTCCGTCGCCCACGAGGGCCGGGAAGCGGCCTGCGTCTACAAGCCGGTCGCGGGGGAACAGCCCCTGTGGGACTTCCCCGACGGCACCCTCGCCCAGCGCGAGGTCGCCGCGTACGAGATCTCCGAGGCCACCGGCTGGGGCCTGGTCCCGCCGACGGTGCTCCGCGACGGTCCGTACGGGGAGGGCATGGTCCAGCTGTGGATCGAGGCCGACCCCGGGGCGCGGCTCCTGGCGCTCACCGAGGACGAGGAGGCGGGCGAGGGCTGGAAGGCCGTGGGGCCCGCGCAGATCGACGAGGACCGCACCGCGCTCCTCGTCCACGCGGACACCCCCGAGCTGCGCCGGCTCGCCGTCCTGGACGCCGTCATCAACAACGGCGACCGCAAGGGCGGGCATCTGCTGCCGGCCCCGGGCGGCCGGCTCTACGGCATCGACCACGGGGTGACCTTCCACGTCGAGGACAAGCTGCGGACCCTGCTGTGGGGCTGGGCGGGCGAGGAGCTGCCCGCGGAGGCGGCCGCCGTGCTGACCTCGCTCGACCGCTCCCTGACCCCGGGGGCGCCGCTCGCCACCCGTCTGGCGGAACTCCTGACGGGCGCCGAGGTCGCGGCCGTACGCGCCCGTGTGGAGGCGCTGCGGGCCACCGGACGGCACCCGGAGCCCTCGGGACAGTGGCCCTCGATCCCCTGGCCGCCGGTCTGATCCCCGACCGAAAAGTTTCGGTCAGGGGCCCGGAAGGGGTGAGCACCCCTGGGGGGTATGCACGCACGCCTCCGACCCGCAAGAGCGCCTAATCGGTCAAGATCCCGGATCCGGTTCGTATCCGGAACACCTGTCCGGTTACGCTCGGGTCATGCATGCCTGGCCCGCTTCTGAGGTCCCCGCCCTTCCCGGCAAGGGCCGCGACCTCCGGATCCACGACACCGCGACCGGCGGACGAGTCACCCTCGCCCCCGGCCCCGTCGCCCGTATCTACGTCTGCGGCATCACGCCGTACGACGCGACCCACATGGGTCACGCGGCGACCTACAACGCGTTCGACCTCGTTCAGCGCGTGTGGCTCGACACGAAGCGGCAGGTGCACTACGTCCAGAACGTGACGGACGTGGACGATCCGCTCCTGGAGCGCGCGATCCGCGACGGCATCGACTGGGTCGGCCTCGCCGAGCGCGAGACCGCGCTCTTCCGCGAGGACATGACCGCCCTGCGGATGCTGCCCCCGCAGCACTACATCGGCGCGGTCGAGGCCATACCGGGCATCGTCCCGCTCGTCGAGCGCCTCCGGGACTCCGGCGCCGCCTACGAGCTCGACGGCGACATCTACTTCTCCGTCGAGGCCGACCCGCACTTCGGCCAGGTCTCGCACTACGACACCGAGCTGATGCGCCACCTGTCCGCCGAGCGCGGCGGCGACCCGGACCGTCCGGGCAAGAAGAACCCGCTCGACCCGATGCTCTGGATGGCCGCCCGCGAGGGCGAGCCGAGCTGGGACGGCGGCAGCCTCGGCGCCGGCCGCCCCGGCTGGCACATCGAGTGCGTCGCCATCGCCCTGGACCACCTGGGCATGGGCTTCGACGTGCAGGGCGGCGGCTCCGACCTGATCTTCCCGCACCACGAGATGGGCGCCTCCCACGCCCAGGCCCTCACCGGCGAGTTCCCCATGGCCAAGGCGTACGTCCACGCCGGCATGGTCGCCCTGCACGGCGAGAAGATGTCGAAGTCCAAGGGCAACCTGGTCTTCGTCTCCCAGCTCCGTCGCGACGGCGTCGACCCGGCCGCCATCCGGCTCGCGCTGCTCTCGCACCGCTACCGGGACGACTGGGAGTGGACCGACCGGGTCCTGGAGACGGCCGTGGCACGGCTCGGCCGGTGGCGCGCCGCCGTCTCGCGCCCCGACGGCCCGTCGGCCGACGCGCTCGTCGAGGAGCTCCGCGAGGCGCTCTCCGACGACCTCGACACGCCCACCGCGCTCGCCGCGGTCGACCGCTGGGCCGCGCTCCAGACGGCCGAGGGCGGCGAGGACGACTCCGCTCCCGGTCTCGTCTCCCGCGCCGTCGACGCACTGCTCGGTGTGGCCCTGTAACGAGCAGGACCGCGCAACACGCTTTCAGGCAACCGCCCTCGGACTTCTCGTCGAAGTCCGAGGGCGGTTCCGTTTTGTCCTGGCGGTGATGCTCGTTCCTGCGCTAAACAACCTCCATGCAATCATCATCACGCATGAAAGTTGCACTCGCCGGAGCCGTCCTCGGGCTCCTCGCGGCCCTCGCGGGACCCGGCTCCACCGCGTCGGCCGCCCCGTCCGACACCACCGTCGGCGACGTCACCGGATTCGCCGCCGACGGGCCCGTCTACCGGCTGACCGCCGGCCACACGGAAGCCCGCGTCTCCTTCGTCACCGCCGACACCTTCCGCATCGAACTCGCCCCCGACGGCAAGTTCACCGACCCCACCGGCACCGACATCACCCTCCCCCAGGGACAGCCCCCGGCCACCCGCTGGCGCGACCTCGGCGACCGCTACGAACTCGCCACCGCCAAGGTGACCCTGCGCGCCACCAAGTCACCGCTGCGCTTCTCGGCCGTACGCGCCGACGGCACCACCCTCTGGACCGAGACCCAGGGCCTCACCTGGAACCAGGACCGCACCGTCCAGACCCTCGCCCGCGGCGCCGACGAGCAGTTCTACGGCGCCGGCATGCAGAACGGCCGCGGCAACACCTCCCACCGCGGCAAGACCGTCGAGGTCGGCGTCGACTACAACTGGAACGACGGCGGCCACCCCAACTCCGTCCCCTTCTACCTCTCCTCCGCCGGATACGGCGTCTACCGCAACACCTACGCGCCCAACACCTACGCCTTCACCGAGCCCGTCACCACCAGCGCGAAGGAACAGCGCTTCGACGCCTACTACTTCGCCGGCGACGGCAAGGACGCCCTCAAGGACGTCATCGGCCAGTACACGAAGCTCACCGGCAAGCCCTTCATGCCGCCCGTGTATGGCCTGGAGATAGGCGACTCCGACTGCTACCTCCACAACGCCAACCGCGGCGAGCGCCACACCCTCGACGCCCTGGACGTCGCCGACGGCTACGTCGAGAACGACATGCCGAACGGCTGGATGCTCGTCAACGACGGCTACGGCTGCGGCTACGAGAACCTCCCCGAGACCTCCGCGGGACTCGCCGACCGCAAGATGAAGCTCGGCCTGTGGACCGAGGACGGCATCGACAAGCTCGCCGACCAGGTCAAGGCCGGCCAGCGCGTCGCCAAGCTCGACGTCGCCTGGGTCGGCGAGGGCTACAAGTTCGCCCTCGACGGCTGCAAGGACGCCCACGCCGGCATCGAGGCCAACAGCGACGCCCGCGGCTTCACCTGGGCCCCCGAGAGCTGGTCCGGCGCCCAGCGCTGCGGCGTCCAGTGGTCCGGCGACCAGTCCGGCAGCTGGGAGTACATCCGCTGGCAGATCCCCACCTACGCGGGCGCGTCCATGTCCGGACTCGCCTACACCACCGGTGACGTCGACGGCATCTTCGGCGGCAGCGCCAAGACGTACACCCGCGACCTCCAGTGGAAGACCTTCCTGCCCGTCACCATGACCATGGACGGCTGGGCCGCGAACGACAAGCAGCCCTTCCGCTACGGCGAGCCCTACACCACGATCAACCGCGCCTCGCTCAAGCTCCACGAGGCCCTCCTCCCGTACATCTACAGCCACGCCCACCGGGCCACCGAGACCGGCGTCGGCCTCGCCCGGCCGCTCGCCCTCGAATACCCCGGCGACCCGAAGGCCGCGAGCGACGCCGCGAAGTACGAGTTCCTCAGCGGCGAGGACTTCCTCGTCGCCCCCGTCTACCAGGACGCCGTCGAGCGCGACGGCATCTACCTCCCCGAGGGCACCTGGATCGACTACTGGAGCGGCCGCACCTACCAGGGCCCCGTCACCGTCGACGACTACAGCGCCCCGCTCGACACCCTGCCCCTGTTCGTACGGGCCGGGGCCACCGTCCCCATGTGGCCGGGCTCCGTCCGCTCCTACCAGGACCGCGCCCCGGGCGACCCGATCGCCTGGGACGTCTACCCGCAGGGCAGCTCCTCCTTCGACCTGTACGAGGACGACGGCGTCACCCGCGAGCACCGCACCGGGAAGTACGCCACCCAGCGCGCCGAGGTCCGCGCCCCGCGGTCCGGCCCCGGCGACGTCACCGTCCGCGTCGGCGCCAGCACCGGCTCGTACACCGGCAAGCCCGCCGCCCGGCCGTACGCCTTCACCGTCCACACCGGCGACGCGCCCGGCACGGTGAAGCTCGACGGGCGCAATCTGCCCGCCCGCACCTCCCGCGCCGCCCTCGACGCGGCCTCCGAGGGCTGGTGGTACGACCGCGACGACCGCGGGGGAGTGGTCCAGATCAAGACCACCGCCCGTTCCACCGACCGCGCCTTCGAACTGCGCCTGACCGACACCAGCGCCGTCGGCGGGGCCGTCCCCGGCGCCTCCGCCGTCCTCGCCGCCCCCACCGGGCAGGAGCTCGGCGCCGGCACCCCCGGCACCGTCGCCGTGGACGTCACGGCGGGCACCCGGGACGCCACCGACGTACGGGTCTCCCTCGACGCCCCCGCCGGCTGGCAGGTCACCCCGGCCGCCCCGATCGCCCGCGTCCCGGCCGGCACCACCCGCCGGGTCGAGGTCGCCGTCACCCCGGCGGCCGACGCGAAGACCGGCGACACCACCCTCACGGCGACCGTCCGGCACCGCGCCGCGGGCACCGACCGCACCGCCGTCCAGCGGTTCGCGGTCGGCGTGATGCCCCCGGCGCCCACCGCCGACGCCTGGGCGAGCGACCTCACCTGGCTGCGCGCCACCAACGGCTGGGGACCGCCGGAACGCGACCGCTCCAACGGCGAGTCCGGCGCCGCCGACGGCCGTGCGCTGACCCTGGCCGGGAAGACCTACGACAAGGGCATCGGCGCCCACGCCGACTCCGACATCGAGGTCTACCTCGGCGGCCGCTGCACCACCTTCACCGCCGACGTCGGCATCGACGACGAGATCAACGGCTACGGCGACGTGGCCTTCTCCGTCGAGGCGGACGGCCGGGTCCTGTGGACCTCGCCCCGGCTGACCGGGGCCTCGGCGACCCTGCCCGTGAACGTCGACGTGACCGGCGCCCGGCACCTCCGGCTCCGGATCACGGACACCAACGGGTCGAAGAGCGGCGACCACGGCGACTGGGCGGCGGCCCGGTTCGGCTGCGCCTGACGCACGAACGGGAGGGGCGCCCTCGGGCACCCCTCCCGTTCCGTTTCGCTCCCGGGGCCGCTACTTCCCGGCCCCGCCCTCGCCGGCGTCCTCGCCGGCCCCGTCGGGCGATTCGCCGCCGGAGCCCTCGGGTCCGCCGTCGGCCGCGTCGGAGGCCGCACCGGCGGATCCGCCGCCGGGATCCCCGGACGTCGGCTCGACCGGTCCCTCGGAGACGTCTCCGTCGGCGACGTCCGTCCCCGGGGCCGCCTCGGGACCCGTCTCCGGGGTCGTCTCGGGGCCCGTCTCGGGGCCCGTCTCCGGGGTCGGCTGCTCACGCTTCGGCGGGCGCGTCCGGCCGCTCCCCGGGTCCCGCAGGAACGCCGTGTCACCGCCCTCCGTCGCCAGCCCCGGACCCGGGCCAGGACCCGTGCCCGGCTCGCGCCGCCGCAGATACCGCTCGAACTCGCGGGCGATCGCCTCGCCCGAGGCCTCCGGCAGCTCCGCGGTGTCCCGCGCCTCCTCCAGGGTCTGCACGTACTCGGCGACCTCGCTGTCCTCGGCGGCCAGCTGGTCCACGCCCAGCTGCCAGGCCCGCGCGTCCTCGGGCAGTTCGCCCAGCGGGATGCGCAGCCCGATCAGGTCCTCCAGCCGGTTGAGCAGCGCCAGCGTCGCCTTCGGGTTCGGCGGCTGCGACACGTAGTGCGGCACCGCCGCCCACAGGCTCACCGCCGGCACGCCCGCGTGCGTGCACGCCTCCTGGAGGATGCCCACGATGCCCGTCGGGCCCTCGTACCGCGTCTCCTCCAGGTCCATCGTCCGCGCCAGGTCCGGATCGGAGGTGACCCCGCTGACCGGGACCGGCCGGGTGTGCGGGGTGTCCCCGAGCAGCGCGCCGAGGATCACCACCATCTCCACGCCCAGCTCGTGCGCGAAGGCGAGCAGCTCGTTGCAGAAGGAGCGCCAGCGCATCGAGGGCTCGATCCCGCGCACGAGCACCAGGTCGCGGGGCTTGTCGCCGCCGACCCGGACCACCGAGAGCCGGGTCGTCGGCCAGGTGATCTTTCTGACCCCGTTGTCCAGGAAGACCGTGGGGCGGTTGACCTGGAAGTCGTAGTAGTCCTCGGCGTCGAGCGCCGCGAAGACCTCGCCCTTCCATTCCCGGTCGAGATGGGCGACCGCGGTGGAGGCGGCGTCGCCGGCGTCGTTCCAGCCCTCGAACGCTGCCACCATGACCGGGTCGATCAGCTCGGGTACCCCCTCGAGCTCGATCACCCAGCGCCTCCTTATTCGAAGTTCCTGTCGTACGGCCCCACCTTACGGCTTTCCGGCGGGCCGCCCGCAGTCCCCGGACATCCCCGAAAACCCGTGCGGCCTTGATCGACTACCCAGGAACTCGCCTCCGCACACGGCGGAGTCACTCCTCCCACAGCGTGCTCGGCGCCTCCCTCCGGACCACCGGCGCGATCTCCTCGGCGAAGCGCTGGAGCGTCTCCTGCTGCTCGGCGGTCGACTGGCCGAAGGTGTCGACCGTGATCGACTGGAGGTCGTGCCCGTAGTGCTCGTGGTAGCCGAGGATCTTGTCGACGATCTGCTGCGGCGAACCGATCAGCTGGGGGCCGTCGGCGATCGCGTCCTCGATCGTGCGGAACGGCGTGTTGTACCCGGCCCTGCCCTCCAGGTGCGGCTTGAAGCTCTGCCGCACCTTCGCCTCGTACAGCTCCTTGTACCGGCCGACCGCCTGCTCGGGGGTGTCCGCGATCAGCAGCCCGCCGGAACCGGCCGCCACGCGCGCGTGGGCCGGATCGTGCCCGTACTCCTCGAACTTCTCGCGGTAGTGGGCGATCAGCCTCGCGTACGCCTCGCGCGGCTGGATCGCGTTCGCGGTGAACAGCGGATCGCCGTGCTTCGCCGCGAGCTCGGGGGAGTTGAGGCTGGTGGCCGAGCCGTGCCAGATCCGGGGCGCACCGGCGTAGGGCCGCGGGACCGTGGTCACGTTCTTCAGCGCGGGCCGGAACTCGCCCTCCCAGTCGACGCCCTCCTCCGTCCAGAGGCGGCGGAGCAGCTCGTACTTCTCCTTCTGGAGGTCCCACTGCCGCTCCTCGTCCAGGCCGAAGAGGTCGAAGTGGCCGGCCTCCGCGCCCTTGCCGACGACCAGTTCGAGCCGCCCGCGGGAGAGCTGGTCGAGCGTCGCGTAGTCCTCGGCGACCCGGACGGGGTCGAGGATCGCGACCACGGTGACTCCGGTGAGCAGCCTGATCCGGCTGGTGCGGGCGGCCAGCGCGGCGAGCAGCACGGTCGGGGAGGAGGAGAGGAACGCACCCGCGTGCCGCTCGCCGACCGCGTACGCGTCGAAGCCGAGCCGTTCGGCGGTCTCGCCGAGCGTGACGACCTGCTCCAGCCGGTCGGCGGCGGACAGCAGTTCGCCGGTGAGCGGGTGCGGGGAGTGGTGGACGATCGAGAGCACCTGAAACTTCATGTCTCCACTCTGCGCGCCGAGTGTTGCGGGCGTGTGGACGGCGCGTGGCACGCGCGAGGGGCGGCCCCTCGAAGAGGAACCGCCCCTGTGCGCACGGGAGTTGCGTGCGGGAACTACTTGCGCAGCATCGACTCGACCCCGGCGCGGATCTCGTCCGTCGCGAGACCGCGGATGGTCAGCGTCGTACGGCGGCGCAGCACGTCGTCCGCCGTCTCGGCCCACTCGTGGTCGCGGGCGTAGGCGACCTGGGCCCAGATCTCCGGCGCGTCCGGGTGGATCCGGCGGGCCAGCTCCGGGTTCTCGTTCGCCATCCGGGCGATGTCGAAGGAGAGCGAGCCGTAGTGGGTGGCGAGGTGCTTGGCGGTGTCGGCGGCCATCCGGGGGCCGGGCGCCGGACCGTCGACGAGCAGCCGGTGGGCGACCGCGTTCGGGTTGGCTATGCCGGGCAGCGGCAGCCGCTTCGGCAGCGTGGACACCGGCTCGTAGTCCTCGCCGAGCGGGTGGCCGGGGAGCTGCTCCAGCTTCTTCATCACCGTGCGGCCGATGTGGCGGAAGGTCGTCCACTTGCCGCCGGCCACGGACAGCATGCCGCCGCGGCCCTCGGTGACGACCGTCTCGCGCTTGGCCTTGGAGGTGTCGCCGGGGCCGCCGGGGAGCACCCGGAGGCCGGCGAACGAGTACGTGATCAGGTCGCGCGAGAGCTGCTGGTCGCGGATGGAGAAGGCGGCCTCGTCCAGGATCTGGGCGGTGTCCTTCTCGGTGACCTCGACCTGGCCGGGGTCGCCCTCGTACTCCTCGTCGGTGGTGCCGAGGAGCAGCATGTCCTCCCAGGGGAGGGCGAAGGTGATGCGGTACTTGTCGATCGGGGTGGCCAGGGCGGCCTTCCACGGCGACGTCCGCTTGAGGACCAGGTGCGCGCCCTTGGAGAGGCGGATGGAGGGGGCCGCGTTGGGGTCCTCCATCTTGCGCAGGTGGTCGACCCACGGGCCGGTGGCGTTGAGCACGAGGCGGGCGCTCACGCCGAACTCGTCGCCGCTGGTGCGGTCCTTCAGCTCCGCTCCGGTGACCCGGCCGCGGGTGAAGCGCAGGCCGGTGACCTCGGCGTGGTTGAGGACGGTGGCACCGGCGTCGACGGCGGCGCGGACCGTCATCAGCGCCATGCGGGCGTCGTTCATCTGGTCGTCGCCGTAGACGGCGACGGCCTTCAGGTTGTCGGTGCGCAGCTCCGGCACGTCCTGCGCGGCCTTGGCGGGGGAGAGCAGGTGGCCGACGCCGTCGCCGAACGCCGAGAGGGCGCTGTACGCGAAGACACCGGCGCCGAGCTTGGCCGCGCCGTGCGGGCCGCCCTTGTAGACGGGCAGGTAGAAGGTGAGCGGGTTGGCGAGGTGCGGTGCCACCTGGCGCGAGACCGCACGCCGCTCGAAGTGGTTCTCCGCGACCAGCTTCACCGCGCCGGTCTGCAGGTAGCGCAGGCCGCCGTGGAGGAGCTTGGAGGAGGCGGAGGAGGTGGCGCCGGCGAAGTCGCCGGCGTCCACCAGGGCCACCCGCAGACCCGACTGCGCGGCGTGCCAGGCGGTGGAGATGCCCAGGATGCCGCCTCCGATCACCAGGAGGTCGTACGTCGCCTTGGAAAGCTGTTCCCGGGTCTCGGCGCGGCTCGGCAGGGAACCGGCAGCCGGGTGCGTCCCGAGGGCAGGGACGCTCTGCAGGGTGGTCATGTCGTATTACTCCTCGTCAGATCCGTCTTCGAGCCAGCCCATGGAGCGTTCCACGGCCTTGAGCCAGCTCTTGTACTCGCGATCACGCTTGTCGGCGTCCATGCGAGGGGTCCATTCCGCCGCCCGGCGCCAGTTGGCGCGCAGCGCGTCGGTGTCCGGCCAGAAGCCGACGGCCAGACCGGCGGCGTAGGCGGCGCCGAGGCAGGTGGTCTCGGCGACCATCGGACGCACGACGGGCGCGTCCAGGAAGTCCGAGAGGGTCTGCATCAGCAGGTTGTTGGAGGTCATGCCGCCGTCGACCTTGAGCGCGGTCAGCTCGACGCCGGAGTCCTTCGTCATGGCGTCGGTGATCTCGCGGGTCTGCCAGGCGGTGGCCTCCAGGACGGCGCGGGCGATGTGCGCCTTGGTGACGTACCGGGTGAGGCCGGCGATGACACCGCGCGCGTCGGAGCGCCAGTACGGGGCGAACAGGCCGGAGAAGGCCGGCACGAAGTAGGCGCCGCCGTTGTCCTCGACCGAGGACGCGAGGGTCTCGATCTCGGCGGCGGACTTGATCAGGCCCATCTGGTCGCGCATCCACTGCACCAGCGAACCGGTGACGGCGATCGAGCCCTCCAGGGCGTAGACCGGCTTCGCGTCGCCGATCTGGTAGCCGACCGTGGTCAGCAGGCCGCTGTAGGAGTTGATGATCTTGTCGCCGGTGTTCATCAGCATGAAGGTGCCGGTGCCGTACGTGGACTTGGCCTCGCCCTCGGCGAAACACGTCTGGCCGAACAGGGCGGCCTGCTGGTCGCCGAGCGCGGAGGCGACCGGGACGCCGTCGAGGATGCCGCCCTTGACCGTGCCGTACACCTCGGCGGAGGAGCGGATCTCCGGCAGCACGGCGGCCGGGATCTCCATCGACTGCAGGATCTTGTCGTCCCAGCCCATGGTGTGGAGGTTCATCAGCATGGTGCGGGAGGCGTTGGTGACGTCGGTGACGTGGTGGCCGCCGTCGACGCCGCCCGTGAGGTTCCAGATGACCCAGGAGTCCATGGTGCCGAAGAGGATGTCGCCGCGCTCGGCGCGCTCGCGCAGGCCCTCGACGTTGTCGAGCAGCCAGCGGACCTTCGGGCCGGAGAAGTAGCTCGCGAGCGGCAGGCCGGTCTCGCGGCGGAAGCGGTCCTGGCCGACGTTGCGGCCGAGCTCCTTGCAGAGCGAGTCGGTGCGGGTGTCCTGCCAGACGAGGGCGTTGTGGACGGGCTCACCGGTGTTCTTGTCCCAGAGCAGCGTGGTCTCGCGCTGGTTGGTGATGCCGATGGCCTTGACGTCGGCGGCGGTGATCTCCGCCTTCTCCAGGGCGCCGGTGACGACCTCCTGGACGTTGGCCCAGATCTCGGCGGCGTCGTGCTCGACCCAGCCCGGCTTCGGGAAGATCTGCTCGTGCTCCTTCTGGTCGACCGAGACGATCCGGCCGTCCTTGTCGAAGACGATGCAGCGCGAGGAGGTGGTGCCCTGGTCGATGGCCGCGATGAACGGGCCGGAGGTGTGAGCGTCGGTCACGGTGTGCTCCAAGGGAAGTCTGGAAGAAGGACGGCTCAGGCGAACGCGATGTTGTAGATACCCGCGGCGATGGCGCCACCGATCAGCGGACCGGCGACCGGGATCCAGGCGTAGCTCCAGTCGGAGCCGCCCTTGTTCGGCAGCGGGAGCAGGGCGTGCACGATGCGCGGGCCGAGGTCACGCGCCGGGTTGATGGCGTAACCGGTCGGGCCGCCGAGCGAGAGGCCGATGGAGACCACGACGAACGCGGTGATCAGGGCGCCGATGACGCCGAGACCCTTGCCGCTGTCGTTGAGGCCCTGGGTGAGCACGGCCAGGACCAGCACGACGGTGCCGATGATCTCGGTGGCCAGGTTCTGCCAGGTGTTACGGATCTCGGGGCCCGTGGAGAAGACGCCGAGCACCGGGCCGGGGCCCTCGATCGGCTTCTCGCCGACGGTCTCCGGGTCCGTGAGGTGGGCCTGGAACTGGCCGTAGTAGGCCACCCAGACCAACGCCGCGCCGATCATCGCGCCGAGCATCTGGCCGGCGATGTAGATGGGGACGTTGCCCCACTCGCCGTCCTTGATCGCGATTCCGACCGTGACGGCGGGGTTCAGATGGGCGCCCGAGAGGGAAGCGGTCATGTAGACCGCCGTCATGACGGCGAAGCCCCACCCGAAGGTGATCGCGAGCCAGCCCGCGTTGCGGGCCTTGGAGCTCTTGAGCGTGACGGCGGCGCACACACCGCCGCCGAGCAGAATGAGAACGGCGGTACCGATGGTCTCGCCGAGGAAGATGTCGGAGCTGGACACCCGCGACTCCTTTGTCCTTCGTCCAGGGGAAGGCGAACCCCGGGTCCCTCCGGTGGTCCGCGCCCTCGTGTGAGGGCGTTGCCGGCCCTTGGCACTGCCACACTCTAGCGTGTATTGCCGTTAGGTGTTCGACAATGCCGACCGATGAACGGAAGTTTTGCCCTCGGGTTAACAGCACGTCAAGGGTCTGGGAAGTGAAAAACCCGCCGATAACGCGATCGTTACCGGCGGGTTCGGTTCTGTGCGGAGGACGGCCGGGGCCGCCGCGCACGGGCGGGTCAGAAGCGGCCGGCCCCCAGGTCGCGGGAGACGGCGCGGGCGCAGTCCCGCACCGCGGCCACCAGCTCGGGGCGCAGCTCCCCGGCCGGACACACCCGCTCCACGGCGCCCGTGACCGCCACCGCGCCCACCGGCATCCGCCGCCGGTCGTGGATCGGCGCCGCCACCGACGCCACGCCCTCCCAGGTCTCCTCCACGTCCGCCGCCCAGCCCCGGGCCCGCGTCATGTCGAGCAGCGACTCGAAGTCGACGAGCTCCGTGGTCGTCCGGGGCGTGAACGCCTCCCGCTCGACCTCCAGCACCTCGCTGTGCGCCACCGGGTCGTACGCCGAGAGGACCTTGCCGAGCGCCGTGGAGTGCAGGGGCTGCATGGCCCCCACCTCCAGGACCTGGCGGCTGTCGTCCGGCCGGAAGACGTGGTGCACGATCAGTACGCCCTTCTGGTGCAGCACCCCCAGGTGCACGCTCTCGCCGCTGGACCGCGCCAGGTCGTCCGTCCACACCAGGGCGCGCGCCCGCAGCTCGTGCACGTCCAGATAGCTGTTGCCGAGCCGCAGCAGCTCCGCGCCCAGCTGGTAGCGGCCCGAGGCCGCGTCCTGCTCCACGAAGCCCTCCGCCTGGAGGGTGCGCAGGATGCCGTGGGCCGTCCCCTTGGCGAGTCCGAGCGAGGACGCGATGTCGGACAGGCCGAGCCGGCGCTCGCCGCCCGCGAGCAGTCGCAGCATGGCCGCCGCTCTTTCAAGCGACTGGATGTTCTTCGCCATCGCCCGGCCCCTCACCCTTCTCACGCTGTTCGACAATGCTGAACACTATCGGTCGATGCCGACCTTGCGTCACACCAGACAGTGTCTTCCAAGGAGGGGCAGGACCGGGAGTCCCCGCACACAGGATGCCGTCCGGCCCGTGGGACGCCGTGTCCACCCCGGCCCCCACGCGGTTACGCTGGCCCCGTGCACCCTCCACCGAGAGTGCAAAGCCGACAGCCGTCGCATCCCAGGGAGCTCATCCATGGCCTCGTCGCCGACCCCTTCCGCTGACAGCCGGACCCGCGCCGCCGCCCTCCGCGAGGCACTCGCAAGCCGAGTCGTCGTCGCCGACGGAGCCATGGGCACCATGCTCCAGGCCCAGGACCCCACCCTCGAGGACTTCCAGGACCTCGAAGGATGCAACGAGATCCTCAACGTCACCCGGCCCGACATCGTCCGTTCGGTGCACGAGGCGTACTTCGAGGTCGGCGTCGACTGCGTCGAGACCAACACGTTCGGCTCCAACCACTCGGCCGCGGGCGAGTACGAGATCGCCGACCGGATCTTCGAGCTCTCCGAGGCGGGCGCCCGGATCGCCCGCGAGGTCGCCGACGAGTTCGGCGCGAAGGACGGCCGTCAGCGCTGGGTCCTCGGCTCCATCGGACCCGGCACCAAGCTCCCCTCGCTCGGCCACATCCAGTACGACGTGCTGCGCGACGGCTACCAGCAGAACGCCGAGGGCCTCCTCGCCGGCGGCGCCGACGCCCTGATCGTCGAGACGACCCAGGACCTCCTGCAGACCAAGTCCAGCATCGTCGGCGCGCGCCGCGCGATGGACGCCCTGGGCGTGGACGTGCCGCTGATCTGTTCGCTCGCCTTCGAGACCACCGGCGTCATGCTGCTCGGCTCCGAGATCGGCGCGGCGCTCACCGCCCTGGAGCCCCTCGGCATCGACCTGATCGGCCTGAACTGCTCCACCGGCCCGGCCGAGATGAGCGAGCACCTGCGCTACCTCGCCCGCCACTCCCGTACGCCGCTCATGTGCATGCCGAACGCCGGCCTGCCCGTGCTCACCAAGGACGGTGCGTACTTCCCGCTCACCGCGTCCGAGATGGCCGACGCGCAGGAGAACTTCGTCCGCGACTACGGCCTGTCCCTGGTCGGCGGCTGCTGCGGCTCGACGCCCGAGCACCTGCGCCACGTCGTCGAGCGGGTCCAGGGCCTCACGCCCCCCGAGCGCTCCCCGCGCCCCGAGCCCGGCGCCGCCTCGCTCTACCAGACCGTGCCGTTCCGGCAGGACACCGCCTACATGGCGATCGGCGAGCGGACGAACGCCAACGGCTCGAAGAAGTTCCGTGAGGCCATGCTGGAGGCGCGCTGGGACGACTGCGTCGAGATGGCGCGGGACCAGATCCGTGAGGGCGCGCACATGCTCGACCTGTGCGTGGACTACGTGGGCCGGGACGGCGTCGCCGACATGGCGGAGCTGGCGGGCCGTTTCGCGACGGCCTCCACCCTGCCGATCGTGCTCGACTCCACCGAGGTGGACGTCCTGCGGGCCGGGCTGGAGAAGCTGGGCGGCCGGGCGGTCATCAACTCGGTGAACTACGAGGACGGTGACGGGCCGGAGTCCCGGTTCGCGAAGGTCACCCGTCTGGCCCAGGAGCACGGTGCGGCTCTGATCGCTCTGACGATCGACGAGGAGGGCCAGGCCCGGACCCCTGAGCACAAGGTCGCGATCGCCGAGCGGCTCATCGAGGACCTGACGGGCAACTGGGGGATCCACGAGTCGGACATCCTCATCGACACCCTGACGTTCACGATCTGCACGGGTCAGGAGGAGTCACGGAAGGACGGCATCGCCACGATCGAGGCGATCCGTGAGCTCAAGCGCCTCCACCCGGAGGTGCAGACCACGCTGGGTCTGTCGAACATCTCCTTCGGTCTGAACCCGGCGGCCCGGATCCTGCTCAACTCGGTCTTCCTCGACGAGTGTGTGAAGGCGGGTCTGGACTCGGCGATCGTGCACGCGTCGAAGATCCTGCCGATCGCGCGTTTCGACGAGGAGCAGGTCACCACCGCGCTGGATCTGATCTACGACCGGCGGGCCGAGGGCTATGACCCGCTGCAGAAGCTGATGGCCCTGTTCGAGGGCGCCACGACGAAGTCGATGAAGGCCGGCAAGACCGAGGAGCTCCTCGCGCTGCCGCTGGCCGAGCGTCTGAAGCGGCGGATCGTGGACGGTGAGAAGAACGGTCTGGAGGCCGACCTCGACGAGGCGCTGGAGAGCCGTGCGGCGCTGGACATCGTCAACGAGACGCTCCTGGACGGGATGAAGACGGTCGGTGAGCTGTTCGGCTCGGGTCAGATGCAGCTGCCGTTCGTGCTCCAGTCCGCCGAGGTCATGAAGACGGCGGTGGCCCATCTGGAGCCGCACATGGAGAAGTCGGACGCGGAGGGCAAGGGCACGATCGTCCTGGCGACCGTCCGCGGTGACGTCCATGACATCGGCAAGAACCTGGTCGACATCATCCTGTCGAACAACGGCTACAACGTCGTCAACATCGGGATCAAGCAGCCGGTGTCCGCGATCCTGGAGGCCGCCGAGGAGCACGACGCCGACGTCATCGGCATGTCGGGCCTCCTGGTGAAGTCGACGGTGATCATGAAGGAGAACCTGGAGGAGCTCAACCAGCGCGAGCTGGCCGCCAAGTATCCCGTGATCCTCGGCGGCGCCGCCCTGACCAGGGCGTATGTCGAGCAGGACCTGCACGAGATCTATCAGGGCGAGGTCCGCTACGCCCGCGACGCCTTCGAGGGCCTGCGTCTGATGGACGCGCTCATCGGCGTCAAGCGGGGTGTCCCGGGAGCCGTTCTCCCCGAGCTCAAGCAGCGCCGGGTCGCCAAGGCGACCGCCGCGCTCGAGGTGGACGAGCCGGAGCCCGGCGGCCGGTCGGACGTGGCCGTCGACAACCCGGTGCCGACGCCGCCCTTCTGGGGCACCCGTGTCGTCAAGGGCATCCCGCTGAAGGACTACGCGTCCTGGCTCGACGAGGACGCCCTCTTCAAGGGCCAGTGGGGCCTCAAGCAGAACCGGGCCGGCGACGGACCGGCGTACGAGGAGCTCGTGGACACCGAGGGCCGGCCCCGGCTGCGCGGCTGGCTGGAGCGCCTCCACACCGAGAACCTCCTGGAGGCGGCCGTCGTTCACGGCTACTTCCCCTGCGTCTCCAAGGGCGACGACCTGATCATCCTGGACGAGGAGGGCAACGAGCGGACCCGCTTCTCCTTCCCGCGCCAGCGCCGGGGCCGCCGCCTGTGCCTCGCGGACTTCTTCCGCCCGGAGGAGTCCGGCGAGACCGACGTCGTCGGCCTCCAGGTCGTCACCGTCGGATCGAGGATCGGCGAGGCCACGGCCAAGCTCTTCGAGTCCGACTCCTACCGCGACTACCTGGAACTCCACGGCCTGTCCGTGCAGCTCGCCGAGGCCCTCGCCGAGTACTGGCACGCCCGTGTCCGCGCCGAGCTCGGCTTCGGCGGCGAGGACCCGGAGAACGTCGAGGACATGTTCGCGCTCAAGTACCGCGGCGCCCGCTTCTCGCTGGGCTACGGCGCCTGCCCCGACCTGGAGGACCGCGCGAAGATCGCGGACCTGCTCCGCCCGGAGCGCATCGGCGTCCACCTCTCCGAGGAGTTCCAGCTCCACCCCGAGCAGTCCACCGACGCCATCGTCATCCACCACCCCGAGGCGAAGTACTTCAACGCACGGTGACCGCCGGCCGGGCGCGTGACGTAAATCCACGCGTTCCCGGTGATCGCGACGTACACTTGTCGGTCCAGTGCAGGCCGGTCTTCCTCCCCGTACCGGGGAGGGGGCCGGCCTTCTCGTCCCTCCATGGAGGTGTGCCGGATGACCAGTACGGTCCCCGCGTCCCTGTTCCGTACGAACGGCAGCTCCGCCCTGCAGGCGGTCTTCCTCGACATGGACGGGACCCTCGTCGACACGGAGGGGTTCTGGTGGGACGCCGAGGTGGAGGTCTTCGCCGACCTCGGGCACCGGCTGGACGAGGCCTGGCGGGACATCGTCGTCGGCGGCCCGATGACCCGCAGCGCGGGCTACCTCATCGAGTCCACGGGCGCCGACATCACCCTCGAAGAGCTGACCGTCCTGCTCAACGAGAAGTTCGAGCAGCGCATCGAGCGGGGCGTGCCCCTCATGCCGGGCGCCGAGCGGCTCCTCGCCGAACTGGCCCAGCACTCCATCCCCACCGCCCTCGTCTCGGCCTCGCACCGGCGGATCATCGACCGGATCCTCGCCTCGCTCGGCCGCGACCGCTTCGCCCTCACCGTCGCCGGCGACGAGGTCGTCCGCACCAAGCCGCACCCCGAGCCGTACCTGACGGCCGCCCAGGGCGTCGGGGCCGACCCCACGCTCTGCGCCGTCATCGAGGACACCGCCACCGGTGTCGCCGCCGCGGAGGCGGCCGGCTGCCGGGTCGTCGCGGTGCCCTCCGTCGCCCCGATCGCGCCCTCCCCGGGCCGTGTCGTCGTGCGGTCCCTCGAAGAGGTCGACGTGCCCTTCCTGCGCACGCTGATCACCGGAATCTGAGCTTTATCTGAGCTTTCCCCCGGCCGAATGCGCTATCGCGCCGGGAAAGCGGACAGGCCATTCGCCGAAAGGCGCTCCACGTGACCTTGGTCACCCAGAGTGCCCGACGTAGGGTGGCCTGTCCTCGTTCGGTGACCGAAAAGGGCCTTTTCGGTGCTCCCATGTGTCCCGATTCGCTCAGGGCCGTCCGCATCATCCGGCGCATGACTATCGAGCCTGCCGCATTCATGATCACTGTGCGATTACCCCCACGGCCGCCCGTGGTCCGGCAATAGCGGCGCCGCCCACTAATCTTTCGCGAGTACTTCGCCGTATAACCGCGTGCCCCGGCGCACACCCAAGTCGCCGTGAACACAGGACCGATCGCAACACCCGGCCCGATCGCTCCCGCCCCGACCGGGCGGCCGGCGGCGGAGTTCCACTGACCGCTGTACCCCAGTGCCGGATGAGGAGATCGTCCCTGATGAACCGCAAGACCCTGGTGCTGCCGGCCGTGGCCGGACTGCTCGCCCCTCTGCTCGCCGCCTGCGGTGGATCCGAGGACGCCAGAGCGATCGCCGTCGGCACCACGGACCAGTTCATCGCCACGCAGGACGCCCCGGCCCCGCTCGACCCGGCCTACGCCTACGACACCGGCGCCTGGAACATCCTGCGCCAGACCGTCCAGACCCTGCTGCACGTGCCCCGCGGCGGCGGCGAGCCCGTCCCCGAGGCCGCCCAGAGCTGCGGATTCTCCGACAAGGCCAGCGAGAGCTACCGCTGCACGCTCCGCCCCGGCCTCACCTTCGCCGACGGCACCCCCATCACGGCCGAGGACGTCAAGTACTCCGTCGAGCGCGTCCTGAAGATCAAGTCGGACAACGGCACGGCCGCCCTCCTCTCGAACATCGACACCGTCGAGACCCAGGGCACCGACGGGGTCGTCTTCCACCTGAAGACCCCCGACGCGACCTTCCCGTACAAGCTCTCCACTCCCGTCGCAGGCATCCTCAGCAAGGACAAGTACGCCTCCGACCAGCTCCGCGACGGCTTCGACGTCGACGGCTCGGGCCCCTACACCCTGAAGGTCGAGCGCGAGGGCGACAAGGCCACCCGCTTCGTCTTCACCAAGAACCCGGCCTACAAGGGCGACATCACCCTGCGCAACGACAAGGTCGAGCTGCGCCCCTACGCCGACGCCGACGCCATGGGCAAGGCCCTGGAGAGCGACGACATCGACATGATGGCCCGCTCCCTGTCGCAGAAGCAGATCAAGGACCTCACCGAGACGCCCAAGGACGGCATCCGCGTCACCGAGGTCCCCGGCCTGGAGATCCGCTACCTCGGCTTCAACACCAAGGCCCCCTCCGTCCAGGAGAAGGCCGTGCGCCAGGCCATGGCGGCCGTCGTCGACCGGGGCGCCCTCGTGAACCTCGTGTACGGCCCCACCGCCGAGCCGCTCTACTCGCTGATCCCCTCCAGCATCACCGGCCACGCCACCCCCTTCTTCGACGAGTACGGCGAGCCCGACACCGACCGCGCCGCCAAGATCCTCAAGGACGCGGGCATCAAGACCCCGGTCAAGGTGACCCTCAACTACACCACCGACCACTACGGCGCCGAGACCGCCCAGGAGTTCGAGGCGCTCAAGAAGCAGCTCGTCGCCAGCGAGCTCTTCGACGCCACCGTCAAGGGCGCCGAGTGGTCCACCTTCCGCACGGCCCAGAAGCGCGGCGACTACGCCGTCTACGGCCTCGGCTGGTTCCCGGACTACCCGGACCCGGACAACTACATCGCGCCGTTCCTGGACAGCGACAACTTCCTGAACACCCCGTACGTGAACAAGACCGTCCGCGAGAAGCTCATCCCGCGCTCGCGCCGCCAGGCCGACCGCAACGCCGCCAGCCCCGTCTACGCGCAGATCCAGAAGATCGTCGCCGAGGACGTCCCCGTCCTGCCCCTGTGGCAGGGCAAGCAGTACGTCGCCGCCCGCGACGACCTCAACGGAGTCGAGTACGCGCTCAACACCTCCTCCGACCTGCTGCTGTGGGAACTGGGCCGCGGCACCGCCTGACCCCTTCGTTGTCCCGGCCGCGCGCCCCTGCGCGGCCGGCCTGACAAGAGATCAAGAGGCAAGTTCTGTGAAGGCACACAACAAGTGGCTGACGGCTCCGCTCGCCGCAGGCCTGTCCGCCGCCCTCCTCAGCGGCTGCGGCACCGAGCAGGGCGGCTCCGGGGGCTCCGGAGGCGGCATACGCGTCGGCATGTCCGACGAGATCCTCGCCACCGACCCGGCGGCCGGCTACGACCCCGGCTCCTGGCTGTTGTTCAACAACGTCTTCCAGTCCCTCCTCGCCTTCCCCAAGGGTGGCTCCGAGCCCGAGCCCGAGGCCGCCGAGGAGTGCGAGTTCTCCACGGGCAGCAAGGTCTATACCTGCACCCTGCGCGACGGCCTCACCTTCTCCAACGGCAACAAGCTCACCTCCGAGGACGTCAAGTTCTCCTTCGAGCGCGCCCTCAAGATCGCCGACCCCGCCGGCCCGGCGCCGCTGCTCTCCACCATCGACACCATCGAGACCCCGGACGAGCGGACCGTCGTCTTCCGCCTGAAGGTCCCGGACGCCACCTTCCCCAGCAAGATCGCCTCCGGCGCCGGCTCCATCGTCGACCACCGGGACTACCCCGCCGACGCGCTCCGCACCGACGGCAAGGCCACCGGCTCCGGCCCGTACAAGCTGGACTCCTTCAGCGACACCGAGGCCACCTTCTCCGCCAACGCCGGCTACAAGGGCAACGCCAAGCCCAAGAACGGCGCCGTCACCCTCAAGCTCTACCGCGGCGACCGCTCCGCCCTCTCCAAGGCCCTCACCGACGGCGACATCGACGTGGCCTACCGAGGCCTCTCCGCCGACGACATCGCCGCCCTCGAGAACTCCGCCACCACGGCCGACAAGGGCATCGAGGTCGTCCAGGGCAGCAGCGCCGAGGTCCAGCACCTCGTCTTCAACATGAACGACCCGGTCGTCGGCAAGCTCGGTGTCCGCAAGGCCATCGCGCACCTCGTCGACCGCGAGGCCCTCGTCGAGAACGTCTACAAGTCGACGGCCACGCCGCTCTACTCGATCGTCCCGGCCGGCATCGCCGGACACAACACCGCCTTCTACGACACCTACGGCGTCCCCGACAAGGCCAAGGCGGAGAAGGCCCTCCGCGCCGCCGGCATCACCGACAAGGTCAAGCTCACCCTCTGGTCCACGCCCAGCCGCTACGGCCCGGCCACCGACCAGGAGCTCAAGGCCATCGCCGAGCAGCTCAACGCGAGCGGCCTGTTCGACGCCGACGTCAAGTCCGTCGCCTACGACCAGTACGAGAAGGACATCGCCGCCGGCAAGTACGGCGTCTACGTCAAGGGCTGGGTCCCCGACTACCCCGACGCCGACAACTTCACCGGCCCCTTCTTCGGCGAGGGCAACGTCCTCGGCAACCACTACGACAACCGCACCATCACCGGCAGCCTCCTCCCGAAGACCGCCGCCGCGGCCGACCGCGCCGCCACCAGCGACGAGTACGGCCGCCTCCAGGACCTCGTCGCCGAGGAACTCCCGCTCCTGCCGCTCTGGCAGGGCAAGCAGTACGCCGTCGCCCGCGACGACGTCACCGGCCTCGAATGGACCCTCGACGCCTCGACCGTCTTCCGCTTCTGGGAGATCCGCAAGGGCTGACACCCCGACCACGCACGAGGGCCCGGTACGCACCACGCGCACCGGGCCCTCGTCGTCGTCCCCGCTCCTACTGGCCGCCGGCCCCCGGCCGCACCAGACCGCTCTCGTACGCGTACACCGCGGCCTGCACCCGGTCCCGCAGGCCCAGCTTCGTCAGCACATGACCCACATGGGTCTTCACCGTCGTCTCGCTGACGAACAGGTCCGCCGCGATCTCCGCGTTCGACAGACCCCGCGCCACCAGCTTCAGCACCTCCACCTCACGGTCGGTCAAGGTGTTCAGCGTGTCCGGGACCTGCTCCTCGCCCGTCGGCAGATGCGCCGAGTACTTGTCGAGCAGCCGGCGCGTGATCGACGGCGCCAGCATCGCCTCGCCCGCCGCCACCACGCGGATCGCCTGCACCAGCTCGTTCGCCGGGGCGTCCTTGAGGAGGAAGCCGCTCGCCCCCGCCCGCAGCGCCTCCACCACGTACTCGTCCAGATCGAACGTCGTCAGGACCAGTACCTTCGCCGGACCGTCGCGCCCGGGCCCCGTGATCTGCCGCGTCGCCTCCACCCCGTCCATCCGCGGCATCCGGATGTCCATCAGGACCACGTCCGGCTGCAGCGCGCGCACCTGCTCCTGCGCCTGCAGACCGTCCCCGGCCTCACCCACCACCGCGATGTCCTGCTCCGCCTCCAGAATCATCCGGAAGCCGGTCCGCAGCAGCGGCTGATCGTCGACCAACAGGACGCGGATGGTCACAAGGGCTCCTTCACGGTGCTGAGCTCACACGAGAGGCCCGCCAGGATGCGGGCCGTGCTCAGGAAGACGGCTGGGCCGGGTCCATTCTGCCCTGCCCGGATTCACCCGACTCCGGCGGGCGCGCGGAAACGATCTTCAGCGGATACACCGGGGGAGTCCCCCCGAACTCCGGACAGACCGCCTGATGATCACACCAGCCGCACAGCTTCGTCGGCCGCGGCCGCCAGTCACCCGACTCCGTCGCCAGCCGGATCGCGTCCCACAGCGCGTGCAGCTTCCGCTCCACCCGCAGCAGATCCGCCTCCACCGGGTCGTACGTCAGCACCTCCCCGCTGCCCAGGTACACCAGCTGCAGCCGCCGCGGGATCACCCCCTTCAGCCGCCACACCACCAGCGCGTAGAACGTCATCTGGAACAGCGCGCCGTCCCGGTACTCGGGCCGCGGCGCCTTCCCCGTCTTGTAGTCGACGATCCGCACCTCGCCCGAGGGCGCCACGTCCACCCGGTCGATCACCCCACGCAGCCGCAGACCCGAATCCAGCTCCGTCTCCACGAAGAGCTCGCGCTCCGCCGGCTCCAGACGCGTCGGATCCTCCAGCGTGAACCACCGCTCGACCAGCGCCTCCGCCTCGCCCAGCCAGCCCGCCAGGCGCTCCCCGTCCGGATCCTCCGCGAACAGCTCGCCCAGCTCCGGCTTCGACTCCAGCAGCCGGTCCCACTGGCCCGGAACCATCGACCGCGCCCGCGGCGCCGTCCGCTCCGCCGCCGGATCGTCGAAGAGCCGCTCCAGAACCGCGTGCACCAGCGTCCCCCGCGTCGCCGCCGCACTCGGCTTCTCCGGCAGCCGGTCGATCACCCGGAACCGGTACAGCAGCGGACACTGCATGAAATCGCTCGCCCGCGACGGCGACAACGACATGGGCGCCCGCGGCTCCAGCGGCACCTGCTCGCTCGTACTCATGACGAAGACCCTACGACCCGCCACCGACAACCAGCGGCATACCATCGACCTGGGACCCCGTCGCACTGCATGATCGAACCGTGACGCACCGACGCGGGGTCACACCACGCGACGAGAGGAACCCGTGAACCAGGACGAGCCCAAGCCGCAGCGGACCGAGGAGCCCGGCGGCGGGATCCTCATGGGACGGCCCTTCGGCGTGCCCGTCTACGTCGCCCCCAGCTGGTTCCTCGTCGCCGCCCTCATCACCTGGGTCTTCGGCGACCAGATCGACCGCGTCCTGCCCGAGCTCGGCGCCGCCCGCTACCTCGTCTCCCTCTTCTTCGCCGTCGCCTTCTACGCCTCCGTGCTCGTCCACGAACTGGCCCACACCATCGCCGCGCTCCGCTTCAAACTCCCGGTGCGCCGCATCCAGCTCCAGTTCTTCGGCGGCGTCTCCGAGATCGAGAAGGAGACCGAGACCCCCGGCCGCGAATTCGTCCTCGCCTTCGTCGGCCCCCTGCTCTCCCTCGTCCTCGCCGGCGTCTTCTACCTCTCCCTCTACGCCGTCGAACCCGGCACCGTCCCCGGCGTCCTCCTCGCCGGCCTGATGATCTCCAACCTGATCGTCGCGATCTTCAACCTGCTCCCCGGCCTCCCCCTCGACGGCGGCCGCATGCTCCGCGCCGTCGTCTGGAAGATCACCGGCAAGCCCATGAGCGGCACCGTCGCCGCCGCCTGGGTCGGCCGCGCCCTCGCCGTCCTCGTCCTCGTCGGCCTGCCCCTGCTCACCCGCACCGGCCTCCTCGGCAACTCCACCGACGACATCGGCGGCTTCGAGACCGTCACCGACGCCCTCCTCGCCGCGATCCTCGCCGCGATCATCTGGACCGGCGCCGGCAACAGCCTCCGCATGGCCCGCCTCCGCGAGCACCTCCCCGAGCTCCGCGCCCGCGCCCTCACCCGACGCGCCATCCCCGTCGAACCCGCCACACCGCTCTCCGAGGCGCTCCGCCGCGCCAACGAGGCCGGCGCCCGCGCGCTCGTCGTCGTCGACGCCGCCGGCGAACCCACCGGCATCGTCCGCGAGGCCGCCATCGCCGCCGTACCCCAGCACCGCCGCCCCTGGGTCGCCGTCAGCACCCTCGCCCAGGACCTCACCGACGGCATGCGCGTCCCCGCCGAACTCACCGGCCAGCCCCTCCTCGACCACCTCCGCGCCAGCCCCGCCACCGAGTACCTCGTCGTCGAGGAGTCCGGCGAGATCTACGGGGTCCTCGCCACCACCGACGTCGAGCGCGCCTTCGTCCAGGCCATGGCACGACCGTCCGCGTAACCCCGGTACTCTGGTCACATGTCCGAACCGACCGGTGCCGCCCGCCGACGCGGGCCCTTCAAGGTCGGGGACCAGGTTCAGCTGACCGACCCCAAGGGCCGTCACTACACGTTCACGCTCGAAGAGGGAAAGAACTTCCACACCCACAAGGGTTCTTTCCCGCACGACGAACTGATCGGCGCCCCCGAGGGCAGCGTTGTCCGTACCACCGGAAACGTCGCCTACCTCGCGCTGCGCCCCCTGCTCCCCGACTACGTCCTGTCCATGCCCCGCGGCGCAGCCGTGGTCTACCCCAAGGACGCGGGGCAGATCCTGGCCTTCGCCGACATCTTCCCCGGCGCCCGCGTCGTGGAAGCCGGAGTGGGCTCGGGATCGCTGAGCAGCTTCCTCCTGCGCGCCATCGGAGACAGCGGCATGCTGCACTCCTACGAGCGCCGCGAGGACTTCGCCGAGATCGCGAAGGGCAACGTCGAGCGCTACTTCGGCGGACCCCACCCCGCGTGGCAGCTGACCGTCGGCGACCTTCAGGACAACCTGTCCGACACCGACGTCGACCGCGTCATCCTGGACATGCTCGCGCCCTGGGAGTGCCTGGAGGCCGTCTCCAAGGCCCTGGTCCCCGGCGGCATCCTCTGCTGCTACGTGGCGACCACCACCCAGCTCGCCCGCACCGTGGAGTCCATCCGCGAGTTCGGCTGCTACGCCGAGCCGCAGCCGTGGGAGTCCATGATCCGCAACTGGCACGTCGAGGGCCTCGCCGTCCGCCCCGATCACCGCATGATCGGCCACACCGGCTTCCTCGTCACCGCCCGTCGCCTCGCGGACGGGGTCGAGCCCCCGATGCGCCGCCGCCGCCCAGCCAAGGGCGCCTACGGCGAGGACTACGAGGGCCCCAACAAGGGCTGACGTCCCGACATTCACAGCGCGCCGCCGCCGAGTTCCCCGCCCACGCGGGAGAACTGGGCGGCGGCGCCCTCATGTTCGCCTCGCCGTGCGCCGGAGACGGGCCGACCCCCGGTCGCGGACGGAGCGACCGTCGCCGAGGGCGGAGTGACCGTCACCGAGGACGGAGCGACCCCGGGCCGAGGGCGGAGTGACCGTCGGCCGAGGGCGGAGCGACCGTCGCCGACCCACCTGTTCCGTCCCCCTGTGACGTGTGGCACGATGCCGGGAACCCCGCCGCACCACCCCACAGGAGACGTCGCGCGTGCAGCCCTCCGCCGCCCCGGACCTCGCGGACCTCGCCCACACCCACGCCCGGTCGGCCCACTGGCTGGCCACCGCCACCGCGACCGCCGCGGTCGTCGCCCTCGCCGGACTGCTCCAGCCCGGCCCCGCCGGAGCCTCCGCGGCCCCGGCCGCCGCACCCCGCCCGGCACCCGCCCCCGAGGCCGCCGGAGCCGACTACCCCCTGGACTGCGGGGGAGGACCCCGTACCGTCGCAGAGCGGGCCACCGGAGACCTCGACGGCGACGGGAACCCCGAGACCGTTGCGGTCGTGCACTGCGAAGCCGGCTCCGGCACACCGCCGAGCGGCGTCTACGTCCTCACCCGGAGCAAGGAGAGCGGCACCCCCGCGCGCGTCGTCGCGACGCTCGTCGCACCCGACGAGCACCGGAGCGTCACGGAGCTCGCCGTACGCGGCGGGGCCGTGCGCGCCACCCTCCTCGGCTACTCGTCCCCCGACGTGCCCAGCTGCTGCCCCGACGAGAAGGAGCAGGTCAGCTGGCACTGGCAGAGCGGCGCCTTCGTCCGCGCCGGCCAGGCCGACGCACGCGGCGCCTGATCCGTCACTCGGCGTCGGGGCCGTACACCTCGACCTTGTCCGCGACCCGGCGCACGTGGATGCAGTCGCCCGGGCACTCCTTCGCGGAGTCCACCACGTCCTGCAGCAGCGGCAGCGGCACCGGCGTGGTGGCCCCCGCGTCCTGAAGGAGCTCGTCGTCGCCGCTCTTCACATAAGCGAGCCCGTCGATGTCGAGCTCGAAGACCTCGGGAGCGTACTCCGCGCAGATCCCGTCCCCGGTGCACAGGTCCTGGTCGATCCAGACCTCGAGCGCCTCCTCGGCACCCGCCGCCGGGTCCTCATGCTGCACGGTCATATCTCCTGCCGTTTCTGCTTCGCGCGATAAGTCGGGCCACCTCTGACGGGTGTTGACCAAAGACGACGATACAACCGCCCGCTTTCAGACGGTGAAGGGTGGGTATTCCCCTGGCGAGAGGGGAAGCGCAAGGGTGAAGATCGGACACACCCCAGAGTCTTTTTGATCTAGGGGTTTCAATCACCACCCACGCAGGTAGGGTCAGGAAGCGTCCAGCTCCCCTTGGAGGAGGTGAGGACCGTGGCAGCCCACGACGACGACATCAACCGCGGCATCCGGCCGGGGCGGGGGTCTGAAGACCCCGCCGGTCAGGTTGCCTATCTCGAGCAGGAAATCGCCGTCCTGCGCCGCAAGCTCGCCGACTCTCCGCGCCACACGAGGATTCTCGAAGAGCGGATCGTCGAGCTGCAGACCAACCTGGCCGGCGTGTCCGCGCAGAACGAACGTCTGGCGAACACGCTCCGTGAGGCCCGCGACCAGATCGTGGCTCTCAAGGAGGAGGTCGACCGGCTCGCACAGCCGCCGGCCGGCTTCGGTGTCTTCCTGCAGGCCAACGAGGACGGCACGTGCGACATCTTCACCGGGGGCCGCAAGCTCCGGGTGAACGTCAGCCCGAGCATCGAGCTCGAAGAGCTCAAGCGCGGCCAGGAAGTCATGCTCAACGAAGCGCTCAACGTGGTCGAGGCCATGGAGTTCGAGCGCGCCGGGGACATCGTCACCCTCAAGGAGATCCTCGAGGACGGCGAGCGCGCCCTGGTGGTGGGGCACACCGACGAGGAGCGGGTGGTGAGGCTCGCCGAGCCTCTGCTGGACGTCACCATCCGCGCCGGCGACGCCCTGCTGCTCGACTCCAGGTCCGGCTACGTCTACGAGGTGGTCCCCAAGAGCGAGGTCGAGGAGCTCGTCCTCGAAGAGGTCCCGGACGTCGACTACGACAAGATCGGCGGTCTGGGCAACCAGATCGAGCTGATCCGCGACGCGGTCGAGCTTCCGTACCTCTACCCGGACCTCTTCAAGGAGCACGAACTGCGGCCGCCCAAGGGCATCCTGCTCTACGGCCCGCCCGGCTGCGGCAAGACGCTGATCGCGAAGGCCGTGGCCAACTCCCTGGCCAAGAAGGTCGCCGAGGTGACCGGCCAGCCCGCGGGGAAGTCCTACTTCCTCAACATCAAGGGCCCCGAGCTCCTCAACAAGTACGTCGGCGAGACCGAGCGGCACATCCGCCTCGTCTTCCAGCGTGCCCGGGAGAAGGCGAGCGAGGGCACCCCCGTCATCGTCTTCTTCGACGAGATGGAATCCCTCTTCCGCACCCGCGGCTCCGGTGTCAGCTCGGACGTGGAGAACACCATCGTCCCGCAGCTGCTCGCCGAGATCGACGGCGTGGAGGGCCTGGAGAACGTCATCGTCATCGGCGCCTCCAACCGCGAGGACATGATCGACCCCGCGATCCTGCGGCCCGGCCGGCTCGACGTCAAGATCAAGATCGAGCGTCCGGACGCGGAGGCGGCGAAGGACATCTTCGCGAAGTACCTCACGGCCACCCTGCCGCTCCACTCGGACGACATCTCCGAGCACAGCGGCTCGAAGGCCGCCGCCGCCCACGGAATGATCCAGTCCGTCGTCGAGCAGATGTACGCCGAATCCGAGGAGAACCGCTTCCTCGAAGTCACGTACGCGAACGGCGACAAGGAAGTCCTCTACTTCAAGGACTTCAACTCCGGCGCGATGATCCAGAACATCGTCGACCGGGCCAAGAAGATGGCCATCAAGGCCTTCCTCGACCACAACCAGAAGGGCATCCGGGTCTCCCACCTCCTCCAGGCGTGCGTGGACGAGTTCAAGGAGAACGAGGACCTGCCCAACACCACCAACCCCGACGACTGGGCCCGGATCTCCGGAAAGAAGGGCGAGCGGATCGTCTTCATCCGCACGCTCGTCACCGGAAAGCAGGGCGCGGACACCGGACGCTCCATCGACACGGTGGCCAATACCGGTCAGTACCTGTAAAACGCCCACCGGCTGCGGATGTCCGGAAACCGGGCATCCGCAGCCGACGCATTCCATCCAGCATTTCCCCCGGCATCACAGGGAAACAGGGAAATACTGCAACTGATCTCCCCACCAGCGCGGAGCCGCTCTAGGCTCATCGGTACCGCCGAGTCGCGCACAGTGAGCGCCGCCGGGCAAGGAGGGCCGCATGACCGTACGGCGAGTAATGGGCATCGAGACGGAGTACGGGATCTCCGTCCCCGGACACCCGAACGCCAATGCCATGCTCACCTCGTCCCAGATCGTCAACGCCTACGCGGCGGCGATGCACCGGGCGCGCCGCGCCCGCTGGGACTTCGAGGAGGAGAACCCGCTGCGGGACGCCCGCGGCTTCGACCTCGCCCGCGAGGCCGCCGACTCCAGCCAGCTCACCGACGAGGACATCGGTCTGGCCAACGTGATCCTCACCAACGGGGCCCGCCTCTACGTGGACCACGCCCACCCCGAGTACAGCGCTCCCGAGGTCACCAACCCGCGGGACGCCGTCCTCTGGGACAAGGCCGGCGAACGGATCATGGCGGAGGCGGCCGAGCGCGCCGCACAGCTCCCCGGAGCCCAGCCCATCCACCTCTACAAGAACAACACCGACAACAAGGGCGCCTCCTACGGCACGCACGAGAACTACCTGATGAAGCGGGAGACCCCCTTCTCGGACATCGTGCGGCACCTCACCCCCTTCTTCGTCTCCCGCCAGGTCGTCACCGGCGCGGGACGGGTCGGCATCGGCCAGGACGGGCGCGAGAACGGCTTCCAGCTCAGCCAGCGCGCCGACTACTTCGAGGTCGAGGTGGGCCTGGAGACCACCCTCAAGCGGCCCATCATCAACACCCGGGACGAGCCGCACGCCGACGCCGAGAAGTACCGCCGCCTGCACGTGATCATCGGCGACGCGAACCTCTCGGAGATCTCCACCTACCTCAAGCTCGGCACCACCGCCCTCGTCCTCTCGATGATCGAGGACGGCTTCATCACGGTCGACCTCGCCGTCGACCAGCCGGTCCGGACCCTGCACCAGGTCTCGCACGACCCGACGCTCCAGTACCTGATCACGCTCCGCAGCGGCCGGACACTGACCGCGGTCCAGCTCCAGATGGAGTACTTCGAGCTGGCCAGGAAGTACGTGGAGGAGCGCTACGGCTCGGACGCGGACGAGCAGACCATGGACGTCCTCACGCGCTGGGAGGACACCCTCGGCCGGCTCGAGACCGACCCGATGAGCCTCGCCGGCGAGCTGGACTGGGTCGCCAAGCGGGAGCTCATGGAGGGCTACCGGCGCCGCGACGGCCTGGACTGGGACGCGGCCCGGCTGCACCTGGTGGACCTCCAGTACGCGGACGTACGCCCCGAGAAGGGCCTCTACAACCGCCTGGTGGCCCGCGGGCGCATGAAGCGGCTCCTGGACGAGGACGAGGTGGTGCGGGCCGAGACGGCGCCTCCGGAGGACACCCGGGCCTACTTCCGGGGCCGCTGCCTGGAGCAGTACGCCGACGACGTCGCCGCGGCCTCCTGGGACTCGGTGATCTTCGACCTGCCCGGCCGGGACTCGCTCCAGCGCGTCCCGACCCTGGAGCCGCTGCGCGGCACCAAGGCCCACGTGAAATCGCTCCTGGACCGCTGCCGGACCGCGGAGGAACTGGTCCGCGTGCTGTCGGGCGGCTGAACCGGGGGCCCGGTACGGGCCTGAAATACCCCGGCGCTGGGAATCATGGAATCAGTGCCCGGGCGTTGTGGAAACTGCGGGGCCGAAGTCAGACCCGACCTATAGGGTCTGATCTTGTACGGACTCAACCGAGCGGGCCGATTCGAGCGGGGTGAGGGATATGGCGACCAAGGACACCGGCGGCGGACAGCAGAAGGCGACGCGATCCACGGAGGAGGTCGAGGAGACCACCACGGAGGCGAGCTCCGACCTCCAGGAACGCCAGGAGAAGCTGAGCGACGACGTGGACTCCGTCCTGGACGAGATCGACGACGTACTCGAGGAGAACGCGGAGGACTTCGTCCGAAGCTTCGTCCAGAAGGGCGGCGAGTAGCCGCCTCACGCGCCTGTCGTCCTCCGTCCCCGGAGCCCCGGAGAAAGCCGTGGGTCCGGGGACGGATGACAAGCGGTGGCACGGGTAAGGTCCGTGCACAGTAAGCAAGATCGGCTCGCGCTCCCCACGGCAGGCCGACTCTCCCACCCGGAAGGAATCGCGTGGAAGCCAACCCTCGTAGCACCGGGCGTCTGCCGGCGGCCTTCCTGACGCCGGGCTCGTCCTCCTTCATGGACTTCCTGGCCGATCACTCGCCCGACCTGCTCCCGGGGAACCGGAAGCTGCCGGAGGGGATCGTCGAGGCGCCGCACGGCACCACCATCGTGGCCGCCACGTTCCCCGGCGGTGTCGTGCTCGCCGGTGACCGGCGGGCGACCATGGGGAACATGATCGCGCAGCGGGACATCGAGAAGGTGTTCCCGGCGGACGAGTACTCGGCCGTCGGCATCGCCGGCACCGCCGGTCTCGCCGTGGAGATGGTCAAGCTGTTCCAGCTGGAGCTGGAGCACTTCGAGAAGGTGGAGGGCGCGACGCTCTCCCTGGAGGGCAAGGCGAACCGCCTCTCCACCATGATCCGGGGCAACCTCGGCATGGCCATGCAGGGGCTCGCCGTCGTTCCGCTCTTCGCGGGCTGGGACGAGGGCAAGGAGAAGGGCCGGATCTTCTCGTACGACGTGACCGGCGGCCGCTCCGAGGAGCACGGTTTCGCCGCCACCGGCTCCGGCTCGATCTTCGCGCGCGGGTCGATGAAGAAGCTGTACCGCGCCGACCTGACCGAGGAGCAGGCCACCACACTGGTGGTGCAGGCGCTGTACGACGCGGCGGACGACGACTCGGCGACCGGCGGTCCCGACATGGCCCGCCGGATCTTCCCGATCGTCACCGTCATCACCGAAGAGGGCTTCCGCAGGCTCAGCGAGGCCGAGTCCTCCGGCCTGGCCCGGTCGGTCACCGAGCGGCGCCTGGAGCAGCCCGACGGGCCGCGCGCCGCCCTGCTCTGACCGTTCGTCGCCCGTAGAAGCCCTTCAGACCGGAAGAAAGGGACGGTAGCCGGTGTCCACGCCGTTCTATGTCTCACCCCAGCAGGCCATGGCCGACCGGGCCGAGTACGCCCGCAAGGGCATCGCCCGCGGCCGCAGCCTGGTCGTCCTCCAGTACACCGACGGCATCGTCTTCGTCGGTGAGAACCCGTCCCGTGCCCTGCACAAGTTCAGCGAGATCTACGACCGGATCGGCTTCGCGGCCGCCGGAAAGTACAACGAGTACGAGAACCTCCGCATCGGCGGTGTGCGCTACGCCGACCTGCGGGGTTACACCTACGACCGGGACGACGTCACCGCGCGGGGCCTGGCCAACGTCTACGCCCAGACCCTGGGCACGATCTTCTCCAGCGCGGGGGAGAAGCCGTACGAGGTGGAGCTGGTCGTCGCCGAGGTCGGCTCCGAGCCGGAGGGCGACCAGATCTACCGGCTGCCGCACGACGGCTCGATCGTGGACGAGCACGGCTCGGTCGCGGTCGGCGGGAACGCGGAGCAGATCAGCTCCTTCCTGGACCAGCGGCACCGGGACGGCATGTCGCTGGCCGAGGCCCTGAAGCTGGCCGTGCAGGCGCTGTCGCGGGACACCAACGGCACCGAGCGGGAGATCCCCGCGGAGCGCCTGGAGGTGGCGGTCCTGGACCGTACGCGTCCGCAGCAGCGCAAGTTCAAGCGGATCGTCGGCCGCCAGCTGTCGCGTCTCCTGGAGGCGGACAACGCGGCGGCGACGAAGACGGACGAGCCCTCGGACGAGGCTCCGGAGGAGTAGTCGCGGCTGTGCCCGGAGGGGCCCCGGTCCAGGCGGACCGGGGCCCTTCGGCGTACCGGCGCTCAGACGGCCGGTGCCGGGCCCGAGGAGCCGCGAGGGACGAGGGAGACGGGCAGGGCGACCGGTTCGGGCCGTTCGCCCGCGAGGACGGCCAGGAGGGCCTCCATGCCCCGTCGGCCGAACTCCTCGGCGGGGAGCCGGACCGTGGTCAGTTCGGGCTCCACGACGGTGGCCAGGGCCATGTCGTCGAAGCCGGTGACCGAGAGGTCCTCGGGGACCCGCAGGCCGAGCCGGCGCGCGGCCTTGCAGACGCCGACGGCGAGGATGTCGTCGTCGCAGATCACGGCGGTGGGCCGGGGGCCGGGGGCCGCGAGGGCCGTTCCTGCGGCCTCCCAGGCGTCCGCGACGTTCAGCGGGGACCGCACGGTGCGCACGTCGGCGTCGCCCAGGGCGCGGGCGAGCACCTCGGCCCGTACGTCGAAGGTCCAGGACGGGGCCGCGGACGCCAGGTGCAGGAAGCGGCGGTGGCCGAGGGCGAGGAGGTGCTCGGTGACGCGGCGCATGCCGTCGGCGACGTCGAGGTTGACGTGGGCGGCGGCGCCCGAGCCGCCCGGGTCGCTGTCGAGCATGACGAGCGGGAGGTCGCCGCCGCGGAAGGCCTGGAGGGCGTCGGTCGCCATCGAGGAGGCGATGACGCCGTCGAGTGCGGCCTGGGCCGAGGCGAAGGGGTCGCGGGCGGGGCCGAGGCCGTCGGGGGAGGGGTAGAGGACGACGCCGAATCCGTGTGCGGCGGCCGCGGCGGCGGCGCCCGTGTAGACGTGGGCGAAGAACTCGTTGGTGAGGGCCGGGACGACGAGCAGGGCGGTGCGGGTGCGTCCGAGGCGGAGGTTGCGGGCGGCGAGGTTGGGCCGGTAGCCGAGTTCGGACGCGGCCTCGCGCACGGTCCCGGCGGTGCGCTCGGAGACGCGGCCGCGCCACTTGTCGCCGAGGACCAGGGAGACGGTGGCCTGGGAGACCCCCGCGGCCCGGGCCACGTCGCGGCTGGTGGGGCGGGTGCCGCCGATCGGTTCCGGGGTCTGCACACATGCCTCCGCGTCGGACGGTTCCGGGTCGCGGGCTGGACCCGCGCGCTGCCGACATGGTACGTATGACGTCGGACGTTATACGTAAAACCTCGGTGCTTCCGGGGCGGAGGGGAGACCGACATGGCCACCGAGGCCACGGCGCACGGCGGCTATCTCGACATACTCAGGGCGCCGCACGCCGCCAGGCTGCTCGCCGGCACCCTGGTCGGGCGCCTGCCCAACGGCACCGGCCCCATCGCGATGACCCTCTTCGTCCGGGACCAGGGCGGCAGCTACACCCTGGCCGGCGGCCTCATCGCGGCCTACGGCGTCTCCAACGCCGTCGGGCAGCCGCTCCTCGGCCGTGCCGTCGACCTCAAGGGCCAGCCCCGCGTCCAGCTGCCCGCCGCCGTCCTCTCCGCGCTCGGCATGGCCCTGTTCGCCCTCACCGGCATCGGACACCTCGGCCTCGCCTACGCCGCCGTCGTGGTCGCCGGGCTCTTCACCCCGCCGCTGGAGGGCGGCCTGCGGGCCCTGTGGCCGAGCGTCCTGGGCCGCGAGGACCGGGTCCACCGGGCGTACGCGCTGGACGCCGTCGCCCAGGAGGTCATGTTCACCGTGGGCCCGCTCCTGGTGACGCTCCTGGTCGCCCTGCGCTCGCCCGCCGCCGCCCTCGTCGTCATCAACGTCCTCGGGATCCTGGGCGCCCTCGCCGTCGTCCTCTCCGAACCGTCCCGCACCTGGCGCTCCGCCACCCGCGAGGCCCACTGGCTGGGGGCCCTGCGCTCGCCCGGGCTCCTCGCCCTCCTCGGGTCGTTCTTCTTCGTGGGCCTCGCGCTCGGCTCCATCACGGTGGCCGCCGTCGCGTACGCCGACGACCGGGGCACCCCGTCCGTGTACGGCTGGCTGATGGCCGCCCTCGGCCTGGGCGCGCTGGTGGGCGGCGTCGTCTACGGCGCCCGGCAGTGGTCCGGGGCGCCCGAGCGGCGGCTGCGGGTCCTCGTGGCCCTCCTCGCGGTGTGCTACCTGCCGCTCATGCTCACCCCCGGCCCCGTCGCCATGACCGGTCTCTCGGTGCTGTCCGGGGTCTTCCTCGCCCCGGTCCTCGCCTGCGCGTTCATCGTGGTCGACCGGCACGCCCCGCGCGGCACCGTCACGGAGGCCTTCTCCTGGCTCGTCACCACCTTCGGGGTCGGCGCGGCCCTGGGCTCCGCCGTCGCCGGCCCCGCGATCGAACTGGCCGGTACGGTCGCCGGGTTCGCGGTGGCCGGGGCGGGCGGCCTCGTCGCGCTCCTGGTCCTGCTCGCCACCGGGCGTGTCCTCGCCGCCCCCGTCGCGGCCGGGGGCGCCGTGCGACACGCCGTCGGAGAGACGGTCCCCACCGCCGTACACAGCGAAAAGAACACGCACTGATCGGAAAATGATCGAAACGGGAACGTCCAACCCGGTTTCAGCGCACGCCGTCAGGCGTAATGTTCAGACATGGACCGCCGCATTTTCGGGCTGGAGAACGAGTACGGCGTCACGTGCACGTTCAGGGGACAGCGCCGACTGTCTCCTGACGAAGTGGCGCGCTACCTCTTCCGCCGTGTCGTGTCATGGGGCCGCAGCAGCAATGTCTTCCTGCGGAACGGCGCCCGCCTGTACCTCGACGTGGGTTCGCATCCGGAATACGCCACACCGGAATGCGACAACGTGACCGAACTGGTCACCCACGACAAGGCCGGCGAGCGTATTCTCGAGGGCCTGCTCGTCGACGCCGAACGCCGCCTGCACGAGGAGGGAATCGCGGGCGACGTCTACCTCTTCAAGAACAACACCGACTCGGCCGGAAACTCCTACGGCTGCCACGAGAACTATCTCGTCGCCCGTCACGGAGAGTTCTCCCGGCTCGCGGACATCCTCATTCCCTTCCTCGTGACGCGGCAGCTCATCTGCGGCGCGGGAAAGGTCCTCCAGACCCCGCGCGGCGCGGTCTTCTGCGTCTCCCAGCGTGCCGAGCACATCTGGGAGGGCGTCAGCTCGGCCACCACCCGCTCGCGGCCCATCATCAACACCAGGGACGAGCCGCACGCGGACGCCGAGCGCTACCGCAGGCTGCACGTCATCGTGGGCGACTCGAACATGTCCGAGACGACCATGCTGCTCAAGGTCGGCGCCACCGACCTCGTGCTGCGCATGATCGAGGCGGGCACGGTCATGCGCGACCTGACGCTGGAGAACCCCATCCGGGCGATCCGCGAGGTCAGCCACGACATCACCGGCCAGCGCAAGGTCCGCCTCGCCAGCGGCCGGGAGGCCTCCGCCCTGGAGGTCCAGCGCGAGTACTACGAGAAGGCCGTGGACTTCGTCGACCGGCGCGGCATCCGCTCCGGCACGGTCGCCCAGGTCCTGGAGCTCTGGGGCCGCACGCTCGACGCGATCGAGAGCGAGCGGCTCGACCGGATCGAGACCGAGATCGACTGGGTCATGAAGCACCGGCTCATCGAGCGCTACCGGGCCAAGCACAACATGACCATGTCGAACCCGAGGGTCGCGCAGATAGACCTCGCCTACCACGACATCCACCGTCGTCGCGGGCTGTACTACCTGCTCCAGAAGAACGGACAGGCGGCCCGCATCTGCAACGACCTGAAGATCTTCGAGGGCAAGTCGGTGCCCCCGCAGACCACTCGGGCACGGCTGCGCGGCGACTTCATCCGCCGCGCGCAGGAGCAGCGGCGGGACTTCACCGTCGACTGGGTCCACCTCAAGCTCAATGACCAGGCGCAGCGCACGGTGTTGTGCAAGGACCCGTTCCGTTCCGTCGACGACCGGGTGGAAAAGCTGATCGCCGGAATGTAGGCAGGTCGTATCGGTCGGCAGGGCCCCGCACGTTCGGCGTGCGGGGCCCTCGACGTGACAGGAGGAGCGCCTAGAGTGTCGGCACAACTACTGTGCCGTCTGAGATCTGAGGAACACGTGCGCCGACTTGCCGGCCTTCTCGTCGTCCCACTGCTGCTGCTCTCCACAGCGGCGTGCGGCAGCGACGACAAGGGCTCCGATTCCGCCTCGATGACGAACGGGCTGCCCACCATCACCGCGGGGCAGAAGTTCGGGGAGAAGCCGACCCTCGCCAAGGGCGAGGGCGACCCGCCCAAGGAGCTCAAGGTCAACGTCATCAGTGAGGGCACGGGCCCGGTGACGAAGAAGGGCGACGCGCTCCAGGTGAACTACCTGGGCCAGGCCTGGGACTCCACCACCCCCTTCGACAACAGCTTCGACCGCGGTCAGCCCTTCGACGTGACGCTGGGCGCCGGTCAGGTCATCAAGGGCTGGGACCAGGGCCTGGAGGGCCAGAAGGTCGGCAGCCGCATCGAGATCGGCATCCCGCCGGAGCTCGGTTACGGCGAGGCCGGCTCGCCGCCGAGCATCAAGCCGAACGCGACCCTGGTCTTCGTCGTCGACATCCTGAAGGCCGTGACGATCCCGAAGTCCGCCACGGGCACCCCGGTCGCCCAGGACGACAAGGACCTGCCGATCGTCGGGACGAACACCGACGGCAAGGCGCCCTCGCTGACGGTCCCGAAGACGGACCCGCCGACCAAGCTCGTGTCGAACTACGTGCTGGAGTCCAAGGGCGAGGCGGTCAAGGCGACCGACACGGTCGTCGTGAACTACGTCGCCGCCCTGTGGAAGGACGGCAAGGTGTTCGACTCGACGTACACCCAGGGCAAGCCCGCGAACTTCCCGCTCCCGCAGCTGACGCTGAAGGGCCTCAAGGACGGCCTCGTCGGCAAGAAGGTCGGCAGCCGCGTCCTGATCGTCGCCCCGCCGTCGGAGGCGTTCGGCGACAAGGAGCAGCAGGGCATTCCGAAGAACTCCACGCTGGTCTTCGCCGTGGACATCCTGACGAAGATGTAAGACTGTCCCGTTCGCGCGTCCCACCGTCGCGCGGTTCATCCGTATGAGGAGCAGTTCAGTGAGCATCGAGAAGCCCGAGATCGACTTCCCGGGTGGCGAGCCGCCGAAGGACCTGGAGATCAAGGACCTCTGGGAAGGCGACGGCGAGGTCGCCAAGGCCGGTCAGTTCGTGCAGGTCCACTACGTGGGTGTGGCCTTCTCCACCGGCGAGGAGTTCGACGCCTCCTGGAACCGCGGCAGCGCGCTCGAGTTCAAGCTCGGTGCCGGCCAGGTCATCGCCGGCTGGGACCAGGGTGTCCAGGGCATGAAGGTCGGCGGCCGCCGCCAGCTGATCATCCCCGCGCACCTCGCCTACGGCGACCGTGGCGCCGGCAGCGGCGCGATCGCCCCGGGCGAGACGCTGATCTTCGTCTGCGACCTCGTGGCCGTGAAGGGCTGACGTCCAGGTCGTTCCGAGGGCCCCCGCCGTCCACGGCGGGGGCCCTCGGCTTTTGTCCCGACACCCCGGGGCGGTACGGTCGGACGTCCGAGAAGTGAACCGGCGGAAGGGTGCAGGGCGTCGATGGCGATTGCCAAGTCCGAGCGGCTGATGAATCTCGCGCTGTGCCTGCTCGGGACGCGCCGCCCGCTGAGCAAGCGGGAGCTCCGCGGCTCCATCGAGGCGTACCTCGAAGCGAGCGGGGACGACGCCTTCAACCGCATGTTCGAGCGGGACAAGGACGATCTCCGCGAGCTCGGTCTCGTCATCGAGACCGTCGAGAACCTGGAGGGCGAGACCGGATACCTGGCCCGCCGCGACTCCAACCGGCTGCCGCCGATCACCCTCGACGCCGAGGAGGCCGCCGCGCTCGGCCTCGCCGCCAAGGTGTGGCAGCAGGCCCGGCTCGCCGGCGCCGCGAGCGGTGCCCTGCAGAAGCTCCGCGCCGCCGGCATGCCCGAGGCGGAGGACTCGTACGACACCCAGCCGAGCGCCCTCGAACCGCGCATCCCGGTCCACGAGACCGCCTTCGAGCCGCTCATGCTGGCCTGCCGCGACCGCCGCCCCGTCGTCTTCGACTACCGCAAGGCCAACGCCGCCCGCCCCGAGACCCGCCAGGTCGAGCCCTGGACCCTCGAGTGCTGGCGCGGCCACTGGTACCTGGCCGGCTGGGACCGGGACCGTGGTGCCGAGCGCGTCTTCCGGCTCTCCCGCATCACCGGCAAGGTCCGCTCGCGGGCCGGCGCCTTCACCGCGCCCGTGCCCGACGTCTCGACCGTCCGCGAGACCGTCGAGAGCTGGGCCGGCGAGACCGCCACCCGCTCCGCGCGGATCCGGCTGCGCGCCGGCTGCGGCTACCCGCTGCGGGCTCGCGCCCGGGCCGTGACCGAGGGCGGCGACGGCTGGGACGAGCTGGAGATCCCGTACGGGCACGGGCTCGACGCCTGGCTCGTCGAGTTCGGCCCCGACGTCGTCGTACTGGAACCGACCGATCTGCGGGCCGATGTGGTGGAGCGGCTGCGCGCCGTGGCCAAGGGCTGAGGGGGAGACGTACCGCATGGCTGCCAACGCGATCGACCAGACGAGGCGGATGCTCTCCCTCGTCACCTATCTCCGTGAGCGCCCGGGCGCTCACGTCGCCGATGTGGCGCGTGCCTTCGGGATCACCGAGGACGAGCTGATCTCCGACCTGGACGTGCTGCCCATGTGCGGCACCAGCTTCCGGGGCGGCGACCTGCTCGACATCGACACCGACGGCGACCGGATCTGGTGGCACAACCCGGACGACGTGGCCGAGCCGCTGCGGCTCGCCGCCGACGAGGCGACCGCGCTGCTCGTCGCGGCCAGGGCGGTCGCGACCCTGCCGGGGCTCCGCGAGAGCGACCGGGACGCCCTGCTGCGGGCCACCGCCAAGCTGGAGGCGGCGGCCGGCGAGGCCGCCGGGGCCAGCGCCAGGCTCTCGGTGACCTTCGAGTCCGAGGGCGGGGTCTTCGCCGAGGTCGACCGGGCCATCTCGGAGCGCAGGCGCCTGTGGGTGCGGTACTACTCGCCCGCGCGCGACGAGCTCACCGAGCGCGAGGTCGACCCGATCCGGCTCTTCGCCGTCGGTCACACCTATATGGAGGCGTGGTGCCGGCTCTCCGAGGCGCGCCGCACCTTCCGGCTCGACCGGGTCGCGGAGATCCGGATCCTCGACGAGCACGCGGCGCCCCCGGAGCTGGAGCTGCGGGACCTCTCCGAGGGCCTGGTCCAGCCGTCGGCCGACGACCCGGAGGTCGTGGTCGAGGTGGGGCCCGGGGGCCGCTGGGTCGCCGAGTACTACCCGCACGACCGGGCCGAGGAGCTGCCGGACGGCGGGCTGCGGATCACGCTGCGGACGCCGGACCCGGCCTCGCTGCGCAGGCTGGCGCTGCGGCTCGGCAGTGACGGGCGGATCGTCGCGCCGGCGGAGCTGGCCGACAGCGCGCGGACGGCGGCGGCCGCCGCGCTCGCCGCGTACGAGGGCGTGTGACGTTCCCCGCTCCGGGGACGCTGTTACTGACGTGATGCCAGAAGTCGAGAAGATGAGGGAGATGTCCGCGATGCACGGTTTTGCGGCGTCCATGGCCCCGGTCCTCTTCAAGGCCGCCTGCCCCGACTGCCGCTCGCGCTTCGAGCTCTCCGCGAGCGCCCTGCGCCTGGCCATCGGGGCGAGCCGCCGCACCACCTTCTACTCCTTCACCTGCCCCGAGTGCGGCAGCTCCGTCCGCAAGCCCGCGGGGGAGCGCATCGTGGAACTCCTGACCGGTGGCGGCGTGCGGACCCTGCGCCTCCACACCACCGTCTGAACGCCCCGTGCGCCACCGTGTGAACGACCCGTACCGGCCCAGCGTCTAGGCTCAGTACATGTTCTGGCCCATGCTCGCCATCGCCCTCGGCTTCCTCGGCCTCGCCGTCCTCGGCGTCCTCGCCGTCCGGGTCTTCCTGGAGGTCCAGCGCCTCGGCCGCCAGGTGGCCCGCACCACAGAGCGGATCCAGCAGGCCGCCGAAGAGCTCGAAACCGCCGCCGTCGGCCTGGCCCGGACCGGTGAGTCGCTCCGCTGAAGCCGTGCCGTACGCTGCACGAAGGGCCCCGTTCGGGGCCCGCGGGACGCAATCGGGAGTATGCACGGGCATTGCCCCGCGTTTACTCCTGCGGGTTACGATCGCAGGCAGCGCGGTGGCCGGACGCATGTCCGACCCGCCGGGCACGCACTCCATGTCGCCTCGGTGAAGAAGGTAAACAGCTATGGGTAGGCTCGGCCCCACCGAGATCATTCTCATTCTCGTCGTCGTCATCCTCCTGTTCGGCGCCAAGAAGCTTCCCGACATGGCCCGCTCGCTGGGCAAGTCGGCCCGCATCCTCAAGAGCGAGGCCAAGGCGATGAAGGCGGACGACCAGCAGGCCGCCCCTGCCCCCGCCGACCCGCCGCACGCCGGCACGCAGGAGCCCGCCCCGCGCACCATCCAGGCCGCTCCCGGCGACGTGACCAGCGCGCGTCCCGTGACCGAGCCCTCGGACACCACCAAGCGCTGACCCGGTCCGCCGCGGCCGCCGCACCGTGCGGCGGCCTGCCGCACGAGATGAGGACGTGGGTTGCCCAAGTCTGCCCGCAAGCAGGAGAAGGATCCCGAGGGCCGGATGCCCCTCGTGGAGCACCTGCGTGAACTCCGCAACCGACTGGCGAAGGGTCTCCTCGCCATCACGGTGGTGACGATCGCGGCCCTCGTGTACAGCGAGGAGCTGCTGCAGTTCCTGTCGAAGTCGGTGCCCAAATGCCCCGAGAACGTCACCAGTGACGGCGGCAACTGTGCGGTCGTCACCTTCAACACGCTGATGGCCCCCTTCAGCACGACGATCCAGGTGTCCCTGACGGCGGGTCTCGTGATCGCCAGCCCGGTCTGGCTCTACCAGCTGTGGGCCTTCATCGCGCCCGGACTGCACAGGAACGAGAAGAAGTACACGTACGCCTTCGTCGGCGCGGCCGTGCCGCTCTTCGCCGCGGGCGCCTACCTCGCGTACCTCATCCTCCCCGTCAGCGTGAAGGTCCTCATCAGCCTCACGCCCAGCGGCTCCGCGAACCTCCTGGCGCTGAACGACGTCCTCGACTTCACCCTGCGCATGGTGCTCGTGTTCGGCCTCGCCTTCGAGCTGCCGCTCGTCCTGGTGATGCTCAACGTCACCGGTGTCCTCAGCGGCCGCCGCATGGCCGGCTGGTGGCGCGGCGTGATCATGGGCGTCTTCGTCTTCGGCGCCGTGATCACCCCGACCACCGACCCCGTCGGCATGCTGGCCCTCGCCGGGCCCATCACGATCCTGTACTTCGGCGCCGTCGGGTTCTCCCTGCTCAACGACCGCCGTCGCCGGCGTGCGAACCCCGACGCCGAGCTCGACGACGACGAGGCCTCCTCGCTCGACCTCACCCCCGAGACCGTCGGGTCCGTCGAGCCGGTGGGCGCCGCCCGGGCCCTGCCCGAGCAGGCCACCGGTGAGCACGGCGGGGCGGGCGCGCAGCGGCTCAACGGGTACGACGACATCACCTGATCCCGGCAGTCTCGATCGTCAGGCTCTCGGATGGCTGGAAGGCCCCCCGGACTCGGTCCGGGGGGCCTTCTTCGTGGGGTTCCGGAGCCGGTCCGGGGGTCTTCCTCATGGGGCTCCGGACCCGGTCCGGGGTCTTCCTCATGGGGCTCCGTCCCCGGGGTCTTCCTCCCGCACCCCACCGGAACCGAGCCCTCCGCATCCCCTCGATAAAGATCGCGTCACTGTCAGAGGTGGCGGGTAGGCTCGACAACAAGATGACAGAGGACCTCACACCAGCCCAGGCGTACGCGGCAGCCCTCGCGCGCAACGCCGAGCAGGCCACCGCACTGGCGCCCTTCCGCGAGATGTACGAGTTCGGTCTGGACCCGTTCCAGATCGAGGCCTGCCAGGCACTCGAAGCGGGCAAGGGCGTGCTCGTCGCCGCGCCCACGGGCTCCGGCAAGACCATCGTCGGCGAGTTCGCCGTCCACCTCGCCCTCACGCAGGGCCGCAAGTGCTTCTACACGACCCCCATCAAGGCGCTGTCGAACCAGAAGTACGCCGACCTCGTCAAGCGGTACGGCGCCGACAAGGTCGGCCTGCTCACCGGTGACAACAGCGTGAACGGCGACGCCCCGATCGTCGTCATGACGACCGAAGTCCTCCGCAACATGCTGTACGCGGGCTCCCAGGCCCTCTCCGGCCTGGGATACGTCGTGATGGACGAGGTCCACTACCTCTCCGACCGCTTCCGTGGCGCCGTCTGGGAGGAAGTGATCATCCACCTCCCCGAGTCCGTCACCCTGGTCTCACTCTCCGCGACCGTGTCCAACGCCGAGGAGTTCGGCGACTGGCTCGACACCGTCCGCGGCGACACCGAGGTCATCGTCTCGGAGAGCCGCCCCGTACCCCTCTGGCAGCACGTCCTCGCCGGACGCCGGATGTACGACCTCTTCGAGGAGGAGACCGACCACGGCGGCCGCGGCGCGTCCCGGCGCGAGGTCAACCCCGACCTCCTCCGCCTCGCCCGCACCGAGAACACGCGCACGTACAACCCGCGCGACCGGCGGCGCGGCAAGATGGTCCGCGAGGCCGACCGCGAGCGCGAGCGCCGCCAGCGCTCCCGGATCTGGACCCCCGGCCGCCCCGAGGTCATCGAGCGCCTCGACGCCGAAGGGCTCCTGCCCGCCATCACCTTCATCTTCAGCCGCGCCGGCTGCGAGGCCGCCGTCCAGCAGTGCCTCTACGCCGGACTCCGGCTCAACGACGACGAGGCACGCCTGCGCGTCCGCGAGATCGTCGAGGAGCGCACCGCCGCCATCCCCTCCGAGGACCTCCACGTCCTCGGCTACTACGAGTGGCTCGAAGCCCTGGAGCGGGGCATCGCCGCCCACCACGCCGGCATGCTCCCGACCTTCAAGGAGGTCGTCGAGGAGCTCTTCGTCCGCGGCCTGGTCAAGGCGGTCTTCGCCACCGAGACCCTCGCCCTCGGCATCAACATGCCCGCGCGCACCGTCATCCTCGAGAAGCTCGTCAAGTGGAACGGCGAGCAGCACGCGGACATCACCCCCGGCGAGTACACCCAGCTCACCGGTCGCGCCGGGCGCCGCGGCATCGACGTCGAGGGCCACGCCGTCGTGCTCTGGCAGCGCGGACTCGACCCCGGCCACCTCGCCGGACTCGCCGGCACGCGCACGTACCCGTTGCGCTCCAGCTTCCGGCCCTCGTACAACATGGCGGTCAACCTCGTCGACCAGTTCGGCCGGCACCGCTCCCGCGAGCTCCTGGAGACCTCCTTCGCCCAGTTCCAGGCCGACCGCTCCGTCGTGGGCATCTCGCGCCAGGTCCAGAAGAACGAGGAAGGACTCGAGGGGTACCGCGAGGGCATGACCTGCCACCTCGGAGACTTCGAGGAGTACGCGCGGCTGCGCCGCGACCTCAAGGACCGCGAGACCGAACTGGCACGCCAGGGCGCCGCCCAGCGCCGCGCCCAGGCCGCCAGCTCCCTGGAGAAGCTCAAGCCCGGCGACGTCATCCACGTCCCCACCGGCAAGTTCGCGGGCCTCGCCCTCGTCCTCGACCCCGGCATCCCGGCCGGCCGCACCAACGGCCACCGCGGCTTCGAGCACCACGACGGGCCGCGCCCCCTCGTCCTCACCGCCGAACGGCAGGTCAAGAGGCTCGCCTCCATCGACTTCCCGGTCCCGGTCGAGGCGCTGGAGCGCATGAGGATCCCCAAGTCCTTCAACCCGCGCTCCCCGCAGTCCCGCCGCGACCTCGCCTCCGCCCTGCGGAGCAAGGCCGGGCACATCAACCCCGAGCGTCACCATCGGCAGCGCTCCGCCGCCGCCGACGACCGCGAGATCGCCCGGCTGCGCACCGAGCTCCGCGCGCACCCCTGCCACGGCTGCGACGAGCGGGAGGACCACGCCCGCTGGGCCGAGCGCTACCACCGCCTCCAGCGCGACACGCAGCAGCTGGAGCGGCGCATCGAGGGCCGCACCAACACCATCGCCCGCACCTTCGACCGGATCGTCGCGCTCCTCACCGAGCTCGACTACCTGCGCGGCAACGAGGTCACCGAGAACGGCAAGCGGCTCGCCCGCCTCTACGGCGAGCTCGACCTGCTGGCGAGCGAATGCCTCCGCGACCGCGTCTGGGAGGGCCTCACCCCGGCCGAACTCGCGGCCTGCGTATCGGCGTTGGTGTTCGAGGCGCGTCAGGCGGACGACGCCGTCGCGCCCAAGCTGCCCACGGGCAACGCCAAGGCGGCGCTCGGCGAGATGGTCCGGATCTGGGGCCGGCTCGACGCCCTCGAAGAGGATTTCAAGATCAACCAGGCGGAGGGCGTCGGCCAGCGCGAGCCCGACCTCGGCTTCGCCTGGGCCGCCTACCAGTGGGCCTCCGACAAGAGCCTGGACGAGGTGCTCCGGGAGGCGGAGATGCCCGCGGGCGACTTCGTCCGCTGGTGCAAGCAGGTGATCGACGTCCTCGGGCAGATCGCCGCGGCGGCGCCCAAGGAGAACAGCACGGTCGCCAAGAACGCCCGCAAGGCGGTGGACTCGCTGCTGCGCGGTGTCGTCGCCTACAGCTCCGTGGGCTGACGGGTCGGCAGTTCATGAAGGGGCCCGTGGCGTGCGCGCCGCGGGCCCCTTCGGCACGCCCCCGACAGGGGTTGTCCACAGGTCGTCGTCCACAGGGGTGGCGCGGGGGCCCGGGCTTCCGCTTGCATGGACTCGCAAGCAGGGGAAGCCAGTTGGGGAGGGGACGCGCATGACCACGCAGGCCGGTCCGGACGCCGGGACGCAGGACGAGGGGCAGCCGGCGGAGGCGTCGGGCGGAGGGCCGGTGGTGGAGGCGCCGGGTGGGGAGCCGGTGGCGGAGGCGTCGGGCGGAGGGTCGGTGGCCGAGACGGCGGACAGAGGGCCGGTGGCCGAGACGGCGGACGGGGAGCCGGCGGTGGAGGTGTCGGGCGGAGGGGCGGTGGCCGAGGCGGCGGTGGAAGTGCCGGACGGGGAGCCGGCTGTGGAAGTGCCGGACGGGGAGCCGGTGGTCCGGGAGGCCGCTCCGGTGTTCGCCGAAGGGCCGCGCGGAGTGCCCCTCCTCGGGAACCTCCCGGCCTTCGGCAAGGACCCCCTCGCCTTCTTCGAACAGCTGCGGGAGCGCGGGGACTTCGTCCGCTGGCGCTTCGGTCGCGGTCCCGCCCTCTTCATCGCCCACCCCGAGAACATCGGCGAGCTCCTCACCGAGATCGAGCGCAGCTTCGACCAGCCCGACCTCGGCATCGCCTTCCGGACCCTCCTCGGCAACGGTGTCATCGTCTCCAAGGGAGCCGACTGGCGGCGCAAGCGCTCGCTCGTCCAGCCCTCCGTCCGCCCCAAGCAGGTCCGGTCCTACGCGTCGACGATGGCCGAGTGCGCCGTCGACCTCGCCGACCGCTGGAGCGACGGGCAGCGGATCGACATCAAGAAGGAGATGGCCGCCCTCACCCAGCTCATCGCCGTCCGCACCATCTTCGGGGTGGACACCGCCGCGGACGCCGAAGCCATCGGGCGGGCGATGGACGTCGCGCAGCGGGAGATCGGCGCCGAGTTCAGCGGCATCGGGGCGGTGTTGCCGGACTGGGTCCCCACCCCGGGGCGAGCCCGCATCAAGCGCGCGACGGCCGTCATCGACGCGGAGGTCTCGCGCGTCGTCTCCCGCCACCGAGACGGCGACACGGAACGTCCCGACCTCCTCAGCCGGCTGCTCGCCGCCCGGGACGAGACGGGTGCGCCGCTCTCGGACCAGGAGATCCGGGACGAGACGGTCACGCTCTACATCGGCGGCCACGAGACCACCAGCTCCACGCTCGTCTGGGCCTGGTACCTGCTCTCCCGCAACCCCCGGGTCCGCAACGCCCTCGCCGAGGAGCTCGACCGGGTCCTCGCCGGCCACGAGCCCGGGTACGACGACTACGCCTCGCTCACGTACACCCAGGCGGTCATCAAGGAGACCCTGCGTCTCTACCCGACGATCTGGCTCCTCACCGGCATAGCCAAGGAGGGTGCCACCCTCGGGGGCACCCCCGTTCCCGCCGGGACGCGTGTCTGGTCCAGCCAGTGGTCCACCCACCGCGACCCCCGCTGGTACGGGGACGCGGAGGCCTTCCGGCCGGAGCGCTGGCTCCCCGGGGAGAACGGTGAACCGGCCGAGCGGATACCGGAGTACGCATGGTTCCCCTTCGGCGGCGGCCCACGCGTCTGCCTGGGCACCCGCTTCGCCCTCGTGGAGGCCGTCCTGGTACTCGCCGTCCTCGCCCGCCGCTACCACCTGGACCTCACGACGGAGGACATCCTGCCGGTCCCCAGCCTCACCCTCCAGCCGGACCGAGACGTCCTGGCCGTGGTCCACGCCCGGAAGTGACATCCGGCCGCGCGCTGAGGACGGCTATCGTCGCCGAATGGCTCAGGAAACCGAGAAGTTCGACACCGCGATGGCCACCTGGCAGGAATGGCAGGAAGCCCCCTGGGGCCGTCTCCGCTACACACTTGCCGAGGCGAACCTGATGCGTCACCTCGACGAGGGAACCGGAGGCGGGCCGCTGCGGATCCTCGACCTGGCGGGCGGCGACGGCGGTGACGCGATGCGGCTGGCCGCGCGCGGGCACCACGTCACCGTCGTCGATCTCGCACCGGCCATGCTGGCCGCCGCCGAGGCACGCGTGGCGGAGCGGGGGCTGTCGGAACGGGTGACCTGTGTCCGGGCCGATGTGCGCACCCTGCCGGTGGACATCGCCACGGGCGGCTTCGACGTGGTGCTGTGTCACAACCTGCTGCAGTACGTGGACGACGTGTCCGGCACCCTGGCGACGGCGCTCGCCCCGCTGGCGGAGGGAGGGCTCTTCTCCGTGATGGCGATCAACCGGCACTCGGCGCCCCTGAACGTCGCCGTACGGTCGCTGGACCCCGCCGCGGCCCTGGCCGCACTCGACAGCGACCGGCTCCGGAACGAGATGTTCGACTCCGAACTGACCCTCCACGCGGCGGAGGAGATCATCCCGCTCCTCGGGGACCTCGGCTGCAGGGACGTGCGGCACTACGGCATCCGCAGCTTCTGCGACTACCTGACCGACGACGCGCGCAAGTACGACCCGGAGTACTACGCCGACCTCGAACGGCTGGAGCTGGCCACGACCGCGCGAGCCCCCTACATGCACACCGCGCGCCTCTTCCAGCTCACGGCACGGAAGGGGAAGGCCTCCTGACGGCCCGGTGACCCCGGCGCCTTCACCCCTGCCCGACCAGGGACCTGGCGAGGGCCCACAGGTCCGCGGCGCGCAGGACCCGACCGGCGGAACCGGGAAGGGGGACGTGGAGAGGGGCCGTCCAACGCGCGGGGATGGCGCCGGGACCGTACACCGCGCCCGCGAGGGTGCCGGTCACGGCGGCCACGGTGTCGGTGTCGCCGCCGAGGTCGACCGCCGCGGCGAGAGCCTCCTCGAAGGAGTCCGTGGTCCGCAGTGCCCAGATCGCCGAGCCGAGGCAGGGCCAGACGGCCCCGTTGAACTCGGTCGCGTCGTCCGGGTGCCAGAGCGGGTCGAGCACCCTCGCCCACCGCTCCCGGTGTGCCGGGTCCACCTCGGCCAGCGTGGCGGTCACGGCGGCGAGCGGGTCCTCGCCGAGGAGGGCGACCCGGACCAGCTCGTGAAGGATCGCCGTGCCCTCCCAGGCGGCCCGGTCCCCGTGCGTGAGCGCGGCGATCCGGCGAGCGGCGTTCATGGTCTCCGTTCGGCCCCGTGCCGCGAAGTACACCGCGGAGGTCGAGGCCCTCATCAGTGAACCGTTCCCGGCCGCGCGCCCGTTGATCTGGAAGTGCAGCGCGGCGGCCACGTCCCAGGCGTCGCCGCCCAGCAGGACCTGCTCGGTCTGGAGGCCGATGTCCTTGGGATCGGCCGCCGCCCAGCGCCGGAACCGGTCGAAGACGTCCGGCAGGTCGAGGCCGCCCCGTTCGAGGAGTGACTCCCCGAGCAGGACGGCCATCTGTGTGTCGTCCGTCGCCTCGCCCGGATCCCAGCCGCCACCCCCGCACAACTCCCCGGCTCCGTCCGGGAACCGCTCCCGGAACACGCCCGGCAGGGCGAACTCGAAGGGCGCTCCCAGCGCGTCGCCCACGGCGGAACCCAGTACGGCGCCCACGGCCCGGTCGGTGTCTGGCATCCGGTCAGACTAGGGCGTGCGGGGCCGGCCGGCGGTCCTTCCGGGGCGTCCTGACCGCGCGGGCGATCAGGAACAGGGGCAGGCCGACGGGGGAGAGGAGGATCGTCAGGAGCAGCAGCGGGCCCATCAGGAGGGGTGAGATCGAGAGGCGGCGGGCCTCGCGGTACATCCACTGGCCCAGGAGGAGGTCCCAGGCGATGACCTGGGCCCAGAGCGCGCCGGCACCGTTGGCGAGGGCGGTGAGTTCGCGGAACGTGTCGATGTCCGGGCTGCTGACCGCCGCCCACAGCTCGGGCAGGACGGGAGCGGCGAGGACGGCCCAGACGGCCAGGATCGGCAGGACGGTCAGCGGGGAGGCCGCGAGCCGCTCGGTGACCCGCCGGCGCGGCGCGAAGATCATGAGCAGCCAGACCGGTGCCGCCAGGAGGAACGACAGCTCGAAGAGGAAGCCGGTCATGCCGAGACCTCCCGGGTGAGAGCGGGGGTGGGGGCGCCGTCGGTACGGAGCGACAGGGCCGTCGCCGCACCGCCCAGCACCACGATCGCCGCCGCGCCGGCGAGTGTCGCGCCGTCCGGTGCGAACAGCGCCTGGCCACGCAGGGCCTCCCAGACCAGCAGGACGAAGGTCGCCGCGTACACCGCCGACGCCGTGAGCGTGAGGCGCAGCCGGACGCCCTCGTCGGCCAGGCGGGCGAAGGCCGGGAAGCGGGCGGAGCGCGCGGCGAGGGCGGTCAGGACGATCAGCAGCAGAGGGAGCAGTTGCAGCGCGTGCATGCCGAAGAAGTGGGCGATGCGCAGGTCGCCGCCGGTGGTCGCCCAGCCGGTGAGCGGCATCGACGGGCCGCCGTCCGGGACGCCGACGCTGTGCGCTCCGCTGATCGGCGGGTTCTCGACCGCCAGCTGCTCCGGCGTCGGACGGACCATCAGGAAGCCGACGCCGGCGCCCGCGAGGGCGATGAGGGAGGACAGGCGGACGGCCCAGGCCATCGCCCGGTCCAGGATCCTGGCCCGCAGCAGGAGCACCGCGATGACCAGGGCGCCCAGCCACAGCACGACGACGGTGGCGCCCATGATCTGGAAGACGGCGCCGTCGAAGGGGGTCGCCTGGTTGAAGTGGCTCTGGGTGCCGCGGATCACCTGGAGGGTGATGAGCGCCATCTCCACGACGCCGGCGACGGTGATCACCGTCCCGGCCCACCAGCCGGCCCGCCTGCCGCGGGGGAGCAGGGTGAGCATCCAGGCCAGCGACAGCCCGTAGGCGACGAACGATACGGAGAACTTGAACGGCTTGGTCCAGATCGGGACGCCCACGAGTATTCGGTCGTCGACGACGATGCCGACGGCCGAGACGAGGGCGAGGAGGGCCATCGAGGCGGAGAACCAGACGAGCGGGCGGTGCAGCCGGGACGGTGCGGCGAGTGGGGTCTGCGGGTTCGGTAAAGAAGACATACGGATCCCCCCGTGGAAGGTATGGATAGTGGCACTCGCCACTATCTGATAGCGCCACTATCTATGATGGGGTGCCGGTCGGCAAGGGCCGGGAGAGAACGTGGAAGGTGAACACGCGGTGCGCATCGGAGAATTGAGTCGCACGACCGGGGTGTCGGTGCCGACGATCAAGTTCTACGTACGGGAAGGACTGCTGCCCGCCGGAGAGCTCACGAGTCCGAACCAGGCTTCGTACGGGGAGACGCACGTGCGGCGACTGCGCCTGATCCGGGCGCTCCTGGACGTGGGCGGCCTGTCGGTGGCCGCGGTCCGTGAGGTGATCGTGGCGGTCGACGACTCCGACCGGCCGCTGCACAAGGTGCTGGGCGCGGCGGCGGACCGGCTGGTGCCGCGTTACGACCACGAGTCGGGTGCCGGCATGGAGGAGGCGCGGAAGCGGGTCGCCGAGCTGATCGCCGAGCGCGGCTGGCGCACGTACGAGGGCAGCGCCGCCGCGGAGGCCCTCGCGACGGCGCTGGCGGCCCTGGGGGAGGCCGGTCACGGCGGGTTCACCGAGGTCCTCGGCGCGTACGCGGACGCGGCGGAGCGGGTGGCGCGGGCCGACCTGGAGTACGTCGCGCACCACGTGGCGCGCGAGGAGGTCGTGGAGAGCGTGGTCGTCGGCACGGTCCTCGGCGACGCGATCTTCTCCGCGCTGCGCCGGATCGCCCACGCGGACGCCTCGGACCGCGTCTTCGGCCGCACGACCTGACCCACGGGACCTGGCCTACGCGGGCGGCGGTGCGCACGGGGGCGCCGGCTGCCGGGTGGGTGAGTGGTGCCCGGGGCCGGGCGTTCGGGGGCGGCGTGGCCCGCTCGTGCGGGCTGCCGCGTGGGCGCGGACGCCCGTGGTCAGGTCCTCGGGGAGCCGGCGCCCCCGAACACGCGGCGGGTGCGGTGTCCACGCAACCGCGGCCTGCCTGCGGGGCGAGTGCCGACGGCGCGCCCGTGGGCACCGGCCGCGCACATGGCGGCACGGGCCGTGCACATGGAGGCACCGGCCGCGCGCATGGCGGCACGGGCCGCCGGGCGTACCCGGATGCGGCACCGGCCGTTCGCGCGGCCGTGCGGGCCGCTGAGTGCACGGGGCGGATCTGGTTCGGCCCGCGGAGCGGGTGCAGCCCCTCTGCGAGCCTCGCGCCGCGCGCGTACGCGGACACCGCACGGGCCGCTGGGCGTACCCGGGCTTAGCGCCGGCCGCTCGCGCGGCAGCCCGGGCCGCCGTGTGTACCGGGTGCCTCTGGTCGCGCCCGCGGGGTGAGGGCCGACCGTGTGGTCGGAGCACCGCGCCGGCCGTACGCGCGAAGCCACCGAGCCCGCCGCGCGGACGGGGGCGCCTCGGCGCGCGTCTGCAGGGCGAGGGCCGAGCTCCTTGCGTGCGAACGTATTGCACCAGCCGCGTACGGGCCGCGTACGGGTCGCAACCGCCGCGTACGGGCCACCCGCCGCGTACGGGTCGCACCCGCCGTGCCTACAGGACCGCGTCCCGCCCGTGCCTGCGGGACCGCGCCCCGCCCGTGCGTGCGCGCATCGCGCCCCGCCCTGCCTACGGGCCGCACCCGCCGTGCGTGCGAAGCGCCGAGGGGCGGCGCCGTGTCCGGGCGCCGCCCCTCGGTCTCGTGCGTGCGGGCTCAGTTCTCCTGTTCGCGTTCCACCTGGTCGTTCCACTCGCGCTTGATCGCGCGCCACGCCTCGTCCGACTTGCCCAGGCGCCAGTAGCCCGAGATCGACAGGCGCTCGCGCGCCACGCCCCGGTCGAGCCGCAGGTGCCGGCGGAGCTCCTTCACGAAACCCGCCTCGCCGTGGACGAAGGCGTGCACGTCGCCCGCCGGGAACTCCAGGGCCGTGACCGCCTCCACCAGCGCCTCGCCCGCCGGGCGGTCGCCCCGGTGCAGCCAGGTCACGTCTATGCCCTTCGACGTCGCCAGCTTCTGCTCCTCGGCCGCGTCCGAGACCTCGATGAGAGCCTGCGCCCTCGCCCCCTCGGGCAGGGCCTCCAAGGCCACCGCGATCGCGGGAAGCGCGCTCTCGTCGCCCACGAGCAGGTGCCAGTCCGCCGCCGGGTCCGGCGCGTAGCCGCCGCCGGGGCCGAGGAAACGCACCGTCTCGCCCGCCTGCGCGCGCGCCGCCCAGGGGCCCGCGAGGCCCTCGTCGCCGTGGACCACGAAGTCGATGGTCAGCTCGCGGTGCACCGGGTCCCAGGACCGCACCGTGTACGTCCGGGTCGTCGGCCACTGGTCCCGGGGGAACTCCGCCCGGATCCGCTCCATGTCGAACGGCTCCGGGTAGGCGACCCCCTCCGGAGCGAAGAGCAGCTTCACGTAGTGGTCGGTGTAGGTGTCCGCCGCGAAGCCGTCGAGCCCGGGGCCTCCGAGCACGACCCGCACCATGTGCGGAGTGATCCGCTCGGTGTGCACCACGCGCGCTTCGGTGGCCTTCGGTGCCTTGCGGGCCTGCTGCTCTGCCACGAGGGGCTCTCCTGACTCTGCGTACTTAGGTATGCCTAAGCTAGCATCCCTCGGCGGGAGAGGCCCAGGGGTCACCCGAATGACCCCTGGTCGCAGCGCCCGACGCAGCCCTCCGGAACCCCTCCGTCAGCGCTCCAGGACCGGAAGCAGGCGCCCCACCGCCCCGCCCAGGCCCCAGCGCTTCACCAGCGCCTCCAGGGCGGCCGGGTCGCGGGGCGCGGTCGGCAGGGCCGCCGTGAACTCCGGCAGCGGTGCGTCGGAGGCGACCCGCACCACCGTCGGCGCCACGTCCAGGTACCCGGCCGCCTCCACGATCCCGCGCCGCTTCGCCGGCGTCAGCTTCGACGTGCGGTCCTCCGCCGCGGCCCGGACGCCGGCGAGGTCCCCGTACTCCGTGATCAGCTGCGCCGCCGTCTTCTCGCCGATGCCCTTCACCCCGGGCAGCCCGTCGCTCGCGTCCCCGCGCAGCGCCGCGAAGTCCGCGTACTGGTCGGGCCGCACCCCGTACTTCGTCCGGATCAGCTCCCCGTCCACCAGGTCGCAGTCGCCGACGCCCTTGCGCGGGTACAGCACGCGGACGCCCCGGGCGTCGTCGACCAGCTGGAACAGGTCGCGGTCGCCGGTGACGATGTCCACGGGTCCCTCGGCGCGGCCGGCCAGCGTGCCGATCACGTCGTCCGCCTCGTACCCCGCCGAGCCGACCCGCGCGATGCCGAGCGCCGCGAGGACCTCCTCGATGACCGGCACCTGCGGGGACAATGTGTCCGGGATCTCCTCCTCGTCCGGGCCGGTCTCCGTCTCCACGGCCACCCGGTGCGCCTTGTACGAGGGGATCAGGTCCACGCGCCACTGCGGGCGCCAGTCCTCGTCCCAGCAGGCCACCAGATCGTCGGGGTGGTGGTCCTGGACGAGCCGGGTGATGAAGTCGAGCAGCCCGCGCACGGCGTTCACCGGGGTGCCGTCCGGGGCCCGGACGGAGTCCGGCACGCCGAAGTACGCGCGGAAGTAGAGGCTGGCGGTGTCGAGGAGCATCAGGCGTCGCGTCACACCCCGATCATGCCGCACCCCACCGACAGGACCCTCCTTCCGCGCGCGGGACCGCAGGGACCCCGTGGGGACCCCGCAGGAAACCCCTCCCGGACCCCTCTCGGTTTTCTCTCGGTTTTCTCTCGGCCCCCTCCCGGACCCCTCGCGTGACCCCCGTCACCTTTGCGTTTGCACCCTGTGAAGCCGGGCAGGCGCGAGCCCGGAGCGGAACCCGGTACCGGATTCAACGAAAAGGATCCCGTACGCGACGGGCCCGCGGGCCGATCCCGCCCGCTCCACGGCCGGCCACGCGGGGGTGGTGAGGCCGTTCTTCGTCTCTACCCGTGAGGTGTATGTGTCCAGGCTCCAGGCCGACCACCTGTACAAGGTGTTCGGCAGACGACCCGACGAAGCCGTCCGCAGGCTCGCCGCCGGCGCCGACCGCGAGGAGCTGCGCGCCGAGGGGACGACCGCCGCCGTCGTCGACGCGGGCTTCACCGTCGACCCCGGTCAGATCTTCGTCGTGATGGGCCTGTCCGGCTCCGGGAAGTCCACCCTCCTGCGCATGCTCAACGGCCTGCTCGAACCCACCGCGGGCCGGGTCCTCTACGACGGCCACGACCTCACCGCGCTCTCCCCCCGCGAGCTGCGCGCGGTCCGCTCCACCAAGATCAGCATGGTCTTCCAGCACTTCGCGCTCTTCCCGCACCGAAACGTCCTGGAGAACGCCGCCTACGGCCTGGAGGTCCAGGGCGTGCCCCGCGCCGAGCGCGAGACCCGCGCCGCCGAGGCCCTCGAACTGTGCGGCCTCGGCGGCTGGGAGAAGTCCTGGCCGGACGAGCTCTCCGGCGGCATGCAGCAGCGGGTCGGCCTGGCGCGCGCGCTCGCCACCGACGCCGACCTGCTCCTGATGGACGAGTCCTTCAGCGCGCTCGACCCGCTGATCCGCCGCGACATGCAGGACCAGCTCCTCGTGCTCCAGAAGCGCCTGAAGAAGACCATCGTCTTCATCACCCACGACCTCAACGAGGCCATGCGCCTCGGCGACCGGATCGCCGTCATGCGCGACGGCAGGATCGTCCAGCTCGGCACCGCCGAGGACATCCTCGTCCGGCCCGCCGACGACTACGTCGCCTCGTTCATCCAGGACGTCGACCGCTCCCGGGTCCTCACGGCCTCCGCGGTCATGACCGACGCCGTCGCCCCGGCCGACTGCCCCGACGGCTGCTCCTGCCGGGCCGTCGGGCCCGACACGCTCGTCGCCGACCTGTGCGCCGTCGCCGCCCTGGCCCCGCACCCCGTGACCGTCGAGGACACCGACGGCTCCGTCCTCGGAGTCGTACCGACCGAACGCCTCCTCGCCGTCATGGGCGGTGTCGCCGCGACGCATGCCCCGCTCGCCAAGGCCCAGGAGGTGACCGCCGGTGCCTAGGCTCCCTCTCGGCCAGTGGGTCGACAGCTCCGTCGACTGGCTCCAGGCCCAGCTCTCCTGGCTGTTCGACGCCGTCAGCACCGGCGTCACCGGCCTCTACGACGGCATCGACGCCGTCCTGTCCGCCCCCCACCCGCTGCTCTTCGCCGGCATCCTCGCCGTCGTCGCCTGGTGGCTGCGCGGCCTCGCCGCCGGCGTCCTCGCCTTCGCGGGCTTCGCGCTCGTCGACTCGCTCCAGCTGTGGGACGAGGCGATGGCGACGCTCTCGCTCGTCCTCGTCGCCACCCTCGTCACCCTGGTGATCGCCGTACCGCTCGGCATCTGGGCGGCCCGCTCGAAGACCGTCAGCGCCGTCCTGCGGCCCGTGCTCGACTTCATGCAGACCATGCCGGCGATGGTCTACCTCATCCCCGGCATCATCTTCTTCGGCGTCGGCGTGGTCCCCGGCATCATCGCCACCATCGTCTTCGCCCTGCCCCCGGGCGTGCGCATGACCGAGCTCGGCATCCGCCAGGTCGACGGCGAACTCGTCGAGGCAGCCGAGGCATTCGGCACCACCCCGCGCAACACGCTGCTGCGGGTGCAGCTGCCGCTCGCCCTGCCGACGATCATGGCCGGTGTCAACCAGGTCATCATGCTCGGCCTCTCCATGGTCGTCATCGCCGGCATGGTCGGCGGCGGCGGACTCGGCGGCGCCGTCTACCGCGCCATCGGCAACGTCGACATCGGCCTCGGTTTCGAGGCGGGCGTCTCCATCGTCGTCCTCGCCATGTACCTGGACCGGATGACCGGCGCCCTCGGCCGCCAGGTCTCCCCGCTGGGCCGCCGCGCCGCCGCCAAGGCGCGCGCCGCGCTGAGCGCGAAGCGGCCCGGGGCGAAGCTCTGGGCCCACCGCCCGCAGCCCGTCGCCGCGCTCGTCGGCGTCGTCGTCCTCGCGCTCGTCGCCGGCGGCATGGGCTTCCTCGGCGGCAACGGCGGCGCGACCTCCACCTCCGCCGCAGGCGCGAACGGCGGCCACGGCAAGAAGGTCAGCATCGGCTACATCCCCTGGGACGAGGGCATCGCCTCCACGTACCTCTGGAAGGAGCTCCTGGAGCGCCGTGGCTACGAGGTCGAGACCAAGCAGCTGGAGGCCGGCGCCCTCTACACCGGCCTCGCCGGCGGTCAGCTCGACTTCCAGACCGACGCCTGGCTCCCCGTCACCCACGCCCAGTACTGGGAGAAGTACAAGAACAAGCTGGAGGACCTCGGCTCCTGGTACGGCCCCACCTCCCTGGAGCTCTCCGTCCCCTCGTACGTGAAGGGCGTCGACTCGCTCGCCGACCTCAAGGGGAAGGCCGGACAGTTCAAGGGCCGCATCGTCGGCATCGAGCCCAGCGCCGGAATGATGGGCATCCTCAAGGACAAGGTGCTCAAGGAGTACGGCCTGGAGGGCGAGTACCAGGTCGTCGACGGCTCCACGCCCGGCATGCTCGCCGAGCTGAAGCGCGCCTACGAGCGCAAGGAACCCGTCGTCGTCACTCTCTGGTCCCCGCACTGGGCCTACTCCGCCCACGACCTGAAGAAGCTCGACGACCCCAAGGGCTCCTGGGGCAAGGGCGACGGCGTCCACACCCTCGCCCGCAAGGGGTTCGCCGCCGAGAACCCCGAGGTCGGCGCCTGGCTGAAGAACTTCTCGCTGACCGAGAAGCAGCTCACCGACCTCGAAGCCGTCATCCAGGAGACCGGCAAGGGCAAGGAGCAGCAGGCCGTCCGCACCTGGCTGGACCGGAACCCCGGCCTCGCGGAGAAGCTCGCACCGCAGTAGCCCTCACGGGGTGCCGGAGCCGGGCAGAGGCTCACTGGCCGAAAAGGGGTGGTCGCCGAACGTGTTCGGCGGCCACCCCTTTTCGTCACGACGCGAAACCCCGCCCCAAAGCTGCGTAAGGTTCAGGTAACCGACCGGTACGAGCAGAGGGAGGGAGCCGACATGGACGAGAAGGAAGCACCCCGCGTGGGCGCGGCCGTCAAGAGGCGCCGCAGAGCGCTCCAGCTGACCCTGGCCGTCGTCGCCTCCCGCAGCGGCCTCTCCGTGCCCTTCCTCAGCCAGGTCGAGAACGAGCGCGCCCGCCCCAGCCGCCGCTCCCTCGAACTCGTCGCCGAGGCCCTGGAGACCACGGCCGGCGAACTCCTCGCTGCCGCCGAGGCCTCCCGCACCGTCGACGTCGTACGGGCCGGGGAGCGGACCCCGGGCATGCCCCCGGGCGTCCGGACGCTGGTCCGGGGCCGCCACCAGCTGCACGCCCTGGAGTTCACCGGCGAGCAGGACGCCGGGCGCGAGTTCCAGCACCGGAACGACGAGCTCCTGTACGTGGCCGACGGCGCCGCCGAGGTCGAGGCCGAGGGCCGCGCCCACCGGCTCGGCCGCGGCGACACGCTCTACCTCTCCGGCGGCGTACGGCACCGCTGGCGCGCCACCGAGCCCGGCACCCGGCTCCTCGTCGTCGCCGTCGGCGACCACGTCGAGGCCGAGGAGCAGTGAGGCCCTCGTGACGCCGAGGGTCGTCTCCCTCGTGCCGTCCCTGACCGAGGCCGTCGCCGTCACCGCGCCCGGCGTCCTCGTCGGCGCGACCGACTGGTGCAGCCACCCCGCCGGCCTCGACGTCGTCCGCGTCGGCGGCACCAAGAACCCCGACGTCACGGCGATCGCCGCGCTCCGGCCCGACCTCGTCCTCGCCAACGAGGAGGAGAACCGCGCCCCCGACCTCGCCGCGCTCCGGGCCGCCGGACTCGACGTCCTCGTCACCGGGATCCGCACTCTCGACCAGGGGCTGCGGGAACTGGAGCGGGTCCTCGCCGCCTGCGGCGCGCCCCCGCGCCCCCGCTGGCTCGTGGAGGCCGAGGAGGCCTGGGAGTCCGTGACGCCGGTGGAGCCGTGCACCGCCGTCGTACCGATCTGGCGGCGGCCCTGGATGGTCCTCGGCCGTGACACCTTCGCCGGCGACCTGCTCGCCCGCCTCGGCGTCCGGAACCTGTACGCCGACCACCCCGAGCGCTACCCGCGCCTCCCGCTCGACGCACTCCGCGCCGCCGGACCCGACCTCGTCGTCCTGCCCGACGAGCCCTACCGCTTCACGCGCGACGACGGCCCCGAGGCGTTCCCCGGGACCGCCGCCGCCCTCGTCGACGGGCGCATGCTCACCTGGTACGGGCCGTCACTGGCCGAGGCCCCGCGGGCGCTGTCCCGGGCCCTGCGAGCAGCGCACCGCTGAGCAGCCCGCGCAGCGTGTGGAGACCCGCCACCAGCCAGGCCGCCACGAGGAACACATAGAGACCGATCGCGAGCCACCGGAACACGGCGAGACCGGTGTGCTGCGCCAGCCCCTCGGCACCGGTCACACACGTCCCCACCGGGAACGTGAACGCCCAGAACGTCATCGCGAAGCCCATGCCCCGCCGCCGCGCCCGCAGCACCATGGCCCCGGCCAGCGCCAGCCACATCATCGCGAAGCCCATCACGGGCACCCCGTAGAGGACGGCGAAGGCGGCGAAACCGTGCGCGTACGGGGCGGGCAGCACGCCCGCGGCCGTGTCGGCGAACTTGTTCGCGGCGGTCGTCGACTGGCCCAGCGGGCCGAGGACCAGGAAGAGGGTGGGGGTCAGCGCGAGCGGCAACGGACCGCCGGTCACGAGCCGGCCGAAGACCAGCGGCAGCATGACCAGGGTGGCGAGCAGGCTGACGCCGAACAGGGCGTGGCAGCCGATCAGCAGGGTCTGCTGAGCCTGCCCGGCGGGCAGGTGGGGTACGAGAAGGGGGCCGAGCGCGGCGGAGACCATGGGTGCGACGACCGGCAGCAGCCACACCGGCGAGGCGCTCTCGATCCGGTGGTGCACGACCATGAGGTACGGGACGGCCACCGCGGCCACCAGGCCGATCAGCGTTCCGGCGGTGAACAGCACCGTGTCCAGGGCGACGGCCGCCGGGAGCCCGATCCAGTCCCGGCCCACGATCATCGCCCCGCCGCCGACCGCGAGCAGCGCCATCGACAGACAGCCGTAGAACGGCGCCATCGCCGGGTCCATGAGATGGGCACGGGCCTGGTCCCGGTGCCGGGCCCAGTGCGCGGCGCGCGCGGCGACCAGGGTGAGCAGCATCGCGAGTGACAGGACCCAGACCGCGGCGCAGGCCGTACGGAGGCCGGGGACGTCCACCGGGAGGGCGGCGCCGGCGTTGGCGACGATGGCCGTGCCCATCACGGAGGCGTACCAGTTGGGTCCGAGGTGACGGACGGTCCGGGTCGCCCTGGTGCCGGGGGTGGTGGCGCGGAGGGCGGGGAGAGGAGGTGCGAGGCTTGCCATGACTCGATCGTTTCGCGCCGGAACGGCCCCCACCAGGGACGTTGTGGCTATGAGGCCATAAGCTGCCTTTATGAGCAGTGAGCAGGGCACGACACCGACCCCCGTCTCCGGCGAGGACGTCTCCGACCGGGCCGACTCTCACCAGGGTGGCTCGGGCCAGGCCGGCTCTCACCAGGTCGGCTCGGGGCAATCCGGATCTCGCCAAGTCGGCTCGGGCGAATCCGGCTCTCACCAGGTCGGCTCGGGCCAATCCGGCTCTCACCAGTCCGGCTCTCACCAGTCCGGATCTCACGAGCCCGGCTCCCACCGGGTCCTCTCCCACCGGGTCCCGGACCTCGGCGCCCTCGAACTGCTCCTCGCCGTCGCCCGGCACGGGAGCCTCGGCGCGGCCGCCCGCGAGGTCGGGATCACCCAGCCCGCCGCCAGCAGCCGCATCCGCTCCATGGAACGGCAGCTCGGCGTGGCCCTCCTCGACCGCTCGCCGCGCGGCTCCCGGCTCACCGACGCGGGCGCCCTCGTCACCGACTGGGCCCGGCGGATCGTGGAGGCCGCCGAAGCCTTCGACGCGGGCGCGCAGGCGCTGCGCGGGCGGCGGGACTCGCGGCTGCGGGTGGCCGCGTCCATGACGATCGCCGAGTACCTGCTGCCCGGCTGGCTGATCGCGCTGCGCGCCGAACGGCCCGACACGGCCGTCTCGCTCCAGGCCGGGAACTCCGCGGCCGTGGCGGAACGCCTCTTCTCGGGCGAGGCGGACGTCGGCTTCGTCGAGGGGCTCGCCGTCCCGGACGGCCTGGACGGGGTCGTCGTCGCGCACGACCGGCTCGCGGTCGTCGCCGCGCCCTCCCACCCCTGGGCCCGGCGCCGGAAGCCGCTCGACCCGGCGGAGCTCGCCGCCACCCCGCTGATCCTGCGGGAACGCGGCTCGGGCACCCGGCAGGTCCTCGACGCGGCGCTCTCCGCGCACGGGGGACTCGCGCAGCCGCTCCTCGAACTCGCCTCCACCACGGCGGTGAAGGCGGCGGCGGTGAGCGGGGCCGGGCCCGCGGTGCTCAGCGAGCTCGCGATCACGGAGGAGCTGGCGTCGCGGCGCCTCGTGGCGATTCCGGTGGAGGGGGTACTGCTCCGCCGCGACCTCCGCGCGGTCTGGCCGGCGGGCCACCGCCCGACGGGCCCGGCCCGAGACCTGCTGTCCCTCACCCGAGGCTGAGGGGCCCGCACCCCCACGGGCTCAGACGTCCGTCGCTCGGAACGTCACGCGGCCCGACACCGTCGTCAGCAGGACCGGGACGTCCGGGAGTTCCGTCGCCGGAGTCGTCAGCGGGTCCGCCCCCAGCACCGTCAGGTCCCCGCGGTAGCCCACCGACAGCCGACCCGCCTCGTGTTCCTCGCCCGCCGCGTACGCCGCCGCCGTCGTCATGCCCCGCAGCGCCTCCAGCGCCGTCAGCGCCTGCTCCGGTCCGTGCGGTGCCTGCCCGAGGTCACGGCTCGGGCGCCGGTGCCGCGCCCCGGCCATCACGCCGAGCGGCGGGAACGGCGCGATCGGCCAGTCCGAGCCGAGCACCACCGTCGTACCCGAGTCCGCCAGGTCGCGGCAGCGCCACGCGCGCGACGCCCGCTCCTCGCCGAGGCGCCGCGACCAGTTGTCGGTGTGGTCGGCCCGGGTGAAGTCGCAGCAGTGCGTGGGCTGCATCGATGCCAGGACGCCCAGCTCCGCGAACCGGCGCAGCGTGTCGTCCGGCACCGTCTCGATGTGCTCGACCCGGTGCCGCACCTCGCCCCCGCCGGTCCGTGCCTTCTCGACCGCGTCGAGCACGTGCCGTACGGCCGCGTCGCCGATGGCGTGCGTCGCGGTGGCCACACCCGCCCGGTGCAGCTCCCCGATGATCCGCGTGTACGCCTCGGGGTCCGGCCAGAACGCGTGCGTGGACTCGCCGTGGCAGTCCGGGCGCTCCAGCCACGCCGTGCCGTTGTCGATCGTCCCGTCCATGAAGAGCTTCACGCCGGCGACCTGCCAGAACTCGCCGCCCGTGCCCTGGAGGGCGATCAGGTCCCGTACCCCGGGCTCGTCGGTGCCCGGCTGGCACCAGGGCGCGACCCGGAGCCGCAGCGGCAGCTCACCGGCCGCGTCGAGCTCCCCGTACAGGGCGAGGCTGTCGCCGTTGGCGTCCATCGCGTGACCGCCGGTGAGGCCCGCCGCCGCCATCGACCGCAGCGTCGCCGCGAGCCGCTGCCGGCTCTCCTCCCGCGTCGGCCGGGGAGCGACCCGCTCGACCAGCTCGCAGGCGGCGTCCTCCTGGAGCAGTCCGGTCGGGCGTCCGTCGGCGTCGCAGACGACCTCGGCGGAGGCCTGGTCGAAGGTGCGGGGGCCGTCGACCCCGGCGAGTTCGAGGGCCCTGCGGCTGGCCAGGGCCGAGTGGGCGTCGAAGAGCAGCAGGAACGCCGGCACACCGTCGAGCACGGCGTCGAACGGCGCGGTGCCGACGGGCCGGTCGCCGAAGACGTTCGGGTCGAGACCCCAGCCGAACAGCCACTGGCCCCGGTCGAGGTTCCGCACCTCGCGTGCCAGGGCCTCCCGCACGTCGTCGACGTCCGCGCAGTACGACAGGTCCAGGCCGTGGGTGAGTTCGGCACCCGACACCGGGTGCAGGTGGCCGTCGACCAGGCCTGGGGTGACGACGGACCCCTTGAGGTCGACGACGGTGGTCGCCGGACCCGCCAGCGCCCGGATCTCGCGGTCGTCGCCCAGGGCGGAGATCCGGCCGTCGTCGGAGACGGCGAGCGCGGTCTCCGGCAGGAACGCCCCCGTGCCGGGGTCGAGCAGACGGGCGGAGAGCAGGACGAGTCGGGTGCGCACGATGGCTCCAGAAGATCGCGGATGGGGGAAGTGCGGTGGTGAGTGGGGTTCAGTGGGGTGGGTGAGGTGAGGTCGTGGCTCGGTCGGCGTCGCGCCGGTCGTCACTGCGGCTCGGGCTCCTCGGCGCCGTCGGGCTCCGCGCGCTCCTCGGTGCCCTCGGGCCCCTCCGTCCCCGTCCACCCCGCCGGCAGCGCCACCTCGGTCAAGGCGCCGTACGGCAGGCCGAGTTCCCGTTCCGCCGTCGTCACCGCCATGCGCGCCACCGCCTCCGGGACGTCGCTCCGGTCCGTGTTGGCGTGGGAGCCGAGGCCGTCGAGGACCACCAGGATGTGGATCGCCGCCGCGCGCGGGTCGTCCGTCCGGAACTCGCCCCGCTCGACGCCCTCGCGGATGAGTCCTTCGATGCGGTCGTCGGAGGCGAGCTCCTGCGTGGAGACCCGCTCGCGCAGCACGGGCCGGTAGCGGCTGAGGTGCCGGGCGTTGATCCACAGGCGGCTGATGTCGTCGTACGCCTCTCCGGCCGAGAGGGCGAAGTAGCGCGCGAGGTACTGCGTGGGGGTGCCGTCGGGGCGGTCGGCGGGCAGCAGGGCGTCGAGCTCTCCGGTGGCGGCGACGCTGAACGCCTCGGCCACCAGATCCTCCGCCGACGGGAAGTAGTGGCTGATCAGACCGGGTCGTACGGCGAGCTCGTCGGCGATCCGCCGGAGCGTGACGCACTCCAGGCCCTCGGTCAGGGCGACCCGGGCCGCGGTCTCCACGATCTCCGCCCTACGGGCTTCGGGAGTTTTCCGAATTCTCTTGCGCTGGACGCTTGACGGCATACCGGGGACACTATTGAGTGTGCGACCAATAAGCAACCAGGTGGGCACACACGCATCCGGAGGGCCGCATGGCTTCCACGATCCCCGACCCCGGCGCCGTCCGCGCCGAGGTCACCCCGCCGGCCGACCGCCCCGGCCGCATCGAGGCCCACGGCATCGATCACATCCCCGACAGCGAGCGCCACGGTCATCCGCGCGAGCTCTTCTCCGTGTGGGCCGCGGCGAACGTCAACTACCTCAGCCTCGTCATCGGCGGTGCCCTCGTCCTGATGGGCCTGAGCCTCTGGCAGGCCGTCGGCGTGATCGTCGTGGGCAACCTCTTCTGGGTGCTGACAGGGCTCCTCGCCACCTCGGGACCGGCCGCCGGCGCGCCGAGCGAGGTGATCACGCGGGCGCTGTACGGCGTCATCGGCAACCGGGTGAACAACGCGATCGGCGGCTGGCTGGTCTCCGTGTGCTACTTCGCGCTCAATCTCGCCGCCGCCGCGACCGCCGCCTTCGCGCTCGTCGAGAAGGCCGGCATCACCGCGAGCGTCCCCGTCAAGGTGGTGGTGATCGTCGTCATCGCCGCGCTCACCCTCGCGATCAGCGTCTACGGCCACGCCCTGATCATCAAGCTGTACCTGCCGATCACCCTGGCCCTGGCCGGTGCCTTCACCGTCGTCGCGCTCGCGGTCCTCCGCCACGCCGACTTCTCGTACACGCCCGCCGAGCCGGCCAGTGGCGTCGGGCTCTGGGCCCTGCTCGTCGCGGGCACCACGCTGATCGCCTCGGGCCCGCTCTCGTACACGACGAGCGCCGACTTCTCCCGCTACCTGCCCCGTACGGCCTCGAAGAAGGCGATCATCGGCTGGACCGCGCTCGGCGCCTTCGTGCCCAGCGTCGTCGTCTGTTCGCTCGGTGCCTTCGCGGCCACCGCCGTCGACATGACGGACCCCCAGAACGCGCTCCAGGAGATCCTGCCGGGCTGGTTCGTGCCCGTCTTCCTGCTGGCCCTGATCCTCGGCACGATCTCCATCAACGCCCTGACCGCGTACAGCGCCGGACTCGCCCTCCAGGCCGTCGGCCTGCGCATCCGACGCACCGTCAGCGTCCTCTTCGACGGCACGGTCGCGGTCGCGCTCACCCTCTACGGCCTGCTGGTCTCCAACTTCCTGGACACCGTCAGCAACGCCCTCCAGGTGATCGTCGTCCTGAGTGGCCCCCTGATGGCCGTCTACGCCACGGACATCCTCCTGCGCCGGAACCGGTACGACGGCCGGGCGCTCTCGGACGAGACCCCGGGCAGTGCCTTCTGGTTCACGGGCGGCGTCAACCGGGCGGGCGCCCTCGCGCTCGTCGTGGGCGTGGCCGCGGCCGCCCTGTGCGTCAACACCCTTTACACGGGCCCGGTCGCCTCGGCGCTCGGCGGCGTCGACCTCTCGCTGCCGGTCGGCATGGTCGTCGCCTCCGGCCTGTACGTGCTCCTCGGCCGTCGCGCGGTGACGGCGACGAGCTGAGCCACGGGGCGGAGGTCACCGCCCCCGAGCCGCCCCTCATGCCGCGGGGCGACCGGAGCCCACCCCGGTCGCCCCGCTCCTCGTCGCCGTGTCAGCGGCCCGCCGCCTCCACCAGGCCCCGCATCACACGCAGGTCCTCGCCCATCTCCGGGTGCCACTGCACCCCGAGCGCCCAGGCCGGTGCGGCCAGCTCGACCGCCTCCACCGTGCCGTCCTCCGCGTGGGCCGAGGCCGCGAGGCCCGTGCCCAGCCGGTCCACGGCCTGGTGGTGGTAGGTCGGCACCTCGGTGAGCTCGGGCACCAGCGACGCGTACCGCGTGCCCGGCACCGGCTTCACCGCGTGCCGGCCGATCACCCCGACCGCCTCCACGTGCCCGTCCAGGTGCTGGATCAGCGTGCCGCCGAGCGCCACGTTCAGGAGCTGCATGCCCCGGCAGATGCCGAGCAGCGGGGTGCCGGAGGCGAGGGCCGCGTCGATCAGGGCCAGCTCCCAGGTGTCCCGGGCGCGGGCCGGCGGGCCGGTGCGGGGGTCGGGCTCGGCCCCGTACCGTGCGGGCTCGACGTCCGCCCCGCCCGCGACGACCAGGCCGTCGAGCCGGGCCACGACCGCCGCCGCGTCCTCGGGCCCGCCGGGCGGCAGCATCACCGCGAGGCCTCCGCTCTCCCGTACGAGACGCGGGTACGGGGCGGGGAGCAGCGCGGCGGTCATGTCCCACACCCCCCAGCGCGCCTGGTCCAGGTAGGTGGTCACGCCGATGAGCGGCTTGGTCACGGAAACGTCCTCCAGGAAGGGAAGGGGCATCAGTCGCGTTCGAGTTCGGCCTCGGCCGCGGCGAGCGCCGCGAACTCCTCCTCGGGCGCCCTGGCCACCAGATGGTGCCGACTGTAGAACGCGAAGTAGGCGAGGGCGATCACGTACACCCCGAGTGCCATGAACGCCGCCGTCCGGTCCACCAGGAAGGTCGCGGCGAGCGCCGCGAGGGCGAGGACGAAGGCCACCGACGAGGTCACGATCCCGCCGGGCGTGCGGTACGGCCGGTGCAGTCCCGGCTCGCGGCGGCGCAGCACGATGTGGGAGAGCGCCATCAGGGCGTACGAGATCGTGGCGCCGAAGACCGCGATGTTCAGCATCCGGGCCCCGTTCCCGGTCCCGGCGGCGAGCGCGAAGCCGAGGGCGCCCGGGATGAGGAGTCCCAGGTAGGGCGACTTGCGGCGGCTGGTCAGGGAGAGGAACCGGGGCAGGTAGCCCGCCCGGGAGAGGGCGAACAGCTGGCGCGAGCCGGCGTAGATCAGGGAGAAGAACGAGGCGACCAGGCCCGCGAGGCCCGCGTAGTTCACGAAGCGGCTGAGCACGGTGGGGTCCCCGTCGCCCTGGAGCGCCACGACCAGCGGGTTTCCGGCCTCCTGGACGGCGGCCGAGCCGCGCGCCCCGGTGGCGGCGAAGAAGGTCATGACGGCGAGCAGCACCAGGATCCCCATCGCGATCGCGAGCGCCCTCGGCATCGACCGCACCGGGTCCTTCGCCTCCTCGGCGGCGAGCGGCACGCCCTCGACGCCGAGGAAGAACCACATGCCGAAGGGGAACGCGGCCCAGATCCCGAGGAGCCCGAAGGGCAGCCAGGAGTTCGATCCGAAGGCCTCGCCGTCGACCGGGATGTCGTTCAGGCCGTCCACGTGGAAGTCGGTGAACGCGCCGAGCGCGAAGACGACCAGGGCCGCGACCGCGATCGCCGTGACGATCAGGCTGAAGCGCAGCGCCTCGCCCACGCCCCACAGGTGGATGCCGATGAAGAGCGCGAAGCAGACGAGGTAGACCGGCCAGCCGGACTCCAGGCCGAAGAGCCCCAGGGACTCCACGTAGTCGCCGATGAAGAGGGAGATCGCGGCGGGGGCGAGGATGTACTCGATGAGGATCGCGGTGCCGGTGAGGAAGCCGCCCCAGGTGCCCAGCGCCCGGCGGGCGAAGCCGTAGCCGCCGCCCGCGGTGGGCAGGATGGCGGAGAGTTCGGCGAGCGCGAAGACCAGGCAGGCGTACATCGCGCCCATCAGGACGGTGGCGACGGCGAGCCCGCCGAAGCCGCCCTTCGACAGGCCGATGTTCCAGCCGGAGAAGTCCCCGGACACGACGTACGCCACGCCGAGCCCGGTCAGCAGCAGCCACCCGGCGCTGCCGCGGCGCAATGCCCGGCGCTCCAGGTAGTCGTCCTTCGTCGGCGTGGTGTCTTCGAGCGTCATGGCAGCGTCAGCTCCCCGCAACGGGCCCAATGGATTGGAGCCATACCTTTGCGGTGGCCGACGGGGGAGCGCAACCCCCGTGCGTTACTTTCGGGTTACGCCGGGAAGCGCGCGGCTCAGGTCAGGAAGCCCCGCAGTAGCGCCGCCGTGCCCGCGCAGTGCTCCCGCATCACCTCGCGCGCCGCGTCCGCGTCCCCGTCGAGGACCGCCTCCACCAGGGCGGTGTGCTGGTGCTGGGAGTGCTCCAGGTTGCGTACGAGCAGGGGGATGCAGTCCAGGAGGTCGTTCACCGTCGCGCGGACGGCGGCGTACTGGGCCGTCAGCGTCGGCGAGCCGGAGAGCTCCGCGAGCGTGAGGTGGAGCAGGGTGTCCTGGCGGCGGTAATCGGCCAGCGGGGCGTCATGGGTCGCCGCGACGGCCGTCCGCAGCCGCTCGGCGCCCGCCGCGTCGAGGCCGTGGGCCGCGCACAGCCCGGCGGCGCCCACCTCCAGGACCTCACGGAAGCGCAGGGTGTCCTCCATGTCGACGGTGGCGATCCGGCGCCGCAGCTCGTCCTCGTCGGCCGTCTGCGTCCGGGGCAGCACGAACGTCCCGCCGTACCGGCCGCGCCGGCTCTCCACGAGCCCCTGCTCCTGGAGGACCTTGAGGACCTCGCGCAGGGTCACCCGGCTGATCCCCATCCGCTCCGCGAGCTCCCGCTCGGCGGGCAGCCGCTCCCCGCCGGGCACCAGGCCGAGCCGCACCACCTGGAGGATCTGCTCCAGCGCCTCCTCGAACCCGTTGCCCGCCCGCACCGGCCGCAGCACGGGCGTCAGCCGGTCCGCCGGTTCACTCGTACTGGCCACGTTCTCGTTTCCCTTCCTCCAGCACTTCCCAAGCAATGGTCTTCCGCAATACCTTATGGCTCCCGGCAGGCCGAAGGAGGAGCAATCCCGTGGCAGACCGCACACCCCCGCTCACCGTCGAGGAGCTCCGTGCCCTCGTTGCGAGCGGCGAGATCGACACCGTCGTCCTGGCCTTCCCCGACATGCAGGGACGCCTCCAGGGCAAGCGGTTCGCCGCACCGTTCTTCCTGGACGAGGTCCTCGGCCACGGCACCGAGGGCTGCAACTACCTCCTCGCCGTCGACACCGACATGAACACCGTCGACGGCTACGAGATGTCCTCCTGGGACCGCGGCTACGGCGACTTCGCGATGCACCCCGACCTCACCACCCTCCGCCGCCTCCCCTGGAACGACGCCACCGCCATGGTGACCGCCGACCTCGCCTGGGCCGACGGCACCCCGGTCGTCGCCGCGCCCCGCCAGATCCTCCGCCGCCAGCTGGAGCGCCTCGCGGAGCTCGGCCTCACCGCCCACGTCGGCACCGAGCTCGAGTTCATCGTCTTCAAGGACAGCTACGAGCAGGCCTGGGACGCGAACTACCGCGGCCTCACCCCCGCCAACCAGTACAACATCGACTACTCCGTCCTCGGTACCGGACGCATCGAACCCCTCCTGCGCCGCATCCGCAACGAGATGACCGGCGCCGGACTCACCGTCGAGTCCGCCAAGGGCGAGTGCAACCCCGGCCAGCACGAGATCGCCTTCAAGTACGACGAGGCCCTCGTCACCTGCGACCAGCACGCCGTCTACAAGACGGGCGCCAAGGAGATCGCCGCCCAGGAGGGCTGCTCGCTCACCTTCATGGCGAAGTACAACGAGCGCGAGGGCAACTCCTGTCACATCCACCTCTCGCTCCAGGACGCCGACGGGCACAACGTGATGGCCGGGGACGACCCCCACGGCATGTCCGAGACAATGCGGCACTTCCTCGCGGGACAGCTCGCCGCCCTCCGCGACTTCTCCCTCCTCTACGCCCCGAACATCAACTCCTACAAGCGGTTCCAGCCCGGCTCCTTCGCGCCCACCGCCGTCGCCTGGGGCCACGACAACCGCACCTGCTCGCTCCGGGTCGTCGGCCACGGCCGCTCCACCCGCTTCGAGAACCGCCTCCCCGGCGGCGACGTCAACCCGTACCTCGCCGTCGCCGGCCTGGTCGCCGCGGGCCTCCACGGCATCGAGCAGCGCCTCGAACTGCCCCCGCCCTGCACCGGGAACGCGTACAACGCCGAGTACGCGCACGTCCCCACCACCCTGCGCGAGGCCGCCGAACTCTGGGACACCAGCGAGATCGCCAAGGCCGCCTTCGGGGCCGAGGTCGTCGCCCACTACCGCAACATGGCCCGCGTCGAACTCGACGCCTTCGACGCGGCGGTGACCGACTGGGAGCTGCGCCGCTCCTTCGAACGCCTGTGACGAAGACGAAAGAAGAGGAAGAGTTGCTCCAGGTACTGAACCCGGCGACCGAGGAACTCGTCGCCACCGTCCCCGCCGCCACCCCGGCCGACGTCGACGCCGCCGTCGCCCGCGCCGCCACCGCCCAGCGCGGCTGGGGCGCCGCCGCGCCCGCCGACCGGGCCCGGCTGCTCCGCCGCTTCGCCGCCGTCGTCGACGACCACGTCGAGGAACTCGCCCGCCTGGAGGTCACCGAGGCCGGCCACACCCTCGGCAACGCCCGCTGGGAGGCCGGCAACGTCCGCGACCTGCTCGACTTCGCCGCCGGGGGAGTGGAGCGGCTCAACGGCCGCCAGATCCCCGTGGCCGGCGGCCTCGACATCACGATCCTCGAACCGCTCGGGGTCGTCGGCGTCATCGCCCCCTGGAACTTCCCCATGCCGATCGCCGCGTGGGCCACCGCACCCGCCCTCGCCGCCGGCAACGCCGTCCTCCTCAAGCCGGCCGAGACCACCCCGCTCACCGCGCTCCGCCTCGCCGAACTCGCCCTGGAGGCGGGCCTTCCCGAAGGCCTCTTCCAGGTCCTCCCCGGCACCGGACCCGTCGCCGGGAACGCCCTGGTCGAACACCCCGGCGTCGCCAAGATCGTCTTCACCGGCTCCACCCGGGTCGGAAAGTCGATCATGGCGAAGTGCGCCGACCAGGTGAAGCGGGTCACCCTCGAACTCGGCGGCAAGAGCCCCAACATCGTCTTCGCCGACGCGGACCTGGAGGCCGCGGCGGCGGCCGCGCCGATGTCCTTCCTCGACAACAGCGGCCAGGACTGCTGCGCCCGCACCCGCATCCTCGTCCAGCGGAGCGCGTACGACCGCTTCCTGGAGCTCCTCACCCCCGCCATCGAGGAGATCGTCGTCGGCGACCCCGCCGACGAGCGCACCCAGATGGGCCCGCTCATCTCCCGCGCCCAGCTCGACCGCGTCCGCTCCTACGCCACCGACGATCTCGACGGCATCCGGGGCAAGGCGCCCGAGGGACCCGGCTTCTGGTTCCCGCCGACCGTCCTCACCGGCGTCGCCGAGGACGCGCCCTGCGCCGTCGAGGAGATCTTCGGACCCGTCGCCGTCGTCCTGCCCTTCGAGGACGAGGCCGACGCGATCCGCCTCGCCAACGCCACCGAGTACGGCCTGTCCGGCTCGATCTGGACCCGTGACGTCGGCCGCGCCCTGCGCGCCTCCCGCGCCGTCCGGGCCGGCAACCTCTCTGTCAACTCGCACTCCAGCGTCCGCTACTGGACGCCGTTCGGCGGCTACCAGCAGTCCGGCCTCGGCCGCGAACTCGGCCCCGACGCCCTGACCGCCTTCACCGAAACCAAGAACGTCTTCCTCAGCACGGAGGCCTGAACCGCATGAGCACCGAAGAGATCGTCTGCCGCCGCCTCGTCGGCCGCACCGCCGTCATCACCGGAGCCGGCAGCGGCATCGGCCTCGCCACCGCCCGCCGCCTCGCCTCCGAGGGCGCCAACGTCGTCTGCGCCGACATCGACGAGCGGGCCGGCAAGGCCGCCGCCGAGGAGGTCGGCGGCACCTTCGTCAAGGTCGACGTCACCGACCCGGAGGAGGTCGAGGCGCTCTTCAAGACGGCGTTCGACACCTACGGCTCCGTCGACATCGCCTTCAACAACGCCGGCATCTCGCCCCCCGACGACGACTCCATCCTGGAGACCGGCCTGGAGGCCTGGAAGCGCGTCCAGGACGTCAACCTCACCTCCGTCTACCTCTGCTGCAAGGCCGCCCTGCCCTACATGCGCCGCCAGGGCAAGGGCTCCATCATCAACACTGCCTCCTTCGTCGCCATCATGGGCGCGGCCACCAGCCAGATCTCGTACACCGCGTCCAAGGGCGGCGTCCTCGCGATGTCCCGCGAGCTGGGCGTCCAGTTCGCCCGCGAGGGCATCCGCGTCAACGCCCTCTGCCCCGGGCCCGTCAACACCCCGCTCCTCCAGGAGCTGTTCGCCAAGGACCCCGAGCGGGCCGCGCGCCGCCTCGTCCACATCCCCGTCGGACGCTTCGCCGAGGCCGAGGAGATCGCCGCCGCCGTCGCCTTCCTCGCGAGCGACGACTCCTCCTTCGTCAACGCCAGCGACTTCCTCGTCGACGGCGGCATCTCCGGCGCGTACGTGACCCCGCTCTAGGCGTTCACCCAGAATCCCCCCACCGGACAGCCGGGCGTCGCAAGGCGCCCGGCTGTCCCGCGTACACCCAGGAGAGTGATCATGAACGACAAGCTCCGCGCCTCCGCCGCCGCGGCCGCCCTCGCCCTCGCGGCCACCGGCCTCCTCCCCGCGGCGAACGCCGAGGCGCGCCCCCCGGCCGGGCCCGCCGGATGCCCCACCCTGAAGATCTCCGAGGGCTGGTACGGGCAGAACAAGGCCCGCATCGACGACCTCATCGCCGAGCAATGCGGGGACCGTGGCACGGGCGGGAGGAAGCCCGTCGCGGTCTTCGACTGGGACAACACCGTCATCAAGAACGACGTCGGCGACGCCACCTTCTACTGGCTCCTGCGCAACGACCGCGTCCGGCCCCCGAAGGACGGCGACTGGTCCACCACCAGCCGCCACCTCACCCCCGAGGCCGCGACCGCCCTCGGCCAGGCCTGCCCCACCGGCGTCCGCACCCTCCCCACGGCCACCGACACCCGCTGCGCCGACGAACTCCTCTCCGTCTACGGCTCGGGCACCACCACCGGCGGGAAGACCGCCTTCGCCGGCTACGACCGCCGCCGCACGGAGCCCCAGTACGCCTGGCTCGCCCAGCTCCTGCACGGCTGGACCACCCGCCAGGCCGCCTCCTTCGCCGCCGCCGCCCGCGCCGAGAACCTCGCCGCCCCGCAGGGCGCCACCCAGCAGGTCGGCACGGCCCGGGTCACCGGTTGGGTCCGCTACTACGACCAGCAGCGCGACCTGATCCGCACCCTCCAGGACGGCGGCTTCGACGTCTGGATCGTCTCCGCCTCGCCCGAACCCGTCGTCGACGTCTGGGCGAAGGGCGCCGGCGTCGACCCCTCCCACGCCCTCGGCATCCGCAACACCACCGACCACGGCCGCCTCACCAGCCACCTCAAGGGCTGCGGCACCGTCCGGGACGGCGAGGACACGATGATCACCTACATCGACGGCAAGCGCTGCTGGATCAACCAGGAGATCTTCGGCGTCCGGGGCCCCGCCGCAGAGCGCGTCCAGCCCGCCGCCCGCCGCCAGGTCTTCGCCGCGGGCGACTCCGACACGGACATCTCCTTCCTGCGGGACGCCACCGGGCTGCGCCTGGTCCTCAACCGCAACAAGAACGAACTCATGTGCCGGGCGTACGAGAACGGCGACGGCCGCTGGCTCGTGAACCCCATGTTCATCGAGCCGAAGAAGCAGAAGACGAGCGCGTACCCCTGCTCCACCACCGGCTACACGGCGGGCGACGGCACGGCACAGCCGGTACGGCGCACCGACGGCAGCGTCGTCCCGGACCAGCTGGACACGGTGTTCTAGAGGAAGGTCATTCCCTCGCCCCGGTACGTGGGCACGGCCGACGTCACGCGATCGCCCACGACCAGGTGCAGGCTCTCGAACCGCTCGCACAGCTCCCCGGCCTTCGCGTGCCGGAACCAGACCTTGTCGCCGATCCGCAGATCGTCGGCCGGGGAGCCGAGCAGCGGGGTCTGCACCTCGCCGGGACCCTCCTGGGAGTCGTACCGGAGCCCCTCCGGCAGATACGGGACGGGCAGCCGGTCCCGGCCCGCGGCCCCCGACGCGGGATAGCCGCCGCCGAGGACCGTCACCACGCCCACCCCCGGGCGGCGGACCACCGGCTGAGCGAAGAGCGCGGCCGGGCGCCCGCTGAAGGACGTGTAGTTGTCGAAGAGACGCGGCACGAAGAGGCCCGAACCGGCGGCGATCTCCGTCACCGCGTCCTCGGCGGCCGTGTGCTGCACGCTGCCGGTGCCGCCGCCGTTCACGAACTCCAGGTCCGGCGCCACCGCCCGTACGGCCCGCACCACGGCCGCCCGGCGCTCCGCCAGCTCCCCGCGGGCGGCGGACTGCATCAGCCGGATCGCCCGCGACCTGAACGGCCGGCCCGCCACCGCGTCCCCGACCCCGGCGACATGCCCCTCGTACGCCATGATCCCGACCAGCCGGAAACCGGGGCGCCGCACCACGGAACGGGCCAGCTCGGCCAGGTCCGCCGGGGTCCGCAGCGGCGAACGCCGCGCCCCGACCCGTACCCGGCCGCCGAGCAGCCGGAGCGCGGTGTCCATCTCCAGACAGACCCGCACCTCCTCCGTCCCGCCCGCGCGGGCGGCGTCGATCAGATCGAGCTGCGCCACGTCGTCCACCATCACGGTCACGGCGGCGGCGAGCTTCGGATCCCGCGCGAGCTCCCCGAACCCGGAACGGTCGGCGGAGGGGTACGCGAGGAGGACGTCCTCGAACCCGGCCCGCGCCAGCCACAAGGACTCGTCGAGCGTGAACGACATGATCCCGGCGAAGCCCTCCCGCGCCAGGACCCGTTCGAGCAGCGCGCGGCACCGCACGGACTTGCTCGCCACCCTGATCGGCTTGCCCCCGGCCCGGCGCACGAGGTCCGCCGCGTTGTCGTCGAAGGCCTCCAGGTCGACGATCGCCAAGGGCGCGTCGAGATGAGCGGTGGCCCGGTCGTACCGGGCCCGGTCGGCGGCACGGGGAGTCATGGCCCGAGCTTGCCAGACCGGTTTACGGGTGGGTACCCCTGGGTTCCCGCGTGCGGGGGAACAGCCCGTAGAGTGACGGGCATTGTCGACACGAGCGGGGGGACGGGGATGACCGGCGAGCACCGCGCCACGACCTCCCGCATCACGGACGCCCTGCTCCAGGCCCCGGAGACGGCGGACCGCCCCCAGGCGGAGACGGCGGACCTTCCCGCGGTGGAGACGACGACCCGCCTGCGCCCGATCACGCTGACGGACCCGCCTCCGGCGCCCCAGCCGGGCCGGGTGCCGCCCGCCCGGCCCACGACGACCCCGCCGCCCGCACCGGCCCCGGTGACGCCCGTACGACCCACGGCGGGGACGCCTGTACGACCCGCCGCGGGGACGCCCGCACCGCCGACGCCCCCGTCGACCCGGCCGGGCCCGGTGCTGCCCGCACCGCCGACCGCGCCCCCGTCGCCCCAGCCCGGCCCGGTGCTGCCCGCGCGGCCAAGCCTGACGTCCGCGCCGCCGAGCGCCCCGGCCGCGACGACGGCCGTTCCGCCCGCCCCGCCCCGGCCCACGGCCGCCCGCGCAGGCTCTCCGGACGCCCCCGCACGACCCGTGGCCGCCCCCGACTGGCCCACGGCCGCGCAGGACGAGCCCACCGGCCGTCCCGTCGGGCCTGCCGGGCCGACGGGCGTCGGCGCCCGGGCCACGGCCACGCCCGCCCGGCCCACGGCCACGCCCGCCCGGCCCGTCGTCGCCGGGCGTCCCGGCCCGCACGCGGGCGGTGCCGGCTCCCCACGGGCGCAGGCCCTTCCCCCGTACGCTCTCTCCTACGGCCCCGGTGCCCTCCCGCCCGAGACGCCCGTCGAGGTCACCACGCGTCTGCGGCCCGTGCGGGAGCGGCGTCCCGGGCGGACCCTCGCGGTCGCCGCCTGCGCCGTGCTCGGCTTCGGGCTCGTCGGGGGCGCCCTCGCCGGTGTCTGGCTGGCCGCCGCCGAACCCGGCAAGCCCGCCGAACCCGTCGGCTACACCGAGGCCGAGGACCTCTGGCACGACTCCCCCGTCGACGCCCTCTTCCCCCGCACCCTCGCCGGCCCCGGCGCCGGCCCCGGCGGCGCCGCCCGCACCTGGACCCGGATCGTCGTCGCCCCGGACGCCCCCTGCACCTCCGCCGTCCTCGCCAAGGGCCTCCTCGCCACCGTCGAGCCCCTCGGCTGCGAGCGCGTCCTGCGCGCCACGTACACCGACGCCACCGCCAGCAGCGTGATCACCGTCGGGCTCGTCTTCACCCGCGCCGACGCCGCCACCCAGCGCACCCTCGGCCCGGACCTCACCGCCCGCCTCGGCGCCGACGTCCCCCCGGCCCTCGCCGGCCCCGGCACCGTCGCCGCCCGCTTCGGCGCCCCGCAGCGCGCCGCCTGGTGGCTGAACGCCCCCGCCGACCTCCCCGTCGTCGCCACCGCCGTCTCCGGCTTCGCCGACGGCCGGACCGTCGACGGCGGCCCCGTGCCCGCCGACCGGGCCATGGCCCCGAACCGTACCGACGCCACCTCCCAGTCCGGCCTCGGTCACGAGGCCAAGGGCATCACCGAACGCCTCGTACGCCTGCTGCGCACGGCCGCCACCACGGCCGCCAAGGAGAACGCCCGGTGACCCGACCCACCCACCGCCGCCGGGCCCGCGGCGGCGCGGTCGCCCTTCTCGCCGCCGCCTTCTCCGTCCTGCCCGCCACCACCGCCCCCGCGCACGCCGACACCATCAGGGCCCGCCAGTGGGGTCTCGAAGCCCTCCACACCAGCGAGGTCTGGCGCACCACCAAGGGCAAGGGCGTCACCGTCGCCGTCCTGGACACCGGCGTCGACGCCGACCACCCGGACCTCGCCGGTTCGGTGCTCACCGGACGCGACCTCATCGGCTTCGGCGCCTCGAAGGGCGACCGTGCCTGGGCCCGGCACGGCACCGCCATGGCCGGCATCATCGCCGGGCACGGCCACGGCCCCGGCGCCCAGGACGGCGTCCTCGGTGTCGCCCCCGACGTCCGCATCCTCCCCGTGCGGGTCATCCTGGAGTCCACCGACAAGGCCCGCGACAAGGCCCGCAAGTCCCGGGGCACCGCCCTCGCCGAAGGCATCCGCTGGGCCGCCGACCACGGCGCCGACGTCATCAACCTCTCCCTCGGCGACGACTCCAAGTCCGCCCACCCCGACGCGGGCGAGGACGCCGCCGTCCAGTACGCCCTCGCCAAGGGCGTCTCCGTCGTCGCCTCCGCCGGCAACGGCGGCGAGAAGGGCGACCACATCTCGTACCCGGCCGCCTACCCCGGCGTCATCGCGGTCACCGCCGTCGACCGCTACGGCACCCACGCCGCCTTCTCCACCCGCCGCTGGTACGCCACCGTCAGCGCCCCCGGCGACGACATCGTCATCGCCGACCCCGACCGCCGCTACTACGAGGGCTGGGGCACCAGCGCCGCCGCCGCGTTCGTCTCCGGGGCCGTCGCCCTCGTCCGCTCGGCGCACCCCGACCTCACCCCCGCCCAGATCAAGCGGCTCCTCATCGACACCGCCCGCAACCGGCCGAAGAGCGGACGCAGCGACGCCAAGGGGTACGGGACGGTCGACCCGGCCGCCGCGATCGCCGCCGGCCGACGGATCAGGGGCGGCGACCCCAGGACCACCACCACCGGCTACCAGGGCCGCTACTTCGGACCCGGACCCGTCCCCGCCGTCGAGGAGAGCCGCCCCCTCGGCCTGCTCGCCCCCGTGGCCGGCGGACTCGGCGCCCTGCTCCTCCTCACCGCCGTGATGATCCGGCGCGCCCACCGGACCTCCTAGCCGGCGGCCCGGACCCGCCGGTTAGGCTCGGGGCGTGGCCCTCAAGAACATCCCGGACCCCGGTTTCTCCGAAGACGACGGCACCGCCGACCCGCGCCTCGCCGCGGCCCTCGCGGCCTGGGCGGAGGACAGAACCGCCCACGGTCCCGTCCTCGAAGCCCTGAAGGGGGCCCGGCTCCTCGTCCCCGTGGTGGCCGTCCTCGGCGAGGTCGAGATCGACCCCGTGACGGGTCTGAAGCAGGAGAAGACGAGCGACATGGCCGTCCCCACCCTCACGGCGGGCGACCGGCGGGCCCTGCCGGCCTTCACCTCGATCGCCTCGCTCGCCCTGTGGGACCCGGAGGCGCGCCCCGTCGCCGTGCCCACGCAGCAGGCGCTGGCGGCGCTCGTCCACGAGAAGGCCGACACCCTCGTCCTGGACATGGCCGGCCCCGTGCCGTACCAGGTCACCGGCTCCGCCCTGCTCGCCCTCGCCGAGGGCCGCTCCAGCGCCGACCCGCTCGACGACCCGGCCGTACGGGAGGCCGTGCGCGCCGCCGTGGCCGCCGAGCCTGCGGTGCTCCGCGCCCACCTGGGGCCCGGCACCGCCGACGGCACCGTCGCCCTGGTGCTCGACGCCGACGCCTCCCCGGCGGAGGCCGCCCAGCGGGTGGCCCGTGCCCTGGCCGCCGACGAAACACTGAGGGCCCGCCTGGTGCGGGGCCTCGACCTGGCACTCCTGCCGGCCTCGGCCACGCCTCCTGGCGAGCCCTTCTACGTGAGGTAGGTCCTGGCCGTACACCGGCCTCCAGCCGTACACCGGCCCCGTGGCTGCTGTCTCCCGGGGGCGACCCCCGTGCCCCCGCAGCCCCGACGAGCTCTAGCCGTACACCGGCCCCGTGTACTTCTCGCCCGGTCCCTGGCCCGGGTCGTCCGGGATCAGGGAGGCCTCGCGGAAGGCGAGCTGGAGGGACTTCAGGCCGTCCCGCAGGGGCGCCGCGTGGAAGGAGGACACCTCCGTCGCGCCGGCGTCCAGGAGGCCCGCGAGCGCGTGGATCAGCTTCCGCGCCTCGTCGAGGTCCTTGTGCTTCTCGCCCTCCTCGGTGAGCCCGAGCTTCACGGCGGCGGCGCTCATCAGGTTCACGGCGACGGTCACGATCACCTCGACGGCCGGGACCTCCGCGATGTCGCGGGTCATGCTTTCGAAGTCGGGGGAGTCCGTGGACTCGTTCTGGGGCGTCTCGCTCATGCCCACACGATAAGCGGACGTACGGTTCGCGCCGACCGCCGGGTCCTGCTAACCTTGTGTAACGACCGGCCGGACATCTGCGTGTCCGGCCCACAAGTGGAGGCTCCGTACTCCCACCTGACCACCCTCACGGGTGGCGGGTCACCGGTCAGGTGGCGCCCATCGTTCCGTACGGACGATGGAGCCGCCCGATGTGCGCCCCGCGGTTCACCGTGGTGGTGCTCCGGTTTTCCGTGGAGCCCCGCCTGTGTACTGTACCGGGGCGTTTTTCATGCGCCGGCTCGGTTGGTCTCAGAAACAGACGTTGCGCGTCCGTCCGCCAGGCGGTCGCGTGGTGCTACCGAGGAGGATCCATCAGCGCCGAGCCCCGCATCAACGACAGGATTCGCGTTCCCGAGGTGCGACTTGTCGGACCCAGCGGCGAGCAGGTCGGGATTGTTCCGCTTGCCAAGGCCCTGGAGCTCGCACAGGAGTACGACCTCGACCTGGTCGAGGTCGCGGCGAACGCCCGTCCGCCCGTGTGCAAGCTCATGGACTACGGGAAGTTCAAGTACGAGTCGGCCATGAAGGCCCGTGAGGCGCGCAAGAACCAGGCGCACACGGTCATCAAGGAGATGAAGCTCCGGCCGAAGATCGACCCGCACGACTACGACACCAAGAAGGGTCACGTCGTCCGGTTCCTCAAGCAGGGTGACAAGGTCAAGATCACGATCATGTTCCGTGGTCGTGAGCAGTCCCGCCCCGAGCTTGGTTTCCGACTGCTGCAGCGGCTGGCGTCGGACGTCGAGGAGCTTGGCTTCATCGAGTCCAACCCGAAGCAGGACGGCCGGAACATGATCATGGTTCTCGGTCCGCACAAGAAGAAGACCGAGGCCATGGCCGAGGCGCGTGAAGCCCAGGCCGCACGCAAGGCCGAGCGTCAGGGTGTCTCCGCCGAGGAGACGTCCGAGGCTCCGGTCGCCGAGGCCCCGGTCGCCGAGGCCCCGGTCGCCGAGGCTCCGGCCGACGCTCCGGCCGAGACCCCCGAGGCGTGACCCGACGGGCTGCCACCCAGGCAGCCCTGGGCCCCGCCCGGAACCACCAAACGAAGAATTGACGCTCCCGGATGTCCGGTGCCCGCACCGGGGGGAGCGCCACTGACGAGGAGATACGGCGCGATGCCGAAGAACAAGACGCACTCCGGTGCCAAGAAGCGCTTCAAGGTCACCGGCTCCGGCAAGATCCTGCGCGAGCGCGCCGGCAAGCGCCACCTGCTCGAGCACAAGTCGTCCAAGCTGACGCGTCGCCTCACCGGCAACGCCGAGATGGCCCCGGGCGACGCGGCCAAGATCAAGAAGATGCTGGGCATCTGATCTGATCACCCGCCCTCGGTGACGGGGGCTTCCGGCCAAGTCCGGGACCCATTCGTTTTTCGGGTCGTGTGAGTCCAACCACGACCCCGCTACAAGGAGTTAACAAGTGGCACGCGTCAAGCGGGCAGTCAACGCCCACAAGAAGCGCCGGGCGATCCTCGAGGCGGCCTCCGGCTACCGCGGTCAGCGTTCGCGCCTGTACCGCAAGGCCAAGGAGCAGGTCACCCACTCTCTGGTCTACAACTACAACGACCGCAAGAAGCGCAAGGGCGACTTCCGTCAGCTGTGGATCCAGCGCATCAACGCCGCTGCCCGCCAGAACGGCATGACGTACAACCGCCTCATCCAGGGTCTGAAGGCCGCCAACATCGAGGTGGACCGCAAGATCCTCGCCGAGCTGGCCGTCAACGACATCAACGCGTTCGCCGCGCTGGTCGAGGTCGCGCAGAAGGCCCTCCCGGCCGACGTCAACGCCCCGAAGGCCGCCGCCTGATCTTCCAGGCCGCAGTACTTCTGCCCGGACCCGCAGGCCTCGCGCCTGCGGGTCCGGCGCGTTGACCGCCCCAGGGCCCGTCTGACCATCCCGTCGGATCAGGCCCAGCCGCCGTACCCGACGAGTCAGAGAGCCGCAGGCACATGTCCACCCCCGAGCTGATCTCCCCGCGTTCCCCGCGCGTCGTCGCCGCCCGGCGGCTCGCCAAGCGCAACTTCCGGGGCAAGGACCGCCTCTTCATCGCCGAGGGCCCGCAGGCCGTCCGCGAGGCCGTCGCGCACCGCGGCTCCGGAGGCGAGCCCACCCTCGTCGAGCTCTTCACCACCGTCGAGGCCGCCGAGCGCTACGCCGCGATCGTCGACGCCGCCCGCGCCGCCGGCGCCCGCGTCCACTTCGCCTCCGACGCCGTCCTCGCCGAGGTCTCCCAGACCGTCACCCCGCAGGGCCTCGTCGGCGTCTGCCGGTTCCTCGACTCGCCGTTCGAGGAGATCATCGCGGCCAAGCCCAAGCTGGTCGCCGTCCTCGCGCACGTCCGCGACCCCGGGAACGCCGGCACCGTACTGCGCTGCGCCGACGCGGCCGGCGCCGACGCCGTCGTCCTCACCGACGCCTCCGTCGACCTCTACAACCCCAAGTCCGTCCGCGCCTCCGTCGGCTCCCTCTTCCACCTGCCGGTGGCCGTCGGCGTCCCCGTCGAGCAGGCCGTCGCCGGACTCAAGAGCGCGGGCGTACGGATCCTCGCCGCCGACGGGGCGGGCCAGGACGACCTCGACGACGAGCTCGACACCGGCACCATGGGCGGGCCCACCGCCTGGATCTTCGGCAACGAGGCCTGGGGGCTGCCCGAGGAGACCCGGGCGCTCGCCGACGCCGTCGTCCGCGTCCCGATCCACGGCAAGGCCGAGAGCCTGAACCTCGCCACCGCCGCCGCGGTCTGCCTGTACGCCTCCGCCCGCGCCCAGCGCCCCCGAACCTCCGCCTGAGGGGTCCATTCCGCTGCCCCCGCCCAGTAGAGTGACGCACTCGGGGGCCCACTGCGCTACACGGAGGGGTGGGGAACGGGGATGACGGTCGGCACGGACAGTCCCGCACAGGCACGGAGCGCCGCGCCGCACGCCCCGGAGCAGCCCGGGGCCGGACCCGAGCCGCCCGAGAGCGGCCGGCCGCAGCCCGAACCCGCGACGATCGCCGGATCCGCATCCGCGGAGCCCGCCGCATCCGCGGCATCCCTCGGATTCGCCGGGCTCGACCCCGACGACCTGCCCGACGGTCTCGTCATCGCCGACGAGACCGGCCGCGTCGTCAGCTTCAACGCCGCCGCCGCCCGCATCACCGCCGTACCCGGCGACCGGGCCCTCGGCCTCCCCCTCGACCGGGCGCTGCCCCTGGAGGACCTCAAGGGACGCCGCTGGTGGGCGCTGACCGATCCGTACGGCGGTCTCTCCACCCGGCGCGGACAGCCCGAGCGGAACCTGCTGCTCCCCGGCGGCCGCGAGGTCCTCGTCTCCGCCCGCTACGTCCGCGAGCACCCCACCGGGCCCGTCCGCCGCGTCGTGGTCTCGCTGCGCGGCACCGAGGCGCGCCGCCGCACCGAGCGCAGCCACGCCGAGCTCATCGCCACCGTCGCCCACGAACTGCGCTCCCCGCTCACCTCCGTGAAGGGCTTCACCGCCACCCTCCTCGACAAGTGGGAGCGGTTCAACGACGAGCAGAAGCGGCTCATGCTGGAGACGGTCGACGCCGACGCCGGCCGCATCAAGCGGCTCATCGCCGAACTCCTCGACATCTCCCGGATCGACTCCGGCCGCCTCGAAGTGCGCCGCCAGCCCGTGGACATCGCCGCCGCCGTCGGCCGGCACATCCAGGTGCACATCACCGGCGGCCAGTCCCCGGACCGTTTCTTCGTACGGATCAGGCCACGGCTGCCCGCGCTGTGGGCCGACCCCGACAAGATCGACCAGATCCTGGGGAACCTCCTCGAAAATGCGGTGCGCCACGGCGACGGAACCGTCACCATCGAGGTGGCACCCACCACGCTGGGCGACGACGGAGAAGAGGGGACGGAGGTCACCGTGAGAGACGAGGGACCCGGTATCCCCGAAGCGTCGATGAGCCGCGTCTTCACCCGCTTCTGGCGGGGCAGCAAACGCGGCGGCACCGGCCTCGGCCTCTACATCGTCAAGGGCGTCGTCGAGGCCCACGGCGGCACCATCACCGTCGGACGGGGCCCCCGTGGCGGGGCCGAGTTCCGATTTATCCTGCCCGTCGGCACCCCGGCCCACCTCCTCTGACGTCTCAGCAGTCGAGACCGTACGAGATCAGGAGCCGCCCGGCCTGCCCACGGGCTCATTCGCGTCCCCGCGCCCCGTTAGACTCGTCCTTTGGCACGTTTGCGCCCTTGACGTCGAGCGGGGCCGCCCAGCCAGCCAACGGAAGCACGGGAAGAGATGTCCGCACCCAATAAGTCGTACGACCCGGTTGAGGTCGAGGCACTGAAACCGGAAGAGATCGAGCGCATGCGGGACGAGGCGCTCGCCGCCTTCGCCGCCGCGGGCGACCTCGACGCGCTCGCGCACGCGAAGACGGCGCACACCGGTGGCACCTCGCCGCTGGCGCTCGCCAACCGGGAGATCGGCGCCCTGCCCCCGCAGGCCAAGGCCGCCGCCGGAAAGCTCGTGGGCCAGGCCCGCGGCGTCGTCTCCAAGGCGCTCGCCGCCCGGCAGACCGAGCTGGAGGCCGAGCGCGACGCGCGCGTCCTCGTCGAGGAGGCCGTCGACGTCACCCTGCCGTACGACCGCGTCCCGGCCGGTGCCCGGCACCCGCTGACCACGCTCATGGAGCGCGTCTCCGACGTCTTCGTCTCCATGGGGTACGAGGTCGCCGAGGGCCCCGAGGTCGAGGCGGAGTGGTTCAACTTCGACGCCCTGAACTTCGTCCCGGACCACCCGGCCCGGCAGATGCAGGACACCTTCTTCGTCGAGGGAACCTCCGCCGACGGAAAGGCCACCACCGGCGACGAGTCCGGCGTCGTGCTCCGTACGCACACCTCGCCGGTCCAGGCCCGCACGCTCATCGACCGGGAGCCCCCGGTCTACGTCGTGTGCCCCGGACGCGTCTACCGCACCGACGAGCTCGACGCCACGCACACCCCGGTCTTCCACCAGATCGAGCTGCTCGCCGTCGACGAGGGCCTGACCATGGCCGACCTCAAGGGCACCCTCGACCACATGGTCCAGGCGCTCTTCGGCCCGGACATGAAGACCCGGCTGCGGCCGAACTTCTTCCCCTTCACCGAGCCGTCCGCCGAGATGGACATGCTCTGCTACGTCTGCCGCGGCGAGTCCGTCGGCAACCCGGACCGTCCCTGCCGCACCTGCGGCAGCGAGGGCTGGATCGAGCTCGGCGGCTGCGGCATGGTCAACCCGAAGGTGCTCGTCGCCTGCGGTGTGGACCCCGAGAAGTACAGCGGATTCGCCTTCGGGTTCGGCATCGAGCGGATGCTGATGTTCCGCCACAACGTCGACGACATGCGAGACATGGTCGAGGGTGACGTCCGGTTCACCCGGCCGTTCGGGATGGAGATCTGATGCGGGTCCCGCTTTCTTGGCTGCGGGAGTACGTCGACCTGCCGGCGACGGAGACCGGCCGCGACGTCCAGGCCAAGCTCATTTCGGCAGGCCTCGAGGTCGAGACCGTCGAGCAGCTCGGCGCCGGCCTGACCGGCCCGCTGGTGGTCGGCAAGGTCCTCACCATCGAGGAGCTGACGGACTTCAAGAAGCCGATCCGCTTCTGCACCGTCGACGTCGGCCAGGCCAACGGCACCGGCGAGCCCCAGGAGATCATCTGCGGCGCCCGGAACTTCGCCGAGGGCGACAAGGTCGTCGTGGCCCTGCCCGGCGCCGTGCTCCCCGGAGACTTCCGGATCGCCGAGCGCAAGACGTACGGCCGCGTCTCCCGGGGCATGATCTGCTCCGGTGACGAGCTCGGCATGGGCGACGACGGCACGCACGGCATCATCGTGCTGCCGCCGGAGCACGAGGTCGGCACCGACGCCACGGTCCTCCTGGAGCTGTTCGACGAGGTCCTCGACATCGCCGTCACCCCGGACCGCGGCTACTGCCTCTCGATGCGCGGTGTCGCCCGCGAGACGGCCACCGCCTACGGCCTGCCGCTGCGCGACCCGGCGCTCCTCGACGTGCCCGCGCCGAACTCGTACGGCTACCCGGTCCAGATCACCGACCCGATCGGCTGCGACCGCTTCACCGCGCGCACCGTCGTCGGCCTGGCGCCCGAGGCCCGCTCCCCGATCTGGCTGCAGCGCCGCCTCCAGAAGGCCGGCATGCGCTCGATCTCGCTGGCCGTCGACATCACCAACTACGTGATGCTGGAGCTCGGTCAGCCGATCCACGCCTACGACCGCAACCGGCTCGACGGCCCCATCGGGGTCCGCCGTGCCGAGGCCGGCGAGAAGATCACCACGCTCGACGGCACCGTGCGCGTCCTCGACGCCGCGGACCTCGTCATCACCGACAACCGCGGCCCGATCGGCATCGCGGGCGTCATGGGCGGGGCCAACACGGAGATCGCCGACCCGGTGACCGACCCGGAGACCGGGATCGTCACCGGCAGCTCCGAGGTCGTCATCGAGGCCGCGCACTTCGACGCGATCTCGATCGCCCGCACGGCCCGCCGCCACAAGCTGTCCTCCGAGGCGTCCAAGCGCTTCGAGCGCGGGGTCGACCCGCAGGCCGCCGCCGCTGCCGCGCAGCGCTGCGTCGACCTGCTGGTGCTGCTCGCGGGCGGCACGGCCGAGGCCGGGGTCACCGAGGTCGCGGCCCCGTCCGCGCCCCGGACGATCGCCATGCCGGCGAACCACCCGGACACGGTCGCGGGCGTCGACTACGGCCGCGAGACCGTCGTCCGCCGCCTCCAGGAGGTCGGCTGCGACGTCTACGGCCAGGACGAGCTCGTCGTCACCGTGCCCTCGTGGCGCCCCGACCTCAACGCGCCGAACGACCTCGCCGAAGAGGTCATCCGGCTGGAGGGCTACGAGAACCTGCCCTCCACGCTGCCGAAGCCCCCGGCCGGCCGTGGGCTCACCGAGCGCCAGCGCGTCCACCGCCGCGTCGGCCGCGCCCTGGCCGGCGCCGGCTACGTCGAGGCGCTGAACTACCCGTTCATCGGCGAGCAGGCCCTCGACCAGCTCGGTCTCGACGCGGACGACGACCGTCGCCGCCTCGTGAAGCTGGTCAACCCGCTCTCGGACGAGGAGCCCGCGCTCCGTACGACCCTGCTCCCGGGTCTGCTCGGCGCGCTCCGCCGCAACGACAGCCGCGGCAGCCACGACCTGGCGCTCTTCGAGACCGGTCTGGTCTTCCGGCCGGGCGACCAGCCGGGCGTCGCCGTCCGCCTGGGCGTCGACCGCCGTCCCACCGACGAGGAGATCGCCCGCGTCAACGCCGCGCTGCCCGCGCAGCCGCGCCGCGCCGCCGTCGTCCTCGCCGGTGCGCGCGAGCAGGCCGGCTGGTGGGGCAAGGGCCGTCCGTCCGACTGGGCGGACGCCGTCGAGGCCGGCCGGACCGTGGCCGCCGAGGCCGGGGTCGAGCTGATCATCAGCGCCGACCAGCACGCGCCCTGGCACCCGGGCCGCTGCGCCGCGTTCCACGTCGAGGTGGACGGCGAGAAGGTCCTCGTCGGCCACGCCGGCGAGCTCCACCCGCGCGTGGTGAAGGCGTTCGGCCTGCCGGCCCGCGCCTGTGCGATGGAGATCGACCTGGACCTCCTGGAGAAGGCGAACGAGGGTCCCCTGAAGGCCCCCCGGATCTCCTCCTTCCCGGTCGCCACCCAGGACGTCGCCCTGGTCGTCGCCTCCGGCGTCCCGGCCGCCGACGTCGAGGCCGCCCTCACCGAGGGCGCGGGTGAACTCCTGGAGTCCATCCGGCTGTTCGACGTCTACACCGGCGACCAGCTCGGCGAGGGCAGCAAGTCCCTCGCGTACGCGCTGAAGTTCCGTGCCACGGACCGGACGCTGACGGTCGACGAGGCCAGCGCGGCCCGCGACGCCGCGGTGGCCCTGGCCGCCGAGCGCACGGGCGCGGTCCTGCGCGGCGCCTGACCGGCACCGCGAGCAGCACGCCGAGCAACACCAGGAGGGCCGCCCCGGGGATGGCGGTTTCTAGCGGTCGTTGCAACACGTGGTTGGTTGTCTAGGCCGCGAGCAGTTTATGCAGGCGCTCGGCTGGGGTTTCCCAGCCGAGCGTTTTGCGTGGGCGCCGGTTGAGCTGGTCTGCGACGGCGACGAGGTGTTCGGGGGTGTGGACGGACAGGTCGGTGCCCTTGGGGAAGTACTGCCGCAGCAGGCCGTTGGTGTTCTCGTTCGAGCCTCGCTGCCAGGGGCTGGCGGGGTCGCAGAAGTAGACCGGGATGTCGGTGACGAGCGTGAACTCGTGGTGGCGGGCCATCTCGCTGCCCTGGTCCCAGGTCAGGGACCGCGCGAGATGGGAGGGCAGGGTCTGGGCGGTGGCCGCCAGGGCGCCCAGGACGGCGTCGGCTCCGTGGTCGTTCGGCAGGTGCAGGAGCATCACGTAGCGGGTCGCGCGCTCCACGAGGGTGCCGATCGCGGACTTGCCGTCCTTGCCGATGATCAGGTCGCCCTCCCAGTGGCCGGGCACGGCCCGGTCATCCGCCTCGGCCGGACGATCGCTGATCATGACCATCGGGGTGGTGAAGCGGGGCTGGCGGCTGTTGGCCTGCCGCTGGGGCCTGCGGCGGGCCCGCCCGGAGCGCAGGGCGCCGGCGAGCTCACGCCGCAACTGTCCCCGGCCCTGGACGTAGAGCGCCTGGTAGACGGTCTCGTGGACCACGTGCATCTCCGGCCGGTCGGGGAACTTCTGCCGCAGAGCCTGGCATATCTGTTCCGGGCTCCACTTCTCGTCCAGCATCGCCTGGACGGCGTCCCGCAGCTCGCGGTTGCGGAGGATCTTGCGGGGTTTGGGGCGGGGCCGGCGGGAATCGGCGCGGGCCTGGGCCGCGTGCGGCCGGTAGTGCCAGCGGCCGCGGGTCCCCTCGGTCCGGTTGCGGCGGATCTCCCGGCTGACCGTGGACGGACTGCGGCCCAGCTCGGCGGCGATCGCCCGCACCGTGGCCTTCTCCCGCAGCCGGTCCGCGATATGGATCCGCTCGTCCTCACGCAGATACCGGGAAGCACGGGAAGGCGGCGCCACCATGCGCATCGGTGGTGCCGCCTTCTGCCGCCGGTCGGCGCTGCGGCCGTTGAGCCACTTCCGGCCGGTCCGTGCATCGATGCCGACGATCCGGCATGCCTCGGCGTTGCTGTGTCCCTGCTGCATGAGCCGGGAGTATGCCTCTCGCTCCCGGCTCAGCTTCACAGGTCCCTGGGCCGTCCGGATCTTGCGGATCTCGAAGTTCATCGCATCCCCTGAACTGGGGTGTTGCAACGACTCCTAGAACCCAAGGATTCCCGGGGCGGCCCTCCGCCGTGTACGGGCCGGAGCCGCATGCCGTGTCCGGGCAAGAACCTCAAGCGGGTGCCCGCCGGTACCGCATGCGAGGTACGGGGCCGGATCCCCCTGCCCTCCGCGCGGGCCCGGAATCCGTACGCTCGCGCGGGATCCGGTCGTCCGTGCGCGTGGCGCAGCCCTGGCGGAGGGCGGCGCGAGAGGGGCGCTCACTCCTTCGGGTGAGATCGCCGGGGGGTGTTCCACGGGGGACCGCGGGGTCGGCAGAATCGACGCGGCCACAGGGGCGGACCTGTGGGCCGCAGGGCCTTCGGGCGCTGTCGGGGCTCGGGAAGGGCCGTGCATGATCCGTACCAGGTCGTTGCTCGCCGATGGCTCCCGGCTCCGCCGGCTGGCCCCGCTCGCTCTTCCCACCGCCTGGGGTTCCGTGGCCGTGGCGTGGAGGTTCGGCTGTCCGCTGGCCCGGCAGCCGGGGCTGCCCATGCGGATCGCCACCAGTGTCGTCTTCCTCACCGTCGGCATCGGCCTGGTGCTGGGCCTCCGCCACGGGCTCGTGCGGGAACTGGCGCGGGTCCGGGCCGTCGCCGCCGCCACCCAGCGGGTCCTGCTGCGCCCGCCGCCGGCCCGTCTCGACGGCCTCGCGCTGGCCGCGGGGCAGCTGTCCGCCTCCCGGGGCGCGTCCGTCGGCGGGGACCTGTACGAGGCGGTGGCCACCCCGTACGGCGTGCGGATCGTCATCGGGGATGTCCGGGGCCACGGGCTCGCCGCGCTCGGCGCGGTGGTCGCGGTGCTCGGCAGCTTCCGCGAGGCCGCCCACGACGAGCCCGAACTCGCCGGTGTGCTGCGGCGGTTGGAGAGGGCCCTGGAGCGGCATCTGAGGGAGCGCGCACGGGACGAGCATCCGGCGACGGCGGGCGCGGAGCCCGAGCACCCGGTGGCGGAGGAGTTCGTCACCCTGCTGCTCGTGGAAGTCCGCCCCGACGGCCGCCTGGCCGTCCTCAACTGCGGTCACCCCGGCCCGTACCGCCTCGGACCGCGGGTGGAGCGGCTCCCGGTCGGGGTCCCGCTGCCGCCGCTCGGGGTGCTGCCGCTGCCCGCCGGGATCGTGCCGTACGCGGCGGGCCGGCTGCTGCCCGGCGAGACGCTGGTCCTGCACACCGACGGCGCGGAGGAGGCCCGTGACCACCGGGGCCGGTTCTTCGCGCTCGACGCCGCCCTGGCCGGGGTGCCCGGCGAGGCGCCCGCCGCCCTGGTCCGCCGGGTCCAGACGGCGCTGCTGCACCACACGGGCGGCCGGATCGCCGACGACATCGCGCTGCTCGTCGTGCGCAACGACCGTGTCCGGGTGCCGGCGCAGCCCGCCGAACCCGGGCTGCGCCGCCCCCGGCCCGCCCCCTCCTCCCACTGCTGAGCGGAGGGGGCCGGGACCGGCGTCGCCCGCCCCGCCACGGAGTGTCGGGCAGATCAGCGGAGCGGGCGACGCGGACCGGGCGGCCGCACTGTACGAGGGGGAGCCGGCGGCCCGGTCGTCGCCTTGCGGCGAGAAGCACAGTCAACCGGGGCCGGGACGAGCGTGGCAGAGTACGCGGACCGGGAGAACGGGTACTTCGTTCACACCCCGTGCGAAATCGGCCGCCGCTACGCTGAGTTCACCGAGCGTGCGGAGCGGCCACGCGAGCCACCGGAGCGGTCATGCAGCCCAACACCTTGCTCGACGCCCTGCTCGACGAAGCGGGCGTCTCGAACGCCGGCCTGGCCGCCCGGGTGAACCGGGCGGGCCGGGCCCGGGGCCTCACCCTGCGGTACGAACACACCGCGGTGGCCCGCTGGTTGAAGGGGCAGCGGCCGCGCGGCCAGGTGCCGGACCTGATCTGTGAGGTCCTCGCCGCGCGGCTGCGCCGGCAGGTGACCCTGGACGACATCGGCCTCGGCGTGCCGGGCAGCCCGCCGCCGGCGGCCGGATCGCCGCTGTCGGGCTTCGTGGAGCGGGCGGCCGCGCTGTGGCGCTCCGACGAGCAGCAGCGGCCGCACATAGTCGCCGCCCCGGCCGTGACCGGCACCCCGGCGGTGATGCCGGTGTGGGAGTGGGAGAACCCGCCGGAGGACGTGGACGTCTCCCGTACGGGCCGGACGACGGTCTCGGCGGCCGACATCAGCGTCCTGAGCGCGGCCCGCTCGCACTACGAGCAGATGTACCGCAGGGCCGGCGGCATCGCGACCCGCGCCCGGATCGTCGGCTTCCTGAACACCGAGACCGCGCCGCTGCTCCGGGGCACGTACAGCGACGCGCTGGGGCGGCGGCTGCACCGGGCCACCGGCGGGCTGGTCGCGGTGGCCGGGATCTGCGCGTACGACGCGGACGCGCACGGCCTCGCCCAGCGCTACTTCCACCAGGCGCTGCGGCTGGCGAAGGCGAGTGGGGACCGGGGGCTCGGGGCGTACGTGATCGCGCTCCTCGTCAACCAGTCGCTGTTCATGGGGGAGTACCGGCAGGCGGTGGCGTTCGCGGAGGCGGCGCTGCGGGCGGCGGGGTCGCAGATCACCCCGGCGCTCGCCGCCGACCTGACGGCGATGCAGGCGAAGGCGTACGCGCATCTGGGTGACGGGGCGGCCGCGCTGTCCTGCATCCGGCGGGCGGAGGCGGCCGCGGGGCGGATCAGCCCGGGGGAGGAGCCGGTCGAGACGGGCTACGTCCAGCCGGGGTTCGTCAACGTCCAGGTGGCCGAGGCCCTGCTCGGTCTGGGTGATCTCGCCGCGGCCCACGAGCATGCGTCGGAGGCGGTCGGGACGCCCTCGCACGACCGGGGCCGGGTGCACCGGCTCGCCATGCTGTGTCAGATCGAGCTGCGGCAGGGGGAGGCCGACCGGGCGGCGCGGACGGCGGTGGAGATGACGGAGCGGGCGCGGGGGATGGAGTCCCGGCGGCTGAGGGACCGGCTGACGCAGGTGCGGGAGGGGCTCCTCGCGAGCGGCGGCGGGGATGCCCGGGAGGCCGCCGCTCTCATCGACGGGGCGCTACGCGTTCCCCTGTGAGCCGTCAACTGCTGCGATATTGCCACCAAACAAGCACCGACCGATCGGAAGGTGGCAAGAACGTGCAGTGGACGAAATTGAGCGAACGCTCTGTCTATGAGAACCGCTGGTTCCAGGTGAACCTCGCGGACGTCGAACTCCCCGACGGCCGCCATCTCGACCACTATCTGATCCGGCTCCGCCCGGTGGCCGTCGCGACGGCCGTCAACGAGGCCGACGAAGTCCTGATGCTCTGGCGTCACCGCTTCATCACCGACAGCTGGGGCTGGGAGCTGGCCGCCGGCGTCGTCGAGGACGGCGAGGACGTCGAGGCCGCCGCGGCCCGAGAGATGGAGGAGGAGACCGGCTGGCGGCCGGGACCGCTGCGCCATCTCCTCACGGTGGAGCCCTCGAACGGCCTCACCGACGCGCGCCACCACCTCTACTGGGCGGAGCGCGCCACGTACACCGGACCGCCCGAGGACGCGTTCGAGTCCTCGCGGCGGGCCTGGGTCCCGCTGAAACAGATCCCCGACATGATCGCCCGGGGCGAGATCCCGGCGGCGAACATGGCCGCGGGGCTGCTGATGCTCCACCATCTGCGCCTCGGCTGAGACGCGGGGGCACCTGTGCCGGACGGCCCGTGCCTGTGCGGGGGTACGGGCCGTCCGGCCGGAGTCACGGCGTCAGGGGTCGGACGCCGGACTCCGGGTCTTGGGGAGTGCCGGGTCCTCAGGCGTACGGGTAGAAGCCCGAGCCCGTCTTCCGGCCGAGCCGTCCCGCGTCCACCATGCGCTGGAGCAGCGGGGGAGCGGCGTACAGCGGCTCCTTGAACTCGGAGTACATCGAGTCGGCGATGGACGCGATCGTGTCCAGGCCGATCAGGTCGGAGAGCTTCAGCGGGCCCATCGGGTGGGCGCAGCCGAACTCCATGCCGTTGTCGATGTCCTCGCGGCTGGCGATGCCCGACTCGAACATCCGGATCGCCGAGAGGAGGTACGGCACGAGCAGCGCGTTGACCACGAAGCCGGAGCGGTCCTGCGCGCGGATCGCGTGCTTGCCGAGCACCTTCTCCGCGAAGGCCTGGGCCCGGCTGATCGTGCCCTCGGAGGTGGTGAGGGCCGGGATCAGCTCGACGAGCTTCTGCACCGGGGCCGGGTTGAAGAAGTGGATGCCGATGACCTGGTCGGGGCGGGAGGTCGCCACGGCCAGCTTCACCAGCGGGATGGAGGAGGTGTTGGAGGCCAGGATGGCGTCCGGCCGGGTGATCACCTGGTCGAGGACCTGGAAGATCTCGGTCTTGACCTGCTCGTTCTCGACGACCGCCTCGATGACGAGGTCTCGGTCAGCGAACTCGCCCAGGTCGGTGGTGAAGCTGAGACGGGCGAGCGTCGCGTCCCGCTCCTCCTCGCTGATCTTGCCGCGTTCGGCGGCCTTGTTCAGCGAGTTGAAGAGCCGTGTGCGGCCGATCTCCAGCGCCTCGCCGGTGGTCTCGGCGACCCTGACGTCGAGCCCGCTCCGGGCACACACCTCTGCGATGCCCGCGCCCATCTGGCCGCAGCCCACCACTCCGACGCGCTCAATGTCGGCCATGGAGTCCGTCACCTCGTGCCTTTCGCTCTTCTCCGGCGGCGGGGGCCCGTGTGATTCCGGGTGCGTCCGCCTCTACCCCCACGACGTTACCGCTCATTAACCGATGATCGATCGTCCGGGGCGGGCATGCTGTCCGGGTGCGTGTGACGTATCCGACAGGGGAGGGGTACAAGTGCGGCCTATCGGCAGAAGAGGGTTCGTCGCCGGCGTCGGCGGAGCGGCGCTCGCCGTGACGGGAACGACAGCGGCCCCGGCGGCCGGTGCCGCACGGCCGGCGCGGGGGAAGCCGCACCGCAGGCGGGAGTTCCGGGGGATGTGGCTGGCGACCGTCGCCAACCGCGACTGGCCCTCCCGGGCCGGACTGGCCGCCGAGCAGCAGCGCGCCGAGCTCCTCCGCCACCTGGACACGGCCGTCGAGCGCCGGCTCAACACGGTGGTCCTCCAGGTCAGGCCCACCGCCGACGCGCTCTGGCCCTCGCCGTACGAGCCGTGGGCGCAGTACCTGACCGGCACGCAGGGCCGGGATCCCGGCTGGGACCCGCTGGGCACGGCCGTCGAGGAGGCCCACGCCCGGGGCCTCGAACTGCACGCCTGGTTCAACCCGTACCGCGTGGCGAACCACACCGACCCGGGCCGGCTCGTCGCCGGCCATCCGGCCCGGCTCCACCCCGAGTGGGTCCTGCCGTACGGCGGGAAGCTCTACTACAACCCGGGGCTGCCCGAGGTCCGGGCCTTCGTCCAGGACGCGATGCTGGACGCGGTGCGCCGCTACGACATCGACGCCGTGCACTGGGACGACTACTTCTATCCGTACCCGGTGGCCGGGCAGGTCTTCGCCGACGACGAGGCGTACGCGCGGTACGGCGGGGACTTCCCGGACAAGGCGTCCTGGCGGCGGAACAACACCGACCTGCTGGTCTCGGAGATGTCCGCCCGGATCAGGGAGACCGGGAAGCGCACGGCCTTCGGCATCAGCCCGTTCGGGGTCTGGCGGAACGTCGGCACCGATCCGGAGGGCTCGGACACGCGCGCCGGTGTCCAGACCTACGACGACCTCCACGCCGACACCCGGAAGTGGATCCGTGAGGGCTGGATCGACTACGTCGTCCCGCAGCTCTACTGGCACATCGGGCTGCCCGCCGCCGACTACGCCAAGCTGCTGCCCTGGTGGGACGCGGTGGTCCGGGACACCGGGGTCGGCCTGTACATCGGCGAGGCGCTCTACAAGGCGGGCGATCCGGCCCAGCCCGCGCCCTGGCAGGATCCGCGGGAGCTCTCGCGCCACCTGGACCTGGCCCGGGCGTACCCCTCCGTCGGCGGCCACTGCTGGTTCTCCGCGAAGGAGATCGCCGCAGACCCGATCGGGGCGATGACCACCGTGGTGGCCGATCACTACCCGACCAGGGTCCGTCCGCCGAAATAGGGGGGGCTCAGCCGGTCCCCATCTGCGGGTGATGGCGTACGACGGTGTCGGGGCCCGGCGACATCAGGGCCTCGTGGCCGTCGTCGTCGAACTTCACGCGGTACGGGGGAGTGCCGTTCTCCCCCAGAACCTGAAGGACCTCGGCCGTGCGGTCGTGGTGACCCACGGTCCGGCCGTGTACCAGCAGCTTGTCGCCCACGCTCGCCTGCATCGGGCTGACCTCCTCGCGACCGGGCTTCTCCTGGCCTGCACTGCGCAGGGTCTCTAGCTGCCATTGTGACCCGTCATGCCCCGATTCGTCGCGTCAGCTCTTCGCCCGCTGGGTGACCGCGATGCAGACCAGGACCGCCACCGCGGCGATCGGGGCTGCCAGCGGCAGGGTCTCGCCGAGGAGGAAGACCGACCAGACGAGAGTGAGGAGCGGCTGGGCGAGCTGGAGCTGGCTGGCCTTGGGGATGCCGATGGCGGCCATGCCCCGGTACCAGACGTACAGGCCGAAGAACGTGGAGCCGGCGGCGACCCACACGAGGCCGATGACGCCGTGCGCGGTCAGGTGCACCGGCTCGAACGACAGCGACACGGCCGAGGCGGCCACCATCAGCGGCAGGCAGAGGAGCAGGGCCCAGCCGATGACCTGCCAGCCCGGCATGGTCGCGGCGAGCCGGCCGCCCTCGGTGTAGCCGGCCGCGCACACGAGCAGCGCCCCGAAGAGGTAGAGGTCGCCCGTGGAGAACGAGCCGCCGCTCTGCTGGAGCGCGAAGCCCAGTACCACCACGGCGCCGGAGACGGCCGCGATCCAGAAGGTGCGGGACGGCCGGCGCCCCGTCCGCACGGCGGCGAAGGTCGCCGTGGTCAGCGGCAGGAGGCCCACCACCACCGCGGCGTGCGAGGTGGTGGAGGTCTGCAGGGCCAGCGTGGTCAGGATCGGGAAGCCGATGACGACACCGCAGGCGACGACCGCGAGGCCCGCCCAGTGGCGGCGCTCGGGCAGCGGTGCCCGGCGCGCGAGGAGGAAGGTGCCGGCGATGAGCGCGGCGAGGGTGGAGCGCACGGCCACCAGCGACCAGGGGCCGAAGCTCTCCAGGCCCCAGACGGTCGAGGGAAAGGTGAGCGAGAAGGAGATCACGCCGAGCCCGGCGAGCAGGGTGCCCCTGGTCCGGGGGTCGGCGGCGGCGCGGTTCCCGGCGGCGGCGGTGCCGGAGGCCGTGGCCCCGGTCCCGGTGGCCGGAGCCGCGGTCCGAGTCGATCCGGTGGCGGTGACCGCTATCGTCGCCGGAGCAGTAGCGCTATCCTGTGTTCTCATGCAAGAGCGTAGCAGTGTCGCGGAACTGGCGAACTCCCTGAGAGTGGAGCTCAACCGCTACTCTCCAGGTGGAAAGCTGCCGTCGAGTCGGGCGCTCGTCGAGCGCTTCCACGTCTCCCCGGTCACCGTCACCCGGGCCCTCGCCCAGCTCGCCGCCGAAGGCCTCGTCGTCACCCGCCCCGGAGCCGGCGCCTTCCGCTCGGAACCCCGCACCCCCACCCCGGTCGTCGGCGACACCTCCTGGCAGGAGGTCGCGCTCAGCGCCGACATCGCCACCGAACTCGTCCCCCGGGCCGTCGACGCCTCCGGTGTCCTCGTCACCCTCTCCGCGCCCCCGCCCGGCGTGATCGAGTTCAACGGCGGCTACCTCCACCCCTCCCTCCAGCCCGAGAGCGCCCTCGCCGCCGCCCTCGCCCGGGCCGGCCGCCGCCCCGGCGCCTGGGGCAGGCCCCCCACCGACGGCCTGCCCGAACTGCGCGAATGGTTCGCCCGCGAGATCGGCGGCAGCGTCACCGCCGCGGAGATCCTCATCACCGCGGGCGGCCAGTCCGCGATCAGCACCGCGCTGCGCGCCCTCGCCCCGCCCGGCACCCCCGTCCTCGTCGAGTCGCCCACCTACCCGGGCATGCTCGCCGTCGCCCGCGCGGCCGGACTCCGCCCCGTCCCCGTCCCGACCGACGCCGACGGGGTGCGCCCCGAACTCCTCGAAGCCGCGTTCCGTGCCACCGGCGCCCGCGTCTTCGTCTGCCAGCCGCTCTTCCAGAACCCCACCGGGACCCTGCTGCGACCCGAGCGCCGCTACGAGGTCGTCCGCATCGCCAGGGCCGCCGGCGCCTTCGTCGTCGAGGACGACTTCGCCCGCCGCCTCGTCCACGAGGACGCCGGCCCGCTCCCCGCGCCGCTCGCGGCCGACGACCCCGACGGCGTCGTCGTCCACGTCCGCTCCCTCACCAAGATCACCTCGGCGAGCCTCCGCGTCGGCGTCCTCGCCGCCCGCGGGCCCGTCCTGGAACGACTGCGCGCCATCCAGGTCGTCGACAGCTTCTTCGTCCCCCGGCCCCTCCAGGAGGCCGCGCTCGAACTCGTCGGCTCCCCGGCCTGGCCCCGCCACCTCCGCGCCGTCTCCCAGGAGCTCAGGAGCCGCCGGGAGGTCATGACGGGCGCGCTCGCCCTCCACCTCCCCGAACTCGCCCTGCCGCACATCCCCTCCGGCGGCTACCAGCTCTGGCTGCGCCTCCCCGACACCCTCCCCGAGGCCTCCCTCCTCGCCGCCGGCCTGCGCGCCGGCGTCTCCGCCGCCCCCGGCCGCCCCTACTTCTGCGCCGAACCCCCCGCCGGCCACATCCGGCTGAGTTTCGCGGGTGTCGCGGGGCCCACGGAGATCGTCGAGGGCGTGCGCCGCCTGCGGACGGCGGTGGACGAGCTCACCGGCTGACCCCGGAGACCGGGCCGCGCGGGCACACCGCCCGGCCCGGCCCACGGCCCTGGCCGCGGGCAAATTCACCTGACAAGCCCACCCGCTCCTGGAAGCCTTCGCCCATGAGCGACAGCACCACCTCCGACACCCCCGGCGCCCCCCTCCTGCACGGGGCGTACGAGATCTCAGCCGACCCCGCCCGGATCGACGCCGCCCGCGTCCACCACTGGCTGTCCACCGACGCCTACTGGGCCCTCGGCCGACCTCGGGAGAAGCAGGACGGCGCCATCGCGGGCTCCCTGAACCTAGGCGCCTACCACCGGGCGACCGGCGAGATGAGCGCCTACGCGCGCGTCGTCACCGACTACGCCACCTTCGCCTGGCTCTGCGACGTCTACGTCGTCCGCCCGGCCCGCGGCACCGGCCTCGGCACCGCGCTCGTCACCGCCGTCCGCGACCACCTCGCACCGTACGGACTGCGTCGCATCCTGCTCGCCACCGCCGACGCGCACGGCGTGTACGAGAAGGTGGGTTTCACGCCACTGCAGAATCCGGACAAGTGGATGGCTCTCGGGCAGCAGTGAGCCCCGCCCCCTCCGGTCCCGGCACATGACCCCTTGACCAGCGGAGTCACCGGCCTCACGATCGCGGCCATGAGTCTTCGGGTGACGCTCGTCACGGCGGCACGCAGCTCCTCCCTGCTCGCCGAACGCTTCGACGACGACCGGCCGCTCGACGAGGCCGGCTGGTACGAGGTGCAGCAGGCCGCGCCCGCGCTCATCCCGCTCGGCGCGGCCGAACTGCGCTACTGCTCCCCGACCCCGCGCAGCCGCGCCACCGGCACCGCCCTCGGCTACGCGCCCCTCGCCCAGCCCGCACTCCGCGACTGCGACATGGGCCGCTGGCGGGGCCTCACCCTCGCCGAGGTCGCCGCCCTCGAACCGGCCGCCGTCGACGCCTGGCTCACCGACGCCCGCACCGCCCCGCACGGCGGCGAACCACTCCTCGCCTTCATCACCCGGATAGGGAACTGGCTCGACACCCGCCCCGCCGAGGACGGCTCCATCGTCGCCGTCGCCGAACCCTCCGTCGTACGGGCCGCCCTCGTGTACGCCCTCAAGGCACCGCCCGCCACCTACTGGAACGTCGACGTCCGCCCCCTCTCCACGATCACCCTCACCGGCCGCCCCGGCCTCTGGCACCTCCACCTCGCCACCGCCCCCCACTGACGGCTCCCCGGACGGGCACGAAGGTGGGGAACCGGGCCCCGGACCGGCTAGCCTGAGAACACGATGAACCGTTTGAGCACGTCATGGGGCGCCTTCACGCTGACCCGCTTCCCCGAGGACCCGCGCGACCAGCTGCGCGCCTGGGACGCGTCCGACGAGTACCTCCTCGGCCACCTCGCCGAGAGCGGGACCGACCTGTCCGGGAACGTCACCGTCCTCGGCGACCGCTGGGGCGCCCTCGTCACGGCGCTCCAGGCGGCGGGACCCCGCGAACTCGTCCAGATCACCGACTCGTACCTCGGCGAGCAGGCCACCCGCGCCAACCTCGCCCGCGCCGGCGCCGCCCCGGACGCCGTCCGTCTCCTCACCACCCAGGACCCGCCGCCCGAGCGGATCGACGTGCTCCTCGTCCGCGTCCCCAAGAGCCTCGCGCTCCTGGAAGACCAGCTGCACCGGCTCGCTCCCGCCGTGCACGCCGACACCGTCGTCGTCGGCACGGGCATGGTCAAGGACATCCACACCTCCACGCTCAAGCTCTTCGAGCGGATCCTCGGCCCCACCCGCACCTCGCTCGCGGTGAAGAAGGCCCGGCTCATCCACACCACCCCCGATCCGGCCCTCACGCCCCGGCCGAACCCGTGGCCCCACCAGTACGCGCTCCCCGAGGACACCCCCGCGCCCGGTCTCCCCGGACTGACCGTCACCAACCACGCCGGCGTCTTCTGCGCCGACCGCCTCGACATCGGCACCCGCTTCTTCCTCGCGAACCTGCCCGGCGGTCTCGGCCGGGCCCGGGTCGCCGACCTCGGCTGCGGCAACGGCGTCGTCGGCCTCGCCATCGCCCTCCACGAGCCCGAGGCCGAACTCGTCTTCACAGACGAGTCGTACCCCGCGGTCGCCTCGGCCGAGGAGAACTTCCGCACCCACCTGGGCCCGGACCGCAAGGCCGAGTTCGTCGTCGGCGACGGGCTCACCGAGCTGGCGCCCGGCTCGGTCGACCTCGTCCTCAACAACCCGCCGTTCCACAGCCACCAGGCCACCACCGACCGCACCGCCCGCCGGATGTTCGCGGACGCGCGGCGCGCCCTGCGCCCCGGCGGCGAGCTGTGGGTCATCGGCAACCGGCACCTCGGCTACCACGTCACGCTCCGCCGGATCTTCGGCAACAGCGAACTCGTCGCGAGCGACGCCAAGTTCGTGGTGCTGCGCGCGGTGCGCCAGGGCTAGAGGCCCCCGGGGTGTGTCCGGCCGACCAGCCGGACACACCCCACTTCATATGTTCCAGGAGCGGGAGCACAGGACGAGCCGGTACCCGTCCGGATCGGCGATGGTGACGCCGTACTCGTCCCAGTACGGGTTGTGCGCGGGCACCCGCGTGCCACCGGCGGCGAGCAGCCGCTCCACCTGCTCCTCCTCGACCGGCGCACCGAGATACACGACGAACAGGTCGTCGACCGTCGGGCTGGGCTCCAACGGGTGCTCGGGATCACGGGTCAGCTCGAAGTGCCAGCTCCCGTCCCGGGGCCCGACCATGAGCAGGTCGTGCGCCCCGGGCACCCGCTCGGTGCTCCGCCACTGCACGTCGAGCCCGAGCCCGTCCACGTAGAACCGCTCGGCGGCGGTGAGGTCCCGCGAGGGGCGGGCGACCCGTACCCGGGTCTGCGCATCGATGATCATGCCTCAAGGCTAGGCCGTCCCGCCGTCTCCGTCCCTCAGGGATCACCCTCTCCCTTCACGGACTTGACCCTGACGCGCGGGTCAGGGTCTACGGTCCCGCCGACCCGACCGACCCTCCTCCTGGAGCGCCCCATGGCCACCCACCGAGAGATCCGGCTGCGCACCCGACCCGAGCGCGGCCTTCCGGCACCCGAGCACCTCGCCCTCGTCACCACCGCCCGCCCCGTGCCCGCCCCGGGCGAAGTCCTCGTCAGGAACCGCTGGTTCGCGGTCTCGGCCGCCCTGCGGACCCTCATCGGCGGAGCGGTGAAGGGAGCTCCCTTCCCTCCCGTCGAGCCCGGCGACCCACTCTTCGGCGCCGCCGTCGGCGAGGTCGTGTCCGCACCGGACAGCACCGGCCTGCGCTCCGGAGACCTCGTCTCCCACTGGCAGGGCTGGCGCGAGTACGCCGCCGTCTCGCCGTCGCTCTGCACGCCCCTCGGCGACGCGCTGCCCGACCCCGTCGCCCACCTCTCCCAGGGCCGGACCGCGTACGCCGCCCTCACCCGGGGCGCGGACGTACGCGCCGGGGACACGGTCCTCGTCACCGGCGGGGCCGGCGCCGTAGGGACGATGGCCGGGCAGATCGCCCGGCTCCTCGGCGCGGGCCGGGTCATCGGCAGCACCAGCTCACCCGCCAAGGCCGAGCGGCTCGTCACCGAACTCGGCTACGACGTCGCCGTCGTCCGTGGCGCCCCCGTGCCCTTCGCCGCGCAGCTCGCCGAGGCCGCGCCCGACGGCATCGACGTCGTCCTCGACACGGTCGGCGGCGAGCAGCTCGGGGCGGCGGTCGCCGCCGCCCGCCCCGGAGCGCGGGCCGTCCTCGTCGGCGCGCTCTCCGGCCAGCTCGACCCGGAGGGGACCGGAGCCACCGCGCGCGTGGAGCTCGATTCGTACCCGCTCGTCCTCAAGCGGATCTCCCTGCGCGGCTTCAGCCCGCTCGACCACCCGGAGACGGAGGCCGAGTGGCGGGACCGCTTCGGCGGCTGGCTGCGCACCGGGGCGATCACCTTCCCGCACGTCAGGGTGGCGGGCATGGAACGGGCCGCCGAGGCGTTGCGGGAGGTGATGCGGGGGCGGTATCTCGGCGCGGTCGTGGTCGAGTTGCCGTGACGGTGACGGTGGACGGTGACGGTCCAGGCGACGGTCTCGGTGAAGGGTGGTCGGCATGCGGATCGGTGACGCGGCGGCAGCGGCGGGGACCACGCCCCGGGCCCTGCGCCTCTACGAGCAGCGGGGCCTCCTCCCGCCACCGGACCGCACCTCCACCGGTCAGCGGCGCTACGGCCCGGACGACATCGCGCGCGTGCGGGTCGTGCGGGAGCTCCTCGCCCTCGGCCTGACGATCGAGGACGTACGCGCGTGCGTGGACCGCCTCCCCCTCCTCGACGTGGAGGCGATCCGCTCCCGCCGGGTCCCCGAGGGAGTGTGCGTGCGGGCGTCCCCGGTCGTGAGCCGCCGGCTCGCGGCCCTCGACGCGGAGATCGCCCGGCTCACCCGCCGCCGCGACGAACTGGCGGCCCGCACGACCCCGCAACCGGGACCCGGACCCGGCCAGGAAGCCTCGGTGACGGCTCCGCGCCCCGGCCCGGAAACCCCGGTGACGGCTCCGCGACCCGGACCTGGACCCGGCCCGGAAACCCCGGTGGCGGCCCCGCGACCCGGTCCGAAGCCCCGGTGACGGCCCCGCGCCCCGGACCCGGCCAGGAAGCCCTGGCTGCCGCTCCCGGTCGGCGGACCCTCACGTCAGGGTGACCAGCTCCCGGTACTGCGCGTTCCACAGGTCCTCCTTCGCGTCCGGGAGCAGCAGGACCCGCTCCGGGCGCAGCGCGTCGATCGCGCCCTCGTCGTGCGTGACCATCACGATCGCGCCCGGATACGTGCCCACGGCCGCCAGCACCTCGTCGCGGGACGCGGGATCCAGGTTGTTGGTGGGCTCGTCCAGGAGCAGCACGTTCGCACCGGAGTGCACCAGGGCGGCCAGTGCGAGCCGCGTCTTCTCGCCGCCGGACAGCACCCCGGCCGGCTTGTCGGCCTCGTCGCCCCGGAACAGGAACGCGCCGAGCACCGCCCGTACCTCACCGTCCGTCAGGTGCGGGGCCGCCGCCGCGAGGTTCTCCCGGACCGTACGCCCCCGGTCCAGCGTCTCGTGCTCCTGCGCGAAGTAGCCGAGCCGCAGCCCGTGGCCGCGCACCACCCGCCCCGCGTCGGGCGTCTCCTGCCCGGCGAGGAGGCGCAGCAGTGTCGTCTTGCCGGCGCCGTTGAGCCCGAGGACGACCAGTCGGCTGCCCCGGTCCACGGCCAGGTCCACGCCGTCGAGCACCCGCCGATCCCCGTACGCCTTGGTGAGCGACACGGCGCCCAGCGGCATCCGGCCGCTGGGGGCGGGTTCGGGCAGCCGGATGCGGGCGACCCGCTCGGCCTGCCGCGCCGGGGCGAGCCCCGCGAGCATCCGGTCGGCGCGGCGCGCCATGCTGCGGGCCGTCGTCGCCGTCGCCACCCTGGACTTCATGCGGTCGGCCTGCGCGTGCAGGGCCGCCGCCTTCCGTTCGGCGTTGGCGCGCTCGCGCACCCGGCGCCGTTCGTCGGCGTCCCGCTGGGCGAGGTACGCGTCCCAGCCGGTGTTGTGGACGTCGAGCGCGGCGCGCCGCGGGTCGAGGTGGAAGACCCGGTTGACGGTGTCGGCGAGGAGCCGCAGGTCGTGGCTGATCAGCACGAGTCCGCCCCGGTGGGCGGCGAGGTGGCCGCGCAGCCAGCCGACCGAGTCGGCGTCCAGGTGGTTGGTCGGCTCGTCGAGCAGCAGCGTGTCGTCCCGCCCGTGCCCGGCGAAGAGGATCCGGGCCAGCTCGACCCGCCGCTTCTGGCCGCCGGACAGCTGCCCGACGGGCCGGTCCATCAGCGCGTGCGGCAGGCCGAGACCGGCGGCGACTCGGGCGGCCTCCGCCTCCGCCGCGTACCCGCCACCGGCCTCGAAGGCGGTCTCGGCGGCGTCGTACGCGGCGAGCGCCCGCGCGTCGGGCTCCTCGCCGAGCCGTCGGGCGGCGTCCGCGAGCCGCCGGGCCGCCCGGTCGAGGCCGCGCGCGGAGAGGATCCGGTCGGTGACGGTCACGTCGGGGTCGGCGGCCCGCGAATCCTGGGCGAGATGCCCGAGGGAGCCGGTACGGGTGACGGTGCCGGCGGCCGGGGCGCGCAGCCCCGCCAGGGTGTCGAGAAGGGTGGTCTTGCCGGCGCCGTTGCGGCCGACGAGACCGATCCGGTCGCCGGGGGCGACGTGGAAGGAGACGCCGGACAGCAGGAGCCGGGCGCCGACGCGCACGTCGGCACCACGAACGGTGATCATGGGATAACGCTCCGAACAGGCTTGAGGGCACACGGGTGGCGTGGGTGCGGGTCCTCAGCTAGGAGATTCGGGGCGTCGACATGCGGCCGAGGCTAACGGAGCCGGCCGCCGGGCGCACCGGAGTTTCGCCCGGCCCGCGCCCCGGCTGTCGGCCCCGGCTGTGTGCTTCGGCCTCGCCCTCAGCTGTCGGCCTCAGCTGTTGGCCTCGGCTCTCGGCCTCAGGTGTCGGCCTCGGCTCTCGCCCTCAGCTGTCGGGGAACGCCAGGTCGAGCGCGCGTACCCGGTCCTCGCCGGTGGTGAGCGAGAGCGTGACGATCCGGTCCCTGTGGAGGGTGGCCGCGAACGCCGAGACCGGCCGCCCGGCGGCGAACCCGACCGCGCCGACGGCCCCGTCGACCAGCGCGGGCCGGGACACGTCCACGCTCCGCGCGAAGGCGGCGGCCGTCTCGGCGACCGCGGCGACCCCGTGCACCGGGCCGCCGTCGGAGTACGCGACGACGCCCGGATCGAGGACTGCCACCAGCGCCCGGGCGTCACGCGCGCGTGCGGCCGCCACGAACCGGTCCACCACCGCGCGCTGCCGTCCCCGCTCGCCCTCGGTACGGACCGCTCCGCAGCCCCTGATCCGCTCCCGGGCCCCCCGCGCCAGCCGCGCCACCGCCTCGGGGGACCCGCCGACGATCCGCGCGGTCTCGGCAGCCGGCAGCCCGAACACGTCGTGCAGGACATAGGCGAGCCGCTCCGCGCTGCCAAGCCTCTCCAGCATCACGAGCAACGCCAGCCACAGCGGCTCGACGTCACCGCGCCCGGCATCGCCGCCCCCGAGCCGCCCGTCCCCGACCTGCCCGTCCACCAGCCGCAGGTCCCCGACCTGCCCGTCCACGCCCCCGAGCCGCCCGTACCCGAGCTCCCCACCCGGGCCCCCTCGTCCGGGCGACCGCGCCTCGGTCCCTCGTTCCTTCAGCTCCCGTACGCAGGCCTCGCCCACCGCCGCCGTCAGCCAGGCGCGTACCGTCGTGTCGCCGTCCCTCCCGAGCCCCGCCCGGGCCGCCGCGAGTGCCGTCTCGGCCTCGGCGGGCGATCCCGTGATCCGCAGGGCGACGGCCCGCAGCTGCTCCTCGTGGGCGTCGAAGCGCCCGGTCAGGGCGGTCAGAAACGTGTCGTCGTCGTGCATGGCGTCCCACTCCTCGTCGGTTCCCGTCACCGCGTTGACGAGAGGCCGTGCCGCGATGTGACAGAAATCGCCCGCGTAGGGTCAGGAACCCTCCGCACCGCCCCCGGGATCGCCCCCGGGATCGCCCCCGGATCACCCCCGGACGAGCTCCCGCGCCACATTCCGCCTCGCTCCGTCCAGCTCGGCGTCGACCTCCGCCGCCCTCGCCGCGTCCAGGACGATCTGCGCCCCGCCCAGGGTGCCCCGGGAAAGGCGCCGCCGCCGCAGATGGGTGGGCGGGTGCGTCGAGTCCACCTGGTGTCCGCGCCGCTCCGCGACCCGCCGCAGCCGCTCGTACTCGTGGTCCGGGACCGACGCCGCATGCGCGGCCAAGCGCTCCCACAGGCCTTGGGCCGGATCCTCGCGGCGTGCCGCGCCCCCGATCCGGGTCCGGGCCGCCACGGCCTCCCGGCGCAGCTCGCCGGCGATGCTCCCCCCGATGAGGAGCCGGTCCATCAGCCCGGCCGCCGCCTCCGCGCCCGCGGTGCGGGCCGCGGTGGAGTCGGCGAGGTACTCGGCGCGCTGCGACCCGCGCAGCGTCAGGTGCTCCAGGACGACGAGGAGGCCGTCGACGAGCAGTCGGGGCAGGGCGGTCACCAGGTTCACGAAGTGCTCGGTCAGGCTGTGGGCGGGTTCCGGGGCCAGCGTGTAGCGCCAGGTGTCGAGCGACTGGAACGCGCCGCCGACGAGCAGGGAGTGCCGGGTGTCCCCGTGAGCGTAGTGCCCGAACTCGTGGCCGAGGAGCGCGATCCGCTCCTGCGGGGACAGGGTCTCCCAGAGGCCGAGGCCGATGTGGAGCACGCGGTGCTGCCGGAGGCCGTACGTGCTGACCGAGGCGTTGACGTCGGCATCGATCACCACGGCCCGTACGCCCGACGTGCCGACGGCCCCGGCGACCTCGTCGAGCAGGGCGTAGAGCCGCGGCGCGTCCGCGCGCCGCAGGAGCACCCGCCGGCCGTCGTCCTTCGGGAGCCGGCCGAACCGGGGCCTCAGCACGACGGCGAGGCCGATCGACAGGCCGCCGAGCACGGGCAGGGCGCCGACGCCCCAGTAGGCGACGAGCAGCCACAGGCCGCCCGCGAACAGGGCGACGGTGATGCCGTGGATCGTCGACGCGAGCACCGCGGCCCACCAGCCGGCCGCCCCGCGCGGTGAGGGCCGGGGCGCGTGCGCGTCCGCTCCGCCGCCGGCGACCGGGTCCGTGAGGTCGGCGAGGAGCTGCTCCCCGTACTCCCGGGCGAGGCGCCGCCGCAGGCGCTCGATCCGTCCCGGGGACTCCTCGTCGCGCACCTCGGGGTCCACGTTCCAGTCGCACGCGGCGCACCAGGTGACGTACCGCCCGCCCTCGGCCACGGGCTCCCCGCACTCGGGGCAGCCTCTTCCCGCCGCCCGGACCGCTTGCGCCGTCTCTGTCATTCCGTACTCCCCACCCCGGGCGCCCCACGCGGCACGCCCCGTGCCGTTCTGTTCCGCGCAGACCCTAGCCGCCCCGTCACACCTGCTGTGACCAGCGAAAAGGCCGGTTCGACACAAAAGTGTCGAACCGGCCTTCCGTGGTCGTGGCGCCGTGCGTCAGTCCGTGCCGAACTCCATCGCGGCCCGGTCCAGCATCTCCTCGTCGTCGGAGACCTCGCCGCGCGAGGCGATGGCCTCGGCGCCGCCCTCGGGCAGCTGCGTCATGGTGCCGATCAGACCGGTCGCGGCCGCCTGGGCGGCGCCGATGGAGGGGCTGCCGGTGCCGATCAGGCCGAGGCCGGCGTACTGCTCCAGCTTGGCGCGCGAGTCGGCGATGTCGAGGTTGCGCATGGTGAGCTGGCCGATCCGGTCCACCGGGCCGAAGGCCGAGTCCTCGGTGCGCTCCATGGACAGCTTGTCCGGGTGGTAGCTGAACGCCGGGCCCGTGGTGTCGAGGATCGAGTAGTCCTCGCCGCGCCGCAGTCGCAGCGTCACCTCGCCGGTGACGGCGGCGCCGACCCAGCGCTGGAGCGACTCGCGGACCATGAGGGCCTGCGGGTCCAGCCACCGGCCCTCGTACATGAGGCGGCCGAGACGCCGGCCCTCGTTGTGGTACTGGGCGAGGGTGTCCTCGTTGTGGATCGCGTTGACCAGGCGCTCGTACGCGGCGTGCAGCAGCGCCATGCCGGGGGCCTCGTAGATGCCGCGGCTCTTGGCCTCGATGATCCGGTTCTCGATCTGGTCGGACATGCCCATGCCGTGGCGGCCGCCGATGGCGTTCGCCTCCATGACCAGGTCGACGGCGGAGTGGAACTCCTTGCCGTTGATCGTGACCGGGCGGCCCTGCTCGAAGCCGATCGTGACGTCCTCGGTGGCGATCTCGACCGACGGGTCCCAGAACTTCACACCCATGATCGGGTCGACGGTCTCGACGCCCGTGTCCAGGTGCTCCAGGGTCTTGGCCTCGTGCGTGGCGCCCCAGATGTTGGCGTCGGTGGAGTACGCCTTCTCGGTGCTGTCCCGGTAGGGCAGCTCATGGGCGAGCAGCCACTCGGACATCTCCTTGCGGCCGCCGAGCTCGGTCACGAAGTCCGCGTCCAGCCAGGGCTTGTAGATCCGCAGGTGCGGGTTGGCGAGCAGGCCGTAGCGGTAGAACCGCTCGATGTCGTTGCCCTTGAACGTCGAGCCGTCGCCCCAGATCTGGACGTTGTCCTCGAGCATCGCGCGGACCAGCAGGGTGCCGGTGACGGCGCGGCCGAGCGGGGTGGTGTTGAAGTAGGCGCGGCCGCCCGAGCGGATGTGGAACGCGCCGCAGGTGAGCGCGGCAAGGCCTTCCTCGACCAGCGCGGCGCGGCAGTCGACCAGGCGCGCGATCTCGGCACCGTAGGTCTTCGCGCGGCCGGGCACCGACGCGATGTCGGGCTCGTCGTACTGGCCGATGTCGGCGGTGTAGGTACAGGGGATGGCGCCCTTGTCGCGCATCCATGCGACCGCGACGGAGGTGTCGAGGCCGCCGGAGAAGGCGATGCCGACGCGCTCGCCGGCGGGCAGGGAGGTGAGGACCTTGGACATGGGAAGATTATGCATGAACTCGCATGGTCATGCAAAGGGTGGATTCCCGGGGCTTCACGGAGTCGGTCGGCGCGCCCGGACTCAGGCGCGTTCCCCCAGGTCGGAGACGCCCGGCCGGCCGTCGGGCACGCCCGCCCGCTCCAGGAGCGCCCGCATCTCGGCGACCGGCAGCACTCGGTTGCAGGCCGCCGCCACCCCCACCTCCGGATCCTCCAGCAGTTCCACGACCCGGGCCACCGGAAGCCGCCGGTCGAGCGCGGCCGCCTCCCGCACCCGGGGCTCCGGGTCCCGGCTCAGCCGCTCGACCAGCGCGGGCGTGGTACCCGGATCGCGCAGGCTCAGCGCGCGGGCCCGCGGGTCCGGCGCGTCCGCGAACCGCGCCGCGAGACCCGCCGCCGGGAACCGTGGCCGGGCCGTCAGCATGCCGACGGCCCGGTGGGAGCCGTTCAGGTACAGGTCGAGCAGCAGCTCCGGCGGCGCCAGCGGGTGGCGCTCGGCGAGCAGCAGCCGTACGGCGAAGTCCGCGTCCCCCGCCAACGGCTCCACACAGTCCTCGGGCAACTCCCGGCAGACCGCCGCGCTGCGGCGCAGCCAGGTGTGCGCGGACCGCGCACACCGGCGCAGCACGTCCGGATCCTCACGCGCGTCCCACACCCACCCCAGGGTGTCGAGCCGGTCCTCGGGGCCGACCTGCCAGTCGACGGCGGCCCGTTCCTCTTCCGAGAGCTCGGGGCGGGCGGAGACCGCGAGCCGCACGGCGGGGTCCTCGTGACCGGCGAGCCCCGCCGCCAGGTCCGGAGGGAGGGTGGGGTTGCGCGCGAGCCGCGCGAGCCACGCCCCGTCGGCGACGAGGCGCTCGGCGAGGGGGCGCCCGAGCCGGCCGCGTTCCAGGACGTCCCCGAGCCGCCAGCCGTCCGTGAGCGTCTCGACGAGCTCGGCCGTGCGTTCCTCGTCCTCGTGCATGACCTGCATCGACGCGGCCGTGCGTACCGCCGGGTCCGTGTCGTCGAGGAGCGCGGCGCGTACCCCGTCGGTGAGCTCGCCCCAGACGCGCCGGCAGGCGGCGAGCCGGAACAGCGGGTCCTCGTGGCGGGCGAGCGGCACCAGGACGTGCACCGGCACGCCGGCCGATTCGACGGTCTCGTGCCGGACCATGCCGCGCTCGTGGTTCAGCAGCCGCTCGTACGCCGCGTCGGGCAGGGGTGGCACCTGGGTCCGGTACGGGGTCGGGCCGATGGCGACGGCGATGGCGTCCGACGCCGGGCCGTCGAGGAGGCGGGCCCGCAGCTCGGGAGCCGCCGCCGCGCTCTGCGCGAGCAGGAGCCGTACCTTGCGATCCGGATGGCGGAGCATGGCCTCGGCCACGCTGTCGGGCAGGGAGGTGCGCCAGGCCAGCCGCTGCGCGATCCCGTCGTCCCCGCCGTCCGTCGCGAGCAGCCGCAGCAGTACGTCGGCCGGAGCCGCGGGATTGCTCGCGAGTCCCGCCATCGCTCGACGTGCCGCCACCATAAGTTCCCCCGTTCCTCATGCCCCGCAGGATCGTACGGCCGTACGAGGGACGGCACTCCGCCTAGTAAGGGCCGCCCTGGAACAGCAGGTTGCCGTGGTGGTCCGTACGAGGGGCGGCACTCCGCCTAGTAGGGACCGCCCCGGAACAGCAGGCTGCCGTGGTGGTCCGTACGAGGGGCGGCACTTCGCCTAGTAGGGACCGCCCCGGAACAGCAGGCTGCCGTGGTGGCGCGGGCGGTCGCCCCGCTCGTGGGCCGCGTCCGAGCGGTCGGCGGGGGCCGTGCGCCCGGCGAGGGCGCGGAGGGTCGTCAGGCCCGCCAGCACCTCCTCGCGGCGGTCCGCGGACTTCATCCAGGCCGGCAGCCGGGCGAACATCGCCATGGTCGGGGAGGCGTGGCGCACGCGCAGCCGCGCCCCCACGTACGCGGCGAGCGCGTCGACGTGCTCCTCGTCGTAGGCCCACAGGATCAGCCCCGCGCAGCGGGTCTGGAGCCAGAGCGGCCGCCGGAAGAACGGGTCCTCGGTGCCGCCGGGCACCGCGCCGACCAGGCCGCCGCCCCGCTGCCCGGCCGTCCACTCGGCGACCGCGCCGCAGCCGCCGCAGGTGAGGCGCCGGGGCTGGAAGAGCAGGGCGCTGAAGTACTTCGGTGCCGGAAGGCCGGGTCGGGGCGTCACGAGCGCACGGCCGCCGCACCTCGGGCAGACGACGAGCACCCGCCCGGTGAACTGGACGAGCCAGGTGCCGTGGTCGTGGTGGCGGACCGGTCCGGGGCGTGTGGGCTCGGCACTCATGGGGGACACCTTGTCAGGCCGTGCCGCGCCGGGCGACCGGTTATGCGGTGCTCCGGTCCGGGCCCGCCGATCACCGAGTCGTTGCATAAAAGTTCGGCGAGACGTATAGTCATGCCATCCATGAGGAGGGTTTCGATGACGGTACGAGTAGCAGTGGCGGGTGCGAGCGGATACGCGGGCGGAGAGCTCCTGCGTCTCCTCGTCGCCCACCCCCACGTGGAGATCGGCACACTGACCGGGCACTCCAACGCCGGCCAGCGCCTCGGGGCCCTCCAGCCCCACCTGCTCCCGCTCGCCGACCGCGTCCTCGCGCCCACCACGGCCGAGGAGCTCGCCGGACACGACGTGGTCTTCCTCGCGCTGCCGCACGGCCAGTCCGCCGCCGTCGCCGAGCAGCTCGGGCCCGACGTCCTCGTGGTCGACATGGGTGCCGACTTCCGCCTCAGGGACGCGGCCGACTGGGAGACGTACTACGGCTCCCCGCACGCCGGGACCTGGCCCTACGGCCTCCCCGAACTGCCCGGTGCCCGCGCCGCCCTCGAGGGGTCCAAGCGGGTCGCGGTCCCCGGCTGCTACCCGACGGCCGTCTCGCTCGCCCTCTTCCCGGCGTACGCGGAGGGCCTCGCCGAGCCCGAGGCCGTGATCGTCGCCGCCTCCGGCACCTCCGGCGCCGGCAAGGCCGCCAAGCCGCACCTGCTCGGCAGCGAGGTCATGGGCAACATGACCCCGTACGGCGTCGGAGGCGGCCACCGCCACACGCCCGAGATGATCCAGAACCTCAGCGGACCGGCGGGGGAGCGGGTCACCGTCTCCTTCACGCCGACCCTGGCGCCGATGCCCCGGGGCATCCTCGCCACCTGCACGGCCACCGCGAAGCCCGGCGTCACCGCCGGGACCGTACGGGCCGCGTACGAGAAGGCGTTCGCGGACGAGCCCTTCGTCCACCTGCTCCCCGAGGGGCAGTGGCCGGCCACGTCGTCCGTCTACGGTTCCAACGCCGTTCAGGTGCAGGTCGCGTACGACGCGAACGCGAACCGGATCATCGCCATCAGCGCCATCGACAACCTCACCAAGGGCACCGCCGGCGGCGCGGTGCAGAGCATGAACATCGCCCTCGGACTCCCCGAGGCCACCGGACTTTCCACGATTGGAGTCGCTCCGTGAGCGTCACCGCAGCGAAGGGATTCACGGCGGCGGGCATCGCCGCCGGGATCAAGCAGAACGGCAACCCGGACCTGGCCCTCGTGGTCAACACCGGGCCCCGCCGCGCCGCCGCGGGAGTCTTCACGTCCAACCGCGTCAAGGCCGCGCCCGTCCTCTGGTCCCAGCAGGTCCTCGCCGACGGCGAGCTCACGGCCGTCGTGCTCAACTCCGGCGGCGCCAACGCCTGCACCGGCCCGAAGGGCTTCCAGGACACCCACGCCACCGCCGAGAAGGTCGCCGACGTCCTCGGCATCGGCGCCGGCGAGGTCGCCGTCGCCTCCACCGGCCTCATCGGCGTCCTGCTCCCCATGGACAAGCTCCTGCCCGGCGTCGAGACCGCCGCGGCCGAACTCTCCGAGCACGGCGGCGAGAAGGCCGCCATCGCCATCAAGACCACCGACACCGTCCACAAGACCTCCGTGGTCACCAAGGACGGCTGGACGGTCGGCGGCATGGCCAAGGGCGCGGGCATGCTCGCCCCGGGCCTCGCCACCATGCTCGTGGTCCTCACCACCGACGCCGACGTCGACGCGAAGGGCCTCGACGCTGCCCTGCGCGGCGCCACCCGGCTCACCTTCGACCGGGTCGACTCCGACGGCTGCATGTCGACCAACGACACCGTCCTCCTCCTCGCCTCCGGCGCCGCCGGCGTCACCCCCGCGCAGGACGAGTTCGCCGAGGCCGTCCGGAGCGTCTGTGACGACCTCGCCCGCCAGCTCATCGGCGACGCCGAGGGCGCCAGCAAGGACATCCGCATCGAGGTGATCAACGCCGCGACCGAGGACGACGCCGTCGAGGTGGGCCGCTCCATCGCCCGCAACAACCTCCTCAAGTGCGCCATCCACGGCGAGGACCCCAACTGGGGCCGGGTGCTCTCCGCCATCGGCACCACGCAGGCGGCCTTCGAGCCCGACCGGCTCAACGTCGCCATCAACGGCGTCTGGGTGTGCAGGAACGGCTCCGTCGGCGAGGACCGCGACCTGGTCGACATGCGCTACCGGGAGGTCACCGTCACCGCCGACCTCGCCGCCGGCGCGGAGTCCGCCGTCATCTGGGCGAACGACCTCACCGCGGACTACGTCCACGAGAACAGCGCGTACTCGTCATGAGCAACACCGCGCGGAAGCACACCGCCCTCCCGAAGGCCCAGATCCTCATCGAGGCCCTGCCCTGGCTCACCCGCCACCACGGCAAGACCGTCGTCATCAAGTTCGGCGGCAACGCCATGATCGACGAGGACCTCAAGGCCGCCTTCGCCCAGGACGTCGTCTTCCTGCGCCACGCCGGCCTCAAGCCGGTCGTGGTGCACGGCGGCGGCCCCCAGATCAACCGCGCCCTCGACCAGGCCGGCCTGGTCAGCGAGTTCAAGGCCGGCCTGCGGGTCACCACTCCCGAGGCCATGGACGTCGTACGGATGGTCCTCGCCGGCCAGGTCCAGCGCGAGCTCGTCGGGCTGCTCAACCAGCACGGCCCCTTCGCCGTCGGCATGACCGGCGAGGACGCGCACACCATCACCGCCACCCAGCACCGGCCGGTCATCGAGGGCGAGCGGGTCGACATCGGCCGCGTCGGCGAGATCACCGCCATCGAGACCGGAGCCATCGAGGCGCTCCTGGAGGACGGCCGGATCCCGGTCATCTCCTCCATCGCCCGCTCCCAGGACGACGGACATGTCTACAACGTCAATGCTGATACGGCGGCTGCGGCACTCGCTGCGGCGCTGGGTGCCGAGACCCTGATGGTCCTGACCGACGTCGAGGGCCTCTACGAGGACTGGCCGAACAGCGACGAGGTCATCAGCAGGCTCACCGCGAGCCAGCTGGAGAAGCTGCTGCCCGATCTCTCCAGCGGCATGGTCCCCAAGATGGAGGGCTGCCTGCACGCCGTACGGAACGGGGTCACCACGGCCCGCGTCATCGACGGCCGGGTCCAGCACTCGATCCTGCTGGAGATCTTCACGGACGAGGGCATCGGCACGATGGTCGTCCCCGACGACCGGGGCGCCAAGAACGATCAGGGGGAGAAATGACCGGCAACACGGAGCTGACCCAGCGGTGGCAGGGCTCGCTCATGAACAACTACGGCACCCCCCGGCTGCCGCTGGTCCGCGGCGAGGGCGCCAAGGTCTGGGACGCCGACGGCAACGAGTACCTGGACTTCGTCGGCGGCATCGCCGTCAACGCCCTCGGCCACGCACACCCGGCGGTCGTCGAGGCCGTCACCCGGCAGATCCAGAGCCTCGGCCACGTCTCCAACCTCTTCGTCGCCGAGCCGCCCGTCGCCCTCGCCGAGCGGCTCCTGAGCCTCTTCGGCCGCCCCGGCAAGGTCTTCTTCTGCAACTCGGGCGCCGAGGCCAACGAGGCCGCGTTCAAGATCGGCCGGCTCACCGGCCGCTCCCACATGGTCGCCACCTCCGGCGGCTTCCACGGCCGGACCATGGGCTCCCTCGCGCTCACCGGCCAGCCCGGCAAGCAGACCCCCTTCCTGCCGCTCCCCGGCGACGTCACGCACGTGCCGTACGGGGACGTGGAGGCGCTGCGGGCCGCGGTCACCGAGGACACCGCCTTCGTCATCATCGAGCCCATCCAGGGCGAGAACGGCGTCGTCGTCCCCCCCGCCGGCTACCTCCGGGCCGCCCGGGAGATCACCCGCGCCAGCGGCACCCTGCTCGTCCTCGACGAGGTGCAGACCGGCGTCGGCCGGTGCGGCCACTGGTTCGAGTACCAGGCCCACGAGGGCGTCGAGCCGGACGTCGTGACCCTCGCCAAGGGCCTCGGCGGCGGCCTCCCGCTCGGCGCGACCGTCGCGTTCGGCGAGGCGGCGGAGCTCTTCGCGCCCGGCCACCACGGCACCACCTTCGGCGGCAACCCGGTCGCCTGCGCCGCCGGACTCGCCGTCCTGGACACCCTCGCCGCCGACGCGGCCCTCGACCACGTGAAGGCGGTAGGGGAGCGGCTGCGCCAGGGAATCGAGGGTCTGGGCCACCCGCTGGTCTCCCACGTCCGTGGTGCGGGCCTCCTGCTGGGTATCGTGCTCACCGGGCCCCTCGCACCCCAGGTGCAGCAGGCGGCCCAGGACGCCGGCCTCCTGGTGAACGCGCCCGCCCCCGACGTCGTACGGATCATGCCTCCGCTGGTCCTCACCGACGCCGAGGCGGACGCCTTCCTCCAGGCGCTGCCCGGGGTCCTGGACGAGGCGAACGGGCAAGGACGAACCGGAGAATGAGACGACGATGACCGACGCGCAGGAGAACGAGCACGGAGGGCCGTCCGTTCCGCAGACCCGCACCGCCCGCCACCGCAGGATCGTCGACATCCTCAACCGGCAGCCGGTGCGCTCGCAGAGCCAGCTCGCCAAGCTCCTCGCGGACGACGGGCTGAGCGTCACCCAGGCGACGCTCAGCCGTGACCTCGACGAGCTCGGCGCGGTGAAGATCCGCAACACGGGCGGCGAGCTGATCTACGCGGTGCCCAGCGAGGGCGGCTTCCGCACCCCGCAGGCGCCGCTCGGCGAGTCCGCCAAGGAGGAGCGCATGCGCCGCCTCTCCGGCGAACTGCTGATCTCCGCCGAGGCCTCCGCCAACCTGGTGGTGCTGCGGACCCCGCCGGGCGCCGCCCAGTTCCTCGCGTCGGCCATCGACCAGGCCGAACTCCACGCGATCCTCGGCACCATCGCGGGTGACGACACGCTGCTGCTCATCAGCCGCGACCCGACGGGCGGTCAGGCGCTCGCCGACCACCTGCTGAAGCTGGCCCAGAAGTAGCGGCCCGGCTCAGTACCGCGTGATCGCCGTCGGACCGCCCCGCGTTCCGACGGCGATGTGCGGTCGGCGTGCGGGATCCGCCCAGGCGAGGACCGCGCGCGTCGCGACGGCCGGTACGCAGACGCAACCGGCCGTCGCCCCGCACCCGTCGGCGTGCGGGAAGAGCCCCCGCCGGCGTCGGCCGTCCGCTCGGGCAGCGGTACGCGCGCGGGTGCGGGCGCGCCGCCCGGGGAGAGCAGGGCGGCGCCGGGAACGAGCAGGGTCCGCATGGCCGTGACGCTGGAACTGCGCCCGCGGCCCCGCCCGTCGTGCGGGGCTATCCGGCGGGCAGCGGGGGCAGTGGGAGCGGCAGCGCGGGCAGCCCGTCGAGGCTGCTCGCGATGTGGTCCTTGCGCTCGCAGTACGCGTTGAACTCGTCGTCCGTCTTCCGGTTGAAGTACTCGGCGTGCAGCGCCCGGTCCTCCTGGTACTCCATCAGCGGCACCGCGAACCCGCAGGCGTCGCTGACCCTGCGCGCGTGCACGAGGACGATCGCCCGCGCGCTGCCCTGCCCCTCGACGGCCTCGGCGGGGAACCGCGCGAACAGCTCGCTCCAGCGCGGGTCGTCCCGCAGCACGGCTTCGCCGGTCCCGTGCACCCGGACGACGGTCGGCGGTCCGGAGAAGGCCGTCCACATCAGTGTGATCCGGCCGTTCCCCGGCTCCCGCAGATGCGCGATCGTCTCGGCGCCGCTGCCGCCGAAGTCGACGTAGGCGAGGGTCAGTTCGTCGAGCACGACGAGCGTGCCCCGGCGGCCCTTGGGGGAGAGGTTGACGTGCCCGTCGCCGGCGAGGGGAGCGGTGGCGGTGAAGAACACCGGCTGCTCCTCGATGAAGGCCCGCAGCCGCCCGTCGATGTGTTCATATGTCTTACCCATGGCGGGCATTCTCCTCGTGCCGACCGCCAGGGGGATACCCGTCTCAGGCTCCGGTCGCCCGGTGGGAACCGCGCCCGAAAGGGAGGCGGAGCATCCGGAGGGCCCGGCGCGTGCGGAGCGCCCATATGTGCGCGTGATCGCCCTCGGCCCCGGCGCCGCCCTCCGCCCGGTGCCCGGCGCGATCCGGCGCCGTGGCCTCGCACGCGAACTCCCCTTCCGGCGGGAGCAGGGCGCCGACCGGAAGGTGGTCCGCCCACGGAGCCAGGGCCAGCGCGGCCGCGCGGGCCACCCGCGGCGAGTCGTCGTTCAGGAGCGGTGCGAGGCGCTCGAACCCGGCGGCGTCGAACCGTACGGCGTCCAGCACGCGCAGCCCCGCCACGGCGCTCGCCCGCACCCGGGGCCGTGCGTGCCCCGTGAGCGCCCAGAGCGCGTCGGCGTCCGCGGCCCGGTCGCCGCACTCGGCGAGGCCGAGCGGAGCGTCGAGGGGCACCGCGTCCCCGGCCGCGCAGGCGGCACGGTAGAGCGGCAGGGGGTCCGTGCCCGTCTGTCGCAGGACCCAGCGCGCGCACGCGCGCACGAGCGCCGACCGGTCGTACAGGAACGGCTCGGCCTCGTCGGCCCGCCCCGCCGCCCGCAGCGCCGTGACGCCCGCCGCCCGCACACGGCCGAGCCGGGCGCCGAGCAGGGGGGCGAGGACGCTCTCGTCGACCGCGCCGCCCGCCGCGGCGAGCGCCGCCTCCGCGCACAGGTCCAGGACGAGCACGTCGTGACCGGCGGCGGCGATCGCCGCGAGCCGGGCGGGGGAGAGCAGGCCGCGCTCGACGGCGATCCGGTGCGCGAGCCGTCGTACGGACCGCTCCTCACTGTCCAGGAGCGCGAGCGGACCGGCTTCGGGACCCTCCCGGAGGGCCGTGGTCAGCAGCTCCTGGGCGGCGCCCCCGCGCAGCCGGTCCCCGGTGCGGAGGGCCACCGCGGTGAGGCGGCCGAGGGCCTCGGGCGCGAGCCCCGGAAGCTCCGCGCGGAGCACGGCGAGGGCCCGGAGCCGTACCGGCTCGGCCCAGTCGGCGCACCGGACGACGACCAGGGGGAGAAGCTCGGGGAAGCGGCCCACGTGGTGCAGCGCGGCCTCCCTGATCCGGCCGTCGGGGCCGCACAGGGCGACGGCCACCTCGGGCGCGGTGGGGCCCCGGTCCGCGGCGGCGGGGAACCACGTGTGCGCGGGGGCGATGCCGGGGTCCCGTCGGAGACCGGCCCGGATGTGCAGGTCGAGGTCGGTCCACGCGCCCGTGCCGGAGCCCTGGAGGGTCTGGGCGAGGCGCTCGGCGACGTCGTCGAAGGGGGTGTTCGGCATGGCGTGGAGCGTAGATCCGGGGTGGCGGCGGTGTCGCCGGATATAAGGGGGGCGGCCCCGGAATCGCGTTGACAAAACATACGGAGGATTGCATAGTTATGCCAGCGGTACACCCCACCCTTCCGAGGAGCAGTAGCTGTGAGCAGCAACAACGGTGACGTCCGGCTCTGGGGCGGACGGTTCGCCGACGGCCCCGCCGAGGCCCTGGCGAAGCTCTCCGCTTCGGTCCACTTCGACTGGCGTCTGGCGCCGTACGACATCGCCGGATCCCGTGCCCACGCGCGCGTGCTGCACAAGGCGGGCCTGCTCACCGAGGACGAGCTGACCCGCATGCTCGCCGGGCTCGACCAGCTGGAGGCGGACGTCGCCGACGGCTCCTTCGTCGGCACCATCGCCGACGAGGACGTCCACACCGCCCTGGAGCGGGGTCTCCTGGAGCGCCTCGGCCCGGACCTCGGCGGCAAGCTGCGCGCCGGCCGGTCCCGGAACGACCAGGTCGCGACCCTCTTCCGGATGTACCTGCGGGACCACGCCCGGATCATCGGCGGCCTCGTCGCCGACCTCCAGGACGCCCTCGTCGGCCTCGCCGAGGCCCACCCGGCCGTCGCGATGCCCGGCCGTACGCACCTCCAGCACGCCCAGCCGGTGCTCTTCGCCCACCACGTCCTCGCCCACGCCCAGTCCCTCTCCCGGGACGCCGAGCGGCTGCGGCAGTGGGACACCCGGACGGCGGTCTCCCCGTACGGCTCCGGCGCCCTCGCGGGCTCCTCCCTCGGGCTCGACCCGGAGGCGGTCGCGAAGGACCTCGGCTTCGAGCGGGGCTCGGCCGGCAACTCGATCGACGGCACGGCCTCCCGCGACTTCGTCGCCGAGTTCGCCTTCATCACGGCGATGATCGGCGTCAACCTCTCGCGGATCGCCGAGGAGATCATCATCTGGAACACGAAGGAGTTCTCCTTCGTGACCCTGCACGACGCCTTCTCCACCGGCTCGTCGATCATGCCGCAGAAGAAGAACCCCGACATCGCCGAGCTGGCGCGTGGCAAGTCCGGCCGCCTCATCGGCAACCTCTCCGGCCTGATGGCCACCCTGAAGGCCCTCCCGCTCGCCTACAACCGCGACCTCCAGGAGGACAAGGAGCCGGTCTTCGACTCCTGCGACCAGCTGGAGATCCTGCTCCCCGCCTTCACCGGCATGATGGCGACGCTCACGGTCAACCGGGAGCGCATGGAGGAGCTGGCCCCGGCCGGCTTCTCGCTCGCCACCGACATCGCCGAGTGGCTGGTCAAGCAGGGCGTGCCGTTCCGGGTGGCGCACGAGGTGGCCGGCGAGTGCGTGAAGGTCGCCGAGTCCGAGGGCAAGGAGCTGGACGAGCTCACGGACGAGCAGTTCGCCAAGATCTCCGAGCACCTCACCCCCGAGGTCCGCACCGTCCTGAACGTCCCCGGCGCCCTCGCCTCCCGCGACGGCCGCGGCGGCACCGCCCCCTCGGCGGTCGCCGTCCAGCTGGTCGAGGTCAAGGCGGACCTGGTCATCCAGCACGCCTGGGCCGAGGCCAAGAAGTAGCACTCAGCCCGTCACAGCGCCGCCGCCCACTCCGCGAGCGCGTCGAAGTCCGGCCGGATCAGTCCGATCCGGGGATCGACGTGCAGCAACAGGGCGGCGGCGAGGTGTTTCTGCTCCACGTACTCGTGGTCGTACGGCGTGATGTCGTCGTCCACCCATGCGAACGGCCGCCCCGCCGCGTACTCCAGGATGTACTGGGTCTTCCAGAACGTCCCGCGCGGGGCGGCCCCGTGCATCTTCGGCCAGTCGATGAACGGCAGCTCGGGGAGCCCGAGGTGCGGCCCGATCCAGTCGTTCGCCTCGCCCTTCCAGGTCGTCGCCCACACCAGCTCGTACGCCCCGGCGAGTGCGCGCAGCTCCGCGCCGTGGTCCGGATTGAGCCACACCCGAAGCGGCTTCGCTTCGAACCAGCCGCTCGGCCGCATCCGGTGCGTGGCGTACCCCTCCGGGCGCCGCTCGCGTTGCGCCGCGTAGGGATTCAGTGGACCGTCGACATCGATCAGCAGCAGTGGCCTGGTCATCTTCACAGCTTTCCGCTCCCACCCGCGATGAGGCGTTGATTTATCGAATGAGACATTGATGTCTCATTAGGTGTATGGTTGTCTCATGTCAGTCGATCGCACCCAGGTGCTCCGTGCCGCCGCGGCCCTGCTCACCCGCAAGGCGACCGCCACCATGGACGAGGTCGCCCGGGCCGCCGGGATCGGCCGGGCCACGCTGCACCGGCACTTCGCGGGGCGGGACGCCCTGGTGCGGGCGCTCGAAGAGCTCGGGATCCAGGAGCTGGAGGCGGCCCACGACCGGGCCCGCACCCACGAGGGCCCCGCCGACGAGGGCGTACGACGGCTCGTCGCCGAGGTCGAGGACGTCGCACCGCTGCTGTCGTTCCTCGTCACCGAGAACCAGCTCTTCGAGGGCGACCAGCAGAACGACGGCTGGGAACGCCTCGACGCCCGGGTCTCCGCCCTCTTCCGGCGAGGCCAGGAGGAGGGCGTCTTCCGCATCGACCTGACCCCCGCCTGGCTCACCGAGGCCTTCTACGGGCTCATCGGATCCGGCGCCTGGGCCGTGCAGGACGGCCGGGTCGCCGCCAAGGACTTCCAGTACATGATCGTCGAGCTGCTGCTCGGCGGAGCGCGCAGGAGCGTGGAGAAGTGATCACCAGCACGATCAAGACCGAGAGCCATATCGAGGGCGCGCACCGCCCCGGCCGGTGGCTCGCCCTCTCCGTGCTCGTCCTGGCCGTCCTCCTCGTGGCGGTCGACGCCACGGTGCTGGGCCTCGCCACCCCCTTCCTCTCCGAGGACCTCGAGCCCACCGGCAACCAGCTGCTCTGGATCGGCGACGTCTACTCCTTCGTGATCGCCGGACTCCTGGTCTCCATGGGCAGCCTCGGCGACCGCATCGGCCGCAAGAAGCTCCTGCTGATCGGTGCCACCGCCTTCGGCGCCGTCTCGGTCCTGAACGCCTACGCGACCAGCCCCGAGATGATGATCGTCGCCCGCGCCCTCCTCGGCGTCGCCGGCGCGACCCTGATGCCGTCGACCCTGGCGCTCATCCGCAACCTCTTCCACGACCCCCGCGAGCGCAGCCTCGCCATCGGCATCTGGGGTGCCATGGCCTCGGCCGGCGCCGCCGTCGGACCGATCGTCGGCGGGTTCCTCCTGGAGCACTTCTGGTGGGGCTCGGTCTTCCTCATCAACCTGCCCGTCATGGCCGTCCTCGTCCTCGTCGGCGCGAAGCTGATCCCCGAGTCGAAGAACCCGAACCCCGGCCCCTGGGACGTGGCCAGCGTCGCCCTGTCCCTCGTCGGCGTCATCGGAATCGTGTACGCCGTCAAGGAACTGGCCTCCCACGGCCTCTCCCCGGACGCCGGCGTCGCCGCGCTCATCGGTGTGGCCGGCCTGGCCGGGTTCGTCCGCAGGCAGCTGACCCTGCCCGTGCCGCTCCTGGACATGCGCCTCTTCCGGCACCGCGGGTTCTCCGGGGCCGTCGCCTCCGACCTGCTGACCATCCTCGGCCTCTCCGGCCTGGTGTTCTTCCTGTCCCAGTTCTTCCAGCTGGTCCAGGGCCGCCAGCCGCTGGAGGCCGGACTCGCCGAACTCCCCGCCGCGATCGGCGCGGTGACGGCCGGTCTGCTCGCCGGTGTCGTCGCCCGCCGCTTCTCCGTACGGTCCGTGGTGGCCGGCGGTCTCGCCGCGGTCGGCCTGTCCCTCGCCGTCCTGACGACGCTCGACCAGCACACCGGCTACCCGCTGCTCGGCGCGAGCCTCCTCGTCGTCGGCGTGGGCGCGGGCTTCTCCTTCACCGTGACCGCGGACGTGATCCTCTCCAGCGTCCCGAAGGAGCAGGCCGGATCCGCCTCCGCCGTCTCCGAGACCGCATACGAACTGGGCGCCGCGCTCGGCATCGCCATCCTCGGTTCGATCGTGACCGGGATCTACCGGGGCTTCGCCGTCCCGGCCGGTGTCCCCTCGGACGTCGCGTCGGCCGCCCACGAGTCGCTCGGCGGCGCGGTCGAGGCGTCCGGCGGTCTCGCCCCCGAGACGGCGAGCGCCCTGGTGTCCTCCGCCCAGGAGGCCTTCGTCGACGGCCTGCGGATCGCGTCCGGCGTCGGCGCGGCGGTCCTCCTCGCGACGGCGGTCGCGGCCTGGTTCCTGCTGAAGGGCCAGAAGCTGGAGGACGGCGTCGAGCACTGACGCACCCGCCGAAGACGGAAGTGCCCCGTACGGCCGAAAGGCGTACGGGGCACTTCCCTGTGTACGAGCGGGGTTACGCCGCCTTCGCCTTCGTGGCGTACATGTCCACGTACTCCTGCCCGGAGAGGCGCATCACCTCGGCCATCACCGAGTCCGTCACCGCCCGGAGCACGTACCGGTCGCGGTCCATCCCGTCGTACCGCGAGAACTCCATCGCCTCGCCGAAGCGGACCGTCACCTTGCCCGGGCGCGGGAAGCCCGCACCGCCCGGCTGGATCTTGTCGGTGCCGATCATCGCGAACGGGATGACCGGCGCGCCCGTCATCAGGGTCAGCCGCGCGATGCCCGTACGGCCCCGGTACAGCCGGCCGTCGGGGGAGCGGGTGCCCTCCGGGTAGATCGAGAAGATCTTGCCCTCCTCCAGCACACGACGGCCCGTCATCAGCGCCGCCACACCACCGCGGCCGCCGTCCCGGTCCACCGGGATCATGCCGACGCTGGTGAAGAACCAGGCCATCGCCCGGCCCTTGAGGCCCTTGCCCGTCACGTACTCGTCCTTGCCGATGAAGTAGACCGGACGGTCCAGGCAGATCGGCATGATCATCGAATCGATGAAGGTCAGGTGGTTGCCCGCGAGGATCACGGGACCCGTACCCGGGATGTTCTCGGCGCCCTCCACGCGGGGGCGGAACATCAGGCGCATGACCGGCCCGAGCACTGCCTTGATGATCGCGAGACGGGACAACGGTTCCTCCGGTGGGAAGCGGGTCGGTCGAGCCTGTCGAACCGACGGCTGCAGCTGGCGACGATACTCGCGGGTCACCCTCACGCGCACATCGGGTTCACCGAGTGGATACGCAGTGTTGACGTGTGTTTCCGCCATGTTCGGCCGAGGTCTGCCGCCCGTAGGGGCCCGCTGCCTAGCGTCGGGGACAACAGTTGGCAGGTGCGGGACATCACACCGCGGCTCACACAGGAGGATCCCTCATGACCCAGGGCGAACGCCGGATCCCGGCACGGCGCACGGTTCTCGGAGCGGCGGGCGCCACCGTCCTCGGCGCCTCCACGGTCCTCGCCGCCGGCACCGGTAGCGCGCAGGCCGCCGCGGCGGACCGGGGCGAGGACCGCACGCCCGGCCGCGGCCAGGGCTACCGCTCCCTGCCCGTCCCCACCGTCATCGGCCACCGGGGCGCCAGCGGTTACCGGCCCGAGCACACCCTCGGCTCCTACCGGCACGCCCTCGACCTCGGCGCCCACGTCGTCGAGCAGGACCTCGTCCCCACCCGGGACGGACACCTGGTCTGCCGCCACGAGAACGACATCACCGGCACCACCGACGTCGCCGACCACCCCGAGTTCGCCTCCCGCAGGACCACCAAGACCGTCGACGGCGTCGCGCTCACCGGCTGGTTCACCGAGGACTTCACGCTCGCCGAGCTCAAGACCCTGCGGGCCAAGGAGCGCATCCCCGCCACCCGCCAGGAGAACACCCTCTACGACGGCCGCTGGACCATCCCCACCTTCGAGGAGGTGCTGCGCTGGGCCGAGGACGAGGGCCGCCGCCGGGGCCGCGAGGTCTGGCTCCACGTCGAGACCAAGCACCCCAGCTACTTCCGCTCCCTCGGCCTCGGCCTGGAGGAGCGGCTCGCGAAGCTCCTGCGCCGGTACGGACGCCACCGCGCGAACTCCCCGGTCTTCCTCCAGTCCTTCGAGCCCAGCAGCATCCAGCGCCTGGCGAAGCTGGTCGACGCCCCCGGCGTCGTCCTGCTCTCCGGAGCGGGCAGCCGCCCCTGGGACTTCGTCGAGGCCGGCGACCCGCGCACCGTCGCCGACCTGGTCACCCCCGAGGGCCTGCGCTGGATCGCCTCCTACGCGCAGGGCATCGGCCCCACGCTCGACCTCGTCATCCCGAAGGACGCGAGCGGCCGGCTCGGCACCCCGACCACCCTCGTCCGCGACGCGCACGCCCAGGGGCTGATCCTCCACCCGTACACGCACCGCAACGAGAACACCTTCCTGCCCGCGGAGTACCGCAGGGGCACGGACCCGACGGCGTACGGCGACGCCTTCGGGTCCCTCAAGCGGTACCTGGAGACGGGGATCGACGGCATCTTCGCGGACAACCCGGACACGGCGCTGCTCGCCGCCGCGGACCTCGCGGGACGCGACTGACCCGGACCCCGGAGGGGGGCCGTACGGGCGGACCGCCGGACCGTACGACCCCCTCCCGGGTGGTTTACGCCCCGTACCGCAACCACGGCCACGGACCCCGGCATCGTGCCGGTCATGACCACCTCCGAGACCGCCCCCGCCCCGGAAGCCCAGGCCCGGGTGACCGCCCCCGAGACCGCGCCCGCCCCCGAAGCCCAGGCCCGGGTGACCGCCCCCGGCCTCCTCGCCGCCCTCGCCCCGCTGCTCTCCGCCGAGTCCGACGCCGAGGCGCCGGCCGCCGGCGTCGAGCCGAGTGACCTCGAACAGGCCGTCTGGCTCCGCCTCCTGGAGCAGCTCGAGGAGACCGGCGCCGCCCCGGAACGCCCCGCCGAATGGCTGCGCCGGGCCGTCCGCGCGGAGGCGCGCCGCGCCCGCAGGACCCACGACCGGGAACGCCCCTACCAGGACGAACCCGTCGACGCGTCCGGCGGCGCCGAACCCCACGGCTCCCCGGAACGCTCGCTGTTGGCCGCCGAAGGGCGCCGCAGCCTCCGCGCCGCCGTCACCAGGACACCCGGCCGCTGCCCGAAGGTGCTCACCGCGATGCTCGACCCGGAGGACCCCACGTACCGGGAAATCGCAGGAGAGTTGGGTATCTCACAGGGCAGTCTGGGGCCGATGCGTTCCCGATGCCTGGGATGCCTGCGCAGAATGCTCGCGGCAGAGGTTCCCGCCCCGGGTCGACGGGGAAGGGTGCGGTAAACCGATGATCGACCAGATGAGCGGGAGGCGTGCACACATGGGTCTGAGTGTGACCATCTCAGCGGCGGACGCGCAGGACGCGGAGCACATCCTGAAGCTGCAGTACCTCTGCTACCAGAGCGAGGCGGAGCTGTACGGGGACTGGTCCATCGAACCGCTCACCCAGTCGCTCGACGCCCTGCGCGCCGAACTGGACGAGGGGTACGGGCTCGTGGCCCGGCTCGGCAACGAGGTCGTCGCCTCCGTGCGGGCCCGCCTCGACGAGGACGGCACCGTGCGGATCGCCAAGCTGATCGTCCACCCGCGCATGCAGCGGCACGGCCTCGGCGGACGCCTCCTCGACGGCATCGAGCGCCACTTCGCGGCCGCCACCGCTCCCGCGACGGCGTCCGCCAAGCGCTTCCAGCTCTTCACCGGCCACCGCAGCGAGGGCAACCTGCGTCTCTACCGCAGCAAGGGCTACGCGCAGGTGGGCACCCGGGAGCTCGGCCCGAGGCTCACCCTCGTGACCCTGGAGAAGGCCGCCTAGGCGGCCTTGGCCGCCTTCCGCAGCCACCAGATGCCGGTCAGCGGCAGCAGCACCGGAATGAAGACGTAGCCGTAGCCGAAGTCCGACCAGACCGTGGCGTCCGGGAAGGCGGACGGATCCACCAGCGTCCAGGTCCCCACGATCAGTACGCCCGCGAGCTCGGCGGCGCAGCACACCAGCGCCGCCCTGCGGGCCTTCTCCCCGCCGCGCACCAGCGTGTACGTGATGAAGACGTAGACCACCGCCGCCACCGCCGACAGGCTGTACGCGAGCGGCGCGCGGTCGAACTCGGTGGCGATCTGGTAGATCGAGCGGGAGACCGCGCCGACCGACATCACGCCGTACAGCCAGACCAGCAGCATGCCCGGGCCCGTGACGAGCCGGGCCTTTCCCTGGGTCTCGGTCGCGGTCATGGTCAGCCCACCGTCCAGATGTCGTAGAGACGCACTTCGAGCACGGCCAGGACGACCGCGCCGGCCGCCACCGTCGCCGAACCCCACCGGCTCCGCTCCGCGAGCGACATGAAGCCGGCGATGGGGACCGCGCACAGCGCGCCGAGCAGATAGGCGACGAAGATCGTCGTGCCTTCCTCGGCCTTCTCGCCGCGCGCCAGCTGCACGATGCCGGCGATCAGCTGGACCAGGACCAGGAAGGTCACCACGGCCATGCCGATGAAGTGCCAGTCCTTGGTCGGCTGGTCACGGAAGGCGGCGAAGCCGCACCAGGCGGCGAGGGCGAGCGCGGCCACGGAGACCGCGACCGTCAGGGCGTCAAGCATGCGCCCGAGGGTATTACGGGCCGAATGGCCCGATGCGCTCGACCCCCGGCTCGCCGGGGGAGGGGCCGGGGCCCGCCGGCCGCGTGGCCTTGGCCACATCCGGGCCCCGGTGACGGTCCCCGCCGGGTCCGCGCCCGGGGGCGCTTCCCTCCAGGCCACGCGGGGGAAGGCACGCCGGCCGGCGCCTCCTGCGCGTCCGCATGGCGTCTCAACGACGTCCGCTATTCGGACACGCCCCTTCCCTTCGCAGCTGCGCATGTTTTACTTGCAGACATGACCACGACGAGCAGCCGCACCCTTGCGACCGAGGCGAACACGACGCCCGGTGCTCGTTGTATGTGTCGAATGTGCGCCATCTGAGGGCCCCCGCCTGAGCCTCGCGCCCCGAAGCGAGACCCCGACGGCCGAGCCGATCCGCCCGCCATCCGGCGCCGGACCGTGCCTGCCCCGCGCACCGCTGCCGCCCGGCCACCAGCCAGAGCAGCCTCCACCGTGCGCCTGACTGTCCGAATGACGAATGCCCCGTGCACGACGGACCCCGCGTCGCGCACTCGACAGTGACGGAAACCCCTGTGATCACCACTTCGGGCCTGACCAAGGTCTACGAGTCGCGCGGCCGGCAGGTCACCGCTCTGGACGGTGTCGACCTCCACGTCCGCGAGGGCGAGGTGTTCGGCGTGATCGGCCAGAGCGGCGCCGGAAAGTCCTCGCTCATCCGCTGCGTCAACCTCCTGGAGCGCCCCACCTCCGGCACCGTGACCGTCGACGGAGTCGACCTCACCGCCCTCGCCGGGAAGGGCCGCCGCGCCGGGAAGGACCTGCGCCGGGCGCGCAGCAGCATCGGCATGGTCTTCCAGCACTTCAACCTGCTGTCCTCCCGCACGGTCAAGGACAACATCGAACTTCCCCTGGAGATCCTGGGCGTCCCCGGCGCCGAGCGCTCCCGCCGCGCCCTGGAACTCCTCGACCTGGTCGGCCTCGCCGACAAGGCGAAGTCCTACCCCGGTCAGCTCTCCGGCGGCCAGAAGCAGCGCGTCGGCATCGCCCGCGCCCTCGCCGGCGAGCCGAAGGTCCTGCTCTCCGACGAGGCCACCAGCGCCCTCGACCCGGAGACCACCCGCTCCATCCTCCAGCTCCTGCGCGACCTCAACCAGCAGCTCGGCCTCACCGTCCTGCTCATCACGCACGAGATGGACGTCGTCAAGACGATCTGCGACTCCGCCGCCCTGATGCAGCACGGCCGCGTCGTCGAGTCCGGCACCGTCGGCGAACTGCTCGCCACCCCCGGCTCCCAGCTGGCGGCCGAGCTGTTCCCGGTCAGCGGCGCGCCCACCGGCCCCGACCGCACCGTCGTCGACGTCACGTTCCACGGCGAGGCCGCGACCCAGCCGGTGATCTCCCAGCTCTCCCGCACGTACAACATCGACATCTCGATCCTCGGGGCGGCGATGGACACCGTGGGCGGGAAGCAGATCGGCCGGATGCGGATCGAACTGCCCGGACGGTACGAGGAGAACGTCGTCCCGGTCGGCTTCCTGCGCGAGCAGGGCCTCCAGGTCGAGATCGTGGAAGACGTCGTGGCCGTGGCGGACGCCGCGCCCGCACTGGTCAAGGAAGGTGCCAAGTGACCTGGTCGGAGATGCAGCCCCTCCTGGAGCAGGGCACCCTCGACACCCTCTACATGGTCCTGTGGGCCACCGTCGTCACCATCGCCGGCGGTCTGCCGCTCGGCATCCTCCTCGTCCTCACGGACAAGGGCGGACTGCTGCAGAACCGGCCCGTGAACAAGGTCGTCGGTGCGATCGTGAACATCGGGCGTTCGCTCCCGTTCATCATCCTGCTGATCGCCCTGATCCCCTTCACGACCTTCGTCGTCGGCACCTTCATCGGCCCGACCGCGATGATCGTGCCGCTCGCCATCGGCGCCATCCCCTTCTTCGCGCGCCTCGTCGAGACGGCGATCCGCGAGGTCGACCACGGACTCGTCGAAGCCGTCCAGGCCATGGGCGGCGGCATCCCCACCATCGTCCGCAAGGTACTGCTCCCGCAGGCCCTGCCCTCGCTGGTCTCGGGCGTCACCACCACCGTGATCGTGCTCATCGGCTACTCCGCGATGGCCGGCGCGGTCGGCGGCGAAGGCCTCGGCTCCAAGGCCGTCACCTACGGATACCAGCGCTTCGACACGACGTTCATGCTCGTCACCGTCGTCGTCCTGGTCGCCATCGTGACCGTCGTCCAGCTCATCGGCGACGGAGTCGTCCGACTCCTCGCCCGCCGGGGCCGCACCGCCTGACGGCCTCCCGGCCACCCCAAAGACTTCGTCTTCGAAGAACAGCCCGGACTTGTTGTCCAGGCGTCCACCGCTCCACCGGAAAGAGGCACTCTTCGTGCGTAAGAACATCAAGCTCACCGCCGGTATCGCCGCCACCGCAGCCCTGGCCCTCGGCCTCACCGCCTGCGGCACGTCCTCGGACCCGTCCTCCTCCAAGGACGCGGCCGGCTCCGCCGACAAGCCGCTCGTCGTCGCCGCGTCCCCGACGCCGCACGCCGACATCCTCAACTTCGTCAAGGACAACCTGGCCGAGAAGGCCGGCCTGAAGCTGGAGGTGAAGGAGTTCACGGACTACGTCCTGCCGAACACCGCCACCGACACTGGCCAGGTCGACGCCAACTTCTTCCAGCACAAGCCGTACCTCGACGACTTCAACAAGAAGAACGGCACCCACATCGTCCCGGTGGTCGACGTCCACCTGGAGCCGCTGGGCCTCTACTCCAAGAGCCTCAAGTCGGTGAAGGACATCAAGGCCGGCCAGACCATCGCCGTCCCGAACGACACCACCAACGGCGGCCGCGCCCTCCAGCTGCTCGCCGAGAACGGCCTGATCACCATCAAGCCGGGTGTCGGCACCAACGCCAAGCTCTCCGACATCACCGACAAGAAGGGCCTGGAGTTCAAGGAGCTGGAGGCCGCCACCGTGCCCCGCGCCCTGAACGACGTGGACGCCGCCGTCATCAACGGCAACTACGCCATCGAGGCCAAGCTCTCCCCGGCGAAGGACGCCCTCGTCCTGGAGAAGGCGGAGGGCAACCCGTACGCCAACTTCCTCGCCGTCAAGGCCGGCAACGAGAAGGACGCCCGCGTGCAGAAGCTCGCCAAGCTCCTCAACTCGCCCGAGGTGAAGAAGTACATCGAGGACACCTACAAGGGCTCGGTCATCCCGGCCTTCGGCGCCGCGAAGTAAGGCACGCCGCCCGAGGGACCGTCAGACCGGCTCCCCCGTACAGTCCTTGAGCAGAAGGCCCCCGCATCCCGTCCGGTGCGCGGGGCCTTCGCCATGCCCCCGCCCCGCACCCCCGCCACACCCGACCCGGCCATGCGCACCGGCGGTCGCATGCTGCATGCTGTGCGTTCACGGTCGATTCGGACGGTCCACGGCATGGAGCTGCGCATGACTACCACCTTTCCGGACATCTCCATCAACACGGACCGGTTGGTGCTGCGCGCGCTCGAGGAGGCGGACGCCCCCGCCCTCGCCGAGATGATGAACGACGAGATGGTCGCCGCCTGGACCGCGGTCCCCCAGCCGTACACCGAGGACGCCGCACACCGCTGGATCACCGAGTACGCCCCAACCGAACGCACCGCCGGCCGGGGCCTCGACCTCGCCGTCACCGAGTTCCTCACCCAGCGCCTCGTCGGCATCGTCCAGCTGACCAACACGAACTGGCGCGTCCGCTCCACCGAGATGTCGTACATCGTGGCCCCCTGGGCCCGCGGCGAGGGCTACGCCTCCGAGGCCGCGCTCGCCACCGCCCAGTGGCTCTTCGGCGACCAGAAGTTCGAACGCCTGGAACTGCGCACCGCCGCCGACAACACCGCCTCCCAGCAGGTCGCCCAGAAGATCGGCTGCATCAGCGAGGGCGTCCTGCGCAACGCCTGCATAGCCCGCACCCGCACCGAGGACGGCACCTGGGCCGAACTGCGCACCGACTTCATCGTCTGGGGCCTCCTCCCCGAGGACCTCGACGGCGTCGCCGACCAGATGGCCGAGGCCGGCTACTCCTCGTACACCGACTGGAGCTGAGCCCCCGCGACGATCCCGGGGTACGCTCGGCACGCCCCCGACCTGCGACGACACCCAGGGAGACAGACGACGATGGCCGACCGCGTCACGGTGATCGGCTGGGACGGCTCGCCCCTCACCGCGGCGGCCCGGTCCGCGCTCTCCGCCGCCACCCTCGTGGCCGGCGCCGCCCACCACCTGGCGCTGCCCGAAGTGCCGCCCGGCGCCGAACGCATCCGCCTGGGCAGCGTCGACCTCGCCGCCCGCCGCATCGCGATACACCGCGGCACCGCCGTCGTCCTCGCCGACGGCGACCCCGGCTTCTTCGGCGTCGTCCGCACCCTGCGCGCCCCCGAGCACGGCCTGGAGGTCGAGGTCGTCGCCGCCGTCTCCTCCGTCGCCGCCGCCTTCGCACGGGCCGGCATGCCGTGGGAGGACGCCCGGATCGTCGTCGCCCACCAGCGGACCCTGCGCCGCGCCGTCAACGTCTGCCGCGCCCACCCCAAGGTCGCCGTCCTCACCTCGCCGGGCGCCGGACCCGCCGAACTCGCCCTCCTCCTCGACGGCGTCCACCGCACCTTCGTCGTCTGCGAGGAACTCGGCACCGACCGCGAACAGGTCTCCGTCCTCACCTCGGACAAGGCCGCCGACCACGTCTGGCGCGACCCGAACGTCGTCCTCGTCATCGGCGGCACGGCCGGCGGAACCCCCACCGCCCCCTGGCTGATGGGCCAGGACCCGGCCGCGCGCCGGGTCCGTGGCTGGGGCCTTCCCACGGAGGAGTACGACTCCGAGGGCGAGGGTCCGGGAGCCGGCCGGGCCCGCCCCGGCGCGGGCACCGACCCCGCCCTCCGATCCGCCCAACTGGCCCGTCTCGGGCCCCGCACCGGCGACCTCGTCTGGGACATCGGCTGCGCGGGCGGCGCCTTCTCCGTCGAGGCCGCCCGCTTCGGCGCCGCCGTCATCGCCGTCGACACCGACCCGTCCGCCTGCGCCCGCACCGAACGCGCCGCCCGCCGTCACGGGGTGCCCCTCCAGACCGTCCAGGGGCGCGCCCCGCACGTCCTGGAGAGCCTGCCCGAACCCGACGTCGTGCGGATCGCGGCGGGCGGCGTCCCCGTCGTCACCGCGTGCACCGACCGGCGCCCGGAGCGCATCGTCGCCCACGCCTCCACCCGCGACGAGGCCGAGGCGATCGGCGGCGCCCTCGCCGACGGCGGCTACGCCGTCGAGAGCCTGCTCCTCCAGACCGTCGGACTCGACCCGGACGACTGGTCGGAACGCGAGCGTTCGGTCGTGTTCCTGCTGTCCGGACGCAGGGAGACCTCCCCCTAGCCTCGCTGGGGGGACCCCCACCCGTGACCCGGCCGCCGCACCGGGGCAGGGTAGGCTGGCCGATTGTTGTACCGCACCGGGACGTTCGGCAGTCTGTTCGCCAATGTCCCGAATGGGTGGCCGCTTTGCGCCACCGACGTGGTACGCGACAAGGGGGGACCGCGCGACGTGGCGCAGTCCACAGCGCACCGTGGCGAATCTCCCTGCCACGATGGCCGAGGGCCGCGACAATGTGTGGGTGTCCGCGTGTGCTTCGTGCCGCGCGGCGCGCGCGCTCGTTGTTGTCGACGGGCGCAGGTCTGAAGGAGCACAAGCGATGGGCGAGGGGTACGCATGACGGACACCGGCCAGGTCCCGGGCGAGGGGCTGCCGGAGAACGCAGGCATGGTCGAGCAGCCGGGCATCCCCGCACCGGGCGCGTACACCTTCCTGGACCCCTCCGAGCACACCGCCGAAGACGACGACATCCTCCTGATGCCGGGCGCCCAGGGCGCCTGGAGCGAGCACCCGCCGGGCTTCGTGCCCGCGCCGCCGGTCGCCGTACCGGCGCCGCACCTCGTCCCCGGCCAGGGCGTCCCGCACGCGGCCGTCCCCGAGGCGCAGGCCCCGATGGGCGACCCGCTCACCGACCCGCTGCCGGACCCGCTCACGGGCCCGCTCCCCGACGGGGTCGCGCTCGCCGACGTGCTGACCGCCCCGCAGGGCGCGCAGCTCGGCACGCCCGCGCACGGCATCCCGGTGCCCCCGCAGGAGCCGGCTCCCACCGAGCACGGCTACGAGCCGGGCATCCTCGACACCGGCGCCCACGAGGCGGCCGGCCGCGACACGGGCTCCGTCGACCTCGGCGGCGTCCGCATGCCGCCGCCCGCCACCGCCCCGACCCCGCCGCCGGCCCGGCGTCCCCTGCACATGGGCCCGCCGATGCCCGACGCGACGGGCGGCGTGGTGCTCTCCCTGGCCGACCGCGGCCCGGCCGCGGCGCCCGCCCCGGCCCCGCAGCCCGCGCCGGTCCCCGAGCCGGTCGTGGCCACGGCCCCCGCGCCGATGCCGGTGCGCAACCCCGGCCCGCCGACCACCGGCCCCGAGTACTTCGAGATCGCGCAGGACCAGCAGTTGGCCCCGCAGGGCGCCGAGCCGTGGGTCGCGCAGCCGCAGGAGCCGACCGAGCCGCAGGCACCCGCAGAAACGGTCGTCCCGCCGACGGCCCGGTTCGTCCAGGTCGAGGGCTCCGTCCCGACGACCCCGCACCTGGCCCCGGTCCCCGCGCCGGAGGCGCCGCAGGCGGCCGAGGAGCCCTCCGAGGCGCCCGCCGCCCCCGTGGAGACGGCCCCGGAGATCCCGGAGGGGGCCGCCGCCCCCGAGATCCAGGCCACGGTCCCCGCCCCGCGTGAGGCGGAGCCGGCCGCACCGGTCCAGGAAGCCGAGCCGCAGGCGCCCGAGCCCGCCGCGGAGGTCCCGGTCGAGCCCACGCCGACCATGGAGCCGGCGCAGGAGCCCGTGCCGGTCCAGGAGCCCGCGGCCGAGGTCGCCGAGACGGCACCGGAGCCCGTGGAGGCCGCAGCGGAGGAGCTCACGGAGCCCGCGCCGGCTGAGGCCCTGGTGGAGGCCCCCGCAGAGGCCCCGGTGGAGGCCCCGGCGCAGCCGCAGGCCGAGGAGCCGGTCGAGGCCCCGGTGGAGGCAGTGGCCGAGGAGATCCCGGTCGCGGCGGAGGAAGCACCGGTGGAGGCCCTCACGGAGCCGAGCCCGGAGACGGCCGCAGCCGCGGAGGCACAGACCGCCGCGGAGGCGCAGACGCCCGCGGATGCACCGGTCGCCGTGGAGGCGCCGGTCGCCGCCCACCCGGAGCCGACCCCGGAAGCCCAGGCCGCCCCGGAAGCCCAGACTTCCGACGTCCATGCCCCCGACGTACAGGCCACCGACAGCCAGGCCCCCGACAGCCCGGCCGCCGACCTCCCGGCCGCCGACACGGAGTCCCCCGAGGCCCCCGACGCCGAGAACCCCGTGCCGGCCGAGACGGTTGCCGTCGCCGAGGCTCCGGCCCCCGACACCGAGCCGGCCGCCGACGCGGCCGTCACCGAGGCACCGGCCGCCGACGCGGCCGTCGCCGAGGAGCAGGACGCCGACCCGGCTCCGGACGCCGACTCGGCTCCCGACGCCGACTCGGCGCCGGCCCCCGGCTACGCCGACGCGGAGCGCGAGGCGATCCTGCGGGTGATGCGCGAGCGCCGCGACATCCGCAACGGTTTCCGCAGCGACCCGATCCCGCACGAGGTGCTCCTGCGCGTCCTCGAAGCGGCGCACACCGCCCCGAGCGTGGGCCACTCCCAGCCCTGGGACTTCGTGGTCATCCGCTCGGCGGAGACCCGGCAGACGATGCACGAGCTGGCCCAGCGTCAGCGCGAGGCCTACGCCAAGTCGCTGCCGAAGGCCCGGGCCAAGCAGTTCAAGGAACTGAAGATCGAGGCCATCCTCGACACCCCGGTGAACATCGTCGTGACCGCCGACCCGACCCGCGGCGGCCGTCACACCCTGGGCCGCTACACGCAGCCGCAGATGGCCCCGTACTCCTCGGCTCTCGCCGTCGAGAACCTCTGGCTCGCGGCCCGCGCCGAGGGCCTCGGCGTCGGCTGGGTCAGCTTCTTCGACGAGCGCGAGATGGTCCGTACCCTCGGCCTTCCCGAGCACCTCGAAGTCGTCGCGTACCTCTGCGTGGGCTACGTCGACGAGTTCCCGGACGAGCCCGAGCTGATGCAGGCGGGCTGGTCCAAGCGCCGCCCGCTCGCGTGGGTCGTCCACGAGGAGACGTACGGCCGCCGGGCCCTGCCCGGCGAGGAGCCGCACGACCTCCTCCAGGAGACCGTCGCGAACATCCGCCCGCTGGACGCCAAGGCGCTCGGCGAGGCGTGGGAGCGGCAGAAGCGCATGACCAAGCCCGCCGGGGCGCTGGGCATGCTGGAGATCATCTCCGCGCAGCTCTCGGGTCTCTCCCGGATCTGCCCGCCCCCGATCCCCGAGCCGGCGGCCGTGGCGATCTTCGCGGGCGACCACGGCGTCCACGCCCAGGGCGTGACCCCGTGGCCGCAGGAGGTCACCGGCCAGATGGTGGCCAACTTCCTCGGCGGGGGAGCGGTCTGCAACGCCTTCGCGAACCAGGTGGGCGCCGAGGTCTGTGTCATCGACGTCGGCGTGGCGTCCGAACTCCCGGCCACGCCCGGCCTCCTGCCCCGCAAGGTCCGCCCGGGAACGGGCGACTTCACCACGGGTCTCGCCATGACCCGTGAGGAGGTGCTCGCCGCGATCGAGGTGGGCATCGAGACGGCCCGCGACCTCGTGGCAGCGGGCAACAAGGCCCTGCTCACGGGCGAGATGGGCATCGCGAACACCACCGCGTCCGCCGCGCTGATCTCGGTCTACACCGGCGTGGACCCGGCCGAGGTCACGGGCCGGGGCACGGGCATCAACGACGAGACGCACGCCCGCAAGGTGGACGTGGTCCGGCGCGCGCTCGACCTGCACAAGCCGGACCCGGCGGACCCGATCGGCGTCCTCTCGGCGATCGGCGGCCTGGAGCACGCGGCCCTGGTGGGCCTGATCCTGGGCGCGGCGTCGCTCCGTACCCCGGTGATCCTGGACGGCGTCTCCACGGGCGCGGCGGCCCTCGTCGCCCGCGCGATCGCCCCGGAGTCCCTCGCGGCGTGCATCGCGGGTCACCGCAGCGCCGAGCCGGGCCACGTGGCGGCCCTGAACAAGCTGGGCCTGCGCCCGCTGGTGGACCTGGACCTCCGCCTGGGCGAGGGCACGGGCGCGCTCCTGGCCCTCCCGCTGGTGCAGAGCGCGGCCCGCGCGATGCACGAGGTGGCCACGTTCGACTCGGCGGGAGTCACCGAGAAGTAGCACCACCGACGCGTCCCCCCACCCACGTCCGCCGTGGGTGGGGGAGATCCGTCACAGCGTGACAGGGCCTTGTCACCGATATCGTGGGGACGGGCGTCGAGCCCCCGCCCCACCAGCCGCTTCACCGCCGCAGCGGCCCCGCACATGCCACGCCCCGAGGAGCCGCTCACCCATGGCAGAGAACGCCGAGCACCCCGCCTACCCCGTCGGTCTGCGCCTCGCCGGCCGCCGTGTCGTCGTCCTCGGCGGCGGCCAGGTGGCCCAGCGCCGGCTCCCGGCCCTGATCGCAGCGGGAGCCGAGATCACCCTCGTCTCCCCCTCCGCGACCCCGTCCGTGGACGTGATGGCGGAGACGGGCGAGATCACCTGGATCAAGCGCCGGTACGAGGAGGGCGACCTCGCGGACGCCTGGTACGCGCTGGTGGCGACCACGGACCCGGCGGCGAACGCCGCGGCCTCGGCCGAGGCCGAGCGCACCAGGACCTGGTGCGTGCGAGCCGACGACGCCGAGGCGGCGACTGCCTGGACCCCGGCCACGGGCCGCGACGCCGGCGTGACGGTCGCCGTCCTCACGGGCCACGACCCCCGCCGCTCGGCCGCCGTGCGCGACGCCATCGTCGAGGGGCTCCGCGACGGTTCGATCGCCGCGCCCGCTCACCGCTCCCGCACCCCGTTCGTGGCCCTCGTGGGCGGCGGCCCGGGCGACCCGGACCTGATCACGGTCCGCGGCCGCAGGCTCCTCGCGGAGGCGGACGTCGTCATCGCGGACCGGCTCGGCCCCCGCGACCTCCTGGACGAGCTGCCGCCGCACGTCGAGGTGATCGACGCGGCGAAGATCCCGTACGGCCGTTTCATGGCCCAGGAGGCCATCAACAACGCGCTGATCGAGCACGCCAAGGCGGGCAGGTCGGTGGTCCGTCTCAAGGGCGGCGACCCGTTCGTCTTCGGCCGCGGCATGGAGGAGGCCCAGGCGCTCGCCGCCGAGGGCATCGCCTGCACGGTGGTCCCGGGCATCTCCAGCTCGATCTCGGTCCCGGGCGCGGCAGGCATCCCCGTGACGCACCGCGGGGTGGCGCACGAGTTCACGGTGGTCAGCGGCCACGTGGCCCCCGACGACCCGCGCTCGCTCGTCGACTGGGCGTCGCTCGCGAAGCTCACGGGCACGCTGGTGATCCTGATGGGCGTCGACAAGATCGGGAAGATCGCCGAGGCGCTGATCGCCCACGGCAAGAGCCCCGACACCCCCCTGGCCCTGGTCCAGGAGGGCACGACGGCGACCCAGCGCCGGGTGGACGCCACGCTGGCGACGGTCGCGGAGACCGTCAGGGCGGAGGAGGTCCGCCCGCCGGCCGTCATCGTCATCGGCGACGTGGTCGCCGAGGGCCCGGACAAGTTGACGAAGAACCAGGGAAGCGACACCCCGCGCAACCAGGGGTAGCGGAACCCCTCGCACACATTGGCACCACACCCCGGACAAGGCAGTATCACCTCGTGGCCGAACTCATCACGATCGACGACCCCGACGACCCGCGCCTGCGCGACTACACCGGCCTGACCGACGTCGAGCTCCGCCGCAGGCGCGAGCCGGCCGAGGGCCTGTTCATCGCGGAGGGCGAGAAGGTCATCCGCCGGGCCAGGCAGGCCGGGTACGAGATGCGGTCGATGTTGCTCTCCGCCAAGTGGGTGGACGTCATGCGGGACGTCATCGACGAGGTCCCGGCACCGGTGTACGCGATCCAGCCGGACCTCGCGGAACGCGTCACCGGCTACCACGTGCACCGGGGCGCGCTGGCCTCGATGCAGCGCAAGCCGCTGCCGGAGGCGGGGGAGCTGCTGGCCGGGGCCCGGCGCGTGGTGGTCATGGAGTCGGTGAACGACCACACCAACATCGGTGCGATCTTCCGCAGCGCCGCGGCCCTCGGCATGGACGCGGTCCTGCTGTCCCCGGACTGCGCGGACCCGCTGTACCGCCGCTCCGTGAAGGTCTCGATGGGCGCGGTGTTCTCGGTTCCGTACGCCCGCCTGGACACCTGGCCCCGGGGCCTGGAGGCGGTACGGGAGGCGGGCTTCAAGCTGCTCGCCCTCACCCCGGCGGAGAAGGCGACGTCGATCGACGAGGCCGCCCCGCACCGCCTGGACCGGGTGGCGCTGATGCTGGGCGCGGAGGGCGACGGCCTGTCCACGCAGGCGCTGCGCGCCGCGGACGAGTGGGTCCGCATCCCGATGGCCCACGGCGTCGACTCGCTCAACGTGGGCGCGGCGGCGGCCGTCGCGTTCTACGCGGTGGCGACGGGCCGCCCGGAGTCCTGAACCCCCTGGGGCCTGCAGGGCCTGTCGTCACCTTCCCGTCCGCCCTTCGGGCGACGACGGGAATGCGACGACAGGCCCTTAGCCCTGGAGGGCCTGAGCGGCGGCGATGCCCAGGGCCACCACCAGGGTCACCACCACGAAGACGAAGAGCCGCTGCCGCAGCAGCCGGGGGTTGGCGGGGCGGCGGCCGGTGGACGTGGAGCGCGCGCCGGGCCGGGTCCCGGGCCGGGACTGCGACGGCCGTGAGCCGCCGGTACGGGGCCCCGCCGACGGCCGGGACGAAGGCCCGGGCCCCCGCGCCGGCCCCCGCTCACCACCGCGCTCGGTGCCCCGCTCGGGTCCACGACCGGGCACGTCCCGCTCGGTGTACCGCTCGGTGGGCCGGACGGTGTTCCGCTCCTCGGCGCGCTCCCGCTGCACGGGCGGCCGGGCGGCGGGCAGCCCCTGGGCCTCGCGGGCGGCGATCTCCTTGAGCCGCATCGACAGCTGAAGGGTGCTGGGACGGTCCTCGGGGTCCTTGGCGAGGCAGGCCCTGATGAGCGGCGCGAGCGCGTCCGGAACCCCGTGCAGCTGGGGCTCCTCGTGCACGACGCGATAGAGCATGACCTCGGAACTGCCGTGCCCGAAGGGACTGTCTGACATCGCCGCGTACGCCAGGGTGGCGCCGAGCGAGAACACGTCGGTGGCGGGGGTGACGGCCGCGCCCCGCACCTGCTCGGGGGCGAGGAAGCCGGGTGAACCGACGGCGGTGCCCACGTGCGTCAGGGTGCTGGCCCCGGTGGCCCAGGCGATGCCGAAGTCGATGATGCGGGGGCCCTTGGGGGAGAGCAGGATGTTCGAGGGCTTGAGGTCCCGGTGCACGACACCGGCCTCGTGGACGGCGACGAGCCCCTCCGAGAGCGCCGCCCCGATGGAGGCGACGTCGGCGGCGCGCAGCGCGCCCTCCTCGGCGACCCGGTCGTGCAGCGAGGGCCCGGGGACGTACTGGGTGGCGAACCAGGGCCGCTCGGCCTCCAGATCGGCGGCCACGAGCCGGGCCGTGCAGCCGCCCCGGATGCGCCGGGCGGCGGACACCTCGCGGGCGAACCGCGACCGGAACTCCTGGTCCTCGGCCAGATCGGGCCGGATGACCTTGAGCGCCACCCGCTGGCCGCGCCGGTCGGACCCCAGGTACACGACGCCCATTCCGCCGGCCCCGAGCCTGCGGTGGAGCCGGAACGACCCGACGATCCGCGGATCCTCGCGCCGGAGCCGCATCATCGCCATGTCCGTCCCCTCGTCCGTTCGACGTGGCACAGCTTACGTAGTGGCGCCCGTACGCGCTCATAGGCCGCGCCCTCGCACCGGGATCGATTGTCAGTACTGAGGGGGACGGCGGGGGCCGGAGGACCCGAGGGTCACTCCCAACCCCTGTTCGAGGAAACCCACTTGACGCGTGCGACCGGATCCGTCCGGACGGCCCGGAGGGTGGGTCCCGGAGGCGGCGGGCCCCTCCGCGGGCAGGGCGCCGGAGGAAGTGAGCGAAGTCACACGGAGGCACCCCTTCCGGCGCCCCTCGGGGCGACCCCTCCGGGAAGACCCCGGCTTCCGGACCCCCGTCTCCACCCAGGGGAGTACGCCGCACGGGCGGGCGTCATCCTCCGGGAGGCCCGGAAGTCGATACGCGGGCATGACGCCCCGGCGCTCCCCGCTCCCTAGTGTTGAGGTCAAGCGGCGGGTGCAGCACTCGTCCCCCGAGGTCACGCACCCGCCGCGCCGGACACGACAGGAGAGGAACCATGGCCTACACGGCACACCGGACGACCCCCCGGCCTTCGAGCCGCCGTCACCCCCTGGTGGCCACCGCCATGGTCCTCCCTCTCGCGGCCCTGCTCGTGGTCGTCTTCGGCGGCTGGGAAGCGGTGGTCACACAGGCGTCGTCCGTGGGCGTGATGCTGGGGCGCTGAGAGGCGCCCCGGACCCGGGAGAGCGGCCCGGGTCGGGACATCCGGCCATCAACCCCGTGGGGACGGGGGTGCGACGGACGGCAGCGTGGGGCCGGTCAGCTGGGGAGCTGACCGGCCCTCGCGCATTCCCGGGGCCCGTCCCGGCGGCCCGGACACCCCGTACGCTCCGGGGGTGGACCCAGCACCCCTGACACCCCCCGCCCCGCCCCCCGCGCTCCACGGTCTGACGGCCCTGGCCCACGCGGCAGCGCACCCCGCCGAGGACCCCTGCCGCTGCGCGGGCGAGCTCGTCGGCGTGCTGGCGGACCGGGACGACGGGACCGTCGTACGGCACGGGGACCTGGTCGTGAAGGCGCACGCGCCCGGCACGGACCCGGAGGCCCACCGCGTACGGCTCGCGCTGGCCGCGCACCGGGACGTCGCCGGAGTCCTCCTGCCGCCCCTCCCGCCGCCCCGGTCCTCACCCGAGGCGCTCGACGGCCGCCCGGTCACGGTGTGGCCGTACGGCCCGCCCGTCGACCCGGCGGACCCCGACGCCGCACCGTGGGAGGAGGCGGCGCGACTCCTCGCCCTGCTGCACCGCACCCCGCCCCCGCCCGGCCACCGCGACCGGCTGCCGGACATGCGGGCCCCGCTGAAGGTGGCCCTGGCCGTGGACCGGATGCGGCGTACGGCTCCGGACCACCCGGCGACGGCCACGGTCCTGGACGCCTGGCGGACGGTCCCGGAAGACTCCGCGAGGGACCACCGGTTCCTCTGCCACGGAGACTTCCACCTCGGCCAGCTGGTCCGCGCCCCCCGCGCCGGGGCCCGCGCGCCCTGGCGGCTCATCGACGTCGACGACCTCGGCCTGGGCGACCCCGCCTGGGACCTGGCCCGGCCCGCCGCCTGGTTCGCCGCCGGGATCCTGCCGCCCGAGATCTGGTCGCGGTTCCTCGGCGCGTACCAGGACGCCGGCGGTCCCGCCGTGGACACCGATCCGTGGGGCCGACTCGACGTGCCCGCGCGGGCCCTGACGGTCCAGACCGCCGCGCTGGCCCTCGCCAAGTCCACGGCCGGGGCGCGCCCGCTCGACGAGGTCGAGGAAGTGATGATCGACACCTGCGCCCGCATCGCCGGACACCGAACCGGGTAGGCCCTTCCGGCGTCCACATAAGGTGAAGCCACCATTCGAACGGCAATGTCAGGGAGTTGAGCCGAGCATGCAGTGTCCCAAGTGCCATGCGGCCATGCACACGTACAACCGCAACGGCGTCCAGATCGAGCAGTGCAGCGGTTGCCGGGGCATATTCCTGGACTACGGCGAGCTGGAGGCCCTGACCCGCCTGGAGTCCCAGTGGGTCCAGCAGGCCCCGCCCGCCCCGCCGGCCTACCCGGCGCAGGCCGCTCCCGCCGCTCCCGCGTGGGGCGCCCCGCACCAGGGCGGCCACCACGGCGGTCACCACGGTGGCCACTACCGCAAGGGCGGCTTCGGGCGGATGCTCTTCTCCTCCTGACCTTCCGTACCCCGGTCGCGGCCGGGGTACGAACCGGGGCACGAAGAAGCCCCCGGTCGCGAGAGGCGACCGGGGGCTTCCTTGTGGTGCGCGATACTGGGATTGAACCAGTGACCTCTTCCGTGTCAGGGAAGCGCTCTCCCGCTGAGCTAATCGCGCGGGTACACCCGAGGGGTGCTCGTACTGTGTGCGCGATACTGGGATTGAACCAGTGACCTCTTCCGTGTCAGGGAAGCGCTCTCCCGCTGAGCTAATCGCGCGGGCGCACCCGAAGGGCGCGTGAAGTGTGGTGCGCGATACTGGGATTGAACCAGTGACCTCTTCCGTGTCAGGGAAGCGCTCTCCCGCTGAGCTAATCGCGCGGGGGATCCGGAGATCCGGGATCCGAAGATCCAGTGGACGATACTGGGATTGAACCAGTGACCTCTTCCGTGTCAGGGAAGCGCTCTCCCGCTGAGCTAATCGTCCTTGGAGGTGGAGACGGGATTTGAACCCGTGTAGACGGCTTTGCAGGCCGTTGCCTCGCCTCTCGGCCACTCCACCAGGAGTGAATACGGGGGTTCGGGAAGATCCCCCACATCGAGCGGACGACGAGACTCGAACTCGCGACATCCACCTTGGCAAGGTGGTGCTCTACCAACTGAGCTACGTCCGCTTGTCGTTTCCGTTCCGCTTGCGCGTCCCGGCGACGTGTTGAACTCTAGCGGATTCCTGGGCCAGTACAAAAACGCGTTTCCGCAGCGTGCTGACCTGCACGCCCTTCCGGGTGCCCTGCCGGACCTCCCGGAGGGTTCGCGTGGCCGTTCACTCGCCGTGTCCCCGGGGTGGCGGGGAGCCCCCGCCCCGTGCGCCTCCCGCGGCCCCTCCCCGCACGACCCCGTGCTCCCCCTCCGCCCGACCTAGACTCGATGCGTGCACGACCTTGCTCCCCTGGCCCGCTTCGGCGGCCTCGTCGCGACCGATCTCCGGGACGTCACCCACGACCCCGGGGCACTGGACTCCGCAGGCTTCTGGGCCGTCTGCGCGGACTTCGAAGGGCGCCTCACCTGCGCGCGCTTCGGGGACGTCCGGCCCGAACCGGTCCCCGCGCCCGTCCCGGGCGCCTGGCGCGGTCCCGCCCCCGGTGACTGGACGTCCTCGCTCGACCGCACCGCGTACACCGCGGCCGTACGGCGCGTGCGCGAGCACATCGCGCGCGGCGAGGTCTACCAGGCGAACCTCTGCCGGGTGCTGACCGCGCCGCTGCCGGACCCGGCCGCCGCCGACGTCGACGCCCTCACCGCCCTCCTGGCCCGGGGCAACCCCGCCCCCTATGCCGGAACGATCCGCCTGCCCGCCCACGGCGTGGAGATCGCCACGGCGTCCCCCGAGCTCTACCTGCGCAGGAAAGGGGCCCTCATCTCCTCCGGGCCCATCAAGGGCACCGGCCGCACCGCCGCCGACCTCCTCCCCAAGGACCACGCGGAGAACGTGATGATCGTCGACCTGGTCCGCAACGACCTGGGCCGCGTCAGCGAGACCGGCACCGTCGCCGTCCCCGAGCTCTGCGCCGTGGAGGAGCACCCCGGCCTGGTCCACCTCGTCTCCACGGTGACCGGACTCCTGCGCGAGGACGCCGGCTGGCCCGAGCTGCTCGACGCCACGTTCCCGCCCGGCTCCGTGACCGGTGCGCCCAAGTCCAGCGCGCTGCGGATCATCGAGGCACTGGAGACCGAGCCCCGGGGCCCGTACTGCGGAGGCATCGGCTGGGTCGACGCGGACGCGGGCACCGCCGAGCTGGCCGTCGGCATACGCACCTTCTGGATCGACCGCCCCGAGGGCGTGCTCCGCTTCGGCACCGGCGCCGGGATCACCTGGGGCTCCGACCCGGAGCGCGAGTGGGAGGAGACCGAGCTGAAGGCGGGCCGGCTCGTCGCGATAGCGTCGGGCGCCTACGAGTCATCGGGCGCCCACGAGTCTGGCGCCCGTGAGGCGAGCGGAAAGGCCATTTCTCGATGAAACTCTGGGTCAACGGCGGGCTGCACGACGCGGAGACCGCCCGGGTCTCCGTCCTGGACCACGGACTGACCGTCGGCGACGGCATCTTCGAGACGGTGAAGGCGGAGCGCGGCGAAACGTTTGCTCTCACCCTGCACCTGGAGCGCCTCACCCGCTCCGCCCGTGGCCTCGGCCTGCCCGACCCGGACCTCGACGAGGTCCGCCGCGCCTGCGCCGCCGTCCTGGAGGCGAACCCGATGGAGCTCGGCCGGCTCCGCATCACGTACACCGGCGGTCTCTCCCCGCTCGGCTCGGAGCGCGGCGACGCCGGGGCCAGCCTGGTCGTCGCCCTCGGCGAGACCGGGCGCCGCCCCGACGCCACCGCCGTGATCACCGTCCCCTGGACGCGCAACGAACGCGGCGCGCTCACGGGCCTCAAGACCACCTCGTACGCCGAGAACGTCGTCGCCCTCGCCCGGGCGCGCGAGCGGGGGGCCTCCGAGGCGCTCTTCGCCAACACCGTCGGGCAGCTCTGCGAGGGCACCGGCTCCAACGTCTTCGTCGTCGTCGACGGCACGATCCTCACCCCGCCCGTCTCCTCCGGCTGCCTCGCGGGCATCACGCGCGCGCTCGCCGTGGAGTGGACCGGAGCCGAGGAGACCGACCTGCCGCTGGACGTGCTGGGCCGCGCCGACGAGATCTTCCTGACCTCGACCCTGCGCGACGTCCAGGCCGTGCACCGGGTCGACGGCCGTGACCTCACGGACGCTCCCGGCCCCGTCACCGCCAAGGCGATGCGGATCTTCGACGAGCGCGCGGCCGCGGACCGGGACCCCGCGCTCGCGTAAATCGGGATGACGGACGGCTCCGGCGTGGGTAGAACAGCCATGATGACCACCACTCTGCGGCCGACCGAGCCGCTTCAGCAGTCCGCCGACGGCGGCCGTTCCCGCACGTTCGACATCTGTGTGAACAGCCGCCGGGTCGGCTCCGTCCACCTCGCCACCGATCAGGCCTTCGGTACGGCCTCCGGCCTGATCGAGGGGCTCCGGGTCGAAGAGCCCGACCGGGGCCGGGGCCGGGGCACCGTGGCGGCGCTCGCCGCGGAGGAGGTGCTGCGCGGCTGGGGCTGCGGCGAGGTGCAGATCTCGGTGCCCGCCGATGCGGAGGCCGCGGTCCGGATGGCCCGCGCGCTCGGGTACACCGAGCGCAGTCGCAACATGGTCAAGGAGCTGCCGGCCGAGGCGCCGCGGCTGCCGGAGGGCTTCGGGCACCGCCCGATGACCGAGGCGGAGTTCGAGGAGTGGTCCGCGAAGGCCCGGGCCGCCTTCGCGCAGAGCTGGATCGACCGGGGCGTCCCGGAGGACCAGGCCCTCGCCAAGGCAGAGGACAGCAACCGCCGCTTCCTCCCGCAGGGCCTCGCGACCCCGGGCGTCGCCGTGTCCGTCGCCGTGCGCGACGGGCAGGTCGTCGGTTTCCTGTGGGTGGGCCACCTCGAGCGCGAGCCCGGCAAGGGCACGGGCTTCGTCTTCGAGATCGAGGTCGTCGAGGAGCAGCGCGGGAAGGGGTACGGCCGGGGCCTCATGCTGCTCGCCGAGCACATCGCCCTGGCTGCCGGGGAGAGCCTGATCGAACTCCACGTGTTCGCGGGCAACACCCCGGCGATCCGGCTCTACGAGTCGCTCGGCTACCGCACGACGCTCCTCAACAGCGCGAAGCCGCTGCTCTGACGGCTACCGGTCCGCCAGCAGCCGGTCGGTGATCTCCTCGATCCGCTCCCGCAGGCCGTCCTGGCTCTGGCCGCCGTCCAGGCGCTCGCCGCCGACGACGTAGGTCGGGGTGCCCGTGACCTTGATCGCCTTGCCCTCGGCCTCGTCGGCGTCCACGGTCAGCAGGTGCCGGCCGTCGATCAGGGCCGTGTCGAACTCCTCGGCGTCCAGGCCCAGTTCCGTCGCGACCTCCAGGAGGACCGGCTCGCCCCGCTCGCCGAGCTCGGCGGTCCTGGCGAGGAGTGCCTCCGCGTACGCCCAGCCCTTGCCCTGCTCGACGGCCTCCTCGGCGGCCTGGGCGGCGGCGTACGCGTGCTTGTGCTTGGCCAGCGGGAAGTGGCGCAGCTGTACGTCGAGCCCGTCGCCGTACTTCTCGCGGAGCGCGCGGACGTCGTCGAGGGCCTGGAAGCAGTCGGGGCACTGGAGGTCGAACCACGCCTCCAGGACGACGGGGGAGGCGGGTGCGGTGGTGGAGTCGTTCATGACAGCAGTCTCCCTCACCGGGACCTGGGGAGGAGATCCCGGCCGGGTCGACCCGGAGATCTCCCTGAGACGGGCCCGTGAGCATGGCCGCGGACGGGTCCGGCGGTGCAGGATGGAAGGGACGTATCGCCCGGCACCTGGAGGATCGCATGCTCGCCGAGACCATCTGTTCCGCGGTGTCCGCGGCGGGCCTGGGCATCGCCGCGATTTCGGCGTACCGGAAGAAGTTCCTGTCGGCCGCCCGGATCGCTGCCTACGCCCTGGTGCCGCTCGGCCTGGTGATGACGGGCGCGGTCCAATGGCTCGTCGACACGGCCTTCAGCCCGGTGGCCTGGGCGGGCTTCGGCGTGCTCGGCGTCGCCTGCCTGCTCTTCCTGTCCACGAGGGCCGTGGAGCGGCGCAGGGCCGGCCGTGAGGTGACCACCGGGGGAGCGGGGCCGAGAGCCGTGGCCCCGGCCGCGTCGGCGCCCTCGCGTGCCGTGCCGGCGAAGCCGCAGGCCGGCCGGCCCGCCGGTGAGGACTTCAGCGACATCGAGGCGATTCTGAAGAAGCACGGAATCTGATCACTTCTGGCGATTCCGGTGTCCGTCCCCGTTCCGTGATCCACGGGAAGGGGTGAACGGCCCCCGCGCTGGGGCGTGTTGCGGGATTCGGCGGGCCGGGGGTGCGTCATCATCCCCCCGAGATGCTGGATACCTCGCGGGAGCCCGTGCCCGCCGCCACCGACGCCCCCGCCGAAGAGCCGCGAGGCTGCCTGTTCGCGCTCTCCCAGCCGCCGCTGATGATCTTCCTCGGGGTGATCGGCTGTCTGCTGCTGATGGCCGCGGTGCACGATCTCTTCGTACTCTGACCCGCCCGGGCCCGGACCTCGGCCTCGGCCCGACCCTCGGGTCCGGCCCGCGGCGGGGGCGGTCAGCCCGCGGCTTCCTTGCGGCGCGCCCGGTACGCGGCCACGTGCAGACGGTTGCCGCAGGTGCGGCTGTCGCAGTAGCGGCGGGAGCGGTTGCGCGAGAGGTCGACGAAGGCCCGGCCGCAGTCCGGCGCCTCGCAGCGCCGCAGCCGCTCCTGCTCGCCCGCCACCACGATGAACGCGAGGGCCATGCCACAGTCGGCCGCGAGGTGGTCCGCCACCGAGGCGCCCGGCGCGAAGTAGTGCACGTGCCAGTCGTAGCCGTCGTGGTCGGTGAGCTGGGGGGTGGTGCCCGCGCCCGCCACCAGCTGGTTGATCAGCGGGGCGGCGATCCGCGCCTCGGGCGCGGAGAAGACCGCCGCGAACTTCTCGCGCACCTCGCGCACCGCGCGCAGGTCGTCGGACCCGAGCTCGCCCACGCCGCTGACCTTGTGCGCGTCCAGGAAGTCGTGGAGCTCGTGGAGGTCCGAGAGCTCGTCGGCGCGCTCGCCCTGGGGCGCGGTGTTCATCAGATCGACGACGGTGTCGAGGGCGATCCGGGTGTCGTGGGGGATCAGCACGATTCGCTCCCTGGCCGGCCGCGTGCGGGTGCCCGCGGAATGGCGCTGACTTTAGCGCGCCCCGGAAAACGACACCGGCGCCCACCACCGCGCCGGCTGCGCGGTGGGAGCGCCGGATCTCGTGCCTATGTGACTGACCGCGCGGCGCCGTCTCCCCGAGTCGGACGGCGCCGTGCGGCTCTCGGCCTGGCTCAGCTGTCGGCCAGGATGTGGGAGAGCTCGGTGTCGAGATCGAAGTGCCGGTGCTCGGTGCCCGGTGGCACCGCGGCGTCGGTCCTCTTCAGGAACGACTCCAGGGCCCTCGCCGGGGCCTCGAGCAGGGCTTCTCCCTCGGGAGAACTCAACGCGATGCAGACGACTCCCTGACCGTGACTACGGGATGGCCAGACGCGGACGTCGCCCGTGCCGGTGGGCCGGTGCAGCCCCTCGGCGAGAAGGTCGCGGGCGAAGACCCACTCGACCGTCTCTTCGGCTCCGGTGTGGAAGGTGGCGTGCACGGCATACGGATCGGCCGTGTCATACCGCAGGCCCGCGGGTACAGGCAGTGAGGACTCGCTCGACACAACGAGGCGCAGGTGCAGCTCGCAGCTGACCGTGGTGTTCATAAGCGCCAGGGCCTTTCGCTCAGTGTGCGCTCGGGGATTCGCACGTCGGCGAAATCGACATGCCACCTACGGTGCCGTTGTAAACCCCTCTGTCGGTTTTGTGATCGTTCAGGTAGCTCGTATGGGCGCGTGTGACCTGCGGTAATACCGCCATTCCGGTGGGGGCTCCCCGTCCGGTAGGTTGGGGACCATGAATGCGGAGAGTGACGAGCGCACCGGGGAGTCCGCAGGCGGCCAGGAGGCCGAACTGGGATCCCGCGCACCGGAGTTCATCAAGTCCCGCCGGGGCCTGCATCTGAGCTGGCAGGTCGGCGTCTTCATCGTGGGACTCGCCGTGGTCGGCGCCGGAGTGGTGATGCTGCCGCTCCCCGGGCCCGGCTGGCTGGTCATCTTCGGCGGCATGGCGATCTGGGCGACCGAGTTCGTCTGGGCCCAGCTCGTGCTCCGCTGGACCAAGCGCAAGGTCACGGAGGCCGCCCAGCGCGCCCTCGACCCCAAGGTCCGCCGCCGGAACATCATCCTCACCACCATCGGTCTGGTGATCATCGCCGCACTCCTCGGGGTCTACCTCTGGAAGTTCGGCTTCGTCATGCCGTGGAAGATCGACGAGTGATCATCCGATGGTTCGGGAGCCCCGCTGACATGGGGTAATGTTTGCGGTGCGCCCGGGCGATTAGCTCAGTGGGAGAGCACTTCGTTCACACCGAAGGGGTCACTGGTTCGAACCCAGTATCGCCCACCACCCGGATCGAAGGCCCGGAGACGGAACACCGTCTCCGGGCCTTCGGCGTCTCACCGCATCCGCGCGAGCCGCTCCCGCAGGCGCCTGGCGTCCCGCCGCCGCTGCTCGTACGTGGCGCCCACCGCGAGCAGCAGCAGCCCCGCCAGGGCCGGCGGCAGCCAGCGCGGCAGCGCGCCGACCGCCTGCACCACGTACGGCGCCAGCTCGTGCAGCCCGTCCATCGCGAGCACCGTGCCGCCGAGGAGCAGCAGCGCCTGGAGCCGGAAGCGGGCGCCGAGCAGCGTCACCACGAGCGCCGCGACCCCCAGGGCCAGCGGGCGGGCCCACTCCGGGTCCGTCCAGGCCGCGCACAGGCTCGGCAGCAGCGTCACCGCGAGACCGGGGCCGTACGCCGTCCAGGACGAGGCCTCCGGGTCCCGGCGCCGCCGCAGGAACCCGAAGGCCAGCGCCGGCACCGTCACCGGGAGCGTGTACGCCTCCGGGGTCGTCACGTCCCAGACCGCGAGCCGCACCCAGGTGGCCAGCAGGAACAGCACCGCCGCCGTCCACGAGGCGAACCGCCGCCGCTCGGGCCGCACCGCCGTCGCCGCTGCGATCACCCCGCCCAGGGCCAGCGCGAGCGCGAGGAAGGCGGGCCGGGACGCGGTGAACCCGAGGGCGAGCAGCCCCACGGCCCCGCCCGTGATCTCGACCGCCAGGGCCACCGGGCGCGGCGCCCTGGCGCCGACGGCCGCGGTCGCCGCCGGGACGAGCAGCAGTGCGAGCGCCGTCCAGTGGTCCTCGAACCCGCCCGCGGCCGCCACCGCGAACACGAGCCCCGTCGCCGCGAGCACGGCTCCGCAGGCGGAGGCCACACGGCGCGCGCCCGTGCCGAGGACCGCGACGCCCGTGAGGAGCGCGAGGACCGCAGCGAGCGCGGTGAAGGTGGCCCCCCGGACGTCCAGGGCCAGGGCGACGGCGCTCACGGCGGACGCGAGACCGCCGGTGTACGCGAGCCGGCCGAGAACGGTCGCGGGCTCCCGGGGAGGCGCCTGCGGGCGCGGCGCCCACGCGTGCCAGGGGGTCCCGGGCCCGTGGGCCGCCGGCCCGGAGGGGGCGCCGGCCGGGGCCGCGGGCGTGGCAGGCGCAGGTGTGGCGGGAGGGGCCGTGGGTTCCGACTCCTGGGGCGTGGCCGAGCCGCCGGTCTCCGGTGTGCCCGTGCCCGGCTGTCCGGCCGGAGCGGTGGCCGCGCGCAGGCCGCGCGTCAGCGGGCCCGGGCGGACCGCGAGCCCGAGGGCCGCCGCCGTCGTGACCAGCTGGAGGGCGAGCGTCGCCGCGTACGGGAGGCCGGACGAGACCGGCAGGGCCGTGAGCAGCGCCCAGGCCAGGGCGAGCGCCCCGCACCGGGCCCAGAGCCGGGGGAGGGCCGCGAGAGCCGCCACGGCCACCGCCAGGACCAGGACGGCCGTCGCCGGGTACGAGGTCAGGTCACGCGCGGCGTGCTCGCCCGACCAGACGTCCGTCGTCCGCGCCACCGGCCCGAGGAGCCCCGCCACCGCCGGCGGCAGCGCCCACACGACCCCGAGCGCCGCTACACCGGCGCCCGCGCCGGCGAGGCCGAGCCGGATGCCGCGCGGCACCCGGACACCTGCACCGGCGCCGCCCGCGCCCGACGCCCCGGAAGGGCTTCCGGCCGGGACGGTCGTGACCGGAGCCCCGGAACCCTCGCCCGCCTCGCCCGCCCAGCCCGCCGAGCCCGACAGCTCGGAACCGCGCCCGCCCCACCGCCACACCGAGGCGAGGGCCAGCGCGCACAGGTCGTAGCCCGGCACCGCCCAGTCCGCGGGGAGCGCCGTGCGCAGGAGGCCGCCGGCGGCCGTCAGGGCCGCCAGGCCCGCGAGCGCCGAAGCCGCCACCGCGAACGCGGGAGCGCGCCAGGCCGCGTACAGAGCCACCGCCGCACCCGCGAGGAGGAGCGGAGCGCCGCTCCACGGGGAGACCAGGGAGAGCCAGCCGCCCGTCAGCAGCGCCCAGCCGCCCAGCGCGGCCGCGGCGGTGCCCGCCGTGATCCGGACCGCCGCGGGGCGGGTCCACAGCACGACCGCGGCATCCGCGGTCGCCGTGACCAGCGCCGCCCACGCGAAGGCCGTCGACCCGCCGCCGGCCGCGAGGACACCCACCGGCAGCGGCAGCTGCGCCGCGACCACGGCGACCGGCAGCGGGATCCGCAGCCGGGACAGCGCCGAGCCGTACGCCGTCCACACCCCCGCGAGGACCGCCGACGCCACCGCCGTGTACCCGAGGCCGTCCGTCTCCGCGAGCGCCACCCGGTGCAGCGCGTACGCGTCCAGCACCGTCAGGACCAGACCCAGCGCCGCCACCGACTCGGCCGTCGACACCAGACCCCGGCGCAGCAGCGCCACCGGCGCCGCGAGCGCCGCGCCGGTCACCACGGCCAGCACCGTCGCGCGGGCGCCGATGCCCATCGAGCCCCAGCTCACCAGGGTGAAGGCGACCGCCGCGATCGTCAGCAGCGTGCCGCCGAGCGTCAGCAGCACGTTCTGCGCGCTGTGGGGCGTCGAGTCCGCGACCGGCGGACGCGGGCGGAGCGGGGCCGCCGCGAGCGGCGGGTACAGCACCTGGACCAGCCAGGCGCGGCGGGCCAGCAACTGGGACCGGCGCGCGTCGAGTTGCGCCAGCTCGCGGTCGACGAGCACCAGCTCGTCCGCGGGCGGCAGGGAGTTGTCCATACCCGGAGTGTGGCTCCGGCCACCGCCGGCGGGAATGCGTCCCGGTACTCAGATTCCCGCCTGAGTACGCCCACACTGGGGGCATGGACTGGTGCCGGTACCGCTTCCGCTGCGACTGGCGGCTCGCCGCCCCGCCCGACGCCGTCTACGCGGTCCTCGAACGGGCGGAGGAGTACCCCCGCTGGTGGCCGCAGGTCCGCGAGGTCGTCCCCCTCGACGACACCACCGGCACCGCCCGCTTCCGTTCCCTCCTGCCGTACGACCTCGTCGTCACCGCCTCGGCGCTGCGCCGGGACCCGGCTGCCCGCGTCCTGGAGGTCGGCCTCGGCGGGGACCTGGAGGGCTGGGCCCGCTGGACCCTCACCCCGGAAGGGGGCGGCACCCACGTCCTGTACGAGCAGGAGGTCGAGGTCCGGGCCCTGCTGCTGCGGGCCCTCGCGGTCCCCGGGCGGCCCTTCTTCCGCGCCAACCACGCCCTGATGATGCGCGGCGGACGGCGGGGACTCGCGGCCCGCCTGCGCGCGGTTTGAACCGGAGGCGCGAAGGCCTGTATGGTTCAACCCGTTCCCGGGCGATTAGCTCAGCGGGAGAGCACTTCGTTCACACCGAAGGGGTCACTGGTTCGATCCCAGTATCGCCCACCGGGTAGAGGCCGGTCCGTCGAAAGACGGACCGGCCTCTGTCATGTGGTCACGCCGCCGTGCGCAGTTCCGGCCGCAGCGGCCACGCCGGGTCCACCGTCTCCGGCGTCCCCTGCCGGGTGAACCAGGCCTGGAGCCCCCGCGCCTGCGCCGCGTGCCACACCGCCTGGAGCGTGTGGAGCTCCGCCGGTGTCAGCCGCTCCAGACGGGACGAGAAGCGCCGCGCCACAGCCCGTACGACATCCATCGCGGCCGCCGCGTCCGCCGCCGCGTCGTGCGCTCCGGCCAGCTCCACCTCGTAGTGGGCGCACAGGTCCGTCAGCGTCCTGCGGCCCTTGCGGTAGCGGTCCAGGTGCTTGTCCAGGACCCGTGGGTCGAGCACGGTCAGCGGGCTGCCCGCCGTGTAGTTCCCCAGCGACGAGGCCCGGTGCCGGCGCAGCTCCCGGTCCAGGATCGTCAGGTCGAACGGGGCGTTCATCACCACCAGCGGCCGCCCCGCCGCCGACTGCTCGGCCAGCGCGCGCGCCAGCTCCTCCATCACCGGGGCCGGCCACCGGCCGTTCCGCTGGAGGTGATCGTCCGTCAGCCCGTGGACGGCCGTGGCCCCCTCCGGCACCGGTATGCCGGGGTTGACCAGCCAGCGCGTCACCCGCGGACGCGCCCCCTCCGTGTCCTGGACGACGAGGGCGGCCGAGACGATCCGGTCCTCCTCGACGTCAACTCCTGTGGTCTCCGTGTCGAAAGCGGCCAGGGGCCCTTCGTACCAGTGCATCGACATCCCCGAACTCCCTGCACACGTGCGGCAGATGGCCAACCCCCTGCCCCGAAACGGTGATACCCGGACTGTTTGCGTCGTACGCGGACCGGTCACAACACAAGGGACGGGGAAGGAACACTGACATGGCGCTCGCCCAGCCCGAGTCGGGAGGGCTGCCGCCCCAGCGGGTGGCACCGACACGCGGCTCACTCGCCACCACCGCCTGCATGGAGACCCTTCAGGTGGGATACCTGCACGCCGTCGCCGCCGCGGCCGGCTGCTCGCTGTCCCAGCCCTTTCCGGACAACGGCATCGACTGGCACGTGAGCCACAGCGCTCCCGGGCACACCGTCGACGACGAAGTGACCATCAAGGTGCAGCTCAAGTGCACCTACCAGATACCGCCGCGCGCGCCGGGGAGCGCGTCCACGGCCTTCTCCTTCACCCTCGACAACGACCACCTGGTGAAACTCGCCCGGACGCCGGTGTCCGTGCACAAGATCCTGGTGGTGATGCTCGTCCCGAGGGCGCAGGAGGACTGGCTGAGAGCGGGCCACGACCGGCTCGACCTGCGGCACTGCTGCTACTGGATCAACCTGGCCGGACACCCGGTCACGGGACGGCGCCGGACCACCGTGCGCATCCCGACGACACGGATCTTCGACGACCGGGCGCTCTGCGAGATCATGACCCGGGTCGGGGTGGGAGGGAGACCTTGATGCACCGACCGATCGACGAACCGAGGTTCGGGGACGAGGGGGACGGGGCCGGGCGCGGCCCCGTCCCCCCGCCCTACCGGCCCCATCCCGCGCCCGGCGAGACGCCCGGGCCCTGGACCGGAATCCCCGCCCCGCCCATCGGGCCCTGGGCCGACGCCCAGGGCACACCCGATCCGGGCAGGGTCGACCCCCGGGTCCTCGGCGCCCTGCTCGCCCGCCACGGCTGGCGCCGCCGAGGGGGCGCCGTCGGCCGCTACAGCCGCTGGACGCCGCCCGGCACCGGCGCCGGCACGAGCCTCCTCGTCCCGGAGAGCCGCGCCTTCCCGGACTGCGAGGACCTGCTCGGCGAGGCGCTCACCGCCCTCGCCCGCAGCGCCACGCCCTCCGCCCGCGAGGTCCTCACCGGCCTCTCCGTACCCAGCGACGAGATCCGCTGGTGGCGCGACGTGCCCCCGGGCCCGGCCGGCACCGTCCCCTGGACGGTGCAGGAGCAGCTCAGGTCCGCCGCCCGCCAGCTCCTCCTCGCCGGCGCCCTCGCCGTGCGCGGCCGGGCCGGCTACTACGGCGCCCGCCACCGGCGCGCCGCCCAGACCTCCCTGGAGACCGTCGTCGTCGGCGCGGCGCCCGGCGGGCGCGGCCTCACCGCCTTCCTGCCGGTCGAACCGGGGCGCCCGATCGCCGTCCGGCTCTACCACGCGCTGCACGCCGCCCGTGAGGCCACCGACTACCAGCGGGCCACGGGGGGCATGGAGGCCTTCGACACCGCCGTCGAGGCCGGCGTCAGCCGGGAGCTCACCGAGGCGCTCGTCGCCCTCGTCCGGGGCACCGAGGGCGCCCGCATCGCCCTGGAGTGGGCCCCGGCCGCGGGGGCGCCCGAGGGGTGCGCGGCCCGGCCCGAACCGGTCGAGTTCTCGCCCGGGGACCTGCCCGCGCTGCGGGAGGCGAGCGCCCGCTACCTCACCGACGAGCCCTCCGTGCCGGTCCGGCTCACCGGCGCCGTCGTCCGCATGCGCCGCTCCGGGCCGCGCGGCGAGGGGATCGTACGGCTCCGGGTGCTCGGCGGGGCGGAGGTCCCGCACGTCCGGGTGGCCCTCGACGAGGAGGCGTACCGCACGGCCGGCCACGCCCACCTCGTCGGCCTCCCGATCCGGGTCGTGGGGCGCCTGGAGAGCCGTGGCGGGTTCCGCCGCCTCACCGACGCCTCCGGGGTCGTCCCCGTCCAGGTCGACGAGACGGAACGGGACCGGCTGCTCAAGGCGCTCCACGAGAACCTCGACTTCTTCGAGGAGGCGTGCGGGCCCGAGGAGGAGTAGGGCGGGGGTGGCGCCCCGGGAAACCCCTTCGCGAGGCGGCGCCCCGGGAAACCCCTTCGCGGGGCGGCGCCCCGGGAAACCCTTTCGCGGGCGGTGCGAACCGGTCGGTAAGATCGGTGGCGACGCGGCACCTCGTCTCTGCCGCGCGTCGCCGGCGCCGGCACCTCGTGTCTGCCAGCGCCCTTATGTATGGAGTACCCGTGTCTGATGTCCGTGTGACCGTCCAGTCCGCCTCGGAGGCAGAGGAGAGGGCGGTGAGCGCGGGCACCACCGCCGGCGCCCTGTTCGCCGACGACCGCACCGTCATCGCCGCCCGCGTGGGCGGCGAACTGAAGGACCTGTCGTACGAGCTCGCCGACGGCGATGTCGTCGAGGGCGTCGAGATCTCCTCCCCGGACGGTCTCGACATCCTGCGCCACTCGACCGCGCACGTCATGGCCCAGGCCGTGCAGGAGCTCTTCCCCGAGGCCAAGCTGGGCATCGGCCCGCCGGTCCGGGACGGCTTCTACTACGACTTCGACGTCGAGAAGCCCTTCACCCCCGAGGACCTCAAGGTCATCGAGAAGAAGATGCAGGAGATCCAGAAGCGCGGCCAGCGCTTCGCCCGCCGCGTGGTGACCGATGAGGCCGCCCGCGAGGAGCTGGCGGACGAGCCGTACAAGCTGGAGCTCATCGGCATCAAGGGCTCCGCGTCGACCGACGACGGCGCGAGCGTCGAGGTGGGCGGCGGCGAGCTGACCATCTACGACAACCTCGACGCCAAGACCGGCGACCTGTGCTGGAAGGACCTCTGTCGCGGTCCGCACCTGCCGACCACCCGGAACATCCCGGCGTTCAAGCTGATGCGCAACGCGGCCGCCTACTGGCGCGGCAGCGAGAAGAACCCGATGCTCCAGCGCATCTACGGCACCGCCTGGCCGTCGAAGGACGAGCTGAAGGCGCACCTCGACTTCCTGGCCGAGGCCGAGAAGCGCGACCACCGCAAGCTGGGCAACGAGCTCGACCTCTTCTCGATCCCGGACGAGATCGGCTCCGGCCTCGCCGTCTTCCACCCCAAGGGCGGCATCATCCGCCGGGTCATGGAGGACTACTCGCGCAAGCGCCACGAGGAGGAGGGCTACGAGTTCGTCTACTCGCCGCACGCCACCAAGGGCAAGCTGTTCGAGAAGTCGGGCCACCTCGACTGGTACGCCGAGGGCATGTACCCCCCCATGCAGCTCGACGAGGGCGTGGACTACTACCTCAAGCCCATGAACTGCCCGATGCACAACCTGATCTTCGACGCGCGCGGACGCTCCTACCGTGAGCTGCCGCTGCGCCTGTTCGAGTTCGGCACCGTGTACCGGTACGAGAAGTCGGGCGTCGTCCACGGTCTGACCCGGGCCCGCGGCTTCACCCAGGACGACGCGCACATCTACTGCACCCGCGAGCAGATGGCCGACGAGCTGGACCGCACCCTCACCTTCGTGCTGAACCTGCTCCGCGACTACGGTCTGACCGACTTCTACCTGGAGCTGTCGACCAAGGACCCGGAGAAGTTCGTCGGCTCGGACGAGGTGTGGGAGGAGGCCACCGCGGTCCTCCAGCAGGTCGCCGAGAAGCAGGGCCTCCCGCTGACCCCCGACCCGGGCGGCGCCGCGTTCTACGGCCCGAAGATCTCGGTGCAGGCGCGGGACGCCATCGGCCGCACCTGGCAGATGTCGACCGTGCAGCTCGACTTCAACCTGCCGGAGCGCTTCGACCTGGAGTACACCTCCCCGGACGGCACCAAGCAGCGCCCGGTCATGATCCACCGCGCGCTGTTCGGCTCGATCGAGCGGTTCTTCGCCGTGCTCCTCGAGCACTACGCGGGCGCGATGCCGCCGTGGCTGGCGCCGGTCCAGGCGACCGGCATCCCGATCGGCGACGCGCACGTCGACTACCTGCACGAGTTCGCCGCCAAGGCGAAGAAGCAGGGCCTTCGGGTGGAGGTCGACTCCTCCTCCGACCGCATGCAGAAGAAGATCCGGAACGCGCAGAAGCAGAAGGTGCCGTTCATGATCATCGCTGGTGACGAGGACATGGCCGCCGGTGCCGTCTCCTTCCGCTACCGCGACGGCTCGCAGGAGAACGGCATCCCCGTCGACGAGGCGATCGCCAAGCTCGCCAAGGTCGTCGAGGACCGCGTCCAGGTCTGACGCACGCGTATCGCGGTCAGGAGGCCCCCGGGGATCGCCCCGGGGGCCTCCTGGTGCGTCGGGTCCCGTCAGCCCTCGCCCTCCCGGCGGAAGACCTGGATCAGCCAGGACGAGAACGAGCCCGTCACCGCGCCGAGCAGGGCCAGGCCGCAGGCCATCATGCCCACCGCGACCAGCCGGCCCAGCGGTGTCACGGGCACGACGTCCCCGTAGCCGACGGTCGCCAGCGTCGCGCAGGCCCACCACACCGCGTCGCCGAAGGTGACGATGGACGCGCCCGGGGCGCCGTACTCGACGTCGTAGACGGTGAGCGCGCCGGCGAAGCCGAGCAGCGTCGCGGAGAGCCCCGCGTACGCCATGACGCGGGCGTAGAGAGTGAGCCGGGGCTCCTGATTCCGGCGCTGGGCCCGGTCGTACGCGGTCACCACCCGCAGCGGCCGCAGCAGCGGCAGGATCAGTACCACCGTGTCCAGGAAGTGGCGGCGCACGAAGCGCAGCGGGCCGAGACCGCTCAGCCTGAGGCGTACCGCGTAGTCGACGACGAACACGGCCCAGGAGGAGAACAGGAGGGCGAGGCAGACGTCGTGCCAGCCGGCGGGCAGGTCGCGGCCGAGGATCCGCATCGCGTAGCTGCCGAGGAAGACGAGGGAGGTCACCGTCAGGGGGACGTCCATCCGACGGTCCCAGCGCTCCTGCCCCGGGGGAACGGGCGGCCTGTCCTTCATCCGATCAGCATGGCCCCTGCAAGGATCTTCCGCCCCGGCGACACGTTCCGAACGGGCGACGCAATATGCTGCTGGGCATGACGACTGAGCCGGAGCAGCAGATCGGAGTGGGGACGCAGGACGCGTTCCAGCGCCTGTGGACGCCTCACCGGATGGCGTACATCCAGGGCGAGAACAAGCCGACCGGGCCGGGGGCCGAGGACGGCTGTCCGTTCTGTGCGATTCCGTCGAAGTCGGACGAGGACGGCCTGGTGATCGCGCGCGGCCGGAGCGTGTACGCGGTGCTCAACCTCTACCCGTACAACGGTGGTCACCTGATGGTGGTCCCGTACCGTCACGTCGCCGACTACACCGACCTCGACGAGGCCGAGACCGTCGAGCTCGCCGACCTCACCAAGCGCGCGATGGTCGCGCTGCGGGCGGCCTCCGGCGCGCACGGCTTCAACATCGGCATGAACCAGGGCGCCGTCGCGGGCGCCGGCATCGCCGCCCACCTGCACCAGCACGTGGTGCCGCGCTGGGGCGGGGACACCAACTTCATGCCGGTCGTCGGGCACACCAAGGTGCTGCCCCAGCTGCTCGCCGACACCCGGAAGATGCTGGCCGACGCGTGGCCGGCCACCCTCTGAAACCCTGAGCCGCCCTCTGAAACCCCTGAGCCGCGCGGCTGGACCCCTGAGCCGCGCGGCGGACCCGGGTCAGGCGTCGTAGACGTCGGCCTTCTTCGGACCCGGCTCCTGGATGCCGCCGCTGAGCACCAGCGAGCGGTTGGTGAAGCGCTCCGTCTCCACGTTGTGCTCGTCGAGGACCTTGAGCGTCGCGGCGTGCACGGCGCGGAGCACGGGCGTGGCCATGCGGATGGCGTCGTCGGCCATGAAGCGGTTCTTCCAGAGCGGCCCGGCCCAGACGTGCCGCAGACCGAACGGCTCGGGCAGGCTCATCTTGCCGCCGAGGAACTCCAGGACCGGCGGGTACCAGGTGAGCGGGGCGCGCACCGCGAGCCGGACGATGTCGTTGGTCGTCAGGAGCGGCTGCTGGATCTCCTTCGTCTCCCAGAAGCGGACGGTCTTGGAGACCTCCTTGGTCTTCGCCTTCGGCTTCGTGGTGAAGAGGCCGTGGACGGGGCCGAGCGCATGACCGGTGACCTCGATCCGCAGCGTGTGGTGGAGCGAGGTGACGGTGACCATCATGGTGAGGACGAGATTCCCGTCCCAGAGGGTGAACTGCACGCCGAGGTAGTGGCGGTTGCCCGCGCCGAACTGCTGGTCGTTGCAGATGCGCTGTATCTCGTGCGGCTTGACCTGGTAGTGGACGATGTTGTCGCCCTCGGGGCGGCTGACCTCGTCGGCGCCCTCGCCGACCGGGGACACGATCCAGTGCTTGACCGTCGGCTTGGGGAAGCCGGTCTTCAGGGAGCCGCGCTCCAGGAGCGCCAGCTCGTCGTGGATCCTGCGGACGACGTCCCACGCGCGGAAGGCGTGGAGCTCCTTGCCGGCCTGCGGGACCAGCTCCTCGGCGAGCGTCCAGCTGCCCCAGCGGGTGCCCAGGCCGAGGATCCCCTTGGTGCCGGCGTAGAAGACGATGTTGGACTGCTGCTCGGCGGAGAGCTTCTCCAGGTTGACCCGGAGCGCCTCGGCGGACTTCTCGCCCGGGTCCCGCGGGGCGGACTTGGGGACGTGCGGGCCGACCCCGCCGCCGCCGAGCAGACCGCTCCAGCGCTCACGCAGGTCGATCGCGGCGTTCAGGCAGATCCGGCTCGCGAGGAACCAGCCTACGACCGGGGCCACCACCATGGCGCGCAGGTAGTTCGGCAGGATCCCGTCGAAGGGCAGCTTGAGCAGGACGAGCGCGGCGAAGATCCCGGCGGCCCAGAGGAGGGCGGTGCCGAGGGCGCTGTTGCGCTTGTTCTCGGAGCCGGCGACGAGGCGGCGGAGCTGGATGACGCCGAGCCACAGCAGCAGGCCCGGCAGGAAGAGGACCCCGCAGAAGAACGTGACCAGGGTCAGCTTCACGTCCCGCTGCCTGCGCAGATGGGTCGCGGCCAGGCAGTGCTCCACGACCGGCTGCGGTTCGGCCCCGAAGGACTGGATCAGCGCCTTGCGGGCGCCGCCGAGCATCCGGACCTGGACCGCGCGGGAGAAGGCCTCGCCGAGGTCGGGGCTGAAGAGCCCCCACTTCCCCTCCTTGACCGTGGTCTTGTAGAGGTCGTTGTCGGCGTCCTGGATGGTCTTCAGAGGACTGTCCCGGTACGCGGCGGACGCGAGCGCGTTCGTCGCGCCCGTGCCGCCTCCCGTGCTCTGGAGGGGGATCTGTGCCCCGGGTCCGAAACCGTCGATCGCCACTGCCGCCCCCATCGCGCGCGAGTATCTGTGCGGGCTGTTCCCAACTGCCGTGCCCCGCACACCTTCTGAGCTGGGCACCACAGCGTAACCGGGTACGGCACGATGCGTCACGGCCTGTGGATGTCGACGACCGAATGACGTCCGCCCGGCACGCGCCGGGCGGACGTGCACCCCTGTCGCTCGGTCAACTAGGAGCCTTTTTCGGCCTGTTCGCGGATCTTCTCCGCCAGCTGAGGAGGCATCGGCTCGTGCCGGGCGTACGTGCGGTCGAACCGTCCGGTGCCGTGCGAGATCGAACGCAGATCGATCGCGTACCGCCCGATCTCGATCTCCGGCACCTCGGCCCGGACCACGGTCCGTCCCGGCCCCGCCTGGTCGGTGCCGACGACCCGGCCGCGCCGTCCCGACAGGTCGCTCATGACCGGGCCGACGTACTCGTCGGGGACGAGGACCTCGACCTGGGCGACCGGCTCCAGGAGGTGGACGGGCACCTCGGCGGCCGCCTCGCGCAGTGCCAGCGCCCCGGCCGTCTGGAACGCGGCGTCGGAGGAGTCCACCGAGTGGGCCTTGCCGTCCCGCAGGGTGACCCGGATGTCGACGAGGGGATGCCCGGCGGCGAGCCCCCGCGCGGCCTGCGCCCGTACGCCCTTCTCCACGGACGGGACGAACTGGCGCGGCACCGCGCCGCCGACCACCTTGTCCACGAACTCGATGCCGCTGCCCGGCGGCAGCGGCTCCACGTCGATCTCGCAGATGGCGTACTGGCCGTGGCCGCCGGACTGCTTGACGTGCCGGCCCCGGCCCGATGCGGCGCCGCCGAAGGTCTCGCGCAGCGCCACCTTGTACGGCACGGCGTCGACCTGCACCCCGTACCGGCCGCGCAGCCGCTCCAGGGCGACGTCCTGATGGGCCTCGCCCAGACACCACAGCACCACCTGCCGGGTGTCCTGGTTCTGTTCGAGCCGCAGCGTCGGGTCCTCGGCGACCAGCCGGGAGAGGCCCTGCGAGAGCCGGTCCTCGTCGGCCTTGCCGTGGGCCTGGACGGCCAGCGGCAGCAGCGGCTCCGGCATGGTCCACGGCTCCATCAGGAGCGGATCGTCCTTGGCGGAGACGGTGTCACCGGTCTCCGCGCGGCCGAGCCGGGCGACACAGGCGAGGTCCCCGGCGATGCACTCCGCGAGCGGCCGCTGCTGCCGGCCGAACGGGGAGGTGAGCCCGCCGGTCCGCTCGTCCGCCTCGTGGAGTTCCTGACCGTCGTGCGACCGGTCGGCGAGGCCGTGACCCGAGATGTGCACGGTCTCGTCGGGGCGCAGGGTGCCGGAGAAGACCCTGACCAGGGAGATCCGGCCCACGTAGGGGTCGGCGGCCGTCTTGACGACCTCGGCGACCAGCGGCCCGTCAGGGTCGCAGGTGATCGCCGGCCGGGAGCGGCCGTCGGGGGTGGTGACCGCGGGCGCCTCGTGCTCCAGCGGGGAGGGGAAGCCGCCGGTGATCAGCTCCAGGAGCTCCAGGGTGCCGAGGCCCTGCGTCCCGCCGTCGGCCGCGGGGGCGGCCGCGAGCACCGGATGGAAGGTGCCCCGGGCGACCGCCTTCTCCAGGTCGTCGACGAGGGTCTTCACGTCGATCTCCTCGCCGCCGAGGTAGCGGTCCATGAGGGTCTCGTCCTCGCTCTCGGCGATGATCCCCTCGATGAGCCGGGCACGGGCCTCCGCGATGAGCTCCCGCTGCGCCTCGTCGGGCCGGTCCTCCCGGCGCACCCCCGAGGAGTAGTCGAAGATCCGCTCCGAGAGCAGGCCGACCAGGCCGGTCGCGGGCGCGTGCCCGTCGGCGCCCTCGGCGCCGCGCACCGGAAGGTAGAGGGGGAGGACCGCGTCGGGGTCGTCCCTGCCGAAGAGCCCGGCGCAGACGGCGGTGAGCTCGGTGAAGTCGGTGCGGGCGGTGTCCAGGTGGGTGACGACGATGGCGCGGGGCATGCCGACGGCGGCGCACTCCTCCCAGATCGCGCGCGTGGAGGCGGCGACGGCGTCGGCCTCCTGGGCGGCCGAGACGACGAAGAGGGCCGCGTCCGCCGCACGCAGACCGGCCCTCAGCTCCCCGACGAAGTCGGCGTACCCGGGGGTGTCGAGGAGATTGATCTTGTATCCGTCCCAGCCGACCGGGACGAGGGAGAGTTGCACGGACCGCTGCTGGCGGTGCTCGATCTCGTCGTAGTCGGAGACGGTGCCGCCGTCCTCGACCCGCCCGGCCCGGTTGACCGCCCCCGCGGTCTGCGCCAGCGCCTCGACGAGCGTCGTCTTGCCCGATCCGCTGTGGCCGACCAGCACCACGTTCCGCACGGCCGAGGGCCGGTCGGCCGTAGGAGCCCTGCCGGCGGCTCCGGCGGGCGTCTTCGCCTTGTCACCCATGATGTGTTCCTCCCGACTGCTCGCACGGTGCGGCGGGACGCGGGCGCGGGGGAGTGGTGTGTCGCGGTACGGCTCCGGCGGTGCCCGCGGTGGTCCTTCGAGCTTTGCACCGACGCCAGGACGCGTCCATACGTCGTACACCGCGGAGCCCCCCGGGGGGACCCTCGGCGGGACGCCGACGCGGCGGGGCGGGTGCCCGCCGCTACGCCGCGGCGCTCGTGGCTACGATGGGTGAGCCGGTGGTCGTAGGGGCCGCGCGGCCCACCGAACCTCGGGAAGGCCATGCTGAACAAGTACGCGCGTGCCTTTTTCACGCGTGTCCTCACACCGTTCGCCGCGTTTCTGCTCCGCCGGGGCGTCAGCCCCGACGCGGTCACGCTCATCGGCACGGCGGGGGTGATGGCCGGTGCCCTGGTCTTCTTCCCCCGCGGGGAGTTCTTCTGGGGCACGATCATCATCACCGTCTTCGTCTTCTCCGACCTCGTCGACGGCAACATGGCCCGGCAGGCGGGGATCTCCAGCCGATGGGGAGCCTTCCTCGACTCGACGCTCGACCGGGTCGCCGACGGCGCGATCTTCGGCGGCTTCGCGCTCTGGTACGCCGGCAAGGGCGACGACAACATCCTGTGCGCCGTGGCGATCTTCTGCCTCGCGAGCGGCCAGGTCGTCTCGTACACCAAGGCCCGAGGCGAATCGATTGGCCTGCCCGTCGCGGTGAACGGCCTGGTCGAGCGCGCCGAGCGCCTGGTGATCTCGCTGGTCGCCGCCGGCCTCGCCGGACTCCACACGTTCGGAGTGCCCGGCGTCGAGGTCCTGCTCCCGATCGCCCTGTGGATCGTGGCCGTCGGCAGCGCCGTGACCCTGGGTCAGCGGGTCGTGACCGTGCGCCGCGAGTCGGCCGAGGCGGACGCCGCCGCGGCCGGAGGAGGCGGGGCGGCCTCGTGAGCACCCTGAAGGAGCGCCTGAGCGACGGGCTGTACGGCGCCGGCTGGGCGACCGTGAAGAAGCTGCCGGAGCCGGTGGCGGCGGGCCTCGGCCGGCGGATCGCCGACCTCGCCTGGAAGCGGCGCGGCAAGAGCGTCCTGCGCCTGGAGTCCAACCTCGCGCGCGTGGTGCCGGACGCCACGCCCGAGCGGCTCGCCGAGCTCTCGCAGGCCGGCATGCGCTCGTACATGCGGTACTGGATGGAGTCCTTCCGGCTGCCGACCTGGAGCAAGGAGCGGGTCGAGCGGTCCATCGACATCAAGGACCGCCACATCCTGGAGGACGGCCTCGCCGCGGGGCGCGGGGTCATCCTCGCCCTGCCGCACCTGGCCAACTGGGACCTCGCGGGCGTGTGGGTGACCCGCTCGCTCGGCGTGCCGTTCACGACGGTCGCGGAGCGGCTCAAGCCGGAGTCGCTGTACGACCGGTTCGTCGCCTACCGCGAGTCCCTCGGCATGGAGGTCCTGCCCCACACCGGCGGCTCCGCCTTCGGCACGCTGGCGCGGCGGCTGCGGGCCGGCGGCCTGATCTGCCTGGTCGCCGACCGTGACCTGTCGGCGTCCGGCACCGAGGTGACCTTCTTCGGGGACACGGCGCGGATGCCCGCGGGACCGGCGATCCTCGCCCAGCAGACCGGCGCGCTGCTGCTGCCGGTGACGCTCTGGTACGACGACACGCCGGTCATGCAGGGCCGGATCCACGCACCGATCGACGTACCGGAGTCAGGTACCCGGGCCGAGAAGACGTCCCTCATGACACAGGCGCTCGCCGACGCGTTCGCCTCGGGCATCGCGGACCACCCGGAGGACTGGCACATGCTGCAACGACTGTGGCTCGCGGACCTGGACGAGCGGGAGGGACCGGCCGCGTGAAGATCGGGATCGTCTGCCCGTACTCCTGGGACGTGCCGGGCGGCGTCCAGTTCCACATCCGGGACCTCGCCGAGCACCTGATCCGGCTCGGCCACGAGGTCTCCGTCCTCGCCCCCGCCGACGACGACACGCCGCTGCCGCCCTACGTCGTCTCCGCGGGCCGGGCCGTACCCGTGTCGTACAACGGCTCCGTGGCCCGGCTCAGCTTCGGCTTCCTGTCCGCCGCGCGCGTGCGCCGCTGGCTGCACGACGGCACCTTCGACGTCGTCCACATCCACGAGCCGACCTCGCCCTCCCTCGGGCTGCTCACCTGCTGGGCCGCGCAGGGGCCGATCGTCGCCACCTTCCACACCTCGAACCCGCGCTCCCGCGCCATGATCGCCGCGTACCCGATCCTCCAGCCCGCCCTGGAGAAGATCAGCGCCCGCATCGCGGTCAGCGAGTACGCGCGGCGCACGCTCGTCGAGCACCTCGGCGGCGACGCGGTCGTCATCCCCAACGGCGTCGACGTGGACTTCTTCGCCCGCGCCGAGCCGAAGAAGGAGTGGCAGGGCGAGACCCTCGGCTTCATCGGCCGCATCGACGAGCCCCGCAAGGGCCTGCCCGTCCTCATGCGGGCCCTTCCCAGGATCCTCACCGAGCGGCCCGGAGCCCGGCTCCTCGTCGCCGGTCGCGGCGACGAGGAGGAGGCGGTCGCCTCCCTGCCGGCCGGGATGCGCTCCCGGGTGGAGTTCCTCGGCATGGTCAGCGACGAGGACAAGGCGCGGCTGCTGCGCAGCGTCGACGTGTACGTGGCGCCCAACACCGGCGGCGAGAGCTTCGGCATCATCCTCGTCGAGGCGCTGTCGGCCGGTGCGCCGGTCCTCGCCTCCGACCTGGACGCCTTCGCCCAGGTCCTCGACCAGGGGGCGGCCGGCGAGCTCTTCACCAACGAGGACGCCGACGCGCTCGCGGACGCGGCGATCGCGCTCCTCGGGGACGAGACGCGGCGCGCGGAACTGAGCGCCCGGGGCTCGGCCCATGTGCGGCGCTTCGACTGGGGGACCGTGGGGGCGGACATCCTGGCGGTGTACGAGACGGTGACGGACGGGGCGGCGGCGGTCGACACCGACGAACGAACGACCGGCCTGAGGGCCCGCCTGGGCCTGTAGGCGGGGCCCCGCACCCTGTGGGGGCCGCGCCCGGTGAGGCCCCCACAGGGTGCGGCCCCCAGGGCGTGCCCTGCGGGCCCCGCCGCCTGTGGGCCCACAGCCCGCTGCCGACGGGGCGGGCGGCGCCCACGACGAGGGCGGGCACCGCCCCGGCGGGAGGCATGCCGAGAACGGCGTGGGGCAGGGTCTCGGCATGGATTCGATCACCCGGCTCGACCTCGGTCACCTCACCCGGCCCGCCGAGGAATGGAGCGGCCCGCACGCGCGCGTGGAGCCCGTTCTCGGGTATCTCGTGCGCCACGCGGGCGTGCGGCTGGTCTTCGACACCGGGATGGGGACCGGGTCCCCCGAGACGGACGCCCACTACCGGCCCGTCCGGCACCCGCTGCCCGTCGGACCGGACGACATCGACCTGGTGGTCAACTGCCATCTGCACTTCGACCACATCGGCGGCAACCAGCTCTTCCCCGCCACCCCCGTCCTCGTCCAGCGCACCGAACTCGTCCGCGCCCGCGCCGGCGGGTACACCATCGACTCGCTCCTGCCCGGCGTCCGGTACGAGGAGCTGGACGGAGAGCACGAGATCGCACCGGGCGTGCGGATCGTGCCGACTCCCGGTCACACCGAGGGCCACCAGTCGCTCGTCCTCGACCACGGCGACCGGGTCACGGTCCTCGCGGGGCAGGCGTACGACTTCGCCCACGAGTTCGGGAGCCCGTACCTCCCCTGGCTCGACCGGCTCGGCGAGCTCGCCGGCGGCCGTCCCGCGCGTGTCCTGTTCGCCCATGACCACGACCTTTGGGAAGGTGTGCTGCCACCGCCCCGGTAGCCTGTGCGCCCGTGACCGAAACCGTGATCTGGACCGTCGTCGCGCTGATCTTCATCGGCGTCTATCTGAGCTGGACCGCCGGGAGGCTCGACCGGCTGCACGCGCGCATCGACGCCGCCCGCGCCGCCCTGGACGCGCAGCTCCTGCGCAGGGCCTCGGTCACCCAGGAGCTCGCCACCTCCGGCGTCCTCGACCCGGCCGCCTCGATCGTGCTGTACGAGGCCGCGCACGCCGCGCGGCAGGCCGAGGAGGACCAGCGGGAGGTCGCCGAGAGCGAGCTCAGCCAGGCGCTGCGGGCGGTCTTCGGCGAGCCCGAGCAGGTGGAGCTCGTACGGGAGGCACCCGGCGGCGAGGAGGCCGCGGGAGAGCTCGCGCAGGCCGTCCGGCGCGTCCCGATGGCCCGCCGTTTCCACAACGACGCCGTCCGGGCAGCCCGTGCCCTGCGCCGCCACCGCAAGGTCCGCTGGTTCCGGCTCGCAGGCCACGCGCCCTTCCCGCTCGCCTTCGAAATGGACGACGAGCCGCCGGTGGCCCTTGCTGATCGTCCGGCCTGACCCTCTCAACCTGGGAAAACGATCCACCGGGTCCACATTGGCCCTTGATGTGGACCCCAGGTGGACTGTTTCCTCATCTTGTCGTCAACCCCCGTTGTCACGAGTGAGGTATCCGTGTCCACCACGCCTTCCACCACCTTCCAGTCCCCCGAGACCGGCACCGCGCGCGTGAAGCGCGGCATGGCCGAGCAGCTCAAGGGCGGCGTGATCATGGACGTGGTCAACGCCGAGCAGGCGAAGATCGCCGAGGACGCCGGCGCCGTGGCCGTCATGGCCCTGGAGCGGGTCCCTGCGGACATCCGCAAGGACGGCGGCGTCGCCCGCATGTCCGACCCGAACATGATCGAGGAGATCATCGGCGCGGTCTCCATCCCGGTGATGGCCAAGTCCCGCATCGGCCACTTCGTCGAGGCCCAGGTCCTGCAGTCCCTCGGTGTCGACTACATCGACGAGTCCGAGGTCCTGACCCCGGCCGACGAGGTCAACCACTCCGACAAGTGGGCCTTCACGACCCCCTTCGTCTGTGGTGCCACCAACCTGGGCGAGGCCCTGCGCCGCATCGCCGAGGGCGCGGCCATGATCCGCTCCAAGGGCGAGGCCGGCACCGGCAACGTCGTCGAGGCCGTCCGCCACCTGCGCCAGATCAAGAACGAGATCGCCAAGCTGCGCGGCTTCGACAACAACGAGCTGTTCGCCGCCGCCAAGGAGCTGCGCGCCCCGTACGAGCTCGTCAAGGAGGTCGCCGAGCTCGGCAAGCTGCCGGTCGTGCTGTTCTCCGCCGGTGGTGTCGCCACCCCCGCCGACGCCGCGCTCATGCGCCAGCTCGGCGCCGAGGGCGTCTTCGTCGGCTCCGGCATCTTCAAGTCGGGCGACCCGGCCAAGCGCGCCGCCGCCATCGTGAAGGCCACCACCTTCTACGACGACCCGAAGGTCATCGCGGACGCCTCCCGCAACCTGGGCGAGGCCATGGTCGGCATCAACTGCGACACCCTCCCCGAGTCCGAGCGCTACGCGAACCGGGGCTGGTAAGCACCCATGAGCACGCCCGTCATCGGTGTCCTGGCCCTCCAGGGCGACGTACGGGAGCACCTGATCGCCCTGGCCGCGGCGGACGCCGTGGCCAGGCCGGTCCGGCGTCCCGAGGAGCTCGCCGAGGTCGATGGCCTGGTCATCCCCGGTGGTGAGTCCACCACCATCTCCAAGCTGGCCGACCTCTTCGGCCTGATGGAGCCGCTGCGCGAGCGGATCGCGGGCGGCATGCCCGTGTACGGCACCTGCGCCGGCCTGATCATGCTCGCCGACAAGATCCTCGACCCGCGCTCGGGCCAGGAGACCTTCGGCGGCATCGACATGATCGTCCGCCGCAACGCCTTCGGCCGGCAGAACGAGTCCTTCGAGGCGGGCGTCACCGTCGCGGGCATAGACACCCCCGTCGAGGGCGTGTTCATCCGTGCCCCGTGGGTGGAGTCCGTCGGCGCCGAGGTCGAGATCCTCGCGGAGCACGGGGGCCACATCGTCGCCGTCCGCCAGGGCCGGGCCCTCGCAACCTCCTTCCACCCCGAGCTCACCGGCGACCACCGCATCCACGAGCTGTTCGTGGACATGGTGCGCGCGGAACGGTGACACGATCCCGGTAGGATCTCTGGGGTTCGTTCAAGAAGTTGGTTACGCGAAGGAGACAGGCAGATGTCCGGCCACTCTAAATGGGCTACGACGAAGCACAAGAAGGCCGTGATCGACGCCAAGCGCGGCAAGCTCTTCGCGAAGCTGATCAAGAACATCGAGGTCGCGGCCCGCACCGGCGGTGCCGACCCGGAGGGCAACCCGACGCTCTACGACGCCATCCAGAAGGCGAAGAAGAGCTCGGTCCCGAACAAGAACATCGACTCCGCGGTCAAGCGCGGCGGCGGCCTCGAGGCCGGCGGCGTCGACTACGCCACGATCATGTACGAGGGCTACGGTCCGAACGGTGTCGCGGTGCTCATCGAGTGCCTCACCGACAACCGCAACCGGGCCGCCTCCGACGTCCGCGTCGCCATGACCCGCAACGGCGGCTCCATGGCCGACCCGGGCTCGGTCTCGTACCTGTTCAACCGCAAGGGCGTCGTCGTGCTCCCCAAGGGCGAGCTGTCCGAGGACGACGTCCTGGAGTCGGTGCTCGAGGCCGGCGCCGAGGAGGTCAACGACCTCGGTGAGTCCTTCGAGATCATCAGCGAGGCCACCGACCTGGTCGCGGTCCGTTCCGCCCTCCAGGAGGCCGGCATCGACTACGACTCGGCCGAGTCCAGCTTCGTCCCGACCATGCAGGTCGAGCTCGACGAGGACGGCGCGCGCAAGATGTTCAAGCTGATCGACGCCCTGGAGGACAGCGACGACGTGCAGAACGTCTTCGCCAACTTCGACGTCAGCGACGAGGTCATGGAGAAGGTCGACGCCTGATCACGGACCTTCCGAGCAGCGGGCCGACGGGACACACCCCGTCGGCCCGCTGCGTTGTCAGTGGCACCCGATAGCCTGCACGAATAGGTGATCGATAGGAGGGTGGCGTGCGCGTACTGGGGGTGGACCCGGGGCTGACCCGGTGCGGTGTCGGCGTCGTCGAAGGGGTCGCGGGCCGACCGCTGACCATGCTCGGCGTCGGCGTCGTGCGCACGGCCGCGGACGCCGACATCGGCGTGCGCCTCGTCGGCATCGAGCGCGGCATAGAGGAGTGGCTCGACCGCTTCTCGCCCGAACTCGTCGCGGTGGAGCGGGTGTTCAGCCAGCACAACGTGCGTACGGTGATGGGCACCGCTCAGGCCAGCGCCGTCGCCATGCTCTGCGCATCCCGGCGCGGCATCCCCGTCGCCCTGCACACCCCCAGCGAGGTCAAGGCCGCCGTCACCGGCAGCGGCCGCGCGGACAAGGCCCAGGTCGGGGCCATGGTGACCCGGCTCCTGAGGCTCTCCGCCCCGCCGAAGCCCGCCGACGCCGCCGACGCCCTCGCCCTCGCCATCTGCCACATCTGGCGGGCCCCCGCCCAGAACCGTCTGCAACAGGCCGTCGCCCAGCACGCCGCTGCCCGGCCCGTCACCGCGCTGAAAGGCCGTACCCGATGATCGCCTTCGTGAGCGGCCCGGTCGCCGCCCTCGCCCCCACGACCGCCGTCGTCGAGGTCGGGGGCGTGGGCATGGCCGTCCAGTGCACCCCCGGCACCCTCGCCGGCCTGCGCCTCGGTGAGCACGCCCGGCTCGCCACCTCCCTCGTCGTCCGCGAGGACTCCCTCACCCTGTACGGCTTCGCCGACGACGACGAGCGGCAGGTCTTCGAGCTCCTCCAGACCGCCAGCGGCGTCGGCCCCCGCCTCGCCCAGGCCATGCTCGGCGTGCACAGCCCCGACGCGCTGCGCCTCGCCGTCTCCACCGGCGACGAGAAGGCCCTCACCGCCGTCCCCGGCATCGGCAAGAAGGGCGCCCAGAAGCTCCTCCTCGAACTGAAGGACAAGCTCGGCGCCCCGCTCGGCAGCAGCGGCCTGGTCGGGGCCCAGCGCGCCGTGGCCTCGGGACCCGCGCCGTGGACCGAGCAGCTGTCCGCCGCCCTGATCGGCCTGGGCTACGCGAGCCGCGAGGCCGAGGAGGCCGTCGGCGCCGTCACCCCGCAGGCCGAGGCCGCCCTCGCCGAGACCGGCACCGCGCCCGTGCCGCAGCTGCTCCGCGCCGCACTGCAGACCCTCAACCGGGCCCGCTGACCTCCCGTACGAAGAGGAAGACCATCACCGTGAACTGGGACGACGACAGCACCGCCGAGCCGGACGCGCGCCTCGTGGGCGCCTCCGCCGAGGGCGACGACCAGGCCGTCGAGGCGGCCCTGCGCCCCAAGGACCTCAGCGAGTTCGTCGGCCAGGAGAAGGTCCGCCAGCAGCTCGACCTCGTGCTCAAGGCCGCCCGCCAGCGCGGCGCCACCGCCGACCACGTGCTGCTCTCCGGCGCCCCCGGCCTCGGCAAGACCACCCTCTCGATGATCATCGCCGCGGAGATGAACGCGCCGATCCGCATCACCTCCGGCCCCGCCATCCAGCACGCCGGCGACCTCGCCGCGATCCTCTCCTCCCTCCAGGAGGGCGAGATCCTCTTCCTCGACGAGATCCACCGCATGTCGCGGCCCGCCGAGGAGATGCTCTACATGGCGATGGAGGACTTCCGCGTCGACGTCATCGTCGGCAAGGGCCCCGGCGCCACCGCCATCCCCCTGGAACTCCCGCCCTTCACCCTGGTCGGCGCCACCACCCGGGCCGGACTGCTGCCGCCCCCGCTGCGCGACCGCTTCGGCTTCACCGGCCACATGGAGTTCTACGACCCGGCCGAGCTCCAGCGCGTGATCCACCGCTCGGCCGGACTCCTCGACGTCGAGATCGACGCCGCCGGCGCCGCCGAGATCGCCGGCCGCTCCCGCGGCACGCCCCGCATCGCCAACCGCCTGCTCCGCCGCGTCCGCGACTACGCGCAGGTCAGGGCCGACGGAGTGATCACCCGGGAGGTCTCCGAGGCGGCCCTCAGCGTGTACGAGGTGGACAGCCGCGGCCTCGACCGTCTCGACCGCGCCGTCCTGGAGGCCCTGCTCAAGCTCTTCGGGGGCGGACCGGTCGGCCTGTCCACCCTCGCGGTCGCCGTGGGGGAGGAGCGCGAGACCGTCGAGGAGGTCGCCGAACCCTTCCTCGTACGCGAAGGCCTGCTGGCGCGCACACCCCGTGGCCGGGTCGCCACTCCGGCGGCATGGACGCACCTGGGACTCGTTCCGCCGCAGGCTGTGGGCCCGGCCGGGCCAGGAAGCGGACAACAGGGGCTCTTCGGGGCGTGACGGTGCGGACACTCGCCCGGACCGGAACCAGGGTGCGATGCTGGACGTTGTTCCATCGATGCGGACTCGCCTAGACTCCGCCGTTGCCGCCCTTTCTGGTCGGCGCGCCCACCCCCGAAGATCAGGCCGCGGGTTCTCCGCGACCGTGCGAAGGAAACCCGTCCCGTGAGCATCGTGACCCTCCTCCCCTTCATCGTCCTCATCGGGGCCATGTTCCTGATGACCCGCTCTGCCAAGAAGAAGCAGCAGGCGGCGGCGCAGATGCGCAACGAGATGCAGCCCGGCACCGGCGTACGGACGATCGGGGGGATGTACGCCACCGTCAAGGAGATCGGCGACGAGACCGTTCTCCTCGAGGTCGCGCCCGGCGTGCACGCGGTCTACGCCAAGAACGCGATCGGCGCGGTCCTCGAGGACTCCGAGTACAACCGGATCGTCCACGGCGACGACGAGGAGTCGGACTCCGACACCGTCGTCCCGGACGACGCCTCCTCGCTGACCGAGGCCGCCGAGGCCACGGACAAGGACGCCGAGACCGTCGAGGACGCGCCGAAGGCCGACCTCACGAAGAAGTCGGACGCGGCCGAGGCCGCCGCCGAGGGTCAGAAGGACGGCAAGGCCGACGGCGAGACCGACGCGAAGTAGTCGCGGCCGGGGGCCCCGCGCACGCCCACAGGCGTGCGCGGCCCCCGGAACGGTTCCACGTCTGCGGGGGCAGGTCCCCACACACACTTCGTGGCCGTCCCACGCATACCCGGCGTGAGGCGGTTGGACAGGGAGATACGACAGGTGGCAGCACCGAAGAAGGGCCGAAGGCCGGCGGGGGGACAGAGCCGTCCGGGCCGCGCCCTGGCACTCATCCTGATCGCCATGGTCGCGCTCACCGGCGGGATGTTCTGGTCGGGGCACACCACCCCGCGCCTCGGCATCGACCTCGCCGGCGGTACGTCGATCACGCTCAAGGCGAAGGCCGAGCCCGGCCAGGAGTCGGCGGTCAACGAGACCAACATGAACACGGCGGTCGGCATCATCGAGCGCCGTGTCAACGGTCTGGGTGTCTCCGAGGCCGAGGTTCAGACGCAGGGCGCCGAGAACATCATCGTCAACATCCCTCGCGGGACGAACGAGAAGCAGGCCCGCGAGCAGGTCGGCACCACCGCCCAGCTCTACTTCCGGCCCGTTCTCGCCGTGGCGGCCGCCGCGCCGCAGCCGGCGCCGAGCGCCACCCCCTCGGGCACGCCGAAGCCGTCCGCCTCGGCCTCCTCCGGCGCGAAGGTCGGTGAGAAGTCGGCCACCCCGACCGCCACCGCCTCGACGCAGGGCCGCGCGCTCACCGAGGCCCTCAAGGCCCCGAGCCCCACGCCGACGGCCACGTCTTCCGCGAAGCCGAAGGCCACCGGTACGCCGCAGGCGACCCCGAAGCCCGACGCCGCCACCGCGGCGCTGGAGCAGAAGTTCACCACGCTGAACTGCCTCGATGCCAAGGCGCGCACCGACGCCGGTCAGGGCGTCAAGCCGTCCGACCCCACCGTGGCCTGTGGCAAGAACGCCGTCGGCCAGTGGGAGAAGTACCTCCTCGGCCCGGCCGAGGTCGACGGCAAGGACGTCGACAACGCCAAGGCCGGCCTGGACCAGCGCACCGGCCAGTGGATCGTGGACATGGAGTTCACGGACGCCGGCTCGAAGAAGTTCCAGTCGATCACCAGCAAGCTGTCGCAGCAGACCGAGCCGCAGAACCAGTTCGCGATCGTCCTGGACGGCGAGGTCGTCTCCGCGCCGCGCGTCCAGACCACGCTGAGCGCCAGCGCCCAGATCTCCGGCAGCTTCAACCAGCAGTCCGCCCAGGACCTCGGCAACGTCCTGTCCTACGGCGCCCTGCCGCTCGCCTTCCAGACCCAGAGCGTCGACACCGTCACCGCCGCGCTCGGCGGGGACCAGCTGCAGGCCGGTCTCATCGCCGGCGCCATCGGCCTCGCTCTCGTCATCATCTACCTGGTCGTCTACTACCGCGGCCTGTCGCTGATCGCCATCCTCAGCCTCGCCGTCTCGGCGCTCCTCACCTATGTGCTCATGGCCCTCCTCGGCCCGGCCATCGGCTTCGCGCTGAACCTGCCGGCCGTCTGTGGCGCCATCGTCGCCATCGGCATCACCGCGGACTCGTTCATCGTGTACTTCGAGCGCATCCGCGACGAGCTCCGCGAGGGACGCACGCTCCGCCCGGCCGTCGAGCGCGCCTGGCCGCGCGCCCGCCGCACCATCCTGGTCTCCGACTTCGTGTCGTTCCTGGCCGCGGCCGTGCTGTTCATCGTCACCGTCGGCAAGGTCCAGGGCTTCGCGTTCACGCTCGGCCTGACCACCCTGCTCGACATCGTCGTGGTGTTCCTCTTCACCAAGCCGGTCATGACGCTGCTCGCCCGGACCAAGTTCTTCGGCAACGGCCACGCCTGGTCCGGTCTGGACCCGAAGCGGCTCGGCGCCAAGCCGCCGCTGCGCCGCACCCGCCGTGCCCACGCCCCCGTCGACGCGAAGGAGGCGTGAGATGTCGAAGCTCGGCGATCTCGGCGCCCGGCTCCACCGCGGTGAGGTCGGTTACGACTTCATCGGCAACCGCAAGATCTGGTATGGCCTGTCCATCCTGATCACCATCACCGCCATCGTCGCCCTGGCAGTCCGCGGCCTGAACATGGGCATCGAGTTCCAGGGCGGCGCCGTCTTCACCACCCCGAAGTCGGAAGTCTCCGTCAGCCAGGCGCAGGAGTACGCGGAAGAGGCCTCCGGCCACGACGCGATCGTCCAGAAGCTCGGCAACGGCTCCCTGCGCATCCAGGTCGGCGGCCTCGACACCGCCAAGTCCGACCAGGTCCGCGCGGAGCTCGCCAAGGACCTGAAGCTCCCCGAGGACAAGATCGCGGCCGAGCTCGTCGGCCCGAGCTGGGGTGAGCAGATCGCCACCAAGGCCTGGACCGGTCTCGGGGTCTTCATGATCCTCGTGGTGATCTACCTGGCCATCGCCTTCGAGTGGAGAATGGCGGTCGCGGCGCTGATCGCCCTGATCCACGACCTCACGATCACGGTGGGCATCTACTCACTGGTCGGCTTCGAGGTCACCGTGGGTACGGTCATCGGTCTGCTGACGATCCTCGGTTACTCGCTGTACGACACCGTCGTCGTCTTCGACTCCCTCAAGGAGCAGACGAAGGACATCACGAAGCAGACCCGCTTCACCTACAGCGAGATGGCCAACCGCTCGATCAACGGCACCCTGGTCCGTTCGATCAACACCACCGTCGTCGCGCTGCTGCCGGTCGCCGGCCTGCTCTTCATCGGTGGCGGCGTCCTCGGCGCGGGCATGCTCAACGACATCTCGCTGTCGCTGTTCGTCGGCCTCGCCGCCGGCGCGTACTCCTCGATCTTCATCGCCACCCCGCTCGTGGCCGATCTCAAGGAGCGCGAGCCGTCGATCAAGGCGCTCAGGAAGCGCATCATGGCCAAGCGCGCGAGCGCCGCGGCCAAGGGCGAGGCGCCGGACGAGCTGGACGACCTCGCCGAGGCCGCCGTCGTCGGCCCCCGGGCGAGCCGTCGCGGCGCCCAGGAGCGCCGAGGATGACCGCCGAGGCCCAGGACGTCACCGAGCTCCTGCTCAGCCGCATCCGTGACGTACCCGACTATCCGAAGCCGGGCGTGCTGTTCAAGGACATCACGCCGCTGCTCGCGGACCCGGGGGCGTTCACGGCGCTGACCGACGCCCTCGCCGCGCTGTGCTCCGCGCACGGCGCGACGAAGATCGTCGGCCTGGAGGCCCGCGGCTTCATCCTGGCCGCCCCGGTGGCCGTCCGCGCGGGCCTGGGCTTCATCCCGGTCCGCAAGGCCGGCAAGCTCCCCGGGGCCACGCTCCGCCAGGCCTACGAGCTTGAGTACGGCACCGCCGAGATCGAGGTGCACGCCGAGGACCTGGCCGCGGGCGACCGCGTCATGGTCATCGACGACGTCCTCGCCACCGGCGGCACGGCCGAGGCCTCCGTCGAGCTGATCCGCCGCGCGGGCGCCGAGGTCGCGGGCGTCGCCGTCCTCATGGAACTCGGCTTCCTCCCGGGCCGCGCCCGACTGGAACCGGCCCTGTCCGGCGCCCCGCTCACGGCGCTGATCACGGTCTGACATCGGGGTTCACCCCGAAGGGGCGCTCCGGGGAATCCCCGGGGCGCCCCTTCGCGTTCTTCCGACGTGGCCCCCGCGCTGCCCGTGCGGGAGGCGTCCGAAACCCGGGTGCGTGAGCACGGGCACAGTTGGCTCGATACGATGGCCTTTCCGGGCCTGACCGGGGGACCCGGAACCTCCCCCAGACTCCGTCCGGGGGGACCCGCAGAGGAGCGCTTCTTGCCAGACGAGGCCCAGTCACTCTCCGCCGCGCAGCCCGACCCGAAGGCCGAGAAGGCCGCGCCGGGGACCGGCACGCCCCAGAACAAGCCAGCGGAGACCAGGCCCACGCCTGCTGCGCCCGCCCCCGCGCCCGCCGCCCCCGAGCGGCCCGCGCCCGCCCGCTCCGGCGGCTCGTCGAACCGCGTCCGGGCCCGCCTGGCCCGGCTCGGCGTGCAGCGCTCCTCCCCGTACAACCCGGTCCTGGAACCGCTGCTGCGGATCGTCCGCTCCAACGACCCCAAGATCGAGACCGCGACGCTCCGCCAGGTCGAGCGGGCCTACCAGGTCGCCGAGCGCTGGCACCGCGGCCAGAAGCGCAAGAGCGGCGACCCGTACATCACGCACCCGCTCGCCGTCACCACCATCCTCGCCGAGCTCGGCATGGATCCGGCGACCCTGATGGCCGGGCTGCTCCACGACACCGTCGAGGACACCGAGTACGGCCTGGAGGACCTGCGCCGCGACTTCGGCGACCAGGTCACCCTGCTCGTCGACGGCGTCACCAAGCTCGACAAGGTCAGGTTCGGCGAGGCCGCCCAGGCCGAGACCGTCCGCAAGATGGTCGTCGCCATGGCCAAGGACCCGCGCGTCCTGGTCATCAAGCTCGCCGACCGCCTGCACAACATGCGCACCATGCGCTACCTCAAGCGGGAGAAGCAGGAGAAGAAGGCCCGCGAGACCCTCGAGATCTACGCGCCCCTGGCCCACCGGCTGGGCATGAACACCATCAAGTGGGAGCTGGAGGACCTCGCCTTCGCGATCCTCTACCCCAAGATGTACGACGAGATCGTCCGGCTCGTCGCCGAGCGCGCCCCCAAGCGGGACGAGTACCTCGCCATAGTGACCGACGAGGTCCAGACCGACCTGCGCGCCGCCCGCATCAAGGCGACCGTCACCGGCCGCCCCAAGCACTACTACAGCGTCTACCAGAAGATGATCGTCCGCGGCCGTGACTTCGCGGAGATCTACGACCTGGTGGGCATCCGCGTCCTCGTGGACACCGTCCGCGACTGCTACGCGGCCCTCGGCACCGTCCACGCGCGATGGAACCCGGTCCCCGGCCGGTTCAAGGACTACATCGCGATGCCCAAGTTCAACATGTACCAGTCGCTGCACACGACGGTCATCGGTCCCAACGGCAAGCCCGTCGAGCTCCAGATCCGGACCTTCGACATGCACCGGCGCGCCGAGTACGGCATCGCCGCGCACTGGAAGTACAAGCAGGAGGCCGTCGCCGGCGCCTCCAAGGTCCGCGCCGACGTGCCGAAGAGGACCGGCAAGGACGACCACCTCAACGACATGGCGTGGCTGCGCCAGCTCCTCGACTGGCAGAAGGAGACCGAGGACCCCAGCGAGTTCCTGGAGTCCCTGCGCTTCGACCTCTCCCGCAACGAGGTCTTCGTCTTCACACCGAAGGGCGACGTCATCGCGCTGCCCGCCGGCGCCACCCCCGTCGACTTCTCGTACGCCGTCCACACCGAGGTCGGCCACCGCACGATAGGGGCGCGGGTCAACGGGCGGCTCGTGCCGCTCGAATCGACCCTCGACAACGGCGACCTGGTCGAGGTCTTCACCTCCAAGGCCGCCGGCGCCGGGCCCTCCCGCGACTGGCTGGGCTTCGTCAAGTCCCCGCGCGCCCGGAACAAGATCCGCGCCTGGTTCTCCAAGGAGCGCCGCGACGAGGCCATCGAGCAGGGCAAGGACGCCATCGCGCGGGCCATGCGCAAGCAGAACCTGCCGATCCAGCGGATCCTGACCGGCGACTCCCTCGTCACCCTCGCCCACGAGATGCGCTACAGCGACATCTCCTCGCTGTACGCGGCGATCGGCGAGGGCCATGTCACGGCCCAGTCCATCGTGCAGAAGCTGGTCCAGGCGCTCGGCGGCGAGGAGGCCGCCACCGAGGACATCGACGAGACGGCCCCGCCGACCCGCGGCCGCTCCAAGCGGCGCTCCAGCGCCGACCCCGGTGTCGTCGTGAAGGGCGTCGAGGACGTCTGGGTGAAGCTGGCACGCTGCTGCACGCCGGTGCCCGGCGACCCGATCATCGGGTTCGTCACCCGGGGCAGTGGCGTATCGGTTCACCGCAGCGACTGCGTCAACGTCGAGTCGCTGTCCCGGGAGCCGGAGCGGATCCTGGAGGTCGAGTGGGCCCCGACCCAGTCCTCGGTCTTCCTGGTCGCCATCCAGGTCGAGGCGCTGGACCGCTCCCGACTCCTCTCGGACGTCACCCGGGTACTCTCGGACCAGCACGTCAACATCCTGTCGGCGGCCGTCCAGACCTCCCGCGACCGGGTGGCCACCTCGCGCTTCACCTTCGAGATGGGCGACCCGAAGCACCTGGGGCACGTCCTGAAGGCCGTGCGGGGCGTGGAGGGCGTGTACGACGTCTACCGAGTGACCTCGGCCCGCAGGCCGTAGCCGGTCCGCACGAGGAAGGCCCCCGGCGCGATGCCGGGGGCCTTCCTCGTACAGCGGGAGAACCGAGGCGTCAGCCGCCGAACTCCTCCAGGCCCTTCAGGGCCTGGTCGAGCAGCGCCTGGCGGCCCTCCAGCTCGCGGGCGAGCTTGTCGGCCTTGGCGTCGTTGCCGGCGGCGCGGGCCGCGTCGACCTGCTTGCGCAGCTTCTCGACGGCGTCCTGGAGCTGACCGGTCAGACCCGCGGCACGCGCACGCGCCTCCGGGTTCGTCCGGCGCCACTCGGCCTCCTCGGCCTCCTGGATCGCCCGCTCCACCGTGTGCATCCGGCCCTCGACCTTGGGACGGGCGTCACGCGGGACGTGGCCGATGGCCTCCCAGCGCTCGTTGAGGGAACGGAAGGCCGCGCGCGCCGCCTTCAGGTCCGACACCGGCACCAGCTTCTCGGCCTCGGTCGCGAGCTCCTCCTTCAGCTTGAGGTTCTCGGTCTGCTCCGCGTCCCGCTCGGCGAAGACCTCACCGCGCGCCGCGAAGAAGACGTCCTGGGCGCCGCGGAAGCGGTTCCACAGGTCGTCCTCGTGCTCGCGCTGGGCGCGGCCGGCCGCCTTCCAGTCCGCCATCAGCTCGCGGTAGCGGGCCGCCGTGTTGCCCCAGTCGGTGGAGTTCGACAGCGACTCCGCCTCGGCGACCAGGCGCTCCTTCGCCTTGCGGGCGTCCTCGCGCTGGGCGTCCAGGGACGCGAAGTGGGCCTTGCGGCGCTTCGAGAACGCCGAGCGGGCGTGCGAGAAGCGGTGCCACAGCTCGTCGTCGGACTTGCGGTCGAGCCGGGGGAGGCCCTTCCAGGTGTCCACGAGCGCCCGCAGCCGCTCGCCCGCGGAGCGCCACTGCTCGCTCTGGGCCAGCTCCTCGGCCTCGGTGACGAGCTTCTCCTTGGCGGAGCGCGCCTCGTCGGTCTGCTTGGCCTTCTGGGCCTTGCGCTCCTCGCGGCGCGAGTCGACCGACTCGACGAGCTTGTCCAGGCGGGTCGCGAGCGCGGCCAGGTCACCGACGGCGTGGTGCTCGTCGACCTGGTGCCGGATGTGCTCGATGGCCGCGGTGGCGTCCTTCGCCGAGAGGTCGGTGGTCCTCACCCGCTTCTCGAGGAGGCCGATCTCGACAACCAAGCCCTCGTACTTGCGCTCGAAGTAGGCCAGGGCCTCCTCAGGGGTGCCGGCCTGCCACGATCCGACGACCTTCTCGCCCTCGGCCGTCCGCACGTACACGGTGCCCGTCTCGTCGACGCGGCCCCACGGGTCGCTGCTCACAGCGCCTCCTCACCATGATGCCGTCGCGGGGTCGTACCCCCCGGGCATCGTCCACAGTTTCCCGGCGGGCCTCGCCCGCCTTCCGCAGCGCGGCCGACGGCCCACGCTGCACAACGCCAATCTAGGCGAACCGCGGCCCGGCTGTCCGCACTCAGCGCGACCGAGATTCGGCGGTCGCGCGCGCGTGCGGACGAGCGGGCTCACTTCGGCGCGCGGGCTCACTTCTTCGCGACGGTCGCCTTCTCGACGGTGACGGGCTTCTTCGGGGCGCCGTCCGTGGCACCGCCGTCGACGCCCGCCTTCGCCACGTCCTGGACCGCCTTGAGTCCGGCCGCGTCGATCTTCCCGAAGGGGGTGTAGCTCGGCGGCAGCTTGGTGTCCTTGTAGACGAGGAAGAACTGCGAGCCGCCCGTGCCCGGCTGCCCGGTGTTGGCCATGGCGACGGTGCCGGCCGGGAAGGTCACCGTGCCGTCCGCGCCCGCCTTGCCGAGGGCGGTCAGGTTCTCGTCGGGGATCGTGTAGCCGGGGCCGCCGGTGCCGTCGCCCTTGGGGTCGCCGCACTGGAGCACGTAGATGCCCTGGGTCGTGAGGCGGTGGCACTTGGTCCCGTCGAAGTACTTCTTGTCGGCGAGGTGCTTGAAGGAGTTCACCGTGTGCGGCGTCTTCGCCGCGTCCATGGTGATCGTGATCTCGCCTTCGTTCGTCTTGAGGGCCATCGCGTACGTGGCCTTCTGGTCCACGGTCAGCTTCGGCTCGGGGCCCGCCGACTCGCTCTCCGTGGGCGCCGGGGTGCTGGGCGTGCCCGTCGGGTCGCCCGCCGCGCCGGGCGAGCCCTTCGACGAGTCGTCCGTCAGCTCCACGGAGGCGTACACGGCGGCGCCCGCCGCCAGCACCACCGCGAGCGCGGCCGCGACCACGGTGTTGCGGCGCTTCGCCTTGAGCCGGGTCTCCTCCCGACGCTGCTGCTGCCGCGCGTACTTCTCCCTGGCAAGCTGCCGCCGTCGCTGATCGCTGGTGACCACCGGGTCCGCTCCTTGTCGCTCGTCTGTTCCTGTCCTGGCCGGATGTGCCCGTACCGTATACGGGTTGGCTGTGGAACCGGCACCGCCGGTAGGCTCTGATCTGCCGCATTCTGCGATTTCCGCGGGTTCCGCGAATTCCGCGCCTCCGTGCCGGACGACAACTAAGGACGAACGTGCTGATTGCCGGGTTCCCCGCCGGGGCCTGGGGGACCAACTGCTATCTGGTCGCCCCCGCCGCAGGCGAGGAGTGCGTGATCATCGACCCGGGCCACCAGGCCGCCCAGGGTGTCGAGGAGACGCTGAAGAAGCATCGGCTCAAGCCCGTCGCCGTCGTCCTCACCCATGGACACATCGACCACGTCGCCTCCGTCGTTCCGGTGTGCGGCGCCCATGACGTCCCCGCGTGGATCCACCCGTCCGACCGCTACATGATGAGCGACCCGGAGAAGGCCCTCGGCCGCTCCATCGGGATGCCCCTCATGGGCGAGCTGACCGTGGGAGAGCCCGACGACGTGCGCGAGCTCACCGACGGCGCGCAGCTGAAGCTCGCCGGTCTCGACTTCTCCGTCGCCCACGCGCCCGGTCATACCAAGGGGTCGGTGACCTTCCGGATGCCCGAGACCACGGAGATCCCCTCCGTGTTCTTCTCCGGGGATCTGCTGTTCGCCGGCTCCATCGGACGCACCGACCTTCCCGGCGGTGACATGGACGAGATGCTCGCGTCGCTGGCCCGCGTGTGCCTGCCGCTCGACAACTCGACCGTGGTGCTGTCGGGACACGGTCCCCAGACGACCATCGGCCAGGAGCGCGCCACCAACCCCTATCTGCGGGACGTGGCCGCCGGCCTCGGGAGCACGGACGCTCCCCGACGAGGAATGTGACGACTCACGTGAGCACCTTCAAGGCCCCCAAGGGCACGTACGACCTGATCCCGCCCTACTCCGCCCAGTACCTGGCGGTCCGGGACGCGATCTCCGGACCCCTGCGGAAGTCCGGCTACGGCTACGTCGAGACCCCCGGCTTCGAGGACGTGAACCTCTTCGCCCGCGGCGTCGGCGAGTCCACCGACATCGTCAGCAAGGAGATGTACGCCTTCGAGACCAAGGGCGGCGACAAGCTCGCCCTGCGTCCCGAGGGCACCGCCTCCGTGCTGCGCGCCGCCCTGGAGGCGAACCTCCACAAGCAGGGCAACCTGCCGGTCAAGCTCTGGTACTCCGGCTCGTACTACCGCTACGAGCGCCCGCAGAAGGGCCGGTACAGGCACTTCTCCCAGGTCGGTGCCGAGGCCATCGGCGCCGAGGACCCGGCCCTCGACGCCGAGCTGATCATCCTGGCCGACGAGGCCTACCGCTCCCTCGGCCTGCGGAACTTCCGCATCCTGCTGAACTCGCTCGGCGACAAGGAGTGCCGCCCCGTCTACCGGGAGGCCCTCCAGACCTTCCTGCGCGGGCTCGACCTCGACGAGGACACCCTGCGCCGCGCCGAGATCAACCCGCTGCGCGTCCTCGACGACAAGCGCGAGGCCGTGCAGAAGCAGCTGACCGAGGCGCCGCTCCTGCGCGACTACCTGTGCGACGCGTGCAAGGCGTACCACGAGGAGGTGCGCGCCCTGATCACCGCGGCGGGCGTCGTCTTCGAGGACGACCCCAAGCTGGTCCGCGGCCTCGACTACTACACCCGCACCACCTTCGAGTTCGTCCACGGCGGTCTCGGCTCGCAGTCGGCGGTCGGCGGCGGCGGCCGCTACGACGGCCTCTCCGAGATGATCGGCGGCCCCGCGCTGCCGTCGGTGGGCTGGGCCCTCGGCGTGGACCGCACGGTCCTCGCCCTGGAGGCGGAGGGCGTCGAGCTCGACATCCCCGCCGCCACCAGCGTCTTCGCCGTCGCCATCGGCGAGGAGGCCCGCCGTCTCCTCTTCGGCAAGGTCACCGAGCTGCGCAGGGCCGGAGTCGCCGCAGACTTCTCCTTCGGCGGCAAGGGCCTCAAGGGCGCCATGAAGGACGCCAACCGCTCGGGAGCCCGCCTCGCCGTCGTCGCCGGCGAGCGCGACCTCGCCGAGGGCGTCGTCCAGCTCAAGGACATGGAGTCCGGAGAGCAGCAGGCCGTCACCCTGGACGCCCTCGTGGACGCCGTACGCGCCAAGCTGGCCTGATCCACCGTGAGGAAGGGCCCGGACCGCACCCCGGTCCGGGCCCTTCCTTATCTCCCGCGAACGGCCGGACCGCAGGTCGGTGTTGCAGAATGACCCTGCCCACAAGGCCGGTCGAGCGAGGGAAAAGGTGACATGGCGAAGGCAGCGGTGGACGAGGTCGGCTCCGGCCGGGACGGCGGCGGCACGATCGGGGCGAGCCGGGCCTTCTCCTGGCTCCTCGTGATCACCGGAGCGGCCGGACTGCTCGCCGCCTGGGTCATCACCATCGACAAGTTCAAGCTCCTCGAGGACCCCGACTTCACGCCGGGGTGCAGCCTCAACCCGATCGTGTCCTGCGGCAACATCATGAAGAGCGAGCAGGCCTCGGTCTTCGGCTTCCCGAACCCGATGCTCGGCCTCGTGACGTACGCCATGGTCATCGCGATCGGCGTGGGCCTGCTCGCCGGAGCCCGCTACCGCCGCTGGTACTGGCTCGGCCTCAACGCCGGCACCCTCTTCGGCGTCGGCTTCTGCACCTGGCTGATGTACCAGTCGCTGTACGAGATCAACTCGCTCTGCCTGTGGTGCTGCCTCGCCTGGGTCGCCACCATCGTCATGTTCTGGTACGTGACCTCGCACAACGTCCGCCTCGGCGTGATCCCCGCCCCCGGCGGCCTGAAGACCTTCTTCGACGAGTTCACCTGGATCCTGCCCGTCCTGCACATCGGGATCATCGGCATGCTGATCCTCACCCGCTGGTGGGACTTCTGGACCAGCTGACGGAGACCGGACTGTCGGTGCGGTGACCTAGGCTTCATGACTGTGGAGCCCGACCTCTTTACCGCAGCAGCCGAAGACCGCCAGGAGAAGGACCCGGCCAGCAGCCCGCTGGCCGTCCGGATGCGCCCCCGCACCCTCGACGAGGTGGTGGGGCAGCAGCACCTGCTCAAGCCCGGCTCGCCGCTGCGCCGACTCGTGGGGGACGGGGACGGCGGCCCCGCCGGCGCCTCCTCCGTCATCCTCTGGGGCCCGCCGGGGATCGGGAAGACGACCCTGGCGTACGTCGTCTCGAAGGCCACCAACAAGCGCTTCGTGGAGCTGTCCGCGATCACCGCGGGCGTCAAGGAGGTCCGGGCCGTCATCGACGGCGCCCGGCGCGCCGTCGGCGGCTACGGCAAGGAGACCGTCCTCTTCCTCGACGAGATCCACCGCTTCTCCAAGGCCCAGCAGGACTCGCTCCTGCCGGCCGTCGAGAACCGCTGGGTGACGCTGATCGCCGCCACCACCGAGAACCCCTACTTCTCCGTGATCTCCCCGCTCCTCTCCCGCTCGCTGCTCCTCACCCTGGAGCCGTTGACCGACGAGGACCTCAAGGGCCTGATGGCCCGGGCGCTCACCGGCGAGCGGGGACTCGGCGGCGCGGTGACCCTGCCGGAGGACGCCGAGGCCCACCTCCTGCGCGTCGCCGGCGGCGACGCCCGGCGGGCCCTGACGGCACTGGAGGCGGCGGCGGGCGCGGCGATCGCCAAGGGCGAGCCGGAGATCACCCTCCAGACCGTCGAGGAGACCGTCGACCGCGCGGCCGTGAAGTACGACCGGGACGGCGACCAGCACTACGACGTGGCCAGCGCCCTCATCAAGTCGATCCGCGGCTCGGACGTGGACGCGGCCCTGCACTACCTGGCGCGGATGATCGAGGCGGGGGAGGACCCGCGCTTCATCGCCCGCCGACTGATGATCTCCGCGAGCGAGGACATCGGCCTCGCCGACCCCCACGCGCTGCCGATCGCCGTCGCCGCCGCCCAGGCGGTCGCCATGATCGGCTTCCCCGAGGCGGCCCTCACCCTGAGCCACGCGACCATCGCCCTCGCACTGGCTCCCAAGTCGAACGCGGCGACGACCGCGATCGGCGCCGCCCTCGCCGACGTGCGGGGCGGCCTCGCGGGCTCCGTCCCGCCGCATCTGCGCGACGGCCACTACAAGGGCGCGGCCAAACTCGGCCACGCCCAGGGGTACGTGTACCCGCACGACGTACCGGGCGGGATCGCGGCCCAGCAGTACGCCCCGGACACGATCCACGGCCGCCAGTACTACGAGCCCACGCGCTACGGGGCGGAGGCGAGGTACGCGGACGTGGTGGAGCGCGTCCGGGCCCGTCTGAAGGGCGCCGAGTAGCCCCGGCCGTGCGATCGCGCTCCGCGGACCCGGTACACTGGTCCGGATTGCTGCGTCCCGTGTCCGGCCCCGGTCGGCACACCAGAACGGGACAGTCAGCGGGAGACCCGGCCCCCGGGCGGGGTTTCCAGGAGCGTCGCGCACCTTCGAAGGTGTCGCGGGCCACCCATCACCACCCGGATTCCCGGGAGCGGCGGTGGGTCGTTCGCGTGCTGCACGTATGTGCCCAGACCTGGGAGCGGCTGCCCGGCAGGTCCGCCCTGTGCGGACCCGGTGGGTTTCCCGGCTGCGGATGCGACCTCCCCTAACCCTGGTGAAGCCGTTTTCGTATCAATGAGAGAGGTTGGTTCATGCCGAACCAGTCCCGTCCCAAGGTCAAGAAGTCGCGTGCCCTCGGCATCGCGCTGACCCCGAAGGCCGTCAAGTACTTCGAGGCCCGCCCCTACCCGCCGGGCGAGCACGGCCGTGGCCGCAAGCAGAACTCGGACTACAAGGTCCGTCTGCTCGAGAAGCAGCGTCTGCGCGCCCAGTACGACATCAGCGAGCGCCAGATGGCGCGTGCCTACGACCGCGCCAAGAAGGCCGAGGGCAAGACGGGCGAGGCGCTGGTCGTCGAGCTCGAGCGTCGCCTCGACGCCCTGGTCCTGCGTTCGGGCATCGCCCGCACCATCTACCAGGCCCGCCAGATGGTCGTGCACGGTCACATCCAGGTCAACGGTGGCAAGGTCGACAAGCCGTCGTTCCGCGTCCGTCCCGACGACGTCGTGATGGTCCGCGAGCGCAGCCGCACCAAGCCGCTGTTCGAGATGGCCCGCGAGGGTGGCTTCGCCGCCGACGGCGAGACCCCGCGCTACCTGCAGGTCAACCTGAAGGCCCTGGCCTTCCGTCTCGACCGCGACCCGAACCGCAAGGAAATCCCGGTCATCTGCGACGAGCAGCTGGTCGTCGAGTACTACGCCCGCTGATCCCAGCCAAGGCGTAGTACCGCACCCGCGGTTTCAGCCCGCCGCCTCCCCGCCCTTACCGGTGGGGGAGCCGGCGGGCTTCCGCGTTCCCGGGACCCGCGCCGACCCGGCCGTACGGAACGGGCGGGGGGCCGCCGCGTCCGCCGGGTCGCCCGCGGCCGGATCCCGGCGCGCGGCGAGCGCCCGCTCCACGACCGCGTCGAGCGGCAGACGCCGGCCCTCCTGGACCGCGACGCCGAACGCCTCCGCGCCCAGGGCCTCCTCCGCCCGCTGCTCGCACAGCGCCCTCGGCCCGTCGAACGCCTCCGAGCCGAAGAGCCGGATGCCCACCGTGTCCCACACCGGCACCGCGGCCCCCTGGAGCACCGCCGCCTCCGCCGCGTCCCCCTCGCTGACCGTCACGAGCGCGAGCAGCTCGATCGCCAGGACGAGACCGACCAGGTCACGGAAGGTGTGATGGATCGAGACGCACTCGGTGAGCAGCTCCCGCGCCTCCCCGTACGCGTCCCGGGTCCACGCCGAGTACGCCAGGACGTAGAGGGCGTAGGCCCGGGTCCAGAGCTCCCCGCGCTCCTCGCAGACCTCCCGGACCTCCCGGCAGATCGCGACGGCCCCCGCCAGGTCCCCCCGGAAGGCTCTCGCCATCGCGACCTCGACCTGGCCCATCAGCACGTTGCTGTTCAGCTCGCCGAGCTCCCGGTAGGAGTCGAGCGCCCGCCCGATCAGCGACTCGGCCCGCGGCAGATCGTCCGAGAGCAGCGCCAGACAGCCCATCCGGTGCGTCGCGTACGCCTCCGCCAGCGCGTTCCGCGAGGAACGGGCCCGCTCCCCGCACTCGTGGAGCGCCGCCACCGCCGCCGTGCCGTCCCCCTGCAGGACCGACACGTACCCGAGCACCCACAGCGCCTTGAGCCGCGCCTCCTCGTGCCCGGACTCCAGCGCGACCGCCCGCTCCAGCCAGTGCCGGCCCTCCGAGAGGCGGCCGCAGCCGACCCAGGCGAACCACAGCGTGCCCGCCAGGTGCTGGGCGAGGTGGGCGTCCTCCGGGAGTTCGAGGCACAGGTCGAGCGCCGCCCGCAGATTGGGCAGCGCCGCGTCCGTGCGGGCCGCCACCTCCGGCTGGCGGGGGCTGAACCACTCCAGCTCGCACCAGGTGGCGAGCCCCATGTACCAGTCGCGGTGCCGTCGCCGCATCCGCTCGGTGTCGCCGAGCGCCGCCAGCCACTCCGCCCCGTACGCGGCGACCGTGTCCAGGAGCCGGTAGGCGGGACCGGCCGGGGTGTCCTCCCGCGACACCAGGGACTGCGCGATCAGACCCCCGAGGTGGTCGAGGACCCGCTCCGGCGGCAGCTCCCGGCTGCCGCACACGTACTCCACCGCCTCCAGGTCGAAGGGGCCGGCGAACACCGAGAGCCGTGCCCAGAGCAGCCGTTCCTCCGGGGTGCACAGCTCGTGGCTCCAGCCGATCGCGGTGCGGAGCGTCTGATGGCGGGGGAGCACCCCGCGCTCGCCGTCCGTCAGGAGCCGGAAGCGGTCGTCGAGACGGTGCAGCATCTGCTCGACCGAGAGGAGGGGCAGGCGGCCGGCGGCCAGTTCGAGGGCGAGCGGGATGCCGTCGAGCCGCCGGCACAGCTCCCGCACGGCCTCGGCGCCGGGCTCCAGGGCCGTCCCCGCGTCCGGAAGATCCGGGGAGCCGGGGTCCGCGGACCCCACCGGCGCGCCCGCGGGGGTCGTGCCCGTCACCGGCGCGCCCGCCTCCGCCGCCCGCTCGGCGAGCAGCGTCACCGCGTCCGCCTCGCCCATCGGGGCCAGCGCGAACACGGCCTCGCCCGCCACCCGCAGGGGCCTGCGGCCGACCGCGAGCACGGTGAGCCCGGGCGCGTGGGCCAGGAGCTCCCGCACCAGCGGCGCACAGCTCTCCACCAAGTGCTCGAAACCGTCCACCACCAGCAGCATCCGCCGCTCCGCGAGGTGCTCGACCAGCACCTCGCGCGGGGGCCTCGGCGTGTGGTCGGTCAGGCCGAGCGCCTCGACCAGGGCGTACGCGACCAGCTCGGGGTCGCGCAGGGGCGCGAGCTCGGCCAGCCGGACCCCTTCGCCGTAGCGTTTCTGCGCCCCCGCGGCAGCCCGAAGCGCCAGCCGTGTCTTGCCGACCCCGCCGACCCCCACGACCGTGACCAGGCGGGATGTCCCGAGGAGCGCCGTCAGTGCGGCCTGCTCGGCGGTCCGTCCGACGAACCGGTTCAGCTCCGCCGGGAGATTGCTCCGTCGCATGGGACACGGAGCGTACTCACCCGCGCGCGCTCCGTACAATCGGGTTCCCGTAACTCCCGTCCCACGGGCGGTAATGCGGTACGGCAGGACAGCCCGGGCGCGATAGGGTCGGGGGACGACTTTTCACAAGGCCAACGACAGCAGAGAGCGGTGCACAGTGACCGGTGGAGAGGTTGCCGGGATCCTGGTGGCCGTGTTCTGGGCGATCCTCGTCTCCTTCCTCGCCGTGGTGCTGGTGAGGCTGGCGCAGACGCTCAGGGCGACCACCCGGCTGGTGGCGGACGTGACCGAACAGGCCGTTCCCCTGCTGGCGGACGCCTCCGCGACCGTGCGCTCGGCACAGACCCAGCTCGACCGGGTCGACGCCATCGCCTCGGACGTCCAGGAGGTCACCTCCAACGCCTCCGCGCTGTCCACGACCGTCGCCTCCACCTTCGGCGGCCCGCTCGTCAAGGTGGCCGCCTTCGGCTACGGCGTCCGCAGGGCGCTCGGCCGGGGCCGCGCGGCGGAGGACGCGCCGCAGGCCGCTCCCGCCGCCCGCCGTACTGTGATCGTCGGCCGTACCGTGCCGTCCTCGCGACGCCGGAAGCAGAAGGGCTGAGCCGCGATGTTCCGCCGCACGTTCTGGTTCACGGCCGGCGCAGCCGCCGGCGTGTGGGCCACCACCAAGGTCAACCGGAAGCTGAAGCAGCTGACCCCCGAGAGCCTCGCGGCCCAGGCGGCGAACAAGGCGCTCGAGACCGGCCACCGGCTCAAGGACTTCGCCCTCGACGTGAGGGCGGGCATGGTCCAGCGAGAGGCCGAGCTGGGCGAGGCGCTCGGCCTGGAAGCCCCCGTGGACCAGGGCCGGGAGCTGCCGGAGCCGCGCCGGAGGGCCGCGCTGGGCCCGGTCGCGCACCCGACCACCTATTCGTTTTCCAAGATGCCTACGAGTTCGTACAACCGGAATGAGGACCACTGATGGAGTCGGCTGAAATCCGCCGCCGCTGGCTGAGCTTCTTCGAGGAGCGCGGGCACACCGTCGTCCCTTCGGCGTCGCTCATCGCGGACGACCCGACTCTGCTGCTCGTCCCGGCCGGCATGGTGCCGTTCAAGCCCTACTTCCTGGGCGAGGTCAAGCCCCCCTTCACGCGCGCCTCCAGCGTGCAGAAGTGCGTGCGCACGCCGGACATCGAAGAGGTCGGCAAGACGACCCGGCACGGCACGTTCTTCCAGATGTGCGGCAACTTCTCCTTCGGCGACTACTTCAAGGAAGGCGCCATCAAGCTCGCCTGGGAGCTGCTGACCACCCCGGTGGAGCACGGCGGCTACGGGCTCGAGCCGGAGAAGCTCTGGATCACCGTCTACCAGGAGGACGACGAGGCCGAGCAGATCTGGCGCGACGTCGTCGGCGTCCCGGCCGAGCGCATCCAGCGCCTCGGCAAGAAGGACAACTACTGGTCGATGGGCGTCCCCGGCCCCTGCGGCCCGTGCTCCGAGATCAACTACGACCGCGGCCCCGAGTTCGGCGTCGAGGGCGGCCCGGCCGTCAACGACGAGCGGTACGTGGAGATCTGGAACCTGGTCTTCATGCAGTACGAGCGCGGTGAGGGCTCGGGCAAGGACGACTTCCCGATCCTCGGCGAGCTCCCGTCGAAGAACATCGACACGGGCCTCGGCCTCGAGCGCCTGGCGATGATCCTCCAGGGCGTCCAGAACATGTACGAGACGGACACCCTCCAGGTCGTCATCGACAAGGCCACCGCCCTCACCGGCGTCGCCTACGGCAAGGCCCACGACAGCGACGTCTCGCTCCGCGTGGTCGCCGACCACATGCGCACGTCCGTCATGCTCATCGGCGACGGCGTCACCCCCGGCAACGAGGGCCGCGGCTACGTGCTGCGCCGCATCATGCGCCGCGCCGTCCGCAACATGCGCCTGCTCGGCGCCACCGGCCCGGTCGTCCAGGAGCTCGTGGACACCGTGATCAACACGATGGGCGAGCAGTACCCGGAGCTGGTCACCGACCGCAAGCGCATCGAGACCGTCGCCCTCGCCGAAGAGGCCGCCTTCCTGAAGGCCCTCAAGGGCGGCACCAACATCCTCGACACCGCCGTCACCGAGACCAAGGCCGCCGGCGGCACCGTCCTCGCCGGCGAGAAGGCGTTCCTGCTCCACGACACCTGGGGCTTCCCGATCGACCTCACCCTGGAGATGGCCGCCGAGCAGGGCCTCTCCGTGGACGAGGACGGCTTCCGCCGCCTGATGACGGAGCAGCGGGACCGCGCCAAGGCCGACGCCAAGGCGAAGAAGACCGGCCACGCCGACATGACGTCGTACCGGGAGATCGCCGACAGCAACGGCGCCACCGAGTTCACCGGCTACACGAACACGGAGGGCGAGAGCACCGTCGTCGGTCTCCTCGTCAACGGTGTCTCCTCGCCGGCCGCCTCCGAGGGCGACGAGGTCGAGGTCGTCCTCGACCGCACCCCGTTCTACGCCGAGGGCGGCGGTCAGATCGCCGACCAGGGCCGGATCAAGCTGCACAGCGGCGCGGTCATCGAGATCCGTGACGTCCAGCAGCCCGTTCCCGGTGTCTCCGTGCACAAGGGTTCCGTGCAGGTCGGCGAGGTGACCGTGGGCGCCACCGCCTACGCCACCATCGACGTCAAGCGCCGCCGGGCCATCGCCCGCGCCCACTCCGCCACGCACCTGACCCACCAGGCCCTGCGTGACGCCCTCGGCCCGACGGCCGCCCAGGCCGGTTCCGAGAACCAGCCCGGCCGCTTCCGCTTCGACTTCGGCTCGCCGAACGCCGTTCCCGGCGCCGTCCTCACCGACGTCGAGCAGAAGATCAACGAGGTCCTCTCGCGCGAGCTGGAGGTCCACGCCGAGGTCATGCCGATCAACGAGGCCAAGCGCCAGGGCGCCATCGCCGAGTTCGGCGAGAAGTACGGCGAGCAGGTCCGCGTCGTCACCATCGGCGACTTCTCCAAGGAGCTGTGCGGCGGCACGCACGTCGGCAACACCGCCCAGCTGGGCCTGGTGAAGCTGCTCGGCGAGTCGTCCATCGGCTCCGGCGTGCGCCGCATCGAGGCCCTCGTGGGTGTCGACGCGTACAACTTCCTCGCCCGCGAGCACACGGTCGTCGCCCAGCTCCAGGAGCTCGTCAAGGGCCGCCCGGAGGAGCTCCCGGAGAAGATCTCCTCCATGCTCGGCAAGCTGAAGGACGCCGAGAAGGAGATCGAGAAGTTCCGCGCGGAGAAGGTCCTCCAGGCCGCCGCCGGTCTTGTCGAGTCCGCCCGCGACATCCGGGGCGTCGCCCTCGTCACCGGGCAGGTCCCGGACGGCACGGGCGCCGACGACCTCCGCAGGCTGGTCCTCGACGTGCGCGGCCGGATCTCCTCCGACCGTCCGGTCGTCGTGGCCCTGTTCACCACGGTCAACGGCAAGCCGCTGACGGTCATCGCCACCAACGAGGCCGCCCGTGAGCGCGGCCTCAAGGCCGGCGAGCTCGTCCGCACGGCCGCCAAGACCCTCGGCGGCGGTGGCGGCGGCAAGCCGGACGTCGCCCAGGGCGGCGGCCAGAACCCGGAGGCCGTCGGCGAGGCCATCGCCGCCGTCGAGCGCCTCGTGGTGGAGACGGCGTGACGATGCGCCGCGGCCGTCGCCTCGCGGTCGACGTCGGGGACGCCCGGATCGGGGTCGCCTCGTGCGACCCCGACGGGGTCCTCGCGACGCCGGTGGAGACCGTGCCGGGACGTGACGTCCCGGCCGCCCACCGGCGGCTCCGCCAGATCGTCGAGGAGTACGAGCCCATCGAGGTCGTCGTGGGTCTGCCCCGCTCGCTCAGCGGGCGGGAGGGCCCGGCCGCGACCAAGGTCCGTGCCTTCGCCCGGGAGATGGCGAAGGGCATCGCCCCGGTGCCGGTCCGCCTGGTCGACGAGCGGATGACCACCGTCACCGCGACCCAGGGCCTGCGCGCCTCGGGCGTGAAGGCGAAGAAGGGGCGGTCCGTGATCGACCAGGCCGCCGCTGTGATCATCCTTCAGAACGCTCTTGAGTCCGAACGGGTATCAGGTAATCCGCCCGGTGAGGGCGTCGAAGTGGTCATCTGATCGCGATACGGTAACGTTCCGCGCGATGCGGCGGTGTTCGAACAGCTGCCGCACTACGTAGAGGCGGATCGTCCGGAAGCCTCGCGGCTGTTTTGGGGATCGATGACTGAGTATGGCCGGGGCCCTGGCTCCGAACCGTGGCACCCCGGGGACCCGCTCTACGGGGACCAGGGGTGGGAGGGCCAGCAGCAGTACCCGCACCCGCAGCAGGCGAGCCAGTACGGCCACCAGGGCCAGGGCTATGTGGACCCGTACGGCCAGGGCGGTCACGCCGACCAGGGCTACGGGGTCGACCCGTACCAGCAGCAGGCCGAGCAGCAGTACCAGCAGGCGCAGCAGCACCAGCAGCAGTACCAGCCGCAGGTGGAGCAGCAGTACCAGCAGCAGCCGCAGCAGTACGTCGATCCCCAGTACCAGCAGCATCCTCAGTACCAGCAACAGCCGCAGCAGCAGTACGAGACGGGCTACCCGGGCGGTTACGACACGCCCGGGCAGCTCGGACAGCAGTACGACGGCAACTGGGAGACCGGCCAGGCGGCGATGGCGTACGGCGCGCCCCCGGCCGATCCGTACGGCGGCCAGAACCCGGACCTCTACGGGACCCCCGAGGCCTACCCGCCTCCCCAGCCGCCCGGCCGCCGCCAGAACCCGCCGGAGCCCGTCGTCGACTGGGCGCCGGAGGAAGAGGCGCAGGACCCGGAGCCGGAGGAGGAGAACCACCCCTTCTTCACCGGGGGCGACGACTCCGACGACGACCACGACGAGGAGCCGAGGCGCGGCCGCGGCTCCCGCGACGACGACCGCGAACGCCGGAGCAAAGCGAAGAAACGCAAAGGCAAGAACGGCGTGGCCTGCCTGGTCGTCGCGGCCGTCATGGTCGGCGGCGTGGGCGGCATCGGCTACTTCGGCTACAAGTTCTGGCAGGGCCAGTTCGGTGCGGCGCCCGACTACGCGGGCAGCGGCAGCGGTGTCGTGCAGGTCGAGATCCCGAAGGACGCCGGCGGCTACGAGATCGGCAACATCCTCAAGAAGGCCGGCGTGGTCAAGAGCGTCGACGCCTTCGTGTCGGCGCAGCAGAAGAACCCCCGCGGTCTCTCGATCCAGGCGGGCGCCTACACGCTGAAGACGGAGATGTCGGCGGACAGCGCGGTGACGCTGATGCTGGACCCGGCCAGCCAGGCCAACCTGATCATCCCCGAGGGCAAGCGGAACGCCTGGGTCTACGAGAAGCTCGACGAGCGTCTGGACCTCAAGCCGGGCACCAGCAAGAGCATCGCACTCGCGAAGGCGGACTCCCTCGGGCTGCCCGACTGGGCCAAGAACCACGAAGACGTCAAGGACCCGCTGGAAGGCTTCCTCTTCCCGGCGAGCTACCCCGTGGCCAAGGGCAGCAAGCCCGAGGACGCGCTGCGCAAGATGGTGTCCCGCGCGAACCAGGAGTACCTGAAGCTGGACCTGGAGTCGAAGGCGAAGTCGCTCGGCGTCAAGGGGCCGTGGGAACTCGTCACGGTCGCGAGCCTGGTCCAGGCGGAGGGCAAGACCCACGAGGACTTCCGCAAGATGGCGGAGGTCGTCTACAACCGCCTCCAGCCCGACAACCGCGAGACGTTCCAGCTGCTCCAGTTCGACTCGACCCTGAACTACCTCAAGGGCCAGAGCAAGATCAAGATCTCCGAGCAAGAGGCCAACACCAACACGGACCCGTACAACACGTACAAGCACAAGGGTCTGCCGCCGGGGCCGATCAGCAACCCGGGTAACGAGGCGCTCGCCGCCATGCTCAACCCCACGAACGACGGCTGGATCTACTTCGTCGCCACCGACGGCATGAACAAGACCGAGTTCGCGAAGACCCTGGCCGAGCACAACAAGTTGAGGGACAAGTTCAATGCCAACACGGGCCAGTGAGACGCGCCGCCGCGCGGCCGTCCTCGGTTCGCCGATCGCCCACTCGCTCTCCCCGGTCCTGCACCGGGCCGCGTACGCCGAGCTCGGTCTCGACGACTGGGCGTACGACCGCTTCGAGGTCGACGAGGCCGGGCTGGCCGGCTTCGTCGGCGAGCTCGACGGCAGCTGGGCCGGGCTCTCGCTGACCATGCCGCTCAAGCGGGCGATCATCCCGCTGCTCGACGAGATCAGCGACACGGCCGCCTCCGTGGAGGCCGTCAACACCGTCGTCCTCCACGAGGACGGGCGCCGCGCCGGCGACAACACCGACATCCCCGGCATGGTCGCCGCCCTGCGCGAGCGGGGCGTCGAGAAGGTCGGGTCGGCGGCCGTCCTCGGCGCCGGCGCCACCGCCTCCTCCGCGCTCGCCGCCCTCGCCCGGATCTGCGCGGGTCCCGTCACCGCGTACGTACGGAGCGAGGCCCGGGCCGAGGAGATGCGCGGCTGGGGCGAGCGGCTCGGCGTGGACGTCCGTACCGCCGACTGGGAGCGGGCGGCGGAGGCCTTCGACGCCCCGCTCGTCATCGCGACCACCCCCGCCGGCACCACCAACGCCCTGGCGACCGCCGTCCCCGACCGGGCCGGCACCCTCTTCGACGTCCTGTACGACCCCTGGCCGACCGCGCTCGCGGCCGCCTGGTCCGACCGCGGCGGCAAGGTCGTCGGCGGGCTCGACCTCCTCGTCCACCAGGCCGTTCTCCAGGTCGAACAGATGACGGGCGTCCCCGAGGCCCCGCTCGCCGCCATGCGCGCCGCGGGGGAGCGGGCGCTGGCCGCGCGATAGGCTGCACCGCCACGCCGGGCGGAACACGGGGGAGTACGGCGACATGAGCGAGCAGCTGACGCTGGCGTCCAGATGGGACGCGGCGGACGACATCGTGCGCTTCCTCTGGCTGGTGACCTCACGGCACCTGCCCGAATGGGTGCGCCATCCGCTGATCGCCGCCGGCGTCACCTTCGCCGTCCACGAAGGCCTCGGGTGGCTGCGCACCCGCTTCGGCGAGTCGCCGGACGCGGACCTGCCCGTCCAGGAAAGCGACTCCCGCGTCCGATAGCTGGACCGGAGGGCGGGTTCGTCCCCCGGACGTGGGAGGATCGGGGACGGCGGGCCAGGGCCGCGCACCCGGCCGCGCCGTCGCAGTGCCCAGGCGCGAGCATGAGGAGCATCGTTGAGCAGGTTGCGTTGGCTGACCGCTGGGGAATCCCACGGACCCGCGCTGGTCGCGACGCTGGAGGGTCTTCCCGCCGGCGTCCCGGTCACCACTGAGCTGGTGGCGGACCACCTCGCGCGGCGACGCCTCGGCTATGGACGTGGCGCCCGCATGAAGTTCGAGCAGGACGAGATCACCTTCCTCGGCGGCGTCCGGCACGGACTCTCCCTGGGCTCCCCGATCGCCGTCATGGTCGGCAACACCGAGTGGCCCAAGTGGGAGAAGGTCATGTCGGCCGATCCGGTCGACCCCTCGGAGCTCAAGGAGACGGGCCGCAACGCGCCCCTGACCCGGCCCCGCCCCGGTCACGCCGACCTCGCCGGCATGCAGAAGTACGGCTTCGACGAGGCCCGGCCGATCCTGGAGCGCGCCAGCGCCCGTGAGACCGCCGCCCGGGTCGCCCTCGGCGCCGTCGCCCGGTCCTTCCTCAAGGAGGCCGCCGGCATCGAGATCGTGAGCCACGTCGTCGAGCTGGCCGCCGCCAAGGCGCCGTACGGCGTCTACCCCACCCCGGCCGACGTCGAGAAGCTCGACGCCGACCCGGTCCGCTGCCTCGACGCCGACGCGTCGAAGGCGATGGTCGCGGAGATCGACCAGGCCCACAAGGACGGCGACACCCTCGGCGGCGTCGTCGAGGTCCTCGCCTACGGCGTGCCCGTCGGACTCGGCTCGCACGTCCACTGGGACCGGCGACTCGACGCCCGGCTCGCCGCCGCCCTCATGGGCATCCAGGCCATCAAGGGCGTCGAGGTCGGCGACGGCTTCGACCTCGCCCGCGTGCCCGGCTCCCAGGCCCACGACGAGATCGTGCGCACCGAGGACGGCATCAAGCGCACCTCCGGCCGCTCCGGCGGCACCGAGGGCGGCCTGACCACCGGCGAGCTGCTGCGCGTCCGCGCCGCGATGAAGCCCATCGCGACCGTCCCGCGCGCCCTGGCCACCATCGACGTCGCCACCGGCGAGGCCGCGGCCGCCCACCACCAGCGCTCCGACGTCTGCGCCGTCCCCGCCGCCGGCATCGTCGCCGAGGCCATGGTCGCGCTCGTCCTCGCGGACGCGGTCGTCGAGAAGTTCGGCGGCGACAGCGTCCCCGAGACCCGCCGCAACGTGCGGTCGTACCTCGACCACCTGACCATCCGGTGACCGGCGGACCCCTGGTCGTCCTCGTCGGGCCCATGGGCTCCGGCAAGTCCACGGTGGGCGCGCTCCTGGCCGAACGGCTCGGCGCGCCCTACCGGGACACCGACGCCGACATCGTCGCCGCCGAAGGACGCGAGATCGCCGACATCTTCGTCGAGGACGGCGAGGAGCACTTCCGCGCCCTGGAGCGGGCCGCCGTCGCCGCGGCCGTCGCCGAGCACGAGGGCGTCCTCGCCCTCGGCGGCGGCGCGATCCTGGACGCGGGGACCCGCGCCCTGCTCGCCGGGCTGCCCGTCGCGTACCTCTCGATGGACGTCGAGGAGGCGGTCCGCCGCGTCGGCCTCAACACCGCGCGGCCGCTGCTCGCCGTCAACCCGCGCCGTCAGTGGCGCGAGCTGATGGAGGCGCGCCGCCATCTGTACACCGAAGTCGCCCGGGTCGTCGTCGGCACGGACGAGCGCACCCCCCAAGAGGTCGCCCAGGCGGTCCTCGACGCACTGGAGTTGAAGGACGTATGACGGAGCAGGACCAGGTGACCCGGATCCAGGTCGGCGGTTCCGCGGGCACCGATCCGTACGAGGTACTCGTCGGGCGGCAGCTCCTCGGTGAGCTCCCCGGCCTGATCGGCCCCCAGGCCAAGCGGGTCGCCGTGATCCACCCGGAGGCGCTCGCCGACACCGGCGAGGCGCTCCGCGCCGACCTCGCCGACCAGGGCTACGAGGCGGTCGCCATCCAGGTGCCGAACGCCGAGGAGGCGAAGACCGCCGAGGTCGCCGCCTACTGCTGGAAGGCCCTGGGCCAGACCGGCTTCACCCGCAGCGACGTCGTCATCGGCGTCGGCGGCGGCGCCACCACCGACCTGGCGGGCTTCGTGGCCGCGACCTGGCTGCGCGGCGTGCGCTGGATCGCCGTGCCGACCACCGTCCTCGCCATGGTCGACGCGGCCGTCGGCGGCAAGACGGGCATCAACACCGCCGAGGGCAAGAACCTCGTCGGCGCCTTCCACCCGCCGGCGGGCGTCCTGTGCGACCTCGCGGCACTGGACTCGCTTCCGGTGCACGACTACGTCAGCGGCCTCGCCGAGATCATCAAGGCCGGCTTCATCGTCGACCCGGTCATCCTCGACCTGATCGAGGATGACCCGCAGGCCGCCCGCACCCCGGCCGGGCCGCACACCGCCGAGCTGCTCGTCCGCTCGATCAAGGTCAAGGCCGAGGTGGTCTCCGGGGACCTCAAGGAGTCCGGCCGCCGGGAGATCCTCAACTACGGCCACACCCTGGCCCACGCCATCGAGAAGAACGAGCGGTACAAGTGGCGCCACGGCGCCGCCGTCTCCGTCGGCATGGTCTTCGCCGCCGAGCTGGGCCGCCTCGCCGGGCGGCTCGACGACGCCACCGCCGACCGGCACCGGGCGATCCTGGAGTCCGTCGGCCTGCCGCTCACCTACCGCGGCGACCAGTGGCCGAAGCTCCTGGAGACGATGCGGGTCGACAAGAAGTCCCGCGGCGACCTGCTGCGCTTCATCGTGCTCGACGGCATCGGCAAGCCGACCGTCCTGGAGGGCCCCGACCCGGCCGTCCTGATCGCGGCGTACGGCGAGGTGTCGGCGTGAGCGAGCCGCGCCCGGTCCTGGTGCTGAACGGCCCCAACCTGGGCCGTCTCGGCTCCCGCGAGCCCGACATCTACGGCGCCACCTCCTACAAGGGGCTCGTCGAGTCCTGCCGGACCCTCGGCGCGGAGCTCGGCTTCGACGTCGACGTCCGGGAGACCAACGACGAGGGCGAGATGATCCGCTGGCTCCACGAGGCGGCGGACGCCTCGGTCCCGGTGGTGATCAACCCCGGCGCGTTCACGCACTACTCGTACGGGATGCGGGACGCCGCCGCCCAGCGGACCGCCCCGCTGATCGAGGTGCACATCTCGAACCCGTACGCCCGCGAGGAGTTCCGGCACACCTCGGTGATCGCGGCCGTGGCGACCGGGACGGTCGCCGGCTTCGGGATCGGTTCCTACCGGCTGGCGCTGCGGGCGCTCGCCGAGGAACTCGCCGGCTGACGGGCAGGGCACCAGGGGGCGTCCCCGGCCGTTCCCCCTGTGGGGGCCGGGGGCGGTAACGTTCCGCCGTCCACGGACACACCGGTCCGGGGATCCGACAGGCGCACGAGACGGAGTGGCACGGGATGCAGCACGCAGTGGGGGGTCCGCTGCCTCCGCCCGAGGGCTCGGGCGGGCCGACCGGCCCGGGACCCGTGCCGGGACCGGGACCCATACCGGGATCAGGGCCCGTGCCCGGCGGCGCCGTGCCCGTGCCCGGATCGGGCCCCGTCCCCGTCGCGGGTGGTGGGGAGCCCGGTGGGCAGCCCCCGGTCCCGCCGTACCCGGGGCCCGCGTCGGGTCCCCGGCTCGGTGTGCACCCGACCGTCCAGGCCGGGGCTCCGCGGCCCCCGCACGCCCCGCCGGGCTGGGGCACCCCCGGAGGCGTACCGCAGCATCCGGCGGCCCCCCAGCACCCCGCACCGCCCCACCCGGCCGGTCCGCCGCACCCGGGAGCACCTCAGCAGCCGCCCTCCGGCCCGCAGCACCCCTCCTCCGGGCCGCCGCACCCGGGCGTCGCGCAGCAGCCCGCCTCCGGTCAGCACGCCGCGGCCCCGCGGCACCCCTCGGCCGCGCCGCCGCGCGCCGACCTGACCGGGCACGTTCCGCTGCCGCCCGTGAGCGCGCCCCTCGCACCGCCCGTGGAGCACGGTGCCGGGACCGGCGCGGCGACCCTCGCCGTGCTCCTCATCGGCCCCGCGGGCGCGGGCAAGACGACCGTCGCCCGGCACTGGGCGCAGCGCCGCCGGGTGCCGACCGCGCACATCAGCCTCGACGACGTCCGCGAGTGGGTCTGCTCCGGCTTCGCCGACCCGCAGTCCGGCTGGAACGAGCACTCCGAGGCGCAGTACCGGCTCGCCCGCCGCACCTGCGGCTTCGCCGCGCGCAACTTCCTCGCCAACGGCATCTCCTGCATCGTCGACGACGCCGTCTTCCCCGACCGGCCCGTCGTGGGCCTCGGAGGGTGGAAGCGCCACGTCGGCCCCGGTCTGCTGCCCGTCGTCCTCCTCCCCGGCCTGGAGATCGTCCTGGAGCGCAACGCCGAGCGCAGCGGCAACCGGCGGCTCTCGGACGAGGAGGTCGCCGCGATCCACGGCCGGATGGCCGGCTGGTACGGCTCGGGCCTGCCGATCATCGACAACTCCACGTACGACGTCGAAACCACCGCGCGCGTCCTCGACGACGTCCTGGCCCGCGCGATCGCGAGCCCGCCCACCTGGTGACCGCGCCCGGACGGCCGTTCTGAACAGGACGCCCCGCCGCCACGCTCGTAGGCTCGGAGCATGTCAGAGGTGTATGCGGACCGCCGTGTACGGCTGCGCGACCGGTGCGCGGCCGCGGGCAGCCCGGCGGCCCTGGTCTCCCGCCCCGCCAACGTCCGCTATCTCGCCGGTGGTTCGCCGCCGGGCGCCGTGCTGCTGGTCGGGCCCGAACCGGAGGCGGACGTCCTGCTCTGCCCCGTCGCGCCCAGCGGCGAGCCGGCCGACGGCAGGCTCGACGAGGTGCTCCGGCAGCAGGTCCTGCCCACGGGCGCAGGCGACCCCGCGGTCGCCGCGGTCGACCTGGCACGCCGGGCCGGCGCGGACGCGCTCGCGGTCGAGGAGCACCACCTGACGGTCGCCCGGCACCGGGCCATGGGCTCCGTCGGCCCCGGACTGCGTCTCGCCGACCTCGCCTGCGCCGTGGAGCAGCTCAGGATCGTCAAGGACGAGGACGAGATCGCCTGCCTGCGGATCGCGGCGGAGATCGCCGACCAGGCCCTCGGAGAGCTCCTGGAGTCGATCCTGGTGGGCCGGACCGAGCGCCACCTCGCCCTGGAGCTGGAGCGGCGGCTCGTCGACCACGGCGCCGACGGGGCCGCCTTCCCCACCTCGGTGGGGACAGGACCGCACTCCGGGCGCCGGGGGCACCGGCCCACCGACCGCAGGGTCGAGGAGGGCGATTTCCTCTCCGTCTGCCTCGGCGCGGACTACCGCGGCTACCGGTGCGAGATCGGCCGCACCTTCGTCATCGGCACGACCCCCGCCGACTGGCAGATCGAGCTGTACGAGCTCGTCTTCGCCGCTCAGCGGGCCGGGCGCGAGTCCCTCGCACCCGGCGCGGAATACCGCGACGTGGACCGGGCGGCCCGCCAGATCCTGGACGCCGCGGGCCACGCGGAGGCCGCCGTGCCCCTCACCGGGCACGGGGTGGGGCTCGAAATCGACGAGGACCCGCAGCTCTCACCCTCGGCCATGGGTAAACTGGACGCTTGCGTGCCGGTCACCGTCGAACCGGGGGTTCACCTCCCGGGACGGGGCGGGGTCCGGATCGATGACACGCTCGTCGTGCGCCAGGAGGCGGACGGCGGACCCGAGCTACTCACCATCACGACCAAGGAGCTGCTCGCGCTGTAAGGCGCGTACGCCTCCTCGGTCCCACGTCAGTCCAGGAGATTCCGCAACCGTGGCTTCCACGAACGACCTCAAGAACGGCATGGTGCTCAAGCTCGACGGGGGCCAGCTCTGGTCCGTCGTCGAGTTCCAGCACGTCAAGCCCGGCAAGGGCCCGGCTTTCGTGCGCACCAAGCTCAAGCACGTGCTCTCCGGCAAGGTCGTCGACAAGACCTTCAACGCCGGTACGAAGGTCGACACGGCCACCATCGACCGCCGTGACATGCAGTTCTCCTACATGGACGGCGAGTACTTCGTCTTCATGGACATGGAGACGTACGACCAGCTGCACATCGACCGGAAGAACGTCGGCGACGCCGCCAACTTCCTGATCGAGGGCTTCACCGCCTCCGTGGCGCAGCACGAGGGCGAGGTGCTCTACGTCGAGCTGCCGGCCGCCGTCGAGCTGGTCATCCAGCACACCGACCCGGGCGTCCAGGGCGACCGCTCCACCGGCGGCACCAAGCCGGCCACGCTGGAGACCGGCCACGAGATCCAGGTCCCGCTCTTCATCACCACCGGTGAGAAGGTCAAGGTCGACACCCGCGACAGCAGCTACCTCGGCCGGGTGAACAAGTAACCGTGGCCGCTCGGAGCAAGGCCCGCAAGCGCGCCTTCCAGATCCTCTTCGAGGCGGACCAGCGTGGTGCCTCCGTCCAGGAGGTTCTCGCGGACCAGGTCCGGCACGCGCGGTCGGACGACCGCCAGCCGCCGGTCAACGACTTCACCATGCAGCTGGTCGAGGGGTACGCGGCCCACGAGGCGCGGATCGACGATCTCATCGCGACCTACGCCGTGGACTGGGACCTCGACCGGATGCCCGTCGCCGACCGGAACATCGTGCGCCTCGGAGCGTACGAGCTGCTCTGGGAGGACGGCACCCCCGACGCGGTCGCGATCGACGAGGCGGTGCAGCTCGCCAAGGAGTTCTCCACCGACGAGTCCCCGACCTTCGTCAACGGCCTCCTCGGTCGCTTCAAGGACCTGAAGCCGCGCCTGCGCCGGGACGCGGACGCCTAGTCCCGCACGGTACGCGAAGGGGCCCGCAGCACTCGGTGCTGCGGGCCCCTTCGCGTACCCGTGACACGTCCGCGGAAAAGCGCCGGGCCCGTGGACGTCGGATGACGTCCACGGGCCCGGCGGTACGTTTCTGCTGTGCCCTCGCCGAGGGTCAGTTGTCCTCGTGGGCGACCGCGCGGCGCGCGTCCGCGTCCAGGACACCCCAGCTGATCAGCTGCTCGGTGAGGACCGAGGGGGACTGGTCGTAGATGACGGCGAGCGTGCGCAGGTCGTCCTGACGGATCGACAGCACCTTGCCGTTGTAGTCGCCGCGCTGCGACTGGATCGTCGCCGCGTAGCGCTGGAGCGGGCCCGCCTTCTCCTGCGGGACGTGCGCGAGGCGCTCCAGGTCCAGGACCAGCTTCGGCGGCGGCTCGGCGGCCCCGCCCGGAGTCGTGCCCGGCAGGAGCTCCTGCACCGGCACCCCGTAGAAGTCGGCCAGCTCGGCAAGACGCTGCACCGTCACCGCGCGGTCTCCGCGCTCGTACGAGCCGACCACGACGGCCTTCCAGCGGCCCTGGGACTTCTCCTCCACCCCGTGGAGGGACAGACCCTGCTGGGTGCGGATGGCACGGAGTTTGGCCCCGAGCTGCTTTGCGTATTCGCTGGACATAACGCTCCCGGACGCTGTGACGACATGCGGCTGCGCCGCGCGGCTGGTAACTCACTGTGAGGTTACGCAGCGTTACACCTACCCGTCAAGCCGAATGGTCCGTACCGCCCCCTCCCGGGGGACGGCGCCCGGAGGGGCGGCAGGGGTGCGCGGGAAAGCCGCCCCCACCCCTGGTAGAGTGAACGGCGCAAATCCGACGTCCTTTAAGAGCCGTCCCGTGAGGCGGAGAAGGAGGTCCGTTTCCCATGGACACTCAGCAGCAGCACAGCGACGACGCGCGGCCCGTTCTCGAGGCCCCCGACATCGCGCGGGTCCTGACCCGCATCGCCCACGAGATCGTCGAGCGCGCCAAGGGCGCCGACGACGTGGTCCTCCTCGGCATCCCCACCCGTGGCGTCTTCCTCGCCCGCCGGCTCGCCGAGAAGCTCGAATCGATCACCGGCGCCAAGATCCCGGTCGGTTCCCTCGACATCACCATGTACCGGGACGACCTGCGGCTGAAGCCCGCCCGCGCCATCGGTCGCACCGAGATCCCCGGTGACGGCATCGACGGCCGCCTCGTCGTCCTCGTCGACGACGTGCTCTTCTCCGGCCGCACCATCCGCGCCGCCCTCGACGCCCTCGGCGACATCGGCCGCCCGCGCGCCGTCCAGCTCGCGGTCCTCGTCGACCGCGGCCACCGCGAACTTCCGATCCGCGCCGACTACGTCGGCAAGAACCTCCCCACGTCGTTGCGGGAGACGGTCAAGGTCCAGCTCGCCGAGGAAGACGGTCGCGACACCGTCCTGCTCGGCTCCAAGCCCGCCTCCTAGCCGGACCGGCTTCCCGCCGGGGCCGGGGCACACCCCTGTGCCCCCGCATGCCCTCACACCTCCCCACCACGGAGAGAAACCCCGATGATGCGTCACCTCATCTCGGCCGCCGACCTCACCCGCGACGACGCCGTCCAGATCCTCGACACCGCCGAGGAGATGGCCCGGGTGGCCGACCGGCCCATCAAGAAGCTCCCGACCCTCCGCGGCCGGACCATCTGCAACCTCTTCTTCGAGGACTCCACCCGGACCCGGATCTCCTTCGAGGCCGCCGAGAAGCGCCTCTCCGCCGACGTGATCAACTTCGCGGCCAAGGGCTCCAGCGTCTCCAAGGGCGAGTCCCTCAAGGACACCGCGCAGACGCTGGAGGCCATGGGCGTCGACGCGGTCGTCATCCGGCACAGCGCCTCCGGCGCCCCCTACCGGCTCGCCACCTCCGGCTGGATCGACGCCCCCGTCATCAACGCCGGCGACGGCACCCACCAGCACCCCACCCAGGCCCTCCTCGACGCCTTCACCATGCGCCGCCGCCTCGTCGGCCGCGACGCCGGCCTCGGCCAGGACCTCGCCGGCAAGCGCATCACGCTGGTGGGCGACGTCCTGCACAGCCGGGTCGCCCGCTCCAACGTCGACCTGCTCCACACCCTCGGCGCCGAGGTCACCCTGGTGGCCCCGCCCACCCTCGTCCCCGTCGGCGTCGAGACCTGGCCCTGCGACATCTCGTACGACCTCGACAGCGTGCTGCCGAAGTCCGACGCGGTGATGATGCTGCGTGTGCAGCGCGAGCGGATGAACGCCGCCTTCTTCCCGACCGAGCGCGAGTACTCGCGCCGCTACGGGCTCGACGGCGAGCGGATGGCGAGGATGCCCGAGCACGCCATCGTCATGCACCCCGGCCCGATGGTCCGCGGCATGGAGATCACCGCCGAGGTCGCCGACTCCGACCGCTGCACCGTCGTCGAGCAGGTCGCCAACGGCGTCTCCGTCCGGATGGCCGTCCTCTACCTGCTTCTGGGCGGCAACGAGTCCGCCGTCAGCCACACCCGTACCGAGGAGAGCAAGTAACCATGAGCAAGATCCTTATCCGCGGTGCGCAGGTCCTCGGCGACGGCGTCCAGGACGTCCTCGTCGACGGCGAGACCATCGCCGAGGTCGGCACCGGACTCTCCGCCGAGGGCGCGACCGTGATCGAGGCCGACGGCCAGATCCTGCTGCCCGGCCTGGTCGACCTCCACACCCACCTCCGCGAGCCCGGCCGCGAGGACTCCGAGACGGTCCTCACCGGCACCCGCGCCGCCGCCTCCGGCGGCTACACCGCCGTCTTCGCCATGGCCAACACCCACCCCGTCGCCGACACCGCCGGCGTCGTCGAGCAGGTCTGGCGCCTCGGCCAGGAGGCCGGCTACTGCGACGTCCAGCCCATCGGCGCCGTCACCGTCGGCCTGGAGGGCAAGAAGCTCGCCGAGCTCGGCGCCATGCACGACTCCGCCGCCGGCGTCACCGTCTTCTCCGACGACGGCAAGTGCGTCGACGACGCCGTGATCATGCGCCGCGCCCTGGAGTACGTGAAGGCCTTCGGCGGCGTCGTCGCCCAGCACGCCCAGGAGCCCCGCCTCACCGAGGGCGCCCAGATGAACGAGGGCATCGTCTCGGCGGAGCTGGGCCTCGGCGGCTGGCCCGCCGTCGCCGAGGAGTCGATCATCGCCCGCGACGTCCTCCTCGCCGAGCACGTCGGCTCCCGCGTCCACATCTGCCACCTCTCCACCGCCGGCTCCGTCGAGATCGTCCGCTGGGCCAAGTCCCGCGGCATCGACGTCACAGCCGAGGTCACCCCGCACCACCTCCTCCTCACGGACGAGCTGGTCCGCTCGTACAACCCGGTCTACAAGGTCAACCCGCCGCTGCGCACCGAGAAGGACGTCCTCGCCCTGCGCGAGGCGCTCGCCGACGGCACCATCGACATCGTCGCCACCGACCACGCCCCGCACCCGCACGAGGACAAGGACTGCGAGTGGGCCGCGGCCGCCATGGGCATGGTCGGCCTGGAGACCGCGCTCTCCGTCGTCCAGCAGACGATGGTCGAGACCGGCCTCCTCGACTGGGCCGGCGTCGCCGACCGGATGTCCTTCGCCCCGGCCCGCATCGGCGGGGCCAAGGGCCACGGACGGCCCGTCTCGGCAGGTGAGCCCGCGAACCTGACGCTGGTCGATCCGGCTTACCGTGGTGTCGTGGACCCCGCGGACTTCGCCTCCCGCAGCCGCAACACCCCCTACGAGGGCCGCGAGCTGCCGGGACGCGTCACCCACACCTTCCTGCGGGGCCGGGCAACGGTCGTGGACGGGAAGCTGGCGTGACACCACTCATCGCAATCGCCGCAGAGGCTGCCGAGCAGAAGTCGGCGGAGGTGACCGACTGGGCCGGGCGGCTCGGCTGGGTCGCCGGACTGCTCCTCTTCGTCGTCTTCGTCTACTGGCTCATGCGCCAGGGATGGAAATGGCGCGGCAGCCTCCAGTCGGACCTCCCCGAGCTGCCCACCGCGCCGGACACGACCGGCGAGGCGAGACTGACTCTCAGCGGGCGCTACCACGGGTCCACGACCGCCGGGCAGTGGCTCGACCGGATCGTCGCCCACGGCCTCGGCACCCGCAGCCGTGTCGAGCTCACGCTCACCGACGCCGGGATCGAGGTCGCACGCCCCGGGGCGAACGACTTCTTCGTCCCGGCCGATGCCCTGCGCGAGGCCCGCCTCGACAAGGGCATCGCAGGCAAGGTCCTCGCCGAGGGCGGGCTCCTGATCGTCACCTGGGAGCACGGTGGCAAGCAGCTCGACTCCGGCTTCCGCTCCGACCGGGCGGCCGAGCACACGGCCTGGGTCGAGGCCATCAACTCCATGAACGCCGTAACCACCACGACGGAAGGCATCGCACGATGACGACCTCCACCAGGGGAGCCGCCAAGGCTCCCGCCGTACTCGTCCTGGAGGACGGCCGCGCCTTCCGCGGCCGCGCCTACGGGGCCGTGGGGGAGACCTTCGGCGAGGCCGTGTTCTCCACCGGCATGACCGGCTACCAGGAGACCCTCACCGACCCGTCGTACCACCGCCAGGTCGTGGTCATGACCGCCCCGCACGTCGGCAACACCGGCGTCAACGACGAGGACCCCGAGTCCGGCCGCATCTGGGTCTCCGGCTACGTCGTCCGCGACCCCGCCCGCGTCTCCTCCAACTGGCGCGCGCAGCGCTCGCTGGACGAGGAGCTGGAGCGCCAGGGCGTCGTCGGCATCTCCGGCATCGACACCCGCGCCCTCACCCGCCACCTGCGCGAGCGCGGCGCCATGCGCGTCGGCATCTTCTCCGGCGACGCCCTCGCCGACGAGGCCGCCCTCCTGGCCAAGGTCCAGGCGCAGCCGCAGATGAAGGGCGCCAACCTCTCCGCCGAGGTCGCCACCAAGGAGACGTACGTCGTCCCCGCGATCGGCGAGAAGAAGTTCACGGTCGCCGCCGTCGACCTCGGCATCAAGGGCATGACCCCGCACCGGATGGCCGAGCGCGGCATCGAGGTCCACGTCCTGCCCGCCACCGCCACCGCCGAGGACATCTACGCGGTGGACCCGGACGGCGTCTTCTTCTCCAACGGCCCGGGCGACCCGGCCACCGCCGACGGCCCCGTCGCCGTCATGCAGGCGGTCCTGGAGCGCAAGACCCCGCTCTTCGGCATCTGCTTCGGCAACCAGATCCTCGGGCGCGCCCTCGGCTTCGGCACCTACAAGCTGAAGTACGGCCACCGCGGCATCAACCAGCCGGTCCAGGACCGCACCACCGGCAAGGTCGAGGTCACCGCGCACAACCACGGCTTCGCCGTCGACGCGCCCCTCGACAAGGTCTCGGACACCCCCTACGGGCGCGCCGAGGTCTCCCACGTCTGCCTGAACGACCAGGTCGTCGAAGGCCTCCAGCTGCTCGACCAGCCGGCCTTCTCCGTCCAGTACCACCCCGAGGCGGCCGCGGGCCCGCACGACGCCGCGTACCTCTTCGACCGCTTCGTATCCCTCATGGAGGCCGAGCGTGCCTAAGCGCACCGATATCCAGTCCGTCCTGGTCATCGGCTCCGGCCCGATCGTCATCGGCCAGGCCGCCGAGTTCGACTACTCCGGCACCCAGGCCTGCCGCATCCTCAAGGCCGAGGGCCTGCGGGTGATCCTGGTCAACTCCAACCCGGCCACGATCATGACCGACCCGGAGATCGCCGACGCCACGTACGTCGAGCCGATCACCCCCGAGTTCGTCGAGAAGATCATCGCCAAGGAGCGCCCCGACGCGCTCCTGCCCACCCTCGGCGGCCAGACCGCGCTCAACACCGCGATCTCCATGCACGAGCAGGGCGTCCTCGAGAAGTACGGCGTCGAGCTCATCGGCGCCAACGTCGAGGCCATCAACAAGGGCGAGGACCGCGACCTCTTCAAGGGCGTCGTCGAGGCCGTCAAGGCCAAGATCGGTTACGGCGAGTCCGCCCGCTCGGTCATCTGCCACTCCATGGACGACGTCATCAAGGGCGTCGAGACGCTCGGCGGCTACCCCGTCGTCGTCCGCCCGTCCTTCACCATGGGCGGTGCCGGCTCCGGCTTCGCCCACGACGAGGAGGAGCTGCGCCGCATCGCCGGCCAGGGCCTCACGCTCTCCCCGACCACCGAGGTGCTCCTGGAGGAGTCCATCCTCGGCTGGAAGGAGTACGAGCTGGAGCTCATGCGCGACAAGCACGACAACGTCGTGGTCGTCTGCTCCATCGAGAACTTCGACCCGATGGGCGTCCACACCGGTGACTCGATCACCGTCGCCCCGGCGATGACGCTCACCGACCGCGAGTACCAGCGGCTCCGCGACATCGGCATCGCGATCATCCGCGAGGTCGGCGTCGACACCGGCGGCTGCAACATCCAGTTCGCGATCGACCCGGTCGACGGCCGGATCATCGTCATCGAGATGAACCCGCGCGTCTCCCGCTCCTCGGCGCTCGCCTCCAAGGCGACCGGCTTCCCGATCGCCAAGATCGCGGCCCGTCTCGCCGTCGGCTACACGCTCGACGAGATCCCGAACGACATCACGGAGAAGACCCCGGCGTCCTTCGAGCCCACGCTCGACTACGTCGTCGTCAAGGCCCCGCGCTTCGCCTTCGAGAAGTTCCCGCAGGCCGACTCCACCCTCACCACCACCATGAAGTCGGTCGGCGAGGCCATGGCCATCGGCCGCAACTTCACCGAGGCGCTGCAGAAGGCCCTGCGCTCCCTGGAGAAGAAGGGCTCGCAGTTCACCTTCGTGGGCGAGCCCGGCGACAAGGCGGAGCTGCTGAGCGAGTCGGTCCGCCCGACCGACGGCCGCATCAACACCGTCATGCAGGCCATCCGCGCCGGCGCCACCCCGCAGGAGGTCTTCGACGCCACGAAGATCGACCCGTGGTTCGTCGACCAGCTCTTCCTGATCAAGGAGATCGCCGACGAGCTGACCGCCGCCGAGAAGCTCCACCCCGAGCTCCTCGCCGAGGCCAAGCGCCACGGCTTCTCCGACGCGCAGATCGCCGAGATCCGCGGCCTGCGCGAGGACGTCGTCCGCGAGGTCCGGCACGCCCTCGGCGTCCGCCCGGTCTACAAGACGGTCGACACCTGCGCCGCCGAGTTCGCCGCCAAGACCCCGTACTTCTACTCCTCGTACGACGAGGAGAGCGAGGTCGCCCCGCGCGACAAGCCCGCGGTGATCATCCTGGGCTCCGGCCCGAACCGCATCGGCCAGGGCATCGAGTTCGACTACTCCTGCGTCCACGCCTCCTTCGCCCTGAGCGACGCGGGCTACGAGACCGTGATGGTCAACTGCAACCCGGAGACCGTCTCGACGGACTACGACACCTCCGACCGCCTGTACTTCGAGCCGCTGACGCTGGAAGACGTGCTGGAGATCGTCCACGCCGAGACCCTCGCCGGCCCCGTCGCCGGTGTCGTCGTCCAGCTCGGCGGCCAGACCCCGCTGGGCCTGGCGCAGGCGCTCAAGGACAACGGCGTGCCGGTCGTCGGCACCTCCCCGGAGGCCATCCACGCCGCCGAGGACCGCGGCGCCTTCGGCCAGGTCCTCGCCGAGGCCGGCCTCCCCGCGCCGAAGCACGGCACCGCCACCACCTTCGCCGGTGCCAAGGCCATCGCCGACGAGATCGGCTACCCCGTCCTCGTACGCCCCTCGTACGTGCTCGGCGGCCGCGGCATGGAGATCGTGTACGACGAGGCCCGCCTGGAGTCGTACATCGCCGAGTCCACCGAGATCAGCCCCACCCGGCCGGTCCTGGTCGACCGCTTCCTCGACGACGCCATCGAGATCGACGTCGACGCGCTCTACGACGGCGAGGAGCTCTACCTCGGCGGCGTGATGGAGCACATCGAGGAGGCCGGCATCCACTCCGGCGACTCGGCCTGCGCCCTGCCCCCGATCACCCTCGGCGGCTTCGACATCAAGCGCCTGCGCGCCTCCACCGAGGCCATCGCCAAGGGCGTCGGCGTCCGCGGCCTGATCAACATCCAGTTCGCCATGGCCGGCGACATCCTCTACGTCCTGGAGGCCAACCCGCGCGCCTCCCGGACCGTCCCCTTCACCTCGAAGGCGACCGCCGTGCCGCTCGCGAAGGCCGCCGCCCGCATCTCGCTGGGCGCCACCATCGCCGAGCTGCGCGCCGAGGGCCTGCTCCCGAAGAACGGCGACGGCGGCACCCTGCCGCTCGACGCGCCGATCTCCGTCAAGGAGGCCGTCATGCCGTGGTCGCGCTTCCGCGACGTGCACGGCCGCGGCGTCGACACCGTCCTCGGCCCGGAGATGCGCTCCACCGGCGAGGTCATGGGCATCGACGCGGTCTTCGGCACGGCCTACGCCAAGTCGCAGGCCGGCGCCTACGGCCCGCTGCCCACCAAGGGCCGCGCGTTCATCTCCGTCGCCAACCGCGACAAGCGCTCGATGATCTTCCCGGCCCGCGAGCTCGTCGCCCACGGCTTCGAGCTGCTCGCCACCTCCGGCACCGCCGAGGTCCTCAAGCGCAACGGCATCAACGCCACGGTCGTCCGCAAGCTCAGCGAGGGCGAGGGCCCGAACGGCGAGAAGACCATCGTCCAGCTCATCCACGACGGCCAGGTCGACCTGATCGTCAACACCCCGTACGGCACCGGCGGCCGCCTCGACGGCTACGAGATCCGTACGGCCGCGGTGGCGCGCAGCGTCCCGTGCCTCACCACGGTCCAGGCGCTCGCCGCGGCCGTCCAGGGCATCGAGGCGCTCGGCCACGGCGACGTGGGCGTCCGCTCGCTCCAGGAGCACGCGGAGCACCTGACCGCGGCCCGCGACTAGCAGCCCGTACGAGGAGGGGGACACCGGCAGCACCTGCGGTGTCCCCCTCGTCATGAGCACACCTGGACGACAGACACATGTACAAGTTCTTCTTCAACCTGGTCTTCAAGCGGATGGACCCCGAGCAGGCCCACTACATGGCCTTCCGGTGGATCCGGCTCGCCGCTCGCACTCCGGTCCTGCGCACCTTCGTCGCGGCCGTCCTCGCGCCCCGGTACAAGGAGCTGCGCACCGAGGCCCTCGGCCTGCGCATGCACGGGCCCTTCGGCCTCGCCGCCGGCTTCGACAAGAACGCGGTCGCCATCGACGGCATGTCGATGCTCGGCTTCGACCACGTCGAGATCGGCACCGTCACCGGCGAGGCCCAGCCCGGCAACCCCAGGAAGCGGCTCTTCCGGCTCGTCCCGGACCGCGCCCTGATCAACCGCATGGGCTTCAACAACGAGGGCTCCGCCGCCGTCGCCGCGCGCCTGGGCGCCCGCAGGGCGGTCTTCCGGACGACCGTCGGCGTCAACATCGGCAAGACCAAGGTCGTCCCCGAGGCCGAAGCCGCCGCCGACTACGTGAAGTCCACCGAGCGCCTCGCCGCGCACGCCGACTACCTCGTCGTCAACGTCTCCTCCCCGAACACCCCCGGCCTGCGCAACCTCCAGGCCACCGAGTCCCTGCGCCCGCTCCTCACCGCCGTCCGCGAGGCCGCCGACCGCACGGTCACCGACCGCCGCGTCCCCCTCCTGGTCAAGATCGCCCCCGACCTGGCCGACGAGGACGTCGACGCGGTCGCCGACCTCGCCCTGGAGCTCGGCCTCGACGGCATCATCGCCACCAACACCACCATCGCGCGCGAGGGCCTCGGCCTGACGTCCGACCCCGCGCTGGTCAAGGAGACCGGCGGCCTGTCCGGCGCGCCCGTCAAGGAGCGCTCCCTGGCCGTCCTGCGCCGCCTCCACGCGCGCGTGGGCGACCGCCTGGTCCTGGTGGGCGTCGGCGGCATCGAGAACGCGGAGGACGCCTGGCAGCGCATCCTCGCCGGCGCCACCCTCGTCCAGGGCTACAGCGCCTTCATCTACGAGGGCCCGTTCTACGCCCGCGCGATCCACAAGGGCCTGGCCGCGCGCCTCGCGGCCTCCCCGTACGCCACCCTCGCCGAGGCCGTCGGCGCCGACCACCGAAAGGCCGCCCAGTGACCCTCTCCTTCGGCACCCGCCTGCGCCACGCGATGGACGAGCGCGGCCCGCTCTGCGTGGGCATCGACCCGCACGCCGCCCTGCTCGACTCCTGGGGCCTGAACGACGACATCTCCGGCCTGGAGAGCTTCACCTTCACCGTCGTCGAGGCCCTCGCCGAGCACGTGGCCGTCTTCAAGCCGCAGTCGGCCTTCTTCGAGCGCTTCGGCTCCCGCGGCATCGCGGTCCTGGAGCGGGCCACGGCCGATCTGCGGGCGTCGGGCGGCCTGGTCGTCATGGACGCCAAGCGCGGCGACATCGGCTCCACGATGGCCGCGTACGCGGAGACCTTCCTGCACAAGGACTCCCCGCTCTTCTCCGACGCGCTGACGGTCTCCCCGTACCTCGGCTACGGCGCCCTGAAGCCGGCCGTCAACCTGGCGCGGGAGTCCGGCGCCGGCCTCTTCGTGCTGGCCCTCACCTCCAACCCGGAGGGCGCGGAGGTCCAGCGGGCGGTCCGCGAGGACGGCCGCACCATCGGCGCGACGATGCTCGCCCACCTCGCCGAGGAGAACGCGGGGGAGACCCCGATGGGCTCCTTCGGCGCGGTCGTCGGCGCCACCCTCGGCGATCTGTCCTCCTTCGACCTGGACATCAACGGGCCGCTCCTCGCCCCCGGCATCGGCGCCCAGGGCGCGACCCCCGCCGACCTCCCCGCCGTCTTCGGCGCGGCGGTCGGCAACGTCGTCCCGAACGTCAGCCGCGGGGTCCTCCGGCACGGTCCCGACGTGGCCGCCCTGCGGGACTCGGCTCACCGCTACGCGGACGAGATCCGGGCGGCCGTCGCCGGCTGACGGGTCTCCCGGACAATCCGCAGGTCGGAGGGGACGGGTCGGCCGATGGTGAGCCGTCTCACCACTTGACGAAAACTTGGCTCAAAACCGGGTCGTTATGCCGGAAAAGTCCTGGTCGGTCGATGCTGACCAGGACTTTTCCGCTGTTCTCGCTGACTGGAGCGGCCTCGGCCGCTAGTCTCCGGGGCAGAGCAGGCGTTCAACGGCCACTCCGTTGCGCGTTGCTCCACTGGTGTGGGGCGTCAGGTTCCTCACCGGTCCGTATCCGACAGATCGACATCCGAGGTGACGTAGGCGTGGCTCTTCCGCCCCTTACCCCTGAACAGCGCGCAGCCGCGCTCGAAAAGGCCGCCGCGGCTCGCCGGGAGCGGGCCGAGGTCAAGAATCGACTCAAGCACTCCGGCGCTTCCCTCCACGAGGTCATCAAGACGGGCCAGGAGAACGACGTCATCGGCAAGATGAAGGTCTCCGCGCTCCTTGAGTCCCTGCCCGGCGTCGGCAAGGTCCGTGCCAAGCAGATCATGGAGCGACTCGGCATCTCCGAGAGCCGCCGGGTGCGCGGTCTCGGCTCCAACCAGATCGCCTCCCTGGAGCGCGAGTTCGGCAGCACGGGCGCCTGATCGGCGACCGGACCGGCTTCCGATCCGGGACACGCGTCCCGGGCATGCCGGTAAAGCTGGAATAATCGCTGCATGGCAGCAGAGGTACGTCCGCGGCTGACCGTGCTCTCCGGCCCCTCAGGGGTCGGCAAGAGCACGGTCGTCGCTCATATGCGCAAGGTCCACCCCGAGGTCTGGCTCTCGGTGTCGGCGACGACACGGAAGCCCCGCCCCGGCGAGAAGCACGGCGTCCACTACTTCTTCGTCGCGGACGACGAGTTCGACAAGCTGATCGCCAACGGTGAGCTCCTCGAGTGGGCCGAGTTCGCGGGCAACCGCTACGGCACCCCGCGCGGCGCCGTCCTGGAGCGGCTGGACTCGGGAGAGCCCGTGCTCCTGGAGATCGACCTCCAGGGCGCCCGCCAGGTGAAGGACTCCATGCCGGAGTCCCAGCTGGTCTTCCTGGCCCCGCCCAGCTGGGAGGAACTGGTCCGCCGGCTCACCGGCCGCGGCACCGAGTCGCCCGAGGTCATCGCGCGCCGCCTGGAGGCCGCGAAGGTCGAGCTGGCCGCCGAGTCGGAGTTCGACACCACGCTCGTCAACACCTCCGTCGAGGACGTCGCACGCGAGCTGCTAACGTTGATGAACGTTGTCTGATCTTTTTTCCATCTTCGGAAGGTAGAGCGTGTCCTCTTCCATCACCGCGCCCGAGGGCATCATCAACCCGCCGATCGACGAGCTGCTCGAGGCCACGGACTCGAAGTACAGCCTCGTGATCTACGCGGCCAAGCGCGCGCGTCAGATCAACGCGTACTACTCCCAGCTCGGCGAGGGCCTGCTGGAGTACGTGGGTCCGCTGGTCGACACCCACGTCCACGAGAAGCCGCTCTCGATCGCCCTGCGCGAGATCAACGCGGGTCTGCTGACGTCCGAGGCCATCGAGGGCCCCGCGACCTGAGCACGTAGCGTGTAACGCTTGTCACCACAGGCCCGGCGGACCATCCGCCGGGCCTGTGGTGTCTCATGGAGTCGTACGCATCCGAGTGCGGGGAGTCGTGGAAGTCGTGTCCGAGCCGAAGGTCGTCCTGGGCGTGAGCGGCGGCATCGCCGCCTACAAGGCGTGCGAGCTGCTCCGTCGGCTCACCGAGTCGGGCCACGACGTGCGCGTCGTCCCCACCGACTCCGCACTGCACTTCGTCGGCGCGGCGACCTGGTCCGCGCTCTCCGGGAACCCCGTGTCCACCGAGGTGTGGGACTCCGTCCACGAGGTCCCGCACGTGCGGATCGGCCAGGCCGCCGACCTCGTCGTCGTCGCCCCCGCCACCGCCGACATGCTCGCCAAGGCCGCCCACGGCCTCGCCGACGACCTGCTCACCAACACGCTGCTGACCGCGCGCTGTCCGGTCGTCTTCGCCCCCGCCATGCACACCGAGATGTGGGAGCACCCGGCGACCCAGGAGAACGTGGCCACCCTGCGCGGGCGCGGCGCCGTCGTCATCGAGCCCGCCGTCGGCCGCCTCACCGGCGTCGACACCGGCAAGGGCCGCCTCCCGGACCCGGCGGAGATCTTCGAGGTCTGCCGCAGGATCCTGGCCCGCGGTGACGCCGCCCCCGATCTCGTGGGCCGCCACGTCGTCGTCAGCGCCGGCGGCACCCGCGAGCCCCTCGACCCCGTCCGCTACCTCGGCAACCGCTCCTCCGGGAAGCAGGGCTACGCCCTCGCGAAGGCGGCCGCCGCGCGCGGCGCCCGGGTCACCCTCGTGGAGGCGAACACCGGGATCGCGGACCCGGCCGGGGTCGACGTGGTCCACGTCGGCACCGCCGTGCAGCTCCGCGAGGCGGTGCTCAAGGCCGCCGCCGATGCCGACGCGGTCGTGATGGCCGCCGCCGTCGCCGACTTCCGCCCGGCCGTGTACGCCCCCGGCAAGATCAAGAAGACGGACGACGGGGGCGCGCCCACCATCGAGCTCGTCCGGAACCCCGACATCCTCGCCGAGCTGTCCGCCGACCGCGCCCTGCCCGGCCAGGTCGTCGTCGGCTTCGCCGCCGAGACCGACGACGTCCTCGCCAACGGGCGCGCGAAGCTCCGCCGGAAGGGCTGCGACCTGCTCGTCGTCAACGAGGTGGGGGAGCGCAAGACCTTCGGCTCCGAGGAGAACGAGGCTGTCGTCCTCGCGTCGGACGGCGCCGAGACCCCCGTCCCGTACGGGCCGAAGGAAGCGCTCGCGGAGACGGTCTGGGACCTGGTCCTGCCGCGGCTGCGCCCCGCGACCTGACGGATCCGGCCGTCCCCGCCGTGGGCCGTTCGGGGGGCGTGACGGCGCTCCACGGAGGCGCGAAACACCTCCTCGCGGGTGATTTACGCCCCATCCCGGTGGGCACGTCTGCCTTGCCCGAGGCCGGTTCCGCCCGTCCACGGGCATTCGCCAGTCGAGACACCTGGTCCATTGTCCGACCACGACCGATAGACTGTTCGTGGAACGTCGCGGGGCGCAGCCCCCTGCCGGTCCGCGTCACGAGTAGCCAGCAGCCGCTGCAACCCCAGGGAGCGTTGTGTCCCGTCGTCTGTTCACCTCGGAGTCCGTCACCGAGGGTCACCCCGACAAGATCGCTGACCAGATCAGCGACACCATCCTCGACGCACTGCTGCGCGAGGACCCCACGTCGCGCGTCGCCGTGGAGACGCTGATCACCACCGGCCTGGTGCACGTCGCCGGTGAGGTCACCACGAAGGCGTGGGCGGACATCCCCACCCTCGTCCGGAACAAGATCCTCGAGATCGGCTACGACTCCTCGAAGAAGGGCTTCGACGGCGCCTCCTGCGGCGTGTCGGTGTCCATCGGATCGCAGTCCCCGGACATCGCCCAGGGCGTGGACACCGCGTACGAGTCGCGGGTCGAGGGGGCCTCCCGTGGGGACGAGGATGACGAGCTCGACAAGCAGGGCGCCGGCGACCAGGGCCTGATGTTCGGCTACGCGTCGGACGAGACCCCCGAGCTGATGCCGCTGCCGATCCACATCGCGCACCGCCTCTCCCGGCGTCTCACCGAGGTCCGCAAGAACGGGACCATCCCGTACCTGCGCCCCGACGGCAAGACCCAGGTCACCATCGAGTACGACGGCGACAAGGCCGTCCGCCTCGACACGGTCGTGGTCTCCTCGCAGCACGCCTCGGACATCGACCTCGAGTCGCTGCTCGCGCCCGACATCCGCGAGTTCGTCGTCGAGCACGTCCTGAAGCAGCTCGTCGAGGACGGCATCAAGCTCGACACCGACGGCTACCGCCTGCTCGTGAACCCGACCGGCCGCTTCGAGATCGGCGGCCCGATGGGCGACGCCGGCCTCACCGGTCGCAAGATCATCATCGACACCTACGGCGGCATGGCCCGTCACGGTGGCGGTGCCTTCTCCGGCAAGGACCCGTCCAAGGTCGACCGCTCGGCCGCCTACGCCATGCGCTGGGTCGCCAAGAACGTCGTCGCCGCCGGCCTCGCCGCGCGCTGCGAGGTCCAGGTCGCCTACGCGATCGGCAAGGCCGAGCCCGTCGGTCTCTTCGTCGAGACCTTCGGCACCAACACCGTCGAGAACGAGAAGATCGAGAACGCCATCGCCGAGGTCTTCGACCTCCGCCCGGCCGCGATCATCCGCGACCTCGACCTGCTCCGCCCGATCTACTCCCAGACCGCCGCCTACGGCCACTTCGGCCGTGAGCTGCCGGACTTCACCTGGGAGCGCACCGACCGCGTGGACGCCCTGAAGCAGGCCGCCGGCCTGTAGTCCCAGGCCTGAGGCGTCGGAGCCCGGTACCCCGTGGGGGTGCCGGGCTCCGGTCATGTCCGGCTGTCGGTGGCGTCTGGTAGGTATGGGGCTGTGAGCAGCGAGAACGAGAAGTCCGACGAACCCGAGCAGCTCGCGCTCATCCGGGAGACCGTACGGAGCGCGAAGGTGCCGCGGGCCAAGCCGCGGACCTGGCGCGGGGCCGCGCTGGCCAAGGAGCTGCCGGTCGCGCGGGTCGTCGTGAACAAGGGCGCGCTCCACCTCGACCAGTTCTTCGACTACGCGGTCCCCGAGGAGCTCGACGAGACCGCCCGGCCCGGGGTCCGGGTCCGGGTGCGGTTCGGGGCGGGCGCCCACCAGGTGCGGGGCGGCCGGCGCGAGGGCGGCCGGCTCATCGACGGGTTCCTCGTGGAGCGGCGCGCCGAGTCGGACTACTCCGGGGCGCTCGCCGCGCTCGCCGACGTCGTCTCGCCGGAACCGGTGCTCGGACCGGAGCTGCTCGGGCTGGCCCGGGCCGTCGCCGACCGGTACGCGGGGAGCCTCGCCGACGTCCTCCAGCTCGCCGTCCCCCCGCGCAACGCGACCGCCGAGCGCAAGCCCTCGCCCGAGCCGCTGCCGCCGCCCGCGGCGCCGGAGCCCGGGAGCTGGACGCGGTACGAACGCGGTCCCGCGTTCCTGGACTCCCTCGCGCGCGGGGGGGCGCCCAGGGCCGTGTGGAACGCGCTGCCGGGGCCCTACTGGGCCGAGGAGATCGCCCGGGCCGTCGCCGCGACGCTCGCCTCCGGACGGGGCGCGCTCGTCGTCGTCCCCGACGGGCGGGCCGCCGGCCGGGTCGACGCGGCCCTGACCGAGGTCCTGGGGGCGGGGCGGCACGCGGTGCTCACCGCCGAAGCCGGCCCCGAGAAGCGGTACGCGCAGTGGCTCGCCGTGCGGCGCGGCGCCGTACGGGCCGTCGTCGGCACCCGGGCCGCGATGTTCGCCCCCGTGCGCGACCTCGGTCTCACCGTCATCTGGGACGACGGCGACGGCAGCCACAGCGAGCCGCACGCCCCCCAGCCGCACGCGCGCGAGGTGCTGCTGCTGCGCGCCGCCCACGACCGCTGCGCCTTCCTCCTCGGCTCCACCGGCTGCACCGTCGAGGCCGCCCAGCTCGTCGAGTCCGGCTGGGCCCAGGCGCTGAACGCCGGACGCGAGCAGGTCCGCAGGGCCGCCCCGCTGATCCGGACCGTCGGCGACGGCGAACTCGCCCGGGACGAGGCCGCGCGGGCCGCCCGGCTGCCCTCGCTGGCCTGGCAGGCCGTACGGGAGGGGCTCAAGACCGGGCCGGTGCTCGTGCAGGTCCCCCGCCGGGGGTACGTGCCGAGGCTGGCCTGCGAGCGCTGCCGCACGCCCGCCCGCTGCCGGCACTGCGCCGGGCCCCTGGAGGCCCCCGAGCAGCAGGAGCTGCGGTGCGGCTGGTGCGGCCGCGGCGCCCCCGACTGGCACTGCGTCGAGTGCGGCTCGACCCGGCTGCGGGCCCAGGTGGTCGGCGCCCGGCGGACCGCGGAGGAGCTCGGCCGGGCGTTCCCCGCCGTGCCGGTACGGACCTCCGGCCGCGACCACGTCCTGGACAGCGTCCCCGGGCGCCCCGCGCTCGTCGTCTCCACCCCCGGCGCCGAGCCCGTAGCCGAGGGCGGCTACGCGGCCGCGCTGCTCCTCGACGGCTGGGCGCTGCTCGGCCGCCCCGACCTGCGCGCGGGCGAGGAGGCGCTGCGCCGCTGGATCGACGCGGCCTCGCTGGTCCGCGGACAGGCCGAGGGCGGCACCGTGGTCGTCGTCGCCGAACCGACCCTCCGGCCGGTCCAGGCGCTCGTTCGCTGGGACCCGGTCGGGCACGCCCGGCGGGAGCTGGCCGAGCGGGCCGAGCTTGGCTTCCCGCCGGTCTCCCGGATGGCCGCCGTGACCGGGCCGCCGGAGGCCGTCGAGGGCTTCCTCGCCGCGGCCGGGCTCCCGGCCGACGCCGAGATCCTGGGGCCCGTCCCGCTGCCCGTCGTCCGCCCCGGCGGGCCGCGCAGACCAGGCGATCCGCCGCCGGGGGAGCAGTGGGAGCGGGCCCTGGTCCGGGTGCCGCCGGGCAGCGGCGCGGCCCTGGCGGCCGCACTGAAGCAGGCCCGGGCGGCGCGCCTCGCGCGCGGTGGCGGGGATCCGGTGCGGATCCGGGTGGACCCGCCGGACATCGGCTGACGGGGCCGCCCGCGGACACGCGAACGGCCGCCCGTCCCCGGAAGGGGCGGGCGGCCGTCGACGGTCGTCCGGTGGGTCAGCCGTTGCGCGGGCCGGGGAAGGCCGGCGGGCGGGGGTCCTCGCGGAGGGTGGCACTGCCCGAAGTGGGCTGCGGCGGCATCGAACGGGCCGCGGGGACCGAGGGGAGCGTGCGGGTCGTGCCCGGCTCCACCACATGGTCCTGGTCCACGGCCGCCGCGCCCGGCTGGGGCGCGCGCCGGGCGCCGTAACGGCGGTGGACGGCCTGCTTGGTGACCCCGAGCGCGGAACCCACCGCGTCCCAGGAGAATCCGAGGGAGCGGTCGAAGTCGACCGCAGCGGTCACCAGGGTCTCGACACTGTCCCGCAGCTCCTGGGCGAGACGTACGGTCGGGGCGGGCGCGCGCCCGTAGACGACGAAGCCCGTCGACGGGCCGGAGCGGCGAGGGCGGTAGACATTGCCCAGCTGGGCCGTGAGCGTGCGCAGTGCGTCCACCTGCCGCCGGACCCGCTCGATGTCCCGCACCAACAGATGCAGACTTGCCCGGGCTTGGGCGTCGTGGGTTGCGTGGTCGGCCATGTGAAAGCCTCTCGAACCGGCGTTTAAGGGGCGGGCCGCCGAGGGGGGAACAGCGGCCCGATTCGGTCAATCTCTCTTGACCAACGCGCCACCGGGAGTTGGGTCACGCTGCGGGGGCGTAGACGCATATGCGCGGGGCGCTCGACCTTCCGTACGCCCCCTTCTCTCCGGGACGCCTAGACTGGTGCGCTGCTCGCAACGCCCCCGGAGAGACAGGCAGTCGCCACCCATGAAGCTCGTCTTCGCAGGCACCCCCGAGGTCGCCGTTCCCGCCCTGGACGCCCTGCTCGCCTCCGGGCGGCACGAGGTGGCCGCCGTGGTCACCCGGCCGGACGCCCCGGCGGGCCGCGGCCGGCGGCTCGTCGCCAGCCCGGTGGCCCAGCGGGCGGAGGAGGCCGGGATCGAGGTCCTGAAGCCGGCCAGGCCCCGCGACGAGGACTTCCTCGCCCGGCTGCGGGAGATCGCGCCGGACTGCTGCCCGGTCGTCGCGTACGGCGCGCTGCTGCCCAAGGTCGCCCTCGACATCCCCGCCCGGGGCTGGGTCAACCTGCACTTCTCGCTGCTGCCCGCCTGGCGCGGCGCGGCGCCCGTGCAGCACTCCCTGATGGCCGGCGACCAGGTGACGGGCGCCTCCACCTTCCTCATCGAGGAGGGCCTCGACTCCGGCCCGGTCTACGGCGTCGTGACCGAGGACATCCGCCCGACCGACACCAGCGGCGACCTCCTCACCCGGCTCGCGTTCGCGGGCGCCGGACTGCTCGCCGCGACCATGGACGGCATCGAGGACGGCACGCTCCAGGCCGTCCCGCAGCCGGTCGAGGGCATCACGCTCGCCCCGAAGATCCAGGTCGAGGACGCCCACGTCGACTTCGCCGCCCCCGCGCTCCGCGTGGACCGCGTGGTCCGCGGCTGCACCCCGGCCCCCGGCGCCTGGACGGTCTTCCGCGGCGAGCGCCTCAAGCTGATCCAGGTCACCCCCCTCCCGGACCGCACCGGCCTGGCCCCGGGCGAGCTCGCGGTGGGCAAGAACAACGTGTACGCGGGCACCGGCTCGTACGCCGTGGAACTGCTCTGGGTCCAGCCCCAGGGCAAGAAGCCGATGAAGGCCGCCGACTGGGCCCGCGGCGTCCGCATCGCGCCGGGGGAGCGGCTGGGGGCGTAGGCGCAGGGCGGGGGCCTGGGGCGCAGGGCGCGGGCGGCTCCACGGGCGACGTAGGCTGAGAGGGTTCGACCTTCTTCATTTCGTCACGCGGAGCACCTTTGAGCGAGCAGGCACGTCGTCGTCCCCCCAAGCCCTACCGGCGGCCCCAGAAGGACCCCGTCCGGATGCTCGCCTTCGAGGCGCTGAGGGCGGTGGACGAGCGGGACGCCTACGCGAACCTGGTGCTGCCGCCGCTGCTGCGGAAGGCCCGTGAGAAGGGCGACTTCGACGGTCGGGACGCCGCGCTGGCGACCGAGCTCGTCTACGGGACGCTCCGCCGGCAGGGCACGTACGACGCGATCATCTCGGCCTGCATCGACCGGCCGCTCCGCGAGGTCGACCCGCCCGTGCTCGACGTGCTGTCGCTCGGCGCGCACCAGCTGCTCGGGACGCGGATCCCCACGCACGCCGCCGTCTCCGCCAGCGTCGAGCTCGCGCGCGTGGTGCTCGGCGACGGGCGCGCCAAGTTCGTGAACGCCGTGCTGCGGAAGATCTCGCAGCAGGACCTCGACGCCTGGGTCGAGCAGGTCGCCCCGCCGTACGAGGACGACGCCGAGGACCACCTCGCCGTCGTCCACTCGCACCCCCGCTGGGTCGTCTCGGCGCTCTGGGACTCTCTCGGCGGCGGCCGCGCCGGCATCGAGGACCTCCTGGAGGCGGACAACGAGCGCCCCGAGGTCACCCTCGTCGCCCGCCCCGGCCGCTCCACCACCGAGGAGCTGGCCGGCGTCACCGAGACCCTCCCGGGCCGCTGGTCGCCGTACGCCCTGCGGATGGCCGAGGGCGGCGAGCCCGGCGCCATCGAGGCCGTCAAGGAGGGCCGGGCCGGCGTCCAGGACGAGGGCAGCCAGCTCGTCGCGATCGCCCTCGCCAACGCACCCGTGGAAGGTGCCGACGCCCGCTGGCTCGACGGCTGCGCGGGCCCCGGTGGCAAGGCCGCCCTGCTCGCCGCCCTCGCGGCCGAACGCGGCGCCTTCCTGCTCGCCTCCGAGAAGCAGCCGCACCGCGCCCGCCTCGTCGAGCGCGCCCTGGCCGGCAACCCCGGCCCGTACCAGGTGATCGCCGCCGACGGCACCCGCCCGCCGTGGCGCCCCGGCTCCTTCGACCGCGTCCTCGTCGACGTGCCGTGCTCGGGCCTCGGCGCCCTCCGCCGCCGCCCCGAGGCCCGCTGGCGCCGCCGCCCCGAGGACCTGGACGGCTTCGCCCCGCTCCAGCGCGCGCTGCTGACCGAGGCGCTGAGCGCGGTCCGCGTGGGAGGCGTGGTGGGGTACGCCACCTGCTCGCCGCACCTCGCCGAGACCCGCGTGGTCGTCGACGACGTCCTGAAGAAGGTCGGCGGCGCCGAGCTGATCGACGCCCGCCCGCTGCTGCCCGGCGTCCCGGCGCTCGGCGACGGCCCGGACGTCCAGCTGTGGCCGCATCTGCACGGTACGGACGCCATGTACCTGGCGCTGCTGCGCAGGACCGCCTGACGGGCGGGCCCGACCCTTCGATCGTCTGACCGTAATCTCCCGGTCCCTCCCGGTCCCGGTCTCGTCGCTTCGTACCGAAATTGGTCTGGACCGGATTCGAAACCGCTGAGCGGCAAAGAAGTGCCCAAGAACGTGGGAGGCTTGGCACATGGCGCAGATCAACCCCAGCATCCTGTCCGCGGACTTCGCCCGGCTCGCCGATGAGGCGAAGGCCGTCGGCGGTGCCGACTGGCTGCACGTCGACGTGATGGACAACCACTTCGTGCCCAACCTGACGCTGGGCGTCCCGATCGTGGAGTCGCTGGCCCGGGCGACGGACACCCCGCTCGACTGCCACCTGATGATCGAGGACCCCGACCGCTGGGCCCCGCAGTACGTCGAGGCGGGCGCCGGCTCGGTGACCTTCCACGTCGAGGCGGCCGCCGCGCCGGTGCGGCTCGCGCGGGAGATCCGGGCCAAGGGGGCCAGGGCGTCGATGGCGCTCAAGCCGGCCACGCCGATCGAGCCGTACGAGGACCTGCTCCCCGAGCTCGACATGCTGCTCATCATGACGGTCGAGCCCGGCTTCGGCGGCCAGGCCTTCCTCGACATCATGCTTCCCAAGATCCGCCGGACCCGGGAACTGATCTCCAAGCACGGTCTGGAGCTCTGGCTCCAGGTCGACGGCGGGGTCGCCGAGTCCACGATCGAGCGGTGCGCCGAGGCCGGCGCCGACGTCTTCGTCGCGGGCTCCGCGGTGTACGGAGCGGCGGATCCGGCCGCGGCCGTCGCCTCGCTCCGGGCCCGCGCGGAGGCCGCGACCGCCTCCGCCGCGTGGGCGTGTGGCCACTGAGCCTCCGGCGGATGAACGCGGTCCGTCGGGCCGCCGACAGGACTGATCAAGGCCCGCCGTTTCTGACAGGATGAACGGCGAGCCAGAGTGTGAACGACAGCCGTACGTGAACAGCGGTACGTGAACAGCAGTGAGGAGATCGCGGTGGCCGGTATGTCGGCGGGACGGTCGGCCCTGCGGATGGGTCCCGCGGAGCTGGTGCAGGCGGCGGCGATGGCCCGCCGCTTCTACCTCGAGGGCAAGTCCAAGATCCAGATCGCCGAGGAGTTCGGCGTGAGCCGCTTCAAGGTGGCCCGGGTCCTGGAGACGGCCCTGGAGCGCGACCTCGTGCGGATCGAGATCCGCGTGCCGGCCGAGCTGGACGCCGAGCGCTCCGACGCGCTCCGCGCCCGCTACGGGCTCCGCCACGCCGTCGTCGTCGAGTCCCCGGCCGAGGGCGACGACGAGTCGCCCGACCCGGAGAACCTCGGCGAGGTCGCGGCCGACCTGCTCGGCGAGCTCGTCACCGAGGGCGACGTCCTCGGCCTGGCCTGGGGCCGCTCCACCATCCACATGGCGGCCGCCCTCGACCGGCTGCCGCCCTGCACCGTCGTCCAGCTCACCGGCGTGTACGACGCCGGGACCGCCGAGCGCGGCTCCGTCGAGGCCGTCCGGCGCGCCGCCCAGGTCTCGGGCGGCGAGGCCCACCCCATCTACGCGCCCATGCTGCTGCCCGACCCGGCCACCGCGGCCGCGCTCCGCAGCCAGACCGGCATCGCGCGGGCCTTCGAGTACTTCGACAAGGTCACCGTCGCCTGCGTCTCCATCGGCTCCTGGGAGCCGGGCATCTCGACCGTCCACGACATGCTCTCCGACGCCGAGCGCGCCCACTACGCCTCGCTCGGCGTCGCCGCCGAGATGTCCGCGCACCTCTTCGACAGCGAGGGGCGCCGGGTCGGCCGCGACCTGGGCGAGCGCTGCATCACCGTCGAGGCGGACCGGCTGCGCCGGATCCCCGAGGTCGTGGCCATCGCCGGCGGCCAGCGCAAGGCCGCGGCGATCGGCGCGGTGCTCCGCTCCGGGCTCGTCACCAGCCTGGTCACCGACCGCGCCGCGGCGGACTACCTGCTGACCGAGTCGAGCCCGGGCACGCACCCGGCGCTCGACCGGAAGGACCCCGACGGCAGCTGAGCGCCGCACGCCAGGAGGGGCCGGAGCCATCCCGTAACGGTATGTTCGGGGCATGTCGCTCCGGCCCCTGCGCGTGCTCCTCGCGCTCGTCCTCGCGGTCTTCCTCGCCGGGTGCTCCTCGGCGAGCGGCGGCGGGACCGGCACCGCCACCCCCGCCCGCACCACCGTGGCCGCCGCGCCCACCGGCACCTCCGGGCTGCCCACCGTGCGCGCGGCGGACCTGCCGCCCGAGGCGCGGAAGACGCTCGCCCTCATCGCGCGCGGCGGCCCCTTCCCGTACGCCAAGGACGGCACCGTCTTCTCGAACTTCGAGCGCGTCCTGCCCCGCGAGGCGCGTGGCTACTACCACGAGTACACCGTGAAGACCCCCGGCGAACGCGACCGGGGAGCGCGCCGGATCGTCACCGGACGGAACGGCGAGACCTACTACACCGACGACCACTACGAGACCTTCCGGGAGGTGGTCACGGATGAGGCTTGACGACCCCGTCGTCCTCGACCTGACCGGAGTCGTGGACAAGGCCGCGCTCATGGACCGGTGCGCCGGCACGCTCGCGCTGCCCGACTGGTTCGGCCGCAACTGGGACGCCCTCGCCGACTGCCTCACCGACCTGCCGGAGCCGGTCACCCTCGTCGTCACCGGCTGGCAGGAGTACGCCAGGACGCGCCCGCGTGAGTGGGGAACCGCCCAGGAGGTCTTCGCCACGGCGGTCGAGGAACGCCCCACACGCCTCTCGGTGCTCCTCGCCCTGGGGGAGTATTCGGACGATCCGACGAAGCCCCTGCCGCAAGCCTCGGATGATTAGCCCGGGGCTGGTATTCGTACAGGCGTGGGACAATGAACTACGTGCTTTTTCCCCTGGCTGAAATGCCTAGGGGCCGATCCGAACGACTGGGATGTCAGCACGTGCGTTTCCTCAATGACGTCAAGCCGCCCTACGACCTGACGTACGACGATGTGTTCATGGTGCCGAGCCGCTCGGCCGTCGGCTCCCGCCAGGCCGTGGACCTCTCCTCGCCCGACGGGACCGGGACGACCATCCCGCTCGTCGTCGCCAACATGACCGCCATCGCCGGCCGCCGGATGGCCGAGACCGTCGCCCGCCGCGGCGGCCTGGTGGTCATCCCGCAGGACATCCCGATCGAGGTCGTCACCGACGTCATCTCGTGGGTGAAGAGCCGCCACCACGTGCTGGACACCCCGATCGTCCTGGAGCCGCACCAGACGGTCGCCGACGCGCTCTCCCTGCTGCCGAAGCGCGCCCACGACGCCGGTGTCGTCGTCGACGAGAACCGCCGCCCGGTGGGCGTCGTCACCGACGCGGACCTCTCCGGCGTGGACCGCTTCACCCAGCTGTCCGAGGTCATGTCCAAGGACCTGCTCCTCCTGGACGCCGACATCGACCCGCGCGAGGCCTTCAACACCCTCGACGCCGCCAACCGCCGCTACGCCCCGGCCGTGGACTCCGACGGGAAGCTCGTCGGCATCCTCACCCGCAAGGGCGCCCTGCGCGCGACCCTCTACAGCCCGGCCGTCGACAAGAACGGCCACCTGCGGATCGCCGCGGCCGTCGGCATCAACGGCGACGTGGCCGGCAAGGCCAAGCAGCTCCTCGACGCGGGCGTCGACACGCTCGTCATCGACACCGCGCACGGCCACCAGGAGTCGATGATCTCCGCGATCCGCACCGTGCGGGCGCTCGACCCGCAGGTCCCGATCGTCGCGGGCAACATCGTCGCCGCCGAGGGCGTCAAGGACCTCATCGAGGCGGGCGCCGACATCATCAAGGTCGGCGTGGGCCCCGGTGCCATGTGCACCACCCGCATGATGACCGGCGTCGGCCGGCCGCAGTTCTCCGCCGTGCTGGAGTGCGCCGCCGAGGCGAAGAAGTACGGCAAGCACGTCTGGGCCGACGGCGGTGTCCGTCACCCGCGCGACGTCGCCATGGCGCTCGCCGCCGGCGCGTCCAACGTGATGATCGGCTCCTGGTTCGCCGGGACGTACGAGTCCCCGGGCGACCTCCAGCACGACGCCAAGGGGCGCGCGTACAAGGAGTCCTTCGGCATGGCCTCGGCCCGCGCCGTCCGGAACCGGACCTCCGACGAGTCCTCCTACGACCGCGCCCGCAAGGCGCTGTTCGAGGAGGGCATCTCGACCTCGCGCATGTTCCTCGACCCGCAGCGTCCGGGCGTCGAGGACCTGATCGACTCGATCATCGCGGGCGTGCGGTCCTCCTGCACCTACGCGGGTGCCGCGTCGCTCGCCGAGTTCGAGGAGAAGTCGGTGGTCGGCATCCAGTCCGCCGCCGGCTACGCCGAGGGCAAGCCGCTGCACGCCAGCTGGAGCTAGCCTCCTGCCGTACGGCGTGGGCCCCGGGAGATCTCTCCCGGGGCCCACGCCCGTTGTGGGCATGCGCCCGTCGGGGGGTCACCCCGGCCCGTCGTGGGGCGTCAGGCGGGCGGGGGGAACACCTCTCGGAGGGCCACCGTCACCGCGCGAGCCAGCCGCGCGTGCCCCGCGTCGTTCGGGTGCAGCCCGTCCGCGAGGTGTTCCGGGCCGAGCAGTGGGCGGCCCGGGAGGACGCTCAGGTGCCGGTCGCCCTCGGCGGCGAGGTCCCGTCCCGCCCTCTCCATCGCCCGGCGCAGCTCCGTGAGCGTGGCCCCGAGGGCGTTGCGGGTGTGTTCGGCCTCCGGCCGCAGGACCGGCGAGACGATCAGGAGCGGGGTCTGCGGGTGGCCCCGGCGGACCAGGCCGACGAAGGCGCGGAGGGTCGCGTAGAGCCAGTCGGGCGTGGCGGGCACCCGGGACCAGCAGTTGGTGCCGAAGGCGAGGGTGATCAGATCGCCCGGGAGCCGCGCCAGGTGCTCGGCGAGGGGCAGCTCGCCCCTGGCCCCGCCGGCGTACCCCAGGTTCACCGGGTCGAGGCCGAGGAGCCGTCCCGCCGTGGCGGGCCAGGAGTGGGCCGGGCGGGTCGCCCACCAGCCCTCGGTGATGGAGTCGCCGTGGACGAGCCAGCGGGGCCGGGCCGGGGCGGGGCGTAGGAAGCCCCCGACGGCCCGCAGGGCGACCGGCACGGGCGCCTGGCCCTCCGGGAGGTGGACGGTGAACTCACCGCCGCACGGAGGCAGCGGGAGCCTCACGACGGCTTCCCGCGCCGGAGCCGCGCAGGTCTCGCCCACGAGCCGCGTGCCCTGCCAGAGCGCGAAGCAGTGCCGCAGCGCGCGCAGGGGGTCGTCGGACGCGGGGACGGCCGCCCGGTAGCGCAGCTCCACCGCGCGCGTGCCGGGTGCGGCCGTGAACTCGATCCGTACGCCGATGGGCAGCGCGGCCCGCTCGGCGATGTCCCACGGCAGCCGTTCGAGGTCGTCGGGATCGGCGCGGACGGGCCGGTCCCCGTCCAGCCAGGCGGTGCCGCGCAGGAACGGTGCCGGGTCGAGCCAGTGCACCGGGGCCTCCGATCGTGGGGCGGTGAGGGGCTCGCAGCGTCGGTCATCGGGCATGAGGAGTCCATACGCGTGCGCGTGCCGGTTCACACCCCGATGTGTCGATTCATGCGGGGGAGCGCAATGTTCACCCGTCTGTGCCCGAAGCGCGCAATGATCATCCGCCACTGCGCAACAACCCTGCATTACGACTGCGAACCTCCGCCCCTTAGGCTCGTGCCCCGTACCAGGAGTGGCGGCGACCGCCTGCTCGGCGGTTTCCGTCCCCCGTGGGCCTGCTTCGGCATGCCCTCGTACCGCCGCGGTCGCCTCCGCCCCCACAGGCAGCGATAAGGAGCCTCCGCAGTGCTGGATCAAGGCGCAGCCCCGCCGGTCGACGACTCGACCACCCCGAAGACCTCCGCTCTCGCCGCACTCGTCCGGCGCAAGCCGGTGGAACGCCTGGTCGAAGAGGGTGGCCAGGGTGAGGGCGGCAGTCTTCGCCGCTCGCTCTCGATGTGGCAGCTGACCATGATCAGCATCGGTGCCACCCTCGGCACGGGCATCTTCGTCGTCCTCGGTGGCGCCGTCCCGAAGGCCGGCCCCGCCGTCACGATCGCCTTCGTCATCGCCGGCCTCACGGCCCTGTTCTCGGCGCTCTCGTACGCCGAGCTGGCGGGCTCCATCCCGGTCGCGGGGTCCTCGTACTCGTACGCGTACGCAACGATGGGCGAACTCGTCGCCTGGGTCTGCGGCTGGTGTCTGGTCCTGGAGTACGGCGTCTCCGTCGCCGCCGTGGCCGTCGGCTGGGGCGAGTACCTGAACGAGCTGCTCGACGGGACCATCGGCGTCACCATCCCCGACGCGCTCTCCTCGGCCCCGGGCGAGGGCGGCTACATCAACCTGCCCGGTCTGATCGTCGTTCTGCTCGCGATGGTCTTCCTGCTCGGCGGCGCCCGCGAGTCCGCCGTGGTCAACACGATCATGGTCGTGGTGAAGATCGCCGCGCTCGCCCTCTTCTGCGCGATCGGCTTCATGGGCTTCAAGTCCGGCAACTACAAGGACTTCATGCCGCTCGGCATGACCGGCGTCGGCGCCGCGAGCGCCAGCCTCTTCTTCTCGTACATCGGTTTCGACGCCGCCTCCACGGCCGGCGAAGAGGCGAAGAACCCCAAGCGCGACCTGCCCCGCGCGATCATGCTCTCGCTGCTCATCGTCACCGTCCTCTACGTCCTGGTCGCCGCCGTCGCGGTCGGGGCGTGGGACTGGAAGGAGTTCGAGGGCTCCGAGGCCACGCTCGCGGCGATCATGAACGACGTCACGGGCCAGACCTTCTGGGGCACGATGCTCGCCGCCGGCGCGGTCATCTCCATCGCCAGCGTCGTCCTCACCGTGCTCTACGGCCAGACCCGCATCCTCTTCGCCATGTCCCGCGACGGCCTGGTCCCCAAGGTCTTCGGCAAGGTCAGCGGCAAGACCGGTACCCCGCGCGTGAACACGGTCATCGTGTCGCTCTTCTGCGCCGTCCTGGCCTCGGTCGTCCCGCTCTTCAAGCTCGTCGACGCCACCAGCATCGGGACGCTCTTCGCCTTCGGCCTGGTCAACATCGCGGTCATCGTGCTCCGCTACACCCGCCCCGACATGCCGCGCACCTTCAAGGTGGCCCTCGGGCCGGTCTTCCCGATCCTCGGCCTGGGCTTCTGCGTCTACAACATGTTCGGCCTCGACGCCATCACCTGGACGTACTTCGGTTGCTGGATGGCCGCCGGGCTCGTGTTCTACTTCCTGTACGGCATTCGCCGCTCCCGACTGGCATCCGAACAGAAGTGATCCACCCGTAGTGCGACTCAACGACCTCGACGAACGCATCGTCCACGCCCTCGCGGAAGACGCCCGCCGCAGCTACGCCGACATCGGCTCGCTCGTCGGACTCTCCGCGCCCGCCGTGAAGCGGCGCGTGGACCGGCTCCGGGCCGAGGGCGCCATCACCGGATTCACCGTACGGGTGGACCCGGCGGCGCTCGGCTGGGAGACCGAGGGGTTCGTCGAGATCTACTGCCGCCACAACACCTCGCCGGACGACATCCGGCGAGGTCTGGAGCGGTACCCCGAGGTGGTGTCCGCGTCGACCGTCACCGGTGACGCGGACGCCGTCGTCCAGGTCTTCGCCTCGGACATGCGCCACTTCGAACGCGTCCTGGAACGCATCGCCGGCGAGCCCTTCGTGGAGCGCACCAAGTCCGTCCTGGTTCTCTCGCCGCTGCTGCGGCGCTTCTCCTCGGGCTCGCCCGCGTAACCCCCCGGGGGCACGGGCGGCCGGGCCGGTGCGGGCCGTGGTTCCCGCACCGGCCCCCGCCCACCCCCGTGGGGCGGTCTACTCGGTCGGGTAGTCGAGCTGCCAGGGCACCACCTTGAAGTCACCGGTGCCGGGCAGCACCTTCTCGAACGGCGCCGCGCTCAGGCACGGCGGGACCTCCAGGTTCGTGTCGCGCCCGACCCAGCTGTAGCCCAGGCGGTCGTGCTTCCCGTCGTCGTGCACCGAGACGCCGACCCGCTTGTTCCGGAAGGCGTCCACGTCGGTCTCGATCACCTCGCCCGTCACCACGGCCACCTTGCCGCCCGTGGTGAGGCAGTCGACCTTCGCCACCGCGTACCCGCCCTTCCCGTCCTTGTAGTGGCTGAAGCGGAAGGTGCCGGTCGCGGCCTGCGGGTCCTGGTTGTCCTTCGACGCCAGGTGCGCGTCGAAGCTGAACGTGATGTCGTCCCCGGCCGGCCGGTAGAGCTTGGCCGTCCCGGTCAGCGCGGCGGCCTCCCGGACGCCGTGGGCCCCGTGCCCGCCGTCCCCTCCCGAGGCGACGGCGACGCCCCCGGCCCCCAGGGTCAGCAGAACGGCGGCGGATACGGCGACGATCTTCGTACGGCGGTTCATCGTGGTCCCTTTCGGCAGGTCGTCCGGGGGTCTTCCGGACGACCACCACTCTTCCGCGCGGACCGTGCCCGGGCGTCGCGCCGCAGGACGGTCCTCGTCTCCGCCGCGCGGCGGGGAAGCCGTACGCCCCCGGGCGGAGCCGTACGCAACGAATCGACGCTCCGGCCGTCGATCGCGCAACGGTTCGACGGTCGGTCCGCAACGCTGCCGCCTTGTCCCGGGAGAGTGCGAAACCGTACCGTTTTTGACGTCTTCCCCCTCAACTCCCGACCCCCGAGGATCGCCGATGCCCGCGCTGCGCACCGCCCTGCTCCAGAGCTCCGGCGAGCTCGGTGACGTGGCCGCCAACCTCAAGGTCCTCGACGAGGCCGCCGCCCGCGCCGCGGCCGCCGGCGCGAGCGTGCTGCTGGCCCCCGAGCTGTTCCTCACCGGCTACGCCATCGGCGCCGACATCGCGCGCCTGGCCGAGCCGGCCGACGGCCCCTCCGCCCGCGCCGTCGCGGCGATCGCCGTGCGCCACGGCCTGGCCGTCGGCTACGGCTACCCGGAGCGGGACACCGAGCGGCACGGCGTGCTCTACAACTCCGCGCAGCTCATCGGCGCCGACGGCGTCCCGCTCGTGCGGTACCGCAAGACCCACCTCTTCGGGGACTTCGAGCTGACGTGGTTCACCCCCGGTGACCGGGCCGTCGTCCAGGCGGAGCTCGGCGGGCTCACCGTCTCCATGATGATCTGCTACGACGTCGAGTTCCCGGAGAACGTCCGGGCGCACGCGCTGGCCGGTACGGACCTCCTCCTCGTACCGACCGCGCTCATGCACCCCGCCGAGGTCGTGCCCCTCTCCGTGGTGCCGGTCCGCGCCTTCGAGAACCAGCTCTACATCGCGTACGCCAACCGGACCGGCCCCGAGGGCGACTTCGAGTTCGTCGGCCTCTCCACCCTGGCCGGCCCCGACGGCACCCCCCGGGCCCGTGCCGGGCGCGGTGAGGACCTCGTCATCGGCGACGTCGACCCGGCCTTCCTCGCGGCCTCCCGCGAGGAGAACCCCTACCTCCGCGACCGGCGCCCGGGCCTCTACGGCCCCCTCGTCTGAACCGGCCCCGCGCCGCCCCCCAGCCTCCCCGCCTCACCCTTTTTTCCGTGCAAGGAGTCCGTACCCCATGACGTCCACGGTGCCCACGACCGCCGTCCCCCACAGCGACGGCCAGCCGCCGATCACCATGTTCGGTCCGGACTTCCCGTACGCGTACGACGACTTCCTGGCCCACCCGGCCGGTCTCGGCCAGATACCGGCCACCGAGCACGGCACCGAGGTCGCCGTCATCGGCGGCGGGCTCTCCGGCATCATCGCCGCGTACGAGCTGATGAAGATGGGCCTCAAGCCCGTCGTCTACGAGGCCGACCAGATCGGCGGCCGGCTGCGGACCGTCGGCTTCGAGGGCACCGGCACCGAGGAGCTCACCGCCGAGATGGGCGCCATGCGCTTCCCGCCCTCCTCGACGGCGCTCCAGCACTACATCGACCTGGTCGGCCTGGAGACGAGGCCCTTCCCGAACCCGCTCGCCGAGTCGACCCCGTCGACCGTCGTCGACCTCAAGGGCGAGTCGCACTACGCCACCACCGTCGACGACCTCCCGCAGGTCTACCGCGACGTGATGAACGCGTGGAACGCCTGTCTCGACGAGGGCGCCGACTTCTCCGACATGAACCAGGCCATGCGGGAGCGCGACGTCCCCCGCATCCGCGAGATCTGGTCGAAGCTCGTCGAGAAGCTCGACAACCAGACCTTCTACGGCTTCCTCTGCGAGTCCGAGGCCTTCAAGTCCTTCCGGCACCGCGAGATCTTCGGCCAGGTCGGCTTCGGCACCGGCGGCTGGGACACCGACTTCCCGAACTCCATCCTGGAGATCCTCCGCGTCGTCTACACCGAGGCCGACGACCACCACCGCGGCATCGTGGGCGGCTCCCAGCAGCTGCCGCTGCGCCTGTGGGAGCGCGAGCCGGAGAAGATCGTCCACTGGGCGCCGGGCACCTCGCTCAGCTCCCTGCACGGGGGCTCCCCGAAGCCGGCCGTGACGCGGCTGAACCGGACCGCGGGCAACCGGATCACGGTCACCGACGCCTCCGGCGACATCCGTACGTTCCAGGCGGCGATCTTCACCGCCCAGTCCTGGATGCTGCTGTCCAAGATCGCCTGCGACGACTCGCTGTTCCCGATCGACCACTGGACGGCGATCGAGCGCACCCACTACATGGAGTCGTCGAAGCTGTTCGTGCCCGTGGACCGGCCCTTCTGGCTGGACAAGGACGAGGAGACCGGCCGGGACGTCATGTCGATGACGCTGACCGACCGGATGACCCGCGGCACCTACCTCCTGGACGAGGGCCCGGACAAGCCGGCCGTCATCTGCCTCTCGTACACCTGGTGCGACGACAGCCTGAAGTGGCTGCCGCTCTCGGCGAACGAGCGCATGGAGGTCATGCTGAAGTCGCTCGGCGAGATCTACCCGAAGGTCGACATCCGGAAGCACATCATCGGCAACCCGGTGACGGTCTCCTGGGAGAACGAGCCCTTCTTCATGGGCGCCTTCAAGGCGAACCTGCCGGGCCACTACCGCTACCAGCGCCGCCTGTTCACGCACTTCATGCAGGACCGGCTGCCCGAGGACAAGCGGGGCATCTTCCTCGCCGGCGACGACATCTCCTGGACGGCCGGCTGGGCCGAGGGCGCGGTGCAGACGGCGCTCAACGCGGTCTGGGGCGTGATGCACCACTTCGGCGGCGCCACCGACGGCACCAACCCGGGTCCGGGCGACGTGTACGACGAGATCGCCCCGGTCGAGCTGCCGGAGGACTGATCCCCGTCAGGGCCTGGTCAGGGGCGTGAGCAGCATCCGCCCCACCAGGCCCACCGACCGGTCGAGGCGTTCGGTGAACTCCTCGGCCAGGTCGGGCAGCCGCCGCAGCTGCCACAGCGAGCGGGCGGCGAGCCAGGCCCCGTCGCGGGCCCGGTCCAGGCTCCAGCAGCCGAGCAGATGCGTCAGCGGGTCCGCGACCTCCAGGAGGTCCGGGCCCGGCATCAGTTCCTCCCGGATGCGCTCCTCCAGGAGGACGAGGATGTCGCCGACCCGGTCGAACTCGTCCTCCAGGTCGGCCGGGGCGCACTCCAGGATCCGGCAGGCGTCGACGACGGCGAGCGCCAGGTCGTGGCCGATGTGCGCGTTGATCCCGGCGAGCGCGAACTGCAGCGGCCGTACGCCGGGATGGCGCCGGTAGTGGAAGAGGGGCCGCCAGCAGGCGGGCGCGGGGCGGCCTGTGGTGGCGGCGTCGACCGCGGCGAGGTACCGCTCGGCGAACCGGACGTCGAGGGTGGCGGCGGCCCGCCGGTCGGCGAAGGTGCCCGCCTCGATGGCGTGGCCGATCTCCTCGGTGACCGTCAGATAGACCCGGTTGAAGACGGCGACTCCGTCGGCCGGATGCCAGGCCGAGCGGAGCGCCCGCATCCGGTCCACCACGGGGTCGACCGCGACGAACTGGCCGATGCGCGGTCCGATCTGCTGCCCGAGCTGCTGGGTCTGCGCCATGGGGGCAGGCTCCCAGCCGCCGGGCCCGGGAGGGAACTCATCGGGCCCGGCTTACCCAGAACGGGCGAATCACTCAGTTCTTCGACACGTCGTCCGCGCCCGTCTCGTACGAGCTGGTGCCGGAGTCCAGGAGCGGTTCCTGGGTCTTGAGGTGGGCCGGGGCGAAGGCCCGCAGCACGTGGTAGCCGGTGATGACGACGATCGTGCCCAGCGCGATGCCGCCCAGCTCGAACGTGTCGGTGAAGGTCAGCTTCACGCCGCCGACGCCGATGATGATGCCGGCGGCGGCCGGGACCAGGTTGAGCGGGTTGCGCAGGTCGACCTTGGCGTTGATCCAGATCTGGGCGCCGAGCAGGCCGATCATGCCGTACAGGATCACGGTGATGCCGCCGAGGACGCCGCCGGGGATCGCGGCGACCACCGCGCCGAACTTGGGGCAGAGGCCGAAGAGCAGCGCGAAGCCCGCGGCGGCCCAGTAGGCGGCGGTCGAGTAGACGCGGGTGGCGGCCATGACGCCGATGTTCTCGGAGTACGTGGTGTTCGGCGGGCCGCCGACGGCCGTCGACAGCACCGAGGCGGCGCCGTCGGCGGCGATCGCGGTGCCGAGCTGGTCGTCCAGGTTGTGGCCGGTCATCTCGCCGACGGCCTTGACGTGCCCGGCGTTCTCCGCGATCAGGGCGATGACCACGGGCAGCGCGACCAGGATCGCGGACCACTCGAAGCTGGGGCCGTGGAAGGACGGCAGGCCGATCCAGTCGGCCTGGGTGACGCCGGAGAGGTCGAGCCGCCAGTGGTCGGTGACCTGGCCGGAGGGGGACATCGAGTGGATCCTGCCGAAGACGAGGTCGAAGATCCAGGAGATGGCGTAGCCGAAGACCAGGCCGAGGAAGATCGCGATGCGGGACCAGAACCCGCGCAGGCAGACCACGGCCAGGCCGGTGAACAGCATCACCAGCAGGGCCGTCCACTGGTCCTGCGGCCAGTACGTCGAGGCGGTGACCGGCGCCAGGTTGAAGCCGATCAGCATGACGACCGCGCCGGTCACGATCGGCGGCATCGCCGCGTGGATGATCCGCGCGCCGAACTTCCGGACCGCGAGACCGGCGAGGAAGAGCACCGCGCCCACGACGAGGACCGCGCCGGTCACGGTGGCGCTGGTGCCGCCGGAGGCCCGGATCGCGGCGGCGACGCCGACGAAGGAGAGCGAGCAGCCCAGGTAGGACGGGACGGTGCCGCGGGTCGCGAGCAGGAAGATCGCGGTCGCGACACCGGACATCATGATCGCGAGGTTCGGGTCCAGGCCCATGAGGACCGGGGCGACGAAGGACGCGCCGAACATGGCGACGACGTGCTGGGCGCCGAGGCCGACCGTGCGGGGCCAGGAGAGCCGCTCGTCCGGGCGGACGACGGCTCCCGGAGCGGGTGTTCTCCCGTCGCCGTGCAAGGTCCAGCGCACGCCGAGGTTCATGAGGTCGCTCCCGTTCTCCGGTTCCGGCGGCCGCGTCGTGACCGCAAAAGATCAGCCACATGGTATGCGCCGCCGCCGGCCGGAGATCTCGGGCGGCCGGTCTACCCGACCGGGCCCGCGCTCTTCGCGCGCTCGGGCGCGGCCGGGGCCGTCTCCCGCCCGCCGGTCCTGAGCACGCCCGCGCCGAACACCAGGCCCAGGGCGAGCAGGGTGACCAGGCCGAAGGAGAAGACCAGCGAGGTCGCGTCGGCGATGCCGCCGATCGCCGAGGGGGCGATGAGCCCCGAGGTGTAGGTGATGGTGGCGACGCCCGCGATGGCCTGGCTCGGGTTCGGGCCGCTGCGCCCGGCCGCGGCGAACGCCAGCGGGACGACGACCGCGATCCCGAGTCCGATCAGACCGAATCCAGCCATCGCGACCGCGGCGTGCGGGGCGAGGACCACCAGGACCCCGCCGAGGGTGGCGGCGGCGCCCCCGACCCGTACCGTACGGACCGCGCCGAAGCGGTCCACCACCCGGTCGCCGGCCAGCCGTGCCACCGCCATCGTCAGCGCGAAGGCGGTCGTGGAGGCGGCCGCGAGCCCCGCCGGGCTGCCCAGCTCGTCCCGGAGGTAGACGGCCGACCAGTCGAGGCTGGCGCCCTCCGCGAACACCCCGCAGAAGCCGATCGCGCCGATGACCAGTGCCGACTTCGGCGGCAGCGAGAAGCGCGGCGGCGGCTCCTCCTCCGGGGTGCTGCGGACGTCCAGCACGCCCTGGCAGAAGACCAGGCCGAGCGCGGTGAGCACGAGGGCCGCGACCAGGTGGTGGAGCCGGGCGTCGCCGCCGAGGTGGGCGGCGACCGTGCCGGCGGCGGAGCCGAGCAGCGCGCCCACACTCCACATGCCGTGCAGGCTCGACATGATGGACTTGCCGAGCCGGTTCTCGGTCTCGACGCCGAGCGCGTTCATCGCCACGTCGGACATGCCCGCGGTCGCCCCGTAGACGAAGAGGGCGCCGCCGAGACCCCAGAAGTTCGGGGCGAGCGAGGGCAGCGTGAGCGAGAGGGTCCACAGGGCGAGCAGGCCGCGCAGCGCCGTGCGGGCGCCGAAGCGGTGCGAGACGGCCCCGGCCAGGGGCATCGCCAGGGAGGCGCCGAGCGCGGGGAAGGCGAGGGCGAGGCCGAGCTGACCCGCGCTGACGCCCGCGTGCTCCTGGATCCAGGGGATCCGGGTCGCGAAGCTGCCGGTGACGGCGCCGTGGACGCAGAAGACGGCGGCGACCGCGAAGCGCGCCCGCCGGAGGCGATCGGTGCTGGTGACGGTCTCCGCCGCCATGGGCCCTCCCTGTGGTCGTGGTGTGCCGCGTAAACTATCAGGAACCCTGCCTGATAAATAGTCCGCGGAAGGGAGTCCCGCCCCCCGCGCGTCTGAGAGGATCGCCGCATGGCCGCATCCCCGAGCACCGCACGAGCCATCAACGACCGGTTCGCCCTGCGACTGCTCCAGGACGAAGGCCCGTTGACGGCCACGCAGCTCAAGACGCTCACCGGACTCTCCCGCCCGACCGTCGCCGACCTCGTCGAGCGGCTCCAGGGCTCGGGCCTCGTCCACGTCGTCGGCGAGGCCGGGGCCGAGCGCCGCGGACCCAACGCCAAGCTGTACGGGATCGTCGCCGACCGCGCCCACCTCGCCGCCCTCGACGTGCGGACCCGCTCCGTCTCCGTCACCGTCGCCGACCTCCTCGGCGCCACGCTCGCCGAGGCCACCGTCCCCGTCGGCGACGACCACGGCACGGGGCCCGCGGTCGAGAAGGCGGTCGCGCTCCTGGAGCGGACCGTGAAGGAGGCCGGCGCCGACCGGCTGCACACCGTCGCCGTCGGCGCCCCCGGACTCATCGACCCCGCCACCGGCGAACTGCGCGACTCCTCGGGACTGCCCGCCTGGCACCGCAGGCTCGTCGGCGTCCTCCAGGAACGGCTGCCCGCCCACGTCCTCGTCGAGAACGAGACCAACCTCGCCGCCGTCGCCGAACTGCGCGAGGGCGCGGCCCGCGACCGCGAGGACTTCGTCCTGCTCTGGCTCGGCCAGGGCGTCGGCGCCGCCGTCGTCCTCGACGGACGCCTGCGCCGGGGGGCCTCCGGCGGCGCGGGGGAGATCGGCTTCCTGCCGGTCCCCGGCACCTCCGGACTGCCCTCGGCCACCGGCTGCGACGGCGGCTTCCACGAGCTGGCCTGCGCGGCGGCCGTCGGCACCCTCGCCGCCGCCCACGGCCTCGACCCGGCCGGCGCGCTCGCCTCGGACCACGGTCCCTTCCTCGACGCCCTCGCCCGCCGCCTCGCCGTCGGCGCCGCCGCCGTCGTCTCCGTCCTGGACCCGGGCTGCGTGGTCCTCGCCGGGGAGACCGGCCACCAGGGCGGCCACGGCCTCGCCGCGCGCGTGGAGGCCGAACTCGCCGCACTGTCCCCCCTGCGCACAGAGGTCCGCCCCACCGCCCTGGGCGACGCCGCGGTCCTCCGCGGCGCCCTGCTCAGAGCACGGGACGCGGCACAGGAGGAGCTGTTCCCCTAGGCCCTGTCGTCAGACTCCCGCCTGCCGGGCGACGACGGGAGTCTGACGACAGGGCCTGGCGTCCCTCAGCGCGGGAAGCGTTGCGCGAGGAACTCCTCGAACGTCACCCGGCCCACCGCCTGCTCCGGCGCGAGATGGCGTCCGTGGCGCAGCCCCTGGTAGACGCGGCCGGGCAGCGGCACCTCCACGAGGCGGCGCCGGCGCCCGGTCGCCCGCAGATAGGCGTGGGCCAGCTCCGTGAAGGTGCGGATCTCCGGGCCGCCCATGTCCTCCACCCGGCCCGCCGGAGGCCGTACGGCCAGTTCGGCGAGGCGCGCGGCGGCCTCCGTGACCTCCAGCGGCTGGTCCCGGACGTCCTTGGGCAGCAGCATCACGGGCGGCTTCGCGAGGCCCTGGAGCAGCTGCAGGACCAGGTCGTGGAACTGGGTGGCGCGCAGCAGGGTCCAGGGGAGGCCGGAGGTGCCGATCATGCGCTCCACGGCGTACTTGGTCCGGTAGTAGCCGAGGGGGACCCGGTCGACGCCGACGATCGAGATGTACAGCAGGTGCGGTACCCGGGCCCGCCGCGCGGCGGCGATCAGGAGACGGGCGGCCTCCTTGTCGCCGCGGAGGATGTTGCTGCAGTGGACGACCGCGTCCACCCCGTCGACCGCCCGGTCGAGGAGCGGTCCGCCCTGCCGCAGGTCGACGGCGTACGGCGGTGAGTGCCGGCTGAGCACCCGCACCTCGTGGCCGTCCGCGCGCAGCCGCTCGCAGACGGGCCGTCCGAGCGTCCCCGTGCCGCCGGTCACCAGGATCGTGCTCATGTGTTCAGCCTGACGGCCCGGGAACGGGAGCGCGACCGCGGACGTGACCCGCGAAGCCCGACCGCGAAACCCGACCGCGAAACCCGACCGCGAACCCGACCGCGAACGTGACCGCGCCGCGCCCCGGACAGGGGGGCGCGGCGCGGTGGGGCCCGGCGGTGGGCAAGGGCCGTGAGTGTCCGCCGCCGGGGGTTCAGCGGACGGGGTGCGTCAGCAGGTGCCGAGGTCCTTCCAGACGCCCCAGTCGCCGGTCGTGCCCGGCTCCTCGTTCTGCGTCCACCACTGGGCCTTCCACTTCTTGCCCTTGTGGGAGACCTCGTTGCCCGCGTTGTAGACCGTGCCGGCCACGTACGCCGGGGCGGTGCAGCCCGTGGTGGGCGGCGTCGTCGGAGGCGTGGTCGGGGGAGTCGTCGGCGGGGTGGTGGGCGGCGTGGTCGGGGGCGTGGTGGGCGGGGTGGTGGTGCCCGGCTCCACGACCGTCGTGCCGCGCGCCAGGTCACCGGCGAGGGCGTACGTCGTGCCGTTGATGTTCACCGTCCAGTTGGAGGGGGTGGACACCGGCAGGTAGTAGTTGAAGGCCAGGTCGACCGTCGCGCCGGGGGCCAGCGACTGCCAGGCCGGGAGCTTCAGGGAGACGCGGTGGAAGTCGCCCTTCAGGCCGCCCACGTTCGAGCCCGTGTGGTCGCTGCTGATGACCTTCGTGCCGAAGCCCGACTGATCGGAGGCGTTGGCCGGGGCCGAGGTGCCGTAGTCGAACTGGAACTCCGTGCCGCCGGGGAGCGCCGTCGCCGTGTTGTTGGTGATCTTGATCTTCGGCGTGATCGGGTAGTTCGAGTCGCCCAGCTTGAACTCGGTGAACTGGGTGTCGATCTTCACGGCCTGGGTCGGCAGCGCCTTGTTGGACTTCTTCGCGCCGTACGGGGTGGCCGCCTTGAACTTGTCGTACATCAGCGAGGTGAGCGTCGAGCCCATCTCGTACTGGCCCTTCGTGGCGTTCCAGGCGTAGTCGCCGGCCATCTCCCAGACCATCGTGCCGCCGATGCCGCGGTCGACCACGTAGTCGGCCTTCGCGCCCACGGACTGCTCGTCCTCGGTGGAGAGGAAGACCTTCTTCTGCGCGTTCCACAGCCACGGCGCGACCAGGGTCGAGTCGTACTTGCGGGCGTAGGTGCCGGTCAGGGTGGTGTTCGCCGGGAAGCCGTACTGGGTGACGTAGTCGCCGACGATCCCCTTCTCGAGGTTCTTGGCGTGCCACATCGGGTTGGAGCCGGCGGGCGACTCGACACCGTTGGTGTCCTTGTCGTGCCAGAGGTTGTCGATGCCGGTGGCGCCGTCGCCGCACTTGGTCAGGCCGGCGCCGGCCGGGCAGGTGGTCGCGGAGGCCTTGCCCCACAGACCGTCGGTGCCGCCCTGCACGTTCTTGTGGCCGCGGGTGTAGTAGGGCAGGCCGATGTTGATCCGGCCGGCCGGCATGGAGCCGCGGAAGTAGTGGTACGCCCAGTCGGTGTTGAGGTAGCCGATGCTCCCGTACTGCGACGAGCCGTAGACGTTGGCCGCGGCGAGCTCGCCGTCCTTGCCGTCGTCGAAGAGCGAGGCGTTGGGGCCGACGTACTCGTTCCAGGCGCCGTGCAGGTCGTAGGACATGATGTTGACGTAGTCCAGATACTTCTGCATCTGGAAGGTCTCCATGCCGCGCAGCAGGTAGCCGGAGGAGGGGGCGGCGACGGTCAGCAGGTAGTGCTTGCCGTCGGCGGCGCCCGCCACGTCCAGCTTCTCGCGGAGGGACTTCATGAGGGCGGCGTAGCCCTGGACGAGTCCGGCGCGGCGCGCGTTGGCGAGCTGCCAGTCGAGCGGGTTCCCGGCGTCCTTCATGGTCGTCGGGTACTCGTAGTCGATGTCGACGCCGTTGAAGCCGTACTTGCGGATGAAGTCGACGGACGACGCGGCGAAGGTGTCGATCCCGGCCTGGTTGACCGAACCGTCGGCGTTGGTGGCCATCGAGTAGAAGCCGCCGGAGTTCACCCGGTCGCCGTTGTCCGCGAAGTAGCCGCCGGTCTCCGCCCAGCCGCCGACCGAGATCAGCGTCTTGACGTTCGGGTGCTGCTTCTTGAACTTGTTGAGCAGGTTGAAGTGGCCCTTGTAGGAGTACGAGGGGTCCATCTCGGCACCGGCGACGCCGGGCCAGGTCATCCCGGTGGCCGCGTTGTCCGGACCGTCCGTGCCCACGGAGAGCTTGTTGTCGCCGCCGATGTGGCCGAAGGCGTAGTTGATGTGGGTGATCTTGTCCCACGGGATGTCCTTGGCCAGGTACGCGGGCTGGCCGTTCTTGCCGGTGCGCCAGCCGGTGAAGTAGCCGATGACCCGGCGCTGGTGGTCCGCGCCCATCTTCTCGCGGCCCTCGGTGTCGTAGACCGAGCAGTACGGGACGTCGACGCCCGGGGTCTTGTAGAGCCCGTCGGGGCGACAGGACTCGTTGTCGGCCGCGTACGAGACGCCGCCGGAGAGCGAGCTGAGCAGCAGCCCGGCGACGGCCGCGCCGGACGCGAGCAGCGAGGCTCTTTTCGTCGTGGGGGACAACACGATCGGTTCCTCCTGGGGAGGCTATGGAACACAACGAACAAGGGGGTGGGTCGTGTTGGGCCCGTGGAGTGCGCACGCCGACGGACCGTTACCTCGGAGGTGACTCGGAGATTAAGAGGACTAGACCAGTGCGTCAATAGGTCTGGACCAAAGAGGGCTTCTGTGGGATTCTGTGAGCCAGCCCACAGGGTTCCGGCCATATCGCCTCGTGCGAGCCGTGGCACACTGGCCCTGTATCAGCAGCAGCGCACTCCGGGGTCGGTGTAATTCCGAACCGGCGGTATAGTCCGCGACCCGTCCGCAAGCCAGCGGCCGGTTGACCAGGTGAGATTCCTGGACCGACGGTGAAAGTCCGGATGGGAGGCAGTGCGCGGCGGGTGTGACCCCTTTCAGGGGTGTGCCGGCCGTACGTCCGCTGGTCGCCGTGTCGTCCTCGATCGGCGTACCCGCTGGACCGTGGCCTCGGCGCACCCTGTGCGAGGCGTCCTACCCGCTCTCTGTCGTCATCGACAGGCCCCGGAGTCCGTGCCCGAAGAGGCAGGAGGACCCGGTGGCCCAGCAGGCCGACACCACCGCCATGCGACGCGCCGTCGCGCTCGCCGCACGCGGACTCGGCGCCACCAGCCCCAACCCGGTCGTCGGGTGCGTCATCACCGACGCCTCGGGCCACCAGGTCGGCGAAGGCTTCCACCAGCGCGCAGGCGGCCACCACGCCGAGGTCCACGCCCTGCGCGCGGCCGGCGTCCTGGCCCGCGGCGGCACGGCCTACGTCACCCTCGAACCCTGCAACCACACCGGCCGCACCGGTCCCTGCGCGCAGGCCCTGATCGAGGCCGGGATCAGTCGGGTCGTGTACGCGGTCGGCGACCCGAACCCGCAGGCCACGGGCGGTGCCGACACCCTCCGCGCCGCCGGGATCGAGGTCTCCCAGGGGCTCCTCGCCGACGAGGCCGAGGCCGGCAACATCGCCTGGCTCACCTCCGTGCGCCGGGGCCGCCCCTTCGTCCGCTGGAAGTACGCCGCCACCCTCGACGGCCGGATCGCCGCCGCCGACGGCACCTCCCGCTGGATCAGCTCCGCCGAGTCCCGCGCCGACGTCCACCGGCTGCGCGCCGAGGCCGACGCCGTCGTCGTCGGCTCCGGCACCGCCCGCACCGACGACCCCCACCTGGCCGTACGGGGCGTCGAGGGCGCGGTCCAGCCGCTCCGGGTCGTCGTCGACACCGAGGCGACCGCCGTCAAGCCCGGCGCCCGGGTACTCGACGAGGCCGCACCCACCCTGATCGCAATCGCCGAGGACGCCGAGACCACGCTCACGGACGTCGTACGGCTCCCCAGGGCCGAGCGCGGCGTCGCCGTCCCCGCCCTCCTGGACGCCCTGCACGCGCGCGGTGTCCGCTCGATCCTCCTCGAAGGCGGCCCCACCCTCGCGGGCGCCTTCATCGCCGCGGGAGCCGTCGACCAGGTCGTCGGCTACCTCGCCCCGGTCCTCCTCGGCGCGGGCCCCACCGCCCTCGCCGACGCCGGAATCACCACCCTCACCGAAGCGTTGCGGCTCGACATCACCGAGACCGCGCGCATCGGATCCGACCTCCGCATCACCGCCACCCTCAAGGGAGCCTGACCGTGTTCACCGGAATCGTCGAAGAACTGGGCGAGGTCGTCGCCGTCGAACAGCTGGAGGACGCCTCCCGCTTCCGGCTGCGCGGCCCCCTGGTCACGGAAGGCGCCCAGCACGGCGACTCCATCGCCGTCAACGGTGTCTGTCTCACGGTCGTCGAGTTCGGCGACGGCGAGTTCACCGCCGACGTCATGGCCGAGACCCTCAAGCGGTCCAGCCTCGGCGCCCTGGAGACCGGCTCCCGGGTCAACCTGGAGCGGCCCATGGCCGTCGGCGGCCGCCTCGGCGGCCACATCGTGCAGGGCCACGTCGACGGCACCGGCATGATCCTGGAGCGGACCCCCTCCGAGCACTGGGAGCTCGTCAAGGTCGGCCTGCCCGCCCACCTCTCCCGCTACGTCGTCGAGAAGGGCTCGATCACGGTCGACGGCGTCAGCCTCACCGTCGTCGAGGTCGCCGACGACTGGTTCACCATCAGCCTCATCCCGACCACCCTCGACCTGACCACGCTCGGCATCAAGCAGCCCGGCGCCCCGGTCAACCTCGAAGTGGACGTCATCGCCAAGTACGTCGAGCGGCTGCTCGGCACCGACGCCAAGGAGAACGAGAAGTGAACTGGCTCAACTCCGAGGCGTTCACCGTCCTCGACCAGAAGATCATCTGGTCCGACATGATCGGCAACATCTTCGGACTCGCCGCCCTCACCCTCGGCTGGCGCCGCTCCGTCTGGACCTGGCCCGTGCAGTTCCTCGCCGGCCTCATCCTCTTCGGCGCCTTCTACGGTCACCTGGCCGGCAGCGCCGGCAAGCAGGTCGTCGTCATGCTCGTGGCGCTCTACGGCTGGTGGCAGTGGCAGCGCCGCAAGGGAGAGGGCGCGGACGGCCAGATCGCCGTGCGCTTCGCCTCCTGGGCCGAGCGGGCCGGCATGGTCGCCGCGGCCGCCGTCGGCACCGTCGCCGTGGCCCTGCTCTTCGAGGCCTTCCCGAACCTGTCCTGGGACCCCTGGCCCGACGCCTACATCTTCGTGGGCACCGTCGTGGCCATGTACGCCCAGGCCCGGGGCATGGTCGAGTTCTGGTTCGCCTGGCTGCTCGTCGACCTGGTCGGCGTCCCGCTGAACTTCGCCAACGGTTACGCCTTCTCCGGCTTCGTCTACGTCATCTACGGCGCGCTCGTCCTGTGGGGCATGCGCGACTGGTGGCTGCGCTCCCGCAGCACCACCGTCCTGGAAGGAGCCCACGCATGAGCGCCCATCCCCTCTGGGACGCCACCGACCTCGCCCTCGACCCCGTCGAGCAGGCCATCCGCGACATCGCCGCCGGGCGTCCCGTCGTCGTCGTCGACGACGAGGACCGCGAGAACGAGGGCGACCTCGTCATCGCCGCCGAGAAGGCCACCCCCGAGATCGTCGCCTTCATGATGAGCGAGTGCCGCGGCCTCATCTGCGCCCCCATGGAGGACGAGGAGCTGGAGCGCCTCGAACTCCCGCAGATGGTCGCGCACAACACCGAGTCGATGCGCACGGCCTTCACCGTCTCCGTCGACGCGTCCTCCGCCCACGGCGTCACCACCGGCATCTCCGCCGCGGACCGCGCCACCACCCTGCGGATGCTCGCCTCCGGCAACCACGAGCCCTCCGACTTCGTGCGCCCCGGCCACATCTTCCCGCTGCGCGCCAAGCCCGGCGGCGTCCTCGTCCGCAACGGACACACCGAGGCCGCCGTCGACCTCGCCCGCCTCGCCGGCCTGCGCCCGGCCGGCGCGATCGTCGAGATCGCCGGCGAGGACGGCGTGATGCTGCGCCTGCCCGAGCTGGTCCCCTTCGCCCGCAAGCACGGCCTGACGATCATCTCCATCGAGGACCTGATCGCCTACCGGCGCTCCGCCGAGCCGACCGTCCGCCGCGAGGCCGAGGTCCACCTGCCCACCGCGCACGGCGAGTTCACCGCGTACGGCTACCGCTCCACCGTCGACGGCGTCGAGCACGTCGCGCTCGTGCACGGCGAGATCGGCGACGGCGAGGACGTCCTCGTCCGGGTCCACTCCGAGTGCCTGACCGGCGACATCTTCCACTCCCTGCGCTGCGACTGCGGCCCCCAGCTGCAGGCGTCCATGGACCGGATCACCGAGGCCGGACGCGGCGTCGTCGTCTACCTGCGGGGCCACGAGGGCCGGGGCATCGGCCTGCTGTCCAAGCTGCGCGCGTACGAGCTCCAGGAGCGCGGCCGCGACACCCTCGACGCCAACCTGGAGCTCGGGCTGCCCGCCGACGCCCGCGACTACGCGGCCGGCGCGCAGATCCTCGGCGACCTCGGCGTCCGCAGCCTGCGCCTGATGACCAACAACCCCGACAAGATCGACGCCCTCAGCCGGTACGGCCTGAGGGTCGAGGGCCGCGAGCCCATGCCGGTCCAGGCCGGCGAGCACAACCTCCGGTACCTGCGCACCAAGCGGGACCGGATGGGCCACGACCTGCCCTGGCTGGACGGCTCCCCGGCCTCCACCTGCGGCAACCAGTAATCACGTACGTACGAAATCGGCTAGGAGAGACATGAGCGGCAAGGGCGCACCCGTCCTCAGCGTGAAGAACTGCGGCGACCTCCGGGTGGCGGTCATCGCGGCGCAGTGGCACGAGAAGATCATGGACGGTCTCGTCGACGGCGCCCTGCGCGCCCTCAGCGAGCTGGGCATCGACGAGCCGACGCTGCTGCGCGTCCCCGGCAGCTTCGAGCTCCCGGTCGTGGCGAAGGTACTCGCCGGTCGCGGCTACGATGCCATCGTGGCGCTCGGCGTCGTCATCCGCGGCGGAACGCCGCACTTCGAGTACGTGTGCCAGGGCGTCACCCACGGCCTCACCCAGGTCTCGATCGACACCGGCGTACCCGTCGGATTCGGTGTCCTCACCGTCGACAACGAGGAGCAGGCGCTCGACCGGGCCGGCCTCGAGGGATCCTCCGAGGACAAGGGCCACGAAGCGGTCACCGCCGCCGTCGCCACCGCCACCACGCTGCGCACGGTCAGCGAACCCTGGCGCTGAGTGCGCGCCCCTTACCCCGTACTCTTAGGACCATCATGGCGAATAAAACCTTCGAAGAGCTCTTCTCCGAGCTCAAGCTCAAGGCAGAGACCGGCGACCCGGCCACCTCCCGCACCGCGGAGCTGGTGGACAAGGGCGTCCATGCCATCGGCAAGAAGGTCGTCGAGGAGGCCGCCGAGGTCTGGATGGCCGCCGAGTACGAGGGCAAGGAAGCGGCCGCCGAGGAGATCTCGCAGCTGCTGTACCACGTCCAGGTGATGATGGTCGCCCGCGGGATCTCGCTCGACGACGTCTACGCCCACCTCTGAGCACACACGTCTCCCCCTCCCCAAACTCCCAGGCAAAGGAAGCTCACCCCATGCTGCGCATCGCCGTCCCCAACAAGGGTTCCCTCTCCGGACCTGCGTCGGCAATGCTCCATGAGGCCGGCTACCGCCAGCGCAAGGAGTCCAAGGAGCTCGTGGTCATCGACCCCGACAACGAGGTCGAGTTCTTCTACCTGCGGCCGAAGGACATCGCGATCTACGTCGCGTCCGGGAAGCTGGACATCGGCATCACCGGCCGCGACCTGCTCCTGGACTCCGGCGCCAGCGCCGAGGAGATCCTCGCGCTGAACTTCGGCCGCTCCACCTTCCGGTACGCCACCCGCCCGGGCACCGCGAACGGCCCCGAGGACTTCGGCGGCATGACGATCGCGACCTCCTACGAGGGCATCGTCGCCAAGCACCTCGCCGACCAGGGCATCGACGCCTCCGTCGTCCACCTGGACGGCGCGGTGGAGACCGCGATCCAGCTGGGCGTCGCCCAGGTCATCGCGGACGTCGTGGAGACCGGGACCAGCCTGCGCAACGCCGGCCTGGAGGTCATCGGCGAGCCGATCCTCACCTCCGAGGCCGTCGTCATCCGCCGCCACGGCGCCTCGGACGACCACCCGCAGGTGCAGCAGTTCATGCGCCGCCTCCAGGGCGTCCTCGTGGCCCGCAGCTACGTGATGATGGACTACGACTGCCGGGCCGAGCACCTGGAGCAGGCCGTCGCCCTCACCCCGGGCCTGGAGTCGCCGACCGTCTCCCCGCTGCACAACGAGGGCTGGGTCGCCGTCCGCGCGATGGTCCCCGCCAAGGAGGCGCAGCGGATCATGGACGACCTGTACGAGATCGGCGCCCGCGCCATCCTCACCACCGCCATCCACGCCTGCCGCCTCTGACGGCCGCCGGCCCGCACGTCCCACCAGGCACTGAGGAACCCCCGATGTCGCAGTCCACGACGCCCGCCCTCCCGGTCACCTTCCGCCCCGGCCGTACCCGGGTCATCCTGCTGACCCTGGGGGTGGCGATGTTCGTCGTCGTCACGGCCGTCGCGCTGATGCTGGAGCGGCTCGGACCGGGGGAGCGCGCCAGCTTCGTGTTCACCGCCGCGCTGCTCTCCGGGGTCCTGGTCCTGCTGAGCCGTCCGAAGGTAGTCGCCGACGAGGACGGCGTCACGGTGGTCAACATCACCAGGAGCCGGCGGCTCGCCTGGGCGGAGATCGTCAAGGTCAACCTCCGCCCCGGTGACCCGTGGGTCTTCCTCGACCTGAGCGACGGCACCAGCCTGCCCGCGCTCGGCATCCAGCCGGGCATCGCCAGGGAATCGGCCATCCGCGACGCCCGCGCCCTGCGGGCCCTGGCGGACAGCCGCGGAACGAGCGCGGAAACCCGCTGAGCCCCTGAGGCGGGCCGGGGGAAACCCCGGTCCGTCCCCCATCCGGGGCCGACCCCCTGCCCCTCGGGGCGTTCACGTGACTACTCTGGAGACGGTGGTGCCGAGCGGCACCACCGTCTCGCGTGTGCAGGGCCGCAGCCGCGGCCCGCGAGACCACCCTTCGACCCGAGGAGTGACTCCCTCCAGCAATGGACGGATCGTCCGGTAGTACCTGCGCCGCCCCCTCCCCGGAGGCGGCGGCATGATCGTCTCCCTTCTGCTGCTCATCGCGGCCTTCCTCCTGATCCTCGCCAACGGCTTCTTCGTGGCCGCCGAGTTCGGTCTCGTGACCGTCGAGCGCGCCGAGGCCGAGCGGGCCGCGGCCGCCGGCGACCGGCGCGCCCGCACCGTCGTCACCGCGCTGCGCGAGCTCTCCTTCCAGCTCTCCGGCACCCAGCTCGGCATCACCATCACCTCGCTGGTCGTCGGCATGCTCGCCGAGCCCGCGCTCGCCGGGCTCCTGCACGGACCGCTCACCGCGACCGGCCTGCCCGAAGGGGCCGTCTCCGGTGTGTCGGTGGTGATCGGCATGCTGCTCGCCTCCGCCGTCCAGATGGTGGTCGGCGAGCTCGTCCCGAAGAACTGGGCGGTCTCCCGGCCGCTCCAGGTCGCCCGCTTCGTCGCCACCCCGCAGCGCCGCTTCTCCTCGCTGTTCCGGCCGGTGATCTCCCTGCTCAACCGGGTCGCCAACCGGCTCGTACGGCTCCTGGGCGTCGAGCCCACCGAGGAGCTGGACTCGGTCCGCACCCCCGGCGAACTCGTCTCGCTGGCCCGGCACTCGGCCCAGGCCGGCGCGCTCGAACAGGACACCGCCGACCTCTTCGTACGGACCCTGAGCCTCGGCGGCCTCACCGCCGAGCAGGTCATGACCCCGCGCGTGAAGGTCAGCGCCCTCCAGTGGGACGCCACCGCGGCCGACGTCCTCAACCTCACCCGGGCCACCGGTCTCTCCCGCTTCCCGGTCTACCGCGACCGCATCGACGAGATCGTCGGCATGGTCCACCTCAAGGACGCCCTCGCCGTCGCCCCGCACGCCCGCCTGCGCACCCCCGTCGGACGGATCGCGGTCCCGCCGCTCCTCGTCCCCGAGACGCTGCCCGCCCAGACGCTCCTGGAGCGGCTGCGCCGCGAGCAGCCGATCGCGGTGGTCGTCGACGAGTACGGCGGCACGGCCGGCGTCGTCACCCTGGAGGACATCGTCGAGGAGCTCGTCGGCGAGGTCCGCGACGAGCACGACACCGCCGCCGACGGACGGCCCGAGCTGGCCGCGGCCCCCGCCGAGGACGGCCGTCCCGCCTGGGAGGCCGACGGCTCCTGCCGGGTCCACACCCTGCGCCGGATAGGCCTCGACGTGCCCGACGGGCCGTACGAGACCGTCGCCGGCCTCGTCGCCGACCTGCTCGGGCGCATCCCGGCCCCCGGGGACCGCGCGGAGCTCCCCGGCTGGCGCCTCTCGGTGCGCCAGGTCGACCGCTACCGCGCCGAGCGGGTCCGCATCGTCCGTACGGCCCCCGACCCGGACGCGGTCATCGTGCCCGCCCCCGTACCCACCGCCGTCCCGGTCCCCGCGGAGGCGGTCCGATGAGCACCCTGCAACTCCTCTTCGCCGTCCTCCTGGTCCTCGCCAACGGCTTCTTCGTCGGTGCCGAGTTCGCCCTCGTCTCCGTCCGGCGCAGCCAGATCGAGCCGCTCGGCGGCGCCAGGGCCAAGCAGGTCCTGCACGGCCTGGAGAACCTGCCGCAGATGATGGCCGCCGCCCAGTTCGGCATCACCGTCTGCTCCCTGACGCTCGGCGCCGTCGCCGAGCCGACCGTCGCCCACCTCCTCGAACCGGTCTTCCACGCGATCGGGGTCCCGGAGGGGCTGATCCACCCGCTCGGCTACGTCATCGCCCTCGCCGCGGTCGTCTTCCTCCACCTCGTCATCGGCGAGATGGTCCCGAAGAACCTGGCGATGGCCGACCCCGAGCGCACCGCCCTCCGGCTCGCCCCCGGCCTCGTCGGCTTCGCCCGGCTCTGCCGGCCCGTCACGACCGCGCTCGGCGCCTGCGCCCGGCTGGTCCTGCGGGCGTTCAAGGTCGAGCCCAAGGACGAGGTGGAGGCGGTGTTCACCAGCGCCCAGCTCGGCCGTCTCGTGGAGGACGCGGGCCAGGCGGGGCTGCTCGACCCGGCCGAGCAGGAGCGCCTGGAGGATGCCCTCGAACTGGGCAGCCGCCCGGTGACGGACGTCCTCATCGCCTCGGCCTCCCTCGTCACCGTCCCGCCGTCGGTCACCCCGCGCGAGATCGAGGAGCTGACCGTACGGACCGGGTACTCCCGCTTCCCGGTCCGCGCCGAGGGCCGGGCGACCTTCATGGGCTTCGTGCACGTGAAGGACGTCCTGGACCTGGAGGAGCGGGAGCGGGCGGTGCCTCAGCGGCTGTGGCGCCCGATGGCGACGGTCCGCGCGGAGCTGCCGCTCGACGACGCCCTCACCGTGATGCGCCGCGCCGCCACCCATCTGGCGCAGGTCGCGGACGGCTCGGGCCGGGTCCTCGGCCTGGTCGCCCTGGAGGACGTCCTGGAGATGCTGGTGGGCGAGGTCCGCGACCCCGCGCACCGCGTGCAGCCGGTCCCGGCAGCCGTAACGGCCTAGTACGCAGGAGGCTCCTGCTGCGGGCCGCGGTCGACCGGACCGCGGCCCGACAGGACCTCGCCGTAGGCCTGCATGAGGTCGGCGAGCCGGAGGGTGGCGAGGTCCTCCCGGCTCAGGGTGCCCTGGTATCCGGAGAGCCGCAGGTCCCGGTAGGCGCAGGACTTCTCGTACAGGGTGCGCAGGAAGCGGCCGTTGCCGAGCTCGTCGATCCAGCCCTGCTCGACGACGTGCCCGCTGATCGAGCGGAGCTCGTCCCTGGCCTCGTCGTCCCAGCCGTCGCCGTTGGCCGCCGCGAGGACCTCGCCGATGGCGGTGAGCTCCAGCGGCCGGTACGAGGGGAAGTCGACCCGGGTCGTGAACCGGGAGGACAGACCGGGGTTGGTGCTGAGCAGCCGGTCCATGCCCTCGGGATAGCCGGCCAGGATCACCACGAGGTGGTCCCGGTTGTCCTCGGCCCGCTTGAGGAGCACCTGGAGGGCTTCGTCGCCGTAGGCGTCGCCCTTGCTGTAGCCGGTGTTGGAGAGCGCGTAGGCCTCGTCGACGAACAGCACGCCGCCGACCGCCGAGTCGATCAGCTCATTGGCCTTGACCGCCGTCTGCCCCAGGAACTCCCCGACCATGTCCGCCCGTTGGGCCTCGACCAGGTGGTCGCCGCCGAGCAGGCCGAGGGCGTAGAAGACCCGCCCCAGGATCCGGGCGACCGTGGTCTTCCCGGTGCCCGAGGGGCCGGAGAAGACGAAGTGGCGCTTGGGCGGCTGGACCGGGAGACCCTGCCCGGCCCGCAGCCGTGCCATCTCCAGTTGTGCGGAGAGCGCCTTGACCTGGCGCTTCACCGGTTCGAGCCCGACCATGCCCTCCAGTTCCGCGAGCGCCTCGGCGAGGAGCACCGGATCGCTGGGGCCCGCCGGGAAGCGCGGCGGCATCGGCTGGCCGGGCAGCGGGGCCTTCTGCCGTACGGTCTCCGGCGGGGTGACGGCGGCGGGCGGCACCGGTTCGGGTGCGAGCCGCAGCCCGTCGCCGAGTCCTCCGGGGTCGGGCTCGGCGCCCGGCACGGTGTCCACCGCGTCCTGGCCGAGGCCCCCGCCGAGGGTGCCCAGCGCGACCGTCGCGAGGCCGGCCGGGTCGTCCACCCCGTCGTAGCCCTCGAAGCCGTCGTACTCGGCGATCGCCGCGAGCCGGGCGGCCGTGTCCATGAACGCCGGGTCGATCCGGTGCACGGCCCGGTAGAGGGGAAGGGCGGCGGCGCTGCGCCCGGTGCCCTCGTGGGCGCGGGCGAGCCAGTAGCGCAGCTCCTTGCGCTGCGGCTGCTCGCTGCGGCAGCGCATCAGCGAGGCCGAGAGGAGCGGCTCCGCCTGGCTGTACATCTCCAGGCGGACCCGGGCCATGCCGCCGAACAGCCCGGCCTCGATGCCGAGCAGCGGGTCGTCGACGAGGGTCTCGGTGTGCCGGACGAGCTGGTCCCAGTCCTTGACGAGGTAGGCGCGGCAGGCGTGCAGGAAGCGGACCTGCGGGTCGGTGTCGACCGGGGGGAGGCCCGCGAGGGCGCGGTCGAGCTCCGGTACGTGGCGGCCGTCGAGCCAGTGGGAGGCGTGCGCGAGCAGCAGGTCGCGCGGGCTCTCCAGGACCGGCTGCACCCACCAGCCCAGCCAGTACCAGGAGTTCAGGGTGCGCCGGTAGCGGGTCCGCTGCTCGCCGAAGCGTTCGCGGTTGCGGTACATGCGCAGGAGCGCGGTCGTGGTGTCGACCCTGAGCGCGTGCAGCCCGAGCCAGGCGTCCGCCATCCCGGGATCGATCCGTACCGCCGTCCGGAACTCGTCCTCCGCCTGCGGATACGCGCCCATCGTGTAGGCGTCGACTCCGCGCAGCCAGGCGAGCTCGGCCGGGGCCTGCGAGCCCTGCATGCCGATGTCCATCGGGTCCCCCACAACCGTCATCGCATGGACGGGATTTGACCGCACCTGGGGGCATCGTACCTGCGCAGGGGGTGCGTACTTAAGCAGAAGCGCATGATCCGGAATCGGTGACCCTGGGTGAGCTTCAGGGGTCCCCGAGAGGGTCGAAGAGGGCCCCGAAGGGGCTTGCGAGGGCAGAACGAAGCCCCCGATCACGGGGGAACAACCGGGGGCTTCGTGTCTGCGGCGGCTCCGAAAAGCCGCACATTCAGAACGTAAGACCTGTACGCCCCTTGGGTCAAGCGAAGTTGAGGCACTTGCGGAAGCGGACTTTCGGCCCCTCAGTTCACGGACATGACGCCGTCACAGTGCGTGATGATCTGGTGCGCGCCCGCTGTCACGGCCGGCCCGGGAAGCCAGTCGTAGCCCTCCTGGCACTCCCGTACCAGGGTGTCGGCGAAGGCCCGGGAGGGGTCCTCGCCGAAATGGCGAGTCTCCGCCACGGTCCATCCGTCCCAGAAGGAGTCCTGCTCCGGCCCGTCCCGCCGGCGGCCGCGCGTCCAGGACTCCTCGGGCCCGCGCTCCATCCACAGCAGCCACGCCAGGAACGGCCGCACCGCCCGCCGGCCCGCGCCGACGCCCTCGACGAGGACCACCGGGGCCGGACGCAGCTCCCGCGGCTCCCCGAAGCGCCGCAGCCGCCAGTCGTACGGGCGGTAGGAGGCGGTCTCACCCCGGGAGAGCGGCTCCAGGACCTGCTCCCGCAGCCGGCCCGTCCACGCGAAGAGCTCCTCGTGCGTGGCGAGGTCGTCGAGGTGGAGGACGGGGACGTCGCCGAGGGCGGCGGAGAGACGGGCCGCGAGGGTGGACTTGCCGGAGCCCGCGTGGCCGTCGACCGCGACCAGCCGGACCGGTCCGCAGGAGGGCGGCAGCCGGAGCAGCGCGTGCGCCGCGCGGTCGAGGTCGTTCATGGCCCCAGGGTAGGGGAGCGGGGGACCGCCGCAGGTCAGGGAGGTACCGCCGCCAGTGGTGGAGACCAATATTGGTGCGGCGACGCGGGGCGAAGTGCTGGCGGAGGCCCCGCCGGAGCCGGGATAGTGGGCCCGCGCAGCCCCGTCCCGTCCGCGAGGCGCGGCGGGTCCGTACGCCCGCCGGCCCGCACCTCGGCACCTTCGCACGCCCACCGTTCTCGACTGGGGGTCACCGCCCATGACCAGCTCCACCCCACGCAGAACCGTCCTCGCCGCGGCGCTCGCGGCCGCCGCGGGAACGGCGGCCGCCGGCCCCGCCACCGCCGCACCGGACGGCGCGCCCGCACCGGAACGCGCGCCCGCACCGGACGCCGCCGAACGCGGCCACGCCCCCGCCGCCGGACTCGTCGACAACCGCTTCTGGTCCTCGTACACGGACTGGAGGTGCGGCACGGCCGCCGGTACGAAGGCGGTCGCCGGCCACCGCCCCGCCCTGGTCCTCGCCACCCCCGCCGGAAGCGTCGACTACACCGACCCGCACACCGGCCGCACCTCCGCCTGGGAGTACGCGACCTGGACCTCGCCCGTCCACACCCCGGCCGTGCCCGCCACCGAGGTCATCGCCTCCTGGAACGCAGCCACGCCCCCCGGCACCTGGCTCCAGGCCGAACTGTCCGGCACGTACTCCGACGCCACCGCCACCCCCTGGTACGTGCTGGGGCGCTGGGCCTCCGGCGACGACGACATCCGGCGCACCTCGGTCGACGACCAGACCGACGGGAAGAGCACCGTCTGGACCGACACCTTCGCGATCGACGACGCGGCGAGCGGCCTGCGGCTGCGCTCGTACCGGCTGCGCCTGACCCTGTACCGCACCCCGGGCAGCGACCTCACCCCGACGGTCTGGCGGTTCGGCGCCATGGCCTCCGACATCCCGGACCGCTTCACGGTCCCGGCCTCCGAGCCCGGCCCTGCGCACGAGCTGGAGGTCCCGCGCTACTCCCAGAACACCCACGTCGGCCAGTACCCCGAGTACGACAACGGCGGCGAGGCCTGGTGCAGCCCGACCTCGTCCCAGATGATCGTCGAGTACTGGGGGCGCCGGCCCTCGGCCGAGCAGCTGGCCTGGGTGGACCCGGCCTTCGCCGACCCGCAGGTCTGCCACGCGGCCCGATTCACCTACGACCACCAGTACCAGGGCTGCGGCAACTGGCCCTTCAACGCCGCCTACGCGGCCGGCTACCCGGACATGAACGCGGTGGTCACCCGCCTCCGCTCCCTGACGGAACTGGAATCGCTGGTGAGGGCGGGCATCCCGGCCATAACGTCCCAGTCCTTCCGCAAGGAGGAACTGACCGGAGCCGGATACGGCACCTCGGGCCACCTGATGACGGTCATCGGCTTCACCCCGGCCGGCGACGTGATCGCGAACGACCCGGCCTCCCCGAGCAACGAGGCCGTCCGCCGGGTCTACCTTCGGCACGAGTGGGAGAACATCTGGCTGCGTACGAAGCGCTACGACGCGAACGGCAAGGTCAGAGGCGGTACGGGGGGAGTCTGCTACATCTTCTGGCCGGTCAAGTCAGCACCAAGTCAGCACCGCGCGCTGCAGGCGCTCGGCCTGGTGTGAGCATGTGCGGCCCGACGGTCGTCTCGACGACCTGACGGCAGCGCTCCTGGCCGTCCTGCGTGAGGTGGCCGTACCGGTCCACCGTGACCTTGATCGAACGATGTCCGAGCCAGCGAGACACCTCGTGGATGGATACTCCGTTGGTCAGGGCCACGGTGGTCCATTTATGCCGCAAGTCGTGCGGGTTGTATGCGGGAAGCTCGAGCCGCCTGATGGCGCGGTCCCACGACTTGCGTAGAAGATCGGGATACGGCATTCCGCCGCTCGCATTGCGGATCGGAAGCCGGTCGATGAACGGCTCAAGGGAAGCCGGCACGGGTATGTCGCGCCATTCGCCTTCTTTCCGATGCTTCAACGGGGCGTATTTCGGTAGGTACTTTCCGGAGGTGTCCTTGTAGCGAATCACCTGCCGCCGGATTCGCAGGGTGCCGTCGCGCATGTCTTCCGGGAAGACTCCCAGAGATTCCCCTATGCGAAGTCCGCAACACGTCATGAGCCATACCGCCGGAGACAGGCGAGGTCCGATCTCCTTGGCGATGGCGGTTATCTCGTCGAAGCTGGGAAGTTTCCTGTCGTCGACAGGAATGACAGGGTTATCCAGCTTCTTGGCCTGCGTCATGGGATTCACGGGAATCCGCCTGTGGCGCACAGCGTGGGAGAACAGCGCCGAGAGGGCGATGTGCCGGGACTCGATGGTGTTGAGGGCCGCCCCATCCCGGCGCCAGCGTGCGTACAGACCCTCGATGTCCGCTGCGGTGACCTGCGAGATCATCTTGCTCCCCAGGTGGGGGACCACGTGGAGGCGGACGATGCGCTCGTACGACTCGAGGGTGCCGGCGGAAGCGGTCTTCTTCGCGAGCCAGTCGTCCGCGTACCGGCGGAGCGACACCTTGCCGGCGTCGGGGTCGACGTAGATGTTCTCGCGCTTGTCGCCTTCCATCTTGGTGGCGAAGTCGACCGCGTCCTTCTTCCGGGCGAACGACTTCTCCCGCTGACGCCCGGTGCGTCCGCCCGGCTCCCGGTATCGGACAGTCCACCGCTTGCCCGACGCGGCAGAACCGTTATCGATGATTTGCGCCAACCTGTTCACCCATCTCTGCTCACACGGTCGTTGGCCGTGTTTTTCAGTGTGGGTGGTGTTGTAGTCGATGTTTCCGGCCGCGCCAAATTCCTGAGCACGTGAAGATTTGACGACTCGCGTCCTCGCACGCAGGCGAGCGGTGAGCGGGGCGCTGAGGTGGCGAATGAGCAGCGCCTTCAACTCAGGGGTCAACTCCAGGGACTCGTGGAAGGGGTGAGAAGGGGAGCGTCATCCTTGGGGGCGTGAGCGCCGTCCTCCTGGTGGCCTTCTGGAACGTGATCTGGCCCTATCTCGTCGGTGCGCTCGGTCTCGGCGGCAGGTGGCGGTTGTGGCGCACCGATCGGTTCATCCGGGCGGTGATCGGCAGTGGGACTGTCCAAGGGGGCGGATCCGATCTCCACGGACAAGAGCCACTCGCTCCCGGCCCCGCGACCCGCACAGTTTCAGGAGCGTGCACCAGCCGCGGCGCGATTCAGCCACTCCAACGCCCTCTGACCCGATCTAACTTTCTGTACGCGGTCCCCGTTCCGTAAGTTACTTGAGGGACTACCAACGGGGAGACGCATGGCCTGGGACGAATGGGAGCAGATCAAGGCGGACACGGCAGCCCACCAATCCGCGTCGACGCGCCTGAACCAGCTCGCTCCGGCGGCGGAAGGCGGCGGTGCCGGCAAGCCCGACATGGCCTCCAGCCCGGCGGCCAAGAAGGCGGCAGCGAAAGCGATCAACGACGACCTGGAGCCGGGGATCACGAGGGACGGCAAGCACGCGGCCGAGACCACGAGTGCCGCGGTCAAGGCGTTCGGGGCGAAGGACGGCCACGGCTGGGACACCTCCGGCGCGCTGAAGAGAGCCCACGAGACGTGGGAGAAGCAGGTCAAGACGCTGCTCGGCCGCCTGTCCTCGGAGAAGCAGGCCCTCAGCGCGACCGGCATCAGCATGCAGAACAACGAACTCGACATCGCCGCCCGACTGGCCCGCCAGTCGCGGATCCAAGGCATCTGACGGGCCGGCAGTCCGGCCGCAGGGGAGTCATGCCGACCTATTACGAAGCCATGAGCACCGACCTATCCACGCTGACCGCCGCCGCGGGCAAGTGGGAGGAGATGGCCGCCAAGTTCAAGACGCTCGAGGAGCAGTACGAGAAGGACGTCCACGGCGTCTCGCTCGGCGAGTCCTGGATCGGCCTGAGCGCCAACGCCGCCAACGCCAGGTTCACCGTCACGCTCAAGGAACTCCAAGGAGCGCAGAAGGAGGCGAAGGCCGTCGCACTCGTCCTGCGTGACGCGCACGCCCAGCTCACCGACCTGCGCAACCGGCTCAAGGCGATCCGTGACGACGCCGTCCGGGCGGGCATGCGCGTCTCCGACCAGGGCACGGTCGCCTTCGACACGGAGCGGCTCGCCCAGGGCGAGCGCACGGCCTATGTCCACGACCCCGACTTCCAGCAGACCGCCCGCACCCAGGCGAACGAGTGGGCCGAAAAGCTCGTCCAAGCGGTCAAGGCAATCACCGACGCCGACGACGGCATCCGCCTGGCCCTCGATGCCGCCGTCCTCGACTCCGACCCCATGGACGGGACCTTCAACGGCTTCAACCGGAACCCCCAGGCGAGCCCCTACCCGTCCCTGGAGGAGGCCGGCAAGGCCGCCAACATGCCCAAGGACCGCAAGGACGTCCCCGCCTGGTGGCAGGGCCTCGACCCGGTTACCCGCGGCATCCTGCTGAAGGAGAAGGGCGACGAACTCCGAGCGGCTGGCGTCATGGACCCGCGGTACCAGTGGCACTCCCCCGACCGCGGCTCCGGCCGGTTCAACGTGGAAGAGCCCACCCCCGAGGACCTGTGGTTCCATGCGCGGGCCCTGGCCATCGCGACGGCCGGCGACGCCGTCGGAGAGACCGGAGCCTCCCGCAACATGCTGCACTACCTGCGAGGCACCGGCGAAACGCTCAACCTCGACGTGGACCGGATACTGGCCGACGACCCCGGATTCCGGTCAGAAATCGAGAACGATCACGTCGCCGATAACCAAGACGCCTGGCGACGGCAGGCACTGGATGAATTCCACAAGGCCGGGGGTGTCGAGACCGTGGTCATCCCGGTTGAGAGCAGGACCAAGCACACGAACTTGGGGAGCGACGAGTGGTTCCACGCGGTGGGATCCAACGCACACAACGTCTCCGGGTTCGTCACCGTCACCCCGGACAGTCACGGCGGCGCGCCCAAGGTCTCACTCGACTACCAGGTCAACGTCTGGGACCGCTACAACTGGGACCACAACAAGTCCACACCCTTCCTCGGCGGCCTCATCAACATCTCGGACGACGACATGGGCCGCCTGCACAAGGTGGGCTTCGGCCAGGAATTCGACATGCAGGGCGGCAGCTCCACCCACCACCACGATCTCGACAGCTCCACACCCCCGACCATCACTCCAGAGGACCAGGGACACGAAGGCACCCGGGGCGACGTGTCCCGAGGCGAGGAGAAGAACCGATGATGCCCTGCCGTACCGCGAGAGTCCGCCTGCTGGTCCCGGCGGCCGCCCTCGCCGCGGGGCTGACACTTGGCGGCTGTACGTCCGCGCCCTCGGACCACGTCACGCGCACGGCTCCCTCCGCCGGCTGGGAGAAGGGAGCGGGCGCCCCGGAGTCAGCGGCGTTCATGAAGATCCAGATCCCCCAGGGGGCGACGGAGGTGAAGGGCGGCGTACGGGTACAGCCGCAGGAGAACGTCTACCTGCTGTCCTTCGTCACGAGCGAGCAGACCGCGGAGGCGATCACCAAGGACCTGCACCCCGACTACCCCTTGGCCGTGGAAGGCTCGTCGTCCTCGTCGTCCTCGTCGTTGAGCGGAGACGGGTTCAAGCACCTCGGGCTCACACCACCGCAAGAGCTCAAGCGCGTGCGCACGACGAGCGCGTGTCCGCCCTGTGTCGGCGACTCAAGACGCCGCCACATCCAAGGCATCGAGATCCACATCGGCGAGGTTTCGGGGGATCGCGTACGGGTCTACCTGGCGGCATACTGACCGGCCCGGCACCACAACCGCCTGGTGTACCTCCACGCCTTCTGATCGTCCTCCCGGCCCGCGGCTCTCGGCGCACCGGTACGGTTCAGGCATGAGGCTGACGGGTGAATCGCAGCGGCTGGCCAGGTTCGAGTGGAAGGGCGACGTTCTTCACGGGCGCCTCATCGCTGAGGGCGGGGACGACGTCCTGGAGGTGCTGAGCGCCGATCCGGTGAGGGGAGCGGCGGAACTCACCGGCCGCCGCCTCCCGCTTCACGACGTACGGCTACTCGCCCCGGTCAGCCCCGGGAAGATCGTGGCGGTCGGCCGGAACTACGCCGATCACATCGCCGAGTTGAGTCTGGACATGCCGGCCGCGCCCCGGCTCTTCTTCAAGCCGCCGTCGGCCGTGATCGGCCCCGGAGAGCCGATCCGCTACCCGGCCCAGTCGCACGAGGTGCACTACGAGGCCGAGCTCGCCGTGGTCATCGGCCGTAAGGCCCGCGACGTACCCGCCGAGCACGCGCTGGAGTACGTCTTCGGCTACACCTGCGCCAACGACGTGACCGCCCGGGACATCCAGCGGGAGGACGGGCAGCCGTCCTGGGCGAAGGCGTTCGACACGTTCTGCCCGCTCGGGCCGTGGATCGTCACCGGCCTCGACCCGGCGAAGCTCGTCGTGCGCTGCGAGGTGAACGGCGAGGAGCGGCAGTCGGCCGGTACGGACACCATGCTGCATCCGGTCGCTTCCCTGCTGGCCTACATCACGGCGGCGGTCACGCTGGAGCCGGGTGACGTGCTGCTGACAGGTACGCCGGCCGGAGTGGGCCCGGTCGTCCCGGGCGACGAGGTCGCCGTGCACGTCTCCGGGATCGGCGCCCTGGCCAATCCCGTGGTCGGCCAGTAGCTCGGCTCAAGCTCGCAGCAGCTCGGCGAACTCCCTCCCGGCGAGCGGGGCGTGTTCGGCCGTGCGGCTGAAGTCGGTCGCGTACTTCATGACCATGCCGGTGCGGTGCTCGTCCGGCAGTGCCGTCAGGGCCTGTGTGGCAGTGCGGTACGCCTCCTCCGGCTCGCCACTCCGGGCAAGGCGCGTCGCGCGGTCCAGGCGGATCAGGGTCGGGTCGAGGTACTCGGTGGGCGGGTCGAGGTCGAGGGCGCGGTGCTGGACCTGCCAGGCGTCCTCGGTGCGGCCCAGGTGCGTCCATGCGTTGCGAGGTGCCACAGGAACTGCCGCTCGGTAGGGCCGAAGGAGGGGTCGTCACGGTCCTCGGCTGTCAGCCGGCCGAACGCGTCCTCGGCCTGGCGGAGCAGCGGCAACGCCTCGCCCCCGCGCCCCATGCGGGCGAGCGCCCGGGCCTCGACGAGCAGGCCGCGGGTGGTGGCGGGGCCGATCGTGTCGCCCAGGATGCGGCGTGCCCGGGCGGCCTGCTCGTGGGCGGAGGCAGGGGTCCCGTAGGAGAGGGGGACGATGGCCGAGCGTACGGTGAGCGCGCCTTCGAGCTGGTTGTCCCCGGCTTCCGAGGCGGCGAGGCGTCCGGTGTGGAACCATCCGCGGACCTCGCGGTGGGCGCCGAGGGCGGAGGCGAAGTTCGCGGCGAGGGTGGCGAGTTGGGCGGCGACCCGGCAGAGGCGTCGGCGGTAGCGGATGGGCTGGCGCTGCTCAAGCAGCCGCTGTACCTCGGTGAAGTCGGCGAGGACATCGGCGAGAAGCCGGTGCGGTGGCACGGTCTGGTAGGCGTGCGCGTACTCGAAGGCGGTGGTCTCCCAGCGCTCCAGGGTCGCCGGTCCGATGGCCGACGACTCCAGTGCCAGGTCCATGCGCTTCCCGTACGAGCCTTCCGAACACCGTCAGCTGTCCGTCGCCCACCGTGCCCCTTCGCATGGACACCGCCGGGCCCTCCGCCGGTATGCGGCGATTGTCGATCACGCCCGCCTCGCGGCCGGGCAGGACGCACTCAAGTCCCGGAAGGCCACGGGACTTCTGGCCGTCCTGCGTGAGCCGGCCGTACGGTCCGCCGTGGCCTTGGTCGAGCGGTGTCGGGAGCGCGATAGGCGCTCTGTCGGCGTACGGCTGGGCGTGCATACAATCGAAAAGTATGCGTTTTGGTTGAGCTGATCCTTCGGAGCGGATGTCTGAGCGGCCCAGGGGGGACGTCGGGTTGCTCGAAGACAGCAGACGCGGAGCGGCGGTGGTGCCGTTCCGCCGGGAGGGGTCCCCGATGCTCACCGACCGGTCGCACAGACGCCTGTGGCGGAGGGCCCGCGCCCTCTCGGAGGGGCTCGAACTGCCGGACCCCTTCGACGCCGAGACCTTCCTGACCCTCCTGGCCGAACGGCGTGGCCGCCCGATCGAGGTCCTGCCGGTCGCGGTGGACGCGGCGATCCCCTGCGGTCTGCTACTGACGACCGACCACGCCGACTACATCCTGTGCACCCCGGGGACCAGCGCACTGCACCGGCAGCACATCCTCGTACACGAGGCGGCCCACCTGCTCTGCGGGCACGATCGGATGCCCACCCCCGAGACGTCGGGCGTACGCGCGCTGCTGCCCGGACTCTCCCCCGACCTGGTGCGCCGGGTCCTGGGCCGCACCGTGTACGCAGAGCCCGCCGAGCAGGAGGCGGAACTGCTCGCCTCTCTCATCCTGCACCGCGCGCTGAGGGAAGGTCCCGCGCCGGGACGGGACCACGAGCGGGCCGGAACCCTCGTCGGGGCCCCCTCCCGCCGGCCCGAGCGGTCACGTGTCTGACCTGCTCGCGTACCTCCCGGCCGTCGCCGCGCTGTGGCTGGGCTGCTACGAACTGCGTCTGCTGCGCAACGGAAGCGACTCGCCCTACGCGGTGCGCCACCTGTGCCGCTTCGGATTCTGCATGGCTGCGGCGATGACCCTGCTGGCCGCCCCGACGATGTACCTGGAGTGGCTGTGGGCCCCCCGGCTGACCCACCTCCTGGGCCGCGAGACGGAGATGGCCGCCCTCGCCTTCCTCCCGCTGGCCGTCATCGAGATCGGCCTGCCCCGGTCTCGACTGCTGACTGGACGGCTGCACATCGGCGTCACCCTCGCGGCCCTCGTGCTGTGCGCGGTGCTGTTCCTCTCCTCCGGCGTACGCACCCGACACGGTTCGCTTCTCGTGGAGGGGAGCGGAGCAGTGCTCCTCGCCTCCAGCGACACGGTCTTCACCGGCTACAGCCTGTGGTGCCTGGCCATGTTCCTGGTCCCGGTGCACCGGTTCGCCCGGGGGCTGGGTCCGGGCGCGCTGCGCACGGGCCTGCGGCTGATCACGGCCAGTGTCGCGGTGGGCCTCGTCTGGGCCCTGTGGGGTGTGTCGGCGATCGTCACCGTGGCCCTGGACGGCCGGCAGAGCGCCGGGCTGGACCCGGTGGGCAGGATGCTCGGCCTGTGCTGTCTGGTCCTGGGCGTCCTGGGCGGCACCGCCGGGGGCTGGGTCTCCGTCACCACCGCGGCCGGGCGGTGGCTACGGGCCTACCGGACCTACCGTGCCCTGGAGCCGCTGTGGTCGGCGTTGCAGGCCGTCTCCCCCGGGACGGCCCTGGACCTGGGTTGGCCGCCGGTGCGTCTGTTCTCCCTGCACCGGTCCGAGTTCGCCCTCTATCGCCGGGTGATCGAGATCCGGGACGGCTACCTGGAGCTCCGCGCCTTCGTTCCCCCCGATGCCCGCGCGCTGTCGGACGCGGCGCTGGCCCGGTTCCCCGTGCCGCCCGCGGGCCGCGCGGCGATGGCGGAGGCAGCGGTCATCGCCGCCGCACTGGAGTCCGCCAGGACCGGCCCCGGCGCCCCGGCGGACCGGGACGTCGCGCTCGCCTACCCGGTCGACTGCTCGGTCGAGGAGGAAGCGGCATGGCTGGTCCAGGTGGCCGAGGCGTTCACCGTGGCCGGGCTGGTGGAGCACATGCGTCATCGGGTGGGGCGCCGGGTGGATTGATCACGAGCGTTGTCGACCACACCGCACTCGACGGACACCACTCACCCATCACCCGCGTCAACAGCGCGGGTCAATACACCGAGAGCCTGTCTTTCGGATCACGCCGGGCTCGCGGGGCCCGGGCGGGCGGTCCCGAGGAGTCCCGCCCGGGACACGGCGTCACTGGAGTCCCGCCCGGGACGCGGCGTCACTTCGACGACAGGGCCCAGGACGGGATGAGCGTCGGTCCGGACCGGGTGGGGGTGGTCGGAGCAAGGGCCGTACGGAAGAACAGGGGTGGTTCCGGGGACGGGCGCAGGCCGGAGTGGTGCATCCAGCTCGCTATCTCCACTCGGGAGGAACAGCCCAGCTTCTTCATCGTGTCCCGGATGTGGTTCACCACCGTCCACTCCGAGATCGCGAGCCGGTGGGCGATCTGCCGGTTGCTCAGACCGGCCGTCACCAGGCGCGAGACCTCGGTCTGACGCGGCGTCAACGGCTCGATCCGGGTTCGGGTGTCCGGGGGTAAGGAGCCCGTGGGTGTGGCGGCGGGAGGGGCGGGGGCCGGGACGAGGGAGGCCAACAGGTCAGGGAGCGACACTCGGGAGCCCTCGACCAGGGCACGGGAGAAGGCGGCCTCGCCCAGCAGCTCCCGCACCGGCTCCTCCAGCCGGGCCATGGCGAAGTCGGGCGTGCCCGCCTCCTCCGGGTACGCGCCGCGCCAGGTGTGGAAGGCGCCCAGGCCGCGGGCGGTGCCGATGGCGCGTTCGGCGACGTCGGGCAGGGCGGGACTGCCCAGCGTGGTGGCGATGGCGCCCAGGACGGCCGGCGGCCCCAGGACGCGCAGGGCCGACAGGGCCCGCTCGCAGTAGTGCGCGGTGGCCTGCGCGCGTCCCTCCGCGGCGGCGAAGACGGCCAGGTGGAGCAGGGCGGCACCGGCGGCGAGCGTGTCGCGCGCCTGCTGGGCCTCGGCCAGCACCTCCAGTGCGGTGGCCGCCGCGGCCGCCGTGTCTCCGAGACGGAATCCCGCGAGTGCGGCCTCCAGCGACACGTAGCGGGCCTCGTGGCGGTCGCCGTCGGACCGGTGCCGGTCGGCCGCCTCGTGGAGCAGGGTCGTGCCGCGGCAGGGGTCGGAGGCCAGGACGCACAGGGCCCGCAGCCGCGTCACCCGCGCGGACAGCCCCGCGGCTTGGGCGGCATCCGCGGTGATCCGGTCCAGCAGGTCCGTGGCGGCCTCGGGCTGGCCCGCCAGGATGCCCGCCTCGCCGAGCAGGAGGTCGACGCGGATCCGGTCGCGGTGGCCGGTCGCGGTCCACGACGGGTCGGGGCGGGGACGCCCTTCGGCCCAGGTGCTCCAGCCGCCCGTCGCCCGCCAGTAGACGCGGATGCCGTCGACGAGGCCGAGCGCCTCCTCGGTCCGCCCGTGGCGGAGCAGGGTCTCCAGTGCCGTACGGAGGTTGCGTTCCTCGCTCCAGAAGGCGGTCAGGCCCGAGTGCTGGTGCCCCGAGACGATCCGGTCGGCGGCGGCGCGGGCCAGGGCCGCGTAGTAGCGGGCGTGCGCCAGCCGGGCCGCGGTGTCCTCGGGCGGCGGGAGCCGGCGTGCGGGTCCGTCCGGCGGCAGCCGGAGCCGGAACCGGGCCGTGCCGTCCAGGCGGCCGGACGGCAGGGTGGAGGCGGTGAGCAGATGGCCGCGCAGAAGGGTCTCCAGCGCCGAGGAGAACTCCTCCGGAGCGACGGCCGTGATGTGGCGCAGCGCCTCGGGGCCGAAGCCGCCGCTGAACACCTGGCAGTGGGCCAGCAGCCAGCTGGGCGTCCCGTCGGCGGCCCGGGGAGGGGTGTCACGCGGATCGCCGTCGGGCGCCGCGGAGGGGGCGCCGTCCCCGGTGGGGACCGGGTACGGGACGGTCCGGTCGCCGAGCGAGGCCCACGCCACCTCGGGGCTCTCCAGTGCGGCGACCCGCGCGGTGCGGCAGAGCGCGCCGGGGTTGCCGCCCACCTCGACGCAGGTCCGGGCGATGACCTGCTGATTGTGCAGTTGGAGGGAGAACGCGGGATTGATCGTGCGCAGGCAGGCGAGGTACACCTGCACCGAGGGAACGCGCGCCAACGCGCCGAGATCCAGCGCCGAGCAGTCGAGCGGCACGGGCAGCGGGTCCACCGGGAAGGGGACCAGGCCGTGGGCCGCGGGGGGCTGGCGGGCCGTGCCGAGTACCACGACGGACGCGGCCGCGCAGGCCCGCAGCAGCCGGTGGTGGTCCGAGCGGTCGAGGTCGTCGACGAGCAGGAGCGGCCTGGCTCCTCCCGCGTCCCGGCCGGCGATGAGGCCGCCGAGGAGGTCGAGCGCGCTGTCCTCGTACGGCTCCTCCGTGGTCTCCAGGCGCACGGTGGTGGCGCCGGTCGACGCGCGGTACGCCGCCGCCGCCTCGGCCGCGAGCCGTGTCTTGCCCGCACCGGGGACGCCGGTCAGCAGCACTCCGGGGGTCGACGGATCCGTCAGCAGCGCCGACAGCGCGGCGATCTCGGCGTCCCGTCCGACCATGTCGGCGGGGAACGCGGCGGGTGGGCGCGCAGCGGACGGGCGGGCGTTCTTCACAGTTGAGGGCGCGGGGATCGTCAAGGACGGCTCCGGGGGGTGGACCCAGGCGGGTGGGGACAGCCAGGCGTTTCAGCTGAGATGAACAACCATTTCGCAGTTTTCATATCCGTTTACCACTTCAGCATGGCTGTCGGCTTCGGGGGTGTCAACTACAGTGAAAATCAACGGATTTGCTCGCGCTCGTGGGGTAGGAGCACGGGAGGGCGGCGGCCGAAGGGAGTGGGCAGTGGCCGAAGCGGAACCCGAGCCGTCGTCGCTGAGCCGGAAGATCGACGGACTCTTCCGGCTCGCCCGCAGGCCCGATGGCCTGCCGTTCAGCAACGAGGAGGTCGCCACCGCGTGCCGGGAGGCCGCCGGGGTGTCCTTCTCGACCACGTACCTGTGGCAGTTGCGCACCGGGCGGAGGAACAACCCGACCAAGCGCCATCTGGAAGCCCTGGCCGACCACTTCGAGGTCCCGGTCGCCTACTTCTTCGACGACGAGCACGGTGCGAAGATCGCCGCGGAGATCGAACTCCTCGGCGCCCTGCGGGACGCCGGGGTGCGCAGTGTGGCCCTGCGTGCGGTCGGGCTCTCCTCCGAGGCGCTCGGCACCGTCAGCGACCTCATCGACGTGATCGCCGTCCGTGAGGCGGCCGCCCGGCGTGCCCGGGGCGCGGGGGAGGCCCCGCCTGCGGCGGAACCCCGCGACGACCAGGTCTGAGGGCCGACCGCACCGTGCGGGGCGGCCCGTCCGGGCAGCGGGCGGGCGCCGGGGCGGCCCGGTCACCGCGGCCGGTCGGCGGGGCGGCGCAGGAAGAAGCCGGCGACGGAGCCCCGGACCCGGTCCCCGGCGTGCGGTTCCACCTTCTTGATCATGTGCGGTACGCCCGAGCGCAGGACGACCAGCCGGTTGGGGTGCGGGGCGACGTAGTGTCCGACCCGCGAGGTGAGGTGGGCGTTCTGGTCGGCGGGCCGCGCCCCGGGGGTTCCGCTGGAGACGAGCAGTTCGGCGCCCCAGGACGCCTGCCACTCGGGGTGCGCGTAGAACACGAACGAGGCGGCCCGGTCGCCGGAGTCGTCGTGCCAGGCCAGTCCGGAGCCCTGCGGGTAGAGGAAGGGGCGGCAGGTGAAGGCGTGCCAGTCCGTTCCGAACCGCCCGGTCCACGGCTCGATGCGGGCCGCCTCCTCGGCCAGTTGCTTCACCACGGCGTCGGTCGCCCCGCCGGACGGGTACGGGGCGTGGTCGGCGAAGCGCCCCTCGAAGTGGCCCTCCGGGTCGTTCAGCGTGCCGGGCCCGCTGAGGGGACTGCCGTCCAGCAGCCCGTAGACCTTGTTCCACGCCCCGTCCCGGCGTCCGTGGACGAAGTGGTAGTCCTCGGTGCGCAGTCGCTCCCACAGCGTGGCCGCGGCCTCCGGGGCGAGGAAGTCGTCGAAGACGGCGAAGCCGTCCGTGCTCCAGGTCAGTTCCATGGGTGTCCTCCGTGGGCGGGGAAGGCGGTACGGCAGGGGAGAGGCGGGGAGCGGGACGGGGCGGCCCCGGTCAGGCGAGGGCGGTCCGGAGACCCCCGGCGCCCACCGGGACGGGTGGCCGTGCGGCCGCCTCCTGGAGCAGTCGCCGTGTCATGCCCGCCGCCCGGGTGTCGCCCGAGCCCAGCACCAGCCGCAGCATCTCGGCCGCCGGCTCCGGACGCCCGTGCGCGAGGTGCACGGTGGCCACGTTGAGGGGGCGCAGCCAGTCCGGCTGCCGGGCCTCCTTCACGGGGCCCTCGTCGATGAAGGTCACTCCGGGGCAGTCGGACAGCCGGTCGGACAGGTGGGCCGCCAGCTCCCGGGGCGGCATCGGCTCGCAGTACACCAGCGGTGTCAGCAGGTCGGCCGCGGGGACGGTGCGGGGTCCCGCGGCGCCGGTCGGGGAGAGCGGCCCGTCCGCGCGGTACAGATGCCGGGGGTCGAGAGGGGTGCGGGCCAGCGGGGTGTGCGGGTAGACCCGCAGCCCGCAGGAGTAGCCCACCGACACGCCCCGGTCGGCCAGTCGGCGGATGTGGCCGATGGCGTTCTCCAGGGTGGCGGCCGTCTCGCCGGGCTGGCCGAACAGCACCCCGATCTGAACGTCCATCCACTCCGGCCGACGCCGCAGCAACAGACCGAAGGTGTCCTCGACGTCGGACATCCGGTAGTTCTTGTGGTGCCCGCGCAGCATCCGGTCGTCGAAGGCGTCCACCGAGAAGCTCGGACGCACGCAGCGGGACCGGATCAAGGCGTCCATCAGCCGTTCGGAGAACGGTCTGACGTTGAAGTAGCCGTGCCAGCTGATCACTTCGCCGTGGCGGCTTCCGGCCAGTGCCTCGCACACCTCGGTCAGCGCCCCCTCGTAGGGGAGGTTGACCTCGGGGGCGGCCAGGTGGAAGTGGGTCAGCCCGTACCGCTCGACGTAGTGCTCCGCCTCGGCGGCGACAGCCCGGGCGGGACGCGCGTCGACCCTGCCGACGTTCAGCGGATCGACGCAGTACGAGCAGCGCAGCGGGCAGCCCGCGTGGCTGCGCAGGGCGGTGGGGATGCCCCGGGCCTTGGCGAACAGCACGTACTCCGGTGCGATCCTCGGCAGCGCGGTGGTGGGCCGGGACACCACGTCGGGCTGCGGCCGCAGGCCGGGCCCCAGGGTTCCGTCGGCGGTGCGCACCAGGCCGCCGGGGAGCGTGGAGAGCGTCTCGGCGACCACCTGCCGCACACTCCGTGCGCCGCCTTCGGCGACCACGCGCGCCAGCAGGGCGGTGAACGCGGCCTCACCGGGACCGGCGAGGCCGAAGTCCAGTCCGAGCCGGTCCATCACCTCCACCGGGCAGGAGGTGAACGCCGCTCCGCCCGCCACCACCGGCAGTCCGGGGTCCCAGGCGCGCAGCGTCGCGGTCAGCTCGGCGATGGGCGCCAGGTACTCCACCACGTCGATCCACCGCCCGTCCGGGCCGGCGGCCGTGTCGCAGGCGACCACGGCGTTGTCGATGTTGCGGATCGACAGGGCGACGAGGTCGGGCCGGGTCCGGTCCAGCACCTCGGTCAACAGGCCGGTGTGGTCGAGCGATTCGAGGAACGGGTTGCATACGGACACCTCGACCGGCAGTCCGCTTTCGGTGACCGCGGCCCGCAGGATCTCCAGTCCGTACGGGCCGACCGGCAGGACCTGGTGGGGGTTGGCGTAGAGCAGGAGGACACGCACGGGCGGCTGCTTTCTCGGAGTTCCCTCGCGGGGGACGGGTCGTGCGGTGGGACGGTGCGTCCCGCTATGTCTGCGGGGCGCGCACGCCCAGGTCCTGCTTGGCCTCGATCGCCCGCCGGAGGGCGGTCAGCGCCCGCCCGGCCACCGGGAGGCCTGTACGGCGGGCGAGGACGGCGCTGAAGAGCAGCGGTGTGATCACCGCGCCGCTGCCGCGCACCGTGCCCAGATGGCGGACCACGGCGTCCAGGTGCGTCGCGGCCGGTCCCGGTTCGCCGGCGCGCAGCGCTCGTACGGCGCGGGCCTGCAGGGCGACGGTGTACTCCGCCCAGGCCTCGGGGGGTGGCACGGCCACCTCGTCGAGCGAAGCGGGCCCGCCCCGCGCCCCGCCGGACCGCTCTTCACCGGACGCCTCCCGGGCCAGCTCGGCCTGGAGGCGGGAGAGCGACGCCTGGCGGGCCATGCCGAGAGCGGCGCAGCGATCGCCCTGGGCGGTCCACCAGCCGGCCGCGGTACCCCAGTCGCCGGACCGGGCCGCCAGGACGGCACGCCAGCCCGCGATGGTCGCGGCCCCGGTGCCCTGGCCCAGATCGCGCAGTACCTCCTCGGCCTCGTCCATCGCGGAGTCGGCCGCCGCCCGGTCGCCGGACATGTGGCGCACCAGCGCCAGCGCGACGCCGGTGGCCGAGCTCAGCAGCCGGGAACCGGCGACCTCCTGATGCAGGCGCTCGCAGTCGGCGAGTGCGGCGGGGACCGGGGTGTCGCCGTTGACCAGGGCCATCGCCAGGTTGGCGTAGACCTCGGTCAGGCCCAGGCAGGTCCCGGCGCCGTCGGCCGACCGCAGCGCGGAGCGCAGCGCCCGCTCGGCGGCGGGGTGGTCGCCGGCCCGCAGGGACTGGAGCCCGGCGTACAGGTGCGCCCCGACCCGGGCCTCGGGCTCCGGGGAGGCGACCGCGGCGAGGTAGTGCGGATCGTCCGGTACGGCGGGCGCGTCGCCGGTCAGATAGGTGCGGGAGTACAGCGAGTTGAGGCGGGCGTGGATCCGGGCGGCCGGGGCGGCCCGGCCCGGGTCCGACAGCACGCGCTCGACGCGTTCGAGGGCGGCCTGCGGCATTCCCTGGGTGCCGAGGGCGTACGCCTCCAGGACATCCAGGTCGTGGCCCTGCGCGTCGTCCGCCTCCGCCAGGGCGCGGGCGCGTCCGGTGAGCGCCGGCACCCGTTCGGGTCGCCCGCGGGAGAGGACGAAGCGGGCGGCGACGCCGAACGCGGTCACGGCGGACTCGGCGGCCCGGGCCGTCCGGTCGGAGCCGGGCTCCACCCCGCGCAACGCGGTGTGCGCCGCCTCCCAGTGCCCGGCCAGCAGCTCGGCGACGGCGGGGCGCCGTTGGGCCACCGGCTCCAGGGAGCGCGCGAGCCTGGCGTGCACGTCGGCGGTCTCGGAGAGCGTCAGCCGCCGCAGCGCCACCTCGGCCACGACCGGAAAGGCCGGGGCCAGGCGGCCCTTGTGGGCGTCGGCGGACTCCACGAGACCGGCTTCGAGGAGGCAGGCCGCGGCCGCGGCGACCCGGTCGGGGTCCATCAGGGCGCCCAGGTCTTCCAGGGACAGGTCCCGGCCGGCGGCGGCGAGCAGCACCAGGAGCTCCCGTGAGTCGCCGTCCAGCCGGTCCAGCCGGGCACCGAGCGCGGCATGCGCGCTGGGTGGCGCCCAGTCGTCGCCGGGCTGGGCGAAGCGGCTCAGGACGACCATCTGCTCGATGTAGCGGGGGATGCCGCCGGCCCGTGAGGCGATCTCCTCGGCGGCGGAGTCGGGGGCGAGGAGGGCGGCAGGGGCCGGGTCCTGTCCAGGGGCCCCGGTGCCGGTGGACCGTGAGCGGCCGGCGACGGTCGGGTCGTGCTGTGCGGTGAGCAGCCGGTGGGCCAGCCGCCGGGCGTCGGGTCGTTCGAGTGGCGGCACGGTGAGCCGGTGGTCCCCCCGGGCGGCCAGCGCCTCGGGGGCCGAGACCCCGACCAGCAGCACCACGACCGGCCGCCCCGGTGCGGCGGTCAGCTCGTCGAGCAGGTCGGTCAGTGCCCCGGGGGTCCACTCGCTGTGCTCGACCACCAGGAGCAGGGGCCGGGCGCCCCGCAGGCGGTCCAACGCCGCGGTCAGCGCACGGCCCAGCTCGCCGCGGTCCTGGGCCAGGGCCTGCTCGGCGCGCGTGGAGGCGCCGGTCAGCTGCACCGTCACGTCCACCCTGTCGTGGCCCTGCCGTGCCGCGTTCTCGATCTCCTCCAGGAACAGACAGCAGGCCAGCAGGTCGAGTCCGGTCCCGGCGGGCGGGCAGCGCAGGACGGCTGTGGCCAGGCCGGTGCAGTGGTCGAGCGCCTCGGTGACGAGCCGGGACTTGCCCACCCCGGAAGGGCCCCCGACCAGGATCAGGGTCGGGCCGGCGGCCGTGGCGGCCGCTCCGATGCGGGCGGCCAGCTCGCCGACGAGGCCGGTCCTTCCGACGGTGCCCGTGCCGGGGGCCTGGGTGTCGGCCGGACCGACGATCCAGGCCGGGACGGGCCGGGCGAAGCCCTTGGCGGTGACCGGTTCGATCGCCCGCAGCGGGAAGTGGTCCTGCAGCTGGAGCCGGGTGGCCAGGTCCACGATCACCCCGTCGTCGGGGGCGTGCGCCTGGAGCCGGGCCGCCCGGTTGAGCACCGAGCCGATGACGAAGCTCGACGTCCGCCCGCTGACCGCGACGTGACCGGAGGCGACCGCGCACCGCACCGGGAAGTCGCCCAGCAGCAGCTCGCCCAGGCCCCGCGCGTACTCGCCGGTGCGGTGCGCGATGGCGGTGGCCGCGGAGACGGCGGTGGCGGCGGCCGACTCGCCGTGCCCCTCGACGCCGAACACGGCGACGACCGCGTCGCCGATGAACTTCTCCACCTTGCCGCCGTACCCCTCCACCAGCGAGCCGACCAGGGAGAAGTAGCCGTCCAGGACGGCCGCCCACCGGTCGGGTTCGAGTGAGGTGGCCAGTCCGGTGGAGCCGACCACGTCGCAGAAGACGACGGAGACGAAGCGCAGGCCGCTGGCGGGAGTGGCGGGCAGGCCGATCTCCACCCCGCAGGCCATGCAGAAGCGGGCCGCCGACGGGTTGTCCGCACCGCAGCCGGTGCAACGGCTCGCGGTGGTTGCGATGGGACCGGTGGGCCTGGTCATACTGTCCTCCCCGTTCACTGAGCGGCAAGCGGGTGGTTCACGACGTTTGCCCCGTCGTGAACCACCCGGTCTGTGCTACGGCCCAGACGTCACCGGTCCGGGGCCGGTCCCCTGACGAGGGCCGGCACTACCAGAGGTAGCCGCCGCTGGGGTCGGAGAGCGAGTGGCCCTCCACGTCCGAACCCGCGGCCTCGACGCGGGACTTGACGCTCAGCAGGACGTTGACCTCGTCCTCGGTGAGGGACTTGAGCACCGCCTGCTGGGCGTCGGTGGCGTCGGTCAGGGAGAAACCGGCTTCGGCCAGCTTGTCGATCTTGTCTGCCATGGTGATCTCCTCGGTCGAAGAGCCCGCGTCGTTCACGCACGGGGCTCTGGTTTCCCGGTGCGGCGCACCGGAGTTCAGGGGGGCTGCGCCGGTCTTCGGCTCCTCGGCCCGGCCGGCACCGTGGTCCGCGCCGGACGGCGGAGCGGTGGGCGGTACGCCGCCGAGCCGGACGGCGACCGCGGCGGCGGTGAGCAGCAGGGCGGCACCCGCGAGCAGCAGCAGGCTTCCGAGCCCGATCCACGCGACCAGGGCCGCCGCCAGCACGGGGGCCAGTACGTTCAGTACGGCCGGCACGGAATTCATGAGCGCCCATACCCGGCCGGTCAGTTCGACCGGCGTCTCGGAATGTACGACGCTGGGAAAAGTGACGAGGATTCCGGCGCTCGCGATTCCCAGAAGGAAAATTACACACAGCCATACGGCGGAGTCAATGCGTATGTCACGGACAATGGTGAATCCGATGACGGCGATGATGCAGCCGATCGCGAGGACCGACCCCGCCATGGTGAGGAAAGGCCGAAGGCGTGCTGCGAAACGTCCCATGAGCAGCGAACCCGCGACTCCGCCCAATCCGACGGCGGACACCATGTAGCCGATGTAGGACGTGCCCATTCCCAATGCCGGCACGATCAGGGCGGCCATGGAGTCGTAAAGGAAGACGACGAACATCAGGCTGCACATGACGAACAGAAGAGAACGTAGAAGACGTGACCCGAAAACGTGCTGGAACCCTTCACCCAGTTCTTTGAAATAGTGCAGATCTGCATTCGGGGAAGGTGACGACGTGCTGCGCAGGGCACGGGCGGTGATCACCCCGACGAGAAACGTGCACGCGTTGGCCGCGAACACCGCCCGGGGCGACATGAAGGCGACCAGCAGACCGCCGAGCGCGGGCCCGAGGATCTTGACCGACTGCATCGCCGTCTGGAGCAGCACGGTGGAGGCCTGGACGCGGTCGGGCGGCACCGAGACCCGCAACTGGATCTGGCCCGCGAGCCCGCCCACCGAGCCCAGCGCCGAACGGACCAGCACAAGACCGGCCGCCCAGTACACCCCGGGGGCGACCACCAGGCCGAGGGTGAGCCCCGCCTGCACGAGGTCGGTGAGGATCAGCACCCGGCGCGACTGCCGGCGGTCCACCAGCACCGCCAGGAACGGGGTCGCGAGGAGCGGCAGCATGCTCGCGGCCACCACCAGCGCCAGACCGCCCGCGCCGCCGTGCCAGACCGTGGTGACCAGCACCAGCAGCGCCACCTGGTCCAGCCAGTCGCCCAGACCGGAGACCACCGTGCTGGTGTACAGCAGCCGGAAGTCGCGGCCCGCCAGCGGGCCCGGAACCCGCACCCGGCTCATCCGGCCAGGGCCACCGGGGAGCGCCGGTGGATCCGGTCGAGTACGTCCTCCATCACCTCGATCAGCCCCCTCATGGAGTGCAGCGCGCTCACACCGAGCAGTTCCTCCTGCGCCGGGTCGAGCGGCAGCCGGTCGATCAGCCGGTGCACGTCGTCGCGGTGTTGCACGTCCAGCTGGGCGTGCCGGGCGATGGTGCGGAACGACGCCTCCGGAAGCCCGGTCCGGACCGCCAGGTCGCCGGCGAGCCCGGGGCCGGGCGGGTTGCCCTCCAGCACCGCGATGTGCCCCACGAGTGCCACCGGATGCGCATGGCGCAGCCAGTAGTACTGCGAGCCGACCAGCGAGGCGACGGCCGCCCCCGGCAGCGCCGTGCGGAGCGTCTCGGGATCACCCCCGGCCACCGCGTAGTCGTCGGCCACCCACTGGTCGTGCCCGTACTCCTCACGGATGTGCTTGGCCAGGTAGCGGCCCACCAGATCGGCCACCGGGTCGTCGTGACGGGCCGTGCACTGCTCGACGGCCGCCAGCATCAGCGGCACCGTGGCCCGGATCGTCCCGTGCAGCGTCCTGAGCCACTCCAGGTACACCTGGTCGCTGCGCGGATGGGTCCACATCTGCCGGGACGCGGCGTCCACCGCCGGCATCAGCAGCCCGATCTTGCGGCGCAGCGCCTGCGACCTCGTCTGCTCCTCCACCGTCAACCGCCTTCCCTCAGGGCCACGCCCAGTGCTGCCACGGAGTCCGCGGCCCGGCCCGGGCGGCCGGCGATGTCGTACGCCTTCCAGCAACCGCCGCAGACGTTCTCGAACCGTTCCTCGCGCAGGGCCTCGAAGCCGGGCAGGTCGGCCGCCGCCCCCGGGCCGAGGCGCCCCACGACCCTCAGCAGCGGATCGTCCCGGAACCCGGCCAGCGCCTGCGCCACGCCCTCGGGCCGCCGGGTCGGGGCACGCAGTGCGGAAGGCCCGTGACCGGTGATCAGCCCCTCGTTGCAGCAGGGGATCACCACCCCGTCGTAGCGGACCGTGGGCGAGCCGAGCAGGGAGCACGCCGCCAGGGCCCGCACCTCGTGTCGGCTCTGGATGGCGAAGACCCCCGAGCCCCGCCCGTACCGCAGGGGGGTGATCAGCTTGGTCTCCGCCTCGTCGGCCCACCCCGGGCCGAGCGCCTCCGACAGCAGCTCCTCGGCCACCCGTGCGCCGTCGCCCGTGTCCAGTTCCTGGACGACGATGCGGCAGCCGGCCCGGTGGGCCGCGCGCAGCGCGCCGACGAACCGTCGGCTCGACACACCGCCCTGGTGGAAGCCGTCGGTGCTGAGGAAGAGCGTGGAGATCCGCGGCAGCAGCCGCCGTACCCAGCCGGGCGCGGAGCCGCTCTCGCGCGCCCAGTACCCGCTGGTGAAGACGATGGTCTCCAGCCCGGCGTCGGCGAACGCCGCGATCGCGTACGGCAGCGCCCGCTGCTCGGCGAAGGGCTCGCCGCCGGAGACCGCCACCGACCGCAGGCCGGGCAGCGCGACGATGCCGGCGACGACGTCGTGGAACACCTCCCAGTCGGCGACCCTGCCACCGTCCGCGCGGGCGTCCACCGAGCAGTGCGCACAGCCGACCGGGCACTGGTCGGTGATGTACAGCAGGACCGACTCGCCGCGACGCCGGCGCATCGCCTCGGTGTCCGCCAGCGTGGGGCGGTTTCGGACCGCCTCGTCGTCAGCGCGTGCAGGACTGCTGTTCACGGTCCGCCTCCCATCCCAGGGACACCAGGCCGCCGTAGCGGCCGGAGCGGCGTTCCGAGAAGGCGGTCCCGTCCACCTGCTCGACCATGCGGCGGGCGGCGGCCTCCACCTGCCGTCCGGAGTCGCTGCGCAGGTACTCCGTCACCTTCCGCTCGGCCTCGGCGTCGCCGGACAGCGCGACGCAGTTGCCGCACATGCCCTTGTCGCACGGCCCGTCCGAGAAGCGGGCGGCCACGAAGCTGGGTCCCAGCACGCGCAGCGCCCGGTACAGCTCCCGGCGCAGGAACCTCTCGCGCAGCTCGGCCCACGACTGGTGTGACGCGTGGCCGAGGATCAGGTGCTCCGGCACGCGCCGCTCCACCAGGTCCTGATTGCAGCAGGCGTAGACGGTGCCGTCGTAGGTGACCAGGGGCCAGGTGATCCGGTCGCACGGGTCGACGGGCGCGACCGGGACGCCGGAGGTGGGCGTGGGAGTCAGCCCGCCGAGCTGGCGGCCACGGCCGATCGGACTCAAGGTGCCCACCAGGATGGGGACCTGGTCGTCGAACTCGCGGCGCACGTCGTCGATCAGGTCCCGGAGGTAGGGGTCGTCGTCCCCCCGCCCGGTGAGCTGGAAGCTCACCTGCGGCACCAGTTCGCGGATGCGGTGCATCGCCCGGAAGACGTCGGCCCGGCCCACCTCGCGTTCGTGGAACTCGTCGAGGCTGGCCGCGAAGTGGTCCACCTCGCGGATCGCCGCGGCGACCGGGGCGGGCAGCCGCCGGTTCTCCCGGGCGAACCACATGCCCGACAGCACGTACGAACGGGAGCCCACGGACCGGGCGGTGCGCGCGAGGTCGGCGACGAGCGCGGCCCGCAGCAGCGCCTCGCCGCCGGACATCAGCAGCAGGTCCGGTCGGGTCTCGTGGTCGAAGGACTCCACGAGCCGGCGGAACGGCGTCTCCGGATGCTGTTCGCTGGTACTGGAGGAGTCGGTGGAGCAGTGGGCGCAGGACAGCGGGCAGCGGCGGGTCAGGGCCAGATAGAGGCCGGCGGCGGGCTTGTTGCGGATGGCGCCGATTTCCAGCAGGTGCACGGGATCACCCCCTTCTCGATGACAGGGCGCTGGCGATCTCCTCGAGCGAGGCGAGCGTCCGCGCGGCATTCGGGTCGTCGGTGCTGGCCAGGTCGGCCACCAGGGTGGTCAGCCGTTCGGCGGCCGCCGCGTGCCGTCCGGCGGGGCCGGGCGGCGGGCCCGCCAGCGCCAGGGCCGCCGCGCACTGGCGTGCCAGCTCCGAGACCAGCTCCAGGCCGGAGGTCGCGCTGCGCGGGCCCAGTACCGGGTCGAGCACCTCCAGAACGCCGAAGACGGACCCGTCGGTGTCCAGCGGTGCGGCGATGATGGCTTTCGGTATCCGGCCGGTGGAGGCCGCGAAGTCCCGGTTGAACTGCGGGTGGTTGTCGAGGTTGTCGGCGATCACCGCTTCCCCGCTCTGGAAGACCCAGCCGGCTATGCCGCTGTAGTCGGGGATGCTCCAGCCCACCAGGCTGTCCTCCTGGGGGTCGGAGATCGCCTCCAGGACGAGTGCCTCGCCCGCCGGGTCGTGCAGGAAGACCGACGAGGCGGGAGCGCCGAAGACAAGCCGGGCCAGCCGAACGGTCGAGCGCAACACCTCGTCGCGCCGGGACAGCGGAGGGCCGCTGAGAGGGGCGTCATGCGCCGGATTCGTCATGGCCGGCTCCTTCGGCGGACGGGGCGGACGGGGTGGACGGGTTGGACGGGGTGGATGAGACGGGTGCGGCGGATCCGTCGGACCGGGCGGGTTCATCGGGCGGGTCCGGTACGGCGGATGTGGTGACAGGGGTGGGGGCGCGGGGTGGGTCGGACGCGTCGGTGAAGTTGTCCGAGAGGGAGGCGAGCACGTGCTTGACCTCGCTCACCGGAAGATGCGGATGCTTGCCGAGGATGCGGGCCACGAATCCGGTGACATGGGGCGTCGCGAAACTGTTCCCGGAGAGGAACGAGCGGCCCCCGCCCATCCAGGGGACCTCGATTCCGACGCCGGCCGCGAAGAACTCGACCGGGGGCTGCGGACTGACCTCGATGCGCTCCGCGTCGGCGATCTCGTGCGACCCGACGGAGATCACCGAGGGAAAGATCCAGGGATAGCTGCGGACCGGGCTGTTGTGCGCCGAGGCCACGATCGCCACCCGGTTGAAGTACGCCTCGTCCGCGATGTCGTGCAGCGAGGCCTTGAAGTCGCCCTTGCGGGAGGAGAGGCTGAGGTTGACGACATGGAAGCGCTCCGCCACCGCCCAGCGCAGGGCGGCCAGCAGCATGTTGCCGTCGCCCGCGAGTCGCGGCCCCAGGATGCGCACGCTGGTCAGGCTCGCGTCCGGCGCGATCCGCCGGATGATCGCCGCGCACGCGGTGCCGTGACCGGCCGCGTCGCCCTCGTCGTCCGGGACGATCCGGTAGCTCGGCCGGCCGTCGCCCGCGACGTCCTGCTCGATGCGTTCCACCGCGTACGACCCCTCCAGGGGCCCGATCTCGGGATGGTCCGGCGTGACTCCGCTGTCGATGACGCAGATCCGGATTCCCGCACCGCGCGACCCGCCCCAGGCCCATTCCCGGTCCACCGCCGTGGAGGCCGCGACGGACGACCGGTCGACGAGTTCCCCGGCGTTCATGTGGGCGAATCGGATCGTTGCTCGACGAAACGCTTGAGTGGTCAATGGAGCCTTCCGGTCACTCGTGGCTCTCTCGGATGGCGCGACACCGCACCGTCGGACTTGCCGGACCGTCCCGCTGTCGAACGGCTGAGCGGTGCCGCGGACCGATTCTGTACGAGGGTCCGGGCCCTCGGACATCCCAGTTGTCTGGGGTGCTTTCCGGCCGGTCCTGCCCCTCGCGGCGGGGAAACTGACAGTTCTCTGCGTGGGCGGTCGGCTTGCGCGGGGAGAGGGGGAAGCCCCGCACGTGGGTGGAGGTCCGCCGGGTGCCGAACGCGAGCGGCACAGTGGTGTCCGGCACAGGGGGGTCTGATACCTCTCCTTCGCCGACCGGCCCCCGGCCGCGCGGCGCAAGGCCCGGCCGGCCCTCGGGACCGGTCGAGACGGCGCGGCGGCCCGGGGGGACGTGACCGACGTCTCTACCCCCGGGCCGCCCCCGTGGCGCAAGGTGGTCGGCATGACCTCCACCGCCCACTCCCGCCTCCTCGCCCGCGCCCGGACGGGCGGTCCCCGCGAGGACGGTCCCAAGATCCTGGAGCACGTCCTCGGCTGGACCCTGGTCGTCCTGCTCGCCGTCCTCGTCACCCGCGCCGGCCTCATGTGAGACGAGACCGCGGGCAACCGTGTGGATCGGCGGCGGCCGTGTGATCCTCCGGTACGGAACGGGCATACTCCCCCCGATCGCCGCGCCCCGCGCGCGCCCGGCAGGGAGGAGCGTCCGGTCATGGCCGACAGCACCGCGGACGGCGTGGAGCGCCGGCTGCCCACCGACGAGGCCCGGGAGCTGCTCGCCCTCGTGCGTGACATCGCCCGCCGGGAGATCGCCCCGCACGCCGCGGAGGAGGAGGCCGCCGGCCGCTTCCCCCGTGAGCTCTTCGCGCTGCTCTCCCGCTCCGGGCTGCTCGGACTGCCGTACGACCCCGAGTACGGCGGGGGCGGCCAGCCCTACGAGGTCTACCTCCAGGTCCTGGAGGAGCTCGCCGCCGCCCGGCTCACCGTCGGGCTCGGGGCGAGCGTCCACACCCTGTCCTGCCACGCGCTCGCGGGCTTCGGCACCGACGAGCAGCGGGCCGCGCACCTGCCCGCGATGCTGGGCGGCGGGCTCCTCGGCGCGTACTGCCTCTCCGAACCCTCCGCCGGATCGGACGCGGCCGCCCTGCGGACCCGCGCCGTCCGGGAGGCGGACGGGGACTGGGTGATCGACGGGACCAAGGCCTGGATCACCCACGGCGGGATCGCGGACTTCTGCACGGTCATGGCCCGTACCGGCGGCCCGGGCGCGCGCGGCATCACCGCCTTCCTGGTGCCGGGGGACGCGCCGGGGCTGAGCGCCGCCCCTCCCGAGCGGAAGATGGGCATGAAGGGCTCACCCACCGCGCAGCTCCACTTCGACGGGGTGCGGGTCGCCGACGACCGCCGCCTCGGCGCGGAGGGCCAGGGCTTCGCGATCGCGCTCGACGCCCTGGACTCGGGGCGGCTCGGCATCGCGGCCTGTGCCGTGGGCCTGGCCCGGGCGGCCCTGGACGAGGCCGTCTCGTACGCGAGGGAGCGCCGCCAGTTCGGCCGGCCGATCGCCGACTTCCAGGGGCTCCGCTTCCTGCTCGCCGACATGGCGACCCAGGTCGAGGCGGGCCGGGCGCTGTACCTGGAGGCGGCGCGGCTCCGGGACGAGGGGCGGGCCTTCGGGCGGTGCGCGGCGATGGCCAAGCTCTTCTGCACGGACGCCGCCATGCGGGTCACGACGGACGCGGTGCAGGTGCTGGGCGGCTACGGCTACACGGCGGACTTCCCCGTGGAGCGGTACCTGCGCGAGGCGAAGATGCTCCAGATCGTCGAGGGGACCAATCAGATCCAGCGCGTGGTCATCGCCCGTCACCTGGTCGGACCAGAGTCCCGCTGACCCGCACGGTCCGGTCCGCCCAGACCGGTCCGGCGGCGAGCCGCGTCCACTCCTGGTCCCGATGGCCGGGCAGGGTGCGTCCCTGGCTGGCCCAGAGCGAGAGCACGTCCCGGTAGATGGGCGGGTCGGCGGGGACGGGGGGCCTCGCCTGAGGCTGCGCCTGCACCTGTACCTGCGTCGGTACGGGGACCGGGACGGGTACGGGGGCCGGGGCGGGGACAGGGACGGGCGCGGGCGCCGCCACGGGCGCGGGTGCCGTCGGGGTCACCGTCGGCGTCGCCTGATGAACCGATTCTTCACCGCGCGGTTCGGCCTGCCGGTGCCGACCGTAACCGCTGGGAGTCGTGTACAGCGTGGTCATGCCCGGACCAACGCTCCCCGGCGGTCCGGGTCACCGCCGAGCGGATTCGAGCGGCAGTTCGCCCGGTACCCGCTGCACGACTCTGGCCCCTCGGGCGAGAACTGACGTACCGTCAGATCTCACTCGCCGATCAGGAGGTCAGCCGTGGACGACGACCGGCCCGTCGCACTCGACGAATACCCCGTGCACCAGGCACCGCTCTCGATGAAGCACCACGTCAGCGGCGACCGCAACGCCTACGACCGGTGCATCTTCCACGTCTTCGACCACAGCGGGCGCGCCCTGCTCATCGCCGGCCTCGGGGTCTACCCCAACGCCGGGGTCGTCGACGCCTACGCGACGCTGCGCACCGGCGACCGGCTGCACGCCGTCCGCGCCTCCGACGCCCTCGGCGACGACCGGACGAACCTCTCCGTCGGCCCGCTGACCATCACCGTCGACGAACCCCTCAAGCGGCTCTCCCTGCACTGCGCGGCCGCCCCCGATGGCTCCGCGGACCCCGACGGGCTGTCCTTCGACCTCACCTGGACCGGCGACTTCCCCGCCGTCTGGGAGCCCCACCACACCCAGCGCCACGGCGGCCGGCTCACCCTCGAAGGCCGCCGCTTCGTCCAGGCGGGCCACTGCGAGGGCACCATCAGGGCCGGCGGCGAGGAGTTCACCGTCACGGCGGGGGAGTGGACCGGCACCCGCGACCGCAGCTGGGGCGTCCGCCCGATCCCCGGCGAGGAACCCGGCCGCGCCGCCGAGTTCCGCCCCGAGGGCTTCCACTGGCTCTGGATCCCGATGCGCTTCGAGGACCGCTTCCTCATGGTCATCGCCCAGGAGGACGCCGACGGCTACCGCACCCTCAACGAGGCCCTCCTCGTACGGAACGGCCGGCGCGACGCCCAACTCGGCTGGCCCCGCACCGAGATCGCGTACCGCCCGGGCACCCGGCACCCCGAGCGGGCCACCGTCCACCTCACCGACCCGGCCGGAAAGCCCCTGGAGATCGGCGTCGAGATCCTCGCCTCCTCCCCGCTCGCCGTCGGCGCCGGCTACCCGCCCGCCACCGACTGGCAGCACGGCACCTGGCAGGGCCGCGGCTGGACCGACCGCCGCGTCTACGACCTCTCCGACCCCGCCGCCCACCCCATGGCGGCCTACGGCGTCACCGACCACGCCGCCCGCTTCACCCTCGACGGCCGCACCGGCTACGGCATCTTCGAGCACGGCTCCTTCGGCCGCCACGACCCCAGCGGCTTCGCCGACCACACGTCCACAGCCCCCTGAGGAGCGTTCCTTGGCCACCGCCCCGCGCCCCCGCACCACCACCCGTGACCCCGAGGAGCTCGGCCGGCGGCTCACCGCGTGGCTGCACCAGCACCTGCCCGGAGCCCGGATCACGGGCCTCGCCGTCCCCGGCTCCAACGGCATGTCCAGCGAGACCCTGCTCTTCGACGTCGACCACCCGGACGCCCCCGTGCGCGGCTGCGCCCTGCGGCTGGCCGCCGACCCCGCCGCGTACACCGTCTTCCCCGTGTACGACATGGCGCGCCAGCACCGGGTGATGCGCCTCGTCGGCGAGCACACCGACGTCCCCGTGCCGCGGGTGCTCTGGCTGGAGGAGGACCCGGAACCGCTCGGCGCCCCCTTCTTCGTGATGGCCCGCGCCGAGGGACGCGTCCCGCCGGACGTCATGCCCTACACGTACGAGGGGAACTGGCTGCACGCGGCCACCGACGCCGAACGCGCCCGCCTGGAGGCCGGGTCCGTCTCCGTACTGGCGCGGCTGCACGACCAGTTCCCCGCGAAGGAGGCCGAGTTCCTGCTGCCCGAAGGCGCCGGGAGCCCGCTGCGCCGACACGTCGACGCCCAGCGCGCCTACTACGCCTGGGTGGTGGAGGGACTCGCGCCCTCGCCGCTCATCGAGTCGGCCTTCGCGTGGCTGGAGGAGCACTGGCCGGCCGACGAGGGACCCGCCGTCCTCGGCTGGGGCGACGCCCGCATCGGGAACATCGTCTACGACGGATTCACCCCCGCCGCCGTCCTCGACTGGGAGATGGCGGCGTACGTCCCCCGCGAGGTCGACCTCGGCTGGGCGGTCTACCTGCACCGCTTCTTCCAGGACCTGACCGTCGGCTTCGGTCAGCCCGGACTCCCGGACCTCCTGCGCCGCGACGCGGTCGAGCGGCGGTACGCGGAACTGACCGGTCACACCCCGCGCGACATGGAGTTCCACACGCTCTACGCGGCGCTGCGGCACGCGATCGTGATGCTCAGGATCGCGTACCGCCAGGCCCACTTCGGCGAGGTCGAGGTGCCCGGTGACCCGGACGGCCTGATCCTGCACCACGCCACGCTCGCGGCGATGGTGCGGGGAAGCTACTGGTAGCGGAAGGCCTCAGGCCGCGCGCCGCATCTGCGGCACCCGCATCGGACGCGAGCCCGGACCGCCGACGTGCGAGAAGGGCTGCGTGCGCCAGTCGAGCCCCTGGGGGAGCGTCAGGAGCAGCGCGGTGTCCTGCTCCTGGACGCCCAGGACGTCCTCGTCGGCGGGGCGGGCCTCGGAAGCCGCGAGGCCCGTGCCCGTGCAGACCGTCAGGACGAAGGGGTTCCACGGCGTCGGGCAGAGCGCGTGCTCCGGCAGCGCGTCCTCGTCCGCGAGCAGCGCGATGGGCTGCACGCACTCCGGGCAGACGACCCGGAACATCTCAAAGGTGTCGTACGCGTCGAGCTCGTCGGACGTGTCGACGGAATCAACAGGCTCCTGCATTGGGAATCTCCCCCTCGGGTGGGTCGGCCGGATCTGTGCGGCCTCGACCACAGCAAGCACTTCCCATACGGAACTCCGCATAACCGTGAGGCACTGTCCCGGGCCCGGCGCAAACCTGTGGCGTTCGTCACATGCCCGTCGCAGGTGCCCCGTGACAGCCCATAGCGACCCATACGGGTCGGCCCCGGCTGTGCCCCGCTCCTCCGTGGGCCATAGGGTCACCGCATGGAGGAGCTGGATCGTCAGATCGTGGAGTTGCTCGTCAAGGACGGGCGGATGAGCTACACCGACCTGGGCAAGGCCACGGGCCTGTCCACGTCGGCGGTGCATCAGCGCGTCCGCCGCCTGGAGCAGCGGGGTGTCATCCGCGGCTACGCCGCCGTCGTCGACCCGGAGGCCGTGGGCCTCCCGCTCACCGCGTTCATCTCGGTCAAACCCTTCGACCCGAGCTCCCCCGACGACACCCCCGACCGGCTCGCCGACATCCCCGAGATCGAGGCCTGCCACAGCGTCGCGGGTGACGAGAACTACATCCTGAAGGTCCGCGTCGCCACCCCGCTGGAGCTGGAGCACCTGCTCAGCCGCATCCGCTCCCAGGCCGGTGTCTCCAGCCGCACGACCGTCGTCCTGTCCACGCCGTACGAGGCCAGACCACCGCGCATCTGACGCGCCCGGCCCGCTCGGGGGGGCCGGTGGACGCGCGCATCTGACGCGCCGGCACCCCCGGCAGGGGGACCTGCCGGACAAACCGGGTCCCGGCAGGTCCTAGCCTGGTGGCATGAGTGAGTCCATGCCGCCTGCGTCTCCCGCCGAACACCGCACCGTGCTGCTGCGCGGTGGAGAAGTCCACAGCCCCGCCGACCCCTTCGCCACCGCCATGGTGGTGGAGCGCGGTCACGTCGCCTGGGTGGGCTCGGAAGGTGCGGCGGACGCCTTCGCGTCCGGCGTGGACGAGGTGGTCGACCTGGAGGGCGCGCTCGTCACCCCGGCGTTCGTCGACGCGCACGTGCACACCACCGCCACCGGCTTCGCCCTCACCGGTCTCGACCTGTCCTCCGCCGCCTCGCTCGCCGAGGCGGCGGAGCTGATTCGCGCCCACGCCGCCGCCCGCCCCGAGGACCGCATCCTCATCGGCCACGGCTGGGACGCCTCCCGCTGGCCCGAGCGCCGCCCGCTCACCCGTGACGAGCTCGACGGCCTCACGGGCGGCCGCCCGCTCTACCTGACCCGGATCGACGTCCACTCGGCCGTGGTCACCACCGCCCTGCTCGACCTCGTGCCCGGCGTCCGTGACCTGGACGGCTTCCACGACGGCCGGCGGCCCCTCACGGGTGACGCCCACCATGCCGTGCGCGCGGCCGCCTTCGGCGCCGTGTCGCCGCGCCAGCGCACCGAGGCGCAGCGCGCCGCCCGCTCCCACGCGGCCTCCCTCGGCATCGGCACCCTGCACGAGTGCGGCGGACCGCAGATCTCCTCCGAGGAGGACTTCACCGGCCTCCTGGACCTCGCGCGCGAGGAGGCCGGGCCCCGGGTCGTCGGCTACTGGGCCGACCTCGACGTCGAGCGGGCGCGGGCCCTGGGCGCCCTCGGCGCGGCCGGCGACCTGTTCGCCGACGGCTCGCTCGGCTCCCACACGGCCTGCCTCCACGAGCCGTACGCCGACCACGCCGGGCACAGCGGCTCGGCCCACCTGGACGCGGCCACCATCGCCCTGCACGTCGTCGCCTGCACCGAGGCGGGCCTCCAGGCCGGCTTCCACGCCATCGGGGACGCCGCGGTGTCCGCCGTGGTGGAGGGTGTCCGGGCCGCCGCCGAGAAGCTCGGCCTGGCCCGGATCCGGTCCGCCCGGCACCGCGTCGAGCACGTCGAGATGCTGACGCCCGAGACGATCGCCGCCTTCGCCGAGCTGGGGCTCACCGCTTCCGTCCAGCCCGCCTTCGACGCCCTCTGGGGCGGCGAGGAGGGCATGTACGCCGACCGGCTCGGCGTCGAGCGCGCCCGCACCCTCAACCCGTACGCGGCGCTCCTGCGTGCCGGTGTGCCGCTGGCCTTCGGCTCCGACAGCCCGGTCACCCCGCTCGACCCCTGGGGCGCGGTCCGGGCCGCCGCCTTCCACCGGACCCCCGCGCACCGGATCTCCGCCCGCGCCGCCTTCACCGCCCACACCCGGGGTGGCTGGCGGGCCGTCGGCCGGGACGACGCGGGGACGCTGGTCCCCGGCGCCCCCGCCGACTACGCGGTCTGGCGCACCGAGGAGCTCGTCGTGCAGGCGCCCGACGACAGGGTCGCCCGCTGGTCCACCGACCCCCGTTCCGGAACGCCCGGTCTGCCCGATCTGTCGCCCGGTGTCGATCTCCCCGTCTGCCTGCGCACGGTGGTGTACGGACAGACGGTGTTCGTACGGCCGAACGAGTGATGTGGGGACATTTCGCACCCCGCACCGCTGTTCCACATGCTTGTCCCCGACCTGCGGATCTTCCCCTCCGGCCTGGGCTTTTGAGGAGTATCCGCAGGTCAAGCGGGTGTTGACAGTCGCCCGTCAGGGGCGGGTAGGTTCACGGCGTCCACCACAGGACGTCCGACCGGACCGCACCCCCACGCCGTGACCGAACGCCGCCCGCGCCTCGGTCGCGCGGGAAGGTTTCTCCGGCGGTAGGTGCGACCCGGGTGGGGCCCGGACGTTCAGTAGACAACGGCTCTCGGTCGACCCGCAGCCAGCGGATCCCAGGTCGGACCGAAGGACGCCGGGCCCCGCACCGCACGTCAGCCCCGTCGAGGGCGCCGAGGGCGCCCCGCGGGACCCTCCACGTCACACGTGCCACCCGACCCGCCGCGGCGGAGCACTCCGGGGACCTCGCTATGGTGGGGGCCTGCGTATGTATCCGAAGGGGCAGTAGTGAACGACGGTGGCCAGAGGCGTTACGGCCCGCTCGGCAAGGCCTTGGTGATCATTCCGACCTACAACGAGGCGGAGAACATCAAGCCGATCGTCGCGCGGGTGCGGGAGGCCGTACCCGAGGCGCACGTTCTCGTCGCCGACGACAACAGCCCTGACGGCACAGGCAAGTTCGCGGACGAGCTAGCGTCCGAGGACGACCATGTGCACGTCCTGCACCGCAAGGGCAAGGAGGGGCTCGGCGCCGCCTACCTCGCCGGCTTCCGGTGGGGCATCGAGCAGGGCTACGGCGTCCTCGTCGAGATGGACGCCGACGGCTCCCACCAGCCCGAGGAGCTGCCGCGCCTGCTCACCGCCCTCAAGGGCGCGGACCTGGTCCTGGGCTCCCGCTGGGTGCCGGGCGGCCGGATCGTGAACTGGCCGAAGTCCCGCGAGTTCATCTCCCGGGGCGGCAGCCTCTACTCGCGCGTAATGCTCGACGTGCCGATCCGCGACGTCACCGGCGGCTACCGGGCCTTCCGCAAGGAGACCCTGGAGGGCCTGGGCCTGGAGGACGTGGCCTCGGCCGGCTACTGCTTCCAGGTCGACCTGGCCCGCCGCGCGGTCGCCGCGGGCTTCCATGTCGTCGAGGTCCCGATCACCTTCGTGGAGCGCGAGATCGGCGACTCGAAGATGAGCCGCAACATCGTCGTCGAGGCGCTGTGGCGGGTCACCGGCTGGGGTCTGACGGCGCGGGCGGAGAAGGTCGGCAAGCTGCTCGGCCGCAAGTCCTCCTGACGCCCGACCCGCTTTCCTGAGGCCCGGTCCGGCTTTCCGTACCGGGCCCTCCGTACTGATCCTTCCTTTACGACGTTCCGGCGGGGCTCCAGGCACACTGGGGTCCATGACGACCGGCGCACCGCCTCCCCTCGCCCCCAAGCGCCCACGCGCGCGTACGTTCCTTCCGCTCGGCGTCGCCGCCTGGCTGGTCCTGGAGATCTGGCTGCTCACCGTGGTGGCGAACGCGGCGGGAGGGCTGACCGTCCTCGCCCTGCTCGTCGGTGGTGCCGTGCTCGGTGCCGCCGTCGTCAAGCGGGCGGGCCGCCGCGCCTTCCGCAACCTCACCTCGACCTTCCAGCAGGCCCAGGCGGCCGCGCAGACCGGCGTGGCGCCCTCGCCCGCCGACCGGGCCGGCGCGGACGACCGCAACGGCTTCCTGATGCTCGGCGGCCTGCTCCTGATGATCCCGGGCCTGCTCTCCGACGCGGCCGGTCTGCTCCTGCTCGTCCCGCAGGTCCGCTCGTTCCTCGGGCGGTACGCGGAGAAGGCCGTGGAGCGCCGTATGGCCGCCGCGCCTCCCGGCAGCCTCCAGGACGCCTTCCAGCAGGCCCGCATCCACCGGCCGGACGGGAAGGTGGTCCCGGGCGAGGTGATCCGCGAGGAGGCGCCCCAGGGCCCGCGCAGGGCCGACGAGCCCCGCCCGCCCCTGATGCCCTGACCCTTCGCCCGTGCCCCCGCTCCTGTGGAGCGGGGGCACGGGTGTGCCGGGAGCGGGTCGCCGCCCGTGCGCCGGAACGCCGGTCGTCCGCGCACGCAGACGCCGCGGGGCCCGGTACACGATGTGTGTACCGGGCCCCGCGGCGTTGTGCTCTTGTGGCGGTCCGCTAGGCGGACTTGCGGCTGTCGCGCGGATGCACGGCGATGTTCATGGCGCCGGAACGCAGGACGGCCAGCCTCTCGGCGAGAACCTCCTCCAGCTCCTCGCGGGTGCGCCGCTCCATGAGCATGTCCCAGTGCGTACGCGCAGGCTTGCCCTTCTTCTCCTCAGGTCCGTCCCCGTCCACCAGGAGTGCCTGGATTCCGCAGACCTTGCACTCCCACTCCGGCGGAATCTCCGCCTCGACCGAGAAGGGCATCTCAAAACGATGTCCCTTCTCGCATGCGTACTCCACCGCCTGGCGCGGGGCCAGATCGATGCCGCGGTCGGTCTCGTAGCTCGTCACCACGAGGCGCGTGCCGCGAAGAGCTCGCTCACTCATGAATCGTGCCTCCCGGGCTTGTCGCCCACAGGACAGGTGTCGCTGTCGTCGTTATCCGGTCAACGTCCGGTCGGCGGTAAAGATTCCCGTGCCGGGTCATGCGTCGCCCGTCGTGCCGCCCCTTGTTGTACCCACCAGTGCCCGTTTTGTCACATCTGACGGCAGATGTGACCCGGTGTCTTCACCAAAGCAGCACGCAGTAACGGTCCGCCTGGCAGGCCAAACGCGTACACTACCGCCCTTTCACCGCCACGTCTAAATACGGTCGGGTATCGGGTTCCCGGCGGCCTCCACAGCACGCCGGATCGGGACCCGGGCGAGCAGTGCGAAACCGACGGCGAAGAAGATCACCAGGGAGATGATGGCATCCCGGTAGCTTCCGGTCAGCTGATACGCGAGACCGAACACCAGCGGACCGAGCCAGCTGAGCCCCCGGTCGCTCATCTCGTAGGCCGAGAAGTACTCCGCCTCCTTGCCGCGCGGCACCAGGTGCGAGTACAGCGAGCGGGACAGGGCCTGGCTGCCGCCCAGCACCAGGCCGATCGCGGCCGCCAGGCAGTAGAAGAACACCGGCGAGCCGGCCGGCAGGAAGTAGCCCGCCGCGAGGATCAGCGTCCAGACGGCGAGGGAGCCCAGAATCGTCCGCTTGGCGCCGTGCGTCCGGGCGAGTCGCCCCATCCCGAGGGCCCCCGCCACCGCGAGCACCTGGACCAGCAGCACCGCCGTGATGAGCGTCGTCTGGTCGAGGCCCAGCTCCTCGGAGCCGTAGATCGAGGCCTGCGAGATCACCGTCTGCACGCCGTCGTTGTAGATCAGGTACGCGAGGAGGAAGGAGAGCGTCAGCGGGTGCCGGCGCATGTCCTTCAGCGTCGCCCGCAGCTGGCGCCAGCCGCTGCCCACCGCCCCCTCACCGGCCCGTCCGGCCCCTTCCGGGCGGACCTGCCGGTCGCGCAGCCGCCGCAGCGGCACCAGCGTGAAGGCGCCCCACCACACACCGGCCGAGGCCAGGCAGACCCGGACCGCCTCGCCCTCCGTGAGGCCGAAGGAGTCGTGGCCCGAGTAGAGGATCAGGTTCAGGACGAGGACCAGCGCGCCCGACGTGTAGCCGAAGGCCCAGCCGCGCGAGGAGACCGTGTCCCGCTCGTCGGGCTCCGCGATCTGCGGCAGATAGGCGTTGTAGAGCACCATCGAGACCGACAGCGAGGCGTTCGCCACGATCAGCAGGAAGGCGCCGAGCAGGTAGCGGTCGCCCCCCAGGAAGAACATCCCCGTCGTGGCCGCCGCCCCCACGTACGCCGCCGCCGCGAGCAGTGGCTTCTTCCGGCCGCTCCGGTCGGCCGCGGCGCCCACCAGGGGCATCGCCAGGACCGCGACCACGATCGAGGCGGACACGGCGTACGCGAAGAGCGAGCCGGCCCGCACCGGTATCCCCAGCGGATGCACGAACCCCTCGGCGTCGGCCGCCGCCCGCGCCACCGAGGTCAGGTACGGCCCCAGGAACACGGTCAGCACGCTCGTCGAGTACACCGAGCACGCGAAGTCGTAGAAGTACCAGCCCCGCTGCTCGCGCCGCCGTTCGGCGGGACCGGCGGCGTACTCCTCCGGCTCGGTGGTGTCTGCGGTCAAGGCCGCGCCCCCTCGTTCGTCCCCGTGGTCCTCGTGGCCGTTCCCCGGAGGCGGGACGTGCCTGCTCAGACCCACGCGCCGCGCTCGGTCAGGACCGAGCGCAGCGTCTCCAGATGATCGGTCATGATGCCATCGACCCCCAGGTCGAGGAGAGAGTTCATCCGGGCCGGATCGTTCACGGTCCACACGTGGACCTGGAGCCCGCGCGCGTGCGCCTCCCGTACGAACCGGCGGTCGACGACCGGGATCCCCGCCTGGCGCTCCGGGACCTGAGCCGCGACGGCCCCGGCCCGCAGCGCCGCCGGGATCCCCCAGGAGCGCAGCCGCAGCCCGGCCACTCCGCTCACCCCGTACGAGGTGGCGAGCCGGGGACCGGCCAGGCGCTGCGCCCGCGCCACCCGGGACTCGGTGAAGGAGCCCACGCAGATCCGGTCCCAGGCGCCGGTCCTGCGGATCAGGTCGACCAGCGGGCCGAGGGCCGACTCGGTCTTGAGGTCCACGTTCCAGCGGGCCTCGGGGAACTCCTCCAGGAGGTCCGCGAAGAGCGGCAGGGGCTCCTTCCCGGCCACCCGGGCCTCCCGCACCGCGGCCCACGGCAGGTCGCGGATCCGGCCCGAGGTGTCCGTCACCCGGTCGAGGGTCGCGTCGTGGAACGCGACGAGCACCCCGTCGGACGTCGTGTGCACATCGGTCTCGAAGTAGCGGTAGCCCGCCGCGGTGGCGCGGCGGAAGGCTTCGGCGGTGTTCTCCAGGCCGTTCGCCGTGCCGCCGCGATGGGCGAACGCGAGGGGGGAGGGATGGTCGAGGTAGGGGTGGCGTACGCGAGTCACGGCCGCAGTATGGCGCCTTCCGGTGTCCCGGCGGCGACCGATGAGGGGACGGAGCCCGGCTCGGGGGTGAGTGCGGAGCTGCCGGTGTCCGGTTCCGGGGTGAGCGGGAAGCCGCCCGCGTCCGGCTGCGGGGCGGGCGCGGCGTCGTCCGCCCCGCGCTCCGGGACCGCGAACCGGCGCAGGAAGAACTGGGCCAGCGGGCCTATCGCGAGCGCGTACAGGACCGTGCCGACGCCGACCGAGCCGCCCAGCAGGAACCCGGTGGCGACCACCACCACCTCGATCGCCGTCCGCACCAGCCGGATGGACCGGCCGGTGAGCCGGTGCAGACCGGTCATCAGGCCGTCGCGCGGGCCGGGCCCGAACCGCGCCGCGATGTACAGGCCGGTCGCCACCCCGTTGAGGACGATGCCGAGCGCGAGCAGCGGCACCTGCCCGGCCAGGCCGTCGACGTCCGGGACCAGCGCCAGGGTGCCGTCCATCGCCAGACCGATCGCGAACACGTTGGAGACCGTGCCGAGCCCCGGCCGCTGCCGGATCGGGACCCACAGGAGCAGCACCACCGCACCGACGATGATCGACACCACGCCGATGGTCAGTCCGGTCTTCTCGGCGAGACCCTGGTGGAGGACTCCCCAGGGCTCCAGGCCGAGTCCGCTGCGCACGAGCAGCGCCGAGCTGACCCCGTACAGCGTCAGCCCGGCGTACAGCTGGACCAGCCGGCGGGTGAGGTGCCGGCCGTGGAGGCCGGAGGCGATGGACAAGGGACTGCCCCCCAAGGTGGTGGTAGTGGACTGACTCATGACACTCTGTGGCGGGAGATCGTGTGCCAACCATGGCCAATCCGAGGAAGGTGGACTGATTTCCATGGCTCAGTGGACTTCGGCGGTGGGACCGGCCCAGCTCGCCCGGCAGCTCCAGGCGCAGCAGTCCCGGCCCGCCGGACCCGGTGCCCGCAAGCCGCCCGCCTACCGCGCTCTCGCCGACGGCATCCGGCTGCTCGTCCTGGAGGGCCGCGTCCCGGTCGCCGCCCGCCTGCCCGCCGAGCGGGAACTCGCGCTCGCGCTCACCGTCAGCCGCACCACGGTCGCCGCGGCCTACGAGGCCCTGCGCACCGAGGGCTTCCTGGAGTCCCGGCGCGGCGCCGGAAGCTGGACCGCCGTGCCCGCCGGGAACCCGCTGCCCGCGCGCGGTCTCGAACCGCTGCCCCCCGAGTCCCTCGGCTCGATGATCGACCTGGGCTGCGCGGCGCTCCCCGCACCCGAGCCCTGGCTCACCCGGGGCGTCCAGGGCGCCCTGGAGGAGCTGCCGCCCTACGCCCACACGCACGGGGACTACCCGGCCGGGCTGCCCGCGCTCCGGCAGATGCTCGCCGACCGGTACACCGCGCGCGGGATCCCCACGATGCCCGAGCAGATCATGGTGACGACCGGGGCCATGGGCGCGATCGACGCCATCTGCCACCTCTTCGCGGGACGCGGCGAGCGGATCGCCGTCGAGTCGCCCTCGTACGCGAACATCCTCCAGCTGATGCGCTCGGCCGGAGCCCGGCTCGTGCCCGTCGCGATGGCCGAGGGGCTCGGCAGCTGGGACCTCGGCCGCTGGCGCCAGGTGCTGCGGGACGCGGCGCCCCGCCTCGCGTACGTCGTCGCCGACTTCCACAACCCGACCGGCGCGCTCGCCGACGAGGACCAGCGGCGCCAGCTGGTCGAGGCGGCCCGCTCGGCCGGCACGGTGCTCGTCGTCGACGAGACCATGGCCGAGCTGCACCTGGACGAGGACCTGGAGATGCCCCGGCCGGTCTGCGCCTTCGACCCGGCGGGCGCCACCGTCCTCACGGTCGGTTCGGCCAGCAAGGCGTTCTGGGCGGGCATGCGCATCGGCTGGGTGCGGGCCGCGCCCGACGTCATCCGGTCCCTGGTGGCCGCGCGCGCGTACGCCGATCTCGGCACGCCCGTCCTGGAGCAGCTCGGCGTGAACTGGCTCATGCGGACGGGCGGCTGGGAGGAGGCCGTGAAGCTCCGCCGCGAGCAGGCCAGGGAGAACCGGGACGCGCTGGTCACCGCCGTCCGCCGCGAGCTGCCGGAGTGGGAGTTCTCGGTCCCGCGCGGCGGTCTGACCCTCTGGGTCCGCACCGGCGGCCTGTCCGGCTCCCGGCTCGCCGAGGCGGGGGAGCGGGTCGGCGTCCGCGTCCCCTCCGGACCCCGCTTCGGCGTCGACGGCGCCTTCGAGGGCTTCGTCCGACTGCCGTTCACCGTCGGTGGCCCGGTCGCCGACGAGGCGGCCTCCCGGCTGGCCGCGGCGGCCCGCCTGGTCGAGTCCGGCGCGGGCAGCGGCGGCGCCGAACCGCCGAGGTCGTTCGTGGCCTGACGGGTCACCCGCACACGTACGAAGGGTCCCCACGCGCGCGCGTGGGGACCCTTCGTACGTGTGGCTTCCGTCCTCAGCCCTCCGCCGGGACCGGGGTGTGGAACGGGGCCGGGCCGGGGTCCGCCTCCGCCCGGGGCGCGGGGGCCGGCTCGGGGGCCGATCCGGGGACCGCCTCGACCGAGGCGGCCGCGAGCGAGACCGTGTCCGTGACGGTGAGCGTGTCCGTGTCCGCAGCGGTGGCGATGGCCGTGGGCGGGGCCGGGGTCTTGACCGTGCTCACGGGCTGGTCCACGACGGCCGGCGGGGTCGTGGGCACCGGCGGGGCCGTGACCGCGCGGCGCTCCGGCAGCAGGTCCATGACCGCCTGGCGGTGCGCCTCGCTCGTCGCGTCGTCGTACGGGTCGGGCGTCGCCGGCACCTGGAGCCGCAGCACCGGACCGGTCCCCAGGCGCGCGTAGCCGCGGCCCGCCGGGACCTCGGGCGTCGGAGTGGTGTGTGGCCGGGCGCCGAGCACGGCCGCGATCTGCTCCGGGGCGGCGGGGCCCAGGACGATCCGGGCCCGGGTGTGGGTCCGTACCGCCTCGCTCAGCGTGTCCGTGCCGTCGAACTGCTCGGCCACCACGACCGTGACCTGCGCCGCGCGCCCGTGCCGCAGCGGCACCTGGAGCAGCTCCTGCGGGTCGGTGCGGCCGTCGGCCGCGGCCAGGTCGCCGAGGACGCCCGGCCGGTCGAGCAGGATCCACAGCGGGCGGCGGGTGTCCTCGGGCGCGGGCTGCCCGGCCTGCCGGGCCCGGTTCGCGGCGATCAGCCGCCGCTCCGTCTCGTGCGCCGCCCACTCCAGGGTGGCGAGGGCGCCGGCGAGGCCGCACTCGACCGCGAGCACGCCGTCCCGGCCGGTCAGGCACGCGTACTCGCCGGTGCCGGCGCCGTCGACGATCAGCACGTCGCCGTGGGGGAGGGCCTGGAGGGCGATCGAGCGGAGCAGGGAGGTGGTGCCGCTGCCGGGCTGGCCGACGGCGAGCAGGTGCGGCTCGGTGGAGCGGGGCCCGGTGCGCCAGACGACGGCCGGCGCGTCCTGCGTCCCGTCGCCCGAGACGACGGGCACGGTCCGCTGCACGGCCTCGGCGTCGGTGAACCCGAGGACGGTCTCGCCCGGCACCGTGACGAAGCGCTGGGCGGCGATGGTGGTGGGCAGGGCGGGCAGCACGCTCAGGTCGAGCCGGTTGCCCTCCTCGTCCCAGTCGAAGCGGTACTCGCGGCCGCGCCCCGACTTGGCGTGCAGCAGCTGCTCGATGCGGGCGCGTGCGGCGGGCTCGCCGTCGGTGAAGTACGGGGGGTACGCGATCCGCAGGCGGGTGAGCCGCCCGTCCTCGTCGAAGGCGTACTCCCCGAAGGCGCCGCTCCAGTCGCCGCCGTGGGCGAAGAGCGGCGCGGGGTCGTCGGGGACGGAGAAGTACGGCACGAGCGCCTCGTACAGGCCCTTGAGCCGGGCGATCTCCGCGTCGTCGGGCCCGGTCTTCACGACCGGGCGTTCACGGCCCTTCCAGGCGGCGGCGCCCATGAGCACGACGAGCGCGAGCAGCGGCCCGTACGGCATGAGGGCGACGACCAGGACGCAGGCCGCGACCAGGAGCAGCGTGGGACCACGCCTTTCCTTGGGGGTCGCGGCCCACCTGGCGCGCGCGGTCGCGGCCAGCTTCCGCAGACCACGGGAGACCGTGATCAGTGGATGGAGCACGTCGGTGGCGCTGTCGGCGGCCGTGCGCGCGATCTCTCGACTGCGAGCGATCTGTGCGCTGCCGCTGCTCAGAATGCGGGGGAGTGGTCGCCGGGCCACGAAGAACTCCTGAATCGGTGGAAGGGACTGAAGGGCGTCAGAACTTGATCCCGCCCAGGAGGCCGGCGAGGCTCTGGCCACCCGCCGTGATGCTCGGGGCGATGGCGGTGCCCGCGAGGTAGAAACCGAACAGCGAGCTGACGAGGGCGTGCGAGGCCTTCATCCCGTCCTTCTTGAAGAACAGGAAGCAGATGATGCCGAGCAGGACCACGCCTGAGATGGACAGGATCATTGGTTGTTCTCCTGGTTGAGGGGACAGTCACCATGAGTCCTTCCAGGTTCACAGCAAGTATCTATGTGACTAAAGGTGCATTAGAGTTAAAAACGGGTGATTTCACTGCATCGGCGGACGCCGGACGCCTCGCCGGGTGGCGAAATGCCCGGCGTGCGCTAGAGGCGGGCCCGGTGCGGGATGACGTGATCTTTGCCTCGGTCGCACGCGGTCATGTCGCCCGACGGGCAGTACCCTGTCGATTCACTCGTACGGCCGCGCTTGCCGTGCACCGGACGACACAGCAGGAGAGAGGCGGTCCCACCCGATGAGCGAGACTCCGGAGCCCGAGGTCATCGAGCTGGCGTCCAAGGTCTTCGACCTCGCACGCACGGGTGACGCCGACGCCCTCGCCGCCTACGTCGACGCGGGCGTCCCCGCGAACCTCACCAACGACAGGGGCGACACCCTCGTCATGCTCGCCGCCTACCACGGCCACGCCGGCGCGGTCACCGCCCTCCTGGAGCGCGGCGCCGAGGCCGACCGCCCCAACGACCGCGGCCAGACCCCGCTCGCCGGTGCCGTCTTCAAGGGGGAGGACGCCGTCGTCCGCGCCCTCCTCGCCGGCGGCGCGAATCCGGAGGCTGGGACTCCGTCCGCGCTCGACACCGCCCGCATGTTCGGCAAGACCGAACTCCTGGAGCTCTTCGGAGCCAGGTGAACGGCGACTGAACCCCAGGTGGGAGCAGCGTCGTAAATGTGGTCGCGGTGGCGAAATGGGTGGGTCATCATGACGTCGGGCCCGGCAAAACGGGCCACCGACGAGAGGCTGAGGAAGATGGTCACTGGCAGGCGAAGGACGACGGGCGGCCCCGAATGTTGTCGCACGGCCTAGGCGTACGGGCGATGAACCGCCCGACCGGGTTGCCCCCGGTATCCCCCGGTCGTGTCGACAGCTTGATGTGAGGCGTCTTCCCATGTTCGATCCAGTCATAGCGCCGAGCGGCACCCTGCTCGGCCTGCTGCAGCGGGGCCGCGGCGACGGCACCCTGCACGCGCTCGCCGCGCCACGCGCCGAGGCCCTCGCGGCCCTCAACCACTGCGTTCTCGACGACCCCCGCCACGACTGGCAGGTCGAGAACCGCTCCCTCTACTACGCCCGTCTCTACCTGGACCTCCACGGAGGCCTCGAAGAGATCGAGGCGCACCTCTTCGGCGCCGAGGACCACCTCGACACCGAGGAGTCCCGGACCGGGCTCGCGCTCGCCGTCCTCGGGCACCTCGCCTCCTACGGACGCCAGGACGCCCTGCTGCTGCTCCGGCGGTACGCGGCGACCGGCGTCAATTGGGCCTGGGCCCTCGACGAGCTGGCCCTCCGCGACGACGACGCCGGACTCCGCGCGCTCGCCCTGCCCGTACTGGCCCGCTTCCCGGCCGGCGCCGAGGGCGACGCCGAGCTCGCCACCGTCGTCCGCGACGCCTTCGAGCCGCGCCCCTGGCGGCTGTGGGCCGAGGACCCGCGCGAGGCCGTCGGCGCCCGCGTCAGGGCCGCCCGGGACCAGGGCTCCTTCGACCGCTGGCAGCGCCAGATGCGCCCCGCCGGGCCCCGCCCCGGCTGGAGCGTCAAGGCCGTCCTCGACTGGGCCCAGGAGGGGTACGAGCGCGGTGCCGTCCTGCACGGCCCCGCCGCCCGCTGCCTGACCGCCGTCGCGGGGCCCGAGGACCGGCCCGAGCTGCTCGCCGCCGCCCGGCACGGCGCGGCGGGAGCCCGCGGCGCCGCCCTGCACCACCTCGCCGAGACACGGGACCCCGCCGTCCTCGACCTCGTCGAGGCCGCCGCCGACGGCGACTCCCGCGAGGTCGCCGACGCCGCCGTCGCCGCCTACCGGCGGATGTGCGGCGACGACGCCGTCGCCCGCGCCCGCGCGTGGGTCCGGCGCACCGACGCCCTCGGGACGGCCGCCGCCGAGGTCCTCGCCTGCCGCGGCACCGCCCAGGACACCACCCTCGTCCTCGGCGCCCTGCGCGGCACCGTGCGCTCCGAAGGCCCCGACGCCCCCGAGCTCGCCTGCCTCGTCGACGGCGCCGGACGCCTCGGCATCGCCTGCGCGGCCCCCGTGCTGCGCCACGTCTACCGCGAGACGACCTCCTCCCAGCTGCGCGGCCGCGTCGCCCGCGCCCTCGCGGCCACCGACACCTCCTTCGCGACCGGCTTCGCCGTCGAATGCCTCTGGGACTGCGAGGAGACCACCCGCGAGGTCGCGGCCCAGCACGCCGAGACCGGTGACGTGCGCGTCGCCGAACGATTGCGCCGCCTCGCCGCGGACCCGGCCGAAGAGGTCGAGGTCCAGACGGCGGTGCGCAACCGCATAGGGCCGGACCTCCAGGTCTGACCCCGGCTCCGGGGCAGCGACAGGTCCGGCCAACCCCTCCCGGTCCGACCTCGCGCACCCGAGCCACCCGCCACCCGGCCCCCCGGGGCGGCGCGGCCTGCGGCGGAGAACCCGCCGACGTGGCCCCGCCCCGGGGGCCGGTGTGCTGTCCGGGACGCGAGGGCGGAGGATTCCGGGACTCGCTCGGTGGGGTTCCGGGATCCGGGCCGCGGGGTTCTGGGACCCGGGACGTGGGTTTCCTGTCTCCGGGCCGCGGGGTTCCGGGACCCGGGACGTGGGTTTCCGGGACTCGCTGCGCTGGTTTCCGGGACCCGGGCCGCGGTTTCCGGGCGCGGGCGGCTTCGGGGCCCTGACCGTCCGGCCCCATGCCCCTGGGCCCGGGGGAAACGCTCATGGGACGTTCCCTCCCCGTCCAGATCCACGTTGGCGGGGCCACGCCGGGCGCGACGACAACACCCGTATGCGTGTCGTCATCGTCACCGAATCCTTCCCTCCCGACGTCAACGGTGTGGCGCACTGCGCCCTGCAGACCGCGCGCCACCTCGTCCGGCGGGGCCACACCCTGCTCGTCATCGCCCCCGCCGTCGCCGACCAGGCAGCGGACGCCGACGCCCCCTGCGCCGTCGTCCGGGTGCCCTCCCTCCCCCTGCCCGGCTATCCGCAGGTACGGGTCGCCCTGCCCAGCCGTCGGGTCGCCGCGGCCATCGCCGCCCACCGCGCCGACCTCGTCCACCTCGCCGGACCGTTCGTCCTCGGCGTGCGCGGGATGACCGCCGCCGCCCGGCTCGGCATACCGGCCGTCGCCGTCTACCAGACCGACCTCGCCGGCTACGCGCGCACGTACGTCGGTACCGGCGAGGGCGCCGCCTGGCGCCGCCTCCGCGCCGTGCACGGCGCCGCCGACCGGACCCTCGCCCCGTCCTCCGCCGCCGTGCGCGACCTGGAGGCCCACGGCATCGGCCGCATCCGGCTCTGGGGGCGGGGAGTGGACCCCGTCCGCTTCCGACCCGGACTGCGCGACACCGCCCTGCGCCGCGAGCTCGCCCCCGACGGGGAACTCCTCGTCGGCTACGTGGGCCGGCTCGCCCCGGAGAAGCGGGTGGACCTGCTCGCCGGAGTCCGCACGCTCCCCGGCGTGCGGGTCGTGGTGGTCGGGGACGGGCCCAGCGGGCCCGCGCTGCGCGCCGCCCTGCCGGACGCCCGGTTCCTCGGCCGCCGCACCGGCGACGACCTCGCCCGGATCTTCGCCTCGCTCGACGTCTTCGCCCACACCGGCCCGCACGAGACCTTCTGCCAGACCGTCCAGGAAGCCATGGCGAGCGGCGTCCCGGTCGTCGCACCGGCCGCCGGCGGACCCCTGGACCTGGTCGGCCACGGCCGCACCGGGCTCCTCGTACCCCCGGGCGACCCGGACGCGCTGCGCGAGGCCGTCGCCGCACTCGCCGCTGCGCCCGCCACGCGCGCGGAGTACGGCCGCGCCGGCCGGGCCGCCGTCCAGGGGCGCACCTGGGAGGCGCTCGGCGACGAGCTGATCGGCCACTACCTGGAGGTGCTGCGCGAGCGGACGGCGGTGGCGGCATGAACGGCGTCGGTACGGGAAGTGGCGGCGGGCTCAGGATCGTCCGTCTCGCCAACTTCGTGACCCCCACCTCCGGCGGCCTGCGCACCGCCCTCGACCAGCTCGGCCGCGGCTACCTGGCCGCCGGCCACGAACCGGTCCTCGTCGTCCCCGGCGACGTCGCGAGCGACCACCGCACCGAGCAGGGCCGGGTCGTCACCCTCCCCGGCCCCGTACTCCCCGGCACCGGCGGCTACCGGGTCCTCACCGACCGGAGCCGGGTCCGCCGGCTCCTCGGCGAGCTCGCCCCCGACCGGATCGAGGTCTCGGACCGCACCACCCTGCGGTGGACGGGGGAGTGGGCCCGACGCGCGCGCGTGCCGTCGGTCATGGTCTCCCACGAGACCGCGGACGGGGTGCTCCGCACCTGGGGCGTGCCCCCCGCGCTCGCGGCCCGCACGGCGGACCGGCTCAACCGCCGCACGGCATGGGCCTTCGCGCGGATCGTGTGCACGACGGAGTGGGCGGAGCGCGAGTTCGTACGGATCGGGGCGCGCAACGTCGTACGGGCTCCGCTCGGCGTGGACCTGGACCGCTGCCGGCCCGGCCGCCGCGGCACCGCGCTGCGGGCCCGGTACGCCGACGGGCAGCGGGTGCTGCTCCTGCTGTGCTCGCGGCTCTCGGTCGAGAAGCGGCCGGGAACGGCCCTGGACGCCCTGGAGGAGCTGCGGGGCACGGGGATCGCGGCGGCGCTCGTGGTCGCGGGCGACGGGCCGCTGAGGGGCGCCCTGGAGCGGCGGGCGCGCGAACGGCGCCTCCCGGTGCGGTTCCTCGGGCACGTCGCTGACCGGGAGGACCTGGCGGACCTCCAGGCGGCGGCCGACGTGTGCCTCGCCCCGGGACCCGCGGAGACCTTCGGCCTCTCCGCCCTGGAGGCCCTCGCCTGCGGGACGCCCGTGGTGGTCAGCGCCTCCTCGGCGCTGCCCGAGGTGGTGGGCGCGGCGGGCGCCTCGGCCGCCGACACCCCGACCGCCTTCGCCGCCGGGGTACGGGGGCTCCTGGCGGCCCCGGAGAGCGTCCGCCGCCGGGCGGCACGCGCGCGTGCGGAGGGCTTCTCCTGGGACCGCGCCGTCGCAGCCTTCCTCCACGCCCACGACGCCCTCCCCGCGCCCCGGTCGCTCGCACCCGAGGAGGCGCGCCGATGACGCCGGAAGAGGCGGCGGCCTGTGCGGCGGCGGGTGTCCTCGCGGACGCGCCCGGGGCGGTGCTCGCCGAGCCCGCGGCGCCGGGGGATCGGCCCGCCGTGCCCGCCGTGCCCCGTGTGCCTGCCGTGCCCCGCGTGCCCGCCGTGCCCGACGCCCCCGACGCTCCGGGGGCCCGGCCCCCAGGCCCCGCCGAGCTGTCTGTCGCGCTCCTGGACCGCGGCGCCTGCGTCCGGGGTGCCGACCGCGGGCCCCTGCGGTTCGTCGTGCTCGGGGACTCCTTCAGCGAGGGGGTCGGGGACCGGGTCGCCGGGGAGTGGCGGGGGTGGGCGGCGCTGCTCGCCGACGGGCTCTCGGACGGCGGGCGGGAGACGGCCTTCCTCAACCTCGCCGTCAGCGGGGCGCTCAGCGCCGACGTCGCCGCCGCCCAGGCCCCCGCCGCCCTCGCGTTCCGGCCGCACCTCGCCTCCGTCGTCGTGGGGGTCAACGACACCCTGCGCCACGGATTCGACATCGTGCTCCTGGCCCGCCGCCTGGACCGGGTCTGCGCCGGCCTCGACGCCCTCGGAGCCGTACTCCTGACGGCCTGCCTTCCCGACCCCGGCCGGATGCTCGGACTGCCCCCGCCCCTGGCGCGCCCGCTCGCCCGGCGCCAGCGCTCCGTGAACTCCGTCGTGCACGCGGTCTCCGCCCGGTACGGAGCCGTCCACCTGCACCTGGCCGACCCCGTCTGGACCGAGGACCGGGCCCTGTGGAGCGCCGACCGGCTCCACCCCGGCGAGCGCGGCCACCGGGCCGTCGCCGCCGGCTTCCACCGGCTCCTCGCCGCCCGGGGGCTCGCCCACGGCGCACCGCCGTCGCCGGAGCCCGCCCAGCCGCCCCCGACCCGCGCGGAGGCCCTGCTCTGGCTCGCCACCGCCGGCACCGGCTGGGTCCTGCGCCGCAGCCGCGACCTGCTCCCGCAGCTCCTGTTGCTCGCGGGCGCCGAACTGCGCCACTGGGCCGACGGCAGCGGCACGGCGCCGCTCGACGCGTGCGCGGACGACGCCCTCGCGGCGGCGCTCGCGGCCACAATGGGGAGATGACCGGGCGCTGGGAGTTCTGGATCGACCGGGGCGGCACCTTCACCGACGTCGTGGGGCGACGGCCCGACGGCAGGCTCGTCACCCGCAAGGTGCTCTCCCACGACCCCGCCCGCCGTCAGGACGCGGCCGTCGCGGGCATCCGCCTCCTCCTCGGCCTGGGCCCGGACGACCCCGTCCCCGCCGACCGGATCGCCGTCGTCAAGATGGGCACCACCGTCGCCACCAACGCCCTCCTGGAGCGGCGCGGCGAGCCGACCGTGCTCCTGATCACCGAGGGCTTCCGGGACGCGCTCCGCATCGCCTACCAGAACCGGCCCCGGCTGTTCGACCGCCACATCGTGCTGCCCGAGGCGGTGTACGCGCGCGTGATCGAGATTTCCGAGCGGGTCGACGCCCACGGCGGCGTCGTCCGCCCGCTGGACGAGCCGGCCGTCGCGGCCGCGCTCGCCGCCGCGCACCGCGACGGGCTCCGCTCCGCCGCCGTCGTCCTCCTGCACGGCTACCGGCACCCCGGGCACGAGGCCCGGGTCGCGGCGGCGGCCCGCGCCGCCGGCTTCACCCAGGTCAGCTGCTCGCACGAGGTCAGTCCGCTCATCAAACTGATCCCGCGCGGGGACACCACCGTCGTCGACGCCTACCTCTCGCCGATCCTGCGCCGGTACGTCGACGAGGTCGCCCGCGAACTCGCCGGAATCCGCCTCATGTTCATGCAGTCCAACGGAGGACTCCGGGAGGCGGCCCACTTCCGCGGCAAGGACGCCGTCCTGTCGGGTCCGGCGGGCGGTGTCGTCGGCATGGCCCGTACCTCGGCGCGGGCGGGGCACGACCGGGTCATCGGCTTCGACATGGGCGGCACCTCCACCGACGTGTCGCACTACGCGGGCACCTTCGAGCGTGAACTCGGTACACAGGTCGCCGGGGTGCGGATGAGGGCGCCCATGATGAGCATCCACACCGTCGCGGCCGGCGGCGGCTCCGTCCTCCACTACGACGGGCGCCGCTACCGGGTGGGCCCCGACTCGGCCGGCGCCGTCCCGGGGCCCGCCTGCTACCGCCGTGGCGGGCCCCTGACCGTCACCGACGCCAACGTCATGCTCGGACGCGTCCAGCCCGCCCACTTCCCCGCCGTCTTCGGCGAGAGCGGGGACCTTCCCCTCGACGCCGAGGCCGTACGGGAGCGGTTCACCGCCCTCGCCGGGGAGGTCGGCGGGGGCCGCAGCCCCGAGGAGGTCGCCGCGGGCTTCCTGGAGATCGCCGTCCTCAACATGGCCAACGCCGTCAAGAAGATCTCCGTGGAGCGCGGCCACGACGTCACCCGGTACGCCCTGACCAGCTTCGGCGGCGCCGGCGGCCAGCACGCCTGTGCCGTCGCCGACGCGCTGGGCATCGACACCGTCCTCGTCCCCCCACTGGCCGGAGTGCTCTCGGCCTACGGGATCGGGCTCGCCGACGCCACCGCCATGCGGGAGCGGTCCGTCGAGGCCGAACTCGACGCCCCCGGCACCCACGAGCGCGTGACGGCCCTCTGCGCCGAACTCGCGGACCGCACCCGCGAGGAGCTGCGCGCCGACGGACTGCCGGACGCGGCGATCACCACGTACGCGCGCGTGCTCCTGCGGTACGCGGGCACGGACGCGAGTCTTCCCGTCGACCTCGCATCCCCGGACGAGCTGACCACCGCGTTCACAGGCCTCCACCGCGCGCGGTACGCCTTCACCCTGGACCGGCCGCTCGTCGTGGAGGCCGTCACCGTCGAGGCCGTCGGCAGCTCGGGACCGCACGGCCCTGTCCTCGTCGACACGGGAGAGCGCGCCGGCGCCCTCGCTCCCGTGGCCACCGTCCGGATGCACAGTGCGGGCACGCCCCACGACACCCCGCTCCACCGCCGCGCGGACCTGCGGCCGGGCGACGCCGTGGACGGGCCCGCGATCCTCGCCGAGGCCGACGCCACGACCGTCGTCGACACCGGCTGGCGGGCCACCGCCACCGAAGGCGGCCACCTCCTGCTGCACCGCGTCGTCCCCCGCCCCGCGCGCGTGGCCGCCGGCACGGACGTGGACCCCGTCCTCCTGGAGGTCTTCAACAGCCTCTTCATGTCCATCGCCGAGCAGATGGGCGTCCGCCTGGAGAACACCGCCCAGTCCGTCAACATCAAGGAACGCCTCGACTTCTCCTGCGCCCTCTTCGACGCCGAGGGCAACCTCATCGCCAACGCCCCCCACATCCCCGTCCACCTAGGCTCCATGGGGGAGTCCATCAAAGAGGTGCTCCGCCGGCGCGCGGACGACCTGCGCCCCGGCGACGTGTACGCGATCAACGACCCGTACCACGGCGGCACCCACCTCCCCGACGTCACCGTCGTCACCCCGGTGTTCGACGAATCGGGCGGCGAACTCCGCTTCCTGGTCGCCTCGCGCGGGCACCACGCCGAGATCGGCGGCATCACGCCCGGCTCCATGCCCGCCTTCAGCCGGACCGTCGACGAGGAGGGCGTCCTCTTCGACAACTGGCTGCTCGTCCGCGACGGACACCTCCGCGAGACCGAGACGCGCGCGCTGCTCACCGGCGCCCGCCACCCCTCCCGCGACCCGGACACCAACCTCGCCGACCTGCGCGCCCAGATCGCCGCCAACGAGAAGGGCATCGAGGAACTGCGCCGTACGGTCGAGGAGTTCGGCCTAGACGTCGTCCAGGCCTACATGCGGCACGTCCGCGCCAACGCGGAGGAGTCGGTGCGGCGGATCGTCGCGCGCCTCGACGACGGCGCGTACCGCTACGAGACCGACGGCGGGGCGGTGATCCGGGTCGCCGTCCGGGTCGACCGCGAACGGCGCTCCGCCGTACTCGACTTCACCGGCACCTCACCCCAGCTGCCCGGCAACGCCAACGCGCCCACCGCCGTCGTCATGGCGGCCGTCCTGTACGTCTTCCGCACCCTCGTCGACGAGGACATCCCGCTCAACAGCGGCTGCCTGGAGCCCCTGGAGGTCCGCGTCCCGCCCGGATCCATGCTCGCCCCCGTGTCGCCGGCGGCCACCGTCGCCGGGAACGTCGAGACCTCCCAGGCCGTCACGGGCGCGCTCTACGCGGCCCTCGGCGTCCAGGCCGAGGGCTCCGGCACGATGAACAACCTCACCTTCGGCAACGCGCACGTGCAGTACTACGAGACCGTCGCGAGCGGTTCGGGCGCCGGCGACGGCTTCGACGGCGCCGACGCCGTCCAGACCCACATGACCAACTCCCGCCTCACGGACCCCGAGATCCTGGAATGGCGCCATCCGGTCCGGGTCGACGCCTTCGAGGTACGCGAGGACAGCGGCGGGCGCGGCCGGTGGCGCGGCGGCCACGGCGTGGAGCGGCGCCTGCGCTTCCTGGAGCCGATGACGGTGGCCCTCCTCACCGGTCACCGCAGGGTCCCGCCGTACGGGATGGCGGGCGGCGCGCCGGGCGCCCTCGGCGAGAACCTGGTGGAACGCGCCGACGGCACCGTCGAGCACCTGGAGGGCGCCGCCACCACGGAGGTGGGCCCCGGCGACGTCCTCGTCCTGCGCACCCCGGGCGGCGGGGGATACGGCCCACCGCCCCTCTGAGCCACCGCCCGCCCGCCCTTCAGCGCACCGCCACGAACCGCACCGGCGTCCCCGGGACGGCCTGCGCGGCCGCGCGCAGGTCCGCCTCCCGGACCACCGCGACCACCGGATAGCCCCCGGTCGTCGGATGGTCCGCCAGGAACACCACCGGGCGCCCGTCCGGCGGCACCTGCACCGCGCCCAGGACCATGCCCTCGCTCGCCAGTTCGCCCGGCACGGCCCGCTCCAGGGCCGGCCCCTCGACCCGCAGTCCGATCCGGTTGCTCGCCGGGGACACCCGGTACGCGCGCGTGGTGAAGGTGCGCAGGGCCGCACCCGTGAACCAGTCGTCCCGGGGACCCTGCCGGACCCGCAGGACGAGTTCGTCCGGCGGGCCCGGCCAGGGAGGAGCGTCGACCGACCCGCCCACGGCCGTGGCCGCTCCCAGCGGCAGCACCGCCCCCTCCGCCAGCGGCGCCGGGCCGAGACCCGACAGCAGGTCGGTGGAGCGGCTGCCGAGCACCGGCGCGACGGCGATCCCGCCGCCGAACGCCACGTACGAGCGCAGTCCCCGCACGGCGGCGCCGACCTCCAGGACGGAACCGGCCCCGACGCGGACCGTCGTCCCCCAGGCCGCCGGACGGCCGTCCACCCGGACCGGGCAGGGCGCGCCGCCCACCGCCACGGTGACCGCGCACCGGGGCCGCAGGGCGCACCCGTCGACGGTGGTCTCCAGGACCGCCGCGTCCTCCGGGTTGCCGACGAGCCGGTTGACGAGGCGCCCGGCCCCCGGGTCGAGGGCACCCGAGCGGGGCACGCCGAGATGCGCGTACCCCGTGCGCCCCAGGTCCTGCACGGTGGTCAGCGCCCCGGCCCGGACCACGGCGAACGCGCGGTCGCTCATCGCCCGCCCTCCGCCGTGAACCGGACCCGGGTGCCGGGCGTGAGCAGCGCGGCCGGGTCCCGCCCGGCGTCCCACAGCACCGCGTCCGTGGTGCCGATCAGCTGCCAGCCGCCGGGGGAGGAGCGCGGGTACACGCCCGTGTACGGGCCGGCCAGGGCGACCGAGCCGGCCGGGACGCCCGTGCGTGGCGTGGCCCGGCGCGGCACCTCGTACCGCTCGCCGAGCCCCGTCAGATAGCCGAAGCCCGGCGCGAACCCGCAGAAGGCGACCCGGAACTCGGCCGCCGTGTGGATCCGTACGGCCGCCTCCACGGACACGCCCCAGAGCCCGGCCACCTCCGCGAGGTCGGGCCCGTCGTAGCGGACCGGCACCTCGACGGTCTCGCCCACGCGCGCGTGCGGCGGCCCCGGCTCCCAGCCGGCCAGCTCCGACGCGAGCCGCCCCGGGTCGTCCACGCCGTCGAGGAGCACCGTCCGCGCCGCCGGCACGATCTCCCGTACGGCGGGCAGCGCACCGGCCGCCCGGCGCCGCAGCAGCTCGGCATGGAAGGCCTCGGTCGCCCCGCCGCCTTCCAGTTCCACCAGGAGGGCCCGGTCGCCCACCCTCAGCACCCTCACGCGAAGGCCTCCACGCGCACGCCGGAGGCTTCGAGCCGCTCCCGGACCCGCCGGGCGAGGCCCACCGCGCCCGGCGTGTCCCCGTGCAGGCAGAGCGACCGGGCCCGGACGGCGACGGAGCTCCCGCAGTGCGCCGTGACGACCCCGAACCGGGCCATGGACACAGACCGTTCGACGACCTCGTCCGGATCCGCGACGACGGCCCCCTCCCGCCCCCGTGGCAGCAGGGAGCCGTCCGCCCGGTAGGCCCGGTCGCCGAAGGCCTCGGTCACGACCGGGAGCCCGGCCACCGCGGCGGCCTCGTGCAGCCGGGACCCCGGCAGCCCGAGGACCGGCAGCGTCCGGTCCGCGAGCAGCACCCCCTCGACGACCGCCGCCGCCTGCTCCGCGTCCCGGACGACCCGGTTGTAGAGCGCGCCGTGCGGCTTCACGTACGAGACCCGCGAGCCCGCGGCCCGGGCGAAGACCTCCAGGGCGCCGATCTGGTACGCCACCTCGGCGGCCAGCTCGTCCGCCGGGACGTCCATCGCGCGCCGCCCGAAGCCGGCCAGGTCGCGGTAGGACACCTGGGCCCCGATCCGCACCCCGCGCGCCGCCGCGAGCTCGCAGACCCGCCGCATGGTGGCCGCGTCCCCGGCGTGGAAGCCGCAGGCCACGTTGGCGCTGGTGACGACGGACAGGAGCTGCTCGTCGTCGGTCAGCGTCCAGCGGCCGAAGCCCTCGCCGAGATCGGCGTTGAGATCGATGGGGACCCAGGTCATGGGGTGTTTCCTCTCTCACCTGGTGGTGCGGTGGTCATACGAGTTCCCTCCCGCGGGTCTCGGGCAGCCCGAACAGGGCGAGCACGGCCAGGCCGTAGCCGGCGGCGCCGAAGACCAGCGCTCCGCCCACGCCCCAGCTCTCGGCGAGGAAGCCGACCAGGGTGGGGAAGACGGCCCCGACGGCGCGCCCCGTGTTGTACGTGAGGCCCTGCCCCGTGCCGCGCACCGCCGTCGGGTACAGCTCCGCGAGGAAGGAGCCGAAGCCGCTGAAGATGGCCGACATGCAGAAGCCCAGCGGGAAGCCCAGCAGCAGGAGCAGGGTGTTCGCCCCGGCGGGGATGTGGGTGTACGCGAGGACGGACACCGCGGACAGCACGGCGAAGAGGGCGATGTTCTTCTTCCTGCCGAGCCGGTCGGTGAGGTGGCCGCCGGTCAGATAGCCGGTGAAGGCCCCGGAGATCAGCAGGGTCAGATACCCGCCGGTGCCGACGACGGTCAGGCCGCGCTCGGTCTTCAGGAAGGTCGGCACCCAGGTGGCCAGCGTGTAGTAGCCGCCCTGGACGCCGGTGGAGAGCAGGGTCGCGAAGAGCGTGGTGCGCAGCAGGCCGGGACGGAACACGGCCCGGAACGAGCCGCGCCCGGCGCCGGACCTGCGGGCCTCGGCCGCCTGCGGGGCGTCCTCGACGTTCCGCCGGACGTAGACGACCAGGAGCGCGGGCAGCGCGCCCGTCCAGAAGAGGATCCGCCAGGCGAGGTCCGCGTCCGCCCACTGGAACACCAGCGTGTACACGAGCACCGCGAGCGCCCATCCGACCGCCCAGGCGCTCTGCACGGCGCCGAGCGTCCGGCCCCGGTGCTTCGCCGAGGCGTACTCGGCGACCAGGATGGCGCCGACCGCCCACTCGCCGCCGAAGCCCAGGCCCTGGAGCGCCCGGAAGACCAGCAGGGTCTCGTAGTTCGGCGCGAAGCCGCAGGCCACGGTGAAGAGCGCGTACGTGACGACCGTGATCATCAGCGCCCGTACCCGGCCGATGCGGTCGGCGAGGACGCCGGCGAGCGCGCCGCCGACCGCCGAGACGACGAGGGTGACGGTGGTCAGGAGGCCGGTCTGGCCCTTGTCGAGGCCGAAGGAGGCGGCGATGGCCACCATCGACAGGGGCAGGGTGAAGAAGTCATAGGAATCCAGGGCGTATCCGCCGAAAGCGCCGCCGAAGGCGCGCCGGCCGCGGGGCCCGAGGGCGCGCAGCCAGGCGAACGCGCCCGTGTCGTCGGGCCGTTCGCCCTGGGAGTGCTGCCGGGTCTGTGTCGTGCTCATCTGCACCTCGCAGGAGAAGGAGGCGTACCTGAGAGACGTACTGAGGAACCGTGCGGTGCCGTCAAGGTAGAGGATTGTTCAACGATCCGACAAGAGGCATGTTGTCGCTTCCTCGTTTCTGCGGTTGACTCGGCCGCGGACGACGGAAGGGGCGAGACGCTGTGGACCTGAGTGGGGCCGGAGGGCTGGCGGACGACCGCGTGCTCCTGGGGCGCACGAGCACGGCGGAGCGGGTCGCGGACATCCTGCGCACCCGCATCGCGGAGGGCTACTTCCCGCCCGGTGCGCGGCTCTCCGAGGAGAGCATCGGCGGCGCCCTCGGTGTGTCCCGCAACACACTCCGCGAGGCGTTCCGGCTCCTCACCCACGAACGGCTGCTCGTCCACGAGCTCAACCGGGGCGTCTTCGTCCGCGTCCTCGCCGTCGGTGACGTGGACGACATCTACCGCACCCGGCGGCTCGTCGAGTGCGCCGTCGTCCGGGGCCTGGGACAGCCGCCGTTCGCCGTCGACGGCCTCGCCGCCGCCGTCGCCGAGGGCGAGGCCGCGGCCCGCGCCGACGACTGGACGGGCGTCTCCACCGCCAACATCCACTTCCACCGCGAGCTCGTCGCCCTCGCGGGCAGCGCGCGCACCGACGAACTGATGCGCGGTGTCCTCGCCGAACTCCGCCTCGCCTTCCACGTCGTCGACGACCCGCACGCCCTGCACGAGCCCTATCTCCGACGAAACCGGGAGATTCTGGACGCCCTGCGCGCCGGTGAACGGGCCTCCGCGGAGCGGCTCCTCGCCCGCTACCTCGACGACTCCCGCACCCGGGTCGCCGCCGCCTACGCCCAGGCCGTCGACGATCCCGCGGGCCCGGCGGGCTGAGCGCACAGGCCGGACGAGGCTACCGGCCGGCCCGGTCGCATCTGCGCCGTTTCGACCGTTGTCATGGTGAGGACCTAATCTGTGCACCGTGACTTCGCCTGCCTCGACGGACCTCGCTCCGCCCCAGCTCAGCGCGGGGCCGCGCCCCGCGCTGGGCCCGGCCGCCGACGAAGGGCTCGCGCGGCGCCTCCGCGCGCTCGCGTGCACCGCCCCGCTGCACGACCTCGACGCGCGCAAGGCGAACCTGGCCGGCGAGTACACGGTCTACGCGATGGCCGAGGTGGCCCTCGCCGCGATCGACCTCATCACGCTGAACATGGACTTCGACACCGGCGCCGACCACGAGCAGATCGTCGCCCGCCTGCTGCCCCGCGTCGCCGCCCAGGCCCCCACCCGGCCCGCCGCCGAGCACGAGCGCGTGGCCCGCTGGGTCCTGGAGAACCTGATCAACGTCGGCAGCGTCGACCGCGGCTTCCGCGCCGTCTACGGCACCTTCGGCACCGACGGGGTCTACGTCCGCAGGGACTACGACTTCAAGCTCATCGAAGAGGTCCCCGGGTACGGCGGCGGCGTCTACCTCCGCACCACCGACGAAGCGGTCAACGTCCTCGTCGGAGCCCTCGACACCGACGTCACCAGCGCCCAGATCGCCGCCGAGGTGAAGCTGGAGGTCCTCATCAACCGGGGCCGGCTCGCCGACGCCCAGCTCGCTGCCGAGCAGGCCCGCTACCGGACCGTGCAGTACGCCGAGACCCTCCGCAAGACCCTGGAGGCCACCCGGCGCAACGTCCGCGCCGTCGACTGGCTCCACACGGTCCCCGACATGATCGCCGAGGCGCTCGACCACGTGGCCGACCGCTACCGCCACGAGAACGCGATCCTCACCAACATCCGCAAGGTCCGCGACGAGGCCGAGGCCACGGCCGACGCCAGGACGGCCGAGCACAAGCGGCGCGCCGCCGAGCTCGTCGACATAGTCAAGGACTGCATCCGGCGCCACACCCAGCTCCAGTCCCGCCTCCTGGAGGCCGGGCCGCTCTTCCGCGCCGAGCAGGACCGCCAGGCCTTCGCCGCCCCCACCGCGTACACCGGACTCGACCTCTACGGACAGCTGGTCGCCCCCGTCCTGCCGCTCCCCGTCGAACAGGCCACCCGCGTCACCGACGCCTTCTTCGCCCACGGCACCGGACTGCGCACCCCCGCCTCCGTCCGCCTCGGCGACCTCGTCGACCTGCTGCTCACCCCGCCCGTCGAGCGCGAGCACCTCGGCGTGGAGATGCCCGAGCCGGACCTCATCGCCACCCCCGACGACTCCCGCTTCAGCGAGGAGCAGCTCGCGAGCGCCATGCGCCTGCTCGACCTGGAGCACGACGCCCCTCGCCGCCTCTCCGGACTGCTCGCCGAGGCCCGCCGCCTCGACGCCGACCTGCCGTACCTGGTCGCCCTCCTCGCCGTGCACGCGGCGAGCCCCCCGGTCGGCACCGCCTACCGCCAGGGCGAGGAGCGCCTGCTCTTCGCCGTCGACGACGGCACCCCGCTCGACGACCCCGAGTTCGGCGGCGCCGACCTCATCGTCGGTACGGCGCTGCTGGACGCGGTGGGCATGGCCGCGGACCGCTCGGAGGCCACGTGACCCTCGTCCCCCCGGTGACCACGGCCGCCCCCGCCCCCGCCGAGCCGGCGGACGTCACCGCCGCACCCGCGCCGCCCACCGTGGAGCACGCGCCCGTGCCCGCGCCCGTCGCCGTACCGACGGCCCGGACGGAGGCGGCGGACCCCGGCGCACCGGCGCCCGCCGCCGCACCCGCGCCCGCCGCGCCCTCCGCCGACCTCGTACCGGAACCGGCCCCTCCGACCGGCCCCTCCGACGCGGCCGCCACGACCGACCACGCCGACGCGGCCGACGCCGGCGACTCCGCCGACTCGGTCGACCCCTCCCACGGTCCCCGCCTGGGCCCCGTGCCCGTGCAGCCGTCGGCAGGCGGTCGCGGCGCCGAGGACCGGCCCGCGCCGGGGGAGACGCCCGATCCCGCGACCGGCGGACGGCCGCGGTTCGTGACCGTGACCATGCCGGAGCCGTCCCGCGTTCCGCCGTCCCGGCGCCGGGACCTCCCGGCCGTGCGGGCCGTGCGGCTCACGGACGAGCCGCCCGCCCCCGCCGAGCGCCCCGGCCCCGCCGCCGCCCCCGCGGCCGTCACGCCGGTCCCGCTGCCGCTGCCCGTACCCCGACCCGCCCCCCGCGCCGTACCGACCGAGAGCCGTACCGAGGAGCCCCAGCCGTGAGCGAAACCCACGCCGAGTACACCGACGCGTGGAGCGAGCAGGAGCCCCCGCAGCCCCCGGCCCCCTCCACCGCCTCCGCCGTCACCCCCGCGGACGCGGCCGACGCGGCCCGGCTCGTGTCCTTCGGCCTCCAGCCCAAGCTCCTCCCGGCCCGCGACGCCGAGTACACCGAGCTGCTGCGCCGCTACCGCGAGGACCCCGCGTTCGCGCGCCTCGCGGACGCCGTCGCCACCGGCCTCGGCCTCGTCGTCCTCGAGGTGTCCCCGCGCGCCGGCATGGCCGTCACCGCGGGCGAGGACTCCGTCTTCGCCGTCCGCATGGGCGACTACGCCCGCCGCGCCTCCACGGACTCCGCCGACCGCTTCCTGCACGGCCTCGCCCACCTCGCGGTCGCCACCATGGCCTTCCCCCGGCCCGAGGACCTCGCCGACGACGCGTACATCGGCCGGCTCACGGTCAACGGCGTCGACGCCTTCGTCCGCCAGGCCTGCCTGCGCCTGGAGCAGCGCGCCGAGGAGCAGGGCGAGAACACCGACCCGGCCTCCGACGCCCCCGGCCTGGAGTCCGCCTGGCGGACCTACGCCCGCCGCAGCGCCACCGGAGCCACCAAGGACGCCCGCCGCCTCGCCGGATCCACCACCGGCATCGTCGGCAAGGCGGCCGCGTTCCTCACCGACTCCGGCTTCCTCCAGCGCACCGGCGACGAGGGCGGCGGCTCCTACCGCACCACCGCGCGCTACCAGCTCCAGGTCCGCGACATGGCCGGTTCCGCCGCCATGGCCGAGCTCCTCGAACTCGGTGTCGTCCCGGTCAGCGACGGCTCCGCGACCCTCCTGCCGCCGCCCGAGGGCGACGACCTGGAACTCGCCGCCGACGCGGGCCTTCCGTTCCATGCGTGACCGCCCCGCGTGACCGCCGCGCGCAACGCCCCGAGCATCCGACCTTCCTGAGCACGACGAGCACGAGAGCACGAGAGTCCCTCGCCATGTACGAGCTGTCCCGGGTCCGCCTCTACTCCATCGGTCCCGCCGGCGCACGCTACGCCGACACCGTCCTGGACCTGCGCGGAGTCGGTGCGCCCGTGCCCCATCCCGCCCCCACCCAGGCGGAGTTCTTCGAGGAGGAGCCGGTCGGCCCGCCGCGCCGCCCGGCCCCCGCGGGCGTGCTCTTCCTGGAGAACGGCGGCGGCAAGTCCGTCCTCCTCAAGCTGATCTTCTCGGTCATGCTCCCCGGCCACCGCAACACCCTGGGCGGCGCCAGCTCGGGCGTGCTGCGCAAGTTCCTCCTCGCCGACGACTGCGGCCACGTGGCCCTGGAGTGGCAGCACACCCTCACCGGCGAGCTCGTCGTCGTCGGCAAGGCCAGCGAGTGGCGCGGCCGCCAGGTCTCCAACGACCCGCGGAAGTTCGCCGAGGCCTGGTACTCCTTCCGTCCCGGCCCCGGACTCAGCCTGGACAACCTCCCCGTCGCCGAGGCCACCTCCGTCCGTCCGGCCGCCGAGGGCGCCTCCGGCGCGACCGGCCGCCGCCGCACCATGAAGGGCTTCCGCGACGCCCTCACCGAGGCCGGGAAGGCCTACCCGCACCTGGAGGTGGTCTGGGAGGAGATCCACGACCGCTGGAACGAGCACCTCGGCGAACTCGGCCTCGATCCCGAACTCTTCCGCTACCAGCGCGAGATGAACGCCGACGAGGGCGAGGCCGCCGGCCTCTTCGCGGTCAAGAAGGACTCCGACTTCACCGACCTGCTGCTGCGCGCCGTCACCGACACCCGCGACACCGACGGCCTCGCGGACCTCGTCGGCGGCTTCGGCAACAAGCTCGGCCGCCGCGCCGAACTGACCGCCGAGCGGGACTTCACGGCCGGCTCCGTCGACCTCCTCGGACGCATCGTCGAGGCCGCGGCGACCCGCGCCCACGCGCGCGAGGTCCACACCGGCGCCGAGCGCCGCACCCGCACCCTCGCCCGCCGGCTCTCCGCCCGCGCCGCCGAGGAGCGCGGCCGCGCCGCCGAACTCGCCCAGCAGGTCACCTCGGCCGGGCACGCCGTCGCCGAGGCCGAGACCGCCCGCGGCCGCAGCTCCCTCATCGCCGCCGAACTCGCCTACCGGCACGCCTCCCTGGCCCTGACCGCAGCCGAGAAGGGCGCCGCCGCCCAGCGCCGTGAACTCGTCGACGCCCGTACCGTGCACGCCGCCTGGCAGGCCGCCGAGGTCGTGCTGCGCCACCGCGCCGCGGGCGACCGCTCCGCGCGCGTGGCCGCCGCCATCCGCGAGGCCGAGCGCGACGCCGCCCCCGCCCTGGCCGCCCGCGCCGAGGCCGCCGCCGATCTCGTACGGGCCCTCGCCTCCGCCGCCGAGGAGGGCGAGCGCCACGCCGCGGAGGAGGAGGAACGCTCCACCGCTCTCCAGGACGCGAGCGAGACCGCCCACCGCGACGCCACCACCGCCGCCACCGAGGCCCAGCGGGCCCGCAGCGAGGCGGGCCACCTGCGCCAGCGGCTCGCCGAGGTCGAGCAGGAGACCGCCGAGGCCGTACGGGCCGGCTGGCTCGACGACACCGCCCCCGACGCCGACCCGGCCCGCGCCGCGCTCGCCGCCAGCGACGCCGAGAAGACGACGGTCGCCGCCTGGGACACGGCCCGCGAGGCCGCCCGCACCGCGGCCGAACGCGCGCGTGAGGCCGCCGGCGCCGAATCCCGCGCCGAACTCGCCGCCGCCCGCGCCGCGGACGCCGCCGAGGCCGCCGGGAACGCCTACGACGCGGAGCGCCGCGCCGCCGAGGCCCTGGCCTCCGAGGAGCGCCTCGCGGAACTCCTCAGCCTGCCGTCCTCCGGCTCCCCGCTCCCGGGCCAGCGCGCCGCCACCTCCGGCGCCGAGCCCGAGGAGGACGCCGGTCCCGGTCCGGAGCACCAGGGCCCGCTCACCGTCACCGAGTTCGACCGGTACGCCGACGAGCTGCGCGGCCTGCTCGACCAGGCCGTCGCCTCCGCCGAGCGCCAGCTCTTCGACCTGCGCACCGCCGCCGCCGACGACTCCCGCATCCTCGGCGCCCTCGGCGACGGCGGCCTGCTGCCGCCCGGCCCCGACGTCCTCGCCACCGTCGAGTACCTCGGCGAGCACGGCATTCCCGCCCTCCCCGGCTGGCGCTACCTCGCCCAGTCCGTCGACCCCGCCGACCACGCCCGGGTCCTCGCCGCCCGCCCCGAGCTCGTCGACGGCGTCGTGATCACCGACCCGATCTCGTACGGACGCGCCCGCGAGGTCCTCGGCACCGCCGCCCTGCTGCCCCGCTCCGCCGTCGCCGTCGGCACCGCCGCCGCCCTGCTCGCGCCCGTACCCGCGCAGGACGCGGCCGAGGACGGCGGCGTCTTCCTCGTCCCGCCGAACCCGGCCATGCACGACGAGCACGCGGCCGACGAGGAGCGGCAGGCGCTGCGCGCCCGCGCCACCGCCCGCGACGAGGAGATCCGCACCCTCGCCGCCCGCCTCTCCGGCGACCGCGCCCTCGCCTCCCGGATCGGCGCCTGGCGCGCCGACTGCCCCTTCGGGATGCTCGCCGAGCTCGCCTCCGTCGCCACGACCGCCCGCGAGACCGCCGAAGCCGCCGCCGCCACCCTGGAGGAGGCCCGCACGGCCCGCACGGAGGCCGACGAGACCGCCGCCGAGGCGGCCGGGCTCCGCGACGAGCGCCAGGAGGCCGCCCAGCGCGCCCGCCGCGTCGCCGACGCGCTCGCGGGCCTGGCGTTCCGGCTGCGCGAGCGGGCCGCCTGGCAGGCCAAGCTCCGTGAACTCGCCGACGACGCCGCCGAGTCCGAGGCCCGCGCCACGACCTGCCTGGAGCGCGCCCGCGCCGCCGACGAGGACCGCCGCGCCGCCCAGCGCGCCGCCGACGACGCCCACCGCACCGCCCGCGCCCTGCGGGCCGAGCGCGCCGAGATCGCCGGCGCCCCCGAGACCCTCCCGGAGCAGGAGCCGGACGCGCCCCGCGCTGCGCTCCCCACCCTCCGCGAGGCCTACCGCGCGGCCTCCCAGCTGTACGAGAAGGTCGGCGTCGGCGCCGACCTGCGCGCCGAGCAGGCCCGTGCCGAGAGTGACGAGTCCGCCGCCCTCGCCGAGCTCGACCGCCTCACCAACAAGGTCCGCACCCGCGCCGAACAGCTCCTGGAGTCCACCGACGGCGCCGACGGCCCGTCCCGGCAGGCCGCCGCCGCCCGCGCCGAGGCCTTGGTCCAGATGCTGGAGACCCGCGCCTCGGAGGCCAGCGAGAAGCTCGGCCGGCTCCGCGGCGAGGCCGAGCGCCTCGCCCCCGAGGACGGCGAGGCGCACACCGAGCTGCCCGAGGAGCTGGTGCCCGCCGACGCCGAGCGGGCCCAGGCCCTGCTCCGTACCGCCACCACCGAACTCGCCTCCCGCACCGACGCCCTGGACGCGGCACGCGCCGCCCACGCCGGTCTGCTCCGGGACCACCGGTCCGCCGAGGACGCCGCCGGCGGCTTCGACGAGACGGCGGCCCTGCTCCGGGACCTGCTCCGCGACCACACGGACGAGGAGCGCGAGGAGACCGAGCCGTACCCGGGCACCCTGGAGGAGGCCCGTACGGTCGCGGCCGAGGCGCGCCGCTCGCTGCGCGCCTGCACCGCCGAACTGTCCGGCGCCGACGCCGCCGTGCGCGAGGCGAGCGACATCCTCGTCCGGCACGCCAACTCCACCCGCTACGAACAGGTCCGCACCCCCGCCCGCCAGCAGATCCGCGAGCTGCCGGCGTCCGCGCTGCCGGAGCACGCCGCCAAGTGGGCCGAGGCCTTCGCCCCCCGGCTGCGGGTCCTCACCGACGAGCTGGAGCAGCTGGAGCGCAACCGGGACTCGATCGTGGACCGCCTCCGCGGCCTCGTGGAGTCCTCGCTCGCGACGCTCCGCTCCGCCCAGCGGCTCTCCCGACTCCCCGAGGGCCTCGGCGAGTGGTCGGGCCAGGAGTTCCTCCGCATCCGCTTCGAGGAGCCCGACCAGGCCTCGCTCGCCGAGCGGCTCGGCGAGGTCGTCGACGAGGCGACCCGCGCCGCCGTGAAGAAGAACTCCGACCTGCGGCGCGACGGAATGTCGCTGCTCCTGCGGGGAGTCCAGGCGGCCCTGGAGCCGAAGGGCGTCTCGGTGGAGATCCTCAAGCCGGACGCGGTGCTGCGCGCCGAGCGGGTCCCCGTCGGGCAGATGGGCGACGTCTTCTCCGGCGGTCAGCTGCTCACCGCGGCCATCGCGCTGTACTGCACGATGGCGGCGCTCCGCTCCAACGACCGGGGCCGCGACAAGCACCGGCACGCGGGCACGCTGTTCCTCGACAACCCGATCGGCCGCGCCAACGCCACGTACCTCCTGGAGCTCCAGCGGGCCGTGTCGGACGCGCTGGGCGTCCAGCTCCTCTACACGACGGGCCTGTTCGACACGACCGCGCTCGCCGAGTTCCCGCTGGTCATCCGGCTGCGCAACGACGCGGACCTGCGGGCGGGACTGAAGTACATCAGCGTGGAGGAGCACCTGCGCCCCGGCCTGCCGCAGCCCCGCTCGGAGGGGGAGACGATCCACGGCGAGATCACGGCGACCCGGATGTTCCGCCGCCACCAGTCGGACGAACCGGCCCCGGCGGTCGACGTGTGACACCCGTCCGTCCGACGACGAGCGGCCCGGCCCTTTTCCGGGACCCGTCCGTCCGACGACGAGCGGCCCGGCCCCTTTCCGGGACCGGGCCGTCCGACGACGAACGGCCCGGCCCCCTTCCGGGGACCGGGCCGCTCGTCCTCACCGTGGCGCTCAGGCCGCCTCGGACAGCGACGCCGTCTCCGTACGGCCCTCGCCGCGCCGCGCCCGGATCGACGGACGCGCCGTGCTGCTCGGCTCCGACACCACGCCGTTGCGCTGACGCCACACCTGACGGGTGATCCAGACGTCGAGGACGCTCCAGGTGGCCACGACGGTCGAGGCGACCGCCGTGACGGTCATCGGGAACGCCAGCCACGCGCCCGCGACCGTACAGAAGAAGGCCACCACGGCCTGGATGAGTGTCACCGACGTGATCATCACGGCCCGCACCGCGGCGTTCCGCACCGGATCGGGCATCCGTCGCCGGCCCCGCTCGTCATCCACCCACAACTGCCGCGCCGACCGCGACTCGTGTTCCATTGTCCTGTCACTCCCCACCACTGAACGACTTCAGGGTCGGCTGCCCGTCTTGAGCGCCTTTACACGGACAGAACCCTCCCCGTACGTATTGACGCACGAGAGAGGGAAAAGGTTTCGCCCGGGTGGGGACGAACTCGACACGTGTCCTGGCGGAACGAACAGTTCCAGCCATCCGTGCAGGCAGGAGAAATGGCACACCATCAGGTGTCCTACGCCACAGTGGCCAATCCCAACTCCCGTAATACCAGGACATCTCATGATCAACACTCACTCGACAGGCTGAAAATAGCTCGGACACGCCTTCGGGATGGCCGTGATGCAGTAGTAGGCTCGCGCCGCCGTTTGTTGAAATTCAAGGTTGACGCCGCGTGTTGACGCCGGACGTCACGAACGTGAAGGACCCCCGTGGCGCACGGGGGCCGAGCTGGGGGAGGCCATGCGCTTTCGCGGGAAGTCCATCCGCAGGAAGATCGTGGCGTTGCTGCTCGTACCGCTCGTCTCCCTCACCGGACTGTGGGGATTCGCCACGGTCCTGACGGGCCGCGAGGCCGACCAGCTCCTCGACGTCGGCTACATCGTCGACAAGGTCGGCTACCCCCTGGAGGACACCGCCCGGGTCATCCAGATCGAACGCCGCCAGTCGCTCATCTACCTCGCCGACCCCCGTGGCTCCAACGCCCTCGCCTCCCTGAGCGAGACCCGCCGCGCCACCGACCGGCAGATCGCCCGCATCCGCGCCAACGCCGCCGACCCCGGCGTGCGCGAGGAGATGCGGCCCGTCACCGCCCAGCGGCTCACCTCCCTCCTCGACGCACTCGACGGCCTCGCCTCGCTGCGCCGCTCGGTGGAGAAGCGGGACATCGGCCGCATGCAGGCCCTCGACTTCTACAACCGGCTCGTCGACCCCTGCTACAGCTTCCTCATCACCCTCCACGCCCTCGAGAACGTGGAGATGGACAAGCAGGGCCGCGCCCTCGTCGGCATCACGCGCGCGCGGGAGCTGCTCTCCCGCGAGGACGCCCTCGTCCTCTCCGCGCTCGTCGCGGACCGCGTCACCGTCGAGGAGATCCGCGCGATATCCGACCTCGTCGCCAACCGCGAGCAGTTCTACGAGGTCAACCTCGAACTCCTGCCCGCCGCCGAGCGCGAGCACTTCGAGAAGTACTGGCGCAGCCCCGACACCCAGCCGCTGCGCACCGCCGAGAACGCGATCATCGAAGAGGGCCCCACCGACAGCCCGCGCGCCATCACCGCCGAGCGGTGGCAGGACCAGGCGAGTCCCGTCCTCGACGACCTGGCCCGCGAGAACACCGCCGCCGGCGACCGCTACCAGGACCGCGTCCAGCCCGCCGCGTACAGCGTCCTCCTCAAGGTCGGCGTCGCCGGCGTCCTGGGCTTCCTCGCCCTGATCGCCTCCGTCGTCATCTCCCTCCGCATCGGCCGCGAACTCGTCCGCGACCTGCGCCGCCTGCAGAAGGAGGCCCAGGAGGTCTCCGGCGTCCGGCTCCCCAGCGTCATGCGCCGCCTCGCCGCCGGCGAGCAGGTCGACGTCGGCACCGAGGTGCCCCACCTGCTCTACGGAGGGGACGAGGTCGGCCAGGTCGGCCAGGCCCTCAACACCCTCCAGCGTGCCGCCGTCGAGGCCGCCGTCAAGCAGGCGGAACTGCGCCGCGGCGTCTCCGAGGTGTTCGTCAACCTCGCCCGCCGCAACCAGGTCCTGCTGCACCGTCAGCTGACCCTCCTCGACACCATGGAGCGGCGCACCGAGGACACCGACGAACTGGCCGACCTCTTCCGCCTCGACCACCTCACCACCCGCATGCGCCGGCACGCCGAGGGACTCGTCATCCTGTCCGGCGCCGCGCCCTCCCGCCAGTGGCGCAAGCCCGTCCAGCTCATGGACGTGGTCCGCGCCGCCGTCGCCGAGGTCGAGGACTACGAGCGGATCGAGGTGCGCCGGCTGCCCCGTCTCGGCGTGGGCGGCCCGGCCGTCGCCGACCTCACCCATCTCATCGCCGAACTCCTCGAGAACGCCACGGTGTACTCGCCCCCGCACACCGCCGTCCAGGTGCTCGGCGAGCGGGTCGCGAACGGCTTCACCCTGGAGATCCACGACCGCGGCCTCGGCATGAACCCCGACGCCCTGCTCGACGCCAACCTCCGCCTCGCCGAGACCCCCGAGTTCGAGCTCTCGGACACCGACCGGCTCGGCCTCTTCGTCGTCAGCCGCCTCGCCCAGCGCCAGAACGTGCGGGTGTCGCTCCAGACCTCCCCGTACGGCGGGACCACCGCCGTCGTCTTCATCCCGGCCGCGCTGCTCACCGACGCGCCCGAGACCCAGGGCGCCGGATTCCGGCTCGACCGCAAGACCCTGGAGCGCCCGGGCCGGACCGACGACGCGGCCGCGGACGAGGGTGCCCTGCCCCTGCGCCGGCCCGCCCTCACGAAGGTCCCCGACGTGACCGAGGGCCCCGGCCCCGGCCCGCTGGACGGCCCCGTCGAGCTGGAGGCCCCGCTCGGCACCGAGGACTTCGACGTCCTCCTCGACCGTTCGGCCGACCTCCTCGACAGCGACAGCGAGCGCGGCGGCCTCTTCCGCCCCCGCGACCGGCGCCGCACCGGGCTCGCGCCCGCCGGCGAGCAGCACGAGCAGGCCCCGGACCGTACGGCGGGCCGCGCCGAGCAGGACACGCCCGCCGGCGGCCCGCTCCTCGGTCCCGTGCCGCTGCCGCGCCGCCGCACCCCGACGCTCGTCGTGGACCACGGCCGACGCCTCGACGGCCCGGACGGCGCCCACGCGCCGGCCGACCGCGCGCACCCGCAGCCGGGCCGTGCCCACGCGCAGGCCGACCGCTCCCAGCCCCAGCCGGACCGCGGGCACCCGCAGGACGACCGGCACGGCCTGTCGGCCGCCCCGGGAGCCGGTCCCGTCCTCTTCCCCGTACCACCGGAGGGTTCCGTGCCGGCGGAAGGCCCCGGGCCGGCCGAGAGCCCGGACCCGTTCGGCGGCCTGCCCCGCCGCGTCCGCCAGGCCAGCCTCGCGCCCCAGCTGCGCGAGAGCGAGAGCCAGGCGGGCCGCGGTACGGGAGCCCGCGCCGACGCCCGTACGGGCACCGGAGCACCGTCCGACGGACCCGACTCCTTCGAACGCGACGCCGAGGAGGTACGCGCGCGCATGGCCGCCATGCAGCGTGGCTGGCAGCGCGGCCGGCAGGACACCACAGAGCCGGACGACCCGACAGCACCAGGAACGACACCCGAGGGGGACGGTCGATGACCGCACCGAACGCCGCAGCATCCAGCACGACCTCCGGACACGGCCACGGAAACGGCGAGCTGAACTGGCTCCTCGACGAGCTCGTCCAGCGCGTCGGGTCCATCCGGAAGGCCCTGGTGCTCTCCAGCGACGGACTCCCCACCGGTGCCTCCCAGGACCTGACCCGGGAGGACGGCGAGCACCTGGCCGCCGTCGCGTCCGGCTTCCACAGCCTCGCCAAGGGCGTCGGCCGCCACTTCGAGGCGGGCAAGGTCCGTCAGACGGTCGTCGAGCTGGAGGACGCCTTCCTCTTCGTCACGGCCGCCGGCGACGGCAGCTGCCTGGCGGTGCTCGCGGACGCCGACTCGGACGTCGGCCAGGTCGCCTACGAGATGACGCTGATGGTGAAGCGGGTCGGGGCCCACCTCACGACGGCTCCCCGGACCGGCCTGCCCTCGGGAGGGTGAGTGGGACGGCATGAGTGACGAAGCCGAGCGGAACCGGCGGAAGCGGGACCTGACCCCCGGACACCACAGCTGGTACGACGACGAGGCCGGGCCGGTGGTCCGTCCGTACGCGATGACCCGCGGCCGGACGAGCGCCGCCACCCGCCACCGGCTCGACCTGATCGCGGTGGTCGTCCCCGAGCCCGCCGCCGACGACCCCGGCCGGGACCAGACGCTCTCCCCGGAACACGTGGAGATCGTCGAGCGCTGCTCCGAGCAGCCCCAGTCGATCGCCGAGCTCGCCGCCGGACTCGACCTCCCCGTCGGGGTGGTCCGGGTCCTGGTCGGCGATCTCGTCGAGGACGAACTCGTCCATGTGACCCGCCCCGTTCCGCCGGCCGAGCTGCCGGACGTGAGCATTCTTCGCGAGGTGATCAATGGCCTTCGGGCGCTCTAGCCGCAAGAAGCCCTACGTCGAGCCGGTGACCCTGAAGATCCTCGTCGCGGGCGGGTTCGGGGTCGGCAAGACGACGCTGGTGGGCGCGGTCAGCGAGATCAGGCCGCTGCGGACCGAGGAGATCCTCAGCGAGGCGGGGCGGCCCGTCGACGACCTGCACGGCGTCGAGACCAAGACGACCACCACGGTCGCGATGGACTTCGGCCGGATCACGCTGCGCGAGGACCTCGTCCTCTACCTCTTCGGCACGCCGGGGCAGGACCGCTTCTGGTTCCTGTGGGACGAGCTGGCCCAGGGAGCCCTGGGCGCGATCGTCCTCGCGGACACCCGCCGTCTGGAGGACAGCTTCGCCGCCATCGACTACTTCGAGCGGCGCGGCATCCCCTTCACGGTGGCCGTCAACTGCTTCGAGGGCGCCCGGCGGTTCCCCGCGGAGAGCGTGCGCGGCGCGCTCGACCTCGACCCCGAGGTGGAGCTTCTGATGTGCGACGCCCGGGACCGCGAGTCCGTGAAGGACGTCCTCGTGGCGGTCGTCCAGCACGCCCTCGTCCTCGCGGACCGGACCCCGACCGGGGCCACGACCTGACGGCGTTCACGACCTGACGGCGTTCACGACCTGACGGCGTTCACGACCTGACGGCGTTCACGGTCTGACGGTGCGGTGCCCGGCGGTGGTCAGCGCACCGCCACCACCGCCGAACCGTGCCCGAACAGGCCCTGGTTCGCGGTGATCCCGGCCCGTGCCCCCGGCACCTGCCGGTCGCCCGCCGTGCCGCGCAGCTGCCAGGTCAGCTCGCAGACCTGGGCGATGGCCTGGGCGGGCACCGCCTCCCCGAAGGAGCCGAGGCCGCCGCTGGTGTTGACCGGCAGACGCCCGCCGAGGGCCGTCGCGCCGTCCCGCACCAGCTTGGCGCCCTCGCCCGGGGCGCAGAGCCCGATGTCCTCGTACCATTCCAGCTCCAGGGCGGTGGACAGGTCGTACACCTCCGCCAGGGACAGGTCCTCGGGCCCGATCCCCGCCTCCTCGTAGGCGGCGCGGGCGATGGAGGCGCGGAAGGTGTGCGGGGCGGGGGCGACGGCCGCCGCCGAGTCGGTCGCGATGTCGGGGAGGTCCAGGACCGCCTTGGGGTACGTGGGGGAGACGGTCGACACGGCCCTGATCCTGACCGGGTCGGGGTGCCCGTGCCGGCGTGCGAACTCCATGCTGGACAGCACGAGCGCGGCGCCCCCGTCCGAGGTGGCGCAGATGTCGAGGAGCCGGAGCGGATCGGCGACGACGGGCGAGGCCGCGACCTCCTCGGCCGTCACGCGCGCGCGGTACCGGGCCAGTGGATTGAGCGCGCCGGCCGCCGCGTTCTTCACCTTCACCTGGGCGAAGTCCTCGGCCGTGTCGCCGTACAGCGCCATCCTGCGGCGGGCGTAGAGCGCGAAGTACGCCGGGTTGGTCGCCCCGAGCACCCGGAACCGCAGCCAGTCCGGGTCGCCGGGCCGCTCGCCGCCGGCCGGGGCGAGGAACCCCTTGGGCGTCGAGTCCGCGCCGACGACCAGGACCACGTCCGCGAGGCCCGCCAGGATCTGGGCGCGGGCCGTCCCGATGGCCTGGGCGCCCGAGGCGCAGGCGGCGTACACGCTGGTGACGCGCGCCCCCTGCCAGCCGAGGGCCTGGGCGAAGGTCGCCCCCGCCACGTACCCCGGGTATCCGCACCGCATGGTGTCGGCGCCGACGACCGAGCCGACGTCCGACCATTCCAGGCCGGCGTCCGCGAGCGCGATGCGGGCGGCGGCCGTCCCGTACGAGACGAAGCTCCGGCCCCACTTGCCCCAGGGGTGCATCCCGGCCCCCAGTACGGCGATGTCGTTCACGACCGCTCCTCCTGCCGCCGCTGTGCCACGGGCCGCCAGTTCCAGGTGGTCCAGGTGTGCAGGTCGTCCTCGTTCAGGACGCCCGGCACCACCTCGACCTCCGTCCCGACGGCGAGGTCAGCCGTCGACACGCCGGGTGCGGCCTGGCCGAGGACCACCATCGCCTCGGCCGCCAGCTCGACCGCGACCAGGGTGTACGGCTCCCAGGGCGCGTCCGGGTCGGAGGCGTACGGGGCGGGCGGGCGGTACCGGCCGTCGGTGTACGACCAGACCCGGCCGCGGGGCGAGAGCGGGACCTCGGTCAGCTCGCCGCCGCCGGGGCAGCCCGGGTTGCGGCACCAGTCGTCCTCGCGCGGGAAGAAGACCGACGTACAGGCCGTGCAACGGGTGCCGAGCAGCCGGAACTCCGCCTCCGGAACGGTGTCGTCGGTGAACCACCCGGCCACCACCGGTCTGCGCGTCCGTGCCATCGGGGCCTCCCGTGAACTGACGATCCGTCAGAAGTGTGTCGGAAGTGTGCCACGGGAGGCCGGTGCTGAGAAGGGCTCAATGCCCGGCCACGGACCTCCGCGCCACAGGGAAGTCGAAGAACGTGTCCGGGAACGGCTCCGGCCTGAACGTGAAGTGCCACCACTCCTCGGGCAGGTTCACGAACCCCTGCGCGGCGAGCGCGCCCTTCAGCAGCTGCCGGTTCGCCCGCTGCGCGCCCTGGATCCGCGGGTCGTCGGTGTGCGAGCGGGTGTCGAAGCAGTCGTACCCGGTCCCCATGTCCACGGAGTTGTCCGGAAACCGCTCCTCCCGCGGGGCCCAGCACTCCACGAGCTCCTCACCCGGCACGTACGCGCGCGTGCGGACCGCCGGCAGCCGCACGATCGTCAGGTCCACCGTCGAACCCCGGCTGTGCCCGGACTTCTCCGCGATGTAACCGTCGGCGAACAGCCTCGACTTGTCGACGAGCGGATAGAACTCCTCCTTCATCCGCTCGTCCTCCAGGTCCCTGGCCCAGCGCACGAAGTGGTCCACGGCCCGCTGCGGCCGGTAGCAGTCGTACACCTTCAGCGTGTACCCGCGCGCGAGGAGCCGCAGCTGCGCGCGGTGCAGCGCCTCGGCCGCGGGGCGGGTCAGGATGCACAGCGGCTGCCGGTAACCGTCGACCGGTTCGCCGACGAAGTTGTGCGCGGTCGTGTAGCGCATCTCCTGGAGGATCGTCCGGTCCACGGAGCTCAGCGCCACGAACTCCCGCGGTGCCTCGGGCTCCGGCGCGGCCGAGGCCGGGGGAGCGGGCGCGACGACGGCGCCGGTGACGGCGAGCAGCCCGGCCGCGGCCGTGACGGCGAGGGTACGGAGGGCGGTTGCGAGTCCTGTCATGCGCCCCGTCTACCAGTTCCGGCAGCGCCGGGAAAGGCCGATCGCATACGGTCGGGCCGTGAAGGACACCTACTGCTCCGCCTGCGGCGCCGCCCACCTGCCCGACGCCGGCTGGCCCCGCACCTGCCCGGCCTGCGGACACACCGCCTACCGCAACCCCCTGCCCGTCGCGGTCGCCCTCCTGCCCGTCACCGGCACGACGGGAACGGGCCTGGTCGTCATCACCCGCACCATCGAGCCCGCGCGCGGCGGCGTCGCGCTGCCCGGCGGGTTCATCGACCACGGCGAGGACTGGCGCTCCGCCGTCGCCCGCGAACTCCGCGAGGAGACCGGCATCCCGGCCTCGGCCGAGGAGGTCCGACTCGCCGACGCGCTGAGCTCCCCGGCCGGCCACCTCCTCCTCTTCGGCCTCCTCCCGCCCCGCCCGGCCGACCGGCTCCCGCCGTCGACCCCGACGGACGAGACGAGCGGCCACCACGTCCTCACGGCACCCGCGGAACTGGCCTTCCCGCTCCACACGGAGGCGGTACGGAGGTGGTTCGACGGCGCGTACGGGTGACCGGGCCCGGGGCGGACCGAGGGCGTCCACAGGCGACCGGCCCCGAGGCCGGTCGCACCCCGCTCACAGCCCCCGCACCACCACCGGCAGCCCTGCCTCCTCCACCCCCTCGTCCGTGACGAGCTCCACCACCACCCGGCCGTCCACCAGCCGCGACTGGTAGCGCTCGATCGAGGCCGGCTCCCAGCCGTCCCCCGTGTCCCGCACGACGAGACCCCCGCCCGTGCGCCCCGCGGCGGGCGCCCACACCTCGAGGACCACCTCGCCCCCCTCGCCCCGCACGGGGAGCACCGCGCCCGCCCGGGCCAGGACCGGCACCCGGGACAGCGGCGCGTCGAGCAGCACCTGCCCCGGACCCTCGTACGCCCGCCCCGTCGCCGTGTCGTACCAGCGCCCCCGCGGGAGCAGCACCGCCCGCCGGTCCGCGCCCCGCGTCAGGACCGGCGCCACGAGCAGCGCGTCGCCGAGGAGGAACGCGTCCTCGCAGTCCCGCAGCCCCCGGTCCTCGGGCGTCCCCCACCACACCGGCCGCACGTACGGCGCGCCCGTCATCCGGGCCAGCCGGGACAGCGTCGTGAAGTACGGGCGCAGCCGCTCCCGTTCGGCCAGCGCCACGCGCGCGTGCTCCAGGACCTCGGGACCGAACTCCCACGGCTCGCGCCGCCCGGCGTCGATCGCCGCGTGCGTGCGGAACAGGGGGAGCCACGCGCCCAGCTGGTACCAGCGCAGGAACAGCTCCGGCGACGGACTGCCGTCGAAACCGCCCACGTCCGGCCCCGAGTAGGGCACCCCGCACAGCCCCAGACCGAGGACGAGGGCGAGCGAGGCCCGCAGCCCCGGCCACCCCGTCGACACGTCGCCGGACCAGGTGCCCCCGTACCGCTGCATGCCCGCCCAGCCGGAGCGCGAGAAGAGGAACGGCCGCTCGTCGGGCCGCAGCCGGCACAGCCCCTCGTACCCGGCCCGGGCCATCGCGAGCCCGTAGACGTTGTGGGCCTCCCGGTGGTCGCCGCCCCGCCCCTCCAGCGCGTGCCGGGCCGATCGGGGCAGCGTCGGGTCACCGAAGGGCACGAAGGACACCGGTTCGTTCATGTCGTGCCACACCCCGGAGAAGCCCTGCCGCAGCCGCTCCTCGTACAGACCGCCCCACCACTCCCGTACCGCCGGATCGGTGAAGTCCGGGTAGGCGCACTCGCCGGGCCACACCACCCCGCGCACCACCCGCCCCCGCGCGTCCCTGACGAAGGCGTCCACCGCCGAGCCGGCGTCGTGGACCGGGTCGCCCGGCTCCGCCTTCACCGCCGGGTCCACGATCGACACCAGACGTATGCCCTGCTCCCGCAGCTCCTCCGCGAGCCCCGGCAGATCGGGGAACCGCTCCCGGTCGACCGTGAACACCCGGTGCCCGTCGAAGTGGTCGATGTCCAGGTGCACGGCGGACAGCGGCAGCCCCCGCTCCCGGTACCCGGCCACCACCCGGCGCACCTCCCGCGCGCTGCCGAAGCCCCAGCGCGCGTGCTGCGGGCCGAGCGCCCAGGACGGCGGGAGCGCGGGCGCGCCCGTCAGCGCCGCCCAGCCGTGCAGGACGCGCGCGGGGGTGCCGACGACCACCCAGCAGCGCAGCGGCCCGCCCGCCATCCGCACCTCGCTGGTCCCCGGCCGGTCGTGCCCGGACCCGGCGCCCTCCTCGCCCTCGGCCAGGGTCACCCGGCCGTCCCAGGAGTTGTCGTGGAACGCCAGGTGCGTGCCCGCGTCGGAGACCACGAACTGGACGGGCATGGTGATGTAGAGCGGATCGTCCCCGGGCCCGAACCGGCCCTTGGGATCGGTGTTCCACAGCCGGTACGACCCGTCCCGCAGGCGCGGCCCCGCCGACCGCCCGCCGAGCCCGAAGAACCGCGCGTCGGCCGGCACCTCACTGCGCTGCACCCAGCGCGCGGTGCCCGGCGCCACCGCCCCGTCCTCGTCCCCCCGCCCCGCCACCGGCTCCCACCAGCGCGGCGGCAGGTCCCGGCGGAGCATGACCCCGCCCGGCGTCCGGAGCTCCACCGCCCCGTGCCGGGAGACCGTCACCGTCACCCGCTCCGACACGATCCGCCAGCCGCCGTCGGTGTCGGGTTCGAGCGAGGCCCGCGGATCCGGGTCGGGTGCCTCGCCGGCCAGCGCGTACGAGGGGAGCGGACCGGCCCCGTCCCACGCCCAGAACACCGTGCCGCCCGACGACACGCGGATCCGGAGCGAAGACCGGGCGAACCGGACGGTCCCGCCGCCCGGGGCCGCCTCCGCGTCCACCGCGAGCCCCGGCACCCTGGCCCGCTCCGGCCCCCGGGGCGGCAGCCCCCACGCGTCCGTACGGCGCTGCCGCCACGCCGACCGCACCACACGCAAGCCCTGCGCCGAACCGAACACCTTCATCGAACGCAGCAGTTCCCGACCGTTCATGCAGCTCACCCTGCCACCCGCCCGAGGCCGAACGGGCTCCGTTCAGCTGCCGTTCACCCGTGGTGGGAGCACATGTTCAACTGCCCGACCATGGGCGGGCAGACCTGGTGCGAAAGACGATCACATGGCATCGTCCTGTCAGCCGCGTCACGCGCACACCCCAGCACGTGCGCGAGACACACGCAGACCCGCGTACAGCCAGGGAGCCGCCCCAATGACATCCGCAGCGCCGACCGAGCCCCTCTGGCAGCCGGACGACGAACGCATCGCCACGGCCGCCGTCACCCGCTTCCAGGCCTGGGCCGCCGAGCACCACGGAGCCCCCGCCGACGGCGGGTACGCGGCGCTCCACCGCTGGTCGGTCGAGGAACTCGAAGCCTTCTGGCAGGCCGTCGTCGAGTGGTTCGACCTCCGCTTCTCCACCCCGTACGAGCGGGTCCTCGGCGACCGCTCCATGCCGGGCGCCGACTGGTTCCCCGGAGCCACCCTCAACTACGCCGAGCACGCCCTGCGCGCCGCCACCGAGCGGCCCCATGACACGGCCCTGCTCCATGTGGACGAGACACATGACCCCACGCCGACCACCTGGGGCGAGCTCCGCCGCCAGGTCGGCTCCCTCGCCGCCGAGCTGCGCGCCCTCGGAGTGAACCCGGGCGACCGCGTGAGCGGCTACCTGCCCAACGTCCCGCAGTCCGTCGTCGCGCTCCTCGCCACCGCCGCCGTCGGCGCCGTGTGGACCTCCTGCGCCCCGGACTTCGGCGCCCGCAGCGTCCTCGACCGCTTCCAGCAGGTCGAGCCGGTCGTCCTGTTCACCGTCGACGGCTACCGCTACGGAGGCAAGGAGCACGACCGCCGCGACACCGTCACCGAACTGCGCGCCGAGCTCCCCACCCTCCGCGCCGTCGTCCACATCCCGCTCCTCGGCACCCCCGCCCCCGAGGGCACCCTCGCCTGGGACGACCTGGTCGCCGCCGACGTCGAGCCGGTCTACGAACAGGTGCCGTTCTCGCACCCGCTGTGGGTCCTGTACTCCTCCGGCACGACCGGACTGCCGAAGGCGATCGTCCAGTCCCAGGGCGGCATCCTCGTCGAGCACGTCAAGCAGCTGGGCCTGCACTGCGACCTCGGCCCCGAGGACGTGTTCTTCTGGTACACGTCCACCGGCTGGATGATGTGGAACTTCCTCGTCTCCGGGCTCCTCACCGGCACGACCGTCGTGCTGTACGACGGCAGCCCCGGCTACCCCGACACCGCGGCCCAGTGGCGGGTCGCCGAACGCACCGGGGCCACCCTCTACGGCACCTCCGCCGCGTACGTGATGGCCTGCGCCAAGGCGGACGTCCACCCCGGCCGGGACTTCGACCTCTCCGCCGTGAAGTGCGTCGCCACCACCGGTTCCCCGCTGCCCCCCGACGGCTTCCGCTGGCTCCACGACGAGGTCCGCGACAACCTCTGGATCGCCTCCGTCAGCGGCGGCACCGACGTCTGCTCCTGCTTCGCCGGCGCCGTCCCCACGCTCCCCGTCCACATCGGTGAGCTCCAGGCGGCGGGCCTCGGCACCGACCTCCAGTCGTGGGACCCCTCCGGGAAGCCCCTGATCGGCGAGGTCGGCGAACTCGTCGTCACGAACCCCATGCCGTCCATGCCGATCCACTTCTGGAACGACCCCGACGGCAGCCGCTACCGCGACAGCTACTTCGAGATGTTCCCCGGCGTCTGGCGCCACGGCGACTGGATCACGATCACGGACCACGGCTCGGTCGTGATCCACGGCCGCTCCGACTCCACCCTGAACCGCCAGGGCGTCCGGATGGGGAGCGCCGACATCTACGAGGCCGTCGAACGCCTCCCCGAGATCCGCGAGTCCCTGGTCATCGGCCTGGAGGAACCGGACGGCGGGTACTGGATGCCGCTCTTCGTGCACCTCGTGGAAGGCGTCGCCCTGGACGACGACCTGATCGACCGCATCAAGCGGACGATCCGCGCGGAGCTCTCCCCGCGTCACGTCCCCGACGAGATCATCGAGGTCCCGGGCGTCCCGCACACCCTCACCGGCAAGCGCATCGAGGTCCCGGTGAAGCGCCTCCTCCAGGGCACCCCGCTGGCCAAGGCCGTCAACGCCGGCTCGGTCGACGACCTCGGCCTGCTCCACTTCTACGAGAGGCTCGCGGCCGAGCGCCGCCGCTAGACCCCGTCATGACGGGGGCCCGTCGATCCGACCGGATCGACGGGCCCCCGCGGTGTGCCCCGGGTCAGTCCTTCGGCAGCTCGCCGGGCGCCGCGGCCGCGCCCTTGGCGAGCACCGCCGAGACCCCGAGGACCGTCCCGGCCCGGCCGGCCGAGGTGGACCCGGTGAGGACGGTGCGCTCACCGAGGAACGCCGACGTCGTCCGGTCGAAGATCCACTGAGTCTGCTCGCCGTGTGCGGTACGGGCCACGGCGACGCCCTCGCGACCGGCCGCGTCCTTCGCGGACGGCAGCACGGTCACCCCGGGGATCCGCGCCGCCGCCCCGTACAGCGCGGCGGTGACCTTCGGAGGGGCCCACGTCTCGGCGAGCAGGGTCCCGATCGCGGTGAACGCCCGCTGGTCGGCGTCGCCCTCGCCCGCGCGCGTCTGGTCCTGGATCAGGCGCAGCAGCACCTCCGGATCCGTCGGGAGAGCCGCCACGTACGCGTGGGTCGGGTTCGTGACCGAGGGCGGCGACGTCGCCATGGTGGTCTTCCGGGGCGTGGCCCCGGGACCGTCCAGCTCGTACACGGGCGCCTCGGCGCCGAGCTCCGTGTCGGCGGCACCGGGTTCGCGCAGCAGCCCCGGACGGTTGCCGTCGACGGAGAGCCACACCTCCCGCCGGTGCGCGGGCGGCAGCGTGGCGGGACTGCCGGACGCGTCGCGTCCCGCGTGGGCGACGAGGCTCCTGACGTACACGTACTGACCGGGCCGGACGGCCGGCGCGGGAGCGGAGGCCGCGGCGAGCGCGGCACCGGACAGGATCCGCACGGCCTCGGGCGAGGCGGACTGCCCGGCCGTGACACGGCCGGGGGACCCGGTGGGTCCGTCCTGGGGCGCGAGTACGGCGACACCGGCGACCACCGCGCAGGCGGCCATCGGCGCGACGATCCAGCTGAGCCGGAGCCCCTGGCGCGGCCGGCGCGCACGCACCGGGCGGACGGTCGCGCCGTCCCCGGTGCCCAGGGCGGTCCGCAGGACGGCGTGCCTGAGGTCCTGGTTCCGCTCGGCCGTCAGATCGGGGACCGGGGGAGGGGGCAGCAGCTCGGTGAGCTCGGCACGCAGGAGCTCGTCCGCGTCGGCGTGCGGGCGGGGTGCGGAGGCGTTCATGCCTGGTTCTCCTGGGTCGGTCGGGGCGCGAGGCCCGGGCGGACGGTCGAGCGGGTGGTGACGGCGCCGGGTACGACGAGGGGACCGCGCGCGGAACCGGGCGAGCCGACCGGCTCGGTCCCCGCGTCCGCGAAGGGGGCGGCGAGCGAGGGGACGCCCGCCCACGCGGCGGGCCCGGGCATGGCGCCCGACTGTGCGAGGGCACCGGATCCGAGGTCCGGTACCGCCAGGGGGTCGGTGGCGGGAGCAGGGTGCCCGGGGGCCGCGCCGTCCGGACCCGGGCGCGCCCCGCGATCCGGGCCTCCCGAGCCGTCAGGAGCGCGCCGCCCGGCCGAGCGGACGGCGGCGGCCGACGACCGCTCCCGGCGCCGGCCCGCGCGCAGCTCCGCCTCGGCGAGCTTCCGGAGCCGTTCACGGGCCCGGGACAGCCGCGAGCGGACGGTGCCGACCGGCACCCCCAGCGCCTCCCCGGCCGAGGCGTAGTCCAGACCGGCCCACACCACGAGCGTGAAGACCTCGCGCTCGCGCCGCTTGAGCCGGCCCAGCGCGACGCGGGCGGCGCGGATCTGCTCCCCGTCCGTCATCCGGGCGAGGACGTCGTCGGCGAAGTCGGGCATGACCCCGCGCTCGGGGATCCTGGCGAGCGCGGCGTCCCGCCGGCGCGCCTCGCGGGCGGCGCCGCGCATGATGTTGGTCGCGATGCCGAGGAGCCACGGGCGCAGGCTGCCGCCGTCGGCGTGCACCTTCCCGCGACAGCGCCAGGCCTCCAGGAAGGCGGAGGACACGACGTCCTCCGCCGCCGCCCGGTCCCCGCACACCCGGTAGGCGTAGTGGTACAGCACGCGTGCGTGCTCGTCGTACGCCTCTCCGAGCGCCGCGGGGTCCCCGGCGCGGAAACGATCTCTCATAGGTGATTCCACACAACGCACTGGGCGCTGGTTCGCCGGGGTTCCCGTGACCTGGACCACACGCCGGACTGCGGCGACCCGGGTCACGACAGACGTGCCGCCCCCGAGGATCCGGCACCTCGACGCTCAGCCGCCGTACGTCGCCTGAGCGTCCCCCAGGACCTCGGCGAAGTCCGCCGCCAGCCGCATGGCGTCCGCGGGCGCGAGCCTCGCCGTCGTGATCCGCACGGCCGGCGGGGCCGCGACGCGGAACCGCGCCCCGGCCGCGACCCACCAGCCCTGCGTCCGCAGGCCGTTGACCACAGCGGACTCGTCCCGCACGGGCACCCACACGTTCAGACCGCTCGCCCCGACCGCGCGGATCCCGTACGCGCCCAGCGCGCCGATCAGCGCCGTGCGCCGCTCCGCGTACGCCGCCTCGCCCGCCGCCACCAGGTTCCGTACCGCCTCGTCGGCGAACAGGGCGGCCGCCGTCTCCTGCAGGACGTGACTGACCCAGCCCGAGGTCATCACCATCCGGCGGTCGTGCCGCGCCAGAGTCACCGCGTCGCACGCGACCCCGGCCCAGCGCAGGTCGATGCCCAGGTGCTTCGACGCGGTCCGCACCTGCGCCCACCGTTCGAGCCCCGCCGCCGCGAGCGTGTACGCCGCGGCTCCGCCGACCTCCGCGTTGTGATCGTCCTCCACGACGAGCACCTCGGGGAACTCCCGGAGCACCGCCACCAGTTCGTCCCTCCGCGCGCGCGTGAAGAAGGCCCCGGTCGGACACTGGCCGCGCGGGCTGCACACCACCGCGCGCACCCCGCCGCGCAGCGCCGCGCGCAGCGACTCCGGTACGAGCCCCTCCTCGTCGACGGCCACCGGGACCGCCCGCAGGCCCAACGCGGGCACCAGGTCGAGCACATGGTGGAACCCGGGATCCTCCACCGCCACGGCGTCCCCGGGCCGCAGCTCCGTCGAGAGGAGCCGCGCGATGCAGTCGAGGGCGCCGTGCGCGAACGTCACGTGCTCCGCCGACACCCCGTCCCGCTCGAACCACGCCCTGGTCAGCTCCTCCAGGTGCGCGAGCCGGGGCGCGGCGCGATGGGAGCCGTAGACCGGGTCGACGGCCGCCGGGGGCCGCAGTACGGGCAGGAAGGCCGGGTCCGGAAACCCGGTGGACAGGTCCACCAGGCCTGCGGGCACGCGCGGGGGGCGCCGCGAGACGGCCGACGGCACCTCCGCCACCACCGTCCCGCCCCGGCCACGGGTGACGACAAGCCCCCGCTGCCGCAGCTCCTTGTAGGCCGTCGCGACGGTCCCCGGACTCACCCCGAGCTCGTCGGCGAGCCGCCGCACCGGGGGGAGGGCGTCGCCCGGGGCGAGCCCGCCCTCGGACACGCCCCGCTCCACGGACGCGGCAATCCCCTTGGCCGTCGCCCCTTCGATCGCATATTGTGCTGCCACGTAATCAATTATGTATCAATACAAAGCAGTTCGCAAGGGGGACCCATGAGCCGCAGCACCACCCGACCCGACCGACCGCCCTTCAAGGACCGCATCCCCGGCGGCACCGACGGCCGCCGCATGCTCCTCATCGGCTTCATCGACAAGTGCGGCACCGGACTCTGGTCCACGGCCATGGCCCTCTACTTCACCTACGTCACCGGCCTCGGCCTCGGCCAGGTCGGCCTCCTCATCGCCCTCTCCGGAGCCGCGGGCATCGCCGGCGCCCCGCTCGGGGGCCGACTCGCCGACCGCTTCCCCCTCGTCCGCGTCATCATCTGCACCCAGCTCCTCCGCGCCGCCGCCCTCCTCGCCCTCCTCACCACCGACAACTACCTCCTGCTCGTCCTCTTCTCCGCCGCCGGCGCCCTCCCCGACCGCGCCACCAACGTCCTCACCAAGCTCTACGCCGCCCGCGTCGCCGGCCCCGACCGCGTCCGCTACCAGGCCATCAACCGCACCACCTCCAACATCGGCTGGACCCTCGGCGGACTCGGCGCCGCCGCCGCACTCGCCGTCGGCTCCACCACCGCCTTCCACCTCCTGCTCGTGGGCGACGCGCTGTCCTACCTCGTGATGGCCGCCCTCACCCTCCGCTGTGCGGAACCCCCCGCCCCCGCGGCCTCCCGAGTCGCCGCCGCCTCCACCGACCCGGCCCCCACGACCAAGCCCTCCAACCCCTGGCGCGACCGCGGCTTCCTCGCCTTCACCACCGGCGAGGCCGTCTTCTTCCTCCACGACTCGATCCTCCAGGTCGCCCTGCCGCTCTGGATCGTCCACGCCACCGACGCCCCCGTCGGCCTCGCGCCGCTCCTGATGGTCGTCAACAGCGCCCTCGTCGTCCTCTTCCAGGTCCCGCTCTCCCGCTTCGGCACCACCACCGACGCCGCCCGCCGCCTCTTCGGCCCCCTCGCCGGCCTCTTCACCGTCGGCACTCTCGCCCTCGCCGTCTCCGCCGTGGACGGCGGCACCCTCGCGATCACCGCCCTCGTCACGGCCACCGTCGCCCTGACCTTCGCCGAGATGATCCACACCATCGTGTCCTGGGAGATCTCCGTGGCCCTCGCGCCCGACGACGCCCAGGGCGCCTACCTCGGAGTCCACGGCCTCGCCCAGTCCACCCAGCGCTTCGCGGGCCCCCTCCTCATGACCGGCCTCGTCTCCGCGGGCCCCCTCGCATGGCCCCTCCTCGGCGCCGCCCTGGTCGCCACCACCGCCGCCCAGAACCGGCTCGTCCGCCGACGCCTCACCGAACCGTCACTGTCAGTGCCGAAGGTTACGGTGAGTGAGCACTGATCGGAGCGTCACCAGGGGGAGACATGACACGCACCGGAACCACCACCGCACACCTCCGCCGCGCCCTGCGCCGCGAGGTCCCCAGCACCGTCGGCCTCCTCGCCGACGAGCAGGACTTCGCCGCCATGCGCCGGTACCGCACCTTCGCCTTCGACGACCACGCCACTTACCTCCGGCAGGTCGAAGCCCTCCTCAGGACCCTCGCCACCCAGGGCGGCCACACCACCGTCACCCTCTTCGACCCCGAGGAGTACGCGGCCTGGTGCGCCGAGACCGGCACCGACCCCGACCACCCCACGAGCCGCAGCCACTTCACCGCCCACCTGGCCGCCACCGGCGCCCGCGTCACCTACACCGGCCAGCCCCTCACCACCCTCCTCCCCGAGCTCGTCGACACCGCTGTCCGCCAGGCCACCTGGGAGTACGCCACCACCGTCCTGGCCACCGCGGGCGACTGCGCCGGCTGCGGCAGGGACATCGGCACAGCCGCCTACGAGCGGGCGGCCCGCCTGCTCGCACGACTCCTCGAAGCCGCGGGCCCCGGCACCCACCACCTCGTCTGCAGCGTCCGGGCCGCCGACGACCAGCTCCTCGCCGTCCTCCACCACACGCACGGCACCACACCCCCCGAGGACGCCACAGGACCGGAGTTCACCGCCGTACTCGCCGCCGGCATCGCTCTCGCCGCACCCGGCGGCATCGTCCTGCGCACCACCACCCCCGGCACCCCCGACCGGCTCCACGGCTGGCGCCTCACCCTCAGCACCCTGACCCCCCTCACCGAGGCCGAGGTCTTCGCCGCCTACTGCACCGACGCGCGCACCGGCGAACCGCTCTCCCCGGAACCGGGCGTCGAGTACCGCGCCGGCCACCCCCTCGCCCCCGACCCCGACGACGACTGGACCACCCACCACTGATCCCGGACACGAGGAAGGGGCTCCCCGCCACCAGGTGACGGAAAGCCCCTTCATCGAGCACCTCGGGGATCACTCCCCGGACAGCACCGCCTGCGCGGCCAGCCGCGCCTCGTGCGCCGTGTCCGCGGCACGCGCCGCGGCCGCGGCCCGCTCGCACTGCGCCAGCGTGTACTTCGCGAGCGTCGCCCGCACGTACGGGATCGACGCCGCACCCATCGACAGGGAGGTGACCCCCAGACCGGTCAGCACACACGCGAGCAGCGGATCCGAGGCGGCCTCGCCACAGACACCACAGCTCTTGCCCTCGGCCTTGGCCGCCTCGGCGGACAGCGCCACCAGGTCGAGCAGCGCCGGCTGCCACGGGTCCTGCAGCCGGGACACCGCACCGACCTGACGGTCGGCCGCGAAGGTGTACTGCGCCAGGTCGTTCGTGCCGAGCGACAGGAACTCGACCTCCTGCAGGATCGAGCGCGCCCGCAGCGCGGCCGAGGGAATCTCGACCATCGCACCGAACTTCGCCCGCAGCCCCGCCTCACGGCACGCGTCGGCGAACGCCTTCGCGTCCGTACGGTCGGCCACCATCGGAGCCATGACCTCGAGGTACACCGGCAGCCCCTCGGCCGCCTTCGCCAGCGCGGTCAGCTGCGTCCGCAGCACCTCCGGGTGGTCGAGCAGCGACCGCAGACCCCGCACACCGAGCGCCGGGTTCGGCTCGTCCACCGGCGTCAGGAAGTCCAGCGGCTTGTCGGCGCCCGCGTCGAGCACCCGCACGACCACACGGCCCTCGGGGAACGCCTCCAGCACCTTGCGGTACGCCTCGAACTGCTTCTCCTCGGACGGCGCCTTCTTGCTGTCGTCCAGGAAGAGGAACTCCGTACGGAACAGACCGACGCCCTCGGCACCGGCCTCTACCGCCGCCGGCACGTCCGCGGGACCGCCGACGTTCGCGAGCAGCGGCACCTTGTGACCGTCGGAGGTCGCGCCCGGACCACTGGACGTGGCCAGCGCGGCCTTGCGCTCGGCGGCCGCCTTCGTCAGCTCCGCCTTCTTCTCCTCGCTCGGGTCCACGAAGAGCTCACCGGTGGAACCGTCGACCGCGATGAGCGTGCCCTCGGCCAGCTCACCCGCGCCCGGCAGAGCCACGATGGCCGGCACGCCCAGCGCCCGCGCGAGGATCGCGCTGTGGCTGGTCGGACCGCCCTCCTCCGTGACGAACCCGAGCACCAGCGTCGGGTCGAGCAGCGCCGTGTCGGCGGGCGCCAGATCCCGCGCGATCAGTACGTACGGCTCGTCGCTGTCCGGCACACCCGGCATCGGCACGCCGAGCAGCCGCGCCACGATCCGGTTCCGCACGTCGTCCAGGTCCGCGACCCGGCCCGCCATGTACTCGCCGGCCCCGGCGAGCAGCTCGCGATAGTGCGAGAAGGCGTCGTAGATACCGCGCTCGGCCGTGCTGCCGACCGCGATCCGGCGGTCGACGTCGGCGATGAGCTCCGGGTCCTGGGCGATCATCGCCTGGGCCTCCAGCACCGCCTGGGCCTCACCACCGGCCAGGTTGCCCCGGGCATTGAGGTCCGCGGCCACAGCCTCGACGGCCTGGCGGGCGCGCCCCTGTTCGCGCTCCGCCTCGTCCGCCGGGATCTGCTTGGCCGGCGGCTCCAGGACCGCCGTACCCATGTGCCGGACCTCGCCGATCGCCACTCCGTGGCTGACGCCGACGCCTCGCAGCGTTGTCTCCATCTCACCCGTCTCCGATTGAGCGACGGCCCCGGCCGCCGCGTTGAATGTCGAACTCGCGGTCGTCACGAGGACGGACCGGCTCAGCGCCAGCCGAAGAGCACGTCGTCGGCCTTCACGTCGCCGTCCTCGACGAGGTCGTACAGCGAGTCCGCACCGGCCTCCAGGGCCACGACGGGACAGATGGGGGACTTGCCGGCGGCCTCGACCGCGGCGGGGTTCCACCGGACGACGGCCTGTCCGCGCGTCACCCGGTCACCCTTGTTCGCGAGCAGCTCGAAGCCCTCGCCGTTGAGCTGGACGGTGTCGATGCCGAGGTGGACCAGCACACCGTGTCCTTCGTCGTCCACGACGACGAAGGCGTGCGGGTGCATGGAGACGATGACCCCGTCGAGAGGGGAGACGGCCTCCGAGGGCTCACGTACGGGATCGATGGCGGTTCCGGGCCCGACCATCGCACCGGCGAAGACCGGGTCGGGAACTGCGGCGAGACCGATGGCGCGTCCAGCAAGCGGCGACGTCACGGTTGTCATGGGAAGCCTCCCAGGGGCGGAGATTGTGTGGCGCCGTCACTACCTGTCCTGGACGGCGTACTGTTCTGAAGCGTATGTCATAGGAAGTCCCGGTTCCGCACGAGACGTACCTGTTGTGCGGAGCTAGGGACTACCGGAAGGATTTGCCTCTACTGACGGTGGGATGTACTGTCGTACTCCTGCCTGACCCCAACGCGGCCTTGAGTCGCGGGTCGGCAGCACCTATCAAGCCAGATCCTAACCCCAGTGGTCTACACCTCTGCGTGCTCGCAGACGGAGTGGTCAGGGGGACCGAGAAAGCCTGGTAATGTTCAACCCCGCCGGGAACGGAAAACGCGAAAAGCGAATTCCTGCCCCAGCAGCCCGCTCCAGCGGGTGGCAGAAACGGAAATCGGATCTGCTAAGCTGGAAACGAAGGAAGCGCCCGGAGGGCCTGGAAACAGGAACGAAGGAAGCGTCCGCACCTTGAGAACTCAACAGCGTGCCAAAAATCAACGCCAGATTAGTTGATACCCCGTCCATCTTCGGATGGCGAGGTTCCTTTGAAAGTCCTGCTGGCCCTTGTGGCGAGTAGGCAACATACACAGCGAGGACGCTGTGGACGGTCGGCCATATTCCGGCATGACTGTCCCGCTCAACGCGAGTGTCACCCGATTACGGGTAAACATTCACGGAGAGTTTGATCCTGGCTCAGGACGAACGCTGGCGGCGTGCTTAACACATGCAAGTCGAACGATGAAGCCCTTCGGGGTGGATTAGTGGCGAACGGGTGAGTAACACGTGGGCAATCTGCCCTTCACTCTGGGACAAGCCCTGGAAACGGGGTCTAATACCGGATAACACCGGCTTCCGCATGGGAGCTGGTTAAAAGCTCCGGCGGTGAAGGATGAGCCCGCGGCCTATCAGCTTGTTGGTGGGGTAATGGCCTACCAAGGCGACGACGGGTAGCCGGCCTGAGAGGGCGACCGGCCACACTGGGACTGAGACACGGCCCAGACTCCTACGGGAGGCAGCAGTGGGGAATATTGCACAATGGGCGAAAGCCTGATGCAGCGACGCCGCGTGAGGGATGACGGCCTTCGGGTTGTAAACCTCTTTCAGCAGGGAAGAAGCGAAAGTGACGGTACCTGCAGAAGAAGCGCCGGCTAACTACGTGCCAGCAGCCGCGGTAATACGTAGGGCGCAAGCGTTGTCCGGAATTATTGGGCGTAAAGAGCTCGTAGGCGGCTTGTCACGTCGGGTGTGAAAGCCCGGGGCTTAACCCCGGGTCTGCATCCGATACGGGCAGGCTAGAGTGTGGTAGGGGAGATCGGAATTCCTGGTGTAGCGGTGAAATGCGCAGATATCAGGAGGAACACCGGTGGCGAAGGCGGATCTCTGGGCCATTACTGACGCTGAGGAGCGAAAGCGTGGGGAGCGAACAGGATTAGATACCCTGGTAGTCCACGCCGTAAACGTTGGGAACTAGGTGTTGGCGACATTCCACGTCGTCGGTGCCGCAGCTAACGCATTAAGTTCCCCGCCTGGGGAGTACGGCCGCAAGGCTAAAACTCAAAGGAATTGACGGGGGCCCGCACAAGCAGCGGAGCATGTGGCTTAATTCGACGCAACGCGAAGAACCTTACCAAGGCTTGACATATACCGGAAAGCATTAGAGATAGTGCCCCCCTTGTGGTCGGTATACAGGTGGTGCATGGCTGTCGTCAGCTCGTGTCGTGAGATGTTGGGTTAAGTCCCGCAACGAGCGCAACCCTTGTCCTGTGTTGCCAGCATGCCCTTCGGGGTGATGGGGACTCACAGGAGACCGCCGGGGTCAACTCGGAGGAAGGTGGGGACGACGTCAAGTCATCATGCCCCTTATGTCTTGGGCTGCACACGTGCTACAATGGCCGGTACAAAGAGCTGCGATGCCGCGAGGCGGAGCGAATCTCAAAAAGCCGGTCTCAGTTCGGATTGGGGTCTGCAACTCGACCCCATGAAGTCGGAGTTGCTAGTAATCGCAGATCAGCATTGCTGCGGTGAATACGTTCCCGGGCCTTGTACACACCGCCCGTCACGTCACGAAAGTCGGTAACACCCGAAGCCGGTGGCCCAACCCCTTGTGGGAGGGAGCTGTCGAAGGTGGGACTGGCGATTGGGACGAAGTCGTAACAAGGTAGCCGTACCGGAAGGTGCGGCTGGATCACCTCCTTTCTAAGGAGCACAGTACCGATTGCAGGCAAACGTTCTGCACGGTCAGCTCATGGGTGGAACGTTGATTAGTTGGCACAGTCAGTGACGCGAGATCGTTAGTACTGCTTCGGCGTGGAAAACGGGATTCGAGGAACGGACTGTGCTTGGCACGTTGTTGGGTGTCTGAGGGTACGGCCGTAAGGTTCGTATCTTCGAGGATGCCGGCCCCAGTAAAGCATCGCTTTGGCGGTGTGTGATGGGTGGCTGGTCGTTGTTTGAGAACTACACAGTGGACGCGAGCATCTGTGGCCAAGTTTTTAAGGGCGCACGGTGGATGCCTTGGCACCAGGAACCGATGAAGGACGTGGGAGGCCACGATAGTCCCCGGGGAGCCGTCAACCAGGCTTTGATCCGGGGGTTTCCGAATGGGGAAACCCGGCAGTCGTCATGGGCTGTCACCCATGCCTGAACACATAGGGCATGTGGAGGGAACGAGGGGAAGTGAAACATCTCAGTACCCTCAGGAAGAGAAAACAACCGTGATTCCGGGAGTAGTGGCGAGCGAAACCGGATGAGGCCAAACCGTATGCGTGTGATACCCGGCAGGGGTTGCGCATGCGGGGTTGTGGGATCTCTCTTTCACAGTCTGCCGGCTGTGAGACGAGTCAGAAACCGTATGGATAGGCGAAGGACATGCGAAAGGTCCGGCGTAGAGGGTAAGACCCCCGTAGCTGAAATCTGTACGGCTCGTTTGAGAGACACCCAAGTAGCACGGGGCCCGAGAAATCCCGTGTGAATCTGGCGGGACCACCCGCTAAGCCTAAATATTCCCTGGTGACCGATAGCGGATAGTACCGTGAGGGAATGGTGAAAAGTACCGCGGGAGCGGAGTGAAATAGTACCTGAAACCGTGTGCCTACAAGCCGTGGGAGCGTCGGATACAGCTTGCTGTATCTCGTGACTGCGTGCCTTTTGAAGAATGAGCCTGCGAGTTTGCGGTGTGTTGCGAGGTTAACCCGTGTGGGGAAGCCGTAGCGAAAGCGAGTCCGAATAGGGCGATTCAGTAGCACGCTCAAGACCCGAAGCGGAGTGATCTAGCCATGGGCAGGTTGAAGCGGAGGTAAGACTTCGTGGAGGACCGAACCCACCAGGGTTGAAAACCTGGGGGATGACCTGTGGTTAGGGGTGAAAGGCCAATCAAACTCCGTAATAGCTGGTTCTCCCCGAAATGCATTTAGGTGCAGCGTCGTGTGTTTCTTGCCGGAGGTAGAGCACTGGATAGGCGATGGGCCCTACCGGGTTACTGACCTTAGCCAAACTCCGAATGCCGGTAAGTGAGAGCGCGGCAGTGAGACTGTGGGGGATAAGCTCCATGGTCGAGAGGGAAACAGCCCAGAGCATCGACTAAGGCCCCTAAGCGTACGCTAAGTGGGAAAGGATGTGGAGTCGCAGAGACAACCAGGAGGTTGGCTTAGAAGCAGCCACCCTTGAAAGAGTGCGTAATAGCTCACTGGTCAAGTGATTCCGCGCCGACAATGTAGCGGGGCTCAAGCGTACCGCCGAAGTCGTGTCATTGCAGTACATACCCCCAACGGGGACTGTGATGGGTAGGGGAGCGTCGTGTGCCGGGTGAAGCAGCCGCGGAAGCGAGTTGTGGACGGTTCACGAGTGAGAATGCAGGCATGAGTAGCGATACACACGTGAGAAACGTGTGCGCCGATTGACTAAGGGTTCCTGGGTCAAGCTGATCTGCCCAGGGTAAGTCGGGACCTAAGGCGAGGCCGACAGGCGTAGTCGATGGACAACCGGTTGATATTCCGGTACCCGCTTTGAAACGCCCAATATCGAGCCCATTAATGCTAAGGCCGTGAAGCCGTTCCGGACCCTTCGGGGAAAGGAAAGTGGTGGAGCCGTCGACCCAAGGTGGTAGTAGGTAAGCGATGGGGTGACGCAGGAAGGTAGTCCAGCCCGGGCGGTGGTTGTCCCGGGGTAAGGGTGTAGGGCGTGTGATAGGCAAATCCGTCACGCATTAAGCCTGAGACCTGATGCCGAGCCGATTGTGGTGAAGTGGATGATCCTATGCTGTCGAGAAAAGCCTCTAGCGAGTTTCATGGCGGCCCGTACCCTAAACCGACTCAGGTGGTCAGGTAGAGAATACCGAGGCGTTCGGGTGAACTATGGTTAAGGAACTCGGCAAAATGCCCCCGTAACTTCGGGAGAAGGGGGGCCACGTCTGGTGATCGGATTTACTCCGTGAGCTGGGGGTGGCCGCAGAGACCAGCGAGAAGCGACTGTTTACTAAAAACACAGGTCCGTGCGAAGCCGTAAGGCGATGTATACGGACTGACGCCTGCCCGGTGCTGGAACGTTAAGGGGACCGGTTAGCTCTGTTTCGACAGGGCGAAGCTGAGAACTTAAGCGCCAGTAAACGGCGGTGGTAACTATAACCATCCTAAGGTAGCGAAATTCCTTGTCGGGTAAGTTCCGACCTGCACGAATGGCGTAACGACTTCTCGACTGTCTCAACCATAGGCCCGGTGAAATTGCACTACGAGTAAAGATGCTCGTTTCGCGCAGCAGGACGGAAAGACCCCGGGACCTTTACTACAGTTTGATATTGGTGTTCGGTTCGGCTTGTGTAGGATAGGTGGGAGACTTTGAAGCCGTGACGCCAGTCATGGTGGAGTCGCCGTTGAAATACCACTCTGGTCGTGCTGGATGTCTAACCTCGGTCCGTGATCCGGATCAGGGACAGTGTCTGATGGGTAGTTTAACTGGGGCGGTTGCCTCCCAAAGGGTAACGGAGGCGCCCAAAGGTTCCCTCAGCCTGGTTGGCAATCAGGTGTTGAGTGTAAGTGCACAAGGGAGCTTGACTGTGAGACCGACGGGTCGAGCAGGGACGAAAGTCGGGACTAGTGATCCGGCGGTGGCTTGTGGAAGCGCCGTCGCTCAACGGATAAAAGGTACCCCGGGGATAACAGGCTGATCTTCCCCAAGAGTCCATATCGACGGGATGGTTTGGCACCTCGATGTCGGCTCGTCGCATCCTGGGGCTGGAGTCGGTCCCAAGGGTTGGGCTGTTCGCCCATTAAAGCGGTACGCGAGCTGGGTTTAGAACGTCGTGAGACAGTTCGGTCCCTATCCGCTGTGCGCGTAGGAATATTGAGAAGGGCTGTCCCTAGTACGAGAGGACCGGGACGGACGAACCTCTGGTGTGCCAGTTGTCCTGCCAAGGGCATGGCTGGTTGGCTACGTTCGGGAGGGATAACCGCTGAAAGCATCTAAGCGGGAAGCCTGCTTCGAGATGAGTATTCCCACCTCCTTGAGAGGGTAAGGCTCCCAGTAGACGACTGGGTTGATAGGCCGGATGTGGAAGCCCAGTAATGGGTGGAGCTGACCGGTACTAATAGGCCGAGGGCTTGTCCTCAGTTGCTCGCGTCCACTGTGTTAGTTCTGAAGCAATGAACTCCCTTGCCGGTTGAGTTCAACTTCATAGAGTTTCGGTGGTCATAGCGTTAGGGAAACGCCCGGTTACATTCCGAACCCGGAAGCTAAGCCTTTCAGCGCCGATGGTACTGCAGGGGGGACCCTGTGGGAGAGTAGGACGCCGCCGAACAATTTTTAGCCTCAACCCCCGGACCATGTCCGGGGGTTGAGGCATTTTTGCGTTCTGCCGCCGGGCGGTGCCCCCTGTGCGCGGCGGTGTTGTGGCTGAGGGTAAGGTCAGGGGGCATCGTCCGTACGTTCCCAGCAGGAGGCCCCCGGGTGGAGGTCCAGGAGACTCGCGTTCAGACCGACCGGGTCCTCACCATCCCCAATATCCTGAGCATGGCTCGCCTCTTGGGCGTGCCGCTCTTCCTGTGGCTGATTCTCCGACCTGTGTTCGGCGGCCCCAACAGTGATGGCTGGGCCTTGCTCGTGCTGATGCTCAGCGGCATCAGCGACTACCTCGACGGCAAACTCGCCCGGCGCTGGAACCAGATCAGCAACCTCGGCCGACTGCTCGACCCCGCCGCCGACCGCTTGTACATCCTGTCCACTCTCGTCGGCCTCACCTGGCGGGAGATCCTTCCCCTGTGGCTGACCGCCGCGCTTCTGGCGCGCGAGGCCATGCTGCTCGTGATGGTGGCAATCCTCCGCCGGCACGGTTACCCGCCGCCGCAGGTGAACTTCCTCGGGAAAGCTGCGACTTTCAACTTGATGTACGCCTTCCCGCTGCTGCTTCTCAGTGACGGAACGGGCTGGCTCTCGTCACTCGCTGAAGTTTTCGGGTGGGCCTTCGCCGGATGGGGTACAACTCTGTATTGGTGGGCAGGGATCCTCTACGTGGTCCAGGTCCGTCGACTCGTGAAGGCGGATACCGCGGCCGATTGAGCCCGTCTGTCCTGTGTCGAGCAGCGTCGCCGGCAACAACGAGGACGTCCCAGGGCCCCTGAGCGGACAGGTGAAGTCGGCAGGACCGTCGTCTCTTCAAGGAGGACGCTTCCGACATGAAGGCCGTCGTGATGGCCGGTGGCGAAGGAACCCGACTTCGCCCCATGACCTCGAGCATGCCCAAGCCTCTTCTGCCGGTGGTGAACCGGCCGATCATGGAGCACGTCCTACGACTGCTCAAGAGACACGGTCTCAACGAGACCGTCGTCACCGTGCAGTTTCTCGCCTCCCTCGTCAGGAACTACTTCGGCGACGGAGAAGAGCTCGGGATGGAGCTCACGTATGCCAACGAGGAAAAGCCACTCGGTACAGCGGGAAGTGTGAAGAACGCCGAGGAAGCGTTGAAGGACGACGCCTTCCTCGTCATCTCGGGGGACGCGCTCACGGATTTCGATCTCTCTGATCTCATCGCCTTCCACAAGGAGAAGGGCGCCCTCGTCACGGTCTGTCTGACCCGGGTGCCCAATCCACTGGAATTCGGGATCACGATCGTCGACGAACAGGGAAAGGTCGAGCGCTTCCTGGAGAAACCCACCTGGGGGCAGGTGTTCTCGGACACCGTGAACACGGGCATCTACGTGATGGAGCCCGAGGTCTTCGACTACGTCGAGGCGGACGTTCCCGTCGACTGGTCGGGTGACGTCTTCCCGCAGCTCATGAAGGAGGGCAAGCCGATCTTCGGCTATGTCGCCGAGGGCTACTGGGAGGACGTCGGCACCCACGAGAGCTATGTGAAGGCCCAGGCGGACGTCCTGGAGGGCAAGGTCCAGGTCGACATCGACGGCTTCGAGATCTCGCCCGGCGTGTGGGTCGCGGAAGGCGCCGAGGTACATCCCGACGCCGTGCTCCGCGGACCGCTCTACATCGGTGACTACGCCAAGGTCGAGGCGGGCGCCGAGATCCGCGAGCACACCGTCATCGGCTCGAACGTGGTCGTCAAGAGCGGCGCCTTCCTGCACAAGGCGGTCATCCACGACAACGTCTACATCGGGCAGCAGTGCAATCTGCGTGGCTGTGTGATCGGGAAGAACACCGACATCATGCGGGCCGCCCGGATCGAGGACGGGGCCGTCATCGGGGACGAGTGCCTCGTCGGCGAAGAATCGATCGTGCAGGGGAACGTGCGGGTCTACCCCTTCAAGACGATCGAGGCCGGCGCCTTCGTCAACACCTCCGTCATCTGGGAGTCCCGGGGGCAGGCCCATCTCTTCGGGGCGCGCGGAGTCTCCGGCATCCTGAACGTGGAGATCACCCCGGAGCTGGCCGTCCGGCTCGCCGGGGCGTACGCGACGACCCTGAAGAAGGGGGCGACCGTCACCACCGCGCGCGATCACTCCCGGGGCGCCCGGGCGCTGAAACGGGCGGTGATCTCGGCGCTGCAGGCCAGTGCCATCGACGTACGGGACCTGGAGAACGTACCGCTGCCGGTGGCGCGGCAGCAGACCGCGCGGGGGAGCGCCGGCGGGATCATGGTGCGGACCTCGCCCGGCGTGCCCGATTCCGTCGACATCATGTTCTTCGACGAACGGGGAGCGGACCTCTCCCAGGGCGGGCAGCGGAAGCTGGACCGGGTGTTCGCGCGCCAGGAGTACCGGCGTGCCTTCCCCGGTGAGATCGGCGACCTGTCCTTCCCGGCGAGCGTCTTCGACTCGTACACCGGCTCCCTGCTGCGGAACGTCGACACCACCGGGATCGCGGAGGCCGGACTGAAGGTCGTCGTGGACGCCTCCAACGGCAGCGCCGGGCTCGTGCTGCCCAGCCTGCTCGGGCGGCTCCAGGTCGACTCGCTGACCATCAACCCCGGTCTCGACGAGTCCCGGCCCACCGAGTCGGCCGAGAGCCGGAGGGCCGGTCTCGTGCGGCTCGGGGAGATCGTGGCCTCGGCGCGGGCCGCGTTCGGGGTGCGGTTCGACCCCGTCGGCGAGCGCCTCTCGCTGGTGGACGAGCGTGGTCGGATCATCGAGGACGACCGGGCGCTCCTGGTGATGCTGGACCTGGTGGCGGCCGAACGGCGGTCCGGGCGGGTCGCGCTGCCGGTCACCACGACCCGTATCGCCGAGCAGGTCGCCGCGTACCACGGCACCCAGGTCGAGTGGACGACCACCTCGCCCGACGACCTCACGAGGGTCGGGCGCGAGGAGTCGACGATCTTCGGCGGCGACGGGCGCGGCGGGTTCATCGTGCCCGAGTTCAGCAGCGTCTTCGACGGGGCCGCCGCGTTCGTGCGGCTGATCGGTCTGGTGGCGCGGACGCAGCTCACGCTGAGCCAGATCGACGCCCGGATCCCGCGGGCGCACGTCCTGAAGAAGGACATCGCCACTCCGTGGGCCGTGAAGGGTCTCGTGATGCGCCGGGTGGTGGAGGCGGCGGGCAGCCGGTCCGTGGACACCACCGACGGAGTGCGGGTGGTGGAGGCCGACGGGCGGTGGGTGATGGTGCTGCCCGACCCCGCCGAGGCCGTCACCCATCTGTGGGCGGAGGGGCCCGACGACGCCTCCGCCCAGGCCCTGCTCGACGAGTGGGCCGAGGTGGTCGACAGCGCAGGTCGCTGACGGTACGGGTGGTTCCGGCCGGGAGGTGCCCCAGGGGTGCCTCCCGGCCGCAGGGAGGGGCCATTCGGCGGTAGGCCGTGCGACGTGCGACGATGTGCGGCATGTCGCAGCAGCCCCCCGTTCGGAGCACCGGATCACCGCCGCCGCGTCCGGACGCGTCCATGTCGCTGCTGAACAACGTGATCGACCACGCTCTCGACGACGGCTACGCCGAGGCGACCGCCCGGCGCGCGGCCGAGGGCGGCGGACTGCCCCGTAGCCTGCGGGCCAAACTCGGTGTCGCCGCGGGTCTTCTGCTCGCCGCCGTCGTGGTGACCGTCGGCGCCGCCGAGGCGCGGATCTCCGCGCCGGTCGTCGCCAAGGAGCGGCAGGACCTGATCGACCGGATCGAGAAGGAGACGTCGTCCGCCGATCAGCTGGAGAAGGACGTCGAGCGGATCCGGGACGAGGTCGGAGCGCGTCAGCGGCAGGCCCTCCAGCAGCACGGCGGCGACCAGACCGAACTCGTGGCACTCCTGTCGGGCGCGACGCCCGTGCACGGCCCCGGGGTGAAGCTCGTCGTCGACGACGCCAAGGACACCGACACCGGGGGTGGCGGACCGAGGGAGAGCGCCGGCTTCACCGACACGGGCCGGGTCCGCGACCGGGACATGCAGCGGGTGGTCAACGGGCTGTGGGAGTCGGGTGCCGAGGCCGTCGCCATCAACGGGCAGCGGCTGACGTCACTGTCCGCGATCCGCGCGGCCGGTGACGCCATACTGGTCGACAACAGGCCGCTGGTGCCGCCGTACACCGTCCTCGCGATCGGGGACGGACAGCGGCTGAGCACCGCGTTCCAGGACAGCGCTGACGGGCAGTACCTGCACGCGCTGGTGGAGAACTTCGGGATCAGGAGCAGGATCTCGGCCGAGGGCGATGTCAGCCTGCCGGCCGCGCCGAGCCTGACCGTACGTACCGCAGAGCCGAGGGGGGCCGGGGCGGCGACGCCGTCCGGTCGGGCCACGGCCGACACAGGGAAGGGCACATCGTGATCGCCGTACTGGGCCTGATCGTCGGAGTCGTGGTCGGACTGTTGGTCCGCCCCGAGGTTCCGGCGGTGGTCGAGCCCTATCTTCCGATCGCCGTGGTCGCCGCCCTCGACGCGGTCTTCGGCGGTCTGCGGGCCATGCTCGACGGGATCTTCGTCGACAAGGTCTTCGTGGTCTCGTTCCTCTCGAACGTGGTCGTGGCCGCGCTGATCGTCTTCCTCGGCGACAAGCTGGGCGTGGGCGCGCAGCTCTCGACCGGTGTGGTCGTCGTGCTCGGCATCCGTATCTTCTCCAACGCGGCCGCCATCCGGCGTCACGTGTTCCGGGCGTGAGGCCGATGAGCGAGACCCCCGAAAACCCCGAGAACCGCGAAAACCCCGAGAACCGCGAGGACTCCGGGCGGCCCAAGCCGTCCGAGGCCGGGAAGCCCGGTTCCGAGGAGCGCGAGACGCCCGAGGCGGCGAGGCCCGAGGTCGTGAGGCCCGAGACGCCGGCCGAGGAGGTCCGGGTGCCCGAGGCGCCCGTCGCTGCCGGGCAGCCGGCCGGTGCGGAGCCGAGTGGGCGGCGGAGGCTCTTCTCCGCCCTGTGGCCGCCGCGGGTGACCCGGGCCCAACTCGTCGTCGCGCTGCTGCTGTTCGTCCTCGGTCTGGGCCTGGCCATCCAGGTCTCCTCGACGAGCGAGAACAGCGCGCTCCGCGGGGCCCGTCAGGAGGACCTCGTCCGGATCCTCGACGAACTCGACGACCGCACGCAGCGCCTGGAGGACGAGAAGGCCCGGCTGGAGAAGCAGCGCACCGAGCTGGAGTCCAGCTCGGACCAGGCCGAGGAGGCGCGCAAGCAGACCCAGGAGAAGGAGCGGCAGCTCGGGATCCTGGCCGGCAGCGTCGCCGCCGAGGGGCCGGGCATCACCCTCACCGTCGGCGATCCGACCGGGGCGGTCGAGTCCGACATGCTGCTCGACGCCATCCAGGAGCTGCGCGCGGCGGGCGCCGAGGCGATCCAGGTCAACGGTGTCCGGGTGGTGGCGGACAGTTATTTCACCGGTAGCGGTGATGACATGCGGATCGATGGAACGAAGGTGGCCGCTCCGTACGTCTTCAAGGTCATCGGCAAGCCGGAGGATCTCGAGCCCGCGCTCAACATCCCCGGCGGTGTCGTGCAGACCCTGGAGAAGGAGCAGGCCACAGCCACGGTGGAGCGGTCGGCGAAGATCGTCGTCGACGCCTTGCGACCCGCGAAGCGGCCTGACTACGCTCAGTCGTCGTCCCAGTGAGCGGGGGACGAAGGGGGTCCCGCGACAAGGGCAAGACGTTGCGGGGGGTCGGCGCACCACATCGGTGGTGCGTGGTGGAAACTGTCCGGGGGATACGGACGTTGTGAAGGTGTCCGGGTCGGCAGGTGTGAAGGATTTCGGTTCGTCCTGCCCCACGGGCGGGTCTGTTTCGGTCAAGGGGAATCGCCCGTGAAGTTGTTTGCGAAGTTGTTCGGCAAGAGCGCACGCGAGGACGGCGGCAACGCCAGGCACGCCGCGCCGCGCCACGCCCAGAGCGAGGAGCAGGGCGGCGAGCGCCCGCTCTTCCGTGACGAGGTCGACGGCCGGGGCGGTGACATTCCGGGCACACAGGGCGCGTCTTCTGTTGACCCCGCCGGGGCCGCCCGCATAGGTTTCGGAGAACCATCAACCTCAAGTACGGGTGGAGGGTTTACGCCCGACCCGTACGCGACACAGACCTCCGCGGGGCAGCCGCGGCAGGAGGATGCGTCCATGCCGGTGTGCACGAGGTGCGGTCATCGCAACACGGCCGACAGCCGTTTCTGCTCCCACTGCGGCACGCCGCTGCGGGGCGGAGTCGCCCCCGAGCGTGCTTCGGAGACGACGTCGACGATCTCCATCTCGGGGCTCGAGGCGTACGACGCCGAGGTCACCGGCCAGACCTCCCTTCCGTCGCTGTCGCCCGAGGCGCTCGCCGCGGTGGAGGCACTGCCTTCGGGCTCCGCGCTCCTCGTGGTGCGCCGGGGGCCGAACTCGGGCAGCCGGTTCCTGCTCGACGGTGAGCTGACGACGGCCGGCCGTCACCCGCAGAGCGACATCTTCCTGGACGACTTCACCGTCTCCCGGCGGCATGTCGAGTTCCGGCGGGCGCAGGACGGCAGCTTCACCGTTTCCGACGTCGGCAGCCTCAACGGCACGTACGTCAACCGCGAGCCGATCGAATCGGTCGTCCTGTCCAACGGCGACGAGGTGCAGATCGGCAAGTACCGGCTGGTCTTCTACTCGAGCCAGCGAGGCGTGTGACGCCTCGGGGAAGCCCCTTCAGGGAAGGTCCATGCTGCGAACACCGACGGGCGGTGCCGGATCCGGCACCGCCACAGCGGGCGACCGGCTGGTGAGCATCGGCACGGTGCTGAACCAGCTGCGCGACGAATTTCCCGAAGTGACGATCTCCAAGATCCGGTTCCTGGAGGCCGAGGGGCTGGTCGAGCCCCGGCGTACGGCCTCCGGATACCGGAAGTTCAGCCCGCAGGACGTGGAGCGGCTCGCCCGCATCCTGCGGATGCAGCGGGACCACTATCTTCCGCTGAAGGTCATCCGAGAGCATCTCGACGCCCTTGAGCGGGGCGAGCCGATCAAGCTCCCGGCGCCCGGGCGCCGGCGGGACCTGGTCGAGGGGGCCTGGGGCGAGGACGAGGCGGATGCGCCGACCGTCGCCCGGCTCGGTCGGGCCGAGCTGATCGCCGCCGCCGACGTGACCGAGGCCGAGCTCGCCGAGTGGGAGTCGTACGGTCTGATCGCGGAGTCGGAGGGTGGCGGCTTCGACGCCGAGACCGTCACGGTCGCGCGTCTCGTCGCGGATCTGGGGAGATTCGGCCTGGAGCCCCGGCACCTGCGGGCCGTGAAAGCGGCCGCCGACCGTGAGGCGGGACTGATCGAGCAGGTGGTCGCTCCGCTGCGCCGGCACCGTAACCCGCAGACCAGGGCCCATGCGGAGGCCACCGCGCAGGAGCTCGCCGCGCAGTCGGTGCGGTTGCACGCGGCCCTCGTCCAGACCGCTCTCGGGGTCAAGCTTCAGTGACGCCGGGGCCCCGTGGAGGGGGCCTGGAGGGTGCTCGGGCAGGGGGAGCCGGGGGGCCCGACTATCCAAACCGGTCGGGCACGTCCTAGGGTTGCTGTGTGAATGAGCTCGACGTTGTGGGTGTCCGGGTGGAAATGCCCTCCAACCAGCCGATCGTGCTCCTGCGTGAAGTGGGAGGCGATCGGTACCTCCCCATCTGGATCGGACCGGGGGAGGCGACCGCGATCGCCTTCGCCCAGCAGGGGATGGCCCCTCCGCGGCCGCTGACGCACGACCTGTTCAAGGACGTGCTGGAGGCCGTGGGGCAGGAGCTCACCGAGGTCCGCATCACGGATCTGCGTGACGGGGTCTTCTACGCCGAGCTGGTCTTCGCCAGCGGCGTCGAGGTGAGCGCGCGGCCGTCGGACGCGATAGCCCTGGCCCTTCGGACCGGGACGCCGATCTTCGGCAGCGACGGCGTGCTGGACGACGCCGGCATCGCGATTCCGGACGAGCAGGAGGACGAGGTGGAGAAGTTCCGCGAGTTCCTCGACCAGATCTCACCGGAGGACTTCGGGACCAACAGCCAGTGAGACGGAGCGGCGCGGCCGGAGGCCGTCCGCGGGGTGCCGTCAGAGCATTCGAGTAGCCTTTCCCCGCAGAGAGACACGCGAAACCACTCTCAGGGTGATTATCACTCGGCGTGCCGAGTGTGGCGATCGTTGACGCACCCCGAGTGACTGCCTACCTTCGTGTGGGCAGGTCAAGGACGGAGGGTCGGCGTGATGAGCAGCGCGGACGGTACGGCAGGGAGCTCGCTCGGGCGCGTGTCCGGGGAGAGCGGTCCGTATCCGCTTCACGGCAGTGTGGGCGACTTCGGGACGGACACCGGTGCCGGTGGTGGCATCGCCGACGCGGCGATCGGCTACCGCGGGCCGACGGCCTGCGCGGCCGCCGGGATCACCTATCGCCAGCTGGACTACTGGGCACGCACCGGGCTCGTGGAGCCGAGCGTGCGGCCCGCGTACGGGTCGGGGACACAGCGGCTGTACAGCTTCCGCGACGTCGTCGTGCTGAAGATCGTCAAGCGTTTCCTCGACACCGGGGTGGCCCTCCAGAACATTCGGGCCGCGGTGCAGCACCTGCGCGCCCGGGGCTTCCGGGACCTGGAGCGGATGACGCTCATGAGCGACGGGGCCACGGTGTACGAGTGCTCCTCGCCGGACGAGGTCGTCGACCTCCTCCAGGGCGGGCAGGGCGTCTTCGGTATCGCCGTCGGGGTGGTGTGGCGCGACGTCGAGGGCGCGCTGTCGCAGCTCCACGGGGAGCGGGTCGACACCGGCGAGACGCTCGTCGGGCACAACCCGGGCGACGAGCTGGCGCGGCGACGGCGCGACAAGGCGGTCTGAGGGCGGTTCTCCGTCCGGCGGATCCTTTCGGGGGCTTCCGAAGCCCCCGGTGCGTCCGCAGGGTCCTCCTGGGCCTCCGCTACATTCGCCGGGGTCCTCCTGGGCCCCCGGTACGTCCGCCGGGGTCCTCCTGGGCCCCCGGTACGTCCGCCGGGGTCCTCCTGGGCGTCCGGTGCGTTCTGCGGGGGCTCCTGGGCGTTCCGCCGGGGCGTTGTCAGTGGCGTAGGGCAGCATCGGACGTGTGAGAGCCGCGCCCACGATCCTGCATCTCGACATGGATGCCTTCTTCGCCGCCGCCGAGCAGGCGTCGAAGCCCAGCCTGCGCGGAAAGCCCGTGGTCGTCGGCGGTCTCGGGCCGCGGGGCGTCGTCGCCACCGCCTCCTACGAGGCCCGTCGGTTCGGGGTCCACTCGGCCATGCCGATGGGCCAGGCCCGGCGGCTCGCGCCGAACGCGGCCTATCTCGTGCCGCGCTTCGCCTTCTACCGCTCGATCAGCGACCAGGTCATGGAACTGCTCCGGCGGCTCTCCCCGCTCGTGGAGCCCCTGAGCCTCGACGAGGCGTTCGTCGACCTGGAGGCCGGCGGCGTCGCCGACGACAGCGCGAGCGCGCGGGCCTCGGGGGAGCGGCTGCGGGTCGACATCCTCGCGACCACCGGTCTGACCGGCTCCGTCGGGCTCGCCGGGTCCAAGATGATCGCGAAGATCGCCTCCGAGGAGGCCAAGCCGGACGGTCTCGTCCTCATCGAGCCCGGCACCGAGCGGGAGCTCCTCGGGCCCCGGTCGGTACGGATCCTGCCCGGGGTCGGTCCGGCCACGGGGGAGCACCTGAGACGCGCCGGGATCATCACCGTCTCCGATCTCTCGGAGGCGGGCGAGGACGAGCTCGTACGGCTCCTGGGGCGGGCGCACGGGGCCTCGCTGCACCGGATGGCCCAGGGGTACGACGACCGGCCCGTGGTGGCCGAGCGGGACGCGAAGTCGGTGTCGGTCGAGGACACCTTCGACGTGGACCTGCACGACCGGGTACGGATCCGGATCGAGGTCGAGCGGCTCGCGGAGCGGTGCGTGGGGCGGCTGCGTGCCTCCGGGCACTCCGGGCGGACCATCGTCCTGAAGGTCCGGCGCTACGACTTCTCGACGCTCACCCGGTCCGAGACGCTGCGCGGGCCCACGGACGATCCGGGCGTCGTGCGGGAGGCCGCGGGGCGGCTCCTGGAGGCCGTGGACACCACGGGGGGCGTGCGGCTCCTCGGGGTGGGGGTGAGCGGGCTCGCCGACTACACGCAGGAGGACCTGTTCGCCCAGGCCGAGGCCTCGGAGCGGCCGGCGGAGGACGTCGCGCCCGCGGGGGCCGACGAGGTGCAGGAGGCGCCTTCCGCCGCGACGGAGACCGCCGAGCGGGTGTGGTCGCCCGGGCACGACGTACGGCATGCCGTGTACGGGGCCGGGTGGGTCCAGGGGAGCGGGGTCGGGCGGGTCACGGTGCGGTTCGAGGACCCGTGGTCCGGGCCGGGGCGCGTGCGGACGTTCGCCGTGGACGACCCGGAACTCGAGCCCTCGGAGCCGTTGCCGCTGGTGCGGCGGGAGGAGGCGGCGTGACGGTGCCCACCCGCGCCGCCGCGCGAGTGGGTCCGTCCTCGGGGCCGGGTGCTCAGGCGCCGTCCTGGCCCGCCAGGCGGCCGAAGTCCTGGTCCGGGGCGTCCGTGGGCGGGGGCGGGAGCGCCAGGCTGTAGTGGCGGTAGAGCTGGAGTTCCTGCTCGGGTGAGAGATGGCGGCCCACGCCGAAGTCAGGGGCGTCCTTGATCAGGGCCCTTTCGTACGGGATGTGGAGGCCGTCGTCGAGCAGGTCGCTCGGCTCCAGGGGGACGAAGGCGTCCCGGCTGAACAGCCCGGTGCGGACCGCGGCCCATTCGGGGATGCCGGTCGCGTCGTCCAGGTACACCTCGTCCACGGTTCCGATCTTGTGCCCGCTCCGGTCGAACGCCTTGCGGCCGATCAGGCTGCGCGGATCGATATCGGTCTGCACGGTCCCTCCAACTGGTCGCAACTGCTCTACACCCCTACGAAAGTGCACAACTGGGATGTCGGCCACTTGAGCGATGGGAGCCGCAACCTCGCTGGTAGGCTGGTTGTGGCTGTCGACCCCGTGCGGGAGAGTCCCCCGGAGAAACCTTCCGGTGGGCGCCGAAGGAGCAAATCCTCCCCGGAATCTCTCAGGCCCCTGTACCGCGCGGACGAGGTCACTCTGGAAAGCAGAGCGGATGTCCGACGGCATCGCGCTCTCACCGACGGTGAAAGCCGGCGTGCCGCGAGGCGTGCCGGTGAAACTCTCAGGTTGAGATGACAGAGGGGGAGGCCGTCCGGGTACCCGCGCCGTGGTGCCCCTCGCAGGTCGTGACGACCAGGAGGCCTCCGTACATGACCGCCAACCGCACTCCGCTCTCCGAGCTCGAACAGGGCATCCCGTTCGAGCAGCGGCACATCGGGCCCGACGCCGAGGCCCGGGCCAAGATGCTCGCCCAGGTCGGTTACGGCTCGCTCGACGAGCTCACCGCCGCCGCGGTGCCGGACGTGATCAAGAACGCCGAGGCGCTGGGCCTGCCGGCCGCGCGCACCGAGGCCGAGGTCCTCGCCGAGCTGCGCACGCTCGCCGACCGCAACCAGGTCCTCGCCCCGATGATCGGTCTCGGCTACTACGGGACCTTCACCCCGCCGGTCATCCTGCGGAACGTGATGGAGAACCCCGCCTGGTACACGGCCTACACGCCGTACCAGCCGGAGATCTCCCAGGGCCGCCTGGAGGCCCTCCTCAACTTCCAGACGATGGTCGCCGACCTCACCGGTCTGCCCACCTCCGGTGCCTCCCTCCTCGACGAGGGCACCGCCGCCGCCGAGGCCATGGCGCTCGCCCGGCGGGTCGGGAAGGTCAAGAACGGTGTCTTCCTCATCGACGCCGACGCCCTGCCGCAGACCGTCGCCGTCATCCAGACCCGCGCCGAGCCGACCGGTGTCGAGGTCGTCGTCGCCGATCTGAGCGACGGCATTCCCGCCGAGATCGCCGAGCGCGGCGTCTTCGGTGTGCTGCTCCAGTACCCCGGTGCCTCCGGCGCCGTCCGCGACATCAAGCCGCTGATCGACGCCGCGCACGAGCTCGGCGCGATCGTCACCGTCGCCGCCGACCTGCTCGCGCTCACCCTGCTCACCTCGCCCGGCGAGCTGGGCGCCGACATCGCCGTCGGCACGACGCAGCGCTTCGGCGTCCCCATGGGCTTCGGCGGTCCGCACGCCGGCTACATGGCCGTCCAGGACAAGCACGCCCGCTCCCTGCCCGGCCGCCTCGTGGGCGTGTCCGTCGACGCCGACGGCAACCGCGCCTACCGCCTGGCCCTGCAGACCCGCGAGCAGCACATCCGCCGCGAGAAGGCCACCAGCAACATCTGCACCGCCCAGGTGCTGCTCGCCGTCATGGCCGGCATGTACGCCGTCTACCACGGTCCGGACGGCCTGAAGCAGATCGCCGAGCGGACCCACCGGTACGCGGCCATCCTCGCCGCGGGTCTCACCGCCGGCGGCGTGGACGTCGTGCACGGCTCGTACTTCGACACCCTCACCGTCCGCGTGCCCGGCAAGGCCGACGAGGTCGTCGCCGCCGCCCGCGAGGCCGGGGTCAACCTCCACCGCGTCGACGCCGACCTCGTCTCGGTCTCCTGCGACGAGACCACCGGGCGTGAGCAGCTCGCCGCCGTCTGGGGCGCCTTCGGTGTCGAGGGCGACATCGAGGCCCTGGACGCCGCCGTCGAGGACGCGCTTCCCGCCGCCCTGCTGCGCTCCGACGCGTACCTGACCCACCCGGTCTTCCACGCCCACCGCTCCGAGACCTCGATGCTGCGCTACCTGCGCAAGCTCGCGGACCGCGACTACGCGCTCGACCGCGGCATGATCCCGCTCGGCTCCTGCACCATGAAGCTGAACGCGACCACCGAGATGGAGCCGGTGACCTGGCCCGAGTTCGGCCAGATCCACCCGTTCGCCCCGATCGACCAGGCGCAGGGCTACGTCACGCTCATCACCGAGCTGGAGGAGCGCCTCGCCGAGGTCACCGGCTACGACAAGGTGTCGATCCAGCCGAACGCCGGCTCGCAGGGTGAGCTCGCGGGTCTGCTCGCCGTCCGCGCGTACCACCGCGCCAACGGCGACCTCCAGCGCACCGTGTGTCTCATCCCGTCTTCCGCGCACGGCACCAACGCCGCCTCCGCGGTGATGGCCGGCATGAAGGTCGTCGTCGTCAAGACGGCGGAGGACGGCGAGGTCGACGTCGTCGACCTGCGCGCCAAGATCGAGCAGTACCGCGACGAGCTGTCCGTGCTGATGATCACCTACCCGTCCACGCACGGTGTCTTCGAGGAGCACGTCGCCGACATCTGCGCCGAGGTCCACGAGGCCGGCGGTCAGGTGTACGTCGACGGTGCCAACCTCAACGCGCTGGTCGGTCTGGCCAAGCCGGGTCACTTCGGCGGCGACGTCTCGCACCTGAACCTGCACAAGACCTTCTGCATCCCGCACGGCGGCGGCGGCCCCGGCGTCGGCCCGGTCGGCGTCCGCGCGCACCTCGCCCCGTACCTGCCGAACCACCCGCTCCAGCCCACCGCGGGCCCGGAGACCGGCGTCGGCCCGATCTCGGCCGCCCCCTGGGGCTCCGCCGGCATCCTGCCGATCTCCTGGTCGTACGTGCGCCTCATGGGCGGCGAGGGCCTCACCCGCGCCACCCAGGTCGCCGTCCTCGCGGCGAACTACATCGCCAAGCGCCTCGAGCCGCACTTCCCGGTGCTCTACACCGGCCCGAACGGGCTGGTCGCGCACGAGTGCATCGTGGACATCCGTCCGCTGGCCAAGGCCACCGGCGTCAGCGTCGACGACATCGCGAAGCGCCTCATCGACTACGGCTTCCACGCGCCGACGATGTCCTTCCCGGTGGCCGGCACGCTGATGATCGAGCCGACCGAGTCCGAGGACCTGACCGAGCTCGACCGCTTCTGCGACACCATGATCGCGATCCGTGCCGAGATCGAGAAGGTCGCCTCGGGCCAGTGGCCCGCCGACGACAACCCGCTGCACAACGCCCCGCACACCGCGGCCGCGCTGGGCGGCGAGTGGAACCACGCGTACACGCGTGACGAGGCGGTCTTCCCGGCCGGTGTCTCGGCCGCCGACAAGTACTGGCCGCCGGTGCGCCGCATCGACGGTGCCTTCGGCGACCGCAACCTGGTCTGCTCCTGCCCGCCGCTGGACGAGTACGACAACTGAGCACGCGTCGAGGGCCGGTTCGGAGGATCTCCTCCGGGCCGGCCCTCGGCGTTTCCCTCGTACGGCGTCCGGCCGCGCGCCGTCAGGCGGCGGTCGTCACCCGTCCGGCCGTCAGCGGCCGGTGCGGGGCGATGATCTGCCCGTCCGGCAGCAGCTCACCGGTGTCCTCGAAGAGCAGGACGCCGTTGCACAGCAGGCTCCAGCCCTGCTCCGGGTGGTGTGCCAGGAGTCGGGCCGCCTCCCGGTCGGCGGAGTCGGCGGTCGGACAGGCAGGCTGGTGCTGGCACATGGGTGGGTTCTTTCGCTGCGTCGTGGTGGATGTCCTGCGGCTCTGCGCGCTCATGGCCGCCCCCGTCGGTCGGTTCGGTTCCGGTCCCAGTCTTGCCCCACGGACGGTCTTCCGCAGGTATTTCGCGGCAGCTCGTCCTTTCCTGGGAAGACGCATCACCCGCAGGGGCGGTTCAGGTCAACTGCACCGTCTCTTCGGGTGGTTCGGAATGGTCCGAGCGGGCTAGTCCGTACGGGAGGGGCGTTCGGGAGGCGCGTTCGGGCGCGCGGCCCGGACACGAGTGCGCCCCGTGACCCGGTCGGGTCACGGGGCGGGGACGCGCGTGCGGCGGATCAGGCGGGCGCCGGCGACCCCAGGAGGGGCGGCGGCGCGAGTCGCGTACTGAGCACGGGCAGGAGGTCGGCGACCTGGTACGGGCGGTGGGCCGCGATCCCCGGGGGTGCGGGGGCCAGGGGCACCATCAGATCGGCCGCGGCCGGGGCGACGGTCGTGCCGTCCGCCTCGGAGCCGGCCTGGAGCCAGAGCGTCAGCATGTAGAGCTCCGGTACGGACAGGAGCCTCGGCCGGTACGTGACGGGCAGGGCCTCGGCCTGGAGCAGGGCCCGCTCGGTGGCGGAGACGTACGGACCCTCGAAGAAGTGGGAGAAGGTCCAGCCGTCCGGGGTGAGCATGGTGTCCGCGGCGGCGATCGCCCGGTCCCCGTTGTGGATCAGGAAGCGCCAGCCGGAGAGCCGGGTGCGGGGGGTGAGCGCCGGTGCTCCGGTGACGTCGAGGACGTGCACGGGCAGGGGGTGTTCGGGGCTCAGGGGTCCCTGTGCGGCCCGCAGTGCGGGAGTTCGCGGCTCGCGGACGGCGGTCGGTGAGCCGAGGGCCGCGAGGACACTGCGGAGGGCCGGCGCAGGGGCCGGGGAGGGTCGGAGCATGGTGGGTCGCCTCTCACTCAGGAGACACGGTGATGCGTGGGCAGGTACGACGGCGCTGTCGGCGGCGGGGCCAGAGAGGGGCCATGGGGCCATGGCCGGGCGCCAACACTCTGCCTCGTCCGCGGAGTTTATACGACACGTGTTCACACAGTGTTTCCGCTAGACCTCGCGGATATTCCTGACAAGGCGTCATCAGGCCGTATTCGCAGGGAGTTGAAGCAGAATCGCAAGGACCGTACCGCCCTCACCTGCGTATTCCTCGCGAAGGTGGACGGCTGAATTCCAACCCCGGCTCCGGGGACAATACGACATTGGTATATGTCGCTTGTTCCTTGCCTTCGGGATGTGCCGGTGGAGTGCTTCGTCCAGCCTATCCTCCGACAGGCCGGTTCCGCAGGCGTTGTGGATCAGCGGGGTGGGCATCATCGTCCGTGACGCGCGGCCGTCCCGGCGGCTGCCCACCTTGGGAGGGACGCTTCGATGGGGGAGAAGGTCGTGGCCGACGGGTTCGGCCCGTCCGACCGGCAGCAGTACCGGAGAAAGCTCCAGCAGTGTCTGGCGGGACTGGCGCGACTGCTGGCGGAGAAGAGGTTCGACCGGCCGCGCAATCTCATGGGAGTGGAGATCGAACTCAATCTCGCAGGCTCCGACGGGCTGCCCAGGATGCTCAACGGCCCGGTTCTCGAAAAGATCGCCAGCCCCGATTTCCAGACAGAACTCGGAATGTTCAACCTCGAAGTGAACATCGCGCCCCACCAGCTCGACGGCCGTGTATTCGACCGGCTCGCGGAGGAGATCGGGACCGGCATCGGATATGCCGACCGCAAGGCGTCGGAACTCGACGCCGGCGTCGTCATGATCGGCATACTTCCCACGCTCAGCCAGCGCGACCTGGTCCCCGAGAACCTCTCGGACAACGACCGCTACACCCTCCTCAACGATCAGATACTCGCCGCCCGCGGCGAGGACTTCACCCTCGACATCCACGGCGTCGAACGCCTGCTGTGCACGTCGGAGTCGATCGTGCCCGAGGCGGCCTGCACCTCGGTGCAGCTGCACCTCCAGGTGACACCGGCCCGGTTCGCCGCCGTGTGGAACGCGGCGCAGGCCGTGTCCGGCGTCCAGATCGCCCTCGGCGCCAACGCGCCCTTCGTCTTCGGCCGCGAGCTGTGGCGCGAGTCCCGCCCGCCGCTCTTCCAGCAGGCCACCGACACCCGCCCGCCCGAGCTGCAGTCCCAGGGCGTACGGCCGCGCACCTGGTTCGGCGAGCGGTGGGTGGACTCGGTGTACGACCTGTTCGAGGAGAACGTCCGCTACTTCCCCGCCCTGCTGCCGCTCTGCGACGAGGAGGACCCGCTGCTCGTCCTGGACCGGGGCGGGGTGCCGCGCCTCCAGGAGCTGGTCCTGCACAACGGCACCGTCTACCGCTGGAACAGGCCGGTGTACGGCTGGGTCGACGGGGTCCCGCACCTGCGCGTCGAGAACCGGGTGCTGCCGGCGGGACCGACCGTCACCGACGTGATCGCGAACGCGGCCTTCTACTACGGGCTCGTCCGCTCGCTCGCCGACGACCCCCGGCCGGTGTGGAAGCGGATGGCCTTCCAGGACGCCGAGGCCAACTTCGACACCGCCTGCCGCCACGGCATCGAGGCGGAGCTGCGCTGGCCCCGCTCGGGGCGCGGCGGAGGCATCGCGACCCTCCCGGCCGTACGGCTCGTCCTCGACGAGCTGCTGCCGCTGGCCGCGGCGGGGCTCGACGCCTGGCACATCGAGCCGGCCGACCGGGACTTCTACCTGGGGGTGATCGAGCAGCGCTGCCTGCGGCGGGTGAACGGCGCCTCCTGGCAGGCCGACACCTTCCACCGGGCCGTGGAGTCGGGCCTCGACCGGGAGGCGGCCCTCGCGGCGACCACCCGCCGCTACCGGACGCTGATGCTCGCGGGCGAGCCGGTGCACACCTGGCCGGTGGGGATCGACTGACCTCCTCCGCGTCCCCCTCCATGGGTGATCATGTCAAGGTGGTCCCGGGCGGCCGGGGCCGCCGGAACGGCATGAGCCCGCGAGGGGAAGTGGAGACAGGTGTGGTGTCGGAGCAACGACTGAGGGACCCTTCCCCGCCCCCCGACGGCCTGCCGCGCGGGGTGCTGCGCTCCGAGACGCTCATCGTGCTCGCACTGTCGCTCGGGGCGAGCGGGGTGTCGGCGCTCATCAGCTTCATCGGCTCGCTGACCAGGCCGGGCTCGCTGAAGGAGCAGGCCGCGACGCTCAACGGCTCGTACGCCCCCGGGCGGCCCTGGCTCGACCTGTCCTGGCAGCTCTTCGGCATCGCCACCGCGCTCGTCCCGGTCGTGCTCGTCGCCCATCTGCTGATGCGGGAGGGGCCGGGGGCACGGGGGCTGCGGGCCATCGGCTTCGACCGGACCCGCCCGTGGTCCGACCTCGGGCGCGGAGCCCTCGTCGCCGCGGGGATCGGGAGCGCGGGCCTCGCGTTCTACCTGGCGGCGCGGGCCTCCGGGTTCAACCTGACGGTGGTACCCGAGTCGCTTCCCGAGGTGTGGTGGAAGTACCCGGTGCTTATCCTCTCGGCGGTGCAGAACTCCGTCCTGGAGGAGGTCGTCGTCGTCGGCTACCTGCTGCGCAGACTCGGCCAGTTGGGGTGGTCGCCGATGGCGGCCCTGGTGGCGAGTTCGGTGCTGCGCGGCTCGTACCACCTCTACCAGGGGATCGGCGGCTTCATCGGCAACATGGTGATGGGCGTGGTCTTCGTGCTGCTCTACCGGCGCTGGGGGCGGGTCGGGCCGCTGGTCGCGGCGCACGCGCTGCTCGACATCGTGGCCTTCGTCGGGTACGGGCTGCTGGCCGGGAAGGTGGGCTGGCTGCCCACCGTGTGACGGGGAGGGAAGGGAGGGGGCGGGCGGATCGGGCCGTACGCCCCCTCTTCGTGCGTCAGGCGTGCAGCTCGCCCTCGACGACCGTGACGGCGTGGCCGTTCAGGAGGGTGCGCTCGCCCCTCAGGCGGGTGCGGACGAGGCCCGTGCGGGCGCCGCCCTGGAAGCCGGTGAGCTCCTCGCGGCCGAACCGGGCCGACCAGTACGGGGCGAGCGCGGTGTGGGCGCTGCCCGTCACCGGGTCCTCGTCGATCCCGACGGCGGGGAAGAAGCCCCGCGAGACGAACTCGTATCCGCTGTCCGGGCGTTCGGCGGCGGCGGTCGCGATGATGCCGCGCGAGGAGAGGTCCTTCAGCGCGGCGAAGTCCGGCGTGAGGGAGCGGACGGTGGCCTCGTCGCGCAGCTCGACGAGGAGGTCGCCGATGTGGTCGGCGGTGTCGTGGACGGCGACGATCTCGGCGCCGAGCGCCTTCTCCAGGCCCTCGGGGACGGCGATCGGGGTGAGGGAGGAGGTCGGGAAGTCCATCGTGATCGTGCCGTCGGCCTCGGCGGTGGTGATCAGGAGGCCGCAGCGGGCGGCGAAGCGGACGGTGCCGCTCGCGGTGCCGGTGGTGTGCAGGACGTGCGCCGTGGCCAGGGTGGCGTGGCCGCACATGTCGACCTCGGTGGTCGGGGTGAACCAGCGCAGCGCCCAGTCGGCCTCCCCGCCGGCGGGGAGCGGGTGGGCGAAGGCGGTCTCGGAGAGGTTGACCTCGGCGGCGACCTTCTGGAGCCAGGCGTCGTCGGGGAAGGAGTCGAGGAGCAGGACTCCGGCCGGGTTGCCGGAGAAGGGCCGGTCGGTGAAGGCGTCGACGATTCGGATGCGCATGCCACCGACCGTACCGGGGACGGAAATCCGCGGGCCAAGGCCAATCGCGGAGAACTGGACCCGTTCTCCCGGGCGTCGTCCTCGACGGTCGTACGTGGGAACGAGTGGGCCCGGGGGCTTCGATGATGTTCGGCTACGGGGACGAGTGGTGGCTGCTGCTGTTCTATCCGGTGCTGCTGTGGGTGCCGTTCGGGCCGTTCCTCATGGGCGCGACGGGGGTGTGGTGCGCCCGGCGGCCCGGCCCGTGGCCGTGGGGGTGGACGGTGCTGCTGCCGCTGGTGCCGGTGGGGGTCTCCGCGACCGCGATGGTCCTGCCCTGGGACCAGCCGACGCGGACCGACGACCTCGTCGGCTACCTCCTCGTGTACGTCCTCGGCATCACGGTGCTGCCGTGGCTGCTGGGGTACGGGACCACCCGGGTCGTGCGTGCCGTACGGGCCCGCCGCGGTGGGGCAGGGGAGGTCACAGAGGCTTCAGGATCATGAGGACCTCGTCGCGGTCGTCGCCGGCCGCCAGGCGCAGGGCCCCGGGCCAGCGGCCGATCTCCCGCCAGCCGAGCCGTCCGTAGAACTCCTCGAGGCCGGTCCCGCCGCGTGCCGCGAGGCGCAACTGCTCCAGGCCCATCTCGTCGCGGGCGATCGCGCGGGCGTGCCGCACCAGACCGGCGCCGATGCCCCGGCCTCGTACCCCGAGGCGGGTCTGGACGTGGTGCAGGGTGCCCCAGTGCGCGACCAGCGGATCGGTGTCGCGGCGGAGGCACAGCCAGCCCGCGAGGGCGCCGTCGACGGTGGCGGTGACGAGTCGGCTGCTCGACGGGTCGAGTCCCGCGACGATGCGGTCGACCGCGGCGGTGACCTCGGCCGGGTCGACCGGCGGGAAGGGGAACCCGGCGGCCCCGCCCGCGTCGCTCACCTCGGTCCAGCAGTCGACGAGGAGCGGAGCGAGCCCGACGGGCAGGGCCCCGGGGGCGGTGAACTGGGTGAAGACCAGGGCGGTGTCGTCGGGCATGGCGGGATTCTCGCAGGTCACGAGGGTGTCGGCGCGATCGGGGCTGTCTCCAGGGAGAGTTGGGCGCCCAGCTCCTCGAAGCCCAGGGCGGCGGCGACCCGCCGGGAGGCCGGGGGACGCGCCCGCCACTGCGGGAGGAGCCCGGCGGCGAGGGCGTCGGCGACCGCCGCCGAGGCCGCCGTGCGCGCCAGCCCGCGGCCGCGTGCCTCCGGGGCCGTCAGCACGCTGATGTGGGCGGTCCGCCGGGGCCATGCCCGGTGTCCGGCGGCGGCCACCACCCGGCCGTGCTCGCGGACCACGAACGCCTGCGAGGTGATGTCGTCCAGGGCGGCCTCCTCGGAGTCCTCCCGGCCGGCGGCCTCCTCCAGGGCGCGCAGCGCCGGGTGGCCGCCGGGCAGCCGTTCGACCGCCGATACGCCGGCGGCCGGGCGGAAGCCCGCGGGGGAGACGTACGACAGGGCCGCGGGGCCGAGCACCCCGGCCACCGGCAGCACCGCGCGGAGGGCCGCCTCGTCCACCAGGGCCTCCACGGGCAGGCCGGACAGGGCGGTGCGTACGGGCTCGGCGGCGGACTCCGCCGGGACGGTCACGAGCGCCGATCCTCCGAGGACGACCACGCCGACCCAGCCGGGCGGGCACAGCGCCGACTCCGGGGACACGGTCACGGTCACACCGTCGCCGGGCGGGAACGACCGTGGCGCGCGGGCGAGTTCCTCCCACAGGCACCGGGCTTCGAGCAGCAGGGGATGCGTCGGCATGACGCCGATTCTGCCAGTCGGGTGGGCTCAGCCACGCGCCCGGAGGTACCCGTCCAGCTCCGCCGCCCCGGCCAGCATCGCGCGCCCGCGGGCCGACAGTCGTCCGTGCCACTCGGTCAGCGCGGCCTCCAGCGGCGCCAGTCCGCCGGCCGTGCGGACATGGGCGATCAGCGGGGCGATCCGCTCCAGCGGGTGGCCGCCGCGCCTGAGCTGGTGGGCCAGCCGGGCGTCCCGCACGGCGGCCTCGTCGTACACGCGGTATCCGGTCCGGGGGTCGCGCCGAGGCTGGACCAGACCGGCGTCCTCCCACGCGCGCAGGGTCGCGGGACGGATGCCGAGCCTCCTCGCCAGCGGCCCGATGAACGTGCCGCCGGGCTCGGGCGTCGCCGTGGACCCCGGGTCCAGGTCACGCAGGGCGCTCTCCACGGCCCGGAGGGTCCGCCGGTCCTCCAGGAGCTGCGCGTGGCTCTCGTCGATCAGGCGGAACGCCTCGTCGGCCGCTCCCTCGTTCACGGCCCGCATGATCGCCGTCGCCGTCGGGTGGCCGTGGCCGGGCAGCAGGGCCAGGAACGCGCGCAGGGCCCCGGCGTGCAGGGGGGTGTAGCTGCGGTAGCCGTGGGGGGTGCGAGCGGCGGCGGGGAGGATGCCGGCCTCCTCGTAGTTCCTGACCGCCTGCGTCGAGAGACCGTGCTCGCGCGCCAGGTCCACCGGCCGAAGCCTGGGACGCACCGTGCTTTGAAGGTTTTTCCCCATGACGCCGACGATATCGCGGGTGAGAAAGGAAAAGTCTCCACCGAATGTTCAACGATAGCGTTGAAGGCATGGCGACTGACATCAAGGACACCGCCCATCCCTTCGACTCCGCCTCCGTCATCGGGCTGCTCCGGGCCCGGCCCCGGCTGCTCGCCCTGGGCGAGCCCACCCACGGCGAGGACGTGCTGCTCGACCTGCGCAACGAGCTCTTCCGGCAGCTCGTCGAGCGCGAGGGCTACCGGACGATCGCGTTGGAGACCGACTGCCTGCGGGGCCTGACCGTGGACGACCACGTGACCGCGGGCACCGGCACCCTCGACCAGGTCATGGAGCACGGCTTCAGCCACGCATGGGGTGCCCTCGCGGGCAACCGCGAGCTGGTGCGCTGGATGCGCGCCTACAACGAGGGCAGGCCCGCGGCCGAGCGGCTCCGCTTCGCCGGGTTCGACGGACCGCTGGAGATCGCCGCCGCGGAGAGTCCCCGGCAGGCCCTCACCGCACTCCACGGATACCTCGCGGACCGGGTGGCGGCGGACCTGCTGCCCTGTGCCGCGGACACCCTCGACGAGCTGCTCGGCAGCGACGAGCGGTGGACCGAGCCGGCCGCGATGACGGACCCGGCCCGGTCGGTGGGGCGGTCGGAGCCGGCGGTCCGGCTGCGGGTGATCGCCGACGACCTGGCGGCACTGCTCGACGAGCAGCGGCCGTACCTGGTCACGGTGAGCTCGCCGGAGGAGTGGGAACGGGCCCGGCTGTACGGCCGCACCGCGCTCGGTCTGCTGCGCTACCACCACGGGATGGCCGACACCTCGTCGTCCCGCTGGGCCCGGCTGGCGGCCGCACGGGACCGGATGATGTCCCTCAACCTCCTCGCGCTGGCCGAGCGGGGCCCGACGTTCGTCCACAGCCACAACGGCCACCTCCAGCGGGAGAAGAGTTCGATGCGGATGGGTGGGCAGCGCCTGGAGTGGTGGAGCGCGGGTGCCCTCGTGAGCGCCGAACTCGGGGAGGAGTACGCCTTCGTGGCGACGGCCCTGGGCACGATCCGGCACCGGGGGGTGGACGCGCCGGCGCCGGACACCGTCGAAGGGCTCCTGTACGCGCTTCCGGAGGAGCGCTGTCTCGTCGACGCGCGGCGGCTGGCCGCCGCGCTCGGTGACGAGCGGCCCGCGCGGCGCGTGTCCCCCTGGTTCGGGTACGCCCCGCTCGACCCGGCCCCTCTCGCGGACTGCGACGGCCTGGTGTTCGTCAGGGACGTGCCGCGGGTCCGGCGCGACGTTCCATGACCGATGTGTCGGGTCTTGCTCGGTGAACAGTTCCGATATATCGTTGAGGCATCGCGACAGTTCGACGATGGATTCTCGATGAAAGGAGCGTTGCGATGCGTTCACATGGACACGAGCACGGAAACGGGCACGGCCGTGGAGGCTGCGGCCCCGGGCCTCGGGGGGACTTCGAGGGGCGGCGTGCCGCGTTCGGGCCGTTCGGGCCCGGGTACGGCGGCGGGCCGTTCGGTGGCGGCCCCTTCGGCGGGCGGGGTCGCGGTGGCGGCCGGGGACGGGCGCGGCGCGGTGACGTGCGCGCCTCGATCCTGGCGCTCCTGAAGGACCGCCCGATGCACGGCTACGAGATGATCCGGGAGATCGGCGAGCGCAGCGACGGGGCGTGGAAGCCCAGTCCCGGCTCGGTCTACCCGACCCTCCAGATGCTGGAGGACGAGGGGCTGATCACCAGTGCCAGCGAGGGCGGCAAGAAGCTGTTCACGCTCACCGAATCCGGGCGCACCGAGGCCGAGGAAGGCCCCGACGCACCGTGGGAGGAGGCCGGGCGCGGGGTCGACTGGGACGCCGTGAACGAGATCCGGCAGGCCGGTTTCGGTCTGATGGAGGCGTTCGGGCAGGTCTGGAAGACCGGCAGTGCCGAGCAGCGGCAGAAGGCGGTCACCGTGATCAACGAGGCCCGCAAGAAGCTGTACCTGATCCTCGCCGACGAGCACTGAGCCGCACGGCGGCCGGGGCCCCGCGACCGTCGTCGCGGGGCCCCGGCGTTTCCGGCGGTACGGCTCAGGCCACCAGGCCCGAGAGCTTGCGCAGGGACTCGGTCAGCGCCGCCGTCGCCGAGTCCTTGAGCTTGCCCGCCATCAGGGAGACCGCCGCACCGGTGAACTCCCCGTCGATCCGTACCGTCGTGGCCTCGCCGTCCGCCGCCAGCGAGTAGCGCGTGGAGACGACGACCCCCATCGGGCCCTTGCCCCGGATGGCGAAGGCCCGCTCCGACTCCAGCTCCTCCACCGTCCAGAGCACCTCGGCGGGGAAGCCCATCAGCTTCATGTTCTCCGTGAAGGTGGCACCCGCCTCCAGCGTGGCCGGGCCGCCGTTCGGGAAGCTGGTGTGGGTGGCGTTCCACTCGCCGTACGAGGAGAAGTCCGTGAGCCGCGCCCAGACCTTTCCGGTCGGCGCCTCGATCCGTGCCTCCGCGCTGACTTCGGCCATGAGACCACCCCTTCACGCGTGCCAACTGGGTTCCGGTGTCGCGGAACGTAGCGGGGCGGCCGTGAACATTCAATACTGATGAACCGTCAGTTCTGTGGTCGCCGGTCCCGTGCCGTCGCCGATCCACCAGATCTCGGCCGCGTCGAAGCTGTCCGAGGCCCGTGGCGCCCCGTCCTCCTCGTGGCAGTGGAAGGCCGCCCAGAACAGATCGGCCGGCAGCGCCTCCCGGGGTGCGTACACCCGGTACACGTACTGCCGCCCGTCGAGTGAGAGCAGAGCCACCATCCAGAACACGACCGGAGGACGAGCGGAGAGGGGCCCGTGGTTGCGTTGGGGGCGTAGAGCAAGGCGGCGCGCGCCCCTCGGGGGCAACGCGCGCGATCTCATCCGTAAGGAGGAGGAACCGCGCGCGCGTGCCCAACTCCGGTGGGATGCGGACATGCTTCTCCCCGGTGATGTTCCGGCCCTCCCGGCCTGATGAGGTGGGAGGGTGCACCATCCCGTCCCGCGCCCCCAGCCACTCCCGTCGTCCGCCGCCCCGCGCGCGGAGCTCGCCCCCTTCCTGACGCCGTCGCTCGCGACGGTCGTGTCGAGCGCGCGCCGCAGGGCCCTCAGGGACGGCGACCGCCAGATCGACACCGCCCACCTGCTGCACGCGCTCGTCGAGTCCGACCCCGAGGCCGGCGCCGCCTTCGAGGGCGGCCACCAGCTCGCCCGCGTCCTCGGCTATCTCGTCCAGCGGTCCATCGGCTACGGCCTGCGCTGGCAGCGCTCGGACGAGGAGTCCGCGACCCGCCGCCTGCTCCCCGCCACGCGCGGGGCCGAGCCCCCGGGCTCCCGCACCTCCCCCTGGTCGCCGACCGCGGCCGCCGCACTCGAAGGCGCCTTCCGGCGGGCCGCCGACCGCGGCGAGACGCAGGCCCGCGGCCTCGACCTGCTCGCCGCCGTCGCCGCGGATCCCGAGAGCCGGGCCGTCGAGGTGCTCCGTCGGGCGGGGGTCGAACCGGGCGCGCTGACCGCCCGGATCACCGCTCTTCAGGCCGCCTGCGACGAGGAGCCGTCTCAACAGGTGTAACGGGGGTTACGCCCCTGACGGCGTCCTGTCATGATGGCCCGATGCACGCGTCTCAGGGGAGAAGCGCCGGCCTGGGACTCGCCCTGGCCTCGGCCTTCGCATTCGGTGGTTCAGGAGTGGCGGCCAAGCCACTCATCGAGGCGGGACTCGACCCGCTCCACGTGGTGTGGCTCCGGGTCGCCGGCGCCGCGCTCGTCCTGCTGCCCGTGGCCTGGCGCCACCGGGACCTCCTGCGCCGCAAACCCGCCCTCCTCGTGGGCTTCGGCCTGCTCGCCGTCGCCGGAGTCCAGGCCTTCTACTTCGCCTCGCTCTCCCGCATCCCCGTCGGAGTGGCCCTGCTCATCGAGTACCTCGCCCCCGCCCTCGTCCTCGGCTGGGTCCGCTTCGTCCAGCGCCGTCCCGTCACCCGCGCCGCCGCCCTCGGCGTCGTCCTCGCCGCCGGCGGCCTCGCGTGCGTCGTTCAGGTCTGGTCCGGACTGAGCTTCGACGTCCTCGGCCTGCTCCTGGCCCTCGCCGCCGCCTGCTGCCAGGTCGGCTACTTCGTCCTCTCCGACCAGGGCGCCGACGGAGCCGAGGAGGCCGAGCGGGCCGACCCGGTGGGCGTCATCGCGTACGGACTGCTCATCGGCGCGGTCGTCCTCACCGTCGTGTCCCGGCCCTGGGGCATGGAGTGGGGCGTCCTCGGCGGCCGGGCCGACATGAACGGGACCAGCGTGCCCGCGTGGCTGCTGCTCGGCTGGATCGTGCTGATCGCCACCGTTCTCGCGTACGTCACCGGAGTCATCTCGGTGCGCAAGCTCTCCCCGCAGGTGGCGGGAGTCGTGGCCTGCCTGGAGGCGGTCATCGCGACCGTCCTGGCCTGGGTCCTGCTCGGCGAGCACCTGGGAGCGCCGCAGATCATCGGCGGTGCGGTGGTCCTCGTCGGAGCCTTCATCGCCCAGTCCTCGACGCCGAAGGCGCCCCCGAGCGGCCCGGTGGCGGGCTCCCCTCCGGCGGGCGCCGCGCAGGAGTCCGAGGGCAGGGACGCGGAGTTGTCGTCCGGGCGGACCGCCCCCTAAGGTGCCGATCATGCATGCGACCGTGCTTCCGCCTCCCGCCGCCTAGCGCGCGCGGAGACCTCCTCGACGAAGACCGGGCTCGGCCGGGCGACTCCTCGCCCCCGAGCGGTTCGTCGCTGCCCGCGCGCGGAGCCCAGCGACCACCCTTCCCTCCTGTCTTCCACGGAGCACCCACGTGTCGAACTCCTCGGGTCCCGCCCTGTCCGTCGGGCGGAGCCTCCTCTATCTGATCGTCGCCGGCATCGCCTGGGGCACGGCCGGCGCCGCCGCCTCACTGATCTTCCGTGTCAGTGACATGGGCCCGCTGGCCCTCTCCTTCTGGCGCTGCGTCGGCGGCCTCGTCCTGTTGCTCGGGGCGCTGGCGCTGCGGCCCCGCCGCGCCGCCGTCCGCACCGGGAGGGAACCGCGGGGCCGGCGGACGGCCCGCATCCTCGGCACGGGCATCGGACTCACCGTCTTCCAGAGCGCCTACTTCGCCGCCGTCGAGGCCACCGGCCTCGCGGTCGGCACCGTCGTCACCCTGGGGGCCGGTCCTGTCCTCATCGCGATCGGCGCCCGGCTCACCATGGGCGAGCGCCTCGGGCGCGGCGGGGTGACCGCCGTCGTCGGGGCGCTCGCCGGGCTCTTCGTGCTCGTCCTGGGCGGCGGGGCGGCGGAGGTGCGGCCGGTCGGGGTCGTCCTCGCGGTCGTCTCGGCGGGCGGATACGCGGCGATCACCCTGCTCACCCGGTGGCTCGGCCGGGACGGCGGCGGCTCGGACGCCCTGGCGACCACCACCTGGGCCTTCGCGATCGGGGCGGTCGGGCTGCTGCCCGCCGCTCTCGCCGAGGGCTTCGTCCCGCACACCGACGCGCCGGTGAGCGTCGTGCTGCTCCTCGTGTACGTGGCGGCGGTGCCGACCGCGCTCGCCTACGCCCTGTACTTCGCCGGTGCGGCCGTCGTCCGGGCCGCCACCGTCTCCGTGATCATGCTCCTGGAGCCGGTCAGCGCGGCCCTGATCGCGGTCTCGCTCCTCGGCGAGCGGCTCACCGCCGCGATCGTGCTCGGCACCCTGCTGCTCCTCGCCGCCGTGACGGGCCTCGCCCTGGCGGAGGCGCGGACGGCGGCGGAGGCGCGCAGGGGGGAGCCGGTGGCGGTGTAGACGGCAGGGGGCGGGATCCGTCATGGCTCCCGCCCCCTGTGCGTCATCCGTTCGCGCGGCGGATCTGGTGGGCCCGGGCGTTCAGGTCGCCGGGGCCGGCCCGCTCCGCGAGGCGCTCCGAGACCCGCTCCTGGACCTCCCGCGGCTTGTTGCCCGCGTACTTGAACTTCGCCCGTACGTCGGTCACCTCCAGGCTCAGCACCCGGATCCCCGCCAGCAGCCTGCCGAACGGGGCCTCGCCGGGGGCCACGGGCGCGGTGCCGCCCTCCGGCTGGAAGTGGGCGACCTGACGGTTGAGCAGGGCCGCCTTCTCCGCCGGATCGTCGACCACGCGCGCGGTGCAGCGCAGCTGGACGGCCGCGTAGTACGAGGTCGGGGTGCCGTGCTCCGACGGGGCCCCGTCGGGGGCCGTCCAGTGCCCCGGAACGTAGACGTAGTCGTCGACCACGCTCAGGAGCACCGCCGGGTTCGCCTCCAGGGCGCGCCAGAGCGGGTTCGGCCGGGCCAGGTGGGCCAGGGCCCGGCCGTACGGGCCGGGCTCGGGGTCGTACCGGAAGTGCGTCGGCTGCACCCACGGCGGCTCGCCGTCCCGGCCGTTGACGGCGAGCTGGCCGAAGTCGTGCCGGGAGAGCCAGTCGCGCCACTCGCCCTCGTCGTGCGCGGCGTCCCAGGGGTGGATCAGCATGGTCGGTCCGTCCTCCCGGCTCAGAGCGCGGTGAGGTAGCCGGGCAGGACGACCGAGGGGTCGAGATCGCCGGCCGGTACCGGCGTGCCGTAGCCGCCCCGCACGGGGACCACACCGGCCCAGTGGGGGAGGGCGAGGTCCTCGGCGTCGTCGTTGGGGCCGCCGGTGCGCACCTTCGCCGAGACCTCGTCCAGGTCGAGCCGGATGACGGCGGTGGCGGCGATCTCCTTGGCGTTGCCGGGGCGCGAGTCGGCCGAGCGGCCGGGGACGACGTGGTCGACGAGGGCGTCCAGAGCCGTTCGCAGCTCCTCGGGGTCGGTGACCTGGTGGGCGGTGCCGTGGACGACGACCGAGCGGTAGTTGAGCGAGTGGTGGAAGGCGGAGCGGGCGAGCACGAGGCCGTCGACGTGCGTCACGGTCAGGCAGACGGGCAGGCCCGGGGCCGTCACGCCGTCGCCGGCCGCGCGCAGCGGCCGCGAGCCGGTGGAGCCGTGGACGTAGAGGCGCTCGCCGACCCGGCCGAAGAGGGTCGGGAGGACGACCGGCGCGCCGTCGCGGACGAAGCCGAGGTGGCAGACGTAGGCCTCGTCGAGTATCGAGTGGACGAGCTCCTTGTCGTACGAGGCGCGCTGACGGGACCGCGTGGGCACGGTCCGGTCGGTCGGCGTGTAGGCCTCGCCCGGCGCGGACGTCTCGGTCACGGTGCTCGTGTCGGCGGCGGCGCTCATTGCGTACTCCATTGCACTAGTGCATAATGATGTTTGTGCTAGGAGAGTATCGGATCGAAGGTCGTCGCGCATCGGACATCGCCGCCAGCGTCGAGCGGGGCGTGGGCGCGGGCGCGCTCCAGCCCGGCCAACTGCTGCCGCCCATGCGGGAATTGGCGACCACCCTCGGCGTGAATCCCAACACCGTCGCCGCCGCCTACCGCACCCTGCGCGAGCGCGGGGTCATCGAGACGGACGGCCGGCGCGGCAGCCGGGTGCGGCCACGGCCCGCCACGACGGCGCGCGGATCGATCCGCGTGGAGGCGCCCGCCGGGGTCCGCGACGTGAGCAACGGCAGTCCCGACCCCGCCCTCCTGCCACCTCTCGCCGAGGCCTTCGCGGAGGTCGCCCGGCACTACGCCGAGCGGCCCGGCATGTACGGAGAGGCCCCCGTCGACGAGGAGTTCGGGCGCCTCGCGCGCGCCGCATTCGACGCGGACGGGGTGCCCGCAGGACCCGTCGGCGTCGCCTCCGGCTCCCTCGACGCCATCGAGCGGGTGCTCGCGATCCACCTCAGGCCCGGCGACGCCGTCGCCGTCGAGGACCCGGGCTGGGGCAGCCTCCTCGACCTCGTGCCCGCGCTCGGGCTGCGCCCGGTGCCGGTCGCCGTCGACGACGAGGGGCCCCTGCCCGAGGCGGTCGAGCGCGCGATCCGGCAGGACGGCGCGCGCGCCGTGATCGTCACCGACCGGGCGCAGAACCCGACCGGGGCCTGCGTCACCGAGGACCGCGCCCGCGCGCTGCGGAGCGTCCTCGCCGCGCACCCCGATGTGCTGCTCGTCGAGGACGACCACGGGCACGGCATCGTCGCGCAGCCCCTCCATCCGCTGGCCGGCGTCACCGACCGCTGGGTCCTCGTCCGCTCGGTCGCCAAGGCGTACGGGCCGGACCTGCGGATCGCCGCCTTCACCGGGGACGCCGAGACCGTCGACCGGGTGCTCGGGCGGCAGCGGCTCGGACCCGGCTGGGTCAGCAGGCTCCTCCAGCGGACCGTCGCCCACCTGTGGGAGACCGGCGCGGTGGACCCGGCCCTCGTCGCGCGCTCGTACGGGAAGCGGCGCGACGGGCTCGTGCGGGCCCTGGCCCGGCGCGGCGTCGAGGCGCACGGGCGCGGCGGCATGAACGTCTGGGTGCCGGTGGCCGACGAGACCGGCGCGGTGGCCCGGCTCCTCGCCGCCGGCTGGGCGGTCGCGCCGGGCGCCCGCTTCCGGATGGACACGGGGCCGGCCGTCCGGCTCACCGTCTCGGGCCTCGCCGTCGCGGACGTCGAGGCGCTCGCCGACGCGGTGGCCCGGGCGGCGGGGCCGGCGCCGGCGCGGAGCTACGGGTAGGGCCTGCCCTCTCGGATCGGGCCCCCGCAGGCCCGGCCCGATCCGAACGGCAGGCCTCGGGTCCCATCTGCCCTGCGAGGCAAGGGCGTTCCCCGCGCAAGTGACGTTTCCCCGGTGAATGCGCTACGCCTGGAGAGTGAGTAAAGCTCTCGTAGGGCGATGTTCGGCGGTGTCTCAGGAAATCATCAGGTTTTGGTAAAGGACCGCCGTGTTGCGGCGGTTCTTCACCGATGTCGTGTTTTCCGAGATGACCAGGAGCCACACCTTGAGTTACGGAAGCAGTCTGCGCGAGGCCGTCGCGGCGCCGGGAACGACCCCGCTGATCGGCGTGTACGACATGTACTCGGCGTCCGTCGCCGCCGACCACTACGACGGGATGTTCGTCTCCGGGTTCGGTTTCGCCGCCTCGTACTACGGGCTCCCGGACATCGGCTTCATCGCCTGGCCGGACATGGTGGCGTTCGTGCAGCGGCTGCGCGGCGCGTTCCCCCGGCACCACCTGCTCGTGGACATCGACGACGGCTATGTCGACCCCGAGGTGGCCTGCCACGTGGTGGAGGGCCTGGAGCGGATCGGTGCATCGGGTGTGATCCTGGAGGACCAGAAGCGGCCGCGCCGGTGCGGGCACGCGGACGGCAAGCAGGTGCTGCCGCTCGACGAGTACCTCGCCAAGCTGAAGATGGTGCTGGCCACCCGCCGGGACATGGTCGTCGTGGCCAGGACGGACGCCACGGACGAGGCCGACATCCTGCGGCGGGCGGAGTGCCTGGCCGCGACCGACGCCGACGTGGTCCTGGTGGACGGCGTGCGCAGCGTCGAGTGGATCCACCGGATCCGCGAGGTGGTCGGCGACAAGCCGCTGCTCTTCAACCAGATCGCCGGGGGCAAGTCGCCGCGGCTCTCCCTCGACGAGCTCTCCGACCTCGGCGTGGACGTGGCCATCTACAGCACGCCCTGTCTCTTCGCGGCGCACGAGGCGATGGACTCGGCCCTCGTCGAACTGAAGCGGGCCAACGGCCGACTGCCGTCCTTCGACCCCGAGAGCGGTGTCGGGGTCGCCGCCTCGACCCGGCTCCTGGAGCGGAACATCGCCCGCCACCAGCCGGCTCCCGAGCGGGTCGGCGCGTGAGCCCGTCGATCCCGCGCCAGGTGCCGTACGGATCCCCGCCGAGGGCGGCCGGGGTCAGGACGCCGCTGAAGGCGCTCGGTCTGGCCGCGGTCCTCCTCGCGGCGGGGGCCGCGCCCGCCGCGGCCGGCAGTCTGCTGACCGTCATCGACAACTCGCACGCCGACTCCGTCGTGGAGGTCGACCGGGCGGCCAACGTCCAGTACGGCAGCAGCGGTACGGCGGGGAGCGATCACGACGGCAGTGCCGTCGACGCCCTGCAGGCGCTCTTCGGAGGTGCGCGCCGGGGCGGCGACTGACGCCCGCCGCGCACGGAACGGCCGGACACCGCCCTCGTGGTGTCCGGCCGTTCACGTGCCCCGCTGCGCCGTCAGTCCTCCAACAGGTCGGAGAGGCCCGGCTCGTCGAGCTCGACCGGCTCCGGTCCGTCCACGGGGGCGACGGTCGTCACGGCACCGGCGGTGGCGGCGGCCTGCGCGGTGCCGGCGAGGCCGAGGAACGCGCCGGCCACGGCGAGGGCGGCGACGAGGGTGCGGGGGATCGTGGAGAGGTTCATGCCCGGGGAACGATCTTGTCCTCGCGGGAGTCACGGAGAGTGACACGGGAGAGGGAGAGGCGCCCGCCCGAAGCGCGCACGCCCGCCGTCCGGGTCGAGGCGCGCGTCTGGGTGAGGGCCGCGCCCGCCAGGACCACGACCGCACCCACCGGGGTGTTCCAGGTGAGCCGCTCGTCGAGCAGGGCCACGCCCGCCGCCGTTGCGATCACCGGGATGAAGTACGTGACCATGGAGGCCGTCGTCGGGCCGACCTCCGCGACGACGCCGTACTGGAGCAGCATCGCGTACCCCGTACCGAGCGCGCCGAGCGCGATCACGGAGAGGAGCGGCATCAGCTCCACCGAATCGGGGATCGAGGTGAACAGGGGGGTGACCACCGCCAGTTGCAGCGTCGCGAGCCCGACCTGGGAGCCGGCCAGCGAGAGGTTCGACGCGCCCGTGCCGCTCAGGTTCCTGCGGACGTGGATCCAGCCGACCGCGTAGCTGAAGGAGGCGAGCAGGGCCAGGGCCGTGCCGGTCACGTCGAGGCCGGAGAAGCCCTGCCAGGCGCCGAGCACGGTGAGCACGCCGATGAAGCCGATGCCGAGACCGGCCGCGCGGACCCGGGTCGGGCGGTCCTCGGAGAGCGCCACGAGCGAGAGCAGCATGCCCCAGAGCGGCGTCGTCGCGTTGCAGATGCCCGCCAGGGTGGAGGGGATGGTCAGCTCAGCGTACGCGAAGAGGGAGAACGGCAGCGCGTTGAGGAGGAAGGCCGCGACCGCCAGGTGGCCCCAGACGCGGGCCCCGCGCGGCAGCCGGTCGCGCTTCACGACGATCGCGACGGCCAGCACCGCCGTACCGAACAGGAGCCGCCCGAACGTGACCTGGAAGGGGGCGAAGCCCTCCGTGCCGACCTTGATGAAGAGGAAGCTGCAGCCCCAGATCAGGGCGAGGGCGCCGAACCGGACGCGCCAGTCGAGCAGGCGGGGAGCGGATGCGGATGCGGAGGCAGGGGCGGAGGCAGAGGCAGGGGCGGAGGTGGATGCGGATGCGGAGGCGGGGGAGGGCGGGGCTGCGGGGCTCATGCACTCAGGGTGACGGGAACGACGTCTTAGAACAAGCGAGAATTTCTCGACCCCTCCCCTTAGTATCGCTTACATGTTGAACCTGGAGCGCCTCCGCACCCTCGACGCCCTCGCCCGGCACGGTTCGGTCAGCGGCGCGGCCGACGGCCTGCACGTCACCACCTCGGCCGTCTCCCAGCAGCTGTCCAAACTGGAGCGCGAGGTCGGGCAGCAGCTGCTCGCCAAGAACGGCCGGGGCGTGCGGCTCACCGACGCCGGACTGCTGCTCGCCGAGCACGCCGCCCGGATCCTCTCCCAGGTCCAGATGGCACAGGCCGACATCGAGGCCCAGCGGGGCCGGGTGGTGGGCGAGGTGCGGCTCGCCGGCTTCCCCACGGCGGCGCGCGGACTGTTCCCGGCCGCGCTCGCCGCCCTGCGCGCCGGCCACCCCGAGCTCCGCGTCCGTACGACGGAACTGGAGCCGGAACCGGGCGTGCGGGCGGTCCTGCGCGGCGACGCCGACCTGGCGATCGTCCTGGAATGGAGCAACAAGCGGGCACCCGTCCCCGGCGGCCTGGAGCGCGCCCACCTCCTCGACGACTCCGCCGACGTGGCCCTGCCGACCGGACACCCGCTGGCCGGCCGGGACGCGGTGGACCTGGAGGACTTCGCCGACGAGGAGTGGGTCTCCTGGCCCGAGGGCGAGTTCTGCCACGACTGGCTCATGTTCACGCTGCGCTCGCAGGGCATCGAGCCGCGCATCGGGCACTTCGCGGGCGAGCACCACACACAGCTGGCCCTGGTCGCGGCCGGGCTCGGCGTGTGCGTCACGCCCCGGCTCGGGCGTCCGGTGCCGGACGGGGTCGCCTTCGTCCCCGTCCGGCAGAAGGTCCGGCGCCACGTCTACGCCACCTGGCGGGCCGACGCCGGCCGGCGCCCCTCCGTGCGGGCGGTCGTCGCGGCGCTGCGGGCGGTGGCGGAGCCCCTGGCGAGCTGAGACCGGGAGGCGCCGGTCAGAGGCCCGCGAGCTTCCGGAAGTCCCAGGACGCGATGGCGTCCGGGGTCAGCCGGAGCCAGGCGTGCCGGCCGTCGTGCGGCATGGTGTCCAGGCCGAAGTTCTTGGCGGTGAAGAGCTGTTCGGGCACGTCGAGCTCGGGGCACGGCTCGCCGGTCCTCGGTGCCTCGCCGACGAAGACGGCCGTACCCGACAGCTCCACCCCGCGCAGCTCCCCGTACTCCTCCCCGTCGTCCACCACCACCGCGATCCTCGGGTCGGCGCGCAGCTCCGCCCAGCGGCGGCTGTGCGTCAGGGAGTACAGCCACAGCGAGGAGCCGTCCCAGACGAACCAGAGCGCGCTCACGTGCGGGCGGCCGTCGGCGGAGACGGTCGCGACCCGGCAGGTGCGCTGTTCGGCGAGGAAGGAGTCGAGCTCGGCCGGGGTCATCATGATCCGGCGTCCACGGCGCTGTGCGACGGTCATCGTCCGCACCCTTCTGGATTTCTGATGAGACGTCAGAAAGCATGGGGGGCCATCCGCGCGCATGCAAGGGGAGACCATGGGTCAGAGTCCGAGAGAACGGCTCGGGGAGCGGATCCGCCCGGACGGCGGAGTCGTCCTGCTCACCGTCGAATGTCAGCGTGGTGTCGTCGGCCCCGACAGTGCCCTGCCCGAACTGGCCGCCGTCGCCCGGGCGTCGGGCGCCCTCGGCAACGTCGCCCGGCTCGTCGCCGCCGCGCACGCGGCGGACGTCCAGGTGATCCACGCCGTCGCCGAGCGGCGCCCCGACGGCCGGGGCGCCAACAGCAACGCCCGGCTCTTCGCGGCCGCCGCCCGGCTGCCCGTGCAGCAGCACAGCGGCAGCGCGGCCGTCCGCATCGCCGAACCGATCGAGGTCGCCGACGAGGACCTGATCGTCCGGCGGCTGCACGGGCTCTCGCCGCTCGCGGGCACCGACGTCGACGCGCTGCTCCGCAACCTCGGCTGCCGCACGCTGATCGTCACCGGGGTCTCCGCGAACGTGGCCGTGCCCAACGCGGTGTTCGACGCGGTGAACCTCGGCTACACGGTCGTGGTGCCCGCGGACGCCATCGCGGGGGTGCCGGCCGACTACACCCCCGCGATGATCCGGAACACCCTCGCGCTCGTCGCCACGATCACCACGACGGACGAGGTGCTGGGGTGCTGGAAGGCCCCCCGGAGGGCCGGGGGTGCCGTCAGCCGGGGCTGATCTCCTCGCCCACCACCTGGATCGGCTCCGGCGGCAGCGGAGCGGGCGCCGGTCCGGACTTCACGCTGCCGTCCGAGATGTCGAAGTGGCTCTGGTGGCAGGGGCAGACGATGACGCCGTCCTTGATGCTGCTCACGGCGCAGCCCTGGTGGGTGCACTTCGAGGAGAAGGCCTTGAACTCGCCGGCCTTGGGCTGGGTGATCACCAGGCCCTTGTCGGCGAGGATCTTCCCGCCGCCCACCGGGATGTCCCCGGTCCGCGCGAGCGCCGTTCCCTCCGGGGCCGCGTTCTTTTCGTCCGCGCCGCCCCCGCAGGCGGCGAGCGCCGCCGCCAGGCCCGCGCTGCCCGCCGCCGCGACCACCGTCCGGCGTGCCACTCCGCTCATGTACTGCCCCTCTTCGCTCGCTGTGTCCGGGCACGGGTGTGCCGGCACCCGACGGTACGGCTGTGAGCTGTGTCCCGTTCACAGGATGCCCACTTCGAGAGCCTTACAGTTCTGAGTAGAGTGTCTGGATCTGGACATCCTTCGATGAAAGTGTCTAGCTTCGGTGAACTCGTCGGTCAGCACCCATCACCTACGGGCCGTACTGCTCGGCGCCGAGCGGCGCGGGATCGCCCCGGGACTTCTCCTCGCCCGCGCCGGACTGCCCTCCGCCCTCCTGGAGGAGCCGTCGGCCAGGGTCCCCGCCGAACAGTTCGGACAGCTCGTCAGAACGCTGTGGGCCACGCTCGACGACGAGCTGATCGGCTTCGGCGGCGCGCCCAGCAAGGTCGGGACCTTCGCGATGATGGCCCACGTCGTGGTCCACGGCAGCCGGGACCTGCGCGAGGCGCTCCGGCGCGCCCAGACCTTCTACTCCCTGTTCCCGGCGGGACCGCGCTTCCGGCTGCTCGAACCCGGCGCGGGCGGGACCTGCGGACCCGACGAGGCGCGGATGGAGTTCGACGTCTCCGGGTACGACGACCCCCTCCACTTCGGCGCCGAGTCCACCGTCCTCGTGGCGCACCGCTTCGCCGGCTGGCTCGTCCGGCGCCGGATCGGCCTGCGGCGGGTCGAGTTCGTCCACCCGGAGCCCCGGCACGCCCGCGAGTACGGCCTGCTCTTCGGCGCGCCCTGCGTCTTCGGCGCGGAGCGGACGGCCGCCGTCTTCGACCGGGCGGACCTGGACGAACCGGTCCTGCGGGACGCGGCGGCGCTCAAGGCCTTCCTCCGGCGCGCCCCGGTCGACGTGCTGGTCCGCGCCGACTACGGCAGTACGGTGACCGGCCGGGTGCGGCACCTGATCGGGCGGGCGCTGCCCGGCGGGCCCGTACCGACGCCCGAGGAGCTCGCCGACCGCCTGTCCGTCAGTCCGCAGACCCTGCGGCGCCGACTGGCCGCCGAGGGGACGACGTACCAGCGGCTCCGCGACCAGGTGCGGCGCGACCACGCCATCGCCGAGCTGACCGGCGGCCGGGTGTCCATCGAGCGGCTCTCCCGCCAGCTCGGCTTCTCCGAACCCAGCGCCTTCCACCGGGCGTTCAGGCGCTGGACCGGTGAGACGCCCCGGGCTTATCAGACGCGCGGTCAACAACCCTGAGCGGTACGGTCACAGCCGCCGTCCGCCGCCCGGCCTACCGTCCCGCCATGACCGAAATCGACCGGTCCGGAGGCCCCCGGCCGCCGGACCGCACGGGGCGCCCATGAACGCGCGCCGGGCGGCCGGCGCCGTCCTCGGCGCCGGTGTCCTGCTCTGCCTGCTCGCCGGGGTCGCCGTCACGGCCCTCGGCGTCCGGGTCGACGGCACCAGCATGACCCCCACCCTCCACCAGGGCGACCGGATCCTCGTCGCCCCGGGCTCGGCGGGCCGGGCGCGCCGCTTCGACGTGGTGCTGCTGCGGGCCACCGGGAAGGACGCCCTCCTGGTCAAGCGGGTGATCGCCCTGCCCGGCGACCGGGTGGCGATCCTCTCCACGCCGGACGAGCCCTTCCAGGTCCTTCTTCAGGAGGGGGGCCGCGGTCCCGTGCGCCGGGTGGTGGCGCCCCAGTGGGCGGCGCAGGCGCACCGTACGAGTGCCTGCTGCGGGCCGGACGGCACCCGGTCGGCGCGGGCCGAGCTGCGGACCGTGCCCGAGGGCGCGTTCTTCTACCTGGGCGACAACCCCGACCTCTCGGACGACTCGCGGGCGTACGGCTGGGGCAGGCTCGACCGGATCGAGGGCCGGGCCGGCGCCCGGGCCTTCCCCGTCTCCGCGTCCCCGGACATCGGCAACCGGCCCGTCCTGGAGGAGTACCGGGGACCGGGCCCCTGACCGCTCCTACGGGATCCGCTCCCGGCCCGTGCTCGCGGCGACCCGGAGCACGGTGTCCGCGATACGGCGGGCCGACTCCTCGGGGGAGGCGCCGGCCTGGACGATGTGACTGGCGGTCAGCCGGACCGCCGCGTCCACGGCCAGTTCGCGGGCCACCGGGTCGACCGAGGGCCAGGCCTCCGTGGCGTACGCGTCGGCCATGGCCGTCGCCATGCCGAAGGCCGCGGCGGACCGGGTCGTGAGGTACGGGAGGAGTCCGTCCTCGCCGGTGCTGGTCAGCATGGCCTTGATCAGCGGGTTCCGGCCGGCCAGCGTGAGGGTGAAGCCGACGGCGGCCTCGACGGCCGCGCGCAGGTCGTCCCGGTGTGCGTCCAGGCCCTGCTGGATGCCGACGAGGCAGCGCTCCAGCTCGCGCTGGAACAGGGCCTCGCCGACGGCCTCCTTGGAGGGGAACTCCGAGTACAGCGTCTGCCGGCTGACGCCGACCGCGCCGGCCAGGTGGGACATGCGCAGCTTGTCGAAGCCGCGGTCCGCGACCGCCTCGTACGCGGCGTCCAGGAGGCGCTCGCGCAGCAGTGTCCGGACCGTCTCCCTGAACCGTGGCATCGGCCAAGCCTAGTCCAGCGGGAAAAATCCTCAGGATTGTCAGAAGTGTTGACACTTCTTAAGTAAGTGTCCAATTCTCGAACAGGGAGCCGCGAAGTGTCATTCGACCAGTGCGGCACGACGGTTGGAGATCAGATGCAGCACGAGACCCGGGGCGTCACCCGCTGGCGGAGATCGGCGTTCCTCGCCGTACCCGCGACGGCCGCCATCGCCGCCATGGCCACCGCCATGGTCCAGGGCGCGCTCGCCGCGAACCTCTCGCTCACGAGCGTCCCCTTCACCCTCAGCTCCAAGACGGTCGCCGCACCGCAGGGCATCGGCGCCGTCATGCACACCATCGACGCCGGCGGGGCCAAGGGCGCCGCCGAGGTCGGCATCGCCAAGGCCGGCCTCGACGGCATCTGCGTCCACGCCGTCCAGTCGGTGAACCTCCCGGTCATCGGCAGCCTCGGCACCTGGTCCCTCAACATCTCCTCGCCCGCCGCCGCCACCCCGCTCACCAGCGACCAGCTCGTCGCCGGTGCCGGACTCCAGGCGAACAAGCTCGTCCTCGACGCCCAGGCGCTCAAGGCGGCCACGGCGACGCTCAACGCGAGCGACACCACCCCGAACGTCATCGGCGCGGCCGCCGACGGCGCCGGGATCAAGGGCACCGGCATCAACGACGGCACCCCTGGCCAGTTCGGCCTCGACGCCACCGGCGGCCGGACCGACATCAAGAACCTCAACGCCGACGCCAACGGCGCCACGATCGCCGGCGCCATCACCCTCCCGGACCTCGCGATCGGAATCGCCCACGGCGACAAGACCTGCGGAGCCTGACCCCCCCGCACCACCACCGGGGCCCCGCGTCCTCCGTACGGCGCGGGCCCCGGCCCTCCCACCCCGACCCACCGCTGCGAGGCACCCATGACCACCGACCCGCCGCCCGAGCCGACCGAAGGAACCGCCCCCGGCCGCGCCCGCCGCGCCTTCCGCCGCTGGCGCCGCACCCGGCCGTTCTGGGCGGCCCTGTGGACCGGACTCGGCGGCTTAGTCATCTTCTTCCTGCCCATGGCGCCGCTCGGCAAGATCCTCCAGGTCGGCGTCGGAGGGATCGCGGGCATGGCCGGCGGCGTCCTCCTGATGGCGATGGCCCTGCTCATCCTGCTGCTGCCCGGTCAGCGCCACACGGCCGGCGTCATCGCCGTCATCGCGGGCGTCGCCTCGTTCCCGCTGTCCAACCTCGGCGGCCTCTTCGTGGGAATGGCCCTCTCGGTCCTCGGCGGCTCCATGGCCTTCGCCTGGCTGCCGGAGAAGCCAGCCCGCCGCCGCGGCCCCTACGCCCGTACGGCCCCGACCGCCGAAGGGAGCGGAACCGCGTGAACGCCCTCACCTCAGGAGCCCGTTCAGGCCTCCGGTCCTGCGGCCGCGCCGCCGCCGACTGGAACGCCCGCATGCTCGCCCAGGCTGCCGACGGCACCCGCCGCGGCACCCGCTGGGGCCGCGGGGCGCTCGCCCTCGTCCCCTCCGCCCTCGCCGTCGGCGTCCTCGGCACCGCCCTCGCGCAGGGCGCGCTCGCCGCCAACTTCAGCGTCACCGGACAGCCCTTCACCCTGACCTCCAACGGGGTCCAGGGCAGCGGCTTCGGCGCCGTCGTCAACACCCCCGCCGTCGGGCGCCCCGACGGCACCACGACCACCACCACCGCGATGGCCCGCGTCGGATTCGCCAGCGCCGGGCTCGCCGGACTCTGCGGGATCGTCCACCAGACGATCGCCGGAGTCCCGTACTCGCTGCTCCTGACGGGCGGCCAGAAGGTGACGGCGGCCCCGCCCGCCGCCTTCACCACCGACATCGACGCCTCCAACCTCTACATCCAGGCCACCGAACTCCAGGCCTACGGGCCCACCACCCTGCAGAACGCGGTGATCGGACAGTCCGCCGACCAGGTCACCGTCGCAGGAAAGCCGCTCACCGGCGCACTGCCCGGCGGCTTCGGACTCGGCTCCGCCGGCGGCGAGGGCGGCAGCTCCATCACCCTCCACGGACTGAACGCCACCGCGTACGACGCCGAGATGGCCGGGGCGCTCGTCCTGCCCGACCTGAAGATCAGGGTCGTCGGGGGAACGGCGACCACGTGCTGAGCCGGGCGAGGGCCGCGTCCACCTGGTTCCGCGCCTTCCGCCGCACCCGGCCGTTCTGGGGCGGGGTGTGGCTGGTCGCCGGCGGCTGGACCGTCCTCAAGTTCTCCCTCAGCTCCCTGCAGTTGATCGTGAGCACGGGCTTCGGGGGAGTGGCCGGATACCTGGTCGGCGGCGGGATGATCCTGTGCGGCCTCATCCCCCTCGCGCTGCCCGCCCAGCGGTACACCTTCGGGCTCATCGGCGTGGTCCTCGCCGTCGTCTCGCTCGTCGTCTCCAACCTGGGCGGATTCCTGCTCGGCATGACGCTCGGCGTGCTCGGCGGCTCCATGATGGTCGGCTGGGGCGCCAGACGCCCGCGCCGCCGGGCGGTGGAGGGATGACGGCCGGCCGGCGGGCCCTCGCCGTGACCACGGCCCTCGCCCTCGCGCTCGGCACGGCCGTCTGGTCGGGCCTGCCGAGCAGCGCCTCGGGCGAGGCCGCCGCGGTCGCGCCGCTGGGCGTGCCCTTCCTGCCCTCCCCGGACCCCCTGCACGTCACCATCGACAGCATGGTCGCCGTCTCCATGACGGTCGAGAAGAACGTCACCATCCGGCTCTCCGACGGCTCGACGCGCACCACCACCCAGTACACCTTCACCAAACTCAAGATCCGCTCGCACATGAACGTGGTCCAGCGCGCGGCCGGGCACACCGTCACCATCGACGTGCCCGGCGAGGGCTCGCTCGGCGGCTACGACAGCGCCGGGAAGGCCGAGACGACGACCATGTGGGGGAGCATCACCAACGTCTGCGTCCGCGTCCTCGTCAAGATCTGCGGCGTGCAGGGGCTGCTCGACTTCTTCGGCTCCCTCATCCCGCTCACCGCCGGGGCCGAGGACTTCACCGGCGACATCTACGCCATCCGGACGGTCGACGACCACGCGGCCCTCGACTCCACCGACAACCCCGTCCACCTCCCCGGCACCCTCACGGTGACCACACCATGACGGCCCCTCAGGAAGGACGCACCCACTGGCGCCGGTCCCTCGCCGTCGCCCTGCCCGCACTCCTCGCCGCCGGCGGCCTCGGCTCCGCCATGGCGACCGGCGCGCTCGCCGTCGGCCTCCGCATCCAGGACCGGCCCGTCGACTTCACCACCAGCAGTCTCTACGGGACCCAGTACGGCGCCGCCGTCGTCGACCAGGCCGTCGTGAGGCCCGACGGGTCCACCGGCAGCGAGCGCGTGCTCCGGATGGGCTTCGCGGACGGCGTCATCAACGGACTCTGCCTGAGCCAACGGCAGCAGATCGCGGGAGCCACGTACACCCTGCTGCTCACCCTCGGCGACGACGACCCGGGCTCCTGGGAGATCAGGACGAAGAACACCGTTCTCGACCTGCGCACCGCCACGGGCGTCCTCGACATGGACGGCGTCGTCGACCTCAACGTCAACGGCGCCGACGTGAGGACCGTCAAGGACGCCACCGGCGCCTACGTCGTCAACCCGCTCGACAGCCCGCAGCACCGCTTCGGCATCCAGGCGCGCTACGCCAAGTTCGACCGGATCACCGGCACCGCCCAGGACTTCCAGCTCCCGGGCCTCCTCACGACCCCGAAGCTCTCGCTCTCCATCCGCCCCGGCACGGTCGCCTGCCCCGCCCCGCCGGCCCCCACGGGGACCCCCGGCACGCTCTGACCGCCGACCCCCGCGCTCCACCGCGTGTCACTCCGGATCGTTCCGGATGCCTTCCCCGGCACCCCCGCCTCTACGTTGGCGACGGCGTCCGCCAGACCGACACGTCCGGAGCCCGGGGGAGCAACGATGCCGACGACCGTCACCACCGGCCGGCCCGTCGCCGCCCCGCTCCGGCACCAGGAGCGCAGGGTGCTCTCCGCGGTCGGCTGCGGCCTCCGGGACGACGAGATCGCCGCCGCCCTCGCCATCCCCGAGGACACCGTCGCGTCCGACCTCGCGGGGATCCTCGCGAAGCTCGGGCTCCGCGACCGGGCCGCCGCCATCGTCCACGCCTTCGACTCCGGCCTCGTGGTCCCCGGCCGGGGCCCCCGCACGGAGGCGGGCCCGCCGCCGCGGACCATCCCCGGACGGGCGGCCGGACCGAAGATACGGCTCTCCCTCCTCGGACCCCTGACGGCACGACAGGACGGGCGTCCCCTGGACCTCGGGCACCCCCGCCGGCAGGCCGTCCTGGCCGCCCTCGCGCTCGCCGCGGGGCGCACGGTCACCCAGCGCCAGCTCCTCGACGGCGTCTGGGGGACGGACACCCCGGTCGCGAACGTCGTGCCCGTGTACGTCTACCGCCTGCGCAAGACCCTGCGCGCCGCGGACGGCGCCGACGCGGTCATCGAGCGCGACCCGCGCGGCTACCGGATGGACCCCGGGGCGATCGACGTCGACGTGGCACGCCTGGACGAACTCGCCGCCGCCGTCACGGCCGCCGACCGGGCCGGCGAACCGGCCGAGGCGGTCCGCCTCTGCGCCGAGGCGCTCGGCCTCTTCCGCGGGGAACCGCTGGCCGGACTGCCCGGACCGCTCGCCGAGCGGGAACGCCTCCGGCTCACCGAGCGCAGGATCGCCCTCGTCCAGGGGAAGGCGACGCGCCAGCTGTGCCTCGGCCGCCACGCCGAGGCGACGGCGGAGCTGTTCGCGCTGTCCGGGGCGCACCCCCTGAACGAGCCGGTGGCCGCCATGCTCATGCGCGCGCTCTACCGCGGCGGCCGGCAGGCCGAGGCGCTGGACGTGTACGGCCGGGTGCGCCGCCGGCTGGCCGAGGACCTCGGCGTACCGCCGAGCCCGATGCTGCGGCGGACCCGCCGCATGATCCTGCGCGGGGACGAGGCGGGCCTCGCCCTCACGGCCGGAACGCACACCCCCGCCCCTCTCACCCCGTGACAGAAAGGCCCACCATGCCAAGAGGCTTGTTACGCCGCGTGCTCACCCGGCTGGCGGTAGTCGCCGGTACCGGGGCCCTGGCCGTCGGGGCCGTCGCCCCGGCCGCCACGGCCCGGCCCGTGCCCGAGCCCGTCCCGGGCAAGGACCGGGCCGGCGTCTCCCGGTACTTCGGCGGCCCGGAGGGGTTCGCCATACCGACCGTGCCCTGCGACCCGGCCGGCCCTTCGGCCACCGACGGTCTGCTCGCCGACCAGCTCAACCCGCAGCTGAACGCGAAGATGGCCGGCTATCTGGACGCGTACAAGATGTCCTGCGCGCGGAGGGTGACACAGGCGGTCAAGGACCGCGGGCTCAACCCGAGGGCCGCGGCGATCGCCATCGCCACGATCATCGTGGAGAGCAGCATGAACAACTACGCCCAGGCCGTCGACTACACCAGCCTCGGACTGTTCCAGCAGCAGGACTGGTGGGGCACCCGGGACGAGCGCCTGGACCCGGTGTACGCCACCAACGCCTTCTTCGACGAGGTCGAACGGCAGTACCCGGGCGGCTCCTGGAACGACGAGGCGATCGGCGAGGTGTGCTGGCACGTCCAGCGCCCCCGGGAGGACCTGCGCTACCTGTACGGGGTCGAGGCGGGCGACGCGACGCTCATCGCCAACGCCCTCTGGTCCGGGATGGCCACCGGCCCCCGGCACCCGTACGGCTCGGGCCGCGTGGTGTCCGGCCGGTCCGCCGACGGGCGCCTGGAGGCCTTCGCCGCCGGCGCCGACGGGGTTTATCACGCCTGGCAGACCGCGGTGAACGGCGGCTGGTCGCCGTGGCGGTTCGAGGGCGGCCCGCGCAACGCGCAGCTGGCGGTGGCGTCCAACGCGGACGGCCGGCTCGAACTCTTCGCGCTGTCGGACAGCACCTTCGACCACATGTGGCAGACCGGGCCGAGCGCGGGCTGGTCCGGCTGGGCGAACTTCGGCACCGGCGGCCACCGGCTGGCCGCGGGCAGCAACGCCGACGGCCGCATCGAGGTGTTCGCCTCGAACGCCAACGGCGTGTTCCACCGCTGGCAGACGGCGCCCAGCGGGGGCTGGGCGAACTGGGAGGGCGCCGGCGGCGGCCCGGCCAACGCGCGGCTCGCCATGGAGACCGCGCCCGACGGGCGCCTCGAGGTGTTCGCCCTGTCGGACACGACGTTCGGGCACCTGTACCAGACCGGGGTCAACGGCGGCTGGTCCGGCTGGGAGGACTTCGGCGGCGGCGGGCACGACGTCGCCGTCAGCCACAACCAGGACGGCCGTCTGGAGGTCTTCGCCTCCAACGCGAGCGGGGTCTTCCACCGCTGGCAGACGAGCCCGGCCTCCTGGTCGGCGTGGACGGGCACCGGCGGCATCGCCGACGCCGAGCTGACCACCGCGCGTTCGGTCGACGGCCGGGTCGAGGTCTTCGCGATCAACTCCGCCACCGCGAGCCACTCCTGGCAGACCGGCCCGAACGCCGCGTACTCCGGATGGGAGACCTTCGGCGGCGGGGGCACCGAGATCGGCTCGGCCAACAACGCCGACGGCCGCATCGAGGTCTTCGGCACCAGCCACGCGGGCGTCTACCACCGCTGGCAGACCGGCTTCACCAGCTGGGCGGAATGGGGCTGGCTGAACGACTCGGGGCCCGCGGTCGACTAGGGACCGAAGGGCCGACCGCGCCGGGGGCGGCCGAGGACGACCGGGGGCTCCGTGAGCCGCCTCGTCCTCGGCCGCCGCGTGCGGTCAGGACGGCCGGGAACGTGCCGCAGGGATGCCCAGGGGCGCGTGGCCGCTCCGAGGAGGCGAGAGACTCCACGCCGTCCGGGCGGCGTCGATCAGCGGACGCGCGCTGAACGGAGAGACGGAGAGCTCGAGTCTGGCCTCGGCGAGGAACTGGAGGTCGCCCGCCTGGGCGGCGCCGGCCCGGTCGCGGCGGACCTCGTAGCCGTCCGGCTGGAAGACCTGCAGCAGGGTGAGCCCGAAATAGGTGTAGGCGGACGCTTCGGCGATCAGCTGGGCGGCCGTCTCGGGAGGTGCCCCGGGAGACCCGGCCGGCGGTGCCGAGGCGGAGGACGCGAGGTACTCCAGGGCCCTGAGCAGCTCATGGGTCGACGCGGGGTCGGCGTACCGCAGGTGATCCATCACGACGCGGTACGTGGACAGCCAGCCCGCGTTCTCCTGGTTCCACCGTTGCTTGGCCAGCAGGGTGCGGAAGCCGGACAGCGTGTCGTTGAGCTCCTCCACGATGAGCCGTCGCGAGATCTCCGTGAGCTCGACCGCCTTCGCCTCGCGCGCGGACGAGATCTCCTCGTGCATCTCCAGCATGCGGCGCCCGTACCGGATGAGGTCGCGCGGAACGCCGCCGGACAGGGTGTGCGCGAGCTGGACGTAGGGCCGGGGAAGGTCCGTGGCGCGCTTCCCCATGATGGCCTCGGACTGTGCGAGGGTTCCGGCCTGCACGTGCAGGATGTCGTCGAGCGAACTGTCCGTCGCGTCGCGGTCGGGCAGGCCCCGTCTGACGAAGGCGGCACCCACGTCCTCGGCGACGGAGATCAGGTAGTGCACGCGGGGGACCCCCAGGATCGCCTTGACCTCGCTCAGGAAGAGGAGCGCCTGCTGATCCGTCGCCAGGCGGTCGAGCTCGTCGATGCAGACGAGGGTGCGCCCGCCCCGGCCGTGCACATGGGCGGCGATGTCCGAGAGCCTCTCCCGCAGGTCCTCGACGAGCTGGGGGAAGTTCGGGGGGACGCTCGCCAGCGCCGAGGTGTGCGCACTGCCCGCGGCGGCCGCTCCGGCGAGGCCGAACGTGGCGGTGGTCGAGACCGATTGAGCGGTGCGGAGCTGGTACAGGTGGTCACGGCACCGGGCGACCAGCTCGGCCTCCGGCTCCCGCAGCCTCCAGCGTCCCCCCTTCAGGAGCAGGGATCCCGCGATCACGCAGGCCAGCCTGAGGGGGTTCTCGGACTCGGACAGGATCGCCCGTACGTCCGCGCTGCGCAGGAGGAGCACGCCGGCCGCGGCCAGGAGGACGCCACCGGCAGCCTTCCAGCCGCCGGGGTAGATCACTCCGAGCCCTACCAGAGCGCGGCCGAGCGCGAAGGCGCCCAGACCGAAGCAGAGCGACATCAGGAACACGTTGCCGAACCCCGCTCCCGACAGGGTGAAGAGTTCCCCGAACAGCCGCCTCACGTCCGGATCGGCGGGGAGGCTCACGACGGCGCCCGCGACAAGGCCCCATCCCGTGGCGCGGAGAAGGACGGCAGGAGCTCGCCGCACCCGACGCCGCCACACGGCGGACTTCCCCAGACTCCAGAACAGAAGCCCCGCCGAGGTCACCACGAGCCCCGCCGCGACGCTGCGGCCCTGCCAGATCTCCTCGCCCCGTCGCAGCAGCCAGTCACCGGCCGTGGCGAGCCGGCCCAGCACGGCGCTCTCGTGGCGGCCCCACAGGGCCCTCACGGCGGCCGTCGATCCGAGGAGGACCAGCGCGCCGGCGGGAACGCCGAAGAACACCGTCCTCCGCAGGCCGCGGGCGTACCGGCGCAGCGCGTCCCGGGTCCGCACGAGGCCCGACAGCCGTGTCAGCTGCGGCACTTCGCCCGTCTCCCGGGCGAGGAAGCCCTCGCAGACCTTGACGAAGGTCGACAGCACCAGGTCGTACGGCGTGTAGGCGGCGGGCACCCGGATGGTGACGGCGAAGTCCTCGTCGCGCACCGCGCCGTGCAGCAGGGTGGTCTTGCCGACCCCGCGGGGGCCGGACACGGCGATCGTCCCACCCTGGAGGGCCGCGAGCTTCCGTTCGAGCTGGCGGGACGCCTCGCCGGGAACCGGGGTCCCCTTGCCGTCGGCGGAGCGCAGGCCGTCGAAACGTCCCGGCAGCAGAACCGAGTGCGGGTCGGCTCCCATGAGCTCCTCGATCACCGCCGAGGCGGCTCGGGGAACGCCGTTGTCCCGGAGGTCCTGCTGCCAGTGGCGGGCCGCCCTGCGGACCGCCGCGGTGTCGAAGGGCAGACTCCCGAGGCGGTACGCCAAGGAGAGATAGTGCCGCAGGCTCCCGGCGGTCGGCGGATGACGGAGGGCGGCGACGACCGGTGCGACCCCGGCCAGCAGGACGCAGGCGGACAAGCCGATCCGCGCGAGGGCGGACAGCCCTTCGACGCCGTCGACGTAGAAGAACGCGTACACGACGGCCGGCATCCAGGCCAGAACGAGCAGGGCCCGTACGTCCCACGGCAGCCCGGACCGCAGCTGCGACAACTCCCGCCGGGTCCGCGCCAGCTCGCGCACGGTCCGGCGGTACGCGTTCAGGGTCACCTCGACGTGCCGGAGCGCCCGGCTCACCGTCTCCGGCGACCTCATGGAGGCGCGCACGGCGGCTTCGGTCACCCTGGGCCGGGCGTCGAACCGCCGGCGCACCTGGGTGGAACGGAGGCCCGCCGTGACGGCCTGGCGGTAGGCGATCCCTTCCTCGGGGGTTTCGCACCTCAGTAAGGAGGAGGCCGGGGGCTCCGGTTGAGCCGTGTTCCGCATCGAGTGAACCCTTCGCCATGGACAGCGGCGCGAGTGTACTTCCGCGCCGCGGCCCACAGGCCGGAGCCCGGCGGGCGGGTGGACCTCGCTCCCGTGGAGGTCCGCCCGCCGCCGTGGTCGTCGTCCGGTCAGGAGGCGAAGGCGCGCTCCAGGCGGGGGATCAGGTCCTCCAGGTCCCGTTCCCAGCAGCCGGCGTTGTGGCCGCCGTCGCACTGGGTGCCCCAGCCCGCGCCGTCGCCGTAGTCGACGTAGTAGTACGGCAGGCCCCGGGCGTCCATGCGGGCCTTGACGTTCTTGGACGCGCCCGACACCCAGAACTCCATGTTCGTCGGCGAACCGCCCCCGTCGCCCGTGTAGATGGACACGCCCGTCCCGGCGAACCTGTCCACGTGCTGCGAGGGGTCGACCTCGTTCCAGCGCCGGTCGACGTTGAAGATCGGGTAGGGCGAGCCGAACAGGGCGTCACTGTCCACGCCGGGCTTGTAGGCCGATTCGTTCGGGTCGCAGTAGCCCGAGGACGACGCGCACATCGCGCCCATCGCGTCGGTGACGGAGGCGACGACCGCCAGGCGCAGGTCCATCGAGTTGGCCGACAGGTCGATGTCCCCCGACAGGGACGCCGTCTGGCCGAAGAGGTCGGGCCGGGCCTGGGCGTAGTGGAAGGCCCCGAACCCGCCCATGGAGATGCCCGCGATCGCCCGGGACTTCTTGGTGGCGATGGTCCGAAGGTTGGCGTCGATGAACGGGATCACCTGGTTGAGGTGGAAGGTCTCCCAGTTCTGGGCGCCGAGCACGGTGTTCTGGTTCAGCCAGTTCGCGTACCAGCTGCGGGCGCCGCCGTCCGGGATGACGGTGATCATCTCGTTCGACATGGACAGCGCCGGATAGTTCTGCCGGATCGGGTCGTCGGGGGAGCCGTGCAGGAAGTACAGCACGGGGTAGCGCCGGTTCGGGTCGTCGCCGTACCCGCTCGGCAGGATGATCTTGATGTGCTGCTCGCCCGCGACCTGGGGCGTGGTGACCGTGAGGTAGAAGTTCGTGGCCGTTCCCACGGCCGGGGCGACCTGTGTCAGGCCGAACCCGTCGGTCAGCTTGGGCGGTTCGGAGCCTTCGGCGGCCTGAGCGGAGCCCGCCGGCGCGAGGACGGCGACGGCGGCCACCAGCCACGCGACCAGCGTGTTCCACCAGGTCGGCGTCCTTCTCGGTGATCTCTTCACAGTGCTTCCCTTCGTGTCAGTCGAGGACCTTGACGACCAGGGCCGGAGAGGCCGCGATCTGCTCGTCGGTGAACCGTTCGGTCACCCATCCGCCCGCCGAGAACAGCCGGGTCTGGTCGGCGTGGTGCGGAGAGTTCGGGTCGGCCGACTGGGAGTACGTCATGACGGAGTACGCCTCCGGCGGACCGTCCGCGGTGAAGCGCACCTGCTGGACGAAGCTGGACCCGAAGACGATGTCGAACTTCCCGTCGACCTGGCCGGGGGTGATCACGTTCAGCACGCCCAGATCGCCGATGGACCCGTGGATCGGGATCTGTTCCCCGCCGCGCTTGATCCGCTGGACGTCCGAGAGCGGCGCGTTCAGCGGGATTCCCGCCTTGCGCAGAGCGAGGACGGCGCGGCCGAAGGCGTCGCGGACGGCGGAGCTCCCGGAGTCCAGCGAGTTGGGCGTGTGGACCGGGTCCTTGGGGTCGAAGGGCACCTTCCACGGCACCTTGTCGAGCTTCTGGCCCCCCGCGAGGTAGGCCCAGTAGGTCGCGAACAGCCACGAACCCCGGCTGTCCAGGGCGTAGTCGTGACTCCTCCAGGCGGCGAGGATCGGACACGCCTCACTGACGTTGACCAGGTTGCCGTCCACCAGGATCAGTCCGAAGGCGACTCCCTGGCACATCGCCACCGTGGCGTTGAGGGTGAGGTCGGCCGCCCTGCTGTTGTCGGCGAACAGCAGCCGCCCCATCGTGTCGGGCGTGAAACCCCTGCCCGGCAGGCCGTCGGTGCCGTCGATCCGGTTCCGCGCGGTCAGGAGCAGCTCCTGGGTGCGCAGCGAGCGGGGCGCCGCCGTGTCGCCCATCACCCGGGGGAAGGACAGGGGCTGTTCGGGGTTGGCGAGCCAGGGGCTGTCGTTGGCGTTGCCCACGAAGTCGGACCGGATCAGCCGGGGCTGCCTGTGCGGGTCGAGGAGTCCGGGCGCGGCCGCGTTCGGGTCGTCGGGCCAGTCACAGGCGCTGCGCTTGCCGTCGAGGATGGAGACGGGCGGTACGTTCGGCTGGGGGAGCGCCTGGTCGAAGAGGAGCTTCCCGGTCTCGGTGAGGCACGCGTTCGCGTGCTCGTCGGTGATGTTCGGGACGGCCTGGATGTCGGCGTACAGGGCGTTGCCCGCGCGGTCGGAGGCGACCGTGTTGAAGAAGGGGACGCCCTGCGTGGTCTCCAGGACGTCGACGACCTCGTGGACGTCCTTCGCCCGGTCGAGGCCGAACCAGGTGTTCAGCGCCCGCAGGTTGTCCATGTTCGGGTCGCGCACCACGTGGGCGCTGACCACCCAGGGCAGCGGGATGCCCACGATCGAGTTGGTGACCGGACCGTAGCGGGTGGACCACAGGGTCCTGGAGACCTTGCCGAGGGAGCCGTCCGCGTTCCGGACGTCGACCTCGACCCGCTGCGAGGTCATCTGCTCCCAGGCGCCGTCGACCAGGTACCTGGTCGGGTTGAACGGGTCGACCTGCACGTCGAAGAGGCCGAAGGGAGCGACCGTGGCGACGGTGTGGCTCCAGGCGACGTCGTCGTTGTGCCCGATGTTCACGGCGGGCAGTCCGAGCAGGCTGGCGCCGGACACGTTGAGCTTCCCCGGGATGGTCAGCTGGCTCTGCCACATGCGGTTCTTGCCCTGCCACGGGAAGTGCGGGTTGGCGAGGAGCATGCTCGTGCCACCGGAGACGCCTCCGGAGCCGACGGCCAGGGCGTTGCTGCCCATGTTCTGCTGCCGGCTCCTGGCGAGGGCGTCGCTGATCCGCTTCGCGGTCGTCGCGGGGTCCAGGGGCTTCGCGGGCTTCGCCGTCCGTGCCGTCTTCGCCGTCCTCTCGGCCGGTGCGGCGGCCGACGCCCCCGGGGGTACGGCGTTGACCTGGCCGTCGAGCAGCGGGTCGGCGCTGCCCATGATGATCTCGGCGTGGGCGTGCCGGTAGACGTCCAGCTCCGTGATCGGCCGCACCCAGGCCGCACCGCGGCAGGCCGGGTCGGAGAGGTTCGCCACCCCGGTCTCCGCCAGGTAGCGGTTGTACCCCTGGACGTAGCCGCGGATGGCCTCCCTGACCTCGGGCTCGGGCCCGTCGGGCGCGGGCCGGTTCAGGAGTCGTTCCACCACCGCGTTGTCCTTGAGGCGCTGGAAGTACAGATCGCTGTTGAGGTTGGTGGTGGTGTTCTGGTTCTGGCCCGGGCTCGTCCGTCCGTCGGGCCCGAGGTACCGGGACCGCTGGGCGTCGACCATCAGATAGGTGTCGGCGAGAGTGCAGATGTTGTCCTTGGCCGCCGCGTATCCGTAGCCCTGCCCCAGCCCCTCCCAGTCCGAGGCGATGATGTGCGGGATGCCGTACTCGGTGTACCGGATCGTCGGCCTGTCCGGCCCGGCGGCGGTCGACGCGGTGGCCGGGGATCCGGCGACCGCCGTCGTGCCCAGCACCGCCACCGCGGCCATGACCGCCACCGGCAGCCGCGCTCGTGATCTCGTCCGTGCCATGGAACCGTCCCTCCCTGGGATGAGGCCTGTGTCCGAACGCGGCCACGCTAGGGAGGAGCGATGAAATTCCGATGACGCCGCGGACGCGGCCGTCCCGGGCGCCGGATCAGCGCGGGGCAGGAGGACGCGGGCACCCCGGCAGCGACGGCCTGTCCTTCGTGCGTACGGCGGGGAGCCAGGCCGCGGGGTACGCGGAGCCGCGCGGGAGGCGGACGCGGAACCAGAGGGTGGACGTCAGGTCCTCCTCGTCGATGACGGGCTGTCCGTCGGGGAGCCGGCATTCCGCCGTGAGGAGATCGCCGTGCCACACCCGGGTCGGGACGACGTTGCCCGCGGCGTACGGCCGGAGGGGATCGATCGCCAGCCCCAGACTGCACTGCCGGTCCCGGTCCGCCCGGTCCTGGCAGCCGCGCTCCGCGTTGAAGACCGTGACGGCGGCATGCCCCGCCGGGGCGGCCGCGCCCTCCAGGACCGCGTCCGAGCCCAGGGCCGCGCCGGCGGTCCCGCAGAGCACCGCGGCGAGCACGGCGGCCCGCGCCCGGCCCCGCGGCCGCCGCGTCCCGGTCCCCCCGCCGTACGGGCCCTCCCCGGCGGCGATGCGGGCGAGGAGGCTCTCGGCCGTGTGCGGGGCGCGTTCCGCGTGCGTCGGGGCCAGGCAGTCGGCCGCGAGCGCGCGCCAGAACGGCGGCACCGCGAGGTCCATGCGCAGCGGCGCGCGCCCCTCCCCGTACTCCTGCACGGCCGCGCCCCGCGCCACGGGCGTGGCACCGGGGAACGGCGACGCGCCGGAGGCGAACACCTCGTGGATGACGACCCCCAGCGCCCAGATGTCGGCGCTCGGCCGGACCTGCACGCCGAGTTCCCCGAGGGGCGCCCTCCAGCGCTCGGGCGGGAGGTAGTCCAGGGTGCCCAGGGGAGGCACGTACCCGTGCGTCCCGGTCAGCTCCGTGGCGAGCCCGAAATCCGAGAGCTTCACCGAACCGTCCGCACCCAGCAGGACGTTCTCCGGCTTCAGGTCCGCGTGCACCCAGCCCGAGCGGTGCAGATGGGCCAGGCCCTCGCAGATCCCCGCGATCAGCCGGCCCCGGTCGTCGCCGGACACCCCGGCGTCGAGGAGCTCGCGCAGACTGCCCGCCGCCCGCTCCATGACCAGCACGATCGCTCCGTCCACGGCGGGCAGGTCCGGCGCGGCGAGGACGAAGGACTCCCGGAGGCCGATCAGCCGGGGATGGCCCGCCCTGCGCCCGAGTTCGACCTCGCGGCGCGCCGACTCCACGATCCTGCGTGCCTGGCGCGGCGCGAGCCCGGCGGTCGGCATGATCTTGAGCGCCACCTCGCCGGGCCCGGGCACCCCGCCGGCGCGGTCCCGTCGCCCCTCCTGCGCCGGGCGCGCCGCGTACACCGTGGACCAGCCCCCGGCCCCGATCAGCTCGGTGACCACCCAGTCGCCCACCCGGTGGCCGGGCGGGATCAGCTCCGTACGCTCGTGTCCCGTCGTGTCGGCGAGGTCGCGGGGCGGCGTCATCGCGGCCCCTGCCGCTCCCGCCCGCCGCCGCCCGCCAGGGACGGCAGCAGCGCGAGGTGTTCCTCCCGCACGAGGCCGAACCGCAGCGCCAGCCCGACGATCTCCTCCCGCTTGCCGTTGCGGCGCTCGCCCTTGCCGGGCTCCCGGTCGTCGAGGACGCCGATGCGCAGCTTCTCCTCGGCGAGGTAGTCGATGTGCGAGCTGATCGCCCGCGCGGTCGGCGCGCCTCCCGGGACGTGCCCGCGGAGCCGCTCGACGATCTGGGGCGTGGTGGGGACCGCGACACGGGACTGGTCGCGCAGCCGGGGTTCGCAGAGCGCGACGAGCACCAGGAAGTACGTGGCCGACTCGTCCAGGGAGTACGCGGTGACCGTGCGGCTGCCCCAGGGGACGCCCATCGCGTCCGGGTCCAGATAGACGTGGTCGGGCGCGAACACCTGGAAGGAGACCGTGAGGTCGCCGCGCGTCGGCAGCACCACGCGCGAGAACTCGAAGGGGACGGGCGCCCCGACGCGCCGGGGCGGGACCCTCAGGTACTCGCCCGCGCCCTCGGGGTTCTCCACCAGGTAGCTGTGGCTGGTGCTGTGGTTCGTCAGCTGCCAGTGGTCGTCGGTCGCACGGATCTCCCCGGCGAGCCGGGAGATCGCCGCGTCGGCGAGCCGGAGCTCGACCGGGGTCGTCGCCGAGCCCCGGCCGAAGCGGGCGACCTCGCCGGGGCCGAGGCGCAACGTGACCGGGTCACCGCACGGTTCGCCGTCTTCGGCGCCACCGTTCCCCCGCGGCAGATGGACGACTACCCCGCTCACCGCTCCCCCTCTTCGCCCCGTCGCGGTTGTCGGACGAGCGGAACGATACTCACCAGTCAGGGGAGTTCACCGGCGTGCTTCGGCCACTTCGGCCGGGACCGGCCGGGGCGGCCGGAGGGGCGGCCACCCCGGCGCGCGGAAGCCTCCGCGCGGCCCGGCCCGGGGTGCCCGCCGGTGTCGCCCGAGGCCTCGCCCCCCGCTGTGACCCAGGCCACCCGAGAGCCCTGGCAGGGCGGTGATTTGATGCCGTTTCCGGTCCTCTGCGGCGCCGATCCGCCGGCGGTCGTACGGGGTCGGGGCGGAGGCGCAGGGGGCGGCGGCCGGCCGGAGCCCGCGGCCCGGGCGGGGCGTCCGTCCCGGCGTCCCGCCGTACGCAAGGTGGGATAGGTCACCGCACCCGGAGGGGGAGTAAGGGCCGATCCGGGAGGTTCGTGAGGGGCCAGGACCTCCCGTTCGCCGTCCGAGCGTGGCGCAATCCGTACGCAGCGCTGCCGGTTCCGTACTCAGAGTGCGGGGCTGCCCGAGACGAGGGGCGCGATCGCGCGGTCGCCGAAGGCCGTCCACGCACGCCACCCGCCGCTCGGCCGCTCCTGGACCCGGGTCCGTACGAGGCCCCCGGCGGTGACGGCGAAGACGTGCAGCCGCCCGGTCGAGTCGGGCGCGACCGAGGGCGTCGCGGCGAGAGCGACGCCGGGCTCGCCGAACTCCCCGCCGGGATCCCAGCTCCCGCCCGGCGCCGTCTGCCAGCGGTGGCTCAGCAGGGCACCGCCGGGGCTCAGCGAGAAGGCCTCCAGACGGCCGTCGGCGTTGGCGGCGAACGCCGGGGCGGCGGCGCTCCAGCCGAACAACGGCTGCCACTCCTCCCAGCCGCCGCTCGGCACGGCCTGCCGACGGAAGAACGTCCCCACCCCGGACGGGCCGACGGCGGCGACCGTGAGCCGGCCGCTGCCGTCCCGCGCCACCCGCGGCGCGGCACCGGCCGCCGTGCCGAAGGCGTGCCACGCGCCGGTCCAGGCACCGGCGGGGGCCTCCTGCCACCGGTGGCGGATCCCGGAGCCGCCGGCGGCGAGGACGAACACCTCCAGACGGCCGTCCGCGTTGGCCGCGACCACCGGCGGCGCGCCCGCGGCGCCACCGAAGCCCGGCTCCCACGCGTCCCAGAGCGTCGAGCCGGGGGACCGCTGCCGTCGCCGGGCGAAGGAGGTCGCGCCCGGGGCCGACGCGAAGACCTCCAGCCGGCCGGCCGCGTCACGGGCGACGGCGGGGGCCGCTCCCGCCGCGCCGCCGAACTCCTCCCAGTCGTACCAGCCGCCGTCCGGCCGCTGCACCCGGTGGTGCAGGTTCACGCCGCCCGGGGCGAGCGAGAACACCTCCAGACGGCCGTCGGAGTTGCGCCCGAGGGTGGGAACCGCTCCCGCGGGCCCGCCGAAGGACTCCCACTCCGACCAGGTGTCGGCGTCCGGGTCGAGCTGGACGCGCCGCAGCATCGAGCGGTCGGCCGCGTCGAGCGCGAACACCGTGAGCCGGCCCGTGAGATCGAGCCCCGCCACCGGGTTGTCCGGGCTCTGCCACGGCGGGGGAGCGTCCCGCCACTCCAGGGGTGCGACGTACAGCCCCTGCCCGAACCAGCCCGCGGCGCTCGCGAACCACGCCTCCCCGTCGGCGAACACCTCCACCGCGTGCCCGGGGACATGGCCCGCGGCGCCCGTGAGGTCGAAGCGGAACGGGTCGCGCGAGGCCAGCACGTCGGTGCCCGTATAGCCGTTGCGCGGCCCGATGAACAGGTAGTACCAGCCGTCCCGTTCGACGACGTACGGCGACTCGGTGACCGAGACGGTCGTGTCCGTGCTCGCGTCCGTGAACGCGACGCCCGGCTCGCTCCAGCGCACCAGATCGGCCGACCGCCGGAAGGCCACGACGTGGTGGCCGCCCGGGGCCGAGAGCTCGGTGTAGTACATGACCCACTCGCCGCCGACCCGCAGCACCATCGGGTCGCGGGCGGCGAGCCCCCGGAAGAGCGGACCGGACGGCTCGCGGGTCCAGGTGGACAGGTCGGTCGAGGTGGCCAGGTTGACCGCCGCGCCGCCGCCGTTCGTTCCCCCCGCGGCGTAGAACATCCAGAACCGGCCGCCCGCCTCGACGACGTGCGGCGCCCACAGGTGTTCCTCGCCGAAGTAGGACGGATCGACGGTGAGCGCGTCGGGGTGCGAGGTCCACGGGCCGTGCGGGTCCGGCGCCGAGGCATGGGCGAAGGAGACCTCCGCCGTGCTGTCCGGGGCCTCGCCGCGCTCCGCGCCGTCCCCGACGATCCCGAACAGGTGCCAGCGGCCCTGGGCCCTGATCAGCGTGTGGTCGTTGAGGTAGCGCGGCCGGGTGGGAGTGGAGGGGTCGTAGACGGGGGCGAAGGGGCCCGCGCCGATCCACCGGGCGGGCGGGACGGCCGGGGCGGCCGCGGCCACGGCCCGGGCGGTGCCCGGTACCGTGAGCGCGCCCACCCCGGCGGCGCCGCGCAGCAGGTTCCGTCTGCTGATCGGAAGCAAGGGTCTCTCCTCAGCCGAGTCCGGGACCCGCGGTGCTGTTGACCCAGACCCAGGACGACCAGCTGGTGAAGCCGGTCTGCCAGATGTGGAACGTGCCGGCCGTGCTGGTGCCGAAGACCTCGATCCGGCCGTCGGCGTTGGAGGTCGCGGTGACCTCGGTGCCGCCGCCGCCGAAGGTCTCCCACGGGCCGTAGGGGGCGTTCACCCCGGTCTGCCAGGTGTGCATGGCCGTCTCGCCGTTCATGGCGAAGACCTCGACGCGGCCGTCGGCCGTGCGCTCGCTGCTGAGCCGGGAGTTCGCGGGGCCGCCCGTGGACTCCCACCCGGACCAACTGCTCGGACCGGTCTGGTACCGGTGGAAGACCCCGACCGGGCCTGAGGCGAAGACCTCGATCCGGCCGTCGGCGTTGTGGTCGATCGTGAGGTCGTGTCCGCCGCCGCCGAAGTCGTCCCAGGCGGACCAGCCGCCGTTCGGGGCCGTCTGGTACCGGTGCTGGAAGGTGCTGCCGTTGAGCGCGAACACCTCCAGGCGGCCGTCGGGCGACTTCTCCATCTCGATCCGCCCGTCGACGGGCCCGCCGCCGGTCGGTTCCCACGCCGACCAGCCGCCGTTCGGCGTCAGTTGGTACCGGTGGAAGACCCCGACCGGGCCTGAGGCGAACACCTCGATCCGGCCGTCGGCGTTCACACCGGCCGCGATGTCACGACCGCCGCCGCCGAAGTCCTCCCAGCCGGACCAACTGCCCGAGGGGGAGAGCTGATAGCGGTGCCGGAAGGTGTTCCCGTCGATCGCGAACATCTCCAGGCGGCCGTCCGCGTTCGGAGCGATCGCCAGCTCGGCGTTCACGGGCCCGCCGAGGCGCTCCCACTCCGACCAGTCGCGGTTCGCCTCCCGCTGCCAGGCGTGGTGGACGCCGTCCGCGCCCGCGGCGAAGAGCTCCAGGCGCCCGTCCGCCGACCGCGCCGCCACCACCCGCCCCGACTCCGCCGGATACACCAGCGGCGTGGGGTGCGGCCCGCTGCCGGGGACGCAGGGCAGCGTGATGCCGCCCTCCGCGAGGTAGACCTCGGGGTCGATCCCGTACGAGAAGGAGTCGTCGCCCCAGATCCGCAGGTGGAGGTGGGAGCCGTCGGCGTTGCCCTCGGCGCCCATCAGGGCGATCTGCTGGCCGGCCGTGACGTGGTCGCCGACCGAGACGTCCCGCCGGTACATGTGCCCGTACTCGGAGGTCCGGCCGTCCGGGTGCCGGACGCGGATCCACTGGCCGTAGTCGCCGACGTACCCGGAGATCGTCACCTCGCCGTCGCCCACGGCGTAGATCGGCGTGCCGATGTCGGCGGCGATGTCGACGCCGTTGTGCCCGGGATGGAACGGCTGGCTGACGAAACCGGTGGTCGGGCAGGCCGTGGCGGAGCCGGTGGTCCCGGCCTCGGCCGGGGTCGTGACGGCCAGCACGGGCAGCAGGAGGGCCGCCGCCGCGAGGACCCGCGTCAGCGCGCGGCGGGTCAGCGTGCGGGGGGACCGTGCGGGTGGGGTCGGCGCGCCGCGCGCCGGGGCGCGTCGGGACAGTCCGCGGAGCACCGGCTCAGGCCTTGCGGAGGCGGTCGACGATGCCGTCGATGTCGCGCTGCATCATGTCGTGGCGGATGAAGTGGCCGCCGGGCAGCTCGTACCACTCGTGCGGGATCCCCGCGTTGCCGAGCAGGGACCGGAACTCCCGCTGGCCCCACAGCACCTGCGTCTCGTTGGCCGTGTCGAACCAGTTGATCGGGTCCGGGCTGGTGCCGGCGACCAGGAAGACCCGCTTGTTGCGGTAGCTCTCGATCCGCTGCACCGGGTTGTCCGCGCTGACCCGGGCCTCGTCCCAGAACGGCGCCCCGTAGATCGTGCCGCCGTTCAGGTCGAGGGCCGCGGAGCTCGCGTTGGCCCAGTGGGCCACCAGACCGTTGTCCCGGCGCAGGCTGGCCGGGCCGGAGTGGGCGCTCACCGAGGCGAAGTGGCCGTAGTACTTGGCGGCGTACTTCAGCGCGCCGAAGCCGCCCATCGAGAAGCCGGACACGGCACGGCCGTCGTACTCGGCGAACGTGCGGAAGTTCGCGTCGATCCACGGGATCAGCTGAGAGATGTGGAACTGCTCCCAGTTCCGCGGCCCGACATTGGAGCTCACGGGGTTGGAGTACCAGCCCGCGTGCCCGCCGTCGGGCATGACGACGATGAGCGGCCTGCCCGCCGTCCAGGCGCGGATGCCCTCGCGGTCAAAGGTGATGAAGTCCTGGTCGCTGCCGCCGCCGTGGAACAGGTACAGCACCGGGTACGTGCGTCCGCTCCAGTGGTAGTCGTCCGGCAGCAGCACGTTGACGCCCGGGTTCCAGCCGATGGCGGAGGTCTGGAAGCGGTAGTACCACATGCGCGCGTCGGCCTCGTTGCGGTCGACGATGTGCAGCCCGAAGCCGTCCCCGGCCGCGGCGGCCGGCGAGGCCGCCCCGAGGACGCCTGCGCCGCCCAGGGCCATGGCGGCCGAGAGGCCTCCGGCGGTCTTGAGGATGTTCCGGCGGGTGGGGTTCTTCGCGCTCAACGTGACCTCCGGGTCGGGAGCCTGACGACGGTCCGGAACGTAGCAACGCGACCGCGCCGGGTGACCCCGGAAGATTGCGGACTGACAGACGGCGGCCCGTCGGCTAGGAGGGTGTACGGGGGAGGCGGCGCCCGGTGATGACGGGCGCGGGCCCGCGAGTGGATAGCCTGAGCGGATGCTCACCGAAGTCACTGCGACCCGCTATGTGACGCCGCTGCGCGAGGGCGGCTCACTCCCGGGCATCGTCGAGGCCGACGATCTCGGCACGTACGTCATGAAATTCACCGGCGCCGGCCAGGGCCGCAAGACCCTGGTCGCCGAGGTCGTCTGCGGGCAGCTGGCCCGCAGGCTCGGCCTGCGGGTGCCGGAGCTCGTCACCATCCAGCTGGACCCGGTCATCGGGCTCTCCGAGCCCGACCAGGAGGTGCAGGAGCTGCTCAAGGCGAGCGGCGGGCTCAACCTCGGCATGGACTTCCTGCCCGGCTCGCTGGGCTTCGACCCGCTGGCGTACGAGGTCGACCCCCGGGAGGCCGGCCGGGTCGTCTGGTTCGACGCGGTGATCAACAACGTCGACCGGTCCTGGCGCAATCCGAACATGCTCGTCTGGCACGGCGACCTCTGGCTCATCGACCACGGCGCCACCATGATCTGGCACCACAACTGGCCGGGCGCCCAGGCCTCCGCCGCGAAGCCGTACGACGCCTCCGACCACGCGCTCGCCCCCTTCGGCCCCGACATCGCCGCCGCGGCCGCCGAGCTCGCCCCGCTCGTCACCCGCGAACTCCTGGAGGAGGTCGCCGCCGACGTCCCCGACGAGTGGCTCGTCGACGAGCCTGGCTTCGACGGCACGGACGAGGTGCGCGCCGCGTACGTCTCGGCGCTGCTGCCGCGGGCCGCCACCATCCACGAGCGGATCACGCTCGGGCCCCGCACCGAGAGCCGGCCGCAGCAGCCGCCCGGCTGGCTCGCCGAGCGCCTCGCGCCCCGGACCCACTCCACCGAGAAGGACAGCACCACGTGACCGACCGCGATGTCTTCGAGTACGCGCTGCTGCGCGTCGTGCCGCGGGTGGAGCGCGGCGAGTGCTTCAACGCGGGAGTGGTCGTCTACTGCCGCGCCCGGTCCTTCGTGGCCGCCCGTACGCATCTGGACGAGGCCAAGCTGACGGTGCTCGACCCGGCGGCCGACGTGACCGGCGTACGGGCCGCGCTGCGCGCCGTCGAGGGGGTCTGCCTGGGCGGTGACGCGGCGGGCCAGGCCGCGCGCGACGACGCGGGGCGGCGCTTCCGCTGGCTGATCGCGCCGCGTTCCACGGTGGTGCAGCCGGGGCCCGTCCACACGGGTCTGACGGCCGACCCCGAGGCCGAGGTGGAACGGCTGCTCGACCTTCTCGTCCGGTAGGGGCAAGGGGAGTGACCTGGTGCACCCGGTGGGCCGTTGACACCGGGTGCCAGGGCTTCTAGCGTCTCGTCTGCGGACGATACTAAGCGGTCGCTCATGTGCGGGACGCAGGAGCGGCGGGCGGTTCGGCCGCGACCAGGGACGATCCAAGGGCGAGGAGAACCAAGCATGTCCACCACCGAGCAGCGCGTAGCCGTCGTCACGGGTGCCGCACGGGGCATCGGCGCGGCCACCGCGCTCCGCCTGGCGGCCGAGGGCCGCGCCGTCGCCGTACTCGACCTCGACGAGGCGGCCTGCAAGGACACCGTCGAGAAGATCACCGCCGCGGGCGGCACCGCTCTCGCCGTCGGCTGCGACGTCTCGGACGGCGCGCAGGTGGAGGCCGCGGTCGCGCGGATCGCCGCCGAGCTCGGCGCGCCGACGATCCTCGTGAACAACGCGGGCGTGCTCCGCGACAACCTGCTCTTCAAGATGTCCGAGTCCGACTGGGACCTCGTCATGAACGTCCACCTCAAGGGCGCCTTCCTGATGGCGAAGGCCGTCCAGAAGCACATGGTGGACGCGGGCTTCGGCCGGATCGTCTCCCTCTCCTCCTCCTCGGCGCTCGGCAACCGCGGCCAGGCCAACTACTCGGCCGTCAAGGCGGGACTCCAGGGCCTCACGAAGACCCTCGCCAAGGAGCTCGGCAAGTTCGGCGTCACCGCCAACGCCGTCGCCCCGGGCTTCATCGTCACCGAGATGACCGCGCAGACCGCCGAGCGCGTCGGCATGGGCTTCGAGGAGTTCCAGGCCGCGGCCGCCTCCATGATCCCGGTGCAGCGGGTCGGCCGCCCGGAGGACGTCGCCAACGCGATCGCGTTCTTCACGGGCGACGACGCCGGCTTCGTCTCCGGCCAGGTCATGTACGTGGCCGGCGGCCCGCTCAACTGACGACGACCGGCAGCGAGAGGAAGAGGCGCGCATGAGCACTCAGGAACGGCCGGAGCCGTCCGGCAAGGTCGCCCTCGTCACCGGCGCAAGCCGGGGCATCGGCTACGGGATCGCGGAGGCCCTGGTCGCCCGCGGCGACCGGGTCGTCATCACCGGGCGCGGCGAGGAGGCCCTCAAGGAGGCCGTGGAGCGGCTCGGGGCCGACCGGGCGATCGGCGTCCCGGGCAAGGCGCACGACGAGGTCCACCAGGCCGCCGCCGTCGAGGCGGCGATGGACGGCTTCGGCCGTCTGGACTTCCTCGTCAACAACGCCGGCACGAACCCCGTCTTCGGGCCCATCGCGGACCTGGACCTCGGGGTGGCCCGCAAGGTCTTCGAGACGAACGTGATCTCCGCGCTCGGCTTCGCCCAGCGCAGCTGGCACGCCTGGCAGAAGGAGCACGGCGGGGCGATCGTGAACATCGCCTCGATCGCCGGCGTCTCCGCCTCGCCTTTCATCGGCGCGTACGGCATGAGCAAGGCCGCCATGGTGAATCTGACCCTTCAGCTGGCGCATGAATTCGCGCCGGTCGTGCGGGTCAACGCGATCGCCCCGGCCGTCGTGAAGACGAAATTCGCGCAGGCGCTCTACGAGGGCCGTGAGGCGGAGGCGGCTGCGGCCTATCCCCTCGGCCGGCTCGGCGTGCCCGCGGACATCGGCGGCGCCGCGGCCTTCCTGACCTCGTCCCAGTCGGAGTGGATCACCGGCCAGACGCTCGTCGTCGACGGCGGCATTTTCCTGAACGCCGGAGTCGGCTGACCGATAATCGGACACTTTCCGGATTCCATGTCCGGATTGAGCCCGGTTATACGTCGAATGCCTCAAGTGCCCCGTCAGACTCGAACATTGACCTGACGGGGTGCTGCGGTATCGTCGGCCGACCCATGGCTGAACGAGGAGCGTGCACGTGTTCAACCGGACCAGTCTGCAGGCCGCTGCAGCCCTTGTGTCCATATCCCTGGTGACCGGATGCGGTGTCTTCTCGGACAGTGAATCCGCCGGGGATCAGAGAATCGTCGTCGGCACGATGAGTTCTCCCACCACGCTTGATCCGGCCGCCGCCTGGGACAATTCCTGGGAGCTCTTCCGGAATGTCTTCCAGACCCTGGTGGCTTTCCCGACGGGCAGCACCACCCCGCAGTCGGACGCCGCCGACTGCAAGTTCACGGACACCTCCAGCCGGGTCTTCGAGTGCAAGCTCGTGGAGGGGCTGACCTTCTCCAACGGGCACAAGCTGGACGCCAAGGCCGTGCAGTACTCGATCGAGCGCATCCGCTCGATCAACGTCAAGGGCGGCCCCAACGGGATGCTCGGCTCGCTCGACAAGATCGACACCGTCGGCGACCGCACGGTCGTCTTCCGGCTGAACAAGTCCGACGCCACGTTCCCGTTCGTCCTGGCCACCCCCGCGATGTCGCTGGTCGACCCGGCCGAGTACCCGGCGGACCAGCTCCGCAAGGACGGCAAGATCATGGGCTCGGGCCCGTACGTCCTCGACTCGTACACCGAGCGCGAGACGGCGGAGCTGACGAAGAACCCCACCTACAAGGGCTTCGCCGACCGTAAGAACGGCGGCGTCACCATCCGGTACTTCGACGACTCCGAAGCGATGGTCACGGCTCTCCGGAAGAACGAGATCGACGCCACCTACCGCGGCCTCACCGCCGAGGAGGTCGTCAACCTCCAGGAGGACAAGCCCGAGAACAAGGGCCTCCAGATCGTCGAGTCGACCGGCGCCGACATCCGCTACCTGGTCTTCAACACCGAGGACGAGTCCGTCGCCAAGCTCCCCGTCCGCAAGGCCATCGCCCAGCTCGTCGACCGCGACGAACTGGTCAACAAGGTCTACCAGGGCACCGCCGAGCCCCTGTACTCGATGGTGCCCAAGGGCATCGGCGCCCACACCACCAAGTTCTTCGACCGCTTCGGCACGCCGAGCAAGGAGAAGGCGGAGCGGATCCTCCGCAAGGGCGGCATCACCGAGCCCGTCGAGCTGGACTTCTGGTACACCACCGACCGGTACGGCTCCGCGACGGCCGCCGAGTTCGCCGAGCTCAAGCGGCAGCTGGAGGAGTCCGGACTCTTCAAGGTCACCCTGCACGGCAAGCCGTGGAAGGAGTTCCAGGCGGGCTACCAGAAGGGCGAGTACCCGGTCTTCGGCCGCGGCTGGTTCCCCGACTTCCCGGACCCGGACAACTTCGTCGCCCCCTTCCTGGGCAAGGAGAACGTCCTCGGCACTCCGTACGAGAGCCCCCGGATCACCAACGAACTCCTGCCGAAGTCCCGTCGCGAGAGCGACCGCGGGACCGTCACGGACGAGTTCGTGGAGGCCCAGGAGATCATGGTCCAGGACGTCCGGCTGCTGCCCCTGTGGCAGGGCAAGCTGTACATCGCGGCCGGCGAGGACATCGGCGGCGGCGAGCGGGCCCTCGACCCGCAGACGGTCATGCAGATGTGGGAGCTGAGCCGCCGGGCCAGCTGGTAGGAGGCCTGCGGGGGCCACTGTCAGTGGCCCCCGATAGGTTCTCGGACGGAGAAACAGGAACGTCCACCGGAGGTTGTGACCGTGACCGACACCAGCATGCTGCCCGAGTCCTGGCGGGGTGTCCTCGGCGAGGAGCTGCAGAAGCCGTACTTCGCCCAGCTCGCCGAGTTCGTCGAGGAGGAGCGCGCGAGGGGGCCGGTCTTTCCGCCGAAGGACGAGGTCTTCGCCGCCCTCGACGCCACCCCGTACGACAAGGTGAAGGTCCTGATCCTCGGTCAGGACCCGTACCACGGCGAGGGGCAGGGTCACGGCCTCTGCTTCTCCGTCCGCCCCGGCGTGAAGACCCCGCCCTCCCTGCGGAACATCTACAAGGAGATGCAGGCGGAGCTCGGCCACCCCATCCCGGACAACGGCTATCTGATGCCGTGGGCCGAGCAGGGCGTCCTCCTGCTCAACGCCGTCCTGACGGTCCGCTCCGGCGAGGCGAACTCGCACAAGAGCAAGGGCTGGGAGAAGTTCACGGACGCGGTGATCACCGCCGTCGCGTCCCGCCCCGACCCCGCCGTCTTCGTCCTGTGGGGGAACTACGCGCAGAAGAAGCTGCCGCTCATCGACGAGGAGCGGCACGTCGTGGTGAAGGGCGCGCACCCCTCGCCGCTGTCGGCGAAGAAGTTCTTCGGATCGCGGCCGTTCACCCAGATCGACGAGGCCGTCGCGGCCCAGGGGCACGAGCCGATCGACTGGCGCATCCCGGACCTCGGCTGAGCCTCGGCCCGATCCGGGCCGGGGGCCGCTAGCGTCGTCACTCCCAGTGGGTGAGCGGGTGGAGATCGCGGTGACCGAGCAGCAGCAGGCGTCGGACGACGGTGTCATGACCAGGATCGGGCAGGCCATGATGCTGCTGCACGGTGGCGACCGCGAGGAGGCCAGGAACCGCTTCGGGGACCTGTGGCAGCAGATCGGCCCGGACGGCGACCCCCTGCACCGCTGCACCCTCGCGCACTACATGGCGGACGCCCAGGACGATCCCGACACCGAGCTGGCCTGGGACCTGCGGGCGCTGAGCGCGGCCGAGGGCCTCGCGGAGGAGCGGCTCGCCGCGCACGACTCGGCGGCCGCCCTGCGGGCGCTGTACCCGTCGCTCCATCTGAACCTGGCCGCCGACTACGTCAAGCTCCAGCGGCCCGACGCCGCGCGGGTCCATCTCGACCGGGCGCGCGCGGCCTCGGACCACCTCGACGACGACGGCTACGGGAACGGGGTGCGGGCCGCGATCGGGCGCCTGGAGCTGCGGCTCAGGGGCGTGTGACCCGGCCCTCGACCCGGCAGGTGACCCGGCCCGGCCTTCCGGGAGGGGCTCACCGGCCGTACGCGCCCTGGCAGATCCTCGCCTGGTCGCTGCCGGGGGTCCAGCCCCCGTACCGCTCGCCCAGGTCGCAGACGTCGACGAGCGTGACGGGCGGGTTCCTCGGCAGCCCCCTGAGCTCCGGCAGCTCGGGAAGGTCCGGCCGGGCCGCCGGGCGCGGGCGCTCGCGCCGCTCCGGTACGGACGCCGGGTGCGGGGCCTGCGCGCGGGGAGGCGTGGCCGCCCGCCGGTGCTGCCCCGAGGGGGGCGTCGTGCGGGGCGCGGGGGACGGCGGGCGCGTGGGGAGCGCCGCTTCGAGGGCCTCGCGGGCCGGGCCCTCGACGATCTGCGGTGCCACGTCCCCTGCGGGGCGTACGGTGTCGGCCACGGGCGCGGGGGACGGGGTGGGCGCCGACGGCGGGGCGTCCACCGAGACGCAGCCCGCCAGGGCGGCCACCGCCGCCCCGACCAGGATCTTCGCTGTTGTTCGGGTTCCATGCACCCGCGCAACTCTGCTGGTCCGCCGGCGATCTTCGTACCCCTACCGGCGGGGAATGCCCCGCACGGGTGAGGCGCGCGGGGCCCGGTCTTGACCGGCCGGCCGGGCGGATCGCCTCCGCCCGGTGGCGGGGTCAGTCGCCGGTCGCGCCGTCGATCCGCTCGCGGATGAGGTCCGCGTGGCCGTTGTGACGGGCGTACTCCTCGATCATGTGGAGGTAGATCCACCGGAGGTTGAAGCGTTCGCCGCTGCGGTGGTCGCCCGCGCCCAGGTCGTCGAGGCCTCGCCCGGCGGCCAGCGTGCGCGCGTGCCCGATCTCGGCCTGCCAGGTGGCGTGGGCCTCCTCGTAGGTGTCCTCGTCCGTGACGTGGAGGTCCCGGTCGTGGTCCTCCTGCGTCGAGTAGATCCACGGCGCCTCCTCGCCGGCCAGGACGCGGCGGAACCAGCCGCGCTCGACCTCGGCCATGTGCCGGACCAGGCCGAGCAGGTTGAGGTCCGACGGCGGGGCGGACAGGGTGCGCAACTGGGTGTCGTCGAGTCCCTCGCACTTCATCGCGAGGGTCGCCCGGTGGAAGTCGAGCCACTGCTCCAGCGCCTCGCGCTCGCCCGTGGTGGTGGCCGGGTCGACGCGGGTGACGGATTCGGTGCGTTCGGTGGTCATGGGCGGCATCGTCCCCCATGATCGCGGGCGGCGCCAGGGGTTTCGCGGAGAGCCCGGGCCCGCTCCGGCCGCTCGGGTCAGGGCCGGTCCCCGAGCATGCCGCGCAGCAGTTCGTCGAAGCCGGTGCGCAGTTCCGCGCGGCTCGGGACGGCCGCGTGGAAGGAGCCCGCCGCGCAGGAGAACATCATCCCCTCGGTCCAGGCGATGAGGGAGAGCGCGTGCCTCTGCGGCTCCGGCGAGCCGGCCGCCGTCATCATCGCGATCAGCGGGGTGTGGAAGGTCGCGCCGGCCGCGTCGAAGAAGCTCCGGAGCTCGGGGCGGCGGGTCGCCTCCAGAGCCAGCTCGTAGCGGGAGACGAGCAGGGAGCGGTGGTCGGTCAGATAGCGGTGCAGGGAGAGGGCGAGGGCGTCGACGAGCGCCTCGCCGCCGCTCTCCGGGCCGGGCAGCTCGTGCGGGGTGAGGACGGCGGCCTCCCGCTGGACCTGGCGCCGCACGGTCGTCTCCAGGAGCGCCTGCCGGGTGCGGGCGTGGTTGGACGTCGAGCCCTGAGGGAGTCCCGCGTGCTCGTCCACGGCGCGGTGGGTCAGGCCCCGCATCCCGCGCTCGACCAGGAGGGCGAGGGCGGCGTCGCCGATCCGCTCGGCGCGGGAGGGGGGCGACTCCGGGGCCGAGGTCCCGGCGGTGGGTGAGGTCATGGGGACAACCTACTACCGGCCCCTACCGATGCGACTACACCTGTAGTACGGTCACGGTGTCGAGCTCACTACAGCTGTAGTGAGCGGTCGATCCGTCCGTCCCGAAACGAGGAGCAGCCATGGAACAGCACCGCGCCGTCGTCGTCGGAGCCGGCATCGGTGGACTCGCCGCCGCCGTCGCCCTGCACCGGCGCGGCTGGCAGGTCACCGTCCTCGAACGCGCCGCCGACCTCACCCCCGTCGGCGCCGGCATCGCCCTCGCCCCCAACGCGCAGCGCGCCCTCGACGTCATCGGCCTCGGCGACCGCGTCCGCGGGCTCTCCGCGTGGCAGGGCGACGGCGGCATGCGCACCCCTGGCGGCCGCTGGCTCGCCCGCACCGACGCCAAGGCCGCCGCCGACCGCTTCGGCGGACCCCTCGTGCTCCTGCACCGCGCCGTGCTCGTCGAGATCCTGACGTCGGCCCTGCCCGAGGGCGCCGTCCGCACCGGAGTCTCCGCGGTCGTCACCGACCCGGGCGACGACCACCGCCCCGCCCGCGTCACGGTCACCGGCTCCGCCCGCGTCACCGTCACCAGCTCCGGCACTGGCTCCGGCACTGGCACCAGCTCCGGCACTGGCTCCGGCACTGGCACTGGCTCCGGCTCCGGCTCCGGCACCGGTGCGGGCGCCGGCGCCGCGAGCGAGCTGGAGGCCGAGCTCGTCCTCGCCTCCGACGGCATCCACTCGGCAACCCGCCGGACGCTCTTCCCCGACCACCCCGGCCCCCGCTACTCCGGCAGCACCAGCTGGCGCGTCGTCGTCCCCGCACCCGCGCGGCCCTTCGCCCCGCACGAGACCTGGGGCGCCGGCAGGCTGTGGGGCAGTCAGCCCCTCAAGGGCGGCCGGGTCTACGCGTACGCCATGGCCGTCGCCCCCGCCGGCGCCCACGCGCCCGACGACGAGAAGGCCGAACTCCTCCGGCTCTTCGGCGACTGGCACCACCCCGTCCCCGAGATCCTCGCCGGCGTCACCCCCGACCGGATCCTGCGGCACGACGTCCACCACCTGCCCGACCCGCTGCCCGCCTTCCACCGCGGCCGGGTGGCCCTCCTCGGCGACGCCGCGCACGCGATGATGCCGAGCCTCGGCCAGGGCGGGAACCAGGCGATCGAGGACGCCGTCGTCCTCGCCCACCACGCCGGGGACGCCTCCGGATTCCAGCCGGGCCGCGCGCTCGCCGCGTACACCGCCGACCGGCTGCCGCGCACCACCGAGATCGTCCGCAGGGCCGCCCGCACCGGCGCGATCACCATGCTGTCCGCCCGCCCCGCCGTGGCCCTGCGCGACGCGGCCGTCACCGCCGTCTCCCGCTTCGGACCCGGCCTCGCGCTGCGCGGCTTCGACGGCATCTGCGACTGGCACCCGCCCGTCGGCGCGGTCCCTCCGGCCGGGCGCGTGATCCACCCCGCGTAAGCTGACCGGCGCGAAAGGCCCGAACGGCCGGGTCCGGCGAACGACGACAAGGGAGACCCCGTGAAGGTTGGCTGCATCGGACTCGGCGACATCGCGCAGAAGGCCTACCTTCCGGTCCTCGGCACCCTCCCCGGGGTCGAACTGCACCTCCAGACCCGCACCCCCGCGACCCTGGAGCGGGTGGCCGACACCCTGCACCTGCCCGCCGACCGACGTCACACGGACCTCGACTCGCTGCTCTCCGCCGGGCTCGACGCGGCCTTCGTCCACGCCTCCACCGCCGTGCACGCCGAGATCGCCGGCCGGCTCATCGAGGCCGGCGTCCCCACGTACGTCGACAAGCCCCTGGCGTACGAGTACGCCGACTCCGAGCGGATCGTGGAGCTCGCCGAGAAGCGCTCGGTCAGCCTCGCCGTCGGCTTCAACCGGCGCCTCGCGCCCGGCTACGCCCAGTGCCTGGAGCACCCGCGCGAGCTGATCCTCCTTCAGAAGAACCGGATCGGCCTGCCCGAGGACCCCCGCACCTTCGTCCTCGACGACTTCATCCACGTCGTCGACACCCTGCGCTTCCTGCTCCCCGGCGAGATCGAGCACGTCGACGTGCGGGCCCGGATCCGGGAGGGCCTCATGCACCACGTGGTGCTCCAGCTCTCCGGCGACGGCTTCACCGCCATCGGCATGATGAACCGGATGAACGGCTCCACCGAGGAGGTCCTGGAGGTGTCCGGGCAGGACACCAAGCGCCAGGTCCTCAACCTCGCCGAGGTCGTCGACCACAAGGGGCAGCCGACCGTGCGCCGCCGCGGCGACTGGGTGCCCGTCGCCCGGCAGCGCGGCATCGAGCAGGCGGCCCTCGCCTTCCTCGACGCGGTCCGGGAGGGCCGGGTGCTCAGCGCCCGCGACGCCCTGCTCACCCACGAGCTCTGCGAGCGCGTCGTCCGCGAGTCGCTCGCCCAGGCCGGCTGACCGCGGGTCAGGCGCGGCGCCAGCGTTCGTCGACGACGACCGAGGCGAGCCGCCAGCCGTCCGCGGTGCGGCGCGCGCCGAAGGCGTAGCGCCCGCCGCAGACGAAGTCCTCGCCGGAGGCGAACCGCATCGGGTTGACGTAGTCGGCGCCGACGTCCGCCCGGTCCCCGGTCTCCGGGTAGCCGCCCGGCTCCCGGAACCGCACCCGCCGGTTCACGATGAGGTGCTGGCGTACGGGAAAGAGGGGCAGGGTCGAGGCGAGCCACTCCGCGACCTCCGTCGCGGGCCCCTCGATCCCGCCCGAGCCGCGGTAGTCGGCCCTGCCGTCCGGGGTGAACAGGCCCCGGTAGGCGCTCCAGTCGCCCTCGTCCACGGCCGCCGCGTAGCCGGTGATCAGGTCGTCGAGGGCGAATCGGTCCATCACGGTCGCGAGGTCCACGCGCTGCGTCATCGGCTCAGTGTCGGCCAGCGGACGCCAGGGGCCAAGGGCCGTGCGCGCCGGATGTGCGCGGGTTCGCCGGGCGCCGGGCGCCGGGGGTCGGGCGCCGGAGGCCGGGAGCTGGAGGCCGGGAGCCGGGAGCCGGGAGCCGGGAGCCCGGGGCCGGTGGGCGTCCGGGTTCGACGGGCGCCCAGGGGCCGGCGGGGGTCCGGCCGCTCCCGGGCGCCGTTCATACTGGCCGCCATGCGCGTGAACATCGATCCCGAACTGACCGACCGCACCTCCTTCTACCGGCTGCTGACCGCCACCGTCGTCCCCCGGCCCATCGCCTGGGTGTCCACGGCCTCGGCCGACGGGACGGACAACCTCGCCCCGCACTCCTTCTTCACCATCTCCTCGGTGACCCCGCCGGTCGTCCAGTTCACCTCGGTCGGGCGCAAGGACACCCTGCGCAACGTCGAGGAGACGGGGGAGTTCGTGGTGAACCTCGCCCCCGAGGGGCTTTTCGAGCGGATCAACGCCACCGCGACGGACTTCCCGCGCGGGGTGAGCGAGTTCGACGCGTGCGGCGTCGAGCGGGAGCCGAGCCTGCGGGTGAAGCCGCCGCGGGTCGCGCAGTCGCCGGTGGCCCTGGAGTGCGAGCTGCACAGCACACTGCGGATCGGGGACTCGACGGTCGTCTTCGGCCGGGTCGTGCACGCCGCCGTCGACGAGTCGGTCATGGTCGACGGCCACCCCGAGATGACCCTGATGCGCCCGCTGACCCGGCTCGGCAGGAACGAGTGGGGCACCCTGGGCGGGATCGAGGAGATCGCCAGGGTGCCGTACGGGGGCTGAGCCGCTTGCCGCAGCCGTCCGAGCCCCCTGTCGCCCGACGGGCGCAGGGGGCGGAATCGGGACGAGTCTACGCGCGGAGAACTAAACATGCGCGCAAAGCGGACGACATCCGTACCGGGGGCTACCCGTTGGTATCTCCGCCCTGCTAGAAGTGTCGCGTTCAACCAACTCACCTCCCACGCTCCGGATTTGAGGCTGATCGCCATGCTCTGGCGAAGATTCGTGCTGTCTGCGTCAACCGCGCTCGCGGTGGTCGCCGCGGCCCTCGGAACAGCCGAGCCGGCGGCCGCCGCCGGCCACCGCTACGTGGCCCTCGGAGACTCGTACTCCTCCGGCGTGGGCGCGGGCAGCTACCTCTCGGACAGCGGCGACTGCCGTCGCAGCACGAACGCCTACCCCCGCTTGTGGGCGGCAGCCAACTCCCCCTCCTCGTTCTCCTTCACCGCGTGCTCCGGTGCGACCACCGGAACCGTCCGCAGCGGCCAGCTCGGCCCTCTGAACTCGTCCACGACCCTCGTCAGCGTCACGGCGGGCGGCAACGACGTCGGGTTCGCCGACATCATGCAGACGTGCGTGCTCAACAGCGAGACCACCTGCGTCGCGGCCGTCGACGCCGCCGTCGCCAAGATGAACAGCACGCTGCCCGGTGGCCTCTCCGCCCTGTACGGAGACATCCGCGGCCGCGCACCCCAGGCGCACGTGGTGGTCCTCGGGTACCCCCGGTTCTACAGACTGTCCGGAAGCTGCATCGCCGGACTCAGCGAGACCGAGCGGGCGGCCATCAACCGGGGTTCCGACACCCTCAACGGCGTTCTGGCGAAGCAGGCGGCCAACGCGGGCTTCACCTTCTCCGGTGTCGTGGACGAGTTCACGGGTCACGAGATCTGCTCCGCGGACTCCTGGCTGCACAGCCTGACCGTACCGGTCTACAACTCCTACCACCCCAAGGCCGCCGGGCAGTCGGGCGGATACCTGCCCGCCTTCCGTTCGGCCGTCTGACCCCTGACGGCAGGCGCCCCCGAACCGGTGAAGGGACCGGACCGGCCGCTCGGCGGCTCGGTCCGGTCCCGTGTCACATCGGGTCGGTCAGCGCGCGGTCTCCTTCCCGGGCCGCTTCGCGGTCTTGTCGCGACCGTCTCCGTAGCCGTTGTCGCGGTGTCCGTGATCACTGTCCTTGCAGCCGCCGAAGCCATGGCCGAAGTCCAGGTCGACGTCGTAGCCGTAGCCCTTGGGCGGGCAGACGGCGGGGACGCGGAGCCGGACCGGCGGGCTCTCGACGGTGCCGCCGTCGGGATCGGTGCCCGTCGCCCGGGCGGTGTTGGTGACGTGTCCGGTCTGGGCTTCGGCGGCGGTCACGGGGGTCGATGTCGCGCCGGCCCCCTCGGCGCCCGTGGCCTGGGTGACGTCCTCGCTAACCGGCGGACTCGCCGGCGTGCGGGCTCAGCACGCCGGCCGAGACCAGCACGATGAGCAGGATGCCGAGCAGGATCCGGTAGATCACGAACGGCATGAACGACTTCGTCGTGATGAACTTCATGAACCAGGCGATCACCGCGTAGCCGACGGCGAAGGCGACGATCGTGGCGAAGACCGTCGGGCCCCAGGAGATGTGGCCGCTCTCGGTCGCGTCCTTGAGCTCGAACACGCCCGAGGCCAGCACCGCCGGGATCGCGAGCAGGAACGAGTACCGGGCCGCCGCCTCACGGGTGTAGCCCATGAACAGACCGCCGGAGATCGTCGCGCCGGACCGGGAGACGCCCGGGATCAGGGCCATCGCCTGGCAGACGCCGTAGATCAGGCCGTCCTTCACGCTCAGGTCCTTGAGCGTCTTGCGCTCGCGCATCGCGCGGTGCCGGCCGCCGATCTCGTCCCGGGCGGCCAGCCGGTCGGCGATGCCGAGGACGATGCCCATCACGATGAGGGTGGCCGCCGTGATCCGCAGATCGCGGAAGGGGCCCTCGATCTGGTCCTTGAGCGTGACGCCGAGGACACCGATCGGGATCGAGCCGACGATCACCAGCCAGCCCATCTGGGCGTCGTGGTCGGACCGCATCGACCTGTCGGTGAGGGAGCGGAACCAGGCCGAGACGATCCGCGCGATGTCCTTGCGGAAGTAGATCAGGACCGCGGTCTCCGTGCCGATCTGGGTGATCGCGGTGAAGGCCGCCCCCGGGTCCTCCCAGCCGGCGAAGGCCGCCGTGAGGCGGAGGTGCGCGCTGGAGGAGATGGGAAGGAACTCCGTCAGCCCCTGGACGAGTCCCAGGATGAACGATTCGAACCAACTCATGGGGCTAGGGCCGTCCCGTTATGTACGTGTGCGGTCAGAAGGTCGTGCGCAGAGTACATGCCGAAGATGACGTGCTCGTGGCGAGGAGCGTGGCGCTACGGGAGGGCCGGCTCCCGCACCGGCTCGGGCTCCGGGGCCGGCGCCTGGACCGCGGCCCGCAGGCCGTGCCGCTTGCGCCAGGCCACCACCGCCGCGCCGAGGCCCGACAGGACGATGAACCCCGCCGAGAAGAGGAACGCCGGCGAGCCCGGCTCACCTGCCCGCGCACCCGCCACCACGTACGCCGCCGTGTTCGGCAGGGAACCGAGCGCCGTCGCCAGGAGGAACGGCACGTACCTCATCCGGGAGACGGCCGCGCAGTAGTTGGCCGCCGCGAACGGCACCCCCGGGAACAGCCGGATCGCCAGCATCGAACGGAACCCGTGCCGGCTCAGCTGCCCGTCCGCCGCCGTCAGCCAGCGGCCCCGCACCAGCGGCCGCAGCGCGTCCTGCCCCAGGAACCGCCCGAGGGTGAACGCGATGCCCGCGCCGAGCACCGTCCCCGCGACCGCCCCCGTCAGGCCGGCCGCGGTGCCGAAGAGCGCTCCCGCCGCCAGATTGAGCACCGGACGCGGGACGAAGGCGGCCGCGCACACCCCGTACGCGAGACCGAAGAGCAGCACGGGACCGGCGCCGCTCGTCCGCGCCGGCCAGCCCGAGGCGAGCATCCGCTGGGGCTCGTACAGCACCACGAGGGTGGCCGCCGTGAGCAGCAGCACGGCGAGCAGCGAGAGCCGCGAGCGGGGTGCGAGCAGGGCCCGGGAGCAGCGGACGGCGAGGGAGCCCGGCGGCCGGGTGGCGGGAGCGAGCATTCGGGGAGCGTAACGGACGCGTCCGTAGGAGCGCCGTAATGTGCGTCATGTCCGTCCGGGCGCGCACCCGGAGACGCGCCGCGACCGAGAGGGCCCCATGACCGACACCGCGCCGCCCGCGAGCGCCCTCGCCGACACCGTCCTGGAGCGGCTCACCACGGTCTACCCGGCCGCCGGGAACCCCTTCCGGGCGCAGGAGATGGTCGCGTACATGAAGGGCGCGGCCCCCTTCCTCGGCATCCGCACGCCCGAGCGCCGCACCCTGTCCCGTACGGTCCTCGACGGCACCCCGCGCCCCGACGAGACCGACTGCGCGGCGATCGCCCTGCGCTGCTTCGCCCTTCCCGAGCGCGAGTACCACTACTTCGCCGTCGACTACCTCCGCCGGCACGTGAAGCGCTGCTCGTCCGGCTTCCTGCCGGTCGCCCGGCGCCTCGTCACCACCGTCTCCTGGTGGGACACGGTCGACCACCTCGCCGCCCACGTCGTCGGCGGCCTGGTGGCGGCCGACCCCGCGCTCGCCGGCGAGATGGACGCGTGGATCGACGACGAGGACCTGTGGGTCGCCCGCACCGCCCTCCTCCACCAGCTCCGCTTCAAGGAAGCCACCGACGCCGACCGGCTCTTCGCCTACTGCCTGCGGCGATCGGCCCACCCCGACTTCTTCATCCGCAAGGCCATCGGCTGGAGCCTGCGCGAGTACGGCAAGACCGCCCCCGCCGAGGTCCGGTCCTTCGTCGCCGCCCACGGCTCCCGGCTCGCCCCCCTCTCGGTCCGCGAGGCCCTCAAGAACCTCTGAGCCCACCCCGGGTGCCGGGAGGCCCAACTGCTGCGTCAGACTCGGTACATGACGCGTACGGGGAAGCGGGCGGGGGAGCGGACGGCGCTGGTGCTCGGGGCCGGTGGGCTCGTCGGGGCCGGGTGGGAGACCGGGGTGCTGCGCGGGCTCCTCGACGCGGGGGTCGACCTGACCACCGCCGATCTGGTCGTCGGCAGCTCCGCGGGCGCGGTCGTCGGTGCGCGGGTCGCCTCCGGGCGGGCCGGGGTCGACGCCCTGTACGAGGAGCAGCTCGACGGGGAGGCCGCCGAGCCCGCCGCACGGCTCGGCCTCCCGACGATCCTCCGGTACGCCGTCGCCGTCCTGCGGTCCCGTACCCCCGAGGAGTACGGGCGCAGGCTCGGCCGGATCGCCCTGGCCGCGCCCACCGTCTCCGAGGACGACCGCCGCGCGACCGTCGCCCGCCGGCTCCGCGGCGCCGGCGACTGGCCCGCCACGCCTCTGCTGATCACCGCGGTCGACGCCGCGACCGGTGAACTCACCGCCTACGACGAGGACGGCGGGGTCCCGCTGACCGACGCCGTCACCGCGAGCTGCGCCATCCCCGGCGTCTGGCCGCCGGCGACCATCGGCGGACGCCGCTGGCTCGACGGCGGCATCCACTCCACGGCCAACGCGCACCTCGCCGCCGGCTACGACCGGATCGTCGTCGTCGCGCCCAGCGCGCAGGGGAGCAAGGTCGTGCTCTCGCCGGCCCGGCAGGGCGCGGACCTCGTCGCGGGCGGCGCGCGGGTCGAGGTGATCACTCCCGACGCCGCCTCCCGCAAGGCGATGGGCCGCAACGCCCTCGACCCCGCCCACCGCGCGGCGGCCGCCCGCGCGGGTCGTGCGCAGGCCGCGTCGCACGCCGCGGCCGTCGCCGCGGTGTGGACGTCCTGACGGGCCGTCCGAGTAGGGGGGGCCGGTAGGGGCGGGCCCGCGGCGGCGGGCCCTGCGGGGGCGCGAGCGGCGGCCTGGGGGACCGGCATGGCCCGCGGGGTCCCCCCCGCAGGGTGGCTTTCCCCGGGGTGGTCCGCGGCGTTCGCCCGCAGGGGCGGCCCGCTCGGGTGGCCCGCCGCGGTCGCTCCTCGGCGTGGCGGCACAATGAACGCGTGAACGAGCACATTCCCGTCATCCGCGAGGTCGATCAGGGCACCGCGCGCCTCATGCCCGACGTGGACCGGGAGCGGGCCTGGCTGCTCACGGTCGACGGCGCGCCCCAGTCGTACGTCGACCTGGACGATCCCTCGTACCTGGAGTTCGAGTACGCGCGGCGCCTCGCCCACGTCGTCGACGGCGCCGCCGAGCCCGGGACGCCCCTCGACGTCCTGCACCTGGGCGGCGGCGCGCTCTCGCTGCCCCGGTACGTCGCCGTCACCCGGCCCGGCTCCCGTCAGGACGTCGTCGAGGCGGACCGGGGGCTGCTGGCGCTGGTCGAGGAGCACCTGCCGCTGCCCGAGGGGTCGGGGACCACCGTGCACGGCGCGGACGCACGCGCCTGGCTGGAGGCCGCGCCGGACGCCTCGGCCGATCTGATCGTGGGCGACGTGTTCGGAGGTTCGCGGGTCCCCGCGCACCTCACCTCCGTCGAGTACGCGCGCGAGGTACGGCGCGTGCTGCGGCCCGGCGGGCTCTACACCGCCAACCTCGCCGACGGGGCGCCGTTCCCCTTCCTCCGCTCCCAGCTCGCCACCTTCGCCGCCGTCTTCCCGGAGCTGGCGCTCGTCGCGGAGCCCGCGGTGCTGCGCGGCCGGCGCTTCGGGAACGCGGTCCTCGTCGCCTCCGGCCGGGAGATCGACATCGCCCACCTCGCGCGCCGCGCGGCGGCCGACGCCTTCCCCGCGCGCGTGGAGCACGGGGAGACGCTCGACCGGTTCACGGGCGGCGCGGAACCCGTCCTCGACACCGGGGCCGTACCGTCACCCGTTCCCCCTGAGGGCGCCTTCGGCATCGGCTGACGGGGCCGGGGCCTCCCCGGTCCCGGCCGGGGAGCCCGCGACCCCCTTCGTGTGCGGGCGCCGCGTCAGGTTCCGCACGTCCGGCACGAACAGGACCAGCGCGGTGACGAGCACCATGAGCGCCGCCGCGCCCCACAGCGCCTCGCTGCGGCCGAAGGCGCTCTCCGCCGGGCCCGCGAGGGCCGTGGACAGCGGCAGCAGGGCCGTCGAGCCGAACCAGTCGTACGCGGAGACCCGGGACAGCTTCTCCTCCGGGATCTCCTGGTGCATGGTCGTCATCCACGAGACGCCGAAGACCTCGATCGCGACCCCGCTCACGAACATCGCCGCCGTCAGGCCCGCCGCGTCCATCGGCACGGCGAGCGCCGCCGAGGGCAGCGCGATCGGGAAGACGCAGAGGGTTCCGACGAAGAGCATCCGGCGCGGCTTCCACCGGGTCATCAGGACCGCGCCCGCGACCGTTCCCGCCCCGTACGCGGCGAGCGCGATGCCCCAGGGGCGGGAGCCGCCCAGCTCGTCCCGGGCGACCAGCGGCCCGTACACCGACTCGACGGCGCCGATCAGCCCGACCACCACCGAGAACTGGGCGACGATCGACCACAGCCAGGGCCGGCCGACGAACTCCTGCCAGCCCTCCCGCAGATCCGCGAAGAGCCCGCCACCGGGGGCGCGGTCCGGGATGCCGCTCACGTCGAGGAACGCCCGCAGGCCGCCCGCGACGGCGAAGGCGACCGCGTCGATCGCGAGGACCCAGCCCGGTCCGACGAACGCGACGAGCGCGCCGCCCAGCGCGGCACCGCCGATGGCGGCGCCGTGCATCGCCATCCGGAAGACGGCGAACGCACGGCTCGCCTGCTCCCCGCTGACGGTGGCCATGAGCATGCCCTCGGCCGCCGGGTTGAAGAAGGCCTGGCCGGTGCCGCAGAGCGCGGTGAGCACCATCATCTGCCAGATGCGGGCCTCGCCGGAGAGCACGAGGACGGCGAACGCGGCCTGCGAGACGCAGTTGAGGGCGTTGGCCGCGACCATGACCCGGTGCCGGGGGACCCGGTCGGCCACCGCGCCGCCGATGAGCAGGAAGAGGACCAGCGGCAGGAACCGCGCCATGGCCACGAGACCCACGTCGCCCGCGTCGCCCCCGGAGTCGAAGACCGCCCAGGTCGTGGCGATCAGCGCGCCGTGCGTGCCGAGGTTGGTCACGATCGTGGCGGCCGTGAGCAGGAGGTAGTTGCGGCCCGCCCACTCGGGGCGGCGGGAGCGGGGCGGGGCCTGACGGGGGGAGGCGGCGGGTGTGGTCACCCCGGGACTATCCCTGGCTCCTCCCCGTACTGCCAACCCGATATCCGGACGGTCCGTCAGGGCGGCCGTCACGGACCCGGAACACCGGGACCCCAGGGATCACGGGACCACCGTGACCACCGGATCACCGGATCACCGGATCACCGGATCACCGGACCACCGGCCACCGGGACCGGCGTGGCCGGGCCCGGTGGCCGGAGGGTCAGGCGGAGGGGGCGAGCCGGACCGTGGAGAGGATCTGCCGGATCGTCGCGTCGGGCAGCTCGTCCTTGACGCCGTCGGCCCCGTAGAGCACCCAGGTCGAGAAGTCGCCCGCGGTGTTCTTGAAGGTGAAGGCGTAGGACTTGCCGTCCGTCTCGCACTTGTTGCGCTTCTTCACGCCCGGCGCCGTGGCGGTCGCCAGGCTGCCGGTGAGACCGGACTTCGTCGTGTACGGCACGGGCTTGGTGATCTTGATGGTGCTCTGCGGCATGTGCTGCGCGTAGCCGCCCCACACCCACGTCCCGGCCTCGCCGCGCGCCGCGGACGCGGTGTCCTTGGCGCCCTGGCCGCCCTTGGTGCCGGCCGAGGCCAGGCCCCAGGTCTCGTCGGTGCCGTTCTTGTCGACGTCGTACGTGCACCACTTGCTCTTCAGGCGCGTCGGCCCGGACATCGTGACGAGCGGGCTGCCGTCGTTCTTCTTCTCGTCCTCGAAGAAGGTGATCGCGCCCGGCTTCATCACCTCCCACTCCGGCGGTACGTCGAAGAGGGTGCCGTACTTCGGGTTGTAGACGACCTTCCAGCCAGGGACCGTCGGCTGCTGCGCCGCGCCGTCGCGCGGGTTGGAGATCCCGGACGACTGGCTCGGGGCGGGTGCCGGGTCGGACGAGGGGTCCGCGGAGGCGGTGGCCGTGACCGACGGCTTGGGGTCGTCGGCGGTGTCCTTCTTGTCGTCGTCGTTGCCGAGCACCAGGAATCCGGTGACTCCGGCCGCGACGACCACGGCGGTGGCGGCGACGATCGCCACGAGCGTCGTCTGCTTCTTCTTCCCGCCGTCGGGTCCGCCGGGTTGGCCGGGGCCGGGCACGGCGTACTGCTGCGGAACGGTCGGCTGCTGGTACGGGTTCGGGTAACCCGGCTGCTGGGCGTACCCCTGCTGCGGATACCCCGGCTGTGCGGGCGGCTGCTGCTGCGGGTAGCCCGGCTGTGCGGGCGGCTGCTGCTGCGGGTAGCCGGGCTGCGTCGGCGGCTGCTGCGGGTAACCCTCCTGGGCAGGCGGCTGCTGATACGGGTTCGGCTGCTGGTACCCCGACTGCTGGTAGGGGTTCTGACTCTGGTCCTGCGGGTTCTGCTCGCCCCCGGGCGGCTGCTGTCCTGGCCACATGGCCAGTAACCATAGAGGTGCGGGGGCCGCGCGACCACGCCCGCCCCCGGGCCGGGGCCGGGCAGGGGATGGCCAAGGCTGCTACTCGTGGGTAACATCACGGTCCATGAGCGCAGACCAGATGTCCGTCGGCGAGATGCTCGCCGCCACGGTCCCCATGGCCGGAACCCTCAAGCTGGAGTTCCTGGAGACCACCGCCGAGCGCGCCGTCGTGCGCCTCCCGGACCAGCCCGCCTACCACAACCACCTCGGCGGCCCGCACGCCGGAGCGATGTTCACGCTGGCCGAGTCCGCCAGCGGCGCCATCGTGCTCGCCGCCTTCGGCGACCAGCTGGGCCGCGCGGTGCCGCTCGCCGTCAAGGCCGAGATCGGCTACAAGAAGCTGGCCATGGGCGTCGTCACGGCCACGGCCACCCTCGGCCGCCCCGCCGCGGAGATCGTCGCCGAACTCGACGCCGGGGAGCGCCCCGAGTTCCCGGTGCGGATCGACATCACCCGCGAGGACGGCGCCGTGACCGGCGAGATGACCGTCGTCTGGACCCTGCGCCCGAACTCCTGACCCAGGACGCCGCGCACCGCCCCCGCCCCCGGACCCGCTCCGGGTGCGGGGGCGGCCGTGCTCCCGGGGGTGCCCCCTCGCATTCGTGGTCCGTCCGCCCCGACCGGGTAGGCTCCCCGGCATGCCCGCCGACCTGCGTGCCGGGCCATCGAGCAGCTGAGCAGCCGACACGGGAGGAACCGCGTTGCACGTCCAGGAGTGGCTGGAGACGATCCCCGCGGTCGCCGTCTACGTCCTCGTCGGAGTGGTGATCGGGCTGGAGAGCCTGGGCATCCCGCTCCCCGGCGAGATCGTGCTCGTGAGCTCGGCGCTGCTCGCCTCGCAGCACGGCGACATCAATCCGTACGTGCTCGGCGCCTGCGCCACCGCCGGCGCGATCATCGGCGACTCGGTCGGATACGCGATCGGGCGCAAGGGCGGACGGCCGCTCCTCGCCTGGCTGGGCCGGAAGTTCCCGAAGCACTTCAGCGAGGCGAACATCGGGCTCGCCGAGAGCTCCTTCCAGAAGTGGGGCATGTGGGCCGTCTTCTTCGGCCGGTTCATCGCCCTCCTCCGCATCTTCGCGGGACCGCTCGCCGGTGTGCTGAAGATGCCGTACTGGAAGTTCCTCGTCGCCAACGTCCTCGGCGGCATCCTGTGGGCCGGCGGCACCACGGCCGTCATCTACACGGTCGGCGTCGTCGCCGAGGCCTGGCTCAAGCGCTTCTCCTGGCTGGGCCTCGTCCTCGCCGTACTGATCGGCATCGCCTCGATGCTGGTCGTCAGGAACCGCGCCAGGAAGGCGGCGGCGCAGCGGGCCGAGGCGCCGGAGCCGGAACCGGTCCCGGCGGACTGAGCGCGGACCGCAGGTCGGCGGACTGAGCGCGGACCACAGGCGTACGCGAGAGGGCGGCACCCGGGAGACGGGTGCCGCCCTCTCGCGTACGGCTCAGTCCTCGAAGGCCTCGGCGTGACCCTTGGCGAGCAGCAGGTACATCTCGGCGTTCAGCTGGATGCCCGCCTTCTCCTCGTCGGTCAGCGGGCGGCGCACCTTCGCGGGCACACCGGCGACCAGCGAGCCCGGCGGGATCTCCATCCCCTGGGGGACGAGCGCCTGGGCGGCGACGAGCGAGCCGGCACCGATCCGGGCCCCGTTGAGGACCGTCGCGCCCATGCCGACGAGCACGTCGTCCTCGATGACGCAGCCGTGCACGGTCGCGTTGTGGCCGACGGTCACCCGGTCGCCGATCGAGACGGGGAAGCCGGGGTCGACGTGGACCGTGCAGTTGTCCTGGATGTTGGAGTCCTCGCCGATCGCGATCGGACCGCAGTCCGCCCGCAGCACCGCGTGGTACCAGATGCTGGCGCGGGCGCCGAGCGTGACCTCGCCGAGCACCACGGAGGTCGGGGCGGTGAAGGCGGTCGGATCGATCTGCGGCTCCTTGCCGCCCACTCCCTTGATCAACGCCTCTGTCATGGTTCGCTCCTGATCGTCAGCCGTCGTGTCACGCCCGGGGGTGCCCCCGGGCGCAGCCTATGCCGTGCTCATGACGGACATCACAGCGCACCGCACTGATCAGGCACGACGGCGCCGACTACGGTGGCCGGGTGCCCAGGAACAGAAACACGTTCTCCTCTCTCGCCGCCTGGCGGCGCCGGGTCCTCGCCCGTGCCGTGCAGGGCGGCTGGCGCTGGGTGCAGCAGGCCGGCTCCGTCACCGCCGAGCACCCCGGGAAGCTGCGGTTCCGCCGCCTCGGGGCGGGCACCCGGCTCGCCTTCCCGCAGGGCACGGTCTTCGGCGAGCCGTGGATCGAGATCGGCGAGTGCTGCATCATCGCCGAGCAGGTCACGCTGACGGCGGGCATGCTGCCGGACCTCGACCTGGGGACGGACACGGTCCTCACCCTCGGGGACGGGGTCGTCCTCGGGCGGGGCAGTCACGTCATCGCCGACGCGAAGGTGACGATCGGCTCGGACACGTACTGCGGCCCGTACGTCTACATCACCTCGACCAACCACAGCTACGACGACCCGGACGAGCCCGTCGGCCGTCAGTGGCCCCGCTCGGAACCCGTCTCCATCGGGCCCGGCTGCTGGCTCGGCACGGGTGCGGTCGTCCTGCCCGGCGCGCGCCTCGGCCGCAACGTCGTGGTCGCGGCGGGCGCGGTGGTACGCGGCGAGGTCCCGGACCACTCGGTCGTGGCGGGCGCGCCCGCCAAGGTCGTCCGCAGTTGGACCCGGGAGGCCGGCTGGCAGCCGCCCCTCCGCACCCCCGCCCCGATCCCGATCCCGGAACACGTCACCCCGGAGCAGCTGGCCGCGCTCGCGGCCTGGGAGGCGCAGCGCGCGGGCGAGTCGGAGTCCGTCCCGTCCTGACCCGACCGCTAGCCGGTCGCCAGCAGGACCGTGCCCACCAGGGCGAGGCCCGCGCCCGCCGCCTGGACGGCGCGGAGCCGCTCCTTCAGGACGCCGCGGGCCGCGAGAGCCGTGACGACCGGGTAGAGGCTGGCGAGGACGGCGGCGACGGTGACCGGGCCGTGCTGTGCGGCCATCGCGTACGTGCCGTTGGCGGCGACGTCCGCCAGGCCCACGAAGGCGAGGGCCGGGAGGGCGGCGCGGACGACCGCGGGGCCGCCCTCGGGGAGCGCGCGGCCCCCGCGCCGCACCGAGGCGTACAGGGCGCCGCCGCCGACCAGGACGTTGGTGACGCGCTGGACGAACAGGGCGAGGAACAGGCCCGTGACGGTCGTGGACGCCTCGGCGATGAGCGCCATCACCGAGCCGAAGCCGAAGGCCGCGACCAGGGTCAGCAGGACCGCCTGGCGCTGGACGGGCGCCCCGCGCAGCTCCGGTCCGCCCGCGAGCACCACGCCGAGGACCGCCACGCCGATGCCGGCGAACTGGAGCAGTCCCGGCCGGTCGCCGACGAGGAGGCCGACGGAGACGGGGACGACGACCCCGAGCGAGCCGAGGGGCGAGACGACCCCCATCGGGCCGAGCGCGAGCGCCTTGTAGAAGGCGAGCATGGCCGCGGGGCCGACGACGCCCGCCCCGACCGCGTACCAGAGCTGGGGCCCCGCCTCGGTCCACGCGCCGGTCGCGAGGACGACCGTGCCGAGGACGAGCACCGCGAGGGTCTGGGAGACCACGACCACGGTGAGCGCGGGGATCCGCCGGGTGAGGAGACCGCCCCCGAAGTCGGCGAGCCCCCAGAGGAGGCTGGTGGCCAGGGCGAACAGGGCGGTCATGAATCCTCGCAGGGGCGTGCGGCAGTACAGTGCAGTGAACCATCGGGTGCACCCCACCGTAGTTCAGTGCATTGAACTCTGTCATCCAGAATATTGGACGGAATGTGTCGGACCTCGACCAGCTCACGCAGTCGCTCGCCCGGAACCTGAAGCGCTGGCGCAAGGAGCGGGGATTCACCCTGGAGGCGCTCGCCGTACGCGCCGGTGTCAGCCGCGGCATGATCATCCAGATCGAGCAGGCCAGGACCAACCCCAGCGTCGGCACGACCGTGAAGCTGGCCGACGCCCTGGGCGTCTCCATCACGACCCTCCTCGACTACGAGCAGGGCCCCCAGGTCCGGCTCGTCCCGCCCGGCCAGGCCGTCCGCATGTGGTCCACCTCCACCGGCAGCCACACCACCCTCCTCGTCGGCACCGAGGCCCGCGGCCCGCTGGAACTCTGGTCCTGGACCCTCATGCCGGGCGACGGCAGCGCCTCCGACCCCCACCCGGAGGGCACGGTCGAGCTGCTGCACGTCACCGCCGGGACGCTCACCCTGGTCGTGGACGGCGAGGACCATCCCCTGCCCGCCGGCACCTCCGCCGTCTTCGAGGCCAACGTCGCGCACTCCTACCGCAACGACGGCGACGAACCGGCCGAGATGACGATGGCCGTCTCCATCCCGCCCGTCCGCTGACGCCCGCCCGCCGAGACCCGTACGCCGGCACCGTTCCGTCGACGCCCGATCGTCGGCGCCAGCCCGTCCGCCGGCGCCCGCCCGCTGAGACGGACCGCCGTTCCCCCGGCGGTGGTTGTTAGCGTGAGGCGCATGCGCGCACCCATCGGAGACTTCGACGACGCCCGGCCCGCCCCCGACTGCCTCGACCTGCTGACCGGCCCCGTCGCGGCCGCCGTCCGCGCCTGGACGGGCCCCGTCCCGGCCGACCGCCTGCTCTACGTGGACACCGATCCGGCCATCGCCGACACGGCCGTGTTCGTGGAGCACTACGGGCCCGCGCTCCTCGACGATTCCGCCAACTGCGTGGTCGTCGCGGGCAGGCGCGGGGAGGCGACGACCCTCGCCGCGTGCGTCGTGAAGTCGGCGACCCGCGTCGACGTCAACGGCGTCGTCCGCAAGCACCTCGGCGCCCGCAAGGCCTCGTTCGCCCCGATGGACACCGCGACCGGCGAGACCGGCATGGAGTACGGCGGGATCACCCCGATCGGCCTCCCGGCCGACTGGCCCCTGCTCGTCGACGCCTCCGTCGTCGACACCGAGTGGGTCCTCGTCGGCAGCGGTCGCCGCCGGGGCAAGCTCATCGTCCCCGGCAAGGCATTCGCCCAACTCCCCGGCGCCGTCGTCCTGGAGGGTCTCGGCGTCCCCGTCGGCCGATAGCCGGGCCCGACCCCTCGGCCGGCCCTCCGGCCGCTCAGCCCAGGCGCGGTATCTCGATGGCGGGGCAGCGGTCCATGACCATGTCGAGGCCCGCCTCGCGGGTGCGGGCGAACGCGTCCTCGTCGATGACGTTCAGCTGGAACCAGACCGCCTTCGCTCCGATCGCGACGGCCTCGTCGGCGACGGCGCCCGCCAGGCCGCTGTTCACGAAGACGTCCACGACGTCGACCGGGAACGGGATGTCGGCCAGCGACGCGTAGCCCTGCTCGCCGTGCACCGTCTCCGCCTTCGGGTGGACCGGGACGACCCGCTTCCCGAAGCGCTGGAGCACCGCCGCCACCCTGTACGCCGCGCGGGACTGGTTGGAGGAGAGACCGACCACCGCCCAGGTGTCGCCCGTGGACGTCAGGATCCGCCGCACCGCCTCCGACGCGGAGTACGTGCCGGGGTCCGTGGTCGTGGTGTCTGCACTCATCGCTTCTGCTGCCTCTCGTCGGCGCGGCCCGTCCTCCTGGAGAACGAGCCGCGCCGGGCCGTGATTCCCGTACGCCCGAACCCGCGGCCCTGAGATGTCCCCTACGGGCCGGTCACCCCTCCCACGCCCGGCGTTCGGCCTCCCGCGGCGCCTCGACCAGGGACGGCAGCCCCGGGCCGAAGGTCATCACCGGACGGGCCGGGTCCCACGGGCGCCAGCCCGGGTCGCCGGTCTTCGCGAACGCCACCCAGGCCGCGTGCATGGCCGTGGCCAGGGCCTGCGGAGCGTCCGGACCCGTCAGCGCGCGCGTCTCCGGCAGGTCGAGCGTGTCGAAGACGAAGCCGAGTTCGAGCGCGTGGCAGGCGCGGAGGCCGAGGACGGGGGAGGGCCAGCCGAACTCGTACAGGTACGTCGCGGCGGCCCCGCGGGTGTTCAGCCGCGCGTCCGCGAACATGTTCTGCGGGATCCGCAGCAGCTTGTCCGCCGCGAGCACGCCCAGGACCTCGCCCGGCTTCTCGTGAGACCGGCCCTCTCGGTACACCTTCGCCACGCGGGGTGATATCCGCCCTCTCCGGAGCAGGAGCCGCTGTGCCAGGGACCCCACCCGTTCGGTGTGCCCGCCCGGCACGAACCACAGCCGGTACTCGTCCGTGTTCGTGCCCATCAGCAGCTCCACGTCCGCCGAGGCGCCGTCCGCGAGCAGGTCCCCCGGATGGTCCGGCAGGACGTCGCCGTCCACGGCGATGTGGAAGGCGTGGCCGCTGAGCACCGGATTGCCCCTGCCCGTCACCGCGGTCTGCGCCGCGAGCAGCCGCTCCGGCTCCACGCGGGCGAACGCCTCCGCCGTCGCCGGCACCTTGAGCCGCGCGGCGATCGCCTCCGTGGTCCTCCGGGCGACGCCGATCGACCGGGCGCTCGGCGCCCCGCTCTGGATCACGGCCCGCCGGAAGAGCCCCTTCGCCAGCGGCGAGGCCAGCAGGGCGGCGATGGAGATCGCCCCGGCCGACTCGCCGAACACGGTCACCCGGTCCGGGTCCCCGCCGAAGGCCGCGATGTTCTCCCGTACCCAGGTCAGCGCGGCGATCTGGTCGCGCAGACCGAGATTGGCGGGCGCGTCGGGGAAGACCCCGAACCCCTCGACGCCGAGCCGGTAGTTGACCGAGACGAGGACCACGCCGTTCCGGGCGAAGGCGGTGCCGTCGTAGACGGGGACCGCCGAGGAGCCGTGGATCAGCGACCCGCCGTGGATCCAGACCATGACGGCACGCCCGCCGTCGCCGGGATCGTCCTCGCCGGGATCGCCGTCCCCGGGATCGTCCTCGCCGGGACCGCCGTCCCCGGGAACGCCGTCGCCGGGACCGTCCTCGCCGGGACCGGTGGCCGGCCAGGGAGTCCATACGTTGAGGTTGAGGCAGTCGTCGCCCGCGACCTCGGGGTCGGGGAGCAGCGCGTCGAGCGGCGGGCCGTAGGGGCGCTTGGGTGCCGTCGGCCCGAAGGCGGTGGCCTCCCGTATGCCCTCCCAGGGCTCCGCCGGTTCCGGAGCGCGGAACCGCAGCGGCCCGACGGGGGCCTGCGCGTAGGGGATGCCGAGGAAGGCCGCCACGCCGTCCTCGAGCCTTCCGCGCAGAACGCCGTTCCGCGTGCGGATCCCGGGACCGTCCTGGACGTGCTCCGCGACGTGCTCCGACATCGATTCACCTTTCCTCAGGTCGACGGTGACGCACCGTCCAGATCATGCGGTCGGGGCAGGAGCTCCGGTCAACCCCGCGACGCCAGCGCGCGCTTGAGGACCTTGCCCGTCGGGCCGAGCGGCAACTCCTCGACGAAACGCACGATCCGGGGGTACTTGTGGCGGCCGAGCCGCTCCCGCGACCAGTCCACGAGCGCCTCCTCGGAGAGCGGGGCGGCGCCCTCCCGGCGTACCACCACGGCGCACACCTCCTCGCCCCTCCTCTCGTCGGGGACGCCGATCACCGCGACCTCCGCGACCGACGGGTGCCGCACGAGGACCTCCTCGACCTCGCGCGGGTAGATGTTGTAACCGCCCCGGATCACCAGGTCCTTCTTCCGGTCGACGATCCGCAGGAAGCCGTCCTCGTCCCGGACGCCCAGGTCTCCCGTGCGGAACCAGCCGTCCACGACCGCCGCGGCCGTCGCCGCCGGATCGTCCAGGTAGCCGGCGAAGACGTTGTGCCCGCGCACCACCACCTCCCCGACCGCGCCGTCCGCGAGCAGCCGGATCCCGTCCTCGGCGGCCGCGTCCGCGATGCCCACCTCGACGCCCCACACCGGGTGCCCGACCGTCCCCGGCCTGCGGCCGATGTGCGGCTGGTTGAAGGTGGCGACCGGCGAGGTCTCGGTCAGGCCGTACCCCTCGAGGACCTGGGTGCGGAAGGCCTCCTCGAAGCGCTCCAGGACGGCGACCGGCAGCGCCGCACCGCCCGACACGGCGGCGCGCAGCGCCGCCGGACGCAGCTCGGAGACCGCCGCCGCCTCCACCAGGGCGTGGTACATCGTCGGCACGCCCATGAACACTGTCACGTCCTCGTCGACGAGCACCCGGAGGGCCGCGGGACCGCTGAACCGGGGCATCAGGACGAGCGTCGCACCCTGGCGGAGCGTCCCGTTCATCGCGCAGGTCTGGCCGTAGCTGTGGAAGAGCGGCAGACAGCCGAGGACCACGTCGCCCGCGCCGAGGCCCAGCAGGTCCTGGGAGGTCACCGAGGCGTTCATGACGATGTTGAGATGGGTCAGGAGGGCGCCCTTGGGACGGCCCGTCGTCCCGCTCGTGTAGAGGATCACGGCCGTGTCCGAGGGCTCGGCGGGCTCGGGCGCGGCCGCCGGCGCGGCGGCCGACGGCGCCCCCTGGAAGGCGCGCACCCCGGCGGCGCGCGCGGCCTCCTCGGCCACCGCCCACAGCGGCCCGCCGCTCACGACGCCGACCGCGCCGCTGTGCTCCAGGACGTACCGCACCTCGTCGGCGACGAGCAGCGCGTGCACCGGCACGACCGTCGCGCCTGCCGCGAGCGCGCCGTAGTACACGCGTAGGAACTCGATGGTGTTCGGCAGCAGCACCGCCAGCCGGTCGCCCGGCCGCACCCCGGCCTCCCGCAGTCCGGCGGCGCAGCGGAGCGCCTCCGTCCACAGCTCCTGGTAGGTGAGCCGGGTCGCGCCCTCGACGACCGCGATCCGGTCGGGGAAGTGGCGGGCGGACTCGCCCAGCACGCCGGCGACGCTCAGTGACATGACACGCTCCAGGGACACGCGGAGGCGACAGCGGAGGTTGCGGCGCTGTCGGCGATCGGCTGACACCGCACACCATCCTGCGCCGGGCCGTCCGGACGCCATGTGCAGCTGCCCATCATGTGCGCGGCCGAGCTGGGCAGCGGCCCCGCCGTCGCGCCCGCCCCGTGGCAATCGCCAAATCCCGGCGTTACCGTGCGAGCCATGACGCACAGCTCGGCCCCGGCAGGCGAGCCCGGCGGGGCGCGCTCCGGCGGCGCCCACACGCCCCTGAGCGGCGCCGGCGGTTCGGGGGCGCTCCGCCGTTCCCTCGCCACGGCGATGCTCGCGGACGTCGACCGGCTCACGGACCGCGCCGTCGACGACATCCGTGCCCACTCCGGTACGTACGCCTCCGGAGCTCCCGTCACCCTGGAGGACCTCTGGGAGATCTGCCGGGACAACCTGCTGCGCGCCCTGGAGGACTTCGGCGGCCTCGCCCCGACCGGCGGCGACTTCGAGCGGGCGGCCCGCGAGACCGGCCGCCGCCGCGCCGAGCAGGGCGTCCCCCTCGACACCGTGCTCCAGGCCTACCGGCGCGGCGGCCGGGTGCTGTGGCAGGTCATGGCCGAACACCTCCGGATCCGGGCCGGGCGGGGGTCCGACAGCCGCGACCTCGAACTCGACATGGCGAGCGGGGTCTGGGAGACCATCGACCGCTACTCGGTCGCGATGGCCGACGCGTACCGGATCGCCCAGCTGGAGCTGCAGAGCCGCCAGGACACCCGGCGCGTCGCCCTCTTCGAGGCCCTGCTCGACGGCCGCGCCGACGATCCCGCCGTCGCCTCCGCCGCGGCGGCCGCGCTCGGCGTCCCCGCCGTCGACCGGTACGTCGTCGTGGTCGCCGCCCAGGACCCGGCCGCCCCGCCGCACCCCGCGCCCGCCCTGGAGGCCCAGGGCATGTGGTCCTTCTGGCGGCCCCGCTCCGGGCGCTACGCCGGCGTCGTCCGGCTGCCCCGCCGGGTCACCCCCGCGGGACGGCCGGCGACCGTGACCGGCGGCGGCGCCGACCCGGCCGTACGGACCCTCCTCGCCTCCCTCCGGGAGCGGACCGGCGCCACCGCGGGGGTCTCCCCGGAGTTCGAACGCCTCTCGCAGGCCGGGCGCGCCCTGCGGCTCGCCGAGCAGACCCTCCGGACGCTCCCCGCCGGCAGCGGCGAGGCCGCCGTCTTCGACGACCGGCTCGCCGAGGTGCTGCTCAGCGGGCGCACCGACATCGCCGAGCGGATCGTGACCGTCCACCTGGGGCCGGTGCTCGCCACCGGCGGCGAGCGGGCCGCCCTGCTCACCACCCTCCGGGTCTGGCTCGACCACGGCTGCTCGGCCTCCCGGGCCGCCGAGCAGCTCTACTGCCACCGCAACACCGTCCTCAACCGCGTCGGTCGCGTCGCCGAGCTCACCGGCCGCTCCGCCGAGTCCGGCGAGGCCCGCCTCGGCTGGGCCCTGGCGCTCCGCGCCCTCCCGTACGCCGGACCCGGGACCGGGGCGGCCGGGCCGGAACCGGCCGCGGGACCCGCGCCCGCCGCCGGAGAGCGCGAGGCGGACGGCGCGTGAAGCGCCGGGGACGGCCGCCGGGGAAGGCCGGGCCGGACGGAACGTAGGCTGGTCGGATGCAGGAGCAGTACCGCACGCCGGCCCACGAGGGTGTGCACGAGACCGAGATCAACCGCTCGCGCTTCCTCTGCGCGCTCGCGCCCGTCGCCGACGAGCGGGAGGCGCAGGAGTTCGTCGCGCGGATCCGCAGGGAGCACCCGACCGCCAGCCACAACTGCTTCGCGTACGTCCTCGGCGCCGACGCCTCCGTGCAGAAGGCGAGCGACGACGGCGAACCCGGCGGCACGGCCGGCGTCCCGATGCTCCAGATGCTGCTGCGTCGCGAGATGCGGTACGTCGTCGCCGTCGTCACCCGCTACTACGGTGGTGTGAAGCTCGGCGCGGGCGGTCTGATCCGCGCGTACGGAGGGGTGGTCGGCGAGGCGCTCGACGCGATCGGCACCCTCACCCGGCAGCGCTTCCGGCTCGCGACCGTCACCGTCGACCACCAGCGCGCGGGCAAGCTGGAGAACGACCTGCGGGCCACGGGGCGCGCGGTCCGTGACGTGCGGTACGCCGACGCCGTCACCATCGAGATCGGCCTCCCGGACGCGGACGTCCCCGCCTTCCGCGGCTGGCTCGCCGACGCCACGGCGGGCACGGCCTCGTTCGAACTCGGCGGCGAGGCGTACGGCGACGTGTGACCTGCCGGGCGGTCGTCCGGGCCGGTGCGCGGGTGGTCGCACCCGCGGCGAGGTGTGACCGGCGGGGCGGTTCGTCCGGGCCGGTGCGCGCGCGGCCGCACCCGCGGCGAGGCGTACGGCGACGCGTGATGCGTCACACCTGACGTGCCGAGGGCCGCGCCCGCGGCGGGGATCCGTTCCCCGCGTGCGCGGACCCGCCCCGGCCACCCTCCCGCTCGGGATAGCGTGGTGGGCGCACAGCGACGGGAACCGGCGGCGAGGAGCGGGACACATGCGGGGTGGGACGGCATCGTGAGGCTCCTGCACACCTCGGACTGGCATCTCGGCCGGTCGTTCCACCGCGTCGGCCTCCTCGACGCCCAGGCCGCCTTCCTGGACCACCTCGTGGCGACGGTCCACGCGCACGACGTGGACGCCGTCCTCGTCGCCGGCGACGTCTACGACCGGGCCGTGCCCCCGCTGCCCGCCGTCGAGCTCTTCGACACCGCGCTCCACCGCCTCGCCGAGGCCGGGGTGCCCACCGTCATGATCTCCGGCAACCACGACTCCGCCCGCCGGCTCGGCGTCGGCGCCGGACTCATCGAGCGGGCCGGCATCCACCTCCGCACCGACCCCGACGGCATCGGTACCCCCGTCGTGCTCTCCGACGCCCACGGCGAGGTCGCCCTCTACGGGCTGCCCTACCTCGAACCCGCGCTCGTCCGCGAGCGTCTCGGCGCCGGGAAGGCCGGACACGAGGCCGTCCTCGCCGCGGCCATGGACCGGGTCCGCGCCGACCTCGCCCGCCGGCCCGCCGGGACCCGCTCCGTCGTCCTCGCCCACGCCTTCGTCGCGGGCGGCGCCCCCAGCGACAGCGAGCGGGACATCACGGTCGGCGGCGTCGCCGCCGTCCCCGCCGGGGTCTTCGACGGCGTCGACTACGTCGCCCTCGGCCACCTCCACGGCAGCCAGACCCTCACCCCCCGCGTCCGCTACTCCGGCTCCCCCCTCGCCTACTCCTTCTCCGAGGCCGACCACCGCAAGACCATGTGGCTGATCGACCTCGGCGAGGACGGGGCGATCACCGGCGACGTCCGCCTCGACTGCCCCGTCCCGCGCCCCCTCGCCCGCATCCGGGGCCGCCTCGACGACCTCCTCGCCGACCCCGCGCTCGCCCCGCACGAGCAGTCCTGGGTCGAGGCCACCCTCACCGACCCCGCGAGGCCCGCCGAGCCCATGGCCCGGCTCACCGAACGCTTCCCGCACACCCTCAACCTGGTCTTCGACCCCGAGCGGACCGGGGACGACTCCGGAGCCTCCTACGCCCAGCGGCTCAGGGACCGCAGCGACCAGCAGATCGCGGAGGACTTCGTGGCCCACGTGCGCGGCGGCGCCCCCCTCGACGGCGCCGAACGGGCGGTCCTGTACGGCGCGTTCGACGACGTCCGCGTCGACACGGCCGAGCGCGAGGTGGGCCGGTGAGGCTGCACCGCATGGAGATCACCGCGTTCGGGCCCTTCGGCACCACGCAGAAGGTCGACTTCGACGCCCTGTCGGCCGCCGGACTCTTCCTCCTCCACGGACCGACCGGCGCCGGCAAGACCTCCGTCCTCGACGCCGTCTGCTTCGCCCTGTACGGGAGCGTGCCCGGCGTCCGCCAGAACCCCGGCACGTCCCTGCGCAGCGACCACGCCCCCGTCGGCACCTACACCGAGGTCCTCCTCGAACTCACCGTGGGCGACCGGCGCCTGGAGATCACCCGCCGCCCCGCCCAGCAGCGGCCCAAGAAGCGCGGTGCACCCGGCTTCACCACCGAGAAGGCCCAGACCTGGCTCCGCCAGTACGACCCCGTCGCCGGCGAGTGGGCCGGACTCAGCCGCTCCCACCAGGAGATCGGGGAGGAGATCACCCAGCTCGTGGGCATGAGCCGCGAGCAGTTCTGCCAGGTCGTCCTGCTCCCGCAGGGCGACTTCGCCCGCTTCCTGCGCGCCGACGCCGAGGCCCGGGGCAAGCTCCTCGGGCGGCTCTTCGACACCCGCCGCTTCGCCGCCGTCGAGGACCGCCTCGCCGAGCTGCGCCGCACCGCACAGCAGGAGGTCGAGGACGGGGACGCGCGGCTGCTCACCCTTGCCCACCGCATGACCCAGGCCGCCGGCGGCCTCGCCGCCGCCCGTACTCCCGTGGAGGGCCGGCCCGGCGATCCCGGGCTCGCCGAGTCCGTCCTCACCTGGGCCGCCGTCGCCCGCACCGAGGCCCGCGAGGCCTTCGACATCGCGAGGGTGCGCCTCGACGCGGCCGAGGGCGGCCAGGCCGTCGCGCGCGCCGCGCTCGACGCCGAGAACGACCTCGCCGCCCGGCAGGCCCGGCACGCCGACGCCCTCCGGCGCCGCGAGCGGCTCACCGAGCAGACCCCCGAGCGCGACCGCCTCCAGGACGCCCTCGACCGGAGCCTCAAGGCCGACCGGGTCGCCCCCGCGCTCGGACTGCGCCGGGACGCCGAGCGCGAGCACTCCGCCGCGCACACGGCCCGGGAGCGGGCCCGCGCCCAGCTGCCCCCCGAGCTCGCCGACGCGGGCGCCGAGCACCTCTCCACCCTCGAACACCGCCTGCGCGAGGAGCTCGGCGGACTCGAGGCGGCCCGCCGCGCCGAGCACCGCGCCGCCGTCGTCGCCGAGGAGTACGCCGTACTCGCCCGCGAGGCGCGCGCCGACGAGGACGCCCTCCGCGACGCGGCCGACTGGCTCGCCGGCTGGGAGCCGCGCCGCACGGCCCTCACCGAGCGCGTCGAGGCGGCCCGTGACGCCGCCGCCCGCGCCGAGCACCTCGCGGGCCGCCTGGAGCCCGCCCGCCGCCGGCTCGCCGCCGCCCGGCGCCGCGACTCCCTCGCCGAGGACGCCCGCCTCGCGGAGACCCGCCTCGCGGAGGCCCGCGAGCGCCGCAACGGCGCCCACGAGAGCTGGCTCGACGTCAAGTCCCGCCGCCTGGAGGGCATCGCCGCCGAACTCGCCGTCACGCTCACCCCGGGCGACCCCTGCCAGGTCTGCGGCTCCACCGCCCACCCGGCCCCCGCCCGCACCACCGCCGACCACGTCGACCGCGCCACCGAGGACGCCGCCTACGAGGCCTACACCCGCGCCGAGGAGACCCGTACCGCCGCCGAACGCGAACTGGCCGTCACCCGCGAGTCCTGGGCCGCGGCGCGCGCGGAGGTGCTGACGGGGCCGGAATCCGCCGAGTCCAGCACCGAACCCACCGTCCGTGAACTCGCCTCCGAGGCCGAGGAGCTGGCCCGGCTGCACGCCGAGGCGCACGCGCTCGCCGGGCAGACGCACAGCGCGCGCGAGGCGCTCGCGCGGGCCGAGCGGGAGCACGAGGAACGGGCCGGCGCGCAGCGGGCGGCCGAGCGGCGGGTCGCCGCGCGGACCTCGCGACGGGAGGCCCTGGAGCGGGAGCGGGCCGCGCTCGACGAGGAACTCGCCAGGGGACGCGGCGCGTTCGCCACCGTGGCCGAACACGCCACCCTCCTGGAGCGGCGGATCGCCCTCCTGGTCGACGCCGCCGGAACCGTACGCACCGCGGAACTCGCCGCCCAGCGCCTCAAGGAGGCCGACGACCGGCTCGCCGACGCCGCCTACCGGGCGGGCTTCACCACCCCCGCCGAGGCCGCCGGCGCCCTCCTCGGCGAGGGCGAACGCCGGTCCCTCCAGCAGCGCGTGGACGCCTGGCAGGCCGAGGCCGCCGCCGTCGCCGACCGGCTCGCCGAGCCCGGCACGGCCGAGGCCGCCGCCCTGCCGCCCGCCGACCCCGCCGCGGCGCGCGCCGCGCACACGGCGGCGGAACGCACCCTCCGCGAGGCCGACGCGGCCCTCGCCGCCGCCCGCGAGCGGACCGCGGGCCTCGCCGGACTCTCCCGGCAGGCCGTCACCGAGGTCCGCCGCCTCGGGCCGCTGCGCGAGGAGTACGACAGGGTGGCCCGCCTCGCCGCCCTCACCGCCGGCACCTCCGCGGAGAACGAGCGCCGGATGCGCCTGGAGTCGTACGTCCTCGCCGCCCGGCTCGAACAGGTCGCGGCCGCCGCGAGCGCCCGCCTCCAGCGGATGTCCTCGGGCCGCTACACCCTCGTCCACTCCGACGCCCGCTCCGGCGGCAAGCGGTCCGGACTCGGCCTGCACGTCGTCGACGCCTGGACCGGCAACGAGCGCGACACGGCCACCCTCTCCGGCGGCGAGACCTTCTTCGCCTCGCTGGCGCTGGCCCTCGGCCTCGCCGACGTCGTCACCGACGAGGCCGGCGGAGTCAGGCTCGACACCCTCTTCATCGACGAGGGTTTCGGCAGCCTCGACGAGCAGACGCTCGACGAGGTCCTCGACGTCCTCGACTCCCTGCGCGAGCGGGACCGCAGCGTCGGCATCGTCAGCCACGTCGGCGACCTGCGCCGCCGCATCCCGGCCCAGCTGGAGGTCGTCAAGGCCCGGCAGGGCTCGGCGGTACGGCTGCGCACCGGAGGCGAGGCACTCAGCGGCTGAGGTGGGCGCGCGGAGGCGGGGCGCTGAGGGTTGAGGAGGCGCGCCGAGGCGGGGCGCTCAGCGGCTGAGGGAGCGCCGGGGCAGGGGCGAGGAGTAGACGACGCTGGTGGTCACGGCGCCGAGCGTGGCGACCTTCCCGGTGATCCCCTCCAGGTGCTTCATGGAGCGGGCGGCGACCTTGAGCACGAAGCAGTCGTCCCCGGTGACGTGGTGCGCCTCCAGGACCTCCGGCGTCGTGTCGAGCAGGTCGTGGAACGGCTTGTAGTTGCCGTGCGGGTAGCGCAGCCGTACGAAGGCGAGGATGGGCAGGCCGAGACGGTCCTGGTCGACGATCGCGGTGTACCCGCTGATCACCCCGGCGTCCTCCAGGCGCCGCACCCGCTCGGTCACCGCCGACGGCGACATGGACACCGCGCGGGCGAGCTCGGCGAAGCTGGCACGGCCCTCGGCCTGGAGGGCTTCGAGGATGCGCCAGTCGGTGGAGTCGGGAGTGTATTCGCTGCTCATGGGGAGAGCCTGGCGGGGAATCCCCGGCCGATCAAGTGATCGACCGGGGATTCTCGCCATCCGAACGGTTCAGAGGCGGGAGATCTCGTCCACCAGGTCGTCCAGACCGAGCGGGCCCTGCGAGAGGGCCGCCATGTGCCAGGCCTTCGCGTCGAACGCCTCGCCGTGCGCGGCCCGCGCGTTGGCGCGGCCGAGCAGCCACGCGCGCTCGCCCAGCTTGTAGCCGATCGCCTGGCCCGGCATCGACAGGTAGCGGGTCATCTCGCTCTCCACGAACGACGGCGGACGGCTGCTGTGCAGCTGGAAGAACTCCTGGGCCAGCTCCGGCGTCCACCGCTCGCCCGGGTGGAAGGGGGACTCCGCGGGGATCTCCAGGCCGAGGTGCATGCCGATGTCCACGATCACCCGGCACGCGCGCATCATCTGGCCGTCGAGGTAGCCGAGGCGCCGCTCCGCGTCGGGCAGGAAGCCGAGTTCGTCCATCAGGCGCTCCGCGTAGAGCGCCCAGCCCTCCGAGTTCGCGCTGACCTTGCCGATGGTCGCCTGGTAGCGGGAGAGCCGGTCGGCGACGTGCACCCACTGCGCGAGCTGGAGGTGATGGCCGGGCACGCCCTCGTGGTACCAGGTCGACACCAGGTCGTACACCGGGAAGCGGGTCGTGCCGTCCACGGGCAGCCAGGTGCGGCCGGGGCGCGAGAAGTCCTCGGACGGACCGGTGTAGTACGGCGCGGCGGCGCCGCCCGGCGGGGCGATCCGGGACTCCACCCGCCGTACGCGGTCGGCGAGTTCGAAGTGGTGGCCGTCGAGCGCCTCGATGGCCTCGTCCATGAGCTCCTGGAGCCAGACCCGGACCTCCTCCACGCCCTCGATGTGCGTGCCGTGCTCGTCGAGGTGGGCGAGCGCCTCCCAGGGGCCCGCGCCCGGCAGGATCCGCTCGGCCTCGGACCGCATCTCGGCGAGGAGCCGGTGGTACTCGGTCCAGCCGTACGCGTAGGCCTGGTCGAGGTCCAGGTCGGTGCCGTTGAAGAAACGCGTCCAGCGCTGGTAGCGCTCGCGGCCCACCGTGTTCGGCGCGCCGGCGACGGCCGGGGCGTACACGTCCCGCATCCAGTCCCGCAGCGCCTCCACGGCCGCGGTGGCGCCCCGCGCGGCCGCCGCGAGCTCGGCCCTCAGCTCCTCCGGGAGCGTGCCGGGGCCGGTGGCGGCGAACTCCTCGAACCAGCCCGGCTTCCCGCTCTCGCCGCCCGCCCACTCGGTGAGCTGCTCGACGAAGGTGGCGGTGGGGCGCGGCCCGGCGAAGAGCTTGCGTTCCAGGCCCAGCGCGAGCGCGGCGCGGTAGCCCTCGAACGCCCCCGGGACCGCGCGCAGCCGGGCGGCGACCGCCGTCCAGTCCTCCTCCGTCTCCGTCGGCATCACCGTGAAGACGATGCGGACGGAGTGCGCGGGCGAGCGCATGTTGCTGACCGTGCAGAGGTTCTCCTCGGCCTCGTGCATGGCGAGCTCCGCCGTCAGCCGCTCCCGCAGCAGCCGCGCGCAGCGCCGCTCGGCGTCGCTGTCCGCACCCGGCTCACGCTCCGCCGCGTCGAGCCGGGCGAGCGTGCGGCGGGCGAGGCCGGCCACCTCGCGCTGCCCGGCGGGCGAGAAGTCCGGCAGCCGTCCGGCGCTCTCCTTGACTCCCAGGTACGTACCGGTGATCGGGTCGAGGGCGATGAGTGCGTCGACGTGGTCGTCGGCGACCTGGCGGGGCAGCGGGCTGCTGGAAGTGTCTGGCATGGGGGTCATCCTGGCGCCTCCGGCGGGCCCGCGTCACCCTCGTCGGGGCTCAGTCGGCTGACAAGGAAGGGCTGGGGGAAGGCGGTAGAAGCGGTCCGCACTCCCACTGCTGGAAGATCAGCCGCGTCTCCACGCGGGCCACCTCGCGGCGCGAGGTGAACTCGTCGAGGACGAGACGCTGCAGGTCGGCGGGGTCCGCCACGGCCACGTGCACCAGGTAGTCGTCGGGACCCGTCAGGTGGAAGAGCGCCCGGGACTCGGGCAGGGCCCGGATCCGGTCGACGAACGGACCGATCAGTTCACGCCGGTGGGGGCGGACCTGGACGAGAAGCAGCGCTTCGAGCCCCCGTCCGAGTTTGGCCGGATCCAGTCGTAGCTGGTGTCCGAGGATCACGCCCGTGCGGCGCAGCCGCGCCACCCGGTCGAGGCAGGTGGAGGGTGCGACGCCGACCTCGGCGGCGAGTTCGCGGTACGTGCTCCGGGCGTCGTTCTGCAGGAGGCGAAGAATGTGCAGATCGACCGTGTCCAGTACGACAGAATCGGCCATTCGGCGAACGTAGCACGGCGATTTCCCGCTACTTCCCGGTATCCGTTCACAGTGCCGCCATGGACGCCATGGATCACGGCCTCTCGGTCACCCCGAGGGCCCTTGCCACCGAAGCCGTGCACGCAGGCCGCGAAGACCTCGCCGGACTCGGCGTGCACGCCCCGCCGCTCGACCTGTCCACCACCTACCCCTCGTACGACGCCCGGGCCGAGGCCGCCCGGATCGACGAGTTCGCCACCACCGGCGCCCGGCTCGACGGCCCGCCGGTCTACGCCCGGCTCGACAACCCGACCGTGGCCCGCTTCGAGGAGGCCCTCGCCCGTCTGGAGGGCGCCGAGGCCGCCGTCGCGTTCGCCAGCGGCATGGCCGCCTTCACCGCCGTGCTCCTCGCCCGGGCGAGCCAGGGCCTGCGCCACGTCGTCGCGGTCCGCCCGCTGTACGGCTGCAGCGACCACCTCCTCGACGCCGGGCTGCTCGGCACCGAGGTGACCTGGACCGACCCGGCCGGCATCGCCGACGCGATACGCCCCGACACCGGGCTCGTCATGGTCGAGTCGCCCGCCAACCCGACGCTCGCCGAGGCCGACATCCGGGCCATCGCCCACTCCTGCGGCTCCGTCCCGCTGCTGGTCGACAACACCTTCGCCACGCCGGTGCTCCAGCGCCCCGTCGAGCAGGGCGCCCGCATCGTGCTGCACAGCGCGACCAAGTACCTGGGCGGCCACGGCGACGTCATGGGCGGGGTCGTCGCCTGCGACGAGGAGTTCGCCCGTACGCTCCGGCAGGTCCGCTTCGCCACCGGCGGGGTGCTCCACCCGCTCGCCGGATACCTCCTCCTGCGTGGTCTCTCCACCCTTCCCGTACGGGTCAGGGCGGCGTCCTCGACGGCCGCGGAGCTCGTCCGGCGGCTGGCCACCGACCCCCGCATCGCCCGCGTCCACTACCCGAGGATCGGCGGCGCGATGATCGCCTTCGAGGTGTACGGGGACCCGCACGACGTGATCGCCGGGGTGCGCCTGATCACCCCGGCGGTCAGTCTCGGCAGCGTCGACACCCTCATCCAGCACCCGGCCTCCATCAGCCACCGGATCGTGGCCGAGGGGGACCGGCGCTCGGCGGGCGTCAGCGACCGGCTCCTGAGGATGTCCGTCGGCCTGGAGGACGTCGAGGACCTGTGGCGCGACCTGACGCAGGCGCTCAGCGCTCCGCCCGCCGCGCCCCTTCGGACGGCTGCCCCTGTCGCGTCCGGTCGGCCGGTCGCGGTGCCGGGGCCAGTCGTGCGGTGATGACCAGGGTGCCCTCCTCGATCTGGTAGTCGAGGGGCAGGTTCAGCGCCCGCATCGCGGCCACCATCCCCGTGTTGGAGGACTGCGTCACGGCGTACACGCTGTCGCAGCCGGTCTCCTCGGCCATCGCCACGAGCCGGCCGAGGAGTTCGGAGCCGATGCCGCGGCGCTGCCAGTCGTCCTCGACCATGAGGGCGACCTCCGTCTCGTCGCCGTCCCACAGCAGATGGCCGAGGGCGACGAGACGGCCGGAGGCCGTCTGGACGGCGAGGGTGCGGCCGAAGCGGGGGCTGAGCAGATGGTCGAGGTAGCGGTCGGCGTCCCCGACCGGCCCGTGGTAGCGCAGGCCGAGGGTGCGTGCCGAGCAGCGGTCGTGCATGGCGCGCGCGGCGGGCAGGTCGCGCTGGTCGGCGCGGCGGACGGTGATCTCGTTGCCCTCGGGCAGGGTCAGCACGTCCTGGCTGCGCGGGACGCGCGGGCCGAGCCGGGCGTCGAGCTCGACGAGGGCGCGGGCCCGGGCGAACTCGGTCGGGGTGAAGGGCAGATGAGGCCGCTCGATGATCAGGGTGCCGCCGTGCGGGTCGCGCAGCCGCATCACGGTCTCCTCCAGGACGCCTTCGACCGGGGCCTGTTCGCCGGTGGGGCGGCCGGTGAGCGAGACGGCCGGCACGGAGTGGAGCGTGCAGCGGCCCAGGAGCTGGCGCAGCGCGAGGGGTAGTTCGGCCGCGTCGAGCGCGGTACGGGTGGCGAGGCCGAGGACGCGGGTGGGGGTGTCCACCAGGTCGTGGGTGTCGGCGCGCTCGGTCCAGGTGTCGCGGCCGCCGGCCGCCGCGGTCTCGCGGGCGAGGGCCCGCGCCGAGAGGTCGGCCGGGGCGCGCAGCAGGAACTCGTCCACGGTGCCGTCGCCGAGCGGGTGGGTCTGGAGGGTGAGGATGTCGACGCCGAGGCGGGCGAGGACCGTGCACAGCGCGGCGAGGCTGCCCGGGGTGTCCGCGACGGTGGTCCGCATCCGCCACAGCGTCGTCTCGACGGGCGGCCCGGACTCCGGACCGGACTCCGGCCCGGTGTCGTTCCGCGTGGTTGCCGTCACGGCCGCCGGCTCCGCGGTGGGGCGCCCGCCGGTGTCTCCGGCGGGCGGTGCATGGCTGGTATGGCCGTGCCGCCGCGCCCACCAGGTGTGGAACGCGGCGGTGGCGGCCAGCGCGATCGCCGAGAAGACCAGGAGGTAGGGGCCGTCGGGGCCCTTGACGACGGTCTTGGCGATCGTGTCGGCCACCACCACGGCGGTGAACAGGGCCGCGAGCTCGATCAGGTCGTGCCGCCAGTGGTGCGGGCGGCGGGTGCTCTTCGAAGACGTCACATCGGTCATGGCTTCACTGTGACCCAGCGGTGTTGCGTGATCACGAACGCTTTGTGACTGACGGGTTAAGCGCCGATCTGGTGGCTTAGCGGCCGATTCGGACACTTTCTGTCGGAGGGTGATCGGCCCCCTGGCGGAGTGCGTTCCGCAGCCGCTTGGCCTGTACCACCAGCTGCGTGGACGACCGCTCCGAGGCGAGCGCGTCGAGCCCGGCGACCTCGCCCCCGGCCCCGCAGCGCTCCACACAGTCGGCCGCGACCGCGAGGACCTCGCCGAGCCCCCGCACCGGCCGCGCCGTTGCCTCCGTCCTCGTCTCCGCCCTTCTCTCCGCCCTTCTCTCCGTCTCCGTCTCCGTCTCCGCCGCCGTCCCCGTCTCCGCCGCGCCGAGCAGCCGCGGAAGCATCGCCGCGAGGATCGCCCAGACCGTCCCGTACGCCCCCGTGGCGGCCGCCGTCCGGGCCGCGTCCGCCAACCGGTTCGGCTTGACCGAGCCCCCGGCGACCAGCCACGCCAGCTCCCCGCCGAGCCGCCGGGCGTCCAGCTCGCCCCGCGCCGCCAGGACCAGCACGGCGTCCACCGCGCGCAGCCGGTCGTCCGCGTCCACACAGCCGAGACCGAACGCCAGGGTCAGCAGGACCGCCCGCCCGACCGGGCCGTCGGCCTCCACCAGCGCGGTCAGCGGCTCCGTCGCACCGCGCGCGTCCCCGTCGACGCCGTGCGCGAGGGTCGGCAGCAGGCAGGCCGCGAGCAGCTCACGGTCGGCCGGCAGCACCGGAGCCCACTGCGCGCGGCCCTCGACCCAGTGGTGGCAGCGGCGGGGCGCCGGCTCCAGGGCGCCGCCGAGCCACTGGAACGCGGGCGGGAACTCCGCCCGCACCGCCCGGTGCTCGCCGAGGTCGACCACGAGCCGGTCGATCAGGGAGTACCTCCGCACCGCCCTGTCGTCGTCCCGCCCGAGGAAGCGCACGGTCGCTCCCACGGCCGCCTCCTCCCGCAACCAGGTGGCGAGCCGGAGGCCGGCCGGGGTGCCGAGCGCCACCGCCTCCTCGGCCGCCCGCCCCGCCGACGGGTCGGCCCGCGACACCCGGACCAGGGCCTGGGCGAGATCGGCCGGAGCGGGCTCGACGCCCGCGTCCCGGTACTCCCGCAGCCGCTCCACCAGGACCGGCGGGTCGATCGCCCCCGTGAACCGGGTCGGCGCGGCGAGGAGGAACGGCAGCGCGTCCGTGGCGACGAGAACGGCGGCCTCCCACAACCGGGCGTCGAGGACGCCCGAAAGGGCCTGATGGAGACAGGAGTCCGCGATGTGTCCCTTCGTCCGGTGGAAGTCGGCGAGCGTCGGGTTCAGCACACCGAGGAGCCCCGCCAGCACCACGTGGATCCCATGCGCCTCATGGGTGAAGTAGTGGGTCTCCTGCTCCCACCCGGGCGACGGGAAGGCCTCCCGCACCGCCGCCGCGACGCCCGCCCGGTCCCGGTGGGCGTGCCGCACCAGCCCGTCGAGCGCCCGCTCGAACGCGACGGGATCCTCCGGCAGCCGCTCCACCAGCAGCTCCGCCACCAGCTCCTCGACGGTCGCCGCCGGGGGCGCCACCCGCTGCGCCTCGGGCACCGGCGGCAGGATCTCCTCGTACGGAAGCACCGCCTCCCGCGCCAGGTCCGCGCCGAACAGCTCCTCGGCGGCCCGCCGGTGCGCCGGGCCCAGCAGCGCGGCGGCCCCGGCCAGCTCGCGCCGCACCTCGGGGTCCACGGCCGCCAGATGACGGCCCACCAGCTTGAGGGCCCGCTCCTGCAGCCCGGTGTCCTCGTTCCCGAAGGCCTCCGTCACGGCGGGCAACAGCTCCCCGGCGGCGTCCGGCTCCCGCGCCAGCACCTGGCCGACCAGCGCCAACTGGGCCCGCACGAGCTTCTTCTCGGTACGGAACAGCACCCCGGACGTCATCTCCGCCAGCGCCCCGACGGGCAGCGCCCCCGCCGAGGCCAGCTCCACCATGACGTCCTGGGCGTACCCGGCGACCAGCGACGGGGCGTCGGCCGCGATGCCGACCCAGTCCGGGATCCGCGCCCGCAGCTCCTCCGCGTCCGGGGCGAGCAGCCGCACCGTCTCCAGCGTGAGGCGCACGTTCCGGAGCGGGCCGCCGCGCAGCAGCCGGGACACACACGTGTCCAGGACATCGGCGCGGTCCAGGACCCCCTCCTCGACGAGCGTCCTCAGCGCCGGGGGCCAGTGCTCCTCCGGCCGGTGGCCGACCGGCCGGGTCAGCCGCTCGGGAGGCTCCGCCATCGCGAGGGCGTGCATCACCAGGACCGGCGTCTGCGGGTCCTCCCGGAGCCGCTCCACGAGCCGGTCGCCGCTGAGGTGCCTGGTCCAGCCGGTGACGTAACCGTCGGTCGGGGGAACCGTGTATCCGGAGCGGACCACGAGACCGTGGAGCAGCGGGTAGCTGTCCTCCGCCACGGCCCGGCGCCTCGCCAGGCGCCGCGCCAGGTCCGCCGCCCACTCCGGGGCCGGGTCGCCGAGCGCCGCGAGCGCCAGAGCCTTGTCCTCCTCATGGACCGGCAGGTCCCGCGCCCCGAGCCAGCTCGCCGCGGCCTCGGGCGTCGTGAGACAGCCGGCACCCGCCACGTACAACGCGCCCCGGATGCGGCTCGGTACGTGGGGAGGGACCGCCCACTTCCCGGCACGCACCTCGGCACGCAGCGCCTTCAGGCGCGTGAGCGCGGCCTTGCGCGCGGCGGAGTCCAGCGGTTCCAGGAGCCCCGGCACCACACCGGACTCCCCGGCGAGCACCGCCGCGAGCAGCCTCTCGACGCCGGCGGGCCCACCCCGCGCGCCCGCCCCACCGGTGTCGGTCCCGCCCCCGCTGTCCTTCGCGCCGCCCGCCCCGACGGCGTCCGTCGCACCGTCGTCCTCCGTGCCCTCGACCTCACCCATCCCGGTCACCACGCCCTCCCCGTCCCGTTCCCCACACCGTCCGGCGCCCCCCGTACAGAGCCCGACCCTCCGCGCCGGAGCCCGTGGGCCCAGGCGCGGAAGGGCGGACGGAGACCACCCGCACGGATCGCGTCACGGAAACGACGTTAGGCGCCCCCACTGACACTCACCCGACCGGCGGCTACTGCCCGACCCGGCCAGGCTGGAGCACCTTGCTGAACAGCACCGTCCCGCCCTCGGCGCGGAGCCGTACCGTCAGCTCGCCGCTGTGCCCGTCGATGTCGACCTCGCCGAAGTACTGCGGGCTCTCCATCGGCGACAGGTTCGCCCGCTCCGGCGCCCGCACGAACACCCGCTCCGGACCGAAGGTCGCGTCCAGCGCGTTCGCCGGGAACCCGCCCGCCGCGAGCGGCCCGGACACGAACTCCCAGAACGGGGCGAAGTCCTGGAAGGCGGCCCGCTCCGGCGCGTAGTGCTGCGCCGAGGTGTAGTGGACGTCCGCCGTCAGCCACACCGTGCCGGTGATCCGCCGGTGCTTCACGAACCGCAGCAGCTCCGCGATCTGGAGCTCCCGGCCCAGCGGCGCACCCGGGTCGCCCTGCGCGATCGCCTCGAAGTTCGCGGCGCCGTCCGGGACGACCAGACCGATCGGCATGTCCGCCGCGAGGACCTTCCACACCGCCCGGGACGCGGCCAGCTCCCGCTTCAGCCACGCGAGCTGCTCGGCGCCGAGGATGCCGGTGGTGTCGTCGGCCTGCCGGCCGGGCGAGTTGGCGTTCCGGTACGAGCGCATGTCGAGCACGAACACGTCGAGCAACGGCCCGTACCGCACGACCCGGTGCATCCGCTGCTCGCGCCGCTCCCCGTGCCCGTCACCGCGCGCGTGGAGCGTGGAGACCGGGAAGTACTCGCCGAACGCGCGCGAGGCGCGGGCCGCGAGGACGTCCACGTCCTTCTCCGTGTAGCGGGGGTCGTCCAGGATCTGCCCCGGGTACCAGTTGTTCCGCACCTCGTGGTCGTCCCACTGCACCACCGACGGCACCTGCGCGTTGAACGCGCGGACGTTGTGGTCGAGGAGGTTGTAGCGGAAGTTGCCCCGGTACTCGTCGAGGGTCTCGGCGACCTTCGCCTTCTCCGGCGTCGTGACGTTCCGCCAGATCCGCCCGTCCGGCAGGGTCACGCTCGGCTGGATGACCCCGTCGGCGTAGATCGTGTCGCCGCTGCACAGGAAGAAGTCCGGGTCGAGCCGGCGCATCTCCTCGTACGCGCGGAAGCCCCCGATGTCCGGGTTGATGCCCCAGCCCTGCCCCGCGATGTCCCCGGACCACAGGAAGCGGACGCCGTCCCGGCGCCGGTCAGGGGCCGTACGGAAGGTGCCGGACACCGGCTCGCCCGTCCGGCGCGGATCGTCCGGGTCGACGAGCGTGACCCGGTAGTGGATCTGCTCGCCCGAGGGCAGGCCGCGCAGGGCGGTGGTGCCGGTGAAGTCGGTGCCCGGGCCGATCAGCGGCCCGAGGTGGCGGCGCGCGTGACGGAAGGACTCGGTCGCCGAGGTCTCGACGAGCATCCGCGCCGGCCGGTCCGCGCGTACCCACACCAGTCCGGAGGAGGCCGTGACGTCACCCGCCTGCACGCCCCACTCGGCCCGGGGCCGCCCCGAGAGCGCGAACGCCGGTGCGGCGAGGCCGGTGCCGCCGAGGGTGAGCGCCGCCGACGCGGCCAGGGAGCCGCGGAGGACACTGCGCCGCGCGGGGGAGGGGCTGGAGCCGGGCACGGGAAGGGACATGAAGGGACCTCCGGGGTCGGGTCGTTCAGGTCGTGGTCGGTGCGCCGCCCGAACCTGACGGCCGGGTGCGCCGCCCCATGCCTAGCGGCCGGGTGCGGCGCCCGCGCGAACCCCGCGTGAACAGATCGCCGCCCCCGGCCGCGCGCCGCCCCCGACCTCGCGCCGCCTCCTGCCTCGCGTCCCTCCCGGCCTCGCGTCACTCCCGGCCGAGCGCCTCCGCCGCGAGCCGGATCCCCGTCGTGACGGCCGAGGGCGTCAGGTGCGCGTACCCGATGACGAGCCGCACGTCACCGTCCTCCGGCCGCGCGGTGCCGTACTCCTCCAGCGGCCGCAGGGCCACCCCGGCCTCCGCCGCCCGCGCCAGGAACCGCTCCGGCGGCCCGAACCTCGACGGTACGCGCGCGATGACGTGGAGTCCGGCCGCGATCCCGCTCACCCGGGTGCCGGGCAGGTGCTCCGCGAGCGCGGCGAGCAGTGCGTCCCGCCGCTCCCGGTAGGCGCGTTGGCAGCGGCGCAGCTGCCGGTCGTAGCCGCCCCGCGTCACGAACTCCGCGAGGACGGCCTGGTCGAGTACGGGATTTCCGAGGTCCATCGTCCGCTTGCGTTCGACGACCTCGCCGAGCAGCGCCTCCGGCACCAGCATCCAGCCGAGCCGCATCCCCGGGGCCAGTGACTTGCTGACCGAACCGGCGTACACGACCCGCTCCGGGTCGAGGCCCTGGAGCGCGCCGACGGGCGCCCGGTCGTAGCGGAAGTCGCCGTCGTAGTCGTCCTCCAGGACGTAACCGTCCACCGTGCGCGCCCAGTCCAGGAGCGCGGCGCGGCGCGCCGCCGACCAGCTGATGCCCGACGGGAACTGGTGCGAGGGCGTCACGACCACCGCCCGCACCCCGGAGCCGGCGAGCGGCTCCGGACGGAGCCCTTCCTCGTCCAGCGGCAGCCACACCGTCTCCAAGCCGGTCGAGGCGAACAGCCGCCCGTGCTCCGGGCTGCCGGGGTCCTCGATCCCGACCTGGCGCAGCCCGCGCGCGTGCAGCACGAATCCGAGCAGCGTCGACGCCTGGGCCACGCCCGAACAGACCACGAGCCGCTCGGGATCCGCGACCACGCCCCGCCGCCGGGCCAGCATCGCGGCGAGCGCCTCGCGCAGCGCGGGCAGCCCGCGCGGGTCCGGGTAGCCGAGCGCCGGGTGGGGGAGCCGCGCGAGCACGGACCGCTGCACCGCCGCCCACGCGCTCCGCGGGAACAGCGACAGGTCGGGGGTCCCCGGCCGGAAGTCCACCCGCACCCCGGGCGCCCCGGCGGCCAGGTCACGGGCCCCGCGCACGGCGGCCCGGGCCGCGCCGCTCACCCAGGTCCCGGCACCCCGGTCGCTGCGCAGGTACCCCTCGGCCGTCAGCTGCTCGTACGCCTCGGTGACGAGCCCCCGCGAGACCCCGAGGTCGGCCGCGAGCGCGCGGGTCGACGGCAGCCGCGTCCCGGCCGCGAGCCGCCCCGCGCGCACCGCCTCCCGCAAGGCCTCCTGCAACGCCCGTCCGCGCCGCCGCGCCGGAGCACCGGCGGCCGGCAGAAGCAGCTCCCAGGCCGCCTGCCCCTGACTCGTCATGTCACCTGGCCCTTCTCGCGCCGCCGGTACGGGAGTTCGCCGGCCGCTCCCGTGCGGGACGTGCGTCGAGCCGTCCCCGCACGGGAGGCGCGTCGAGCCGTCCCCGTAAGGGAAGTGCGTCGGTCGGTCCCGTACGGGAAGCGCGTCGGTCAGTCCCGTTCGGCGTCCATGATGCCGAGCCCGTCCGCGGGTTCGTGCCGCACGTCCAGGGACAGGTGCCCCGACAGGGCGCGGAGGAAGTCCGGCGCGTCGAACATCGCGCCGGCCGAGGCGACGCCCGTCGTGCGGGTCCGGCCCGTGAGGATCCGGTGGACCGCCTCCACCGCGAGCGGTGCGGTGACCGCGTAGATGTCCTGTCCGGTGGCGACGGCCCGGCGTTCCGTGCCGCCGGAGCGCACGACGACGTCCACGAGGAAGGTCTGCGCCGACCGGCCGCGCGCGTCGACGGCGGTCGGTGCCGCCGCGTCCGGAGCCGACAGGTCCCGGGCCGCGTCGACGGCCATGTACGTGCGCACCTCGGGAACCTTCAGATGGCTGGGCACGGTCACGACGTCGGCCATCGTGAACTCGCCGATGACGGGCCGGGGCCCCAGGGGCGCGGGGAAGTGCCACTCCACGACGGAGAAGGCGTCGTCGTGGTACTCCAGCCGGCCGCCGGCGTAGCGGACGTGCCGGCCGTCCCGCCGTTCCCGGGAGACCTTGCCCGCCGCGAGGGTCCCCGCCGTGGGGTGCCAGCTGCTCAGCCCGTACGCGACGTGCACCTCGTCGGCCGCCGTCCAGTCGCCCATGGCCGTGGTGGCGAGGAGGTCCCCGAGGCCGCCGTAGAAGGCCATCGCGGGGACGATCGCCGTTCCCGCGGCGCGGGCCCGGTCCGCGAAGCGCGCGAACGTGTCGGCGTTGGCCTCGATCTCGGCCGCCACGTCCACGTACGGGATCCCGGCGCGCAGGGCGGCCTCGATCACGGGCGCGCCGGTCACGGCGAACGGCCCGGCGCAGTTGATCACGGCCGCGGCGCCGTCGAGCGCGCGGTCGAGCGAGGCCGGGTCGTCGGCCGACGCCGGGCGGACGGCGAGCCCCTCGTGACGCGTGGCGAGTGTGCCCAGCCTGTCGGCGTCGCGGCCGGAGAGCACCGGCGTGAAGCCCCGGTCGAGGAGCTCCGCCACCACGAAGCGCCCGGTGTGACCGTAGGCGCCGAACACCACGACCTTCTGACCCGATCCCATGACTTCTCCCGCCGTTCCCGGTCACCGAAGGCGCCCGGTTGTCGAATGTTGAACTACCTCCATCCTGGCGGCCGGTGGAGCGGCCCGCGAGTGTCCGGAACGACATCCCCCGTACAATTACGGACATGCGTACGCTCGCACTGGCCGTCACCGACGGCATGCTGCACTTCGAACTCTCCCTCGCGCACGAGGTGTTCGGCTCCGCCCCGGACGCCGTGGACGTCCCCTGGTACGACGTGACCCTCTGCGGCCCCGGCCCCGCGCGCGTCGAGCGGTTCCGCCTCGAACCCGACCACGGGCTCGACCGGCTCCGGTACGCGGACACGGTGATCGTCCCCGGCTGGGCCGACGTCGACGCGGAACCGCCCGCCGACCTGGTCGACGCGGTCCGCGCGGCCCACGAGGCGGGCGCGCGCGTGGCATCCCTCTGCACGGGAGCGTTCGTCCTGGCCGCCGCCGGCCTCCTCGACGGCCGGCGCGCCACCACGCACTGGGCGCACACCGAGGCGCTCGCCGCGCGCTACCCCCGGGTGGAGGTCGATCCCGACGTCCTCTACGTCGACAACGGCCAGGTGCTCACCTCCGCCGGCAAGGCCGCCGCGATGGACCTCTGCCTGCACCTCGTCCGTCTCGACCACGGCTCGGCGGTCGCCAACACGGTCGCCCGCCGCCTGGTCGTGCCGCCGCACCGCGACGGCGGCCAGGCCCAGTTCGTCACCGCCCCCGTGCCCGTCCGCGAGGACCACCCGCTCACCGAGCTGCTGCCCTGGGCCGTCGAACGGCTCGGCGAGCCGCTGACCGTGGAGGACCTGGCCCGCCGGGCCCGGATGAGCTCGCGCCACCTCGGCCGCCACTTCCGGGCGGCGACCGGCACCACCCCGCTGCAATGGCTGCTCACCCAGCGGATCCGCCGCGCCCAGGAGCTCCTGGAGGCCACCGACGACAGCGTCGACGCCATCGCCGAGGCGACAGGCATGGGCACGGCCACGACCCTCCGCCGGCACTTCCACCGCACGGTCGGCGTGCCCCCGGACACATACCGCCGCACCTTCCGCTCCCGGACCCGCCCCGCACCGGGCGGGTGAGGGCCGGGGTGCGGGACCGCACCACATCACCGGCCCGCCCGGCGCATTCGCCGGCCCCGCCGTGTCGAGCGGCCCGCCCGGCGCATTCGCCGGCCCGGCCGTGCCGAGCAGCCCGCCCGGCCCCAGGGGTGGCCCGAGACTCACCCGTGACCTGCGGAAAGATCCACGACGGGGTTTCCACCGGTTTCGTCGCGACGCGCACAGGATCGTCACCGAACCGACATACCGATCGGTCGGAATCCCCTTACGCGGGAGCTGTACCGATGAGTAACGTACGCGGACCACCAGCGCCACCCGCCCGTTCCCCGGGGCGGCAAGGAGCAAGATCGATGTCGTACCACCAGCCTTTCCCCGGCCCACCCCCCGTACCCCAGCACCAGAATGCCGGGCGGCACCGCCATGAGGCGGCGTCGCAGTCCTGGGAGGGTGGATCGCCGTCCTGGGGCACCGATCCACAGGCGGACTGGGACTCGTCCCCGCGAGCGTGGGACTCCTCGCCGCAGGGCCGGGACTCCGCGCAGCAGCCCTGGAGCGCGTCCCCGCAGCCGCAGCCGCAGCCGCAGCCGCCCGCCGCCACCGGCGATCGTGATGATCTGCACCGGCTCGGATCCGCCTACCGCCGCCTCCGCCGCGTCGCCACCTTCACCGCGCTCGGCTACTTCGGCGTCTTCCTCCTCCTGTCCGGCTACGCCCCCTCGATGATGACCGGCAGCATCACCGGTGGTCTCACCACCGGTCTGGTCCTGGGGCTCCTCCAGCTGCCCGTGGCGCTCGCTGCGATCGCGCTGTACGAGCGGATCGCGCGCCACCGCGTCGACCCCCTCGCCGCGGCGATCCGCGAACGCGCCGAGCAGACGGCCGCGGCGGCCGCGCCCCGTCCGGAACGCCAGAGCCGCTCCGGACGTCCGGCATGGCCCAACGGAGGTGCGCGCGCATGACCAGCTTCAGCTCCGAGGCCCAGACCATGTCGCTGATCGCGTTCATCGCGGTCATCACCGTCACGCTGCTGCTGTGCGTGATGACCGGCCCCGATCGTGACGACCTGGGCGATTTCTACACCGGCTACCGCTCGCTCTCCCCCGTGCAGAGCGGCCTCGCGATCGCCGGCGACTACATCTCCGCCGGCACCGTGCTCGGCACCATCGGCATCATCGCGCTCGTCGGCTACGACGGCGTCACGCTCGCCCTGAGCACCGCGCTCTCGCTGGTCCTGATGATGTTCCTGCTCGCCGAACCGCTGCGCAACGCCGGACGGTTCACCATCGGCGACGTCCTCACCCGTCGTCTCCCCGGCCCCGCCGTGCGGATCACCACGGCTGCGGTCACCCTGACCGCGCTGCTGCCCCTGGTCGTCTTCCAGCTCGCGGGCGCCGGCGATCTCCTCTCCGTCGTCCTCGGCTTCGACTCCGACGGCTTCAAGACCGGGGCGATCGTGTTCCTGGGCCTGCTGATGATCGCGTACGCGGCGATCGGCGGCATGAAGGGCACCGCCTTCATCCAGATCGTCAAGACCGTCGCCCTGTTCGGCGCGTCCCTCGCGATCGCCGCGCTCATCCTCCACCGCTTCGACTTCAGCCTGCCCTCCCTGCTGGACGCGGCCAAGCGCGGCAGCGGCGCGGGAGACGCCTATCTCACCCCTGGTCTGCAGTTCGGCGGCAACGAAGTCGACATGATCAGCACTCAGCTGACGGTCGTGCTCGGCGCCGCGGTGCTGCCTCAGATCACCATGCGCATGTTCACCGCGCGCAGCGCGGCGGCCGTGCGGCGCTCGATGTCCTGGGCGGTGTCGACCGTCGTCGTGACCTGTCTGCTGATCGCCGTCATCGGCTTCGGCGCGGCGGCGATCGTCGGCCGCCAGGGGATCGTCGAAGGCGACCCGCAGGGCAAGACGGCGTTCCTCATGGTCAGCCAGGCCATCATGGGCGCGGACCAGACGGCCTTGGAGACGCTGCTGTTCACCGCCGTGTCGACGGCCATCTTCCTCACCCTGCTGGCCTCGGTCGCCGGGATCACCCTCGCCTGTGCCAACACCCTGGCGCACGACCTCGTCACGCACGGGTTGCGCCGCAAGGCGCAACTGAAGGGTTCCACGGAGATGGCCATCGCCCGGACCGCCGCTGCGGGCGTCGGGTTCGCGGCGATCGCGATCGCCGCCGGTGCGCGGCATCTGAACCTTCAGGCACTGCTCACCCTGTCGTTCTGCATCGGCGCGTCCGCGGTCGCACCGGCCCTCGTCTACAGCCTCTTCTGGCGCCGCTACTCCCGTACGGGACTTCTCTGCACCCTCATCGTGGGAAGCGCCTCCGCGTTCCTCCTCATGACCGGCAGCAACCTGGTGTCCGGATCGCCCCAGGCGATCTTCCCGGACGAGGACTTCAACTGGTTCCCGTTCACGACATCGGGCATCGTCTCGGCCCCGCTGGGCTTCCTGGCGGGCTGGCTCGGCACGGTGCTCCGCGAACGTGACCCGGCCGACGAGCACCTGCGGTACGAAGCGGTGGAGGAGATGATCCTGGCCGGCACGCCCGCGGCGAACAGCCCCTCCGCGCCCTGACGCGTAGGCCCGACGAAAGGGCGCCCGGCCCGACGTACGGGGCCGGGCGCCCTTCCGGCCGTCCCGAAGTGGTCCCCGATGACGTGACGGAAGTGGACCTCAACGCGGACCGCCCCGCTTCCTAACGTCGGAGGCATGAACGCGAACGCCCTGCGCGGGGTCCTCCTGGTGACCCTCGCCTACGCCCTCGTCGGCGCCTCCTTCACCGCCAACAGCCTGCTCGGCGCCTACCCGTACGCGGGTGGTCAGGCGCTCCGCTACGGCGCCGCCTGCCTGCTCCTCCTGCCCCTGCTCGGCCGCGGCGGGCTCGCCCCGCTGCGGCTCCTGACCCCCCGACACTGGCTGCGGCTCGCGGCCCTCGCGGCGGTCGGCATGGTCGGCTTCAACCTCGCCGTGCTCGCCGCGGAACGGACCGCGGAGCCCGCCGTCCCCGGTGTCCTGGTCGGCTGCGCCCCGGTCGTCGTCGCCGTCCTGGTCCCGCTGACCGAGGGCCGCAGGCCCGCCCCCGCCGTGCTGTACGGTGCACTGCTCGTCGCCGCCGGAGCCTTCACCGTCCAGGGCTGGGGGCGTACGGACCTGGCCGGGATCGGCTGGTCGGTGGCGGCGCTCGCGGGCGAGGTGGGCTTCACCGTCCTCGCGGTCCCGGTCCTGCGGCTGCTCGGGCCGAAGCTGCTGACGGCCGCCGTGTGCGGGGTGGGCGCGGCCGAGGCGGCGCTCGTGGGCCTGGTGGTGGACGGCGCCGGGCTCGTGCGGATGCCGACGGCCGTGGAGGCGGGCGCCCTGGTCTGGCAGGCCGCCCTGGCCACGGTCGTAGGGTTCGTCCTCTTCTACATGGGAGTCCAGCGCGTCGGCATGGAGAGGGCCACTCTCTACACCGGGGCCATCCCGGTCGCCGCCGCGCTCAGCGCCGCCCTGGTCGGGGGCGCCGCCTTCGGTCTCCCGCAGGCGGCCGGCAGCCTCCTCGTGGGCGCGGGCGCGGCCCTGGGCACCGGCCTCTTCACGCGGCGGCGGGGTTCAGCGGCTGCCGTCCAGGATCACGCGCGCGACCAGGGCCGGGTCGTCGTTCATCGGCACGTGGCCGCAGCCGGGCAGCCGGACCAGGCGGGCGGCGGGCAGGGTGTGCTTGGCGCGGACGCCCTGCCGGCGCAGCAGCAGCCGGTCGCGGGTGCCCCAGGCGACGGTGACGGGGACCGCGGGGACGTCGTCGCGGAAGAGGGCGGTCCGGCCCGCGGCAAGGGTCTGGTGGAAGCCGGTGGCCTCGCGCAGCGCGAGCGTCTCGGCGACGACGGCCTCGGGTGACCGGCGGCCGGGCCGCGCGTAGATGGTGCTGGTGAGGGCGGTGCGCCCGGCGGCGGTGCGCGAGAGGCGTTCGATCACCGGCACGGGCAGCGACAGGGCGGCGCCGCGCATGGCCCGCAGCGTCCCGAAGGCGTACCGCCGCTCGCCCTCCGACCAGAAGCCGGCGGGGGAGAGGGCGGTGACCGAGCGCACCAGCTTCTCCCGGCCGAGCTCCAGGGCGAGCAGCCCGCCCAGCGAGTTCCCCGCCACGTGCGGCCGGTCGAGGCCGACGGCCCGGCAGAACGCGCCCAGCACGGGGACGACCGTGGACAGGTCGTACGGGACGCCCTCCGGCAGCCCGTCGGAGGCCCCGAAGCCGGGCAGGTCGACGGCGATCACGTCGCGTTCGGCGGCGAGCACGTCCAGGACGGGTTCCCAGGCCTGCCAGTGGTGCCCGATGCCGTGGAGCAGCAGCAGGGGCTCGCCCGCGCCCCGGCGCTCGTACGTCAGGGACGCGGTGCGGGGACCCGCCGGGGTCTCGATCGTGAACGCGGTCCGTGCGGGCATGCGGGCTCCTCGGTTCCTCGTGCGGCGCTTCGTGAACACCGGCGGGTGCCACCTTTTAGACGTCTCGTCAGTAAGAATTACCGCTCGGTAGCCAGGAGTTCAAGACGGGAGCCGGAAACTGGACAGAGCCGGTGACGTGGGCTGGGATGGACACGTGCCCACCGACACCGACACCCTCACCGAACTCTTCGAGGAGCACCGCCCGATGCTCCTCGGCGTCGCCTACCGGATGCTCGGCCGCACCGCCGACGCCGAGGACGTCGTCCAGGAGGCCTGGCTGCGCTGGACCGCCGCGGACCGCGCCGCCGTCCGCGAGCCCCGCGCCTTCCTCGTACGGATCACCACCCGGCTCGCCGTCGACCGGCTCCGCCAGGCTCAGGCGCGCCGCGAGTCCTACATCGGCCCCTGGCTCCCCGAACCGCTCGTCACCGACTTCGGCCCCGCCGCCCCCGACACCGCCGAGCGCGCGCTGCTCGCCGACTCGGTCTCGCTCGCCGTCCTCGTGGTGCTCGAATCCCTCTCCCCGCTGGAGCGGGCCGTCTTCGTGCTGCGCGAGGCCTTCGGCTTCCCGTTCGGGGAGATCGCCACCGCCCTCGACCGCTCCGAGGCGGCCGTGCGCCAGCTCGCCGGACGCGCCCGGCGTCACGTCGACGAGGGCAGACCGCGCTACGACGTCGACCCGGCCGAGCGCCGCGACCTCACCGAGCACTTCCTCTCCGCCGCCACCGGCGGCGATCTCGGCGCGCTCCTCGCGCTCCTCGCGCCGGACGTGCGGCTCGTCGGCGACAGCGGCGGCAAGTCCAAGGCGCCGCTGCGGATCATCGAGAGCGCCGACAAGGTCGGCCGCTTCCTCGCCGCCGTCACCCAGGGCGGGGAAGCCCTGTACGAGGTGCGCTTCCTGGAGCTCAACGGCGCCCCGGCCGTACTCGTCCTCGCCGACGGGAAGCCCGACTCCGTCTTCCAGGTCGAGACGCGCGACGGACGCGTCCAGTGCGTCTACATCATCCGCAACCCCGACAAGCTCCAGGGCCTCGGGGGCCCCGCCGACGCCTGACGGTGATCACGCCATTCGGCGCGATCTCGCCCCGCCTCCCCGCCCGGGAAGCGGGGCGTTTTGCTGCGCGGGGCTCACGGGGGCGCGAACGTCCTGTGAACGATCTAGGTCAGAGGGTCACATTCAGGGGCGTTCGACGGAGGATTGGTCTTGACCAAGGGGGTGGCTCGCCTTATGGTCGCAGAGTTAGTGCAGGAACCTTTAATAAACAAGGGCGCGGAAAAACGCCGCGGGACACGGCGAATTGCGGAGGATCAGGGTGGGGACCACGCAGCTGGCATCGGTACCGGAGCCGAAGTACCAGCACCTCAAGACAGTCATCGGTGAAGCGCTCGACTCGGACTTCGCCGTCGGCGAGATCCTGCCCAACGAGCGCGAGCTCGCGGCACGCTTCGGCGTCGCCCGCGCCACGCTCCGCCAGGCCCTGGAGCAGCTGGAGCTGGAAGGGCGCCTGCAGCGCCGCCGCGGCGTCGGCACCACGGTCGCCCCGCCGCGCGTCGGCGTCGACGTCTCCACCACCCAGCACGCCTGGCCCGGTGTCGGCGACGACGCCTGGCAGCCCCAGGACTCGGCAGCGGACGTGGCTCCGGCCGCCGTCGCGCGCGTCCTGGAGACCGGCGCCGACGAGCAGGTGCACGTCGTCCGCCGCCTCCGCATCAGCCAGGGCCAGCCGGTCGCCGCGGAGCTGCTCTACGTGCCCGCCGGCTCCGTCCCCGGCCTCAGCGCCATCGACGCCCCCGCCGGTCCCCCCCGCGCCCGCGCGGTGCTCCGGGAACTGCAGCACCTCGCCCTCGACGGCCAGGACCGCTCCGTGGAGCTCGGCTCCGCCCGCGCCGACGACGCCAAGGAGCTCGACCGGCTGCCGGGCGCGCCCGTCCTCGTCGTGACGACCCGCTATCTCTCCGCCGGGCGCACCGCCGCCGTCTCCGTGGCCACCTACCGCGCCGACACCTGCCGCCTCACCTTCGGCGACTCGGTCGACCTGGTGATGGCCTCGTAGGCTCCCCCGCACCCGCGGACAGCGGCCCGTCGCCGGGAGACCACTCCCAGGGCCTGTCGTCACCTTCCCGTCTGCCCCGCGACGCCTGGCACGCGCTCTCGCCGCAGGGCCGCCCTTCGGGCGACGACGGGAAGGTGACGACAGGCCCTAGCGGCGGGCCGTCACCGTGCCGTCGACGGCGAACAGCTGCTCCTCGACGTGGTCCAGCGCGAGCCGCAGGGCGCCCGTGCCCACCGCCGCCTCGCCGAGCAGGGACAGCACCACCCGCGGCGGACGCAGACAGAACCGCGCCAGCTCCTCGCGGAGCGGCTGGAGCACCCCGTCGAGACCCGCCGCCCAGCCGCCCACGACCACCAGCTCCGGGTCGATGGCGAGGACCAGGGCCGCCACGTCGTGCACGAGCCGCTGGATGAACCGCTCCACCGCCGCCTGCGCCCGCGCGTCTCCCTCGCGGGCCAGCGCGAAGACCTTCGCCACCGCCTGCTCGTCGAGCGGGTGCAGCGGCTCGTCCGTCGTCGACAGCAGGTGCTCGGGGGTGACGCCCCGGCCGAGCAGGTGCAGGGCGCCGATCTCCCCGGCCGCCCCGCCGAAACCGCGGTGCAGCCGGCCGCCGATCAGCGACCCGGCGCCGGGGCTCAGGCCGGCCAGGACGAAGACGATGTCGTCGGAGTCGGTCGCGGCACCCTTCCAGTGCTCCGCGACGGCCGCCGCGTTGGCGTCGTTCTCCACGATCACCGGGCAGCGGAAGGAGCGCCTCAGCCGCTCGCCGAGCGCGAGGCCCGTCCAGCCGGGCAGCGCCGTGCCGAGCCGCACCGTGCCGTCGGCCTCCACGATGCCGGGCGTGCCGACGCCGACGGCCCGCAGGTTGGACCGGGCGACCCCGGCCCTGCGCAGGACGTCGGCCACGACCGTACGGACCCGGTCCAGGCGCTCGTCCTCGGGCGCCGTCTCCGACACCTCGCGGGACCCGGCGCCGATGATGCGCCCGTCCAGGCCGGAGAGCAGGGCGGCCACGCGGTGCGGGCCGATCTCGATGCCGAGCAGATGACCGGCCTCGGCACGGAAGCGGAACCTCCGGGCCGGACGCCCCTGCCGACGGGCCTCGCCCTCCTCGGGCGCCGACTCGACGACGAGACCGCCCTCCATGAGGCCCTCGACGACCCCCTCGACCGTGGGCCGCGACAGGCCCGTGATCCGGGTCAGATCCGTGAGCGTGGGCGCGTCGGCGCCCCGCAGGGCATGGAGTACCACCGCGGAGTTGATCCGCCGCAGCAGAGACGGATCCCCGCCGGTCAGCCGCCCCACCGTGTGTCCTCCCAGCTCGTGCACTTCTCAGGCGGATGGTACTCAATGGGTCCGGATGCGGCGAGTGCCGCCCCCGCGGCGCGACCGCGGGGGCGCCGCCCCGCCTCCTGACGGAACGCCAACTGTCAGTGGCGGCCGCTTTACTGGTCCCATGACCACGGCACAGCACCTGGCGACGATCGACTTACTCCGGACGCGCGCCTTCCCTGCGCGACCGGAGCCGTCCGGACCCGTCGACAGCGGTCCGGGCTTCCACGTCGGGACGCTCGCGAGAAGCGAGGACTTCTGGGAGGACGACGGCACCCGCAGGCCGCTGGTCGAGGAGCAGTACGAGGCGGAGCGGGACGGGCTCGCCGCCCTGCTCACCGCCCGCTGGGGCCCGCCACAGGTGCTGAGCCTCTGGTACGTCCTGGAGCGGACCCTGGACGGCGAGGAGATGCCGGAGCCATGGGCCGCGCTCAGCGGCCACACGCCGGACCTGCGGCTGTGGCGGGTGGACGGACGGTGGACAGGACTCGGCGTCTCCCAGCACGACAAGGAGCTGGCGTACGAGCTCCTCGTCGTGATCACCGAGATCGACCCGCCCCAGGGCCTGTCGTCACCTTCCCGTGCGCCCCGCGACGCCTGGCCTTAGAACCTCTCCTCCGCCGCCTCCCGCAGCCGGGCGAACTCCTCCGCCATCGTCGCCGCCGTCCAGTGCGCGTTGAGACCGCTCGGGTTGGGCAGCGCCCAGATCCGGGTCGCTCCGATCGTCCGCTCCTGCGGCCCGATCGCCGCCTTCGGCTCGCCGAAGGCCGTGCGGTACGCCGTGACGCCGACCACCGCGAGCCAGCGCGGTGCGAGCCGTTCCACCTTCTCCACGAGCAGCCGTCCGCCCTCGCGGTACTCCTCGCGGCTCAGCTCGTCGGCCCGCGCGGTGGCCCGCGCCACCACGTTTGTGATGCCGAGCCCGTACGTCAGGAGCTCCTCCTGCTCGTCCGGCCGCAGCAGCCTCGGCGTGAACCCGGACAGGTGCAGCACCGGCCAGAAGCGGTTGCCCGGCCGGGCGAAGTGGTGGCCCGTCGCCGCCGTCATCAGACCCGGGTTGATCCCGCAGAAGAGCACGGAGAGGCCGCCCGCGACCACGTCGGGAACGACGCAGTCGCGGGCGGCCTCCAGCTCCTCCTGGGTGAACCGGGGAGTCCGGGTCAGAGGATCGCCCCGGGGGTGTACGCGGCGGCCTCCGGGTGTTGCTTGAGGATCTCCTCGATGCGGGAGACCACGGACGCGACCTGGTCGGCGGCGGCGCCCGTGAAGGACAGCTTGTCGGCCATCAGCTCGTCGAGCTGCGCCCGGTCCAGCGGGATCCGGTCGTCGGCGGCCAGCTTGTCGAGGAGCTCGTTGCGCTCGGCGCCCTGCTCGCGCATGGCGAGGGCGGAGGCGACGGCGTTCTCCTTGATGGCCTCGTGGGCGACCTCGCGGCCCACGCCGGCGCGCACGGCGCCCATGAGGACCTTCGTGGTCGCCAGGAACGGCAGGTAGCGGTCGAGCTCGCGGGCGACGACGGCCGGGAAGGCGCCGAACTCGTCGAGCACGGTGAGGAAGGTCTCCAGGAGGCCGTCCAGCGCGAAGAACGCGTCCGGCAGCGCGACGCGGCGGACCACGGAGCAGGACACGTCGCCCTCGTTCCACTGGTCGCCCGCCAGCTCACCGGTCATCGAGGCGTAGCCGCGCAGGATGACCATGAGGCCGTTGACGCGCTCGCAGGAGCGGGTGTTCATCTTGTGCGGCATCGCCGAGGAGCCGACCTGGCCGGGCTTGAAGCCCTCGGTGACCAGCTCGTGGCCCGCCATCAGGCGGATCGTCTTGGCGATCGAGGACGGCGCGGCGGCCAGCTGCACCAGCGAGGTGACCACGTCGTAGTCGAGCGAGCGCGGGTAGACCTGGCCGACCGAGGTGAAGGCGTGCGCGAAGCCGAGGTGGCCGGCGATCCGCTGCTCCAGGTCGGCGAGCTTGCCCGCGTCGCCGCCGAGCAGGTCCAGCATGTCCTGCGCGGTGCCGACCGGGCCCTTGATGCCGCGCAGCGGGTAGCGGCCGAGCAGCTCCTCCAGGCGGGCGTACGCCACGAGCAGCTCGTCCGCCGACGTCGCGAATCGCTTGCCGAGGGTGGTCGCCTGGGCGGCGACGTTGTGCGAGCGGCCGGCCATGACCAGCTCCGCGTACTCGGCGGAGAGCTTGCCGAGGCGGGCGAGGACGGCGACCGTACGGTCCCGCATCAGCTCCAGGGAGAGCCGGATCTGCAGCTGCTCGACGTTCTCGGTGAGGTCGCGCGAGGTCATGCCCTTGTGGACGTGCTCGTGGCCGGCGAGGGCGTTGAACTCCTCGATGCGGGCCTTCACGTCGTGCCGGGTGACCTTCTCGCGCTCGGCGATGGAGCCGAGGTCGACCTGGTCGAGAACGCGCTCGTAGTCGGCGAGGGCGGCGTCCGGAACCTCGATCCCGAGGTCCTTCTGCGCACGGAGCACGGCGAGCCACAGCTGACGCTCCAGCTTCACCTTCTGCTCGGGGGACCAGAGGACGGCGAGCTCCGCGGAGGCGTAGCGGCCGGCCAGAACGTTGGGGATGCGGGGCTTCGCAGTCACAGCAGTCACGTGGACAGAGTTTACTGGTGGTTTCTGCAGGCCAGCGCCACGGTCCGGTGTGGAGCTTGCTACGAGACGCAGGTCACGCGCACGGGGGCGCCGGGGCTACGCACCCGCCGGGGGCTCGTACGGCAGGAGGTCGGGACGCTTGGGTGCGCGGCCGTCCCCCGAGGAGCGGCCGGTCAGGCGCCGTCCGATCCAGGGCCCCAGGTGCTCCCGGGCGAAGCGGGCGTCCGCGACCCGGCGGCTCGCCCAGCCGGGCCGTACGGCCGGGGGCAGCGGCGTGCGCCAGTCCTCCTCCGGCGCCAGGCCGAGCGTCTGCCACACGGCCTCGGCGACCCGCCGGTGCCCGTCGGGCGTCAGGTGGAGCCGGTCCACGTCCCAGAGCCGGGGGTCGCCGAGCGACGGCGCCCCGTACAGATCGACGACCAGGGCGCCGTGCTCGGCGGCGAGCCCGTCGATGTGGGCGAACAGCTCCTCCATGCGGGGCCGGAAGCGCTCCATGACCGGGCCGTTGCGGCCGGGGCTGCGCATGAGGACCAGCTGCCCGCAGGAGGGTGTGAGGCGTTCCACTGCCTCGGTGAGCAGGTCCCGCACGCGGACCATGTCGACCTTGGGGCGCAGGGTGTCGTTGAGCCCGCCGACCAGGGTCACCACATCGGCCTTCATGCCTGCGGCCAGGTCGACTTGCTCGTCGACGATCTGTCCGATGAGCTTGCCGCGCACGGCGAGGTTGGCGTAGCGGAAGCCGGGCGAGCGGGCGGCGAGCCGGCCCGCGAGGACGTCGGCCCAGCCCCGGTAGGAACCGTCGGGCTTCAGGTCCGACATACCCTCGGTGAAGCTGTCCCCGACGGCGACGAGACTGTTGTACGTGGCATTCATCTCCATGGCGGAGCGATCATACCGTGCGGTATGCGCGGGCGCCGTGGAGAACCCGGGAGGGGAGATCCGATGAGCGACGCGCTCCTGAGCACGCTGGCCGAGGCGCTGGCTGAGCTGGTGACGGCGGTCGATACCTCCGACGACGAGGTCCTCGATCCGGACACGGCCGTGAAGTGGCTGGAGAACACCGGGCACACCCTGTCCGGACTCGGGGCCGCCGACCGCCGCGCCCTCGACGGCCTCCTCCGCGAGGCCGCGCTGCGGCAGCCGCCCGGCCCCTGGCGCGAGGACCTCCTGAAGGTCTCCGAGGGCTTCGGGCTCACGGAGGACACCCACACGGCGGGCTGCGACGCGGCCCTGGAGGGCGCCCGGCGCTTCGCGGCGACCGTCCGCACGGCCGACCCCGCGACCCCCGTCCCCACCTGCCCCGGCTGGACCCTGGCGGACCTGACCCGGCACCTCGGCACCGTGCACGGCTGGGCCGAGCACGTCGTACGGACCGGGGCCACCGCCCGGGTCCTCGCCCGCGACGTCCCCCTCGACGCGCCCGGCGACCCCGCCGCGTACCCCGACTGGCTCGCCGCCCGCGCCGAGCGGTTCGCCGCCACCGCGCGCGGGGCCGACCCGGACGCCCCGGTCTGGTCGCCCGGCGCCGACCCGCACGTCCGCCACTACCCCCGCCACGTGCTCTTCGAGACCCTGGTCCACCTCGCCGACGCCGAGATCGCCGTCACCGGGGCGGCGGGACCCCTCGACCCCGGCACGGCGGCGGACGCCGTCGACCACTTCCTCGGGAACGCTCCGTACATCCCCTGGATCGCCGAGCCGCTCGCCCACCTCGACCGCGACGGCGCCGTCCTGCGCCTCGCCGCCCGCGACACCGGCGCCGTCTGGACCCTCACACTCGGCGGGGGCGGCTTCACCTGGAGCCGGGGGAGCCGGGGGAGCCAGGCCGGGCCGGGAAGCCCGGGGAGCGGCGGCGCGCGGCCGACCGCCGGTGTCACGGCGGACACCGGGGAGCTGCTGCTCCTGCTGCACCGCCGGTACGCGGCCGACGACGCGCGCTTCACGCACACCGGCGACCGCGACCTGCTCGACGACTGGCTCGCGGCCACAGCGCTCTGACACGCCGGAAGGGCCCCGGGATCCACTCCCGGGGCCCTTCCCTGCGGCGCGTCAAGGCGTCACGGCGCCGCGGGGCGCCCCACCAGCTCGCGCAGCACGTCCTCCATCGTCACGAGACCGGCCGGCTTGCCGTCCTCGTCGAGCACGGCCGCCAGGTGGGTCCGGCTGCGGCGCATCGCGGTGAGGACGTCGTCCAGCGGCGTCGCGGCCCGCACCCGGGCGATCGGCCGCAGCGCCGACACCGGGAACGGCAGGTCGCGCGGGGTGATGTCCAGGGCGTCCTTGACGTGCAGATAGCCCAGGATGCGCCGCTCGGCGTCCACCATCGGGAAGCGGGAGAACCCGGTCCGCGCCGACAGCGCCTCCAGCTCCTCCGGAGTGGTGCCGACCTGTGCGTACACCACCTTCTCGGCCGGCATCACGACGTCCCGCACGGGACGGCGGCCCAGTTCGAGGGCGTCGTGCAGCCGCTCGGCCGCCCGGTCGTCCAGGAGGCCCGCGTCGCCCGCGTCGGTGACCATCCGGGCCAGCTCGTCGTCCGAGAAGGTCGCCGCGACCTCGTCCTTGACGTCCACCCGCAACAGCCTGAGCAGGGCGTTGGCGAAGGCGTTGATCGCGAAGATCACCGGCCGCAGCGCCCGCGCGAGCGTCACCAGCGGCGGCCCGAGGAGAAGGGCGGAGCGCGTCGGCTCGGCGAGCGCGATGTTCTTCGGCACCATCTCGCCGAGCAGCATGTGCAGGTACGTCGCGACCGACAGCGCGATCACGAACGAGATCGGGTGCACGAGTCCGTGCGGGACACCGACCGCGTCGAAGACCGGTTCGAGCAGGTGGGCGATGGCCGGCTCGGCGACGATGCCGAGGACCAGGGTGCAGAGCGTGATGCCGAGCTGCGCCGCCGCGAGCATCGCGGAGACGTGCTCCAGGCCCCAGATGACGCTGCGCGCCCGCCGGTTCCCGGACTCGGCCAGGGGTTCGATCTGACTGCGGCGGACGGAGATCAGGGCGAACTCGGCGCCGACGAAGAAGGCGTTGACGACCAGGGTGAGCAGACCGATCAACAGCTGGATCGCGATCATCGGCCGGCCTCCCCGGACTCGTCCCCGGCGTCCTGCGCGGGGGCGTGCAGCAGCACGCGCGCGGCCCGCCGGCCCTGGGCGTCGACGACGTCGAGCCGCCAGCCGGCCAGCTCCACGCTGTCCCCGGCGGCGGGGATGCGGCCCAGCTCGTGGGCGACGACGCCCGCGAGCGTCTCGTACGGGCCGTCCGGCGCCCGCAGGCCGATGGCGGCCAGCTGGTCCGTACGGGCGGCGCCGTCGGCGGACCACAGCTCACGCCCGTCCGCGTCCTCGCCCGCCCGCGCCAGGTCCGGCGTCTCGTGCGGGTCGTGCTCGTCGCGCACCTCGCCGACGACCTCCTCGACGATGTCCTCCAGGGTGACGACCCCGGCCGTGCCGCCGTACTCGTCGATGACGACGGCCATGGTCTGCCTGCCCGACAGGCGGTCGAGCAGCCGGTCCACGGTGAGCGTCTCGGGGACGAGCAGCGGCTCGCGCAGCATCTCGCCGATCCGGCGGCGGGGCCGCTCCTCGGCGGGTATCGCGAGGACGTCCTTGATGTGGGCGATGCCGACGACCGCGTCGAGGCTGCCCCGGTAGACGGGGAAGCGGGACAGGCCGGTCGCGCGGGTCGCGTTGGCGACGTCCTCGGCGGTGGCCTGCACCTCCAGGGCGGTGACCTGCACGCGGGGCGTCATCACGTTCTCCGCGGTCAGCTCGGCCAGGTTGAGGGTACGGACGAAGAGCTCGGCCGTGTCCGCCTCCAGGGCGCCCTCCTTCGCGGAGTGCCGGGCGAGCGCCACCAGCTCCTGCGGGGAGCGCGCCGAGGCGAGTTCCTCGGTCGGCTCCATGCCGAGGCGGCGCAGGATCCGGTTCGCGGTGTTGTTGAGGTGGCTGATCAGCGGCTTGAAGGCGGCCGTGAACACGCGCTGCGGGGTGGCCACCACCTTCGCTACGGCGAGCGGGGAGGAGATCGCCCAGTTCTTGGGGACCAGCTCACCGACGACCATCAGGACGACGGTCGACAGGGCGGTGCCCAGGACGAGGGCGAACGAGGAGGCCACCGAGGCCGAGAGCCCGATCGCCTCCATGGGGCCGCGGAGCAGTGCGGCGATCGAGGGCTCGGAGAGCATGCCGACGACCAGGTTGGTCACGGTGATGCCGAGCTGCGCGCCGGAGAGCTGGAAGGTGAGGGAGCGGACGGCCTTGAGGGCGCCCGCCGCACCCCGCTCGCCGCGCTCGACGGCGGCTTCGAGCTCGCCGCGCTCGACCGTGGTCAGGGAGAACTCGGCCGCGACGAACGCACCGCACGCGAGAGCGAGCAGGAGCGCCACCACGAGCAGAAGCACTTCGGTCATCGGTTCACCTCCGTCCCATGATCAGTCAGCGGGAGGGGGATCGCTCGATGTCGATGGTCGGAACCAGTGCTACTGGGAGGCTCGCCCATGGGCGGACGCTCACACCTTTCGGTCGTCGGGATGAGTCACCATGGTAAAGGACCGGCAAAGTGGTGCGATGATCGGGCCGCTCTTACGAGGTGAACGGCTTCACCCACCGGCGCCACTGCTCCTGCCGCTCGTACCCCGCGGCTCCCCACGCGGCGTGCGCCGTCTCGTTCGCCACCAGGACCATCGCGTCCGCGCGACGCCCGCCGAGCGCCGCGAAACGATCCTCCGCCGCGCGCAGGAGCGCCGACGAGATGCCGAGCCGGCGGTGTGAGGGCAGCACCGCCAGCCGGTAGAGCGAGGCCCGCCACCCGTCCCAGCCGGCGATCACGGACCCCACGATCCGCCCGTCGGGCAGCGTGGCCAGGATCAGCGCCTCGGGATCGCGCTCCAGGAGCCGGGTCACCCCGCGCACGTCGTCCGAGATGGACGTCCCCTCGGCGGACTCCCGCCAGAACTCCAGCACGGCCTCCGCCTCGTCGCTCACGGCGGCGCGAATCTTCACATCGATCATGGCCCGATCCCATCACGCGGCACGGCGGCGCTGCCAGGGATTACCGCCGGGCCGTGCCCAGGACACAGGGCGAGGACGGCAGCCGGGGGCCCTGCTCCGGCACGTCGAAGGCGCGGTACGAGACGAGGTCGAAGCCGGCCGCCCCGATCGCCGCGACCGGGCGGCGGGCGGTGTGGCAGCCGCCGAAGAGCAGCGGCCAGACCGTGCGGTCCAGGACCCGCTGCACCCGTGCGAGGCCGGGCGTGTCCGCCGCCCCGTGCTCGAAGAACCGCAGCTCGCCGCCGGGACGCAGGACCCGCCGCAGCTCGGCGAGGGCCGCCGGCACGTCCCGTACGGTGCAGAGCACCAGCGAGGCCACCGCCGCGTCGAAGGATCCGTCCGGCCCCGGCAGCGACTCGGCCGTGCCCGCCACCACGGTCACCGGGACCGGAGCCCGGCGCGCGGCCTCCACCGCGAGAGCCCGCAGATGGGCCTCCGGTTCCACGGCGACGACCTCGGTGACCCCGGCCGGGTAGTGCGCGAAGTTCAGACCGTTCCCGGCACCGATCTCCACGACCCGGCCGGAGAGCCCGTCGAGCAGCTCGGTCCGCAGGGCACCGAGCCCGCCGCGCGCGTCGGCGGAGGCGCTGAACCGGGCGTAGAAGCGGGCGAACAGCGGATGGTGCACGCGCGGAGCGCGGGCCGCCGCGGGATCCGGAGCCATCACGGCCGCCCCTCAGCCCGTCACGAAGCAGAACTCGTTGCCCTCCGGGTCCCGCATGACCTGGAAGGAGCCCTGCTCGTCGGTGACGAGCCCGCCGACCGTGACCGCCCCGAGCGGCAGCACCTCCTCGGCCGCCCGAGCCGGGTCCGGCACCTCCAGGTCGAGGTGGAGCCGGTTCTTCGCGGACTTGCCCTCCGGCACCCGCTGGAAGGCGATCCGTACGAACTCCGGCGGATCCACGTACGACCAGTCGTCGCTCCGGTCGACGGGTTCGCCGCCGAGGAGCCCGGCCCAGAAACGGACGAGCGCCGCCGGGGCCCCGCAGTCGAAGACGATCTCCTGAACGTGTGCGCGCATGCCGTCAGCCTACGGAGACCGGGGCCGCGTGCACCCCCGCGAACGCCTCCGCGTCCCACGTGCCGCCGAGCTCCGGCGCCAGCCAGCCGCCCGCCGCCGCCCGGAACTCCGCCGGGTCGAGCGTCCCCGAACCCTCCGGTACGGCCCCGAGCAGCGGAGCGCCGGCCGCCTCCGGCAGGTCCCCGAGGTTGCAGCGCTCCGCGAGGTCCGGCGCGTCCGGCCAGCTGCCGACGACCACGCCGAGCTGCTCGATCCCGCGCGCCCGCAGCGCCTCGGCCGTCAGGGTCACCGAGTTGAGCGTGCCCAGACCGGCCTGGGCCACCACCAGGACCGGGGCGCCGAGCAGCGCGGCCGCGTCGGCGAGCGTGCCGCCCTCCTCGTCGAAGCGGACGAGGAGCCCGCCCGCCCCCTCCACGAGGACCAGGTCGTGCTCGGCGGCCAGCTCCCGGGCGGCCTCGGCGACCTCCCGGGGCCCGACCGGGGCGAGCCCGGCCCGGCGGGCGGCCGTCCCGGGGGCCAGCGGCTCCGGGAAGCGGCCCAGCTCGGCGGAGGCCACGGCGCCCGAGAGCCGTACGACCTCGTCCGCGTCGCCCCGCTCGTCCGGCCCGACGCCCGTCTGCGCGGGCTTCAGGACGGCGACGGACCGCCCGGCGGCCGTGGCGACGGCGGCGACGGCCGCGGTGACGACGGTCTTGCCGATCTCGGTGCCGGTACCGCTGACGACGATGACGCTCATGAAGGAAGGTGTCCTCTCTCGCTGATGTACAGGGGGCGACCGGGCGGGACCACGCCGATCGGGGCGCGGTCCCGCCCGCGGTCAGCCCGCGGCCGCGGCCGCCCGCACCGCCGCGCAGATCCGGGCCAGGTCCTCGTCGCCCGTCACGTACGGCGGCATCGTGTAGATCAGGTCGCGGAACGGGCGCAGCCACACGCCCTCCCGGACCGCCGCGCGCGTCGCCGCCGCCATGTCGACCTCGTGGTCGAGCTGGACGACGCCGATCGCGCCGAGCACCCGCACCTCGCGGACGCCCGGGAGCCCGGCCACCGGGGCGAGCCCGGCCCGCAGGCCCGTCTCGATCCGCTTGACCTCGACCTGCCAGTCCTGGGAGAGCAGCAGGTCGATCGAGGCGAGGGCGACCGCCGACGCCAGCGGGTTCCCCATGAAGGTCGGCCCGTGTGCCAGGACGGGGACCTCACCCTGCGAGATCCCGTCGGCGACGCGGCCCGTGCAGAGCGTGGCCGCCATCGACAGATAGCCGCCGGTCAGCGCCTTGCCCACGCACATCACATCGGGGGAGACCCCGGCCTGGTCGGCGGCGAACAGCGCGCCCGTCCGCCCGAACCCGGTCGCGATCTCGTCGAACACCAGCAGGACGTCGTGCGCGTCGCAGGCCTCGCGCAGCACCCGGAGGTACGCCGGGTCGTGGAAGCGCATCCCGCCGGCGCCCTGCACGACCGGCTCCACGATCACCGCGGCCAGCTCGTGCGCGTGCTCGGCGATCCGGGTCCGCAGCTGCTCCGCGTACGACTCCTCGTACGCGGCCGGCGGCGCGTCCAGGAACACCTGCCGCTGGAGCACCCCCGTCCACAGCTCGTGCATCCCGCCCTGCGGGTCGCACACGGACATCGGCTGCCAGGTGTCCCCGTGGTAGCCGCCGCGCCAGGTGAGGAGCCGCTGCTTCTCGGGGCGCCCCAGGGAACGCCAGTACTGCAGGCACATCTTGGCCGCCACCTCGACGGAGACCGAGCCCGAGTCGCTGAGGAAGACGTGCCGCAGCGGTTCCGGGGTGATCTCCACGAGCCGTGCGGCGAGCCGGACGGCCGGCTCGTGCGTGAGCCCGCCGAACATGACGTGGCTCATCTTCTCCAGCTGGCCGCGCACCGCCTCGTTGAGCACGGGGTGGTTGTAGCCGTGGATCGCCGACCACCACGAGGACATGCCGTCGACCAACTCGGCCCGCCCCTCGGCGGGTTCGGCGAGCCGGAGCCGCACGCCGGACGCGGACGCGACGACCAGCGGCTCCGCCCGGCCCGGCATGGGGCCGTAGGGATGCCAGACGTGCGCCCGGTCCAGGGCGAGGAGTTCGCCGTTGCCGAGGCGCTCGCCGTCACGCATTCGGCGCGAGGTCCGTGCCGGCGCCCCGGCGGCGCACGGCCACCAGGTCGGTGCGTGCCTCGTTCGCGGCGGGCGCCGCCGGAGCCGCGTGACCGCCGCAGGGGCCGCAGCCGCCGCCCTCCTCGCCGTGCGAGCCGCAGCCGGCCGAGGCCTCGGAGCCGCAGCCCGCCGAGGACGCCGTACCGCAGCCGCCCGTCGCGCCGGCCGCCGCGAGGGCGTCCGCGCGGTGCTTCGGCAGCGTGGTCGTGCCCGCGCCCTCCACCTCGAAGCCCGCGTCCGCGATCATGTCCAGGTCGGCCTGGCCGGCCTGGCCCTCGCTCGTCAGGTAGTCGCCGAGGAAGATCGAGTTCGCGATGTTCAGCGCCAGCGGCTGCATCGAGCGCAGGTGCACCTCGCGGCCGCCCGCGATCCGCACCTCGACGTCGGGGCAGACGAACCGGACCATCGCGAGGATCCGCAGGCAGCGCTGCGGCGTGAGGTTCCACTCCTTGGCGAGCGGGGTGCCCTCGAAGGGGATGAGGAAGTTGACCGGCACCGAGTCCGAGTCGAGCTCGCGCAGCGCGTAGACGACGTCGACGAGGTCCTCGTCGGTCTCGCCCATGCCCGCGATCAGACCCGAGCAGGCCGACAGACCGGCGGCGTGCGCCTTCTGCACGGTGTCCACCCGGTCCGCGTACGTGTGGGTCTTGGTGATCCCCTCGTACGTCGCCTCGGACGTGTTCAGGTTGTGGTTGTACGCGTCGGCGCCGGCCTCCCGCAGCCGCTCCGCCTGGCCGTCCGAGAGCAGACCGAGGCAGGCGCACACCTCGACGCCCTCGTTCTGCTCCTTGATCGCCTCGATCGTCTTCCCGACGCGCTCCACGTCCCGGTCCGTCGGACCGCGGCCGCTGGCCACCAGGCACACGCGCTTGGCGCCGCCCGCGACACCCGCCGCCGCGGCCTGCGAGGCCTCGTCCGGCTTCAGCCACGTGTACTTGAGGATCTCGGCCTTCGAGCCGAGCCGCTGCGAGCAGTACGAGCAGTCCTCGGGACAGAGACCCGACTTCAGGTTGACCAGGTAGTTGAGCTTGACCCGGCGCCCGAACCACTGACGGCGCACCTTCCCGGCCGCCGCCACCACATCGAGCAGTTCGTCGTCGGACGTCGCCAGGACGGCGAGCGCTTCTTCACGGGTCGGCAGCTCGCGCCGCAGCCCCTTCTCCACCAGTGTGTTCAGGAGGTCCATAACCGGAGATCCTTGCCTACCGCCCGCCCCCGGGCCAAGGAGGATCCGAACAAACGCCCCCGATAGAGGTGTGTGGATGACCACATCCCGACCTCGGCATCCTCCGGTTAGGGTCTGTGCGCTGCCTACAAAAGGATCGCCGCATGCCACGGGACGACGACGCGCGGGCCGGGGGCCCCCGCCGCACCGCCTTCGACTGGACCGACGCCGAGGCGCGCCGCCGGGCCGAGGCCGGTCTCGTACGGACGCTGCGGCCCCGTGCGGCCGAGTCGGACCTCCTGGACCTGGCGGGCAACGACTACCTCGGCCTCACCCGCCGCGCCGAGGTCACCGAGGCGGCGGCCGAGGCGGCCAGGCGCTGGGGCGCCGGCTCCACCGGCTCGCGGCTCGTCACCGGCACCACCCGGCTGCACACCCGTCTGGAGCGCGAACTCGCCGAGTTCTGCGGCTTCGAGGCGGCCCTCGTCTTCTCCTCCGGCTACACGGCCAACCTCGCCGCGCTCACCGCGCTCGGCGGCCGGGACGCCCTGATCGTCTCCGACGCCTCCAACCACGCCTCGATCGTGGACGGCTGCCGCCTCGCGCGCGCCGAGACCGCCGTCGTCCCGCACACCGACCCCGAGGCCGTCGCCAAGACCCTGGACGCGCACCCGGGGCGCCGGGCGCTGGTCGTCAGCGACTCCGTCTTCTCCGTCGACGGCGACAAGGCCCCGCTCCGCGAGCTCGCCGACGCCTGTCGCGCGCACGGCGCCGGGCTCGTCGTCGACGACGCCCACGGCTTCGGCGTCCTGGGCGACGGCGGCCGGGGCGCCCTGCACGAGGCCGGGCTCGCGGGCGACGAGGACGTCGTCGCCACCCTGACCCTCTCCAAGTCCCTCGGCAGCCAGGGCGGTGCCGTCCTGGGCCCGGCCCGGGTGATCGAGCACCTGGTGAACGCGGCCCGCACCTTCATCTTCGACACCGGGCTCGCCCCGGCCGCCGCGGGCGGCGCGCTCGCGAGCCTGCGTCTGATCGCGGCGGAACCGGGCCTCGCCGGGGGGCGCGTACGGTCGCCACGACCCTGCATGGGCTCCTCACGGAGGCCGGTCTCACCGCCGCGCGGCCCGACGCGGCCGTCGTCTCGGTCCACGCGCCCTCCCCCGAGGCGGCGCTGCGATGGGCGGCGGACTGCCGCGAACAGGGCCTCGCGGTGGGCTGCTTCCGGCCCCCGTCCGTCCCGGACGGCATCTCGCGGCTGCGTCTCACGGCCCGGGCCGATCTGTCGGACGCGGAGATCGGGCGCGCGGTGGAGACGATCCTGCGGACGATGCCGGCCGTCTGACATCCCGTCGGGAGGCTCAAGGGCGGTCACCGGCAGCAGAGTTCACCGCTTCGGGCGACAGATGGGGACATATCTTGGTGGAACGCCCGCTGGGGCGGCAGGATCGGTGGGACTCTGACGCGAAGCGCGATCCGGGGCCGAAGCCCCGGCGGGAAAGGGACAGCGTCGCCATGGCAGACCACCAGGAAGCATCCGTCACGCTGCCGAGCGATCCCGCGTCGGTCCCCACGGCCCGGCGGTACGTCGCGGAGGTCCTCGGCGGATGGGGCCTCGACGGCGCCGACGACCTGGCGGACGCGATCCGCCTGATGGTCTCGGAACTGGCCACCAACGCGGTCCTGCACACCTTCGGCCAGTCGCCGACCTTCACGGTCGACGTCCGCCTGGAGCGCGATGAGCGCCTGTACATCGGCGTCACCGACAGCCACCCGCGGTGGCCCCGGCGGCTTCCCGCGGCGGTCCAGCAGGACAACGGCCGGGGCATGGTCATCATCCGCTCCCTGGCGGCCGAGGCGGGCGGCCGGCTCTCGGTCACTCCGACCGAGGAGGGCGGCAAGACGGTCTGGATCACCCTCCCGTGGACCGGGGCGGCCGCCTCGTACGCCTGACGCCCCGGCTCCGGGGGTGCGGCGGCGCCACCGCACCCCCCGGACCGGGTCAGTGCCCGGCGGGCGTCATCGGACGCGGCCGTAGTAGACCTTCGACGTCCAGATCCTGTCGAGCTTCACCCAGGATCCCGTCTTGGGCGAGTGCCAGATCTTGCCGCTTCCGGCGTAGATGCCCACGTGGTAGACGCTCCCGCCGGAGTGGAAGAAGACCAGGTCCCCCTTCTGTCTGCTGGACGCGGAGATGTGCCGGGTCTTGTTGTACTGCTGCTGCGCGGTGCGGGGCAGCGACTTGCCCGCCTTCTTGTACGCGTAGAGCGTCAGACCGGAGCAGTCGAACCTCGTGGGTCCGGTGCTCCCGTACCGGTACGGGGCTCCCTTCTTGGACGCGGCGACGCTCAGTGCCTTGTTCGCGTATGTGGTGGCTGCCTGGGCCTCGGACGCCGCACCGGGTGCGAGCATCGTGCCGCCGACGGCGGCGAGGGTGAGAGCCGAGACGGCTCCGGCCCGGGACAGCAGGGACGGGACGTGCATCTGCGCAGTCATGCGCAACCCTTCGTCAGCCGCCTGCGAAGGATGACCTGTCGGGTTCGGGCTGGCGAAGATGCCCGGCCGCGGCTGCGGCTTCACCCCAAGGGACGGCCCCGCTGCGGAAACAGCGCGTACGTCCCGTACTGCTCGGGTCCTCCACTCCTGCCGATCCACTCCTGTCGACCAGACATCCGGGACAGCGGCAGGACTCGGCGTCCGCCCGGACCGCCCCGCCTCGGATGGCGGGGGCTTGTCGTCGACAGGGATCTTGACCCACACCGAGGGCGAAATCCGAGCTGAAACGGCGATATGTGAGGCTCCTCACGACTGATCCGTTCGGGTGGACAGGCTGCTTTCGTGATCGTCGGAGGTTTGGCCCACGAGCCTCGCACCAGCAACGGAGTGCCCGATTCCGCCAGATGCGTACACCTGTTGCGCAACTCACCCCGCACATATGTCGACTCGTCGACTACGCCGAACGGGGGAGCGATTCTGCGAGCCGTGTCGGCCGTCCGGGCCTCGACACGACATGCCGGAATGTCAACTCTCTGGTGTGCGGTGGATGGTGACGCGGCATGTGCGGCGCTCTCCGTCCAACACCCGCAGGGCGCGCGCCAGGGTGTCCGCGTGCACCTCGCTCTCGCCCCGCACATGCATGAGCGTCAGGGCCTCGCGCAGCGCCTCCGCGCGTCCCACCAGGGCCTGCGCCGCCCGTAGTGCCCCATAGGTATGCGTACTCCTGGATGGGTTGATCTTCCCCAGGAGGTCGACGACTTCGAGGTACGCGTCGATCAACTCGCCCTCGGCCCGCGTCAGCGCGGGCAGCGGCGGCAGCTCGGGCACCACGGCCGGCTCACCGCGCCGCGCCGGTGTCGCGCCGGCTCGTGATCACGTGGTCCACCAGGCCGTACGCGACGGCCGCCGGCGCGTCCAGGACGGTGAGGCGGTCGATGTCGGCGTCGATCCGCTCCGGGCTCCGTCCGGTGTACTCGGTGAGCATCCCGGCCACCAGGGCGCGCAGCCGCAGCAGCTCGCGCGCGTGGATGTCGAGGTCGCTCGGCTGTCCCTGGAGGGGTTCGTCCATGGCCGGCTGACGGAGGGTGATCCGGGCGCCGGGGAGGACGAGCCGCTTGCCGGGGGTGCCCGCGGCGAGCAGGACGGCGGCGGTGGACGAGGCCTGGCCCAGGCAGGTGGTCTCCACGTCGCAGGAGAGCGTCTGCATCGTGTCGTGGATCGCGGTCATGGCGGTGATCGAGCCGCCGGGGGAGTTGATGTAGAGCGAGATGTCCTGGCCGGGGGCCGCGTGGTCGAGGTGCAGGAACTGCGCGATGACGTCGTTGGCCGAGATCTCGTCGATCGGCGTGCCGAGGAAGACGATCCGGGCCTCCAGGAGCTTCGAGTACGGGTCGAGGGTCCGCGTTCCGAAACTGGTCCGCTCCGTGAACTCGGGCAGGACGTGGCGGGCGTCCATGGCTGAGCACCTCCAGCTGTCTGTAAAAAATGTACAGGACGTACAGACCGTAAGATGAGGAGCATGACCTACGAGATCCCGGTGACGCAAGCGCGGGCTGAGCTCGCCGACCTCATCAACCGCGTCGTCTACGGCGGCGAACGCGTCGTCGTCACCCGCCACGGGAAGCCGCTCGTCGCCCTGGTCTCCGCCGCTGACCTGGAGGAACTGGAGGCGGCCGAGAAGCCCGCGGACGAGCAGGTGGTCAGCTCGCTCTCCGGCCTCCACCCGGTCGACTCCGCTCCCGGCGAACAGCGCCGCTTCGGCATCGCCGCCCACCACCGCGAGCCCGGCGCCTCCTGACCGGCCCTCCCGGCGGGCATGAAGAAGCCGCGCACCCCCGTCCGCTACAGCGGGGGTACGCGGCCGTTCTCGGGTGCGGGCCTCAGCCCACCGGCACGGGCGCGGGGGCCCGCTCGGGTGCGGGGGCCGCGTCCGCTCGGCGCCGGGCGCCCAGCGCGGTCGCGGCCAGGCCCGCCGCCGCCCAGAGGGAGAGGACGAGGAGCGGGCCGCCCGCCGCCGCGCCGTCGAAGGCGGACACCGACCGGAGGGCCGAGCCCGCGGCGCCCGGCGGCAGCCACTGGCCGAGCGCGCCCACGCCGGTGGGCAGCAGTTCCGGCGCGCTCGACATCCCCGAGAACGCGTTGCCGAGCAGGATCGTCAGGGCGGCCGCGAGCCCGAAGCCGGGCTTCCCGAGGAGCGTGGCGAGCCCCGCGAAGGCCGAGCCGATCGCCAGGACGGTCAGGCCGAGGACCCCGGCCTCGGCCCACCAGCCGCCGTTCAGCGCGCCGAGCCAGCTGTCGGCGAGCGCCGCGCCCACGAGCCCCGCGAGCGCCGACGCGCCCACCAGGACCGCCGCGGCGCGTGCGCCGCGCAGGCCGAGCAGGACCGTGACGACGCCCGTGGCCGCTCCGGCGAGGGCCAGGGGCAGCAGACTCGCGCCGAGCACGGCGCCGCGCGGGTCGCCCGCCGGTGCCGCGACCACGTCCGTCACCGTGACCGGTGCCCCCGCCGGGGCCTGCGCGGCCACCGCCTCGCGCAGCAGTCCGGCCACGACGGGGCTCCCGGCCGAGGCCGTCAGGAGTTCCGTGCCGCCCGGGGTGACGACCATGGCTCCGTATACGTCGCGGTCCTCGATCGCGGCCCGGGCGGCGCCGGCGTCCGCGTAACGGTGGACCTCGAAGGCCCCGTCGTGCCGTCCGAGCTCCCGCTCGACCCCGTCGGCCGCGGTGGCGGGCCCGGCCACGCCGATCGGCAGGTCGCGCGGGGCGATGCGGGCGGCGGGCCAGGCGAAGACCGCGAGGACGAGGGCGGCGACGACGGGTATCAGCACGAGGACCGCGAGGGCTCTGCGCCCCGCGGCGGCCGAGGGGGCGGTGGCGGCGGACATGACGGCCTCGATTCAAAGAGAAGGATCGTTCGTTTTAGGTCGGCCCCAGCGTGCGCCGCCCCTCGGGAGTTGTCAAGAATGAACATTCGTTTTAGGTTCTGGTCATGGCACGTGTCTCCCAGGAACACCTCGACGCCCGGCGGCGCCAGATCCTCGACGGCGCCGCGCGCTGCTTCGCCCGCAACGGCTTCCACGCCACGTCCATGCAGGACGTGCTCGCGGAGGTGGGCCTGTCCGCGGGCGCGGTCTACCGCTACTTCCGCGGCAAGGAGGAGCTGATCGGGGCCATCGCGACCGAGGCCTTCACCTCGATCCGCGGCGCCTTCGAGGAGGCCTCCCGCGCCACGCCGCCGCCCACCCCCGACGTCCTCCTCGGTGCGGTCCTCCGGCTCTTCCTGGAGGAGCGGGTCGAGGGTGCCGACCGGCAGGCCTTCGCGCGCCTGATCATCCAGGTGTGGACCGAGACCCTGCGCAACGAGGAGCTGGCCGCGACCCTCTCCGAGGGCTACGACGGCATGCGGGTCGCCTGGACGAGGCTCGTGACCGCCTATCGCGAGAGCGGCCTGCTGCTCGCGGACGTCCCTTCCGACCATGTGGCACGCACCCTCATCGCCACCGCCCAGGGTTTCATCGCCCAGCAGGCGCTCTTCGGCGACGTGGCGGTCGAGGTCCTGGAGGACGGTCTGCGTGGCCTGATGTCGATGTCCGTGCCGGACGGCACTCCTCCGGTTCGATGATCATGAGATCGCAAAGCCGGAGTTAACGAGCCGGAAAAACTTCCGCCCTAACGTGCAATGTCTGGCCGCGCACCGCATCTTCGCAGTTCAACAAAGTGTTGACGGTCGGTAGGGTCCGCAGCTGTCCGGGTCCCGTCCCGGTCGACGACTGTGAGGTGGAAGAGTGCAACTGAGCCCGCACGAGCAGGAGCGCCTGCTCATCCATGTGGCGGCCGACGTGGCCGAGAAGCGCCGGGCCCGCGGTGTGCGGCTCAACCACCCCGAGGCCGTCGCGCTCCTCACGTCCCACATCCTGGAAGGCGCCCGGGACGGCCGCACCGTCGCGGAGCTGATGGCCTCCGGGCGCAAGGTGCTCACCCGTGACGAGGTCATGGACGGCATCCCGGAGATGATCCACGACGTCCAGGTCGAGGCCACCTTCCCGGACGGCACCAAGCTCGTCACCGTCCACGACCCCATCATCTGAGCGGCGGCCGACGATGATCCCCGGAGAGATCCTGTACGCGGACGGCCCCGTCGCCCTCAACGAGGGGCGCCCCGTCACCCGTCTGAGCGTGCTCAACGCCGCCGACCGGCCCGTCCAGGTCGGCTCCCACTACCACTTCGCCGAGGTCAACCCCGGCCTGGAGTTCGACCGCGCCGCCGCCCACGGGCGGCGGCTGCACATCGCCGCCGGAACTGCCGTCCGCTTCGAGCCCGGCATCCCCGTCGAGGTCGAGCTCGTGCCGATCGCCGGCCGCCGGATCGTCCCCGGCCTGCGCGGCGAGACCGCCGGCCCCCTCGACACCGCCGGCCCCCTCGACACCGCCGCCTCCTCCGGCACCACCGAACAGGACAAGGACGGCGACCGTGCCTGACCTCCACCGCGCCGTCTACGCCGACCTGTTCGGCCCCACCACCGGCGACCGCATCCGGCTCGCCGACACCGACCTCCTCGTCGAGATCGAGGAGGACCGCTGCGGCGGCCCCGGCCGCGCCGGCGAGGAAGCCGTCTTCGGCGGCGGCAAGGTCGTGCGGGAGTCCATGGGCCAGGCCCGGACCACCCGCGCCGAGGGCGCCCCCGACACCGTCATCACCGGCGCCGTGGTCATCGACCACTGGGGCGTCGTCAAGGCGGACATCGGCATCCGGGACGGCCGGATCACCGCCCTCGGCAAGGCCGGCAACCCCGACACCATGGACGGGGTCCATCCCGACCTCGTCATCGGCCCCGAGACCGAGATCATCGTCGGCAACGGCCGGATCGTCACCGCCGGGGCCGTCGACACCCACGTCCACTTCATCTCGCCGACCGTCGTCGAGCAGGCCCTCGCCACCGGTGTGACCACCCTCGTCGGCGGCGGCACCGGACCGGCCGAGGGCACCAAGGCGACCACGATCACGCCCGGCCCCTGGCACATGGCCCGGATGTTCGAGGCCCTGGACACCTTCCCCGTCAACATCGGCCTGCTCGGCAAGGGCAACACGATGTCCCGGGAGGCGATGCACTCCCAGCTGCGCGGCGGCGCGCTCGGCTTCAAGATCCACGAGGACTGGGGTGCCACCCCCGCCGTCATCGACGCCTGCCTGAGCGTCTGCGAGGAGACGGGCGCCCAGCTCGCCATCCACACCGACACCCTGAACGAGGCGGGTTTCGTCGGCGACACCCTCGCCGCCATCGCCGGACGCACGATCCACGCGTACCACACCGAGGGCGCCGGCGGCGGGCACGCCCCCGACATCATCACGGTCGTCTCCGAGCCGTACGTGCTGCCCAGCTCGACCAACCCGACCCGGCCGCACACCGTCAACACCATCGAGGAACACCTCGACATGCTGATGGTCTGCCACCACCTCAACCCGGCCGTCCCCGAGGACCTCGCCTTCGCGGAGTCCCGCATCCGGCCCTCCACGATCGCCGCCGAGGACGTCCTCCACGACCTGGGGGCCATCTCGATCATCTCCTCCGACTCCCAGGCCATGGGCCGGATCGGCGAGGTGATCATGCGGACCTGGCAGACCGCCCACGTCATGAAGAAGCGCCGCGGCGCCCTGCCCGGCGACGGCGCCGCCGACAACCACCGGGCCCGCCGCTACGTCGCCAAGTACACGATCAACCCCGCCGTCGCCCAGGGCATGGACCACCTCGTCGGTTCCGTCGAGCCCGGCAAGCTCGCCGACCTGGTCCTCTGGGAGCCCGCCTTCTTCGGTGTGAAGCCGCTCGTCGTCGTCAAGGGCGGCCAGATCGCGTACGCGCAGATGGGCGACGCCAACGCCTCCATCCCCACCCCGCAGCCGATCCTGCCCCGCCCGATGTTCGGCGCGCTGGGCCGTGCCGCGGCGGCCGGTTCGGTCAACTTCGTCGCCCGGGCGGCGATCGAGGACGACCTGCCGCGGAGGCTCGGGGTGCACAAGGAGTTCGTCCCCATCGGCTCCACCCGGCGGGTCACCAAGGCCGACATGCGCGAGAACGACGCCCTGCCCCGGGTCGAGGTCGACGCCGACACCTTCTCGGTCAGCATCGACGGCGAGACGGTCGAACCGGCCCCGGCCGCCGAACTGCCCATGGCCCAGCGTTACTTCCTCTTCTGATGTCGCGCGCGACCCTCCTCGTGCTCGCCGACGGGCGATTCCCCGCCGGCGGGCACGCCCACTCCGGCGGCGCCGAGGCCGCCGTCCGGGCCGGCCGCATCAATGACGCCGCCGGCCTGGAGTCCTTCTGCCGGGGCCGCCTGCACACCACGGGCCTCACCGCCGCGGCGCTCGCCGCCGGAGCCGCGCACGGACTCGACCCGTACGAGCTCGACGCGGCGGCCGACGCCCGTACCCCCTCACCGGCCCTGCGAGCCGCCGCCCGCAGACTCGGCCGACAGCTGATGCGGGCCGCCCGCGCCACCTGGCCGGGCCCCGAACTCGACGCGCTCGCCGCCGCGTTCCCGCGCGGCGCCCACCAGCCCGTCGTCCTCGGCACCGCAGCCCGCGGTGCCGGACTCGGCCCCGAGGACGCGGCCCACTGCGTCGCGTACGAGACGGTCGGCGGACCGGCGACCGCCGTCGTCCGCCTCCTCGGCCTCGACCCCTATCAGGCCACCGCCGTCCTCGCCCGCCTCGCACCCGAGATGGACCGGGTGGCCGAGCGCGCCGCCGCGGCCGCGCGGGAGGGGATCGACGCCCTGCCCGCCGCCTCCGCGCCGCTGCTCGACCTCACGGCCGAACAGCACGCGGCCTGGCCCGTCCGCCTCTTCGCCTCCTGAGACCCCTGGAGCCCACCCGTGCACCTCGACCACGCCCACACCCACCACGGCGCCGTCTCCGCCGACGCCCACCGCCCCGACGGCACCCGCCGCGCGCTGCGCATCGGGCTCGGCGGACCGGTCGGCTCCGGCAAGACCGCCACCGTCGCCGCCCTCTGCCGGGACCTGCGCGACACCCTCTCCCTCGCCGTCGTCACCAACGACATCTACACCCGCGAGGACGCCGAGTTCCTGCTCCGCAACGCCGTCCTGCCGCCCGAGCGCATCCAGGCCGTGGAGACCGGGGCCTGCCCGCACACCGCCATCCGCGACGACATCTCCGCCAACCTGGAGGCCGTCGAGGACCTGGAGGACACCGTCGGACCGCTCGACCTGATCCTCGTCGAGTCCGGCGGCGACAACCTCACCGCCACCTTCTCCAAGGGACTCGTCGACGCCCAGATCTTCGTCATCGACGTGGCCGGCGGCGACGACATCCCCCGCAAGGGCGGCCCCGGCGTCACCACCGCCGACCTCCTCGTGATCAACAAGACCGACCTCGCCCCGCACGTCGGATCCGACCTGGAGCGGATGGCCCACGACGCCAAGGACCAGCGCGGCGAACTGCCCGTCGCGTTCACCTCCCTGCGCGGCGAGAACGGTGTCGCCCCCGTCGCCGACTGGGTCCGGGCACAGCTCGCGGCGTGGACCGCGTGAGCCTGCGCGCCACCGCCCGGATCGCCGCCGACGCCGACGGCGGGCTGCCGCTCCTGGTGAGCGACGGCCCCCTCGCCCTGCGCCGCACCCGGGCCGCCGGACCTCACACCCGGGTCACCGTGGTCGGGGCGATGAGCGCCCCGCTCGGCGGCGACCGGCTCGCGATCGAGACCGAGGTACGGGACGGGGCCCGGCTCCAGGTCGACTCGGCCGCCGCCACCCTCGCCCTGCCCGGCCGGAGCGCCGACCCCGCCACGTACGACGTCCGGATCTCCGTCGGCGAGGCGGCGGTGCTGCGCTGGCTGCCGGAGCAGCTCGTCTCCGCCGCCGGCTCGCACCTGCGGATGCGCACCACCGTCGACCTCGCCCCCACGGCACGGCTCGTCCTCCGCGAGGAGCAGGTCCTCGGCCGGCACGGCGAGGAGCCCGGCACCCTCGTCACCCGCCTCACCGTCCGCCGCGCCGGACGCCCGCTGCTCGACCAGGAGCTGGCCTTCGGGCCCGGCGCGCCCGGCGGCTGGGACGGCGGGGCGGTCCTCGGGGGCCACCGGGCGACCGGACAACTCCTCGTCGTCGACCCGGCGTTCGCCGAGAAGCCGGTGGAGACGCGGCTGTACGGGGAGAACGCCGTGGTCGGCCCGCTCGCCGGGCCCGCCGCCCTCGTCACCGCCGTCGCCCCGGACGCGCTCACGCTGCGCCGCGTCCTCGACGAAGCACTTGCCGGACTTGCCCCGTTCTGACCGTCTCCATGTGTTCACCGCTCAGCGGTACACCGCTCACCGGTTATTGGTTCGGCAAAGAAACAGGCGTTCGCTCTATCATCGTGAGCCCCAAGGACGAAAGGATCCCCCGGACACACAGACTCCTTCTGGGGGAGGACCATTGAGACGCACAGCAGTGCTCGGTTCGGCCGGCACTCTGATAGCGGGCACGCTCATGGCGACCGCGCTCGCGGCGCCCACGGCCGGTGCCGCCACCGGCCATGACCGGGACGACGAGGCGCGAGGCGCGGCCGTCGCCGCCGCCCGGGCCGCGCAGGCCGGCATCGACTGGCAGGACTGCCCGGCCGACTGGGGCCTGGAGAAGCCGATCCAGTGCGGCTGGGTCACCGTCCCGGTCGACTACGCCGAGCCCAACGGCAAGAAGATCAAGATCGCGGTGGACCGCGCCAAGTCCACCGGCACCGCGGGCGAGCGCCAGGGCGCGCTGCTCTACAACCCCGGCGGCCCCGGCGGCTCCGGCCTGCGCTTCCCGCGCCGGGTCACCACCAAGAGCGCGCTCTGGGTGAACACCGCGAAGGCGTACGACTTCGTGGGCTTCGACCCGCGCGGTGTCGGCCACTCGGCGCCCATCTCCTGCGTCGACCCGACCGAGTTCGTCAAGGGCCCCAAGGCGGACCCGGTGCCGGACAGCGAGGCGGACAAGCTCGCCCAGCGCAAGCTGGCCGCCGAGTACGCCAAGGGCTGCGCCGAGAAGAGCGGCGACATGCTGCCCTACATGACGACGCGCAACACCGCCCGTGACCTCGATGTCATCCGGGCCGCGCTCGGCGAGAAGAAGCTCAACTTCATCGGCGTCTCCTACGGCACCTACCTGGGCGCCGTCTACGGCACGCTGTACCCGACCCACGTGCGTCGCATGATCGTCGACAGCGTGGTCAACCCGGCGAAGAGCAACATCTGGTACCAGGCCAACCTGGAGCAGGACATCGCCTTCGAGGGTCGCCTCAAGGACTGGATGAACTGGGTCGCCCAGAACGACGCCACCTACCACCTCGGGGACACCCTCGCGGAGGTCCAGCAGCAGTGGGTGACCCTGCGCGCCGCCGCCAAGAAGGCGCCGCTGGGCGGCAAGGTCGGACCGGCCGAGCTCATCGGCTTCTTCCAGAGCGCTCCGTACTACGACTCCTCGTGGGCCCCGGTCGCGGAGGCCTGGAGCGCGTACGCCGCCGGTGACCCGCAGCCGCTCATCGACGGGGCCGCCGCCGACCTCACCGACACCGCCGGCAACGCCGCGTCGGAGAACGGCAACGCCGTCTACACCGCCGTCGAGTGCGCCGACGCGCCCTGGCCGACGAGCTGGAACAGGTGGAACCGGGACAACTCCCGCCTCCACGAGCAGTACCCGTTCATGACCTGGGCGAACGCCTGGATGAACCTGCCGTGCGCCACCTGGTCCGGGCCTTCGCAGAAGCCGACCCAGGTCAAGACCGGCAAGGGCCTTCCGCCCGTGCTCATCGTCCAGTCCGAGCGTGACGCGGCCACGCCGTACGCCGGCGCGGTCGAGCTGCACAAGCGCTTCAAGGGCTCGCGTCTCATCACCGAGAAGGACGCGGGTTCGCACGGTGTCACCGGTCTGGTGAACCCGTGCATCAACCCGAAGGTCGAGACGTACCTGCTGACCGGCAAGGTCGACGCGACGGACCAGACGTGCGCCCCGCACGCCACTCCGAAGCCGTAACACCGCCCGGGACCGGGTGAGGGAGGGGCGGGCCGTCCGACGGCCCGCCCCTTCCGCCGTCAGCGCGAGGCCAGCCAGGCGTCCTCGGCCGCGTAGTCGAAGAAGTCCACCCCGTACTTCGCGAGACCCGGGAAGGCCTCGCGCCATTCACGGCCCTCCAGATGTCCGGCCAGCCAGTCGACCGTCGCGGGCAGCGACGCGGCGTACGACACCACCGGCCGGTAGCCCAGCTCCCGTTCGGCCGCCGTCATGTCGTAGACGACGGGGTGCGGCGCGGTCCACGGGGTGAGCCCCACCCCGTCCTCCGCCGGTGCCCCCTCGATCAGCACCGTCTCGCTCTTCACCCCCAGGACGGCGTCGATCGCCGCCCCGATCTCCGCCACCGTCGGCGCCTCCGGGTCGGCGCCGTTCAGCACGCGGCTGCCCGGGGCCGCCGCCGCGAGCCGGACGAGCTCGGCCAGGTTGTCCACGTGCGCCGGATGGAACCGCGAGGTGCCCCCGTACGACAGGAGGCGCACCGGCCTTCCGTCGAGTGCCCGCTTCACGAACCACAGCTCGCGCGGCCCCGGGCAGTACGGGCCGTGGATCGCGCCCGCCCGCAGCAGGGTCGTCGGCAGCGCGTCGCCCGCCGCCAGCAGCTCCCGCTCCAGGGCGATCTTCCGCGTGCCGTACGTGGTGTCGCCGGGCGCGACCGTCCGCCAGTCCTCCGCGACCGGCACCGGGAAGGCGGGAAAGCCGTCCGGCTGGTCCTGGGTGTCGAAGCTGCGGCCCCGCTCGTCCTCGTAGACCGCACCGCTCGACACCACCACCGCCGAGCCGATCCGGTCGGCGAGCCCGGTCAACTGCCGTCCGTGTCCACCGTCGTAGGCGACGATGTCCACGAGCACGTCCGTGCCCGCGCCGAGCGCCTCCGCCAGCGCGCCCTCCTCGTTCCGGTCGAACCGGACCGAGCGGACCTCCTCCGGCCACCTCTCGTCCCTCGCGCCGCCCCGCGAGGCGGCCGTCACCTCCCAGCCGTCCGCGACGAGCGCCCGCACGGCCGCCCGTCCCACCTGTCCCGTCGCACCCAGCACGAACGCGTTTCCCTTGGTCATGAGGAGGACGCTAGAGGGGCGCAGGGCGCCGGCCCAGGGGATTGCGCCGTGCGCGGATCCGCCCTCGGCGTCACCCGCGCGGGAACTATTCCGCCGCGTCGCCGCCGGACTCCGCGGCCTTCACCACCGCCGCGTACTCGTCCACGTACTCCTGTCCCGACAGGCGCAGGATCTCGTACATGATCTCGTCCGTCACCGCGCGGACCACGGCCTTCTCCCCGGCCGACCCGGCGAACCGGGAGAAGTCCAGCGGCTCCCCGAACCGGATGGTCACCCTGCGGATCCTCGGCACGACCTTCCCCGGCGGCTGGATCTCGAAGGTCCCCACCATCGCGCAGGGCACCACCGGGACGCCGGCGGTCAGCGCCATCACCGCCACCCCCACCTTGCCCTTGTACAGCCGTCCGTCGTGCGAGCGCGTCCCCTCGGGATAGATCCCGAGGAGTTCGCCGCGGCCGAGGACGCCGAGCCCCTCCCGGATCGCCGCCTTCCCGGCCTCCTTCCCCGACCGGTCCACCGGGATCTGCCCGGCGGCCCGGAAGAAGGCGGCCGTCAGCCGGCCCTTGAGACCCGGCCCGGTGAAGTACTCCTGCTTCGCGAGGAAGGTGATCCGCCGGTCCAGGACGACCGGCATCAGGAAGTGGTCCGAGAAGGAGAGGTGATTGCCCGCCACGATCGCGGCCCCGTCCTCCGGGATGTGTTCGAGCCCCTCGATCCGCGGCCGGAACAGCAGCCTGAGGAGCGGTCCGAGCAGGACGTGCTTCATCAGCTGGTAGAACACGCGCGACCCCCGTTCGACGTCCGTCACGCCCGTTGTATCCCCCCGCGGGCCCGTGGTCCACTGGTGGAGGAGCGTCACATGACAGGCGAGCGCGGGGTCAGGCGCCCCGGCCGCGTCCTCACCGCGCTGCTGTGCGCGCTGACGGCGGCCGGGCTGTACGGCTGCTCCGGCACGCGCCCGCCGGAGCCGAGCCCCACGCCGACGCCCGCGCCCGCCACACCCACCGCCCCCACGAGTCCCGCGACCCCCACGGCGCCCGCCGGCCTCTCGCCCTTCACGGGGCTCCCCGCGCGGTCCGCCCCCGTCCTGGCCGTCAAGATCGACAACGTGGCGGCGGCCCGCCCCCACACCGGCCTCGGCGCGGCCGACCTCGTCTACGTCGAACAGGTCGAGGGCGGGGTGACCCGGCTCCTGGCCGTCTACTCCTCACACCTCCCCGAACTCACCGGACCCGTCCGCAGCGCCCGCGAGTCCGACATCGCGCTGCTCGGCGACTTCGGCCGCCCGGTCCTCGCCTACTCCGGAGCCCAGTCCGCCCTGAACCCGCTGCTCCGGGCCGCGCCCCTCGACCTCGTCACCGAGAGCACCACGCCCCGGGCCTTCCGGCGCTCCGCCGACCGGCCCGCCCCGCACAACCTCTACCTGCGCCCCGGCCGCGCCCTCGCCGCCGCCCCCGGGGCCGGCGACGCCCGCGACATCGGTTTCCGCTTCGGGGCCGCCCCGCCCGGCGGCACCCCCGTCACGACCTCGACCGTCCGCTTCCCGGCGGCCCGCTACACCTTCACCTGGTCCGCCGCCGACCGCGCCTGGCGGGTGGCCATGGACGGCCGCGAGGCCCGTGCCACCGACACGGGCCCGCTCGCCCCGGAGACGGTCGTCGTCCAGCGCGTGACGATCCGGCCCTCCCGGTTCCACGACCGGCTCGGCTCGGTCTCCCCGTACAGCGAGACCGTCGGCAGCGGCACCGCGCTCGTGCTGCGCGACGGCCGCGCGTACGAGGCCCGCTGGTCGCGCCCGTCGGCCGGCTCCGGCACCACGTTCACCACCCCGGACGCAGCGCCCCTGCCCTTCGCCACGGGCCAGGTCTGGATCGTCCTGGCCCCGAAGGGCTAGGGGTCCCGCGCCGCCGATCAGACCGGGTTCGCGGCGTGGTCGACACGACACCCCCTGGGCCCACGAGCGGTCAGCGGCGCCCGCCCAGGTCCAGGCGGTCGGCCAGGCCGGCCGACGCGAAGGCCGCGATCAGGTCGTCGGCGCCCTCCGTGAAGTGGGCCCAGCTGTCGTAGTGGACGGGGACGACCCGGCGGGCGCCGAGGATCCCGGCGGCCTCGGCGGCCTGGGCGCTGTCCAGGACGATCGTCTCGCCGCCGAAGAGCACGGAGAAGCGGGGCGCGCCGGCGAACAGGACGGCGGTGTCGACCGGGGCGAAGCGCGCGGCGATCTCCTTGACCACGTCGAGCGAGGCGTTGTCGCCGCTGACGTAGACCGTGGGCAGTCCTTCCCCGGTCAGGACGAAGCCGACGACCTGACCGGTGACCGGCTCGATCTCCTCGCGGGCGCCGGGACCGTGGAGGGCGGGCACCCCGGTGACGGTGACGGTGCCGCCGCCGGGGCGGTCGAGCTCGACGGACTCCCAGTCGGCCAGCCCCCGGGCCCCGGCCCCGAGGCGCCGCCCGCCGCCCGGGGTGGTGAGGGTGAGCGGTACGTCGGCGAGCAGGGCCCGGCCCGAGGCGTCGAGGTTGTCGGGGTGCTCGTCGTGGGAGAGCAGGACCACGTCGACGCGTCCCAGGTCGGCGGGGGTGCCGCTGGAGGGCTCGGTCTTGACCAGGAGGCCGCCCGGCACCGGGTAGTCGCCGGGGGCGTCGAAGGTCGGGTCGGTCAGGAAGCGCAGGCCGCCGTACTCGAAGAGGGCGGTGGGGCCGCCGAAGACGCGGACGGGGAGACGGTCGCCGGCGGGGCTGGTGGCAGACATCGGGCACCTCACGGATGGAGAGCTGTTGATCCGTGAACCGTAGGTGCTTCTCACGGATCACCGCAACCCGTACCATGAGAATCATGAACGAGTCCGTGACCGCCGAACCGCCCCCGGACGCCCCCGGAGGCGACACGCCGCCCGCCGCACCCGGCGCCGAGCAGTACCCGGCCCTCGACCTCGCCAACAGCCTGATCGTCGCGCCCGGCGGGCACCGCACCGATCTCCTCGGCACGCCCGCCGCCGCGGAACAGTGGCTCGTCCGGCACGGCCTCGCCCCGGCCGGCACCGGCATGGCCGACCTGTGCGCCGCCCTGCTGCGCTCCCTGCGCGACCACGTCCGCGCGCTGCTGGCCGCCCACGTCGCCGGTCTGCCCGCCCCCGCCGAGTCGCTGGCCGCCGTCAACGAGGCGCTCACCCGGGCGCCCTGCGCCGCGCTGCTCCACTGGGACCCGGCCCGGGGCCTGTACCGCGAGGCGTCCCACCCCGTCACCCAGATCGTCGAGCACGCCCTCGCGGTACTCGCCGCCGACACCGCGGACCTGCTCACCGGCCCCGACGCCGAACGCCTCACCGCGTGCGGCTCCACGCCCTGCAACCGCTATCTGCTGCGCCACGGCCGCCGCCACTGGTGCTCGGTCCGCTGCGGCGACCGCGCCCGCGCCGCCCGCGCCTACGCCCGCCGCACCGGGGCCGCGACGAACTGAACCGGCAGTCCCCTCAGGGGCCCGCGGGCCCCTGAGGCCGGGGGCGGGGAGGAGGGGGCGAGGGTACGGCGCTGTCGGCAGCCGCCATCCCGATCGTCGCCACGACCAGCACCACCAGGCCGAACCAGAGCCAGCCGCTGCTGCCGAGCGCGACCGTGTAGGCCGTCGTCAGCAGCAGCGCGGCGCAGGTGAGCACCGTCATCGTCTTCGTGGGACCGGACATCAGCCCGCCTCCTCCCGACCGGGGCCGCGGAAGCCGTCCAGCCCATCGTGACCCCGCGAGAGGGGCGCGCGCTACTCCCTGGACGCTCCGGCGTGCGCCGGAACGCGAACCCGGGCCGGTCGGCCGGCCCGGGACATGGTCCGGCGGCGGCCGGGACGCCGGCCCGGACACGCGAACCGGGTCCGGCGCCGCGAGCGGCACCGGACCCGGAGGTGGTCCATGGAGGGACGGCGTCAGCGGCTCCGCGTCTGGAGCGAGGCCAGATACGCGTTGTACGCCTCCAGCTCCTTGTCGCCGTCCCGGTCCGCGGCCCGGTCCTTGCGGACCGCCTGCCGCTGCTCGGAGTGGTACCACTGGTAGACCAGCGCGATCAGCACCAGCACGGACGGGATCTCGCTGAACGCCCAGGCGATGCCGCCCGCCGCGTTCTGGTCGGTGAGGGCGTCGATCCCGAGCGAGGCCGGCGGGTTCTTGTACGCCTCCACCAGCGGCTGCGTCGCCATCATCATCGCGATGCCGAAGAACGCGTGGAACGGCATGCCCGCGAACAGCTCCAGCATCCGCATCACGTACCCCGGCCGGTGCGGACCCGGGTCCACGCCCATGATCGGCCAGAAGAAGATCAGGCCCACCATCAGGAAGTGCACCATCATGCCGATGTGACCGGCCTTCGAGCCCATCAGGAAGTCGAAGAGCGGTGAGAAGTACAGCCCGTACAGGCTCGCGATGAACATGGAGATCGTGAACGCCGGGTGCGTGATCACCCGCATGTACCGGCTGTGCAGCAGCTTCAGGAGCAGCTCGCGCGGGCCCGTCGAACCCCGGCCCGCCACCGGCAGCGCCCGCAGCGCGAGGGTCACCGGCGCGCCGAGCAGCAGCAGGATCGGCGACAGCATGGAGATCACCATGTGCTGCACCATGTGCACGCTGAACATGACCATGCCGTAGTCGTTGAGCTTGGTGCACATCATCAGCGCGACCGACAGCACGCCGACCGTGAACAGCACCGTCCGGCTCACCGGCCACGCGTCACCGCGCCGCCGCAGGCGCGCCACGCCCCACCCGTACAGACCGAGCGCCGCCAGGCATCCGATCAGGAAGAAGAGGTCGGGAGAGAACTCCAGGCCCCGCCCCAGCGTGAACGGCGGCAGATCCGTGGTCATGCCGTGCCCGCTGTGATCCATCCGTACACTCCTGGAGCCCGATTCGCGCTTGTTGTCCGCACCAGACTAGAACCGCCCCCGGCCGCGACTGCGACCGGGGGCGGTTGTGACGTCCGCGGGTCGTCAGAGCACGCACTCCGCCTCGGCGTACCGGTCGGCCGGAACCGTCTTGAGGGTCTCCACGGCCTGGGCCAGCGGAACCATCGTGATCTCCGTGCCGCGCAGCGCCGTCAGCATGCCGAACTCGCCGCGGTGCGCCGCCTCCACCGCGTGCCAGCCGAAGCGGGTCGCGAGGACGCGGTCGTACGCGGTGGGCGTGCCGCCGCGCTGGACGTGGCCGAGGATGACCGGGCGGGCCTCCTTGCCGAGGCGCCGCTCCAGCTCCACGGAGAGCTGGTTGGCGATGCCGGTGAAGCGCTCGTGGCCGTAGATGTCCGTGCCGGCGGTCTTGAAGTCCATCGAACCCTCGGCCGGCTTCGCGCCCTCGGCGACGACCACGATCGCGAACCGCTTGCCGGCCTCGAAGCGCTCGCCGACCCGGGAGGTCAGCTCGTCGATGTCGAAGGGGCGCTCGGGGACGACCACGGCGTGGGCGCCGGCGGCCATGCCGGAGTGCAGCGCTATCCAGCCCGTGTGGCGGCCCATGACCTCGACGACGAGGACCCGCTGGTGGGACTCGGCGGTGGTCTTCAGCCGGTCGAGGGCCTCGGTGGCGACGGTGACGGCCGTGTCGAAGCCGAAGGTGACGTCGGTGGAGGCGATGTCGTTGTCGATCGTCTTCGGCACGCCGACGATCGGGAGCCCCGCCTCGGAGAGCAGGTTCGCCGCCTTGAGGGTGCCCTCGCCGCCGATCGGGATGATGGCGTCGAGGCCGAGGTCCGCGACGTGGCCCCTGGCCCGCTCGACGCCGCCGACGAGGTGCGCGGGCTGGACCCGCGAGGAGCCGAGGATGGTGCCGCCCCGGGCCAGGATGCCGCCCACCGCGTCGAGATCGAGCTTGCGGTAGTCGCACTCCAGGAGGCCCTTCCACCCATCGTGGAAGCCGATGACCTCGTCGCCGTGGTCGACGACGGCGCGGTGCACGACGGAACGGATGACAGCGTTCAGACCGGGGCAGTCTCCGCCGGAGGTGAGCACGCCAATGCGCATAGCCCAAAAACCTTTGCAACGTGGGCCGACTCCCGGACCACGTCGTCCGGCTGGATCCCCGCCACCCTATCGCCGCAGGGTGGCGGGGCCGAACCGGATGTCCGCACAGTGGACAACGTACGTTCGTACGAGGGACCGCCGGCGGTGCGCGGATTGACTCAGGCGGGCTGCGTGGCCGCCGCGATGCGCTCGGCGCGCAGCGCCTCGTACCAGCGGTCGTCGGTCGGCGGCAGCGCGTTCACGTCGAGGGCCAGCTTCAGGAGCAGGTCCGCGATCTGCGGGTTCCGCGCCATGACGGGGCCGTGCATGTACGTGCCGAAGACGGTGTCGTTGTACGCGCCCTCGGTGCCGTCGCCGGTCCCGTTGCCGTTGCCGAAGACGGTCCGGGCGAACGGCCGGGCCGTCGGGCCGAGGTGGGTGATGCCCTGGTGGTTCTCGAAACCGGTGAGCTGGGGGAGGCCCAGGCGCGGGTCGATGTCCGCGAGGACGTCGCCGACGCAGCGGGCTCCCTCGCCGCGGGTCGAGATCACGTCGATGAGCCCGAGGCCGGCCTCGCGCTCGCCGAGGTCGTTGATGAACTCGTGGCCCAGGATCTGGTACCCGGCGCAGACCGAGAAGATGATCGCGCCGTTGGAGGCGGCCCGGCTCAGGCCGCCGTCCCGCCGCAGCCGCTCGGCCGCGAGCCGCTGCGGACGGTCCTCGCCGCCGCCGATCAGGTAGATGTCGCCCGAGGTCGGCACCGGCTGGTCGCTGCGGACGTCGACGCGCTCGACGCTGAGGCCGCGCTGTTCGGCACGGCGCTGGACGACGAGGACGTTGCCCTGGTCGCCGTAGGTGCTGAGCAGGTCCGGGTAGACCCAGACCAGGCGCAGGCTGCTGTCACTCATGCTGCATGTCCTCTACGGGTCAGTTGCCGACGCGGCGGCGGACGTCCTGGAAGGCGGTGTAGTTGGCGATCAGCTCGATCTGCCCGGGCGGGGCCATCGTGACGGCCTCGTCCAGCGTCTCGCAGACGCGGAAGTCCACGCCCGCGACCTCCAGGCGGACCGCGAGGTCCAGCTTCCGGTCGCCGATCACCATGATCGGGTGGCCGGCGAGCCGGCCGTAGTCCACGTCCCACAGCCAGGAGGTGTCCGTGCCGTCGGCGCCCCGCGCGTTGACGGAGAGGATCACCGGGGCGGGCGGCCCGTCGATGAGGGAAAACGTTTCGAGCCAGCCGGCCGGGTTCTTCGCCAGCAGCAGACGCAGGTCGCGGTTCTGGAAGGAGACCACGTCGTAGCGCCCGGCGACGGCCTGCACCTGGTACATGCGCTCCAGGGCCACCTGCGGCGGCACCCCGAAGACCGCGGCGACGGCGGCCGAGGTGGCCGCGTTCGCCTTGTTGGCGCGGCCCGGCAGCTGGAGCCGGATCGGCCAGGCCGAACCGTGCGGGTCGAGCACGTGGTCGCCGCTCAGCGCCCAGCTCGGCGCGGGACGGCGGAAGCCGCACTCGCCGCAGAACCAGTCGTCGCCAGGACGCTGCATCACGCCGCCGCAGGCGGGGCACGACCAGGCGTCGTCCTTCCACTCCTGGCCGGCGGCGACCCACACCACGTTCGGGGAGGAGGAGGCGGCCCACACGATGAGCGGGTCGTCGGCGTTGGCGATGACCACGGCCTTGGTGCCGTTGAGGCCCTCGCGCCACTTCTCGGCGAGCATCCGGGTCTCGGCCGCGCGGTCGAGCTGGTCGCGGGAGAGGTTGAGCAGCGCGATCGCCTTGGGCGTGGTGTCCCGGGCGACGCCGGCGAGGTACTTCTCGTCGACCTCGATCACACCGAACTTGGAGTCCGAGCCGCCGGCCAGCGCCGAGGTGATGCCGGCGGGCATGTTGGCGCCCAGGGCGTTCGAGACGACGGGACCGGCGGCGCGCAGTGCCTCCGCGATCAGCCGGGTCGTCGTCGTCTTGCCGTTCGTCGCCGACACCAGGACGACGTCCAGATGCTGCGCGAGCCGTCCGAGCAGGTCGGGGTCGAGCTTCAGCGCCACCCGGCCGCCGATCACCGATCCGCTGCCGCGTCCCGCCGCACGCGACACCGCGGCCGCGGCCTTGCCCGCCGTCACGGCCAGCTTGGCGCGCGGCGACAGCGGCTCTGGATTACCGGGGTGTCCAGACATCGTTCTTGTTCCTCCTTGCGTCGGTCCGGGCTCAGCCTATCGAGATCCGGCCAGCAGCCCGAACAGCGGCACCGTGGAGCGGCCGCACGAAACAGGGAGGTCACAGTGGACCGTACCCTTACCGCCATGCGAAACCGCCCCATCCCCGGCAGTTCCGGCCTCGTCCGAGCGATGACGCTCCTCGGCGACCCCGTGCTGCACACGCCCTGCGCGCCCGTCACCGACTTCGGACCCGAACTGGCCCGGCTCGTCGAGGACATGTTCGCCACGATGTACGCGGCGCACGGCGTGGGCCTGGCGGCGAACCAGGTCGGCGTGGGCCTGCGGGTCTTCGTGTACGACTGCCCCGACGACGAGGAGAACCGTCATCTGGGGCACGTGGTGAACCCGCGTCTGGTGGAGGCGGACGGCGACGAGATCCGTGGCCCCGAGGGCTGTCTCTCCCTGCCGGGCCTGGAGGCGCCGACGCCCCGCTTCGACCGCGCGGTGGTCGAGGGCGTCCGCCTGGACGGCTCTCCGATACGGATCGAGGGCACGGGTTTCTTCGCCCGCTGCCTGCAGCACGAGACGGACCACCTGGAGGGCGGGGTCTACGCGGACCACGTCACGGGGTGGCGCAAGTCACGCCTGATCCGCGCGATCCGCAAGGAGCCGTGGGGGAGCGGAGCGGACCGGATCGCCTAGGGGGGCGTCGCGGGCCGGGCCCGAGCGACAGCCTCCCGGCCGGGAGCCCCGGCCCCCGTCACGTCCGTCAGGTCGTGCCTAGAAGCCCGGACCGCCCGGGAGGTCGTCGGCCTCGGCGAGGCGGCCCCACAGGAGGTCGGCGAGGCTCTTGACGAGGTCCGCGCGGGAGCAGGGGCGTTCGCCGAGCCACCAGTCGCCGGCCGCGTGCATCATGCCGACGATGCCGTGCCCCCAGATCCGGGCCTGGGCCTCGGCGGCCGGGCCCAGGTCGACGCGCTCGGCGATGACCTGGCCGAGCTCCTCGCCCATGCGGCGCAGCAGCGGGGCGGAGTGGCGGCCGACGTCGAAGCCCTGCTCGGTCTGGTGCGTCTCCTCCGCGGGGTGCATCAGGAAGCGGTAGACCTGGGGCATCGCCTCGATGGAGGCCAGGTAGGTGTCGAGGGTGGCCTCGACGCGGCGGCGCCGGTCGGCGGGCGCGTCGAGGGAGGCCCGGAGCGAGGCGAGGAGCGCGTCCGTGTGCCGGGTGGCCAGGGCGCGGTAGAGCCCGCCCTTGTCGCCGAAGTGGCGGTAGAGGATGGGCTTGGTGATGCCGGCCTCGGCCGCGATCGCGTTCATGGAGGCCTTGGGGCCGTCCCGGAGCACCACCCGGTCCGCCGCCTCCAGCAGCTCGCGGCGCCGCTGCTCGGCGGGCGTCTGCTGGTCGGTGGTCCGGTGTGCGATGTCCATGTGCGTGTCTCCCCGCCCGTGCGATTCGTGAGGCTGTCGCAACGTAACACCCGGCCGGGATCCGGTGTCGGTCGGGCCGAACCGCTCCACCGCAGGTTGACAGCCTCTACCCGCCGGTAACACACTACTGTTACCGCAAGTAACGTCATGCTGGGAGGGAACATGGGCGAGTTCACGCTCGATCTCAACGAGGACCAGAAGCAGGTCCGCGACTGGCTCCACGGCTTCGCCGCCGATGTGATGCGCCCCGCGGCCGCCGAATGGGACGAGCGTGAGGAGACTCCCTGGCCGATCATCCAGGAAGCGGCCAAGCTCGGCATCTACTCCCTCGACTTCTACGCCCAGCAGTTCTTCGACCCGACCGGCCTCGGCATCCCGATGGCGATGGAGGAGCTCTTCTGGGGCGACGCGGGCATCGCCCTCTCCATCGTCGGCACCGGCCTCGCCGCCGTCGGCGTCCTCGCCAACGGTACCGAGGAGCAGATCGGCACCTGGGTCCCGCAGATGTACGGCGACGCGAACGACGTCAAGGTCGCCGCCTTCTGCTCCTCCGAGCCCGACGCCGGCTCGGACGTCGCCTCCATGCGGACCCGCGCCGTGTACGACGAGGCCAAGGACGAGTGGGTCCTCAACGGCACCAAGACCTGGGCGACCAACGGCGGCATCGCCAACGTCCACGTCGTCGTCGCCGTCGTCGACGCCGAGCTCGGCTCCAAGGGCCACGCCTCCTTCATCGTGCCGCCGAACACCCCGGGCCTGTCCCAGGGGCAGAAGTTCCAGAAGCACGGCATCCGCGCCTCCCACACCGCCGAGGTCGTCCTGGAGGACGTCCGCATCCCCGGCTCCTGCCTGCTCGGCGGCAAGGACAAGCTGGACGAGCGGCTGGCCCGCGCCCGGGAGAAGGCCAAGTCGGGCGGCGAGCGCGTGAAGAACGCCGCCATGGCCACCTTCGAGGCCTCCCGCCCGGCCGTCGGCGCCATGGCCGTCGGCACCGCCCGCGCCGCGTACGAGGTCGCCCTCGACTACGCGAAGACCCGCGTCCAGTTCGGCCGCCCGATCATCGAGAACCAGGGCGTCGCCTTCCAGCTCGCCGACATGGCCACCCAGATCGACGCCGCCCGCCTGCTCGTCTGGCGCGCCTCCTGGATGGCCACCGCCGGCAAGCCCTTCACCGCGGCCGAGGGCTCCATGTCCAAGCTGTACGCGAGCGAGGTCGCCAAGAAGGTCACCGCCCAGGCCATCCAGATCCTCGGCGGCAACGGCTACACCCGCGAGTACCCGGTGGAGCGCATGCACCGCGACGCCGCCATCTACACGATCTTCGAGGGCACGAGCGAGATCCAGCGCATGGTCATCAGCCGAGCCCTCGCGAAGTAGCCGAGCCTCCGCGAAGTAGCCGCGCCCTCGCGGAGCAGCCGCCGGCTCAGACGAGGCAGAACTCGTTGCCCTCGGGGTCCTGGAGGACCACCGCGTAGTAGTCCATGCCGTTCGGCTCGTCCATCGTGTACAGGACGGTCGCGCCGAGCGCCGTCAGCCGGGCCACCTCGCCGTCCACGCGCTCGCGCCGGACGGCGAGGGGGACCTCGCGGCCGCCCCCGACCTTCAGGTCGAGGTGGACGCGGTTCTTGACGGTCTTGGGCTCCGGGACGTGCTGGAACCAGACGCGGGGGCCCACGCCCTTCGGGTCGACGATCGACTCCGGGAGATCCCCGGCGTCCTCGCCGAGCTCGTCCTCCGGCACGCCGATCGCCTCCCAGTACGCCCGCCAGGTCGCGTGCCCGGCGGGCGGCGGGTCGGGCACGTACCGCAGGGCGTCCAGCCAGAAGGGCACCAGGCGCTGGGGGTCGGCGCAGTCGATGGTCAGTTGCAGGGTCAGCTCGGGTCGCTCCATGGAAAGGAGCTTCGCAGACGCCACTGACAACGGCACCGTGAGGACGGGCGGCCGGGCGTGTGGCGCCAACGGGCCGGAACCGACCCGCTGTTCGGCCCCGAACACCTGTGAGTTACTTCCTGAGGGACAATCACCGGGCCAGTGACGATCAAGGGGGAACCGATCATGGCCACGACCACCACCACCGGAACCGCAGCACCCCAGCTCACGGGAAGTCCGTTCCTCGGCTCCATGCTCGACCTCAAGCGGGACTCGCTGGGCACCTTCCTGCGGGCCCGGCGCGACCACGGGGACGTCGTGAAGCTGACCGCGGGCCCGCCCGGGATCCGCGCCGTCTTCTACGGCGTCTTCTCCGCGGAGGGCGCCCAGCAGGTGCTCGCCGGCGAGTCCGCCAACTTCCGCAAGGACAACGCCTTCTACCAGGAGATCCGCGAGTCCTTCGGCAACGGCCTGCTGACCAGCCAGGACGAGGACTACCTCCGCCAGCGCCGGCTCGTCCAGCCCCTCTTCACCAAGCGCCGCGTCGACAGCTACGCGGGGGCCGTCGCCGCCGAGGTCACCACCCTCGTCGGCGAATGGCAGGACGGTGGCGCGGAGACCGTCGACGTCCTCCAGGAGATGACCCGCCTCGCGCTGCGCGCGGTCGCCCGCATCCTCTTCGGCACCGACGTGGACGCGGCCGTGGAGATCGTCGAGCGCTGCTTCCCCGAAGTCGGTGCCTACGTGCTCCACCGCGGCTACTCCCCGGTCAAGTTCCCGCGCGACTGGCCCACCCCCGGCAACCGCAAGGCCGCCGACGTCCACCGGGCGCTGTACGAGGTCTGCGACCGGATCATCGCCGAGCGCCGCGCCTCGGGCCGGGCCGCCGGCGAGGGCGACGACCTCCTCACCCTGCTCGTCGAGGCCGAGAGCGCCGAGGACGGCAGCTTCGACGCCACCGAGCTGCGCGAACAGGTCCTCGTCTTCCTGCTCGCCGGGCACGAGACCACCGCCACCTCCCTCGGCTTCGCCCTCCACCTCCTCGCCCGCCACCCGGAGGTGCTGAAGCGGACCCACGAGGAGGTCGACCGGGTCCTCGGAGGCCGTACCCCCGGCGCCGCCGACCTCGACGCGCTGCCGTACGTCACCCAGGTCCTCAAAGAGACCATGCGCCTCTTCCCCGCCGCCCCGGCCATCGGCCGGCGAGCCGTCGCCGCCACCGTGATCGACGGCGTGACGATCCCGGCGGGCGCGGACGTCATCGTCTCCAGCTGGGTCACCCACCGGCACCCCGGCTACTGGGAGGACCCGGAGCGCTTCGACCCGGACCGCTTCACGCCCGAGGCGGAGGCGGCCCGCCCCCGGTACGCCTGGTTCCCGTTCGGAGGCGGCCCGCGCGCCTGCATCGGCCAGCACTTCTCGATGCTGGAGTCGGTGATCGCGCTGGCGATGATCCTGCAGAAGTACGGCTTCGAAGCCGTCGACACGGAGGTGCCCGTGGGCTCCGCGATCACCCTCACCACGCTCGGCCCTGCCCGCTGCCGCCTGGTGCCCAGGACGGCTTGACCGGGAGGGGGAGCGGCCCGGCCCGGGCCGCTCCCCCCGCCTCACGGCCGGGTCGCGACGACGATCGTCGCCCACCACTCCTCTGACGTGACGACGCGCGGGGTCAGACCGGCCGCGGACATCACCGCGAGGGCCGTCTCCGCCTGCCGCTCGCTCGTCTCCACCAGCAGGTGCCCGCCCGGCGCCAGCCACTCCGGCGCCTCGGCGGCGACCCGCCGCATGACGTCGAGCCCGTCGGTGCCGCCGTCGAGCGTGACGTGCGGTTCGTGATCGCGCGCCTCGGGCGGCAGCAGCCCGATCTCCCCGGTCGGTACGTACGGCACGTTCGCGACCAGGACCCCGACCCTGCCCCGCAGCTCCCGCGGCAGCGGTGCGAAGAGATCCCCCTCGTACACCCGGCCGCCGCGCGGCTCCACGTTCCGCCGGGCGCAGCGCACCGCCGCCGGCTCGATGTCCGAGGCGTGTACCTCCACGCCCTCGACCTCGGCGAGCAGCACGGCGCCGGCCGCGCCCGAGCCGCAGCACAGGTCGACGCAGACGGCGCCCGGCCGGGCCAGCTCCACCGCGTGGCCGACCAGGAACTCCGTACGCCTCCGGGGCACGAAGACCCCGCCGTCGACCTCGACGCGCAGCCCGGCGAACTCGGCCCAGCCCACGACGTGCTCCAGGGGCAGGCCCGAGGCCCGCCGCTCGACCATCAGGTCGAGTTCGGCGGGCCCGGCCGCGGTCGTGAGGAGCATCTCCGCCTCTTCCTCGGCGAAGACGCACCCGGCGGCCCGCAGCCGTTCGACAACCCCCAGGTCAGACAAGCTGGGCCTCGATCGCGGCGACGACCTCGGGAGCCTCGGGCTCGGTACGGGGACGGAAGCGGGTGACCTCGCCGTCACGCCCGACGAGGAACTTCTCGAAGTTCCACTGCACGTCACCGGCCTCGCCCTCGGCGTCGGCGACCTTCACCAGCTCCGAGTAGAGCGGGTGGCGGCCGTCGCCGTTGACGTCCGTCTTCTCCAGGAGGGGGAAGGACACGCCGTACGTGGCCGAACAGAAGGTCGCGATCTCGTCGGCGCTGCCCGGCTCCTGCCCGGCGAACTGGTTGCAGGGCACGCCGAGCACGGTGAAGCCGCGCTCCCCGTACGCCTTCTGCAGCCGCTCCAGACCGGCGTACTGCGGGGTGAGCCCGCACTTCGAGGCCACGTTCACCACGAGCACGGCCCGGTCGCGGTAGTCGGCAAGGGAGACCGGTTCGCCGGTCAGCGTCTTCAGGGGGATGTCGTACAGGCTCATGGGAGTGCTCCTCGTCGGAATAGGGTTTGATCTCAGCATGGGAGACGAACCACTGGCAATCGCGATCGATTCCACACCGGGGGAGGGACCGCGCCGGGTGCACTGCCGCCTCTGCGGCCGCCCCCTGACCGGCGCGGACTCCCGCCGTACGGGCCTGGGCCCCACGTGCGACGCCAAACTCCACCCGGCGCCCCCGGACATCCGCACCCGCCGCCACGAGGTGGAGCAGGACACGCTGCCGGGGATGGACGGGTCAGCCGGCTGAGGCGATCAGCTCGGAGTACGCCACCCAGCGCTCCTCGTGTGCGAGCGCGAGCAGCGCCGCCTTCCGCGCCAGCAGGGGATCGGGGTGCCCGGCGAGCCTGTCCACGGCGTGCCCGGCGAGCCATGCCTGGAGCTCGGGCAGGAGTGATTCGTCCTCCGCCCACCCGAGGACGGTCGAACCGTCGTCCCGGAGCAGATCTTCGATCCAGCAATCCACGAAGTCCGCCAGATGCCGGTCCTCGTTCCCGCCCCGGGGCACGGCGGCCCAGACGCGGAGCAGGGGCGCGAGCTGCTGGTGGAAGTCCACGCACAGCTCCCACACCGCGTTCACGCCGTGCACCGGCGCCGGATCACCGAGCGTCTCTCGCCACCACGCGTCGAGGAAGCCCTCGACCGCCGCCGCCTGCTCGGACGGCCAATCCCGCCAGGCGGTGCGGCCGAGCCCGGTGGGCATGTACCCCATCCCGGAGAACCGCCCGGCGGCGAGACAGGCGAAGAACTCCGGCAACAGCCGCCGGAGGACCGCCGGATGGTCGAGGAAGTGGTCGACCCCCTCGTGGATCAGCTCCCGCACCAGCTGGTCTCCGAGCGGAGCCCGGGGCACCGCGAGCAGCGACAGCTCCTCCTCCGTGTAGCAGCGCAGGCACCCCTCGGCGGGCGCCGTCATGCCACCGAAGACGGCCTCGACGCGATGGAGGGCGGAGGTCAGCGCAGCAGAGTTCATGGCGCGATCGTCCTTTGACGTGACTCCACCGGGCCGCGCCCGGCGAAGATCGCGACGCTACCAGCCGCCAAAACCGCTGGGCCACCCGTTTCCCGGCCCGTCAGGGTGGGCCGCGATGAGACCGAAACCCGAGCAACCGGAGTCCTGACCCGTGTCCACCCTGCGTGTCACCGCCGAAGTCCTCACCGTCCATCCCCATCCGAACGCCGACGCCCTGGAGCTCGCCCAGGTCGGGCTCTACCGGGCCGTCGTCGCCAAGGGGGCCTACCGGACGGGCGACGCCGCCGTCTACATCCCCGAGCAGGCCGTGCTGCCCCTCGCGCTCGTCGAGGAGCTGGGGCTCACCGGGCGGCTCGCCGGAGGGAACGCGGACCGCGTGAAGGCGGTGCGGCTGCGCGGGGAGCTGTCGCAGGGGATCGTGTGCCGGCCGGGCGCGCTCGCCGGTACCGACCTGGCGCGTGCGGCGGCCGAGGGGACCGACTTCGCGGAGGCGCTCGGGATCACCAAGTGGGTGCCGCCGATACCGCCGACCATGAGCGGGGACGTCGAGCCCGCGCCCGACCTGCTGCCGTGGGTCGACATCGAGAACCTGCAGCGGTATCCCGATGTGTTCGAGCCCGGCGAGCCCGTCGTCCTGACGGAGAAGCTCCACGGGACCGCGTGCCTGCTGACCTTCCACGCCGAGGAGGGGCGCGTACAGGTCTCCTCGAAGGGGTTCGGCGCGAAGGGCCTCGCCCTCCGCGAGGACCCGCGCAACCTGTACTGGCGCGCCGTCCACGGCCACGGCCTCGCCGCCGTCGCCGAACGGCTCGCGAAGCGCCTCGGCGCCCGCCGGGTGGGGTTCTTCGGCGAGGTGTACGGCTCCGGGGTGCAGGACCTCGCCTACGGCGCCGACGCCCGCTCCGAGACCGTCGGGTACGCCCTCTTCGACGTGTCGGCCGAGATCGACGGGCAGGTCCGCTGGTTCGACCCGGAGACCGTCCTCGACGCCGGTGAGGTCCCGCTCGTCCCGCGGCTGCACTCCGGGCCGTACGACCTGGACACCGTCCTCGCGCACGCGAGCGGCCGGGAGACCGTCTCCGGCCGCCAGACGCACCTGCGGGAGGGCGTCGTCATCAGGACCGCGACCGAGCGGTACAGCCCGGTCACCGGCGGCCGGGCCATCGCCAAGGCGGTCAGCCCGGCCTACCTGACCCGCAAGGGCGGCACCGAGTACGAGTGACCCGGGAGGGCCACGGCCGGTCACAGCTTCCGGAACAGGCCCTCCTGGACCACCGACACCAGCAGCCTGCCCTCGCGGTCGTAGATCCGGCCCCGCGCGAGTCCCCGGCCGCCCGTGGCGATCGGGGACTCCTGGTCGTACAGGAACCACTCGTCCGCCCGGAACGGCCGGTGGAACCACATCGCGTGGTCCAGCGAGGCCATGTCGAAGCCGCGCGGGCCCCAGAGGGGTTCGACGGGGATCCGCACCGCGTCCAGGAGCGTCATGTCCGAGGCGTACGTCAGGGCGCAGGTGTGGACGAGCGGGTCGTCGCCCAGTGGGCCCACCGCCCGCATCCACACCGCGCTCCGCGGGTCCGCGCCCCTGGCCTCCTCCGCGGTCCAGCGCAGCCGGTCCACGTACCGGATGTCGAAGGGCTGGCGCCGGGCCATCCGCTCCAGCGCCTCCGGCAGCGCGCCCAGGTGCTCGCGGATCTCGTCGGCGAGGTTCGGCAGGCTCTCCGGGTCGGTCAGGTGCCGCGGCGGCAGCTGGTGCTCGAAGGCGCCCTCCTCCGGCTTGTGGAAGGAGGCCGTGAGGTTGAAGATCGTCCGCCCCTCCTGGATCGCCGTGACCCGCCGGGTCGTGAACGACCGCCCGTCGCGCACCCGCTCCACCTGGTACACGATCGGCACCCCGGGCCGGCCCGGGCGCAGGAAGTACGCGTGCAGCGAGTGCACGGGCCGGTCACCCTCCGTGGTGCGGCCGGCCGCCACCAGGGCCTGCCCGGCGACCTGCCCGCCGAAGACCCGTTGCAGCGACTCCTGTGGGCTGCGCCCGCGGAAGATGTCGACCTCGATCCGCTCCAGGTCGAGCAGATCCACGAGCCTCTCGGCGGGATTGGTCACCACAGCACTCCTCTACAGCTCTCCGACGGACGTCACGCGGACCACCGCCCGGCCCTCCTCGTCGGAGGCGGCCAGGTCCACCTCCGCGCTGATGCCCCAGCCATGGTCGCCGTTCGGGTCGGCGAAGGTCTGCCGGACGCGCCACAGCCCGTGCGCCGCGTCCTCCTCGATCGCGAGCAGCTTCGGGCCGCGCGCGTCCGGACCCGTCCCCAGGTCGTCGTACTCGTCCCAGTACGCGTCCATCGCCTCGCCCCACGCGTCCGCGTCCCAGCCGGACTCGGCGTCCAGCTCGCCCAGCGCGTCGACGTTGTCGAGGGCGGCCAGCTCCACCCGGCGGAACATCGCGTTGCGCACGAGGACCCGGAAGGCGCGGGCGTTCGCCGTGACCGGCTTGACCTGGTCGGCCTTCTCCTGGGCCTCCTCGGCCGTCTGGACCTCGGGGTTCGCCAGCTGCTCCCACTCGTCGAGGAGCGAGGAGTCCACCTGCCGCACCATCTCGCCCAGCCAGGCGATCAGGTCCTCCAGGTCCTCGGTCTTCAGGTCGTCCGGGATGGTGTGGTCGAGCGCCTTGTACGCGCTCGCCAGGTAACGCAGGACGATGCCCTCGGTCCGCGCCAGCTCGTACCAGGAGGTGAACTCCGTGAAGGTCAGGGCCCGTTCGTACATGTCACGGATGACCGACTTCGGCGACACCGGGTGGTCGCCGACCCACGGGTGCGACTTCCGGTAGACGTTGTACGCGTGCCAGAGCAGCTCCTCCAGCGGCTTCGGGTACGAGATGTCCTGGAGGCGCTCCATGCGCTCCTCGTACTCGACGCCGTCCGCCTTCATCTGCCCGACGGCCTCCCCGCGCGCCTTGTTCTGCATGGCGGCCAGGATCTGGCGCGGGTCGTCGAGCGTCGACTCGACGACGGACACCATGTCCAGGGCGTACGAGGGGGACTCCGGGTCCAGCAGGTCGAAGGCCGCGAGCGCGAACGTCGACAGCGGCTGGTTGAGCGCGAAGTCCTGCTGGAGGTCGACCGTCAGCCGGATCGTGCGGCCCTCGGCGTCCGGCTCGTCCAACTGCTCCACCACACCGCCGTCGAGCAGCGAGCGGTAGATCGCGATGGCCCGGCGGATGTGCCGCAGCTGCGCCTTGCGCGGCTCGTGGTTGTCCTCCAGGAGCTTGCGCATCGCCTCGAAGGCGTTGCCCGGACGGGCGATCACCGAGAGCAGCATGATGTTGGTGACCTTGAAGCGGGAGGTCAGCGGCTCCGGCTCGGCGCCGATCAGCTTCTCGAAGGTGGTGTCGCTCCAGGCGACGAAGCCCTCGGGGGCCTTCTTGCGGACCACCTTGCGGCGCTTCTTCGGGTCGTCGCCGGCCTTCGCGAGCGCCTTCTCGTTCTCGATGACGTGCTCGGGGGCCTGGGCGACGACCAGACCGGCCGTGTCGAAGCCGGCCCGCCCGGCCCGGCCCGCGATCTGGTGGAACTCACGGGCGCGCAGGGTCCGCACCCGGTTGCCGTCGTACTTGGTGAGGGCCGTGAAGAGCACCGTGCGGATCGGCACGTTCACGCCGACGCCGAGGGTGTCCGTCCCGCAGATCACCTTCAGGAGACCCGCCTGCGCGAGCTTCTCCACGAGCCGCCGGTACTTCGGCAGCATGCCCGCGTGGTGCACGCCGATGCCGTGCCGGACGTACCGCGAGAGGTTCTGGCCGAACTTGGTGGTGAAGCGGAAGTTGCCGATGAGCTCGGCGATCTGGTCCTTCTCCTCGCGCGTGCACATGTTGATGCTCATCAGCGACTGCGCGCGCTCGACGGCCTGCGCCTGCGTGAAGTGCACGATGTAGACGGGCGCCTGCTTGGTCTCCAGGAGCTCGGTCAGGGTGTCCGTGATGGGCGTCAGCCGGTACTCGTACGACAGCGGCACCGGCCGGGTCGCCGAGCGGACCACCGAGGTGGGCTTGCCCGTGCGCCGGGTCAGGTCCTTCTCGAACATCGACACGTCGCCGAGCGTCGCCGACATGAGGACGAACTGCGCCTGGGGGAGCTCCAGGATCGGGATCTGCCACGCCCAGCCGCGGTCCTGCTCGGCGTAGAAGTGGAACTCGTCCATGACGACCTGGCCGATGTCGGCGTACTTGCCGTCCCGCAGGGCGATCGAGGCGAGCACCTCCGCCGTGCAGCAGATCACCGGGGCGTCCGCGTTCACGGAGGCGTCGCCGGTCAGCATGCCGACGTTCTCGGTGCCGAACAGCTTGCACAGGTCGAAGAACTTCTCCGACACCAGCGCCTTGATCGGCGCGGTGTAGAAGGTCACCTGGTCGTTCGCGAGCGCGGTGAAGTGTGCCCCCGCCGCGACCAGCGACTTTCCCGATCCGGTGGGTGTGGACAAGATCACGTTCGCCCCGGAGACGACCTCGATCAGCGCCTCTTCCTGGGCCGGGTAGAGCGTGATGCCCCGGTCCTCGGCCCAGGAGGAGAAGGCCTCGAAGAGGGCGTCGGGGTCGGCGGTCGGCGGCAGCTGATCGATAAGGGTCACGCCCCCATCTTGCCCGCATTCCGCTCGGATGAGGGAACCGGCCATCAGCAGTCTTGATCACGGACGATAGGCTCGTCCGTCGACCGGTCGTCAACTGGGCGCCGGCAGGGGAGAAACGGGGCGGGTCAACCATGATGGGACCGGCGCACTCGCTGTCCGGAGCGGCGGCCTGGCTGGGCGTCGGAGCGGCCGCCGCCGCCTTCGACCACCCGATGCCCTGGCCGGTTCTCGTGGTCGGCGCGCTCATCTGCGCGGGTGCCGCCCTCGCGCCCGACCTCGACCACAAGTCGGCCACCATCTCCCGCGCCTTCGGACCGGTCTCCCGGGGCCTGTGTGAGATCGTCGACAAGCTGTCGTACGCCGTCTACAAGGCCACCCGCTCCTCCGCCGACCCCCGCAGGTCCGGCGGTCACCGGACCCTCACCCACACCTGGCTCTGGGCGGTCCTCATCGGTGGCGGGGCCTCCGTCGCGGCCGTCACCGGCGGCCGCTGGGCCGTCCTCGCGATCCTCTTCGTGCATCTGGTCCTCGCCGTGGAGGGCCTGCTCTGGCGGGCCGCCCGGATGTCCAGCGACGTCCTGGTGTGGCTGCTCGGCGCCACCAGCGCCTGGATCCTCGCGGGCGTCCTCGACAAGCCCGGCAACGGCTCGGACTGGTTCTTCACCGGCCCCGGCCAGGAGTACCTGTGGCTCGGCCTGCCGATCGTCCTCGGCGCCCTCGTGCACGACATCGGTGACGCCCTGACCGTCTCCGGCTGCCCGATCCTGTGGCCCATCCCCGTCGGCCGCAAGCGCTGGTACCCGATCGGTCCGCCCAAGGGCATGCGCTTCCGGGCCGGCAGCTGGGTCGAGCTCAAGGTCCTGATGCCCGCCTTCATGCTCCTCGGCGGAGTCGGCGGAGCCTCGGCCCTCGGCTTCCTCTAGGCCCTGTCGCGCGGGACCCCGAGGGCGGTCACCAGCCGCGCCAGCTCCTCCTCGAAGAGCTTGTCCGGGCTCGCCGTCTGGCGGCCCAGATGCCCGTACACCTCCAGGGCCACGAGCCCGTGCAGGTGCCCCCAGAGGCGCAGGGCGAGCGCGACACCGGCGGGCGGCAGCTCGGGGAAGGCCGGACGCACCTTGTCGAGGAGTCCGGTGTCGAAGTCGGACCAGGTGAACGCGCTGTCCCGGTAGAGGGGTTCGGCGTGGGGCCAGGCCGCCGCCGCGAGCCCGGCGAGCCCGGTGCACACCCGGCGGGCCGCGTCCGGGGCGGGACCTGCCTCGGGGGCCCGGTAGCCCGGCACGGGGTCGCCGTAGACGAGGCGGAACCCCTCCGGGTTCGTCAGCGCCCAGGCGCGGAAGGCGCGGGCCCAGGCCAGGATCCGGGCAGCGGGGCCCTGGGCGTCGGCGGCGCTCCAGGCCGACTCGACGGCGTCGGCGAGCGCCGAGTACACGTCGTCGATGAGGGCGGTCACCAGGTCGTCGCGGGTGGCGAAGTAGCCGTAGATCGCGTTGGCCGTCATGCCCATCTCACGGGCGATGGCCCGCAGGGTGATCGCGTCGGGGCCGCCCGAGGCCATCAGGCGCAGGGCCGTTTCCTTGATCTCGGCCGTCGTCTCGGCCCGTAGCCGCTCACGGCGTCCTCGGGTGGCCGGAGCCGCCCCCGTCCGTGTCTCCGAAGTCCCGCTCATCCGGCCACCTTACCGCTTCCTTGGTGGGCGTATGGAAACTGCACGCTGTGAACTTCACGGCGTATAGTTTTCGCACGCCGTCACGTCAGATGTGATCACAGGGGAGAGACATGCACATCGGAGTCATCGGAGCCACCGGCACCCTCGGCAGCCGCGTCGTCGCGGAGGCACTGGAACGCGGGCACCTCATCAGGGCCTTCAGCCGCGACGCCACGGAGGCGGCGGCCGGCGAGACCCGCGCGAACATCACCTGGGCGAGCCTCGACGTGCTCGACCCCGAAGCCGTCGCCGCCGCCCTGCCCGGACTCGACGTCCTCGTCAGCGCCTTCCAGCCCGGGAACGCGTCCCGCGACCTCGCGGACACCGTGCGCCGCTCCATCGCCGACGCCGGCGTCTACGCCACCGCGGCACGTTCCCTGCTCAAGGCCCTGGAGAGCCACCCCAGGACCCGGCTGATCGTGATCGGCGGGGCGGGCAGCCTGGAGGTCGAACCCGGAGTGGTCCTCGCCGACGCGGAGGACCGGCTCCACGCGACCCTCGACGGGGTGGGTCTGCCCCGTGAGTACGGGGCAGCCGTTCGTGGCCACCGGGACGCCCTGAACGTGCTGCGCGTCTCGAACCGCCGGTGGACCTACTTCAGCCCCGCCGAGGACATCGCCCCCGGTACCCGCACCGGCCGCTTCCGCATCGGCGAGGACCAGCCGGTGCGGGACGCCGAGGGGCGCAGCCGCGTCTCGGCCGAGGACGCGGCCGTGGCCCTCGTCGACGAGGCGGAACTGCCCCGCTTCGTCCAGCGCCGCTTCACGATCGGCTACTGAACACCGCCGGGCCGGGCCGTCGAAGGACGGCCCGGCCCGGTCCCTCCCCCCCCGCCCGGCGGGTCAGCCGTGCCAGGACCGCCACAGGGCCGCGTACGCGCCGTCCGCCGCCACCAGTTCCTCGTGGCTGCCGAGCTCGCTGATCCGGCCCGCCTCCACCACCGCGATCAGATCGGCGTCGTGCGCGGTGTGCAGCCTGTGGGCGATGGCCACGACCGTCCGGCCCTCCAGGACCCGGCCGAGCGAGCGCTCCAGGTGCCGGGCCGCGCGCGGGTCGAGCAGCGAGGTCGCCTCGTCGAGGACCAGGGTGTGCGGGTCCGCGAGGACGAGGCGGGCCAGCGCGATCTGCTGGGCCTGCGCCGGGGTCAGGGACCTGCCGCCCGAGCCGACCTCGGTGTCCAGGCCCCCGTCGAGACCCCGGGCCCAGACCTCCGCGTCCACCGCCGCGAGCGCCGCCCACAGATCGGTGTCGGAGGCCCCGCTCCTGGCGAGCAGCAGGTTGTCGCGGAGGGACCCCACGAAGACGTGGTGCTCCTGGTTGACCAGGGCCACGTGCTCGCGGACCCGCTCGGCGGGCATCCGGGCCAGCTCGGCGGTGCCGAGGGTGACCGAGCCCGACCTCGGGGCGTAGATCCCCGCGAGGAGCCGGCCCAGGGTGGACTTGCCCGCGCCGGACGGGCCGACCAGGGCGAGACGGGTGCCGGGCGCCACGTCCAGGGACACCTCGTGCAGCACGTCGACGCCCTCGCGGTAGCCGAACCGGACCTCGTCCGCCCGCACCGCCCGGCCCTCCGGCCGTACCTCCCGGTCGCCCGCGTCGGGCTCGATGTCCCGGACGCCGACGAGGCGGGCCAGCGACACCTGCGCGACCTGGAGTTCGTCGTACCAGCGGAGCACGATCCCGATCGGGTCCACGAGCATCTGCGAGAGCAGCGCGCCCGTCGTCAGCTGCCCCACGTCGATCCACCCCTGGAGCACGAACACCCCGCCGAGCAGGAGGACCGCGCACAGCACCGTCGTATGGGTGAGGTTGACGACGGGGAAGAGCACCGAGCGCAGGAAGAGCGTGTACCTCTCCCACGCGACCCACTCCGAGATCCGCCGGTCCGACAGGGCGATCCGCCGCGCGCCGAGGCGGTGCGCCTCGACCGTACGGCCCGCGTCGACCGTCTCGGCGAGCGCGGCGGCCACCGCCGCGTACCCCGCGGACTCCGAGCGGTACGCGGACGGCGCCCGCCTGAAGTACCACCGGGCGCCCACGACGAGCAGCGGCGCCGCCAGGAGCGCGGCGAGCGCGAGCGGCGGCGCGGTCAGCGCGAGGCCGCCGAGCAGCAGCCCCGCCCAGACGACGCCGATGGCCAGCTGGGGCACGGCCTCGCGCATCGCGTTCGCGAGCCGGTCGACGTCCGTGGTGATCCGGGAGAGCAGATCGCCCGTCCCGGCCCGCTCCAGGACGCCCGGCGGCAGGCCGACCGCGCGCACCAGGAAGTCCTCGCGCAGGTCCGCGAGCATCTCCTCGCCGAGCATCGCGCCGCGCAGCCGGACGAGCCGCGTGAACACGGTCTGGACGAGCAGCGCGCCGGCGAACAGCGCGACCGTACGCTCCAGATGGAGGTCACGGGCCCCGTCCGCGAGACCGTCCACCACCGAACCGAGCAGGTACGGGCCGGCCATCGAGGCGGTCACGGCGACCGCGTTCACTCCGATGAGCAGCGCGAACGCCCGGCGGTGCCGCCTCAGCAGCTCGCGGACGTAGCCGCGGACGGTGGCGGACCCGGCGACGGGCAGCGTCGTCGCCGTCTTCGGGGCCGCCGGGTCGTACTCCGGCGGCGCCAGGCCGATCATGCCGATTCCCCTTCCAGTGCTTCGAGTTCGCCGGCGGGGCCGCCGGCCGTGGCCAGTTCCTCGTCCGTCTCGCGGGTGACCACCGCGCGGTAGCGGGGCTCGCCGGCGAGCAGTTCGCGGTGGGTGCCGACGGCGACCGCCTGTCCCTCGTCGACCAGGACGACCCGGTCGGCGCGGTCCAGGAGCAGCGGCGAGGAGGCGAGGACCACCGTGGTCCTGGTCCTGCGCAGCTCCGCGATCCCGGCGGCGACGGCGGCCTCGGTGTGCGCGTCGACCGCCGAGGTCGGCTCGTCGAGGACGAGCACCTCCGGGTCGGCGACCAGGGACCGGGCCAGCGCGAGCCGCTGGCGCTGGCCGCCGGACAGCGAGCGGCCCCGCTCGGTGATGCGGGTGCGCATCGGGTCGCCGCCGGAGTCGGCCGAGGCCTGCGCGAGGGCGTCGAGGACGTCGTCGCACCGGGCGGCGGCGAGCGCCTCCTCGGCCCGGACCGCGCCCGATGCGGGCACGTCCAGCAGTTCGCGGAGGGTGCCCGACAGCAGGACCGGTTCCTTGTCCTGGACGAGCACGACACCACGGGCGTCCGCCAGCGACAGCTCGTCGAGCGGCACCCCGCCGAGGAGCACCGAGGTGTGGCCGGCCTCCGCCTCGGCCGGGTGCCCGCCGAGCCGGTCGGCGAGCCGCCCGGCCACGTCGGGATCACCGCAGACCACGGCCGTGAAGACGCCGGCCGGGGCACGCAGCCCGGTCAGCGGGTCGTAGAGGTCACCGCCGGCCCCGGTCCCGGCGGCCTTCCGGACCTCCGGGACCGTGGTCGTGGTGCGGGCCAGGGCCAGGACCCGGGCGGCGCGCTTCGCGGACGGCCGCGAGAAGGAGTAGGCCTGGGCGATCTCCTCGAAGTTGCGCAGCGCGTGATGGGTGAGGGCCACCGCGCTGTAGACCGTGACCAGTTCGCCGACCTCGATCCGCCCGTCGAGCGCCAGCTTCGTCCCGTACGCCACCACGGCGATGAGCAGCAGGCCCGGCAGCACGACCTGGATCGCGGCGATCAGCGCCCACATCCGCGCGCTGTGCACGGCGGCCCGGCGGACCTCCTGGGACGCGGCGCGGTAGCGGCCGAGGAACAGCTCCTCGCCGCCGATGCCGCGCAGCACCCGGAGCCCGGCGACCGTGTCCGAGGCCAGCTCGGTGGCCCGGCCCGCCTTCTCGCGCTGGACGTCCGCCCGGCGGGTCGCGCGGGGGAGCAGAGGCAGCACGGCGAGCGCGAGGACCGGGATGCCGGCGGCGACGACGACCCCCAGGGCCGGCTGGTAGACGACGAGGCCCACACAGATGATCACCAGGGTGACGGCCGCCGCGGCGAACCGGGACAGCGCCTCGACGAACCATCCGATCCGCTCCACGTCACCCGTCGACACGGCGACGACCTCGCCCGCGGCGACGCGCCGGGTCAGGACGGAGCCGAGCTCGGCGGTCTTGCGGGAGAGGAGCTGCTGCACCCGGGCGGCCGCGGTGATCCAGTTGGTGACGGCGGTGCGGTGGAGCATCACGTCACCGGCGGCGATCGCGGATCCGAGGACCACGAGCAGGACCCCGGCGAGCGCGAGCCGCCCGCCGTCGTGGTCCACGACCGCCTGGACGGCGAGGCCGACGCCGAGCGGCAGACCGGCGATGCCGAGATGGTGCAGCAGACCCCACAGCAGGCACTTCACCTGCCCGGCGAGCTGTTGACGGCCGAGCCAGAGGAGGAACCGGGTGCCCGAACGGACATCGGGGACCCCCGGGTCGGCATAGGGAAGATCTCGAATCTGCATGGCTGCCCAGGATCTCCGGGTCTGTTCGGGGGATCGCGCGCCGGTGGTGTGCGACGGCGGTGTCCGAGGACGAGGGGGAAACCGTGCAAGGTTCGCTTTTCCGCCGCGGAGCGGCAATCGAATTTCCCCACGGGGGAACAGATCGCGCCATGTCCGCTCATCGTCCTCTGGACCACGCAGCATGACCGCGCTTCACTTCCGGCCCATGAGATCACTCAAGATCACGAGCGTGATCGGTGCTCTGGTGCTCGCCGCCGGAGCGCTGTTCACCGCCCACCCGGCCGCCGCCGACGGTCCGAACGGCCCGACGCCGCCCGCCGAGTTCACCAGCGACTGGCACGACCCGGTCACCGCCTCCCCGGCCGTCGACACCCCCGGAACCCGCAGCTGCGAGGTCACCCTCGCCACCGCACAGTTCCGCGACTTCACCCCCTACCAGGGGGACTACACCCCGCCGAAGGAGTGCGGCACCCGCTGGAACAAGGTCGTCCTGCGCCTGGAAGGAAAGGTGAAGGGCCGCCAGTACGACCGGCTCGGCCACCTCTCCGTCGGCGGCGTGGAGATCCTCCGCACCTCCACGCCCCAGCCCTCGCCCGACGGCATCGCCTGGTCGGTCGAGAAGGACGTCACCCGCTACCGCGACACCCTCAGCCGCCCGCAGCCCGTCGAGATGCTCATCGGCAATGTCGTGAACGAGACGTACACCGGTGTCATCGACGTCCGCGTCACCCTCACCTTCCACACCGCACAGGGCCGGGTGAAGCCCGCCGCCGGCACCCCCGACCGGGTCCTCCCGCTCACCGGCGCCACCCTCACCACCCCGCGCAACACCGAACGCGTCCTCGCCGAGGTGTACGCCACCGGGTCGGGCGGCGGCTGCGAGGAGTACTGGTACCTCTCCGTCCCGGACACCGCCCCCTACTCCTGCCGGGCGACCGACGGACCCCACCGCGAGGTCCGGGTCTCCGTCGACGGCCGGCTCGCGGGCATCGCCGCACCCTTCCCGACGGTCTGGACGGGCGGCTGGTCCAATCCGTTCCTCTGGTACGTCACCCCGGGGCCGCGCGCCTTCGACGTCCAGCCGGTCGTCTACGACCTGACGCCCTTCGCCGCCCTCCTCAACGACGGGAACGCCCACCGCGTGGAGGTCTCGGTCGCCGGGGTCCCCGCCGGTCTGAGCGGCTGGTCGGTCCCCACCAACGTGCTGCTCTGGCAGGACGAGGGCAGCCGGGTCGTCAGCGGAGGCCTCGACCGCCACGAGGAGAGCGCCCCGTACAACTCCGCGGTGTACACGGCGGGTTCGCCGGAGCGCGTCGACACGGAGGCGCACCACCGGCTCACCGTCGCCGGGCACCTGAACACCTCGCACGGCAGGGTCGACACCACCGTGAGCAGGACCGTCACCAGCGACATCGTGCACCGCTGGGGCCAGGACGAGAACCCTGACGCGCTCACCGCGCGCTGGACCGACCGGGAGACCGTGACCAGCGGCCGGACCGTCACCCGCACCGACCGCTCGTACACCATGGACGGCGAGACCACGATCGGCGCGGGCGACCGGCTGCGGACCGTCCTCACCCTCGGGGACCGCGCCGACACCGTCGTCCTGCGCGACGGACGGCGGCTCTCCTGGTCGCGGCTCGACGACACGTACACCGGGGACGCCACGTACACCACCGGCGTGCCCCGCGACCAGCGGCACGCGGTCGGCACCACGAGCGAGCGCTACCGGCTGTACGGCTCCGGCGGCTGCCACGACCGGTCCCTGACGACCGTCCAGGGGACGGTCACCCAGGACCTGCGGCGCTGCTGACGGCACGGTGCCCGGCCCCGCTCGGGAGAGCCGGGGCCGGGCACGGGGCGCCGGGGGTCAGGCGGGCTTCGCCGAGTCCACGCCCGACCGGGCGTTCTGCCACGCGCCGCGCGTGAAGTCGGGGATCTCCTGCGCCGCGCCGTCCGCCTTGATCGAGGCGTGGCTGAGCGGCACCGGAGCCGTCCAGGTGGCGGCGTCGTACACGTCGAAGTCCGGCGGCAGGCCCAGCTGGAGGCACTGCATCAGGCGGTAGACCATGATGTAGTCCATGCCGCCGTGGCCGCCCGGCGGGTTCGCGTGCTCCTTCCACAGCCAGTGGTCGAACTCGGCCGCGTACGCAGAGAAGTCGCCCCACACGTCGTCCTTGTGGTCCGGCTCCAGATAGATCCGGGCCGGGTAGTCCTCGAAGACCCCGCGCGTGCCGCCCAGGCTGTTGATCCTGCTGTACGGGTGCGGGGTGGAGACGTCGTGCTCCAGGCGGATCAGCCGGCCCTTGGCCGTCCGGACCACGCTGATCGTCCGGTCGCTCTCGACGTACGTCTCCTTCCAGCTGGGGTCGCCGGACGGCATGTGCGCCGCGCGGTACTCGGCGAGCCCGAGCGCCGGCGTGCCGAAGCTGCTGATGCTCACCACCCGGTCGCCCCGGTTGATGTCCATGTAGGTGGCGACCGGGCCGAAGCCGTGGTTCGGGTAGAGGTCCCCGCGGAGCCGGGTGTGCCACAGGCGGCGCCAGGGCCCTTCGTAGTACTTGGGATCGAACATCAGGCCGCGCAGGTCGTGGTTGTACGCCCCCGCGCCGTGCAGCAGCTCCCCGAACCTCCCCGCGTGCGCCATCCGCAGCACCCGCATCTCGTTCCGCCCGTAGCAGCAGTTCTCCAGCTGCATGCAGTGGCGTCGGGTCTGCTCCGACAGGTCGACGAGCTCCCACAGTTCGGCGAGCTCCATCGCGGCCGGACACTCCACGCCGACGTGCTTGCCGTTCAGCATCGCCGACCGGGCGATCGCGAAGTGGCTGTCCCAGGGGGTCGCCACGTACACGAAGTCGACGTCGGTGCGGGTGCAGAGGTTCTCGTAGTCGTCCTCGCCGTTGGTGTACAGCGCGGGGGCGGGCTGTCCGGCAGCGACGACCGCCGCGGAGGCCCGCTCGGCCTTCCCGCGCACCGGGTCGCAGACGGCGACCACCCGGACCCAGGGGAGGGCGAGGAAGTTGCCGATCATTCCGGCACCGCGGTTGCCGAGCCCGACGAGGGCGATCCGGACCGTGGAGCGGCGCTCGAACGGAACCCCGGCCATGGTGGCGCCCCGGCGCTTCGGCACGGCCGTGGCCTCCGGCGCCCGGGCGGACCCTTCGGCGGCCTGGGCGGTCCGCCCGCTCGTGGCGGCGATGCCGAGCCCGGCTCCGGCCGCTCCCGCCGTGGTCCTGAGGACCGTGCGACGGCTCGGCGGGCGCGGTGTCTGGTCGTCCATGGAACCTCCCTGCTGACGGGTGGTTGGACTGTACTGTTCCGGTTCGTCCGCCCGGCCGCACCGGCCGCGGATGATCACCCGAACATACGAAGGCCCCCTCACCGTAGGGGTGAGGGGGCCTGTCCGCGGGGGACGGTCAGGGGCGGGTGGCGCGCTCCAGGGCGAGCAGCACCGATCCGTAGCTCCGGCCCGTCGCCCGGTCCATCCCGATCTCGCACATGCGGTTGGCCGAGAGGTGCGCGTCGAACGGCCGGGCCGTGACCTCGGCCGCCTCCCGAGCCGTCGCCGAGGCCGTCAGCTCCGGGTGCAGCATGCCCCGGTCCCCGGCGAAGGCACAGCAGCCCGCGTCGGCGGGGACGACGACCTCCTCCGCGCAGGCCCCGGCGAGCGCGGTGAGCCGGTCCTCGTCGCCCAGGTGCCGCATCGAGCAGGTCGGATGGACCACGGCCGAGGCGACGCGGCGCCGCACGTCGAGCCGGGGGAGCAGCTCGTCCGCCGCCCACACCAGCGAGTCGAGCACGGTCAGTTCGGCGTGCAGTTCACGGTTGTCCTCCGTCAGGTACGGCACCACCTCGTGCGCGATCCCGAGGGTGCACGAGGAGGCGTCCACCACGAGCGGCAGCTTCCCGCCGGCCGTCCAGCCCCAGGCGGCCTCGACGATCCGGTTCGCCATGATCTCGTTGCCCCGCTCGTACCCCTTGGAGTGCCAGATCGTCGCGCAGCACGTGCCGGCCACGTCGTCGGGGATCCACACCGGGCGCCCGGCCCGCGCGGACACCGTGACGACGGCCTCCGGGAGCGAGGGCCCCGGCTCGCCGTCCGGGCCGCCGAAGACGCGGTTCACGCAGGCCGGGTAGTAGACGGCGACCGCCGCGGGACGGTGGGTGCGGGGCAGCCGCCGCGCCGCGGCGCCCGGGATCTCCGGCAGCCACTCGGGGACGAGGTCGGGACGGACGGCCCGGCGGGCGACGCCCGTCACCGATCCCAGGACGCGGTCGCCGATCCGGTCCGCGGCGGCGACCGCGAGCCGCGCGGAGGCCTCCACGGCACGGAAGTTCCGCGCGGCCAGGGCGGCGATCCGCTCCTCGCGCGGCGAGTGCCGCTCGTGCCGGAACTCCTTCATGAGCGCCCCCGTGTCGATCCCTACCGGGCAGGCCAGCTTGCAGGTGGAGTCGCCGGCGCAGGTGTCGACGGCGTCGTACCCGTACGACTCCAGGAGCCGGGTCTCGACGGGGGAGCCGTCGGACTGGCGCATCATCTCCCGGCGCAGCACGATCCGCTGGCGCGGAGTGGTCGTCAGGTCGTGGCTGGGACACGTCGGTTCGCAGAAGCCGCACTCGATGCAGGGGTCGGCGATCCGCTCCACGGCCGGGATGGTCTTCAGGCCGCGCAGATGGGCCTGCGGGTCGCGGTCCAGGACGATCCGCGGGGCGAGCACACCGGCGGGGTCGACGGCCTCCTTGATGCGCCACATCAGGTCGGTCGCCTTCGTCCCCCACTCCAGCTCCAGGAACGGCGCGATGTTGCGGCCGGTGGCGTGCTCCGCCTTCAGCGAGCCGTCGAAGCGCTCCACGGTCAGCTTGCAGAACTCGTCCATGAAGGCCGCGTACCGCTGGACGTCGGAGGGGTCGGCCGCGTCGAAGGCGAGCAGGAAGTGGAGGTTGCCGTGAGCGGCGTGGCCCGCCACGGCGGCGTCGAAGCCGTGCCGTTCCTGGAGGCCGAGCAGCGCCTCGCAGGCCTCCGCGAGCCGGTCCGGCGGCACCGCGAAGTCCTCGGTGATCAGGGTCGTACCGGAGGGACGGGAACCGCCGACGGCCGTCACGAAGGCCTTGCGGGCCTTCCAGTAGCCGGAGATCCGCTTCGGGTCCCGGGTGAAGGCGTTCTCCACGGACGCCACCGGGGCGACCGTGGAGAGGCCGTCGAGCACGGCCCGCGCCGCCCGTTCGTACGCCTCCAGGGCCGGGGTGTCCGGGGCCCGGAACTCGACCAGGAGCGCCGCCGTCTCCTTCGGCAGCTCCGCCCAGTCGGCGGGCACGCCCGCCACGCTCACCGAGGCCCGCAGCGTGTTCCCGTCCATCAGCTCGACGGCCAGCGCCCCGGCCTCGTTGAACAGGGGCACGGCCGCGGCGGCGGTCGGCAGCGAGGGGAAGAAGAGCAGGGCCGTCGACACCTCGCGGTCCAGCGGCACGGTGTCGAAGACGACCTCGGAGATGAAGCCGAGGGTGCCCTCGGAGCCGACCATCAGACCGCGCAGGATCCGCACCGGGGTGTCGCCGTCGAGGAAGGCGTCGAGCCGGTAGCCGTTGGTGTTCTTGATGGCGTACTTGGCGCGGATCCGGGCGGTCAGTCCGGCGTCCGCCTCGATCTCCGCCTTCAGCGCCATCAGCTCCGCGCACAGCCTCGGCTCGGCGCGCGCGAGCTCCTCGTCGGCCTGCCGGTCCGCCGTGTCGACCACGGTCCCGCTCGGCAGCACGACGGTGAGGGAGGCGACGGTCCGGTACGAGTTCCGGGTGGTGCCGGCCGTCATGCCCGAGGCGTTGTTGGCGACGACCCCGCCGATCGTGCAGGCGATCGCGCTCGCCGGATCGGGCCCCAGGACCCGCCCGTGCGGGGCGAGCGCGGCATTGGCCCGCACCACGGTGGTGCCGGGCCGGATCCGGGCCCGCGCCCCGCCGTCCAGGACCTCGACGCCCGCCCAGTGACGGCGCACGTCCACGAGGACGTCCTCGCCCTGCGCCTGTCCGTTGAGGCTGGTCCCGGCGGCCCGGAAGACCACCTCGCGGCCCTTGCCGTGGGCGTACGACAGGACGGTGGAGATGTCGTCGATGTCCTCGGCGACCACGACGACCTGCGGGACGAAGCGGTACGGGCTCGCGTCCGAGGCGTAGCGCACCAGGTCGGAGATCTTCGACAGGACCTTCCCCGGCCCGAGGAGCTCGGTGAGCTCCTCGCGCAGCCGCCGCGGCGTGCCGCGGGCCTGGAGCTCCGGCACGCGGTCGGGGGCGGGGGTCCGCTTCGTGCCGGGACGGAGGGCCCGCGGGTCGGGTTCGAGCAGCGGCATCTGTCGGCTCCCCTTCGGCGCGTCCCCGTGCCCGGCGGGTCAGCAGCCGCGCTCCGGGCCGGGGTCGACCAGGGCGGACAGCAGACCTTCGAGCACCTCGCGCTGTTCGACGGTCAATGGAGCAAGGATGTCCTCTGCGGCGGCCCGGCGCGCGCTGCGCAGCGCGCGCAGCGTGGCGCGGCCCGTGTCCGTGAGCTCGATGCGCACCACCCGGCGGTTGCTCGGGTCGGGCACGCGGCGCACCCGGTCGCCCGCCTCCAGGCCGTCGACGAGACTGGTCACGGCCCTCGGGACGACCTCCAGGCGGGCCGCGAGGTCGGCCATCCGGGGCGGCTCGCCGAAGTGCGCGACCATGCGCAGCAGCCGGGACTGCGCGGGCGTGATCCCGACCGGCTCCAGGTGGCGCTTCTGGATGCGGTGCAGGCGCCGGGTGAGGCGCAGCAGCTGCTCGGCGAGGAGCCCGTCGGTGTCGGTCCCGCTCGGACGGCCGGTCCCGCTCGGGCCATCGGTCCCGCTCGGACGGTCGAAACTGCTCGGACGGTCGGAGGTGCTCATGCGGGAACAATATCAGGACCATGTTCATTGTGAGCATAGGTAACAATGAGCTATGGTCTCATCGACCGTCGATCCTTTCGAAGGAGCCCATGCGCCCCCACGACCAGTCCGACTGGACGCCCCCGCCCCGCGACTCCGGCCAGCCCCAGGAGCCCGCCCAGGTGCGGCGGATCCTGCGGCTCTTCCGCCCCTACCGCGCGCGCCTCGCGCTCGTCGGCCTCCTGGTCGGCGCCGCCTCGCTCGTCTCGGTCGCCTCGCCGTTCCTCCTCCGGGAGATCCTGGACGTCGCCATCCCCCAGGGCCGCACCGGGCTGCTCAGCCTGCTCGCCCTCGGCATGATCGCCACCGCGGTTCTGACCAGCGTCTTCGGTGTGCTCCAGACCCTCATCTCGACCACCGTCGGCCAGCGCGTCATGCACGACCTGCGCACCGGGGTCTACGAGCAGCTCCAGCGCATGCCGCTCGCCTTCTTCACACGCACGCGGACCGGCGAGGTCCAGTCCCGCATCGCCAACGACATCGGCGGCATGCAGGCGACCGTGACCTCCACGGCCACGTCCCTCGTCTCCAACCTGACCGCCGTCGTCGCCACCGTCGTGGCCATGCTCGCCCTCGACTGGCGCCTCACGCTCGTCTCGCTGCTCCTGCTGCCCGTCTTCGTCTGGATCAGCCGTCGCGTCGGCCGCGAGCGCAAGAGGATCACCACCCAGCGCCAGAAGCAGATGGCCTCCATGGCCGCGACCGTCACCGAGTCCCTCTCGGTCAGCGGCATCCTGCTCGGCCGCACCATGGGCCGCGCCGACTCGCTGACCCGGTCCTTCGCCGAGGAGTCCGAGCGCCTCGTCGACCTCGAAGTGCGCTCCTCCATGGCCGGACGGTGGCGGATGTCCACCATCGGCATCGTCATGGCCGCCATGCCCGCCCTGATCTACTGGGCCGCCGGCATCGCGCTCGGCTCGGGCGGCTCGGAGATCTCGCTGGGCACGCTCGTCGCCTTCGTCTCGCTCCAGCAGGGCCTCTTCCGGCCCGCCGTGAGCCTGCTCTCCACCGGCGTGCAGGTGCAGACGTCCCTCGCGCTCTTCCAGCGCATCTTCGAGTACCTCGACCTGCCCGTCGACATCACCGAGCCCGAGGAGCCGGTCCGGCTGCCGGAGATCCGCGGCGAGGTGTCCTTCGAGAAGGTCGTGTTCCACTACGACCCGGAGGGGCAGGGCCGCCCGACCCTGGACGGCATCGACCTGACCGTGCCCGCCGGCGGCAGCCTGGCCGTCGTCGGCCCCACCGGCTCGGGCAAGTCCACCCTCAGCTACCTCGTGCCCCGGCTGTACGACGTCACCGGCGGCCGGGTCACCCTCGACGGGGTCGACGTGCGCGACCTGGACTTCGACACCCTCGCACGCGCCGTCGGCGTCGTCTCCCAGGAGACGTACCTCTTCCACGCCTCCGTCGCCGACAACCTGCGCTTCGCCAAGCCGGACGCCACCGACGAGGAGATCGAGGCCGCCGCCCGCGCCGCCCAGATCCACGACCACATCGCCTCGCTCCCCGAGGGGTACGACACCCTGGTCGGCGAGCGCGGCTACCGCTTCTCGGGCGGCGAGAAGCAGCGCCTCGCCATCGCGCGCACCATCCTGCGCGATCCGCCCGTGCTGATCCTCGACGAGGCGACCAGCGCCCTCGACACCCGGACCGAGCAGGCCGTGCAGAGCGCCATCGACGCCCTGTCGGCGGGCCGCACCACCGTCACCATCGCGCACCGGCTCTCCACCGTCCGCGACGCCGACCAGATCATCGTCCTGGAGGGGGGCGGGATCGCCGAGCGCGGGACGCACGAGGAGCTGCTCGCCCGGGACGGGCGGTACGCGGACCTGGTCCGCCGGGACGCCTGTACCGAACAGGCGAACGTGGGAGCGGTTGTTCCCCAGAACGTGTGATCGTGCCGGGATTCGTTGCCCCGCTCCCCGACGGCATCGGAAGATTACGGAGTGCGAGCGACGGGCTGCAGACCGCGACCGCACCGTCCCACTGATGTACCTGTAAGAGGAGAAGCACCACCATGAACGTCATCACCAACCTGCTCGCCGGCGTCCTCCACTTCCTGGGCTGGCTCGTCTGACGATCGCAGTGCCCGTCGCCGTCGGTCCCCCGTCCCAGGGGGCCGGCGGCGCCGCCGCGTGCGGGGTTCCCCGGAATCGCGCACGGACCGGGTTAGCGTGCGGCCATGACGTACCGGCCGCCGTCCCCGTACGCGCCCCCGCGCCGTCCCCGCCGCCCCTCACTGCCCCGACCGCCCCGCCGCGGCCGTCTCACCCGGCGCGGCCGGCTCGCGCTGCTCCTGGGTGCCGTCCTCACCGTGACCGCCACCGTCGCCGTACCGCTGCTGCTCACCCGCGACGAACCGGCCGTCGAACAGCCCCGCACCCTCCTCGTCCCGGAGGGCTGGCGGGCGGGCCAGGTCTACACGGCCGTCGACCGGGCCCTCCACCTGCCCGACGGCACCGCGCGGAAGACCGCCACCACCCCCGGCGTCCTGCCGCTGCCCGCCACGGCCGGCGGCAACCCCGAGGGATACCTGTTCCCCGCGACGTATCCGGTGCTCTCGACCACCACCCCGGAGGCGCTGCTGCGCTTCATGGCAGACACCGCGGGCAGGCACTACGGCACGGCGCGGATCGCCGAGGGGGCGCGGGCGCGCGGACTCAGCGTGTACGAGACGGTCGTCGCCGCCAGCATCGTGCAGGCCGAGGCCGACAACCCGGAGGACATGGCGAAGGTGGCCCGCGTCGTCCACAACCGGCTCGCCCGGGGCATGGCGCTCCAGATGGACTCGACGCTCAACTACGGGCTCGGCCGCAGCACCGTGGACACGAGCCACGAGGACATGAAGTCCGAGAGCCCGTACAACACCTACGCGCGAAAGGGGCTGCCGCCGACGCCCATCGGGAATCCGGGGGACGAGGCCATGGACGCCGTGATCCGTCCGGCGGACGGCGACTGGCTCTACTTCGTCACGGTGGCCCCGGGGGACACCCGGTTCACCGCCGACTACACGGCCCACCAGGCGAACGTCGCCGAGTTCAACGCCAACCGGGACGCCGAGAGGCGCTGACCGGGCGGCTCAGCCGGCCGGCGCGGCCACCGGTTCGCGGCGCAGCAGGCGGCGGATGTCGGAGACGGCCGCGCGGCCGGCCCGGTTGGCGCCGATCGTCGAGGCCGAGGGCCCGTAGCCGACGAGGTGGACGCGCTCGTCCCGTACCGCGCGCGTGCCCTCCACCCGGATGCCGCCGCCCGGCTCCCGGAGCCGCAGCGGTGTCAGGTGGTCGATCGCCGGCCGGAAGCCGGTCGCCCACAGGATGACGTCCACGTCGACGGTCCGGCCGTCGTCCCAGGCCACCCCGGTCGGGGTGATCCGGTCGAACATCGGGAGCCGGTCCAGGATCCCGCGCGCGCGTGCCGTGCGGATCGCGTCGTTCAGGGGAAGCCCGGTGACCGAGACGACGCTCTGCGGCGGCAGTCCGCGCCGCACCCGGTCCTCGACCAGCGCGACGGCCGCGCGGCCCTCGGCCTCGCCGAAGTCACCCTCGCGCCAGACGGGCTCGCGCCGGGTCACCCAGGCCGTCTCCGCGGCGACCTCGGCGATCTCCATGAGGTGCTGGGTGCCGGAGGCCCCGCCGCCCACGACGAGCACCCGCCGCCCGGCGAACTCCTCGGGCCCCGGGTATCCGGAGGTGTGCAACTGACGGCCCCGGAACGTCTCCTGCCCCGGGTAGCGCGGCCAGAACGGACGGTCCCAGGTGCCCGTCGCGTTGATCAGGGCCCGCGTCGCGTACACGCCCTCCGAGGTCTCGACCCGGAGCCGTCCGCCCCCGCCCTCCCGGACGGCCGTGACGTCCACGGGCCGGTGGACCCGCAGGCCGAAGGTCCGCTCGTACGTGTCGAAGTACGCGCCGATCACCTCCGAGGAGGGGCGCGCGGGATCGGCACCGGTCAGCTCCATGCCGGGCAGCGCGTGCATCCCGTGGACCTTGCCGTACGTCAGGGACGGCCAGCGGAACTGCCAGGCGCCGCCCGGCGCGGGGGCGTGGTCCAGGACGACGAAGTCGCGGTCCGGCTCCAGGCCGGTGCGCCGCAGGTGGAAGGCGGCCGAGAGCCCCGCCTGTCCGGCGCCTATGACGACGACGTCCACCGTCCTGACCGCTTCGAACCCGAAATCGTTCACGCTTCCACCAACCGGGGCGGGGGTGTGGTTCTTCCCCGGTCCCGTCAAGCCTCTGCCACCGGGCGTCTTTCCTTCCGGTGAACGCGCAGATCGGCGCGCGGGTGCGGGACGGGGCCGCTCCACCGGGCAGGTGCTGCTGCCCGCGGAGCTGCAGGAGCTGGTCGGCCAGGTGCGGGACAGGACCGCCATCGGCTTCCCGTGGATCACCGCCGACGACGGCATCAAGCTCTCGGCGTTCACCCTCAGGCTCAAGGGCGACGAGCCGCGCCCGGTCGTCATCGTGCCCGCCGGGTGGACGCCGCTCGGCTGGGCGCCGCGGCTCCACGGTGATCGACTACGCGCAGCAGCACTTCGGCCCGGGCAAGGTCGCGTTCCTCGGCGAGTCCTACGGGTCGGGCATCAGCCGGCTCGTGGCCGCCCACGACCCGGCCGGGTCGACGCGGTGGTGGCGCTCAGCACCCGGGGCGACCTGGCCGAGGCGCTGCTCGGCAACGACACCCGGCACCTGGCCGCCGTCGACGCGCTGTCGAAGTTCACCGGCGGCCCGGAGGAGCGGACGTTCGACCCGGCCACCCGGCAGCTCCTGGACGACTTCCGCGCGGGCCGCAACCTGGACGACGTACGGGCCTGGGCGACGGAGCGTTCGCCGCTCTCGTACGTCGAGGAGACCAACGCCGCCGGGGTGACGGCCGGACAGCCCGTCGAGGCGTCCTGGAAGCTCCAGGCCGCCTCGTACGACATCCCGGCCGGCCACAAGGTCATGCTCGTGATCAACGCCAAGGACGCGCTCTACTCCGACGACAACCCCGCCCTCGCCACCCTGAGCGTCGGCTCCGCCGCCGGCACCGAGGCGTACCTCGACCTGCCCCTCGGCTGACCCCGCGCACCCGCCCGCCGTGGGCCGTCCGACGGACCACGGCGGGCGCGTGCGGGTGAACACCGCGTGTGCGACGGCCCGCCCCCCGAGGGGGCGGGCCCCGCCGGGTGACCCTGACCGGACGCCACCGCACGGGCACCGCCGCGGCCGTCCACCGAGGAGCACACCAGTGAAGCGTCCGTCACGCCGGACGAGCGCCCTCTCCGGCGCGCTGTCCCTCCTCGCGCTCGCCGCCGCGGCGGCACCGTCCACGGCCGACAACGCCCCCGCCCAGGAGCGGTCCGCCTACGTGGTGGTCCTGAAGGACGGCGCGGGCGACCCCGGGACGGTGTCCTCGCGGCTCGCCCGGCGGTACGGGGCTCCGCCGACGGCCGTCTTCCGCCACGCGATCCACGGCTACGGCACCCGGCTCACCCCGGCCGAGGCCGAGACGCTGCGCGCCGATCCCGCCGTACGGTTCGTCAGCCCGCAGCACACGTACCGGCTGCCGCCCGCGCACCACCACCGGACCGCCGTCCCCTGCCGGGAGGCGACCGTCCCGGGGCAGTGCCTGCCGGAGTGGGCGGACCGGATCGAGGCCGACCGGTCCTCCGCCCGGTCCGGGGACGGCCGGGGCACCGTGACCGGCGTGAACGTGGCGGTCATGGACAGCGGCATCGACGCCGGCCATCCCGAACTGAACGTGCGGGGCGGCGCCGACTGCCTCAGCGGCAGCCCGGTCGTACCGGGCAACAGCCTGATCGTCGGCGACCCGCACGGCACCGAGGCCGCCGGTGTCATCGCCGCCGAGGACAACGCCGCCGGCATCGTGGGCGTGGCACCCGGCGCGCCGCTGTGGGCGGTGAAGGTCTTTCCCGACGACGCGAGCGGCCTCGGCTCCGACGAGGCGCTCCTGTGCGGGCTCGACTGGGTCGTCTCGACCCGGCAGGACCAGGACCCCGGCAACGACATCCACGTCCTCAACATGAGCCTGACCAGCACCGAGGACGGCCGCGACGACGTCGACGACGGCGCCTGCGGGACCGTGTCCGGTGACGCCCTCCACATGGCGATCTGCGCCGCGGTCCGCGCCGGCGTCACGCCCGTGGCCGCCGCCGGGAACGAGGGCGTCGACCTCGCCCGACGGGCTCCCGCCGCCTACCAGGAGGTCCTGGCCGCGACGGCCATGACGGACTTCGACGGCCGGCCCGGCGCGAAGGCCGCCCCGGACTGTTACGGGGACGACTACGGCCGCTTCGGAGAGGCCGACGACCAGGCCACCCTGGAATTCAGCAACTTCGTCCGCGGCGAGGAGGACCGGCTGCACACCGTCTCCGCGCCCGGCGTCTGCGTCCTGACCACCAGCTCCGACCCGGCCGGGTCCTACGCGGCCGTGGACGGCACCAGCTTCGCCACACCGGTGGCCGCGGGCGTCGCCGTCCTGTGCATCGCCCACGGGCCGTGCGGAACCTCGACTCCCGCGGACAACGTCTGCGTCCTCGCCGCCGACGCCCGCCGTCACCAGCGCCGCGACCCGGGCTACGGCTTCGACGGCGACGACCGCAGCCCGATCCCCGGCCGCTTCTACGGCCCCCTCGTCCACGCCGGCAGCTACTAGACCCCTCCTCGACCCCTCCTCGACCCCGGCACACCGCAAGACAGGAGCAGACGTGCACCGTTCCCGTCGCACCACCGTGCTGTCCACCGTCGCCCTGGCCGCGGCCCTCGCGCTCCAGGGCCTCGCCCCCTCGTCCGTGCGGGCCGCCGCCGGGGCCGAGCTGCCGGGCCGGTACGTCGTCGTCCTGGACGACACCACCACGGCCGACCCGGGCGCGCTCGCCGGACGCCAGCTCCGGGCCCTCGGCCGGGCGCCCGTGCCCAGGGCGGTGTTCCGGCACGCGCTCAAGGGGTACGCGGCGGACCTCACGCCCGCTCAGGCCGCCGAGCTCCGGCGCGCTCCGGGCATCCGGTTCGTGGCTCCCGAGCGGACCTACCGCCACACGACGGAACAGGGCCGTTCCACCGGGCCGGCCACCCGGACCGTGAGGCCGGGTGGCGAGGCCGCCGCACCCGCATCCCCGCCCTGCCGCACGGCGACCGACATCACCCGCCGCCAGTGTCTGCCCGAGTGGGCCGACCGCGTGGAGGCCGACAGGTCCTCGGCCCGCTCCGGCGACGGCCGCGGCTCCGTGACCGGGGTGAACGTCGCGGTCGTCGACACCGGCATCACCGGCGGCCATCCCGACCTGAACGTCCGGGGCGGCACCGACTGCGTCGCCGGACACCCCGTCGTCCCCGGAGGCAGCCTCTCCGACCCGGCGCTGTTCGGCACCGCCCTGGCCGGGGTGCTCGGAGCCCGCGACAACCGGCTCGGCATCGTCGGCGTCGCCCCCGGCACCCCCCTGTGGTCGTACAAGGTGTTCCCCGACGACGGAAGCACCGCCACCGACGCGGCCGTGCTCTGCGCACTGGACCGGGTCGCCGCGACCCGGACCGACACCGACCCCGGCAACGACATCCACGTGGCCACCGTCGGGTTCTTCAAATGGGACCTCACGCCCGCCGACGACGGCGCCTGCGGCGCCGACAACCAGGACGCCCTCCACCAGGCCGTGTGCGGCCTCACCCGCGCCGGCGTCACCCTCGTCGCCCCGGCGGGCAGCGTCCGCTACGACATCGACCTCATCCTCCCCGCCGCCTACGACGAGGTCCTCACCGCCACCGCCATGGCCGACTTCGACGGTCGCCCCGGCGGGCGCGCGGCCGCCGACTGCGGCGGCACCGCCCTGGGCGGCTCCGGCTTCGTCGACGACCAGATCGCCCTCCCGATGGCCGGTTTCGCGCGGACCGACGCCGACCGGCGGCACCTGGTCGCCGCCCCCGGCGTGTGTCTGGCGGCCACGGGGGCCGTCGCCGATCCGCTGCCGCGGCTCATCACCGCTGCCGGACCGGCCGCCGCCGTCGCTGCCGGGGTGACGGCCCTGTGCATCGCCGGCCGGAAGTGCCCGACGGACGACTCCGCCACGACCGTGCGCAGGATCGTCGGCGACGCCACCCGCCACCACCTCCGCCATCCCGACCACGGGTACTACGGCGACCCCCGCCACCCCGTCCGGGGCCGCTTCTACGGCCCCCTCCTGACGGCCGGCCTCTACTGAACCGGGCCTAGCGCCCGCCGGGCACGAGCAGCGGCGCGCCGCCCGGGGCCGAGGCCGGGCGCCCATTCGCGGCCGGGACTCCGAGCAGCGGGGAGGCGGGCGCCGACGCGAGGAGCCCGCGCGCCGCCAGCTCGGGAGTCACGCCCTCGCCGAACCAGTACGCCTCCTCCAGGTGCGGGTAGCCGGACAGGACGAAGTGCTCGACGCCCAGGGCGTGGTACTCCTCGATCCGGTCCGCCACATCGGCGTGACTGCCGACCAGCGCGGTGCCCGCCCCGCCCCGTACCAGACCGACGCCCGCCCACAGGTTCGGCGAGATCTCCAGCCGGTCGCGGTCGAGCGAACCACCGCCGTGCAGCGCCAGCATCCGCTGCTGGCCGACCGACTCGCTGCGGCCGAGCAGCTCCTGCGCCGCGGCGACGGTCTCCGCGTCGAGATCGGAGAGCAGCCGGTCGGCGGTCGCCCAGGCCTCGCGGGCCGAGTCGCGCGAAATGGTGTGCAGCCGGATCCCGAACCTGACCGTCCGGCCGCGCTCCTCCGCGAGCCGCCGGATCCAGTCGATCTTCTCCTTCACCTGCCACGGCGGTTCGCCCCAGGTCAGGTACACGTCCGCGTGCTCCGCCGCGACCGGACCGGCGGCCGCGGACGAACCGCCGAAGAAGATCTCGGGCAGCGGGTCCGGCGGCAGGGCGGTGAGCCCGCCGTCGATCCGGAAGTGCTCGCCCTGGAAGTCGTACGGCCGGCCGCCCCACACGCCGCGCACCACCGAGAGGAACTCGGCCGTGCGCGCGTACCGCCGGTCGTGGTCCAGGTGGTCGCCGAAGCGGCGCTGCTCGGCGGAGTCGCCGCCGGTCACGACGTTGAGCAGGAGCCGGCCCCGGGTGATCCGCTGGTACGTGGACGCCATCTGGGCGGCGAGCACCGGCGAGATCACCCCCGGGCGGAACGCCACCAGGAACTTCAGCCGTTCGGTGTGCTGGGCGAGTGCGACGGTCGTCAGCCAGGCGTCCTCGCACCAGGTGCCGGTCGGCGTCAGCACGGCCTCGAAGCCCAGCTGCTCGGCCGCCTTGGCGATCTGGACGAGGTAGTCGATGTCGGGAGCGCGGACCCCGGACACGGTCCGGTTCCGGGTGATCCCGCCGTCCGTGTAGGCGTGCCGGTCGACGAGGGTCCGGCCGTCGCCGCCGGTCGGCAGGAACCAGTGCAGGTGGACGGTCATCAGGAGGCCTTTCCGTAGCTGCGCGCCGGGGTGGTGGACGGCGGCAGGTCCTTGTCGAAGCGGGTGTCGACGTAGTCGGCGAAGCGGAACGTGCGGGGGACGAGCCTGAGCTTCACGAACGTGTCGGCGATCTCCTGCTCGGAGGCGACCGCCGCGTCGTCGAGGGCGACGGGGATACGGGTGCCGTAGCTGCGCTTCACGGCGGCGAGGGCCACCTCGTACGGCAGTCCGGTCTCCTTCGCCCAGACCTGGGCCCATTCCTCGGGGTGGTCGAACACCCAGCCCTGGGCGCGGCGCAGCCGCTCGACGAAGTCGCCGATCGCCTTCGCCTTCTCCTTGTCGGCCAGCGCCGAGGGCGCGGCGACCTGGAAGCCGAGGCCGTTGACGAGCCCGCGCCCGTCGCTCAGCACCCGGCCCTTGCCGCTCAGCAGGACCTGGGAGGTGTACGGGTCCCAGACGGCCCAGGCGTCGACCTTGCCGCTGGTGAACGCCGCCAGGGCGTCGGCGGGTTGCAGGAGGCTGACCCGGACGTCGGCCAGTTCGAGGCCGGCCTTCCGGAGCGAGGCGATCAGCAGGAAGTGGGCGGCGCTGCCCTGGGCGACGGCGACGCTCTTCCCCTTGAGGTCCCGCGCGGTGCGCAGCGGCGAGCCCTTGGGGACGAGGATCGCCTCGCCCGCGGAGTCGCTGTGCGTCGCGGCGATCACGGTGATCTTCGAGCCGGCTCCGGCGGCGAAGACCGGCGGGGTGTTCCCGACGGTGCCGAAGTCGACGGCCTTCGCGTTCACCGCTTCGAGGAGCGGTGGGCCGGAGGTGAACGTCGACCACTTCACCCGGTACGGGAGGTCGTCGAGTTCGCCGGAAGCGCGCAGGAGGGCTTCCGAGCCGCCCTTCTGGTCGCCGACGTTCAGGACGAGGGAGCCCTTGCCGTCGGTGGAGGTGTCACCGGCGGCGGAGGCGCCGGAGCAGGCGGAGGCGAGCAGGGCGAGCGGCACGAGCAGTGCCGCGGCGGACAGTCGGAACGACTTCACGGGTGTCTCCTCTGAGGTGGGGGTGTGCGTCGGTCAGGCCGTCGCGTGCTCGATCGACTCACCGTCGGTGACGCCCAGTTCGGCGAGCAGTCGGGCGCGGAGCGCGGTGAGCGCCGGATCGCCGGGGGAGCGGGGCCGGTCGAGGTCGACGGCGGTGTCGTACGCGATCGCCCCGTCCCGCATCACCAGGGCGCGGTCCGCGAGGAGCAGGGCCTCGTCGACGTCGTGCGTGACGAGCAGGACCGTGCAGCCGCGCCGCTGCCACAGCTCGGCCACCAGCCGCTGGGCCTTGATCCGTGTCAGCGCGTCGAGCGCGCCGAACGGCTCGTCGAGCAGCAGCAGGTCCGGATCCCGTACCAACGCCCGTGCGAGCGAGGCGCGTTGGGCCTCGCCGCCGGAGAGGGTCTTCGGCCACGCCCCGGAGCGGTGGCCGAGCCCCACCTCGGCGAGCGCCTTCTCCGCCACCGCCCGGTCCGGCTTCCCCGGCAGTCCCAGCAGGACGTTCCGCCAGACCTTCTTCCAGGGCATGAGGCGGGGCGCCTGGAAGGCGACCGCGCGGCGGAGCGGCACGAGGACCGTGCCGGATACCTCCCGGTCGAGCCCCGCGAGGATCCGCAGGAGCGTCGACTTGCCGCACCCGCTGTGTCCCAGGAGCGCGGTGAACTGCCCGGCGCGCAGGGTGAGGTCGAGTCCGTCGACGACGGGACGCCCGTCGAAGGAGCGGGTGAGACCCTGGAGGGTCACTGCCCGGTGAAGGTCGGTCGCCATTGCAGCAGCAGCCTTTCGAGAGTGCGGACGAGGGCGTCGGCGAGCAGGCCGAGGAAGGCGTACACGACCAGGCAGACGACGATCACGTCCGTACGGAAGAACTCCCGTGCCTGGTTCATGAGGAAGCCGATCCCGGCGTCGGCGTTGATCGACTCGCCGAAGACGAGCGCGAGCCAGGCCGTGGCGAGGGAGTACCGCAGCCCGGTCATCGCCCCGGGCAGCGCGCCCGGCAGCACGACGTGCCGGACCAGGCCCCACCGGCCGAGCCCCAGGGACTCGCCCGCCTCGACGAGGTGCGCGTCGACGCCCCGGATCCCGGCGTACACGTTCAGGTAGAGGTGGAAGGCGACGCCGAGGGCGATCAGCGCCACCTTGGGCGCCTCGCCGATCCCGAGCCAGATGATGAACAGCGGGATGAGGCCGACCCACGGCACCGTCCGCAGCATCTGCACGGGAGCGTCGACGAGGTCCTCCCCGAGCCGCGAGAGCCCGGACACCAGGGCGAGCGCGATTCCCGCCACCCCGCCGAGCAGCAGTCCCACGGCGACCCGTCGCAGCGAGACCCCCATCGCGGTCTGCAGGGTCCCGTCCCCGACGAGTTCGCCGGCGGCCCGGGCGATCGTCCCCGGTGAGGCCAGCACGTCCGCCGGGAGGATCCCGGCGGCGCTGCTCGCCTGCCAGAGGGCGAGCAGCAGCACCGGGCCCACCGCCCGGCGCAGCCAGCGCGGGACGGCCGGGCCGCGGCCGGGCCCCCGGGCGGGAGTCAGGGACTCGACATCCGGCAAAGGCGATATGTCGGGCGGAGTCGAGGGCAGGGCATGGTCGACCGTCATGACGGACTCCGGGGGAGAGGGAGGTGAAGGTACGCCTCAGCGCCCGTGGGCGCGGGACGGACACGTGCGCACGGCGATCAGGGCGTTACGGAGGTGGTACGGGTGAAGGGGCGTCAGCGGCCGCGGCGACACGCGGCGGAGGCCACCCGCAGCAGGTCGATGTGACCGCGCGTGGTGAGCAGGGCTGTACGCAACATGGCGCGAACGTAGCGGCCGTCACGCGCCGGGTCAACGGTGTCTCGGACGCTGGACGGCGGCCGGCACGGCCCGCGGCGGCCGAACGGCCCGAACCGACGTGCGACCGTGCCCCGCGCGTGATCACCACCCCTAGGGCCTGTCGTCACCTTCCCGTCTGCCCCGCGACGCCTGGCACGCGCTCTCGCCGCACCGGGCGAAAGCCCGAGTACGGTCCAGTACGCGGACTTCCCCCCGGCACGCCGAGAGCACGCACCAGACGCCGCAGGGCCGCCCTCCGGGCGACGACGGGAAGGTGACGACAGGCCCTAGTCTCCAGCTGATCAGACGCGTTCACGACGGAGGACACGAGATGACGTACCGGCGCGCGGCGATACCCGCACTGACCGGCGGACTACTGCTCACCGCGCTGCTGTGGTGGGCGGGTGCGAGCGTGGACGCCCTGCACCTGCCCGGAAGCGACGGGACGCTCGGCGTCGAGGCGGTCGCCGAGCTCCGGCGCTGGCTGGCCCCCTGGGCGTACGACCCGCCGGCCTTCCTCGACGCCGGTGCGGCGGTCTCCGGCTACGTCGGGGACACGGCGGGCGGCGACGACAGGGACTTCTACGGGGGCCTGTACACGACCGGCCTGCAGATCCGTTTCGGCGCCGTGTTCGTCTCCTTCGTGCTCGGCGCCCTCCTCCTGATCCGCAGGCTGCCGCCGGTCCGCGGGCGGACGACGGCCGCGTTCCTCGCGTTGTGGGCCTGGTGCGCGGTGGCCGGGACCCTCGCGGTCACCCTGTCCGCGCCGTGGCTGATCGCCTCCACCGGACACGGCGGTTACCGCTTCCTGCCCCAGCTGGCGAACGTGATCGCCTCCGGACGGCAGCTCCCCGTGGCCGTCGGGCTCGTCGTCGCGGGAGCGACCGTCCTCGTCGCACGGATCACCGCCGGGGACGCGGGCCGAACGAAGCGGAACGCCGTCCCGGCCCGCCCCGCGCGCCGGGCCGCCACCGCGGGGACCGCCGTGATCGCGCTGTCCCTGGTCGTCCTCTCGTACCAGTCCGTCGCCGCCTCCCTCCAGGAGTTCTCCCCGGCCGGCGGACTCCTCTCCGAACCGGGCGACCTGCTGCGCCAGTGGCTGGTGCTCGGCGCCTGGTCGGGTCCCCAGGGCGGCCCGCTGGGTGACTGGCTCCTGTACCGCGCGTCCGACGTCCTCCTGCTCGTCGTCGTCTGGTGGGCCCTGCGCCGCCTCCCCGGGCTCCTCACCCGCGCCACGCTCCCGGCGATGGCCGTCGGCGCGGTCTGCGCCACCGTCCTCGGCCTCCTCGCGAGCCAGCTCCTGAGGATCGTGGTGATCCGGACGGGTTCGGACCAGGACCTCCTCTACCCCACCGCCCTCCTCGGCAACGGCATCCCGGCCGCCCTCGTCCTCGGCCTGGTGGCGGGCGCCACCACCGCGCTCGTGCTCCGGGCGTCCCTGCGCGGGACCCCGGCCCCCGGCGCATAGGCTGCGACGCGGCACCGAACCCGACCCAGGAGCGCACCCCATGGACGACCGCGACCGGCAGTACCCCTACCCCGACGCGTTCCGGGCGGACGAGGCCCCCGCCCCGCACCCGCTGCTCGCGCCGGTCGCCGGGCTGCTCGGGACCTGGGCCGGGCGCGGGCGGGGCGGCTACCCCACGCTCGCCGAGGAGTTCGCGTACGAGCAGGAGGTCACCTTCAGCCATGACGGGCGCCCCTTCCTGCGCTACGAGGCACGGGCCTGGCTGATCGACGAGGACGGCACGCCGCTGCGGCCCTCGGCCCGGGAGAGCGGCTGGTGGCGGCTCCAGCCCGAGGGCCGGGTCGAGGCCCTGATCACCCAGCCCACCGGCATCGCGGAGATCGCCGCGGGCCGCGCGGACGGCACCGCCGTCGACCTCACCACCGAGCAGGTCGCCCTCGCCCCCACCGCCAAGCAGGTCGACGCGACCCGCCGCCGCTACACCCTCACCGGCGGGGACACCCTCGAGTTCGTCCACGACCTCGCCGCCGTCGGCCGGCCGCTCCAGCACCACCTGGCGGTGCGGCTGCACCGCGCGCACCGAGGCTGACCCCCGGTCCCGCACAATACGGGGGTGAACGATGACGACCCGTACCTGTGGCTGGAAGACATCTCCGGCGAGGCCGCCCTCGCGTGGGTGGCCGAGCGGAACGCCGAGACGGCGGAGGTGCTGGCCGCCGACGCCGGGTTCGCCCCGCTGAAGGCGCGCGTGCGGGAGGTGCTCGACGCCTCGGACCGCATCCCGTACACCGTCCGGCGCGGCGCGTTCCTCTACAACTTCTGGCGCGACGCCGAGCACGTGCGCGGCGTGTGGCGGCGCACCACCCTGGAGCGGTACCGCAAGGACGCACCCGAGTGGGAGGTGCTCCTCGACGTCGACGCGCTGGCCGCCGCCGAGGACGAGAAGTGGGTGTGGGACGGGGCACGGGTGCGCCGCCCCGCCTACGACCGTGCCCTGGTGCGCCTGTCACGGGACGGCGGCGACGCCGTCGTCGTCCGCGAATTCGACCTGACGACGCGGGAGTTCGTCGAGGGCGGCTTCGAGCTGCCGGAGGCCAAGACCCGGATCGGCTGGATCGACGCCGACACCGTGTTCGTCGGCACGGACACCGGGCCGGGCTCGCTCACCGACTCCGGCTACCCGCGCACGGTCCGCCGCTGGCGGCGCGACACGCCCGTCGAGGAGTCCGAGCTCGTCTACGAGGCCGCCGACGCCGACGTGTCGGCCTGGGGCTACCGCGACGACACGCCCGGTTTCGAGCGGGACTTCGTCGGCCGCTCCCTGGACTTCTTCCGCAGCGAGACGTACCTCCTGGAGCCCGACGGCTCGACCGTGCGCATCGACGTCCCCGACGACGCCCTCGTCCACGCCCACCGCCGGCACCTCCTCGTCACCCTGAAGTCCGACTGGCTCGGGCAGCCCACCGGCTCCCTCCTCGCCTTCGACTTCGACGCCTTCCTCGCGGGCGACCGCACCCCCGAGGTGCTGTTCACCCCGGACGAGCGGACCGCCCTCTCCGGGCACTCCTGGACCCGGCACCACCTGATCCTGGAGACGATGCGGGACGTCAGCACCCGCATCGAGGTCCTCACCCCCGGCCGCGACGGCGCCGGCTGGACGCGGACCCCGCTCGTCGGCGTCCCGCCGCTGTCCGCCGTCGGCGTCGTGGACACGGACCCGGACGTCTCCGACGAGTACTTCCTCGACGTGTCGGGCTTCCTCCAGCCCTCCAGCCTCCACCGCGGGCACATCGGCGGCGACACGGAGGTCCTCAAGCAGGCCCCGGACCGCTTCGACACCGCCGGACTCACGGTCGAGCAGCACTTCGCGACCTCCCCCGACGGCACCCGCGTCCCGTACTTCGTCATCGGCCCCGACCACGCCGTCACCGGCCCGGGACCCACCCTGCTCTACGGCTACGGCGGCTTCGAGGTGTCCCTCACCCCCTACTACGGCGCCGTCACCGGCCGCGCCTGGCTGGAGGGCGGCGGCACCCACGTCATCGCGAACATCCGGGGCGGCGGCGAGTACGGTCCCGACTGGCACCAGGCCGCGCTCGGCGCGGACCGGCCGCGGGCCTTCGAGGACTTCGCCGCCGTCGCCCGGGACCTCGTCGCCCGGGGCATCACCACCCCGGACCGGCTCGGCGCATCGGGCGGCAGCAACGGCGGCCTGCTCATGGGCGCCATGCTCACCCGCTACCCGGAGCTGTTCGGCGCCATCGTCGCGCAGGTCCCGCTGCTCGACATGACCCGCTTCCACAGGCTCCTCGCCGGCGCCTCCTGGATCGCCGAGTACGGCGACCCGGACGACGCCACCGACCTCGAACACCTGCGCGCGCTCTCCCCGTACCACCGCATCGAGGCCGACCGGACCTATCCGCCGGTGCTCCTGATGACCTCCACCCGGGACGACCGCGTCCACCCCGGGCACGCGCGCAAGGCCGCCGCCCGGCTGCGGGAGCTCGGCCACCCGGTGCTCTTCCACGAGAACACCGGCGGCGGTCACGCGGGCGCCGGGGACAACGAACAGGCCGCCCACAACAGCGCCCTCGTGCACACCTTCCTCCGGCGGCACCTCGGCTGAGCCCTCAGAGCCACCCCTGGCGCTGCGCCTGCAGCGCCATCTGGAAACGGCTCGTGGCGCCCAGCCGGGCCATGAGGACCTGGATCCGGCGGAACAGCGTGCGGCGGCTGACCCCGATCTCCCGGGCGATCACGTCGTCGCTCGCGCCCCCCGCGAGCAGCCACAGCAGCCGGCGGTCGGCGGGCAGCAGTCCGGCGGGCAGCACGCCCGCCGGACGGGCCGTGCGGCCGTGGAACGGCAGGGCGCTCCGCCAGGTCTGCTCGAACAGGGCGATGAGCGCGGAGAGGAGCCCGCACGGCTGCACGACCAGCATCGTGTTGTGCACGTCCGCCTCCCTGATCGACAGCGACACCAGTGCGTACGCCTCGTCGATGATCATGAGCTTGACCGGGAGCTGCGGCAGCACCCTGGCCTGCTCGCCCGCCTCGATGCACGGCTCGATCCCCGTCCGCATCTTGTCCGGGTGTTCGAGGGACGCCTGCGAGTAGATGACCCGCTGCGTCACCCCCCGGGCCAGCGTCGCCAGCGCGTCGTCGGTCGAGCCCGGGATGGGCGTGTACGGGGGCGTGTCGAACTGCCGGATCTGCTCGCGGGCACTGCCCCAGGCCTGCCGGCTCCGCGGCCCGATGGCGTCGCCGGTCACGACCTCCACGAGATCGTCGTTGTACGCGGCGAGCCGCTGCCGCCGGAACGACTCGAAGGCGCCGCCCACCGTGATCCGCGACTCGTCGAGCTCGGCCGCCCGGTGCCGCCCCAGGATCTCCAGACCCGCGGCCGGCGGCACCGGGGCCACCAGGTCCGGGCCCTGCGACGCCGGGCTCGCCAGGCCCGCGTCGACCAGCTCCCCGTACGCCGCGGACAGCGCCGCACCGTCGAGACCCGCAGCGGCACCGACGGCGCTCAGCGGCGCCGGACCGAGGTCCAGGAGCCGGACGTAGACCCGCCGGGCCTCGTCCCCGATCCCAAGGAGACGCAGCGCCTCACCGAGCTTCTCGTTCGCCATGGCCGCATTATCGACCGGCCCCGGACACCCCCGCCGCCCGGGGCGTGGCCGATTCGTGCCACTGACCGATCAGGGCACACGGCGGGCCCGCGGCGCCGTACCGTCCAGGTGCCGCCGACGACCGGCGGCCCAGAACGTACCCGGAAGAAGGTGCAGGACGTGGCGAAGGGTCGCAAGAACGGCCTCTACGAAGGCGTCAGCGAGGAGCTTTCCGCTCTGATGAGGACGGGGTGGGCGGACACCGAGCGGCACGACCTCGAACCGGCCGAGCAGGCCCCGTACGCGGCCGGACGCCGCGCCGCGCTCTCCGCGCTCTTCCCCGGCGAGCGCCTGATCGTCCCCTCGGGGAACCTCAAGACCCGCTCCAACGACGACACCTACCCGTTCCGCCCGTACTCCGGCTACGTGCACATGACCGGGGACCAGGCCCGCGACGGCGCCCTCGTCCTCGAACCCCGCGCCGACGGCGGCCATGACGCCTACTGCTACCAGCTGCCCCGCGACAGCCGCGACAACGACGAGTTCTGGATCGGCTACACGGCCGAGCTCTGGATGGGCCGCCGCCGCTCCCTCGCCGAGGCCGAGACCGTCCTCGGACTGCCCTGCCGCGACGTCCGCACCGTCACCGAGGACCTCGCCGCCGGCTCCGGCGTGCCGACCCGGATCGTCCGGGGCGTCGACCCGGCCCTCGAAGCCGCCGTCACCACCGACGAGGAGCGCGACGCCGAGCTGGAGGGGGCGCTCAGCGACCTCCGCCTCGTCAAGGACGCGTGGGAGCTCGGCGAGATGCGCAAGGCGGTGGACTCCACCGTGCGCGGCTTCACCGACTGCGTCGCCGAGCTCTCCCGCGCGATCGCCTCGTCCGAGCGGTGGATCGAGGGCACCTTCTTCCGCCGCGCCCGCCTGGAGGGCAACCACGTCGGCTACGGCTCGATCTGCGCCGCCGGCGACCACGCCACGATCATGCACTGGACCGACAACGACGGCCCGGTGCGCCCCGGCGAGCTGCTGCTCCTCGACGCCGGCGTGGAGACGCACTCCCTCTACACCGCCGACGTCACCCGCACCCTCCCCATCAGCGGCACCTTCACCCCGGTCCAGCGCCAGGTGTACGACGCGGTGTACGAGGCCCAGGAGGCGGGCATGGCCGCGGTGAAGCCGGGCGCCCCGTACCGCGACTTCCACGAGGCCTCGCAGCGCCACCTGACGGCGCGGCTCGTCGAGTGGGGCTTCATCGAGGGTCCCGTCGACCGCGCGTACGCCCTCGGCCTCCAGCGCCGCTTCACCATGGCCGGCACCGGCCACATGCTCGGCCTGGACGTCCACGACTGCGCGCAGGCCCGGACGGAGGAGTACGTCGACGGCGTCCTCGAACCGGGCATGGTGCTCACGGTCGAGCCCGGTCTGTACTTCCAGCCGGACGACCTGACCGTGCCCGAGGAGTGGCGCGGCATCGGCGTCCGCATCGAGGACGACCTCGTCGTCACCGAGGAAGGCCACGAGAACCTGTCGGCCGGTCTGCCGCGCTCCTCCGACGAGGTCGAGGCGTGGATGGCCCGCTTCGCGGGCTGACCCGCGCGGCCCCGGGGCCGTCCGTGCGAACGCGCGCGGCCGGCCCCGGGTGTTGCCCCGGAGTTCCTTCCGCCGTCACCCTCGACCGGGGCGACGCCTGGCGCCTCGACACCGGCGGACCGGGCGCGTCTGGCGGGCCGGCGTCCCGTACACAGGTACGGGCCGCGCGCGTCCGAACGAGAGAAAAGGAGGCGATTGTTCACCGATTCAGGTGACAGCGGTCGAGGCGAAACGTCCCTCCCCGTGGCGGGGCGGCCACGCTCGACGTGACACATGGAGCCACCCTGTGGAGCGTCCGATGCAGCTGATCCCCCGTCATGACCCGTACCTCGTCGTCCGCTCGGCCGACGGCGTCACGGTCGCCGCCCTCCGGGGCGAGCTCGACCTCGTCCTGGTGCGGCACCTGCGGCCCGAGCTCGACGCCCTCGCCCGGGAGTCCGACGCCCTGACCGTCGACATCCGGCGCCTCACCTTCTGCGACGCCACCGGGCTCGGACTCCTCGCCCACTGCGCCGGGCGCGTGCACCGGCGCGGTGCGCGCTGGCGTCTCGTCTGCGACCAGCCGTGGATCCTGAGGCTCATCCGGCTCACCGCGCTCGGCGACCTGCTCCGCCCCGAGCCGGGGTCCCCGGACGCCCCCGGTCAGCCGGGCCCGGGCGCGGCGGTCCCGCTCCCGTCCGAGCCCGGGGTGACGAGGCCCGTCTCGTAGGCGGCGATCACCGCTTGGCCCGGTCGCGGAGCCTGAGCTTCTGGAGGATGCGGCCCACGTGCGTCTTCACCGTCGCCTCGCTGAGCCGGAAGCGCGCGGCGAGTTCGGCGTTGGTGTGGCCGCGCGCCAGGGCCCTCCAGGACCTCCGAACGCCGAGGGCCAGACGATCGTCCTCGTCACCCACGACCTCGCGCTCGCCGAGGCCTGCGCGACGCGCACCATCGAACTCGTCGACGGCCGCATCACCCGCGACGTCCCGGCGGTGTCCCGATGAGCACCCGGCCCGTCACCGAGATCCGTCCGGGCGCGCGCCGGTCCGCCCAGGACCTGACGGGGACGCCCCCCGTCCCGACCGGCGGGAAGCGCGGCGGGGTTCGACGGCGCTGCCGTCACCGCGGAGCGGCCCGCCGCCACCGCCCGGGCGTCCGGAGTGGCCGCCGCCTCGGGCCCCTTCGCCGTCACCTCCCTGCGGCTCGGCGCGGACAGGACCGCTCCGCCCGGGTTCGCCCCGCCCCCGCTGACGGTCGAGGGCCGGGCCTCCGCCGCCGGGTCGGTGGACGCGGTCACCCTGACCGCGGGCCGGTGGGTCACCGCCCCCGGCGAGATCGTCCTGGAGCGCGGATCCGAACCGCCCGGCGCGGGCCCGGGTACCCGGGTGACCGCCGGCGACGTCACCCTCACGGTGGTGGGCGTCGCCGCGGCCCGTACGGTCACGGCCCGGGCGCTGCGGGCGGAGTAGCCGGGACGGTTCCGTACCGCCGGCGCGATAACGTCGCCGCATGTCTGAAGTCCGGTTGACCACGCCCTCCTTCCTCGTGCTCGGCATCATCGACAAGCTGGGCGAGGCCACTCCGTACGACGTGAAGGTGGAGGCCGCGCGGACGGTGGCCCCGTTCTGGTCGATGCCGCACGCGCAGGTGTACGCGCAGTGCGACCGGCTCCTGGAGGCGGGGCTGCTGTCGGAGGTGCGGCAGCCCGGCGGCCGCAACCGGCGCCTGATGAGTCTCACGGCGGAGGGGACGGCGGCGCTGCGCGGCTGGCTGGCCGATTCCGCCTTCGTCCCCGTCGAGGCCCGCGAACGCGGCATCCTCAAACTGTGGTTCGGCGCCAGCCCGCGCGTCCACGCCCCGGTCCAGATCGACGAGCACCGCAGGACCCTGGACGAGTACGAGGGACTGGCGCACGACGTCGGCGAGCTGCTGACGCGGGGGCAGCGCGAGGCGCTGGAGTTCGGCATCCGGTATGAGCGGATGATGGTCGATTTCTGGCAGTGGGTGGAGAGCCGCGAGCCCTGACCCCGCCAACAGCTCCTTGTTACCGACCGGTTGACCCCGGTCGCCTCCCGTCCTACCTTCCTCCATAGTCCAGGCAGGACTATGGAGGAAGGGGAACCGCCATGGGGCGTCCGACCGGTACGCGAGGGAGGTGGGGGAGGGCGGCCGCCGTGGCGGTGACCGTGGTCTGCCTGGCGTACGCGCCGATCGCCGTGACCGAGATCTGGCCGTACGCCCGGCCGGGAGCGCCCGCCCTCGGCGAGTGGCTCCTCGGCCGCTCCGTCTCACCGGAGTTCGTGGCCGAGGCCGTGCGCGACAGGATGGGACCGTACGGCCGCAGTCTCGTCCCCCTGATCGCGCACTCGGTCCTGGGCGGCCTCCTCATGCTGCTCGGCCCCGTCCAGCTGCTCTCCGCGGTCCGGCGCCGCGTCCGGCTGCACCGCGTCGCCGGGACCGTCTTCGCGGTCACCGTGTACGCGTCGATGGCGGGCGCCGCCCTCTACCTGGTGCGCACCCCGCCGGCGGAGGCCTTCAGCGGGGCCGCGTTCTGGATCGTCCTCGCCACCATCCTGGCCGGCACCGTCGGCAGCGTGACCTTCGGCGTCCTCGCCGCCGTCCGGGGCCTTCCGGACCTCCATCAGCGCTGGATGCTGCTCTGCTACGGCTTCCTGATGACCGCTCCGCTGCTGCGGATCGAATGGGGCCTGCTGCCCACGTTCTACCCGGGGCTCGACCTGGCCGACATCAATCGGGTCGCGATCATGCACCTCGGCGCGCTCGTCTCGTTCGGCGCCCTGCTCGCCTCCCGCGCCCTCGACCGGCGGGCCACCGTCCCCGGTGTGACCGGCACGTGGTGTCCGCCGCCGGTGCGGATCGGCGCCCATCTCGCGGGCGCGGCGGGCCTGGTGTGGATCACGGTGGCGTTCCTCGACGAGGGCACCGCCGGACGGCGACTGCTCCTCGCGTACCTCGCCCCGTACGCCGTGACATACGCCGTCATCGCCGTCCGGGCGGCGCGCGCCGGAGCCCGGGGCGCGGACTGGGCGCGCGAGGAGTGGTCACTGCACCTCGCCGCCCTGTGCCTGGCTCCCGCCTTCTCGGCGGTGACCGTGCCCGTACTCGAACGGACCCTGAGCCTCGGCCGGCTCACGGCCCTCGTCGCGGGCGTCGGCATCGGCTGCGGCATGCTCGCGTACGCCGCCGTCACCGTGGTGAGCTTGCGGATCCTGTACGCGCGCGAAGTCCTGAGACGACAGCGGGAGTTCGCCGATCTTCCCACGAGTCCGGCGAACGCTCCGGCCGCGGCGGGCACCACGGCGGAAGGAGCCAGGGGTTGAGCGCCACCGGGCTGGAGACGGCCACCCGTGCGGAAGCCCCCGACGGACGTGCGCTCTCGCCCGCCGTCGTGGTCCTGAGCGGCGTCGTCGGCGGCATCAGCGCCACCGTCGGCACCCTGCTCGCCGTGGCGGCCCTGACCGGGCACGCGGCGGGCGCCTGGGTGTCGCCCGAGGCGCTGAGCCCCGGCCTCGTCGGGGCGGCCATGGCGGGCGTGGCACCCGCGCTGTTCACGATCGGCCGGGCGCGCGTCTGGGAGGAGGTCAGGAGCCTGGTGCTGCCGCTCGCGATCGTCCTCGTCGGCCTGTTCACGGTGACCCTGCTCAACGCCGGAAGCCTCCAGGCCGTACGCGGCGGCCCGCTGTTCCTCGCCCTGTTCAGCCTCGGCTGGGTCGCCGTCCTCGGCGTCCTCGCCCTCGCCGCGGTCGGCTGCCTGGCGGCGCAGTACCGCAGGCGGCCATCCGGCACGGGAACGGCGGGACGGCGTCCGGTCGCCCCGCTGCCCGCCTGGTCGAAACCGCCCCTCGCCGTGCTCGGTTCGGGCTGGCTCGGCATCGGCGCCGGCCTGCTGTTCCTCCCCGCCTTCTGGGGAGGCCTGCTCCCCTGGACGGTGAACCGCGCCGACGCACAGGGCCTCGGCGTGTGGGCGCTCGCGCTCGGCGTCGGCGTCCTCGGCTCCCTCGTGGAGGACGACCTGGCCCGCATACGGCCCGCCCTCGGGGCCGTTCCGGCGGTGGCCGTCGCCCTCGCCGCGGTCCTCGCCGCCCGCGCCTCCGCGGTCGACTGGACCTCGGGCCCCGGGGCCGCCCTCGTCACCCTCGTCGCCGGACTCCTGGTCACGGGCCTCTCGGGCCGGTGGCTGCTCGCCCGCGCCGTCCGGGCGGGCGAGGGCGGCACTCCCTAGAGGGTGCCCGGGGCCATCCGGGCGGCCCCTAGGTCCTGTCGTCAAACTCCCGTCGTCGCCCGAAGGGCGGCCCCGCGGCGTCAGGTGCGTGCTCTCGGCGTGCCGGGCGCGAGCCCTCGTACTGGACGTACTCGGGCTTGTGCCCGGTGCGGCGAGAGCGCGTGCATGGCGTCGCGGGGCAGGCGGGAGTTTGACGACAGGGCCTAGGAGCGGGCGGACTTCCACTCGTCGTGGAGGAGACCGAGCAGGACCTCGTCCAGGAACTCGCCCAGCACCCAGGCGGAGGAGCGCAGCACGCCCTCGCGGACGAAGCCGTTGCGCTCGGCCGAGCGCAGCATCGCGGCGTTGTCCGCCAGGGTCTCGATCTGCAGCCGTTGGAGGCCGCGCACGGCGAAGCCGTAGTGGCAGAGGACCGCGACCACGTCCGTGCCGTAGCCCTTGCCGCGGGCCGACGGGAACAGTCCCAGGCCGATGTGCGCGTTCCGGCTGTGGTTGTCGATGCCCCACAGGTTCGCGCTGCCGACCAGCGTGCCGCCCTCCAGCTCCACGACGGAGAAGGAGACGTTCCGCTCGTCGGTGTCGTCCACCACGAGCCGGGGGTCCTTCGCGCCGGGCGTGATCGGCCGCCACGGCGCGGCCTCCGCCCGCGAGCCGTTGACCACGTCGTCGTAGAGCTCGGTCCGCAGGAGCGGGATGTCGTCCTCGTGCCGGGCCCTGAGCCCGATCGTGGTCCCTCGCAGCATGCGGGATTCCTATCGGACCGGACTCGCTGCGGCAAACGAACAGGCGTGCGCGCGCGGCTCACGGACGCCAGCGGGGCGCCCCGTCGTCCGGGGTGTCCGGGCTCCCGAAGTGGAAGGGGACCGCGAGGTGTTCGGCCAGGGCCCGGCCCGCGGAGCCGGCGGCCGCCGCCTCCGGGTGGAGCAGTCCCCGCGCCTGTGCCTCGCCCAGGTGCCGTACGGCCGTCTCCCGGTAGATCGTGGCGAGGTGGTGCTCGCCCGCGGGCTCCGAGGTGATCGCGAGGAGGATCACGAACCAGTCGTGGACGGTGTCGCCGTCCCAGACCGCCTCGACCGCGACCACGCGCCCCGGACAGCCCGAGACCCGCGCCGCCAGCGACTCCAGGTCGAGGGGGCTCAGCGGGGTGCGCGCGATCCGGTCACCGTGGTGGAGGTACCGGTCGTGGACGACCCTCTCCGCGTCGTGGAGTCCCAGACCGCGCCCCCGGCAGGTCTGCCAGACGATCCGCACCGCCTGGAGCCGGGCGTCCTGGAGGACGTACCCGTCGACCTCCGCGCGGATGCCGTCCGGCAGCAGCTCCCACCACGTGGACGTCGTCGACTCGGTCATGCGGATCCTCTCCCTGTTCCCCGGCCACTGAGGCTACCCGCAGGTCGGAGGCGTGCGCCCGCGGGTTTCCGTCCGCCCGGCCGAGGCCGAAATCCCGTGGCGCGCACGGCCGGTGGGCGTGAAGATGACCGGATGACCCAGCGCGCGCGGCCCGTGGATGCCCTGATCGTCGTCGACGTCCAGTCGGCCTTCGTCACCGGCGAGGGGGCCGTGCCCGCCGCCGGCCGGATCGTCGACCGCACGAGCGACCTGATCGAACGGGCCCGGCGGGACGGGGCGTTCATCGCCCACCTGCAGAACGACGGGCCGCCCGGCGCCGAGGACGAACCGCACACGCCTGGCTGGGAACTGCACCACGCCGTGGAGCCCGGACCCGCCGAGGTCGTGATCCGCAAGCCCTACGACGACGGCTTCGAGGACACCGCGCTGGGCGAGGCGCTCACCGGGGCGGGAGTGCGGGCGGTCGCCGTCTGCGGCGTCATGTCGGAGATGTGCGTGCAGGCGACGGCACGTACGGCCCTGGCGCTCGGCTACCGGGTCGTCGTCCCGCACGACGCCCACGCCACCCAGGACATTCCGGCGGCGCCCGGCATCGGTGAGGCCGTACCGGCCGCGACGGTCTCCCGCGTCGCGGCGTACGCCCTCGGGAGCGACGCGGAGACGACCGTCACGGCGGCGGACGTGACGTTCACGGCACCCTTGGCGCGCTAGGGTCGCGCGCGGGCGCCCTTCTTCACTCCTCGTGCTCCGGCTGGATGCCCGCGAGGAGGTTGAACGCGCCGGTGAGCAGATTGAGGGTGACCACGCCGACCACCTCGGCGATCACCCGGTCGCTCCAGCCGTGGGCCCGTACCTCCGCCACGTCCTCGTCCGAGAGCGAGCCCGGTTCGGCGAGGACCCGCAGCGCCAGGCCGATCAGGGCCGCCTCGCGCGGGTCGGTCGAGGTGCCCTGACGGGCCAGTTCGATGTCGGTCGCCGTCAGTCCCGCCGCGAGGCCGGCCTCGCGGTGCGCCTCGCGGCAGGTGCCGCAGCCGATCCACTCCTGGACGGCGAGCGACAGCTTCTCGCTCAGGGCGCGCGGGATCCTCACCCGCTTCATGGCGCGCGAGAGGCCGAGATAGCCGTCGAGCAGAGCCGGCGAGTGCGCCATCGTGGACACCATCTCGCCGGCGGAGCCGTGCCGTTCGACGATGTCGGTGAGCAGCTCGCGTGCCCGGCCGGGTGCTTGCTCGGGGGCGAGCGCGGTCAGTCTTCTCGTGGTCATGGAACCCCTCCTCTATATACCCTTGGGGGGTATAACTCGCCGGGGTGGCGAGAGGTTCCCGGGACGGCGGGGCCGAGCGCCGCGAGATAGGCGCGGAGCAGGGCGGGGCGGGCGAGCGGCGCGACGAGACCCACGTACCCGTCGGGCCGCACCAGACACAGGTCGCCGGGGTGGCCCAGCCGGCCGGCCTCGAAGGCGTCCCCGGGCGTCACCGGCAGGATCCGCACCGGAGCCGCGAACCGGGCGCACTCCTGGCGCAGGGCGTCGACCACCGCGGGCTCGGCCCGCGCCGCGTGCAGGACCAGCGTCCACCGCTCGTACGCGAGCAGGGTGTGCATCCGCCGCGCGACGGGGCCGCCGGCGACGACCCTGACGTCGGGCATGCGGTCGCCCGCGCGGGGTCCGGTGCGGTGGTACGGGGCGGCGAGGTGCCAGGACAGTGCACCGCCCCGGTGGTCGCGGCGCCGGTCGAGACGGTGCCGGAAGCCGTGCCGCCGGGCGAGCGTGCCGGGCACCGCGGCCGTGAACGCCCGGTGCCCCAGCGGGGGTAGCGGCGGCTCCATGAAGTCGAACCGCATCGCGCGGACGTACCGGACCGCCGTCCGCCGCTGCTCGTCGCCGTACGTGTCCAGGAGCCCCTCGCCCGCGTGTCCCCGGTGCACGGCGGCGAGCTTCCAGGCGAGGTTGTGGGCGCCGAGGATGCCGACGTTCACGCCGTGGCCGCCGACCGGGGCCCAGGCGTGCGCCGCGTCCCCGGCGAGCAGCGCGCGGCCGTGCCGGAACCGGGCGGCGAGCCGGTGGCCGAGGTGGTCGTGGTCCGGTCGGAGCGGCTCTGTCGCGTCGAGGCGGAGCCCGGGAATGCGGAGGGTGTCCGCGACCAGGTCGCGCAGTTCGGGCGTGGTGGGCGTGGTGGGCGTGGTGGCCGCGGCGGCCGGCGTGGGGTCGGGGGCGTCGCGGAAGCAGAAGAAACGGAAGCCCCCGCCAGGCAGCGGGAAGACGAGCAGGGAACGGTGCGGGGCCAGGAGGAGGTGCCCCCGGGCGGGCCCTTCGCCGAACGGCCGGGCGGGGCGGGCGTCGCCCTGGACGACCTGGAGGCCGGTGCGGCGGCCCTCGAAGGGGATGCCGAGCCCGTCCCTGACCACACTGGAGGCGCCCTCGCAGCCGACGATCCACGCAGCCGCGGCGGACTCCACCCGGCCGTCCCCGTGACGCACGGTGAACTCGGCCCGGTCCTCGTCGACCTCGACGCCGGTCACCTCGGCGTTCCACTCGACGCGGGTGCCGAGCCGGGCGAGCTCCTCGCGCAGGAGGCGTTCGACGTCGTGCTGTGCGACGGTCAGCGGGCGGGCGTGGGCGGAGAGCGCCCAGCCGGTGGTGAGCTCGCCGAGGAACCGGTCGCGCGCGTGGATCGTGACCGCGTCCGGCCCGACGCCGTGGCACCGGAGGAGCCCGCCGACCCCGAGGGCGTCGAGCGCCGCGCGGGCCCGCGCCCAGAGCACCAAGGGGCGGGCCTCGCGCCCGGCCGTCGGCGCCTTGTCGACGATCCGCACCCGCAGCCCGAGACGGCGCAGGCCGACCGCGAGCGTGAGGCCGGCCGTCCCCGCCCCGACCACGCACACGTCCACGCCCCCGGCCTCACCCGCGCCGCCACCCATCCGGTCACCCGCTCCCCGCTCGCTCTTCCCGCCGATCAGGGTGGGGGCCGAAGATCGGCTTCGACAGGGCGTGCGGCGGGGGCGCGGGAATCACGCCGACCGGAGGAGAGGACCACCGGTGCATCACGTGTTCCGTTTGGGCGACGGTGGCCAGTTCACGACAGCGGTGACGGTCCGCCCCGCGGGCGGGCGAAGCGCCCGGGGGTGGTGCCCACGAGCCGCTTGAACGAACGGTTCAGATGCGACTGGTCGTAGAAGCCGGTCGCGGCCGCCACGTCGACCGGCGGCCGTCCGTCGAGCAGCAGCCGCCGGGCCCGGTCGATCCGGCGGGCCGTCAGATACTGGTGCGGGGCGATGCCGAACGCGCCGCTGAACGCCCGTACGAGATGCGCGGGATGGGCGTGGAGCAGCAGGGCGGCCTCGTCCAGGGTCACGCCCTCGACGAGGCGGGCGTCGAGCAGCTCCCGCAGCCCGTGCGCCACACCCGGATCGGCCCCCCGCGCGGGCGTGACGAGCCCGCCTCGCAGGTGGCCGCGCAGCCGGTCCCCGATGAAGGCGAGGCGGCTCTGCGCCTCCAGTTCGTCCCCCGGCTCCGCGAGCGCGGAATGCAGCTGCCCGACCCGCTGCCGCAGCAGCGGGTCGACCAGGTCGGGCGCGTCGACCGCCGGGCCGATCAGGCTCTGGTCCAGCTGCGTCAGATCCAGGTAGAGGACCCGCTTCCGGAAGCCGCCGGAGGTCGCGGGCGAGCCGTTGTGCGGGACCTGCGGCGGAAGCAGTGACACCGTGTCGCCGGGCGTGCCGCGCTCGTGCCGGTCCAGGTCGTAACGGACGGCGCCGTCGTCGACGATGAGCAGCGTCCACACGTCGTGCACGTGCATCGGATACGCGTGCTCGGTGAAACGCGCGTGGAAGACCTCCACGACACCCGGCACGCGCGGGCGCCACGCGGAGACCTCCTGCCGGGTCACCGTACGGGCCGCCATGCAAGGAATGTACAAGACCGCGCGCCGGGTCCGGCGGCAGTCTCGGAGCATGACGACGACCGACCACACCTCCGTACGATTCGACACCAAGATCGCCGTGCTGCTGCGCGGCGACCTGGAGACCTGGCAGCGCCTGAACGTGACGGCATTCCTGGTCAGCGGCCTCGGCACGCAGCTCCCCGAGGTGATCGGCGAGCCGTACGCCGACGCCGACGACACCCCGTACCTGCCGATGTTCCGTCAGCCCGTCCTGGTCTTCGAGGGGACGAAGGAGACCCTGACCGCCGCCCACGGCCGCGCCCTCTCCCGCGGACTGCCCCGGGCGGTGTTCACGAGCGACCTCTTCACCACCGGAAACGACCGTGAAAACCGCGCCGCCGTACGGGCCGTCGGCACCGGGCAGCTCGATCTGGTGGGCATCGCCGTGTACGGGCCGCGCAACGCCGTCGACAAGGTGCTCAAGGGGGCCCGGATGCACCCCTGAGGGCCCGGGCCTTCATGCCGTCGGCCCGCCCACTCCAGAGCTCAGCCCGCCGCGCGGTCCGCGCACTCCAGAAGGATCGGGAGCGCGGCGGCCAGCGCCTCCGTGCCGTGCGCGTACGGCAGCCTGAGCCGGTCCCGGAAACCGTCCACCGGCGAGAACGCCGCCCCCGGCACGACCGACACCCCGTGACGCCGCGCCAGCTGGGCGAGGGCCTCCGTGTCGGCGCCCGGGATCCGCACCCACAGCGCGGGGCCGCCCGCCGGCCGCGTCCACTCCCAGTGCGGGGCCGCCCGGCGCACCAGCGCCTCCGCCGCGTCCCGCTGACCCCGCAGCTCGGCCCTGCGCCGGGCGCGGGCCTCGGGCAGCCGCTCCAGGAGCCGGACGGCGACGAGCTGGTCCACGACCGAACAGGCCAGGTCCACCGAGGTCTTGATCTTCGCGAGCCGGGCCACCACCTGCGGCGAGGACCGCACCCAGCCCACCCGCAGCCCGCCCCAGAACAGCTTCGAGAGCGTGCCGACGGTCACCGTCGAGGCCATCGGGAGACCGGCCACCAGCGGAACCGGGGCGGTGGCGTCGTCGTCCTCCCCGTCCCCCAGGGCGAGTTCGGCACAGGCCGTGTCCTCGACCGCGAACAGCTCCCGCTCCGCCAGGACCCGCCGCCACTCCCGCCGCGCCGCGCCGTCGAGCGTGCGCCCGGTCGGGTTGTGGACCGTCGGCTGGAGGTACACGAGCCGGGGCCGCCCCCGCGCGCACAGCCGCCGCAGCTCCGCCGGACCGCCCCCGCCCGCCCCCTCCCCGTCCGGCCCGTCCCCGCCGACCGGGACGAGACGGGCGCCCCGCGCGCGCAGCGCCTCCAGGGCTCCCCGGTACGTGGGGTTCTCCACCACCACCGTGTCGCCCGGCTCGACCAGCGCCTGCGCCACCAGCCACACCGCCTGCTGCGAACCCGAGGTCACCAGGATCTGCTCCGCCTCCGTCGGCACCCCCGCCGCCCGGTAGTACGCGGCGATGCCCTCCCGCAACGCCGCGATCCCGTACGGGTGGTAGCCGTCGTCCCCGAGCAGACCGCCGAGGTCGCCGTGGGTCAGCGCCCCGACGGCCTCGGCGACCGCGGCGAGCCCGGGCAGCGCCCCGCTCGACAGGTCAGCGGTGCCCGAGCCCCCCGACCGCGCGTTGAAGCTGACGAGCCGGCCCTCCGCGACGTACCGGTCGAGCGCACCCGACCCGCGCAGCCGGGAACCGCTGCCCCGCACGCTCTCCAGCCACCCCTCGCCCTCCAGGAGCCCGTACGCGGCCGTCACGGTGGACCGGCTCACGCCGAGCACCAGTGCCAGTTCGCGCTGCGAGGGCAGGACGCTGCCGCCGGTCACGTCCCCGCGCTCGGCCAGCTCCCGCAGCGCGTCCGCGAGCCGGCGTGGCAGCGGCCCCGGCCCCTGCGACGACCAGCCGGTGAGGAGTCGGGACAAACGGGTCGATGCAATCCGGGCCATGGCACCCATCCTGCTCCACGGCCGCTCGGCGATCTCCGCGACGCAGGCCAATCCGCCCCGACTGGTTGTTGTCTACACAGGTCGCCCCGACGGAGGATCGACACCGGCGGGACCGGGGCACGGGACCGGGATGCGGGTACGGGACCGGGAGAAGGGTGGAGGCATGGCGACCGTCGTGCTGGTCGGCACACTGGACACCAAGGGGGAGGAGTACGCCTGGCTGCGCGAGCGGCTCAGGGAGTACGGCAGCGACGTCCTCCTCGTCGACACCGGGATCCTGCCGCCGCCCGCCTCCGCGCCGGCGGCCGACGTCCCCGCCGACGTCGTCGCGCGGGCCGCGGGACACGACCTGGCGCGGCTCCGCGCCGCCGGGGACCGCGGGGCGGCCGTCGCCGCCATGGCGCAGGGCCTCACCCGGATCGTCGTCGACCTGTACCGCAAGGGAAAGCTGCACGCGGTGCTCGCCGCGGCCGGCAGCGGAGGCTCCGCGATCGCCGCCCAGGCCATGCGGGCCCTGCCCATCGGCGTCCCCAAGGTGCTCGTCAGCACCATGGCCGGCGGTGACGTCTCCCCGTACGTCGACAGCAGTGACCTCACCATGATGTACAGCGTCGTCGACATCTCCGGGCTCAACGCCGTCTCCTGCCAGGTCCTCGGCAACGCCGCCGCGGCCGCCGCCGGGATGGCCCGCCGCCACGAGCGCAACCACGACGAGTCCGCGGGCCGGGGACGGCCGGTCGTCGCGGCCACCATGTTCGGCGTGACCACCCCGGCCGTCGACACGGCCCGCGCCCGGCTCGCCGAACTCGGCTACGAGGTCCTCGTCTTCCACGCCACGGGCGCCGGCGGCCGGGCCGTCGAGAAGCTCGCCAGGGACGGCATGCTCGACGGCGTCCTCGACCTGACCACCACCGAACTCGCCGACGAGCTCCTCGGCGGCGTGCTCAGCGCCGGACCGTCCCGGCTCACCGCCGCCGGGGCCGTCGGCATCCCGCAGGTCGTCGCCCCCGGCGCGCTCGACATGGTCAACTTCGGTCCCGCCGCGACCGTCCCCGACCGGTTCGCCGGCCGCCGGCTCCTCGTCCACAACGCGACGGTGACCCTGATGCGCACCACCGCGGACGAGATGGCCGAGCTCGGCACCGGAATGGGCCGCAAGCTCCGCACCGCCCGCGGCCCCGCCGAGGTCTTCTGGCCCCTGCGCGGCGTCTCCGCCGTGTCCGTCGCCGACGGGCCCTTCGCCGACCCCGCGGCGGACCGCGCCGGGCTCGACGCGCTGCGCGCCGCCGTCCGTGGCGGCGAGGTCCGCGTCCACGAGCTCGACGCCCACGTCAACGACCCCTCCTTCGCGGTCGCCATGGCCGACCGCCTCCACCAGCTGATCGCCGAGAACGCCCGCGCCGCCGCCCGCTGACACACCGAGGAGCGACCACCGTGAACACCCCCCGGACCACCATCAGCCGCCAGGACGTGCTCGACCGGTTGCGCGCCCAGGTCGCCGCGGGCCGCCCGATCGTCGGCGCGGGCGCGGGAACCGGCCTCTCCGCCAAGTGTGCCGAGGCCGGCGGGGTCGACCTGCTGATCATCTACAACTCCGGCCGCTACCGGATGGCGGGGCGCGGCTCGCTCGCCGGTCTCCTGCCGTACGGGGACGCCAACGCGATCGTCCAGGACATGGCCCGCGAGGTGCTTCCCGTGGTCCGCGACACCCCTGTCCTCGCCGGCGTCTGCGGCACCGACCCGTTCCGCCGCATGGACCTCTTCCTCGACGAGCTCAAGGCCATGGGCTTCGCCGGCGTACAGAACTTCCCCACGGTCGGCCTGTACGACGGCACCTTCCGGGTCAACCTGGAGGAGACCGGCATGGGGTACGGCCTGGAGGTCGACATGGTCCGCGCCGCCCACGAACGCGACCTGCTCACCGCCCCGTACGTCTTCGACCCGGAGCAGGCCGCCGACATGGCCGCCGCCGGCGCCGACGTCCTCGTGCCGCACGTCGGACTCACCACCAAGGGGGCCATCGGCGCCGGCACGGCCATGACGCTCGACCAGGCCGCCGCCGCCGTCCAGGAGATGCACGACGCGGCCAAGCGGGTGAACCCCGACGTCCTCGTCCTCTGCCACGGCGGCCCCATCGCCGAGCCGGAGGACGCCCGCTACGTCCTGGAACACACCAGCGGCGTCGTCGGCTTCTTCGGAGCGTCCTCGATCGAACGCCTGCCCACGGAGCGGGCCATCACGGAACAGACCCGCGCCTTCAAGGACCTCGCCACCGGCTGACCGCTGTCGGTGGCGTGCCGTACAACTGAGAACTGGGGACCAGGCAGGACAGCAGGAACAGGGGACTTGTACGTGGACACTTTCGCGGACCAGGGGCGTGTCGACCGCGCGCCCCTCGTCGGACGCGAGCGGGAACTCGACCGGCTCGACGCCCTGCTGCGCGCCCGGACCGGCGGCGCGGGCCCGGCGGCCGTGGACGTCACGGGCGAGCCGGGCATCGGCAAGACCCGGCTGCTCACCGAGTTCGCGCTCCGGGCCGGACGGCACGGACCGACGGTCCTGCACGGCCGGGCCGGAACCGTCCACGAGCCCGCCACCCCCTTCCAGCCCCTCGTGTTCCAGCCCTTCGTGGACGCCTTCGCCGACCTGGACCACCGCGACCGCGCCGCCGCCCCCGACCTGGCCGCACTCGCATCGCTCGTCGAGAGCGCCGAAGACGTGCGGCGGATCGCCGCCGCCCTGGCCCGGGTCGCCGCACCCGGACTCGTTCTCGTGCTCGACGACCTCCACACCGCGGACCCCGCCTCCGTCGCGCTCGTCGACCACCTCCTCCGCCATCCGCCGAGGTCGCCCGTCCTCCTCGTCCTGGCCCGGCGCGAGCGCCAGACCCCGCCCGCCCTGGCCTCCGCCCTCGCCCGCGCCGACGACACGGGGTCCCTCGCGCGACTGTCGCTCGCCCCCCTGACGCCCGAGGAGTGCGCCGTCGGCCTCGGCGCCGGGCTGCCGCCCGCGCTGGCGCGGGAGATCCACGCGGCGAGCCGCGGATACCCGCTCTACTACCGCGCGCTCGCCCACACCCGCGCACACGGGGCCGAGGCCCCACCCCCGGGACCTGCCGCCACCCTCCTCGCCGAACTCGCCCCGCTCGACCGGGCGCAGCGATCGACCGTGGAGGCGCTGGCGGTCCTCGGCGACAGCGCGACGCCCGAACTGCTCACGACACTCACCGGCCCCGACCGGACCCCGCACCCGACAGCGGGGGAGGCAGCGGGGGCGGCCCCGCACCCGGAGCCGGGGGTGACGGTGGACACCGCTCCCGAGGGGGCATCGGCCCCGGTACCGGGGAGGGCCGTACGGGGCGCAGGGGTGTCTCCCGAGCCCGGGACGGTGGTGTACCCCACGTCCGAGGCGGCTCAGGTCTCGGCGCCCGGCGGCCTTCGTGCGGGTGCCGTCCCACGGACCGGCCGCCCAGCGCCCCGGCCCCTCGCTCCGGAGGCCCTCGGGGTCGCGCTGCGGGAGCTCGTGCGGCGGGATCTCGTCCGGTGGGGGCCGGACGGGCACGGGCTCGCGTTGCGGCATCCCGCGCTGCCCGAGCTGGTCCTCGGCGCGCTCGACCCCTGGCGCCGGCGGGAGCTGCACCGGCGGGCCGCCGCCGCGCTCGCCGCGGCCGGTGCGCCCGTGACCGAGCGCGCCCCGCACCTCGTCCGGGCGGCCGCCGTCTGGGACCCGGCCACCGCGGCCGAGCTGACCGAGGCCGCCGAGCGGATCGGTGCGGCCGACCCCGCCCGCGCCGCCGAGTGGCTGGGCGCCGTGCTCGACCTGCTGCCCGCCGCTCCCGAACACCGCTCCGCCCGGAGCGAGCTGACGCTCCGGCGGGCCCGCGCCCTCGGCTCGGCGGGCCGCGTCGCGGAGAGCCGTGACCTCCTCCACCACCTCATCGACGGCGGCCACGGCGAGACGGACGGACCCGGCGACGCGGAACCGCGGACCTCCGCCGTGCTGCTCTGCGCGTTCACGGAGCGCCACCTCGGCCGCTACCCCGAGGCCGACGCCCTGCTCCGCCGCGAGCTGGAGCGGAGCCCCGGCCCCCGGCCGGACCTGCGGACCCGGCTCGTCGTCGAGTGGGGCTGCCGCGCCCTGTTCGCCGCCCGCTACCCCCAGGTCCGCCCCACCGTCGCAGAGAACCTCGACGCGGCCCGCCGGCGCCGCGACGACACGGGTACGGCCGAGGTCCTCACCCTGGCCGCCCTCGGCGAGGCCTACGAGGGCGAGACCGCAGCCGCCGGCGTCCACGTCACCGAGGCCGCCGCCCTCACGGACGCCCTCACCGACGGCCGACTGGCCGAGCACGCCGAGTCGTTGGTGCGCCTCGGCTGGAGCGAGGTCTTCCTGGAGCGGTACGGCGCGGCCGAGCGGCACACCACCCGGGGCATCGCCATGGCCCGCCGCGCCGGACGTCCCTTCGCCCTCTCGCAGCTCCTGCTCTGCTCGGCGTACGCCCACCTCCTGACCGGCAGGGTCGGCACCGCGCTCGACCAGGCCGAGGAGTCCCTCGCGGTGGCCCGCACCCTGGGCGGCGCCGAACTCATCGGCTTCTGCGGGGCGATGCGCGCCACCGTACTCCTGCACGCCCGGCCCCTCGGCGACCCCGAGGCGCCCGCCGCCGCGGCGGAGGCCGCCGCGACCGTCGGGACCGCCGAGGGCTGGTGGGCCACCCAGGCCCGCTGCATGCTCGCCCACACCCTCCCGCTCGACCAGGACCCGCACCGGGTCCGGGAGGTGCTCGTGCGCGCGGGGGGCGACCGGAACCTCTCCCGGCTCCAGCCCTCCCTGCGTCCCGGCTACCTCGAAGTCCTCTCCGGCGCGGCCCTCGCCGCGGGGGACCTCCCGGAGGCCGAGCGGACCGCCCGTCTGGCCCTGGCGGAGGCGGAGGCGCTCGGGCTGCCGCTGCAGCGCGGCGCGGCCCGCCGCGCCCGGGGCCGGGTCCTCGCCCGGCGGGGCGAACCGCGCACCGCGGCACGGGAGTTCACGGAGGCGGCACGGGACAGCGCGCGTTCGGGCGCGGTCCTGCGCGAGGCGCACAGCCTGCTCCTCGCCGCCCCGCAGCTCCAGGCCTCGGGCGACGGTCCGCAGGCCGCCGCCGCGTGGCGCAGGGGCCGCCGGCTGGCCGCGGACGCGGGCGCCCGCATGCTGGTGGACCTGGCCGACCGCACCCGGCCCGCACCGCCCCGCGGTGACGGCGGGGGCGGTGCGGGCGGGCGGCTCGCCGTCCTCACCCCGCGCGAGCGGGAGATATCGGCCCTGGTGGCCGAGGGCCTCACCAATCAGGCGATGGCCGACCGGCTCTGTCTGAGTCCCCGCACGGTCGAGAGCCATGTCGCCCGGGTCTACCGCAAGACGGGGGTGGAGACCCGGGCGGGCCTGGCCTCGCTGGTCGTCAGGGACGGGGCGGCGGGCGGTCAGTCCTTGCGGGGGTAGGTGGCGGTCACCCGGCCCTTGGCGTCGGCCTTCAGATAGGCCACGCCGTACGTGTCGGACAGGTAGACGGTCAGCCCCGCCTCGTTCCCGACGAGCGTCGACGCCGGGGTGAGGACGAGGTAGCGGCTCGTCGGCTCGTCGATGCCCAGCTCCTTGTCGGCGCGCTTCATGAGCGCCGGCAGCGCGTCCCACGAGAACGCGTCCAGGTCGGCCGGGACGGCGCCGGGGAAGGCGGTGCCGCCCGGGCCCTCCCGGACGGCCACGTCACCGCCCCGGTACACGTACCGGTCGTACCGCTGCGTACTGCCCTTGACCAGCGACTCGGCCACCGCGTAGTCCGGGTACACGACGAAACCGGTGACCTTCGTCCCGCCCGAGGCCGCCTTGACGGCCGCCACGGCGGTCCGGACCCCGGCGATCGTCAGCAGGTCGGGCTTCTCCGAGGCCGTCCCCTTCGCGGGCGCCGACGACGCCGGCCGCCGTGCGGAGGGACCCTGCTGCGAGGGCGGGGCGCTGCTGGGCCCGCTCCCCGGGTCGGCCGGCCGCCATTCCCAGCTCATCGCGGCAACGGGGACGCCGACGGCGAGCACGACCACCGCGGCCGACCCCAGGAACCGGGCGACGCGCCCGCGCCGCCGGCGTCCGCCGGCGGGCACGGGACCGTCCCCCACCGGAGCGGTGGCGGGCGGGCCGCCGGAACCGGACGACCCGGAGGCCCCGGACGACCCGGACGACCCAAACGACCCGGAGGACCCGGAGGACCCGGACGGCGGGGCCGGGACGGCATCGGACGGGGCCGGCGGCGCCAGGCGGAACGAGGTCGTCCCGCCCCCTCCGGAGGCCGTCCCCACCCCGAAGCCCGTCCCCTCCCCAGAGACGCCCCCCTCCCCGGAGACGCTCTTCTCCTCGGCGTGCGGGGCCTCCCGGGCGGACGGCGTCTCCTCGGCCGGCGGCGCCTCCTCGGCGGCCGGAGTCTCCCGCACCACGTCCGACAGCGCGCGGTCGAGCGCGTCCGCGTCGGGCCGGGCCGCCGGATCCCGTACGAGGAGCCGGGTCAGTACGCCGGTCAGCGCGCCGGCCCGCCGCGGAGGGGGCACGTCGTCGGAGAGGACGGCGGCGAGGGTGGCCAGGGTGTTCGCACGGCGCAGCGGATGGTGGCCCTCCACCGCCACGTACAGCAGCATGGCCAGCGACCAGAGGTCGGCGGCGGGGCCGCTCGCGCCGCCCCGGATCCGTTCGGGCGCCATGTAATCGGGCGAGCCGATGATCGAACCCGAGGCCGTCAGGACGGTGGACTCGCGGATCGCCGCGATGCCGAAGTCGGTGAGCACCGGCCGGCCGTCCGGCCGCAGAAGGACGTTGGCGGGCTTCACGTCACGGTGCTCGATGTCCCGCTCGTGGGCGGCGCGCAGCGCGGACAGCAGCTCCCGGCCGAGCACGGCGGCCTCGGCCGGAGTCAGCGTGCCCCGTTCCAGCCGGTCCTGGAGGGAGCCGCCGGTGACCAGCTCCATCACCAGCCACGGATACGTCCCCTCGCCCGCGTCCACGATGTGATGGATCGTCACCACATTGGGGTGGTCGATCCTGGCGAGGGCACGTGCCTCGCGCAGCACCCGCGCCCGCAGGGTGCGGGCGCCCTCGACGTCGTGCTCGGCCATCGCGGGGTCCGGCGGACGCACCTCCTTGACGGCCACGTCACGGTGGAGGGCCAGGTCGCGGGCGCGCCACACCGTCCCCATCCCGCCGCCCCCCAGCCGCTCCACGAGTTCGAAACGGCCGTCGATCACTCTGCTCACTCGCACCCCTGCACTTCGGTCACACTCCGCTCCTCGAGGCGACGCCGGCCGCCCGGACCGGTCCCGGCCCCGCCCACCTCGCCGTACGCGTCCACCTGATAGCGCCCGGACGGCCCGTACGGCTCGGGGAGCCTGCGCAACGAGGCCCGCGCGCCGTCCGGTTCTCCGTCGTCCCCGCCCGGCAGCGCGCGTGCGGCCTCCCGCAGGGCCTCCTCCTCGACCACGTCGGCGGCGTCCGCGCCCCACACCTCCCGTACGCGCCGGGCCCGGGCGTGCAGGGAGTGCGCGGCGGCGGCGTGGTGGCCGGCCGACCGCCACAGGTCCGCCGCCCGTTCGTAGGCGCGGGCCGCCTTCTCCGGCGACCCCGCCGCGCAGAGGGCGTACGCGGTGAGGTGGCTCAGGGCCGCGCCGTGGCGCCGGTCGTCCCACCGCCGGACCTCCGCCGCGGCGCAGGCGAAGTCCCCCGCGGCCCGGCAGGGTTCGCCGAGGCACAGCGCGCAGTACGCGAGCCAGGCCCTGGCCCGTACGCGTGCCGTCTCGTCGTCGCCGTCGTCCTCGGCGAGCCCGGACAGGGCCTCCTCCAGCACGGCGGAGGCCTCACGCCAACGACCCCGCTCCGCCCGTGCGATGCCGAGCGCGAGGCGTGCGAGGGTGCTCAGCCTGCTGTCCCCCGTGACCGCGTCGGCATGCCGTACGGCCTCCGCGAGGAGCGCGACCTCCGCATCCCCGTCGGGCCCGCTGTCGGACAGGGCCAGCGTCCGCGCGAGGGCGAGGCCGTGCCGCGCCCGGTCGGCACCGCGCAGCGGCGTGGCGGCCTGGAGGACCGCGGCCGCCTCGTCGTGGGCGCCGGTGGCGCGGAGCACCCCGGCGAGGAGGAGCTCGCTCTCGGCGGCCTGCCACGGCCGGCCGCCGGCCCCGTGGTCCGCCACCGCCGCCCGCAGCTGGACGAGGGCGGCGGCCGGGTCGTCGGGCACGGTGACGCGGCCGAGCAGCGTACGGGCCTCGGCGAGCGCGCCGAGGACGGCGGGGTCCGCCCGGTGAGGCGTGGCGAAGGCGATCAACCGCCCGAGGTCCCCGCGCAGGTCGGCGGCCTCCGTCGCCGGGTCGGGGCCGGTGTCGAGGAGGTCCGCGCGGGCCCGGCAGCGCAGCAGGAGCACCGTGGCGGTCTCGGCGGCGCTGGCCTGCCCGGTGCTGTGCAGGACCGTCGCCCGCTCGCCGAGGGCCGCGAGCCCGGCGCAGACCGTCGCGCCCGGCTCCGGGTCGCTGAGCAGCGCCCGCGCCCGGGAGACGAGCGCCTTGCCGCGCCGCCCGGCCCGTTCGTGCAGGCCGGCGGCGCGGGAGAAGAGCGGGCCGGCGGCCTGCCGGGCCCGGCCCCGGCAGTCGAGCGCGGTCGCGTCCAGGGCGTCGGCGTGGTCACCGGGGGTGAGGGAGCCGCCCGCGCGCCGCAGGGCGGTCGACGCCCGTTCCCAGGCGCCGCCGGCCGAGGGGTGTCCGTCGGCGGTGAGCCGCCGGGCCCGGTGGAGCAGCTCGTGCGGGTCGGCCGGCCCCTCGTCGGCGCGGGCCCCGGGGCCATACAGGGCCACGCCGGGGAGGAGGTCGTCGGGCGAGCGGCTGCTCATGCGGGGCTGCTCCGGGGAGGGGGGAGGGACGCGAGGTCCGTGCACAGAGGTCCGACCGACTCTCGCACCCCTGCCCCGCCCGCACATCCGTAGAACTACGGAACCCTCGCGGGCGCCCCCTCGGCACGGTCGGGGCCCCCGGGGGCCGTACCGATCGGCCGCACTGCGCAGCGCCCGCCGTCAGCTCCTCGGATAGGGTGATTCGGTAGGGATTGCGCCCCCTGGGGCCAGGCCGATGCGTAGGTCGAGGCGTTGGAGACTCATCAGTCGTCGAGCAGGGTTCCGCAGCCGCCCCGGGCGGCCGTCGGGGATGCGGGCGTGCTCCGCGAGCTGCTGCCGATCGCCCTCTGGCGGGAGGACGCCGAGGGCCGCATCGTCGAGTGGTCGCTCGCCGCGCAGGATCTCCTCGGCCACCGGCCCGAGCACGTCCTCGGGAGGCTCGCCGCCCCGCTGCTGGTCCCCGACGCGAACCGCGAGCTCGCCGGCCGGCTCACCGACCGCGTCCAGGCGGGCGAGACCATGGTCGGCACCCTGCCCGTCCGCCACCGCGACGGGCACATGGTCCCCATGGAGATGTGGATCGTCCCGGCCGCCGACCCGGAGGGGCGCCCGGGGGCGATGCTCATCGCCGTGGAGACCTCCGAGGTCCTGCGGATGCGGGAGAACCTGGCGGCCATGGAGAGCCTCTTCACCCAGTCGCCCATCGGGCTGGCGCTGCTCGGCCCCGATCTGCGGTTCCTTCGCGTCAACGACGCCCTGGCCCGGATGAACGGCGTGTCGGCCGCGCGGCACGTGGGCCACCTGCTCACCGAGGTCGTGCCGGGCGTCAACGCCGACTCGCTCGAAGCGCTCATGCGCCAGGTCCTGGACAGCGGTACGGCCGTGGTGGACGCCCGCCGGGTCGGCCGCACCCCCGCCGACCCCGAGCGCGACCACATCTGGTCCTGCTCGTACGCCCCGCTCGTCGACCGCGCCGGCACGCGGCCGCTCGGGCTCATCGCCTCCCTGGTCGACATCACCGAGAGCCAGGAGGCGCACATCGAGGTCGAGCGGGCCCGCCACCGGTTCGCGCTGCTCGCCGAGGCCGGGGCCCGGATCGGCACCACCCTGGACCTGCGGCAGACGGCCGAGGAGGCCGTCCGTTTCCTCGTGCCCCAGCTCGCCGACTCGGCCGACGTACAGATCCTGGAGTCCGTACTAGTACCCGACGATCCGGCCGACTCCACCCGCGGAGTGCTGCGCCGCCTCGCGGCCCGCTTCCCCGACCCGACCGCCCCCACGGCCCTCCTCGTCCCGGGGCAGACCTTCCAGATCCCCCTGGACTCCGTCTACGAGCAGGTGGTCGGCCGCGGACGGCCCACGAACCTCTACACGTCCGACATCCCGGCGCTCTTCACCGATCCGCGCACCGAGGCGCTCCGCGCCTACTTCGCCACCCGCATCGGCTCGGCCCGGCTCGTCCCCCTCGTGGCCCGGGGGCAGGTGCTCGGGGCGATCACGGTGACCCGGCTGCGGACCCGTGAGCCCTTCGACGCGCAGGACTGCGTCCTCATCGACGAGGTCGTCGCGCGCGCCGCCCTCAACATCGACAACGCCAGGCTCTACACCACCCAGCGGGAGGCCGCCCTCACCCTCCAGCGCAGCCTCACCAACAACGAACTCCCCGACGTCACCGGCCTCGAACTCACCGGCCGCTACCTCCCCGCGAGCTCCCACGACGTCGGCGGCGACTGGTTCGACGCCATCGCGCTGCCCGGCGGCAGGACGGGCCTCGTCATCGGCGACGTCATGGGACACGGCATCCACGCGGCCGCCGTCATGGGCCAACTGCGCACCGCCGTGAGGACCCTGGCCCGCCACGACATCCCGCCGGCGCGCATGCTCAGCTCCCTGGACGCCGTCGTCGCCGACCTCGGCGAGGACGAGATGGCGACCTGTGTCTACGCGGTGCACGACCCGGCCACCGGCGGCTGGGTCATCGCCCGCGCGGGCCATCCGCCGCCGGCCGTCGCCACCCCGGACGGCACCATCACCTTCCTCGACGGACAGCCCGGGACCCCGCTGGGCACCGGAGCCCACGACTTCGGCACGCAGGAGGTCGTACTGCCCCGGGGCGGTCTCCTCGTCCTCTACACGGACGGCCTCATCGAGGCCCGCGACCGGGACCTCGACCAGGGCATGCGGCAGCTCGCCGAGGCGCTGAGGCCCCCCGACCGGCCCCTCGGCACGCTGTGCGACGAGGTCCTCGGGCGGCTCCTCGCGGGATCCGCCCAGGACGACGTCGCGATGCTCCTGGCCCGTACGACCCGCTGAACTCCCCTACCCGAGGGTCCGGTGGAGGTCACGCAGAAGGGCGATCTCCGCGCCGTGGTGCAGGAGTTCCTGGTTGACCCACCAGACGATCTCCAGGAAGGGGTTCTCGGCGTCGCTGCCGTGCGGGTACGTGCAGTGGCCCACCCTGTCGAGGGCCTCGTCGTCCACGGACAGCAGCGCCCCGCGCCAGGCGGTGGCGGCGGCGTCGAAGGCCGCGACGGCGGTGGCGACGTCCCCGGCGACCACGTGGTCGTCGCGGGTCAGGGCGCGGCTGCCGTCGGTGTGGTCGGCACGCAGGGCGAGCATCTCGGAGAGGTGGCTGAGCCGCCAGGCGATCGTCGTGAACGGCGGGGGCGTGGGGTGCGGCGGAGGCGTCGTGTCCCGCCCCCACTCGCCGGCGCCCACCAGGAGCGTCGCACCCTTCCCCGGGCCGTCGGCGTGCCGCCGGACCGACCAGCAGCCGGGGACGGGCTCCCACAGGTACTCCGCGTCGGTCATCGGGCCGACCTCGATGTCCGTGCCGTTGCCGCTGTCCATGACCGGTCCCGCCATGCGGTCGGTGAGCCGCTTCCGGGCGAAGTCGAACTGGTCGAGGAGGGGGATGAGCCGCTCGGGCAGGGGCACGGGAACGCTCCGGATCACGCGGGGGACAGGGCGGTCGTACCCTGCCACAGGATGTCGTCCGGCGCCCCTGAATATCGCGTGCGTCCAGCGACCTCGAACGAGGCTGCTGGGCTTGTCCTTTGACGGTCCGTCACGCCGACGGGACGGCTGCGGGGCGGTCGTCGCATGCCGATAGTGGCGGCTGCGGGGCGGTCGTCCGTACGCCGCCAGGACGGCTGCGGGGCGGTCGTCCGTACACCGACAGTGTGGCGGCGGGGCGGTAGCTCCCCCCTCGCCCCCGTGGCGTCTCAGGCCCGGTCGATGTGCACGCTCGTCGACTTCACCCGGGCGGTGGCCTGCATGCCGACCTCCAGGCCCAGTTCCTCCACCGCCTCGCGGGTGAGCAGCGACACGAGCCGGTGCGGCCCGGCCTGGATCTCGACCTGGGCGGCGACGTCGCCGAGCTTGACGGCGGTCACGATCCCGGGGAACGCGTTGCGGGCCGAGGTGTACGACCCCTCCTCGTCCCCGGCGGAGCCCTGTCCGACCTCGATCGAGAAGGCGGCCAGGTCGTGGCCTTCGATGAGCCGCCGGCCGTTCTCGTCGCGGTGGGTCGTGACCCGGCCCGCGTCGGCCCAGCGGCGTGCCGTGTCGGGGCTGACGCCGAGCAGACGGGCCGCCTGACCGATGGTGTAGGACTGCATGGCGGCCACGCTAGGGCGTAGTGGGTCTCATGTGCAAGGAATTCACGCCCATTTCATGGCATGTGCCAACCTACTTCGGGTGGGCCGCCGAAGCGGGGCCGTCGTTCAGACCGCCCTCGACCGCCGCCCGACCGCCTCGACCAGCGGGAGCAGCCGGTGCGCCACCCGCTCGCGCAGCGCGATCTCCGTCCGGGTGCGGACCACCCCGGGCAGCTGGATCAACCGCTGGATGACATCTTCCAGGTGCCCGGCGTCCCGGGCCACCACCCGGGTCAGGAGATCGCCGCCGCCGGTGATCGAGAAGGCCTCCACGATCTCCGGCACGCCCGCGAGCGCGTCGCCGACCTCGTCCAGGTGCCCCTGGGTGACCTCGACGTGCACGAAGGCGAGCACCGGGTGCCCGAGGGCGGCGGGGGAGAGGACCGGACCCGTCGCCGTGATCACCCCGTCCCGCTCCAGGCGGTCGATCCGCGCCTGCACGGTGCCCCGCGCCACCCCCAGGATCCGCGCGTACTCGCGCACGCTCGTCCGCGGCTGCTCGATCAGCAGACGCAGGATCCGCGTGTCGAGTTCGTCCACCGCCATGCTCCGTCGGCCTCCTTCGCCCCGGCTCGTCCGGTTTCCGACTGTACCCATGCCCCGGCGGGCGCCACGCCCCGGTGCGCCGTCCCCGGAGCGGGTCCGGGGGTGTCGTGCCCGCTGTTCCGTTCGCGGGACGGCGCGATCCGGGAGAGGCTCGTCGGAATGGGCTGAGGCGCGGCGCGGCCGCGCACGGGCGGCGGGAGCGACGACGAGTGGACGCGTACCGTGATCAGGAGCAGGAGGGGACGCCCCCGCGCGAGGACGCCGGGCCCTGGGGTGCGGAGACCGCGTGGGGCGATGCCGTCCTCGACGCCGTCTTCACCCAGTCGGACATCGGACTCCACGTCCTGGACACGGACCTGCGCATCGTCCGCCTGAACGCCGTCGTGGCCGGACTCCACGGCATCCCCGCCGACCGCATCCTCGGCATGCCCGCGGTCGACGCGTACGCCGCGTTCGCCGGCGTCCGCGTCGACGAGGCCGCCCTGCGCAGGGTGCTCACGACGGGCCGCTCCGCGACCGACCGGCTCGTCACCGGCCGCTCGCCCGGCACCGAGCGCACGAACCACGTCTACTCGACCTCCGCGCACCGCCTCCAGGACGGCGCGGGGCGTGTGCTCGGCGTGGTCGTCACCAGCACCGACGTGACCGACCGCGAACGGGCCCAGGCCCGGCTGCGGCTCCTGCACGACGCCCACGAGCGGGTCGGCACCAGTCTCGACGTGGAACGCACCGCGCAGGAGCTCGTCGACGTCACCGTGCCGGAGTTCGCCGACTCGGTCGTGGTGGCCCTCACGGACGCCGTCCTCCGGGGGCAGGACCCCTCCCTCCAGTCCCGGGACACGGTCCCGCTGCTGCGCTGCGCCGCCACTGGCAGGACGGAGACCGGGCCGCGGGTCCCGGAGGCCGGTGTGGTCCTGCTGCCGGGGATCTTCGGCGACCGCGCGCCGACGGCGGACGGCCCGTTCCCTCCGGCGGGGGACCGCCCGTTCCCTCCGGCGGAGGACCGCCCTCCGACGCCGGACCGCCCGTTCCCTCCGGCGGCGAGGGGTGGCGACCCGGCGACGCGCCTCGTGGTGCCCCTGACCGTACGCGGACAGATCTTCGGCGCGGTCGCCTTCCGGCGCCGCGCCGACGCGGAGCCGTACGGCCCCGACGACCGTGCCCTCGCCGACGCACTCGCGTCCCGTACGGCGAACTGCCTGGAGAACGCGCTCCGGTACACCCGCGAGCACATCGTCATGACCGCCCTGCAGAGCTGGCCGCCGCCCCGGGAGGAGGCCACCCAGAGCGCCGTGGACGTCGCCCGCCGCCACCGCGCCGGCGGCACCGGAGCCGGCTCCTGGTGCGACGTGATCCCCCTGCCGGGCGCGCGCGTGGCCCTCGTCGTGGGCCAGGTCGAGTCCCCGGGGCCCGGCGCCGTCGCCACCATGAGCCGGCTGCGGACCGCCGTCCACAGCCTGACCACGCTCGACCTCGATCCGCACGAACTCCTCGCCCGCCTCCACGCGACCACCCTCCGGTTCGCCGCCGAGGGCGACGGGACGGCCGTGGCGAGGACCGCCGCCCCGCCGGGCCCCGGGGGCGTCCACCCCACCGCAGGCTGCACGATCGCCGTCCACGACCCCGTCGACGGGCGGCTCGACATCGCACGCGCCGGCGCCTCGCTGCTCGCCGTCGTCCACCCCGACGGGTCCGCGGACACCCGGCCGCTCGACGAGGGGCCCCTGCTGGGCGGCGAAGGACCGCCGTTCGCCTGCGCGACGCTCTTCCCGCCCGAGGGCAGCACCCTCTGCCTGGCCTCCGCCGGCGACGGACCCCGGACGGAGGACCTCCTGGCGGCCCTCGCCCACCCGGAGCGCGACCCGGAGGCGATGGCCGGCGACGTGGAACGGCTCCTCGCCCGCGACCGGGTCCTGCTCGTCGCCCGTACCCGCCGTCTGCCGCCGGACGAGCTCGCCACGTGGGAGGTGCCGCACGACCTGTCCGCCGTGGGCGCCGCGCGGGCGCACGTCGAGGACCGCCTCGGGCGGTGGAACCACCCCGCGGACCCGTTCACGGTGACCCTCGTCGTCAGCGAACTCGTCACCAACGCCCTCCGCTACGGCGCCGCGCCGATCACCCTCCGCCTCATCGCCGACGGCCGGTCCCTCACGTGCGAGGTGAGCGACGCCGGACAGGCCGCACCGCACCTCCGCCATGCCAAGGCCGTCGACGAGGGCGGTCGCGGCCTCCTGATCTGCGCGTCCCTCGCGGACAACTGGGGCGTGCGGTACACCGACGACGGCAAGACGGTCTGGGCCGAACTCGGCGGGGACGGTCCCTGAGGGATATCTCGCCCGGCTGGTCCGTTGGTCCCCGCATGGCCGAGTGTGCGCGCGATCCACTGGGCCAATGGCCCACCGGACCGGTGATGATTTGAGCCAGCGGCACCCGGATGGTTTCCTTGTCGTATCCAGGTACTTTCGGCGCCGCAGCGCCGGGGCGGCGACGAGGCCGGTCCGGACCGCGGCGCCTTCGTCGTGTCCGCGTGCTCCCACCACCCCGGGACGCCGCGCGACAGGGCGGAAGGCAAGACAAGGGGGCGGCTGACCGCCGTGAAGAGGATGTTCGTGGCGCCGGATCCGGGGCGCGTCAGATTGAGGAACTCACTGCGGGCCGTCCTGGGGATCGCGCTCGCCGTCGCACTCGCGGAGCTCGCCGGGCTCTCGCTGACCGCTTCCATCACCGGCGGCCTCGCCGCGCTGCTCGCGCTGTTCACCGTGGCCGACACCACCGTCCGCGCCCAGGCCGTGACGACCCTGCTCCTGCCCGCCGCAGGGTTCCCGGTGCTCGCCGTCGCCACCGCGCTGCACGACCTGACCCTGCTCCGGGACCTCGCGTTCCTCGCGGTCGTCTTCTGCGGCGTCTACGCCCGGCGCTGGGGCCCGCGCGGTCACGCGCTGGGGATCTTCGCCTTCATGAACTTCTTCACCACCCAGTTCCTGCACGCCGTGCCCGGCCAGCTCCCCGAGCTCTACGCCGCCGTCGGCATCGCCCTGGCCGCGGCGGCCACGGTGCGTTTCGTCCTGTGGCCGCTGGAGCGCCGTACGCCCCCCGCCGCCGTTCCGGCCCCGCTGCCCGGCTCCGGCCTCGCCCGCGTGACCACCCGGCAGGCCGTCCAGGCCGCCGCGGCCTGCGCCGTGGCGCTGGCGATCGGCCAGGTGCTCTCCGAGGACCGCTGGTACTGGGCCGTCGGCACCACGTGGTGGATCTTCGTGAACACGGTGTCGCGGGGCGAGACGCTCGTACGGGGCTTTCGACGGGTCCTCGGCACGGTGATCGGCATCGCCGTCGGCCTGGTCGTCGCCATCCCCCTCCACGGCGCCCCGGCGCCCACCGCCGTCCTGGTCGCCCTGTGCGTCTTCGGGATCTTCTACTCGGCGCCCGTCTCGTACAGCTGGATGATGCTGGCCGTCACGGTGATGGCAGGCCTGCTGTACGGGCTCCTCGGCGTGCTCGACCCGGCGCTGCTCGTGCTGCGCCTGGAGGAGACGGCCGTGGGCGCGGTCTCCGCCGCGCTCGCCGTGCTCCTGATCCTCCCGGTCACCACGCACGCGATCAACGACGCCTGGATCCAGCGGGCCCTCCAGGGCGTGCGGGCCGCCACCTCCGCCTCCCTGCGGCGCCTGTCCGGCGAACCGGACGCCGACCCGACGCCGCACGCGGCCGAGCTGGAGCTGCTGCTCGGCCGCGTACGGCTCTCGCTCGCACCGCTGGTGCACCCGCTCAGCCCGTTCCGCGACCGGAAGGCCCGCGCCCGCCAGGTCCTCGCCCTCCTCGACGAGTGCGCCGACGAGGTGCGCGGACTGGCGGCGGTCGCGGCCGATCCCGCCGCGAGCCACGACGCCCGGCTCGCGGCGGCCTGCTGGCGCGTCGAGGCCGCCGTGGAGCGGCTCACCTCGCCGGACGGCGACCGCGGAGCCGGCCAGGGCGCGCCGGCCATCGAGGCCGCCCCGCCCGCCGGTCAGGGCGCGCTCGGGCACGTCAGCGGCCTGGAGAAGCTCCTGGCCGCCCTGGACGAACCCCTGCGCACACCCCCCGGCTCGCTGCTCGTCCGCTCCTGACCCCCGGGGACGACCGATCGCCCCGAGCGCCCGGGCGGCCTGTTCCGGCCCGCCTCCCCCCGTTTTGGTCTAGACCGACTGCTACCGTCGGCCCGACGAGACGACGGCCGGTCGCGCGCGACCGGCCCCGGGGCAGGGGAGGCGCCGTGGGCGGCACAGGGACGGATCAGGGCCGGAGCGCCGTACGGGCGTACATCGGCTCCTTCACCTCGGCGGGCGGCCTCGGCGTCCTCGCCGCCGACGTGGACCCGGACACGGGCGCGCTCACCGTCACCGGCGGCAGCGACGCCGTCCCCGACCCCTCCTTCCTCGCCCTCGACGGCCCCGTGCTGCACGCCGTGTCCGAGACCGGGGCGGGCGCCGTCGCCGCCTTCGACGTCACCGGCCCCGCACCCCGGCCGCTCGGCGCCCGTGTCCCCGTGGGCGGCTCGGGCCCCACCCACCTGGCGCTCGCCGCCGGACACCTCCTCACCGCCAACTACACCTCCGGCAGCGTCACCGCGCTGCCCCTGGCCGAGGACGGCACCGCCCGCCCCGCCACGACGGTCCTGCGGCACGAGGGCAGCGGCCCCGTCGCCGACCGCCAGCGCGGCCCGCACGCCCACCAGGTGCTCCCCGACCCCAGCGGTGGCTGGATCCTCAGCGTGGACCTCGGCACCGACTCCGTACGGATCTGCGCCCTCGACCCCGCGACCGGGACCCTCACCCTCCACGGCGAGACCGCGCTGCGCCCCGGCACCGGACCGCGCCACCTCGCCTTCCACCCGGCCGGCACGCACGCGTACGTCCTGAACGAGCTGGAGCCCACCCTCACCGTCTGCCGCTGGGACGCCGCGACGGGCGTGCTCGAACCGCTCGGCGAGACCCCCGTCGTCCCCGAGGGCACGGCCGGCCCCAGCTACCCCTCCGAGGTGGTCGCCGCCCCCGACGGCCGGTTCCTCTGGGCCGCCGTGCGCGGCGACGACACCCTCGCCGTGCTCGCCCTCGACGCGGACGGCGCGCGGGCCCGCCTCACCGCCACCGTGCCCTGCGGCGGCACCTGGCCCCGCGACCTGACCGTCGACCCCTCGGGCCGGCACCTGTACGCGGCGAACGAGCGCTCCGGCGACGTCACCTGGTTCACCCTCGACCCGGAGACCGGAATCCCCACGCGCGCGGGCGCGATCGAGGCTCCCGCGGCCTCCTGCGTCGTCCTCGGCTGAGCCGCCGGGCGCCCACCGTACGACTCCGCCGGGCGCCCTCCGTACGACTCCGCCGGGCGCCCACCGGACACGACGAAGGGCCCGCACCGGACGCATCCGGTGCGGGCCCTCCGTACGACAGGAAGCCCGTGGCCTCAGAGCGACGGCGCGCCCTGCGGCTGCTGCGGCGGAATGCCCAGCGCGGCCGTGTACTGCGAGAGCACCAGCTTGCCGATGGCCGGGTAGGCGCCCAGCGGTTCGGCGGCGGCGCACCCGGCCTCCTTCGACGCCTCGTCGAGGAGACCCTCGGCCAGCTCCGGGCCGATCAGGTACGGGGCGAGGGCCAGCTGCTCCGCACCGGCGACGCGCAGCTGCTCGGCGACGGAGGCGATGGAACCCTCCTGGTCGAGCGCGGCGGCCATCACCGGGACGGCGAGGCGCGCGGCGAGCAGCATGCCGGTGATCCCGGCGGCCTGCACGGCCTCCTCGCCACCGACCGTGGCCAGGATGATGCCGTCGGCGGCCGTCGCGACCGTGAACAGGCGGGCACGGTCGGCGCGGGCCAGACCGGCCTCGGACAGCCGCACGTGCAGCGCCTCGGCGAGCAGCGGGTGCGGGCCGAGCACGTCGGTCAGCTCGGCGGTGTTTCCGCCGTCCATGAGGGCCTGGCGGACCTGGCGCATGTGGGCGCTGTCCGGGCCCGCGAGCAGCGGGACGACGACCGCGGCCGGGCCCGCGGGGGCGGTGGCCTCGCGGCCGGCGGCCAGGGCCAGCTCGTACCGCTCGGTGCGCAGCGTGGCGGTCGCCGCGAGGACGGTCGTGAGCGAGGGGTACTCGGTGTCGTCGCCCTCCAGGAAGCCGATCGCGGCCTCCAGGCCGGGCAGCTCGGAGCGGGCGATGCTCACGACCTCTTCGGCCAGCGAGCGTATGGCGGCGGACGGCGCGCCGGGCACGGCGAGAACCAGCGCGGGAGCGCCCTCGGGCGCCGCCGCGGGTTCGGGGCGACGGTGCCGCCCGGACTGGCGGGGTCGAGGCATTCGTACAGGCAGGCCGGAAGCAGGCCCAGTGGGGGAGCTCATGGCGCCGCATGCTACTGGTTTCGCCCGCCGCGCCGTTGGCTGAGGTGCGGTCACGCGCCTTCTGCCCCTCTATGTCCGCTCTCGGTGCGGGCTTCCGTTCCGCTCCGCTCGCGCTCCCGTTCCACTTTCCCCTCGCGCCCGCGCCGGCCGGACCCGCTCCCGCTCCTACGCACCGTCTCCCACCTGGGCGGACGGTCCGTCCGATGCCGGCCCGGAGCCGAACACGCGGAGCAGCGAGGGGTCTTCCGGCAGGCGGAGGGAGCCGGTGGCGAGCGCGGAGGCGAGGGCGACCGCCCCGGTGAGCGGATCGCCCGCCGGGGCCACCCTCCGCGCCGTCGGCAGCAACTCCCCGAGAGCGGCCCGGAGGGGGGCGAGCAGCGGCTCGCCCATCCTGAACAGCCCCCCGGTGAGGGCCACCGACGCACCGGGCTCCGCCGGACACGCGGCCTCGGCGGCCTCGGCGATGTGCGCACCGGCCCGCGCGAGGATCCCGGCGGCCACGGGGTCGGTGGCGGCCGCGTGCCCCACCTCGGGGGCGAAGGAGGCGAGCACGGCGGGCCGGTCCGTACGTGGGTAGAGGACACCCGCCAGTCCGGCCGCCGGCCCGAAGAGCTTCTCGGCCCGGGCCAGGAGCGCCTCCGAGCCGCCGCGCCGCCCGTCGTGCGCGCGCATCGCCGCCTCCAGGCCCGCCCGGCCGATCCAGGCGCCGCTGCCGCAGTCGCCGAGCAGATGGCCCCAGCCGTCGGCCCGCCGCCAGGACGTCAGATCCGTGCCGAGCGCGATCAGACCCGTACCGCCCGCGACGACGACACCGGGCCGCTGTCCGAGCGCCCCGGCGTACGCGGTGACGGCGTCGGCCGCGAGGGCGAGCCGGCGCACACCCCACGCCACCTCGAACGCTCCGGGCAGTTCGGCCCGCAGCTCGTCCCCGAGGGTCGCCATCCCGGCGGCGCCCACGGCCACGGCGACGAGCGGGCGCGCGGGGAAGGGCTCCCTGAGGGCCCGGACGGCGGGCAGGACCTGCTCCAGGAGATGCCCGGCGGAGATCCCGCCGGAACCGGTGCGCACGGGCTCGCGCGAGGCCCGGTCGGCGAGGACGACCCCGCTCCCGGCCTCGGCCAGAGCGATCCGGATCCCCGACCCACCGGAGTCGACGCCGACGACAAGACCGTCAGAGTGCTCGTTCACGGAAACCACGGTGCACCATCCTCGAAGACGTGCGCGGGAGCGGGCGGAGGTCCGGGCCGGACCGGGTTGTCACTGTAGGCCGGTAGAGTGACGGACCGTGACAGCGCGACCCTTGAACGAACTGGTGGAGCCCGGCTGGGCGGAGGCTCTGGGCCCCGTCGCGGGGCGTGTCGCCGCGATGGGCGACTTCCTGCGGGCGGAGATCGCCGCGGGCCGGACGTACCTGCCCTCCGGGCCGAACGTGCTGCGGGCGTTCCAGCAGCCGTTCGACGAGGTGCGGGTCCTGATCGTGGGTCAGGACCCCTATCACACGCCGGGGATGCCGATGGGGCTCAGTTTCTCGGTCGCGCCCGAGGTCCGCTCGCTGCCGCCGAGCCTGGAGAACATCTTCCGGGAGCTGCACACCGACCTCGGTCTGCCCCGGCCGTCGAACGGTGATCTGACGCCGTGGACCCGCCAGGGCGTCCTGCTCCTCAACAGGGCGCTGACCACGGCCCCGCGCAAGGCGGGCGCGCACCGGGGCAAGGGCTGGGAGGAAGTGACCGAGCAGGCCATCCGCGCGCTGGCCGCCCGGGGCAAGCCGCTGGTGTCGATCCTCTGGGGCGGTGACGCCCGCAGGGCCCGTCCGCTCCTCGGGAACCTGCCCGCGGTCGAGTCCGCGCACCCGTCGCCGATGTCGGCGGACCGGGGCTTCTTCGGCTCCCGCCCGTTCAGCCGGGCGAACGAGATGCTCCTGAGCCAGGGCGCCCAGCCGGTGGACTGGCGCCTGCCCTGATCCCCGGAAGGGGCGCCGGGTCGTTCCGGCGCCCCCGGAACGGCTCAGACGAACACGAAGCTGAACTTCTGGTTGGCCCCGTAGTGGCAGTCCCACAGGCGCAGCGGGGCGCCCGCGTTCTGGCTCCAGTCGGCGATCTCCAGGCACTTGCCGGACGCGTACGTGAAGTCCGGGTAGATGAGGCCCGAGTTGCCGTACCAGGTCTGGTTGGCGCCGTAGTGGCAGGTCCACTGGTTGGTGGTGGCGCCGTTGTTGGTCGCCCAGCCGCCGATCTCCAGGCACTTGCCGCTGTTGACGTTCACGTACCAGTACGGGCCGGTGGAAGAGCCCGGCATGTAGTACTTGCGCCACTGCTGGTTGGCGCCACCCGTGCACGGCCACTGGCGGACGGGCGCGCCGTCGTCCTTGCGCCAGTCGGCGACCTCCAGGCACATCCCCGAGGCGTGCTGCGGACGGATCGTGAACGTGAAGTCGTAGACGGGCGAGTCGGCCTGGGCCGGGGCGGCGGTGACGCCGAAGACGAGGCCGAGGGCGGCCGCGAGCACGAGCAGGCCACGGCGGGCGTGGGAGAAGAGGCTGAGCTTCATGGTCCTCTGCAATCAGGGAGGCCCCGGCCCGACGGCCGGGAGAGCGGCCCCATGATCGCATGACTGTGCGAACGAACTCGCCTTTCCCTGGCGGTAATTGATCAGATCCGGCGGAATCCGGAATTCCGTCAGATCATCGCCGCCCGCACGCACAGCACGTCCGGCAGGTGCTCCGCCAGGAGCCGCCAGCTGTCCCCGTCGTCGTCGCTCGCGTACAGCTCGCCGTTCCGGTTGCCGAAGTAGACGCCCGCCGGGTCCGCGTCGTCCGTGCAGAGCGCGTCCCGCAGCACCGTGCCGTAGTGGTCGCCCTCGGGCAGCCCCCGGCCGAGCGGCTCCCAGGTCCCGCCCGCGTCCGTCGTGCGGTAGACGCGGCAGCGGCGCTCCGCCGGGACCCGGTCGGAGTCGGCGGTGATCGGGAAGACGTAGGCGGTGTCGGGGCGGTGCGGGTGCGCGGCGATCGCGAACCCGAAGTCGGACGGGAGCCCCGCGCCGATGTCGGTCCAGGTCGCGCCCGCGTCGTCGCTGCGGAAGACCCCCCAGTGGTTCTGGAGGTAGAGCCGGTCCCTGTCGCGCGCGTCCTGGGCGATCTTGTGGACGCACTGCCCGAACTCGGGATGCGGGTCGGGCAGGAAGACGGCCGACACCCCCTGGTTCGAGGGCGCCCACGCGGCCCCGCCGTCCCGCGAGCGGAACACCCCGGCGGTCGACACCGCGACCGTCAGCGCGTCGGGGTCGCGCGGGTCGGTGACGACGGTGTGCACGGCCTCGCCGCCTCCGCCGGGCACCCACTTCGAGCGCGTCGGGTGCTCCCAGAGCGGGCGGACCAGCTCGAAGGACTCGCCGCCGTCCGCCGACCGGAAGAGCGCGGCGGGCTCGGTCCCCGCGTACACGACGTCGGGGGAGTGCTCCGGTGCCGGGTGCAGCTGCCAGACGCGCTCCAGGGAGGCCCCGGTGTCCTCGGGGAACTTCACCGCCGGCCGGGACGGTTCGGTCCATGTCCTGCCGAGGTCGTCGGAGTGGAAGACGGACGGCCCCCAGTGGGCGCTGTCCCCGCCCACGAGCAGCCGCGGGGCCGGCCGCCGGGTGTCGACGGCGACGGAGTACACCGCCTGCGCGGGGAAGGCGGGATCGTCGAACTCCCACCGTCCGTCGTGCCTCCGGCCGATGAAGAGGCCCTTGCGGGTGCCTACGGTGAGGAGTACGTCGGGCATGACTGCCACCTCCAGGACGCCGTTGTCGCGGATACGGGCCAGTCTGCACCCGCCCACTGACAACGGCTCCCGGAGACACTCCGGACCCGGGTCCGACCCGGAGCGCGGGAGTCCCGGCCCCCGGGGCGCGCGGGTCCCGGTCCCCGCCGGCGCGTCCGGCGGTGTGCTCAGATCGCCCAGGCATACGGCGAGGGGGCGGGCGTCCGCACGCCCAGTTCGCGGGCGGCGCGGCGCGGCCAGGAGGCGTCGCGCAGCAGCTCGCGGCCGAGGAGGACCGCGTCGGCCTCTCCGTTCGAGAGGATCTTCTCGGCCTGCTCGCTCTCGGTGATCAGGCCCACCGCGGCGACCGGCAGCCCGGTCTCCGCCTTGACCCGCGCGGCGAAGGGCACCTGGTAGCCGGGGCCCACCGGGATCTCGGCCGGTCCGCCGTTGCCGCCGCTGGAGACGTCGAGGAGGTCGACGCCGTGCTCGCGCAGGAGCGCGGCGAACCGCACGGTCTCGTCGACCGTCCAGCCCTGCTCCTCCAGCCAGTCGGTGGCGGAGATCCGGAAGAAGAGGGGAAGCTCCTCGGGCCAGACGGCCCGCACCGCGTCGACGACCTCCAGGGCGAGCCGGGTGCGGTTCTCGAACGAGCCGCCGTACGCGTCCGTGCGGTGGTTGCTGTGCGGGGAGAGGAACTCGCCGATGAGGTAGCCGTGTGCGCCGTGCACCTCCAGGACCTCGAAGCCGGCCGCCAGGGCGCGCCGGGCCGCGTCGGCGAACTGTCCGGTGATCTCCCGGATGCGCTCCGCGGTCAGCTCGGTCGGTACGGGGTAGCCCTCGGCGAACTCGACCGGGCTGGGGCCCACGGGCTGCCAGCCCTCGGACGCGTCGACCGGGCCGCGGCCCTCCCAGGGGCGGTTGGTGGAGGCCTTGCGGCCGGCGTGCCCGATCTGGATGCCGGGCACGGTGCCGTGCTCCTTGAGGAATCCGGAGATCCGCCGCAGTCCCTCGATCTGGGTGTCGTTCCAGAGGCCGAGGTCCGCCGGGCTGATGCGGCCCTCGGGGGCCACGGCGGTCGCCTCGACGAGGATCAGTCCGGCACCGCCGGTGGCGCGGGAGGCGTAGTGGGCGAAGTGCCAGTCGCCGGCGACCCCGGCGTGCGGTCCGCTCGTCTGTGCCGAGTACTGGCACATGGGCGCCATCCAGACCCGGTTGGGCACGGTGAGGGACCGCAGGGTGTAGGGCTCGAACAGGGCGACGCTCATGACGGACTCCGTTTCGGGATGCCTCGAAGATGCTCGTACGATAGTCATCGTAGTACGGCATCTGTCAAACTACGAGAGCCCTCGTACAATGGGCGGCATCCCGGATGAAGTGGAGCCGCCGCCATGACGACCACCACCAGCCCGCGCGTCCTCGAACACCCCGCGCGCGACCAGATCCGCCTCGAAGAGGTGCTGCACGCCCTCTCGGACGCCGTGCGCCTGCGGATCGTGCGGGACCTGGCACGCGAGGAGACCGAACTCGCCTGCTCCTCTTTCGACCTCCCGGTCACCAAGTCCACGACCACGCACCACTTCCGGGTGCTCCGCGAGAGCGGGGTCATCCAGCAGATGTACCAGGGCACGGCCAAGCTCAACTGCCTGCGCAGGAGCGACCTCGACGCCCTCTTCCCCGGCCTCCTCGACTCCGTCCTGGCCGCCGCCGGCGCCCAGGCCGACCGCGCGGGGGAGGCGGACTGACAGCCGCGTGGGGGAGAGGGGCCGAAGGCCGTCGCCCCCCACGGGCCAGCGACCGCCGCCCCCCCACGGGCGGCCCGCCACCCCTACAGGGACCGCATCCGGTTGATCTCCGAGGTCTGCTGGGCGATCACGTCGTTCGCCATCTCCTCCACGAGGACGTTGTTCCCCTCGCTCAGCACCTCGGCGGCCATCGTCACGGCACCCTCGTGATGCGTGATCATGAGCTTCAGGAAGAGCTCGTCGAAGGCCGCGCCCTTCGCGTTCCTCAGCTCCTTCAGCTGTGCCTCGGTCGCCATGCCCGGCATCGAGTGATGGTCGTGGGCGCCCTGTTCGCGCGGACCGCCGTTGTTTTTCAGCCAACCTTCCATCGCGTCGATCTCCGGCCGCTGCGCCGCCGCGATCCGTTCCGCGACCTTCTTGACCTGAGGCGAGGACGCCCGCTTCGGGGCCAGTTCCGTCATCGTCAGGGCCTGCCGGTGGTGCACGATCATCATCTGCGCGTACCGGAAGTCGGCGCCGTTCGGGCTCTCGTCGGGGAGCAGCCGGGCGGCCTCCTCGGGGGATATCCGCCGGGCCGGTTCACCGGGCTTACCCGGTGCCACCACCGCGGGCCCGGTCGAGGCGCCGGCCCGCGGCGTGTCCTGGCCGGACCCCGACTCGCAGGCGCCCAGGGCGAGTACGGCGACGGCGGACAGGGCCGCGAGGGCGACGGCACGCTGACGGCGGATCAACAACGCGACCTCCAGATGTTCTTGCGGGGACAGTGACCGTTCCTAGCACTTTTCTCGCGGGGACCGATCAAAAACCTTCATTACGTCTGTGTTGCCATCTGTTGAGATGTGCACGCCACGGAAGATACTGCCGGGGTCCAACACCCGTTCACAGCCGAACGGATACCAGGGAGGACGGAGTGACTTCGTTGCGTACCCCGCGTACCACGTCCGACACGCGAGACCCGCGTGCCCGGTTCAGACGCCTGGGCGTGGCATCCGCCGCAGCCGGGCTGCTGGCCACACTGCTCGCGGCAGGCCCCGCGGCCGCCACCCCCGACCCCGGAGACGCCGGCCCCGCACAGGGCGCGGTCTCCTCGCAGCAGGCGGCCGAAGCCCGCTCCGCCATCCAGAGCGGCGAGATACCCGGCGTGGACGAGATCGTCCACAGCAAGAACATCGAGCATCTCGCGAACGTCCCCAAGGACGCCCTCCAGAGCCTCAACACGGACCTGGCGTTCCAGGGCAAGTACGCGTTCGCCGGCAACTACGACGGCTTCCGCATCTACGACATCAGCGACCCGAAGGCCCCGAAGACCGTCGCGCAGGTCCTCTGCCCGGGATCCCAGAACGACATCTCCGTCTCCGGGAACCTGCTCTTCCTGTCCACCGACTCCTCCCGCAGCGACAACTCGTGCGCCAGCACGACGCAGCCCGCCTCGGTGAAGGAATCGTGGGAGGGCATGAAGATCTTCGACATCAGCGACATCGCCAACCCGAAGTACGTCGCCGCCGTCGAGACTTCCTGCGGTTCGCACACCCACACGATCCTGCCCAAGGGCAAGAACGTGTACGTGTACGTCTCCTCGTACTCGCCCAACGCGGCCTTCCCCGACTGCCAGCCCCCGCACGACGGCATCTCCGTCATCAAGGTGCCGCGCAAGGCGCCCGAGAAGGCGGCGGTCGTCAACTTCCCGGTCCTCTTCCCGGGCGAGGGTCCCGACGGCGGCGGCAACCCGGGCTCGCCCACCAACCCGGGCGTCTCCAAGACCACCGGCTGCCACGACATCACCGTGCTGCCGGAGAAGGACCTCGCGGCCGGCGCCTGCATGGGTGACGGCATCCTCTTCGACATCAAGGACCCCGAGCACCCCCGGGTGATCGACCAGGTCCAGGACAACGTCAACTTCGCGTTCTGGCACTCCGCGACCTTCAACCAGAAGGCCGACAAGGTCGTCTTCACCGACGAGCTCGGCGGCGGCGGCGCCGCCACCTGCAACGCCGAGATCGGCCCGAACCGCGGCGCCGACGGCATCTACGACATCGTCGGCAAGGGCGACAAGCGCAAGCTCGTCTTCCGCAGCTACTTCAAGATCCCGCGCCACCAGGCCGACACCGAGAACTGCGTCGCCCACAACGGCTCGCTGATCCCGGTCAAGGGCAAGGACCTCATGGTCCAGGCCTGGTACCAGGGCGGCGTCTCCGTCTGGGACTTCACGGACTCCTCCGCCCCGAAGGAGATCGCCTACTTCGAGCGCGGCCCGCTGTCCGCCACCACCGTCGCGACCGGCGGCTCGTGGTCCGCGTACTACTACAACGGCCACATCTACTCGAACGACATCGCGAAGGGCCTCGACGTCCTGAAGCTCTCCGACCGTCGTACGGACCCGGCGAAGCGGATCCGGATGGACGAGCTCAACGTCCAGACCCAGCCGGACTACTTCGACGACTTCAAGCACTGATCACCAGGCGGTTCACCAGGCGCTGACCACCTGGTGCCGATCATCTCCTCATGATCGCTGCGCGCCGTCGGGCGGACCCCCGTCCGGCGGCGCGCCCGCCTCCCAGTCGAGCCCGTACCGCTGGAACAGCTCCCACCGCAGGCGCGCCAGCGGCATCGGTGCCCCCGGCAGCAGCACCGCCACCACCGAGCCCATCAGCAGGGCGCGCAGCAGGGGGTAGTCCGTGTCCACGTCCGCGGAGCCGTACCGCGTGACCGTGTCCCGCAGCAGGTGGGCCAGGCGCTGCTGCTCCTCGCACTGCACGAACCCGTCGGCCTGCAGGATGCCCGCCATGTGGGTCCGCATCAGGGTGGGCCGCGTCACCGCGAGCCCCAGGATCGCGTCGATCGCCCGGGCGAGCCGCTCGCGGCCGTCCTCCGTGTGCGGCTCCCGTTCGAGTGCCTCCTCCAGGGTGAGGTGCATCAGCCGGTGCACCGCCGCCTGCAGCAGCACGTGCTTGCCGGGGAAGTAGTACGAGATCAGTCCCCGCGCCGTGCCGGCCCGCTCCGCTATGTCGCCGAGCGTGGTCGCCTCGTAGCCGTGAGCGTCGACCAGGTCCGCCGTGGCCTGGAGGATGCGCTCGCGCGACCTGCGCCGAAGCTCTTCATTGACCGATGGGCTACGCGGGGACATGCTGGACTCCTGCGTTGACTGGCTGCCGGCCAATATACTCGGCGCATCCCGTCGGCATGCCCGTGTGGCATACCGCCGGGGATGCCGTCTGTTCTGGGCGACACGGGGGATCGTCCAGAACAGGCGGCTTCATCTGGTTCCTCCCATTCTGCTCCCGCCGCTCCCCGCGCCGCTGCCGTGTCCCTCCGGTGCGGTCCGCCGGTACGTGAGCACCGCCACGGCCACGCAGCACCAGCCGAGCAGCCAGCCCTCGACGACGTCCGAGGGCCAGTGCACGCCCAGGTAGACCCGCGTCCAGCCGACCCCCAGCACCGAGACGACCGCCGCGCCCGCGAGCGTGCCCCAGCCGCGCCACTCGGCCCGCCAGTGCAGGGCGAGCACCCAGAGCAGCAGCCCGCAGGTGACCGTCGCCGTCATCGCGTGCCCGGAGGGGAAGGCGTCGTACCGCGCGGAGTCGACCGGATCGGTCCAGTGCGGCCGGTCCCGCCCCACCAGCGCCTTGAGGCCCTGCTGGAGCCCGACGGCGAGCAGGCTCGTCCCGGCGACCCACAGCGCCGCCCGCCGCTCCCGCCGCCACCACAGCAGCACCACGGCGCAGGCGGCCAGGGCGCGCATCGTCCAGGGGTCCCACACCCAGTCGGACAGGACGCGGTTGACGTGTGTGAACCCGGGATGCGCGAGGGCGCTGCGGTGGAGCGCCTCGGCGACCGACCGGTCGAGGGAGAGCAGCGGCGACCATCCCGCGGCGACGAGCACGAGCAGGAGCACGGCCAGGGCTCCGGAGATCACGGCGGAGGTGCGCATCCCCCGATCCTGCCCGACGGCCGGTCCCGCGCCGCCGCCCCCGGGCCCGCCGCGCGCCGCGTCCCCGGCAGGGGCGGTGCCTGGGGCGGACGCCCCGTCCGCCCCACGGGGCCCGTCCACCTCGCGGGGCCCGTACACCTCGCGGGCGCCGCCGGCGGTCGGAGCCACGTCAGCGGTCCGAGCGCCGTCAGCGGCCCGAGCCACGGCAGCGGCCCGAGCCACGTCGACGACCCGAGCGCCGTCCCTCGCCCGATTCCCGTCCGCCGCCCGGCCCCCGCCCGTCGCGCCCGCTCGCACCCGTCGTCATCCCAGCGCGCTGAGCGCCGGGACGAAGGCCACGAGCACCGGGACCACGGGCACCAGGGACGCCGCCGCCGTCAGCCGGAGCCGGCGCCCGGCGGTGAGCCGCGGCGCCGCCGTGAGCAGTCGGTCGACCCGCTGCGGGAGGTCCGCGGCAGGGGTCGCTCCCGGGCCGAACACTCCCCGGTCCTCGTTGAGTTCGACCAGGGCGAGGGCGATCGTCAGCCGGCCGAAGCGGCGCGAGGCCACGTCGTCGGCGGCCAGTTCCACCAGGCGGTGCATCTCCTCGCGGAAGGCCGCGAAGACCGGGATCCCCGGGAATCCGGCGGCCAGCGCCCCCGAGCTGTGCAGCAGCCAGTCGTGCCGGGCACGGGCGTGGCCCTGCTCGTGCGCCAGGACCGCGTCCAGCTGGCGCCCCTTCAGGCGCCGCAGCGCCGCGGTCGTGATGACCAGCTGGGGCGTGGAGCCCGCCATCCACCAGGCGTGCGCCCGCTCGCCCTCCAGGACGACGAGCCGCTCGCTGCCCGGCAGCTCCCCGGGCAACAGGGGCGCGCGGACCAGCAGATCGCAGTGGCGCTGCCTGCGCCGGGCACGGGCAAGTCCGATCTCGCGGCCCAGCATCGCCCCGGACCAGAGCCCACCGGCCGCGAGGGCCACCGCGAGGACCGCGGACCAGGGCCCGGACGTGCCCAGTCCGTACGCGTCGACCACCGCGCGCGGCGCGGAGGCGAAGACCTGTCCCCGGACGGCCTGCCAGGCGGTGGAAGCGCTGAAGGTCATGGAGAGTGCGAAGCTCAGCAGCACGGCGGCCACCACGCACTGCCACACCCACAGGGCCACCACGGGTTCTCGCTCCACCCAGTCGGCCCGGGACAGCAGCCGGGGGGCCGCGAGGGCGGTCAGGACGCCGAGCAGCAACAGCGCGAGGGAGACCCACATGGCGTCACCCTATGAGCGCGCTGCTCGCCGGGGGTATGGGCGCGGACGTCAAGTGACGTACGCCACGGTTTGGTTGGCCGGAAGCCGCTGCCGCCGGGCCGGATCCCATGGGGGCTCCCGTGGGCCGGGGCGGCCGGAGCCTCACAGGGTCACCAGCATCGCCAGCATCGCGAGCGCCATGGAGAGCCGGCAGGCGAGGGTCAGCTCGGGCCGTGTCGCCCAGGCGGGCCCCGGCCCGCCGGTGGTCGCCGCCACCGGGACGAGCCGCGTCCCCGCGCGCAGCACGTACGCCATGTAGTAGAGGAGGAGGCCGCCCGTGAGCAGGGGTACGCCCCCCGCCGGTCCCACCGCCCCGGCCGTGTGCCCCGCGTGCGCCCCCGCCGCGCCGGGGACCGCCATCGCCACCGCCATGTAGACCATGGCGAGCGAGCCGACCAGGTGGTGCAGATGGTGGCCGCCGCGCCGGAGTGCCAGGAGACCGTGCAGCGTCGCCGCGCCGAACACCGCCGCGTACAGCGCCCAGCCCCACTCCGGCGGGCTGAGGGCGGCGGCGGGCAGCGCCATCAGGGCCATGCCGAAGCCCATCACCGCCTCGCCGCCCGCGGCCCGCCGCTCCTCGCCGACGCAGGCGCGCATCCGCAGCAGGCAGTACACGCCCGTCGCCGCGCACAGCGCGACGAGCAGCCACCCGGGCAGGGCCGGTCCGTGCACGGGCACACCTCCCCCTGGACGCCGTCCCCTCCAGGAGGGAATGCCCGTCCTGCGGGCGCCGCACGCGGGCGCACGGGCGCGCACAGGTGTACGAGGGGAGTGAAGGGGCGCGCGCGTTAGGCTCGGGACGATCGCGCACGACGATCGTCAGCGCCCGAGGGGAGCCCGAAACATGGACACCGCCACGTCCCAGGAGACCGGCCGGATCAGCTACCGCGAAGCGGTCCTCGACGACGTCCCGGTGCTCGTCCCGCTCGTGGAGTCGGCCTACCGGGGCGACGCCAGCCGGGGCGGCTGGACGACGGAGGCAGACATCCTCCAGGGGCAGCGCACCGACCCCGAGGGCGTGGCCGCGGTCATCACGGCCCCCGGCAGCCGCCTCCTGGTCGTCGAGCGCGACGGCGAGCTCGTCGCCTGCTGCCAGCTGGAGCACCGGGGCGAGGCCGCCTACTTCGGCATGTTCGCGGTCCGGCCCGAGCTCCAGGGCGCGGGTCTGGGCAAGCAGATCATCGCGGAGGCGGAGCGCCGGGTGCGCGAGCTGTGGGACGCGCGCGAGATGCACATGACGGTGATCTCCGTGCGCGAGGAGCTGATCGCCTGGTACGAGCGGCGCGGCTACCGGCGCACGGGCCGGACGACCCCGTTCCCGTACGGCGACGAGCGCTTCGGCCTGCCCCAGCGCGACGACCTGGAGTTCGAGCTGCTGATCAAGCCGCTCGGCTGATCCGTACGGCGGAAGAGTGGCTTCAACCCTGGCGGACAGGAAAAACTTCTGCCGCCAGGGGGGTCGCACAGGATAATTTCCCTTGCCTCCCCTTGTGGGAATCAAGCGTCAATGGTTACGTTGTCTTGACGCAAGGTTCTCCTGTGGAGGAAGAGGCATGACGGAAATTCTTGTGCAGGACGTGACCGGTGGGGGGATATCCACCGACGCTCGTGTGATCGACCACCCGGCCTGGGCCGAGCTCAAGAATGCCGTGGAGGAGATCCGTCCCTGGCAGCGCCCGGACGGCTCCATCGACTTCGAGGCCGAGGGCGCCCCCGCCCGCGCGCTCGTCGAGCTGACCGTGGACCGCCTGGTCGCGGCCGTCGAGCAGCTCTCCCCGCTCCTCCCGCACGACGGCGCCTACCACCGCGCCCTCGTCGCGGACCTGCGCCACTGGGTCGAGGGCGGCTTCGCCGTGCCGGACTTCCTGGACTCCCTCATGGAGTTCCACCCGGCCGCCGGCCGTGCCGACGGGCTCCAGCACCTCGTGCTCTTCCCGATGTACACGCAGAACGGCAACCCGGACCGCAACTTCGAGGCCGTCGTGCTCCGCATGGTCTGGCCGGAGTGGCTCTCCGAGCTGGAGCGCACCCGCTACGACAACCCGGGCTTCTGCGGCATCACCTTCGAGGACTTCACCGCCGGGTACGACACCAACTCGGCCGTCCTCTTCCCCGAGACCGTCGCCGTCCGCGAGGTCCCGGAGCGCTTCACCTGGGGCGGCATCTTCTGCGACCGCGAGGCCGCGCGCTTCCGCAAGGTCACCGAGGCCGCCGTCGACACCCTCGGCGTGAAGCTCCCCGAGGACATCGCCGTCATGCTCGGCGACCAGAAGCGCTGCGAGCAGGCCTTCGCGCTCTGGGACCTGGTTCACGACCGCGCCCACAGCCGCGGTGACCTGCCCTTCGACCCCTTCATGATCAAGCAGCGCCAGCCCTTCTGGATGTACGGCCTGGAGGAGCTCCGCTGCGACCTCACCGCCTTCAAGGAGGCCGTGAAGCTGGAGGCCGAGGGCAACGCGCACGGCCGTGACGTGCAGTACGCCGTCCTCTTCGACCGGATGTTCCGCTTCCCGCTCACCGGCGACCGCGTCCGCAACTACGACGGTCTGGGCGGCCAGCTCCTCTTCGCGTACCTCCACAAGAACGACGTGGTGCGCTGGACGGACAACGTCCTCACGATCGACTGGGAGCGGGCCCCCGAGGTCACCAACCGCCTCTGCGCCGAGATCGAGACCCTCTACCGCGAGGGCATCGACCGCCCGAAGCTGGTCCACTGGTTCAAGGCGTACGAGTTCGTCTCCGGCTACCTCGCCCCGCACCCGGGATCGAAGTGGGCCAAGGGTCCCGACGCCCTCGACCTCTCGCTGCCGCCCCGCAAGCTCGTCGACGACGTGCTTCCGGACGAGTTTCCGCTCAGCATGTTCTTTGAGGCCCTCGCCAAGAAGCTGAAGGGCGTGATCGCCGACACCAAGGGCATCACCGCCGCCGACGTCCCGAGCACCGAGCGGGCCGCCGCGTGAGCGACCTCACCGAGAACACCGAGGAGGCGTCGCCCATGATCTCCAACGGAAACGGCGGACCGCTCGACGGCTCCGTCATCGCGGTCGCCGGCGCGGCCGGCCCCGCGGGTCGTGCCACCCTGCTGCGGCTCGCCGAGGCCGGCGCCACCGTCGTCGCCTCCGACGCCGACCCGGCGCGCCTCGCGGAGGCCGTCGACGCCGCCCGCTACGCGCACGGCGGCGCCAAGGTCGTCGGGGACACCGTCGACCTCCTGGACCTGGCCGCCACGCGCGACTGGGCGGAGAAGACCGAGAAGGAGTTCGGCCGGATCGACGGCCTGGTCCACCTCGTCGGCGGCTGGCGCGGTGCCCCCTCCTTCACCGAGGCCGACCTCAAGGACTGGGACTTCCTGGAGAAGCTCCTGATCCGCACGGTCCAGCACACCTCGCTCGCCTTCCACGACGGGCTGCTGCGCGCCGGCGGGCGCGGCCGGTACGCCCTGATCAGCCAGTCCGGCGCGCACAAGCCGGTCGCCAACAACGCCGCGTACAACGCGGGCAAGGCGGCCGCCGAGGCGTGGACCCTCGCCATGGCGGACTCCTTCCGCAAGCTGGGGGGCGACGACGGCCCGCAGGCGGCGGCTGCCATCCTGGTGATCAAGGCATTGGTGCACGACGCCATGCGCGCCGAACGCCCCAACGCGAAGTTCGCGGGCTTCACCGACGTCAAGGACCTGGCCGAGGAGATCGCCGGGCTCTGGGACAAGCCCGCCCAGGAAGTGAATGGACAGCGTCTGTGGCTGACCCCCAAGCCGTGACCGCGGCACTCGGCCCCAGGACCGACGCACGTCGTCACCACGACCCGTCGGTCCGGGGCTTCGCCAGCGACAACTACGCCGGCGCACACCCCGAGGTCCTCGCGGCCCTCGCCCTCGCCAACGAAGGCCACCAGGTCGCCTACGGCGAGGACCAGTACACCGATCACCTCCAGCGGATCATGCACAGCCACTTCGGCCCCACCGCCGAGGCGTTCCCGGTCTTCAACGGGACCGGGGCGAACGTGACCGCCCTCCAGGCGCTCACCGACCGCTGGGGCGCCGTCATCTGCGCCGAGACCGCCCACATCAACGTGGACGAGGGCGGCGCGCCGGAGCGGATGGGCGGCCTCAAGCTGCTCACCGTCCCCACCCCGGACGGCAAGCTCACGCCCGAGCTGATCGACCGGCAGGCCTGGGGCTGGGAGGACGAGCACCGGGCCATGCCCCAGGTCGTCTCGATCACCCAGAACACGGAGCTCGGCACCGTCTACACGGTGGAGGAGATCCGCGCGATCGTCGAGCACGCCCATGCCAAGGGCATGAAGGTGCACCTCGACGGGGCCCGCATAGCCAACGCGGCCGCCTCGCTCGACGTGCCGATGCGCGCGTTCACGAACGCGGTCGGCGTGGACGTGATCTCGTACGGCGGGACGAAGAACGGCATGCTCTTCGGCGAGGCCGTCGTCGTCCTCAATCCCGACGCGGTCAGCCACATGAAGCACCTGCGCAAGCTGTCCATGCAGCTCGCCTCGAAGATGCGCTTCGTGTCGGTGCAGCTGGAGGCCCTCCTCGCGAAGGACCTGTGGCTGCGCAACGCCCGCCACGCCAACGCGATGGCCCGCCGCCTCGCGGCCGGGGTGCGCGAGGTCGACGGGGTGGAGATCCTCTACCCCGTGCAGGCCAATGCGGTCTTCGCCCGCCTCCCGCACGAGGTGAGCCGACGCCTGCAGGAACGGTTCCGCTTCTACTTCTGGGACGAGGCCGCCGGTGATGTCCGCTGGATGTGCGCCTTCGACACCACGGAGGACGACGTGGACGCCTTCCTCCAGGCACTGAAGGAAGAGCTGGCCCGCTAGCGAGTCATGCATGAATATGCGGCCGGACGGAAAGTCATTGACTCCGTCCGGCCCTCTTCATAGGGTCGTCCCGCATGGAACTCATCCAGCAGAACCCCGACATCGAGGCCTACCTCGCGCCGAGTGAGGCCGTCGATCATGAGCACCCGCTCGTCAAGGCGGTGTCCGACCGCCTCGCCGGCGATCATCCCGACGCATACTCATACGCCGAAGCCGCCTATGCGTACGTCCGCGACACGATCCCGCACTCGATGGACTCCGGCGACCTCCGCGTCACCTGGCGCGCCTCCGACGTCCTGGAGCTGCGCACCGGCATCTGCTACGCCAAGTCCGTCGCCTACGCGGCGCTGCTGCGGGCCCGCGGCATCCCCGCCGCCCTCTGCTACCAGCGGCTCACCGAGGACGACGGCTCGGACCCGGTGATCCACGGCCTGGTCGCCGTCCTGCTGCCCGGCGGGCACGCCTGGGCCCGCCAGGACGTGCGGGGGAACAAGCCGGGCGTCGACGCCCGGTTCTCACTGGGGGAGGAGCGGCTGGCCTGGACCGTACGGCCGGAGCTCGGAGAGGTGGACCACCCCGAGCTGTACGCCGAGCCGCACCCGGCCGTCCTGGGCGCGCTGAAGGCCGCCCCGGACCGCTCGTACCTCGACCGGACCCTGCCCTCGGAACTCTGACCCGGGCGGGGAGTGCCGAAACGGTTCCGTCAGCCGGCTTCCTTGACCTGCGCCGGCGTCGGAGCCGTACCGCCGAGGTGTGCGGGCACCCACCAGGTGTCGCTCGCGTCCTTCGGGCGCACCGGGTAGGCGCGCTGAGCGGCCTCCAGGAGCTCCTGGACGCGCTCGCGCAGACGCCGGGTGATCGCGCCCGCGTACTGGTCGGCGGGGGCCTCGACGGGCTCGCCGACGCGGATCGTCACCGGGATGTGGCTCCGCTTGAAGTTCCGGGGCCGGCCCTTCGTCCACAGCCGCTGGGTGCCCCACAGCGCCATCGGGATCAGCGGGACGCCCGCCTCCTGCGCCAGACGCGCGGCACCCGTCTTGAAGCTCTTGAGCGTGAAGGACTGCGAGATGGTCGCCTCGGGGAAGACGCCGATGATCTCCCCGGCGCGCAGCGACTCCAGGGCGTGCGTGTACGCGTGCTCGCCCGCGGCGCGGTCCACCGGGATGTGCTTCATCCCGCGCATGAGCGGTCCCGAGACCTTGTGCTTGAAGACGGAGTCCTTCGCCATGAAGCGCACGAGGCGCTTCTGCGGCAGCGCGGCGAGACCGGTGAAGATGAAGTCCAGATAGCTGATGTGGTTGCTCACGAGCACCGCGCCGCCCGTCCGGGGGATGTGCTCCGAACCCTGCGTCTCGATCTTCAGGTCGAGCGCCTTGAACAGGGTCAGCGCGGCACCGACGACCGGTCGATAGACGAGTTCTGCCATCGGAGAGGAACCTCTTCTTCAGGTGCCCGGAGCGGGTTCTCCCGGCGAAGTTACGCGGCCGTAGGTTTTCGGCTTTGGGCAGATCGTGCCCCATGTGGGGCCTCGTGACCAGTCCAGACGGCTTCGTGCAGGGAGATTCTCGTCACTCGCGGTGGCCGTGGCGGGAATCGATCGGCGGCGCCCGGTGCTGCACCTGGGGAACGCAAGAACGAAGGGGAGTGGCATGACCGAGGTCCTGGGGCCGGAGGCGCTCGGCGCCGCGCTGGGGGAGCGGGCCACCCTCGTCCAGTTCTCGACGGCGTTCTGCCAGCCCTGCCGGGCCACCCGCCGCACCCTCGCCGAGGTCGCCGCGATGGTGCCGGGCGTGGGGCACGTGGAGATCGACGCCGAGGAGCGGCTCGACCTGGTGCGGGAGCTCGGCATCGCCCGCACCCCCACCGTCCTCGTCCTCGACGCCGCCGGCCGCGTCGTCCGCAGGGCCGCCGGGCAGCCCCGCAGGGCCGACGTCATCGCCGCTCTGGGGCGAGCGGTCTGACGCCGTGACACTTCTCCCACATCCCGGTACGCACTTGACTGCACCGTCCACCGATCGTCACCCTGACGGGGTGCCCATAGAACTCCTTCTCTACGGCCGGGCCCACGTGGACCTGGCCCGCAACGCGAGCGCGCGCTGTCCGGGTGTCTGACCACCCCAGGACTCCTCTCATGACGCCCTCGCAGAAGGACAACTCCATGACGGTCACTCCGGACCTCCAGCTCAGCACGGTTCCCACGATCGGCGCACCCCGGCAGGCCTCCCCCGATCTGCTCCGCTCCGTCTTCCGCCGGCACGCGGCCGGAGTCGCGGTCGTCACCGCGCACGGCGAGCGGCCCGTCGGCTTCACCGCCACCTCGCTCAACTCCGTGGCCGCCGAGCCCCCGCTGGTCTCCTTCGGGGTGGGCACGACCTCCTCCAGCTGGCCCGTGGTCTCCGAGGCCGAGTACATCGGCGTGCACATACTCGGCGAGCACCAGGAGGAGCTCGCGGCCACCTTCGCGCGCAGCGGCGCCGACCGCTTCGGCGAGGGCACGCGGTGGAGCCTCGGCCCCGAGGGCGTGCCCGTGCTCGACGGCGTCCTCGCCTGGCTGGTCTGCCGCGTGGTGGCCCGCGTGCCCGCGGGGGACCACCGGATCGTCATCGCGCAGGCCGTCGCCGGGGACCCGGACGGCGCGGGCCGGCCCCTCCTCTACCACCACGGCCGCTTCAACGCGCTGCGCGACTGAGAGTTCCCGTACGCGCCGCTCTCCGCGCGTTGGCAAGGTCACACGCCTGAGCGCTTGCTCAGCGGTAACGAACTGGGTGTACTGGCGAGTAATATTCGGGTCGGGGCGTGAGGCGCCCCGACCGGAAACCCGCCCTTCAGGCGCCTATGCTGCGAGCAACAAGGCAGCCCAGTAATGACCGATGCAGTAGGAGAGCCGGCGTGAGCTTGAGGATCGTTGTCTGTGTGAAGTACGTGCCCGACGCCACCGGCGACCGGCACTTCGCCGATGACCTGACCGTCGACCGCGACGACGTCGACGGCCTTCTGTCGGAGCTCGACGAGTACGCCGTCGAGCAGGCCCTGCAGATCGCCGAAGAGGCCGACGACGCCGAGGTCACCGTGCTCACGGTCGGCCCCGAGGACGCCAAGGACGCGCTGCGCAAGGCGCTCTCCATGGGCGCCGACAAGGCCGTCCACGTCGAGGACGACGACCTGCACGGCACCGACGTCATGGGCACCTCGCTCGTGCTCGCCAAGGCGATCGAGAAGGTCGGCTACGACGTCGTCATCGCCGGTATGGCCTCCACCGACGGCACCATGGGCGTCCTCCCGGCGATCCTCGCCGAGCGTCTGGGCGTCCCGCAGGTCACCCTGCTCTCCGAGGTCAAGATCGACGGCGGTGTCGTGACGGGCCGCCGTGACGGCGACACCGCCTCCGAGCAGCTGGAGGCCTCGCTTCCGGCCGTCGTCTCCGTGACGGACCAGTCGGGCGAGGCCCGCTACCCGTCCTTCAAGGGCATCATGGCCGCCAAGAAGAAGCCGGTCGAGTCCCTCGATCTGGAGGACCTGGAGATCGAGGCGGACGAGGTCGGCCTCGAGGGCGCCTGGACCGCCGTCGACTCCGCCGCCGAGCGTCCGGCGCGCACCGCGGGCACGATCGTCAAGGACGAGGGCGAGGGCGGCAAGCAGCTGGCCGAGTTCCTCGCGAGCCAGAAGTTCATCTAGGTGCCGGAGGTCCGGGGTCACCCCCCGGGCCCGCGCAGCACCCAAGGCTCCCGAGAGCCCGCCAGACCGCCCCTTCCGTTCGCAGGAGATTGAAGTCCCATGGCTGACATCCTCGTCTACGTCGACCACGTCGACGGAGCCGTCCGCAAGCCCACCCTGGAGCTGCTGACCCTCGCCCGCCGCATCGGCGACCCGGTCGCCGTCGCGCTGGGCAACGGCGCCGCCGACACCGCCGCCGCGCTCGCCGAGCACGGCGCCGTCAAGGTCCTCACTGCCGACGCCCCCGAGTTCGCCGAGTACCTCGTCGTCCCGAAGGTCGACGCGCTCCAGGCCGCCGTCGCCGCCGTCTCCCCGGCCGCCGTGCTCGTCCCGTCCTCCGCCGAGGGCAAGGAGATCGCGGCCCGCCTCGCGGTCCGCATCGGTTCCGGCATCATCACCGACGCCGTGGACCTGGAGGCCGGTGACGAGGGCCCGGTCGCGACGCAGTCCGCGTTCGCCGCCTCCTTCACCACCAAGTCCCGTGTCTCCAAGGGCACTCCGGTCATCACGGTCAAGCCGAACTCGGCCCCCGTCGAGGCCGCCCCGGCCGCCGGCGCCGTCGAGGCCCTCGAGGTCTCCTTCGGTGCGCTGGCCACCGGCACCAAGGTGACCGCCCGCACCCCGCGAGAGTCGACCGGCCGCCCGGAGCTGACCGAGGCCGCGATCGTGGTCTCCGGCGGCCGCGGCGTCAACGGTGCCGAGAACTTCGCGATCATCGAGGCGCTCGCCGACTCGCTCGGTGCCGCCGTCGGCGCCTCGCGCGCCGCCGTCGACGCCGGCTGGTACCCGCACTCGAACCAGGTCGGCCAGACCGGCAAGTCGGTCTCGCCGCAGCTGTACATCGCCTCCGGCATCTCCGGCGCGATCCAGCACCGCGCGGGCATGCAGACCTCGAAGACGATCGTCGCGATCAACAAGGACGCCGAGGCTCCGATCTTCGACCTCGTCGACTACGGCGTCGTCGGCGACCTGTTCGACGTCGTCCCGCAGCTCACCGAAGAGGTCAAGACCCGCAAGGGCTGATGACCTGCGGTTCTGTCGGTCCCGGGGGCCGCACGGCGATCTGTCGCCGTGCGGCCCCCGGTCGTTTCGGACAACCATTGACTCAGGTCCCGACGGCCTACTAACTTCGCTATACGGATTGTTGATTCCGTGCAGCGGAAAACAGGAGGATGCAGGATGGGCCAGCAGGAGAAGGTGTCGACGAGCCTCGCGGGCGCGGTCAGCGAGGGCATCAGCGCTTCGCTCGCAGCGGTGGACGCCGAGCTCGACCGGCGCTACCCGGGAGACCCCGGCACCCGTCAGCCCGTCCACACCGTCTACGTCCCGGGCAACGCCTTCGACGCCGGAACCATCCGTTCCTGGGGCGACCAGGCCCTCGCCGCCCTCGACGAGCACGCCCCCGACGCCGAGTCCTTCGCCGCCGTCCTCGGCCTCTCCGACGACCTCGCCGAGGACGTCTACGGTCGGGTACGGGCCAAGCTGGAGCGCGAGCCCATCGAGGACCTCCGCGTCGACTTCGAGGACGGTTACGCCGGACAGGACGAGGACCAGGACGCCGCCCGCGCCGCCCGCCTGATCTCCGAGGCGTACGCGAAGGGGACCGCCGCCCCGTACATGGGCATCCGGATGAAGTGCATGGAGGCGGCCGTACGCGACCGCGGCATCCGCACCACCGACGTCTTCCTCACCGGTCTCCTGGAGAACGGCGGCCTCCCCGACGGCCTCGTCCTCACCCTCCCCAAGGTCACCTACCCCGAGCAGGTCTCGGCCTTCGTCCGCCTCCTGGAGGCCTTCGAGAAGGCCCACGGCCTCGACGCGGGCCGCCTCGGCTTCGAGATCCAGATCGAGACCAGCCAGTCCATCCTCGCCAGCGACGGCACCGCGGCCGTCGCCCGCATGATCGGCGCCGCCGAGGGCCGCGCCACCGGACTGCACTACGGCACCTTCGACTACAGCGCCTGCCTCGGCGTCTCCGCCGCCTACCAGGCCAGCGACCACCCGGCCGCCGACCACGCCAAGGCGATCATGCAGGTCGCCGCCGCCGGCACCGGCGTGCGAGTCTCCGACGGCTCCACCAACGTCCTGCCCGTCGGCTCCACCGACCACGTCCACGAGGCCTGGCGCCTGCACTACGGCCTCACCCGCCGCGCCCTCTCCCGCGCCTACTACCAGGGCTGGGACATGCACCCCGGGCACATCCCCACCCGCTACGCCGCCGTCTTCGCCTTCTACCGCGAGGGCTTCGAGGCCGCAGCCAAGCGCCTCTCCGCCTACGCCAACCACGCGGGCGGCGACGTCATGGACGAGCCCGCCACCGCCAAGGCCCTCAGCTCCTACCTGCTGCGCGGCATCGACTGCGGCGCCCTCGACACCGCCGAGGTCGGCGCCCTCACGGGCATGACCCGCGCCGCGCTCGACCGCTTCGCCGCCCCGCGCCGAGGCGACCTCACGGTCACCACTGATCGCTAAACGGTCACTTTCGCGCCAACTGCCCCGTACTCTTGTCGAGTTCACATGATCGACAGGGGACGGGGCAGCGGTGTCATCGGGGGAGAACGGGCGGCTCGCGGGCCGCTACAGAATCGTGCGCCAGCTCGGACGCGGAGGCATGGGCGTCGTCTGGCGTGCGGTCGACGAGGTCCTCGGCCGTGAGGTGGCCGTCAAGGAACTCCGTACGTACACGGACGCCGCCGCGCCCGAACTGGCCGACCTGCGCCTGCGGATGACCCGCGAGGCGCGCGCCGCCGCCCGGGTCCGCCACCCCGGAGTCGTGGCCGTCCACGACGTCACCGAGCACGAGGGCCGGCCGGTCATCGTCATGGAGCTCGTCGACGGGCCCTCCCTCGACGACGTCCTCGGCGAACGCGGCACCGTCGACCCCGCCGAGGCCGCCCGCATCGGCGCACACGTCCTGGAGGCGCTGGCCGCCGCCCACGACGTGGGCGTCCTCCACCGGGACGTGAAGCCCGGCAACATCCTGCTCGACCGCTCGGGCCGGATCGTCCTCACCGACTTCGGCATCGCCACGATGGAGGACCCCGGCGACGGCTCCGCGACCCACCTCACGCGCAGCGGCGAGATCGTCGGCTCCCTCGACTTCCTCGCCCCCGAGCGCGCCCGCGGGCAGGACCCCGGCCCCGCGTCGGACGTCTGGGCCCTGGGCGCGACCCTGTACGCGGCGGTCGAGGGCGCCTCGCCCTTCCGCCGCACGTCCACCTGGTCGACCCTCGCCGCCATCGTCACCGAACCGCTCCCGGAGCCCCGCCGTGCCGGACCCCTCACCCCGGTCCTGCTCCGCCTCCTGGACAAGGACCCGGCCTCCCGACCGCCCGCCCGCGAGGCGGCGCGGCTGCTCGGCGCGCTGGCGGAGCCGGAGCCGGAGCCGGAGCCGGAGGCGGTGACGGGCGGAGACGCCGCCGCGGCGGCACAGGCGGCGGAAGCACCGGCCCCCGAGGCACCGGCCCCCGAGGTCCTCGCGCCGAACCCGTACGAGAGCGCCGCGGGGGCGAACCCGTACGAGAGCGCCGCCGGGGCGAACCCGTACGCGGGCGGTGTGGACGCGAACCCCTACGCGGGTACGGTCGCGGGCCCGGAGCAGACCCCGCCGCCCGCCGCGCCACCCGCCGGGGCCTTCGGCCCCGCGGTGCCGGTGCCGCCCGCCCAGCTCGACGCGGGCACGGTCGGCCGCGCCGGGACGCGGGCCGCACGGCGCGCCGGGACGAAGCCGCGCCGGGGCAACGCCGTGGTCGCCGCCGCCGTGGCCGCCGTCCTGCTCGCCGGCGGCGGCATCACGTACGCCCTCATGGACGGCGACGACAGCGCGCGGGCCGCCTCGGAGACCCCGCGGGACGGGGACGGGGGCGGCGGCTCCGTCGGCGACCCCGGCCGCGTCCTCGACCCGGGGAGCAGCACCCCGCCCTCCGGGCGGCCGAGAGGCACCGGCACCCCCTCCGGCGGCTCCACCCCCTCGGGCCGGGAGTCGGGCGCGGCGGCCGGCGGAGCACCGGCCACCGGCGACCCCGGCTCGGACGGCTCCGACCCGGGCTCGGCGGCGGGAGACCAGGCCGCGGGCGGCACGGGTGCGGACGCGGCATCCGGGGCGGGCGGTGGAGGCGGCGCCACGACGGCCCCCGGCAAGCCGGGCGGGAGCACCGCCACGGCCGGCGGCACGAGTGCGACCCGCGACCCCTCCGGGGGCGGCGCGACGACCGCGCCCACCACGGACGCCCCGCCACCCGCGTCCGGCTGCACCGCGTCGGGCTCCTCCGCGACCTGCCAGGTCGTACGGAGCGCCACCACCACCCGGTACGACGGCGGTGAGATGGGCACGGTCGGCGCCGGGCCGCACTCCTTCTCGTGCCAGGTCGACCTCGACCGGACCGAGACGTACGGCGGAACCACCAGCCGCTGGTTCGCCCGCACCGACGACGACAGCGGCAACACCAACGTCTACCTCAGCGTGCTCCACCTGTCGGGCGGTGGGGGCGGCGGCCCCGTGGCGGGCCTGCGGATCTGCTGAGGGGGCTCAGACGGCCGGCGGCGCGATCTCGCCCGATCCACGGGCGAGCAGCGTCGTGCCGAGGACCAGTCGCTCCGGCGCCCCCTCGGCCCCGTCGAGACGCCGGAAGAGACGCTCCGCCGCCGTCCGGCCCAGCGCCGCGGCGTCCTGGGCGACGACCGTGACGCCGAGCAGATCGGCCAGTTCGATGTCGTCGAAGCCGACCAGGGCGACCGGCCGCCCGTGCCGGGCGAGGGCCCGGACCACGGTCACGGTGACCCGGTTGTTCCCCGAGAACAGGGCCGTCACCGGCTCGCCCGCCGCCAGCATCTCCCGTACCGCCGCGCTCACCCGCTCCGGGTCGGTCGACCCGAGGGAGACCCAGGCGTCCCGGACCGGGAGGCCCGCGTCCTCCATCGCGGCGCGGTAGCCCCGCAGCCGCTCGGCCGCGGTGTGGATGCGGGGACGGTCGCCGATGAACCCGATCCTGCGGTGGCCGTGCGCGATCAGATGCGCGACGCCCGCGCGTGCGCCGCCGAAACTGTCGGAGAGGACGGCGTCGGCGTCGATCCGTCCGGCGGGCCGGTCGACGAAGACCGTGGCGACGCCCGCCCTCATCTCGGGCTCCAGATACCGGTGGTCGTCACCGGCGGGGATGACGATGAGACCGTCGACCCGGCGGGCGCAGAGCGCGAGCGCCAGCTCCTGCTCCCGGTCGGGGTCCTCGGCGCTGGAACCGTTGAACAGCAGGGCGCCGTGCGCCCGCGCGACCTCCTCCACGGCCCGGCTGAGCGGCCCGTAGAAGGGGTCGGCGAGGTCTTCCAGGACCAGCCCGACCGTGGCCGTCCTGCCCTTGCGCAGGACGCGCGCGCTGTCGTTGCGGCGGAAGCCGAGGACCTCGATGGCCTCCCGCACCCGGCGCTCGGTGTCGGGGGTGACGCCCGGTTCGCCGTTCACGACCCGGGACACCGTCTTGAGGCCGACGCCGGCCCGTGCGGCGACGTCCTTCATCGTGGGCCGATTGCCGTAGCGGGGCTCGGTGCGGCGGGCGATGTCGGCCACGGTGCGCGGTTCCTCCGGAGCATGTCGAGGGTGTCGAGTCGATCTCGGTTCGAGCATAGAGCCTAGACAACGTTGTCAGAGCGGGTAAGACTGTACAGAACGACTTGCCGCCTCCCGCCTGCCGACCGGAGACCTCGCGCCCATGCACACCGACCCCGCCACGGGCCTCGTCGCCGCCCTCGACATCGGGGGCACCAAGATCGCCGGCGCCCTGGTCGACCGCACGGGCCGCGTCCGCGTCCGCTCGCAGCGGCCCACGCCCGCGCGTGAGGACGGCGAGACGGTGATGGCGGCGGTCGAGGCGGTCCTGACGGACCTGGCGGCCTCCCCGCTCTGGGAGTCGGCGGCGGCCGTCGGCATCGGCAGCGCGGGACCGGTCGACGCCTCCCGGGGAACCGTCAGCCCGGTCAACGTGCCCGGCTGGCGCGACTTCCCGCTCGTCGAGCGGGTCCGCCGGGCCGCCGCCGGCCGCCCGGTCACCCTCGTCGGCGACGGCGTCGCCATGACGGCCGCCGAACACTGGCTGGGGGCGGCCCGGGGCCACGCCCACGCCCTGTGCCTCGTCGTCTCCACGGGCGTCGGCGGCGGCCTCGTGCTCGACGGCCGGGTCCACCCCGGACCCACCGGCAACGCCGGTCACATCGGCCACATCCCGGTGGACCTGGACGGCGACCCCTGCGCCTGCGGCGGGCGCGGCTGCGTCGAGCGCATCGCCAGCGGCCCGCACCTCGCCCGCCGGGCGCTGGACAACGGCTGGCGGCCGGGGCCCGACGGCGACGTCTCCGCCGCCGCCGTGGCCGCCGCCGCGCACGCCGGGGACCCGATCGCCGTCGCCTCGTTCGAGCGCGCGGCCCAGGCGCTCGCGGCGGGCATCGCCGCCACCGCCGCCCTCGTCGAGATCGACATCGCGGTCGTCGGCGGCGGGGTGGCGGGGGCCGGCGAGGTCCTCTTCGCCCCGCTCCGGCGCAGCCTCCGCGGCTACGCCACGCTCTCGTTCGTCCGGGACCTGACGGTCGTCCCCGCCGTCACGGGCACCGACGCGGGCCTCCTCGGCGCCGCCGCGGCGGCGATGCCGACGGACGCCCGCTCCTGACGCTTACCACCGGTCCCGGGCCGGGCGCCCCACCCGCGCCCGGGAGCGGGCGCCCCACCCCGACCCGGGAGCGGGCGCGACCCCGGCCCGCGCCAGGTCTCACTCCCGTACCCGCTCCGGCATCCGCTGCTCGACGATCACCAGGAACGCGTCGGACTCCAGGTCCATCACGACCCGGGCCGGCACCCCCTCCTCGCGCCGCGCGCCGGCGAACTCCTCCGCCGGCCAGCTGCCCCGCGGGCCGCCGGCCGGAAACCGTTCGAGAACCGTACGACTCATCTCCGCACCCCCTCGTGTTCGCCGTTCTCAACGACGGCCCCCCGGAAGTGTCACGCACATGCCGAGACATGTGTTCGTGGTTTCCGTGGCAGGGTGTTGCGGGCAAGCCACTGGGGGCTATCGAAGAGGGGGAAACGTGATCGTCTGGATCAACGGGACGTTCGGCGCGGGAAAGTCGAGCACCGCGCGCGAGCTGGTCGATCTGATCCCGAACAGCACCCTGTACGACCCCGAGCTCACCGGAGGGGGGCTGCGCCGCCTCCTCCCGGCCAAGCGGCTCGCCGAGGTCGAGGACTACCAGGACCTGCCGATCTGGCGCCGCATGGTCGTCGACACCGCCGCCGCTCTGCTCGCCGAGGTCGGCGGCGTGCTCGTCGTCCCCATGACCCTGCTCCGCCAGGAGTACCGGGACGAGATCTTCGGCGGGCTCGCCGCCCGCCGCATCGAGGTGCGCCATGTGCTGCTCGCCCCGGAGGAAACGATCCTGCGGGAACGGATAGACGGCCGGGCGGAGTACGGCGACCCCGAGGTGGACGCCCGCGTCAGGGAGTGGTGCCACCAGCACCTGCCGCCGTACCGCGCCGCCCTGGACTGGCTCGCGGCCGACGCGTACACGCTCGACACCTCGGCACTCACCGTGGCCGAGGCCGCCCGGGCCGTCGCCGAAGCGGTCCGGGCCGGTCAGGTCGCCCCGTGCGGCATCGTCCAGACACCCGAGCCGACCGGCGAGACGCTCGCCGCAGGCGTCCTGCTCTTCGACGAACAGGACAGGTTCCTGCTCGTGGACCCCACCTACAAGCCCGGCTGGGAGTTCCCCGGCGGGGTCGTCGAGCCCGGCGAGGCCCCGGCCAGGGCGGGCATGCGCGAGGTGGCCGAGGAGATCGGCCTCGAACTCGACGCCGTCCCCCGGCTGTTGCTCGTCGACTGGGAACGTCCCCAGCCCCCCGGATACGGCGGGCTCCGCCTCCTCTTCGACGGCGGCACCCTGCGGGCCGCCGACGCCGAACGCCTCCGCCTCCCCGGCTCCGAACTCCGCGGCTGGCGGTTCGTCACCGAGGAGGAGGCCGAGTCGCTCCTGCCGCCCGTCCGCTACCGGCGCCTGCGCTGGGCCCTCCGCGCCCGCGAACGCGGCACGGTCCTCAACCTGGAGGCGGGCGTCCCGGTGGGCTGACCGCGGCGGAACGATCCCCGGGAGGCCGCCCGGCTGCTCCCCGACGAGAGCCCGAACGGCGCCGACTTCCGGTACGCCCCACCGCCGCGGCGGAGTGGCCTCCACCACGGAGGCGGAGTGCCCCCCACCACGGCGGCGGAACGCCCTCCACCACCACGGCGGAACGATCCCCACCGCCGCGGCGGAGTGCCCCCCACCACCACGGCGGCGGAACGATCCCCACCACGGCGGCGAACGCCCCCTACGCCTCGGCCGCGGCTGCCGCCGCCGTCAGCCGCTCCGCCGTGTCCGTGGTCACCGGCGCCCCGTGTCCGCAGCACAGCACCGAGGGGGTGAGCTTCGCGAGCGCCCGCATCGAGTCGAGCGCGAGGGCGCGATCGACGTGCAGGACGCCGAACATTACGTCCGGCACCGAGGCCACCGTGTCCCCGGTGAACAGCACGCCGTGGTGCGGCAGATGGACGGCGATCGAGCCGGGCGTGTGGCCCGGGGCGTGGACCACCAGGGCCCCGTCGCCGAAGGCCAGCTCCTCGCCGTCCTCGACCTCCCGGTCGACCCGCGTGGGCGGCGCCTCCGGCGAGGTCAGACCGTGCGCGAAGATCGGGCGCTCCCAGTCGAGCAGGTCGGGCTCGGGGACCGGGGCCTCGCCCCGGATCACCGGCGCGTCGAGCCGGTGCGCGAGGATCTCGGCCCCGTACCGGTCCGCCAGCTCCTGGGCCGAGCCCACGTGGTCCCGGTGGCAGTGCGTCAGCACGATCCGGCGCAGCCGCTCCGGGTCCCGGCCGGCCGACCGTATCGCCGCGGCGATGCCGTCCGCCGTGCCGGCCCAGCCGGCGTCGATCAGGGTCAGCTCCTCCTCGTCCTGCCACAGGTACGCCTGACCGATGGAGAAGTCGAGGAGGTGCAAGCGAGGGGTGATCCTGGTGAGTTCGATGGATGCCATGCGGCGAACCTACGCATCCGCCCAGGTCCGCCGCGTGCCTCTACGCTCTCGGCGAGCTTCGCCGAGCGCTGAACCGAACCGGCGTCGGGCCCGGCACCGGTGCCGGGCCCGACGCGTCGTCAGACCTGCTTGGAACGGGCGTAGTTGACGAGGAAGTGTGCCTCGGCGACCGAGAGCCGCTCCAGCTCCTCCGGCGAGACGGACTCGTTCGGCGCGTGGATCTGCGCCTCCGGCTCGCTCAGACCGATCAGCAGGATCTCCGACTCCGGGTACAGCGAGGCCAGCGTGTTGCACAGCGGGATCGAGCCGCCCATGCCCGCCGTCTGCATCTCCTCACCGGGGTACGCGACCCGCATCGCCTCGGCCATCGACGCGTACGCCGGGCTGGAGGTGTCCGCCTGGAAGGGCTGGCCCTGACCGACCTGCTCCAGGGTCACCCGGGCGTCCCACGGCGTGTGCTTCTCGATGTGCGCGAAGAGCAGCTTCGTCACCTCGGCCGCGTCCTCGCCCGGCGGCACCCGCAGGCTGATCTGCGCGCGGGCCGACTTCGGGACCGACGGGGTCGCGCCGGCCACCGGGTGGCAGTCGATGCCGATGACCGTGACCGCCGGGCGCGCCCAGATCCGGTCGGCGACCGTGCCGGCTCCCGGCAGGGACACGCCCGCGAGGACCTTGGCGTCCTGGCGGAAGTCCTCCTCCGGGTACTGGAGGCCCTCCCACACCTGGTCGGCCGCGAGACCGTCGATGACGGTGGAGCCGTCCGGTCCGCGCAGCGAGTCCAGGACGCGGATCAGCGCGGCCAGCGCGTCGGGCGCGGCACCACCGAACTGACCGGAGTGCAGATTGCCCTCCAGGGTGTCCATCTGGACCCGGATCATCGTCATGCCGCGCAGGGTCGCCGTCACGGTCGGCAGGCCCACGCGGAAGTTGCCCGCGTCGCCGATCACGATGGCGTCGGCCGTGAGCAGCTCGGGGTGCTGCTCCGCGTACCGCTCCAGACCGCCGGTGCCCTGCTCCTCCGAGCCCTCGACGATGACCTTGACGGTCACCGGCACCCCGCCGTTCGCCTTGAGGGCGCGCAGCGCGAGCAGGTGCATGATGAAGCCGCCCTTGCAGTCGGCGGTGCCGCGCCCGTACCAGCGGCCGTTCCGCTCGGTCAGCTCGAACGGCGGGGAGAGCCAGACGGACTCGTCCAGCTTCGGCTGCACGTCGTAGTGCGCGTACAGGAGGACGGTCGGCGCGCCGGCCGGTCCGGGCAGGACGCCGTACACGGACTGCGAGCCGTCCGGGGTGTCGAGCAGCGCCACGTCCTGGAAGCCCTCGGAGCGCAGGGCGTCCGCGACCCAGTTCGCGGCGCCCTCGCACTCGCTGCGGGGCGCCACGGCCTCGTCCGCCACCGACTCGAAGGCCACCAGCTCCGTGAGCTCGGCCTTGGCCCGGGGCATCAGTGACCGGACGGTCTCGGCGATCGGATTCGAGGTCATGGGCACGCTCCTGATGGGTGCGACGTTACGACGTGAGGACGGCGTTCGTCGTAGGTCGTGGTACGGCGAACGCACCGTCGATCCTACGGGCGGGCCCCTGGCTACCGCGCCGTAGGATGCGTCAGGAGCAGACCACCGGTCGGATCAGGAGCAGAAGCACACGTGAGCAGCGAGCACGCAGAGAACGCCGGTCCGGAGCCCACCGAGTCCGCAAGCGCGGCTCCCGAGGCCGCGGAGAGCGCCGCGGAGAGCGCCGCGGGGAGTGCGGTCGGACGTGCGGACGCGGAGCCGGCGCGCCTGCCGGATGACGCGGTGTCGGACTCGGACGACGCGTCGGACACGGTGTCGGACACGGAGTCGGACACAGCGTCGGGCACGGAGTCGGACACGGCGTCGGGTGAGGCGTCGGGCGGGGCGTCCGCCGCGGAGGCCGAGGAGTCGGCCGACGTCTGGGACGTGGTCGTGGTCGGCGCGGGACCGGCCGGCGCGTCCGCGGCCTACGCGGCGGCGGTCGCCGGCCGCCGGGTGCTGCTCCTGGAGAAGTCGGAGCTGCCCCGGTACAAGACCTGCGGCGGCGGCATCATCGGTCCCTCGCGCGACTCGCTCCCGCCGGGCTTCGAACTGCCCCTCCAGGACCGCGTCCACGCCGTCACCTTCTCCCTGGACGGACGCTTCGCCCGCACCCGCCGCTCGCGCCGGATGCTCTTCGGGCTCATCAACCGCCCCGAGTTCGACGCGCAGCTCGTCGAGCACGCCCAGAAGGCGGGCGCCGAGCTGCGGACCGGCGCCACGGTGACCCGGGTGGAGCAGCACGGCCCGGCCGTCCCGGACCGGCGGACGGTCGCCGTCGTCCTCGCCGACGGCGAGACCGTCCTCGCGCGCGCGGTCGTCGGCGCCGACGGCAGCGCCAGCCGGATAGGCGCTCATGTGGGGGTGAAGCTCGGCCAGGTCGACCTGGGTCTGGAGGCGGAGATCCCCGTGCCGCCGTCCGTGGCGGAGGACTGGAAGGGGCGGGTCCTCATCGACTGGGGCCCGATGCCCGGCAGTTACGGCTGGGTGTTCCCCAAGGGCGACACGCTGACCGTCGGCGTCATCTCGGCGCGCGGCGAGGGCGCCGCCACCAAGCGGTACATGGAGGACTTCGTGGCCCGGCTCGGCCTCGCCGGCTTCGAGCCCACGATCTCCTCCGGCCATCTGACGCGCTGCCGCACCGACGACTCGCCGCTCTCCCGCGGCCGGGTCCTCGTCTGCGGTGACGCGGCGGGTCTCCTGGAGCCGTGGACGCGCGAGGGCATCTCGTACGCGCTCCGCTCGGGCCGTCTCGCGGGGGAGTGGGCGGTACGGGTCGCCGAGTCGAACGACGCGGTCGACGCGCGCCGCCAGGCCCTGAACTACGCCTTCGCCATCAAGGCGGGGCTCGGGGTCGAGATGGCGGTCGGGCGGCGGATGCTCGCCGTCTTCGAGCGGCGGCCGGGACTGCTGCACGCGACGATCACGGGCGTGCGGCCGGCCTGGAACGCCTTCGCGGACATCACCCGCGGCGCGGCCACGCTCGGCGGGATGGTCCGCTCGAACGGCCTGGCGCGGCGGGCCCTGGAGCTCCTCGACAAGCGGATGGACACCACGTCCGGTGTCGGCCCGGCGGGGCGGGGCGTCAGCCCGCGCGAGCGCGCGGGGTCCGAGCCGGAGGACACGAAGTCCCCGGAGGGACCGGAAGAGGTCTGACCGCGGCGCGCGTCGCGGATCGACGGGTACGGGCTCCGCTGCACCGGCCGGCTCACGCCGCCGGGGTGGCGGGGCCCGTCGTCGTGATGCGGAAGACCGGGTGCTTCGGCGCGATCGCCCGCAGCTCCTCGTCGGAGGAGTCGGGGCCGACGCCGTCGAAGAAGACGCCGACCTCGGCCTTCCAGCGCTTGAGGTAGGCGCGGAGCAGGGCGGCCTTGTCGTCGTCGGCCACCTCGACGGCGGTGAACTCCTCCGCGTGCTTGCCGAGGTGCAGCTGCCCGCCGCCGGCGGCCCGCATGTTGTGGGTCCACTGGACGTGGCCGCGGGGGGCGACGAGGTACTGGGCGCCGTCCACCGTCAGGAGGTTGACGGGGGTGCGGCGCCATTCGCCGCTCTTGCGGCCCCGGACGGCGAGGACGCGGGAGCCCCAGACGCTGATGCCGCGGCGGGTCATCCAGGCGACGGCGCGGTTGAAGACGTTCACCGTGAACCAGCCGGGCTTCATGACGTGGGCGGCGGGGGTGGGGCCTGCGGGCTGGGCGGGCTGGGCGGACATGGAAGCCTCCTGTGCGGAATCGAACTGTGAGCACTGCTCTCGCTTGAGATCAGTGTGCACGGTTCGGTACTCACAGGCAAGAGCAGTGCTCTCGTTTCGTTCCAGTGCTCCGAAAGTGGCACACTGCTCTCCATGACGACCGTTCGAGGAGCCCGCGCCCGCGCCCGTATCGAGATCACCGCCGCCATCAAGGACGAGGCCCGCACCCAGCTCGCCGCCGAAGGGGCGGCCAGGCTGTCCCTGCGGGCCGTCGCCCGCGAGCTGGGCATGGTGTCCTCGGCCCTCTACCGCTACTTCCCCAGCCGGGACGACCTGCTCACGGCGCTCATCGTCGACGCCTACGACGCCATCGGCGCCGCCGCCGAACAGGCCGCCGCCGAGGCCGGGACCGACCGCCCCCTGGACCGCTGGACCGCCGTCTGCCGGGCGGTCCGCACCTGGGCCGTCGCCCACCCCCACGAGTACGCCCTCATCTACGGCTCCCCGGTCCCCGGCTACACCGCCCCCCAGGACACGGTCGTCCCCGCCTCCCGCGTCGGCCTCGTCCTCATCGAGATCGCCCGCCGGGCCCACACGGGCGAGGGTGTCGCCCTCCCGCCGCTCGCCGACGACCTGCGTCCCGAGGCCGTCCGCATGAGCACCGACTTCGCCCCGGACCTCCCCCCGGCACTGGCCGTCGCGCTCGTCGCCGCCTGGGCGCAGCTCTTCGGGCTCGTCTCCTTCGAGGTCTTCGGCCAGTTCCACCGCGTCGTGGAGGACCGGGACACCTTCTTCGCGACGGCGGCCCGCCGCCTGGGCCAGGACGTGGGCCTGCTCCCGCGCGGCTGACACGACGACCCGCCGCCCTCGCACTCCTGACCGTCCCGCCGGCCCCGCCCCCTCGACCCCGTACTCCCGGGGGAGTAGGCGCGACCACCCCGCCGGGCTGACGTGCGCGCGGGGCGGGCGCGGCTAGCGTGACCGGTATGGACGCCGGGATGCACGAGGAGCGGCCGCGCGGGCCCTGGGAGCGGTGGGGGCGCGGCGGCGGTCTGCCCTGGCGGTCGACGCTGCTGATCGCGGTCCTCGTCATGGTGGGGACCGGGTTCTCCGCACGGAACCAGCCCGGCCGGGAGGCGCTCGACGCCGCCGGGCGGACCCTGCTCCTGCTCGGGGCGGTCCCGCTGCTGTTCCGTCACCGCAGGCCCGTGCCGGTGGTGTTCGCCGTCGCGGCCGTCACCCTCGGCTACCTCGCGGCCGGATACCCGTACGGCCCGGTCTTCGTCATGATCGCCGTCGCCTGCTTCGCGGCCGTCGTGCACGGTCACCGGACCGCCGCCTGGTGGGCCATCGGCCTGGTCTGGGCGGGGCACCTGCTGTTCTCGCACTGGCTCTACCGGTGGCTGCCCCCGCCCGGTGACGGGCCCGCGCCCTGGGGGCAGGAGCTGCCGGCCGCGGCGTTCGCCGTGGCGGTGCTGGCCGCCTCCGAGGCCGTCCGGGTGCGGCGCGAACAGTGGGCGCAGCAGCGGGCGGAGCGGGCCGCCGCCGAGCGGCGCCGCGCCGACGGGGAACGGCTCCGCATCGCCCGCGAACTCCACGACGTGCTCGCCCACTCGATCTCCGTGATCAACGTGCAGGCGGGTGTGGGCCTCGCCCTCCTGGACTCCGACCCGGAGCAGGCCAGGACCGCGCTGACCACCATCAAGGCGGCCAGCAAGGAGGCGCTCGGCGAGGTGCGGCAGGTCCTCGACACCCTCCGTACCCCCGGCGATGCCCCGCGCGCCCCGGCCCCGGGCCTCGGCCGGCTCCCCGAGCTCGTCGAACAGGCCGCCGCCGCGGGTCTCACCGTCACCGTCGCGACGAGCGGCCCCCGGTCCGCGCTGCCGCCGGGCGCCGACCTGGCCGCGTTCCGGATCGTGCAGGAGGCGCTCACCAACGTGGTGCGCCACTCCGGTTCGCGTACGGCCCGGGTGTCGATCGGGCACGGCGCCGGGGGCCTGGAGCTGACCGTCGACGACGACGGCCCCGCCACCGGCACGGAGGCCGGCGGCAGCGGCAACGGACTGGCCGGAATGCGGGAGCGGGCCGCCGCCCTCGGTGGCACCATCGAGGCGGGCGCCCGGTCGGACGGCGGCTTCCGCGTCCATGCCGTGCTCCCGCTGCGTCCGGAGGGAAGAACCCCGTGATCCGTGTGCTGCTCGCCGACGACCAGTCGCTGGTACGGGCGGGGTTCCGCGCGTTGCTCGACGCCCAGCCCGACATCGAGGTGGCCGGCGAGGCCGCCGACGGCGACGAGGCGGTGGAACGGGTCCGCGCCCTGCGCCCCGACGTCGTCCTCATGGACATCCGGATGCCCCGGCTCGACGGTCTGGAAGCGACGCGGCACATCACGGACGACCCCGATCTCGGGGAGGTCCGGGTCGTCATGCTGACCACGTTCGAGCTGGACGAGTACGTCTTCGAGGCGATCCGCGCGGGTGCCTCCGGTTTTCTGGTCAAGGACACCGAGCCGGAGGAGCTCCTGCGGGCCGTGCGCGCCGTCGTCCACGGGGACGCGCTCCTCTCCCCGGGCGTCACCCGCCGGCTCATCGAGGAGTTCGCGGCCCGCTCCAAGGCGCCGGCGGCGACGGCGGCGCTGGGCGCCCTGACCGAGCGGGAGCGGGAGGTGATGGCCCTGGTGGGCATCGGCATGTCGAACGAGGAGATCGCCCGCAGGCTGGTGGTGAGCCCGCTCACGGCGAAGACCCATGTGAGCCGCGCCATGGTGAAGCTCGGCGCCCGGGACCGCGCCCAACTGGTGGTTCTCGCCTACGAGTCGGGCCTGGTCCGGCCCGGCTGGCTGGGCTGAGCCCACGGGCGGCCCCCGCCGGGACGCCGATGGCCAGCCGTTCCTACGAAATCGTATAGTCCGATCTCGTGACTTCCCTTCCCCCGCCCTCCGAGGGTTCCGCGCTGCTCGCACTCCAGGGCGCGACCCACGCCACCCTCCAGATCCTCGCCACCGAGCTCGTCGACCTCGACCTGACCGCGTCCGAGACCAACGCGCTCGCCATCCTGGCGGACGGCCGGGGCCGTACCGTCTCCGAGCTCGGTGCCGCCGCGGGCACCCGCCCCACCACGCTGACCAGCGTGCTCGACCGGCTGGAGCGCCGCGGTCACCTCACCCGCGGTACCCGCCCGGGCGACCGCAGGGTCGTGGTCGTGGAACTGACCGAATCCGGTCGGCTGACCGCCGCCACCATCCGCCGGACCATCGCCGAGGTGGAGACCCGCGCGCTCGACGGCCTCTCCGCCGAGGCCGTCGCCGGCTTCCACGCGGTCCTGCGCGCCCTCGCGGAGGTGCCCGCGTGAGCACGACGGCACAGGACACCCCCGAGGACGTCGCGCTCTTCCGGGAGCTGATGGCCGAGGCCATGGCGGCCACCGGCGGCTTCGGCCACCGCGAGCACGTCCACCTGACCTGGCTGGCGGTCCGGCGGGTCGGCATGCCCGAAGCCGTCGCCCTCGTCGGCGAGGGCATCCGGCGCACCGCGACCGCCGCGGGAGCGCCGCAGAAGTTCCACGTCACGATGACCAGGGCGTGGGTGGAGCTGGTGGCGCTGCGCGAGAGGGAGAGCGGGCCGCAGGACTTCGCGGCGTTCGCCGGGGCCCACGCCGAGCTGCTGGACAGGAACCTGCTCGCCCGCTTCTACCGGCCGGACACGCTCGCGTCCCCCGAGGCCCGTGCCGCCTGGGTGGAACCCGACCTGGCACCGCTCGACGCCGCCCTCTGACCTCCCGCGCCCGGTGTTCCGGTTCGCTCGGCCTCAGGTGATCGAGGAGGTCTCCCGCCACAGCCGGGCGAGGTCCGCGTCGCCGGTGACCGTGACGGCGCCGGCGGGGAGCCGGTTCCACAGGGTCAGGTACAGCCGGTCGGCGGGCCCGCTCAGTTCGGTGTCGGCGGGCCCCTTCGCACCCCGCTCCGTCCGGGGAGGCTCGGTCGGGGACAGGCGCACGGTCCAGAGGTCCCCGGTGTCCGTCGCCCGCACGCGCAGCGTGCCGGGCTCGTCGGGGCGCACGCGGCTGCGGTCGCCGGAGTGGAAGGCGCCGAACAGTTCGTCGATGCCGTCGACGGCGATGGCCGGATCCACCGCTCCGGGACCGCCGGCGAGGGCGGACTGGGCGTCCGCGCGGTGGACGGTCGTCTCGTGGGTCTGCCGCCGGGCCCAGAAGGCCAGCGGGGAGGGCGCCGGCAGGAAGGTCCAGCACTCCAGCGCCTCCGGCGCCGCGCGCAGGGCGGCGACCAGCCCGGCGTGCCCGGCGCGGAAGTGCGCGAGGAGTTCCTCCCCGTCGAGCGTGCTCTCGCCCTCCCCGGGGTGGTACGAGGTGCGGGCCTCGGCCACCAGGGTCGTGGCCCAGCGGTGGACCATGGCCGTGTGGCGCAGGAGGTCGCGGACCCGCCACCCGGGGCAGGTCGGTACCTCGGCGTCGGTCCCGGCCTCCGCCGCGGCGTCCGCGAGGCCGCGGCCGGCGGAGTCGAGGGACTCGATGTACTCCGTGATCGTCAGGGTGTCCATGGAGCGGATTCTGGCAGGCGGGTGACGGGCGGGGTGGCTCAACTCTCCCTGGCGGCTCCCGCGTTGCGTGCCCAGTAGCCCATGGCGGCCGCGCCGGCCGCGAGGACCGCGACCGTCGTGAGGGCGACCGGCAGGGAGAACCAGTCGGCGAGGAAGCCGATGGACGGAGGGCCGAGGAGCATGCCCCCGTAGCCGAGGGTGGAGGCGGTGGCGACCCCGCCGGGGCCGGCGACCGCGCCCGCGCGGGCCACGGCGACGGGGAAGATGTTGGCGAGGCCGAGGCCGGTGATCGCGAAGCCGAGGAGCGTGGCCCAGACGCTCGGGGCGAGCGCGCCGAGGAGCATGCCGGCCGCGGCGGTGGCACCGCCCGCGACGAGGGTGCGGGTCTGGCCGAGGCGTTCGAGCAGCGCGGTGCCGGAGAGCCGTCCAGCGGTCATGGTGAGCGCGAAGACGGAGTAGCCGGCGGCGGCCACGCCGGGGTGCGCGTGCAGGTCCTGCGCCAGGTGGAGGGCGCCCCAGTCGGCCAGCGCCCCTTCGCCGTACGCCGTACAGAGCGCGATGACGCCGAAGACGAGGACCGTACGGCGTGACCCGGACGCCCGTGAGGCGGCGGCGGGCGACGCGGGGAGCGCCTCGTGGCGCACGGGCGAGGGGTGCCGCAGGAGCACGGGCCCGGCCAGGGCGGTGAGGGCGAGCCCGACGACGCCGAGTCCGGCGAGATGGGCGGTGGGGGACAGGCTTCCGGCGAGCAGCCCGCCGATGCCGGCACCCAGCATGCCGCCGAGGCTGAACGCGGCGTGGAAGCTGGGCATGACGGGCCGGCGCAGCGCGGTCACGAGATCCACGGCGGCGCTGTTCATGGCGACGTTGATCCCGCCGTACGCGGCGCCGAAGACGAGCAGGACGAGGCCGAGCGCGAGCGGGGACCGGGTGAGCGCCGGAAGGGTGACCGACAGCGAGAGGAGGACGGCGGTGGCGACCGTGACGGCGTGGGACCCGTACCGGCGGCAGAGCCGCCCGGTGAGCGTCATCGTGATCACGGCGCCCGCGGACACCCCGAGGAGGGCGAGGCCGAGGTCGCCGGCCGAGGCGCCGGTCTGCTGCTTGACGGCGGGGATCCGGACCACCCAGCCGGCGAACAGGAAGCCGTCGAGGGCGAAGAAGAGGGTCAGGGCGGAGCGGAGGCGGGGCAGGGAGCGGGTGGCGGTGTCTCCGCCGGGGCCCCCCGATACGGCCGTCCGCACTTTGTTTAGTAGCGGCACAAACTCAGGATAGGGGGCGGACGGCGAGGGAATCAACCGGGCGGGGACGGCGGGCGGGCCCGATCATGGGAGACTCACCTCCATGAACGGCAAGGCGACGACGACCCGGACACGGCTGGACAGGGGGCGTAACGCGCTCGGCCCCGCGCTGGAACTGGTCCACACCGGCAGGGCCCCGACCCGGGCCGTCCTCACCGCCGAACTCGGCGTCACCCGGGCCACCGCGGGCGCCGTCGCCGCCGAGCTGGAGGCCCTCGGCCTCATCCGCGTCGACTCCAACCCCGGTGCCGCGGCAGGCTCCCAGGGCCGGCCCTCGCACCGCCTGGCCGTCGACGAGAAGGGCCCCGTCGCCCTCGCCGCCCAGGTCCACGCGGACGGCTTCCGCGCCGCCCTCGTCGGCCTCGGCGGCACGATCGTGGCCACGGCCCCAGGCTGTGTCACCGTCTCCGCCGACCCGGCGCAGGTCCTCGGCGCCGTCGTCGACGCGGGCTCGGCGCTCCTCGCGGAGACCGGCCGCCGCTGCGTCGGCGCCGGACTCGCGGCGCCGTCCGCCGTGGCCGAACCCGAGGGGACGGCGCTCAACCCGCTCCACCTCGCCTGGCCCGCCGGAGCGCCCGTCCGGGAGATCTTCGCCGAGCGGGTACGGGCCGCCGGCATCGAAGGCCCCGCCTTCACCGGCAACGACGTGAACCTCGCCGCGCTGGCCGAACACCGCCACGGCGCGGGGCGCGGCGCCCGGGACCTGCTCTGCGTCGCCACCGGCCACCGCGGAGTCGGCGGGGCGCTCGTCCTCGACGGCCGCCTGCACACCGGCAGTTCGGGCCTGGCCCTGGAGGTCGGCCACCTCACGGTGAACCCGGAGGGCCGCCCCTGTCACTGCGGCAGCCGCGGCTGCCTCGACGTCGAGACCGACCCGCTCGCCTTCCTCACGGCCGCCGGCCGGGTCCCGGGCCCCGAGGTCTCGCTGCTCCAGCAGTCCCGCGACCTCCTGCGCACCAGCCCCGACGACCCGGGCGTCCGGGTCGCGGTGGGGGAGCTGATCGACCGCCTGGGCCTCGGCCTCGCCGGCCTCGTGAACATCCTCAACCCGGACCGGATCATCCTCGGCGGGCTCCACCGCGAGCTCCTCGACGCCGACCCCGAGCGCCTCCGCGCGGTCGTCGCCGACCGCAGCCTCTGGGGCCGCAGCGGCGGGGTGCCGATCCTCCCGTGCACCTTGGACCACAACAGCCTCGTGGGCGCGGCCGAACTGGCCTGGCAGCCGGTACTGGACGACCCGCTGGCCGCCCTGGGGCGCGAGACGGTCTGATCAGCGGCCGGCGGGATCGGACCGGCCCTCCGCCAGGGCGGCGAGTCAGCGGCCGGCCGGATCGGACCGGCCCTCCGTCAGGGCGGCGAGTCAGCGGCCGGCCGGATCGGACCGGCCCTCCGTCAGGGCGGCGAGCCGGTCCAGGGCCATGCGCGTTCCGGTCTCGTTGTCCGCGGCCGGAACGGCGTCCGGCACCCCCTCGTGCACGACCCGCACCTCGGTCCCCTCGCCGATCTCGGTCAGCGTCGTCGTGAGGATCATGGTGCCGTGCAGCAGCGGGTCCGGTGTCTCGAACTCGATGCTCTCGACGACCCGTTCGTACGGCACGAGCTCCAGGAAAGTGCCGTGGTAGGTGTCCGTACGGGCCCCCGACTTCCCCGCGCCGCCGCCCGGCCCGTACCGCAGCGACACCCGGAAGGCGCCGCCCTCGCGCGCCTCGAAGGCGTGGACCTCGCAGGTCATGCCGTACGGGACCCGCCAGCGGGCGACGGCGTCCGGATCGAGGAGCGACCGGTAGACGACCGAGGCCGGGGCGTCGATGTGACGGGACACGCGCGTGGTGTACACGCCTCCCAGGCTAGCCGCGCACCGGCAGGGGCGCCGTCGGAAACGGTGTGCGGCTGGCCCCCGGAGACGTGTGTGCGGCGGGACCCCGAAAACAGGCGTGCGGGGGGACCCGGCGCGACGTACCGTTCCTCCTCATGATCACTTCCGATTCCTCAGCCGATCTCCCCCCGCGCCTCGGCAGCCTCGTCTTCCACGGCCCCCTCTCCGACGCCCGGGCCACCCGCATGATCGAGCGGCTCGCCGCCACCGAGCCGGCCGACGTGCTCGACATCGGCTGCGGATGGGGCGAGTTGCTCCTCCGCCTCCTGGAGGCGGCGCCCGACGCCAAGGGCGCCGGGATCGACATCAACGGCGAGGACCTGGCCCGCGGCCGGGCGCTCGCCGAGGAGCGCGGTCTCGCCGACCGCGTCACGTTCGTCGAGGAGTCGGCCCTCGGCACCGACCGGGGCCCCGTCGACGCGATCCTCTGTCTCGGGTCCAGCCAGGCGCTCTGCGACCCCGAGCTGGGGCACGACCCGGCCGTCGCCCTGCGGGAACTGCGCCGGCTGGTCCGGCCCGGCGGACGGGTCGTGCTCGGCGAGGGCTTCTGGGAACACACGCCCACCGAGGCGGAGCTCGCCGGGATGTGGCCCGGGGCGCACGCCGGAGACCACCGTTCCCTCGACGCGCTCGTCGACCTCGCGATCGAGGCCGGCTTCCGGCCCGCGTGGATCGAGACGGCGAGCGCGGACGAGTGGGAGGAGTTCGAGTCCGGCTACCGGTACGACACCGAGGTCTGGCTCGCCGCCCACCCGGACCACCCCCTGGCCGCCGAGACGCGCGAGCGGGTGGACCGGCAGCGTTCGAGCTGGCTGGGCGGCTACCGGCGCGCCCTCGGCATCGCCTACCTCACGCTCGTCGCGGTGGCCTGAGGCTCACCGCAGGAACCCGCTCACCACAGTCGCCCGCTCCGGAGCGCCGCCCGGCCGGGCTGCGACAGATGCGGCACCCGGAAGCGCTCGCCCTCGCCGGCGGGCGCTTCCGGGCCCGCCCACAGGGTGAAGGCGAGCAGTTCCCAGTGGCGCGGATCCACCGCGAGGGCGGACGCCACCACCCCGTCCCGCCGCGCCTCGCGCGCGTGCCGGGCGACGGCCTCCGCCACGGCCTCGCCGGGCGGCACCGCCTCCCCGAGCGGGGTCCTGCGGCGCGTCGCGGCACCCGGCACCGCGGCGGCCGCCGGCCCCTCCTCGTACGACAGACCCGTCCAGTGCTGCACCACCGGCCGGCCGAAGTCGTTCACGATGCCCTGGAAACCGGGGCCCCAGAGGAAGGAGTTCATGCCCGCGGAGGTGTTCCAGAGATAGAACGGCGCGTACTGGTTCACGGGGGAGCCGGACTCCCGCTCCCGGATCAGATAGGCCTTCAGGCCGAGTCCGGGGAAGTCGTCGAGCAGATGGCCCCTGGTCGACACCCGGTCGCGGATGATCGCCATGTCGTAGTCGGCGGGCAGGGTGATCTCGTACTGCATCACATGCACGGGAAGGCTCCTTCTCTCCGGGTCCGCATGCTCACGCCGCAGGGGCGAGCAGGGCGAGCAGCCCGCGCACGGCGCTGTCGAAGGGCGCCCGAGAACCCGTCGCGCGGGCCAGCACGTACCCGCCCTGCACGGTCGCGAGCACCGAGGCCGCGATCTCGTCCGGGTCGAGGGCACCGCTGAACTCGCCGCTGGCGAGGCCCTCCCGGACGACCTCCGCGAGCCTGCCGCGCACGCGCCCGAGCACCTCCTCGACCGGTGCGCGCAGCTCCGGGTGCGCGATCACCTCCGGGTCCATGGTCAGCCGCCCCACCGGACAGCCGCGCAGGACGTCGCGCTCGCGCAGCAGGTACGCCTCGACGCGCGCGTACGCCGAGCCCTCGCCGCCCAGGACCGCTTCGGCCGCGGCCCCCAGCTCCTCGGCCGAGCGGCGGATCGCCGCGAGCGCCAGGTCCTGCTTGCCGGCGAAGTGGTGGTACATGCTGCCCTGGCCCGCCCCCGCCGCCTGCTGGACGGCCTTGGGGCTGGTGCCGACGTAACCCCGCTCCCACAACAGCTCGCGGGTCGCCTCGATCAGCCGCTCGGACGTGTCCATGCTCATGAGGGCACTGTACATACCAGTAGGTACAGAAGGGAAGCAGTCCCGCCGCACCGGCGTACTCCCGGTGTCGTACGCCGGAAGCCGCTGCCCGTACGACGACCCGGACCCCCTCCCGGAGCGACGCTCGAACCACGGACAACACCGCATCCCCCAGCGGAGGAGCTGAACCCCCATGAACACACTCGCCTACGCGGGCCCCGGCCCGTGGATCCTCTTCTTCCCGCTCGTCTGGGCGGCCGTCGTCATCGGGATCGTCACCGTCGCCCGCCGGGCCGGATGGCGCCGCGGACGCGGCTTCGGCCCCGGCGCGGGCTTCGGCGGCGGCTTCCGCCGCGACGGCGGACCGGACGAGAACTCGCCCATCGCCCTGCTCGGCCACCGGTTCGCGGCCGGGGAGATCGACGAGGACGAGTACTGGCGGCGCCTGAGCGTCCTGGACGAGCAGTTCGGCCGCGCCGCGGACCCGAAGGGGCGCCGGACATGACCACCCCCGCCGCCCGCGTCGTCGACGCCGTCAAGGTCTACGGGCGCGGAGACACCGAGGTCAGGGCCCTCGACGGGGTGAGCGTCGGCTTCCCCGCCGGCCGCTTCACCGCCGTCATGGGCCCGTCCGGATCCGGCAAGTCCACCCTCATGCACTGCGCCGCCGGACTCGACACCCTCACCTCCGGCGCCGCCCTCGTCGGCGACACCGACCTGTCCACCCTCGACGACCGGCGCCTGACCCTGCTGCGCCGCGACCGGATCGGCTTCGTCTTCCAGGCCTTCAACCTGCTCCCGACCCTCACCGTCGCCGAGAACATCACCCTCCCGCTCGACCTCGCCGGGCACCCGGTCGACCGCGAGCGGTTCGACCGGCTCGTCGACACCGTCGGCCTGCGCGACCGCCTCCACCACCGACCGGGCGAACTCTCCGGAGGACAGCAGCAACGCGTCGCCGTCGCCCGGGCCTTCGCCGGTGCCCCCGACGTCGTCTTCGCCGACGAACCCACCGGCAACCTCGACTCGCGGTCCGGCGAGGAGGTCCTCCGCCTGCTCGGCCGCACGGTCCGCGACACCGGCCGCACCGTCGTCATGGTCACCCACGACCCGGTCGCCGCCGCCCACGCCGACGAGGTGATCTTCCTCGCGGACGGCCGGCTCGTCGACCGGATGACCGGCCCCACGGCCGACCGCGTCCTCGACCGCATGAAGGCCTTCGACACGGGAGCGGCCGTCGGCGGCGCACCCGCCCTGTCCCGTGGAGTCACCCCGTGAACACCCCCGCCACCCTCCGCCTCGCCCGTTCCTCCCTCCGCGCGCACCGGCGCCGCTTCCTCGGCACCTTCGCCGCCGTCCTCCTCGGCGTCGCCTTCCTCACCGGCACCCTCGTCATGGGCGACACCCTCCGGGCGAGCTTCGACTCGATGTTCACCAGCGCCACCCGCGGCACCGACGCCGTCGTCCGCAGCGCCACCACCGTGACCGCCTCCGGGGACGCCCAGGGAACCCGGGGACCCGTCGACGCGGCGCTCGCGGAGCGCCTCGCCGCGGTCCCCGGGGTCGCCGCCGCCGCGCCCCGCATCGAGGGCGCGGGCCAGCTCCTCGCCGCCGACGGCACGCCCGTCGGCGGCAAGGGCCCGCCCACCCTCGCGGGCAACTGGATCGAGGACCCCGCCCTCAACCCGTACCGCCTCGCGGAAGGCCACGAACCCAGCGCCCCCGGCGAGGCCGTCGTCAACCGGGGCGCGGCCAAGGCCGCCGGTCTCGTCGTCGGCGACACGACGGTCCTGCGCACCCCCGACCCGGTGAAGATCACCGTCGTCGGCCTGGCCACCTTCGGCGGCGCCGACGGCATGGGGCAGGTCACCTGGACCGGCCTCACCCGCGCCGACGCCGAGAAGTACCTGACGGCCCGGCCCGGCGAGGCGACGAGCATCGCCGTACGCGCCGGGCCCGGCGTCTCGCAGGACGAGCTGGTCGCCGCGCTCACACCCGCGCTGCCGGACGGCGTCGAGGCGATCACCGGACAGCAGGCCGCCGAGGAGAACACGCAGATGGTCTCCGGCCGCTTCCTCGACCTCTTCACCACCTTCCTGCTGGTGTTCAGCGGGGTCGCCGTGCTCGTCTCCGTCTTCACCATCCACAACACCTTCGCCGTCCTCGTCGCCCAGCGGACCCGCGAGAACGCCCTGCTCCGCGCCATCGGCGCCGCCCGCCGCCAGGTCGTCACCGGCACCCTCGCCGAGGCGCTCGCCGTCGGACTCCTCGCCTCCCTCGCCGGGCTCCTCGCCGGGATCGGCGTCGCGGCCGGACTCCAGGCGCTGTTCCCCGCGATCGGCTTCCCCTTCCCCGAGGGCGACCTCGTCGTGACCGGCACCTCCCTCCTCCTGCCGCTCGGCGTCGGGCTCGCGGTCTGCGCGGGTTCGGCGCTTCTGCCGGCCGTACGGGCCGGGCGCACGGCACCGCTGGCCGCGCTCCGTGAGACGGACACGGACGCCTCGGGCACCTCGCGCCGCCGCGCCCTGACCGGCGGCGCGCTGCTCGCGGCCGCCGTCGGCACGGTCCTCGCCGGTGTCCTCGGCACCACCCCGTCGCTGTGGCTCGCCTCGATCGGGGCCGCGCTGGCCGTCGCCGCGTTCGTGGTCCTCGGACCGGTCGCCGCCACACTCGCCGTACGGGTGCTCGGCCGGCCCCTGCGGGGCGTCAACCGCGGCCTCGCCCGCCGCAACGCCCTGCGCAGCCCGGGCCGTACGGCCGCGACCGCCACCGCCCTGATGATCGGCGTCGCCGTCGTCACCCTCTTCACGGTCTTCGGCGCCTCCCTGAAGGCGACCATGGACCGCACCGTCGACCGCTCCTTCGCCGGCGACGTGGCCATCGGCACGCCCTCGTTCGGTGCGGGCGGCAGCGGGCTCAGCCCCCGCCTCGCCCCGGCCGTCGCCGCGCTGCCCGAGGTCGACACCGCCGTGGGCCTGGGGCGGGGCGTCGCGGAGGTGGACGGCCGGGGCCGCGCGCTCACCGTCACCGACCCGGCCGCGCTCGCCCGCACGCTGGACCTGGGGGACGTACGGGGTTCCCTCGCCGGACTCGGTACGGACGGGATCGCCGTCGCCGCCGACGAGGCCGCCGACTCCGGTCTGGCGCCCGGCCGGACCGCCGTGCTGACCTTCACCGACGGCAGCCGTCACACCTTCACGGTCCGCGCGGTCTACCAGCGCGCCGACCTCGCGGGCGACTACCTCGTCACCCGGGCGGCCTGGGCCCCGCACCGCACCCAGGACGCCGACCGGCTCGTCGCCGTCTCCTTCAAGGACGGCGTCGGCGCCGAGGAGGGCAAGGCCGCCGTGACGAAGGTCGCCGACCGGTACGGCCACCCGGAGGTGCAGACCCGGGAGGAGTACGCGGAGGCCTCGGCGGGCGGCATCGACATGATGCTCACCCTGATCTACGCGCTCCTCGCGCTCGCGGTCCTCATCGCCCTGCTCGGCATCGCGAACACGCTGACCCTCTCCGTCCACGAACGCACCCGCGAACTGGGCCTGTTGCGGGCCGTCGGGCAGACCCGGGCGCAGCTGCGGGCGATGGTCCGCTGGGAGTCCGTGCTCGTCGCCGCCTTCGGCACGGTCGGCGGACTCGCGCTCGGCGGCTTCCTCGGCTGGGTCCTCGTCCGTGCCTCGGGCGGCTCGGGCGACAGCGCCCTCGCGTTCGCCGTCCCGGCCGTACGGCTCGCGGCCGTCGCCCTGGTCGGTCTGGTGGCGGGGGCCGTGGCGGCCTGGCGCCCGGCCCGCCGGGCGGGCCGCCTGGAGATCCTCCGGGCGATCGCCACGGAGTGACCGCCCGGAGTCCCGCCGGCCCCGTCAGCCCGCCCGGCCCGCCAGGACCGGGCCGGCCACCGACGGGGCCGGCACCGTCTCGGCCGGCGAGCTGAGCGGCACGCCCGGGAACCGGCTGTAGCCGACGCCCGCGAGCGGGCCCTCGGGCGCGGCGCCGCACCCGGCGTGCGCGCACTCCTCGACGGGGTCGCCGACCGGCGGCGCCGTGAGCGTGAACCACACGACCTTGCCGGCTGCGCCGCACGGCCGGATGCCCCAGCTCTCGCTGACCGCGCCGACGATGCCGAGCCCCCGTCCGGAGGTCGCGAGCGCGTCGAGGTCGTCCACCGGGCCGAAGGGGTCCACGCGGACGACCTCGGGGAGCCGGGGATCGTGATCCCGGACGGAGACGGTGAGCCGGTCGAGCAGCAGCTCGATCTCCACCGTGCAGTGCTTGTCCGGCTGGGCATGGCGGTGCACGTTCGTCAGAAGTTCCGTCACGCCGAGGACGGCCTGGTCGATCAGGGCGTCCAGCTGCCAATGTCGGAGATGGGCGGAGATGATGCGGCGGACCTGTCCGATCCGCGACGGCAGGGCCTGAAGCTCCACCGCGTAGTACCTGCTCGGCTCGCTGATCACGGCTGCGACTCCCCGAAGTGGTCCGGAAGAAGACGAAGATTCGGATCTGTCAATGCGGTACAGAAGGGGGCGGTGACCCGATCGCAGCGTCACCACCGCTGAACCCTCAGTGAGGTGGGTTCCAGCCTGGACCAGCCGTGACCGCCCCGCAACTCGCCGCGAGCCGTCGCAGCTCAGGACCGTCCGGCAGCCTTCTTCAGCGCCGCGAGGAAACGCCTCGACGTCCGGGAGCCGCTGTCACGGCCGCGCTCGTGATCCTGGAGCGTCAGCCGGTACCGCGTGCCGTTCACGGTCGCCACCGTCTCGTCCGACTTCGCGAACCACGGGCGTCCCGCCCGCACCGCCGAGACCGGCGCGCTGTCGATCTCGCTGCCGTAACTCGTGAGGAGCGCGAGGCGGCCGTCCTCGATCCGCACCTCTCCCGCGCGCGTCAGCGAGCGCGGCCAGCGCGCGATCCGTACGCCCCTGGCACTGAACTCCGGCTCCGCCATGCCGATCCGCCCCTTTCACCCGGTTGCCGTACCCAGTGTGCCGGGCCGCCGCCGCCCGCACCAGTAGCCCTCCCGAAGGACTTCCCCGGCCCGTCCACAAGGCAGGCCTATGGATCGTCAAAGGGAACGTTTGCCCAGGTGAGAGGGGGTATTGTCGATGCTGGGGGAGCCCACGGGGCGACAAACGAGAAGAGGGACGGATGAGCACCACCCACGAGAGTGCGACCGCCGCGGCGGCCACCGTCGACGTCGACCGCAGCGACCCGGCGTACCGGTCCTGGCTGAAGGAGGCCGTGCGCAAGGTCCAGGCCGACGCCAACCGCTCCGCCGACACCCACCTGCTGCGCTTCCCCCTCCCCGAGAAGTGGGGCATCGACCTCTACCTCAAGGACGAGTCGACCCACCCCACCGGCAGCCTCAAGCACCGCCTCGCCCGCTCCCTCTTCCTGTACGGGCTCTGCAACGGCTGGATCCGCCCCGGAAAGCCCGTCATCGAGGCGTCCAGCGGCTCGACGGCCGTCTCCGAGGCGTACTTCGCGAAGCTCATCGGCGTCCCCTTCATCGCCGTCATGCCCCGCACGACCAGCCCCGAGAAGTGCCGCCTCATCGAGTTCCACGGCGGGCGGTGCCACTTCGTCGACGACTCCCGCACCATGTACGAGGAGTCCGCCGCCCTCGCCGAGCGCACCGGCGGCCACTACATGGACCAGTTCACGTACGCGGAGCGGGCCACCGACTGGCGCGGCAACAACAACATCGCCGAGTCGATGTACCAGCAGCTGAAGCTGGAGCGGTACCCCGAACCCGCCTGGATCGTCGCCACCGCCGGCACCGGCGGCACCTCGGCGACCATCGCCCGCTACGTCCACTACATGCAGCACGACACCCGGATCTGTGTCGCCGACCCCGAGAACTCCTGCTTCTTCGACGGCTGGACGCACCACGACCCCCACGCCACCGCCGACTGCGGCTCGCGCATCGAGGGCATCGGCCGCCCCCGCATGGAGCCCAGCTTCGTGCCCGGCGCCGTCGACCGCATGATGAAGGTCCCCGACGCGGCGAGCGTCGCCGCCGTCCGCGCCCTGGAGACCGCGATCGGCCGCAAGGCGGGCGGCTCCACCGGCACCGGCCTGTGGAGCGCCTTCAAGATCGTCGCCGAGATGGTCGCCCACGACCGCACCGGCAGCGTGGTCACCCTGATCTGCGACGGCGGCGAACGCTACCTCGACAAGTACTACTCCGACGACTGGCTGGCCGCCCAGGGCCTTGACATCGCCCCCTACTCCGCCGCTATCGAGCGTTTCCTCGCGACGGGGGCCTGGCCGGAGTGAGCCGCCGGTCGAGCCGACGGGCCGCGTCCCGGAACGAGAACCCGACTCCCGGCGCCGCGAGGCGCAGCGCCAGCCGGAACGGGGCGGTGCCGTCGGCGGCCATCGTCCAGCGCAGCGTGGTCCCCGTCCCGGTGGGGGACAGGGCCCACTCCTCCGCCATCGCGGTCACGCCGGGGGCGTTCGTGACGTCCACCCGGTACGCGTAGCGGAGGTCGGGCTCCGACGCCAGGATCGTCTCGTCGAACGCGATCCCGCCGCGCAGCCGTATCGTCCGGCCCGCGCCGTCACCCGTCGTCACGGCGGACGTCACGGCGGTGAACCAGGACGGCAGACTCCCCACCTCCACGGCCACCGACCGGTAGACGGCGGGTGGCGGGGCGGCGAGGGTCGCGGTGTAGACGAGGCGGACGGGCGCGGAGGCGGTGAAGTCGAGCTCCACCGGCTGCAGTCGGCGCGGCATGGACCCTCCTGGGGGCGCGAAGGAATGCAGCACGATAGCTGACGCTCCATCAACATCCCAGAGGCCCTCACCGGACGCGCCCCCGCGCGGGCCCGCGCCGGGTGGGGCGTCGCCCACCGCCGTGTGGGCCCGCGCCTGGGTGGCCCGTCGTCCGCGCCCGTGTGGGCCTTCGCCCGCTGCCGTGTGGGCAATCGTCCCGCTGGGCGGGACGGGTGGGCACACGGGACGGCGCCCTTCGCGGCGCCTCCGCGTTCCGTGCCTGGACCCGCACCTCAGTGACGGTGCACGGGGTGCGGGTTCGGGTGCGTAAGCCTCTGGCGCCGGCAAGGGCGCCGTCCGTTGTGCCCACCCTCCCCCAAGCTCTCGGCTTCGCTCGAGCAGGGGGACCCCCATCGCCCCGGCGGAACGCATGCCCACAACGGGGCGGGCGCGGGCCCACAAGGCGGTGGGGCGCCGCCCGAGGCGCACGCGGGCTCACAGCCTGTGGGGCGCCGCCCGCAACGGGGCGTGGGGGTCACGTCCGAAGCAGGGCGTCCAGGGCTCGGCCGAACAGGGCGCGGCCCGTCGCCGCCAGCACGGGGTCCAGGGCCCGGGGGACTCCCCGGAGCGTCAGCTCCTCCGTCCAGTCCACCCGGCAGCGGCCGCCCGTTCCCGTCACCTCGATCCGCGCCCAGCCCCGCACCACCCGCCCCGACTTCTCCAGCCGGACGACGCCGGGCCGGCCGGCCGAGGGGGGTTCCCAGTGCACGACCTCCATCGGGTCGTCGAAGGACAGCCGCCCGATGCCCGTCCGCGCCGTGAACCGCGTCCCCGCCCCGTTCGGCCCTGCCGTCAGCACCCGCGTCCGGGTCAGCGGCACCTGGCGGCCGTGCGCCGGCCAGTCGGTGAGCCTGAGCCACACCTCCTCCGGCGCCAGCGGCACCGTCCGCTCGACCCGGATGAGGCTCACGCCTGTTCCTCGCCCGGCACCATGAGACCCGGCAGGTGCTCGGCCACCTCGGCCCGTACCCCTTCGGGCAGGCCGCGGTCCGTCACCCAGGTGTCGACCTCGTCGAGGGCGGCGAAGGAACTCAGGCCCACCGTGCCCCACTTGGTGTGGTCGGCGACGACCACGACCCGCCGTGCGGAGCGCATCAGGCACCGGTTGGTCTCGGCCTCCGCCAGGTTCGGCGTGGAGAGCCCGGCCTCCACGGACACCCCGTGCACGCCGAGGAAGAGCAGGTCGAAGTGGAGCGAGCGGATCGCCCGGTCCGCGACCGGTCCGACGAGCGCGTCGGACGGCGTGCGCACCCCGCCGGTGAGGACGACGGTCGCCGCCCCGCGCCGCGACTCGCCCCCGCCGCCGCTCTGCTGCGCCTCGTGGAACACGTCGGCGACCCGTACCGAGTTGGTGACCACCGTGAGGTCGGGCACGTCGAGCAGGTGCCGGGCGAGCGCGTAGGTCGTCGTGCCGCCGGACAGGGCGATCGCCGTTCCGGGCGAGACCAGGGCGGCGGCGGTCCTGGCGATCTCGTCCTTGGCGCTCGGTTCGAGCACCGACTTGGCCTCGAAGCCCGGCTCGTGGGTGCTCGCCTCGACGACCGGTACGGCCCCGCCGTGCACCTTCGCGACCATGCCCTGCCGGGCGAGCGCGTCCAGGTCGCGGCGGATCGTCATGTCCGAGACGTTCAGACGGCGGGTCAGTTCGTTGACCCGTACACCGCCACGCCGCCGTACCTCGTCGAGGATCAGGGCACGCCGCTGCTCCGCGAGGAGGTTCTGGTTGTCAGTCACCGCCGGGGCCGGTCCTTCCGCAGGAGACAAGGGGATGATTGTCGGATTCGGTGAGAGTCCGTGCGCGGGCGCGCGGACTTCCGGGATCCTGTTGCCGACGTCGCATCTTCCCACTCCGAGAGGAAGTCGCCTCAGTGTCCCCTGCCACACCCGCCCCGGAGAGCGGGGGCGCGGCGCTCGAACTCCTCGTCCACGGAGTCGGCGGAACCACCCCCCAGGACATGCTCGACGATCCCAGGACCGTACGGGTCACCGGCGACCGGACCGCCGCGATGTACCGGCGCGGCGAGGACCTCGACGCCGAGGACCACCCCGAGCGGTACGCGGCACGCCCGGTCCCGGAGGCGTACTGCTGGTCCAATCTGACCTCGGGCGACGGCGCCCGGGCGCTGTGGCTGCTGCTTCTGCCCTTCATGGTGGCCAACCTGGCGCACTGGATGCGGCCGCCGGCCCAGGGCAGGCCGGGGCTCGTGCGGCTCTACGGGGTCCTCGTGCGGCTCGTCGCCCTCACCCTCACCGTGCTCCTGACCGCCGCCGCCTGCGAGGTCGCGCTCGACCTGACGGCCTGGCAGTGCGCCGCCACCACCGCCTGCACCGACCGGTACTCCTGGCTCGGGTTCCTCTCCGCGGGGCGCGGCGGCTGGTGGTCCCCGCCCGGCCGCCGCCTCGCCCTCGCCGCCCTCGTGCCGACCGCGCTCGTCGGCCTCCTCTGGTACCTCTCCAACCGGACGTGGAGCGCGTACGAGGCGCAGCGCCCGCCCACCGGATACGACGTGCCCGTCGCGGAGCCCCCGGCCGACACGGAGGCCGCGGACGCCGCCGACCCCGCCGGTCCCGTCGAGCTCCGTCCCGCGCTCGGCCGTCCCGGCTTCTGGTACGGCCGTCGGCTCGTCGCCCGCCTGCGCGCCGCCCACACCGCCGCCGGGTTCCTCACCGTCGCCGCCGCCCTCGTCACCGCGACCGCCCGCCACGACGCCGGCGCCCCCGGCCTGGGTACCGTCCTCGGCTGGGGCCTCCGGGCCGCCGTCGTGGTCCTCGCCCTCGTCGTGGTCTGGGTCGTCTGCCGGCGCGGCCGCAGCGAGCGCCGCCTCGACCTGCGCGTCGAACGGGCCCTCGTCTCCTGGCTGCCCGCCACGTCCCTGATCCTGCTCGCGCTCGCCGCCCTGCACGCAGGATGGCCCCGCCCCGGCTGGACCTCCTCCGGAACCCTTCCCGGCGACGCCGTCTTCGGTGCGCTCACCCTCGCCCAGGGCGGTCTCGTCGTCGCCCTCGGCGTCGTCGCCCTGCTCCTCCAACGACCTCGCAGGGACCCCCGTACCGCGCTGCGCGGACTCGGCGGGCCCGCCGTCGCCATGCTCGCCTGCGCGCTCGCCGGGGTCATGTCCGGGGGAGTGGCGCAGCGGGTCGCGGACTGGCTCGACGGCCCCGCAACGCCCGGCATGGGCGACCACGGGGGCCCCAGGATCGGCCCGCCCGTCCTCCTCAGCTGGCAGGCCTCGGTCATCCCCCTCCTGCTCCTGCTGCTCCTCGCGCCCGCCGTCCTCCTCGCCGTACGGACCGTCGTCGACGCCCGGCGCCTGCGCTCCGCCGTCGAGTCCGACTACGACGCGGCCGCCGAGCGCGACCCGGTCCGTACGGGACAGATCGCGGCCGGCCGGGCCCGCGCCTCCCTCACCGACTCCGCACCCGTCCTCGTCGGCGTGATCTCGGGCGCGACGCTGCTCCTCGGGGCCGCGTCCGTCGCCGGTGCCTGGGCCAGCGGCAACGTCCCCGGCCGGGCCTTCGACGGGGCGCATCCCGCGATCGCCTCCCTCGCCTCCGTCACCCAGGCCCTGGGCTCCTGGATGATCGGCTTCGGCTTCCTGCTGTTCGTCACCTGGGGCCGCCGCGCCTACAAGGACGCCTCCGCCCGCCGCACCATCGGCATCCTCTGGGACGTCGGCACGTTCTGGCCCCGGGCCGCCCACCCGTTCGCCCCGCCCTGCTACGCCGAGCGCGCGGTCCCCGACCTCACCTGGCGGATGAGCTCCTGGACCCGCGGCACGGGCGGGCGGCTCGTCATCTCGGGGCACTCCCAGGGCAGCGTCCTCGCCGCGGCCGCCGTCTGGCAGCTGCGCCCCGCGACCCGGAGCCGGGTCGCGCTGCTCACGTACGGATCACCCCTGGAGCGGCTCTACGGCCGCTGGTTCCCCGCGTACTTCGGCCCCGAGGCACTGCGCGGCCTGAACCGCACGGTGCACTGCTGGAGCAACCTGTACCGCGCCACCGACCCCATCGGCGGCCCCGTCCGGGTCCCCGCGGAGGACGGCCGGCCGGCCGTGGACGGAGCGGTGCTCCTCGACCCCGTCGCGTACGGCCGCACCCGCGCGCACCCGCTGCCCGAACCGATCCTCGGCCACTCCGACTACCAGGCCGACCCGGCGTTCGCGCGGTGCCGCTCGGCGCTCCTCGACCGGCTGCCACCCGCCCTGCCCCACCAGCGAGCGGCGAACGAGGGCGCGGATCAGGGGAGTTCGGGCAGGTCCTCCGGGTAGAGCAGGGTCAGGTCGTCCGTGCTCGGCTCGGCGAGCGCGGCGACCCGGCCCGCGTGCCGCTCCACCATGGACTCGAACGTCTGCCGCGCCGTGCGGCCGTTGCCGAACGCCGGACCCTTGGGCAGCTTCTCGAAGTACGTGAGGAGCGCGTCGTCCGTGCCCGGGGAGAGCCGGTACTCGTGCTCGTCCGCCTGCTGCCCGACGATTCGCAGCAGCTCCTCCGGCGCGTAGTCGCCGAAGGTGATGGTCCGTGAGAAGCGGGAGGCGACACCGGGGTTGACGGTGAGGAACCGCTCCATCTCCGCCGTGTACCCGGCGACGATGACGACCACCGCGTCCCGGTGGTCCTCCATCAGCTTCACGAGCGTGTCGATCGCCTCGCGGCCGAAGTCCCGCCCCGAGTCCTCGGGCGACAGCGCGTACGCCTCGTCGACGAAGAGCACACCGCCGCGCGCCCGGTCGAAGGCCTCCTGCGTGCGGATCGCCGTCGAGCCGATGTGCTCGCCGACCAGGTCCACCCGGGAGACCTCCACCAGGTGCCCGCGCTCCAGGACGCCGAGCGAGGCCAGGATCTCGCCGTACAGCCGGGCGACCGTCGTCTTGCCCGTGCCCGGGTTGCCGGTGAAGACCAGATGGCGGCGGACCGAGGCCGCCTTGAGCCCCGCCTCCTGACGCCTGCGGCCCACCTCGATCATGTTGGTGAGGGTCCGGACCTCCAGCTTGACGCTCTCCAGACCCACCAGGGCGTCCAGTTCACCGAGCACGTCCTGCGAGGAGCGGGCCTCCGGTGCCGGCTCCGGCACGGCCGGGGCGACCGGCACGGGGGCGCGCGGCGGGGGCACCGTCCCGAGCAGCCCCGCGGACTGGGTGGCCGTCAGGACCGTCCCGCCGTCGGGTACGGAGGAGCGGACCGCGCTCTCGTCGCTGGTGCAGTCCTCGGCGCTCGCACCCTCCTCGGGGAACTCGTAGCCGCCGCGCGCACACCGCTCCGTACGGCACTTGCGCAGGGTCGTGCGGCAGCCGTCCGTGACGTGGAAGCCGTACCCGCCGCTGCCCGTCACCCGGCAGCCGTGGAAGGAGCCGCGGCCCTCCGCCGACACGTAGAAGCCGGCCTCGGCGGGCGAGGTGACCACGCACCGGTCGATCGTGGGGTCGGCGCCCTTGGTGACGATGACCCCGGTCTGCACGGAGTCGATCGTGCAGCCGCCCAGGGTGCCGCCGCTGCCGTGGTCCCGGAACCAGGCGCCCGTGGAGGCCTCCCGGATCCGGCAGTCGTCGAGCTGGGCCGTGGCCCCGTCGCTCACGGACACGGCCGTGTTCCGCACCTGGGTCAGATCGCTGTCGACGACGTCCACGCGCGAGCCCCGGTCGAGGACGAACAGCGCGTCCGGCACGTCGTGCACCCGGCAGGCGTCGAGCACGGCGGTCGCGCCGTCGCTCACCCACACCGCCGGGTAGTCGCCCGTGCTGTCGTGGATCTCGCACTGGTTGGCGTCCACCCGCGTCCCCGGGTCCCACACCGAGAGGCCGTTGCGCCCGAAGCGGCGGACGGTCGACCTGGTCAGCGTGAGGACGGAGCGCGAGCGCAGGTCGACGGCGTTCTCCGGAACGTCGTGGATGTCGCAGTCCGAGAGCGTGAGCACCGCGTCCGTGTCGAGCGTGATGCCGTCCGCCGAGGTGCGGTGCACCGAGGAGTCGGTGAGGTGGGCGGTGGCGCGGGCCGCGATCTGCAGTCCGGCACCCTTGATCTCGTACACCTCGCAGCCGACGCCCTCCAGGCCGCTGCCCTCGCCGGTCACGGCGATGCCCGCGCCGTTGGCGTGGTGCACCCGGCAGCGCTCCAGGCGCGGATGCGCCCCGCCGCGGACCGAGACGCCGGCCTGCCCCGCGGAGACGACCTCGCACTCCTCGAACACCCCGCCCGCGCCGTCGAGCACGGCGATGCCGACCCCGGCCGGATTGTCGACGGTGCAGCGGCGGACCGTCGGGCGGGCGGCGCCCCGCACCTCGATCCCGGCGGCCGAGCGGGTCATGATCCGCAGGTCGAGCAGTTCGGGGGTGCCGTCCTCGACGAGCAGCGCGGGCGCGGCCACGTCCTGCCCCTCGATGTGGAGGTCCTGCACGGTGACGGAAGCCCGGAGGGTCAGCGGGACGCCGTCCGGGGGCGCGATCCGCACCGAGCCGACCCCGCCCTCGGGGCCGCGCAGGGTGACGGCGCGCCGGATCACCAGGTTCTCCCGGTAGGTGCCGGGCGCGACGGTGAGGACGTCTCCGTCGCCCGCGGCCTCCAGGGCGGCGGCGAGGGAGGGGTACTCACCCGTGCGGCGCCGCCACCGCGATGTGCCGGTGTGCGTCACCTGGACCGTGCCCTGTGCCATGGGTGTGTCCTGCCCCCGCCTCATGCCTCGCCGCTGATCCGATGCCCCACCGTAGCGCGCGCGGCGGCGCCGGGCTGACGGGTCGGCGGCCCGCACCGGTACCGGAGGCCGGGCGATGCCGGACACGCGTCACGGCCGGTCCCGGGTGGTCCGGAGCGGTCGGGCTCGGTCGCCGAGCGGTCGAACCCGAACGCGGTCCGGGTGGGGGCGCCGGACTCAGCTCCCCGTGCCCGTACGGCCCCAGTCGGGACCCGCCGCGGCCCACGCCCGGTCCAGGCGCGCGTGCCGCGCCACCACCAGTCTTCGGACGGCGAGGCGGCGCACCAGTTCCACCAGCAGCCCGGCGAGGAGGGCGGCCGTCAGACCGGCGATGACCGCGTGCGCGCGAGCCGTCGACGCCTGCATGGGCGGTCCCACCGGCCGCCCGTCCCGGTCCGTCCACAGCGTGAACGCGGCGCCGGGCGCGGAGTGCTGCCGGGCCGTCGCCACCGTCCCCGTGCGGGCCGAGCCGTCCGGCGCCGTCCAGCGGGCCACCACGGAGCGCCGCAGCCGCTCCTCGCCCGCCGTCTCGACGGACCGGGGGCCGCTCACGGGACCGTCGGCGAGGCGTACCACCCGGGCCGTCGTGGGCAGTCGCTGCTCCTGCTGCGTGCGGACCGCGCGCGACAGCGAGCCGTACGCGGAGGTGCCGGCCGCCCAGGCGGTCAGGGGCACCACGAGGCAGAGCAGTACCACCGCCGAGAACGCGACCCACGCCTCGACGAGATCAGTGGTCCGGCGCAGGGGATTGTGCCGCCAGCGCCAGAGTCCGGTGGCTGCGCGCACGTGTGGACCCCCTCGTCGTCAACCGCTCCTCCAACGAGTGTGCCCCGGCGGTGGGTTCCCCGCCTGCCGGGCCCGTGAAGTGTGACGCGCGCCAGCGGTGTCCCCGGGTCAGTCCAGGATCTTCACGGCGTCGCCGACCCGGACCGTGCCGGTGTGCTCGGGGACGAGGTTCTGGCCGAAGAGGACACGGCCGTCGCTCTTGCGGTGCCGGGCGAGGGTCCGCAGGGGCTCCTTGCCGCGCTCGGCGGTGAGCTGGTCCGTCGTGGTGACGACGCAACGCCCGCACGGCCGTGCGACCCGGAAGGTGACCTCGCCGACGGCGAGTCGCGTCCAGCCGTCCTCCGCCCAGGGCGCGGTGCCCTCGACGACCAGGTTCGGGCGGAACCGGCTCATGGGCAGGGGACCCTCGTGCGCGTGGTCGCCCTGGGCGATCAGGGAGTTGAGGGCGTCGAGCGAGGACGTGGTGGTGACGAGCAGCGGATAGCCGTCGGCGAAGCTCACGGTCTCGCCGGGCAGCGCGTAGTCGGGGTCGACCGGCCGCCGGTGCTCGGGCGCGTCCATGTGCACGAACCGTACGTCGGTCTCCAGGAACGCCGAGAGCCAGGCTGCCGCGGCGGGGCCGGCCGGGACCGCCTCCACGGGCTTGTCGAAGATCTCCACCGTGAGGGTGGTCGAGGGGTGCGGGACCTCGACCTCCAGTATCGGATGGCCCGGAGCGGACAGGGCGACCCCGCCGCCCGGCAGCGGCTCCGCCGTGGCCAACGCCATCCGGGGGTGACGGCGTTGGGTCACGACCTTGTTCGCCGCGTCGACGACGGTCCACCGACGGTCCGTGGCCAGCCCCCAGGGCTGCACCTCGGCCTCCGTGCGGTCCAGCGCGCGCATGGCCTTCACAGGATGGACGTGGACGGATCGGAGCACGGGAGTCTGCATGTCCTCATCCTGCCAGCCGCTCCGGCCCCCTCGGAGGCCGGAGCGCGAGGCCGTCAGTAACCCCCACCCTGGTAGGGCCGGTTGTACGGGTCGTCGTACGGCGCGGGGGCGGGGACCGGCGCGGGCCGGGGCGCCGCCGGGCGCATCGCCTCGTATCCGGCGGCGGCCGGGCGGGGCTGCTGCGGGTACGGACCGCCCTGGTAGCCGCGCGGGGCCACCTGCTGCTGCGGGATGTACGGGGCCGGGGCGTGCTGCAGCGGTACGGGGGCCATCTGCGGCGCGGGCTGGGGGTAGCCGTAGCCGCTGTTGTAGGCGGGGGTGGGCTGCGGGGTGGGCGCCGCCGGGAGGGCGGGCAGTGCCGCGGGGAGCGCCGGCAGGTAGGAGCCGCTCACGGGGAAGCTGCTGCCGGTGTCGTAGGCGGCGGGCACTCGGATCGGGGCGATCTGAGGCGTGCCCCGCTCCGCGACCAGGGAGTCGTAGATCGGGGTGTCCGGGAAGGACGGCGCGGTGTGGTAACCGCCTCCATAGGTGGAGCGGGGGGAGGTCATGGCACATAAGTTAAGCCCACGATGTGCTGGTTGGGGAGCCCCCATCTTGCGGTTATCCGTTTTACGCTGGTTTTGTCGGCCTGACCTGCCAAAACGTTGTTAAAGGCTGCGTTAACGGCGGGAGATTTTCACCCGATGGGCGCACAGTCGACGAGGGATCGCGGGCAGCTCGCAAGGCTGGCCTCCGCCCGCTGGCCAGGGCGGATGGCTTCGATCTTGAACGTCAGAAACTCAGGATTATCGAGCCATTACCGACCGTAACTGCAGGTCGGTCGATGCCCCGCCGATGGCGCGCTCCGTGACGATTTGGTTACTGGTGCGGGGGGTGGTATCGGCAGGTTCTGGAAAGGGGCAGCATGGATAGCCCTGACTTGCGAGTGAGGCGGCTCGGTCAAGGCCGAATCGGATGGGTGTATTACGGCGACCCGGGCCGCGCGTGCTACGGGACTGAGAGATGGCTCCTGTAGATCCGGAGACCTTGACCGGCACGCCGTTTCGGGCACTCCGACACGGTCAGGTGTACCAGTCGGCCTCCGTCGGCCGCGCCTGCCGGGGCACCTCCCGGGCGACCATGGGCCTGCGCTCGCCACCCGCGAGCAGGGTGCTTGTCGGATGGCCACCGAGAGCGCCCGGGAGCGTCACCTCGACCTCGATTCCGCGAGGCGGGTCGGTCGGCAGGATCGTGGTCAGCACGGTCGTCTGGGAGTGGTGGCCATGGGCGCGGACGGCGGCGACCTGCTTCCCGTCCACGAGGAGCTCCAGCTCCCGCTTTCCGCCCATCCGCAAGTCCACGGTGACCGAGCAGCCGGCGTGCTCGCAATGAAAGTGATACTCGCGGCCCATGGTCGCCTCCCTGAAGCGCCTGGCAAGGAAGACCCTTCCCTCCATCCTGGCATTGGATGGTGGCTGCGTCGCTCCGCGGCCGCCACCGCTACACCACCTCTCACCCACCCACACGCTGCGCCCCCTGAGCGCGGGATCGAGGGCGACTGTCGCGGACGGCGGCGTGGCGGAACGGGGCCGGGGCCACCGGAACGCGTCGGCGACCGCGGGCCGTCATCCCGCTTGCCGCTGCCTGGATCAGCGGCACAGCGCCGTGTCGACGGCAGCCTCCACCCGCTGGGAGGCGGCACCCGTCGGGGTGGTGGTCACCGCGATGCCGGCGGCGCGTCCGTCCTCTGTGACGCCTCCTCGCGTCCGGTAGCCCAGGGCGGTTCCGCCGTGACCCCAGTAGACGCCGCCGCATGACAGCGGCGTGCTGGTGAGACCCAGTCCGTAGCGGACGCCGGGGCCGCGTGCCTCTGCGGGGACGGTGGTGCGCATCTGGGTGAGCTGGGCCGGTGGCAGGAGCCTGCCGTCGAGGAGTGCGGCGTAGAAGCGGTTGAGGTCGCTGTTGGTGGAGACCAGGGCACCCGCAGCCCAGGCCATGGACATGTCGATGGTGGTGTAGTCGATCAGAGGTGCGTCGTCCGTTTCCCGTTCGTAGCCCTTGGGGTGGGGCTCGTGGAGGGTCGTCTCACCGGGGGTGGGGAAGTAGGTGTGGCGCAGTCCGATGCGGTCGACGATGCGCCGGTCGATCTCCTCGCCTATCGGGCGGCCGGTGACCTTCTGGATGATCAGGCCGACGACCAGGTAGTTCGTGTTGCTGTACTCCCACTTCGCGCCCGGGGAGAAGTGGGCCTTCTGTGCGAGGGCGCCGTCAAGCAGATCGCGTGGCTCGAAGTACCGGTACCGGACGGCGGGGAAGTCCGCGAAGACGGGGGACTCCAGGTATTCGGGCAGGCCGCTGGTGTGCTGGAGGAGTTGGCGGATGGTGATGTGGCGTCCGTCGATGCCTTCGCCGCGCAGCAGGCCGGGCAGGTAGGTGTCGACGGGGGCGTCCAGGGCGAGCTTCTTCTCGGCCACGAGCTGCAGCGTGACCACGGCCGTGAAGGCCTTGGTGTTGCTGCCTGCCCGCACCTGCCCGTCCTTGGGTACCTTCGCGCCGGTCCTGAGGTCGCCGACCCCTGCGGTGTAGTGAAGCGTCCGGCCCTCGCGGTCCGTGACGCTCGCCAGCGCGGAGGGCATCTTGTCGTCAGTCACCAGGGAGTTCAGGCTTTTCTGAACGGGGTCCGGCTTGGCGGCGGAGGCCGCGGACGGGAACAGTGCGCCGGTGGTCATGACGGCCCCGGTGAGCACGGTCACGGCGAGCAAGGTCTTGCGTCGGCCGCCTCGCGAAAGAGTGGGACTGAACCTCGGCACACGTGCGTGCATGGAACAACTCCTGTCGTGACAGTGGAATGCAAGCGATGAGCGAGTCGGTACGCGCCCCGGTGACGGTGGCGGATTCCGACGCCGGCACCGGATACCGGCTCGTGCAGGCTGTGGGGCCATGCCGGACGGCCCGCCGCGCCAGGGCCTGGCGACGCTCGTGAGCACGGGCCCGCCGGGGTACCGGTCGCCGTTCCCGCGAGCGGGAGCGGCGACCGATACCGTCAAGCGCCGGTGGCGGCAGGGGCCCGCCCACCGGCCTGACCCGCCCTCATCGGGCGCCTGCGGCCGCGGTTCGGGAGCGGCGGCTTACCGGTTGGGTGAGTGAGGGTGTCAGCGGCACAGGGTCGTTTCGACGGCGGCCTGTGTGTGCTGTTCGGTGGCGCTGTCGGCCGGCATGGCGGTCAGCGCGAAGTTGACCGCACGGCCGTCCTCCGTGACACCTCCGAAGGTGGCGTATCCAGGAATGGTTCCGCCGTGGCCCCAGTAGACGCCGCCGCACGGCAACTGCGTGCTGATCAGGCCCAGTCCGTAACGGGCACCCGGGGCGCCTGTGGGGACGGTGGTGCGCATCTGGGCGAGCTGGGCCGGGGGCAGGAGCTTGCCGTCGAGGAGTGCGGTGTAGAAGCGGTTGAGGTCGCTGTTGGTGGTGATCACCGCACCCGCGGCCCAACCCCAGGACGGGTCGAGCTCGGTGACGTCGCGCCAGGGCGAGTCGGCTGTGTCCCGGTGGTAGCCCTTGGCGTGGGGCTCGCGGATGGTCATGTCTCCGGGGGTGGGGAAGTAGGTGTGGCGCAGTCCGATGCGGTCGACGATGCGCCGGTTGACCTCCTCGCCCAGCGGGCGGCCGGTGACCTTCTGGATGATCAGGCCGGCGACCAGGTAGTTCGTGTTGTTGTACTCCCACTTCGCGCCCGGGGAGAAGTGGGCCTTCTGTGCGAGGGCGGTGTCGAGGAGCTCGCGCGGCTCGTAGTACCTCTGCCGGTCCTTGAGGACCGCGCTCTTGTCCAGGTATTCGGGCAGTCCGCTGGTGTGCTGGAGGAGTTGGCGGATGGTGATGTGGCGTCCGTCGATGCCTTCGCCGCGCAGCAGGCCGGGCAGGTAGGTGTCGACGGGGGCGTCCAGGGCGAGCTTCTTCTCGGCGACGAGCTGCAGCGTGACCACGGCCGTGAAGGCCTTGGTGTTGCTGGCCGCCCGTACCTGCCCGTCCTTGGGTACCTTCGCGCCGGTCCTGAGGTCGCCGACCCCTGTGGTGTAGTGAAGCGTCCGGCCCTCGCGGTCCGTGACGCTCGCCGACGCGGAGGGTATCTGGTCGTCGACAACGAAGGTGTTGAGGCTCTTCTGAACGGTGTCCGGCTTGGCGGCGGAGGCCGCGGACGGGAACAGTGCGCCGGTCGTCATGACGGCCCCGGTGAGCACGGTCACGGCGAGCAAGGTCTTGCGTCGGCCGCCTCGCGAAAGAGCGGGACGGAAACTCGGCGATACACGTGCATGCATGGAACAACTCCTGTCGGTAGGGGAACAACGTCAGTGGGTCAGTGGGTCAGTGGGTCAGTGAGAGGTGGTCGCGGCGCATGAATGCGAACCGCGTGGCCCGAGTCGTCATCGGTTGCATGGTGGGTCCTCGGTCCCTCGGTTCCTTGATCGGTTAGAACCGATACCGAACGTAACCGCGCGAGGCGAGCGGACGGCAGCGGTCCCTCTCCCCGACCGGGGGTGTAGCGGGCTCCACCCGCCCGGTGTAGCGCGCACTTATGGCAGGGGAAGACCGTGAAGTGCCGTCTTGTTCCGTGGACTTGAAGGCAAGGGCACTCCACAGCCTGTGATCCGCGAGGTATCTGCTGGGTGGGCCCATCACCGCTCCGCCTTCGCCGGCCGGTTACGTTCTGTTGCCGCTGGTCCGCATCTCGCCGATCTTCGCCCCGGTCCAGCAGGTGTCGCTCCGGTACGACGGTCCATGCTGCACGTCGCCGTCCTGGACGTCCGGCTGTCCCGCACGGCGACGCGCCAGTCACCGCATGGGTGTAGCGGGCTACACCTCAGGTTCGGGGGACGGTCCGATGTGCCGACCGGGGGCGCGGGGAGAAGGTGAACGACGTAGGAGATCCCACCCCTGCACGTCAGGAGGGGGTGTCCGACAGTGAGCCGGAGACCCCCTCCTCACGCGTGACGCGGAAAACGGACACCCCCTCAGGAGGTGTAGTCCGCACCACTCCCGAACGGGGGGCCATCCCTGTCGTTCCGAAAAGACGCCGTTCATAGGCTCTTTTGTACGGACACAGGGCCTTCCTTCCCTCGCCTCTACGGAGAAGCAACTGATGCGCTCGCTCACTCGAACCACCCGACGACACACGGTGATCGCGGTATCGGCAGCCTGCCTGATCGTTCCCCTGGCGGCCTGCACACCGGACGACGGACCGCGACCGGCCGCCTCCGCCACCTCGAAGGACGGAGCAGCCCCGTACGCTCCGAAGAACGACGGGAAGCGCGACGGACGGCTGGACGAGAGGCTGGACCGCACCACGATCCTGGAACTCCAGGAGGAGATGAAGGGCAAGCGGCTGACGTCCAAAGAACTGACTCAGGCGTACCTGGACCGGATCCATCGCCTCAACCCCCGCCTCAATGCCGTCGTCACCGTGAACCCGGACGCACTGGACCTTGCACGCAAGAGCGACGAGCTGCGCCGCACCGGTGAAGAGCGGGGGCCACTGGAAGGCATCCCCGTTCTCATCAAGGACAACATCGACACCGCAGACCGCCAGCCCACCACCGCCGGCTCCACGGCCCTGTTGCACTCCAGGCCCGCACAGGACGCCTTCCTGGTGAAGAAACTGCGCGACGCGGGTGCAGTGATCCTGGGCAAGGCCAACATGTCGGAATGGGCCAACTTCAGGTCCCCCGAGCAGACGGCCGGATGGAGTGCCACCGGCGGCCAGACCCGTAACCCCTACGTACTCGACCGGAGCCCCTGCGGATCGTCCAGCGGCTCCGCGGTCGCCGCCGCAGCCGCCCTGGCCGCTGTGACCATCGGCTCCGAGACCGACGGCTCCATCGTGTGCCCCGCGAGCGTCACCTCCACCGTCGGCATCAAGCCCACCCTCGGCATGGTCAGCCGCAGCGGCATGATCCCTATCACCAGCCGTCACGACACCGCCGGCCCGATCGCCCGCAACACGACGGACGCCGCCCTGGCGCTCTGGGCCATCCACGGATCGGACACCGCCGACACGGCTACCTCCGACGCCGACACCGCCCTCCCCTCCGACTACCGCGAGGTGCTCGACCCGAACGCCCTGCGCGGCAAGCGCATCGGCGTGTGGCGCAAGGGACACACCGGCATCGACCCGGACGTGGACCGTACTTTCGACGCGGCTGTCCAGCGCCTACGAGCGCTCGGCGCAACCGTCGTCGAGGGCGCGGACGTGGCCGACTCCAAAGACATGATGCAGAAGGACATGCTTCCCGCCGTGCTGACCGAGTTCAAGCACGACCTCAACGCCTACCTGGCCGCCACCCCAGGCCCCCACCCCAAGAACCTCACCGAACTCATCACGTTCAACAAGCGGAACGCCACGGTCGAGATGCCGAAGTTCGGCCAGGAGCTCTTCGAGATGGCCGACAAGACCGACGGAGATGTCAACGCACCGGCCTACCGTCAGCACCGTAGTGCCGCGACCCGCCAGGCCCGTCAGGCCATCGACGGCGTTCTCGCCCACCACCGGCTCGATGCCATCGTCACTCCCACCGGAATCGCCGCTCCTACCGTCGAAGCGCTCGAACCCACCCCCTTCGAAAGCTCCACCCGCAACTCCGCAGTGGCCGGCTACCCCCACATCACCGTGCCCGCCGGCTACGCACGGGACACGCTGCCGCTGGGCGTCTCCTTCCTCGGAACGCGCTACAGCGACGCGAACCTGCTCAGCTACGCGTACGCCTTCGAGAAGGCCACCCCGGTCCGCAAGGCCCCCACCTACCTCCCCACCCTGCCCGGCCGGTCCTAGTACTACAACGGTCTTCGCTGTGAGTGCGGTCGGCGGGGGTGGTGGTGATGGCCACGGGCACGGGCACGGGCACGGACGCGGGTGCGGACGCCGTGGCGGCAGGGGATGCGCAGCGGCTGGTATCAGCGGCTCCTCGCCGGCCCGGGGCGGGGCTCGAGCCGGGTGACGGGGACGGGGTGGCTGGTCCGTCGTCGAGCCCGATACGTTCGGCGATACGCCCTTCCTGGCACCAGCGTCGCCATGCGGTACACCGCCGCAGCTCACCCGGAGCAGTCCAAGCTGCCCAAGTAGGCGCAGCAATGGGCCCGCGTGTGAGACTGGTGAGCTCCCATGTTCAGGTGTCGCGTATTCGCGGCCGAGTCCAGATGGGGACTCTAAGTTCTCAGGTGTTTCTAGAGGAGCGACTGTGGCGTTCGAGACCGAAGCCGATTTCGGAGTCGTCGAACGGGGTGAGTGGTCCTATTCGCCGGCAGTCGGCGTCGGACCGCTCCGGTTCGGTATGACCGTCGACGAAGTGGTCGAGGCGGCTGAGGTACTCGGCCGGACGAAGGTCAGCGAGTGTGCACGGGACTACGCGATCTTCTCGCCGACTTGGAAGATCGAAGTCCACCGTCGCGGAGCGGATTCTTCTCCGCCTGCTGTCACGGCCTATGTGAGCCAAGGCGTGGGGCTGTTCTGCATCGCTGCCGACGCCGTGCAGGGTCCCCAGGTCGCATTCGACGGACTTCCGCTGGTCGGGAGAGACCTGTCGGAGCTGGAAAGCGATGCAATCGCGTATGCCGAGGCGAAGGACGTGCACCTTCGCTTCACGCCCGAAGGCTACGCAGGACCGGACGACTCCGGGGTCCTCATGCGCGGGCAAGTAGTCGGGCAGATTCTCCGCTCGCGTCCGCTGTTCATGGTGACGCGCGACGGCGCGAATACCGAATGGGACTCGATGCCGTCCGACGAGTATCAAGTCAAAGGCAAGTACATGGTCTGAAGCAGTAGGACGGACAGCGATGTTCGGGAGTCTTCCCTTCGCTGGTTGACTTCGCCTTGTGATTGCGAGATTCCGCTTACGCCAGATAGAGAGCTGCCAAGCGGGGCAGTCGGCGAGCCATTTCGTGGTGGTCATCGAAAGCGAAGTTCCAGGTGGCGTCCAGCTCCGGGTAGCGGATGGTTGGTGGGCTCGCGGGGAGCTGTTCACCGGTCGCCGAGACACGCCGCTCGTCGGCGCGGACCTCGCCCTCGCGGCGGGAGCGGAGAGGAGCCTGCCCCCTGGAGCCCGACTTCGAGTACGCGGTCCTCGTGATGTCCGGCGAGGCCCACGTCGACGGCGTGCCCGTCCTGCCCGGTTCCATGCTCTACCTCGGCTGTGGCCGCACGGAACTCCCCCTCCGGGCCGTCTCGGACGCGGGCCTGATGCTCCTCGGCGACGCGCCCTTCGAGGAGGAGATCGTCATGTGGTGGAACTTCGTGGGCCGCACGGACGAGGAGATCCGCGAGGCCCGCGACCAATGGATGACGGGCGTTCGCTTCGGCGAGGTCAAGGGGTACGCAGGCGACCGCCTGGACGCCCCGATGGTCCCGCCGACCCCGCTGAAAGAGCGGGGTCGGGTGCGCTGACGGATTCGGGGGTCACCAGTCCACGGTGAGGAATCGGGAGGCGGCGAACGACTTGCCCCCGAGGCCCGCCCAGATCTTCAAGGCGCCTGTCGTGGCGTCGCGGGCGATGATGTCCGCCCGACCGTCCCCCGTGAGGTCCCCCGCCGAGGTCTGCGTGAGAGTCCAGCCCTTGGTGACATCCACGGGCCGATCGAAGTAGCCGTCGGGGTTGTGCGTCCACAGGTGCAGGAGGTTGTCGCCGTCCCGGGCGATGATGTCGGCCTGTCCGTCGCCGGTGAAGTCGGCGGCCGTGGTCTCGGTGAAGTTCCAGCCCGCGGTGACCTGACGGGGCGGGGCGAAGTGGCCGTTGTTCTGGCCGGCCCAGATCTTCAGGTTGCCCGCGGTGTCCCGGGCGATGATGTCGGCCCGCCCGTCGCCGTCGAAGTCACCTGCGGCGGTCTCGGTGTAGTTCCAGCCGGTGAGGGTGATCCAGGGGTAGGCGAAGTGGCCGTCGCCCTTGCCGATCCAGATGTTCAGGTCTCCGGCGGCGTCGCGGGCGATGATGTCGGCCCGGCCGTCGCCGGTGAAGTCGGCGGCCGTGGTCTCGGTGAACTTCCAGCCGTATGTGACGTGCTGTGCGGGCCGCAGGGTGGCGTCGCCCCGACCGAACCACACCTTCAGCGCGCCTGAACGGCTGTCGGCGGCGATGACGTCGGCGATGCGATCGCCGTCGAAGTCGGCGCTCGCCGTCTGTGTCATGTCCAGGGGCGAGCCGCCTGTTCCCGCCGCGAGAGTCTGGGCCATGCGCTCCTTGCCCGCCGCGTTGAGGTGGAGATGGTCGCCGGAGTCGTAGTCGGGGTCCAGCACGCTCGGGGCATCGGCGCTCCGGGTGGCCCGGTCGAAGTCGACGAAGTCGCCGGACTCTCTGATGTGGGCGTTGACCGTCTGCCGGACGAGGTCGTGTGCTGCGCTGTAGTGCGGGGATCCGGATCCGTAGGGCGGAAGGGTCGCGACGGTGACGCGCAGACCGCGGGACTCGGCCTGGGCCCGGACGGAGTCGATGCCCTTGATGAGGCAGTCGGCGCTGGTGCCGGCGTTGATGTCGTTGATGCCTTCGTACAGGACCACCCGACGGACGTTCGGCTGGGAGAAGACGTCGCGGTCGAGTCGATGGAGGGCACTGGGGCCCGCGGCGCTGATCAGCCCGTTGTCGCGGTGGTCGCCGAGAACTCTGTTCGCGTTCAGACCGGCATTGAGGACTCCGGGCCCGGCAGGGCCGCTGAGGGGGGTGCGGGCGTAGAAGTCGGGCCAGCGGTCTTCGGTGTCGACAGGGATTCCGGCCCCGTCGGTCTGGGAATCCCCGAGCGCGACGACGGTGCCCGGGTTGCCGCCGGTGTCGACGTCGGCTCCGGTCAGCAGGGTCCAACGCGGGAACGGCTGGGGGGTGTACGACGCTTTGCCGGTCTCGCCCGCGTGGTCCCCGCTGCCCGCCGCGCTCGCGTACGAGGTGGTCAGCGCAAGGGAATGAAGGGGCGCCGTGGTCACCACTCCGGGAAGGTACACGCTCACCAGGAGGTCCTGACGGGCGACCACGGGCAGGGGGACAGGGTCGCTGAAGGCCTCGGCTCCGGACGGCACGGTGACGCTCGAGGAGCCGTCGAAGGTGACGTTCACGGGCGTACCGGCCGCCGTGGCTTCGGTCGACCGGGTGGCCAGGGTGACCCGGCCCAGCGTGACGGGAGCCGGGGAGAAGGTGTTGCCGAAGCGGAGCCGGACCTTGCTGCCACTGGTGTGCGGGGAGATGGCCATGCGGATCGTCTGGTTCTCCCAGACGTTGGGCTGCGTGATGCCCCTGGGCGGAGCGAGGGACGCGGCCCAGCTCCCTGTCCACGCCGCCTTGCCGTCCGGGGAGTGCGAGGTGTCGCGCACGCTCATCGCGAAGATGTGCAGGGCCGGTGCGGCGGCCGGTCCGATGGCCGAGGGGCAGGTCTGGGGGAGGGCCGGCTTCGGCGCGGCGGGCAGTTTCACGGACGTGACGGTCTTGCCACGGGTGATGGGCACGGTGACCGCGTACAGATTGACGCGCTTCGAGGCGTCGTCGGTCGTGTGGGACGCCGGGACGGAGACCGCCGCGACTGCGTCGTTCACCGGACCGTTCTCCCAGTGGGGTACATCGAGCGTGTACGTGGAGGTGCTGCCGTCGCTGTAGGCGATGGTGCCGGTACCCGTGGCCGCCACCGGCAGCGTCGTGGCGGAGTCAGGCCCCGTCGTGGTGGCGGCGAGGAAGCCGAGGGCGTCGCCCTCGCCGGACAGCGCGACCTCCTGCCCGTCGGCCACGACGTTGTCGGGTTGGCCGTGGGCACCGGCCGGCAGGGCGTAGTCCGTACCGTTCACGATGACATGGGCCCCTGGAGTCCACCCCGCCGCCGCGAGACCAGTTCCGGGATAGCCGTGGTCGTGCCAGTCGAAGTTCGCGGGGGCCGAGCCGTCGGCGGCCGCGAAGGCGGTGTTGTCGAACAGCGAGCCGAGCGGTGCCGGTTCCGGTTCTACCGGTGCCGCCGGAGAGGCGACGGCAACGAGCAGCATCCCGGCGGCGCCGATCATGCCTGCTGTCCTCAGCATGGCGGGAAGGCGCGGGGGTCGGGGCACGGAGTGTCCTCATCTCCTGGGCTGGGATCCTTGTCGGCCACGAGAGCGGCGGGGTGCCGGTGGCCTTGACGCGCGGCGGTGTTCCCTCCGAGCGGGAGGAAGCGAACGGAGGGAACACCGCCGTGTCGTCCACGGGGCGGGGAGGGCGTCAGGACGCCCAGTTGGCCGCTCCGCGCAGGAGGCGGTGATCGGAGGACTGGGTGTCGAGCGGCTGGGAGTCACCGACGACGTCCTTGAAGTGACGCGTACTGAAGAACAGGTAGTCGATCTTGCAGTCGTAGTCGTCGACCGGGTTGGTGAGGTCCTTGCCCAGGCTCCGGAACGTGGATTCGCCGCCCCGGCAGGGTGTGGCGCCCGGCGCACACGCCGGGGTGTTGCCGGGGTCGGCATCGGACTGGTCGGCCTCGGTGAAGAGGCCGCGCGCGTTCCCGCCCACGGCAGGGCCGTAGTAGCCGTCAAGGAAGGGCTCGTACGGGAACCCGTTGAAGTCCCCGCCCAGGACGACCGGGGTGCCGGCCCGCTCCCAGGCCTCCACCTGCCAGCGGAGGTCGGCGGCTTCGGCGTCCCGCAGAGCGGTGTCGGACCAGTACAGGTGGACGCTGCAGGCCCAGCTCTGCCGGTTCTGGAGAGTACTCTTCACGCAGGGCACGCGGATCGGCTCGGACTCCGGACCCTGCGTCAGCTCCAGCGTCTTCGTCTGGACGATGGTGCCCTTGACGAAGACGGCCACGCCGTACGGGTCACCGCCGCACGCGTCGGCGCGTCCGGTGAGGGCTGCGGCGAAGCGGCCGTTGAACCCCAGCGGCGCGAGCTTTCCACTGAGCTCGGTGTACTGGTCCTGGCACACCTCCTGAAGGAAGATCTGGTCGGCCTTCCACTTGGTGGAGTTGGCCTCCTCGACGATGACGGCGATGCGGTGCGCGTTGTTGTATCCGGTGACGGTGTTGGGGCCGGTCTTCTCCTTGCACATGTTGCCGCACATGTTGTAGCTGACGAATCGCAGGGCCTGGGCGGTGTCGTCGGGAACGGTGTCCGCGGCGGCGGGGGAGGCGATGCTGGTGAGCAGGAGCGCCGCCGCGGATCCGAGGGCCGCGGCGAGGGCTTTGAGACTTCTCAACGGAGTGTCCTTCGGGCTGGTGTGCTTGCTGATGGCTCAGGCCGGTGCGCAGGGCGAACGGGCACTACGGGGCAACGCCCGTGGGTGTGCCGACGGCCGCGCCGCAGCGGAGCCCGTGGCAGGGGAGAGAGGGGGGAGGTACCAGCCGTGCGGGACCGGTACGCATCCGTGCGGGAGGACCGAGGTGCGCTCAGGCGAGCTGGCGGATGGTCTTCCAGGTGAGACCACCGAGCGGGATGGCGGTCTGGGCGTTGAGCTGGCCGTCGCCCTTGCCGATGTAGGAGTGCAGGCTGCCGTCCTCCCAGATCGCCATGAGGTCCGCGTGGCCGTCGCCGTTGTAGTCGCCGCCGACCATCTGCCGGACGGTTCCCCAGGTGGCGAGGCCGGTCGAGACCGGGACCTGGGTGCTGATCGTGCCGTTGTTGTGGCCCTGGTAGTAGTGCAGGGTGCTGTCGGTCCACACCGCCATCAGGTCGGCCACCCCGTCGCCGTCGTAGTCGGCGGCGGTGAGCTGGTTGAGGGTGCCCCAGGTGGTGCCGCCCAGGGCGATCGGGGTCTGCGCGTCGACCGTGCCGTCGCCCCTGCCGCGGTAGTAGTGCAGGGTGCCGTCCTCCCAGATCGCCATGAGGTCCGCGATGCCGTCACCGGTGAGGTCCCCGGCAGTGATCTGCTTGATGGTTCCCCAGGTCGTGCCGCCGAGTTCGATCCGGACGTGGTCGCTGATGGTGCCGTCGCCCTTGCCGCGGTAGTAGTGCAGGGTGCCGTCCTGCCAGATCGCCATCAGGTCCGCGATGCCGTCGTTCGTGAAGTCGCCCTTCACCAGGTGCTTGATGGTCATCCAGGACTGGCCGCCCACCAGGGGGATCTGAGCGTTGATCAGACCGCCCTCGCCGTCGCCGGGGTAGGCGTGCAGCGAGCCGTCCGTCCATACGGCCGTCAGATCGGCGACACCGTCGCGGGTGAGGTCGTCCTGGGAGCGGACGAGGGTCTCGTTCTTCACCTCGGTCCGGAACTCGGTCATCTGGGTGTAGACGCCGTAGCCGATCGAGTTCTTGCAGCCGGGGTTGAAGGACGCGATGCCGGCGAGCGCGCCGCCCACGACGAGAGGACCGCCTTCGTCGCCGCCGCAGAAGGTCGCAAGCGCGTCGGTGTCGCCCGCGCACACGGCTGTCGTGGTGTCGAGGGAGACGTTGTTCGCCGCGTACTGGTTCGCGCACGTCGTGTCGTCGACCATGGGCACCCGGGCGCTTTGCAGGTAGAGGCTCCCGTCGACGTCACCGCTGTGCGTGGCGCCCCAGCCGTAGATGGTGCCCAGTGTCCCGGGGGCGTAGACGGCGGTGCCGCTCGCGATGGGCAGCGGGGTGATGTTCAGCGGCTTGTGGAGACTCAGGAGGGCCAAGTCGTTGACATAGGAGGTGTCGCCGATGTTCTTGTATGCCGGCTGCTTCCACTTCTTGGTGACGAACCGCTCCTCGCCCGCGTCCTGAGTGAGGTTGGTGCGACCTGAGATGATCTTCAGGTCGCCGGCCGTCCTGGGTGCGACGCAGTGTTCCGCGGTCGCGACATGACTCGGGCTGACCAGGACGCCGCCGCAGCGGAACGCGTACCCGGTGCCGACCTTCTCGTAGACCGCGACCATCCAAGGGGCCTGTGCGATGTCCGTGTACGTTCCGCCGACGATGTACGGCGTGGCGGTGGGGCCGTCGTCGGCAGTCGCCGGGCCCGCTGTCGCGGTCGCTCCGATCACCGCGAGAAGGGTGCCGGTAAGACCTGAAATGAGTCGGCGCCCTGTTATGCGGCGCGCATTCGTACCCATGTGATGCTCCAGCTTGAAAAGCCAGGCGAAAGCGGTGCCACGCGGGGAAGAGTGAGCGCACCAAATTGCGCGACGCCTGAATCGAGTCGGGCATCGCGAAAAGGAACGAAAGTGATCCCCCCCGACTCCTGTGGGCCCCCCAGCTTGGCAGAGTCGATTGATCCGCTTCACCGTAGGAGCAGGTAAAGGGAGTGTCAACCTACTTCTTGGCGGGCCGTCAGACGTCTCATGGCTCACGTTATGTCGACCTCATTCTGGTTTGACCCTCGTTCGTCAGTGAGGGAGTGCCGAGGGTGGGAAGCGGTTTCCGCTGGAGGTGACACATTTTCCGGTGAGGGCTTCGCGATTACGCGATCCGCTGGTATATCTCTTGCCTTCCTGCGTCTGGAACAGGCGCATGGGGGGATTGAGAGAAAAAGTGAGAAACGCAAGTCTGCGCCCCGGAATACGAATCTGCGGGCGCGCAGTCCAACGTCGCCTCAAGGTGGTCGCCGGGGCGACGGTGCTCGCCGTCGCCCTGGCGCTGACGCCCGCGGACACGCTCCGGTCGCAGCCGGTGGGCGACGCACGTGCTGTCGGAGGTTCGACGGAGGAGATCGCCGGCGGACGGGCCCCGAAGCCACTGCCCGCGCCCAAGGCGATGCCCACCTCACCGAAGAGCGCCGCTCCCGTCTGGCCCGAGACCCGGACCAGGACGGTCACCCCGCGCCGCGGTCAGAAGACCACCGCGGCCGAGCCGGTGACGGTGACTCCGGTCGACGGTGCCGCCACCGGACAGGTGCGGATCAGCACGCTCGACCACACCACCGCCCGCCGACTCGGCGCGGGCGGCATCGCGTTCACTCTCGCTCCCGATACCTCGGCAGCCCACGGTGCCTCGGGAGCCGACGGCACTCTGAAAGCCGAGGGCACCGCGAAAGCGGAAGGCACCCCGAAGGCCGACGGCGCCCCGAAGGCCGACGCCGCCCAGCGGGCCGCCGACCGGCAGTGGGTCCATGTGAACTACAGCGGCGTCAAGAGCGCCGCCGGAGCGAACTTCGCCGACCGCGTCCGCCTCGTGCGCTATCCCGGATGCGTCCTGACCCGGCCGAGGGACGCCAAGTGCGCCAAGGCCGAACCCGTGGCCACCCGCAACGACCGGCGCACCGGGGAACTGATCGCCGACATCGGCCTCAGCTCCAGGACCTCCACCGCCGTCGCCGGGTCCGGTGGGGCCTCGGCCTCGACCGTCGAGCCGGCGGTCTACGCCCTCTCCGCCGGAACGTCAGGTGACACCGGCTCCTTCAAAGCCTCCGCGTTTCCCTCCTCGGGTTCCTGGCAGGCCGGTGGAAACACCGGAAACTTCTCGTACTCCTACCCGTTCACGCTCCCCGACGTGCCCGGCGGCTCCGACCCCGCGCTCGGCCTGTCGTACTCCTCCCAGGCCGTCGACGGCCGCACCTCCGCCAGCAACAACCAGGCCTCCGTGATCGGCACCGGCTGGGAGATCGGCCAGAGCTACATCGAGCGCCGGTACCAGTCCTGCAGCGAACAGGGCGAGCCCACCTGGGGTGACCTGTGCTGGGCCACTGACAACGCCACCATCTCGCTGAACGGCGTCTCCGGCGAACTCGTCAGGGTCGACAAGACCAACTGGCGGCTCAAGAGCGACCAGGGCTGGAAGATCGAGCGCTGGAACGACGAGGCCAACGGCGACGACAACGGCGAATACTGGGTCGTCTCCACCGCCGAGGGCACCCGCTACTACTTCGGCCTCGCCGCGCAGCCCACCACGGGCGCGGCCACCCATTCCACCTGGACGGTCCCGGTCTACGGCAAGAAGGCGGGCAGCCCCTGCGAGGGCACGTTCTGCAACCAGGCCTGGCGCTGGAACCTCGCCCTGGTGAAGGACCGCCACGACACCGAGGCGACGTACTTCTACGGCAAGGACACCAACCGCTACCACCAGCAGGGCGGCACCGCCGCCACCGTCCCCTACGACCGCGGCGGCTACCTCAAGTCGATCGCCTACGGGCACCGGCCGGGTGCCGAAGCCACCAACGCCCCGGGACGCGTCGCCTTCACCTACGCCTACCGTTGCACGGCGCTGAACGACACCTGTGCGGCCCCCACCACGACCAGCACCGCCGCCACGTACCCGGACGTGCCCGTCGACCTGATCTGCACGGCGACGTCGTGCCCGGACAAGTTCCAGCCCGCGTTCTTCGACACGCGCTTCCTCACCCGAGTCGAGGCCCAGGTCGCCGACCGCGACCCCGCCAAGGCCCACCGCACGGTCGACGCGTACACCTTCGTCCACCAGTTCCCGGCCACCGGAGAGACCAACTTCGATCCCAGCCTGTGGCTGTCGAAGGTGACGCGAACCGGCTACGCCGACAACGGCGCCACGCTGGCACTGCGCCCGATGGACTTCAACGGAACCCTCCTGCCCAACCGGGTCGACCCGCCCGCCGGCACCCCGAAGATGAACTCGTGGCGGATCGGCACCGTCACCAACGAACTCGGTGGCCGCACGCGCGTGACCTACGGCCTCGATGCCAACGGCGACGGCCAGGCCTCCGAGGGCTGTACTCCCACCACCCTGCCGACCGACGAGTCGACCAACACCCGCCTCTGCTACAAGGTCCACTACGTGCCCGACGGCGGTACGGAGACCACGGGCTGGTTCCACAAGTACCTGACCCTCAAGGTCACCGCACAGGACGGCGCCAACCTCAGCCCCGAGAAGCCCGTCACCTACCAGTACCTCGGTGGCGGCGCCTGGCACTGGAGCGACGACGACCTCACTCCGGTCGCGAAGCAGTCCTGGTCCGGCTGGCGCGGCTACCCCGAAGTCGTCGTCAAGGCCGGCGCCGGAGGCTCCGCAGCCGTCGCCCGCACCCGCTACCACCGCGGTATGAACGGTGACCGCACGGCGACGGGCGGAACCAGGACGGTCAAGGTCGCGGCGGACTCCTTCGCCGACCTCTATCCGGCGGAGGACCTCACCGACTACGAGTACCTCGCCGGTCAGGTGCGTACCACCGAGGAGCTCACCGGCGACGGTGCCACCGTCCTGAAGGCCACGAAGACGCAGCACTGGTACAAGCGACTCGTCGACGGCCCCGGAGACCACGACGCGTACTTCGTCCGCCCGGGGGCCACCACCAGCAAGGGCCGAACCGCAGCGGGCGGGTACCGCGTCACCCGGAACACCACCGCGTACAACGGCACCTGGGGCATGCCCGAGCAGGTTGTCGACGAAGGCGATCTGGCCGTGCCCACCGACTCCAAGTGCACGGTGACCAGCTTCGCCGTCAACAACGCCAGTCCCAAGTTCCTCCTGATCACCCCGTACCGCGTCGAACTCCGGGACGCCGCAGGCGCCACCTGCGGCACCACCCCCCACTCGCGCAGCGACAGCTACTACGACAAGAAGCACGCGCCCACGGACCTGGGAACGCCCGCCACCCAGGGAGACGTGACCCGCGTCGACATCTGGTTCAACCGCGAGACCTCGTCCCGCGCCTACACCACGTACGACGAGTACGGGCGCGGCCTGGACGCCGTCGACCCCGAGGGCAACACCACCAGCACCCACTACAGCCCGCCCACCGGGAACCCCGAACAGGTCAGCGTCACGAACGCCAAGCAACACAGGACCGACACGTACCTGGATCCGCTCCGCGGGAACCCGGTCAAGGTCGTCGACACCAACGGCGCCACCACGACCACCTCCTACGACGCCCTCGGCCGGGTCACCGAGGCACGCCTCCCCGGCGACCCCACCGCCGCCGAGTACGCGCCCACCTACGCGTTCGAGTACCAGATGGCGGCCAACACAGCCTCCCGCGTCACCACCCGGCAGCTCCTCGGCCTCAAGACGAAGGACGGCTCCATCCAGCCGTACTTCGCCACCTCCTACGCCTATCTGGACACCCTGGGGAACACCGTCGAGACCCAGACGCCCTCCCCGCTCGGCGGACGGATCGTCACCACGGGCACCGTCGACGACCAGGGCCGCGGCATCACCTCCTCAGGCCCGCTCTACGTGACGGGAGCGGCAGGCAGCGGACTCGCCTCGCCGCCCGCCGCGCAGTGGCCCTCCGAGACCCGCACCACGTACAACTCCCTGGGGCAGGCCACGGAGAGCGCCCTCTACTCCAAGGGCGTCTTCCAGTGGAAGACCACCACGGCGTCCGCCGCCGACCAGATGACCGTCACCCCGCCGATCGGCGGCACCACCACCACGTACGTCAACGGTCTGGGACAGACCACCAAGACGGTCGCTCAGGTGGCCTCCGGCAAGACCTCCACCACCACGTTCGCGTACGACATCCGTGGCGAGATGGTCTCGAAGAAGGACGAGAACCTCGACGTCACCTCGACCTATGCATACGACTGGCAGGGACGTGTCCTCGAGACCGACGACCCGGACCGCGGCCGGCAGTGGTTCGGCTACGACCTCGCGGGCCGGCTGAAGTCCAGCACGGACGCCGAACTGCGCGAGACCGTCTACACCTACGACGAACTCGGCCGCCCCGTCGACATCCACCGCGTCAGCGGCGGCTCCGAGACGCCCGTCGCCACGTTCACCTACGACACACTGGTCCGTGGTGTGGGCAAGCCGGTCGCGTCCACCCGCTTCCAGAACGGACGCGCGTACACGACCAGGATCCTGGGGTACGACGAGCACGGACGCCCCACCGGCAAAGAGACGGTCATCCCCGCCGAGGAAGGCGCTCTCGCCGGCACCTACTCCTACTCCTACGAGTACGCGAGCGGCGGCGCACCGACCTCGGTCGTCTACCCGGCCGCGGGAGGGCTCCCCGAGGAGCGCGTCAACACCCGCTACGACGACCTCGGCTTCGTCACCGGAGTCGGCAGCACCCTCGCCGACTACACCTCGGCACTCTCCTACGACGGTCTCGGCCGACTCGTCACCCGCACCGCCGGCACCGGCGACCACCGTGTGGACCGGGGCTACATCTACGACGAGGTGACCGGCCGCCTGACCAACATGAACGCCGCTTCCTACGGCAACCTCGTCCAGGACGTCAACTACCGTTACGACCAGGTCGGCAACGTCCTCGCCGTCAACGACGGCCTCACCGCCCAGCAGCAGTGCTACACGTACGACCTCGGTCATCGCATGACCCGGGCCTGGACCCAGATGTGGTCCAACGGTGGTGCCGGCTGCACGGCCGCCGGGACATGGGGCCCCGCGCCCTACGACGAGCAGTACACCTACGACGAGTCCGGCCGGATCCTGAGCACCGTCAAGGACGGCGTCAGCACGGCGCACTCGTACGGCCCCACGGGCGACACCGCCGCCCATTCGCACGCACCCGTCAAGGTCGGCGGCGCGACGTACCTCTACAACAAGACCGGGCAGCTCACCAGCCGCACGACCGACGGCAAGACGGACAACTTCACCTGGGAGTTCGAGCAGCTCACCAAGATCGCCACGGCCGACGGCAAGGAAACCTCCTTCGTCTACGGCTCCGACGGACAGCGCCTCATCCGTAAGGAACCCACGGGTTCGACGCTGTACCTCGACGGCATGGAGGTCACCACCTCCAGCACCGGCACGAAGGCCACCCGCTACTACGACGGCGGCGTCGTCCGCACCAGTACGGGCGCGGGCGCCGACACCACGAGCGTCCTGGTCAGCGACGCCCAGGGCACCGCGTCGGTCGCCGTCGACCAGTCCACCGGGGCCGTGACGCGCCAGCGCTACACCCCCTTCGGTGCACCCCGCGGCGGTGACGACCAGCTCGAGGGGACCACCGACCGGGACTTCCTGGGCCGACCCAGGGACGATTCGACCGGCCTCATCGCCACCGGGGCCCGCTACTACGACCCCGCCGTCGCCAGTTTCATCTCGGTCGACCCGGCCCTCGACCAGACCGGCGACGCCTACGGCTACGGCAACAACAACCCCGCGACGTTCGCAGACCCGACGGGCCTGGCCCCCGACGACTGCAGCTTCATCGGCGTCAGCTGCAAGCCCACGGGCAACGGCGGGTTCGACGTCACCTACAACGAGGAGTACTACACCAAGCGCGGGCACGAGACCCCGGCGGACAAGAAGGCACGGGAGGCTCGCAACCTCAAGGAGGCCGCCGAGAAGCAGGTGGAGGTGATCAAGAAGGAGATCATCAACATCATCGGCGACCTCATCGGCTACAACGACGCCCGCGACTGCTTCACCAAGGGCGATGTGTGGGCCTGCATCAACACGGCCCTCAACTTCGTTCCCTGGGGCAAGCTCTTCAAGATAGCCAAGGCCGGCTACAAGGCCTGGAAGGCATGGGGCCGTCTGTCCGAGGCCTATGGCGACATTCGAGCGGCCAAGAAGGCCCTCGCGGCGGCGGACGAAGCGGTGGCGGCCGAACGCCAGGCGGCGAAGCTGGCCGACGACGCGGCCGAGGCGAAGGCTTCCGACGACGCCCTGGAAGGCATCACCTGCAAGAGGGACAACAGCTTCACTCCGGGAACACCGGTCCTGATGGCCGATGGTACGACCAAACCCATCGAGGACGTCGCCAACGGCGACGAGGTACTGGCCACCGACCCCGAAACCGACACCACGAAGTCGGAAGAGGTCACCCACACCATCGCCCGCTCGGGCGAGAAGCACCTGGTCGAGCTGACCGTGGACCTGGACGGCGCCCGCGGCACCGATACAGGCAAGATCACCGCGACGCACAACCACCCCTTCTGGGTCGCCGACACGAAGCGCTGGACCAACGCCACCGACCTGAAGCCAGGCGACACCCTGCGCACGTCGGCCGGCACGTACGTCCAGATCACGGCGGTAGAACGCCACACTCAGCAGGCCAAGGTCCACAACCTCACGGTCAACAACCTCCACACGTACTATGTGCTCGCAGGCGCTACTCCGGTCCTGGTTCACAATTGCGACACGGCCTACCGCGGAATGGAGATGGCCGAGGACGGTCTCCCGGCAATGGGGGCTTCCGCAAAGAAGCTCGGTGTACGTGTCGAGGGGAATGCCGACGTTCACCCGTCAGTAAGTGGGACGGTCTCTCCCGGGGAGGGTATGTCCGGCGCGATCAGTCCTCAAGGATTGCCGGTTCACCGTCGCCCTGTGCCATTCGGTGGAACGGGTAAGAACATGGAAATGTTTTCCATTAGGACACGCGACCTACCGGAGGGGCTCACTGCCGTTCGGGATGGGAAGACACACGTGACGATCGGTCCTGCTTACGAGATGCCTCTAGAGCAGTTTGAGGGTCTACTGGCTTCGACGCGCCACCTTTGGAGTCGAGTTGAGCCGTAACGAAGAGGAGGCCGCGTGAGTGCAATGGTCCTTTCTGAAGCCATGGCGGACTGGGTCGAGTGGGATCAGGCCGCATACCTGCTTGGTGTGAGTGTGGGCGCGCTGACGGCTGACGTCCCTTTCTCGAAGAGCAAGAGGATCTTCTGGGAAGACAGTGCAGCTGGGCGAGGTCTTCACGCAGCCCTCCTGGCTTTGGTGGATGCGGGCCTGCTGGAGTCGCGAAACGATGACGAGGAGTTCAGGTGGGCGGCGACCAAGTTTCTCAATCAGTTTGACTGAGCTGTTGACGGGAACGCCCTCAAGGCAGATTGGGTTACCGCAAAAGCCTTGATGGTCAACTAGTCGAGTGAAGAGAAGAATTGCCGGGGAGTGGGCGGATGCACTTCCCGGCAATGTTCACTGCGCGGCAGGTGGAGGGGTTGACGGCATCGTTTTCCGGGATGGGTGCTGGAGACGGTCAGGACGTAGCCGGTCCGGCGCCGTTCCAGGGAGGCCCACGGGTGTGGGTTGTCGCCGCAGACCTCGACTCCCGTGACCCGGCGTGCGGGTGCTCCCGCGCCCAGGGCCCGCTCGATCATGCGGGTGGCGAGTTGCGTCAAGGGTGGCGTTCGGCCACCTCACTGTCGCCGCCCGTGGTGGCAACAACGGTGCCGACATCGGGACGACGAAGCGTGAGTACCACAGGAGGAGCGAGCGGTGGGAGCACCTGCCTCAGCGGGTCCCCAGGAACTGAATCGTGAGTTCGAGAAAGTCATCCGGGTCGCCGTTCTGCGGAGCCTCGACCAGAGCCAGGCCACCCTTGCCCGACTCGAAGCAGAACCGGTTCCCGGCCTCCAGGGTTGCGATGTCGATCATGCCGACGAAGCGAGTGACTGACTTGCACGTCGCAAGAGTGCCCGGTTCTTCGGGCTTCAGCGCGACAATCCGCGATCCGCTGATCGCCCAGAGCTCGTCATAGTCTCGGTAGAAGTCCAGAGTCCTCACGTAGCGCTCGACGGTCGGGGCGGGTCCTCGCAGACGGAACCCGTAGTCCGTCGACAAGGTGATCGCGGTGCCGTTGACTGCGGGAGGAGACGAGGAAGGTGCCGGCAGGCTGCTGCTCGTCACGGGGGTCGGCGTCGTCGCTGCGACGGTCGGGGTAGGCGTGGGGGTCACGGTGACGTACACCGTATTCGGGCGCGCCGTGGGCGACTTGACGAGCGCGGGCAGGCCGAGGAAACCCAGCGCCACACCGGCTACCGCTGCGACGGCAGAGATCAGAGCCGCCCACTCGCCTAACCGCCCGTTCGACCGCCGAGAGCTGTCCGACGCTTCACCTGCCGACGTCCCGGGCGGATCCTGCGGCGGTACCGCCCTTCCCGAGCTGTTGCCACTGTCCTGCGGGCTGCTGGTCATGCGTCTCGGCCTCCGCTGATGGGTGCGTCACGTCGTCGCGCAAGAAGAGTCATACAGCCCGACGAACGGAGGACCTCAACGGTTTCACCATTTCGTGACGCTCTGGCCTGACCTACGCCGCCCGCCGCCACCGGCGGCGCTGCGCCGGCGCTGCCGTGGCGACGTCGTCCTCGGACTTCAGCATGGCGCGGGCGGCAGCGACGGGCCTGGCCATGTGCTGGCTGTACTCGCCTCGCGCCGAGCTTGCCTGCATGTGGACGAAGACTTCGTTCGATTGCCGAGTGGTCGTCAACAGAAGAGTGTCCTCATCAGACAAGCCCGGTACAGCGGCAACCGCATGCGAGCGGTCGCTATGGTCCGCGCCGGGGACGAGCTGCTCCAACGCGTGCCCGGCACGCAGAAGCGGGCCCAACTCCCGACTCGGAGAGATCGGCCCGAGCGTAACGAGACACCGCATCCGCCTCTTGGGCAACGCTCGTCGGGGCGATGAGTTCCACCTCGGCCCTTCGCAGACTCACGTCGCGTCTGGCCGCGTTGGCCTGGTCGGGAATTTTTCGTCCGCTACCCGAAATTCACGATCACTGATCCGGATCACCTCGCGAGCAGCCTGAATGAACTCGGCCACCTTGACCTGCCTCCCCCCCCCCACAGGGGCGGCCGCCCGCTGAGCCTCGGCCGCGATCGTCGCCGCCTCGCGGGCTGCAAGTACCGATTCCAGAGAAGAACGTCGTAGTGGTACCAAGCGGCGGGCAGATAGATCCTTCGGGTGCCCATTCCGGTGAAGGGGGCACGGAACTCGGGGTGTTCACCGGTCCGGTGCGGCCTCCGGGCGCGTGTACGTCCGGCCCTTCCACGCCGCGCCCCGGCCGCGGTAGTGCCGGACCGCCGAGTCGACCGTCATCAGGAGGTAGAGGAACGCGGTGAACGGCAGCAGCGGGGCGAGCCACAGCGGCTGCCGGTAGTAGCGGAGCATCGGCACGTACGTCCCCGCCATCACCGCCCACGCGGCGCCCCCGGCCCACGCCGCCGCCGCGTCCCCGCTCCAGGCGCCCGCCGCCAGGGCCACCGGCGGCACCAGATAGACGAGCGCGAGACCCGCCACCGTCCCCACGAGGAGCAGCGGGTTGTGCCGCAGCTGCGCGTACGCGCTCCGCGCGATCATCCGCCACAGCTCGCCGAGACCCGGATACGGGCGGACGCTGTCGACCCGCTCCGCGAGCCCCAGCCAGATCCGCCCCCCGGCCCGCCGCACCGCCCGCGCCAGCGACACGTCGTCGATCACCGCCTGCCGGATCGCCTCCGGCACGTCCGCCGCCACCGCCGTCTCCGTCCGCAGCAGCACGCAGCCGCCCGCGGCGGCCGTCGCCAGGGGCCGCGGCCGGTTGATCCAGCGGAAGGGATACAGCTGGGCGAAGAAGTAGACGAACGCCGGGACGACCAGACGCTCCCAGAAGCTCGCCACCCGGAGCCGGGCCATCTGCGACACCAGGTCCAGGTCGTCGTCCACGGCCGCCGCCACCAGCCGCCGGAGGCTGTCCGGCTCGTGCGCGATGTCCGCGTCCGTCAGGAGCAGGAACTCGGGTCCCCGCGCGCGTGCCAGCGCCATGCCGTGCCGCAGCGCCCACAGCTTCCCCGTCCAGCCCGGCTCCGGTTCTCCCGGCGACACCACGGTCAGGGGCAGCCCGCCGTACCGCCCGGACAGCTCCACGGCGAGCTTCCCCGTGCCGTCCGTACTCCCGTCGTCGACGAGGAAGACCTCCGCGGTCCCCGGATAGTCCTGTACGAGCAGCGAGGGCAGGCTCAGCGGCAGGACCTCCGCCTCGTCCCGCGCCGGCACGACGACCGCGACCCGCGGCCACGCGCCCGGCGTCGAGTGCCGCACCGGCGGCAGCCGCTGGTCCGTGCGCCAGAAGAAGCCCTGGCCGAGGAGGAGCCAGAGCCAGGCGGCCAGGGAGACGACCGAGAACCAGGCGAGGGTGCTCATTCGCGGCAGTCTGCCCCAGATCGCGGGGGATGAACGGCTCATCGGCTAGGGTGACCGGGTGAAGATCGCGCTCATGGACTCCGGAATCGGCCTCCTCCCGGCGGCGGCCGCGGTGCGGCGCCTCCGGCCGGACGCGGATCTCCTCCTCTCCAACGACCCCGACGGCATGCCGTGGGGTCCGCGCACCCCCGAGGACCTCACGGGGCGCGCCCTCGACGTCGCCCTCGCCGCCGCCGGGCAGCGCCCGCAGGCGCTCATCGTGGCCTGCAACACCGCCACCGTGCACGCCCTGCCCGCCCTGCGCGCCGCCCTCGAACCGGACGTCCCCGTCATCGGCACCGTGCCCGCGATCAAGCCCGCCGCCGCGGCCGGCGGCAAGGTCGCCATCTGGGCCACCCCCGCCACGACCGGCAGCGCCTACCAGCGCGGACTCATCCGCGACTTCGCTACCGGCGCCGAGATCACCGAGGTGCCCTGCCCGGGGCTCGCCGACGCCGTGGAGCACGCCGACCGGGACGCCGTGGACGCCGCCGTCGCCGCGGCGGCCGCCCTCACCCCGCCCGACGTCCGCGCCGTCGTCCTCGGCTGCACCCACTACGAACTCGTCGAGGAACGGATCCTCGCCGCCCTGGAGGCCCGCCGCCGGCCGGGGCTGCCGCCGATCGTCTTCCACGGCTCCGCCGAGGCCGTCGCCGCGCAGGCCCTGCGCCGGATCGGCGCCGAACCCGCGCCCGACGCGGACCCCACCGGCACCCTCTCGGTCCTGCTCAGCGGCCGCCCGGGGCAGCTCCCCGCCACCGCCCTGGGGTACGCAGAGGGCCGCGCCCTCGCGGCCGCGGTCGCCGCGCACTGACCTCCCCCGGCATGCCCGTCACCGACCGTGACCGGGCGACCGCGCTCCGGCGCGCTCCCGTGCCGGATCCTGGGTACTCTCCCTCTATGAGGGAGTCTTCCCGGAACCAGGCCCCGCGCGCCGACGAGCCGTCATCCGCCGTCTGGACCGGCCGCGCCACCAACCGCTTCCAGTGGGTCGCGGCCGTCGCCGGAGCGGCCTGCATGGCCCTGGGCATCACCCTCGCCGTGGAGTCCCCGTGGACCTCCGGCACCGCCGCCCTCCTCATGGCGGTGATCGGCTGCGTCGCGGCCGGACTGCTCGTCCTCTTCGGCACCCTCGCCTTCGTCCACGTCGCCGTGCGGGTCGACGACCGCGCCATGGAGGTCCGCTGCGGCCACATGGGCGTGCCGCGCCGCCGCATCCCGCTCGCCCAGGTCGTCGGCGCCGACTTCGCGCCCAGCGTCACCCCGCGCCAGTGGGGCGGCTGGGGCTACCGCTGGCGGCCCGAGAAGGGCACGGCCGTGATCGTCCGGCGGGGCGAGGGCCTGGTCCTGCGCCTCGGTGACGGCCTCACCTTCACGGTGACCGTCGACGACGCCGAATCCGCGGTCCGCGTCATCCGCGACCGCCTCCACCGCCCGGCCCCACCGGTGCCACCCGCCCCGACCGGCGTCTGACCGGGCGGGGTCCGCCGGCCCCGTACGACCGACCCGAGCACGCGAGGCACGCCCGCACACCGCCTGCGGCCGCCCGGGGCCGGGCCGCACCTGCCTCCTCGTCCACAGGGGCGACACGTAGACTCCCCAAGGTGAGCGCCACCATCACCCCCGTCGACGCGCCCGGACCCGACACCGCACCCACGCCGGTCTCCCGGCTGAGGCGGTTCGTACGGCCAGGGGCGGCTCTGCTGTCCGGGTTCCTGCTCTACCTGAGCTTCCCGCCGCGCCCCCTGTGGTGGCTCGCGCTGCCCGCCTTCGCGCTGCTCGGCTGGACCCTGCGGGGCCGCCGGCTCCGCGCCGGTTTCGGCCTGGGCTACCTCGCCGGACTCGGCTTCCTGCTTCCGTTGCTCGTGTGGACCGGCGAGGAGGTCGGCGCCGGTCCGTGGCTCGCGCTCGCCGCCGTCGAGGCCCTCTTCGTCGCCGCCGCAGGGCTCGGCATCGCGGCCGTCTCGCGTCTCCCCTGGTGGCCGTTCTTCGCCGCCGGGGTGTGGATCCTCGGGGAAGGGGCACGCGCGCGCGTGCCCTTCGGCGGCTTCCCCTGGGGCAAGGTCGCCTTCGGGCAGGCGGACGGCTTCTTCCTGCCGCTCGCCGCCGTCGGCGGCACCCCGGTCCTCGGTTTCGCCGTCGCCCTGTGCGGCTTCGGCCTGTACGAGGCGGTCCGCCAGGTCCGCGCCCACCGGGCCGCCGGCACCGTCCCGCGCGGTCCGCTCGCCGCCGCGGCGCTCGCGGTCCTCGTCCCGGTCACCGGCGCCGTCGCCGCGCTGCCCCTCGTCGACGACTCCGCCGAGGACGGCACCGCCACCGTCGCCGCCGTCCAGGGCAACGTGCCGCGCCTCGGCCTCGACTTCAACGCGCAGCGCCGGGCCGTCCTCGACAACCACGTGGCCCGCACCCGCGAGCTGGCCCAAGCCGTCAAGGAGGGCCGCGAGCCGCAGCCCGACTTCGTGCTCTGGCCGGAGAACTCCTCGGACATCGACCCCTTCGCGAACCCCGACGCGGCCGACGTCATCGACGGCGCCGTCAAGGCGATCGGCGTCCCCACCGTGATCGGCGCCGTCGTCACCCCCGAGACCGGCAAGCTCCGCAACACCCTCATCCAGTGGGACCCCGAGGGCGGCCCCGTCGCGACGTACGACAAGCGGCACGTCCAGCCGTTCGGCGAGTACATCCCGATGCGTTCCTTCGTACGGATCTTCAACAGCAACGTCGACCGCGTGAGCCGCGACTTCGGCGCTGGCAGGAAGATCGGCGTCTTCGACCTCGCGGGCACCAAGGTCGGCCTCGCCACCTGCTACGAGGCGGCCTTCGACTGGGCCGTGCGCGACACCGTCACCCACGGCGCCCAGCTGATCTCCGTCCCCAGCAACAACGCCACCTTCGGCCGCAGCGAGATGACCTACCAGCAGCTCGCGATGAGCCGGGTGCGCGCGGTCGAGCACAGCCGGGCCGTCGTCGTGCCCGTCACCAGCGGGGTCAGCGCGATCATCCGCCCCGACGGCGAGATCGTCGCGCAGACGAAGATGTTCACCCCGGACGTCCTCGTCGAGAAGGTGCCGCTGCGCTCCTCGCAGACCCCGGCGACCCGCCTGGGCACCCTGCCCGAGGCCCTGCTCGCGGTGCTCGCGGCGGCCGGTCTCGGCTGGTCCGCCGCCCGTGCGGTGCGCGCCCGCCGGACTCCGACGGCCTGAGGAGGCCCCGAGCGGCCCCCGGCCCCGACCCGGAGATGATCTAGGGTCGGGGCATGGCTACTCCTGACTTCATCCGCGAACTGCGCAAGACGGCCGGCCACCAGCTGCTCTTCCTGCCGGGCGTCAGCGCCGTCGTCTTCGACGACCGGGGACGGGTCCTGCTCGGCAAGCGGGCCGACAACGGCCGCTGGGCGCTCGTCGGCGGAATCGTCGACCCGGGGGAGCAGCCCGCCGACGCCGTGGCGCGCGAGGTGTACGAGGAGACCGCCGTACGCTGCGTGCCCGAGCGGATCGTGCTCGTGGAGACCCTGCGCAAGCCCGTCGTCTACCCCAACGGCGACATCTGCCAGTACCTGGACGTCGCGTTCCGCTGCCGGGCGGTCGGGGGCGAGGCGCGGGTCAACGACGACGAGTCGACCGAGGTCGGCTGGTTCGAGGTGGACGCGCTGCCGGAGATGAAGCGCTTCTCGTACCTGCGGATCGAGAAGGCGCTCGCCGACGAACCCACATGGTTCCGCACCACTGCAACCGACTGAACTATGGCGTCAGCACACATCGGTGGGGGAGGGGCCCGTTCATAGGGTGCGGAGCATGAGCGCCCCCATCACCGTCCCCGGCACCGAGCCCGGTACGGACGCCGCCTCGCCCCTGCCCCGCGCCGCGGGACTCGCCCTCGACCTCACCGGCCGCACCGCGCTCGTCACCGGCGCGGCCGGCGGCATCGGGCGCGCCTGCGCGCTGCGGCTCGCCGCCGCCGGGGCCCGGGTGAGAGCCGTCGACCGCGCAGCCGAGGGACTGGAGACCCTGGCCGAAGAGGCCGGCGCGCTCCCCGGCGTCCTCGAACCCCGGCTCCTCGACCTGACCGACCTGGACGCGGCCGAGGCGGCGGCGGCCGGCACCGACATCCTCGTCAACAACGCCGGGATCCAGCTGGTCCGCCCCATCGAGGAGTTCCCGCCGGACGTCTTCCACACCGTGCTCACCGTGATGCTGGAGGCGCCCTTCCGGCTCATCCGGGGCGCCCTGCCCCACATGTACGCCCAGGGCTGGGGGCGGATCGTGAACCTGTCCTCCGTCCACGGGCTGCGCGCCTCCGCCTTCAAATCCGCCTACGTGGCCGCCAAGCACGGCCTGGAGGGCCTGTCGAAGACCGCCGCCCTCGAAGGCGCGCCGCACGGGGTCACCTCCAACTGCGTCAACCCCGGCTACGTCCGCACCCCGCTCGTCGAACGGCAGATCGCCGACCAGGCCGCCGTCCACGACATCCCGCCCGAGCGGGTCCTCACCGAGGTCCTCCTCAAGGACTCGGCGCTCAAGCGGCTCATCGAACCCGAGGAGGTCGCCGAAGCCGTCCTGTACCTGTGCAGCCCCCAGGCCTCGTTCATGACCGGCACCTCCCTCACCCTCGACGGCGGCTGGACCGCCCACTGAGGCGGACCCTGTGAAGCTCGTCCACAGGGGTGGTGCGACCACACGTACGGCAGGTATCCCTGTGTCCATGTCCCACGAACACGTCTCCTACCTGGAACTCCTCGCCCGGGGAGCAGGGACGGAGGCCTACGACCGGCCCGTGCTGCTCGCCCGTGCGGGCGGCGCGGGCCCCGAGGTACTGGCCGGGCTCGAAGAGGCCAAGCAGCTCGCGCTGCGGGTCCGGGCCGAGCTGGAGGGGCGGCGGCGCCGCGAGGCGGAGCTCTCCGCGCTCTTCGCCACCGCCCACGACCTCGCGGGACTCCGCGACCTCGACGCGGTGCTGCGCGCCATCGTGCAGCGCGCCCGCTCGCTCCTCGGCACCGAGGTCGCCTATCTCAGCCTCAACGACCCGACCGCCGGCGACACCTACATGCGGGTCACCGAGGGCTCGGTCTCCGCCCGGTTCCAGCAGCTGAGGCTGGGCATGGGGGAGGGGCTCGGCGGCCTGGTCGCCCAGACCGCCCGCCCGTACGTCACCGACGACTACTTCGACGACGCGCGCTTCCAGCACACCCGGACCATCGACACGGCCGTACGCGACGAGGGCCTCGTCGCCATCCTCGGCGTGCCGCTCAGCCTCGGCAGCCAGGTCATCGGCGTGCTGTTCGCCGCCGACCGCAGGGCCAGGGTCTTCGAGCGCGAACAGGTCGCGCTGCTCGGCTCCTTCGCCGCGCACGCCGCCGTCGCCATCGACACCGCCAACCTGCTCGCCGAGACCCGCTCGGCCCTCGCCGAACTGGAACGGGCCAACGACATCATCCGCGAGCACAGCGGTGTCATCGAGCGGGCCTCCGAGGTCCACGACCGTCTCTCCGAACTGGTCCTGCACGGCGGCGGCGTCCACGACGTCGCCGACGCCGTCTCCGAGGTCCTCGGCGGCACCGTCGAGTTCACCGAGGCGGGCGCCGGGTCCGCCCGCCGCGCCGGAGGCCACGCGGTCCGCGAGGGCGACGACTGGGTGGCCGCCGTGTCCGCCGGCGGCGAGACCCTCGGCGCGCTCGTGCTCCACGGGCAGCCCGACCTCGACCCCGTCGACCAGCGCACGCTGGAGCGCGCCGCCCTCGTCACCTCCCTGCTGCTGCTCGCCCGCCGCTCCGCCGGAGAGGCCGAGCAGCGGGTGCGCGGCGAGCTCCTCGACGACCTCATCGACGCCCCCGACCGGGACCGCCGTCTGCTGCGCGAGCGCGCCGCCCGCCTCCGTACCGACAGCGACGCCCCGCACGTCGTGCTCGCCGCCCGCATCGACCGGGCCGCCGGCGGCGCCGCCGACTCCGACGCCGGCCGCCGCGAGAGCGCCGACCGCCAACGGCTCTGGTCGGCCGCCTCGCACCTGGCCGCCACCCGTCACGGACTGGCCTCGGCACGTGACGGCGGCACGGTCCTGCTGCTGCCGCTCGGCCCGGGGGAGAGCGCCGCCGACCTCGCCCGGCAGACCGCCAAGGGACTCGGCGGCACCCTGCGCGAGCCGGTCACGGTCGGCGCGTCCGCGCCCGTACGGGCGCTGCTCGACCGGCCGGACCAGGTGGCCGTCGCGTACGGGGAGGCCCGCCGCTGCCTGGACGCGCTCGGCCTGCTGCACCGCTCGGGCCAGGGCGCGGCGGCCGAGGACCTCGGCTTCCTCGGCCTCCTCCTCGCCGACGGCCGGGACATCGACGGCTTCGTGGGCCGGACGATCGGGCAGGTCGTCGACTACGACCGGCGCCGGGGCACCGACCTGGTCCGCACCCTGGACGCCTACTTCGCCAGCGGCATGAGCCCGGCCCGTACCAAGGACGCACTGCACGTCCACGTCAACACGGTGGCGCAGCGCCTGGAGCGCGTCGGCCGGCTCCTCGGCCCGGACTGGCAGTCCCCGGCCCGGGCCCTGGAGATCCAGCTGGCGCTGCGTCTGCACGGCCTGTCGGACGTCGTCACGGGGACGTGACGCACACGGCCCCGTGCCCCGCTCTCGGTGAGCGGGGCACGGGGCTTTCGTGTGCCGGTCAGGCGTCGGCGCGGACGCGGGCGTCCCCGGGGGTCCGCTCGTCGATCTCCGCGAGGTCGCGGTCGCGGGTCTCGCGGGCGCAGGCGAGGGCGACGACGGTGAGCAGCGCGGCGGCGATCACGTAGAGGGAGATCGGCGTCGAGGTGCCGTAGTCGGCGAGGAGCGCGGTCGCGATGAGCGGTGCGGGGGCTCCGGCGGCCACGGAGGAGAACTGGGCGCCGATGGAGGCGCCGGAGTAGCGCATCCGGGTCGCGAACATCTCGGACAAGAAGGCCGCCTGCGGCGCGTACATGGCCCCGTGCAGGACGAGTCCGACCGTGACGGCGAGCAGGAGGGAGCCGAAGCTCCCCTCGTCGATCAGGAGGAAGAACGGGAACATCCAGGCGCCGACGCCTACCGCGCCGATCAGGTACACCGGCCGGCGGCCGATGCGGTCGGAGAGCGCGCCCCAGGCGGGGATGACCGCGAAGTGGACGGCGGAGGCTATGAGGACGGCGTTCAGGGCGGTCTGCTTGGTGAGGCCGACCTGGGTGGTCGCGTACACGAGGATGAACGCGGTGATCACGTAGTACGAGATGTTCTCGGCCATGCGGGCGCCCATCGCGACGAGCACGTCCCGCCAGTGGTGCTTCAGGACCGCCACGAGCGGCATCTTCTCGACCTGCCCGGCGAGCACCTTGCGCTCCTCGGCGGCGGCGAGCGCCGCCTTGAAGACGGGCGACTCGTCGACGGAGAGCCGGATCCACAGGCCGACGACCACCAGGACGCCGGAGAGCAGGAAGGGCACGCGCCAGCCCCAGGAGGCGAAGGCGGCGTCCGAGAGCAGCGCGGTCAGCGCGGAGAGCACACCGGTCGCGAGGAGCTGTCCGGCCGGTGCGCCGGTCTGCGGCCACGAGGCCCAGAACCCGCGTCGCTTCGCGTCGCCGTGCTCGGACACGAGCAGGACGGCGCCGCCCCACTCGCCGCCGAGCGCGAAGCCCTGCACGAGGCGGAGCGCGGTGAGGAGGACGGGAGCGGCGGACCCGACGGTCGCGTGCGTCGGCAGCAGTCCGATCGCGAACGTGGCCCCGCCCATCATGAGCAGGCTCAGGACCAGCAGCTTCTTCCGGCCGAGGCGGTCGCCGTAGTGCCCGAAGACCAGCGCGCCGAGCGGTCGCGCGGCGAACCCGACCGCGTAGGTGAGGAACGACAGCAGCGTCCCGACCAGGGGGTCGGACTCGGGGAAGAACAGCTTGTTGAAGACCAGCGCGGCGGCCGACCCGTAGAGGAAGAAGTCGTACCACTCGATCGTGGTGCCGATGAGACTCGCGGCGACGATGCGCTTGAGGGAACCGGGGGGCGTGGGAGCGGTTGTTGCGGCGGCCATGTGCACCACTTCCGAGCGGGTGACGGGGACGTTCTCGTGTCGCCACACCGTAGGAATGCACCGGTCAGCCGCGTATGTGGTGGGACACCACAGTTCGATGCCTCCGCATGCACCCGGCCGCCATGGCCACCCTTCGGGGCCTCGCGGAGACCTCCGGGGCGGCCGAACTGGCGCCTGCCCGCGTTGCGTTGATCAGGGATGATATGGGGCCACCGTGCCGACGCCCGTGCCGCCTGCGGAGAGGGGAACCGTGCTGAGGGGGACCTTCACATGCGTGGCAGTGCGAAGGGGACGTGTCCGGTGGCGAGGCCGGTGGTGTCGAGGAGGCGGCCCATGCGCTTGCGGGAGCGGAGGAGGACGGTGCGGTCGCTCACTTTCAGCTGGGGAAAGCGCTCGGCGAGCTGCGCCTCGAAGGGGTCGATCGCGTGCAGGCCGCGGAGCCAGAGCATCACGAGGAGGTTGTCGGAGCCACTGACGGAGACGGCGAGGCGGACCTCCTCCATCCGGGCCAGCGCGTTCCCCGTGGCCGCGAGGTGGGTGTGGGGGACCGCGGTGCGGTAGAGCACCACCGTCGAGAGTCCCGCGAGGGGATGGGCCAGGTCGCACCGGAACGTGATGTCGCCGTCGCAGATCATCCGCTGGAGCCGGCGGCGGGCGGTGTGTTCGCTCGTCCCCGCCTTCGCCCCGAGCTCGGTGTAGCCGAGGCGTCCGTCGACGCCGAGGGCCGCGAGCAGCGCCTGGTCCTCCGGCGCCGGCGGGTGGTGCGTGCGGGCGCTGTACACGGTGGACCCCGAAACTCGCGGAGCGGCGAGCTGCGCGTGCCCGGCGGGCTCCATGGCCCGCATCCGCCAGTCCCCGCCTTCGCTGTACAGCGTGATCCCGAGCCGGGTCCGGGTGGACCGGACGCCCTTCAGCCCGCCGATCAGGCCGTGCACCGAGCGGCCGAGGGACGGCAGGTCGGCGGCGGCGACGGACGCCAGGAGGTCGAAGTCGCCGGCGGTCTCGTCGACGCTGAAGACCCAGGGCATGTCGGCCAGGGCGCGGCTGACCGCTTCGAGCGCCCGCGGCCTGCACCGCACCTCGACGTAGGCGACGGTGGCCGATTTCGCCGCGTCGTACGCGGTGATCCAGGCCAGACCGGTCTCGCGCAGCCGTTCCCAGCGCCGGGCCACCGTCGTCGCGTCCACACCGAGCACCCGGCCGATCTGCGACCACGGCGCCCGGGGGGCGGCCTGCAGGGCGTCGACGAGCGCGAGGTCCAGCTCGGAGAAGCGTACGTCCGCACGAGTGTCGCGGGAATCGGGTGTCACGGTGCCCTCTCTGATGCTTTCCTGCAATTCTCCGGGGATTCCGGCCACGGGCCGGATCGTAGGGGCACTTCCGGCCGATGCCCAGCTTCGGCCACGGTGATGAGGAGTGCCGCGTGTCTGCTCCGTCCCCGCAGTCCGCCCGGAGAACCGTCCGGATCACGATCGTCCTGTTGTTCGCCGCCTGGCTGGTCGACTACGCCGACCGGCTCGTCATCAATCTGGTCCTGCCCTCCCTCGGTGCCGAGTTCGAACTCGGCCGCGGGCAGCAGGGCCTGATCGTCTCCGCGTTCTTCCTCGCCTACGCCCTCGCCCAGATACCCGGCGGGATGCTCGCCGACCGGTACGGCGCGCGGCGGGTCACGCTCTGGGCCCTGCTCGCATGGTCCGTGTTCACCGCGCTGACCGGCTTCGCCTGGTCGTTCGCCGTCCTGCTCGTGCTGAGGTTCGTGTTCGGCGCCGCGGAGGGCGTCTTCCCACCCGCCTCCCTGAAGGTCCTCGTCGAGCGGACCACACCGGGCGAGCGGATGGCCGCCAACGGTTGGATCATGAGTTCCAACGCGGTGGCCGGTGTGCTGACCCCGCTTCTCGTCGCTCCCCTGATCGCGGCCTTCGGCTGGCGGTCGGCGTTCTTCTCGACCGCGGCCCTCGGGGTCTTCGTCCTGGTGGCGATACGGATGCGGCTGCCCGCTCCGGTGCCCCGCACGGAACCGGCGGCGGGCACCCGTCGCCCCGGCACGGCAGGCGTCCTGCGGCTGGGGGTGATCTGGCGCTTCAGCGCCATGATGTTCGGTTACAGCGCGATCGTCTGGGGCTTCAACACCTGGGTCCCCTCCTACCTCGGCGCGGAGTACGGAGTCTCCCTCACCGTGGCCGGAGCCCTCGTGGCCGTCCCGGCCCTCGCCGCGGCCGGAGCGATCGTCCTCGGCGGCCGGATCTCGGACCGGCTCGGCGGCCACCACCGCAAGGTGATCGTGCCCGGCATGACGGTGGCCACCGTCGCGCTGCTGCTGGTCGCCTTCTCGTCCTCGCTCACCGGGTTCGTCGTCTTCGGCACGCTCGCGTCGGTCGCCGTGGCCCTCTGCTACATGCCCATCCTCGCCGTCCCGCTGAGCGGACTGGTGCCGGAACAGGTCGGCGTGGGCAGCGCGGTGGTCGTCCTCGGCGGTCAGGTGGCCGGCATGGTCGTCCCGCCCGTGGTCGGCGCGCTCGCCGACGCCTTCTCCTTCCGGGTGGCCTTCGCCTCCCTGGTCCTCGGCGCCGTCATCGCCGCCGTCATGGCCGTCCTGACCCCGCAGGACGCCGCCTCGTTCCGGACCGCCACCGGCGCGTCCCACCTTCCCGCACCCGTAAAGGAGCACCCGTGACCGCCGCCTCCCTCACCCGCCTGCTGGCCGCCCTCCCCGACCGGCTGCCCGATCTGCGTGCCGTCTACGAGGACCTGCACGCCCACCCCGAACTGTCCTTCCAGGAGTTCCGCACGGCCGGGATCGTCGCCGAACGGCTGCGCCGGCAGGGCTGGGACGTCACCGAGGGCGTCGGCGGCACCGGCGTCGTAGGAGTCCTGGCCAACGGCGAGGGCCCCGTGGTCCTGCTCCGCGCCGACATGGACGGGCTCCCCGTCCAGGAGCGGACAGGACTGCCGTACGCCTCCCGGGCGACGGCGGTCGACGGTGAGGGCGAGGAGGTGGCCGTGATGCACGCCTGTGGCCACGACATGCACGTCACCTGTCTGCTCGGCGCCGCCGCCCAGCTGGCCGCCGCCCGTGAGGCGTGGCGCGGCACGGTCGTCGCCGTGTTCCAGCCCGCCGAGGAGGTCGGCGGCGCGCCGGCGATGATCGAGGACGGCTTCCTGGAGCGCTTCCCCCGCGCCCACGTCTGCCTGGGCCAGCACGTGGCCCCCGCGCCCGCCGGGTTGGTCGGCACCCGGCCCGGACCGGTGATGGCCGCCTCCGACAGCCTGCGGGTCCGTCTCTTCGGCCGCGGCGGACACGGCTCGACGCCTGAATCGACCGTCGACCCGGTCGTGATGGCCGCCGCGGTCGTCATGCGGCTGCAGACGATCGTCTCCCGGGAGACGGCGGCGGCACAGACCGCGGTGGTGACCGTCGGCTCGCTGCACGCGGGCACCAAGGAGAACATCATCCCCGACACCGCGGACCTGCGGATCAACGTCCGCTCCACGACCCCCGTGGTTCGGGACCGGGTCCTCTCGGCCGTCGAACGGATCGTCCGCTCCGAGGCCGCCGCCTCCGGCGCCCCGAAGGGCCCGGAGATCACCGGGCTCAACTCGTTCCCCGTCACCGTGAACGACGGACCCGCCACGGGCACCGTCATGGCGGCGATCGCCGGGGTCCTCGGCCAGGAGCGGGTCTTCACCCTGCCCCAGACCCTCACCGGCAGCGAGGACTTCGGCGTCTTCGGCACGGCCCTCGGTGTCCCCTCGGTCTTCTGGCACTTCGGCGGCGCCGACCCCGCCCTCTTCCGGGACACCGACCCCGAGGCCCTGCTGACGGACGGCCTGCCCGAGACGGTCCCGTCCAACCACTCGCCGTACTTCGCCCCCCTGCCCGACCCCACGATCACGACCGGGGTGACGGCCCTGCTCGCGGCGGCCTCCCCGTGGCTGTGCTCCGAGGACACCCGAGTCACCGGAGGCCAGGAGGACTGACGTACCGCTCCCCGCACGGCACTTTCGCTCGTCCTTCCTTCCCCCCCGTCGTGGCCCTCCGGAAAGGCTTCCGCATGAACCCGTACGACTCCGGCACCGATCTCGCCTACCTCAGCGCCACCGAGGCCCGACGCCTGTTCGAGGCCCGTGAGCTGTCCCCGGTGGAGCTGATGCGCGCGGTGATCGACCGCGCCGAGCAGACAGAACCGGTCGTCAACGCCTTCACCGAGAGACTCTTCGACGAGGCACTCGCACAGGCCCGGCACGCCGAGGACCGCTTCCTCGGCAAGGGCGGCCTGGCGCCGCGCCCGCTGGAGGGCATCCCGGTCGCCACCAAGGAGAAGCACGCCATGGCCGGGCGCTCCCTCACCGAGGGCTCGCTCGTGAACGTCGGCACCACCGCGACCGAGAACGCCCCGGTGATCGACCGGATCCTGGACTCCGGCGGCATCATCCACGCCCGCACCGCCACGCCCGAGTTCTCCCTCGCCACCTTCACCCACAGCCGTCTCTGGGGTGTCACCCGCAATCCCTGGAACCCCGAGTTCACCCCCGGCGGCTCTTCCGGCGGCGCGGGCGCCTCGCTCGCGGCGGGCACCGCGCTGCTGGCGTCCGCCTCCGACATCGGCGGCTCCACCCGGATCCCCGCCGCCTTCACCGGCACCGTCGGCTTCAAGGCCCCGTACGGCCGGATCCCCGGCGTCGCTCCGCTGTCCGCCGACCACTACCGCGGCGACGGTCCCATGGCACGGACCGTGGACGACTGCGTCACCTTCGCCAACGTCCTGGCCGGCCCGGACCCGCGCGACCACGTGTCGCTGCGCCCGAAGCTCGTCCTGCCGACCGAGTACGACACGGTCGAGGGGATGCGCATCGCCCTGTGCCTCCGCCTCGGCGCGTACGACGTCCACCAGGAGATCGAGGCCGACACCCGGGCGGTCGCCCGCGCCCTCACCGACGCGGGCGCGATCGTCGAGGAGATCGGACTCCCGTGGACCAAGGACGACCTCCTCGTCAGTCTCGCCGCGCACTTCTCCACGATCTTCGGCGCCCTCGTCTCCGAGATCGAGGCGAAGCACCGCGACCGGATGTCGACCTACGCGGCGGCCTTCGCCGACGCCATGGCGGAGGCCCGCGAGCGCGTCACCTACCTCGACGGCCTGCGCGTCGAGACCCGGTTGCAGCGCGAACTGGGGGAGGCGATGGCACCCTTCGACGCCCTGATCTGCCCGACGACGGCCGTACCGGGCCTGCCCGCCGGAGACGACCTGCTGGGCCGCCTGGTCGTGAACGGCGAGGACCACGGCGAGCCGCTGTGGGCGGCCATGACAGCTCCCTTCAACATCAACAACCGCTGTCCTGTCCTCAACATCCCCAGTGGAATGTCCAGTTGGGGAATTCCCACCGGCGTCCAGATCGTCGGTCACACCTACGACGACCCGACCGTCTTCCGTATCGGCAAGGCCCTGGAGGGCCTCCGCCCCTGGGCCTACACCCCGGACCGCCGGCCCCCGATCAGGCCGGGTTCGGCGAGCAGCTCCTGAGCGCGCTCGCCGAAAGCCGGTCCCTACGATGAGGAAACCTGTCGAGACGTGAACGCCGCCTGACCGAACGGACCGAGAAGGACCATGAGCAAGCAAGTCGTCACCGTCTGTCTGCCGCCGTGCGAGCCGCACAAGGTGCGGGACGTGCTCGCGGCGGCCATGGCCCCGTTCGAGTACGACGCGCAGGTCGGCAAGCCGGACGAGGAGTGGCAGGGGGAGTGGGACCACTGGTTCGTCGACGCGTACGGCTGGGACCTCACCGTACGGCCCGGGCACGAGGACGATCCGCGGATCGTCCGGGACGAGGACGCCCGGCCGCGCCCCCGCTCGTTGTGCGACGGGGGCCCCAAGGGCCTGCTCGACCTCGACACGGGCCGCGTGGCCGCCGCCCGGGAGGCCGGGGAGAGGTGGGACGCCTGGAAGGCCTTCGCCGCGGGCTTCCCTCCGAGTCTGGCGTACACGCACTTCGCGGAGCGGGCGGCCGAGGATCCGGGCTACTCGCAGGACCGGGCACGGGCGGACTTCGGCGCCCAGCCGCTGATCCGCGCGCTCGCCCAGGACCCTGCCCTCAAGACGCGGTTCAGCTGGAACCCCGTGGCATGGTTCGGCGAGGACCGTGCCGCCTTCGTCGAGCGGGCGGAGGCGGACGTCCTGCCGACCTTCGCCCTCCTCACGCTCGACGGCCGCTGGCTGGACGGCAGTTCCCACCCGGCCAACGTCCGCTTCAACGCCTACGTCGACGGTCTGCCGGACACCACGCTCCTCGTCCGGGTGATGTACCACTCCTGAGCACCGCCCGCGCCGCTCGGACGGCGTGATCCCCGACTGCTGAGTCCCCGCACCATGCGCACGGCTTCCAATGTGTGGTTCGCCCCCATGCCCTGGGCGTCCGGGGCCGCCTACCGTGTGCGGACCCGATGCCGGGACGGGCATCGGGCGGACGCGCCGAGAGCGCATGAGTGGGGGAGGCCGGACCATGGCCGACAGACGGAGTCCGAGGAGCGGGTGGAGACAGCGCGCGGCCCGCGTCGTCGCCGTGCTGGGGGTGGTCGCGGCCGGTGCGCTCGCGGCACCCGCCACCGCGAGCGGCGCGGCGGCTCCCCCGTACCTCACCCTGGAGGCGAGCTACGGGGCCGGGACCGTCAGCAACGGCTGGGAGAAGGTCGAGCGCTATCTCGACACGACCACCGGATTCCGAACCGAGGGCTTCCCCGCGGACGGCCGGGGCGACCAGGACGGCAAGCGCGTCACGTACTTCGGCGGCGCCTCCCGTCCTTCCTCGGGCCGCTTCCTGCTCTACTCGGCCCCCGGCTGGAACACCGGCAGCCGCACCACCCCCGTCCTCCTCGTGCACGGGGCGAACGACACCGCGGACCGCGCCTGGGCCAACCCCGGCGAATCGGGCGGCTACGGCTGCGGCGCCGCCTCCTGCCCCTCCACCGGGCTCATGCAGTACCTCTCCGGCCGCGGCCACCGGGTCTTCGCCGTCGGCTTCGCGCACAAGCAGGGCGACAACCTGATGCAGGCACAGGTCGTCGGCGACGCGATCGCCGTCATCAAGGCCAGGCTGGGCGTCGACAAGGTCGACCTGGTCGGCTGGAGCAAGGGCGAGATGTCGACCCGCGCGTACGTGTCGTCCCTGAAGCCGAGCTGGGGCCGGGCCTACGCCGGCGACGTCCGCCGGCTGATCACCCTCGGCGGCCCGAACGGCGGCTACGACTACCCGTACGCCCACGGCTGGGCCCACGACTTCTCCATCTGGCCGGAGTGCGGCGGCAAGGTCAACGCGCCCTCCCCGCACTCCCACATGACCTGCTACGGCACGTACACCGCGCACCCCGAGTTCTCCATGACCCCCTCCGGCGGCCAGGACAACTACCCCGGCCAGCGCCAGATGCTGGCCCGCTGGGACGGGACGTACGGAGTCGACGGCGCCGCCCAGGACTGGTACACGACGTACTACGGCGGCCAGGGCTTCTACACGGCGGGCAGCGGCATCCAGGCCGCCATCGACGCCGGATCGCTCATCGCCCCGCTGCACGCCGCCGGGGTGCCCTCCTCCGTCACCACCTACCTGCTCGCAGGTGGATCCGCCGACATCGTGGGCATCTTCAACGAGAACCGCGGCCCCAGCGACGGAGTCGTGTTCATCTCCAGCGCGCTCGACACCACCGGCATCCCCACCGTCGGCGGCAAGGCCACCATCGTGGCCGCCAACCACCTCGAACTGGGCTGGAACAGCGCCGCCGCCGCCCAGGTCGCCACCTGGCTCTCCTGAAGGACCCGAGGACATGACCACCCTGCACACCCGCCGCGTCACCACCGGCAGACTCACCCAGCAGATCACCGAGGTGAGGACCGAGGGCGAAGCCGTCGTCTTCGTCCACGGCAACGTCTCCTCCTCCGCCTTCTGGCACAGCACCCTGACCACGCTGCCGGACCGGTACCGCCCCCTCGCCGTCGACCTGCGCGGCTTCGGCGGCACCGACCCGCTGCCCGTCGACGCCACGCGCGGCCTGCGCGACTACGCCGACGACCTCGCCGAGCTGCTCACGGCCCTCGGCGTCGAACGGGCCCACCTCGTCGGCTGGTCCATGGGCGGCGGCGTGGTCATGCAGTACCTGCGCGACCACCCGGCCGCGGTGCGCTCCGTCACCCTGGTCAGCCCGGTCTCCCCGTACGGCTTCGGCGGCACGCACGGAGTCGACGGAACCCTCAACTCCGAGGACGGTGCCGGATCGGGCGGCGGCACGGCCAACCCGGACTTCGTCCGGCTGCTCGCCGAGGGCGACCGCGGCGAGGACTCCCCGCTCTCGCCGCGCTCCGTCCTGACGTCCTGCTACATGAAGCCGCCGCTCCGCCCCGCGTACGAGGACGAGTACGTCGAGTCCATGCTCGCCACCCGCCTCGGCGACGACCACTACCCGGGCGACAGCAGGCCGTCCGCCGCCTGGCCCGGTATCGCGCCCGGCACGCGAGGGGTGCTCAACTGCATGGCCCCGACCCACTTCCGCGTCGACGACCTGCACCTCGTCGACCCCAAGCCGCCGGTGCTGTGGATCCGCGGCGAGGACGACATCATCGTCTCCGACACCTCGATGTTCGACCTGGCGCACCTCGGCTCGATCGGCGCCGTCCCGGGCTGGGACGGCACCCCGGCGCAGCCGATGCTGGCGCAGACCCGACACGTCCTGGACCGCTACGCGCAGGCCGGCGGCTCGGTGCGGGAGGTCGCCGTGGCCGGCGTGGGGCACGCCGTCCACCTCGAACGCCCCGAGGAGTTCGGCAAGGCGCTCCTGGAGGTCCTGTCGGCATGACGGTGTGCCGTACCCGGCAGGGGGAGGTCCGAGGCCGGACCTCCCCCGAGGGGGTGACCTCGTTCCTCGGCGTCCCGTACGCCGCTGCGCCCTTCGGCGCGCGACGGTTCCGGGAACCCGCACCGCCCCGGCCGTGGACGGGAGTGCGCGACGCCACGGCCCACGGGCCGACGGCGCCGCACGCGCCCTACGCCCCGCCCTTCGACGCCCTCATTCCGGACGACGTCGTCCCGGGGGAGGAGTGTCTGAACCTCGGCGTGTGGACCCCGGCCCCCGAGCCGGGCGCCGGCCTCCCCGTCATGGTGTGGCTGCACGGAGGCGCGTTCACCAACGGCTCGGGCTCGGCGTCCGCGTACGACGGGAGCGCCTTCGCCCGGGACGGCGTCGTCTGCGTCACGCTCAACTACCGGCTGGGCGCCGACGGCTTCCTGCGCCTGCCGGGCCGCCCCGACAACCGGGGCCTGCTCGACCAGATCGCCGCCCTCCGCTGGGTCCGCGACAACATTGCATCCTTCGGCGGCGACCCGGACCGGGTGACGGTCTTCGGCGAGTCGGCCGGCGCGATGAGCATCGGCGCCCTCCTGACCGCGGAAGCGGCTCGCGGGCTGTTCCACCGGGCGATCCTGCAGAGCGGGGCCTGCCACCACTTCCTGCGCCCCCCGTCGGCGGAGCTGATCGCGGCCCGACTGGCGGAGAAGCTGGGGATCGAGCCGAAGCCGGAGGCCTTCGAGACCGTCCCCCTGGAGGAACTCCTTCCGGCCCAGGCGGGGTTGCGGGCGGAGGTGGGTGCCGACCCGGACCCGGCGCGCTGGGGCGAGGCCGTCCTCAACATGATGCCGTTCGAGCCGGTCCTCCCCGGGCTCGCCCTCCCCGGACCGGACAGCGGCGTCGACCTCCTGATCGGCAGCAACCGCGAGGAGTACCGGCTGTTCCTCGTCCCGACGGAACGCCTCCACGTCTTCCCCGAGTCCTCACTGCGCGCCATGACCGCGGCCTACGGCCTCGACCCGGCCGAGGCCCTCCCCGTCTACCGGGCCGCCCGCCCGGACGCCATGCCCGGCGAACTGCTCGACGCGGTGGCCACCGACTGGTTCTACCGGATCCCCGCCATCCGCCTGGCCGAGTCCGTCCCCGGCTCGTACCTGTACGAATTCGCCTGGCGCTCGCCCCGGTTCGGCGGCGCGCTGGGCGCCTGCCACGCCCTCGAACTGCCCTTCGTCTTCGACCGCCTCCACGATCCGTCGTACGCCCCGATGCTCGGCGCGGACCCGCCGCAGGCCCTCGCGGACGCCGTGCACGGGGCGTGGGTCTCCTTCGCGAAGACCGGCAGTCCCGGCTGGAAGGCGTACGACAGGACGCACCGCACCACGATGACCTTCACCGGCGCGACCGGATCCGTCCCCGTCGCGGACCCCCGGGGCCGGGAGCGGCTCCTCTGGGAAGGGGTGCGCTGACGGGCCGCCGGGCGGTGGCATGCGCGGTCCCGGTGGGCGAAGACCCGTTCGAAAGCCTGCCGGTGGGCGTCCGGGCCCGGCACAATCGTCCGTATGACGATCACCATGGAACGGCCGTCGGCGGGCCGTCGAACGGTCGCCCTGGGCCGGGGATTCCTGACCGGTGGCGTGATCGGGATGTCGCCCGCCGCGCTCGTCGTCGGCACGGTCGTCGAGAGCGTGCCGCTGTTCGTCGCGGGCCTGGTCGTGCCCGTCGTGTACGGCCTGCTCCACGTCCTCGCCGGTGCGCCGAGGCGCGCCCGGGAGGCGGCCGTCGCCCCCCGCACGGCCCGCGCGCTGATCGAGGCCCTGAAGGCCGTCGAGGGCGAGACCAGTGACGTGCCGGTGCGGTTCGACCTCACCGTCGCACCGGACGACGAACCGCCGTTCCGCGTGGCGGTCACCCAGGACGTCAACGTCGTCGACCTCCCCGACCACCGGCCGGGCGGGGTCGTCGTGGTCGAGTACCCGCCGGACCGGCCGTGGCGGGTGAGGATCGTGAAACGGCCGACGCCGGAGTGGGAGGAGCGCGCGGCCGGCGCCCGGCCCGACTCCGCGCCCGGGGCGGCCGTGGTGGCCGAACCCCCGGAGGGAACCGCCGTCGGCTTCGTCACCCTCCTCGGCCTGGTGCTCGGCGCGACCGCCGTGGTCCTGCTGTTCCGCGCGGAGCTGTTCGGCCAGGACGCAGCCGCGCTCCCGCCCGCCACCCCCGCGCCCTCCGTCTCCTCCACCTCGTGGACCGTGGTCGTGTCCTCGGCGTCCGGCAGCGTCGCCCTGGGGCCCGACCGGTCGTTCCTGGACGAGGGCGAGCTGCGCCGGGCCGTCGACTCCCTCACCGGGGGAGCGGGAGCGCGCGAGGCGCTGACCGTCGTCGTACAGGATCGCCTGGTGTCGGTGGTGTTCGCGCCCGCCGGTGCGCGGGGCCCGCGGTTCTACCCGCGGTCCCTGCCCTACGAGCGGATCCCCGCCCTGGTCGAGGAGGCGAGGACCACGCTCGGTGTCCCCTCCGCGCCGGCCTGGCGACTCACCGCCGACCGCCTCACCGGCTCCCTCACGCTCAAGGTCGCCGTGACCGGACCCGAGGGCCCGGCCTCGCTGGAAGCCGATGGTCAGGGCAAGGTGGTGCGGCGTACACCGGCGCGGTGAGACGCGGGGGAGGGAGGAGGACGCATGGGCCTGCACGGGTATCTCGTGCTGTGGTGCGGGGTGTTCGGCGCGGCGGCGCTGATCGGGTACGGGCGTGCGCTGGCCGGGAGGACCCGGGCCCAGCGGACGGTCACGGCCGTGGGGCGGATCGAGAGGGTGAGCGAGCCCCGGCACGGGAGCTCCCCGAGCGACGGGATATCCGTGGTCGTCTCCTTCCGCGACCCTTCCACCGGGCGGGAGTTCACCGTGACCAACGACGGCGAGCGCGGCGAGCGGATCTCCACGGCCTGGACGGGCCGCGAGATCGGCGTCCGCTACCCGCGGGGCAGGCCGCACGCCTACCGCTTCACCTCGAACCTCGACGGAGCCGGACGAGGACTCGGCTGGCCGAACTTCGCCGCCTTCCTCGTGTACGCCGGTCCCGTGGTCGTCACCGCGATCGAACGGGGCTGGCCCTGGGCCCTGTTCGGCTTCGGCTGGCCGTGGGCGGTCTCCGGCGCGTACCACCTGCCCGGGAACGTGCGCCACGCACGGCGCCGCCTCGACACGCTGGCGTCCCTGACCGCCGTGCCCGGGCGCGTCACCGCCGTGCTCAGGCGCGTCAGCACCGACGACGACGGTCACACCTCCACCACCGTGATGCCCGTCGTCTCGTTCACCACCCGTGAGGGCGCGGCGGTCACCGCCTACTGCGACGCGGGTCTGCCGGACCCGGCCGGCTCGTACGGCCGGGACGTCGCGATCCGGTACGCGCCCGGCGACCCGTCCCTCTTCACGCTGGACGCCGAGGCCGAACGCCGCGGGTGGCGGTGGGAGATCGCCCTCAACGTCCTGACCCTGATCGCCGTGGCCTCGGCGGCCGTCGTGGGGGCGGTCCTCGTGTGACCGTCCGGCCGGTCGTCCGGTGGGGCCGGTTCAGCCCCGTGCCGGGGCCTCGCCGCGCCGGCGGGCGGCGCGCGTCTCCGACAGGGCCACGACGAGGGCCGCGAGGTTCAGCGGGAAGGCGACGGCGCCCGCCACCTCGGGGATGCCGACGGCGCGGAGCGCACTGGCCGCCGAGGCGGCGAGGAGGCAGACGAGCGGGAAGGCCCGGCGCCACCCGGGCAGGTCCTTCATCCGGAGGACGGTGACGGAGCACCACAGGGTGACGGCGAGGAGCGCGATGCCGAAGGCGGCGACGGCGAACAGCATGACGACGGACTTTCCTGGTTCTCGGGGATCCCCGGAATTCTCGGTGATCCCCCGGGCCTCGTCCATCCGTGCCGGCACCCATGTCCGGACGGCGGCCCCCGTCGGCCGTCCTACTTCTTCTTGTCGCGGGTGACGACGGCGCCGAACAGGGCCAGTCCCCTGATCACGACCCGGGGTGTGCCCGGCTTCCCGGTCCGCCGGGCGGCGCGCTTGTCGAAGACGCCGAAGAGTCCAAAGCCCCGCACCTCGACCTCGATGTCCTCCGGGACGACGATCCTGGTGCCGCCCCACAGGGCGACGGCGCGGATCTCGGTGTCCTGACTGCTGAACCGCGCCTCCGTGAGGTCGATCCTGCCGCCGCCCCACATCGACCAGACCGTCATCCTGGGCGGCACCACCCAGGCGCCCTTGCGCTCGAAGCCGCCGAAGACACCGACGACGAGACCGCGCGAGCTCGGTGCCCGGTCCACCACGAGCGCGTCCCGCGGACCGGGGAGCGGCAGGCCGCGGCAGGCCTCCTCCAGGTCGCCCCGGGTGCGCGCGGCGTGCACCTCGTCGAGCCGCGCCGACAGATCCGCCAGCGGGAGCCGGCCGTTCTCGACGGCGGCCCGCAGGCGCTCCTCGGCGCCGGAACGCTCCCGGTCCGAGGCGAGGATGTCCAGCTCGTGCGGGGTCATGGCGTCAGCCCTCCGAGATAGGCGGCGAGAACAGAGGAGAGTGCTGTGCGGTAGGCGGCGTCGTGACCGGGCAGGTCGGGGTCGTGCCCGAGGTCGGTGAGCCAGTAGCGGCGCCCGAGGGCGTAGCCGTACGCGCCGGACATGGCGAGCAGGACGACCCTCTCGATCCGCGCCCGGTCGGGCCCCTCGGGCGGGGGGAGCACCGAGCGGACGCCCTCCTCGATCACGTCGACGAGGCGGGAGAGGTTCGTGGGGGAGTCGGGGGCGGTTCCGTCGTCCCAGCCGTGGAGCTGCGACCACGTCCAGAGCCGGACGTAGCGCTCGTCGGCGAGGATCTCGAAGAGCACCTCCGTCATGCCGTTCGCGTACGGGACGCTGCCGTCGGCGCGCATCCGTTCCCGTACGAGCTCCCGCTTGCGTTCGTTCTCGCGTTCCAGGACGGCGCGCACCAGGGCGCGGTAGGTCCCGAAGTAGTGCGTGACGAGCCCGTGCGTCACCCCGGCCGCCTCCGCGACCCGGCGGAGTCCGACGCCGTCGGGCCCGTACCGCGCGATGAGTTCGGTGGCGGCGTCCAGGATCTCGGCACGTGCCTGGTCAGGGGTGCGCCGGCGTCGTGCGGCGGGCACGGCACCTCCTTGTTGGCATGGTGGACAACAGCTTGTTGTCCACCATGCCAACAAGGAGGGGGACGGTCAACTAGCCGCGTCCGGCGCAGACATGGAAGGGGGCCGTCCGCATACAGGAAGAAGGTCACCGGGTTCCGGAAATATTGGCCTGAATTCCTCTACGGAACGGCCCCCGATCATGGAAACTGTCCGCAACGGCCTAAAAAGAAGGCCGAGTTCGTCAAGAACTGACAAGTGCGGGGGATCAACATGGCAAGGATTGCTCACCGTCGTTCGGCGCGCATAGCGGGCGTGATGGCCGGCGCGGCTCTGATCGTCGGCGGCACGACCGGAGTCTCGAACGCCGCGACGACCCCGCCCGGGGCCACCGCGTTCACGGGCCTCGGGAACTACGGGGTGGTCACCACCACGCACCCCGACGCCACGGGCTGCAACGGCTACAAGGTGGTCGGTTCGGGGACCGTCACCGGCAACCGGATCACCGGCGGCGGCACCTGGTCGCAGAAGGAGGACGCGTGTACCGCCACCGTCCCCGGCAAGTGGGACATCAACGGGTCGGTGACGATCACCGAGGCCGACGGTGACCAGCTCTTCTTCACCTACCACCTCAGCGCGCCGCTGACCTCGGACAACTTGGTGTACCCGACCGGCACGTTCACGATCACCGGCGGCACCGGAAGCTTCGACGAGGCCGTCGGCGGCGGCAAGATGAACGCCTCGGTCAACCTGCTGGACAAGGCGCACGTCAGCGCCAACCTGGACGGCAGCATGGGCTTCCGGTGGCAGATCTGACCTAGGTCCGCAGTCGGGCGGGTGACGGCCGACCGTCCCCGCCCGCCGCCCCGGGCCGGCCTCGCCCCCGGCGAGGCCGGCTCCGCTTCTCCGTCCGCAACGCCAGTGGCGCGAATGCCTCGACGGAAGGGCCCCCGATCGGGGAAACTTGTCCCCAACAGCCCTGTAAATGGGCCTAGTTGGGCATCTGACAAGTTCGGGGGAGAACATGGGAAGAGTTGCCCGCCACTGGTCCGCGCGCATAGCGGGCGTGATGGCCGGAACGGTACTGATCGCCGGCGGGACGGCCGGCGTCACCTTCGCCGCCGAGACCGGCCGCGCGTCCGTCGCCGCCGAGACGTACGAACCGACGGTCAACATCACCAACAACTTCGCGGTGGTCGCGACCACGCATCCCGACACCGTGGGATGCAACGGCTACAAGGTGACCGGGAAGGGAACCTCCGTCGGCAAGCCGGTCACCAGCGCCACCTGGACCCAGGACGAGGTCGTGTGCACCGCCACGATCCCCGGGAAGTACGACATCAAGGGCACGGCGACGATGATCGAGGCCGACGGTGACAAGCTCACCATCAGCTACACGCTCTCCGCGCCGCTGACGGCGGACACCATGGTCTACCCGTCCGGGACGTTCAAGATCATCGGCGGCAGCGGCAACTACGCCTTCGTGGGCGGCAGCGGCAAGATGAACGCCCGCGTCAACCTCCTGGACCACGACCACGTCAGCAGCTCGCTGCTGGGTGACATCCAGTACCTGGGCTGATCCGGCCGACGGCCGGACCGCGACCGGTGGCGGCGGTGCGCCGCCGCCACCCTCCGTCAGAGCCGGCTCCGCCGTACGGGGCCGGCTTCGGCGTTCCCGCCGGGCTTCCGTCGGTCCCGCCGGGCTTCCGCAGTGCTTCCACATCCCGACGAGCTTCCGCAATCCCGCAGTACCTCCCCATCCCACCGCGCACTTCCGAGGGGCCGCACCATGAAGAGCACGATGCAGGACCGCGAACTGCTGGTTCGCGACATCCTCGCGCACGGACAACGCGTCTACGGGGACAGCCGGGTGGTGCGATGTGCCGACGGACCGACCGCACGGTCCTTACAGTCCTTCGCCGACATCGCCCGCCAGGCCGAACAGCTCGCCGCCGCCCTCGCCCGCCTCGGCGTACAACTCGGCGAGCGGGTCGCCACCCTGGCCTGGAACACCCCCGAGCACCTGGTGGCCTACCTCGCCGTACCGAGCATGGGGGCGGTGCTGCACACCCTCAACCTGCGCCTCCACCAGGACCAGTTGGGCTACATCGTCGAACACGCGGAGGACGCCGTCCTCCTGGTCGACGCGACCCTCCTGGACATGCTCGGACCTCTGCGGGACCGGCTGGGCAGCGTGCGGCACGTCGTCGTCATCGGAGACGCCCCGGAGCCGGACCTGCCCGCGCACATCGCCGTACACCGCTGGGACGCGCTCCTCGCCGCCGAGCGGCCCGGCTACGACTGGCCGGACCTGGACGAGCGGGAGGCGGCGGCGCTCTGCTACACGACCGGCACCACCGGCAACCCCAAGGGCGTCGCCTACAGCCACCGTTCGATCACCCTGCACACGCTCGGCGTCTCCGCCGGCGCCGGATTCGCGATGCACGACGGCGACCGCGTCCTGCCGATCGTGCCCATGTTCCATGCCAACGCCTGGGGCTGGCCGTACGCCGCCTGGCTGGCGGGCTCCGACCTGATCATGAACGGCCGGCAGCTGCACACCCCGGACCTGGCCCGCATCATCAACGAGGAGCGGCCCACCGCGGTCGCGGCGATCTGCACCATCTGGAACAGCCTGGTCCACCACGGCGAGGAGCACCCGCTGGACCTGAGCGCCGTACGGCTCGCGGGCTGCGGCGGCGCGACCCCGCCGCGCGCCCTGCTCGCGCGGCTCAAGGACCGCTACGGCGTCCGCCTGAAGCAGGGCTGGGGGCTGACCGAGACCAGCCCCCTCGCCACCTTCGCCGTCCCGCCGCACGGCACCCCCGACGAGGAGGAGGTCCAGTGGCTCGCCAAGAGCGGCCGCGTGATGCCCTTCGTGGAGGTCCGGCTGATCGCGGAGGACGGCACCGAACAGCCCTGGGACGGCACCTCGGTGGGCGAACTGGAGCTGCGCGGACCCTGGGTCACCGGCTCGTACTTCAACACCGAGGACTCCCCGGAGAAGTTCCACGACGGCTGGCTGCGCACCGGCGACCTCGGCGTGATCGAACCGGGCGGCTGGGTGGTGGTCAGCGACCGACTCAAGGACGGCATCAAGAGCGGCGGTGAGTGGATCTCCACCATCGAGCTCGAGAACGCGATCATCGAGCACCCCGCCGTCCTGGAGGCGGTCGTGGTCGGAGTGCCCGACCCCCGCTGGGAGGAACGCCCCCTGGCCTGCGTGTCGCTGGTGCCCGGAGCCGGGGTCGGCGGGGACGAACTGCGAGCGTTCCTCAGCGGGCGCGTGGCGCGCTGGTGGATCCCGGAGCGGTGGTCCTTCGTGGACGCCGTGCCCAAGACCAGCGTCGGCAAGTACGACAAGCGGGCCGTCCGCAGCCTGTACGGGGACGGCGCACTGGACGTCTGGGCACCGGAGGGGTCCGGGACGTCCCGGGACTGAGAGCGGAGGCGGCGTCCCGGGAGCGAAGACGAACGCGGCACTCCGCCACCGAGCACGAAGGCGGCGCCCCGGGTCACCGGGGCGCCGCCTCCCGTACGTCTCAGACCGCCGGCAGGGCCTCCGCGAGGAGTTCCCGCTGACCGTCGGGGCCGAGGCCCAGCTCCCGTACCCAGCGGAGCGTCAGGACCAGGCGCGCCTGCATCGTCCTCTCGGGGTCCAGGTGCTCACCGCCCCCCGCCGTCCCGCCGCTCAGGCCCTCGGCGACCAGGCGTTCGAGGGCCGCCGGGTCGAAGTCCTCCGCCCCGGCCTCCAGCGAGCCGAGGAACTCCGCGACGTACCCGCTGATCTCCGGCGCCGTCGCGCCCTGCGGGAAGCGGCGGCGGGCCGCGAGCCCGAACGCGGCACCGACCGCCTGCCCGTACTGCGGGTCGGTGGGGTCGAGCGTCGCGGACTTCTGCGCGAACCCGATGAAGTCGAACGCCAACAGGGCGCCCAGGACGTCGAGTTCCGTCGTGGCGGCGGTCGTCATGCCGGCTCACCTTCTGCCGTGGGGGAGGAGATCGTGCTGTTCCGGTCGGCGGCGGTGATCGCCGCCGCCGCGCGCTCGGCGTCGGCGCCGACGAAGCCGATCAGCGCCGAGCCGCGGGTACGCATCCGGTAGAGGCCCAGGTAGTGGCTGCCGGGCAGCACCCCCGTGCCCTCGGTGTGCCGGGGCTGCCCCTCCTCGTCGAGCATCTCCGGGTCCAGCCAGCTCCAGTCGGTGAGGTAGCCGGTCGCCCAGATCACCGCGGACGGCTTCACGCGCTCCCCGTCCGCGACCAGCAGCTCGGCACCCTCGGCCGCGGTGATCCGGCCCACCGTCCGCATCCGGCCCGCGGCGACGAGACCGGGCACCCGGTCGCCGACGACCGGGTCCGGCGCCTGCATGCTCACCGGCAGGCTCATCACGCCGAGGACGCTCATCCACCAGAACATGTCCCGGCCGACGACCGTCTGCGGCAGGGGCGGCGACACGGCCTCGCTGCAGCTGAGGACCACGGTGTGGGTCTCGGACAGCTCCGCGGCGATCTGCCGGCCGGAGTTGCCGTCGCCGACGACGACCACGGTGCCCGGCGGCACCTGGGAGGCGCTCCGGTACTCGCTGGTGTGCAGGGTGGGCACATCCGGGCTCAGCCCGGCGGCGAAGTCCGGGACCCGGGCCGTGCCGAACGCGCCGGTCGCGATGACGACCTGGCCGGCCCGGCACTCGCCGTGCGCGGTGGTCAGCAGATAGCCGTCGCCGTCCCTGCGCAGCGACAGCACCCGGTGGTCGGTCAGCACCGGGAGGTCGAACCGCTCGGCGTACTCCCGCAGGTACGTCACCACCTCGTCCTTGCCGGGGTAATGCGCCGCGTCGCCGGGGAAGGGGAGGCCCGGCAGTCCGGAGAACTGCGCGGACGTGAACAGCCTGAGCGTGTCCCAGCGCCGATCCCAGGTCTCGCCGACCTCGCTCCCCGCGTCGAGCAGCACGCACCGGATCCCGGCCTGCCGCAGGTGGTACGCGGCGGCGAGCCCGGACTGGCCCGCCCCGACGACGGCGACCGGCACGGACGCCGGCAGGGTGCTCGTCGGCCGACGCGTCGGGTCGGCCTGATCTATTCGCATACCGAGTGTCCTCGTCTCTTGGACCTGGAGCCCGCGGAACCGCGGGACCGGTCCGGGGTGAATCGGCCGGACCGGGGCGGACCCGGTCCGGGCCGGAACGGGGGCGCACCCCGTCCGGGGGCGGACCGGGTGTGCACCCGGTCCGGGGTGACCGGGCAGACCCCGGTCCTGGAGGCCGGACGGGCCGCCCGCGGGCGGCCCGGCCGGTTCGGGTCAGTGCGCGTCGAGCACCCGGCGCAGCTCGCCGGCCAGGACGCGCAGCCGCTCGCCGCGCATCACCGTGTAGTGGTCGCCGGGCACGTCCACGAGGGTCGCGTCACCGGGGAAGTACCGCATCCAGCGGTTCGCGGTCTCGACCGTCGCACCGCCGTCCGCGGCCCGCAGCGACACCACGCGCCCCGCGAAGGCGCTGGGCGTGTGACGCAGCAGGGCCCGGTAGTTGCTCCGGAACCTGCCGACGATCCCGCTCAGCGTGTCGAGGTCGATGTCCTCGGACAGCGCCCCCGCGGCCCGCGCCTCGGCGTGCAGCACCTCCACCGGCGGACGGCCGTCGAAGGCCTCGGCCGGCAGCTCCCACTCCACACCGGCCAGACCCGCGAGGTCCCGGGCGAACCAGGACAGCAGCGTCTCGTCGGAGACGGGCGCCCCCTCGGCCGGACCGGGCTCCACCATCAGGTCGATCACGGTCAGGAGCTCCACCTCGGCACCCGCCGCGGTGAGCTGGGCCGCCATTTCCAGGGCGATCACCCCGCCCATCGACCAGCCGCCGAGCCGGTACGGACCCTCCGGCAGCGCCTCCCGGACCGCGGCCGCGTAGTGGGCGGCCATGGCCTCGACACCGTCCAGCTCGGTGTCCGGCAGCTGCAGCGCGTAGAACGGCTGGTCGTCGCCGAGGAGTTCGGCGAGCTCCGCGTAGCAGAGCACGTCACCGCCGACCGGGTGCACGAACACCAGCGGCGTCCGCGCACCGCCCGTGCGCACCGGCACCAGCGCCCCGCGCCCGACCTCGCCGCTGCCGGCCTCCCGGACCGCCTGCGCGAGCAGCTCGATCGTCGGCCGGGAGAAGAGGGTGGACAGCGGCAGGCTGCGGCCGAGACCGCGCGCGATCCGGGCCATCAGACGCACCGCGAGCAGCGAGTCCCCGCCGAGGTCGAAGAAGCTCGCGGTCACCCCGATCTCGGTCACGCCGAAGAACTCCGCCCAGATCTCCGCGAGCCGGCGCTCCACCTCGTCGCGCGGCGCCACGAAGCCGGCGCCCTCCGCGGCGACCTCGTCCGGTGCGGGCAGGGCCGCCCGGTTGACCTTCCCGTTGTCGCTGAGCGGCAGTTCGTCCAGGACGAGGACCCGCTGCGGCACCAGGTGCGCCGGGACCACCCGGCGCAGCGCCTCGGTGATCTGCTGCTCCGAGTCGTCGCGCCCCTCGTCGAGGACGACGTACGCGATCAGCCGCTTCGGCCCGTGCTGCTCGCCCGCCGCGACGACCGCGGCGCTGCGCACCCCCTCGCACTGGGTGAGCCCGGACTCCACCTCGCCGAGCTCGATCCGATAGCCCTGGATCTTCACCTGCGAGTCGAGACGGCCGAGGAACTCGATGCTGCCGTCCGGCAGGAAGCGCCCCATGTCGCCGGTGCGGTAGAGCCGCTCGCCGGTGACCGGGTGGTGCAGGAACGCGGCGCGGGTCTTCGCCTCGTCGTTCAGGTAGCCGCGGGCCAGACCGACCCCCGCGATGTACAGGTCGCCCGGCACCCACACGGGGCACGGCCGCATCGAGGCGTCGAGCACGTGGAACCGCTGGTTACGCATCGCCTTGCCGTACGGGATGCTCACGCAGTCGTCCGCGACGTCACCGATGGGGTGCAGGATCGACCAGATCGACGCCTCCGTGGCGCCGCCGAGGCTCCACAGCTCGGCGTCCGGCAGGAGGAGCCGGATCCGTCCGGGCAGCGACACCGGTATCCAGTCGCCGCTCATCATGACCAGCCGCACCGGCAGCCCGGTGAGACCGTTCGACAGGGCGTGCTCGGTGAACATCTCCATCAGCGCGGGCACGCTGTTCCAGATCGTCACCTTGTGCTCGGTGACGAGTTCCGCCCAGCGGGCGGGCTCGCGGTGCGCGGCCGGCTCGGGCAGGACGAGGGCACCGCCCACCGAGAGCAGTCCGAACACGTCGTAGACCGACAGGTCGAAGTGCATCGCGGACAGTCCGAGGGCCCGGTCCGCCGCGGTGACGCCGTAGCGCTCGTTGACGTCGACCACCGTGTTCAGGGCCGCGCCGTGCTCGATCATGACGCCCTTGGGCAGGCCGGTGGAGCCCGAGGTGAAGATCACGTAGGCCAGGTCGCCGGGCTTCGCACCGGACTCGCCGAGCGGGCTCTCCTCACCCGCGTCCTCGGCCCGCACCACGGTCCTGACCACGCCCTCGGGCCACTGCGCCGTCTCGTCCACCCACGGCTGGGTGACGACCTGGCTGATCCCGGCACTGTCGAGCAGCACGTGGAGCCGCTCGACGGGCACCCGCGCGTCGATCGGGACGTACGCCGCCCCCGACCGCAGGATGCCGAGCGCCGCGACGACCTGCTCCCAGCCCTTGTCCATGACGATCGCCACCAGGTCGCCGGGACCGGCTCCCCGGGTCCGCAGCGCGTGCCCCACCTGGTTCGACCTGCGGTCGAGCTCTCCGTACGTCAGGGTCAGCGCCGGAGAGATGACGGCCGGCGCGTCGGGCGTGGCCTGCGCCTGGGCGAGCACCGCGTCGTGCAGCAGCCCGTCGGGCACGGGCCCGTCGGTGTCGTTGGCCTCGGCCCGTACGTCCAGATCGGCCGCGGGGACGAGCACCGGCCGGGGCCGCTGCCAGGCCGCCGGGTCACCCGCGAGCTCGTGCAGCATCCGCTGGTACGCGGCGAACATGGCGTCCACACAGCCCGCCGGGAACAGCTCCTCGATCACGTCCCAGTTCAGGACGAGCTCACCGGCCTCCTCGACCGCCTGGTGGTCCAGCCACACCTGCGGCGTACGGACCGAGCTGCTCACCTGACGGCCGTTCTCACCGATCCCGGCAAGGTACTGGACGACCCCGCGCCGCTCGGTGTCCTGCCGGCCCGCGAAGTTCACCAGGCTCGTGAAGACCACCGGCGCGGCGGCCCGCACCGAGGCGCCACGCGCCCGGTTCAGCTCCCTGAGCACCTGCACACCGCTGACCTGGCTGTGCTCCATGTCGCTCCACAGCCGGGCCTGCACGTCCTCGGCCCGGGCGGCGAACGTGTCGTCGGCCGCGTCGCGGATCTCCAGCATCAGCGTGGTCGAGAAGTTGCCGATCACGTCGCCGACCTGCGGGTGCAGCGGCAGCCGGTTGAAGTACAGCAGGTTCAGCGAGAAGTCGGGCGTGGCGCTCCATTCCGCGATCACCTGCGCGTACGCGGTGCACAGGGCCGCCGAGGGGCTGACCCCGGCCGCCGCCGCGTGCTCCTTGAACCGGTCCCACTCCTCCTTGGGGAGCGTCGCACCACGGTGGTTGAACACCGGCCGGTCCAGACTCGACGGGGCCACGGCAAGCGGCAGCTGGGGCGCCGCCGGCAGGGTGTCGAGCCGGTCCCGCCAGTAGGCGACCGCCCGGTCGTACTCGGGCCCGTGATCCAGCTCGCGGGCCTGCCGCACGTAGTCCCGGTAGCGCAGCTCCAGCTCGGGCAGCTCCTCACCGCGGTAGGTCGCGGCCCACTCCTTGAACAGGATCGACGTGCTGAAACCGTCGATGATCAGGGCGTCGAAGCCGGCGTGCAGCCGGATCACCCGGTCGTCGACCCGGGTCACCCGCACGTCGAACAGCGGCCAGCGGGCGGTGTCGAAGACCTGGTGCCGCATCTCCTCGTGGACGGCGACCAGCGCCGCCTCGCGCTCGGCCGGGGCCAGGGCGGAGACATCTCCCTCACGGATCACATAGGCCGGGACCTCGCGCAGGACGCGCTGCTCGCCCTCGTCGGTGAAGACGGCCCGCAGCATGTCGTGCCGCTCGACCATCGCCCGGAAGGACGCGCCGAGCCGGTCCAGGTCCACGTTCTCCAGGTCGATCTCGATCTGGAAGTACGTCGAGGTGTTGCCGAGTTCGAAGGCGTCACCACGGCCGACGAGGTACGCCTGCTGGAGGTCGGTCAGGCCGAACGGCTCGTACCGCTCCGTGTCGTCGGCGGACGAGGACGCGGGGGGCTCGGAGTACGTCTCCGGCGATTCCTCCCCGGCTCCCGCGCCGAGGGCGTCGAGCACGTCCCCGGCGATGTCCTCGGTGCTCCGGCCGTTGAGGAACGCCGTCATCGGCAGCAGGACGTCGAACTCCCGGTTCAGCGCCGTCCGGATCTTCATCGCGATCAGCGAGTCCAGGCCGAGGGCCTGCAGGGACTGCCCGGCGTCGAGCCGGGCCGCCACGGTGCCGAGGGCCTGCGCGACGGTCCGCGTCACGAGGGCGCGCACCGCCTCGGGCGCCACGGCCGGTGTGACCTCGGGCGCTTCGACGGGGGCGAGCGCCGGGGCCGCCGGAACCACGGCTCGACGCACCGGCTCCGGCGTGACCGGGGACACCCGGTCGGCCGCGGGCGCGGGGGCCACGGCCGGCTCCGCCACCGGCCGGTTCAGGGCCGGGACGAAGCGCACGCCGCAGGCCTCGGCGACCAGCCGGCCCTGCGCGGTGATGAGCCGGATGCGCGCCCGCGTACCGCCCTCGAACAGTTCGGCATGACAGCGAAGCCCTTCCTGGGCCCCACCGCGGTCGTAGTGCACGAAGCGGTCGAGACCGGCCGGCACCAGGGCCGGTCCGTCCGTCGGGAAGCAGGCCAGCGCCGTCTGGAACATGGCGTCGACGAGACCGGGGTGGATCAGGTACCCCTCCGCCTCGCCGGGCAGCGCGGAACGGATCTCGGCGGTGGCCTCGCCCCGGCCGAGCCGGATCCGCTCCACCCAGCGGGCGGCGGAGCCCAGGTACAGGGCGCGCTGCCACAGCAGCCGGTACAGCTCGTCGCCCGTCAGCTCACGGCCCGAACCCACCGGGGCGAGCGTGACCGTGGGCGCGGCCGGCGCACCCGCCGTGGCCCGGCCCTGCGCGTGCAGCTGCCAGGTGCCGGAGACGTCCTGGGCGTAGTAGCGGAACAGGCCCCCGTCCACGATGAGCTGGGCGGCACGCTCGGCACCGGCCGCCGACGGGTCGGCGCCGACCGGTTCCAGCACCAGGTCGACGGGGAGTTCCAGGTCCTCGACGGACACCGGACCCGGCCCGGCGAGCTCGGTGACCGCCTCGACCAGCGACTCCACGAGCACACCGGCGCTGACCACCGGCCGCCCGCCGACCACGAAGTCACCCAGGCAGGGGTGCGCCACCGCGTCGAGGCGCGGGGCGAACTGCGCCTGTGCGAGCGGCGACGACGGCAGCCGGACGCCCAGCAGACCGGCCGGCTCGGCGGCCCGGTCCACCCGCCGCGACGTGTCACGCGGAGCGGCGGTCGGCTCGTTCAGGAGCCAGAAGTGCCGGCGCTGGAACGGATACGACGGGAGCTCGACGACGTGCGTGTCGTACGGCGCGAGGAGCGTCGTCCAGTCGACGGCGACGCCGTGGGACCAGGCTTCGGCGGCGGATTCCGCGAAGCGGTCGAGGCCGCCGGTGTTGCGGTGGAGGGTGCCGACGACGGCGCCCGTGTCACCGAGGGTCTCGGTGATGCCGGAGACGAGGACGGGGTGGGCACTGACCTCGACGAAGACGACGCCGGGCGCCGACAGCTGGGACACGACCTCGGCGAGCCGCACCTTGCTGCGGAGGTTGCGGAACCAGTACGACGCGCCCAGCTCGGCCGTGTCCAGGAGCCCACCGGTCACCGTGGAGTGGAAGGCGACCCGGCCCGAACGGGGGGCGACGTCCTTCAGCTCACGGGCGAGGATGTCCTGGATCTGGTCGACGTGGGCGGAGTGGGAGGCGTAGTCCACCGGGATGCGGCGGGCCCAGACGCCGGACGCCTCGCACTGGGCGAGCAGCTCGTCCAGTGCCTCGGGCTGTCCGGCGACCACGGTCGACGAGGGGCCGTTGACCGCCGCGACCGAGACGCGTCCGCTCCACGCGGTGAGGAGTTCCTCCGCCTGCGCCTCCGGGACGCTGAGCCAGGCCATGCCTCCGCCGCCGGAGAGGACGCGCAGGGCCTTGGAGCGCAGGGCGACGACGCGGGCGCCGTCCTCCAGGCTCAGACCGCCCGCGACGACCGCCGCGGCGATCTCACCCTGGGAGTGGCCCACGACCGCCGTGGGGTTCACGCCGTTGGCGCGCCACAGGGCGGCGAGGCCGACCATCATGGCCCAGGAGGCGGGCTGGACGACGTCGACGCGGTCGAAGCCGGGGGCGCCGTCCTCGCCGCGCAGGACCGCGGTGAGCGACCAGTCGACGAAGGGCGTCAGGGCCGCTTCACAGTCGGCGATCACGCGGGCGAACTCCGGCGAGGAGTCCAGCAGGCCGGTGGCCATGCCGACCCACTGCGAGCCCTGCCCCGGGAACACGAACACCACGGGAGCACTCGACGTGCGGCCCGGCTTCGCACCGGTGACGGCCGAGGTGACGGCTTCGATCTCCCCGGCGGCCAGGGCGTCCAGGCCGGCGAGCAGTCCGTCGCGTCCCTCGGTGCCGGGGACCACGGCCCGCGACTCGAAGGCGGAGCGCCCGGTCGCCAGCGAGCGGGCCACATCGGCGGTGCTCAGCGCGGGCCGCGCCCGTACGAACGCGGCCAACTGCCCGGCCGCCTCGGCCAGGGCCTCGGACGAACGCGCCGAGACCAGCCACGGCAGTCCCGCGCCGTCCAGACCGGCTTCCTCCGGCGTCGTGTCCTCGGCGGACAGATCCGCCGGGGCCTCGGCGAGGATGATGTGGGCGTTGGTGCCGCTGATGCCGAAGGAGGAGACGCCGGCGCGGCGGACCCTGCCCTCGGTGGCGGGCCACGGCCGGGCCTCGGTGAGGACCTCGACGCCGCCGGTCTCCCAGTCGACGAGCTCGCTGGGCTTGCCGACGTTGAGGGAGGCGGGGAGTTCGGCGTGGCGCATCGCCATGACCATCTTGATGATGCCGCCGACACCGGCGGCGGCCTGTGCGTGGCCGAGGTTGGACTTGAGGGAGCCGAGCAGCAGGGGCTGCCCGTCGCGCTCGGTGCCGTAGGTGGCGAGGAGGGCCTGTGCCTCGATCGGGTCGCCGAGGACGGTTCCGGTGCCGTGCGCCTCGACGGCGTCGACCCCGGCGAACGTCACGCCGGCGTCCTGGACGGCGGCGCGGATCACGCGCTCCTGGGCGGGTCCGCTGGGCGCGGTGAGTCCGTTGGAGGCGCCGTCCTGGTTCACGGCCGTACCGGCCACCACCGCGAGGACGGTGTGTCCGAGGCGGCGGGCGTCGGAGAGGCGCTCGACGACGAGGACACCGACGCCCTCGGCCCAGGCCGTGCCGTCCGCGTCGGCGGAGAACGACTTGCAGCGGCCGTCCGCCGCGAGACCCCGCTGCCGCGAGAACTCGATGAACGTGTTCGGCGTGGACATCACCGCGGCACCACCCGCCAGCGCGAGCGAGCACTCGCCCGACCGCAGGGCGCGCACCGCGAGGTGCAGGGCGACCAGCGACGACGAGCACGCCGTGTCGACGGTCAGGGCCGGGCCCTGGAGGCCCAGCGTGTAGGCCACCCGGCCGGTGGCGACACTGCCCGCGGTGCCCGTGAGGAAGTGGCCCTCGGCCTCCTCCGGAAGCCGGCCGCCACCCCCGTAGTCGTGGTACATCACACCGGCGAACACCCCGGTGTCACTGCCGTGCAGCGAACCGGGCGTGATGCCGGCCCGCTCCAGCGCCTCCCACGAGACCTCCAGGAGGAGCCGCTGCTGCGGGTCCATCGCCAGCGCCTCGCGCGGCGAGATCCCGAAGAAGGCGGGATCGAACTCGGCCGCCTCGTGGAGGAACCCGCCGTGCCGGACGTACGACGTCCCGGAATGGTCCGGGTCCGGGTGGAAGAGGTTGTTCAGGTCCCAGCCGCGGTCGGCGGGGAACTCCGAGATCACGTCGCGCTGCTCGGCGACGACCCGCCACAGCGCCTCGGGCGACTCGACCCCGCCCGGGAAGCGGCAGCCCATGCCGACGATCACGATCGGGTCGTCGTCCGTGCGCGGGACGGCGGTGGCGACGGGCTGCGCGGGTGCCGCGCCCTCGGCACGCTCCCGCGCGAGCGCGAGCGTGAACTCGACGACGGCGGTCGGCGTGGGGTGGTCGAAGACCAGGGTGGCCGGAAGCCGCAGACCGGTCGCGGAGTTGAGCCGGTTGCGCAGCTGCACCGCGAGCAGCGAGTCGATGCCGAAGCTCTTGAACGGCTGGTCCGGGTCGATCCCGTCCGTCGACTCGCTGCCGATGACCGAGGCGAGCTGGGCGCGTACGACGTCGAGCAGCAGGCGACGGCCCTCCTCCTCGGACATCCGGCCGAGCTTGCGGCGCAGGCCCGACTCGCCGGCGCGCCGCTGCGGGACCCGCACCAGGGAACGCAGCACCGGCGACAGCGTCCCGGCGAGCGCGTCGGAGCGCAGCGAGGCCGGGTCGAGGCGGGCCGGTACGAGCATCGGGTGGTCGTCGGCGAGCGCCCGGTCGAGGAGTCCGAGGCCCTGCTCCGTGGAGAGCGGGGCGATGCCGCGCGTCGAGAGGGTCCCGTCGTCCAGGTGACCGGTCAGACCGGTGCGTTCGGCCCACAGGCCCCAGGCGAGCGAGGTGGCGGGGCGCCCGGCGGCCCTGCGGCGGGCGGCGAGCGCGTCGAGGAAGACGTTGCCCGCGGCGTAGTTGGCCTGGCCCGGGTTGCCGAGCACGCCCGCCACCGACGAGTAGAGGACGAAGGCGGCGAGGTCGTGGTCCGCCGTCAGCTCGTCGAGGTGCGCGGCGGCGTCCACCTTGGGCCGGAGGACGGCCGAGAGGCGGTCCTCGGTCAGCGACTCGACCACGCCGTCGTCGAGCAGACCCGCCGTGTGGACGACGGCGGTGAGCCGGACGCCGGCCAGCAGCCGGGCGAGGGCCTCGCGGTCGGCGGTGTCGCAGGCCGCGAGGGTGACCTCGGCGCCCAACCCGGTGAGTTCGGCGGCGAGTTCCCCGGCGCCGGGGGCGTCGGGGCCGCGGCGGCTGACCAGGAGCAGACGGCGGGCGCCGTGCTCGGTGACCAGGTGCCGTGCGACCGAGGCGCCGAGCACGCCCGTTCCGCCGGTGACGAGCACCGTGGCGTCCGGGTCGAGCGGGGTGGCGAAGCCGGCCGGGTCGGCGGCGGAGGCGTGCCGGACGAGGCGGGGGGCGAGGAGCGCGCCCGCCCGCAGGGCGAGCTGCGGTTCGGTGAGCACGGCCCCGGGCACGGTGCCGGCGTCGTGCGCCCCGTCCGTGTCCAGCAGGGCGAAGCGGTCCGGGTGCTCGGACTGGGCGGTCCTGATCAGGCCCCACACGGTGGCCTGGGCGGGGTTGTCGATCTCGGGGCCGGCGGCGCCCTCGGTCAGTACCAGCAGGCGGGAACCGGCGAAGCGGGCATCGGCCAGCCACGCCCGGACCAGACCGAGCGCCCAGCGCGCCGCCTCGTGGGCGGTCGCGGCGAGACCGGCTCCCGTGCTGTCGGGGTCCTGCGAGGGGCCGGGACATCGTGCGGTGACCGGACATCGTACGGCGACCAGCTGTGGCACCTCGTCCGGGACGTCGGCCAGGTCCGCGACCAGGCACACGTCGGTGTCGGCCGAGGCGGTGACGGGCTGCCAGTCGAGGCGGAACAGCGCGTCGGTGCCGCGTCCGGCCGTCAGGTCGGCGGTGAACGGCCGCATCGTGACGCTCTCCGCGGACAGCACGGGCTTCCCCGCGCCGTCGGTGACGCGCAGGGTCACGCCGTCGCCCCGCGGGCTGAGCCACACCCGCAGGGCGTCCACGCCGTCGGTGTGGCGGGTGACACCGGACCAGGAGAAGGGCAGGACGGTGCCGGCGTCCTCACGGAGCAGACCGACCGCGTGCAGCGCCGCGTCCAGGACCGCCGGGTGCACCCCGAAGGCCGTGGCGTCCAGCTCGGCGGGCAGGCCGACCTCGGCGTAGACGTCACGGCCGGAGCGCCAGGCGGCGCGCAGGCCCTGGAAGGCGGGGCCGTAGTCGTAGCCCGCCTCGGAGAGGGTGTCGTACCGGCTCTCGACGTCGATCTCCTGGGCGCCGGGCGGCGGCCACTCGGAGAGGTCGAAGTCGGCGCTGTCGTCGTCGAGGTCGAGCACGGCGGCGGCGTGCCGGGTCCACGGGGTGTTCGCGTCGGCGTCCTGCGGCCGGGAGTGCACGGCCAGCTCACGCTGCCCGTTCGCGGCCGGCGGCTCGACGGTCACCCGCAGCTGTACGGCTTCGCCGGGCGGGAGCACCAGCGGCGCCTGGAGGGTGAGCTCGGCGAGCCGTCGCCATCCCACACGTGTGCCCACGGCCATCGTGAGCTCCAGGAACGCGGTGCCGGGCAGCAGGACGGTGCCCTGCACGGCGTGATCGGCGAGCCACGGCTGGGTGTCGAGGGCGAGCCGCCCCGTGTACACCAGCCGGTCCTCCTCGACCAGTTCGACCACGGCGCCGAGCAGCGGGTGCCCGGCCGACGTCAGACCGAGCCCGCGGGCGTCGGTGGACGCGGGCTCCGGCTCCAGCCAGTACCGCTGACGCTGGAAGGGGTACGAAGGCAGGTCGACGGTGCCGGCACGGTAGGGCGCGAGGAGCGTGGCCCAGTCGACGGCGATGCCGTGGGACCAGGCTTCGGCGGCGGATTCGGCGAAGCGGTCGAGGCCGCCGGTGTTGCGGTGGAGGGTGCCGACGACGGCGCCGGAGTCGCCGAGGGTCTCGGTGATGCCGGAGACGAGGACGGGGTGTGCGCTGACCTCGACGAAGACGACGTCGGGGGCGGCGAGCTGGGACACGACCTCGGCGAGCCGCACCTTGCTGCGGAGGTTGCGGAACCAGTAGGCCCCGTCGAGCTCGGCGGTGTCCAGGACGGCGCCGGTCACGGTGGAGTGGAAGGCGATCTGGCCCGAACGGGGGGCGACGTCCTTCAGCTCGCGGGCCAGGGTGTCCTGGATCTGGTCGACGTGGGCGGAGTGGGAGGCATAGTCCACGGGGATGCGGCGGGCCCAGACGCCGGACGCCTCGCACTGGGCGAGCAGCTCGTCGAGCGCTTCGGGCTGTCCGGCGACCACGGTCGACGAGGGGCCGTTGACCGCGGCGACGGAGATACGTCCCTGCCACGGGCCCAGAAGCTCTTCGGCCTGCGCCTCCGGGACCCTCAGCGACGCCATGCCTCCGCCGCCGGAGAGCACGCGCAGGGCCTTGGAGCGCAGGGCGACGACGCGGGCGCCGTCCTCCAGACTCAGGCCGCCCGCGACGACCGCCGCGGCGATCTCACCCTGGGAGTGTCCGACCACGGCGACCGGGTTCACGCCGTTGGCGCGCCAGAGCGACGCCAGGCCGACCATCATGGCCCAGGACGCGGGCTGGACGACGTCGACGCGGTCGAAGCCGGGGGCGCCGTCCTCGCCGCGCAGGACCGCGGTGAGCGACCAGTCGACGAACGGGGTCAGGGCGGTCTCGCACGCGGCGATCACGCGGGCGAACTCCGGCGAGGAGTCCAGCAGGCCGGTGGCCATGCCGACCCACTGCGAGCCCTGCCCGGGGAACACGAACACGGCACGGGAGGCGGACACCCCGTTCTCGCCCTCGACCTCCCGGGACGCCAGGGCATCGAGCCCGGCGAGCAGTCCGTCGCGTCCCTCCGTGCCGGGGACCACGGCCCGCGACTCGAAGGCGGAGCGCCCGGTCGCCAGGGAGCGCGCCACGTCGGCGATGGCGAGCTCCGGCAGCGCCCGTACGTGCGCGGCCAACTGCCCGGCCGCCTCGGCCAGGGCCTCGGACGAACGCGCCGAGACCAGCCACGGCAGTCCCGTGCCGTCCAGACCGGCTTCCTCCGGCGTCGTGTCCTCGGCGGACAGATCCGCCGGGGCCTCGGCGAGGATGATGTGGGCGTTGGTGCCGCTGATGCCGAAGGAGGAGACGCCGGCGCGGCGGACCCTGCCCTCGGTGGCGGGCCACGGCCGGGCCTCGGTGAGGACCTCGACACCCCCGTTGGCCCAGTCGACCAGCTCGCTGGGCTTGCTGACATTGAGGGAGGCGGGGAGTTCGGCGTGGCGGAGTGCCATCACCATCTTGATGACGCCACCGACGCCGGCGGCCGCTTGGGAGTGCCCCAGGTTGGACTTGAGGGAGCCCAGCATGAGGGGCTGACCGTCGCGCTCGGTGCCGTAGGTGGCGAGGAGGGCCTGCGCCTCGATCGGGTCACCCAGCACCGTGCCGGTGCCGTGCGCCTCGACGGCGTCGACCCCGGCGAACGTCACGCCGGCGTCCTGCACGGCGGCGCGGATCACGCGCTCCTGGGCGGGTCCGCTGGGCGCGGTGAGTCCGTTGGAGGCGCCGTCCTGGTTCACGGCCGTACCGGCCACCACCGCGAGGACGGTGTGTCCGAGGCGGCGGGCGTCGGAGAGGCGCTCGACGACGAGGACACCGACGCCCTCGGCCCAGGCCGTGCCGTCCGCGTCGGCGGAGAACGACTTGCAGCGGCCGTCGGTCGCGAGCCCGCGCTGCCGCGAGAACTCGACGAAGATGCCGGGCGTCGACATGACCGTCACACCGCCGGCGAGCGCCAGCGAGCACTCGCCCGACCGCAGCGCGTTGACCGCCAGGTGCAGGGCGACGAGCGATGACGAGCACGCGGTGTCGACGGTCAGGGCCGGGCCCTGGAGGCCCAGCGTGTAGGCGACGCGTCCCGAGGCCACGCTCGACGTGGTACCCGTCAGGCCGAACCCGGTGGCCGCCGCACTCGCCTCGCCGAGGCGCGGACCGTACTCCTGCGCGATGGCCCCGAGGAACACGCCCGTCGACGAGCCGTGCAGCGAACCGGGCGTGATGCCGGCCCGCTCCAGCGCCTCCCAGGACGTCTCCAGGAGCAGCCGCTGCTGCGGGTCCATCGCCAGTGCCTCGCGCGGCGAGATCCCGAAGAACGCGGGGTCGAACGCGGAGGCGCCGTCCAGGAAACCGCCGTTGCGCACGTACGACGTCCCGGAGTGGTCCGGGTCGGGGTGGTACAGGCCGTCGAGGTCCCAGCCCCGGTCGGTCGGCAGACCCGAGATCACGTCGCGCTGCTCGGCGACGACCCGCCACAGCGCCTCCGGCGAGTCCACCCCGCCCGGGAAGCGGCACCCCATGCCGACGATCACGATCGGGTCGTTGCTGCCCGCCTCCAGCTCGCGGACCCGCTGACGGGACTGGTGGAGGTCGACGGTGAGGCGCTTGAGGTATTCGACGAGTTTGTCGTTGTCCGTTGTTGTCATGGTGATGATGCCCCCGTAGGCGTTGTGGAGCCGTGCGTGCGCGGGGTTCGGGCATGGCTGCCCGTGCGGCGTGCCGGAGCACGCCGCGCGCAGCGATCAGGACGAGAAGGGTGTGGGTCCGGCGGCGCGGACGTGGGATCAGAGTTCGGTGTCGATGAACGCGAGGAGTTCGTCGACCGACGCCGACTGGACGCGTGCGGACAGGTCGTCGTCGGCCGGGGACCGCTGGGCCGGGACCCGGGCGGCCAGTGCCTGGAGCCGCTGGACGATCTCGGCCCGGACGTCGTCCTGGGTGTCGTCCGGCAGTTCGCCGAGCGCCGCTTCCAGCCGGTCGAGTTCGAGCAGGCCGGGCGCGGACGCCGAACCGTCGGAGCCGGTCGCGGATTCCGTTTCGGCCGGGGCCAGTTCGGTGTGCAGCTGGGCCACGACCGCCAGTGGTGTCGGGTAGTTGAAGAGGAAGGTGGCGGGCAGTCGCAGACCGGCGGCGGTCTGCAGTCGGTTGCGCAGTTCCACGAGGGTGAGCGAGTCGCAGCCCATGTCCTTGAAGGGCCGGTCGGCGGGAATGCCGGCCGCGGAGGACCGGCCGAGTACGGCGGCGGTCTGCACCCGTACGAGGTCGAGGAGCAGTTCCTCCCGCTCGGCCGCGCTCAGCACGGCGAGCCGGTCGCGCAGGGTCTCCGTCGCGCGGGGCGCGGCCGCGGCCGGCGAGGCCTGGGCCGGTCGCGGGGCGGCCGGGGCCAGGTCCCGCAGGACGGTGGGCAGCTGGGCGCCCAGCGCGCCGAGCGCGGTCCGGTCGAGCGGTGCGGGAACGAGCGCGGCGGACTCCAGGCGCAGGGCCGCGTCGAACAGGGCCAGGCCCTCGGCCCGGTCGATGGGCGCCAGGCCGGTCCGGGCGATGCGCACCCGGTCGGCTTCGGACAGGCTGCCCGCCATTCCGGCGGCGCCCGGCCGCCCCGCGGTGTCCGCCCACATGCCCCAGGCCAGGGAGACCGCGGGGAGGCCCCGCGCCGAGCGGTGCTGGGCCAGGGCGTCCAGGTAGGCGTTGGCCGCGGCGTAGTTGCCCTGGCCGGCGCCGCCGATGACGCCCATCACGGAGGAGAAGAGGACGAAGGCCGAGAGGTCCTGGTCCGCGGTCAGTTCGTGCAGGTGCCGGGCCGCGGTGGCCTTTGCGGCGAGCACGGTGTCGAGGCGCTCGGGGGTGAGCGCGGTGACCACGCCGTCGTCGAGCACGCCTGCCGCGTGGACGACGGCGGTGAGCCGTACGCCGCCGAGCAGCCGCGCGACCGCGTCGCGGTCGGCGGTGTCGCAGGCCGCGAGGGTGACCTCGGCGCCCCACCCGGTGAGCTCGGCGGCGAGTTCCTCCGAACCCGGGGCGTCGGGACCGCGGCGGCTGACCAGGAGCAGACGGCGGGCGCCGTGCTCGGTGACCAGGTGCCGGGCGACGAGCCCGCCGAGTGCGCCGGTGGCGCCGGTGATCAGGACCGTGCCGTCCGGGTCGAGGGCCGCGGGCAGGGTGAGGACGACCTTGCCGATGTGGCGTGCCTGGCTGACGTACCGGAAGGCGTCCGGTGCGCGGCGGACGTCCCAGGTGCTGACCGGCAGCGGGGTCAGGGACCCCGCCGAGAGGAGTCGCAGGACGGCCGTGAGCATCTCGGAGATCCGCTCGGCCGGCTCCTGCAGCAGGTCGAAGAAGCGGTAGTCCACGCCCGGGTGGCCGGCCGCGACCCGGGCCGGGTCGCGCAGGTCCGTCTTGCCCATCTCGACGAAGCGGCCGCCGTGCGGCAGCAGCCGCAGGGACGCGTCCACGAACTCGCCGGCGAGCGAGTTCAGTACGACGTCCATGCCGCGGTCCCCGGCGGCCGCGCCGAACGCGGTCTCGAAGTCCAGGGTGCGGGACGACGCCAGGTGCGCGTCGTCGAGGCCCAGGGCCCGCAGCGCGTCCCACTTGCCGGGACCCGCCGTGCCGTAGACCTCCGCGCCCAGGTGCCGGGCCAGCTGGACGGCGGCCATGCCGACACCGCCGGCCGCCGCGTGGATCAGGACGCGCTCGCCCGCCGAGAGACCGGCGAGGTCGACCAGGGCGTGGTAGGCCGTCAGGAACACGATGGGCGCGGACGCCGCCTCGGCGTACGTCCAGGCGTCGGGCATGACCGCGACCAGCCGGTGGTCGGTGACGGCGACCGGACCGAACGCCCCGGAGAAGAGCCCCATGACCCGGTCGCCGACGGCGAGACCGGTGACACCGGGACCGACCTCGGTGACCACACCGGACCCTTCGAGGCCGAGCGGGCCGGGATCACCGGGGTAGAGGCCCAACGTGCCCAGGACGTCGCGGAAGTTGACGCCCGCGGCGCGCACCGCGACCCGGACCTCACCGTCGCCCAGCGGCGCCAGGGCCTCCGGGAAGGGTTCGAGCGCCAGGTGGTCCAGAGTCCCGCGCTCACGCACCACCATGCGCCAGGCGGACGTACCGGCGGGCGGCACCAGCGTGCCGCCGGCCGCGGCCGGGCCGAGCCGGGGCACGAGCGGCTCGCCGTCCCGCACGGCGAGCTGCGGCTCCGCGCCGAGCAGCGGCAGCGCGGTGCGGCAGTCGTCGGCGTTCTCCACGTCGAGGAGTCCGAACCGTCCGGGGTTCTCGGTCTCCGCCGAGCGCACCAGACCCCACACGGCCGCGCCGTCCGGGTCCGCGTCGGCGTCCGCCGCCGTGGCGACGGCGGCGCGGGTGACGAGCACCAGGCGGGAGTCGGCGAAGCGGTCGTCGGCCAGCCACTCCTGGAGCAGTCCGAGCGCGCGGTGCACCGGGGACCCGGCGACGGGCGTCGGGCCGTCCGTGAACGCGGTGAGCGGCGCGAGGACCACCGCCGGGGCGAGCATTCCCGCGTCGACGGCCTGTCCCAGCTCCGCGAGACCGGCGTATCGGGGACCGACGCCCAGGTCGGCCGAGCCGAGGGCGACGGAGCGCGGTGACTCCTCCCCGTCCGCCGCGGCAGGCTTCCAGCCCAGGCGGTGGAGCGAGCGCGGCACGGCCACGGCGTCGCTCACCGGGCGCAGGACGAGCTCCTCGACCTCGGCGACCACCGCGTGGGACTCGTCGAGCAGGGTCAGCGACACGGCGTCCGGTCCCGTGCCGGTGATCAGGGCGCGCACGGAACGGGCGCCGGGCTGGTGGACGGTCACACCGCGCCACGAGAAGGGCAGCAGACGGCGTCCGCCGTCCTCCAGGGCGGTGATGACGATCGGGTGCAGGGCCGCGTCGAGCAGCGCCGGGTGGACGCCGTACGAGGCGGCGTCGGTGACGGAGGCCGGCAGGGCGACCTCGGCGAACAGGTCGGAGCCGTGCCGCCGGGCGGCGCGCAGGCCCTGGAAGACCGGGCCGTAGGCGTAGCCGGAGGAGGCCAGTTCGGCGTAGCAACCGTCGACGGGCAGCGGTTCGCCCTCGTCGGCGGGCCGGGCCGCGGCGGGCGAGGGGGAGCCGTCGTGCGGGGCGAGCGCGCCGGTGGCGTGCAGGGTCCACGGTCCGACGGCGCCGTCCGGCGTCTCGGTGCGGGCGTGCACGGTCAGTGCGCGCCGGCCGTCGTCGCCGGGTGCGGCCACGACGACCTGCACCTCGGTACGGCCCTCATCGGGGATCACCAGGGGCGCGACGAGCGTGAGCTCGGCGACCCGCGGAGTGCCGGTCTCGGCGCCCGCACGGGCGGCGAGTTCGAGGAACGCGGTGCCGGGCAGCAGGACCGAGCCGAGGACGGCGTGGTCGGCGAGCCAGGGGTGCGTACGGCGGCCGAGCCGGGCGGTCAGGACGGCCTGCCCGGATTCGGCGAGCTCGACGGCCGGGCCGAGCAGCGGGTGGCCGGCCGCCCCCTCGGTGCCGCGCGCGGTGAGCCAGTAACGCTCACGCTGGAAGGGGTACGTGGGCAGCGCGGGCGTCCGGCCCGGGCCGAACACGGCCCGCCAGTCCGGGCCGCGGCCGCGGACGTGCAGGGTGCCGAGCGCGGAGGCCAGGGTGCGGCGCTCCGGCCGGCCCCGGCGCAGCACCGGGACGAAGGCGAGCGCGTCGTCGTCCAGACAGTCCTGGCCCAGGGCCGACAGCACGCCGTCCGGGCCGAGTTCGAGGAAGGTCCGCATCCCGAGGCGGTGGAGCGCGGCGAGGCCGTCGGACATCCGCACCTCGCGGCGCACCTGCCGCACCCAGTAGTCGGCGGTGACCTCGACGGGCAGGCCGGTGACGGTGGACACCATGGGCACGCGCGGCTCCGCGTACCGCACCTGCGCGGTGACGGCGGCGAACGCGTCGAGCATGCCGTCCATGCGGTGCGAGTGGAAGGCGTGGCTGACGACCAGCCGGCGCGTCTTGCGGCCGGTGGCGGCGAACGTGGCGGCGACGTCCTCGACGGCCTCGACGTCGCCGGAGACGACGACGGCCAGGGGGCCGTTGACCGCGGCGATGCTCACCTCGTGCTCGCGGCCGGCGATCAGGGCGCCGACCTCGTCCTGCGATGCCTGGACGGCCATCATGGCGCCGCCGGACGGCAGGGCCTGCATGAGCCGGCCGCGCGCGGCGACCAGGGCACAGGCGTCGGGCAGCGTCAGGATCCCGGCGACGTGCGCGGCGGCGAACTCGCCGATGGAGTGGCCGAGCACGGCGTCGGGGGCCAGGCCCCGGTGCTCCAGGAGCCGGTACAGCGCGACCTGGAGGGCGAAGAGGGCGCACTGGGTGTTCTCGGTCCGGTCGAGCGCCTCGGCGTCGTGGAACATCACCTCGCGGACCGGCGGCACGCCGGGCACGGAGGCGCGGCAGGCGTCGAGTTCGGCGCACACCGCGTCGAGGGCGGCGGCGAAGACCGGCTCGGCCTCGTACAGCTCACGTCCCATGCCGACGCGCTGACTGCCCTGCCCGGTGAAGAGGTAGGCGAGACCGTCGTCGGTGCGCGCCGTGCCGACGGCCAGGGCGGAGTGCGGCTCGCCGCGGCCGAGCGCGGTCAGCGCCGCGAGGGCCTCCGTCCGGTCCTCGGCGGTGACGGCCGCGCGGTGGTCGAGGGCCGTACGGGTGGTGGCGAGGGCACGGCCGAGGTCGCGCGCGGACACCCCGTCGAGTGCGTCGAGCGTTTCGACGAGGGCGGTGGCCTGGGCGCGCAGCGCCGGTTCGGTGCGTCCGGACAGCACCCACAGCGGGTCGGAGTCCCCGTCTCCCGCCTCACTGCCGGGCGCGAGGGGCTCGGCGGGGGCCTCGGCGAGGATGATGTGGGCGTTGGTGCCGCTGATGCCGAAGGAGGAGACGCCGGCGCGGCGGACCCTGCCCTCGGTGGCGGGCCACGGCCGGGCCTCGGTGAGGACCTCGACGCCGCCGGTCTCCCAGTCGACGAGCTCGCTGGGCTTGCTGACATTGAGGGAGGCGGGGAGTTCGGCGTGGCGGAGCGCCATCACCATCTTGATGACGCCACCGACACCGGCGGCCGCTTGGGAGTGCCCCAGGTTGGACTTGAGGGAGCCCAGCATGAGGGGCTGCCCGTCGCGCTCGGTGCCGTACGTCGCGAGGAGGGCCTGCGCCTCGATCGGGTCACCCAGCACCGTGCCGGTGCCGTGCGCCTCGACGGCGTCGACTCCGGCGAACGTCACGCCGGCGTCCTGGACGGCGGCGCGGATCACGCGCTCCTGGGCGGGTCCGCTGGGCGCGGTGAGTCCGTTGGAGGCGCCGTCCTGGTTCACGGCGGAACCGGCCACCACCGCGAGGACGGTGTGTCCGAGGCGGCGGGCGTCGGAGAGGCGCTCGACGACGAGGACACCGACGCCCTCGGCCCAGGCCGTGCCGTCCGCGTCGGCGGAGAACGACTTGCAGCGGCCGTCGGTCGCGAGCCCGCGCTGCCGCGAGAACTCGACGAAGATGCCGGGCGTCGACATGACCGTCACACCGCCGGCGAGCGCCAGCGAGCACTCGCCCGACCGGACGGCGCGCACCGCGAGGTGCAGGGCGACGAGCGATGACGAGCACGCGGTGTCGACGGTCAGGGCCGGGCCCTGGAGGCCCAGCGTGTAGGCGACGCGTCCCGAGGCCACGCTCGACGTCGTTCCCGTCAGGCCGAACCCGGCGGCGCCCGCCCCCGCCTCGCCGAGGCGCGGACCGTACTCCTGGGCCATGACACCGGCGAACACGCCGGTCTGGGTCCCGCGCAGGGAGTCCGGGGCGATCCCGGCGCGCTCCAGCGCCTCCCAGCAGACTTCGAGGTAGGCGCGCTGCTGCGGGTCCATCGCGAGCGCCTCGCGCGGCGAGATCCCGAACAGCTCGGCGTCGAACTCCGCGGCGCCTTCCAGGAATCCGCCGTCGCGGACGTACGTGGTGCCCACGTGGGCCGGGTCGGGGTGGTAGAGGCCGTCGAGGTCCCAGCCGCGGTCGGCCGGGAAGCCCGAGATCACGTCGCGCTGCTCGGCGACGACCCGCCACAGCGCCTCGGGCGAGTCCACCCCGCCGGGGAAGCGGCAGCCGATGCCGACGATCACGACGGGGTCGTCCTCGCCGGTACGGGCCTCCGGCGCCGTCCCGGCCTCGTCCCGCGCGTCGGCGAGCAGGGCGGCCAGCCGGGCGGGGCTCGGGTGGTCGTACACGACGGTGGTGGGGAGCCTGCGCCCGGTGGCGGTGACGAGCCGGTTGCGGAGCTCGACGACCATCGCCGAGTCGATGCCCAGCTCCTTGAACGTCCGCCGGGGCTCGACCTCGGCGGCGGAGTCGTGGCCCAGCACGGCGGCGGTGTGTGCCCGTACGAGCTCCAGGGCGGCCGGTCCGGTCAGGGAGAGGCCCTGCTCGGGCTCGGGGGTGTCCGCGGCGGTCTCGGGGAGCACCGCGGCGGTGGGCGCCAGGGCCCGGGCGGCGTGGGGCTGCCCGGAGATCCAGTGACGCCGCCGCTGGAAGGCGTACGTCGGCAGCTCGGCGCGCGCGGTCCCGGCGGGCGGGGCCGGCAGGAGGGTGTCCCAGTCCACCTCGGCGCCGTGACAGAACGCCTCGCCGAACGCGAGCAGCAGGCGCTGCGGCCCGCCCTCGCCGCGGCGCAGGGTGCCGAGCGCGGCCACGGGCAGGTCGGCGTCCTCCGCGGTCTGCTGGACGGCGAGCGCCAGGACCGGGTGCGGGCTCATCTCGATGAAGAGCTCGTGCCCCGCGTGGAGCAGGGCCCGTACGGCGGGTTCGAAGCCGACGGGTTCGCGGAGGTTGCGGAACCAGTAGTCGACGTCCAGCTCGGAGCCGTCCAGCGCCGTGCCGGTCACGGTGGAGTGCAGCGGCACGGTTCCGGCGCGCGGCGCGATCCCGGCGAGCTCGGCGGGCAGCGTGTCGCGCACGGCGTCGACGTGCGGGCTGTGCGAGGCGTAGGCGACCGGGATGCGGCGGGTGCGGACGTCCTCGCCGTAGTGCGCGGCCAGGGCGTCCAGGTCGTCCCCGTCGCCGGCCACCACGGTCATGCCGGGCGAGTTGACGGCGGCCACGCTCAGGCGCGGGAATCCGGCCAGGTCCCCGCGGACCCGGTCGGCGGGCAGCGACACGGTCATCATGCCGCCGCCGCGCCCGGCGAGCGCGCCGAGGGCGGTGCTCCGTACGGCGATCAATCGGGCCGCGTCGTCCAGGGTGAGGGCGCCGCTGACGGTGGCGGCGGCGATCTCGCCCTGCGAGTGGCCGACGACCGCGGCGGGCTCGACCCCGGCCGCCCGCCACAGCGCGGCGAGTCCGACCATCACGGCCCACAGGGCGGGCTGCACGACGTCGTCGCGGTCCAGGGCGGGGGCGCCGGGGCGGCCGCGCAGCACGTCGGTCAGGGACCAGTCGCGGTACGGGCGGAGCGCGCGCTCGCAGTCCTCGACGACGCGGGCGAACACGGGCGAGCTGTCGAGGAGTTCGGCGGCCATGCCGGCCCACTGCGAGCCCTGGCCGGGGAAGACGAACACGGCCTCGCGGGCGGCGGCTGGGGTGGTGCCGGTCACCGCGGCCTGGGTGACCCCGGCGTCGGCGACCGCGTCCAGGGCGGTCAGCAGTCCGGCCCGGTCGGCGCCGGTCAGGACGGCCCGGTGGCCGAAGGCGGTGCGGTCGTGGACCAGGGCCCTGGCGACCTCGGCGGCGTCGAGGTCCGGGTGGGCCGTGAGGTGCTCGCGGAGTCGGGCCGCCTGGGCGCGCAGTGCCTTGTCACCGCGTCCGGAAAGGACCCAGGGGATGAGTGCGGACGCGTGCGGACCCTGTGCCTGTTCCGGCTCGTTCTCGACGGTCGGGGCGGTCGTGCGCGGCCATTCGCCGAGGACCAGATGGCAGTTCGTACCGCCCATTCCGACCGATGTCACACCCGCGTAGAGCGGAACGTCGGGATTCGGCCACGGCCCGGTTTCGGTGACGGCGGCGAGTCGCAGTTCCTCGAACGGGATCTGCGGATTGGGGGTGCGATAGTTGAGGGTTGGAACAAGTTCCCGCTCTTTGAGACAGAGAATCGTCTTCACCAGTCCGGCAATGCCCGCGGCGCCTTCGAGGTGGCCGATGTTCGTCTTGACGGAACCGAGACGGAGCGGATTTTCCGGAGAGCGGGAGGAGGAGAATACGGCGCCCAGAGCAGAGGCTTCGATGGGATCGCCGACACGGGTTCCAGACCCGTGTATTTCGATGTACTGCGCGTGTTCCGGCGTTAAACCGGAGTTAACCCAGGCGTCACGTATGACGCGTTCCTGAGCTTTTCCGTCAGGGGTGGGGAGGGTGTCGCTCGCGCCGTCGCTGCCGACGGCTCCACCGTGCAGGAGACAGTGGATGCGGTCCCCGTCGGCGATGGCCCGACTGAGGAGTTTCAGCGCCACGACGCCGCCGCCCTCACCTCGCACATACCCGTTCGCCCGGGCGTCCAACGAGTAACATCGGCCGTCGGGCGAGAGGCTGCCGAAGGCCGCCAGGGCCTCGGTGCTCTCCGGCGCGAGGTTGAGGTTGACGCCGCCGGCCAGCGCGGTCACGGACTCGCCGCGGCGCAGGCTCTCGCACGCCAGATGCACCGCCACCAGCGAAGACGACTGTGCGCTGTCGATCACCATGCTGGGGCCCTGGAGCCCGAGGGCGTAGGAGACCCGGTTGGCGATGATGCCCCGGTGCAGGCCGGTCACGGTGTGGGCGGAGGTGGCCTCGGGGCCGGCCGCGTGGGTGACCGCCGTGTAGTCGTCGGCGATCGCGCCGACGAAGACGCCCGTGGCGCTGCCGGCGAGGGTGGCCGGGACGATGCCGGCGTCCTCGAGGGCCTCCCAGGCGAGCTCGAGCACGAGTCGCTGCTGCGGGTCCATCGCGGCGGCTTCACGCGGGGATATGCCGAAGAACTCGGCGTCGAACGTGTCGACACGGGGCAGAAAACCGCCGTGACGCGGGGAACCGTCGTCCCGGACACCGAGGTGGGCGCGATCGGCGGGCGGTTCCGCTATGGCGTCGCGGCCGCTTTTCAGGAGATTCCAGAATTCTGCGGGGTCGGCTCCGCCGGGAAAACGGCAGGAAAGTCCGACGACAGCGACGGTGCGCTCGTCGAACTGGTCGGGCGTCAGGCGCGACGGTGCGTCCCCGACCGAATCTTTCCGGTTCTGGGCATGGCGGATCATGGTGTTGTTGCTCCCCCCGTGAAGCACGATCAACGGCGTTGCCGACTCAGCGGACCTGCCGGACTCAACTCGTTTTGGACCCTAGCACCGAGGCGGCTCTCCGTAAACCAATGGCCAGGACGGGGGGTTGGTATGCAAAACGAATATGACGGACCATCCCGAACGTACTTGTGTGAGCTTCTTGAGATGGTCGTCTCATATTCGTTTCGGCGCATGGGCAGAGCCTCCCGGCCCGGTGACACCACCCTCCGGGACGGACTGCGGGAGGGTGGGGGCCGGGGCAGGAGGCCGGAGAGCCTGGGGGGTCAGTCGTTCTTCGCCCCCGGCTGCGCCTTGGTGAGGGTGCAGACGCCGTCCACGCACTGGCGCTCCAGACGGCCCCGGGAGATGGTCTGCGCCAGGCCGACCATCCAGCAGGTGGGGCAGCCCCGGAAGGCGATGAGCGCCAGCGGCGCCGCGAGCAGAGTGGCCGGGCCGGCGACCGGCACCATGGCGATCGAGCCGATGATCAGCCCGAAGCCGATGACGCCGCGCGCCAGGTGGCGCGGGACGGACTTGCTCGCGAAGTTCGGCGCCGCGGACGGCGCGGAGATCGGGGTCACGGTCGGTGCGGTGACCGGGGCCTTCACGCCCTCGGGGGGCTTCACGATGTTCACGGTGTTCATGGTCGTGAGTCTCCTTCGACTGGTCGGTCGATGGCTTGATCTGATGGCTGGTCGGTCGCTTCCAGCGCGTCACGCAGTGCCGCACGCGCCCGGTGCAGCCGCGACTTCATCGCGGCGGTGCTCAGACCGAGCGCGTCGGCGACGGCCTTGCCGGGCAGGCCCTGGACGTCCCGCATGATCAGGACCTGCCGCTGGTCACGCGGAAGGGCGCTGACCGCGGCCGCGATCCGCTCCACCTCCAGCCTGTACAGCACGGCCTCCTCGGCCGACGGCTCCGCGCATGCCTCCGGTTCCGCGGATACTTCGTCACGTCGCGCGACGAGCAGCCGCAGCGACCGGAGGCACTCGTTGCGCACGATCCGGAACATCCACGAGGCGAGCGCACCGGTGGCCCGCAAGGTGCCGATCTTCCGGTAGAGGATGATCAGCGCCTCCTGTGCCGCGTCCTCCGCGTCCTGCGGCGAGGCGCACAGCGATATGGCGAACTTGCGCACATGCGGCTGCGATTCCATGACGACGGTGGTGAGCGACGTGACGTCGCCGTCCTGAGCGGCCTTGATCAGCCGCTCGTCAGGCCAGGGGAAGCGTTGGTTCATGTGCTACTCATACCGGAAGGCGCCCCGCGCGCAGGCGCTGGTCAGCTTCGGCTCTTGTTGAAGCGCCGCATCAGGTGCCAGCTGCACGCACCCACGAGCACCACGCCGATCACGATGATGGCAGTCACCATTTTGCTGTTTCCTCCCGGTTACGCCGGCCCCGTTCGGCCGGTACACACATAAGAGACGGGGAGGTCCCCAGAGGATTCAGCTCTCGCGGAAGTTTTTTCCGAACCGTCCCGGAGGGCCGGACGGGTGACCCCCGGCAGCCGCCCGGACGGCGGGGTGCGGACCGCGCCAGGGGCGGGAATCGGTCCTACCGGCGACGCACCGCGCGCCCTAGCGTCGTCGGGTGACCAAGATGCTCAAGTCCTCGGTGGAGGGCGCCCGTTCACGGCCGCCCCTGGTGACGCGGCCCCTGCTGCTGCGTTTCGTCTCGATCATCGGCGCCTCGACGAGCTTCTACCTGCTCCTGTCGGTCGTCCCCCTCTACGCCGAGGCGTCCGCCGGGGGCCACGGCGACGCCGCCGGGCTCGCCACCGGCGCGCTCATGCTGGCCACGGTCGGTGGCGAACTGGCCACGCCCCGGCTCGTCGCCCGCTTCGGCTACCGCCTCGTGCTCGTCGCGGGACTCGTGCTCCTCGGCGCGCCGGCCTTCGCGCTCTCCGCCTCCGGGAGCGGGGTCAGGATCGCGACGGTCTGCGCCCTGCGCGGTCTCGGCTTCGCGTTCACGGTCGTCGCGGGCGGCGCCCTGACGGCCTCGCTCATACCGGCCGAGCGGCGGGGCGAGGGTCTTGCCCTCGTCGGCATCGTCTCCGGGGTCCCGTCCCTCGTGGCGCTGCCCCTGGGGGTGTGGCTCGCGGCGCACGTGGGGTACGGGCCGGTGTTCGCCACCGGAGCCGTGGCCGCGCTGGCGGCCGTCGTCTCGGTCCCGGGCCTGCCGGACCGCGAAGCCGCCCCGGGGCGGGAGATCGGGGTGACGGCCGGATTCCGGACGGCCGCGCTGCTGCGGCCCTCGCTGGTCTTCGCGGCCACCGCCCTCGCCGCCGGAATCCTCGTGACCTTCCTCCCGCTGGCCGTCCCGTCGGCCTCCGCGGGCGTCGTCGCCACGGCCCTCTTCGCCCAGTCCGCGACCTCGACCGCGGCCCGCTGGGTCGCGGGCCGGCACGGCGACCGGCACGGGCCGGCCGCCCTCCTGCTTCCCGGCCTCGCCGCCGCGGCCGGGGGAACGCTGCTCACCGCCCTGACGCACAGCCCGGCCGCCGTGATGCTCACCGCCCTCGTCCCGGCCCTGCGCGACCGCGGCACGGAGGACGCCCGGGCGGCGGCTCAGTCCGTGGGCGGGGCCGAGGAGGACAGCGGGTCGGGCGGCCGGTAGCGGACGCCCATCCGGTCGAGCCGGGTCAGGTGCGTCCGCAGCCGGCCCAGGAACTCGCCGAGGTCCCGGCCGGCGGGAGGCGACCAGGCCACCTCGGCGAGGGCGCACAGCCGGGGGAAGGCCGCGTACTCGACCCGCTCCGGCGTCGGCAGGTACTCCGTCCACAACTGGCCCTGGGTGCCGAGGACCTGGGCGTCCGTCAGCGGGGCGGGGACGGGATCGAAGGCGTACACCTTCTCCAGGGTGGTGACGTGCCCCATCGAGAGCGGTTCCCCCGGACCCTCGGCCTGGCCGTAGTCCAGATAGGTCCAGTCGTACGGCGTCATGATCACCTCGTGTCCGGCGGCCGCGGCGGCCAGCGCCCCCTCGGCACCCAGCCACGACATGACCGCCGCGCCCTCGGACAGCGGCCTCGCCCGGCCGGCGACGAGCACGTCGTCCCAGCCGACCGTCCGGCGACCCCGCGCGTGCAGCCAGGCGTCCAGCTCCCCGGTGAACCAGCCGTGCAGACCGTCGACGGAGAGGCCCAGCTCACGGGCCCTGCGCCGGACGGAGGGGGAGGCCCGCCAACGGGTGGTCGGCACCTCGTCGCCGCCGATGTGGACGAACGGGGAGGGGAAGACGTCGAGCACCTCCTCCAGCACGTCGCGGCAGAAGTCCAGGGACGCCTCGCCGGGGTCGAGGATCCGGTCGTGCACGCCCCAGCGGGGGGACACCTCCACGGGCTCGTCCGGCCCCGGGAGCTCGCCGCCCAGCTCCGGGTAGGCCGCGATCGCCGCCTGCGTGTGCCCCGGCAGGTCGATCTCGGGGACGACGGTGACACCCCGCCGCGCCGCGTACGCCACGAGATCGCCCAGCTCGCGCCGGGTGTAGAAACCACCGTGCGGAACGTCGTCGTACCGCTCCTCGGCGAGGGCCCCGGCCATGCTGTGGGACCGCCACGCGCCCACCTCGGTCAGCCGGGGACGACGCTCGATCTCCATCCGCCAGCCCTGGTCGTCGGTGAGATGGAGATGCAGCACGTTCATCTTGTGGGCGGCGAGCAGGTCCACGTAACGGAAGAGGAAGGAGGGCGGCATCCACCAGCGCGCCACGTCCAGGTGCCCGCCCCGCCAGCGGAGGCGCGGCACGTCCCGCACGGACACACAGGGCAGCTCCCAGCGGACGCCCCGGACCGGGCGGTCGCCCCACGCCTCCGGCGGCAGCAGCTGACGCAGGGTCTGGACGCCGCGCAGGAGCCCGGTGGGCGCGGCCGCCGTCAGGAGCGCCCGTTCGGGGGAGACGTCCAGGCGGTAGCCCTCGGCGCCCAGGTCCGCCGCGCGCTCGTCGACGCGAAGGGCGATCGCGTTGCCGCGCGCGACTCCGGCGGGGGCGAGCGGCAGCCCGGTCGCCGGGCGGAGCAGGTCGCGCAGCAGGGCCGCCGCCCCCTCGGCGCCGGGGCCCGCCGTCAGCGAGGTCGTGGGCGTGAGCCGGAAGCCGCCGGTGCGGCGCAGGACCGACGTCGGCCGGGGTATCAGGTCCATCTCAGGCGCCCGGCGGTCGCGGCGCGGGCAGCGGGGCGTCGACGTCGTAGAGGCGCGCGTCGACGTGGTCGAGGGCGTGCCGCACGGCTCCGAGGACCACCGCCTGGTCGCCGAGGCCGGAGATCGCGAGCGCGGGAGGCTCCAGGCACAGCGGGTCCAGGTGGCGTCGCAGGGGTTCCATCAGCACGTCCGCCGAGCGGGACACCCCGCCGCCGAGCACGACCAGGTCGGGGTCGACGGTGAGCACCAGCGCGGCGATGCCCTCCGCGAGGTCGTGGGCGAACTGCTCCACCGCCCAACGGGCCGCCGGATCGCCGGACCTGGCCGCCGCGAAGACCAGACCGCCCGTCTCCTCGGGCGGCGTCCCCGGCGGAAGCCCGGGAAAGGAGGCCAGGTGCGAGGGGGCCCGGTGCCAGCCGACCAGCGGAAGTGCGCCGATCTCCCCGGCCGCGCCCCGGCGGCCCCGGTGCAGCTCGCCCCGGATGAGCATGCCGCAGCCGGTGCGCATGCCGGACAGTACGAAGACCACGTCGTCGACCTGCTGGGCCACCCCGGCCCAGCGCTCGGCGAGGGCGGCCAGGTTGCAGTCGTTCTCCACGAGGACCGGGGCGTCGAAGTCCCGGCCCACCTCGGCCGCGAGGTCGAGGCCGGTCCACTCGGGCAGGCTGACGGAGAGCTTCACCGTTCCCGCCGCGGTCACCACTCCGGTCGTGCCCACGCACACGGCCATCACCGCGTCGGCGGACACCCCGGCGGCGCCGAGCGCCCCCGCGGCGGCGGACCGCATGGCGGCCAGTCGCTCGGCGCGCCCGGACGACGCGTCGGCGCGGACGGCGAACCGGCCGGCCGTCTCGCCGTCCAGGTCGCACACCGTGGCGCGGACGCTGGAGGAGCCCACGTCGATGCCGAGGACGTGCCCGGCCTCGGCGCGGAACCGGAAGAGCCGGCGCGGCCGGCCCATCTGCCCGCTCTCCCGGGGCATCTCGCTCAGCCACCCCAGGCCGAGCAGATCCTCGACGAGCCCCTCGACGGTGGGGCGTGAGAGCCCCGCGCGAGCGGCGAGTCCGGTGAGTCCGATGGGTGCCTCTCCCCGCAGCGCGCGCAGGGTGGCGGCCAGGTTGATCCTTCTCAAGCGCGAGCCGTCGCTTCCCCGGATCTTCAACTACTCACTCCTCCGCAGGTGTTGACAGGATCCCACTCCACAAATAAAAACATCCTTCATTAGTAAGTCGCAAGCCACGGAGGACGTCGATGCGGGGTTCCGAAGTACAACTTGCCGTCATCGGGGCGGGATTACGCGGCACGGGGTACGCCCGCCGCGCCCGGACCACCGGACGGGCGCGGGTGGTGGCCGTGGCCGAACCCGACGAGGAGCGCCGCGCGAGGTTCGCCGCCGAGCACGGCATCCCCGGCGAGAACGTCTTCGCCGACTGGCGCGAGCTGCTCGACCGGGACCGGCTCGCCGACGCCGCGATCATCACGACCCAGGACCGCATGCACGTCGGACCCGCGGTCCTCGCGGCCGAACGCGGCTACCACCTCCTCCTGGAGAAGCCGATGGCGCCGACCGAGGCGGAGGCCGTCCTGATCGCCGAGGCCGCCGAGCGCCACGGCGTCCTGCTCGCCGTCTGCCACGTCATGCGGTACACGCGCTACACCGAGGCCCTCAAGGAGCTCCTCGCCAAGGGGGCCATCGGTGAGATCATGAACATCCAGCACCTGGAGCAGGTCGGCTGGTGGCACCAGGCGCACTCCTTCGTACGGGGGAACTGGAGCAACGAGGCCGAGTCGGCGTCGATGCTCCTGGCCAAGGCCTGCCACGACCTGGACTGGATGGTCCACGTCAAGGGGGCCCTGCCGGAGCGGATCTCCTCCTTCGGGAACCTCGTGCACTTCCGCCCGGAGAAGCGGCCCGAGGGCGCCGCCGCCAACTGCCTGGACTGCCCGGTGGAGGCCGGCTGCCCGTACTCCGCCAAGCGGATCTACCTCGACTGCCTCGGCGATCCGGTCAAGGAGTGGTGGCCGCTGTCCGCCGTCACCGACGACCACACCGAGCGGGGCGTGCTGACGGCCCTGCGGGACGGTCCGTACGGCCGCTGCGTGTACGGCGCCGGGAACGACGTCGTCGACAGCCAGGTCGTGGACATGGAGTTCGCCGACGGCACGACCGCCAGCTTCACCATGACGGCCTTCGCCGCCCTGGAACACCGCAAGACCCGGATCTTCGGCACCCACGGCTCCGTCGAGGGCGACGGCGTACGGCTCCACGTCCATGACTTCGTCACGGACAGCCACACCACGATCGTCACCGACACGGGCACCGACGCCTCCGCGGCCGAGGGCCACGGCGGCGGCGACGAGGCCCTGCTCGACGCCTTCGTCGAGGCGGTGAGCAGCGGGGATCCCGGCTCGATCCGGTCCACCGGGCGCGAGAGCCTGGCCACCCACCGCGTGGTCTGGGCCGCCGAGACCGCCCGCCGCACCCACACCGTCACCACCCTTTCCTCCCAGGCCCCATCCCTCCCGGAGAAGACGCGATGAAGCAGCTCAGCACACGGGTGACCGCGCTCGCCCTGCTCGGCGCACTGGCCCTCACCACCACGGCCTGCGGAAAGAAGAACGGCGGCGACTCCGCCGCGGGGGAGACGGCCAAGTCCTTCTCCTACACCTCGACCTGGGGCAAGGACGAGCCGCAGGCGAAGATCTTCCAGGCGGCCCTCGCCGACTTCACCGCGCAGACCGGCATAGCCGTCGACGTGAAGTGGATGGGACGCAACGGCACGGACAGCCTCGCCACCGAGATGGCGGCCGGCCGTGGACCCGACCTGTTCGACACCGCCACCGACAACATGGGCAAGTTCCGCGCCCAGAACCTGCTCGCCCCCGTCGACGACGTCCTGAAGGCGAAGATCCCGGGGGAGGGCGGCACCGTCGGCGACGCCCTGTCGGCCGCCGCCGAGCAGGCCTCCTCCGACGAGAAGGGCCTTGCCCTCATCCCGCACACCGTCATCTCCACCGGCGTGTGGTTCGACGCGAGCCGGCATCCCGAGCTGACCACCCGGCCCCCGCGCACCTGGGCCGAGTTCGTCGCGTACCTGGACAAGGCCAGGAAGGCGGGCCGCACCCCCGTGGGCCAGGACGGCACCGTCCCCTTCTACAACGCGTACTGGTTCTACTCGGCGCTGGTCCGCGCCCACGGCGCCGGCAGCCTGTACGCGCTCGGCACCGACCCCGCGGCCTGGGACCGGCCGGAGGTCCTCGCCGCCGCACGGCAGGTGGAGAAGCTCGCCGGGGGCGGCTACTTCCAGAAGGCGTTCACGGCCACCAAGTTCCCCGCCGCACAGGACCGGTTCGCCGGCGGCGGGTACGACCTGAACATCAACGGCACCTGGCTGACCAGCGAGATCAAGCCCAAGCTGCCCGCCGGCGCGCGGATCGAGTCCTTCCAGTACCCGGCCGGCGGAAAGAACTCCGTCGAGGCCGGGACCCTCGGCTGGGGCGTCAACGCCAAGGGCAGGCACCCGGAGGCCGCGAAGAGGTTCCTCGCGTTCTTCCAGCAGAAGAAGTACACCTCGCGCATCGGCACCGAGGCGCTCAACATCCCCGCCCGCTCCGACGTGCCGGCGCCCGCGAACCTGATCGGTCTGCAGAAGGCCATCACCGGGGCCACCGCGGTCCACAAGCCGTACGACGGCGCCCCCGGGCTGAACGCCTGGTGGACCGACGTCTTCCTGCCCCTCGACGACAGGCTGATCGGCGGAAAGATCTCCGCCGAGGAGTTCGTGGCCCAGGGCAGGCAGAAGAGCGCCGCCTTCATCGCCTCCAACGGCTGACCCACCTCCCACCGCCCCGACGTCCCCGAAGCAGGTGACCATGAGCGCGACAGCGGTCCGGATCTCGCGCGAACCCCGCCCCGACACCCCGGCGCGGGAGCGCGAGCGGCGCAGGCGACGCGGCACGCGACCGGCGCGGGAACGGTCCTTCTGGCCGTTCCTGCTCCCGGCGCTCGTCCTCTACTCCGCGCTGTTCGTCGTGCCCGCGCTCTACGGTGCCTGGGTCAGCCTGCACCGCTGGGCGGGCCCCGGCGCCGAGATGTCCTGGCGGGGGCTGCGGAACTACACGTCCCTGCTCCAGAACGAGGCGTTCCTCTCCTCGTTCCGGAACACGCTGGTCCTGGCCGTGGGCGGCGGCGCCGCCGTCTTCGCGGTCACGTTCCTGGCGATGACCGTGCTGCGGCAGGCGAAGGGCCGGGCGTTCATCCGGTCCGTGGTCTTCCTGCCCATGATCATCTCGGCGATCGCCGTCGGTGCGGCCATCGGCTTCCTGCTCAACCCCGACGGGGCGGTCAACGACCTCCTCGGGGCGGTGGGCGTCGAGGGGCTGCCCTGGCTCGGCCCCGACCTGGTGTTCCGCTGTGTCATCGCCGGTCTCGTCTGGTCGTCGACCGGCTTCTACATCGCCCTGATGATGTCGGCCGTGGACGCGATCCCCCCGCACCTCTACGAGGACGCCCACCTCGGCGGGGCCACCACGTGGCAGCAGTTCCGGCACATCACGCTGCCGCTGACCTGGGACGTCTTCTCTGTGGCCGCCGTGCTGTGGGTCGTCAACAGCCTCAAGGTGTTCGAGATCGTCCTCGCGTTCACGACGGGCGGCACCCCCGGCAGTCCTCCGCTGGAGGCCCGCACGGTCGCCGTCCAGCAGTACGTCACCGTCTCCGGCGGCAGCACCGTGCCCGACCTGGGCCAGGGCGCGGCCATGGGCGTGTTCGTCGTCCTCGTCACCGCGGTCCTGATCGTGCTGATCCGCCGCGTCACACGCCGCGACCGAGTGGAGCTCTCGTGAAATCCGTCCGTGGCATCCGTCCGGCGGCCCGGTTCGCCGGCGACGTCCTCGTCCCCAGGCTGACGTCCACCGCGCTCTGGCTGTGGGTCGTCTTCAACCTGGCGCTGGTGGCCTGGGTCGGTCTCCAGTCGCTCAAGTCGCCGGGCGACGTGTGGCTCCACCCCTTCTCCCTGCCGTCCGCGCCGGAGTGGCAGAACTGGTCGAGGGCGTGGCAGGCCGCGCAGTTCTCCAGGGCCGCACTGAACAGCGTCCTGCTGACGGCGGCCGGCTCGTTCCTGATCGTCGGTATCGCGGCCCCGGCGGCCTACGTCCTCGCCCGTTCGACACGGCGCGCGGCGGGCGCTCTGACCGGCTACTTCGCGATGGGCATGAGCATTCCGCTGCAGACCCTGATCATCCCCGTCGTGGTCGTCAAGCTGTCGCTCAGCACCTTCATGGTGGACTGGGTGACCGGCTGGTGGGACGACCGGATCACCCTGCTGGTCTTCGAGGTCGCGCTCTCGCTGCCCTTCGCCGTGTTCGTGCTCAGCGGCTACCTCCGCTCCCTCCCGCAGGAGGTCGAGGAGGCCGCGGAGCTGGACGGGGCGGGACCGCTGCGGACCTTCGTCCAGGTGATCGTCCCGCTGGCCCGCCCCGGCATCGTCACCGTGCTCGTCCTCAACGTGATCGGACTGTGGAACTCCACCCTGCTCGTCATGGTGATCGCCCCCGGCGAGGACGAGCGCACGCTTCCGGTCGCCCTGCTCCACCTCTACGGGACGATGCAGTACTCGTCCGACTGGGGCGGCATGTTCGCCGGGATCGCCATCCTCGTCTTCCCGATGATCGTCCTCTACCTGTGGTGCGGACGGCGCATCGTCGAGGGCATGACCGCGGGGATCGGCAAGTAGGGGCGGGCGACCGCGATGTCGACTTATGAAAGTCCCTTTGTGATGTAGGCACTTCTCCAGGAGGCTTCATGCACAGCAGGCGCACCCTTCTCTCGGCGGCCCTCGGCACGGCCCTGGCCGTCGCCGTACCGCCCGCCGCCGCCCGGGCGGCGGCGGGCACCACGTACCACGTGGACTCCACGGGCGGGAACGACTCCGCCGACGGCACCTCCACCGGCACCCCCTGGCGGACCCTGGCCCGGGTGAACCAGCAGGTCTTCCAGCCGGGCGACACCGTCCGCTTCCTCGCCGGACGCACCTGGACCGGCCAGTTCGCCCCCAAGGGGTCGGGCTCCGCGGGCGCCCCGGTCACCGCCACCTCCTACGGCACCGGCGCCAAGCCGGTCATCGCCGGAGCCAACACCGTGCCGTCGGCCGTCCTCCTGGAGAACCTGAGGCACTGGACGCTCGACGGCCTGGAGATCACCAACGGGACGGGCTCCACCACCTGGCGGGTGGGCGTCGAGGTCAGGGCCAAGGACATCGGCGCCGTCCCCGGCATCACGCTGCGCAACCTGTACGTCCACGGCATCGACGGCGTCGCCCAGGTCGGCAAGGGCAACATCGGTTCGGCCGGCATCCTCGTCGACGTCCGGGGCAACAGCGTCCCGACGTACTACACCGGCATGCTGATCGAGAACAACGAGATCGCCGACACCCGCGCGTACGGCATCACCACCTGGTCCACCTGGATGCAGCGCGAGGGCTGGACCTCGCTGTGGGGGGAACTGAACATCCCGTCCACCGAGTACGGCCCGTTCACCCCCAGCACCGGCCTGGTGATCCGCGGCAACCACGTCCACGACGTCGGCTCCGGCGGCATCAACCCCAACCAGGTCGCCGACACCCTCATCGAGTACAACACCGTGGCCCGGCCCACCTCCACCACCACCAACGTCGGCATCTGGTGGTCCGGCGCGGACCGCACCACCGTGCAGTACAACGAGGTGTACGGCGCCCGCTTCGGCGGCCGGGGACTCGACTGCACCGCCTTCGACGCGGACGCCTCCACCCACGACAGCCTGGTCCAGTACAACTACAGCCACGACAACGGCGGCGGCTTCTTCCTCTCCGTGTCCCTGGGCTCCGCCCCCGCCAGTGCCGTCGTCCGCTACAACATCAGCCAGAACGACGGCAACGAGATCTTCACCTTCTCCACCAACACCGACGGCGTCGACGTCTACAACAACACCGTCTACGTCTCGTCCTCGCCGAGCCGGCCGCTGTACAAGATCGCGCAGGTCTACCACAACCCGAAGAACGTCACCTTCCGGAACAACCTCTTCGTCAACCAGGCGAACCTGCCGTACGACACCGCGGGCATCACCTACCGGAACAACCTCTACCGCGGCGGACCCGTCCCGCCGGACACCGCCGCGATCACCGGCGACCCGAAGCTCACCGCGCCCGGCACCGCCACCTCCCGCACCGACCTGGCCGGCTACCGGCCGCTCCCCGGGTCCGCCGCCATCGACGCGGGTCTGGCCGTCGCGGGCAACGGCGGCCGGGACATCCTCGGCGCCGCGCTCCCCGCCACCGTCGCCGTCGGAGCCGTCCAGGGCGCGCCGGGCAGCTACGGGGCGCCCCTCGCCTCGACCACCCTGGGCACGGGCCAGGGGACCGTCGCCGCCCTGGCCGACGGGAACGAGGCGACGAGCTGGGCGAGTCCGGTCGGCGTGACCCTCCCGGGCAGCATCACGCTCGACCTCCGTTCCGTCCGCCGGATCGCCGCGGTGACCCTGGCCACCCACTTCGGCCAGGGGCAGGGCTTCACCGGGGTCGACGTCCAGACCTGGGACGGCTCGGCCTGGACCTCCCGGCTCACCGACGCCGCCGTCACCTGGAACAGCAACAGCTCCACCGTGGAGCGGCGCACCCTCACGCTGCCCGCGCCCGTGGACACCGCCCAGGTGAGGATCGTCGTCAAGGCGGCCAACCGCCAGTGGGGCAACATCGCCCTGAACGAACTGACCGTCACCTGACGGTCGTCCGCCGCCGTCACTGGAGCGGCGGCTGGGCGGGGGCCGGGCCGAGGGTGGTGGTGCCGGCCGTGCGGTGTCCGAGCCCCGTGCGGTACGCGTCGAGGGCCGCCTCCACCCGGCCCGTGCGGCGCAGCAGGTCGCCGAGGAGCCGGCACAGGTCGGCGAGGTCGCCCGCCGCGCCCGCCCGCTCCAGGAGGCCCAGGGCCCGCACGTACTGCTCCTCGGCCGCCGCGGTGTCGCCGGCGTCCTCGGCGATGATGCCGAGGAGCCGGTGCGCGGCGGCGGCGTGGACGGCGCCGCGCTCCGGGGACAGGCCCCCGAGCACCCCGTGCAACAGCTCGGCGGCCTCCTCGGACCTGCCGCGCCGGTGCAGCACGTCGGCGAGTTCCACGGAGACCTGGCTGCTGTAGAGGGAGGCCCGGTGCGAGGTGAGCATGGCGCGGGCGGCGCGCAGCTCCTCCTCGGCCAGGGCGAGCTCGCCGTTCTGCGCGTACACGTAGCCGCGCATCCAGCGGCAGTTGGCCAGTTCGGTACGGATCTCCAGCTGGCGGTACATCTCGGCGGCCTTGCCGAGCGAGGCGTCCGCCTCGGCGATGCGGCCCTCGGCGAGCAGGGTGCGGGCGACCGAGCGGTGCATCCGGGCGATCAGCGCGGGGTCCTCGGCCCGAGGGGCGAGCGCGAGGGCCAGTTCGGCGGCCTGGGCGGCGCGGGCCTGGGCGCCCATGTCCATGTAGGGGGCGATCACGGCGGTGTAGAGGAGGAGCAGCGCGTCGGGGTCGTGCAGTCCGGCGAGGTTGAGCTCGTCGAGAGTGGACTCCAGGAGGTAGACGGCGTACCGGAGTTCGCCCGCAAGGTAGTGGGCGACGGCGCGGCCCCGACGGGCCGGGACGCGGGCGGGCAGTGAGGCCTCGGCGAGGATCCGCTCGGCGTGCTCGAAGTGCTCGCGGGCGGCCACGAGGTCGCCGGTGGCGAGCCCGCACTCGCCGAGTCCGAGCCGCGCGGTGGCCTGTTCCTCGACGAGCCCGTGGGCCACGGCCTCGTCGAGCAGGCCGGCGTACTGTCCCGCGGCCTCCTCGGCCGCGCCGTCGGCGAGGGTCCGCTGCGCCCCGGTGAGCCGGAGCCGCAGATCGGTGGCGAGGTGGGCGGGCCGTCCGGTGGCCAGTTCGTCGAAGGCGACGCCGAGCCGGTCGGCGAGGTGGTGCAGGGCCTCGTCGGAGGGGCGTACCCGGCCGGCCTCCAGGGTGGAGACGTAGGCGGGGGTGTAGGAGGGCTCGGCGAGCTGGCGCTGGGTCAGCCCGCGCTGGAGCCGCAGCCGGTGGACCCTGCGGCCGATGGTCTCCGGGTCGTCCCGCTGTGCCATGTGCCTCATCATGCCAGTTCCCACCCCGCCCACGTGGTCCTCCCGCGCGCCGAGGGCTTGTGCCCTCTCCTCTCGACCCTCTAGCTTAAGCGGCTACTTAAGCACAGTTAACCCACTACTTGAGAGAGGTTGTCGTGCCCGGAATCAGATCAGCCCGCACACGCTGGATCACCTCCGTCGGAGCCGTCGTCACCGCCGCCGCCCTGCTCGCCGGCGCGCACACGGCAGGAGCGGCGCCGGTTCCCGCCACCGGCCCGGGCGCGGGTGGGACGCACCAGGTCGAGTACTTCGACGGGCCCGGCGGCACGCCCCGGCACAAGACCGTCCCCGCCGAGGCGCCCGCCGGGATCGCCCGGCACCGGGCGTCCGCCGCCGCGCCCGCGGCCGCGGCGGTCACGCCCGTCCAGGAGACCGGCCCGGTCTCCGGGCGGCTCGACCTCGTGCTCATGGGTGACGGCTACACCGCCGCCCAGCAGGCCGACTTCCACGCGGACGCGCAGGCCACGCTCGACCACGTCTTCGCCATCGAGCCGTACGCCAGCTACCGGGGCCTGTTCAACATCTGGCTGGTGGACACCGCCTCCGCCGAGTCCGGCGTCTCCGGTGACCCGACCGCCGGTGTCGTCAGGGACACCGCGCTCAGCTCGTACTTCTTCTGCGAGGACACGGAGCGGCTGCTCTGCCTCGACACGTCGAAGGTCACCGCGTACGCCAACCGGGCACCGGCCTCCGACATCGTCTTCGTCATCGCCAACTCGGCCAAGTACGGTGGCGCGGGCTACAGCTTCCCCACCCCGCCCGACGGGGCGTCGTACCACGGCGTCGCGACCATGTCCTCGGACAACCCCCAGTCGTACCTGATCGGCGCCCATGAACTCGGCCACTCCATAGGCAACCTGGCCGACGAGTACCAGTACGCGGGCTTCGGCGCCTACCCGTACCCCGTGTCCGGCAGCTCCAACATCTCGGTCACCCCGCAGCTCGGCACGAGCAAGTGGTACCGCTGGCTCGGCGAGCAGGACCCGACCGGCTCGGTGATCGGCGCCTACGAGGGCGGCGACTACTACGAGACCGGCGTCTACCGCCCCACCAGCACGTCGCTGATGCGCACCCTGGCCTCCACGGAGTTCAACCACGTCGGCCGCGAGGCGATGATCAAGGGCTTCTACACGTACGCGGACGGCATGACCTCGACCGTGCCGGCCGGCACCCGGGTCCGCCCGGGGCAGAAGATCGGTGTGCGGCTCGCCCCGGTGACCGGCCTGTCCGGGCTGAAGCTGACCTGGTACGTCGACGGCAAGCAGGTCACCCGGGCCGCGGGCGCTCTGTCCGTGACCCCGGCCCAGCTCGGCGCCCCCCGCAGCGGCCAGCGCGTCACGGCCACGGTCACCGACACCACGGCGGCGGTCCGCGACCCGGCGGTCCGCGCGGCGACGTCCAACTCGCTCACCTGGCAGGTGCGCTGACCCCTCCCCAGCCCGGCCGTACGCACGTCGTCACCCCCGGTGACCGGACCGTCCGGGTCCACCGGGGGTGAGGGCCGTCGCCGGTTCCGGCCGGACCGCTGGTTGCCCGGGCGCCGCGGTTCTACCGTGGAGGGATGGTCCCCCGTCCAGTCGGGCGATGGCGCCGGGCCGGGCGGATCCGCAGCGTGATCCGCCGGGTCCGGGCCGGGCACCGGTGGGCGCCGGTCAGGGAGCTCGGGCTGTGGCAGCGTGCGCTGGGGTTCGCCGCGCTCGGCTTCCTCACGCTCGTCCCGCTCCTGATCGTGGTGTCGGCGGCGGGCGCGGGCAGCGGGAAGGGGTTCGCGCAGTGGCTCGGGGACGGCATCGGGGTCTCCGAGCCGGCCAGGGCCGAGATCGAACGGCTCTTCTCGCTGCCGGGTCAGGTGTGGCGGACCACCACCGCGTTCGGCCTCGCCCTGCTCGCCGTCTTCGGCCTGACCTTCGGCACGGTGGTGCAGAGCGGATACGAGAAGGTCTGGGACCTCCCGCAGGCCCACTGGCGGGCCCGGTGGCGTCACGCGCTGTGGCTCGCCGTGCTCATCGGGGTCCTCTACCTCTTCGCCGTCTCCCGGTTCCGGCACGGGACGCCGGCGGGCGGGATTGTCTCCCTGCTGAGCGGCACGCTGTTCTTCTGGTGGTCGCAGCGCCTGCTCCTCGGCGGCCGCGTCCCGTGGCTCAGTCTGCTTCCGGGGGCGTTGTGCACCACGCTCGGACTGCTCGGGCTGAGGATCTTCTCCCGGCTCGTCTTCTCGCCGCTGATCGCGTCCAGCGCCGTCACCTACGGCCCGTTCGGGGCGTTCCTCGTCATCCAGACCTGGCTCGTCGCCGTCGGCGTCGTCGTGTTCGGGGGCGCGCTCGCCGGGCGCCTGGTCCACGAGGAGCTGAACCGTGCGCCGCCCGCACCGAAGCGGCGGGAGCCCCCTGGACCCTCGCCTCCGGCGTGACAACTCCCGTGCGTGCGAGGGTGGTTGACTAAAGGTCTGGACCAACTTACGGTCTGCTGGAGCGCGCGCCATGCCCAGGACCACCCCCCCCCACGTCCCCAGGAGCACGCATGCCAGCCCCCCGGATCACCCGTGTCCTCGGAGCGGGGCTCACCGCCCTGCTCGCCGCCGCCTTCCTCACGGGCCCCGCCGCCGCCGAAGGCGCGCCGCCCGCGCAGTCCCCGTCGTCCGCCGCCGCCGACACCTGTGCCCTCAAGCCGAGGCCCACCGGGAAGGTGCTCCAGGGGTACTGGGAGAACTGGGACGGCTCGGCCAACGGCGTCCATCCGCCGTTCGGCTGGGCGCCCATCGACGACCCGCGTTTCGCCGCCCACGGCTACAACGTGATCAACGCCGCGTTCCCGGTGATCCGCTCCGACGGGACGGTGCTGTGGGAGGACGGCATGGACAGCACCGTCCGGGTCTCCACCCCGGCGCAGATGTGCGGCGCCAAGGCCGCCGGCGCCACGATCCTGATGTCCATCGGCGGAGCCGCCGCGGGCATCGACCTGAGCTCCCGCGCGGTCGCCGACCGCTTCATCGCGACCGTCGTCCCGATCCTGCAGAAGTACAACTTCGACGGCATCGACATCGACATCGAGACCGGTCTCGTCGGCAGCGGCAGCATCGGCACCCTGTCCACCTCGCAGGCCAACCTGGTGTACATCATCGACGGAGTCCTCGCCCGGATGCCCGCCGGCTTCGGACTGACGATGGCGCCGGAGACGGCGTACGTCACCGGCGGCAGCGTGGCCTACGGCTCGATCTGGGGTGCCTACCTGCCGATCGTCAAGAAGTACGCGGACAACGGACGCCTGTGGTGGCTCAACATGCAGTACTACAACGGCAGCATGTACGGCTGCTCCGGCGACTCGTACTCCGCCGGCACCGTCGCCGGGTTCGTCGCCCAGACCGACTGCCTCAACCGCGGTCTCGTGATCCAGGGCACCACCATCAAGGTCCCGTACGACAAGCAGGTCCCCGGCCTCCCGGCCCAGCCCGGCGCGGGCGGCGGGTACATGGCGCCGTCCGCCGTGGCCCAGGCCTGGAACCGCTACGGGGGCTCGCTCAAGGGCCTCATGACCTGGTCGGCCAACTGGGACGGCTCGAAGGGCTGGACCTTCGGCGACAACGTCAAGGCGCTCCAGGGACGCTGAACCGCGCCGACCCCTCGCCTGTTACCCACTGGTAGGCAATGATGGTGGGCGACCATCCACACGGCCGGGGGCTGAGGCAGCGGTGACGACTTTCGACGAGAAGACCAGGGTGCACGCCTTCCGGGACGACGCCCTGGGGGAGCACGACGCCGTCGGGCTCGCCGACGCCATCCGGCGCGGCGAGGTCGGCGCCGCCGAAGCCGCCCGCGACGCGGCCGAGCGGGTTCGGACCGTCGAGGAACGGCTTCACGCCGTCCAGACCCACGCCGACGCCCCGGCGCCCGCCGCCGGGTCCGGCGGTACCTTCGCGGGCGTCCCGACCTTCGTCAAGGACAACACCGACCACCGGGGCCTGCCCACCGGCCACGGCAGCGCGGCCTTCACACCGGCGCCGGCCCGACGGGACGCCCCCTTCGCCCGCCAGTTCCTGAGCAACGGGTTCACCGTGCTCGGCAAGACCCGGCTGCCCGAGTTCGGCTTCAGCCCGACCACGGAGTACGAGAACGCCGAGCCCGTCCGTAACCCCTGGAACACCGGCCACTCCGCCGGCGGCTCCTCGGGCGGCAGCGCCGCGCTCGTCGCCGCCGGAGCGGTGCCGATCGCCCACGCCAACGACGGCGGCGGATCCATCCGGATCCCCGCCGCCTGCTGCGGGCTCGTCGGCCTCAAGCCGACCCGCGGCCGGCTCGTGCCGAACGAGCAGAGCCGCCGGCTGCCCCTGGACCTCGTCGTCGACGGCGTCGTCAGCCGTTCCGTACGGGACACCGCCGCGTTCCTCGCCGGCGCCGAGTCGTACCGGCGCAATCCGAAGCTGCCGCCCGTCGGCCTGGTCGAAGGGCCCTCCGGGCGCCCCCTGCGCATCGGACTCCTGCTGGACTCCCCGAACGGCGTCGCCTCCGACACCGTCACCCGGGAGGCCGTCACCGAGACCGCGACGACGCTCGAACGGCTCGGCCACACCGTCGAGCCGGTCGAGATGGACATCGATCCGCGCTTCACCGAGGACTTCCTCACCTACTGGGGCATGCTGTCGTTCCTCCTCGGCGCCACCGGCCGGACCTTCGGCGCGGACTTCGACCGGCACCGCATGGACGGCCTCAGCCGCGGGCTGCGCGCCACGTACCTGGAGAACTGGCACCGCACCCCGGGCGTGCTGCGGAGGCTGAAGCGCACCAAGGTGGCGTACGCGGCGGCCTTCCGCGGGGTCGACCTCCTCCTCACTCCCGTCCTCGCCCACCCCGCGCCGGAGATCGGGCACCTCGCGCCGACCGTCCCCTACGCGCGGCTCATCGAGCGGATCCTCGCGTACGTCGCGTTCACCCCGGTCGACAACGTCGTCGGCACCCCGTCGATCTCCCTTCCCGGCCCCCGGGCCACCGCCGGGGGACTGCCCGTCGGCGTCATGTTCTCCGGCCGCCCCGGCAGCGAACGGACCCTCCTGGACGTGGCGTTCACCCTGGAGGCGGAGCGACCGTTCCGGCGGATCCAGGACGCGTGACCATACGGTGAGCCGGCGGCCGCCTGAGGCAACCGGTCGAATTCCCGGACGCGGCCGAGGCGTCGCCGCGTCCGGCGCCGGTGCTTCCCCTAGCCTCGGCCGGAACCACCGGCCCGTCAGGAAAAGGGGAATCCCGTGCCCTCTCGGCTCAACCCGTACATCAGCTTCGACGGCGACGCCCGAGCCGCCCTGGAGTTCTACAAGGAGGTCTTCGGCGGCACCCTGGACCTCAACACCTACGGCGCCTTCGGCGAGGACAAGGCCGGGGACGCCGCAGACAAGATCATGCACGGCATGCTGGAGACCGACAGCGACTTCACCCTCATGGCCGCGGACGTCCCCCCGGGCATGCCGCACGACCCCGGCAACAACATCGCCGTGAGCGTGAGCGGCGAGGACGCCGACGAACTCCGCGCCTACTGGGAGAAGCTCTCCGGCACCGGCACCGTCGCCGTCCCCCTGGAGAAGCAGATGTGGGGCGACGTCTTCGGCATGTGCACGGACCGCTTCGGCATCACCTGGATGGTCAACATCACCGGCCGCGACAGGTCCTAGCCGGCGGCCCGTTCGGCCAGGCGCGCCATGGCCTGCTCCAGCTCACGGCGCGCCCCGAACGGGACCAGCGCGGCCCGCCCGGGGACGCGGACACCGCCGGTGAGCGCCACCCGGGTCCGGCCGCCCTCGTCCACCGCCGCCATCCCGATGATCAGGAACCGACTCTGCAGCCAGCACCAGCCAGGCCGCAGCACACCGTGGAAGCGCGCCCGGAAACCGTGACGGCTGCGGGCGAGCGCCTCCACCCGGTCGCCGTCCCGGCGCAGGATCCGCACCGACCGCATGTCGGGCTGGAACTCCCCGAAGCCGCCCTCCAGATCACCCATCACGCCCCACACCGCGTCCAGCGGCGCCGGCAGCACCCGCTCCACGATCCGCGCGCCCCGCACCCCGGCGGCCATGACCCGCAGCCGCCGCACCTGGTCGATCACCGGGCCGTTCCCCTCGCCGGTCGTCTTCTCGTCGCTCACGCGGACCACGCCTTTCGGAAGCTCTGTCGTGCCCGGTGCAGCCGGGACTTCGCCGTGCCCGCCGGCACCCCGAGGAGCGCCGCCGCGGACTCCTCGTCCATCCCCTCGACGTCCCGCAGCACCAGCACCGCCCGGTGCGCGGGCGACAGCCGGGCCAGGACGTCGCCGATGTCGGCGGCCAGCTGCGGATCCCCCCGTCCGGGTACGTCGGGGAGCTCCGCGGGCCGCGCCCGCGCCGCGCGCCTGGCGACCCGTACCGCCTCCCGTACGGAGATCGCCCGCACCCACCCGTACAGCGCCTCGGGCTCCCGCAGCGACCGCAGTGACGTGAAGACGGCGACCAGGGCCTCCTGGGTGGCGTCCGGACCGTCGTCGAGCGCGATGGGACCGCAGATCCGGGCGATGTACGGGGTGAGGTGGTCGAGCAGGTCGTGCAGGGCCAGGGTGTCGCCGCGCCGGGCGGCCCGGACGAGCGCGACACCCCGGTCCACGGGAGCGGGGGTCTCAGCGGGCGGCACGCAGGGCCGTCCAGCCGAAGACCAGGCTCAGCGGGGTGTAGAGCAGCGCGTTCAGCCAGGGGAAGGCCGCCCCGGAGCCGTCCCGGCCCAGCACGATCCACACCAGACCGGCCGCCCCGCGCAGCAGCATGCCCCCGGCCACGGCGTACGTGACGAGGCGCGGGATCCGGCGCCCGCGGACGCCGCGCGCGTGGGCGGCCACGGCGACCGCGGCGCACCCTTCGAGGAGCGCGAGCGGCAGCACCACCGAGGGCCCGAAGGACACGACGCTGCCCAGGACGGCCAGCGAGAGGCCCCGCTCGTCGGCGGCGGGCCAGGTCAGCCCCGTCGCCCAGTAGACGTGCGTCAGCGCGAGGACGGCGAGCAGTGCGGCGACGGCACGCCCGCCGCCGGCCGTGCGAGGCCGCTCGATGTCGATGACCGCCATGAGGTCCCCTCCGTGTCGGGATCGAGGTCGGGTTCGGGGCCGGCGCCGAAGGGCGTCGACACCTGAAGGAGGCCCCGGACCCGGCGAACGTTCCCTGTGATCCGGATCACGTACGGACGCCCGGGCGCCGGCTATCCGATCTCGACCACCCGGGCCCAGTCCGGCGGCCCGGCAGGGACGTGGTCGGGATCGTCCTCGTCCCACGAACGGAACCTCCGCGAGCGCGGGAACAGCCCCACCACCGTCCGGCAGGCCGGCCGCGCCGCCGGCCACGGCGTCTGACCGTCGGTCAGGACCACGAGCACGTCCGGGCGCGGGCGCGCCCGCAGCGCCGCGGCGAAACCGGTCCGCAGATCCGTGCCGCCGCCGCCCAGGAGCGGGATGCCCTCCGCGCGGCACAGCGGATGGACGATCCGCGCCGCCGCGTCACAGGGCAGCACGGTGACCAGGTCGCGCCGGCCGCCCACGGCCCGGGCGATCGCCGCGACCTCCAGGAGCGCGCTGCCCAGCTCGCCGTCACTGACCGAACCCGAGGTGTCGATGACGACGGAGACCCGCGGCGGGCTGCGCCGCAGGCTCGGCAGCACGGCGCCGGGCACCGAGGCCGAGCGCCGGGACGGCCGCCCGTACACGTAGTCGTCCCCGGAACCCGAACCGTGGGCCGCCGACCGGACGGCCGCCCCCAGCAACTCCCGCCACGCCTGCGGCGGATGGAACGCCTCCTCGGCCCACCGCCGCCAGCCCTGCGGCGTCCTGCCCGGACGGCCCGTGATCGCCTCGGCCACCCGGAACCGTACGGCGTCCTGCTCCTGGGCACTGAGCCCGCGGGCGCCGTCCGCCCCGAGGTCCCACTCCCGTTCCCGGCCGTCGGCGCCGCTGCCACAGTCCAGCCAGCCCGCGTCCCTGGTCCGCGGACCCAGCTGGAACTGCCGCAGGTAGTCCTCCATGAGCTCCCCCTCGGGAAGCCCCAGCATCCCGGGATGGACGGCCCCTTCGGGCCTCGGCAGCCCGCCGTCGAACACGTCGTCGTTGATCTCGCAGTCCGCTGCGATGTTCATCCGCAGCCGCTCGCCCGGACCCGTCAGACCGCGCTCCCGCGCCACCCGGTCGCTGCGCCCGTGATGGTCGCGGAGCAGGTGCGTCACCTCGTGCACCCACACCCCGGCGAGCTCGCGCACCGGGGTCCGGTCGACGAACGACGGCGAGACGTAACAGCGCCAGTGGCGGTCCACCGCCATGGTCGGCACGTCCCGCGACTCCACGGTGTGCAGGGCGAACAGCGCGGTCGCCAGATACGGCCGGACACGTACGGCGTGCAGACGGGCGGCGTACAGCTTCTCCAGGTCCAACGCGGCCACCGCGCTCACCGCCCCGCCCCTGCGGTCGCGCCCGCCGGCACGCGCCCGCCCGCCCGGTCCGCGCGCCGGGACAGGGACACGACACCGGCGAGCCGCTCGATCGACGCCGGAACGTCCCAGTCCTCCCGGCGCAGCCCCGCAAGCGTCGTCGCCGGCACCACCACCAGATCCGGTGGACCCGACTCCAGGGCCCGGGCGAGCAGCGCCCACGCCGCGTCCCAGCGGGACTTCTCCGGGCGCCGCGCCACCGCCTCCACGACCCCCTCCAGGGCCGCCAGGCGGCGGTCCCCCCGCTCGGGCAGATCGGCGCCCTCGGGATCGGCGAGGAGCAGTTCGGGATCCGGGAGGTCCATCCGGTCCAGCCAGGCCAGGAGTTCGAGTCCCGGCCCGTCCCCGACGGCGCCCCGGACCACCTGCGAGAGCACGTCCCGTGAGGCACCGGCGGCGGTCGCGAAGGCGATGAGCCTCAGCGCCATGTCCCAGCTCCGGGGCGAGGGCCAGGCACCGCCCCGCATCGTCTCGGCGCCGGGCAGCCGGTGCACGAGCGCCGGGCGGGCCGTCAGCAGACCGCAGACCGCCCGCCGGGCGACGTCCACGGCCTCCGTCAGCCGCTCCGGGTCGAGCCGGGGGAGCGTGGCGCGGGGCCAGGTGCCGCCGAGGCCGCGCACCACGACCTCGGTGTCGTGGGTCCACCGCAGATGGACGAAGCGGTTGGCGAGCGGCGGGCTCAGCTCCCAGCCGTCGGCCGCCGAGGACCGGGGATTGGCGGCGGCCACGATCCGCACGTCGGGCGGTAGGACCAGGGTCCCGATCCGCCGCTCCAGGACGAGCCGGAGCAGGGCGGCCTGGACGGCCGGGGGAGCGGTGGACAGCTCGTCCAGGAACAGCAGGCCACGACCCGCCCGCACCAGACGTACGGCCCACTCCGGCGGCGCCATCGGCACGCCCTGTTCCCCGGGGTCGTCACCGACGACCGGCAGACCGGAGAAGTCGGTGGGCTCGTGCACGCTCGCGATGACCGTGGTCAGGGGAAGGCCGAGCGAGGCGGCGAGCTGCGTCAGGGCCGCGGTCTTGCCGATCCCCGGCTCGCCCCACAGGAGGACCGGCAGGTCGGCGGCGACCGCCAGGGTCAGCGCCTCCAGCTGGGGATCGGTCCGGGGCTCGGTCGCGGTGTCGCGGAGCAGCGACAACAGGGCCCCGGCGACGTCGAGTTCCCCGGACGGGGGCGGGGTGGAGGGAGAGGCGGAGGACACGGGTGCGGGCATGGAGGATCACCTGGGGGAGGAAGAAGGGGAGACGGGGTCTCCGTCAGCGGGGCGAGGATCAGCGGGGCGAGGAGGAGGGGAAGGCGGACGTGGCGTGGCGCGGGCGCGCGCCACGCGCGCGCGTACGGCGGCTGTCCGGACGTGTTCGGCGGGTGGACAGGGAGGACGGCGCCACGAGCGGCCGGTCCGGCGAGGGGCCGATGAGCCCGGCCCGGTAGAGCCCGTACGTGACGCGCCGATCCGCCGCTGCCTCCAGCGCGTCCCGGAGCGCCCCGTCACGCAGCAGCGCGGCGGGACCGAGGAGGCCCTCGACGACGGCCAGCGCCCCGGCCACGTCACCGTGGTCGAGCCGCTCGCGGACACCCCGGAGGCAGTCCGGGCGCCGGTGCGCCTCGTCGACGGCCCTGACGCAGGGGAGCGCGGTGCCGGTCAGCGCGACGAGAAGCTCCTCGCGGCGGAGTTCGGCCGGGTCGTGGTCGAGCGGTGTCAGCACCCCGTCGACCAGGCCGATCCGGTGCACGGCACCCCGGCACTCGACGAGGCGCGGCGCCCCCGCCCGGTCGGGCGGCAGGGACGGCCCGGTCGGTACGTGGCCGGGTACGAGCGCGGCGGCGACCAGTGGGTGCAGACGCCCCGCCTCGACGAGACCGGCACGCAGCAGCTCCAGGTCGGGCGGCAGCCAGGTCGCCGCGTCGGGCAGGACGGGCACCCGGTCGGAGCCGCGCCGGGCGGGCTCGGTCCGCGGAACGGCCGGGGACGGCGGGCGGCCGGGCTCCTCGGACGGGTCGGCGTCCAGGAGCAACCGGCGCCCCCTGCCCAGGCGTACGGACACGGGGCCCGCCGGCCGGCCCTCGGCGCGCAGCAGGATCGCCGCCTCGTCGGCCCACCGGTCCACGGCGCAGGAGAGTCCGTCCCACGGCAGATCCGGCCCGGGCGGGGCGACGGACGGTCCGTCGGCCCCGGAGCGCGTCCGCAGTTCACCGGACCGGCTCGCGTCCCAGAGGTGCCGGTGCAGGTCGAGCCGGAACCGGGGGTGCGGATGCGGATGCGGAGGGGACCACGCGGGGCCGGTGCCGGACGGGGACCGGCCCCAGAGGGCGAGGCTGATCCGCTGTCCGGAGTCCGCCCAGGCCGGGGCGGTCCGGGCGACCAGACGCAGGGCGCTCGTGCCGTCGCCTCCGCCGGTGCCGTACCGGGAGAGGGCGACGGTGAGACCCGGGCGCAGCAGCCCGTCCGGGGCGATCCTCGGCATGTGCCAGCGCAGCAGATCCGGGGCGAGCCGGCGCAGATCGGCCCGCACGCGGGACGCGAGTTCCGTGCCGTGACTCCGTGCCAGTGCGCGGAGGTCGAGATCCACGTCGACGTGTGCGGCGGCGCAGGCCCCCGCCCAGTCCCCGGCCTCACGGCGGGTGGTCGCGGTCTCGATCATGGAGGGCGGCACGGCGAACTCGCGCACGCGCAGCCAGCGGGAGAGGTGGGAATCCTCGTACGCGGAGGGAGTGGTCATCAGCACTCACCTTGCGCGGACGGGACCCCCGATCTGTGAAGGAGGTGAGTCGTCATCGCGATCATCGTACGACGTCCCGCCGATGACGGCACGGGCTTTTTCGTGGTCACCCGTGTCGGCCAGTCCGTCACGTGCCCGCTCGTACGGCCGGGGATGGTCCACGGCGTCGGGCAGGGAGAGGGCGGTCCTGAACTCCTGGTGCGCCTCGGCGCGACGGCCCGCCGCCGCGTACGTGCTGCCGAGCCGGGTGCGGACCTCCATCTCCAGCCAGGTGCTGGTGTGTCCGGTGAGCGTCGACAGGGCCTCGTGGTGGGTGTCGACAGCGGCGCGCAGCCGGCCCTCGGCGTGCTCGGCGGTCGCGAGCCGGGAGAGGGCCGCCGCGCGGAGCGGCGCGTCGTCGGCCTCGCGGGCGAGGTCCGCCGCCCGCCGCAGCAGGCCGACGGCTTCCGTGGTCCGGCCCAGCGCCAGGAGGGCCTCGGCGACGAAACACAGAGCGCTGCTGATCGTGCGGGGCCGTCCGCTCCGCTCGGCCAGCGCGAGGGCGGCGGAGTACAGCTCCAGCGCCTGCTCGTGGCGACCCTGTCCGTGGTGGATCGCGCCGAGGTTGCAGCTCACGACGCCGGTCAGCCAGTCGTCGCCGAGTCCCGCCGCGAGGCCGGCCGCCTGCTCCAGGCACGCCGTCCCCTCCTCGACGCGGCCCCGCGTCCACTCGGCGACACCGATGCCGGCCATGGCCCGGGCCCGATCTCGCGGGCCGGTGTCGCCGGGGCTGAGGCGCAGCGCATCGGTGAACCAGGCGTGCGCCTGCCGGAACCGTCCCTGATGGACGTCGACGAAGCCCCTGCAGTTGCGGAGCGAAGCCGGCATCCGCCGGTCACCGGCCCGGTCGGCGCACCCCAGCGCGAGCTCCAGGACGGTCCGGCACTCGAGGTGCTGGCCGTGGCGCAGCAGGTGGTCGACCAGGGCCTCGGCGATCCAGCAGGCGTGGTCGAACTCCCCGGCGGCCACCGCGTACGCCACGACGTCGACCAGCTCGCCGCCCGCCGCGTCCAGCCACGCGGAGGCCTCCCGCCCGTCGGCGAACGGGGCTTCGGCGGCTTCGGGGCCGGTCGGGAACGCGTCCGGGCCCCAGTCGCCCGCGAGCCGGCCGGCCGCCGAGTAGAGACGCAGGACGGCCGCGCGGTCCGCAGCCGCCTCCACGGGCGAGGCGGCGGCGAGCTGCCGGGCGTGGACCCGGACGAGATCGTGCAGCCGGTAGCGGCCGGGATGCGGCTCCTGGAGCAGACTCGCGTCGACCAGGTCCTCCAGGATCCCCTCCGCGTCGGTACGGGGCCTGTCCAGTGCGGCGGCGAGACCGAGCCCGTCGAAACGGACAGTCGGAACCACCCCCAACGCCCTGAAGCCACGACGAAGTTCGGGTTCGAGCCGGTCGTACGAGAGCCGGAAGGCGGCCTCCACGCTGCGGTCCTCCGCGCGCAGCTCGCCGAGGCCCCGTGTGTCGTCGGACATCCGGCCGGCCAGGAACGCCAGGGTCCACGACGGGCGGTTCTGCAGCCGGGCGCTCGCGATCCGCAGCGCGAGCGGCAGGCCGCCGCAGCGCCGGGTGAGCTCCAGGGCGGCCTCGGGCTCGCGGTCCGCCCGCACCTCCCCGAGGAGGGTGCGGAGCAGGCCGAGCGCGTCCTCGGCGGCCAGGGGCTCCACGGTGAGCCGTACGTCGGCGTCGAGGCCGGGCAGCCGCTGTCGCCCCGCCACGAGGACCCGGCTCCCCGGTCCCGCGGGCAGCAGCGGACGGACCTGCTCGGCGCCGCGGGCGCCGTCCACGACGAGGAGCAGCCGCAGCCCGCTGGTGGCCGCGCGCCAGGCCGTGACCAGGTCGTCCAGGTCGTCCGTGGCGTCCGGGGCGTCCGGGGCCACGGGGAGTTCCTCGCCGCCGCCCCGTACCGTGCGGAGCAGTCGGCGCAGGGCCCGGTGCGGGCCCGCACCGTGCGCCTCCAGGTCCACGAACAGACACCCGTCGGGGTGGTCGCCCGCGAGCGCCCAGGCGGCGCGCACGACGAGCGCGGTCTTGCCGACGCCCGCCGTCCCGTCCACGGTCATGACGGACACGGCGCCGGGGTGGACGGGAGCGGTGAGGAGCGCGAGCTCGGCCCCGCGCCCGACGAGACAGGCGATGTCGCCGGGGAGCTCGTTGCGCCGGGGGAGAAGGGTCGCCCCGGGCGCACCGCGCGTGTCGCCCACGCCGACGGCGCCGGAAGCGACGGACTCGGCGGGGCGAACGGCTCCGCCCGCCTCGCCGGTCGGAACAGGCCCGGTGACACCGCCGGTTGAGCCCATCTCGGAGGCACCACCGGCTGCGCCGCCTCGGCGAGGCGCGTCCACTGCGCCGTACCCGCCGGGGCGCACGGTCCCTCCGGTGCCGGGCGTCCGGTCCGCCTCGGAGGCGTCCCGCAGGGCGTCGGCGGATGCCCGCCGGTCCCGTTCTCCCCGGCCGAGCAGCAGCGCCTCGTCCCGGCGCAGGACCGCCTGGTGCACGCGGCGCAGGTCCTCGCCGGGCTCCACGCCCAGTTCGTCGAGGAGCCGGTCGCGGGTCTCACGGTAGACGGCCAGCGCCTCGGCCTGCCGCCCGCTGCCGTAGAGCGCGCGCATCCGCAGTGCGGCGAGGGGTTCGTCGTACGGCAGGGCCAGGGGCGCCGCCATGAGGCCGTCCAGGGCCTCCGAGTGGCGTCCGAGCAGGACGAGGCACTCCGCGCGCTCCTGGTGCAGCACCCGGCGCAGCCGGGTGAGCCGTTGCCGCTCGGTGTCGGCGAGCGGCCCCGGCAGGCCGGGCAGGGGCTCGCCGCTGAGCAGCGCGAGGGCCCGGCCGCCCGCGTCGAGGGCGCCGGCGAGGTCGCCGGAGGACTTCGCGTGCCGGGCGAGCACCACCCGCTCGGCGAGCTCGGCGAGGTCGGTGCGGGCCCCGGAGGGCTCGAAGCGGTAGCCGCCGCGCCCGCCGCCGATCACAGACCCGTCCGGCCCGGAGTCCGCGGGGTCCAGTGCCCTGCGGAGCGCGTAGACGTAGCTCGGCAGGACGCGGTGGCCCGTGCCCGGCGGTTCGGCGCCCCAGACGTCGTCGAGGAGCTGCCGGTACGTCACGAAGCCCGGGGCGCGCAGGACGAGGGCGGCGAGCACGGCCTGGCGGCGTACCGGACCGAGGGGGACGGGGACGTCGCCCCGCCGGGCCCTGACCGGCCCGAGCAGGTCGATCCGCAGGGACCCGCCGGCTTCGGCCGGGCCCGCGCCACGGTCCTCCGGTTCCACACTCACGTCCACGCCCCCACGTCCCCCGTGCGCGCGGTGCCCGCACCGCTTCCCAAGACCTTCGCTTCAGCAGCATTTCATCGGCCTTGCAGCGGGCGGCGTCAGGGTGGGCGCCGTCGGGCCGGCTGCCGCCGTGGGGGCGGCAGCCGACCCGCGTCGTCGACAGAAGGAGTGAGCGTCATGGCACAGGCCGGCACGCCCGGCGCGCGGCCCACCCGCCGCGCCGGCCGTTGGGAGCGCTACCGGGTCACCCACCCGTTCTCGGCGCGGGACCAGGCGGGGCTGTGGGGAGCGATCGTGGGCGTCGTCGCGCTCGCCGTCCTGCTCGGCTGGGCGCTCGACATGAAGGGCGGCGTCGTGATCGTCGCCGCCGTCCCCTTCATCGTCTCCTGGTACGAGAACAGGCGTACGGCCTTCCAGTTCGACGCGGCCGGCGCCCGGTTCGGCACGGTCCCGCTGCCCTGGAGCGATGTCACGCAGCTCGTCGTGGCCACACCGGAGGGCGGCACGCGGGTCCTGATCGGCGCGCGGTTGCGCCCCGGCGCCTCCCTGCCGGCGGGCGCGGCCCCTGCCGCGCACGACCCGGCCATGCCCGCGCCGATCCATGTCGCCGTCCTCCGCGACAAGTTCGACCTGCGGAAGATGGTGGGCAAGGCGCGCAGGTACGCCCCCGCGCACCTGCAGATCGTCGTCGCCGACGCGTCCGGCGAGCGCGTCGCGGGCTAGACACCCCCCAGGGCCTGTCGTCAGGCGCGGAAGCCGGCCGGGCGCTCGGGGGTGGCCTCGGCGAGGGCCTTGACGACGGCGTCGACGCCGGCGCGCAGCCCGTACACGGGGGTTTCGGGCTGCTGGCGCCACGACTCGTCGATGCCGCCGGCGTCGACGGTGTCGAAGCCGAGTTCGTCGATCAGCGCGCGGACGGTGTTCTTGGCGGTCTCGTCGTCGCCGGCGACGGGCACGGCGAGGCGGTCGGGGTCACCGGCCGGGCGGGGCCGCTCCAGGATGTCCTGCGCGTAGGTGCCGTTGAAGGCCTTCACGACCGGGTGCCCCAGGTGGTTCTGCGTCCACCGGCTCTCCGTGAGGCCCTCGTCCTCGATGGCGGCGATGCGGCCGTCCCGCTCCTTGGGGTAGTAGTTGCCGGTGTCGACGACGACGAGGCCCTCGGCGGCTCCGTCCAGCACCTTCTCGGGCAGGTCGGGGATGTTCTTCAGCGGGATGGTGACGACGACGAGCTCGGCGTCGCGTGCCGCCTCGGTCACGGCGACGGGGGTCGCTCCGGTCTCCTCGGCGAGGGCCGTGAGGGTCTCGGGGCCGCGGGAGTTGGCCACGGACACGTCGTGGCCGAGGGCGGTGAGACGGCGGGTGAGGTTGCCGCCGATGTTGCCTGCGCCGATGATGCCGATCTTCATGAGCTGTCCTTCGTGGGTGCGGGCGGACCGGATCCTGACCGGGGCCAGCGAGCTCCCCGTCGGTGAGTCCGAACGCCGCGACGGGGGCGTTTCTTCCGAACCAGTGGAGCAGGAGGCCGGGGAGTGGTCGCACGGCGTCGTGATGTGGCCCGTGGTTCGGGTGATCCCGCACGGGCCCGGGTGCGACTCAACTATGTTGCTGTCGTGGACCAGTTGATCACCGAAGACCCGACACGCATCGGCCCGTACCGTCTGATCGCCCGGCTGGGCGAGGGCGGGATGGGACTGGTGTACCTCGGCCGGTCCGAAGCCGGGCGGACGGTCGCCGTGAAGGTGGTGCAGGCGGAGCACGCCCAGCACCCCGAGTTCCGCCGGCGCTTCGCACGCGAGGTGGAGGCCGCCCGGCGGGTGGGCGGGGAGTGGACGGCCGCGGTGCTCGACGCCGACACCGAGGCGCCGGTGCCCTGGGTGGCGACCCAGTACATTCCGGGACCCGACCTGACCGCCGTGGTGGCGAGGGACTTCGGTCCGCTGCCCGAGCACTCGGTGCGCACCCTCGCCAACCGGCTCGCCGTGGCGCTGCAGTCCGTGCACGGGGCGGGGCTGATCCACCGCGACCTCAAGCCGTCCAACGTGCTGGTGACCGTCGACGGGCCGCGCGTGATCGACTTCGGCATCGCGCGGGCCATGGACGGCCTGGGCGGGGACAGCCTCCACACCCGGACGGGCATGCTCATCGGCTCGCCGGGCTTCATGTCGCCCGAGCAGGTGCGCGGGCTCGAACTCACCCCGGCCAGCGATGTGTTCTGCCTGGGCGCGGTCCTCGTGTACGCGGCCACCGGCCGGCTCCTCTTCGGAGCCACGGACACCGGCCTCAGCGCCCACCTGTTCCGGATCGCGGAGGACGAGCCGGACCTGACGGGCGTGCCGGACTCGCTGGTCGATCTCGTACGGGAGTGCCTGCACAAGGACCCGGCGCGCCGGCCGACACCCGCCGACGTGGCGGCGCGCACGGTGACGGACCGAGCCGAGGAGTGGCTTCCGGGCTCCGTGCTGGCCCAACTGGGCCGTCGCGCTGCCCAGTTGCTGGACTTCGCGCCGGAGGCCCGGGAGTCGCCAGGGGCGCCCGAGCCGCAGGTGACACCGGTGGACCCGCGGATCCCGGCCCAGCACCCCGTCCAGCCCCCGACGTACCCTTCGCACCCCGCGTACACCCCGGCGGCCCCGGTCGGCGGGGGCGCGGTTCCGCCAGGGTTCGGGCCCGCCGTAGACGCCGTGCCCGGCGCGTGGGGAGCACCCACGGCACCCGACGGTCAGGCGGGCCCGTCGCCCCGGCGATGGGCGGGCCTCGCCGTCGCCGCGCTGGCGCAGTTCCTGGTCCTCGTCGGCTCCTCCGGCACGAACGCGGCGCTGCCGGTCATCCAGGCCGACCTCGGGCTCTCCGTCGATGACCTGCGGATGATGCCCCTGGCGTACGGGCTCGCGTTCGGCTCCCTGCTCCTGCTCGGCGGACACCTCACCGACCTCCTGGGCCGCAAGCGGGCCGCGATCATCGGCCTGGCGGGATTCGCCGGGGCCTCCGTGCTCGGCGGGCTCGCTCCCGCCGCCGGCGTGCTGATCACGGCGTTCGTCCTCCAGGGCGTGTTCGCGGCACTGCTCTCCTCGGCCGCGCTCGCGCTGGTCGCGGGCGGCTTCACCGACCCGAGGGAGCGCGGCAGGGCCTTCGGGGTCTACGCGGTGATCGCGGGTGGCGGCCTGGCCATCGGCACGTTCACGGGCGGGTGGCTGGCCGAGGCGCTCAGCTGGCGCTGGTCCCTGTACGGCACGGTCCCGCTCGCGCTCGTCGCCGTGATCCCCGCCGTCCGGCTGACGGACGACCGGTCCGACCGTGCCTCCGCCCGCCTCGACGTGCCGGGCCTGCTGCTCGGCACCGGCGCACTGGCCGCCCTCCTGCTCGGCTTCCACCAGGCCGAAGGGGGGTACGGCTCGGCGGGCTCCGGCGGCAGCGGCTGGGCCTCACTCCTGACCGTGCTCCTGCTGCTGCTCGGCGGGGCGCTCCTGGCGACCTTCGTGTGGTGGCAGACCTGGTCGAGCGGCCCGCTCGTTCCGGCGGGGCTCTTCCGGGACCGTGACCGCGCCGGGTCGCTCCTCGCCCTCCTCCTCGTCGGCGCGAGCACGCCCACGGTGTTCCTGATCCTGGTCCTGTACCTCCAGGGCGCCCTGCGCGACAGCCCGTTCTCGACGGGCCTCGCCGTCCTGCCCATGGCCGGCGCGGTCCTCGTGGCGGCCCTGGTCTCCGGTCCCCTCCAGGCCCGGCTCGCCGCGCGCCATCTGATCGTCCCGGGGCTCGTCCTCGCGGCCCTCGGCGTCGGGCTCCTGGCCCGCCTGGAGGCCGACAGCTCGTACGCCGCGCTGGTACTGCCCGCCCTCCTCCTGCTGGGACTCGGCCTCGGTCTGGCCCTGGGCCCGCTGCTCGCCACCGCGACCGGCGCGAACGGCCCCCGGGGCTCCGGCGGCACGGCGGGGACGGTCCTTGCGGCCCAGACCGTCGGCGCCGGTCTCGCCGTTCCGCTGTTCGGCAACGTCCTCGCCTCGATGATCTCGGGCAGCCTGGAGCAGGGTTCGGACATGCCGCCGCTCGTGGCGGAGGCGATCAGGAGCGGTGTCCTGATCGACCCGTACAACCTCCCGGCCTCCCTGGCCGGCGCGGTCGAACGCGCGAACGCGGCCGTCCTGGACGGCTACTCCGTCATCCTCTGGTCGGTGACCGGCCTCCTGGCCCTGGCGGCCCTCCTCTCGGGCCTCCTGGTGACGAAGAGGCCCACGGAACAGGCTCGGTAACTTTAGTTTCCATTCGAGGGCAAGTGAACTATGGTTGTCGCATGACGGTTCCTGAGATCACGCCCGAAGAGCAGACCGCGCTCGACACGGCCCTCCTCGAAGCCCTTAATCCGCTCGCCTCGGCGATCCGCTCCCGCGCGACCGGTCTCCCCGAACACCGCATGTGGGACGGGGACCCGGCCGAGGTGGCCCTGTCCGTACTCGCCACCTGGAAGCTCGTGGACGCCGAGGTCAAGCGTCTGACCGCTACGGCGGCCGGAACCGCCGGATCGTACGGCGCGAGCTACGAGCAGATGGGTGCGGCGTGGGGCATCACCCGTCAGGGTGCCCGCAAGAAGTGGCCCGACGCCGTCGTCCGCACCCCCCCGACGGCCCCGATCGCCCTCGAACTCTTCGGGGGCACGGCCGAACTCACGCAGGACACCGCTTCCGGCCGGTGGACGTGGACCGGCCGGGGTGCCGACGGGGAGCAGGGCACGGCCGGTGCGGACGCGCGGTACGGGACCAGGGAAGAGGCCGCCGCCTACGCGGGCGCCTTCCTCCAGGAGCACACCGCCGCCACGCCCTGACCGCGTCGCCGGTTCAGGGTCCGGTGCCGGGGAGGAACTTCGCGGACTTCTCCGCGAGTACGGCCGCCAGGTACGCGGCAGGGTCGTCGGGCCGCATCCGGGCCAGTGCCACCATCCCGGTGATCACGGCGTCGGCGACCTCCTCCTGGACGTGCTCCCAGCTGTGGCTGCGGCCCTTCCGGGGGTTCGTCGCCCGGACGCCGATGACGGCCTGGGCGGCCTCACCGACCTCCTCGGAGAGCTTGAGGACCTGGAGGGTCCACTGCTCGTCCAGCGTCAGCCCGCGCTCGGAGTCCAGCCGCGCGAACAACGCGGCGAGCGAACCGATCGTGTCCCACGGCGTGCCGTCCTTCATGGGCCCTCCCTCGTCCGTCCGTCACCGGGACCAACGAACGGGAACGAGGACGGACACACGGGATCGAGACGCTCCGGGGGATCCGGTCAGCCACCCCGGCGGATCTTCGCGGCCCGGCGGGCCTCGGCCGTCTTGCGGGCCTCGGCGGCGCGGCGGGACTCGTTCTTCGCGCGTCCCGGGCGGCCCGGGACGGTGCCCATGCCCCGGAAGGCCGCGCCACCGCGCTTGATGCCCTCCTGGCTCGGCGCGCTGCCGTCGACCGGTACGCCCGAGGGCTTCCGTGCGCCGGTGATACGGGTCAGCTGGGCCTCGCCGGAGCGGACCCGGGTGACGGTGGGCCGGATGCCCGCCTCCGCCATGAGCCGGGCCACGTCCCGGCGCTCCTCGTCCGTGACCAGGGTGACGACGACCCCGGACTCCCCGGCGCGCGCGGTGCGTCCGCCGCGGTGGAGGTAGTCCTTGGAGTCGGCGGGCGGGTCGACGTTGACGACGAGGTCGAGCTCGTCGACGTGGATGCCGCGCGCCGCCACGTCGGTGGCGACCAGGACGGGGACCTCGCCGGTCCTGAAGCGGTCCAGGGTCCGGGTCCGCAGCGGCTGGGACTTGCCGCCGTGCAGCGCCGCGGCCCGCACGCCGCTGCCGAGGAGGTGCTTGGTGAAGCGGTCGACGGAGGCCTTGGTGTGCAGGAACATGATCACGCGTCCGTCGCGCGCGGCGATCTCCGTGGCCGTGGCGAACTTGTCGGCGCCGTGCACGTGCAGCACGTGGTGCTCCATCGTGGACACGGCCGCGGCCGAGGGGTCGACGGAGTGGCCGGCCGGGTCCTGGAGGTAGCGCTCGACCAGCTCGTCGACGTCACGGTCGAGCGTGGCCGAGAACAGCAGCCGCTGGCCGCCGTGCGGCACCTGGTCGAGCAGCTCGGTGACCTGTGGAAGGAAGCCCATGTCGGCCATCCGGTCCGCCTCGTCGAGGACGGTGACGGCCACCCGGTCGAGACGGCAGTCCTTGCGCTCGACGAGGTCCATGAGCCGGCCGGGGGTGGCGATCAGGACCTCGGCCCCGTCGCGCAGCGCGCCGGCCTGCCGTCCGATCGACATGCCGCCGACCACGGTGGCCAGACGCAGCCCGAGGGCCTCGGCGTAGGGGGCGAGGGCGTCGGCGACCTGCTGGGCGAGTTCACGGGTGGGGACCAGGACCAGGGCGAGGGGCTTGCGGGCCTCGGCCCGGCGACCGGCGGTGCGGGCGAGCAGCGGCAGCCCGAACGCCAGCGTCTTGCCGGAGCCGGTCTGCCCGCGTCCGAGGACGTCGCGGCCCGCGAGGGCGTCCGGCAGCGTCGCGGCCTGGATCGGGAAGGGCGCCTCGACACCGCGGCGGGTCAGCTCCGCGAGCAGGTCGGCCGGCAGGCCGAACGCGGCGAAGGTCACGGCCGCCGGGGAGGCGTCCGTGCGGGGCGTGGTGTTCATGCGGCACCTGGTCCGTCGGAAAGGTCTGGAAAATGCGACGGGCCGGAGCCCGCACCACGAGGGTGGGGCTCCGGCCGCGTCGGACGTGTCAACGTCAGGCGGGGAGGATGTTCTCCGCCTGCGGGCCCTTCTGGCCCTGCGTGACGTCGAAGGTCACCTTCTGGCCTTCCTGGAGCTCACGGAAGCCGGAGGTGGCGATGTTGGAGTAGTGGGCGAACACGTCCGGGCCGCCACCCTCCTGCTCGATGAAGCCGAAGCCCTTTTCCGAGTTGAACCACTTCACGGTGCCATTAGCCATGTCAAATCTCCTTCGGGGCGTAGCCCTGGGGACCGCACTGTGCGGCACCCGGCGTCGCCGTGATGATTGCCCCGTCCGGAAAACTGCACCGAAAACACATCAAGTGCCTGACGATGTCGAATCGTCGAAGGCACTTGTCAGCTCAATGGGAACCACGACTGCAACTGATCACTACTGTAGCACGACGCTCCCGGTCGCGCACGAAGAATGCCCGATTAGTCCGTATAGCCGAGAGTCGCTTCCGTGCGGACGCTCCGTGAGCGCGCCCCTGGCCGCCCCGTACGGTCAGGACGAAGGTGACCGTGACGAGCAGCGCCCAGGCGCCGAACTTCGCGAGGGAGACCGGCTGCCAGCCGTCCAGCTGGTCCGGATAGCTCCAGGCGCCGACGTACGTGGCCGCGTTCTCGGCGACCCAGAGGAAGAAGCCGATCAGGACGAAGGACAGGGCCAGCGGCATCCGGAGGTCGCTCCCGCCGACCCGGAAGCGGACCCAGGTCCCCGCTGTCGCGGCCAGGAGCAGCGCGGCGAGCGCCCAGCGGGCGTCGGGCAGCCAGTGGTGGCTGAAGAAGTTCACGTACACGGCCCCGGCGAGGGCCGCCGTGACGCGGGGCCGGTAGCCCGTGAGCCGCAGGTCGAACAGGCGCCAGGCCCGGCAGACGTAGCTGCCGAGCGCCGCGTACAGGAATCCGCCGTACAGCGGCACCCCGCCGAACTTCGTCAGGGCGTCCTCCGGATAGCTCCACGAGCCCATCCGCACCTTGATCAGCTCGAAGAGGAGCCCGACGGCATGGCAGCCGGCGATCACGGCGACGTCCCGGCCGGAGTCCCAGCCGACCCGCCACGCGAGGACGGTGAGCCCGATGCCGTACAGGAGCAGCAGGTCGTAGCGGGCGACCGGCAGGTCGGGCAGCAGCGACGAGACGGCTATGCCGCCGACGAGCGCGAGGGCGAAGGCGCAGCAGCGCGCCTCCAGGACCGCGAAGCGCAGCAGCTGACGCGTTCCGTACGTGAACGTGTTCATGGCGGGAGGGACGCCGGGCGGCCCGTGATCGGTTCGCGGGCCGGGCCGGGCCGGGCCAGACGGAACGAAGCGGCGCGCCGCACCCCCGGACGGGAGGGTGCGGCGCGCCGCTTCGCTGTGCGAGGGGGAGATCAGACCGCCGGGGACGGGAAGGTCGGGTACTCCACGCCGGAGACGTGCTGGACGACCCGGATGACCTGGCACGAGTAGCCGAACTCGTTGTCGTACCACAGGTACAGGATCGCGTTGTCGCCGTCGACCTTGGTCGCACCGGCGTCGACGATGGACGCGTGGCGCGAGCCGACGAAGTCCATCGAGACGGCGTCGGGGGCCGTGGTGAAGTCGATCTGGCGCTTCAGCGGCGAGTGCAGCGAGACGTCGCGGAGGTACTCGAGGACCTCCTCGCGGGTGGTCTCGCGGCCCAGGCGCAGGCTCAGGATCGCGATCGAGACGTCCGGGACGGGGACGCGGATCGAGCTGCCGGTGATCGGGGCCTTCAGGTCCGGCAGCGCCTTGGCGACGGCCGAGGCGGCACCGGTCTCGGTGATCACCATGTTGAGCGGCGCGGAACGGCCGCGACGGTCGGCCTTGTGGTAGTTGTCCAGCAGGTTCTGGTCGTTCGTGAACGAGTGGACCGTCTCCACGTGACCGCGCAGCACGCCGTACTCGTCGTCCATGGCCTTCAGCGGCGGGACGATCGCGTTGGTGGTGCAGGAGGCGCAGGACAGGATCTGCTCGTCCGGCTTGACCGTGTCGTGGTTGACGCCGTGCACGATGTTCGGCACGTCACCCTTGCCGGGCGCGGTCAGGACGACCTTGTCGATGCCGGGGCGCAGGTGCTTGGAGAGGCCCTCGCGGTCCCGCCACTTGCCGGTGTTGTCGATGAGGATGGCGTTGTCGATGCCGTACGCCGTGTAGTCGACCTCGGAGGGGTCGTTGGCGTAGATCACCTTGATCGTGTTGCCGTTGGCGACGATGGTGCTGTTCGCCTCGTCGACCGTGATCGTGCCCTGGAACTGGCCGTGGATGGAGTCGCGGCGCAGCAGCGAGGCGCGCTTCACGAGGTCCTGCTCGCCGCCGCCGCGGACGACGATCGCGCGCAGGCGCAGACCGTTGCCGGAGCCGGCCTTCTCGATGAGGAGGCGGGCGACGAGGCGGCCGATGCGGCCGAAGCCGTACAGGACGACGTCGCGACCGTCGCGGCGCTCGATCTTGTTCTCACCGGTGGCGCCGGCGACGGCCTCCGCGGTGAACTCCGCGACCGAGAGACCGCGGTCGTCGGTCTTGTAGTCGGCGGCGAGCACGCCGATGTCGATCTGGCAGGGGCCCAGGTCGAGGGTCGTGAGCGTCTGGAGGAACGGCAGCGTCTCGGTGACCGAGAGCTCCTCGCCGTCGATCTGCCGGGCGAAGCGGTGGGTCTTGAGGATGCTGACCACCGACTTGTTCACCAGGGAGCGGCTGTGGACCAGGACGGTGACGTCCTGCTCCCGGTGCAGCTTCCCGATGATCGGGATCATCGACTCCGCGATCTCCTCGCGGTTCTTCCAACTGGTGAACGAGTCGTCATTGACAGTCACAAGATTATCTTTCGAGCTAGGCGGCGCTCATATGGTAACCCGTGGCTGGTTTGATCAATCAAGGGGTGCCGAACCGTACGATGGGGACCGTCGGGATCCGCCGCAGGCGGGCGGGCCCGCCTACCTTGATGCGGGGGCATGGTGGTGAAGTTCGGGCTGCTCGGATCGCTCGTCGTCCACGACGGGACGGAACCGCGGCCGGTGACCGGCCCCAAGGTCCGCGTACTCCTCGCCGCACTGCTGCTCCAGGCCAACCGCACGGTCTCCCGGGACGCCCTCAAGGAAGCCCTCTGGGGCGACGCGGTCCCCGCCAGCGCCGACGCCGCCCTCGCCAACCACCTCACCCGGCTCCGCCGCGTCCTCGCCACCGCCGACGGCGGCACCGACGAGCGCCTGCGCACCGTGGCCCCCGGCTACCAGCTGATCGTCCACGAGGGCGAGCTCGACGCCGACGCCTTCGAGACCGGGGTCCGCGCGGTACGCCGGGCGCACCAGGAGGAGGACTGGGAGGCGGTCCGCCGGGAGACCGACCTCGCCCTGTGCCTCTGGCGCGGCAGTCCGCTCGCGGATCTCGCCCCCTTCTCCGAGACCGAGGCGCCCGCACTCCGGGTCCACCAGCTCGCGGAGGCGCGCCTCCAGGCCCTGGAGTGGAGCTTCGACGCCGAACTGTGCCTCGGCCGCCACCACGAGGCCGTCGCCCCGCTCACCACCCTGGCCGGCGAGCACCCGCTGCGGGAGGGCTTCCACCGGCGGCTCATGCTCGCCCTGCACCGCTCCGGACGCCAGGCCGAGGCCTTCTCCGTCTTCCACCGGCTGCGCCGCAACCTGGTCGAGGAGCTCGGCACGGAACCCGGCTCCGCCGTCCGGGAGGCCTACGCCGAGGTGCTCGCGGGAGAACCCGCGCCCCGCCCCCGGTCCGCCTCCGCCCGCCCGCCCTTCCAGTTGCCCTGCGAGGGCGACGCCTTCACGGGCCGGGCGGCCGAGGTGGCAGCCGTCCGGGCCCTGCTCGGAGTACGGGGAGAGGGGAGCGCCGGGACCGGCCGGACCGGCCCCGAGCAGCCCGGAACGGGCGGTGACGGGGGTACGGGCCGGGGCGCGGGCACCGGCACGGGCTCCGACACCGGCTCCGGCGGCGTCGGCGCGGTCGGCCACGCGGGCGCGGGGTCCGGACCCGGCGGGGTGGGCGCCGTAGGCGGCACGGGCGCGGACGGCGGGCCGAGCACGCCCTCCCGCGCCCGGGCCGTCGTCATCTCCGGCATGGGCGGCGTCGGAAAGACCGCCCTCGCGGTGCACGTCGCCCACCGGGTGCGCGAGGCCTTCCCCGACGGTGCCCTCTACGCCGACCTGCGCGGTTACTGCGTGGGCGGGGCGCGCACGGCCCACGAACTGCTCGCCCGGTTCCTGTCCGACCTGGGCGTCCACCAGGACGCACTGCCCGAGGACACCGACGACCGCGCCCTCCTCTTCCGCTCGGCGCTCGCCGAGCGCCGAGTGCTCCTGGTCCTCGACAACGCGCGCAACGCCGCCCACGTGGCCCCCCTGCTCCCCGCCGGCGGGGAGAGCGCCGCACTGATCACCAGCCGTCAGCTGCTCGCCGACCTGCCGGGCTCCGCCAAGGTGCCGCTCTCCCCGCTGCCCGAGTCCGACCAGCACGCACTCCTCGCCAAGCTCGCCGGGTCCGCCCGGGTCCGCAGCGAGCCCGAGGCGCTGGCCGACATCATGGCCGCCTGCGGGGGCCTGCCGCTCGCCCTGCACATCGTCGGCGGCCGGCTGGCCTCCCGGCCCTCCTGGCCGCTCGCGCTCCTGGCGAAACGGCTCACGCCGCACCAGGGCCGGCTCGACACCCTCGCCATGGGGGACTTCGACGTCCGGCGCACCTTCGCCATGAGCTACGTGGCCATGCGGGACAGCGACCAGCCCCTGGAGCGCGAGGCGGCCCGGGCCTTCAGGCTGCTGGGCCGGGTGTGGTCGGCGCACGCCGTCACCCCGCAGTCCGCCGCGGCGCTCCTCGACGTCACGGAGCCCCGGGCCGCCGCCGTACTCGACGTCCTCGCCGACGCCCACCTCGTCCTCAACCCGGAGCCCGACCGGTACCAGTTGCACGACCTGCTCGGCGAGTACGCGGCGCAGCGGGACGAGGAGGACACCGAGGAGGAGCGCACCACGGCCCTCCTCCGCCTGCTCTCCTGGTACGCCGCGGCCCTCGCGGCCGCGACGCTGGCGGCCACCCGCGAGACGCAGTCCCCGCCGCCGCTCGACGCGGAGACCGTGAAGAGGCTTTCGCTGCCCGAGTTCGGGGACGACGACGAGGCGATCCGGTGGACCGCGAGGGAGCTGCCGGCCGTCCGGGACGCCCTCACCCTCGCCGGGGAGCTGGGCCGCTCCGACATCGCCTGGCGGCTCGCGGTGGGCCTCTTCGGGCACGCGAGCACGCACTGGTGGACGGGGGAGTGGGACGCCTGCCTGGAGCAGGCCATGCGGATCGCCCGCGCCCACGACGACCGGCTCGGCCAGGCGTGGCTGCACCGGCGCACGGCCGTCGCCCACGGCATGGCCTACCGGAACGAGGCCTGCCTGGAGCACCTCGGGATCGCCCTGGACCTCTTCACCGAGCGCGGCGATCTCGCGGCCCAGGCGTCGATCCTCGGGAACATGGCGGCGGTGTACCTGCAGAGCGAGGATTCCGCGCAGGCGCTCGTGCACGCCGAACGCTCCCGCGACCTCTACCACGAGGTGGGGAACACCCGCGGCGAGGCGCTCCTCCTGAGCCGCATCGCCGACGTCCGCAAGCTGCGTGGCGAGCCCGGACTCGCGGCCGCGGACTACCGCCGGGTGATCGAGCTGGTCAGGGGCAGCGGCCACGGGGTGTTCCTCGCCACCGTCCTCACCAACTACGGCGACGTGCTGCGCATCCTCGGAGAACGCGACGCGGCGTTCGAGTCCCTGGCCGAGGCGCTCTCCATCCGGCTCAGGATGAACGACCAGGGCGGTACGGCGGACTGCCTGGTCTTCACGGCCCGGGCCCACCACCACTTCGGGGAGTGGGAGGCGGCCCGCGAGACCTGGGAGTCGTGCCTGGAGCTCGCGCGCCGGCACAACCTGGCCAAGCAGGTCGACGTGTGCCTGGAGGGTTTGAAGGACCTCGCGTCCCAGGCCCTCCGGGACGAGCGGTAGAGGACGGGGGATAGAGGAGGGGGATAGAGGACGGGGGTTAGAGGAGGGGCGGGCGGGCGTCCCGGACCGCGAACCGGGGGAGCCCGGGACGTCCTGGAGACGGCCGGGACGGTGGGGGAGAGGGCCTCCGGCCCTAGGGTTCGGGATACCGGCGGGCCGCGACGCCCGCCCACCTCCCCGTTCCCACCTCCTTCCCACGTCCCTTCCCCCGTCACGGAGTTCGGCATGCCCGCGTCCGCAACACCCCTGCGTCTCCTCGCCCTCGGCGGGGCCCTCGCCTCCGCCCTGCTCGCCGGCCCGGTCCCGACGGCTTCCGCCGCCACGACCGCGGCGCCCGCCGCGGTCTCCGCCACCCCGGAGTGCGAGTCGGCCTGTTTCCTCGCCGTACGGACCGGCGCCCACCCGGACTTCGACCGGGTCGTGGTCGACCTGGGAGGTCCCGCCCTCCCGACCGTCCTGAACACCTCGGTCGACACCTCGGGCATCTACACCGACAACGCCGAGGGCGAGCCCAGGCGCGTCCCGCTGGAGGGCACGTCCTACCTGACCCTCCAGCTGATGGGCGTGAACAACCTGACGACCACCGGCCAGACCTCGTTCACCGGCCCCGGCGTGCAGCAGCTCGCCCTCCCCTCCGTGAAGGGCTACGCCCTGGCCGGCGGACACGAGGGGTACTTCCGCTTCGGTCTGGCCCTCGGCGGCCACAGCAGCTACCGGGTCTTCACCCTCACCAGCCCCAACCGCCTCGTGATCGACGTCTATCACTGAGCCGGCGCGCGCCGCTCCCGGACGCGGGCCAGGCGCTCTTCGAGCGCCGCCCGGCGTCCGGGCCACTCCTCGGCGATGATCGAGAAGACGGCGGAATCGCGCAGGCGGCCGTCCTCGCCCGGTGCCCAGGAGCGGGCGAAGTTCCGGAGGACGCCCTCGAAAATCGCGCCGACGGCCGCGATCGCCGCCCGGGAACGGGCGTTGCGGGCATCGGTCTTGAGGTCGACCCGGGCCACGCCCCAGCTCTCGAAGGCATGCCGGAAGAGGAGGTACTTGGCCTCGGTGTTCACCCCCGTGCCCTGGGCGGAGACGGCGAGCCAGGTGTAGCCGATCTCGACCGCGCTCAGGCCCTCCCCCGAGGGCCAGGGGCGCGGGTCCAGGAACGCGGTGGCGCCGAGCACCCGGCCGGTCGCCGGGTCGACCTGCGCGAACGGGACGACGGAGGCGTCGGCGGCGCGGCCGAGCTGCCCGTCGACGTACGCCCCGAACGCGTCCCGTTCCGGCACCCACGTGAAGCCGTACGTGTCCCGGTTCTCCTCCGCGGCCTCCGCGAGCCCGGCGGCGTGGTGGTGTCCCAGCGGTTCCAGGCGTACGAACGCGCCCTCCAGAACCGGCCCTTCCCCTGTGAAGCCCATCGATCCGCACCCCGTTCGTGTCCCTGTCGAAGATCGTTCGATCGGGGTGCAGGGTTGCAGAACGCGGGCGGTGTCGGCATCTCGATTCCGATCGCCTGTCAGCTGAACACCAGGCTCCGGAAGGTGTCCCGGACCCGGGCGAGGGGGCCGGGGTCGCGGGTGAGGCGGAGCCGGTTGGTGAGCAGAACGGCCCAGCGGTCCCGCGCCGGCGACACCCACAGGCCCGTACCGGTGAAGCCGAAGTGCGCCCAGACGTCGTCCGAGGGTTGCGTGCCGGGCGCCGGATGCCAGAAGAGTCCGCGCGGCGGGACGAGCCCGCCGGTGTGGACGCGCAGCGACGTGGCCGTCCACTCGGCGGAGAAGGTGCCGGGCACCGGGTCGAGCAGATGGCGCAGGAACCGGCCGATGTCCGCTGTGGTCGTGAAGACCCCCGCGATCCCGCAGGCGCCCCCGAGGAGCCGGGCCGAGAAGTCGTGGACGGTGCCCCGGAGCGGGGCTCCGCTCTCCTCGTCGTACTCGGTGGGCGCGCACCGCTCGCCGACCCCGGCGGGCAGCGGCCCGTACCGGGTCTCCGTCATGGCGAGTGGCGTCCACACCCGGTCCCCGGCGAGCCGGGGGAGCGGCTGCCGGGTGAGGTGCTCGGCGAGGTAGCCGAGGATCAGCGCCGCCCGGTCGGTGTACGCGACGGCCGCCCCGGGCCGGTGACGGAGCGGCTCGGCGAGGACGCCGTCACGGACGTCCTGCGGATCGGAGCCGTACAGGTGCCGGAGATTGGCGCGGAGCGGCAGGCCCGCCGTGTGAGTGAGGAGATGGTGCGCGCTGGCGCCGGCGAGCGGCCGGCCCGCGGCCTCCGGCCAGTACGAGTCCAGCGGGGCGGCCGGATCGAGCTTCCCGGCGTCGACGAGGGTGCCGACGACCGCCCAGACCGCGAGGATCTTGGTGAGGCTCGCCACGTCGAAGAGCGTGTCCGGACGGGTCGGCCCGGCGGGGTCCGCCGGGTCGAGCAGCCCGACCGCCCCGGACGAGAGGGTCGTGCGGGCGTCGCCCACGGCCCACGCGGCACCCGGGTACGTGCCCGCGCGCGCGGCCTCGCCGAGGAGCCGCTCGAAGGGGTCGCTGCGCTGTGCCAAGGCGTGCCTCCGACGGTCCGGGGAGGTTCGGTGCGGCCCGTCGAAGGGGGCGACGGGCCGCGCTCCGAAGACATGCCCCGGCCGTGAGGGAAGACACCCTTCCGTCAGCGGCGGTCGGCGCCCTGTCCGGTGCCCTGGCCGCCGTCCCGGCCCGTGTCCTCGGCGACCGGCTTGCAGGTCACCTCGTCGCGCGGGGTGTAGTGGGTCTTGTACGTCTCCCGCTTGACCTCGGTGCCGCCGTTCTTGAAGACGCGGTCCACCGAGATGTCGAAGCCTTCGAGGGGCGGCTGCGGGACACAGGCCTCGCCGGTGCCCTCGCGCTTCGTCGGCTGCGTGAGGTCGGTGCGCGGGCCCGCGACCGCCTCGACGGAGTCGTACTTCTTCGTGCCGAGGAAGCTGACGGTGACCGAGGAGTCCGTGGCGCCCGCCTTGATGTAGATCGGCTTGCCCGTGTCGTTGCGGAACTTCAGGTCGAGCGAGCCCCAGGCGACGGTCGCCTCGCGGCCGGCCGGGTAGCGCTCGATGTAGAAGGAGTGCGCGCCGTGCTCGACGGGCTGCACCCCGGCGAAGAACATCGCGTTGTAGACGGTGGTGGCCATGGCCGACACGCCGCCGCCCGGCGCCGAGCGGTACTGGCCGTCGAGGATCATCGTGCCGTCGACGAAGCCGTTGTCCGGGGTCCGCTCGCCGACCGTCTTGTTGAAGCTCCACACCTCGCCCGGCTGCACCAGAGAGCCGTTGATGAGCTCGGCAGCCCGGCCGATGTTCGTCGTGCGGTACGGGGCGGCGGGGAAGTTCACCGTGAACGTCGACATCTGCTCCTTGATGCCCAGGCGGGCCAGGGAGCCGGAGGACAGCTCGGGCTCGGTGACCGTGGTGGCCACCGGAGCCGTACGGGCCGCGTCGCCGGACTTCGTGAGCAGCGGGCGCACGGCGTCGCCCAGGGCCTTCGCGGTCACCTCGTGGCCCGGCCGGCCCTCCGACTCCACGACGACCTTGCCGTCCCGGACCCCGAGGGACGCCTCCTGGGGCGCGTTCGTCAGTGCGGCGAGGGGACGCGCCACGTCCGGGTCGCGCAGCAGGGCGTTCTCGTCGAGGGCGGCGGAGAGGCGTCCGCCGTCGTTCTTCACCGTGAGGTGGTCGCCGAGGGTGGCGGCGGAGATCCGCACCCGCTCGCCGCCCGCCGTCAGCGTCACCGGGCCGGAGAGGGCGGGCTTCGCGTACGTGTCGAGGAAACGGGACACCTCGGCGGCGGGCAGCTTCGGCTCGGTCACCGCGACGGGGAGCGTCACCGCGGCGGCGCCCGTGGCGGCCGGGTAGGCCGCGCGGAGGGTCTCGGCGGCCTGCCCGGCGTCGAGCTTCCGGCCCGTCACCGGCTGGGTCGCGACGGCCTTGCCCTCGCGGAAGGCGACGGATCCCTCGCGGACCGTCCGGTCGTTCTCCTTGGCCAGCTCGGTCACGGCGGCCCGGGTCCTGGCCTCGTCCTGCGCGTAGACCGGGCGGACCTCGCGCTCGCCGGAGGAGAAGAGCCGTCCGATGACGGTGAAGGGGTCCCGGGAGGGGTCCGCCGCCGCGTCGGCGGTCTTCGCCACGTCCACGGTCAGACCGGCGGCGGCCGGGTCCACGGTGGTGGCGCGGTCGCCGACCTTCACGGGTATCGGCGCCTTCCAGGAGGCCGGGGCCGCGGCCGTCAGCTTCGCCTCGGCCTCGGCGCGGCTCATGCCGCCGATGTCCACGCCGTCGACCCGGGTGCCGGCGGATATGTCGTTCCCGGTGGCGAGCAGCCCCGCCACGTACAGGCCGCCCGCGGCGACCGCGACCACACCCGTCGCGATCGCCGCCGTCCGCAGACGGCGCCCCTCGCGGGGCGTCGGGGCATGGTCGGTCGTGGAGCGGGGCACGCGCTCTCCCGGGGCGTCGAGGAAAAGGGCAACCAGACGACGGTACGCCGAAAGAGTGACTTCTGCACATAAGGTCGGTTTGACCTGCGGCGATACGGAGCGCCCCATTCCAGCCACGGAACGTGCCCCAGCCCCGTTGTGGTCCCGCACTCCGCCGGCGCGGCGCCCGCCCCGTTGTGGGCCCGCGCCCGCCCCGTTGTGGGCAGTCGTTCCGCCTGGGCCGCGCGCGCCCCGTTGTGGGCATGCGTTCCGCCGGGGCGGAACGGGTGGGCACAACGGAACGGCGCCCCGTGCCGGGCCAAGGCTTCCGCGCCCTGACCCGCACCCCGTGCACCGTCGCTGGTGGTGCGGGCCCAGGCGCGGAACGCGGAGGCGCCGCGAAGGGCGCCGTCCCGTGTGCCCACCCGTCCCGCCCAGCGGGACGATTGCCCACACGGCAGCGGGCGAAGGCCCACACGGGCGCGGGCGACGGCCCACCCGGGCGCGGGCCCGCACGACGGCAGCGGGCGCGGGCACAGGCAGAGGCGGACGGGTCGATTGGACTCGAGCGGCCCGGCCCCGCAGGCTGGGCGCATGATCTTCATCGCCGTTCGTTTCACCGCCCGCCCCGACCACGCCGACCGCTGGCTCGACCTGGTCGACGACTTCACCCGCGCCACCCGCGCGGAGCCCGGCAACCTCTTCTTCGACTGGTCCCGCAGCGTCGACGACCCGAACGTCTTCGTCCTCCTGGAGGCCTTCGCCGACGCCGAGGCGGGTGCCGCCCACGTCGCCTCCCCGCACTTCACCGCCGGGCTCGCCGCCATGGCGGGAGCCATCGCCACCACCCCCGAGATCATCAACGTCGAGGTCCCGCAGCAGGGCTGGGGCGCCATGGCCGAGCTGTCCCCGACCGGCCTCTGAGCCGTCCCCCGGCATCCCCGGGGCGGCGCCGTCCCGCCTGATAGGTTCGCGTGCACACGCAGGCGGGGCGGCGGCCCGAGGGGAGAAGCGGCACATGGCGGTGAGCGGGCGACAGACCGGCAGGCCCACCCTCGAGGAGGTCGCGGCCCGGGCCGGAGTCGGCCGCGGCACCGTCTCCCGGGTCATCAACGGCTCCCCGAAGGTGAGCGAACAGGCCAAGGCCGCCGTCGAACGGGCCGTCGCCGAGCTGGGCTACGTCCCCAACCGGGCCGCCCGCGCCCTCGCAGGCAGCCGCACCGACGCCGTCGCCCTGGTGATCCCCGAGACCGAGGCGCGGCTGTTCGCGGAGCCGTACTTCCTCGACATCATCCGCGGCGTCAGCACCGAACTCGCCGACGCCGACAAGCAGCTGCTCCTCACCCTCATCCGCAGCGAGCAGGAGCGGCAGCGCTTCGAGCAGTACCTCGCCGCGCAACGCGTCGACGGCGTCCTGCTCGTCTCCGTCCACGGCGACGACCCCCTGCCCGACCAGGTGCGCGCTCTCGGCCTGCCCGCCGTCCTCAACGGCCGCCGCACCGAGGCCGAGCGCGTCGCCTTCGTCGACTCCGACAACACCGGAGCCGGCCGGACGGCCGTCGCCCATCTCGCCGCCCGCGGCCGTCGCGCGATCGCCACCGTCACCGGACCCCTCGACATGTACGTGGCACGCTGCCGCCTCCACGGCTACCGCGAGGGCCTGACGGAGGCCGGACTCGCGCCCGACGAGACGCTCGTCGCCCACGGCGACTTCACCGAGGAGGGCGGCCGGCGCGCCATGCGGGAGCTCCTGGACCGCCGCCCCGACCTGGACGCCGTCTTCGCCGCCTCCGACGTGATGGCGGCCGGCGCCCGGAGCGTACTGCGCGAGGAGGGCCGCCGGGTCCCCGAGGACGTGGCCCTCGTCGGCGTCGACGACTCGGCCGTCGCCCGGCACATGGACCCGCCCCTGACGAGCGTCCGCCAGCCCATCGAGGAGATGGGCCGCACCATGGCCCGCCTGCTCCTCCAGGAGATCGTGTCCCCGAGCGGCCCGGACGAGCAGCCCCGCCGGATGCTCCCCACGGAACTGGTGGTCCGCGCCTCCTCCTGACTCCGAAAGCCAGGCACGGGGCGCCGAGATGCAGCCCTCCCCGGGGCCCCGGAGAATGGACCCCGTACGGGGTCCGTATCCGCGACCAGGGCGCTCCCGACGGCGTCCGACCCGGCAAGGGGGCGGTCGAAGATGCCGCAGCGCGAGCCGAACCGGACGCAGACCATGTCCGGGACACTGCGCCGCTGGACCCTGGTGTACCTCCTGATCGTCACGCTGCTGACGATCGCCTACCTGAACTTCCCCGCGCGCCACACCGTGCTGTGGGCGCTCATCGGACTGAGCGGCGTCATCGCCATCCTCGTCGGCGTCCGTCTGCAGCGGCCCGCCCGGCGCTGGCCCTGGCTGGTGCTGGCGGCGGCCAACCTCACCTTCGTGGGCGGCGACACCGCCTACAACGCCCTGGAGGCCTTCTTCGGCCAGACCAGGCCCTTCCCGTCCGTCGCCGACGCCCTCTACCTGGCCACCTACCCGCTGTTCGCGATCGGCCTGCTCGGGTTCATCCGCTACCGGGCCGTGGGCCGCGACCTCGCCGTCGTCCTCGACGCCCTGATCCTCACCTCGGGCCTCGCGCTGCTCTGCTGGGTCAACCTGATCAACCCCCTCGCCAGGAACGAGGACATGACCTGGACCGAGAAGGCCATCTCCATCGCGTACCCCCTCGGCGACGTGCTGATGCTGGCGATGCTCGCCCGGCTCCTCGTCCCCGGCGGGCTGCGCTCCCGGTCCGTCCAGCTCCTCACCCTCGGCACCTGCGGCATCCTGGCCTCCGACGTCATCTACGGCATCCTCCAGCTGAAGGGGACCTGGCAGGTCGGCACGCCCTGGGACCTCGGCTGGGTCGTCTTCTTCACCGCCTGGGGCCTCGCCGCCCTCCACCCCTCCATGACCGGCCTCACCGAGCGCGCCCCCGAACCGCCCCCGCGCATCGCCGAACGGCGGCTCGCGCTGCTCGCCGGAGCCTCCCTGGTCGCCCCCGCCCTCCTGTTCCTGCAGTCGCTGCGCCACGACCAGAGCAAGGACATCGCCGTCATCGCGATCTTCTCGGCGATCATGTTCCTGCTGGTCCTCGCCCGGCTCTGGGGCATGATGAGCGACCACGGCAAGGCCGAGGCCCGCGAGCGGAGCCTCCGGGTCGCCGCCGCCTCCCTCGTCGCCGCCCTCAGCCCCCGCGAGGTCGCCGGAGCCGTCGAGACGGCCTCCGCCACCCTCTTCGGCCCCGGCACCCCCCACCGGGCCCTCCTCCTCACCCGGGACCGCCGCGGCGGCCTCACCGCCGTGGCCACCGCGGACCACCCCTGGAGCTGCCGCACCGACGAGCTGACCAGGCCCCGCGGCACCGACTGGCCCGACATGGTCGCCGAGGGCACCCGGCTGCTCCCGCTGACCCGGCTCGACCCGTCCGTCGCCGCCGAGATCACGCCCGAGTCCCACGTCCTGCTCTGCCCCCTGGAGCTCCAGACGCCCGCGGGACGCGAACCGCTGCTCGGCGTCCTCCTCCTCGGAGGGCCGGAGAAGAAGCTCGTGGAGATCTCGGGACCCGCCCAGTCCCTCGCCTCCCAGGCCGCCTTGGCCCTCGAACGCTTCGGCCTCAGCGAGGAGGTCAACCGCCGCACCAGCGAGGCCTACTTCCGCACCCTCGTCCACAACACCTCGGACGTCATCCTGATCGTCGACGACGACGACACCGTCCGGTACGCCAGCCCCTCCGCCGAGTCCATGTTCGGCCGCTCCCTGCTGGCGGGCACCCCGCTCACCGACCTCGTCGCCCCGTCCGACACGGCGAGTGCCCTGCGCCTCGTCGCCGACGCGCGCGCCCGCGGCGCCGCCGACGCCCGGGACGACTGGAAGCTGCTGCACAGCGGCTCCGACGCACTGGAGGTCGAGGTCCGGTGCAGCAACCTCCGCGACGAGCGCACCGTCCACGGCCTCGTCCTCACCCTCCGGGACGTGACCGAGCAGCGGAAGCTGGAGCGGGAGCTGACCCACCGGGCCTTCCACGACTCCCTCACCGGACTCCCCAACCGCGTCCTGCTCCTGGAACGCATCGAGCGCGCGCTGCTCCGCGGCCGCCGCGAGTCCACCCTGACCTGCATGCTCTTCGTCGACCTCGACGACTTCAAGGTCGTCAACGACACCATGGGGCACTCCGTCGGCGACGAACTCCTCGTCGCCGTCGCCCGCCGCCTCGCCTCGGTCCTGCGGCTCACCGACACCGCCGCCCGGCTCGGCGGCGACGAGTTCGCCGTCCTCATCGAGGGCGCGCGCGAGCCCCGCGACGCCGAGGCCCTCGCGGCCGAGATCGTGCACACCCTCAGCCAGCCGTTCCACCTGACCGACGGCGCCGTCTCCGTGTCGACCAGCGTCGGCATCGCGACCGTGCTCGACAGCGCCCACGCGGAGGAGCTCCTCGGCCACGCCGACCTCGCCCTGTACGCCGCCAAGGCCGCAGGCAAGAAGCGGTGGCGGCTCTTCCACCCCGAGCTGCACTCACGGCTCGTCGCCCGGCACGAACTCCAGGCGGGCATGGACACGGCCATCGCCGACCACGCCTTCGCCCTGCGCTACCAGCCCATCGTCGAGGTCGACGGCGGCGCCCCGGCCGGTCTCGAAGCGCTCATCCGCTGGCCGCACGCCCGGCGCGGCATGGTGCCGCCCGACCAGTTCATCACCCTCGCCGAGGAGAGCGGCCACATCATGCCGCTGGGCGCCTGGGTCCTCGAACACGCGGCGCTCGACATCGCCCGCTGGCAGCGCTCCCACCCCCGCCGCACCCCCCTGCGCGCCAACGTGAACGTCTCCGCCCGGCAGTTCCGCGACCCCGGGTTCCTCGACGAGGTGCGGCGCGCCCTCCACTCCTCCGGGCTCGCACCCGGCTCGCTCGTCCTGGAGCTCACCGAGAGCGTCCTCATGCGCAGGGACGACCAGATCCGCACCACGATGTCCGCCCTCAAGGAGCTGGGCGTCGCCATCGCCATCGACGACTTCGGCACCGGTTTCTCCTCGCTCAGCTACCTCCGCGAGTTCCCCATCGACGTCCTCAAGGTCGACAAGTCGTTCATCGACGACCTCACCACCGACCCGCAGCAGGTGGCGCTCGTGGAGGGCATCGTGCGCATCGCCGACGTCCTCGGCCTCCAGGTCGTCGCCGAGGGCATCGAGCACGAGGAGCAGCGGTCGCTGCTCGCCGAGATGGGCTGCCGGTACGGCCAGGGCTACCTCTTCGCCCGCCCCATGACCGCCCACCAGGCCGATTCCTATCTGCACCGCGCCCCGTCGAGGGCGGCCGGTCCCGCCGCCCGGCCGGTCGTGCGGCTCGCGGGTCCCGTGTCCGCCGTCCGTACCGTCCGGCCTCCGCGCGAATCCCGCTGGCGGGACCTGGAACACCTCCAGCGGACGAGCCTCATGTGCGACGCCGTCATCGACGAGGTCGAAGGCCGCCGCATCCGCGTCGGCGACGACTGGCTCGTCGACTTCGCCTCCTGCAACTACCTCGGCTTCGACCTGGAACCCGAGATCATCGACGCGATCGAACCCGAGGTCCGGCGGTGGGGAACCCACCCCAGCTGGTCCCGGCTCATCGGCAGCCCCCGGCTCTACCCCCGCATCGAGGAGCGGCTCACCGAGCTCCTCGGTGCCCCGGACACCCTGCTGCTGCCCACCATCACCCTCATCCACCAGTCCGTCATCCCGCTGCTCGCCGGCACCGGACAGGTCTTCGTCGAGGCGCAGGCCCACCGCACCGTGTACGACGGCTGCGTCGGCGCCCGCGGACAGGGCGCCGAGATCCACCGCTTCCGCGCCGACCGGCCGGACGAACTGGGGGCGCTGCTGCGCGGCGCGCCCGCCGACGCCGGCCGGCTCGTCTGCATGGACGGCGTCAACAGCATGACCGGCAACTACCCCGACCTGCCCGTGCTGGCCCGGACCTGCCGGGAGAACGGCGCCCTGCTGTACGTCGACGACGCCCACGGCTTCGGCGTCATCGGAGAGCGCCGCCCCGGCGAGAGCAGCCCGTACGGCTCGCGCGGGAACAGCATCGTCCGCCACTTCGGCGAGACCTACGACAACCTGGTCCTGGTCGGCGGCTTCTCCAAGGCCTTCTCCTCCCTGCTCGCCTTCCTCGCCGTACCGCACTGGCTCAAGGACCACCTCAAGGTGGCGGCGGCCCCGTACCTGTACTCGGGGCCCTCACCGACCGCCTCGCTCGCCACCGCCCTCGCCGGACTCGACCTCAACGACCGGCGCGGGGACGAGATCAGGGCCCGGCTGTACCGCATGACGGCCCGCGTCCTCGCCCATGTGCGGGGCCTCGGCATCTCCACCCCCAACACGGACGGCCTGCCGATCATCGAGATCCCGCTCGGCGACTCCGCGGACCTCGACGCCGTCGCCGCCTTCCTCTGGGAGCACGGCATCTACGTCACCCTCGCGTCCTACCCGCTCGTCCCGCGCGACCGGGTGGGCTTCCGCATCCAGATCACCGCAGCCAACACCGACGAGGAGATCGAGCAGCTGTGCGCCGCCCTCACGGAACTCGCCGCGCGCTTCACCCTGCAGCCCGCCGAGACCCCCCGTACCGTCACCGCAGGAAGGCCGGCGGAGGAGTGAACGTCCCCGATCCGCCGGTCCCCGGGGAGACGGGCCGGATCCGCCGCAACCGCGACGCCGACTGGAACGCCTGGCCGGTCGACGACTACCTCGCCGAGAACTACCGCAGACTCCACCCCTGCGACGTCGGCGTCATCCGTCACCACGCCGCCGTCTACCGGCGGTTCGCCCCCGGGAGCCTGTCCCGCACCCTGGAGCTGGGCGCGGGACCCAATCTGTACCCGCTGATGCTCGCCGGGGCCGCCAGCCTCGTGATCGACGCCCTCGAACCCAGCGCCGCCAGCGTGCGCTACCTGCGCGCGCAGCTCGCCCACGGGATCGACGACAGCTGGGAGCCCTTCTACGCCCTCTGCCGCTCCCTCGACCCCGCCCTCCCCGACCGGTGCGCCGAGGCGCTCCGACGGGTGCGCGTCCTGCGGGGCACCGCCGCCGACCTGCTCCCGGGGACCTACGACCTCGCCTCGATGAACTTCGTCGCCGAGAGCGTCACCGAGGACTTCGACGAGTTCACCGCCGTCTGCGACGCCTTCGTCCACGCCGTGCGCCCCGGCGGCACGCTCCTCGCCGCCTTCATGGAACGCATGCCGAGCTACCGCATCGGCACCGGCCCGGTCTGGCCCGCCTGCCCGGTCGACGAGACCGCCCTGCGGGCCGTGTTCGTGCCCCGCACCACCGGCCTCCGGATCACCCGGCTCGCCAAGGACCGCACCCTGCCCGAGTACGGGGACACGGGCGTCCTGCTGCTCGTCGCCGAACGGCCCGGCGCGCCCGCGGCACCGGCTCAGGGGTGACGCCGGATCGTCTCGGCGTACCGGTCGAGCGAGGAGCCGGGCGTCCCGTCGTACAGGTGCCGGTCGAAGGCCCACATCATGCCCTCCAGCCCGCAGGACGCCATCTGCCGGTACGCCGTGTCGGTCACCCCGTCGTGGTACGGGGCGATCTGCGGCCCCGCGCTCTCCCCGGCCAGCCGGGTGAAGCCCGCGCTCCGGGCGACCGCCGTGACCCAGCGCGCCGAGGACCAGGCGCGCACCGCCGCGTCGTCCGGCGCCGACACGTCGACCCGGGCGTCGGCGGGCGCGCAGCCGTTGTCCCCGGGCCTGCCCGTGCCGTCCACCAGGGCGGTGGTCACGATCCGTACCGTGTCCCGGTGCTCGATCAGGCCCAGCGTCCGGAAGAAGCCCGCGCCCCTGCCGACGAGACCGATCGACGGCGAGCCGGCCAGCCGGGCGCCGACGGCCGCCCGCAGGTCGGAGGGGTAGAAGCCGGAGCCGGGCACGAGGACCTTGAGCTGCCCCCGGTAGCCGAGCGAGGTGTACAGGTCGATCTGCCAGTTCACGGCCCCGGCGAGGGCACCCTCGTACCAGTCGTACCAGCGGGCGGCGTCCGCGGTGGTGAACGGCCGCCCGTGGTAGGTGCGTTCACCGGGTCGCCAGCCCGGGAACGGGGAACTCGCCTGGGCGTGGCTGTCGTACGCCCAGAACGCGGCCGGGCCCTCGCCCTCCGGCGTCGGCGCCGGATAGGTGAACTCGCCGCTCTCGTTGACGCCGAGGCGTACGGCCCAGAAGGTGTCGAGGCCGATCAGCCGGTCCACCGCGCGCACGTAGTCGGCGACCCCCTCGCGCACCGGCTCGCTGAACACGATGTTCGGGGTGGTCGTGGACCGCCGGCCGAACTGGTCGGTCCAGACCGACTCCGGGTAGGCGTCCGGCAGCCAGGGCGGCGGATGGTTGAGCCCGAGGCTCGCCTCGACGCGCAGCCCCGCGTCCCGGAAGGCGGCGACCCGGTCCCGTACCTCGCGCGCGTACCCCTCGTCGTACACGCCCTGCTCCGGTTCGAGCCGGCCCCAGTCGATCTGCAGGTGCGCGACCCGGATGCCGTGCTCGTACTCGGTGCGCGCCCGCGCGGGATCGGTCTGGAGCGTGCCGTACCAGTACGGCGCCGGGCGCGGGTCCTCGCGCCGCAGCCCCCCGAGCGCCCCCACGAGCAGCACGAGCACCGCGAGCAGCACCAGGGTGCCCGGCACACCGCGGGCTCCCGTCCACCACGTCCCCGTCATGACAACTTTTCCCGGTAGAGCGCCGCGTACCGGGCGGCGAACCGCTCGGGACCGAAGTGGTCCTCGACCAGCGCGCGGCCCCGCTCCGCGAGCATGTCCCAGGAGCGCGGCTGGCCCAGCAGCCACGCCAGCTGCTGGCCCGTGCGGCGCGCGTCGCCCGCCGGGGCCCGCAGCACGGCGTGCCCGAAGTCGGCGAACTGGGGCAGGTCGCTGAGGATCGACGGCCGCCCGGAGGCCAGCGCCTGGAGCACGGTGAGCGGGATGTCCGCCTTGCCGCCGAGCACGGCCGGCGGGAACAGGAGCACCTGGACGGAGGCCAGCAGGGCGCGCATGTCGTCGACGTACCCGAGCACCTCGACATCGGGCAGCCCGGCCGCGCCGGCCCGCTCCCGCAGCGCCTCGTCGAGGGCCTCGCTGTCCTGCCCCGGCCGCCCCCGCATGGCGAGCACCAGCCGGAACCTGGCTCCTTCCCGGTGGGCCTCCGCCGCCGCCTCGATCGCGGTCTCCGCCCCGCCGTGCGGATCGTGGTGCCCGGCGAAGAGGACCGCCGGGAACCCCTCGGGGCGCGGCAGGTACGGCCACGCGTCGAGGCTGATCATGGGCGGCACGACCCGGACGTCGCCGAAGTCGGCGGCCCGCAGCCGGCGGGCCATCGACTCGGACAGGGCGACCGTCGTCCCGAGCGGACGGGTGCGGCGCAGATAGCGGCTGTCCATCACGCCGGGCACGGTGTGCACGACCGGCCGTCCGCCGAGCAGCAGCGGACGCAGCCAGGAGAAGACCGGGAAGGTGCGACCGATGGTCAGGAAGGCGTGCACGAGGTCGACCCGGCGGGCGAACACGGCCCCGGCGCACGCGGACTGCACCCGCTCGGGCACGTGCGGCACCCCGTCCCGCGAGAGGATGCGGACCGGGCGGCCGCGCTCCGGAGCGGCCTGTCGCCCGTCCGGCCACTGGCTGAACCACACGAAGTCCACGTCGGGCAGCGCCCCGAGCACGTCGGCGGCGAGCCGCACGTCACAGCCCTCCGACCCGTCCAGCGGACTGCTGGTCAGGAGCAGGACACGGGGCCGCCGCTCACCGCGGCGCATCGGGAACCTCCGCCGCGGGAGGCCCCGGCGCCGGCAGCAGCGGTCCGGCCGCGGAGCCGGGTACGACGAGGCGGGTGAGGTCCGGACCGGGCAGCGGCGAGGGCAGCCGGTACAGGGCGAGCGTGCCGTACGTGGGTCCGTGATAGGCGGCCACGGGCCGCAGCCCGTCCGTCAGCCGCCGCACCTCGGCGAGCGGGGAACGGCCGTATCCCTGCTCGATGACCCGCCACGGCACGACCAGGTAGTCGGCGTCCGCGGCGGCGCGCTCGCCGGGCGTCACCCAGTGGCCGAGCCGGTAGGTGCCGTCGAGGAGCCAGTTCGTGACGCCCTGGGTCCGCTGCCCGTCGACCGTGACGATGGCGGTGCCCGCCGGGACGTGCGTCAGCAGGTAGGCCCGGAGGCGCTGGAAGCCGTCGTCGGGCGTCCACCGGTTCTGGGCGTACACGGCGGCGGGCGTCGCGAGCACGGCGAGCAGGGCGGCGCCGGCCAGGACGCGCAGGGCCCGCCGGTGCCGGGACGGCACCGGGACGGTCACCGCGAGCGCCACCAGGTTCGGCACGAACAGCAGGTACAGGGCCTGCTCCTCCAGGGTCCCGATGGCCAGCGCGTACCCCAGGGTGACGATGGCCGAGGCGTGGAAGAGCGTGAGGAGCCGGTACACGGGCTCCTTGCGCCGCCACAGCAGCACCAGGGCCACCGGGGTCAGGGCGAGCAGCAGGTACGTGCCCGCGTAGCCCGGGAGTTCGTCGAGGAGCCGGCCCGAGAGCGAGGGCGTGCCCGCCGCGTTGAAGCCCGTCTCCTGCACCATCCCGAGGAGCCGCCGCACCCCGGACGTCTTCGCCTCCCAGAAGGCGTCGAAGTGCCCGAAGCCCGCGAGGAGGATCACGTACACGGCGTACGGAAGCACCGTCGCCGAGAGCGTCAGAGCCAGCAGGCGCCGGGGCGGTCCCCAGCCGAGCGCCAGGGCGGCGACCAGTGGCAGGACGGCGATCAGCGTCGCGTGGTCCTTCGTCAGGACCGCGAGGCCGAGGAACAGACCGGCGAGCAGGGCGCGGGCGCGGGGGCGGCCGGGCGGATCGGCACGGGCGAGCCCCACCAGGACCAGATAGCCGGCGAGGATCCACATCATCGTGGCGGTCTCCAGGAGCACCCGGTCGTTCTGCCGGATGCAGAACTGGTCCAGGGCGAACACCAGCCCGGCGACCGCGCCCGCGCGGGGCGAGCGCACCCGGGCGACGAGGAGGACGAGGAGGGCCGCGGTGACCCCGGCGAGCAGGGAGTTGAGCACCCGCGAGGAGTGCACGCCCGCGATGATGTCCGCATGCTCCCCGACGAGCTTGGTCCAGCCCGCCTCCAGGTAGAAGTAGCCGGGCGGGTGCAGGAAGAACAGACCTTCGCCGGTGCGGGGGAAGCCGCCCGCGGCGGCGCTGTCGCCGAGGCGCCGGTAGATCGGCTCGTCGATGAACACGTCCCCGGCCCGCCCGATCTCCACCAGGCGCAGCGTCACCGTGAGCAGCGCGGCCAGGGCCGCGTACACCCCGGCGGGGACGGGGCCCCGGGGCCGGTGCGGGCGCGCGGACGGCCACCCCGCCCGCGTGGTCCGGGCGGGCGCGGGTGCGGTGCGAGGAACGGTCACGGCACACCCCCGACGGTCCTGGCCCGGGTGCCGGGCGGCCGGGCGGCTGTCCGGGACACGGTCCCGGAGCCGGCCTCGGGCACCAGGTACACCTCGGGCGCGCGCGGTACGCGGCCCCCGGGGAACAGCGCGTCGGCCTGTGTCCGGTAGCCCCGGATCAGCTCGGCCTTCCGGTCGAGGTCCCGCTCCCAGGCGCGGGCCACCAGCCCGTTCCGGCGGGTGAACTCCGCGTCGGCGGCGGCCGACTGGTTGTACGGGAAGTCGCTGTAGTACACGACCCGGCGGCCGCTGCGTTCGGCGGCGGTGCGGACCAGGACGTGGTCGGCGTGCCCGCCCACGGCCAGGGGCGCGAGGACCAGGCCGCCGGAGCGGGCGGGCAGCAGCGCCTCGATGGTCTCCCCGACCGCGCGCAGGGTCTCGGCGTCGTGCGCGGAGACCCGGCCCCGGGTCAGGTGCAGCCGGTACGTCGGGTACACGTGCGCCACCTCGGGGAGCAGCCGGGCCAGCCCCCCGGTGCCCGGGCGGGGCCGCGGCAGCCGCCGGAACAGCCCGTCGACCAGGCCGGCGTGGTGCCATTCGGCGCCGAGCAGCTCCAGGACCCGCAGGTCCTCCGCACGCCGCTCGGCGAACAGCTCCTCCGCGTCCCCGGAACGGGTCTGCTTCAGGTACTGCCGCCCCGAGAGGGTGTACGGCGGCGGCGCGGCCTCCGTGAACAGCGAGGCGACCGTCACCGGGGCCCGCCGCCCGGCCCAGCCCAGCAGGGCGCCGCAGGACAGGACGGCGTCGTCCAGGTGCGGCGACAGCACGAGCATCGGGACGCAGGAGCCGACGAGGGTATGGACGAAACCCGTCAGCGGGTCGTCTGCCATGACGCCCCCCTCCTTCTCGGCCGCCGGTCGGCGGCGGGTGAGTCCAGAAGCCGGTGGGCCAGGGCCAGATAGCTGCCCGTCATCTCGTCCCACGTGTAGTGGCGCGCCGCGATCCCGGCGCGGTGGCCCAGCCGGCGGCGCAGCGCCGTGTCCGTGGCCAGCTCGGTCATGCGCCCCCCGAACGTCGCCACGTCGAACGGCGCCACGGCCACGTCGCCGCCGTCGCGCATCCAGCGCAGCGCGGGCAGGTCGAAGTGGAGCACGGGCTTGCCGTACGACATGCCCTCCAGGGCCACGAGGCCGAAGGTCTCGTGCCGCGAGGGCATCACCAGGAAGGCGCTGTCGCGCAGCAGCTGCCGCTTGCGCTCCTCGTCGGCGAAGCCCACCCAGTGGATCCGGCGCTCCGGGCCGCGGGTGTGCGCGGCGACCAGCGTCGCGAGGCGGCGCTCCTCGGCGGGGGTGCCGCTGCCCGCGAGCAGCAGGTCGAGCGGGGGCCGGGCCCGGTCGTAGGCGTCGAGCAGCAGGTCGATGCCCTTGACCCAGGTGTCGATCCGGCCCAGGAAGAGGATGAACTGTCCGGACCCGAGCAGGGACTCGTCGAGGCGGCGCTGTTCCACCCCGTTCGGGATGACCTGCACGTCGGCCCGGGGGCTGAACCTGCGGATCGCCGATCCGTCGGCGGCGTTCAGCGCCACGAGGTGCCGGTAGCAGCGCAGCCCGAGCCGCTCGACGAGGAAGAACGGCAGGTGGTAGCGGTGCCACAGGGCCTCCGCGCTGCGGCCCTGGTCGATGCCGACCACGGGGGCGCGCGTCATGAGGGGCAGGAAGCTCGTCGAGAACGGGGGAGTGAAGCTCTCCAGCCACAGGTCGTGCCGGATCCTGCGGGCCACGAACGGCAGCACCGAGAGGAACAGCAGCTGCCCGCCGCGCGGCCCGGCCCGGTTCACCGGCAGCCGGACGTACCGGATGCCGTCCCGGTCCTCGGTACCGCCGCGCCGCCCCGCCGTCACGACCGTCACCCGGAAGTCCTCGGCGAGCCGCCGCGCCACCTTCCCGACCACCAGCGCTCCGCCGCCCCGGTAGGCGGGGTTGTCCGCGTCGTCGTAGATCGACATCACCACGTGCCGCCGGTCCCCGGCCGCGCCGCCCTCCGGTTCGGCGACCGCCCGCTCCCGTTCACGTACCTCGTCGAGGATCCGCTCCAGAGCCGTGGCCGCCACCAGCGACGGGGCCCGCTCGCCGTCGAGCCGCGCGATGCCCGGCAGCCGGCGCGACCAGCTCCGGTAGCGGGCCCACCAGACGGTCGGCGGTCCCGCGATCTCCTCCCAGCCGCGGCCCCGTAGGGTCTCGGGACCGGTCTCCACCAGCAGGGTCAGACCGTAGCGGCCGGCGATCCGGCGGAAGGAGGCCGCCGCCGGGGAGGAGGCCGGCAGGTCGAACTTCACCAGCCCGTCGAGTGGCCCGCGGTCCGTCACGACCACGGCCTGCCCGCCGTGCGCCCGCGCCCGCACGAGCAGCCGGGCCACGGAGATCCGGGCCGCGAGCTCGCCCGCGTCGAGGAACGCGTGGGCACGGCGCCGCCGGGATCCCCGGCGCTCGGGATCCGAGGCGCGCCGTGCCCACCTGTCCCCGCCCGGGGCCCCCGTCTCCCGCGCGCGCGGCGGAACCGGGAACCAGCGGCACAGGAAACATCCGTAGCAGTGGGTCGTGACGACGGTGACCCCGCGCTCGCGGAGCAGAGTCGCGAGCCGGCGCGTCAGCGAGGACTTGCCCGCGCCGTCCGGTCCCGACACCGCGACGAGCAGAGGGCCTCGGTCGGTCGTCATGGCACCCGCCTCCGCAGCTTCTTGGCCATCACCAGGGGGACGCGCAGGGACGCCTCACGCGTCGCGGCCCGGACCCGGCCCGCGCCGAGGAGGTGCCCGGAGTGCTCGGCCCCGGCCCGGAGCGAGGTCCCCACGGGCAGCGGCAGCGGCAGCGGGACGGGCTCGCCCCGGTCGAGCCGCTCCATCGCCTCGACGGCGACGGCGAGCGCCGCACGGCCGCCCGCGCTCCAGCCTTCGCGGGCGGCCTCCCGGCGGGCCTCCGCGATCACCTCGGGGCGCAGCAGCGGCCGTAGCGCGAGGAGTTCGGAGAGGTCCAGAGTGAGGTTCTGGAAGAGGGCGTGTGCCAGCCAGATCCGCAGCCGGTCGGACGGGCACGGCGTCAGCCAGGCGTATCCGTCGGCCTCGCCGTCGGCGTGCGGCGGACGCTCGGCGCGCGCGAAGAGCCGCTCGGTGGGCACCACCGGAACGCCGAACCACGAGACCGAGCCGTGCAGGTGCGCCGCCGGGCCGCGCGGGGGTTCCAGCAGGACCTTGCTGGTGCGCTCCAGCCAGTACGTCGTGCGGTGCGCGTACCAGCCGTCGAGCGCGGCCTGCGCCGCCGGGAGCCGTCCCGGGGGCACCACCAGGTCGAAGTTGCCGTACACGTAGTCGCCGCCGAGGTCGGCCTTGATCAGGACGGTCGGGATGCCCGCCGAACGCAGCCGGTCCGTGGACTCCACGAGGTTCCGCCGGAACAGGCCCGTCGCGTTCTCCACCTCTTCGAGCGTCGTCGCGAGCTGCCGGGGGTACGCGCGGGCCAGTCGGCCCTCCACCTGGTTGAGGCGGGCCGCGGTCAGCGCGCCGAGCAGCTCCTCGTCGCCGGCGGGCCGGACCCGGCCCCGCCACACGGCGTCGACGAGCAGCGGCACGGTCCGCTCGTCGTGGGCCGCGGCCCCTGCTGTCGGCCGCTCGCCGGGGGCCGGCGCCGGTGTCCCGGGCCGGCCGGGGCCGGACTCCGCGACCGGGGCGGGAGGCGCGTCCCCGGCAGCGTCCCCGGCGGCGTCGGCCGCCGGGACGGGCGAGCCGCGCCGTCCGAAGAAGCGCCACAGCGCGACGCCGCTCACCACCACGGCGGCGGCGAACCAGGCGTGGGCGTACGGGCGGAGCAGCGCCATCGCGCCGGCCAGCGCGAGCAGGGGCAGCACCACCCCGGCGAAGGGACGTTCCGCCACCCCGAAGCCGTGGTGGCGCGCGTGCCGCACGCCGATCAGCACCAGGGCCGTGACCGTCCCGCACAGTCCACCGACCGCCATCCCGAGCACCCCGCCGACGGCCCAGCCGGACAGCAGGGCCGTCACGTACACGGCGAGACCGGCGAGGAGCGTCCGCAGGCAGGCGTAGTCGTTGACCGCCTGGGCGAAGGTCACGAGCAGGGCGAGCGCGCCGAGCGCCAGGCCCGACGTGGCGGTGCAGGCCATCAGGGTGGAGACCATGGAGTATCCCGGGGGGAAGATCTCGGCGAGCAGGGCGCCCGGAGCCGTCGCGGCCACCACGGTCAGCGGCAGCGCCACCGTGAGGTACATGCGCAGCGCGCTCGCCGTCAGCGGATCGCCCGCGCGCCGTCGCGACAGCGCGGGCAGGAAGGCGATGGACACGGCCCCGGCGAGGAACAGCGGCACCCGGCCGAGCATCACGGCCGCCTGGTAACTGGCCGCCGCGGCCCGGTCGGTGGGCAGCATCGCGACCAGGACGATGTCCACGGCGGCGAGCAACGCGACCACGCCCTGGAGCGAGGCGACGCCCGAGGCCCGGCGCCACAGCACCCGGTCGGCGGTCACCGCCCGCCAGGGGCGGCGCGGCACGCCGGGGAAGCGGCGCGGCCGGAAGAAGACGTACGGCAGGACGGCGATCCCGAAGGCCGCGAGGGCGCCGGTCTCGCCCATGCCGAGGGCGGTGACGAAGAACAGGCCCACGCCGAACTTGAGGGCGGCTTCCAGGGCGGTGAGGACGGCCAGCGTCCGCAGCCGCTCGGTGCCCTGGAGCCAGCCGGCGCTCACCCGGGTGACGTAGACGGCCATGGTGCCGCCGGCGATGACGAGGGTCGTCGCGGCGCTCGCGAACTCCATCGACACCGCCGCCACCACGAGCGCCGCGACGGTGCCGCCCGCGAACGCCGTGACCACGGCGAAGCGGACCGCCTCGCCGCGCTCGCCGTCCGAACGGGCACGGGCCAGGGCCTGCGCGAGCATCCAGGGCACGGTCACCACGGCCACCGCGGCGGTGCAGACGATGAGGCCCTGACCCGCGGCGAAGGTGGCGTACCCGGAGACGTCCAGGAGCCGGGTGAGGACCAGGGAGTACGCGTAGTTCAGCGCGCCGACCACGACCACGGCGGTGGCGATCCAGCGCGCGCCGTGCACCGCCGTGACCTCGTCCGGGTGGACGGCCGGCCGGGTGGCGAGGGAGCCGGAGGGCTTCACGGCCGCCTCCCCTGGGCCCGGCCCGTGGCGGACCCGTCGCCGGGCTCCGCCGTACCGAGCAGGACGTCGTGGCCGTTCGCCAGCGAGATGTCGGCCTCGGCGACGTCGAGGCGGCGCAGGGCGCTGAGCGCCCGTACCTCGTCGCAGCCGTGGAGGAGGAGCCGGAAGGCGTCGCCCTCGCGCCTCCAGACGTCGGTCTGGCGCAGGGAGCCCCGTACCGCCCGTTCGGTCGCGTCGGGGTCGGGGGACGTGAAACGGGTGAGCACCGACAGGTCGCTCGCGCTGCGCCGGGAGCGCCGGTGACGGTGGATGCGCTGAAGGTCCTCCAGGACGACCTGGGCGAGCCGCTCGGCACTGGCGTCCCAGGAGAACGCGTCGGCCCAGGCCCGGCACCGGAGTCCGGCGAGGCGCCGCGCCTCGGTCGTGGACAGCGCGTCGAGGGCGGCGGCGACGCCTTCCGCGAGATCCGCGCCGGGGTCGAGCAGCCAGCCGTTGACGCCCGGCCGGATCGCGTCCCGCAGCCCCGGCACGTCGAAGGCGAGGGCGGGTGTGCCGACGGTGTTCGCCTCGATGACGGCGAGTCCCCAGCCTTCCGCGACGGACGGCACCACCGTCAGCCACGCGTGGTGGAACAGCTCCTGCTTGCGCTCCTCGGTCACGTGTCCGTGGAAGACGACGGCGGAGCCCACGCCCAGTTCGGCGGCGAGCTTCCGCAGCCGCTCCGCCTCGGGGCCGTCCCCGCACACGTCGACGCGCAGCTCCGGACGGCGGCGCAGGAGCGCGGGCACGGCCCGCAGGATCAGGTCGACCCGCTTCTGCGGGACGAGCCGGCTGACGACGGTCAGCGCGGGCAGGGCGGAGCGGTGCCCGGCCGGGGCGGTGGGCGCGGGGCCGGGGCGCCCGTTGGGGACGATGTGGATCGGATTGCCGAAGCCGAGTTCGCGCCGGGCGCCCTCGCGGGTGGAGGGCGAGACGACCACCACCGGCCGGCCCCGGTAGACCCGCCGGCTGACCTGCTTCTCCAGGACCCGCCCCACGGAGTTCAGGGGCCAGCGGAAGCGGGTGTCGAACTGCTGCTGGTGGACGTGGTGGATGACGCAGACGTCCGCGGTCCAGCGGGGCGTGAACAGCGGGGAGAAGAACGGGATCCCGTTCTGGAAGTCGACCACGGCGTCGTACGCGTGACGGTTCCGCAGGAGATGGCCGGCGGCCGAGGCGTACACGCCGAAGGTGCCGCCGGCGCGCACGACGCGGATCCCGTCGCGGTACTCCCGGGCACGCGAGCCGGGGTACCGCGACGAGACGAGGGTGACGTGGGCTCCGGCCGCAGCGAAACGCCGGGCGATCTCCCAGCAGTACGCCTCGGCTCCGCCCGCGTCCGGATGGGAGGGGTCGCGCCAGTTGAGGAAGGCGAGGTCGGTACGGGCGAGCCGGTCGAGTGCGGTCACGGCGATCACCGGGCCAGCGAGATGCGGACGAGGTCGGCCATCGAGCGCAGTCCGTCGCGCCGTGCCGAGAACGTCGAGCCGGGAACGTCGTGCCAGACCACCGGCACCTCCACGACGTCCCGCCCGGCCCGCACGACCCGGGCGAGCAGTTCGACGTCGAAGGCGAAGCCGTCTATGTGGCAGTCCCGCGCGATCTCCCGGGCCAGCGGCCCGGGGAAGAACTTGAAGCCGCACTGGGTGTCGGCGACGCCGGGCAGCGACAGATGCGCGAGGGCGCGGAAGAGCAGGCCGCCGCCGCGCCGCAGCAGCGGCTGCTCCACGTCGAGGCGTGCGCCGGGCGCGTGGCGGGAGGCGATGACGGCGCCGTGGCCCGCCCGCAGCAGCCGCATGACCCGGTCCAGGGTGTCCACGGGGGTGGCGTTGTCGGCGTCGGCGAAGCCGATGAACCGGGCCGAGGAGGTCTCGATCCCGCGCCGGACCGCCGCGCCCTTGCCCTGGTCGCTGCAGCCGATGGCGTGGACGGGGACGGGGGAGCCGGCGAAGCGTCCGAGGACGTCGAGCGTGCCGTCGGCGCTGTTGTTGTCGACGACGACGACCGCCGAGGACCAGGGCCGTGCGGTCAGGTAGTCGACGGTGGCGGCCACGGTGGAGGGCAGTCGGCGCTGCTCGTTGAACGCGGGGATCAGGAGTTCCAGTTCCACCGGCGGGCGGACGAGCCGGCGGGGGAGCGGTGCGTGGGTGCGTGCGGCGGCCATCACGCCTCGCCTCCTCGGGGGAAGGCGCGGGGCGCGGGGCGCGCGGTCGCGCGGGGGATCGGTGCGTGGACGAGGGCCCGGCGGGCGGTGCCGCTGTCAGAGGGGCCGGTCGAGTCGCCCGCGGTGCGGTGGGGGGTGCCGCCGTCAGCGGGCCCGGGCGAGCCGGTCGAGCCGTGTGAACCCGGTGAACCTGATGAGCTGGGTGGGGCGGGTGGGCCCGATGGGCCGGCGCTTCGGCCCGAGCCGCGCCCGCGGCGTGCGGTGCGCGTGTGGGTCGTACGGGCCCGCCGGCGCCGCGCCGCGCCGCGCGGCCTGCACGCCCGGCTCCGGGGCGGAGGGGCGCCGAGGCCGATCCGGTCGGAGGCCCGGCGGACCGGGTGCGCGGTCGGGGGGTGCGGGGAGCGGCAGAGCGAGCGACGCCGGGCATCGGCGAGGGGCCAGTCGGTCACGCGTCGCAGCGGGTGCGGAACGGGTGCCACCGGAGTTCGGCTGAGGGGATGTGAGGTCACGACGAGCCTCTCCGTCAACCGACCCTGCCGAGGGTGTGCGCTCAGGGTCTGGTTTGTCCTGAAATGTTGCTTCTCTAAGCCGTAGCATCCTCCGGCCCGGTTCGTCAACCGGAGGGGTCGCGGGAGCCGCGGAACGGGCCGTGCGCCAAACGTGACAGAGCGTTGTGCGGCCGCTCGTCGAGGAGGGTGCCGAGGATCCGGGCGCCGTCGCGGAACGTACGGGGATGCGGCGGGCCGTGCCGGCCCACGTGACGGCGCGGCCGTTCGAGGCTCGGCACCTCGGCGACGCGCAGCCCGTAGTGGAGCGCGTGCGTGACGAGTTCGGCCCCGAGCTCGACACCGTCCTCGCGCAGGTCCAGGAGGTCGACGAAGGGCCGCCGGAACGCACAGAATCCGTACCAGAGGTCCGTGAGGTGCTGACCGTAGAGGCGGCGGGCGACCCGCAGCAGCGCGCGGTGCCCCAGACGCCGCGAGAGCGGATAGTCGGCGTAATCGCCGCCCGCGATGAAACGCGAGCCCTTCACGAAGTCGTAACCGCTTTCCAGGTAATGCAGGTAATGCGGGATCTCGTGCGGCGACATGCTCCCGTCGGCGTTCATGAGAACGACCAGGTCCCCGGTCGCCGCGAGCAGGGCCGCGTGCGGGATGTCGCCCCGCGTGGAGTCCCAGTCCCCGAGCGGCCGCACGTCCATCCCCTCCCGCGCGGCGCTCCGTCCGGCCCGCCCGCCGATCAGCACGACCTCGCGCACGCTCGACGGCACCTGGTCCAGGAGCCGGTCGAGCGCGGCTCCCGGGTGGGCGTCACCGGGGCGGACGGTGAGGACGAGGGTCACCGTCCGGGTGCCGGGGAGCGGCGTCCGGTCGGTCGACCGGCGCAGGGGATGCGAATCGCTGCTCATCGGGAATCGCTACTCATCGGTACGGCCCTCGTCGTCCGTCCGGCCGCTCGGGCGACCGGCCCGCGTTCTTCAGAATCCTGCGCCGGGGGGACCCCGTCAAGGACAGAGGAAGAATATGCGGACTTCCGCGGAGGAATGATCCGACCTGCCGTCCGGTCATTTCCGTCTGCCGTCAGATCAATTCTGCGCGCGGCCCGCGAGGGGAATACAATCCGGTCATGGCAGGGCGAATTGAGGACTACGCCCTCGTCGGTGACCTCGAGACCGCCGCGCTCGTCGGGACCGACGGGTCCGTCGACTGGTGGTGCGCGCCGCGCTTCGACTCGCCCGCCTGCCTCGCGGCCCTCCTCGGGGATCCCGGCAACGGCCGCTGGATCCTCGCCCCTGTCGGCAACGGCCGCTGCACGCGCAGGAGTTACCGCGGCGACACCCTCGTCCTCGACACCGTCTGGGAGACCCTGTCCGGAACCGTCCGGGTCACCGACTTCATGCCGCCGCGCTGCCAGGGGGAAGGCGCCGCGAGGATCGTGCGGGTCGTGGAGGGGATCGCCGGACGGGTCGCCGTACGGAGCGAGTTGAGGGTCCGCTTCCACCACGGCAGCATCGTGCCCTGGACCCGCTCGACGGACCGGCGCACCGTCGTCTCCGTCGCCGGACCCGACGCCGCCCACCTCTCCTGCGGGCCCGGCGTCGAACTGGACGTCACCCGGGAACGCACGAGATGCGAGTTCACCGTCACGGCCGGCCGGAAGGTCGCGTTCGTCCTCGGCTGGCGCCCCTCACACGCCTCCGCCCCCGCGCCCGCGTCCCTCGTGGACGTCGCCGCCGCCCTCGGCCGCACCCTCGCCTTCTGGACCGACTGGGCCGCGGCCCTCCGCTACGAGGGGCCCGCGCGCGAGGCCGTGATCCGCTCCCTGCTCACCCTCAAGGCCCTCACCTACGCCCCCACGGGCGGCATCGTCGCCGCCGCCACCGCCTCCCTGCCCGAGTCCATCGGCGGCCGCCGCAACTGGGACTACCGCTTCTGCTGGCTGCGCGACTCCACCTTCACCCTCTCCTGCCTGCTCCGCGGCGGATACCGCAGGGAGGCGCTGGCCTGGACCGACTGGCTGCTGCGCGCCGTCGCGGGCGACCCCGCCGACCTCCAGCCGCTGTACGGGGTCGAGGGCCAGCGCCGACTCGCCGAGACGAACGCCGACTGGCTGCCCGGCTACGAGAACTCACGGCCCGTCAGATTCGGCAACGCGGCCTTCGGCCAGTTCCAGCTCGACGTCTACGGCGAGGTGCTCAGCACCGTCTACTCGGCCGTGCGCGCCGGAGTCTCCCTCGACCCCGCGGCCTGGACCCTGGTGGCCTCGCTCCTGGAGTACCTCGGCGAGCGCTGGCAGGAGCCCGACGAGGGAATCTGGGAAGTCCGGGGCCCGCGCCGCCACTTCGTCCACTCCAAGGTCATGGCCTGGGTCGCCGCCGACCGCGCCGTCCGCCTCGCCCGCGTCGCCGGGCTGCGCGGCTCCCTCGCGCGCTGGCAGGCACTCCGCGCAGAACTGCACGCTGAGATCTGCACCCGGGGATGGAGCGAGGAGCAGGGCTCGTTCACCCAGTACTACGGCAGCCGGCAGGTCGACGCCACCGCCCTGCTGATCCCCCGGCTCGGCTTCCTCCCGGCCGCCGACCCGCGCGTGCTCGGCACCGTCCGGGCGATGGGGCGGCTCGACGACCACGGCTTCCTGCGCCGGTACGGCGACGTCATGGACGGCGGCACCCACGAGCTCGACGACCTCGGTGGCACCGAGGGGACCTTCGTCGCCTGCACCTTCTGGTACGCCGACGCGCTCGCCATGACCGGCCGCGCCGACGAGGCCCGGACCGTCTTCGAGCGGCTCCTCGACGTCCGCAACGACGTCGGGCTCCTCGCCGAGGAATGGGACCCGGTGGCCGGCCGCCAGCTTGGCAACATGCCCCAGGCGCTCAGTCATGTCGCCCTGGTGAACACGGCGTTCACCCTGTACGGCACCCGCCGCCACGACCGCGCGCGCCCCCTCGCCGTGGCATGATCACCGTGTCCTCCGGCGTGGGGCCGGAGAGACGGGGGGGTGGACCGTGTCCTGGTATATCGCGATCCCGAGCGTCGTGCTCGCGGCACTGGTGCTGGCCGGCGGGGTGGCCACGCTCCGCACCGGCTGGGTGATGCCCTTGCAGCGGGGGTGGGTCTACCGCCCCCGGCTCTTCGGCTGGGCGCAGGTGGCGCTGGCGACCATGCTGGCGCTCCAGGCGTCCACGGCGCTCCTCGACGACCGCGGCGCGCGCTCCACGGTGCAGGGGATCGGCCTGGGCTTCCTCTTCCTCGGACTGAGCGTCCTGACCCTGTCCCAGCGCCCGCCGCGCTAGCGCGGACCACGCCCTGCCTCGGACGCCGATCTCGCGCGGCAGCGGCATGAGAAGCGTCTCCCCCCCCGGAGGATCCGTGCGCTCGCGGGGGCGGACGCCGGCCCCGCCCGCCCGGTTCCCGCCCGGCGGCGTGTCGTTCGGGTGCGTCCAGCGGGCGCCACGGCCGCGCGTGGGTTCGAATCGGGGCATGGCTTCCTACGACAGGCTCCGCACCGGCGGCTCCCCGAGGCCGCCGAAGAACGCTGACACCTGGTGGTACGCCGCCGTGGCCGGCGAGGCCGCCGGCTCGTTCAGCACACGGGTCCGCACCCGGACCCGCCGTGCCTGCCTCGGGGCCGTCCTTCTCCTCACGGTCGTCTACGCGGGACTCGTGCTCACCGCGACCGGCCGCCGCTGGGGCGACGCCGCCGTGACCGGCCGCCGCGCCGACCCCGCCGCCGTCACGGTGCTCCGCGAGCACCCCTCCCTCGCCGGGGCCACCACCCTCTCCCTCGTCCTCGGCTGCGTCGCCCTCGTCGCCGTCGGTCTGATACGCAAGCGGTACGTCCTCACCGGCGCCGCCGCCGGAGGGGTCGTCACCGCCCTCGCCGTCACCGGGCTCCTCCAGTGGTACGCCCCCCGCCCCCGGACCGTCGACACCGCCGGCGCCCTCGTCCCGAGCGGCTTCCCCAGCGTCCAGACCACCCTCGCCCTCGGCATCGCCCTGGGCCTGGTCCTCGTCGTCCCCTACCGCTCCCGGGCCCTCGTCGTCGGCGCCGCCACCCTCTGGGCCGCCGCCGTCGGCGCGTACACCATCGCGACCGGGCAGCACCGGCCCGGCGACGTCATCGCCGCCGCCCTCGTCGTCCTCGCCGTGACCTCCGGCCTCCTCGCCGTCATCGCCCGCAAGGGCAGGGTCCGCCCGGGCCCGCGGCGGCGCGGGCCCGCCCTGCCCGGCCTGCCCGCGACCGTCCCGCTCGCCCTTCTCGCCCTGGCCGGCCTCGGCGCCGGGCTCTGGCTGCTCGGCGACACCCTCGCGCTGCCCGCCGCCGCCCCGTACGACCCGGTCCAGCTCCGGCTCGCCCACCGCTGCGGCCAGGCCCTCGCCGCGGGTGTGGCCGCCGCCGCGGGACTGACCCTGCTCGCCCTGCTCCGCCGCGTCGACGTGGACGGCCCCCCTGCCGCGTACCGGCTCGGAGGGCCCTTCGTCGAGGCCGCGGGCGTCCCGCACGACGGCGACCTCGTGGGGCCCTTTACGGAGGACCGCGATCACGAGATATCTTGATGTCGAGCAATCTCGCATACGCAGACGTGGAGCGGAGCACCCGGTGACTGACTCGACCATCATCTACACCCACACTGACGAGGCGCCTGCCCTGGCGACGTACTCGTTCCTGCCCGTGATCCAGGCGTATGCCTCGCAGGCCGGAGTCACGGTCGAGACGCGTGACATCTCCCTCGCGGGCCGCATCATCGCCGTCTTCCCCGAGTTCCTGGAGGAGGGCCAGCGCATCGCCGACGCCCTCTCCGAGCTCGGCGCCCTGGCCAAGACGCCCGGCGCCAACATCATCAAGCTGCCGAACGTCTCGGCGTCGATCCCGCAGCTCAAGGCCGCGGTCGCCGAGCTCCAGGCGCAGGGCTACGCCCTCCCGGACTACCCGGACGACCCGAAGACGGAGCAGGACAAGGACGTCCGCGCCCGTTACGACAAGATCAAGGGCTCGGCCGTCAACCCGGTCCTGCGCGAGGGCAACTCCGACCGCCGCGCGCCGGGCTCGGTCAAGAACTACGCCAAGACCCACCCGCACCGCATGGGCGCCTGGTCCTCCGAGTCCAAGACCAACGTCGCCACGATGGGCGAGAACGACTTCGCCTCCACGGAGAAGTCCGCCGTCGCCACGAAGGACGACACCCTCCGCTTCGAGTTCACCGCCGCCGACGGCACCGTCAGCGAGCTCCGTGAGCCGCTCAAGGTCATCGCCGGCGAGGTCCTCGACGCCGCCGTCATGCGCGCCGCCGCCCTGCGGACCTTCCTCGGCGAGCAGGTCGCCCGCGCCAAGGCCGAGGACGTGCTCTTCTCCGTGCACCTCAAGGCCACGATGATGAAGGTCTCCGACCCGATCGTCTTCGGCCACGTCGTGCGCGCCTTCTTCCCGAAGACCTTCGCCGCGTACGGCGAGGCGCTCGCCGCCGCCGGCCTCTCCCCGAACGACGGCCTCGGCACCGTCCTCGGCGGCCTGGACGCGCTCCCGAACGGCGCCGAGATCAAGGCCTCCTTCGACGCCGAGCTCGCCGAGGGCCCCGCCCTGGCGATGGTCGACTCCGACAAGGGCATCACCAACCTGCACGTGCCGTCCGACGTCATCGTCGACGCCTCGATGCCGGCCATGATCCGCACCTCCGGCCACATGTGGGGCCCGGACGGCCAGGAGGCCGACACCCTCGCGGTCCTCCCGGACCACAGCTACTCCGGCGTGTACCAGGCCGTCATCGAGGACTGCCGCGCCCACGGCGCCTTCGACCCGTCGACCATGGGCTCCGTCCCGAACGTCGGCCTCATGGCGCAGAAGGCCGAGGAGTACGGCTCCCACGACAAGACCTTCGAGATCGCCGAGGCCGGCACCGTCCGTCTGGTCGACTCCGAGGGCAACGTCGTCCTGGAGCAGGAGGTCGCCGAGGGCGACATCTTCCGCGCCTGCCAGACCAAGGACCTGCCCATCCAGGACTGGGTCAAGCTCGCCGTCACCCGCGCCCGCGCCACCGGCGCCCCGGCCGTCTTCTGGCTGGACGAGAACCGCGCCCACGACGCGCAGCTCATCGCCAAGGTGAAGCAGTACCTGCCGGAGCACGACACCGAGGGCCTGGACATCAAGATCCTGTCCCCGGTCGAGGCCACGAAGTTCTCGCTGGAGCGCATCCGCCGCGGCGAGGACACCATCTCGGTCACCGGCAACGTCCTGCGCGACTACCTGACGGACCTCTTCCCGATCCTGGAGCTGGGCACCAGCGCCAAGATGCTGTCGGTCGTCCCGCTGATGGCGGGCGGCGGCCTCTTCGAGACCGGCGCCGGCGGCTCCGCCCCGAAGCACGTCCAGCAGCTCGTCAAGGAGAACTACCTCCGCTGGGACAGCCTCGGCGAGTTCTTCGCCCTGGCCGCCTCCTTCGAGCACCTCGCGACCACCACGGGCAACCACCGCGCCCAGGTCCTCGCCGACACCCTCGACCGCGCCACCGGCACCTTCCTCAACGAGGACAAGTCGCCGACCCGTCGCCTCGGTGGTATCGACAACCGCGGAAGCCACTTCTTCCTGGCCCTCTACTGGGCCCAGGAGCTGGCCGCCCAGACCGAGGACGCGGAGCTGGCGAAGGCCTTCGCCCCGCTCGCGGAGACCCTCACCGCGAACGAGCAGAAGATCGTCGACGAGCTCGTCGCCGTGCAGGGCTCCCCGGCCGACATCGGCGGCTACTACCAGCCCGACCCGGCCAAGGCCGCGGCCGTGATGCGCCCGTCCGCCACCTTCAACGAGGCCGTCGCGTCCCTCGCCTGATCCGGCGCGAGCCTCCCGTCCGCAGCGGCGGGCGGCCCGTACCGCCCCGGCCGGAATCCCTCCGGCCGGGGCGGTCCCGTCGGTGGCGCATCTCACGTCCGGGTGTGAACCTGGATGGATGAGCTGGGCATCTTGGACGACCGCCGGTGTCTACACCGGGCGAGGTGGGGTGCTGACCGACGAGGCGGGCGTCGTCACGGGCGATCTGACCGTGCACACGACGTTCGCCGAGCGCGAGGCACGCGTGGCCGTGCAGTACAGCGGCGCATCCGACTGGTTCACCATGTCGGGCAGTCCCGTTCCGTGCGGATCGGAGGAGGAGAGCCGCGACCTGCACGACGCCGTCGTGGCCGCCGTCCGGGAGGGGAACGGGGCCACGGTCCCGATCCTGCCCGCGGCACCACCGGTGTAGCCGCGTCCGGCAGAAAGTGTTATCCCTCCCAAGCCCGCGGGTCTCCCCCTTCGGGGGACTCGGACCAGGGATGAGGGAGCAGACCCATGGACAGCGACGAGCGACGCACCACCGCCCTGGTAGAGGCGGCCAGGGCGGGTGACGCGAATGCCAGGGACACGCTGGTCCGCGACCACCTCCCGCTCGTCCAGAACATCGTCGGGCGCGCCCTCGACGGCCACGCCGACACGGACGACATCGTCCAGGAGACGATGGTCCGCGCCCTCGACGGCCTCACCGGCCTGCGCGACCCGTCCCGCTTCCGGTCCTGGCTCGTCGCCATCGCCATGAACGGGATACGGCGCCGCTGGCACGAGCACCGCCGGGCACCCGTGCCCGGCCTCGACCGGGCCGCGGACCTCGCGGACCCGGCCGGCGACTTCACCGACCTCACCATCCTCCGCCTCGGCCTCTCCGGACAGCGCCGCGACGTGGCCCGCGGGACCCGCTGGCTCGACGAGGACGACGCCGAGCTCCTCGCCCTGTGGTGGCTGGAGGCCGCGGGCGAACTCACCCGCGCCGAGCTCGCCGAGGGCCTCGGCGTCACGCCCCAGCACGCCGCCGTCCGCGTCCAGCGGATGAAGGAACGCCTGGACACCGGCCGCTCCGTGGTCCGCGCCCTCGACGCGCTCCCGCCGTGCCCGGACCTCGCGGCGACCGTCGCGACCTGGGACGGCCGGCCCTCCCCGCTCTGGCGCAAGCGCATCGCCCGCCATCTGCGGACCTGCGCCGACTGCACCTCCCGCGCGGCGGGCCGCCGGGGCCTCGCCCCCGTCGAGGGCCTCCTCGTCGGCATCGGCCTCGTCCCGCCCCTGACGGTCGCGGCCTCGGTCGCCGACCGGCCGGCGATGGAGTTCGCCGCCCACACCACCCCGCAGCCCGGCGGGACCGGCGCGGCCGGCCGGTGGACCCCGATGCGGCGCGCCTCCGCCGCCGGGGTCGCGGCCGTCGCCGTCCTCGGCGCGGTCGCCCTCCTCGTACCGCCGGAGCCGGAGGCACACGTCAGGCCGGGCCGGCCCGTCGCCGCACCCCCGGTGACGACCGCACCGGCCACCACCCCGCCGAGCCCGGTGGTCACCGTCGCCGCCCCCGCCCCGACGACAGCGACCCCCACGCCCCGGCGCACCCCGCGCCCGACACCGGTACCCGACCCGGGGGAGCGGGTCACCGCGCTCGTCAACAGGCTCCGCGCGGCGGCCGGCTGCGCCCCGCTGCGCACCGACCCCCGGCTGGTCGCGGCGGCCCGGGGCTACGCCCGGGACATGGCCGCACGCGGCTACTACGGCCACAGCAGCCCCGAGGGCGACTTCGCGGACGCCCGGATCACCGCCGCCGGGTACGACTGGAGCGCCTGGGCCGAGAACCTGGCGCGCGGCGCGGCCGACCCGGAGACCGTGGTGGAGGACTGGCGGGACGGGTCGATGCACGAGGAGAACATGCTCGACTGCCGGTACCGGGACACCGGCGTGGCGACGGCGCCCGGTCCCGGCGGCAGGATCTGGGTGCAGAAACTGGCCGCCCCCGCCTCCTGAGCGCTCAGCGGCGGGCGCCGAAGTCCTGCACCCACCAGGGCCCGTTGGCGGCGAGGTCCACCCCCACACCGATGTCCCTGAACGAGCAGTTGAGGATGTTCGCCCGGTGGCCCGGGCTGTCCATCCAGTCCGCCATGGCCCGTTCCGGGGTCTTCGGTCCCCGGTGGATGTTCTCCCCCCACGTCGACCACGTGTACCCGGCGCCGCTGATCCGGTCGCCGGCGTCCCGGCCCTCCGGGCTGTGGTGCTCGTAGTAGTCGCGGGCCGCCATGTCGTCGGCGTGTCCCTGCGCGGCGGCCCGCAGATGCCCCTCGGAGCGCAGCGGGCCGCAACCGGCCTTCTCCCGCTCGGCGTTGGCGAGCTCCACCACGTCCTGGACGTACCGCGCGGCCCTCCCCGCGGCGGCCGGCGCCCGGTGCGGGGTGGCCGCCGCGAGGGCCGTCGTACCGGTCGCGGGCGTGGCCACGTACATCCCCGTCAGGACCGTGAGCACGCCGGCCGCGGCTCCGACGAGGGTGACGGCGGTACGGAAGGACGGCCGGCGCGGCCCTTCCCCACCCTTTCTGCGGTGCCGGCCGCCGGCGCGCCCCGCCGGGCCCGGGGGCCGGCGGCGCGCGAAGGGGGAGGTGGGTTCAGGGTCTTCGGAGTGGCCGGGACGGTCGTGGTGCCGCATGGAGCTCCGCTCTCTCGCCGAGGTCGCCGGACGGGTCCGGCGCTGGGAGAGCCACCGGGGCGACGGCGGTAAGACTTTCCGGCCCCGGCCACCCCGACACTCCTCGTCAACGCAGCGCGTCAACCCATGTCCGAGCGTTTCAGCCCTGCGGGATTACCGCCACCGGACACGGCGCGAGGTGCAGCGCCGCGTGCGCGACGGAACCGATCCGCGGCCCGACCGCCCCGCGCCGGGCCCGCCGACCGACCACCAGGAGCTGCGCGCCGCCCGAGACCGACAGCAGCACCTGGCCCGCGCTGCCCAGCTCGACGTGCTCGGCGACCGGCACGTCGGGGTACCGCTCGCGCCAGGGGGCCAGCGCCTCGCGCAGCGCCTTCTCCTCGTACGGGACGAGCCCGCCGGCCTCGTCCGCGAGCCGCATCGAGGCCGGACTGTACGCGAAGAGCGGCGGCAGGCTCCACGCGCGCACGGCCCGCACCGTCGCCCCGCGCGCGGCGGCCGTCCCGAAGGCGAATCCGAGCGCCGCCGCGCTGTCCTCCGGGCTGCCGTGCTGGCCGACGAGCACGTACCCCGCGGGTGGTTCGGCCTGCTCGCCGTCGCGGGACCGCACGGCGACGACGGGGCGGGTGGCGCCGGCGATGATCTGCTGCCCGTACGAGCCGAGCAGGAAGCCCGTGACGGCGCCGTGGCCGCGCGAGCCGATGACGAGCATCTCCGCCCGCTCCTCGGTGCCGAGCAGCGCGGCGACCGGCGTGTCGGGCAGCACCTCGGCCGTGAGCGCGAGCCCGGGATGGCGCTCGGCGATCGTGGCCTCGGCCGCGCGCAGCACGGCGTACGCCGTGCGCTGCTGCTCATCGGGGTCCTGGACCAGGGGGAGGTCCAGCGGTTCCCAGCGCCACGCGTGCGCGAGCCGTAGCGGGAGGCCCCGGCGCAGGGTCTCGCGGGCGGCCCAGTCGGCCGCGGCGAGGCTCTCCGGAGAACCGTCCACTCCTGCGACGATCTCACGACTCATCAGGCTGCCTCCGTCGGTGCGGTGACGGGCCCGCCGGGCGGCCGGCCCTCCTCCCTCCAGCTTGGGCCCATCGGCAGGCCGGGGAGAGGGCCGGACGTCCCGACATGCCGGACCGTCCGTCCCTTTCCCCCGAGGGCGCTCAGGCCAGCAGGGTGAGCCGGGCGTGCGTGCCGTTGAGGTAGTGGTCCCCGATGTCCCGGAGCCGGTGGGCCGCCTGGGTCGGGGCGGTCAGCGCGCGGGCGTTGCGCCAGAAGCGGTCGAAGCCCGGCCCGCCGCGCCGGGCGTCGGCGCCCGTCGTGCCGTCGACGAGTTCGAGGATGCGGGTGGTGATGTGGACGGCCGCCCGGCCGGTGACGGTCTCGGCCGCCGCCACCAGGACGGCGATGTCGGCCCGTTCCTCCAGGCCGAGCTCCCACTCGGCGAGCAGCCCCCGGGCGAGGGCGTCCGTGGCCCGCTCCACCACCGCGGCGGCGGCGTGTGCGGCGGTCGCCAGCTCCCCGTACGCGAGGAGGAGGTACGGGTCGTCGCCCGCTCCGGCCGGCGCGGTGCCGTCCGCGGCCGACGGGCCCCCGACGCGGTCGCCGGGAACGGGTCCCGCCTGCCCGGCGCGGCTGATGTCGCGGGCCTCCGCGAGCGCGCCCTCGGCGATGCCGAGCCCGACCTGGACGAGGAGCAGCCGCAGGGCGAGCGGTGCGAGGGTGGCGAACGGCGCGACGGCGTGCTCGTCGTGCGGGAGGGCTCCGAGGACGTGCCCGGGCTCCACCGGGACGTGGTCGAAGGTGACGGTGCCGGCCCCGGCCAGTCGCTGGCCGACCCGGTCCGTACCGGCGTCCGTGAACACCCCCGGGTGGGCCGGGTCCACGAGGACCACCAGCAGATCTCCGGTGCCGCCGGGGCGCGCGCCGACGACGAGCCGGTCGGCGACCGTCACCCCGGAGGCGAAGGTGCGGCGCCCGTCGAGGATCCAGCCGCCGCCGGGGCCGTCGGCGGGGGTGAGCACCAGGCCGGGCTCGGACTCGGCGCGCGGCGGTTCGACGCCGCCGGCGAGCAGCCAGCGCTCCTCCGCCGTACACACGTCGAGGGGGAGTGCGCCGGGGGAGCGCGTGTCGCCGGTGTCGTGCGCGGGGCCGAAGAAGCGGCTGCTCCAGGACAGCGCGTAGTGGTGGGCGAGGAGTTCGCCGACCGAGCTGTCGGCGGCGGAGATCTCCCGCACGACCGCGCTGGCGGCCCGCCAGTCCGCGCCCCGCCGGCTCGCCCCCGGTGCCGTGAGGAGGGCGGGCAGTCCGGCCTCCTGGAGCCGGGCGACCTCGTCGAAGGGAGCCTTCCCTGCCCGGTCCCTGGCGAGGGCGTCGACGGCGAGGTCGTCGGCGAGCTCACGGGTGACACGGGGCCAGATCTCGTCGTCCGCGGGCCGGTCGACGGGCCGGTCCGCGCGCCGGCCGGGCGGTGCGGAGGCGGTGCGTATCGCTGGTCTCCGCGGCGATCTCCTCGGCGTACTCACGTCACCTCACCTGATCCCTAGTATCCCCACTGGAATAGTAGGGATACTGGCAGAGGCGATGGCCAGGACCCAAGGGGCGTCCACGGGCTGGACAAGGACGTACCGGTCGGCGAGACGGCGTCAGGTCCGCGCAGGTGACGGCGGGTTGACCTCCACGGTCAGGGGCTGGTCCGCGCTTCGGGGTCGTCAACGGTCAGGGGTTGGTCCGCGCTTCGGGGTCGTCCGCGGTCAGGGGTTGGTCCATGCCTCCGGGCCAACGGTCATGGGTTGGTCCACGCCTCCGGGTCGTCCGCGAGCGCGACGATCCCCGCCGGGAGCTCCGCCGCCGCGAGCTCCGCGAGCGACACCCCGAGCACACCGCGGACACTCGCCCGCAGCGCGATCCACAGCGTGAGCAGCGACTCCGCGGGACCCGTGTAGGACAGGTCCGGCGGCCGCTCCCCGCGCACCGAGACCAGGGGGCCGTCCACGCAGCGGATGACGTCCGCGACCGAGATCGTCTCCGCCGGCCGCGCCAGCCAGTACCCGCCGTTGCCGCCGCGCTGGCTCTGCACCAGACCGCCCTTGCGCATGTCGCCGAGGATGCCCTCCAGGAACTTGTGCGAGATGTCCTGGTCCACCGCGATGGCCTCCGCCTTCAGCGGCCCCGCGTCCTGGGCTGCGGCGAGCTGGAGGGCGGCCCGCACCGCGTAGTCGGCCCTGGCTGAAATGCGCATGCGCGCATTATTCCGCACGGGCGTGACCGGATCCGCGCGCCCGGCCCGTGGCGCGCGGGACGAGCCGTACCGCACCCTTGACGTCACTCGTGACCGGCCGGACACTCATGGACGGGAAAACCGAGCGAACAGGTAGGAAACCATGGGACGCACCGGCCGGAGGGACACCTCGACCGCCGCGCCCCTCCCGCGCCCGCTGCCCCTCACGTCCCGTCGGCACATCGATCTGCTGCGGGTCTGCAGCGCCGCGAGTCGCCGTTCCCGCCCGGGCGTCCCCCCGTCCGCCGAGGCCTGATCCGCAGGACCGGCCCCGGGCGCCCGCCGCGGTCCGCCCGTCTCCTCTTCCCGTACCTCTGCTGCCTCCGCGCCCCGCGCGACCCCCGCGTCACACCGTTGTGACCCGAGCCCCGCGCGCCGCCCGGCCCAGCACCGAGCACCCCCGAGGGAGAAGCATGTCCGTCGTCGTCCCGTCCTCGCTCCTGCCCGCCTCCGCCGCGCCCGTCTTCCGGGGCCGGATCGGCCGCGACGCGAGCAGCGGCCACTACGCCGTCCCGCACCGCTACCGCCTCCACGTCGACCCGTCCGACCCCCGGTGTCTGAGCATCGCCCTCACCCACGGCCTGCTCGGACTCGACGACACGCTCCCGCTCACCGTCCTCCCCGGCACCCCCGACACGCCCGACGGCGGATACGCCGTGCTCCGGCCGCTGTACGAGGCGAGCGCCCACCTCTACGCCGGGCCGGCCGCAGCACCCGTGCTCAGCGACGGATGGACCGGACGGATCGTCAGCACCCACGTCCCCGACATCCTGCGCGACCTCGCCCTGCGCTTCCGCGGCGACGGCCCCGACCTGCTGCCCGAGGAGCACCGCGACGCCGTCGACGCCGTCGCCGACCTCTGCGAGCGGAGCGTCAACCGGGCCGCCCAGCGCGCCGGCGAGCTCGGACTCGACGGCGAGGCGGCCCACCACGACCCGCTCACCGTGCTCTTCGCCGCGCTCGGCTCCCTGGAACGCCGCCTCGCCCACCGGCCGTACGTCCTCGGCGACACGCCGACCGCCGCCGACGTGCACGTCTGGGCCACCCTCGTCCAGCTCGACACCGTCCACCGCTGGCACCTCGACGCCGCCGCCATGGACCGGGTCGCCGGACACCCCGCGCTGTGGGCCTACGCCCAGCGCCTCGCCGCCCGCCCCGAGTTCGCCCGCCACCTCGACATCGAGGCCCTCCTGCGCCGCCACCGCGCCCACTGCCGGGGCCGTGAGGCCGCGGGCGCCGCGATACGGATCGTCGACTGGTCCGCCGCCCGGCGCTGACGCCCGCGGCGGCCCCCGCGCCGGACGTCAGCCGATGCGGTGCCCCGCCAAGGGGCCCGTGTCGTCGCCGGACCCCGCGCGGACCCCGCGCAGGAACGCCTCCAGGGCCTCCAGCGAGCTCGCCTCCGGCTCCCACCCCAGCTCCCGCCGGGCCCGCTCGGTGGCGAGCAGGGGCAGGTGCCGCAGCGCGTCGAACAGTCCCGGGGAGGCCCCCGCGAGCCGCAGTCGCCAGGCCGCCGCCACCGCACCCCGTACCGCGCCCGCGGGCACCTTCACCGGCCGGGCGCCCAGCAGCTCGCCCAGCACCGCGCCGTCGATCACCGGCTCCGCCGCCAGGTTGAACGCGCCCCGCACATCCCTCAGGAGCGCCCGCCGGTACGCGTCCGCCGCGTCCTTCGTGTGCAGGACCTGGAACCGCAGCCCGTCGAACTCCGGAAGCAGCGGCAGCAGATCGGGCCGCACCAGCTGCCCGGGGAAGAACCGCCCGGCGAAGATCCGCCGCTGCCCGCTCGCCGACTCCTCCTTGAAGAGGAACGCCGGACGCATCCGGACCACCCGGGTCTGCGGATGGTCCCGCTCGAAGGTGTCGAGGACCCGCTCCAGATAGGCCTTCTCCCGGGTGTACGCGGCGCCCGGCCAGCCGTGCGTCGGCCACGCCTCGGACACCGGCGCGCCGCCCTCGGGCCCGGGGGAGTAAGCGCCCACCGACGAGGCGTGCACCAGGACCGGCACCCGCGCCGCCGCCACCGCGTCGAAGACGCGGACCGCGCCCAGGACGTTCGTCCGCCACGTCTCCACGGGGTCGTGGGTCGGCCCGAACCGCCAGGCCAGGTGCACCACCGCGTCCGCGTCCGCCACGTACTGCGCGAGCCGGGGCGCGTCCCCCTCCCGGGACAGGTCCAGCTCCTCCCACTCCACCCCCGGAAGTTCGAGCCCCGGCCGGCGACGGGCGAGACCGAGGACCGAGCCCACGCCCGGATCCCCGGCCAGCGCCCGGACCAGGCTCGTGCCCACGTTGCCGGTGGCGCCCGTGACGACGACGCGCGAAAGCGTGCTCGGGTTCATGTCTCCGACCCTCCGCCATGGGCGGCGGAACCGCACTCCGGCGGCCGCACCGTGCCGGGACGGTCACGCACCGTGGCCGTACGGTTCGCGGGGGTGGCCCACGGCCGGGAACATGGAGCGACTGAGGAGACAGGAGAACGGCCATGCTGCTGCCCGACAGGAACACCGTCGACCGGCTGCTCCGGCACTTCCGCGCGCAGGAGCGGACCGTGCTGGACAGGCCGTGCGACCTGTCGGCCCGCCGACGCTTCGAGGACACGGCGTACACCCTCTGCGTCCTGATGGGAGAGCGCACCGCCGCCGCGGCCGTCCTCGCCGCGGAGCGGTACGTGAGATCGGGAGGAGATCAGGAATCGAGAAGCGTGGCCGTCGTGCCGCCACTAGCGTGACAGCCATGACCTTCGCTCACGTGCTCGACGCGCGCGCCGCACGCGACGTCCCCGACGTGACCGGCCACGGGCGCGAAGGCCCACCGTCACGAACCGCGCGAACGCTGGAGACACGATGAGCAAGGCCCCGAGGTCGGACCAGCAGGCGTCCGTACCCCACGCCGCCGACCGGCACGACCTGATCCGTGTGCACGGCGCGCGCGAGAACAACCTCAAGGACGTCAGCATCGAGATCCCGAAGCGCCGGCTCACGGTCTTCACCGGCGTCTCCGGCTCGGGCAAGAGCTCCCTCGTGTTCGACACGATCGCGGCCGAGTCCCAGCGGCTGATCAACGAGACGTACAGCGCCTTCGTCCAGGGCTTCATGCCCACCCTCGCCCGGCCCGAGGTCGACGTCCTCGAAGGCCTGACGACCGCGATCATCGTCGACCAGCAGCGCCTCGGCGCCGACCCCCGCTCCACCGTCGGCACCGCCACCGACGCCAACGCCATGCTGCGGATCCTCTTCAGCAGGCTCGGCAAGCCGCACATCGGCCCGCCCAGCGCCTACGCCTTCAACGTCCCCTCGGTCCGCGCGAGCGGCGCGATCACCGTCGAGCGCGGCAACAAGAAGACCGAGCGCGCGACCTTCGAGCGCACCGGCGGCATGTGTCCGGGCTGCGAGGGCCGGGGCACCGTCTCCGACATCGACCTCACCCAGCTCTACGACGACTCCAAGTCGCTCGCCGACGGCGCGCTCACCATCCCCGGCTACACCACGGGCGGCTGGAACTACCGGCTGTACAGCGAGTCGGGCCTCGTCGACCAGGACAAGCCGATCCGCAGGTACACCAAGAAGGAACTGGCGGACTTCCTCCACCACGAGCCGGTCCGGATGAAGATCGCCGGGATCAACATGACCTACGAGGGCCTGATCCCGCGCATCCAGAAGTCCTTCCTGGCCAAGGACAAGGAGGGCATGCAGCCGCACATCCGGGCCTTCGTGGAGCGGGCCGTCACCTTCACCACCTGCCCCGACTGCGACGGCACCCGGCTCAGCGAGGGCGCCAGGGCGTCGAAGATCAAGCGGATCAGCATCGCCGACGCCTGCGCGATGCAGATCAGCGACCTCGCCGCCTGGGTCCGCGGCCTCGACGAGCCGTCCGTGGCACCGCTGCTCACCGCGCTCCAGCTGACCCTCGACTCCTTCGTGGAGATCGGCCTCGGCTACCTCTCCCTGGACCGGCCGTCGGGCACGCTCTCCGGCGGCGAGGCGCAGCGCGTCAAGATGATCCGCCACCTCGGCTCCTCGCTCACCGACGTCACGTACGTCTTCGACGAGCCCACCATCGGCCTGCACCCGCACGACATCCAGCGGATGAACGACCTGCTCCTCCAGCTGCGCGACAAGGGCAACACGGTGCTCGTCGTCGAGCACAAGCCGGAGGCCATCGTGATCGCCGACCACGTCGTCGACCTCGGCCCCGGCGCCGGCACGGCGGGCGGCACCGTCTGCTTCGAGGGGACCGTGGTCGGGCTGCGGGCCGCCGGCACCGTCACCGGCCGCCACCTCGACGACCGGGCCTCCGTCAAGGAGTCGGTGCGCACGCCCACCGGCGCCCTGGAGATCCGCGGCGCCTCCACCCACAACCTGCGCGACGTCGACGTCGACATCCCGCTCGGGGTGCTGACCGTCGTCACCGGCGTCGCCGGCTCCGGCAAGAGCTCCCTCGTGCACGGGTCGATCCCCTCCGGCGAGGAGGTGATCTCCGTCGACCAGGGCGCGATCCGCGGCTCGCGGCGCAGCAACCCCGCCACGTACACCGGGCTGCTCGACCCGATCCGCAAGGCCTTCGCCAAGGCCAACGGCGTCAAGCCGGCGCTGTTCAGCGCCAACTCCGAGGGCGCCTGCCCCACCTGCAACGGCGCGGGCGTCATCTACACCGACCTCGGGATGATGGCCGGGGTCTCCTCGACCTGCGAGGACTGCGAGGGGAAGCGGTTCCAGCCCTCGGTGCTCGAATACCTGCTCGGCGGCCGGGACATCAGCGAGGTCCTCGCCATGTCCGTGACCGAGGCCGAGGAGTTCTTCGGCTCCGGCGAGGCGAAGACCCCCGCCGCCCAGCGCATCCTCGCCCGCCTCGCCGACGTCGGCCTCGGCTACCTGAGCCTCGGCCAGCCGCTCACCACGCTCTCGGGCGGCGAGCGGCAGCGGCTGAAGCTGGCCACGCACATGGGCGACAAGGGCGGCGTCTACGTCCTCGACGAGCCGACCACCGGCCTCCACCTCGCCGACGTCGAACAGCTCCTCGGCCTCCTCGACCGGCTCGTGGACTCCGGGAAGTCGGTCATCGTCGTCGAGCACCACCAGGCGGTCATGGCGCACGCCGACTGGATCATCGACCTCGGGCCCGGCGCGGGCCACGACGGCGGGAAGATCGTCTTCGAGGGCACGCCCGCCGACCTCGTCGCGGCCCGCTCCACCCTCACCGGCGAGCACCTGGCGGAGTACGTCGGCGCCTGACCGCACGGGCGGCGACCCGGGGCATCCGGCCGCGGGTCGCCGCTCAGCCCCGCGGGCGGGGGAAGCGCGCCCGGGGCGCGTCCACGCAGGTGTCCCGCGACGTGGGGCCGCCGAAGCGCAGTCGGTCGTACGCCGTGAACGCCGGCTCCAGGGCGTCGAGGGCGTCCACGCGCGCGTGGAGGGCGGCGCGCCACTCCGGCGAAGGGTCGTCCCCGGCCGCCGCGAGGCGTGCGCCGATCTCCGCCGTCAGCTCGTCCTTCCTGCGGATGTTCGCCGGGGTCACCTCGTGCAGGCACACGTACTGGCCGCTCACGTACGCCGCCCACTCCTCCTCACCCCGGTCCGGGTCCTCCCAGTGCCCGGTGAACCACGCGCGCAGACGGTCGACGCCCCCTGCCGCGTCGGCGAGCGCGAACAGATCGCGCGGCACCATCTCGGCGCCGTCCGCACGCAGGTAGCCGGGCAGCGGCAGCAGCGCCGCGAGCATCAGCCGCCGGACCTCGTCGGCGTCCCGGCCGAGCCCGGCGCACAGCGTGTCCAGCGGGACGAACTGGCGGGTGACGTACGCGTCGTCCTCGGCGGTCATCGGATGCGCGCCGTTGACCTCGCGGAACCGCTCGGCGATCCGTACGGCGGCGGGTGTCCTGTCCGTCATGGCACCACTCCTTCGGGACGTACGTCCGGGACGGTCCCGGACGGAGTCCCCGCAGGCTAGGGGCCGGACCGTGCGGCACCCACCGAACCATCGCCGGCGCGACCGGGACCGGGGTCTCCGTCCGCCCGGTGCGATCGGCCACCCGGGACAGCGGCGCCGCAGGGACCGGCCGCCCCGCCGGCCGGGCGGCGCCCCGCCGCGGGCGTCAGGACCGGTGAGCCGTTCTGCGCCGCCACCCCCACAGGGCGAGCGCGGCGGCGCAGGCCGAGCCCACCAGGGCCAGCGGCAGCCCCGCCGACGGACCCGTGCTCTCCGCCTCCGCCTCCGCCACCGCGGACGTGCCCGCGGGCGTGGCCACCGCCTCCGCCCCCGCCCGGGCCGCGCCCGCGGAGGCCGCCGCCCTGGCCGGCTTCTCACGGGCCACCGACACGGTCCGCGTGCCCGGGTCGGCCGCGGCCTTCGCCCGCACCGGCGCGAGGGAGCCCACCGGCTCCACCCGGCCCGCCGCCTCGAAGCCCCAGTCGAGCAGCGACCGCGCCTCCTCGTACACGGCGAACCCGCCGCCCTCCTGCGGGTTCATCACCGACACGACGAGCGTCCGGTCGCCCCGCCGGGCCGCCGAGACCAGGGTGTTGCCCGCGTTGCTCGTGTAGCCGTTCTTGATCCCGAGGAGCCCCGGATAGCGCTCCACCCCGTCCGCGCCCGTCAGGAGCCGGTTGGTGTTGGCGATGCCGTACGACCAGGAGCCCGCGGGGAAGTCCGCGTACGACGTCGAGCAGTACCGGGCGAACGCGGGGTCCTGGAGCCCCGTCCGGCCGAAGACCGCCAGGTCGTACGCGGAGGACACCTGACCGGGGGCGTCGTAGCCGTCCGGGGAGACCACATGGGTGTCCACCGCGCCCAGGGAACGGGCCTTCTCCTGCATCTGCCGGGTCATCGACTCCCAGCCGCCGTTCATCTCCGCCAGGACGTGCACCGCGTCGTTGCCCGAGCTGAGGAAGACGCCGTTCCACAGGTCCGAGACCTTGTACGTGTACCCCTCCTTCACCCCGACGAGGCTGCTGCCTGCCCCGATCCCCTCCAGCTCGGCATCGGCCACGGTGTGCTGCTCGGAGGGCCCGTGGTGGGGGAGCGCGGTCAGCGCGAACAGCGTCTTGAGGGTGCTGGCCGGCGGCAGCTTCCGGTGCGCGTTCCGCGCGGCGAGCACCTCGCCCGTGGAGGCGTCGGCCACCACCCACGAGAGCGCGGAGACCGAGGGCACCTCGGGCGCACCCGCCAGTCGCTGCACCTGGGTGCCCTTCCGGCCGAGCCGCGCCGGGTCGACGTGCCGGCGGGCGGGCGGGGTGGGTTCCCCGACCGAGGACACGGCGCGCGGCACCGGGCCGAGGGGAGAGGCGACGGCCGCCGGAACGGGCAGCACGAACAGCAGCGCCGCGGATCCGGCGGCGGCCTGACGAACAGCTGACGTGACGATCATTCAGTCACCGTAGGAAGGAGGTGCGGAGCGCGCAGATCGGAGTGCGCCGACCGGCGTAGCGGGTGTGGCGTACGGCGGCGCGTCGTGCGTCCGCCCGGGTGGTGTCCGGTGCGCGCGAGGCCCGCGGCCCGCCGTCGGCGCCGCAGGGCATCCTTGTGACGTGCCCTCACACCCGTACCAGAGCAACGCCGTTCCGGCCCGCGCGACCGGAGCGGTCCCCGCCGAACCGGCGGCCCGGTCCGTCCCCGGCCCCGCCCGGGCGGCCGGGACACCCGCCGGCCCCTTCGGCGCGCCCGCCCTCCGGAGCGAGCAGCCGTCCCGCACCGCCCCCACCGGGCACATGATCGTGTGCGGGGACGACGCCCTCGCCCACCGCCTCGCGCGCGAACTCCACGAGGTGTACGGGGAGCAGGTCACCCTCCTGGTGCCGGTACCGCCCGACGCGCCCCGCGCACCCGCGGGCCGCACCGGCCGGGCGCTCGCCCTCTTCGGCCGGGTGACCGCCGCCGTCACCCGCACCACCGGCGCCGGAACCCCGGCCGGATCCCCCGGGGACGGCGCCGACCCCACCGGAGCCCTGCGGGTCGTCGAGTCCGCAGAAGCGGACGACCGGGCCCTGGCGGACGCCGGGGTGGAGCGCGCCGCCGCCCTCGCCCTCGTCCACGAGGACGACGAGACCAACATCCGGGCCGCCCTCACCGCCCGCCGCCTCAACCCCCGGCTGCGGCTGGTGATCCGCCTCTACAACCGCAAGCTCGGCCAGCACCTCGAAACGCTCCTCGACCAGGCCGCCGCCGTCGCCGAACCCGGACTCGACCCCGAGAAGCTCGACGCCGCCACCACGGTCCTCTCCGACGTCGACACCGCCGCCCCCGGCCTCGCCGCGGCCGCCGTCGCGGGCACCAGCAAGGTGGTCCAGGCCGGGGGACTGCTGCTGCACGCCGTCGACCGGCCGCCCGTCGCGGGCCGGGCCCCCGACCCCGGTCTCTGCACGCTCGCCCTGCTGTCCGCCACCGCCGGCGACCCGGCGGGCTGCGAGGGCTCCGAGCGCAGCGGCGACGCCGGCCCCCGCCTCCTGCCCGACGACCGCACCGTCGCCGAGGCCACCGGAAGGGCCGCCGTCACCCTCGAAGCGGTCACGGCGGCGGGCCCTCCCCTCCACCCGGCCCGGCTCGCGGCCTCGGCGCTGCCCGTCGCCTCGCTCTTCTCCCGCCGACTGCGCTGGTCCCTCGCGGGCGCCGTCGCCGCCGTCCTCGCGCTCGCCCTCGCCTCCACCCTCACCACCGGCGACCACCCCCTGCACGCCGCCTACCTCACGCTCCTCGACATCTTCGCCATCGGCGACCCCGCCGTCGGCGAACCGACCGGCCGTCAGGTCCTCCAGATCCTCGCCGGGTTCGTCGGCCTCCTCCTGCTCCCGGTGATCGTCGCCGCCCTCCTCGAAGGCCTCGGCACCTTCCGCACCGCGACCACCCTCCGCCGACCGCCGCGCGGACTCTCCGGACACGTCGTCCTCCTCGGACTCGGCAAGGTCGGCACCCGCGTCCTCGCCCGGCTCCGCGGGCTCGGCATCCCGGTCGTGTGCGTCGAATCCGACCCGGAGGCCCGGGGCATCGCCGTCGCCCGCAGGCTCCGCGTGCCCACCGTCATCGGCGACGTCACCGAGGAAGGCGTCCTGGAGGCCGCCCGCATCCACCGCGCCCACGCCCTCCTCGCCCTGACCAGCGTCGACATCACCAACCTGGAGGCCGCGCTCTCGGCCCGCACCGTCACCCCCGAGCTGCGTGTCGTCCTCCGGCTGTTCGACGACGACTTCGCCACCGCCGTCTTCCGCACCCTCCGCACCGCCCACCCCGGAGCCCTGACCCGCAGCCGCAGCGTCTCCCACCTCGCCGCGCCCGCGTTCGCCGGAGCGATGATGGGCCGTGAGGTCCTCGGAGCCGTACCCGTCGAGCGCCGCGTCCTCCTCTTCGCCGCCGTGGACGTCGCGGACCATCCGCTCCTGGACGGCCGGACGGTCGCCGAGGCCTTCCGCCCCGGAGCCTGGCGCGTCATCGCCCTCGACGGACCCGGCGGCTCCGGCGAGGGCTGGCGCCTCAGGCCGGAGCGGCTCCTCGGGGCGCGGGACCGGGTGGTGGTGGCCGCCACCCGCCGCGGCCTCGCCGAAATCCTCGGCCGGGGCCGCCGGGACGACCGCGGAGCCGCGGACAACTCCGTACGGACGGAGCGCGGTTGACCGTAGGATCTGACCGCCCACGCGCCGGGACCGCCCGCGACAGCCCGCCCCGGCCCGTGCCGACCCACCGCCCCACCGCCCCACCCCGGTCCGTATCCGCAGTCAGGAGTCCCTTCGTTGAACACCCCGCGCCCCACCCCGGACACCGCCCGGCCGCCGCACCGCATGGACCCGGCGGGCGGCTGCCCCCACGCGGCGAACGCCCGGCTGCTCGCCGAGGGCGCCGTGGCCCCCGTGCTCCTGCCCGGCGAGATCGAGGGCATGGCGGTGCTGGGCCACGACGCGCTGCGCGACTTCCTCTCCCACCCCGACGTCGCCAAGGGACCCCAGCACTTCACCGCCCTCACCGAGGGGCGCATACCCGACGGCTGGCCGCTGCGGACCTTCGCCACCGTCCCCGGCATGACCACCGCCGACGGCGCCGACCACCGCCGCCTGCGCACCCTGGTCAGCAGCGCGTTCACCGCCCGACGGGTCGAGGAGCTCCGCCCGCGCGTCGAGGCGGTCACCGCCGGACTCCTCGAAGGCCTCGCGGAGGCCGCCCGCGCAGGCGACGGCGTCGCCGATCTGCGCCGCCACTACGCCCTTCCCCTGCCGCTCGGCGTCATCTGCGAACTCCTCGGCGTCGACCCGGCCCACCAGGACCGGCTGCACCACCTCTCCAGCCTGGTCGTCGCCACCGACACCGAGCCCGCGCGAGCCGTCGCCGCCAACCGGGAACTCGTCGAACTCCTCGGCTCCATCGCCGCGGCCAAGGCCGCCGCCCCCGGCGAGGACCTCACCAGCGCCCTCATCGCCGCACGCGACGAGGGCGGCGACCGGCTCAGTCAGCCCGAGCTCATCGGCACCCTGCTCCTGGTGATCATCGCGGGCCACGAGACCACCCTGAACCTCGTCACCAACGCGGTCCGCGCGCTCTGCGCCCACCGCGACCAGCTCGCCCTCGTCACCGAGGGCCGCGCCGACTGGGCCGACGTCGTGGAGGAGACCCTCCGCTGGGACAGCCCGGTCAGCTACTTCCCCTTCCGCTACCCCACCCGCGACCTCACCGTCGACGGGACCCTCATCCCCCGGGGCACCCCCGTCCTCGCCGGATACTCCGCGGCAGGCCGCGACACCACGGCGCACGGCCCGGACGCGGACCTCTTCGACATCACCCGCACGACGGCGGCGAAGCACCTCTCGCTCGGCCACGGCCCCCACTACTGCCTGGGCGCGCCGCTCGCCCGGATGGAGGCCGCGATCGCCCTGGAGGCGCTCTTCACCCGCTTCCCCGACCTGGACCTGGCGGTCCCGGAAGCCGAGCTGACGGCCCACGCCGGCTTCGTCGGCAACAGCGTCCGGTCCCTCCCCGTCCGCCCGGGCGCCTGACAGACGGGCGCCTGACGCACGGGCGCCTGACAGACGGGCGCCTGACGCACGGGCGCCTGACAGACGGGCGCCTGACGCACGGGCTCAGGCCGTCGCGGGGGAGGCCCGCAGGGAGGAGACGAGGCGCAGCAGCCGGTCCTCGTTCCCGGCGAGGCCCGCGGCGCGCAGCGCCTCGTCCGCCTCCGCCATCGGGTGAGTGAGCATCACCCCCGCGTACGGGGCCAGCTGCGGGTCGGTCAGCACGGCCTGCGTGGACTCGAGCAGCCGCAGGTACGCCTGGGCGGCCGCGCGCTCGGTGGCGGTGATCGTGGTCATGTCGGGCTCCCTCTCGACAGTTCGGCGCTCACCACCCTCTCCTACGGGTCTGACAATCGGGCTCAGGCCCGCCCGTCGAGGTGCGCCGCCAGCCGCTCCAGGAAGACCCGCTGCCCGGAGACCAGCAGCGGAGCGGCGGCCTCCGGCGCGAACCAGCCCACCCGGTCGATCTCCGGGAACTCCTCCCGCACCCCGGACCGGGGCGGCCACTCCATGACGAAGGTTCCCGGCACCACCGCCGCCGGGTCGAGATCGCCCTCGACGGCCCACACGGTGACGAGCTTTCCGTTCCGCTGGCGGGACTCGCCGAGCGCGAACCACTCGCCCTCCGGCGCCGGGAGCCCCAGCTCCTCCCCGAACTCGCGGCGCGCCGCCGCCTCCGGGGCCTCGCCGGGCTCGTACTCCCCCTTGGGGATCGACCAGGCCGACTCCTCGTGGGACGCCCAGAAGGGCCCGCCCATGTGACCGATGAGGACTTCGACGCCACCGCCCGTACGGCGGAAGACCAGGAGACCCGCACTGCGCTTGTCCGGCATGCGTCCAGTCTGTCCGAAAGGCCCGGCCACCGCAGCCCCCCGCGCGCGGTCCGTCGCTACTCCTCGGCGTCGACCGTCACCGGCCCGCCCGCGAGCGTCACACCCGTCGTCCACCGCGCCCCGAGCCGCACCGAACGCCAGGGGGCCAGCGTCCCGCCCAGCCGCTCCCGCCACAGCTCGACGCCGTCCTGGGTGACGGTCAGGACCGGGCGCACGAGCCGCCGCTCCGGCCGGACGAGCAGGGGCGCGGTCCCGGGACCGAGGAGCCCGGGCGTCACCCACCGCAGCGGACCGACCGCCGTCACGGGCACACCGGCCTCCGGCCAGGGGCGGCCGGCGAGCCGTTCGAGCACGGCCCCCGCCACGGCCCGCCCCTCGGCGGCCGCCACGAGCGCCGGCTCCACCCCGCGCAGGAGGTTGCCGACGGCGAAGACGCCGGGCTCGGCGGTGCGGAAGCCATGGTCCGTCAGGGGGCCCCGCGTGCCCGGGGCGAGGGGCAGTCCGCGGGCGCGGACGAGCTCGTGGTCCGGGATCCAGTCGCCGGTGAACACCACCGTGTCGCACCGCAGGACGCCCGCCCGCCCGTCGCCGCCCCGCACCGCGACCCCGGTCAGCCGGCCGCGTCCGAGCAGCTCCGTCACGACGGTCCCGGTGAGGACCGGAACCCCCGCGAAGGCGACCGCGGGGGAGGCGTGCCCGGTCACGACGGCCGCCACGTGCACCCCGGCCGCGCGCAGCGCCCGCACCGCACCGCGGGCCACCGGGTCGCCACCGACGACCACGGCCCGTCGTCCGATGTGTTCCCCGCGTGGCCCGAACCACCGGACGATCCGCTGGAGTTCGCCCGTGGTCAGCACTCCGGCGGGGCGTGTGCCCGGGACGAGCCGGGCGCTGCGGGGACGCTCGCGGGCACCGGTGGCGAGGACCACCGCGCGGGCCCGGACGCGTTCGAGTCCGGTCGGGGCGGTCACTTCCAGGGTGAGGGGCCCGGCCCACCCCGTGGCGGACACGCCGGTACGGACGGTCGCCCCCGCCCGCAGCGCCTGCCGCACCGCGCGCCGGGCGTACGCCGGGCCGTCCAGGGCGCGCCCCCGGGCGTCCGCGCCGAACCCCGGCCGTGGGCAGTGGCGCGGCACCCCGCCCGCCGCGGCGTCCCGCTCCAGGACCTCGACGCGGCCCGCGCCCGCCGCCGCGAGCCGGGCCGCCGCGGCGAGCCCGGCGGGTCCCGCGCCCACCACGAGGACGTCGACCGTACGGTTCACCGTGCCCACTCCCCGTACGGCCGCTGTTCGAACAGCGCCCGGACCTCCGCGCCGCAGTGGTGGCCCTGACAGCGGCCGCCCCGCGCGCGTGTCCTGCGCCGCAGTCCGTCGAGGCCACCGGGCGGGATCGTCGAGGCCAGCGCGGCCCGGATCTCGCCGCGGGTGACCCGCTCGCAGTGACAGACGACCATCCCGAACTCGGGATCCCGCGCGATGAGTCCGGCGTCGCGGTACGGACGCGGGAAGGCCTCGCCGAGGTTGGGCATCCGGACCGGGGCGAGCGGGCGGGCCGGGCCCGGTTCGAGGCCGCAGTCCGCGAGGAGACCGAGGACGTGCTCGGCGATGGCCAGGGAGGCGGTGAGCCCGGTGGAACGGATCCCGCCCACCGTCACGTACCGCAGCCCGGGATGGGCGGCGATCCGGTAGTCCTCCTGGCCGGTGGCGGCCCGCAGACCCGCGTAGACGGCGGTGACCTCCTCGTCGATCAGCGCGGGAAGGATCCGGCCGCCCTGCTCGCGCAGTCCGGCGAGCCCCTCCGCCGTCGTGCCCGTCGCCGTCTTGTCGCGCAGATCCTCGGCGGTGGGGCCGAGCATGACGTTCCCGTACACCGTCGGCGCGATGAGCACGCCCTTGCCGAGCGGCCCGGGGACGGGCAGCAGGATGTGCCGGACCAGATCGCGGGCGAACTTGTCGAAGACGAGCAGCTGGCCACGGCGCGGGGTGACGGTGAAGTCCTCCCGGCCGACCAGCGCGTCGAAGGCGTCGGCGTGCAGACCGCAGGCGTTGACGAGGAGCCGGGTCCGCAGCACCCCGCGCCGGGTGACGAGCCGGTGGTACGGGTCACCCGGACGCACCTTCTCCACCCGGCAGTTCAGATGCAGGTCGACGCCGGAGCGGACGGCCTGCGTGGCGTACGCGAGGGTGGTCGTCCACGGGCAGATCACCGACTCGCCCGGCACTTCGAGCGCCCCCAGCGCGCCGGGGCCCAGGTGCGGTTCGCGTGCGGCCAGTTCGGCGGGGCCGAGGATCCGGGTGGTGCGGTGGCCGTTGCGCGCGGCCTTCCCGGCGAGGCGGGGGAGCGCGGACAGCTGCTCCTCGTCCCAGGCGACGAGCAGCGCGCCGAGCGGCTCCACGGGGATGCCCGCCTCCCGGGCGTACCCGTTGAGCAGGCGGTGTCCCTCGCGGACGAGGGTGGCCTCCAGCGTGCCGGGCACGGCGTCGAAACCGGTGTGCAGAATGGCCGTGTTGGCCTTCGAGGTCCCGTCACCGACGTCGTTCGCGGCCTCCACGAGCGCGATCCGCAGGGGGTGCCGGGCCAGCGCGCGGGCGATCGCGGAACCGACGACCCCGGCACCGACGACGACGACGTCGTACTCCGCGGCCTCACCGACGGGGAGCGGCCCGCTCCGTGTGAGGTTCCCGGTCCGACCGGTGGGGAGAGGCCCGCCGGCGCTTCCCACCTCACCGGTGGGGACCGGCCTGCTGGGCGTGGCGCTTCCGGCCTCACCGGCGGGGACCGGCCCGTTCCGTGTGACGCTCATACGACTCCGCCGCCGGCGGCCGGGGTGCCCTCCGACCGCTCCACCAGCGCCGCGACCTCCGCGCGGAAGCGCCCCAGGCGCTCCGCCGCCTCGTCGGCCGGGATGCGCGGCTCGTACACGGCCGAGGGCTTCCACTCCGGCACGGCCTCGCGGAGCGAGAGCCCCGGCTGGAGTCCGAGCCGGGCGGCCGCGCCGACCCCGAGCGCCGTGGCGTCGGGCAACGAGGCCACCTCGACGGGCCGTTGCAGCAGGTCGGCCTGGGTCTGCATGAGCAGGGCCGACCGGGTCAGACCGCCGTCGGTGCGCAGCGCGGTGAGCGGCGCACCCCGGTCCGCGGCGGCGGCCTCGGCGAGTTCGACGACCTGCGCGGCGATCCCCTCGCACAGGGCGCGCACCAGATGGCCCGGGCCGGTGTCGAGGCCCAGGCCGGTGACCGAACCCCGCACGTCCCCCCGCCACCAGGGCGCGGCGAGCCCCGCGAAGGCGGGGACGAAGGTGACGCCGCCGCTGTCCGGCACGCCGCCGCCCACGGAGTCGAGCGCGTCGGCGCCGGTGATCACGCCCAGGTCGGTGAGCCAGCGCACGGCCGAGGCGACGGTGTACACCTGGCCGTCGAGGCAGTGGGTGACGCGCCCGCCGAGCCGCCAGGCCACGCAGCTCACGAGCCCGGAGGCGGTGCGCCGGGGCTCGGGTCCGGTCTGCGCGAGGAGGAAGGCCCCCGTGCCGTAGGTGCACTTGGCGGCGGCGGGGTCGTCGGCGCTCTGGGTGAGCAGCGCGGCCTGCTGGTCGACCATGAGCCCGGTGAGCGGCAGCGCGGGACCGAACGCGGTGGTGGTGCCGACCGGGGTGTCGCAGTCCACGACCCGGGGGAGCGACTCGCCGCCGAGCCCGTACAGGTCGAGGGCGGTCTCCGACCAGGCGACCGTGTCCAGGTCGAGCAGACCGGTCCGTCCCGCGGTCGCCGCGTCCGTGACGAACGCGCCGGTGAGCCGGTGGACGAGCCATGCGTCGCTGGTGGTGACCACGCCCGCGCCGGTGGCGTGGCGGCGGATCCAGGCCATCTTCGGCGCGGCGAAGTAGGGGTCGACCGGGAGGCCGGTGAGATGGCGCAGCTCCTCGGCGTGGGCGTCGAGCCCGGCGCAGACGGAGGCGGCCCTGCGGTCCTGCCAGACGAGGGCGTCGGTGAGCGGCTCCCCGGTGGCGGGGTCCCAGGCGAGCACGGTCTCGCCCTGGTTGGCGAGGCCCACGGCGACGACGCGGGTGTCCGCCTCGGCGAGCGCCGCGCGCCCGGCGGCGACCACCGAGTCGTACAGCTCACGCGGGTGGACCTCGACGAGGCCGCCGGGGAGGTACCGGGGCCGGACCGGTGCCGTTCCGGTGCCGAGGACACCGCGCTCGGGGCAGAGGACGAGAGCCTTCGTGCCCGACGTTCCCTGATCGACGGCGAGTACCGCTCCGCCCGTCATCCCGCCGCTCCCGTCGTTCGACCGCTCCGTGATCATCCGATCACCGAAAAGGGTCAGAGTGCCGTCGCCGGGGCCCTTCGTCAAGCCTCGGCGGGCGATCACGTCAGGTCCTCCGGCATACCTGACAGTAAGTCAAATTCAGTCGTTGGCTTAATAGTTACTGTCACGAAAGAAAGTGGACCGGTCGCATCCATCGCCCTCTATAGTGATCGCCGATCAACGGCCGGGACGCCCGCCGGGGGACTGACCACCCCCTCCATCCACCGAGGACCCATGTCATCCACACCACGCCCCACCCCCTGATGGCCGGACACGGCTTCCGGCCCGTCTACCATCCGGCCGGCCACGACCACGCCCTGCGCAACGCCGTCCAGGACTTACGGACCGGGCGCTGGGTGTCCATGGCCCGGCTGCTCGACGAGACCTCCGACTGGGAGGCCTGGACCCGGCGCACCCAGGTCCTCGCCGCCGTCGCGGCCGGCACCGACGTCGTACCCATCTGGCGGGCCGAACAGCCCGAGAGCCTCGCCGCCACCGTGATGCACAGCCGGGTCGCCGTGGAGCGCGCCGTACGCGCCCACCGCGCCGCCCACGCCCGGACCCGGGAGCTCTGGCAGGAGGCCTGGACCGCCTGCCGCGAGGCCGGCGACCGCTCGCCCGCCGACCCCGTGCCCTGGGTCGGCCTGATCGCCCTCGCCGCCCTGGACGGACGCCAGCGCATGGCCGAGCACCGGGTCACCCCGCCGGCGCCCATGCTGCCGCCCGGCCCCTGGGGCCTGCTCGCCGAGGTGGAGAAGCGCGACCCGCACAACCGCGAGGCCCACCACCGGATGCTCCAGTTCGTGTACGCCCGACGGCCCGGCCCCCTCTCCGAGGCCGTCAACTACGCTCACTGGGCCGCGAGCTCGGCACCCGTCGGCTCCGCCCTGCACGCCCTTCCGCTCTACGTCCGCGTCGAGCGCTACCGGCGCGAGCGCGGCCACGAGCGCGCCCTCGACCTGCACTGGGTCGCCGAGGACGCCGTACGCGACGCCCAGCGCGCCCTCGACACCTGGTTCTTCTTCTGCGCCACCGACGAGGCCTCGCTCCTCGACCTCAACCACCTGGCGCACGCCCTCTTCGGAGCCCTCCGGTTCGCCGACGCGGCCCGGGTCTTCGAGGCCCTCGGCCCGTACTACACCACCCTCCCCTGGGCCTACCGCACCGCCCACCCGGACGACCGCGCCCTCGCCGAGGAGGTCTTCCTGCGCGCCCGTGCCCGCTGTCTCGGCGGCTGACGCACCGCGCACCCCCGGCGCCCCCTGCTTCCACCCCCCACCCCCCCTCCCCCCCCTCGTCCCCCGGAGGCCCCCATGTCCCGCACCGAATCCCCGATCGACGCGATACGCAAGCCACCCCCGTCCCAGGACGACGAGGCGAGACTGAGAGAACTCGGCTACCAGCCCGTCCTCGCCCGCCGCATGGACGGCTTCGGCAACTTCGCGATCAGCTTCTCGGTCATCTCCGTCCTCTCCGGCTGCATGACCCTCTACGGCTTCGGCCTGGGCACCGGCGGCCCCTCCGTGATGCTGTGGGGCTGGGTCGGCGTCGGCCTCTTCGTCCTGTGCGTGGGCCTCGCCCTCGCCGAGGTCACCAGCGCCTACCCGACCTCCGGCGCCCTCTACTACATGGCCGACCGGCTCGGCGGGCGCCGCTGGGGCTGGTACACCGGCTGGCTGAACCTGCTCGGTCTGCTCGGCGCCATCGCCGGCATCGACTACGGCGCCGCCCTCTTCACCGGGGCCTTCCTCAACCTCCAGTGGGGCTTCGTGCCCACCCCGGAGTCCACCTTCCTCATCTTCCTCGCGATCCTGCTGCTGCACGCCGGGCTCAACCTCTTCGGCGTCCGCCTCGTCAGCGTCCTCAACTCGATCAGCGTCTGGTGGCACCTGATCGGCGTCGCGGTCATCGTCGGCGCGCTCGCGTTCGTGCCCGACCGGCACCAGTCCGTCGATTTCGTCTTCACCGAGTTCGTCAACGACACCGGCTGGGCCAACCCGTTCTACGTCGCCGCGATCGGCCTGCTCCTCGCCCAGTACACGTTCTCCGGCTACGACGCCTCGGCCCACCTCTCCGAGGAGACGTCCAACGCCTCCGTCACCGCCGCCAAGGGCATCGTCCGGGCCATTTGGGTCTCCTGGCTCGCCGGCTTCGCCCTCCTCGCCGGGCTCACCTTCGCCATCCAGGACTACTCCGCCACGCAGAACACCGCCACCGGCGTCCCGCCCGCCCAGATCTTCCTGGACGCGCTCGGCTCCGGCGGCGCCGCCGCGCTGCTCCTCGTGGTGATCGTCGCCCAGCTCTTCTGCGGCAACGCCGAGGTGGCCGCCGCGAGCCGCATGGTCTTCGCCTTCAGCCGCGACAACGCCCTGCCCGGCTCGGCGCTCTGGCGCAAGGTCAGCGGCAGCACCCAGACGCCCGTCCCCGCCGTCTGGCTCTCGGTCGCCGTGGCCGCGCTGCTCGCCGTCCCCTCGCTCTACTCGGCCACCGCCTACGGCGCCGTCACGGCGATCAACGTCATCGGCATCACGCCCGCGTACGCCATCCCGATCTACCTGCGGCTGCGCGCCGGGAACCGCTTCGTCCCCGGCCCCTGGAGCCTCGGCCGCTGGAGCAGGCCGATCGGCTGGATCGCCGTCGTCTGGGTGGCGTTCGTGACCGTCCTCTTCTGCCTCCCGCAGAAGTCCCCGGTGAACGTCGACACCATGAACTACGCCGCCATCGCGCTCGCCGTCGTGCTCGTCCTCGCCAGCGTCTGGTGGTACGTCGCCCGCCGCTCGTACGGCACGCCGACCGCGTACGGAACCGCCCGCGAGGAGGCGGAGATCGCCGAGGGCATCGTCTGACCCGCGGAACCCGGCTCCCGTCCCCGGACGAACCCGGCTCCCGTCCCCGGACGGACCCGCTCCCGTCCCCGGACGGACCCGGCTCCCGTCCCCGTACCGGACGGGAGCCGGGTTCCGCCGTCAGGCGCTGAACTCGTAGGTCCAGGCCGCCGACTGGGCCGAGAAGTCGATGTCCGTGATCTCCAGGGCGTGCCCGTGCTGGTCACTGACGACCCGGTGGACGACCAGCCGCGCCGCGCCGCCGGCCGCCGTCCCGGCCGGCCCGGGCGGCACGCCGACCGACTCGCGGTGGGTGATCCGCAGCCCCGCCTGGTGCATCCAGTGGTAGAGGAGCCGCAGGTCGGGCTGTTGCCGGCAGTCCCTGCCCCGCCGGTAGCGGGAGAGCTGGGGGATCTCGGCGAGGGCCGCCCGCGAGAACCACGACACCGCCCGCTGGAGCGCCCCGCCGTGCGGTCCGAGCACCGTGTGCCGGTGGACGAGCGTCGGTTCGTCGGGGGTCAGCAGGAGCCGGGGCGCCAGGGGAAGGGGCGGCGGCTCCCAGACGAGCGAGGCCCGCACCAGTGCCCCGGCCGCCCGTGGCCCGCCGGGGAACGTCGGACGGCGGGCGGTGAGGGGCGGGTCGGCCGGCTCGGGCCCGGTCGGGGCATGGGCGTCGTCGGCGGCGAAGGTGCCCCGCCGATCGGTGACCACGAGCCCTTCCTCCCTGAGGAGTTGGAGCGAGCTGCGGACGGTCTGCCGGTTGACGTGGTAGCGCTGGGAAAGCGACCGCTCCGACGGGAGCCGGCTGCCGGGGGCGATGCGCCGCCGGGTGAGGTCCTCGCGCAGCGCGGCGGCGACCCGGAGATAGAGCGGTACGTCCGCCACCGCCTCGGAATCGGGCTCGGCCATGATCAACCCTCTCTTTGCTCAGCGTGACAGCACGGGTCGTGTGGGTGATCAATTCCTATCATTGGTCTAAACCATTTTGCTAGGCCGGTCCGGCAGAGTGGCCGAAACGAGCGAGGCGCCCTGTAATGAGTTCCAGGTGACCGCGCCGAGACCACGTCGGCGGGAAGAGGCGGGTGAGGCCGGATGACGACACCTTCGGAGCGCGCCGCGCTGGGCAGGGCGGCCCGCAAACACGTCCCCCGTGCCTCCCACGGCCGCTGGATCCCCAGGTCGCAGCGCCCTGACCCGCTGGCGGTCCTGGAGCGCGAGTCCCTGGACCGGCTCCCCGACCTCGTCCCGCTCCGGTACGCCAGGATGGCCGTCTCGCCGTTCGCCTTCCTGCGCGGCGCCGCCGGAGTGATGGCCGCCGACCTCGGCGCCGAGCGCCACACCGGGCTCACCGTCCAGCTCTGCGGTGACGCCCACCTGCTCAACTTCGGCGTCTACGCCTCACCCGAACGGACGCTCCTCTTCGACGTGAACGACTTCGACGAGACCCTCCCCGGCCCCTTCGAGTGGGACGTGAAGAGACTCGCCGCCAGCGTCACCGTCGCCGCCCTCCAGAACGGCAGCACCAAGCCCAAGGCCCACCGCGCCGCGCTCGTCGCCGTCGAGTCGTACCGCACGACCATGCGCCGGCTCGCCGGCCTGGGCGAGCTCGACGTCTGGTACGAGCGGATCTCCGCCGACGACATCCTCCACGTCGTACGCCGCGAGGACCGCGCCCGCCTCACCAAGCGGCTCGCCGGCGCCCGGCGGCGCACCAGCCTCCAGGCCCTCGCCAAGCTCACCGAGAAGGACGGCGCGGGCCACCGGCGCATCGTCGACGACCCGCCGCTCCTCGAACGCGCCACGGACGTCGACCGGGTCACCCTCGGCAAGATCTTCAGCGACTACCGCAGCTCCCTCGCCGAGGAGCGCCGTGTCCTCCTCGACCGCTACCACTTCGTCGACGCGGCCCGCAAGGTCGTCGGCGTCGGCAGTGTCGGCACCCGCTGCTTCGTCCTCCTCCTCGAAGGCCGGGACGACAGCGACCCGCTCATCCTCCAGATCAAGGAGGCCGGCCGCTCCGCCCTGGAGCAGTACCTCCCGCCGACCGCCTACCCCCACCAGGGCCGACGCGTCGTCGCAGGCCAGCGGCTCACCCAGGCCGCGAGCGACATCTTCCTCGGCTGGATGACGGGACCCGAGCAGCGCCACTTCTACTGGCGGCAGCTGCGCGACATGAAGGGCTCCGCCGAGGTGGAGAGCATGTCCCCGGCCACACTGCGGGACTACGCGCGACTCTGCGGCCGGGCCCTGGCCCGCGCCCACGCGCGCACCGGCGACCGGCTCGCCATCGCCGCCTATCTCGGCGGCGGGGACGTGTTCGACCGTGCCGTGGCAGACTTCGCCCTCGCCTACGCGAGGCAGAACGCCGACGACTACGCGGTGCTGGGCGCGGCGATAGCGGCCGGCATGGTGACGGCGGCGCCGGGCGCCTGAGGCACCCGGCCGCCGTCACCCGTACGGTCTAGGCGTCGCGGCGCAGCGGCGGCTCCGCCGGAGTCTCCGCCACCGGGCGGCGACGCAGCGGCGGCTCCGCCGGTGTCTCCGCCACCGGGCCGAAGAGCACCGCCCTGGCCACGGGCGGGGCGAACAGGACCGTCAGCGGGGCGGTCAGGGTGAGCGCCGCGCGGAACGGCGCCCCCACGATCGGGTCGCCCGGGGCCCGCTCCGTCACGCGGCCCAGGTACCAGCCGACCACCTTGTCCATCGCGCCGGGCCGCACCGCGTCACCGGTGGCACCGGGCATCTTCTTGTCGGCACCCGCCGAGATGTCCCACGCCTGCTTCGAGGCGTCGAACAGGGCCCGCTGCACCACACGCGTGGTCGGGGTCCGCCTGGGGTCGGCCAGGGTCCGGCGCAGCGCGACCGCGCTGAGCGCGGCCACGGCCATGCCCTGCCCGTAGATCGGGTTGAAGGCGCACAGCGCGTCGCCGGTGGCGAGGAAGCCGGCCGGGCGGCGGCCCGGACGGTCGTACCGGCGCCGGATGTTGGCGGTCTTGCGGAAGCCGTACACCGGGGACTCCGGCTCGGCCCGCGACAGCCAGTCGCCGACCACCGGGTGCGGCAGCCGCTTCGCGTACTCCTCGAACGCGCCCTCGTCGGTGGGCGGTTCGTCGCCGCGCAGCCCGGAGAGGGTGACCAGGTGCCGCCCGTCGCCGAGGGGCAGCACCACACCGCCGTACACCTGGGTGGGGTTGGGCACGACGTAGTAGCCGAGCGCGTCGCTGTGCGGGTCCTCGGCGGGGGCGCGGTAGACGCGCGTGGAGTAGGCCAGGCCCGTGTCGAGGGTCTCCTCGTGCGGGGCCTCCGCGCCGATCCCGGCCAGCCAGTCCGCGGCCTTGGTCGACCGCCCGGAGGCGTCGACGACCAGATCGGCCTCCAGCGTACGGACCTCCTTCGCGGCCCCGCCCCCGGCCCCGCGCTCGCGCAGCCGTACGCCCCGGACACGCGAGGAGTCACCGAGCAGGCCCACGGTCTCGGTGCCCTCGACGACGTCGATGCGCGGGTCGGCGAGGACCCGCTGCCGCACCAGCCACTCCAGCTGCGGGCGCGCGCCGGTGTAGAAGTGCGCGGTCGCGGAGGTGCGGCGGAACCACCTGCCGTTCTGCCACTGCACCATGTCCTCGGGAACGCCCACCTTGGGCGCGCCGAGCTCCCCGAGCTCCTGCATGAAGCCCGGGAGCAGCTCGTCGAGGGCCTGCTGCCCGCCGGCGATGAGGACGTGGAGGTGGCGGCCCTGCGGGACGCCGGGCCGCGCGTCGGGCCCCTCCGGGTAGCGGTCGCGCTCGACGACCGTGACCTTCTCGGCGTGCTCGGCGAGTACCCGAGCGGCAAGCAGCCCAGCGAGACTTCCCCCGATGACCACCGCGTGACGTGTCGCGCGGCGCCCCAAGTCGTCGGCCATACCCGCCCTTTCGTGTCGTGGAACTACAACTCACCAGTATCCACGTCGGGGCGGGCCCCGTCGCCTGCCCCCAGCTCGGCCAGAGCGCTTGTCAGCCACTCCACCCAGAACCGCTCCAGATCCACCCCGCCCCGCAGGACCAGGTGCCGCAGCCGGTCCGGCTCGGTGCGGCGGCGCTCCGCCGGGAAGTCCCGGGCCTCGATCAGGAGGTACTCGTCCAGCTGGGCCCGGTGCAGGGACAGATGGCGCGACAGCTCGGCCCGCAGCCCCTCCGTGCCCACCATCGCCGCCGCCCGCATCCGGAGCAGCAGGGCGGACCGGAGCGGCTTCGGGTCCTCGGACCTGCCCACCCAGTCGCCGAGCTCCGCCCGGCCCGCGGGCAGCACCTCGTACTCCTTCTTCTGCCCTCGCGCGGGCACCGGAGCGGGCAGCGCGCGGATGTGCCCCGCCTGCTCCAGCTTCCCGAGCTCGCGGTAGATCTGCTGGTGCGTGGCCGACCAGAAGTAGCCGATCGACTTGTCGAAGCGGCGCGTCAGTTCGAGGCCGGAAGACGGCTTTTCGAGCAGCGCGGTGAGGATCGCGTGCGTGAGGGACATGCTCGCATCCTAGGTTCGGCCGGCCACGGTGATCACGGGGCGAGGGTCACAGGGTGGCGGCGAGCCGGGTGCCCTGGTCGATGGCCCGCTTCGCGTCCAGCTCGGCGGCGACGTCCGCGCCGCCGATCAGGTGCACGGAGCGGCCGGCCGCCACCAGCTGCTCGTACAGGTCGCGGCGCGGCTCCTGGCCGGCGCAGAGCACGACCGTGTCGACGGGCAGGAGCTGCGGCTCGCCGTCGATCGTGACGTGCAGGCCCGCGTCGTCGATCCGCTCGTACGAGACGCCCGCGACCATGGTGACGCCGCGGTGCTTGAGCTCGGTGCGGTGGATCCAGCCGGTCGTCTTGCCCAGGCCCGCGCCGACCTTGGTGCTCTTGCGCTGGAGCAGGTGGACCTGGCGCGGCGGCGCGTCGCGCTCGGGCGCCCGCAGTCCGCCGCGGTTCTCGTACGAGGTGTCGACGCCCCACTGGCGGAAGTACGTCTCGGGGTCCTGGCTCGCGCCCTCGCCGCCGTCCGTCAGGAACTCGGCGACGTCGAAGCCGATGCCGCCCGCGCCGATGATCGCGACCCGGTCGCCGACCGGTGCGCCGTCCCGGAGCACGTCGAGGTAATTGAGGACGCTCGGGTGGTCCTCGCCCGCGATCCCGGGGGTGCGGGGGGTGACGCCGGTGGCGACGACGACCTCGTCGTAGCCGTCCAGGTCGGCGGCGGTCACGTACGTGTTCAGGCGGACGTCGATGCCGTGCTCGGCGAGCTGGACGCGGAAGTAGCGCAGCGTCTCGTCGAACTCCTCCTTGCCCGGCACCCGCTTGGCGATGTTCAGCTGGCCGCCGATCTCGGCGGCGCCGTCGAAGAGGGTGACGGAGTGGCCGCGCTCGGCCGCGGAGACCGCGCAGGAGAGTCCGGCCGGGCCCGCGCCGACGACGGCGACGCGCTTGGCGAGGCGGGTGGGGGAGAGGACCAGCTCGGTCTCGTGGCAGGCGCGCGGGTTGACCAGGCAGGAGGTGATCTTCAGGTTGAAGGTGTGGTCGAGGCAGGCCTGGTTGCAGCCGATGCAGGTGTTGATCGTGTCCGCGCGGCCGGCCGTCGCCTTGGCGACGAAGGCGGGGTCCGCGAGGAACGGGCGGGCCAGCGAGACCAGGTCGGCGCGGCCGTCGGCGAGGATCTCCTCGGCGACCTCGGGGGTGTTGATGCGGTTGGAGGTGACGAGCGGCACGGAGACCGCGCCCATCAGCTTCTTCGTCACCCAGGTGTAGGCGCCGCGCGGCACGGAGGTGGCGATGGTGGGGATGCGCGCCTCGTGCCAGCCGATGCCGGTGTTGATGATGGTCGCGCCGGCGGCCTCGATCTCCTTGGCGAGCTGGACGACCTCCTCCAGGGTGGAGCCGCCGGGGACGAGGTCCAGCATGGAGAGGCGGTAGACCAGGATGAAGTCCTCGCCGACGCGCTCGCGGATCCGGCGGACGATCTCCAGCGGGAAGCGGACCCGGTTCTCGTACGAGCCGCCCCAGCGGTCGGTGCGGTGGTTCGTGGCGGCGGCGATGAACTCGTTGATGAGGTAGCCCTCGGAGCCCATCACCTCGACGCCGTCGTACCCGGCCTCCTTGGCGAGCTCGGCGCAGCGCGCGTAGTCCTCGACCGTCTGCTCGACCTCGGCGTCGGACAGCTCGTTCGGTACGAAGGGGCTGATGGGGGCCTTGAGGGGGCTGGGGCCGACGAGGCCGGGGTGGTAGGCGTACCGGCCGAAGTGCAGGATCTGCATCGCGATCCGGCCGCCCTCGGCGTGCACGGCGTCGGTGATCAGCCGGTGCTCGGCGACCTCGTCGGCGGTGGTGAGCTTGGCGCCGCCGTCCCAGGGCCGGCCGGCCTCGTTGGGTGCGATGCCGCCGGTGACGATGAGGCCGACGCCGCCCCGGGCACGCTCCGCGTAGAAGGCGGCCATGCGCTCGAAGCCGTGCTCGGTCTCCTCCAGGCCGACGTGCATCGACCCCATGATCACCCGGTTGGGCAGGGTGGTGAACCCGAGGTCGAGCGGGCTCAGCAGGTGCGGGTACGGGGTCATGGGGCGTCTCCTCGCGCAGGGGTCGTCGACCTCAGTTCTAGGTGACCCCGGACGCCTTCTGCAACTAGTTGCAGAAGAATCGGAGAGTGATGTCTACTACTCGGTAGCAAGACCTCCGCGCCACTCGGGACGCTCAGGCCGGGCGGCTGGAGCCTCACTCGGATCGCTCAGGCCGGGCGGCCCGGCCCCGCCACCTCGGCGGTGACCCACGCGTCCAGGTCCTCCGGCGTCCGGGGCTCCGCCGCGTCCGCGCCCAGCAGACCGTGGGCCCGCAGGAGACGGGCCACCGACGTGCCCCACGGGCGGCGTAGACGGGCCGCCGCCAGCAGGGCGTCGTCCGCGAGGAGCTCGGCGACCGGGCCCGTGCGCAGACCGTCGGGGGAGAGCACCGCCGCCCCGTCGGCCCAGCGCAGCGCCAGATCGACGTCGTGCGTCGCCATCACCACCGTCGTCCCCGTCGCACGGAGCCGTTCCAGCGCGTCGAGCAGCCGCTCCTGGCCGTGCGGGTCGAGTCCGGCCGTCGGCTCGTCCATGATCAGCACCCGGGGCCGCATCGCGACGGCGCCCGCGATCGCCGCCCGCTTCCGCTGCCCGTACGACAGGAGATGCGTCGGCCGGTCCTCAAGAGCCACGATGTCCAGCGCCTCCAGGGCCTCCCGCACCCGGAGCCGTACCTCCTCTTCCGGCAGCCCCAGGTTCATCGGACCGAACGACACGTCCTGACCGACCGAGGCCGCGAACAGCTGGTCGTCCGGATCCTGCACGACCAGCTGCACCGTGGTCCGCAGCCGGGTCAGCCCCTGCCGGTCGTACGCCACCTCCGCCCCGTCCAGGAGCAGCGACCCGCTCCCGCAGCGCAGACCCCCGCTGAGCAGCCGGAGCAGCGTCGTCTTGCCGCTGCCGTTGCGGCCGAGGAGCGCGATCGCGCGTCCCTCCGCCACCGCGAAGTCCACGCCCGACAGGACCGCGGGCCCGTCCTCGTAGGCGAAACCCGCCTTCACCAGCTCCACGACGGGGGTCGGAGACGTCACGGAAGGAACCTTTCCAGTACGAGGGTGAGGGCGACGAGACCCGCCAGGAGCAGGCCCGTCGCCGTGAGGAACCGCCGCGACACCGCGACGGCGGGCACCAGCACCCGCAGCGTCCCGTCGTAACCGCGCCCGGCGAGCCCCGACTGCAGGCGCTGCGCCCGGTCGAAGGCCCGTACGAACGTCGTCGCGCCGAGGCCGGCGAGCGAACGCCAGGTCGCGGCCCGGGTGGTGTGCCCGAGCCGGGCCGCCTGGGCCTGCCGGATCTTCGTGAGCGCGTCGAGCAGCAGGAAGATGATCCGGTACATCACGAGTGCCACGTCCACCACCGGTGCCGGGACGCCCGCCCGGACCAACCGGGGCAGCACGTCGGACACCGGCGTCGTGAAGGCGAAGAGCAGCACCCCGAGAGAGGCCGAGGCGGTCCGCAGCAGCAACTCGCCCGCGTGCACGGGACCGTCGGGCGCGAGGGCCACGAGCCCCCGCGCCCCGCCCACCTCGAAGAGCAGCGGGACCGCGCCCGTGACGCAGAAGCCGAGCGGGATGCGGAACGCCCGCCACAGCTGACGGCCCGGCACACCGGCCGGGCCGAGCAGCACCGCGAGCGTGGCCGCCGCCACGAGCACCGCGCCGGGCCACGGCGGCAGACCCACCGCGCACAGGGTCAGTCCGAAGCCGAGGAGCGCCTTCTCCACGGGATGACGGCGGCGCCAGCGACTGCTGTGCGCCGCCGCGTCGATCGGCAGCATCGGCGCTACGCGCCCGTGCCGTCGAAGGGGACGGAACCGTCGTCGGCCCCCGGGACCCCCGCCTCACCGACGACGGGCCGGGACCCGCCGCTTGCGGCACCGGCGCCGGCGGCACGGGAGGCTGCGCCGGCCCGCGGGGCGCGGGAGCCGGCGCCGGCACGCGGGGCGCGGGAGCCGGCACCGGTACGCGGGGCGCCGGAGTCGGCACCGGTACCGGTACCGGCGTGCGCGTCGGCCGAGTCCTCCCCGCTGGTCGACGTGCCGGAGACGGGCCCGTTCCCGGCCGTACCGGAGTCACCCTGCCCGACGGGACCGCCTTCCCCCGTCGCACTCTCCATCCCCGTCGCACCGTCCGTCCCCGCCGCCTCGGCGGCCTCCGCCGCCGCGCGGGCCGCGCCCTGGCGGCGGCCGCGCCGGAGGCCGAAGTAGTACGCGAGGACGCCGGCGCCCAGTGCCGCCTGGAGGGCGAAGAGCGCCGACTCGATCTCGCCGGACGGCGGCTCGTACAGCGGGCTGAACCACGGCTTGTAGTCCGGCTGGAGCTCGGTGATCGCGGTCTCGGCCTCCGCGTCCGACCCCGCGAACGGCTCTTCCTTGTGGTCGCCGAGGCCCAGCGCGAGCGGCAGGACCGCGAGCGCGGCGACGAGGAGCAGCAGCAGCGTGTTGATCTTCGCGTTACGGCTCATCGCGCGGCCACCTCCTCCCCTCGCTCCGCCTTCGGCCGGCCGAGGACGCCGAGCCGGACCAGCTCGCCCTTGCTGGACTGGGTGAGCAGCCGCATCACGAGCACCGTGAGCAGGCCCTCGCTCACCGCCAGCGGGATCTGGGTCACGGCGAAGATCCCGCCGAACTTGGCCAGCGCGCCGGGCACGCCGCTGCCGGGGTCGGGGAACGCCAGGGCCAGCTGCACGCTGGTGACGCAGTACGTGGACAGGTCGGCGACGAACGCGCCGAAGAAGACGGCCACCATCAGCGGCGTACCGAACCGCCGCAGCAGCCGGTACGTCCCGTAGCCCGCCCAGGGCCCGACGATCGCCATCGAGAAGGCGTTCGCCCCGAGGGTGGTCAGCCCGCCGTGCGCGAGCAGCAGGGCCTGGAAGAGCAGGGTGATCGTCCCGAGGACCGCCATGATCGGGGGTCGGAAGAGGATCGCACCCAGACCCGTACCGGTCGGGTGGGAGCAACTCCCGGTGACGGAGGGAAGCTTGAGTGCCGACAGGACGAACGTGAAGGCGCCGGACGCGCCGAGCAGCAGGGTGGACTCGGGGTTCGACCGCACCTCGCGGGTCAGCGCGCGCACCCCGTGGGCGACGAACGGGGCGGCCGCTACGCCCCAGGCGGCGGCGTGCACAGGGGGCAGATACCCCTCGGCTATATGCATGGTCGGTAGACCCTCTCCAGCACCTCGTGGATGGACAACGCACCCCGGCCGGTCTCCTGGCTGACGGTCATACGGCCCGACTCCGCCTTCCCACACCGTCGCGGTCTCCCGCGCCGGTCCAGTGGCTTCCCCGGGGTGTTCCCCCCGGGGATGGAGCCGGACCTCCCGATCACAGTGGCGAGGGCCGCACCGGTACCGCACCGGTTTCCCGTACACCAAGGCCCTGCGACATTAGTGTGTTGACCTGCTGGATCACAACACGGTCGCCACCCGGCGCGGCCCGTCGGTCACTCCCCGCACACGGCTCGGGCGCTCACTCCTTGCGGTAGGAGTACGCCTCCGAGGCCGCCGCCACCACCGCTTCGAGGTCCCCGCCGGCGCTCGCCGTGACCAGCGCGGCGACCGCGCCCTCGACGAACGGCGCGTCCACCAGGCGGGCGGCCTCGGGCAGTTCGTCGCCCTCGGCGAGCAGCGCCTTCACGGTGAGGACCGCGCTGCCCAGGTCGACCAGGAGCGCCACACCGGCCCCCCGGTCGACGGCCTTCGCCGCCTCGCAGATCAGCTCGGAACTCGTCCCGAGCCCGCCGTCCGCAGTGCCGCCCGCCGGCAGCAGCGGCGCGAGATCGCCGCCGCCCGCGAGGCCGCGGGCCAGCTCGGCCACCGCCGTCGCGACCGCCGCGCTGTGGGAGACGAGCACGATGCCGACGGGCGGGACCACGGGAGGCACGGCGGGCGGTTCTGTGGGCGGTTCTGCGGGCGTGGGGCTCATCGCACCCCCTCCGTGCGCGCGGTGTCGGCGAGCGCCGCGAACAGCAGCGCCGACGACGTCGCCCCCGGATCCTGGTGCCCGATCGACCGCTCCCCGAGATAGCTGGCCCGGCCCTTGCGCGCCTGGAGGGGTACGGTCGCGAGGGCGCCGCCGTCGGCGGCGGTCCGGGCCGCCTCGTACGAACTCCGGAGCCCTTCGACGGCGGGCACGAGCGCGTCCAGCATCGTCTTGTCCCCCACCTGGGCGCCGCCCAGCTGCGACACGGCGGCCACCCCGGCGCCGAGGGCCTCCGCCAACCGCACCCGGGTGACCTGCGCGTCCTCGCCCAGGGTCTTCCCGGCGCGCCGCAGCAGCGTCCCGTACAGCGGCCCCGAGGCGCCGCCGACCGTGGAGATCAGCTGCCGCCCGGCGGCGGTGAGCACCGCGCCCGGGCTCGCCGGCGGCTCCTTCGCCAGGATCTCCGTCACGGCGGCGAAGCCCCGCCGCAGATTGGCCCCGTGGTCGGCGTCGCCGATGGCCGAGTCCAGCTCGGTGAGCCGGTCCGCCTCCCGGTCGACGTCCTCGGCCACCGCGGCCAGCCAGCGCACCAGGAACCCGGCGCCGAAGGTCTCCGTCATGTCGCTCCCCATGCCCAATCCCGTCTCACCGGCCCCAGCGCAGCGCGGGCGTCTGCACCGGAGCGTCCCACAGACGCAACAGCTCCTCGTCGACCTCGCACAGGGTCACCGAGCACCCGGCCATGTCGAGCGACGTCACGTAGTTCCCGACCAGTGTCCGGGCCACCGGCACCTGCCGCTCGGCGAGCACCCGCTGCACCTCGGCGTTGAAGCCGTACAGCTCCAGGAGAGGAGTGGCGCCCATCCCGTTCACCAGGGCGATGACCGGCCCGGACGGGCGCAGGTCCTCGACGACGGCGTCCACGGCGAAGTCCGCGATCTCGCGGGAGGTCATCATGGCCCGCCGCTCCCGGCCCGGTTCGCCGTGAATCCCGATGCCCAACTCCAGCTCGCCCGCGGGGAGATCGAAGGTCGGGCTGCCCTTGGCGGGGGTCGTGCAGGCACTCAGGGCCACCCCGAAGGACCGGCACCGCTCGTTGACCCGTCGGGCGATCGACTCCACGCGCTCCAGCGGGGCGCCCTCCTCGGCGGCGGCACCGGCGATCTTCTCCACGAACAGCGTGCCGCCGGTGCCGCGCCGCCCCGCCGTGTACAGACTGTCCGTCACCGCCACGTCGTCGTCGACGAGGACCTTGGCGACCTGGATGCCCTCGTCCTCGGCGAGCTCCGCGGCCATCTCGAAGTTCAGCACGTCGCCGGTGTAGTTCTTCACGACGAAGAGCACCCCGGCGCCGCTGTCGACGGCGGCCGCGGCACGCACCATCTGATCGGGCACGGGCGAGGTGAAGACCTCTCCGGGGCACGCGGCCGCCAGCATGCCGTACCCCACGAACCCCCCGTGCAACGGCTCGTGCCCGGACCCGCCGCCGGACACCAGCGCCACTTTCCCGGCCACGGGCGCGTCCCGCCGCACCACGACCCGCCGCTCGACGTCCACGGTCAGCTCGGGATGCGCCGAGGCCATCCCCCGCAGCGCATCGGCGACGACGGTCTCAGGAACGTTGATCAGCATCCTCACGGGTGTCTCCTCGGGATTTCAGCGGCTGGACTCACTCTTCGGGTCTTCGCAGGTCAGATCGTGTTGCCGGGCTAGGTGATCTTGGCGGTACGCGGCGGTCGAAGGCGGCATCCGCCGGTGCTCATGCTGATCTGATGCGGACTTCTATGACGCTATGTCAGCTTAGTGTGGCGACGCGCCAGGTCTCGTCGAGATCTTTCCCTCGGTGGTATCGACAATCCTGCTGCGAAGGTCACGAGTGCTGCTCCGGCCCCAGGATTTCCGGGTCCGAGCGACCCCAGGGTGAAGGAAATCCGTGCTGCGCAGGACGTGTGGTCCGTAGGTGGTGCGACCTACACGCTGGATGCGGGAACCATCAGGAAGTACACGATGGCCCGGTTCGGATCGGCGTTCAACGCACCGACGGTCGTCGCCACCGGACTCGACGACGCGGTCCAGGGGTGGAGCCCGGCCGGCCAACCACGACGACCAGGCGGGTGTCGGCGTCGATGACGACCTGGTGGTTGGTGGAGTACCGGTAGTTCTTCGACCGCTCGGCGACGGTGTGGTCCCGGGTGGAGACCAGAGCGGCGTCCACGATGAGCACTGCATCCTTGGTGAACCGATTGCGCGATTCGTACGGTCAGGTTTGTTCGCCAGTACGCGGTGACCAGCAAGATCCGGTCTTCCAACGGGAGGATCCATGGTCGGCCCCTGCGGACCGCGTCCGCACCTGCGCGGCGCAGTACCGTCACCAGCTTCCCGAAGGCGCGCGGGCTCAGCCCGGAGAACGGGGCTATCCAGGACGGCTCCGACGCTGTGATCACACCAGTCAGTTCGAGATCATCTCGTCCATGTGACCACGTCTTCAGAAGGCCGCCGGGGGCTCTCGTCGGTCGTTCTCCTGAGCTGCGACACTCTGTATGTGATCTATCCCGCGACGGACCAGCTGTCATCTGCCGAACGCGCCTTCATGATCAACGCCACCGAGATCGACATCCTCCCCGGTGTCCGGGGCGATCTCGACGAGCCGCTGGTCTCAGGGCCCGCCTCGGCTCTCGTCCCGATCCTCCTTCCCCTCGTCGACAGAGGATGGATCGAAGTGTGCCGGCTCGTGCCGTGGACAGCGCCGGATGGCACTCTCGGTGAGCAGCCCGGTCCCCCCATTCCGAGGCAGGGCCTTCCTGCAGTTTTGGCGAACGCCGAGAACTGGGAGTACCCGCGATCCGGCACGTGGCTGGGGTGCCTCACACTGACTCTCACCGAAGCAGGGCAGGGGATCCCCCGCTGACACTCGGTCTCAACGGCAGCCCTCCATTCTCTGCAAGATCCTCCGCGGCCGCCGTCTCAGAGACGAAGGCGTTCCCGCGCCCTTCAGGAAGCGCCTGGTGGACGCGCTGTGCGACCCCACCAAGGCCCTCGACGGTGGTACGCGAAACCGCCCCGTCCAGATCCAGCACTTCGCCTGCCACGGCGATACCACCGACAAGACGGACCCCGACTTCGCCCTGCTGCTCGGCGGCCCGTACGGACGCGGAAGACGGATCTCGCTCCGCGCGATCAGACACGGGTTTCGGCAGCGGCAGCAGCGACTGGGATCCCCGAGCGGTGCCCGGGCGCTGATTGTCGCGAACGCCTGCGGGTCCGCGGTGATCGACAGGGCGAGCCACCGGTCCTTCCGGCTGTTCACCGACCGCGGCATTCCGCTCGGCTTGCTCTACGTCCTCTACGGCGACCCGTTCCTGGGGATCGGTTAGAGCGGTCGCCGGTCTGAGAGGAACTCGCGTCCCCTTCAGCGACAGCCCGACGGCCGACTCGGAGGCGTCGACCGCGAGCCCCCGGTGTCCGCGTTCCGGCGCCAGGGGTGTCTTTCACCATGTGCCAGGCGTCGAAGCGGTCCTCGTCGTGCGCGGGCGGTGGTTCCCGTACGGCGGTCGGCGTCGGCGCTGTAGGAGTCGCCCAACCCGGTCCCTTCCTCCTCGTCGGATCAGCCATGGCCGGATTCCGACTGTCGAGACCGCACTCCGAACAGCCCCGTGCGTCTGCTAATTGATCACCTGCCGATGGGGTGATGCACGGCTGTGCGACAAGCCGGCCAGGTGGCCGGCTCGTTGCCGTGTCGAGGTGTGGGGGGATCACATGGGTTCGCTGGCTCGACCAGATGCTGCCGGGGTGGGGGAGGACAGGTTCGACTGGTTCTGCGAGACGGTGTGCCGTGCCGTGATGCCCGTCAGGCTCAGCACACGGCATGCGTCCGACTTCCGGGCGAGCATGACGGAGCTGGATCTCGGCGCGGTGCGGCTGTCCGGCGTGGCCTGCTCGCCCGTGCACTCGCGCCGCACCGCGACGCATGTCCAGCGTGCCGATCCGGAGCGCCTGCAGCTGGCACTCGTCAGTCGAGGTGAGGTGTGGATCTCCCAGCACGGCAACGATGCGGTGGTCGCGGGGGGACTCGTGCTCACGGACACCTCACGACCGAGCGAGGGGGCGTGCGCGGCGGGGCGGATCGAGACGGTGGTCCTGCAGATCCCCCGTCAGGCGCTGGCGCTGAATCCCGACCGGGTGGACCGCCTCCTCGCACGGAGCCTGGCCGCGGAGGCGGGGTCGGGGGCGATCCTCGCCGACTTCCTGAAGACGCTGCACACACGAGGCCCGCAATGCCGCCCGGAGGAGCTGCGCGCCATGGGGTCCGTCGCCCTCGACCTGGCCACGGCGTTTCTCGCGCGGCAGCTCGGTGACCCCGGTGAGGCGCCTGCCGAGGCGCGGGCGCAGGAGACGTTGCTGCGGATCTACCGCTTCATCGAGAGCAATCTCGGTGACCCGGGCCTGACTCCCGAGGTGATCGCCGACCGGCACCACATGTCCGTGCGGGGTCTCTACCGCCTGTTCGGCGACCAGCCGCGGACCGTCGCGGCACACATCCGCCAGAGCCGGCTGGAGCACGCCCACAGCGACCTGGCACGCGGGGAACTCAGCGGTCAGCCCGTTCAGACGATCGCGGCTCGCTGGGGCTTTCCCAGCGCGACCGGGTTCAGCCGGGCGTTCCGCGAGGCCTACGGAATCAGCCCTGTCGAGCACCGTGCCCTCTCGCTCGCGGCCCCGCGGCACGCAGAGGAAAGGAATCCGGCAGGCCATGCACACCACGGCGCGCCGTACGGGCCTACATTCTCCGCTGGAGACAGCGCCACAGCGTGAACGGAGCCACGGGACAACAACCCGGCCCGACGCCCGGAATGCCATCGACAGTGGCATCGGCCTTTTGACCGCCGCATCTCCGTGCCCCTCGCCCTGCCCGCGAGGAGGCGTCCGACATTCATCTCAGGGGGACACATGAGCATGCGCAAGAAGGCCGCCACCACCGTCGCGGCCACTGCCCTGGCCTTCGCCGGGGTGCTGGGCTCCGCGGGACAGTCGTTCGCCGGATCGAACGGCCAGCAGATCCGTTTCCACGACACCAGCACCGTCGTCTACTCCATCCGCATCGAGGGCTACAACCAGAACGGCGAGCAGGTGTCGGGCTGCTTCTCCACGCCGAGCAAGGACACCTGGATCAACGGCTGGTGGTGGAAGGGCGAGGTCGGCGTCACCTTCTACCGGAACAACTCCTGTTCCTTCGCCACGTATTACGGCGACGTCGTCGCGTGGGTCCCCACCGAGCAGAGCGGCGACTGGACGACCGTCTACTCCTGACCCCGCCACGGGTCGCGGCGGGATGGTCCGCCGTGCTGCGCTCCGGCCCGGCAGCGGGACTGCCGCTACGGGGGCAACCAGCTCTGGTACGCCGGCGACATTCCCTGGCCCGTCGGCATCCCTTCGTGATTCCGGCCTGGATGAAAGAGAGAAACACTCATGATTCGACGCGTTTCGGCGATGCTCGTCGCCGCGGCATCCCTGTTCAGTACGGGAGTCATCATGGCCGCGCCCGCGCAGGCGGCCTCCTGCACCCCCGACAACGCCTGCCTCTACTCGAGCGCCGACTTCGAGGGCTTGAAGCGGGACGACTACAGATCCCAGACCTCATGGGCGTCCATCCACTACGACGGCTTCCCGGACGCCTTTCTCTACTGGAACGAGAACAGTCCGCTCAATGTCAGCTCGCTCGACAACTGGGACGTGGACACCAGGGTCTCGGTGTACTACCACTCCCAGTGGCAGGGGCCCTGCTTCAAGATCGAAAACTACGGGTCCGTGACCAACTTCGCCTACATCACCCTGAGCAGCGGCAAGAACGCCAACGACGTGATGGCCTCGCACCGCTTCGGCAACTACTGCTCGGGGACCGTCTACGACTCCTCCAGCTCCTGATCCCCGGCCCGTGACCGGGGTAGGGCGGAGGCCGATTCCGCCCCACCTCAGCACGTCAATCAACCCTCAAAAGCCGTCACTTCGGCTTGAATAGAAAAGAGGAACACTCATGATGCGACGCATTTCCGCGATGGTTGTCGCCGCGGCATCCCTGCTCGGTGCGGGAGTCACCATGGCCGCGCCCGCGCAGGCGGCCTCCTGCACCCCCGACAACGCATGTCTCTACTCGAACTCCGACTTCACCGGATACAAGAGGGACGACTACAACTCCCGCCACAACTGGGAGATCATCACCTACCCCGGCAGCCCCAGCATCCCGCTCTACGCGGGTGACAACTACCTCTACAACGTCAGCTCCATCGACAACTGGGACGTGGACACCAGGATCTCGGTGTACCGCGCCCCGTACCACCAGGGCCCCTGCTTCAAGATCGCGACCTACGGCTCTGTGAGCAACCTGGCGTACATCACCCTGAGCAGCGGCCAGAACGCCAACGACGTGATGGACGCCCACCTCTTCGGCAACAACTGCTCGGGGACCGTCTACGACTCCTCCGGCTCCTGATCCCCGGCCCATGACCGTGGTGGGGCGGAGGCCAATTCCGCCCCACCACAGCACATCCACTCTATCCAGGGGATCCCCTTGCGTTATACACGTATTGTCATCGCCGCCGGGGTCGGCACGCTCCTGCTCACCGGGTGCGCGGAAGAGTCCCCGCAAGGCGCCGGCGCCCACCCCTCCGCGGCCCGTGAGGTCGTCACCGAGGCCGACATCGTCCTCCCGGTGTCCGCCTACTTCCTCACCCCCGAGCAGCAGGCGCTGGTGGACACCGCGCAGTCCACCCTGGCCTCCGACTGCATGAAGCGGTACGGGTTCGACTGGCCGGTCACGAAGGCCGCGCCCGTCGAGGTCGTGAGCCGTCGCTACGGCGTGGTCAGCGAGAAGGTCGCCGCCGAGCACGGCTACCACATGATCCCGGTGGCAGGCGAGGACGAGCACGCCCGAGGCGCGGTGTCCGGCAGGGCCAAGCTCCCGCCCGAGGCGTACATGGTCTTCGGCGCCAAGGGCCCCAAGGGCGGCAAGGCGGTCTCGGGCGGTACCTACCGGGGCAAGGACATCCCCGAGGGCGGGTGCGTCGGGGAGGTCGGCCGCAAGCTGGGGCTCGACAAGGTGCAGAACCCCGCGAAGGGCAAGATCGGGCTGCTCAGCATCGACTTCTCCTCCTTCGACCAGGCCCAGAAGATGCCGGAGTTCATCAAGGCCCAGGACGCATGGGCGTCGTGCATGAAGAAGGCCGGATACCGGCACACCTCCTTCCTGCAGCCGGCCGAGAAGTACATGCTCCAGGGGAACTCCGCGTCGCCGCAGGAGAAGACCGCGGCCAAGGCCGACGTGGGGTGCAAGAAGGACGCGAAGCTCGCCACCGTGCTGCTCCGGCTCGAAACGCGGATCCAGAACGACTACATCGAGCAGAACGCCGCCGGTTTCGCCGAGATCAAGAAGGACCAGGAAGCGGTCATCAAGTCGGCGAACAAGGCATTGGCGAACTGAATGCGGAACGACGAACAGCCGTCCATGGACGCGGCCGAGACGGCCCGCGGCGGCGGGGGTGACGGTGTACGGATCAGGCGCCGCTGGCTCGCCCTGACCGCGTCGGCCGCGGTCGCGCTCACCGGGGCGGGCTTCGGGGCCTCCCTGCTGATCAGGTCGCCCGCCCAGGCGGCGGCGGACTCCCGGCCGCCCGCACCGTCCGTGATCACCGCTCCGGTCGAGTACCGGACACTGGCTTCCTCGGTGGTCCTTCGCGGCACCGTGGTCGCCGGTCAGAGCGTGGAGATCACTCCCGGCGGTACGGCGGACGGAGGCAGCCCCACGGTCTCCAAGCTGCCGCTGAAGGCGGGCGACCAGGTGCGCGCGGGACGGCTGCTGGCCGAGATCTCCGGCCGTCCGGTGATCGCACTCCAGGGCACCGTCCCGCTCTACCGAGACCTCAAGCCCGGCGCCCAGGGCAGTGACGTGGGACGGCTCCAGGACGCGCTCCACCGGCTCGGTCACTCCACCTCCCCCGACAACCGGGGGCGTTTCGGCGAGGGGACGAAGTCGGCGGTCACCGCGCTCTACGAAGCGCTCGGGTACGAACCCGTCGAGGTCGGCGGCGCCGAGGGTTCGGCCACCGTCACCTCGGCCGAAGCGCAGGTGACCTCGGCCGAACGAGCCGTGGACGACGCCGAAGACGCATGGAAGACCGCCGAGACCGCCTCCGGCTCCGGGGCGGGCCGCTCCGGTACGGGCTCGGGCAAGACGGCCGGCTCGACCGCGACGACCGCAGGAACGACCGCGGGAACGGCCGGGGCGGGCGGCGGCCGCGAACTGGAGGGCCTGCGCAAGGCTGTCGCCCGTACCCGCGAGGACCTGGCCACCGCACGCGAGGGCCTCGTCGCCGCTCGGGCCGCCTCTGGCCCCATGGTCCCCTCCGGCGAGGTCGCGTTCCTGGAGAGCTTCCCGGCGCGGGTTCAGGACCTTTCCGTACGGCTCGGCGCGAAGGTGCAGGGAGCCGTGATGACCGTCGCCGCGGGCCCCCTGGTGGTGCAGGGTTACGTGCCCGACCACCAGAAGGGCCTGATCAGGGCGGGCCAGAAGGCGGAGATCCTCTCCGAGGTCGACGGCGCCACCGCCACGGCCTCCGTACGGTCCCTCGCCACCACCCGTACGACGCCGCGTGCCGACGGCGACGCGCAGGACGGACAGCCCGCCGGTGGGCAGTCCGACGCGGACGGCTATCTGGTGACCCTCGCGCCGGGCCGGCCGCTGGAGGCCACATGGACCGGGCAGAACGTCCGCCTGACCGTCCAGGCCGCGACGACCGGTGGCAAGGTCCTGGTCGTGCCCGTCACGGCCGTGTCGGCCGGCGCCGACGGCTCCACCGCGGTCACCGTGGTCGAGGACGACGGCACGCAGCGCCGCGTCCGGGTGAAGCCCGGCACCTCCGGCGACGGGAGCGTCGAGGTCATCCCCCTGGACAGCGGGACCCTCGGCGAGGGCGACCGGGTGGTGACCGGCGTCCCGACGGATGCCGCCGCACAGGAGGCGACCGGATGACCGCGTCCCCGACCCCGTCCGTACCGCCCGTCATCGAGTTCCGGCAGGTCGGCCTCACGTACCCGGGGCCCCCGCCCATGCAGGCGTTGCGCCCCGGCGACCTCGCGGTCCACCGCGGCGAGTTCATCACCGTCGTCGGCCCCTCCGGATCGGGCAAGTCCACGTTCCTGAACATCGCCGGACTCCTCGACACCCCCACGACGGGCAGCTTTGTCCTCGACGGCATCGACACCGGCCGGCTCAGGGACACCGAGCGCACCACCTTGCGCGGCCGCCGCATCGGGTTCGTCTTCCAGGCCTTCCACCTGCTGCCGCACCGCAGCGCCCGCGAGAACGTCGAACTCGCCATGGTCTACAGCGGCGTCCCGCACCACGAGCGCCCCCAGCGAGCCCGCGAGGCGCTCGCTCGGGTCGGCCTCGGTCACCGGATCGACGCGCTTCCCACCCGGATGTCCGGCGGCGAACGCCAGCGGGTCGCCATCGCACGGGCCCTGGTCGCCCGGCCCTCGCTGCTCCTGTGCGACGAGCCGACGGGAAACCTGGACACGGGCAACGCCGAGGCGGTGCTCCAACTCCTCGAGGCCCTCAACGCCGAGGGCATCACGATCGTCCTCATCACGCACGACCCGGCCGTGGCCGCCCGCGGCCGACGGACGGTCACCATCCGGGACGGCGTACTGAGCGAGAGCGAGGAGGCACGCACATGCTGACCCGGAACCCAAAGGCGCGGCAGGCCGCGCCCCTGCCGCGCATCGGGCGCTCCACCTTCGTGCCACGGGACGTGCTGGCCGAAGCGCTCGCCGGAATGCTGCAGCGCCCCGCCCGCTCCGCGCTCACCATGCTGGGCACCGTCCTGGGCGTCGGTGCCTTCGTCGCCGTACTCGGCCTCACGGCCACCGCCTCCTCGCAGATCGACTCCCGCTTCAACGTGCTCTCCGCGACCGAGGTGACGGTCGAGGACATCGCCCGCGAGCAGGACGAGTTCGCCGACGCGGCGTTCCCGGACGATGCCTCGGACCGCGTCGAGCGGCTCAACGGGGTGCGGCACGCCGGCGTCCTGTGGACGGTGCAGCCCCGACAGAGCGCGGCCGAACTCACCGTCGCCGCCGCCCCGGTGGGCGACTCCACGGGGGAAGTCCTCAACGTCGTCGCCGCCGCCCCCGGTGCCCTGCTGGCGGCCGAGCCCCGGCTGTCCCAGGGCCGGCTGTACGACGACTTCCACACCGACACCCGCCAGCGTGTCACCGTGATCAGCTCGGGCATCGCCGCACGGCTGGGGATCACCACGCTGGAGACCAGACCGGCGATCTTCATCGGGGGGCAGCCCTTCACCGTCGCCGGCATCGTCGAGGACGTCCAGCGCCAGCCGGACCTGCTGCTCTCCGTCCTCGTGCCGGAGACCACCGCGGTGCAGCTCTGGGGGCGGCCCGCCCAGGGCGCCAGGATGCTCATCGCCACCGACCTGGGCGCGGCCCGTCAGGTGGCCGGGGAAGTACCCACGGCGCTGCGCCCCGACCACCCGGAGTACTTCAAGGCGATTCCCCCGCCCGACCCGAAGAGCCTGCGGTCCTCCGTGACCTCCGACCTCGAACAGCTCTTTCTGCTGCTCGCCGCAGTGTGCCTGGTCATCGGAGCGGTCGGGATCGCCAACACCACCCTGGTGGCGGTCCTCGAACGCACCGGGGAGATCGGCCTGCGCCGCGCACTCGGCGCGCAGAGGCGGCACGTCACCGCCCAGTTCCTCGCCGAGTCGGGCACGCTGGGCGCGTTCGGTGGACTCATCGGCACGGCCATCGGCACGCTGGCCGTCCTGGCGGTGGCACTGGTCAGGCACTGGACGCCGGTCATGCACCCGGTGATCCTGGCCACCGCCCCGCTCATCGGTCTGGCGACCGGGGTCGTGGCCGGAATCTACCCCGCCCGCCGCGCCTCCTCCGTGCAACCGGCCGAAGCCCTCCGCGGCTGACCGCGAGGACGGACGCCCCCAAGGTCAGACGGGTGGCGTCAGGTCGCTCTCGCTGATCGTGTACGTGAGCGGGGGGTAGGTGAAGTCCGTCTCGTTGTTCTCGCGGCGCCTCAGTCGGTAGAACTCGCGGCTCTGCTCCTCGTCGGCCGCCGTCAGGAGTGCGCCCTGCGGGAGGTAGGCCTGGCCGTCGCGATATCGGACGACGGTCTTCGACGTTCGGAAGGTCACGCCCAACCATGTGTTGTCCGCCCTCGGAGCGGGCGTGTCCAGGACGATTCTGTGCTTGAGGCGTCGATTCGACTCGACGGAGAACAGGACGATGCCGTGGTGAGTGAGAGGGATCTCGAACCTCTCGTCACCGGGTTCCTTCGATTCGACGATCAGCTTCCTCGGCGGGCTCGCCTCGGGACGTTCGTAGCAGGAGAAGACGGCGATGAACGACTCGTCGGCCAGGTCGAGAGCCTGGTCGGAATGGCTGCCCATGGTGGTGTACGCGTCGGTGTAGGTCTCGATGAGGGCGTTGTTGAAGCCGGTCGTGAGCGCTGCGACCTCTTCGACGCGGCGCGCCAGCCGGTCGTGTACCGGGCGGAAGCGCTGCGCCGGACTGCCGTATCGCGTGGTCGTGCGGACGAGAGGCACCCCACCCGTCTCGTCGACCCTGGTGAGCGTGGTGCCCCGGCGGCCCTTTCCCACGTCCTCGAAGCGAGCCGACGCGGACAGCTCCGCGAAGAGGTTCTCCTCCGTCGGCAGGGTGTACGCGAGGATCCGGTTCGAGATCTCAGACCCGGGGGGCAACGTAGTCTCCCGTGTTCATGCTGAAGCGGAATCGGTCGCCGTAGTCGATGAAGGACGTGGACCGGTTCTCCTCGGCGTACAACCTGCGCAGCTCGTCCATGCCGTCCGCGGTGGGTGGCTCCAGCTTCACCAGATCTCCGGCCGCCTTGAGGAACGTCTGGCCGTCCTCGTGCACGGCTTCGGTGCTCGAACAGCGCACGACGTATCCCAGGCGGGTCGGAAGCGACTCCGCGTCCAACGCCGACGGCCGGATCTCGTGCGTGTACAGGCGGTTGGTGGACAGCGGCATGAAGAAGACCGAGCCGGGGTGGAGCGTCACGGTGAACTGAGGGGGGAGTGTGACTCCGTCGCGTTCCTCGGGCGCATCCTTCAGTCGGAAGTGGAGTCTGGTCAGCCCGCTGACCCCCTTCACGCCGTAGTCGAAGGCGTCATCGGCCAGGGGTTCCAGCTCGTCGAGCCGGTCGTAGAAGGTGCAGAAGGCCATGACGCCGTTGACGGGCATGTCCTTGGTCTTGTCGGCATGGGACGAGATCCTGGCCTTGGACTGCTTGCGCTCGGCCGTGGCAAGGGTGTTGTGGTAGATCTGGGCCAGCACGTGATTGAGCGGTGCCTGGTTCCGGAAGACGGCGGCGGCCTCGCGGTTCAGATCCTCGACGATGCGCGTGTCCGTCGGGCCGAAACTCTCCGTAGGTCCCGAGAGGTTTGTGGAGCACCGGAGCAGACGGAAATGCAGCGCGTCGCCGTCTCGTGTGACGGGTGTCAGATAGATTCCGGTGCGATGGGCCGTTCCGGGCTTGGTGGACTCCGTCAGGGACTGGAACTCGTGTTCCGCCCGGATCCGTCCGAAGTGACCGGCGCCGAGCTCGAAGAACCGGCGGTAGTAGACGCCGACGCCGTGCACACGCACGGGAACTCGACCGAGGCCGACGGGAGTCCAGGATGCGTCGGCGTCCTCGCGGTATCCGTGGGAAAGCTCCCGGATGACGAACACCCGGGACGCCTGGCGCAGTTGGCGGTCGCTGAGCGCGGATATGTCGCCACACAGGTAGACAGTCCTCCCCGCGAGGTCGTGCGAACCGGAGGCGAGGTCCTCCGGCGTGATCGTGGACCCGAAGAAGTCCCTGATCACGTCGTCGTCCCGCAGCGTCGACGGCGCGACCAGGATGGTGCCGGCATCCTCGAGGCGGGCTTCTGTCAGCTCGGTTGTGTGCATCAAAAGGTGCCTGTCATTCGCAGATCTCGATGGATTGCTCAGAGCCGTGGAAACGGCAAAGGCCCGCACCCTTTCATTTGCGTCGTGAAGCGTAAACGAAAGGAGACGGACCGTTGGACCTTGATGCTCTCACGGGGGCTCCGCGGCGGGCAACGGGGTTCCGCCGTGGCGTGGCCCTGGTGCCGCACGCCCGGCGTCGGACCCGCTGCGGCGCGGAGTCAGGCGCGGCGCCGGGTCGCCGCCAGGGCGTCCTTGACCTCCTGCGCCACGCGGGCCGCGTCCTCGGGGTTGTTCACGATGTCCGTGTGGTTCATGTCCACGACGAGGACCTCACTGGCCGAGTAGTGCTTGTGCACCCAGTCGTCGTAGCCGGACCACAGGGTCCGGTAGTAGTCGACGAGGCCCTCGTCCTGCTCGAAGTCGCGTCCCCGCAGCCCGATGCGGTGCAGCACCGTCTCGAAGTCCGCCTTGAGGTAGACCATGAGATCGGGCGCCTTGCGGTACGGCAGGCCGTCGATCTCGCGCATCATCTCGTCGAGCAGCCCCTCGTACACCCGCATCTCGAGGGAGCTGATCCGGCCCAGGTCGTGATTGACCTTGGCGAAGTACCAGTCCTCGTAGATGGACCGGTCGAGCACGTTGTCGCCCTGCTTGTACGCCTCCTTGATCGAGGCGAATCGCGTCTGCAGGAAGTAGAGCTGGAGCAGGAAGGGGTAGCGCTTCGCCTGGATCTCCTCGGGGCTCGACGAGTAGAACAGCGGAAGGATCGGGTTGTCGTCCACGCTCTCGTAGAAGACCGCGCTGCCCAGCTCCTTGGCGAGCAGTTCGGCCACGCTCGTCTTGCCGATCCCGATCATGCCACCGACGCAGATCACCGGCATACCTCACTTCTCCCTGGGGGTCTTCTGTACGTGGACGGGGGCCGGGCCTCCCGCACCACTGAGACGCCCGTCAGTGGTCGCGCGATTCCCCAGGGAGGTCGTGATCAACGTCATGGAGTCCTGGGACGGAGACCCTGCCGTGGACCAGTCCGCTCTCCTCGACCGGCGTCCGCGTTTCCAGCGGCGCGCGGCGACAGGATGTAGCCCCGTGACCGCCATGAATTTTAGATGACGATTCGCGCTGTGGACTCACGCCTGCGGACGCACCTCCGCGGGGCCCTCACCCCGCGGGTCCGCCGCCCGGAGTCTGCGGCGCCCGAGGTGATCAGGCGCCCAGCGTGATCAGGGCTGCGATCGCCGGGCCGAAGGCACCGCCCAGCTGGTAGCAGAGGTTGAACAGGCCGATCGCCGTGGGGCGCTGCGCCGCCGGCGCCGCCTGGGTGGCGTAGACCGCGAGCGTGGCCTGGCCCGCGCTCGTCGTGAAGACGGCCAGCGTCGCGACGAGCAGGAGCAGCGGCGCCCAGGGGGTCAGGACGGCGGTGAGCGGGGCCAGTGCTCCGACCGTGAGCAGGATCGTCAGGACGCGCGGGCGGCCCAGCCCGGCCGAGGCGGCGGCCAGCACCATGGAGAGCGCGGAACCCGCCAGGAGAGCGACCAGCTGACCGGTGCCGATCGTGGACGTCGACCAGTCGGTACGGTCGCGCAGCAGCTGCGGGACGGTGAAGAGCAGCGTGAAGTACGAGGTCGCGAAGGTGCAGGCGAGCAGGGCGGACAGGACGAAGGCCCGGGTGCGCAGCAGGGTCAGGGGGACGAAGCCGGTGGGGTGGGACCGGACGTGCAGGGCCAGGAGCGCGGCCGCCAGCAGCGACGCGGCCACCGCGGGCAGCGGGTAGCGGGGGACGAGCACCAGGGCCGTCGCCGTCAGGACCAGCAGGGCGGCACCCCGGCCGTCGAAAGGGGTGCTCTGACGGGGCACGGACAGGTCGGCGCGGCGCATGACCGCCGGCACGGCCAGGAGGGCGACGGCCCCGACGGCGAGGGAGGCCCGCCAGGACGCCGCACCCGCTATGGCAGAACCGAGCAGCGGTCCGACCGCGCCCAGCGTTCCGAAGCCCGCCGTGATCACCCCCATGCGGCGGACCGAGCCCGCCAGGCTCATCGCCGCGGTGATCAGGCCCGCGCCGCCCGCCGCCTGGGCGGCCCGGCCCGCCATGGCCAGCGGCAGCCAGGGCGTCACGGCGACCACGGCGGTGCCGGCCACGATCAGGGCCGTGCTGAGCCGGAGCGTGACGCCCAGGCCGCGGCGGCGCAGCAGGCCCGCCATCAGCGGGGTGCCGACGGCCATGGCCCAGGCGAAGACCGTGACGAGCCAGGTCGCCGTGGCCGTACGGATGCCGAGCGAGCCGGCCATGTCGGGAAGGATCAGGACCGGGCTGTTGGCGCTCGCGGCGACCGGAGTGGCCAGCAACGCCAGCCACGCGGCAGGGACTTGACGAGGGGACGCGGCGGCGGGGGCCGGTGCCTCCGAGGCGGGGCGGGGGAGGCGGCGGGCAAGCAGGGACATGGCAGGCTCCGGAAGGCGGGAGGGGCGGCGTGGAGGGATGGAGGGCTGGGGGCTGGGGGGGGTCCCGGTGGACCGGCGGTTCAAGCGGGGCGTGCGGCCGCTCAGCCGCTCAGACGGTGGTGACGACCTCGTCGTAGTCCAGCCGCGGCGAGCGCGGGTACCAGGCGTCCGGTCCGGGGCGGCCGATGTTGACGATCATCAGGGGCGTGTGGTCGTCGTCCAGGAGTTCCTTCTGTACGCCCGCGAAGTCGAACCCGGTCATCGGCCCTGCGGCCAGCCCCGCCGCGCGCACACCCAGGATGAAGTACGCCGCCTGGAGCGTGGCGTTGAGGAAGGCGGACTCCTCGCGGACCGGACGCTCGGCGAAGAGGAGGTCCTTGGCCTGGGGGAAGTGCGGGAGGAGTGCGGGGAGCTTCTCGTGGAACTCGTTGTCGGCGGCGAGGATCGCGATCAGCGGCGCGGCCGCCGTCTTGCGGCGGTTCCCCTCGTCCATGAGGTCCACGAGCCGCTCGCGGGCCTCGTGGGAGCGGACCAGGATCACCCGCAGCGGTGACTGGTTGTAGGCGGTCGGCGCGTACTTGACGAGGTCGTGGATCGCCCGGACCTGGTCCTCGGTCACCGGCTCGGCGGTGAAGGTGTTGGCGGTGCGGGCCTCGCGGAAGAGGAGGTCCTGCGCGGCGGGGTGGAGGGCGAGCTCGGACATCGGTGTGCTCCTGTCGTTCAGCCTTGATAATCTCAACGTTGAGATAAAAGCAGCTCGACTCTCTCAACGTCAAGTGTCTTAACGTTGAGAAGATGTCCATTGAGAGGAGTGCGGCGATGAGCGATGCCGTGGACGCGATCATCGGGCAGTGGGCCAAGGAGCGCCCCGACGTGGTGGAGGACCTCTGGCCGGTACAGCTCTTCGGGCGGATCCAGCGGCTGGCCCGGGTGATCGACAAGTCCGCCAAGGCCGCGGCCGCCGCACACGGCGTGGAGCACGGCGAGTTCGACGTGCTCACCACGCTGCAGCGCTCCGGGCCGCCCTACACGCTCACCGCGGGCGCCTTCATCAAGGCGTCCATGGTGACCTCCGGCGCGATCACCAACCGCATCGACAAGATGGAGGCCAAGGGTCTGGTCGAGCGCGTCCGGGACGGCGACGACCGTCGCACCATCAAGATCCGCCTCACCGAGCACGGGCACGAGGTCACCCGGGCCGCCTTCGCCGACCACCTCGCGAACTACGCACAGCTGCTCGCCGACGTGGACCGCGACCAGGTCGACAAGGCCGCCGAGGGCCTGAGGCACGTGCTGGAGACCCTCGGCGACACGGCCATCGAGTGACGTGACGCGGCCGAGACGCCGTTCACCTGGCCGCTTCTCCCGTTCCTCCCGCCTGTCCCGCTCAGCCGTGGAGGGCGGCCCGGGCCAGGAAGGGCACGGTTGTTGCGGGCGGCGCGTCGGGCGCGGCCGGAGGGTGGAAGAGCAGCGGGACGGCGTTCGGTGCGCCGACGCTGCCCTGTTCGCGGAGCGCCGGAGGGGCCCCTATGCGCACCGCACACCGCGAGCGGTGCGCAGGGGCCTCCTGGCCGGCTGTACGTCGCGGTGAGAGCCACTCCGCCGCGCCGAGCCGGTGCGATGCAGTCAACCGGCCCCCCGTCGCCGGGGCGACTGGACGCGGACACGGAAAACGGACGCTCGCGGCCCGCGCGGGCCCGCTGAATCGTCCAAGAGTCCGAGGACGCGCTCCCGGCCTCAGACCTCGGGGAAGCGGAATGCGCGAGCGGAATCCGCGAGGGGAATGCGTCCATTCGGCTGGTGGATGCGATGTGCGCAGAGAGGAGGAAATTCCTCTCCGGTAGCGTCGGCCGTAGGCAGGTCACAGAAGTGACGACTGCTCGTTCCGGCTCTGTGAGGCGTGTTCCATGACCCTGTCCATCCGCAACCAGTTTCCCGGCACCGTCACCGCCGTCACCGCGGGCGAGGCCATGGCGTCCGTGAAGGTGCGCCTGGACGGCGGTCAGGACATCACCGCCGCCATCACCGCCGACGCCGTCAAGGACCTTGGCCTGGCCGAGGGTTCCGCGGTGAAGGCCCTGGTGAAGTCCACCGAGGTCGCCCTCGCGACCGGCCCCGTGGAGGGCATCTCGATCCGCAACCAGCTCCCCGGCTCCGTCACCGAGGTGTCGACCGGTGGCGCCATGGGCTCGGTGAAGGTCTCCGTCGCGGGCGGAGAGCTGACCGCCGCGATCACCAAGGACGCCGTGGAGGACCTCGGCCTGGACGCCGGCACCTCCGTCGTCGCCCTGATCAAGTCGACCGAGATCTCCCTCGCTTCCGCCTGATCACGCGTCGGACGCGTCGAGGGCCGCACCCCGCGCGGAGGTGCGGCCCTCGACGGCGGTCTTACGACGTCCAGCCGCCGTACGGCACGGTGATGAGTTCCATGGCGTGACCCGCCGGGTCCATGAAGTACACGCCGCGGCCACCGTCGTTGTGGTTGATCGCGCCGGGATGCTTCCTATGGGGATCGGCGTAGTGCTCGATGCCGCGCTGCCTGATCTTCGCGTACGCCGCGTCGAACTCCTCCTCGGAGACCAGGAAGGCGTAGTGCTGCGGCGTGATCCGGTCGGCGGGGATCGTGGCGAAATCCAGCGTGACCCCATTGCTCAGGACGACTGCGATGAACGGGCCCCACTCCGCGGTGATCTCAAGTCCCAGCAGGTCCGCGAAGAACTCCGCCGACTCCCGGTTGTCCCGGGCGTGGACGATCGTGTGGTTCAACTCGACGGGCAAGGAATGCCTCCACGGGCATCTCCTGACACCTCCATGCCTCACCCGGACGGCGACCGGCACGCGATGTCGTCTTGAATTCTAGCCGCCGTGGTCCGCACAGGGATTCGACAGGAGCCGACGCGATGCGGCGCGGTCCTCACCGGAGCCTCGCGTGGTGGGAGCCGGTGCGTCCCGCTGCGGGAGGCGGCGGGACCGACGCTCGCCGAGGACCTGCGTACCCTCCTGCCCCATCCGGCGTTCGACACGGCGGCCATGGACGGCTTCGCCGTGTGCGGCCCCGGGCCGTGGAGGGTGCGGGGCGTCGCACGGGCCGGGACGGCCTGGCGGGGAGAGCCGGCGCCGGGTGACGGCGTGGAGATCTCCACCGGAACCCGCGTTCCGGCCGGGGCGGTCACGGTCCTGCCCAAGGAGCTGGCGATGTTCGCCGACGGCCGCATGTGCGGACCCGCGCGGGCGGAAGGCCGGCACATCCGGCGTACGGGCGAGGGCGCGGCGGCCGGCGACCGACTCGCTCCGGCCGGAACGCGCGTCGGCCCGGCACGGATCGGACTTGCCGCCGCCTGCGGCCACGACAGCCTCCCCGTCCGTCCACGCCCCCGTGCCGGCCTGCTGGTCAGCGGCGACGAACCCGACTTCTCGGGTGTCCCCGGGGCCGGTCGGGTCCGCGACGCGCTGGGCCCGCCGCTCCCCGCCCTCGTCGCCGAACTCGGCGGCGAGACGGTGTCGTCGAGCCACGGACCGGACCTGCCGGAGGACGGCCTCGCCGCGGCCGTGCGCGTGTGCCGCGACACCGAGGTCGTCGTGGTCACCGGCTCGACCTCCGTCGGAGACACCGACCGGCTCCGCCGGCTGCTCGCCGACGCCGGGGCCCACATGGTCGTCGACGCCGTCGCCTGCCGCCCCGGCCACCCGATGCTGCTCGCCCGACTCCCCACCGGTCGCCGACTGGTGGGACTTCCGGGCCATCCGTACGCGGCCCTGGTCGCCGCCCGTACCCTGCTCGGCCCCCTGACCGCCGGCCTGTCGGGACGCCCCCTCCCGCCGCTTCCCTACCTGGCCGTCCGGGGCCGGGCTCGGGCGGCGGCTGGGGGTGCTGCCCGTCGGACGGGGTGGGTTACAGGCTGCGGGCGGTGATGTCGCCGTAGGAGGTGGTGGCGCGGATGTTCAGGGCGGGAGTGCCGTCGTTCTTCAGGGAGTTGGTGACGCGGCCGTAGGCGGTGCCGGCGTCGAGGGTGGCGGAGACGCCGGTGGCGGCGGCGATGGTGATGTCGCCCTTCTGGGTGGTCAGGGCGAGCGTGCCGCGAGTGGCCTCGGCGATGCGGATGTCGCCGCGCGCGGTGGTGATGTCGGCGGAGCCGGTCAGGCGGCCGATCTCGATGTCGCCGTCGGTGGCGGTCAGGGTCAGGTTCGCGGCCTCGTCGATGACGATCTCCCCGTAGGCGCCCTGGAAGGTGACGTCGCCGAGGCGTCCGGCGGTGCGGATCTCGGTGGCGGCGGCCTGGGCCTCGACGCGGGAGCCGGCGGGCAGCTGGACGGTGACCTCGATGGAGCCGAGGTTGTCGCCGAGGAGGTTGTTCTTCGTCTTGGGGACCTCGATGCGCAGGACGCCGTCGGTGTAGGTGACGTCGGTGCGCTGGGCGGTGTTGACGTCGCGGCTCTTGGAGGAGTCGGCGGGCTGGATGTCGACGGTGGTGTCGGTGCGGTCGGTGGCGACGATCCGGATGCGTCCGGCGGGGACGGCGAGGGTGGTGACGATGGCGGCGGCGGTGTCGAACTTTTGCACGGTGCTTCTCCTTGGTGGTGGCGGGCGGTTGTCCGCCGCGCTCTTTCCGATGAGGGAAAAGCTACGTTGCGTTCGAGCTTCCGGCAAGCGTGTCGTTGCGTGAAATCAGCATCTCCGCAGGTCACATACGTGATTTCATTGCAATGGTTCCGAATCTAACGCAACGAGACCCTCCGCATTGCGTTGCAATGGATGAGAGTGGACGTCATCCGCGGAGTGCTCGGGGGTCCCTGTCGTCGCGGAGCGGATTGCTGGCAGACTGGCTCGCCGTCCGCCGAAGGAGTACCCCGTGTCGATGATTCACCGCCTCCGCAGCGCCGTCCGCCGGACGTACCGGCGTGCCGTGGACCTCAGCCACCCGGCACGGTCGCCGCTCGGCAGCGCGGTGGTCAACTGCGTGGTCTACCGGGACGGTGTCCTCCAGGACGGGGTCCGGTCCGTCGAGGAGGCCGTACGGCGCGTCCGCACGTCGGGTGACGGGTTCGTGTGGATCGGTCTGCACGAACCGGAGGAGAAGGAGTTCGCGGGGCTGGCCGAACTGTTCGGGCTGCACCCGCTCGCGGTGGAGGACGCCGTCCACGCCCACCAGCGGCCGAAGCTGGAGCAGTACGACGACGTGCTGTTCGCCGTCTTCAAGACGGTGCGGTACGTGGAGCACGAGGAGCTCACCGCGTCGAGCGAAGTCGTGGACACGGGCGAGCTGATGGCCTTCACCGGGCCCGACTTCGTCATCACCATCCGCCACGGAGGGCACGGCTCGCTCGGCCCGCTCCGCGAGGCCCTGGAATCGGAGCCCGAGCAGCTGGCGAAGGGGCCCTCGGCGGTGCTGCACGCGATCGCGGACCATGTCGTCGACGACTACCTCGCCGTCGCCGACGCCGTACAGGACGACCTCGACGCCATCGAGACCGCGGTCTTCTCCGAGCAGGGCCACCGCGGTGACGTCGGCCGGATCTACCAGCTCAAGCGCGAACTCCTCGAACTCAAGCGGGCCGTGACACCGCTGGGCCGTCCCCTCCAGCGCCTCGCGGTCGAACCGGTGCCGATGGTCGCGGCGGGGATACGCGCGTACTTCCGTGACGTGGCCGACCACCTGGCACGGGTCACCGAGCAGGTCGCCTCGTACGACACGCTCCTCGACTCGATCCTCCAGGCCCACCTCGCGCAGGTGACCGTCGCGCAGAACGAGGACATGCGGAAGATCACCGCGTGGGCCGCGATCGTCGCGGTCCCGACGATGGTCTGCGGGGTCTACGGCATGAACTTCGAGCACATGCCCGAGCTGCGCTGGGCCTACGGCTACCCCCTGGTCCTCGGCGTCATGGCCGTCGCCTGCGTCGTCATCCACCGGGGCTTCCGCCGCAACGGCTGGCTCTGACTCCCGGCCCGGCCGGATCGTGCTGGTGATCTGACGGTCGGGAAGAGAAAAACGCGCGCGGTTTCGGACAACCCTGGGGGGCTTTCGCTGGTCGGAAGGGTGAGAACGAAACAGACGCAGGGGGGAACCCGATCATGTTCGAACGACGCAGGCCCGGGCTGAGGGCGGCGCTCGTCGCCACCGCCGTCGTGGTGACGACCACCACCGGCGCTGCCTCCGCCGTCGCCGCCCCGGCCACCGACCCGGTGGTGGCGACGCCCGCCTTCCACCTGTTCGGCGTCCACAAGCAGACCCACGAGCTGTGGGAGTGGTACAGCCGAGGACCGCTCCTCTTCACCGACGGCGGCGACGGGGTCGATCACTCGGACCTCGCCGACCTCATCCCCGTCGACAACAGCCACGACGGCGGGTACGGCTACGGCACGTGGCTCCTCCACAAGAACGGCCGGCTGGACTTCCGCGGCTTGGTCGGCAACCCGTGGCTCTCGACGAAGACCGTCGGCCGGGGCTGGGACATCTACCGCACGGTCCTCTCGCCCGGCACCCTCGGCGGAGCCGAGGAGGCCGACCTGATCGGCCTCGACAGGGCCGGTGTGCTGTGGAGCTACCTGGGTTACCCGGACGGCCGCCTCACCACCCGCGCGCGGGTCGGCGGCGGCTGGGGTCAGTACACCGAGCTGGCCGGCCAGGGCGATCTGACCGGTGACGGCAGGTCCGACATCATCGCTCGCGACAAGGCCGGTGTCCTCTGGCTCTACAAGGGCACGGGTGACTACAAGGCGCCCTTCGCGGGCCGTACGAAGATCGGCGGCGGGTGGAACGTCTACGACCGGCTGTTGTCGATCGGCGACGTCGACGCCGACGGCAAGGTGGACCTGCTGGCCCGGAAGACGACGGGCGAGCTGCTGCGGTACTCGGGAACGGGTGACGCGGCGCGGCCGTTCACGGCGCCGGTACAGATCAAGGGGACCTCCATGAAGGAGTTCAACCTCCTCTAGAAGTAAAGCACTTCGCGCGAGGCGGCCCCGTTCCCGGCGTTTCGGGTCCGGGGTCGCCCCCTGTCGTGACCGCCTCTGTCGCGACTCCTGGTCGCGGTCTGTGCGCATGTGGCGGAGACCGCCTGGTCCCGGTCCGGCGTCGGAGGCTCCGGTACGGACGGACGCCTCGGGGAGGCAGGTAATCACCCTCACGGTGACGGACTTCTACGGGACGACCGCCTTCGCCGCCGAGGCGGGGGTTCCCACCAAGCTGGTTCTTCGCGGGAAGGACTCGGGCGGCTGTGCTCGCGCCTTCACGATCCCGGCACTGGGCGTGCGGGAGATCGTCAAGGAGAACGGGGGCACCGCCATCGACCTCAGCACGCCCACGGCGGGGAAGCTGCGCTTCTCCTGTGCCAAAGGCATGCAGACCGGCGGCATCGACTTCGCGTGAGGAGACCTCCATGAGCCCGCTCGGCTTCATCCGCCGGCTGCGCGCCGCCGTCCGGGCCGGTGAGCCGCGGTGAGCCCGTGGTGAGTCGGCGGTGAGGGGGCGCTGTCACTGTCATGCCCGTCGCCGGATCGTCCGAGGCCCGGCCGCGAGACGGGGAGTACGTGATGGGCACGCAGAACGTGGAGAACGGCGTGGGCGCGCAGGGGAACGCGGAGTACGTGATGGGCACGCAGAACGTGGAGAACAGTGTGGGCGCGCAGGAGAACGCGGAGAACGTCGTGGGCGCGCGGGAGTTCACGGCGGGCACGCAGGAGATCGCGGCGGGCGCACGGGCGTTCGGGGCGGGCCCCCTCCGTGGTCGGACGGCGCTCGTGACCGGTGGGTCCCGGGGGATCGGGCGGGCCATCGCCCTGCGGCTGGCCGCCGAGGGGGCCCTGGTCGCCGTCCACTACGGCGGCAACGACGAGGCGGCCCGGGAGACCGTCGCGCGGATCCAGGCGGCGGGCGGCCGGGCCTTCGCCGTGCGGGCCCGGTTCGGTGACGACGGCGCGGTGGACCGGCTGTTCGAGGGCCTGGTCCCGGGACTCGCGGGGCGCGGCCTCGACATCCTCGTCAACAACGCCGGTATCGGTTCGGGGAGTTCGATCGCGCAGGTCACTCCGGACGAGTTCGCCAGGCTGCTGACCGTCAACGTCGCGACACCGTTCTTCGTGATCCAGCGGGCCCTACCGCTGCTCAACGACGGCGGTCGCGTCATCAACATGGGTTCGACGGCCAGCCGGTTCGCGGTGTCCACCCAGATCGGCTACACCATCAGCAAGGCGGCGATCGAGGCGATGGCCCCGTCGTTGGCCAACGAACTCGGCGCACGCGGCATCACGGTGAACACGATCGCGCCCGGTGCGGTCCGGACCGACATGACCGCCGGCTACACCGCCATCCCCGAGGTCGTCGCCGGACTGGAGTCGATCACCGCGCTCGGCCGGATCGGCGAGCCGGAGGACGTCGCCGACGTCGTCGGCTTCCTCGCCGGGCCGCAGGGACGGTGGGTGACCGGCCAGACCATCGATGTCTCGGGCGGGACGTACCTCGGCCCCCTCGCGTGATCACCGCTGGTGGATAATCGCCGGCATGCGGTTCTCCATCCTGGGCGAGACTCTGGCACGGCGCGATGACGGAACGGAGGTCCCGCTGGGCGGCCCGGCGCGGCGCGCGCTCCTGGCGCTGTTGCTGACGAGCCCCGGGGACGTGGTGTCGGCCGACCGGCTGGCGGAGGAGATCGCCCCCGGCGGATCCGTGTCCGCGCACGCGTTGCAGGCCCAGGTGTCCCGGCTGCGCGCGACCCTGGGCGCGGCGGCGATCGAGCGGGCCGGCGCGGGCTATCGCGTCGTCGTCGACCCGGACGACGTGGACGCCTGCCGGTTCGAGCGGCTGGCGGGCGAGGGCAGGACCGCGCTGAGCGACGGTGACTCCGCGCGGGCGGTCGCGCTGCTGCACGAGGCGCTGGGGCTGTGGCGGGGCGCGCCCCTGGCCGACATCGCCGGAAGCGAGTCGGCCCAGGCCGCGGTGGCCCGTCTTGAGGAGTGCCGGCTCGGAGCGCTGGAGGACCGGATCGAGGGAGAGCTGCGGCTCGGCAGGAGCCGGGCGGCCGTCCCCGAGTTGCGTGGACTGGTCGGCCGTCATCCGCTACGGGAACGGCTGGCGGGACTGCTGATGCGGGCGCTGTTCGCCGAGGGCGGGCAGGCCGAGGCGCTGGTGGTGTTCGAGGAGACCAGGCAGCATCTGGCCGAGGAGCTGGGCGCCGATCCCTCGGCCGAACTGGTCGCGCTGCACCGGGAGATGCTGAGCGTCGATCCCTCTCCCTCGCCCGTCGCGCCGCCCGCCCCGCTGACGTCCTTCGTCGGCCGCGCCGGAGAGGTGGACGAGATCGCCGGTCTGCTGCGCGTGGCCCGGCTCGTCACCCTGACCGGCCCCGGCGGCGTCGGCAAGACCCGGCTGTCGGTCGAGGTCGCCGGCGTCGCCGACGACGACGTGTGCTTCGTGGAGATCGCCCCCGTGCGCGACGGCACGGACCTGCCGCAGGTGGTGCTCGGCGCCCTGGGCCTGCGCGAGAGCGGGCTCCAGCCGGGAGGGGGCGGTCAGACGCCCACCGAGCGCCTGATCACGGCCCTGTCCGACCGGGTGCTCCTGCTCGTCCTGGACAACTGCGAGCACGTCATCGACGAGGTCGCGGCCCTGGCGGCACGGATGTTGGCGGCCTGCCCGCGACTGAGGGTCCTGGCGACCAGCCGGGAGCCGCTGGCGGTCATCGGGGAGAGCCTCTGGCAGGTCCGGCCCCTCGACGAGGCCGCGGCCGTACGGCTGTTCACCGATCGGGCCGATGCCGTGCGGCGTGGTTCGGCCGCCGACACCGGCAGGGTGCGACGGGTCTGCGCGGCCGTGGACAACCTGCCGCTGGCCATCGAGCTTGCGGCGGCGCGGCTGCGCACGATGGACCTCCACGACCTGGCGGGGCGGCTCGACGACCGGCTCGGGATGGCCACGGCCCGCAGCAACCGCACGGCCGACGAGCGGCACCGCACCCTGCGCTCGGTGGTCGCCTGGAGCTGGGAACTGCTCTCCGCGTCCGAGCAGCGGGCCGCGCGACGGTTCACCGTCTTCGCCGCGGGCGCGACGGCCGCCGCGGCGCGGCAGGTGTGCGCGTGTGACGGCGAGACGCTCGAGTCGCTGATCGACAAGTCGCTCCTGGAGTTCGCGGGCGGACGCTTCCGCATGCTGGAGACGATCCGTGCCTACGGCGCCGAGCGGTTGGAGGCGGCGGGCGAGGACGACACCGTACGGCGTGCCCACGCCCGGCTCGTCCTGGACCTCGCGAGGACCGCCGATCCGCACCTGCGCCGGGACGAGCAGCTGGAGTGGCTGGGAGTGCTGGCGGCCGAGCACGGCAACCTCCTTGCGGCCGCGCGCTGGGCGGTCCGGGCGGCCGAGTGGGGGACGCTCCTCGACCTGCTCGCCTCGGCCTCCACCTACCTGTGGATCCGTGGCCTGCCGGCCTCGGTCGCACCGCAGGCGGCGGCGCTGCTCGACGCCCTAGCCGCCCTAGACGCCCTCGACGCCCTCGGCGACCGGCCCCCGGCCGGGCTCGGCGAGGAGTACGTGGCCTGCGTCCTCCTCGCGGCGGCCGCGCCCGGCGGCTCCGCGGTGTGGCAACGGCACCGTGCGCGGGCCGAGCAGTCCCTGGCCGCCGCGTGGTCCGGCGCCTTGGCGGGCCGCCATCCGGCCGTCCTGCTGCCGTGGATGATGCGGAACGCCACGGAGGACGACCCGGGGCGGGCGTTCGCGCTGGTGGCCTCACAGCACGACTGCCCCGAGCCCTGGGTGCGGGCGCTCGCCCGGTACGTCTCCGGATTCGCGCTCCTCGGCGAGGGGGACACGGCGGGTGCCGAACAGGCCTTCGGCGCGGCCGTCGAGGGCTTCCGCTCGGTCGGCGACCGGTGGGGCAACGCGCTGGCCCTGGACGCGCTCGCCGGTCTGGCGGGCGCGAGCGGCGACCGTACGACGGCGATCGCCCTCACCGACGCGGCCCTCGCGCTCACCGAGCAGCTCGGCGCCCTGGAGGACAGCGCCGACCTCCTGGTCAACCGGGGCGATCACGTCGTCGACGACGACGCCCGGGCCGCCCGCGCCGCCTACGCGCGGGCCGCGGCCCTCGCGCGTCGCGCCGGCAGCTCCACCTACCTCGCCGCGGCCCTGCGCGGCCTCGGTGACATGGCCCTCCTCGACCAGGATCCGGCCGAGGCGGAACGCCTGTACACCGAGGCCCTGGAACGGACCGACCCGCACTGGGTCAAGAGCGCGGGAAACCGGGTGCGCACCCTCGCCGGGCTCGCCCGCGTCGCCGAGACGCGCGGCGACCGCACCACCGCCGTGGCCCGCTACCGTGATGCCGCCGACGCCGCGACGGCCGTACTGGGCGCCGCCGACCGGGATTCCCTGCGCATGATGGGCCTGCCCGAGTCCGTCATCGACGCGGTGAGTCCGCGGTGAGCCCGCGGTGAGCGGTCCCCCCGAAGCTGTCGCCCATGAAGAACAACAGCGTCCTCATCTCCGGCGCCTCCGTCGCCGGCCCCGCCCTCGCCCACTGGCTCCACCGCCACGGCTTCGCCCCGACGATCGTGGAGCGCGCGCCCGCTCTGCGTGACGGCGGCTACGCCGTCGACTTCCGGGGCGAGGCGCACCTGTCGGTCCTCCGCCGCATGGGGATCCTGGCCGACCTGGAGCGCGTCCGCACCGGAACGGGCTCCATGTCGTACGTGGACAGCACGGGCAAGCCCGTCGCCGAACTACCCGCCGACCTCTTCGCCGGAGACCTGGAGGTCCTCCGGGGCGACCTGTCCCGCATCCTCCACGACGCCACCGAGCAGCACACCGAGTACCTCTTCGGGGACTCCGTCACCTCCCTCCACGAGGACGCCGACGGCGTGACCGTCACCTTCGAACGCGCCGCACCGCGCCGCTTCGACCTGGTGATCGGCGCCGACGGGCTGCACTCCACCACCCGGCGCCTGGCGTTCGGACCGGAGAAGCGGTACGTGAGGCACCTCGGCGTCTACTGCGCGATCTTCACCACCGACAACCACCTGGGGCTCGACCACACCGGCCACGCCCACCGCACCGCGGGCAGGCTGGCGGCGATGTACAGCGCACGCGACAACACCGAGGCCAAGGCCGTGTTCTACTTCGGCTCGCCGCTCCTCGACCTCGACCGCCGCGACGTACCGCGACAGCAGGCCGTCCTCGCCGAGCACTTCGCCGGAAGCGGCTGGCAGAGCGACCGGCTGCTGGAAGACATGCGCCACGCCACCGACTTCTACTTCGACTCCGTCGGCCAGGTCCACATGGACAGCTGGACGCGCGGCCGTGTCGCCCTGCCCGGCGACGCCGCCTACTGCCCGTCCTCCCTGTCGGGCATGGGCTCGGGGCTCGCCCTCGTCGGCGCGTACGTCCTCGCCGGGGAACTGGCCGCCGCGCGCGGTGACCACCGCGTCGCGTTCGCCCGCTACGAGCGGGAGATGCGCGCGTACGCGGAGGGCTGCCAGAAGATGGGCGACGGCGTCGCCAGACTGATGGTCCCCGGGAGCCGTGTCGCGGCCTCGCTCCTCAACCGCTACTACAAGGTCATGCCCTACCTGCCGGGCAAGAACATGGCCGCCAAGATCGCCCGCAAGGCCGCGGAGAACATCACGCTGCGCGACTACGAGACGGTCGCCGCGCGCTGAGCGGCCTGCCTCGCATGGCATCCCCGTCAAGGGGTAGCCGCCAAGGCAGTCGGTACCCCGCAACGGTCGGTACCCGTCATCAGGGAGGCAGGCTCCATGGGCAAGATGAAGGGCAAGGCGGAGCAGATCAAGGGCAAGGCGAAGGAAGAGATCGGCTCGATGACCGACGACAAGAGCATGGAGATGAAGGGCAAGGCGCAGAAGGTCGAGGGTCGGGTCGAGGAGTCGGCGGCGGACGCCGCGGACCGGATGCGGAGGATGGGCGAGAAGAAGAGGTGAGCGGCACGCGGCGGCGGGCGCGGCAGGGACGCCGTGCCCGCCGCCGCGTGCCGGTCCGGGGGCCTTCCGGGAGGCGTGCGAGAGCGCGGGGCGGGTAGGCGCCCGCCATCATGTACGGGTGATCGGCCGCACCGTCCCCGCGGTGCCCTCCGGCCGGTCCCGTCCTCGCGAAGGAGTCGTCATGCCCCGAGGATCCAGCCCCAAGCGGGAGCGGCAGTACGAGCACATCAAGGAGAGCGCGGAGGAGCGCGGCGAGAGCCCGGAGCGGGCGAAGGAGATCGCGGCGCGCACCGTGAACAAGGAGCGGGCCCGCGCGGGCGAGTCCAGGACGGCGAGCAAAAGCTCGACCCAGGACATGTCCTCCGGCAAGCGCGGTGGACAGCGCTCCCACAGCGGCGCGCAGGGACCCACGTACGACCAGCTCTACGCCGAGGCGCAGCGCCGCAACCTGCACGGCCGTTCCTCGATGAACAAGGCCGAACTCAAGCGCAGGCTAGGCCACTGACACGCCAGCCGCGTTCCGGTACGACCACGGGTGTCACCCTCCGGGCCGAGCCGGACACGCCGTGCGAGGGAATACCCCTCCCGGCCCTTCCCGTCCGGCCCGGGGAGCCGCCCTAAACGGGAACAGAGCGACCGCACCCGCCGCGTGGCATGCTCATTTGTATGGAGGGCGATTCCGTGCTTCCCGCCGCCGGCGGCACGGCACCCGAGGTGCTCGCTCTCGCCAAGGTCGTGACGACGCTGCGTGCCGAGGTCGCCGACCTGGAGGGCGTGGCCTCGATGGCGGCCGTGGTCGAGCGGGCCAAGGGCGCGCTGATGGCCCAGACGGGCGTGTCGGCGGACGCCGCGTACCAGCTGCTGCTCGCCAGGGCCGAGAAGCGGCGGGGGACCCTCCTGGAGGAGTGCTGGATCCTCCTGAGCCGCCTCGCCCCCTGCCCCGCGCCGACGGCGCCGCGGAGTGCCTCCGAGCCGGCCCCGGTGTCGCCCCCTGCGGGCCGCCACGCCGTCGGCGACCAGGGTCCCGTCGGGTCCAGGGTGCTCCTCGCCCGGCTGGCCGAGGAGCTCGCCGGCGCCCGTACGGCGGACGACGTGGCGGAACTGCTGCGGGCGCTGCTCGGCGGGGCCGAGGGCGTGGACGCCGTCATGATCTACCGGCCGGCGGCCGCGGGAAGCCTGGAGCTGGCGGGGCACGCCGGCGTCGACGCGGAACTGGCCGAGCAGTGGAGTCACATCCCGCCGCTCGGCCGCGTGGCGGCGCTGGAGGCGACCATCACCCGCGAGGGCGTCTGGCTGGAGGACCCGGACGTGGACGCCGCCGCGTACCTGCTGATCGGAGACTCGCCGGAACGGTGGCCCTCGCGCGCCTGGATCGCCGTACCGGGCAGCTCACCCCCGACAGCGGTCGTGGGCTTCCTCCGCTCCCGGGCGGGCCCCTTCGACCCGCCCACCCGCACCCTCCTGCGGCGTGCCGTACGGCTCTGCGGAGGCATCCTCCGGGAGGCCCGGGAATCCCGCGGAACGGGCACGCCTGACGAGGACGTCGAGGCGGTGCAGAGCGTCTTCGACGCCCTTCCCGGACCGGTCGTCCTGCTCACCCCCGTGCGGTCGGAGGCGGGCGCGGTGGAGGACTTCCGCATCGACGCGGCGGCCCCGGAGTCCCTCGACGTGGCCGGACGGCGCGGGAAGGAGCTGGTCGGACGGCGGGTCCTCGAGACGTACCCCACCCTGGCGGGCAGCGCGCTCTGGGACGGCTACCTGGAGACGCTGACCACCGGGACGGTCTACGAGAGCGAACCCTTCACCTACGAGGAGGTGTCCGCGGGAGTTCCGAAGCGGTCGGTGTACTCGGTCCGGGTGTCCCGGCGGGGAGACCGGCTGGTGGTGTCCTGGATCCACCACGACACCGGCGATCGGGAGTCCCTCAGGCTCGCCGAACTGCAGCGCCTGGGCAACCTCGGCTGGGTGGTCTGGAGACCGGCCACGGACACGGTCACCTGGTCCGACCACGTCTACGCCGTCTTCGACCGCGACCCCGCGCTCGGCCCGCTACGGATGGGGGAACTGCCCGACCATCTGGTGGCGGACGACGTGCCGAGGCTGGCTGCGGCCCTCCGGCGGCTGCTCGATGACGGCAAGGCGGTCGACGAGTCGTTCCGTGTCAGAACGCCGAGGGGGGTGCGCCACCTGCGGATCGTCGCGAGGGTGCAGACCGAGGGGGACGGCGCCCCGGTCGAGGTGCACGGCTTCATCCAGGACCTCACCGAGCTCCGCGACGCCGAACGCGCCCTGGTCGAGAGCGAACGCGCCAACCTCGTCCAGCGCGGCATGCTCAAGGCCGAACGCGCGCTGGGCGCCCGCCTCAAGGAGACCCTGCTGCCCCTCCCCGAACGGTCGCTCGACCTCGCGGGGCTGTGCGTCGACGTCGCGTACGTACCCGCCGACAGCGGCGTGAACGTCGGGGGCGACTGGTACTCCGCGATCGAACTTCCCGACAAGAGCGCCCTGTTCGTGGTCGGTGACGTGGCCGGCCACGGGCTGCCCGCCGTCGGCACCATGGCGCAGCTGCGGTTCTACACCAAGGGCATGACCGTCACCGGTTCGGCGCTCCCCGACGTCCTCGGCAGGCTCAACACGCTCCTCCTCCACACGGCGACGGAGCCGGGCGGCGCCACCGCCACCATGGTCATGGGCCGCTACCGGCCCTGGGACCGGCGTCTGACCTGGGTACGTGCCGGGCATCTTCCGCCGCTGCTGATCCGCCGCGGCGAGGCGGGCTACCTGGCTCAGCCCGAGGGCTGCCTGCTCGGGGCCGAGTTCCATTCCGCGTACGGGCAGGAGACGATCGAGCTCCTGCCCGGGGACCACCTGCTCCTCTACACGGACGGCCTGGTGGAGGAACCGGGCGAGGACATCGAGGTGGGCCTCGGGCGGCTCGCCGAGACCGCGGTCAGGGTCCTGGCGGACGGCCGGAGCGAGATGATGGCCCGTACGCTCGCCGCGCTGCGGGCGGGAAACCGCGACGACATCTGCGTCCTGGACATCCTTGTCCCCGACGACCCCTGATCGCGCGGGACGGCCACGGAGGCCCCACCGGCGGCCCGGTACTTCAGGGAGGACCCACCGGCGGTCCGGTACTTCACGGAGGACCCGACGCAGCGGCGATTTGCGCGAGAACTGCAACTCACTGTCAAACTCTTGCGATGCTTGCGCTAGTCTTGCGTGTATGACGCGACGACTTGCTCAGGTGGCGAAAAAGGTGGGGGTCAGCGAGGCGACGGTCAGCCGTGTCCTCAACGGCAAGCCGGGGGTCTCCGAGGCGACCCGGCAGTCGGTGCTCACCGCGCTCGACGTGCTCGGCTACGAGCGGCCCACCCAGCTCAGGGGCGAGCGCGCCCGGCTCGTCGGACTCGTCCTTCCGGAGCTGCAGAACCCCATCTTCCCGGCCTTCGCCGAGGTCATCGGCGGCGCCCTCGCCCAGCAGGGCCTCACGCCCGTGCTCTGCACCCAGACCAAGGGCGGTGTCTCCGAGGCCGACTACGTGGACCTGCTCCTCCAGCAGCAGGTCTCCGGCGTGGTGTTCGCGGGAGGCCTCTTCGCGCAGGCCGACGCGCCGCACGACCACTACCACCAGCTCGCCGAGCGCAACATCCCGGTCGTCCTCATCAACGCCTCCATCGAGGGGCTCGACTTCCCCTGCGTCGCCTGCGACGACGCCGTCGCCGTCGAGCAGGCCTGGCGCCACCTGGCCTCGCTCGGGCACGAGAAGATCGGGCTGCTCCTGGGCCCCGCCGACCACGTGCCCTCCGGGCGCAAGCTCCAGGCGGCGCGGGGCGCGGCCGAGGCGGCCGGCACGCCGCTGCCCGACGCGCAGATCGTGCGCTCGATATTCTCCCTGGAGGGTGGGCAGGCCGCCGCCAACGGCCTGCTGGAGCAGGGTGTCACCGGCATCGTCTGCGCCAGCGACCCGCTCGCGCTCGGGGCGATCCGGGCCGCACGCCGGCGCGGGCTCCGCGTCCCCCAGGACGTCTCGGTCGTCGGCTTCGACGACTCCGCGTTCATGAACTGCACCGAGCCGCCGCTGTCGACCGTCCGCCAGCCCATCGAGGCGATGGGGCGGGCCGCCGTCGAACTGCTCTGCTCCCAGATCCAGGGCGTCCACTCCCATCCGGGCGAGCTGCTCTTCGAGCCCGAGCTCGTCGTGCGCGGCTCCACCGCCCCGCCTCCGGCGCGCTAGCGCGCCGCCGGGAGCGACGTACCGCTTCCTCCTCAAAGGCACCGTTTCCTGTCGTCGTTCGGACGGCTCGGGAAGCGGTGCCTTTGTCATTTCCCTGTCCGTTCCGTTGACAGCGTCGTCATCCAGTAGAAATCTGTGCCACCAGTAATCGCAAAACATTGACTGATTCACTCAAAAGATTGCGAGTCACTGTGTACGGACGACGACTGGCGATGGGGTGGCTGATCGCGGCCCTGGTCGCCCTCGGGCTGCTGCCCGTCCCCGCGCAGGCCGCCGCCGCGGCCGACACCGACCTCGCGCTCGGCAGACCGGCCACCGTCTCCGGCGCCCTCGGCGCCTACCCGGCGGGCAACCTCACCGACGGCAGCCAGGCCAGCTACTGGGAGGGCCCGGCCGGTGCCTTCCCGCAGTGGGCGCAGGTCGACCTCGGAGCGGCCGTCCGCGCCGACCGGGTCGTCCTCAAACTGCCCACCGGCTGGGAGGCCCGCGACCAGAACCTCTCCGTCCTCGGCTCCACCGACGGCAGCGCCTTCACCACGCTCGCCGGTGCCCAGGCCCGCCGCTTCGACCCGGCCGCCGCGAACGCCGTCTCCCTCGCCCTGAACGGCAGCCAGGTCCGGTACGTCCGCGTCCAGATCACCGCCAACACCGGCTGGAACGCGGCCCAGCTCTCCGCCGTCGAGGTGTACGGCGAGCCCGGCACCGTCGAGCCGCCCGTCGGCGGGACCAACCTGGCCCGGGGCAAGGCGGTCGAGGCGACCTCGGTCACCCAGAACTACCAGGCCGCGAACGCCAACGACGACTCCACCGCCACCTACTGGGAGTCGGCCGGCCTCCCCGCGAGCCTCACCGTGAAGCTCGGCGCGGACGCCGACGTCGAGGGCGTCGTCGTCAAGCTCAACCCCGGCCAGGCGTGGGGGCCGCGCACCCAGTCCTTCGAGATCCTGGGCCGTCCCGCCGGCGCCACCGCCTTCACCACCCTCAAGCCGCGCGCCGACCACGCGTTCAGCCCGTCCTCCGGGCAGAACACCGTGACCGTCCCCGTCACCGGCCGCTTCGCCGACATCCGGCTCACCTTCCACTCCAACACCGGCGCCCCCGGCGCCCAGGTCGCCGAGCTCCAGGTCCTGGGCACCGCGGCCCCCGCTCCCGACCTCGTCGTCACCGACCTCACCTGGACCCCGGCCGCCCCCAGCGAGACCGACGCGGTCACGGTCCGGGCCACCGTCCGCAACGCCGGTACCGCCGCGGCCCCCGCCTCCGCACTGAGCGTCAGCGTCGAGGGCGCCGTCGCGGGCACCGCCCAGGTCGCCTCCCTCCCGGCCGGGGCCTCCGCCACGGTCGACGTCCCCGTCGGCCGCCGGTCCGTCGGCGCGTACACCGTCTCCGCCGCCGCCGACCCGGCGAACGCGGTCGCGGAGCTCGACGACACCAACAACAGCCGCACCGCCGCCTCGAAGCTGACCGTCGGCCAGAGCCCCGGCCCCGACCTGATGGTCACCGGCATCACCGCCAACCCCTCGGCCCCGGCGGTCGGCGCGCCCGTCTCCTTCACCGTCGCCGTCCACAACCGCGGCACCACCGCGGTCCCCGCCGGAACCGTCACCCGGGTCACCGCCGGCACCACCACCCTCGACGGCACCACCGGCACCGTCGCCGCGGGTCAGACCGCCACCGTCGCGCTCTCCGGCACATGGACCGCCACCAGCGGCGGCGCCACCCTGACCGCCACCGCCGACGCCACCGGCACCGTGACCGAGACCGACGAGAACAACAACGTCTTCAGCCGGTCCCTCGTCGTCGGCCGCGGGGCCGCCGTCCCGTACACCGAGTACGAGGCGGAGGACGCCCGCTACCAGGGCACCCTGCTCACCACCGACCGCCTGCGCACCTTCGGGCACACGAACTTCGCCACCGAGTCCTCGGGCCGCCGGTCCGTCCGGCTCGACGGGAACGGGCAGTACGTCGAGTTCACCTCGGTCAACCAAGCCAACGCCCTCACCGTCCGCAACTCGATCCCGGACGCCGCCGCCGGCGGGGGAGCGGAGGCCACCCTCAGCCTCTACGCCGACGACGTCTTCGTACAGAAGCTGACCCTCTCCTCGAAGCACAGCTGGCTGTACGGCACCACCGACGACCCCGAGGGCCTGACCAACCGGCCCGGCGGCGACGCCCGCCGGCTCTTCGACGAGTCGCACGCGCTGCTCACCCGGTCCTACCCGCCGGGCACCCGGTTCCGGCTCCAGCGGGACGGCGACGACCGGGCGTCCTTCTACGTGGTCGACCTGATCGACCTGGAGCAGGTGGCCCCGCCCACGCCCCAGCCGGCCGGCTGCGTCTCCATCACCGCGTACGGTGCCGTGCCCAACGACGGCATCGACGACACCGACGCCCTCCAGCGGGCCGTCACCGCCGACCAGAAGGGCGAGATCGACTGCGTCTGGATCCCGGCCGGACAGTGGCGGCAGGAGCAGAAGATCCTGACCGACGACCCGCTGAACCGCGGGCAGTACAACCAGGTCGGCATCCGTGACGTCACCATCCGCGGCGCCGGCATGTGGCACTCGCAGCTCTACACGCTGACCCCGCCGCAGAACGCGGGCGGCATCAACCACCCGCACGAGGGCAACTTCGGCTTCGACATCGACGACAACACCCAGATCTCGGACATCGCCATCTTCGGCTCCGGCACCATCCGCGGCGGCGACGGCAACGCCGAGGGCGGCGTCGGGCTCAACGGACGCTTCGGCAGGAACACGAAGATCAGCAACCTCTGGATCGAGCACGCCAACGTCGGCGTCTGGGTCGGCCGCGACTACTCCAACATCCCCGAGCTGTGGGGGCCGGGCGACGGCCTGGAGTTCAGCGGCATGCGGATCCGCGACACCTACGCCGACGGCATCAACTTCGCCAACGGCACCCGCAACTCCACCGTCTACAACTCCTCCTTCCGCAACACCGGCGACGACGCCCTCGCCGTCTGGGCCAGCAAGTACGTCAAGGACACCTCGGTGGACGTCGGCCACGACAACCACTTCCGCAACAACACGGTCCAGCTCCCGTGGCGGGCCAACGGCATCGCGGTCTACGGCGGTTACGGCAACACCATCGAGAACAACCTGATCTCCGACACCATGAACTACCCGGGGATCATGCTCGCCACCGACCACGACCCGCTGCCCTTCAGCGGCCAGACCCTCATCGCCGACAACGCGCTGCACCGCACCGGCGGCGCGTTCTGGAACGAGGACCAGGAGTTCGGCGCCATCACCCTGTTCGCGCAGGGGCAGGGCATCCCGGGCGTCACCATCCGGGACACCGAGATCGTCGACTCGACCTATGACGGCATCCAGTTCAAGACGGGCGGGGGAGCCATGCCCGACGTCCGGATCAGCAACGTCCGCATCGACGGCACGGTCAATGGCTCCGGCCTCCTGGCCATGAGCGGGGCCCGCGGCAGCGCCACCCTGACGGGGGTCACCTTCGCGCACACGGCCGAGGGCGACGTCCTCGTCGAACCCGGCTCGCAGTTCGTCGTGAACCGTCCCTGATCCAGGCCCCGGAACGGCGGTCCGCCCACCGGCGGACCGCCGCTTCGGCATGCCTCCGCACGGCTCCTGACGCCTTCTCAACTCACGACGCCCAAGCGGTAGACGACCCCACGATCCTCTGGAACTCTCTGAGCGTCCCGCGCAAAGAAGTGACATTTGAGCGCGATTTCTGGACGTCATCCCCCCATGCAGAGAACGAGGAGCGATGAGGATCCGCAACTGGAGATCACGGTGCCTGGGCGCCGCGATCGCGACGAGCCTCCTGGCGCTGGGCGGTCCGCTGATGACCGCCCACGCGGCCGGCGGTCCCGACCTGGCCCTGGGCGACCCCGCCGCCGCGAGCAGCGCGCACGCCGAGTACGGCGCCGCGAACATCACCGACGGCAACCAGGGCACGTACTGGCAGAGCTCCGGCTCCGTCCTCCCGCAGTGGGTGCAGACCGACCTCGGCGCCGCCACCCGCGTCGACGAGGTGGTGCTCAGGCTCCCGGCCGGGTGGGAGAGCCGCAACCAGACGCTGTCCGTGCAGGGCAGCGCCGATGGCACCGCGTTCACCACCCTGAAGACCTCGGCGACCTACGCCTTCACCCCGGGCGCCGGGAACACCGTCACCATCGCCTTCCCGGCCGCCCAGGCCCGTTTCGTACGGGTCGACATCACCGCCAACACCGGCTGGACCGCCGCCCAGCTCTCCGAACTGGAGGTGCACGGTGCCGACGGCACCTCCCCGAACCTCGCCGCCGGCAAGACGCTCGCCGCGAGCAGCAGCACCCAGACCTACGCGGCGCCCAACGCCAACGACGGCAACCGCGCCACCTACTGGGAGAGCACCGGAGGCGCCTTCCCGCAGTGGCTCCAGGCCGACCTCGGCGCCGCCCTCCGCGTCGACCGGGTGGTGCTGCGCCTGCCGGACGGCTGGGAGAGCCGCAGCCAGACCCTGAAGATCCAGGGCAGCACCGACGGCACGTCCTTCACCGACCTGACCACCGCCCAGGCGTACGCCTTCGACGCGGCGGGCGGACGCAGCGCGACGATCACCTTCGGAGCCACCACCACCCGGTACGTCCGCGTCCTCGTCACCGCCAACACGGTGCAGAGTGCGGCCCAGTTCTCCGAGTTCGAGGTCTACGGGCCGACGACCGGGGACACCCAGGCGCCGACGGCCCCCGCGAACCTGGCCTACACCGAGCCGGCCTCCGGCCAGATCCGCCTCACCTGGACCGCGGCCACCGACGACACCGGCGTCACCGGCTACGACGTCTACGCCAACGGCACCCTGCTCACCAGCGTCGCCGGAAACGTCACCACCTTCACCGACACCCGCCCGGCGAACCAGACGGTGTCCTACCGGATCAGGGCGCGCGACGCGGCCGGCAACCAGTCCGGCGACTCCAATACCGTGACCCGGACCGGAGACGCCGGGGACACCCAGGCGCCGACGGCCCCCGCGAACCTGGCCTTCACCGAGCCGGCCTCCGGGCAGATCCGCCTGACCTGGACCGCCTCCAGCGACAACACGGGCGTCACCGGCTACGAGGTGTACGCCGACAACGTCCTGCGCGGCGCCGTCGCCGGGAACGTCACCACCTACACCGACGCCCAGCCCGCCTCCGCGACCGTCACCTACTCCGTCCGCGCCAAGGACGCGGCCGGCAACCAGTCCGGCGCGAGCAACAGCGTCACCCGCAACGGCAGCGGCGGCACCGGCTCCAACCTGGCCGTCTCCAAGGCGATCAGCGCCTCCTCCACGGTCCACACCTTCCTCGCCGCCAACGCCAACGACAACAGCACGGCGACCTACTGGGAAGGCGCGGGCGGCAGCTACCCGAACACCCTCACCGTCAAGCTCGGCGCCGACGCCGACCTCGACCGGCTCGTCCTGAAGCTGAACCCCGACACGTCCTGGGGCGCCCGCTCCCAGACGATCGAAGTCCTCGGCCGCGCGCAGGACGCCACCGGGTTCACGAGCCTCGTCGCCGCGAAGAGCTACGCCTTCGACCCCGGCAGCGGCAACCAGGTGACGATCCCGCTCACGGCCCGCACGGCCGACGTGCAGCTACGGATCACCGCCAACACGGGCGCCCCGGCCGGCCAGATCGCCGAGTTCCAGGTGATCGGCGTCCCCGCGCCCAACCCGGACCTGCGGGTCACCGGCCTGACCGTCTCGCCCGCCTCACCCGTCGAGTCGGACCCGATCACGGTGAGCGCCACCGTCCGCAACGACGGCAGCGCCGCCGCCCCGGCCAGCAGCGTCGCCGTACGGCTCGGCGGCACCAAGGTCGCCACCGCCGCGGTGGGCGCGCTCGCCGCAGGGGCCCAGACCACCGTGACGGCCGCGATCGGCGCCCGCGACGCCGGCTCGTACCAGCTCAGCGCCGTCGCCGACGAGGCGGACCAGGTCGTCGAGCAGAACGAGACCGACAACACGTACACCAGCCCCACCGCGCTCGTGGTGCGGCCGGTGGACAGCTCGGACCCGGTCGTCGCCTCGGTGAGCACCTCGCCCTCCAGCCCCTCGGCGGGCGACGCCGTGACCTTCAAGGTCGCGGTCCGCAACCAGGGCACGGTCGCCACCGCCGGCGGCGCCCACGCCGTCACGCTCACCCTGCTGAACGAGCAGGGCGGCACCGTGAAGACCCTCGCCGGCTCCTACAGCGGCGCCCTCGCCGCAGGTGCGCAGACCGTGGTGAACCTCGGCCCGTGGACGGCCGCGAACGGCTCGTACACCGTCCGCACGGTCCTCGCCGACGACACCAACGAGCTGCCGGTCAAGCGGCAGAACAACACCGCCACCCAGCCGCTCTTCGTCGGGCGCGGCGCGAACATGCCGTACGACATGTACGAGGCGGAGGACGGCACCGCCGGCGGCGGCGCGACCGTCGTCGGGCCCAACCGCACGGTCGGCGACATCGCGGGCGAGGCGTCGGGTCGCAGGGCGGTGAACCTGGACGCGACCGGCGAGTACGTCGAGTTCACCTCCCGGGCCTCGACGAACACCCTGGTCACCCGCTTCTCGATCCCGGACGCCCCGGGCGGCGGCGGGATCGAATCCACGATCGACGTCTACGTCGACGGGGTGTTCAGGAAGGCCCTGCCGCTCACCTCGAAGCACGCCTGGCTGTACGGCTCCGAGACCGCACCCGGCAACTCCCCGGGCGCGGGCGGCCCGCGGCACATCTACGACGAGGCACGTCTGATGCTCGGCGAGACCGTGCCGGCCGGCAGCCGGATCCGGCTCCAGAAGGACGCGGCGAACACCTCCACGTACGCGATCGACTTCGTGAACCTGGAGCAGGTCGCGCCGGTGGCGAACCCCGACCCGGCCGCGTACGCGGTCCCCGCGGGCTTCACCCACCAGGACGTCCAGAACGCCCTCGACCGGGTCCGCATGGACACCACGGGCGCCCTGGTGGGCGTCTACCTGCCGCCCGGCGACTACCAGACGTCGAGCAAGTTCCAGGTGTACGGCAAGGCCGTGAAGGTGGTCGGCGCCGGGCCCTGGTACACCACGTTCCACGCGCCGTCGACGCAGGACGACACGGACGTCGGCTTCCGCGCCGAGGCCTCGGCGAAGGGCTCGCTCTTCAAGGGCTTCGCCTTCTTCGGCAACTACACCTCGCGGATCGACGGCCCGGGCAAGGTCTTCGACTTCGCGAACGTGTCGGACATCGTCATCGACGACATCTGGAACGAGCACTTCGTCTGCCTCTACTGGGGCGCCAACACCGACCGGATCACGATCAGGAACTCGCGGATCCGGAACCTGTTCGCCGACGGGATCAACATGACCAACGGGTCCACGGACAACCTGGTGACCAACAACGACGCACGGGCGACCGGCGACGACAGCTTCGCGCTGTTCTCGGCGATCGACGCGGGCGGCGCGGACATGAAGAACAACGTCTACGAGAACCTGACCAGCACGCTCACCTGGCGGGCGGCGGGCGTGGCCGTCTACGGCGGCTACGACAACACCTTCCGCAACATCCACATCGCCGACACCCTGGTCTACTCCGGGATCACCATCTCCTCCCTGGACTTCGGCTATCCGATGAACGGATTCGGAACCGGTCCGACGACCTTCGAGAACATCTCGATCGTCCGCGCCGGCGGTCACTTCTGGGGCGCGCAGACCTTCCCCGGCATCTGGGTCTTCTCCGCCTCGAAGGTCTTCCAGGGGATCCGGGTCAACCACGTCGACATCGTCGACCCCACCTACAGCGGGGTGATGTTCCAGACGAACTACGTGGGCGGCCGGCCGCAGTTCCCGATCAAGGACACCGTCTTCAGCGACATCTCCGTCACGGGGGCGCGCAAGAGCGGTGACGCCTTCGACGCGAAGTCCGGCTTCGGCCTGTGGGCCAACGAGTTGCCCGAGTCGGGCCAGGGCCCGGCGGTGGGCGAGGTGACCTTCGACGGGCTCCGGATGAGCGGCAACGCCGTCGACGTCCGCAACACCACCTCCACCTTCAGGATCAACGTCAACCCGTAGCCCCACGGCCCCCGGTGAGGCCGGCGCGCACCGCTTCGGACGGTCCGCGCCGGCCTCACCCGCATGTGGTCCGCCCGGCCCCACATGCCGGGTTGCGCTCCACTGTCGAGCATTTACGAAATCAGCGCGATATCTTGCGTTCACTTGTCGCCGGTGGTTGAGTGTGGCGCACCCCACCCACGCACCCGAGTGGGGTGACCTCCACGCCCAGGCCCGAAGGGGACCACTCATGAGAAGTGCCCGGCTCCGCCGTACCCGCCGACCCGCCGCCGTCGCCCTCGTCTCCGCCCTCACGCTCACCGCCCTCGCCGCCTGCGGCACGAGCAGCAGCGGCGACAACGGCAACGGCGGAGCCGACACGAGCGGGTCCTCCGACCCCTCCGCGCCCCTCGACCCCAAGACCAAGGTCACGCTCACCATCGACTGCATGCCGCCGGCGGCCAAGGCGGCCGAGCTCAGGGAATGGAAGGCGGACGTCGCCGAGTTCAACAAGACGTACCCCAACGTCACCATCGAGGGCCGCTCCACCCCCGGCCAGTGCCTGGAGCCGCCGCGCTTCACCGCGATGCTCAAGGCCAAGTCGCAGCCGGACGTCTTCTACACCTACTTCACCGACCTGTCGCAGGTCCTCTCCGAGGACGGCGCCGCCGACATCAGCGCCTACGTCACCGACAAGTCCGTGCCGCTCCTCAAGGACATCGACCCCCACGTCCTCGGCTCCCTCAAGCAGGACGGCAAGCTCTACGGCCTGCCCACCAGCAACTACACGATGGGCCTGCTCATCAACCGCAAGCTCTTCAAGGACGCCGGCCTCGACCCCGACAACCCGCCGCGCACCTGGGAGGAGGTCCGGGCCGCCGCCAAGAAGATCGCGGGCCTCGGCGACGGCATCTCCGGCTTCGGCGAGTACAGCGCCGGGAACACCGGCGGCTGGCACTTCACCGCCCAGATGTACAGCCTCGGCGGCGACGTCGTCGACCCGAGCGGCACCAAGGCCGCCTTCAACAACGAGCTGGGCAAGCAGGTCGCGAAGAACCTCCACGCCATGCGCTGGGAGGACGACAGCATGGGCAAGACCCAGCTGCTCAAGTGGGGCGACCTCCAGAAGCAGATCGCCACCGACAAGCTCGGGATGTTCCTCGCCGCCCCCGACGACATCGCGTACATGGTCCAGCAACTCGGCGCGAAGTACGAGAACTTCGGCATGGGCCCGATACCCGGCGGCCGGAACACCCTCGCCGGCGGCAACAACTACATGGTCAAGAAGGGCATCCCGTCCGACAGGATCAAGGCCGCCGTCGCCTGGCTCAACTACAAGAACCTCACCGTCGGCAAGGGCCAGTTCGACTGGGCGCGCTCCAAGGCCGACGGCCTCCCCGTCGGCGTCCCCCAGCCCAACTTCTGGCTGAACGCGTCGAAGACCACGGACGACGCCAACCGCGTCCGGAACGCGACGATGCCCGTCGCCAACTTCAAGTCCTTCATGGACAACCCGGTCGCCGGCAAGGCCGAGCCGCCGAAGGCCCAGGAGGTCTACAAGGTCCTGGACAACGTGATGTCCGGACTCCTCACCAACAAGGACGCCGACGTCGACAAGCTCCTCGCCACCGCGGAGACGCAGGTCAACCAGGTCCTGGCCAACCAGTGACCCGCCCGGGCGGCGGCGGGCCGGCCCGGTCCGCCCCGCCCGCCAGCACCCTCAGCAGCGGCACCAGCACCAAGGAGCGATGATGCCGGCCCTCCGTACGATCCCGAGCAAGGCGGGAGCGGACCCCCTTCCCTCCCCACCCCCCGAGGTGGAGCCCCGCCCGGCCACCGGGCACTTCGCCACGGCCCTGCGGCGCAACCTGACCGCCCACGGCTTCCTCATCGGCGCCGTCCTCTGCTTCGCGGTGTTCTCCTGGTACCCGATGGTCCGCGAGTTCCTGCTCGCCTTCCAGAAGACCGAGAGCGGCCGCACCACCTGGGCCGGCCTCGACAACTTCCGTACCGTCGCGAACGACCCCGCCTTCTGGCAGGCCTGGGGCAACACCGTCCTCTACACGGCCTTCGCGCTCGTCCTCGGCTTCGCCGTCCCCTTCGTCGCGGCCCTCGTCATCAACGAGTTCCGCCACGCCCAGGGCTACCTCCGGCTCCTCGTCTACCTGCCCGTCATGCTGCCCCCGGTCGCCTCGGTCCTCCTCTTCAAGTACCTGTACGACCCCGGCTACGGGCTCCTCAACGAGCTCTTCGCGTTCCTCGGCCTGCCCGCGCAGCAGTGGCTCCAGGACCCCGACATCTCCCTGCTCGCCGTCGTCATCGCCTCCACCTGGATGAACATGGGCGGCGCGACCCTCATCTACCTCGCCGCCCTCCAGTCCATCCCCGGCGAGCTGTACGAGGCCGCCGAACTCGACGGCGCCGGCCTCCTCCGCAAGATCTGGCACGTCACCGTCCCGCAGACCCGGCTCGTCCTCTCGCTGATGCTGCTCATGCAGGTCATCGCCACCATGCAGGTCTTCGTCGAGCCGTTCCTGCTCACCGGCGGCGCCGGACCCGAAGGGTCCACCACCACCGTCGTCCACCTCATCTACCAGTACGCCTTCAGCTTCAACGACTACGGCGCCGCGGCCGCCCTCGGCCTGATGCTGCTCGTGCTCCTGGCCGGGTTCTCGGCCGCGTACGTCAAGCTCAGCCGCGCCGAGGACGAGTAGGACCGGGGAGACACACATGTCCACACGCACGCTCATCGCACCCGCCACGCTCGCCCGGCCCGGCGGCAGGGCCGCCTACCGGATCGTCCTCGGCCTCGTCCTCGTCCTCTTCACGCTGGTGTTCCTCGGCCCCCTCTACTGGCTGGCCTCCAGCGGCTTCAAGGACGCCCAGGAGGTCATCCAGACCCCGCCCACCCTGATCCCCGGCACCTTCACCCCGGAGAACTACACCCGGGCCTGGGAGGTCATGGACCTCTCCACCCTCCTGTTCAACACCCTCTACTACGCCTTCGGCGCCCTCGCCTTCCAGCTCGTCCTGGACGTCGCCGCCGCCTACTCGCTCTCCAAGCTGCGGCCCGTCCTCGGCAAGGCCGTCCTCGGCATGATGCTCGCCACCCTGATGATCCCGGCGACCGTCCTCGTCGTGCCCCAGTACCTCACCGTGCTCGACGTGCCGATCGTGGAGCGCAACCTGCTCAACAGCCCCTGGGTGATCTGGCTGCCGTCCGTCACCAACGCCTTCAACATCTTCCTGCTGAAACGGTTCTTCGACTCCATCCCCAAGGAGCTCCTCGACGCCGCCTCCATCGACGGCGCCGGCCCCCTGAGGATCCTCCGGTCGATCGTCCTGCCGATCTCCCGGCCGATCCTCGGCGTCGTGTCGATCTTCGCGGTCGTCGGCGTCTGGAAGGACTTCCTCTGGCCGATGCTGACGCTCCCCGACCCCGGCAAGCAGACCCTCAACGTGGGCATCTACTCCCTCTCCAACGGGGTCCCCGTCAACATCCTCATCGCCGCCCTCACCATCGCCGCGCTGCCGACGCTCGTCGTCTTCCTGATCTTCCAGCGGAACATCATGAGCGGCCTCACCGCCGGCGGCCTCAAGGGCTGACCCGCCCCACCCCCTCACCTCCACCGCACCCACCCCTGCCCGAAAGGACCCTCACGTGGCAGCCCTCGACCCGTCCCGCACCACCGACTGGTGGCGCGACGCCGTCATCTACCAGGTCTACCCGCGCAGCTTCGCCGACGGCGACGGCGACGGCACCGGGGACCTCGCGGGCGTCCGGGCGAGACTGCCCCACCTCGCCGAACTCGGCGTCGACGCGGTCTGGTTCACCCCCTGGTACGCCTCCCCGATGGTCGACGGCGGCTACGACGTCGCCGACTACCGCGCCATCGACCCCGCCTTCGGCACCCTCGACGAGGCCGAGAAGCTCATCTCCGAAGCGGCCGACCTCGGCCTCCGTGTCATCGTCGACATCGTCCCCAACCACGTCTCCGACCAGCATGCCTGGTTCAGGGCCGCCCTCGCCGCGGGACCCGGCAGCCCCGAACGGGCCCGCTTCCACTTCCGCCCCGGCCGCGGCGAACACGGCGAACTCCCGCCCAACGACTGGCCCTCCCAGTTCTCCGGCGACACCTGGACCCGCGTCCCCGACGGAGAGTGGTACCTGCACCTCTTCACCCCCGAACAGCCCGACCTCAACTGGTCGCACCCCGACGTCCGCCGCGAGCACGAGGACGTCCTCCGCTTCTGGTTCGAGCGCGGAGTCGCCGGTGTCCGCATCGACTCCGCCGCCCTCCTCACCAAGGACCCCGGCCTCCGCGACTTCGTCGAGGGCGTCGACCCCCACCCGTACATCGACCAGGACGAGATCCACGACGTCTACCGGTCCTGGCGCGCGATAGCCGACGCGTACGGCGGTGTCTTCGTCGGCGAGGTCTGGCTCCCCGACGCCGAACGCTTCGCCCGCTACCTCCGCCCCGACGAGCTCCACACCGCCTTCAACTTCAACTTCCTCGCCTGCCCCTGGGAACCCGCGCGGCTCCGCGCCACCATCGACGACACCCTCGCCGAGCACGCCCCCGTCCACGCCCCCGCCACCTGGGTGCTCTGCAACCACGACGTCACCCGCACCGCCACCCGCTACGGGCGCACCGACACCGGCTTCGACTTCGCGGCCAAACGGTTCGGCACCCCCACCGACCTGGAGCTCGGCACCCGGCGCGCCCGCGCCGCCGCCCTCCTCACCCTCGCCCTGCCCGGCTCCGTCTACCTCTACCAGGGCGAGGAGCTGGGCCTGCCCGAGGCCGACATCCCCCGTGACCGCATCCAGGACCCCATGCACTTCCGCTCCGGCGGCACCGACCCCGGCCGCGACGGCTGCAGGGTGCCCCTCCCCTGGGAGGCCGAGTCCTCCTCGTACGGCTTCGGCGCCGGGACGGAGCCGTGGCTGCCGCAGCCCGCCGACTGGGCCCGCTACGCCGTCGACCGGCAGACCGCCGACCCCGGCTCCATGCTCACCCTCTACCGCACGGCCCTCGGGCTACGCCGCACCGTGCCCGGCTTCGGCGACGGACCACTCACCTGGCTCCCCGCCGCGGACGGCGTCCTCGCCCTCGCCCGCGCCCACGGCCTGATCTGCGTGGTCAACCTCTCCGCCGCCCCGGTGGAGCTCCCCGCCCACGGCGAACTCCTCCTCACCAGCGGCCCGCTCGACGCCGGAGGCACCCTCCCGCCGGACACCGCGGCCTGGCTGCGCGCCTGAGCCGCTCCCGTCACCCGGGAGGAGGAGGTCACCAGCCGAAGCGGCGGTCGACCACCGCGGCGAACTCCTCCAGGCTCAGGACACGGTCGCCGTTCTGGTCGGCCGCGTCGAAGAGGGCCGCGGAGTCGTCGACGTCCCCGACCCCCCAGAAGGGGATCACTCCCTGCGCCGCGAGGGTGGGGCCCTTCTCCCGCAGCGCCCGGATGACCTCGGTACGGGTCAGCGTGCCGTCCTGGTCGAGGTCGAGCGCATCGAAGAGGATGCGGGCCTTGTCACTCATCGCGTGTCCTGTCAGATGGGGCCGGCCGAGGCTGCGGCCGGCGCGTCATGTGGGGGAGGACGCGTCGGCCGCCCCCGGGGTTGCCTCGTCGTCCGGCCCGTCGAACATCTCGCGGTTCCGGACGATCTCCCCCTGGTGCTCCCGTACCCACCCCACGACGTGGGCGACCGTACCGCCGAGCGAGCGGCCCAGCGGGGTGAGCGCGTACTCGACGCGAGGGGGCATCTCCGCGTACGCGGTCCGTGTGACCAGTCCGTCCCGGGTGAGGGCGCGCAGGGTCTGGCTCAGCATCCGTTGGGACACCCCGTCGATCCGTTCGTGGAGGGCCGTGAAGCGCAGCGGTCCCTCGGCGAGCGTGGTGACGACCAGGACGGTCCATCTGTCCCCGACGCGGGCGAGCACGTTGCGCACGAGACCGATGGTCGCCGCGCACTCCGGGGAAGGCCCGGCGGACGCGGGACCGGAACGCGGCGAGGACGCCAAGGTGCCGCTCCCTTCCCGTGCGTTGCTGACTTCGAAGTGCGTATCGGCGGGGCCTTGATCGTGGCTGCCGCACCCCCGTTACATACGGATGGTAACCACGGGGCCCCGCCCCGATCCGCCCCACATCGCATGAGGTGAGCATGACCCTTCCTGGATACCCCGCGCCGGAGGCGCGGTACGACACGTTCACGGTCGAGTCCCTGCAGGCCGTGCCGCCGGGTGCGGTGTTCGGGGCGTTCGCCGACGACACGGTCCGGCGCAGGTGGTTCAGGATGCCGGGCCGCCACGCCACGTACCGGCACGACTTCACCGTGGGCGGCGGCGAGGTCGCGTCCAGCGTGTTCCCGGTCCCGGACGCGGAGCCGGAGCGACTCGCCTACGCGTCCACGTACCTCGACATCACCCCGGACGCCCGGATCGTCTTCGCGTACACCTCCCGCGTGAACGACGTGCCCCGATGGTCGTCGCTCGTGACCGTCGAGCTGCACCCGGAGGGCGACGGCACCCGTCTGCGCTGGACCGAGCAGGCCGCGTTCCTGACCCCTTCCGCGGAACCGGCCCACGACCTCCCGCATCTGCGCGGCGCCACCCGCCTGCGGCTGAACGGCCTCCCCGCGGCCCTGGCGGCCACCGCAGGGGAGGCACCCCCGGGCGCCCCTACGGCGTGAGCCAGTCGCGCAGGAGTCTGCTCACGGTGGGCATCGCCACGTACGTCATCAGAACGTTGAAGACGCAGGCGACGACGGCGCTGCTGAGCAGTACGGGCAGGGCGGTGAGGTGCGGGGTGAGGAAGAGGGTGCCGAGCAGTGAGATCGGGTAGATCGCGAGCGTCGCGCTGATCGCCATCTTCCAGCGGGGCGGCGCGGGCCGCGTCGACCCCGGCTTCGCGAACCAGGTCTCCATCCCGGTGAGCCTGCGCCGTGCGATCTCCGTGTGGTGGTGTCCCGTGCAGTCGGCGAACCAGGCGGCCCGCTCGGGGGACTCCTGCCAGGCCCGACAGGCCTCCGCGTTCCGGAAGCGGTGCACGAGGAACCAGGGGGCGTCGCCGCCGGAGGACCGGAAGAGCCCGTACCCGAGGTGGCCGGGGAAGGTGGCCGCGGTGTCGAGGATGCCCTTCGCCCACTGTTCGAAGGCGGCTTCGTGGCCGGGCTCCACCCGGCGGGCTATCAGCAGCGTCACCTCGCCGGTGTCGGCGGGGACGGTGGCGTGCTCAAGGCTGACCGCGGTCACAGGTACTCCTCGTGATCACGTCGCGCCCGCCCCCACTGTACGCGGCCCGTGGGCGCCCGGTGGAGGGTCAGGCGGCGCGGCAGAGCGCGGCCGGGTCCGCCGGGGACGAGGCGCGGGCCACGGTCGCGGGCAGGGGGCGGGTGGTGGGGGCGGTGGCCGCCGCCCGCGAACGGTTCCGTGCGAAGACGACGAGACGCAGCACCGCGAACCGTGCCGCACCGGTGAGCGCGGAGGCCGAGAGGTAGACGACCTGCTCAAGGAGCGCACCGGGGGTCTCCACCAGCCATGACAGCGCGAACACCGCCAGACAGGTCACCGCGTACCCGGCCGCCGCGGATCCGGCCGACTGCGTGTGCTGGCGCCCGGTCGCGCGTCCGCCCGCGCCGAAGGTGAAGCGGGCGTGCAGCTCCGTGGCGAGGAGCGTCGAGACGACGGTGACCAGGGCGTTGGCGAGGGCCCAGGGGATCAGGCCGGCCAGGGCCGTGACGGCGAAGCTGGAGGCGATGCCGACCCCGCCGCCGCAGAGCACGAAGCGGGCGAAGGCGATGGGGGCGCCGGGCGCCGCCCGCTCCGGGTTCCTCGCTGTGTCCATGATCCGTCCGCCCCCGTCGATGCATCGTCCCGTGAAGCCCACCCTGGCCGGTGTGGCCACGCGTGCGCCGCTCGTGGTGCCATCATGGCGCATAAATGGCGTCATTGCGACCCCTTTACGGTGTCACCCCGGCCCGGGCGGGTGTGTCAGGGCTCCGCATGGAGTGCGCCGGTCCTCGTCAAGGTCGCGTCAGGGGCCGCCGGACGGGCCCCGGACCGGGGATAGCTTCGGTGCCACCCCCGGATCGCCTCCCCGCGTCCGGGGGCCGACCCTCCCCCCGCCAAGGAGCACCCCATGTGCCTGTTCCGGTACGACGACGATCCCGAGCCCGAGGAACGGCACCCGGCCGGACCCCTGTACGTCCCGGTCCGGCCGGGCGCACCCGCCGTGACGGTGCGGCTGACCCGGCCGCCCGGCGTCGAGCGGCCGACCGCCGACCCGACCCGTCCCGGGCTCGCGCCGCGCCCGAGCTGACCGGCCGGGCCGCCCGCGGCCCCCGTCAGGGCGATTCGGTGCCGGACCGCCGCGCGGCGCCGGAGCGCCACCCGAGGGTTCGGGATATCAGTGGTCGCACACGGCGGTCGGCGTCGATCGCCCCTGTCCGGAAAGGCGGGAGACCGGTGACCGTCCCACCCATCCCCGAGGGATACCCGCGCGTCACGCCGTACCTCTGCGTCGACGGGGCCGCGGCCGCGATCGACTTCTACGTCGCCGTGCTCGGCGCGACCGAGCGCATGAGGATGCCGGCGCCCGACGGCACCATCGGCCATGCCGAACTGGATCTCGGGAACTCCCTCATCATGCTCGCGGACGAGTTCCCGGACATGAACTTCCGCTCCCCGAAGGCCGTGGGCGGCACGCCCGTCACCCTGCACGTGTACGTCGAGGACGTCGACGCGGTCTTCGCCGATGCCCTCGCCCGCGGCGCCAAGGAGCTGTCGCCGGTGAAGAACGAGTTCTACGGCGACCGCACCGGCCAGTTCGAGGACCCGTTCGGCCACCGCTGGAACGTCTCCACGCACGTCGAGGACGTCTCCCCCGAGGAGATGGAGAAGCGGGCCGCCGAGGCCATGGGATCGAACTAGCCCGCCCCGCCGCAGGCGCCCGCGGCGCCCGCGGCGGTCGGACCGACCGGGAGGTGAACGCAGGGCGGCGCGGTGCTCGTGACCGTGCGGCGGTGAAACCCGGTGGTCCCGGGCCCGGGAGCGCCCCTAGCATCCGCCCATGACCGAAGACATCAGGATCGCGGGCGACGAACAGGACGCGGAGACCGGGAGGGAGCTCGCCTGGCGGGCCGGGCCCGTCGGCCTCGCGGCACTCGACACGGACGACGCCGAACTCGTGCACGGCTGGCGGTCGGACCCCGTCGTCATGCATCAGATGGGCATCTGGCCGCGCTCACTCACCGCCGTGCGCGAGCGCATCGAGCGCGACATCGATGACGACGACCGCGACGACTTCCTCATCCTCCCTCCGGACGGCGTCCCCGTCGGCTACGTCGGACTGACCAACCAGAACATGGTCAACGGCACGGCCGAGGTGGAGCTGATGCTCGACGCGCGCCACCGTGGGCGCGGCCACGCCACCGCCGCCCTCGACGCCGTGGTGGACCTGGCCTTCGGCGAACTCCCGATGTACCGGCTCACGGCGGAGACCCACGCCGACAACGTCCCCGCGCTCGCCGTCCTCGCGAGGTCCGGCTTCACCCGGGAGGGGATCAGCCGGTCCGCGTGCCTCCACCGCGGCCGCCGCCACGACCTCGCCGTGTTCTCGCTGCTCCGCCCCGAGTGGGAGGAGCTGGACCGGCCTCGCGCCTGGGACGCCTGATCGACAAGACACCCCCTAGCTCTCCGCCGGGGCGATGTTCTGGTTGTGGTGGAACACGTTGTCCGGGTCGTACGTCCGCTTCACGTCGGCCAGCCGGTCGTAGTGTCCGCGGTACGTGGCCCGGACCCGGTCCTGCGCCTCGTTCTCGCCGAGGAAGTTGACGTAGGCGCCGCCCATCGACTGCGGGTGCAGGGCCTCCCAGTAGTCCACCGCCCAGGTGCGGATCGCCTCCGCCTCGGACGGTTCGGGGCTGATGCCGCCGATCACGCCGGACCAGACCGCGTCCCGGTAGGCCCAGGCCGTGTCCATCGGGCCCACGCGGTGGGCCGCGGCGTCGACGGGGTACAGGTGCATCGTCGACAGGTCCGTCGGGATGTTCTCCAGGAACCTGCGGTGCACGTCGATCGCGTCCTCCGTGATCCGGTCGAAGAAGTCCCCGCGCCAGTACCACTGGAGGCCCTTCGGGATCAGCTCGTCGAAGAGCGACTGGAGGGCCGGGTACGGGATCGGCGTCGCGAAGTGGAAGGCGGGCGGGGCCGGATCGCCGACGGAGGCGAACGTCCTCGCGAGGCCCTCCTCGTCCGTCGCGCCGGTGGAGCACCACACCACGCCGCACATCTTCCTGCCGTGGATCTCCTCCGGGAAGGGCGGCCCGGGCGCGACCGTCAGCGTGGCGAAGAAGCCGTTCAGGTCCTCCGGGGCCGCCGGCAGGAACTCGCGGTACCAGCGCAGCACCTCCCCGATGTGCTCCGGCTCCCACAGGGTGACGCCGAGGCCGACGGTGTCCACCGGGTGCAGGGCGTACGTGAACGAGGTCACCACGCCGAAGTTTCCGCCGCCGCCGCGCAACGCCCAGAAGAGATCGGGGTGTTCGTCGGCCGAGGCGGTGACGACCGAGCCGTCGGCGAGGACCACGTCCGCCGCGAGGAGGTTGTCGATGGTGAGACCGTACGCGCGGGTCAGGTGCCCGTGTCCGCCGCCGAGGGTCAGTCCGCCGACGCCGGTCGTCGACATGATCCCGGCGGGTGTCGCGAGCCCGAAGCCGTGCGCCTCGTGGTCCAGGTCGCCGAGCTGACTTCCGCCGCCGACGAGGGCCGTCCGCGCCTCGGGGTCCACCCGCACCCAGCGGACGCCGGACAGGTCGATCATCAGCGAGCCGTCGACCAGGCACAGGCCGCCGCCGCTGTGTCCGCCGCCGCGGACCGCGAGGTCCATGCCGCTCTCGCGGGCGAACCGGACCGCGGTGCGGACGTCCGTGGTGTCGGCGCACCGCGCGATGACGGCCGGCCGGCGGTCGATCATCGCGTTGTAGATCGTGCGGGCCTCGTCGTACCCGGCGTCCTCCGGGCCGATCACCTCGCCGCGCAGCGCTTCGCGCAGGGTCTCCACCGCCGTGCCGCCCATGACCACTCCTCCTGGGCACCCCTGCCTGCCGGCCGCGCTACCCCTTCAGTCTCCCCCCGCCGTACGGGCCCCGCGAGCCCGTGACGCGCAACCCTCGGGTTGCTCCTCGTGGCGTGATGTGCAACTCTGGAGTTGCACGATTTCGGGGCCGGCCGATCGTCGGCGAGCCCATCCCACGCGAGAGGATTCCCCCATGAGCGAGGACCGGATCGAACGCGAGATCCAGATCGACGCGCCCCTGGAGCGGGTGTGGACCCTGGTCGCCCAGCCCGGATTCTGGGTGGCCGACGAAGCGACCCTGGCCGGGACCGTGGCACGGGAGGGCGAGACGATGGTGGCGCGGAACCCGCAGTACGGGGACTTCCCCGTGCGGGTCGAGAAGGTCGCGCCGCCCACCTACCTCGCCTACCGCTGGGCCAGCGCCTTCCCCGGCGAGGACCTGACCGACGGCAACAGCACGCTCGTCGAGTTCACCCTCACCCAGGAGGGCCCGGGCACCCGCCTCAAGGTCGTCGAGAGCGGCTTCGCCTCGCTCGCCGGCTCGGAGGATCTGCGGGCCCGGGCGGTGCGCGACAACTCGGGCGGCTGGCCGCAGGTGTTCGACGCGTTCAAGAAGCGCGCCGAGCAGTCGCCCGCGTGACGGAGGAAGCCGTGAGCGACCCCGCCGACCGTGTCTTCGGGGCCCTCGCCGACCCGACCCGGCGCGCCCTGCTCGATCTGATCGCCGAGCAGGGCGAGGCCACCGCGACCTCCCTCGCGGCCCGGGTGCCCGTCTCGCGCCAGGCGATCGTCAAGCACCTCGCCGTGCTCGACGCCGCCGGCCTGGTCACGGCGGCCCGGGTCGGCCGGGAGGTCCGCTACGCGGTCCGCCCGGCCGCTCTGGACGCGACGGCCCGCTGGATGTCGGCGCTCGCCTCCGACTGGGACCGCCGCCTGGCCGCGATCAAGCGGATCGCCGAGGACGGCTGATCCGCCGCGTGCGCGGCCTGGCGGAGGAGCCCGTCACCTGACCCGGAAGGTGGCCATCATGCCCATGGCCGAGTGGTCGAGCATGTGGCAGTGGTACACGTAGTCGCCCCGGAAGCCGTCGAACGTCACGTGCAGCTTCACCGTCTCGCCGGGCATCACCCGGACCGTGTCCTTCAGGCCCGCCTCGGTCGGGCCCGCCGGCAGCCCGCCGCGTTCGAGCACCCGGAACTGGACCAGGTGCAGATGGAAGTTGTGGGCGACGCGCCGGTTGGTGTTGGTGACGTTCCAGATCTCGGACGAGCCGAAGGCCACCGTGGTGTCGACGCGATCGGGGTCGTACAGCTGACCGTTGATGAAACCCCGCGGGTCCGGCCGCCCGTCCTCGTCCATGCTGAGATCGACGCGGCGGGTGACGGCGGGGGCGGCCAGGGCGGAGGCGGGCGGCAGGGCGCGCAGGACCGGGGGGACGCTGCTGGGGTCCTCGGCGGTGCGCACCACGTCGAAGCGGAGGACCTTGCCGACCTGCTCGGGCTTGCCGGGGCCGCTGTTCGTGAGGACCAGCCGGGTGCCGACGGGGTGGCGGGAGAAGTCGAGGACCACGTCGGCCCGTTCGCCGGGCGAGAGCGTGAGGACGGGCACGGCGACGGGGCGTTCGAGCAGCCCGCCGTCCGAGGCTATCTGGGTGAGCGGGGTGCCGTCGGACAGGCTCAGCGCGAAGATCCGCAGGTTGGAGCCGTTGAGCAACCGGAAGCGGTACTTTCGGGCCGCGACCTGGAAGTAGGGGGTGGGCCTGCCGTTGGCGAGGATGGTGGTGCGGTCCCGGTCGGACATCGTGTACGCCAGCTGCCCGTTCTCGTCGAAGCGGGCGTCGCGCAGCGTGATGGGCACGTCGTACCGGCCCTTGGGCAGCGGAAGGCGCTGTTCGAGGCCGTCCGTGAGCAGATACGTGCCGGACAGGCCGCGGTAGACGTGCTCCGCCTCCATGTGGTGGGCGTGGTCATGGAACCAGAGCGAGGCGTGCGGCTGCCGGTTGGTGTACGTGTAGGTGCGCGAGGCGCCGGGGGCGAAGACGTCCATCGGGTTGCCGTCGGAGGCGGACGGGACGCTCGCGCCGTGCAGGTGGACGGCCGCGGGCATGTCGAGGCCGTTGCGGTGCCGGACCAGGACCGGGCGCCCGGAGCGGGCGTGGATGACGGGGCCGGGGAAGTGCCCGCCGTAGGTCAGGACGTCGGTCGCGGTGCCCGGGAGGATCTGGGCGGTGGCCTTGCGGATGGTCAGCTCGTAGTAGTCCACGCCGCCCGTCGAGGTGAGGGGGCGCAGGACGTGCGGGACGGGCATGGCCGTGGTGAACGCGGGCGGCACGGGGGCGGGCGCGCGGCGGGGGCCTGCCGAGGGCAGGGCCTGCGCCGCGTGTGCCTCACCCCCGGCGGGGGAGCCGGGGGCGAGGAGCGGCAGGCCTGCGGCGGCGAGTGCCCCGCCGAGCACGCTGCGACGGCTGATCATCGACTTCCTCCCGGGAGGTGGGCGGCAAGTGACGCCGGACGAGGGGCTTCCGGCGGGCCGGCCGACACCCTGTGATCCAGGTCTAACCGAGAGCGGCGGGAACCGCACACGGCGACGGAGCCCGCGCGGCCCCCGGCGCGCCGTCACGGGGCGGGCCCACCGGCGTGGTTTCCGGCGTGGCGGCTCTTCGGTCCGGCGCCGTGCCAGGTACTCCGTGCGGGGAAGGCGGTGCGCGGGGCGGAGCCGCGGGTGCGGAACGCGAGGCGGATCACGGGCAGCACGCGGACGGTCCGCGTCGCCGCGTGCCACGGCGGACACGGTCAGCCGGTCTTCGCGAGCCCCGCGGCCCGGCCGTCCCCGTCCCGGACGACCGTCAGGACCGCGTCGACGGCGGCGCGGTCGATCGGCCCGAACACGTGCGGGAACAGCGTCCCCTCGGGGACACCGGGCGGCGGGGTGGGCACGGCGGCCTCCCACTCCGTCCTCGCCGTGAGCCGGCCCTCGTCGAGCAGGAGGACCAGGAGCGGCCCGGAGGCCTCGGGGAAGAAGGCGTTGACGACGGCGAGCGTGGTCGCCTCGTCGGGGGAGCAGTGGACGAACCCCTCCTCCGCGAGGGAGGCCGGGGCGTACGGCTCCTCCGGTCGGGCGGACCATTCGGCGGGCATCACGACGTGGTAGATCATGCTCCGGTTATAGCAGCGGCCGACGACGTTCCCCGGGGTCACCAGGAGCGCCCCGCCTCCGTCAGCAGGTCCCGTACGCGGCTCACGTCGGGGTTGTCGGGGCGGCCCGGACGCTGCACGAGGTAGGCGGTGTTGATCGGCGGGTCCTCCGGTTCGTGCAGGAGCACGAGGGCGCCCGAGGCCAGTTCGGCAGAGCAGAGATAGCGCGGCAGGACGCTGAACCCCGCTCCGGCCACGACCGCGGCGAGGACCCCGCGCAGATCGGGGACGGTCAGGGCGGCGGGGCGGGAAAGACGCGACCCGAACACGTGCCGCCAGTAGCGGCGCGCGATCGGCAGGTCCTCGGCGTACGCGACCAGGGGTACGGGGTGCAGCGCGGCCGGCCCCTCCCGGCCGACCCGCTCCCCGACCCGGTCCGCCCACTCGGGAGCGGCGACCAGCACGAACTCCTCGTCGGCGATCGGCACGGCGGTGAGCGCCCGCCCGCGCGGCCGGAAGGTGGCGATGACCAGGTCGTGCCGGCCCGCGCGCAGCTCGTCGAGGAGCGGCTCGGTCAGCCCCTGGCCGACCCGCAGCCGTACCCCCGCGGCGGTCAGCGGGGCGAGCACGGGCAGGACGCGCGTGCAGAGCAGTTCGGCCGGACCCGCCAGATGGACGGGAGCGGCCCGCTCGTGGGGCGCGGCCTCGTGTCCGGCCGCGGCGGCCAGCGCGTCGAGCGGGCCGGCGACCCGGGCCGCCAGATCGTCCGCGACCGGAGTCGGGGCGACACCGCGCGGCAGCCGCTCGAACAGCTCACGGCCCGTCTGCCGCTCCAGCGCGCGGATCTGGGTGGTCACCGTCGGCTGCGACAGCCCGAGCAGCCCGGCCGCGGCGGTGAACGAACCGGAACGGTGGACGGCCAGGAAGGTCCGCAGCAGGTTCAGATCGGTCACCGGCTGCGCCGCACCACCGCCCACACCATCGGAATCCTTATGTCGCATGCGCCCAGCCTAACGAGACTCCTATGGGTGGGCGGCCTCTCCCCGGACGTCCGGGCCCCTGGCCCGAGAAGTCCCCGCCCGCGACCGGTGCAGGCGGGGCTACTCGCTGGTACGGTCCCCTGACCCACCGGTGCTCCACGGGGAGCGGCCGGGGCCAGGGAGGGGCGGAACCATGACGCGGCGAACGGGCGAGGTGCTTCCCGGGGTGCTCCCCGCAGGGCTTGCCGAGGCGATAAGGGGCACCGCCGACGACATCGCGGCGGTCCTGCGGACCCCGTCACCCGGCGGACGGCCGGCGGACACCGGCCTGCTTCCCGTGCCCCGCTCCACCTGGACGGTCGGGGAGGCCGCCGCGCACCTCGCGCAGGCGAACGTCCTCATGGCCGACCTGGCCGCCGGCCACGACCGGCCCTACGGCGACGGCACCCCCGGCAGCCTGGCCGAGGCCAACGAACACGCCCTCGCCGCGTTCGGCGAGCGGGCGCCGGGCCCGCTCGCCGAGATGATCACCGCCCAGGCCGAGGCGTTCCTCGCGGCCGTCGAGGAACGCGACCCGGCCGAGCTCCTCTCCACGCCGCTCGGCCGCATGACCCCGGCCGTCCTCGGCTCGTACCTTCTGACGCACATGCTCGGCCACGGCTACGACCTCGCCCTCGCCCTGAACCGCCCCCACATGCTCGACGCCCGCCGGGTCGATCTCACCCTGCCGTTCATGGTCGAGGCGATGCCCCGGGTCGCCGACCCGGCCGCCGTCGCCGGACTGACCGCGAGCTTCGCCGTACGGCTCCGGGGCGGCGGCCCGGGCTTCGGCGTCACCGTCACGGACGGCACGGTCCGGACCGACCACGAGCCGCCCGCCCGCCCCGACTGCACGATCCTCACGGAGCCGGTCGCCTTCCTCCTCCTGGGCCTCGGGCGGATCGACCCCTGGCCGGTGATCGCGCGGGGCAGGGCGCTCGGCTGGGGCCGCAAGCCCTGGCTGGCCCCGCGCTTCCCCCGTCTCTTCCGCGCACCCTAGGGGGTGTCTTGCCGATCAGGCCGGGCTCGCGGCGTCTGGCACCGCGCCTCGCCGCGTTGTCGTCGGTCGACAACGCTCCGCGTTGCCTCCCTCCTCCGCCTTGCGATGCACGGCACCAGACGCCGCTCCCTGATCCGGCCTGATCGACAAGACACCCCCTGGGGTGTCCCGTCCCCGCGCGTTCCCGGCCCCGCCGATGGATCCTGGAGGTATCGGAAGGGGTCGCGCCTCGGTTCCGCGTGGCCCGGCGATGCGAGGAGGCGGACCATGACCCGCACGCTGGAATGGAAGGTCGGCCTGGAACTGACCGAGGAGAGCGGCAGGACGAAGGCCGAGGCGCGGCTCAGCACCGGCACGTCGACCCTCACGGGCCACGGCTCCGCGCGGTGCAACCCGGCGGACGTGGACGTGCCGGCGATCGGCGACGAACTCGCCGCGAGCCGGGCGATGAAGGACCTGGCGGGCAAGCTCATGCGCGAGGCCAACCGGGAGATGGAGGCGGTGGGCGCGGGGACCGTACCCCAGCACACCGGCCCCGGGTACGGCTGGCCGGAGGCGGTGTCCTGACGGAACCGCCACCCGCTCCGGGAGCCCGACGGGCCGGTGACGCCCCGCCGGGCTCCCCGGGGAGACGCGCGCCCGAACCGCCCTCGCCTTCCTGAGACGCGCGGGACGCGCCCTCGCCCTCCGAAGCCGGCCCCGTCCTCCTACGACCCGCCCCCGTCCTCCTCCGACGTCTTCCGGCCCCCGTCCTCCTGCGGCCCGCCCCCGTCCTCCCCCGACGTCTTCCGGCCCCCGTCCTCCTGCGGCCCGCCCCCGTCCTCCCCCGACGTCATCCGGTCCACGACCTCCACCACCCCGTCCACCGTCTCGCACAGCCGGACCAGGATCGGGCCGAGGCCCGGGCGCTCCAGGGTGCCGCTCAGCGTCACCCGGCCCTCGTCGACGTCGATGTGCACGGCCGAGGGTGACAGGCGCAGGATCCGGACGATGACGTCCTCGCGGATCTCCTCCTGGATCGAGCGGTCCCGCCGCAGGAACAGCTGGAGCAGATCGCTGCGGCTGAGCACCCCGATCAGCCGGCCCTCCGCGTCCACGACCGGGAGCCGCTTCACCCGGTGCCGTTCCATCAGGCGGGCCGCCTCGACGGCCGTCCAGGAGGGCCGGGCCGTCACGGCCGGGCTCGACATCATGGCCTCCGCCGAGCTCGGCCCGTCCTTCGCCGTGTGCCTCCGCAGCAGGTCCGCCTCGGAGACGACGCCCACCGGCCGGTTCTCCTCGTCGACCACGGGGACCGCGGTGATGCCGTACTCGTCGAGGAGCCGCGCGATCTCCTTGAACGACGTCCCGCGCTGCACCGCGACGGCGGTGGGGGTCATCAGGTCCGCGACACTGCGGTGCCTCATCGTCCGATCCGTCCCTTCTGCGTTCCTGTGTCCATGATCCCGCACCGGGCGGGAGGGGAGACGCGGAGGGGTGGGCTCCAGGGTCTTGTGGGCTCGACACGACCATGGTTACCTCCGGTAAGTCGTCGTCGTGCCAAGGAAGAAGGACCCCCATGCCCTCTCCCCGAACGTCCCGGACCAGCCGCTTCCTCGGCGCCCTCACGGCCGCCCTGGCGCTCGTCACCGCGACGGGCGGCACCGGAGCCGCCGCCCCCGCCGGACTCCGGGAGGTGATGTTCGTCGGCAACAACTGGGACGGCACCGCCGACGTCATCTCCTCCCGCGGCGACCTCCACCGGATCGGCCGGGTGAACGTGATCCCCGACAAGGAGGAACGCCTCCGCGAGATCTATCTGAACCCCCTCAAGCTGGCCTTCTTCCTCGGCGTGCGCACCGGTCCGGGCGAGGGGCACGACCAGTTCGTCGACGACATGTACGCGACGCCCGACGGCTCCGCCATGGTCGTCTCCCGGCCCAGCTTCGCCGACGTCGTCTCCCTCGACCTGCGGACGGGACGGATCAACTGGCGCTTCCCGGTGGCCGGATACCGCGCCGACCACATGGCCGTCTCGCCCGACGGCACCCGTGTCGCGGTCTCCGCCTCCACCGCGAACACCGTGCACGTCCTCGACATCGCCACAGGACGGCAGGTCGGCTCCTTCACGACCGGCGACAAGCCCCACGAGAACGTCTTCACCTCCGACGGCCTGCTCTGGAACATGTCCATCGGCGAGGTCACCACCGCCCTCGACGCCCCCTGGCTCGACTGGACCAAGGGCGACCGCAGGATCACCGTCGTCGACGCCCGCACCTTCGAGACCGTCCGCGTCATCGACATGCGGTCCCGCCTCGACGCCTTCGGCCGCGGTGACCTCTCCGACGCCGTCCGTCCGCTCGTCTTCACCCCGGACGAGAAGAAGATCTACTTCCAGGTCTCCTTCTTCAACGGCTTCCTGGAGTACGACATCGAGTCCGACCGGATCACCCGCCTCAAGAACCTCCCCGGCAACCCGGCGACCGACCCCGACCGCACCACGTGGGTCAACGACTCGCGCCACCACGGTCTCTCGATCAGCCCGGACGGCTCCAAGCTGTGCGTCGCCGGGACGATGGACGACTACGCCACCGTCGTCGACCGCGACACCCTCCAGCAGGGCCCGCTCGTCCAGGCCTCCAAGCCGTACTGGGCGACCGTGAGCGGCGACGGCCGGTCGTGCGTCGTCTCCGAGAGCGGCGCCGACCGGGTCACTGCGATCGACTTCGCCACCGGCCTGCGGGTGGCCTCCGTCGATGTCGGCGACCACCCCCAGCGCGTACGGCTCGCCCGCGTCCCCGCCGACTGGACCGGCCCGACGGCCGGCTGACACCCCCGGACGCCGAGAGGGGCTGCCGGATCCGGTACGGATCCGGCAGCCCCTCTCCCGTGGTGATCAGGACCTGTTGACGGCCACCTCGTAGAGCGAGTAGCCCCAGTCCGTGGCCCGCTTCACGCCGTGGACGCGCACGTAGCGGGCCGACTGCGAGTCGAACGTCGCCGTGTCGTAGCCGCCGTCACCCGCGTCCGTGGACCACACGTCCCGCCAGGTCGTGCCGTCCTCCGACAGCTCGATCCGGTACGCGCGCGCGTAGGCCCGCTCCCAGTCGAGCGTGACCCTGCCGACCCGGCGCACCGAGCCCAGGTCCACCTGGAGCCACTGGTCGTCCGACCACTCGCTGGCCCAGCGGGTCCCCGTGTCGCCGTCGACGGTGAGACCCGGCGAGAAGTTCACGAAGGGGTTCCACCACTGGGTGGTGGAGGCCGACGCCGGCCGCCCGGCCGCCAGGTTCACGCCCGGCTCGTGGTTCTCCGTCTTCTTCCAGGTCGTCAGGTACGACTCCGCTCCGTGCGACAGCTCGTCGACGACGCTCTGGCCGCCGGGGGTGAGCCGGATCTGCTCGACCCAGTCCGGCACCAGACCGTTGTGCGCGGCGCCGTCCGTGTTGAGGTCCCAGGTGCGCTCACCGGTGACCTGGCGGTCGATGACCGAACCGCCGTCGAAGCTGCGGAACGGGTACTTCACGGCGTTCGGCGCGTCGGCCCCGACCGGACCCGGCCAGCCGCCGACGCCGTTCATGTCCGTGCCGTAGCCGAACCCGACGCCGTACTTCTTCCGCAGCTCCGCCTTCTGCGCGGCCTCACCCACGAAACCCTGGGCGCCGTGCATGTACGAGGCGGCGAAACCGCCGAGACGGTAGAGCCGCTCGGTCCAGTCCAGGTCCATCCAGCTGTGGCTGGACAGGACGCCGGGGTACTCCTCGGCCTCCAGCATGTCGAGCGCACGCCCGGCGGCCTTCACGCTCATGTGGTCGAGCTCCAGCATCATGCCGCGCTGGATCATGCCCTTCAGGGCGTACTCCCCGAGCCGCGTGAGACCGCGGGTGTTGCACTTGGCGTCGGAGGCGTACGAGGGGACGCTCACCCCGGCCGGCAGCTTCTCCGCCATCGCGGCCGGCGCGGCGGCGAGCCCGATCGGGTTGTCGTGCTGCGGGCCCGCGCACTTCTCGGTGGACCAGAAGGTGCCCGTCGAGAGGAACTGGCCGATGTTGACCGCCACGCCCGTCGTCCCGCTGTCGAAGCGGACGCCGCAGAGCGCGTTGTCGAACTTGTGGCACAGGAACATGCTGCGCACACCGAGCGCGTACAGCTCGTCGAGGCCCTTGTCGATGTCCGCCTGGCTGCACTGGGCGACGTCGAGGATCTGCTTGCAGCCGAAGGGCTCCGAGGTCTCCACGCCGAGGACGACGGCGAGCTTGCCCTGCTGGATCACCGAGCGGGCCTGGTCGGCGCTGGTGACGATCCGGAACCAGCCCTTGCCGGGGCCGCCGTACATCCCGTCGACGTAGTCCTGCAGCTCGTACGTCTTGCGGGCCTCCAGACGGATCGCGGTCATCTCGTCGCAGCTGCGGTCACGGGGCAGCAGCGAGCAGATGAGACCGTTGGTCACCAGGTCGTTGACGAGGACCCGCTGGCCGCCGCGCCAGGCGCGCTCGACCCAGGCGTAGTAGTTCTGCTGGTGGCTGAGGGAGTTGTTGGCGGGCCAGTCCTTGAACGTGGGCCAGCCGACCGGGTCGTGCTTTCCGTTGTCACCGCCCGTGAGGTGCTCGAAGAGCGCCCCCGAGCCGTCCGGGTAGTGCTCGGGGCAGTCCTTGAGGGCGTCGGCGACACCCGCCTGCGAGAACGTCGCCCCGCAGATCATCCGGCCGCCGAAGCCCTCGTTGGACATGAGGTGGTTGTGCGCGTCCACGAACCCGCGCACCTTGCCCTGCGCGTCCGTTCCCGTGAACGGCGCACCCGTGACGTTGATCTGTGAGTCGGGAGCCGGACGGGACGTGGCTTCCCACCACGTACCGCCGGCGGCGGCGGGGACCGGCGCGGAGCCGAACAGCACCGCGGCCAGGGCCAGGAACAGCGCGAGGAGGGCGGATCTTCCGCCGCGTCCGCGCGGGATGGGTCGAGTCATGGTGGGCGATGCCTCCGGGCGGTGGGGGTGTACCGGCGCCCCGAGGATCGCGTTACCGGGGGTACGAGTCAAGAGTCCGGGTCAAATGACCTGATGAAGAACCGAAGAGCCCGATGACCGGTCAACCCGCGATCAGGGCCACGAATTGATCGGCCGTCAGATCGAGGTGCTCGGCGGCCGCCTTCGGGTCACGGAGGACGAGGTACTGCAGGGTCAGCCCGTCGATGGCCGCCGCCAGATACCGCGCGAGCACCTCCACCGGCACGCGCGGCTCCCGGCCCTGCCCCCCGACCTGCTCGATCAGCGCCGCCGCCGACGCCACGTACTGCTCGTACTGGGCGCGCGCCAGATGCTCGAACCCCGGCTCCCGCAGGGCGTACTGGGTGAGGTCGTACGTCAGCATGTGCTCGCCCGGGTGGGCGGTGACATGGTCCCAGTACGTCTGCAGAGCACGCCGGACGGTTTCGCGCAGCGTCGCCCCCGGCTCGACCGCGTTCCTCACGCGCGCCACGTAGTTGCCGGTGATCGACTCGATCGCGGCTTCGAGCAGCGCCTGCTTGGAGTCGAAGCAGTAGTGGAAGACGCTGAGCGAGACACCCGCCTCGGCGCAGATCGACCGGGTGGTGGTCCGGGCGACCCCGTCCCTGGTCATCGCCCTGATCGCCGCCTCGACCAGCTGCCTGCGTCGTTCGGCCGACGGCATCCGCGCCATGGTTCCTCCTCGCGTCCGGCGCACAGGGTAACCGCAGCCTCTGTGCACCGCGCGGGCCGTGATCGGCTCGGAACACCGGCCGGCGAGCCGCTGGGGGCGGCCCGGAAGCCGCCGCCGCCACCGGCCCCGGAGCCGTCAGGCCGCCGCCGCGTCCCGCGTCGCCGCCGCCAGGTCCGCCCGCAGGGCGGCGAAGGCCGGATCGCCGCGCAGCGAGGCGACGTCCGTGGCCGGGTCGCGGGGGAGGGGCACCGGCACCTCGGCGACCACCCGGCCGGGCCCGGCCGCCATCACCAGGACCCGCGAGCCGAGGAGGACGGCCTCCTCGGCCGAGTGCGTGACGAACAGGACCGTCGTGCCGGTCGCCGCCGCCAGCGTGCGCACCTCCTCCTGGAGACGCTCCCGGGTCAGCGCGTCCAGCGCGGCGAACGGTTCGTCCATCAGCAGGATCTGGGGCTCCGCCGCCAGCGCCCGCGCGATCGCGACCCGCTGCTGCTGCCCGCCCGAGAGCTCCCAGGTCCGCCGCCCCGCCATGCCCGGAAGGCCGACCAGGGACAGCAACTCCTCGATCCGGGCCGCCCGCCCGGCGCGGGCCACACCGTGCCGGGCCAGGGCGAAGGCGAGGTTCCCGCCCACCGTGCGCCAGGGGAAGAGACGCGGCCGCTGGAAGACCACGCCGACCTTCCTGCGTACCTCCACCGCCCCGGTCGCGGGCCCCTCGAATCCGGCCACCAGCCGGAGCAGCGTCGTCTTGCCGCATCCCGAGGGGCCCACGAGCACCACGAACTCGCCGGGCTCCACGGACAGGGACACACCGTCGACCGCGACGACGGGCGCCTTGGCGGAGCCGTACCGGACACCCACGTCCACGAGCGCGATGTCGGCGACCCCCGCCGAGGACGTGCCCAGGGCGCCCGTCCCGGGCACGGCGGCGCGCGTCGCCGACTCCGCGGCGCCCGTCCCGGACTCAGCGGGCGACACGGGCGAGCTCCTTCACCGCGAGGGCCTTCGCGAAGTCCGCCTGTTCGGGGACGGCGTCGATCGCCTTCTGCCCCTTGAGGAAGACGGCGGCGTCGTGCAGGTTCGCGGCGAGCGCGCCCGGTGCCCCCGGCGTGCCGAGGTACTGCGCCCCCTGCTGCTCCTTCGCGGTGAGCAGCACCAGCTCGGCGAGCTGCTTGCGGGCCTCGTCGGGCGCGAGGTTCAGCTCGGCGCCGATGGCGCCGGCCGCCTTCGCGGGATCGTTCTCGGCCAGCTTCACGGCCTGGTCCTCCGCCTTCAGCCAGGCGTCGACGATCTCCGGGTGCTTCGCCGCGAACGCGTCGGTGACCACCCCCAGGTCGGCGGTCGGCTTGCCCCGCTCGGCGATCGCACGGCTGGTGACCAGCACCTTCCCGTCCTTCTTCAGCTCGGTCAGGCTCGGCGTCCACACGTACGCGGCGTCGATGTCGCCCCGCTGCCAGGCGGCGAGCGCGTCCTGTGGCTGGAGGTCGACGAGCGTCACGTCGGAGGCCTTCAGGCCGGCCGACTCCAGCGCCACGAGCAGGGAGTAGTGAGAGGTGGACCCGAAGGGGGTGGCGATCTTGCGGCCCTTGAGGGCGGCGACGGAGGCGATGTCCCTCCTGGCGACGAGCGCCTCGTTGTCACCGATCAGATCGTGGATCCACAGCACCCTGTACGGGATGTCCAGCGGCGCCGACAGACCCTTGGTGACCGGGCTCGAACCGAGGAGCCCGAGGTCCACGGCCCCGGCGATGACCGCGGTGTTGACGTCGCCGCCCGAGTCGAACTTCACCCAGGACACGTCGGCGTCCGGCAGGGCCTTCTCCAGGAGCTTCTGGTTCTTCACCACCAGATCGGCGTTGGGGATCGCCTGGTAGGCGATGCGCACCCGGACCTTGCCGCCCTTGTCTCCGCCGGAGTCGCCGCCCGTGCCGCAGGCGGTGGTGGACAGGGCGAGCAGCAGGGCGGTGGCGGAGGCGGTGAGGACGGCGCCGCGACGGGACGAGGGCATGACGGTTCCTTCGGGGAGGACGGGAGGGGAATCGGGTGAAGGGGGGAAGCCGGGGATCAGGCGCGGCCGCGCCACGGGACGGCGGTTCGCTCCAGGCCCTTGAACAGCGCGTCGAGGACGATCCCGGAGAGGCCGATCGCGATGATCCCGGCGATGACGACGTCGGTCTGGTTGTAGCGCTGGGCGTCCCGGATCATGCCGCCGATGCCGGGGACGCCGTTGATGGTCTCGGCGGCGACGACGGAGGTGTACGCGATGCCGACCGCGATCCGTACCCCCGTGAGGATCTCCGGCAGCGCGGCGGGCAGCCGGATGGAGAAGAGCAGCGCCGCCGGGCCCGCGCCCAGGGCCCGTCCCGCCTCCACGAGGTCGGCGGGGACGCCCCGCACGGCGGCCGCCGTGGCGGCGGCGATCGGCGGGAGGGCGGCGATCAGCAGCAGCCAGATCTTCGGGGACTCGTCGATGCCGAACCAGATGACCAGCAGGGAGAGGTACGCCAGTGGGGGCAGCGTACGCAGGAAGGTGACGGCCGGCTCCAGGACCACGGCGAGCGGCTTCACCGCACCGATCAGCAGCCCCAGGGGGATGCCGACGAGGGCGGCGTAGCCCGTGCCGATGGCGATCCGGCGCAGGGAGACCGCCAGATGCTCGACGAGCAGGTGGTCGCTGATGCCGCGCACCCCGTCGTGGACGGTCGACGCCCGGACGAAGGCCTGCCACACGTAGCCGGGGGAGGGGACGAGGACCCGGGGCCAGAGACCGGCGGTGACCACCGCCTGCCACGCGGCGAGGAGCACCACGAGCGCGAGGAGCCGCAGCGCGCCCCAGCGCAGCGCGGCCACCCCGGCCCGGGTGCCACGGTCCGGCCGGGCGGAGGCGGGGGCGTTCCGGGGGGTCTTGCCGGGCGCCTGGCCGGATCCGTCGCCGGACGGGTTCCCTGCGGCGTCCGGGGCCTGCTCGCCCGTGGTGTCGACGACGGTCATGCCGCCACCTGCCCGTCCGTCGCTCCGGTGAGCGCCCGCAGCCGGGGCGCCACCTCCTCGCCGACGCGGTAGGCCTCTTCGAGGTGCGGGTAGCCGGAGAGGACGAACTCGTCGATGCCGGCCTGCCCGTACTCGAAGAGCCGCCGCGCGACCTCGTCGTGCGAGCCGACGAGCGCGGTCCCGGCGCCCTCGCGGACGAGGCCTATGCCCGCCCACAGGTTGGGCGCGACGGTCAGGCTTTCGGCGGAACCGCCGTGCAGCGCGGTCATCCGGGCCTGCCCGGTGGAGTCCATACGGGCGAACCGTTCCTGCGAGGCGCGGACCGCCTCGGGGTCGAAGCCGGCGAGTATGCGGTCGGCCTCCTGCCAGGCCTCGGCGGAGGTGTCCCGGGTGATGACGTGGAGGCGGATGCCGAAGCGCAGGGTGCGGCCCGCCCGCGCGGCCCCGGCCCGTACCCGCGCGACGCGTGCGGCGACGGCGGCAGGGGGCTCGCCCCACAGCAGCTGCACCTCGGCGTGGCGCGCCGCGACCTCCTCGGCCTCCGGGGAGGCGCCACCGAAGTAGAGGGGGACGGGGGTGCCGAGGGAGGGCGCCGCCAGGCGGGCGTCCTCCACGCGGACGTGGCATCCGTTCAGGGTGACGGCCGACCCGTCGAGCAACTCGCGGACGACACGCATGAGTTCTCCGGTCCTGACGTACCGCTCGTCCTTCGGGAGGTGGTCGCCGTACGCCTTCTGCTCCACCGGGTCGCCGCCGGTCACCACGTTCAGGGCGATGCGGTCGCCGAAGAGGCGCCGGAAGGTGTCCGCCTGCTGCGCGATCAGCGTGGGCTGGGTGAGCCCGGCGCGGAACGCGACGAGGAACCCGATTCGTTCCGTCACCGCGGCGAGGGCCGAGGTCAGCACCCACGGGTCCACACAGCCGAGGCCCACGGGTGTCAGCAGCCGTGAGAATCCAGCCTGTTCGGCCGCGCGGGCCACCTGGGCCAGATAGCCGAGGTCGGCCCCGCGGCGGGTCGCGGCGGCGGAGCGGCCCTGGACGGCGGTGACCCCGCCGGGGTCGCGGCCGTCGCCGCCGGTGGGCAGGAACCAGTGGAGGACGGGTGCGGTGGAAGAGGACATGCGGACGTACCTCGGGGAGGAGCGGGGCCCGGACGGGTGCGCGTGGCACCCCGTCAGGCGCGGGGAGCGTGAAAGGAGGCCCGGGAGGACGGGGCCGTGAGAGGCGTCAGGGGCGGCACGAACGGCCGGCGTCGCGGGACGGCCGGCGGTACGAGGACGTGCGGAGAGCCGCAGGAGGGCTCAGGGGCGGTTCGCCTGACGTCAGGCCGTGCGGTAACAGGCCACGTGGCGACAGGACTCGGACCGACACAGCATCCCCGCGACACGCAGAAGATCCACGTGGCGGCGGGAGACGAGGGCGGGAGTCATGCGGGCATCCTTGCCCCGGCGGCGTCCGGCTCACAAGTCGCGTCCGCGATGCGGACGGTGGCGTCTCGATCGTCGGGACGGTGGCCCGGCTCCGTGCGTGCTCGGAGCGGTGGCGGGCCGTTGGCGATAATGAGATCTTCCGTTCTCACCGAGATCTCCTGTTCTCACGAGTCCCCCGAAGAGCCACCTGTGATCGACAGCACCACGCCACTCCGGGCCACCGACCCGGCCGAGACGCGCGCCGAGCGACGACGGCTCGTCGAGTCGGTCGGGGCCCACCGCCGACTCCTCGCGGCACGACGCCCGTTCGAGCTCGGGGACCGGCGGCGGCTGGACCGCGAGGCGGCGGAGCGGTCCCGTGCCGGGGCACGGCACGGCAAGGCGCTCCAACGCGTCCACGAGAAGCGGGCCAGGCGCGAACGGTCCCTCACCGCCGAGCTGAACGGCCTCGACGGGAAGCGGGCCGGACAAGAACGCCGGGCACTCGCCGTACTGCGTCGCGAGGCCGTCGAACGGTCCCTGCGCGGCACGCGCCTGACGGCGGGCGAGGTGAACGGCGTCGGCGCCGGACTGGTCCGCGACCTCGCGGCACAGGGCATCAGGACGGCCGCCGACTTCACCCGCGTCAGCTGGGGCAAGGCCCCCGGCGGACGCGGCGGCGACGTCCTCTACATCCACCGCACCCAGGGCCGCAAGGTCCACATCAACGGCATCGGCGAGCACCGGGGCAGACCCCTGATGGAATGGCGCCGGGCCGCCGTCGCGCGGGCCGAGGCACGCGCGCCGCACGAACTGCCGCCGGACGAGCGGCACCGCATCGAGGAGATCGTCGGGAAGGAGAGGGCCCGCCTCCGGGCGGAGCTCGCCGAACTCCCCAAGACCTCCGAGACCGCCGGCGCCGAAGCCGAACGGCTCCACGCCGAGCGCCTGGCGGCGCTGACCGCGGCCGAGCGCGAGGCGGCCGAGGAGGCCGCGCGGCGCAGGGCCGCGTTCGACGAGACGGCCGAGCGGCTGCTCGCCCTCCGGGCCGAACTGGCCGCCCACGTCGACCGGTACGGCGATCTCGGGTTCCGCGACCGCCGGGCGCGCTCCCGGGCGCTCCGCCCGCTGCCGGCGCCCCCGGAGGCCCGGGGGACCGCCGCCCCGCCGGTGATCCCGGCCCCGCGCGCTCCGGAGGCGGGGGTGCGGGAGGGCGGCGAGGCCGTGGAATCCGCCGGGGTCCCGACCGCGTCCGGCGTCCGGGCGAGCCTGGGCTGGCTCGTGCCGGTCGCCTTCTTCGCGGTGACCGCGCTGTTCGGCGCGGGTGTGACGGCCGCGACGCCCCTGTGGTTCGTCGTCGCGGGCCGCCTGGTGGCGCTGGTCATGACCGCGGAGCTGCTGCGGCTGTGGATCCCGCGCAGGGACTGGCGTACGGCGGACGCCATGCCCCGTGGCACCGGGTTCCTCGCGGCGGGCGTCTTCCTGGGTCTTGTGGCCGCGAGCATGTTCACGGACCCGCTGTACGCGTCGGACGGCGCCCCCTGGGCCCTGGCGGTCGTGTCCGCGCTCCTCGTGGGGGCGGGCGCGGTCCGGCGCACGGGCGGCGGGCCGGGCGCGGCGGGGTGAGGCCGCTCCCTCCGGGGCGCAGGGCCCCGTCGCCCGGGTGAGGTCAGTCCCCTGCCGGGGCTTCCAGGACCTCGCGCAGCGCCGCCACCGCGTGGGCGCGGTGCTCGTCGAGCCGGTCGACGGTGGCCTCCTCGTCGCGGCGGCGGAGGGCGGAGATCACGGCCCGGTGCTCCCGCACGGCCTGCTCACGGTGCGGGGCGTCGGTGTAGTAGAGCGAGCGGTACGCGTCGGTGGAGTCCCACAGGGTCGTGATGAGGCGGACCAGGCGCGGCATCCCGGAGGCCTCGATCAGGGTGAAGTGGAAGCGACGGTTCGCCGCGGCCATGGCGGTCACGTCCCCCGCGTCCGCGGCCCGTTCCACCTCGCGCTGGATCCCCTCCAGCGTCCCGACCGTGCCCTCCGGCAGCCGCCGCACGGCCGTGCGGACCGCCTCGGTCTCCAGGAGTTCCCGGATCCGGTAGATCTCCTCCAGGTCGGCGAGGGAGAGCTCCGCGACGAAGTAGCCCCGGTGGACGTGGTGGACGACGAGGCCCTCGGCCTCCAGGGCCTTCAGGGCCTCCCGGAGCGGCACCCGGCTCACCTCGAACCGGGCCGCCAGGGCCTCCTGACGGATCGGACCGCCGGGCCTGAGCTCCCCGCTGGTGATGGCGCGCCGCAGTTCCTCCAGGACGAACTGCTGGGCGGTCTGCGGCCGCCGCTTCTGCACCGCGCTGCTCATCGCCTGTGACCTTCCGTTCCCTCACGTCGCCGGTGGCGGCCCCCGCCGCCGGTGCCGACCATCTTCCTACGCGCCGCTGTTCCCCGCCGACGCCCTGTGGACAGCTCGTCCCAGCTCGGACCGCACGCCGTCGGTGTGCTCGCCGAGGCGCGGGGGAGCGGTGCGGTAGGAGGGCGGGGTGGCGCCGAGCCGGATCGGGTGGGCGACCTGACCGGGTCCCGCCGCGGACTCCGGGACGCGCGGGGCGAGCCCCAGGCGGTCGGCGAGGTCGAAGGCGGCCGCCAGGTCGTTGATCGGCCCGCAGGGCACGCCGGCCGCGGTGAGCTCCTCGAACCAGGCGTCGGCGGTGCGGGTGGCGAGCGGGGCGGCGAGGGCCTCGACCAGCTCCTCCCGGTGGGCGACCCGGGCCGTGTTCGTCGCGAAGCGGGGGTCCTCGCCGAGCTCCGGTCGTCCGAGCCGCGCGCACAGGGTCCTGAACTGGCGGTCGTTGCCGACGGCGAGGACCAGCGGCCGGTCCCGTGCCTCGAACACCTCGTAGGGCGCGATGCTCGGGTGCCGGTTGCCCATCGCGCGCGGCACGACCCCGGCCCCGAGGTGGGCGGCGGCCTGGTTGGTGAGCGCGGAGAGGAGGGAGGTGAGCAGGGAGACCTCGACCCGCTGGCCCTCGCCGGTGCGCTCCCGGTGCCGCAGGGCGGCGAGGATGCCGAGGCCCGCGTGGAGGCCGGTGATGACGTCGACCAGGGCGACGCCCGCCTTGGTGCCCTGCCCGTCCGGTTCTCCCGTCACGCTCATGAGGCCGCCCATGGCCTGCACGAGGAGGTCGTAGCCCGGCAGCCGGGCGCCCTCGGCGGTGCCGAAGCCGGTCACCGAGCAGTAGACGAGCCCGGGGTTGTCCGAGCGCACGTCCTCGTACCCCAGGCCGAGCTTCTCCATCGTGCCCGGGCGGAAGTTCTCGACGAGGACGTCCGCGCGGTCCACGATCGCGCGGGCCGTGGCCAGGTCCTCGGGGTCCGTGAGGTCGAGCGACACGGAGCGCTTGTTCCGGTTCACGCCGAGGAAGTACGTGGCCTCGCCCGCCGCGAACGGCGGGCCCCACGCGCGCGTGTCGTCGCCGGAGCCCGGCCGCTCGATCTTGATCACGTCCGCGCCGAGGTCGGCGAGGAGCATCGTCATGTACGGCCCGGCCAGCACCCGGCCGAAGTCGGCGACGACGATTCCCGACAGGGCGCCGCCGTTCGCCGGTGGCGTCTCCGGTGTGCCCGGCTGATCTGCGTGCATGCGGCGTTCCTCGCTCCCGCTGGGGATACCGGAGAGTGGCGGCCGGACCCCGGCGGCCGGTGATCGGATCCCGGCGAACCGGTGATCGGATCCCATCGGACCGTAGGGCTCGGGTGTCGGATTTTCAATACTGGATCCAATATCCGATCTGCCGCTACGCTTCGGCTCGCCGAGTTGCCACAGTCGCCAGGAGGCCGTCCGTGAAGTCGCCGTCCACCCCCGTCCACCCCTTCGACCTGCTCGCCGTCGACGGACTCCTGACCGACGAGGAGCGGGAGATCCGGAACACCGTGCGCGCCGTCGCCGACCGCGAGCTGCGGCCGCACGTCGCCGGCTGGTTCGAGAAGGGCGAGATCCCCGCCCGCGAGCTCGCCCGCACCCTCGGCGGCATCGGCGTGCTCGGCATGCACCTGGAGGGCTACGGCTGCGCGGGCACCAACTCCGTCGCGTACGGCCTCGCCTGCCTGGAGCTGGAGGCCGTCGACTCCGGACTGCGCTCGCTCGTCTCCGTCCAGGGCTCCCTCGCGATGTACGCGATCTGGAAGTACGGCTCCGAGGAGCAGAAGCAGCGCTGGCTGCCGAAGATGGCGGCCGGCGAGTACATCGGCTGCTTCGGCCTCACCGAGCCGGACGCCGGATCGGACCCCGGCGCCATGCGGACCAACGCCAAGCGGGACGGCTCCGACTGGGTCCTCAACGGCACCAAGATGTGGATCACCAACGGTTCGGTCGCCGACGTGGCCGTCGTCTGGGCCCGGACCGAGGAGGGCGTGCGCGGCTTCCTCGTCCCGGCCGGTACCCCCGGCTTCAGCGCCCCCGAGATCAAGATGAAGCTCTCGCTGCGGGCCAGCGTCACCAGCGAACTGGTCTTCGAGGACGTCCGCCTCCCCGCCGACGCGATGCTCCCGGAGGCCCGCGGCCTCTCCGGCCCGCTCGGCTGCCTCAACGAGGCCCGCTTCGGCATCGTCTTCGGCGCCCTCGGCGCCGCCCGCGACTGCCTGGAGACCGCGATCTCCTACGCCAGGGACCGGGTCGTCTTCGCCCGTTCCCTCGCCTCCTACCAGCTGACCCAGCAGAAGCTCGCCGACATGGCCGTCGAGCTCGGCAAGGGCATGCTCCTCGCCCTCCACCTCGGCCGGCTCAAGGACGCGGGCACGCTCACCCCCGAACAGGTCAGCGTGGGCAAGCTGAACAACGTGCGCGAGGCGATCGCCATCGCCCGCGAGTGCCGCACGATCCTGGGCGCCAACGGCATCACCCTGGAGTACCCGGTGCTGCGCCACGCCAACAACCTGGAGTCGGTGCTCACCTACGAGGGCACGAGCGAGGTCCACTCCCTGGTCATCGGCAAGGCGCTCACCGGCGAGCAGGCCTTCCGCTGAGCCGGGACGCCGTCCCGCCCCTCAGCCCGCCGTCACCCGGTCGAGGAACGCGTCCAGGTTGCCCGTCAGACGGGCGACCTGCTCGTCGAGGGTGAGGGACTCCTCGTGGCGCCGGTGGCGCAGCTTCGGCTGCCTCCGGCCCCGGACGTAGAGGGAGCACGCGAGGTCCGCGCACAGGTAGATCCCGACCGTGTTCCCCTCGCGGCCGCGGCTGCCCGCCAGCGGTGCCACCAGGAGCGTGACGCCGGAGGAGGCGTGCGCGGTCAGACAGACCTGGCACATGCTCGACTTCACGGCGCTGGTCCGCCCGGTGGCCGGGACGCGCAGCGACACCCCGAGCGGCCCGTCCTCGCGCGGTACGACCAGGTGCGCCCGCAGCGGCGCGCCCGGGTCGACCCAGCCGAGGAAGTCCAGGTCCTCCCAGGGGAGTTCGGCGAAGTCCAGGGGCAGCTTGAGGCGCGCCGCCTCGCCCTTGGTGCAGTTCACGAAGGACGCGCGGATCTGTTTGTCGGTCAGTGGTTCCACTCGGTGGACCGTACACGGACCACCGGGGACCGGGCATCCGAATATGGCCCCGCGATGCACGGCCCCCGCGGTGCCGGGTCAGGCCACCCAGTCCGGCAGGGCCGGGTCGGCGAAGCGCCCCGGGGCGCCGTCCAGAGCCGCCGCGAGCCGCTCCGCCGCCGCGTCGTACACGTCGGCCGGGAGCGTGAACGGGATCCGCAGCCGGTGCTCGTGCGTGCCCGGGTCCACCCCGAACCGCGCCCCGCCCTCCACCCGTACCCCGTGCCGCAGCGCGCGGCCCGCAAGGGAGGAGGCGACCGGACGGCCCAGGTCGATCCAGAGGCACATCCCGCCCGGCGGCACCGCCCACCGCCACTCGGGCACGTGGCGGGCGAGGGCGTCGGTCAGCGCGGACCGCCGCAGCCGCAGCTCGTCGAGGCGCCGCGGCAGGATCACGTCGAGACGGTCCATCAGGGCGACGGCCACCAGCTGGTCGAGCACGGAACCGGAGAGGTCGGCGGTGATCCGGACCCGGGCCAGCTCGGACACCACGCGGGACGCGGCCCGCACCCAGCCGACCCGCAGCCCGCCCCAGCAGCTCTTGCTCAGCGAGCCCACGGAGACGATCTGCTCGCCGTCGCCCCCGCCGGCCGCCGCCGCGAACGGCACCGGCGCCGGCACGTCCAGGGCCATGTCCGTCAGCGTCTCGTCGACCACCAGCCAGGTCCCGGTGGCCCGCGCGGACCGGGCGAGCTCCCGGCGCTGCTCCGCCGGCATCAGCCGCCCGGTCGGATTGTGGAAGTCCGGGATCAGATAGGCCAGACGTGGGGCGGTCTGTCGCAGCGCCGCGTCGACGAGCCCGGTGTCCCAGCCGGCCTCCGTCACCGGAACCGGCGTGATGCGGAGCATGCGCCCGCGCATCGCGTCGAGGGCGTTGGTGTACGAGGGGTTCTCGGCGAGCACCCGGTCGCCGGCCCGCCCGAGCAGCGTGAGCACCAGCGAGACGGCCTGCTGCGCGCCGGTCGTGACGAGGATCTGTTCCGGGAGCGTCGGCAGGCCCCGCGCCGTGTAGCGCGCGGCGATCGCGGCGCGCAGCGGGGGCAGTCCGTACGGGTGGTAGCCCTGCGAGCCCGCGTAGCGCGGCAGCTCGGCGGCGGCCGCCGCCAGCGCGGCGGACAGCTCCTCCTGCGGTGCCTGCGGGGCGGCGAGGGCCAGGTCGATGGTCGCGCCGGCGTCGTCCTGGAACGCACCGAGAACGGTCGGCGCCTGCCCGTCCGGCAGTGCGGTCCACGTGCCGGCGCCGCGCCGGCTGTGCGCGTAACCGCTCTCCCGCAGCAGGTCGTACGCCCCCGTCACGGTGGTCCGGCTCACCAGGAGCACCGCGGCGAGCTCCCGTTCGGCCGGCAGCCGCAGGCGCAGCGCCACCCGTCCGTCGAGCAACGCCTCCCGCACGGCCCGCGCGAGCTCCCGGTACCCGAACCTGCCCTCCGGGGGAGGGGTGAGGAGCGACGCGAGCTGCCGGCCCGTCAGGGTCCGGTCCGCGGTGTGGACCACACGTGCCACTGCCATGCCAATCACTCCTCATTGGCTCTGCTGTCCGGGCCAATAAGAGTACAGAGTCCTTTCCAGTGGCCTGGTGGCCACGTCCCCAGGGAGAGGAGACGACCGATGTCCGGACACTTCACCGACCGCGACGAGCGGATGTGGCAGCTGCGCGCCGAGGAGCGGGCGGCCCGCCCGCTGCCGATCGGAGCCTGGCTCCGGACCCTGCGCGCCAGGACGGCCCGCACCCCCGCGGAGCGCCGCGCCGCGACGACCGCGCCGCGCGCCCACGCCTGCGAACCGGCATGACCGGCCCGTCCCCGCGGGGCGGCGGCCGGATCGTCGTCGGCGTGACCGGCTCGCTCGCCTCGCTCGCCGCCCTGCGGCACGCGGCCGCCCTGGCCCGCCGCGAGGGCGCGCCGCTCCTGGCTGTACTGGTCTGGGAACCCCCCGAGGGAGAAGGACTCTTCGCCCGGGCGCCCGACCGGGCCTGGGCGCGCCTGTGGGGCGAGGACGCCCGGCGACGCCTGGAGGACGCGCTCCTCGACGGGCTCGGCGGCGTCCCCGCGGGCCTCCCCTTCGAGGGCAGGGTGATCCGGGGCGCCCCGGCGTCCGCGCTGTGCGCGGTCGCGGACCGCCCGGGGGACCTGCTGGTCCTCGGCTCGGCGCCGGGCCGGGGCCGGCTCGCCCGGCTGCGCCGCCGGCCGGTGCTGCGCGCGGCGCTGCGCCGCGCGACCGGTCCGGTCCTGGCCGTGCCGGGCCCGCTGCTGCTCCCGGGCGAGGCCCGCGTCCTGCGGCGGAACGCCCGTACCTCCGTACCGGAAGGACGGACCGGTACGGAGGTACGGGGCGGACGCGGCACCGGACCCACCGGGCCCGGGTGCCGCACGCTCTAGCCGGAGCCCTGGCACCTCCTCCACACCGACAACCACCACCACCGCTGCCACACCGCACGCGACGGACACCCACCCCTCACCCGCGTCGACAACGCCGCGGGTCGACGCGGCTAGCGGGTGCCGGACGCCATCGGGGAGACGGCCGCCGCCGAGCCGTCCGCCTGCGGCGACTGGCTCGTGAGGTCCGCCGGGCTCTCCGGCGCGACCGAGTCCGGGCTCGACGAGTCCGTGGCGGGGGACGAGTCCGGTGGGCTGGAGGAGTCGGACGGCGTCTCCGGCGAGGACGTCGACGCCGAGGGGGAGAGCGTCGAGGGGCACGGCGACGGGGTGGTCCCGCCGCTCGGCGTCGGGGTCTCCGTGCCCGTCACCGTCACGCACGGCACCGGCGAAGACGGGGACGAGCTGGACGTGGACGGCGAGGAGGACGTCGACGGGGAGACCGTGGGCGGCCGGGGCGGCGGCGGGGCGGGCCGGTCGTGCCCGCCGGTGTCGCCGTGCTGCCGCGCGAACCAGACGTCGTCCTGGGGGTCGTACACGACGAAGACGTTCACGACCGTCACCGAGGGCGCCACCACGACGACCTGCTGGGAGCTGAAGCCCTGCCACGGCGTGCCCGTCGTGCGCGGGGCCTTCTGCGGCACCGCGACGGACAGCGGATTGCCGCAGGCGCAGCGCACCCGGGGCACCCCGTGGCCGTCGACCATGACCGCCGTGCCGGCCTGGAGCACCGCCTGGTAGGTGGTCGGCGCGCCGTCGCGGAAGCCGTGGTTCGTCACCCGGGTGTCGACCCGGAGCTGAAGCGGGGTCAGGGACCTGAGATAGTCCGGCACGTCGGCGGGCGGGATCCCGATGACGGAGGCGAACGCCGCGTTCTTCGTGGGTTCGCCGGAGAGGTAGCGGACCTGCTGCTCGACGTCGCAGCTGGAGACCGACTTCGTGCCGCCGTAGAGACCCGGGGTCGACCCCGACACCTCGGGAACGGACGTGGCGGTACGGGGCGGCAGCGAGGCCGGCGGGGCGGAACCGCCGTCGGTGCGCGCCGTCGAGGGGGTGAACGGGTCGGGGCCCGCCGCGGAGGCGTTCTGCAGGAAGACCTCGCCGCCGGATCCCGTGGTGCCGTGATCGGTGTCGCCGGAGCGGTTGGTGAGGACGACGGCCAGGGCCGCTGCCGCGACGAGCACGGCGGTGACCGAGGCGACCTTCGGGACGGAGCGCCACCAGGGACCGCCACCGCCCTTGCCGGAGCCGCCCGTACCGCCGCCGGCCGGGCCGCGGCCGCCATTCCCGGAGTCGCCGCCGGAGTCACCGCCGCCGGATCCGCCGGAGGAGCCGCCGGACCCGCCACCCCCCGGGCCGGGGGGCGGTCCGGGCGGCGGTGGGGGGCCGGCGCTTCCCGGGCGTGTGCTCGGACCCGAGAGGGGGCCCGAGGGGGGACCTGTGGGGGGAACCGACGGAGGGCCGGACGGCGGGTGGGAAGTCACGTTTTTCCCTTTCTTCCGTTCCGCGCCCATTGTGTGTGCCGAACGGTGTCCACCCGCAAGCGGAGGCCCTTCGTCCGCAAGCGGACCCCCGGCACCGGTACTAGCGTGGGCAGGGTGACGAGCAGTCGGCTCCCCACCTCCGCGCGGTCCTCCGCGAACCCGGCCGGGTCCTACGCCCGCGTCGTCCTCCAGGCCCTGGCCGCCGTGGTCGCCGGGCTCGTCGCGATGGGCGTCGTCGCCGGTCTCGGCCTCTGGGCCGCGGGCGCCGCCGACCTGCCCGGCGGCTTCGCCGCCGTCCTCGCCGCGGTCGTCGTCATGGCCTCGGGCGGCAAGGTCGAACTCTCCGGCGACGCGGGAGCCCTCGCCGGCACCCAGGCCGAACTGACCGCCATGCCGCTCACCGTCACCCTGGTGGGCGCACTGGTCACAGGCTTCTGCTTCCTGCGCCCCCTGCGCCACCACGCGGTGACCACCACCCGTGAACTCCTGCTCCGCGCGGCGAGCGTCGTCGTGCTCTGGCTGGCGGCCCTCGCGGGACTCTCGGCCCTCGCCCGCCACGACTTCCCCCTCACCCTCGGCGGCGGCACGTCCGACAACGCCCTCATGGACCTCTTCGGCGACCTCCTGGACGCCGCGAACCCCACCGTCGGCTTCCGCACCGACACCGGACCCACGCTCTTCTACGGGCTCCTGTGGATCCTCGGCGTGCTCGCCGTCGCCCTCCTCGTCTCCCGGCGGACCCCGCTGCCGCCCCGACTCGTCCGCTACCACGAACCCGTCCGGCCCGCCGCGTTCGCGATGCTCCTGCTGCTCCTCGCGTACGTCGTCGTCGGCCTCGTCATCGGGATCGTCGTCGCGGCCACCAAGGGCCACGCCGCGCAGACCCTCGCCGTCCTCCTCCTGGGCCTCCCCAACATCACCTGGCTCGCCCTCGGCGTCGGCATCGGCGGCTCGTGGCAGGGCAAGGCGGAAGGGCCCTTCGGCCTGCCCATGCCGCAGATCCTGGACGCCGTCCTGCGCGGCAACGGCGACAGCCCCGACCTCTCGACCGTCGACCTGTCCTCACTCGCCGCCCAGGACGCGCGCGCGTGGTGGCTGCTGCCCGTCGCCGCCGTCCTGGTGCTCGCCGCCGCCTTCTTCGCGGCCGTACGCTCCCCGGCCCGGATGTCGCTCTGGCAGCACTCCCTGCACCTGGGCATCGCCTTCGCGCTCACGATGCTCGTGGCCGCGCCGGTCACCCTCGTCGAGGCCCGCTTCGGGCTCTCGGTCCTCGGCATCGGCGACCTCGCCTCCCTCGGCGGCGAGGTGGTGCTCCGCCCGGACGTCTGGAAGACGACCGGCCTCGCCCTCCTCTGGGGCCTGGCGTTCGGCCTCCTCGGCGGCCTCCTCGCCTCCCGAGTCCACCGCAAGGGCGAGGTCGGGACCGGCGACAAGGAAGAGGGCCGGTAGCCCCGCGGGACGTCGGCCTGCCGCGCCTTGGCGGAACAGCGTCACCCACCCGGCTCTCGTGACGACCGCACCCCGCGCCGTGGCGGAACAGCCTCACCCACCCGGCTCTCGCGACGACCGCACCCCGCGCCGTGGCGGAACAGCGTCACCCACCCGGCTCTCGTGACGACCGCACCCCGTCCAGCTCCCGGAAGACCGGGCGCGCCCACGCGGGCGGGTCGGGCGGAGGACCGGGCTCCCGCGGTCCCCGCGCCACCACCGGGCCGCCCGGGTCCGTGTCGGACAGGGCGGCGCGCAGCGCGGAGACGAACTCCAGGCACGTCCCGTACCGCTCCTCGGGCGTCTTCGCCAGCGCCCTGGCGAACACCGCGTCCGCCGCCCCCGGCAGCCCCGGCCGCACCTCGGAGAGCGGCGGCGGAGGATCGTACTGCTGCGCCCACAGCACCGCCCAGTCGGACTCGCGGCGGAACGGCGGCACCCCCACCAGGGTCTCGAAGACCACGCACGCCAGGCCGTAGACGTCGCACCGGCCGTCCACCGGCTTGCCGGAGATCTGCTCGGGCGCCACGTAGTCCAGCGTCCCGACGAACTCGCCCACCGTCGTGAACCCCGTCAGCGACAGCGACTTCTTCGTCAGCCCGAAGTCGGTCAGGTAGACGTGCTCCGGGTGGTCGCCGTCGGTGCCCTCGGCGACCAGGACGTTGCCGGGCTTCACGTCCCGGTGCACCAGGTCGTGCGCGTGCGCCGCGTCCAGGGCCGAGGCCACCTGCGTCGCGATCCGGCCCGCCTTCACCGGCGGCAGCGGCCCCTCGCGGCGGAGCAGGGCCGCCAGGTCCTGCCCCGCCACGTACCGCATCGCGATGTACAGCACGCCCTCGGTCTCGCCCGCCTCGAAGACCGGCACGATGTGCGGGTGGTCGATCGAGGCGGCGACCCGCGACTCGTGCGCGAACCGCTTGCGGAAGGTGTCGTTGCGGGCCAGCTCGGGCGCCAGCAGCTTCAGCGCGACCGTACGGTCCAGGCGCAGGTCCAGCGCCCGGTACACGACCGCCATCCCGCCGCGCCCGATCTCGGCCTCCACCCGGTAGCCCGCGATCTCCTTGCCGAGCAGCCCGGAGGGCCGGCCCGCCGGGATCTCCGGGTCCCCGCCCGCCGTCATCGCTCCTCACCCGCCGGACCGGTCGGCCCCACGACCCGCGTCGGCGGCGGCCCGGCCGCCGGATCCACCTGTGGCACCACCTGCGTCGGCTCGTGGCCGGGCGAGGCCGCGGCGGGCTCCTCGGCCACCGGTACGGGGTCGGCCGAGGGCGCCGCCGACGTCGCGTACGTACGGAGGCCGACGCCGTCGCCGTACACCCAGCGCTCGTGCTCCGCGTCGTACAGCCACACCGACTCCCCGTCCACGACCATCCCGACCCGCAGGCCGCGGGTCCGCAGCCGGAAGCCCTCGCCGTCGAGACGCCCCGCGCCCAGCTCCTCCGCCGCCCTCCGGTACCGGCCGAGCGCGTCCTCCGCGCGCGCGATGAGCGGCCGGGGGTCGGCCGTCCTGGTCAGGGGACCGCCAGCCGCCGGAGGATCGTCCGGTACGGACACCAGGAGGCGCGCGTCGACCCACGCGGTCCAGCCGTTGGAGCACAGCACCCGGCCCCAGTCGCCGGTCCGCTCCTCCAGCCGCACGGGCAGGAAGGCGTCGAGGGGTGTCGTCGGCAGCCCCGGATCGGGCGCCTCCCAGGCGGAGAGTCCGGAGCGCGGCACCACATGCGTGGGCCGGAAGTCCGGTACGTACTCGGGTACGGGGACGCTCACGCCGTCACCTCCGCCACGGGGCCCCTCCGACCTGCGTCCATGGGTCTACCTCCGCATGACGACCGGCTCGTGGCGGCGCAGCAGCCGGGACACGGCCAGAGCGAGGACGAGACACAGCACCACCATCATGCCCATGTCGAACAGCCACGCCTCCGCCGTGTGCCGCATGAGCGGGTCGGCGGTCTTCTCGCTCGGCGCGGTCTTCCCGATGTCGATGGTCGCGCCCATCGCCGCGAACGCCCACCGCGAGGGCACCAGCCAGGCCAGCTGTTCGAGGACGGGCGTGCCGCGCACCTTCAGGAGCGCCCCGCAGAACACCACCTGCACGATCGCGAGGAGGACGAGCAGCGGCATCGTGACCTCCTCCTTGCGGACCAGCGCGGAGACCAGCAGACCGAGCATCATCGCCGTGAAGGCGAGGAGCGCCACCGCGAGGGTGATCTCGACGAGCGGGGGCATCAGGACGCCCTTGCCGCCGGGCACGTTCAGCGGCACACCGATGAGGGCCACCAGCGTCAGGACCACCGCCTGCACGACCGTGATCAGGCCGAGGACCACCACCTTCGAGGCGAGGTACGCGGAGCGGGACAGGCCGACGGCTCTCTCGCGCCGGTAGATCGTGCGCTCCTTGACCAGTTCGCGCACGGCGTTCGCCGCGCCGGTGAGGACCCCGCCCACACAGAGGATGAGCAGGACGTTCAGCGTCGACTCGGGGTTGAGGCTGCCCTCCGACAGGGCCCTGGCCATCGCGCCCATCACGAACGGCAGGGCGATCATGATGGCGAGGAAGGTCCGGTCCGCGGAGAGCGCCGCCGCGTAACGGCGGACGAGCGTCCTCAGCTGGGAGCCCCAGCTCTGCGCCTTCGGCGGCGGCGCCGGCTCCACGGCCGCCCGGCCGCCCGGGGGCACGGGGACGTCGGGGCGGGCCGTCGCGTCCGCGATGTACCGGCGGTGGAAGCGGGAGGAACGGTACTGCCCCGCCCAGTCGCGGCCCCGGTCGTTCTCGAAGGCCTCGAAGGCCTCCGGCCACTGCTCGAAGCCGAAGAAGCCCAGGGTGTCGGCGGGCGGCCCGTAGTAGGCGACCCGCCCGCCCGGCGCGAGCACGAGGAGACGGTCGCACACGTCGAGGCTGAGCACGCTGTGCGTGACCACGACGACCGTGCGCCCGTCGTCCGCGAGCCCGCGCAGCATGTGCATCACGGACCGGTCCATGCCCGGGTCGAGACCGGAGGTCGGCTCGTCCAGGAAGAGCAGCGAGGGCTTCGTGAGCAGTTCGAGGGCGACGCTCACCCGCTTGCGCTGGCCGCCGGAGAGGCTGTGGATCGGCTGCTCGGCGCGCTCCACGAGCCCCAGCTCTCGGATCACCTCGTCGACCCGGGCCCGCCGCTCGGCCGCCACAGTGTCCTCGGGGAAGCGGAGTTCGGCGGCGTACCCGAGGGCCCGGCGGACGGTGAGCTGGAGGTGCAGGATGTCGTCCTGCGGGACGAGACCGATGCGCTGGCGCAGCTCCGCATAGTCCTTGTACAGGTCACGGCCGTCGTACAGGACCGTGCCCCGGTCGGCCGGGCGCTGACCGGTGAGCGCGCCCAGGAGCGTCGACTTCCCGGCGCCGGACGGGCCGACGACCGCCAGCAGGCACTTCTGGCCCACCGGGAACGACACCTCGTCGATGAGGGTCCTGCGCCCGTGGTCGACGGTCACCGCGAGCGAGCGGACGTCGAGGGAGACCTCGCCGGTGTCGGTGAACTCGACGAGCTGCCCGCCGATCAGACAGAACGCGGACCGGCCGATGCCGACGATGTCCTCGGCGGTGACCCGGGCGTCCACGACGGGGGCGCCGTTGAGGAAGGTGCCGTTGTGACTGCCGAGGTCGTGGATCCGGTAAGTGCCGTCGGGCTGGGCCCGGAGCTCGGCGTGCCGCCGCGAGACGACCAGGTCGGCGACGACCACGTCGTTGTCGGGGGCGCGCCCGATCCGGATGGTGTGGGCCGGCAACGGCCGCACGGACGTCGGCTTCCGGAAGGTGCCGGTCGCGGCGGGATGCGCGACGGAGGGCGGCCGGAGGACCTCGGGGCGGGGGAAGCCGGGCGCTCCGGAGTCGGGGGCGTCGGGGCGGGGGGCCTCCGGCCCGGGGGGTTCGGGGGTCGGTGGTGCGGGTGCGGGTGCGGGTGGTTCGGGGGTCGGGGGTTCGGGCCAGGGCGTCTCGGGCAGCGGGGCCTTCGGCAGGTGTACGGAGGCGGGTACGACCCCGGCGTCCTGGGGCGGTCCGGCGGGGGGCGCTTCCGCGTCGGGCGGTGGTCCGGCGGGAGCGGGGGCAGGGGCGGGGGCGGGCTCCGCACCGGCCTTCGGCCCGGGGGCCTGCGCGGCGGCAGGCGCGCCGGCACTGGGCCTGGGGCCGCCGTCCACCGCCAGGGCGTCCGGCCCGGGGCCACCGTCCACAGCCCCCGCGTCCGGCCTCGGCCCATCGTCCGCCGCCCCCGCCCCGGGAGCCGGAGGGCTCCCCGCCGGGGGAAGGTCGCGGGTCGAGAGCACCGCGCGCGGTCCGTCGGCCGGATGGCCGAACCGTACGACCGTCCCGGGACCGACCTCCCGCGGCCGGGCGACCCGCAGACCGTCGGCGAACGTGCCGTTCGTACTGCCCTCGTCGACCAGCGTCCAGTGGCCGCCGACGGCGCGCAGCACCGCGTGGTGCCAGGACGCCCGGGCGTCCGCGAGCACGATGTCGCTGGTGGGGTCGCGCCCGATGCGATAGACGCGGCGCGGGTCGATGAGCGTCGCGTCCCCGTCGATCTCGAGGACCAGACCGGGCGCCGCGGGCGCGACGGGCCGCTCTGCCATGCGTGAATTTTATCCGCCGGTGCTGATCGCCGCCCGGGAAGAGGGCGCCGGTAAGGTGGGCGTCCGCCGCGCGAGCGGCCCGAACGAGGAGGACCCACCCGTGCCGAAAGGTGTCACCAGCCGCCGGCCCCGCACCCGCGCGGCGCTCCTGAAGGCGGCCCTGGAGACCTTCGCCGAGCACGGCTTCCACGCGACGACCATCGAGCAGATCTGCGAGCGCGCCGGCTACACGCGGGGCGCGTACTACTCGAACTTCGCGAGCAAGGAAGAGCTCTTCCTCGCCCTCTTCGACGAGCACAGCGAGCGGACGGTCCGGCGTCTCGCCGAGGCCATCGACGGGCTGAGCCCGGAGGAGTACACCCTGACCCGGCTCGCGGAGCTGGCCGCCCGCGTCGAACCGGACGAGCGGGAGTGGTACCTCGTCACCACCGAGTTCACCCTGCACGCCATCCGGGACCGGCAGGCCGCCTGGGTGCTCGCGCGCCACGACGAGCGGCTGCGGGCCGAGATCGCCCGCGGGCTCACGCTCGTCCTGCGCCGGGCCGGACGCGAACTGACCGTGGAGCCCGACCGGTTCGCCCGCCTCCTCATCGCCCTGCGCGAGGGCGGCCTCGCGCAGAGCTACGTGGAGCCGGCCGAGCTGCCGCCGGGGACGCTGGAGAGACAGTTCCTCGCCCCGCTCCTGGAGGCGACGACGCGGGAGATCCCCGGCCGGGGATCCCTCGGTCAGTCGAAGAGGTCCGGGTCGGACGCGGTGATCTGATCCCACAGCGGGCGCGCCTGGAACCAGCCGGCCAGGTGCCCGCCGATCTGCCCCCGGGTGAGCAGGGCCGTCTCGCGGTCGATGTGCTGCGGGGTGCCCGCCGCCATCGCGAGGAGCTGCGCCTGGCAGGAGCGCTCCATGGTGACGAACCACCACACGGCCTCGGCGACGGAGTGGCCGACGGTCAGCAGCCCGTGGTTCTTGAGGATGACGGCCTTGTGGTCGCCGAGTGCCTTGGCGACCCGCTCGCCCTCCTCGGTCTCGTTCACCACGCCCCGGTAGTCGTCGTAGATCCCGTGGTCCTCGAAGAACGCGCAGGCGTCCTGGGTGATCGGGTCGAGCGGGATGCCGAGGCTGGAGAAGGCCTTGCCGTGCAGGGAGTGCGAGTGCGCGGCGGCGACGGCGTCGGGGCGGGCGGCGTGGACCCGCGAGTGGATGACGAACGCGGCCCGGTTGACGGGCCGGCGGCCTTCGAGGACGTTGCCCTCGTGGTCCACGAGGATCAGGTCCGAGGCCTTGATCTGCGTGAAGCTCATGCCGAACGGGTTGACCCAGAAGGCGTTCGGGTCGCCGGGGTCGCGGACGGTGATGTGCCCGGCGACGCCCTCCGAGAAGCCGAACCTGCCGAAGATCCGGAAGCCGGCGGCGAGCTGCTCCTTGCGGTGGCGGCGCTCCTCCTCGACGGAGTCGAAGGAGGGCGGCAGGGGCACGATCGCGCCTTCGGGCAGCGGCCCGACGGCGGCGGCGAGTGCGGGCGGCACGGTGCTCATGACGGCTCCTCGGATTGCGGTGTGCGGTGTGCGGTGTGCGGTGTGCGCGGGCAGGACGCACGGCGCGCCAAAAGATACAGAGATGTATCCGATACGACAACGGATCAGGCGCCGGGCGCCCCGAAGCGGGCCAGGTAGTGCCAGACCTTCTTCACGTCCTGCGGGTCGTACCGCCCCGACGAGGCCGCCTCCTGGACGATCCGGGGGTCGAGGCGGCCGCCGACGGCGATCCGGGCCGCGAGCGCGACGTACTCCGGGCCCCGGAATCCGGGGTGCCGCCGCAGCTCGTCGACGGAGACGCGGAATCCCCCGTGCCACTCCACCGGACACGGCAACCGCCGCGCGGCCTCCTCCACCTCCGTACCCCGGTGGCTCGGGTCCAGGACCAGCGCCTCCACGTCCCGCCCGATCACGACGGGGCCGTGGACCTGTGCCTCGACGTAGTCGTCGAGCGGATCCTTCGCGTCGGCCTCGGCGAGGGCGATCAGGCCCATCCGGGACGCGACGCCGAAGTCGTCGGGCTCCAGGAAGCTGTCCGGGTAGCAGAAGGTCGCCCGGTCCAGGGCGGCGGCCGCGAGCCGCAGATGGGCGGAGCCGAAGCGGGGGGCCGCTCCGTAGGGGCGGCGGCGGAAGTCGAGGGCGCCGTAGACCGGCCGCGTCTCCGCCGGGGCCTCGTCGTAGGCTCCGCCGAACATGCGGCTCTCCCAGCGCCAGCGGTCTCCGCCGGGGCGGGCGGTGAGGCCGCCGTTGCCGGTGCCGGTGACGAACTGGGAGCGGTACACCCCCTCGTCCGCGAGCCGGTGGAGGAACGTCGGGTGGAAGTTGAGGGTGACCCGCAGGGCCGGGTCGAGCGGAGTGCCGGTGGAGCGGTCGGTCACATGGGTGAGGGCCCGCCGGGCGTGATCGTGGAGGGGTGTCATCGCGGCAGTGTGCCGGAGCGCGGGGGGTTGCGGCGCGGTTATTTCGGCCGATACGGTCAAGGCGGTGGGGAAAGCGCTTTCCCCCGTGTTCTCCCAGCTTTCTCCACCGCTCGCCCTCCCCGTCCCGCACCGTCCCCCGGAGCCCCCGCGTGCCCACCGCCGACGAGGTCCTGATCTACACCCGTACGGCGGGATACCGCCACGACTCGATCCCGGCCGGCGCCGCCGCTCTCGCCGAGCTCGCCCGGGGGCTCGGGCGGGCGGTCGAGGTCACCGAGGATCCGGGTGTCTTCACCCCCGAGCGGCTCCGCCGGTGCGCCGCCGTCGTGCTCCTGTCCACGACCGGCGAGGTCCTGACGCCCGAGGGCCGCACCGCCTTCGAGGCGTACCTCCGGGGCGGCGGCTCGCTGCTCTCCGTGCACGCCGCCGCCAACGCCGAACCGGACTGGCCCTTCTACGGCGAGCTGCTCGGCACCCGGTTCGACGGCCACCCCGAGGTCCAGCCCGGCCTCGTCCTCGTCGACGCCCCGGGCCACCCGGCGACCGCCCCGCTCCCGGAGCGCTGGGCCTGGACCGACGAGTGGTACAACTTCACGTCCCACCCCGGGGCCGGGGGCGCCCGGATCCTGGCCCGCGCCGACGAGTCCGCCTACCGGGGCGGCATCCACGGCGACGACCACCCCCTCGTCTGGTGCCGGGAGATCGACCGGGGGCGCTTCTTCTTCACCGCCCTCGGGCACGCCTCCGAGGCCTACCTCGACCCGGCGTTCCGCGCCCACCTCTCCGGCGCCCTGGCCTGGCTCACCGAGCAGGTCCGGCCCTCCTGAGTCCGCCGCCGCGGTCACCCCACCGCCCCGCCCCTGTTGCGCCGACGCCCAGGGAGCGGAAGGTTGCAGACGGGGGCCGATGGCAGGAGGAGAGACGTCATGGGCATCGCCACCGTGAACCCGGCGACCGGCGAGACGCTGCGCACCTACGACGCCCACGGGCCCGAGGAGGTCGAGCGGCGCATCGCCGCCGCGCACGAGGCCTACCGTCAGTACCGCACGACCCCCTTCGCCGAACGCTCCCGGCTTCTGCGCGCCGCCGCGGCCCTCCTCGACGAGGACAACGAGGACATCGCCCGCACCATGACCACCGAGATGGGCAAGCCCATCGCCGCCTCGCGCGCGGAGGCGGCGAAGTGCGCCAAGGCCATGCGCTGGTACGCCAAGAACGCCGAGGAGCTGCTCGCCGACGAGCACCCGGCCGACAGCGACGTCCAGGACTCCGGCGCGGACACGGCCCGGGTCCACTACCGGCCCCTCGGCCCCATCCTCGCCGTCATGCCGTGGAACTTCCCGCTCTGGCAGGTGATCCGCTTCGCCGCGCCCGCGCTCATGGCGGGCAACACCGGCCTCCTCAAGCACGCCTCCAACGTGCCGAGGACCGCGCTCTACCTGGGCGACCTCTTCCGTCGCGCCGGCTATCCCGACGGCTGCTTCCAGACTCTCCTCATCGGCTCCCGCGAGGTCGAGGGCGTCCTGCGCGACCCCCGGGTGGTGGCCGCCACCCTCACCGGGAGCGAACCCGCGGGCCGGGCCGTCGCCGCCGTCGCGGGTGACGAGGTGAAGAAGACCGTCCTGGAGCTCGGCGGCAGCGACCCGTTCATCGTCATGCCCTCCGCCGACATCGTCGGGGCGGTGAAGACGGCCGTCACCGCGCGCGTGCAGAACAACGGGCAGTCCTGCATCGCCGCCAAGCGGTTCATCGTCCACCAGGACGTGTACGACGACTTCTCGGAGCGCTTCACCGCCGCCATGAACGCCCTCACCGTCGGCGACCCCCTCGACGAGTCGACCGACGTGGGCCCCCTCGCCACAGAGCAGGGCCGGGCCGATCTGGAGGCGCTCGTCGACGACGCGGTGGCGCGGGGCGCCACCGCCCTCTGCGGCGGACACCGCCCCGAGGAGCCGGCGCTCCGGAACGGCTGGTACTACCGGCCCACCGTCCTCACCGGCATCACCCCGGAGATGCGGATCCACCAGGAGGAGGCCTTCGGCCCGGTCGCCACGGTCTACCCGGTCCGCGACGTCGAGGAGGCGGTGGCCGTCGCCAACGACTCCCCGTTCGGCCTCAGTTCCAACGTGTGGACGCGCTCCGCGGACGACGTCGCGTTCTTCGTCCGCGACCTGGAGGCTGGCGGCGTCTTCGTCAACGGCATGACGGCCTCGCACCCGGCACTGCCCTTCGGCGGGATCAAGCGCTCGGGGTACGGCCGTGAGCTGTCCGGGCACGGCATCCGCGAGTTCTGCAACGCGACCACGGTCTGGCAGCGCGCCTGACCGCCTTCGCTCCCTGACCGTCGTCCCTCGCTGACCGTCGTATCTCCCTGACCGTCGTCCCGGTCAGGCCGCCGTCCACTCCAACAGGCGTTCCACCGGCCAGGTGTTGATCACCCGGTCCTGCGGCACCCCGCACTCCTCCGCCCGCGCGCACCCCAGGATCTGCCATTCCAGCTGTCCGGGCGCGTGGGCGTCCGTGTCGACGGCGAAGTACGTGCCCGCCGCGACGGCGAGGCGCAGCAGCCGGCGCGGCGGGTCGAGGCGCTCCGGGCGGCTGTTGATCTCCACCGCCGTACCCGACTCGGCACACGCGGCGAAGACGCGCTCCGCGTCGAACTCGGACTCCGGCCGCAGCCGACCGCCCGCCACCAGCCGCCCGGTGCAGTGCCCGAGCACGTCCAACAGCGGGTCGCGTACGGCCCGTTCGAGACGACGGGTCATCGACCGGGCGTCCATCCGCAGCTTCGAGTGGACCGAGCCGACCACCAGATCGAGACGCGCGAGCAGCTCCGGCTCCTGGTCGAGCGAGCCGTCCTCCAGGATGTCGCACTCGATCCCGGTCAGGAGCCGGAAGGGCGCCCACTCCTCGTTGAGCCGCGCCACCACGTCCAGTTGCTCCCGCAGGCGCTCCGGTGACAGGCCCCGCGCCACCGTGAGCCGCGGCGAGTGGTCGGTGAGGACCGCCCACTCGTGCCCGAGGGCCGCCGCCGCACGGCCCATGTCCTCGATCGTGGCACCGCCGTCGGACCAGTCCGAGTGCAGGTGGCAGTCGCCGCGCAGGGCCGCCCGCAGCGTCTCGCCGCCCCCGCCGTCGCCCTCCGCGGGGCCCAGCGAGGCCTCCAGCTCCTCCTCCAGGTGTGCCAGGTACTCCGGCACCCGGCCCTCCAGGGCCTCGCGCACCACCGCGGCCGTCTTCGGGCCGACGCCCTTCAGCGACTCCAGGGTGCCCGCCGCCGCGCGCCGGGCCGCCTCGCCCTCCGGGAGGGCGCCGACGGCGGCCGAGGCCGTACGGAAGGCGCGCGCCCGGTAGCCCGGTGCCTGGGCGCGTTCGAGAAGGAACGCGATGCGGTTCAGGGCGGCCACGGGGTCCACGGTCACCTCCTCACCCACCGCCCGGGGCGGACTCCGCCGCCACCGGCGCCGGCCCGATCTCGCACCACACCGCCTTGCCCTCGCCGCGCGGCTCCACGCCCCACCGGGACGCGAGCGCGTCGAGCAGGAGGAGTCCGCGCCCCGAGGTGGCGGCCTCGCCGGGGGTGCGGCGCCGGGGCCAGGCGCTCGACCGGTCCTGCACGGAGAGCCGTACGCGCCGCACCGGCTCGGGCAGCACCTCCAGGGTCAGTACCGCGCCGCCCTCGGTGTGCAGCAGCACGTTCACGAGGAGCTCGCCCGTCAACAGCTCGGCGTCGTCCGCGAGTTCGTCCATGCCCCAGTCGCGGAGCGCCTGCCCCACGGCCGCGCGCGCGTCCGAGAGGCCCTGGGGGTCGGCCTGGTGGATGTACTGGTGGATGCGTGGCGCCCGGGGGGTGCCGGGGTCGGGGCTGCGCCGGAGCACCAGGAGCGCCACGTCGTCGCCCGAGCCCCACCGCTCCCAGAGACTCTCGGAGAGGTGGTCGGCGAGCGCCTCGGCCTGCGGCGGGCCGCTGCTGATCGCGGTCGAGAGAGCGCTGAGCCCGGACTCGATGTCCGAGCCGGGCTGTTCGACGAGCCCGTCCGTGCAGAGCACCAGCGTCTCGCCGGGCACGAGGTCGAGGCGGGTCTCCGGGAACTCCTCGTCCCCGAACACGGTCGCCAGGCCCAGCGGCAGCCCGCCCCGCAGCTTGGGCTGCCCGACCCGGCCGTCGGTGTGACGGATCAGCGGATCGAGATGCCCGGCCCGTACGGCGCGCAGGGTGCCGCTCGTCAGGTCCACCTGCGCGTACGTGCACGTCGCGAAGCGGTTGGTGTCGAGCTCGGCGAGGAAGCGCGAGGCCCGGGCGAGGACGGTCGACGGGGCGTGCCCCTCGCCCGCGTACGCGCGCAGCGCGATCCGCAGCTGCCCCATGATGGCGGCGGCGTGCGTGTCGTGGCCCTGGACGTCGCCGACGACGATCCCGACCCGGCCGCGGGGCAGCGGGATCACGTCGTACCAGTCGCCGCCGACCTGGCGTCCGCTCCACGCCGCGTGGTAGCGGACGGCGATCTCGCCGCCGGTGAACTGCGGGATCCGGCGCGGCAGCATCGTGGCCTGGAGTCCGGTCGCCAGCTCCCGCTCCTCGTCGAAGAGGATCGCCCGCTGGAGCGACTGGGCGACGATCGCCGCGAGACCGAGGGCGAGGTTGCGCTCGTCGGCGTTGAACGAGGTGCGGCCCCGGTAGAAGAGCGCCATGCCGCCCAGCGAACGCGCCTGCGCCACCAGGGGGAGGTAGCAGGCGGCCCGGAACTCCAGTCGTGCGACGTACGGGGCGAGTTCGGGGAAGTCCCGGCCCAGCGAGGGGAACGAGGACACGAACCGTGGCCGCCCGCTCAGTACCGCGTCCGCCAGCGGCAGCTTCCGGTCCAGACGGCGGCTGCGGAAGTCGTTGAGGATGTCGAGGGATTCGCCGCTCAGCGCGATGATGTTGAGCGAGCCGTTCTCGACGAGACCGAGCGCCAGACCGTCCGCGCCGAGCCGTGCGAGACCGCCCGGACCGGTCAGGGCGGCCGTCACGTCGTCCACGGTCACCGCGCGCGACAGCGCGTTCGTCGTCCGCTCGACGATGTTCGTCTGGACCTCGCGCCGCTTCTCCAGCTCCTGTACGAAGGCGAAGTGCGCGACCTCGGCGGTCGTGTCCCGGACGACGCCCACGATCCGCTTCGCGCGGCCGTCCGGGGAGCGCAGGATCCGCGCCTGCACATGGGTCCAGTGGGGTGATCCGTCGGCCTGCGGGATGGGGAAGTGCGCCGTGTACGACACCGCGCCGCCCTTGACCGCCTTCCGTACGACGCCCTCCAGCTTGGCCCGCTCGTCGGGGGCCAGACGCGTCACGAGCGTCACCGGGCGCCCGTCGTAGGCGTCCGGGGCCACGCCGAAGAGCAGCAGCCCGGACTCGTCGACATCGATGGTGCCCGTGTCGAGATCCCAGTCGAAGCTGCCGGTCCGGTTCATGGCGAGCCACTCGGCGGGCCCGATCTCGCCACTGCGCGTACGCCGGTCGTCATCGGTCATCCTCCCCATTGTCGAACCCGCACCCCGCGGACGCCATGGCGGTGACACGGCGTGGCGCGAGTTCGCCGCGAGGCGCACAGCTCCCGCGCACCGCACCGGGACCCCGGGCCTCCGGGCGCGGCCGGACCCGCCGAGCGCGGGCGTGGGGCGCTCGGGGGTGGCGGGACCGGGGTCGCCCGGGCCTGAGGTGCTCGGGTGTGGCCGGACCCGAACCACCGGGCTCGGGTCCTTGGGGGGTGGCGGGACCGGGGGCGCCGGGCCTGGCCTACTCGGGTGTGGCCGGACCCGAACCACCAGGCCTCGGGCCCTCGGGCGTGCCCGGCCCCGAGTCACCGGGCCGGGGCCCCGGGCGCGGCCGGATCCCGACGGCAACCGCGCTTCGGCCGATCAGTGTGCCGGGGCAGAATGGGCCGGTGCAGTCGTCCTACCGTGTTCTCGGTCCGTGCCAGGCCTTCCGTACCGACGACGGTACGGAGGCCGCCCTGAGTGGTGCCAGGCTCAGGGCCCTTCTCACCGCGCTCGCCGCGGCCGGCGGACGCGCCGTGAGCCCTGGCGCGCTCATCGGCCAGGTCTGGGCCGACGGCGACCCGGCCGACGACCAGGACCGTACGGCGGCGCTCCAGGCCCTCGTCGGCAGGCTGCGCCGCGCGCTCGGCCGCGAGGCCGTCGTCTCCGCACCCGGCGGCGGCTACCGGCTCGCCGCCGGGCCGGACGCCGTCGACCTGTACCGCTTCGAACGGCTCGCCGCCGACGGCGCCACCGCCCTCGCCGCCGGCCACGCCGAACGGGCGGCCGCGCTCCTCGACGAAGCCCTCGGGCTGTGGCGCGGGCCCGCCCTCGCGGACCTGCCCGGCCGGGACACCGACCCCCTGGTCGTACGCGTCGAGCAGCGGCACGCCCAGGCGCGGCGCGACCGGCTCGCCGCCGACCTGGCACTCGGGCGGGCCGCCGCCGTGCTCGCGCCCCTCGCCGCGCTCGCCGCCGGGCAGCCGCTCGACGAACCCCTCCAGGCGCTGCGGATCCGCGCCCTGCGGGCGGCAGGACGGCCCGCCGAGGCCCTCGCGGCGTACGAGGAGGTACGCGTGGCCCTCGCGGACCGGCTCGGCACGGACCCGGGGCCGGAGCTGCGCTCCCTGCACACCGAACTCCTCGCGGAGAAGGCCCCCGTACCGGCCGCGCCCCCGGCCCGGTCCGCGACGGCGGGCACCGTCCCCGCGCGCCTGACCTCGTTCATCGGCCGGTCCGGTGAACTGGGCGCGCTCGCCGCCGCCTGGGAGGGGCGACGGCTCGTCACGCTCACAGGGCCGGGCGGCGTGGGCAAGACGCGGCTCGCCCTGGAGGCGGCCGGGACGTACGAGGGCCCCGTCCATCTCGCCGAACTCGCCTCCGTGCGCGAGGAGTCCACGGTCGCCGCCGCCGTCCTCACCGCCCTGGGCGCCCGCGACACCCAGCTCTGGCACACGCCGGCCGTGGCCCCCTCCGGACCGAAGGACCGGTTCGCCGGCCTCGTCGAGCACTGCGCCGGGCGCCGGATGCTGCTGGTCCTCGACAACTGCGAGCACGTCGTCGCCGAGGCGGCGGAGCTCGCGCAGGCGCTCCTCACGCGCTGTCCGGGCGTGACGGTCCTCGCCACGAGCCGGGAGCCCCTGGGGGTGCCGGGGGAGGAGGTACGGCCCCTGGGGCCGCTGCCCGGGGACATGGCGCTCCGGCTCCTCGCGGAGCGGGGCACGGCGGCGCGCCCCGGGTTCGACCCGGCGGAGGACCCGGAGGCGGCGGAGGAGATCTGCCGTCGCCTCGACGGGCTGCCGCTGGCGATCGAACTGGCGGCGGCGCGGCTGCGGATGCTGTCGGCCCGTCAGATCGCGGACCGGCTCGACGACCGCTTCCGGTTGCTGACCTCGGGCGCGCGGACCGTGCTGCCGCGTCAGCAGACCCTGCGGGCGGTGGTGGACTGGTCCTGGGACCTCCTCGACGAGACCGAACGCGCGGTGCTGCGGCGGCTCGCGGTGTTCGCGGGCGGGTGCGACCTGACGGCGGCGGAGGCGGTGTGCGCGGACGGTGGGGCAACGGAACCCCCGGCCGCCCTCACGCCGGTCGCCCTCACCCCGGACGCGCCCGACGCCCGGGACGGCCGCGTCCCGGACCCGGCGGCCGTGCCGAGCGACGGAGTCCTCGACGTGCTCGGCGCCCTTGTCGACAAGTCGCTCGTCGTCGCCGCCCCGGACGATGGCGGGATGCGCTTCCGGCTCCTGGAGACCGTGGCCGAGTACGCGGGGGAGCGGCTGGACGAGGCCGGGGAGCGGGCGGCGGCCGAGCGCCGGCACCTCACGTACCACCGGGAGCTCGCCCGCCGGACCGACCCGGAGCTGCGCGGTCCCGGCCAGGTGGCCGCCGTCGCCCGCCTGGAGCGGGAGCACGACAACCTGCGCGGCGCCCTCCGGACGGCCGTGGCGCTCGGCGACGAGCAGGAGGTGCTCTGCCTCGTCCACGCGCTCAGCTGGTTCTGGCAGCTCCGCAACCACCAGGTCGACGCCCGCACCTGGGCCGCCGAGGCCGGCCGACTCGGCCCCGACCCCTTCCGGGAACCCGTCCGCCCCGCCGGACCGCTGGAGGGCCGGTGCCTGGACGTGCCGCCGCCGTGGACCGGCGAGCGGCTGTGGGAGGCACGGCGCGGCGGCCGGCTGTACGCCCTCGCGACCGAGGGCGGCGAGGGCGGCGAGGGTACGAGCTTCCTCGAACGGCCCGAGACCCGCGCCCGGCTCTCCGGCCTGGTCGCCGCGTACCGCCCCGGCCTCCCGCAGACCTGCCGGCAGCCGGGCACGATGTGGTACTTCGCCCGGCTCATGACCGGGGAGCTCACCGGCCTCGACGAGACGCTGACCCTGATCGTGGACGCCTGCCGCGCCCACGGCCCCGGCTGGGACCTGGGCTTCGCGCTCCTCATGCGGGCCAAGCTCGCCGGTCACGGCACCGACGCCGCCGAGGCGCTCGCCCTCTTCGAGGCCGCCGGGGACGCCTGGGGCATCGCGGAGTCCCACGCCGCCCGGGGCGAGGTCTACGAACGGGAGGACCGGCTCGCCGAGGCCGCCGCCGACTTCGAGCGGGCCACCGAGGCCGCCGCCCGGGTCGGCGCCCGCTCCCAGGTGCCCGTCTTCACGGCCCGCCTCGCGGCCGTACGGCTCCGCCTCGCCCCGGAGGGGGACGCGGCGGCCGAACGGCTCCTGGCCGAAGCCGCCGACGAGGCCGGGCAGTGGGGCGCGGAGGCCGCCGGCACCGGCCGGCTGCTGCTCGCCCAGCACTACGGCCTGACCGGTCGCACCGGCCTCGCCCGCGCGCAGCTCGCGCTCCTGGAGAAGGAGTTCGGCGAGGTCACCCCGGCGCTCTTCTGGGGTCTCGTCGGCGGGACGTGGGCGTGGCTCGACTGCCTCGACGGCGACCATGACCGGGCCCTGGAGCGGCTCGCCCGGTCCGTCGTCGACATCGAGACCCTCGCCCACCTGGTCGCCCCGCACCTCGTCGTCGCCCAGTTCGGGACCGCCGCCTGGGCCCGCGGCGGACGCGGAGCACCGGGCGACGCCGGGACGGGCGCGCGGCTCCTCGGCGCGTACGACACCCACGCCGGCTCCGACACCGGCGGCGGCTTCCGTCCCTTCACCCCGAGGACGGAGGCCGCGATCCGTGTCCGCGCCGAGGCCGTTCTCCGCGCCGCGCTGCCCCCGGAGACGTACACCCGCAGGTACGAGGAGGGCGCGGGCCTCTCCCTCAGGGCGGCCGCCGACCTCGTCCGCGCCCCGGCGGACGCCGGCTAGCCGAGCGACAGGCGCTCGCGTGCCTCGGCCAGGTCCTCCGGGGTCGGCGCGTCGTCCTGGGTGAGTCGGCGGCGCCAGTACCCGGTGAAGTGCACCGAGCGCCGGTCGACACCCCGCTCCTCCACGAGGTGGCGCCGCAGCCCGCGCACCGCCGAGGCCTCGCCCGCGAGCCACGCGTACGGCCGGCCGGGCGGCAGGGTGTCCGCCCGCACGGCCTCGGCCGGCGAGTCGCCGTCGCGCAGGCGGCGCACGGTCAGGTCGCCCGCCGTCGGCAGCGGCTGCTCCTCGGCCGCGTCGGAGACCTGGACGTACGCGAGGGCCCGCTGCCCCGGCGGGAGCGCGGCGACGACCGTGGCGAGCGCGGGGAGGGCGCAGGCGTCGGCGTACAGGAGTGTCCAGTCGCCGGCGCCCGGATCGACGGGGACCGCGAAGGCCGCCGACGGGCCGAACATGCCCAGCACGTCGCCGGGGCGCGCCGACCCGGCCCACCGTGTCGCGGGGCCCGCGTCCTCGCCCTCCCCGTGGAGGAGGAAGTCGACGTCGACGGTCCCGGCCGCCGGGTCGTGCGCACGCAGGGTGTAGCTCCGCATCCACGGGCGGTCCGCCTCGGGGAGCGCCGCGTAGGCCCCGTACCAGCGCATCGCGTCGTCGTCGGGCCCGGGCACCGGCAGCACCGGCTCCGTCCGGCCCGGCCGGGGGAAGAACAGCTTCACCTGCTGGTCGGGGCCCGCGAGCGTGAAGCCGTCGAGGCTCGGGCCGCCGAGGGTGATCCGGCGCATGCGCGGGGTCACCGGGCGGACGGCGATGACCGTCAGGCGGTGCAGGGGCAGGGGCGCGGAGGGGTTGTGGGGCATCGACGGCTCCTCGTCGGGAGGCGGGTCTGGGCCCCCACCCTCCCCGGGCCGGTCGACACGCCGTCGACACCCCGTCGACACGGGAGGGCCGCGGCCCCGGATGCGCGCACGGGGAGCGGACACGAGAATGGCGAGTGCCGGACGCACACGTAGGAGGCGGAATGAACGCTGAGCCCGACAAGACGTCCCAGGGGGACTTCCCGACGCCCGACCGGCTGCTGCACACAGGGTCGGAGGGCGAATTCACGCCGGAGGACGTGGTCCTCGCCTCCGGCCGTGACGTGAATCCGAAGAACCTCGCCTGGGCGGAACGCCGCATGGCCGAGAAGGGCCGCGCCTGCATGGACGAGCTCCTGCCCTAGGCCCTGTCGTCACACTCCCGTCGTCGCCCGAAGGGCGGCCCCGCGGCGTCAGGTGCGTGCTCTCGGCGTGCCGGGCGCGAGCCCTCGTACTGGACGTACTCGGGCTTGTGCCCGGTGCGGCGAGAGCGCGTGCATGGCGTCGCGGGGCAGGCGGGAGTTTGACGACAGGGCCTAGGAACGCACACCTCCCTCCCGCAGCCCCGGATCGGTCGCTCCGATCCGGGGCCGTGGGCCTTTCGGAAGGGTCTCGAGGCTTCCGCATTTGTGGAACACGTTCTACCGTGGCCGCCGTCGCGCGTCGCACCGCACGGGGACGCGGCGGACACCGCACGGACATCGCGCGGACACCGACGGACGCCCGCCACGGGAGGACGCCATGCACCTCGAGTACACGCCCGCACAGAACAGCCTGCGCGCCGAGCTGCGGGCGTACTTCGCCGGGCTGGTCCCGGACGACGTCCACACCCGTTACGCGGACCCGGCCGCCCAGAAGCGCTTCTACCGGGAGACCGTGCGGCGCCTCGGCACCGACGGCTGGCTCGGGGTGGGCTGGCCCGCCGAGTACGGCGGGCGCGGGCTGACCCCCATGGAACAGTTCATCTTCTTCGACGAGGCCGCGCAGGCCGGCGTGCCGCTGCCGCTGATGGCGCTGAACACCGTGGGCCCGACGATCATGCGGTACGGCACGGACGAGCAGAAGGCGTACTTCCTGCCCCGGATCCTGTCCGGGGAGATCGACTTCGCCATCGGCTACAGCGAGCCCGACGCGGGCACCGACCTGGCCGCCCTGAAGACCCGCGCGGTACGGGAGGGGGACACGTACGTCGTCAACGGACAGAAGATCTGGACGACGAACGGCGACACAGCCGACTGGGTCTGGCTCGCCGTCCGCACGGACCCCGACGCCCCGCCTCACAAGGGCATCACCATGCTCCTCGTGCCGACGAGCGACCCCGGCTACTCCTGCACGATCATCAACACCCTCGCCTCGCACGACACCACCGCGAGCTACTACGACGACGTCCGCGTCCCCGTCTCCCGCCGTGTCGGCGAGGAGAACAAGGGCTGGCGGCTCATCACCAACCAGCTCAACCACGAGCGCGTGACCCTCGCGGCCCACGGCACCATGGCGATCCGCGCCCTCCACGACGTGCAGCGCTGGGCCGCCGGCACCCCGCTCTCCGACGGCCGCAGGGTCATCGACCTGCCCTGGGTGCGGCGCACCCTGGCCCGCACCCATGCCCGGCTCGACGCGATGAAGCTGCTCAACTGGCAGATGGTGAGCGCCGTCCAGAACGGCAGCCTCACCCCCCAGGACGCCTCCGCCGTCAAGGTGTACGGCTCCGAGGCCCGGCGCGACGCGTACGCCGCCCTCATGGAGGTCGTCGCCGCGGCGGGCGCCCTCAAGGAGGGTTCGGCGGGCGCCGTCCTCCACGGCGAACTGGAACGGGGCTACCGCTCGGCCGTCATCTTCACCTTCGGCGGCGGCAACAACGAGATCCAGCGCGAGATCATCTCCTGGATCGGCCTGGGCATGCCCCGCGTCCGCCGATAGGGGAGTGTCCTGGCGATCGCGTCCCGCCGCACGGCCTGACGCAGCTGGCCTCCGCCGGGCCGGCGGACCGGTCAGGCGAACGCCTGCGCGTGGTCCGCCGCCCAGGTGGCGAAGGTCCGAGCGGGCCGTCCCAGTATCGCGGGCACCGCGGAGTCCACCCGTGCCTTCGCGCCGGCCTGCTGGCGCCCCGCGCTGTGCAGGAGCGCGTCGGCGATCACCTCGGGGTAGCGGTCCAGCATGGCGGAGCGGGCCCGCTCCGGCCCGAGTTCCTCGAAGCGCAGCGGTCGGCCCAGCACCTTCGAGAGCACAGCGGTCTGTTCGAGCGCAGTGACCGCCTCCGGACCGGACAGCGCGTGCACGCGGCCCTCCTGCCCGTCCTGGGTCAGAGCGTGCACCGCCACCTCGGCGATGTCGCGCGGGTCCACGCAGGCGTTGGCCGACTCCCCGTAGAGCGCGCGCACGACGCCCTCGGAACGGATGGCCGGTGCCCAGGACAGCGTGTTGGACATGAAGGACCGGGGACGCAGCAGGGTCCACGCCAGTCCCGATTCCCGCAGGGCCCGCTCGTTCTCGCGCTGCCAGCGGGTGATGAGGTCGTCCGCCTCCGGATCCTCCACGGCGGCCGCGGAGAGCTTGACCACGTGCCGTACGCCGCAGGCCCGGGCCGCGTCGATGAACCGTGCGTCGTCCTCCTCAGCCACCCGGTTGGTGACCAGGAAGGCGGCGTGGACTCCCGTGAGCGCCCGGTGGAGGCTTTCGGGGTCCGTGAAGCCGCCGCGGACCACGGTGACGGCGGGCCCTTGGACGGTGGCGAGCTCGGGTCGCCTCGTGAGGATGCGCAGCGGCCGGCTGGGGGCGAGCAGGCGGGCGACCTCCCGCCCTACCGTGCCGGTTGCTCCGGTGACAAGGATCATGTCTGCGTTACCGTCCGTCAGCGGGTGGGAAGGGCCGAGGAGAGCTCGGCGAGGAACACCGCACCGTCGTCCTGGCTTCCCGTGATGGTGACGCCGGTCGTTCCGGCGCGCGATGTGGGCAGGGCGTGGGCCCGTATCCAGCAGGGGGTGCCGAACTCCGCGTAGCGCTGGAAGCTTATGCGTCCCGAGGAGGGGACGAACGGCTGGGACGGCGTCTCCAGTTCGGCCGCCTGCCTGGCTGCTTCGAGGAGCAGCATTCCGGGCACGTGGTCCTTCTCGCCCTGGAACAGGATCGGGTGCCTGGTGTCGACCCGCAGCTGCCACAGCTGGTCCTGCGGGGTGGGCGAGAGCAGGACGTCCTCCGCGCGCGACCGGCCGACGAGCGAGGCCGTCACCGGAGGGGTCCGCGGGACCTCGAATCCCGGGACGGCACGGTCGCCCCGTACCCGCCGGTAGGCCTCTGGGCCGACGATCCGCCCCGTGATGGTGCCCGTGGAGACGACGGCCCCCGCGCGGCGCACGACCATGTCGACCCGGAGAGCGGAGACGTGCCCACGGGCCCGCTTCACATCGGAGCAGACCACCTGCACCTCCACCTCCCCGGGCCCGTCGTCGATGGCGAGCTGGTGCATGCGGCAGGTGAACTGCAACTCCGCCAGGAGGAAGTGGTGCCCTACCGGAATGCCGTACCCGGCGTGCAGTACGAGCAGGGTGGCCTGGCGCATGGTCTCGGTGACGAGCAGGGGATCGTAGCGGCGGCCGGGCACCGGTATGAAGTAAGGGTGTTCACCGGGCCAGTGGGCGATGACCGAATAGTGGTGGTCCTGCGTCTGCGTCCAGCTGACCGGGAAGGCGTCGGCCTCCCTGGCGCGGTGCAGCTGAGCCAGTGACGCGGGGAAAGGCCCGCTGGGCGACCGGAGGCTTCCCTCGTCGATCGTCGTGGTGTTCATGAGATCCCCCGTGGACTCCCGCGGCGGCGACAGGCGAGCCGCACCCGAAACAAGATCCAACCAGGCAGATGATCCTATACGTCGATCAGGTCATTACTCAACGAAGGGATCCACGTCACGGGGCTCGCCGAACCACCGGCGCAGCGCGTCCGTGAGGTCACCCGCGTCCGGTGCCCAGGCGATATGGCCGTCAGGACGCACCAGCACCGCGTCGCACGGGAGGGCGGCATCCGGTGAGGCGGCGACGGTGTTCAGCACATGGGCCCAGCCCCGGGCCGCCTCGCCGTACGCCGCGGCCTGCTCGCCGGACAGGAGAAGCAGGGGCCGGCTGTCGGGCAGCAGCCCCGTGACGTCCTGCGGCTCCGCGCCGTCCCTCACCGTGACGTTCTCCAGGAACCGCCCCTCCCACCGGGAGGCGAAGCCCGAGCGAGCCGGGTACACCGTCTCCTGCGCGCTGATCAGGTCGCCCACGTGCCGGCGGGCCTGCTCCAGCGTCAGCAGCTCGGAGACCATCGCGCGGAGCGGGTCGAGTTCGGGGGCGGGACGCATCAGCGTCAGCTGGACGCGAGTGTTGTCGATGACCCGCTGCGCGGCCGGCCTGCGCTCGTCGTCGTACGTGTCGAGCAGCCCCTCGCCCGCCGTTCCCCGCACGGCGTGGGCCAGCTTCCAGCTCAGGTTGAGCGCGTCGACCACTCCGGTGCTCAACCCCTGCCCGCCGATCGGGAAGTGCACGTGAGCGGCGTCCCCCGCCAGGAACACGCGGTCCTTGCGGTAGTGGCGCACCAGCCGGGTGAAGTCGCTGAACCGGGTCACGGAGAGCGCATCCTCCATCGGGATGTCGTATCCGGCGATCCGGGACGCCTCGTCCTGCAGTTCCCGCACGGTCGCCTGGGTGCGCCGGTGCGGATGGGGCCCGTCGCAGTCGAGCGTGCGGATGAGGCTGTGCCCGTCGGGGACGGGCTTCGCGATGACCCAGCCCCGCTCGGTACGGCACCAGCCCCGCGGCGCCTTGTCGGGCTCGAGCAGCCGGACCAGGCCCATCATCGCCGAGACCGTCGCGGGGTGGGTGTCCTCGGTGAAGCCGGCCTCCCGGCGTACGGTGCTGCGCGCGCCGTCGGCCCCGACCAGGAAGCCGGCGCTGTACGTGTGCTCGCCCCCGGGTCCTTCGGCCACCACCTCGACCCCGTCGGGCCCCTGGCGCAGCGCGGTCACCCGGTGGTCGCGCAGCACGGTCACCCCGCGATCCCGGGCCCGTTCCTCGAACTCCCGCTCCAGATCGGCCTGTGCGCGCTTGAGGATGGGCTCCGGCTCGGCCGCGGGGACCGTGATCGTCAGCCCGGGCATTCCGGCGAAGTGGAACGGCTCGGTCACCGGAGCATCCGAGAACCGCGGCAGCCCGAGGTAGCCCCGCCGGGTCAGCGCCTGCACGGCCCTGGCGTGGACGGTCCCGGCCTTGGGCTGACCGGAGGTCGCACTCTTCTCCTCCAGCACCACGACATCGATGCCGTACGCCCCCAGCTCGGCGGCGATCAGCATGCCGACCGGTCCGCCTCCGACGACGACTATCTCGGTGTGCGTGGCAGTGCGCATGGCAGGTTCGCTCCTCCGCCGGTCGATGTGTGCAGCGGCTGAGGGCTGTTTCCTCGTGGTTCCGCCGATCCGCCGGGCCTTCTCCGGGAATCCCGTTCAGCCGTGGTGATCGAATCTAGTACAGCAGTACGGCTGTGTGGGGTGGTCACGGCCCTGCGTCACCCAGGGGGCGCGGGCGGCGCGGCACGGTGAACTCCGAGGCGGGCCCGGAGCGGGCCCCGCAACACCCTTCAGGGCCTGATCCGACGGACAGGCCCTCGACCCGTCCTCGGACGGTCAGCGGTACTCGCAGAGGTAGGCGGTGTCCACCGCGACCCTGAGCTGGAACCTGCTGTCCCCGGGGACCTTGAACTCGTCCCCGGCGGCGAAGGTCTCCCACGCGTCGGCGCCCGGCAGCCTGACCGTCAGGGCGCCGCTGACCACGTGCATGATCTCCGGGGCGGCCGTGCCGAACTCGTACTCGCCCGGAGCCATGACGCCGATGGTCGCCGGGCCCTGCTCCTGAGTGAACGCGATCGACTTGACCGTGCCGTCGAAGTACTCGTTGACCGTAAACATGGGCATCCTCGGTGAGATCGGGCGGCGGAGGCGGCCGGGCATCACCCTCCGGCCGCGGGTAGGGGGCACCTTAGACGGGGCCGGGGCGGCGCCCCCGGCCGGTCTCACCAGCTGGATGGTCAGGTCGTCGGGCGGCCGCCGAAGGCCCAGTCGTGGACCTCGATCCCGGCATACCGGTCGGGGGTCCGCAGCACCGCCGCGGCCGCCGCCCCGTCCGGGGCGCGGACCAGGGCCGCCGTGCCCACCCAGGTGGCGCCGTCGTCGGACAGCAGCGGGCCATAGGCGATCAGGTCGTCCCCGTCCACCGCGGCGGCCGGGGGCGTGAGGTCGACGGGCTCGCCCTCGCCGAGGCCCAGGACCAGGTAGCGGTTGCCGCCCTCGCGGCCGCCGGGGAACTCCCACATCGTCCGCCCCAGGACGTTGCGCCACCGCCTCACCAGGACGTCCCGGTACGCCCCGGCCTGGTAGTTGGGTTCGTCGAAGGCGAACGCCCGGGCCGCGGCGACGTCGGGCAGGTCGACGATGTGCACGCTTCCGGTACACGTCTCGCCCGCCGCGTCGAAGGTCGGCCCGCGGGCGATCAGCTGTTCCGCGAAGCCGTCCATGTACGCCCAGTGCGCCTCGACGAGGGCCTGCCGCAGGGGCATCGATCCGGGCCGGTCACGGTGGTAGCAGAGGAATTCCATGGGCCCAGGATGTGGGGCCGGAGCGATCATGTCGAGGGGATATCGCCCCACGTCACGGCTGTGCGGGGCGGCGTCCGTGGTCCCTCGCGTACGCCGTGAACACCTCCTCGGGAGTCCCGCCCGTGCGCAGGAAGCGCTCGTCGAGGACGCCGGCCAGGTCGTCGAGCGCCGTGCGCAGGACCGACCCGGACAGCCGGACGTCCGGACGACGCGCCCGCTCCGCCCTCCCCGCCAGGCCGACCGCGTGGCCCAGCTGGCCGGCCAGGGAGATCTTCTCGTCCCCGTCGTAGAAGTAGTACGACTCGGCGTACTGCAGGAAGTCCACGGTCACCGTCGCGAGCGCCGAGGCGAGACCGTCGAGGAGCGCGGCGCCCCCGGCGCAGTCGAGGGATCCGCCCGGGACGCGGCCGCGGCGCAGATGGGACAGCCGCAGGGCGAGCGCCCTGCGGCGGGCGAGGGCCGGGTAGATGCCCAGGACCCAGGCGACGGTCGCCGACAGCAGGGCGAACCCCACCAGCGCCTCCAGCGGCGCGAGGATGCGCAGCCACCCCGACGTCGGCGCGATGTCGCCGAGGCCGAGGGTGGCCAGGGTGACCAGTGAGACGTACAGCGCGTCGACCGGGGACGCGTGCTCCGAGGGCCTCAGCCCCGTGGCGTACGAGAAGTCCTCCGGCATGTGGGGCCAGTAGATGAGGCCCCAGCCGGTGGCGACGACGAGCGACCAGACGGCGACGACCGTCATCATGCCCACCGGCCCCGCGAGACCGACGGGCCGCCACCGCTCCCCGTGATGGGCCGAGAGCCGCCACACGCCCCGCATCACCAGCCTGCTCAGCCCGCCGTGCCGGGTGGGGTGCCAGATGGTGTGGAAGACGTCCCGCAGGATGAACAGGATCAGGGCCGCTCCCGCGAGGACGGACAGCCACGTCATGCCGCCACCGTCCGCTCCGCGCCCGTCCACGCGGACCGGTCGACACACTCGCAGGCCATGCATCGAGCATGCGCGGACGGGCGGCTCCCCGCACGGTGACGGCGGTCAGGCGCCCCGGACGGACGTCCGCGTCAGGCGTCCCGGTCGGACGCCCGCGTCAGGCGTCCCGGTCGGACGCCTGGGTCGGGCGTCCCGGTCGGACGCTCGGGTCACGCGTCCCGGTCGGACGTCCGCGTCAGGCGTCCCGCTCAGGCGCCGGGGCAGCAGGCCGTGGCCGCGTCAGACGCCCAGCGCCCGGGCGAGGAGCACGCGCCGGTGGTGCGTGGACGTCTTCGCGAAGACCGACTTCAGGTGGTCCTGGACCGTGTGCGCGGACAGGGCCATCGCGGCGGCCACCTCACGGCTGTCGGCCCCCTCCGCCAGGTGACCGAGCAGTTCCGTCTCGCGCGCGCTCAGACCGTGGGCCCGGCAGAAGACGTCCAGTCGGTCGGCCGGGGTCGTCTCCTCGATCGTCACGGCGATCTCCCGGTCCGACCCCGCCCCGCCGTCCCCCCGTTCGTCGCCGACGCGGGCCGCGCGCAGGGTCAGCCACAGGCCGTCGGCGAGGTGGACGCGCGCGCGGGGCGGGCCCGGGTCGACGCCCGCCTCGCGCGCCAGGAGCTGGGCGGCCACGTTGTACGCGGCCGCCGGCACCGGCGCGCGGCCCTCCTCCGGCGGGACCAGGCCCGCCAGAATTGCGGCGGCCTCGGGCGTCTGGCCGCGCACCCGCAGATCGGGCGCGAGCAGCATCACCAGGGGGCCCGGCCGTCCGGCGCCCGGCGGACGGGCGGGGAAGGCCGCGGCCTGGGCCCGGCGCAGGGCCTCCGTGACCGGCCCCGCGACCTCGTCCAGGTACGTCAGGTCGGCGGCGCCGAACTCCGCCCCGTACCGCCACAGGTCCAGGAACCCCCAGCAGCCGAACCGGTCCCGGAACACCACCGACGCCACGTCCCGCACCCCGTGCGGCCGCAGCAGCTCCTCCCACAGCGGCCCCCGGGCACCCTCCGGAAGGCCGCTCAGTGCGGCCGCGCCGGTCAGCGACGTCCAGCGGTCCGCCCGGGTCAGGTACTTGAGCCGGATCAGCCGCGGCAGCTCCGGCAGGAACGGCACCCGGGCCACCGGCGAGCACCCGACCGAGGTCACCGGGTCCGTCAGCAGGAACGCGAAGGACTCCGACCCCAACAGCCCCCGGAACTCCCGGAGGAGCAGCACCCGCAGCGTGTGCGCACCACCGGCCCCCGCCGACTCGCAGATCCGCAGCACGCGCGCGCGTGAGCGGGCGTGCGCCGGGGGAAGGGCCATGCGCGGAGCGTACGGCCCGGAACCCCAGACATCTGGGATGGACGCGACCGCGCGTCCCTCCGACGCTGGAGGTGTCACCGACCGGTGGAAGGAGGAGCCGTGATCACCCTGCACATCGAGCACCCGATCACCGACTACGCCGTGTGGAAAGCGGCCTTCGACCGGTTCGACGGCGTCCGCCGGGACGCGGGCGTGCTGCGCCACCAGGTGCGCCGCCCGCTCGACGACCCCGCCTACGTCGTCGTCGACCTGTCCTTCGCCGACGCCGGCCGCGCCGAGGACTTCCTCGGATTCCTCCGCACGCGCGTGTGGGCGAGTACCGAGCACGCGCCGGCCCTCGCCGGCACGCCCCTGACGCGCGTCCTCGCCGTGGAAGAGGACGACTCCTGACCGGTTCCCCGGGGCCGGTTCCCGCGTAGCCTGAGCGCCATGAGGCAGGACGCCGACCCCGGGCTCTTCGGTCCCCGCTCCGTGACGTGGCAGCTGCACAGCGACCCGGTGATGTGGATCGCCGGGGTCCGGGCCCTGTGGCTCCAGGCCCTGCACCCCGTCGCCGTCCGCGGGGTCATGATCAACAGCGGTTTCCGGGAGGACCCCTGGGGCCGGCTGATGCGGACCGCGGACTTCGTCGGGACCCTCAGCTACGGGACCACCGGGGCCGCCGAGGCCGCGGGCGCCCGCGTCCGGCGGATCCACCGGCTGCTCGGCGTCGACGACCCCGAACTGCTGCTCTGGGTCCACTGCGCCGAGACCGACTCCTACCTCTCGGTCGCACGCCGCTCCGGCATCCCGCTCACCGACGCCCAGGCCGACCGGTACGTCGACGAGCACCGCACCTCCGCCCGGCTCGTCGGCCTCGACCCCGACACCGTCCCCGCGTCCACCGCCGAGCTCGCCGCCTACTTCGACGCGGTCCGTCCCGCCCTCGCCGCCGGACCGGACGCCCGGACCGTCGAGGACTTCCTGCGCCGCCCGCCCGTGAGACCCGCGCTCGTCCCGGCGCGCGAGGTGATCTGGCGGCGCGTCACCGCGCTCGCGTACGACACCCTGCCCCTCTACGCCCACGCGCTCTACGGCCGCCCCGCCCCGCCGCACGAGACCGTCACCCACCGGCTCGTCGCCACCGCCAACCTGCTGCGCTGCGTCCCCGCCCGGCTGCGCTGGCGGCTGCCGCCCCGGCACATCCTGCGCGCCGTGGACCGGCTCGGCCCGGAGACCCGGCCCGACCCGTACGCGTACCCCGCCCCGTATTCACTGTCCGACCCGGCGGCCATACTGGAGGAGCCGAGAAGGCAGTACGGAATCGACGGGGGCGGCAGCACACGATGGGGGACTCCAGACTGATCCAGGGCCGGTACCGCCTGCACGAGGTGATCGGTCGCGGAGGCATGGGCGAGGTGTGGCGCGCCACCGACGAGGCCCTCGGGCGCGGCGTCGCCGTGAAGTGCCTGAAACCGCTCGGACCGCAGCAGGACCCCCAGGTCCTCACCGTGGTGCGCGAGCGTTTCCGCCGCGAGGCCCGGGTGGCGGCGGCGCTCCAGCACCGGGGCATCACCGTCGTGCACGACTTCGGCGAGTACGAGGGCGTGCTCTTCCTCGTCATGGAGCTCCTGGAGGGGCGCAACCTCAGCCAGCTCCTCGTGGCCAACGACCAGCACCCGCTGCCCGTCCAGGACGTCGTCGAGATCGCCGACCAGGTCGCCGACGCCCTCGCCTACACGCACCGCCAGGGCATCGTGCACCGGGACCTGAAGCCCGCGAACATCGTGCGGCTGCGGGACGGCACGGTGAAGATCTGCGACTTCGGCATAGCGCGACTCGGCGCCGACATGGGCTTCACCTCCAAACTCACCGGGACCGGCATCGCCATGGGCACGCCCCACTACATGTCCCCGGAACAGATCGGCGGCGGCGAGATCGACCACCGCAGCGACCTCTACTCGCTGGGGTGCGTGCTGTACGAACTGGCCACCGGCGCTCCGCCCTTCGACCTCGGCGACTCCTGGGCCATCCTCATCGGCCACCGCGACACCGTGCCGAGCCCGCCGCGCGCGCACCGCGCCGAGCTGCCCGACTACTTCGACCGGATCGTCGTCGACCTGCTCGCCAAGGTCCCCGAGGAGCGGCCGGCCGACGCGGGCGACCTGCGCCGCCGGATCGTCTCGGGACGCTTCGGCCCGGCCCCGTTCCCGCCGCCCCCGCAGGCGCCCGTGCTCCCCGCCCTGCCGGTGACCGCGCCCCTGCCCGTACCGGCGGCCCTGGAGCCCGCGCCCGTGCCCGCGTGGGTCCGGGGGATCACCGGCGGGCACCGCCCGGCGGCCGTCGCCGGGCCGCGCCCCGCCGCCCACGATCCCGCCGCGGCCGTCCTCACCACCGAGTGGACCACCGCGGCACCAGGGGACACGCCGCCGCCCGCCCCCGTGCCCCCGGCGGAGCTGATCGCCGTGCTCGCCGGACGCTTCCGGGCCGGGATGGGCCTCGGCAGGCTCGGCCGCTGGGACGAGGCCGAGTCCGTCCACCGGTCCGTCGCCCAGGACCGGGCGCGCACCCTCGGCGAGGAGCACCCCGACACGCTCACCAGCCGCTACGAGGTCGGCTTCGCCCTCGCCCGGCTCGACCGCCCCGCCGACGCCCTGCGCGTCTTCGGCGAGGTCGCCGGGGCCCGCGCCCGCGTGCTCGGCGACGACCACCCCGACACCCTGGCGGCACGGCAGGAGCGGGCCTACGCCCTGGGCCGCCTCGGACGGCACCCCGAGGCGTACGAGGTGTACGCCGACGTGCTCGCCGCGCGGGAGCGCACCGTCGGCCCCGACCACCCCGACACCCTGCGCTGCCGGCACAACCTGGCGTTCACCCTGGGCCGCCTCGGCCGCCTGGAGGAGTCGTACCGCACGGCGAACGAGGTCGCGGAGGCCCGGGCCCGGCTGCTCGGCGAGGCCCACCCGGACACCCTCGTGACCCGCCACGAGGTGGCTTTCACCCTGACCCGGCTCGGACGGGGGGAGGAGGCGCTCGTCCAGTACCGCGCGGTCGCCGACGGACGCGCCGCCGCCCTCGGCCCCGAGCACCCGGACACCCTCGCCGCCCGCTACGAGACCGGGGTCTGCCTCGGGCGCCTCGGCCAGGCGGCGGACGCCCTCGGCGTGTGCCGCGAGCTCGTCGCCGCCCGCACCCGCTCCCAGGGCGCCGACGGTCCCGAGACCCTGCGCGCCCGCCAGGCCCTCGCCGTCAACCTCGGGCGGCTCGGGCGCTGGACGGAGGCGCTCGCCGAGTCCGAGGGCGTCCACGCGGACCGTGCGCGCGTGCTGGGCGCGGACCACCCGGACACGCTCCTCAGCCGATGGGAGACGGCCGTCGCCCTCGGACGGCTCGACCGCTGGGAGGAGGCGCTGGAGTGCCACCGGGCGATCGCCGCCGCCCGGACCCGGCTCCTCGGCCCCGCGCACCCCGACACCCTCGCCGCACTCGACGACGAGGCCGAGAGCCTGGAGCGCCTCGGCCGCCACGCCGAAGCGGCCGCCCTGCTGCTGAGAGCGGCCACCCCGCCGGAGGCATGACGCCCGCCGGGGCGCGACGGCCGGGGACCCGGGGGCGTGACGGGCCGGTCGAGGCGAGAGAGCCGGGCCCGCCAGCCGGCGGCGGGCGATCACCATCGCACGGCTGCCCCGGTGCTCCTGGGGCGCGACCACCCGGTCCGGCCTCCGCTGCCCGGCGGCCCCCACCGCGCCGGCCCCCGGCCGGTCCCGCGCTCAGCCGCTCGGTGTGAGTTCCTTCGGGCCGTAGGGGGCCGCCGCCGCACCGGTCGCCAGGGCCCAGTAGCGGTCGCCGAAGGACCAGTGCCACCACTCCGTCGGGTAGTTCACCAGGCCCGCGGCCGTGAGCACGGAGCCGAGCAGCTCCCGGTGGGCGCGGGCCTCCGCGCCGATGCCTTCGGCGTGGGTGTAGCAGGCGCCGCCGCTCTCCTCCGGGGACGCGTTCATCCGCGTCCCCAGGTCCAGCTCCCGCCCGTCGGCCGCGGCCAGCGTGAGGTCGACGGCCGCGCCGGCGCTGTGCGGGGCGATCTCGGGCGGCGACACGCACCGGCTCGCCGCCGCGTGGATCCGTTCCCCGGGCCACTCGGGGTGGAGCGCGCGCAGCTCGGCGGCGTACTCCTCGAAGTACGACCGCTGGAGCGACGGAGGGCGGTACCCCTCGACGAACAGCAGACGCAGGCCGTCCGGCAGCGTCTCCTGGGCCTTGAGGAGCCGCTCGACGACACCCTCCCGCAGGTACGCGAACGCGTCCGCCGGGTCCTGCTTGCGCGGGTCGACGAGCAGCGAGCCGACACCTCGCACGTCCACCAGGCGTTCACCGCACTCCGACACGGGTATCGCGGCGACCCTCGGATCCGACATCAGAACGATCTCTGTCATGCCGTGATCATGCCTGACGACGGCGGGGTTCCCCCGGCACGCGGGCGCGTGTGAGCATGAGCCATGACCGCCCCTCACGCTTCCGCCGGGCCCCGCTCCTACGACGCCGTCGTCGTCGGAGGCGGGCACAACGGGCTCGTCGCCGCCGCCTATCTGGCCCGCGCCGGACGCTCCGTCCTCGTTCTGGAGCGGCTCGGCTCCACCGGCGGGGCCGCCGTGTCGACGCGGCCGTTCGCGGGGGTCGACGCCCGGCTCTCCCGGTACTCGTACCTGGTCTCGCTGCTGCCCGAGAAGATCGTGCGGGAGCTCGGACTGCGGTTCGCCGTGCGGAAGCGGTCGATCTCCTCGTACACCCCGAAGGGCGACGGCGGCCTCCTCGTCGGTGGCGGACCGGACCGGACCCGCGCCTCCTTCGCCGAACTCACCGGCTCCGACCGCGCGTACGAGGCCTGGCAGGACTTCTACGCCCGCACCGGCGAGGCCGCCCGCCGGATCTTCCCCACCCTCACCGAACCCCTGCCCACCCGCGCCGCGCTCCGCGCCCGCGTCGACGACGCCGACACCTGGCGGATGCTCTTCGAGGAGCCCCTCGGCGTCACCGTCGAGAAGACCTTCGCCGACGACCTCGTCCGGGGCGTGGTCCTCACCGACGCCCTGATCGGCACCTTCGCCGACGCCCACGACCCCACGCTCCTGCAGAACCGCTGCTTCCTCTACCACGTCATCGGCGGCGGCACCGGCGACTGGGACGTGCCCGTCGGCGGCATGGGCGCCCTCACCGACGCCCTCGCCGACGCCGCCCGCAGCGCGGGGGTCCGCATCCTCACCGGGCACGAGGCCACCCGGATCGAGACCGACGGACACCGCGCCGCGATCACGTACCGCACCGCCGACGGCGAGGGCACCGTCGAGGCCGGGCAGGTCCTCGTCAACGCTTCCCCGCAGGAACTCGCCACGCTCCTCGGCGAGACGCCCCCGGCCGCCCCGGAAGGCGCCCAGCTCAAGGTCAACATGCTGCTGACCCGGCTGCCCAGGCTCCGCGACCGCTCCGTCGACCCCCGCGAGGCGTTCGCCGGCACCTTCCACATCGCCGAGGGATACGGGCAGCTGGCCACCGCCCACGCCGAGGCCGCCGCCGGGCGCCTGCCCACCGCCCCGCCATCCGAGATCTACTGCCACTCCCTCACCGACCCGACGATCCTCGGTCCGGAGCTCGCCGCCACGGGCCACCAGACGCTCACGCTCTTCGGCCTGCACACCCCCGCCCGGCTGTTCGCCGCCGACAACGAGGGCACGCGCGCGAAGCTCCTCGCGGCGACCCTCGCCCAGCTCGACACGCACCTGGACGAGCCGATCGCCGACTGCCTCGCCCTCGACGCGGAGGGCCGCCCCTGCATCGAGGCGAAGACCCCGCTCGACCTCGAACGCGACCTGCGGCTGCCCGGCGGCCACATCTTCCACCGCGACCTCTCCTTCCCGTACGGGGAGGAGGGCACCGGCCGCTGGGGCGTCGAGACCCACCACCCCAACCTGCTGCTGTGCGGAGCGGGTGCGATCCGCGGCGGGGGAGTCAGCGGCATCCCCGGCCACAACGCGGCGATGGCGGCGCTCGGTCGCTGACACCCGGCCGGAGGGCCGCGACCGTCGGCGGAGGGGACCGGGACCGGGACCGTCGGCGGAGGGGACCGGGACCGGGACCGTCGGCGGACGGGACCTGGGCCGCTCCCGACGGTCTACGGAAGCGGCCCCGCTCCCGCCGCCGGTCCCCTCCGCGCGGTCGATTCTCCGTTCGGCCCCGTTGACGTCGCCCCCTCCCCGCCAGGGGTGTGAAGCTGATCTGCGAGCGCGCTTAAGAAATCCTCGATGGACCGCGGGCCTCGCGTACGGAAGATTCTCTTCCAGGGATCTTGGGCGCGCAGCCGTGCCCGCACCCCCGCATCACAGGACACGCACGTCGGGAGCCGTTGCATTGAAGGCGCTGGTCAAGCTGAAGGCGGAGCCGGGACTCTGGCTCACGGATGTGCCCGAGCCGGAGACAGGCCCCGGAGACGTCCTCATCAAGGTCAAGCGGACCGGAATCTGCGGGACCGACCTGCACATCCGTTCCTGGGACGGCTGGGCGCAGAAGACCATCGCCACGCCGCTGACGATCGGCCACGAGTTCGTCGGCGAGGTCGTCTCCGTCGGCCGTGACGTCGCCGACATCGAGGTCGGCGACCTGGTCAGCGGCGAGGGCCACCTCGTCTGCGGCAAGTGCCGCAACTGTCTGGCCGGCCGCCGCCACCTCTGCCGCGCCACCGTGGGCCTCGGCGTCGGCCGGGACGGCGCCTTCGCCGAGTACGTGGCGCTGCCCGCCTCCAACGTGTGGGTGCACCGCGTCCCCGTCGACCTGGACGTCGCCGCGATCTTCGACCCCTTCGGCAACGCCGTGCACACGGCCCTGTCCTTCCCGCTCGTCGGCGAGGACGTCCTCGTCACCGGTGCCGGGCCGATCGGCATCATGGCCGCCGCCGTCGCCAAGCACGCCGGCGCCCGCAACGTGGTCATCACCGACGTCAGCGAGGAGCGCCTCGCCCTGGCGCGCAAGACGGGCGTCTCGCTCGCCCTCAACGTCGCCGAGCACACCATCGCCGACGGCCAGCGCACCCTCGGGCTCAAGGAGGGCTTCGACGTCGGCCTGGAGATGTCCGGCAACCCGCACGCGATGCGCGACATGATCGCCAACATGACCCACGGCGGCAGGATCGCCATGCTCGGCCTGCCCGCCGAGGACTTCGCCGTCGACTGGGCGAAGGTCGTCACCTCCATGATCACGATCAAGGGCATCTACGGCCGCGAGATGTTCGAGACCTGGTACGCGATGTCGGTCCTCCTGGAGGGCGGACTCGACCTGAACCCGGTCATCACCGGCCGCTACGACTACCGCGACTTCGACGCCGCCTTCGACGACGCGGCCTCCGGCAAGAGCGGCAAGATCATCCTCGACTGGACCACGGGAGCCTGACCCATGTTCGATTCCGTACGCGACTCCGTCCGCGCCACCCTCGAAGAGATCGAGCAGGCCGGACTGCACAAGCCCGAGCGGGTCATCGGCACCCCCCAGTCCGCGACGGTCGAGGTCACCGCGGGCGGCCGCCCCGGCGAGGTGCTCAACTTCTGCGCCAACAACTACCTGGGCCTCGCCGACAACCCCGAGATCGTCGCCGCCGCCCACGCCGCGCTCGACCGCTGGGGCTACGGCATGGCCTCCGTCCGCTTCATCTGCGGCACGCAGGAGGTGCACAAGGAGCTGGAGGCCCGCCTCTCCTCCTTCCTCGGCCAGGAGGACACGATCCTCTACTCCTCCTGCTTCGACGCCAACGGCGGCGTCTTCGAGACGATCCTCGGCCCCGAGGACGCCGTCATCTCCGACGCCCTCAACCACGCCTCGATCATCGACGGCATCCGCCTCTCCAAGGCCCGCCGCTTCCGCTACGCCAACCGCGACATGGCCGACCTGGAGCAGCAGCTCAAGGAGGCCACGGACGGCGGCGCCCGGCGCAAGCTGATCGTCACCGACGGCGTCTTCTCCATGGACGGGTACGTCGCCCCGCTCGACGAGATCTGCGACCTGGCCGAGCGCTACGACGCCATGGTCATGGTCGACGACTCGCACGCGGTCGGCTTCGTCGGCCCCGGCGGCCGCGGCACCCCCGAGCTGCACGGCGTCATGGACCGCGTCGACATCATCACCGGCACCCTCGGCAAGGCCCTCGGCGGCGCCTCCGGCGGCTACGTCGCGGCCCGCGCCGAGATCGTCGCCCTGCTGCGCCAGCGCTCCCGCCCGTACCTCTTCTCGAACACCCTCGCTCCGGTCATCGCCGCCGCCTCCCTGAAGGTCCTCGACCTCCTGGAGTCCGCCGGCGACCTGCGCGAGCGCCTCAACGCCAACACGGCGCTGTTCCGCTCCCGCATGACCGAGGAGGGCTTCGACATCCTCCCCGGCGACCACGCCATCGCCCCCGTCATGATCGGCGACGCGGCCGTGGCCGGCCGGATGGCCGAGCTGCTCCTGGAGCGCGGGGTCTACGTGATCGGCTTCTCGTACCCGGTCGTGCCGCAGGGCCAGGCCCGCATCCGCGTCCAGCTCTCCGCCGCCCACTCGACGGAGGACGTGAACCGGGCCGTGGACGCCTTCGTCGACGCCCGCGCCGCCCTCCAGGGCTAGGACTCGCCCCAGGGCCCTGACCTGCGGATCCGGGCAGGGTCCGCGGGCTGAGACACTGGGTGCATGATCGAAGCGCGGCGGTTGCACATCCTCCGTGCGGTGGCCGACCACCGCACGGTGACGGCGGCGGCCGCCGCGCTCTATCTCACGCCCTCCGCCGTCTCCCAGCAGCTCGCCGCCCTGGAGCAGGAGACCGGCCACCGGCTCGTGGACCGCAGTGCGCGCGGCGCGCGCCTCACCCCGGCCGGGGAGATCCTGCTCAGCCACGCCAACGCCGTCCTGGCCCAGCTGGAGCGCGCCGAGGCCGAGCTCGCCGCGTACGGCTCCGGGGACGCCGGTACGGTCACGGTGGCCGCGTTCGCCACCGGCATCGGACTCGTGGTGGCCCCCGCCATCACGGCCCTCGCCCGCACCGCGCCCGGCATCCGGGTCCGGGTCCGGGACGCGGAGGGCGACGAGAGCCTGCTCATGGTCCTGGACCGGCAGGTGGACGTGGCCGTCGCGGTCGAGTACCGGGGAGCCCCGGGCGAGGACGATCCCCGGCTCACCCGCGTCCCGCTCTACGCCGAGCCGTTCGACGCGGTGCTGCCGCCCGGCCACCCGCTGGCCGCGGGCGAGCGGGTCGTGCTCGGCGACCTCGCGAAGGACGCCTGGATCGGCCAGTCGGCCGGGAACCCCTGCCATGACGTGACCGTCCTGGCCTGCGAGTACGCGGGGTTCACCCTGAACCCGGAGCACTCCTCCGACGACTTCCGTGCCGTCGTCGCCCTCGCGGCGGCGTCCGCGGGCGTGGCGCTCGTGCCCCGTTCGGCCCTGGCCGGAATGGACCTCACGGGCGTGGAGGTCCGCCCCATCGAGGGCGTCGCCCCGACCCGCAGGGTCTTCGCCGCCGTCCGGCGCGGCGCGGAGGAACACCCCCTGATCAGCCCCGTCCTGACCGCCCTGCGTGCGGCGTCCGGAAACGGAGCCTGACGGGCGCCCCCGTCCGCCGGAAACGGAGCCTGACGGGCGCCCCCGTCCGCCGGAAACGGTGCCTGGACGGGCCGCCCCGTCCGCCGGAACACCGGAGGCGTACTGGCGCGGCTCCCGCACGCCGCACCAGACTGGGGCCGTGGAAACCATGGTCTCTGTCAAGGACGGCGAAGTCTGGACCCACGACGCGGGAGGGGACGGCCTGCCGCTGGTCCTGCTCCATCCCGGCGTCGGCGACTCCACGGTGTGGGACCCGGTCCTCCCGGCGCTCCGCGCGCGGCACCGCGTGATCCGCTACGACGTGCGCGGCTACGGACGCTCACCCGCGCCCACCGCCCCGTACTCCCCGGTCCGCGATCTGGCCGAGGTCCTGGACCGCTTCGAGATCGAGCGGGCGGTCCTGGTCGGCTCCAGCATGGGCGGGGCCACCTCGGTCGACTACGCCCTGGAGGCGCCCGGGCGGGTGGCGGGCCTCGCCCTGTTCGTCCCCGGGGTGTCGGGGTACGAGGGGCTGGACGCGGGCGAGTTCTTCGAGCGCCTCGAACCCCTGGCCAAGGCCGGTGACATGGACGCCATCGTCCGGCTCGGCCTCGCCGCGTGGGGGCAGGCCGGCGGCGGAAAGCCCGAGTCCGACCCGGTCGCGGCGCAGTTCCTCCGGGACGTGCTCCCCGCCTGGTTCAGCAACATCGGCCACCAGCTCACCGGCCCGCCCGCCTTCGACCGGCTCGGGGAGATCTCCGCGCCGACCCTGCTGGCGCTGGGCGAGCAGGACCGGCCGGAGGTCGTGCGGTGCAACGAGGAGATGGCCGAACGGATCCCCGGCTGCCGTCTCGTCAGGCTGGCCGCGTCCGACCACTACCCGACGCTGCGGGAGCCGGAGCGCGTCGCGCGGCTGATCGAGGAGCTGTACGCCGAGGCGGCGTGAGCTCCGGAGCCCGTGTCCACCAGGGCTGCGGAGCCCGCGTCGGTCAGGGCTCCGGATCCCGCGCCCACCAGGCCCGGGCGTCCTCGTCCGGTGGGCGGGGCTCCGGAACCTCGGCTACCAGATGGTGGAGAAGCCGACGCGGAGCTTCTCCGCGTCGGTCCTCACCGTGAGGGAGCCCGCCTTCACCTCGGCCGCCTCCGTGTCGGTCAGCGCGGTGCCGAACCGCCGTACGTCGTCCAGGGTGCCGCGGAAGAGCTGCGCCACCCCGGCCGGCTGGTTGGGGAAGTCGGGCCGGGCACCGATGTGGATGTTGAACTCGGCGGCCGGAGTGAGGTTCCGCTGCGCCGCCGAGTTCCCCGCCGGCATGGTCGCGGTGGCCGCGGGGCCCCCGTCCACGGCGAGGCGGAGGGTGAGGCCCTGGCGGGTGAACACGGCGTGGTGCCACGCACCGTCGTTGTACGAGGACGGGAGCGTCACCTCGGTGGTGCCGAGGTCCGTGCCGACGGTGGCGCGCATCAGACTGCTTCCGGGTTCGGCACGGACCGAGAGGCGCCGGCCCGTCATGCCGTACGCCCAGACGATCGGCAGCGTGCCCGTCGTGGCGGAGTGCCTGAACCAGGCCGTGACGGTGAAGTCCCTGTCCTCGACCCGCAGGGACGGCGAGCAGACGAGGCGCAGGGCGACGCGACGGACGCTCGCCTCGGCCTTCGTCCCGTCCCCCCCCCGGTGAGATCTCCCGGCGGCGACGCTACCTCATGGTGATCACCTGGACGCAGCCCGCTCCGACGGTCCGTCAGTTCGAAGTGTCAATCGGCGCTCCTGGTCCAGCCGTTCGCTCCGATCCGCGCCCCGTCCGCCGGACGCGCCTCGTCGAACACCGGCCGTCCGGCGCCGTCGAGGAGCCGCAGTCCGTCCACGTACACGCCCCGGCCCACGTACCGCCGATCCGTGGTGTACCGCCAGCGCAGGAGGACGTTCCCGTCGGGCAGCGCCGCGGACACGGTGTGCCAGACGCGGCCGGACCAGCCGCCGACCGTGCCCGCCGGGTGCTCGGTGAGGCCGTCGGTCGTGAAGGGGACCGGCCGCCAGGTCGTGCCGCCGTCGGCCGAGGCCTCCAGGGCGACGGGGTCGGCGCCCGGCTCGGTGTCCCACCACAGGGCGCACTCCAGGTGTGCGGCGCCCAGCACGTGAGGGAGCGTCAGGGTGGCGGTGGTGGCGCTCGCCATGCCGGAGAACCAGGACGTACGGCCCCGGGTCGGGCGTACGGGCACGGCCCTGGCGAGTCTGTCCGCCGTGGCGACGCGCGGCGCGGAGCCGGAGCGCCAGGACCGCACCGGGTGCACGGAGTTGCCGAGCACGATGAGGAACGCGTCGGTCGTCGGGTCGAGGACGAGGCTGGTGCCGGTGAAGCCGGTGTGCCCGGCGGTGCGCGGGGTGGCCATGGCGCCCATGTACCAGTGCTGGTAGAGCTCGAAGCCGAGGCCGTGCTCGTCGCCGGGGAAGGCGGTGTTGAAGTCGGTGAACATCAGCTCCACCGACGCCGGGGAGAGGATGCGGGCGCGGCCGTAGGCGCCGCCGTTGAGCAGGGTGCGGGCGAGGATCGCGAGGTCCCAGGCGCGGGAGAAGATCCCGGCGTGGCCCGCGACGCCGCCGAGGGAGTGGGCGTTCTCGTCGTGGACCTCGCCCCACACCATGCCCCGGTCGAGCCCGGACCAGGGGGGCCGGGCGTCCTCGGTGGCGGCGATCTCCGGCCGCCAGGAGAGCGGGGGATTGAAACGCGTGCGGTGCATCCCGAGCGGAGCGGTGATCTCGTCGTGGAGCAGGGTGTCCAGACCGCGACCGGTGATCTCCTCCAGGATCAGCTGGAGCGAGATCAGGTTCAGGTCGGAGTAGAGGTACGCGGATCCCGGCGGGTTCGGGAGGGTCTCGGCCCACAGCAGCCGCAGCTTGCCCTCCCGTGTGGGCTCACGGTAGAGCGGGATCCAGGACCGGAACCCCGAGGTGTGGGTGAGCAGCTGCCGCACGGTGACGTCCTGCTTCCCGCCGCCGCCGAACTCCGGCAGGTACGCGGTGGCCTTCTCCTCCAGCTCCAGCGCCCCGCGCTCGATCTGCTGCACCGCCAGGATCGAGGTGAACAGCTTCGAGACCGACGCCAGGTCGAAGACGGTGTCCTCGGTCATGGGGAGCTGTCGCTCCGGCGGCAGCTCGACCCCGCTGTCGGTCTTCTCGTCGTACGCCGCGTACCGCACGGCCGCGCCGATCGCCCGGTGCAGGGCGACGGTCCCGCCCCGCCCGGCGAGCAGCACGGCGCCCGCGTACCAGGGGTGCGTGGGGGAGGGCGCGAGGAAGCGCTCGGCCTCCGCGACCAGGCCGTCCAGGTGTGGCGCGAGCAGCCCGGCCCGCTCCGCCGGACCGCGCCGCAGCGTGGTCCGCCGCGCGGCCGGCGACTCCCGGCCGGTGCGGCCGCCGGAACCGTCCCCGCCCTGTGGGGACGCCGCCGCCCCCGGCACCGCACCGATCATCAGCGCCCCTCCGAGGGCCAGTACGCCACCGCCGAACGCGCGGCGGCTCGGCCTTCCGTCTCGTTCCGCGTCGAGTGCCATGCCCACCCTCTCCCACCGGGGGCGGCGGTGAAACGCCGACGTGCCGCCCGCAAAGAATCTGACGATGCATCAGAAAAGGTCTTCCCTCCGCCGCGCCGCTGCGGCATCCTGCCGCCCATGGAGACGGAGCTGAGTCGCACACTGGGGATCGAGCACGCCATCTTCGGCTTCACGCCCTTCCCCGCGGTGGCCGCCGCACTCACCAGAGCCGGCGGGTTCGGCGTCCTCGGCGCGGTCCGCTACACCGCGCCCGACGACCTCGCCCGCGACCTCGACTGGATGCAGGAGCACACCGACGGCCTGCCCTACGGCCTCGACGTGGTGATGCCCGCGAAGAAGGCGGTCGAAGGCGTCACCGAGGCCGAGATCGAGGCCATGATCCCCGAGGAGCACCGGGCGTTCGTCCGCGCCACCCTCGCCAAGCACGGAGTCCCCGAACTGGCCGAGGGCGAGGCCTCCGGCTGGCGGATCACGGGCTGGATGGAGCAGGTCGCCCGGAGCCAGCTCGACGTGGCCTTCGACTACCCGATCAGACTCCTCGCCAACGCCCTCGGCTCACCGCCGCCCGACGTCGTCGCCCGCGCCCACGAGCACGGCGTCCTCGTCGCCGCCCTCGCCGGCAGCGCCCGCCACGCCCGGCACCACGCCGACGCCGGCATCGACGTCGTCGTCGCCCAGGGATACGAGGCGGGCGGCCACACCGGCGAGATCGCCTCCATGGTCCTCACCCCCGAGGTCGTCGACGCGGTCTCCCCGCTGCCCGTGCTCGCCGCCGGCGGCATCGGCAGCGGAGAGCAGATCGCCGCCGGACTCGCCCTCGGCGCCCAGGGCGTCTGGCTCGGCTCTATCTGGCTCACCACCACCGAGGCCGAACTGCACTCCCGCGCCCTCACCGCCAAGCTCCTCGCCGCCGGCTCCGGCGACACGGTCCGCTCCCGCGCCCTGACCGGCAAACCCGCCCGCCAGCTCCGCACCGAGTGGACCGACGCCTGGGACGACCCGGCCGGCCCCGGCCCGCTCCCCATGCCGCTCCAGGGGCTCCTGGTCGCCGAGGCCGTCTCCCGTATCCAGCGGTACGAGGTCGAGCCGCTCCTCGGCACCCCCGTCGGGCAGATCGTCGGCCGGATGAACTCCGAGCGCAGCGTCCAGCAGGTCGTGGACGAGCTCACCCGCGGCTTCGAGAAGGCCGTCGACCGCATCAACCGCATCGCCGGACGGAGCACCCAGTGACTCAAGGTCCCACCGGATTCTGGGCCCAGGCCGCCGCCGACCCCGGCCGCACGGTCCTCGTGGCACCCGACGGCGAGGAGTGGAGCGCCGGCCGGCTGCACGCCGAGGCGAACCGTCTCGTGCACGGGCTGCGCGCCGCCGGACTGGAACGCGGCGACGCGTTCGCCGTCGTCCTGCCCAACGGCCCCGAGTTCTTCACCGCCCATCTCGCCGCCACCCAGGCCGGCTTCTACCTGGTTCCCGTCAACCACCACTTCGTGGGCCCCGAGATCGCCTGGATCGTCGCCGACTCCGGCGCCAAAGTCCTCGTGGCCCACGAGCGGTTCGCCGAGGCCGTGACCCTCGCCGCCGACGAGGCCGGGCTCGCACCCACCCACCGGTACGCCGTCGGTGCGGTCCCCGGCTTCCGCCCGTACGCCGAACTGCTCGACGGGCAGGACGGGGCGGCCCCCGCCGACCGCACCCTCGGCTGGGTCATGAACTACACCTCCGGCACCACCGGCCGGCCCCGGGGCATCCGCCGTCCGCTCCCCGGGAAGCTCCCCGAGGAGACCCATCTCGGCGGTTTCCTCGGCATCTTCGGCATCCGCCCCGCCGACGGCAACGTCCATCTCGTCTGCTCGCCGCTCTACCACACGGCCGTGCTCCAGTTCGCCGCCGCCGCCCTGCACATCGGACATCCGCTCGTGCTCATGGACCGGTGGACGCCCGAGGAGATGCTGCGGCTGATCGACCGGTACGACTGCACCCACACGCACATGGTCCCGACCCAGTTCCACCGCCTGCTCTCCCTGCCCGAGGAGGTACGGAACCGGTACGACGTCTCCTCCATGCGCCACGCCATCCACGGCGCCGCGCCCTGCCCCGAGCACGTCAAGCGGGCGATGATCGACTGGTGGGGACGGTGTGTCGAGGAGTACTACGCGGCCAGTGAGGGCGGCGGGGCGTTCGCCACCGCCGAGGAGTGGCTCAAGAGGCCGGGGACGGTCGGCAGGGCCTGGCCCATCAGCGAACTGGCCGTCTTCGACGACGACGGGAAGCGGCTGCCGCCCGGCGAACTCGGCACGGTCTACCTCAAGATGAACACCGGCGGCTTCCAGTACCACAAGGACGAGGCGAAGACCGCGAAGAACCGCATCGGCGACTTCTTCACCGTCGGCGACCTCGGGATCCTCGACGAGGACGGCTACCTCTTCCTCCGCGACCGCAAGATCGACATGATCATCTCCGGCGGGGTCAACATCTATCCCGCCGAGATCGAGGCGGCGCTGCTCGCCCACCCCGCCGTCGCGGACGCCGCCGCCTTCGGCATCCCGCACGCCGACTGGGGCGAGGAGGTCAAGGCGGTCGTCGAGGCGGCCGAGGGCCACGAGCCGGGGCCCGCGCTCGCCTCGGAGATCCTGGCCCACTGCGGCGACCGCCTCGCGGGCTTCAAGCGCCCGAAGTCGGTCGACTTCGTCCCGGCCATGCCCCGCGACCCCAACGGCAAGCTCTACAAGCGCCGCCTCCGCGACCCGTACTGGGAGGGCCACGAGCGCCCGCTGTGACCGCCCGGGCGCCCTCCGCACCGCTCGATTCCTGCCGCCGCGCGGGTGACCCCGGGCCGGCCTCGGCCCGTGGTGCCCTTCTGACTGCCCTTTCGGCCCTCTCGGGGGCCGTGCAGAGGCCCTAGTCTCGGACTTCGGGGCCGAACCGAGACCTGGGGAGCCGGCGAGCATGCACGAGACAAGGACGCCCGAGGTGCCATCGACGGCTGCGGCAGCACCGAGGAGGCAGGCACCGGGCGCGGCCCCGGAGGGCACCACCCGACAGGTGCCGCACCCCGCCGTACTCGCCGGCCTCCAACGGGCGGTGGGCAACGCGGCCGTGACGCGCTGGGTGCAGCGTCAGGAGGATCCGGAGGCCAGGGAGGAGGCGCGGCGGCACGCCGCCGATCCCACCGCGCACGGCGAGTGGGGCACGTTCCGCGACATGATGGCTCAGGCGGGCTTCCCCGACGGCGTCACGGACGACGCCTGGCAGCTCATCCTCGGTGGCATCGCCGAACAGGGGCAGCTCAACGACGAGGCCATGGCGACCTACGCCGGCCGCCAGGACCAGCGCGACCATCGCGCGTCGAACACCTGGTACCAAGACCTGGTGAAGCTCATCGGCGACTACCTGAAGATCGACACGCCGACGCTGGCTCTCTGGTCGGGCGGCAGGGAGGTCAGCGACTACGCCCTCGCCAGGGGCCACACCCCCCTGGAGGCCACCCCCTTCGGGGGCGTGGTCGACAAGCTGGCCCTGACCTCTGACTGGATGCTCAAGACGCCGATGTGGAACGTCCTGTCCAAGGCCTTCGTGAACCGTGCCCGCGGCCCCGTCCACATCTATCTGCGGACGTACAACCCCGACAGCGTGCTCATCTCGCAGGAGGTCCCGCAACTGCGCGTGGTCATGGCGCTCAACCCTGCGGTGCGACTCATCTGGCACCCGGTGTACGCCGCGGCCGACGGGACGCTGAGGGAGGTCGACAAGCGCCTTGAGCTGACCTCCGACGCCACCTACCCCACCCGGGACGAGTGCGTGCGGGTCCTCGACGAGTACCTCCGGCTCATCCACGACCCGGCCAACGCCCACTCCCAGAAAGCCCACTCGGAGATGAGCGCCCGCCTCGCCGCCAACGGCAACCCGCAGTAGGTGAGGGCGAGCCTCGGCGCCGGACGGCCGCGCACCGGTGCCACCCCGGACCGCGACTTCCCCGAGGCCGGCGCCATCGACCACGAGCGCCGGTACCACCCGACGTACCGGGACCACCTCGGCTCCGGCCCGCGGACCCGGCCCCGAACCGGCCGGAACGTGCCGGGCGCCCCGCACATCCAGTACAGCGAGGACTGGCGGGCCTGACTAGCGCTCCGGTGCCAGGGCCGGGAGCAGCTGGGACTCCTCGTACGTGAAGTGTTCCTCCAGGGCCGTCGCCAGGCGGTCGACCTCGGTGCGCAGGGTCTCCGGGGCGGCGCCGGAGGTCAGCAGGGACTCCAGTTCGCCGACCGTGCGGGCGACCACCCGGTGCTCCCGGCGCATCCGGTCCAGGGGCCCGGCGAGGTCCGGGAACTGCTCCTCCAGGAGGTCGAAGACGCCGTCCTCGTTGTGGTGGTGGGCGTGCAGCGCGCCGCAGAAGGTGAGGCAGTGGCGGGCGAGCTGCCGCCCGAGCGCGGGCGCCGGGGAGTCCGGGCCCGCGCGGAGCTCCGGGGCGTCCGGGCCCGCGCCGAGCCCGGGGGAGTCCAGGCCCGCGCGGAGTTCGGCGAGTTCGGCGCGGAGCTCGTCGTGGACCTTGACCAGGTGGGCGGCGATCGCCCGGTGGCGCGCCGGGTCCGCGAGGTCCACGCGGTGCAGGGCGACGACGGGGATGACCCGGTCCGTGCCGGACTGGTAGGCGGCGAACGCGGGGTCCCGGGCGCTCTGCTCCGCGTACAGCCGGTCCCGCTCCTCGCCCTCCGTCACCACCGCCCGTGCCGCGAAGCGTTCGACGGTCCCGTCGGGGGTGCCGAGTTCGACGGTGACGTGCGCGTCGGCGCGGAGGTTGTGGAACCAGGCCGGATGGCGCGGTCCGCCGGCGTTCGACGCGAAGACCAGGAGCCGCGCTCCGTCGCGTACGAACACGGCCGGATGGGTGTGGGGACGTCCGCTGCGGGCGCCGGTCGTGGTGAGCAGAAGTAAGGACGCGCCCTCGAACATCCCGCCCACACGGCCCCCGTTGGCCCGGAACTCCTCGATGACCCGCTGATTGAAATCGGACATGACGGTGCCCTTCGGTAGCATCGACCACGACAGATCTATTTGCTTTGAAAGCAAAGCTAAATCGGAGGGTGCAGGGTGTCAACCGCACACGAGGGGGGCGGGCGCGGCGACGGACCGGACGTCGACGACGCCGTCCGTACGCTGCTGCTGCTCATGCCCCGGATGGTCGGGCGGGTCAAGCGGATCAGGATCCCCGACGAGCTGCAGTCGCTCACCCTCGCGCCGCGCCACCTCTCCCTCCTCGCCTATCTGCTCTTCGACGGGCCGCTCGGCGTCAACGAGTTGGCGGCACGTCTGGAGGTCGCCCCGACCACCGTGAGCCTGATGGTCGGCGACCTCGCCAAGAAGGGAGTGCTGGAGCGGGCCGAGGACCCCGCCGACCGGCGACGGAAGATCGTCTCCATCGCGGAGGCCCACCGCCCCGCCATCGACGGCTGGCTGGGCCGCAGCGCAGGCGCCTGGCGCGCGGCGCTCGCACCCCTCGGCCCGGCCGAACGAAGGATGTTCGTCGAGACCCTCGCCGCGTACGAGCACGGTCTCGCCGACCGGGACGAATGAGCGAGACGACGAACGAAACGGGCGAAAGCCCCGATGTGGCAGGATGTGGATCATGAGTTCGAGTACGGCGTCAATGGCACGGCAGTGGACCACCTGGGGGCCGGTGGTGGCGGCGCTTGCGCTCGGCGTGGCCTGGGGCCGCGACCTTCCGGGCTTCGCCGTCGGCCTCATCGCGCTCTGCCTGATCGCCGCCGTCCTCGCGGCCGTCCACCACGCCGAGGTCATCGCCCACCGCGTCGGCGAACCCTACGGCTCCCTCGTCCTCGCGGTGGCCGTCACCGTCATCGAGGTCGGACTCATCGTCTCGCTGATGGCGGGAGGCGGCGAGAAGACCTCGACCTACGCCCGTGACACCGTCTTCGCCGCCGTCATGATCACCTGCAACGGCATCGTCGGCCTCTCCCTGCTCGTCGCCGCGCTGCGCAACCGCACCGCGGTCTTCAACGCCGAGGGCTCCGGCGGCGCGCTCGCCACCGTCTGCACCCTCGCGACGATGACGCTCGTCCTGCCCACCTTCACCACGAGCCACCCGGGCCCGGAGTTCTCCTCCGCCCAGCTCGCCTTCGCCGCCGTCGCCTCGCTCGGCCTGTACGCGGTGTTCGTCGCCGTCCAGACAGTCCGGCACCGCGATTACTTCCTCCCGGTGGAGCGCCCGGGGCAGGAGTCGGAGGAAGACCACGCCGACCCGCCGGGCAGCCGCGAGACCTGGACCAGCCTCGGCCTGCTCCTGCTCGCACTCGTCGCCGTCGTCGGCAACGCCAAGCTGATCTCGCCCACCATCGAGGACGGCGTCCAGTCGGCGGGTCTGCCCAAGGCCGTCGTAGGTGTCGTCATCGCCCTGATGGTGCTGCTCCCCGAGACCCTCGCCGCCGTCCGCGCGGCCCGCAGGGACCGCATGCAGACCAGCCTCAACCTCGCCTACGGCTCCGCGATCGCCAGCATCGGCCTGACGATCCCGGCGATCGCGCTCGCCTCGATCTGGCTGTCCGGGCCCCTGGTGCTCGGTCTGGGGCCGCTCCACATGGTCCTGCTCGTCCTCACCGGTGTGGTGAGCGCCCTGACCGTGGTGCCCGGACGGGCCAACCTCCTCCAGGGCGGCGTCCATCTCGCGATCTTCGCCGCCTTCGTGTTCCTGTCGTTCAGCCCCTGACGACCACCACCCTCAGCGCGGGCGAGCGCAGGATGTCCTTCTCGCAGAACCGGGAGGTCACCCAGCGCTCGCCCGCGTACAGCCGCGTCTGGTCGCTGTAGTGCGGCGACGCCGGGTTCGACGACTGGGAGTACGACAGCAGGGTGCGGGCCACCGGACACCGGCTCCCGTCCCAGCCGACCGCCTGCACGTGGCTGGTCCCGTGCGCGACCTCCGCGTAGCCCCCGGCCGCCGCGTTCCACACGGGCTCGGCCTTGTTCCAGACGCCCAGCGCCTCGGTCCCACCGCTCACCGGGATGCGTTCCCCGTTCCGTACGACGAACTGGTGGGCGCCGAGCGGCGCGTCCAGAGCGATGCCCGCAGCCCGCAGCTCCGCCGCCGCGCCCGCGAGGGCCTTCGCGAACTCGGGAAGACCGGTGTTCAGGGTGTGCGGAGTGCGGACCGGATCGGCCGCCGAGAACGGCACCGTCCACTGGTCGGCCGGCTTCACCGCGGCGGTGAACCTCCGCCAGAACCGGTCGAAGAGCAGCGCGCCCCGGCTGTCGGTGTTCACCGTCCGGTCCCAGGCACCGATCACCCGGCAGACCTCCGCGTCCTCCGGCAGCGCCGACGCGCAGGCCTTCGCCGCGTCCGCCGCCACCAGGTCACCGGCCGGCGCCCGGTTCGCGAACTGCTGGCGCTGGAGGTCGGCCACCGTCAGCCGACCCCGGTCCGCCAGCGCCGCCACGTCCTCGACCCCGCCGCGGGTGCGCAGCGAGCGCGGGGTCGCGACCGTACCGAAGATCCGCTCGTACCCGGTCAGCGGCCGGTCGGCGTTGGCCAGCCAGGCGCTGTCGTTGGAGTTCTCCACGTACGGGGCGTCCCGCAGGACCGGCATCCGCGACGGGCCGAAGACACCCGGCTGCACCGCGTCCGGGTCGGAGCCCGGCGCGCAGTCCGACCGCGAGCCGTCGAGCACGGCGACGCCCGAGGCCGGGTACGTCGCCCGGCCGAGCGGGGTCGAGCAGCGCGCGGCGAGCTCGTCGGTGATCCGGGGGAGCACCTGGGACTGGGTGAAGAGCGAGTGCCCCGCCGAGTCCGCCGCGATCGTGTTCACCCAGGGCAGCCCCTGGGTGCGCCGCAGGGCGTCGGCGATGTCCCGCGCGGACCGGGCCTTCGCGAAGCCGAGGGCGGTGTCCGAGCCGCGCAGGTTCGCGGCGTTGGGGTCGTTCAGGGCGTAGGCCGTGGTCGCGGTCCACGGCAGCGGCAGCTGCGCGCCGAGGCCGCCGACGACCGGTCCGTACCGGGTCCACCACTGGGTACGGGTGACAGGGGTGCCGTCCTTGATCCCGACGGTCACCTCGCGCGGGGTCATCCGCTCGGGCTTCCCGTCCACCAGGTACGCCGTCGGGTCGCCCGGCACCAGGGCCAGCTGGTGCAGATCGAGCGGGACGCCGGTGGCGACGGTGTGGCTCCAGGCGACCTTGTCGTTGAAGCCGATGTTCACGACGGGCGTGCCGAGGAGCGAGGCGCCGGAGACGTTCAGCTCGCCGGGGATGGTCTGCTGCGACTGCCAGAACCTGCGCCCGCCCTGCCACGGGTAGTGCGGGTTCCCGAGGAGCAGCCCGCGGCCGTTCGCCGTCGTCGTCCCGGAGAACGCGACGGCGTTGGAGCCCATGGTGGCGTTCTCGGGAGCGAACAGCTCACGCGCCGCCTCGGCCGTACGGGCCGGGTCGGGGGCTTCCGGGTCGGCGCCGGATCGCGCGGCCGAGGCGGCCGCTCCCGGGGTGGCGGCCGGCGGCCGGGCGGCGGTGATGCCGTCCACGGCCCTGCCCTGCCCGCCGAGCACCGACACGGCGAAGCCGCGCCGGGCCACGTCGAGCGCGGTCACCGGGCGGACCCAGTCGGCCTTCGCGCAGGCCGGATCGGTGACCCGGTTCTTCCGCAGCCAGGCGTTGTAGCCGGCCGCCCAGCCGCGCATCAGCTCCTTGACGTCGCGGCTCGGCCCGGCCGGCGCGGGGGTTTCGAGCAGGTCCTCGACGGTGCCCGCGTCCTTGACGCCCCGGAAGTACAGGTCGCTGGAGAGGTTCGTCGTGGCGGAGGACAGCGAGCCGTCGGGAGCGGCGTCCGGCCCGAAGTACCGGGAGCGTTCGCCGTTCACGGTCAGGAAGCCGTCGGCGAGCACACAGACCTGGTCGGCGGCCTGGGCCCAGCCCGTGCCGAAACCGAGGTCCGCGTAGTCCTCGGCCACGATGTGCGGAATGCCGTACTCGGTGTAGCGGATGACGGCCGACAGGCCCCGGTCGGACGGGTGGCGTTCCCGGCCGCCGGAGTCGGCGGCCGCCGCGCCGGGCAGCGAGGCCGTGACGACGGCGAGGGCCGCGCCGGTGAGCGCGAGATGTTTCAGACGGGTACGGAGGTGCAAGATGCCTCCCAACGGGCGGATGACCACTGCGGGTTGGACCATGCACGCAGTCGCGCGGCCCCTTGTCAACATCCCGTTCGGTATCCGAGGTCCGGGCATGTGCGGCGCGCCGCGCGGTACTTGACCTTCCGCCCGCTCCGCGCCGAGGATCACCCCCATGGATCGACTCCTCAGCCGCACCGTCGACGGTTTCCTGCGCGCGAGCGCCCGGCGCGTGCCCGACCGGATCGCCGTCCGCTACGCCGACCGGACCTGGACGTACGCGGAGCTCGACGCGGCCGTCTCCACCGCCGCCGCCGTCCTGCGGGAGCCGCACCACGGCCTCGGCCTGCCGGAGTACGCCCGGGTCGCCACGTACGGCCACAACTCCGACGCCTACCTCGTCGCGTTCCTCGCCTGCGCCCGGGCCGGCCTGGTCCACGTGCCCGTCAACCACCACCTGACCGGCGAGGACCTCACGTACGTCCTGGAGCAGTCGGGGAGCGCCCTCGTGCTCACCGATCCCGCCCTCGCCGACCGGATCCCCGAGGGCTTCGTGGTCAAGGCGCTGCGGGACGCGCCCGGTTCACTGCTCGACGCGCTCGCCGAGCCCGAGGATTTCCCCACCGACCGCGACGCCCGCGACCTCGCCCAGCTGCTGTACACCTCGGGGACCACCGCGCTCCCCAAGGGCGCGATGATGACCCACCTCGCCCTCGCCCACGAGTACGCGAGCGCGATCGAGGCGCTCGACCTGCGCGAGGACGACCGGCCGGTGCACGCGCTGCCGCTCTACCACTCCGCGCAGATGCACGTCTTCCTGCTGCCCTACCTCGCCGTCGGCGCCGAGAACACGATCGTCGACGGACCCGACCCGGCCGTCCTGTTCGACCTGATCGAGGCGGGGCGCGCCGACAGCCTCTTCGCCCCGCCGACCGTCTGGATCGGCCTCGCCAACCACCCGGGGTTCGCCGACCGCGACCTCTCCGCCCTGCGCAAGGCCTACTACGGCGCCTCGATCATGCCCGTGCCCGTTCTGGAGCGGCTGCGCGCCCGGCTCCCGGAGCTCGCCTTCTACAACTGCTTCGGCCAGTCGGAGATCGGCCCCCTCGCCACCGTCCTCGGCCCCGACGAGCACGAGGGCCGGATGGACTCCTGCGGCCGCCCCGTGCGCCACGTCGAGGCCCGCGTCGTCGGCGAGGACGGGAAGGACGTCCCCGACGGAACCCCGGGCGAGATCGTCTACCGGTCCCCGCAGCTGTGCGAGGGCTACTGGGGCAAGCCCGACGAGACGAAGGCCGCCTTCCGGGACGGCTGGTTCCACTCGGGGGACCTCGCGGTCCGCGACGCCGAGGGCTATCTGACGATCGTCGACCGGGTGAAGGACGTCATCAACTCCGGCGGAGTGCTCGTCGCCTCCCGCCAGGTCGAGGACGCGCTCTACACCCACCCCGGCGTCGCCGAGGTCGCCGTCATCGGTCTTCCCGACGAGCGCTGGATCGAGGCGGTCACGGCCGTCGTCGTCCCGAGCGGGGAGGTCACCGAGGCCGAGCTCCTCGACCACGCCCGCGAGAAGCTGGCCCGGTTCAAGGCGCCGAAGCGCGTCTTCCTCGTGGACGCGCTTCCCCGCAACGCCAGCGGCAAGATCCTCAAGCGGGAGCTGAGGGACCGCTTCGGCGCCTCGTGACACGGCCCCCCGTCACGAGGCGCGACCGTGCCTCGTGACGGGGCTCGGCGGGCGCGTCAGCCCGTGCGCTCCTCCACCACGCAGAGAATGTTGCCCTCACTGTCCTTGAACCAGGCGCCCCGCATGGTGTCCGACTCGGCCACGCCGTCGACGGTCTTGATGCCGGGCAGGTCGTACTCCTCGAAGGTGACGCCCTTGGAGCGCAGCTCCTTCATCTCGCCGTCGAGGTCGTCGACCTTCCAGCTCGCCAGCGTGTGGCCGGCCTGGCCGCCGTAGGGCGTCTCGTAGAGGCCGATCGTCGTGCCTCCGCACTCGTACCGGGTGTCCTCGGGCGTCTCCCTCGTGAGGGGAAGTCCGAGGGTGTCCGAGTAGAAGCGCTTGGCCCGGTCCAGGTCATTGACCGGAATGATCGCGGCTATGGGGGAGTCCGACAGCATCGCAACCACCTCCTCCCTCCAGGCTACGCGCCCCGCAGGTCCACGATCCGCCTGATCTTGCCCACCGAGCGCTCCAGCGTCTCCGGGTCGACCACCTCCACGCCGACCGAGACCCCGACCCCGTCCTTCACCGCCGCGGCGACGGCCCGCGCCGCCTCCGCGCGCTCCTCGGGCGTCGCGTCCGGACGGGCCTCGGCCCGCACGGTGAGGGCGTCGAGCCGGCCCTCCCGGGTCAGCCGCAGCTGGAAGTGCGGCGCCACGCCCGGGGTGCGGAGCACGATCTCCTCGATCTGGGTGGGGAAGAGGTTCACCCCGCGCAGGATGATCATGTCGTCGCTGCGCCCGGTGACCTTCTCCATCCGGCGGAACACCCGCGCGGTCCCGGGGAGGAGCCGGGTGAGGTCACGCGTCCGGTAGCGGATCACCGGCATGGCCTCCTTGGTCAGAGAGGTGAAGACGAGCTCCCCCTCCTCCCCGTCGGGCAGCACCTCGCCGGTGAACGGGTCCACGATCTCCGGGTAGAAGTGGTCCTCCCAGATGTGCAGGCCGTCCTTGGTCTCCACGCACTCCTGCGCCACACCGGGGCCGATGACCTCCGACAGGCCGTAGATGTCGACCGCGTCGATCGCGAACCGCTCCTCGATCTCCTTGCGCATCTCCTCCGTCCACGGCTCCGCGCCGAAGACGCCCACCTTCAGGGAGGTCGACCGCGGGTCCACGCCCTGCCGTTCGAACTCGTCGAGCAGCGTCAGCATGTACGAGGGGGTCACCATGATGATCTCGGGACGGAAATCCTGGATGAGCTGCACCTGCCGGGCCGTCATGCCGCCGGAGGCCGGGATGACCGTGCACCCGAGGCGCTCGGCGCCGTAGTGGGCGCCGAGCCCGCCGGTGAACAGGCCGTATCCGTACGCCACGTGCACCTTGTGCCCGGGGCGCGCGCCGGCGGCGCGCAGGGAGCGGGCCACCATGTCGGCCCACATGTCCAGGTCGGCCTCGGTGTACCCGACGACGGTCGGCCGGCCGGTGGTGCCGCTGGAGGCGTGGATGCGCCGGATACGGGACTGGTCGACGGCGAACATGCCGAAGGGGTAGTGGTCGCGCAGGTCCGACTTGGCGGTGAACGGGAACCGGGCCAGGTCCGCGAGCGAACGGCAGTCGTCCGGGGTCAGCCCGGCCGCGTCGAAGGAGCGCCGGTAGAACTCCACGTTCTCGTACGCGTGGCGCAGGGTCGCGCGCAGCCGCTCCAGCTGGAGGGCCGCGAGCTCCTCGCGCCCGAGCCGTTCGCCGCTGTCCAGCAGTTCCGTCATGCGCACTCCTCCGCCGTCGTAAAACGGACTACCGATCATTCGGTTGATCCGTTCCGGGTCAGTAAAACCGGAGGCACCCGGGGGTTGGCAAGGGGGTGGGCCGACTTTTTCCGCCGGTGCGGCGTCCCGGACGGCGGAGCGCGTGCGGCGCTCGCGGGGCGGTCGGCGCCGTCCGGCGCTCCGGCCCGTCCGCGCCGCACCCGGATGACCTACACCACCGTGCGTTACATCTGGACGCGGAGAGTGACGTACGAGAGTCCGCGAGAGCCCGAGAGCCCCTCAGAAAGCGAGTCACCATGTCGGTCGACACCGTGCCGGCGGCCACCCCGCCCGCCATCGAGCTGCGCCAGGTCCAGCTCAGCCTCAGCACCGCCGCCGCCCGCAACCTCGCCACCACCACCAAGTCCGAACCCCAGATGCAGGGCATCAGCTCCCGGTGGCTGCTCCGCAAGCTCCCCTGGATCCACACCCCGGGCGGTGTCTACCGGGTCAACCGGCGCCTCTCGTACGTGGTGGGCGACGGCCGCGTCACGTTCGTCAAGAGCGGCTCCCGGGTCGAGGTCATCCCCGCCGAGCTGGCCGAACTCCCGCTGCTACGCGGCTTCGACGATCCCACCGCGCTCGGCGCCCTGGCCGACCGCTTCGTCCAGCAGGAGTACGAGCCCGGCCAGGTCGTCGTGCACGCCGGCGGGCAGGCCGACCACGTCTACCTCGTCGCCCACGGCAAGATCGAGAAGCTCGGCACCGGGCAGTACGGCGACGAGACCCTCCTCGGGCGGCTCGGCGACGGCGACACCTTCGGCGGCCAGGTCCTCGCCGGGGACGGGACCTGGGACTTCACCGCCAAGGCCGTCACCGCCGTCACCCTCCTCGCCCTGCCCCGCACCGCCTACCAGGCCGTCGCCGAGCAGTACGAGAACCTCCGCGCCCATGTGCTGGGCGCCGGGGCCGACGGTCGGGCCCGCTCCACCAACCGGGCCGGCGAGGCGGCCATCGAGCTGAGCGCCGGTCACGTCGGCGAAGCCGAACTGCCCGGCGCGTACGCGGACTACGAACTCCGGCCGCGCGAGTACGAACTCAGCGTCGCCCAGACCGTCCTGAAGGTCCACACCCGGGTCGCCGACCTGTACAACCAGCCGATGAACCAGACGGAGCAGCAGCTGCGCCTGACCGTCCAGGAGCTCCGCGAGCGCCAGGAGCACGAGCTCGTCAACAACCCCGAGTTCGGCCTGCTCCACAACACCGACTTCGACCAGCGCATCCAGACCCACTCGGGCCCGCCGACCCCGGACGACCTCGACGACCTGCTCAGCATGCGCCGCGACACCGACTACGTCTTCGCCCACCCCAGGGCGATCGCCGCCTTCGGCAAGGAGTGCAACAAGCTCGGTCTCGCGCTCGACTCCGTCGACATCGACGGGCGCAGGGTGCCGGCCTGGCGCGGGGTCCCGCTCCTGCCCTGCGGGAAGATCCCGGTCACCGACCGGCAGAGCTCCTCGATCATCGCCGTCCGCGCCGGCGAGGACAACGAGGGCGTCATCGGCCTCCACCAGACGGGCCTGCCCGACGAGGTCGAGCCCGGCCTCAACTGCCGCTTCATGGGCATCGACGAGAAGGCGATCATCTCCTACCTCGTCTCCGCCTACTACTCCGCCGCGATCCTCGTGCCGGATGCCGTCGGAATCCTGGAGAACGTCGAGGTGCGCCCGCGCGTCTGACGCGGCCCGCGCAAATCCCGTTGCCCGGAGGCGGCCGCGGTGCTGGAGTGGCCGCCATGGAACCCCAGCACCTGCGTGACCTGTACGACCTCCAGCTGCGCCGCGAGGCCCGACCCGACGGGCCCGGCTGCCGTGTCGAGCGCGTCGGCGCCGTCGTCCGCCAGACCGGCCCCGCGCACGCGTGGAACGGAGTGCTCTGGTCCGGCCTCGACGCGCCCGCCGCCGACGCCGCGATCGCCGCACAGATCGACCACTACCGTGCCGCCGGCGTCTCCTTCGAGTGGAAGCTGTACGCGCACGACATCCCGGCCGACCTCGGTGCCCGGCTCCGGGCGGCGGGCCTCACCCCCGAGGCCCCCGAGACCCTCATGGTCGCCGAGGCCGCCGCCCTGCCCCCGGAGGTGCCGCTGCCCGAGGGCGTCGAACTCCGCGCGGTCACCGACGAGGCCGGGGTCCGCCAGGTCGTCGAGGTCCACGAGCGGGCCTTCGGCACCGACAGCTCCCACATCGGCCGCCAGCTCCTGGACCGGCTCGCCGCCGACCCCGGCACGGTCACCGCCGTCGTCGCCCTCGCCGCCGGGGAGCCCGTCAGCGCCGCCCGCATGGAGCTCTGTCCCGGGACGGACTTCGCGGGCCTGTGGGGCGGCGGCACCGTCGAGGGCTGGCGCGGCCGGGGCCTCTACCGTGCCCTCGTGTCCCACCGCGCCCGCATCGCGGCGGAACGCGGCCACCGCTACGTCCAGGTCGACGCGGCGGACACCAGCCGCCCGATCCTCCAGCGCCTCGGATTCCTGACGCTGACGACCACCACCCCGTACGTGTACGAGGTCTGAGGCCTACGCCCGGTCGTGCGCGTCCACCACGGCCCGGAGGAGGCCCGGGAAGCGCTCCTCGAACTCCTCGCGGCGCAGCGCGTTCATGCGGGAGGTGCCGGCGTAGTGCTGGCGGATCAGTCCGGCCTCGCGCAGGACGTGGAAGTGGTGGGTGGCCGTGGACCTGCTGACCGGAAGCTCGATCGTCCCGCAGGCCAGGTCCTCGCCCGCCGCGTACAGCTCGGCGACGATCCGGCGCCTGACCGGGTCGACCAGGGCCTCGAGGACCTGCTGCAGGCCGATCTCGCCCATCTCGGGGTGGGGCGGGACGCGGTCCCGCCGGCTGGTGCGTGCCGCTGCTGTCATCGTGTCGACCTCCGAGGTGCATCGTACGACAGCCGTCGAAGTTTCACGACGGTCGAAGTTTGACAGCTGTCGAACCTTGCGCTTGGCTGGGGCGCGGCGACGCAGCGGTCCGCGCGTCGCCGTCACCGAGCGGGGAGGGGAAGCCCGATGAGCAAGGCCAGGACGGTGCGGTTCCACGAGTACGGCGGTCCGGAGGTGCTCCGCCTCGAAGACGTCGAGGTCGGCGAGCCCGGCTCCGGCGAGGTCCTCCTCCGGGTGGAGGCCATCGGCCTCAACCGCGCCGAGGCCCTCTTCCGCGCCGGCCACTACATCGAGCAGGTCCGGAGCTTCCCCGCGCGGATCGGCCTGGAGGCCGCCGGTGTCGTCGAGGCCGTCGGGGACGGGGTGCCCGGGTTCGCCGCCGGACAGGCGGTCAGCGTCGTGCCCTCGTTCTCCATGAACGACCACGGCGTCTACGCCGAGCGCGCGATCGTCCCCGCGTCCTCCCTCGTCCCCCGGCCCGAGGGACTCGGCCCCGTCGAGGGCGCCGCCGTGTGGATGCCGTACGTCACGGCGTACGGCGGCCTCGTCGAGGTCGGCGGGATGCGCGCCGGGGACACCGTCGTCCTGACCGGGGCCTCCAGCAGCGTCGGCCTCGCCGCCATCAGGACCGCCCACCGGATCGGCGCCACACCCCTCGCCACCACCCGCACCCGGGCCAAGAGGGACGCCCTGCTCAAGGCGGGCGCGGCCGAGGTGATCGTCACCGAGGAGGAGGACGTCGCCGCACGCGTACGGGACCTCACCGGCGGGCGGGGCGCCGACCTCGCCTTCGACGGCGTCGCGGGACCCGGCGTCACCGACCTCGTCAGGTCCGTCGCCCCCGGCGGCACCGTCCTGATCTACGGGGCCGTGAGCGGGCTGCCCACCCCGTACCCCGGCTTCGACCTCGGGATGCCCGCCGTCTCCCTCCGCACCTACACGATGCCGGAGACCACCAGGGACCCCGAGCGGCTGCGCCGGGCCCGCGCCTTCGTCGAGTCCGGGCTGCGCACCGGGTTCTTCGAGGCGGCCGTCGACCGCACCTTCACGCTCGACGACGTCGTCGACGCGCACCGGGCCATGGAGGCCGGCCACCAGGTCGGCAAGATCGTCGTGACCGTGCCCCACTGAGGCACCGGGGGCGTCAGGACGCCCAGTGCGCCGGGCGGTCGAAGCCCTCCGGAAGGCGGGTCGCCGCGTTCCCCCGCGCCGCGTTCAGCTGCGGCTGCGTCAGGAAGAGGGCACCCGTGAGGTCCGCGCCCGACAGATCGGCGTCGCGCAGGTCGGCGCCGATCAGGTCCGCGAGCGTCAGGTCGGCCCCCGTCAGGTCGGCGGCGATGAGCAGCGCCCCGCGCAGGTCCGTGCCCCGCAGCTTCGCCCCGCGCAGCCGCCTGCCGATCAGGTCCGCCCCGCGCCGGCTCTTCGGCCGCCCGCCGGTCGTGGCGCGGACCAGCTCGCTCGTCCTCAGGAGCAGCGGGTTGACCTCGGCGCGCACCGCGGCCACGTCCAGCTTCTCCAGGGCGTCCGGCGTGCCCCCGGTGAGTTCCTCGACGCGGGCCAGCGCGGCCCGCACCCCCTCGTGCACGGGACGGGCCGTCTCCAGGGCCAGGGCCTCCGTGAGGTAGCGCAGCAGCTCGTGCAGCTGGCGCACCACCGGGAACACCTCGTACATCTGCCGGGCCGTCTCCGGAGCCTCGCGCCAGGACACCCCGCCGAACGTCACCTGGGAGACCTGCTGGCCGGCGCCGAAGCAGTCGTACACCGTGCAGCCCTGGAAACCGCTCGGCCGCAGCCGGGTGTGGATCCCGCACCGGAAGTCCTCCTGGAGGTTCCGGCAGGGGTCGCCCGAGGACTTGTTCACGGCGAAGTCGGCCGACTTGGCGAAGGGCAGTGCCACGCAGCACAGGCCGAAGCAGTTGGCGCAGTCGCCGCGGAGGGCGGAATCCCGGGTGTCGGGCACGGTGGAACGGTTCCTTCGCGGTGCGGGGACGGTCCTCCACCGTATCGCGACGCCGCCGTTCTGCCGCTCACGGCGAAATCCGTTGCCATGATCCACCGGCTCCGGTGAAGATCAGCGGCATGCCGACGTTCACCACGTATGACGGAACCGAACTCGCCTACCGCTTCCAGGGCGAGGGGGAGCCGCTCGTCTGCCTCGCGGGCGGGCCGATGCGCGACGCCGGCTACCTCGGGGACCTCGGCGGACTCGCCGCCCACCGCACCCTCGTCCTGCTCGACGCCCGCGGCACCGGGGCGAGCGCCGTGCCCGCCGACCCCGGCACGTACCGCTGCGACCGGCAGGTCGGCGACGTCGAGGCCCTCCGGGCCCACCTCGGCCTGGAGCGGATCGACCTCCTCGGCCACTCGGCGGGCGGCAACCTCGCCGTCCTGTACGCCGCCGCCCACCCCGAGCGGATCCGCTCCCTCGTCCTCGTCACCTCCGCGGGCCGCGCCGTCGGCGTCGAGACCACCGACGAGGAGTGGGACGAGGCCGCCGAGGTCTTCGCCGACCGCCCCTGGTACCCCGAAGCCAGGGCCGCGATCGACGCGATCGACGCCGACACCCCGCTGCGGCGCGTCCACGAGGTCACCGCCCCCTTCGCGTACGGCCGCTGGGACGCCGCCGCCCGGGCGCACGCGGCGGGCAACGGGCGCGAGACGAACTGGGAGGCCGCCCCCGCCTACCACGGGCCGGGCGCCTATGACCCGGCCGTGACCCGGCGTGCGCTCGGCGCGCTCACCGCGCCGGTCCTGATCCTGGCCGGCGAGCACGACGCCGGCCCGACGCCCGCCAAGGCGGCCGAGGCGGCGACCCACTTCCCGCACGCCGAGGTCGTCGTCCAGCCGGGCGCCGGACACTTCCCCTGGGTCGACGACGCGGAGGCCTTCGTCCGCCCGGTCGCCGCCTTCCTCGACCCGGCAGTCCGCACGGTCACCGTCGACGGCGTACGGCTCTCCCACCGGGTCACCGGACCCGAGGACGCCCGGCCCGTCGTCCTCGTCCACGGCCGCGGCGAGAACAGCGGGACCTGGACGGAGATCGCCGCGGACCTGGCGGCCGACCACCGGGTGTACGCGGTCGACCTGCGCGGCCACGGACTCAGCGACCGCCCCGGCCGCTACGGCTTCGACGACTTCCGCGACGAGCTCGGCGGTCTCCTGAAGGCCCTCGGCCTCACCGGCGCCACCGTCGTCGCCCACTCGATGGGCGCGGGCGCCGCGTACCTCCTCGCCCAGCGCGAGCCGGACCTCGTCGGCCGCCTCGTCCTGGAGGAGGCCCCGGCCTTCGTCCCGCTCGACCCGCCGCGCCCCGCCGCCGAGCGCCCCGAGGGCCGCCTCCCCTTCGACTGGGCGATCGTCCCGGCCACCGACGCCCAGCTGAACGCCCCCGCTCCCGCCTGGCGCGCGGACGCCGGCGCGATCACGGCCCCCACCCTCGTCCTCGCCGGCGGTCCCTCCAGCCACGTCCCCCAGGACGAACTCGCCCGCCTCGCCGACGACATCCCCGGCGCCCGCCTCGTCGCGATCGACGCCGGCCACCTGATCCACGAGACCCGCCCGGCGGAATTCCTCGCCGCGATCCGGGAGTTCGGGCTCTAGGCGGTCGATGCGGCCGTGCGTCGGCCCGGCCGTTCACCGGCGGGGAGCTGCGCGTCTGCGACGCCGACGCCGGCCCGGCCGTTCACCGGCGGGGAGCTGCGCGTCTGCGACGCCGACGCCGGCCCGGCCGTTCACCGGCGGGGAGCTGCGCGTCTGCGACGCCGACGCCGGCCCGGCCGTTCACCCGCGGGGAGCTGCGCGTCTGCGACGCCGACGCCCCTCAGGGCCGGTCCGCTTCCACCGCCACCGCGCGGGCCCAGCGGTAGTCCGCCTTGCCGCTGGGGGAGCGCTGGATGCGGTCGGTGAGGACCAGCTGGCGCGGGACCTTGTAGCCCGCGAGCTGCTGCCGGCAGTGGGTCTGGAGGGACTCCAGGTCCAGCGGCACCGCCCCGTCCCGGAGCTGGACGACGGCGGCGACGTGGTTGCCCCACCTCGCGTCCGGCACACCGGCGACCAGCGCGTCGTACACGTCGGGGTGGGACTTCAGGGCCTGTTCGACCTCCTCGGGGTACACCTTCTCCCCACCCGTGTTGATGCACTGCGAGCCGCGGCCCAGGACGGTGACCACCCCGCTCTCGTCCACGGTCGCCATGTCGCCGAGGAGCACCCACCGCACGCCGTCCCGCTCGAAGAAGGTCTCGGCGGTCTTGGCCGGGTCGTTGTAGTAGCCGAGCGGGACGTGGCCGCGCTGGGCGAGGCGGCCGGTCTCGCCCGGCGCGACGGGCACCCGGGTCGCCGGGTCGACGACCTGCGTGCGCTCGTTGACGTGCAGCCTGAAGCCCTTGGCCGGGCCGGAGTCGTCGGTGGCGCGGCCGTTGGAACCGGACTCGGTGGAGCCGAAGTTGTTCAGCAGCAGCACGTTCGGCATCAGCTCCTGGAGCTGGGCCCGCACGGTCTCGGACATGATCGCCCCGGACGAGGAGAGGCTGAAGAGGGCGGAGAGGTCCGTGCCCCGGAGCGGTCCGCGCAGCGCGTCCACGAGCGGCCGCAGCATCGCGTCCCCGACGAGGGAGATGCTGGACACCTTCTCCTTCTCCAGGGTGCGCAGCACCTCCTCGGGCACGTACTTGCGGTGCAGGACGACCCGCTGCCCGTAGTTGAGGGCGATGAACGCGGTGAGGGTGGAGGTGCCGTGCATGAGCGGCGGCGCGGGGAAGAAGGTGATGCCGGCGCCGCCGGCCGCGACCCGCTCCGCCAGTTCCTCGGGGCGCTTCACGGGCTCGCCCGAGGGGTCGCCGCCGAAGAGCCCCGCAAAGAACAGGTCCTCCTGACGCCACAGGACGCCCTTGGGCATGCCGGTCGTGCCGCCGGTGTAGATGATGAACAGGTCGTCGGGCGAGCGGGTCCCGAAGCCGCGGTCGGGTGAACCGGCCGCCTCGGCCTCCGCGAAGGGCACGCAGTCGAGCGCCGGGGCGTCCCCGGGAGGGGTCCCCACCCTCACGAGGTGCCGCAGCTTCTCCGTCTGCGGCAGCGCCGCCGCGACCCGTCCGGTGAACTCGGCGTCGAAGACGAGCGCGGCCAGGTCGGCGTCCCGGTAGAGGTAGACGAGCTCCTCCTCCACGTACCGGTAGTTCACGTTGACCGGCACGATCCGGGCCTTGAGGCAGGCGAGGACGGTCTGCAGGTACTCGACGCCGTTGTACAGGTGGAGGCCGAGGTGCTCGCCGGGCCGGAGGCCCGCGTCGATCAGGTGGTGCGCGATCCGGTTGGCGGCGGCGTCGAGCCCGGCGTAGGTGAGCCGCCGCTCCGCGCCGGTGCCCGGATGGTCGACGTACACCAGCGCTTCGCGGTCGGGGACCACGTCGACGACCGATTCGAACAGGTCGGCAAGGTTGTACTCCACCGTTCCTCCTGACCCCGGCTCGCGCTGACCGATATGGACGTGGCGGTCATTAGAGCGCCGACCGGTCACCGGGGGAAGGGGGTGCGCAGAAGAATCTGACTGAGTGTCAGAAAACTATTGAACTGGACCCCCGGCTCCTGCAACCTGTTCCAGAACTGGAGACGGGAGACCCCCATGGGCGGCACCGAACACCTCAGCGTCCGGCGCGAAGGCGCCACGCTCGTCCTCACCTTGAACCGGCCCGAGGCCAAGAACGCCCTCTCGCTGCCGATGCTCGTCGGCCTCTACGACGGCTGGCTGGAGGCCGACGCCGACGACGGCGTCCGCTCCGTCGTCCTCACCGGCGCGGGCGGCTCGTTCTGCGCCGGCATGGACCTCAAGGCCCTCGCCGGCAAGGGAATGGAGGGCGAGCAGTACCGGGACCGGCTCAAGGCCGACCCCGACCTGCACTGGAAGGCGATGCTCCGCCACCACCGCCCCCGCAAGCCCGTCATCGCCGCCGTCGAGGGGTACTGCGTCGCCGGCGGCACCGAGATCCTCCAAGGCACCGACATCCGCGTCGCCGCCGCCTCCGCCACCTTCGGCCTCTTCGAGGTCCGGCGGGGTCTCTTCCCGATCGGCGGCTCCACCGTCCGCCTGCCCCGGCAGATCGCCCGCACGCACGCCCTCGAAATGCTCCTCACCGGCCGCCCGTACAGCGCCGAGGAGGCCGCCGCGATCGGCCTCGTCGGCCGCGTGGTCCCCGACGGCACCGCCCTGGACGCCGCCCTCGACATCGCCGAACGCGTCAACGCCTGCGGGCCGCTCGCCGTCGAGGCGGTCAAGGCGTCCGTGTACGAGACGGCCGAACTGACCGAGACGGAGGGGCTCGCCGCCGAACTGAAGCGGGGGTGGCCGATCTTCGACACGGCGGACGCGAAGGAGGGGGCGAGGGCGTTCGCGGAGAAGCGGGCGCCGGTGTATCGGCGGGAGTGACCTCTCCCCGCCCCACCCCTCCCCGCCCGACCCCTCCCCTCCCCGCCCCACCCCACCCCTCCCCGCCCCTTCCCGTGACCGGGGACTCCGCCCCCCGGACCCCGCGCCCCAAACACCGGCGGGGCCGACTTCAGCGCCCGCCCCACCCCAAGGAGCCGTCCCATGACCGCACCCCCGCCGGAGGCCCTCCGCGCCCCCCTCGTCGTCGAGTTCCCCTTCACCCGTTCCCTCGGCCCCGTCCAGTCCGCCTTCCTCACCGGGCTGCGCGAGCGCACCGTCCTCGGGGTGCGCACCGAGGCGGGTGAGGTGCTCGTCCCGCCCGTCGAGTACGATCCCGCGACCGCAGCCGAACTCCGCGAGCTCGTCGAGGTCGCCACCACCGGCACCGTCACCACCTGGGCCTGGAACCCCGAGCCCCGCCGCGGCCAGCCCCTCGCGACCCCCTTCGCCTGGGTCCTCGTGCGGCTCGACGGCGCCGACACCGCCCTCCTCCACGCCCTGGACGCCCCCGGACCCGAAGCCGTCCGCACCGGCATGCGGGTGCGGATCCGCTGGGCCGCCGAACGCTCGGGCGCCATCACGGACATCGCCTGCCTCGAACCGTACGAGAGCGCGCAGGACGAGACCCGACCGGCCCCGCACGACGGCCGGTTCGACGAGCCGGTGACCGGCATCGTCGCCCCGGCCCGCCTCGATTACACGTACAGCCCCGGCCGCGCCCAGACCCGCTATCTGCACGGGCTCGGCGAGCGCCGCACCATCGGCGAGCGCTGCCCCTCCTGCGCCAAGGTGTACGTGCCGCCCCGCGGCGCCTGCCCCACCTGCGGCGTCGCCACCACCGACCGGGTCGAGGTCGGCCCCCGCGGCACCGTCACCACGTTCTGCATCGTCAACATCAAGGCGAAGAACCTCGACATCGAGGTCCCCTACGTCTACGCCCACATCGCCCTGGACGGTGCCGGACTCGCCCTCCACGGACGGATCGGCGGCATCCCCTACGACGAGGTCCGCATGGGCCTGCGCGTCGAACCCGTGTGGAGCGAGGACGGCCGCTTCCCCGACCACTTCCGGCCCACCGGCGAGCCCGACGCCGACTACGACACCTACAAGGAGCTGCTGTGACGCCGGACCGAGAGGTGGCGATCGTCGCGTTCGCCCAGAGCGACCACCGGCGCCGCACCGACGACCTCTCCGAGGTCGAGATGGTGATGCCCGTGCTGCACGAGGTGCAGCGTCAGACCGGCCTGAAGGCCGCGGACATCGGCTTCACCTGCTCCGGCTCCTCCGACTACCTGGCCGGGCGCGCCTTCTCCTTCACCATGGCCCTCGACGGCGTCGGCGCCTGGCCGCCGATCTCCGAGTCCCACGTCGAGACGGACGGCGCCTGGGCGCTGTACGAGGCATGGGTGAAGCTGCTGACCGGAGAGGCCGACACCGCCCTCGTCTACTCCTACGGCAAGTCCTCGCCGGGCTCCGTCCGCGACGTCCTCACCCGCCAGCTCGACCCGTACTACCTCGCCCCGCTCTGGCCCGACTCCGTCGCACTCGCCGCCCTCCAGGCGCAGGCGCTCGTCGACGCCGGGGACACCGACGAACCGGCCCTCGCCGCGATCGCCGCCCGCAGCCGGGAGGACGCGCGGACCAACCCGCACGCCCAGCTGCCCGGCGCCCGCCCCCAGGGCGGATACGCCGTCCAGCCCCTCCGCACGGGTGACTGCCCGCCCATCGGCGACGGGGCCGCCGCCGTGATCCTCGCCGTCGGCGACCGGGCCCGCGAGCTGTGCGAGCGCCCCGCCTGGATCCGGGGCATGGACCACCGGATCGAGGCCCACTCCCTCGGCGTCCGCGACCTCACCGACTCGCCCTCCACCCGCCTCGCCGCCGAACGCGCCGGCGCCTTCGAACGGCCCGTCGACACCGCCGAACTCCACGCCCCCTTCACCTCCCAGGAGGTCGTGCTGCGCAAGGCGCTGGGCCTCGACGAGAGCGTGACGGTCAACCCCTCCGGCGGCGCCCTGGCCGCCAACCCCGTCATGGCCGCGGGCCTCATCCGGCTCGGCGAGGCCGCCGCCCGCATCCACCGCGGGGAGTCCGACCGCGCCCTCGCCCACGCGACCTCGGGACCCTGCCTCCAGCAGAACCTGGTCGCCGTCCTGGAAGGAGACCACCGTGCCTAAGGAGCCCGTGGCCGTCGTCGGCATCGGCCAGACCAAGCACGTCGCCGCCCGCGGGGACGTCTCCATCGCGGGACTCGTCCGCGAGGCCGCCGTCCGCGCCCTGGAGGACGCGGAGCTGACCTGGGCGGACATCGACGCCGTCGTCATCGGCAAGGCCCCCGACTTCTTCGAGGGCGTCATGATGCCGGAGCTGTACCTCGCCGACGCGCTCGGCGCGGTCGGCAAGCCCATGCTCCGGGTGCACACCGCCGGATCGGTCGGCGGCTCCACCGCGCTCGTCGCCGCCAACCTCGTCTCCGCGCGCGTGCACCGGACCGTCCTCACCCTCGCGTTCGAGAAGCAGTCCGAGTCCAACGCCATGTGGGGCCTCTCCCTGCCCGTCCCCTTCCAGCAGCCGCTGCTCGCCGGCGCCGGAGGCTTCTTCGCCCCGCACGTCCGGGCCTACATGCGCCGCACCGGAGCCCCCGACACGATCGGCTCCCTCGTCGCGTACAAGGACCGGCGCAACGCGCTCAGGAACCCGTACGCCCACCTCCACGAGCACGACCTCACCCTGGAGAAGGTCCAGGCGTCCCCGATGCTCTGGGACCCGATCCGGTACTCCGAGACCTGCCCCTCCTCGGACGGCGCCTGCGCCATGATCCTCACCGACCGCGCCGGCGCCGACCGCGCCCCGCGCCCGCCCGCCTGGGTCCACGGCGGGGCGATGCGCAGCGAACCCACCCTCTTCGCGGGCAAGGACTTCGTCTCCCCGCAGGCCGGCCGGGACTGCGCCGCCGACGTCTACCGGCAGGCCGGCGTCACCGACCCCCGGCGGGAGATCGACGCCGTCGAGATGTACGTGCCGTTCTCCTGGTACGAACCCATGTGGCTGGAGAACCTGGGCTTCGCCGAGGAGGGCGAGGGCTGGAAGCTCACCGAGGCCGGGGTGACCGAACTCGACGGAGACCTGCCCGTGAACCCCTCGGGCGGGGTGCTCTCCACCAACCCCATCGGAGCCTCCGGGATGATCCGCTTCGCCGAGGCCGCCCTTCAGGTACGGGGCGACGCCGGCGCCCACCAGGTCGAGGGGGCGCGCCGGGCGCTCGGGCACGCCTACGGGGGCGGCGCCCAGTTCTTCTCCATGTGGCTCGTCGGGGACACCCCGCCCACCGGCTGAGCCAGCGCCGGGGGACGCCTACCCTGGCCCCATGAGCGCGGAACGTGACCTGACCCGGCTCCTCGCCGGGATGCGCCCGGACCTCGACCCCGGCCGCTACGTCTTCACCACGGTGGACGGCCCCGCCCCGGCCGGGGTCGCCCCCGTCGTCACCGTCGCCGAACCCGAGGGCCTCACCCTCGTCGTACGGCAGGAGGAGGCGGACGCCGCCGGGCTCGCGTACGACTACGTGGCGGGCCGGATCACGCTCCGGGTGCACTCCGCGCTCGACGCCGTCGGGCTCACGGCGGCCGTCGCCGGCGAGCTCGCCGCGGCCGGCATGAGCTGCAACGTGGTGGCCGGGTTCCATCACGACCACCTCTTCGTCGAACACGACCGCGCGGGCGAGGCGTTGGCCGTTCTGAGGACGCTCTCGCGGAGGTCGGCCGACGCGGCGGACTCGGCCGACTGAGGGACGCACACGACTCCGCCGGGTGTCCGCGGGCCGCGCACGCTCCGCGACCGGCGAGGCGCTCCGGGTGACCTCCCGAGGCCCCCGGGGAGGCCCGGTCCCGCCCGGCCCGGTGGCGCACCGGCCCGCTCCGGCCCCGGAGGCGCGCGGGCCCCGCCCGCACCCCGCGGGCCGCCGCAGGCCCCGGCGCGAGGGGCCGGCCCGGGGCGGACGCCCGGCGCGTCGCGTCGCGCGCCGGGGCACGTACCATGGCCGTATGTCCTTCCTCCGCCGCCGCAGCGCCGCCACACCCGCGGGCCCGGACTTCGACGTCCTGGCCATGGATCCGGGCGACTGGCCCGGCAATCTCGGCGCCGGTCTGCTGCCCGCACCCGACGGCTCCTGCCAGGGCGTGTTCCTCCGCTACGACCTGTTCGGCGGCCGCGGACCCGCGATGATCATCGGCAACCTCCCGGAGGGCTCCCCGGCGCGCGAGCTCGCCGACGGCCAGATCCCCTTCGAGGTGGCGCAGCTCCTCGCCGCCCTGGAGAACGACGAGCCGGTCGACGTCCTCGACACCGAGGACGTCCCCGTCATGCAGGGCGACAACCTCCTCATCGTGCGCCGCCTCAAGCTCTCCGAGAGTCGCATCTCCTGCGTCCAGTTCGACCGCAGCGACAACGTCCTCGTGACGATCGCCAGTTGGGACCGGCCGATCACCGACGACCTGTACGCGCTGCTCAAGCCGCTGCCCGCCGAGTTGTTCCAGCAGGGCTGACGGGGAGCGGGGGCCGATGAGCGCGCGCGTCGACGCCTGGATCTGGGCGGTCCGCCTGACGAAGACCCGCTCGCAGGCCGCGGCCGCCTGCCGGGCCGGACACGTCAAGGTCAACGGCGAGCGGGTCAAGCCCGCCCAGGCCGTGAAGCCCGGCGACGAGGTCCGCATCTACCACGGCGGCCGGGAGCGGATCGTCGAGGTCAAGGAGCTCCACGTCAAGCGGGTCGGCCCCCCGGTCGCCGCCGAGGCGTACGTGGACAACAGTCCGCCCCCGCCGCCGCGCGAGCACGTGGCCGTCGCCGCCGTGCGCGACCGGGGCGCGGGACGCCCCACCAAGCGCGAGCGCCGCGAGCTCGACGACCTGCGCGGCCGGCGCTCCTGACCAGGTGACCCGAAGGCCTCCGGGACCCGTCCCGGAGGCCTTCGGCGTTCCTCAGCGCGGACCCGTGCCGAGCAGCTCGGAGAGCCGCGCCGCCGAGGTGCCGAGCCCCCGCGGGCCCTGCCGCAGCAGAGCGCTGCCGCTGCCCGCACGCACGTCCTCGGAGCCGTAACGCCGCACCTTCCGGTGCCAGTTGAGGACGCCCGCGAGCCAGTCCTCAAGGCCGCGCAGATACGCCTCGAAGGCCTCCCGGCCCGCCGGGGTGAGCTCGAACTCCTCGTACAGCAAGGGGATCTCACGCTGCTTCAGCGTCTCGTACTGGCGCAGCCGGCCCCGCATCAGGTCGTCGACCATCGACACGGCGGTCGGGTAGTCGCAGTCGAAGAACTTCTGGAGCACGAGGACGCCGTTGTGCACCTCGCCCTCGACCTCGATCTCCTTCTGGTACGAGAACAGGTCGTTGACCAGCGCGCCGTAGTCCATCACCGCGTTCTCCAGGGTGCGCACCGTCCCCGACGCCAGGACGGCGGGCGGCAGCGTCGTCTCCTGCCGCATCCGGCAGAGGAGCGTGGTCAGCTCGGAGCCGAAGGTGCTGCGGCGCATCTCGATGTAGTCGACCGGGTCGGGCACCCGGTGCTGCACCACGTTGTGCATCTCCCACATCCAGCTGTCGAGCATCAGGTCGAGCGAGTCCCGCAGCCGCGCCCGCGCCGCGCGCGTCATCGTCGCGACGGTCCGCGCCCAGACGTCGGCGAGCGCCCTCTCCAGCGGGTTCGACGCGAACGCCGCGCCGGTCTCCGGCTCGTCGAGCGGCATGCACGCCTTGAGCCGGTCGGTCTGCTCCTTCGCCGCGGCCAGCGCGCCCGCCCGCCCGAAGACGGCCGGGTAGTAGTCGTCCGCGTAGGTTCCCCAGGTCAGCCAGTCGGCGCTGAGCGACAGTTCCTCCAGGGACGCGTCCGGGTCGAGCCCCGCCGCGCACAGCGCCAGGTCGAAGCCCTCCGCCATCGGCCGGTCCCACAGGTCGTCGAGGATGCCCATCTCCTCCGCCCAGTCCACGGTGTGCCGTCGCGCCGCCTCGTGGTGGGGGTTGATCGTGAGCGGGTACGGCAGGTTGAACTCGGGCAGCAGCGAAGGACCGACGGGCTGGTGCGGGACGTGCGTGAAGGCCCGGTGCCGCGCCGCCGCCGGCCGGCCGAAGAGGGTGCGGATGTCGAGCGCGGAGGTCCCGATGATCCCGTCCAGGTGCGAGGGCCCGCCGACCATGCCCTCGTTCATGTAGCGGCTGGAGCGCATGTGCCACTCGTGCCCCCCGGACTGCCAGTCCTGGAGCCCCTTCGCGTACGCCGCGACGGCCGCGCACTCCGCCGGGCTCAGGCCCTTCTCGGCGGCGAGCAGCGGCACTTCGGTGAGTGCCGTGTTCTCGAACTGCTGGACCCGCGAGGTCAGCAGGTCGTTGACGGCGTTCGCCGCCTCCTGCGTCGTGCAGCCGAGGAACCGCTCCAGGACCAGGACGCCGTTGCTGTTCTCACCCTCCTCCTCCACCTCGCGCTGGTACGAGAAGAGGTCGTTGCGCAGGTGCACCGCGTCCGAGAAGGAGTCCCTGAGCACCCGCAGGGGCCGGGAGTACGCCACGACGTCCGGGACCTCGGCCCCCGCCGCGAACTCGACGAGCCCGGCGGACCACGGCGCGCCGCCCACCTTGCGGCGCATCTCGATGTACTCCAGGGGGTTGGCGACCCGCCCGTCGTTGATGTTGTCGAGCTCCCACAGGGACTCGTTGAGCAGGTGCTCCGTCGCCTCCGCGAACCGCACCCGCCAGCCCTCGGACATCGCGGGGACGGTCCGCCGCCAGAGGTCCGCGAGACCCGCCTCGACGGGGTTGACCGGCTCGGGCATGCCCGTCGCCGGGTCCGCCGGCATGAACAGCGGCAGCCGGTCCAGGTAGGCCTTGCTGCCCGCCCGGTCCTGGGTGCGTTTGAAGACCTCCAGGAAGTGGTCGTCGAAGAAGAAGACCCAGGTGTACCAGTCGGTGACGAGGTTCAGCACGTCCTCGTCGCAGTCCGGGTGCGTGTACGAGCAGAGCAGGGCGTAGTCGTGGGAATCGAGGTCGTGCTCCTCCCAGACCCCCGAGCCCTCAAGCATCCCCATCGCCCGCGCCCAGTCACGCGTGTGCGTGCGGGCGGCCTCCACATGGGGATTGAGCCGTGCCGGATACGGAACATAGAAATCCGGCATAACGAAGGGCTGAGGCATTTCCTGGAGGGCCTTCCGGTGAGCTGGGGCTCTGACCGGCCCAGCCTTACCCGTCGCCCGGACGGCGCACGCGATCTCCCGAATAGTCGTATGAACGCCGGAAGGGTGGTGCCGGACCCCACATCCGGCACCACCCCGCACCTTTCGGCCACCCCTTGGTCAGGCCCTGGAAACCCGCACGTCGGCGGCCTTCACGAAGGCGACCCGATGGCCGAACTGGATCTGGTAGTACTCCTCCTGACCCCGGACGACCGTGTGCCCGCTCGGGTCGAACACCGGCGCGAAGTAGTACTCGCCCGGGGTGCGTCCCCCCACCACGTACCGCTGCCCGGCGAGCAGCCTGTACGGCAGCGGCGACACCGCCTGCACCGGCACGCCCGCCGGATAGGCCGAGGCCTCCGGGTACGCCCGCCCGTACACCGGCACCTCGGTCAGGCCCTCCCGGGGCGTCAGGACGAGACCCCGCGCGTTCACCGCCGTCGGCTCCTTCAGCGGGTTCGAGAACCACGCCTTCTGGCCCAGGTACCAGACGGCCGTCCAGTCCCCCTGTCGCTCCGCCACCGCGAAGCTCTGCCCGGTCGAGGCCCGCGCCCCCGTGTCGTTGACGCCGGTGGTGGAGTCCTGTCCGCCCGGCCGCAGTCCGATGTCCTTCACCAGGGGCGCGTCGGCGCTCGGCGCGGTGTGCAGGCGCACCGCCCCGCTGCCGTGCGGCGCACACGCCTCACCCGCCGTCACACAGCCCGTGTAGACCGGCTGGTGGGAGTCGTAGTCGGGCCGGATCGTCACCACGCCCGCGTGCGGACCGGCGCTCGGCGTGATCGGACGGCCGAGCAGCCGGAAGTAGTGCGCCCAGTCCCAGTACGGCCCCGGGTCCGTGTGCATGCCCTTGATCGTGGACGTCACCGTGCCCGGCACGTTGTCGTGGCCCAGGATGTGCTGCCGGTCCAGCGGGATGCCGTACCGGCCGGCGAGGTAGCGCACCAGGCGCGCCGACGACCGGTACATCGCCTCCGTGTACCAGGAGTCCGGCGAGGTGAGGAAGCCCTCGTGCTCCAGGCCCACCGACTTGGCGTTCACGAACCAGTTGCCCGCGTGCCAGGCGACGTCCTTGAGCGGCACGTGCTGGGCGACGTGCCCGTCGGAGGAGCGCAGCGAGTACTGCCAGGACACGTACGTCGGGTCCTGCACCAGCTTCAGGGTGGTGTTCCAGTCGGCCTCGGTGTCGTGGATCACGATGTAGTCGATCGACTGCGAGGCGGGCCGGTTCGCCTTGTCGTGGTTGCCGTAGTCCCCGTCGCCGAACTCCTCGTACGGCGCCGGGACCCACTCGCAGGCCACCGAGGCCGGGCACTCCACGGGACCCGCGGCGGGCCGGCGCAGACCCAGCGCCGCCACCTGGCCCGTGGCGGGCGCGACCGCCGGAGCGGCCGGGAGCGTCACCACCTGCCCGCTGTCCGTCGTCCGCGTCTCCCCGGTACGGATCACGTCGAACACGTCGTTCGCGTACGCCGCCGCCGTCTCCGAGTCGTCCGCGCCGGAGTACCGCGCCACCGCCCCGTACCAGTCGGCCGGGTCCGCGCCGGCCGGGAGCCCGGCCTCGCGCTGCGCCGCCGCGAGGAGCGCCGCACCGCCCTCGATGTTGGCGGCCGGTACGGTACGCAGCTCCTCGGCCGGAATCCCGGACAGCGCGGACGCCCGCTCCAGGGTGCGCAGCCGCCCGGGCAGCTCGGCGGGCGCCGGGAGCGGGGCGTCGCCGCCCGTGCGGACCGGGCGCGCGGAGTCGCCGCGGGCGTCCTCCCCGCCGTCGGAATGGTGCGGGGCGGTCCGGGCGAGCGCCGTCACCGCGTCCGTCAGGTGCATCGGCCCGTAGCCGCCGGTCACGCTCGGCGCACCACCGTGGGTGTCCCACCGCGACTGCAGGTACGCGACGGCGAGCAGCACGCTCTCGGGGACCCCCTGACGCTCGGCCGCCCGCGCGAACTGCCCTTGGAGGACACCCGCCTGGGGCCCCTCGGCGCCGGCGGGCGGGGCGGCGGACAGCAGGGGGACCAGGAGGGCGGCGGACGCCAGGGCGCCCACCGCCCCCGGCACTCGGAAGGGTGACGGACGTCTGCGCGACGCGGAACGGAGCAAGGCAGCCTCCAGAGGCAGGGGGTGACACGGGGGCGTGCGGGGCCGAACCCGTACAGGGGTATCGGCTCCAGGACGTCCCGTCAATCACACCTGCGCAAAAGGAAGTTCCCACGTCAGGGCGGGAATGGAGGCCAGGCGGCGGAGTTTCGCGGAGACGGGTCCCGGGCCTGGGACGCGTCACTGGAGTGGACCATTGGAGGGTCTTCCCGAGAAGTTCCGGGCGCGGACAAGCCGATGCGCCGTGTCCCGGTGTGTCGGCACCGGGCTCACGGCGCACCGCCCCCGTGTGGTCGGCCGGACCCGCCCCTTCAGCGCGTCCCGACCGCCGCGCGCACGGCCCGCCGTGCCATGGCGCAGTCGTCGTGCAGCCGCCTCAGCAGCAGCCGCTGTTCCTCGCCGGGCGCGAGCGCCCCCGAGGGCACCGGCACGGAACCGGCCGGCGGAGCCTCCTTCATGGTGCGCTGCACCGCCGTCTCGTAGGTACGGATCTCCCGCGTCAGCACGATCATCAGGTTCACCAGGAAGGCGTCCCGGGAGGCCGGGCCCGCCTGCTGGGCGAGCTGACTGATCTGGCGCCGGGCCAGCGGCGCGTCACCGAGCACCGCCCACAGCGTCGCCAGGTCGTAGCCGGGCAGGTACCAGCCCGCGTGCTCCCAGTCGACGAGGACCGGTCCCGCCGGGGAGAGCAGGATGTTGGAGAGCAGGGCGTCACCGTGGCAGAACTGGCCCATGCCCTGGCGGCCGCCCGCATGCGCCAGACCGTGCAGCAGCTTCTGCAGGTCGTCCCGGTCCCGGTCCGTGAAGAGGCCGAGCTCGTGGTAGCGAGCGATCCGGGCGCCGTAGTCCAGCGGGGCGTCGAAGGTCCCGGACGGCGGCCGCCAGGCGTTGAGCCGGGCGATCGCACCGAGCGCGGCCCGCACGTCGGCCCGGGGCGGAGCCTCGACGGGGTGGCGCGACAGCGCCGCCGCCCGCCCGGGCATCCGCTCGATCACCAGCGTGCAGTTCTCCGGGTCCGCGGCGATCAGCCGCGGCGCGCGCACCGGAGGACGGTGACGGACGAAGGAGCGGTAGGACGCTATCTCGTGCCTGAACCGCTCGACCCACGCCGGGGAGTGGTCCAGTAAACACTTCGCGACCGCCGTGGTCCGCCCGGTCGTCCCGACGATCAGTACGGAACGGCCGCTGCGCCGCAGCACCTGCACGGGGTTGAACTCCGGGCAGATTCGGTGGACCGACGCGATCGCCGTCTTCAGCTGCGCCCCCTGGGGGCCGGACAGGTCGATTCTCCCGCTGACGGGCTGGGTGCCGGTGCCGCCCGCCCAGCGCCTCGGCCTGACGGCCTGGGGGGCGGGGGCGAGGTACGGTCCGGCGCCGGCGGGGATGATCCGGTGCTGCGGCCGGGGCGGGGCGGACACGGAGGACGATGCTGTGTACATGGAGGACAGATCCCTTCGTGGCCGACGAGTTGCGTGCGTCGCCCCGCCCGCCCCCGGTCCGCACCCTGGGGAATGAGGGCCGGTCGGCGGGGCGGGGTGGCGCGTTCCTACCTGACACCCGGGCGCGGGTGGCGGAACATCTCGCGCACCCTGGCGAAGCCTGGCGAATTGTCGCCAGGCCTATGACAGGGGGTTACTGTCAACTCAGCCGAGAACCTGGGGGCTTAGACGTGACCGAGCAAACCAACACCCGCCTGGCAGACCTGTTCGGCCTGGCCGGCTGGTCCAAGGGCGAACTCGCGAGACTGGTCAACCGGCAGGCGGCGGCCATGGGCCACCCCCAGCTGGCGACCGACACCTCGCGGGTGCGGAGGTGGATCGACCGGGGCGAGACCCCGCGCGATCCCGTCCCCCGGGTGCTGGCAGCACTGTTCACCGAGCGACTCGGCCGTGTCGTGACCATCGAGGACCTCGGGTTCGTACGACACGGGCGCGCCGGAAAGAAGCAGGACGTCAGGAAGACGGAGAACCCTGACGGGCTGCCCTGGGCACCCGATCGTACGGCGGCGGTCCTCACCGAATTCACGGGAATGGACCTCATGCTCAACCGACGCGGCCTGGTGGGCGCGGGTGCTGCGCTTGCCGCCGGCTCCGTACTCAGCAACGCCATGCACGACTGGCTCCAGACCGACCCCGCACGCAAGGGCGCCGCCCCGCGGGCCACCGATCCCCTCCACGCCGACCCCGCTGGGTTCGACCGCTACGAGGCCGCCCCCATCGGGTCGGAGGAGATCGAGGCCCTGGAGCACTCCGTGGAGGTGTTCCGTGCCTGGGACGCCTCCCGGGGCGGCGGTCTCCAGCGCAAGGCGGTCGTGGGCCAGCTCAACGAGGTGGGCGGCATGCTCGCCTACCGCCACGCCGACCACCTCCAGCGGCGCCTGTGGGGCGTCGCCGCCAACCTGGCGGTCCTCGCGGGCTGGATGTCCCACGACGTCGGTCTCGAACCGACGGCGCAGAAGTACTTCGTCATCGCCGCCCACGCGGCGCGCGAGGGCGGCGACCGGCCCCGGGCCGGCGAGGCCCTGTCCCGGGCCGCCCGCCAGATGGTGCATCTGGGCCGCCCCGACGACGCCCTCGACCTCATGAAGCTCGCCAAGGCGGGCTCGGGCGAGCGGGTACTGCCCCGCACCCAGGCCATGTTCCACACCATCGAGGCCTGGGCACAGGCCTCGATGGGCCGGGGGCAGGCCATGCGGCGCACGCTCGGCGAGGCCGAGGAACTGTTCGTGTCCGACCGGCAGGACGAGAAGCCGAGCTGGATGCAGAACTTCGACGAGGCCGACATGCACGGCATGCAGGCCCTCGCCTACCGCACCCTCGCCGAGCACGACCCGGCGGCCGCGATCCCCGCACAGCGCCACGCCAAACTGGCCCTGGAACTGCGGCGCGGCGGCCACGACCGCTCGAAGCTGTTCGACCACATCTCGCTCGCCTCGGCCTGCTTCATCGCCGACGACCCGGAGCAGGCCGACCGGTACGCCCGGCTCGCCCTGATGTCCATGGGGGACACCTCGTCCCACCGGACCTGGGACCGGCTGCGGGAGATGTACCGGCTCACCGGGCAGTACGCGGGCTACTCGAGGATCGAGAACCTGCGCGAGGAGATCGAGCTGGCGCTCCCCAGGTCCCCCGTCAACCGTCCCAGGACCGGACAGGCCTGAGCCTCCCCGTCCTGCGGAGACGGGGAGACCCAGGCAGATCGTGTGGCGGAGTCCTTCAGCGGGGAACCAGGGGAACCATGGGTGCCTTCAGCGGGTGACCCGGTCAGGTGCCACGGGTGCCACCGGTGCCGGATGCCGCGGGCCGGTGTCAGCGCGTGACCCGGACCACCATCACGCAGGCGTCGTCCTCGCGCGGCTCCTCGCCGAACTCCTCCACCACGGCGCGCATGCCGTCCTGTGCGTCCCGTGCCTCCGCGAGCCGGGGGCCCAGGGCGAGCAGCCGTCGCGCGCCCGTGTCGTCGTCGGTGCCACCACCACGGGTCAGCCCGTCGGTGTGCAGGACCAGCAGGTCACCCGGGAGCAGCCGGGTCTCGGCCTCGCCGTACACGGCGCCGGTCGTCGCCCCGAGCAGCACTCCCTCGGGGCGCCGGAGCGCGTGCCCCGTCCCGTCGCGGAAGAGCAGCGGGGCGGGGTGGCCGGCCTGCGCCCACGCCAGGGTCTGGGCCACCGGGTCGTACCTGCAGCACATCGCGCTGCCGAGCGCCGGCTGGACGGAGGTCTCCAGGAGCTGGTTGAGGTGGCTCATCAGCGCGGCGGGCCGGATGCCGGCGACGGCCATGCCGCGCAGCGCCCCGAGGAGCATGGCCATGGAGGAGGTGGCGGCGACCCCGTGGCCCGTCAGGTCGCCGACGGTCAGCAGCGCGTCGCCGTCGGGCAGCGCGAGGGCGTCGTACCAGTCGCCTCCGATCAGTCCGGTGCTGGCGGCCGGGAGGTAGTGCGCGGCCACGTCGAGCGGGGCGGGGCCGCCGTGGGCGAAGCGGAGCGAGCCGCGCCACGGCGGGAGGACCGCCTCCTGCAGTTCGACGGCGACCCGGCGCTCGGTGAGCTCGATGTGGCGGCTGCGCTCCAGGCTGTCCCGGCTCTCGCGGACCGCCCGCTCGCTGCGCCGCAGTTCGCTGACGTCCCGGAGCACGGCCCACATCGAGGCCGTGCAGCCGTCGGTGTCGAGGACGGGCTCGCCGGTCATGTGTACCGTGCGCACCCGGCCGTCCGTCCGTACGATCCGGAACTCGCCGTCGATCGGCTTCCCGTCGATCAGGCAGTCCGTCACCATCGACTGCAGGACCGGCTGGTCCTCGGCGAAGACCATCGTGGGCATCTCGTCGAGGGACATCGGGCCGCTCTCACGGGGGCGTCCGAAGATCTGGAACAGCTCCTCGGACCAGCTGACCTCGTCGGTGAGCAGGTTCCACTCGGCGCTGCCGACCCGGGAGAGCAGCGAGCCGGTCCGGGGTGGGGCGGCCACGCCGTACGCCGTGCCGGGGGCGGTCGCGAGGGAGGTGTCGACGACGACGTCGATCTCCTCGGCCCCGGTCTGGTCCTCGGGGGCCGCGCTCGCCGGGACGCCCGCCCGGAGCTGGCCCAAGTGGGCTCCCAGGTCGTCGAGTTGGTGCACCGCGAGGTCGCACAGGGCGCGCTGCCAGCGCTGCTGGGGATCGTCCTCGTCCGCCGCGGAGTCCCTGCGGACGGCGTCCACCTCACCGCGCAGGCGGCGGGTCTGCGTGATCAGGGCGTCCACCGCACCCGGCTCCGGCGGCTGGGCGGGGCGGTCCGCGAACAGATGGGACGGCATGTCGTACTCCGATGCAGGCGCGGCGCGGCCGGTGTGGAAGGCGGCCCGAAGACGACTGTTGCACAGCCCGGCAGAGCCCGTAAGGGATTTGGCAACACTCGATCCGGTGGTGCTTCTGGCATATGTCAAAGGCCCGGCGATTATCGGACAGGGCGCGACGCGTTACGGTGCTGGGGTGGTGAACGACGACGGAAACGGCACGGTGGGCGCGGGTGCGACGGTCACGGGCGGGCCGGTCGCGGGGGAGTCGGACATGCGTACGGGAGTGGGTGCGGTGATGCCGGAGGGTCGTTCACCGAGTGCTTCGGGTGCTGCGGGTTCGAGCGTGGACGCTGAAGGCGCGGGCGCGAGTTCGGCCGCCGCGGGCGCCGTCGGCACGGCGGTGCTGCTCGCCGCCGCGCCCGCCGGACGGGGCCGTGTGATGGACGCCGCCTCCGTCCTTCCGGCGCTCGCCGCCGTGCCGCCCGGGGTGCTCACCGGCACGACGGCCGCCACGGTCGTCGAACTCGCCGATCCACTGGACCCGCAGACCGTCCTCACCCGCCTCCGCGCGGCGGCCGCGAGCCCCGGCCCCCTGGTCGTGTGCCTGGCGGGCCAGCTCCACCTCGACCGCCGTCAGCAGCTGCCGCACCTCGCGCTCGCCCGCACCACCCCGGCGACGCTCCGCTACACGGCGCTGCCCTGGCACTGGCTCGCCGGCGAACTCGGCGTGCGGCCACCCGGCACCACGACCGTCGTCGCGGACCTCGCGGCCGATCCGGAGGTCTGGCAGCGCCTCGCCGCCGCACCGGGGCTGCTGCACCTGGGACCCGGCCCCCTGTTCCACGCGCGCGTGGTCCCCGCCCCGCGCAGGGGCGAGCCCACGACCCCCGATTACCTGCGCGCCTGGGCCGAACTCTGGCGCTCCGGCGCCCGGTTGACCCCGGCGGCGGCGCACGCGGAGGCCGCCGCGCGCGCGGTGACGGTGGCACCCGCGCCGGAACCGGTCTTCCTCACCCCCACGCCCGCACCCCCACCGGCGCGGACGCACGCCGCGGCGCCCGCGCCCCCGCCCCGTACCGCCCCGGCGTCCCCGCCCCGGTCCTCCCGCGCGTCCGCTCCGGGGCCCGCCGCGGCGGCCGTCGCCGTGCCCCGTCCTGCCTCCGTGCCCCGTCCGGCCCCCGTGCCCGCGATCCCCCCGGCGTACGTACCCGCGACCCCTCCGGCGCCCGGGCCCGCCGGTGCTGCCGGGCCGGCGGCCCCCGTGGACCCCCATCCCGCGATCCTCGCCGCCGCCATGGCCGGGCGGCACGGCGAGGCGGCGGCGGTGGCAGCGGCCTGGGAGCACGACGCCCTGCGCCGGCACGGGCCCCGGTCGGTGGAGGCCGTGCACTGGACGGAGGTGCGGGCCGACCTCGCCCGCCTCGCCGGAGAGCCGGCCCGCAGCTGCGAACTCTGGCTCGCCGCCGCGGAGGCCCGGCTCGGCATGCTCCAGCGCGCGGACGACCCCGACGTCGAAGGAGCCGTCGACCGGGCCCACCACCAGTGGGAGCACATCGAGGATCCGGCCCGCGCCCGCGCGCTCGGCCCGACCCTGGTCGACCTCCGGCGACGCGTCCCCGGCCGCCGGCCCGGCGCGCTCGCCGCGCTCACCCGTCGCATGCGCTGAGCGGCCCGGACGGGGGCGGGCGGCGGCGCCCCGCCCGCGCCCGCAGGACCGCCCGGACCACCGGCTCCGAGCCCCCCCGCACTCGAAGGACCGCCCGGACCACCGGCTCCGAGCCCCCGCACTCGAAGGGACCGATCCGTGACCTCGCTCGCCACGGCCCAGCGCTCGCTGGCCGATCCGTCCGTACGCCACCCGCTGTGGCCGCCGCTCACCCGTGGCTGCCCCGTCACGTCCACCGAGGACGTGGCGTACCCCCTCGACATCGACTACGCCTACGACCGGGTCCCCGCGGACCTGTTCGCCCGCCCGGCCGCCCACGGCCTGGAGCGGTGGGCTCCGCTGCTCCCGCCCCTGGCCGCGCCCGGTCTCGGCGAGGGCAACACGCCCCTGGTCCGACTCCCCGACGGCGTCTGGGTCAAGGACGAGTCCCGCAACCCGACATGGAGCCACAAGGACCGGCTCAACCGGGTCGCCGTCAGTGCCGCCGTCGCCTCGGGCGCGCGCGGCATCGTCGTCTCCTCGTCCGGCAACCACGGAGCCGCGGCCGCCGCCTACGCGGCCCGTGCCGGACTGCCGTGCGCCGTCTTCACCTCCCCGTACGCGCCACCCGCCGTCGCCTCCCACCTCCGCGCGTACGGGGCGACCGTCCTCACCGTCCCGCTCGCGTCGGTGCGCCCGCTGATGCGCCGCATCGTGGACGAGCTCGGCTTCCAGAGCGTCAGCAGTGTCACGGACACCGCCCACACCGGGCACCCCTTCGGTCCCGAGGGCTACAAGACCATCGCGTACGAGATCGCCCTCGACCTCGGGTGCGCGCCGGCGGAGGTGCATCTCCCCACGGGCTACGGCGAGTTGCTCTTCGGTGTGGCCAAGGGCTTCCAGGAGCTCGCGCGCCTGGGAGTCACCGGCTCCGTGCCTCGTGTGTACGCGACGGAGCCCGCCGCGGCCGGGGCCCTCACCGAGGCCCTGCGCACCGGCCGGCCCGTCGCCCGCGTCCCCGTCGGGCCGACCGCGGCCTACGCCATCGACTGCGAGATCAACAGCTACCGCGGCGTCCTCGCCGTCCGCACGACCGACGGAGACGCCCGGACGGTGACTGACCATCAGATGGCGGCGGCGCGAGCCGAGTTGGCGTCCCAGGGGATCTGGTGCGAGACCTCTGCCGCGGCGGGTCTCGCCGGCCTCCGCGCCCGGGGGCCGCGCGAAACGGACGGCCCGGTGGTGTGCGTGGTCACCTCCAGCGGCTACAAGGACATCGCCACGGCGAAGGAGTCCCCCGCACCGACGGCCCCGGACTGGGAGCCGATCAGAGAGGCCTTGGCTTCCACGCTCGCCTGCCGGGACACCGGGGTCGTCGCCGACTGACCGCCCGTCGATCACGGGCCCGTGCGCGGGAGCGATCATTCCGGTCCTCGTCCTGGACCGCTCCCACACGGTCCCCGGCCCGGTTTCGGCGCGGGCCTGAGATGATCGGAGGTGTGACCGTCTCGCCGCACCTCGTTCCCGCCCCGGAGCCCGCGCCCCCCGCGGGGCCGCTCGTCACCGGGCGGCTGGTGCTGCGGCCCGTCCGGAGCGCCGACGTGCCGGCCGTGACGAGGCTGTGGACCGATCCGGAGGTACGGCGCCACCTGGGCGGTCCCGTGATCGACTCGGTCGTCCGGATCCGGCAGCGGCGGATCGTCGGGGCGCCCGGTTTCCACGCGGTGGTCCGGGCCGAGGACGGCGTCCTGCTCGGGCTCGTCACGGTGGAGGACGGCGGCCGGGGCGGCGAGACGGAGGTCTCGTACCAGTTCCTGCCCGAGCACTGGGGGCACGGCTACGCCCGCGAGGCGGTCGCCGCGGCCGTGGCGCGGGCGCTCGAGAGCGCCCCGAGCGTCGTCGCGGTCACCCAGGAGGCGAACCACCGGTCCCGCAGGCTCCTGGAGGCCGTCGGGCTGGAGCACGCCGAGTCCTTCGTGGAGTGGGACGCCCACCAGGTCCTCTACCGCCTGTCCCGATGACGGCCCGACGCCCCCGGCCCGCACCTCTCCCGGACCCCCACGCCAAGGAGCCCTGCCCATGTCCTTCCTGGTGATCGGCGAGTGCGTCGCCGACATCGTGCGCGGCGCCGACGGCACCGAGCGGATCCACCCGGGCGGCAGCCCCGCCAACGTCGCGTACGGCCTCGCCCGCCTGGAACGGGACGTCACCCTGCTCACCCAGCTCGCCGACGACCCCACCGGACGGCTGATCGCGGACCACCTGAAGGGCGCGGGCGTACGGGTGGAGGTCGGCGGGGCACCCGTCCGTACCCCGTCGGCGGTCGTGGGGCTCGACGCGCACGGGCACGCCACGTACACCTTCGACATCGCCTGGACCCTGGAGACCGGCGAGCTCCCGCGGGAGGAGCGGCCCGTCCACGTGCACATCGGCTCGATCGCGGCCGTGACCGATCCCGGCGCGGCCGCCGTCCTCGCCGAGGTCGAGCGGCTCCGCGACCGTGCCACGGTCAGCTACGACCCCAACGTACGGCCCGCGCTGATGGGGGAGCGCGGCGAGGCCGTCGCCCGGGTCGAGCGTTGTGTCGCGCTGAGCGACCTGGTGAAGGCGAGTGACGAGGACCTGGCCTGGCTGTACCCCGGTGAGGAGCCGGAGGCGGTCGCCGCCCGCTGGCTGGCGCTCGGCCCGGCCGTCGTCCTGGTCACGCGGGGCGCGGCCGGCTCGCTCGCCCTCACCGGGCGGGAGAGGGTCTTCGCGGAGGCGCCGCCGGTGACCGTCGTCGACACGGTCGGTGCGGGCGACTCCTTCATGTCCGCCGTCCTCGACGCCCTCGCCGGGCGGGGGCGGGAGGCCCTCCCCGGCCTCGGCGCCGACCACCTCGCGGGGCTGCTGCGGACGGCGGGCGCGGCGGCCGCCGTCACCGTCTCCCGGGCCGGAGCCCAGCCCCCCGACCGGGCCGAACTGGACGCGGCCGGGGAGCGGTTCGCCCTCAGGTCCGGGCGTGTGTCGTGATGTCCGAGGCGAACTGCTCGATCATGTCCGGCGTGACCGTCGGCCGGCACTCGGCGATGGCCTGCAGATAGTCCGTCGTACTCGCGCCGGGCGCCGGGTCGTCGCCGCCGCGGCCGCCGACCGCGAGCAGGTCCCGCTCGAAGGAGGCCTGAGCGGCGATCCGGGCCGCGTGCTCGATGTCGGCGGGGGTGAACAGCTCGCTCGCGAGCACCAGTTCGTCGATGTCGACGTCCGGCCGCCCGTCGGTGTAGCGGGACCAGATCGCCGCCCGCGCCGCCTTGTCCGGCGTACCGATCGGGATCAGGTAGTCGAAGCGGCCGGGGCGGAGGAACGCCGGGTCGAGGGAGCGGATCGAGTTGGTGGCGCAGACGAGCAGCCGCTCGTCCCGCTCCCGGAATCCGGGTATGAGCTTGAGGAGTTCGTTCGTCACCCCGTGCATGCCGCCGGGCTGGGCGGGCTCAGAGCGGACCGGGGCGATCTCCTCGACCTCGTCGATGAAGACGAGCACCCGCTCCAGCTCGGCGATCCGGGCGAACGCGGACCGCAGGGCGGCGGCGAGGTTGCCCTCGTCGGCGAGACGCGAGGGCAGGATCTCCACGAACGGCCAGCCGAGCCGGGAGGCGATGCCCCGCGCGAACGTGGTCTTGCCGGTGCCGGGCGGGCCGAACAGGCACACCGCGCGCGGGGGCCGCACCCCGTGCCGGGTGGCGCGCTCCGGTTCGGCCAGGGGCAGCACCACCCGGCGCTCGATCAGGTCCTTCTCCCGCTCCATGCCCGCGACCTTCGCCCACAGGTCACCCGGGAGCAGCCGGCCGCCGAGGTCGTCGAGGAGCCCGGCGGCGGGGCCGTGGAGCGGCTCCACCTTCTCGAAGTACGCGACGGCCGGCTGCCGGGTGTACCCGGCGTTCAGCAGGCCCTCGCCGAGGAGCTCCTCCTCGGGCAGGACGTACGCGATGCGTCCGACGCGTGCCGCGACGAGCCGCCGCTCCAGCTCCACGAGCAGGGCGCTGGCGAGGCCGCGGCCCCGCCACGCCGAGGAGATCGCGATCCGCATGACCCAGGCCCGCTCGCCGGAGACACAGGCGAGGGCCGCCCCGATGGGGGCGCCCTGGTGCACGGCGACCACGGCCGGCTGGCGGGTGGTGAGGGCGCCGATGCACTCGGCGAGGGAGAAGACGGACTCCTGCCCGAGCTCGGCGGTGGTGTCGATCAGATGGACGACGGCGGCGAGATCGCTCTCGCGGTAGTCGTGGATGTGCCAGTTCACCGGTGGTTCCGCCCCTCGTTCGTGCTGTTGCGGCGAGGCTAGGCGGGGCGGTGGGAGCGGGTCGTGCGCCATCGCGCACAAGGCGGCGCGGCCAAACGCTCCGTAGCGGCTCTATGCAGGTGCTCCCCCACGCAAGCGGTCGGGCGATTGCCGTTCCCGTGCGGTACGCGTGAACGGCGGCGCCTCCGGTGAGGGGAGGTGCCGCCGTTCCGGGAGAGGATCAACGAAGGTCCGGGGGGATCAGAACGTCACGTCCTTCTCTTGGTCATGAGCAGTCCGCCGGCTGTGAGGGAGAACAGGCAGACACACGCGCCGGTGATCACATTGCTGAGGATCATGCCCGTGTCGGGGTTCCGGGTGACCACCCACGGCGCGACGATCAGCCATGCGCCCAGGAGCAGGACGACGAAGTTCAGGTCCTGCGACCTCTCGGGGATCATCGACATGCACAAGCCCAGTACGGCGAGGGAGATGCCGACGATCAGGTTGGTGATGGCGAGTTCCGGCCGGGCGGCCGCGAAGTGGACCGTCCACGCGGAGATCGCGGCCCACACACCGGCGAGGATCACGAGCTCCTCGACGGCCGCGACACCTCTGGTCTGGAGCATACGGGCATATCGGTCCCGCATTTCCGGCGCGTCCGGGTGTCCCGCGATATCACCGTGGCGGTGAGAGACGTCGGCCATGTGACTCGCCTCCTTCTGGCGTCATGCATGTCTGGCCGCACTGCGGCAATCACGCCGCTGCTTCATTGTGCTCTTATCTGGCCTTTATGTGTAGGTCTGCCCGGTAAGGGATGCGCACAGAAATGAGACCTTTGATGTGCAGGGATCCCACAAGGTCGATTTCCCTTCGACCAAAAACTCAATGCAAAGGTGAACCGCTCTTCGTATCGATGTGCGCGGCGCCCCGCGGTACGTGGCCGGTGGTGCCCCGGCGTAGCCTGGAAGAGGACTCGGGGAAACGGGCCTTTTCACCCGGGAGTGCAAGATGGCCGGCATCGTACGGAAGAGCTTCGACGCGGCTGACGAGACGCGTCCCTTCGAGGGCGACAAGGGCAGGCTGGACCTGCTCATCGGCGACGGCGGACCGGTCGGCCGCGCCGTCTTCGAGCCGGGCTGGCGGTGGTCCCAGCACGTCAAGCCCATCGCCGGCACCGACAGCTGTCAGGCCTCGCACGTCGGATACGTGATCAGCGGCCGTATGAAGGTGGTCATGGACGACGGTGAGACCGTCGAGTTCGGCGAGGGCGACTACATGGAGGTCAAGCCGGGCCACGACGCCTGGGTCGTCGGCGACGAGGCCTGCGTGGCCCTCGACTGGACGGGCTTCGGGAACTACGCGCTGCCGCCGACCTCCTGACGGCCCCGCTCACCGCCCACCGCCCCGGGCGCGGGCGCACCACGACCACCCGGGGCGGACGCGGGTCACACCGTCGCGGGCTCCGGTGCCGCCGAGTCGCCGGACGCGATGCCGAACGCCGGGTCCGGCACCGACTCCGGCGCGAGCAGCACCGAGGAGCGGCCGTCCACGCCGACCGGGACGTCGCCGTCGATGGTCACCCGGCGCAGCTTGCGCTCGTGGTCGTCGGAGTCGTCGACGCCGTAGTGCTGGGTGGCCCGGTTGTCCCAGATGGCGACGTCGCCGACCTGCCACTGCCAGCGCACGGTGTTCTCCGGGCGCTCGATGTGGCCCTGGAAGAGGTCCAGCAGGGCGCGGGAGTCGGTGCCCGTGAGGCCGCTGATCCGCTGGACGAAGTTCCCCAGGAGCAGGGTCCGCTCGCCGGTCTCCGGGTGGACCCGCACGACCGGGTGCTCGGTGAGGAACTTCGTCGAGGCGAAGACCTCACGGAAGCGCAGCAGCTGCTCCGGCAGCGCCCCGGGGCGCAGGGCCGCGTAGTCGTAGTCGTTGGAGTGCACCGCCCGCAGGCCGTCGGCCAGGGCGCGCAGCGGCTCGGGCAGCTTCTCGTACGCCGTCGCAGTGTTGGCCCACAGGGTGTTGCCGCCGTACGGCGGGATGACGACCGCGCGCAGGACGGAGAAGGCGGGGTAGGCCGGCACGAAGGTCACGTCACTGTGCCACTGGTTGGCCCGGCCGCCGTAGTCGGAGTCGATCGGGAACGAGTAACGGCCGTCCGCCGAGGGCACGGTGGGGTGGGCCACGGGCGTCCCGAGGAGCCGGCCGAAGGCCTCGTGGGTCTCCTCGTCCAGGTGCTCCTGGCCCCGGAAGAAGACGACCTTGTGCGCCAGGAGGGCGGCCCGGATCTCGGCGACGGTCTCCGCGGGGAGGTCGCCGCCGAGGCGGACGCCGGAGATGACGGCGCCGAGGCGGCCGCCGACCTTCTGGACGGTGACGGGGGTGGTCGCGGTCGACATGACGGATCCTTTCGGAGGTCCGGGAAGTCCCGGAGCAATTAATCTCGGAGCGGAAGTAAAGCGGTGACGGGTGGTCCGCGCGGTGGTACGAGCCGGACCTCGGAGCGGGCGGCGGCCGCACTGACCCGGCGTACGGGACGACGGGGCTACGGGAGAGGGGGCGTACGGAGTGGGGCGTACGCGAGGAAGCGGCGCACGCGGGAGGCGGCGGGTCCGGCGGACCGGACACGCGCCGGGGTCGCGAGGGTCAGGCGCCGCGGACGGCGGGACAGGAGGAGGTCGCGAACATGTCCCGGAGACTCGCAGCGGCCGTCGCCGCGCGTCAAGCGACCGCCCACGCCCCGAACCACCGGCCGTGGTGGTTGAATCGGCGCCTGCCCGGCCCCGCAGGACCGACTCGGCACACCCCGCGGAACCGTCGCTGACCAGCGGCGACACCCCGTCGCCGGGAGGGCCCGGCCGACGCCGGAGGGGCGGTCGGCGGGCCGGCCCGTGGCGGCCCGGGGATTTCACACCGCCGCAACAGTGACCAGAGAGGCACCCATGACGACGACCACCCCGCACGCTTCCCGCATGGCGGGCGACGGACGGCGCGAGGCCAACGCCGCCACCGTGCTGAGGACCGTCCTCGACCACGGTCCGGTCGCCCGCAGCGCCGTCGCCCGGCTCTCCGGGCTCAGCCCCGCCGCCGTCTCGCGCCAGGCCACCGACCTCACCCGGCTCGGCCTGCTGCGCGAGCTGCCCGAACTCGCCGGGGGCGGGGGAGTGGGACGGCCCCAGATCCCCGTCGACCTGCACGTCGGAGCCTCCGGCGGACCCGTCGCCGGCGGCGTCCATCTGGGCGTCCCCGGCTCGACGTTCGCCCTCGTCGACCTGCGGGGGCAGGTGCTCGCGCGCCACGCCCACCCCCACGACGGCATCGCGCCCGACGACCTGCCCGGCGTCGTCGCCCGCGCACTGCGCGCCTTCCTCGACGCCCACACGCGGGGGCGCCCCCTCCTCGGGGTCGGCGCGGCGGTCGGCGGCTGGGTGGACCCCGCCGCGGGGGTGGTCGTCCGGCACGACGCCCTGGGCTGGCGCCGCCGCCCGCTCGCCGCCGAACTCGCCCGCGGACTCGGCGGACGCGCCGTGCGCCTGGACAACCACGCCCGCTCCATCGCCCAGTCGGAGATCCTCTTCGGGCGGCCCGCCGCCCGCCGCAGCCTGGTCCACCTTTTCGTGGGCAACGTCGTCGACGCGGCCGTCGGCCTCGCGGGCGTCGTGCACCAGGGACCCGGCGCGGCGGCCGGGGACGTGGCCCACCTGCCCGTGCCCGACTCCACGGCGCCCTGCCCGTGCGGACGCTCCGGCTGCCTGGAGGCCACCGCCTCGAACACGGCCCTCGGGGCCACCGCCGTGCGCCGGGGCATCGTGCCCGAGCCCGACACCTCCCTCGTGGTGGACGCGGCCGCGGCCGGGGACCGCCGCGCCGACCGGCTGCTGCGCGAACGGGCCCGCGCGGTCGGACGTGCCGTCGCGCTCCTCCTCGACGTCCTCAACCCCGATCTGGTCGTCGTGACCGAACAGTCCAGCGTCCTCGAACCGGACTACCTGGAGGAGATCCGCGGGGCCGCGATCGACCTCTCGCACGTCTGCGACGACCCCGAACGCATCGTCAGTCCACATGCCGGACCGGCCACGCTGCCCGTCGCGGCCGGTACGGTTCTCTTGAACTCCCTGTTCAGAAGGCCTCTTGAGACGGCCGCCGAGCTGCTCGCCGTACCGGCCGATAGCTGATCTCGTCTCAGAATGCGGTCAACGCCGGTTGACCGCTCCGCGAAGCCGCTGTCATATTGCTCCCGTGAATCCGGACATGCGCCTCATCTCCCGCAGGCACGTCGACCTCTGTCGACAGGCCAGCGCGGTCTGTGCCGTCCGCGCCTGATCCCGGCGCCGGTCGCCGCACCGGCCTCGCCCCGGCAGCGCCGCACGCGGGTCACCCGCCGTCCCCGCGCTGATCCCTTCGTGCGAACGCACCTTCCTCCGAGGGGCTCCGCGTCTCCGAGGGCCTCCGCGTCTCCAAGGACGTCCGTGTCTCCAAGGGCCTCCGCGCCTCCGCGTGCTTCCGGCGTACCCGCGTAGCTCGCGCCGTACCTCTCCGCGTACCTCCGCACACCCCGTCGGCGGTACGGGCCTCCCTCCGCGCCCCCTTCCTTCCGCAGCGGAACGAATCCGTGCACCCTGCGGCCTCACACCCTCTTTCACAGGCAGGCATCGATGACCGAGCTGTACCCCTCCACGCCCACCGCCCTCTCCCGGCGCACCACCCTGCGCGCCGCGGGCGGCGGCACCCTGCTGCTCGGGCTCGGCCTCGCGGGCTGCCGTTCGGCGGTCTCCGAGACCGAGGCACCCGCCGGCAAGGCGGCCACGGAGCCCCGCCGCGGCGGCACCCTCACCGTCGCCGTCAACTCGGACTTCACGCCGAGCCTGCTCTTCGCCCAGAGCGGCCAGTCGCTCCAGCACCGGCTGATCTACAACACCCTCACCCGCTACGACGACCGGCTGACGCCGCAGCCCGAACTCGCCACCTCCTGGGAGTACGCGAAGGACGGCCGCAGCATCACCCTCAAGCTCCGTACCGGCGTCACCTACCACGACGGGCGGCCCTTCACCGCCGACGACGTGATCTTCGCGGTGAAGAACCTTCAGAACCCGCTCCGCGCAGCCCAGTTGAGGGCCACCGCGGCTGCCGTCGTCGGATTCGAGAAGCGCGGCGACCACGAGCTGGTCCTCAAGCTCGCCCACCCGGTGAACAACCTGTTCGACCTCTTCGAGTTCATGATCCTCACCGACCGGAACAGCGTCGAGGACGCCGTCACCGGCAAGAAGCTCATCGGCACGGGCCCGTTCGAGCTCACGAAGTGGAGCCCCGGCGCAGGCCTCTCCTTCACCCGCAACGCGACGTACTGGCAGCCCGGTCGGCCCTACCTGGACGCCGTCGAGTTCCGCGTGGTGCCCCAGGCCGACGCCCTGCTCTCCTCCCTCCGCACCGGCCAGTCCCAGCTGTCCTACAGCGTCCCCGGCAAGAACCTCGCGGTCGTCGCCGGCCGGCCCGACCTCACCATCAGCGAGTACACCACCGGCGGCGGCGCCTACTACCTGGGCGTCAACACCACCGTCGCCCCCCTGGACGACAAGACCGTCCGGCAGGCCCTCGCCTGGGGCATCGACCGCGAGCGCATCCTCAGGCAGGTCCTCGGCGGCTACGGACTCGCCTCCGCCACCCCCTGGCCCAAGTCCTCGCCCGCCTTCACCGAGACCGGCCGCACCCACTACACGTACGACCCCGGCAAGGCCCGCGAACTCCTCAGGTCCGCCGGCCACTCCCGGCTCGACCTGCCGCTCCTCCACATCAACCTGCCCGGCGACACCGCGGTGGCCGAGGCGATCCAGTACGACCTCAAGCAGATCGGCGTCCAGGTCACCCTCCAGCCCACCGACCCGGCCACCGCCCAGAAGAACCTCATCTCCCAGAAGATGCCCGGCCTGTGGACCATGGGCCACAGCTTCTCGCAGGTCCAGCCCTCCACCCTGGCCGTCAGCGCCTACCCCTTCAACGAGGCCAAGAACACCTCGAAGTTCCGCTCCGCCGCCTACACCAAGGTCGTCCGCGAGGCCTGGACCACCCCCGAGACCGGCGCCCGCGCCAACTCCCTGCGGCAGCAGATCACCGACACCCTCCTCGACGAGGCGTTCATCATCGACCTCGTCATCCGCGGCTCCGTCCAGGTCGCCGCGAAGAAGCTGCACGGCGTCACCCTCAACAAGTTCGCCTACCTCAACCTCGACGACGCCTACCTGGCGGGCTGAGATGCGCGGCTACCTCCTGCGGAGACTCCCCTCCGCCCTCCTCGTGCTCCTCGCCGCCTCCTTCCTCGCCTTCGCCGTCCTTCGCCTGGTCCCCGGCGACCCCGCCGCGGTCCTCGCCGGACCCGACGCGAGCCCCGAGACCGAGGCCGCCATCCGCGCCGGGCTCGGCCTCGACGCACCCCTGCCCCTCCAGTACGCGCGGTGGCTCGGCGACCTCCTCACCGGCGACCTCGGACCGTCCTACGCGATCGGCGGCCAGACCGCCGACCTCATCGCCGACGGACTCGGTGCCACCACCGAACTCACCCTCGGGGCGCTGCTGTTCGTCGTCGTCCTCGGCGGCGCCTTCGGCATCCTCGGCGCGACCGCCCGCAACCGCTGGGTCCTCGGCACCGTACGCGTCCTCACCACCGGCGCCCTCGCCGTACCGCCGTTCGTCACCGGCGTCCTCCTCGTCCTCCTCTTCTCCGTCCTCCTCGGCGTGCTGCCCCCGGGCGGCCGCGTCCCCCTCCTCACCGCACCCGACCTCGGCGTGCAGTACCTGCTGCTGCCCTCGCTCTGCCTCGCCCTGCCCAGCGCCGCCGTCCTCGGCCGCTACCTCAAGGACGGCATCGAACGCGCCCTCGCCGAGGACTACGTCCGCACCGCCACCGCCGCCGGCATCGCCCCCCGCCGCCTCCTCCTGAAGCACGCCCTCCCCAACGCCCTCCCGCCCGTCGTCACCCTCCTCGGCATGCAGACCGGCCACCTCCTGGGCGGCGCCGTCCTCGTCGAGGCGATCTTCGCCTGGCCCGGTCTCGGCCAGCTCGCCGAACAGGCCCTGATCCGCCGCGACTACCCCGTCGTCCAGGACCTGCTGCTCCTCCTCGTCACCGCCTTCGTCCTCGTCCAGCTCCTCACCGACCTCGTCCACGCCCGGCTCGACCCCCGGATCAGGTGGGAGTGACCCCCATGACCACGCTCACGAAGCCCGCGGGCACGGAACCGGCCCCCGCGAAGCCCGCGCCGCGCCGCGCGCGCCGGCCCCGCCACGCCTACCGCGCCGCCCTCACCACCGCCCGCGGCCGCACCGGACTCGCCCTCGTCGGCGCCGTCGTCCTCGCGGGGCTCCTCGCCCCGCTCCTCACCGGACACGGCCCCACCGACCAGAGCGGCCTGGCGCTCGCCGCGCCCGGCACCCCCGGGCACCCGCTCGGCACCGACGACCTCGGCCGCGACCTCCTCTCCCGCCTCCTGTACGGCATCCGGGCGGACCTCGGCATCATCGCCGCCGCCGTCCCCCTCGGCGCCGCCCTCGGCTGCCTCTTCGCCCTTGCCGCCGCCGCGCACCCGGTCCTGGACACCGTCGTCCAGCGCACCTTCGACCTGATCCTGGCCTTCCCCGGGCTGATCCTCGCGCTCGCCGTGACCGCGATCCTCGGCCCCGGCCGACTCCCCGTGATCCTCGTCATCGCCCTCGCCGAGATCCCCGTCTTCGGGCGGCTCCTGCGCACCGGCATCCTCGTGCAGCAGGGCCGGGAGTACGTGACGGCCGCCCGCGTCGGAGGCACCTCCCGCGGCCGGATCCTCACCCGGCACATCCTTCCCAACGCCGCCGACCCGCTCGTCGTGCAGATCGCCGTCTCCCTCACCGTCGCCGTCTTCGTCGAAGGCGCCATGAGCTTCCTCGGCGTCGGCGTCCGTCCCCCCGAGCCCACCCTCGGGGCCGTCCTCAGCCAGTCCATGCCCTACCTCGCCCAGGCCCCGCACTTCGCCGCCGGACCGCTCGTGACCGTGACCGCGCTCGTCCTCGGCCTCTCCCTGACCGCCGAGGCGCTGAACCGGGAGATACGCCGATGACCACCCCGCCACTCCTCGAAGTCCAGGGCCTGGACGTGGAGTTCACCGCCCCCGACGGCGGCACCCTGCACGCCGTACGGGACGTGTCCTTCACGCTCCGGCGGGGCGAGACCCTCGCCGTCGTCGGGGAGTCCGGCTCCGGGAAGTCCACCACCGCGCTCGCCCTGCTCCGGATGCTCCCCGGCACCGGACGGATCACCGGCGGCGCCGTACGCCTCGACGGCGAGGACCTCGTCACGGCCGGCGAGGAGCGGCTGCGGGCCGTGCGCGGCGCCCGGATCGGCATGGTCTTCCAGGACCCGATGACAGCCCTCAACCCCGTCCTCACCGTCGGCCGCCACCTCGACGAGGTGCTCCGCGCACACGAGGGGAGGAACGGCCGTCCGGAGAAGGCGCACCGGGGCGGGAGCGGCCGTCCGGAGAAGGCCCACCGGGGCGGGAACGACCGTCCGGAGAAAGCCCACCGGGGCGGGAACGGCCGGCGGGACAAGGCCGCCCGCCGGGCCCGTGCCGTCGAACTCCTGCGCCTCGTCGGCATCCCCGACGCCGAGCACCGGCTCGACGACCACCCGCACCAGTTCTCCGGCGGACAGCGCCAGCGGATCCTCATCGCCATGGCCCTCGCCGGCGAACCCGACGTCCTCCTCGCCGACGAACCCACCACCGCCCTCGACTCCACCGTCCAGGAACAGATCCTCACCCTCCTCGGCGAACTCACCCGCACCACCGGCACCGCGCTCGTCCTCATCACCCACAACATGGGCGTCGTCGCCCGCGCCTGCGCCCGCGTCCTCGTCATGTACGGCGGCACCGTCGTCGAGGACGGCCCCACCGCCGACGTCCTCACCCGGCCGCGCCACCCCTACACCGCGGGCCTCCTCGCCGCCGTGCCCCGGCTCTCCGCCCCCTCCGGCACGCGCCTCACCGGCATCCCCGGCGTCCCGCCCGACCTGAGCCTCCCGCTCGCCGGCTGCGCCTTCGCCGCCCGCTGTGCCTTCGCCGAGGACCGCTGCCACACCGCCGCACCCCCGCTGACCGCCGTCACCGGAACCGTCCGCGCCGCCTGCCACCCCGCCGCCGAACGCGACGAACCGCTGCCCCCGCCCCCGCCGCCCGCCCGGATCCACCGGCCCGCGCCCGGCGCCGTCGTCCTCCGCGCCGACGGGCTCACCAAGACGTACAGGAGCCGGGGCCGCCGCTCCTTCACCGCCCTCGACGGCGTCTCCCTCACCCTCGCGGCGGGGGAGACCCTCGGCATCGTCGGCGAGTCCGGCTCCGGCAAGTCCACCCTGGCCCGCGTCCTCGCCCACGCCCACCCCGCCGACGGCGGCCGCATCCTCCTCGACGGCCGGGACGTCACCCGCCCCGGCCGCGCCGAGCTGCACGCCGTACGCCGCCGCGTCCAGATGGTCTTCCAGGACCCCTACGCCTCCCTCAACCCCCGCATGACCGTCGGCGAGATCGTCGCCGAACCGCTGCGCGCCTTCGGGATCGGCGCCCCCGCGGAGCGCGCCGACCGCGTCGCCGCACTCCTCCGCCTCGTCGGCCTCGACCCGGCCGCCGCCGACCGGCACCCGCGCTCCTTCTCCGGCGGCCAGCGCCAGCGCATCGGCATCGCGCGCGCCCTCGCCCCCGAACCGGCCGTCCTCATCTGCGACGAACCCGTCTCGGCCCTCGACGTCTCCGTCCAGGCCCAGATCGTCGGCCTGCTCACCGACCTCCAGCGCGACCTGGGCCTCGCCCTCGTGTTCATCGCCCACGACCTGGCCGTCGTCCGCCAGGTCAGCCACCGCATCGCCGTCATGCACGGCGGCCGGATCGTGGAGACCGGCGGCGCCGACGAGCTGTGCGAGCGCCCCCGCGACCCGTACACCCGGGCGCTGCTCGCCGCCGCGCCCGAACCCGTACCCGTACGCCTCCTGCCCGAGGCGGTGTCCGCGTGAGCGCCTGCTGCACCCCGGGCCGCGCCTGCGGGGGCTCCGCAGGACACCCGGCCGCCGCGGAGCCGCTCCCGCTGCCGACCGTACGGACCGCCCCGCCGGCCCACCCGATGCTGCGGCTGCCGGGCGGCACCTTCCGCATGGGCGACGCGTTCGGCGAGGGCTACCGCGCCGACCACGAGGGACCCGTACGGGACGTCACCGTCGCCCCCTTCGCGATCGACGCCACCGCCGTCACCAACGCCCGGTACGCCGCGTTCGTCGAGGCCACCGGGCACCGCACCGACGCCGAACGCTTCGGCTCCTCCTTCGTCTTCCACCTCCTGCTCCACCCCGCCGCCGAACCCCACGTCCTCGGCCGCGTCCCGCAGGCCCCGTGGTGGCTCGGCGTCGCCGGAGCCGCCTGGCACAGCCCCGAGGGCCCCGGCTCCGACCTCGAAGGCCGCGCCGACCACCCCGTCGTCCACATCTCCCACGGCGACGCCCTCGCCTACTGCGCCTGGGCCGGCCTCCGGCTGCCCACCGAGGCCGAATGGGAGTACGCGGCCCGCGGCGGCCTCGAAGGCGCCCGCTACCCCTGGGGCGACGAGCTCACCCCCGTCGGCAACGAGCGGTGCAACACCTGGACCGGCGACTTCCCGCACCGCTCGGACCGGCCCGGCGGACACGTCGGCACCGTCCCCGTCACCGCGTACGAACCCAACGGCCACGGCCTGTACAACACCTCGGGCAACGTCTGGGAGTGGTGCGCCGACGACTGGGACCCGCACGGCCGCGAGCGCGTCATCCGCGGCGGCTCCTACCTCTGCCACGCCTCGTACTGCAACCGCTACCGGGTCGCCGCCCGCTCCCACAACACGCCCGACTCCTCGACCGGCCACGGCGGCTTCCGCTGCGCCCGCACCCTCCCCCCGGAAGGACCCACCCCCGCATGAGCACCGCTCCGCGACGCGACCCCTACGAGGGCTTCGCCGGCCGCGTCGGCCGCACCTTCGCCGAGTCCGAACCCGCCTGGCCCACCCGTACCACCCCGCCCGCCAAGGCCCCCAACATCGTCGTCGTCCTCGTCGACGACATGGGATTCAGCGACATCGGCCCCTTCGGCTCCGAGATCCCCACCCCCGTCCTCGACGGGCTCGCAGGGACGGGCGTCCGGCTCGGCAACTACCACACCATGCCGCTCTGCTCCCCGGCCCGCGCCGCCCTGCTCACCGGCCTCAACCCGCACCGCGTCGGCTACGCCATGGTCGCCAACTCCGACCCCGGCTTCCCCGGCTACGGCATGGAGGTCGCCGAGGACATCCCCACCCTCGCCGAACTCCTCCACGACGCCGGCTACGCCACGTACGCCGTCGGCAAGTGGCACCTCGTCCGCGACTCCGCCTCCAACGCCGCCGACCACCGGGGCAACTGGCCGCTCCAGAAGGGCTTCGACCAGTACTACGGCGTCCTGGAGGGCCTCACCAGCCTCTTCCACCCGCACCAGCTCGTCCGGGACAACAGCCCCCTCGACATCGACGAGTTCCCCGACGACTACTACTACACGGACGACATCACCGACCAGGCGATCTCCATGGTGAAGTCGCTGCGCGCCCACGACCCCGACAAGCCCTTCTTCCTCTACCTCGCGCACAACGCCGTCCACGGGCCCCTCCAGGCTAAGGCCGAGGACATCGCCCGCCACCGGGGCCGCTACGACGAGGGCTGGGACGCCCTGCGCGAGCACCGCTTCGCCGCGCAGCTCGCCGCCGGACTCTTCCCGCCCGGCACCCGGCTGCCCGAGCGCAACAGCGAGGCCGGACTCGACGTCCCCGCCTGGGACTCCCTGACGGCAGATCAGCAGAGGCTCTACGCCCGCTACATGGAGGTGTACGCCGCCCTCGTCGACAACATCGACCAGAACCTCGGACGGCTCACCGACACCCTCGCCGCCCTCGGTGAACTCGACAACACCATCATCGTCTTCACCTCCGACAACGGCGGCACGGGAGAGGGCGGCCTCGAAGGGACCCGTTCCTACTTCAGCCGCTTCGTCCACCACCCACGCCTCCCCGGCGACTGGGACCCGGACGTCGACCGCGACCCCGAGCTCATCGGCGGCCCCCGCAGCCTCGTCCACTACCCCCGGGGCTGGGGCATGGCCTCCAACACCCCCTTCCGCCTCTACAAGGGCCACACCTACGCGGGCGGTGTCCGCGTCCCCTTCGTCCTGTCCTGGCCCGAGGGCGCGCGGGACGGCAGGCTCACCGCCGGACACCGCTCCCAGTACCAGTACGTCACCGACATCGCGCCCACCCTCCTCGAACTCGCCGGCCTCACCCGCCCCGAGACCCGCCGGGGCGTCCCCCTCCAGGAACCCGACGGCACCAGCTTCACCGCCGTCCTCGCCGACCCCGCCCACGACTCCACCCACCCCGAGCAGTACTGCGAGATGACCGGCAACCGCAGCCACTACCGCGACGGGCACAAACTCGTCACCCTGCACCGGCCCGGAACGCCTTACGACGACTCCGAATGGGCCCTGTACGACATCAGGACCGACCCCACCGAGATCCACGACCTCGCCGCCGCGAACCCGGACCTCGTCAAGGAGCTCTCCGCCGCCTGGGAGCAGGCCGCCTGGCGCAACGGCGTCTTCCCGCTCCCCGACCACAGCGGCGCCCTCGCCCGCCGCAACCCCGCCGAGGAGCGCTACTCCCGCCCCCTCACCCTGCTCCCCGGCACCCCGGAACTGGAGCGCTACCGCTCCTCCCGGCTCGTCTCGCTGCGTTCCTTCGAGATCGCCGTGGCCGTCGACGAGAGCGGCGAGGGCGTGCTCGTCTCCCACGGCGACCAGGGCGGCGGCTACAGCCTCTACGTCGAGAACGGGCGGCTGACCTTCGCCTACAACGAGTACGGCGACCTCCACGAGACCGACGCCGGGCCCCTCGCCCCCGGCCCCCACGAGATCCTCCTCGTCGCGACGGCCGAGGAGGGACTCCGCTGGCGGTTCACCGTCACCGTCGACGGCGAGCACCGGGCCGCGCCGGACAGCGTCCACCAGCTCATCGGGATGGCCCCCTTCCAGGGCATCAGCGTCGGCGTCGACCGCAAGTCCCCGGTGTCCTGGCCCCTCCACGAACGCCACCGGTCCTTCCGCTTCACCGGCCGCCTCCACTCGGTCACCTACCGCCCCGGCGCCCCCGGCCCCGACGCCCCGGAGGCGGTCGCGGCCGCCCTGAAGGAGGCCGCGGCGGCGTTCGAGTGACCCCACGGTCCGGGTACGGCTCCCCGGGGCCCTATCCGAAGGCGTCGGTCACGCAGTCCGCGGCTCCCCGGGGTCCTATCCGAAGGCGTCGGTCACGCAGTCCGCGGCTCCCCGGGGTCCTATCCGAAGGCGTCGGTCACGCAGTCCGCGGCGCACCGCCCGTGCTCGAAGCGGCGGCGGAGCGCCGCGGCCGCGTGCCGCCGCTCGACCCCGGCGTAGCCGTACCGCTCCTCGGTGGTCCGCCGCACCGCCTCGACGGTGACGATCGCCGGCTCGCCCTCGCCGGCGGAGCCGCGGGCCGCCGCGATCACGTGATCGGCCGCGCGCTGGAGGTCCCGAGCGTACTCGCGCTGGGCGACGGAGCGGGCGCGCGAGGCGGCGAAGGGCCGGACCGAGCGGCCCTTCCAGACGACTCCGGCGATCACGAGTCCCACGCCGAGCAGGGCGACCAGCGCCCCCACCGCGGCATCGGGGTCCCACCTCATGGCCTGCCGCCTTCCCCCGGGACCCGCGGGTCCTGCACGAGCCTCCGAGTCTAGAGGCCCGGGCTCCGTCGTCGAGAGTGTTGACACGTGTAAGCGGCGGGTGACAGGCTCTTTCTCCGGCCCCGAGTGCCCGTGCAGAAGGAGCAGCACCCCATGAGCACCATCGTCACCACCGTCCGAGGACCCGTGCGCGGCGAGCGCCGTGCGGACGGCAGTCTGCGGTTCCTCGGCATTCCGTACGCGCAGCCGCCGGTGGGCGAGCTGCGGTTCGCCGCGCCCGTGGAGCCGGAGCCGTGGTCGGAGCCGCTGGACGCGACGGCGTACGGTCCGACGGCCCAGCGGCGCCCGTTCGCGGACGTCACGACGATCCCCGAGCCGTCGATCGCGGGCGACGGGGTGCTGAACCTGAACGTGTTCACCCCGGACACCGCTCCGGCCGCGGGTCTGCCGGTCCTCGTCTGGATCCACGGAGGCGGGTACGTCGCGGGGTCGGCGGCGAGCCCGTGGTACGACGGGGCCGCGTTCAACCGGGACGGGGTCGTCCTGGTCTCGGTCGGCTACCGGCTCGGGATCGAGGGGTTCCTGCGCCTGGACGGCGCTCCGGACAACCGGGGCGTACGGGACTGGATCGCGGCCCTGGAGTGGGTGCGGGACAACATCGCGGCCTTCGGCGGCGACCCGGCGAAGGTCACGATCGCGGGTCAGTCGGCGGGCGGCGGCGCGGTGCAGACGCTCCTCGCGGTGCCGTCGGCGCGAGGTCTCTTCCGGGGCGCGCTCTCCGTCTCCGGCGCCGTCATGCGGCCCGACGGTCCCGAGACCGCCTGCGCCGCGGCCCGGCTCCTCACCTCCCGCACCGGCGTACCGGCCACCGCCGCCGCCCTGCGCGACCTCACCGACGACGAACTCCTCGACCTCCAGGACCGCTTGGCCGAGCCGGGCCCCGACCGCGAGGGCCTGCCGCCGATGCTGGCCCTCGCCCCCTTCGCCGACGGCGAGCTCATCCCCGTCCCGGTCCTTGACGCCCTCACGACGGGCGACGCGGGCGCCGACGTCCCGCTGATGCTCGGCTTCACCGAGGACGAGTTCTCGATGATCCCCGCGCCCGGCCCCGACGGCCCGCCGCTGCCCGTCCTCCTCGGCGGGCTCGGCCTCGACCCCGCCAGGGCCGAGGCCTTCGCCGAGACGTACGCGGCCGCCGGCGCGGAGCGCTACTTCGGCCAGGCGCTGACCGACACCGTCTTCCGCGCCCCGAACCTCGCCGTCGCGGACGCCCGCGCCGCCCACGGCCGGCCCACCTGGTTCTACGAGTTCCGCTGGCCGTCGCCGGCGCTCGGCCTCGCCTTCCACTGCCTGGACCTGCCCTTCGCCTTCGACCTCCTCGACGCCGAGGGCGTGACCGCCGTCGCCGGGGCCGAGCCGCCGCGCGCGCTCGCCGACGCCATGCACCGGGCGTGGGTCGCGTTCGTCACCGACCAGGACCCGGGCGCCGACTGGCCGCGCTACACCTCCGACGAGCGCGCCACGAAGATCTGGGACGCCGAGTCCGGGATCGCCGCGGACCCCGTGCGCCGGGTCCGCGAGCTCTGGCTCGACTGAGCCGGGAGGCCGCCCCGCCACACGCTCCCGGGGCGGCCGCCGGGGACCGTGTCACACGTTCTTCATGCGCTGTGCATGGTTCCCCGGGGCGGGTGCGCCGATGATCGACTGACGTCCAGGACCCCTGTCAGGGGCCGCGGTTCGGACGTCGCACGCCATCCGCGCCCGCCGCCACCCGAGGAGCTCCGACATGTCCAGCCGCCGCCGCTTCCTCGCCGGGTCAGCCGCCACGCTCGGCCTCGGGGCCCTGCCCGCGACCGGCGCCGTCGGGACCCTGGCCGCGCCGGCGGCGGCGCTCGTACCGGAGGACACCACCCGCCCGCCGAACCTGGTCGTCGTGCTCGCGGACGACCTCGGGTACGGGGAGCTCGGCGCGTACGGCCAGAAGCTCATCGCCACCCCGCGCATCGACGGACTCGCCGCCGAGGGACTGCGGTTCACCGACGCGTACTCGACGGCGGCCGTGTGCGCACCCTCCCGCTGCTCGCTCCTCACCGGCCTGCACACCGGGCACGCGACCGTGCGCGCCAACCCCTCCGGGGCGCAGGGCTCCCTCACCGCCGACGACACCACCTTCGCCCAGGTGCTCAGGGCGCGCGGCTACCGCACCGGCATCATCGGCAAATGGGGCTTCGGGCCGGAGAGCGCCGGCCAGGACAGCCACCCCAACGCCCGGGGCTTCGAGGAGTTCCACGGGTACATCGACCACGGCCACGCCCACGAGTACTACCCGGCGTACCTGTGGCACGACGGAGTCAAGGAGGCGATCCCCGCCAACGCGGGCGGCGCCAAGGGCGTGTACGCGCCGGACCTGCTGCGGCAGAAGGCCCTCGACTTCCTCGACCGGCACGCGGCCGAGCCGTTCCTGCTGCTGCTCACCCCGACCGTTCCGCATGCCCCCAGCGACATCCCCGACACCGGCGCGTACGCGTCCCGGAGCTGGAGCGCCGCGAACAAGGGGCACGCCGCTCAGGTCGGCCTCTTCGACGCGCTCGTCGGCGACGTCGTCGACCGGATCCGCGCCCTCGGCCTGGCGGACGACACCGTCGTCCTCGTCACCAGCGACAACGGCCCCCACGAGGAGGGCGGGGTGAACCCCGACCTGTTCGACGCCAACGGGCCGCTGCGCGGATACAAGCGCAACCTGTACGAGGGAGGGATCCGCGTCCCCCTCCTCGCCTGGGGTCCCGGCCGGGTCGCGCCGGGCACGAGCGACCGCCCGACGCCGCTCACCGACCTCCTCCCCACCCTCGCCGAACTCGGCGGCGCGCCCGCCCCCTCGGACGTGGACGGACTGTCCGCCGCGCCCCTGATCACCGGCGGGGGAGCGGTCGCCGCCCGCCACGACCACCTGTACTGGTTCCGTGACGAGCGGGGCGTCACGTCCCGCGCCGACGCCCAGGACCGGCAGCGCTCCACCTGGCTCGCCGAGGCGCTCCGCAAGGACCGGTGGAAGGCGGTCAGGTTCGCCCCGGTCCGCGACCACGCCCTGCCCGACGACCAGTGGCAGGTCGAGCTGTACGACCTCTCGACCGACATCGGCGAGACCTCCGACCTCGCCGCCCGCCACCCCGCCCGGGTGGCCGAGCTCGTCGCCCTGATGCGCTCCTCCTGGCGGGACGCCTACCCGCGCGTCTCCTTCGGCGCCGGCCTGACGGTGCCGTCGCTCGCCCTGCCGGGGCAGCCGTTCACCGCGACCGCCACGCTCGCCAACGGCTCCGCAAGGACGTGGACTTCGGTTTCTCTCGCGCTGCGCACGCCAGAAGGTTGGACGGTGCGGGCCACCACGGCGACGACCGCCGGGCAGCTCGCGCCCGGAGCGCGGCTGACCGCCGGCTGGCAGGTCACCGCGCCCGCCGACGCCCCCGCGGCCACCCCGTGGACGCTGACCGCCGAGGGCATCGCGATCGCGCCCGGCGGCCCCGTGCGGTACGCCGCCCACGGCACGGTCACCACCCCGCCCCCGGCGCCGGTCCGGGACAGCTACCTCTCCGACCTCCCGTGGATCAGCGCCGTCAACGGCTGGGGCCCCGTCGAACGCGACACCTCCAACGGGAAGAACGCGGCCGGGGACGGAACCCCGATCGCGTTCGGCGGCACCACCTACCCCAAGGGGCTCGGCGTCCACGCGTACAGCGACATCGCCTTCCACCTCGGCGGCGCGGGGAAGCGGTTCACCGCGCTGGTGGGCATCGACGACTTCTCGGCCCGCCAGAGCTCCGCCGGCGCCACCCGGGCCGCCGTCCTCGGAGACGACCGCGTCCTCCTCACCACCCCCACCCTGACCGCCGCCGGCGGGCCCGTCCCGGTGGACGTCGACGTGCGCGGGGTACGCGTCCTGCGCCTGGAGGTCACGGACGCGAACGCCAAGACCTCCTTCGACCACACCTCGTGGGCCCTGGCCCGCGTGACGGTCGGGTAGCGCGGGCGGCCTCTCAGTCTCCGGTCGTGCCGTCGAGCAGCTCGCGCAGGATGTCCAGGTGGCCGTTGTGGCGGGCCGTCTCCTCGGTGAGGTGGAGGAGGATCCAGCGCAGGTCGACATGGAGGCCGTCGCGGACGGGCCGCTCGGCCTTGGCGTCCAGGTCGTGCGCGGCGACCAGCTCGCGGTGGCGGGCGCTCTGTTCGGCGTACTCGTCGAGCAGCTGGGAGAGCGGGAAGTCGACGGCGACGCGCATCTCGCCGTCGGGGTCCTCATCGGTCCAGGGCCCCTGGTCCTCCTCGCCGAGGAAGACCACGCGGAACCAGTAGTACTCGACCCAGCGGAGGTGGTTGACCAGTCCGTTCAGGGTCATCAGCGGTGAGCCCGGCAGCAGCGCCTTCCGGGCGTTCTCCGCGGAGACGCCCTCGCACTTGGCGCGGGTGGTGTCACGGGCGTAGTCGAGGAACGTGGTGAGCTGGGTGCGCTCGTCCCACGCGGGCGGTGTGTCGTCGATTCTGGTCATCGCGCGAAGCCTCCCTGATCACCGTGACCTGTGTCGAGGCAATTACGGCACCAGGACCGCCCTTCGGGCGACGACGGGAAGGTGACGACACCCCCTAGCATCGGTGGAGCCCACGGACGGATGCGGCGCGGCCCACGCGCGCGCCACGGACCGATCGGAGACGCCGGATGCTCAAGGACTTCGAGGACCTCTCCACGCCGCTGATCGCCGACGCCTGCGTACGGCTCGGGGAGCCGCTGCGGGCCGCGCCCGCCGGGATCCTCCCCGTCGTCGCCGGGCAGCGCGTCGCCGGGCGCGTGCTGCCGGTCCGCCACTACGGAAGCGTCGACGTCTTCCTGGAGGCCTTCACGCACGCCGCGCCCGGTGACGTCCTCGTCATCGACAACGCGGGCCGTCGCGACGAGGCCTGTGTCGGTGACCTCGCCGTCCTGGAGGCCGAGGCGGCGGGCGTCACCGGGGTCGTCGTCTGGGGGCTGCACCGGGACACGCCCGACCTGGTCGAGATCGGCCTGCCCGTCTTCTCGTACGGACGGCACGCGCCCGGCCCCGTGCGCGTCGACGAGCGGGACGCGGACGCGCTGACCGCCGCACGGTTCGGCGACCACCGGGTGACCGCCGCCGACGTGGTGTTCGGCGACGACGACGGTGCGGTCTTCGTGGCGGCCGGCCTCGCGGACGCCGTCCTGGAGACCGCCCGGGCCCTCTTCCGTACCGAGCGGGAACAGGCCCGACGGATCAGGGCGGGGGAGACCCTGCGCGCCCAGACCCGGTTCGACGACTTCCTCGCGGGCCGGGCCGCGGACCCCTCGTACACCTTCCGCCGCCACCTGCGCCGGATCGGCGGCGCGATCGAGGAGTGACGCGGACGGACGCCGGCCGGTCAGCCCTCGAAGCCGACCGTGCCGTCCGGCAGGATCGCCTCCACGCGCGCGCCGTGCTCCACGGTCCGGCTGACCGTGCAGAACTTCTCGTGCGTCAGGCGCACCCCCCGGGCGAACACCTCGGCCGCCTTCGGGTTGTTGTCGGGCAGGTCGAACTCGTAGCTCACCCGGATCCGGCCCACCCGGCCGTCGTCCTCGGGCCCCGACACCGACTCCACCACGATCCGCAGGTCGTCGTGGTCCACCGCCCGGGCCGTCCGGTCGACGACGAGGCCGCCGCAGCCGCCCATCGCCGCCAGCAGCAACTCGACCGGGGTGAACGACGGCTGCGCGTCCGCGTCGTCGGCGGCGGCCATCCGGACCTCCGCGCCCCGGTCGTTGCGGGCGGTCCAGTTCCGGTACCCGGTGCGGACGGTCTCGATCCGGTAGTCGGCCATGGCGGCGAAGCTCCTTCGTTCACGTGCGTGTCCTCGTACCGTACGCGCCGGGTACGCGTCTCAGACGCCGCGCGCGCCCGCGTGGGCGTGGACGACCGCGCCCCAGGCCTCGGACACCGCGCCCCAGACGGCGCGGAGTTCCGGCTCCGCCGCCCGTACCGACGCCACCGTGTCCCCGGCGTCGACACCGGCCGTGTGCAGCTGCGGGGCGTCCACGGCCGCCCACGCCGCGACCGTGTCCGCGCCCGCCTCCGGATGGAACTGCACCGCCCAGCCCGCGGCCCCCACCCGGAACGCCTGGTGGGGGCAGTCGTCGCCGGTCAGCAGCGGCACGGCGCCGGCCGGGAGGCGGTCCACCTCGTCCCAGTGCCACTGCGCCGCCGGGGCGCCCTCCGGCACCCCGCCCAGCACCGGGTCGCCCTCGGCCGCCGGCAGCCTGCGCAGCGGTACGGCGCCGACCTCGGGCCCACGGTCCCGCCGGGCCACCGAACCGCCCAGCGCGTGGGCGACGATCTGGCCGCCCAGGCATATCCCGAGCAGCGGCACCTCCCCGGCCACGGCCTCGCGGACGAGCGAGCGGACCCGGGGCAGCCAGGGCGCGGCCTCGTCCTCCTCGCAGTTGACGGACCCGCCGAGGACGAGCAGCCCCGCGTGGCCGCCGAGGTTCTCCGGGAGCGCCTCGCCCTCCCACGCGCGGATCACGTCGAGGCGGAGACCGGTCCCCGTCAGGTGCTCCCCGACGAGGCCGGGCCCGGCGTCCTCCTCGTGCTGCACCACGAGGACGGCGGGCGCGCCGCACGCCGCCCCTGCCGGTTTCGTCTCCGTCGTCACGGTCGCCCCGCCTCCACGTCCAGCCCCGGGAACGCCAGGCGCGTTCGCTCTCCCCGAGGATCTCCGATTCCGCGCCGGTGCGGGAGCCCCCGGAGACCCGTGCGTGATCACATCTGAGTAGCGCGGTGCGGGCGCCTGAGTACGCCGACCGATACGGTTGCCGCCGCCCGCTGGTGGACTGGGGTCATGACCTTCGACGCCCGGCGCAGCCGCCGCCTCCAGCACGTCACCGCCACCGGTACCGCCCTCGCGGTGGCCCTCGGCCCGCTGGTCCTCGGCGCGCTGATCGCCAGGTCGGTCGGCGGGGACCCGATGGTCTCGGTCAACGCCATGATCGCGGGCGGCGGCCAGCGCGCCCGGATCTCCCGCGCGCAGCTCCGCTCGGGCGCCCGGCTCCGCCCCGGAGTCCGGCTCCGCCCCGGCGTCCGGCCGCGGGGCCGTGGACGCGACGGTCTCCGTGCGGGGCTCCGCCACAAGAAGTCCCCTGCGAACGGCTCCCGCACGCCCCGCACATGAGCGATGATCGTCGCCACTGGGAATACCCGGGAGTAACACCCCGGGTTCATGGCGAAAGGCACACCGAATGGCGAGGCGGCACCCCGCACGGGACGAGGACCACACGAGCGGCACCGGGGACGGGAGCCCGGACCGCCCGGCCGAAGGCGGCATCGGACGCCGGCGGTTCCTCGGGTACGTCCTGGCCGCGCCCACCCTCACCGTCGCCGCCCAGCTCGGCGTCGAGGCCCTCGCCCCGCGGCAGGCCGCCGCGGCGGTCCCGGCGCTCATCCCCTCGCTGCCGGGCCCGGCCGAACTCCTCGACCTCAACGAGCTGCTCACGCTGGCCGCCCTGCCCACCAGCAACCTCATCACCATCCGGATCGAAACCGACGGCACCGCCCACTTCGCGCTGCCCCGTGCCGAGGTCGGCCAGGGCGTCACCACCTCCAGCGCCATGATCGTCGCGGAGGAACTCGACCTGCCCCTGGACAAGGTGAAGGTCACCCTCGCCGACGCCCGCCCCGAACTGCTCTTCAACCAGCTCACCGGCGGCTCCAACACCACCTACTCCACCTACACCCCGATCCGGGTCGCCGCCGCCCTCGCCCGGGGCAGGCTGCTGCACGCCGCGTCGCTCGTCCTCGGCGCCGCCGTCGGCACCCTCACCACGAAGGCCGGCGCCGTCGTCTCCCCGGCCGGCGCGCTCCTCGGCTACGGAGAACTGGCCGCGAAGGCCGCCGCCCTCACCGACGCCGCCGTCGAGGTCACGCTCAAGGACCCGGACCGCTTCCGCGTCATCGGCACCGGCCGGCGCCGCGTGGACGCCCTCGAAGCGGTCACCGGGCGCAAGAAGTTCGCGATGGACCTCCAGGTCCCGGACGCCCTGCCCACCATGGTCTGCCGTCCCCCCACCATCAACGGCACGGTCCGCTCCGTCGCGAACCTCGCCGAGGTACGGGCCATGCCCGGCATCACCGACGTCGTCACCGTCTCCACCGGCGTCGCCGTCCGCGGCCGCACCTTCGGCCAGTGCGTCGACGCCGTCCGCGCCCTCCGCGTCGACTGGGGCCCCGGCACCGCCGAGGGCGCCTCCGACGCCACGGTCCTGGAGAAGCTCCGCCGGGCCGAACTCCCGCTCGTCGTCCCCGCGCTGCCGCTCCTCACCAAGGCGGTCGACGCCCGCTTCACCTTCCACTTCGCGAGCAACGCCGCCCTGGAGACCAACTGCGCGATCGCCGACGTGCGCGAGGACTCCGCGGAGATCTGGGCCTCGCTCAAGGCGCCGGTCGTCGCCCAGGAGCAGATCGCCCTCAAGCTCGGCCTGCCGCCCACCGCCGTCCGCGTCCACGTCACCGAGGGCGGAGGCTCCTTCGGCCGCAAGCTGTTCTCCGACGCCGCCCACGAGGCCGTGGAGATCTCGAAGGCCCTCGGCAAGCCGGTGAAGCTGATGTGGCACCGCACCGACGACTTCCGCCAGGGCCGTACGCACCCGATGTCCACCTCCCGGGTCCGGGCCACGTACTCGCTCGGCGAGGTCCTCACGTACGAGCAGCGCCACACCTCCGTCGCCACCGACTTCGGACACGGCATCGGCGAGGTCCTCACGGCCGAGGTGGCCCGGCTGCCCGTCGCCGACGCCACCTTCTCCGAGACCATGTTCCAGCTCACCCAGATCAGCCCCTACCACCTCGGCGTCACCACCCAGCTCCTCGCCGAGACGGACAAGGGCTTCAACACCGGTTCCATGCGGAACATCTACTCGCCCAACGTCCGCTGCGCCCAGGAACTCGTCATGGACGAACTGGCGAAGCGCACGGGCCAGGACGGGTACGCGATGCGGCGCCGGCTCCTCAAGGACGCGCGGGCCCGCGCCGTCCTCGACAAGGTCGCCGAGGCGGGGGAGTGGGGCCGGAGCATGCCGGCGGGCACGGGCCAGGGCATCGCAGTCCACACCGAGTACCACTCGGCCGTGGCGATCCTCGCGGAGATCGACTGCCGGCCCGAGACCACCGGACGGAAGATCCCGGGCGCGTACACCGGGCCGCGCGTGACCAAGGTGGTCTGCGCCGTCGACGTCGGCCTCGCGGTCAACCCGCGCGGCCTGGAGGCCCAGATGATGGGGGGCATCGCCGACGGCATCGCCATCACCCTGACCTCCGGACTGCACCTGCGTGACGGGCACTTCCTCGAGGGGAGCTGGGACCAGTACTTCTACACCCGGCAGTGGAACACCCCGCCCGAGCTGGAGATCATCGTGATGCCCCCGAGCGGCGACAAGCCCGGCGGCGCGGGCGAGCTGGCGGTCGCCGGCGCCATGGCGGCCGTCGCCTGCGCCTACGGACGCGCCACGGGCACGATGCCGACGGTCTTCCCCGTCAACCACGCCGAGCCGCTCGCCTTCACCCCCCTGCCGACCGTCCCGCCCGTCCCGGCCTCGCCCACCGACGGCCGCGACCGCACCATCTGAGACCTGGAGTCCCCGTGCCGCAGCACACCTTCATCCTGAACGGCAAGGCCGTCACCGCCGACGTCGAGGACGACGTCCGGCTCCTCTGGGTCCTCAGGGACGTCCTCGGCGTCACCGGCCCCAAGTACGGCTGCGGGGTCGGCGTCTGCCGGGCCTGTACGAGCCACCTCAACGGCAAGGCGTTCACGCCCTGCGCCGTACGCGTCGACGACGTGGCCCCGACCGACGAGATCACCACCATCGAGGGACTCCCGGACACCGTCGGCGCCGAACTCCACCCGATGCAGGAGGCCTGGCTCGACCTCGACGTCGCCCAGTGCGGCTTCTGCCAGCCGGGCCAGATCATGGCCGCCGTGGCCACCGTCCGCCGGGCGCGCGAGGCCGGACACGAGGTCACCGAGGCCGACCTCGACACCATCCGCAACATCTGCCGGTGCGGCACCTACCACCGCATCCGTCAGGCCGTCCTGGAGGGCGCCCGCCGGATGGGGTGACACGAGGAGCGGCGGCCCGTGCGGCCGCCGCCCGCTCACGGGGCCGACTGCAGCAGGGCCAGCGTGGACTCCAGCTCCTGGCGGGTCAGCCGGGCGGCCTCGTCCGGGTCGCCCGCCTCCACCGCCCGGACGACGTCGGCGTGGGCGTCCTCGCCGTGACGGAGGTCGGTGCCCCGCAGTCCCAGCAGGTCGAGCAGTTCGATCAGGCCCTCGCGGAGCACCGGCGCGAACTCCCCGAACAGATCGGTCAGGACGGGGTTGCGCGACGAGGCGACGATCGCCGCGTGCAGGGCGATGTCGGCGTCCACGAAACCCGCGTCGTCGAGCGCGGCCGCCGCCCGGCGCGCGGCCAGCGCCTCCCGCATCGCCGTCACGTCCTCCTCGGTCCGGCGCCGCGCCGCGAGCCGCGCCGCCTCCACCTCGACCAGCATCCGCACCTCGTACACGTCCGTCACCGCCGCCCGGCGCAGCCGGGCCGGCCAGTCCTCCGTCGGGCGCGTCGCGATCACGAAGACGCCCGCGCCCTGCCGGGGCCGGACGAGCCCCGCGCCCGCCAGGGCGCGCAGCGCCTCGCGGACCGTGGAGCGTCCCACGCCCAGTTCCCTGGCGAGCGTCGTCTCCCCGGGAAGCTTCGTGCCGACCGGCCAGTGGCCCCCGACGATCTGCTCGCGCAGCCGCTCGGCGGCCTGTTCGACCAGGGGGCTGGGGCGCAGGGCACCGAGCGACATGGGGTCACCTGTTTCTCTGAGGGCCGGAGTCTCGCTGCCGGTCCGGACCGCGGGCGCGTCCCCGGATCACGGGGGCGCTGCCGAAGAATCTACCCGAACTTGTCTGAGGAGTACTTGTCTGAGGAGCTGAGGAGTGGTTACGGTACCGGCCATGATCCGCAATCCCCAGCGCCCCGGCCCGATGCCCCACCACCGCTACCGCCCCTTCCAGGAGCGCGTCCACGTCCCCGAGTTCGACCGCCGCTGGCCCTCCGCGCGCCTGGAGAGCGCCCCGCTCTGGGTCCCCGTCGACCTCCGCGACGGCAACCAGGCGCTCGCCGAGCCCATGGACACCGACCGCAAGCACCGCCTCTTCGACCTGCTCGTCCGCACGGGCTTCAAGGAGATCGAGGTCGGCTACCCCTCCGCCAGCCGCGCCGACTTCGACTTCGTCCGCCACCTCGCCGGACTCGCCGCCTCGGGTGCCGTCCCCGAGGACGTCACCCCGGTCGTCTTCACCCCCGCCCGGCCCGAACTGATCGAGCGCACCTTCGAGGCCGTCGACGGCCTGCCCCGCGCCGTCGTCCACCTCTACATCGCGACCTCGCCGGTCTGGCGCGAGACCGTCCTCGGCCGCGACCGCGCCGAGGTCCGCCGCACCGTCCACGAGGCCGCCACGCTCATGGCACGGCTCGCCGCGGCCCGCCCCGGCGCCGACATCCGCTTCCAGTTCTCCCCGGAGACCTTCAACCTGACGGAACCGGACTACGTCCTGGAACTCTGCGACGGCCTCACCGCCCTCTGGGACGCGAGCCCCGACCGCCCCGTCACCCACAACCTGCCCGCGACCGTCGAGATCGCCACCCCCAACGTGTACGCCGACCAGATCGAGTACGTGCACCGCCACCTCGCCCGCCGCGACTCCGTGATCCTCTCCGTCCACCCCCACAACGACCGCGGCACCGGCGTGGCCTGCGCCGAACTCGCCGTTCTCGCCGGCGCCCAGCGCGTCGAGGGCTGCCTCTTCGGCAACGGCGAACGCACCGGCAACGTCGACCTGGTGACCCTCGCCCTCAACCTCTACGCCCAGGGCGTCGACCCCATGCTCGACCTCTCCGACATCGACGCCGTCCGCGACGTCGTCGAGTACTGCAACCGGCTCCCCGTCCACCCCCGCCACCCCTACGCGGGTGACCTCGTCCACACGGCCTTCTCCGGCACCCACCAGGACGCCATCAGCAAGGGCCTCGCCCGGCACGCCAAGGACGCCGCCGAGGCGGGGATCCCGCCGGAGCTCGCCCCCTGGAACGTGCCCTACCTGCCCCTCGACCCCGCCGACCTCGGCCGTGGCTACGAGGCCGTCATCCGGGTCAACTCCCAGTCCGGCAAAGGCGGAGTCGCCCATCTGCTCCGCACCCACCACGGCCTCGACCTGCCGGAGCGGATGCGCCCCGACGTCTCCCGCGCCGTCCAGGCGGTGACCGACGACAGCGGCCGCGAGGCCACCCCCGACGACCTCCACGCCCTCTTCCGCACGGCCTACCTGGCACCGGGCCGGGGGGAGGGCCCCGTCGCCCTGGAATCCTGGAGCACCGACCGCGACGCGGCGGGCGTCCACCGATTCACGTGCGTCCTGCGCGTCGGCGACCGCACCGCACCGGCTGAGGGCCGGGGAAACGGGCCGCTCGCCGCCCTGGCCGACGCCCTCACGCGCGCCGAAGTCCCCGGCGCCGTCGACGTGATCGACTTCGCCGAGCACGCCGTCACCACCGGCAGCGCGGGCGAGGCCGCCGCCTACGCCGAGTGCCGGGTGGGGGACCGTACCGCCTGGGGTGCGGGCGTGGACACCTCCGTCCTCACCGCCTCCGTGCAGGCCGTCCTCTCCGCCGTGAACCGGGCGTACGAGGCATGAGCCGGCCCCCGCAGCCGCCCGCGTCCCTGCACCCGCACCCGTACCCGTCCGCGTCCCCGTACCCGTCCGGTTCCGTGCCGACGCCCGTACGCACGTCTCCGCACCCCGCCGCGCCGCCCGTCCTCCGTGCCGAGGGCGTCACCGTCGTCCGCGAGGGCAACCCCCTCCTGCGCGACATCACGATCACCGTCCGGCCCGGCGAGCACTGGGCGCTCCTCGGGGCCAACGGGGCCGGGAAGACCACGCTCCTCGGCCTGCTCGGCGCGCAGACCCATCCGACGCGCGGCCGGGTGGACGTCCTCGGCCGCCGGCTCGGGCGGGTGGACCTGCGCGACCTGCGCACGGCCATCGGTCACGTCACCCCGCGCCACCCGCTGCGCTCCGCCCTCGCCGTCCGCGACGTCGTCCTCACCGGAGCCGTCGGCTCCGTCGAACGCCCGCCCCGGTGGACCCCCGGCCCCGCGCAGGAGGCGAGGGCCGACCGCCTGATCGCCACCCTCGGGCTCGCCGGGCGGAGCACCGCCCGCTGGCCCACGCTCTCGCAGGGCGAGCGCGGCCGGGCCCTCATCGCCCGCGCCCTGATGCCCGAGCCCCGGCTCCTGCTGCTCGACGAGCCCGCCACCGGACTCGACCTGCCGGGCCGCGAGCAGCTCCTCGACGCCCTGGACACCCTCGGGGAGGAACACCCGGACCTCGCCACGGTCCTGGTCACCCATCACCTGGAGGAGCTGCCCTCGGGCACGACCCACGCCCTGCTCCTGCGCGAGGGCCGGGCCCTCGCGCGCGGGCCCGTCGACGAGGTGCTCACCGGGGAGCTCCTCGGCGCCTGCTTCGGGCTGTCCCTCGCGGTGGAGCGGCACGGCGGCCGGTACGCCGTCCGGACCGTACGGCCCCGGCGGGCTACGCCGACGGGCCCGCCGCCAACTTCTCCCGCACCGCGTCGAGATACTCCGCCACCGCGTCCCGGTTCCGGGTCAGACAGCGGATCCGGTCGGACATCCGGTCCCGCTCGTCCTCCAGGGTCGCCAGCATCTCCGGGGTCGCGTCGGGGAAGTGGATCGTCCGCGGCTTGTTCAGGCACGGCAGGATCTGCTTGATGATCCGGGTCGGCAGACCGGCGTCGAGCAGACCCCGGATCTGCATCACCCGGTCCACGTTCGACTCGTCGTAGACGCGGTAGCCGTTCGGCAGCCGGTCCGCGACGATGAGAGCCTGCTCCTCGTAGTAGCGCAGCAGTCTGCGCGGTGTGCCGGTGCGCTCGGACAGCTCGCCGATCCGCATGGGAAGCCCCCTCCAGGCAATCGCTTGACCTTCACATCAATGTGATGGTTCGAGCATACGGGCATGACCCACGACACGACAGTGGCGGCCGGTTCCGCCACGCCCGCGCACCCCGAACCCCGCCCCGCCTCCGGCCGGCTGCCCCTTCCGGCACTGCTCGCCCTCGCCACCGCCGTCTTCGTCACCAGCCTCACCGAGACCCTCCCCGCCGGGGTCCTGCCCGCGATGAGCGCCGACCTCGGCGTCGGCGAGGCCGCCATGGGCCAGTCGGTCACCGGCTACGCCCTCGGGACGGCCCTCACCGCCGTCCCGCTCGCCGCCCGCACCGCCGCCTGGCGCCGCAAGCGCCTGCTGCTCACCTCCATGGCGGGCTTCGCCGCCGCCAACACCGTGACGGCGTTCTCCACCTCGTACGCCCTCACCATGGGCGCCCGGTTCCTCGCCGGTGTCGCCGCGGGCGTCGCCTGGGCCCTGCTCGCGGGCTACGCGCGCCGCCTGGCCCCGGCGCACCTCCAGGGCCGCGCCGTCGCCGTCGCGATGACGGGCATCCCGCTCGCGCTCTCCCTCGGCGTCCCGGCGGGTACCTTCCTCGGCGATGCCGTCGGCTGGCGGGCCGCCTTCACCGCCATGACCGTGATCGCCGTCGTGCTCCTCGGCTGGATCGCGCTCGCCGTCCCCGACCTGCCGGGCGAGCCGCGCGGCGGGCGCGCCCCGGTCGCCCGCACCCTGAAGGTCCCCGGCGTCCTCCCGGTGCTCGCCGTCACGTTCACCCTCGTCCTGGCCCACACCGTCCTCTACACCTACGTCGCCGCCTACCTGGACCACCTGGGTCTCGGCGGGTCCACCGGCCTCGTGCTGCTGGTCTTCGGCGCGGCCTCGCTCGCCGGGATCTGGTTCACGGGCCGTCACATCGACCGCAGGCTCCGGGTCCTGACCCTCGCCGGAACGATCCTCTTCGCGGTCGCCGCCGCCGTGCTCGCCGTCCCCGCGGCGAACACCGCCCTGGTCCTCGTCGCCGCCGCCCTCTGGGGCCTCGGCTGGGGCGGCGCGCCCACCCTCCTGCAGACGGCCGTGGCCGAGGCGGGTGGGGACGACGCGGACACCGCGCAGACGATGCTGGTCAGCCTCTGGAACGCGGCCATGGCGGCGGGTGGCGTCGCCGGCGGCCTCCTCCTCGACGGGCTCGGTGCCGGCGCCCTGCCCTGGAGCGTCCTCCTGCTGCTCGTCCCTGTGGTCGCCCTCGTGACCGGGGCCCGCGCCCACGGCTTCCCGGTCCGCGGGTGAACCCCGCCTGTCCCTCCGGACGCACCGAGGCCCCCACCGCGCGCGGTGGGGGCCTCCGTACGTACCGGACGAGGGCTGGGGAGGTCAGACGGCCGGCGGCACCCCGGACGGGCGGCCCGAGCCGCGCGTCAGGGCGTAGCCGCCGATGCCCGCGAGCGCCGCCAGGACGCCGCCCGCCAGGGTCCAGATCCAGCGGTCGGACCACCAGCCGGAGGACCAGCCGTCCTCCGGGGCCGCCGCCTCGACGGCCGTGCTCCGGCCCGCGTCCTCGTCCGCCTTCGCCTGATCGGCGGTGGTCGCCCCCGGGACGAGCGGCGCGGCGAGCGAGCCGTCCGTGGCGTAGGCGCCGCCCTTGTCGAGGACGTCGGCCCCGATCCGCGCGGTGAACGGCTGGCCGAGGTCCTCCTCCGGCAGGCCGGTGACGGTCAGCCGGACGTAGTAGCTGCCGGGCAGCGGGTCGTTCGCCCACGCGTCGGCCGAGGACCGGACCGGGCGCAGCACACAGGCCAGCTCCACGGTCGCGGCCTCCTTCGCCGCCGTACGGGACTGCATCCCGTACATGCACGGTTGGCGCCGCCGCAGCCCGTCGTACACGTCGATCCGCCAGGTGGCGGGGCCGTGCCGCAGGGCCGCGTCGGGCAGCGTGACCGTGGCCTTCACGGTCGGCCGCTCGCCGGTGTCCGCGGGGAACACCCAGTACAGGTAGTCACCCGTGGCGGCCTGGGCCGTGGCCTGCTGCCCGGGGAGGAACCGGGCGGCGGTACGGAAGGTGGTGCCGGCCTCGGTGGGACCGGCCTCCTCGGAGGGGGAGGCCGAGGCGCTGGGAGAGTCGGCCAGGGCGGCCGGGGCCGCGAGACCGAGCAGGGCGGCGCCGGCGAGCGCGGCCGTGGCGAGCATCCGTACGGTACGCATCAGTTGGTCCTCCAGACAGCGAAGCGCCAGCGGGACAGCCAGCCCCAGAGCAGACCGGCGAGGAAGCCCACGAGCACCAGCGTGCCGAGCAGCCACCAGCCGCGGCCGAGACCGAAGGAGGCGATGTCCGAGGCGGTCGAGGGGCCGTCGACGACGTCCACCGTCAGCTCGACCGGCATGCCCGGCGTCGTCTTGACCGACGGGGGCGCGGAGAAGGAGTTGCTGACCTGGAGGCAGACCGTCTCGGCCGCCGGCTTGGCGTCTCCGGGGCCGTCGTCGAGGTCCGGCTTCGGGTAGCGCAGTCCGGTCGAGATGACGTCCGTGCGTCCGTCGCCGGCCTCGGAGCCGCGGACGATCTCCCGGCCGTGGAGCGTGACGGCGCGCAGCAGCACGCCGTAGTCGTCGTTGACGGCGCGGTCGGCCGACACGCTGACGGAGGCGCGCAGTTCCTGGCCGGGCAGGAGGTCCACCCGGTACGAGCGGTGCTCGCCGAAGGACTCGCGGTCCGTGTACAGGCCGGGCTTCAGGAGGGGAGCGTCGGCACAGCGTGCCGCCCCCTTCGTGTCGACGGGGACCACCACGGGGTCGGCGGCGCGGTCGACCAGCTGCCGTACCCGGCGGGAGAGTTCCTCGGTGCGGTGGACGGAGGTGTACGTGCCTCCGGTGGCCTCCGCGATGCAGGTGAGCTGCTGCCGGGTCTTGGCGTCCGGCACGAGGCCCAGGGTGTCGATCACGAGGTGGATGCCCTCGGCTGCGATCTGGCGGGCGATCTGGCACGGGTCGACGTCGCAGGTGTCCTCGCCGTCGGTGATGAGGACGATCCGCTTGGTCGCCCCGTCCTTGCCGAGGTCGCCGGCCGCGCCCAGCAGCGCCGGGCCGATCGGCGTCCAGCCGGTCGGGGCGAGCGTGGCGACGGCGGTCTTGGCCTCGGTCCGGTCGAGCGGCCCGACCGGGTACAGCGAGCGGGTGTCCTTGCAGCCGCGCTTGCGGTCGTTGCCGGGGTAGTCGGCGCCGAGGGTGCGGATGCCGAGCCGGACCTCCTCGGGCACCGCGTCGAGGACCTCGTTGAAGGCCTGCTTGGCGGCGCTCATGCGGGACTTGCCGTCGATGTCCTTGGCCCGCATGGAGCCGCTGACGTCGAGGACCAGCTCGACCTTGGGGGATTCCTTCGCCGCGGGCTCGTCGGCGGCCGCGCCCGTCGGCAGGAGCGCGACGCTCAGGGCGGCGAGCAGCGCGCAGGCCCCGGTCGCCAGCCGTTTTCTCGTGATCATCGCCGGATCGTATTGATGATCGTGCGACAAACCAAAACGGGGGTGGGGCCGGGGCCCGAGAGCCGGTCGGAACGGCGGACCGGGGTCACGCCCCCTGGCTGTTGACGAAGCCGATGAGGCAGGCGCCCCACCAGCCGGTCTGGCTCACGGTCGCGGCCAGTCCCGAGCGGACGAGCAGGCGCCGTGGGACGGTGCCGTCGCGGTGGGTCTCCAGGAGCTGGCCGAGCCGGTGGGCCCAGAGGCCGTTGAGGGTGACGGCGAGGACGAGTCCCAGCTTGACCAGGGTCAGCGGGGAGTGGAGGTCGGGGCGGAGGAAGAGTCCGGAGACGACGAGTCCGCCGAGACCGGCCCAGATCGGCGTCTGGAGGGCGACGGCCGTGTCGAGGACGCCGGCGAGGGGCCGCTTCCCCGTCAGCCAGAGCACCGCGAACCAGTCGACGGCCAGGACCGAGCCGAGCCCGACGACGAGGAAGGCGACGTGCAGGAAGCGCGCCACCGTCAGCAGGGAGGCGTCGGCGTGGACGTGGCCCGCGGTCCAGCAGGCCGCCGCGATCCCGGCGGTGGAGGCGAGCCCGAGGACGGTGAGGAGCCAGGAAGGGGTGAGCTCCTGCGCGGTTCTGGACATGCGGTGATCTTCCGGACGTATGAGCGACGTAAGTAAGGTAAGGCGAAGCTAAGTGCAGCTCGTGTGCACGTCAAGCCGGTGTGGCGCACGTCCTACGCCTCGGAAGGACCGCCCCGCCGCCCAGGGGAGCCGTCCCGCCTCCCGGCAGGACCCGGACCGCCGGCTCGGCGGTGGTCCGGGTCGGGGAACTCCGGACGGCGCCCCGCGTCCCGGGCCGCGCGCTGGTTGCCGTGCGCGGGGGAGGCCACCCGCTGCTGACCATTTGCTGACTTCGCCGACGGATCGTCAGGCGTCGCGGTCGGGTGGCGCGACGCGGAGCGGTGCCGGGTCGACGAGGACGCAGCGAGTGCCGCTGTAGATGGTGGGCATGCAGCGGTTGCAGTGGATGCACAGGGACGTGCTGCTGGTTCCGGCCGCGTAGCGGTTGACCAGGTCGGGCTCGCGCAGCAGAGCACGGCCCATGGCCACGAAGTCGAAGCCTTCGGCCATGGCCCGCCGTGCGGTGGCGAGATCGGCGATGCCGCCGAGCAGGATCAGTTGCAGGTCCACCGCGGCGCGGAACTGGCGGGCCGACTCCAGCAGGTAGGCCTCCTGATAGGGGTACTCGATCAGGAAGCGCCCGCCGAACGCCCGCACGCCGAGCCGCTGGGGCTGAGGGAAAGTGGCGGCGAACTGGCGTAGGGGCGCCTTGCCGCGGAAGAGGTACATCGGGTTGAGCAGGGAGCTGCCCGCGGTGAGCTCCAGCGCGTCGACCGTTCCGTCCTCCTGGAGCCACCGTGCGAGCTGCAGACTCTCGTCCAGCCAGATGCCTCCGGGAACGCCGTCGTCCATGTTCAGCTTGGCGGTGACGGCGATCCGGTCTCCGACCGCGTCGCGCACGGCGCGGGCGGCCGCGCGGGCGATCGCGGCCCGGTTGGCGAGACTGCCGCCGTACCGGTCCCGGCGCCGGTTGAGCTTCGGGCTGAGGAACGCGCTGGCGAAGTAGTTGTGCCCGAGATGGATCTCCACGGCGTCGAATCCGGACTCGACGGCGAGCTTCGCGGCCTCGCCGTGCGCCTCGGTGATCCGGGCGATGTCGGCCTCGGTGGCGGCCTTGGTCGTCCTCATGCCGAGGGGACTGAACCGGCGGGAGGGGGCGAGCGCCGGCCTGCGGTTGGAAGCGGCGTTCGCGACCGGTCCGGCGTGGCCGACCTGGGCCGACACCGCGGCGCCTTCGGCGTGTACGGCGTCTGTCAGGCGGCGCAGTCCGGGGACGGCTTCGGGGCGCATCCAGATCTGGCGGCGTTCGGTGCGGCCCTCGGGGGCCACTGCCAGATAGGCGACGGTGGTCAGGCCCACCCCGCCGGCCGCGGGTCTGCGGTGGTACTCGATCAGCTGGTCGGTGACCAGCGCGTCCGGGGTGGCACCCTCGAAGGTCGCCGCTTTGACGATGCGGTTGCGCAGCGTCAGCGGGCCGAGTCGCGCCGGGGCGAGGACATCGGGGACGTCATCAGGCACCGAGGTGACCATGCGTCAGGCATCCTTTCTGCGTGCGCAGGAAGAGGAGCGATCCCGCACCGAGCGTGCCGTGCCGGGTCGTCGTGCCGTGCAGGAGAACACGGTGCCCCTTGACTTTCAACACCGACTGAGAAATGCGTACTTGGCCTGCCGGCTGAACGTGACTCCCTCTCGGGAAATGGCCAATCCATCGCACTTCTCTTGCTGACGTCCCGACCTACACCGGCAGTTCGCCGATGAGGTCCCGGGTGTGCTCGCCGAGGGCGGGGGCCGGGTGGCGGAAGGTCGTGTGGCCGGCCCCGAAGAGGACGGGGAAGCGGGCCTGGGGAGTGCCTCCTTCCTGTGTGTCGAAGAGGTTGCGGGCAGTGACGTGCGGGTCGGTCAGGAGATCGGCGGGCCGGGTGAGGACCGGAGCCCAGGGGGCGTCGATCTCCGTGAGGCGCTGGTGCCACCAGTCGTGGTCACGGGCCGCGAAGACGTTCGCCAAGAGGGTGTAAACCTGCTCCTTGGCCGCCGTGCGGTCGGTCCGGCGGTCGTAGGCGGGGGTGTCCAGTTCGGGGAAGTCCACCGCGAGTTCGGTCCTCACGCGGTGCCAGAACTTGTCCTCGAACGTCGCCAGGGACAGGAGGCGGCCGTCGGCGGTGGCGAAGACGTCGTTGTCGCCCTGGACGAGTCCCGCGGCCAGGGGGTCGTCGAACCCGAGGAGGGGGAGGGCGAAGAGCGAGCACCAGGCCGTGATCGACTCGGTGAGGGAGACGTCGATGTGCTGCCCCTCGCCGTCCCCGGCCAGGGCGGCGGTCAGGGCGAGGGCGGCGTGCAGGGCGCCGACCAGGTCGCCGATGCGGACGCCGGGTCGGACGATGCTGCCGTCGAGGCGGCCGGGGACGGCGAAGAAGCCGGAAAGACCGAGGAAGTTGAGTTCGTGGCCGGGCTTCGTGGCGTACGGGCCGGTCTGGCCGTAGCCGCTGAGGGAGCACAGGACGAGCCGCGGGTTCGTCTCGTGCAGGGTGTCGAAGCCGAGGCCGAGACGGTCGAGAGTTCCGGGGCGGAAGCTCTCGACCACGGCGTCGGCGGTGCGGACGAGCCGCAGGAAGGCATCCCGGCCCCCGCCGGTGCGCAGGTCCAGTGCCACGGAGCGTTTGTTGCGGTTGAGCGCCTCGAACAGGGGCGGTGCGACGCGCAGTGGGTCGCCGCCGGCGGGGTCCTCGACCTTGATGACGTCTGCGCCGAGGTCGGCCAGCATCGACGTGGCGTACGGGCCGGGCAGGAGACGGGAGAGGTCGAGGACGCGCTTGCCCGTGAGGGCCGACCAGGGCGGGGATGCGGCGGTCATGGTGGAGGAAACCTTCCGGGTGGTGCGGATCGGCGGATGAGCGGATCAGTGGTTGAAGGCCAGGAGCTTGGCGATGCCGTTCCGCTGGATCTCGGAGGTGCCGGTGAGGACACGGAACATACGGATCTTGCGGAAGAGGTACTCGATCTCGTTGCCCTGCGTGAGGCCTTCCTTGCCGTGGATCTGCACGGCCTCGTCGAGGATGCGGAAGGCGGACTCGGCGACGAACAGCTTGCACATGAACGCCTCGGCGTGGACCTCGCGGCCCTCGTCCAGCGCCGCCAGCGCGTTGTACGTCATGGAGCGCGCGGCATACAGCTCGGTGGCCATGTCGGCGACCTTGTGCTGGATGGCCTGGAGCATGAGCAGCGGCTGACCCGCGACCTGGCGGGTCCGGGTGCGGTCCAGGGTCAGCTTGAGGGCGCGGCGGGTGGCGCCGAGCACGGTGGGGCAGTGCAGGAGGCGGTTGGTGGTCACCCGACCGAGCGCGATCCGCATGCCCTTGCCCTCCTCGCCCAGCAGGTTGGCGGCGGGGACGTAGCAGTCGTCCAGGACGATGTCGCTCTCGATGTGCTCGCCGGACATCGGGGTCGCCCCGTCCTCGACGCGGCAGCCGGGGCTGTCGAGGTCCACGAGGAGCGCGGAGAACAGCGGCTTGTCGCCCTCCTGTTCGCCGGTTCCGGCCATGCGGGCGACGACGATCGCGAAGTCGGCGAAGGGGCCGGCCGAGGAGAACACCTTGTGTCCGGTGAGGCGGTAGCCGTCCCCGTCCGGCACGGCGACGGTGCGCATGGAGCGGACGTCGGAGCCGGCGTCGGTCTCGGTGAGGGAGAAGCAGCAGGCCCGCTCGCCGCGGATCAGTGGCAGCAGGTACGTCTTCAGCTGGTGCTCGGTGGCGTGCTGGAGGATGTCGCCCGCGCGCAGCGGTCCGCCCATGTCGCCCAGGACGCAGTGGGACAGGACGCGTCCGCTCGCGCCCACCTCCTCCTTCAGGGCGGCGAGCTGGGTGTAGGTGAGGTTCTGGCCGCCGTACTCCTCGGGCAGGTGGACCCCGTAGAAGCCGAGTGCGCGGCTGCGGCGCCAGACGGGTTCGAGGTCGGTGCGGGTGAGGCGGGTGGCGGGTGTGATGCCGCGCTCGCGTTCGTAGTCGGCGAGCTCGCCGTCGAGGTAGTCGCGCAGGCGCTCGACCAGCTCGGCGGTGCGCGGGTCGGCGTAGGTGGGGAGAAGGGAGAAGGTCACCGGGAACTCCGTGGGATGGTGGGTCAGTTGACGCGGCGGGCGGTGTTCGCCCAGTACGGCTCGCGCACGGCCTTGCGGTCGAGCTTGCCGTTGCGGTTGTGGGGGAGCTCGGTCACGAAGTCGACGGAGCGGGGCTTCTTGAGGCGGTCGAGGCGGGAGGCGCAGAAGGCGATCAACTCGTCGGGTGTGACGATCCTGTCGGGGTGGGCGACCACGATCGCCTTGACGGCCTCGCCCCACTGCTCGTCGGGCACGCCGACGACGCACGCCTCCTGGACGGCCGGGTGCTCGTACAGGGCGGCCTCGACCTCGGTGCAGTAGATGTTGAAGCCGCCCGAGATGATCATGTCCTTCTTGCGGTCGACGAGGAACAGGTAGCCGTCCTCCCGCATCCAGGCGAGGTCGCCGGTGTGCACCCAGCCGTCGCGGAAGGTCTCGGCCGACAGCTCCGGTTCCTTCCAGTACTCCCGTACGCAGTCGGGGCCGCGCACGATGACCTCGCCGACCTCGCGCGGGGCGAGCTCGCGACCCGTCTCGTCGACGACGCGTATCTCGGTGTCGTACGTGGCCCGCCCGCACGACTGCAGCAGTTCGGCGTCCTCCTTCACCGCGTGCGCGATCTCCTCACCACTCAGGCCCGCGACCACGCTGGTGGTCTCACCGAGGCCGTAGCCCTGGGCGACGACGGGTCCGAAGAACTCGACGGCGTCGCGCAGGCGTTGCGGCGAGGTGGGTGCTCCGCCCACGCGCACGCTGGCGAGGGAGGAGAGGTCGTGGTCGGCGGCCCCGGGGTGGGCGAGGACCATGTTCACCATGGCCGGCACCAGGAAGGTGGTGGTGATGCGTTCCTTCTCCACGGTCTCCAGGAAGCCCTGCGGGCTCCAGGTGGGCAGGACGTACGTGGTCGAGCCGCCGAACACGCCGGCCAGCAGGCCCATTCCGGTGGCGTGGGTGATGGGGCCGCAGGCCAGGTAGCGCGTCCCGGGGCGGGGTCGGGACTCGTCGGCCATCAGCAGCTTGCGCATGTTCGCGAGACGGTTGCCGACCGTCTGGACCGCCGCCTTCAGGGCCCCGGTGGACCCGGAGGTGAAGTTCAGGACGCACGGCTCCGACTCGTCGATCTCGACGAGGAACGGAGCCTCGTCACCCTCGGCGAGCAGTGCGTCGTAGGACACCTCGCCCGGAGCGGCCTCGTGCGGGGCGTCGAGCGGGACGGGCAGGCAGCCGGTGCCCGCGGCGGCGATCGCGGCGAGCGCGTCCTCGCGGTGCGCCGCGTCGAAGACCAGGGCGCGGACGGGGGCGTAGCGCAGGATGTGCTCGATCTCGCCGCGTCCGAGTCGGGCGTTGATCGGAGCGCGCGTCAGACCGGCCTTGTACAGGGCGAATTCGACCTCCACGAGCTCGCCGCGGTTCCACGCGAGCGACGCGACGGCGTCGCCGGGCCGCAGCCCCCGGGCGGACAGGGCGGAGGCGAGGCGGTCGGTGGCGCGGTCGAGTTCGGAGAAGGTCCATGACCGGTCGCCGCACACGAGGGCGGGGGCCTGGGGCCAGTAGCGGGCGCTGCGCGACAGGTAGGTGCCGAGGTTCATCAAGTGACCTGCTTCCGAGCGGAAGGGGAAATGAGCGCTGGGGCGGCACGGCGGCCGGCCCCGCAGAGAAACTGAACTGTCTGCTCAATTACGTACAGCTTGTTCAGTAACGTGTGAGGTGTCAAGAGTCCCTAGACTGGGCACGCACGCGGAGCGACGAACGAGGAGGGGCCCGATGGCCGAGGACAGAAGGACGAGACGGTCACGCCGCGCCCTGGGGGCCGCCCTGGTCGAGCTGGTCCTTGAGCGCGGCTTCACCGCGCTGACCGTGGAGGACATCACCGAGCGGGCGGACGTGGCGCGCGCCACCTTCTATGCCCACTTCCGGGACAAGGAGGACCTGTTCGCCCGGGTGACGGCCGATCTCCTGGACGAGCTCGGCGAGCGGCTCGCCCCCGCCGTGGCGGACAGCGCGATCGGCTTCACGGGCAAGCCGGTCCTGGAGATGCTGCGGCACGCGCGCGAGGAGCGCGACCTGTACCGGATCGTGCTGCGCGGTGACGGCGACGGCAAGCCGCTGCAGATGTTCACGGACGCCTGCGCGAAGGCGACCGCGGACGAGTTCCGTGCCCGTGCGGAACGCAATGCCGTCCAGCCGCGCATCGACTCCGATCTCCTCGCCCGGGTGTGGGTGGGCGAGCAGATCGCCGTACTGCGCTGGTGGGTCGAGCAGGAATCGCCGTCCCTGCCCGCCGAAGAGGTCGTGCGCATGCTCCTCGACCTGGCACTGCGCGGGCGGTACTGGGCCAGCGGCTTCGAGCAGCCGGTCTGAGTCGGACGGTGGGCCGCGGGCCGCTCACCCGTCGAGCCGCCCGCCGGCCTCATCGCGGGGGACCGGCCGGCAGGGCCGTAGCCAGTCGTCGCGCGTCGTGCTCCGGCCGGATGGCGACCAGAGCCACGAGCCCGCAGACCGCCATGACGGCGGCGGACAGGAGGAACGACTGGGTGTACCCGGCGCTCTGCGAAACAGCGGAGTCCAGGAGGTGCCCGGTCAGGTACGGGGCGATCAGCCCGGGCAGGGTCCCTGCCGCCGCGACGATGCCGAAGACCGCTCCCCGCTGCTGCGGAGGCACCACGGCGGAGGCCGTCATGTAGTGCAGGGGGAACGTGATGGCGTGCCCGCCGAAGGCCAGGGCGAGCAGCACCAGCCGGATCCCGCCGTCCGTGAACGGGAAGGCGGCCATGGCGAGGCCCGCGACCGTGACGGCGATGCCCTGCGGGGCGCCGCTCGACCACCGGCGTGAGAGGCCGCGCCGGTGCAGGAGATCGAGGACCGGGGGCACCGAGAGCAGCAGGACGAGGCTGAACGCGGAGACGGCGCTGATCAGCGTGGCCGCCGCTCCGGGCGTCATGTCTACCTGCGTACGCAGGTAGACGGGCAGCCAGGCGTGGCTCAACGCCATCGCCCAGGAGGCGCCGAACGCGCCGGCGATGCTCCCGAGCACCGTGCCGTTCAGCAGCAGGCGCCGGTACGGCAGCCGCTGTCCGACGGGAGACGCGTGCGCGGCGCCGACGGGCGGGCGGGCGACTCGGGAGTGCTCCGCTCCGTACGGGCCGTCGTGCCCGTTCCGCCACCATGCCAGGCTCCAGGCCAGGCTGGCCGCCGCGAGTGCGGCGAACGCGGAGCGCCAGCCGAATCCGGTGATCAGCCATGTCAGGACCGGCGCCGCGATCAGCATGCCCAGTGCGGCGCCGCTGATCTGCAGGGCCGAGGGCAGGCCGCGCCGGTCCTCCGGGAACCACTTGTACAGGGCGTGCATCGACATCGACGACGCCGGTCCTTCGGCGGCCCCGAGCAGGATCCGCCCCGCGATCAGGGCAGGCACCGACGCCACGAGCAGCACCGGCAGCTGGGCCACCGCCCACAGGGCGGCCATCGCGAACAGCAGAACCCTGCTGGAGACCTTCGCGGAGACGAAGCCGACGATCAGCCCGGACAGGCTGAACAGCAGCGCGAACGAACTGGAGATCAACCCGTACGAGCTGTTGCTGATGCCCAGCTCGTCCATGATCGGCACGGCCGCGAGTCCCAGGACGGCCTTGTCCGCGTAGTTGATGAGCATGAACGTCACGATCAGCGCGGCGATCATCCAGGCTCGCCGCCGGTCGAACACCGGATGCTGTGGTGCTCCGGCGGTCTCGCGGGGCGGTGCGGGCGGGGACGGTTCGGCCATGGGGAACTCCTGCGGCTCGGCGGGGAAGGGCGCGGAGGCGGTGCGAACGGGCCGATCCGGTGGGGCGGTCGACGGTTCACGCGGAAACGCGCATGGCAGGCGTACGGCGAACGACGCCGAGGTCTGTTGCCTGCTGTCGAACAGGTTGTACGTTAACGGCGTACTTGTTCAAGACCTCTGCGGTACGGAGTACCCCATGACCGACCTGACCCGACTCGGCGACCTCTCGTGGACCCGCGGCTACACGGACCCCGCCTGGATCCGCCGCTTCACGTCCGTGGGCCGCGAGCTCACCCCCAGCCGCCGCGTGTGGCGCGGCTCTGAGCCCGCACGGCCCCTGCCTGCCAGGGCCGCCGACCTCGACGCGCTCGACATCGAGCTCGGCGGCACCACGCTCAAGCTGGAGGAACTGTTCGCAGCGGCCCAGACGGACGCGTTCCTCGTGATGCACCACGGCGCCGTCGTCCACGAGACCTACCGGCACGGCACCGAGGCGCACACCCCGCACTTCAACGCCTCGGCGGCCAAGTCGTACATCGGCCTGATGGCGGCGACCCTGGCGCACCAGGGCCATCTGGACCGGTCTGCCCGGGCATCCGCCCACATTCCCGAACTCGCCGGTACGGCGTTCGGCGACGCCACGATCGAGGACCTGCTGCACATGGGCACCCAGGTCAGCTACGCGGGCCGGCCCTTCGACAAGGCGATCGAGGCCCAGCGGTACTTCGCCGTCATCGCCCCGCAGCTGCGACCGTTCGGCTACAACGGCCCCACCACCATCCGCGAACACCTCCTGACCGCCCGCGCGACCGGCCGGCCGGGCACGGAGTTCCGCTACGAGAACGGCAACGTCGAGACGCTGGCCGAGGTACTGCGCCGGGTCACCGGTCTGACCACCTCCGCACTGCTGAGCGAGATGATCTGGTCGAAGATCGGCGCCGAGGAGGATGCCTACTACATCCTCGACGGCGACGGCGTCGAGGCGGCGTGCGGCGGCTTCAGTGCCACGCTGCGCGACGTCGCCCGGCTCGGCGAGATGCTGCGCTGCGGCGGTGCGGTCGGCGACCGGCAGGTCGTACCCGAGGAAGTGGCGACGACGATCACGAGTGGCGTCCCGGACGGCCATGCCCGGCGCGTAAGGTTCCCGGCCGCACCGCCCGACTCGCCGGCCACGCTCTCGTACCACGACCTGTGGTGGATCCCGAACGACCCGTACGGCTCCTACCTGGCCAGTGGCATCCACGGCCAGCGGCTCTTCGTCTCACCCGGCCTCGACCTCGTCGCCGTCCACTTCGGCTCGCAGGTCATCTCCCCGGACGTGCCGGTCGCCCCGCTCGTCGAGGTGTTCCTGCGGATCGGGACCTCCCTCGCCTCGACCCGGTGAACTTCCTGTGAATCGGGCCGCGGTGACGGCGGCTTTGCCGGATTTCCGGGCATCGCCCCCGCGGTGACGCCCGGAACTCTCAGGAAGTTCCCAGGATCTCTCCGGAGGCGATCAGGACGGGCTGGCAGCGTCAGCCCCTGTTCCGATACGCCTCGATCGACGTGGAGCGTCTGCTGTGGCCACATTCCTTTCCCGGCTGGGCCGGTTCTCCTTCCGGAGGCGCTGGCCGGTCGCGCTGCTGTGGGTGGTACTGCTCGTGGGAACGGGGGTGATGGCCGGCAAGGCTGCCGCCCCGCCGCCCAACGACTTCTCGATGCCCGGTACGGAGGCGCAGCAGGCCTACGACCTCCTGGACAGGGACTTCCCCGAGCTGAACGCCGACAGCGCGACGGCCCGGGTCGTGTTCCGGGCGGAGGACGGAAAGATCACCGACCCGGAGGCGAAGAAGGCCGTTCAGGAGACGGTCCGGGAACTGGGCGGCGATCCGCAGGTCACACGGGCCACCGACCCGTACGCCACCCGGTCGGTGAGCGCTGACGGGTCCACCGCCTACGCCCAGGTCTCCTACGAGGTGCCCGCCTCGAAGCTGGAGGAGAGCTCGCGCACCGCGCTGCAGGACACCGTCGAGAAGGCGGGTTCGAAGGAGCTGACGGTCGAGGTCGGCGGCAACGCCGTCAGCGCCGTCGCCGGCGGCCATTCCTCCGAGGCCCTGGGCCTGGCGGTGGCCGCCGTGGTGCTCGTCATCACCTTCGGCTCACTGCTCGCCGCCGGGCTTCCGCTGCTCACCGCCATCCTCGGCGTGGGCATCGGCGGACTGGCGATCAAGGTGCTGGCGGAGCCGCTCGGGCTCGGCTCCACCACGAGCGGACTCGCCACCATGATCGGCCTCGCCGTCGGCATCGACTACGCCCTGTTCGTGGTCTCCCGCTACCGCGCCGAACTCGCACGGGGCCGCAGTCGTGAGGAGGCGGCCGGGCACGCGGTCGGCACCGCGGGATCAGCGGTCGTGTTCGCGGGCCTGACCGTGGTCATCGCCCTCGCCGGGTTGGCGGTGGTCGGCATTCCGCTGCTGACGCAGATGGGTCTCGCCGCGGCCGGTACCGTCGTCATCGCGGTGCTCATCGCCGTCACCCTGATCCCCGCGCTGCTCGGGATCTGCGGCCGCCGGATCGGTCCGCCGCGCGCCAGGCGGCGCCGCCGCGAGGACGACAGCCCGAAGCCGGCCATGGGCGTGCGCTGGGCCCGGTTCGTCGTCCGGCGGCCGGTCGCCGTCCTCCTGGGCGGCATCGCCCTGCTCGGCGTGATCGCCGTGCCGGCGGCGTCACTGGAGATGGGGCTGCCGGGCGACGAGAGCAAGCCCTCCTCGACCACGCAGCGCCGCGCGTACGACCTGGTCGCCGACGGCTTCGGCCCCGGCTACAACGGCCCGCTCACCGTGGTCGTCCAGGCAGAGGGAGGCGGCAGTGCCAAGGCCGCCGCCCAGAGCGTGGCCGAGGACATCCGCGACAGGAAGGACGTCGCCGCCGTCGGACAGCCGAGGCTGAGCGAGAACGGCGACACCGCCGTCCTGAACGTCGTCCCGGCGGCCGCGCCGTCGAGCACCGAGACGGCCGATCTCGTGCACGCACTGCGCGCCCCGGCGCTCGCGAGCGACAGCGACGCCCACGTGCTGGTCGCCGGATCGACGGCGATGAACGTGGACGTCTCGCAGAAGCTGTCCGACGCACTGCTCCCCTACCTGGGACTCGTGGTCGGCCTGGCGTTCCTGCTGCTCATCGCCGTCTTCCGGTCCCTCCTCGTCCCGCTCAAGGCGGCCCTGGGCTTCCTGCTCTCCGTCCTCGCCGGCCTCGGCGCGGTGGTCGCGGTGTTCCAGTGGGGCTGGCTGTCCTCGGTCTTCGGGGTCGCGGTACCGGGACCGGTGATGTCGATGATGCCGATCTTCATGGTCGGCGTCGTCTTCGGACTCGCCATGGACTACGAGGTGTTCCTCGTGACACGGATGCGCGAGGCGTACGTCCACGGGCAGTCGCCGAAGGACTCCGTGGTCAGCGGATTCGAACACAGTGCACGCGTGGTGACCGCCGCCGCCGTGATCATGATCTCGGTGTTCGCCTCCTTCATGGGCAGCGACGAGCAGATGCTCAAGACCATCGGCTTCGGTCTCGCCGCCGCCGTCCTGTTCGACGCCTTCATCGTGCGCATGGCGCTCGTCCCGGCGGTCCTCGCCCTGCTCGGCCGGCGCGCGTGGCGGCTGCCCCGATGGCTGGACCGGCTCGTGCCCGACCTGGACGTCGAGGGCGAGCGGCTTGAGCGGGACCAGATCCACTCCACCCGTACGGGCGCCGAAGCGGCACCCGGCGACGGCCGGGACCTGGTCGTCGAAGCCGCAGGAAGCGGCCGCGGCAACTGAGCCCGCGCCTCTGACCGGGGCCCGTGCGCCCCGGTCCCGCGCCCAAGCCCACGGGGCGGCGACCCCTCCCGCCGCCCCGTGCCCCTCACTCGTACCCAGTTGTCCCGTACACAGGAGCCTGCCCGATGTCCTCCTCCCCGCCGTCCCTCCGTCCTCCCGGTACTCCCTGGCGCCACGCCCTCGAAGGAGCCCTGTCCGTCGCGGCCGCCGTCATGACGATGACCACCGCCGCGTGGGCGGCGCTGACCGTCCTCGGCGCCGGCGCGATCGCCCCCGTCTCCCACCTCGTGCCGACGATGGTGAGCATGGCCGTCGGTGGCCGCGTCACCGTGGAATCGGCACCCTCCGCCGAGTCCGCCGACGGCGGCGGCGGGCTCGGCGGGTTGCTCGGGGGCCTGGGTGGCGGCGGCGGAGGTCTGAGCCTCGGCTTGACGGGTAACGCGGCGGTGACGCCACTCATGCTGACGTTCCTCGGCACGGCCGTCCTGGCGATCGGCTTCTTCCGGCCCCTGCGGCGACGGCGGCGGCCCGCCCCGGCGCTGCTGTGGGCCCGGTGCGGCGGGGCGCTCGTGACCTCGGCAGTGGTCCTCCCGATACTCGCCGGCATGGCCCAGGGCACGGCCCGGCTGCCCGAGAGCGTGACGGAGCGCTTCGGCAAGGGCGCCTCGTCCGGAGCGCTCAGCCGGTTCGGCGGCGGGGGCGGAGGTCTCACCAAGGGTCTGTCGTCGGTGATGTTCGAGACCGACACCCCGGCGACCGTTTTCTTCGGCCTGCTGTGGGTCTGCGCCGTCCTCGCCCTCGGCTGCCTCGTGTCCCGTCGTACGACCCTGCCGCGCCCCCTCGCCCTCAGCCGCCTGCGCCTGAAGTGGAACGCCGTCACCTCCACCCTGACCGGGATCGGAGCCGTCCTGTGCTGCTCGACCCTGGTCGTCGCGCTCCTGGCCGGGGCGGCGGCCCTGACCGGCCGGGACCAGGCGGCCAAGGCGGCGGGCCTGCTGCTGCTCCTCGGCCCCAACCTGCTCGCCGTCCTGCTCACCTCCGGGCTCGGCACCTCCTGGCAGGCGGGCATGGAACGACTGCAGCCCGAAGGCGGCGGGATGCTCGGCATGCTCGGCGGCATGGGTGCCGCTCAGGGAGACGCGGCGGGCAAGGACAAGTCCATCGACCTCGGAGGCTGGTCGGGCGCCGGAGTGCCGCTGTGGCTGCTCGCCCTGGTCCTCGTGCTGCTCCTCCTGGTGATCGCCGGATACGCGGCCTCCGCCCGCACTCCGGCCCGCACTCCGCGCGAGGACTCCGAGGCCCTGCTCGACCGCCACGCGGAGATCGCCCTGCGAACGGGCATCGCCGTGGGCATCTCGGCCCTGCTGCTTCCCCCGCTCGCGCAGGGGTCGGTACGGATCGGCATCAGCCTCATGGGCAACGAGATGGGAGGCATGACGGCGGGCCTGGACGGAGGGATGGGACTCTCCGCGCTGACCAGCTTCGTCCTGGCCGGCCTCGCCTCGTACGCCGGCAGCCGCCTGCACGGTCGGCGCTCCCGGCGTTCGGGCATCGCCCCGCAGCGGCCCGGCAGCACGAACCGACGGCCGGCCGCCACCCGACCCGCCACCCGGGTCCCGTCGGACACGGTGTCGTGACCTCGCCTGTGATCTCCTGAGAACCCTCCGACGGCCCAGCCTCGGCCACCCGTCCCCAGTCCCCGGTCCGTGAAGGCGGCGATCCACACCATGGCGGCATCCACACCCACCCCGCACTCCGTGGGTCGCCCCGGCCGGCACCACCTGCTCGTCGTCGACGACGAGCCCACCGTCCGGGAGCTGCTGCGCACCGCGCTGAGTTACGCCGGCTTCGACGTCGACGCCGCCGCCACCGGCCAGGAGGCACTCGGCCTGGCCGCGGCCCGTACCCCCGATCTCGTCCTGCTCGACGTGATGCTCCCGGACATGGACGGCTTCGAGGTGATCCGCCGCCTGCGGGCCCAGCCCCGCTCACCCCTGCCCGGTCGCGGCGGAGACGTGCCCGTCCTGTTCGTCACCGCGCGCGACGACCGCCAGGACCGGCTCCACGGCCTGCGGCTCGGCGGCGACGACTACGTCACCAAACCCTTCGACCTGGAAGAACTGATCGCCCGCATCCAAGCCGTCCTGCGCCGCACCCAGGGCGAGCAGCCGGCCCGGATCACCGTCGGCGACCTCGAACTGGAACCCGACAGCCATCGCGTCACCCGGGCGGGACGGGCCGTGCGCCTGTCGCCGACCGAGTTCCGCCTGCTGCACTTCCTCGTCGCCAACGCCGAACGGACCATGACGAAGCATCAGATTCTCAACGCCGTATGGGAGTACGACTTCGGCGGCGACCCCAGCATCGTCGACACGTACATCAGCTATCTGCGCCGCAAGGTCGACCGGGTCGAGCCCAAACTGATCCACACCATCCGAGGCGTGGGCTACGTGATCCGCGAGCCCCGGCCGTGAAGCGCCCGACCTGGTGGCCGTCCAGGAGGCGGCCGAGCAGGCTGTCCCTCCGCACCCGCCTGCTGTGCCTGACCACGGCCCTGGTCGCGGTCGGTCTTCTCAGCACCGGCGTGATCGTCACCGCGGCCCTGCAGGGCTACCTCCAGGACCGCGTGGACGAACGGCTCGTCCTGACCGGGCAGATCGCCGCCCGACTCTCCCCGCCGGCGGGTACCGGGACCCCGCCGGGCGTGCAGGCCCTCGGTGTCCTCGGCGACACCACCGTGACGTATCTGGACGACGAGGGCGCCACCACCAGGGAGTTCGAATCGGGCACCGTACCCCCGGGCGGCGGTCCCGAACTCCCGCCCCTCGACCGTGCGGCCGTCGTCGCCCACGAGGGCCGGCCCTTCACCGTGCCCTCGAAGGACGGCGACCACGAGTGGCGGGTCATCGCCCTCACCCAGCCCGCCCAGGTGTTCCCACCTGAAAGGGCGGACGGCCGGGGCAGCGTGGTCGTGTCGACCTCCCTCGACGAGGTCGACCGCACCGTCACCAAGACCCGCAACCTCTCCCTGACCGTGGGTATCGGCCTGCTCGCGATCCTCACTGCTGCCGGCTGGTTCGCCGTCCGCTCCGGGCTTCGCCCCCTGACCCGTATCGAGGAGACGGCGACCGCCATCACCGCCGGCGACTACTCCCACCGTGTCCCCGAACTGGCCTCCCCCCACACCGAGGTGGGCCACCTGACCGCCTGCCTCAACGAGATGCTCGACCGGATCGACACGGCCTTCCGGGCCCGTGCGGAAGCCGAGGCGCGCACCCGGCGCTTCTTCGCCGACGCGGGACACGAACTCCGCACGCCGCTCGTCGGCATCAAGGGCTACACCGACCTCTACCGGATGGGGGCCCTGCCGACCCGCGAGGACGTCGACCAGACCATGACCCGGATCGCCGCCGAGTCCGAACGCCTCACCCGGCTGGTGGAGGAGATGTTCCTCCTGGCGCGCCTCGACGAGGACACGGTCTCCGACCGCGAACCCGCTCTCGCTCTCGATCTCGATCTCGCCCCCATGGACCTCCGCACGCTGGCCGCCGACGCACTGCACGACGTACGCGCCCTGGACGCGACCCGTCCCGTGGCCCTCACGGGTCCAGGCGGCGGAAAGCCCGCCACCGCCCCCGCCGTCGCCGACGAGGCCCGCCTCCGCCAGGTCGTCACCAACCTCATCGGCAACGCCGTCACCCACACCCCGCCCGGTACCCCGATCCGCATCGGCGTCGGCACCGCGGGCGACAGGACCGTCCTCGAAGTCTCCGACCAGGGCCCCGGCCTCACCCCCGCCGAACGCGACCACGTCTTCGACCGCTTCTACCGCACCGACGACTCCCGCACCCGCACCACCGGCGGCTCCGGCCTCGGCCTCGCCATCGCCCACGCCCTCGTCACCGCCCACGACGGCCGGCTCACCCTCGACACCGCCCCCGGCCAGGGCTGCACCTTCCGCATCGAACTGCCGCTGCCCGAGGAGCCACATCGGGCGGGTGCCGACGAGAGGGCGTGAGGCGGCCCGCCGGGAGGGAGGTTTCGCGGTCCCTCTCGTCAGTCGGGGATCCTGCCGAAGAGGTGGTTGGCAGGGGCGTCCGGGTCGTTGCCGTAGAAGAACTCCGTGAGCGCCTGGTGGAATTCGGCCCGGTCCAGCGCGCCGGAGCCGTCCCGGTCCAAGGCGGCGAAGACGGCGGCGCAGTCGTCGCCGGGAACGCCGGCGACCGAGGCGAACATCTGCTGGAACTCCGCCTGGTCGATCTTGCCGTCTGCGTCGAGATCGACGAGGTCGAAGAAGCAGTCGGTGATCGGCTCGATCTGTTCCGGGTAGAGGGTGGGGTCGGTCAGGACCCGCCTGAATCCTTCGGTCATCTCCCGCAGATCGACCTTTCCGTCACCGTCCTGGTCCATGGGAGCGATCACGTTCGTCCAGAACCTGTCCATCCCACCGGTGAGGTGGGCGGTCGTGGAGTCCGGTGCGGAGCCGCGGGCGGAGATGTAGCGCTCGCTCATCATGCGGACGTCCCGCTGGGTGATGAACCCGTCGCCGTCGACGTCGGCGCCCCTGAACCACTGGCCGTACTTGAGGTCTTGAAGTGCAGTCACGAATGCGCACAGTATTCATACGGTTACGCAAGCGCAAACGCGTATGTGGAGAGCCCGTCGGCGGACTGGGGCAGCCTGGCACGCACGTGACGATGAACGGCACGAGAACTGCCCCGGAGGAGGCCGGAAGCCTTCGCGTCAGCGTTCGAGTTCGGGTGGTGTGAAGGCGAGCACCTCAGGAGGAGGGTCGCCGTACGGCTCGACGTCGACCAGCGCGCTGAGGGCACTCGGCCCCTGGGACAGGCGCGAGCACGGCCGATCCGCCGTGAGGACGTTCGGATTGCCGTGGCGGTCCATCGTTCCGCTCAGGCCCGGCCGGACCGGATCCCACCACGCTCCGGTGGACAGTTGTACGACGCCTGGCATGACGTCGTCCGACAGGACCGCGCCCGCGAGGCAGCTGCCTCGGTCGTTGTAGACGCGTACGATCATGCCGTCCTCGATGCCGCGCGACGCGGCGTCCGACGGATTGAGCGTCACGGGCTCACGGCCACGGATCTTCGAACTGAGGCTGTGACCGCCGTTGTCGTACTGGCTGTGCAGGCGTGAGGCGGGCTGATTCGAGATCAGATGAAACGGGAATCGGTCCGCCAGGTCAGCGTGAAGCCACTCCACCGGCTCGAACCATGACGGATGCCCGGAGCAGTCGTCGTATCCGAACGAGTCGATCTCCTCGGAGAAGATCTCGATCCGGCCCGACGGCGTCGACAGGGGGTGACGCTGCGGATCTGCGCGCAGTGCCTCGAAGCTCCCGGGAAACGGTCCGGCCGGCGCCGGCAGCTCAGCGGTGGAGCTGCGCCAGAAGTCGTCGAAACTCGGCAAGGCGGCCTCGTCGCCGAGGTCGGCCCTCGTCCGCTCGTAGAGGTGCCGGACCCATTCGGTCTCGGAACGCGACTGTGTGAACTCCTTCTCGTATCCGAGCCGGGCGGCCAAGGCGGCGAAGATCTGGTGGTCAGTGCGCGACTCGCCCTCCGGCTCACGGACCTTCGGCATGGCGACGAGGTGGGGATCGGAGAATCCGGCGGTGAAATCGTCGCGCTCCAGGCCGGTGGCGACGGGCAGGACGATGTCCGCGAACTTGGCCGTGGTGTTCCACCAGGCTTCGTGAACCACCACAGTGTCGGGAGTCTGCCAGGCACGGGTCAACCGATGCAGGTCCTGGTGGTGGTGGAACGGGTTCCCTCCGCACCAGTACACGAGGCGCAGCTCGGGCAAGGTGAGGCGACGGCCGTCGTAGTCGATGGTCTTCCCCGGATGCAGCAGGGTGTCGGCGATCCTCGCGACCGGGATGAAATCCGGAACGGGGTTGGGCACCTCGGGAATCGTCGCCACGGAGGGGCGGCCCGGGGCGACGCCGGTCGCGTCCATCGTCGCGTAACCTGCGCCCCAGCCGCAGCCGCGCCGGCCCATCGAGCCCGCCATGGCCGCCAGCACGACGGACATCCAGATCGGCTGTTCGCCGTGGTCCGCCCGTTGCACCGCGTAGTTGACCATGATGAGCGAGCGCTGGGTGGTGAGGCGGCGAGCGAGGCCGGTGATCGCGTCCTGGCGGATGCCCGTGATCCTGGCTGCCCAGGCAGCGTCCTTGGGGACACCGTCGAGGTCGCCGGCCAGGTAGGAGGCGAATCGGTCGAACCCGACGCAGCACCGGCGGAGGAAGTCCTCGTCGTGCCACCCGTTGACCAGCATCGTGTGGGCGATGCCGAGCATCGCGGCGGTGTCGGTGTTGGGGACGACGGGCAGCCACTCGGCGTCGAGGAAGCCGGCGGTGTCGCTGCGGAGGGGACTGACGTTCACGAACCGTACCCCGGCCTCACGGCACCGGCGCTGCAGGTCCTGCGTCTGGTGCCTGGCCAGCCCACCGGGGTTGATCTGGCTGTTCTTGAGGGCCAGCCCGCCGAACGCCACCACAAGCTCACAGTTCTCGGCGATCTCGTCCCACATCGGCATCCGGGACTGGTAGCTCCACGGATGCCCGCCGATCACATGGGGGAGGATGACCTCCAACGCCGCGGTGCTGTACGTGTTGCGCGAGTCGGTGTATCCCCCGCCCAACGCCAGGAACCGATGGAGTTGCCCCTGCGCGTTGTGGAACGCGCCCGCACTCGCCCAGCCGTAGGATCCGCCGAACACCGCGCTGTCTCCGTGCTGTGAACGCACCCGGCGGAGTTCGTCACTGACCAGCGTGAGCGCATGGTCCCAGCTCACCTCCACGAAGGCGTCCGCGCCTCTGGCCGTGTCGTGGGTGCGCGGCAGGCCGTTCAGCCAGCCCTTGCGCACCGCGGGGCGCAACACGCGAGCGCTGTCGTCGGCGGCTGCCACCATTCCGGGGCCGATGGGGGACGGCGCGGGGTCATCGCTCCTCGGCTCGATGCGCACCAACCCGCCGGAATCGACCACCGCGACAAAACTGCCCCAGTGCGTCGCAACCGACATGCGTCGTTCCACCATGCATCAACCCCACCCCGGAGGTCCCCCCGCTCTCGCACAGCGGCTGCCTACGTCGCAGGGACCCCCGGCCGGCCGACGGTCCGCAGGACGGAGGCTTCCCCTGAGGCCCGCCGATCAACCCCGCCTGTCCCTCGGGAATCCCGTAGGTGTCAGTCCTCCGCGGCCAGGCGTCGTACCTCGGTCAGCGCCTCGCTCACGGCTGCCGGGATGTCCGTCACCGGGAACCGCGCGTGCCGCACCGTGCCGTCACGGTCGACGACCAGCACGGTCCGTTTCAGTCGCAGCAGTTGTCCGGCGCGAAAGGTGGGCAGGCGCAGGGCGGCGGCGAGGCGGAGGTCGACGTCGGAGAGGAGGGTGAAGGGGATGTCTTCCTGGCTCGCGAACACGCGCTGTTCGTCAGGGCGTTGGGTGCTGATGCCGTGCACCTCCGCGCCCGCGGCGCGGAAGTCCTCGTAGGCATCCCGGAAGAGCCGGTTCTCCAGCGTGCAGCCGACGGTGCCGGGGATGTCTGACCAGCCCTCCGGCAGGGGGCTGGGGCTCCCGGTCGCCGGATAGCAGAACAGGACGGTGGCCACGCCGCCGGCCACCGGGTCGACCGGCGCGCCGTCCCGGTGACCGGGCAACCTCAGGCGCGGCAGTCGCCGGCCCGTCAGGTCCGCGACGCGCCGTGCCTCCGCGCTCGTCTCGTCGGCGGTGCCGCTGAGCGAGCCGTCGCCGAGGAGCCAGCGGTCGGCCCAGTCCTGCATCGACAGCAGGACCGGCAGCAGCCCCCGGCCGCTCTCGGTCAGCCGGTACTCGTGCCGCGTCGGCCGCTCCTGGTACGGGACCTTCTCCAGGACCCCCGTCTCCACCAGGTGCGCCAGGCGCTCGGTGAGCACCTTCCGGGAGATGCCCAGCTCCTCCTGGAGCGCGTCGAACCTGTGGTGCCCCCGGGCGGTCTCCCGGATCAGGAGCAGGCTCCACCAGTCGCCGACCACCGACGCGGCCTGCGCGATCGCGCAGGCCGCGTCCCGCTCGGGTACCGACCTCATCACGGCGTCTCCACTTCTGCGCGCACGGCGGCCGCTCTTCGGGACCATCTTGCGCCACCAGGTCGGTTCCGGATAGAAACTCACCTGGAACGAGTGAGTTCCGAAAAGAGACTAACAAGATCCGGGGGAGGGGCGCCGTATGAGCGGAACACAAGCGATCCAGGAGCACGACCGACGCGACGACGAACGGGAGACCTCATCGCCGGGCGTCTTCTGGCGCTTCTGGGCCGCCGCCGGCGTCAGCGGCGCGGGCACCGCCGTCACCGCCCTCGCCCTGCCGCTCGTCGCCCTCACCGTCCTCGACGCCACCGCCTTCGAGGTCGGCCTGCTCGCCGCCGCCGGGCAGGTCTCCTGGCTGCTGCTCAGCCTCCCGGCGGGCGTCCTCGCACAGCGCGTGCCGCTGCGCCGACTCCAGGTCACGCTCGACCTCGTACGGTTCGCGGCGCTCGGATCGCTGCCGCTCGCCTGGTGGATCGGCACGCTCACCTATGGGCACCTGCTGTTCGCGGCGCTCGTCACCGGCTCGGCGACCGTGCTGTTCGACATCGGCAACTCGACCTTCCTGCCCGCCGTCGTCCCGGCCCGGCAGCTGGCCGCCCGCAACAGCGTCATGTCGGGCACGCATGCCGTCACCGACACCGGCGGCCCCTCCCTCGGCGGCGTCCTGATCGGCGCGACGGGCCCGGTCGGCGCGCTCGTCGTGGACGCTGCCAGCTACCTCGCGTCCGCCGTGCTCCTTCGCACCCTCCCCGAGAGCCGCCCCGCGCCCCGCACCGGCGAAAGCGCGCTGCGGCTGATGCGCGAGGGATGGCGGTACGTCACCGGGCACCCGGTCATGCGGCCCTGCATGATCTGGGCGACCGCCGCCAACTTCCTCAACGCGGCCCTCGTCGCCCTCACCCCCCTCTATCTGGTTCGCGAGGCCGGTCTCGATTCCGTGCAGCTCGGCGTCGTCCTCGCCATGGACGGGGTCGGCGCCCTCGCCGGCGCCGCCGTCGCGGTCCGGGTGACCACCCGCCTCGGTACCGCGTGGGGCGTCATCGCGGCCGACCTGGCCGGCGGCGCGCTGCTCCTGCTCGCCCCGCTGACCACGTCGGCGGGGGACGCGTACTGGTTCGCCCTGGGCAACGCGGGCTTCGCCTTCGGCACCGTCATCGGCTCGATCACCACCCGCACCTACCGGCAGACGCAGTCGCCCCCGGAACTGCTGTCCCGCGTGATGGCCACGGTCCGCTTCGTCTCCTGGGGCGCGTTGCCGCTCGGCGCGCTCACCGCCGGCCTCCTCGCCACCCACTTCGGCGCCCACACCGCGCTCTGGACCGTATGCGCCGCCGCCTTCCTGCCCCCGCTCTACCTCTTCTCGACCAAGGTGGGCCGCCACCGCGACCTCATCTGACGCCCTGGCGCCACGACACCGTCGGATCGGTGAACGTGGCCGGCATGGTCGCGGCGCTGGACGGCGGGGCCGGTGGCCGGCCCGCCCGCGCCGGGCGCGGCGAGCCGGCCACCGGCCCTCCCGCTCAGGGGGGAGCACGAGGCGGATCGGGTCGCCGATCTTGTTCTCCAGGCGGGCGACGGCGTCCGCGGCCTCGGCCAGCGGGACGTGGGCCGTGATGGAGGGGGCCAGGTCGATGCGTCCGGCCGAGGCCAGGCCGACGAGCTGCTCGACGTGCTCGGGCTCGGAGCCGTAGTGGCCGCGGACCTGGTTGACGTTGAAGCAGAATCCGATGCTGTCGGCGATCGTGACCGGTTCCGGGGTGAGTCCGGCGAGGACGAGCGAGCCGAACGGGCCGAGGACCGACGCGGCCTGGGCGCGGGCCGCGCCCACGCCGGCGAAGTCGAAGGCGACGTCGAGGCCGCGCCCGGCCGTCGCCTCCCGCACCGCCTCCGCGAAGTCCGGCGCAGCACGAAGCCCGTCCCGAGGAGCATGAGGAAGGCCATGGGCGTGCTCGGGACCAGGACGAGATGGAGGCAGGCCCCGGCAGTGAGAGCGATCGCGCCACCCATGACCTGGACCTCGCGGCCGCGTCGGTCCGCCCAGACGGGCACGACGGCGCAGCCGATCACACCGGCGATCATGGTCAGCGCGAGGATCAGACCGGCGGTGTATTCCGAGACTCCCGCCGGCGCCAACAGCGGTTGCACGAACGTCGCGAGGGCGATGAACGTGCCCATCGGGATGGCGACGACCGCGCACAGACGTCGTACGTAGCGATTGCCGAGTGCCGTGCGAAAGGCCTGGAGCCCACTGGTCGCGGGTGCGGACCCGGGGCGTGCCCGCGGCGGGAAGCGAAGTGCCGCGACGAGACACAGCCCGGCGTCCATCGCGATCAGGGCGGTGATGAGGGTGAGGGTGCGGATGTGGCTCTCACCGGGCAGGAACGCGCCCAGCAGGTAGCCCAGGACCATGCCGGCGAACGTGGCCGAGGAGGCGGCGGCGATTCCGGTGGCGCGGTGCTTCTCGGCGAGATAGCCCACGGCGAGACCCGGTATGGCGTTCAGGATGAAGGGCTGTCCCGCGGCGGCGACGGCCTGTCCGATGAACGCCCAGGTGAAGTCGTCGGCAACCAGTCTCAGGAACGCCCCTGACGCGGTGAGCACCGCGCCGACCACGAGGGCCGGACGGAGAAACCGGTCGAGCGCGATGCCGGCGGGGACGGCAAGGAGGACGTAGACCAGCGGGAAGACCTGGGACAGCCAGCCGATCTCGCCGATGGAGACGCCGAAGTGCCGCGCGGCGTCCTCCGTCACGGGCGCGTAGTTGACGAAGAGCGCCTGGGTCGCGGCGGCCAGGAGGCCGTAGGCGAGGAAGACCATCCACCGACTCTTCGCGTGCTGCTCGACGCGCGGCGCAGCCGTCGTCGCGGCCGCTCGTGTGTTCTCGTTCGTGCTTCCGGGCAGTGCGTGACGACCGAGCGACTCGCCGCGCCTCCGGGTGCTGCGTCGGATCACGACCGTGGCGACTGCACCAACACCTATGGCGGCGGCTCCGCGTGCTCGTCGCTGAGTGCTCGTCAACTCCGGCATCTCGTTGTCCTTGTCGGTCGACAGTGGTGCTCCACTGTCGCGATCCGGACCGACCTTGGGTACGACACACTGCACCCTGGTTCGCGCAGCCCTGTGCACTCGGCACTACCGGCGCGGACCCCGGCGCCGCCTGGGTGAGGATTCGTACGGCGAGGGACGACTGGATGACGTCCGACCGCTTCGGCGTGGCGCCCCGCGTGCCTCGAGACCAGGAGCGACGGGACGAGGACCAGCACTACTGGTACTGCTGGAATTCGGGGGACTCCAAGAGGTCCTCACAGAAGCTGTTGATCATGTGAACCCACCGACACGTCCAACGCCTTTGTCAGGACGTCGTCGCAGGCACTGCCGCGTGACGGACCTGCTCGACCCGGAGCTGAGTTCCCCCGGATCTCCGGCCGCTCCGGCCCGCGCTCAACGGTGCTCGGGGTTCTCGAAGTCGAACCGGCAGCCGGCGTCCCACTCGGCGCGCTGGTTCCCGTGGGCGGGGATGCCACCCGCGTCCTTGAGCATCCTTGCCAGGTGGAGCTGGTTCCAGGTCATGAAGGTCGTGTTGCGGTTCGTGAAGTCGTTGTCCGGCCCGCCGGAGCCGGGGTCGAGGTAGGACGGGCCCGGGCCGGCCGGGCCGACCCAGCCCGCGTCGGCCTGCGGCGGAATGACGTACCCGAGGTGCTGGAGGCTGTAGACGACGTTCATCGCGCAGTGCTTGGCGCCGTCCTCGTTGCCGGTGATCAGGCAGCCGCCCACACGACCGTAGTAGGCGTACTGGCCCTGCTCGTTGAGGATCGACGAGCAGGCGTAGAGGCGCTCGATCACCTTCTTCATGACCGAGGAGTTGTCTCCCAGCCACACGGGCCCCGCCAGGGTCAGGATGTCGGCGGCCATCACCTGCGAGTAGATCACCGGCCACTCGTCCGTCTCCCACCCGTGCTCCGTCATGTCCGGCCAGACGCCGGTCGCGATGTCGATGTCCACCGCCCTGAGCACCTCGACCTGTACGCCCTGGCGCTCCATGATCCCGGTGCTGATGTCGATCAGCCCCTGTGTATGGCTGCGCTCGGGGGAACGCTTCAGGGTGCAGTTGATCACCAGGGCGCGCAGGTCGGCGTACGACGTCGTCGAGTCCGGCACGGAATCCTCCTCCATACGCTGCGGGAGTCCGGACGTGACGGCGCCGGAGGCCTCCCGGTACAGCTCACCAGGCCTTCGCCCCGGGCGCTCGCGGAGCTGGGCCGGTCGCCTGACGGTCCGCCCTCGGGGCCGGGCCCTCCCGGGACCCGACCCCGTCCCGCGCACCCCGGGGGTGCCGGGCCGGCCCGGAGCGGCACCCCGGGGGTGCCGGCCCGGCCCGGAGCGGCCGAACGCTTGAGGGGACGGGGTGCGCGGCGTCAGAAGGCGGAATCGGCGGGATCCGCCCGACCCGTGTCGGGGAGCGGGCGGGCCCGGACGGTCTGGGACGGTTCCTGATGACCGCCCGAGGCGATGATGCGCACCTCGTCCCGGTCGCTGATCTCGGCCCGGATGATGCCGGTGGCGTCGGTGTAGACCGGATGGCCGCCGGACCCCTTGACCTGCGTGCGCTCCACGATCACGACGTCCTTGGCAGAGCCCGTGCCGTCGGAGAACACCAGCTCGTAGCGGAGTGGGTTCATCTCCCCGATTTTACGCCGATCGGTCGCGGCCACCCGCCGGGACGGAACCCGCCCGACGGGCGGCGCCCTCAGGCCACCGCGTCGACCAGAGCGGCCAGGGCCAGCCCGAGTGCCTCGGCACCCGGGCCCGCGGGGCCGCCCGGCTCGCTCATGTAGAGGTCACGGCGGATCTCCACCATCAGGGCGCTCACCCGGGGATCCCGTCCGTAGTGCTCCAGCGGCACGTACGTCCCGGCGAACGGACTGTCCGTCCCGACGCCGCCGAACCCGCCGAAGGCCCGCCGGGCCGCGTCGAGCAGCGCGGGCGGCGTGTGGAACGCGTCCGTGCCGAGGCAGACGGGAGGGCGAGGGCCGTCGCCGTGCAGCTCGTACGGCAGCCGCTCCGTCGGGTACGAGTGGACGTCGACGATCACCACCCGGCCCGCCACGGCGAGGCGCTCGGCCACGACCTCGGTCATCGCCCGGGCGTACGGCGCGAAGTACCGGTCCAGCAGCGGACCGGCATCGAACCCCTCGGGCCGCAGCGACGCCCGGTGGGTGGTGCGGGTGTACACCGCGCCCATCCCGGCGGACAGCATCTCCTCGCGCTCGTCCGGGAAGCGCTCGGGGTCGACGACGAGGCGCGAGAGCCGGTTGACGAACCGCCAGGGTGCCGCGCCGGCCGCCGCCGCGGCCACGGCGGCGATCTCCGCCGTGTGGGAGTCCGTGATGTGGTCCAGCTCACGGGCCAGTTCCTCGTCGCCGAGCAGGATCCCCTCGCGTACGTCCGGAGGTATGTCGCGGGAGGAGTGCGGTACATGGAGCAGGACGGGGGAGTCGGGGGCTCCGGGCACGAGACGGAACGAGGGCGTGGTGTCGGTCATGGGTCGATCCTGCCCCCGACCCCGCCATCGCCGTGGCGAAACCGCTGGTTAGAGTGGTGCGAGGTCGCGCCGCCGCACCAGGACCAGGCGTGAGACCGGGCCGACTGTCGACCACAGGGACCCGAACGACCGCCTTCTCCCGTCCCCGTCCCGCCCGGCCCACGGCCGCCCGCCCCGGAAATCCCGCATCCCATGAGCACCGACGCCGCACCGCGCCCCGACACCCGCTCCGACATCGGACCCGCCGGCGCCCCCCGGGGGCCGCGCCTGCCGTGGATCGCCGGCCGCGCCCCGGCCCGTCCCGCACCCGGCGCCGCCTTCCACAGCGTCAGCGCCGCGACCGCCGCCCTCCTCGGGCTCGTCGCCATCGGCGCCCTCATCCACGAGCCGGTGCTCATACCCCCGCTGGCCGCCAGCGCCGCGCTCGTGCACTGCGCCCCCGCGCTGCCCCTGGCCCAGCCCCGCAGCGTGATCCTCGGCCACCTCCTCGGCGCCGCCGCCGGATACACCGTGGCGGCCGTCGCCGCCCACGGCAGCGCCTGGGCCGCCGCCCTCGCCGCCGGAATCACCCTGGCCCTGACCACCCTGGCCCGGACCCCGCACTCGCCGGCCTGCGCGACCGCCGTCGTCATCGTGCTCCAGGCCCCGGCGCCCGGCCGGTTCGTCCCCCTGCTGTTCGGCGCCACGGTGCTGCTCGTCCTCACCGCGTACGCCGCCTCCCGCATCCGCCGCGCCGCACCGAGGTACCCCGCCTACTGGTGGTGAGCGCCCGGGGCGTCGCGCCCCCGGGGACCGGCCGCACGCGGTGCGGCTAGGCCCTGTCGTCAAACTCCCGTCGTCGCCCGAAGGGCGGCCCCGCGGCGTCAGGTGCGTGCTCTCGGCGTGCCGGGCGCGAGCCCTCGTACTGGACGTACTCGGGCTTGTGCCCGGTGCGGCGAGAGCGCGTGCATGGCGTCGCGGGGCAGGCGGGAGTTTGACGACAGGGCCTAGCGGTCGACCGTCACCGCCGCGTGGACGGTCTTGCCGTCCAGCCGCGCGTCCACCGTCACCTCGCGGCACAGGCGCAGCACGATCGGCCAGCCGAAGCCGCCGGGCCGCAGCTCGTCGCGGAGCTCGTGGCGCGGCGGCTCCCCGCTGGAGTCGGCCACGGAGACGGTGACGCGGTCGCGGCCGACGGCGATCCCGAACGAGGTGACGCCGCCGCCATGGCGGTGGGCGTTCGTGACCAGTTCGGAGGTGACGAGCAGCAGGTCCTCGACCTGGGAGGCGGGCAGCGGGCCGAGGGCCGTGAGCGTGTGGCGGACCAGCTGCCGTGCCTGCGCCGGTGTGACGAGCTGCGACGGTCCGGCCCGCATCGCGGCGGTGCGCGGGGCCGCGACGGACGTGCGGGTCCTTGTTTCGCTCCGGCTGTTCATCGCGGGTCCCTTTCTGCCCGATGTGTCAGGGGTGATGGGATCCGCCTGCCCGGGCACGCCGGAGTGATGCCTTCCCCGGCGCCGGACGCGGCGCGCGGCCACGAGGAGTGCCTCCGCCGGGAGCGGGTACGCGAACCGGGACCGCCGAACGGACAGTGAGCAGGAGGAGGTCGTCCCCGTGCGGACCGAGGTGGCCAAGGCGACGTACGTGACGAGCGGTACGGGGGAGGACCTCCCCGACATCGAGGTCCCCCACGAGGTCGCGCCCCGGGACGCGCGCGCTCTGACGCGGGTGTTCCTCCGCGAGCTCGCGGCACGGGAGGAGGGGACGGCAGGACACCAGTACGTCCGGAACACCCTGATCGAGATGAACATGACGCTGGTGCGGTACGCGGCCGGCCGCTTCCGGGCGCGCACCGACGAGATGGAGGACATCGTCCAGGTCGGCATGGTCGGCCTGATCAAGGCGATCGACCGCTTCGACCTCTCCCGCGAGGTGGAGTTCACCACCTTCGCGGTGCCGTACATCGTGGGAGAGATCAAACGGTTCTTCCGCGACACCTCCTGGGCGGTCCACGTGCCGCGCCGGCTCCAGGAGGCGCGGGTGGAACTCGCGAAGGCGACCGACGAACTGAGCTCGCGGCTCGGCCGCGCGCCCCGCGTCGCGGAACTGGCCCCCGTCATGGACCTGTCCGAGGACCAGGTGGTCGAGGCCCAGCTCGCCGCGAACGGCTACCACTCGACGTCCCTGGACGCCGCCGTCGTCGGCGACGACGAGAACGACGACGCGGCCCTGGCCGACCTCATCGGCGAGGAGGACCCGGCGCTCGAACTCTTCGAGGACTTCCACACCCTCGCCCCGCTCGTGGTCGCCCTCGGCGACCGCGACCGGCTGCTGCTGCACCTGCGATTCGTCGAGGAGCTGACCCAGACGCAGATCGGCGAGCGCCTCGGCGTGTCCCAGATGCACGTCTCGCGGCTCCTGGCCCGGAGCCTGGCCCGGCTGCGCGAAGGCATGGTCGGGGCGGTGACCCGCGGCTGACCGGCAGGGCGCACACCCGGGTCCGGCCGGATGCGCGCCCTGCCGGGCGTCCCCGGCTCACCGGACCGAGCTGAGGAACGCGCGCGTGCGTGCGTGCCTGGGCGCATCCAGGAGCTCACCGGCCGGGCCCGACTCCACGACCCGGCCCCGGTCGAACATCAGGATCCGGTCCGAGACGTCCCGAGCGAAGCCCATCTCGTGCGTCACGCACAGCAGCGTGATGTCGGTGGAGCGGGCGATGTCCCGCAGCACGTCGAGGACCTCCGCCACCAGTTCCGGATCGAGCGCGGACGTCACCTCGTCGAGGAGCAGGATCCCGGGCCGCATCGCCAGGGCGCGGGCGATCGCCACGCGCTGCTGCTGGCCGCCGGAGAGCCGGGTCGGCCGCGCGTCCGCCCGGTCGCCGAGCCCGACCAGGTCGAGCAGGTCCCGCGCCCTGCGGCCCGCCTCGTCCCGGCTCTCGCCGAGCACGTGCACGGGCGCCTCCACGATGTTGTCGAGGACGCTCATGTGCGGGAACAGGTTGAACTGCTGGAACACCATGCCGATCCGACGGCGGCGCGCGGCCAGATGGCGTTCGTCCGCCGGCACCGGTTTCCCGCCCCGGCGCCCCGGCATGTGCGAGAACGGCTCGCCGTCGACGAGGATGAGGCCGTCGGTGACCCGTTCCAGGGTCATGAGCAGCCGGAGGATCGTGGTCTTCCCCGAGCCGCTCGGGCCGATCAGCGTCACGCGCTCCCCCCGCCCGACCTCCAGGTCGAGGCCGTCGAGCACGGTGTGGTCGCCGTACCGCTTGGTGACCCGCTCGAAGCGGACCGCGGGGACGGCGGGGACCACCGGGCCGGCCGGGGCCGTGAGAGCCGCCGGGTCCGGCCGCCCGGTCAGGTCTTCCCGGTCCTCAGTGGGCAAGGCGTGCCTCCAGTCGTCGGACGAGCAGGGACGTCGGCCAGCTCGCGAGCAGGAACACCGCGGCGGCCAGGGTGAAGCTCTCCAGATAGGCGAAGTGCGTGCTGCCGAAGGTGTTCGCCTCGTGGACCATCTCGTGCACGGTGATCACCGAGAGCAGCGGCGTCTCCTTGAACATGGAGACCGCGTAGTTGCCCAGGGGCGGGAGCACGTTCCGCACGGCCTGCGGCAGCACCACGGCCCGCCACACCCGCCGGCGGGGCAGCGACAGCGCGGTGCAGGCCTCCCACTGCCCCTTCGGCACGGAGTCGAATCCCGTCCGGTACACCTCGGAGAGGTACGTGGCGTAGTGCGTGCCGAGGACCAGGACGCCGAGCACCGGAGCGTCGAGCGCGGGCACCAGCACCCAGGCGGCGAAGAGCTGCACCAGGAGCGGCGTCGAGCGGACGAACACGGCCGCCCCGCGCACCGGCAGCGCCAGCCAGGCGGGCCCCGCCCGCTGGACGAGGGCGAGGGCGAGCCCGAGGACCAGGGCGACGGCGAACGCCGGGACGGTCGCCAGGACGGTGACGCCGAACCCCTCCAGTACGGCGGGCAGCGCGGCCCGGGCCGCCTTCCCGTCCCACATCAGGCACCGCCTTCCTGCCCGAGCCGTGCCTTCGCGGCCCGTTCCAGGGCGTTCATGAGGAGGCTCAGCACGACGGCCATGCCGAAGTAGAGCCCGAGGAGCAGCAGGTACGAGGCGGCCGTCGCGCCCGTCGCCGAACGCAGCTGGTCGATCTGGAAGGTGAGGTCGGGGACCGTCACCAGCGAGAGCAGCGGCGTCGCCTTCAGGAGCTGCACCAGCAGGTTCTTGAACGGCGCGACCATCAGGGCGTGCGCCTGCGGCAGGACGACCCGCCGCAACCGCAGTCCCGCCCCCATGCCGAGCGCGATCCCCGCCTCGGTCTGGGCGCGGGGGACCGCCGCCACCGCGCCCCGCACCACCTCGGCACCGTAGGCGCCGTAGTTGAGGCCGAGCGCGAGCACCGCGCAGGCGAGCGGTTCGAGCCGGAAGCCGACCATCGGCAGGGCGAAGAACAGCCAGAACAGCTGCACGTACAGCGAGGTGCCCCGGAAGAACTCGACGACGAGCCGCGCACCGCCCCGCACCGGCAGCCGCGCCGACCGGGACAGCAGCCCGAGGACGTACGCGAGGACCAGGGCGAGCGCGGCGCCGAGCACCGTGGCCTCCACCGTGACGAGCAGCCCCTCCGCGAGCCGGGGCAGCGCGCTGCGGAACTCGGGCAGGAAGCCGGCCGCGACGGGCAGGGAGCCGGTTCCCGCGGGCAGGACGTCAGCCACGCCGGCCACCCCTCACCCGGCGCCGCACAGGTCGGCGGTCCGCAGCGAGCGGGGCGGCACCTCGCGCGCGGTGAAGCCGTACTTCCCGACGAGCCCGACGAAGCGCTCGGGGGATCCGGTGATCTTCCGCAGCTCACGGTCGAAGGCGTCGCGGAGTCCGTCCGCCCCCGGCCGGAACACGGCCCCGCCCGCGCCGAGCTGCCGGGCGCCGTCGACCACCGGGACGAACGCCTCGCCCACCTCCACCGGCGCGCCCTCGTTCGTCCGGGCGAGCCAGCGCAGGGAGATGGCGGTCAGGGCGAAGGCGTCGATCCGGCCGGCCAGGAGGGCGTCGAGCCCGTCCTGCTGCTTGGCGAGCGTCTTCACCGACCCGTCGGGCACGCCCGCCGCCTTCGCGTAGGACGCCTCCACCGCGGCGGTCAGCACCCCGACGGTGGCGCCCTTCGCCGCACAGGACTTCAGGTCGCTCACCCCCTTCGGATTGCCCCGGCGGACCATGAGGGCGGTGGGGGAGACGAACTCCGGCTCGGAGAAGATCACCTTGGCGCAGCGCTCCGGGGTGATCGCCATGCCCGCGCTGACCACGTCGAACCGGCCGGCGAGCAGTCCGGGGATCAGCGCGCCGAACTCCGTGAGCGTCGGGCGCAGTTCGCGCACGCCGAGCGCCGTGAAGATCTCGCGGTGCAGCGTGGGGGCCTCGCCGGCGAGTTCGCCGCGGTCCTGGAAGCCGTACGGCGCCTCGCCGGCGAACCCGACGCGCACGAAGCCCTGTTCGCGCAGGGTCGCGAGCAGCTTCCCGTCGTCGGCGGGCGCTCCCGTCCCGGCCTGGGTGCGCGTGCACGCGGTCAACGGCCCGGCCGCGAGGGCGAGCCCGCCGAGGAGCGACGCCCGGGTGAGGAAGCGGCGGCGGCCGAACGGCGCGGCACCGGTCACGTCCGGTCCCCGGGGCGCGCGGCGATGAAGGAGGGACGGCGGACCGGGGCGGCGAAGGGGGCCTCGGGCGCGTTCTCGACGCTGTTGAAGACGAGGAAGACATTGCTCCGGGGGTACGGGGTGATGTTGTCGCCCGAGCCGTGCAGGGCGTTGCAGTCGAACCAGGTGGCCGATCCCGCCGGACCCGTGAAGTGCCGGATGCCGCAGGCGTCGGCGAAGGTGGTGAGCGCCTCGTGGGACGGTGTCCCCGCGTCCTGCATCCGCAGCGACTGCTTGTAGTTGTCCTCGGGCGTCTCGCCGGCGCAGCCCAGGAAGGTGCGGTGCGAGCCCGGCATGATCATGAGGCTGCCGTTGGTGGTGTGGTTCGCGGTGAGCGCGATCGAGACCGAGACGGTACGCATCCGGGGCAGGCCGTCCTCGGCGTGCCAGGTCTCGAAGTCGGAGTGCCAGTAGAAGCCGCTGGCGCCGAAGCCGGGCTTGACGTTGACCCGTGACTGGTGGACGTAGACGTCGGAGCCGAGTATCTGGCGGGCCCGCCCGACGACCCGCGGGTCCTCGGCCAGCCGGCCGAAGACCTCGCTCATGCGGTGCACCTCGAAGACGGAGCGGATCTCCTGCGAGCGGGGCTCGACGACGGCCCGCTCGTCCGCCCGCACGGCGGGGTCGGCGACGAGCCGGTCCAGCTCGGCGCGGAGCGCGTCGACCTCGTCCGGGGTGACGAGCTCGTCCACCGTGACGAAGCCGTCGCGGTCGTACTCCTCCAGTTCCCGGGCCCAGAACGGGCCCGGCGTGCCGGGCTCGGACCACACCACGGGGTCCTTGCGGCCGATGAGTTCCTCCCGGGAGCCGCGGGTGGGGTAGAGGTCGACGGGGCGGGTGGGTGCGGAGACCATGGGGTGGGACGCCTTCCTTTCGCGTACGGAATCAGGTGTGGGGAGCGTCAGGCCTGACCGGGTTCGGTGAGGAGTGGGTAGACGCCGTTCTCGTCGTGGTCCTCGCGGCCGGTGACGGGCGGGTTGAAGACGCACAGGCAGCGGAAGTCCCGCTTGACCCTGAGGGTGTGGCGCTCGTGCCCGTCGAGGAGGTACATGGTTCCGGGCAGGATCGTGTACGTGCGCCCGGACTCGTGGTCGGTGAGCTCGGCCTCGCCGGCGGTGCAGACGACGGCCTCGACGTGGTGGGCGTACCACATGGAGGTCTCGGTCCCGGCGTACAGCACGGTCTCGTGGAGGGAGAACCCGACCTGCTCGCGGGCGAGGACGATGCGCTTGCTCTCCCAGGTCCCGGAGGCGGCCCTCACGTGCCGGTCGGTGTTCTCGAGCTCGTCGAAGGTGCGGACGATCATGGTCGGTGGCCTTTCCGTGGCGGGGTGATCAGGCGGCGCGGCGGAGGGCGGCGTGGCGGACGGAACGGGCCAGGATCCCGAGGCCCTCGTCGAGTTCGTCGTCCGTCGCCGTCAGCGGGGGCAGCAGCTTGACCACCTCGCCGCGTGGCCCCGACGTCTCCAGGAGCAGACCGGTCTCGAAGGCCCGCCGGCACACGGCCTCCGCGCGCTCCCCGTCGGCGAACTCCAGGCCCCAGACGAGGCCCCGGCCGCGCACCGCCAGGCCGGTGCCCTCGTCGTCGCCGCACAGGTCGAGCAGGGCGCGCTCCATTCGGTCGGCCCGGCCGAGGGTGCGACGGCGCAGGGCGTCGTCGCGCCAGTAGGCGTCGAGGGCGGCCGTGGCGGTGACGAAGGCGGGGTTGTTGCCGCGGAAGGTGCCGTTGTGCTCGCCGGGCTCCCACAGGTCGAGCTCCGGGCGGAAGAGGCAGAGGGACATGGGCAGGCCGTAGCCGCTGATGGACTTGGACAGGGTGACGATGTCGGGCGTGATGCCCGCCTCCTCGAAGGAGAAGAAGTCGCCGGTGCGTCCGCAGCCCATCTGGATGTCGTCGACTATGAGGAGCATCTCGTGCCGGCGGCAGAGCTCCGCCAGGGCGCGCAGCCACTCGGCCCGTGCGACGTTGATGCCGCCCTCGCCCTGGACGGTCTCGACGATCACGGCCGCCGGGTGGTCGAGGCCGGATCCGGCGTCGTCCAGGAGCCGTTCGAACCAGAGGAAGTCGGTGACCTGACCGTCGAGGTAGTCGTCGAAGGGCATCCGGGCGGCGTGGTGCAGCGGGACGCCCGCTCCGGCGCGCTTGGCGGCGTTGCCGGTGACGGCCAGCGAGCCGAGCGACATGCCGTGGAAGGCGTTGGTGAAGGAGACGACCGTCTGGCGTCCGGTGACCTTGCGGGCGAGCTTGAGGGCGGCCTCCACCGCGTTGGTACCCGTGGGGCCGGGGAACATCACCTTGTAGGGCAGGGCGCGGGGCTCCAGGACGGTGCCGCGGAAGGTCTCCAGGAAGGCGCGTTTGGCGGTCGTCGACATGTCGAGGCCGTGGGTGATGCCGTCGTCGGCGAGGTAGTCGAGGAGGGCACGCTTGAGCACGGGGTTGTTGTGGCCGTAGTTGAGCGAGCCCGCCCCGGCGAAGAAGTCCAGGTACGGACGGCCGTCCTCGTCGTAGAGCCGGCTCCCCGCGGCGCGTTCGAAGACGACGGGCCAGGCACGGCAGTAGCTGCGGACCTCGGATTCGACGGTCTCGAAGACGGAGGGGGCGGCGATCTCGGTCAGGGTCACGAAGTCTCTTCTCCAGAGTGGGGTGCGGGGGAGGGGTGAGGGGACGGGCGAAGCGGAGTGGCGGCGCGGGGCCGGCTCAGGACGCCGGGGATGCGAGGGGGCCGATGCCGTACAGCACCTCGGCCTCGTGTCCGGACCCGGGGAATGAGGCGGACGGGAAGAGGACCTCGCGTGTCAGGTCCGCCCCGTGCCGTCGGGCGTAGGACCGGAAGAGCCGGTCGGACGCCTGGTTCCCCGGAGTGACGGTCGCCTCCACCCGGTCGAGTCCGTGCTCGGCCGCCACCCGGGCGGACAGAGCGTCGAGCAGGGTCCCGGCTACCCCGGTTCCGCGGTGCGAACCCTCCACGGCGACCTGCCAGACGAAGAGCGTCCCGGGCGCGTCGGGCCGCAGGTAGCCGGTGACGAAGCCGACGGGTCGTCCGGAGGAGTCACGGGCGACGGCGGTCGTGTCGGCGAAGTCGCGGCACCACAGCAGATAGCTGTACGGCGAGTTGAGGTCGAGTTCTCCCGAGCCGCGTGCGATCCGCCAGAGCTCGGCGCCGTCCGCGATCTCGGCCGGCCCGACGGAGACGCCGCTGGTCGGGGATGTCAGGGGGGCAGTGGTCATGGGCGCCGAAGTTACCGAGCGGACCGCTGAACTTCCTGGGGCGGAGATCTTGTTCGGGGTGGGGTGGGTGTGATAGGTGCGCCGACGCGTTCCGTGGCGGGAATGTCCGCCCGGGGGTACGGAAAATGCGGGCAGACTCGGTCGAAATCACCGTTTATAACGGACAGGTAACGGCTTTGGGTTCTCGCGATCGGCCTGTCAGAAACGTGAGACGATCCGCGATTTCGCGTTTGAAGGCGCCGGGAGCGGTCAGGCGTAGCAGCCGACATGGCGGGAGCCGGGCCGGGTGCGTCGCACCCGGCCCGGCTCCGTCACGTCCGTGCCGCGGGGGCTACCAGATCGCCTCGACCCACTCGGGGTGGTCGATGAACGGGTTCCGGTTGCCCTGGTAGCTGGAGTAGATGACGTCGTTGCGGCGCTCCTCGAAGGCGCTCGGCGGGTCCTGCTCGTTCCACTGCTTCAGGACCGAGAGGCGCCCGTGGAAGGGGACGCTGCCGTTGGTGGACGACTCGTTGGGCTCCAGGTCGGGGAAGCCGTCGCCGCCCTCGTAACGGACGGCCATGTAGAGGATCATGCGGGCCACGTCGCCCTTGTCGGCGTCCCGCGGCTCGAACGAGTTGCTGTCCGTGTAGCTGCCGGGCGCGCCGCTGACCGCGCTGCCGCCGTTGTCCCAGTCCTTGTTGCCCCGGGTGCTGTTGACCTGCACGTCACAGGCGCGCAGGTGGTGCAGGTCGGTGCCCGGTCCGGCGGACGTGCCGAAGTTGCCGTGCGACTGGGCCCAGGTGTGCTCGCGGTTCCAGTCGCCGACGGCGCCCCCGTTCAGGGACTTGCTGCGCGAGGTGCCGCTGTAGAGCAGGATCACGTTGTTGGTGTTGTTCGGGTCCTGGTCGGTGTTCTTCAGCGCGTTCCAGACCGCGTCGTACGAGATCTTGCTCTGGCTGCTGATGATGGTGTGCAGCGAGGACTTGAGGCTCGTGCCGGTCTTGCCGATCGCGTTCTTGTAGTACGTGGCGTCGTACGCGGTGGTCGTGGCGCTCGCGGGGGTCGCGGTGACCGCGGGGAGCGTGATGCCGACGAGGGTGGCGGCTACCGCCGCCGCCCACACCTTCCATCTGCCGATCCGCACAACGGACATGGGGGGCCCTTTCCCGGGGACGGCACGCGTCGGACGGCGGGCGGCGGCTCGACGCCCCTGCTGTCTACGCGTGTTGACTTCGTGTCACCGGGAGGGTGGCACACGTCAGGTACCTGTCATGTAACGGGGAGGAGGCTGTTCCATGACGTTCTCGCATAGAGCGGAACCTGATCCGTTCCCCCGATGCCCCCGGAGCCTCAGGCGCCCCGGACGTCCACCGGCATCCCCTTCGGCTCCTTGATCCGCTTCATGATGATCTGCGAGTTGACCTCGGTGACCCCGGTCAGGGTCGTCAGCCGCTCGATCCACAGCCGCTCGTACGCCGCGAGGTCCGCCACGGCGATCCGCAGCAGACAGCCGGGGCTCCCGAACAGCCGGTACGCCTCGATCACGTCCGGCACGTCCTGGAGCGCCTCCTCGAAGGCCTCCACCGTCTCCCGGTCCCGCCGCACCTCCACCGAGACGAGGACCTCGAAGCCGCGCCCCACCGCCGCCGGATCGATGATCGCCCGATAGCCCTGGATCACCCCGTCCTGCTCCAGCTGGCGCACCCGGCGCAGACAGGGGGAGGGGCTGAGCCCGACCCGCTGGGCCAGCTCCTGGTTGCTCAGTCGGCCGTCGCTCTGGAGCTCGCGCAAGATGTGGAGATCGATCCGGTCCATGGCGCAATTATCTACCACGATGAAACAAGCAGGGGGCTGATTTCGCAATCGCCTTGCGCGCTCCCTGTCCTATCGTTGCGAACGCAGGAGAAATGGGTACGGAGTAAGGACGGCAGGCATGAAGCGGACGAACGACGGGGGAGAGCGCCGGATCGTCGTCATCAGCACCGGGGGCACGATCGCCAGCCGCTGGCAGGGCACCGGTTACGCGGCCGACGCCTCGGGCGACGACGTCCTGGCCACCGCACCCCTTCCCGAGGGCGTCACCGTCGAGGTCGTCGACCTGTTCAACGTGAACAGCTCCCGCATGACCTCGGCCCATCAGCTCGCGCTCCTGCGCACCGTCCACGAGACCCTCGCCGACCCCGGCGTCGACGGCATCGTCGTCACCCACGGCACGGACACCCTGGAGGAGACCGCCTTCCTCCTGGACCTCCACCACGCCGACCCCCGCCCGGTCGTCCTCACCGGCGCCCAGCGGCCCTTCGGCACGGGCGACGGCGACGGCCCCGGCAACCTCTACGACGCGCTCCAGGTCGCCGCCTCCGTCCGCGACCTCGGCGTCCTCGTCGTGTTCGACGGCCGCGTGCACGCGGCGCGCGGCACCGTGAAGACCCAGACCCTCGCGGCCGACGCCTTCTCCGACCCCTCCGCCGAGCGCCTCGGCCGCGTCGGGTTCTCCCGCGTCGACATCGAGCGGCAGCCCGAGCGCCCCGCCCCGCTGCCCCTGCCGGCCGCCGCGCGGACCGCGGCTCCCGGCCCCGACGCCACCCCGCTGCCGCGGGTCGACATCATCACGCACCACTCCGACGGCGACCCGTTCCTCCTGAACGCCGCCGTCACCGCCGGCGCCCGGGGCGTCGTGCTCGTCGCCACCGGAGCGGGCAACGCCACCCCCGAGATCGCCGACGCCGTGGCCGACGCGGTCGCCGGGGGCGTCCTCGTCGCCGTGACGACCCGCGTCCCCGCCGGACCGCTGGCCGAGATATACACCGGGGGCGGCGCGGTCGACCTCGTCGCCTCCGGGGCCCTGCTCACCGGCACCCTCCGGGCCGGCCAGGCACGTATCGCCCTCCTCGCCACGCTCCTCGCCGAGGACAGCGTCGGCGCGGGCGACCCCGCCCGTGGCACCGCGCTCCTGCGCCGCCTCCTCGAAGGTCCGGTCCGCATCGAGCCGGCCCTCGCGACCGGTGGCTCCCGGTCCGCGTCGGCGGTCGCCGCCCGGGTGTAGAGCCCGGCACACCCCCAGAACCCCGGCTCGCGGACGGCGCCCCCCCCCCGCCCGCCCGCGAGCCGGAATCAATCTCCCCCACCGGCGCTCCGTGTCCTGGCGGGACCGCCCGGCGGCTCCGCCACGCCCGGAACCGGCCGAGGGCCCGTGCCCGCGTGACCGCCACCGAGTCCCCGCACGCACCCGCGTGGCCCGCCGAGCCCCGCACACGCCCGCGTGCCCCGCAGACGCCCGCACGCGCCCGCGTGGCCCAGCCGACGCCCGTACGCCCCCGTGCGGCCGTCGCGGGTGCCCCTGTGCCTCCCACGTACAACACCCCTCCCCTCTCCTCCCTCCCCAAGGACGGCCCCTCATGGTTCCCGCACCGGCCCCGCACGACGTCCCCGTCCGCAGCGAGCACGATCTGCTCGGCGACCGGGACGTCCCCGCCGACGCCTACTGGGGCGTCCACACGCTGCGCGCCACCGAGAACTTCGCCATCACCGGTACGCCCATCTCGGTCTACCCCCTCCTGATCGACGCCCTCGCCGCAGTCAAGGAGGCCGCCGCCCGCGCCAACGAGGAGCTCGGCCTGCTCCCCTCCGACAAGGCCGCCGCCATAGCCGGCGCCTGCCGGGAGATCCGTACCGGACACCTCCATGACCAGTTCGTCGTGGACGTCGTCCAGGGCGGGGCGGGCACCTCCACGAACATGAACGCCAACGAGGTCGTCGCCAACCGCGCCCTGGAGCTCCTCGGCCACGCCAAGGGCGACTACGGCCGGCTCCACCCCAACGAGGACGTCAACCTCGGCCAGTCCACCAACGACGTCTACCCGACCGCGATCCGCATCGCGGCGATCGGCGCCGCCCGTGAGCTCCTGAAGGCCATGGCCGTGCTCCAGGACGCCTTCGCCGCCAAGGCCCTGGAGTTCCGCGAGGTCGTCAAGATGGGCCGCACCCAGCTCCAGGACGCGGTGCCCATGACGCTCGGCCAGGAGTTCTCCACGTACGCCGTGATGCTGGAGGAGGACCGCGGACGACTCGCCGAGGCGATCGAGCTCATCCACGAGATCAACCTCGGGGCCACCGCCATCGGCACCGGCCTCAACGCCGCCCCCGGCTACGCCGAGACGGCCCGCCGCAACCTGGCCGGACTGACCGGCCTGCCGCTCGTGACCTCCGCCAACCTCATCGAGGCCACCCAGGACTGTGGCGCCTTCGTCCAGCTCTCCGGCGTCCTCAAGCGCATCGCGGTCAAGCTGTCCAAGACCTGCAACGACCTGCGGCTGCTCTCCTCCGGGCCCCGCGCGGGCCTCGGCGAGATCAACCTGCCGCCGGTGCAGGCCGGTTCCAGCATCATGCCCGGCAAGGTCAACCCGGTGATCCCCGAGGTCGTCAACCAGGTCGCCTTCGAGGTGATCGGCAACGACATCACCATCACCATGGCCGCCGAGGCGGGACAGCTCCAGCTCAACGCCTTCGAGCCGGTCATCTTCCACGCCCTCTCGAAGAGCCTGCTCTCCCTCCGCGCCGCCTGCCTGACCCTGGCCGAGCGCTGTGTCAGCGGCATCACCGCCAACACCGAGGCGCTCCGTGCGGCCGTGGAGAACTCCATCGGCCTCGCCACGGCGCTCAACCCCCACCTCGGCTACACCGCCGCCACCGCCATCGCGCAGGAAGCCCTCGCCACCGGCCGCGGGGTCGTCGAACTCACCGTGGAGAAGGGTCTGCTGCCCGCGGAGCGCCTCGCCGAACTCCTCACCCCCGAGCGTCTCACCGGCGCCCCGGGCCCGGCCCTCGCCTGACACGGCGTCCGGTCCACGGGACGGGCGGAGCCGCCCCGGCGGCGCGGGCCCGCGCCGCTTCCGTAGCACAGGCGATCAAGAGGGCCTCTCCGGCCTTAAGTTACCCGGCAGTTTCTCGTGACTTCCTTGGCGGGCAGTCGTAGAACGTGTTCCCATTCACTCGCGAGTGAGGAAGATCACATGAGTGAACACCCCTTGTCCGCCCAGGGAGATCACGGGGTAAGCCGCCGCAGATTTCTTGCGGGAACAGGTTCTGTTCTCGGCGCCGCCGCCCTCGCCGGAACGATCACGGCCCCGGCCCGAGCCGAGGTCCCCGGCCTGAACTGCACCCCCATCCCCGACGGCTCCCAGGTGCGCGCCCTCGTCATCGGCACCGGCTACGGCGGCTCCGTCGCCGCCCTGCGGCTCGCCCGCGCCGGCGTCGACGTCCACATGATCGAGATGGGCATGGCCTGGGACACCCCCGGCCCGGACGGCAAGATCTTCGCCAACACCACCAAGCCGGACTACCGGTCCTTCTGGCTGCGCACCCGCACCAAGCAGCCGCTGAGCCAGTTCCTCGGCTTCCCGCTCGACAAGGACGTGCCGGTCCACACCGGCATCCTCGACGCCGAGGACTTTGCCGGCATCACCGTCTACCAGGGGCGCGGCGTCGGCGGCGGCTCCCTCGTCAACGGCGGCATGGCCGTCACCCCGGTCCGGGAGCGCTTCCCGGCGATCCTCCCGACCGTCGATCCGGCCGAGATGTACGCCACCTACTACCCGCGCGCCAACGCGGGCCTGGGCGTCAGCTCGGTGGACGTCAACTGGTGGGAGAGTCAGGACTGCTACCAGTACGCCCGGGTCGGCCGCAAGCACGCCCAGCGTTCCGGCTTCCCCTTCGTCTTCGTGCCCAACGTCTACGACTGGGACTACATGAAGCAGGAGGCCGCCGGGGCCGTCCAGAAGTCCGCCCTGGAGGGCGAGGTCATCTACGGCAACAACGCCGGCAAGAAGAGCCTCCAGAAGACCTATCTCGCCCAGGCCGCCGCCACCGGGCGCGTGAACGTCTCGCCCCTCCACCGGGTGACCTCGGTCAGCCCGGCGGCCGCGGGCGGCTACACCGTCGTCATCGACCAGATCGACACCACCGGCGCCACCCTCGTCACCAAGACCGTCCGCGCCGACCGGGTCTTCTTCGCCGCGGGCAGCGTCGGCACCAGCAAGCTCCTCACCCGCCTGAAGGCGACCGGCGCCCTGCCCGCGCTGAACGAGCACATCGGCAAGGGCTGGGGCGACAACGGCAACGTCATGTGCGGCCGCGCCAACCACATGTGGGACCCCACCGGAAAGCTCCAGTCCTCCATGCCCACCGCGGGCATCGACAACTGGGACGCCGGCGGCGCCTTCGCCGAGGTCGCCCCGCTGCCCACCGGCATCGAGACCTACGCCTCCTTCTACCTCTCCATCACGCGCACCCCGCGCCGCGCCGAGTTCACCTGGAACCCGGCCACCGGCAAGGTCGACCTGAGCTGGGACCGGGCCTGGAAGCAGACGTCCATCGACATGGCCAAGTCCATCTTCGACAAGATCAACAGCAAGGAGGGGACGATCTACCGGACCGACCTCTTCGGTGCCTACAAGATCTGGGGCGACCACCTCACCTACCACCCGCTCGGCGGCGCCGTCCTCGACCGGGCCACCGACAACCACGGGCGCCTCCACGGCTACCAGGGCCTCTACGTCATGGACGGCTCCCTGATCCCGGGCAACACCAGCGTCAACCCGTTCGTCACCATCACCGCCCTCGCCGAGCGCAACATCGAGACGATCGTCGCCGAGGACTTCTGACCGCCCCCACGCGAGAGAGGGGCCGGCCGGATCCCCGGCCGGCCCCTCTTCGCGCGCCTCAGTGCGTCGGCAGCACGCACACCGTGTCGAGGCCGAGCACCCGGTTGAGCCGCCCGAACGCCAGCCACGACCCCAGGCTCATCGTCAGCTCCACGATCTCCGCCTGGCTGTACCGCGCCGTCATCCGCGCCCAGAACTCCTCGTCGAGGCCGTGGTGGTCGAGCGCGTACCGCTCCGCGTACTCCGCCGCGAGCCGCGTCCGCTCGTCGAAGGCCTCCGAGACCTCCGTCTCCCGCCACGCCGCGACGAGCTCGTCGAACCCCTCCTCGACCTTCACCCCGTCCCGGTCGGTGCGCCAGTCCAGACAGAAGCCGCAGCCGTTGATCTGCGCGATCCTCAGCCGGGCGGCCTCGAACTCGCGCAGCCCCAGGGACGTGTGCGCGTACACCGACAGCGAGAAGTTCGCCGCCGCCGTCCCGATCTCCGGGACCATGTCGCCCCACACGTACCCGATCGGCTCCTGGCCCTCGGGAATGTCGATGATCACAACGGTCTCCTTCCCAGCTTCCCGACCGCCGGCCGCAGCGGCACGTCCAGCGCGTCGTACAGTCCCGGCTCCGCCGCCACCAGCCACTCGATCGCCCCGACGAGCCGTCCCACCGCCGTGGCGTTCCCGCCCGCCGACCGGTTCTCGCCCTCGTCGGTCGCCGCCACCGTCACCTCGATCCGGGGGCTGCCCTCGACGATCACCCGGTGCGCGCCCGCCCCGTCCGGCGGCACCGGCCAGTCCGGCGCGCACGAGGGATGGATCCGGGTGACGTGCTCGATCACGATGCGGGGCTCCCCGCCGACGATCCCCTGCACCTCGAACCGGACCGCGCCCTGCGTCCCCGCCTCGAAGACGCCCATGGTGCGCGTCTTCACCGAGGACTCCAGCGGGCGCCGCTCCAGCGTCTCCCGGATCTCGTCGACCTCGGCCCCGAGCGCGCGGGCCATCAGCCGTATCTGACCGCCCCAGATCATGGTCGGCACGGAGGGCCACAGCATCGGCGGCTCGTACTCCATCGGCCGGCCCATCCCCACCAGCTCCCGGACCGACTCCTCCTGCTCGTACGTCGAGTAGTCGAAGATCTCCTGGCAGCGGATCACGTCCACCGTGGCGGCCAGGCCGCTCACCAGGAGCGGCAGCACGTCGTTGCCCCAGCCCGGGTCGACGCCCGACACGAAGAGCGAACCGCCGCCCTCGGCGACCGCCGCGAGCACCGGATCCCGGAACTCGGGCGGCGCGTTGCGCTGGTCGTACAGCGGATACAGGGCGGGCGTCACCACTGCCGCGCCCGCCGCCACCGCCCGGGCCACGTCGGCGAGCGCCCCGTCGGGCCGGGTGTCGCCGGAGGCCGCGTACACCACCGCCCCCGGCCGCCCGTCCAGCACGGCGCCGACGTCGTCGCGCGCCGCCACCCCGAGATCGCGTCCGAGCCCCGCGAGCCGCCCCGCGTCACGGCCCACCTTGGCCGGGTCGGACACGAGCACGGCCGCGAGTTCGAGCCCCGGATGGGCGTCCACGGCGCGAATGGCCGCGCGACCCACGTTTCCGGTACCCCACACCACCGTCCGAATCATGCGCGGAGGGTAGCGCCGGGCGCCGGAGGTTCCCAGACCCGCGACGACATGTTCTGACGGATCGTCAGGATGGGTGTCCGTCAGGCCAGGCGCAGCGCCACGAACGGAATCGTGTCACCCGGCAGCACGTACCGCTCCACCTCGACGAACCCGCGCGCGAGCGCGAACCGCAGCCCCTCCTCGTTCGAGGCGAGCACCACCGTCTCCACGCCCTCGTCGCTCAGCGTCCGCGCGTGCGCCAGGCCCCGCTCGTACATCGCGGTCCCGAACCCCCGCCCCCGGTACCCGGGCAGCGTCCGCGCGATCACGGTCGCCGCCGGGGTCTCCTCGTCCGGCGGGCGCACCGTCGAACACCCCACCGCCACGTCCCCGAGGTACGCGACGTCCAGCCGGTTCCGGCCCGCGCGCTCCCGCACGTCCTCGGTGGAGAGCACCGCCGTGGGGATGATCGTGTTGTGCACGGCCCGCCAGTCGGCGAGCTGCTCCTCGGTCCGCGCCTGTTCGATACGACAATCACTCATGCCCGCAGACAAGCGTGCCGGGGCCGTCCGGTCAACCTCGTTCCGGACCGGGGAAACGCGTCCGTCCGGGTGAGCGCGCGGGCACGGCGGCAGCACCGCACGCCGAACGGGTACGGATCGCCACCACTGCCCCCGGCCAGGAGGATGCCGTCCCATGCCCGTCCGCAAGGGCGCCCCCGCGCTGCTGAGCGCCGGCACACTGTGCGCGGCCCTGTTGCTCACCGGCTGCGCGAGCCCCACCCCACCCGCGCCCGCCGCACCCACCCCCACGCACGCACCCGTCCCGGGCGACGCCCGACCCGCCCCGGCCCCGCCGGCCGCGGGCGCCGGCAACAACCTCGCCTCCGCCCCGGTCCCCACACCCCGGATCCCCGGCCTCGGCGCCGCCACCCAGGCCCTCGTGCCCGACGGCGCGGCCCAGGCCTTCGTCGTCACCGGCGGGACCGCGGACTCCAGCACGGCCACCGCCACCCTCTACCGGCGCGACCCGTCCGGCCGGTGGACCGCGGCCGCGGGACCCTGGCCCGCGCACAACGCCCTGGAGGGCTGGACCGACGACCACAACGCCGGCGACCTGCGCACCCCCATCGGGGTCTTCGGCATCGGCGACGCGGGCGGCCTGCTGCCCGACCCCGGCTCCCGGCTCCCGTACGACGAGGACGAGGAGTTCGCCATCAGCGGCACCGGCTTCTCCGGCGAACCCCTCGAAGGCTCCTTCGACCATGTGATCGCCATCGACTACAACCGGGTGCCCGGCCGCACACCGCTCGACAAGGAACGCCCCCTCGGCGAGGAGAAGGGCGGCGGCGTCTGGATCCACGTCGACCACGGCGGACCCACGCAGGCCTGCATCGCTCTGGAGCGGGAAGCGCTGCGCACGCTCCTGCGCGCCCTCGACCCGGCCGCGGACCCCGTCGTCGTCATGGGCCCGGCGGCGGTGCTGGCGCGGTGACCGGACCCGCGGCGCCGGGAGCACGCTCCCGGCGCCGCACCGGTCACTTCCCGTCGCCCGACCCGACCGCCCCGCGGAACGACCCCGTGTGCTCACGGACCTGCTCCGGCGTCAGATACGCGTCGGTGTACTCGAAGTCCCGCAGCGTCCCCGCCTTCGAGGCCAGGAACCCGGTCCGTACGTAGTCGTCGCCCGCGACCGCGTTGAGCAGCCAGTTCGTCATCACCCGGGTCTTGGCCACGTTGGTCCGCAGCGCCGCCCAGTGGTAGCCGCGCGCCACGGCCTGCGCGGGAGCCCCGTGCAGCTCCACGCCGAGCGGCTTCGACACCCCGTCCATCCCACCCAGGTCCACCACGAGGCCCAGGTCCTTGTGCGTGTACGGGTGGGTCGGCTCGCCCCGCAGGCGCGCGACCAGGTTGTCGGCGACCGCCTTGCCCTGCCGCATCGCGTGCTGGGCGGTGGGCGGGCAGATCGCCCCCTCCTCGCCCTTGGCGAGATCGGGGACCGCCGCCGCGTCGCCGAGCGCCCACACCCCGTCGAGCCCCGGCACGTCCATCTCCGCCGAGACGGCGAGCCGGCCCCGGAGGGTCTCCGCGCCGAGCGTGCCGATCAGCGGACTCGCGGCCACCCCGGCCGTCCAGATCAGCGTCCGGCTCGGCAGCACCCGCCCGTCCGTGAGCGTCACGTTCTCGTCGTCCACCGAGGCCACCGACACGCCGAGGGACACCTCGATGCCGCGTTTCGTGAGGATGTCCATGGCGGCGGCGCCCAGTTTGTCGCCCAGCTCCGGCATCAGCTTCGGCGCGATGTCCACCAGGTGCCACTTGATGAGGGCGGGGTCGAGCCGGGGGTACCGCTTGACCGCGTTGTACGTGAGCAGCTGGAGGCAGGCCGCCGTCTCCGTCCCCGCGTAACCGCCGCCGACCACGACGAACCGCAGCCGCGCGGCCCGCTCCTCGTCGTCGTTGCTCGCGTCCGCCAGGTCCAGCTGGGCGATGACGTGGTCCCGGATGTACACGGCCTCCGCGAGCGTCTTCATCCCGCGCGCGTGCTCGGCGAGTCCCGGGATGTCGAAGCTGCGGGTCACACTGCCGGGCGCGAGCACCAGATGGTCGTACGGCTCCGTCACGTACTCGCCGGAGATCGTCCGCACCACACAGACCTTCGCCGCCGTGTCGATCCCGACCACACCGCCCGGGACGATCCGGGTCCGGTGCCGCCGGCTGCGCCGCAGCGACAGGGCGACCGACTGCGGGGTCAGGACGCCCGCGGCGACCTGGGGGAGCAGGGGCAGGTACAGCTGGTACGCGAACGGCGACAGGAGCGTGATCATCGCCTCCCGCTCCCTGAGCCGCCGTTCGAGCCGCCGTACGCAGCCCACTCCGGCGAAACCGGCGCCCACCACGAGGATCCTCGGTCGCGTCACGCTGTCCGCCCTTCCGTATGAGCGTCGTTTCACCCTTTTTATCGTGATTGGTTGTGTATCGCTCTTCGGGTTACGTTGCGGAAGGAGACCGCACGGCCCCCACGGAAGGCGGAACAGCGCGCATGACCACGTACAAGGTCGGCTACTTCGTCGGCAGCCTGTCGGAGAAGTCCATCAACAGGATCCTGTCCCGCGCCCTCCTGCGCGTGGCACCGCCGGGCCTGGAGTTCGGGGAGATCCCCATCAAGGACCTCCCGCTGTACAACCACGACTTCGACGCCGACTACCCGCCGGAGGGCAGGGCCCTCAAGGAGGCCATCGCGGCCGTCGACGCGGTCCTCTTCGTCACCCCCGAGTACAACCGGTCCATCCCCGGCGGTCTCAAGAACGCCATCGACTGGGCCAGCCGCCCCTGGGGCACCAACTCCTTCACCCACAAGCCGTCCGCCGTCATCGGCACCTCGCCCGGCAAGATCGGCACGGCCGTCGCCCAGCAGAGCCTCCGCTCGGTGCTCAGCTTCTGCAACTCCCCACAGATGAACGCCCCGGAGGCGTACATCCAGTTCACCCCCGGGCTGTTCGACGAGGACGGCGAGGTCACCGACCCGACGACCCAGCAGTTCCTCACCGACTTCATGGCCGACTTCAAGGCCTTCGTGGAGCGCGTCCTCACGGTGCTGCCGCCCCAGCGCTGAGGGGCTGCGGCCCGGCGGGCGTCAGAGGACCACGATGCCCAGCGGTCGCGAGCCCGCCGGAAGCCGGCGGGTGTCACCCGTGTCGAGGTCGACGACGCTCAGACCGTCCCAGTACCCGTCCCGGGTGAAGCCGCCCGTCACATAGGCGGTGCGGCCGTCCGCGGACACGGCGAGGCTCTCGTGCGGGCCCTCCAGCGGGTAGACCCGCTCGGCGCCGCCGGGCGTGCGCACCGTCAGGGAGGGCCCCTCGTCCTCGGACGGGTCGATCGGTCCGGTGCCGACCGTGAGCAGCGTGCCGTCGGCGGTCACGGTGGTGCCGTGCTGATGGGTGTTCGCGGTCATCCGCTCGATCGTCGTCCGGCCCGTCCGGGGATCGACCACCGCGAGCCGTTCGCCCTCGAAGGGCAGCAGCAGCTTCCCGTCCGAGGGCCGCACGGCGGTGTAGTGCGGCTTGAGCCAGGAGCCGAGCCCGCCCTCCGTGCCGTACGGGGCCACCTCGATCCGGCGCGGTGCGAGCGTACCCGCCGCGACGGCCGTCACGTCGAACGAGTCGTGGTTCGTCGCGTACACCTCGGCGCCGTCCCGCGAGACGTCCACGTCGAACGGGCGCCGGCCGACCGGGACGACGTCCGTGACCTCCAGCGCCGCCGTGTCGACGACCTCCAGGGTGCCGTTCCCGCCGGGCACGTTGACCCCCACGTACACCCGCCGCCCGTCCGGGGCGAGCGCGATGCCCATGCCGCCGCCCCGGTACTCACCGGTGGTCACCGGCCCGGTGTCCGTCCGGTACGGAATCAGCGCGAGGCGCTCGCGGCTCGCCGTGTCCACGACGGCCACGCCCTCGGCGGTCGCCACCCAGGCCCGCCCGTCCCCGCCGACGACCAGGCCGTACGGAGCGGTGCCGACCTTCACGGAACCGGTGGCGCCCCGCGCCGGGTCGACGAAGGTGACCGTGTCGGAGCCGAAGTCGGTGACGAGCAGCGTGCCCGGGGCGGGTGCTCCGGTGGCGGGCGGGACGGAGGCGCCGGGGGCCGACGGTCCGGCGGACGGGGAGGCCCCGGCGGGTGCCGTGGTGCCGGCGGCCGAGGCGGTCCCCCCGGAGCCCCGGGCGCAGCCCGCGAGCAGGACCACAGCCACCGCGCCGGGCACCAGCACCCGGGCGGCACGGGACGAACGGCGGAACTTCGGCATGACGGACTCCTCGGTACGGCGACCGCGCGGACGGCCCCGCCGGGGGTCCGCGCCCTGCCCCGATCCTCCGCCCGCGACCCGCTCACCCCGGTCCGCCGCCCGGCCCCTCCCGGACGGAGGGACGGCCGACACAGGGGTCCACCGATCGGCTGACCCCGCCGCGCCGCGAGGACCGGCCCGCGAGGACGGACCGCAGGACGGACCGCCAGGACGGCCCGCGAGGACGGCCCGCGAGGCTCAGCGGTCGAGGGCGTCCAGGAAGCACAGGACCCGCTCGGCGCACAGCGCGGTCGCCTCCGGCACGTGGTCGGCCGTGCCGACCTCGGCGAACAGGTGGGCCGTCCCCGGGTACAGGAACAGCTCCCGGTCCCGGGCGCCCGCCACCAGGGCGCGGGCCGCCTCCAGGTCCCCGTCGCCGACGAAGAACGGATCGGCGTCCATGCCGTGCACCTGCGCGGGCACGCCCTCCGGCCAGGCCGCGCCGAACTCGCCGACCGGCACACAGGCGCTGAACAGCAGCGCGCCGACGGCCCCGGGCCGGGTCTGCGCCAGCTTCTGCGCGGGCAGGACGCCGAGCGAGAACCCGGCGTACACGATCGCCTCGGGCAGGCCCTCGGCCGCCTTCTCGCCCCGCGCGACGATCGTGTCGAAACCGACCTCCTGCGCGTACCCGACGCCGGCCTCGAGCTCCCGGAACGTACGGCCGTCGTACAGGTCGGGCAGGTGCACCGTGTGCCCGGCCCGCCGCAGCCCGTCGGCGAACGCGCGGACGCCCTCCGTCAGGCCCAGCGAGTGGTGGAAGAGCAGTACCTCGGCCATGTCGTCATCCCCTGTGTCACCGTACGAGACCCGTCCACCGCGCGGCTCGGGCCACCTCGGGAGGCAGCATGCCGCACGCCACCGACAACGGCCCGGAAGCCAGCTCGGGAACCGGGGACGGGGTCAGCGCATCGGCCGGTGCGGGACGACGGCGCCCGCCTGGCCCACCATGCCCCCGGGTCCGCCGACGCCCATCGGGCCACCGGCACCGGGGTGCGCCACACCGGCGTGCGCGACGGCGCCCTGCTGCCCCGGGATCCCCTGCGGAGGCATCTGGATCACGCGGCTCAGATCCCGCATGACCTCCTCGGCGACCTGACGGACGTCACCGGGAACGTCCCCCCGCTCCCGTATGAGCTCGGCGTAGATCGGTGCCGTGCCGTCCGCGTGGTTCATGGGGCTCGCTTCCTCTGTCTGCGCCGGATCCGTCACCGACGGGCAGACGGCGAGTCTACGGGGCACCACCGACACGCCCCGGTTCGGGAGCCGGATCGGCACCCCGCACCCGTGCCCTCCCATGAAATTCGGTGTCCTCCGGCGCCCTTCCCCCGGAGAATGGATCACCGAACCACACGGGAGGGACCCCATGAGCCAGGCGACCCTGACTCTGCACGACCTGATGCCGTCCGACGAGCTCGCCGCGGCGATCACCGACGGGCACGTCACGCGCAAGCGGCACCCCGAGCTGCCGCTGTCGATCTACACCTACACGCGCGCGTGCCAGTACGCCCAGCACTGGAACCGGGCCACCACCCGCTGCCGCGGGCTCGTCGCCGACGACACCACCGGGCGGATCGTGGCGCTCCCCCTCCCCAAGTTCTTCAACCTCTCCGAACACGCCGGCGGACGCCCCTACGCGCCGCCGCTCCCCGACGAGCCCTTCGAGGTCTACGACAAGGTCGACGGCAGCCTCGCCGTGGTGTTCCACTACGCCGACCGCTGGCACGTCGCCTCCAAGGGCTCCTTCACCAGCGGCCAGGCCACCTGGGCCCAGCGCCGGCTCGACGCCGCCGACACCACGGGCCTGACCTCCGGCGTCACCTACCTCGCCGAGATGCTCTACCCGGGCAACCGCATCGTCGTGAACTACGGCGAGCGCCGCGACCTCGTGCTGCTCGCCGCCTTCCGCCCGGACGGCACCGAACTGCCCCTCGCCGAGGCCGCCGAGGGCTGGCGCCCCCTCGGCTCCGTCGTCCGCACCTGGCCCGCCATGCGCGTCGACGAGCTCGTCGCCCTCACCGAGTCCAACACGCTCCCCGGCGGCGCACGGGCCACCGGCACCGACGCCGAGGGCTTCGTCCTGCGCTTCGCCTCCGGCCTGCGCGCCAAGGCCAAGCTCAGCGAGTACGTGCGCCTGCACAAGGTGCTCACCGGCGTCACCGAGCGCGACATCTGGCGCGGCCACGGCATCCAGCGCTTCGCCGGCCTCCCGGCCGGCGAGCTGGCCAAGGGCCTCGGCTGCGCCCTCACCGACGTCGAGGCCTCCGGAGGCAAGCCCCTGGACGCCCTCCTCGAACAGGTCCCGGACGAGTTCGACGCCTGGGTGCGCGAGGTGATCACCCGGCTGGAGACGGCCGCGGCGGACCGCGAGCGGGCCGTCGACGAGGCCTACGCACGCCTCGCCCACCTCGCCGGCGACCGGGCGGCCTTCGCCCGCGCCGCCGCGGGCCTCACCGACCGCGCCCTGCGCGCCCTCCTCTTCCTGCGCCTCGACGGCCGCCCGACCGACCTCCTCGTGTGGCGCCAGCTGCGCCCCGAGGCCACCGACCCCTTCGCCCACGACCAGGAGAACTGACCGTGCCTGTCGTCCACCTCATGACCGGCCTCCCGGCCTCCGGCAAGACGACGGCCGCCCGCGCCCTCCAGGCCGCCGCCGAGGGCCGGATGCGCCGCGTCAACCTCGACGACCTCCGCGCCATGCTCGACGTCCCCTCGCCGGACCGCGGCCGGTCCCACCAGCACGAGCAGACCGTGCTCGGCATCCAGGACGCGGCCGTCCGCGCCGCCGTCGACGACGGCTTCGACGTGGTCGTCGACAACACGCATCTGACCCCGTACATCCCCAAGCGGCTGAAGGCCGCCGTGGGCGGCCTCGCCACCTTCGCCGTCCACGACTTCACCGACGTCCCCGCCGACGAGTGCGTCCGCCGCGACGCCGCCCGCGACCGGCCCGTCGGCGAGGAGATCATCCGCATCCTCGCCGAGAAGCACGCCAAGGCCACGCGGGGCGGCTGGCGGCTCACCGCGGACTGGCTCAACGACCGCCCCACCGTCGGAGCGCCCTACGTCCCCGACCCGAGCCTGCCCACCGCCGTCCTGTGCGACATCGACGGCACCCTCGCGCTGCGCGTCGACCGCGGCCCGTACGACTTCAGCCGCTGCGACCGCGACCTGATCAACGCCTCCGTGCGCGACGCCCTGCGGGCCTTCCGGCAGAGCCGGCAGGACCGGATCGTCCTGCTGTCCGGGCGCAGCGAGGACCACCGGGCCCTCACCGAGAGCTGGCTCGCCCGCCACGAGGTGCCGTACGACGAGCTGTGGATGCGTCCCTCCGGCGACGGGCGCGGCGACGACCTGGTGAAGGCGGAGCTCTTCGACGCCCATGTCCGCCACCGGTACGCGGTCCGGGTCTCCCTGGACGACCGCGACCGCGTCGTCGCCCTGTGGCGGCGGATGGGCCTGCCCACCTGGCAGGTCAACTACGGAGACTTCTGACCCGGCCCCGGCCGGGCGCCGACGGGGGTGGGACCGCCCACCCCCGCCGGCGTGTCAGGATCGTGGGATGGTGGAGAAGATCATCGCGGCGTGCGACGGCGCGTCGAAGGGAAACCCCGGCCCCGCGGCCTGGGCATGGGTCATCGGCCGCGCCGACGGAGCGATCGACCGCTGGGAGGCCGGCCCCCTCGGCCGGGCGACCAACAACGTGGCCGAACTCACGGCCCTGGAGCGTCTCCTGGAGGCCCTCGACCCGGCCGTGCCCGCCGAGGTCCGCATGGACTCGCAGTACGCCATGAAGGCCGTCACGACCTGGCTCCCCGGCTGGCGCCGCAAGGGCTGGAAGACGGCCTCGGGCACCCCGGTCGCCAACAAGGACCTGGTCGTACGGATCGACGCCCTGCTCACCGGCCGGGACGTCGACTTCGTGTACGTCCCCGCGCACCAGGTCGACGGCGACCCCCTCAACGACGCCGCCGACCGCGCCGCCAGTCACTCCGCCCGGACGCAGGAGCCCCTGGCCTCCGCGGGCGGCTCCGAGCTGCCCCCGGCGGAGCCCGCCGCACGCGCCTCCACGCCCCGGGCGCGCTCCTCTGCGCCCCGTACGGGCTCGCCGAGCGCCGGCGGGGGTCAGGCCCGCAGGACTCGCCCGTCCGGCGGCACCCTGAACGCGAAATTCCCGGGCCGCTGCCGCTGTGGTCGTGCCTACGACAAGGGCGAGACCATCGCCAAGAACGCCGACGGCTGGGGCCATCCCACCTGCGTCTGAGCCGAAGGGCCGTCCGACTGGCGGGCGGCCCCGTCCGGCCCGTGAGACCGTCCGGGCCGGGCGTACCGGAGGCTTCACTCCCGCGTGGACGCGGGTTCTCCCGGGGTTCTGTTCTCGGAGCGGTTGTGGCTGCATACTGATCCTCCTCGCACCCGGTGGCGAACCGTTTTACCTGCTCATTTGTCGTTCTCACGACACTGTCGGCACCGGACGAGAACCCCCTCCTGCTGCCGCCACGGCCTCTCCGTGGTGGTGGTCGTCCCTGCCCGTGAAAGACCCGAGGACCCGTGCCAGTACCTGTTCTCCTGACCGGGCGCTCCGTGCGCCTGGAGCCGCTGGCGATGCGGCACGCCGAAGCCCTCGCCCGGGCCGGCGGGGCGGACCGATCGGCCTACGCCTTCACCCCCGTACCCGACGGCTTCGAATCGGCCCTCGACTACATCGCCCGTGCCCTCACCGATCAGGCGGCAGGCCGGTGCCTGCCCTTCGCCCTGGTCAGTACGGCCGACGAGCGAGTCATCGGCTCGACCCGTTTCCTCGAACTCGACTACTGGCGGGGCCCGCTGGTCTGGCCGCCCGTCCCCGGCATGCCCCACGGCGATCCGCTGACCGCCGTCCCGGACGCCGCCGAGATCGGCAACACCTGGATCGCCGGCGACGCCCGGGGCACCGGGATCAACACCGAGGCCAAGTACCTCATGTTCCGGCACGCCTTCGAGGCGTGGGGGGTGCGGCGCATCACGATGCGCGCCGACGCCCGCAACACCCGGTCCAGAATCGCCATCGAACGCCTCGGGGCGACCTGCGAGGGCATCCGCCGGGCCCACTCCCGCGGCCTCGACGGCGCCGTCCGCGACACGGCCTTCTACTCGGTCCTCGACGAGGAGTGGCCCACCGTCCGGGACATCATCGAGCTGCGCCTGTCCACCCCCCGGCAGGTCCGGATCCCGCAGGACCTGCTGCCCGCCTGAGACCCGGGCGACGGGACGTGGCCACCCGTGGCCACGTCCCGTGCACACCGGTGGGAAACCGGCGTTCGCGCCCCTGTCCCGCCGGTGGTTCCATGGAGGTGACGGGAAGGACTCGGCGTGAGGACGCGGAGCAGCGGCCGTCACCGGACCGCGCACCGCGCAATCAGGATCCGCGAGAAGCGGATGAGTCCTTCCCGCCCCCGCACCCCGTCCCGGGCGGTGCGGCACGCCCCGGTACGGTGGCCGGGACACAGAGCCGTGCCACCCGAAGGGACCGAGTGATCGTGCCGACCGGAACTCCCGACGTGCTCCTCCGGACGGAGGGCCGCGCCGGGTTCATCACCCTGAACCGGCCCCGCGCCATCAACGCGCTCACCCACGCCATGGTCCGCGCCGTCGACGGCGCGCTCACGGACTGGGAGCACGATCCGGCCGTCACCACGGTCGTCATCGAAGGCGCCGGGGAGCGAGGCCTCTGCGCCGGCGGCGACATCCGCGCCATCCACGACGACGCGCGCGCCGGGGGCTCCGCCTCCGCGGCCTTCTGGCGGGACGAGTACCACCTCAACGCCCGCGTCTCCCGCTACCCGAAGCCCTACGTCGCCCTCATGGACGGCATCGTGATGGGCGGCGGCGTCGGCGTCTCCGCGCACGGCTCCGTCCGCGTCGTCACCGAACGCTCCCGGGTCGCCATGCCCGAGACCGGCATCGGCTTCGTCCCCGACGTCGGCGGCACCCACCTCCTCGGCCGCGCCCCCGGCGAGCTCGGCACCCACCTCGCCCTCACCGGCGCCCCCGTCGGCGCCGCCGACGCGATCCTCACAGGCCTCGCCGACGCCTTCGTGCCCTCGGCCGAACTGCCCGCCCTGGCTCGCGACCTGACGGACCTGCCCGCCGGGGAGGCCCTCGCCCGGCACGCCGTCGCCCCGCCGGCCGGCGTCCTCGCCGAGCAGCGGGAGTGGATCGACGCCTGCTACACCGCCCCGACCGTCGAGGAGATCGTCGAGCGCCTCTTCGAGAGCGGGGTGCCCGCCGCGAAGGAGACGGCCGAGACCCTCCTCGGGCGGTCCCCGGCCGCTCTCAAGGCGACCCTGGCCACCCTCCGCCGCTCCCGTGCCCTCGCCTCCCTGGAGGAGGTCCTCGACCTGGAGTACCGGGTCTCCTGCGCGGCCCTCACCACCCCGGACCTCGTCGAGGGCATCCGGGCCCAGGTCGTCGACAAGGACCGCGACCCCCACTGGACCCCCGCGACCCTCGCCGAGGTCACGGAGGCCGACGTCGCCCGCTACTTCGCCGTGCCGGACGGCGGCGATCTCGGCCTGGCCGCGGCGCTCTCCGCGCCGGCCGGGGCCGCCGACCGGGGCGCCCGGGGCGGCGCGTGACCGCGAACACCTCCTTCCAGCCCGTCCTCGACCGCATCGCCGAGGAGCTCACGGAGCTCACCGACCGGGGTACGCCGGCCGACTACATCCCCGCGCTCGCGGCGGGTGACCCGCGCGACTTCGGCATGGCCGTGGCGGAGCTCGACGGCACGGTCTACGGCGTGGGGGACTGGCGCCGCCCGTTCTCCACGCAGTCCGTCACCAAGGTCTTCACCCTCGCGCTCGCCCTCGCCGGAGAGGGCGACGCACTGTGGGCGCACGTCGGCCGGGAACCCTCCGGCGACCCGTTCAACTCCCTCGTCCAGTTGGAGTACGAACACGGCATCCCCCGCAACCCGTTCATCAACGCCGGCGCGCTCGTCGTCACCGACCGGCTGCACCGCCTGACCGGCGACGCCTCCGGAACCCTGCTCTCCTTCCTGCGCGCCGAGAGCGGGAACCCTGAGCTCGCCTTCGACACCGGGGTCGCCGACTCCGAGGCGGCCCACGGCGACCGCAACGCGGCCCTCGCCCACTTCATGGCCTCCTACGGCAACATCACGGGCCCCGTGCCCGAGCTGCTGACCGAGTACTTCCGCCAGTGCTCGCTGGAGGCCTCCTGCGCCGACCTCGCCCTCGCCACCGGCTTCCTGGCCCGGCACGGGCTCCGCGCCGACGGCAGCCGTCTGCTGACCCGCAGTCAGGCCAAGCAGGTCAACGCCGTGATGCTCACCTGCGGCACGTACGACGCGGCCGGTGACTTCGCCTACCGGGTGGGGCTCCCCGGCAAGAGCGGCGTCGGGGGAGCGGTCGTCGCCGTCGTCCCGGGCCGCTGCACCCTCTGCGTGTGGAGCCCGGGCCTGGACAGGCGGGGCAACTCGGTGGCGGGCGTGACCGCTCTCGACCGCTTCACGACCATCACGGGCCTGTCGGTCTTCTGAGGGGCGCGGCCGGTCAGCGGGGCCAGTCGGGAGCCGGGTCCTCGTCGAGCAGGGGCCGGAGGCCGCCCACGACCGCGCCGACGCACACGTCGCGCAGTTCGGTGCGGGTGCAGGTCTCGCGGGTGAGCCAGTCCACGCACAGCACCTGCACGAAGACCAGCCAGCTCTTCAGGACGCCCGACACGGCCTCCCTCGTCCGGTCGTCGGCGAGCGGCAGCACGCCGAGCAGGCGTTCCCGCAGGGCGTCGAGTTCACCGGTGATGATCGTCTGGACGAGGCGGTCGCCGGCCAGGACGCGGTTCGCCGCGAGAACGGTGTGGCGGTTCTCCGCGAAGTACGCGATGTGCGTGTCGAGGCCCTGCGTCAGCTGCTCGACCAGGGTGTCGGCGGGGTCGAGCCGCGTCTGCGCGAGGAGTTGCTCGGAGGCCTCCTGGTAGAGCGCGGCGAAGAGGTCCCGCTTGCCGGGGAAGTGCTGGTAGAGGAGGGCGCGGGAGACCCCGGCCCGCTCGGCGACCTCCTCCATCAGCACCTCGTCGTACGGCAGGGCCGCGAAGAGCCGGGCGGCGACGTCCAGGAGCTGGGCGCGGCGTTCGGCGGGGCTGAGGCGTCGGCGGGGAGGCACGCCGCCATGCTACTTGACATGTGTCCAGTAAGGGGCCGTACGCTGACGCCGGCGCCACTACTGGACGCGTGTCTACTTGATGGGGGTCGCGGGCATGACCAGAGCCAAGGCACTTCGGGGACTCGTCCTCGCCATGGGGTACGCGTGCGTGGCGATCGGACTCCTCCACGTCCTGCTCGGCAACGCCGCGATTCCCGGCGCCGAGTCGGCCGGTCCGACGGTCGACAGCCTCGGCCGGTTCTTCGGCGCGACCTTCGCCGGGTACGGGCTCGCCTGGCTCTGGGCGGCGCGACGGTCGCCGATCCCCGCCGGGGCCGTACGGGCCCTCACCGCCGTGTTCCTGCTGGGAGCGCTCGGGAGGCTCCTCTCCCTCGCCGTGGAGGGACGGCCGCACGGGTTCCAGCTGGCGCTCGGCGCCCTCGAACTCGCCCTGTCCCCGCTGCTGTTCTGGCTGGCGGACGCGGACGCGAGGGTACGGGCCGAGGCCCCGCCGGCGCGCGTCCAGGACGGTCCCGCCTGACGGAGGCCTCCGGCGCTCAGCCCCGCGGACCGGCCGTCCGTCCCCCGCCGACGAGGGCCGCCGGCTCGCCCAGCGCCCCCGCGGCCGTCCGCCAGGCCTCGGTCACGGCGCCGTGCGCCAGCTCCGTCGCGGCGGCCACGTCGTCCGGCAGACGCAGCGGCGTCCCGATGTGGACGTGCAGGCCAGGCCTGCGCACGGGTGCGGTGAGCACCCCCGCGAGCTGCTTCGCCCGCCCGCCCGAGGTGATCCGCCGCGCTCCGGCCTGGCCGATCGGCACGACCGGCGCGCCCGTGGCCCGCGCGAGCCGCGCGAGGCCCGTACGGAACGTCTCGGGCGGGTTCTCGGCGGCGTCCCGGCGCGGCGGGATGCGCCCCTCCGCGTACAGCATCACGTTCCGCCCCGAGGCGAGCGCGACCGCCGCGTGGTCGAGCGCCGCGGCGGCGCGCGCCGAGTTGCGGTGGACGGGCACATGGCCCTCGCGGGTCAGCGCCCGGCCGAGGACCGGGATCCGCCACAGGCCGGACGTGGCCAGCAGGACGGGCTCCACGGCCAGCCGTCTGCGGAGCGCGGCCAGGACGAGTGCCGGGTCGGCCAGCGAGGTGTGGTTCACGACGAGGATGCTGCCCGGCTCGACACGGGCCCCGGGGTCCGAGGTGACGGTCAGCCGCCCGAAGAACGGGACGACGTGGGCGGCGATGCGGCTGAGCACGGGAGGCCCCCTGGAGGCGAGGCGGTACGGTGACGGACCCATCGTCCCGGGACCCCGCGGCCCCGGACATGAGCATCCGTACTCAACCGCCGGGCACGGCCCCGTACTCAACCGTCGTGCGTACCCGCTGCCCGGCCGCCCGGCGCCCCGCATAGGCTGAGGCCGCACGGACGATCACGAGGCGACGGGGAGGGCACGGTGGGCGGTTCGGCTCGGCGCCTCGCGACCCTCGTTCCCGCGATCCTGTGCGTGCTCTGGTCCCTGCTCGCCGTCCCGTCCTCGACGGAACCGCCGCGGGACCTGCGCACGGCGGACGCCGTCCGGCAGACCGTTTTGCGGGACCCCGTCCCGGCGAGCCCCGGACGTCACGCCCTCCGCGGGGCGGGCGCCGTCGCACAAGGGGACGCCTCGTCGGGCGCCGTCGCACAGGGCGGCATCTCGGCCGGCTCCGTCGCGCACGCCACCTCGACGGGCGCCGTGCGCGCGGCGGCCCTTCCGTTCGCGAGCACCTCGCCCCAGGGCACCCCGCCCGTGGGTGTCCCCCCGCACGCCGCCGCCCACGGCGTACCCCGAGCGGCCCCCCAGGAGCCGCAGCTCTCCGCCGCCGCCGTCGTGGGTCTCCCGGCCGCCGTCGAGAACCCCGTACGGTTCCCGGCCGCGCCCGCCGCTCCGGCCGCCGCGCCCACCGCCCCCTCCGTACCCGCGCGCGGCCTCCTCGAAGGCGACCCGCGCCGCGAGCGCGCGCCGCCCGGCGGCGCCCACGGCCCGCGCGTACCGCGCGGCCCACCCTCCACCCGGCACAGCTGACGTCCACCCGCGTCGCCGTCCGGGTCCCCGGCATGCCCACGGACCGGTCCTCGACGCGCATCCGACCGCACCCCCGCACGGACCGCGGGCGCCCGTCTCCCGGAGGCGGTGCCCGCCGGGCCGTGCGCCCGCCCGTGGAGAACCCATGTCCTCTCGTGCCTCGCTCCGGCGCGCGCTCCTCGCGCTCGCCGTCGTCGCGCTCTCCCTCTGGATCACCCTGACCACCCCGCCGCGCCTCGGACTCGACCTGCGGGGCGGCACCCGCATCGTCCTGCAGACCGAGGACGGACCCACCACCCGCGCCGACGCCGCGGCCACCGACCGCGCCCTGGAGGTCCTCCGCAAGCGCGTGGACGGCCTCGGCGTCGCGGAACCCTCCCTGGCCCGCTCCGGCGAGCGCCGCATCGTCGTCGAACTCCCCGGACTGCGCGACCCGCGCCAGGCGGCCGAGACGATCGGCCGCACGGCGCAGCTCACCTTCCACGCCGTCACCGGCGCCTCCCAGGGACCCGCCCGACCGGCCGCCGCCGACGGGACGCGCGTCCTGGCGGACCCCGACACCCCGGGCGGCTTCCTCGCCCTCGCCGCGCCCGCCCTCACCGGAGACGGCGTCAAGGGCGCCGAGGCCGTCCTCGACACCGTCACCGTCCGAGGCTGGACCGTCGACCTCTCCTTCCGCGACCGCGCCGCGGACGGCTGGGCCAAGCTGACCGGCGCCGCCGCCTGCGCCGCCCCCGCGGACCCGGCGCGCCGCGTCGCCATCGTCCTCGACGACCGGATCGTCTCCGCGCCCGGCATGCAGGCCGGTGTCCCCTGCGGGGCGGGCATCGGAGGCGGCTCCGCACAGATCACCGGGGGCTTCTCCGGGGAGGAGGCACGCGACCTCGCGGCGCTCGTCGAGGGCGGCGCGCTGCCCGTACCGGTGACGACGGTCGAGCAGAGCACCGTGGGCCCGACGCTCGGCGCCGAGGCGATCCGGGCCAGTGCCCTGGCCGCCGTCATCGGCCTGGCGTGCACGGGCCTGTTCGTGATGGTCGTCTACCGGCTCCTCGGCGTCCTCGCGACCGTCGCGCTCCTGATGTACGGACTGATCTCGTACGCCGCCGTGGTCGCCCTCGGCGCCACCCTCACCCTGCCCGGCCTCGCCGGCTTCGTCCTCGCCGTCGGCATCGCGGTCGACGCGAACGTCCTCGTCTTCGAACGGGCCAGGGAGGAGTACGCCCTGCTGGGCCGGGCGGCCGGGCAGGATCTGCGGAGGCCGGTCGCGACGGCGTTCGGCAAGGTGTGGAGCGCCGTCGCGGACTCCCACGTCACCACCCTGCTCGCGGCCGGCCTGCTGTTCGTCTTCGCCACGGGACCCGTCAAGGGCTTCGGCGTGACGCTCGCGATCGGCGTCCTCACCTCGCTGATCACCGCGATGGTGATCACCCGGCTCCTCGCCGACCTGGCACTCCGTCTGCCCGCCGTCCGCCGGCGGCCCGCGCTCACCGGCATGGCCGCGCTCGGCCGGCTGCGGACCCGGCTCACCCGCCGGGTACCGCGCCTCATGGACCACCGGCGCCGCTGGCTGACAGGCTGCGCCGGACTGCTGCTCGTGGCCCTCGCCGGAATCGGCGTGCGGGGAGTGGAGTTCGGCGTCGAGTTCACCGGCGGCCGGGTCGTCCAGTACGCGGCCGAGCGCCCGGTGGACGCCGACACGGCCCGTACGGCCGTCACGGCAGCCGGCTTCCCCGACGCCGTCGTGCAGACGACCGGCGACGGCGACGTCTCGGTGCGCGTCCGCGAGACCGGGGACGGCGAACAGCGGGAGATCAGCGAGGCGCTCACCCGGATCGCGGGACCGGTGACGGTCGAGCGCGACGACCTGATCGGCCCGAGCCTCGGCGGGGAGCTGCGCACCCACGCCCTCCTCGCGCTCGGCCTGGCCGTGGCGGCCCAGCTGCTGTACCTGACGGTGCGGTTCCGCTGGACGTACGCGACGGCGGCCGTGGCCGCGATGGCACAGGACGTGCTGCTGGTGGTCGGTCTGTTCGCGTGGCTGGGCAAGCCGGTGGACAGCGTCTTCCTCGCGGCGCTGCTCACCGTCGTCGGGTACTCGGTGAACGACTCCGTGGTCGTCCTCGACCGGCTCCGCGAACTGCGGCGCCGCGGCGGGGGCGTGCCGCTCGCCGACCTCGCCGACCGGGCCGTCGCCCAGACCCTGCCCCGCACGGTCAACACCGGCATGGGCGCGCTGTTCGTCCTGGTGGCCCTCGCGGTCCTGGGCGGGGACTCGCTCACGGACTTCTCCGTGGCCCTGCTCGCGGGCGTCGTCCTCGGCATGGCGTCGACGGTGTTCACGGCGATGCCGCTGGCCGTCGCCCTGGAGACCCGCCACCCGGCCCCGGCCGTCACCGCGCCGCACCGGCGCGCGGGGGCCGGAGCGGTGGTCTGACGGCGGCCGGTCCGTCGCCCGCCCCGCCCGGGCGGGGCGGGCGACGGACCGGCGTCCCGGTCAGGTGTGGTCGAACCAGGAGAAGGCCGCGATGCGCCAGCCGTCCGGCGTCCGGACGAACTGGATCGTCTTGGTGCCCTCGCCCTCGTACGGCTTCCCGTCGAAGACCCCCGACTTGCGGTAGGTGCCGAACCGTGAGGCGACGTCCCTCTCGACCCGGGTCTCCTCGGAGGTCTCCCACTCGGAGAACTCGACGAGCCGTCCGCTGGAGAGCAGTTGCGCGCGGGGCTCCACGAACTCCTCCACTGAGTACGCGGTGAAGGTGGGCGCGGTGCAGATGATGACGCCCTGGGGCAGGACGAGCCGTCGGATCCGGTCCACGTCGGCGGCTTTGCCGCCCCGGTTGTCGAACGCGCCGTAGAACTCGGCGGTCACCCGGTCAATCTCGGTCTTGGACATGACATGACCCTACGCCTCGCCCCGCCCGGCCCTCCTCGCTCGGTCGGGCACGGCATCACGCGGACTCCGCGTCCGGTGCGGTGCGGCGTCACGCGAGCTCCGCCTCGATCAGGTCCGCGGCGCGGAGCGTGCCACCCTCACGGGCCATCGACTCCTGGATCTCCCGTGCGCGGCGCGCCACTTCGGGGTCGCCCAGGAGTCCGAGCACGGCCTCGCGCAGGCGCTCGGGGGTCACCTCGTCCCTGGGCAGGTGGCGCGCCACGCCCAGCGACTGGAGCATGTCGGCGTTCCCGAACTGGTCGACGGCCTGCGGCACGGCGACCATGGGGGTGGCGGTGGCGAGCCCCTCCTGGCTGCCGCCCGCGCCCGCGTGGGTCACGAAGGCGTCGGCCTGCCGCAGGATCGCCAACTGGGGGACCCAGGAGTGGACTTCGACGTTCGGCGGAAGCTCGCCGAGCTCGGCCGGGTCGACGAACCTGCCGATCTGCAGGACGACGTGCCAGCCCGGCAGTCCGGCGAAGGCCGCCACGCAGTCCCGGTAGAAGCCGGGCTGCTTGGTGAAGGAGGAGCCGAGCGAGACCAGGACCACCTTCTCCGCCCCCGTCGGCCGCCGCCACTCGCCCTGCCCGGCGCGGGCGCCCTGGCAGGCGCCGACGAAGGTGTACACGGACTCGTCGACCCGGTCCGCGTGCGGCTGGAGGGCCCGGGGGATGAGGACGACCGCGCGGCGCGGCCGGGCGACGAACCGGTCGGGATCGGTGTCGAGCCCGTGCCCGGCGAGCCACTCCGTGAAGCGCGCGTAGTACGCCCGGCCGCGCGGTGAGGCCTTGAGTCCGGCGGTCATCGGCTCGGCGACCTCTTCCTCGTACCCCTCCCACGGCACCAGGTTCGGCCACAGCGAGACGGCGGGCACGCCCCAGGTGTGGGCGAGGACGGGGGCGGGGTACGAGGTGATGTCGTGGAGCACGAGGTCCGGCCGGTCGCCCTCGAAGGCCTCGGCGAGCTGCGGCAGTGCCTGCGTCGCGTCGGCGAGGAACGGTTCGAGGTTGTCGATCAGCTCGGTGCCCCAGGCGTCCGGGTCGTCGTCGGTCGGCAGGGTGGAGCCGTAGACGACGGGCGTGGCCCCCGTCTCGGCGACCTTCTCGGCGAAGGACGCGGGGACGGCGTAGCTGACCCGATGGCCCCGGGCGACGAGCTCGCGGATGACCTCGAGGCTCGGGTTCACGTGGCCGTGGGCGGCGATGGAGAACATGGCGATGTGTGCGGGGGATGCGGTGGTCATGACGGCCACAGTAGGCGAGACGATACGTATCGTCTACTCGATTCGAGTCTCCCCTGGAGGGCGTACGCCGCCCCGATTTGCGGGAGATCCTCGTGCCGCGCGACGACGCGACCCTCGCGCGCGTGGGGTGTACATGCCAAGATGCGGTTCGGTCCACGCCCACCGACCCAGGGGACGCAGTGAAGACACCCGCGTACGCCACCAGGGGCGCGCTCGCCCTCGCAGGCGCCCTCGCGCTGATCATCGCCCTCCCGAGCAGCGCGCTCGCCGCACCGCCCACCGCCCTGCCCGCCGACGCCGACGGCCTGGAGCAGACCTTCCAGCCGGCGTTCGACTACGACACGGACGGCTGCTACCCCACCCCCGCCATCGGCCCCGACGGAACGCTCAACGGCGGCCTCAAGCCCTCCGGCGCGCTCAACGGCCAGTGCCGTGACGCCCCGGACCTCACGAACACCAACGGGTACGCGCGCGCGAAGTGCAACAACGGCTGGTGCGCCATCATCTACGGGCTCTACTTCGAGAAGGACCAGGCCGTGGCCGGCAGCGGCCTCGGCGGACACCGGCACGACTGGGAGCACGTCGTGGTCTGGGTGCAGAACGACCAGGCCCAGTACGTCTCCACGTCCGCCCACGGCGACTTCAACGTCTACGGCCGCGACCGGATCCGCTGGGACGGCACCCACCCGAAGGTCGTCTACCACAAGGACGGCATCGGCACCCACTGCTTCCGCCCGGCGAACACGAACGACGAACCGCCCGAGAACCACCAGCACACCTGGCAGTTCCCGAGTCTCGTCGGCTGGAACGGCTACCCCGCCGGCGTCCGCGAGAAGCTCACGCAGGCGGACTTCGGCAGCGCGGTCTTCGGCCTCAAGGACGGCAACCTCGCCTCGCACCTGGCCAAGGCGAAGCCCGCCGGCATCCCCTTCGATCCGTACGCGTGATCACGAAGGGATGAATATGCCCGGATGTCGCCCCGCCGGCCACGGCGGGGCGACACCCTGCTGACGTGCGACAAGAAGACAAAAAGGTCGTTCCCGGGCAGCGTGAGGCCGCCCCGGGCCCCGTTCCCGGCCGGACCGGGGAAACCCGGTCTCCCAGGACCGCGCCGCAGGGCCGGATTCCCCGCCGGCGTCACCGGAACCACTCCGCCGAGGAACGCCTCCGCTACTGGTTCGACACCACCCTCACCCGGGGCACCGCCGCGCTCTGCGGCTGGCTGGCCCTCGTCTGCCTGGCGCTCGTCGTCCCCGTCAGCACGGTCCTCGCCTGGACCGACCAGCACACCCCCGCCTCCCTCGGCTCCAGGATCGCGGCCGTGTGGCGCAACACCGGACAGACCATGCGCCTGGGCGGCGAGGTCGGCCCGCCGCTGCGCGTCGCCCTGTCCGTACTCCTCGCCCTGATCGCGCTCTTCTACGTCTCCACCCTGGTCAGCCTCATCACCACCGGCCTCACCGACCACCTCATCGCCCTCAACCGGGGCCGCGCCAGGATCCTGGAGCGCGGACACACCGTCGTACTCGGCTGGTCCGAACAGATCCCCACCGTCGTCTCCGAACTCGTCGCCGCACGCACCGACCGGCGCCGCAGAGTCGTCGCGGTCCTCGCCGACCGCGAGAAACCCGCAATGGAGGAGGACCTCCAGGCCACTGTCGGTGGCACGGGCCGCACCAGGATCGTCTGCCGCACCGGCCGGCCCACCGATCCCGCCGCACTCGGCCGCGTGAGCCCGGCGACGGCCGACTGCGTCCTCGTCCTGCCCCGTGACGACCCCCGCGACGACGCCGAGGTCGTCAAGACCCTGCTGTCCCTCGCGGCGGCGGTGGGGGAGAAGGAACCCGTCCGGGTCGTCGCCGCCGTCCGCGACGACCGCTACCTCACCGCGGCCCGTCTCGCCGGCGGACCCCGGGCCACCGTCCTCGACATGGACGACATCGCCGCGCGGCTCCTCGTCGACTGCGCGCGGCAGCCCGGACTCTCCCATGTCCACCAGGAACTCCTGGACTTCGCGGGGCACGAGTTCCACACCGTCCGGGAACCGGGCCTGCCCGGCCGCATCTTCGCCGAGGCGGCCCGCGCCTGCCCGGTGTCGACCGCCGTCGGCATCGTCCACGGCGACGGCACGGTCGCGCTCAACCCGCCCCGCGCCACGCCGCTCCTCGCCGGGGACGCCCTCCTCGTGATCGCCGAGGACGAACGGTCGACCCGGCTGTCGGTGACCCCCGCACCCCACGACCCGACGGCGTTCCCGCACGAAGCGCCCGACGTCCCCGTACGACCCGAACGCTTCCTCCTCCTCGGCTGGAACCGCCGGGCACCCCGGATCGTCGCCCAACTGGCCCTCCGCACACCGCCCGGGTCGGCCCTCGACGTGGTGGCCGAGCCGCGCGGCGCCACCCTCGCCGGCATCCGGGCCGTCGCCGCGGCCTCCGGCCCGGGCCTCACGGTGCTCCACCGGCCCGGCGACCCCACGCTGCGGGGGACCACGGACGCGCTGGAAGCCGCCGACCACGACGCCGTGATCGTGCTCGGCCCCGACCACCGGCCCGGCCACCCCGACCCGGACGACCGCACGCTCGTCACGCTCCTCCACCTCAGGGCCCGGGAACGGGCGAGCGGCCGCCGGATCCCCGTCGTCACCGAGATGACCGACGACCGCAGCCGGCTCATCGCACCGCGCGCCCCCGGCGACGACTTCGTCGTCAGCGGCCGGCTCATCGGACTCCTGATGACCCAGATCTCCCAGAGCCCCCACCTCGGCGCCGTGTTCGAGGAACTCCTCGCCCCCGGCGGCAACTCCCTCCACCTCCGTCCCGCGGCCCACTACGTCAGGACCGGACGCACCGCCTCGTTCGCCTCCGTCGCCGCGTCGGCCGCCCGCCAGGGCGCCTGCGCCATCGGGTACCGCTCCCACTCCCGTACCCCGAGCGCCCCCGACCACGGCGTGCGCCTCAACCCGCCGAAGGCGCACGTCCGTCACTGGCATCCGGAGGACCTGGTCGTGGTGATCGACGGGACCGGGCCACCCCTCGGGCGTGCGGTAGGTTGCCCGCCATGACCGAACTCGGACCTGACACCTGGCCTCCCGCCCCGATACGGACCGAACGCCTCGTCCTGCGTGAGTCCGCGGCCGAGGACCGCGCCGCGTTCCTCGACCTGTTCTCCTCGCCGGAGGTGGGCACCTACGTCGGTGGCCCCCGGCCGCGCGAGGAACTCGTCCGCACGATGCCGGAGGTGCCCGGTCGGCGCCCCGGGGCCTTCGTGATCGAGCTCGACGGGGCGATGATCGGCGTGATCACCCTCGACCGCCGCGCCGCGGAGCGCCGCGGGCACGTCCGCCCCGAGGGTGGCGAGACCGAGCTCGGCTACATGCTCCTGCCGGAGGCGTGGGGACGCGGGTACGCCGCCGAGGCGTGCGCGGCGGCACTCGACTGGTGCGCCGTGGCGCGCCCCGGCGAGCCCGTGGTCCTCACCACGCAGACGGCCAACGACCGTGCCGTGCGCCTGGCGGTGAAGCTCGGGTTCAGCGAGGTGGAACGGTTCGAGGAGTACGGCGCCGAGCAGTGGTTCGGCGCCCGGTACCCGGCCTGACCGACACGACACCTCCTACGTCCGCGAGGAAGGCTTCCGGGCCTCGATCAGGGTCCGTGCGGAGTGGGCCACGAACGGTCCCTCCGCCCGGATCCGGGCGTCCAGGTCGCGCAACCGGGGGATCTGACCCTCGACGGTGAACCCCGGCACGATCCAGATGACCTTGCGCAGGAACCAGACGACGGCGCCGATGTCGTCGAACTCCATGCGCAGCCGCTCGGCGCGCACGTCCACGACGTCGAGACCGGCCGCCCGGGCCGCCGAGGTCTCGTCGTCGGGATGGCGCTGCAGGGCCGCCTCGGGCTGCGGCCCGAGGAACCACTCGACCAGCTCCCAGACGCTGGCGGGCCCGACGTGCTGGGCGAGGTAGGTGCCGCCCGGCCGCAGGACGCGGGCGATCTCCGCCCACCACACGGTGGCCGGGTGCCGGCTGCTCACGAGGTCGAAGGCGGCGTCGCCGAAGGGCAGTGGCGGCTCGTCGGGATCGGCGACGACGACCACGCCCCGGGGGTGGAGCCGCGCCGTGGCCCGCGCGACGTTGGGCGGCCACGACTCGGTGGCCGCCATGGTCGGCGGGAGCACCGGGACCCCGCCCAGGACCTCCCCGCCGCCCGTCTGGATGTCGAGTCCGGCCGAGACGCTCGCCAGCCGTTCGCCCAGGAGCCGCTGGTAGCCCCAGGAGGGCCGTTCCTCGCTCGCCCGGCCGCCGAGCCAGGAGAAGTCCCAGCCGTCGACCGAGGCCGCGGCGGCCTCGGCGACGAGCTCTTCGAAGGTGCGTGTCATGCCTTCATGATCGCGCCAGGGGTGGTGAACCGCACGCACGTCACGCTTCCCCGCCCCCGGCCGGTGCGCCGGCGGCGGGACGGCGGGGACTCTGCGCACGACGGAGCCGTCAGGGACGTACTCCCGGTAGGCGCTGCCGTCCGAGGCGGGCACGGACTCCAGGACCCCGCCGGCGACCAGGTCGCGCAGGCGCGCGGCGAGGATGTTCTTCGCCACGCCGAGGCCGCGCTGGAACTCCCCGCACCGGCGGCTCCCGTCGAAGGCGTCCCGCACGATCAGCAGCCCTCACCCGCACCGGCACGTCGCCCCGGGACGATCTCGCGCACTCCTGAACCGCCCGACGTCCAGGCTGACTTCGGCGTGCCGCGGCCCGGGGTTGGCTAGGGTGACGGGACTAGGGGGAGTCGCGACACGACGGGGGAGCGCACGGTGGATCGCCTGGCCGAAGCGGACGTGGAACCGGGCCCGGCCCGGCAGGTGACCGGAAGACCGGGGCGTACGGTGCTGCCGGCCGAACTACGCGCCTGGTGCGGAGCGCTCGCGGCGCTCGCCGCACTCGCGGTCGGCCTGCTCGGGATCCGGTACGCCGGCGACGGCGCGCCCAGCGCGGTGGACACGCGGCTCCAGGCGGCGGCGGACGGGGCGGGGCCGTGGCGATACGACCTCGCCCACGCCGTGGACTTCCTGGGGGAACCGGCCGGAGCGGCGCTGCTGGTCGCGGCCACCGCGGCGGTCTGCCTGCTGCTCCGGCGCCCGCGCGCGGCGGTCTTCGTATTCGCCGCGGTCGGCCTGAGCGTGGTGACGGCGACGCTGCTCAAGCGCCTGGTGGGACGCACCATCCACGGCGGGTACCTGTCCTTCCCGAGCGGGCACACCGCCTTCCTCACCGCGTTCGCCCTCGCGGTGGCGCTGCTCGTGACGGGCAGACCGGGCCTCGGCAGGGCGGCCGGCACGTCGTTCGTCCTCGCCGCGGGGCTGGCCGCGGGCGCCGTGATGGGCTGGGCGCAGGTCGTCCTGGGCGCGCACTACCCGACGGACACCCTGGGCGGCTGGTGCACGGCGCTCGCGGTGGTGCCGGCGACCGCGTGGCTCGTCGACCGCGTCGCGGGCCGGGAGGACCGCCCCTGACGCCGTGGCACGTCAACGGCCCGCCCCTGACGCCGTGTCACGTCAGGGACGGGCCGCCGCACCTCACGCCAGGCGGCGGAACACGGGCTTCACCGGCCTCCCGCCCAGCCAGGGGGCCGGGTCCCCGGCGTCCAGCGCCTTCCGGTACACCGCGCACGCCTCGGCCACCACCTCGACGGTCCGGTCGATGTCGGCGTCGTCGAGCGCGCTGCTCACCACGAACGACGGGGCGAGGACCCCGCCCGCGAGGAGCTGCCGGAGGAACAGGGTGCGGTACTCCTGCGACGGCCGCCCCCGCTCGTCGAGGGTCGCGAAGACCAGGTTGCTGGCCCGGCCCCGTACGAGGACGTGGTCGCCGACGCCCGCGCCGGCCGCGACCTCGCGGACACCGGCGGCCAACCGCTCGCCCAGGGCGTGCAGTCGCGCGGTGACGCCCTCCTCCACGTAGGTGGTCTGCACGGCCATCGCGGCGGCGAGCGCGTGGGTCTCCGCACCGTGCGTGGTGGACAGCAGGAACACCCGGTCGCCGGAGTGGCGCAGCCCGCCCCGCTCCATCAGCTCGCGGCGCCCGGCCAGCGCGGAGACGGCGAACCCGTTGCCCAGCGCCTTGCCGAACGTCGAGAGGTCGGGGACGACCCCGTACAGACCCTGCGCGCCCGCCTCGGACCAGCGGAAGCCGGAGATCATCTCGTCGAAGACCAGGACGCAGCCGTGCCGGTCGGCCAGCTCGCGCAGCCCGGTGAGGTACCCGGGCGGCGGCTCGGTGTGTCCGGCCGGTTCGAGGATCAGGCAGGCGACCTCCCCCTCGTACCGGTCGAGCAGCTCCCGCGTGGCGGCCAGGTCCCCGTAGGGGAAGGCCACGGTGAGCTCGGTGGTCGAGGCCGGAATGCCCGCGGACATGGGCGTGGTGCCGATGAACCAGTCGTCGACCGAGAAGAACGGATGGTCGCCGCAGACCGCCACGCGCGAACGCCCGGTGACCGCGCGGGCGAGCCGCACCGCGGCGGTCGTGGCGTCGGAGCCGTTCTTCGTGAACTTCACCATCTCGGCCGTCGGCACCGTTGCCAGGAAGCGTTCCGCGGCCTCGACCTCCAGGACGGACGGCCGGACGAAGTTGCCGCCGCGGTCGATCTCCCGTCGCACCGCCTCGACCACGCGCGGGTGGGCGTGGCCGAGGCTGACCGACCGCAGGCCGGAGCCGTACTCGATGTACTCGTTGCCGTCGACGTCCCACACATGGGCGCCCCGGCCGTGGCTGATGACCGGGGCCAGGTGCTCGGGGTACTGGTCGTCGCCCTTGGCATAGGTGTGCGCGCCCCCGGGGATCAGGGCGTGCAGCCGCTCGTTCGCCTCGCGCGACCGGGGCAGGTGGAGCTCTTCGGTGTTCACGCTGATCTCACTTCTCCGCTTGCTTCAGGGCCTCGGCGAGGCGCGGCGCCTCCCGGTCCCGCTGGGACATCGAGGTGGCCGGCAGCGGCCAGGGAATGGCGAGTTCCGGGTCGTCGAAGGCGATCGTCACGTCCTCGGCGGGATCGTGGAGGCGGTCGATCCGGTACGAGGTGTCGGCGGTCTCGGTCAGCGCCTGGAAGCCGTGCGCACACCCGGCCGGGATGTACAGGGTCACCTGGGTCTCGCCGGACAGCTCGAACGAGGCGACGTTGCGGTAGGTCGGCGAGTCCTTCCGCAGGTCGACGACGACGTCGAAGATCCTGCCGTACGAGCAGCGCACCAGCTTGGCCTCGCCGGCGCCCGAGCGCAGGTGCATGCCGCGCAGCACGCCCCGGACCGAGCGGGACACGCTGTCCTGGACGAAGGAGTCCGGGTCGAGGCCCACCGAGCGGACCACGTCGGCGTCGAACGTGCGGCAGAAGAAGCCGCGTTCGTCGGCGTACGGCGTCGGCTCGAACAGGTAGGCGCCGGAGATCTCCGGGACCTCGGTCGCTTTCATGGAGTCTCCCGCGGGGTGGGGGCGTGGGCAGGGTCGGTCTTCGGGAACAGCGCCGCGGTCAGGGCGGTGAACTGGTGCTCCAGGAGCCGGGCGGCGGCCGCGTTCCGCTCGGCGAGCGTCCGGCGCAGGTCCGCCGCGTTCTTCTCCAGCTCCCGGAACTGCTCCAGGAGGCGGCCGGGGTCGACCTCGCGGGCCGGGTGGCAGTACGCGGCGAGACCCATGCCGGCCATGAGGGCGTCGCTCTTCGCCGCGTAGCTGAGCGCGAGCGTCGGCGTTCCGGCCTTCAGGGCGCAGACCAGGTTGTGGTAGCGGGTCGCGACCACCGTCCCGGCGGCCGCCGTCTCCTTCATCAGGTCGGCGAGGGAGGCCGCCTCCGCGGCGGTGACCAGCGGCGAGTCCACCGCGTCGAGGATCGCGGCGACCACCGGCGCGTCGCACGCGTCACCCGTGAGCAGCCGGACCGGCCTGCCCTCCTCGACGAGGGAGCGGACGAACCGGGTCGTCCCGTCGAGGTACCGCCGGTGGATCTCCTCGGCCCGGGGACGGTCGTCGTTGCCCCCGTGGAAGTCCATCACGCCGACGCACACGAGACCCGCCGGGGCCGGGGGCCCGGGGGACGGCGGCGCCGGCAGGGCGAAGGCGAGGTCCGGGTGGACCTCGTCGCGCGCGGTGTCCACCCCCATCGCCCGCATCGCGTCGCGGGACTGGGCGTCCCGGTACGACCGATGGGTGGCGAGCCGCGCCGACCAGCGGACCAGGGCCCGCGTCGCCCGGTCGCCGATCGGCCCCGCGCCGACGCCCGCCAGCGCGACCCGGGTGCCGAACAGCCGGCCGGACGCGCACAGCAGGAACAGCGCGTACGGGAAGCCCCACGGCCGCAGCGGCAGCGTGGCCTCCAGGACGCCCATGCCCGGCACGATCACCACGTCGTGCCGGCGCACCCAGGAGGCGGTGCGGAAGGCATCGACGACCTTGCCCAGACCCTTCCCGGCGATCGCGCCCGCGCGGGACGCGGTCCGGTACTCCCCGCGGTACCAGTGCAGTCGCGTCGCGGGGATCCCGTACCGGGCCGTCACGGCCTCGGGGCCACCGCACAGCGCGTCCACGACCGCCCCGGGGTGCTCGGCGCGGAGGTAGCCGAGCACCGCCTCCAGGGACCCGTCGTTGCCGAGGTTCCCGGAGCCGAGCAGGCCGAACACCCCGACCCGTACCGGAGTCACCCCTGCCTCCCCTCGCGCCCCGCCACGAGGTCGTCGACGGAGACGCCGAGCCGGGCCGGGTCGACCGGGGTGCGGTCCTCGACCCGCTCGCCCGCGCCGGGCCGGGCCCTGCTGGTCGCCCACGCGGCGAGGTGGCCGTAGCAGGCGCGGCGGTCGGCGGCGGAGAGCGGCGCCCGCTGGATCGCCGAGACGAAGCCCCAGACGTACTCGGCGAGCAGCCGGGGCGTCGGGTGCAGCGGGCCCGAGCGGCGCGGGTCCAGGTTGACGCACCGGGAACGCTTGGACGGGTTGGCCCGCTCGGCGCGCGTCGGGTGGTCGCGGCGGAAGTACAGCAGCTCCGGCACCTGGTGGAACGGCCCGTGCAGGCCGATCTCGGAGACGAACGTGCGGTCCGCGTGGTGGTAGCTGTCGTGCGGCTTCACCCGGCGCAGCACATCCGCCCGCATCACCCCGTAGAAGTCGTCGCCGCCGGGCTCGAACAGCATGCTGCGGAACCGCTCCGGCGCCGACGGGGAGGCCGTCGCGAGCGTGTACTCGTACGGCACCTTCACCTGGCCGTCCTCGTCGATGACCGCCTGGTCGGCGTGGGCGAGGATCACCTCCGGCCGCTCGTCGAGCGCCTCCACGCAGCGCCGCAGCAGGTCCCGGGCGTACAGGTCGTCGTGCGAGGCCCACTTGAACAGCTCGCCGCGGCACTCGGTGAACACGTAGTTGTGGTTGGGCGCGGCGCCGATGTTCCGGGGCAGCCGGATGTACCGGATGCGGGAGTCCTTCTCGGCGTACCGGAGGCAGATGTCCCGGGTGCCGTCGGTCGAGGCGTTGTCCGAGATGACCAGCTCGAAGTCCTCGTACGTCTGTCCGAGCAGGGCGTCGAGGGACTCGGCGAGGTACTCCTCGCCGTTGTAGACGGGCAGGCCGATGCTCAGCCGGGGTCGGGCGGTCATGAGGTCCTCACTTCGGGAATGGAGTTCTGGTGGTGCTCCCGCAGGGCGGAGCGCAGCTGCAGCCACCACACGGCCGAGCTGCAGACGGTCGCGGCGGCGACGCCCCAGGCGGAGCCGACCGTGCCGGCCGCGACCGCCCCGCCGAGTCCGCCGGTGACGTAGCAGGCGGAGGCGATCAGCTGGCTGCGCAGGCTGCGCCGGGCCGCGCCGAGCGCGCGGAGCCCGGCCGCCGCGCCGGTGCCGAGACCGGCGCCCGCGACGCCGACCGTCACCGGCACGATGAGCTCCGAGGCGGCGCTCCAGACGTCGCCGAGCACGAGCTGGCCCGCCCCGTCCGGAACGAGCAGCAGCGCCCCGCCCCAGAGCAGCGCGGCGACGGCCTGCCCGCCGCCGAGGAGAAGACAGAAGGCGCCGAGGCGGTGCGGGGCCCGCCGCAGCACCCGCGCCGCCTCCGCGACGGTGACCAGGGACAGACCCATCAGCACGGCGAGGAACGGGCCGAGCAGGAGCTCGGCGCCCCGGACCACCCCCACCGCGCCGACCCCGACGATCGCGCCGAGCCCGTACGCCCGCAGCTGGCTGGCGCCGCTGTTGGTGACGTTCTCGACGAGGTACCGGGAGCCGAGGTCGCGGTGCTCGCGCAGCCACGCACCCGCTCCCGCCGGCCGGGGCCGGATGCCGGACTGGAACCAGCCGTACGCCGCGGCCACCGCGGCGGAGACGCCCCAGGCGAGCACGAAGGCCGCCACGCTGCCCACGCGGGCCGCCACGACCATGGCCGGGACGAGCGCGACGGCCCACACCATGTCGTTGACGAACGCCTTGCGCCCCGCGCCGGCGGCGAAGAAGGCGAACCGCCACGCGTCCTGCAGCAGCAGCCCCGGCAGGACGACGCCCAGGCAGGCGAACGCGGTCCCCACCCGGCCGCCGAGGGCGAGCCCGAACAGCAGGGACCCCGCGCCGAGAGCGGCGCCGACGCCGAGCGCCGTACCCGACGAGCGGGCCACCGCCGCGCGCCAGGACGCGGCCGGCACCCCGCTGAAGCGCACCACGAGCGGGTCGGTGGCCAGGCCACGGGAGACGTTCAGCACCACGCCGTACGTCACCCAGGCCAGGCTGAAGACACCGAAGGCGGTGAGCCCCAGCGAGCGCGCCACGTAGATCCCCACCGCGAAGTTGGAGATGCTGGAGGCCGCCTGGTCGGCCAGTCCCCAGGACAGCCGTCCCGCGACGGCCCGCTTGGCGGACCGCCGGCCCGCCGGTGTCGTCGTCTCCTCCTCGGTGGTCATCGGCGTCATGCCTTGATCAGCCCGGCGGCGGCCAGGGCGTCCGCCGCGGCGGCGACCGTGTCGAACGGCAGCCCGGACCGCTCGGCGACGTCCAGCAGACCGTGCTCGCCGTCGGAGAGGCTGAGCACCCAGAGCATGGCCATCTGGGCCTCCTTGGTGTCGCTCCGGCCGCCGAGCGCGTCGTACAACCCCCTTCTGCCGAGCTGGGGTTCGCCGTACGGACTGAGGTTGACGTACCGGCGGTTGCGGTCGAGCACGGCGAAGGCCTCGCGGCAGACGGCGAGCGTGTCCGCCATCGCCTCCGGGGAGACGAAGTCCGGGTTGTCCGCCGAGGTGTGGTACTCGGGGTAGCCCGCGTACGGGGTCCGGCTGAGCGACCCCACGCCGAGGTCGAACCCCGGCGAGCAGTACTGCCGCTCGTCGTAGCCGTACGGCGTGAACTCGTTGACGCTGTGCGGGCGTTCGGACGTGCGCAGGACGTGGCCCATCACCCGGTCGATCTCCGCGTCGCCGCGCCTGCTCCGCTTGTACGTCAGCTGTCCCGAGTCGCCCGCGCAGGCCAGCACCAGGCCGTGCTTCACCCGGTCCACCCGCTCCGCGTTGCGCGCGAGCCAGGTGATCGCCCCGATGGTGCCGGGCGCGTAGATGAACCGGTAGGTGTAGTACGGCGTCCGCTCCGCCAGCGCACGCGCCAGGAACGTCGCCACCGCGATGCCCGCCAGGTTGTCGTTGGCCAGCGACGGGTGGCAGACGTGGCAGGAGACGATCACCTCCTCGGCGACCTGCCCCGGGACGACGTGCTCGGCGTAGGTCAGGTGGCCGTCGGCGAGCGTGGAGTCGATCCGCACCTCGTACTCGCCGTCCGGCAGCGCGTCCAGGGTCTCCTGGGCCAGGCAGAACCCCCACTCGGGCTTGTAGTAGCTGGTGCGGTACGGCACCCAGCCCGGGTGCTCCGGAAGGGTGTACAGGTGCTCGCGCAGCTCGGACAGCGGCATCGTCGCCGACACCGGCACGCTGTAGCCGAGCACGTGCAGGCTGGACGCGGCGAAGTCGACGACCCGCCGCCCGGAGGCGTCGGCGACGTACGCGTCCCGGATGTTCCACTCCTGCGGCACCGTCCAGTCGAGGACCTGCGTCCCGGTCGGCACCTCGTGCACCCGCAGCGGGACGTACTCGCCGACGATGTCCAGGGTGGCGCGCACCCCGTCCCCGGTGATGCTCCGGCAGAGCGGGTACAGCCGCTCCACCAGCGCGTGCATCTCCTCGCCGACCTCGGTCACCGGCGCCACCGCAGCGTGTCGTCGACGGAGCCGGCGTCGGACGCCGAGCGCAGCACGGCCAGGCGGGTGAAGCGACGCTCGAAGGCCTCCCGGGTCAGGACGTGCTCCCGGTAGGCGTCGGCGAGTTCGAGCGCGCCCCGCTTCACGGTCCACTCGGTGTCGAAGCCGGGGATCGCGGCGCGGAACCGGGAGAAGTCCACCCGGTACGACCGGGGGTCGGCGCCCGTCTCCCCGGTGATGACCACCTTCGCGCCGGCCACGGCCTCGGCGACCTGCCCGGCGATCTCGGCGACCGTGACGTTGTTGACCTCGCTGCCGATGTTGAAGGCCCGGTCGTGCACGGCCTCCTTCGGCGCGGTCAGCGCGGCCGTGAAGGCCCGCGCGATGTCGGCGGCGTGCACCAGCGGGCGCCAGGGGGTGCCGTCGGAGAGCACGAGGACCTCGCCGGACAGCAGGGCGTGGCCCACCAGGTTGTTCAGCACGATGTCGGCGCGCAGCCGCGGCGAGTAGCCGAAGGCGGTCGCGTTGCGCATGTACACCGGGGTGAAGTCGTCGTCGGCGAGGGCGTGCAGATCGTCCTCCACGCGCACCTTGGACTCCGCGTACGGCGTGACCGGCCGCAGCGGGGCGTCCTCGCCCACCAGGTCGTCGCCCCCGGCGGCGCCGTACACCGAGCAGGTCGAGGCGTACAGGAAGCGGCTCGCGCCGGCCTCGCGGGCCAGCCGGGCGAGGCGTACGGACGCGTGGTGGTTGATGTCGTAGGTGAGCTCCGGCGCCAGCGAGCCCAGCGGGTCGTTGGAGAGCGCCGCCAGGTGGATGACGGCGTCCACCCCGGCCACGTGCTCGGCCGTGATGTCGCGCAGGTCCACCCGGTGCCCCGGAGGGTCGGCGGGCTGCGGGCCGAGGACGCAGTCGGCGAACAGGCCGGCGTCGAGACCGACGACCTCGTGCCCGGCGGCCGCGAGGACGGGAGCCATGACGGTGCCCAGGTAGCCCTGGTGTCCGGTCAGCAGTACGCGCAAGGTTCATTCCCCCAGATCGAGAGTGAGTTTGGTGACGGTGAACGCCTCGGCGTAGCGCGCGTGGCATTCGATTCCGCGGATGCGCGCGAGGCCGAGGAAGGCCTCGCGGTCGTACCAGGGCCGGTGCCGCTGCGAGGGGTAGTGCTCCTGCAGCAGCCGCACCTTGTCCTCGGCGACCTCGTCCGACAGCGGCTGGTACGCGGTCGGACGGCCGAGGTCGCCGTCCCATTTGACGATCTCGTAGCGGAGCACGAGGTGGTCGCGGAACGCGGTGGTCACGAGCTTCGCCAGGCCGCGGTGGTCCTGGTGCGCGTCGTCGGTGCGCGGGGCCAGGATCAGCTCGGGCTCGGTCCGCCCGCGGAGCTCCTCCACCGCGGCCTTGGCCTCGTCCCAGTGCACGGGCAGCCGGCCGTCCGGCAGCTTGAGCACGGTCAGCCGCAGGTCGGCGTCCGGGCAGAAGGCGGAGAGCGCGGCCCGCTCCTCCTCCTCGCGCTCGGTCCCGCCGCCCGAGAGCACCAGCGCGTCGACGCGTACCCCCGGCCGCGCGCGGCACAGCGTCAGCAGCGTGCCGCCCGCGCCGATCGCGATGTCGTCGCAGTGCGCGCCGACCGCGACGACCCGGTCCGGCCGTCCGGCGGCGAGCCGGATCACGCGCGCGCTCCGGCGGTCGCCCCCGCGCCGTCCCGCTCCCACACGGCCCACGGGCGATCGCCCGCGGCGTAGGAGGCGTCGAGCGCGGCCCGCTCCTTCACGGTGTCCGTCGGCTTCCAGAAGCCGCGGTGCTGGTGCGCCACGAGACGGCCCTGCTTGGCCAGTCCGGCACAGCCGTCGGCGACCAGGTCCCCGTTCTCGGGTATGTGGTCGAAGACCTCCTGGCGGAGGACGAAGTAGCCGCCGTTCTCCCAGAGCGGCATGTCGCTCACCGCGGTGATGCCCCCGACCAGGCCGTCCTCGCCCAGGTCCACGCAGTGGAACGACTGCTGGGGCGGCACCACCATCATCGACGCACCCGCGTCACGCCGGGCGAACCGGTCGATCATCTCGTCCAGCGGGGCGTCGGTGAGCACGTCGGCGTAGTTCGCGAGGAACATCTCGTCGCCGTCCAGGTGGTGCCGCACCCGGCGCAGCCGCTCCCCGATCGGCGACTCGATGCCGGTCTGCGCGAACGTGATCGTCCAGTCCGATATGTCGGTGGACAGCAGCTCGGTCCGGCCGCCGCGCAGCACGAAGTCGTTGGACGCCGTCTCCTCGTAGGTGAGGAAGAAGTTCTTGATGTGGCGCGCTCCGTAGCCGAGGCACAGGATGAACTCCGTGTGCCCGAAGTGCGCGTAGTAGCGCATGACGTGCCAGATCAGCGGTCGCGGACCGACCATAGCCATCGGCTTGGGCACGTCGTCGGAGGCGCCGCTGCGCATCCGCATCCCGTAGCCGCCGCAGAACAGTACGACCTTCATGCCTTCACCTCGACGATGCTCAGTTCCGGGATGGGGAAGACGAGCCGGCCGCCCCACTCGTGCACGAAGGACAGCTGCTCGACCAGCTCGGCCCGCAGGTTCCACGGGAGGACGAGGACGTAGTCCGGTCTGTCGGCGGCGATCCGCTCCGGCGGCAGGATCGGGATGCGGGTGCCCGGGGTGAACCTGCCGTGCTTGTACGGGTTGCGGTCGACCGTGTACGCGAGCAGGTCGGGCCGGATGCCGCAGTGGTTGAGCAGGGTGTTGCCCTTGCCCGGGGCGCCGTAGCCGACGACCGTCTCGCCGCGCTCGGCCGCGTCGATCAGGAACCGCAGCAGGTCCCGGCGCACCTTGGCCACCCGGGCGGAGAACTCCGCGTACCCGGACAGCTCCTGGAGCCCGGCGGCCTTCTCCCGGTCCAGCACCTCGGCCACGCGGCTGCTCGGCTCGCCCGCCACCGCGGCCGGCCGGGCCCACAGCCGGATGGAACCGCCGTGCGTGGGCAGCAGCTCGACGTCCACGAGCGTGAGCCCGCCGCTCGCGAGCGCCCGCGCCGCGGACGCGACCGTGTAGTACTGGAAGTGCTCGTGGTAGATCGTGTCGTACTGGTTCTCCTCGATGAGGGTCAGCAGGTGCTGCACCTCGATGGAGACCCAGCCGTCGTCGGCGACCAGGGCCCGCAGCCCCTGGGTGAAGCCGACCACGTCGGGGATGTGCGCGTACACGTTGTTCGCCACGACCAGGTCCGCCGGGCCGTGCTCGGCGCGGACGGCCGCGCCGGTGTCCGGGGACAGGAACGCCGTGAGCGTGGGCACGCCCGCCTCGCGCGCCGCGGCGCCGACGTTCACCGACGGCTCGACGCCGAGGCAGCGGATCCCCCGGTCCACCATGTGCTTGAGCAGGTAACCGTCGTTGCTGGCGACCTCGACCACGAACGCGTCCGGTCCGAGCTCCAGACGCTCCACCGCGCCGGCGACGAAGGTGCGCGCGTGCTCCACCCAGGACGTCGAGTACGAGGAGAAGTACGCGTACTCCTGGAACGTCTCCTCCGGCGTGATCAGCGGCGGGATCTGCGCCAGCCAGCAGTCGGTGCAGACCCGCAGGTGCAGCGGGTACGCCGGTTCCGGCAGGTCCAGTCGGTCCGCGGCGAGAAAGCTCTCGCACGGCGGCGTCGCCCCCAGGTCGACGACGCTGGCCAGCGCCCCCGAACCGCAGAGTCGGCATCGTGTCATTTCTCCTGCCCCCCATCTCCGCTCGCGCGGGTGCCCCGCGACGAGCCGGCTTCTTCGTTCCGTACCGGCGGCGCACCGTTCTCGCCGCCCGACCGGCCCGCGATCGCGGACCGGTACTCCTCCAGCAGGCGTTCCAGCCCGACGGCCGGGCTGAACCGCTGCTCGTATCGGCGCCGGGCCGCCTCGCCCATCTCCCGGCCGCGGGCCGGATCGGCCGCGACCAGCCGGATCCGGGACGCGAGCGAGGCGGGGTCGCCCGGCTCGTGCAGCAGCCCGGTCACCCCCTCCTCGACGAGTTCGACGAAGGCACCGTGCGCGGCCGCGACGGCCGGCACCCCGGCCGCCATCGCCTCCGCGACCACCAGGCCGAACGTCTCCAGCGACATCGACGGCGCCACCACGGCGACGGACCGGGCGACGGCCTTCCGGCACTCCTCCGGGTCGAGCAGCCCGACGTACCGCACGTCGTCCCGGCCCGCCGCCCAGTCGGCCACCTCGCGCTCCAGCGGCCCGGCACCGGCGATCACGAGCGGCACGCCCACACCGCCGCCCGCGGCGATCTCGTCCCACGCGGCCATGAGCGGCCGCACCCCCTTGGCCTCCGCCAGCCGGCCCAGGAAGAGCAGGTGCTCGCCGTCGCCCTCGCGGCGGGCGCCCGGATCGGGCACGAAGTTGTACTTCACCACCAGGCGTGAGGCCGGCATGCCGGACCGCACCAGGATGTCGCGCTGCGCCCCGGAGATGCAGAAGAACCGGTCCACGCCGGACCACCACCGGCGCCGGTTGACCGACATGCTCACCGCGAGCGGAACCGTCGCGAGCCGCGAGCTCCGGTAGCAGCCGTGCCGCACGGCGGGCAGCGCGGTCGACGACCCGACGCACTCGGTGCACTGCCGGCCGTCCCGGTGGAGCGTGCCGGGCGGGCAGATCTGGGTGTAGTTGTGCAGGGTGGCGACGACGGGCACACCGGCGTCGGCGCAGGCGGCGAGCACCGCGGGCGACAGGAGCGGGAAGACGTTGTGCACGTGCACCACGTCCGGCCGTTCGGCACGGAGCCGGGCGGCGAGCTCCGTTCGGACCCCCGGGTTCCACGGCACGAGCAGCGGCACCGCGGCCTTGCCGAGCAGCGACAGGTCGGCGATGTCGTCGCTGCGCCGTTCGAACAGCTCGACCCGGTGGCCGGCCGCGCGCAGCAGCCCCACCTCTTCGTCGACGACGCGGTTCTCCCCGCTCGGCTGTGCCGAGGAATAGCGGTTGTGCACGACGAGGACATGCATGCTCAGGTCACCTCCGGGCCCAGCGCGGGATACGCCGTCGAGGGACCTCGACGGTCGGCGGCGGCGTCGCGTCGGCGGGTGCCACGAGCAGCGAGGCGGCCAGGGTCAGATGCAGCAGATAGGCCGAGGCGTCACCGAGACCGACCTCGGTGTACGAGGAGATCCCGCAGTAGCTGATCAGGAAGATCGCGCAGGCCCTCGGCAGCGAGGGCGGCCGCAGCAGCGCGACGCCGCCGAGCACGATGATCATCGCCGCCACGATGGTGACGCCGATCAGCCCCTGCTCGTCGTAGACGGCCAGCCAGCTGTTGTCGATCGGCAGCCCGTCGAACGACTTGTCACCGAGCCCCGTGCCGAACACCGACTCCTCGACCGTCCGGGGCGCCGAGAGGAGGGCGTCCCAGACCTTGGCCCGGCCGGTGAGGTTGGAGAGGTCCCCCTGGCTCTGTCCGCGCAGGAACCACGTCCGCAGCGCGGAACTGAACACCACCGCCGCCACCGTGGCGCACAGCACCGCCCAGGCGAAGAACCGGCGGGCGGCGGCGCTGGTCAGGATGAGCGAGCCGATCGCGAGGACCAGCCCGATGAGCAGCCCGAGCGTCGCCGTCCTGGTGTGGGTCATGGCGAGCAGGACGAGCGACGGCACGATGACCAGCGCCGCGCCGGCCCCGGTGGTCCTGCGGCCCAGGAGCAGCAGCACCGTGAGCCCGATGATCACCGCCGCGTACTGCCCGATCTGCGGCGGGGTGAGCGGCCACAGCGCGCCCACCAGCCGCTGGCCGTAGTACTCGGGCATGGCCGTGCCCGGGGCGATCACCAGGCCGGCGGCCACCAGTACGAGCACCGCGAAGTACATCCGGATGTGGTACCGGACGAAGGTGAGACTGCCGTCCCACCAGCGGCTCAGCAGCCACAGCGTGCCGACGAACAGAGCCAGCCGGGCGCAGCGGAACAGCGCGCCGTACCCCAGCTGCACGCTGGAGATCAGGCTCGGCACCAGCAGCAGGGTGAGCAGGAACAGGAAGGCGCTGGCCCGGAAGCGCAGCCGGGGGTTGAGCGCGAGCGCCAGCGCGAACGCCGCGACCAGCGCGCCCATCGTGACCATCTGGATGAGGGAACGCGGCAGCGGGATCACGGTCTTCGCCCCGGCGGAGCCGAGCGTGTTGAGGGCGAGGCACGCCCAGACGACTCCGACGGCCTTCGGCGTGCCCGCGGCCGGGGACGCGGCGGCGGCCCGGGTGCCCGGCACCCCGCCGGACTTCAGCTTCCCGTCCATCTCAACCACCGGCCCGCGGTTCGAAGGTGCTGCCCGCGTCCTGCCGGTACGGCGCGCCCCGCCACCGCCCGGAGTCGAGCCTCCGGCCCGCGTCGTGAGCGGTGAAGGTCCACGGACCCCGGTAGGCGTTGTCGTGCCAGCGGTTGTGCTGCTCCCGGGTGATCGCACGGGCCACCCGGTCGCCCCGGTACGGCGACCAGTCGGGGGAGCCGCCCTCGTTGGAGAGCACCGCCATGCGGCCGCACTCCTCGGCGCATCCGACGACCGACGGGTCGAGGACGAAGCGGTTGTCGTGGATGTCCACCCGCTGGGTCTTCCACCGGCAGTCGGCGTACAGCGGCGCGGTGGCGATCGCCGGCCGCGCGCAGCGCGCGGTGTCCTTCACCAGCAGCGTGCAGTAGTCGGAGGAGGTGTTGGAGGGACTGTTGCAGAACCGGTCGGCGTTCTCCCACAGGGTGATGCCGTTCCAGTTGTCCTCCAGCAGGTTCCGGTAGATCTCGATCCCGTCCGTGCGCGCGGGGACCCGCGGTTCGCCGCCGGACTCGGACACGTAGACGGTCGCGTACGGGAAGTCGTCGCCGTCCTTCGCGGACGCGCGGCCCTCGACCCAGTTGTTCCGCCGGATCGTGTTGTTCCGGACGACCGCGTTGTAGCTGGTCTCGTACATCAGCGCGGCACCGTCGTTGGACTCCAGGACGTTGTCCTCGAAGAGGAAGTCGTTGTTGTTCGTGTCCGCCCACAACCCGGCCCCGCGGTTGTCGTGCACCCAGTTGCCGCGGATGTCGGCGCCGTCGACGGCCCAGAACTTGATGCCCGCGGTGCAGCCGCAGCCCGGCTGCCGCCGCTCCCAGTCGTCGGTGTTGTTGCCCGTGATCTCGTTGCCTTCGACGACGAGGCCGCGGATGGAGTCACCGGTCTTGTAGGCGTTCATGCCGTACTGCCCGTTGCCGCGCAGACAGCTGGCGCGGACCCGCTGACGGGCACCGGCCATCAGGCCCGCGCCCGAGTTGTGCTGGATCGTGCTGTGCTCGACGACCCATCCGTCGGCCATGTCGTGATTGACCACGCCCTCGTCCTGCGGCGCGACGAAACCCTGCACGGTCAGGTAGCGGATGGTGACGCCGGGGGCCGTACCGCCGAACGCGTACTGATTGGTTCTCCGGCCGTCCAGCACCGCGCCCGGCGCGCCGAGGTAGCGGTTCCCCGCCTTGGCCTCGACCTGGGCGTAGGGGTCCGACCGGAGCCGGTGCGTGCCCGGCCGCAGCCAGAACGTGGTGTTCGGGGGGCTGTTCTCGGTCTTCGTCTCCAGGTCGCCGACCACCGCCGGGTCGACAATCACGGCGCCCGCCGGCGCCTTCGACGGACCGGCCGAGGGCGCGTCGCACACCCGGGCCCGGGACGCGGCGGGCGCCCCGGACGGCTCGGGCGCCCCGGACGCCGAGGACGTGCCGCCCCGCTTCGCCGGGGCGTCCGGCGCACTCGTACAGCCGGCCGCCACCGGCAGGGTCAGCGCGAGCGCCGCCACCGGCAACGCCCAGCGCCGCCTCTCGAACACCACGCCTCCTCCCTAGCCGCCGAACCCGAGCACGGTGACGAACTCCCGCGTGCCGTCGGCGAATCCGCTGCCGACCAGCGTGGTGCTGGGCTCCTTGCGGCCGAATCCGGCCGAGTACCAGCCCAGCGGCGGCTCGCTCTCGCCGCGATGCGCCCGCCAGGTCAGCTCTCCGGGCAGGTCGAGCACCGCGGAACGGTCCTCTCCCTCCCGGCTCCAGGTGAGCACCGCGCGGTTCCCCGTCAGTTCGGCGGAGACCAGCGGCCCGAGGTGGAACGCCAGCTCCACGGACCCGCCCCGGCCGCGCACCTCGTCGACGACCTTCACCTCCCGGCTCGCGGCCGTCAGTTCCACCCGGCGGCGGTGCACGGAGTCCTCGTATCCGTCGTGCTCGGCGGACCAGCGGGCCACCTTCTCGTCGGACGTGTCCGCGACCAGGACGCGGCTGCGGGCGTGCCGGGTCCACAGGAACGGGCCGCCGGACACGGACTGGTCGGCGCCGCCGAGCCGCAGGGTGTTGTGGCCGAGGGTCGACCGGAAGTACTGCCGCCACTCGGGCTGCCCGTGGTAGCAGAACGTCCCCGGGTCGGCGAGCACGTCGACCCCGTCGTGCCGTACCTCCACGGACAGCGCGTCCGCGTGCGCGTGCGCGGCGATGGACAGGAACCCGTGCGGACCGCCGTCGCAGCGGACCCAGATCTCCTCCGGACCGCGCAGGACGGTCATCCCCGCGTCGGGGAAGTGGGCCGGCCGGGTCGCCGGGCGCGGCAGCGCCGGGGCGCCGCCTCCCTTCCCGTACGGCCGGACGAGCGCGGCGAGGAGCGGGGTGCGCACATCGGTGCCGGTCACCTCCGGCCACCAGTCGAGCCGGCCGAACACGGCGTCCCCGGTGGCGAGCAGCGAGCCCCAGCGGTCGGTGTCCGCGCCGTCCAGGACCAGACCGTGCCCGTCGTCGGAGTCGCCCTGGCGCGGCGGCCGCAGCCGGCCGTCCACGACGGTCGCGAGCGCGTCGGTCATCCGCAGCAGCACCGGCCGGATCGCCCCGGGGACCGGCACGCCTGCGGCGTCCGCCTCGGCCACCGCGGCCAGGCCGAGCTCGAGGACCAGCCCGTGGTACTCGGAGGCCAGTTCGCGGTTGAGGCCGGAGAGGAACGTGTTGCCGCGCAGGTGCCGCTCCAGCGACCGCAGCGCGTCGTCGCGCCAGCGCGCCGAGGAGGGGAACCAGTCGAACGCGCAGGCCGCGGCGAACTGCCCGGCGGTCTCGGCGATGACGTGGTTGTTCGCCGAGGACCCCCGGCTGGGGAACGCGGCAAGCCAGCGCTGGTGGTGCCAGATCTGTCGCAGCGCCACCGGGTTGTCCTCGAAGAGACCGGCGGCGCCCGACCAGCCGTCGAGCAGCCGCCGGACCCACACCCAGGAGAGGAGACGGATCCCCAGCTCGATGCCGCTCGTCCAGTGCACCCCGCGCAGCGGCGCGTTGGCCGCCCACCACGACCGCAGGTGCTCGGCCACGCGCTCGGCGTACCGCTCGTCCCCGGTGACCGCGTACGCGGCGGCGAGCACGGTGAGGTACTGGTGCCGGGACGGCTCCCAGATCTGCTTGATGTCCCCGACCGCCTCCTCGCTCCGGTACGGCACGTCGAAGGCGTAGACCCACGGCGCCCGGCGTCCGGTCTTCGGGTCGCGGCACCAGTCCGGGGCGACCATGTCGTCGCGCTCCACCCCGAAGTACTCGGCGTGCCCGGCCATCAGCCGGTCCGCGTCGGCGACGAGGCGCTTCGCGGCGTCCGGCGGCACCGCGGCGACCGCCCCCGCGGGCAGCACCGCGGTGAACCGGGCGCCGGTCACGCTCGGGCAGACCGGCGGCGCCGACCGCCACCGCCGCCTGCGCACCGCGTCGCCCACCCGGCCGCCGACCTCGCTCGGCCCCATCCGGGACAGGCGCCGCAGGTACCAGCCCGCGCTCATCGTCATCGGGCGCCCGCCAGCGTCACCGGCACACCGGAGGCCAGGCCGGCCCCCACGGCGAGGGTGGCCGCCGTGGTGGCAACGAGCGACTCCAGCGGCACCGGCATCGGGCCGCCGGTCCGCACGGCCCTGACGAACGCGGCCAGCTCGGCGTTCTGGCCCTTGTCCCGGGCCTTGGGCAGCCGCGAACTGACCCACTTCTCCGGGCCGTACACCTGGGCGCGGACGAAGTCGTCGAGGCGCAGCACCTTGCCGTCCGCGACGAGGTCCAGCGTCTCCTTGGGGAAGGCGGCCGGTCCGGTCGTGACGTAGCTGATGGTGGCGGTGGACCCGTCCGGGTAGCGCAGGACGACCTGGAGGTCCTCGTTGCCGGCGGGGGCGACCGCGTACACCGAGACCGGATCGGCCCCGAGGAGCCAGCTCGCCGTGTCGACGAAGTGCCCGCCCTCGCCCGCGAACCGGGAGCCCTCGGAGCCCTGCTGGAGGTACCAGCTGCCGTGCTGGAGCCGGCCCGCGTTGACCAGGTAGCGCAGGCTCGCCGGGCCGGTCCGGGCGCCGAACCGCTTCCGGGCCTCCTGGAGCAGCGGGGCGAACCGGCGGTTGAAGCCGACCTGGAGCCGGTCGTTGCCGGACTTCTCCACGGCCGCGAGCACGCCGGCGAGCTCGTCCTCCGTGAGCGCCAGCGGCTTCTCCACGAACACGGCCTTGCCGGCGTGCAGCGCCTTCTGGGTCAGCTCGGCGTGCGAGCTGTGGCGGGTGACCACGAACACCGCGTCGATCGACGGGTCGCCGAGCACGGCGTCGAGATCGGTGGTCGCCGCGCCGAAGCCGAACTTCCGCTGCGCGTTGGCCGCGGACAACGCGGTCGTGGTGACGACCGTGGACAGCTCGACGCCGTCGCGGCCCACCAGGTGCGGCAGCAGCATCGACGTCGCGTAGTTCCCGGCGCCGACGAACGCCAGCCGCACCGGCCCCTTCACGGGCCGGGCCGGGGTGGACGCGCCGCCGGCGCGGCGCACCGCGGGCACGGCCACCGCCGGGGCCTCCGTCTCGGCCTCCGCCGCCTGCTCGGGGTACCGGAACAGCACGGCCACGGCCTTCAGTTCGCCGTCCTTCAGACTCCGGTACGTCTCGACGGCGTCGTCGAAGTCGGCGATGTGGGAGACCAGGGGGTCCACGTCGACGCGGTCGCGGGCGAGGAGGTCGATGAAGCACGCCAGGTTGCGGCGCTCGGTCCAGCGCACGTACCCGATCGGGTAGTCCCGCCCCTCCAGCTCGTACTCCGGGTCGTAACGCCCGGGGCCGTAACTGCGGGAGAACCGGACGTCGAGCTCCTTCTCGTAGTACGCGTTCCACGGCAGGTCCAGTCGGCACTTGCCGATGTCGACGACCCGGCCCCGGTCCCGGCTCAGCCGGGCGGCCAGCTCCACGGGCTGGTTGCTGCCGCCGCCGGCCGCCAGGTACACCTGGTCCACGCCGTGACCGCCGGTGAGCTCGGCGACCGCCGCCTCCACCGCCGGGGACGAGGGATCGCCGCAGGCCGCGGCGCCCAGGCGCTCGGCCAGCTCGCAGCGCGCCGGATCGGGGTCCACACCGACGACGACGGCCCCCGAGGCGGAGAGCAGCTGCACCACCAGCTGACCGATCAGCCCGAGGCCGATCACCAGCGCCACGTCGCCGAGCTGCGGCTCGCCCTGGCGGACGCCCTGCAGCGCGATCGACCCGACCGTGCCGAAGGCCGCGTGCCGCGGCGAGACGCCGTCCGGCACCGGGGTGTAGAGGTTCTTCGGCACCCAGTTCAGCTCGGCGTGCAGCGCGTGCTCGTTGCCGGCGCAGGCGACGAGGTCGCCGACCTTCACGTCGTCGATCCCGGCGCCGACCTGCTCGACCACCCCGCACAGCGAGTAGCCGAGCGGCGTGTAGGAGTCCAGCTTGCCCATCACCTTGCGGTAGGTGGCGGGCACCCCGTTGGTGGCCACGCTCTGCATGACCTTCGCCACCTGGTCCGGCCTGGAGCGGGCCTTGCCCAGCATCGACATGCCGGCCTCGGACACCTTCATGAGCTCGGTGCCGGTGGATATCAGCGAGTACGCGGTGCGGACCAGCACACCGCCCGGCTTGCACCCCGGCACCGGCACGTCGAGCACCGCCAGTTCGCCGCTCTTGTAGTTCTGCACAACCTGTTTCACCGATGTCCCCTTGTTTCTGAGCCGTCTTCTACGCCGCCGGGCGCGCGCTCCGGCCGGACCCGGAGGTCGCGTCGCGATACCAGTACTCGAGGGTCAGCACGTGCCAGAGGTGCTTGGAGAAGTCCCGCTGCCCGGCCGCGTCCTCGGCGACCATGCGCGCCAGCGCGTCCCGCCGCAGGAGCCCCGAGTTGACGAGCACGCCGTCGTTCACCACCTCGCGCACCAGCGGCGCCAGGTCCCGGCTCATCCAGGCCCGCAGCGGGGCGCTGAACAGACCCTTGGGCCGGTACACGATCTCCCGGGGCAGCACCGAGGTCGCCGCCTCCTTGAGGACGGCCTTCCCCTGCCGTCCCACGATCTTGCGGTCGCCGGGCACGGTGAACGCCGCCTTGACCACCTCGACGTCCACGTACGGCACCCGCACCTCGGTCGACGCGGCCATGCTCGACCGGTCCGTGTAGGCGAGGTTCAGGCCCGGCAGGAACATCCGGGCGTCGCCCAGGCACATGCGGTTGACGAAGTCGTCGAGGTCGTTGTCCGCGTAGACGTCGGCGTGCTCGGTCAGCACGTCGTCGACCGTCCCGGCCAGGTCCGGATCGACCAGCGCGAGCAGCTCCTCCTGGTCGTACATGGTGTAGCTGCGCCGGAACGCGGTCTCCTCCGGCAGGTCGGCGAAGGAGAGGAACCGCTTCGCGAACCGCACCGACCGGTAGCCCCGGCGGGCCGTGGCGACCGGCAGCCGGTCCACGGCCGCGGACAGACCGCTCCGCAGCGGCCGGGGGACGCGCTGGTAGCGCAGCGCGATCAGGTTGGCCAGGTGCTTGCGGTAGCCGGCGAACAGCTCGTCGGCCCCCATCCCCGACAGCATCACCTTGACGCCGGCCTCGCGGGCGGCCGAGCAGATCAGGAACGTGTTGATCGCCGCCGGGTCGCCGATCGGCTCGTCCAGGTGGTACGTCATCTCCGGCAGCAGGTCGAGCACGTTCGGTGCGATCTCGATCTCGTGCAGGTCGACGCCGAACTGCTCGGCCACCTGCCGGGCGTAGCGCAGGTCGTCGGGCATCGCCTCGAACCGGGCGTCCTCGGCGCGGAACCCGATCGTGTAGGCGGAGATCCCCGGCCGGTCGCGGGCCGCCAGCGCGGTCAGGTAACTGGAGTCGAGCCCGCCGGAGAGGAAGGTCGCCACGGGCACGTCGGACAGCAGGTGGCGCCGGGTCGACTCCTCGACGATCGCGGCGATGTCCGGCCGCTCGCCCGCCAGGGCCCGCTCCCGGCCCTCGGCGGCGACGTCCCTCAGGTGCCAGAACCGGCCGCGCTCCACCCGGCCGTCGGGCCGGCACCGGAGCCAGCTGCCCGGCGGCAGCTTCTCCGCCTCGCGGAACGCGCACCGGGAGTCCGGCACCCAGTAGTAGAGGAGCGAGGCCACCAGCGCCGCGTGGTCCACCTCCAGCCTCCCGCCGGTGGCGGTGGCCAGCGCCTTCAGCTCGGAGGCGAACACCAGGCCCTCACCGCGCCGGAGCAGGAACAGCGGCTTGATGCCGAGCTGGTCGCGGGCGAGCACCAGCTCACCCGTCCGCTCGTCGAAGACGCCGAACGCGAACATGCCGCGCAGCCGGGGCAGGCAGTCCGTGCCCCAGCGCCGCCAGGCCTCCAGGAGCACCTCGGTGTCGGAGGTGCCGCGGAAGCGCACCCCGGCGGCCGTCAGCTCGGCCCGGAGCTCGGGCGCGTTGTACAGCTCCCCGTTGTACGTGAGGACGAGACCGTCCGAGACCATCGGCTGGGCGCCCGTCTCCGACAGGTCGACGATCGCCAGCCTCCGGTGCCCGAGGTGCACCTCGCCGTCGGCGACGGGGTGGCTGTACCGGCCGGCCCCGTCGGGACCGCGGTGGGCGAGGGTATCGGTGAGCCGGTCGGTCACGACCTTCCCGTCCGGCCATCGGTACGTACCTGCGATGCCACACATGCCTTACCGAGCCTCCTGGTCGCTGTCCGGAACGCTCGCCGCCCACAGCGGCACCCGCTCCGTCCGATGCCGGCTCGCCCCGTTCTGCCGGGGCGGCCTTTCGTTCCGTCCGCGCGGCGCGGTCTCCGGCCCGTCCCACAGCGTGCCGTCGGTCCGGTCACGCGGATCGGGGTCGACCAGCACCACACCGATCACCGGGATGTGCTGGTCGGCGAGCTGCCGCGCCACCGTGTGCAGCCACGCGGCGCTGCCGTGCCCGGCACGCACCACCAGCACCGTGCGCGTGCCGAGGTACTGGAGGTCGGTCCACGCCGTGCCGGGCGCCACCGAGCCGACGCCGAGCCTGCGCTCCTGGTACCGCCCGGCCGTGGCACGGTCACCGCTGACCACCGTGGGGTCTCCCGGCTTCGACCGGCGGCCGGCGAGCGGCAGACCGGGCAGCCCGTCGACGACGACCACCGGCCCGTCCGCCCCCAGCGCCGCCGCCAGGTCCAGGGCGATCGCGCTCGTGGCGCCCACGGCGCCCAGTTCGAGCAGCGACACCGGTTCCGCGGAGCCGCGCGCCGTGCGGGCCAGGGACGCGGTCAGCCTCGTCCGCTCCGCCCGGATCCCGCGGCGCCGCCACGGCGCGGCCGAGCCGTGGGGCAGCTCCGCGATCACGGAGGCGCCCAGGTTCGCCGCGATGTCCCGGCGCAGCACCGGGCGGTCCGCCACCACCGCGCCGACCGCGGCCACCGCGAGGCCGAGACCGAGCCCGAGGGCGAGCCCGATCGCGGCGTCGGTGGCGGCGGTCTTCGGCAGGGAGTGCCGCACCGGGCGCGGTGCGTCCACGATCTGCGTACCGGCGACGAGGTGGGGCGTGCCGATGCGCGCCTGCGCGGCACGCTGGCCGTAGTCGGCGATCTGCGAGGTGAGTTCGGCCCGCCGGGAGAAGAGCGACTCCATGTCGGCCGACGCCTTCGACCCGTCCGCGATGGCCTTGTTGACCTGGGCGAGGTCCTCCCGCAGCCGGTCGCGCTGGTCGAGAAGGGCCTTCGACTCGGCGTTCGCCGCCTCCTGTATGCGACGCACGTGGTCCGCGACGAACGCGTCGGCCAGCGCCTGGACGCGGGCCACCGCCTCGGCGTCGCTGTCCGCCGACACGCTGATCTCCAGCACGTTGTTGGTCAGGCCGATGCCCGAGTAGTCCTCCATGAAGTCCTCGGGCTTCTCCGCGGACCCGAGGGTCCCCAGGGCCTTGGCGGCGATCCGTGTGGTCTGCAGCAGCGCCACGTCGGTGCGGATCAGCGTCCCGGGGTCGTTCGGCTGGTCCTCCTGATGCGCGACCAGGACCTTGACCACCGCCGTCGGCGGAGGCGGCAGCAGAAACGCCAGCGCCACGCCGGCGAGCATCCCGAGCAGCGCCAGGGAGGCCCAGAGGCGGCGCCGCCTCCGTACCGCCGCCACCAGCGGCTGGAGGTCGAGCAGCGGAGCCGGGGCCGAGGACTCAGGGGTCGTACGCGTCGTCACTCCGTACCTCCCGTCACGCGCCCGCCGACGGCGGACGCGGGCGCGGCGGCGTCCCGGGAACGGCCGGAGGACCGTTCCGGACGCGCCGAGACCGTGCCGGCGAGGACCACGCCGACGACGTCGTGCCGGGCGTCGGCACACGCCTCGGCGAGGCCCGTGAGCTCGCCGGCCGTCCAGCTGCCCGCACTCAGCACGATGACGGCACCCGACTCGTCCTGACGGTCCGGAACCATCGGCTGGGACACCGACACCCCCACCGTCCGCAGCACCGGCTCCCCGCCGCCGGAGGCGTCCGGGGCCGGGCCGGTCCCGGCCTCGGCGACGAGCTGTCCGGCGGCCCGCCGGGCGATCTCGTCCCCCTCCGGGACGACGACCAGCACCCGCCGGGGCGCCGGCACCTGGTCCCGGAGACGGGCGTACACCCGCCGGTAGCGGATCTGCCGGCTCGCCTCGTCGCCCGAGGTCCGCGGGGCCGGTACGTCCCACCGGATGTCGAGGCCGAGGAGCCGGCGGACCAGGGCGCGCGGCCCACGGCTCCCCGGCCGCCGCCCGGACTTCTCGGCCGGTACGTCGACGGTGCCGAGGAGCGCCGAGCCGAGCGCCGCGGCGATCTCCGGCTCGGTGCGCAGCCGGCGGCTCACCCGCGCGGCGGAGAGGTGGCCGACGACCGTGATCAGGAAGAACAGCAGCGCACCGGCGACGACGAGCTGCGTCCTCGTCGGCGGCGCCTCGCCGTTGGGCCGGGCCGCCGGGCCCATGACGACCAGCTTCGCCTTCTCGGTCGACGGGTCGGCCTTGTCGAGCTTGTCCATGGACTCCTGCAGCGTCGTCCGCAGCTTCGCGAGCTCGGTACGGGTCTGCACGCTCTCCACCGAGCTCCCCGAACCGGCCGATTCGGCCAGCTCGTTGATGCGGCGGCTGGTCTGCTCCACCAGCTTCCGCAGCGCCTCGGGCCGGCCCGCCGCGCCCGGGTCGGTCTTGTCGCCCAGGATCTCCGCGGCGAACGTCACGAACTGCCGCGCCACCTCGTCGGAGAGCCGCTGCGCGCGCTCCGGGGTGTCGGCCGTGCCCGAGATCTTGATGATGTTCCCGTCGGCGATCTCCGCGGTCACCCGCTCGCGCAGCTCGCTGCCGCCGACCCCGGTCCAGCCGAGCGAGGCGGCCGTGCGGTCGACCACCACCGAACTGGTCGCGATCTGGGCCTGGGTCAGCAGCTCGCGCTCCTCCCACGCCCCCGGCAGCAGCACCGAGGCCGAGGTCGTGTAGCGCGGCGGAAGCAGCAAGGAGGTGCCGTAGCCGACGAGCGCGCCCACCACCACGAGGAGGGTGAGCAGCCGTCGGCGCCGACGGACGATCCGCCCGATCGTGACCAGGCGTATGGTGTCATCGCTCAACGACGCGGCCTTCTCCCCGCTCGTGCTCGGCCGCCCACGGATGCGGGAGCGTGGTCACGGCAGGCGGCGGCGTAGGCCGCCAGCAGCGATCGCTGCGAGTGCCGCCAGGAGAGCTGCCCGCCGATCCGCTCCTGGCCGATCTTGCCCATCCGGGCCCGCTCCTCGGGATCGTCGAGGAGCTTCGCGATGAGCCCGGCGAACTCGGCCTCGTCGTTGGCGGGCGCGTAGACGGCGGCGTCACCTGCGGAGACGCGCGCCTCCCGCAGGTCGAACGACACGATCGGCCGGCCCATCACCATGTACTCGAGGACCTTGTTCATGGTCGACACGTCGTTGAGCGGGTTGCGCGGGTCGGGGGAGAGGCACACGTCGGCGGTGGACAGGTAGCGGGCCAGGTCGGCGTCCGGGATGCGCCCGGTGAACTGGACCTGCTCCGAGAGCCCGAGCCGCCGGGACAGCTCGACCATCGCGTCGAAGGCGTCGCCGGAACCGACGAACACCGCGTGCCAGTCGGTCCGCCCCAGCTCGTCGCGGAGCTTCGCGAGGGACCGCAGGGCGTAGTCGACGCCGTCCTGCGGGCCCATGACGCCGAGGTAGCACAGCAGATGGGGCTTGCCGCGCTTCAGCTCCGGCTCGGCCGGCACGGGGTGGAAGCGGTCGATGTCGGGCGCGCTGCGCACGACGAAGACATCCTCCGGCCGCCGGCCGCCACGGCGCACCGCGACGTCCCGGTAGCTCTCGTTCGTGGCGAGCACGATGTCGGCGGCCCGGTAGGTCATCCGCTCCAGCGCGCACACGGCGCGGTAGAGCACGTCCTCGCCGCGGTCGAACCGGGAGAGGTACAGCTCGGGCACCAGGTCGTGCTGGTCGAAGACGAACCGCGCCCCCTGCCGCTTCATCCAGAGGGCCGGCAGGAACAGCAGGTCCGGCGGGTTGCAGGCGTGGACCACGTCGACCGGACCGACCTTGCGGGCGAGCCGGACCGTGTGCCACAGCGCCGATCCGTACTCCCGCAGATAGCCGGCCGGGCCTCCTGTGGCCGCGCGCAGCGGGTAGCGGTGGATCCGCACCCCGTCGATCACGGCCTCCGCCTCGGTGTCCCGCTTCTGCCCCCGGGGGCAGATGACGTGCACCTCGTAGCCCGCGTCGCGCAGCGTCGTGCACTCCTGCCACACGCGCCGGTCGAAGGGGACCGAGAGGTTCTCGACCAGGATCAGCGCACGGCGTCCGGCCCCTTGGCCGTCCGTTCCGGCGCCGGTCTCATTACCAAGCAAGGCCCACGTACCCCGGTTCGGCCCGTCGCTCGTCGGCGTCGGGAAGGTGGATGAGATCGACGATCACCGGGCTCTCGCCATGGGGGAGCGCCGCGAGGACGTCCGGGTCCCTGGTGCCGACCAGGCACACCTCGGCATGGTCGAGGACCTCGTCGACGGACTCCGCGAGCAGCTGCGCGAGGTGCGGGAGACGGGTCTCGATGTACTCGCGGTTCGCGCCGAGCAGCCGGGACAGGTTCACGTTGGGGTCGTAGATCCGCAGGTCGTACCCCTTGCCGAAGAGGCGCTCCGCCAGCTCGACGAGCGGGCTCTCGCGGAGGTCGTCGGTGCCGGGCTTGAACGAGAGGCCGAACAGGCCCACCCGCCGCTTGCCGGTGCGCTCGACCAGCTCCACCGCGCGCTGCAGATGGTCGGCGTTGGAGGGCAGCACGTGCGACAGGATGGGCACCGAGACGTCCGCCCGCTGCGCCGCGTGGACCAGGCTGCGCAGGTCCTTGGGCAGGCACGAGCCGCCGAAGGCGAAGCCGGGCCGCAGATAGGCGGGGCTGATGTTCAGCTTGCGGTCCGCCAGGAACACGTCGATCACCTGGTGCGAGTCCACCCCGAGCGCCTGGCACACCGCGCCCAGCTCGTTCGCGAAGCCGATCTTGAGGCCGTGGAACGCGTTGTCCGCGTACTTGATCGCCTCGGCCGTCGGCACCGGCACCCGGAACACCTCGCCGGGCAGCCCCTCGTACAGCGCCGCGACCACGTCGCCGCTCGCCGTGTCGAGCTCGCCGATGACGGTCTTCGGCGGGTCGAAGAAGTCCCGCACGCTCGTCCCCTCGCGCAGGAACTCCGGGTTGACCGCCACCCCGATGTCCACGCCGGCTGTCCCGCCGGCGTACTTCTCCAGGATGGGCACCAGCAGGTTCAGGCAGGTGCCCGGGAGCATGGTGCTGCGGAAGACGACGGTGTGCCGCCCGCCGCGCTCGGCCACCGCGGCACCGATCTCCTCGGTGACGCGCTCCAGGTACGTCGTGCACAGGCTGCCGTTGGGCTCCGACGGCGTGCCCACACAGACCAGCGACACATCGCTGTTCATGATCGCCTCGCGGACGTCGCCGGTGGCGCGCAGCGACCCCTTCTCCACCACGTCGGCGATGAGTTCGCCGATCCGCTCCTCCACCACCGGCGCCTTGCCGTCGTTGACCAGGTCCACCTTCACCTGGTTGACGTCCACCCCGATGACCTCGTGACCCATGCCGGCCAGGCACGCGGCCGACACGCAGCCCACGTACCCGAGCCCGAAAACGCTGATCCTCATGACTCGTTCCTCCCCCCAGTCAGGCCCTCCCGGTCGGCGCTCCCCGCGCCGCCCGGACGATGAACTCCCTGCATCAGTAGGCCCCCTGCCCGTACAGCACCGCCCGCAGCGTCTTCCACAGGATCACGGTGTCCAGGGCGAGCGACCAGTCCTCCACGTACCGCAGGTCGAGACGGACCGCCTCCTCCCAGGACAGGTCGCTGCGTCCGCTGATCTGCCACAGACCGGTGAGCCCCGGCTTGACCAGCAGGCGCCGCCGGACGTCCGGGCCGTACGCGGCGGACTCCTCCGGCAGCGGGGGCCGCGGGCCCACGAGCGACATCGATCCGGTGAGGACGTTGAACAGCTGCGGGAGCTCGTCGAGCGAGTACCGGCGCAGCACCGCCCCCACCCGGGTCACCCGGGGGTCCCGACGGAGCTTGAAGAGCAGGCCGGCGCCCTCGTTGTGGGCGGCCAGCTCGGCACGCGCCCCGTGCGCCCCGGTGACCATGGTGCGGAACTTGAGGATGGTGAACTCGCGGCCGTCCTTGCCGACCCTGCGCTGGCTGTACAGCGCCCCGCCGCGGCTGTCCGCGAGGACGAGCAGCCCCACGACCACCATCAGCGGCGCGAGGAGCAGCAGCAGCACCGCGGCGCCCACCCGGTCGACGACTCCCTTGACCGCCCGACGGCCCCCGGTGAACGTCGGCATGCTGACCCGCAGCAGCGGGATCCCGAGCACCGCGTCGACGTGCAGCCGCGGGCCCGCCACCTCCATCAGGACGGGCGCCACGACCATCTCGGCGTCGCTGCCCTCCAGATTCCACGCCAGCCGCTGCAGCCGGTCCGGCGACCAGTGCGGGTCCGGCGTGACGGCGACGACGCGGTAGCCGTCGCGGCGGACGTGGTTGGCGACGTCCGCCAGCGGGCCGACGACCGGCACCCCGTCCAGCTCGCCCGAGTCCGACCCGCGGCCGTCCGTGGTGCACACCGCGTCCACCCGCCAGCCGAGGTGCGGGAACTTGCGGGTCCGGGTGATGAAGTCGCGCACGGTGGCCGGGCTTCCGGCGGCGAGGACCGGGCGCAGACAGCGCCCTTCCTTCCGCTGCTTGTGCAGCCACAGGCGCAGCAGGTACCGCGCGGGAATCGTGACGAGCGCGATCATCGGGACCGCGACGAAGATCCAGAGCTTGATGTTGTTCGAGGTGAGGGCGATCCCGCCGAGCGCGAGGACGACGGTCGCCGTGAACAGGGAGCGTCCCAGCCGGCGGAACTCCTCGGCACCCTGGCCGAGCACGGCCGGGGCCCACGCACGGCCCACCGCGAGCGCGCTCAGCACCAGCAGCTCGGTGCCGAACGCCAGAATGCCCCACTTCTCATGCCAGTTGGCGGCGTCCCGGGCCCCGAAGAAGCCGCCGATCGCCATCACGACGAAGGCGGTGGCCATGGTGTCGCTGGCGATGACGGCGGCGCGGTACCGCTGCTCCCAGTCGGTCGCGGGCCGGGCTATCGCCCCGCTCTCCAGCTGGTCGCGCGCCGATGCGAACGGGCTGACCAGTTCCCCCTGCTGCACGGACCCCCCCAGGGTGCCAGTGGGCTCGACGTGTTGGCTCCACACGGTTCCTCTCCCCCCGGGAGGCCCCCGCCTCCCGCGCTGTCCCTCCCCTCGGGAGGCCCCCGCCTCCCGCGCCGCGCCGTTCCTCTCCCCGGGAGGCACCCGCCCACCCGGCGAATGACACCCCAACTACCGCAGCGCTACGCGAACACCCCATCCGGGCGATTGATCACGCTTTGTCGCCTGGTGTCCGGGGTTGTGAAGCAAGGTCAATCTAGAGCATCGAGGACCCTCCGGAAGAGGGATGTGCGCAACTTGTGCTGAAGCTTTGGAGGTTGATCACCATTGGTCGGACCAGTCGGAGGCGCTCCGGCGACGGGGATGTGCCTTGTGACCTGTGGTGACGGGTGTTCACCGGGCTGTAGGCGCCCGCGGTCCGAGGAAGTTCAGGCGTAAACGGAGGAGCGTAGCTTGGCTTGTTTTTTAACCTGGTCGGAGGTGGTCGGGGGGACAAGTCGGGCTCTGGACAGCGGGGTTACACTCCTGCGCCTTGTTCCGATCACCCACTGGAGACATCCGAGATGGCAACATCCCTGCGCGTCCTGATCCACGGCGGCGGCATCGGGGGCCTCGCACTCGCCACCGCACTCGCCCGGCGCGGCCACACCGTCGAGGTGGCCGAGCTCCGGGAGGAGCTCGACGCCCTCGGTGTGGGCATCATCCAGCCCTCCAATGCCCTGCACGTCATGCGCGAGTTGGGCGTTCTCGACGCCTGCCTCGCCGAGGGCTTCGCGTGGGACGTCCTGACCATCGCCGACCCCGCGGGGAACCCGCTCGCGCGGATACCCCAGCCGCGTATGGGCGACGCGCCCGCGAGCAACGGCATTCCGCGGCCCGCCCTCGCGCGCGTGCTCGGCGGCGCCGCCGTCGCCGCGGGCGCGAAGGTCCGCCTCGGCGTGACCGTCACCGCACTCGACGACGACGGTACGGGCGTCACCGTCACGCTCTCCGACGGATCCACCGACCGCTGGGACCTGGTCGCGGGCTTCGACGGCATCGGCTCCCCGCTCCGCACCCGCCTCTACGGCGACCGGTACGCGCCCGCGTACACCGGATTCGCCAACTGGCGCGTCACCGTGCCCCGCCTGCCCGACGTGCGGGGCGTGGTCATGGCCACGGCCGGCCGGGAGGCGAAGGCCCTGCTCACCCCGATCACGGACGAACTGATGTACCTGGGAGCCGTGTTCGCCGAGGACGAGGACTTCCGCCCGGACCCCGAGCGCGCCCACGAGGAGCTCGCCGAGCGGCTCGCGGCGTTCTCCGGGCCCGTCGCCGAGGCACTCGCCGCGGTCACCGACCCCTCCGCCGTCGTGTACTCCCGCATCTCCCAGGTGACGGTCGAGGAGCCGTGGCACGTCGGCCGGGTGGTCCTGGCCGGGGACGCCGCCCACGCCTCCACCCCGCACCTCGCGCAGGGGGCGGCGATGGCCGTCGAGGACGCCCTCGTCCTCGCCGAGTCCCTGGACGCCGCGCCCTCGGTCCCCGAGGCCCTCGAAGCCTGGGAGGCGCGGCGCCGGCCCCGTGCCCTGTGGGTGCAGGCGATGTCCCGGGCGGTCCTCAAGCAGGAGACGGGCACACCGACGACCCCCGAGGAGGACGCGCTCCTGGAGACCGGCATCCCCGGAGCCGCCCACGTCCTCGTGAAGCCCTACTAGGTCCTGTCGTCAAACTCCCGTCGTCGCCCGAAGGGCGGCCCCGCGGCGTCAGGTGCGTGCTCTCGGCGTGCCGGGCGCGAGCCCTCGTACTGGACGTACTCGGGCTTGTGCCCGGTGCGGCGAGAGCGCGTGCATGGCGTCGCGGGGCAGGCGGGAGTTTGACGGCAGGGCCTAGGACCCCCGGGGGGCCGGAGTCCCGCGACCGGCGCCCGCCCGGTCACCCCCGAAGGGCGGGCGCCAGCGCGGCTACTGGCCGACCCTCCCGTCGACGCACTCGCGCAGCAGGTCGGCGTGGCCGCAGTGACGGGCGTACTCCTCGATCCGGTGCACCATCAGCTCCCGCACCGCGATCCCGTCCTTAGGAAGGCGCTCGCCCAGGTCCGGGTGGGCGGCGAGGACGGCGTCGGCCGCGGCCTGCTCGCGCTCCAGATCGGCGTACGCGGCGTCGACCACCGCCCGGTCGGCGACGGCCTCGTCGAAGTCGGCGTCACGCCTCCCGTACACCTTTGGCAGCGGCTCACCCGTGATCCAGGTGATCCAGTCCCGTTCCACCTCGGCGAGGTGCCGGACCAGACCGAGCAGCGACATCGTCGACGGCGGGATCGAACGACGGGCCAGCTGCTCCGGGTCGAGGCCCTCGCACTTCATCCGCAGGGTCAGGCGGTAGCCGGAGAGGAAGTCCTCCAGGGTCGCGCGTTCGCCCTCCGGGGCCTCGCCGTCGGTGTCACGAGGGTCGTCGGCGGGGTCCGCCCACATGTCGGGGTAGACGGTCGCCCGGCTCCACCGCTCGGGTTGATCATTCATGCGCCCATCCTGCGGTGCGCGGGTCCGGCCCCGCCACGCAATTGTCCGGCCGCGCCGCCGGGCCGGCCGCACGGATCAGGTCGTACAGAAGGGCAGGGTCCGCACGGACCCGCCGAGGTTCCCGTCGTCGGTTTCGACGACGGCGTCGGCGGAGCCGGGCAGGCACTCCACGGCCTCGATCTGGTACCGGACCCCGGGAACGTCCCCAGCACCGTCGGCGAGGCGGCCAGGGTGGTCCGTAACCGGCCCGCCGCCGACAGGGTCACCCGGCCCCCGTCGCTCACCGCTCCGTCCACGTGTGGCCGAGGTTCACTCGTCACGGTGGACTCGGGCCGAGCCGTCGTCCCCGTCCGTCGGGCCTCGGGCACCGTGGCTCGCATGCACGCCCGCCGCACGACGTTCCTCCTGCTCGTCACGCTCCTCACCTCCGCCTGCGTGGCCGTCCCGCACGATCGCGCCCCGGCCCCACCGCCCCGCCCCGGTGGACTCGCCCCGGCGGCGGACCGGGCCCCCGCCCCGCTGCCCACCTGGCCCGCGCCTGTGGAACCCGCACCGCGTGAGGCACTCACCGCCACCGAGCCCCGCCCGGAGGCCCGGCCGTCCCGGCCACCCGCCCGGCAGAAGGCCCGCGCGGTCGGCGAGGCGCCTTCCTCCGACCGGCGCCCACCCGCCCACCGGCCGGCCCCGAACCGCCCGAACCGTCCGCACCTCACGCCGTACAAGCCGGGGCAGCCCCAGGGCAGGAGGCCCGGGACGGCGAGGGCCGTCCCCCGGCCGCCGCAGAAGAGCAGGCCCGCCCCGGCCGGTCCGTACGGGCCGGCGGACGCCCGGCCGCCCGAGATGCGCCGGCTCTGCCGTCAGGCGGAGTCCGTCCGGGCGCCGATGGGCGCGGCCGACCTCTGCCGGGGGCTGTACGGCCGCTGACCTCGACGGACCGCTCGTCCGCCCCGGCGGAAACTCGCTTGAACCGGCCCGGAGGGCCTGGATATAAGACGATCATGCTCACGCCTCGGCCGTTCCTCCCCTCCGACATGCCCCGCCTCCAGACGACCGTGGCGCAGTGGATCGCCGCCGCCGGCCGTGACGCCTACGACCACGTGGGCGAACTTCCGCACCGCGTCTACGACAACCTCCGTGGCGGCCCGCCCGTCGGGGACCTCGTGCACGTCTGGGAGGACGAGCGGGGACGGATCGGGGGCATCACGCTCTGCCTGCGGTTCGGTGCGGCGTTCGACGCGTTCTGCGCGCCGGAACTGCGCGGTACCGACACCGAGCGCGCGATGCTCACGTTCGCCGCCGACACCACCTCACGGCACATGGCGGCGGACCAGGAGGACGTCCTCACCGACCTCTTCGAGACCGACACGACCCGGGCACGTCTCCTCGGCGAACTCGGCTTCGCCCGCTTCCGGGTCTGGGACGACGTGAACACCCGCGACCTGACCGGTCTCCCGCCCGTCGTGGTGCCCGCCGGATTCACCGTCCGCGCGGCCACCCTCGACGACGCCGAAGCGCTCGCCGAGGCGCGCAACGCCTCCTTCGGCTCCGACTGGACGGGCGAGTCCTACCGGGACGGCATGATGACCCGGCCCGGGTACGACCCGGCCCGCGAGATCGTGGCCGAGGCACCGGACGGGCGCATCGGCGCGTACACCGTCTACTGGACCGACGAGCGCAACGGACTCGGGCACTTCGAGCCCGTCGGCACCCACGGGGCCTTCCGCCGCCTGGGCCTGGCCCGCGCGGTCATGACCGAGTCCATGCGGCGGATGGCGGAGCTCGGGCTCCGGCGGGTCACGGTCAACCACGACGCCGAGAACCTCCCGGCCGCGAAGCTGTACGGCTCGCTCGGCTTCACCGTCGAGTGCCGCACCCACGGCTATCGCCGGGCGAAGGACCAGGCCTCGATGTCGCGGTAGCGGATCGGGCCCGGACCACGGCCGAAGTCGCTGCCGACGAGATGGAGGCGCTCGGCGGGCCACCGGCGTCCGGTGAAGCCGGCGAGCCCGGCGGCGGCCGCCGGCACGGACGCCGGATCGTCGCGGCGGGCCCGGGCGAGCGTCAGATGGGGCCGCAGCGGCCGGTCCTCGAAGGGGATCCCGCACTCCTTGACGACCGTCCGCACCTCGGTGGCGAGCGCGTGCAGGCCGTCGAGGTCGCCGTCGATCCCGCTCCACAGCACCCGGTCGTCGAAGTGCCCGCCCCCGCGCAGCGCCAGCTCCACGGGCCCCCGCGCCGCCGCGACGTCCGCCAGTGGGCGACGCAGGAGGGGGACCGTCTCCACCGGGAGTTCCCCGAGGAACGCCAGCGTGATGTGCCAGTCCTCGATCCGGTTCCACCGCATGCGCGGGTACGCCTCGTAGGCGGGTCCCAGCGCGCGGGCCAGCTCGTCCTTCGCCTCGTCGGGCGGGGCGAGCGCGACGAACACGCGCACGGTCGCGGCGCGCGCCCTGTCGCCGTCACCGGACTCCGTACCCTGCCCGGGCGCCTCAGCCATCTTCCGTTCCCTACCCACCGTCTGTCCCGCCACCTTCGCAGGCGAGGGTACGCGGTGTCCCAGGCCACCCCCGTCGCCAGGGGCACCGGCCTGAGCTCCACGGCCGCCGTCCGGCCCCGTGGGACGCCAGGAAGCCCGCGCGCCCCACGCGCTCCCCCGCGGGGGTGGATCCCCCGGGGCCAGTGGGGCGCAGCACGGCACGGCCCGCGCGGACACGGAGCACCACGGCCCGAAGCTGTGCGCTGCTCCCTGTTCACCTGCGAAGACGGAGGTTCGTCCCCCCATGATCCACGCACTTCTCAGACCGGCGGTACGGCGCCGAGGACCCGGCCGGAGGGCCGGGGCACCGCTCGCGCTCGGCCTCGCACTCGTCCTCGCCCTGCCGGGCACCGCCCTCGCGGCCCCCGGCGACCTGGACCCGGCCTTCGGGTCCGGGGGCCGGGTGACGACCCCCATCACGGGGTCGGCGGAGGGCCACGACATCGCACGGCAGGCCGACGGCAGGCTGGTCGTGGTGGGGACCAGCGAGGCCGGCTTCGCGCTCGCCCGCTACACCACCGCCGGCGCCCTGGATCCCGGCTTCAGCGGCGACGGCATCACGACCAGCGACTTCGGCGGCGGCGCCCACTCGGCCAACGCGGTGGCGATCCAGCCCTCGGACGGCAAGATCGTCGTGGCCGGCACGACCGAGGTGATCGCCGAGGAGGGCGGAGGCTGCTGCTTCTTCTCCGTGGCCCGGTACAACACCGACGGCAGCCTGGACTCCGGCTTCGGCGACGGAGGCCTGGTGAGGGTCGACGAGTTCGGCGGCTCCGCCGACGGCGCGGACGTCGCCGTGCAGTCCGACGGCCGGATCGTCGCCGCGGGCAAGGGCGCCGGCGGTGGATTCGCGCTGGTGCGCCTCGACACGAACGGGAACCTCGACCCGAGCCTCGGCGGCGACGGGGCCGTGGTCGCGGGCTTCACGCCCACCTCGCCGCAGGACGCCGGCGGCACCGCCCGGAGCGTGGCCCTCCAGCCCGACGGCAAGATCGTCTCCGTCGGCTACGTCGGCAACACCGCCTTCGACATCGGCGTGGCCCGCTACAACAGCAACGGCACCCTCGACACCACCTTCAGCGGCGACGGCATGGTCACCGCCGACTTCGGCGGCACCGAGTTCGGCAACGCCGTGGCCGTGCAGCCCGACGGCAAGATCCTCGCCGCGGGCTCCGGCGGCTCCGGCTACGCCCTGCTCCGCTACAACGCCAACGGCACCCCCGACGCCGGATTCGGCACGGGCGGACGCACCTCGGTCGCCTCCCCGGGCGACGGCGGCCTCGCGTACGCGATGGCGCTCCAGCAGGACGGCAGGATCGTGCTCGCCGGCCGGGCCGACGACCCGAACAGCTCCGAGGCCAACGACTTCGGCCTGGTCCGCTTCCAGACGAACGGCACCGTCGACACGAGCTTCGGCGGGGACGGGTTCGTGGTCACCGGCTTCAACGACTTCGACGAGGCCCGCGGGGTCCTCGTCCAGCCGGACGGCAAGGTCGTCGCGGCCGGATACGGAGCGGGCTTCCAATTCGCCCTCGCCCGCTACGAGGGCGGCGGCACGCCCCCGCCCCCGCCGTACGCCGACCTGTCGGTGACCAAGTCCGGTACGACCACCGTGAGCATCGGCGACCGCGCCACGTACACGGTGACCGTCACCAACGCCGCGTCCTCCACCGCCACCGCCACCGGCGTCACGCTGACCGACACGCTCTCCGGCGCCGGCGGGACCCTCATCTCGGCGGTCCCCTCGCAGGGCACCTGCACGACCACCGCCACGGGCGCCACCTGCGCCCTCGGCTCCCTCACCCCCGGCGCGAGTGCCACGGTCGCGGTGACGGCCGAACCCCGCGCCACCGGCACCCTCACGGACACGGCCGGCGTCAGCGCCACCCAGCCGGACCCGGTCACCACCGGCAACACGGCCACCGCCACCACCGCGGTCAACAACGCCCGCGGCTGCACCATCATCGGCACCAGCGGCGCCGACACCCTGAACGGCGGCTACGCCAACGACGTCATCTGCGGCCTCGGAGGCAACGACACCATCCGCGCGAGCTACGGCAACGACACCGTCCACGGCAACTACGGCAACGACAACCTCGACGGCGGCTTCGGCGACGACACCATGAACGGCGGCCCGGGCAACGACACCCTGACCGGCTCCTACGGCAACGACCGCCTCACCACCACCGACAGCATCGCCGGCAACGACATCGCCAACGGCGGCCCCGGCACCGACACCTGCACCACCGACCCGGGCGACACCCGCATCAGCTGTCCCTGACCCCGATCCCTACGCCTCCGAGTGCCGTCGCCGCCACCCGCGGCGACGGCACTCGGCCGTGCGGTCGCGGGTCAGACGGACCTGCCGAAGAACTCCAGCTCGGCGACGGCCACCTGCTTGCGCGGGTCGGCGCGCCAGGCCGTCCGCAGCACCAGCTGCACCGACAGGGCGTCCCGGACGCGCAGGTCGACGCGCTGGGTGCCGCCGTCGTTGATGCGGTGGTGCGAGACGTGCAGCTCGCCCCCGGCGTCCTTGACCACGAGGTCGAAGGTCTGCGGGGTGGCCTGGCCGTCCGCCTGGGTGGTGTTCTTCGCGCTGCCGGGGGTGATGAGGAGGCTGAGCAGATCGGTCGGCTCGGCGAAGCGCGCCTCCAGGTACTGACCCGCCGAGTCGCCCGCGTAGCCCGTGCCCCACCAGGTGTTGGAGTAGCCGTCGCCCGCCAGCTTCGGGTCCTGCTTCGGCGCCGCGTGCGAGGCCACCCAGGCCACGGGGTGGACCGGGACGCGGGTGGCGAAGTGGTCCTGCACGGCGCGGACGGCCGGCGGACCGCCGAACACACCGCCGATGACCACGGCCGCGACCCCCGCGGCGATCAGGGCGCGGACCAGCACACGGCTCCGGTCGCGGGCGAGCCTGGGCCGCCGGCCCGCGTACGGCCCCTCGGCCGTGGAGAGCCGCTCCGGGACCATGGGGGTCGCGCAGAACCGGCAGAAGTGACGCCCCGGCGTGTTCGCGAGCGAGCAGGCCGGGCACGGCGTCCCGCCCGCGACGGGCGCGGGCGCCGCGACGGCCCGGACCTCCGGACGCGCCGCCTCCGGACGCGCCGGGAGCACGGGAGCGGCGACGGCCGGCTCCACGGGCCGGCTCCCGGGAACCGGGACGAGGAGCGAGCGCACGACCGTGTCCGAAGGGTCCTCGGGGGCGGAGGACGGCTCCTCCGTGGCGGGGCCCCCGGCCACGGGCCGCGCGGCCGGCGCCCCCACCGACTCCTCCCGCGGCTCCGGTACGGGCACGCCTCCGGACGCACCGGTGGTGGCGGGGACGGCGGGCAGCGGGGCGGTGACCTCCTCGGCACCGGCCACGGACCGGTCCTCCCGCGCGACGGCGGCGGCCGGCTCCGGCGCGGCGGTGCCCCGGGCCTCCGTGTCCGGCGCCTCGGCCGGTCCCCGCGCGGGGGCCGCCTCGGGCACGGACCGCTCGGCGGCCGGTGCCGGACCGGCCGGGGTGTCCCAGCGCAGGAACGCTCCGCAACTGTCGCAGAACGACTGGTCCGCCGTCCGCACCGGGCTCGCGCAGTCCGGGCACGGACGGGACTGGGGCGCGTCACTCATGGGGGTCATGCTCCTTCGGATGTACGGGAAGAGGTCACGGCGACCGTGAACGGCAGGTGCGCGGGGCGGGCCGCCGCCACCACCGCGCGCAACCTGTGCGGATCGACGGCGGACGGGTCGTCGACCCGCAGGACGACGTGCAGCCCGGCCACCGGCACCCCGGGGAACGGGCCGAGCGGGCGGGCCGACCAGCTCGCACCGCCGCTCTCGGTGATCTCCGGGGCCATGCCGAAGGCGAGCCGCACCGCCGCCGCGAGCCCCTGCCGGGTGCCGCGGACCCGGTGCAGCGCCACCGCCGTGGCGACCGCGTGCCGGCGCAGCGGCAGCGGCTCGCTGCCGTCCAGCTCCGCGCCGACCCAGGTCGCCAGGTAGTCCACGAAGTCCGCCGGGGCCAGGGCGGGCGAGAAGTACGCCTCCAGCGAGTCCAGGACGTTGAACAGGGGCGCGAGGACGACGTCGAGACCGGACATGAACCGCTGCCCGAAGTCGTCCTCCGCGTAGACGGCCGGCAGCACCGCCCCCAGCGGGTACGGGGTCGCGAGCCCGGGGACCGTACCCCGCGCGGAGCCGCTCACCGGGCCTCGATCACACGGACGCGGTGGTCGAACGGGAACAGCAGCGCGGACGGCGCCAGTTCGATCCGGTCCGTCGTGTCACCCCGCCGCCCGGTCAGCGGATCGGCCGGATGCAGCAGGACCTCGTCCACCAGCTCCACGCCCGGGACCCGCTGGAGCGCCGCGAAGATCTCCCCGGCGCGCAGCGGACGCCCGAACGGCCACCCCTCGCCGTGCGCCCCGCCCGTCAGCGGGTCCAGGTACGCGTACAGCGTGTCCAGCGCCTCGGCGCGCACCCGCTCCGCCTCGGCCGCCCGGAACGAGTGCAGCGTCGCGACGACCGTCACCCCCTGGTAGAACGGCGGCCCGACGGCGAGGCGGGTGCCCAGCGGCCGCCGCTCGTCGAGGAAACCCGTGACCCGGGACAGCAGTTCGTCGCCCGGGACCAGCTGCTCGAAGCGCAGCCGCCCGCCCCGGTCCGGCACCGCCTGCGGCACCACGAGGACCCGCACCGCGTTGTCCCCGGCCTCGGCGCTGTCCGCCGCCAGGCACGAGATCCGTGCCGCCTCGGGCGCCGCCCGCCGGGCCAGCTCCTCGTAGTCGCGGGCGGTGACGGCCCGTTCCTGCGCCCGCAGGGTGACCGGAGCGCGGGACTTGGCCTCCTCGACCGTCTCCCCGTCCACCCCGCCCCGGGCCGCCTCGCGGTTCTCCACGCGCGCGATGTACGGGATGGAGCTGCGCAGGACGCTGATCGTGGAGCGGGCCACGTTGCCCGCGCGGCCGCCCCCGGTGCCGTAGCGGACCGCGCGGATCGAGGCGCCCTTCGGGGGGACCGCACCGAACTGCCGCAGAGTGCCGTCCGGTTGCCGTACGGACGGGCCGAAGGCGATCTCACCGGTCGTCGCGTCCAGGGTGTAGTGCCGGTCCCCGGGCCGCGAGGAGGCGAAGTCGCGGACGACCGTCCACTCCTGCCAGCCGGCCTCCGGGTCCTCGCCGTCCCCGTCCCCGCCGCCGTCGGCCCGCTCGGCGACCTGGAGCAGCAGCGGCGGCCGGTCCACGACCGGCGCGTGCGCGAGCCGGACCCGCTGGCCCGGGACGCCCTCGGACTCGCCCAGACGCTCGTCCCGCACGGCCTCGGCGTGCGCCGCCCGCACCGTACCGCCGATGGTGAACGCGCCCGCCGCCCGTACCGTCGGCGACTCACTGTAGGACGGCAGGCCCTCGACCGGTTCCACGACCCGGCAGCGCACCCAGCCCGCCTCGTGCCCGCCCAGCCGCGACACCGCGTGCCCGGACGGCATGTGCAGCACCACCTCGCCCGGCCGGTTGAGTCCGCCCGTCGAGTCCTCGTCCACCTCGCACCCGACCCAGCCGTCGGCCGCCGACCACGCCTCCCACACGAGGGGCGGGCGGCGCGGGTCCACGCCGACGCCGTCCACCCGGCTGTCCAGGTCGAGGACGAGCACACAGTCCGGGACGGCCGCCGACAGACCGAGGAGCAGCACGTCGCCGACGCGCGGCGAAGGAGCGAAGGCCGGGACGTCCTCCCCGCCCACGATGTCCTGCGAACGGTCCTCGGGCACACCCCCGGCCTCCTGCCGCAGCAGGTGCGTCAACGCGCAGGGCACGACGGTCAGATCGGCGGTCGTCGCGAAGACGACCGCCTCCTCCGTCTCGGTGCGCCCCGTGGAGACCTCCGTCCCGGCGGGCAGCACCACCGGCTCGGGCTGCGGCGCGGAGAGCCGGAAGGTGATGTCGGCGCGGGCGGCGGCGGGCGGGAACAGCGTCACGCCCAGCAGGTCGAGGAAGGCCAGGTGGTTCTTCTCCGGGACCCGGTTGAGCCGGTAGACGAGCTGGTCCGCCATGTGCGCGACGGCCTCGACGAGGGTGACGCCCGGGTCGGAGACGTTGTGGTCGGTCCACTCTGGGCACGCCTGCTGGATGTAGCGCTTGGCGTCGTCGACGAACTGCTGGAAGCGGCGGTCGTCGAGATGGGGTGCGGGCAGGGCCATGGCGGCGGCTCTCTCAGTCCTCGGAGGGGATGACGTAGAAGGGGAAGACGAGATTGCGGGGGTTGTTGGCACCGCGCACCCGGTAGCGGATGTCGATGTACAGCGTGGTCGGCTCCCCGGGCACGGGGGCGACCGTGACGTCCTCCACCTCGATGCGCGGCTCCCAGCGGTCGAGCGAGGACATCACCTCGTACCGGACCCGGCCCATCGTCGCGTCGTTGACCGGGGCGAACACCAACTCGTGCACCGCGCAGCCGAACTCGGGCCGCATCGGCCGCTCGCCCGGCGCCGTGGCCAGGACCAGGCGCATCGACTCCTCGATCTCGCGGTCGCGCCGGACCAGGGCGATGGAGCCGCTCGGCCCGGTGCGCAGGGGAAAGGCCCAGCCCGCACCGACGAAGTGCTCACTCATGGCTTCCTCCTTCCGATCAGAACGGCAGGTTCGCCGCGACGGGGTTCGGCATCGGCACGGTCGAGGTGACGAACATCGGCGCGTTGACGACGGCCTGGGTCAGCGCCGACACCTTGAACTTCGCCCCGGCCTTGATGTCCACGCCGAGGCCCGCGTTCAGCCGGATCCTCCCCGCGGCGGAGAGGGTCAGATCCATCCCCGACTCGACCGTGACCCCCCGGGCCCCGCTGATCGTGACCGTGCCGTCGCTGTCGATGGTCAGCGTCGTACGGGCCTCGTTCAGCTCGACGCTCAGCCCGCCCTTCGACGTCCGCAGCCGGATGCCGTGCGAGGCGCGGGTCCGGCCGCCCTCCTCGCGCAGCTCCACGGTGTGCCCGGTGCGCGAGGTCAGGGCACGCCACTGGACCCGCCCGCTCGTCGGGTCGACGGGCGCCACCCGGTCCGTCGCCGGCGTGTGCCGGTCGACCCCGTTGTACAACCCCGCGAGGACGTAGGGGTGTTCGAGCGAACCCCGGTCGAAGGCGCACAGCACCTCGTCGTCCACCTCGGGCAGCATCAGACCGCCGCCGCCGCGCCCGCCGAGCTGGGCGACCCGGCACCAGCCGCTCTCGTACGTGGCCGACAGCCACGGGAAGCGCAGCCTGACCCGGCCGAGCGACAGCGGGTCCTTCGTGTTGGTGACCAGCGCGACCGCGACGCCCGGCATCGGCGGCGCGGGCTCGCCGCCGCCCGAGGCCGTTCCGTACAGCGAACGGAACTGGCGGCCCGAGACCGTCAGCCACGTGGTGAACTGCCGTCCCGAGGCGAAGACGTGCCGTACCCCGGTCGCGGTGTACCGCCCCTCGAACGGGAAGCCCGCGCCCTTCACGGCCACCGGCTGCCCCGGTTTCAGCGAGGGATTGCCGGTGACTGCGACCTCCACCTCCGCGAACGAGCCGGTGACGTCGTCGGCGAGGGCCGTGGCCGCCTGCGTCACCTCCGACTGCGTCGTGAACGGCGTCCCGGTCGCGGCGAGTTCGGAGGCGCCGAACGGGGCCGACAGCTGCGCCGGGGTGATGTCGGAGACGATGTCCCGGCTCGCCACGGCGGGCGTCGGCGAGGACAGCGCCTGCTTGGTACGGGGATCCCAGCCCCGCACGTCGACCTTCCCGACCTGCCCGGCGGCCGTCACCGACACCCGGCTGTGCAGTGTGTTCGCCCCGAAGTCCAGGACGTACGGGCTGGCCGCGGCCGGCGTGGTGTCGGCGGGCGCGGACGAGGCCGGCGGCAGCGCCGCGAACCCGAGCCGGCCCGCCGCGTCGACGGAGAGCCGCACGTCGTTCTCGCGCGCGAGCCGGGACAGGAAGTCCCAGTCCGTGATGTTGGGCTGGGTCGCCAACTCGTAGACGGTGGGCGTGGCTTCGACCTTGCCGAGGGGAATGCGGTTGAGCCCGGCGAGCTTGCGCACGATGTCGGACGCCGTCATGTTCGGGTAGCCCTCGACGCGCCGGTTGCGCAGCAGCCGGTGGCCGGGGTCGTAGCCCCGCAGGATCAGGTACCGCCCGTGCCCGGGAGCCGCGTCCACCTCCACGGCCGTGACCTCGCCGGTCAGCATCGGTTCACCGAGCCGCCCGTCGGTGAACGGCGACAGCACCGCCATGGCCCCGACCTTCAGGAAGGGGAACTTCTCGGTGAGCGTCCCGTCCTTGTCGCTGAACGTGAGCTGGAACGCGGACGGGACGTTCACGCTCGCGTCCACCCAGCCCTCCGTCAGCCGGACCGCCAGAGGGTCCGGGAGCGGCGTGCCGTCGAGCTGCACGTGGAGGACGGTGGTGAAGGTCTTCTCGCTCATGAGGCGCCCTCGGTCTCCGGCATGTCGGTGGTGGACGGGAGCAGCAGTTCCGTGCCCGGGCGCAGCCGCATCGGATCGTCGATGCCGTTCGCCTCCGCGATGACCCGCCAGCGCGTCGCGTCGCCGTACTCCCGCCAGGCCAGCGAGGCGAGCGAGTCACCCGCGACGGTGCGGTGCGCCTTGCGGGCCGACAGCGCGCCGGACGTCGGGTTCTGCTTCTTGGTCGCGGTGGCGACCTCGGTCAGCGAGAGCGAACAGGTGGCGCGGATCGGAATCCCGCTCGGACTGAAGAGGGTGTACGTCGCGGACACGGACGTCACGTACGCGACGAACCGCACCGTCGAGAACGAACCCCACGAGAACTCCACCCACGGCGGCGACGGCGCCTTCGCGCCGATGCTCTGCTGCGTCACCTCGCAGCAGGACAGCAGAAGCTCCACCTGCTGCTGGACGTCGTTGGACGAGGGATCGTCCGACCGGTCGAGGAACACCTCCAGCTCCAGCCGCGCGGGCTCGCTGCCGGTGAACTTCGGCGGCGCGCCACGGGTGTACGCGACGGCCGGCTCCGTGTGCCAGTGAGCGGACCGGCTGAGCTGCAACTGGTCCGGATTGAACTGGAACTTCACCTCGCCCATCCGGCCGCCCATCGAACCGCCCAGGTCCGTCGGCGGCTGATGGATGGCGAGCGAGGCGCGGGACAGCCCGCGGGCCGCCAGGGCACCCATGATCCCGGCCATCTCAGGCGCCCCCCGCGTCGGTGAAGCCGTGGTGCGCGATCTCCAGCGTCTCGGTCGCGACCGCAGGACTGGCCGGGTCCAGGGTCGGGCCCGTCCACCGCACCGGCAGCACCTCGACGAGACCCCACTGCGCCACCGTCGAACCGTCCGCGCGCAGCGCCGCGATCTGCGCCGTCGGGCGCGTGATGCCGGTGGCGAGGGACGAGATCCAGGCGGCGACCTTGGCCGTGTCCGGAGTCAGGGGACGGCTGAGGCGGATGGTGGAGAAGGAGACGCGTGTGGGCAGCTGCCAGACGAAGCCGTTGTTGCCGCCCTCCCGGCGCTGCTCCACCTCCACCTCGGAGGACAGGCCGTCGCAGCCGTTGAACAGGCCGAGGTCCTGGCCGTCGATCGTGAGCTTGAAGAAGACGGTGGATGCGGGATCCAGCTGCGTGGGCATGAGGAGGGTCTCTCGGGTAGGCGGTTGCGGTGTTTCTGCGGTCAGTGGCCGTGGTCGCGTAGCCGGCCCACCCGCTCGCGGTCGGCGCGGAGCTCGGCACGCAGCAGACGCGAGAGCGGGGTGACGAGGCGACGGGCCAACTCGTCGAGATGGGTGGGTGACTCGGTCCCGGTCGGCGATGCCGGGGCCGAGCCGCCGGGCGGGGCGGCAGCCGTCCCGGCGCTCCGCTGTACGGAGGACGGGGCGGGCGCGGTACGGGCGACGGCGGTGGGGCGCGGTGTCCTTGGCGCGGCACCGGCACCGGCTCCGGGAGCGGCGGTGGTCGTGCGGATCGGCACGGGGAGCACCGGCGGGGGAGCGGGGGCGGGCGCGGGAGCGCTCTGGCGCTGTACGACCACCGGGCGGGCGACGGGCCGCGTGGCGGACGGCGCGGCGAGCGGGACGACGAGAGCCTGCGTGGTGGGGGCGGTCGCCGGGGCGGCGGACCGCTGGACGGCGTTGCCGGGCGCGGGAGACGGCGCCGGCCGGGAGAGGGGGGCCACCGGGGCGCCGGCGGGTCCGGTCGCCGGGCGCGGGGCGGCTCCGGCGGGCACGCCGGCGGGCGCGCCTGCGGTGCCGGGGAGGCTCGGTGCGAGCGGTCGGTCGGTCGCGAGCGGCAGGACGGAACGCCGCTGGACGGTGGGTGCGCCGGCCCGGGGGACGTCGGTGACGGTGACCACGGGGAGCGGCACGGGGGCGCCCGACGGAGCCGATGTGACGGGGAGCGGCTCGTCCCTGACCGGCTCGGCGTGGCGCGGGCCCGCCGGGGTGCCGGGGGTACCCGGGGCGGTGGGCGACGCCGGGGCCGTCGGCCGGGGCGCCTCCGCGCGCTGGACCGGGGGGGAAGCGGGTGCCGCGGCGGCGGACGACGGTGTGACCGGTGCCCCGATCGGGGACCGGCGCGGTGTGGGCTTCGCCCGCGGCGACGGCGAGTCGGCGCCGGACCGCTGCACGGGCGCGCCGAGTCCCGGCCGGGCCGGGGGAGTCGCCGCGGCGGAACGCGACTCGGGTGCCACCGGGGGAGCGGGGGGCGGCGTGGGCGCCGTCGTGCTCCATTCGGCGCCCGGGGCGCGCCGCGAACGCCGCACGGAGGGGCGGCGCTGCACCGGAGTGTCGGCCGCGCCGAGGGGAGTCCCGGGCCCAGCGGGGGAAGCAGGGCCCGGGACGTTCTGGGGCCGCCCGGGAGCCGGAGGCTCGGGGGCGGGGAGGGCGGGCGCGGCCGTGGGGGCCGCCGCCCGCTGGACGGAGACGGGACGTGCGGAACCGGCCGGGGCCAGACGCCGTGGCGGCTGTACGGGCCGGGCGGAGACCAACGGCGAGCGCCGCGCGGGCGCGGGCCTGACGGGCCCCGGCGGGGTGGCCGCACGCGGAATGACGACGGCGTCGCCCACGGGCGGTGTGGAAGAGGGGGCGGGGGCGGCGGACCGCTGTACCGAGGGAGGGGTGGAGCGGGGAGCACGGGAGGGAGGGGTGCTGCCGCCCCGTACGGGAGCGGCGGTCTCGTTCCGCACGGTCCGGGGGGCGTCGCCCCGCACCGGGGTGACCGTCTCGTTCCGCGCGGACGCCGGGGCGTCGCGCCGTACCGGAGCGCCTCCTTCGTTCCGTACGGTCCGGGGTGCCGCGCCCTGTTCCGGAGCGTTCCTTCCCTTCCGTACGGGCGCGGGGGCGTCGCGCTGCAGGGGAGCGCCTCCCTCGTTCCGTGCCGAACGGGGCACGCCCCCTTGCGTAGGAGCGCCCGCTTCGCTCTGCACCGGAGCGCTGCCCTCGTTCCGTACGGTCCGGGGGGTGTTGCCTCGTACAGGGGTGCCCGGTTCGTTTCGTGCGGGCCGGGGCGCCGCGCTCCGGTCCGGAGCGCTGCCCTCGTTCCGTACGGGCCGCGGTGCATGGCCTTGTTCCGGAGCGCTGCGCTCGTTTCGTGCCGGCTGGGGGGTGTCGCCTCGCGGAGGAGTGCTCGTCTCGTTCCGTGCGGGCCGGGGTGCCTCGCTCCGCACCGGAGCGCTTTCTCCGTTCCGTACGGGCCCGGGGGCGTCGCCCCGTACAGGCGCGCCCGTCTCCTTCCGTACGGGTACGGCCTGGTCCGTCCGTGGCGCGGCAGCGGCGGCACGCTGTACCGGCGCGGGCATTCCACCCCGTACCGGAGCGGTTGCCTCACCCCGTACCGGGGCAGCTGCGGCGCCACGCACCGGAGTCGTCGCCTTCCCGCGTCCCGGGGCAGGGACCGGAGCGGGCGCTTCGGCCCGGGCGCGGGACGGTTCGGTCGTCCCCGGCCGTGCCGGGACGGCGGCCCGTACCTCGGTCGAGGCCGGGCGGGACGCCCGTACGCCCTGCCGGTCCGGCGCCGCCGCAGCGCGCTGGACGGACGGTGCGGCCTCACCCGACGGGCCGGCGGCGGTCGCCTGCCCCGCAACCGGCAGCCGCAGCCCCGGCAGTTCGGCAGCCGGCCCGCCCGACGGCTCCCGTACGGGACGCACGGCGTCGAGGAGTACGCCGCCGGGCGCGTCCGGCAGCGCGCCGTGGCCGAGGCCGGTGTCGAAGGAGGGGTTCCAGTGGGTGGCGAGCGACGCGGCGAAGCCGTGCTCCGTGAGGGTGCGCGGAGCGTCGTCGAGGACGCGCCGGACGGGCGGCACGGTCCGCCACGCGTCCCCGGACGCGACGGCCGCGACGGGCGCCGCGACAGGCGCGGACGCACCGGCCTCCGGCGCGGACGACCTCCGTGCCCGCCACTTCTCGAACATGCCCACCTTCTCCAACCTCCTTTCCCAGTACTGCCCTTACGCCTGCGACCGCTCCACCAGCGAGGCCACCTGTGCCACGTACCTGCGCCGGTCCGCGTGCTCCAGGTCGAGGATGTGGTCCATGCCCCAGTGGAAGTGGAAGGCGAGGTACGCGGTCTCCTCCTCGATCCGGTCGGCCGCGTACGTCACGATTCCCCCAGGCGGCTCCCGGCCAGCTCGACCTCGAAGGACTCCTCGCAGTGGGGGCAGGCGACGGCGGCCCTGGTGTGGCCCTCCGCGTTGATCTGCCGGTAGAAGTCCTGGAGGAACGCCAGGTCGGAGGCGAACATGTTCTCCACCGTCCCGTCGTGGACCGACGGGAGCGTGCCCAGCCGGGTGATGACCCGGCCGAGCAGCACCACGGACAGGTACGCCGGGTTCTCGCGGACCCGGATGTCCCGCAGGGGGAGCAGCTCGTCCCGGGCCGTGGCGAGCCGCATCGCCCCGTGCCGGTGCACGGTGCCCGCCTCGTCGACGAAGCCGCGCGGCAGCTCGAACTCGAACTCCGTGCGCAGCGGCTCCTGCGGGCGGTCCGGCTGCGATCCCGCCGATCCTTCGCGTCGCATCAGCCGAGCGTCAGCTCTTCGAAGGTGATGGTGACCTGCTCGGTCAGGGCGGCGGCGTCACCGGCCTTTGTCGAGCTCAGTTCCACCTTGGTGCACCAGGCGTTGCGGAGGTTGTACCGCTTCACCTCGGTCAGCTGGTAGTCGAGGAAGATGATGGACGCGTCCTTGCGGGCCGAGCCCATGTCGCCGGCGATGGACGCGGAGATCCACTCGGTGAAGGCGGCGGACTGCGTGGCGCCGCGGGTCACCGTGCACTCGCCGGCCTTCTTCACGCCGGGGAGCTTCTTGATGATGGGCTTGCCGTCCGCCGAGACCTGCTGGAACTCGATGACGTCCTGCTCCATCGTGAGGCCGCTGATCTCCTGCAGGGTCTCGACCATGACGCCGTCGATCTGCAGGCCGAAATTGTGGGTGGTGAGGGCGTCACCGGTGTCGAGGGACATGCGGTTCACTCCTGTTCATGAGGGGGGTCGGGAAAGTCGGGGTGGGGCGGAGCGCGGGGAGGACTACTCCTCCAGCTCGCCGCCGCCCCCCTGGAACTGCGCGAGGCGGAAGACCACGAACTCGGCGGGCTTCACGGGGGCGATGCCGATCTCGCACACGACCCGGCCGAGGTCCACCGACTCCGGCGGGTTGGTCTCCGCGTCGCACTTCACGTAGAACGCGTCCTCGGCGCGCTGGCCGAACAGGGCGCCCTGGCGCCACTCGTTGACCAGGAAGGCGGAGATGTTGCGGCGGATCCGTGCCCACAGGGACTGGTCGTTGGGCTCGAAGACGACCCACTGCGTCCCGACGAGGATCGACTCCTCGAGGTAGTTGAAGTAGCGGCGCACGTTCAGGTAGCGCCAAGCCGGGTCGGAGGCCAGGGTCCGCGCGCCCCACACCCGGATGCCCCGGCCGGGGAAGGCGCGGATGCAGTTCACGCCGACCGGGTTGAGCAGGTCCTGCTCACCGCGGGTGATCTGAAGCTCCAGGTCGACCGCGCCGCGCACGATCTCGTTGGCGGGGGCCTTGTGCACACCGCGCTCGGAGTCGTTCCGCGCCCAGACGCCGGCCATGTGGCCGGACGGCGGGACCGTGCGGGTCTGGCCGCCGGCCGGGTCGAAGGACTTGATCCACGGGTAGTACAGCGCCGCGTACCGGGAGTCGTAACCGGCGGTGTCCTGGCGCCACTTGCGGACGTCCCGGGCGTTCAGACCCGGCGGCGGGTCGAGGATCGCCATCCGGTCGCCCATCAGCTCGCAGTGCGCGATCAGACCGAGCTGGACGGCCTTGACCTGCTCCAGGTCGATGAGCCCCTGCTGGTAGGCGGCCATCAGGTCCGGCACGGCGACCATGTTGATCTCGTCGAAGGCCTCCAGGCCTCCGAAGCCGGTGCGGTCGGCGGAGTCGCCGATGAACTGCCCGGACTCCATGGCGGCGGGCGCGTCGACCCGCGCCACGACCGGTGCGGGGGCCGGGGCGGGCGGGGCGAGGGTCACGGTCTGCGCGTCGGGCCTGACGAGCTGCGCGCCGGCCGCGGCCTCCTCCAGGACGATCGTCTTGGAGCGCTGCTTGACCTGGGCGACGACGTAGTTGCGGGCGCTCTTCTTGGCGGAGGCGTCGAAGCTCTCGACGACCTTCTCGCCGTCCTTGACGACCAGCTTGAACCGCTCGGCCTCGCCCTCGACGTCCTGCACCTCGACGGTGAGCGCCCCGCCGGCCTCGGTTCCCGCGGTGAGGGCCGCGACCCGGAAGGTGCCGAGCGCGACGGCCTCGCCCGCGGTGAGCTCGCGCGGAGCGGCGGTGCCGGCCCCGACGGGCTCCGTGGCGCCCTGGGCGTCCCCGCCGCCCACGCGCACGACGTAGGCGGCGGTGCCGCCGTTGTTGAAGAAGCCGTAGACGGAGTGGGCGAGGTAGTACCCGTCCGTGAAGTCGCCGAACGACGCCACGTACTGGGACCAGTTGGTGACGAGCACGGGCTCGTTCAGCGGTCCGGCCGGCGAGAGTCCGACGAAGGCGGCGACCGAGGTCCCCACACCCTCGATGGGGCGGGAGCCGCTGGCGACTTCCTCGACGTAGACGCCGGGGGACAGGTAGGTGGGCATGGTGCGTGCTCTCCTTGGACGGGGCGGTGTGGACGGAAGTGAGGTCTGTTCCGGGCGGCAGGACGCTCGCTAGCGGTTCGACTTGCGCAGCGTCGCCTTCCCGACGTCGGTGGCCGCCCAGCGCACGAACCGGTCGCCGGCGGCGGCTTCGAACTGCCTGAGCGCCTGCTGGTCGCTCACCTGGATGGAGACCCCCAGGGCGTGCTGGTTCTTCGAGGGCTTGATGTGGGCGCGCAGCGTGGTGAACCCGACGATCTCGCCGTCCGCCCCCCGCTCGGCCTTCCCGTGGATGTGGAGCTCCCAGGCGTTGATCCACTGCAGCTTGCCGGTCTCGGCCGTCGGTTCGAGGCCCCACGCCCCGCCGAAGGCGTCGGTCGCGCTGTCGTAGTCCGACGCGTAGTAGACGGCCGATCCGGAGGACTTGATCCTCACCATGGACGCCTCGAAGAGCCGCCCCACCTCCTCCGCCGACCGGCCGCCGCTCTCGGCGCGCAGCTGCTGCATCTCCGCGCTCGTCGAGACCACCGTCGACTGGATGGCGCGCCGGAAGCCGTCCAGCGCGAGGAAGAACTTCCGCGCGGTGTCCGTGCTGGAGGCCCAGGCCTGCTTGGCCAGCTTCCTGAGCTCCTTGTCGTGGGCCGCGAGCCGGGCGTCGCCGAACGTGGTGTACACGCGGGCGATCTGGTCGAGGTGGGGCCGCGCCTCGGTGACGGCGCCCCGCAGGTACGTCACCTGGTTGCGTACCGCGGTGATGCGCTCGGCCGGCGTCCCCATCTCCGGTTGGGTGCCCTCGATCACCTGCTGGACCGCGGTGATCCCCGGATGGTCGCCCTGCGCGTGGCGCGTGATGGTCTGCGGTATCTGCGCCAGGACGCCTTCCAGCTCCGCCTCCAGCCGGACGCAGTCCGCCTTCTCGTCCTCGGTGAGCCGCTGGACCGGCGCGTCGGTCCCGGGGGTGAGCGGGGCCGGGGCCGACTGGATCGCCGTGCCCGGCTCGCGCACCGGAGCCGGTCCGCTCAGGGCGCGCGTCGCGTTCGCCTCCGCCTCGCGCTCGAAGCGGTCCGACGGGTCGGAGACCTTCAGGCCCGAGCCGTCGTCCGTGCCGGCCACCGGGCCCTTTCGCTGCTGGATCACGTGGGTCAGCTCGTGTGCGAGGGTGTGCCGGTCGGCGCCGCCCTCACCGATGACCACGTGGGACCCTGAGGTGTACGCACGGGCACCCACCTCGGCCGCCGAGACCTTCGCCGCCGCGTCCGTGTGCACGCGTACGTCGGAGAAGTCCGCGCCCAGCCGTGACTCCATGTCCGCGCGGACCGAGTCGTCCAGCGGGCGGCCCGCCGAGCGCAGCACATCGGGGACGGTGGACCGCTGGACGGCCGCCCCGTGCCCGCAGCCCGCGCCGTGCACGTGCGTGTCGTGGTCGGTCGTGCGCTGTACGGCTTCTCCGTGCCCGCAGCCCGCGCCGTGGACGTGCGTGTCGTGGTCGGTCGTGCGCTGCACGGTTTCCCCGGGCCCGTCGCCCGTCCCGGGCGTGTCCCGGCGTACCGCCGCTGCGAACGCCGCGTTCCCCACGGCACGCTGCAGTGCGGCCGCCGCGTCGGGGGCGAGGTGCGCCGTCCCGCCGGCGGCGGCGAGCCGGGCGGCGTCCTCCGGCAGGGACGCGCGGGCAGGGCGCTGCACCGGGCGGTCGCCCCGCTGCGCTCCAGGCCCCTCGCGGTGTGTCGACTCCATCGCGCTCGCCCTCCCCTTGACTCGTGGACATCGGCCGAACGTCTCCGACTCTCGCCGAGCCCCGGCCGCCCCGACGAGGGAGAAAGGGGCGCCGACGAGGGCAGCCGGGGCTGCCCCAACGGTCACGCCCCCGGGCCCGCCCGCACGGCACGGGTGCCGTCGGGGCCGGCGGAGCCGTACGACGACGGAGGATCCCCGGGGGCCCTTGACACCGGGCCCGCGCATGCGAGGCTGGGGCCCCGACCGCACCCGCCCCGGCGGGGACCGGCATGGTCCCGGGACTCCGTCCCCGACGCCGCCAAGGGGCGTGGGGGCAGGCCATGTTGCCCCCGCACCGGCACTTTCGGGCATCCCGAACGCGCCCCCGCCGCCCTAGCCTGCGCTCATGACCATGTGGACCTCTCTGGACCCGGCCGATGTGACCACCGAGCCGGGGGCCCGGACCTCCGCCCGGTTGCGGGTGCGCAACACCGGGGACACCGTCGAGGAGTACCGGCTCTCCCTCGTCGGCAAACCTTCGGGCTGGTCCCGGGTGGAGCCGGACGTCCTCCGTCTCTACCCGGGCAGCGAGGGGACCGCCGAGATCACCTTCGCCCCGCCGCGCTCGTCGGACGTGGAGGCCGGACCCCTCGCCTACGGCATCCGGGTCGACCCCCGGGAGAACTCCGCCGCCCGCGACGTGGTGGAGGGCCGGCTGACCGTCACGCCCTTCACCGAGACCCGCGCCGAGGTGCTGCCGCCCGCGCTCTTCGGCCGTTTCCGCGGCCGGGCCCGCATCGCAGTCGACAACCTCGGCAACACGCCGCTGACCGCCTCCCTGATCGCCCGCGACGAGGCCAACCGGCTCACCTTCGACGTACGGCCGAACGCCGTGCAGATCGCGCCCGGCCGCGCCGCCTTCGGGGAACTCGTCGTGCGTCCGCAGGCCGTGCGGTGGACCGGCGCCGAGGAGTCGCACCGGTTCACCGTGGCCGTCCGCCGGGCGGGCGACGACACCGCCCTCGACCTGGAGGCCACCTACGACCAGCGGCCCGTCTTCGGGAACTGGCTGGTCGTGGTCGGCGGACTCCTGGTGACCGCGGCCATCGCCTTCGCCGTGCTCTGGTTCGGCTTCTCCCCGAAGATCGTCAGCGCGGCCAAGGAGATCCAGGCGTCCGGCGCGCCCAGACCCGCGCCGCAGGGCGACGGGGACGAGCTGCCCGACGCGCCCCCGCCCAGCGCCACGGCCCCCACCCCCGGCGGGCCGCCGCCCGGCGACGAGCCTCCGCCGGTGGACGGGGGCGGCCCCCCGCCGCCCGCCGAGGGCAACGGGGGCGGCGGCGACGCGGGCGGCGGGGCCACCGGAGGCTCGGGCACGTCCGGCGGCTCCGGCGGAGGCGCGCCGACCGACCCCGGCCCGGGCGACGGCGGCGACAAGCAGCCCGCGCCCCCGCCGGCGTCGGCGAAGCCCGTCCCTCCGTGGGTCCAGGGCAACGTGAAGGACGTCGTCGTCGAGTACGCCCAGGAGCGGCTCGCCCGCATGAGCAGCAGCAACCCCTGCCGTCTCACTGGGAACTGGAGCCGCGGTGTGATCGACAGCGCGACGCGCGACTCGATCGCCTGCTACCAGCGCGCCGTCGTCGCCGACGCCGAGAACGGCAAGAACTCCGGCGAGATCCTGAACACCGACGCGCCCGGCACCCTGGGGCGCGCCACCCTCCTCTCGCTCTGGGCCCAGGGCGTCACGCCCGACGAGGTGAGGTCCGGAAGCAGCACGATGGAGAACTACCAGCTCATCGCGGGCTTCTGGTGGGCGTACAACCGCAGTTACTCCGCGGACGACCTCTCCAAGGCGCGCATCCGCGCCCAGAGCGGCGTCGACAACCTCCGTACCGGCAAGGTGACGCCCATCCGCTACAACAGCAGCGTCGCGGAGCACATCCGCCAGTACCAGACGGCCGTCGGGCTCAATCCCACGGGCGAGACCGACTGGCCGACCCTCCGCAAGATGGTCGGCGGCAGCGTGATGTGAGCCGGCGACGGCCATGAGGCGACGGCAGAGGGGGCCACCCGTGCGGGTGGCCCCCTCTGCCGTCGCCTCATGGCGTGTGCCTCATGGCGTGTGCCTCATGGCGTGTGCCTCATGGCGTGTGCCTCATGGCGTGTGCCTCATGGCGTGTGCCTCACGGCGCCCAGGGCGCGCCCGCGTCCAGGACCAGCCGCCCCGCCTTCTGGTACTCGCGCCGCGCCCCGGCCCGTACGTCCTCGCCGGTCACCGCCGAGCCGCGGGCCGCCGCCAGATAGCCGGCCGTCACCGCGGCCGCGCGGATCGCGCCGCCCGCCAGCTCGAACTCCCCGGCGCACCGCGCGATCTCCTCCGCCACGCCCTCCGCCTTCGGCGTGCCCGCCAGGCAGGAGTGCCAGAGCGAGACGCGCTGTGCCGGATCCGGGAACGGGAAGTCGACGACCAGGTCGAGCCGCCGGGTGAACGCCTCGTCGATGTTGGCCCTGAGGTTGGTCGTCAGCACCGCGATCCCGTCGAAGGCCTCCAGGCGCTGGAGCAGATAGGCGCTCTCCAGGTTGGCGTACCGGTCGTGCGAGCTCCTCACCTCCGAGCGCTTCCCGAAGACCGCGTCGGCCTCGTCGAAGAGGAGCACGCAGTCCGTGCGGTCCACCTCGGTGAAGATCCGCTCCAGGTTCTTCTCGGTCTCCCCGACGTACTTGTCGACGACCGACGACAGGTCCACCACATAGAGGTCCAGGCCCAGTTCACCCGCGACGACCTCCGCGCCGAGGGTCTTGCCGGTGCCGGACTCCCCGGCGAACAGCGCGACGACGCCCCGGCCCCGCCCGCCGCCGGTCCGCAGCCGCCACTCGCCGAGCACCCGGTCCCGGTCCCTGGCCCGGCCCGTGAGCTCGCGCAGCAGCCCCAACGGCTCCTCGGGGAGCACGAGGTCGGCGAACCCGACGGCGGGCCTGATCCGCCGCGCGTGGCTGTCGAGGAGCGGCGCCGAGACCAGCCGGGCACCGCGCTGCACCTGCGCGAGGGTCAGCGGGGTGCCCTCGAACGCGGCGAGCGCCCGGGCGGACCGCGCCGCCCGGCGTACCTGATCGCCGCTGAGACGGTACGGGGCGGTGGCGGCGTCCAGGTCGAAGTCCACCGACAGCGCCCCGAGTTCCCGGTGCCACAGATCTTCCGGACCCGCCGTGCCTCCCGGAGCGTCGACGGCGACGAGCTCCGCCTCCGGGGCCCACCGGGGATCGGGCGCCTCGGTGCCCGCCAGGACCACCGTGGTGGCGGACCGGGCGAGGACACGGACCAGCGGTCCGGGCCGCGCGGGCAGCGGCTCGACGACCACGGCGGCGCCCCGGAGCCGTGCCTCGCGCAGCAGCACCCGCGCCGCCGTCTCGTCCACGGACTCCGGCCGGTACCGCAGCACGGGCCGACCGGCGGTGCGCAGCGCGGCCACCACACCGTCGGTCGCGGCCCCGGGGACACGCTCCCGCAGATGCACGGTGACGGGCCCGGCGGCGACGACCCGCGCACCGAGCGGCGTGGCCGCGGCGGCGGTGTCCGCCGGGAGCGGCGGCAGCCACTCCACCCCGGCGTCCAGGAGCCGGGCGTCGAGGCGTCCGTCGTCGCCGAGGAGGTGCGCCACCACCCGCTCCGGCACGCGCAGGGCCCGCCCGGGCAGCGGCCGGTCCTCGTCCTCGATCTCCAGGAGGCCGCCGGACCGCAGCGGCGCGGCCGGGTGGAAGCGGTCGCGGGCGGCGGGATCGAACGGGCCGGTGCCCGCCAGGTCCAGGGCCAGCGCCACGGTGGCGCGGCGCCGGCCCACGTCGTCGTTGAGGTAGCCGTACAGCGCCTCGAAGCCCCGGTCCACGTCGGGCGCGAGCGCGGCGACGAGGATGTGCGCGTCCAGCGCCGTGAGCCCGAAGGCCCGCGCCAGCCCGGCGAGCCGGTCCGGTCCGCCGAGCCCGGGCAGCGGGACCCCGTCGCCGTGGACCACGGCCGGCGACGGCTCCGCGGCGATCCTGCGGGCGGTCTCCTCCGTGACGTACAGGCCGCGCAGCGGGTCGCCCGCCGTGGGGTCGCCGGCGCTGCGGGCGTCCACGAGCGCGGCGACCCGGGCCCGGAGCGCGGCGACCGAGCCCAGCACGCCGCCCGGATCCGTACCCTCGTCCCCGGTCACGCGCCGCCCTCCCCCCGCGCGTCCGGCCTGACGCCGACACGCCGGCGCATCCGGGGCCTGGAGTCGGCCGGGACGCCGTCGATCCCGCGCACGAGGACCTCCGCCTCGGTGACCGGCGGGGCCACCTCGTACACCGGGGTGACGGGGAAGGGGGTGCTGATCACGACGTCCAACGAGGGTTTGAGCTCGCCCCCGAGCGCCGACCAGATGTCGGCGAGCGAGCGCGACTCGGCGGGCGGCACCGCGACCGAGAGGGGCAGGGACGCGGCGAGCGGGCGGACGGACTCCGGCACCGTGTCGCCGGACAGCACCTCGTGCGGCAGGAGCAGCGCGAGCGCGCCCGACAGGAGCCGGTGCTCGTCCTCGGGCCGTGAGGTCCAGGCGGTCACGAGGTACGAGAGGCGGAACCAGCGCGGCGGCTGGCGCCTGCGCGTCACGATCCCGTCGGCGTCCCGCTCGGCGAGGGCGCCGCGTTCGCGCCGGGCCACGTCCTCCCGGATGTCGTACAGGTAGGCGTTGAGCGTGGGGGCGTTGCGGCGGGCCGCCCAGTCGCGGGTCGGCGCGTCGAAGGCGACGTCGCCCGTGACGGCGGGGGCGAGCAGCCGCCGCAGGGCCTCGTCTATCTCGTGGATCATCAGATGTAGCCTTCGCGGAGCGCGTACGCGACGGCATGCGCCCGGTTGGTGAGCTGGAGACGGGTCATGAGCGAGTGCAGGATGTTCTTGACGGTGCGCTCGGAGTAGGCGAGCTTCTCGCTGATCTGCCGGGTGTCGAGCCCCTCGGCGAGGAGGCGCAGCACGTCCACCTCGCGCGGCGCCATCCCGAAGAGGGGCGCCGTCCCGGCGGCGCCGGTGCCCGCCGCCGTGGCCCGCTGGAGCCGGCCCACCTGGTTGAGCAGCCGGCTCACCAGGTCGGGCGGCAGTTCCCCCTCACCGCGTGCCGCACTGTGCACGGCGCTCAACAGCTTCTGTTCGGTGGCCTGATGGCGCCAGATGATGGCCCGCACCCCGTACTCGACCACCGCGAGGAGGTCGGGTTCGCGCAGCTCGCGGGCGATGAGCACGACGCGCTGGTCGCGGCCCCGCAGCAGGCGCCGGAGCTCCGCGGTGGTGGTGTCGTCGATCCGGTCCGCCAGCATCACGGCCACGGCGGGGGCGTTCTCGCTCCCGTCGTCGGGCTCGGGAACGAAGTCGATGCTCGGCTGGTGCCGTAAATGGCTGATGAGCCCGGCCCGGCTGAGCGGATCGGATGCGTGGACGGTCACCGTCACCCGTGTGGTGAGCACTTCCGCTACCTGCTCTTTCTCACTCGCCTCGGCCGTCCGGGCGTCGGTCGGGCGCCCGGGGGTGACCGGCGTGGCGACGGCGGCGGCCTCCCGGCCGGCGCGCGCCACGCAGGGTGAGGCTCCCCGTGGTCTGCTGGTCCGTGTCCGGTACACCGGACACGTTGGTCTCTACCAGCTTCCCGCGCGGTACTCACGTCTCGCTAACGCCCCGCTGCCGCGGTTCGGGACCTCGCGGCAGGGCCCTCCACAACTCTCCTCCCGTGTGGCGCCCGCCACTTGGGGTGCTCGTCCGGCAGCGGATCCATCCTTCGCCCCCCGGAACGCCGCCGCGCCCGGTGCGGCGGCCAAGGGCCCCGGGGGAGTGGCGGTTCGGTCAACCCCGGCGGGTCAGGAGGCCCTGCTCCAGGGCCACGACCACGGCGCGGGTGCGGTCGCTGACGTCCAGCTTCGCGAAGACGCGCAGGAGATGGGTCTTGACCGTGGCCTCCGCGATGACGAGACGCCGGCCGATCTCGGCGTTGGAGAGGCCGTCGGCCACCGCGCCCAGCACGTCCTGTTCACGCGCGGTCAGGACGACCGGGGCGGGCCGGCGCATCAGGGCGACCAGGCGTTCCGCGACGCGGGGCGCGAGGACGGTCTCGCCGCGGGCGGCGGACCGGACGGCCTCGGCGAGCTGGTCGGCGGTGGTGTCCTTCAGGAGGTAGCCGACGGCTCCGGCCTCGACCGCCCGCTCGATCTCGACGTCGGTGTCGTACGTGGTGAGGATGAGCACCCGGGTGGGGGCGGGGCCCGCCGTGATCGCGGCGGTGGCCTCGACCCCGTCCATGACCGGCATCCGCAGGTCGACGAGCGCGACGTCGGGTGCGAGCCGCTCGACGAGACCGAGGGCCTCGCGGCCGTCGCCCGCCTCGCCGACGACGGTGACGTCCGGGACCGGCGCCAGGAGGGAGACCACTCCGGCGCGCATCACGGCGTGGTCGTCGACGACCACGACGCGGAGGGGCTCGTGGGATTCGGGCATGTCAGGGCCGTCCGTTCGTGTGGAAGGTCGCGAGGACGCGGGTGCCGTCCCCGACCGAGCTGGTCACCGTCAGTTCTCCGTCGAGCTCGTCGAGCCGCCTGCGCATGCCGTCCAGACCGAAGCCGCGCGACTCCTCCACCACGAAGCCCCGTCCGTCGTCGGTGATCTCCAGGTCGATCGCGTACGGACCCTGGGTGAGGACCACGCCGACGGTGCTCGCGTCGGCGTGCTTGCGCACGTTGGCCAGCGACTCCTGGGTGCAGCGCAGCAGGGCGATGCGGGTCTGCTGGTCGCAGTGGACGTCCTCGGCCAGCTCCGCGTCGACCGCGATACCCGTGTCCTGGGTGAACCGTTCCAGGGTGCGGCGCAGGGTCGGCACCACCGAGCCGGGCCGGAGTCCGCTGTGCGGGGCGGCGCCCACCAGGACCCGGGCCTCGGCGAAGTTCTCGCGGGCCGTCCGCTCGATGGAGCACAGCTGCCGGGCCGTGTGCTCCGGGTCCGCGTCCAGTCCGGCCCGTGCGGCCTCGGCGAGGACGATGATGGAGGCGAAGCCCTGGGCGAGGGTGTCGTGGATCTCGCGGGCCATCCGCTCCCGTTCGTCGGCCGCGCCCTCGCGGCGGTGGGCCTGGGCCAACTGCTCCTGAGCCACGGAGAGTTCGGCGGTCAGGGCGACGGTGCGGGCCTCGCCCTCCGCGGCCAGGCGGTGGACCAGAAGCCCGACCAGGACCGAGACGATGTATCCGGTCAGGGCGACGGCCGCGTTCCCCGGCGAGTCGTACAGGATGCTTCCGGCGGCGGTGGCCGCGGCGGCGCAGCCGCTGACCAGGACGGCGAATCCCCGGCCGCGGGAGTGGAACCAGAACTGCGGGAGCGCCGCGACGAGCAGGGCCGCGCCGCCGCCGGGCAGAACGGCCATCGCTCCGACGCCGGCGGCCAGCGCCGCGAGGTAGGCCGGCCCGTGGTCGCGGGTGCGGTGGACGGCCGTGTAGGCGAGGGCGGCCCCGAGCAGGGCCAGGACGGCCCATCTCGGGGGGCCCGCGTCGTCGCCGACGGCGATGAGGGGTGGGGCGAGACCCAACAGCAGCCAGGCGGCGGTGTACCAGCGTCGGAGGGTCGTGTCGGTCATGCGGTCAGCCTACGGACGTGGGCTGACGCTCCGTCGGCGCGGGCCGGGCGGCCGGGCGCGCTCCGCGTGACGGCCACCAGTTCGCCTCGCCGAGCAGCAGCATCAGGGAGGGCAGCACGAGGACCCGGATCACGAAGGCGTCGAGGAGGACCGCGACCGCCAGGCTGAACCCGATCTGCTTCATCTCGATCAGGTGCAGCGCGGCGAAGCTCGCGAACACCGTCACCATCACCACGGCCGCGCTGGTGACGACCCCGGCGGACGAGGAGAGGCCCTGGAGGACCGCCTGCCGGGTGGGGACGCCGGAGAGGCGGGCCTCGCGGATCCGGCTGATCACGAACACCTGGTAGTCCATGGAGAGTCCGAAGAGGATCACGAAGAGGAACAGCGGGACGCGGGATCCGATCGAGCCCGTGGACGTGAAGTCGAGGATTCCCTCCGCCCATTCGTGCTGGAAGACCAGGACGAGGAGACCGAGCGAGGCGAACGCGGAGAGCAGGTTGAGGACGACGCCGACGAGTCCGAGGACCACGGAGCGGAACGCCCACACGGTCATGACGAAGGTGACGAGGAGCAGGGCTCCGATGATGACCGGCAGCTTCCGCTTCTGGTGCGCGGGGTAGTCGGCGTAGCGGGCGACCTCGCCGGTGACGGCGACCTCGGTGCCGGAGAGGGCGCCGACGGTCGCGGGCACGAGGCGGCCACGGAGCAGGTCGAGCGAGGCACGGGCCTCCGGGCTGTTCACGGAGTGCGGGACGGCCAGCTCCAGGAGCGCCGTCCGGCGGTCGGCCGAGGTGCGCAGGACGGGGGTGCCGCCGATCGCCGGGTCCTCGGCGCGCGCCCGGTCCGCGAGCGCGCGCAGGGCGCCGGCCACCTCGTCGGACCGCTCCGCGTCCGCTCGTACGACCACCTGGTGCATGGCCTTGAGTTCGGGATAGGCGGCCATCAGACGGTCGTAGGTCCGCATGGCGGGGATGGCGCGGGAGTGCGTCTCGCGGCTCATCTCCGTGATGTCGATGTTCAGGACGGGCAGGGCGAGTGCGAGGAGCGCGAGGGTGGACACGGCGAGGGTGACGGCGGGGTGCTCGGCGACGGGCCTGAGGACGGCGGCGGTGATCCGGCCGCCGGCCCGGCTCGTACGCGAAGCGCGGTTCCCTACGGGCTTCTTGCGGTCCCTGCGGCGTTCGGCGCGGTCGCCGAGGAGGGCGAGGAGCGCGGGCAGGACGGTCAGCGAGCTGAGGACGGCGACCAGGGTGACGACGACCGCCCCGGTGGCGATGGAGGAGAAGATGACGTCGTCCGCGAGGTACAGCGTGGCGCTGGAGACGGCCACGGCGAGCCCGGACACCACCACGGCCCGGCCCGAGGTCGCGGCGGCGAGCTCCACGACGGCCTGGGTGCCGAGGCGTCCGCCGGCGGCCCGGGCCCGCTCCTCGCGCTCCCGCTTCAGGTAGAAGAGGGTGTAGTCGACGCCGACGGCGAGGCCGATGAGAAGGATGACGTTGGTGCCGACGCCGGCGTCGGGGAAGACGTGCGAGGCGATCATCGAGAGGCCGACGGCGGCCACGATCGAGGAGAGCGCGAGCAGCAGCGGCACCACGGCCATCACCACGGAGCCGAAGACGATCAACAGGGTGATCAGGGTGACGGGCAGCGCGATGACCTCCGTACGGGAGAGGTCGTCGCCGCGGAGCGTGTCGACTCCCTTGCCGATGGAGGGGCTGCCGACCTCCTCGACGAGCAGCAGGGGGTGCGCGGCCCCGACCTCGGCGGTCTGCGCGAGCAGCGCGTCGACGTGTTTCTTCCCGTCGAACTCGGCGCCCTTCATGGTGACATCGACGCGCAGGGCGGTGTGCTGCGCGTCGGCGACCGGCGCGGCCACCGACAGCACTTCGGGCAACTGCCGCATCCGGGAGCCGATCTCGCGTGCGGCGGCCTCGGCCTCGGCCCGGTCGAGGGGGCCGGAGCCGGGCGCGGCCGTGATGAGGACGCGTTCGAGGGGCTTCTGCTGGAGCCCGCCCCCGGCGGCGAGGGCCTCCGCCCGGCCGGCCTCGCCGATGCGGAAGTCCTCCGTGGTCGCGGGGTGGGAGCCGAGGGCGAGGCCCGCGCCCAGGCAGAGGGCCACGAAGAGGAGCCAGCCGATCAGCGCGTACCAGGGGTGGCGGGCGCTGTGGCGGGCCATCCGTACGGTGGGGTTCGTCATGCGTCCCAGACTCGTCCGCGGAGCCTTCCCGCCGACAGGTTCGGCCGGTTGAACCTGGTGTCCACCGGTCGGTGGACACGGGACCGTCTGCGCGGATCGGGCCGGGCGGCGCCAGGTCACGTCCGGCCGGGTCACGTCATGCCGGGCGACGTCACGTCAGGTCGATCGGCTGGTCGGGGTCGAGCTTGACGCCCAGCCGCGTGGTCGCACTCGCGAGCACCCCCCAGAGCGCGTCGCTCAGGAAGTCGGTCAGGTCGTCGAGGGAGCTCCGCGCTTCGGGGCGGGCCGCCCACTGGTTCACCACGCCGTCCACGAGGCCCACCATGCCGAACGCCAGGTTGAGGTTGAACCCGGTGGGTGCCGGCCCGTCGTCGAGGAAGCGCTCGGCGTACGTGTCCAGGAGCAGGGCCAGGCGGAGGGCGATGGCGGTGCGGGTGCCGGTGACGGCGGGGGAGCCGGTGCCGAGGAAGCGGTGGAGGTGGGGGTGGAGCGCCACCCAGCCCACGTAGGTGGCGGCGCCGAGCTCGATCGACTCGCGGATGGTGCCCTTGGGGTCGAGGGCGGGGGAGAGCGCGGCCATCAGCTCGTCGGTGATGCGCGCGCGGATCTGCTCGTCGAGGTCCTCACGGCTGCGGAAGATCCGGTAGACGACGGAACGGGGCATCCCCGCCTCGGCGCCGATCGCCGCCACGCTGACCGCCGGTCCCTCGCGGCCGATGACGGTCAGGGCCGCGGTGAGCACCTGGTCCCGGCGCTCGGCGCGGTGGCCGGTCCAGCGGGTGTCGCGGCCGTCGGGGCGCCCGTCGTTGCGTGTGTCTCTGTCCTCGGCCACGGCCTGGATCGTACCCGCCGACCCGCACGGATCGACGCGCAAGGGGTGGCGCACGTCACGTTACCGCCAGTACCCTGGACGCGGTGACACAGGTAAATTCCGGGCCGGGGGAACCTCCGGGGGAGAATGCACCGCCACCACCGGCCGCAGAGGGGATCGACATGGAGAACCAGCACGTCGACGTGCTGATCATCGGCGCGGGGCTGTCCGGGATCAGTGCCGCCTGCCACCTGCTCGCCGGCAACCCGGGCGTCACGTACGCCCTCATCGAGCGACGCTCCGGGATCGGCGGCACCTGGGACCTGTTCCGCTACCCCGGCATCCGCTCGGACTCGGACATGTACACCTTCGGCTACGGCTTCCGCGCCTGGCACGGCACCAAGGTCCTCGCCGGCGGTTCGGACATCCGCCGCTACATCCGCGCCACCGCCGAGGAGCACGGCGTCACCGACCACATCCGCTTCGGCCGCCGGGCCGTGCGGGCGGACTGGTCCGGCGACGAGGCCCGCTGGACCGTCGAGACCCTCGACGAGGCCACCGGCGAGACGCACGTCCTCACCGCCCGCTTCCTCGTCGGCGCCACCGGCTACTACGACTACGACGCGGGCCACCGCCCGGAGTTCCCCGGCGAGGAACGCTTCCGGGGCACCCTCGTGCACCCGCAGCACTGGCCCGCGGACCTCGACCACACGGGCAAGCGCGTGGTCGTCATCGGCAGCGGCGCCACCGCCGTCACCCTGGTCCCCGCGATGGCCCCCGAGGCCGCGCACGTCACCATGGTCCAGCGCTCGCCCACGTACGTCCTGGCCCTCCCCGCCGACGACCCGCTCTCGGTACTCCTCCGCCGGCTGCGCGTCCCGGCCGCGGTCGTCCACCGGATCGGCCGCACCCGCAACATCGCGATGCAGCGCGGCCTCTACGCCCTGTGCCGCAAGGCCCCCCGGCTCATGCGCAAGGTCCTCCTCGGCGCCGTGCGGGCCCGGCTCGGCAAGGGCGTCGACATGCGCCACTTCACCCCGTCCTACAAGCCCTGGGACCAGCGGCTGTGCGTCGTGCCCGGCGGCGACCTGTTCAGGGCGCTCAGGAGCGGCCGGGCGTCCGTCGTCACCGACCACATCGAGACGTTCACCGAGACCGGTGTCCGGGTCAGGTCCGGCGAGGAGATCCCCGCCGACATCGTCGTCACGGCCACCGGCCTGCGCATGCAGCTCGCCGGCGGCATGGAGATCGCGGTCGACGGCAAGCCCCTCGTCACCCGCGACCACCTGCTCTACAAGGGCGTCATGCTGGACGGCGTCCCCAACCTGGCGATGATCATCGGCTACACGAACGCCTCCTGGACGCTCAAGGCCGACCTCGCCGCCGCCTACGTCAGCCGCCTCCTCGCCCACATGGACCGGCACGGCCTCACCGCCGTCACCCCGGTCGCGGACGAGGCCGACCGGTCCTCCGTCTCGGTCATGGGCGAGTCGCTGACCTCCGGTTACATCGCGCGCGGCGACGCGATCATGCCCCGGCAGGGCACCCGCGACCCGTGGCGCATCTGGAACAACTACTACCGCGACCGCCGCGCGCTGCGACGGTCCCCGATCGAGGACCCCGCGCTCCGCTTCGACCGCGCGGTGCCCCCGGGGCGGCCGGCCGACCGGCAGGACAGGACCCCCGCGGCCTGAACCCGCCCCGCCCCCCGCCCCCTCCGGACAGTCGACCGCGAGAGACCGAGGACGATGATGACCAGCGTGCAGAGTTATCACGAGAGGCTCCGGACCCTGTCCGAGGCCTCGGTGCACATCCACTTCGACGCGTTCACCGACATCGACTGGGACCACCCCGACTTCGCGATCGACCCGGCGGACCCCCGCTGGGTGCTCCCCGCGGCCGACCCCCTGGGCGGCCACCCCTGGTACCGGGAGCAGCCGCTGGAGGTGCGGACGCGCATCGGACTGTGGCGGTACGCCAACATCGTCAAGGTGGGCATGCAGTTCGAGAACGTCCTCATCCGCGGGGTGATGGACTACCTCTTCTCCCTGCGCAACCAGGACCCGGAGTTCCGCTACCTCACCCACGAGGTCACGGAGGAGTGCCACCACACCCAGATGTTCCAGGAGTTCGTGAACCGCGCGGGCGCCGACGTGCCCGGCGGGCGACGCTCCTTCCGCGTCCTCAGCCGCTTCCTGCCGCTGGCCGGATCCCTGGTCCCCGAGTCGTTCTTCACCGGCGTCCTCGCCGGGGAGGAGCCCATCGACCACCTCCAGAAGGCGATCCTGCGCGGCGGCGAGGACATGCACCCGCTGATGCGCCGCCTCATGCAGATCCACGTCGCCGAGGAGGCCCGGCACATCTCCTTCGCCCACGAGTTCCTGCGCGTCAAGGTCCCCGGCTACGGCCGGGCCCGCCGGGGCGCCCTGTCGGTGGCCTTCCCGGTGATCATGCGGGTCCTCGGGGACGTCATCATGGTCCCCGACCGGAAGACCGCCGAGACGATCGGCGTGCCCCACTGGGTGATCAAGGACATCTTCTGGAAGTCGCCCGACGGCGAGAAGATGCTCCGCGACCTCTTCTCCGACGTGCGGATGCTCGCCGAGGACATCGGCCTGATGAACCGGGCCTCACGGCGGATCTGGAAGGCGCTGCGCATCGACGGCCGCCCGTCCCGCCACCGGGGTGAACCCGCCCCGTACGCCGCCTGACGCCGCGGCACCCGAGAGCCGTCACGGCGCATCCGCGAACGGAGAACCATGCCCTACGTCGTCACCCGGTCGTGCTGCGCCGACGCCTCCTGCGTCCTGGCCTGCCCGGTCAACTGCATCCACCCCGCCCCCGGCGAACCCGGCTTCGGGCAGACCGAGATGCTGTACGTCGACCCCCGCACCTGCGTCGACTGCGGCGCCTGCACCTCGGCCTGCCCGGTGGACGCGCTCAAGCCGCACACCCGGCTCACCGAGGCGGAGCTGCCGTTCCTCGAACTCAACCGCGCCTACTACGACGCCCATCCGCACGAGGACCGGACACCGATGGCCGTCGTGCCCCCGCAACGCCGCATCCCGGACGCCGAGTTGAGGGTCGCTGTCGTCGGCGCCGGACCGGCGGGGCTGTTCGCCGCCGACGAGCTGCTCCGGTACCCGGGCGTGACCGTCACCGTCCACGACCGGCTCCCCACCCCGTACGGGCTCGCCCGCGCCGGAGTGGCGCCCGACCACCAGGACACCAAGCGGGTCGCCCGGCTCTTCCGGGCCGTCGAGAGCCAGCCCGGCTTCTCGTACCGCCTCAACACGGAGATCGGCCGCGACCTGCGCCACGAGGACCTGGTCCGCGACTTCCACGCCGTGGTCTACGCCGTGGGCGCGGCCACGGACCGGCGGCTCGGCATCGACGGCGAGGACCTGCCCGGCAGCGCCTCCGCCACCGACTTCGTGGCCTGGTACAACGGCCACCCCGACCACGGCGCCGACCACTACGCCCTGGACGGCGAGAGGGCCGTCGTCATCGGCAACGGCAACGTGGCCCTGGACGTCGCCCGCATCCTGACCGCCGACCCCGACACCCTGGCCCGCACCGACATCTCCGACCGGGCACTCGCCGCGCTGCGCACCAGCCGCGTCCGCGAGGTCGTCGTCCTCGGACGCCGGGGTCCCGCCGAGGCCGCCTTCACCCTGCCGGAACTGCTCGCCCTCGCCGCCCTCGACGGCGTCGACGTCCTCGTCGAGGACCGGCCCGAGGACCTGCCCGGCGACGACACCCCGCGGATCAGGGTCCTCGCCGAACTCGCCGCGAGGACCCCCGTCCCGGGACGGCGCCGCATCGTCCTGCGCTTCCGCACCCGCCCGACGGAGATCCTCGGCGACGACCGCGTGACCGGGCTGGCCGTGGAGGGGACGGGACCGCGCGCCGTCGAGGGCACCGGGACCGTCGAGGCGTCGCTCGTCCTGCGCGCGATCGGCTACCGCGCGCGGCCCGTCCCGGGCCTCCCGTTCGACCAGGCGACCGGCACGGTTCCCCACGAGCGGGGCCGCGTCGAGCCGGGCGTGTACGTGGCCGGCTGGATCAAGCGCGGCCCCAGCGGGTTCATCGGCACCAACAGGTCCTGCGCCCGGGAGACCGTCTCCGCGCTCCTCGACGACCTCGAAGCCGGCCTGCTCACCGCCCCCGCCGACGGCGGTCCGGTGGGCGCCGGGCACCCGGAGGCCGTCGGTCTCGACGGCTGGCGGGCGATCGACGGGCGGGAGCGCGCCGAGGGGGAGCGCCAGGGGCGGCCCCGCGTCAAGCTCGTCGACAGGGAGGCCCTGCTCGAAGCGGCCCGCTCCGGCGACCGGCCCCGCCGCACCGGCGGGCTCTTCTCCGGCCGTTCTAGCGCCGGGTCGACGCCCGGGGGCGGAAGCGAGCCCGCGTGAGGCGGGGCGCTTCGGTGGGGCGGCCGGCGATCAGGTCCTGGAGGATGTCGAGGAGGGCCGCCGAGGTGTCCACCGGGTTCAGCTCCAGGGCGGAGATGGCCGGACGGCTGTTGCGGGCGTGCTCGGAGTCGGATCCCGCGGCCACCATGGTCCGTGCCGGGACCCGCACGCCCCGTGCCGTGAGCCCGCGCTGCACACCGGCCGCGTGCCGTCCGGTGAGGCAGAAGACCGCGTCCGGGACCCCGTCGTCGACGAGCCGGCCGGCCAGCGCCACACCGCCCTCGACGCCCGCGCGCTCGGGGAGTTCGTACAGCCGGGGCGTGCTGCCGCGCTCCGCGCACCAGCCGAGGTAGATCTCCTGGTGTTCGAGGTTCCAGGCGTTCGGGTCGGTGCCGCGTACGAGCGCGACGGAGCGGGCGCCCGCGGCCGCCAGGTGGTTCAGGACCAGGTGCGCGGAGACGGCGTCGTCCTCCGAGGCCCAGTGCGTGAAGTCGGGGCGCCCGGGCGGGCGGCCGTGGGTCACGTACGGGATGCCGCGCTCCTCCAGGCGGGCGATCACCGGGTCGTCCACGTGCGGGTTGGTGACGATGTATCCGTCCAGGGAGAAGGCGAGCGGTGGAACCGGAGCCCGTGTCAGGTCCGGCACCAGCATCAGGCTGAGGCCGCGCGCCAGGGCCTGTGAGGCGGCCGCGCCCACGAACCGCTCGAACACGTCCACGCCCGCCGGCGCGTAGTCGCCGAGGGCGTCGAGGGAGCGCAGCACCAGACCGACGGCCCCCATCGTGGAGCGGCGCAGTCCGCGCGCCAGGGCGTCGGCCTCGTACCCCATCTCGTCGGCGACGGTCCGGATGTGCTCGCGCGTGGCCCGGCTGAGGGTCCCCTTGTCGTTCAGGGCGTGCGAGACGGCGGTGATGGAGACCCCCGCCCTGCGCGCCACGTCCTTGATCGTGATGCCCCGCGTCCGTGCCACCGCGCCGCCCGTCCTGAAACGAATGCTCCGAATACTTCCCCGAAGCATTGCATAAAACGTTTTACGTTCCTAGCTTGATGCGCGCCGCCCCTCTGGGCAGGCACCCTCACCAGCTCCGAAGGAACGCGCGTGGAACTGCACACCCTCACGACCGAGACGACCGACCCCCGCGAGCGCGGGACCCTCGTCGGCACCCGGTTCGCCCCGCAGGTGCGGCGGGTCGCTGAGCTCTACCGGGAGCACTTCGCCGTCCTCGGCCTGCCCGAGGAGCAGGTCCGCGACATCGCGGGGCGCAGCCACGAGGCGCTCCGGGCCTGGGCGCCCGCCCTGGCCGAGGAGTCGGACGCCTGCGCCGACGCCGCCGGCGCCGAGCGCTGGACGGTGGCCGCCGTCGGCGCCCGCACCGAGATCCTCGCCGGCTGCCCGCAGCCCGGGAAGGGCGAGTGCTCCACGGCGGTGTTCGCCCCCGCGGGCGCCGCGCCGCAGACGGTGCAGACCTGGGACTGGCACGACCTGCTCGTCCCGGACGCGCTGCTCCACCGGCTGACGCCCGCCGAGGGCCGCACGGTGAAGCTCTTCACCGAGTTCGGCGCCCCCGGCAAGATCGGCGTGAACAGCGCCGGGCTCGGCGTGCACTTCAACATCCTCTTCCACGTCTCCGACTCCGGGAGCGGCGGCGTGCCCGTGCACGCGGTCGCCCGCCGCATCCTCGACGAGGCCGACACCCTCGGCCAGGCCGTCGAGATCGCCTCGACGGCACGCGTCAGCGCGTCCACCTCCCTGACCGTCGTCACCGCCGACGGCTCCGCCGCGAGCCTGGAACTCTCTCCCGCGGGCCTCGCGGTCGTCCCGGCGGGGGAGGACGGCTGGCTGCTGCACACCAACCACTTCCTCGACGCCGGACTCGCCGCGGCGGACACCGGCCCGGCCGACTCGATGACGGTCGAGCGGCTCGCCCACCTGCGCGGGGTGCGCGCCACGATGCCGGGACTCCCGCCCGCCGAGCGGGCGGCGGCGTTCTGCGGGGACGCCGGGGCCGACGCCGTCGTCTGCATGCGGCCCGACGCGCACAAGCCGCCGCACGAGCAGTGGGGGACCCTGCTCACCATCGGTCTCGACGTGACCCGCTGCGCGATCGACTACCTGGCCGGCGCTCCCCACGAGGCCCCGACGACCGGCCTCGCGCGCTTCTGAGCCGTTCCCCTTTTCCGCTCCCTCCCCACCCCGAAGGACCCGCCATGACGGAGACCGTCCGGCCCGGCCTCAAGGCCCAAGCGGCCAGAGGCACACGCACCTTCCTGATCTCCGGATTCGGAACGGCGCTGGAGTTCTACGACTTCATCATCTACGGCCTCGCCGCCGCGATCGTCTTCCCGACGGTCTTCTTCCCCGAATTCGACCGCACGGTGGGCACCCTGGTGGCCTTCGCCGCGTTCGGCAGCGGCTTCGTCGCCCGGCCGCTCGGCGGCATCGTGATCGGTCACTTCGGCGACCGGATCGGCCGCAGGTCCATGTTGATCCTGACACTGCTCGTCATGGGCGGCAGCACCTTCCTCATCGGCTGTCTGCCCTCGTACGGGACCCTGGGCATCGCCGCGCCGGTCCTGCTCGTCGGCCTGCGCCTCGTCCAGGGCTTCGCGGCGGGCGGAGAGTGGGGCGGCGCCTCCCTCTTCGGCATCGAGAACGCCCCCGAGGACCGGCGCGGTCTGTGGGGCAGCTTCACCAGCGCCGGCATCGGCATCGGCAGCCTCTTCGGCACGGGCGTCTTCACCCTGATCACCCTGCTCCCGGAGGACCGGCTCGAAGCCTGGGCCTGGCGCCTGCCGTTCTGGCTGGGCGGCCTCCTGGTGCTCGTCGGCGTCCTCGCCCGCAGTCGGATGCCCCAGGAGGAGCGCCGCACCGAGAGCGCGCCCCGGGTCCCCATCCTGGACTCCATCAAGCGGCACCCGCGCCAGATGCTCCTCGCCATCGGCGTGGCCTTCGGCTACAACACCCTCGCGTACATCGGCACGATCTTCACCGTGACCTACGCCGAGGAGCGCGGCTACAGCTACACCGAGTCCCTGCTGCTCCAGGTGGCGGGCTCCGTCGCCTTCACGATCGCCGTCCCGGTCATGGCCCTGCTCTCCGACCGGAAGGGCCGCAAGCCGGTCGTCATCCTCGGCACCCTCGCCTACGCGGCCTTCTTCTTCGTGTACTTCCCCCTGGTCGACGGCCATGTCCTCGTCCTGGCCACGCTCGCGTACGTCGTGGTGAACGTCCTGATGGCCGCCCCGCAGGGCTGCATCCCCGCCTTCCTCGGCGAGCAGTTCCCCGCCGCCACCCGCTACTCCTCGCTCTCCGCCACCTACCAGACCGGCGCCGCGCTGGGCGGTGGCACGGCGGCGACCGCCGCGACCGCCCTGCTCATCGCGTACGACGGCAACCCCCTCGGCGTCGGCCTCTACTCCGGTGCGGCGGCGCTGGTCCTGGTGCTGTGCGCCTGGGGCCTGCGGGAGACGTTCCGGGTGCCGACGGCCCGGCTCGGCGAGCGGGTCGCGGAGCCCGCCGCCGAGCGGGTCACGGTCTGAGACCCGCCGCCCGGACTAGGAGCGGAGGAACGCGCGGACCCCCGCGGAGACCGCGTCGTCGCCGAGGAGCGCGTTGTGGTCCAGACAGCCGGCGCCGTTGTTGACGGCGCCGGCCAGCGGCACGCTGCTGTCGGGGTTGATGACCTCGTCGCAGTTCGACCACCAGGTCGCGTACCGCACGTCCCCCGGGGTCTCGTCGCCCTCCGCGAGCTTCTTCTGGACGTAGGAGTTCGGGGTCATGTCGCGGCAGGCCTGGTCCCACAGCGCGCACGCCCACGCCGTGCCGGTGCCGTGGTTGGGGCCGGCGAGGGAGACCCAGTGGTCGACGGAGGACCGGCCGGCGGCGTCGAACTTCACGTACCAGCGGGTGACGAGGCTGCCGAAGGAGTGGGCGACGAGGTCGACCCGGCTCGCCCCGGTCTGCCGCTTGACGCCCTCGACGTACGCGGCGAGCTCGCCGGACAGGACCTCGTTGACGGACCGGTGGGTGTCGTAACCGAAGGAGAACAGCTCGGCGTCGGTGTACCCGTCGGCCGCGAGGTCCGCGCGCAGCCCGCCCCAGACGCCGGGGTCGGCGTTGTAGCCGTGCACGAACACGACGGGGACGCGGGGGGACGAGGCCGGGGCGGGAGCCTCGGCCCGGACGGGCGCGGCCGACAGGAGCAGGGACGTGACGACGGCGAGCAGTGGAACGGCGGTCCGGCCACGGAATCTCAACACGCTTTCCCCTAGGATGAGTTACGCACGAGTAGTCACGAGCATGGTGGGGGTCCGAGGGGCGGATGGCCAGCCCTGGGCGCGGCTTCGTCGGCCCCCGGTTTCGTCGGGTGATCGCGAAGGGGGACGCGCGTGCGGGGGAACAGGGGAAGTCGGGGGAGCGGCGGGGACGGCGGGCGGGGCCCGGACGTGGGGCGCCTTCGCACGGCAGCCGAGACCGGCGACGTCACGGCGATGTTCCGGTACGGCCTCCACCTCGGGACGCACGGCGACCGGGAGGACGGCGAGCGCTGGCTGCGCCGGGCGGCCGCGGCGGGGCATCCCGAGGCCGGTGTGACCCTCGGCGTCCTGCTCCACCGGTGGCAGCGGCCCGCGGAGGCCGAGCCGCTGCTGAGGGCGGCCGCCGGGGCCGGACACGTACGGGCGATGGAGATCGTCGGGTACCTGATGCGGCAGCGGGGCGAAGACGCCGAGGGCGTCCTCTGGTACCGGCGGTCGGCCGAGGGCGGCAACCCGTACGCGATGGCCGTCCTCGGGGACCTGGACCGGGAGCGGGGAGCCCTGCCCGAGGCCGAGGGCTGGTACCGGCGGGCCGCCGAGGCGGGCCTCGCCGACGCCGCGTACGTCCTCGGGAAGCTGCTGCACGAGCGGGGCGAGAGCGCCGAGGCCGACCGCTGGGCCCGCCGTGCCGCGGCCGGCGGCAGCACCGCCGCGATGAACACCCTCGGAATCCTCGCGCAGGAGCGGGGGGACCGTGAGGCGGCGAAGGCCTGGTACCGCAAGTCGGTCGCGGCCGGTGACGACGAGGGCGGGCGTCTGCTCGCCGGGGTGCTCACCGACGCCGAGATGCTCGGCGAGCTCGAGGCCTGGCTGACCGAGCGGGCCCGGAGGGGAGACGTCGACGCGTACGTCGCCCTCGGGCGGGCCAGGGAGCGGAGCGGTGACCTGTACGCGGCGCAGGGGTGGTACGAGAAGGCCGCCAAGGCGGGGCACGTCGGCGCGATGATGCGGCTGGCCCGGCTCTCGGAGGAGCAGGGGCACGCCCGTCAGGCGCGGGCATGGCGTCGGAAGGCCGCCGAATCCTGAGACCTCTGTGACGGATTGAGGTGGTTCGGCGGCGGTCCGCGGGGGTCGCCGGGGAACTGGTGCCGCCACAGGGGTTGTCAGTGCAATTTCACATTACTATGTTACAGCGCACACGGCCTGATGAACGCCCGTCATACGCCGTGCGAACCCGACCAGTTCGCGAACCCATCCCCGCGCCACCCCCCTCATCAGCTGGAGTTCCGTTGTCCCTCCACCGACGTGTGCGCTCGTCCCTCCTCGCCTCCGCCATCGCCGTCACCGTCCTCGCCTCCGCCGGCCAGGCCGGTGCCTTCACGACCGTGACGGACGGACAGCCCGCCGCCCCCGCGCCCCTGCTCGGCGCACCGGCCCCGCAGGCGCAGCCGGGAGCCAACCCCTTCGACGAGGTCGAGCACCTCGCCACCGCCCCGCGCACCACCTTCGGCCCGGCCCCCGCCCCCGGCGGACTCGCCACCGGCCGCGTCCCCGGCCGGGCCCCGGCCGCCACCACCGCGCGGTCCCTCGCCGCGGCCGCCCCCGGCACCACCGCCGCCGGCGTCCCCTGCACGCTCGACGGCATCACCGGCCTCGCCCCCGAGCAGTTCGCCGACTTCCTCGCCGACCCGGCGGTCACCGCCGACGGCTGTCTGCGCACCCTCATATGGACCTGGGACGCCCGGCTCGCGCCCGTGATGTCCGACGCCCACGTCCAGGCCGTCGCCCGCCGCATATCGAGCCTGTCCGCCGCCCACGACGGACGGAACTCCTCCCACCTGGAGGAGATGTTCACGTACCTGCACGCCGTCGCGTACCACGACTTCTCGCGCGGCGAGATCGACACCACCGACGCCCCCACCGTGGACGCCGTCCGCCGGGCCGTCGCCGACTTCGGCGCCGCCGCGCACACCTTCGACGTCACGGGCACCAACGCGAACACCCTCCGCGAGGCCCTCAACGCGGCGAGCGCGCCCGGCCTGCGCCAGCACCAGCTCGGCCTCATCAAGCGGGTCCTCGCCACCATGGACCCCTCGCACACCGCCACGAACCTCGACCCGGCCTGGGCCGGTGCCGCGCTCGCCGGCCTCTCCGTGAACTACCTCGGCGTCTACCCGGGCAACCAGGACAGCGCCTTCCAGGCGGCCGCCGCCGCCGACCCCGCCTACCGCGCCGCCTTCAAGGCCTTCGCCGGCTACAGCCACCTCAAGGGCACCGCCAACGCCTGGGTCGTCCGTGACGCCCTCGGCGAGTACGGCCGCTTCGGCCAGATCGCGGCCCTCAAGGACGGCATCGTCGCCGACCTCGGCCCGCTGCTCACCACCGTCGTCGACACCTTCGGACGCGGCAGCCAGCCGTGGGCGAAGGTCGTCTCGTGGCTCAACTTCTACGAGGCCTGCAAGCCGTACGGGGTGTGCAAGGAGGACATCGAGAAGCAGCTCTTCCCGTACACGTACACCTACGACAACGGCGGCATCAAGGTCCGCACCGCGCTCGACCGGGCCACCGTCGACCAGCTCTACTACGCGAGCAAGCAGGTCAAGGCCCAGTTCCACCGGGTGATCGGCACCGATCAGCCGCTCGCCGGCGACACCAACGCCACCCTGAACATCGTCCTGTACGGCTCCCGCGCCGACTACGAGAACTACCACCCCATCCTCACCGGGATGGACACCAACAACGGCGGCATCTACATCGAGCGCGGCGCCACCTTCTACACGTACCAGCGGCGCGTCCCGCAGGACTCCTCCCTCACCCTCGAAGAGCTCTTCCGCCACGAGTACACCCACTACCTGAACGGCCGTTGGGCCGTCCCCGGCTCCTTCGGCGAGGGCCCCTGGTACCAGGGCGACCGCACCACCGCCATGGACGAGGGCACCGCCGAGTTCTTCGACGGAGCCACCCGCGACAACGGCATCGCCGTCCGCAAGTCCCTCGTCCGCGGCATCATCAACGACACCGCGGGCGGCGGCCCCCGGATGAACATCCGCCAGATCCTCAACGCCACCTACGCCGGCGACGGCTTCCGCTTCTACAACTACGCCGGCACCTTCTTCGAGTTCCTCTGGACCGAGCGGCCCTCGCTGCTCCGCGAGATGTACACGAACCTGCGGGCCAACGACGTGGCCGCGTACGACGCCTGGCGGGCCCGGCTGGGCTCCGACGCCGGCCTCCAGCGCGACTACGACCGCTTCCTCGACACGCAGATCGCCAAGGTCGACCAGCTGTACGTGCCCAACACCACGTTCACGCCCAACGACCAGCTGCGGGACTCGGCCCTCGCCTCCGTGAAGTCCGCCTTCGCCACCGCCACCTACAACACCCCCGACTGCGTCGAGAACGGCGAGCCCGGCAAGCGCCGCTTCGTCTGCACCGGTCGGATCACCGCCAACCTGTCGGACGCGAACAGCCCCGACCGGAACTTCAAGGACATGTCCGAGACCGTCGACTACTTCATCCTCGACCGGGCCGGCGCCGTGTCGAACAACCTGGCCGACATGAACTGCAGCTTCGGGCCCATCGACATCTGGTCCACCAGGGTCGCGGGCACGTCGAGCTACAGCTGCGAGGGCCCCCTCCGCAGCTGACCCACCCACACCGTCCGGGCCGGTCCTTCCACGGGGGGAGGGGCCGGCCCGGCACCGCACCACTCCCTCCGGAGGACGTACGACGTGAGCACCACCCCGCACTCGGTCCACACCACCGACTACCACACGGCAGGCGAGCCGTTCAGGATCGTCGCCGAGGACCTGCCGCCCATTCCCGGCGACACCGTCGCCGAGCGCCGCGCCCTGGCCCTCCGGCTCGGACCGCTCGACGAGCTGCGCCGCCTCCTGGTCCGGGAGCCGCGCGGCCACTCCGGCATGTACGGCGGGTTCATCGTCCCGCCCGACGACGACGGCGCCCACTTCGGCGTGCTGTTCTGGCACAAGGACGGCTACTCCACCGCCTGCGGCCACGGCACCATGGCGCTCGGCGCCTGGGCCGTCGACACCGGACGGGTCCCGGCGCCCCACGACGGCGACGTCCCCGTCCGCGTCGACGTGCCCTCGGGGCGCGTCACCGCCACCGTGCACCGCGCGGACGGCCGCACCACCGGCGTCACCTTCCGCAACGTCCCGACGCGCGTCCTCGACCGCAAGGTCCCGGTCACCCTCTCCACCGGCACCGTCGAGGCCGACCTCGCCGACTCCGGCGCCGTCTACGTCTCGGTCCCCGCGCGCGCCCTCGGACTCGACACCACCAGGGCCTCCCTGCCCGCGCTCGTCCGGGCCGGGCGGGAGATCCGCGCCGCGTTCCCCGAACATGACGTGTACGGCGCCATCCTGTACGAGGACCTGCCCGACACCGCCACCGGGCCGCACCAGCGCAACGTCACCGTCTTCGCCGACGGACAGATCGACCGCTCACCCTGCGGCTCCGGCACCTCCGCCCGGCTCGCCCTGCTCGGCGACGAGGGGCGCCTCGCCCCCGGTGAGGTCCTCACGCACGAGTCCGTGGCCGGCACCGTGTTCACCGGCCGCCTGCTGCCCGGCGGGATCACGGAGGTCACCGGCACGACCCACCGCACCGGCACCCACACCTTCGTCCTCGACCCGCACGACGACCTGGGCACGGGGTTCCTGCTGTGACCACCACGACCGCCCCGCTCCGGATCGACGGCCCGGCCATGACCAGCCTGCTGACCCCGGCGGCGACGGCCGACGTCCTCGCCGCGGTTCTGCGCGCCGGACTCGACCCCGAGACGGCCCCGCCCCGCACCGCTGTCCCCGTCCCGGCGGGCGAACTCCTGCTCATGCCCGCCGCCGACCACGCGTACGCCGGCGTGAAGATCGCGGGCGTGGCCCCCGGCAACCCGGCCCTCGGCCTGCCCCGCATCACCGGCTCCTACCTGCTCCTGGACGGATCGGACCTCCGGCCCCTCGCCCTCCTCGACGGCGCCGCTCTCACCGAGCTGCGTACCCCGGCCGTCTCCGCCCTCGCCGTACGCCACCTCACGCCGGACGACCGGCCGCTGCGCCTCGTGCTCTTCGGCACCGGGCCCCAGGCCTACGGCCATCTGGAGGCCGTCCTCGCCGTGCGCGAGGTCGCCGAGGCCGTCGTCGTCGGACGCAACCCCGTCGCCGCCCGCGCCCTCGCCGGATACGCGCGGACGCTCGACGTGCCCGCACGCGCCGGCACACCCGGGGACGTGGCCGGGGCCGACCTCGTCGTCTGCTGCACCACGGCCCGCGAACCCCTCTTCGACGGCGCCCTGGTCGCCCCCGGCGCCACCGTCGTCGCCGTCGGTTCGCACGAGCCGACGGCCCGGGAGACCGACACCGCACTCGTGACCCGCGCCGAGGTCTACGTCGAGGCGCGCGCGGCGGCGCTCCGCGAGGCGGGGGACCTGCTCGTCCCCCTCTCCGAGGGCGCGATCGGCGCGGAGCACATCACGGGCACCCTGGCAGACCTCGTACACGGCCACACGCCCTCGGAGCGCCCGCGCTTCTTCAAGAGCGTGGGCATGGCCTGGGAGGACCTCGCCGTCGCGAGCGCCCTGTACCGCGCGGTCCTCGGAGCCTGAACACGTCGACGCCGGCACCGCTCGTGGGGAGCGGTGCCGGCGTCCGCGTGTCCGGGGGTGCCGGTCACGCCTCCGTGCGCGACAGACGCGCGGGCGGCGCGGCCGCCCGGCGGTGCCTGAGGTTGACGACGACGGCCCTCGCCACCGCCGCGGGGCTGAGGAAACGCGGCGGGCCGATCAGACGGGACGCGAACAGGTGCATGTGCCGCGCCAGGGCCCCGTCGCGCGCCGCCCCCGAGAACATCAGCCGCTCCACCGGGTTGAACGGCCGCCCCTTGGCGAAGTCGGCCGCCAGGAACTGGTGACCGCCGAGGCGCCGCCGGTGCCGCCGCGCGTACACCGCGAGGGACCTGTCGAGATCGCCCCCACCGGTCAGGGCCGGGGCGACCGCGTCCGCCAGCCACCGCGCGGACTGCAGGGCCCATCCGCAGCCCACGCCCCACAGCGGGTCGCCGGTCAGGGCGGCGTCGCCGACGAGCGCGAGACCCGGGGCGGTCGGCGTCCGGGTGTGGAGCGGATAGTCGACCGTGCCGGTGATCTTCGTGACGCGCTCGGCGGAGTCGATGGGCGGCGCGTCGGGCAGCGAGCGGACGAACGACAGGAAGCTGCCCTCCAGGTCCGCCCGGAACTCCGGCAGCCGCATCTTGTCCGGGAGCACCGCGACGACCGTGATGCCGTCGTCGTTCGGGAACGCGTACGCCATGTCGGGCACCAGGAACCAGGCGTGACTGATCCCGTCGGGCAGCGGCAGGTTCCGGAAGTGCGCCAGAAAGCCGAACCGCGCGTTCTCGTGCTTCCGGGTCGGCGCCCCCGCGAACGAGGCCACGGCCGAGTCCTTGCCGTCGGCGCCCACCACCAGACGGCCCCGGATCTCGCGCTCGCCCCCGTCCGTCGTCGCGCGCACGCCCACCGTCCGACCGGCCTCCTGGAGCAGTCCGGTCACCCGATGGCCGAGCAGCACGTCGACGCCGGGCGTCTCGGCGGCGCGGGACCTGATCAGCGGGTCGAGGGTGCTGCGCCGGACGTTGTAGCCGTACGGCAGCTCGGGGCCCGGCGCCGCACCCGGCTCGATCCAGCCCCAGCGGGTGTACCAGCGGGCCTCGTTGCGGACGGCCCCCGCCTTCTCCAGGGCGGGGAGCAGGCCGAGTTCCTCCAGGACCGGGGTGGCGTTGGCGGTGAGGGAGTGGGTGCACAGCGCCTTGTACGCGGTGGGGCGCGAGCGGCGCTCCAGGAGGGCGACGCGGGCGCCGCGCCGGGCGAGCAGGATCGCCGCGGCGCAGCCGGCGAGGCTCGCTCCGCTGATGACGACGTCGTAGTCGTGCCCCGCGCTCTCGGGCTTGCTCATGCGCTGGTCTCCCCCTCGTGATGTGCTGACACTTCTGTCAGGGACATGAGGACGACGGACATGAGCGATTGTCAAGAGCGCGGGCGTGGAATCGGATCCCCTCCGTGTCCTGGGCTCCCTTCCCTGTCCTCAGCTCCCGTCCGTGGAATCGGATCCCTTCCCTGTCCTCAGCTCCCCTCCGGCCCCTCGGGGAAGTGGCAGGCCACCTGCCGGGCCTCGCCAGGGACGGCGACCCGCAGTGCCGGTGCCTCGGTGCGGCAGATGTCCCGGGCCTTGGGGCAGCGCGGGTGGAAGGTGCAGCCCGGCGGGGGAGCGGCCGGGCTCGGCGGGTCCCCGAGCAGCGTGATCCGCTCCCGGGCCCGCTCCGCCGCCGGGTCGGGCAGGGGTACGGCGGAGAGCAGCGCCCGTGTGTAGGGGTGGGCGGGTGCCGCGTACACCCGCTCCTTCGTGCCGATCTCCACGATCCGGCCGAGGTACATCACGGCGACCCGGTCGCAGACCCGCTTCACGACCGAGAGGTCGTGCGCGATGAAGAGGTAGGCGAGGCCGAGTTCCCCCTGGAGCCGTTCCATGAGGTTGACGATCTGCGCCTGGACGGAGACGTCGAGGGCCGAGACCGGCTCGTCGGCGACGACCAGGCGGGGGCCGGTGGCCAGCGCGCGGGCGATGCCGATGCGCTGGGCCTGCCCGCCCGAGAACTCGTGCGGACGGCGGTCGATGTGCTCCGGGATGAGCCCGACCAGCTCCATCAGCTCGGCGGCCCGCTTGCGCGCCTCGGCGGCCGAACTCCCCTGGACCAGCAGCGGGTCGGAGATGATCCGGGCGACGGTCTGCCGGGGGTTGAGCGAGGAGTGCGGGTCCTGGAAGACCATCTGCAGGTCGCGCCGGAGCGGCTTCAGCTCCCGCTGGGACATGTGGCTGATGTCGCGCCCGTCGTACGCGACGGAGCCGGCGGTCGGTTCGAGGAGCCGCACGATCATGCGGCCCGTGGTCGACTTGCCGCAGCCGGACTCGCCGACGAGGCCGAGGGTCTCGCCCGCCGCCACGTCGAAGGAGACCCCGTCGACGGCCCGGACGGGCGCCGAGCGGGCCCGGCGCCCGGGGAACGTCATGGTCAGGTCCCGTACGCGCAGGAGGGGCGGGGGTGTGGTGGTCATGAGGGAACGCCTTCGTACGCGGGGAAGTGGCAGGCCGCCGGGTGCCCGTCCAGGCCGCCGAGCAGGGGCCGTTCGCCCGCGCAGCGGGCCCGTTCCTCCTCGGAGCCGGCGGCGGCGCGGGAGCAGCGGGGTGCGAACGCGCAGCCCGGTGCCGGGTCGAGCAGCGACGGCGGGCTGCCGGGGATCGCCCGGAGCGGCGCGTCGTCCTCGTCGTCGAGCCGGGGCAGCGAGTCGAGCAGGCCCCGGGTGTACGGGTGGGCCGGGGCGGCGAACAGGGCGTCCACCGGGGCGTGTTCGGCGGCCCGGCCGCCGTACATCACGAGGACGTCGTGGGCCACCCGGGCGACCACGCCGAGATCGTGCGTGATCATGACGACGGCGAGACCCCGGTCCTCCTGGAGGCGGGCGATCAGGTCCAGGATCTGGGCCTGGACGGTGACGTCGAGCGCCGTCGTCGGCTCGTCGGCGATCAACAGGTCGGGCTCGCAGGCGAGCGCCATCGCGATCATCACGCGCTGGCGCATGCCGCCGGAGAACTGGTGCGGGTACTCGCCGGCCCGGCGGCGGGGTTCGGGGATGCCGACCTCGCCGAGCGCCTCGACGGCCCGGTCGCGGGCCGCCGCGCGACGCGACCCGAAGTGGACCCGGTGGTGCTCGGCGATCTGCTCGCCGACGGTGTAGTAGGGGTGCAGGCTGGACAGCGGGTCCTGGAAGATCATCGCCATCCTCCGGCCGCGCAGCCGGTTGAGCTCGCGCTCCGCCAGGCCGACCAGTTCGCGGCCGTCCAGGGTGACGGAACCGCTGACCTCGGCGCCGGTGTGCAGGCCCATCACCGCGAGCGAGGTGACGGACTTGCCGGAGCCGGACTCGCCGACGATGCCGAGGGTGCGGCCGGGCGCGACGTCGAAGGAGAGGGAGTCGACGGCCCGGACGGACCCGTGCCGGGTCGGGAACGTGACCGTGAGGTCCCGCACCGACAGCAGGGGGGTGGAGTCGCCCATCAGTACCTCACTCGCGGGTCGACGACGGCGTACAGCAGGTCGACGGCCAGGTTGGCGACGACGATGAAGGTGGCGGCGAGCAGGGTGACGCCGAGGATGACGGGCTGGTCGCCGGTGGACAGGGCCCCGTAGAAGAGGCGTCCGACGCCGGGGAGTCCGAAGAGCGACTCGGTGATGACGGCGCCGGCGAGGAGCCCGCCGAGGTCCATGCCGAAGAGGGTCAGGACGGGGGTCATGCCCGCCCGCAGGCCGTGTTTGACGACGACCGTGCGGCGCGGCAGGCCCTTGGCGCGGGCGGTGCGGATGTACGGCTCGGCCATGGACTCGATCATCGAACCGCGGCTCTGCCGGGCGTACATGGCCGCGTAGAGCACGGCCAGTGCCAGCCAGGGAAGCAGCAGGTTGGAGGCCCAGGACAGCGGGTCGGAGGTGAAGGGGACGTACTGCGGGTAGGGCAGCAGCCCGGTCAGCCGGATCAGCCCGTAGATGAGCAGCACCGAGGTGAAGTAGACCGGCAGGGAGGCGGCGGCGACCGCGCCGACCATGAGGACCCGGTCGGTGAGGGTGTCCTTGCGGAGGGCCGCCGTCACGCCGGCGGAGAGGCCGAGGACCAGCCACAGCACGGCCGCGCCGACGGCGAGGGAGGCGGAGACGGGCAGCCGGTCGACGAGCAGGTCCCAGACGCTCTCGCTGTTCTCGTACGAGTAGCCCAGGCAGGGGAAGTCGCAGCGCAGGGCGTACGGGCCGGTCCCCATGGTGCGGCCGGTGAAGATGCCGGAGACGAAGTCGGCGAACTGGCGCCACAGCGGCGCGTCCAGGCCCATGTGGGCGCGGATCGCGTCCAGGCGCTCGTCGCTGCAGGCCTTGCCGCAGGCCGCGGCGGCCGGGTCGGAGGGCAGCACGTAGAAGATGGTGAAGGTGACGGCGGCGATCGCGAGGAGGACGCCGGCCACTCCGAGGAGCCGGCGGCCGAGGTAGAGGATCACGTACGTCCCCCGCGCGGGTCGAGGAGGTCGCGCAGGGCGTCGCCGAGGAGGGTGAACGCCAGCACGGTGAGGAAGAGGCAGAGGCTGGGGACGAGGAAGTACATGGGGTCCGTGTCGTAGTAGGCGACGCTCTCCGCGATCATCTGCCCCCAGGACGGGGTCGGCGGACGGACGCCGACGCCGAGGTAGCTGAGCGCGGCCTCGGTGGCGATCATGCCGGGGATCATGAGCGTGGTGTACGCGATGACGGGTCCCGCGACGCCCGGCAGGACGTCCCGGGCGAGGATCCGCCAGGGTCCCGAGCCGCCGACGCGGGCGGCGTCGACGTACTCGCGGTGTTTGAGCGAGAGGGTCTGGCCGCGGACGACCCGGGCCACGCCGGGCCAGCCGAAGAGGCCGATGACGAGGATCATCAGCAGGGTCCGGTTGACGTCCCGGGCCACCGACATCATCGCGATCATGAAGATGAGGGAGGGGAAGGACATCGTCAGGTCCATCAGCCGGGACAGGACGGTGTCGGTGCGGCCGCCGAAGTAGCCTGCGGCGATGCCGGCGGTCACCCCCGCCACCACGACGATCGCGGTGGCGGCGAAGGCGATCAGGAGCGAGACCTGGGCGCCGTGCACGACCCGGGCGAACAGGTCGCGCCCGGTGATGGGTTCGACGCCGAGCCAGTGCTCGGCGGAGACCCCGCCGAGCGGTCCGATCGGCAGTCCGCCGAGGTAGGGGTCGACGGCGGACTTGTCGAACTCCTCCGGGCTCCAGCCGCCCAGCGCGCTGATCAGCGGGGCGGCCACGGTCATCAGGGCGAAGAGGACGACGACGGCGAGGGAGACCTTGAGGGAGGTGCGGCGGCGCAGTTCCGCGCGGACCAGCTGCCAGGCCCCGCCGGCCCCGGGCACCGGAGGTGAGGTGGTGGTCATGGTCATGGGAGGGACGTCCTTCAGTTCGCGCTCTTCGACGGGTCCTTGAGGCCGACGGTCGCGTAGTCGAGCTGACCGCTCCAGGAGGTGTGGCCGTAGGCGCCGGCGATGTTGGTGCCCACGAGGAGCGAGCGGCGCTTCATGGCGCCGGGGGCGACGGGCGCCTTGGCGAGGATCTGCCCGTCGAGCTCCTGCCAGGCCTTGTTGGCCTGGGCGCCGTCGGTCATGGCGGCGATCTCGTCCATCCGCTTCATGGTGGCGTCGTCCCGGAAGAGGGAATGGTTGCCGGAGTTGCCCTTCACCTTGATGTAGCGGCCGTCGAACACGAAGGGGAGGAAGGTGGTGCCGGACGGGAAGTCGGGGCACCAGCCGGTGTAGACGAGGTCCGTGCGGTTCTTGGTGTCGCCGATGGTGTCGTAGAAGGCGGACGGGTCGACGGTCTCGATGGTCACCTTGATGCCGGCCCGGCCCAGGGACTGCTGGATGGCCTCGCCGATGGCCTTGTCGTTGATGCTGACGGTGAGGCGGGTGGAGAAGCCGTCGGCCTTCCCGGCCTCCTTCAGGAGCTGCTTGGCCTTCTCGGGGTCGCCGGAGAGCGGGATCTTCAGGGTGTCGGGCTGCTTTCCGCCGGTGAAGAGGGAGCCCGGCATGGCGGCGCTGGAGGCGTCGGTGACGGCCGGGCCGCCGGCGGCGGTGACGATCGCCTCCCGGTCGAGGGCCCACTGCACGGCCTGGCGGACCTTCAGGTCGTCGAAGGGGGCGCGGCCGGTGTGCATCTGGAGCATCTCGGTGCAGCTGCTGGACTCGGCGAGCAGCCGGGCCTTGACGTCGCTCCTGGTCAGCACCTTGGGGATGGACTCGGGGCGGAGCTGGGCCCAGGGGACGGCGGAGGCGTCGGTGCCGGAGGAGGCGATGAGCCGGTCGTCGATCTGGTTGCCCTTGAGGCCCATGGTGACGACGATCCGGTCCGGGTACGCCTTGCGGACCGTGTCGCTCTTCGGGTCCCAGTGGGGGTTGCGGACCAGGACGATCTGCTTGTCGCGGGCGTACGTCTCGATCTTGTACGGCCCCGAGGAGAACGGGCGGCTGTCGTACTGGGGTCCCTTGTCCTGCTTCTGCGGCACCGGGGCGAAGGTCGGCAGCGTGGCGGCGAAGGGGAACTCGGCGAAGGGCTTGTGGAGTTCGAAGACGATCGTGCGGGCGTCCGGGGTCTTCACCGAGTCGAGGTGCCGGCCCCCTGCCGGACCCTGGTAGCCCTCGGCGCCGGCGAGGTAGCGGGCCGCGTAGTCGGGGCCGCCGGGCAGCTCGGGGGAGAAGGACCTCTCCACGTTGTACTTGATGTCCTGGGCGGTGATCGGGGTGCCGTCCTCGTACTTCAGGCCGGGCTTGAGGCGGAAGGTCCACGTCCTGGCGCCGTTGGACGGGGTGCCGAGGTCCTCGGCGAGGTCGGGGACGAGTTCGCTGCCCTTGGCGCCGGGCTCGGCCTTGTAGGTGACGAGCGTGCGGTAGAGCAGCCGGGTGCCGAAGTCCATGTCGGGCATGACCCAGTTGCGGGCGGGGTCGAGGTGGGTGAAGTCCTGGTTGGACAGGACGGTGAGCGTGCCGCCCTTCTGCGGGGTCCCTCCGATGACCGCGCCGCTGGTGGAGGCCGCGGGGTTCCTGCGGTCCGGGGAGCCGGCGGACTTCCCGCCGCCGGAACAGGCGGTCGCGCCGAGGGCGAGGGTCGTCACCAGGGCGGTGGCCAAGGTGAGGGTGCGCTGGTTCATGAAAGGTCACTCCGGGAGGGCAGCAGTCGGACAGCCGGTGTCGAGGATCTGTCGGCTGGAATGTGACCGGTAACATAGTAATGTGAAATTGTACTGACAAGGTGTCGGGCGTTCTGTTACTCATCCGTGTCCGTGCGGTGCATTCGACGGCGGCGGGGTGACTGAGAGGCTCCTCGCAGGTCTTGGCAACTTCAGTGCCATGTGAAATATTACTGCCGTGCCCACGAGAAACACCTCGGATGTCATCGTCGTCGGCGCCGGCGTCGTCGGCGCGGCCTGCGCCCACTACGCCGCCCGAGCCGGCCTCTCCGTCACCGTCGTCGACCGCGGTCCCGTCGCCGGCGGAACCACGGGAGCCGGCGAGGGAAACCTCCTGGTCTCCGACAAGGAACCAGGGCCCGAGCTCGAACTCGCCCTGATCGCCACCGCGTTGTGGCGGGAGCTGTCCGAACTGCTCCCGCCACAGGTCGAGTACGAGGCCAAGGGCGGCCTTGTCGTCGCCTCGGACGAGCCCGGGATGTGCGCCCTGCGCGCGTTCGCGGCCCGCCAGGAGAAGGCGGGCGTCACCAGCCGGGAGGTCCCCGCGGACCGGCTCCACGACCTGGAGCCCCACCTCGCACCCACCCTGGCGGGCGGTTTCCACTACCCTCAGGACGCCCAGGTGATGCCCGCCCACGCCGCCGCCCAGCTGCTGCGCTCGGGAGGCGGAAGGATCCGGCTGCGCCTCGGGGAGGAGGTCACCGGCCTGCTCACCGGCTCCGCCGGAGAGATCCGCGGCGTACGCACCACGGCCGGCGAGATCCACGCCCCGTACGTCGTCAACGCCGCCGGAACCTGGGGCGGCGCCCTCGCCGCCCTCGCCGGCGTCCACCTGCCCGTGCTGCCCCGCAGGGGCTTCGTCCTCGTCACCGAACCGCTCCCGCGCGTGGTGCGCCACAAGGTGTACGCCGCGGACTACGTCGCCGACGTCGCCAGCGGCTCCGCCGCGCTCCAGACCTCGGCCGTCGTCGAGGGCACCCCCGCGGGACCCGTCCTGATCGGCGCCAGCCGCGAACGCGTCGGCTTCGACCGGACACTCTCCACCGAGGTCCTGAGCCGGCTCGCCGCCGGGGCCACCGCGCTGTTCCCGGTCCTCGGCGCCGTCCGGGCCATCCGCACCTACCTCGGCTTCCGCCCCTACCTGCCCGACCACCTTCCCGCGATCGGCCCCGACCCGCGCGTCCCCGGCCTGCTCCACGCCTGCGGCCACGAAGGAGCGGGCATCGGACTCGCCCCCGTGACCGGACAGATCGTCACCGCCTGCCTGACGGGCGCCGAACCGCCCCTCGACATCCACCCGTTCCGGCCGGACCGGTTCGCCGAGACGGCACCCTGAGCCGCGGCAGCGCCGACGGCACCGCACCCCGACGTGCGCGCACCCATCGTCACGAGAGGAGGGCCCGTGGCCCGCACCCCCGCCGACCTCGTCGGCGCACAGCCCGATCCGCCGTTCGAGATCACCTTCGACGGCCGTCGCGTCACCGCCCTGCCGGGCCAGACCCTCGCCGCCGCCCTCTGGAGCGCCGGCATCCTGGCCTGGCGCACCACCCGGGACGGCGGCCGGCCGCGCGGCGCCTTCTGCGGCATCGGCCAGTGCTACGACTGCCTCGCCACCGTCAACGGCGAACCCAACCGGCGCGCCTGCCTGGTCCCGGCACGCCCCGGCGACGCGATCACCACCCAGGAGGGCCACGGCCATGACCGCCTCACCGTCTGAGCCCGGAGTGCGGCGCGCACCGTACGACCTCGCCGTCGTCGGCGCGGGCTCCGCGGGACTCTCCGGCGCCGTCACGGCCGCCGAACTCGGCCTCTCCGTCGCCCTCCTCGACACCTCCGCCCAGACCGGCGGACAGTTCTACCGGCACCCGGCGCCCTCCCTCGGCGCCGTACGGCCCGAGGCCCTGCACCACGACTGGTCCGCCTACTCCGACCTGCGGCGACGTCTCACCGGAAGCTCCGTCACCCACCTGGCGGGACACCACGTGTGGTCCACGGTGCGGGAGGACGACGGGACCTGGACCGTGCACGCGGTCACCGGGGCCGACGGCGACGGGGAGCGGCCCGTACGGATCCGGGCGCGGAACCTGCTCCTCGCCACCGGAGCATACGAGCGCCAACTCCCCTTCCCCGGCTGGACCCTGCCCGGCGTCGTGGGCGCCGGAGGAGCCCAGGCCATGCTGAAGTCCGGGCTCGTGCTGCCCGGTCGCCGCATCGTCGTGGCGGGCAGCGGCCCCCTGCTGCTCGCCGTCGCCTCCTCCCTCGCCGCCGCCGGCGCGCGGGTGCCGGCCGTGGTCGAGGCCGCCGGCTATCTGCGGTACGCCCGCAGCCCCCGGGCGCTCGCCGCCAACCCGGGGAAGGCGGTCGAGGCCCTGCTGCACGGAGCCGGACTGCTCCGGCACCGGGTGCCGGTGCGGCTGCGCAGCGCGGTCACCGAGGTGCACGGCACCGACCGGGTGGAAGCCGTGACCGTCACCCGCCTGGACGCCGACTGGCGCCCCGTGCCGGGGACGGGCCGACGGATCACCTGCGACGCCCTGGCCGTCGGCCACGGCCTGGTCCCCCAGATCGAGCTGGCCACGACGGTCGGCTGCGCCACCCGGACCCTGCCCGACGGCACCCTGGGCCTCGCCCTGGACGACCTCCAGGAGACCTCGGAGCCCGGCCTGTGGGCGGCGGGCGAGACCGGAGGCGTCGGCGGCGCCGAACTCGCCCGTACGGAAGGGGAGCTGGCGGCCCGCGCCCTCGCCGCGCGACTCCTCGGGCGGCGCACCGGCGAGGGCCGGATCGCCGAACTCCGGCGCCGCCGCGACCGGATGCGCGCCTTCGCCGACGTGATGTCCGCGGCGCACGCCCCGGGCCCCGGCTGGCAGGAGTGGCTCACCGACCCCACGGACGTGTGCCGCTGCGAGGAGGTCACCGCCGGCCGCGTCCGCGAGGCGGTCACCGAACTCGGCGCGCGGGACGCGCGCACCGTCAAGCTCCTCACCCGGGCGGGCATGGGCTGGTGCCAGGGGCGGATGTGCGGCACGGCCGTCGCCTGCCTCGCCGCGCGCGGGGGCACCCCCGAACCACCCGCGGAACGCCGCCCGTTCGCCGTGCCGGTGCGGCTCTCGACGCTCGCCGCGCTCTCCCCGCTCGATGAGGATCCGGCAGGGCCGGCCGCTCCACCCCCCGAAGCTCCCTAGAGCCCGGAAGAGAGGCCCCGTCGGGCCTCTCCTCTTTCCCTACCTGTAAAATGTCACACAGTATAGAAAGGTCATCGGCATGACCACCACCTGGAACACCGACCGCCCCTGGCGCGGCATCATGGTCGCCACCACCCTCCCGTTCCGCGAGGACCTCTCCGTCGACCACGACGCCTACGCCGAGCACGTCGCCTGGCTGATCGCCAACGGCTGCGACGGCGTCGTCCCGAACGGCTCCCTCGGCGAGTACCAGACCCTGACCGACGCCGAGCGCGCCCAGGTCGTCCGCACCGCCGTCGAAGCGGCCGGCGACGGGGCCAGGGTCATGCCGGGCGTCGCCGCCTACGGCAGCGCCGAGTCGCGCCGCTGGGCCGAGCAGGCCGCCGAGGCGGGCGCCGGCTCGGTCCTCCTCCTGCCGCCCAACACCTACCGCGCCGACCCGGCGGCCGTGCGCGCCCACTACACCGAGGTCGCCGGGGTCGGGATCCCGATCGTCGCGTACAACAACCCCTTCGACACCAAGGTCGACCTCACCCCCGACCTGCTGGCCCGGCTGCACGGCGACGGCAGCATCGTCGCGGTGAAGGAGTTCAGCGGGGACGTCCGCCGCGCGTACGAGATCGCCGAACTCGCCCCGGAGCTCGACCTCCTGATCGGAGCGGACGACGTCCTCCTCGAGCTGGCCGTCGCGGGCGCCGTCGGATGGATCGCCGGATACCCGAACGCCTTCCCGGCGAGCTGCGCCGAGCTGTACCACGCGGCCGTGGCGGGCGACCTGACGACCGCGCTGCCGCTGTACAAGTCGCTGCACTCGCTGCTGCGATGGGACTCCAAGACGGAGTTCGTCCAGTCCATCAAGCTCTCCATGGACATCGCCGGCCGCCCCGGCGGGCCCACCCGGCCGCCGCGCCACCCGCTGACCGGCACGATCGAGGCCGCGGTGCGCACGGCCACGGAGAAGGCCGTCGCGAACGGCCACCACTGACGGACCCGCGACGCGGGCTCCCGCCCGTCGCCGCCCACCGCCGGTGGGCGGCGGATGCGCGCGGCCCGGCGCCGACGGTCGTGACGGACGGGTGCCGGCTGACGCCCGGGGCCGATGCCGACGGCCGGCACCTGGCGTCCGGCGCTCACCGTCGCCGGTCGTGCCGGACGCGTGCCGGCTGACGCCCGGCACTGACGATCGTGAGGGACGTCCGCCCGCTGACGCGCGCGCCGCCCGGCGGTGTTGGTCGGCACCTGGCGTCCGGTGCCCACCGACGCGCTCCGTCCGGCGACTCCGTGCCGGCGGGCGTGGGGCGCGCCCGCCTTCCGGCGCGGCCTGGCCGGAGCGCGCCGTCCAGAGGTCCGCGCCGTCGGCGCGGACCGCACCCACGGCCGTGGTTCGCGCCCGGCCCCCGATGTCCCGCGCCGCGGTCCTGGGTCCGCCCGCCGCCGGCGTCGTACCGCCCTTCCCGCAACGTCCCGAACCGGACACCCTTCCCCGGAGGCCTCCTCCCGTGACCGACGTCGTTCCCACCCTCACCTCCAGCAACCCGGCCGACCCCACCGACGTACTCCTCCACATCCCCGCGCCCGGTGCCTTCGCGGCCGTCGACGCCGTCGAGCGGGCCCGCGCCGCCCAGCCCGGCTGGCTGCGGGCCGGAGCCGCCGCCCGCTCGGCCGCTCTGGGAGCCGTCGCCGACGCCGTCGAGGCCGCGGCCGGCGAACTGGCCGCGCTCGCCGTGCGCGAGGTCGGCAAACCGCTCTCCGAGGCCAGGGCCGAGGTGGCCCGTACCGCCGCGATCTGGCGCTACTACGCCCAGGCCCCGTACGAGCCCACCGGCGCCGTCCACGAGACCGCCGCGGGCGCCGGACTCCTCCTGACCCGGCGCCGCCCGCACGGCGTGGCCGGCCTCATCACGCCCTGGAACTTCCCCTTCGCCATCCCGACCTGGAAGGCGGCCCCCGCGCTCGCGGCCGGGAACACGGTCGTGCTCAAGCCGGCCCCCGAGGCCACCGCGTGCGCCCAGCGCCTGGCCGAGATCGTGCGACAGGCCGTGCCGGACGCCGTGTTCACCGTCCTGCCCGGCGGGGCGACCGAAGGCAACGCGCTCGTCTCGGCCGCCGACGTCGTCTCCTTCACCGGCTCCACCCCCGTGGGGCAGGCCGTGGCCCGGGCCGCGACCGCCCGGGGCATCCCGGCACAGGCCGAGATGGGCGGCCTCAACGCGGCGATCGTCCTGCCCGACGCGGACATCGAGCAGGCAGCCGCCCACATCGCCGCCTCCATCGCCGGGTTCGCGGGCCAGAAGTGCACCGCCACCAGCCGCGTCATCGCGGTCGGTGCCGCCCTCGACCCGCTGCGCGAGGCGCTCTCCGAGGCGCTGCGGGCCCTCGCGGTCGGTGACCCGGCCGACCCGGCCACCGTGTGCGGGCCGCTCATCCACGAGGGCGCCCGCGACCGCATGGCCGAGGCCTGCCGGGGCCTCGCCACGCTCGCCGGCGGTACCGCGCTCGACAGGCCCGGCTGGTACGCGGCCCCGACCCTGGTCGAGAAGGTGTCCCCGGGACACCGGCTCCTGCGCGAGGAGGTCTTCGGCCCGGTCGCCGCCCTGCTCGCCGCCGACGACGTCGCCCACGCGATCCGGATCACCAACTCCGTCCCGTACGGCCTGGTGACCTCGGTCCACACCGCCGACCTGAACACGGCCCTGCACGGCCTCGACCTGCTCGACACCGGCATGATCCGGATCAACGCCCCGTCCACCGGCGTCGACTTCCACCTGCCGTTCGGCGGCTCCAAGGCCTCCAGCCACGGGCCGCGCGAGCAGGGCAGGGCGGGCCTGGAGTTCTACACGTCGGGACGTACGTACACCCTGGCGCCGGCGGGACCGGCGGCGTGATCCGGCGCGGTGGTGGCCCCGGGCCGCGAAGGGCCACCACCGCACGCACCACGGGCGGCCGGGCCCGCGAGCGCCCTCCCACATCCGAGCGAGAGAACCCATGAATCCCGCGTACGCGACCGTCGACCACACCTTCACCGTCCCCCTGGACCACCGGGCCCCCGACGGCCCCACCCTCCAGGTCTTCGCCCGGGAGGTCGCCGACCCCGCCCGCGCGGGCGAGGAACTCCCCTGGCTGCTCTACCTCCAGGGCGGACCCGGCGGAAAGTCCCCCCGCCCGTCGGCCGGTGCGCCCGGCTGGCTGCCGCACGCCCTGAAGACCCACCGGGTGCTGCTCCTCGACCAGCGCGGCACCGGCCGCTCCAGTCCCGTCACCGCCCGCTCGGCCGCCGCCTTCGACACGCCGGAGCGCCTCGCCGACCATCTCGCGCACTTCCGGGCGGACGCGATCGTCGCCGACGCGGAGCTGATCCGCCGCGAACTCTGCGGCGACACCCCCTGGGAGACCCTCGGGCAGAGCTACGGCGGTTTCCTCACCCTCACCTATCTCTCCCAGGCGCCCGCGGGTCTGCGCGCCTGCTACGTCACCGGCGGTCTGCCCGGCCTCGCCGCCACCGCCGACGACGTGTACGCGCGCACGTACCCCCGGGTCCGCGACCGGGTGCGCGACTTCTACGCCCGCTACCCGCAGGACGCCTCCCGCCTGCGGAGGATCGCCGACCTCCTCGAGGCCGGAGACGTCCGCCTGCCGGACGGCGACCGGCTCACCCCGCGCCGCTTGCGCACGCTGGGACTCGTCCTCGGCATGGGCGACGGCTTCGAGCGCCTCCACTGGCTGCTCGACGAATCCCTGGACGCCGCAGGTGAGTTGACCGGCACCTTCCTGCACCAGGTGATGTCCCTGACCGGCTTCGCCGACAATCCGCTCTTCGCCGTCCTCCAGGAGTCCCTGTACGGGCAGGGTGACGGGCCGACCGGCTGGGCGGCCGCCCGCGCCCTGGCGGACTTCCCCGAGTTCACCGTGGACGCCGACCCGTTCCTGCTCACCGGGGAGATGATGTACCCGTGGATGTTCCGTGAGATCAGGGGGCTGCGCCCCTTCGCGGACGCCGCCGACCTGCTGGCCGCACGCACCGACTGGCCGCCCCTGTACGACCCGTGCCGTCTCGCGGCGAACGAGGTGCCGGTCGCCGCGGTCGTCTACCACGACGACATGTACGTCGACGCGGGGCTCTCGCTCCGCACGGCCCGGGAGGTCGGCGCCCTGCGGGTCTGGGTCACGAACGAGTGGGAGCACGACGGCCTGGCGGCCTCCGGCGGTCGCGTCCTCGCCCGTCTGATGGACATGGCGGCGGGCCGGGCCTGAGGGGTCGCGGTGGGCGGGATCGATCCCGCTCACCGCACGGGGTGGCGGTGGAAGCCGGTCAGCCCATCGCCCTCCCGTACAGCGCCTTCATCGCGGCGTCGATGGGGTGGGGCTGTGGCCTCCCCGAGGCGTCCGGCCTGTTCCACCGGATGAGGTTGACCGCCACGGACATCTGCCGCACGCCGTCGGCGCGGGTCAGGGACATGGTGCCGGCTCCCCAGACGGTGCCGTCGTGGCCCCAGAAGGTCCCGTGGCCGGTGTCGACCCTGTGCAGCCCGAGACCGTACTCGATCATCGATCCGTCCAGGGCGCGGACCGGGATCGTACGCTGCATCTCCACGAGCGACGAGGGGGCGACGATCCCGCCGTCGAGCAGCAGGGCGTAGAAGCGGTTGAGGTCCGCCATCGTCGACACCAGGGCGGCGCCCGTCCCGGCCCACGACATGTCGTAGACGCTGTAGTCGCGCGGCGGTTCGATCAGACCGTAGAACGACTCGTACAGCAGCGAGTGCGGCCCTTCGACGTGCGGCCCTGCCGGGAACCCGGTGTGCCGGAGTCCGGCCCGCTCGATGACGTTCCGGGTGACGCACTCCTCGGCCGGCATCCCGGTGACCTCCGCCAGGAGCTCGCCGAGGATCAGCCAGTTGGTGTTCGAGTACACCCCGGTGGGACCGCCGGGCTCGCCGGTGGGCGGCGCCGCGAGCCCCATCGCGATCAGCTCGGCCGGACGGAACGTCCGGAACCGGTTGTCGTCGAGACTCTCCGTCGTGACGTCCGGCAGGGAGGGAAAGCCCCGGAGGGACGGGAACGCCTGGGGGAGGTAGTCGGGGATGCCGCTCGTGTTGTTGAGCAGCATCCGCACCGTGATCCTCCTGCCGCGCTCACCCGGCACGAGGTCCGGGAGGTGGTCACCGATCGGCGCGTCGAGCCCGATGCGCCCCCGCTCGACCTGCTGGAGGACGGCGGCGGCGGTGAACGACTTGGTGACGCTGCCGACGCGGTGCCGCAGGTCGGCCCTGACGGGACGGCCGGTCGTGACGTCGGCGACCCCGGAGGCGCCGTGCCAGATCCGGTCCCCGTCCCGCACCTCGGCGAACACCCCGGGCACGCCCGCGCGGTGGACGTCGTCCAGGGCGGACTTCAGGTCGGCGGGATCGAAGCCGGTGGATGGCGTCGCCTGTCGTGTCTTCAAGGTGTCTTTCCTTTCACGAGGAACGAAGGGAGGGAGCCCGGCCGTCGTCAGTCGGCGAGCGCGCGGCGCAGAACGGCGCCGAGCTCGGCGTTCTGCCGCTGGGACACGTCGGCGGAGAGGATCGCCTGCGAGCCGTGGAAGGTGCCGGGCCACTGGTGGAGCTCGACGGACACGCCCGCCCGGAGCAGCCGGACGGCGTAGTCGATGTCCTCGTCGCGGTTCGGGCAGAACTCGGCGGAGGCGACATAGGCCGGCGGGAGGCCCGACAGGTCGGCGGCCCGCGCGGGCGCGGCGTACGGCGTGGCGGGCCGTGAGCCCAGGTAGTGCTGCCACGCGGCGACCGCCTTCCCCCGGTGGAACCAGGGCGTGTCGGTGAAGTTCCGTGCCGACCACGTCTCCAGGCGGTCGTCGAGACCCGCCTGGTTGAGCAGCTGGAAGCGGATCGGCGGTCCCTGCTCGTCACGCGCCCGCAGCGCCACGGCGGCCGCGAGCCCGCCGCCGGCGCTGTGGCCGCCGACCGCGATCCGCTCGGGGTCGACACCGAGTTCGGCGGCGTGCTCGGCCGTCCACTCCAGTACGGCGTAGGCGTCGTCCAGCGCGGCCGGGAACGGATTCTCGGGGGCCAGCCGGTAGCCGACGGAGATCACCACCGCACCGGAGCTCTCCGCGATGCGGGCGGCCCACGGGTGCTCGGTGTCCACGTCGCCCATCACGAAGCCGCCGCCGTGCATCCAGACCACGGCCCCCCGGGCACCGCGCGGCCGGTAGATCCGTACCACCACGTCCGGGTCGGCGGGCACGACGCGGTCCTCGACCTCCATGTCCGGGGTGTCCGGCGCGGGTACCGCGGTCGCGAGACCGGCGAAGTACGAGCGGGCGGCCACCGGGTCGGACAGGTCGGTGCGGGGGAAGAACGGTATGAACGCTTCGAGTTCGGGATCCATGACGACCATCCTCAAGGCGGGCCGCCGAGGGGTCACCCGACATCCGTCGCGCGTCCCGCACCGATCACGCACCGAACGGCGCACCCCGTCCACCACTCCGTCTGGGATCCTTCTGCCATGGAGGCACTGGCCGTACGGCTGTCGGGACTCGATCCGTACGTCGACGGCGCGATGCGCATCGTCGCGTTCTACGACACCCTCATGCGCCGCCGCGTCGACCTCCCGGCGCTCGCCCGCGCCTCGGCCGGCCTGGCCGAGTGCGTCGCCGGGATACGACTGCACGGCACCGGCCGCTCGACGCGTGTCTCCCCCCACGGCACACAGGCGGCCACCCCTCCGGCACCCGCGTCGACGGAGGTGCCGATCACCCTCGACGAGGAGGAGATCGGCACGGTCTGGCTGGAGCGCCCGGGCCCGCCGCATCCGCTCGACGAGGTCCTCCTCGACCGGTTCGCCCTCGCCGCGGCGGGCGCCGCGGAGCGCTACGGCCCCGCGCGCACCACCATGGCCGACCCCGCCCTCGTCGAACTGGTCATCAGCTCCGACAGCGACGATGCCGCCAGGGCGCGGGCGCTCCGCCTCCTGGGCTTCGCCCCCGAACTCCCGGTCCACGTCGTCGCCGTCCGCACCCGCCTCCCGCTCGACCGCGTCGGCACCCTGGTCTGCCCGGCCCGCCCGGTGAAGGCGGCACCGCTCGCCGACGTGGGCGTCATCCTGACCACCACCGTGGACCGTACGGGTTTCCCCGCAGGAGTACGGGCGGGCATCGGCGCCACCGAGAACCCCGGTCGCTCCTGGCGCCAGGCCCGCACGGCCCTCCGCTTCACCACCCCGCGCGAACCCGTCGTCCACCACACCGACCTCGGAGCGCTGGCCCTCCTGGCGGACGTCCCGGAGGACGCCGTACGGGACAACCCCGACGTGACCGCCGTCGGCCGCCTGTCACCGGAGGACCTGGAGACACTGGACGCCTACTGCGCCACCTCCTCCGTCCGCAGAGCGGCCGAACTCCTCCACCTCCACCACAGCAGCATCGCCCGCCGCCTCGACCACATCGGCAGGACGCTCGCCCTGGACCTCACGACCCCCACGGGCCGGACCCGTGCCCGCCTCGCCCTCACCACACGGCGCCTGCTCGACGACTGAGCGTCTCCGGTGGAGGGAAGTCCCGCCCCGGGCGTCGCGCGTCGAGCACCGCGCCGGGCCCGTGGCGTCGCGCCGTGCCCGTGGCGTCGCGCCGTCTGCTCGACCCGTGCGAGGAGCCGGGACCTGGAGCCGATGCGCGGGAGACAGGGGCGGTGGGGTCGTCTCGGGTCCGTCTCGGGTCCGTCTCGGGTCCGTCTCAGGGATAGACCTCAGGGGCCCGATCCGGGGGACTCGGGGTCGGTTCGGGGTGATCACCGATGGTCAGCGGGCCGCGGGGGAAGGAGAGTTGAGGGTGTCAGGGGGCGAGTGGGCCCCGCAGCACCAGCAGAGCGGAGCACCCCCGTGCGCGTCCGTCCGACCACCCTCCACCGCCTCGCCCTGGCCGGCCTCGCCGCCTCGGTCCTCGCGATCGGAGCCGGCGCCCCCGCCGCCACGGCCCTCGCCCCGACGCGGCCGCACACGGCGAGCACGGCGCCCGCCTTCGACTCCGAGCCCCTGCGGACACTGGTCACGCCCCTGCCGAGCCACCACGCGGGCGTACTCGTCAGAGTGGACGGACCGGGCCGCGGCCCCCTGTGGACCGGCACCGCCGGACCCGTCACCGCCGATGACCACTTCCGCATCGGCAGCGTGACGAAGGTCTTCACCCACACGATCGCCCTGCAACTGGTCGCCGAGCACCGCATCGGCATCGACGACCCGGTGCGGCGCCACCTCCCGGACCTGATACCGGCCGACTACGGCACGGTGACGGTACGGCAGTTGCTCGACCACACCAGTGGTCTCCCCGTCCCGGCCCCCACCCCGGCACCCGGCGACGGGCCGGGCTGGTGGCTGCGGGGCGTGACGCCCCGGGACGCGGTCCGGGACACGTTCGCGCTCGCCGCGGGGGACCAGCAGGGGAACGAGCACCGCCCCGCTCCCGGCACGGTCCAGCAGTACAACGGGATCAACACCGTCATCATCGGCCTGCTCGTGGAGAAGGCCACCGGCCACACCTTCCGGCACGAGCTCGACCGGCGGATCCTCCGCCCCCTCCGGCTGAGGGACACCAGCCTCCCCGCCGCCGACGACTTCACCCTCCCGAGCCCGCACACCCGCGTGTCGGTCGACGGACACGACGTCACCGAGCAGAACCCGTATCCCTGGGCGGAGGGAGGGGTGATCTCCACCGCCGCCGACCTGGACCGTTTCATGACGGCCCTCTTCCGGGGCCGCCTGCTCCCGCCCGCCCAGCAGAAGCTGGCCTTCTCGGTCCCCCAGGTGCCCAACGCCCCGGCCAACAAGAACTGCCTCAAGGCCGGCGGCGCCTGCTACAGCCCCGGCGGGCTGATGCGCCTCACGGTGAACGGCGTCACCGTATGGGGCAAGACGGGATCCCGCCCGGGCTGGGAGAACGGCATGTTCGCCACGCGTGACCTCCAGCGCCGCCTGGTCTACTCGTTCAACCCCAACGGCACCGGCAGCGGGAAGGACTACGGCGACTACATAACGAACGTCGCCGGCGCGGCTTTCGCCGGCGTGACCGTCACGGACGAAGCCCGCTGACCGTCCCCCGCGCGGTCTGTCCGAAGCCTCGACGGCCCCGGGGCGACGACCCGTCATCCGGGCAGTGCGGACCACCAGGTGGCCGGGGCGGGGAGTTCGGTGACCGGCCGACGGCCGGCGCGGGGGATCCCGAGCCGCTCGCGGGCCCGGTGGACGGCGGCGAGCTGCGCCTCGGCCGGCGGGCCCCAGTCGAAGAGCTCGACGGCCTGCTCCGGCGTGGCCAGCACCCGGGTGTAGGTGCGGCCGGTGGCCGGATCGACGCCCGCCGGGCCGATGCCGGTGAGGGCCGCGGCGTACCGGACCCGGGCGCTCGGCTCGTCCGGGTCGGAGAGGTACCCGAGGAACTCCGGCTCGCCGAAGGAGGAGGCGGCCTCCTCGCGGACCTCACGGCGCAGCGTGGCCACGAAGTCGCCGCCGTCCTGGGGTTCGGGCGTGCCCCCGGGGAGACAGGCCGCGCCCGTGTCCGGCTCCAGCAGGACGAGCACCCGGCCGTCGGGCGCCAGGAGCCAGCCCCAGGCCTGGCACACGCGAAGCTCCGCCGGGGCCGGACCGGGGTGGAAGGGGAAGTGGTGCCGCGCGCGGGCGGTGCGCAGGACGGCGGCCCTGTCGAGGGCGGTGGGGGAGAGGGGGAGACCGTTCTCCAGGAACACGGGACCGGAGCCGTCGATCCGGGCGCGGAGCGCGGACAGGGTGCGGCGGGCGTCGCGGGCGGACATCAGGTCGGGCAGCCGCGCGGGCTCGGCGAACTCGATGGACTCGACCTCGTGTTCGGGCAGACGGATCGCGGCGATCCGCTCCGCGTCCCAGGTGCCTCCGTCGTACACGTGCAGGATCTCGCCGTTGAACCGCATGACGGGCGGCGCGTCGACGCTTTCGGCCGAGACCCAGTCGACCGCGAGCCCGCGCTCGACGGTCATGGCCACCCCGAGCTCCTCCCGCATTTCGCGGGAGGCCGCGCTGGAGGGCGATTCACCCTTGTCGACGGCACCGCCCGGCAGGAGGCAGGTGTCGCGGTAGTCGACGTGCTGGACCAGGACCCGTCCCCGCACGTCGGTGATCAGCACGGACGCCCCGGCCCACAGGGAGGCCCCGGCGCGCAGGGCCCCGTACTCCTCGTCGCTCATCGAGGAAGCGGGAAGGTCGTCAGAGGAAGGAGGAGTGACCATGTGTCTCCGATCGCCGGCTGCCCCGAGGGACGTCGAGGGACCGACCGGCGGTCGGTCCGCCCTCCGGGCCGTGAGGTGGGGGGAAGGAAGGGATTTCCAGCGGCCCGGCGGGTTATGCCATCTTTTCCTCCGGCTCGCTCTTCGACGCGGTGTGTCCGGCCTGACCGGGGACGGTGGGCGCCAGGAACTGGCGGGCCTGGAGGTCGTACGCCTCCCGGAACGCCCCGGTGCCCCGGGACGGGTCCATGAGTTCCTCGAACGTGCCGTGCTCGACGACCCGGCCCCGCTCCAGGACGTAGATGAGGTCGGCGTGGCGGACACTGTGCAGCCGGTGGGTGATCAGGACGGTCGTCTGGCCCGTGCCGGCGAGCCGGTGGATCTGGTCGAAGACCCGTTGCTCGGCCACCGGGTCCAGCGCGCTGGTCGGCTCGTCGACGACGAGGACCTGGCCGTTCCGGTAGCGCGCCCGCGCCAGTCCGACCTTCTGCCACTGCCCGCCGGAGATCTCCTGGCCGCCCTGGTAGCCACGGGCCAGCAGGGTGTCCAGGCCGCGCGGCAGTTTCGCCACGACATCGTCGGCTCCCGCGTACGCGGCCGCGGCGTCGACGTCACGGTCGTCGATCGTCCTCCCGGGCCGGCCGATCCCGATGTTCACCCGGGCGGTGAACGGCCACCGGTGGAAGTTCTGGGCGACCATCGCGACCCGGGAGAACAGCCGGGCCCGGCAGGCCTCCGCCGCGTCGACCTCGCCCCACATCACCCGGCCGGTCGCGGGCATGTGCAGACCGCAGAGCAGCTTGGACACCGTGGTCTTGCCCGAACCGTTCGCCCCCACGAGGGCCACGGTCCTGCCGCGCGGGATGACGAGGTCCACCTCCCGCAGCGAGGGTTCCTCGGCGCCCTGGTAGGAGAAGGTGACGTTCTCGAACCGGATCGCGTCGAAGTCCTCCGGCACGTCGAGACCCGTCTCCGGGATCGCCCGCCGCTCCGCCTCGGTGCAGAGCCGCTCCAGGTCGGCGACGAAGAGGGACTCCTCCTGGATGTCCGTGACCCTCAGCACCAGGTCGGTGATGCTCGCCGATCCGGCCCGGATGGCGAGCACCGCGGTTCCGCCGACCGCGAGTGCCATCTGCCCCTTCCACAGGAGCAGTCCCAGTACGGCGTACGCGGCGACCGTCGCCACACCACGGGCGCCGTCCGCGAACAGTCCCGTGCGCGCCCCGACCCACGCGAGGCGGGTCTGTTCGCGCTCGCTGGTCTCCGCCATGCCGCGGAAGTGCTCCAGCAGGAACGGCCCCACGTCGTGGACCCGGACCTCGCCCGCCGCCTGCTGGTCGATCAGGAGCCGGCTGAGCAGCTGTGCGGCGCGCGCGTGCTGGACGAACCGGTGCCAGCTCTCGTACCGCGCACGGGCCATCGTCAGGGACCCCCAGGCGCTCGGCAGCGCCATCGCGACGAGGAGCGGCAGCAGCGCCACATGCAGGACGGTCAGGACGCTCGCCGCCGCGATCAGGGAGATCGCGGAGGCGACGACGGCGGTGCAGTAGCCGACCATCCGCCGGGCCCCGTCGGCACCCCACTGGGCCGAGTCCATCAGCTTGTGGAACGCGTCGTCCTCGATCGCGTCCATCTCGACCCGGGCGACGAGGCCCAGGTACCGCTCGGTGGCGACCCGTTGGACCTTCGGCTCCAGGATGCCCGTCGAGGCGGTGGACGCCGATCTCAGCAGCGAGGAGAGGATCGCCGTCACCGACACGAGGACGAGCGACGGCAGGGCCGCCCGCAGCCGGTCGGCGAGGATCCCCGACGCCAGCAGCTCGGTGAGCAGCGCGTTCACCGCCACCAGGGAGAAGGCCTGGGCCACACCGCGGCCGATCTCGCTGACGGCCACCGTGTACAGCGCGCGGCGGTCGGCCTGCCGGGCGAGCCGCACGGCGATCCCGACCTGGCGGGGGAAGCTCACGGCCATGTTCCACATGCCGAGCCTCACCCAGGTCCCGCGGTGCTGGCTCCAGCCCTCGTCGTAGGCGAGTTCACCGCCGAACAGCAGCCGCTCGGACGCCGAGACGCCCTCGGTCGGCGGGGTGCTGTCCGTCGGCGCTGTGGACGCTGTGGTGTCCGTGGGTGTGGGGCGCATGGCGTTCTCCGGGAGCCGGGTGCGGGCTGTCGGAGAGCTCAACGACAGGGGCGGGCCGGTCGAACACATGTGTTTCGGACGGTGGCCGAACCCTGTGGCAGAGCGAAAGCACGTTCGTGCCGGGTGCATCGACCCGTGCGCCGGGTGGGTCGTGGCCTCGCGCGCGTGTGGCCGAAACGCCGACACGCGGCGGGGGTCAGGTGCTCCGGAAGGAGCGTCCGGGCCTTCCCATCCCGGCCGAGCCCCCGCGGACCCTCAGGATCCCGCCAGTTCGGCGTTCGCGCGCTCGGTGAGGAGGGTCAGTACGCGGCCCGCGGTCGCGAGGTCCTCGGCCGGGATGCCGGCGTACAGCCGGGCGGAGATCTCGGCGGTCTCGGCGGTGGTGGTCTCGTACAGCTCCCGGCCGGCGGCCGTCACCCGCAGCCGGGAGGCCTCCGCCGGGTCCTGCTCCAGCAGCTTCGTGGCCGTGAGCCCGTCGATCACGCCGCGCACGACGGACTCGGCCGCCTTCAGCGAGCCGATGACGTCGGAGACGAGCGCGTCCCGGTCGACGGAGTCGCCCGCGGTCACGACGGCCCGGAGGGTCACGCTCTGCTCGAACGTGGCTCCGTGGCGGGTGAGCACGCCCTCCAGGAGGGCGCGCGCGGAGTAGTGGGCCAGGGCGATGACGCGGCCGTTGGTCGTCGGCGCGGTGGTGGGTGCGGTGGTGGTCATGACTGCTCCTCGAAGTTCTCGGTGTGCGGATCAAGGGGTGCGTCGAGCAGGGCCGCGAGATCGCGGGTGAACTGTCGTGCGCGCGGGCCGTCCTGTCCCCCGAGCGGCTCCAGCATCTGGTCCAGGAGGCCCTGGACCACCCCGATCGCGCGGCGGGTCACGTCGCGCCCCTGGTCGGTGAGCGACAGTTGCATCGCGCGCGGGTCGTCCGGGTCCCGGGTGCGGGCGACGAGTCCGGACGCCTCCAGCGCACGGGCGAGCTTGGAGACGTACAGCGGTTCGAGCCCGGTGTGGTCGGCCAGCTGTCGCTGGCTCGGCCGGAGCCCGGAGCGCGCCAAGCCGTGCAGGGACCCCATCAGGGCGTACTGGGCATGGGTCAGGCCCAGCGGTGCGACCGCCCGGTCGACGGCCACGCGCCACTTCATCGACAGGCGCCAGACGAGGAATCCCGCCGTGGCGCTCTCGGTTTCTGAACTCACACAGATACCGTACATGGCTACTATGTACATGGCTACTATTTTCTCGACCGCGTCGCCGACGGCGCTCGGCACCGGGCGGCCGCCGCCGCGGCCCCCCGCTCGGCCGGTCAGCGGCCCGGTCGCCCGGCGGCGGTCGTCAGCCCTTCTCGCTCAGGGCCACCAGACCGTCCATGCCCATCACGTACACCTGGCCGCCGCCCGCCCAGAAGGCGCGCGCCGGACCGCTCTGCATGGCCGTGGAGAACCGGTGGTGCCAGCGGACCTCGCCGTCCGTCGCGTCCAGGGCCCACAGATGGCCGCCCGCGGCGAGGTAGACGGTCTCGTCCGCGCTCTGGAGCACCGGCAGGGCGCCCGTGGCATCGGCGATCGTGCCCGCCCAGCGCACGGTGCCACCACGGGCGTCGAAGGCGTAGACGGTGATCGCCAGTGCGTCCCGGGCGCGGGCGGTGGCGTAGACGGTCCGGCCGTCAGGGCTCGCGACGACGGCCTTCAGGGCGACCTCGGGGGAGGTCCAGACGACGTGACCGTTCGCCGGGTCGACGGCTCGCAGACGGTCGGTCACATGGAGGAACAGACCACCGGCCGAGGAGTGCGGCCCGTCGGTCCAGTGGTCGTAGCGACCGTCGGTGAGCCGCTCCATGGGGTCGGTCGCGGCGCCGGGCGACGGCTGCTCCCAGGCGAACTTCCGCGTGCGGACGTCGAGCGCCGCCATCGTCTGGGCGCTGCCGTCGGTGTTCTTGCTGGCCCACAGCAGACGGGTGCCCGAGGACGGCACGAACAGCCGGCCCTGGGGGTACTTGACCGCGGGGTCCGTGAGGATGCTGTTCCAGGCCGTCTTCCGCTTCGCCACGTCCACGGCCCAGAGCATCGGCCCGGCGACGATCTGGAAGCCCTTCTTCGGGTCGATCATGCTCGCCCCGGCCGTGCCCGTGAGGTACACCGTGCCGTCCAGCGCACCCGCCACCCCCACACCCGTGGGCGACTTGTACGGCGCGGGCAGCGTCCACGCCTCGGCGCCGCTGTCCAGGCGGATGGCCCGCAGCGCCTTCTCGAGCTCGCCCGCGCCCCGGCGGAGCACGGCGTACGCCATGCCGCCGCCCACGGCCGCGATGCTCCCCTCGATGGCTCCGGCGGAGGAGTCCGGCAGATGGGCCACCGGACCCCAGCGGCGACGGCCCGCCGGATCGAAGGCCCAGATGTGTTTCGCGCTGAACGCGACGACCGTTCCGCCCTCGCCCGCGATCTGGACCACGGGCTCGGAGACGGAAGCCGTCCACAGCGGCTTCGCCTCGGCCCCGTTGCCCAGCGGGCGCTTCGGGTCGGTGCGGGCGGGGGCGGGCGCCTTCGCGTCGGACTTCGCCTTCGGCTTCGGCGGATCGTCCCGCCCCAGCCACAGGCCGAACCCGGTGCCGCCGCCCGCTAGGGCCACCGCCCCGGACGCGAGACCGAGCGTCAGGAGCCGGCGGCGGCCCGGGTCCGCCGGGCCGGTCCCCGGCGCCGACGGCGCGTACGGAGGGACGACGGGCGGTACGGGCGGCAGCGGGGGCACCGGTGCGGGCGGCGGCGCGGCCGACGCGGCCGGCGTGGGCGCCATGACCGCCGCCGCCCGCTCGATCGCGGCGATCAGTGCGGGCGGCAGCCACACGCCGGAGGTGCGGGGCGTTCCCGCCCTCCGCGCGAGGTCGACGATCTGGCGCGGGGTGGGACGGCCGCCGGGATCCTTCGCCAGGCACGCGGCGACCAGGAGCCGCAGTCCGTCGGGGACCGCCGAGAGGTCGGGTTCCTCGTGCGCCACGCGCCGCAGCACGTCCTGCGGTCGCGCGGAGCCCTCCTCGCCGTCGAACGGGCCCGCCCCGCGCGCGGCGAACACGAGGGTCGAGCCGAGCGAGAACACGTCGCTCGCCGGGGTGAGCGGATGCCCGAAGGCCTGCTCGGGCGACATGTACGCGGGCGTGCCCAGGATCATCCCGGTGGCCGTGAGCGCCGTCCCGTCCGTGGCGCGGGCGATGCCGAAGTCGATGACGTGCGGCCCGTCCAGGGCGAGCAGCACATTGCCCGGCTTGAGGTCGCGGTGGGTCAGACCGGCCCGGTGGATCGACTCCAGGGACTCGGCGACCCCGGCCGCGAGCGCCCGCAGCGCGGGCTCCGGCAGCGGGCCGTCCAGGGCCACCGCCCGGCCGAGCGAGACGCCCGGGACGTACGCGGTCGCCATCCACGGCACCGGGCCGTCGGGGTCCGCGTCGACCAGGGGCGCGGTGAACGCCCCGGAGGCGGCCCGGGCCGCCGTCACCTCGGCGGCGAACCGGGCCCGGAAGCCCGCGTCCCCGGCCAGCTCAGGCCGGATCAGTTTCACCGCGACGGTCCGGCCTCCCGGCGACCGCCCCAGGTAGACCGCGCCCATGCCGCCCTCGCCCAGCCGTCCCCGCAGGCCGTACGGACCGATCGCGGGCGGATCGCCGGGCAGCAGCGGCATCAGGGGCGCGAAGGGCTCCGGGGGTTCCTGCGGTTCCCACGGGTTCATGGTCAGGCTCCGTTCGCGTCGAGTGCGGCGACGGTCGTCGCACCGGTGTCTGCGATGCACAGCCGCCGGTCGCCGGCCGCCCAGGCGAGGTTCGTGGCGCTGATCCCCTTGAACCCGCCGTACTTCCAGCGCGGCGCGCCGTTCGCGGCGTCGAAGGCCCACAGCATGCCGTCCGCCCCGATCCGGTACACGTTCCCGTCGGCGTACAGCAGCCGGGCGCCCGGGGCGGGCGACCCCTTGGCGTCGGCCGGGACCGGACGGCGCCAGCGGGCCTTGCCCGTCGCCGCGTCCAGGGCGACCAGCGAGAGCCCGCCGTCCGTGTCCCGTACCAGCACGTACGCCACGGTGCCCCGCTCGTCGGTCGCGACGCCGTCGCCCAGCCGGGAGGCGCCGACGACGTCCGGCACCGTCCACGCCCGTGTGCCCTTCGCCGTGTCGAACGCGACCAGGGTGCCGTGGTCGTCGACGACGAGGAAGTACGCTCCCGCAGCCCCGAGCAGTGCGGCCTTGAACTCCTTCGACCAGGTCATCGTGCCCTTCGTGCCCACCGCGACGATCCGCTCGGTGTCGGCGTACAGCAGGCCGCCGCCCGATCGGGGCAGCCCCCAGAACACGGGCATCGCCCGCGCCTTGTGCAGCCAGGCGGTACGGCGGGTGCCGAGGTCCAGTGCCCACACGGCCATCTCGCTGGTGCCGCTCTCGTCCATCGTGAGCGGCAGGAGGTAGGCACGGCCGCCGCGGACGCCGGGGAAGCCGAGCACTCCGGCGGAGCCCTGGTCGTCCAGGGTCGCCGTCCAGGGCTCCTTGCCGTCGGTCAGGCGGATCGAGAGCACCGCCGCCCGTACCGCGCTCCGGCCCGGCGTCGGCGTGGCGGTGGCGGTCCCCGCCGCGTACAGCCGGGTGCCGTCCACGGCGGCGATCCGCAGGGCGGTCGTGCTCATCGCGGAGAAGTACATGCCGTGGTCCTCGCCCTTCACCGTCCACGCGGTGCCGCCCTGGCGATCGAGGCCCACCACCTCGCGCAGGGTCACGCAGGCGACGATCCCGTTCCCGGGGAGGACCTGGACGGCGGCGCCCGGCAGTTTCGTCTGCCAGGTCAGCTTCGCGTCGGGGACGCTGTCGGGGGAGGGCCGGGACGGGCCGGGCGTGCCGCCGGAGGCGCCGCCGCTTCCGCCGCCCCCGGCACCGGAGCCGTCCCCGGCGAGGGAGCCGTCCCGGTTCAGGGCCCACACCGTGCCCCCGCCCGCGACTGCGAGCGCGCCGCCGGTCAGGCCCAGGAGCAGCTTCCGCCGGCCCGGCCCGCGTCGCTCCGGAGGCGGTACGAGATCCTCCACCGGGCCGGTGAGCGGGACCGTCGGGTCCGGTTCGGGCGGCGTCCCGAGGGCCGTCCGCAGCGCGAGGACCTCGGCCGCGACCGGATCGGGGAGCCAGCCGGCCGGTTCCGCGGGCCGGTCCGCACGGGGGCCGTCGCCGTACCCCAGCCGGGGGTCGGAGCGGCCGGCGAGCCCCTGGACGTACGCGATCACCTCGCGCGGGGAGGGCCGCCGCTCCGGCTCCTTCGCCAGGCACCGCTCGATCAGGGGCCGCAGGCGCGCGGGGACCGCCGACAGGTCGGGCTCGGTGTGCACGACCCGGAAGAGCACCGCCGCGCTCGCGCCGTCCCCGAACGGGCTCTCCCCGCACGCGGCGAACGCGACCGTCGTCCCCAGCGAGAACACGTCGCTCGCCGGGGTGAGGTGCTGCCCGAGCGCCTGCTCCGGGGACATGTACGGCGCCGAGCCGATCACCGAACCGGTGGAGGTCAGCGCCGTGCCGTCGGTGGCGCGGGCGATGCCGAAGTCGATGACGTGCGGCCCGTCCAGGGCGAGCAGCACGTTCGCCGGCTTCAGATCCCGGTGGATCACCTCCGCCGCGTGGATCCCCACGAGGGCCTCGGCGAGGCCGGCCGTGAGCATCCGTAACGCGTCCTCCGGCAGCGGGCCGTGCGCCGCGACCGCCCGGTGCAGCGAGACGCCCACGACGAACGCGGTCGCCATCCACGGCGCCCGGGCGTCCGGGTCGGCGTCCACGACCGGCGCGGTGAAGGCGCCCGACACCCGCCGCGCCGCCGCGACCTCCCGGCGGAAGCGGTCCCGGAAGGCGCCGTCGACGGCCAGGTCCGGCCGCACCATCTTCACGGCCACGGTCCGCCCTCCGGACGACCGCCCCAGGTACACCGCGCCCATACCGCCCGCGCCCAGCCGCGCGACGAGCGTGTACGGCCCGGCCTCCCGCGGATCGTCCGCGTGGAGTCGCTCCATCGTGGTCCCCGTTCCTCGACGGCCCCACAGGTTACCGGCGCGGAGGGTGCTCGGGTCCGGGGTTCGCGATCTCCATGGAACGCGTCGCCCCGAGGACGGCCGTCAGGCCTTCCCCGCCCTGGCCGCGGGGGAGTCGGGACCGCAGGACATACGGGCCGCCTCCAGGAGCGGTTGCCCCGGATCCACCTTCGGCACGGTCGTGGAGCACTCCAGGATGCCCGAACCGTCCGTGTCCCACCCGACCGCGCGGCCCACCGCGGGCGCGCCGTTGCCGCAGGCGTACCGGAAGTCGGCGGTGATCGCGCGTACCCAGGTGTACTCCACGACCTCTCCGGCGCCCTCGACGACGGTGGAGTCCGGCTCGTTCCTCGGCACCGCCCTGTGGACGTCGGCGAAGTCGTAGGCGTCGCCGAGGGCGGCGTCCGAGTCTCCGATGCGGGCGCCCAGGGACCGGAGCGTGGCCTTCACGTCGGCCCGCGGCCCCTTCTCGAAGGTGACGGCGGTCGGCGGCGTGTGGAGCGGCACGATCCTGTTCGTCAGCGTGCCGCCCCCCTTGCCCAGCTTCTGCTTCGCGGCGACGCCGGTCAGCACGTCCCGCTTGTCGACGTTGAACCAGGTGTACGTGCCGTTCGCGCAGGGCGCCCCGGTCGCCCCGGTCGCCTTCGTGGCGCGCGCGGGCGCCGCGCCGCCCCCGTCCGTACAGGCGACCGCGCCGGCGAGCAGCGCGGCGACGCCGCACACGGACAGCCCGAGCCTCGTGATCCTCGTGTTCATGTTCCCCCCTGAGACCTGTGCCACTGGTCGATGGCGCAGGCCTCGACCCTGGCCGTCGAGAGGACTTCCGGACAAGGGACTTGAGCCACTTCTGAGCTGGTTCGGGAGGACGCGGTCAGGACGGGAGCGCGCCGAGGAGGCGGAGCTGGGTGAGGACGTCCACGATGCCGCGGACCTCGGCGATCCGTCCGTCCGTGAAACGGAGGACGAAGATCTCGCCGTACGTGACGGTCCTCCCCGTGGGCGCCAGGCCCCGGTACTCGCCGAGGTGGGTGCCGGTCACCGTGTTCCTGGCGACGACCCTGTCGCCCTCCGCGACCGTCTCCTCCAGCGTGACGTGGATGTCGGGGAACGCCCGCAGGAGTACCTCCCAGACCCGCTTCAGGGACTCCCTTCCCGTGCCGCCCATGGGGACCGGTGCGTGGAAGACCAGGTCCGGTGCGGTGAACTCGTCGATGGCCTTCGCCACGAGTTCCGGGTCGCCGCTGTTCGTGGCGGAGTGGAAGCGGTGGAGCACCGCGATGTTGTCCGTCGTCTCGTCGTTCGGCACGGGGAGTCTCCTTCTGCTGGGGGGCGGGGCGCCCCGGCATTAGGACGGTGCAGCGGCCGGAGATGTGACATGGCCCGTACCGGCGTGAGAGTCGTATGCGAGGGTTCGGGCGGTTGCGTCCGGTATCCAGAATGTGGAGCGCCGGTAAAGCGCGGGAAAAGCCCTCCCGCGCGAGCTGCGGTTCCCGCACGGACTGTTTCGGCAGTCTTGACGCGTTCTTGGCGCCCCTCCAGCCCTCCCGGACGGATCGGAACAACGGATTCCGCAGCGGAAGGCCCATTGACCTGCGGTTCTGCTCACGCTTCCATTCAGCCCGGGAGCTCCACGGAACCACCTGATCACCAGCCGCCTCGGAGGCGATACCGCTCCCGCTCAGATCTACCGCTCGCATCGATCGGAACCGCCTGATGACCGACACCCTCAGCGCACCGCACGCGGTGGCCCCCCAGACCGGCCCCGTGCCGCAGAAGCTCAAGCGTTCCATCGGTGTCGTGGGCGGCACCCTGCTCACGCTCTCGTGCGTGACGCCCGCCTCCACCCTCTTCGTGGTCGTACCGGACCTCTTCGACGGCGTCGGCACGTACGCCGCCCTGACCATCGCCATCGGCTCGCTGCTCTGTATCGGCGTGGCGTTCTGCTACTCCGAGCTGGGCACCCTGATCCCCAGCGCGGGCGGCGAGTACGCCATCGTCTCCACCCTCTCGGGCCGCCTGGCCGGGTGGCTCGTGTTCGTGCTGTCCCTGCTGGTCGTGATGATCGTGCCACCGGTGATCGCGATGGGGACCGCCGACTACCTCGCGCCCCTGGTGCACATCCCCGCCCCGCTCGCCGGCGCGGGCGTCATGCTCCTCGCCACCCTCGCGGGCCTCCTCGACCTGCGCGCCAACGCCTGGATCACCGGCATCTTCCTCGTCCTCGAGGTGATCGCCGCGGGCATCGTCGCGATCCTCGGCTTCGCCCACTCCGAGCGGGGCGTCGGTTCTCTCATCCACGGCCAGGTCGCCGCCGAGGGCGGCACGCACTCGCTGGTCACCGGAGCCATGGTCGTCTCCGGCCTCGCCATCGCCCTCTTCATCACCCAGGGCTTCTCGACGGCCGTCTACCTCTCCGAGGAGCTGGAGAACCCCCGCCGCAACGTGGCCCGCACCGTGCTCGCCACCCTCGCCATCTCGACCGCCGTCATCCTGGTGCCCGTCGTCGCGATCACCCTCGGCGCCGGCGACCTGGAGACCCTGACCGGCGGCGACATCAGCGGCATGATCGCGGCCTGGTCCAACTCCGCCGTAGGCACCTTCATCAGCCTCTGCGTGGCGCTGGCCATCATCAACGCCGGCATCGTGATGGTCATCCAGAACTCCCGCGTGCTGTTCGCGTCCGCCCGCGACAAGGCCTGGCCCGAGCCCGTCAACAACGCCCTGTCCCGCCTGGGCCGCTTCGGCTCCCCGTGGGTGGCCACCCTGGTCGTGGGCGTGCCGGGCGCGGCGCTGTGCTTCGTCAACCTCGACACCCTCTACGGCGTCACCGGCGTCTCCGTCACCGGCATGTACCTCCTGGTGGCCGTGGCGGCCCTGTTCAGCCGGCGCGGCGCGCACCGTGACGTCCCGGCGTGGCGCATGCCGCTGTGGCCGGCGGTCCCGGTGGTCCTGATCGGCGTGCTCGCGTACGTGCTCTCCATGCAGGACGTCGAATACCTGCTGTGGACCGGCGGCATCACGGCGGTGGCGACCCTCTACTGGGCGCTGTACCTGCGGCCGCGCAAGGACACCCGCTGGCTGGTCAGCATCCCCGAGGACGAGCCGGCCTGACCCTTCCGGCACCATCCCGCGCGAGGGCCGGGGCGCTTCACGGCGCCCCGGCCCTCGGGCGTTCCCCGGGCGGCGGCGCCCTGCGTGCCGTACGCGCCGGAGGACGTCGGGCGATCACTCCGTACGGGGGGAGGACGGGGGCTCCCGCGTGTCGTGACGGGCGCCATGGGCAGCGGAAACGTATCTGTGCATGCATGACCACTGACATGGAACACCTGTTGAACGTACGCCTGTGCGAGCGCTTCGGTGACGCGGCCGACTGGTCCGAGGCCACGTCGCTGACCGCCTCCCATCTCCGGGTCGTCGTCTCGGCGCTCGGTCCCGAGGACGCCCTGACCTTCCTGACGGCCGCGCGTCGAGCCCTCGACGAGGAGGAGTCCCGGGCAGGAACGATTCACCTGGGCTTCGGCGCCCACCTCTGGACCCATCTGGAGGAGGTCTCCTGGGGCGCGTCGGTCCTGGCCAGGACCTCGGCCTGGGACGCGATGCTGACCATGCACCGCCTGTCCGTACTGGCCCCCGACCCAGGGCTCGGCGCCCACGTCGACAGCGCCCTCGACGCCTGCAGGCTCCGCCTCGTACCGGCCGCGGCCGGGTTCTGACCGGCGGCGGCACGCGTGCGGACGGGAGGGGCGGGTCCCTTCCCGTCCCGGCCAGGCGCCGAACGCACGCTGCCCCAGATCGACCAATCGCCCATCAGGCGATCGAAATTCGATCAATCGACACGATTGCATTGACTCGATCACCGGCCGCACCTAGCTTCTGGCCGCACCCGACCGCCAGAAAGGTTGTTGCGCCATGACCGACAGAGTTCGTCCCGCACGGCAGATGATGGGCCGCGGGCTCATCGCCGCCGTCCTCGCGTTCGGCGGCACCGCCGCCCTCCCCGGCGCCCCCGCCGTCGCCGCGGGGAGCGTCACCCACGTGGACTGCTCACGGCCGACCGCCGGCGACGGCAGCCCGACCGCGCCGTTCAACAGCATCGCGCAGGCCAACGGGAAGACGTACGGCCCCGGTGACACGCTCGCCTTCGCCTCCGGCACGACCTGCACCGGCGCCCTGGCCCCGCGGGGCAGCGGCACCGCCGCCGACCCCGTCGTCCTGACCGCGTACGGCACCGGCGCCCTGCCCGTGATCGACGGCGGCGGCGCCCCGAACGCGGTCTCCCTGACCGACCAGGACCACTGGCGGATCAGCGACCTCAAGCTCACCAACCCCGCCACCGCACTCGCCCGTCGCACCGGCCTGCGCATCTCCGCCACCGACGGAACGGCGCACCGCGGCTTCGACATAGGCAACCTCGTCATCGACCGGGTGGCGGGACAGACGAACAAGAACAGCCCGACCACCGAGGACTTCGTCCAGTCCGCCGGCATCGTCACGGGCGCGAGCGGCACCGGCTCGACCCTCAACGACGTCCACGTCCACGACAACCGGATCAGCAACACGGGCGGCGGCGGCCTCAAGATCCGCGTCGGCGCCATGGCCGTCAAGGGCACCGGGGTCCTGATCGAGAACAACACCGTCGAGGACGTCGGCGGCGACGGCATCATCGCCAGCTACGCCGACGCCCCCATGATCCAGTACAACAACGCCTCCGGCGTCGGCAACGGCGTCTATCCGTTCTCCGGCGGCAACTTCGCGGGCATCTGGGTGCTCGGCGACCACAACCCCACCATCCAGAAGAACGCCGTGTACGACACGACGCGCATGTCGGTCGCCGACAGCCAGGCCTTCGACTGCGACTGGGGCAACACCGGGACCTGCACGATCCAGTACAACTTCAGCCGCGACAACATCGGCGGGTTCTTCCTCGACTGTGACGGGTGCGGCACCATCGGCGGCGCCCAGCAGGTCGTCCGCTACAACATCTCCGAGAACGACTGCCGCATGAGCAGCGTCAGCGCCGGACGCTCCGCCCTGCACATGTACAACAACGTCCTCTACTGCACGGACAAGAAGTTCAGCATCACGCTCCCCGACGAGAGCGTCGTCGAGAACAACATCTGGGTGGGGACCACCGACTCCCGGCTGCCCACCGCGGCGGGGATCTCCTGGCTCTGGAACGTCTTCCAGGGCGTGCCCCGGCCCACCGCCAACGGCATCGCGGGCGACCCGCAGTTCGTGAACCCGGGCACCGGCGGCGACACGATCCACTCCGTCGACGGCTACAAGCTGCGCGCCACGTCCCCCGCCCTGGGCAACGGCTCCGTGATCAGCGGCAACGGAGGCCGCGACTACTGGGCGAACCCGGTGAGCGCCACCACGAAGCCGCACCGCGGCGCGTACAACGGTCCGGGGCTGTAGCCCTTCGCCCCCCGGAGGGCCGGATGCCGAGGACGGGTGGGGGCCGTCCTCGGCCGACGCTCACGGCGCCACGTGGTGGTACCGGGCACACGCGAGGACCATGCCGTCGTCGGCGATCGTGAAGACGTCGACGAAACGCAGGTCCTGCCCGTCCGTGCCCGGGACCACGCGGCGCCCCGTGGCGACCACGGTGCGGTCCTGGCCCACCACCCGGTCGATCTCGTAACGCGCCCTCGGCGCGGAGCGCCCGAAGTGGGTGTGCAGGACCGCCGTACGACCCCGGAACGGAGGCAGCCCCGGCAGTTCGAGGACCACGCCGTCGTGCAGCAGGGAGGCGCACGAGTCCAGATCGCCGGCGTCGAGGTAGTCGTAGACCAGGCGGACGTGGTCGATCCCCGCGGCGGTGACCAGGTCGGCCGGTCCCGGAAACCCGGTACTCGTGTCTTCTTGGCGGTTCAACGGCTGAGCCCCTTTCGCTCTCGGCCAGGAGTCTGGGGGGAGCCGCCAACTCCGCGTTATCCCCCCTCTATCTCCGACCGGGATCTTCACGGCATGGACAGGGCGGGGGTGGTTGTGGAGACTGTCCTCACTCGGACCTGACGTGTCAACTCGTTTCTTTGGTGGGGGAATCGGTGACGGACGACATCGGGGACAGATCCCAGGAACTCCCGGACATGTCGCCCCTCGCCTTCCGGGTGCTGGGACCGCTGCAGGTCCACGGCCCCGACGGACCGCTGCGGCTGCCCCCCGGGCGCCAGGAGGTCATCCTCGCGGCCCTGCTCCTGGAGACGAACCGGGTGGTCAGCACCAACCACCTGGTGGACCTCATCTGGGAGGACAACCCACCGGAGACCGCCCGCACCCAGGTGCAGATCTGCGTGTCGCGGCTGCGGAAGCTGCTCGCCGGCGCGGACGGCGAGGTCTCGATCACCACCCGGCCGCCGGGGTACGTGCTCCACACCGACCCGGGGAACGTGGACGCCGCGCTCTTCACCGACCTCGTCTTACGGGCCCGCCGGTTCCGCGACAACGGCGAACTCGACCGGGCCGTCGCACTGTTGAGGGACGCCGTCACGCTGTGGCAGGGCGACTGCCTCTCCGGCCTCGACAGCGGCCCGCTCGCCAACAAGGCGCGCCAGCTCAACGAGGAACGCCTGACCGCCGTCGAACTCCGCATCCAGCTCGAACTCGAACTCGGACGGTACGACGGCCTCGTCGGCGAACTTCAGCGCCTCACCCACGAACACCCCCTGCGGGAGAAGCTGCGCGGCCAGCTGATCCAGGCGCTGTACTGGTCGGGGCGGCAGGCCGAGGCCCTGGAGGCCTTCCGCACCGCACGGCGGTTCCTCGCCGAGGAACTCGGCCTCGAACCCAGCAGGGAGCTCAGAGAACTGGAGTCGGCCATCCTCGCCGGCCGGCTCCCGGCACCCGCCGGAGCCGCGCCTGCCCGCGTACCGACGGAGAGGACGGCCGACGAGCACCCGGCGCGGCCGTCGGGAGCGGAGAACGACGAGGAGACCGACACGGTCGCCCAGGCGGCCGCCCCCTCAGCAGAATCGGTTCGGCAGGATGCCGTGCCGCACCAGCTCCCCGCCGCCGTCGCCGACTTCGTGTCCGACGCCGGACAGATCGCCGCACTGGAACAGGCACTGACCGGACGGCCCGGCCGCACCACCGTCGGGCTCGCCGCCATCACCGGAAAGCCCGGCACCGGCAAGTCGACCCTCGCCGTGCACGTCGCCCACCTGCTCTCCGAGACCGGCTTCCCCGACGGCCAGCTCTACTGCGACCTGCGCGGGACGACCAGCACCCCGGCCACCCCCGAAGAGGTCCTGGGACGGTTCCTGCGCGCCCTCGGCATCCCCGGCCAGCTCATCCCCGAATCCCTCGACGAGCGGGCCGAGATGTACCGCACCCGGCTCGCCTCCCGGCGCGTCCTGGTCGTCCTCGACGACGCCGCCGGCGAGGGCCAGGTCCTGCCGCTGCTGCCCGGCAGCCGCGGCTGCGCCGTCCTCGTCACCGGCCGGGCCCGCCTCACCGCCCTGCCCGGCGCGCACCGCGTCGAACTCGACGTGCTCGCCGAGGACCGGGCGCTCGAACTGCTCTCCCGGATCGTCGGACGCGAGCGGGTCGCCGGCGAGGCCGTGGCCGCGGAGGCCCTCGTCCGCACGGTCGGACGGCTCCCCCTGGCCCTGCGGATCGTCGCCGCCCGGCTCGCGGCACGCCCGCACTGGACGCTCGCGTCGATGGTGCAGCGGCTCGCCAACGAGCGCCACCGGCTCGACGAGCTCACCCACGGCGAGATGACGATGCGCGCCAGCCTGTCGCTGACGTACGAGGGTCTGGCACCGGAGGACCGCCGGCTGCTGCGCCTCCTGAGCATGGCGCAGGCACCGACCCTGCCGAGCTGGCTGGCGGGGGCGCTGCTCGACGACCACCGCCCCTTCCCCTCCGACCTCATGGAACCGCTCGTCGACGTGCAGATGCTGGACGTCGCCGGAGTGGAGCGCACCGGCGGCTTCCGGTACCGCTTCCACGAGATCATCCGCGTGTACGCGCGGGAGCAGCTCGCCGCCCACCACACGCCCGAGGTCCGGCAGGAGGCCCTCGCCCGGATGGCGGGCGGCTGGATGCACCTGGCCCAGCAGGCCCACCGGACGGTGTACGGAGGGGACTTCACCGTCCTGCACGGCGAAGCGCCCCGCTGGGAACCCCCGGCCGCCTACACGGACGAGGTCCTCGCCGACCCGCTCGCCTGGCTCGATGCGGAACAGGCCTCCCTCTGCGGGATGGTCGAGCACACCGCCGAAGCCGGCCTCCACGACCTCAGCTGGGACCTCGCGACCTCGCTCGTCACCCTGTTCGAGGTGCGCGGCCACTACGACCTGTGGGAGCGTACCCACCTGAGCGCACTGGCCGCCGTCCGCAAGGCGGGGAACCTGCGGGGCACGGCCGCAGTACGGGCGTCGCTCGGCTCGCTCTACATGAGCCGCAACCAGTTCGACACGGCCCGGCAGGCGCTCAACTCGGCGCTCGACGTCTTCCAGGCACTCGATGAGCCGAGGGGCGAGGCGCTGTGCCGGCGCGACATGGCGCTCATCGCCCGCACGAGCGGCGACGACCTCGCGGCCCTGGAGCTGTACCGGAGGTCCCTGGCCGACTTCGACCGGGCCGGCGACGTGGTGGGCCGCGCCATCGTCCTCACCCAGAGCGCGCACATCCGGATGCGGCAGGGCGAGATCGCGGCGGCGCAGGGCCAGTTGGACGAGGCGCTCGACATCTACGAGGGAGTCGGCTACACGGGCGGTCGGGCGAGAACACTGCGGCGCGTGGGGCAGCTGCTGCTCGAACAGGGCCGGAGCGACCTGGCGGTCCTGACCTTCACGGAGGTACTGGAGCTCTGCCGGGATTCCGGCGACGTGATCGGGGAAGGCCATCTGCTCCGCGATCTGGGGCACGCCTTCACCGTCATGGGCCGCCCTGACCGGGCGAGGGACTTCTTCGACCGCGCGGTGGCCGCGCGGGAGGGCGTCATGGATTTTAGCGGTGGCGCGCTGGCGCGCCTCGATCTCGCCCGTCTGCTCGGTGCGGAGCCCGGGCGTTCCCGGGAGCTGCTCGTCCCCGCGGTCGAGGTGTTCCGCGAGCGGCGGATGGGACGGGAACTCGCGGAGGCGGAGAGGCTGCTCGCGACCGGCTTCTGAGCCCGGCTGCTGAGCCCGGCTTCTGAGCCCCGGCTTCTGAGTCCCGGCGCAGAACCCGGCCGGGTTCAGTCCCAGGGGTTGTTGTCGTTGCTGCACGGGGTGGTGGTGCCACCGGTCGTCGTGGTGCCACCGGTCGTGGTCGTACCCCCGGTCGTGGCCGGCTCACCGGTCGGGCAGCCCGCCGTCTGACCGGCGGTCGTGCCCGTGGTGCCGCCCGTGGCGTCGTCGGCCCAGCTTGCCTGGACCCCGGCGCCGGTCGCGATGACGATCAGCGCGGTGGTGAAGGCGGCGCGGAGGGCCTTGCGGGCGGTGGCGGTGGAGTTCGACATGGGGTCCAGCCTCTCGGTGGTGTGCGGCGTTTCCTTCTGACCACCAACTTAGGAACACCCGGATTCACCACACCGCTCGCTGCCTTATCACCCCGCTATCACGGAACGGCGCCCCGTCCGCGGCGCTATCACGGGGCCCCGACCGCTATCACGGCACCGGGACCGCTATCACGGCACCCGCCGCCCGCCCTTAGTCACGGGATGCCCCCCGAATAGGGCGTGTCCGGACGATGGGGACCAGCAGACGGCGAGGCGCAGCCCCGGGTCGGCGGCCCGACCGGGCCGTCCCCGGAGGCCCGCCCCAACCAGACGAGCGGGAGCTTCTCATGACGACCAGTCTCTCCCCCGAGGACACCGTGACGGCCACCGCCGCACTCGGCACCCTCATACGCGGCCACCGGCTCCGCATCGGCCTCACCCAGCAGGAGCTGGCCGACTTCTCCACCATCAGCGTCCGCGCCATCCGCGACCTGGAGAAGGGCAAGGCCCAGCGCCCGAGAGCCGACACGGTCCGGCTCATCGCCGACGGTCTCCGCCTGGGCCCCCGGGCCCGCACGGCCCTGGAGGACGCCGTGCGGCGCGGACACCGGGGCGGCGCCGGGGCCCGGTACTTCGCCGCCGAACGCCCGGCCCCTCCCGTACCCCTCCACCCGCTGATCGAGAGAGACGCCGAGGCCACCGTCCTCACGGAGGAACTGCGCTCCGGAGCCGAACGCCTGATCACCGTCGTGGGGCTCAGCGGCGTCGGCAAGACGAGACTGGCCCTGGAGGCGGCGGCCCGGCTGCACGCCGCCGGCCTCCCCGTGCTCTGGCACACCGCCCCCGGGGCGGTCTCCGACTCCCTCCCGGCCTGCGACGACCGGTCCGCGGCCCTGACGGCCGACTGCGCCGCCTTCCTGCACGGCGAAGGGGATGCCGACGACCTGGCCCCCGAACTGTCCGGCGCGCTCGGCGACCGCCCCGTGCTCCTCGTCCTCGACGGCGCCGACCCCGCACGGCTCGACTTCCACCGGCTGACCCGGCTGCTGCGCGAGCTTCCCGGACTCCGCCTCCTCGTCACCGCCGACGCACCCTGGAACGTCCCCGGCGAACGCCTCTTCCTCCTCTCCCCGCTGGAGGCACCGGACCCCTCCGGCGGCGTCCGCCCCGACGCGCCCGCCGCCCGGTTCCTCCTCAGCAGACTCCGCCACGTCCGCCCCGACATCGTCCCCGACGAGCGCGTCCTCACCGACGTCGCGTGGGTCGCCCACCGGCTCGACGGACACCCGCTCGCCCTCTCCGCCGCCGCGTCCTGGCTCACCGTCTGCGACCTCACCACCCTGCGCGGCATCGTCGAGTCCGACCCGGCGCCGCTCCTCGACCACCTGGCCGACGGCCGGTCCGGCTCCCGCCTCCGCGAACACGTCGCCCGGACCCTCACCGCCCTGCCCGACGGCCACCGGCAGCTGATCTCCGCGCTCTGCGCCGCGTCCGAGGACGAGTTCGTCCTGGAGGACGTCGTCCGCCTCACCGGCATGCCCCTGCCCCACTGCGGCCGCGCCGTCCGAGACCTGCTGGTCAGCGGCGTGATCCGGTCGAGCACCGACGCCGGCCGGTCCGCGTTCCGCGTGCTGGGCGTGGTGCGGGCGATCGCGGCGGACGCACTCGCGACCACGACTCCACTGCGCTGAGCGGCGGCTCAGTACCCACGACCGCGCGGCGCTGAGGCGGCAGCCCGTACCTACGCTCCCGCGGCGCTGAGCGGCAGTCCGTACCCACGATCGCGCGGCGCTGAGGCGGCAGCCCGTACCTACAACTCCACGGTGCCGAGCGGCAGCTCCGTACCCACGATCCCGCGGCGCCGAGCGGCAGCTCCGTACTGCCGGAACCGTTGCCGCCCGACTGCCGCCCCGCCGCCGAACCGCTGGCGTACCGCCGGATCAACTGCCGCTCGCCACCGCCGCCCACGGGTTGTATGGCGACTGCCCCGCCCGAGCCCGCTCGCCCGTCCCTCCCTCCTCTGCCGTGACTTCCACAGGAGCCCCTCATGCCGTTCGACACGCCCGTCGCACCCGCTCCGGCCGCCGTCCGGCTGCCGCTCTCGGTGGCCCAGCGTGACATCTGGACGGCACACGCCCTCGACCCCACCGGCGTGAAGTACAACGTCGCCGAGTGCCGCGAGATCAACGGCCCCGTGGACCCGGAGCTGATGGCCGCCGCCTGGCACCGGCTCGTCGAGGAGGCGGACTTCCTCCGCATCCGCCGCTTCGAGGACGACGGAGAGCAGGTCTGGCAGCTGCTCGACCCCGACGCCGGCACGCGCACCCTGCCGTACACCGACGTCAGCGCCGCGGACGACCCCGAAGGCGAGGCCTGGCGCCTGATCGACGCGCTGATCACCGCCCCCTTCGACCTGACCGACCAGCCGCCGGTCCGCTGCGCCCTGCTCAGACTGGGCGAGGAGAGGTACTTCTACTTCTACGGGTTCCACCACCTGGTCGTCGACGGCGTGGGCGTGTCGATGGCACTGGCGCGACTCGTCGAACTGTACGAGCAGGCGGTCGCCGGCGAACCCTGGGGCCCCTCCCCGTTCGGGAGCCTGGCCGAACTGCTCGCCGAGGACGAGGAGTACCGGCGCTCCGACGAGGCCGCCGCCGAGCGGGCCGCCTGGCGCGAGCACCTCTCCGGAGCACCGGACGCCCCCGCCGGTCTCGTCCGGGGCACCGGGCGGGCGCAGGCCGCGCACGGCGGCCTGCCCTTCGCCCGCCGGAGCGTACGGATCTCCCCGGCGGACGCCGACCGGCTCCGCACGGTCGCACGCGGCGAACGCGCCTCCTGGTCCGTCCTCCTCGTGGCCCTGTTCACCGCCTACCTGCACCGCGTCACCGGACAGACCGAGCTGATGATCGCCCTGCCGGTCACCGGCCGCACCTCCCGGCTGGCCCGCAGCACCCCCGGCATGTCGTCGAACGTCGTCCCGCTGCGGCTCCGGGTCGGCCCCGGGGACTCGCTCGGCGCCCTGGTCCGCTCGGTCGGAGCCGAGGTCAAGCACGGCCTGCGCCACCAGCTGACCCGCTACGAGGACCTGTGCCGCGACGCCGGTGTCATCGACGGAGCCCGCAGGCTGGCCGCACCCGTCCTCAACATCATGGGCTTCCACGCGGAGCTCACCGTCTGCGGCCACCCGACGGTCAACCACAACGTCAGCAACGGCCCGGTCGACGACCTCAGCGTCGCCGTGCTCGACCTGGGCGCCGCCCACGGCCTGCGCATCGACTTCGACACCCCGGTCGAGGGAGTCGACGTCACGGCCGTCGCCGACCACCAGGACCGTTTCGCCGCCTTCCTCACCACCGTCCTCGCCGCCGAACGGCCGGCCGAGCACCGGGTCGCCGACCTCGACGTGCTGTCCCGGGCGGAACGCGAGCTCCTGACCGGCAGTTGGTCCGGTCCGGTGGCGGACCCGGTGGAGACCACGCTCGTGGAGCGGTTCGAGGAGCAGGCCGCGCGGTACCCCGACGGGATCGCGCTCATCGACGACGCCGGCGAGGTCACGTACGCCGAACTCAACGCCGCAGCCAACCGCTGGGCCCGCCACCTTCGCTCCCGCGGCCTCGGGCGCGGCGACATGGCCGGCGTGCTCTTCGAGCGCGGAACCCGCTTCGCCACCGCCCTGCTCGCCGTCCTCAAGACCGGCGCCGCCCACGTCCTCCTCGACCCGGACTTCCCCGACGACCGGCTGCGCTCGGCCGCGACCGACGCCGGCATCAGCCACCTCGTCACCCGCCCGGTACTCGCCGAGCGCGTCGACGGCCCCTGGGAGACCCACACCGAGGCCCCGGGAGAGCTCCTGTCCCGCAACCCCGGCAACCTGGGGCTGCCGCTGGGCCCCGACGACCCCGCCTGCCTGATGTTCACCTCCGGCTCGACGGGCCGGCCGAAGGCCATCCTGTCCTCCCACCGCAACCTGGTGTCGACCCTGATCGGCCAGCCCTACCTCCCGGCCGGCCCGGAGCAGGTCTACCTCCAGTGCTCGCCGGTGTCCTGGGACGCGTTCAGCCTGGAGTTCTGGGGCGCCCTCCTGCACGGCGGCACGGCGGTCCTCCAGCCGGGGCAGAAGCCGGAACCGGCCCTCGTGACCGAGCTGGCGCGCCGGCACCGCGTCACCACGCTCCTGCTCTCCGCCACCCTCTTCAACTACCTCACCGACGAACACCCCGAGGCCTTCGAGACGGTCACCACCGCCTTCACGGTGGGCGAGGCCGCCTCCCCGGCGCACGTCCACAAGCTCCAGCGGCTCAGGCCCGGCATCGCCGTCCTCAACGGCTACGGACCCGCCGAGGTCATGATCTACGCGACCACCCACACCGTCGAGGCCGGCGAGGAACCGCACACGGTCATCCCGATCGGCACCCCGCTGGTCAACAAGCCGGCCTACGTCCTCGACGCCACGCTGAACCTGTGCCCGCCCGGAGTGACCGGCGAGCTGTACGTGGCGGGCGAGGGCCTCGCGCACGGCTACCTGGGCCGCCCCGATCTGACCGCCACCCGGTTCGTGCCGGATCCCTTCGGCCCGGCGGGCGGACGCCTGTACCGCACCGGCGACCTCGCCCGCTTCGACCGGGAAGGACGCCTCCTGTACGAGGGACGGGCGGACGACCAGGTCAAGATCCGGGGCTTCCGCATCGAGCCCGGAGAGACCGAGGCCGCCCTCCTGACCCACCCCGCCGTCACCCGGGCCGTCGTCACCGTCCACGAGAAGCGGCTGGCCGCGTACGTCGTCCTGACCGAGGACGACACCGCCGCCGCGGACCCCGACGGGATCCGCCGGCACGTCGCCGACCGGCTGCCGGAGCACCTCGTCCCCACGTACCTGACCCTGCTCGACCGCCTTCCCGTCACGCCGAACGGAAAGATCGACAAGCGGGCGCTCCCAGTGCCGGCGAAGGCCCTGGGAACGGACCGCGCCCCGCGCGACGAGACCGAGGAGATCCTGGCCGCGCTGTTCGGCCGAACCCTGGAGACGGCCGACCCGGTCGGCATCGACGACAGCTTCTTCGCCCTCGGCGGGCACTCGCTCCTCGCGGCGCGGCTCACGAACCACATCGCCGACGCGTTCGGCGTGAGGCTGACGATCCGGGACGTGTTCGGCCGTCCGACGGTGGCGGGGCTCGCGGAGCTTCTCGGCGAGCGGGACGGCGTACGGGCCGTTCCGCCGCCCCTCGCCGGGGAGGGGGCCGGGGAGGACGCCCCGGCGTCGTTCGCCCAGCGGCGGCTGTGGCTGCTCGCCCAGCTGGAGGGGGACAGCGCGGCCTACAACGTTCCGATGGCCGTACGCCTGGAGGCCGCACCGGACCGGACGGCGCTGGAGTCGGCGCTGAGCGATGTCGTGGAGCGACATGCTCCCCTCCGGACCGTGTTCGAGGCGGTGGAGGGCGAGCCGCGCCAGCGGGTCCTGTCGCCCGAGCGGGCCAGGGTGTCGGTGGACTGGCGCCGGATCGAAGCGGCGGCACTGGCAGTGGAGTTGGCCGTCGAGGCGGGGCGCGTCTTCGACCTGGCGGCGGAACTCCCCCTGCGGGCCGTGGTGTTCGAGCTGGGCGACGGTGCGGTGGTGCTGTCACTGGTGGTGCATCACATCGCGACGGACGGTCTGTCCAACGGTGTGTTCTTCGCGGATCTACAGAAGGCGTACGAGGCCCGGGTCGCCGGGGCGGAGCGCAGTGAGCTTCAGCCTCTGGCTGTGCAGTACGCGGACTACGCGGCCTGGCAGAGGCGCGTACTGGGCTCGGCGGACGATCCCGGGAGCCTGCTGGGCCGGGAGCTGAGCTACTGGCGGGGCGCGCTGGCGGGGCTGCCGGAGCAGCACGGGCTGAATCTGGACCGTCCGAGGCCGGCCAGGGCCTCGCAGCGGGGCGGTCAGGTCGAGGTGGGCTTCGGGGCGGACCTCTTCGAGCGGGTGGCCGCGTTCGCGAAGGCCGAGGGGTGCACGCCGTTCATGGTGGTGCACGCGGCTCTGGTCGCGGCGCTGGCGAGGCTGGGTGCGGGGTCCGATCTGGCGATCGGTACGCCGGTGGCGGGTCGGGGTGAGCGGTCGTTGCAGGATCTGGTCGGGTTCTTCGTGAACACGCTGGTGCTGCGGACCAGCAGTGCGGGTGACCCGAGCTTCCGTGACCTGCTGCGCCGGGTCCGTACGGCGGATCTGGATGCCTTCGCCCATCAGGAGGCGCCCTTCGACCTCGTCCTCGAAGCGGTCAACCCGACCCGGAGCCTCTCGCGCCACCCCCTCTTCCAGATCAGCCTCGGACTGGAGACCGACGGCGGCCCCGCCTTCGAGCTGAGCGGAGTCCCGACCGGTCCGGTGGAGAAGTTCTCCAACGGGTCCGCCAAGTTCGACCTGGAGTTCTTCCTCCGCTCCGAGGACGAGAAGGAGCTGCGGGCGACCGTGCTCTTCGCGGCCGAGCTGTTCGACGAGGCCACGGTACGGCGGATCGCGACCGTCCTCGGCGACGTGCTGGGCCAGGTCCTCGCCGCACCGGACCTGAGGCTGTCGGGACTGGAGGTCCTCTCCGAGGAGGAGCGCGAGCTCCTGACCGGCCGGTGGGCCGGGCCCGTGGCAGGCGCCGTGGAGAGCACTCTCGTGGAACGGTTCGAGGAGCAGGCCGCGCGGTTCCCCGAGCGGGTGGCCCTGGTCGGCGACGGCGCCGAGGTCACGTACGCCGAGCTCAACGCCGCAGCCAACCGGTGGGCCCGCCACCTGCGGTCCCGCGGTCTCGGACGCGGTGACATGGCGGGCGTGCTCCTTGAGCGCGGGGTGGAGTTCGCGGCGGCGGTGATCGGGGTCGTCAAGGCGGGGGCGGGATACACGCTCCTGGACCCGGAGTTCCCGGACGAGCGGCTGCGTTCCGCGGCCACCGACGCCGGCATCGGCGTCCTCGTCAGCGAGCCCCGCCTCGCGGCACGCCTGACCGGGCCCTGGGACACGGCCTCCTGCTCCTCCCGGCAGCTGGCCGAGCTCAGCGGCGAGAACATCGGCATCGAGCTGAGCGCGGATGATGCGGCCTGCCTGATGTTCACGTCGGGTTCGACGGGTCGGCCGAAGGCGATTCTGTCGTCGCACCGGAATCTGGTGTCGACGGTGAGTGGGCAGTCCTATGGCTTGTTCGGTCCGGGTGAGGTGTTTCTGCAGTGCTCGCCGGTGTCGTGGGACGCGTTCAGCCTGGAGTTCTGGGGTGCGTTGCTGCATGGCGGGTCGACGGTGTTGCAGCCGGGGCAGCGGCCGGAGCCGGTGCTGATCGGTGAGTTGTCCCGTAAGCACGGGGTGACGATGCTTCAGCTGTCGGCGAGCCTGTTCAACTTCCTGGTCGACGAGCACCCGGAGGCGTTCGAGACGGTCACCGTCGCTTTCACGGGAGGTGAGGCGGCCTCTCCGGCGCACGTGCACAAGCTCCAGGAGCTGAAGCCGGGGATCAGGGTCGTCAACGGCTATGGTCCCGCGGAGTCCATGGGCTTCACCACGACGCATCCGATCGAGCCGGGTGACGAGCCGCACGTGCTCGTCCCGATCGGCGCGCCGCTGGTGAACAAGGCCGCCTATGTCCTGGACGGCCGTCTGAAGCTGTGCGCGCCGGGTGTGACCGGTGAGCTGTACCTGGCGGGCGAGGGCCTCGCCCACGGCTACCTGGGCCGGTCCGACCTGACCGCCACCCGCTTCGTACCGAATCCCTTCGCGGCGGCCGGAGACCGGTTGTACCGGACGGGGGACCTGGCGCACTTCGACCGGCACGGTCATCTCCACTACGACGGCCGGGCGGACGACCAGATCAAGATCCGGGGATTCCGGGTCGAGCCCGGGGAGACCGAGGCCGCGCTCCTGACGCACCCGGCCGTCACCCAGGCCGTCGTCACCGTCCACCACGAACAGCTCGTCGCCCACGTCGTCACCGGCCGGCCGACGGACCCCGAGGACATCCGTCGACACCTCTCCGACCGGATTCCCGATCACCTGGTTCCCACCCATGTCCTCGTCCTGGAGCGGCTGCCGCTGACCCCCAACGGCAAGGTCGACAAGCGCGCCCTGCCCGAGCCGGGACCCGTCGCCTGCGCAGGCCGTGCCCCGCGCACCCCGCTGGAGGAGACACTCCTCGCCCTCTTCGCCCGCACGCTCGACACCTCCGCCGACCTCACCATCGACGACGACTTCTTCCACCACGGCGGCCACTCGCTGCTCGCGGCGCGGCTCACCAACCACATCGCCGACGCACTGGGCGCACGGCTGACGATCCGGGACGTGTTCCAGCGCCCCACGGTCGCGGGGCTCGCCGAGCTGGTCGCCGCGGGGAAGGGCGAGGCGCTTCCGCCGCTCGTCCCGGGCGAAGGGGCGGGGGAGCCGGCCCCGGCGTCGTTCGCGCAGCGGCGGCTGTGGCTCCTTGCCCAGCTGGAGGAGGACAGCGCGGCCTACAACGTGCCCCTGGTGGTGCGGTGCGAGGGCGGCCTGGACCTCGGGGCGCTGGAGTCGGCGCTGAGCGATGTCGTGGAGCGACATGCTCCCCTCCGGACCGTGTTCGAGGCGGTGGAGGGCGAGCCGCGCCAGCGGGTCCTGCCGCCCGAGCAGGCCCGGGTGACGGTGGAGCGCCGCCGTGCCACCGCCTCCGACGTCCCCGCGGAGCTGGAGCGGCTCGCCGGACGCGTCTTCGACCTGGCGGCGGAACTCCCGCTGCGGGCCGTGGTGTTCGAGCTGGGTGACGGCGTGGTCGTGCTGTCGCTGGTGGTGCATCACATCGCGACGGACGGTCTGTCCAACGGTGTGTTCTTCGCGGATCTACAGAAGGCGTACGAGGCCCGGGTCGCCGGGGCGGAGCACAGTGAGCTTCAGCCTCTGGCTGTGCAGTACGCGGACTACGCGGCCTGGCAGAGGCGCGTACTGGGCTCGGCGGACGATCCCGGGAGCCTGCTGGGCCGGGAGCTGGACTTCTGGCGGGGCGCGCTGGCGGGGCTGCCGGAGCAGCACGGGCTGAATCTGGACCGTCCGAGGCCGGCCAGGGCTTCCCACCAGGGCGGTCAGGTCGAACTCGACCTCGGTGTCGACCTGTTCGAGCGGCTCGCGGTTCTGGCCCGCTCGGAGGGGTGCACGCCGTTCATGGTGGTGCACGCGGCTCTGGTCGCGGCGCTGGGGAGGCTGGGTGCGGGGTCCGATCTGGCGATCGGTACGCCGGTGGCGGGTCGGGGTGAGCGGTCGTTGCAGGATCTGGTCGGGTTCTTCGTGAACACGCTGGTGCTGCGGACCAGCAGTGCGGGTGACCCGAGCTTCCGTGACCTGCTGCGCCGGGTCCGTACGGCGGATCTGGATGCCTTCGCCCATCAGGAGGCGCCCTTCGACCTCGTCCTCGAAGCGGTCAACCCGACCCGGAGCCTCTCGCGCCACCCCCTCTTCCAGATCTGCCTCGGTCTCGAAGTGGGCGGTGCACCGCGGCTCGACCTGCCGGGAGTCCGTGCCGAGATCTCCGGCCTCGGGAACGGTGCGGCGAAGTTCGACCTCGAATTCCTGCTCCGCTCCGACGACGGCCGGCGGCTGCACGGCGCGATCCTCTTCGCGTCCGAGCTGTTCGACGAGGACACGGTACGGCGCATGGCGGAGGTCCTCGGCCAGGTGCTCTCCCAGGTGCTCGACGATCCCGGCCTGCCGCTCTCGGCCCTGGAGGTGCTGTCCGGCGCGGAGCGTGAGCTCCTGACCGGCTCGTGGGCGGGGACCGTCGCCGAGGTCGGTGACGCCTCCCTCGTCGAGCGGTTCGAGGAGCAGGTGGCCCGTCGGCCGGAGGCGACGGCCCTGGTCGACGGTGACCGCGAGGTGTCGTACGCGGAGCTCAACGCCGCCGCCAACCGGTGGGCCCACCACCTGCGGGCCCACGGCCTGGGCCGTGGGGACATGGCGGGTGTGCTGCTCGACCGCGGGGCGGAGTTCGCGGCGGCGGTGATCGCCGTGGTCAAGGCGGGGGCGTCGTACACGCTCCTGGACCCGGAGTTCCCGGACGAGCGGCTGCGTTCGGCGGCCACCGACGCCGGCATCAGCCACCTCGTGACCGCGCCTGCCCTCGCGGAGCGCGTCGGGGGACCGTGGCAGACCCACACCGAGGCCCCCGGCGAACTCCTCTCCCGCAACCCCGGCAACCTCGGTCTGCCGCTCGGCCCCGACGACTCCGCCTGCCTGATGTTCACGTCGGGTTCGACGGGTCGGCCGAAGGCGATTCTGTCGTCGCACCGGAATCTGGTGTCGACGGTGAGCGGGCAGTCCTATGGCTTGTTCGGTCCGGGTGAGGTGTTTCTGCAGTGCTCGCCGGTGTCGTGGGACGCGTTCAGCCTGGAGTTCTGGGGTGCGTTGCTGCATGGCGGGTCGACGGTGTTGCAGCCGGGGCAGCGGCCGGAGCCGGTGCTGATCGGTGAGTTGTCCCGTAAGCACGGGGTGACGATGCTTCAGCTGTCGGCGAGCCTGTTCAACTTCCTGGTCGACGAGCACCCGGAGGCGTTCGAGACGGTCACCGTCGCTTTCACGGGAGGTGAGGCGGCCTCTCCGGCGCACGTGCACAAGCTCCAGGAGCTGAAGCCGGGGATCAGGGTCGTCAACGGCTATGGTCCCGCGGAGTCCATGGGCTTCACCACGACGCATCCGATCGAGCCCGGCGATGAGCCGCACGTGCTCGTCCCGATCGGCGCGCCGCTGGTGAACAAGGCCGCCTATGTCCTGGACGGCCGTCTGAAGCTGTGCGCGCCGGGTGTGACCGGTGAGCTGTACCTGGCGGGCGAGGGCCTCGCCCACGGCTACCTGGGCCGGTCCGACCTGACCGCCACCCGCTTCGTACCGAATCCCCTCGGCCCCGTGGGCAGGCGTCTCTACCGGACCGGGGACCTCGCCCACTTCGACCGGCACGGTCATCTCCACTACGACGGCCGGGCGGACGACCAGATCAAGATCCGGGGATTCCGGGTCGAGCCCGGGGAGACCGAGGCCGCGCTCCTGACGCACCCGGCCGTCACCCAGGCCGTCGTCACCGTCCACCACGAACAGCTCGTCGCCCACGTCGTCACCGGCCGGCCGACGGACCCCCAGGAGATCCGGCGGCACGTGGCGGACCGGCTGCCCGACCACCTCGTCCCGACGCACCTCCTCGTCCTGGAGCGGCTGCCGCTGACCCCCAACGGCAAGGTCGACAAGCGCGCCCTGCCCGAGCCGGGACCCGTCGCCTCCGCCGGCCGCGCCCCGCGCACCCCGCTGGAGGAGACCCTCCTCGCCCTCTTCGCCCGCACGCTCGACACCTCCGCCGACCTCACCATCGACGACGACTTCTTCCACCACGGCGGCCACTCCCTCCTGGGCGCCCGCCTCACCAACCACATCGCCGGTGCCCTCGACGTCCGGCTCACCATCCGCGACGTCTTCCAGCACCCCACCCCCGCCCGGCTCGCCGAGCACATCGCGTCCCTGAAGGCCGCGCCGGCGAGGAAGGCCCGTCCCGCCCTCCGCCGCCGCACCGACGCGACCAAGAGCGCGACCACCAGCACGACCACGACCACGACCACGTCCGCGACCACGACCGAACGGATCAGCTCATGACCTTCTCCCCGACCCCCGCCCCCGAGGACGTCGTCTGGGACCTGCCCGGCGACCGGCCGCACCGTCTGTCGCTGCTCGTGCTCCCGCACGCCGGAGGCAACGCGCACGCGTACAGCGTCTGGCGCGAGCACCTCCCGGCCGACGTGCGGCTGCTCATCGGCCAGTACCCGGGCCGGGGCGCCCGCTTCAGCGAGGACCTGCCCGAGTCCGTCGACGACCTGGCGCTGCCCGTCGTCGACGCGCTCCCCGCGGACACCGGAGCCCTGGTGGTGCTCGGTCACAGCATGGGCTCCCTGGTCGCCTTCGAGGTGACCCGCGCGTTGCAGGCCGTCGGTCGCACCCCGCGGGGCCTGATCGCCTCCGCCTGCCGGGCGCCGGTGCTGCCCAACCAGTGCCCCGTGCACCCGGAGCGGCTCGACGACGACGAGCTGGTCGCGGCCATCAAGGAGCGCGGCGGCACGGACGACGGCATCCTCGACGACGAGGAGCTCCGCGAGATCGTCCTGCCGTCCATCCGTGCCGACTTCGCCATCGACGACGCCTACCGCTGCACCGCCCCGGACGTACGGCTCGACTGCCCGGTCGCGGTGTTCGGCGGGGACGCCGACCCGATCGTCCCGGCCGACATGCTCGACGGCTGGTCCCTGGTGGCCGGACACCCGGTCGTGCCCGAGGTGCTGGCCGGCGACCACTTCTACTTCCAGCAGGACCTGCCGGGCTTCTTCGCCCGCCTGAACCCGGTCCTGGAGACGCTGCACGCCACCGCCCCCAGCAACGCCTGATCACCCGTCAACCGACCTGCTCTCCTAGGGATCACGAGGAACCCGCCATGACCACGTACGCCCAGAACCCGGCCACCACCGGCATCGCCGTCGTCCGGGAGCCCGGCAAGCCGGCGATCGTCCACACCCCCGCGTTCGACACCATGGCCGAGGCCACCGCCTGGCTGTCCGCCCAGCTCCCCGCCATCCAGGCCGAGCTGCACCGCTCCGGCGCCGTCATGCTGCGCGGCCTCCCGGTCACGGACACCGACACGTTCGCCGAGGCCCGGGACGCCCTGATCGCCCAGCGCGCGGGCTACAAGGAGAAGGCAACGCCCCGCAGCGACTTCGGCGAGGGAGTCTTCTCCTCCACGGACCTCCCGGCCGCTCAGGCGATCCGCCTGCACAACGAGAACAGCTACACCCTCGACTTTCCCGGCGTCCTGCTCTTCGGCTGCGTCACCGCCCCCGAGACCGGCGGTGCGACCACCGTCGGCGACATGCGCAAGGCCCTCGCGATGCTGCCGCGGGACCTGGCCGACCGGTTCGCCGAGGCCGGCTGGCTGCTGGTCCGCAACTACTCCGACCTGGCGGGCATGCCCTGGCGCAAGGCGTTCTCGTCGGACGAGCCGGCCGGCGCGGAGGAGTACTGCGACGCCAACGCCATCGGCTACGAGTGGCTCGACGAGGACACGCTGCGCACCCGCCAGCGCCGCTCCGCGATCATCACCCACCCGGTGACCGGTGAGCGCTCGTGGTTCAACCACTTCGCGTTCTGGAACGCCCGCAGCCTCGACGAGGACGTCCGCGAGGTCCTCACCGACACGTTCGGCGCGGACGGTCTGCCCTTCGACACCCGCCTGGGCGACGGCACCGCCCTCACCGACGCCGAGGTGGACGCGATCAACGACGTCTACCAGTCGGTGACGGTACGGGAGAGCTGGCAGGCCGGCGACCTCATGCTCGTCGACAACATCCTCTGCGCGCACGGCCGGGAGTCGTACTCCGGAGACCGGAAGATCGTCGTCGCCATGGGCGAGCCGGTACGGCTGTCCGACTGCTCCCCGACCACCGCCCCCTCCACCACCCTGTACGGAAGGTGAGCCCCGCCATGACCGCCGTCCTCCCCGAGCGCTCCGCCTCCGCTACGGCCGCCCCGGCCTCCTCCGCCTCCGAGGCCTCCTCCGCCTCCTTCGTCCCTTCCGTCACTTCCGTCTCCTCCGTCACGGAGCCCTGCGCCTGCGCTCCGTGCGCCGCCGCGGGTACCGGTGCGGCCGACCTGCTCGCCCGCCTCGCCACCGCCCCCGGGGGCCGTACCGCCGTGGTCTCCGGCGGCGACCGCCTCACCTTCGACGAGCTGCGTGCCGAGGCCGCCGTGTTCGCCGCCCGGCTCGGCGCCCTCGGTGTCGGCCCGGAGAGCATCGTCGCGCTGTGCCTGCCCCGGGGCGCGGCCCTGGTCACCGCCATCATCGGCACGCTCACCGCCGGCGCCGCCTACCTGCCGGTCGACCCGGCGCTGCCCGCCGACCGCCGCCGCTACCTCGTCGAGGACTCCGGTGCCGACCTGGTCGTCGTGGACGGCACGGGCGACACCGACGGCTCCCCGGCCGGCGGCGCCCGCGCCGTGACGGTCGCCGAGCTGACGGCCACCCCGGGCGGCGACCCCGCCCCGTACACGCCCGTCCCGGTCACCGGAGACACGCTCGCCTACGTCATCTACACCTCCGGCTCCACCGGCCGCCCCAAGGGCGTGGAGATCGGCCGGGGCTCCGCCTCGCTGCTCCTGAAGGAGCTGGAGGAGGCGGGCGCCGCCACCGGCGAGGGCCGCCGGGTCGGCTGGAACGCCTCCCCGTCCTTCGACGCCTCCGTCCAGCAGTGGACGCGGCTCTGCCGGGGCGACACCCTCGTCATGATCGACGAGGAGACCCGCCGCGACCCGTCCCTGCTCGCCGCCTTCGTCGACGAGCAGGCCCTCACCGACCTGGACATCACCCCCTCGCACGCCGACCCGCTCCTCGACCTGCTCTCGAAGGACGGCGGCCCGCGCCCGCTGACCCTCCTCGTCGGCGGCGAGGCGATCAGCCCCGCGCTGTGGGACCGGCTCGTGGCCGCCCACCGGACCGGCCTGCTCCGCGCGCTCAACGTGTACGGGCCGACCGAGTGCACGGTCGACGCGACGGCCGGCTGGATCGACGGGCCGGGCGAGCCGCACATCGGTGCCGTCCTGCCGGGGCTCCGGATGCGCCTGCTCGACGAGAAGCTCGCGCCCGTCGGGCCGGGGGAGTCCGGTGAGCTGTACCTGGCGGGTCCGCGCGTCGGCCGCGGCTACCGCCGCCGTCCCGGGCTGACGGCGGAGCGCTTCGTCCCCGACGTCGCCGTCACCGCCGACGACGCCGAAGGACCCGGCGGGCGCATGTACCGCACCGGCGACCGCTGCCGCCTGCTGCCCGACGGCCGGCTCGTCTACCTCGGCCGCGCCGACGGCCAGGTCAAGCTGCGCGGACACCGCATCGAACTCCCGGAGATCGAGGCCGCCCTCACCCGGGTGGACGGCGTCGCCGAGGCGGCCGTGATCCTCGGCGAGGACGCCGCCGGCACCCCCTCCCTGATCGCCTACCACCGGGGCGGGGACGCCGCCGCCCTGCGCGCCGCGCTCTCGGCCGGCCTGCCCGCCTACATGGTGCCCGGCGCGTACGTCGCCGTGGACCGCTTCGCCACCACCCCCAGCGGCAAGCTCGACCGGTCCGCACTGCCCACCCGGGTCGCGGCGCCGGCGGAGACGGAGCCGCGGACGAACGGCGCCGAGGGCACCGGCGGCCTCGACGGCCGTGCGGAGGAGCTGATCGCCCGCGTCTGGACCCAGGTCCTCGGCGCCGCCTCGATCGGCCCCGACGACAACTTCTTCAAGCTCGGCGGCCACTCCCTGCTGGCGATCAAGCTCGTCTCCCGCGTACGGGCCGAGCTGTCCGTGGCCCTCCCGGTCAAGGCCGTGTACGCCCACCCGCGCCTGCGCGACCTCGCCGCCCACATCGAGGAGCTGCTGGCCGCACGGGATGCCTGACCGCCGTCCCCGTCGTCGCCCCACCCGTCCGCCCCCGCCATTCACGAGGAGCAGCAACCGTGATCCCCCTGTCCTACGCCCAGCGCCGACTGTGGTTCCTGAACCGGCTGGAGGGTTCCTCCCCGGCCTACAACGCCCCCGTGGTGCTCCGGCTGGGATCGATGCCCGACCCGGTGGCCCTCGAAGCGGCCGTACGGGACGTGGTGGAGCGTCACGAGGTGCTCCGGACCGTGTACCCGGCCCGCGACGAGGAGCCGTATCAGGACGTCCTGGACGACGCCGACGTGCGCTTCGAGGTGGAGGAGTGCGCCGCGGGCGGGGACGTGGCGGCCCGGGCGACGGCCTTCGCCCGGCTCCCCGTGGACATCACGCGCGAACTCCCCCTCCAGGTGCGACTGTTCCAGGTCGCGGACGGAACGGCCGTCCTGGTGCTCCTCGTGCACCACATCGCCACGGACGGCTGGTCGGTGGGCTGCCTGCTCGCCGACCTCGACACCGCCTACCGCGCCCGCACCGACGGCCGCGCCCCCGGCTGGGAGCCGCTGCCCGTCCAGTACGCCGACTACGCGCTGTGGCAGCGGGACATGCTCGGAGACCCCGAGGACCCCGAGAGCACCGCGTACGAGCAGCTCACCCACTGGCGCAAGGCCCTGGACGGCATCCCGGCAGAGACGCGTCTGCCGGCCGACCGGCCCCGGCCCACCGAGCCCGGTCACCGGGGCGCCGTGGTCTCCGCGGACCTCGGCGCCGGAACGCACCGGGCGCTCGCCGCCCTCGCACGCGCCCGGCGAGGAACGTTCTTCATGGTGGCCCGCGCCGCCCTGGCCGCCGCCCTGCGGGCGGCGGGCGCGGGCGACGACGTCGTGGTCGGCACGCCGGTCGCGGGCCGGCCCGAGGAGGACCTGCACGAGCTCGTCGGGTTCTTCGTGAACACCCTGGCCCTGCGCACGGACCTCTCCGGGGACCCCGCCCTCGGCGCGCTCGTGGACCGCGTCCGCGAGGCGGACCTCGTCGCCTTCGCCCACGAGGACCTGCCCTTCGACCTCCTGGTCGAGGACCTCAACCCCGAACGCTCCCTCGGCCGCCACCCGTTCTTCCAGGTCATGCTGAGCGCCCGGGCAGGCCAGGAGGACGACACGGTCCGGCTCGGCCTCGTCACCGCCGTCCTCGACGACGCGGACCTGGCCACGGCCAAGTTCGACCTGAGCTTCCACTGCCAGGAGACGCTCGGCGCGGACGGCGAGCCCGGCGGAGTGCTCCTCGGACTCCAGTACGCGACGGATCTGTACGACGAGGACACCGCCCGGCTCCTGCTCACGCTGTTCCGGCGCGCGCTGACGGCCTTCGCCGAGGAGCCGGACAGCACTCTTCTCAGCCGGGTCGAGCTCCTCACGCCCGGCGAGCGGGAGGCCCTCGACCGCCGTCACGAGGCCCTCGCCGCGGTGGCACGGACCCGCAACGCCACCCGGCAGGAGGCGCACGAGGACGGGCGGACCACGGCCCGCACCGCGACGGACCCCCGCGAGGAGATCCTGAACGGCCTGTTCGCGGAGATCCTGGACCGGGACGACGTACGCCCCGGCGACAACTTCTTCAAGCTCGGCGGACACTCCCTCCTCGCGGGCAAGCTCACCAACCGCATCCGGGGAGCGCTCGGACTCCAGGCCGCGATCCGTGACGTCTTCCTCGCCCCCACGCCCCGGCAGCTGCTCCGCCGCCTCGGCGAGCGCGGCGACGGGCCCCGCCGCCCGGCCCTGCGGCCGGTGCCGGGCGAGCACCGCCCCGACCCGCTCCCCCTCTCGTACGCCCAGCGCCGGCTGTGGTTCCTCAACCGCCTCGAAGGCTCCTCCCCGGCCTACAACGCCCCCATGGTGCTCCGCCTGGAGGCCCAGCCCGACGCGGCCGTCCTGGAGGCGGCCGTACGGCACGTGATGGGCCGTCACGAGGTCTTGCGGACGGTCCACCCCGTACGAGAAGGGGAGCCGTACCAGCGTGTCGTCGACGCCCCGGAGGCGCGCGTCGAGGTCGAGGTCGAGGAGTGCGCCACGCCCGGGGACGCACAGGCGCGGGCGACCGAGTTCGCGAGGATCTCCCTGGACGTGACCCGCGAACTGCCCCTGCGTGTGAGACTGTTCAAGGTCGCCGACGGGACGGCGGTCCTCGTCCTTTCGGTGCACCACATCGCCACGGACGGCTGGTCGGTGGGCTCCCTGCTCGCCGACCTGGACCGCGCCTACCGCGCCCGCGCCGGGGGCCGTGCGCCGGAGTGGGAGCCGCTGCCCGTCCAGTACAGCGACTACACCCTCTGGCAGCGCGAGCTCCTCGACGGCGAACACGGCATCCGCGAGACCCAGACGGCCTACTGGCGCAAGGCCCTCGACGGGATCCCGGCCGAGACCCGGCTGCCCGCCGACCGACCCCGTCTCACCGAACCCAGCGGCCGGGGAGCCGTGGTGACGGCCGAGCTCGACGCCCTCGCCCACCAGGCACTGGCCGGTGTCGCCCGCAGCCGCCGGGTCACGTTCTTCATGGTCGTCCGCGCCGCCCTGGCCCTCGCCCTGCGGGCGGCCGGCGCGGGCGAGGACATGGTCGTCGGCACCGCGGTGGCCGGCCGGCCCGAGGAGGACCTCCACGAGCTCGTCGGGTTCTTCGTCAACACCCTGGCCCTGCGCACCGACCTGTCCGGCGACCCCACCCTCGACGAACTCGTACGCCGTGTGCGGGACGGGGACCTGGCGGCCTTCGCCCACGACGACCTGCCGTTCGACCTCCTGGTCGAGGCCCTCAACCCGGAACGCTCCCTCGGCAGACACCCCTTCTTCCAGGTGATGGTCAGCGCCCAGACCGCCCGGTCCGCGCAGGACAAGGCCGTCCGCCTCGGCGGCATCACCGGCGTGACGGACGGCGCCGACCTCGCCGGAGCCAAGTTCGACCTCTCCTTCCACTGCGTCGAGACGCACGACACCGGCGGCGAACCCGGGGGAGTGCTCCTCGGCCTCCAGTACGCGACGGATCTCTACGACGAGGACACCGCGCGGCTCCTGCTCGCCCTGTTCCGGCGCGCCCTGGCGGTCTTCGCCGAGCGGGCCGGAGACACGGCCCTGAGCGGTGTCGACCTGCTCACCGAGGAGGAGCGCCGAGGGCTCGACCGACGGCACGACGCTCTCGCGGCGGCCCGGGACCGCGCCCACGCGGAGCGGAAGCGCGCCGACGCGGCGGACGGCCGCGGGACGGGGACGCGTACCGTGACGGACCCCCGCGAGGAGATCATCCGCGGCCTGTTCGCGGAGATCCTCGACCGGGAAGAGGTGCTGCCGGAGGACAACTTCTTCAAACTCGGCGGACACTCGCTCCTCGCGGGCAAGCTCACCAACCGCGTCCGGGGAGCGCTCGGACTCCAGGCCGCGATCCGTGACGTCTTCCTCGCCCCCACGCCCCGGCAGCTGCTCCGCCGCCTCGGCGAGCGCGGCGACGGACCGGCCAGGCCCCCGCTGCGGCCCGTGCCCGACGCGCTGCGCCCCGCCCGCGTCCCCCTGTCCGCCGCACAGCTCCGGCTCTGGTTCCTCGACCGGCTGGAAGGACCCGGCGCCACCTACAACATCCCCGTCGTCACCCGGCTGCACCGCCCCGTCGAACCGGCCGTCCTGGCCGCCGCCCTGGCGGACGTCGCCGACCGGCACGAGGTGCTGCGCACCGTCTGCCGGACGGCGGACGGCGAGCCGTACCAGCACGTGCTGACCGGCGTGGCACCCGTCCTCGACGAGGTCGGCGCCGACGGCCCGGACGAGGTGCGCGCGGCCGTCGACGCGGCCGCCGGGTACGTCTTCGACCTGGCCGACGAGATCCCCTTCCGGGCGCGGCTCGTGACGGACGGCGACGGCGGCCAGATCATGGTGCTCCTCGTCCACCACATCGCCGGCGACGGCTGGTCGACGGGCTGCCTGCTCGCAGACCTGGACACCGCCTACCGCGCCCGCGCCGAGGGCCGTGCGCCGGAGTGGGAGCCGCTGCCCGTCCAGTACACCGACTACACCCTCTGGCAGCACCAGCTCCTCGACGGCGAACACGGCGTCGCGGGCGAGCAACTGGCCCACTGGCGGGCCACTCTCGACGGGCTGCCGCCGCTCCTCGCCCTGCCCACCGACCGGCCGCGCCCCGCCGTGAGCGACGGAGCCGGCGCCCTCACCGCCTTCGACGTCGACGCCGCCACCCACCGGGCCCTGCTCCGCGTCGCCCGCAGCAGCGGCGCCACCCTCTTCATGGTCGTGCAGGCCGCCCTCGCGGCCCTCCTCACCCGGCACGGCGCGGGCACCGACCTCGCGATCGGCACCACCGTCGCCGGCCGCGCGGACGACTCCCTGCACCCGCTCGTCGGCTTCTTCGTCAACACGCTGGTGCTGCGCACCGACACCTCCGGCGACCCCGACGCCACCGAGCTGGTCCGCCGGGTCCGCGAGTCCGGACTCGCCGCGTACAGCCACCAGGACCTCCCCTTCGACCGGCTCGTCGAACACCTCAGCCCGCACCGCTCCGCCGCCCACGCCCCGCTCGTCCAGGTGATGCTCCAGGTGCACGCGGCGGCCGGCGCGAGCGCGTCCCCGTCGGTCCTGGACGGCGAACAGGTCGGCTTCAGCACGGCGGGCGCCAAGTCCGACCTCACCTTCGCGCTGACCGAGCTGGTCGACGCCGACGGCGCACCGGCCGGTCTGCGGGGCGCCCTGGAATACGCCACCGCGCTCTACGACGCGGACACCGCCGCCCTCCTGGCCCGGCGGCTCACCGACACGCTCGGTGCGTTCGCCGCCGATCCCGGCGTCCCTCTCTCCGCCATGCCGTCCGGCCCGGCGGCCCCCGCCGGGCGGGACGTCGTCCTGGACGAGCGGGGACGCCCCGCGCCGGTGCGCGTCCCCGGCGAGGTCCACGAGCGGACGCCCGGCGGCGGCCTGCGCGCCACCGGCCGCCGGGCCTTCGCCGACGCCGACGGACGGCTGCGGCCCGTCGCCACGCTCACCGTGGGCGGCTACCCCGTGGAGCCCGGCCACGTCGAGGACGTCCTGGGCCGGCACCCCGACGTGACCGGAGCGGCCGTCGTCGTCCGCGACGACCGGCTGTACGCCTACGTCACCCGTCTGCCCGGCGGAGCCGACGGGGCGGCCCTGCGCGGCTGGGCCGCGGAGCGGCTCCCCGAGTACCTGGCCCCCGCGCGCGTCGTCCCCGTGCACCGGCTGCCCGCGCCCGGCGAGGACGCCCCCGCCGAGGCGGAGGCCCCCGGCGCGACGACCGGCCCCGACGTCCGGGAGGAACGCCTCCTCGGGGTCTTCCGGGACGTCCTCGGCGGCCGCGCGATCGGCCGGGACGACAACTTCTTCAAGTCGGGCGGGCATTCGCTGCTCGCGGTCAGGCTGCTCAACCGGATCCGCGCCGAGTTCGGCCAGGACCTGACCTTGCGGGACGTCTTCCGCAACCCGACGGCTGCGGCGCTGGCCCGGCGCCTGGCCGAGTCCGGCGCGGACCCGACGACTCCGCGGACCCCCCGCCCCCCGACCCCCACCCTGCGCCGCCGCACAGCGGCAGGCACCCGCCAACCCAACTGAGCCCCGGTCGCGGGCTGCGCCCCGCCGCGCGCTGGGGGTACCCCCGAACGGAGTCTGCGGGAGGGACGATTGCCCACACGGGGGGAGCGACGGGCACCGCCCGGCGCGAGGCGCGGGCCAGAAGGGCGCGGGCCCGCGCCCGTGGGCGCCGAGCCCGTCCGGCAGGGGCGACCGGCAGCTCCGCGCGGCCGGGCTGCCGGTTCCGGTGCCGGGCCGGCCCCAGCTGCCGGGCCGACTGCCCAGGCCCACGACCCCCCGCGCCTAGCGTGAAGGGCACGGAGGCGAGAGGAACCGCCCCGGTCTCTCGGCCCTTTACCGGAGGAACTCAGCATGCCCCCCAGCAGAACGGAAGACCTGCTCGACGGCGGACCCTCTCCCGCCCCCGCGCCGCCCGTGCTCGACCTGATCGCCCACCAGACGCGTACCCGCCCCGACGCCCCCGCCCTGGTCCACGCCGACGCCCGTCTGACCTACGCCGAGCTCGCCGACGCCGTGCGGGACCGGGCCCGGGAGCTCGCCGCGCAGGGCGCGGGGCCGGGCCGGCTCGTCGCGCTCCACCGGCCGCGCGGGATCGACGCGATCGTCGGTCTCCTCGCCGTCCTCGGCACCGGCGCCGCGTACCTGCCCCTGGACGTCCAGGCGCCCGACGCCCGCAACGAGGCGATCCTCAAGGACGCCTGCGGGGACCTGGCGCCGGCCCCCGCCGAGGTGGCCCGGCACGGCGAGCTCGTGCTCGGCGGCCCGGGCGCCGGGGAAGGCGCGGCGTACGTCATCTACACGTCCGGGTCCACCGGCACCCCCAACGGTGTGGTCGTCGCCCACGACTCCCTCGCCCACTTCATCGCGGGTGCGACCCCCGCGTACGGCATCGGGGCCGACGACGTGGTCCTCCAGTTCAGTCCGCTCCACTTCGACGCGAGCATCCAGGAGATCTTCACGACGCTCGGCGCCGGCGGCACCCTCGTCCTGCGCACCGACGACATGCTCGACGTGGCCGAGCTCCTCGCGGGCTGTGCCCGGCACGGCGTCACCTACCTGGACCTGCCCGCCGCCTACTGGCACGAGCTCGTCTACGTCCTCACCACCGGTTCCGTGGTCCTCCCCGACGGCCTGCGCACCGTGATGATCTACGGTGAGGCCGCCCTGCCTGAGCGCGTCGCCCAGTGGCGGGGCCTCGTCGGCGACCGGGTCAGGCTCCTGAACGGCTACGGCCCCACCGAGACGACCGTCGTGGCGACCATGGCCGATCTCAGCCGCCACGAGGACGGGCCCATCCCCATCGGCCGGCCGCTGCCCGGCGTCCGCGCCGCCGTCGTCGACGGCGAACTGTGGCTGCTCGGCGGCGGCCTGACCCGCGGCTACCTCCACCGGCCGGAACTCAACGCCCGCCGCTTCACCGAGCTCGACGGCGAACGCGCCTACCGCACGGGCGACCTCGTCACCGTCGGCGAGGACCGGCAGATCCTCTACCACGGCCGTCTCGACGACGAGGTGAAGATCGGCGGCCAGCGCATCGACCCGGCCGCCGTCGACTCCGTCCTCGCCGGTCACCCCGGGGTCCGGGAGGCCGCCGTCGTCGCCCAGCAGGACGGCGACGGCGTCAAGCGCCTCGTCGCCTTCGTGGTGACCGAGGGCGGAACGGGCACGGAGGAGCTGCGCGACTGGGTCCGCGCGCGCATGCCCGCCGCCGCCGTGCCCGCCGTCTCGATCGTCGTCGCCCTGCCCCGTACCAGCTCCGGCAAGATCAACCGGAAGGCGTTGCGCACGGCCGACCCGCGCCTGCCCGTCGTCGACGAGGAACCGCCGCCCGCCGAGGACCGCGTCCCGCTCTCCCACGCCCAGCGCCGGCTGTGGCTGGTCGGCCAACTGGACGGACCGTCCGCCGCCTACAACATGCCGATCGTCCTCGAACTGGAGACGGCCCCCGACCGGGCCGCGCTCGCCGCCGCGGTCACCGACGTCGCCGAACGGCACGAGGTGCTGCGCACCGTGTTCCCGGCCCCCGACGACGAGCCGTACCAGCACGTCCTCGCCCCCGCCGCGATCCGGCTGCGCACCGTCGAGTGCCCGGCGGAGGAACGCGCCGAGCGGGTCGCCCGGTTCACGGCGGAGACCTTCGACCTGTCCCGCGAACTCCCGCTGCGCGTCGCCCTGTTCCTGCCGGACGACGGCGCGGGCGCCACCCTGGCCGTCCTGCTCCACCACGTCGCGGGCGACGGCTGGTCCCTCGAACCGCTGATGACCGACCTGGCCCACGCGTACGCCGCGCGCGCCGCTGGCCGCGCCCCCGAACGGGAGCCGCTGCCCGTCCAGTACGCCGACTACACCCTCTGGCAGAACGACCTCCTCGGCGACGCCGACGACCCCGAATCCGTCGTCGCCGGGGGCCTCGCCCACTGGAGCGCGGCCCTGGACGGCCTGCCCGCCGCGACCGACCTGCCCCTGGACCGTCCGCGGCCCGCCGTCCGCGCCCACGACGGCGGCCTCGTGACCACCGCCCTCGGTGCCGGCGTCCACGCGCGGCTCGTCCGGCTCGCCGAGGACCACGACGCCAGCCTGCTCATGGTGGCGCAGGCCGCGCTCGCGCTCGCCCTGCGGGCGTCCGGCGCGGGGGAGCGCACCGTCCTCGGCACCCCCGTCGCCGGACGCGACGACGAGGCCCTCGACGAGCTGGTCGGTTTCTTCGTCAACACGCTGGTGCTGCCCACCGACACCTCCGGCGATCCCGCCTTCACCGACCTGCTGGACCGGGTCAGGGACACCGACCTCGCCGCCTTCGCCCACCAGCGGCTCCCCTTCGACCTCCTCGTGGAGCACCTCAACCCGCCCCGCACGCCCGGCGTCCACCCGCTGTTCCAGGTGATGCTGACCCTGCGGACCACCGGCCCCGACGCCGGACCCTTCCGCCTCGGCGCCATCGAGGGCCGCTTCGCCGGCGAAGGACCCGGCACCACCAAGTTCGACCTCACGGCCGCCTTCGAGGAACTCCGGGACGCCGACGGCGCCCCCGCCGGACTCCGGATCGGCCTGGAGTACGCCCGCGACGTCCTCGACGAGGACACCGCCCGCATCCTGCTCACCGCCCTGGAGCGCGCCCTGCTCGCCGCCGCCGACCACAGAGGGGCGCCGGTCCAGGACACCGCCCTCGTCGACCCCGGCACCCGCCGGGCCCTGGACGAGCGGCGCGCCCGCGCCGCCGCGCGCTCCGCAGAGACCGCCGCCGAGGCCACCGCACGTAGCACCACCGAGCCGCCCGCCGCGCACACCGACACCCTGCGGGAACTGTTCGCCGAGGTCCTCGGCCTCGACCAGGTCGGCCCCCACGAGGGCTTCTTCACCATCGGCGGCCACTCCATGAGCGGCGTCCGCCTCGCCAACCGGATCCGCGCCCGACTCGGTGCCGACGTCCAGGTCCGCGACCTGCTCCTGGCCCCCACCCCCGACGCCCTCGCCCGCCGCATCGCCGACCGGTCCACCGCTCCGGAGACGGACGGCGAGCCCGCCGTGCCGCAGCCCGCCCGCCCCCGTCCCGTCCCGCGCACCGACCGGTCCGCGCGCGTCCCCCTGTCGTACGCCCAGCGCAGGCTGTGGTTCATCGACACCCTCGAAGGCCCCAGCGCCTCCTACAACATCCCCCTCGTCCTCAGGCCGGCGGAACCCCTCGACGCCGGAGCCCTCGCCGAGGCCCTCACCGACCTCTCCGAGCGGCACGAGGTGCTCCGCACCCGCTACCGGACCGTCGACGGCGAACCCCACCAGGAGATCCTCGCGGCCGTCCGTCCCCCGCTCGACGTGCGCTCCGTCCCCGCCGGCCGGCTCCCGGCCGCCGTCGCCGAAGCCGCGGGCCACGTCTTCGACCTGGCCGGGGAGACACCCCTGCGGGCCACGCTCGTCACCCCCGAGGACGGCGGTGGACAGGTCCTGGTCCTGCTCGTGCACCACATCGCCGCCGACGGCTGGTCCACCGGACCCCTCCTCGCCGACTTCGGGACCGCCTACCGGGCCCGCGTCGAGGGCCGTGACCCCAGCTGGACGCCGCTGCCCGTCCAGTACGCCGACTACACCCTCTGGCAGCGCGACCTGATCGACGGTCCGGCCGCCGCGGCCCACCTGGACTTCTGGGAGCAGACCCTCGCCGGCGCCCCCGCCGTCCTCGAACTCCCCTCCGCCCGTCCCCGCCCCGCCGAGGCCACCCACCGCGGCGGACGCGCCCCCGTCACCGTCGACGCCGCCACCCACCAGGCCCTCGAAGCCGTCGCCCGGCGCAGCGGCGCCACCCTGTTCATGGTCCTCCAGGCCGCCCTGGCCGCCGTCCTCACCCGGCACGGCGCGGGCACCGACCTGCCGCTCGCCACCATGACCGCCGGACGCGACGACGAGTCGCTCGGCGACCTGGTGGGCTTCTTCGTCAACACCCTGGTGCTGCGCACCGACACCTCCGGCGACCCCACCTTCACCGAACTCCTCGAACGGGTCCGGCGGACCGACCTCGCCGCCTACGGCCACCAGGAACTCCCCTTCGACCGGGTCGTCGAGCACCTCAACCCGGCGCGCACCACCGCCCACCACCCGCTGGCGCAGATCGTCGTCCAGCTCCACCACGACTACACGAGCGGCGCCCCCGGCGCGTCCGCGGCGAAGAGCCTCTTCCAGGAGGGAGGACCGGCACTCCTCGACACCGTCTCCACCAAGTTCGACCTGACCTTCGCCCTGGACGAGCGGCGGGACGCGGAAGGGCGGCCCGCAGGTCTGGCCGGCGGCCTGGAGTACGCCACGGACCTGTTCGACGCCCCCACCGCGACCCTGATCGCCGACCACCTGGAGCGGACCCTGCGGGCCGCCGCGGCCGACCCGGGCGTACGGATCGGGGACGTCGACCTGCTCACCGCCGCCGACCGGTTCCGGCTGGTCACCGACTACAACGACACGGCCACCGCGGCCCCCGCCGGCCCGCGGACGATCCACGAGCTGCTCGCCCGCCGCGCCGCGCGCACCCCCGGCGCACCCGCGCTGATCACCGACGGGGAGACCGTCGGCCACGGAGCGCTCGACGCCCGAGCCGCAGCGCTGGCCGGCCGCCTCCGCACCGCCGGGGTGCGCCGCGGCGACACCGTCGGCGTCCTCCTCGAACGCGGTGTGCCGCTGGTCGTGACGGCCCTCGCGGTCCTCAAGTGCGGCGCCGCCTACCTGCCCCTGGACCCGAGCCTGCCGGAATCCAGACTCCGCCTGATGCTGGAGGACGCGGGCGTGCGGCTCGTGGCGACCGACGCCGACCACGCCGCGCGCGCCGGGGGAGCCGTCCCGACGGTGCTGGACGTAGACGCGCCCGGTACCGGTGAGCCTCTCGGCGAGGACACCGGCGCCACCGGGGACGACCTGATGTACGTGATGTTCACGTCCGGGTCGACGGGCCGGCCGAAGGGCGTCGGCGTCACCCACCGCAACGTGCTGGAGCTCGCCGCCGACCGTGACGTCCGCTCCGGCGGACCGTGCCGGATGCTCGTCCACTCGGCGACCGGGTTCGACGCGTCCGTCTTCGAGATCTGGGTGCCGCTCCTGAACGGCGGCAGCCTCGTCCTCACCCGCGGCGACGGCACGGACCTCGCCGAGACGGCCCGCGCGGTCCGCGAACACGGCGTCACCAGCGCCTACTTCACCGTCGGCCTCTTCCACGTCATGGCCGACGAAGGCCTGGACACCCTGCGGCAGCTGCGCGAGGTGTGGACCGGCGGCGACGTCGCGAGCCCTGCCGCCGTGCGACGGGTCCTCACCCACTGCCCGGACACCGTCCTCGTCCACTCCTACGGCCCCACCGAGACCACCTTCGCCTCCCACAACCAGTGGTTCGGCACCGGCGAACGCGCCCTGCGCGGCACCGGTCTCCACCTCGGACGGCCGATGGACAACACCCGCAGCCACGTCCTCGACGCCGCCCTGCGGCCCGTCCCGCCGGGCGTGCCCGGCGAGCTGTACATCGCCGGCTCCCACGTGGCCCGCGGGTATGTCGGCCGGGCGGGACTGACCGCCGAGCGCTTCGTCCCCGATCCGTTCGAGGGCGACGGAAGCCGCATGTACCGTACGGGCGACCGCGTGCTGTGGACCCCCGCCGGCGAACTCCGGTTCCTCGGACGGGCGGACGGCCAGATCAAGCTGCGCGGCGTACGGATCGAACCCGGCGAGGTCGAACGGGCCCTCGCCGCGCACCCCTCGGTCGGCCAGGCCCTCGTGGTGGTCCGCGAGGACCGGCCCGGCGACAAGACCCTCGTCGGCTACGTCGCCCCCCGCGCCGGCACGGCGGTCACCGAGGCCGAACTGCTCGCCGACGCGCGGGCCACGCTCCCCGAGCACCTCGTGCCGTCCGCCGTCGTCGTCCTCGACGCCCTGCCGCTCACCGTCAACGGCAAACCCGACCGCGCGGCGCTCCCCGCCCCGCACCGCCCCGAGGCCGCGGAGGGCGGCCGGCGGCCGCGCAACGCCCGAGAGGAGGTGCTGTGCGCGCTGTTCGCCGAGATCCTCGACGTGCCCCGGGTCGGTATCGACGACAACTTCTTCGCCCTCGGCGGCCACTCGCTGCTCGGTGTCCGCCTGGTCAACCGCGTCCGGGGGGTCCTCGGCATCGAGCGCACCGTCCGCGACCTGTTCCGCCTGCCCACCCCCGCCGGGCTGCTCGGCTCGCCCGACGACGACGGTGCGGCCGCCGCCCTGGGCGTACTGCTCCCGCTGAGCACCCGCGGCACCCGCCGCCCGCTGTTCTGCGTCCACCCCGGCACCGGTGTCGGCTGGGCGTACGCCGGGCTCGCCGCCCACCTGGGCGACGACCAGCCGCTGTACGCCCTCCAGGCCCGCGCGCTGAGCGAGCCAGGCCACCGGCCGCGCAGCGTCGAGGACATGGCCGACGACTACCTGGAGCAGATCCGGCAGGTCCAGCCCTGGGGCCCGTACAGGCTCCTCGGCTGGTCGTACGGCGGTCTCGTCGCTCACGCGATGGCGGTACGGCTCCGCGAGGCGGGGGAGCGGGTCGAACTCCTCGCCCTGATGGACGTCCACCAGACCGGACCCGGCAGCGTCTCCGTCCTCCCGCCCGAGGAGCGGACCGGTACGGCCGCCCAGACGGATCCCGTGGAGCTCGCCACGGCGATGGAGGACGTCCGCCGCGAGGACCCCGTCCTCGCCGGATTCTCCGACGCGGAACTCCGGGCGGTGCTGGGCGCCTCCGAGACCCACGCCGCCCTCATGGCGCGGCACGTGCCGGGCGTCGCCGACGCCGACACGCTGTTCTTCACCGCCCGCCGGCCGGGCGAACCGGAAGGCGCCCTCGCCGCCACCTGGATTCCCTTCACTGAGGGAGTCGTCGACAATCACACCCTCGAATGCGGCCATCTGTACATGGCCGAACCGGAACCTCTCGAGAACATCGGAAGAATAGTCGCGGAGAAACTCTCCGCGCTCCAGAAGGAAGAAACGAGGAGCCAGTCATGAGTGAGTCCGTCAACCCGTTCGACAACGCCGAGGGCACCTTCCACGTCGTCGTGAACGACGAGGGCCAGCACTCCCTCTGGCCCGACTTCGCGGAGATCCCCGCGGGCTGGACCAGTGTCTGGGGTGCCGGAAACCGCACTGAAGCCCTGGACTACATCACCGCCCACTGGACCGACATCCGCCCGCGCGGCCTCGTCGCCCAGTACGCCTGACCCACCCCCGAACCGAGCGCCGTGCCCCGCATCCGATGCGGGGCACGGCGCTTTTCCCGTTTCCCGCCGGCAACCCGCAACCGGGTAATTCAGAACTGAAAGTGCCGGTCCTTGCTGCCGGTCGTACTTCCCCTTCCGGAATCCCCGGAAATCTATCCTCGACACATGAAGATACTCCTGAGCGGAACCGCATCGGATTCCCACACATGGAATCTCGTGTACCTCCGTCTCTTCCTCGAGGAACAGGGCCACGAGGTCGTCGGGCTCGGCCCCTGCGCCCCCGCCGAGCTGCTGCTCGACGGCTGCCTGCGGCACGCGCCCGACGTGGTGGTGCTCAGCAGTGTCAACGGCCACGGCTACCGCGACGGACTCACCGCCGTCCGCCGGCTGCGCGCGGAACCCGCCCTGGCCGGCCTCCCCGTGGTGCTCGGGGGCAAGCTCGGCGTCGCCGGACACCGCCAGGAAGCGGACGTGGCACGGCTCACCGAGGCCGGCTGCGACGCCGTGCTCGGCGAGGACCTGGACGCCCTGTGCGCGTTCCTCGCCGCACGCGCCCGCAGGGAGGTGCCGGCTTGACCGCCCCGGCCCCCCACTTCGGCGCCTTCGTCGCGGCGTCCACGGCCGCCGGCCGGCTCGTCGTCCAGCCCCGCATGGGCTTCGGCGACCCCGGCCGCATGCGGGACGGGCTCGCCCGGACCAGGGCCGCCACCGCCCACACCGCGGGCACCCTGACCGTCGACAGCTACACCCGCGTCGGCGACCTCGCCGCCGCCCACGCCGCCGTGGCCGAGGGAAGTCGCCTCAACGGCTACCCGATCGCCGCGCACTCCCCGGCCACCACCCGCGCCGTCCTCGACGGACTCTTCGACGCCGACTTCCCCGTACAGGTCCGGCACGGGTCCGCCCGCCCCCTGGCCATCGTCCGGGCCCTCACCGCGGCCGGCCTCGACGCCACCGAAGGCGGGCCCGTCTCCTACTGCCTGCCCTACGGACGCACCCCCCTGCGGGAGTCCGTCACCGGCTGGGCCCGCGCCTGCGAACTCCTCGCCACCGGCGCGCGCCCCGGCGCCGTGCCCCATCTGGAGAGCTTCGGCGGCTGCCTCCTCGGCCAGCTCTGCCCGCCCTCCCTGCTCGTGGCCACGAGCATCCTGGAATGCCTCTTCTTCGTCCAGTACGGGCTGCGCAGCGTCTCGCTCAGCTACGCGCAGCAGACCGACCCGGCCCAGGACGAGGAGGCGCTGCGCGCCCTGCACCGGCTCGCCGCCGAGTTCCTGCCCGACGACGTCGACCACCACGTCGTCCTCTACACCTACATGGGCGTCTACCCGCGCACCGAGCAGGGCGCCACCCGCCTCCTGGAGGCCTCCGCCCGGCTCGCCGTGCGCTCCGGTGCCGGCCGCCTCATCGTCAAGACCACCGCGGAGGCCCATCGCATCCCGACCGTCGAGGAGAACGTCCGCGCCCTGGAGACGGCCGCCGCGGCCGCCGCGCTCGCCGGACCCCCGGCACCCGGCACCACCGCCGCGGGGGACGACGAGGTGTACCAGGAGGCCCGCACGCTCGTGGAGACCGTCCTCGGCCTCCACCCCGACCTGTCCCGGGCCCTGCCGGCCGCCTTCGCACGAGGCCTCCTGGACGTGCCCTTCTGCCTCCACCCCGACAACGCCGGCCGCTCCCTGGGGTTCGTCGACCCCGGGGGCCGCCTCCGCTGGGCCCGTACCGGAGCCATGCCGATCCGCCCGGACACGGCGGCCGACGCGACCCCCCTCACCTCGGCGGGACTGCTCGCCGCGCTCCACCACGTCGCCGGCCGCTACGACAGCCCCCGGCACCGCGACAGCGACGACGGCCACGGACGCCCGCGGGCCACCCCGCTGACCGTCTGAGCCGGCCCGCACCGCCTCCGCCGCCGCCCCGCACCCGCCCCGACCACCCGAACTGGAGCCCCGTCATGGACACGTCCCACCCCACCGGCGCACCGGCCACACCGCCCCCGCTGGGCGAACACCTCCGCTCGCCCCGGCTGCGCGCCGCCATGCTCGTCCAGCAGGAGGCCCTGTACGCCGCCCGCGCGTTCCTGCGCGGCGAGGGCTTCACCGAGCTGCTGCCCCCGCTCGTCGGCCCCGTCACCGACCCCGGCGGCCGTGGCGCCAAGGCCCTCGACGTCGACTACTACGGCCACCCGTACAAGCTGATGACCAGCGCCATCCTCTACAAGCAGGCGTCCCTCCGCGGCTTCCCCCGCCTCTTCTACATCGCCCCCAACGTGCGGGTCGAGCCCGAGGAGACCGCCACCACCGGCCGTCACCTCGTCGAGTTCCACCAGATCGACGTGGAGATCGCCGACGGCAGCCGCGAGGACGCGCAGGACGTCGCCGCCGGCCTGCTCACCCACGTCACCGAGCACGTCTGGACCGCCGTCCCCGAGATCCTGACCGAACTCGGGCGCGTGGAGGCCGACTTCGCCGACATCCGCTCCGGCAAGTACGACGTCCGCACCCACGACGACGCCGTGTCGAGCCTCCTCGCCGCGGGCCACCCGCAGAACCCCGACGGCGAGATCGACTGGGCCGGCGAGCGGCTCCTCTCCCTGGAGAGCGACCGCCCCTTCTTCGTCAACGACTACCCCAAGGGCTCCCGCGGCTTCTACGACCGGGAGGACCCCGAACGCCCCGGCGTCCTGCGCAACTTCGACCTGATCGCCCCGCACGGATACGGCGAGCTCGTCTCCGGCAGCGAGCGCGAGGCCGACTACGCCACCATCGTCACCCGCATGCGGGAGAGCGGCGAGAACCCCGCCAAGTACGCCTGGTACCTCAAGGAGGCCCGCGAGGGCATGCCGGCCAGCGCCGGATTCGGCATGGGCCTCCAGCGCCTCGTCCGCTTCCTCACCGGTCTCGACGCCCTGTGGCAGGTCAGCGCCTACCCGAAGCTTCCCGGGGTGGTGGCCCCGTGACCGCGCTCAGCGCCCCCGGATTCCCGGAGCGCGCCATCCGCGCCCGCGCCCGCAACGGCACCGCCGAGGTCTTCCCCGACCCCGGTCCGTACGGCACACGGCTGTACGGACCGGGGACGGGCACGGCCGTCGCCGCCGACGACCTCGACCGGGCCCGCATCGTCCCGCCCGTCTTCATGCCCCAGCGCCTGGAGAAGCTCATCGACCTGGCCCGGGAACCGGAGTTCACCGACGTCGACCTCGGCGCCCGCGTCGGCGGCTTCACCTCCCGGCTGCCCCTCTACCTGTCCGCCTTCGGCTCCACGCGGGCCGGCAGCGGCGACCTCGCCGTCCACGCGAGCCGGCAGGCCGCCCGCCTCGGCATCCCCATGGTCATCGGGGAGAACATGATCCCCGTGCACGGCTACCGCCGCGCCGGCGACGCCGCCCGCTCCGCCCTCCTCACCCGCGTCGAGGCCTACCTCGACGCCGCACCCGACGCGACGACCGGCGGCATCGTCGTCCAGCAGTCCACCGAGGACGCCGACTCCGAGGTCTGGAACCTCCTCTACAGCGACCCCGCCTTCCGTCCCCTCCTGGACACCGGACGGCTCGCCTTCGAGCTGAAGACCGGTCAGGGCGCCAAGCCCGGCCTCGGCGGCATGACCGTCGTCGACCGCGCCGAGGCCGAGCAGCTCGCCCGCCGCTTCACCGTACGCAAGGTCCTCGACCCGGACGGCGAGCGCCAGTTGCGCTGCGCCACCCCCGGAACCTTCACCGACGAGATCCTCCGCCAGCAGCTGCGGTTCATGCGGAACAACTTCCCCAAGGCCCGCACCTGGGTGAAGTTCCACCCGGGCCGCGACATCGGCCACGCCGCCCGCACCGCCTGGTCCGCCGGCGCGGACGCCGTCACCGTCGACGGAGCGGAGGGAGGCACCGGCTGGGCCCCCGGCGTCTTCCTCGACCACGTCGGCCTGCCCCTCGCCACGTGCCTGCGCCGCATCGGCCGCCCCGGCGGGTGCCTCCTCGCCACCGGCGGCATGTGGGAGGGCGGCCGCGCCGTACGCGCCCTCGCCCTGGGCGCCACCGCCGTCGGCCTGGGCCGAGCGGCCCTCGTGGCCGTCGACGAGGACCCCGAACACGGCCTGGAGCGCCTCGCCGACAGCATCGCCCTCGAACTCCAGCTGCTCATCAGCGCGTTGGGCAAGTACTCCGTCGCCGCCCTGGACCCCGAGGACCTCTGGTGGCCCGACGGCCACACCGCCGACTCCGGGGCCGTCCCCTCACCGGGCGCCACCGACCCGGCGGGAGCGAGCGCGTGACCGCGCACCGGCGGCACGGCGCGGACCACGCCGTCCACGCCTGTTTCTCCGTACGCGAGACCCCCGGCATCACCGTGGCCGTCTCCCTCGACGGCACCGGCCTCGCCACCACGGCCCGGCACACGGCACAACGCGCCCTCGCCGAGGCCGGCCGCGGCTACCTCGGCGGCCGCGTCGAACTCCGCACCCCCCGGACCCCCGCCCACGACGCCTCCCGGCCCAGCGCCACCGGCACCCGCCGACGCCGCGCCGTGCGCCGGGCCGCCGACCGTGCCGTCGCCCTGGCCGTCGCCGCCACCCTCCGGGGCGACACCACCCACGTCCGGGTCCACGTCCGCCCACCCCTCTGAGCGCGACCGGACACCCCCGCTCCCGCCACCTCCTGGCCCCCCGTCCCTCGACCACAGAAAGCCGACCCCATGGGAACGACCCCCACGACCAGCGCACCGGCAGGCCGAGCACCCGCCGTCGACTGGCGCCGCGTCAGCAGTCTCGTCATCGGCCAGGCCGCCGTCCAAATGGGCAGCTTCGCCCTCCTGATCGCCATGAGCTGGACGGCCGTCCAACTCGGCGGCCGTGAAGCCGTCACGTACGTCACCCTCGCCGCCACCCTGCCCCGCGCCCTGCTCCTCCTCTTCGGCGGAGCACTCGCCGACGCGCTCGGCCCCCGCGCCGTCCTGCTCCGCGCGACCTCCGTCCGCGTCCTCGTCCTCGTCGCCGGCATCGCCGTCACCGCCACCACCGAGACCCTCTGGCCGCTGATCGCCGTCGCCCTCGTCGACGGCGTCCTGCTCGGCCTCACCGGCCCCGCCTCCGGCGTCCTGCTGCCCCGCCTCGCCCCCCAGGACCAGCTCGGCCGCGCCAACTCCCTCTTCTCCATGGTGCTGCGCCTCGCCCCCATCGCCGGATCGCCCCTCGGGGCCTGGCTGGTCGTCGTCGGAGGCCTCCCCGTGGCCATGACGGCCGCGGCCGTCGGCTGTGCCGTCTGGCTGGCCTGCGCCACCCACGTCACCCACGGCATGTCCCGCCCCGAGCGCACCCCCCAGGGGCCCTCCCTGCTGCGCCGCTCCGGCGACGGTTTCCGGCTCCTCGCCGCGCACCCCCGCCTGCGCTGGATGTTCGTCGCCTGCTTCTGCATGGACCTCGCGTTCCTGTGGCCGGCCGAGGTCGCCCTGCCGCTGCGGGCCGCCGACGAGGGCTGGGGCGTCGGCGCCGTCGCCATGGTCCTCGCCGTCTTCGGCGCCGGCGCGCTGGCGTCCGCCGCCCTGGGCGCGGCCCTGGCCCACCGCATCCCGGCGCACACCAAGCTCGTGGTGACCGGCGTCGGCCTCGCGGCCGGCATGGCCGCCATGGCACTCGTCCCCTCGCCCGTCGTCCTGGCCGCCACCGCCGGCGCCGTCGGCCTGCTCTCCGGCCTCAACGGACCCGCCCTGGTCACCGCCTACCAACAGGCCGTCCCCGAAGGCCGGATGGGCGCCGCGATGTCCACCTTCGCGCTCTCCGGCATCGGCGCGGCGCCGCTGTCCCTCGCCGTGTTCAGCCCCGTCTCGCTCTACCTCGGCGTCACCGGGACCTGGCTGCTGTGCGCGGGCCTCGCCCTCCTCTCCCCGGTCGCCGCGGCCGTCGCCCTGCGCGGCGGGACCGCCGCCGCGCCGCGGGCCGACGCCCGCACCCGTACCGCACCGGAGCCCACCGCCACTTCCGTGTGAGGCAGACATGATTCCGCTGCTTGCCCCGCCGCCGGAGGCCCCTCCGGCCGGCCCGCTGATGCCGACGTCACTCCCGCCCCTGACCGCGGCCCTGCCACGGCTGCCCGGGCTGCGCCCGGTACGACCGCAGCTGTGGCTGGTGGCCACCGAGTCCCACCAGGACACCGTCACCCGGTACGCGCCGCTCGTCCTGGACACCACCGAACTGGCCCGCGCCGAGGAGTTCCGCCGCTCCGGCGACCGTGCCACCTACCTGTGCGCGCACGTCGGACTGCGCCGGCTGCTCGGAGCCCACCTGGACCTCGCACCCCGCGCCGTGTCGGTGGCCCGGGCGCCGTGCCCCTGCTGCGGCGAGCCGCACGGGCGCCCCGTACTGCCCGACGGGCGCCTGCACTTCTCGCTCTCCCACTGCGAGGGACTGAGCCTGATCGCCGTCGCGTCCACCCCCGTCGGCGTGGACATCGAACGGGTGCCGGCGCCGCACACCGTCACGGAGGCCTCGGAGGTCCTCCACCCGGCCGAGGCGGCGGAACTCGCCGCGCTCACCCCCGCCCTCCGCCCCGCCGCCTTCGCCAGGGTGTGGACGAGGAAGGAGGCCTACCTGAAGGGGCTCGGCATCGGCCTCGGCGCCGATCCGTCCGCGGAGTACGTGGGCGCGGGACCGCTCCCCGCCGCACCCACCGGCTGGCTGCTCGCCGATGTCGCCGTCCCGGACGGCCACCACGCCGCCGTGGCACTACGACGCGACGGTGAGGCCCCGGCTGGTGAGGCCCCGGGGTCCCGGAGGGGATCCGGGTGAGGGACGGGCCAGGGGGTCGCCGATCTGATCACGCGGACCCGGTCGGCTGCGGCCCCATGAGCCGGACGAGGAGGTCGTCGAGGCTGACCAGGCCGGTGAGCTCGCCGCGGTCGTCCCGTACGACGGCGAGAGAGGCCCGGCGCCGCCGCAACTGCTCGACGGCCTCGGACACCGTGGTGCCGGTGGCCAGCTCGGGGACGGGGCGGGCGAGGTCTCGGGCGGTGAGGGCCCGGCCCCGGGTGCGGGCGACCAGGGCGTCACGGGCGTGGACCGAACCGAGGACGCGGTCGCCGTCGCGGACGAGCAGGCGCGAGCGGTCGGCGGCCGAAGCGCGGGCGAGGAGCGAGTCCAGATCGGCGCCGGCGGCGACGGTGACGATGTCCGCGGCCGGGGTCTGCAACAGCGCCACGGGCGTCTGAGGCTCGGTCAGGGAGCGGGTGATCAGCTGCGAGTCCGTCCTGTTGATCAGGCCGAGCCGCTCGGACTCCGCCACGAGGTGGGTCAGCTGCTCACGGTTGTGGACGGCCGCCAGCTCGTCGCGGGGCTGGACGCGGCACAGCCGTACGAGCCCGTTGCTGACCTTGTTGAGCACCCAGAGCAGCGGCCGTACGGCCTTGACCACGGCACGGAACGACGGGGTCAGGAGCATCGCCGAGCGCTCGGGGTGGGCGATGGCCCAGGACTTGGGCGCCATCTCGCCGACGACCATGTGCAGGAAGACCACGATGATCATGGCGATCGCGAAGGAGACGCCGTAACCGAGTGCCGTCGGCAGACCGAGCTTCACCAGGAGCGGGTCCAGCTCGTGGGAGATCGCCGGTTTGGAGACGGAACCGAGACCGAGGGTGCAGATGGTGATGCCCAGCTGGGCACCGGCGAGCATCAGGGACAGTTCGCGCATCCCGGCGAGCGCGGCCCCGGCGCCGCGCTGCCCGGCGGCCACGGCCTTCTCGATGCGGTGCCGCTTGGCGGCGACGAGCGCGAACTCGGCGGCGACGAAGAACCCGCTGCCGAGCAGCAGCAGCACGGTGACGAAGAGCGCCATGGGAAAGCTCATGCCTGGGCCTCCTCGGCGCCGGACTCGACGCGCTCGATGCGGACGCGTTCGGGGACGTGACGGTCGAGGCTGAGGACCTCGATGCGGACGTCGTCGACGGTGAGACGGTCACCGATCGTCGGGAACCGGCCGAGGCGGTCGATGATCAGGCCGGCGACCGTGTCGTAGTCGTCCTCCTCGGGCAGCGCGATGCCGGTGGCGTCCTCGATCTCGTCGAGGCGCCGGCCTGCGTCCACACGCCATCCGGCGCCGTCCGGGGCGGCGAGGTCGACGACCTTGTCGGTCTCGTCGGCGATGTCGCCGACCAGCTCCTCGGCGATGTCCTCGTACGTGACGATCCCCGCGACGCCGCCGTGCTCGTCCAGGACGACGGCGAACTCGTCGTCGCGCTCCCGCATCTGCGCCACCGCCCGCGGCAGCGGCAGGGTGTCGGGCAGCAGGAGCGGCCGCCGGGCGGCGGCTCCCGCGGTGGTCGTGTCGAAGGCGGCAGCGGGCAGGCGCATCAGCTCGCTCACGCCGAGGACACCGGCGATGTCGTCGGGGTGGTCGCCGAGGACCGGGTAGTTCGAGTGGCCGTGCTGCGCGATCAGTTCCACGGCCTCGGTGAGCGTGGCGTCCTTGCGGACGAAGACGGCGTCGGCGCGCGGCACCATGACCTCGTCCATGGTCCGCTCCGAGAACTCCAGCGCGTGGTCGAGCAGCTCGGCGGTGTCGGGCGGCAGCTCGCCCTGCTCGTGGGACTCGCCGATGAGGTGGCTGAGCTCTTCCAGCGTGGCGCCGTGGTGCAGTTCCTCGACCGGCTCGATGCCGACCCTGCGCAGGAGCCTGTTCGCGGCCGCGTCGAAGACGTGGACGACCGGCCCGACGACCTTCAGGTACACGAGGGTGGAGGGGGCCAGCGACTTGGCGAGCCGCTCGGGCACCGCGAGCGCCAGGTTCTTCGGAGCCAGCTCGCCCAGGACCATCTGGAGGACGGTGGCGACGACGAAGGCGAGGGCGACTGAGATCGCGGAGACGGCACCCTCCGAGAGCCCCGTCCCCTCCAGTGCGGGCTCGAGGAGCGCCGAGACGGACGGCTCCGCGAGGAAGCCGACGACCAGACCGGTGACGGTGATGCCGAGCTGAGCGCCGGAGAGCATGAACGAGAGCCGTCCGAGGACCGTCAGGGCACGGGCCGCCCGCTTGTCACCGGCCTCGGCCTCACGGGCGAGCGCGAGGCGGTCGGCGGCGACGTAGGCGAACTCCTGGGCGACGAAGTACCCGGTGCCCGCGGTCAGGAGGAGGACGGCGAGCAGGCCGAGAGCGGCGTTCATCGGCTGCCGCACCCCTTCACGTGAGGGCGGGTCGAACTGGCGGACAAGGAGGAGCTCCTTCGGGGGGCGGTGACGGGAAGTCCCCGCTTCTACATCACTGTAAAGGATGGGTGATCAGGCATCGCGAGGCGAAATGCGCCCGTCGGAGACCGGTCGAAGATCTTCTACACTCACGTAGATGACCGGCGGACGCGCAGTCGAACTGCCGTGCCGCGCAAGCGATGTGAAGGAGTGAACGTCCGATGGTGTTCAAGCGTCTGCTCGGCTCGCTCGGCGTGGGGGGCCCGTCGGTGGACACCGTGCTCGATCCCGGGGCGGTGACGCCCGGCGGCATCCTGACCGGGCGGGTCCACCTGAAGGGCGGGGACGCCGACTTCACCGTCGAGCACCTCACCCTGGACCTCGTGGCCCGCGTCGAGGCGGAGCACGAGGACGGCGAGTCCGAGGGCTCGGTGGCCTTCCACCGGCACGTGGTGGATTGCGACTTCCGCCTCGCGGGGGGCGAGGAGCGCAGTCTCCCGTTCTCCTTCGAGCTGCCCTGGGAGACGCCGATCACCGAGCTGTACGGGCAGGGTCTCGGCGTCGTCCTCGGAGTACGGACCGAACTCGGCATCGCCGGCGCGAGGGGCACGAGCGATGTCGATCCGCTCGCGGTCCGGCCGCTGCCCGTCCAGGAGGCGATCCTCGAAGCCCTCGGGCAGCTGGGCTTCGGCTTCAGGTCCGCGGACCTGGAACTCGGCCGCATCGGGGGGACGGGGCAGCGGCTGCCGTTCTACCAGGAGATCGAGATCGCGCCGGCGCCCTCGTACGTGCACCAGGTCGACGAGATCGAGGTGACCTTCCTCGCGTCCCCGGCCGGGATGGAGGTCGTCCTGGAGGCGGACAAGCGCGGCGGCTTCTTCGCGGAGGGCCACGACGAGCTCTCCCGTCACCTGGTCAGCCACCAGGGCGTCGACCACGTGGACTGGAACGCCGAGGTCGACTCCTGGGTGCGGCGGCTCGTGGAACAGCGCGCCTCGTACGGCTCGCCCTCCTCGTACGGACACGGCGACGGACACGGGCACGGGTCCGACCACGGGTCGGGGCATGGGTCGGGTCACGGGTCCGGTTTCGGGGGTCCGGGCATGGGTACGGCGATCGCGGCCGGCGCGGCCGGGCTCGCCGTGGGCGTCGTCGGCGGAATGGTCGCGGCCGAAGTCGTCGACGAGTTGGGCGACTTCTTCGAGGGGGACGACGAGCCGGAGGGCGAGGGCGACGAGGACTGAGCCGCCGGGCCGGTCCCCCCGGACGCCGCTCCGGCCCGCGACCGCGTCGTCGTCGCGGGCTCGACCGCCCCCGCCCTTCCGGCGCCTTCTACATCACTGTAGATTTGATATGTCCCCGCACGAAGGCCGGAAGGAAGACGAGAACATGGGTGTGAGCCTCGCCAAGGGCGGAAACGTCTCGCTGAGCAAGGAGGCGCCGGGTCTGACCGCGGTCCTCGTGGGCCTCGGCTGGGACGTTCGCACGACCACCGGCGCGGACTACGACCTCGACGCGAGTGCCCTGCTCCTGGACGGCACGGGGAAGGTCGTCTCCGACCGGCACTTCGTCTTCTACAACAACCTCACCAGCCCGGACGGCTCGGTCGAGCACACCGGCGACAACCTCACCGGTGAGGGCGACGGCGACGACGAGAGCATCAAGGTCGACCTGGCCGCCGTACCGGCCGACATCACGAAGATCGTCTTCCCGGTCTCGATCCATGACGCCGACAACCGGGGACAGAGCTTCGGCCAGGTCCGCAACGCCTTCATCCGCGTGGTCAACCAGGCCGGCGGCGCCGAACTCGCCCGGTACGACCTCTCCGAGGACGCCGCCGCGGAGACCGCGATGATCTTCGGCGAGCTCTACCGGCACGGCACCGAATGGAAGTTCCGAGCGGTGGGCCAGGGCTACGCCTCGGGCCTCGCGGGCATCGCGGCCGACTTCGGCGTCAACGTCTGAGGCTCTGAGCGAGACCCCCTCCAGAGAACGGAAGACCGTGTTCGGAATCAGCGAGATAGCGATCATCCTGATCGTCGTCATCCTGCTCCTCGGCGCCAAGAAGCTGCCCGACCTGGCCCGCAGCGCGGGCAAGGCGGCCCGCATCCTCAAGAGCGAGGGCAAGGCGATGAAGGTCGACGGCACGCCGGAGCCGCAGGCCACCTACCAGGTCACCGAGAGCGCCGCGCCGCGGAATCCGGTGCGGCCCGACGGGCGACAGGAGAACGAACGCCCCTGACGAACCACCACGGCCCGCTCACGCCCCGCTCGACCAGGTGATCGAAGCCCGGCATCTGGCCGAGCGGCCGTGCGGGTGCGGGCGCGCCGGACCGTGCGAGCGGCGACAGTGGGCGGTGTGGACGTCGAGCGGATCACCGAGGAGCTGTACGGGCTGAAGCCGACCGACTTCGTCGCGTCCCGGGACGAGTACGTCGCCGAGGCCCGCCGAGCGAAGGACCCGGCGGCGGCCAAGTCGATCGCCGCGCTGCGCAAGCCGGCCACTGCCGCGTGGGCGGCGAACCGGCTCGCCCGGGAACGGCGTGAGGAGGCCCAGCGGTTCCTGGCCCTGGGCGAGGCACTCCGGGAGGCGCACCGGACGCTCGACGCCGAGCGCCTGCGGGCGGCGAGCCGGGAGCAGCACCAGGTCGTCACCGCGCTCGCGCGCACGGCGGCCGAGCTGGCCCGGGAGGCGGGACAGCCGGTGAGCGACAGTGTGGTGCGGGAGATCGAGCAGACCCTTCACGGTGTCCTCGCCCACCGGGACGTCGCCGAGCTGTGGTCGAAGGGTCGGCTCGTGAAGGTGCCCGAGGCCGCCGTCGACTTCACGGCGATCGCGCCGGAGACGGTGCCGCCCCGTCCGGCACCGGCCGAGCGGCAGCCGGAGCGGCACCCGGACCTGGAGCGGGCGCGAGCGGCGGCAGCGGAGGCCGACGCCGAGGTCGCCCGGCGCGAGCGGGAGTTCGACGAGGCGCAACGGGCGCGGCAGGAGGCGACGGTGAAGGCCGAGGCGGCGGCGGAACGGGTCGCCCGCCTGGAGGCCGAACTGGAGGAGGCCCGGCAGTCCCGGCTCGACGCGGAGACGACCGCGTCGAACGCCGCCACGGCGCTGACGACCGCGAAACGCGCCCTCGCCCAGTCGCGCCGCTCCGCGGACCGGGCGACCCGCACGGCGGAACGCCTGGAAGACCGCGCCCCGTAGGCCGCCCGGCCGCGCGTCACCCTGCGCCCCGCCCGGAGTCCCGCCGTCCTGCCGACCTGGAGCCCCCGTGTCTCGCCGACCCGGAGCCCCCCGCGTCACCCCGCCGCCCCACCCACCCCGCCGTCACGTCCGGCCGGGGCGACCGTGTGTTCCATCGCCGACACGGGCGAGTGATCATTCGCCTCATCGCCACCATGCGGCGGGAGCGGCCTCGTGGCGCACCTAGACTCCCCGCACATGTCGCTCTGGCTCCTCAATCACTTCAGCACCTTCACTCTCGCCGTGGTCTCCGTCGGCGGGACCGTCGTCCTCGCCGTGGGCGGCAGCGTGCTGCTCCGCCGCAGGTATCCCTCGCTGGCCCGGGGGGAGCACAACGACATGGTCGGGGTGACGCTGGGGATGTTCGGCGCGATCTACGGGATCATCCTCGCCTTCGTCATCGTCACTCTCTGGACCCAGCTGGACAGCACGCAGACCATCGTCGCCAGCGAGGCGACCGACGCCGCGCTCATCGCCCGCGACGCCGCCGCCTTCCCGCCCGCGGTCCGCGCCGACCTCGACACGGCCCTCAGCGGCTACGTCCACGCGGTCGTCGAGGACCAGTGGCCCCGCATGCGCGCCGGGCAGCCGAGCTACGGGGCCACGGAGGTGCACCTCAGGTCCGCGTTCGACGTCCTCCAGGCGTACGACCCGAAGTCCCCGCGCGAGGAGGTCTTCTACGAGGAGGCCGTCACCCATCTCAACGACGTCGCCGCCCAGCGCCGCGCCCGCCTGAACATGGCCGAGCAGGAACTGCCGCCGCTGCTCCAGGCCCTGGCCTTCGGCGGTGCGATCGTCCTCGTCCCGCTCACCTTCCTCTACGGCATGCGCAAGCTCCGGATCCAGCTGCTCTTCGTCGCCTCGGTCGCCGCCCTCATCGGCTTCAGCCTGCTGCTGGTCTTCGTCCTCGACCGCCCCTTCGCCGGCGAACTGAGCGTGAGCCCGGCCCCGTACCGGGAGGGAGCCCTCGCCCAGTACTGGGAGCGGTGAACGGCGACGCGCGACGCCGGGCTCAGGAGTGGGCGATGACCACCTTGCCGAACGGTGCGGCGTCGGCGTAGTGACGGTACGCGTCCACGGCCCTGTCGAAGGGGAAGACGCGGTCGATGACGGGCCGGAGTCCCCGCGCCTCGATGAAGGCGTTCATCGCGGTGAACTGGGCGCGGCTGCCGACCGCCACGCTGCGGATGGTGGCGCCGGAGGCGAAGAGGGCCTGCGGATCGAGCGGCGTGGCGGTCCTGCCCGTGAAGCCGACGCCTGCGATGGTGCCGGCCAGGGCGACGGCGCGGACGGACTCGTCGAGGAGACCGGCGACGTCGACGATCCGGTCGGCGCCCCGGCCGTCCGTGAGGGCGCGGACCTCGGCGGCCCAGTCGGGGCCGGCCGCGTAGTCGACGACGTCGTCCGCGCCGAGTTCGCGCAGGCGGGCGGCCTTGGCGGGGCTGCTGGTCGTGGCGATCACGCGGGCGCCGAGCGCCTTGGCGAACTGGAGCGCGAAGAGAGAGACGCCGCCGGAGCCCTGCACGACGACGGTGTCACCGGCGCGGACACCGTCCCCGCCGCCGGTCAGCGCGTTCCATGCCGTGACCGCCACACAGGGGAGGGTCGCGGCCTCGGCGTACGTCAGGTGCGTGGGCACGGTCACGAGCGAGTCCGCGTCGACGAGGGCGAACTCGGTGAGCATGCCGTCCAGCGAACCACCGCGCTGCGCGAGGTGTTCGAGGGCGAACGGACCGTCCTGCCAGGACGGGAACAGCGTGGCGGCGACCCGCTCCCCGACCCGTGCCGGGTCGACGCCGGGGCCGACCGCGACCACCTCTCCGGCGCCGTCCGAGACGGGGACGACGTCCGGTGCGACCGGCAGGACGTAGGTCCCGTCGAGCACCATGAGTTCGCGGAAGCTCAGGGACGTGGCGCGCACCGCGACCAGGGCCTGTCCCGGTCCGGGGGTGGGGACGTCGTGCTCGCGGACGGCGAGACCGGACAGTCCGGCTCCGCTGTGCGACAGGTGATAGCTCCGCATCGATGATGCCCTTCTTAAGAGATGGATGACGGGCGTCGGGGCGTGGGACGCCCCGGCGGTCTCGCTGTACGTTCCGGCCGCGGCGGTGTGTGTTCCCGCGGAGGGGTGTGCTCCCGCTGCGGGCGTCACGCGTCGTCGGACTCGGAGGCGAGCGGGACCTCTCCCGCCGTCTTGCTGAAGCCGAGCGCCTCGACGATCCGGCCGTCCGCCACGCGCATGACGTTGACGCCCTGCACCCACTGGTCGGGGCCCTCCCCGAAGCGGTACGTCCACAGGATGGTCGCGCGGTCGCCCGCCACGATCACCTCCTGAGGGGTGAACTGCGAGGCGGTGTCGTCGACGAGGGCCGTCCACCACTCCGTACACGCCTCGCGTCCGGAGACCCGCTCCCCGCGCGGCGCCGGCTGGACGCTCTCCATGACGCAGTCCTCGGCGATCAGGCCGGCCAGGAGACCGGTCTCGCGGTCGGTGAACGCGCGGTTGAAACGGTCGATGACTTCGGCGGTGGTGCGTACGGACATGACGCCTCCTCAGAAGAGATAGACCGTTCGGTCTACCGAGACCATAGATAGACCGGTTGATCTACCGTGTCAAGTGCAGCAGAATGGGGTCATGACCACTTCCGCGAAGCCGGGCCCTCGTGAGCGACTCCTGCTCGCAGCCCAGGAGTTGACCTACGCCCAGGGTGTCGGCGTCGGTGTGGACGCCCTGTTGAAGGGGGCCGGCGTCGCCCGCCGGTCGCTGTACGAGCACTTCGGAGGCAAGGACGGTCTCATCGCCGAGGTGCTGCGCCGCAGCACCGCCGAGGACGTCGTGCGCTACCGCGCCACCATGGACGCAGCCGGGGCCGACCCCCGGGCCCGGCTCCTCGCCGTCGTCGAACGGCTCGGCCGCATCGCCGCCGAACCCGACTTCCACGGCTGCCGCTACCTCGCCGCCGACCTCGCGCTCACGGACCCGGAGCACCCCGGCCACGAGGTCACCCGGGCATACCGGCACACCGTCCACGGTCTGTTCGCGGACGAGTTCACCGCGCTCGGCCACGCGCGGCCCGGGATCGCCGCCGACCAGCTCCTCCTCCTCGTCGACGGCCTCCTCGCCGCCGGCGCGACCCGGCCCGACAGCGAGCCCGCCGTCGCGGCCCGCGACCTCGCCGAGCACATCATCGACGCCGGCCTCGCGCGGCAAGGTGCCGCGCCCCGTGCGGCCGGGCCGGTGGCTCCATGAGCTGTCCGCCGCCGTCCCGTGCCGCGCAGCGTGCCCTCATCGCCGGACCGCGCGACACGGAACCAGGACGCGGACCCCGCGACGCGGGACCTGCCCGGCGCGGACCCCGCGACGCGGGACCTGCCCGGCGCGGTCCCCGCGACGCGGGACCTGCCCGGCGCGGTCCCCGCGACGCGGGGCCGCCGGACACGGCCCCCGCGACGTGGGGCCGGCCCGATGCGGCTCAGCGTTCGTAGCGGCCCGTGTCGATCTCCCAGCGGTGGTAGCCGGAGATCCAGGCGGCGAGACCCTCGACGTACCGGTGGGCGGCCTCGCGCGCGGCCGGGTCGAGGCCCAGGACGTCGCAGATCCCGGGCACCTCGGTCGACAGCTCCACGAAGCGGTCGACCATCGTCTGGGCCTCGCGCATCACCTGGACGGCCGCCTGGTCCGGGGTGCCTCCGCGTTCCTCGCGGACGATCATCACCATGTTGGCGACGTCGCCACGGGCGAGCTCCTGGGCGTACGAGTGCACGTCGTTGGTGAACGACGGTATGTCGGCCGCCAGTTGCCGCAGACGGCGGAAGGCCGGGAAGTGCAGCACCTCCTGCGGCAGTTCGAAGTGGTTGAGTCGCTCGACCATGTCGAAGAGGGTCTCCATGGCCGCCGTGCCCCTGCGGAGCGCCAGATAGCTCTCCCGGTCCGGGAGGCGGCCCGACAGCCGGCCGGCCGCCTCGGCGGGGTGGCACGCGAAGTACCATTCCCAGTTGTACGCGGACCGGGCCCGCCACCGGGCGGACATGCCGCGCGTGCTGCGCTCCCAGAGGTCGGCGAAGGCCCGCTCGACGGGCGTCCGGACGTCGGGGGCGGGCCCCTCGCCGTGCAGAAGGCCCGTCAGGCGGGTGCATATCTCGGCCACTTGAGCCGGGGCCCGACCGAGGTCCGAGTCGAACCGGTCGTCGAAGAGGAAGTAGAAGCTGAGCAGGTCCGCGGCGAGGGCGAGGTCGTCCACGGCGGTGTCCGGGCTGGTGAACGCGGCGAGTCGGGGCACGTCCCACTTGTCGTACGCCGACAGGGCGATGGTGGCGGCGAGACCCTCGTTCCGGAGCAGCCAGTCCCGGTGGGGCTGCGCGACGAACGCGCGGTTCGGATTGCTGCGAGACGGAAACGGCAGGTCGAGTGTGGTGGCGTTGGACACTGGCCCCCCCAGGTTCTGATCCCGGGCGATCCCAAGACGCCCCCGGCGCGATCGAACAGTACTTGAATTGATCATCAACTACCAGAAGCCTCAAGCAGATCGCGCTCCAGTCGCAATCCAGCCAACGGAAGGGTTACGTCCGCATCGATCGATCGTCCTTCGGTGAGTCGAAGGACGTGTGGAGGAAACGAGGGGTCTTCGTGTCGGTCACGCGTTCCCCCGTTCGTCGCGGAGGGTGGTTCGTCCGCCGTGCGCGCCACCCGTGGGCGGGGGAGCGCGTTGGGGTTGCCGTGACGCCCGGTGCAGTGACGGTTCTGCAACCGGGACCTGCGGGTTCTGTGCCGACTCCCGAATCTCGGTGGGTCGATGGCGAGAACGACGATCTGGATGGTGCGCGGTGCCGGAGATGTGGACGCGGGGCGAGGGACACGACGCCCGGTTCGTGGGCGGCTTCCAGGACGGCCGGGCCCTGGTCGGACGCGACGGGGAGCTCGCCGAGCTCCGGCGTGCCGTGTCGGGGCGCCGGCTGGTCACCGTGACCGGCGCGGCCGGGACGGGGAAGAGCCGGCTGGCCCTCGCCGCCGTCACGTCCCCCCTCGACAGCCCCTGGCGGACGGTGGTCCGGGTCCGGTGGCACGGCGGGATCCCGGTGGGACGCCGGGCGTTGACGGCGCGGGTCGAACGGGCCCTGAGCGGAGCCGGCGTCCCGGACGGCGCACACCCGCCCCGTACCGCCCCCGCAGGGGACGTGCTCCTCCTGCTCGACGACGTCGATCCGGTCCACACGGAGTGCATCGGCCTGGTCCAGACGCTTCTGATGGCCCGGCCGGGCGTGCGGATCCTGGTGACCTCGCGGCGACCGCTCGGCCTCGGGGACGAGGACGTGATCAGACTGGCGCCCCTGCCCGTGGAGGCGGCGCCGGGCCGGGCGGGTCCGTCCCCCGCGGCGGAGCTCCTCGTCTCCCGCGCCCGGGAGCGCGGGTGGCGCGAGGACCCGGATCCCTCCGCCGTGGCCCGGGTGTGCCGCCTCCTCGAAGGCGTTCCCCTGGCCCTCGAACTGGCCGCGGGCCGACTGGGGGAGTGGACGACGGAGCAGCTGGCCGACCACCTCGCGGCCGGCCAGTGCAGGCTGGCCGACCCCGCCCCGCTCCTGCTGCGGCACCGCACGCTGCGCGCCGCCATCGGGGCCGTCCACGCCCTGTGCGACCCGGCGCAGCGCAGGGTCTGGCGCAGGCTCAGCGTCTTCGCGGGCCCCTTCACGGAGGCGGCCGCGGTGTTCGTGTGCTCAGGCTCCGACCTCGCACCGCACGAGGTTCCCCCGGCCCTGGCGACGCTCGGCGCCACGGGCGTGCTCCAGGTCCTCGGGGACGCGGGCGCGGTGCGCCCGCTCCGCTACCGCATGGCCCGCGCCGCCCGCGACTTCGGTACGGAGCGGCTCGCGGCGGCGGGCGAACGGCCGGTCACGCGGGACCGGCACGCCCTCCACCTCCGGGGTGTGGCGGGCGTCGCCGAGACCCTGTGGAACACCGGCCTCCAGCGCCAGGCGCTCCAGACCGTCGAGGACGAGCACGAGGACCTGATGGCGCTCATGCGCCGCGCCGAGGACGGGACCGGTCACCCCGAGACGGCCCTGGAGGCCGTGTTGCACCTCTGGTTCTGGTGGGCCGTCCACGACCACGCCCGCGAAGGCGACGACCACCTGCGGCTCCTGCTGTCCCGGGTCGCCGCCGACAGTCCGCTCGTGGCGCGGGGCCGATGGCTCGCGGCCTGGCTCGGCGCGGCCCGGGACCCGCGTGCGGCGCACCGGCTGCTGTCGCTCGCCTGGCCGGCGGCCGTGCTCGCCGGTGACGACGCCCTCCTCGGCCGCATCGCCCACGTGCACGGAACCCTCGCGTGGCAGCGGCAGGACCCCGAGTCGGCTGCCGCGTACTACCGGCAGGCGGCGGACACCACGCCCAGCGGCGCTCCCGGAGGCCCTTCACCCGCCGTGAGCCTGGCCGCCCTGGCCGTGGTCCAGGCCCACCACGCCCCCGAGGCCGCGGCCCGCACCGCCGACCGGGCACTCGCCCAGCCGAGCTGCGCGAACGACGCCTGGGCCGCGGCGCTGGCCCAGTACGCCCGGGCCCTCGCCGACCACCGCGCCGGACGCACCGGACGCGCCCGGCACCGGGCCCGGCGCGCCCTCGCGGACCTCGAAGCCCGGGTCGAGGCCCCGCAGGCCCGCCGGGCCCTGCGCCTGCTCCTCGCCGCGTGCGACCCGGCCACGACGGCGACGGGTGCGCCGGCGGCGCCGCACCTCCGCCCGCACGTCCCCATCCCCCGCGGTGGCGCGCAGACCCCGCCGACGACGGCGAGCCTGGCCCAGCGGTGACCCCGCGGTCCCCGGTGCCGGCTCGCCCCGAGGGCGAGCGCCGCCGCCGAGGGGAGTGCACCCCTCGGCGGCGGTCCTGCCGACTGCCCGATCAGCTCGGCATCGACGCGGCGTACGCCTCGATGGCGTCCCGCTGGTACGCGGCGAGGCCCGGGGCGATCGACTCGTACGCGGCACGCCACTGCTCGTTGTCCACGCAGGAGCGGCCGAAGGCGCGGTACTCCTCGACGGAGACCGTGCGCAACTCCGCGAGGGCCCGGTACTGGCGGTCCGTCTCGGCCCGTACGGGTCCGGCGTCGGCGGGCAGACCGGCGGCCATCAGTTCGGCCAGCCGGACCATCCTCGCCGTGCGCTCGCGCTGCCCGGCCTCGATGTCCTCCGGGGTCATCGCGGCGACCCGGCGGGCGACCGCCTCGGCGTGCTCGGGGAAGTCGCGCAGGCTCTCCTCGTACTGAGCGGGCCGGACGCCTTCGAACAGGTTCTCGGGTCGGTTGATCGCGGTCATGGAGGTGCCGTCCTTCCTGGACTGTTCCAGTTCGCCGATCGTGCGGGAGACCGTGCCGGCCAGGGCGTCGAGCCGGTCCCGTTCGGCGAGCAGCCTCCGGTGGTGGCCGCGCAGGGCCTCCACCTCGTCGACCTGCTCGGACAGGATCCGCCCGATCTCGGGCAGTCCCACGCCCAGCGCCCGCAGGACGAGGATCTGCTGCAGCCGCAGGAGCTGGTGCTCCCCGTAGCGACGGTGGCCACCGGCGCCGATCCGGGCCGGCGGGAGCAGACCGATCTCGTCGTAGTGCCGCAGGGTCCGGGCGGTCACGCCCGACATCCGGGCGACCTCCGCGATCGGCCAGTCCATCGCCGCCTCCCACACGAGTGCGTTACGTGGCCGGTCTCTCCGGCCCTGGTCAGGACGGTAGAAGCTGCCGCAACGGTAACTTCAACCCCGGGATAGGGCCTTCGTCGAACCACGTTTCCCTCGCGCCGGAGAAAACCCCTGCGGGAGCGCTCCCAGAGTGGCAGGGTGCACCGGGTGACGACCGAACTCGACTCCGACCCCGGACCCGAATCCGAGCCCGAACCCGGCCTCGAACCCCGACCCGACCCCTTCATCCGCCCCTACCGGCCCTCGGACCGCGCCGCGCTCGGTGACATCTGCGTCAGGACGGCGCACGACGGCGGGGACGCGTCGCTCCTCTACCTCGACCCGGAGCTGCTGCCGACGATCTTCGCCTACCCGTACGCCGAGCTCGAACCGGCCTTCGCCTTCGTCCTGGACGACGGCTCCGGCAGCGCCGTCGGCTACGTCCTGGGCGTTCCGGACACGGCCGCCTTCGCCGGACGGTTCCGCGCCGAGTGGCTGCCAGGGGTGGCGGACCGCTTCCCGGCCCCCGCCGGCCCGGCCCGTACACCGGCCGACGAGATGACCGGACTGCTGTACGCGCCTGAGCGCATGGTCCGCGACGAGCTGGCCGGATTCCCCGCGCACCTCCACATCGACCTGCTGCCCGCCTGGCAGGGCCGGGGGTTCGGCCGTGCCCTCGTGACGACCCTCCTGGAGGCCCTGCTGCGGCACGGCGTCCCGGCCGTACACCTCTGCATGGCGCGGGCGAACACCCCCGCCCGGGCGTTCTACGACCGCCTCGGTTTCCGGCTGCTGACGGTCGACGACCCCGGCCCCGTCTGGTACCTGGGGAGGCCCACGACGCCATGACGGAGAGGGGCCGGGAAGATGCCGGAAAAAGTTCTGCCGGTGATGTCGAGAAGCCGTGGCCTGCTCCGTCCCCGGTGTGAGAGCGACCAGAATGGGTCGCACCAGCACCGAGGAGAAGACCATGGCGAAGTACCTGCTGCTGAAGCACTACCGCGGCGCCCCGGCACCGGCGAACGACGTTCCGATGGCCGAGTGGACGCCGGAGGAGATCGCGGCGCACGTGCGGTACATGAACGACTTCGCGGCCCGGCTGGAGAAGACCGGTGAGTTCGTCGACGGCCAGGCCCTCGCCCCCGAGGGGACGTGGGTCCGCTACGACGGGGAGGGCCGCCCGCCGGTCACCGACGGACCGTTCGCCGAGACCAAGGACCTCATCGCCGGCTGGATGGTGATCGACGTCGACGGCTACGAGCGCGCCGTCGAACTGGCCGGGGAACTCTCGGCCGCGCCCGGGGCGGGCGGGAAGCCGATCCACGAGTGGCTGGAGCTGCGCCCGTTCCTGGGCGCGCACCCCACCGTGGCGGAGTGACCGTCCCCGTGGACGAGGCCCTGCTCCGGAGCCTCACCCCGGGTGTGCTCGCCGTCCTCGTCCGCCGCGGAGCCGACTTCGCGGCGGCCGAGGACGCCGTCCAGGACGCCCTGGTGGAGGCGGTCCGCGTCTGGCCGGACGATCCTCCCCGGGACGCGAAGGGCTGGCTGGTCACGGTGGCCTGGCGCAAGTTCCTGGACGCGACCCGGGCCGACACCGCCCGGCGCCGCCGCGAGGACCTGGTCGACGAGGAACCGGCGCCCGGGCCCGCGTCCGGGGTCGACGACACGCTCCAGCTGTACTTCCTCTGCGCCCACCCCTCGCTGACGCCGTCGTCGGCCGTCGCGCTCACCCTGCGCGCGGTCGGCGGGCTGACCACCCGCCAGATCGCCCAGGCCTATCTGGTGCCCGAGGCGACCATGGCGCAGCGCATCAGCCGGGCCAAGAGGACCGTCTCCGCTGTGCGCCTCGACCGGCCCGGTGACGTCGCCACCGTGCTGCGCGTCCTCTACCTGGTCTTCAACGAGGGCTACTCCGGCGACGTCGACCTCGCCGCCGAGGCCATCCGGCTCACCCGGCAGCTCGCGGCCGCGATCGACCACCCGGAGGTCGCGGGGCTCCTCGCCCTGATGCTGCTCCACCACGCGCGGCGTGCCGCCCGGACCGCACCCGACGGCAGCCTGGTGCCGCTCGCCGAGCAGGACCGCGGGCGCTGGGACACCGGGGCGATCGCCGAGGGCGTCGAGATCCTGCAGGCGGCCCTGGCCCGCGACCGCCTCGGCGAGTTCCAGGCGCAGGCCGCCGTCGCGGCGCTCCACGCCGACGCGCCCACGGCCGGGGAGACCGACTGGGTGCAGATCGTCGAGTGGTACGACGAGCTCACGCGCCTGACGGACAGTCCGGTCGTCCGCCTCAACCGCGCGGTCGCGGTCGGCGAGGCCGACGGGCCGCGCGCCGGTCTGGCGGCGCTCGCGGAGCTGGACGGCTCCCTGCCCCGGTACACGGCCGTCGCGGCGTACCTCCACGAACGCGCCGGCGATCTCACGACGGCGGCGCACCTGTACGCCGAGGCGGCGACGAAGGCGACGGACATCCCGGAACGCGACCACCTGACCCGTCAGGCCGCCCGCCTCAACACCCTGCTCCGCACCCGGCTGGACGCGCGGTTCGACGACCGCGCCTGAGCCGCGCCCGTGAACGTGCCCATTTCACGGAGGAGTTCGCCGCGCGGCGTGTGCGACGTGGAGGGAATGAGGAGGGCTCTTTAAGAAACCTTGTTGAACAACCTCTTACCCCTGGTTCGCACTTGATTTGCTCCTGCCAATCCGCACAGGGTTCTCTCGAACGTTTGACGCCCCACACGTCAACACGAGGAGAGATCCCTTTTCATGGCAACTCACAAGCGATCCCGCGGACTTCGCAATGCGGCCATAGCCACTGGTGTGGCGGGCGCCGCAGCAGCAGCACTGCTCGCGGGCAATCTCGCCGGGGCGACCACCCCGGCCGAGGGAACCGTGCACGGACTCGGCGCCCCCGGCGCCGTCGACGGCAGCTTCGTCGTCATCCTCGACGCATCCGCGAACAAGGCGGAGCTCGCGAAGAAGTACGGCGGCACCCTCCAGCGCTCCTACGGCTCGAAGGTCAACGGCTTCTCGGCATCGGGTCTGACCGTCCAGGAGGCCAAGCGGCTCGCCGCCGACCCCGCCGTCGACACGGTCGTCCAGAACAAGCGCTTCAGCATCGACGAGACCCAGGAGAAGCCCCCGTCCTGGGGCCTGGACCGCATCGACCAGGCCGAGACGGCCGGCGACGACAAGTACACCTATCCCGACGCCGGAGGAGAGGGCGTCACCGCGTACGTCATCGACACCGGCGTACGGATCACCCACCAGGACTTCGGCGGCCGGGCCGCCCACGGCTTCGACGCCGTGGACAACGACGACACGGCCGACGACGGCAACGGCCACGGCACGCACGTGGCGGGCACCATCGCCGGCACCTCCCACGGTGTCGCCAAGAAGGCCAGGATCGTCGCCGTGCGGGTGCTCGACGACAACGGGTCCGGCACCACCGAGCAGGTCGTGGCGGGCATCGACTGGGTGACCAAGAACCACTCCGGCCCCTCCGTCGCGAACATGAGCCTCGGTGGCGGCGCCGACGAGGCGCTCGACGCGGCGGTCCAGCGCGCCATCGCCTCCGGCGTGACCTTCGCGGTCGCCGCCGGCAACGAGTCCTCCGACGCGGGCCAGGGCTCGCCGTCCCGCGTGCCCGAGGCCCTCACGGTGGCGTCCAGCACCAAGGATGACGAGCAGTCGGACTTCTCCAACTTCGGTGCGGTGGTGGACCTCTACGCCCCGGGCTCGGAGATCACGTCGGACTGGAACGACAGCGACACCGGCGTCAAGACGATCTCGGGGACCTCCATGGCCACGCCCCACGTGACCGGAGCCGCGGCCCTCTACCTGGCGGCCCACCCGTCCGCGACGCCCGCCGAGACGGCGGCCGCGCTGACCGGGACGGCCACCCCGGACGCCATCAAGAACGCCACCTCCGGCACGGCGAACAAGCTGCTGAAGGTGACGCAGTAACCCCATCGCGCACCGGACGGCCCTCCACCTCGGTGGGGGGCCGTCCCCCTGTCCGGCACGAGGCAGCGCCCACCCCCTTCCGCCGGGAACCGGCCGTGGCGAGAATCTGTCCCTGTGGGGGAAGGCTGCCGCGGCGCCGAGGGGGGAACGGGGATGAATGCATGGGTCGTCCCGGGATACACGGAATCCCGGGAACTGGGTGCGGGCGGCAGCGGACGCGTGGCACTGGCCACCCACGACGCGACCGGCATCCCCGTGGCCGTGAAGTACCTGAGCGAGCGGCTCCGCTCGGACGAGACGTTCGTCCGGAGATTCCGTGCCGAGGCCCGGCTCCTCGGCGCGCTCGACACGCCGCACGTCGTGGGACTCCACGAGTACGTCGAGTCCCCCCGGGGCGCGGCCATCGTCATGGAGCTCGTGGACGGCGTCGCCCTGCGCGCCCTCCTCGCCCGGGAGGGCGCCACCGGCCCCGAGGCCGCCCTCGCGGTCCTCAAGGGCTCCCTCCTCGGCCTGGCCGCCGCCCACCGGGCCGGTGTCGTCCACCGCGACTACAAGCCCGAGAACGTCCTCGTCGCCGCCGACGGGTCCTCCAAACTGGTCGACTTCGGGATCGCGGCCGGACGGGACAGCCGCCCCGGCATCGCCGGTACGCCCGCCTACATGGCGCCCGAGCAGTGGAACGGCGCTCCCGCCTCACCCGCGGCCGACGTCTACGCGGCGACCGCCACGTTCTTCGAGTGCCTGACGGGCCGCAAGCCCTTCGCGGGCGACAACTTCGCCGAACTCGCCCTCCAGCACCTGGAGGCGCCCGTGCCCGACGGAGAGGCGCCGGAACCGCTGCGCCCGCTCATCCGGCGCGGCCTCGCCAAGGCCCCGGGCGAACGGCCGGAGAACGCCGAGGTGTTCGTCGGAGAACTGGAGTCGGCCGCCACGGCCGCGTACGGACCGGACTGGGAGGAACGGGGACGTGGCCGCCTCGCCGCCCTGGCGGCGCTCCTCCCCCTGCTCTTCCCCTCCTCCGGCGGCACCGCCCAGGGCACGACCGCGCTCGCCACGACGACCCTGCCCCGGCCGCCGGGACGGCGCCTGCGCCGCAGGCTCCCCCAGGGGGTGCCCGCGGGCGCCGCCGCGCTCCTCCTGGCGCTGCTGCTCGCGCTCGCCGCACGGGCCGGGGGAGCGGAGCCGGACGGGGACGAGGCCGCGCAGGCCTTCGCGACGACGAACACGACACGGAGCCCGAGCCCACCGCCCCCGACGCACACACCACCCCCGACCTCGGCCCCCACCCCGACGCCCGACGAGCCGACCACCTCACCGGCCACGCCCGAGACGTCCCCCGCGACCCCGACGACACCGACGTCCGCACCCACCACGACGGAGCCGACGCTCCCGCCCACCACAGCGCCCACCACCGCACCCACGTCGGCACCCACGACGCCACCCACCACCGCCCCACCGACGACGACACCACCCCCGACGCGGCCACCCGTCGCCGTAGCGTCGGTGTCGGTCACGAGCCTGCGCCAGACCGCGCCGACGACCGCCGAGGCCACCGTCGAGATCACGACGGACGGAACGGGCCCGGTGGCGCTCCTCGTCGAGTGGTTCACCGGCGACGAGAAGGGCTCGCCGGGCGCGCCGGACGGATCGGAGACCGTCCGGCGCGAAGGAGCGGACCGGTACACGCTCACGCTCACGCACCCGGTCCAGGGCGGCGGCTGCTACTGGGGAGTGCGCGCGACCACGGACCCGGCCGCCCCGAACGGCGGCTCCCTGCAGCAGATCTTCATCAGGCGGTGTGTGATCACATGAACGACGACGCCTACAGCGCCACCGAACTGGGCAGCCACTGGTTCGAGGGGCCGGCGCCGGACCCGACGCCCGACCGCGTGGAGGGCGACGTGCTGCGCTTCGGCCCGGGGGTGACCGCGGCCGCGGTACGACGCGCCGAGAACACCCCCACGGCGGCCCAGATCTGGCACGGCACCCTGCCCGGCACCCCACCGGCCCGCCCGCCCCGGTCGCGGTGGCCCCTCCGGTACGGCCCCGCGGTCGTGATCCTCCTCGTCGCCCTGGCCCTCCTCGCCTGGCGCGAGTACGGCCCCCGGGTCTCGGTGCGGGACGTCACGGTCACCGCCCCCGAAGGACGGCTCGGCTGCGACGGCACGGCGAACGTCCTGGCCGTCGTGCGCACCGACGGCCGCCCCGGCACCCTCACGTACCACTGGGAACGCAGCGACGGCACCCGGTCGGCCCCGCTGCGCGAGACGGTGCCCCGCGGCCGGAAGGAGGCCCGGCTCCACCTCCTGTGGACCTTCGAGGGCCGGGGCACCCATCACGCGACGGCCCGCCTGGTGATCACGTCCCCCGCACCGCGCACGGCCGAGGACACCTTCACGTACCGCTGCGACTGACCCCGCCCGCCGCCTCGGTCACCCCGTCCCGGCGGGTCGGGCGCCAGCGAGGCGTTCGCCACGGCCGCCCGGTAGGAGTCGCGCCGGCCCGGCTCGCTGTCGTAGTCCGAGCCGGGCAGCAGGCAGGCCGTCGGGCAGGTGCGTCAGCGGGCCGAACGAGTCGGTGTGCGACCCCTCGGCCCAGCAGTTGGCGCCCGCGCTGATCCCGCACAGCAGCGTCCCCCGGTCGTAGGCCTCGCGCAGCAGGCGGTCCACTCCATGGGCCCGCCACACCGCGAGCAGGTTCGCGGTGTCTCCTCCTCGTACGACTCCGACACCGAACGACGGGCTGGTCCTTCGCCGGACGGGACCGTCACGGAAAGAGCGCCGCCCGCACGGCGATCCGCTCCATCAGGCTCTCCGGCAGCGCCGGGTTCTCCGCGGCCGCGCGGGCGAGTTCCCTGTCCGGGCCTGCGAGCAGCGACTCCAGGACCCGCACCGGCAGAGCCGGATGGGCGGCCGCGTGCCACCGCACGTCCGGGGCGTCCGCCGCCAGGCACAGCAGGAGCGTCTCGGAGCGGGTGGCCGGGTGGCGGGCGACCTCGCGCAGGACGCGACGCCCGACGCCGGGATCGGACGCCACCCGGTGCAGAAGGGCGGCGGGGCAGCCGGGGTGGCGGGCGGCGGCCCCGAAGACGGGCGGCCCGTGCCGCTCCACCAGTGCGGCGAGCTGCTCGGGGGCCAGATCCGGACGGTCGGCGATCCGCCGGGCCACCCCGGGGTCCGGGTCCGCGAGGAGCCGTTCGACGAGGGCGGACGGCAGCAGGGTGCGTCCGGCGACGAGCGCTCTGACCTGTGCCACGCGACTCCCGGCCAGGTCGTGGAGCTCGGCCTCCGTGGCGGACTCGACCCGGGGCGCGGCGTCGTCGGGCAGCCGGTGGTGGGCGGCGACCGTGACGAGCAGGTCGAGTGGGACGGCCGGGTTCTCGACGACGGCCCGCCGGACCTCCGGATCGGGGTCGGACGCGAGCGTACGCAGAAGGGGTTCGGGGACGGCGGGGTTGGCGGCGATCACGGCGCGGACGTCTGCGGCGGGGTGTTCGGCGAGGCGCTCCAGGAATCCCGCCGGCAGGTCGGTGCGGGCCGCGAACGTCGTGACCGTCCCGCACTCGGGCGCGTCCAGGAACGCGGCCAGGCCCGCCGGCGGCACGTCCGGACGGGCGGCCGCCGCCAGACGGACGCGCCGGATACCGGGCGTGTGGTCGGGGCAGGCCTCCTCGCGGCGGTGGCAGGCGCCGCACCGGGTCGGGGCCGGGTCGCCACCGTCGGCGAGGAGAGCGGCGAGCAGAGCGGCCGGTGCGTTCTCGTTCTCGGCGACGGCCGCGCGTACGACGGTGCTGGGGTGGCGGGCGAGTGAGGCGAGCAGCGCGGCCGGGAGCCGTGGGTTCCAGGCGGCGACCGCCACGACCCGGGGGTCCGGGTCATGGGCGAGCGCCTCGGCGACCTCGCGGGGCGCGTCGGGCTCGTAGGCGACCTCCTGCCGTACCTCGGGGTCGGGATCGGTGGCGGCTTCCCACCAGACGGCGAGCGGGGCCACGCCGCCGAGTACGGCGTCGAGCGCGCGGCCGGGATGGTCCTCGGGGACGGCGGACCACGGAACACGCCCGCTCCGCACCAGGGAGGAGGTGAGGGCATGGTCCCCGGCGGCGAGCAGCGCTCCGGTCTGAGGGGCGGTCAGCCGCTCTCGCCCGGCCAGCGCGTCCAGGACGTCCTCGTCGCCGCTCGCCACGAGCCGGGCGAACAGATCGGCGGTCAGAGCCGGATTTCCGGCCAGCCCCGGCAGCACGTCTCGCACACGAACCTCCCCGTCGCACCCCTGTGGGTGCTCCCCGTCGGTCGATGCAACAGCACGAGCGGGCGGTGGGTCCACCTCATATCGTCACACCGTCGGCGTAGGCGTCGGCGTCGGCGTCGGCTTCGGCCTCGGCTTCGGCGTCGGCGCGCCGAGGCCGTTCGTGTGCGCCGGGAGGGAGCGCTCCGCGCACAGGAGGATCGCCGCGCCGGTCAGGACCAGGAGGGCCAGGACCGACCACAGGTGCCATGGGCCCGTGTCCAGGAGGAAGCCCAGGAGCATCGGGGCGATGGTGCGGCAGATCGACCAGGACAGTTGGTACACCGACAGGTAGCGGCCCCTCAGGTGGTCGGGCGCAGCCTGGACGGAGAGGCTCTGCGCGGGGGCGGAGTGGACGAGTTCTCCGGCCGTGTAGAGCGCGGCGACCGCCAGGACGGCGATGAGCGCGTCCGCGCCGTGGACCAGATCCGGGAGGACGGCGAAGGCGGCGAACGAGAGGGCGAAGGTCACCGCGCCCAGGGCGGCCGTACGGGTGCGTCTGGCGCGTGCGGTCAGACGGGCCGCGGGGACGCCGAGTGCGGCGACCAGGACGGTGTTGACCGCGAACACGGCCCCGGCGAGGGCGTCGGGCATGCCGACGTCCCGGGTGAGGAAGACCGGCAGGGCCATGGCCTGGGTGGTGTAGCCGAAGGCGATGAGGAAGTTGGCCGTCGTGAGGAGGAGGTACGGCCGGTCGGCCAGGACGTGCCGGTAACCGCCGCGCGCGTCACGGGGCTTGGCGTCGCCGCGGACCGGGGGGATCCGGGCGACCAGGACGGCGGCGACGGCGAAGACCGCGGCCAGGGCCTCGGCGGCGACGATGAAGCCGGTGGTGCCGTTCCAGGCGAGCATGCCGGCCGCGGCGAGGCTGCCGCAGCCCATCCCGGCGTTGCGGAGGCTGCGGTCCCAGGCCAGGAGCCGGTCGCGTTCGGTGCCTCGGGCGAGGTCGCCGATGAGCGACTGCTGGCTCGGCGACGACGCCCACATCCCCACCGCCACCACGAGCGCGATGGTCAGGAAGGCGGGGTAGGAGTCGGCGAACGGGTAGGCGGCGAAGCCGACCGCACGTAGCGCGAGCACGGCGATGAGGACGCGGCGCCCGCCGAACCGGTCGATGAGGATGCCCGCGACGGGCATGAAGGCCAGGGCGCTGAGCCCGGCGACCGTGAGCCCCGTGCCGATCGAGGTGAGGGACAGGCCGGTGAGTCCGTGGAGGAACAGCATGGTCAGCGGCACGTAGATGCCGTCGCCGATCGAGGTGGCGAGGCTGGAGGCGATGAGGCGGCGGCGCGCGGGAACGCCGGTGGGGGAGGGGGTGTCGGCTCCTGGAGCGGGATCGAGGACGCGGGTATCTTCCACGGAAGATAATTTATCATCCGTGGAAGATAGAGTGAAGAGATGCAGCCCGACGCCATTGCGGCCATCGTCGACCAGTGGAAACGAGAGCGCCCCGACCTGGACGCGTCGCCGATGCTCGTCATCGGCCGGCTCTTCCGGCTCACCCAGGCGCTCGACCGGCGGCTGCGCCCGCCCTTCGCCGCCGCGGGCCTGGGGAGCGGGGACTTCGACCTCCTCGCGGCCCTGAGGAGGGCCGGCGAGCCCTACGCCCTCTCCGCGGGCGAGCTCAGCCGCACCGTGCTCGTCACCACCGGCGCCATCACCAAGCGCGTCGACCGGCTCGAAGCCCGCGGTCTCGTCGCCAGGACCGTCGACGAGGCCGACTCGCGCGGGCGCCTCATCAGCCTCACCCCCGAGGGCGTCGCCCTGACCGACGAGCTCATCGCCGTCCACCTGGACAACCAGCGCCGTCTCCTCGCCGGGCTAGACGTCGAGGAGACGGCGCAACTCGCGGGGCTGCTGCAGCGGTTGGCCTTCACCTCGAAGGCCGAGGAGGACTGATTCCCCGGACTCGCGGAGTCGAGGACTCGCGGGTCCCCGGACCTGCGGACTCGCGGGCCCCCGGACCTGCGGACCCGCGGGCTCCCGGACTCCCGGTTTCCCGGAGACTCAAGGGGCCGGGGTGTCCGCCATGCGGTACCCCACCCCGGTCGTCGTCGTGATGACCGGCGGGCCTCCCAACTTGCGGCGCAGGCGGCCGACCGTGACCGTCACGGTGTTGGTGAACGGATCGGCGTTCTCGTCCCACACCTGCTCGAGGAGCTCCTCCGCGCTCAGGAACCCCGGGCTCGCGCGCAGGAGCGCCTCCAGGACGGCGAACTCCTTGACGGACAGGGCGAGCGGCCGACCGTCCCGGAGAGCCGTGCGGCGCACCGGGTCGAGTTCGACACCGGCGGCACGCAGCGTACGGGCCCGGGCCGACGGCCTGCGGTGCGCCAGGGCCCGTACGCGCAGGACCAGTTCGGGGAAGTGGAAGGGCTTGGCGAGGTAGTCGTCGGCCCCGAGGGTGAGTCCGCTCACCCGGTCGCCCGGCGCTCCTGCCGCGGTCAGCATCAGGACCATCGGACGGTCGTCCCGCCCGGTGATCATCTGACAGAGCACGTCCCCGTGGATACCGGGCAGGTCCCGGTCGAGGAGCACCACGTCGTACGCGTTCAGGTCGAGCTTCGCGGCGGCCTCCAGACCGTCGTGCGCGAGGTCGACGGCCATCCCCTGATCCCGCAGCCCCTCGGCGACGACCTCGGCGAGCGATCGCGCGTCCTCCACGACCAGAACCCTCACACCGGCACCCCCGTCCGCGCCGCGTCGCCTTCCGGGACCGCCGGCGCCAGCGTCACCGCCACGCGCAGGCCACCCTCCAAACGCGCCCGCAGGACGAGCCGACCCCCGTGCGCGGCGACGATCGCGGAGACGATCGACAGGCCCAGGCCCGAACTCCCCTCCGGCCCCGTACGGGCGGTGCCGAGCCGCTCGAACGGCTGCCCGAGCCGGTCCACCCGGCTCTGCTCCAGCACGTCCCCGCCGGTCTCGACGACCAGGCGCGTGCCGGAACCGTCGCCGTCCGCGGTGATCCGGATCCAGCCGTTCCCGTGGTTGTGCGTGATCGCGTTGTCGACGACGTTCCGCACCATCCGGGACAGCAGCACCGCACTGCCCCGTGTCCAGGCCGCCGTCCCCACCTGGGCGTCCAGGGCCAGGGACTTCGCGGCGATGTCGGGAGCCCGGTCGTCCAGCGCCTCCCGGGCGAGCTCGGCCAGCGACACGAGGGTCCGGTCGGAGAAGACGCCGTGCTGCGCGCGGGCGAGGAGGAGGAAGCCTTCGAGCAGGTGGTCCACGCGGTCCAGCTCGGTCCTCACCCGCCCGGCGAGCGCGAGGGTCTGCGCCGCGGGCTCCGGTTTGGCGACGGCCACGTCCAGCGACGCCCGGATCGTCGCCAGCGGCGTACGGAGTTCGTGCGAGGCGTTGCCCACGAAGCGGCGCTGCGCGGCGAACGAGGCTTCGAGCCGTTCGAGGAGGTCGTCGACGGTGTCGGCGAGTTCCTTCACCTCGTCGGCGGGGCCGGTCACGGCGAGCCGCTCGTGCAGGTTCTCCGCGGAGATCCGCCGCGTCGCCGCGGTGATGAGCCGCAGCGGGCGCAGGACCCGCCGCGCCAGGAGGCGGCCGAGGAGCAGGGAGAGCAGCGCCGTCACCACCAGCGCGACGAGCGAGGCGACGATCCACCGGTGCTGCTCCTGACCCTGCACCTCCGCGAGCCGGTCCCGCAGCTCCCGGATCTGCCGCTGGGCGGCATCGGGTTCGGACGAGCCGCTCGGAGCGGGCGCGGGGACGTTCCCGGGCGCCGGTGCGGACAGCCGGACACCGGACATCACGTAGGTCAGGAAGAGCAGCACGATCCCGGACCCGAGGAACCCCGCGGCGTACAGGAGGGTGAAGCGCCGTACGACGGTTCCGCGCCGCGGCCACCGCGGGGCCCGGTTCCTCGTGCCGCCGGGTTCCGTGGTCGGCGTCCCCGTGGCCCGGTTCCTCGTACCGGCGGGTTCAGTGGTCGGCGTCCCCGTGGCCCCTGGTTCCGTGCTCCGCATCCCCGTGCTCCCCGTTCCCGCGCGTGTCCGGCCGGACCCAGCATGCCCCGCCGCACCTAACAGCGAGGTGACAGCGACGGTTCGGAGCACGTCATGGCGTCATCCGTACAACGGTGGTCATGTCTTCGACCCACGCAGCACTCCACGCGGTCCACCGGGAGTGGACCGCCTTCCGCCGTCCGGGCCGGCTGATCGCCATGGTGGCGGCGACGCTGGCCGTCGTCGTCCTCGGCCTGCTCTACGCCTCCGGCAACCACGCGTCCTGCGAAGGACCGTGCCCCGCCGATCCGGTCGGACCGGACGGCGCCCTCGTCAACGACCAGTTCTCCGTCCTGCACCGGGAGCTCGGCGAGAACGGCAGCATCACCGTCCGGATGACGTCCATGACGGGCACGGTCACCTACCCGCCGCCGCACCACGACCAGATCGTCCCCGGCCTCGTGCCCTGGGCGAAGGCAGGGATCATCATCAAGGACGGGGTCCGCCGGGGATCCTCGTACGCGGCCCTGATGGTCACCGGCGGCCACGGCGTCCGCATGCAGTACGACTACCGCCACGACATCGCCGGAAGCGAGGGCGACGGCGGTGCGGTTTCGGCCCGGGACCCGCGCTGGCTGAGGCTGACCCGGTCGGGCGACACCGTCACCGGCCACGAGTCCGCCGACGGCCGCCGGTGGACGGAGGTCGGCACGGCGCGGCTTCCGGGGCTGCCCGAGATCGTACGGGTCGGCCTGTTCGCCACCTCTCCCGGCGACCTGACACTGCGTCGCGTCGGCCTCGGCGGCGCCACGGAGCAGGTGCGCTGGACCCAGGCGGCCGGCGTCTTCGACCACGTCGGACTCAAGGGCACGCCCGCCGGGGCGGGGTGGCGGAGCGACACCGTGGGGGAGGCGAACCGGACCGACTGGGAGAAGAGCGTTCAGGCATCCGGCGCCGTGGAGAAGAACGGGACGGTCACCGTCACCGGATCCGGCGACATCGGACCCGCGGGCACCGAGGACGGGGCCCGGCCGGTCGAACGCACCCTCGGCGGTCTGGCCCCCGCCCTGCTGATCGTGCTCGCCGTCGCGGTGCGGCTCGCCACCACCGCGTACCGGCGCGAAGGCACCGGCGGCACGCCGGTCACCCGCGTGGAACTCGCCGCGAAGGCCGTCGTCGTCGCAGCCGTCACGTTCGTGACGGGGCTGCTCGCCGTCGGCATCGTGACACCCGTCGGTGCGGCGATCCTGAAGGACAACGGCATCCCCGTCCTCTGGGTGTCCGCGGCCACCGGAGTGCGCATCGTCACGGGCACGGCCGCCGCGCTCGCCCTTGCCGCCGTGCTCGCCCTGGCGCTCGGCGCCCTGCAGCGCCGCGCCAGCGCCGCGATCCCCGTCGCCGTCCTGGCCGTCGCCGTCCCGTACGTGGTGACCTCCTTCCCGCTGCTCCCCGACGGCGTGGCCCAGTGGCTCCTGCGCGTGACCCCGGCCGCGGGCTTCGCCACGCAGCAGTCCGCCGTCGCGTATCCGCAGGTCGTCGCCCACTACGCGCCCTCCACCGGCTACTTCCCCCTTCCCTGGTGGGCCGGAGTCGCCGTACTCGGCGCGTACGCGGCGCTTCTGCTCGGCCTCGCCCTGTGCCGGCTGCCGGGGCCGCGGGGCACAGGGAGCCCGGACCCGCGTTAATCGCTGGTGCGCGGTGCGGCGGGACTTGTACGGTGGCGACGCGACCGCGCCTCCGATGCGCTCGGCTGCGGCTACTTCTTCCGTAAACCAAGTGACGCCGCCGCCCTCTTGGATCTCGGCAGGCGCGGCGCCCCAGCCCCGCCGTCGTCGTGCCCGGGGCCGTCCGATCCTTTGCCTCCAGCCTTTGCATCCAGGGGAATTCACTGCCTCGTCACACCCCGCGCGTCTCCAAGATGTGGTCCGACATGCTCGTGGCCCCCCAGGTCCTCGCGACCGCACGCTCCATGCCCCCGTCGCCCCCACGGCTCCGCCCCGCGCCCGGCATACCGCACCCCCGCACCCACGCGGGCGGTGCGGCCTTCGTCCGGGAGCCCCGCGACGAGCTCTTCCTCCTCGCGGTCGGCAACCTCGTCTCCCAGCAGACCTTCTACGAGAGCGGCCCGGAGCGCGACGCGCGGTACACGCGGCTCGTCGGCGAACTCGCCGTCCAGGACCCCGAGTGGACGGCGAGTCTGCTGCGCTGGCTGCGCGGCGAGGGCAACATGCGCACGGCGTCCCTGACGGGCGCCGCCGCGTTCGTCCGGGCCCGCCTCAAGGCCGGAGCGACCGGGGGCCCCTCCAACCGGTCCGTGATCGACTCCGTGCTCCAGCGCGCCGACGAACCCGGCGAACTGCTCGCCCGCTGGATCTCGGCGTACGGGCGGAACGTGCCGGCGCCCGTGAAGCGGGGCATCGCCGACGGGGTACGGAGGCTGTACACGTCCCGCTCCCTGCTCAAGTACGACACCCCCTCCAAGCCCTTCCGCTTCGGCGACGTGCTCAACCTGGTGCACGCCACCCCCGACCCGGACAAGCCCTGGCAGGGGCCGCTCTTCCGGTACGCCCTGGACCGCCGCCACCACCCGGAGCGGGCAGTCCCTCCGGCCACCGACCGGCTGCTGACGGCCCACCGGGCGCTCATGGAGACGGCGGCGGACGAGCGGCGGGCGCTGGTGACCGGGCCGGGCGGCGCCGAACGCCTCGCCGCGGCGGGCATGACGTGGGAGGCCCTGGCGGGCTGGCTCCACGGACCGATGGACGCCGCCGCCTGGGAGGCCGTGATCCCCACGATGGGGTCGATGGCCCTCCTGAGGAACCTGCGGAACTTCGACGAGGCGGGGGTCTCGGACGAGGTCGCGGCCCGGGTCGCCGACCGGCTCTCGGACGCCGCCGAGGTCGCCGGGGCCCGGCAGTTCCCCTTCCGCTACCTGGCGGCGCACCAGCACGCGCCGTCGCCGCGCTGGGAGACCCCGCTGGAACGGGCACTGGGCCACTCCCTGGCCAACGTCCCGGCCCTGCCCGGGCGGACCCTGATCCTGGTGGACCGGTCCGACTCCATGTTCTGGGACAAGGTCTCGGAACGCTCCGAGCTGACCCGGGCGGACGCGGCGGCCCTGTTCGGCACCGCACTGGCCATGCGCGCGGAGCAGGCGGATCTGGTGGAGTTCGGCTGGGGGAGCGCGGCGGTGCCGTTCGCGCGGGACGAGCCGGTGCCGGCGGTGCTGAAACGCTTCCGCAGCATGGGAGGCACGTACACCGCGAAGGCGGTGCGCAAGCACTACCAGGACCACGACCGCGTCCTGATCGTCACCGACGAACAGACCGCCCCGTACCACCGGTCCGGAGCGACGGACCCGGTCCCCGCCACCGTCCCGGTCTACACGTGGAACCTGACGGGATACCACCCCGCCCACAGCCCCCAAGGCCCCCACCGCCACACCTTCGGAGGCCTCACGGACGCGGCGTTCCGCATGGTCGGACTCATCGAGTCGGGCCGGACGGCGACGTGGCCGTGGACACCGGAGCCGGTTGCGTGAACACCCGGCCCTCCGCCCCGGGCCACCCGAGAGCCCCTCCGCATCGGCAGGGGACGTCAGGAGCCGTCGGTACGGGTGAACGTGCCCAGGCCCTCCGTGTTCAGGTACTCCACCGTGAACGACTTCCCGTCCGGCGTGAACGTGACCCCGGTGAGGCCCACGGCGTTCTCGCCCGTCGTCGGGAAGCTGAACGTGTCGCCGTCGTAGTGCGTGAGCCGGTACGACTGGGGCTTCGGGCCCAGTTGGAGCGTCAGGGTGCCGTTCGGGCCGGCGACGACCTTCGCGCGCCCGTAGTACGCGCTCTCGTACGTGCCCGCGTACGTGTCGGCCGCCTGTGCGGGCGTCGCGCCGGACGGCGGGTGGGCGTAGTCCGTCTTCGACCGGCCCTCGTCCGCCTGCTGCTGGTACAGCGCGTCCACGAGGGGAATCCAGTCGCGGCTGATCTTTCCGGTCTGCGCGATGTCGAAGAAGTCGAGGGCGACGGCGTCGGCGACGCCGACCGGTGCGGTGTTGGTCAGGACGACGATGCCGAGCTGCTCGCCGGGCAGCATCGTCACGTTCGTGTGCGCGCCCTCCGCGAACGCCCCCGTGTGCGAGAGCCTCAGCCGGCCCTCGTCGTCGTAACTCACGTTCCAGCCGAGGCCGTAGAAGCCGGTCCGCCCGGCCGGGGCGTGGGGCGGACTCGCGACCGACTCGGGCCAGTGGGTGCGCTCCAGGGCGTCGGCGGCCACGATCTGCCGTCCGTCGAGCTTGCCGTCGCCGAGTTGCAGCTTCAGCCACGTCGCCATGTCACGGGCGCTGGAGCTGACGCCCCCGGCAGGGGACTGGGCGTCCGGGTCCCGGACGAACTCCGCCTTCCAGGAGCCGTCGACCTTGACGTGCCCCCAGGCCCGGTCGGAGGCCTTGGCGTAGTCCTCGAAGCGCGAACTGGTGGAGTTCATGCCCGCCGGCCGGTACAGCGTGTCGGCGGCGAGTTTCTCCCAGGGCACGCCCTTCTCGTCGGCGACCGCCTGGGCGGCGGCCGTGAGACCGAAGTTGGTGTACGCGTAGCTCGCACGGAACGGGGCGAGGGGCTCGTACCGCAGGTGCGACAGGATGTACGCGCGGTCGTAGCCGAGGTCCTCCAGCAGGTCCCCCGCGTGGTCGGGCAGGCCGCTGCGGTGCGAGAACAGGTCGGCGACCGTCACATGGGACGTGACCCACAGATCTTTGAGGGCGAAGTCCGGCACGTTCGGGGCGACCGGCCGGGTCCAGCCCTCCGTGCCGACGGCTCCGGCGACGACGGTGGAGGCGATCGGCTTCGACACGGACGCGAGCTGGAAGACCGTGTCGGCGTCGACGGAGGCGCTCTCGCCCGCCTTCCGTACGCCGTACCCCTTGAGGTGGATCACCTTGCCGTCGTGCACGACGGCGACCGCCACGCCCGGCACCCCGGTGCGTCTCATCGCCTGCTCGACCACACCGTCGAGCTGGTCGACGGCGCGCTGCACGTCCGCGTCGTCGAGCTGGGGCGGCGGCTGGGCGGGAGGCGGCGAGGGTCCGGGTGCCGCGGCGCCGATCAGCGCCGCCAGTCCTGCGGCGGCAAGCCATCGCACAGTGCTCACCCCTCCATTCAACGGCCTGCGCCGAAGCCTGTCGCGCGCTGGGCGTGTGGCCCGACCGACAGGACACCCCCTAGCGTCAGGGCATGACCCCGACCTCCGCGGCGCCCCGCCGCACCCTCACCGTCGCCGTCGTCCAGGCGGCCGCCCCGCTCTTCGACACCCCGGCCGCCGTCGCCCGGGCCGAGGAGCTCGTCCGTGAAGCCGTGGCCCGGGACGCCGAGGTCGTCGTCCTCCCCGAGGCGTTCATCGGCGGCTACCCCAAGGGGCTGGACTTCGGCATCACGGTCGGCAGCCGCACCCCCGCGGGCCGTGAGCTGTTCCGCCGCTACCACGCCGCCGCCGTCGAGGTCCCCGGCCCGGAGACCGAGACGCTCGCCGCCGTGACCCGGGAACTCGGCTGCCACGCCGTGATCGGCGCGGTCGAGCGGCAGGGCGGCACCCTGTACTGCGTCGCGCTGTTCTTCGGCCCCGACGGCTACCTGGGCCTCCACCGCAAGCTCATGCCCACCGCCGCCGAGCGCTACCTGTGGGGCCAGGGCGACGGCTCCACCCTCCCCGTCGTCGACACCGGCAGCGCCCGCATCGGCTCGGCCATCTGCTGGGAGAACTACATGCCGCTCCTGCGCACCGCGATGTACGCCAAGGGTGTCGACCTGTGGTGCGCGCCGACCGTCGACGACCGCGACGCCTGGCAGGCCACCATGCGGCACATCGCCCTGGAGGGCCGCTGCTACGTCCTCAGCGCCTGCCAGTACCTGCGCCGGGACGCCCTGCCGGACGACGTCCACCCCGTCCAGGGCGACGAGCCCGGCACCGTACTCATCGGCGGCGGGTCCGTCATCGTCTCCCCGCTGGGCGAGGTCCTGGCCGGGCCCCTGCGCGACGGCGAGGGCGTCCTGACCGCCGAGCTCGACCTCGACGACCTCGCGCGCGCTCGCTTCGACCTCGACACCACCGGCCACTACGCCCGCCCCGACGTCTTCACCCTCCACGTCGACGAGACCGCCCGCACGACCGTGACCAGCGGGTAGGCCACCCGTCGAGGGTGCGCCGTCCCCGGCGGTAGACTCGGCGATCGTGGCGGATACCCAGTACGAAGACTTGTTGAAGACGGTGCTCACCCAGGGAACGGCGAAGGCCGACCGGACGGGCACAGGCACCCGGAGTGTCTTCGGGCACCAGCTCCGCTACGACCTCTCGCAGGGGTTCCCGCTGGTCACCACCAAGAAGGTGCACCTCAAGTCCATCGTGTACGAGCTGCTGTGGTTCCTCCGCGGCGACTCCAACGTGGGCTGGCTCCAGGAGAACGGCGTCAGCATCTGGGACGAGTGGGCCGACGAGCAGGGCGAGCTCGGCCCCGTCTACGGTGTGCAGTGGCGCTCCTGGCCCACGCCCGACGGCCGGCACATCGACCAGATCACCGAGGTCCTCGACACGCTGCGCCGCGACCCCGACTCGCGCCGCATGATCGTGTCCGCCTGGAACGTCGCCGAACTGGAGCGGATGGCGCTCGCCCCCTGCCACGCCTTCTTCCAGTTCTACGTCGCCGACGGCAAGCTCTCCTGCCAGCTCTACCAGCGCAGCGCGGACCTGTTCCTCGGCGTCCCGTTCAACATCGCCAGCTACGCCCTGCTCACCCACATGGTGGCGCAGCAGGTCGGCCTGGAGCCGGGTGACTTCATCTGGACCGGCGGCGACTGCCACATCTACGACAACCACGTGGAGCAGGTGACCGAGCAGCTCTCCCGCGCCCCGTACCGCTTCCCCGAGCTGAAGCTGCACAAGGCCGACTCGCTGTTCGACTACGCCTTCTCCGACGTGGAGGTCGTGGGGTACGAGCACCACCCGGCCATCAAGGCCCCGGTCGCCGTATGAGCACCGGTACGGGCATCGGGCTCATCTGGGCGCAGACCCCGGACGGCGTGATCGGCGCGGGCAACGCGATCCCGTGGCGCCTGCCCGAGGACATGGCGCACTTCAAGGCGACCACCCTCGGTCACCCCGTGATCATGGGCCGCAGGACCTGGGACTCGCTGCCCCCGCGATTCCGTCCCCTCACCGGCCGCCGCAACATCGTGGTCACGCGGGACCCCGCGTGGACGGCCGAGGGCGCGGAGCGCGCGGGCTCCATCGACGCGGCGCTGGACCTGGCGGCCGGTTCGCCGGAGCCGGGCGGCGAGGTCGCCTGGGTGATGGGCGGTGGCGAGATCTACCGTGCCGCGCTGCCCCACGCCACGACGCTGTCGGTGACGGAGGTCGACACCGAGGTCGCGGGCGACACGTACGCCCCGGCCGTCGGCGCCGACTGGCAGATCGCCGAGGACTCCGGCTGGCAGGACTCCACGACCGGACTGCGCTACCGCATCCGCCGCTACACCCGCCCGTAAGGGGCGGGCCGAGGCGCCGGACCGCGTCCGTCACGCCCCCCGCGTTCCCGGTGCGCCTTCCCCGTGCGTACGCGCCAAAGGGCCGGACCCCGGACCGCGTCCGTCAGCGTGCTTCGCGTAGTCCCAGGATGTACGCGGCGGTCAGCGCGACGGCGCGGTCCTCGTCGTGGGACAGCTCCGTGAGCGCGTGGGACGCCGTGTCTCCCGGGATGTCCGCGAGGGCCTGCGTCAGCCGCCTGCGCGCCGGCGGTCGGGTCGCGTCGCGGGCGAGCCGGTCGACGAGCAGGCCGGTGATCCGGTCCGCGAGCGCGGGGCGGCCCGCCAGCGTGCCGAGCGCGTCCGCCGCGTCGACGTCGTTCACCTCCTCGACGATCATGTCGATGAGCGTGGGGACCCCGTCGTCCACGCCGCGGGCCCCGAGCTCCAGGGCGGCGTACCGGCGGACCACGACGTCCGCGGCCGCGACGGCCTCACGCAGCAGCGCGGTCGCCCGGTCGCCCGGGATCTCGGCGACCGACCGCACGGCCCGCTTCCGCACCTCGGCCACCGCCGACCCCAGGCCGTGCGCGAGCAGCGGTAGTGAAGCGTCGCCCGACCGGGCCAGCGCCCAGCGGAGCGCTCCGGCGACGCTCGGGTCCTTCTCGCTCAGCACCGCCTCGACCAGCGCCTCCACCGGCACCGGGGCCTCTTCGGCCGAGGACAGGGCCGCCCGCTGGCGTGTCTCGGGGCTCTTCGACCCCAGCGCCTGGAGGAGGGCGACGATCTGGAGGACGTCCCGCCAGCCGGCCGGTTCGGCGGAACCGATCCGGCGCAGCCGGGTCAGCAGCTCCGTCTCGGCGGCGATGCGCTCCCGGGTCTGCCGGATGAGGTCGTCGACGAGTTCCGAGGCGGCGAAACCGGGCTCGTCGAGCGCGCGCCCGACCTCGCGCAGCGAGAGCCCCAGGGACCGCAGGCTCTCGATGTGGAAGATGCGCCGGATGTCCTCGTCGGAGTACTCCCGGTAGCCTCCTCCGGTACGCACCGTCGGCCGCACCAGGCCCAGCGATTCGTAGTGCCGGAGCATGCGGGCACTGACTCCCGAGTGCCGCGCCACCTCACCGATCAACACGGAACGTCACTCCTCCGGACCGACCCCACAGGACGTCATTCCTCCTGGCCGCCCGGACCGAGGGCCACGACCCGCTTGGCCTCCTCGAGCGCGAAGTCGAATCCGGCGTCCGGGTCGCGGGACAGCTTCTCCGTCGCGATCGCGTGCTGACGTACGTGGGGACGGGGATCGGACATCGCGGCGCTCAGGACCGCCGTCATCGCGGCGCCGAGCCCGATCAGCGCCCGGCTGAGACTCAGCTGTGTCTCGCGCCCGCCCCGCCCCAGCTGGGTCGCGAGTACTCCGGCCGGCGCGGACTCCTCGCCCTCGGGTACGAGGACCACCGCCGCGCGCCAGGCGCTGCGGGCCACCTCGTCGTCGGCGTCGGTCATGAGCTCGGGCGTGATCGCGGGCCAGGCCCGCGGGTCCCCGATCTTCGACAGGGTGTGCAGGGCCTGGCTCCGTGCCTGGGCGTGCTCCGAGCGGAGCTCGCCGAGGAGCCGGGGGAGCGTCAGCGCCGCCGGGTGGCGGGTGAGCGCCCAGGTGAGCATCTCGCGGACCTGGAAGTCGGGCTCGACCGCGCACCGCCCGACGAGCTCGTCGACGCAGCGCGGGTCCGGTGCCGTGCCGACCGCCAGCGCGGCCCGCAGGCGCACCGACGAGCTCTCGTTCGTGAGTCCCCGCAGGGCTCGCACCACGTTCGTGTCCTCGTTCGCCATGGTCATGGGGACCACCTCCTCGGCGACAGTGAAGACCTTGTCACGGTGTCAAGGTCAAGCGGGCCGCGTGGGCGGCCGTGCGGAGGAGCGGGCGGTCAGTAGGTGTGCCCGACGTGGGCGAGGGCCTGCTTGAGGAGATGCCCCTGACCGCCCGGCATCTCGTTCTGCACGGTGGGTGACGCGGCTTCCTGCGGGCTGAACCAGACCAGGTCGAGGGCGTCCTGCCGCGGGCGGCAGTCGCCGGTGACCGGGACGACGTACGCGAGGGACACGGCGTGCTGGCGCGGGTCGTGGAAGGGGGTGATGCCGGCCGTGGGGAAGTACTCGGCCACGGTGAAGGGCTGCAGGGAGGCGGGGACTCGGGGGAGGGCGACCGGCCCGAGGTCCTTCTCCAGGTGGCGCAGCAGTGCGTCACGGACCCGCTCGTGGTGCATGACGCGTCCGGACACCAGGGTGCGGCTGATCGTTCCTTCCGAGCCGATCCGCAGGAGCAGCCCGATGCTGGTGACTTCGCCGCTGTCGTCCACGCGCACGGGGACGGCCTCGACGTAGAGGATCGGCATCCGGGACCTGGCCGTGTCCAGTTCGTCCGAGGACAGCCAGCCGGGTGAGGTCTCAGTCATGTCAGACATCGCTTGATCATACTTTCCGGTCTGCGCTTCGGCCCAGGCCGCGTGTCCGCCGGCCGGGTGGGAGTTCGGGCGGCCGTCGCGGGCCGTTCCTGCCCCTCGGAAGCGGGGACGGTGGTGCGGGACGGTCAGAGGGGCTGGATGCGGGTCCGAAGCAGGCAGAACTCGTTGCCCTCCGGGTCGGTCAGGACGTGCCAGCTCACGGAGTCGCCCTGGCCGATGTCGGCGTGTTCGGCGCCGAGGGCCAGCAGCCGCGCCAGTTCGGCGTCCTGGTCGCGGTCGGTGGGGTTGACGTCGATGTGCAGGGGCAGCTTCCCGCGCCGGGGGTCGCGGCTGGGGCTGAGGAGGAGGGTGGGCTGCGGTCCGCCGAAGTCGGCGCCGGGGGGCCCGATCTGGATGCTGCCGTCGTCCTCCCGGCCGGTCTCGACGTATCCGAGGACCTCGCTCCAGAAGGCGGCGAGCCGCTCGGGGTCGGCGCAGTCGAGGTTCAGTTCAGTGATGCGGCATGCCATGACCGTGAGTGTACGCGGGGAGCCGTCGTGACAAGTCGTCAATTACGTGCATGAGGGCGCTGGTTGACCTTGCGCCTCAGGGGCCCCAGGAGTCGGGGCCCGCCCAGGGGTTCCGGTCGTGCTGGTTCCTCCGGTCGGGACGGTGGGTCTCGGCGTACAGGGCCGCGCGGGTCAACGGGCCGTAGACGCCGGGCTCCTCCGGGATGTCACGGGCCTTCTGGAAGCGGGTGAGGGCCACCTCCACGGATTCGCCGAACACCCCGTCGGTCGATCCGAGGTACAGGTACAGCTGCTGGAGCCGGAGCTGGAGGTCCATGACGTCGGGTCCGGAACTGCCGAGCTTGAGCAGGTGCGCGTCCGACCGCCCGGGCCGCCGGGAGCCGGGGGTCGGTGTCGGTGTCGGTGCCGGCGTGCGGGTGGCGGGGGGAGTGGGGTCGGCCGGGGGAGCGGTCGTCGGGGGCGGAGTGCGGGGGGCGGTGGGCGTGGGCGAGGCCGTACGAGGGGTGGGTGACGCCTTCCCGGCCGGGGCGGCGCTCGGGCCGGGACTCGACGGTCCGGCGTCCGGGGTCGGGCCGGGACTCGACGGTCCGGCGTCCGGGGTCGGATCGGGCGCCGGCAGGTCGGGCATCGTGAGGGTCAGGCCGTCCGGGACCGCCTGGTCCGACGGGGATGTCAGGCCGACGGTGAGGCCGATGCCGGCGGCGAGTGCGCCGGTGATCAGCAGCGGGAGGGACAGGCCGCCTCGGCTCTCGTACGCGCGGGGCTCGGCGGCCTTCCGCGCCGGGGGCGCCTTCCGCGTGTACCGGGGCTTCCCGGCTCCGTGGCGCCTCCGCGGCAGGGGTTGGCCGGCGGGCGGCGTGGCCGGCGTGACGTCGAACATCTCGACGTCCTGCGCGCGTGCCCCCTGCCCGCCCTCGTCGGGCCGGGCGACCCTGCCGAAGATGTGATCGTCCGGCGCGGGGTGAGGGGCCTGTTCGGGGGAGCCGGACGTGACGGCTGTGGTCAGGGCAGTCCTGTTGGGCATCATCTGCTCCAGATGTGGTGAAGCCGTGGACGTTGCGGCGAAGCCGAGGAGAATTTGACTGACATTCAATGCAAGCGTCAACTGCTCCCAACAGGTGGCAAAAGGGAACGTTCTCGACGTTGATTCTTAAACAACTCTTAATAAGTGACGCACGTCACTACCACGCCATGGAGAAGTCGTCACATCAGCAGCGAGCCGGGGTCCCTGACGAGGGGGGCCGTGCCCACCGAGTTGCTCACGTTGAACGTGACGCTCCCCGCGCGGTACCGGTCCTCGGTCCACTCGATGGGGCGGCCGTCCTGATTGCTCGTCAGGTGGCGCTGGCGCAGAAGCGGGCTCCCCCGGCGCACGCGCAGCAGACGGGCGTCGTCGCTCCCGGCGGGGACGGCGTCGATGAGGTGCTCGCCGTAGTGGGCGACGATCCCCGCGTCCTCGGCCATGCTGTCCATGATCGAGGCGCAGTCCGCCGGCAGGGACTCCACGGTGGGCGCGACCCACTCCGCGTACGCCGTGCGCTCCACCATGACCGGTTCGTCGTCCAGGCAGCGCAGCCGCAGGACGTCGAGGACCCCCGCCCCCTCGGGGAGGGCCAGGCGGCGCGCCTCCTCGGGCGTGGCCCGGCGGCGCTCGCGGTGGAGGAAGCGGCTCGACGACCGGTAGCCCATGGTCCGCGCCCACTGGGCGAAGCTGTGGAGCTCGGCGAAGCTGTGCCGGCGCTCCCTGCGGAGCACGATGCGCCGGGCGCCCTGCCGCGAGCCGATGATGCCCTCCGAGGTGAGCAGGGCGACGGCCTGGCGCACCGTGCCGCGCGAGGCGGACCAGCGGTCGGCGAGGTCGCTCTCGGACGGCAGCCGGGCGCCGACGGCGTACTCGCCACTGAGGATCGAGCGGCGGAGCCCCTCCGCGATCTCCACGTACAGCGCCGTCACCGTGCCCCCATCTCGTCCGTGACTGTGCGCACCCGGTCACGGGGTGTGCGGTCCCTGCGCTCACCCTAACCCGGCGGGCCGACGCCGGAAGGTGCCGCCGATTCACCTCAAGGCCGCCCGGTTCACCTGTGGTTCACCACAACGCGCTCTTCCGGGAGGCGTCTGGATCTCGCCATGTCCCGTTCACTTTTCGGACAGGAAGCGCGGGCGAACTAAGGGCGGCTTGTTCAGACAAGTTCCACCACTCGCTTCTGGGAGAACCCGTGCGCAGAACCCCCGTCCGCGGCGCCGCAGTCCTGCTCGGCGCCGTCGTCCTGACCACCGTCACCGCCTGTGGCGCCGCTCCCGAGGGCGCGGCCGGCGCCGCGGGCGACGGTGCGAAGTCGGCCACGGCGGCATCGGCCGAGGACTTCGGAGGCATGGACGCCCTCGTCAAGGCGGCCAAGCAGGAGGGCGCGCTCCACGTCATCGCGCTGCCGCCGGACTGGGCCAACTACGGAGAGCTGATCAAGGCGTTCGAGACGAAGTACGGCATCAAGGTCGAGAGCGAGAACCCGGACGCCTCCAGCGCCGACGAGATCGCCGCCGTCAAGTCCCGCAAGGGCCAGAAGCGCGCCCCCGACGTCCTCGACCTGGGCATCGCCTTCGCCCGCAGCGGCGCCGAGGAGGGCCTGTTCGCCCCGTACAAGGTCGAGGCCTGGGACAAGATCCCCGAGGCTCAGAAGGACGCGACCGGCCGCTGGTACAACGACTACGGCGGCTACGTCTCCATCGGCTGCGACGCCAAGCGCGTCCCGAACTGCCCGAAGACCTTCGCCGACCTCCTGAAGCCCGAGTACAAGGGCAAGGTCGCCCTCAACGGCAACCCGACCAAGTCCGGCTCCGCCTTCGGCGGCGTCTACGCGGCCGCCCTCGCCGGCAAGGGCTCCTTCGCCGACATCCAGCCCGGCATCGACTTCTTCGGCACGCTGAAGAAGAGCGGCAACTTCATCCCCGTCGAGTCCACCCCGGCCACGGTCGAGAAGGGCGAGACGCCCATCAGCATCGACTGGGACTACCTCAACGCCGGCTACGCCGACCAGTTCAAGGGCAAGGGCGTCGACTGGCAGGTCGCCGTCCCGACCGACGGCGTGTACGCCCAGTTCTACTCCCAGGCCGTCAGCAAGGACGCCCCGCACCCCGCCGCCGCCCGCCTGTGGATGGAGTTCCTCTACAGCACCGAGGGCCAGAACCTCTGGCTCAAGGGCTACGCCCGCCCCGTCCTGCTGCCGGCCATGACCGCCGACGGCACCGCCGACAAGACCTTCGTCGCCAAGCTCCCCAAGGTCGACGGCACCCCCTCCTTCCCCGCCTCCGCCGAGCTCGACAAGGCCAAGGCCACCCTCGCCGAGAAGTGGGACAAGGCCCTCTCCTGATGTCCTCAGCCACCCCCACCGAGGGAACCGCCGGCGGCACCGGCCGCCGGCGGCGCGGCCCCCGCACCTGGCTCGCCGCCCTCCCCCTGATCGCCTTCACCGCCCTGGCCTTCGGACTGCCCCTCGGCGCCCTCCTGTACGGCGCCGTCACCCGCACCGACCCGGCCACCGGCACCACCGCCCTCACCGGCGAGCACCTCAGCCGCTCGCTCCAGGGCCCCTACCTCGGCTCCCTCGTCGGCAGCCTCCAACTCTCCGCGCTCACCGCCCTGATCGGCTCGGTCCTCGGCGTCCTCATCGCCCAGGCCGTCGTCACCTCCCGGTCCCGGGCCCTGCGCTCCGCCGTCCTCACCGCCTCCGGCGTCCTCGCCAACTTCGGCGGCGTCCCCCTCGCGTTCGCGTTCATCGCGACCGTCGGCATCTCCGGCGTGGTCACCCAGCTCGCCGACCTGACCGACCTCGGCTGGAACCTGTACTCCTTCGGCGGCCTCGCCGTCGTCTACCTGTACTTCCTCATCCCCCTCATGGTCCTGGTGATCCTCCCCGCCCTCGACGGCCTGCGCCCCCAGTGGCGGGAGGCCGCGCAGAACGCGGGCGCCGGCGGACGGCAGTACTGGCGCCACGTCGGCATCCCGGTCCTCGCACCCTCGCTGCTCGGCGGGTTCGTGCTGCTCTTCGGCAGCGCCTTCGCCGCCCACGCCACCGCCGCCGCCCTCGTCGGCGGCTCCGTACCCCTGGTCACCCTGAAGATCGCGGACGCCCTCTCCGGCAACGTCATGGTCGGCCAGGAGAACGTCGCCCTCGCCCTCGGCCTCGACATGATCCTGATCGCCGGGCTGGTCATGGCGGTCTACCTCCCCCTCCAGCGCAGGAGCGCCCGATGGCTGCGATGACCCCCACCGCCCCGGACGTCACCCCGGAGTCCGGGACGCGGGCGGCGGCCCGGCCCACCACCCCCGTACGGACCCGGCGCCGCCCCCGTCTGTGGCGCGGCCTCGTCCTCGGCCTCGGCGGCGCGTACTTCCTCGTCCCGCTGATCGCCTCGTTCGTCTTCACCGTGCACGTCCCCGGCCAGGGCGTCTCCTTCGAGGCGTACACCGCGCTGCTCTCCGCCGACGGATTCACCGAGAGCCTGCTGCTCTCCCTCGGCCTCGCCGCCGCCACCATCGCGCTCGCCCTGCTGCTCGCCGTGCCCGCCCTGGTGGCGGTCCGGCTCGGCGCACCGCGCCTGCGGCCGGTCGTCGAGGTGATGTGCATGCTGCCCCTCGTGGTACCGCCGATCGCGCTCGTCACCGGGATCAGCAGCGTGCTGCGCTGGGGCCCCGACCACCTGTCGCGGACCCCGCTCTACCAGACGTTCCTCGCCGTCCAGAACGAGGACTTCCCCTTCGTGCTGGTCCTCGCGTACACCGTCATGGCCCTGCCGTTCGTGTACCGCTCCCTCGACGCGGGACTGCGCGCCGTCGACGTCCCGACCCTCGTCGAGGCAGCCCGCAACTGCGGGGCGTCCTGGCCCTACGTCATGCTCCGGGTGATCCTGCCGAACCTGCGCTCCTCACTCGCCGGCGCCGCGTTCCTCACCCTGGCCCTCGTCCTCGGCGAGTTCACCATCGCCTCGATCCTCGGCTTCCGGCCCTTCGCCGTCTGGATCGTCTCCATCTCCGGCGCCCAGGCCCGCATGTCGGTGGCCGTCTCCCTCCTGAGCCTCCTCATCACCTGGGCGCTCCTCCTCGTCCTGTCCCGGGCCGGAACGGCACAGACCGGCGCCCCCGGAGCCCCCCGCACCTCCCGCAAGGAGTCCTGACCCATGACCTCTGCCACAGCGGAACGGACGGAGTCCACCGCCGCCACCGGGGCCCGCGTCGAATTCCGTGGCCTGCGCCGCGCGTTCGGCACCACCGTCGCCCTCGACGGCCTCGACCTCACCGTCGAGCCCGGCGAACTCCTCGCGCTCCTCGGCCCGTCGGGCTGCGGCAAGACCACCGCGCTGCGGGTCCTCGCGGGCTTCGAACGCCCCGACGCGGGCGAGGTCCTCGTGGACGGGAAGGACATCACCCACGTCCCCGCCAACCGCCGTGACGCCGGCATGGTCTTCCAGTCGTACAGCCTCTTCCCCCACCTCACCGCCCGCGACAACGTCGCCTTCGGCCTCCGCGTCCGCAGGACCGGGGCCGCCGAGCGCCACGCCCGCGCCGCCGAACTCCTCGACCTGGTCGGCCTGCCCGAGCACGGCGACCGCTACCCGCACCAGATGTCCGGCGGCCAGCAGCAGCGCGTCGCCCTGGCACGCGCCCTCGCCCTGTGCCCCCGCGTCCTGCTCCTCGACGAACCCCTCTCCGCGCTCGACGCCAAGGTCAGGCTCAGCCTGCGCGAGGAGATCCGCCGCCTGCAGCTCTCCCTCGGCATCACCACCGTGTTCGTCACCCACGACCAGGAGGAGGCGCTGTCCATGGCGGACCGCGTCGCCGTCCTCAACGCGGGGAAGCTGGAGCAGTGCGCGGCCCCCGCCGAGCTGTACCGCCGGCCCGCGACCGCCTTCGTCGCCGAGTTCGTCGGCACCATGAACCGTCTTCCGGGCCGGCTCACCGACTCCGGACTCGTCGAGGCGGCCGGCAGCCGGCTCCCCGTCGACGGGGACGTCCCCGGAAGCCCCGACGTCGAGGTGCTCGTCCGCCCCGAGAACGTCACCGTGACCGCGGACGCCGACGGCGAGGCCGTCATCGTCTCCACCTCCTTCTTCGGCTCCGTCACCCGCGTCCACCTCGACCACCGCGGTACGTCGGTCAAGGCGGACCTCCCCTCGCGCGACGCGGGCGAACTGACCCCGGGGACCCGCGCCACCATCGGCCTCGCCCCGCACCCCGTCCTCGTCGTCCCGCGGGCGGAGCGATGAGCGCACTCGCCGCCGTCCTCTTCGACATGGACGGCACCCTCGTCGACACCGAGGTCCTCTGGTGGCAGGCCACCGAGGAGATCGCCGCCCGCCTCGGACACCGGCTCACGGACGCCGACGCCCCCGAGGTCGTCGGACGCGCCGTCGAGGACACCGCCGCCCACCTGGTACGGGCCACCGGGGCGCCCGACAGGGACGGCATCGTGACGACGCTGACCGCCGCCTTCCAGCGCCGCGTCGACGAGGGCGCCCCCATGCGCCCGGGAGCGGACCGGCTCCTGGCCGAACTGGACCGGGCGGGCCTGCCGTTCGCCCTGGTCAGCGCCTCACCGCGGTCGGTGGTCGACTCGGTGGTCGGCGGCGCGCTCGCCCACGTCCCCTTCGCCTTCACGCTCTCCGCCGACGACACCGTACGGACCAAGCCGCACCCCGACCCGTACGCCACGGCGGCCGAGCGGCTCGGCGTCGCGGCGGCGGCGTGCGTGGCCGTCGAGGACTCACCGGACGGAGCGGCCTCGGCCGACGCCGCCGGCTGCACGGTCCTCGTCGTCCCCTCCCTCCTGCCGGTGCCTCCGGGGCCCGACCGGATCTTCGCGGACAGCCTGGAGGACGTCTCGCTCGACGGCCTGCGCCGCCATGTCAGGGACCGGGCGGCCGCCCGGAGCGGCGAGCTGCCGGAGGAGGGCTGACACGGAACGTCCGGAAAAGGAAGCGGGCCCGTCCCATGGATCGAACGTCCAGGGACGGGCCCGCTGTGTGTGGCGCCCGGTCAGCCGGCCGTACGGGCGAACAACCCGGGCTCGTACGAGCCGCCCAGGTTGCGCACGATCACGGCCATCCGGGTGGCCGCGTTGATCAGGGCGACCACGCAGACCAGCGCACCGACCTGGTCGTCGTCGTAGTGCTTGCGCACCTCGGCCCAGGTCTCGTCGGACACGCCGTGCTCGCCGAGCCGGGTGCCCTCCTCGGCGAGCGCGAGCGCGGCCCGCTCGGCCTCGGTGAACACCGTGCTGTGCCGCCAGGCGGCCACCAGACTGAGCCGGACCGCGCTCTCACCCTCGGCAGCGGCCTCCTTGGCATGGGCGTCCACGCAGAAGCCGCAGCCGTTGATCTGACCGACCCGCAGCTGCAGCAGCTCCCGCAGGGACCTCGGCAGGGTCGACTCCTCCAGAACCAGCGAGGTGTTGTAGAACCGCTTGGCGACCTTCGCGGCGGTCGGGCTGTCGAACAGGTTGAAACGGGGTTCCATGACGCCGTCCTCATTCGTGGTGTCGTGTGCTCTCGCACGGGGCGAACACAAGACGCCGGCGTCCCGGCCCCTGTGACGACCCCGCGCTGTGGCGTGGATCACCGGATGCGGGTGTCACACAACGGCGGCGGCCGGCGTCTGGTGCACGGCGCACTCGAGACCGAACGGGCAGGAGCCGGCGATGAACGACCGAACGAAGAGCGACGCGATGCGTGACGTCACCGAGGCGTTCGTCGCCCACCGCAGACTGCTGTTCACCGTCGCCTACGAGATGCTCGGCTCGGCCGCCGACGCCGAGGACGTCCTGCAGGAGACCTGGTTGCGGTGGGTGGGCGTCGACCCCAGCACCGTACGGGATCAGCGCGCGTACCTGGTCCGCATCACCACGCGCCAGGCGCTCACCCACCTGCGCACGCTGGGCCGCCGTAAGGAGGCCTACCTCGGCCCCTGGCTGCCCGAGCCGCTCCTGACGGCGCCCGACGTGGCCGAGGACGCCGAGCTGGCCGACAGCGTCTCGATGGCGATGCTCCTCGTCCTGGAGACCCTCACGCCGACCGAACGGGCGGTGTTCGTCCTGCGCGAGGTGTTCGACCTGGCGTACGACGAGATCGCCGATGCCGTCGACAAGACGCCCGCCGCGGTCCGCCAGATCGCCCACCGGGCGCGGACCCACGTCGCCGCGCGCCGACCGCGTGGGACCGCCTCCGCCGCGGAGACCCGCCGCACCGTCGAGGCGTTCCGCCGGGCCGTCGAGACGGGCGACCTGCAACGCCTGCTCGACGTCCTCGCGCCCGACGTCGTCCTGCTGACCGACGGCGGCGGAGTCGTACGGGCCGCACTGGTGCCCGTCGTGGGAGCCGCCGAGGTGGCACGGATCCTCGGCAGGATCGCCACCACGACGGACCTGGAGCCGGCCCGGATCAACGGCGATCCGGCGCTGATCGTCCGGCTGGACGGAGAGATCGACACCGTCCTCGCGATGCGTGTCGACGACGGCCTCATCACCGGCCTCTACGCCGTGCGCAACCCCGAGAAGCTCGCGCACCTGGGGCGGGGAACCTCCCTCGGCCGCTGACCCCGCCCCTCCCCGCGGAGGCCGCCGAGTGGTCCCCCCGGCCGTCCCGTTCCTATCCTGGAGGAACGAGAGGTGAGGAGGGCCGAGATGGCCGCCGTCGCCGTGCACAGCGCCGTCCTGGGGGAGGGGCGCCCCACGCTTCCGTACGCCGAAGCCGGCCGGCCGGGAGGCATCCCGCTCCTCCTGGTGCACGGCTATCTGGACTCCTGGTGGACGTTCGAGCCGCTGCTGCGCCTCCTGCCCCCCGGCCTGCACGCGTACGCCCCCACCCAGCGGGGCCACGGCGACGCCGACAAGCCGGCCGACGGCTATCTGCCGGAGGACTTCGCCGACGACCTGGTCGCGTTCATGGACGCCGTGGGCATGGAACGGGCGGTCCTGGTCGGTGGATCGAGCGGCGGGGTGCAGGCCCGTGTCGTCGCGGGCCGCCGGCCGGACCGGGTGGCGGGCCTCGTCCTGCTCGGCGTCCCGGCCACCCTCGCCGACAAGCCGCAGGCCGCGGAACTCTGGGAGACCGTACGGGCGTTGCGGGACCCCGTGGACCCCGCCACCGCGGAGGCGTTCGTCGATGGAATGACCGTGACCCCCATGGGGCGGGGCTTCCTGAAGACCGTCGCCGACGAGAGCCTCAAGGCCCCGGCCCACGTCTGGCGCGAGACCCTGCGCGGCCTGCTGGAGACCGACCTCAGGGCCACCCTGGCGGGGATCCTCGTCCCGACCCTGGTCGTCTGGGGCGACCAGGACCCCATCCTGACGCGCGAGGACCAGCAGACGATCCTCGACGCGATCCCCGACTCCCGGCTCGTCGTGTACGAGGGCGTGGGCCACGTCGCGTACTGGGAGGCCCCGGACCGAGTACTCCGCGACCTGATGGCCTTCATGGCCGACCGCACCTGAGGAACGGCCGCCCAGGGCTAGCCTGAGGCGGCATGACGGTACTCATTGTCGGCGGCAGCGGATACCTCGGAGCCGAACTCGCCCGCCAGGGCGGTGCGGTGGGCCGGGACACGGCCGCCACCTTCCACACACGGCCACGGGACACGCCCGGGGTGTCGTGGCACCGCCTGGACCTGCGGGATCCCGGACGCCTGGAGGAGGTCCTGGACGAGACGGAGCCCGGCGCCGTGATCAACGCGAGCAGCGGCGACGCGGACTGGGCGGTCACCGCCGAGGGCGGCATGCGCCTGGCCCGCGCGGCGGCCCGGCGGAACATCCGGCTGGTCCATGTCTCCACCGACGCGGTGTTCTCGGGCCGCCGTGACGCGTACGACGAGACGTGCCTGCCGGACCCGCTCACCCCCTACGGCGCGGCGAAGGCGACGGCCGAGACCGCCGTACGGCTGCTGTGCCCGGACGCGGTCGTCGCACGGACGTCCCTGATCCTCGGCGACGGCCGGTCCGAGCACGAGCGCCTCGTGCACGGCCTGGCGGCGGGCACGCGGCGCGGCGTGCTCTTCACCGACGACGTCCGGTGTCCCGTCCACGTGCGCGACCTGGCCGCCGCGCTCTGGGAGCTCACCCGGTCCGACCGGACCGGCGTCTTCCACCTCGCCGGCCCGCAGGCCGTCAGCCGCCATGAACTCGGCACGCTCATCGCCCGGCGGGACGGCCTCGACGCGTCCCGGCTGGCGGCCGGGCGCCGCGCCGACACCGGGCTGCCCGGCGGTCTCCGCATCGTCCTCGACGGCCGTGCCAGCCGGCGCCGGCTGGCCACCCGCCTCCGCGGGGCCGGGGAGTTCCTGAGCCCGTGAGGCCCGGGAGCCCGGGCGCCACGGCTCAGACCTCGGGGAGGGACGGGTCCGGCGTCCAGGGGGCGGGGGCGGTGAGGGCCCAGCGCTCGTGGTCCCGCCAGGCGCCGTCGATGTAGAGGTAGTCGGGCGAGACGCCTTCGTAGCGGAAGCCCAGCCGCTGGACCAGGGCCAGAGAGGCCTTGTTGCCGGGCTGGATGGAGGCCTCCAGCCGGTGCAGCCGGAGGTCGTCGAAGGCGTGCTCCAGGATCAGGGAGATCCCCTCGGTCATGTACCCGTGCCCCGCGGACGGGGCGAAGGCCGCGTAGCCGAGGGACGCGCCCTGGTAACGGCCCCGGATCACCGAGTTGATGTTGACCGTGCCGGCGATCGCGCCGGTCTCCCGGACACGGATCAGGAACCCCAGGTTGCTTCCATCGTCGAAGCGGTGCATCCAGGCCTGGAACTCCTCGGCGGTGGTCGGCAGTTGCATCCACCGTCCGTGCAGCTCGGCGCTCGCCCGCACGAGCGAGCAGAACTCGTCCTGGTCGGAGAGGGTGAGCGGGCGCAGTTCGACACGTGTCGTCATCTTGGGCATGGCCCCACGGTAGGGCCTGCGAGGAGCCCCGGGCCCTCCCGTGTGACGGACGGGACGCGGCCGTGGGCGCGGGAACTGCCGGAGGACTGCCGTCGCCGAGTGCCGACCCCGGACCCCCGGCGTACCTACGCTCCTGACTCCCGATCACCACGAGACAGGAGTACGTCATGGAGAGTCCGAAGCGCAGGGCGGCCGCGGCCGGCGCCGCCGCACTGCTGGCCGCGGGCCTGGTGGCCGTGGTCGCCGGTGCCGAGAGCGAGTCGGGGCCCGCCGGGTCCGACCGGATCACCACGGTGGCCCAGCTCAAGGAGAGCATCGGGGTCGCCGCCGAGCGGGAGCGGCAGGACGGCGCCGCCGAGATCGGCGGGAACACCGGCGGCCAGGCCACGCGGCTCACGTCCCGCGCCGCCTGCTGAGGCGGGGAGGTGACCATCGTGGGCGGAGACCAGTCGGCGCGGACCTGGTGCCCCAGCGGCGACGCGCACGCGCCGGAGTCCGTCGTCCTGGGCGTACGGTCCGGGCAGGACGGGGGCGTGGTGTACCTCGCCGATCCGGTGCCGGCGTCCGAGGTGCTCGGTGACGTCCCCGACGGCATCGAGCCGCGCCGCATCCTGCGCTTCGCCTCGCACTGCGCGAGCGAGTGCGTGAACCGCAGGGGTGCCGACTGCACCCTCGTCGAGCGGGTGCTGGTGCGGCCGGTCGCGCGCGAGGACGGCTCCGTCCCGCGGTGTCACCTGCGGCCCCGGTGCCAGTGGTGGACCCAGACCGGCGTCGCCGCGTGCCTGCGCTGCCCCGCGGTCGCGACCCGCCACCGCGCCGACGACACCCTCGCCGAGCTCGTGGCCGACCCGGCGACGACCAGGGAACAGCTCGACGCGTGGATCGCGGCGGCCGGCTGACGCCGCCGCCCCGGCCGAAGCGGCGAGCCCCCGACCTCTGCCCGAGGCGGGGGCTCGCTTCAGTCGAGCAGTGCCCCGCTGTCCGCCGGAAGGTCCAGCTGCTCGGCGAGGGCGGTGAGCGCCGGGCCGAGGGGGAGTCCGACACGGGTGAGGGCCTGCCGGTCGCCGCGGGTCGGGTCCCGGTTGATGATCAGCACCGGCGTCCCGGCCTGGGCCGCCTGGCGGACGAACCGGAGACCCGACATCACCGTGAGTGAGGAGCCCAGGACCAGCAGCGAGGTCGCCCCTCTCACCAGCGCGCGGCAGTGCTCGACCCGGCGGGGCGGCACCGCTTCCCCGAAGAACACCACGTCCGGCTTCAGGACGCCGCCGCACAGCACGCAGGGCACCACACGGAAGTCCCCGACCTGCGCGTCGGTGAGGTCGGCGTCACCGTCCGGGTTGATCCCGGCCGCCACCGGCTCGAAGCCCGCGTTGGCCTCCTCCAGCCGCCGGGCGAGCTCGTGGCGCGGACTGTACGTACCGCAGGAGAGGCAGACCACGCGGGCCAGGCTGCCGTGGAGCTCGACGACCCCTCCGCTGCCGGCGGCCTGGTGGAGGCCGTCGACGTTCTGGGTGATCACGCCGGAGAGCAGGCCGTGGCGTGCGAACGCGGCCACGGCACGGTGCCCGGCGTTGGGACGGGCCCGGCCGAAGGTGCGCCAGCCGAGGTGACTGCGCGCCCAGTAACGGCGCCGGGCCTGGGCGCTGCCGGTGAAGTCCTGGTACGTCATCGGCGTGTGCCGGCTGAGGCTTCCTCCCTCGCCCCGGTAGTCGGGGATGCCCGACTCCGTGGAGATGCCCGCACCGCTGAGCACCAGCACGCCGCCGGCGCCCAGCGCGTCGGCGACCGGCCCCAGGTCCGTCGTACCCGGGGGCAGGTCCTCGTCGGGGGTCCAGCTCAAGGTGGGCCGCATGCGCATGCCGCCAGGGTACGGAACAGGTGCCCGGTACGCGCCCGCTCCCCGAGGTGGCGGAAGGCGACAGGGGTGTCACAGGCTCCGGAGATCGCTTGACCGTGCCCGGGAGGACGGGGGGACAGTGGGCCCGTCGGTGCTCCGCGCCGGCCGTGCGGCCCACCCACCGGGCCAGAACGACAGAGGGGGAGTTCACGTGTCCGCGACCTGCGTCATTCTCGACATCGGCGGCGTGCTGGAGATCACGCCGGACACGGGATGGGTACGGCGGTGGGACGGGCGGCTGGGACTGCCGCCCGGCACCGTGAACGAGCGGATGCGCGACGTGTGGCAGGCCGGCAGTGTCGGGAGCATCAGCGAGCAGGACGTGCAGCGGCAGGTCGCGGCACGGCTGGGTCTCGACGGTCCCCGGGTCGAGGCCTTCATGAGCGACCTCTGGGACGAGTACCTGGGGACCCCCAACGACGAGCTCATCGACTACGTACGAGGACTGCGCGGCACCTGCGCCCTCGGCATCCTGAGCAACAGCTTCGTCGGCGCCCGGGAACGCGAGACGGAGCGGTACCACTTCGACGAACTGGTCGAGCAGATCGTCTACTCGCACGAGATCGGCATCGAGAAGCCCGACCCGCTCGCCTTCGAGGCCGCGTGCGCCACCCTCGACGTGCTCCCGGAGCACTGCCTGTTCATCGACGACGTCGCCGTCAACGTCGAGGCGGCCCGGTCGGCCGGGATGCACGCGCACCTGTTCCAGGACAACGCCCGGACCATCACCCGCATCGCGGCCCACCTCGACACCGCCCGGGCGCGCTGAACGCCTGGATTCCGCGCCCGGGCGGGCGACCCGTCAGTTCATCAGCAGAAGACGCGTCCCCGAAACGAGCTTCCGGTTGACACTGGTGCTCTGCACGAAGATGGTGAATTCGTCGTTGTGGTCGGGCTTCACGCGCGTCTCCACGTCCGGAAGACCGAGCAGCGCCCGCGCCTGGGGACCCGTGTACACCCGGTCCGTCTTCTTCTCCAGAACCGCTATCTTCTTCCGCGCCTGAATCTTCTCCGGCTTGCTCAACTGGTAGAAAGCACAGCCCGTTCGGTACGTGTTCCCGGATTCGACGACCCATTCCCGGATTCCCGCGTCACGGGCCACCGGAACGAGCTGGAATTCCGTCGGATCCACCGGGGTGAGACCGGCCGCCTCGATGGTCTTCCTGTTGACGGCCTCCCCGCCCGTGGAGAAGACCGCCCGCGATCCGCGGATCCCCTTCGTACGGCCCACCATGAACTTCTCGGTGGCCTCCCGGATGACCTCCCCGGCCTCCTCCAGGCCCCGTGTGCTCGTGGCGTCCCAGACGGCGATGTTCGCCTTCGGGAAGCCGCAGTTCATGGCCTCCCGCTTGCCCATCTGGTCGGGGACGAGAACGGCGAGGGTCCAGTTGTCCTCCTGCGCCTCGATCATCTCGGCCACGGCTCCGACCAGTTCACGCGCGCTGTTGCCGACGGCGTCGGGGCCACGGTGACTGGCGTTCTCCTGACCATCGGTCAGGACGAAGGTCAGGAAGCTGTGGTCGCCGTACAGCTGGGCGGTCTGCGCCAGCTCCCGCTGCGACTTGAGCGTGGCCGCGAGCAGGGCGGTCATTCCGCCGACCCGGTACAGCTGCTTCAGCGACGGCATCCGCAGAACGTCCTTGTCGTAGATGACGCATTCCACCTTGTCGGCGAACACGTACACCGTGACGCGGGTTTCCTGGTCCAGTTCCCGCGACCTGCGGGCGAGATAGGAGATCTGCTGGTCGGCGACCTCGACGACCTTGCGGCTCAAATGCGACATGGACGAACTCGCGTCCAGGACCAGGGCGACGTGATTGATGTAGTTCTGAGCTCCGGACAAGGCAGCTTCCCCCTCTTTCCGACTGATGCTTCCACCTTCTCACCCACCACTGACAATCGAGCCGAAGGAGAGAGCGGACCGGTGGTCTTGTCGGGTCATCCGTTGTGTGACGAGATGGCGTTGGCGGCATCCGGGTGGATGTGCGCCGCCGCCGCAACCGGTCCCGGACACGGCGCCGTCGTCCCGTACAGGTTGCACGACGACTGAGGAGGCATTCATGACCGTGTTCCAGGCAGTCCACGCGACTCCGGCGGCACTGATGGATCTGGACCCCTACCGCTTCCCCGCCGTGTGCGTCGACGACCCGTACGCGGAGCCGCGGACGGCAGGGCCCGTGGACCGCCCGGCCGTCCATCTGGCGCCGGCCGACCGCCGCCGTCTGGAGCTGCACGCGGCCCTCACGACGGCGGGCATCGCGCCCGTGCCGGGCGACCTCGACGCGGTCGAGGCCCTGTGCGCCCTGGACGACGCCACGCACACGGCGCTCCGCCGGTGGCTGGGCGCGCCGGGTGTGATCGCCGGGTAGGCTCCCGGGGTTTCGGCGAGCCGTGGTCCAGGAGCGACGGGGGCCGCGGCTCGCGTCCGGGAGACCGTCCGAGGGGGCATCACTCCCGCCCAGGCGGGCAGGGCCGGCTTCCGCGCCGTCCTGGCCCGGAGCGAGGACGGCCAGGCGGTGGGCATGGCGTACGGATGATGCTGCTCGACCTGCGCCCGTAGGGCGGGGATCCCACCGGGCGCCCATCGGGCGCCCGCCGGGCAGCGGATCACTCGGGGCGGTTGAAGCGGTGCGCGGCCCACCAGAGCGCGAGCGCCCCGGTGATCAGGAGGACGGCCGCTTCGAGGAGCAGGGGCGGCTGCCGGCCGGCCCAGTCGAGGCCGGCCGTCGCCGCCTGGTCCGGCACCCGGAGCGCGATCGTGCCGCGGAGGAGATCGACCGCGTACGCGAGGGGGTTGACGTCCGACAGCGCGCGGGCCCAGCCGGGCAGCGACGCGAGGGGGAAGAAGCCGCCCGAGAGGAACAGCAGCGGCATCATCACCACGCCGAGCAGCGTGTGGAACGCCTCGGCCCTGCGCAGGCTCACGGCCAGCGCCAGGGCCAGCGCGGTGACGGTGAACGAGGCCAGGACCATGCCGGCGAGAAGCAGCACCAGCAGGAGCGGATCGTAGGGCAGGCCCACCACACCCACCAGACCCAGCAGCACGGCGCCCTGGACCGTGGCGGTCAGGGAGCCGCCGGCGCAGCATCCCAGGAGCAGGGTGGAGCGGCGGACCGGGGCCATCAGGAGCTCGCGCAGATAGCCGCTCTGCCGGTCCGTGATCAGACGGATGCCGACCATGATGGCGGGTGTCTGCACCGTCATCATCAGGATGCCCGGGAAGAGATAGGTCTGGTAGCCGACGCCCAGGGAGGACCGGGGGATGAGCGCGGCCAGTCCGCCTCCGAGGATGAACAGGTAGAGCACCGGGTGCAGCACCATCAGCGCGGTGTGGCTGCGCTGGCAGGCCAGACGCAGCAGATCGCGGTGGACCAGGGCGTGGACCGCGCGCAGTTCGAGCCGCAGGCGGGTCGCCCGCCCGCCTCCGGTCCCGGCCGGGGACTTCCACGTGAGGGCGGTCATCGGCCACCGCCCGTGACCGGCGCGGCCGTGGCCGTCTGTGTCGGGCCGAGACTGCGGCCCGTGTGGTGGAAGAAGACGTCGTCGAGCGTGGGTGGCGTCGCGGACGCGGCGCGCACGGCGATCCCGCCCGCCTCGAGTGCCGCGCAGAGCCGTGGGATCCAGCCGCTGCCGCCCGGAACCCGCAGGCAGACGCCGTCCGCGTCGACGCCGACGGTGTGTCCGGAGGGCGCGATGCGGCGCACGATCCGCTCCGCCGCCGCGTCGTCACCTGTGCGCAGCACGACCCGGTCGTCGCCGATCGCGGCCTTCAGCGCGAGGGGCGCGCCCTGCGCCACCAGTCGGCCCCGGTCGATGATGGCGATCCGGTCGCAGTGCTCCGCCTCCTCCAGGTAGTGCGTGGTGACGAACAGCGTGCTGCCGTGCCTCGCGCGCAGCGCGCGCAGATGGTCCCAGACCTGCGCACGGGCGTGCGGGTCGAGTCCGGTGGTCGGTTCGTCGAGGAACAGGATCTCGGGGGCGTGCAGGAGCTGCCGGGCGATCTCCAGGCGGCGCCGCATGCCGCCGGACAGGGTCCGCACGGGGGAACGGCGGCGGTCGCCCAGGCCGGCCGTGTCGAGTACCTCGGCCGTTCTCAGCCGGGCCTGCCGGCGGGGCAGACCGTACAGGCGGGCGTGGATGTGGAGGTTCTGCTCGGCCGTCAGGTCCGGGTCCACAGCGCTGTGCTGGAACAGCATCCCGACCCGCCGCCGTACCTCGTGGGGCTGGGTGAGGACGTCGGCGCCGGCCACCGTGGCCCGGCCCGAGGTGGGGCGGGCGAGGGCGCAGAGCAGGGCGATCGTGGTGGACTTCCCGGCGCCGTTCGGGCCGAGGAAGGCGAACGTCTCGCCCCGCGCCACGTCCAGGTCCAGGCCGCGTACCGCGTGGGTGGTCAGCCCGTCCGGCCCCGGGTAGCTCTTGACCAGACCGCGCGTACTGATGGCGTACGCGGGCCCGGGAGGGTGGTGCGCGGGGGGCGGGCTCGTGGGCGCGGCCGTCGTGACGCCCGCCGGGGCGAGGTCGTCGGGGCCGGTGTGTCGTCGCATGTGGTCTGGTCCTCGTCTACGCGCCGCTGCTCCGGCCGCGGTCCCTGCTTCGGTCGACGGCTCCGGCCGGCGGCTGCCCGGGACAGCCGCCGGCCGGATGGTGCCAGGTGTCCTACGCGCAGCTGATGCCGATGCAGACCGTGTTGAGGAGGGTCAGCAGGCCGATGCACTCACACGTCGCGGCGAACGGCGCACCGTCGACGCCGACGGGGTCGGTCTCGGGGAGGGCGTGGAGCTGGGCCAGCAGTTCGATGTCCTGGTTCTCCATGGTTTTCTCCTTCTTCTGTGGGGTTGGCGACAGCACTGCTCTGCCGCTCGACCCGGCGCGCGGACGAGCCGGCGCCGGGAGTCTGTGGGGCGGATCCACGAGGGGGTCGGACCGGGGCGACGTCGGATGCGTCGTTCCGCGCTAGCGCGGCAGGTCGACCAGCCAGTGGCGCGGCCCGCCGTGGCGGATCCGCAGGAGGAAGGCGAGGATTCCGGCGGACCCGTCGCTCCAGCTGGTGGAGACGTCCCCGTACTCGGTGGGGAAGACCACCTGGTCCCGGCGGTGGGTCCTCTCGGCCAGGAGGAGGCCGGCGAGGTCCTCGGCCATGTCGTGGTAGACGCGGTCGCCCGTGGCGTCGGCCATGTCGAGGAGGAAGTCCCCGTTCCCCGCGAGGCCGTGGCACTGGCTCAGCGCGGCGCGGGAGGCGCGCTCCGTGACGGCGTACGTGCTCCGGTGGGCGAGGTCGCCGAACCTGTCGTCCTCGGTGACCTGCCACAGCCGGACGAGGAAGGTGCCGATGCCCGCCGAACCGTGGCACCAGTACGGCGCCGTGGGCACGTCACCGGCCTGAGAGGGCCACTGGGCCGCGTCGCCGGTGCGTACGGCGGAGGCCACGAGGCACTCCCCGACCTCCCGCGCCAGTTCCGCGTGCTCGGCGCGCCCGGAGAGGTGCGCGGCGGCGAGGAGGAAGCAGCCGATGCCGGCCGTCCCGTGGGCGAAGCCGAGGTAGCGTGCGCCGGCCTCCCGGGACGCCGCCTCACCGGGGACCGCCCAGCCCACTCCGCCGGACTCGCGCCGCACGGCGGCGACCAGCCGGTCGGCCGCGTCGACGGCCAGCTCGGCGAAGCGGGACTCCCCGGTGCGCTGCCACAGGTGGAGGGCGGCGAACCCGCTGCCCGCGCTGCCGTGGGTGATGTCGTGATGGGGCGTCTCCAGTTGCGGCGCCAGGGTCAGCTTCAGCGCGTGGTCCATGAGCCGGCGGTCGTCGAGGGCGTGCCCGGCGTCATACAGCGCCCAGGCGGTGCCACGGCCGCCGAAGTGCAGTCCGGGGCGCGGGGACCGGAGGTCGGTGCGGTCCGCGATCCAGTGGCCCGCGGTGGAGAGCAGCCCGGGCAGACGCGGGTCGGCCGTGTGGGTGAAGTACCGGGTCAGCACGGCCAGGACTCCCGCCGCGCCCTGCTGCACGGTGCACGGATCGCTCTCCCCGGCCAGGGTCGACACGGGCCACAGCCGCCGGTCGTCCGCGGGGGTCATGGAGTCGACGAGGTGACCCACGAGTCCGGCCACGACGTCGTCCAGCGCCCCTGCCGCCGCACCGTCCTCCGCCGCCCGGACCGCCCCGCCGCCCCGCGAGCCGGTCGCGGTGGCCGCCGTGGCGGCCGCTCTCCCGGGCCGGTCCGCCGGGGCCGCCTCCCGCAGCGCCTCGCGGGCCGCGGCCGGGTCCCAGCGCTCCGCGGGATCGTCCCGCATCAGGCCCAGGATCATGCTCACGATGCCGTCGGGGAGCCGGAGCGGCCCGGTGCACGCCGTCAGCCATGCGGCGAGCCGCTGCTCGGCGGCTCTGCCCGCCGGCTCCTCGGGCAGCAGGTTCGGAACCTTCCCGGCGAGGACGAAGCACGCGGTGGCGCCGAGGCTGTAGTAGTCGGCCGTCGGCGACACGGGCGCGTCGGTCAGGCGCTCGGGGGCGCTGAACCCAGGGGTCCCCACGCGGGTCGGGAGCGCGGTCTCGTCCTCCAGGACGGCCAGTTCCAGGTCGATGAGGCGCAGTTCACCGTCCGGGCGGACCATCACGTTGCCCGGTGTGAAGTCCCGCAGGACCAGTCCACGCGCGTGTGCCTCGGCCACCAGGTCCACCAGGCGCGCGACCTGCGCCAGCGCGTCGGCGCGATAGCCTTCGCCGCCCACGTCCCGGAAGTGTTCGGCCACCCAGGTTCGCAGGGTGATGCCCGGCACCTCGTCCTGGGCGAGGAACAGGTGCCCCGCGTGCTCGAACACGGCCACCGCTTCCGGCGCGAGCCCCGTACCCGTGAGCTTCTCCAGTGTCCTGGCCTCGGCCCGCAGCCAGTCCCGGACGTCGCCTCCGGAGGCGTCGCCCTCCACGTGCGGCCGGGCCTCCTTGATCACCACGCCCGCGCCCGTCCGGGCATCGCTGCCCCGGTACACGCCGCCCTTGTTCGTCTGCCGGATGGCCTCCCGCACCTCGAAGCGGCCACCGAGCACCACCGCACGACCACTCTTCGCGTCCCCGCCGCGGGGTGTCACCGGCACCGCGGCGGGGAACGGACAGACGGCCCAGGGCGGAGGGGAGTACTGGCCCGTGCGCTTGTCCTCCACGGGGTTGCCGTCGGGGTCCTCGATGAACCACACCAGCAGTCCGTCCTCGGACAGCCGCCGCCGGCCGACGAAGGACCCGTAGCGGTAGTGCACCAGGCTGCGGACGGCGTACGGCTGGTCGGACAGGATGCGGGGGCCGGCGAGTCCCGCCGTGGCCGCGTGCAGTTCCTGGGCGAGCGCGGCCGCCTCCGCGTCGGAACGCGGGTAGACGGTGATGAACTTGCCCGAGCTGCCCCGGGGGGTCGCACGGGAGTTGAGCGCGCCGACCTGCTCCAGCGACCGGGCGAACTTGAACCCCGACCGCTCCCGCAGCAGTACCTCCAGGGCCTTGGTGAGCACCGTCGGCGCGGAGGCGACCGTCGCCGACAGGTGCAGCTTCCACCCCTGGTCGCGCCGGGTCCCGTCCAGGGGCGCGACCCGGCACCACATCTCGTCCGCCTCGACCGCCCAGCGCGGGCCGGTGCCCGTGGCGTGCAGCGATCGGCGGAGGACGTCTTCCAGCTCGACTTCGGTGGTGTGGCTCGTCATTGCGTGTCCCTCTCAACGGTGAGTACCGCTGACGGGAAAGTGCCCGGTGACATAAACGGACCAACACACACCCACCTGGATTCACTTCATTCAGCGAGCGCGCGACGTGCGTATCTGATCAAGAGGCGCGCCCGGCGCAGTCGGCGGCGCACTGCTGGTGCCGCGTCGAAAGACCCAGGTCAGGCCCTGTGTGCTGCCTCCACGTCGGCCGGCACCGTCAGGTCCGCGTCCGTCGCCGCCCGGATCTCCTCGACCGTGACGCCCGGGGCGAGCTCGACGAGGACGAAGCCCTCCGGGGTGACGTCGACGACGGCGAGGTCCGTGACGACGCGGTGGACGACGGCCCGGCCGGTCAGCGGCAGCGAGCAGGTCTCCACGAGCTTGGGGGTGCCGTCCTTCGCGGTGTGCTCCATGAGGACGACGACCCGTCCGGCGCCGTGGACGAGGTCCATCGCCCCGCCCATGCCCTTGATCATCTTGCCGGGGATCATCCAGTTGGCGAGGTCCCCGGAGGAGGAGACCTGCATGGCGCCGAGGACCGCGGTGTCGATGTGGCCGCCCCGGATCATGCCGAAGGACAGCGCGGAGTCGAAGAACGAGGCGCCGGGCCGTGCGGTGACCGTCTCCTTGCCGGCGTTGACGAGGTCGGCGTCGAGTTCGTCCTCGGTCGGGTAGGGGCCGACCCCCAGGATGCCGTTCTCCGACTGCAGGACCACCTCGATGCCGGGCGGCAGGTGGTTGGGGATGAGGGTGGGCAGGCCGATGCCGAGGTTGACGTACGAACCGTCCGTCAGCTCCCGGGCGGCGCGGGCCGCCATCTGCTCGCGGGTGAGGGCCATCAGGCGTCGCCTTCCTCTCGGACGGTGCGGCGCTCGATGCGCCGTTCGGCGGCCGGGTCGCCGGGCGTGACCCGGATGACCCGCTGGACGAAGACTCCGGGGAGGTGGACCTCGTCGGGGTCGAGTTCGCCGGGTTCGACGAGGTGGTCCACCTCGGCGACGGTGATCCGTCCGGCCATGGCGGCCAGTGGGTTGAAGTTGCGGGCGGAGGAGCGGAACACGAGGTTGCCGTGCCGGTCGCCGATGGTCGCGCGGACCAGCGCGAAGTCCGTGGTGATGCCGTGTTCGAGCAGGTGCGGGCGACCGCCGAAGTCCCGGGTCTCCTTGGCCGGTGAGGCCACGGCGACCGTCCCGTCGGCTGCGTACCGCCAGGGCAGCCCGCCCTCGCCGACCTGGGTCCCGGTCCCCGCCGGGGTGTAGAAGGCGGGGATGCCGGCGCCGCCGGCCCGCAGCCGCTCCGCGAGGGTGCCCTGGGGCACGAGCTCGACCTCGAGCTCTCCGCTCAGGTACTGGCGGGCGAACTCCTTGTTCTCGCCCACGTACGAGCTCGTCATGCGGGAGATCTGCCCGGCGGCGAGCAGGAGGCCGAGGCCCCAGTCGTCGACGCCGCAGTTGTTCGACACGATCCTCAGGTCGCGCGTCCCGCCCTGCCACAGGGCGTCGATGAGCGTGCCCGGTATGCCGCACAGCCCGAAGCCGCCCACCGCGAGCGAGGCGCCGTCGGGGATGTCGGCCACCGCCTCCGCGGCGCTCGCGACTGTCTTGTCCAGACCCATACAGGTCCCTTTCCCTCGGGCAGCCGGGCCGACCGTGCTGGTCAGAGCCGGTGCCAGTACAACCGACGGGCAGCGAGCCTAGGCAGGCCGCGGAGGCGGGACCATGGCTGCCGTCCACACATCGCCCCCGGTGGAGGTGGTGGTGACCACCTCCACCGGGGGCGTGCGCGGTCAGGCCGAACAGCCTGAATCGGCCACGACGTAGTACCCGGGCGCGGTCTGCTTGAGGGTGTGCGTGGTGAACGTGTTCCACAGCCCCATGGCCTGCCCCGAACCGGTGGCGTAGGTGTAGCCGCCGCTCTGATAGGCGCGTCCGGCGGCCGTGTGGTCGTAGTTGCTGGAGGTGTGGCACGTGGGCGTGTACCCGGTCGTGGTCGCGGTCACGGCCGCCGAGACGGCGCCCACCGCGCCCGAGGCGTCGACGGCCGCGACCGTGTAGCTGTACGCCGTCCCCGTCGCCAGACCCGTGTCCGTGTACGCGGTCGAGGAGGCGGTGCCCACCTTCGTACCGCCGCGGTAGACCTGGTACGAGGCCGCGCCGGCCACCCCGCTCCAGCCGAGGGACACGGTCGTGTCGGCGGCCGAGGTGACGGTGAGGCCGGTCGGGGCGGGCAGGGAACCGGGGCCGGGTTCCTGCCCCGCGCCGTCGAGGCCCCAGAAGCGGGCGGTGTGGTAGCTGGAGCAGACGGCGTCGAGGTAGTACGTTCCGGTGGCGCCGCACTGGTCCGGGCCGCTGCCCGGGTCGACCGCGAGGCCGTGGGGCATGCCGGAGACGGAGTAGACCTGCACGGCGGGGCTGCCGGAGGGGTCGTCGTACTCGCTGAGCGTGGTGCCCCCGCCGAGGCTCGACGTGCGCGTGGGCGTCTGGCCGATGCCCCAGACGTCGGTCCACTGGTCGCGCAGCTCGGTGGCGTTGGCCGGTTTCACGGTGGTGTCGGCGGTGCCCTGCCAGATCGCCACCCGGGGCCACGACGTGGTGCCCGCGGGGGCGGCGGAGCGCACCAGGGCACCCCATTGCGCGGGGGTCTTGTCCGGCGGGCTGTACATGCAGGTGTACGCGGCGGAGACGCTGGTCGCGCAGGACGCGGGGAGCCCGGAGTCGATGGAGCCGCCCGCGAAGACGTCGGGGTAGGCGGCGAGCAGGTTGGCGGTCATGCTGGCTCCGGCGGAGAGACCGGTGACGTACACCCGCCGGGTGTCGCTGCCGTACTGGGCGACGGCCTTGTCGACCATCTGCCTGATCGACAGCGCCTCGCCCTGGCCGCGTGCGCTGTCGCCGGGCTCGAACCAGTTGAAGCAGGAGTTGGCGTTGTTCGCGCCGGTCGTCTGCGGGAGGACCAGCGCGAAGCCGTAGCTGTCGGCGAACTTCGGCCAGCCGGAGTTCGCGTAGTAGTCACCCGCGCTCTGCGTGCAGCCGTGCAGTGCGACGACGAGCGGCGCACCGGCCGGCAGCGCGTCGGGCACGTAGGCGTACATGGACAGGTTTCCGGGGTTGGAACCGAAGCCGGTGACCTGGGTCAGACTCGCGGCGGACGCCTGTGGGCCCACGGCGACCAGGCCACCGGTCAGGGCCAGCGCCCCGGCTGCGGCGGTGACCCAGCGCCGGACGCCCGCGGCGAGGCGGCGGCTCTTCGTGAAGCGGTACGGAGGGTGCGGCTGTCCCATGACGACTGCCTTCTGTCGGGGTGGACACGGGTGCGCCGACCGATGCCGCCGTGGGGGCCGGGGACGGTCGGTGTGGCGTGAATCATCGGGGTGCCCGCACCACCGCTGACATGGGCCGGGCAGACAGCCTTGGCCGGGCCCCTGTGTGACAGCGATCCATGGCAGCCCGCGAGGCCACCCGGGTACCGCTTCTCACCGCCTCCACCCCCTGACATGGCGGATGCCACCACCCCCGGGCTGTGGTTTGTGGTGGCCACTGACATGGGACGGGACCGAGGCTCTCCCTACTGTTTCCGGCCATGACGAACACATTTCCCCGTCCGATTCCGCTGCCGCCGCCCACCGCGGCGCTCGACCTCAGCGGCCGTACGGCCCTGGTGACCGGCGGCGGCAGCGGCATAGGCCGGGCCTGTGTACTCGCCCTGGCACAGGCGGGAGCCGTCGTCCACGTCGTCGACCGGGACGCCGCGGCGGTCAAGGCGGTCGCGGAGACCGCGGGCGGCCGGGCCCACGTGGCCGACCTCGCGGACCCGGCCGCGATCGACGGGCTGCCGGCCGACGCCGACATCCTGGTCAACAACGCCGGCCTCCAGCACGTGGCTCCGCTCACGGAGTTCCCCCCGGAGCGCTTCGAGCTGATCCAGAAGGTCATGGTCACCGCGCCGTTCCTGCTCATGCGCCGCGTCCTGCCGCACATGTACGGGCAGGGGTGGGGCCGGATCGTCAACGTCTCCAGCGTCCACGGCCTGCGGGCCAGCGCCTACAAGTCCGCCTACGTCGCCGCGAAGCACGCCCTGGAGGGGCTGAGCAAGGTCGCCGCGGTCGAAGGCGCCCCGCACGGGGTGACCAGCAACTGCGTCAACCCCGGATACGTCCGTACGCCCCTCGTCGAGGGGCAGGTACGGGACCAGGCCGCCGCCCACGGCATCAGCGAGGGCGATGTGCTCACGAACGTCATGCTGGCCCGCTCGCCCGTCAAACGCCTCCTGGAGTCCGAGGAGGTGGCCGCCGCCGTCCTGTGGCTGTGCGGCCCGCACTCCGGCTACCTCACCGGAGCCTCCCTGCCGCTCGACGGCGGCTGGACCGCCGGCTGAACCACCGCCCCACCACATGCCATCCGCACCCTCCCGTCCTCTCCTCCCCTCCCGTCCCCTGAGAACCCGGTGACCCCATGTCTGACACCACCACGCCGAGAAGCGGCATCGGCCGCATCGTCGCCGCGAGCCTGATCGGCACGACCATCGAGTGGTACGACTTCTTCCTCTACGGCTCGGCAGCCGCCCTCGTCTTCAACACGCTGTTCTTCCCCAGCGCCGACCCGCTGGTCGGCACCCTGATCGCGTTCATCACGTACGCCATCGGCTTCGCCGCCCGGCCCCTCGGCGGCGTCGTCTTCGGCCACTTCGGGGACAAGATCGGCCGCAAGAAGTTGCTCGTGGTCAGCCTCCTCATGATGGGCGGCGCGACCTTCGCGATGGGCCTGCTGCCCACGTACGAGACCCTCGGCGCCGGAGCACCGATCCTGCTGACCGTGCTGCGCCTCGTCCAGGGCTTCGCGCTGGGCGGCGAGTGGGGCGGGGCCGTCCTCATCGTCTCCGAGCACGGCGGCGCGGAGAACCGGGGCTTCTGGGCCTCCTGGCCGCAGGCCGGCGCCCCGGGCGGCAACCTGCTCGCCACCGGCGTGCTGGCACTCCTCGCCGCGTTCCAGTCCGAAGAGGCCTTCCAGTCCTGGGGCTGGCGCGTCCCCTTCCTGCTCTCCGGCGTCCTCGTCGTCATCGGCCTGTGGATCCGCGTCTCGGTGTCCGAGTCGCCCGTCTTCCTCGCCGCCCAGGCCAGGGCCGAGGCCGCCGCCGCCCAGGGCGTCAAGGAGAAGGCGCCGGTCGTCGAGGTGTTCCGGCGCAGCTGGCGCGAGGTGCTCTCGGCCATCGGCACCCGCTTCGGCGAGAACATCTCGTACTACATCCTGACCTCCTTCCTCCTCGTGTACGTCACCGTCCACCTGGAACTGCCCAAGAGCACCGCCCTCAACGCCGTCCTCATCGGCTCCGCCGTCCACTTCGTCACCATCCCGCTGTGGGGCGCGCTGTCCGACCGCATCGGACGCAGGCCCGTCACCCTGATCGGCTCCGTGGGCATGGCGCTGTGGGCGTTCGCCTTCTTCGCCCTCCTCGACTCGAAGTCCTTCCCGGTGATCGCCCTGGCCGTCACCGCCGGCCTGCTGCTGCACGGCGCGATGTACGGACCGCAGGCCGCGTTCATCTCGGAGATGTTCGACACCAAGGTCCGGTACTCCGGTGCCTCCATGGGCTCCCAGCTCGCCTCGATCGTGGCCGGGGCCCTCGCGCCGATCATCGCCGTGGAACTCCTCAAGGACTACGACTCCTCCACCCCCGTCAGCCTCTACCTCTGCGTGGCCGCCGTCGTCACCACGATCACCGTGGCGGTCACCCGGGAGACCAGGGGCCGCGACCTGGCCGACTCACGGGACGAGGAGCCGGCCGGCGCTCCCGCGGTCCCCGCGGGAGACCGGGCGTAGTCGGGAGGGGCCCGGTCCGCCGCCCCGACGGGGGCGGCGGACCGGGCCCTGCACCACCCCCACCCACCCACACGGCCCGCGAGGAGGCCCCATGACCGCCGGCCACCGAGCCGACACCCGGACACCCGCACCGACCGACACCCCGGCACCCGCCGAGGCGACGGCCGAGGGCGTGAAGCGGACGTCCCCACCCGCCGAGGGGGCACAGGGGACGTCCGCCCCCGCCGAACCGGAGGCGGCCGCCCGCCGGCTGCTGGACCTCCTCGCCGCCGACGCGCACGCCGAGGCACTCGCCTCCCAGCCCGCCCGCTCCCGGGCGGCCGGTGTCGCCGCACCGGACATCACGTGGATCGAGGAGGCGACCGCGACGGCCCTCTCCGTACGGCGCGTGCTCGACCAGTACCGCCGCCGCGAGGCCGAACTCGTCGCGCTCTTCGACACCGCCGGCGATCTCGCCGCCCTGCGCGACCTCGACGCGGTGCTGCGTGCCATCGTGCGCCGGGCGAGGACGCTCCTCGGCTCCGATGTCGCCTACCTCACCCTCAACGACCCGCTCGCCCGCGACACGTTCATGCGCGTCACGGACGGCTCCGTGTCCGCGGCCTTCCAGCAGCTCCGGCTGGGCATGGGAGAAGGCCTGGGCGGCCTGGTCGCCCAGACCGCACGGCCCTACGCCAGCACGGACTACCGCACCGACCACCGCTACCGGCACACGGGCACCATCGACGACGGCGTGGCGGAGGAAGGTCTCCGCGGGATCCTCGGAGTCCCGCTGCGGCTGGGGGAGGAGATCATCGGCGTGCTGTTCGCCGCGGACCGCACCCCGCGCGAGTTCACCCCCGACGCCATCGCCCTCCTCGGCTCGCTCGCCGACCACGCCGCCGTCGCGATCGACAGCGCCCGGCTCCTCGACGAGACGCGCACCGCCCTCACCCGGCTCGAAGCCGCCAACGCGACGGCCCGCGCCCACGGCGAGGCCCTCCACCTGGCCTCGGACGCGCACGACCGCCTCACCCGCCTCGTCCTGCGCGGCGCGGGCATCGACGACGTGGCCGCCGAGATCGCCGCGCTGCTCCGAGGGGGCGTGGCCGTCCACGACACCGACGGCAGCGAGCTGGCCCGTTCCGGCACCGGCCCCGTCACGCCCTCCGCCAAGACCCTGGCGGCCTCGCGCACGGACGGCCGCGCGATCCGCGCCGACGGGGTCTGGACCTCCGCCGTGCTCGCCGGCACCGAATCGCTGGGCAGCATCGTCCTGACCGGACGGGCCGACCTCCCCGAGGCCGACCGACGCCTGTTCGAACGGGCCGCACTGGTCACCGCGATGCTGCTCCTCATGCGCCGGTCCGTCGCCGAGACCGAGGACCGGGTCCGCGGCGAACTCCTCGACGACCTGCTCGTCGACCCCACCACCGCGCCCCGCCGGAACAGCGGAGGCCTGACCCTGCGCGCCCGCCGCCTCGGCGTCGACCTGAGCCGCCCCCACGCGGTCGCCGTCCTCGACAGCGAACCGTCGCTGCGCCCCCGCCTCGCCGAGGAGACCGCTCGCAGAGCCCGCCGGCTCGGCGGCCTGGCGGGCACCCGGCACGGCCACGTCGTCCTGGTCGCCCCCTCGGACGAGCCCGGGACCCTCGCCCGCACCCTCGCCGCGGACCTCGGCCGCGCCCTCGGCGCACCCGTCACCGCCGGCGCAGCCGGCCCCGCGCGGGGACCCGAGCAGCTCGCCGCGCTCCACGCCGAGGCCCTGCGCTGCGTGACGGCGCTCCACGCCCTCGACCGCACAGGGGAAGGCGCCGACAGCGCGGAACTCGGCTTCATCGGCGTCCTGCTGGGCGACCGCGCGGACGTCGGCGCGTACGTCGAGCGCATGCTCGGCCCCGTACTCGCCTACGACTCCGAACGCGGCACGGACCTGCTGCGCACCCTGCGCGCCTACTACGACCAGGGGGCCAGCCTCTCCCGCGCCAAGGACGCGCTGCACGTCCACGTCAACACGGTCGTCCAGCGCCTCGACCGGGTCGCGCAACTCCTGGGCCCCGACTGGAACACGCCGGCCCGCGCACTGGAGATCCACCTGGCGCTCCGCGTCCACCGGCTCACCGGAAGAGGAGCGGGTCGGGGGGCGTAGCCTGCCCCCGGCCCCTGTGGATGCCGCTCACATCACACGCCGGCACACGTGAGGGCCCGGGTCATTCGTCATTGCGTCGTGTCCTGCCTTCGGACCACCGCCGATCGAGCTCGGCAGACCAGATTCGAACTGGCACTTCGACGCGCCAGGGCCCGGGCCCGGTCGATCCGGCGATGAGCGGCGCATGCTGAGTCTGGAGCAATAGTCTGAGATTGACCGCGGTCTGCCTCTGCCTGGTTGGGCCATCCCGGCCGGAAATGCCGGGAGGAGGACTCGAACCTCCACTGGAACCGCGGATGTCACGACAAGGCTCAGCTTCAGCTTTGCGCTCCTCGCGCACCCCGGCCGTGTTCTGTGGCCGGGGAGTCCGTGTGTCCCGGCTACCCGAAGAGGTAACCGAAGACGGCGTCGCCGACCCGCTGGTCGGTGACCTCGGCGCTGTTCGCCTCCGCCTTGACGTGGTTGCGCGGCACCTTCTTCGTACGGACCGTGCGCACGACCTCGGTCTTCCACGCGTCCGTCGACGGGCTGATTCGCTCCAGGCTGGACCCAGTTCTGTCGTCCAATGTCACGCCCGTCAGGAGTGAGGCGAGGGCGACGGATGCTTCTTAGGAATCGGCGGCTTTGTCGTATCGGGTGGCGCTGCCGCGGCATTGTGGCGCTTGGAGACCGCGCGGTCGAAGGCAGGCGGCCGGCCTCTGCGGCAGCCGCGCCGGGCGCGGCTCGCGTTCGAGCTGTAGCCCTTGTCGCCCAGGACGTGATCGGGTCGGATGCGGGGGCGCACCAGCAGATTCTTGGTCTCCTGGTGGTACAGCGACTGAACCCGTCCTGACCTGCTGAAACGGCGGTTCATGCGGTCATCTGGCGGGCTGGTCCGGCAATGGTCCGGATCTTGGTACGTGCTCGCCGGGACGGCAGGGATCGGGCAGGAGCGGCAGCCGTGGGAGCGATCGGTAGCGTGGAGGGTGCTCTCTCCGGCGGTCTGTGCCCTCGCCTACGGCCGGTGGCCGTCGCAGAGCTATCCGACGGGATAGAAGCGCGCGGGCGCCCCGCATCGCTGCGCCCCTGCCCCGGCACTTGCCCCGGTAGACGATCGGCAGTGCCCCCGGCGCAGCTCACGGCGCCCGCCCCCGGCGTGGCCGGACGAGCAGAATCCTGTGGCGCGGGAGCGCGAGGGCTCCTGGAGCACGCCGGATGGTGGCCCCGCCGGTTGGCCGTCGCCGGGCACTTCCTCCAGGACGGGCACGGGAGACGGCGCGGCGGCCGACCCGGACCGTGCCCGTGCCAGTGGCGGTGCGTTGTCGCCCGGGCGGCACCACGGGGCCGAGCCCGTAGATCGTGGGGTCGGCCTTGCCGGGCGTGATCGCCTAGCTCCCGGGTAGACGCGAGAGCAGGCAGTGCCGGGACGGGTCGCGCAACGGAAGGGCGAGGGAGAGGGTGATCCACGATGAGGGACGAGACCATGAGGAAGACCGCCGTGGTGGCGGATGAGATCACGGGGAGCGCTGAGAGGGCCGTAAGGGCTGTACGCCAGGCCGCTTCTGCGCCCTTGTCCGTGTCCGAGGAGGGGTCCCAAGTGGGTCGGGTGGGGCATGCCAAGCGAGGGCCGGTACTGGCGGTCGGAGCCGGCTTGGTCGTCCTTCTGCTGGCGCGGCGTCGCCGTGTACGCCGATGAAGGCCTCCGTCGTGGCATACAAGCCGGTCGGGTTCGTGCTCGGGGCCGCTGGCGGCGCGATGGCGAGCGCCGCGTTCCGGAAGGTGTGGAAGGTGGTGGAGGGAACGGGGGAGGCACCCGATGCCACGGATGACGAACGTACCTGGCGCGAGATTCTCCTCGCGGCGGCCCTTCAGGGTGCGATCTTCGCTGTCGTCAAAGCGGTCGTCGACCGGTCGGGCGCCGTCGCTACCAGGCGCCTGACCGGGACCTGGCCCGGCTGACGTTCGTTTTCCCCGGCCGGGAAGGGGCAGCCGCCCAGGAAACCCGATTCGGGGTCGGAGGCAGTCATGGCTGAGCAAGGTGGTGCCGGAGGCGTACCCGCGCACGAGGGGCACGGTTCACGGCGGGCCGGTCGGCCGTACACCCCCCATGCTGACGAGGAGACGGCCGCGGCCGATACGGACGAGGCGAGCCGACTGGGCCGGCCGGTGCTCCTGCCGGGCCCGGCGTCGGGGCGTCGGCGCTGGGTCGGCCCGGCGGGCCGGAGCCGTGCGACTGGGAAGAAGCGTGGTGGGAACGATGAGTGAGGCAGGAATCTGGGGCTATGGGCAGGAAACCGGTTACACGGCCGGGATCGACCTGATCGGCTACGAGGTCGAGGCGACGGACGGCCACATCGGCAAGATCGACAGGCACTCCGAGGATGTGGACGCGGCCCACCTCGTCGTGGACACCGGGGTGTGGATCTTCGGCAAGCACGTGCTGCTGCCCGCGGGCACCGTTCGCCGGATCGATAGCGTCGACGAGAAGGTGTACGTGGACCGGACGAAGGCGCAGATCAAGGACGCGCCCGAGTTCGACGAGGCCAAGTACGCGGGTGAGCCGAGCTATCTGGAGCAGTTTGCCCGCTACTACGGCCAGCCCCACATGTAGCAGCGTCCAGCAGTAAATCGCCGCACGGGGGAGGCCCGATGGGGAAGGGACGGGAAGCACCTTGACGGACCATCCTGCACCTGCTGGAGCGGCGCGGGCGCACCGCGACCATCTGCCCTTCGGACGCCGCGCGGGCGGTGTACGAGGGGGACGGTGACGGCTGGCGGGCACTCATGGAGCCGGTCCGCCGGGCGGCGGGTCGACTGCTCGCGGCAGGCGAGGTGGAGATCACGCAGGCGGGTCGGACGGTTGATCCGGCCAGGGCCCGGGGCCCCGTCAGGATCCGCCGAGCCGGTTGATCCGCCCCGTCGTATGAGAGCGGGCGAGCGGGCTATCCGGAGCCGGGCGGTTTGGCGCCGTTGCCGGCCGTCAGGGCCTGGCGGCGTTCGCTTTCTGGCCTGTCCTCGGCGAGCCGCCGGCGCAGGAAGCCTGTGGTGGTCAGCAGAGCGTGGTCGGTGAGGACGTGGACAGGTGTACGGAGCCGGGCCCCACCGGGCCCGCGCACACCCCGAGCGTTCCGGAGAGTTGGGACTGCGCCCCGGCGGCGAAGGCCGCGACTTCCTCGTGCCGGCAGCCGACCCAGTTCAGGCCATCCGTGGTGCGGATCGCCTCGGTGAGCGGGTTCAACGCGTCTCCGACGACTCCGAAGACGTGCTACGCCCAGTTCCTTGAGCGTGTCGACGATGACGTGGGCGACGGTGCGTGCCACGGGAATGCCCTTCCGCCGGCCGTCGTTTCCGGCACGGGGCCGGGAACGAAGGGTTCAGTTGACCGTGGCCTCCTGGTAGCGCCGTACGCGTTCTGATCTGTCGGGGACGTCATGAAGTCCGGCGTCGTGTCCTCGTCCAGCATGGCCTTGCACACGGCGAGGAACTCGCGGCGCGAACCGACGCACAGCTTGAACCCGATGGGCTTGCCGGCCGCGAGCTCGCGCATCCTGGCCAGGAAACGCACCAGCTCGCGCGGCGTCGAGCACACGCGATGGAAGGGGGAGAGATCACGGTCCGCCCCTCGGGGACACCGCGGACCTTCGCGATCTCCGCGGTGACCTTGGCCCCCGGCAGCACGCCCGTTTGTCCGACCGGACCCGGAGAACCTGCGCCGTGCGGCAGGCCTCACAGGTACGCGTAGTGGCGGACTGGGCGGCCCGTACCGCGACATTGGCCGCGTCCCGCACGAGCGGTGCGGCCGGGTAGCCGCAGCCCGTCAGTGTCCACCCGCACAGCGCCGCCCAGGTCAGGGCTGCCGCGGCCGCCTTGGCGCGCTCGGTCCTGTGGGCCAGGAAGGTACCGAAGAGCAGGGCGTCCCCTGTGTCGACCGCGACCCGGCACAGGACGGCCGTACGCTGCGGCGAGCCTGCGGGGAGCGTGGCCATCGCGGCGCCGATGACCGCGTCCCGGACTCCCAGGGCCCGGATCAGCAGCGCGGAGGAGCCCTGCTCGGGCAGTCCGCAAGGCCGGGCCAGCAGCCGGGGTCTCCATGCCACCGCCACCCCGTACCCGAGGGCGGCCACGCCCATCACCCGTGCCGCTGTGGTGCGCACTCAGACCACTCCGTCCGGCAGGTCAGGAGAGATCTTCGCGGCGTGCATGGTGAGTCGCTCTATCCGCGTTTCGTGGCTGGTCGCCGTTGTGCTGAAGTCGGTGATCGAGTGAGGCCGGGCGTCGGTGAGGTACCACGTGGTGACCGGGCCCACCAAGCCGTCCCTCCTCTCCTCGATCTTGCGGTAGTGAGGGTGGAGAGCCGGCGGCTCCGAAGGGCGTCCGCCACGGCCCGGGACAGCGGCCCGCGCCCCTCGACCAGCGCGGGAGCGGTCGGGGCCACGGGGGCCGGGTGGGTGGTGTGGGCGGGTGCGGTCACGGCTCGTTCCTGTCCTCGGGTGCCGGGGTCGTGCGCGCGGGGGCGGCGGCTGGTGTCGCACCAGGGGTACGTACGGCTGCGGCGGCAGGTGCAGACGGCGACCATGAAGTGGTCCGACCGTGCGGTCGTTCCGTCGTCCAGGACGACCTCTACCGGGCCTTCGACCAGGACCGGACTGCTGCTGCCCGGGCGGCCCGGAGCGCTCTACGGCCACCCTGCGGGCGCGCCGGGACTGGGGAGTCCGTCCGACGGGCTCCTGCGGAGCGCCGTCCTGTTCAGCCGTACCGGGCACGGACGATCACCAGGTCCTCCTGCTCGTCGCCGTCCTCCGCCAGACCCTGCCGCTGAAGCCAGGTTCTGCGCGAGCGGAGTACCGGCCCCCAGGGCACCGAGGCCCGTTCGGTGACCTGCGCGGACATTCCGTTCCGGGACAGCCGCTCAAGGGTCTCCTGTGCCCCGCACATCCCCGAGTGGACCATCAGGAGAACGCCTCCCGGCCGCAGCAGGTCCGGGGCGGCCGCGCAGATCCGGTCGATGACGGCCCGCCCGTTCCTCCCGGCGTCCCAGGCGCGTCGGTCCCCCCGAGTGGGGAGCCGGGCGTCGGGGCAGGGCACGTAGGGCGGGTTGGCCAGGACCAGGTCGAAGCGGTGCCCCCGGGTCCGGGTGGCGAAATCGCCGTGGAGGATGCGCAGCCGCAGGCGATGCCGCCATCCGTTCAGCCGGGCGGCCAGCACGGCGGGCCACGCGATGTCGACCGCTGTGACCGCGGCGCCCCTGGCCGCCGCTCGCAGCGCGAGCGCGCCGGTACCGGTTCCGATCTCGACGACCTCGGAACCCGGGCGCAGGGGTTCGCGGGCCAGGGCACCGGCGAGCAGCAGGGTGTCGGCCTGGGGTCGGTAGACGCCCGGAAGGGCGATCAGACGCGGCCTCGGGCCCGTGTACATCAGGGCAGTACTCGGCACGGGCTGACTCCCGATCTGTCGTGAAGGGTCATGGGCGCTGCCGGGGGTCGGTGCCGGCGTCGTCGGGCGTCTGCCACGACCCGCGTCGGGCCCGTGCTGCGGGGCCCTGATCGGACGGACGGGCACCGAGGTCCTTGCGGGCCGCCGCGCGTCTGGTGCCGTACCAGAACGCGCCGACGAGCAGCACAACGATGACCACGCCGACGAGGATCAGGTAGAGGGACGGGAAAACGGAGGCTGCGAGGGGCACTGAGGCGATCATGGGCTGCGCCTACCCGCGATCCCGTGCTCTGCACATTCGCCCCGGATCCGCCCGTTTCCGTCCCGCGACCGGCTCGCCAGGAGAGTTCATCCCGACGCAGCGGGTAGGCGCCGTATGCATATGCCCTGAGCCCTGCGGGCGGGGAACCACCCGGGGCTCCGTTCCCGGCCGAGGAGGAGAGACGATGACGACCAACCAAGCCGACGGGAAACCGGAACGGGGCGAAGGCTCGGCCGGTGACGAAGGCCCCGGCCGATCCGGCGCAGCCGCTTCGGCCCAAGCCTGACCAGAGGGGCCCTGAAACCGTGAGTCCGTCCGGGCAGGCCACCGGGGTGGAGCAGGAGCGCCTGGCGCAGAGCGGCGCGTACCTGACCACGGCCGACCACTCCCTCCCTGAAGGCCGGAGCGCGCGGACCCGTACTGAACCAGTACCACCACCTGCGCGAGAAGATCACGCACTTCGACCACGAACGGATCCCCGAACGGGTGGTGCATGCCCGGGGTGCCGCCGCCCACGGTGTCTTCCAGGGGTACGGCACCGCCGGTGAGGTCTGGAAGGCCGCGTTCCTGGCCAAGGACGTGGAGGCACCCCTCTTCGACACGCTCCTGTGCGCCGGAGCCCCCGCTCCGGGCGGCGACGCGCACGGCGCCCGCGACGCGAAAGCCGGCGGAGCTGCGGAGGGGCCCGACACGCGGGTACTGCTGCTGCTCACACCGAGGCGTACCGGCACGGCAAGGCCCTCGGCGGCTGGAACGATGCCCCGGAGCTCTTCCGAGCCGCTGGCATCGCCTCGGAAGGGCCCGGCCTCATTATGAGCAGGGAGGGTCGACGGCGGTGGAAGCAACGGTGGCGGCCCTGGCCGGCCACCGCGCGTGGGACCGGTTCCCGTCCACGCTCTGAATCGCCGACGCACGAATACGCGACCGAGGAGGCGTGATGAAAGCAGTGACCTGGCAGGGCCGCCGCAAGATCGAAGTGGTGACCGTCCCGGATCCGCAGATCGTCGATCCCACCGACGCCGTGATCGAAGTGACGACGACGGGCTTGTGCGGATCGGACCTCCATCTCTACGAGGTGCTGGGGCCGTTCCTGGACGCGGGGGACATCCTGGGGCACGAGCCGATGGGCATAGTCGCCGAGGTGGGGCCCGAGGTCCGGCAACTGAAGGCTGGTGACCGGGTCGTCGTACCGTTCAACGTGTCCTGCGGGACCTGCTTCATGTGCGAACGCGGACTGCACTCGCAATGCGAGACGACCCAGGTCCACGAGCACGCCAGCGGCGCGAGCCTGTTCGGATACACCAAGCTCTACGGCCAGGTGCCCGGCGGTCAGGCCGAGTACCTGCGCGTCCCCTTCGCCGACACCCTCCCGATCCCAGTCCCCGAGGGGCCTCCGGACGAACGGTTCGTGTACCTGTCGGACGTCCTGCCGACCGCCTGGCAGGCCGTCCTCTACGCCGACGTCCCGCCCGGCGGCAGCATCGCGGTCCTGGGCCTCGGCCCCATCGGCGACATGTGCACCCGCATCGCCGCCCACCGCGGGGCCGCCAAGGTGATCGGCGTCGATCGGGTGCCCGAACGCCTCGCCCGCGCCGCCGGCCTTGGCGTCCAGGTCTTCGACCTCGATGAGTACGGAGATCAGCTCGTCGACGCGATCCGCAGCGCGACCGGCGGCCGCGGCCCGGACGCCGTCATCGACGCCGTCGGCATGGAGGCCCACGGCAGCATCGGCGTCCGGGCCGCACAGATCGCGACCGGCCTGCTCCCGGACACCCTGGCCTCCGCACTGATGAAGAAGGCCGGCGTCGACAGCCTGAGCGCCTTGAAGCTCGCCATCGAACTCGTACGCCGCGGCGGGACCATCTCCGTGTCCGGCGTCTACGGCGGAGCCGCCGACCCGCTGCCGCTGCTCACGATGTTCGACAAGCAGATCCAACTGCGCATGGGTCAGGCCAACGTCCGCCGATGGGTCGATGACCTGCTTCCCCTGCTGACCGACGAAGATCCTCTCGGCGTCGAAGGATTCGCCACCCACCAACTGCCGCTGGAAGACGCTCCGCAGGCGTACGCGGACTTCCAGCAGAAGCGGGACAACATGGTGAAGGTCCTGTTCCGTCCTTGACGGCTGAACAGGTCACGGCGCGTCTCCGCCTTCCGCCCTGCTGCGCCGGCCGGCGGTGACACGGAGGACGCACACATCGTCCCGGCGTTCACCCGGCGCCGCGAGGGAGGTCGCCAGGCCGCCGAGGTCGACGCGCGTCGCGGGTTCGGCAGCGACCGCGAGGGCGAGGCGCGAGAGGCTCTCGCCGAGGTCCTCGCCCGGCCTTTTCGTTCAGGCCGTCCGTGTAGACGCGGGTGCCGGGCTGGAAGCGGGCCATGATCACGGTGGCTGTGGTTGCTGTGACGTCGTCGCAGGAGTGCAGGAGCAGGTAGTTCAGCCGGGTGAGGATATTCCGGTCAGCGGGGTGCCGGTTCGACGACACCCACGGCAGGCCCACCTGGCTGCTGCGACGCCTGCAGGACTCCGCCGCCGTCGCGCGTGCGGCCGGAGCCGCGCGAGCCCGCAGAGAGGTCCAGTCGCGCTTCCCCCGCCGTAGTGCCGAAGCCGAGGGCGGAGCGGGCCGGCCACGGCCTCAGGGCAGTACCTCGTCCCGCGTCAGGCGCCGCCGCACCAGGGCTTCGGCGACGTCGGCGAGACGCTCGTGGTGGCTGCCCGCGTAGGCCGGCAGACGCTGGCCGCCTCCGGTGGGGGTGGTGTGGCCGGTGGCGGCGAGCATGCCCGCAGCGATGTCGAGGACGGCTTTCGCGGAGACTAGGAATCGACCCAGGGGCCCTCGGAGATCTGGGTCTGGAACATCTCGGTCAGCTCGACCCGTTCGTCCGTGACGACCGCCGACTGCAGACGGCCGCGGGCATCGGCGAGCATGACGCCGGCCGCGTCCATGCTGGTCAGGCGTACGCAGTGTTCGACCAGGCGGCGCGGAAGCGCGAGGGGGGCACGTCGTCGTCGGCGACGGTATCGGTGAGGCTGACGAACGCCTCGGTGATCGCCTGCTCGCGGTTCATGTCTCTCGTCACCGTCTTCTCTGCCGGTCCAGCCGTGCGGGGTGGACCTGGTCATCAAACCTGACTCTTCCGGCAAGGACGTCACGTGCCGCTGCGGTGACGCTCTGTTCCTGGGCGAAGGAGTGGGTCCGCAAACGGGCGAGGGCCTGCGGGGCGTCCAGGTCCAGGAGCGCCATGAGCATGGCGGTGGCCTGGTGGACCTCCTCGTGATCGCTCTCGGCCGCGTCCAGCCGTGCCGCCTCTTCGCCCGGCGGTTCGGGAGCCTGGATGGCCGGCAGCGCGGTGGTGATCGCGTCGGCGGTCGGGAAGGCGAAGGACCGTCCCGCTCGGAAAGCGGGCCGGGGCGGTCACGGTAGAGGTCGAGGGCCCGCCCCGACCGCCAGACCGGCCGCGGCCAGGGGAATCGAAAAGGCGGCACGCCCCCCGAGCGCGAAGGCCGCCTGTGCGAAAACCGGCCAGCGGCGCGCGTCGGTCAAGTACGACACGGTGATCTTCCGGTCGACTGCCCATGTGTCGACTGCGGCGAGGGCGCCTACCGGAGCAGGATACGGAGCACTGTCGAGGTCCAGTACCAGCGAGCCGACGGCGGTACGGATTCCTGTCAGCGCCTGTTCGAGACGCTCCGAGCACGCCGCATCATCCGCGCGGTCCCACGTCCGGCTTCGTCCCGGTGCTCTTGGCCACCTCGGCACTCACCCGTGTCCACCTCGACTCGACGACTGCCTGCCGCTTCTGGCCGCCAGCAGTCGCTCAAGCGGCCAAGTCGTGATCAGCCGATTCGCTTCCAGCCCGATCCGGGCCGCGCGTGCGTAGCCCGTGCTCTGCCAGTGCAACTGTTCGGGGGCGTGGGCGTCAGTGTCGACCGCGAACCGGCAGCCCGCGGCGGCGGCCCGCACGAGCAGGTCGTCCGGGGGGTCGCGCCGTTCCGGCCGGCAGTTGATCTCCACCGCGGTACCGGCTTCCGCACATGCGGCGAAGACCGTCTCGGCGTCGAAGCGAGACTGCGGGCGGCCCCGACCGGTGATGATCCGTCCCGTGCAGTGCCCCAAGACGTCGACGTGCGGGTTGCGGACCGCGGCCACCATGCGGGTCGTCATCGGCTCGGGTTCCGAGCGGAGTCTGGAGTGCACCGACGCCACGACGATGTCGAGCCGGTCGAGCAGGTCGTCGTCCTGGTCGAGGGATCCGTCGTCGAGGATGTCGCACTCGATGCCGGTGAGCAGCCGGAAGCGCGGGCCCAGCCTGGAATTCGCTTCGGCCACGGCTTCCAGCTGGCTCCTCAGCCGTTCGGCGCTCAGGCCGTGGGCGATCGTCAGCCGCGGCGAGTGATCGGTCAGGACGGCCCACTGGTGGCCCAGGGCACGGGCGGCGGAGGCCATGTCCTCGATCGGGCTGCCGCCGTCCGACCAGTCGGAGTGCAGGTGACAGTCCCCGGCGCTCGCAGCCACGAGGTTCCAGCCCGCTTCGGCGTCCGGGCCGACCTCGGCCTGCAGGCGGGCGAGGTAGGTCGGTACCGCCCCGGTCGATGCCTGCGAGATCACTTCGGCGGTGACCGGACCCACCCCGCGCAGTTGTGCGGCCTGCGCGGCGTCCACCGGGCCCGGTGGCATGTCGCGGACCGCGTCGGCTGCCGTGTGGAAGGCCCGTACCCGGTACGGGGATGCCCCGCGCCATTCGAGGAGGAAGGCGATGCGACGCAGGGCTTGGTCCGGGGTCATGGCAGGGGAGTTCCGCCGGTGGCGTTGACGATCTCGCCGGTGATGTAGGAGGTCTGGTCGGAGGCCAGGAAGACATACGCGGGCGCCATCTCCGCTGGCTGCGCGGGCCGGCCCAGCGGTGACTGCTCACCGAACTTCGTCGGGTCGGGCATCGTCGCGGGGATCAGCGGAGTCCAGACCGGCCCTGGCGCCACCGCGTTGACCCGGATCCCGCGCTTGGCGAGCATCTGGGCGAGGCTGTGGGTGAAAGAGATGATCGCGGACTTGGTCATGGCGTAGTCGAGGAGGTGCGGGCTGGGCTGGTAGCCCTGCACCGAAGCGGTGTTGATCACCGAGGCGCCGCGCGGCATGTGGGCCAGAGCGGCCTTGGTGAGCCAGAACATCCCGTACAGGTTGGTCTTCATCACCCGGTCGAACTGCCCGGTGGTGATCGCCTCGATCCCGTCCGGCTGGGCCATCTGGTAGGCGGCGTTGTTGACGAGCAGGTCAATGCCGCCGAGCTCGCCCACCGTCTTGTCGACGAGGGCGGTGCACTCGCCCTCATGCCGGATGTCGCAGGCGACAGCGACCGCGGTACAGCCGGCCTCGCGGATCAGGCGGGCGGTCTCGTCGGCTTCCTCGGCTTCCTCGGGCAGGTGGGTGAACACGACGTCGGCCTCCTCCCGTGCGAAGGCGAGGCAGACGGCACGGCCGATTCCGGAATCCCCTCCAGTGACGAGCGCCCTGCGGTGATGGAGCAGCCCGTGGCCTACGTAGGTGTCCTCGCCGTGGTCGGGGCGCGGGTCCATCGCCTCGGTCGAGCCGGGATGGTCCTGGGCCTGTTCGGGGAACGGCGGCCTGGGGTGCAGACCCACCGGATCGGTGAGGCGGGGCTGGTCGGGGGAGGACATCACAGTCTCCTTCCGGCGGGTTCACGGGAGTCACGGGGAGGGCGGGTAGGGGGCGCTCTTGAGGCGGCGGGCGAGGTGCGCGGTGTTCGCGGCGAGGGTCCGGGTCGTCGCGGCCGTCTTCTCGGGCGTCTTGTCAAGGTCCTGGTAATCCGTGCCCTGCATGGCCTCGCCGACCCAGTACGTCACCGCGTTCGGGGCCAGGGAGAACCCGACGTCGTTGAGGCCCTGGAAGAGTTCGGCACTGACGTGGTGGGCGCCGTCCTCATTGCCGACCACGCAGACCGCGGCGACTTTGCCGTAGGTGAGCATGCGGCCCTCGTCGTCGCTCTCGCCGAGTTCGGCGTCGAGGCGCTCCAGGACGCGCTGGACGATGCTGGAAGGGTGGCCGAGCCAGATGGGCGTGGACAAGATCAGGATGTCGCAACCCATGATCGTGTCGCGGATCTCCGGCCAAGCGTCACCGTTGCCCATGTCGACCTCGACCCCGGGTTTGACGTCGTGGTCGGCGATCCGGATCACCTTCCCCGTGACGCCATGATCAGCCAGGGCGGTCATGGTCTGCTCGGCGAGCAGCTGTGAGCTGGACCGCTTCGGCGACGGCGACAGCGTGCAGACCAGCGCGACGGCGCGCAGGGGCGTGGTTTCGGTGGTGGTGTCCATGTGGTCCGGCTACCCGGATGGCCGGGCCGTACCCGCCCTTCACGGGGTTCCCGCGCTACGCGTCGGTCGAGGTGTGTCTGCCACGGCGATTGGCACGTTGGATGCGATGGAGGATGTGACCAGCGTCCGCCCCTCGTTGAGCTGCTTGCACCGCACGTGCGTACGTCCCGCCATGGACGACACCGCCACGCAAGGGCGAGGCCCGGGTCGCGGGATTGAAGCACGGCAGGCCGGGCAGGCGCCGCATGGTCGGCGGGAAGCCGACGGGTACCGACGTGGCGACAGGGCAGGGAGGAAACCGTCATGAGCATGGTGAAGGAATCCATCGACATCGACGTTCCTGTGAGCAGCGTTTACAACCAGTGGACGCAGTTCGAGGAGTTCCCGCGCTTCATGGAAGGCGTGGAGGAGGTGCGGCAGACGGACGACCGGCATTGTCACTGGAAGACCAAGGTGGCGGGCGCCGAGCGTGAGTTCGACACGGAGATCGTGGACCAGGTGCCGGACGAGCGGATCGCGTGGCGGTCGGTGACCGGGGACGTGGACCAGAAGGGCGTCGTCACGTTCCAGCAACTTGACGACGCGCACACCCGGGTCAGCCTGGCCATGGACTTCGAGCCCCACGGCATGGCGGAGACGACGGGAGACATGCTCGGCGTCCTGGACCGGCGGGTCAAGGGTGACCTGAAGCGCTTCAAGGGCTTCATCGAGGAACGAGGCGCCGAGAGCGGCGGCTGGCGCGGGCGGATCACCCCTGCGAGTGCCGGCGGGACTTCCTCCACCGGGACCGCAATGCCCGGCACGACCCGGCCGGACGACCAGCGGTACGGCTGAGGCCCACCCCCGGCGGCCCCCGGGGCAGCCGACTGCCCCTGGAAAGGCCGCGTTCAAGGCGAGGGGATCGCGAGCGGACGGCTTGCGCCGACCTCTGCCCAGCAGTGACAGGAAGGGCGCGCATTCATGCCGATGCGCGTCGGGTACACGATGATGACGGAGCAGGCCGGACCGCTCGAACTGGTCTCCCACGTGGTGGGGGCGGAACGGACGGGTTTCGACTTCTCCGTCATCTCGGACCACTCGTTCCCCTGGCTGGAGTCGCAGGGGAACGCCCCCTACGCGTGGAGCGTGCTCGGGGCGGCAGCGCAGACCACCTCACGGATCCCGCTCATGACGTACGTGACCTGCCCGATGTTCCTCTACCACCCCGCGGTCGTCGCGCAGAAGGCCGCGACCATGCGGATCCTGTCCCGGGGCCGCTTCCGCCTGGGACTGGGCTCCGGCGAGAACCTCAACGAGCACGTCGTCGGCGCCGGACGGCCTGCCGCGCACGTGCGTCTGGAGATGCTGGAGGAAGCCGTCGGCATCATCCGGCGGATGTTCGGTGGACATATGTGAGTCACCACGGAGCCCACTACGACGTGGAGAACGCTGTGCTCACGAACGCGGTGATCTTCCACAACGCCCTGGACATCGCGGAGCTCGACCGTCAGCTGCTGGAGGAGGGATGGGAGATCGACCCGGAGGACCTGCGCACATCTCGCCGTACCTGCCCGAGCACATCAACCGGTTCGGCGAGTACGGCACGCACGAGCTCGGCATTCAGCCCGACGCGTACGAGCCGAAGCTCGCCGTCGACTTCACCTCGCTGCGTGAGCAGGACCAGACTACCGCTGGGCTCAGCCAGGCCGCTTGACGGCCCGTCCCAGGGACTTCCTCATGTCCGTCGTACTCGCCGCAGGGTCGAAGCGGTGCCCCGAGCCACCTCCTATGGCTTGGGGAACCGCTTGTCTCGTGGCGCGCTGTCAGACGCGGGTAGGTGCGGTGTAGCGCCTGACTAGTGCCGCATCAGGCAACGTTCGCCCTGTCGACCACTTCGCGTAGCCGTTCGTCGGCGGCGTGCTTGTTCCGCCAGATGATGTAGCGGCGGATCATGCTGCCCTGCTCCTTGTGGCTGGCATGGTCGGTCCCGTCCAGTGCGAAGTAGCGCAGGGCGGTGAACTGGGCCTCGATGCGGTTGAGCCAGGAGCTGTTGGTCGGGGTGTAGGCGAGCTCGACGTTGTTGGCAGTCGCCCAGTCGCCGACCCGGGTGTCCTTCTTCGTGGTCAGGTGCGGGGAGAAGTTGTCGAGCACGATGGCGATCCGGATCTTCGGCGGGTAGAGGCTGCGCAGATAGCGGCAGAACTCCAGGAACCTGGTGCGGTTCTTCTTCGGCTTGATGTGACCGTAGAGCTTGTCCTTCGCCAGGTCGTAGGCGGCGAACAGGTGCCGGACCCCGTGTGGGCGGGTGTAGGTCGCCCGCCTGCGGCGCCTCGGCTCGCGGCCGGGGTCCTTGTGCCGGCCGCCGCGTTCGGCCCACTGCCGACCGGGGTGGGGCTGGAGGTTGAGCGGGCCGAACTCATCAAGGCATAAGACGACTTCGGGTTCGCCATCCTCTGGTATGACCTCACCGTCGGCGATCGCGTAGAGGTGCTCGACGCGAGCCTTCTTGGCCGCGTAGTCGGGGTCGCGTGAGGTCTTCCAGGTCTTTATGCATTGAAAGGAGACGCCCTCCTCGCGGAGCAGGACCCGAAGGCCCTCGTGGCTGATGTCATCGACCACCCCCTCGGCGACCAGGAAGTCGGCCAGCTTGGCCAGGCTCCAGGTCGAGAACGGCAGACCGTGTTCGGCCGGCTTGGACTTGGCGATCTTCTTGATCTCGCGCCGCTCCGGCAGTGTGAACGTTCTGGGCCGTCCGTCCTTGTACTTCGGGTAGAGCGCCTCGCAGCCGTCGGCGTTGAAGTTGTGGATCACATCGCGGACCCGATCCGCGCTGGTGAACGTCACCTCGGCGATCTTCGCCACGAGCATGCCCTGTGCGGACAGCAGCACCATCTGGGCCCGCCGCCAGGTCACCACCGACCCGGTGCCTCTGCGGATGATCCGCAGCAACCGCCTGCCCTCGTCGTCATCAATCTCCCGGACCCGCACGCGTTCAGCCACGTGATCATTCTGGCCGTCCCTTCCGGACTGAGGAGTGGATCACGGGCTTGCTGTCGTTCTCGGTCCGCGGTTGCCCTGTCTTTCCTGAGTGGAGAGGACTTCAGGTCGGCGGAGGGCCTATTCGATTGCGGACGGACCCGATGGCTTGGCACCGTTCGGGACATCGTCCGCGTCTGGATCGTGAACTGAGGAGGCACCCTCGTGGCTGTCATTCCGAAACGTCGTCTGGCTCTCCTTGGAGGCGGCTTCTCCACCGACGAAGACGGTCTGCTGGATGACTGGGTACTTGAACAGGTGCGTGCGCCTCGGCCCAAGGTGTGCTTCGTTCCGACAGCCAGTGGTGACGCCCCCGCCTACGTCGGGCAATTCCTCACGGCATACCAGGCACGCTCCTGCGAGCCCAGTGTCTTGCAGCTGTTTCGGCGAAACCTTGATGACAACGACCTGCGATCGTTCCTGCTCTCTCAGGACGTCGTCTACGTGGGTGGGGGAAACACCGCGAACCTGCTGGCGGTCTGGCGTGCGCACGGCGTGGACCGACTACTGCGCGAGGCCTTCGACCGGGGGACCTTGCTGTGCGGCATCAGCGCCGGCGCCAACTGTTGGGCCGAGGGCTCACATACCGACTCCTTCGGGCCGCTGACTCACCTCTCGGATGGGCTGGGTGTGCTCTCCGGCTCGGTCTGCCCCCACTACGACAGTGAGCCGGGGCGTCGATCGTCCTATCAGACGGCCGTGGCGAACCACGCTCTTCCGGCCGGCTGGGCAGTAGAGGACGGCGTCGGTGCACTCTTCACCGACGGGCAGTTGACGGACACGGTGACTCGCACGCCTCAGGCCCAGCTGTATCGGGTAGAGCCAGACGGGGACAATGGAGTCAAGGAACGAGCTCTGTCATGCCGTCTGCTCGTCGCAGTACATCAGTCCACTCCGCCCGCGTGAACTGGTGATACCAAGCACTTGATGCGGTCCTCATCGGCGCGTCGTCCCTTAGTCCGGTTGACACCTCGATACCGCCCGGCGCAGCAGCCGGGCGGCACATCACCGCCGGGCGAACGTTTCCTGATGCGGCACTAGTGCGGAAGCTGGACCTGCGCCGACACCGCCAGTCGCCGCGGCCGCTCCACGAGTCATCTGTCGACGAGGTCGTGCAAGCAGCCATCGGGATCCGTCTCACACCGTCTTGATGCCGCCCCCCTCAACGACGTAGTCGGCGCCGGTTATGCTCGCCGCACGGTCTGAGGCGAGGAACGCGACGACAGTCGCGACCTCGTCGGGTTCGACCATGCGGCCGGTGGTCATGCCCATCGCCGCGGGCACCCCGGACACGAAGTCGCGATGCCCGACGCCGTTCGTCTCGGCGAGGCGGGCACCGAAGCCGTTGTCGTCCTCCCACATGCCGGTACGTGTCGGGCCGGGGGAGACGGTGTTTACGCGTACGCCCTGAGGGCCGAACTCTTCGGACAGCGCTTTGCCGAATGCGTTGAGACCCGCCTTCGCGGCACCGTACTCGATCGGGCCCGTGCCCGGCAGGCGCGCGCTCATCGACGAGATGTTCACCACGGAACCACGGCGTTCCAGGATGCTCGGCAGCAGTCGGCGGGTGACCCGGACCGTGCCGAACAGGTTGACTTCGAAGCTCTGCGCCCATAGGGCGTCATCGGTCGTAAGGAACCCGTTCAGGGTGAACGCGTCTCCACCGCCCAGGTTGTTGACCAAGATGTCCACGCCGCCGAGTTCTGCGAGTGCCCGCGCGCCCAGTTCCTCGGCGCCTTCCGGCGTACTCAGGTCGGCCGCGACCGGGTAGGCGCCGGTCTCCTTCAGTTCGGCCGTAATCGTTCGGGCCGCGCCGACCACTCGGACCCCCTCGGCGACGAGCTGCCGCGTAATCGCGAGGCCGACGCCTCGGCTGGCCCCGGTGACGACCGCTGTCTTCCTGACGAGATTGAGTTCCATGTCAGACTCCTTCAGGTTTTTGAACTACAGGTACAAAACAAGTGCATAAAAAGCCAACGACCGATAGCGCCGACTACAACGACCCCATCACCGCGTCCACGACCCGCTCCAACTGCGTCGCATCCTCGGCGGTCTTCGCCAGTACCCGCATGCCGATCACCGTCGCGAGCAACCAGGCGGCCACCGCCGCCGCGTCGCGTCCGTCGCCGATCTCGCCGGCCCGCTGACCTTCCTCGACAGTCGCCCGAAATGCGCCCTCTGTACGCGCGAACATCTTGCGTACGGTGTCGGCCGTCCCGGCGTCCGAGGGGGCCAGCTCGGCTGCGGTGTTGACCGCCATGCAGCCGCGCCGATCCTGGTCGCCCAGGTCGAGCTCGACCAAGGCCTCCAGTGCACCGCGCAGCCGGTCCTTCGCCGAACCGGGATGATCGAGGAGTTCCGTCAGCCAAGCGGCCTGCGAGTCGCGATAGCGTGCGAGCGCCCGTTCGAACAACGCGCGCTTGCTGCCAAAGGTGTTGTACAGACTGCCCTTGCCGATGCCGATCTCGTCCACGAGGTCCTGAGGCGTCGTTGCCGCGTACCCCTTGCGCCAGAACACACCCATCGCGCGCTCTACCGCCACGTCCGGATCGAACTGCTTCGGCCTGCCCATGGCACCACCATAGCTCCGTTTTTTACCTTGAGGTCAAATAACCGTCGCTTCTTGAGGCCACCACCCGCGCCCAGTCCGACGGATACGTCCCCCGGCGCGGTGTCGCAAGGGTGGAGCGGATCTACCGGATCTCGCTGACGACATGGGGATGGAAGCTCACGGGCGAGCCAGCGCCGACCGGGCCCGCCCGCCGGGGGCGCGAAGCCACCCGGTTTCCCCGTCGCCGCGATCGACGACCCGGCGCTGCCGGAGGTACTGGCCGAACTGGCGGCTGCGCGGGCGGACGAGATGGGCGCCGACACCGTCAACCGGGAGCTGTCCATCCCGTGCAAGGCGATCGGCTGGTGGCAGCGCCAGGGCTGGATCGAAGGCGATCCGACGATCGGCATCGAGCGGCGGCCGGCACCGCCTGACCGAACCAAGGCCCTGGCAGAGAACCAGATCGCCGCCCTGTGGCGTCTGGACGTCGGGCTCCGGGAGAAGACGCAGTGTCTTGAACTGTTGCTGCTTGGAGGCAGGATCCCAGTGGGTGGCGATCACCTCGTTCGCGGCGCGCCCAGGTGTCCCCGGCTTACCGCCCGGCGTGTCCCAGTAGCCGTAATGGAAGGGGACGAACAGGACGCCCGGGCGTACGGAGCCGACCCGCAGGCGGCCGCGCAGGGCCCCGCACCGGGTAGTGACCTCGACGAGGTCGCCCTCTGCCAGTCCGAGTCGGGCAGCGTCGGCGTCCGCGATCTCCACCCACACGTCCGGGGCGGCGTCCACAAGCTGGGGCACCCGGCCCGCCTTGGTTCGGGTGTGGAAGTGGTAGCGGGTGCGCCCGGTGGTCAGCTGGAAGGGGTGGTCCTCGTCAGGCCACTCCTGTGGCGGAACGTAGGGGGAGGGCCGGATGAGCGCCTTCCCGTCCGGGTTCATCGAACGGTACGCCTCCTCGCCCAGCGGTTCGCCCGTCACCAGGTCCTTCCCGTACGTCTCGCACTGGTCCGGGCGTGCCCATTCCACACCATCGGCGGAGAGGCGGTCCGTGCCGTCGGGGGCGTGCTCGGTGCACGGCCACTGGATGCCGCTGGGGCCGCGGAGTTTCTCGTAGTTCAGGCCGGTGTAGTCGCAGGGCCGTCCGGCGCTGCACCGCTTCCACGCCTCGAAGGCCTCCTCCGGGCCGCTCCAGTGGACCAGGCGGCCGCCGTCCTTGTCCTCGAAACCCATGCGGGCCGCATACTCGAGAAAGATGTCCAGGTCCGGGCGGGCGTCGCCAGGTGGGTCCACGTCCTTCTCGGACAGGTGGACGGTGCGGTCTGCGTTGGTGAAGGTGTCCGTCTTCTCTCCCCAGGTCGCCGCCGGCACACCGCAGATGCCCGAGGCCCACCGCGCCGTGCACGGTTCTACCTGCCGGCGCAGCGTCTTGAATCCGACCGTGTGACGAGCGATGAATCCCGGGTGGGTCCAGCCGCGCCGGATGACTTCGTGCAGCAGGGCATTGAGCAGCGCCACGTTGGTGCCGAGCCGGGGCGCGAGGTGTACGGTCGCCCGGCGCGCAACCGGCGTCAGCCGCGGGTCCACGCACAGCAGACGGGGCGGCTCGTCTCCGTCCAGCCGGTCCAGGATCCGCATCCACTGGACGACCTGCGTCTCGGCGATGTTGTGCCCGAACAGGGCGATCGCATTCGCGTGGTCGATGTCCTCGTACGAGCCGGGCTGGCCGTCGCTGCCGAAGGACTCCTTGAGGGCCTCGGCCGCCGTCGCCGTGCACAGACGGGTGTTGCCGTCCAGGTGCGGGGTGCCGATCCCGGCACGGGCGAGCGTGTAGTACTCCTCCAGGAAGAGCTGGCCCGAGGTGTAGGACGCCACCGCCTCTGGACGGCGGGACGCGATCAGCTCCCGCGACCGGGCGACGATGCGGCCCATCGTCGTCGGCCAGTCGCTGGCGACGAGGCGTCCGCCCTCGCGGACCAGTGGCCGGGGCAGCCGGTCCGCCGAGGCGTTCGCCTGCCACGCGTACAGGTCCTTCGGCTCCAGCCGGCCCCGGTTGACGCGGTCGCCGGCCCTGCCCCGGACCCCGACGATCCGGCCGTCCCGGACGACGACGTCCATCGCGTCACCGTAGGAATGCAGCAGCGACGCCGCCCGCACCCACGCGTCGACCTCCCGCTCGGCCACCCCCTCGGCCAGGCAAGGTGTCCGTGCGTACGGGCCACTGCCCGCCCTGACCGTAGGGGGTGCGGCGTCCCCACGGATCGGCGATCCGATCGCCGGAGACATGCTGCGTCACCGCAGAACGCCTCGATGTACGGCGCCTACCCAGAGCGCACCACCTGACACGGCTGGCATTGGTTCGGCGTCCCCCGCACCGAGCTGGGCAGGTGCCGAAGGCAGGTGAGCCCCCACGGAGCCAGTCGCCGCTCGGGAGGAGGCGGAACCCCACCCCGGCGCGCGCCACGTCATGGCGACGTCTCTGCGGCCCCTGGGCACGCCCGTACCGCTGGGCTTCCTGGCGTCGGCGGGAGAGGGCCCCGTCCCGCAGCACGTCGAGCGGTCGCAGCATCTGGTGACTGGGAGCGTCCGTCGTGATCAGGATTTCCAGTTCACCCGCATGCTGGATGTCGATCTCACCGGTCGCGTCGAGGACGGTAGGGGTGTGGGGGTCGCCGTCGGCCCGGCGATTCGTTCGCGTTCCGAATCCGGTAGCCATGTGAGGCCTCCGCGCCCCCTGCACGGCACCGCCGCCGATCGGGAGCGGTGGGCGATCCCCGCTTCGGCGTCGGGACTGAACGCATGGCACTGCCCGCGCAACGGCCGGAGACACCCGGAAACCGGCCCGGAAACCTCGGCCACGGGCTGGTGCGCCCTCCGGCATCAGCGCGAGATGCGGGCGCCCCTGGAGGCGCACACGATGGCTTTGTAGCCCCAAGCGCGAGCGCCAGTACGAGCACATCAAGGAATCCGGAGAGAAGCGCGGGATGTCTGAGTCCCGAGCCAAGGAAATGGCCTCCCGCACCGTCAACAAGGAACGCGCGCGATCGGGGGAGAGCAAGACGTCAAGCCGCAGCTCCACCCAGGGAAAGTCCGCATCCCAGCGGGGCGGCGAGAAGTCCGGCGGTGGCGGCGGCTCATCCGAGCGCACCAAGGACGACCTCTACCAGGAGGCGAAGAAGCGCGGCATCGAGGGCCGCTCGACCATGACCAAGCAGCAGTTGAAGAACGCCCTGGGCCACTGACTTCGGGCAGCCACACACTCCCGCCCAGGCCAGGGCGGAGGCTGGCACCCCAGCCCGGACTCGCCCGGACCGTAGATGGCTGTGGTTCGGGCGCCGCTGTTCGGTCCGGGCTCCTCCGCGCGGCGGTCTCAGCCCACCTGAGTGACGAGCTTTCGGTACTCCGGCCGTGGAGCGGTCAGATGGACGCGGACGTCGGCAAGGCAGTCCGTCAGAAAGGCGTAGGCCCCCGCGTAGCTCTCCCTCTGGGCGCCGCCGGCAGCAGCGGGCTTCCAGAGGATCAGCAGCTGTTCGTGTCTACCGTGCGCCTTCCCGGGAGGCGAAGGACAGTTCGTGGATGACCAGCCGCGGCTCCTCGGCGGGCAGTGCCTGGAGAAGCTCCTCGTGGGTCAAGTTGGCCTCCACCTCCACCTCCAAGACGTCCGCGAGATCCGCACGGCGCAACACCACCGTGTTGATCTCCCGCGTCCCTTCATGTGCCGGCGGGCCTCGACGGCCCCTTCGGAGAGGGACACGCCACTGCTCACAGGGATCTCGCCTCATTTCGTGGCCACTACCAAGGCTTCGACGGGGCAGTCCCTACCGGGGTTGCGGTGGACGTGCTCACCTGAGGTGTCCGGTGGGGAGGGGAGCTCCGCCCCGGTCTCCAGGTGGGTGACGGTGACGCCTGCGGCCGCGTGTGCCGGGCGTGGGTGCATGGGCCGCTCCCAGCCCCCGCCCGTCAGGAGTCGTCCCACGTGCTCGAACGCAACAGCTCAAGGGCCGCACGCAGGTCACGTTCGTCCTTCCCGCCGACAGCCCGGCCCGGCCGGTGGGCGTCGTCGGTGACGTCAACCACTGGAACCCCACGGCGCACCCTCTCCAGGTACGCGGCGACGGCATGCGTGCGGCCACGGTCGTCCTGCCCGCACACATCGGTCACTCCCTCCGCTGCCTCGCAGCCGGCGACCACTGGTTCGACGACGACCAGGCCGACGGCCCACGAGGGCACCAACAGGCGCGTCAACACCTGACGAGGGCGGCCGCATGGATGCCATCGTGCTGCTGCGCGAGGACCACGAGACCGTCGAGAAGCTGTTCAAGCGCTTCGAGACCCCGGACGACGACACGGCCGAACGCCGTCGGATCGCCGACGAGGGCGCGCGATCCGCTGGCCGTTCCCAGCGCCGACTCGAAGTGACCGGATCGCGGCACAGGCCGACCGGGCGCCCCTGGGGCCGGCTGCTTCTGGCGGCCGCGGTGGCGTTCGGAGCGACGGGGTGCGGAAACCCGGCGCCGCGACGCCGCGGCTGCGGCGGCAGCCGCCTTCGAAACCGCCGCCGCGGCGGCCGACGACCACGTTCGGGCCTGCGCTCTGTTGGCTCCGGAGACACGTCGGCAGCTGGAGCAGAACGCGCAGAAGGCGTGTCCTGCCGCGTTCGGGTCGCAGGAGTTGCCCACGACGCGCGGGATCCGGGACGTCGAGGCGTACGGGAGGCGGGCGATGGTGCGGATGGAGGGCGACACGCTGTTCCTGTCGCTTTTCACCGCGGGCCGGCCCGAGGCCGGCAGGCGGACGCCTGCGGCCTGGTGCCGCATCAGCCAACATTTGACCTGCCGGTACGGTCAGGGCATGGATACCAGCGGCCAGCCGACTCTCGATGAGATCGAAGACCTCTTCGTCGCGCTTGTCGAGGGTCGGTTGACCCGGGACGAGGTCGACCGCTGGGCCGGGCGATGGGTGGCCGACGACGGACTCGATTGGGACTACGTCTCCTGGTGGGCGCTGAGTCTCCTCCACGGCATCGATCTCCCTGCGGACGAGAGCGGCGGCTACCTGCACGACGACGAGCAAGTACGCGCATGGCTTGCCGAGCTGAGGAGACGCCGGACGATGTGATGCAGTCGAAGCCGTCTGCCGGTTCCGGTCACTGCCGGGCTGCGCGCTTGGCTGAACGGGTGCGGGTTCGTGAGAGCGATGACGATGAGGGCCTGCGGTTACTGCGGATCATTCGCAGAGGCACCGGATCGGTCGTGACGTGGCGGCGCGCGCAGATGGTGTTGCTGTCCGCGCAGGGCATGTCGGTGGCGAAGATCGCCGAGGTGACGTTCACCAGCCCTGACCGGGTGCGTGATGTGATCCACGACTTCAACGTCGACGGGTTCGAGGCGCTCTACCCGAAGTACAAGGGCGGACGTCCGAGGACCTTCACCCTGCCCGAGCGGCGAGAGATCAAGAAGATCGCCAAGTCCAAGCCGGCCGAGCATGGCCTGCCGCTTTTCGACCTGGAGCCTGGTCAAACTGGCCGACTTCCTGGTCGCAGAGGGGGTGGCCGACGACATCAGCCACGAAGGCCTTCGGGTCCTGCTCCGTGAGGAGGGCGTCCCCTTTCAACGGGTGAAGACCTGGAAGACCACCCGCGACCCTGACTACGAGGCCAAGAAGGCCCGGGTCGAGCACCTCTATGCCATCGCCGACGAGGAGGTCATACCCGAGGGCGGGGAACCGGCCGTCGTGTTCTGCATGGACGAGTTCGGCCCGCTCAACCTCCAGCCACATCCCGGCCGGCAGTGGGCCGAACTCGGCGGCAAGCACAAGGACCCCGAGCGTGATCCCAGACTGAGGCGGCGGGCGACCTACACGCGACCGTACGGGGTGCGGCATCTGTTCGCCGCCTACGACCTGGGCAAGAACAAGCTCTACGGCCACATCAAGAAGACCAAGAACCGCTCGAAATTCCCGGAGTTCTGCCGCTACATGCGCAGCCTCTACGTGGCCTACGTCCGCATCGCCATCGTCTGCGACGACTACTCCCCGCACCCGACCACCAAGCGCTGCCGCCGGTCGCGGACGGGGCCGAGGTCAACTCTTGTGGTGGCTGGTGCGATCACGGCGCCGGAGCCGTCATGGATGGCCCCCTTCACCGGGCTGAGCCCGCGGCAGTTCGGGAAGCTGGTGACGGTTCTGCGGCGCAAGGGTGCGGAGGCGGTCCGCAGGGGCCGACCGTGGAGCCTGACGCTGGAAGACCGGGGGTGGCCGAGGCGGATAGAGCGTTTGGTGAGGTTACACAGGCGCCAGCTCTACCCTGCCTGTGAAGCGTCCACTCACCTGATCGGCCAGCCAGTGGACTCGGGCGGTCTGGTCGTCGCTCCGGTCCCGGGAGTTCACGGTCAGCGTGAGGTAGGCGTACTTCTGCGAGATCTCTTCCAGCCCGGCCTCGGGAACCGCAGGCCATCCGTCCAGATCCCACCGAACAGCCGCGGGGTCCGGCCCCAGGTACGCACCGCGCCGATCGCTTCACACAGGTCGGTGGTTGTCAGGACCGCAGCTGCGAGAGAGTTACTAGCCCCGGAACCATAGGACAGCATCCACGGGCTGGCCCGAGCGGGTCGCTCCCGCCCCATGTGCACAGGAACGACTCGGGCACGGAGCCGCCACATGATCGACCGGACAGGACCTGGTCGGGGTTCGGTAGCACCAGAGCCCTCGTCGTGTAGAGCACAACCAAGTTCCCGAGGGAAGCACTGGAAGCACCCAGGTGCTCTCGAAAATCGGCGACATCGCTCTTCCGCGGTACGGGGTGCTCTCGCCGTTGAGCCACAAATGCTCTCGGTTCTCGGTTCTGGCACAGATCTTGGGGAGCCGTTGCGGAGTGTTACCTCGGTGTTCGATTGCGAGGGGCTGGCTGGTGTGAGACGGCGTACGCCTTGACGTCTGACGGTCCGGCGCTTCATCTGCGGGTCGACGGACTGCTCGCGCCGGACGTTCGCCGAGCCGTTCTCCCAGTTGGCCGCACCGTACGCACGGTTCACCACTCGGCTCAACCATGCCCTCGAGCGAGTCGGGCTCGCGCTGGCCGGACGGGCCGGCGCCCGGCTGGCCGCCCAGCTGGGCTTCGACGCGGGACGGATGACCCTGTTACGCAGGGTCATGGCGCTGCCCGATCCACAGTTCAGCACTCCGCGGGTGCTGGGCGTGGACGACTTCGCCATCCGCCGCGGCCAGACCTACTCCACCGTGCTGACCAGCGTCGAAGACCATCGCGTGGTCGACGTGCTCCCGACGCGTGAAGCCGGGCCACTGGCCGCCTGGCTGCTCCGCCATCCCGGCGTGGAGATCATCTGCCGGGACCGGGCGGGCGCCTACGCCGAGGGCGCTCGACGCGGCGCCCCCGATGCTCTGCAGGTCGCAGACCGCTTCCATCTGTGGCAGGGCTCGGCCGGGCCGTGGAGACCTGCGTCGCCGCCCACCGCGACTGCCTGCGCAACCCGACGCCCAGCGGCGTGCTGCCGCAGGACACCTGACCGGCTTCCGATCGGCCGCAGAACGACGCGGCACCCGTCGGCCGGCGGGCCGAACGTAAGAAGGCCGCACACGCCCTGGTCCACGAGATGCTGGCCCAGGGCCACTCACGCCGGGCGATCGCCCGGCACCTGGGCTGGGTCTCAACACCGTGCTCCGGTACACGAACGCCGCACGTTGGCAGGACACCATCCGCGAGAACAGGTCCCGGCCCAGCAGGCTGGACCCCTACAAGCCCTACTTGGAGCGGCGATTCGCCGAGGGATGCACCAGCGTCACCAAGCTGCACGGCGAGCTGGTTGCCGAGCAGGCTCCCGTCACCTACGGCATGGTCCGCACCCACATCGCCACCTTGCGCGGGGCTCCGACCGCCGCACCGCCGCGGCCGCCGACGGTGCGGCAGGTGACCGGCTGGCTCACCCGCCACCCCTCGACCCTGGCCGAGGAAGACCGCGCCGGCCTGAAGGAGGTCCTGGCCCGCTGCCCTGAACTGGACAAGGCGGCCGGACATGTCCGCAGCTTCGGCGAGATGCTCACCGACCGCCTCGGCGGCACGCTCCGCACCTGGATCGACGCAGTCGACGCCAGCCACCGGCTCTTCGCCGGGCGCAGGTGACACCGTTCCGCGGGTCCGGCACCCCTCCTCCCCTTGTCGGCCGCCCGGCTGCTGCCCCCGACCGCTCCTCAGCGGTCGGGGGCAGCAGTGTGCCGAGCGGGCCGAGGTCCAGGTTGAGCTCTTCGAGGGTGTAGCCGTGCTCCTCGCACAGTTCGGTCATGCGCGCGTGCAGGGCGAGGAGGGTGGCGCCGGGTTCCTCCTCCTGTTCCTCGGTCATGTCCTCCCGCGTCGACGCGGGAGGGCGGAGATCGACTCGGGGACGTGCCCCAGCAGCTGCGAGAGCACCTCCACCGCCGAGTGCATCGCCGCGACCTCACCGATCCCGTCACGTCGTGCCGGTGTCCTGCGGGCCGAGGCCTTCCGGGCGGTCCGGCCGGACCGCACCTCGCGGTCCCGGTCCTGCTCCGGGGGAGGGCGTCGGCCGCGGCCGGGCTGGGCCGGGGCCGTGCCGTCGGCCCCGGCCCGCGCCGGAACGGGGGAGCGAGGGCGGACTCTCTTCCGGCACGGTGCGCGCCGCGATTGCTTCGCCGATGCCGGGGTAGCCGCGCCAGCATCACTGTTTGCCCTGTTTTCATCCCATCAGGAAGGCAGATTCATGGTGCTCTCCCTAGTTACCGCCTCCGGACTCGCCGCGTCCGGATCGTCCTCACTGCTCCTGATCCTGGTGGGAGTGGTGCTGGTGGCCGTGCTGGTCGCCGCGTTCTGGTGGGGATCCCGGCGCGTCGCCCGTGGGCGGCGGAACGCCCGTGTCGCCCAGCCGCCGCCCGCGGAGGCGAGGCGGGATTCCTGGTCCGCCCCGGAGGAGGGGCCGGAGCGATGAGGAGGGACGCGTACGTCCCGCGATTGAGCGATTGAGCGGAGGAGACGCCATGGGCGAGAAGAAGCAGCGCAGGACGGACGAGGGCCGCGGCAGCCGGCCGCGCACCACACCTGCCGACGCGGTGGGGGAGAGCGGCGACGAGGAGGCCCGGAGGGAGGCCGATGAGGCCGTGTCCTCCGGGGGCCCCTCCGGCGGCGGCCGCGAGGCCGGCGAACGCCGCGGGACCGCCGGCCGTGAGGCCACCGACCGGAAGGGCGCCGGCGGTCACGCCGCCAAGTACCAGCGCCCCGGGGTGGGGCGCGAGGAGCAGACGCGGGGGCACGCCGGCTGACGGATGCGCTGGATCAGGCGCCGCAGCGCCTCGGGCGCGGGAAGACCCTCGGTCAGACGCGGACGACGATGTCGGCCCGGCGCCGCTCGCCGAACGGCTCAGCTCGCCGGTGGCGGGGCGCGCGTCGGTGACGCCGTCGGTGAAGAGCAGCAGCCGGTCGCCGGGCCGCAGCTGCGCCGTATGGACGGGTGGGGGACCGACGCCGTAGCCGGTCAGTCCGAGGGGCGGGCGGAGGGTTCCGTTGAGCGCGCCGGTCACGATGCGCCGGTCGCGGATCAGCAGCGGGGGCGGGGTGGCCGCGTCGATCCACTCCAGTGGGCCGGTGGCGGTGTCGAGGTCGCCGATCACGCAGGTCGGCAACCGTTCCGCGATCCGGGGCTCCAGGGTGCGGTCGATCTCCACCGCGATGTCGTCGGGGCCGCCGTCGGCGAGCCGTGTGGAGCGACAGGCGCCGGCGCCGCGGCGCTGCGGCCGCCGGACGCCAGGTCGTGGCCCATGGCCTCCGGCAGCGTCAGATGCCGGACGTCTCCCGCCGGGCTGTGGTCGTACGCGTCCCCGCCAACGTCGTACGCGGGTTCCAGGACGGCGCTGGAGATCACCGCCGCCGTGCGGTGGTGCGCGGCGGCATGAAGGCCCACAGCAGCTCCGTCTGCAAGCCCATCGACCGGGTGCGCATGGGTCCCCGGGCCAGGATGTCGCCGAACGGCTGCCTGGTGGCCAGGAGCATGGCGACCGGGCCGACGAGGGCCTCGCGCCGGTGCGGGAGTGACGTGTCGATGTCCGGGGCAGTGACCCGCAGGACGTCCATCCGGGCGATGCCGTCCACGACCGGGATCCATCCCGAACGTTCCCCGCTGCCGGAGCACGGCCGGCTCAGCCGCACCGACTCGGTGCGGTTCGCGTGTCCCGCCGCGACCCCCGCCCTCGCACCCGCTCTCATGTCCGCTCGCCTCCGGATGCCGCCCGCCCCGTCCTGGATGCCCGGTTTGCCTTCTTGGGTGAGGGGCACCCGGACCTCGTTGAGTCCCGGGCCCCCGAACGGCCGGGGGACGGAAGAGCGCGACTCCGAGAGAACGCGAAGGGGTGAGAACCGATGTCGATCGGCATCGTTCTGGTCGTCGTCGCGGCCGTCGTCGTGGTCGGGTTCGCCGCCGCTGTGACGGTGGACCGCCGGCGGCGATCGCGACTGCGCGACCGCTTCGGGCCCGAGTATGAACGGGTCGTCGAGGCGACCGGCAACAGGCGGGCCGCGGAGCAGGAACTGGACGCCCGCGAACGCCGCTTCGCCGACCTGGAGATCAAGCCGGTGCCCGGTGAGGCGCGGGAGCAGTACGCGCGGCGGTGGATGCGCGTCCAGGAGGAGTTCGTGGACCGGCCCGAGGCCGCCGTCCACGACGCCGGCGAACTGGTGGCGGCCCTGATGCGCGACCGGGGTTACCCCGACGAGGGCTACGAGCAGCGGCTGCGTGACCTGTCGGTGCGGCACGGCCGCACCCTTGAGTACTACCGGGCGGCCCTGGAAGTCCACGCGATGAGCACACACAACGCCGCCACCACCGAACAGCTGAGGGGCGCGATGATGCACTACCGCACCCTCTTCGACGACCTGCTCGCCGACGGCGAGCCGACCGGCACCCGCCGGTCCTGACGCGGAGGCAGGAGAGATGCGAAACCACGAGACGTCCGAGCGCACGACCCGGGCGCCGGGTCGACGACACCACGCGGACCCGACGGGCGAGTACCCCGAGCGGTCGGAGGGCCGCCCCGAGCCGGCTGACCGCCCCGAGCCGCGGACCGGACAGGGCAGGTCCGGCCCCGGCCGTCCCGGGCCCGCGACGACAGGAGGCGACGCGGTGCGCCCGCCGGAGCACAGCCCGACGGTCGCACCGGCCCCGCCGCGGCAGTCCGGCGCGGAGGAGCCGGACGGGCGCCGGGGGGTCGCGCCCCAGGCCCCGTCCTCCGTCCCGCCCACGCCGTCGGGCCCCGCGACCGGTTCGGCGGCCCCGGGCAGCCCGACGGTCGCACCGACCCCGTCCCAGCCCGACCAGCCTCAGCAGGGCGCGTCGCAGCAGGGTGGGCCCCAGCAGGGTCGGCCCCGGCACGACCAGCTTTCACAGGGCGGGCCGCAGCATGATGAGCCGCAGCCCGGTCGGCCCAGGCACGATCAGTCCCGCTCCGGCGGCCCCGGCGGCCCGCCGCCCCCGCCCGCGGCGTCCCCGCAGGTACCGGTTCAGAGGACGCCCCTCGCGTACCCGCCGGCCATGCCCCAGACCCCGCCCCCGCCCTCCGCGCTCCCGGGCCCGGCGCCCGCGGCCCACGGCGGTCCCGCCCGGCACGCCGCCCCCGAGCCGCAGGAGCGGTCGCAGGTTCCGGACGACGGACGCGCCGCGCGACCCGGCGCCGCCGGAGCGGACGCGGAGGGGATCCCCGATCTCCTCGGCCCGGCCGAGGAAGGGGAGTTCCGCCGCCGCTGGCACGAGGTCCAAGGCCGGTTCGTCGACGACCCCCGCCAGGCGGTTCACGCGGCGGACGCCCTCGTCGGGGACGTGATGGGGACCCTGGCGGACACCTTCGCCCGGCACCGGCACAACCTGGAGGGGCAGTGGAGCCAGGGCCTGGAGGCCGACACCGAGAGCCTGCGCCTCGCACTCTGCCAGTACCGCGCCCTGCTCCAGCGCCTGTTGTCCACCTGACGCCCGGGGGTACCCCCGTGCCCGGCGGTGCGATCGGCCTCGCGGCCCGCACCGCCGGGCCGGCGGCATGTCCGGCACCGCTTCCCCGCAGTCGCTCCTCTCCGGCGATCCTGGCCGTACGGCGCCTTCGCGCGGCGGTGGCGCACGCGCCGCGCACGCACCGACGCCCCGCGCGGTACCTCGCGCGGGGCGTCGACGCTCCGGCCGTGAGGGCCGGGCGAGCAGGCGTCAGCGGTGGCGCAGCCTGCCGAACAGGCGGCGTGCCTGGGCGCGCCTGCGCGGGTCGGCCGTGGCGCGGCGAAGGGACGCCGCCGCGCCACGGCCCTGGGGGCTGCGGGCGAATCGCTTGATGCGGTCCAGCAGTGCGGTCATGGGATTCTCCTCCGATGTGGAACGCGCGGGACGGCTCCCGAGAGGTCGCCACCTACCGGAAGTACGCGGGGAGGAGGCCGGCGCACCGCCTCCGGACCCGGCCTCCGGCAACGCCCCCGCCTTCCTTCCGTGTCCTGGCACTCCGTATTGCCCCAAGCGGCCGTCTCACACCCCACGGATCCTGATCGACCGTCAGGCAGGGAGTCTCAGACGGTCGCTCGCGTGGGGAGTGGCAACGCCGGTGCGCTCGTCAGGGTCCCGTCCGCCGCCCCGTCCCGGGGCGCCGCCTCGCCGGCGGGCGCGCTGCCCAGCGAGCCGGTCAGCGTGAGCCCGAGTGTGACGAGGGTCGCCGCCACTGCCCTCCCGGCGGCGGGCCGCCCGGGCCGGGCGGCGGAGGACCGGCGCGGCCGGGGCGCCCGGTGCGAACGGTGTACCCCCGCCTCCTGGGAGCCGGGTGCGGCGGAAGGAGTGAACGTGCGTCCCGCGGTCCGCGGCTCGGCGAGGATCCGCGCGCAGGCGGTGGCGTCCGGGCGGGCCTCGGGGGAGCGGTCGGTCATCGCCGTGAGCAGGCGGGCGAGTTCCGCCGGGAGGCCGGACGGCAGCACCGGAGGGCGGTGCAGATGCGCCAGCGCCGCCTCCAGCGGCGCTCCGCCGTACTCCGCCTCACCCTTGAGGGTTTCGAGCAGCACCAGGCCCAGGCTGTACACGTCGGCCGCGGGCCCCGTCTTGCGGCCCAGGGCCTGCTCGGGCGCCATGTAGGAGGCGGTGCCGACGAGGGTGCCCGCGCCCTCGGGGGCGTCGTCCGCGGCCTCGACGCGGCGGGAGATGCCGAAGTCCGTGAGGTGCGGGGTGTCCGACCGGTCCAGCAGGATGTTCGACGGCTTGACGTCGCGGTGGACGACGCCGTGGGCGTGCACATGGGCGAGGGCCGAGGCCAGGGCGGCCCCCGTCCGGCAGGTCTCGGCGGGCGTGAGGACCCCGCAGGCGATCCGCCGCCGCAGGGTCGTCCCCCGGACGAGCTGCATCACCAGGAACGGCCGGCTCTCGTCGCGGCCCGTGTCGTAGAGGGTCACCAGGCCGGGATGGTGCATCCGGGCCAGCAACCGGGCCTCCTCGCCGCACTGGGCGTCGGTCCGGCGGGCGCCCGCGGGCCGGAACACCTTCACCGCCACGGGGCGCCCTAGCCGCAGGTCCAGCGCCTCGTACACGTCCGCCGTGCCGCCCCGGCCCAGGAGACCGTCGAGCCGGTAGCGCCCGGCGACGGTACGGGCCGTCCATGTGACGTCCGGATGTACGGGCCTCGCTCGGACCTGCATCGGGGGTCTCCCTGGGGGTGTGGCCGGCTCTCTGGCGACGGGCCGGGAGGCGGGTGCGTCGCCCGCCGGTGCGTGCGCGGGTCCGCGGCTGAACGCGTGCCCCGTCCGTCCATGAACATCCCCTGGAAGACGGCGAATCGACGTTCCGCCGTGCTCACGGGGCCGGGAGGGACCCGGTCCGCACGTCTCCGAGGACGGCGGAATGATCTCCGGAGACCCGGGTACGCGGACGTTGTCCAACCCGCAGGGGAGGAGCAACCCACCATGGGTCTGGGACTGTTCATCATCATGATCGCCGTCGGCGCCATCCTCACGTTCGCGACCGACTGGGAGCTCGCAGCGGTCGACCTCGATCTGGTCGCCCTGATCCTGATGGGCGTCGGCCTGCTCGCGACCGCCGTCTACACCAGCGTTCTGCGCCGCCGCCGGATGGTGGTCCCGCCGGTGGCGCCCACGGTCACCGACGACCGTCGTGACCTGCTCTGAGGCGGCCCGCACGTCCGGCGCCGCGCCCGGCACGAACACAGCGACAGAGGAGTGACAGCGATGACCGACCATCTGTGGTCCTTCAGCACCGAGTCCGGCCACCTGGCGGGTACCGATCTCACCGGGTGGCGCGTCGAGGCCTCCGACGGGCACATCGGCAAGGTGGACAAGCACTCCGACGAGGTGGACGACTCCTACCTGGTCGTCGACACGGGCGTCTGGATCTTCGGCAAGGAGGTGCTCATCCCGGCGCGGGCAGTGACCCGCGTCGACCTGGAGGAGCAGACCCTCCACCTCGCCCTGTCGAAGGAACAGGTGAAGGACTCGCCCGAGTTCGTCTCCGACAAGCACCTCGCGGACCGCCAGTACCGCGAGGAGATCGGCCAGTACTACCGCACGTCCTGGCCCTTCCCGGGAGGCATGGGCGGCCTCTGACAGGCCGCCGGTCCACCCCGGTACGCACAGCGCAGCAGCACGTCCCCGACGGGGAGACGATCCCCGTCCGAGAGAAAGGTGTCGCCATGTCCAAGGTGGAGGAGTCGGTCGAGGTCGAGGTCCCGGTGCGCGCCGCCTACGACCAGTGGACCCAGTTCGAGACGTTCCCGCGCTTCATGGACGGCGTGGAACGGATCGAGCAGCGTACCGATACGCTCACCCACTGGGTCACGGAGATCGGCGGGGTGCGGCGCGAGTTCGACGCCGTCATCACCGAGCAGATCCCGGACGAACGCGTCGCGTGGACGACGGTCGAGGGCGAGGCCCGCCAGGCGGGCGTCGTCACGTTCCACCGTCTCGACGCCACCCGGACGAAGGTCATGCTCCAGATGGACTTCGCCCCCGAGGGGCTGACGGAACAGACGGGCGACAAGCTCGGGTTCGTCAAGCGCAAGGCGGCCGGCGACCTCAAGCGGTTCAAGTCGTTCATCGAGGAGCGCGGCGGCCTGCAGACAGGCGGCTGGCGCGGATCGGTCTGAGGATCCGGCGCCGGCGCGCCCTCGGCAGGGATGAGGAGTCGAACCTGCGGCATCCGGTTTTGGAGACCGGCGCTCTGGCCGGCAGAGCTACACCCCTTCCGTGTGCCGCGGGCCACGCCGACGGGAGGCGGCGCCACCGGATGTCGCGGCGGGGAACGGACGACACCGCGCCCCCGGTACCTGCCGGGTTGACCGTGCATCGGACGACCGCCTGGCCGGGGGCGTAGCCGGTCTCCCGGCCTGCGGACGACCGTCGCCGAGGAACGTACCCGCCCTCGTTCCGTCCGTCCGGCCGTGCCGAAGCGCGGCCGGACGCGTGCCGGCCGCGCGTGGGGCGAAGAAGGGTGCATGGCCGCCCGAGGGGCGGGTAGGCGGGCCACGGCACCCGCCGCAGGACCACCTCTCCCTGCCGTCGGCCCGCGGCCACCCCCCACGCCACGCGCCGACGGCCTCGCGACCGCCCCGTTCGGGCCCCTCCCTATGCGGGGCGGTCGCATGCCCGGGGCCGTCCCTCGGCGGGCTACTTCAGCTCGATCTCGACGAACACCAGCGGGGCGGAGCCCGCGTTGACGACCTCGCGTTCGCCGCCGCCGGCCGCCCGGGCGGGTCGTAGGACTCGCCCGCCCGGAGCTCGGAGACGGTGACCGTGCCGCCTGCACCTATCACCCGGGTCCGCCCCCGTTGCTGACGGGGACGACGACGTAGTCGTACGCGTGGACGAGCCGACCGGTGGACTGACCGGGTTCGAAGTCCCAGCGGGTCATGCGGGTCCGGTCGTCCTCGCGCCGGATGCTCGCGCGGGCCGTGGTGGTCACAGGGTGCTCCTTTCGGCGTCGTCGTCTCCGGGCGCCGGGGAACGGAGCCGCCGCGCCCCCGGGGCGGCAGGTCAGCCGCCCGGGCCTGCCCCGGGCGAAACCGGACCGGGTGGCATGGATCCCGGTCGGCGGGGCATGCGGGTGTCGAGCGATGGGACACGCTCACGCCGGACGACCCGCGGTTCCCCCCTGCCGTGGGTCGGCGGCACCCGCGAGCGGCCCGCACCCGTGGAGGTGCGGGCCGCTCGCATGCCGCCCCGAGCCCGCGCCCCGAGCCCGCGCCCCGGGACGACGTGCCCCGGCGGGCCGGACCGCCGAGCGTCTCCTCGCACCTCGGGGTTTGACCCCGGGAAGAGTGGCAAGCCGAACTGGTAGGCACCGGATGCAGGGTGACGGACAGTCGGCCCGCGGAACCCACCCAGGAGGCGCTCATGTCGAACCCGACCCGAGCCCTCGTCCGTGTGGCGCCGTGGGCCGCGCCGATGGGACCGACCCGGCCTCGCCGCCTCGCCCACCCCTCCGGTGGCCCGTCGGGACCGGGGACGGCCCCCCGGACCCACGGGCATCGGCGCGAGCCGCCGCACCCGGGGATCCCCGCGCCGGACATTCCGACGCCGGGTATCCCCCTGCACGGCATCCCCGTGCGGGGGCTCCCCGCAGGAACGGTTCCCACGCCCGCGCACTCCGGCCGGACCGCCGCGGCGGAGCCCTCCGCACCGGTCCGCCCGCCCCGTCGCCCGACCCGCCCTCCGGTGACGCCGCCGTCGCGGCCGCCGGAGGCCGTAGTCCCGTCCGAGGATCCCGGCGCCTCGGGCCGGAGCAGGGAGAACCGCACGTACGCTCCCGCCGTGACCCCCGACGCGCCGCGCGGACGGGACGGGCAGGAGGGGCAGGAGGGGCTGAACGGGCGGGCCGACGGGCCCGCCGCCGGTGACCGCGGGCGGCCGCCCGGCGACGGCGGGAACGCCCGTCGTGGACGGTGGCGTCACCACGCGCCCCCGCGAACGGCCGGTACGCCGCAGGCCTGACTCCGCACCGTGCCGCGCCGGACGGAAGCCCCCACGCTCGACGGGGGCTTCCGCCGTGCCGTCCCCGCTCCAGGGCGCCGCACGTCCGCGCCGTGCCCCCGAGACCCGGCGCGGACGCCCCGCACCGCGCCGTCCGCAACCGGGCAGGGGCGGAGCGCCACCGGACAGGGTGGTGCGGGTCCGTTCCTGCCCTGCCCTGTGCTTCAGAGGAGGATCTTCGTGAACGAACGAAACGGCGGTACGCCGGAGGACGAGCCGAGGGAGGCGCGGCACGGCGGGAAGGCACAAGTGCCTGACGGCGGCACCGGTGCCGCCACCGGCAGGCACGACGGGAGCGGCGAGACGGAGGAGGAGCGCGCGGACCGGCGCTGGCAGGAGCTCCTCCAGGAGATACGGGTCGCCCAGACCGGCGTCCAGATCCTCCTCGGCTTCCTCCTCACCGTGGTGTTCACCCCCCTCTTCCACGATCTGGAGCAGACCGACAAGACGATCTACCTCGTCACGGTCGTCCTCGGGTCGCTGGCGACGGGCGCGCTGATCGGCCCCGTCTCCTTCCACCGGATCGTGTCGGGGCGGCGGGTCAAGCCCCAGGCCGTCGTCTGGGCCTCCCGGCTCACCTTCACCGGCATCCTGCTGCTGCTCGCGACGCTGACGGCCGCCCTGTTCCTCATCCTGCGGGTGGCGACGCACGACCCGTACGTGCCCTGGCTGGTCTCCGGCGTCCTCGCCTGGTATCTGATCTGCTGGTTCGCCCTGCCTCTGTGGGTCCGCACCCACTACGCCGACAGAAGTTGACCGGAGCACGACCCGGCAGGGCCCACCGACCCGAGGCGCGTACCGGCCCGGGAACCGCTGCCGGCGGGGGGAGGACGACGACGCAGAGGGGCGGCCCGCCGGATGGCGGGCCGCCCCTCTGCGTGCCGGACGAGGTCCGTCGTCCGTCGGATCAGTGGAATCGGCGAGAACGAACCCGTGGAAATCCGGCGCTTCACCGCTCAGCGCGCACCGGAGGGGAGGTTCTCCTTGATCTTGGCGATGGCGAAGCCCCACGCCTGCGACATCGTCGGCCTCTCCGGCACGGCCACCTCGGAGGGGTTGGTCAGCACGTCGAGGAGGACCGGGCCGGGGAGGGCGAGCGCCTTGCGCACGGCCTCGTCCAGCTCGCCCGGCGCGGTGACGCGGATGCCGGTCAGCCCGAGCGCCTCCGCCACCGCGGCGAAGTCGGGGTTGTCCAGTCCCGAACTCGGGAAGCCCCGCCTGCTCCTGCTCCGGCTTGACCATGCCGAGGCGACGGTTGTCGAAGACGACGAGCTTCACCGGCAGCCGTTCGGAGCGGATGGTCATCAGGTCGCCGAGCAGCATGCCGGGTCCGCCGTCGCCGCGGAAGGCCACGACCTGCCGGTCCGGCACCCACAGTTGCGCCCCGATGGCCTGCGGCAGTAGTGACGTCACCCTGGACGGTGGTCTGTCCCGGACCGGCGCGGTCAAGCGCGCGCGACGGGAACGGGCGGGGCGGGGCCGGTGGGCCAGGGTCCACCAGGTTTAGCGTGCGGGAGTCCGGCGAGACGATGCCCATGAGTGCTTCGGAGAACAGCGAACGGAACCAGTTCCCCTGGACCGGCCCCTACGCCGTCCCGGACTACCCCGACCCGACGCGGGTGGACGACCCCGACGTGGACGAGGGGTACGAGCCGGCCGCTTCCGAGGAGCCGCGCGTCCTGCCCGCGCCGTTCGCCGAGAAGGCCCGCGCGGCCGCGTACGTGGCCTGCGGCGCCGGGAGCGACCTGTGGGCCGCCGCGCGTGCGCACCGGACCGTGACGGCCGGTGCCGCCGCCGGCACGGCGGCCGCGCTCGCCCTCGCGTACGGGTGGGGGCGCCGGGCCGGGCGGCGGGCCGCGCGGCGCGACCTCGGCCCGGTGGCCCTCTTCTTCGCACGCCGCGGCTGAGCGGGCGGCGCTTCCCGCCGCCGTAGGAGGCCGGTGCGCGTGTGTACGCCGTCCGGCCGTCCCTCTCCCTTTCCGTCATCCATCGTCCCGTCCCTCTCTCTTTCCGTCATCCATCGTCCTTACGGAGGCCCATCCGCATGGTTCCCCTGCTTCTCGTACTGCTGCTCGTCCTGCTCCTCTTCGGCGCCGGCTTCGCCGTCAAGGCGCTCTGGTGGATCGCCGTCATCGTGCTCGTCCTGTGGCTGCTGGGCTTCGTGGCCCGGCCGAAGGGCGGCACGGGCCGCTGGTACCGCTGGTAGGCGGCCCCGCGCCGCGCGCCCGCCCGTGGCGTGACCGAGCCCGGCACCTCCGTGCGGAGAGTGCCGGGCTCAGCCGTGCTCAGGCGCTCAGCACCGAGTCGTCCTCGGGGCGCGCGCCCGGCAGGCGATGGCGGGCCGCGATCAGCGCCGCGTCCACGTCACGCGTACCGGTGGAGACGCACAGCGTGTACGCGAAGTCGTCCATGCGCCGCCGTACTTCTTCGCCGCCGTTCTCGGCCTGGAGCACCTTGAGCGTCTCGTACTGCTCGATGAGATTGCGCAGGACCGCGGGGTGGGCCATCAGCACGTACTGCTCCCCTCGTCGTCGGGGCGGGAGACCGCCCGGTTCGACGCGCGTGTACCCCGGTCGCGGCGTCGCATGCCTTCCGCCCGGGGCCGGAGAGGGCGGGTTCCGGCCGGATGACCTGGCACCGCCCTCCTCTTGTCGATCACGGAGGGGTAGTGTCGTCATGATTGCCGTACGGCAACGATCGCGGCAGCCGGAGCCGTCCCGAGGGAACGGACGTCGGGCGCCCGGCGTGGGCCGCACTGTCCGTGTGCGCAAGCTTGGTGGGGAACGAGGATGGGGCATGTCTGAGACGACGACCAGGGGCTCCTCCGGCCGGGAGCACCCCGGACCGGCCGCGGTGGTCGAGCCTGAACTCCGTCAGCTGCTGGCAGGGCTCACGGCCGTGCGGGACGGCGACTTCGGCACCCGTCTGCCGGACGAGGCGGACGGGCTGATGGGCGAGATCTCCCAGGTGTTCAACGGGATGGTCGACCAACTGTCCCTGTTCACCTCCGAGGTGACGCGGGTGGCGCGCGAGGTCGGCACGGAAGGGACCCTCGGCGGGCAGGCCGCCGTGCCCGGTGTCTCCGGCACCTGGGCCGACCTGACCGACTCGGTGAACGCGATGGCCGGCAACCTCACCACCCAGGTCCGTGACATCGCCCATGTGGCGACGGCCGTCGCCAAGGGCGACCTCTCCCAGAAGATCGACGTGGACGCGCGCGGCGAGATCCTGGAGCTGAAGAACACCATCAACACGATGGTCGACCAGCTCTCGGCCTTCGCCGACGAGGTCACGCGCATGGCCCGTGACGTGGGCACCGAGGGCATCCTCGGGGGACAGGCCGACGTGAAGGGCGTCTCCGGTACCTGGCGCGACCTGACCGACTCCGTCAACTCGATGGCCGGGAACCTCACCGCGCAGGTGCGGGCGATCGCCCACGTCGCCACCGCCGTCGCGGGCGGCGACCTGTCGAAGAAGGTCGACGTGGACGCCCGGGGCGAGATCCTGGGACTGAAGACGACCATCAACACGATGGTCGACCAGCTCTCGGCCTTCGCCGACGAAGTGACCCGGGTCGCCCGTGAGGTCGGCACCGAGGGCCGGCTCGGCGGCCAGGCCAGGGTGCCGAACGTGGCCGGCACCTGGAAGGACCTCACCGACAACGTCAACTCCATGGCGAACAACCTGACCGGACAGGTCCGGAACATCGCCCAGGTCACGACCGCCGTCGCCAACGGCGACCTGTCGAAGAAGATCGACGTCGACGCCCGGGGCGAGATCCTGGAGCTGAAGACGACCATCAACACGATGGTCGACCAGCTGTCCTCGTTCGCGGCCGAGGTGACCCGCGTGGCCCGCGAGGTCGGCAGCGAGGGCCGGCTCGGCGGCCAGGCCGAGGTCGAGGGGGTTTCCGGTACCTGGAAGCGGCTGACCGAGAACGTCAACGAGCTGGCCGGCAACCTCACCCGCCAGGTTCGCGCCATCGCCGAGGTCGCGAGCGCCGTCGCCGAGGGCGACCTCACCCGCTCGATCACCGTCGAGGCGTCGGGCGAGGTGGCCGAGCTCAAGGACAACATCAACGCCATGGTCGGCTCGCTGCGCGAGACGACGCGGGCCAACCAGGAGCAGGACTGGCTCAAGTCCAGTCTGGCCCGGATGTCCGCGCTGATGCAGGGCCACCGCGACCTGGCCGTCGTCGCCGAACTCGTCATGGACGAGCTGACCCCGCTCGTGGCCGCCCAGTACGGCGCGTTCTACCTCGCCGAGGAGGGCGCCGACGGCATCGAGCTGGGCCTCGTCGGCTCCTACGGACGCCCCGCCGGCGACCAGGACCGGGTCCGCTTCCGGCTGGGCGAGTCGCTCGTCGGGCAGGCCGCCCGCAGCCGCCGCACCATCGCCGCCGAGAACGTCCCCGCCGACTACGTCACGATCTCCTCGGGTCTCGGCAGCACGTCCCTGGGCAGCCTCGTGGTGCTGCCGATCGTCGTCGAGGAGCAGGTGCTCGGCGTCATCGAGCTGATGTCCTTCAGCCCCTTCACCTCCGTGCACCGGGACTTCCTGGAACAGCTCATGGAGACCGTCGGCGTCAACCTGAGCACCATCGTCGCCAACGCCCGCACCGACGAACTCCTGGACGAGTCCCAGCGCCTGGCCGGCGAACTCCGCTCGCGCACCGAGGAACTCCAGGTGCGGCAGGAGGAACTCCAGCGCTCCAACGCCGAGCTGGAGGAGAAGGCGGCCCTGCTCGCCACGCAGAACCGCGACATCGAGGCCAAGAACCTCCAGATCGAGCAGGCCCGGCAGGAGCTGGAGGACCGCGCCCAGCAGCTCGCCCTGGCCTCCACGTACAAGTCGGAGTTCCTGGCCAACATGAGCCACGAACTGCGCACCCCGCTCAACAGCCTGCTGATCCTGGCCCAGCTGCTGGCCCAGAACCCGACCCGCAACCTCACGGCCAAGCAGGTCGAGTACGCCGGCATCATCCACTCGGCCGGATCCGACCTGCTTCAGCTGATCAACGACATTCTCGACCTCTCCAAGGTGGAGGCCGGGAAGATGGACCTCAACCCGGAGCGCGTGCCCCTGCGCAGGCTCCTCGACTACGTCGAGGCCACGTTCCGCCCCCTCACCTCGCAGAAGAGCCTCGCCTTCGCGGTCTCCACGGCCGCCGGCGTCCCCGTCGACCTCGTCACCGACGACACGCGGCTCCGGCAGGTGCTGCGCAACCTGCTGTCGAACGCTGTCAAGTTCACCGAGCACGGCAGCGTCGAGCTGCGCATCGAACCTGCCTCGGACGGCGAGCCGCCCGTGTCCGTGCACCGCGGCGGCCCCGTCGTCGCCCTCCGCGTCGCCGACACCGGCATCGGCATCGCCCCCGAGAACCTGGAGGCCATCTTCGGCGCCTTCCAGCAGGCCGACGGGACGACCAACCGCAAGTATGGCGGCACCGGCCTGGGCCTCTCCATCAGCCGCGAGATCGCGCATCTGCTCGGCGGCGCCCTCACCGTCACGAGCGTGCCCGGCGAGGGCAGCACCTTCACCCTCTACCTCCCCGTCACCCGCACCGACTTCACCGAGCAGCCCGACCCCGCCGCCCCGCCGGCGGACCCCTCGGCGGCGCTCACCGTCCCGGCCCCGGCCCGGGGCGGCGCGCTCGCGCTGCCCGGCGCCCCGACCGCCCGGCCGACCCGGCGCCTCCTCGTGATCGAGGAGCGTCCGCGCGGGCTCCTGGCCGTTGTCGCCGAGAACGCGCTCACCCAACTCGCAGCCGACGGCGGGCACACGGGCCGGGCGGACATCGAACTGATCGCGGTCGTCGGCCCCCAGGAGGCCGCCTCCGCGCTCGCCACCCAGCCGTTCCACTGCGTCGTGCTCGACGTCGACATGGCGGACGGCGACGCCCTGCGCTTCCTGGACGCCATGGACGGCGACGAGGCGCTGCGCACCGTCCCCGTCCTCGCCCACAACAACCGCCGGCTCCCCGCCGACGAGGAGGGCGCCCTCCAGGACCTCGCCCGCCGCCGTCCGCTCGAACTCCTCTCCAGCCTCGACGAGCTGCGCGAGCGGATCGCCCTCCACCTGTCCGCGGAGCAGCCCGGCGACGTCGTGCCCCTGGTGCGCGGCGACCACTGGACGCCCGCGCCCCAGGCCATCGACTCGACCCTGTGCGGCAGGACCGTCCTCGCCGTCGACGACGACGCCCGCAACCTGTACGCCCTCAGCGGCATCCTGGAGCTGCACGGCATCACCGTGCTGCACGCCGATAACGGGCGGAAGGGGATCGAGACGCTCCTGGCGAACCCGGCCGTCGCCCTCGTCCTGATGGACGTGATGATGCCGGAGATGGACGGCTACACGGCGACCGCGCGGATCAGGGAGCTGCCGCAGTACGCGGACCTGCCCGTGATCGCCGTCACCGCGAAGGCCATGCCCGGCGACCGGGAGAAGAGCCTCGCGTCCGGGGCCAGCGACTACGTCACCAAGCCGGTCGACGCCGACGAACTCATCGCCTGCGTCCGCCGCTGGCTCGACGGCGGGGCGGCCTCGTGACCGTTCCCGCGGGATCGCCCCGCGCTCCCCTCCCGGCCCCGGAGCGCCGGACCGGCGCACCCCGGACCCGTCCGCACGGCAGCCCCGGGGCCGCCCAGACCGAGGAGTCGCCGACGTGAGTGGCCCCCGCTTCCAGGGCGGAGACCCGTCCGCCGGCCTATCCGAGGCAGGCGCCGCCGCGCCCCCGACCCCCGGCACCGTCGTCCCGTACCCCGCCGACGGCGCGCAGGCCGTCGCGTCCGCCGGCGGCCGGCTGGCCGCCACGGTGGAACGGCTGCGCGGCGAGGTGCGCGCCGCGCACGCGGCGGCCGAGGGCCGCGCCCTGATCGAACTCGCCAAGGGGGTCATCGTCGAGCGCCTGGGCTGCGGCCCCGCCGAGGCGGCCCGCCAGCTCGCGGAGCTCGCCGACCGGGCCGGACTGTCCCGGCTGGAGCTGGCCGCGGACATCATCAACCAAGCGGCCCGGGACCGGTTGGCCGAGGCGGCGGACGAGTTCGTGAGGACGGCCGTCGGCGATCCCGCCGCCACCGCCCCCGACACCTCGGTCGCCGTGCGGCTGCGCACCGCGGAGAGCGCGGCGCTCAGCGCCGGCGACACCCAGGCCGTCGCCGAGTCGCTGCTCCGGCACGCCCTCGAACCCCTGGGCGCCGTCGCCGTGGCGATCTGGACCACCGGTCCGGACACCTCGCTGAGTCTGCGCGGCCACGCCGGCTTCGGCCTCGAAGAGGCGGCCCGCTGGCACTACGTGCCGCCGGGGGTGACCACCGCGGCCCGCCAGGCGCTCATCGGGCGCCGCACCGTCCGGTACGCCTCCCTGGCGGCCGCGGGCATCCCCTCGATCGGCCGCGCGCGCCATCCCGACGGCGGCCGGGTCGTCGTCCCCGCCGGGACCGGTGGCCGCATCCACGGCGTCCTGGAGATCTGCTGGGCCCGTCCGCTCGACCCCCTGCCGCAGGCCGTGGAGCGCCAGATCGAGGCCCTCGCCGAGCTCTGTGCCCACACCCTGGAGGCGCTGCCCGAGGCGTCCCCCGGGGGCTCCCCCGTCCCCGGCGGCTTCCCGGCCCCGGGCGCGGACGGGGCGCCGGCGCTGGCCGAACTCTCGGACGGGCTCTACGACCCCGCCCTCGTCCTCACCCCCCACCTGGACGAGGCGGGGAAGCTCGTCGACTTCCGCATCCGGCACGCCAACGCGCACTTCCGGGATCCGGCCGGACGGCCCCGCGGCTCCGTCGACGGGGCCCTGCTCCTGGAGGCGTATCCGGCGACGGCGGGCGGCAGCGAACTCTTCGAACGGATCGAGCGGGTCTACGCCACGGGGGAGCCGTTCCGAGCCCGCCGGGCCCGGCTCACGGCCCTGGTGGACCAGGTGCCGCTCGCCTCGCTCGCCGACATCAGCATCAGCCGGTACGGCGCGAGCGTCCTGCTCATCTGGCGCGTCGAGGACGAGTCGGCACGCCTCGCCGACCTCCTCCAGCACGCCCAGCGCCTCGGCCGGGTCGGCGCTTTCGAGGAGGACGTCGTCGCCGGGGACATCACCTGGCACGGCCAGCTGTACGAGCTCTTCGGCCGCATGCCGACGGAGCCGCCGGTCGCCCTGCGCGACCTCGCCGCCCACGCCCACCCCGACGACGCCGACACCATCCGCAGCTTCCTCCAGAAGGTGCTGTACCAGCGGCGGGTGGGCTCCACCGCCTTCCGCATGCTCCGCCACGACGGCGTCACACGGCACATCCGGGTGACCGCCGAACCCGCCCTGGGCACCGACGGCGGTCTCCAGGCAGTCCGGGGCGCCTACCAGGACATCTCGGCGCAGCACTGGACCGAGGTCGCCCTCACGGCCACCCGCGACCGGCTGGCGGCGACTGAGGAGGCGGCCGAGGAACGCAACCGGCTCACCCTCCAGCTGCAGCACGCCATCATGCCGCCGGCCAAGCCGCCGCTCGACGCGCCGGGACTCGACGTCGCCGTGCGCTACCGTCCCGCCGAGTCCGAGTCCCTGGTCGGCGGCGACTGGTACGACGCGGTCGTGCTGCCGTCCAAGAAGGTGCTCCTGTGCGTCGGGGACGTCGCCGGCCACGGCGTGGAGGCCGCCACCGGCATGGTGGTGCTGCGCAACGCCCTCCGTGGCCTCGCCGTCACGGGCGCGGGACCGGGGCAGCTGCTGTCCTGGCTCAACAGCGTCGCCCACCACCTCACCGCCCATGTGACGGCCACCGCCGTGTGCGGCATCTACGACCCCGGGAGCCGTACGCTGCGCTGGGCCCGCGCGGGACACCTCCCCCCGGTGCTGGTCCGCGGAGACGAGGCGCTCGATCTGCCGCTCCTGCGCGGGCTGCTGCTGGGGGCACTCGCCGAGGCCGAGTACGAGGAGACGGAGCTGAGGCTCGAACCCGGCGACACGCTGCTGATGTACACCGACGGGCTCGTCGAGCGGCGGGACACCGCCGTCCAGGATTCCGTCGCCCAGCTGCTCACCGTCGCCCGGCAGCCGTCCGACAGCCTCGAACGCCGACTGGACCAACTGCTGGCGCGCAGCAAGTCGGACACGGACGACGACACGTGCGTGGTCGGCGTCCAGGTGTCATGACCCCGTCCGTCCGCCCCAAAGCCGGCCCCACACCCCCCCCATGGAAAGCAGGGAACATGTCCGAGCGAGAACCGAACCTCGATGTCGACGTCGAGATCCGCGACGACCGCACGGCGGTGCTGACCGTGGAGGGTGAGCTGGACATGGAGACGGCCCGCCGGCTGGAGGACCTTCTGACGGAACAGTTCGGCCAGGGGCGGCGCCGTCTCGTGCTGGACCTGTCCGCCCTCGGCTTCATGGACTCCTCGGGGCTGAACGTCCTGATCAGGGCGGTCAACAGGGCGCGGGAGACCGGCGGCGACCTGTACCTCGCCGCGCCGACCCCGGCGGTGCGCCGCATCCTGGAGATCACCGGCGTGACGACGATGATCCCGCCGCACGACGGCGTGGCGGACGCGCTGGCCGCGGCCGGCGGCGCGAGATAGCGGACGGGTGGCGCGGTCCCCGTGCACGGGGACCGCGCCCAGGAAAGAGGAAGAGGAAGAGGAGGACCGTGCACGAGATCGCCGAGATCGAGCAGGCGCTCCGTCGAGCGGCTCCGCACCGGCTCGTGGGGGTCGTGGAGGAAGCCCTGAGGGAGCACTGCGGGGTGCTGCGGGTGGAACTCCGCCTGGCCGACTACGGTTTGCGGACGCTCCAGCTCGTCGGGCACGTCTCCGGGGCGGATCCGTCGGTGCCGATCCACGACAGTCCTCAGGGGCGCGCCTTCGGCGCCCAGGAGCCGCACGTGGTCCGCGAGCCCGGGGCGCTCCGGCTCCACCTGCCCGTCACCGTCCGCGGGGACCGGATGGGGGTGCTGACGGCCGAGCTGCCCGTGGAGGCCGACCTCAGGCCGCTGCTGCCGGGGCTCGCCCAGGTCTGCGAGGCGCTCGGCCACGAGATCCTGGTGGCGGAGCGGGACACGGACCTGTACGTCCTGGCGCGGCGTGCGACGCGGCTCACGCTCGCGGCGGAGATGCAGTGGCAGCTGCTGCCCGGCCGTTCCTGCGCCCGTCCCGAGTTCGCCCTCGCCGCCCATCTGGAGCCCGCCTACGCCATCTTCGGCGACAACTACGACTGGTCGGTCTCGGACGGCCGGCTGACCCTGACGGTCACCAACGGCATGGGGGAGGGCATCGAGGCCGCCCTGCTGACGAACCTCGCGATCAACGCGCTCCGCAACGCCCGCCGGGCCGGCCTCTCCCTGCCGGACCAGGCGGCGCTGGCGGACCAGGCCGTGTACGCCCTGTACCGGGGCGAGGCCTTCGTGTCGGTGCTGCTGCTCTGCTTCGACCTGGCCACGGGCGAGGTGGAGGTCGTGGACGCCGGATCGCCCCGTCTGTGGCGGCAGCGGGGGCAGGCGGTGGAGGCCATCGGCTTCGAGGCGCAGCTGCCCCTCGGCATGTTCGAGGACACCGTGTACGTGCCCGAGCGGTTCGCGGTGCGGCCGGGTGACCGGCTGCTGTTCGGCAGCGACGGCGTGTACGCGGCCGTCTCGCCCGCGGGGGAGAGCTACGGGGACCGGGCGCTGGCCCGCGCGCTGCGGGGGACGCGGCTGTTGCCGCCCACGCACGTGCCGCAGGCGGTGCTCCGGGAGCTCGCCGTCCACCACGGCGGCAGCCCGCTGGAGGACGACGCCCTGATCGTCTGCCTCGACTGGCACGGCACCGTGTCAACGGTTGCCGTGTGACAACTGTATCCTTGGGGCAACACCTGGCAGGGGCCCGGAAGAACGCCGTCAAGGACGACCAGAGGTGGCAATGAGGACATGGGGTGTGCGCCCGGCCGGAGTCGGCGTCGCGCGGGGATCAGGCCGAACTGACGTCCTTCAGCGGCGTGCGGGCGGGTGACGAGGCGGCCGCTCCGCCCCCTCCCACGGCCTCGTGGAAGCCGGTGAGCCCCCGCAACAGCGCCTTGCGGCTCGTCGGCGACATGTTCGCGAGGACCGCGAGCAGGGCCTCCTCGCGCTGGGCCCTGAGGTCCCGCAGGTACGCCTTGCCGTGCACGGTCAGGTGTAGCTCCAGCTGCCGACGGCTCACGGGGCTGGGCAGCCGCTGCACGAAGCCCAGCGCCTCCAGCCGGTCGCACATGCGGCTCACCGAGGGCGGTGCGGAGCCGAGCAGCTCGCCCAGGGTGCGCAGGCTGATGCCCTCCTCGCGGTCCAGGCTGTACAGCACGCGCAGCTGACTCGCCGAGACAGGTGTCGACGACACCATGTCCCGGCCGCGCTCCCACAGCACCTCCAGCAGCTCGATGAGCTCCCGGGCGGACTCGGCCGTCCGCTGCGGTTCCCGCGGCGGCGGGGCGGGGTTGCCGTTCATGCCTGCCGACCCTCCTCGGACGTCCCGGGCCGGGTACAGCGGCCTTGCGACGGACCGGTCATCTCCACATCTCTCCAGAAGGCGGTACGGATCCGGTGGATCGACACGTGACAGTGGGGGGCGCACTGCGCGGGGCGGCACCACACCTCCTCCTGGACTCCCTCCGTACCAGTCTCGCGCACCTGCACGCCGCGACCTCCGTCGACCTACTGCTCGTCGACTACGGATTCACGACCCTGCGCCCCGTGGAACCCGTCCAGACACCTGCCGGGATGCCGCACGCGCCTGTGGACGTGGGCCCCGCCGGCCGCGTCTTCCGCACCCAGCAACCATATCTTTTCCGTGATGTCGGGCTCACGGCGACCGTTTACCTGCCCGTCACGGTCCGCGGCGACCGGTTCGGCGTCCTGGTCGTCGTCCTGCCCGCGGACCGGTCCACCCCGGAGACCACCGCGAGCCTCGCCCGGGTCGCCGAGACCCTCGGACACGCCCTGCGCGTCGCCGACCGCCACACCGACCTGTACCGCCGCACCCGCAGGACGCACGCCCTCAGCGTCGCCGGGGAGATGCAGTGGGACACCCTGCCGGGTCGGGCCTGCGCCGGACCGGCCTTCGACCTCCACGCCCACTGGGAGCCCGCCTACACCTCCGGAGGACACCTCCTGGACTGGAGCGCCACCGAGCGGGACCTGGTGATCGTCGTCGCCGACGGCGCCGGCCCCGGCACCCCGGCCGCCCTGGCGAGCACCCTCGCCCTGACGGCGTTCCGCAACGCCCGGCGGGCCGGGCTCGACCTGGTGACCCAGGCCAGCCTCACCGACCAGGCGCTCTACGGGCAGTACCGCGGCGAGCACCCGCTCTCCGCCCTGCTGCTCCGGCTCGACCTGACCACCGGCGAGGCCGAGGTGGTGGACGCCGGGTCGCCGACGCTTTGGCGTGTCCGCTCCACCGTGACGGAGCGCATCGAACTGGACCGCCAACTGCCCCTGGGCATGTTCGAGGACACCGTCTACGCCCCCCAGCGCCTGCGCCTCCTGCTCGGCGACCGGCTGGTCTTCGTCGCCCACGGCACCGGAGAGCCGACGGCCGGCGACGGGCACGAGGCGCCGGACGGTCCCGTCGCCCGCGCCCTCACCGGCGCACGCCGCCGGAAGGGTGCGGACGTCCCCCGGACCGTCGTACGGGCGCTGCGCGGGACACCCCGTAGCGCGCCGGACGCCGTCCTCGCACTCTGTCTCGACTGGCGCGGCCACGAGACCGGGACCCCGGGCCAGGGACGGCACGGGGGCCCCACGCCGACCGCGCCGGCGCTCCCTTGACGCGCTGTCGGTGGGTGTGATCCGCGTGCGGGCGGTGTGGGAATCATGAAGAGGGGAAAGGCGGGTACGAGGAGCCCAGCCGCCGACCCGGGACGAGGGGAGTACCAGCGCCATGACGGACGCGATCACCGCGGAGCGCGCGATCCCGGAGCCCCTGCTGTCCGCGGGTGCCGTCTACGACGACGCCTCCCGCGGCGGGGCGATCGCCTCCGCCCGCGCCTTCACGGCCGAGTTCCTCGCGGCCGCCCCGATCGTGCTGCCCGGACCGGTCGGTGAGGAGCGCGTCGAGCTCGCGCAGCTGGTGGTCAGCGAACTGGTCACCAACGCGATCCGGCACACGGCCGGCCCCTGCCGGCTCCTCCTCGAACTGGGCCGCGACATCCTGGAGATCTCGGTCTTCGACCAGGAGACCGCCGCCCCCGTGCCCCGCGGCCACGACCCCCGCCGCATCGGTCAGCACGGCGTCGAGATCGTCGTCGCCGTCTGCGAGAGCCTGACCGTGGAGCCCACCCAGGAGGGGAAGCGGGTCCGCGCCCGCCTCTCCCTCCTGCCGGAGTAGCCGCCACGGCCAACCCGCCGGACCGGCGATCGCGCTGACGCCCCGCCGACGCACCGGCACCTCACCGGCCCGCCGGGCGCACCACGGCCCCCCCGGGGGACGCCGGGGGCCGTGATCCGGCGGCCGGTCACCGGCGGTCGTCCGCCCGGCGGCGGGCCCGGCGTTCCAGCGAATGCCGCTCGGCCTCGGTCAGGCCGCCCCACACCCCCGGCGGCGGGTGCGGCTGCCCCAAGGCTGAGCGCAGGCACGGTTCGCGTACCGAGCAGCGCCCGCAGACCCTTTTGGCCTCCTCAGCCTGGACGAGGGCGGGGGAGCCGGTCCCCACCGGGAAGAACAGGTCGGGGTCGACCTTGGCAGGCCGCGGCCGCACGCCAGCCGTGAGCCTCCTGGCACATGAGGAGGAATCCGTGTCCCCGTTCGCCTGACCGTTCGTCCGTCCGTGAAACCCGGGCGGGACCGCTCAGGGGCATCACCGGGGCCCTCGCCGCGGACCGCGGGGGACGGGCGCGACGCTCCACCACGCCATCGCCACACCGACGACGAACACCAGGACCAGCATGACCGGCACGACGGAATCCTTCCCGGAGCGGACCGCGATCGAGGATCCGACTGACCGCGAACACCACGCCGAAACGTCTTCCTCCCTCATGAATCCAAAGGGCCGGGGAACGCGGAAGGGACAGTGACGCGCGCCGCCATCGCCCCGGGGGGGCGATGCCAGAGTCCTGTTCGGCGAGAGCACCGCCGTCCTCGCCTCCCTCAACGGCCCGGCGCACGAGGTCGAGAGCGCCAACCCGGCCTTCCTCGGCGCCATCGGCGCAAGCCCGCGCGTCCGCACCGGCGTGCCCCCCGGACAGCTGCTGCCCGAGCCCGCCGACCAGGGACTCATCGGCCTGCCCGACCGGGTCTACCGGCCGGGCACCCCCCGCACCGGCCCGCGACGCCCGGGTCCTCCTCGCCGACCGCGAAGCCCTCGTCCCGCAGGTCCCTGACGACCTGTCACGACCTTCACTCAACCATGACCCCATCGGTGCATCCGCCACGGCGGCACGAGGTGTAACAGGGACGGGACGGGTCAAGCGGACACCGCACCCGCTCGCTGACAGCCCCTCAGCCGGAGGACCCCATGCCCCAGCACCCTGTCGCGCCGCTCCCCGCACCGCGCGTCCTCACCCAGCCCATGGCGATGGAACTGCTCACCCCGGACGTGGCGGTCCGGATCGACACCACTGTCGGCTACGACTCCCGCGACCCCCATGCCCTGAGCATCGCCTTCCACCTCCTCGCTGAGGACCCGGTGGTGTGGCGCGTCGACCGCGAGATGATCCTCACCGGATCGCTCCAGCCCACCGGCGACGGCGCGATCTGGCTCCGTCCCGCCCCCGACGGCGGACTCCTCCTGCGGCTCGGGTCGGCGGGACAGTGCGCTGTCGTCAGGTGCGAGCAGGAGACACTCGACCGCTTCGTGCGCGACACCTTCGTCCTGGTGCCGCAGGGCACGGAGGAACGCCACATCGACTGGGGACCGCTGCTCTCGTCCCTGAGGCGCTGAAAAGCGGTGCGCCGGACCGCCGTTCGGGGACGACACCCGTCCTCGTACGGGGGCGGCTCCCTCAGCCGGGATGGCCAGGGACCGCCGGGCGGAAACAGGCCGTGACGTCCTTGCCCCGCGGACAGAGGCGGGTCCGCACGTCGTCGGCGAGCGCGTCGACCAGGAACAGTCCGCGCCCACCCGGCGCGCCGTCGTCCGGGCTGCGCTGCTCGGGAACCAGCGGCGAGGCGTCGTGCACGGTGACGTGCAGGCACTCCTCGTCCCACGTGAGGATCAGCTGCGCGTCGCTGTGGGCGTGCACATGGGCGTTGGTGACGAGTTCGGAGACCGTCAGCACGACGGAGTCCGCCACGCCGGGGGCGGTACGGTCCCAGCCGAGCGCCGCCAGGTGCTCGCGCGTCCAGTCCCGGGCCGTCTTCACGCTGCTGCCCATCGGCAGCGACCGCGCCCAGCCGACGGCCCTCATCGAGGGATCCCGTGTCATGACTCTCCTTCGGACGACCAGTGTGAGGTTCCGTCTGCCCATCGACCGGGAGAAAGGAACCGACCGCAGACACGTGAAGAGTTGGTGGGTGTGGAGGTGAGGAGTCCGGGTAGGCGGGCATCCTCAGGGCCACGCATCCCGATGAGGAATTCACGTGAGAGGGGAAAGGCGTGACGGTCACCACGATGTCGACCACGGGAGTCCAGTCCGGAGAGGGGACGCTGCCGCACATCCCGGACACGTTGGCGGTCGCGCCCAAGGACGCGAGGGCCCTGTCGAAGGTCTTCTTCCAGGAGCTCGCGACGCTGGAGGAGGGGACGCACGAGTACCAGTACGCGCGCAACACCCTCATCGAGATGAACATGAGCCTGGTCCGCTACGCCGCCGGGCGGTTCCGTCATCGCGCCGACGAGATGGAGGACATCGTCCAGGTCGGCATGATCGGCCTGATCAAGGCGATCGACCGGTTCGAGCTGTCGCGGGAGGTCGAGTTCACCACCTTCGCCGTCCCCTACATCGTCGGCGAGATCAAGCGGTTCTTCCGGGACACCTCCTGGGCGGTGCACGTACCCCGCCGGCTCCAGGAGGCGCGGGTGGAGCTGGCCAAGGCGACCGAGGAACTCAGCACCCGCCTCGGCCGGATGCCGACGGTCAAGGAGCTGGCCGACCTGATGAGCCTCACCGAGGAGGAGGTCACCGAGGCGCGGCTGGCCTCCAACGGCTACAACTCCTCGTCGCTGGACGCCGTCCTCAGCGGCGAGGACGAGGACAGCGACGCCTCGCTGGCCGACTTCATCGGCAGCGAGGACCCCGCCATGGCGCTGGTGGAGGACTTCCACTCGCTGGCTCCGCTCATCGCCGACCTCGACGAGCGCGACCGTCGGATCATCCACCTGCGATTCGTCGAAGAACTGACACAGGCTCAGATCGGTGAACAGCTGGGCTGCTCGCAGATGCACGTCTCGCGGCTGCTCGCACGCACCGTGAAGCGCCTGCGCGAAGGCCTGCTGGGCACCGGCGCCGGCTGATCCGGCCGGCCCGCACGGCTCCGGGGTTCCCGCACCCGACACGCGTCGGGTGCGCGGGAACCCCGAAGCCGTGTTCTCATGCGGGCGGGCGCTGTCCCCGGCCCGCCGGAGGGCCGGCCGGCGACGGCAGAGCGCCGACGGCTCCTCTCCCGGTTCCAGGAGGGTGTCGGCGGCGCCCACGGTGAGGGGATCGGGCCGGCCCACGGCCTCGTTGCTCTTGACGACCGTCCACGGCGCGCCGGCGGTGTCGGTCGCGCGGAACATCTCGATCTTCGCGACGGTGTACGCGCCCCACGGGTCCAGCGAGCCCAGATCCGTCGGCGACGGCTTCCACCGGCGGACGGGGTCCACCTGCCGGATCGCGAACCGGGTGCGTTGCTCCGCGCGGGAGACCGAGAACCAGAACGGGACCAGGATGATGCCGCCCTCGACCAGGTGCGTTGGACAGTGCCGCTCCCTGACGTCAGTCCCTCATCGGCCGGGGCGCGACGCACAGGCAACAGAGACGAGGACGCCGCTGAAGATCATGATGACGGCGGCGAACACCAGCCAACCACTGCTGTGTGCGTCTTCTCGCCGTCCGGGTGCACTCGCGTGGGTCGTCACGACAGGCTCCTCCGTGTCGTGCGGCCGCCTAGCCGTCGCCGTCCGGTGGGTCGGATGTCTCCAATCTGGCCCCGGTGGGACCGGGACGCACGTCGGCCGAACGAGTGGCGAGGGGCAGGGGACCCGCCGAACCCCGGCCGTGGCCCTTACGCCCGGAATCGCGGAGTTGTCGGCTGGCAAGCATCTGCCATGGCGAGGACTTGCCGCGGTGAAGCCTTCACGGCGGCAGTCGCCGGTCGATAGACCCGTGCCATGTACTTCCCCTCTGATGCTTCCGCCTTCCGGCGCGGGCGCCGCAGGCTGCTCTCGGCAGCCGCCGCGGTGCCCCTGCTGGCGTCGGGTCTGGCAGTTCTGCAGGCACCCGCACAAGCCGCGCCGGTCAAGCCCACCGTTTCCGCCAAGTCCTCCGCGACCCACAAGGTCACCCTCGTCACTGGCGACGTCGTCACGGTCACCACGTCGGCCGACGGCAAGCAGTCCGCCGACGTCGACCGGCCGGACAGTGCCGTCGGCGGCGTCAAATTGCAGCAGGTCCAGGGCGACTTGTTCGTCATCCCGGACGAGGCGGCGTCGCTGCTCGCGACGGACAGGCTGGACCGGCGCCTGTTCAACGTCACCGACCTGATCGAGATGGGTTACGACGACGCCAAGTCGGCCTCAGTACCCCTGATCGCCACGTACGGCAGGTCGACGTCCCGCGCGGCCGCCGAGCCGAAGGCTCCCCGGGGCAGCAGGCTGACCCGGGAACTCCAAGCCATCCACGGCGCGGTGCTCAGCACGGACAAGCGTCAGGCCCGCACCTTCTGGACCTCCCTCGCGCCCCAGGGCAGCCCCGCGTTGGGCGAGGGCGTCGCCAAGCTGTGGCTGGACGGCCGGGTCAAGGCCAGTCTGAAGGAGAGCGTGCCGCTGATCGGCGCGCCCGAGGCCTGGGCGGCCGGCTACACCGGCAAGGGTGTCAAGGTCGCGGTGCTCGACACGGGCATCGACGTCGGACACCCCGACTTCGCCGGCCTGATCGACGGCACGGCGAGCTTCGTACCGGGCGAGGGCGTCACCGACGTCAATGGACACGGTACGCACGTGGCCGGGACGATCGTCGGTTCGGGCGCCGCTTCCGGAGGGGACAGCAAGGGCGTCGCCCCCGGCGCGGACCTGTACGTCGGCAAGGTGCTCGGCGGGGTCGAGGGCTCCGGGCAGGACTCCTGGGTCATGGCCGGCATGCAGTGGGCCGCCGAATCCGGTGCGGACGTCGTCAACATGAGCCTCGGCGACTCCTACCCCACGGACGGCAGCGACCCGATGTCGCAGACGGTCGACGCGCTCTCCGCCCACTACGGGACGCTGTTCGTCATAGCCGCCGGCAACGCGGGCCCGGAAAGCATCTCCGCCCCCGGCGCGGCCGCCGCGGCTTTGACCGTCGCCGCCACGGACAAGCAGGACCGGCTCGCGGGCTTTTCCAGCACGGGCCCGCTCGCCTACTCCGGCAGCATGAAGCCGGACATAGCGGCGCCGGGCGTGGACATCACGGCCCCCCGGTCGCAGGCGATGACCGACGGGGGAGAGGGGCTGTACCGCACCCTCAGCGGCACCTCGATGGCCACCCCCCACGTGGCCGGGGCCGCGGCGATCCTGGCCCAGCAGCACCCGGACTGGACCGGCGCGCAACTCAAGGAACACCTGACCAGCACCGCCAAAGGGCTGGATGGCGGTTACTCGCCGTACGAGGTCGGCAGCGGCCGTCTCGACGTGGCCGCCGCCGTGCGCACCACCGTCCGGGGCACCGGATCGCTCTTCTTCGGCAACTACACCTGGCCGCACGAGCCCGGCGACGTCGCCGTCACGAAGGACCTGACCTTCACGAACACCGGCGCCACCGATGTCACGCTGAACCTGGCGCTGAGCGGCGACGGCGGGCCCTTCACGCTGGGAGCCGCCACGGTGAGGGTCCCGGCGGGCGGCACCGCCGTCGTCCCGGTGACCGGCGACCCGCAGGCGCCCCCGGTGGGCCGCCAGACCGGCTACGTGACCGCCAGCGACGCGGCCACCGGACAGCCGGTGACCCGCACCTCCCTGGCGCTGCTCGAGGAGGAGGAGCGCTACGACCTGAACATCAAGCTGGTCGGCCGGGACGGCAAGCCCGCCGCCGGGACGGTCGCCATCAACCTGGCCGGTGACCTCTGGCCTTGGTCGGTCTACGTCGAGGGCTCGACCACCATGCGCATGGCACCGGGCCAGTACACCGTCACGGCGTACCTCGACGTGCCCGGCGAGCAGGCGGACCGCTCGGGGCTGGCCGTCCTGGTCGACCCGGAGACCGTGCTCAAGGACGGCTCCGCCGATGTGGTGCTCGACGCGAGCAAGGCACGCCTGCTGCAGACCGAGGCGCCCCAGCGCACCGAGGACCGTCAGCGCAAGGTCGACTTCAACGTCCACTACAAGGGCCTCGACCCCTTCATGGACTACCGCAGCGCCTACGTGCTGCCGCCGTCGTACGACGACGTATACGTCGCGCCGACGGAGCCGATGAAGCAGGGCGAGTTCATGCTGGTCACCCGCTGGCGCAAGGGCGAGCCGCCGCTCAGTCTGAGCACGCTGGGCGACCGGCTGCGGTTCGAGACGCTGGTGCAGGCGGGAAGCGACCTGGGCACGGCCACGGACACGCTGGACACCGTCTACGCCGGCAGCGGCACGGTTGCCGAGTACGGGAAGGCCAAGGCCAAGGGCAAAGTCGTCGTCATCGAGCGCAGTGACAAGGTCTCGCCGCAGGAGCGCACCGCGGCCGCGGTCGCGGCCGGTGCGAAGGCGCTGATCGTGGTCAACGACGGCGTGGGCGCCCTGATGGAGTACGTCGGCGAGTCGGCCATCCCGGTCGCCACCGTGCACCGCGACGCGGGCAAGACCCTCATCGCGATGGCCAAGGCCGGCAACCTCAAGCTGACCGCACGGCAGACCGAGTACACGCCCTTCGTCTACGACCTGACCCGGGACTACCCCGGCCAGGTGCCGGACCGGGCCCTGGTCTACAAGCCGACCAAGAAGGACCTCGCCCGGATCGACGCACGCTACTACTCGGCCGCGGGCGACCGGTTGGCGGAGGGCTACCGCTCCGACTTCACCCTCAGCCCGTCGTTCAACTTCCCCGACACCGAGCGGCACCCGGGCACCCGCACCGAGTGGGTGACCCCGGGCCAGGTCTGGCGGGAATTCCACGCGCAGGGCGTCGACGGAACCCTGCCGTGGGTGATGGTGTCGGGCGACAACACGTACGCCAAGGGCAGCGCCACCCGGCTGGACTGGTTCGCGCCGGCGACCCGGCCCGACCAGAGCGAGTCCTTCGGCGTGTACAACTCCCGCTGGCAGAACTACATGACCTGGAACGTGCAGGCGTGGGCCTCCGCCAGCGACACCATGCGGCTCGGCGGTTACCTGCCCTGGGGCGAGACACCGTCCCACCTCCAGGTGTTCCAGGGCGACACGCTGATCGACGACAACCCGATCAGCGGCGACATGCAGTGGGTGGAGGTACCGGCGGGCAATCTGCCCTACCGTGCCGTCCTCGACGTGGAACGGCCCGCTGACGTCTTCCGCCTGTCGACGCGCACCCACACGGAGTGGACGTTCGTGTCCGACACCGTCGAGTCGGACGACTTCGAGCGCTTCACGGTGCTGAACCTCGACTACAAGCTGGAGACGGACCTGCACGGCGACCTGAAGTCCCGTGCGACCCAGCGGATCATGCTCAAGCCGGTGTCAATGGACGGCGGCACCGTGCCGGGCAACATCACCACGGTGAAGCTGGATGTGTCCTACGACGACGGCGCCACCTGGCAGAAGGTGACCCTCGCCAAGGGTGCCGGCGGTTCCTGGACGGGGGCGTTCAGCACGGCGGGGAAGCCCGGCGGCTTCCTCTCGGTCCGGGCGAGCGCCGCGACGGACAGCGGCTACAGCGTGAAGAACGAGATCATCCGGGCGTACGGCCTGCGATGAGCCGCACCGCCGGGCCCCGGGAAGGCGACTTCCCGGGGCTCTCCTCCTCGCACCCCCTCCCAGCAGGGCCTTTTCACGGCCTGCCGCCATGGCGCATACTCGCCCCGCTGCGGCAAGCGGAAGAGAGTCGATCGTCGATGCTGGATGCTCTGGGCCTCGAACCCGATGAGGAGCGCGTCTACAGGGCGCTGGTCGGGCGGCCGACGACCACCACGGTCCTTCTCTCGGACGCGCTCGCCCTGCCCCACGCCCACGTCGACCAGGCCCTGTCGCGCCTGGTCGAGTGGGGACTGGCGACCAGGTCCGCGGACGACCGGTTCACCGCCGCGCCGCCGGCCATGGCACTCGGCGCCCTCATCGGCCGGCGCCGGGACGGACTGCGCACGGCCGAGCAGGCCCTGGTGACCCTCGCTGAGGAACACCGGGCCGCGATGACCGGCCGCGGCATCACCGACCTGATCGAGGTCGTCACGGGCGTCGACGCCATCCGCCACCGGTTCCTCCAGGTGCAGCAGGCGGCCCGGACCGAGGTCCGCTCCTTCATCACCGCACCGTTCGTCGCGCTGCCGCCCGACGAGAACACGGCCGAGCCGATGGCCCTCGGCCGAGGGGTGCTCTTCCGCGCCGTACTGGACCGCGAGGTGCTGGCCGAACCCGGTATCGTCCGCGACGCCGTCGACTCCCTGCGCAACGGCGTGCGACTACGCGTCGCCGACCACGTGCCGATGAAGCTCGTACTGGCCGACGCCGATCTCGGCCTGGTCCCGCTCGCGGTCACACCGGCGGGTGAGCCCGGCGCCGTACTGCTGCACCGCAGTGGCCTCCTGGACGCGCTGGACGCGTTGTTCGAGACGGTGTGGCGCACGGCCCACCCGCTCGAGCTCTCGGACCCGAGAGACGAATCCGAAGCCACCGTCGAGGTCGGTCCGCAAGGCCCGACCGAACTCGACCGCAAGATCCTCGCGCTGCTCCTGGCCGGGCTCACCGATCTGACGGCCGCGGCCCAGCTCGGCCTTTCACCGCGTACGCTGCACCGGCGCCTGCGCCACCTCATGGACATGGCCGGGGTCCGGACCCGGATGCAGCTGGGCGCCCACGCCGTGCGGAACGGCTGGACGGGGTCCCCGCGAGCGTGACCGCGGATGACAGCACAGGGAGCCGAAGACGCCGTTCTCAGGCGAGGACGTTGATGGCACGGGCGACCACCAGGCCGAGAACGAGCAGGGAGACGAGGGACTGGAGGCCCATGGCGATCTTGGCCCAGGGAGCCAGGGGCATCACGTCGGTGGGGCTGAAGACGGTGGCGTTGGTGAGGCCGAGGCAGAGGCAGTAGATGTAGCGGGGCCGCCAGCCGGCGCTTGCCAGTTCGGGGTTGAGCTGCTGGGGGAAGGCGAGTGCGGGCGTGCGGGGGAGTCGATGGGGCACGGGTGGCGGCGCCACCGCCGTCGAGTTCGAAGTACAGCAGGGAGAAGGCCAGAACGGTACAGGCCCGCACGGTGCCACCGGTCGGCAGCAGGCCGGCGGCGGAGCTGGTCTCCCTGCCGCCGCGGAGGATGTCGTCGATCAGCTGGGCGGTGGACCAGACGGCGCTGAGCGCGAGAACGCCCACCAGGGAGACCGACAGGGTGCGCAGAGCGGTCGAGCGCCGGTCGATCCTGCCCGGGTCGCCGGCGACCAGGTCCCGCCTCGTCGGCGTCGGAGTGACCAGGCTCCGGGCGCTGCACCGGCCGAGGTGCACCAGGCGGGGCCGATCATTGGGTACCCTCGCGGTTGACTTCGGGCGTCGGCAGGAGCTGAATCGCCGTTAACAGGGGGATGGTTCCTTATGAGCAGTGCACCTTCGGCCGACTTCTTCCAACCGCTCAGGGCCGACGACCCGGCCGTCGTGGGCGGCTACCGGCTGGTGGCCGTCCTGGGCGCGGGCGGCATGGGCAAGGTGTACCTCTCGTACACGCCGGGCGGCCGGCCCATCGCCATCAAGGTGATCCGGGCCGAGTTCAGCGAGGACCCCGAGTTCCGGCGCCGCTTCCAGCAGGAGGTACGAGCCGCGCAGCGGGTCCAGGGCCTTTACACGGCGCCGGTCATCGACTCGGACACGGAGGCCGCCCAGCCCTGGCTGGCCACGGCCTACGTGCCCGGCCCCTCGCTCGCCCACGCCGTGTCCCTGTACGGCGGACTGCCCACGCGCAGCGTGCTGTTGCTGACCGTCGGTGTCGCTGAGGCCCTCCACGTGATCCACGGCGCGGGCATCATCCACCGCGACCTGAAGCCCGCCAACGTCCTCCTTGCCTCCGACGGCCCGCGCGTCATCGACTTCGGCATCGCCCGGGCGGCCGACAGCACCGCCTTGACCAACACCGGCGTCAGCGTCGGCACCCCGGCCTTCATGGCGCCCGAACAAGCCTCGACCGGTACGGTCACGCCGGCCACCGACGTCTTCGCCCTCGGCCAGATCGCGGCCTTCGCCGCCATCGGGGCCTCCGCATACGGCGACGGGTCCTCGCACGCCGTGCTCTACCGGATCGTCCACGAGGACCCCGACCTCAGCGGGCTGCCCGCGGAACTGCGGCCCGTGGTGACCCGCTGCCTCCGTCGTGAACCGGCCGACCGCCCGTCCCTGAGCGAGATCATCGAGCTGTGCCACGAGGCCGCGGACGAACCGCTGCGCCAGGGCGAGGACTGGCTGCCGCAGGCCGTGGCGGGTTCCATCACCGAGCGGCTCAAACTGCCCGCCCCCGCGCCCACACCGGCGCCGACCGCCCCGGGTACGACTCCGACGCCGACCGAGGCCTCCCCACGGTCGCCGGCTCCGAGCACGCCTCCGACGCCCCCCGCCGCGCCCCCGCACACGCCGACCGGCTTGGCCGCCGCGCCGACGCAGGCCGCTACGTCGCAGCCCGCCCTGGGGACGCCGCCGCCCCCGTACGCGCAGCCCACGTACCCCCAGCCGACGCACCCCCAGCATGCGTACCCGCAGCCCATATACGCGCCGGGCTACAGGACGCCGCCGCCGGCCTTCTTCCACGCCCCGGGATTCGCGCCGCCGCAGCCGCCCCGCCGCAAGCGGACAGGGCTGATCGTCGCCGGATCCATCGCGGCCGCGGTGATCGGGCTCGCGGTGATCGGCTATCTGCTGCCGGATGGCAAGGAAAAGGCCGGCGACTCCAAGGCGTCCAGTAGCGGTGCGACGGGCGGAAGCGCTACGCGGGGCTCGAGCCAGAAGCAAGCAGACCCGAAGCCGGTTTCCTACCGGGGCATCGACGTGCCGCAGAACCACCAGCTGCAGTTGGCCGACAGCCCGCCGCGCCCGGCCGAAGAGCCGACCGGCGCGGGCGTGATGTACGGACACGCGGACCTCTACTACTACCGGGACACCCTTTTCGGGGACGAGAAGGTGGGCTCCGCGAACGGGAAGCTGGTCCTGCTGAAGAACTCGGAGAAGGGCTCGCTCAAGACCTGTCGCGAGGTGACCCGATTCACGGAGAAGATCGGCCTCGACCAGCTCACGGACGGATCGCAGATCTGTGTGCTGAGCAAGGCCGGCCACATCTCGGTGGCGACCTACCGGGGCGAGTCCGGCGACAAGGATTCGACCACGTACATCAAGCTCGACCTCACGATCTGGCGCAATGCCGAGGACGTCCAACAGGACTAGCCCTGCTCCGCGCAAGTCCGTGGGGGGGGCGAGCGGAAGGCGAGTACGGACGGTCGGGCCGGCCTGTCAGACGAACGAGAAGCGCGCCGCGGCTTCGGCAGGGGTGGCCCCTGCCAGGGGACCCGGAACTTCCCAGGCCGGCGGCGTCAGATGTCGGAGTCGAGGAGCGCGGCCGCCCCGATCAGGAGCAGCTCGTCCCCGGCCTTCCCGCCGCGGTAGGCGTCGGCATGGCGTTCCGTCAGGCGATCACGTGCGGCGCCCAGCGCTGAGAGGCCCGGGATTTGCCGTGCGGCGCGCTGGGCCGTGAGCCGGCGGCCCGGTTCACGCCGGGCTTGATTGGACGGGTGCGGTGGGGAGCGTGAACAGGGTCTCCATGTCGTCACCCTCGGGGCCCCAGCGGCCATCGCCCGCATCCACTCGGGGAGCCCGCCTCGTCGCGGGTTCCGGGCGGCATGAACCACGAGGACGCCTGCCCCCGCGCTGTCCAGCCGGAACCGCCGTGTCACGAACGAGGGCTGTGGCGGTGTCGCCCGAGCGGAGGGCGCGATCGGCGGCTGTGACGGAGGAGGCGATCCGCGCCTCGCGGTAGAAGCCGTCGATCATCGCCTCCACTCCGGGCGGATTGAAGGGCTTTCCGAGCGTGCGCATCAGAGAGTCCTCGGTGGGGCGCCGCAGCCCGGTGACGTATAGACGCCGTCCACGTACGCGCCGACGGTGCCGCCGTCGGGAGACTGCGCACCGAGCCGGCGGCGGAGGACGCCAGGGGCGACCGCGGGCCCGCCCGGCCTCGATGACAGATGACGCATGGGGAGCCCGTTCAGCGCGCACCGCATGCCTCGCGCGGGAGCTGGCTTGCGGCACGGCGGCCGGGAGCTGTCAGTGCCGAGGTGTCCCGTCGTCCCCTGCGGTGAGCAGGGCGGGAAGGTCGGCGAAGGAGTCGAGGACGTGGTCGGGCGTTCCCGAGGCGGCGTGGTGCGTCTCGGGAAGGTACTTGCCGGTCATCACCAGTACGCCGGTCATGCCGGACCGTTGGGCGGCCAGTACGTCGGACTCGATGTCGTCGCCGACCATCAGAGCCTCCGACGCGTCGACGTCGAGGTGGGCGAAGGCGTTTTCGAAGAACGCGGGAGCCGGCTTGCCCGTCACCTCCGCCTCGGTGCGGGCGGCCTTCTCGAGGCCTTCGAGAAAGGCACCGGTGTCCAGGCCGAGACCGCCCTCCGTGCGCCAGTACAGATTGCGGTGCATCGACACCAGCCGGGCCCCACGCTGCAGCTGCCGGAAGACGCGATTGAGGGCCTCGTAGCCGAACTCGGTCCCCGTGCCGCCGAGAACGACGACGTCGGCGTCGCCCCCCTCGACGAGTGTGACGCCCGGTAGGTCCTCCCGTACGTCTCCGCTGTTCAGGAGAGGCAGCGTGCGCCGGGGAGGTGCTCGCGCAGATACGCCGCCGTGGCCGCCGGGGCGGTCAGGATGTCTCCGGCAGCGATGGGGAAGCCGAGGCCGGCCAGGCGCGAGGCGATGGCGGCCCGGGTGCGGGACGCGTTGTTGGTGACCTGCGCGACGCGGAGCCCCGCGGCGCGCAGCTGCTCCATGGCCGGGACCGCTCCCGGCAGGGCCTTCCAGGAGACGGGGAGGACGCCGTCGATGTCGACCAGGACCGCTCGGATTCGCTCCATGGAGCCGACGGTAGCTCCTGGAGCTCGGGGTACGCCGCGACCGCGGCACGCGGGTCGCGACAACCACCCTCGTCACCCCGCGTGAGTCGGACATTCTCCGCCTCACACCGCACGCCCTCTGACCACCGCCGTCACAGAGATGACCGCTTAAGGCTCCGTCGTAAGCGCCACCGTCAGGCGGGCCCCGGTGCCACACGCCAGCCTGGCGCGACCCCTATCGGCGTGATGGCGACTCGGCCTCGCCCGGCAGGGCGCGGCCCCGACAGATGATCCGGGGGCCTCGGTACCTCGAACGGGGGCCTTGTGTGTTGTGCCGGGCGTGCGGCTCGTTCGGCTTGGGCGGGATGATGGCTTCCCCATGCGTAAGGAGAGCCGCATGGCGATGTATGTACTCGTCCCCGGTGCCGACGGCCGTGCATGGTACTGGCATCTGGTAGTGCCCGAGCTGCGGGGACGGGGTCACCGGCTGGTGAGCGTGGATCTGCCTCAGGACGACTCCGCGGGCCTCGTCGAGTACACCGAAGCCGTCGTTCGGGCGATCGGCGACCCTTCCGATACGTCCCACGAGATCGTCCTCGTAGCCCAGTCGCCGGCCGGATTCATTGCCCCGCTGGTCTGCGACCGTATCCCCGTTGACCAGCTGATCCTGGTGAATGCCATGGTGCCGGTGCCTGGTGAGACCGCGGGGGAGTGGTGGGCCGATACCGGTCAGGCCGACGCCCGCGCTGCCTTCGCGACGCAGCGGGGCCGGGACCCGGGTGCGGATTTCGACCTGCTGACCGACTTCTTCCACGACGTACCGAGGGAGCTCACCGAAGAGGCGCCGGCACAGGGCGAGGCCGGGCCGTCGGAGGCCTTGTTCACCCAGCCGTGGCCGCTGCGCGCGTGGCCTGACGTACCGACCCGCTTCCTGCAAGGGCGCGACGACCGGTTCTTCCCGCTCGATTTCCAACGCCGCAATGCCGAGGAACGGCTGGGCATCACCGTCGAGGAAATGCCTGGTGGGCGCCTACTCGCGCTGAGCCACCCGGCGGAGCTCGCCGACCTCATCTGCCGCTAGGCGCTGGGCTGGGGAAGGCGCTGCGAGCGTCCGACGCAGCCGGACAACGTCCAGGCGCCCCGGGTTCAAGGCCGCGTACAACGCGCCGTGCCCGCGACGGTGGTCGGCCGGCAGGGGCAGGTCCACGGGCGGCCCTACCGGCCCGCCCGCGCGTCCATCAGCTCGAACGTTCGTCGCTACGCACGGCCGCCGGATCGGCCTGCGGGCGCGTGAGGCTGGGGAGCCGTCCTGGTGCAGCCCGGTGGACAGGGTCGACGAAGTGCAGGGCCTCACGGGCCAGTCCGTCCCAGCCGAGCTCAGAGTCGGGATCCAGGCTGAGCCACTCGCGCATGAGTCGCCCGTGCCCCGGGTCGAAGCGCTCGCCCTGACCCGCGTCCACCAGCTCGTCGACCCGGGCCCGCGGGAGCTTCACCACGAGACGGCCCTGCGCGAGCATCGCGAAAATCTTCCCGCCCACCTTGAGTGCAGCGGCGCCGAACTTCCCCTCCCGTCCGGGCGCGTCGCCAGGGATGGTCACCCCGTCCATCTCCGCGAACTGCGCGATCAGCTGCTCGTACCGTTTCTCGGGGGAGACTGCACGCCGTCGCTGCATCCGCTCCTCGACTCGTGCCGGCCGGTGCGGGGTCTCCTGCCGACCTCCGTCATCTCGGCGACACACAGCCTACTGTTGTGACCAGGTCAGACTGGTGCCGGACACGCAAGGCCGGCATGGTGGATCACCGTCGCTTTCCGACGGAACGACGACACGCCGAGTGCTGTCGGCCCGCAGTCGGCGCGGTGAGCGGACCGGTCCCCATGCTCTGCCCTTGCGGGGCATCAGGTTCAGCGGGCCGAAATCGTCCACGCAAGCCACGCGCCCTTTTCAGGGCTGGATCGTCGAAGTGCTCGTCCAGTACGTCGTTGAACGGGCGCAGCCCTTGCCGGAAGAGGGCCGGGTCGATGTCGGCGGCCGGCATCCCGCGTCTGGCGGCCATCTGCCACAACGTGACGTCTGTGGCGAGCTGGAAGAACCGTTCGATCCGGCCCCGGTTGCCGGGGAACGCGCCTTCCAGGGCGTCGGCGGCCCCGGCCCAGTCGGCCGGAGGGTGCGCAGACCGGCGCGCTGGAGGGTGGCGGCGGTCAGACCGGCGTTCCCGGCGCCGATGACGATCGGGTCGATGTCGGTTGCTCGCCGGCCGCCTCTTGGGCGATCCGGTCGAACTGGGCGCCCATGGCCTCGGCGAGCGCCTTCGCGGCGGAGAACGGGCGGACCATCACCATGAAGTCGTCGATCTTCCCCTCGTCGTCGAAGTGGAGGAAGTCGCAGCCCCGGATCCGCCGGCCTACGCCGCCGAGCCGCCCGGCAAGCCCACGGCGATCCCCGACGAACTCATGGTCAAGGTCCAGTGCGCCGATGTCGCCGACACCGATGCCGTGAAGGCTGCGATCGTCGAGCGCATGGAGTGGGCCGAAGCCAAACTCGCCCGCTACGAACGGCTCCGGGAACGCCTGTTGGCCGGCCGCAACGAGAACGAGTACTTCGCGGAGGCCGAACGGATCGGGCCGTACCTGACCCTGCTGCGCGGCGTGTCCTTCGAGAAGGAGAACATTCGGTGGAGCGAGCGCGCGCTTCACGTACTCGAACGACGCGCGACAGCGCCCCACGACCGGTGACACGCCACACCGCAGAGGTTGCGCGTCCCGCTCAACCCGCCGCAGGCACCGGGAAGCGGTCAGGCATGGGCACCGGAGCACGCAAGTGCGCACAGGCGAAGGTGAGCGACGTTCGGTGGTGAATCGGCAGGCGCTGGTGTGCATCGCGTCATGGGCGTGCTTTCACGCGCCCCCGGGGAGATCCGCGCGCCCTACCGGTGCCCACGGGAGGAGGGAAAGGATGAGCGGACCGCACAGGTACCAGGTGATCCGCACCCCTGTCCTCGGCCAGGTGGACATGCGGCGGAAGGAGCTCATGGTGTTGCTTCTCATCTCCCCGGACGGCGTCGAGGAAGCCCTCGACTGTGCGAAAGCGGCGGAACACCTCGACATCGTCGATGTGAAGAAGCCCGACGAGGGGTCGCTGGGCGCCAACTTCCCCTGGGTCATCCGGGAGATCCGCGACGCGGTGCCGGCGGACAAGCCGGTGTCCGCCACCGTGGGGGACGTGCCGTACAAGCCCGGCACGGTGGCGCAGGCCGCACTCGGCGCGGTGGTCTCCGGCGCCACGTACATCAAGGTCGGCCTGTACGGCTGCACCACTCCCGAGCAGGGCATCGAGGTCATGCGGGCGGTCGTCCGCGCGGTGAAGGACCATCGTCCCGACGCCCTCGTCGTCGCCTCGGGCTACGCCGACGCCCACCGCATCGGCAGCGTCAACCCGCTCGCCCTGCCCGACATCGCCGCCCGCGCCGGTGCCGACGCGGCCATGCTGGACACCGCGATCAAGGACGGAACGCGGCTCTTCGATCACGTCCCGCCCGATGCCTGTGCCGAGTTCGTCCGTCGCGCCCATGCCTCGGGTCTGCTCGCCGCCCTCGCGGGCAGCGTCAAGGAGGCCGATCTCGGTCCACTGACCCGCATCGGCACCGACATCGTGGGCGTGCGGGGAGCGGTCTGCGCGGGCGGTGACCGCAACGCGGGGAGAATCCAACCGCATCTGATCGCCGCCTTCCGGGCGGAGATGGACCGGCAGGCCCGGGAGCACGCCGTCGCCGCCTCGGCCGTGAACTGATCGTCGGGATGCCGACACCAGAAGCCGGTCGCTTCCCTGAGCAGCCTGCCACACGCCTTTCTGTCGTCGACCCGGCCACCGGGCAGGCCTTCGACGAGACCCCTGACCAGCGGCCGGACGAATTGGACGAGGTGATCGCCCGGGCCCAGCGGGCCTGGCACGATTGGCGCGCCGACTCTGCCGCCCGCACCACTGCCCTGCGCGCCGCCGCCGGCGCGGTGGAAACCGCCGGCGACGACCTCGCCCCGCTGCTCACCCGGGAACAGGGCAAACCCCTGGCCGAGTCGCATGCCGAAATCGCCCGTACGGCGGCCCGGCTGCGCTATTTCGCGGACCTGGCTCCCCGGACCCGACGGATCGACGACGGGCGACCCGTGCACAGCGAAGTCCGCTGGCGGCCCCTCGGGCCCGTCGCCGCGATCGTGCCCTGGAACTTCCCGATCCAGCTCGCGGCGGCGAAGTTCGCCCCCGCGCTCGCGGCCGGCAACACGGTGGTCCTCAAACCGTCCCCGCATACCCCGCTCGCCACCCGGCTGCTCGGCTCCGTCCTCGCCACCGTCCTGCCCGAGGACGTCCTCACCGTGGTCACCGGCAGCGAACCCCTCGGTGCCCGGCTGGCCGCTCACCCCGGCATCCGGCACGTCACCTTCACCGGCTCGGTGCCCACCGGCCGGGCCGTCGCGGGAGCCGCGTCGGCCTCGCTCGCCCGGGTCACCCTGGAACTGGGCGGCAACGACGCCGCCGTCCTCCTGGACGACATCGACGTGGAGCGGACCGCGGACCGGCTGTTCTGGGCCGCGTTCCGCAACTGCGGGCAGGTCTGCATGGCCGTCAAACGCGTCTACGCCCCCGCCCGGCTCCACGCCGAGGTCGTCGAAGCCCTCGCCCAGCGCGCGAAGACCGTCACGGTCGGATCCGGGCTCGACCCGGACACCCGGATCGGCCCGGTAAACAACGCTCCCCAGTTGGCCCGGGTCGACCACGTCACGCAGCAGGCGCTGGCGGCCGGTGCCCGGGCCGCGGCCGGAGGTCACCGCCTCGACGGGGCGGGCTACTTCTTCGCTCCCACGATCCTCACCGACGTCCCGCCCGACAGCCCGGTAGTGACCGAGGAACAGTTCGGGCCGGTCCTGCCGGTCCTGCCGTACCGCAACCTCGACGAGGCCGTCGACGCGGCCAACGGCACCCGCTTCGGACTGGGCGGCTCCGTCTGGGGCACCGACCTCGACCGGGCAGAGGCGGTGGCCGACCGGCTCGAATGCGGTACGGCCTGGATCAACCACCACGCCGAACTCTCCCTCGCCCAGCCCTTCGCGGGCGTCAAGGACAGCGGCGTCGGTGTCGCGGGCGGACCGTGGGGCCTCTACGGCAACCTCCGGCCGTTCGTCGTCCACCGCCCGCGGGAGGAGGAAGCGTGACGATGAGGTTCCAGGCCGCCGTACTGCGCTCGTACGCGGACCCGTTCTCGGTCGAGGAAGTGACCCTGAGTACGGACCCAGCTCCCGGCGAGATCCTGGTCGAGATCGCGGGAGCCGGGATGTGCCGAACCGACCTCGCGGTACGGCGATCGGCCGGCCGCAGCCCGCTGCCCGCGGTCCTCGGCCACGAGGGCGCCGGGGTCGTGGTGGCGACGGGCGGCGGCCCCGGCCTCGCGCTCGGCGTCGGCGACCACGTCGTGTTGAGCTTCGACTCCTGCGGACACTGCCGGAACTGCCGGGCCGTGGCCCCCGCCTACTGCGACTCCTTCGCCTCCCTCAACCTCTTCGGCGGGCGCGAGGAGGAACCACCGCGCCTCACCGACGCGGCCGGAAAGGCACTGGCCCCCCGGTGGTTCGGCCAGTCCTCCTTCGCCGCGTACGCGCTCGTCCCGGCCCGCAACGCCGTCCGGGTCGACCCCGCCCTGCCGCTCGAACTGCTCGGGCCGCTCGGCTGCGGCTTCCTCACCGGTGCCGGAGCCGTACTGAACACGTTCGCGGCACGGCCCGGTGACACCCTCGCGGTCCTCGGCGCGGGAGCGGTGGGCCTGGCGGCCGTGATGGCCGCCACCGCCGCCGGCCTGCGGACCGTGGCCGTCGACCGGCATCCCGAGAGGCTGGACCTGGCCGAACGGTTCGGCGCGACCCCGCTGTCCGCCGGATCGCGCGGACTGCCCGAGCGGATCCGCCGACTGACCGACGGCGGAGCCCAGTACGCCCTGGACACCACGGCCTCGGCCCCGCTCATCAACGACGCGCTCCAGGCACTGCGCCCCACCGGCACGCTCGGCCTCGTGGCACGCCTCCACGCCCCGCTGCCGCTCGAACCGGGCACGCTCGACCGAGGTCGCGGCATCCGCCACATCTGCGAAGGCGACGCGGTACCCGGGCTGCTGATCCCTCGACTGACCGGCCTGTGGCAGGCCGGCCGCTTCCCCTTCGACCAGCTGATCCGCACCTACCCGCTTGCCGACATCAACGAGGCCGAACGCGACTGCGAAGCAGGCCGTGTGGTCAAACCCGTCCTGCTGCCGGAAAGAAGAGAGCAATGAGCGAGACCTTCACCGCCGAGGAGTCCCCCCATCCCGCTGACGGAGGAGACCTGGCCGCCACGGCGACTCGCCGGGGCGACGCGGAAGGCGTGGACGGGGGAGTGGGGCTGACCGCGCTCCTCGTGGCCGCGGCCCGGGCGATCGAGACCCACCGTCACGACAGCCTGGCCCAGGACGCCCACGCCGAACACTTCGTACGCGCGGCCCCGGCGAGCGCGGACTGGCCGGTACGCATCGGGCAGGTCCCGGAGGAGGACGACAACCCGCTGTGGGGCAGGTTCGCCCGCTACTTCGGCCTGCGGACCCGGGTCCTCGACGACTTCGTCCTCGGATCGGTCCACGACGGTGCCCGTCAAGTGGTCTTGCTGGGTGCGGGCCTTGACACGCGGGCCTTCCGGCTGGACCTGCCCTCCGACTGCGCGGTGTTCGAGATCGACAGGCCGGGTGTGCTGGCCTTCAAGCAGCAGGTGCTCACGGACCTGTCGGCCGCCCCGAGGGCGAAGCGCGTTCCCGTACCGGTCGACCTGCGCGCGGATTGGGCCACCGCGCTGACCTCCGCCGGTTTCGACCCGGGCGCACCGAGCGTCTGGCTCGCCGAGGGGCTGCTCTTCTACCTGCCGGGCCCCGCCGAGACGTACCTCATCGACACGGTGGACCGGCTGACCACCGGGGGCAGCGCCCTGGCCTTCGAGGCCAAGCTGGAGAAGGACCTGCTGGCGTACCGTGACAGCGCGATCTACACGGCGACGCGGGAACAGATCGGCATCGACCTGCTCGACCTCTTCGACTTGGGACCGCGTCCCGACTCGACGGGTCACCTGACGGCCAAGGGCTGGTCCACGTCGACGCACACGCCCTTCGACTTCACCCGCCGACACGGACGCGGTCCCCTCCCCGAGCAGAACGACGCCCTGGAGGGGAACCGGTGGGTCTTCGCCCACAAGCCTGGGCCGTGACGTCCGCCTGGGCGGACAGTGCCTCGGGACGGTCGGCGCCGCCCCTGGGACACTCGCTACCGGGCCATGTCAGACGGCCGGGGCGCCCACCAGCCGGTCGCCGGGAATCCCGGCGAGGTCCGGTGCGTAGTACTCCTCGATGCCGGTGGCCCACGTGTCCACGGTGATGCGGTCATCGGCGTCCGGGCCGAAGGCGTCGAAGAGCGCGTGGATGTTCGCCTCCTCGAATCCGATCGCCGTCATCAGCGACAGGAAGAGGGGGCGCTCGATCAGGCCGTCCCCGTCCGGGTCGCCGAGTGCGGAGAGCGCCGCGGCGAACTCGCTGACCGTGGGGCCGAAACGCTTGGGGTCGAGCACGAAGGGGCGGAACTCGTCGACGGTGATCACGCCGTCGCCGTTGGTGTCCAGCTCCGTGGCCAGCGTCGTCCAGTAGCGGCGAAAGGCGGTCCGGATGGCCTCCTTGGCGTCGGCGTCCGATGCGACCGCGGCCTCCAGAACGCGTCCCGTCATGAGGTCGAAGTCGCCGGAGTCGATGACTCCGTTGCCGTTGGCGTCGAAGAGGGAGAAGACCAGCTCGACCCGCTGGGCGGCCTCAGTGCGCATATCTGTCACCTGTCTCGCGCGGCCCCGTCGGTCCAGGGCCTGTCTCAATGAGTGCCTCTACGTAACGCGCTGGGGAGAGACCTGTGACGGTGATGCGGCCACCGTTACCGGAAGGAGTGACTCCGCCGACAATCAGTCCACCGGCATCCCCCGGACCTCGACGCTGCGCTCGCGCTCTGGCTCACCATCGGCCCCTGGGCCGACTGCCGGTAGAGCGTGCGCGCGGAGCCCGTGACCTGCTCGGCTTCGATCTCCAGCAACAGACCCACGAAGATCAAGTCGGCGTGTCGACTTTCTGCGAGCCCTTACCGCGACCGGGTCACAGCCCAAGAGCCGAAGCATGTGGAACCTGGGGTGACTCAGCAGCCACCTCTTGACCGCCGCGGTCTTGTGGGTCGCAAAGCTGTCGCAGATCAGGTGGACATCGAATTCTCGCGGAAGCTCCTTGTCGAGTTTGGCGAGGAACTTCCGGAACTCTTCCGCCCGGTGGCGCCGGTGGAGTGATCCGATCACCTTCCCGCTCGCCGCGTCGAAGGCCGCGAACAGCGTGCTGGTGCCGGCGCGGACGTAGTCATGGGTGGCCCGCTCAGGCACTCCGGGCATCATCGGCAGCACCGGCTGCGAACGGTCCAGCGCCTGGATCTGGGACTTCTCGTCCACACACAGCACCAGCGCCCGCTCCGGCGGATCGAGACAAAGCCCGACCACGTCGTGGACCTTGTCGACGAAGAACGGGTCCGTGGACAGCTTGAACGTCTCCGAACGGTGCGGCTGCAAACCGAACGCCCGCCAGACCCGGGAAACGGTCGACTGAGACAGGCCGGTCTTCTTCGCCATCGAACGGGTCGACCAGTGCGTGGCGTTCTCCGGCCTCGACTCCAGCGTCCGGGCGATCAGATCGGCGACCTGCTCGTCCATCACCGTGCGGGGTCGACCAGGACGCGGCTCGTCGGACAACCCCTCAAGACGGTCCGACAGGAACCGCCGACGCCACCTCTACACGGTGTCCCGGGACATCCCGACCCGCTCCATCACCACACGCGTCGAAACGGAAAAACCATCTTCCCCGACGTCGTCGCAGGCCAGGATCACGCATGCCCGCATCGCCATATCCTGCGCAGACTTACGCCGCCGCACCCAACCCTCCAAAACCGATCGCTCGGCATCGGTCAGATTCAGCGGCGCAAGCTTCGGTCCCGGACGCGTCATACATCCAACCCTACGGAAACTTAGGACTCAGGACGCTAGGGGGCGGCGGCACTGTGGTGGCGGGTCCGCGCGGCACCGCCCCGCTCGAGTCTGCGCGGGGCGGAGATCGGACGGTGTGTTCAGGAGACGCGCTTGAGGGTCCAGGCGTTGTTGTTGAAGCCGGAGTTCGGCCAGGCGACGCAGGAGCTGCTGTAGTAAGAGCTGGTCGCGGTCCAGCCGGTGGGGTAGTACGTGGACCCGCAGGCCTGGACGACGGTGCCTATGGGCAGCCCGGTGAGCTGCTTGATCTGCTTGATGTTCGGGTCGAAGTTCTGGGTGCCGCAGCTGGCGCTGTAACCCCAGCTGACGTCGACGTAGCCGTACGGGGTGGCGGTGCTCGCGCACGTGGTCGTCACGTCACCGGGGGCCGCCTGGGCGGGCGCGGCACTGAGGGCGAACATCGCGGCGGCGCCGGCGAGGGCCATGGTGGTGGTGCGCAAACGGCTCATGGTGGGCTCCTTGGATCCAAAAACGGCCAATGGCATAGGGCAGCCCTGTTTCTACGGTGTGTGCGCGAGGCGTAACAGTCTGTTTCCGGTCTGATGGAATCAGGCCACGCCGACGGTAGGTCCGGACACGAGCGCTCCCTTCTGGCGCAGCCGACCGACGCGCGCCTTGGAGGGGCCGTGCGCCGCCTGCAGGGCAGTCGGAGAGCCGTTCACGCGACGTGGATGACGACAGGGCGCGAAGAAGCGCACCCTTCCTGCGGCGTGCCGCCCTGCACGGTGGTTACGGTCAGGTGGTGGCCGCCAGTGCCTCGCGCGCGATCTCCTCGGAGAGTGGCGAGCCTTTGGTGGCCCGGGACAGGACGAGTGCGCCGAGCATGGTGCACAGCCGGGTGATGCCGTCCTGGTCCGCGGTGTCGAGCCAGTCGGCGAAATCACCCACCCCCTGGGTGTGGACGCGGCGGGCCTCGCTGTCTCCGCCGTCACGGGCCAAGTCGGTGGCGAGTGCGGCGACGGGGCACCCGTCTGCCGCGCTGTCGCGGTGCTCGGCGGAGAGGTAGGTGTCGATCAGCGCCCGCTGGGCGGCGTCGCGCCGCCCCGCGTACTGATCGAGCCCGTCCGTGTGGTGCTGGGCGAGTTCGCCGAACGCGTGGGCGGTGCCTTCGTCGATGAGCGCCTCCTTGGAGGCGAACTGCTTGAGCCTTTTCCACCTCAGGTTGAGGCGTGGTGAAGGACGACGACGGTCTTCACGACGTCGGTGATCCTGTTGCTGCTGCAGCGGAGCTTGCGGAGCAGACGCCAGCCCTTCGGGGTGGCCATGGCCTGCTCACCGAGGCAGCGGATCGTGGGGTGGCTGCTGTTGTGCCGACGCTTCCACCGCTTGGGCGACGGCCTCGGAACGGCACGCGGACCGGTCGGCCGGCGCCCTGGCAGGCCTTGTCCGCCCAGCACTTCACGCCTGACTCGGCGAGCACGTCGATGATGTCGTGAGTACGGGCGGCGGTCAGGTCGTGAGTCGATCCGGGCAGTGCGGGTGAGGCCCACAAGAGGCGTCCGAACGGATCGGTGAGGACCTGGACGTTCATGCCGTGGCACTTGTGTTCCCGGAGTGGTACGGGGGGTCGGCGGCGATCCGGTCGATCGGCAGCAGGGTGCCGTCCAGGATGACGAACGCCTTCATCCGGATCGTCTTCATCGCCTCGGCCAGGGATGGGTGAGGGCGGCCAGTACGTCGACGGCCTCGCGTATGTAGCGGAAGGCGGTCGCGGTCCCGATACCGAACCTGGCGGCGAGCTGGGCGTAGGTGTCACCACACCGCAGGTGGGCGAGGGCGGGCAGGGCCTGACGCCTGGTGTCAGTCGTCGCCACCGCGTGCCGATCTCCTGCCGCCGGGAGGGGAGTTGTCCAGCCGGATACCGCAGGGTGTGGCTGGACAGGTCGATGGACGATGGGTAGACGAGCACGCGAGGCTCCTGACAGCACGGTGGATCTTGGCCGTGACACCGTCTACCAGGAGCTTCGTCATTGCGCAGGAGCATCCAACTCGCGGCTGCTACGACCAGCCCGGAAAGGCTCATTGGCTCATCCGTCTCTCTCTGCCCATCTGTCCCTATGGGCGCAGTCATGAGCCGGATAGCAGGACCCACGTCCTCTTCGCCCCCTGGCCGGATGCCACCGAGCCCAGTTTCAGCTTCGTCGCCGCCCTCTTGATGGCGGAGTCGTTGTACCCCCTCGTTCTTCGCCCCTCGCACCACCTCGCTCCGCAGGGCCTGGCCGCCGAGCGGCGTCAGGTGGTTGGTCGAGGTGGCCTGGCGGGTGTGGGCGAGGCCGATGCAGGCGACGCCCGCGCTCTCGGCCATCCGGCGGACGGTCTCGACGACGGGCCGGATCTCGTTGCCGGTGCCCTGCTTGATGTCGGGGTTGGAGGACAGCGGGTCGAGCATCATGGCGGCGACGCCGTTCTCCTGGGCGTACGTCGCGAGGCCGACGCAGTCCTTCGGCGGCAGGACTTCGCGGTGCGCCCGAGCATACTGACGCCGATGAAGTGGACACGGTCGAGGTCGGCGCCGGCGGCGAGGAGCCGGGGGTGACGGTGTACTCCAGGGAGGCTTCGTTGGCGACGTACATGACGTTGCGCGGCTTGCCGTAGAACTCGCCCTTCATCTCGCCGCGGGCGATCCAGGCGGCGAACTAGGCGAGGAGGGTGCTCTTGCCGATGCCGCCGCGTCCGACGATGAGGGTGAGTTCGCCGAGCGGGATCCTGCCGTCCCCGGCGTCACCGGCGGCCCAGAGCCACCGGACGCGCTTCGGCTGGATAGAGGAAGCACGCCGTACGACTATCTCCCGGAGGCCGTTCGCTTCGGCTTCCGCTCCGGCGAGGCCCTTCTTCCGGGCGAGGGCCTTCGCCTTCTCCGCCTTCGCCTGCGCGTCGATGGCGGCCCGCTCTTCGTTCTTCGCGATGTCGTCGGCTACTCCTTCAGCCCCTGGTGTGGCACCCCCGTTTCCTCTGTCCACTCCGGCTGGCTGGAGTCCGGCACGACTTCTCCCTCGTATTCAGTTGTTCGAGCGGGCCGGTGCCGTCCGGGGCGGCGTCTTCACCGGCGCAGCCGCTCCACCGTGCGATGATCAATCCGTAATCGGTTGACTACGCAGTGGAGCGGTCATGGCGGAGCGCGAGAACGGCACCGTGAAGTGGTTCAACGACGAGAAGGGGTTCGGCTTCATCACCCCGGAGTCCGGCCCCGACCTGTTCGTGCACTTCCGCGCGATCCAGGGGAACGGCTTCAAGTCCCTGAAGGAGGGTCAGAAGGTGACCTTCGTGAGGGTCCAGGGCCAGAAGGGCGAGCAGGCCGACGAGCTCCAGGTCGCCGGCTGACCCCGTCACCGCCGGCCGAAGGGTCGGCGTCCCTGGCGGGCCACAGCTCCCGCCCTGCATCCGGTAGCGCGCCGTATGGCACGCACTGAGCGATCGATCAGACCGATTCGGACTGGAAAGCGCCCCATGACCTACGTAGTGACTGAGCCTTGCATCAGGTGCCGGACCACCGACTGTGTGGCCGTGTGCCCGGTCGACTGCTTTCGCGCAGGTGCGAACATGCTCGTTATCCACCCGGAGGAGTGCATCGACTGCGGCGCCTGCGAGCCCGAGTGTCCGGTCAGCGCCATCTTCGAAGAGTCCGAAGTTCCGACGAAGTGGTCGGAGTACAAGGAACTCAACGCGGAGTACGCCGAGAAGTGGCCGCTGATCACTGAGCAGACCGATCCGCCCTCTGACTGGGAGAGCTGGAAGGGCGTCGACGAGAAGGCGGATCACTTCAGCTCGGAGCCCGCTTCCTGAGCCGACTCATCCGCAGTCGTCGGTGGGGGCGCAGGGCTCGTCGGGGCCGAGGGTGCAGCCGAGGTCACTCGGCACCGTCAGCGCCCTTCCATGCGCCGCGGACCCAGTCGGCGGCCCTCCGCCACCAGGAAGGCTTCGGGCAGCAGGCGGCGTGCGGGCAGCACGGCCGGGTGCCGGAGTAGACGACCGGCCTCCGGCACCCGTCGACCCCGCAGCCCGTGTCGGGGACGGCCGACACCGGGCGTCCGTACACGGCCCGGTCGCTGTCGTCGTAGGGCTCGGCCTGCGGCGGCAGGGCGGCGTACCGGGCGTGCCACGCCTCGGCGGTCATGGTTCGGGCGGTGTGGACGCAGCCCCCGTAGTAGAGGCAGCCGGGGGCGTTTTCGGGGCAGAGGGCGGCGACCTCGCGGCCGGCGCCGGGACAGTTGCCGGCGGCGCACGGCGGCGTCCCCCGGCTGTTGTACTCCGGTGTGGACCCGGCCGAATGCGCTCGCCGCGCGGGCCGGAGCATCGAGGTCCTCTTCCGTCACTACGCCACGTTCCTGGACGGCGTCCGGGAGCGGGCCGACCGCCAACATCGAGCGGTCCATGGAGGAGTGGGACCGCGTCAGCCGAGGTGAGGCCCCTGCGGGCTGAGCCGGAGTTTTGGTCCGTGACTGGTCCGGAAGAGATGGTCGGGAGCGGGATACCGGTGGGATGAACTGGTAGTTTCGGCGTAAATGTGACCCATTCCTGCAGGGGACGAGCGAGAGGCGCCTTCCGGGCGAAAGCCCAGGTCAGTCGCCTCTTTTCATGCCCCTAGAAGATCCCGAGCTTCTTCGGGGAGTAGCTGACCAGCAGGTTCTTCGTCTGCTGGTAGTGCTCCAGCATTGTCTTGCGGGTCTCGCGACCTATGGACGACCTCGGGCTTGTCCGGTCTGACGGGTCATGATCCGACGGCCTCGGCCGCGGCGCGGCCGGCCTGGCGGCCGGTGAGGAGGCAGCCGCCGAGGAAGGTGCCTTCGAGGGCGTTGTAGCCGTGGACGCCTCCGCCGCCGAAGCCGGCGGCCTCGCCGGCGGCGTAGAGGCCGTCGACCGGGGTGCCGTCGGCGGCGAGGGCGCGGGAGTCGAGGTCGGTCTGGATGCCGCCGAGGGTCTTGCGGGTGAGGACATGGAGTTTGACGCCGATGAGGGGGCCCGCGGCGGGGTCGAGGAGGCGGTGCGGGGCGGCGGCGCGGCCGAGGCGGTCGCCGCGGTAGCGGCGGGCGTTGTGGATGCCCTGGATCTGGGCGTCCTTGCTGAACGGGTTGGTGATCTGGAGGTCGCGGGCCTCGATCTGGCGGCGTACCAGGTCGGTGTCGAGCAGGGGGTGTTCGGTCAGGGCGTTCATGCCGTCGACGAGGTCGGTGAGGGTGTCGGCGACGACGAAGTCGGCCCCGTTCCGCTTGAACGCCTCGACGGGGGCGGGGGCGGCGGATCCGCCGAGCAGCCGGGTGCGGAGGAACGCGGTGAGGTCCTTGCCGGTGATGTCGGGGTTCTGTTCGGAGCCGGAGAGCGCGAACTCCTTCGCGATGATCTTCTGGGTGACGAGGAACCAGGAATGGTCGTACGCGGTGATGTCGGGGGTCGTCCGCAGATGGCGCAGGGTGGCGAGGGTGTCGTAGCCCGGCAGGCACGGGTCGGGCAGCCGGCGGCCGAGGGCGTCGAGCCACAGAGGTGAGGGGCCGGGCAGGATCCGGATGCCATGGCCGGGCCAGACCGGGTCCCAGTTGTGCAGTCCCTCGGTGTAGTGCCGCATACGGTCGCGGTTGACGAGCCGTGCTCCTGCGGCGGCGCTGATGTCGAGCATGCGGCCGTCGACGTACGCGGGGACGCCGGTGACCATGTGCCGGGGAGGGGTGCCGAGCCGCTCGGGCCAGTGGCGGCGGACGAGTTCGTGGTCGGCGCCGATGCCTCCGGTGGCCACGACGACGGCCTGGGCGGTCAGTTGGAAGTCGCCCACCCGGTCCCGGTTGGTGGCCACGCCGCGCGGCGCCGGGTCCTCGGCGAGGAGGGTGCCCCGTATGCCGTGGACCACGCCGTCGGTCACGACGAGTTCGTCGACGCGGTGGCGGTGGTGGAAGCGCAGCAGCCCCGCGGCGGCGGCCTCGTGGGCGCTGTGGATGAACGGGGCGACGACCGCGGGGCCGGTGCCCCAGGTGACGTGGAAGCGGGGGACGGAGTTGCCGTGCCCGTCGGCGCGCAGCCCGCCGCGTTCGGCCCAGCCGACGGTGGGCAGGAAACGGACGCCGTGGCCGGCCAGCCAGGATCGCTTCTCGCCGGCCGCGAACTCGACGTAGGCGCGAGCCCAGCGGACGCCCCAGGTGTCCTCGTCGCCGGGGTCGGTCAGGCGGTCGAAGCCCGCGCTGCCCTGCCAGTCGCTCCAGGCGAGTTCGAACGAGTCCTTCACCCCCATCCGCCGCTGCTCGGGCGAGTCGACGAGGAAGAGCCCGCCGAAGGACCAGTGGGCCTGTCCGCCGAGGTCGGCCGGTCCTTCCTGGTCGACGAGGGCGACTCTCCGGCCTCGGGAGGTCAGCTCGTGAGCGGCCACGAGTCCGGCGAGTCCGGCTCCGACGACGATGACATCGGCTTGCACGGCGGGGGTCCTTCCAGGGGTGCGTTGCAGGGGGCAAGGGGCCCCGGGCGCCGGCTGTCAGGTTCCGGCGCCCGGGGCGGTCTCAGGGCCGTCCGGGGTCGGACAGCGGGGCGGGCAGGGAGGTGGTGAGCACGGTGTCGGCCGCGTTGCGCGCCGCGTGCACGAGATACGGGCCGGGGGTGACGGCCCAGGCCCCGGCCTCCTCGTCCCAGACCTGGAACGTCCGGTCCGCGAGCGGTATCTCGACGTCGACCGTCTCGCCGGGCTCCGCCACGACGGTGGCGAGGCCGGCGAGCTGCCGGGCGGGGCGGCCCTCGGCCGGGGTGACGGGCTCGGCGTAGAGCTGGACGGTCTCCCGGCCCGGCCGGGGGCCGGTGTTGCGGAGCCGTACCCGGGCGCGCCCGTCGGCGGCCTCCAGGCCCAGGTACTCCCAGCTGGTGTAGCCGAGGCCGTGGCCGAAGGGGTACGCGGGGGCTGCGGAGTGCCGCTCCCAGGCCCGGTAGCCGACGAAGAGGTCCTCGGCGTACGGCAGGACGCCGTCCTCCGGGGTGACGCGCGTGACGGGGGCGTCCTCCAGCCGGGCGGGCCAGGTGGTGGGCAGCCGGCCGCCCGGCTCCTCCCGGCCGAGCAGGACGTCGGCGAGGGCGGCGCCGCCTTCCTGGCCGGGGAACCAGGTGAGCAGGACCGCGGCCACGTCCTCGCGCCACGGCATCTCGACCGGGGCCCCGGCGTTCACGACCACGACGGTACGGGGGTTGGCGGCGGCGACGCGGGCGACCAGCTCGTCCTGGCGGCCGGGCAGCCGCAGGTCCGCCCGGTCGAAGCCCTCGGACTCGACGCGTTCGGTGGTGGCGACCACGACGACCGCCGTGTGGGCGGCGCGGGCGGCTTCGACGGCCTCCTCGATCAGCCGGTCCCCGTCGCGCTGGGGGTCGCGGTGGGTGAGGCCGAAGGTGACGCCGCGGATCGGACCGAAGGCGACCTTCGGGGCGCGGTGGAGGAGACTTACCGCGATGGGCCGCCGGGCCTCCAGCTCGGCCGACCCGCGCGGGACCGCCCGGCCGGTGAGCACCTCCATGGGGTCGCCGCCCTCGGGGTCGGCCGCGTCGTGGAGCACGGTGCCGTCGACGGTGAGCCGGAAGTCTCCCGTACCGCCGGTGCCGAAGTGGTGGATCCCGGTGTCGCGCGGGGTGAAGGTGCCGGTGATCTCGACCGTCGCCAGGGCGTCGTAGTCGACATCGTCCGGCAGCGCCGCGTCCATCCAGCGGACGCGGCCGAGGGTGAGGGGCTGCTCGGCCAGAACGGCTCCGTGCAGGTCGCGCAGGACCGCCCGCAGCTCGAATCCCTTGGTGGCGACCTCCAGTTGGTCGTTCGGGTCGGCTCCCATGGCGTACGTCAGGGTGACGTCCTCCGGCAGTGTCGCGGTGAGGCCGTCGAGCGGTGAGACGACCCGGGCGGGGTAGACGGTCGCCGAACCACCGCCCAGGAAGCGGGCGTCGCGGGCGGCGCGGCCGATCAGCGCGATGCTGGGGACGGCCGACGGGTCCAGCGGGAGGGTCCCCGCCGGGTTGCGGAGCAGGACGAAGGAGCGGGTGGCGATCTCCCGGGCGACCGCGGGGCCGTCCAGGGGTGCGGGCCTCCGGTCGGCGGGCACGGCGGGCGCCGCACCCTTGAGGAGCCCGAGGCGCGCGGCGAGCAGCAGGACGCGTCGTACGGCCGTGTCGACCGTCGCCTCCGGCACGCGCCCGTCCCTTACCGCGGCGGCCAGCGCCGGACCGAACACGGTCTGCGGCCCGGGCATGGCCACGTCCAGACCGCCTTCGATCGCTCCGACGGTGTCACGGGCCGCCAGCCAGTCCGACACCACGACCCCGTCGAAGCCCCACTCGTCACGGAGAACCCCCGTCTGGAGGGCGCGGTGCTCGGTCATGGTGGTGCCGTTGACGCCGTTGTACGCCGACATCAGCGCCCACGGGCGGGCGTCCCGCACGATCGCCTCGAACGGGGCGAGGTACAGCTCGCGCAGGGCCCGCGCCGGGACATGGTTGTCGACCGTGAAGCGCTCGGTCTCGGCGTCGTTGGCGACGAAGTGCTTGACCGTGGCGGCGATCCCGCTCTCCTGGACCCCGGTGACGTAGCCGGTGCCGATCCGGGCGGTGAGCAGCGGATCCTCCGAGTACGCCTCGAAGTGGCGTCCGCCCAGCGGGGAGCGGTGGAGGTTCACGGTGGGGGCGAGCAGGACGTGGGCGCCCTTGCGGTGCGCCTCCTGGGCGAGGACCCGGCCCGCCCGGCGGGCCAGCGCCGGATCCCAGGTCGCGGCCAGCGCGGTCGGGCTGGGCAGGCACAGCGCGGGGTCGCCGGCGCTCCAGGCCGCCCCGCGGACCCCCACGGGACCGTCCGACATGACGAGGGAGCCCAGGCCGATCTCGGGCAGCGCGGGTAGGGTCCACAGGTCCTGGCCGGCGAGCAGGCGGGCCTTGGTGTCGAGGTCGAGACGGGCGAGTGCGGCTTCGACGACCGCGTGGTGGTCTCCTGGGGATCCAGTGGCGCCGGTGGAGCGGGAGCGCACGAAGGCGAGGGTCTGGGCCACCGGGCCCTCGAACCACCGCGGCTCTCCGGCACCGGGGTTGAAGAAACCGTGCGGCGCGTCCTCGTACTCGACAAGCCGGCAGGCGTTCCTGGCCGACTCCATGGCGTCGCGGAAGCGGCGGGCGTCGGCGATCGGGACGAGCTGGTCCGCCGTTCCGTGGAGGACGAGTGCGGGCGGGGCGCCCGGCCCGACGAGTCCGAGGGGTGAGACCTCGGCCGCCACCGTGCCGGGCAGGCCGAGGAGACCGCGGAGAGCATCACCGAGGTCGCCCGTGCCGCACAGGTCCACGACCGGGTTGAACAGCACCAGCCCGGCGAGCGGCGGGTGGCCGTCCGGCGCGGTGAGCGCCGTGGTCAGGGCGAGCTGTCCGCCCGCGGAGCCCCCGGCGAGGAAGAACGGGAGGTCCGGCGCGAGCCGCCGCACGTGCTCGACGGCGGCGCGGGCGTCGGCGAGGCAGTCGGCGAGGGTGTGGGCGTCACGGCCGATGAGCCGGTAACCGGCGCTGGCGACGAGGACGCCGTCGGCGGCGAGCAGCCGGGCCTGCGGGGCGAACTGCTCCGGCGCGCCCGAGGTCCAGCCGCCCCCGTGGAAGAAGAGCAGGACGGCGGTGGGGCTTTCGTCCCGGGGTTCCCAGAGCAGCAGGGGCTGTTCGGCGCCGCCACGGGAGGCGTAGGGGACGCGGGACTCGGTGATGCGAGGCATGGATGGCTTCCGTGGTGCTCGGAGGGGCATGTGCGAAAGAGGGGGAGGCGGGGTGTCAGGCCCCGCCCGCGCCGGCTGCCGCCGCCCGGCGGTCCAGTTCGGCGCGCACGCCGGACGCGTCGCGGGGGCAGGTGCGGTAGAGGAGGCTCAGCATGGCGCCGTTGACCAGCATCAGGACGACGACGACCCACAGGAACGCCGCCTGGAGCCCGAAGGCGTCGCCGATGTAGCCGACCAGCACGGTCGTCACGGCCCAGCCGGCCGCCTCGGCCGAGAGCATCAGGGCGAAGGCGGCACTGCGCGCCTCCGGCAGGGTCACCGACATGACCAGGGGCCGGTTGATACCGGGAGTGCAGCCCTGGACGAAGGCGAGTACGGCGAACAGCGCGAGGTACGCGCCGAGGGACGGCCAGGCGAACTGAGTCACCGCGCAGACGCCCAGGGCGTAGGCGAAGACCGTGAACTGCATCGCCGCGACCCGTCCCGTGCGGGGATTGCGGCGGTGGATCCCGTCGGTGGCGAGTCCGCCGAGCAGTGTGCCGGCGAAGTAGGCCACGGCGAACACCACGGTCAGGTATGAGGCTTGCGCATTGGTGAAGCCGCGCACGTCGACCAGGAAGGTCACGCCGAAGCTGAGGATGACGAACTGGCCGGTGGTCAGGCGCTGGACGCAGATCAGCAGCAGGGACCGGTTGCGCAGCAGTTCCCGGACCCGACCCCAGGTCAGCGCCCGTTCCGCAGGTGGCGCCGTTGCACCGGGGGACTCGGCGGCGCCGACTCCGGGATCACGGAGGAACAGCAGGACCAGGATGCCGAACAGGATCTGGAGGGCGCCCGCGAAGAAGAACCCGTACCGCCAGCCGCCCTCCACCTCGGACAGCAGACCGAGCAGCGGCCCGCTGAGTCCGGTGGCCAGGGCCGAAAGCCCGTACATGTAGCCGGCCGCCCTGCCCCGCGTCCGGTCGTCGAAGAGATCGGCGAGGAGACCGTTGACCAGGGGACCGCCGCCGGCGACGCCGACGGCGGCGACGGTGAACAGGACGAGGAGCTGGACGTAGTTCTGCGCGAACCCGGCCGCGAAGGTCCACACCCCCCAGAGTCCGGCGCACACGGCGAGGACGTTCTTTCGCGGGTAGCGCTGGGCCACCGCCACCCAGAACGGGCCGCAGACGACGCCGACGAGTTTGCCGACGCCGACGAGGACACCGAGCGCGGCCAGCGGGAGGCCGAGTGCTGCTCGCAGGGCGGGGAACAGCACGGACACGACACTCCCCTCGCCGTTGTCCGCGCTGATCAGCCCGCCGAGGAGGGTGACCTGGCGCCAGTTCCGGGCCTTCTCTCCCGAGGCGGCGGGAAGGGAGGCGACACCTGGCCGGGGTGAGGAGGGAGGTGCGGCTTCGGTCGGCATCGTGCGACTCCTTCGTCGGCGCCGTGGATGAGGCTCGGAGGGATGGTTCAGCGGTTCTGGACGGACTCCTGGTCGCGTGTCTGGAGCAGATGCGCCCAGCGCTGGAGCAGTTCGGCGGTCCGGGGCCGGTCGGGCGCGTGCCAGGACACGGGGAAGTTCACGGTGGCGAGCCGCTCTTCGAGGTCCTCGGCGAGCGGGGCACGACCGGTGTCCCGCAGGTGCCGGGCGTAGCGAACCGGATCGTTGTAGTACGTGGGGCCGGTCTGCAGCGTCGCCTGCATCGGGTCGGGCAGGCAGCCGGGGCGGCCGGCGTACTCGTTCCACCACTCGGCGAGGTGCGCGCGCATCCGGGCGGCGAGCTCGGGTTCGTCCGCCATCAGGTCGCGGGTGAGGTACGGATCGTCCGTGACGTGGAACAGCTGCTCCCACTCGGCGCGGAAGGCTCCGGGGTGGTAGGTGCGGATGTAGAGGTGGTCGCGGGTGCGCACGGCCCGCTGGTAGGTGTGTGCGCCGTGCCCGAGGACCAGGTACTCGCGGGAGCCGAGGGTCTCGCCGCGTACCGCCCGGGCGAAGGAGGTGCCCTGCCAGCCTGCGGGGACGTCGAGGCCCAGCAGCTCGCACAGGGTGGGCGCGAGGTCGATGTTGTAGAGCAGGGAGTCGTTGCGCCGGGCGTCGGCGGGCAGGTCGTCGGTGACGCCGGGCCAGTAGACCACCAGGGGGAGCCGGTGGGTGGGCTCGTTGGCCAGGCCGTGTTCGGCGTAGGAGCCCTGCTCGCCGAAGGACTCGCCGTGGTCGGCGCTGACGATCACGGCCGTGTCGTCGGCGATCCCCAACTCGGCCAGTGTGTCCATGAGGTGGCCGAAGTGGTGGTCCCAGTAGGAGATGGCCCCGTCGTAGCCGTTGATCAGGTGCTCGAAGTCGGCGCGGGAGCGGATGGCGTCCGGCATGTTGTGCGGGACGGGAGAGGCGCCGGCGCCCCGGAGGGAGTAGTGGAGGTCGAGGGCGCTGCGCGGGCCGTAGATCTCGGCGCCGTGGCGGGCGATGGTCTCCTCGTCGGGCCAGGACTGCACCGGCCCGGACGCCGCCATCCGCTCGGTCCACTCTGCGGGCTGGGTGTAGTTGGTGTGCGGGTCCCAGTAGGTGAGGTGGAGGTACCAGTCGTCGTCCTCGGCGTGCCGGCGGATCCAGTCGATCGCCGCCCGGTTGACGTCCTGGGCCTCCTCGTCGCCGAAGCGGTCGGTGGCGCGGATCGACTCGCGGAAGTTCGCGTGGAAGTGGTAGGCGCGATGCCGTTCGGCGAAGACGGAGACGGCGGCGGTGTAGTAGCCGCCCCAGCCGAGCCGCTGCCCGAGCAGGGGCCGGTCCGGCTCCGGCCCGTGTCCGGCGTCGAGCCGGAACTGGGCGGCGGGCCCGAAGTGGCCCACGACCCCGTTGGTGATGCCGAACTGACCGCTCGTCAGAGCCGTCCGTGAGGGCAGGCAGGGTGAGTCGGAGCAGTAGTAGCGGTCGAAGACGACGGACTTCTCGGCCAGCCGCTGAAGGTGCGGGGTCGTGGGGCGGTGGTAGCCGTAGGGCGTGGTGTGGTCGGCGCGCAGCGTGTCGACGTCCACGTAGATGATGCGCATGGCGGACTCCAGGCGTTTTCGGGTACGCCGGACCGCGGGCTCGCCCGAGGGGCGCCCGAGGCCGTGGCGGGGTGGGGCCGCCGGTGAGGGCGGAGATCTCCCGGAGGGAGAGGAAGGAGAAGAGGAGGGCGCGGGCGAGTTGGCCCGCGGGAGACAGGGCGACGGCCTGGGACGTCGGGCGCCGAGTGCGGGACGCCGGACTCCGGCTCGGGGCGGGCCGGAGCCCGGCCCCGTCGGCCGGGGAGGCTCAGCGCGCGTGGCGCTCGGCGTGCCGCTCGTCCGGGTGCTCGGCGCGGCGCTGCTCGATCTGGCGTTCGAGGCGCGCCTTGGTCAGCTGGAGCCACGCGATGTACGCCGCGACGGAGGCGTATCCGTTCTCGTGGGCCATGGTGTGGATCTCGCGGGCCCATGCCGGGTCGAGCTCGGGGATCTCCGCCTCGTAGGCGAAGGGCAGCGGCGCCTCGGGGGTGGTGGCGTCGTGCTTCAGCCGGTACTCCAGCTCGGTGGAGACGATGTCGAGCGCGATCTCCGGTCCGAGCTGGCCGCCGAAGACGAAGCGGAGCTTGAAGTCGGGGTCCATCGGTCGTGGCGACGGCTCGAAGGGGGAGCGGGCCCAGGCGAGGAGCGCCTCGCGGCCCTCTTCGGTGAGCCGGTAGACCTTCGCGTCGGGGCGGCCTTCGCGAGGATCGACGTCGAAACCGACCCAGCCGCGCTCGACCAGTTTCGCGAGCCGCCGGTAGATCTGGGGGAGCTGGACGCCGTAGCCGAGGTAGCGGCCCGACCCTTCCATCCACCCGCGCATGTCATAGCCGGAGAGTCGGCGCACGGCCAGGGCCCCAAGGATCACGTAGTCGAGATGCATTCGGTCACCTATGTTCCTGGGAACTTACCTCGTAAGGTTCACCCGCCGGTCGGCGGGTGTCAAGAGTCTTCACGCCGGTGCAACGCAACGGAAACCCGCGTGGCCGCTCGAACTGTCGGGACTGTTGGCCGTGCGGGCGGCGACCCGGTAGCGGTCGCAGTAGGACCGGTGGCACATGTGGGATCCACCGCGGATGACCTTGTCGGTGCCGGTGGCCGGGCCCCGGGGGTCGAGCGGCGGCCGGGCGGTGTCGTGGGCGGTGGTCCACCAGTCGGCGCACCACTCCCAGACGTTGCCCGACGTGTTGTACAGGCCGAAGCCGTTGGGTTCGAAGGCGTCGACGGGGGCCGTGCCGCGGTAGCCGTCCTCGGCGGTGTTCTTCGACGGGAAGGTGCCCCGCCAGATGTTGCAGCGGAAGGCGCCGCCCGGGTTCAGCTCGTCGCCCCAGGGATACCGCCGCTGTTCGAGGCCGCCCCGGGCCGCGTACTCCCACTCGGCCTCGGTCGGCAGCCGCTTGCCGGCCCAGGCCGCGTAGGCGGCTGCGTCGGTCCACGAGACGTGGACCACCGGGTGGTTCCCCCGTGCTTCCAGGGTGCTTCCCGGTCCCTCGGGCCGGTTCCAGGACGCTCCCTCCACCCCGCACCACCAGGGGGTGCGTCCGGGGCGCGGGGCGCCGCGCCTCAGGGCGGCCGGCAGGAAGCCGGCGAAGACGTACGACCAGCCGAAACGCTCCGCGTCCGTGACGTGGCCGGTCTCCGCGACGAACGCGGCGAAGGCGTCGTTGGTCACCGCGTGGACGTCGATCCGGAACGGGCTGAGCCGCACCGGCCGCACCGGCCCCTCCCCGTCGTCGGGGAAACCCTCGGCGTCCTCCGCGCCCATCAGGAACTCGCCGCCGGGCAGCAGCACCATGCCCCCGGATGAGGTCTCCGGGGAGCCGGCTCCGACAGGTGCCGGGCGGGCGGCCGAGGACGCCGCGGGCGGGGTCGGCGAGGGTGGGGGCGGGGGGACCGGGCTTCCACCGGCGGGCATGCAGCAGCGCGAGGGAGAGGCGGGATCGCTCATGGGGGGCTCCGGGGGAGTGAGTGGGGTGTCGGCGGACCGGGGGGCGAGAAGGCCTTTGCTTCCCGGTAGCTATGTTCTAACGTACATAGCTCGTCGACGGGTGCGACCCGTTCGACGTGCGATCACCACCGACAGGCCAGGGAAGGACACCCATGAAGGCCGTCATGGTCATGTTCGACACGCTCAACCGGCGTTTCCTGCCCCCGTACGGAGCGGACTGGACGCACGCCCCGAACTTCACGCGCCTCGCCGAGCGCACCGCGACCTTCGACACCTGCTACGCCGGGTCGATGCCGTGCATGCCGGCACGGCGCGAGCTGCACACGGGCCGCCACAACTTCCTGCACAGAGGCTGGGGGCCACTGGAGCCCTTCGACGACTCCGTGCCGCAGATGCTCACCGAGCAGGGCGTCCACACCCATCTGGCCACCGACCACCAGCACTACTGGGAGGACGGCGGCGCCACCTACCACGGCCGCTACCGCACCTTCGAGTTCTTCCGCGGGCAGGAGGGCGACCCCTGGAAGGGGCACGTCGCCGACCCCGACATCCCCGAGAGCCTGCGGGCCCGCCGCGGCGAGGCATGGCGTCAGGACTGGATCAACCGGCAGTACCTCGCCGACGAGGCCGACCACCCGCAGACCCGCACCTTCGACGCCGGCCTGGAGTTCCTGCGAACCAACCACGCAGAGGACGGCTGGTTCCTGCAGATCGAGACCTTCGACCCGCACGAACCCTTCTTCAGTTACCCCCGGCACAAGGAGCCGTACCCGCACGTCTACGACGGCCCCCACTTCGACTGGCCCGACTACAAACAGGTCATCGAGACCGACGAGCAGGTGGAACACGCCCGCCACGAGTACGCCGCGCTCCTGACCATGTGCGACCGCTCCCTCGGCCGGGTCCTGGACGCCATGGACGAACTCGCCCTGTGGGACGACACGATGCTGATCGTCTGCACCGACCACGGGCTGCTCCTCGGCGAGCACGGCTGGTGGGGCAAGAACGTCCAACCCTGGTACGACGAGACCATCCACACCCCGCTCTTCGTCTGGGACCCGCGCAGCCGCGTCCACGGCGAGCGCCGCGCCTCCCTCGTCCAGACCGTCGACCTCGGCCCCACCCTGCTGGAGTACTTCGGCGTCGACCGCACCCCCGACATGCAGGGCAGGCCGCTGCGGCAGACCGTCGCCGACGACACCCCGGTGCGCGAGGCCGCCCTGTTCGGCGCGTTCGGCGGGCACGTCAGCGTCACCGACGGCCGGTACGTGTACATGCGGGCCTGTGCGAACCCGTACAACCAGCCCCTGTACGAGCACACGCTGATGCCCGCGCACATGCGGGGCCTCTTCGCACCCGCGGAGCTGAGGAACGCCGAGCTCGTCCCGCCCTTCCCGTTCACCAAGGACGTGCCCCTCCTGAGGGTCCCGGGCCACGCCATGTCCAACCCGTACGCCTTCGGCACCCTCCTCTTCGACCTGGACACCGACCCGGGACAGGAGTCCCCGCTCGTCGACGACGCGCTCGAACTGCGCATGGCGGGCCTGCTGGCCGAGGGTCTGCGTGCCGCCGACGCGCCCCTCGACCAGTACGAACGCCTCGGCCTTCCCGTGACCGGCCCGGTCACCGGCGAGCACCTGCTGGTACGGGCGCAGCAGGCCCAGGCGGAGGCGTCCCGCCAGCCTCCGCCGCGCCCCGAGGACTTCCCCACCGGGCCGCTCAGCGTGCACGTCCCCCTCCGCGAGCTGCTCACGCACCCCGGGGCGGCGGCCGTGCTGCGCGAGCACCTCGCGACCCTCCTCGACGGGCCCTTCGCCCGGGTGGCCGCGGACCTCTCCCTCCTCCAGATCGCCGCGTTCGCGGTCGGCCTGCTGCCGGTCGCACGACTGCGTGCCATCGCCGCCGAACTGTCCGCGGCGGAGGCCGCCGCCGGGCCCACCCCCCGTCATCACGGCCGACCCGATTGAACCGCGCGGGCCTCACCCCGCCCCGCCACGGCCGGCCGAAACCGCCGGCAGAGCCGTCACCGCCCTCCGCTCCGGCCTTGTCGACGAGGCTTCCGGCCCCTGGGCCCGATGAAAGGGACCATCGTGACCTCCCGCCCCAACTTCCTCATCCTCATGCCCGACCAGCTGCGTGCCGACGCCGTCGGAGCCTTCGGCAACCCGCACGTCGACACCCCCCACATCGACGCGCTCGCGGCCCGCGGCACCCGCTTCACCAACGCCTTCGTGCAGCATCCGGTGTGCTCGCCCAGCCGCGCCTCCCTCCTCACCGGCTGGTATCCGCACACCGCCGGCCACCGGACCCTGACCCACCTCCTCAAGGAGCACGAGCCCAATCTGCTGCGGCTCCTCAAGGAAGCGGGATACCACGTCACCTGGGCGGGTGCCCGCGGGGACACCTTCGCGCCCGGCGTCACCGAGCAGAGCGTCCACGAATACGGCTTCTCCACCCTGCCGACCACCGGATACGGGGGCGACTACCCGGACGGCGTCTGGTCCCGGCTCTTCTACCGGGGCCGGGTGCCCGACGACGGCCGCATCGACCCGGACGAGGCTGCCGTACGGACCGCCGAAGAGTGGCTCGCCCACCCTCCCGAGGACCCCTGGGTGCTGTTCGTGCCGCTGGTGGCCCCGCACTGTCCGTTCCAGGTCGAGGACCCTGGTTCTCCCGCTTCGACCGGGCCGCCGTGCCCGACCCCACGGCCCCCGGCGACCCCTCCGGCGAACCCGGCTACATGCGGGCCGTCCGCGACGGCTACGGCATCGGCGAGGTCACCCCCGGACAGTGGCGCGAGGTCGTGGCCACGTACTACGGCATGGTCGCCCGCCTCGACGACCAACTCGGCCGGATCACACGGGCGGTGGAGGCCGCGGGCTCGGCCGAGGACACCGTCACCCTCTTCTTCGCCGACCACGGTGAATACCTCGGCGACTACGGCCTGATCGAGAAGTGGCCCTCCGCCATGCACGACTGCGTCACCCGCGACCCACTGATCATCAGCGGCGGTGGATTCACCGGAGGCCAGGTCAGCGACGCGATGGTGGAGATGATCGACGTCCTGCCGACCGTCCTGGAACTGGCCGGGATCGAGGCCCCCACCGCCACTTCGGCCGCAGCCTCACCCCGCTGCTGCGCGACCCGAACGCCCCGCACCGAACGTACGCCTTCACCGAGGGCGGATTCACGGTGGAGGAGGAGCAGCAGATGGAACGCCCAGGCTTCCCGTACGACCGCAAGGGCGCCATCCAGCACGAACGGCCCGAACTGGTCGGCAAGGCGGTCGCGGTACGGGACCGTGAGTGGACGTACGTATGGCGGCTCTACGAGCAGCCCGAGCTGTACGACCGTACGAAGGACCCGCGTGAGCGGACCAACCTGGCGGGTGCCCCAGCCCACGCGGACACCGAGCGGCGCCTGCGCGACGCGGTGCTCCGATGGCTGATGGAGACCACCGACGTCATCCCCGCCGTGCCCGACCCCCGCCTCCCGCAGGTGGCCCTGCCGGCCCCGGGCAGTGGTGGCAGGGCCTGCTGAACCCGGGCGGGGTCCTCCGGCCCGGAAGCCCTCGTGAACGGCATGGGCCGCTTCGCGGGGGACCACCGGGCCGTTTCTTCGTCGCCCTTCGAGCGATGGTCGTGGACCAGTTGCCCGTCGTGCGCAGAGCATGGTTGTAGACGGCACGCGCGTACGTCTCGTAGAACTCGGCGAAAGCCTCGCGGTCTGCCGCCCGGATGCGGGACCACCCGGTGGACCGGCCGGCAGGAGGAGGCGTGGCATCGCTCCGTGCCACGCCTCCATGCCATGTCCGCCGCCGTCCGGGGGCGAAGCGGGTCAGACCTTGACGGTCACGTACTTCTTGCCCCGGTCGTTCTCGATGACGACCTCGGCGACGTCGTCCATCGGGACGGCCGCCGAACCGTCGAGGTTCGAGCCCTTCTCCTCGTCGGCGACGAGCCAGCTGCCGGCGATCTCGCGGTCACCGTTCTTCGCGACCACCACCAGGCGGCAGCGTTCGCCCGCCGGAACGCCTGTGACCGAGGCGTTGAGGCGGATCCAGTCGGCGGCGGGCGTCACCCGGAGGCGCATCTCGCCGCCGGTCTCCCCGCTGCGGCCTTCGAAGAACTTGACGCTCACCGGAGGGGCCGTCGGTGGGTTCGTCGTGGCGGAGGGGACCGGAGGGACGGCCTGAGCGGTCCGGTCGCCGGTGTTCTGGCCGATCAGGACTCCGCCGCCGAGGAGGGCCGCGGCGGCGACGGTCGCGGCCACGGCCAGGAAGGCCCGTCGCCTCAGCGCCTGAGCGGCGCGTTCGCCGCGTACCTGGCGCAGAGTGCGCTGCAGCAGCAGGTCACCCCCCTCCGGGGGACCGTCGAGGAACGCCTCCGGGGGGACTTCGCCGAGCGCGGACTCCATGTCCCGCAGCTCGCCCAGTTCGTCGCGGCACTTCTGGCACGACGCCATGTGTTCGTCGACGGTCCGCACCTCCTGCTCGTCGAGAGCGCCGAGGACGTAGGCGCCGAGCAGCGCGCTGTCGTGTTCCCTGATGCTCATACCGCCACTCCCTTCCATTCCACGGCACTTACTGCCTTCGGCCGGTCCACGTACATGTCTCTCAGTGCTTTCAACGCGTAGTGCGACCGGGACTTGACCGTCCCGGGTGGTATCCCGAGTGCCTGCGCCGCCTCCGCGACGCTCCTGCCCCGGAAGTAGATCTCCAGCAGCACGTCCCGGTGATCCGATGAGAGCCGGTCGAGCGCCTCCACGACGACCATCGAGTTCACCACGGCCTCGGCGTGGTCCTGTTCGATGGGCTGGCCGCTCTACCGCTACGCGCAGGACACCGCGCCCCGGCAGACCCGTGGACAGGGCATCGGCGGCACCTGGTTCGCGGCCGCGCCCGACGGCACGAAGGCCAAGGCAGGGAGGGGGCGGGACCGAGGAGACGACGCCGCCGAGCGGGCCCCCGGCGCCGAAGTACCTCCCGGCCCTGTCCACGGTGAAGGACGAGAGGCTCGGCACGATCGTCCGCGACGGCAAAGGACGTACGCTCTACCGCTTCACCAAGGACACCGCCTGGCCGATGAAGTCCAACTGCCAGGGCGACTGCCTCAAGCTCTGGAAGCCGGCCAAGCTGGTCGACAAGAAGGATCTCAAGGGCATCGACCCGAAGCTGGTCATCCCGTACAAGCGACCCGATGGCACCCAGCAGCTCACGCTCGACTGCTGGCCGCTGTACTGGTACACGGGCGACAAGGAGCCGGGCGACACCAGCGGCCACGGGGTGAACGGCACGTGGTTCACGGTCCGGCCCGACGGCAAGCTGGCCAAGTAGCCGCGCCGGCTCCCGGAAGACCGGTCACGGGGCGTTTCGGAGAGCATCCGGAACGCTGAAGCGGCAGCCGTGGAGGATCTTCCACGTCTTCCTGCGTGTGAAGGTGTGCTCGCCGCGGGCGCGGACCCGTCGGTGGGAAGCGTTGCGCTCCTCCATCCAGGCCGGTAGTCCGGCCTGACCGCGTTCCGGGTGGGGAATGACCGGGCCGACACCGCGGTGGCAGGCGTCATCGGGCCGCGGCCTTCGTGCCGGTCGCTCAAACCGACAGCGACGTCAGTCGCAGCACAGATGAGGCCCGGATCCACAGGATCCGAGCCTCATCTGACTTCAGTAGCGGGGACAGGATTTGAACCTGCGACCTCTGGGTTATGAGCCCAGCGAGCTACCGAGCTGCTCCACCCCGCGTCGGTAGGTGCAACACTACGCTACCCACGGCACCACCAAGACCAATCGGGTTGCTCAGCTGCGCCGTACGGAAGGGGTTGTACGACGCGGGTGCCCCGAGCAGACACGCGATGCCGGTCCGAGGGCAGCGTCTCCCACTCGCGCGCGGTGATCCGGTCGGATGCCAGAGCCGCGAGCGAGCCTTCACCGACCCACGCCCAAGCGAGCTGTCCGTCGAGGTCGGCCCGCGTCAGACCGTAGACATGGCGCGGGGGAGTGGTCACAACAAGCTCCCTTACTGATCGTTTCGGAATGATCGCGAGAGTCGCCGCAGGCAGATGATGGAGCAGGCCAGTTCGAGGAGCCCCTGGTGAAGGCCTGCCCGGTTCTCGTAGCGCTGAACGACTCTTTGGCCGACCGAGCTGCCGCCAGACGAGGCCGCCCAGCGGATCGGCACGGCTGCCATTCTGAAACGATCAGTAAGGAGCACCCCGGCTTAAGGGCTGTCCCGTAGCTGTTGGCACTGGTGAGATGAGACGGAGCCGCTCAGTCAGCACCTGCGCACTTGGGTGTCAGCAGTACGCATCTCAGTTGACGCGTGGCTCCTGCACCCTGCACCAGGTAATTCGCGGGCGTCCCGCCCAGATCCCGTCCTATTCTGTCCGCTGCCGTCCACGCCGGGGCGGGCCCGACGGAGGAGCGGCGGAGTGCCGGACGTGTACAAGATCATGTTGGATGCCGAGTTGAGCAAGGCGTTCGACGTGTGGTCCGGCTATCTGAACGCTCGGACTGGCGAGGATGCTCAGGTCCGTGCACGACTGCGCTCCACGTTGCAGTCGGCTCGCGCGGCAGCTGCCGCGGGCGATCCCGCGTCTGCACGCGCCTTGGTGGCGGAGATGTACGACGACGCCCGAGAAGCTGGCCTTCCCTGGGCTCCCGTGCCGCCTGACCCCTGCGCGGCGGACCGGCAGGCGCGCGACTACGCCAAGGATGAATTGCGGCAGGTGCTTCCTGTGGACCTGCGCGAGGATCTCGATAGCATCGCGATCTACCTGAGCGTCACGGGTCGCCGCCTCCAGACCGTCCCCGGCCTGGACGCCGCCACCTGCCAGGACATCCTCTACATCTCGTCCCGCGCCGGGATGGCCCTTGATCTCGCCCATCCGACAGCAGCGCGACGGGAACTCGAACGCCTGAAGTCAATTGCGCGACGCTGCGGTGTGGAGCCCTGAGAACCGAGCGACAACGGCCTCAGTTGACGCGCGATGCCGACTCGGGCGCCCAGTCACATGAGATGATCTTGGTGGGGCTGGTGTGATCACGGCGTCGGAGCCGTCTTGGATAGCCGCGTTCACCGGGCTGAGCGCAGCTTCGGCAAGCTACTGACCGCCCTGCGGCGGCAAGGCGCGGATGCGGTCCACAAGGGTCGGCCGTGGAGCCTTCCGCTGGAGGGCAGGGCCCTGTTGGTCGGGCGTACTGGCGCACGAACTTGACGATGCGCCGGCTTGCTCCGCTGTTCGGGGTCTCGAAGTCGGCGGCGGACCGCGTCATCGACCACCTCGGACCCATGCCCCGCCTCGTTGTGGTGGTCGGCCGGCCGCTGGCGGGCAACCGGCACGGCTCCCGCGGCTGAGAGGAATCCGGCGCCAAGGCCGCCGTCGGCAACACGATCACAATCGCCGACGGCGGCTACCAAGGCACCAGGCTGGTCATCCCTCACCGTCGGGCGCCCGGCCAGACTGAACTTCCGGACTGGAAAGAGAAGCACAACCGTTCCCACAAGCAGGTCCGGGCCTGTGTTGAGCACGTCTTCGCCCGGATGAAAACCTGGAAGATCCTCCGCGACTGCCGTCTCAAGGCGACGGTGTTCACCACGCCATGCTCGGCATCGCACGGATGCACAACCTCGCACTCGCCGGGTAGGAGAGTGGCACGCACGGCGGGCGCCCAGGCCGACGTGGGCCTCGTGATCGGCACCGGCACCAACGTCGCCATCGAGTTCGCCGACATCACCCTCGTCTCCGGCTCCCTCGCCGGAGTTGTCACCGCCATCCGCCGGTCATGGTGCCGCCTCTTGTCGGTCGGCAGCGCGTCGAGCGGTGCCGTCTGTCAGATCGCCGGCCTCCCGCCGGGGCGGGCAGCGGGCGCGGTGGGTCAGTCGTCGTCCTGTTCCGCCGGACCACGGCCGAAGGTGGGCTCGTCGACCTCGGCGCGGTAGGCCTCCATGAGCGCGTTCGACCACGTCGCGCCCATCGCGGGGGCGCTGTCGAGATACTCGGAGACCTGCTCACCCCACTCCTGACTCGTCTTGCCGCGAGAGAGTGCTCCACGCTCCGGTGCACTCGTGGACCAGTCGGCGTCGCCTGCCGACTCATGGGCAGTGTTGACGAAGTCCGTGACGTCGGCCTCGGTCAGGGTCCACTCGAGCGCGCCACCCCGACCGCCGCTGTTGTCGATGCCCGTGGTCCGGGCGGCCTCCGAGAGGAGGCTCGGAACCACGTCGCCCACTTCGGCGGCCAGTTCCCGTACGAGGGAAGGGTGCCCCGTACGCTCCCGACGTTTCAGCCGGTCGGTCGCCACGATCACGGCGGCCCGCAGCTCCTGGGCGTGAGCCGACCCCTCCGCACCGGACCGACGGTAGATCCTCAGTTGAGCGACACTCGCCTGTAGCCACGCCACCCGACCGGTCGTTGTTTCGGCGGCCTTCCGGGCCTGGTCCAGCAGGTCGAGCGCCTCACCGTACGCTCCCAGGTCCTCGGCTATCCGCGCCCCCAGCACCGCCACGTCCGCGAAGGCCTCGGCGTCTCCCCGTTCGCCGGCACGCTCCAGCGTCTCGGTCACGAGACGCCGGGCCTCCGGCGCTCGCCCTTGTGCGGCCAGCGCCTCGATCTCCAGCGCGATCACCTTGGACGGGAGGAATCTCGCGGGACGTTCCCTGATGAACGCCAGCGCCGCGGCCGCCTGTCCCGCGTCGAGCAGCGTACGTGCCTGGCGGACCACCTGCCGGGCCCAGGCCTCGGTGTCCGCCTCGGCCAGCACCGCGGGGTCGATCGCGATGCCCAGCCGGTCGGCGAGGTAGGCCTGGCCGGATGGCGGCAGCTCTTCCAGCGCCGACTCGAGGAAGAGGCTTGCCTCGGGCACCCAGTGCTGATCCAGCGTGTCCGTGGACTGTCCGAGGGAGAGCCGGTGATAGAGCTCTTCGGCCCTCGCCTGCGGGCCGTCCGATGCGGCGTAGTGGCGGACGGCGCGACGGTGGATGCGGCGCGACGTCTCGGGATGCTCTCGGTAGAGCAGGGGCAACGACGCCTGCCGGACGTCCGCTCGGTGCACGAGCACGTCCTCGTCTTGTGCCACGTCGACGAGAGCCGCCTCCGTGGCGAGGAGGTGGAAGAGCCGCAGCGCTTCGTCCTCGGATATCTCGCCCAGGCCGCACGGCACCGCCAGCACCGTCCGGATCAGTCGAGGGGTGATGCGGCGGAGAGTCAGCCCCGGACTGGCGATGCGCTGCAGATCGGGGTCCTCCAGATCGTCAAGGATGCGCCGGTACAGCACGGCCTGCACTTCGGCGTCGCCGAGACGGAACAGGATGTCGCGGAGCTTCTCCGCGTCGCGCAGCGCGTCCTTCCCTTCGCGCCGGATCAGTTCGGCGGCCAGCTTGAGGCTGAGGGGGCTCGAGCCGACCTTGTGCGTGACCGAGATCAGGAAGGTGTCGTCCGAGGTGATGCCCGCCTCGGCGAGCCGCATACGAAGAAAGTCCAGCGCCAGGTGGGGTTCGAGGCCGACGAGGGCGATCTCGCGCGTCGGCCGGTGGACGGGAGCCCGTCCCGCGAACACCACGCGCGTCACCGGACAGGCGCGCCGAAGGGCTTCGACGAAGTCCCACAGCCGATCGATGACGTCCTTGCCGTGGCGCTGGGCCCGCTCCAGGGTGTCGAGCACGAGGAGCAGGGGACGCGGCCGGCCCTCCGACACCGCCCGTACCAACTGTGCGAAGCGGCGCATCAGGACCTCGTCGTCGGCGTCCATGACCGCGGGCAGGAGTCCCTCGTTCGCTTCGAGGAGCACCGCGGTCTGAGCCGTGACCGTCGAGCGGACGGCGTGCTCCAGCCGCTTCGCCTGTTCCGCGTACGCCGGGTAGAGCAGTCCGAGCTGGCGCGTCGCCTCGGCCAGCAGCGTGAGCGGTTGTTGCGGCAGGAGGTCGGCACGGTCGAACGTCAGGTAGGCGAAGGGAAATTCTCGTCCGGCAGTCGTCCCGGCATGGTTGAGCAGGTAGCGGGCGACCAACGTGGATTTCCCGACCCCACCGGGTCCGTGGACGAGGAGGGGCCGTCGGCCGAGCGTGCCGTGCTCGCTCCCGGCCGCCCCCTCCACGTAAGCGGCCAGATCTGCCAGCTCCTTCCGCCGGCCGACGAAGTGCTCGCCGGCGAGAAGGCGGAGGGGCTGGAACACGGTGGCCAGGTCGACCGTGTTCCCGACCTCTTCCGCTGCCGGCAGGAGGACGCCCTGCCGGCACAGTGCCTCCGCGGCGCGCCGTGCGGGTATCAGCCACTGGACGACGTGCAGGGTTCCCGTCAGCTGGTCCATGGTCTGCTCGTCGAGACGGGGCGCCTCTCCGCGCAGGTAGGCCTCCGCCATGGCACGGTCGATGTCGAGCGGGTCGGGTTCGATGGCGGCGAGGGTGTCGAGCAGCCGGTGCCGGTCACGGATCCGTTCCAGGACCGTGGTCCGTACGCCGGAGGTCAGCCTCCATCGGCTGCCCATGGCCGTGCTCACCCGCTCGCAGTCCTGGACGACGAACGTACGGAGATCCTCGGCGTCGAGGGAGCCGCTGGAGGCTGCCAGTGCGCCGGCATGGAACGAGCCGAGGAGCGTGGCCGCTTCTCGCAGCCTCCACCGGGCGGGAGAAACCGCCGGTGCCGGAGGTGCGGCCGCGAGGGCACCGCTGTCGTGTGCCGCCTTGAGGCGTTCGGCCACCTCCTGGGCGGACATCGGCCGGAGCTCAGCCATTGAAGTCCTCCGGAAGTCCGAAGGTCTCCCGGGCGATCTTCACGGCGTAGGAGGAGAGCCGTCCCAGAGGCGGAGGGGAGGGGAGCGGTCGGTGTTCCAGGAGTTCCTCGACCAGAAGGGTCACCGCTTCCTCGTCGACCGACTGACCGGCGGCTGCCGACACGCGCTCGAAGAAGGCTCTCAGGTGGCTCGTCTCGATGGGCGCGATGGGCTCGCGCAGCACGGACGGCTCGACTTCGGGCCGGAGCGGCTCGCGGAGGTCCGCGAGCACCACGCGCAGACCGGCTCCCACCTCGTGGCGTTCGGCCACGACGGCGATCTCCTTGACGAGGCTCACTGCGGCCGGGGTGAGGTGCTTCTCCCGCGGGCGGTCGAAGAAGATCCAGAGTCCCTCCCCCTGCGCGCGGACCTTGCCCTTGAACCACGCGAGCAGCACGCGGGCCTGGGTGTCCTCCGGCTCGTCGACGACGGGATCCCGCATCGGCCAGTCGAGCTGATAGCAGATGTCCCGCATGACATCGGCCGGTGTCGCCGCCGTCCCGGCCCATCGCTCGCAGTCGACCAGGACGGGCGAGACGCCGAGGCCCTGGAGTACATGGGAGATGAAGTACCAGGAGTAGCTCTTCCCGCATCCGTCGTCGCCGGTGAGGATCAGCACACCGCCTCCCTCTTCACGGGTGAGCTCCTTGAGGTGGGCACGGAGAGCGGCTCTGTCGAACAGGGCCCTCGATCCCGATTTTCCGAAGAGGCTGAGGTTGAACGCATCCGTCGTGGACTGCTGCGGAATCCTGAGAAGCCGCCCGAAGACGGGGTAGGCGGCGCTGCTCCGGTCCCTTTCCACGTAAGCGACCAGTGCGCGCAGGCGCCCCTTCGTGGCGGCGCGTTCCAGGATCCTCGGCCAGGTGTCCGCCATGCTGGCGGTCCATGCGTAATCGGAGGGATCCAGCCCCGCCCCCTGCACCACGACGGTCGCGCCGTCGGCCTTCCAGTAGATGTCGAGCAGGCTTGCCAGAAGTTCCTTTCCCTCGTCGTCATCGAACGGGAACACCCGCTGGTCCAGGATGTTCATCGCCGCCTCACAGCACCTTGGCAGCCGTCAGTCCGTCGAGCACTCGCCCTATCCGGACGCCTTGGTTGCGGTACTCCGGTGCCCCGGTGGTGCCACAGCGAACCCAGCGGTGGTGGAGGGCGACCAGGCGCCAGTTCTCGTCGAACACCGGGGAACCGGAGGAACCACGCTCCGTATCGGTCCAGTACTGGACGACGTCGTCGTCCGCGTGCCGCACCACGTTGTGGTGCACGCCGATCTTCTTCTGTCCTCCGCCGGGGTGCTGGATGATGTAGACCCGGTCCCCGGTGGCCACCTCGGCGGCGGCGTCGAGTCGGATCGCCGGAGGGTCGCCGGGCATGGGGGAGTCGGTCCGGATGACGGCCCAGTCGTACGCGCGCACGCCCTGGATGGTCTCGGGTCTCCCCATGACCACCGTGTGGGTCAGGTCGCGTCCGGCGAGGTCCCGCTCGTATCCGAACCACACCTCGACCCGGGTGGCCGGCTCGCCCCCGTGGTCGTCGTCATGGAGCACGTGGTGGTTGGTGAGCAGGACGTCCGGCGCGATGCGGAAGGCGGTTCCGTAGTAACGCCCACTGGGAAGGGTGACCAGTAGCCTCGCCACCGACGGCGCGAGTTCGACCCCGCGCCGGAGGAATGCCACATCGAGCAGCGAGTACTCCGTGAACATCTGGCGCTCCCGGGCACCCGGGTCGCTGAAGTCCTTCCAGACGCCTGCCGCCGCTGTCGGCGCCGGGGCCTCCACGACCGGTTCCGCCTGCATGAGCTCCTGCAGACGGATCGCCACCGCGCTGTCGGCACCGGCCACGATCTGGGCGAGGAGCGCTCTGAGCTTGTCCTGCTTCCGTGCCGCGTCGATCAGGTCGTGCCACACCAGGGACATCGGCCTTCCCCAGCCGATCGTTCCCGGCGGTATCCCGGCCTGCGTCACCTGGACGATGACACTGTCCTCGCGAAAGTAGGTGTCGCTGAGATAGTCCCTCAGCTCGCGGGCTGCCGGGCGCGTCCAGTCGAAGGGAAGCGTGTCGAGGAAGTGAGTCATGAGCGTCCTCCAGCACCAGGCCTGTCGCCACCCGCTCACACGCGCGCGGCACGCGACGCCCCACAAGCACCATTTTAGAACGGGTGAACGCCTTCAGCTCGTGGTCCTCCGATGCGGTCGAGGCGTCGCCGGAGGAGTATGAGAGGAGGGACGGAGCGGAGCCAGGGGAACGGCCCGCACATCGACCCGGCCGGGACGGTGGTGTCATGGGTGAGGAGAGCCGACTTCCCGACATCCCCGGATGGGTGCTCCGGAAGGAGTTGGGCCGGGGCGGCATGGGCGTCGTGTACGAGGCCGTGGAACCCACGACGGGCCGGCGCCGCGCGCTCAAGGCCGTCCACGTCCCGACACCCGCTCCCTCCCCGGACGCGACCGCGCTGTTCGAGCGCGAGATCAGAGTGTGCGGGCGACTGCGCCATCCGCACATCGTCCGCGTGGACGACGTCGGCCGGACGAGCTCCCTGTCCTACTTCGTGATGGAACTGTGCGAGGGCGGTTCCTTGATGGACCGCGTCGCAGCGGACGGTCCGATGCCCGCCGAGGAAGCGGTACCGCTCTTCCTCCAGGTGCTCGACGCCCTCACGTACGCACACACCTCGGGCGCGACCGTACACCGTGACATCAAGCCCCAGAACATCCTGCTGACCCGTGGCCAGGACGGCGGCCACATGGCCAAAGTGGCCGACTTCGGCCTGGCCAAGGCCTACCAGGCCGCCGGAACGAGCGGGCTCACCCGGACCGGCGCGGTCGCGGGAACGCCGGCGTTCATGCCACGCGTGCAGGTCGTCAACTACAAGTACGCGAAGCCGCCCGTCGACGTCTGGTCGGCTGCCGCATCCCTCTACTTCGTCGTCACCGGCCATACTCCTCGCGATTTCGTCCCCGGCCGCAACCCCTGGCTGACCGTCACCACATCCTCGGCGGTTCCGGCGCGAGACCGGGGCATCCCGCTGCCGGAGGACCTCGGCACCCTGTTGGACCGGGCTCTCACGGACGAGCCGGACAGGATGTTCCTCACGGCCGAGCAGCTCGCGGGTGAACTGAGAGGCCTGGACGTCCGGAAGGACAGGTCCGGTCATGCGAGCTGACTGGCTGCCCGGCACCACGGTGCTGAAGGAGTTCACCGTCGAACGGGTCCTGGGAGCCGGAGGCTACGGCCACGTGGCACTCGTACGCAGCCTGAGATCGGGGGAGCCCTATGCGGCCAAGCGACTGCACAGCGACGATCTCGCACAGCAGGGACACCTGATCGCCGAAGCACAGCGCTGGATCATGCTCCCGACCCATCCGCACATCACCCAATGCCGCTTCACACGGACCGTCGGCGACCAACTGGTGGTCTTCAGCGAGTTCGTGCCCGGCGGCTCGCTCGCGGAACGGATCCGGTCCGGACGACTGTACGACGACGACGCAGCGGCCACCCTGCGCCGGATCCTCGTCGTGGCGGCCCAGGTGGCGTACGGCCTCGACGCCGCCCACGCGACCGGGCTCCTGCACCTGGACGTCAAGCCGGACAACATCCTGTTCGGCGAGGACGACACCGCGAAGCTCACCGACTTCGGTCTCGCGGACATCCCACAGGAGAGCATGAGGGTGAGAACCGAACTGCGGCTGGTCGTCGACCACATCGTCGACGACGCGCGCGTGGACTCGAAGCAGATCCGAGCGATGAAGGCGGCGCTCAGCGAGAAGCTGATGCCCGAGTACCAGCAGCTGCCCGGGCTGACGGCACCGCGGCCACAGGGCCACAGTCCCGCCTACGCGTCGCCCGAACAGTGCGACGGTCTTCCGGTCGGACCGGCGGCGGACGTGTGGAGCTGGGCGCTCACGCTCCTTGAGATGCTCGTGGGGGAGCGGACCTGGCCGAACGGGGCCGTCGCTCCCTTCGTACTGCAGGAGGATTGCCGCACACGCATGACAGCCAACTCCGTGGACATACCCGTGAGTCTGGCCGAGCTGATGGAGGCCTGCTTCCACGAGGAACCCAGGGCCCGGCCCGCGTCGCTGCGCCGACTGGCGGCGCGCATACGCGACATCGCGGAGCAGGAGACGGGACCATGGACCGCGGGCGACGCGCCGCCCCGGCCGTCCCTGATGTCGTCGCTCAGGATGCAGGCGGACGCACGCCGCTCCGTGGACGGGGCGACGCTTCAGGATCCGGCGGGGTTCCTCCGCTACGCGTACACCACGGCCGGGCTGGACGAGAGCGAGACCGTCGCCTACTGGCCCAGCGGTTCGGGAAACCACAAGGCCCGACTCCTCGAGGACCTGCGGGGGCTGTCCGAGGCGTGGCGGGTCCTGGCGGACATACCCGACGGAGCCCGACCGGACCTGGGGATCATGCGGGCCCGGTGTGCGGCGGGGATGGGCGAGGTCCAGTCCGCGCTGGGAGATCTGGCCGGTGCCATCGAGCACTACCGCACCTCGGTCCGCGTCCTGGAGACCCTTCCGGAGACGGAGTCCCGTGAAGATCTGCCCAGGATCCTGAACGGTCTCGCGATCCTGTTGCGCCGTGACGGCGAGGTCGAGGAGTCGCTGCGGGTGGCCGACCAGGCCATCGAGGCCTCGAAGGCGCTGAACGACGGAACAGAGGCGAACGGTGTGCTCGGCATGGCTCTGATGACCAAGGCGAACACCCTGGTCGCCACCACCACAGACGCGGCCGAGTCGCTGTACGCGGCATCCCTGAGGGCCTGCCATGGAGCGGGCAGGGAGGAGCTCGAGGCGAAGGTCGTCGCGAACCTCGCCATCTGTCTCGAAGCGAAGGGCGCGAGCGATCGGGCCGCGGAGCTATGGGGCCGTGGCGATCGCATGCTCGCCGCATTCGACCCGACGGACCGCCCGGATCTGCAGGCCGTGCGTGCCTCGCTCTGGCTCCAGAGGGCCGAACTCGCCCCTGGTGACTCCGACGCCGTATGCCAGTACGCGCTGAGGGCGGCGAAGCTGTTGGCCCCCGTCGTGCGTGCCGGACTGCATTCCTACGCAGGGGAAATGGGCCGTGCGTTCTTCCTGCTGGGGTGGTGCGCGGAACGCGAGGAACGGATCCACAAGGCCCTCTCGGGTTACCGTCAGGCATCCCGGCTACTGGTTGCGGCAGTGCTGCGCGACGGGCGATCGGAACTGACCTCGCAGCTCGCGCAGTCGTACAGCAACGAGGCGACTCTGATCGGGACGGTCGAAGGCGCGGAGTCGGCTGTTCACCCGGCGCGGCGAGCGGTCGACATCTGGCGCCTGGCCGTTGACGGGGAGGGGGTGGGAGAGCGCGGAAGAGGACTGGCCGAAGCACTGCTCACCCTTGCGCAGATCCTCCAGGACCTCGGGCGCCTTGACGAGTCCGACTCCTGCACGGAGGAGGGCCTCCGCATCGTCGAAGACTCCCGGTACCGAGTGGCGGGCGGTGGCGCCGTGACCAAGGCCCGCCTCTACCGGAACCGAGCGGTGGTGCACCGACGGCGCGGCCGGCTCGACGAAGCGCTCCGCTGGTGCCGGGGCGCCCTCGGCGCACTGCCCGATGCAGAGGACCGCCCCGAGGTGCGGACACGAATCCTCACCCTGCAGACGATCGGAATCATCCACACGGACCGTGGTGCCTTCCGCTCGGCGTGGGAGGTGTGCGAGGCCACGACGGCTGTGATCGAGCACTACGTGCGGAGCGGAGTCCTGGCCGCGCCGGATCTGGCGGACGGTCTCCACCGGGTGGCTACGTCCCGGATTCGCTACGGTCTCGGCGAGGAGGGCGCCGAGGCTGCGCGCATGGCCCTGAGCGTGTACGAAAAGCTCGTCGCGCAGGGACGTACCGATCTCAGACTGGAGACGGCCAGGACGAGGACGGCATTGGCCTCCGCCCTGACGCGGATCGGCGCACTCGAAGACGCGGCGCTGGAGTGGGAGAAGGGAATACAGGCCTATCGGGAACTCCCCGACTCGGACGTGGCGTTGGAGGTGGCCACCAGGGAGGAATCCGGTCCGGGTCTCGGGGGCGTGGGAGAGGAACCCCCGAATCCCTCCGGCGCGCAATGGAGGGACCGACTCGTCCATCGCTTCTCCGAACGGCTCGCGGACCTGCGGAGAACGCTCGAATCCAGCCCCGACGACATGAAGGACCACCTGGCCTGGCACGAGTCCGTCCACTCCACGGCAGCGGCGCTTGCCGCCGCCGGCCACCCTGAGGAGGCCAGTGCTCTGTTGGAGATCAACGGCGGCGAAGTCGCCTGGCTGGCACGGAAGTTCCCCAGTGATGAAGTGGAATGGCTACGGGGAAGGAGCGGTCAACTCCTCGGCCTGTATTCCCTGCAGTGCGGTCGTGGAGGGGCAGCGGTGCGGGGATTCCGTACCGCGGTGGACAGTTTTCGCATCCTGCGGTGGGAGCGCGAGCGAGACGAGTTCGCCGAACCCTGGCTCGAGGCGTACATCGGCTGGGCGGCCGCGCGCGCGGCTGAGGGGGACGATTCCGGAGCGGAGGCGGTCGTCCAGGAGATGCGGCAGCGCGCGGGACGCATCCGCCCGCTCCAGGCCCCCGCCTGGGACCGGCGGACGGCCGAAACGCTCCGCTTCGTCAGGGAGCGCCGCGGCTGACGCGGTGATGGCCACCGAGTGGGGCTCCCCAGGCACGGCCCACCAGTGAGCGGTTGCCGGAGGCCGCCCGCAGGCCCTTATGGGGGCGCCATGACCGCCCCCCGGTCTGCTGCGGTTGCCTCCGGGCGGCTGGTGCGCGGTCGTGCTCTGCGCCGACCCCCGCCCGAGGGTCCCGTCTTCGACCCCTGGGTGGCTTCCCGGTGCGAGGCCGACGACCCGCTCCCGGGCCACGATGCCTGGCTGTCGGGACCGCGTCCCGAGGGATGCCCGACCCGCGAGGGGCCCGGACTACCGCGCCTACCGCGTGCGCGAACTCAAGGAGTGGTACGAGGACCAGTGCCAGATGTGCGCGGCTGTGTTGGTACTGCCCTCACCTCGGCACCCGTACGGCGAAGCCGCCGCCAGGGCCGTGGACATAGACGTCATGGAGCACGACATCACTGAGCCGGTCGCCGGCACCTACCCGGGCGAGTGCTGCCTCGCCCTGCTCACCGACACCGAGGCTCGCGGGGCGATCGAGTACCTCCAGCTCCTGGAGCAGCTCGACCCCGATGGGCGCGGCCCGGCCGCCGGGCAGCTCGCCGCAGACCTCGCCCGCCGCCTGCCAGCCCGGTAGCAAGGCTGGCCGTCTTGCTGCTGTGCCTGGCAGGGACGGCAGCACCTAGCCGCCGGGGCGCGGTCCCATCTGTGACTGAATGCGGACATGGTCGCTGACGGTTCGTAACTGACTGCGCGGTACAAATAAGTACGCACCACGGCATCACCCAGACCGCACAGATCGCACCGCATCCCGGGGGAATCATGCTGCACACCCGCAAGGCCGTCGCCGCCGCCATCGGCCTCGTGGCCGCACTTTCGCTCACCGCCTGCAACGGTGACGACAACAACGCGTCGGGCAGCACGCAGCCCAGCCCCACCGCGTCGGCGGACAAGGCGGGCGGCACCAGCGGGGCGGACCAGGCGGACCAGAGCGCTGGCACCGGCACCGGCGGGAGCGGCCAGGGCGCCGACACCGGCACCGGCGGGGCGGACCAGGGCACCGGCGGGAGCGACCAGAGCGCCGACACCGGCACCGGCACCGGTGACAACAGTGACGGCAAGGTCGGCATCTGCCGCACCGACGAGCTCGAGGTCGCCGCCGCCGACAACACCACGGACAAGACGGAAGGCGTCGTCACCGTCTCCTTCAAGAACAGCGGCGGCAGCACCTGCCGCATCAGCGGCTTCGCGGGTGTCGACCTGAAGACGTCCCTGGGCGACACCTTCTCCGTGGACCGCAACGGCGAGCAGGCCCTGCCGCAGATCCTCAAGGAGGGCGAGACCGCCGCCTTCAACATCACGTTCCCGGTCAACAACAGCGGCGGCTCTGGCGTGCAGCCGACCGACATCGTGGTGACACCTCCGAACGAGACGAAGCACGTCACCCTGAAGTGGCCGGCGGGCACGCTCCCCGTCACCGACGGCGAGGACAGCGGGAAGCTGGAGATCAGCCCGGTGGGCAAGGTCAGCGACTCACCGGCCGGCTGACCCCGTCCCCGCCCCGCTGGCCCCCACTCTGGAACTGCTGCGGGGAGGCGCCACCGTGATGTTGAACGCGTGCGCCCCCACCCCCTCCGCCACCCCGGAGAACAGCAGCGCGAAGTGCTCCTGCCGCGTGCGGTCCCGATGCCTCCCAGGTCGAACCGGGAGGCATCGGGTCATCCCAGGTCGCCGAGCAGACGCCCCGTGATCTCCTTGGTGCCGGCGTCGTCTCCCGAGAGGAAGATGGTGCTCGGCCCCTCTCCCAGGTTCTTCATCACGGTCGGTGTGCTTGCCGCTGCGAGGGTCGCTCCCGAGATCCGTACTGAGGCGATCGGTGCCTTCCTTCCTGAGCCGCCGCACTACGCAGGTGTCGGCGCTGACCAGTCGTTCCAGCTTGTCCCGAACCAGGGAAAGGGGCAGTTCTCCCAGGCCCGCTCGGCGTCGATCGCGCCCTCAACTCGAGCCAAGGTATCTGTCGTCTTCACCGCTCTCGCTGCCGGTATCGGGCTGCTGGTCACCGCTACACCGGCTCACGCCGCCGAATACACGATCAGCAACAGCCCGGATCTTGGTCGGCACAGGGTGGCCCCCTGGCCGATTGGCCCGTGGTGGCGGCCAGTCGGCACGCAAACGAGGGGTGGGCCGGCAGGTCTCCATGGAGCACGCCTCGATCCAACGAGCCACGAGGCAGAGTCGCCAGTGCTTGGACCGCGGAGCGGGCAGCCAGTCGGCTGCTGCGAAGCAGCAGAAGGCTCTCGAGTGGATGTCATGGCACAGCGAAGGACGAGGTCACCTGCGCGGGGACCGCCTGCGGGGATCAGCTTGGTGCGCTCCTGCCGACGGAACACCCCCGCTCGCGCGGGGAGCACGCTTCTCTGCACTCGGCTGGCCGCTGATGCCCTGGCGCGAGAGCTCACTCTTGGCCTTGCTCGGTATCGGGGCCCCCGGGCGCCGGAGGGCTCGAACCGGGCGACGGCGCCCGGCGGCGTGGGACCACAGTCCGGTCACGCGCGGGCGGTTGGCGAGAAGGAAGAATCCCTGGGAGCACGGGATTCGCCCGTAGGCGCCGCTGCTGTCGTTGACGATGACGGCGACCCGCAATCCCTCCCGGTGGCCGAGGACGTGGTTGAGCAAGGTGGTCTTCCCCGCTTCCCCGCGCCGAGGAAGCCGGCCGGGACGGTCACGGGCAGTCGGCCGTGCGTTCGTCACGGGGCGGGTCAGCCGTCGGGGCGGTGCAGGTCGCGCTCGTACGCCTTCGCCAGGCGCTGCCGCGCCGGGGCGGGCCGCGCGTGGGCTCGGCGGGTCCCGGGCGATCACCTCTCGCCGGGGGACTGCACCGCCGCGCCGAAGACCTCCTCGCGGGCGTCCGTGAGAGCCAGGTCCAGAGCGCCGCTCAGGACGGGATTGCTCTTGACGGCTGAAAGGCGGATGCGGGCCCGGGAGTGGGCCAGTACACGCAGTTCGCGCTCGACGAGCTCCCGCAGGTGGTCGCCGCCCGCAGCGCTCAGCCGGCCGGCGAGCACCACGAGCCCGGGGTCGACGACCGTGACGATGGAGGCGAGGCCGACGGCGAGCCGGGTCGCCACGGCCCGGAGGCCTGCCTCCGCCTTCTCGGCGCGGGTCCCCGAGGTCCTCGTGGCCAGACGTACCGCTTCCGCCACCACGTCGGGGAAGTCGGCGCCCGCCACGCCGTACGTGCGGAGGAGCGCGCACACGGCGTCGCCACCCGCAAGTTCCTGGTAACCGTGGTGACCGTAACGTCCCGCGTCACGGGCCGTGGCCGCGCCGGGGAGCGGAAGGTACCCGACCTCCCCGGCGCCGCCGAAGAAACCGCGGTGCAGACGTCCGCCGATGACGAGGGCGGCTCCCAGGCCCTCGTCCGCCCACAGCAGTACGAAGTCGGGGCAGTCGGCCGCGGTGTGCGCCTGCTCGGCCACGGCGGCGAGGTTCACGTCGTTCTCGACGCGGACGGGAATGCCGAGTCCTTCGCTGAGAAGCCGGTCCAGGTCGGGGACCAGCCATGCGGCCATGTCCTCCTCGCTGGCGTACTCGAGCCGCCCGGTCGTCGGATCGACGGCCCCCTGGACGCCGATGACCACGCTCCTCGGCGGCTCCGGAGTGGGCACCCGCGCGAGGGCCGAGCGCAGGGCCTCCACCAGCGGCTCCACGCCGGCGTCCCGGGGCTGTGCCGGTGCGCTCGGGACCGGCGACTCCGCTTCGCCGACGACCGTGCCGGTGATGTCCGCCGCCCGCACCGCGATCCACTCGGGGGTCACGTCGACGGCGGCGACGTACGCCGCCGCCGGGTTGATCCGGTAGGTCTCCGGCACGCGGCCAGGCTGCCCGGTCCTGAGGCCGTTGCCGACCACGAGACCCGATTCCTCCAGGCGGGCCAGCACCTGGGAGACGGTGGGTTTGGAGAGGCCGGTCAGCTTGCTGATCTCCGGGCGCGTGAGCGGTCCATGCCGGAGCAACAGGTGCAGTGCGGAGCGGTCGTTGATGGCGCGCACGAGGCGCGGGGTCCCGCGGACGGGCTCGGTCACTTGCCCTCCGCAGGCAGGTCAGGTCAGGTGGCGCTTCGCTCGGGCAGCCTACAGGCTTGGGAAACCTTCCTTACATGGGTTTTCGGGTTCGCGGTACGACATGGGGAAAGGCCGCCGGGCGCGGTGCCCGGCGGCCCTCCCTTCCGTCGTCCGGTCAGCGCGAGATCGAGAACGACTCGCCGTACACACTCCACGACAGAGGAGTGTTGAGGTGAAGGTTGCCCTCGTTGAGGAACTTGCGCTGTGCGGTGCTGACGCGGGTGGTGTCGCTGTGGGCCTCCTCCTTGCGCATCTCCTCCTCGCGGGCGTCGAGGAACGCGTGCAGGTAGGTGGTCTCGTTGCCGCCACGGGAGGGCGGGGTCGCCCGCGACAGCGCCACCTGGCGGATGCTGCGGAAGCCGTCCTCGCCGTGCATCACGGCCGCGTCGTAGTAGGCGAACTGGCCGAGCGCCTTGAGGCCGTCCAGCTTGGCCTGGGACACCGCCGGGTTGAAGTACACCCGGTCGCGCTCCTCCTCCTGCGTCTGCTGGAACACCGAGTCCTGGGCGGCCTGGCGCCAGGCATTCTCGAACGAGGTGCCCAGACCGGCGTGGGAGTCCGTGCCGTTGACGTTGCGCAGGGCCGGCAGGTAGGGCGCCAGCGGGTTGCTCGGCTTCTTCGCGGTGTACCGCTCGACGAGGTCGAGCATGTCGCCGGTGCCGGAACAGAAGCCGATGATCCCGGCGGTGTAGCCCCGGCCGTCACCGATGTCCTCGATGTAGGAGAACTGGGCCCGCCAGTCGAGGGAGGAGTTCTCGAAGGTCGACACCAGCTTCATGGCGACCTCCTTCTTCGCCGGGTCGTCGAGGTTGGTGCCGGTGGTGGGCGGCGGGGTGGTCGAGCCGCCGCCGTACGCCTCGACCTCCCAGAGCGAGTAGCCGTACGAGGTACCCCGCTGGGTGCCGTAGACGCGCAGGTAACGGCCGGTGCCGTTGACGGTCAGGTCGTCCGTGCCACCGTCGCCGCTGGTCGTCGAGTAGAGCCGGGTCCAGGTGGTGCCGTCGTTCGACACCTCGACTCGGTACGCCTTGGCGTAGGCGGCCTCCCACTTGAGGACCACCCGGCTCAGCGCGGTGCCCGCGCCGAGGTCGATCCGGATCCACTGGTTGTCCACGCCTTCGGCGCTGGCCCAGCGGGTCGACGTCGAGCCGTCGACGGCCTTGGCGCCGGTGAGCGTGCCGTCCTCGCTGGAGGAGACGCTGACGGGCTTGTTCAGGGCGAGGTTGCCGGTCGCGGCGGTCGCCGGAGTGAGGACGACAAGCGCGGGCAGCAGCGTCCCCGCGGTCACGGCGGCGGCCGCGATGATCGCGCGACGCCGAGTTCTGCTCAGGGGCATGGGATTCCTGTCGGTGTGGAGGGACGGGCGGGTCACCAGGCTTCTTGCGTGAGTCGCACGGCTGCCGTTAGGAAAGCTTCCTAACGATGCGGGGATGGTAGAGCCGCCCCTCCCCGTGCCGCAATGCCCGGACGCCCGAGCGATGCATTCTTTGCCAAGTGCCGTTGAGATCGCGTGAGTTGCCCAGGTAAAGGCGGCCGAGGAGATGGAGGCGATCGTCGCCGACTTCGGGCCGATCGCCGCCCGGTACCTCGCTGGCGACGCCGCTCGGGAATCGTGTGCGGTATGCCCCGGCGGCGGAGCCAGGCGCGGATCGCCTTCGAGCTGTAGGCCTTGTCGCCCAGGACGTGATCGGGCCGGACGCGGGGCCGTCCCGGTCCGGTCCGGGGCACCCGGATCGCTTCCATCACCGCGGTGAACCGGGTGCAGTGGTTGGTGTTGCCGCCTGTGACGACGAAGCCCAGCGGACGGCCCCGGCCGTCGCAGGCCAGGTGGATCTTGCTGGTCAGCCCGCCTCTGGACCGCCGAGGGCCGGGTCGTGGAGCCCCCACCGCACCCAGAGCGGCATCCAGGAGAAAGCTCTGGACGGCGGGTACGCCGGCGGACGCCCTCGCTACGAGTACCGGATCGAGAGCAAGGGGCAGAAGGGCGAGTCCACCCAGGTCGTGGACGAGTGCACCTGTTCTGGCAACTGCGCAACACTTCACGAGGCCGAGGTGCTGCCTGAGGGACGACGGCTCGTCGTCACTACGAGGGCAACTGGGTCAAGGCGGCGCTCACGCTCAACGCCGCAGGCCTGATGACCCGTTCGGGCAAGCCGTGGCCCGGCGACAACCTGCGGGCCAAGCTGAGGTGCCTGGAACTCTTGGAGCCCAGGGTGATCTGGCGCAACCCCGCCAACGCCAAGCGCGGCAGGCATCGCGGCGTGACACTGGGCGTCGATGGGAATTCCGCTTTCGGTGAGACCATCGAGATCCCGCTGCCGTCGATCTTCTCCTTCGAGGAGGTCATGGAGCTGAGGCGGGTCACGGTCACCCGCCCTCCAGTGACCAAGGGGCGCACGTACACGTTGTCCCGACGCCTCCAGAGCCCCTGCGGGAAGCACTACACCGGCGGAGGCGGAGCCGAGAGGGAATACCGCTGCTCCGGCAAAAAACCGGAGTACGCAGGCGCTCCGCGTTGCTCCTGCCCCAGCATGGATGCCGAAGCGGTTGAGGCGTACTTCTGGGACCAGATCCGCGCCATGCTGGGCGACACCGAGCGCCTGCGTCACCTCGCCTCCCTCCAGGCGGCCAGGCACGCCGGCAACAAGGTGGACTACGAGAAGCGGATTGCCGACTTTGAGCAGCAGATCGAGGAACAGCAGGAGTCGATCGATCTCACGATGACCGTGGCCGCCCGGCAGGCGGCCCGCAAGGGCCTCAGCCGCGCCGAGGCTGACGCGCACGTGGAGCGCGCCGTACGGCGACTCGAAGAGGAGCTTGCCGAGACGGAGAAGCTGCTTGCTGGATGGCATCCTCCACAAGGCCCGTACGGGCTCCAGCTGGCCTGAGATCTTTGCGCAGTTCGAGTCCAGGTCGGTGAAGACCTGTTGGGACCGCTGGCGGATGAACGGCCGCTGGGAGGCCGTCATGGCGATCCTCTCTGCCGATGGCGACGCCGTACACGCGGAGCCTGCGCGGGTGCCGCTTCTGGAGATCGAGGGGGCGATCAAGCCCGCCCCGTTCTTGTTGACCCCCATCGCGACATGCTCAAATCATGCGCTTCAGTTTCGTTGCCACGTCGCCGACCCTACGGTGCCGGACCACGGATGATCGAACGGTTTTCCCGCGGTCGTACCCCTGGTGAACCGTGGTGAATTCGGCAAGGCGCCGTCACAGAACCGTGAAGGACGCGCGCGAACCTGGTGTTCACCACAGCGCGGTTCGTGCGCTGACATCGGGGGGAGTACCGCCATGAGTACCGTTCGCAGAGCCGCAGTCGTCCTCGTCGCCGTGTCCGCACTGGCGCTGACCGCCTGCGGACCTTCCGAGGACGGAGCCGCGGGCGGGCCCGCCGCGCCGACCGCGACGCCCTCGGCCACCACCTCCCCCTCGTCGCCCGCGAAGCCGACGACACCGCCCGCGAAGCCGACGGCGCCGCCCACCGCGCCGTCGAAGCCGTCCACGCCCGCCAAGCCCCCGACGCCCGCCAAGCCCCCGACGCCCGCCACGTCGGTCCCGCCGTCGACCGATCCGGATTACGACGTCTTCCCCTGCAGCACCTACGACGTGACGTTCACCGCGAGCCTCGCCGAGCCGACGACCAGCAGCTACCTCCTGAAGATCACCAACAAGACCGGCAAGCCGTGCCGGGTGATCGGCCACCCCGTGGTGACGTTCGGCGGCCTCGACGGACACGCGACGGCGCGCGGCGCCGCACCGGCCCTTGAGGACGCCATCAAGCTCGCTCCGGGCCAGACGGCCTACGCGGGCTTGATGGGCGGCCTGAAGGGTGCCACGAGCAAGACCGTCTCCTCGATCGCGATGACCATGGAGACCGACTCCGACCTGAAGCAGGTGCCGCTCAAGGCCTCGACGCCCGGCTTCAACGTCTCCGGCGACAACTCCGTCACCGCGTGGATGGACAACGCCGAGGACGCGCTCAGCCTGTAGAGGGTCGCGTTCAGCCGCCGCCCACGACCGTCTCGTACGCCGCCTCGCGGACGTCCGGCTCCGGGTGGCGGCGCAGTTCCACGACGGCCGCGCGCCAGGCCTCCGGCCAGTCCAGGCGTGTGCCGAGAGCCGTGGCGAGGCCGACGGCGAGGAGGCCCTCCACGAGGCCGCCGTCGCGGCCGAGGACCCGGACCGCGGCCAGGGCGGGGCCGGGGTCGGCGAGCGGACGGCCGTACCGGTGGGCCTCCTCCATCTCCTCGGCCACCCGGGCCGCGAGGACGGGCCGGCCGTCGACCGCCGCGGTCAGCTCGCGGAGAGCGAGCAGCAGTTCGGGTTCCGTCGCGTCCAGATCGATCGCCCGTACGAGGAGGCTGGTGCGGGCGGTGACGACCGCGGGTTCGGACGCCAGCTGCCGGGCCAGGGCCGCGCACATCGCGTGGTCCCGGTTCGCATGGTCGAGGAGCGACCGCAGACGCCGGCGTGCCGGCAGGTCCCCGTCCCGCCCGCCGCCCTCCGGCTCTCCGGCCGCGACCGACGCCAGAAGCCGGTCCACGACACCGTGCAGCAGGCTGCCGGGCGCCACGCCACCGAGCGGGTGCGGCAGCCCGGACCGGGCGAGCTCGGTCAGTTCGTAGCCCGCCCGGTGGACGTTCCGGGGCTGGGCGAGGTCGACGTAGACGGCGGCGAGCGCCGTGCCGGCCGCGGGCGAGAACCGCGCCCAGTTGCCCAGTCCCGCCAGGGCCTGGTTCGCCGTGCCGTCCCCGGGGGCGAGGGCCAGCCGGGTGACGAGCGCGCCGTACCGCGACCGGTGGGCCGGGGCGAGGTCCGCCGGGCTCACGCCCAGGAGCGCGTCCCGCGCGGCGTCGGGACCGTCGGCGGCCGCCGACTCCAGCAGCGCCCACATCGCCTCGTCGGGCAGAAGCGTCGTGGCCAGACCGACGACGGTGGCGTGGACGTCCGGATGGATCCCCGGGGTGCGGGCCACGGTGGACAGGAGCGCGGTGGCGGCGCCCGGGGGCAGATGACGGGCGGCGAGCCGGGCAGCCGTCTTCCTGACGGTGACCTTCACTCCCGTCTCGCGGGTCAGGACGTCACGGAGCAGGGCGGCGACGTGGCTGGGCCGGGCGTGCGCGGCGGCCCGGCCGGCGGCGGACCAGGCGGCCGTGGCCCGGTCGTCGCCGGCGTGGTCGAGCAGGGCACCCAGGGCCGAGGCCGGGTCGTCGGTGCGGGCGGCCGCGTCCAGAGCGGCTGCCGCGAGAGGGGCGTCGGAGTCCCGGCCCGCCTCCTGCTGCCCGGCCACGGTCGGTGCAGCGGCGGTGTACCGCTTGAGCAGGGCCCTGCCGTACCGCGGGACGGGGGCCACCGCGCGGAGCAGCGCGGCGCGTTCGTCGAGACCCCGGCCCGCGTCGGCGACGACGGCCTCGGCCAGCCGGACGGCGGCCTCCTGCTGCCGGGGCAGCCACCGGTCGGCGTACCGGAAGGGGGGCAGCGGCCGGGGCGCGCCGACCGCGGGGAACCGGCTGCCCGGGGGAGGGCTCGCGGGCAGCGCGAGGTCCAGCAGGTCCGTGCGTTCCGCGGCGAGTATGGCGAGCACCTGGGGCACGAACGCCGCGGACGGCTCTTGCGCCAGCAAGGTGCCCACGCGCTCGCCCCGGGCCGCCGGGTCGGCCAGCCAGGCGGCGGCGACCTCGCCGAAGCGCTCGTCCGGGCAGGTGAGCAGGGCCAGTTCGAGCCGCTTCTGGAGATCCGGGATGCGGTGCGCGCGGCGTCCGGCGGAGCCGACCAGCGCGAGCAGGGGCCCGGGATCGCCGGAGGCGGCGGCCCGGTCCAGCCACGGTCCGAGCACGTCGAGCACAGCGCCCGCACCACCGCCGGCCAACGTGGTTCCCAGGGCGCCGAGTTCCATCGTGCCGGTGTGAGCGGTCAGCGCCTCGACGAGGCGCACGGCGGTCCGAGGGGCGGTGGAACCCGCGTCGCCGGAGAGCAGCGTCACGGCCAGTCTCCGGATGGTGTCCCGGGTCTCGTCCGAGCAGTCCCGGGCCCGCAGGGCGTCCAGGCACAGCCGTTCCACGGACACGGACACGGACACGGAGTCGGAGTCGGAGTCGGACACGGAGTCGGAGTCGGACACGGAGACGGAGTCGGACACGGAGTGGGGCGCGGACATGGATACGGACGGGGACACGGAGCGTGGCGCGGTGGAACCGGCGGAGGACGCCTCGGCCGCGAGCGCTGCGGCGAGCAGCGGAGCGGGCAGTTCCGCGACGGCGGACAGGGCCTCCCCGCGCACGGGGTCGCGCTCGTTGGCGAGCCGTCCGGCGGCCAGTGCCAGGACCTCCGCGATCTCCTTCGGATCGCGGGAGTGACGGGCGTTGGTGATCAGGTGGTCCCAGACCGCGCCGCGCTCCTCGGCGTTCCGGGTGCCGAGGGCGGCGAGCAGCTCGGGGCGGGCCTCGGCGGGCGGCAGCAGGGCGAGGAGGCCCCAGAGGTCCCAGCCCGAGTGGGGCTCGGCACGCACCGCCCCGATCCGGGTACGGGTCCGGGCGTGCCGTTCGACCGGCGGCAGCAGGGCGAGCAGCCCCTCGTGCACGCGGACGTTCCTGTCCTGGCTTGCCGCGGCGACGACGGCGTCCGCGAAGCGGGCCCGGCGCGCCGGGGGCACCGACCGCAGCAGGTCGCGGAAGGCCTCGCGGTGGAACCACCGGACGCCCAGCAGGGGGAGGGACGGCGGATCCGCCGCCACCAGCCGGCGTATGACCGCCCGGCCGGGTGTTCGTTCCCACCGCGCGGCGGCCCGGTCGGGGTCGGCGAACCAGCGCGCGACGCGCTCGGCGTCGACCGTGACGAGGTCGCCGAGGCGGTCGAGCACCGGACCGGGCGGGTTGGGGGGTCCGTACCGCTCCAGCAGGTCGAGTACGCGTTCCGGGGCGGCGGGCAGGGCCGCGGCGATTCCGGTGGCGCGCCGCCGCCACCAGAGATCGCGCAACCGCTCGGGCATGTCCTTGAGTTCCCGTTCCACCTGGTCGAGGACCGTGACGGGATGGCGTACGGCCAGCGTGCTCCAGTCCTCGGGGGCGAGCGCCCCGGCGAGTTCGGGCAGGAGTCGTGCGGTGAACTCCGTCGAGCAACCCGGTAGGAGGAGGGCCGCGTCCCGGTCGCCGTACTCCGTGCGCACCCGGAGCGCCAGCCGCTCGGCGAGTGCGGGCCGCCGTCCGTCCCTCAGGAGACGCGCGAGGTCGGCGCGGACCACGGCGGGTGCGTCGTCGTAGGCGGCCTCGACCGCGGCGTCCGCGACGGGCAGGCGCCGGGCCCCGCGGCGCGCGTACCGGCGGACCACGGGGTCCGGATCGCCGAGCCGTGCCGCGAGGTGGTCCAGCTCCCCGGCGGTCAGGGCCGCCAGCGCGGCGAGCCGGCGCTCGTACGGGCCGCGCGCGTCCAGGGCGGCGAGGAGGGGCCGCAGGTGATCGGATGCGTCGGGCCCGTCTGGTCCGCCCGGTCCGTCTGGTCCCGCTGATCCGCGCGGTCTGTCCGGTCCGCTTCGGGTGGCGAGCCGGTGGGCCGTGACGGCGGTGAGCCGGAGCCGGGCGGCGTGCGGCAGAGGTTCGAGGGCGGTGAGCAGCTGTTCAGCGGTCGAGATCATCGCGGGCATTGTGCCTGACGGCGTGACCCCGGCCCCACTGAATATCGCCGATACCCAGAGGGATGTCGATCAGGGGCCTGCGGTGGATTCCTTCCAGGACCGCCACGTCGTGCCGCTCCGGAGGGAACGCGTCGACGACCAGCGATTTGCCGGACCGGCAACAGCGGTGGCGTGCGCCGGACGCGGTGCGCGACCGTGGGTCCGTGACCGAGAACATCGCAGCGGGAGCGCCCGCGTCCGAGATCCCCCCGCCCGTCGACGGATACGTCGGAGACCCCGCGGTGCGGGCGAAGTGGGACGACCTGTACGCCGACCGGCACCAGCTGTGGAGCGGCCGGCCCAATGGAGCGCTCGTGGCCGAGGCCGCCGGCCTCGCGCCCGGCCGGGTGCTCGACGTCGGCTGCGGTGAAGGCGCGGACGCCGTCTGGCTCGCACGCGGCGGCTGGGACGTGACCGCGCTCGAGGTGTCGGGCGTGGCCCTCGAACGGGCGGCCGGGCACGCGCGGGACGCCGGTGTCGACGTGCGCTGGGTGCACGCCACCCTGACGGAGGCCGAGCTCCCGCCGGGCACCTTCGACCTGGTCTCCGCGCAGTACCCCGCCCTGCTCCGTACGCCCGAGGGCAGCGCCGAGCGCGCGCTGCTCTCGGCCGTGGCGGTCGGCGGTGTGCTCCTGCTGGTCCACCACGCAGGGATGGAGACCCGGCAGGCGGACGACGGCTTCGACCCGGCCGACTACGTGTTCCCGAAGACGGTCGCGGCGCTGCTCGACGACGACTGGGTGGTGGAGACCGACGAACAGCGCCCCCGGGTGTCCCCCGAGGGCGGAGCAGGCGCACACCACACCGACGACCTGATCCTCCGCGCCCGCCGCCTCCGCTGAACGCCCAGGCCCGGCGGCGCCGCCCGGCGCACCGGCGTCGAGCGGTCGACGGCCGGCGGTGAACCCTGTGATCGTGCCCGTGCGCGGGGCCGTGCGGCAGTATGAGGTGATGGATCATCGCTTCCTCGGCATACCCGAGTTGACCTCCGTTCCCCGCGTCGCCGTCGTCATCGACGTCATGCGCGCCTTCACCGTGGCCGCCTGGGCCTTCTCGCGTGGCGTCGAGAGGATCGTCCTGGCCCCGACGGTGAGTGGGGCGCTCGCTCTCAAGGAGAGCCACCCGGGCTGGCTGGCGCTCAAGGACGGTGCCCCGGCGGCCGGGTTCGATGCGGTGAACTCGCCCGGGCAGCTCAGGACCCGCGACTTCGCCGGACGCACACTGGTGCAGAAGACGACCGCGGGAACCGTGGGCGCGCTGGCCGTCGCGGACGCGCCGCTGGTCCTGTGCGCGAGCTTCGTGGTGGCCGGAGCGACGGCGCGGTTCCTGCGGAGCGAGGACTCCGGTCCGGTGACGTTCGTCGTCACCGGCGAGGAGGGCCGCGCCGACGAGGACCTGGCCTGCGCGCAGTACATCGGTGAACGCATCGCGGGAGAGGGCGTCGACGCGGCTCCGTACGTCCACCGCGCGCGGAACTCGCTCGCGGCGGCCGAGCTCTCCCGCGGGCAGCGGAGCGGATGCCACCCGGACGATGTCGAACTCTGCCTGGAAGTCGACCGGTTCCCCTTCGCGATGGTGGCCCGCAGGGAGGACTCTCTGACGGTGCTGCGGCCCGTCGCCGTGCCCGGGACGGCGGCACGCTGAACGGATGGAGCGCGGGTCAGGCGCCCGCGCCGAGATCCCGCGCGAGCAGTGCGGCGGTCTCCGCCACCAGCGGGTTGTCGGCCGCGGCGTCCTCCTCCGGCCGGGTGGTGAGCACGGCGAGGACGATCGGCGTGCCGTCGGGCCGCCACGCGATGCCCACGTCGTTGGCGCCGCCGTAGCGTGCCGAGCCCGTCTTGTCGGCGAGGCGCCAGTCGGCGGGCAGGCCGCGGCGGAACCTCTCGGCGCTCGTGGTGTTGCGCAGCAGCCAGTCCGTGAGCCGCTCGCGGTCGTGGGGCTCCAGCGCGTCGCCCAGCACGAGACGGGCGTGGTCGAGACCGATGGCGTACGGCGTGGTGGTGTCGGTGACACGCCAGGGCTCCGCCGAGTTGAGCGCGGGCTCCCAGCGGTCCAGCCGGGTGACGCGGTCCCCGATCGAGCGACAGAAGCGGGTGACGGCGGTCGGGCCGCCCAGTTCCTGGAGGAGCAGGTTGGCGGCGGCGTTGTCGCTGAAGCGGAGGGCCGCGTCGCAGAGTTCGGCGACGGTCATGCCGCGCGCGACGTTCTCGGCCAGGCCCGCGATCGGCGCGTACCCCGACGCGGCGGCGTACTCCGCGGTGTAGTGGACGCGCCGGGCGAGGAACTCCCCGTCGCGGTCCCGCAGTACGGCCGCGACGGCGAGCGTCTTGAACACGGAGGCCATCGGGAAGCGTTCGTGCGCCCGGTATGCCACGGTCCTGCCCGTGCGCATGTCACGGGCGAACACGCCGAGCCGTGCCGTGTGGGCCCGCTCCAGACGTCTCAGCCGCGCGACGACGCCATCCGCCCCGGGAAAGGCCTGGGCGGGTCCGCCGCCCAGGGCGAGCGCGGCGGTGAGTGCCGTACCGGCGCCCAGGGCGAGCGCCGTACGACGGGACGGGGCAGGTCGGTTCGCGCGCAAGGGTGTTCCTCCGTGAACGTCGATCGTCACTGTCGTACGTGTACACGCCCCGCCCGCCCGAGCGGTTGAGCGTGCGGGCCCGGGCGTGGCGCAGGACGCACCCGCCGGTCCGGCGCACGCGCTCACGGATGCCGGCGCCGCCGCGCGAACGGCCGGCGTCAGCCCAGCTGGCGCCGGACCAGCTCGTGGAAGAGTCCGGTCGTGTCGGCGAGGAGTTCGGCGGGGGTGCCTTCCTGGACGACGCGCCCGTCGGCCAGGGCGATCACCCGGTCCGCGTCCATGATCGTGGAGAGACGGTGGGCGATCACGACCCGAGTCGCGTTCAGGGCGCGGGTCGACTCGATGACGGTCCGCTGCGCCTCGTTGTCCAGCGCGCTCGTCGCCTCGTCGAAGAAGAGGACGCGGGGCCTTCGGATCAGCGCCTGGGCGATCATCAGCCGCTGGCGCTGGCCGCCCGAGACCGTGCCGCCGCCGTCGGACAGCATCGTGTGCATGCCCATGGGCATGGCCTTGATGTCCTCGGCCAGGCCCGCCATCGCGGCCGCGGCCCACACGTCCTCCAGGGGATACGTTCCGGCGCCGCGGATGCAGTCGAGGACGGAGCCGGAGAACGGCTGCGCGTTCTGGAGGACGACACCGCACTGCCGGCGCACGGCCGCCTGGTCGAGGCCGGTGAGGTCCTGTCCGTCGTACCGCACGACCCCGGAGACCGGCCGGTCGAAGCCGATGAGCAGCCGCAGGAGCGTGGACTTGCCGCAGCCGCTGGCCCCCACGACCGCGACGAACTCGCCCGGCCGCACCCGCAGACTGACCCCGTCGAGGACCAGCGGACCGTCCTCGTCGTAGCGGTACGAGAGGTTCTCGGCCTCGATCGACCCGGTCAGCTCGCCGGGCGGGGCGCTGGAACCGCGCACCTCCGGCGTCGCACGGAACACCGGCCGGATCTGCTCGAACATGGGCTGGACGGCGGCGGCGGACAGCAGCGCGCCGGTCAGCTGCGTGACCGAGGACAGCATCATCGTGACGGCGGTGCTGAACGTGAGGAACTCGCTCGCGGACAGGGTGCCGCGGGCCGGACCGGCCAGGAGCGCGAACATCACGAGCGTGCACAGCGGGAGACAGACCGCACCGAGGACCGCCAGCACGTTCTTGATCCGTCCCACGCGCCGGTGCAGCTCGCGGGTGCGGGCGAACCGCCCCGCCCAGGCCGCGTACGCGAAGCTCTCGGCCGCCGCGACCCGCAGCTTCGGCAGACCGCGCAGGGTCTGGTAGGCCTGGTTGTCGAGCTCGTTGCCCAGCCGGATCAGCCGCCGCTGGTAGCGCAGCTGCCACAGACCGAGGCCCAGGAAGAGCGCGGCCGTGGCGAACAGCAGGGCGAGCGCGACGAGAGCCAGGGGCACGCTGTAGACGAGGAGCAGCACCAGGTTCACCGTGCCCACCGTCCCGGCCTGGACGACGACCGGGCCGATGCCGGACAGGACCCGCCGGATGGCGCTGATGCCCATGGCGGAGGCGGCCAGTTCACCGGTCGAGCGGCCGCTGAAGAACGTCGTCGGCAGGCGCAGCAACCGGTCCCAGACGGCCGGCTGGAGGGTGGCCTCGACGCGGCCCTCCATGCGGAGGATCGCGGTGTTCTGGAGCAGCATGAACGCGGCGGACACGATGCTCGTCGCGATGATCGCGAGGCCCGCCTGGACGATGAGTCCGGTCTCGGCCGCGGGGACGTACGTGCCGAGGACCTTGCCGGTCGCCACGGGCACCAGCGCGCCGAGGGCGACCGCGACGAGCCCGCCGAGGAGCAGGTCCCGGAGCTCCGCCCGGGTGCCCCGCACGCTGAACCGGACCAGGTGCGCCAGACCGAGCGGCCGCTCGGGCAGCGGCCGGTAGAGCATGACCCCGCGCGGGGCGAAGGCCGCGGCACCGGTCCTGCCGAGGCGCTCCCGCTCGCCGGTGGCGGGGTCGAGGGCCACGTACCGGCCGCGTCGCCACAGCAGCGCGACGGGTGTCCCGTCCGTGCGGTGTCCCACGAGGGGGCCGCTGTCCTCGCGCCACCAGCGGTCGCCGAGCCGGACGCCCCGGGTGCGGATCCGGGAGGCGAGCGCGATGCGTTCGACGGGGTCGAGGTGCCCGGGACCGGCTTCCGTGCCGGTCGGATCCGCCAGGGTGATGCGCGCCTCGTGGGCGACGGCGCGGCACACGGCGTAGGTCGCGTCGTCGCCGGCGCGGTCCGGCGACGGCGCGCCGCCGGAGCGGCCGATGGAGGCGAGCAGGGTGCGGTCGGCCCGCGTCCGGGCCGCGCGCCCCGCCTCGATCCCCGCGGCCGCGCGGTCCTCGTGGTCGCGTTCGAGCTGCTCGATCCAGCCGTCCAGGGCGTACAGCAGCCGGTACTGCTGGTCGACCATGCCCTGCCAGGTCTCGGGGGCGACGAGGAGGGTGCCGGCGCCGTGGCCCGGATCCTGGGGGCTCGCGTACGCCGCTCCGTACGCGAGGGATCCCGGAGGGACCCGCATCCAGAGGACGTCGTCGTCGGCCGAGCCGGAGGCGCCGTCGTCCAGGGCCGCCTGGTACAGGACGCGCAGCCCGCGCCCGATGCCGAGCGCGAAGGCGTGTTCCAGGGGGCTGGGGGCGGGTTCGGCGGGGACCCCGCCGTACGCGCTCCGGTCCTCGTGCCACTCGTGCCCGTACCCCTGGTCCTCGTACCACCGGCCCTCGTGCCACTCGTGTACGTACCCCTGGTCCTCGTACCACCGGCCCTCGTGCCACCGGCCGCCCGGGCCGGGATGGCTGTATCCCTGCTCTCCGTACGATCCGCCGGCGACGTACTGCAGTTCGCGCAGCTCGACCCGGCGCAGCAGGCAGCCCTGCGCCGGCCGGCCGATCAGGGTGTGCGCCGCGCCGTCCACCGGGCCGAGCAGCAGCGTGCCCGGCCCGAGGCGGCCCAGGAAGTGCCAGGGGCCCAGCCGCGCCGTGTCGACGGCGAACAGGTCCATCGCGCCGTCGACGACGAGCCAGAGGACGTGCGGGCCTTCGAGGGCGAGGCTGCGGGATCCGGCGCAGTCGAGCGCGGTGCCCAGGGCGCCCAGGGCCGCGACGACCGGGTCCGGGGCACCGCTGCTCCGCCGTACACCGGCGAGGTCGGCGGGCGCGTGCGGGACGTTCACCTCAGTGCTCCTTGACCAGGGCGGCGTACGGGCCCCGTGCCGCGACGAGTTGCTCGTGACGCCCGCGTTCCACGACCGTGCCCCGGTCGAGCACGACGATCTCGTCGCTGTCGCGCACGGTGCTCAGGCGGTGGGCGATGACGACGCAGGCACAGCCGCGCCGCCGCAGGTTGTCGATGACGATCTGTTCGGTGGCCGCGTCGAGGGCGCTGGTCACCTCGTCGAGGATCAGGACGTTCGGGCGGCGCACCAGGGCGCGGGCGATCTCGAGGCGCTGGCGCTGGCCGCCGGAGAAGTTGCGGCCGTCCTGCTCGACGCGGCAGCGGATGCCGCCGGGGCGGCGGGCGACCTCGTCGTAGACCGCCGCGTCCCGGAGCGCGGCGACGACGGCCTCGTCCGGCACGGAGGGGTCCCAGAGCGCCACGTTGTCGCGGACGGTGCCCTCGAAGAGGAAGACGTCCTGGTCGACGAAGGAGACGGAGGTCGCGAGGGAGCCGCGGGGGATGTCCTCCAGGCGCATCCCGTCGATGCGGATCACGCCCTCCCACGGCGTGTAGAGGCCGGACATCAGCCGCGAGACGGTGGACTTGCCGCTGCCGGAGCCGCCGACCAGGGCGACCTGCTGCCCGGGGCCGACGGTGAGTGAGAAGTCCTTGAGCATCGGGGCGTCGAGGGGGCTGTAGCCGAAGGTGACGCCCTCCAGTTCGACGTGGCCGGTGAGACGGCGGGTGGGCGCGTGGGGGGTGCGCCGGGCGTGGACCGGATCGACGGGGAAGTCCTCGACGTCCCTCAGCCGGGCGACGTCGGCGGCGAAGTCCTGGATCCGGCCCGCGACGCCGTTGAGCCGGGTGATCGGTGCGGTGAAGCCGGTCACGAGGGCCTGGAAGGCGACGAGGAGCCCGACGGTGAGGTGCCCCTCCACGGCCCGCAGGCCGCCGATCATGAGGATCAGCGCGCTGTTCAGGGCGGCGAGGGTGGGCGCGACGACCGCCAGCCAGGCGCTCGGCACGCCGAGCCGCTGCTGTACGTCGAGGGTGGTGGCGTGCTGTCCTGCCCAGCGGCGGAAGAAACCGTCCTCGCCACCGGTGGCCTTCATCGTCTCGATGAGCTGGAGCCCGCTGTACGCGGTGTTGGTGAGCCGGGCGCTCTCGGCGCGCAGCTTCTGCGTGCCCGTGGCCCGCACGTGGACGACGACGCGCAGGGCGAGGACGTTGAGCAGGGCGATCAGCACGCCGACGACGGTGAGTTGGGGGTCGTACGTCCAGAGCAGTACCGCGTAGAGCAGGACGACGACGGCGTCGACGGCCGCCGCGGCCAGGTCACGGGCGAGGGTCTCGGCGACGGCGTCGTTGGACTGGAGGCGCTGGACGAGGTCGGCGGGGTTGCGCTGGGCGTAGAAGGCGAGCGGGAGCCGGAGCAGGTGCCGCAGGAAGCGGGCGCTGCCCAGGGTGGAGGCGATGATGCGCCCGCGCAGCAGATTGGCCTGCTGGAGGGCGGTGAGGATCGCGGTGAGGACGAGGGCGCCCGCCATCGCCGCGAGGACGACGCCGAGCAGCGAGGTCTGGTTCCCGATGAGGAACATGTCGATGTACGTACGGCTCAGGGCAGGCACCCAGGCGCCGACGCCCACCAGGAGCAGGCTGGCGACGACTGCGGCGGCCATCGTGCCCGAGGTGCCGCGCAGCCGGGCGGGCAGGGCGGCGAGGACGCCCGGCCGGCTGCCGCCGCGACGGAAGCCGGGGCCTGGTTCGAAGGTGAGCACGATGCCGGTGAAGCTGGTGTCGAACTGGTCCATGGGGACGAACCGGCGGCCGCTGCCGGGGTCGTTGACGTAGACGCCGGGACGGCCGAGGCGCCGGCCCGTGCCCTCGTAGACGACGTAGTGGTTGAACTCCCAGAACAGGACGGCCGGGGCGGCCACCTCGGCGAGCGCGGCCAGGTCCATCTGCATGCCCTTGGCCCGCAGTCCGTAACCGCGGGCCGCCTTGAGGAGGTTCCCGGCGCGGGAGCCGTCGCGGGAGACACCGCAGGCGATGCGGAGCTCTTCCAGCGGGACGAAGCGGCCGTGGTGTCCGAGCACCATCGCGAGCGCCGCGGCACCGCACTCGACCGCCTCCATCTGGAGCACGGTGGGGGTGCGGACGGTCCGCGGCCGCCGGCCCTTGACGGCGGGCGTGCGGCGGCGGCGCCGGTCGGCGGGGGCGCGGCCTTCGGACGTTCGGCTTCCGGACGGTCGGCCTCCGGGCACACGGCCCTCGGGTATGCGGCCTTCGGGGATGCGGCCTTCGGGCATACGGCCTTCGGGCATACGGCCTTCGGGTGTACGGCCCTCGGGTATGCGGCCCTCGGACATCCGGCCTTCGCGCGTACGGCCCCGGGGCGCGCTCATGGCAGCAGCCAGTCGACGGGGTGCTGGGCGGGGAGGTGTACGGAGCCGGTGACGGGTGTGCCGGACGCGGGGGCGTGCGGGGGGCCGTCCGGGGAGGACCAGGCGTAGCCGGAGGCGGTGGCGGGGGAGCGGTCCAGGGTCACGAGCACCGCGACCGGATCGCCCTGGCGGGAGAACCGCGCGGCGAGCCCGGGATCCCCGAGGAACGAACCCAGCTGCGCCTGCGTCTGGGGCGTGCTGCCGATGGCCGTGACACGCCCGCGGAGCACGCCGAACCGGTCGCGCGGGGCGGACTGCACACCGAGGTCGACGGGGGCTCCCACGCGGAGGGTCGCGGCGGTGTCGCCCGGCAGGTACAGGACGGCCACCAGCGGCGCCTTCGGGTCGGTCACGCGCTCGACGGTCGCCACGTCGGCTCCGGTGGTGACGACCGAACCCAGCCTGGCGTGGATCGTGGTGACGCGACCGCCGGCGACGGCGCGGACCGGCCGGTCGCCCCGGTCCGTGCGGACGGTCAGCAGGGGCGCGCCGGCCGCGACGGGCCGGCCCTCGTCGGCGAGGACCTCGGTGACCTGCCCGGCGACAGGGCTCTGGAGCAGGTAGGTGCCCTCGGCGTGGGTGAGGAGACCGGGCGCGTTCACCTTGGACGTCACCGTGCCGGTGAGGGCCCAGAAGCCCGCGGCGGCCATGACGACGACGGTGACGGCAAGCACGAGGCGGCCCTGGGGGCGCGCGAAACGCACGGGCACGTCGAGTTCTTCCGGTGATTGCAGCTTGGAAAGCGCATTGCGGCGGAACTGCACGGACTATTCCTTCTGCTGCGTTCTCTCACATGAGCCGCGGTGGGGAATTCCGCGGTCGGTGTCAGGGGTGGCCGTGAACCCCGGAACCGGGGTGGTTCCGGGGTTCACGGTCGGCGTTCGGCTCAGATGCCGGCGATGCCGGTGACGCCCGCGGTGTTCACCGAGACACCGGTGATGCCGGAGGCCAGGCCGGGGACGCCGCCGACGAGGCCCTCGACGCCCTGGACCGTCTGGAGAGAGCCGACGGTGCCGAGGAGGTTGGTGACGTCGCCGGTCAGAGCGCCGGCGAGGCCGCCGGAGACGGTGACGAGACCGCCGGAGACGGCGTCGAGGTCGGCGTCGGAGATCTCAGCGGTCTCAAGGTCGTGACGCATGATGCGCACCTTTCGTTACATGGGGGGAATCCGTCTTCTGCGGCCGCAGCGGGATTGATCCAACCATGTGAACGGGAGAGCGGAGAAATTTCGATCGGCGCTTTGTCGTAGGTGTTTCTGCACCGTGGCAGGCGGTCGTGCATTCAATTTCACCGAATGCCGACACCTTCTCCTCGGAACCGGGTAACAGATTCGGCCGTCCCGTCTCGCGCGCGGAACGTAAAGGGGCAGATGGGTACCCTCCGGGCGCCTTCGGTACCGCTCGTGTCGGCGAACGGTGAAGGCGCCGCCCCTCCACACGTACACGTTGTGCAGGTTTGCCTCAGGGAGTGACGGGCTTCGCCTCGGGGGCCACGCCGAGGACCCGGTCGAGGTAGGCGTTGGCGAAGACGCCGGAGGGGTCGAGGGTGTCGCGCAGGGCGGTGAAGTCGTCGAAGCGTGCGTAGCGCGGGCGCAGCTCCTCGGCGTCGAGGCCGTGCATCTTGCCCCAGTGCGGGCGTCCGCCGTACGAGCCGAGGATGGACTCGCACGCCCGGAAGTACGTGTCATGGGGCATGCGGTGGTACTGGTGGAAGGCGATGTAGCAGCTCTCGCGGTCGTACGCGGTGGAGAGCCAGATGTCGTCGGGCGCGGCGAAACGGACCTCCAGCGGGAACGACACCTTCGCGTCGTGCGTGTCGATCCAGCGCCCGATCTCGCGGAGCGCGTCCACGGCGTGCTCCTGCGGGACGGCGAACTCACCCTCGTGGAACCGTACGTCGCGGGGCGAGGCGAAGATCCGGTACGACAGGTCCGACCACTCGCGGGTGGACATCGCCCGGGCCGCGAAGCGCGTGATCGGCGGCACGAGCCCGGGGAAGCGGGTGCCGATCCGGTTGAGGCCCTCGAAACCGAGGCCGCTGACGGTCTCGTCGAGGCGGCGCGCGAAGGCGCCGATGGGCTTCAGCGGGGTGTCGGCCGGCGTCCGGCGGAAGCGGCGGGTGAGGGTCGTCGTGCTGTGGGGGAACCAGAAGAACTCGAAGTGGTCGTTGGTGTCGGCGAGTTCATGGATGCGGTCGAGGGTCTCCGTGACGGGCATGGCGGCGTCGCGGGCGTGCAGGGCGAACAGCGGCACGCACTGCAGGGTCACCGCGGTGATGACGCCGAGCGCGCCGAGACCGACGCGGGCGGCGGCGAAGAGCTCCGGCCGCACGTCGGGGGAGCAGGAGGTCACCGACCCGTCGGCGAGGACGAGTTCGAGTACCCGGATCTGCGTGGCGATGCCTCCGAAGCGGGTTCCCGAGCCGTGGGTGCCGGTCGAGACGGCGCCGGAGACGGTCTGGCGGTCGATGTCGCCGAGGATCTCCATGGCCAGGCCGTGTTCGGCGAGCAGCGGGTTCAGCCGCCACAGCGGCATGCCCGCGTCGACCGTGACGAGCCCGGTCTCGCGATCCACCGACCGCAGCCCCGACAGGCGGTCCAGGCGCAGCTGGACACCCGGGGCGACGGCGACCGGGCTGAAGGAGTGGCCGGCACCGATCGCCTTCACCCGGTGCCCGTCCGCGGCCGCGGTCCGCACGGCGTCGGCCACCTCGGCGGTGTCCGCCGGATGCAGAACGCGCACGGGGCGCGCCTGCTCGTTTCCCGCCCAGTTGCGCCACGAGCTGGTCATGACCGGAGTCCTCTCGGGTGGATCGACGGCGGCCGCGGCCCCGGTAGGCGGGCCGCGGTTCCCGGGCAGAGTGGACTTGGTCAGCCGTCCAAGTCAAGAGTCGGGGACGCTTGACTTGGACGAGTGACCAAGAGACCGTTGCGGGGCCGAGCAGGTCTGGAGAGAGGCCACAGGGTCATGACACAGCAGCCGTTTGCCGCAGGTACGACGACACCCGCTCCGCACCGGCCGGGAGGTGCGGCCGCACCCGCGGTGTTCCCCGGTCCCGCCGGGGTCCCGGGCCTCCAGGAAGCGACGGCCGGCCTCCAGCCGCCGTTCGCCGTCGTCGACCTCGGCGCGCTCCGGGCCAACGCCACGCAGATGACCCGGCGCGCCGGCGGCAAGCCGATCCGGCTCGCCAGCAAGTCGCTGCGCTGCCGCGCGCTCATCGGCGACACCCTCCGGCTCCCCGGGTTCAGCGGCATCCTCGCCTTCACCCTGCCCGAGGCCCTCTGGCTCGCCGAGGAGCACCACGACGTCCTCGTCGGCTATCCCTCCGCCGACACGGACGCCCTCGCACGGCTGGGAGCGGACGAGCGGCTCGCCGCCCGCGTCACCGTCATGATCGACTCGATCGAGCACCTCGACCTCGTGACCGCCGCCCTCGGCCCGGCCGGTGCCCCGGTCCGCGTCTGCCTCGATCTCGACGCCTCCCTGCGCCTCGTCGGCGGCCGCCTCCACCTCGGCATGCGCCGCTCGCCCCTGCATACGCCCCGCCAGGCCCGGGACCTGGCCCTGGCCGTCACCGCCCACCCGCGCCTCCGGCTCGTCGGCGTCATGTCGTACGAGGGCCAGATCGCCGGCATGGGCGACAACCAGCCCGGTCCGCGGGCCGCCCGCGCCGCGGTCCGGCTCATGCAGCGGCTCTCCACCCGCGAACTGCGCGAACGGCGCGCCGCCGCCGTCCGCGCCGTACGGTCCGTGACGCCCCTGGAGTTCGTCAACGGCGGCGGCACCGGCAGCCTGGAGAACACCTCCGCCGAACCGGCCGTCACCGAACTCGGCGCAGGATCCGGCCTCTACGCCCCGGCGCTCTTCGACCACTACCGCGGCTTCCGCCCGCACCCCGCCGCGTACTTCGTCCTTTCCGTCGTGCGCCGCCCCGGTCCGCGCCACGCCACCGTCCTCGGCGGCGGCTGGATCGCGTCCGGCGCTCCGGGAACCGACCGGCTCCCCGTGCCGGTGTGGCCGGCCGGCCTGCGGTTCCTCGCGCAGGAGGGTGCGGGCGAAGTGCAGACCCCTCTCACCGGCGACGGAGTGGCCGGCCTGCGGACGGGCGACCGGGTGTGGTTCCGCCACGCCAAGGCGGGCGAGCTGTGCGAGCGGGTCAACGAGCTCCACCTCGTGGACGGCGACCGGATCGTCGACGTCGTCCCGACCTACCGGGGCGAGGGCCGGGCCTTCCTGTGACCGCCCGTCCGGGAGACCTCCCTGCTCACCGGTCGGCGCCGGCGCTGGGATACGTTGATCCGGTTCACCGCCCCACCCCCGCCAGGGAGACGCCATGACCCGCCGCTCAGCCGACGAGCGCCGCGAGCAGCTGGTCGAGGCGGCCATCCGCGTCATGATCCGCGACGGGGTGGCCAGGACCACGACGCGCGCCGTCGTCAGCGAGGCGGGACTCCCCCTGGGAGCCTTCCACTACTGCTTCCGCTCCAAGGAGGAACTCCTGCACAGCGTGATCGAACGCATCACGCTGAGGAGCGTCGCCCCCGCCACCGCGACGCGGGCGGGCGAGGCGGAGGCCTCGACGCGCGACATCATCTTCCGCACCCTGCACGCCTACTGGGACCAGGTCCGCGAGCGGCCCGCCGAGCACATGGTCACCTACGAGCTCACCCAGTACGCGCTGCGCCAGCCCGGCCTGGCCGACGTGGCCCGCCGTCAGTACCAGCACTACCTCAAGGTCTACAGCGACCACCTCGAAGCCATCGCCCGCCTCGCGGGCTTCGGCTGGACCGTCCCGCTCCCGGCCCTGGCGCGCTACGGCCTGAGCGTCATGGACGGACTCACCCTGAACTGGCTGATCGACCGGGACGACGACCAGGCCCGAGCGGCCCTGGACGAGTACGCCGAACACCTCACCACCGTGGCCGCGCCGGGGACGCGCGGAGCCGGCGGCGTCGGCGCCCGGGAAGGCGCACCGGCCTGAGGGCCTGTCTTTCGGATCGTGCCGGGCCCGCAGGGCATCGCACGCGCGCTCGCCGCGTGGTGGTCGGGTGACCCCCGTGCCGGGTATGTCGCGACGCTTTTCGGACGTTCAGGCGACATCTGCACCTTGGTGTCATTTCGCGACGAAGCTGAGCGAAATCCGGTCATAGGCATGCGACGTCGTGTCGCCATGTGAACGAACTGCGTAGGTTCTGGGATCTGTTCGGGACGTTCTGTGACGCCCCGGGCCGCAGGGTTCTTCCACCCGAACCGGAGGGGACATCGCATGGCTGACATCGATCTCGGAGTGGCGTCGGACTGGGACGAGGGAGACACGCACGGCCGCGTCAAGCTGCGGCAGAACCAGGTCTACCCGGGCTCGCCGAAGAAGGACGTGCTCATCAGCTCCCCGGTGAGCATCGAGCTGTCCGTGAACACGAACCACTCCTCCTCCCAGGAGGCGGACAAGATCTACTTCACGACCCACCACGGCTCCACCAAGAAGATCATCGCGGTGCTCGACTCGGACGGGAACCTGCACATCGCCGGCCGCCTGATCACCGAGCAGAAGGACCTCGGGTACTAGGACGCCTGCGGGGTACGGCCGACACGCGCGGCCGTACCCCGGACGGAGCAACGGCCGTCCCCCTCGGACCGCCGCGCCGATCAGGTGCAGACCGGCGGGGTGGAGGGGCACGGCCGTCCGTCGACTCGCGGGCAGGGGCGTTCCGGACCAGGATGGCGAATCGTGGATCAGAACACGGCGCGCGGCGGCACGGTACCGAGGACCTTCCTCGGCGGTGGCGCCGGGCATCGGCCGACGGGTACCCCGTAGCGCCCCGCCGTCCCCCGCGAAACCTGCGAAAGGTGCACCCATGTACCCCGCGCTCAGTACCGACGCGCTCGCCAAGCTGCGCCAGCCCCGGCCGTACCCCGCCGTGTCGCTCGTCATGCCGACGCACCGCCGCGAGCCGGACGACGCGCAGGACCCCGTGCGCCTGCGCAACCTCCTGGCCCGGGCCGAGAAGGACCTCCAGGACGACCCCGCCGTGACGCGGGAGCGGCGTGCGGACGTGCTGAGCCAGCTGGAGCGGGCGGTCGCCGAGGTCGACCTGGTCCACGCGGAGGACGGCCTCGTGATCTACGTGGCGCCGGGCGAGCACCATGTGTGGACGGTGGCCAGGACCGTACCCGAACGGGTGGTCGTCGCCGACACGTTCCTCACGCGCAACCTCGTCGCCGCGCGCTCCGCCGAACGGCCCTACTGGGTCCTGACCGTGGCGGCGGACCGGGTCTCCCTGTGGAACGGTTCACCCGAGCGGGCCGCCGAGCACACCGGCGACGGCTTCCCGCTGACGCGGAGCCTGGCCGACCGGGACGCGGAGCGCAAGGAACGCGTCGGGGACCTGCCGAGCACCTTCCGGGACGAGGACACGCGCACCTTCTTCCGGGAGGCGCACCAGGCCCTCCGGACCGTCCTCGCCTCCGAGTCCCGCCCGCTGTACGTGATCGGCGAGCCGCCCGCGGTCTCCCTCCTCGAAGAGACGGGATCCCTGCCGCAGGGCACGGCCACCCTCCACCAGGGCGGTCTGGGACACGGGCCCGAGGAGGCCGTACGGAAGGCCGTGGCGCCCCTGCTCGCCGCCCACGAGGACGCCGTGTCGACCACCGTCCTGGCCGAACTGGACGCGGCCCGGGGCCGGCGCGAGTACGCGGGCGGTCTCGACGAGGTGCACGAGGCGGCGAAGGCGGGCCGGATCCGGCTGCTCGCCGTCGAGGAGCACTACCGCGCCGTCGTCCGCGACTACGGCGACCACCTCGAACCCGCGGAGGCGTCCGACCTGGACTCCCGCGACGACATCGTGGACGAGATCGTCGAACAGGCCCTGGAGACGGGCGCCGAGGTGCGGTTCGTCCGCGACGACACCCTGACCGAGGCGAACCGCATCGCCGCCGTACTGCGCTACTGACGACGACCGCACGCCCGGGAGGAAGCACCGTGAGCAACCCATCCCCCCGCGGGAGCCGCCCGGTCCGCACCCGGGCGGCGAGTGCCGCCCTGGCGGTCGTCGCGACCGCCCTCGGCGCCGTCGCCCTCGTGTCCTGCGGGTCCGACGGGGACGACACCGGACAACCCGCGTTCAGCGAGCGTCCCACCGCGCCCGACACCGCGTCGTTCTCCGGCGAGCACCCTTCCTCCGTCGCCTCGGCGGCGGAGTCGCGGATCGCGTCCGCGCAGGCCTCGGCATCCTCCGCGGCGGCCTCGGCCTCGGCTCGGGAGGCCGAGCGCAAGGCCTCGATCGGAGCCGAGATCGAACGCTCCCGGCAGGCCGCGGAGAACGCCCTGAAGGACGTCGAGGGCAGAGGGAACGCCCTGGGCGAGGTCGGTATGACCGGCAAGCCGAGGGCCGACACGAACGGCCTGCTCACCGTCGTCGTCACCATCACCAACAAGACGGACGCGACGGCCTCCTACGCCGCGCAGGTCGACTTCCTCGACTCCTCGGGCAAGGTCGTCGAGACCCAGTTCGTCGGCGCCGAGGACCTCGCGCCCGGTGAACGGAAGCAACCCCTGGTCATCAGCCGACAGCCTGCCGAGCCGGTGCTGACCCCGAGGCTCACCAAGGCGCAGAGGTACTGAGAGAGGATCACCGCATGTCCGAGCTCATCGTCATCGGCTACGACGACCACGCGGTCGCGACCAAGGCTTTCAGAGCTGTCCAGAAACTCCGCGCCGACCACGTCGTCGAGCTGAACGGCCTCGCCGTCGTCAGGGTCGACGAGGACGGCGACACCCATGTGGACACCCCCGCCCGGCAGGAGGAGATCGCCGTCTCCGCCACGGCCGGCGCGCTCTGGGGGATGGTCTTCGGCATCCTGATCCTCACCCCGGGCATCGGCGTCCTGGGCGCGGCCCTCGGCGGTCTCATCGGCAAGCTGATGCAGATGGGGGTCGACAGCGGGTTCCGCAAGAAGGTCAGCGACCTGCTGGTGCCCGGCTCGGCCGCCGTCGTGATCATGGCCTCCAAGATCACCGAGGATCGGTTCGCCGCCGCCCTGGAGCCCTTCGGCGGGACCGTCCTCAAGACCTCCCTGTCGGACGAGAGCGAGCGGGAGCTCGCCGAGCAGCTCGCCGGACCCACCCCCGGGACCTCGGGCTGATCCCGACCGCACCGCCGACCGGGGGCCGCCGAAGGCCACGGTCCACCGCAGCCCACGGGCCGCCGGCTTCCAGAGAGGAGCCGGCGGCCAGTGGGCGTCCGGAGGAACGGACGCGGCGGCCTCAGAAGTCGACGGCGTCGCGGATCAGCGGGCAGGTCATGCAGTGGCCGCCCCCGCGTCCGCGGCCGAGTTCGGCGCCCACGATGGTGATGACCTCCACTCCCGCCTTGCGGAGCAGGGTGTTGGTCTGGGTGTTGCGGTCGTACGTGAAGACGACACCGGGTTCGAGCGCGACGGCGTTGTTGCCGCTGTCCCACTGCTGGCGCTCGGAGGCGTAGACGTCCCCGCCCGTCTCGATCACCCGGAGCCCGGACAGACCGAGGCCCTTGGCGACGACGTCGACGAACGCGGTGCTGCCCTCGTCGGTGATCTGGACGCCCGTCGCCCCGTCGCCCGGCCGGAGCGAGAAGGTGTGGACGGCGTCCATGATGGTCGGATAGAGCGTGACGATGTCGCGGTCGGCGAAGGTGAACACGGTGTCGAGATGCATCGCCGCGCGCAGCTTCGGCATCCCCGCCACGATGACGTGCTCGGCAGCGCCGTTCCTGAAGAGGGAGGCGGCGACCTGGGTGATGGCCTGGCGCGAGGTGCGCTCGCTCATGCCCATGAGGACGACCCCGTTGCCGACCGGCATGATGTCGCCGCCCTCGAAGGTGGCCTGGCCCCAGTCCTGCTCGGGGTCGCCCCACCAGACGGTCGCGTCCTTGAAGCCGGGGTGGAACGTGTAGACGGCCTTCATCAGCAGGGTCTCGCCGTGACGGGCCGGCCAGTACAGCGGGTTGAGGGTGACGCCGCCGTACAGCCAGCAGGTGGTGTCGCGGGTGTAGAGCGTGTTCGGCAGCGGCGGCATGAGGTACTCGCGCGCCCCGACGCCTTCCCGGGCGAGGGACACGTACCCGGAGCGGTACGCGTCGGGCAGGTCGGCCGTGGACAGCCCGCCGATGAGGAACTCGGCCAGCTCCCGCGGGGCGAGGGAGTCGAGGAACGCACGGGTGTCGTCGACCAGTCCCAGACCGACCTCGTTGGGCACGATCTTCCGGTCGAGGAGCCAGGTTTTCGCCTCGGGGATCGCCATGGTCTCGGCGAGCAGCTCGTGCAGCTCGACGACCTCGACACCGCGCTGGGTGAGTTTGTCGACGAAGTCGGCGTGATCGCGCTGGGCGTTCTCCACCCACATCACGTCGTCGAAGAGCAGATCGTCGGAGTTGGTCGGGGTCAGCCGCCGGTGTGCCAGGCCGGGAGCGCAGACCAGGACCCTGCGCAGCCGTCCCACCTCGGAGTGCACGCCGAGCGGGGACGCGGAGGAGCGGGTCTCGGTGTCTGTCATGGTCAACCTTTCCGAGGGAAGCCGGACACGTGTCCCGACGGGTTCAGAGCTCGATCCAGCCGGCGGCGAGGGCGATCACGCCGATGACGGCCCCGACGACGGAGACCGCGCAGATGACGGCCTCGGCCGGGGAGAACGGGCGCCGGTTCTGCTCCCGCCTGGCCTTGACGAACAGGAAGGTGGCGGGGGCGTAGAGGATGAAGGAGACGAGGACGAACTTGAGCCCGGCCGCGAAGAGGAGGAACGCGGTGTAGAGGGTGGCGACCACGGCGACGGTCAGCTCGCCCCGGGTGGAGAGCCCGACGACCTGCTCCGTCCGCGGTCGCAGCGCGATCTTCATGGCGAACGCGGCGGCCAGGAAGAAGGGGATGAGGCTCAGGGCGCTCGTCAGGTCGAGTGCGAAGTTGAACGCGTCGTCGGAGAAGGCCGTGACGACCAGGACGACCTGGCTGAGGCACGTCGTCATCAGCAGGGCCGGGACCGGGACGTCGTCGCCGCTGGAGCGCCCGAGGAAGCGCGGCATGTCCTTGTCCTTGGCCGCCACGAACAGCACCTCGGCGGCCATCAGCGTCCAGGCGAGGTAGGCGCCGAGGACGGAGACGATGAGCCCGACGCTCACGAAGGCCTTGCCCCAGGTGCCGACGGCGGCCTCCAGCACGCCCGCCATGGAGGGCTGCCGGAGCTCGGCGATCTCGGCCATCGGCAGGATGCCGTACGACACGATGGTCACCGAGGCGAAGATCGCGAAGACGCTGAGGAAGCCGAGGATCGTGGCCCGTCCGACGTCCTCCCGGCGCTTGGCGTGCCGCGAGTACACGCTCGCGCCCTCGACGCCGAGGAAGACGAACACGGTGGCGAGCATCGTGCCGCGGACCTGGTGGAACAGCGAGCCCGCGTAGTCGGCGCCGGCGAAGTTGTCGGCGAAGACGGAGGGGTCGAGGTAGAAGAGCGCCAGGATGATGAAGACGATGATGGGGACGATCTTGGCGACGGTCACGATCCGGTTGATCGCGGCGGCCTCCTTGACTCCCCGGCGGATGAGGAGGAAGAAGCACCAGAGCCCGACGGAGGACAGGACGATGGCGAGGGCGGTGTCGCCGTCGCCGAGCGCTGGGGCGATGGCGCCGATCGTCGACATGATCAGGACCCAGTAGGTGACGTTTCCGACGCAGGCGCTGGCCCAGTAGCCGAACGCCGAGAAGAAGCCGAGGTACTCGCCGAAGCCGGCCTTGGCGTACGCGTAGACACCGGCGTCCAGGTCGGGGCGGCGGACCGCGAGGGTCTGGAAGACGAAGGCGAGCATCAGCATGCCGACGCCGGCGACCGCCCAGGCGATCAGCGCGCCCGCGACACCGGTCTCCTGGGCGAACCGGCGCGGCAGGGAGAAGACGCCCGCCCCGACCATGGAGCCGACGACCATGGTGGTGAGCGTCAGCAGCGTCAGCTTGGCCGTGGGAGGGGACCCGTCGGAGGAGGTCTCGGCCCGCCCGTACTCGTCGGTCTCCACCGATGCCCCCGCTCACTCTGATGTATCGACCCGCCTGCTGACACGGGAATCTAACGCCACGTAGGGGATTTTGTCCTGATTTGCACGCGCCTTCGTTCGGGCGGGCCGCCCCAATGGCCGAGTGCCGTGTGAGACTCTCCGCATGGACATGGGGCGAGAATCGCGGTGGGAGAAGGACGCGATGACGGTGGAGATCATGTTCGCGCTGGTGACGGCGGGCTTCCTGGCCGCGATCGTCTTCGGTGCGTTCCTGGTGCCCGCACTCGCCGTCGGTACGTCCGGGCCCGCCGGCAGGAGCCTGCTCGTCGTCGGGGCCGTCCTGGCCGCCGGCGCCGCCGTATGGCGCGTGGTGCGCGTACTGCGCCGGTTCGACGGGCGTCGGCACCAGGGGCGTTGACGCGCGGCAGGGTGAAGAAGAGAGCTGCCTCCCGCGGAACGGGAGGCAGCTCGGGGGCTGACCGGCGCCGTCGGGCGCCGAGAGTCGTGGGTTACCTTGCGAAGCCGTAGTCCAGCAGCTTCTTGACGTCGGTCGCCCTGTTCGCCTCGGACGGCGAGGCGAGCACCGTACCGATGACCGTCTTGCTGCCGCGGGTGGCCGCGAAGACGAGGCAGTACTTGGCCTGCGGGCCCGAGCCGGTCTTCACGCCGATCGCGCCGCTGTAGGTGCTCAGGAGCTTGTTCGTGTTGGTCCACGACATGTACCGGTAGCCACCGGTCTTCGTGGTCACCTTCTGCTTCGTCGACTTCGTCTTGACGACGGTACGGAACGTGGCGTTCTTCATCGCGCTGCTGGCGATCTTCGTCAGGTCGCGCGGAGTCGAGTAGTTCTGGCCACTCCCTATTCCGTCGAACGAGTCGAAGTGGGTGTTCCGCAGACCGAGCTTCCGCGCCTCGTCGTTCATCTTGCCGATGAACGACTTGACCCGGGCCGCACGCGTGGTGCCCGTGCCGAACTTGTCGGCCAGCGCGTAGGCGGCGTCACACCCCGACGGCAGCATCAGGCCGTAGAGGAGCTGACGGACGGTCACCTTGTCGCCGACGATGAGCCGGGCCGACGAGGCGTTCTTGGAGACGATGTAGTCGCTGTAGGCCTTCTGGATCGTGACCTTGGCGTCGAGGTTCAGGTTGCGCTGGGACAGCACCACCTTCGCGGTCATGATCTTCGTGGTGGAGCCGGTCGACCGGCGGGTGTCCGCGGCCTTCCCGAACAGCGTCGTACCCGTCCCGTTGTTCATGACGAAGCCGCCGGGGGCGGTGATCGACGGGACGGCCGGCGCGGCGTACGCCTGGCCGGCGAACAGGCCGCCGGCCAGCACGGCCGAGGCCGTCAGCGAAACGGTCACGGCGCTGCGCAGGCCGAGTTTCGGAGTCAGCAAAGTGTTCTGCCCTTGGTTGGAATCGATGTCGTCCGGGTCCGGACACGGACCCGGTGCATAGAAGACGCGCGACAGGGCTCCAGGGATGCACGGTGAAGGGGGTGATCTTTTTCGCGTTCAGGTGACGCGCGACACAGTCAGGGCCAGGAGGCCGGCCGAGCGTCAGGAACGCGGGCCGACCGTCGGATAGTACGGGCGGTGGTGGGCGGCCACCGGCGGCGACTGGTAGGTCCAGGCGCCGGTGGCCGGCGTGCCGTCCGGGAGTAGGGAGCGGACGTCGCGGCCGAGCTCGCCGTCCGGGGCGCGCACCTCCAGGCAGGTGCGCCCGGAGTGCTCGGGCGCGGTCAGGTCGTACCAGCCGTAGGGCTGGTACACGTTCATCGGGCCGGCGAGCAGGCGCCCCTCGCGGTCGGTGCCGTAGCCGGTGACGGGCGCGGAGCAGGCGGGGACGGCCGGGAGCCCGTCCAGCCTCACCGTGAGGTCGAGCAGCGGGTCCGGGGCCTTCTCCAGGGTGTCGTCGGGGGCGACCCCGGCGGCCTTGCAGCGTACGGTCCACGTCTCTCCCGCGGGCCCGTTGAGCGACGGCAGGCCGACCTCGAACCACCCCGGGTGCTTGGGCTCCGCGTAGAGCTCGCGCCCGGCCCTGATCGCGAACGGGTTGTCGCACACGACGTGGAGGCGGGCGATGCCGAGCAGTTTCGTCTGGTCCCAGCCCCGCGCGTACTCGGCGTAGGTCAGCCGCGGGAGGCGGTGCGCGTCCGCCGTCGGGAAGGCGATGACGTTGAGCTCGATCTCCTGCGTGACGCCGCCGCCGAACGCGTACTGCGCGAAGTACAGCTGGTAGTTGAGGGAGACCAGCGCTCGTCCGTCGTCGAACGTGGCCGCGGTCAGATCCGGGTGGTACTTGTCGAGGAGCCGGTGAACGGGCTCCGGGTCGACCAGCCAGTCCACACCGACCTGGTGCAGCGCCCCGTAGTGGAACGGGAGCTGGAAGGGCTCTGCCACGGGCGGCAGGGGAACGGGGCTCATGCGGGGGCTCCTGGGTCGGTGGGGGCGAGGTGGGCGGGGCGGTCGCGGGCCGTCAGGTCCGCCTCGACGCGCTCGGCGCTGCGCAGCGCCAGCGCGGCCATCGTCAGTGTCGGGTTGGACGTGGCGACCGAGGGCATGCTGCCGCAGCCGACCGCGTACAGGCCGGGGTGGTCCCAGCAGCGCTGCCAGGCGTCGACGACCGACGTGGCGGGGGAGTCGCCCATGATGTGGGTGCCGGCGGCATGACCGGCCCCGCGATAGCCGTACGCGCGCCCGCGGTGCTCGAAGCGTCCGGGCCAGGCCGCCGCCGGCGCGTAGTCCGTGTGGTCCTCGGCCCCGAGCAGCGCGAAGAGCTGGTCCGAGACGGACCGGGCCGCGGCCATCCCCTCCTTGACGTGCTCGTCGAGGTCGTAGGTGACGAGCGGCAGGGGCAGCCCCAGAGCGTCCCGCTCGCTCGGGTGGAGCGAGACCCGGTTCGCGGGGTCGGCACCCTGCTCCATCTCGAACTGGAGGGCGAACTGGCGGCGGATCCGGTCTCCGACCGCCCGGCGCAACTCCACACCGGACAGGCCCCGTTCGGTGAGGAAGTGGTCCACGTCCGACTCGACGGGACCCTGCGCCCAGATCCACCCCCAGGTCCCGAACTCGACGCGGAACGGTGCCCGCATCTTCCGTGCCGGGCCGGACCGGAAGCCCTCGAAGCCGGAGACGGAGCCGGGCCCCCGGTACACGCCGGCGTCCTGGCCCTCGGGCAGCAGCCCCCAGGTCAGCAGGACGGGATGGTCCATCAGATTGCGGCCGACCTGGCCGCTGCGATCGGCGAGCCCGGACAGGAGCAGCAGCCGCGCGTTCTCCACCGCGTGCGCGGCGAGCACCACGACATCGGCGCGCGCCACGGACACCGCGCCGTCGTACGACCGGTACTCCACGCCCGTCGCGCGCCCCCGCCCGTCCACGAGGACCCGGCTCACCACGGACCGGTCCCGGAGCGTGACCGAACCGCCCCACCAGCCCTGGGTCTTGAGCGGGGTGTACTTCGCGTACGAAGGGCAGTGCGGGATGCAGCTCGCGCTGCCCACGCACCGGCTGTCCGGGTCCGGCCGTCCGTCCCGCCCGCGGGGAACGTAGCCGCGACCGCCGTCGTACCGGGGATCGGGGACGCCGTTGCGCGCGTGCGGCGTGCCGATCACCCTCAGCTCCACCTCGCGCAGGGCGACGGGATCCTCCACCCGCCGCCCGTCGAGACGCGCCGCGAGGAAGCGGTCCAGGCGTGCGGCGGGCAGGGGCCGCATCGGGTACGCGTAACCGTCGGGGAAGCGCAGACCGAGGTGCGCGCGCTGCTCTTCGGCGTCGGCGGCCACACCCAGGTGCTCCTCGGCCGACCGGTAGTGGGGCTCCAGGTCGTCGTAGGTGAGCGGCCACCGCCGCCCGTATCCGAAGGGCTCGGTGTCGAAGTCCTCCGGCAGCATCCGGGGCGCGAGACCGGTCCAGACGGTGCCGGTGCCGCCGTTGGCGCGGACGTACCCGCTGGCGTACGGGAGCGGCCCGTCCTGGCGCAGATGGCCCGCCGCCCGGAAGCCGGGCGTCCCGTCCGTGCCCGCGAGGTCCGCCATCCCGGGCGACGCGGCGGCCGGGTGGGGCCGGTCGGGGGAGCCCGGCAGTCTGCCGGCGGCCGTCAGGTACGCGGTGAGAGGGTCGGCGGCCTCGTCCCGGCCGCCCCGGGCCGTCGCGCCCGCCTCCAGGACGAGCACGCGTCGGCCCTGCCGTCCCAGCCGGTGCGCGACGAGCGAGCCGGCGACTCCCGCACCCACGACGATCACGTCGTACCGCGTCATCGCCCGCTCCCCTCCGCCCAGCTCCCGTACCCTCCGGGCGCGGCGGCGGGAGCCGTGACACCGGCCGCCTTCCACACGAGCCCCTCCGCGTACGCGCGCGGGGACACCAGCCTCGGCGGCGGACCCGGCCAACTCCCGGTGTACCAGAGGTACGTGACGGCACGGGCCCCCGCGCTCAGCTCGCCGCCGGGGGCGTCCTCGGCCGCCCCCGGCGCGAGCGGGTCCCCGAACTCGCGCAGCAGCAGCTCGTACCGTTGCGCACCGAGCTCCTCCGCGGCCACGTCCCGGTACACCTCGACGAGCCCGGTGGCCGCCAGGTCCGCCGCGTCGAAACCGGTCAGCCGCACCGACAGGGCGGCGAATCGCTGTGTGTCGTCTGTGAGAGCCACGCGGGCATCGGTGCCCCGCCGCCCGCCGGGGCATGCTCCGCGCCCCCGGATCGGCTTGATCACGACGACGCGTGCTCCCACGGGCGGCTGGAGTCGCTCGCCGAGACGTTCACTGTACGAGCGGGCGTTCGCATCCGTCTCGGTGAGGACCCTTCGGCGGCCGCGTAGCACTTGAGGAGGACACGGAGCCCCCACGCAGACGGACATTGCGGCCGAGGCGGAACCCGCGCGCGTGCTCGACGTCTTGATCCCCGCGTCGGCTTGATCGTCGAGTCGACATGAGGAGGTTCTGATGGCAGGTCAGGTGAGCGAGCGGACGGCGAGGGCGTCCGCGCCGGAGTACCAGGGCACCCTGGGGTCGATGTCGGTGAACTCCTCCCTGCCCGACGTACTCGCCCGGGGAAGGGAAGGGCTCAGGGAGGCCGAGCGCTCGGGGGACCTGCGGGAGGTCGCGCGCTGCGCACTCGCCGTGGCGGAGGCGTGCCGCAGGCTCGGCCGGATCGCGGAGGCCGACCGGGCCTGGAAGACGAGCCATCGGGCGGCGCGCGAGGCCGGCCACGAAGGGGCGATGGCGTGGGCGCTGTGGAGCGGCGGCACGCTGGCCCGGCAGCGCGGCGAACTGAGGCTGGCGTACCGGTTGCTGAAGCTCGCGGCCGACGCGGGCGAGCGGGGCGGGGACGTCGTCGCGCGGGGCTACTCGCTGGCGGGCCTCGCCGAGACGGGGCGCATCCAGGGCGACTACGAGGCCGTCGGCAGGCTGCACGAACAGCTGCTGACCGAGGCCCGCCGCCGCGGCGAGGCCCGGCACACGGTGTGGGCGCTGGAGGGCATAGCCCAGATGCACCGCAACACCGGCCGCTACGACGAGGCCCTGACCCTGTTCGAGGAGGCGGCGGAGACCGCGTCGCGCGCCGAGGACCGGCGCGGCTGGGCGTGGGCCCTGCGGGGCATCGCCGACGTCGTGTCCGTACGGGACGGGGACGTGGAGCGCGCACTGACGCTGCTCTCGCAGGCGGAGGACGCCTGCCGGGCGATCGGTCTTTCGAGCGCGCTCGCCTACAACCACAAGATGCGCGGCAACGTGCTGTACCGCGCCGGGCGGTACGAGGAGGCGCGTGAGCTCTACGCGCGGGCCCTGGAGGAGTTCCGCGAGATGGACGAGCCGCGCGGGACGGCGCTGTCGAGGCTGGGCCTGGTGAAGTCCGAGGCCCGACTGGGCCGCGACGCCGCGCACACGGCCGCGGACCTTGCCGCCCTGCGCTCGACGCTCGACCGCATCGGGTTGCGCCACGCCCGGGACATGGTGGACAAGGCCGCGGCCGAACTGCAGGTCGGACAGCTGCCCGACCACGCCGGAGGCCGCGGAAGGGAGCCGGCCGACCCCGTACTGCCGGCGGGGGGCGCGGAGGCCCTGCGTGCGGCGGACGTGGAGGCGTTGCGTGCGGCGGACGTGGAGGCGCTGCGTGCGGCGGACGTGGAGGCGCCGCGCGCGCCCCACGCCGACGGGCTTCGGGCCGTCGCGGGGGAGGGGTCGCGGTGAGTGCCGTCCTCCCCACGCACACCTCGCCGGTCCGCCCGCCCGTCGCCTCGCCCGGGGGCACGGCCCCCGCCGCGCCGCGTACCCCTCCCGGTCACGCGGCACCGGCGGCCGGTGTCCTGGAGCGCTGCCGCGTACTCGTCCGGCCCGCCCTGGTCGAGGCGGTGGGCCGGCTCCACCCCTGGACCGGGGAGATGGCCGCGTACGCGCTGGGCTGGACCGATGCGTCGGGGCGCCCGGACCCCGCCGGATCCGAGGGCAAGGGAGTGCGCCAGGCACTCGCCGTGCTCGGCGCGGAATCCGTCGGTGCCGACGGAGCCGACGCCGTCCCGGGAGCCGTGGCCGTCGAACTCGTGCACACCTTCTCCCTGCTCCACGACGACATCATGGACGCCGACGCCCTGCGCCGGCAGCGACCCGCCGTCTGGAAGGCGTACGGCACGGGCCCGGCCGTCCTGGCCGGCGACGCTCTCCTCGCCCAGGCCGTGGGGACCCTGGCCGAGGCCGGGGGCGGCCACGCCGCCGCCGCGGTCCGGTGCCTCTCCGCGACCCTGAACACGCTGGTGTCGGGCCAGGCGGAGGACCTGCGCTTCGAGCACCGTCCCTGGTCGGGACCCGGCGCGGTCGCGCCGGAGGAGTACCGGTCGATGGCCGCCCACAAGACCGGAGCCCTGCTGGGCTGCGCGATCGCGCTCGGCGCGGTCCTCGGCGGCGCCCCGGAGGCGACCGTGGGCGCGCTCGATCGCGCCGGACGCCACCTCGGCCTCGCCTTCCAGGCCGTCGACGACGTCCTGGGCATCTGGGGCGACCCGGCGGTGACCGGCAAGCCCGTCCACGCCGACCTGCGCCGGGGCAAGAAGACGTACCCGGTCCTCGCCGCACTGGCCGGCGGAGGCAGGGCCGCGCGGGAACTGGAGGCGCTGCTCGGCTCCGCCCTGCCGATCGACGGTGAGGCCGCCGCACTCGCGGCGATGCTGGTGGAGGAGGCCGGCGGGCGGACCGCGACCCGTGAGGAGGCGCTCCGCCAACGGGACCTCGCCCACCGCGCGCTGCGCGAGACACCGCTGACGCGCGCCGCCGCCCGGGAACTGGACGCGCTGTTCACGCACGTGCTCGACCGCACCTGGTGAGCCGCGCCGCACGACCGGCCCCGCCGCGGAACGGCGGCTAGTCGGTGCCCGACGACGCGCGCTCGGCCCTGAAGCCCGTCACGACCACGGTGACGAGGCAGAAGGCGATGACGGTCTCGGCCCAGAGGAAGGCGAGGTAGTCCATGAGGCTGCCGATCGGCGGCGAACCCGGGGCCGCGTTGCGGAAGGCGGCGAGCGCGAAGAGCGTGGCGGCCATCCAGCCGAGGGCCGGCCAGGTCAGTCCCTTGCGGCGGGTGACGAGGAACCAGGTGCCGGTGAGCACCGAGACGGCGAGGGCCCACATGGCGGTCATCATGAAGACGGCGAAGACGAGCACGCTGCGGGAGCGCGCCAGACCGACGTCGAAGACCGCCGTCCCCATGTCGTCCGAGGCGTCCACGTCCGCGGCGAAGAGGGCGTCGCTGTTGGACAGCGTCATCCGGACGGGAACCTTCTCGCCGCCCTGGGTGGCGCTGAACTCGACGGCGGCGTCGTACGCGTCGAAGGGATAGTCCGTGATGGAGCCGCCCGTCAGAGTGACGGGCAGGTCCATCGTCGCGATGCGGCTGTGCGCCTTGAACGACAGGTCGCCCCGGGTTGAGGTGGGCGTCTGGAGCGTGAGGTCCTCGGTGGGCGAGACCCCGCCGGCCTCGGCCAGCTCCCCGCGGGGGGTGACCAGGACGCGCAGGATCAGCTCCCGGCCGGCGGCGTCGACGCGTTGGACCGAGGCGTCGACGTCCACCCGGTCGGGCGCCGAAGTCCCCGTGGTGTAGACGGTGTCCAGGGCCTGGCGTTCGCCGAACTGGAGCCACGTCCCGAGGACGATGGCCGCCAGGATCGCGAGGCCGGCCAGTACGGCGGGGAGGACTCTGCCCCGGCTGGGTGTGCGGCGTCGGGGGTCGGGCACGGAGGCTCCTGGGTTCGTGGTGCGGTCAGTCGACCGGCCGGCCGGGCTGGTCGTGGGTGGCGCAGTGGATACCGCCGCCTCCGGTGGCGAGGGTGTCGATCCTCACCTGGACGATGTCGCGCCGGGGGAAGAGCTCCTGAAGGATTCCCCGCGCCCGGTCGTCGGCCCTGCGGTCGCCGAACCGGGGAACGAACACGGCGTCGTTGCCGATGTAGAAGTTCGCGTAGGTCGACAGGAAGTCGTCGTCGTAGCCCCGGATCCGGTCGGGATCGGGCTGCGGGAGGTCGATGACCTCGAAGGCGCGCCCGCGTGCGTCGGTCGTCCCGCTCAGTACGGACAGGGCCTCGTCCGAGGAATGCGACCAGGAATCGGCGGGCATCCCGGGGAAGGCCCGGTCCAGGAGGATCACCCCGGGAGCGGCGAACCGCACGAGGCTGTCGACGTGCGCGTCGGTGATGTCCTCACCGCGTACGCCCCGCAGCCAGATCACCTTCTCCACGCCCAGGAGGGCCTTGAGCTCGGTCTCGATCCGGTCGCGGCTGCGGCCCGGGTTGCGGTTGTCGTTGACGATCGAGCTCTCGGTGACGAGGAGGGTGCCCTCGCCGTCGGTCTCGAAGGAGCCTCCCTCGGCGACGAGCGGGGCCTGGATCCACGGTGTCCCGTACGCCGGGAGGAGACTCCGCCCGACCAGGGCGTCGTTGTCGTGCACCTGTTTGGCGCCCCAGCCGTTGAAGTTGAAGTCGACCCCGAGGACGCGCCCGTCCTCCTCGACGAAGACGGGAACGGTGTCGCGGGCCCACAGATCGTCGACCGCCAGGGGGATGACCTCGACCTCGGAGCCGCACGCCCGCTGCGCCGCCGCGAGCTGGTCGGGCCGGGCCATCATCACGACGTACTCGTACTCCGCGACGGTCCGGGCGAGACTCGCGATGTCCTTCCGTACGGAGCGGAGGTCCTCCTCCCAGACGGACTCCAGCGCGGGCCACGACATGAAGGTGCGGGCGTGGCTCTCCCACTCGGCGCCCAGGCGGCGGGAGGGACGGGGGAGGGACATCGGGGTCTCCGATCGTGTGGGGGCACCGCGCGGGACTCACAGGGTGCATGCGCGACCGGCTGAACCGACGGCACCGCCTGGGTGAGCCCGCAGGGCGTGTCACCACTCTGACATTGACTGAAAATCCAGTCAAGCTTGGCGGGAAGTGGGCGCCTTTCGTGGTTCCCCCGTGGTGCTTCCGGCTCGCAGCGGTTCGTGCCCGAAGTACTTCCGGCCCGCGGTGGTTCGCGCCCGCGGTGGTTCCCGCCCTCAGTGGTTCCCGTCCTCAGTGGTTCAGTCGCTCGACCTCGACGGAGATCGCCTCCCGGACCAGCTCGCGGGCGTGGGCCAGGGGGAGCGCGCCGCTGAGCCAGCGGGTGCTGAGTCCTTCCAGGAGGCCGGTGAGCCGCTCCGCCGACGCCGTGAGCGTCGGGGCGGGCGCCATCGGCCGGACGCCGCTCAGCAGGTCCGCGACATCGTGGATCCAGGCGAGGGTGGCCCTGGCCAGATCTCCGCGCAGCTCGGGTTCGAAGATCGCGCTGGCACGCAACTCGCCCCAGGCCGTGCTGTTCTCGCGCACCTCGGGGACGTCCTGGAACTCCAGGAGCAGCGTTCTCTCCAGCTCCGTCCGGGCGTCGGAGGGTCCGTCGGCGCCGTCTCCGTCGGAGGTGTACCGGTCGGCCCGGTCGCTGATGAACTCCAGGGTGTGGCGCAGGATGCCGGCGCGGTCCTTGAAGTGGTAGTACAGCAGTGCGGTCGACACCCCGGCCTCGGTCGCGAGCTCTTCCATGCGCAGCCCGCGGACCCCTCGCCGCGCGATGACGCGCGCGGCGGCTTCCAGGATGGCGTTTCGGCGGTCCGTCGCCACGTGGTCCCCCTCGTGTGTGGTCTGAACCATCAGTGTCACATATTGACTGAAAATTTAGTTATGAACTCTGATCATTGACTGAATTTTCAGTCTGCGGCATCATGCCTGGAACACCCGCCTCCCTCCCTTCAGGCAGGAGTCCCATGGACGCCCCCACGGACACCCCCACGACGTCCCGACGCCGACTGCTCAAGATCGGCGCGGCGGCCCTGCCGCTCGCGGTCCTCGGGTCGGCACTGCCCACCGTCGCCCGTGCCGCCACCAGCCCCTCAGGCGCCACGCTGCGGATGCCCGCGGAGACCGACCACCACGTCCGGACCTTCATGGCCTGGCCCGCGCTGTCCTCCATCTGGCGCACGCAGCTCGACGGCGTCCGACGGGACATCGCACGCGTGGCCGACGCGATCTCCCGCTACGAGCCGGTCGTGGTGCTCGCCCGCCCCGGACAGGCCGCGGACGCCCGCTACGCCTGCGGAGCCGGCGCCGCCTACGGGATCGACGTCGTCGAGATGGCCAACGACGACCTCTGGATCCGGGACTTCGGCCCCACCTTCGTGGTCGCCCCGGGCGCCGTCGCGGGCGTCGACACCAACTTCAACGGCTGGGGCAAGACCGGCACCACGTACGCACAGCCCTACGCGAACGACGCCGCCGCGGCCGCCACCCTCCTCGAACAGTACGGCGTCCCCCGGGCGCGGGCCGGATTCGTCGGCGAGGGCGGTTCGCTGGAGACCGACGGTCAGGGCACCGTGCTCGCCACGGTCAGCTCGCTCGTCAACGACAACCGCAACCCGGGCATGAGCCAGGGCCAGGTCGAGCAGGCCATGAAGGAGGCGCTCGGCATCGACAAGGTGATCTGGGTGCCGGGCCTCGCCGGCCAGGACATCACCGACTGCCACATCGACTGTCTGGCCCGCTTCGTCGGACCGGGCCAGATCATCCTGGACCAGCCGGGGCCCCGCACCGACAGCAAGTGGGTCGCCGTCTACAACGAGACCAAGCAGATCCTGCAGGGCGCGACCGACGCGCAGGGCCGCCGCCTGAACATCACCGAGCTCCCCGGCCCCGACCGCGAGCGCATCCGCGGCAAGGACATGGGCAGCGCCTTCCTGTCCAGCTACACCAACTACTACACGACGAACGGGGCCGTCCTCGTGCCCCAGTTCGGCCACGCCGACGCGGACGCCGCGGCCTACGCGATCCTCCAGGCCGCCTACCCCGGCCGGACCGTCGTCCAGCTGAACATCGACAACATCGCGAGCGGCGGTGGCGGCATCCACTGCGCCACGCAGTCGCAGCCGGCCGTCCCCCCGGTCCTCTGACCGGCCGACACCGAACGACGCGCCGGTCGCCGCCCCTCGGCGCCGGCCGGCCCTGCTGGGAGAGTGGTATGCGGCGCCGGACGTTTCCGTGGGTGGCCGACCTCGCGCTGATCACTCGTGTCGGTCGGCCCGGCCGACGCAACGAAAGGTGCCCGCGCCCCGGATCGGCCGTCCCCCGGCGGCGCACCCGCCGGTGATCAGGTCAGTGATCCCCCGCCGGTGAGCGCCCGGTAAGGTTCGGGCCATGGCGTCTCGCAGCACTCAGATCCTGGAAGCCGCCGCCCGGGTGATCGCCCGGCGCGGGGTCCGCGGCCTGCGCGTGGAGGAACTCGCGGCCGAGGCGGGCGTGTCCACGGCGCTGATCTACTACCACTTCAAGGACCGCGCCGGGATCCTCAGCAAGACGCTGGAGTTCATCAACGACCGCGCCGAGCGCTACACCACCCACCGTGACCCTGACGCCGAACCGCTCAGCCCGCGCGAGGAACTGGACCAGACGCTCCTCCTCGAACTCCAGGACTCGACCGAGGTCAGGGAGAACAGCAGCGCCTGGGGCGAGTTGAGGGCGAGCGCCGTCTTCGACGACCTCCTGCGCGAAGACCTGGCGCGCGCCACCCTGGTCTGGGTCCAGGAGGTGGCGGCGCTGCTCGGCCAGGTCCGTCCGATGGCGACGGCCGTCGCCCTCACGGCCTCCGCCGAACGGCTCACCGCGCTCCTGGAGGGCCTGAGCATGCGCTGGCTCAGCGGAACGCTCCAGATCGCCCACGCCCGGACCCTGATGAGCGACGCCATCGCCGCCGAGATCGACCGGCTCGGCCGCTAGGGCCTGTCGTAGGGCGTCCTGTCGATCAGGCCGGGCTCACGGCGTGATCGACAAGCGTCCCCAGGGCGCCCACGGCAGCTCGACCCGCACGGCGAGGCCGCCGTGCGGGCGCGGCGTCGCGGTCAGCTCGCCGCCATGGGTGACGGTGATCGCGCGCACCACGGCGAGTCCCGGCCCCAGGCCCTTGCCCCGTCGTCGACCTGCTGCGCGCCCTCGACGACGGCGGCACCACCGTCGTCGCCACCACGCACGACCGCGATCTCGCCGCCTCCTTCCCCCGGCGCATCGGCATCCATGACGGACACGTCGACTTCGACCGGCCTCGTCCTCTCCCTCGCCGCGGTCGCCCGGTCCGTCCTGGTCGCGGCCGTCGCGGGCATCCACCAGGCCCTGCGCTCGGTGCGGGCGTCGCCGACGGACGCGCTGCGCTCGGCCTGAGGTCACACCCTCGGTCTTGACTGACATTTCAGTCAGTGCCACAGTGAGCCGCATACCCACTTCCGGCGTTCCGGAGAAAGGAAGGGACTTCATGCGTGCGAACAGACCCGTCCGTCAGGGGGCGACATGCCTCTGACGCCCACCGAGCGGGACCGGCTGCTGCTCTTCACCGCGGCCCAGCTCGCGCGGACGCGCCTGGAGCGCGGTCTGCGGCTCAATGTGCCGGAGGCGACCGCGCTGATCGCCGACACGGTGTGCGAGGCCGCGCGCGACGGCCTCCACCTGGCCGAGGCACTCGACCGGGGGCGCGGCGTCCTCGGACCCGACGACGTGCTTCCCGGCGTCACCGACGTCGTGACGGAGATCCAGGTCGAGGCGGTGTTCGACGACGGTACCCGGCTGGCCGTCATCAGTGCCCCCTTCGGCGACGTGGAGCACGACGACGGCGCCCCCGGGGCCGTCCTGCCCCACACGGACACCCTGCCGGAGCCGGCGCCGGTGACGACCCTCCGGGTCCACAACACCGCCGCCGTCCCGGTCAGCGTGACCTCCCACTTCCACTTCTTCGAGGCGAACCCGCGCCTCGACTTCGACCGGACCGCCTCCTACGGCATGCGGCTCGCCGCCCCGGCCGGGTCGTCCACCCGGTTCGACCCGGGCGCCGTCGTCGAGGTCGGGCTCGTCCCGATGGGCGGAGACCGGATCGCCATCGGCTTCGCCGGCCTGGTCGACGGGCCGCTGGACGCGCCCGGCGCGAGGGCCGAGGCACTGAAGCGCGCCGCCTCCTGCGGCTACCCCGGAGCGGAAGGGGCGGAGCGATGAGCAGGCCCACCAGACACAGCGACCACTGCGCGCCCGGCGACAGTCGGCACATCGACCCGCACGAGTACGCCACCGTGCACGGCCCCCGCGCCGGTGACCGGGTCCGGCTCGGGGACTCCGGTCTCGTCGTACGGGTGGAGTCGGACTCGCAGGCGTACGGCGACGAGTTCCTCGCCGGCTTCGGCAAGACCGCCCGTGACGGCATGCACCTCAAGGCCGCGGCCGTCCGCGAGACCTGCGACGTCGTGATCACCAACGTCCTGGTGATCGACGCGGTGCTCGGCATCCGCAAGGTGTCGATCGGCATCCGCGAGGGCCGCATCCACGCCGTCGGGCGGGCCGGCAACCCCGACACCCTCGACGGCGTCGACGTCGTCGTCGGCACCGGCACCACGATGATCCCGGGCGAGGGCCTGATCGCCACCGCCGGGGCCATCGACACCCATGTCCACCTGCTCTCCCCGCGGATCATGGAGGCCTCGCTCGCGAGCGGCGTCACCACGATCATCGGCCAGGAGATCGGGCCGAGCTGGGGTGTCGGCGTCAACTCGCCCTGGGCCCTGAAGCACGCCTTCAACGCCTTCGACGCGTGGCCGGTCAACATCGGCTTCCTGGCCCGGGGGTCCGCCTCCGACCCGGCGCCGCTGGTGGAGGCGCTGGCCGAGGGCGGGGCGTCGGGCTTCAAGGTCCACGAGGACATGGGCGCCCACACGCGGGCCCTGGACACCGCCCTGCGGGTCGCCGAGGAGCACGACGTCCAGGTGGCGCTGCACAGCGACGGCCTGAACGAGTGCCTGTCGGTGGAGGACACCCTCCGGGTCCTTGAAGGCCGTACGATCCACGCCTTCCACATCGAGGGCTGCGGCGGCGGACACGTGCCCAACGTCCTGAAGATGGCGGGCGTGCCGAACGTCATCGGCTCCTCGACGAATCCGACCCTCCCGTTCGGGAGGGACGCCATCGCCGAGCACTACGGGATGATCGTCTCCGTCCACGCGCTCAAGACCGACCTCCCGGGCGACGCCGCCATGGCGCGCGACCGGATCCGGGCCGGGACGATGGGCGCGGAGGACGTCCTGCACGACCTCGGCGCGATCGGGATCACCTCCTCCGACGCGCAGGGCATGGGCCGTGCCGGGGAGACGGTCCGGCGCACGTTCGCGATGGCCGGGAAGATGAAGGCCGAGCTCGGGCCCCTGGAGGGCGACGGCGCCCGGGACGACAACGCGCGCGTGCTCCGCTACATCGCCAAGCTCACCATCAACCCGGCGATCGCCCACGGCCTCGCGCACGAGGTCGGCTCGATCGAGGTCGGCAAGCTCGCCGACATCGTGCTGTGGCGGCCGCCCTTCTTCGGGGCCAAGCCGCAGATGGTCCTCAAGGCCGGATTCCCGGCCTACGGCGTCACGGGCGATCCGAACGCTGCCACCGACACCTGCGAGCCCCTGGTCCTTGGCCCGCTGTTCGGTGCCCACGGTGCCGCTCCGGCGGAGCTCTCCGTCGCGTTCGTCGCACAGGCCGCCGTCGACCTCGGCTCCGACACGATGAGGACGCGCCGCCGTAGGGTGGCCGTCCGGGGCACGCGCGGCATCGGCCCGGCCGACATGCTGCACAACGCGCGCCTCGGTCAGGTGGACGTCGATCCGCGCAGCGGGCTCGTGACCCTCGACGGCGATCCGATGCGTTCGGAGCCGGCGCAGCAGGTCTCGCTGAGCCGGCTGTACTTCCTCTGACCCGGTCGGCACTTCCTCTGACCCCGGTCGGCCGACCGGGCCCCGGCCCGGCTGACTGAACTTTCAAAACCCATGCCCCTCCTCTTGACTGAATTTTCAGTCGAGAGGAGGATGCTGTTCACACCGCGTACCCGTCCTGTACGACCGCCAGGCTGAGCCGGCCGCCGCCGACGGGTACTTCTGGCGAAACGAAGAGAGACCCGTGATGACTGCATTCCGTATGCCTGCCGAGTGGTCCGCGCACGAGGGGTGCCTGATGGCCTGGCCCGTACGGGAGGACCTGTGGGGCGGCGTGCTCGACGACGTCAAGGAGGAGTACGCGAACGTCGCCCGCGCCATCGCCGCCTTCGAGCCCGTGACCATGGTCGCGCCGCCCGGCCACGGCGACGACGCCCGCAAGAGGTGCGGCGAGAAGATCACCGTGGTGGAGCTGGCGCAGGACGACTCCTGGTTCCGCGACTCCGCCCCGCTCTTCGTGCTCGACGGCGACGGCCACCGCGCCGGAGTCGACTTCCGCTTCAACGCCTGGGGCCGCAAGCACAGCCCGTACGACTCCGACGACCGGATCAGCGGCCTCCTCCTGGAGCACCTGGGCGTCGAGCGCATCGCCTCCGACATGATCCTGGAGGGCGGGGCCATCACCGTCGACGGCGAAGGCACCCTGATCACCACCGAGCAGTGCCTGCTCCACCCCAACCGGAACCCCGGCATGAACCGCGACGAGATCGAGACGGAACTGAAATCCCAGCTCGGCGTCGACAAGGTGGTCTGGCTTCCGTACGGCGGTCTCCTGGACACCGAGACCGACGGGCACGTCGACGGCGTCTGCGCCTTCGCCGCTCCGGGCAAGGTCGTCGTCTCCCTGCCCGACGACCCCGCGCACCCCGACTACGCCCGGATGCGGGCCAACCGCGCGGTGCTGGAGGCCACGACCGACGCCCACGGCCGGCCGTTCGAGATCGTCGACGTCCCGCAGACCGCGTACGCCGACATCGCCGGCGGCCGGGTCGAGGTGTCGTACCTGAACTACTACGTGGCCAACGGCGGCGTCGTGGTCCCGGTGGCCGGCGTACCCCAGGACGACGACGCGCTCGCCGTCATCGCCGCGGCGTACCCCGGCCGCGAGGTCGTCGGGGTACGGGCGCCCGCGATCGCCTACGGCGGCGGCGGGGTCCACTGCATCACGCAGCAGGTCCCCGCCGTGCCCGCCACCGCCTGACCGAGAACGGACCGCTCCCGGAGGGCAGCTCCCTCTGCCCTCCGGCCCCCGCACCCCTCACGGAAAGAGAGCGCGACGATGACCACACCCCTGCCTCCCGGCAGCGGACGCCCGCGCGGCAGGCGCGGACGGATCGCCGTGACGACGGTCGCCCTGACCTCCCTCGTGGCCCTCGCGGCCTGCTCCGGCCCGCCGAAGGACGCCGGCATCGGCGGCTCCGAGGCCGAGCTCTCCGCCTCCACGCCGCCGGCCCGCGGAGAGATCGACTCCTTCACCTGGGCCCTCTACGCCGAGCCGCCCACCCTCGACTACACCGTCGCGTTCGACTACCCGCAGAACACGGTCCTCTCCAACGTGTGCGAGAGCCTGATGCGCTGGACGCCCGGCCTCACCCTGGAGCCCGGCCTCGCCCGCAAGGCGTCGAACCCGGACCCCACCACCTGGGTCTACGACCTGCGCGCCGGCGTCCGCTTCCACGACGGCAAGGTGATGAGCGCCGACGACGTGGTCTACAGCCTCGGCCGGCAGCGCGACCCGGACAACGCCGCCGCCTGGGCCCAGAACTTCCAGAACGTCGCCTCCATAGCGAAGACCGGCCCGCTCCAGGTGACGGTCAGGCTCAAGAAGCCCGACTCCCAGTTCCCCCAGTACATGGCGACCGCCGCGGGCGTCGTCGCCTCCAAGGCGGGCGTCGAGGCGGCGGGCAAGAACTACGGCACCACCGGCGACCTCGCCTGCACCGGACCGTTCAAGCTCGGCAGGTGGAGCAAGGGCCAGTCCATCGAACTCGAACGCTTCGACGGCTACTGGGGCACCAGGGCCAAGGCCGAGAAGGCCGTCTTCCGCGTCCTGACCGACCCCTCGGCCCGTACCAACGCCATGCTCAGCGGCGAGGTCGACGGCGGTTACCTCATCCCCACCGAGAGCTACGGCCGGCTGCGCGACAGCGGCCTCGGCACCCTGTACTTCGGCGAGGGCCTCAGCACGGTCAACGTCAACATCACCACCATGCACGGCCCGCTCGGCGATCTCCGGGTGCGCAAGGCCCTCTCCCTGGCCCTTGACCGGTCCGGGTTCGTCAAGGCCGGACTCGGCGGCGCGGGCACCGTCACCACCTCCCTCACCACCCGGGCGGCCTGGGCCGGCGCCTCGGAGAAGACCCGGCAGGCCGCGTTCGGCTCGCTGCCGCCCGCCGCCCAGGACATCGAGAAGGCCAAGGCGCTGATCAAGGAGGCGGCCGCCGAGGGCAAGACCCTGACCGTCGCCACCAGCTCCATCGGCCAGGACGTCTCCCTCCTCGCCACCGCCGTCCAGGCCGCGGGCACCCAGATCGGGCTGAAGATCAACCTCAGGACGATCGCCCCGAACGCCTTCACGGCGCTCTTCACCGACCCCGAGGCGCGCGAGGGCATCGACATGCTCCCGCTCACCTACTACGACTCGATCACCGACCCGCTGGACCTGCTGACCAACTTCAAGACCGGCGCCTACCTGAACTTCGCCGACTTCAGCGACAAGGGCTACGACGCTCTCGTCGACCAGGCCACCGCCGTCTACGAGCCGGACCAGCGCCTGAAGATCGAGGCCGAGCTGCAGAAGCGGGTGGCCGACCAGCTGCCGTGGATCCCGGTCGCCGAGTGGCCCACCGCCGTCTTCCTCAACAAGAGGATCACCGGCGCCCCCACCACCATCGCGTACATGTACTACCCGTGGGCCGCGGACGTCGGTGCGGCGGGCGCGGGGGCCGGCAGGTGAACTTCGTGAAATTCGCCGTACGCCGGGTGGCGGAGATGGCCGCCACCCTGCTCGCCGCGTCGTTCGTGGTCTTCGGCGCCATGTACCTGGCACCGGGCAACCCGGCCGGCTTCCTGCTCTCCGGCCGCTCCGCCTCGCCGGAGGCCCTCGCCGCGATCAACGCCCAGTACCACCTCGACGACCCGTTCTTCGTCCGCTACCTCAGCTGGCTCGGCGACATCGTCCAAGGGGACTTCGGGCGGTCCATCACCTACCGCACCGACGTCTCCAGGCTCCTCGCCGACCGCCTCCCCACCACGCTGCTGCTCGTCGCGATGGCCCTGGTCGTGGTCGCGGTGGTCGGACTCGCCCTCGGCTGGATCGGCGCCGTACGCGGCGGAGGCACCGACTCGGCCATCCTGGTCGGCACCACGCTCGCCGTCGGCACCCCGTCCTTCGTCGCGGCCGTCCTCCTCCAGGGCCTCTTCGCCGTCAACCTCGGCTGGTTCCCCAGCAGCGGATCCGGCGACGGCCTCCTCGACCAGGTCTGGCACCTCACCCTGCCGGCCGTCGCCCTCGCGCTCTACCTGATCGGCATGCTCGCCCGGGTCACCCGCTCCGCCATGGTCGAGGCCCTCGACAGCGAGCACGTCACGGTCGCCCGCAGCCGGGGCGTCCCCGAGCGCCAGGTCATCCGCCGCCATGTGTTCCGCAACTCGCTGGGCACCGTCCTCACCACCGGCGGACTCATCGTCTCCACCCTCCTGGTCTGCACGATCCTCGTCGAGACCGCGTTCAGCATCGGCGGCATCGGCCAGCTCCTGGAGCTCTCCACCACGACCAAGGACTTCCCGACCGTCCAGGCCATCTCCTTGATCATCGTCGCTCTCTTCATGACCGTGAACCTGATCGTCGACCTGCTGCTGCCCCTGGTCGACCCGCGGATCACCCTCGGATCGAGGAGTTCCTCCGTATGACCGCCGTCCTGACCCGCAGGCCCGGCCTCGCGAAGATCCGCACCGCCCGGTCCCCGCTCCACCTGGTCTGCCTCGGCCTCGTCGCCCTCGTCACCGCCGCCGCGCTCCTCGCACCCTGGCTCGTGCCGTACGACCCCAACGCCGTCGACCTCGGCAACGCACTGGCCGGGCCTTCCCCCGAGCACCTGCTCGGCGTCGACGCCGCAGGCCGCGACACCCTCTCCCGGCTGCTCCTCGGCGCCCGCACCTCACTCCTCGGGCCCCTCGGCGTCGTGGTCTTCTCCACCGTCGCCGGCGTCGCCGTCGGCATGGCCGCGGGCTGGCGGGGCGGCTGGCTCGACTCCGTCCTCTCGCGCAGCACCGAGCTGGTCTTCGCCTTCCCCGGCATGCTCCTCGCCATCCTGATCATCTCGATCTACGGCGAAGGACTGCTCGCCCCCGTCATCGCCCTCTCCGTGGCCTACCTGCCGTACGTCAGCCGGCTCACCCGCTCCCTCGTCCTGGCCGAACGCAAACGCCCCTACGTCAGCGCCTACCAGGTCCAGGGACACTCCGCCCTCCAGATCAGCCTGCGCCACATCCTGCCCAACATCGCCCCCGTCGTCCTCGCCCAGTCCACCATCAACTTCGGCTACGCACTGATGGACCTCGCCGGCCTGTCCTTCCTCGGCCTCGGCGTCCCCGCGCTCACCCCCGACTGGGGCCGCATGGTCTTCGACGGCCAGACCGCGATCCAGCACGGCTACCCGCTGTCCGCGATCCTGCCCTCCGTTCTCATCGTGCTCACCGTCGTCGCCTTCAACGTGGTCGGAGAGCGCTGGGCCGACCGCGTCGCCAGGAGAGACCGATGACCACCGACACCTCCCCGCACACGCTCCACGTCCAAGGGCTGCGCATCACGCTGCCCGGCACGGCCCGCCCCGTCCTCGACGGCGTCGACCTCCACGTCGCCGCCGGCGAGACCGTCGCCCTCGTCGGCGAGTCCGGCTCCGGCAAGACCCTCACCTCGCGCAGCGCCCTGAACCTGCTGCCGCCCGGAGCCGTCGTCGAAGGCGCCGTCCGGGTACGCGGCGAGGACGTGCTCACCATGGACGCCGACCAGCTGCGCGCCCTGCGCACCGGCACGGTGTCCATGATCTTCCAGGACCCGCGCGCCGCCCTGAACCCCCTGCGCCGGATCGGCGACTTCCTCACCGAGAGCGTCACCCTGACCGGGAGCATGAGCCGGGCGGACGCCACCGCCCGCGCCGGCGAACTCCTCCGAGCGGTCGGCCTCGACGACTCCGCCCTCGTCAAGTACCCCGGCCAGGTCTCCGGCGGCATGCTGCAGCGCGTCATGATCGCGGCCGCCCTGATGGGCGACCCCGCCCTCGTCCTCGCCGACGAGCCCACCACCGCGCTCGACGTCACCACCCAGGCCGAGGTCATCGCCCTCCTGGCCGAACTCCGCGCCCGCTTCGGCACCGGCCTGCTCTTCGTCACCCACGACCTCGACCTCGCCGCCGCCATCAGCGACCGCGTCTACGTCATGTACGCCGGACGGATCGCCGAGAGCGGCCCCGCCGAGACGCTCTTCGGACGCCCCCGGCACCCGTACACCGCGGCCCTGCTCGCCTCCACCCCCCGCCTGGAGGCACCCGCGGGGAGGCTCGCCGCCATCGACGGCCAGCCCCCGGACCTCCGGCAGGAGCTCAACGGCTGCCCGTTCGCCGCCCGATGCCACCTGGCCACCGAGATCTGCGACCAGCAGGCCCCCGAGCCGAGGCCCACACCCGGCCGACCGCACCACCAGGCCGCCTGTCACCACAGCGACCGTCTCGAAGGGAGCCCCGTCGATGCCTGAGCACGTCCTGGAGGCCGTCGGTCTCCACCTCACCTACGGGAGCGTCCGCGCCGTCGACGACGTGTCCTTCGCCCTGCCCGAGGGCGGGTCCGTGGGCATCGTCGGCGAGTCCGGCTCCGGCAAGACCACCACCGCCCGGATCGTCGTCGGTCTGGAACGGGCCGACTCCGGCGACGTCCTCGTACGGGGACGGGCCCGCGGCACTCGGCACCGCGGCCGGGCCGCCCGCCTGGCGCGGGCGCGCGAGGTCCAGATGGTCTTCCAGGACCCGTACCTCTCCCTCGACCCGCGGACCAGCGTCGAACAGGTCCTGCGCGAGACCCTGAGCCTGCACTTCCCCGGCACCGACCACGACCGGCGCGTCCGGGAGCTCCTCGACCAGGTCGGCCTGGGCACCCGCGCGGCCGACGCGCGGCCCCGGCAGCTCTCCGGCGGGCAGCGCCAGCGCGTCGCCATCGCCCGCGCGCTCGCCGTCGAACCCGCCGTCCTCGTCCTCGACGAGGCGGTCGCCGCCCTCGACGTCTCCGTGCAGGCGCAGATCCTCAACCTGCTCGCGGACATCCGCGAGGAGACCCGGATCGGCTACCTGTTCATCACCCACGACCTCGGCGTGGTCCGGTGCGTCACCGACGACGTCATCGTCATGCGCCGGGGCCGTGTCGTCGAGGCGGGACCCACGGCCGAGGTCCTCGCGGCACCCCGGCACCCCTACACACGGCTCCTGCTGGAGTCCGTGCCCCGCCCCGGCTGGGACCCCGAGGCGATCGCCTCGGCCCGCCGGGCGCTCTGACCGCACCCCCCACCGCACAAGCAAGCACGTTGACACAGGAGGTCACACCATGAACGAACGCACCGTCGCCCGCCACGCGGGCCCGGGCCTCAACCGGCGCCGGTTCCTCGCTGCGGCCGGCCTCACCGCCGCGGGCGCCGCCCTCGCCACGACGGCCCTCCCCGACAAGGCCACCGCGGCGCCGGGCACCTTCCGGGTGCCCGTCGAGGACGTCCGGCACACCCGGACCTGGATGGCCTTCCCGGACAGCGGCGCGATATGGGGCGGGAAGCTGAGCGGCGTCCAGGCGGACATCGCGCTGATCGCCCGTACGATCGCCAAGTACGAGCCCGTGGTCCTGTGCGCCAACTCCGCGAGCGCCGCCAAGGCCCGGACGATGTGCGGCCCCACCGTCACCGTCGTCAGCTCCATCCCCGTCGACGACTGCTGGATGCGCGACACCGGCCCCGTCTTCCGCACCGACGGCTACGGCGGCCTCGACACCATCGGCCTCAACTTCAACGGCTGGGGCGACAAGCAGGCCCACAACCGGGACGCGCTCGTCGCGGAACGGATCGCCGCCCACGTGGGCGTGCCGTTCACCTACGCCGACCTGGTCGGCGAGGGCGGCGCCATCGAACAGGACGGCGCCGGCACCCTGATGGCGACCCGCAGCAGCCTGGTGAACCGCAACCGGAACCCCGGGATGTCGGAGCGTCAGCTGGAGGCGGCGATGTGCGACGCGTACGGCGCGTCCAAGGTCATCTGGTTCGACGGCGTCAAGGGCCAGGACATCACCGACGACCACGTCGACGCGACCTCCCGCTTCCTCGCCCACGGCGAAGCACTGGTCCAGATGCCCGTCGCCGCCGACAACGACGCCTACGCCCGCGACGCCCGCCTGCAGTACAGCACCCTGTCCGCCTCGACGACCGCCAAGGGCCGGGCCATGGACGTGATGCGCCTCCAGGGCCCCGACTACAACAGGATCCGCTCCACCAACCGGGACTTCCTCGCCTCCTACGCCAACTTCTATCTCTGCAACGACGCGGTCATCTCCGCCCAGTTCGGCGACACGAGGGCGGACGAGGCGGCCCGGGCGACGCTGCAGCGCCTGTACCCCGACCGGTACATCGAGCAGCTGAACATCGACCGTCTGGGCACGGGCGGCGGCGGCATCCACTGCGTCACCCAGCAGCAGCCCGTCGCGTGACCACGCAGCTGAAATTCTCGTCAGAGAGTTGCGTCCCAGTCATTGACTGAAATTTAAGTCAATCCCTAGGGTGAGCGCACCGTACAGCGCGGCGGTTCCCGCGGCGCTGTACGGATTCATCGACGCACCCCTGAACAGGAGCCCACATGGGGCCAGTTGACTCGCCGGCGTATGACTCCGCACCGCACGCGGGCATCGAACAGCACTCCATCGACTGGGTGCCCCTCTCGGAACGGCACGGCAAACCGTCGAGCGTCGGGGCCATCTGGTTCGTCGGCAGCCTCAACCTCACCGGACTCGCGACCGGCGTCGTGACGCTGTCCATGGGGGCCTCGCTCATGTGGACGGTGGTCGCCACCGTGCTCGGCTCGCTCTTCGGGACGTTCTTCATGGCGTTCCACTCGGCCCAGGGGCCCCAGCTGGGCCTGCCCCAACTCGTCCAGTCCCGGCCCCAGTTCGGCTACCTGGGCGCGGCGCTCACCGTGTGGGTGTTCGCCCTGGTCAACTACGTCGCCTTCAACACCTCCGACGCCCTGCTGTCGGGGCAGGCCATGAACCTGCTCACCGGGATGCCCAACACCCTCGGGTACCTGCTCGCCGCCGCGGTGGCCACCGTGATCGCCCTCTTCGGGTACGCGTGGATCCACCGGCTCAACAAGTGGCTCACCTGGCCCTTCGTCGTGATCACCGCGGCCGTCACCGCCTCCGCGCTGTTCGGCGGCGGGCTGCCCGAAGGCGTCTGGGAGGCCGGCCCTTTCGAACTCGCGCCGTTCATGCTCGTGTTCGTCTTCGTCGCCGGCTTCCAGCTGGGCTGGGCGCCGTACGTCTCGGACTACTCGCGCTACCTGAGACCCGACGTCCCGGTGCGGAGCACCTTCTGGTGGACGTACCTGCCGAGCGCGGTCTCCGGGACCTGGGTCTTCGTCCTCGGTGCCGTGGTCTCGGCCGGCGCCCCCGGGGGCACGGATCCGGTCACCGCCCTGAAGCTGTCGGCCGACCGGCTGTTCGGCGGGTTCGGCACGGTCGCGGTCGTCGTCCTGCTGGTGGGACTGCTCTCCATCATGGCGATCAACCAGTACGGCGGCAGCCTCACGATGATCTCGATCGTGGACTCGTTCCGACCGGTCAAGCCGACGCGGACCATCCGGGTCGCGACGATCGGGATCATGCTGGCCGCCGTCGGGACGGTGTCCACCCTCGTCGGCATCGACCAGTTCAACTGGTTCTTCGCCAACGTGGTGGTGGTCCTGACGTACCTGTTCATCCCCTGGACGGCCATCAACCTGGTCGACTTCTTCTTCGTCCGCCGGGGGCAGTACGTCGTCAAGGAGATCTTCAACCCGCGCGGAATCTACGGCCGATGGGGCTGGCGCGGAAACCTCGCCTACGTGATCGGTCTGGCCTGCATGGCCCCGTTCATGGTCATCACGGGCCTCTTCGTCGGGCCCGTCGCGGAGCGCCTCGGCGGTGTCGACTGCTCGGTTCTCGTCGGCCTGCCGGCGGCCGGAGGCCTCTACTGGGCCTTCGCCCGAACTCTCGATCTGGCCACCGAACGCCGGATGGTCCGGGAGGAGGGGCTGCTGGACCCACTCCACTGAGCGACCCCGCGCCTGCACGTACAGAACCTTTGAGAGAAGGAGCACCACGTGAAGTCAGAGCACGACGGCGAGCGCCCCGGCATCAGCCGCAGAACCCTCCTGGCCAGAACCGGAGCGGCCGCGGCCGCCCTGGCGGCCGGGCCCGTCCTCGGCGGCATCCAGCCGGCGATGGCCGCGTCCTGGCGGGTCCCCGGTGAGGACGCCCCGCACCTGCGGACCTGGATGGCCTGGCCCTCCAGCTCCACGATCTGGGGCAACCTGCTGTCCAGGATCCAGGCCGACATCGCCAAGCTGGCCAAGGAAGTCGCCAAGTACGAACCGGTCATCATGTGCGCGGACGGCTCGTCGGCCGCCTCGCAGGCGAGGGCCGCGTGCGGCTCCACCGTCACGGTCATCAGCTCCATCCCCGTCTCGGACTGCTGGATGCGGGACACCGGCCCGCTGTTCCGGGTCGACGGGGCGGGCGGCATGGACGCCTTCGGCCTGAACTTCAACGCGTGGGGCGAGAACGCCACGACCTTCTACGGCCTCCCCGCCTCCGCGTACGCGAAGGACCGCACGGTCGCCCCGAAGGTCGCCGCCTACGCCGGCGTCTCCTTCGCGAACGCGTCCGTGGTCGGCGAGGGAGGTGGCATCGAGTACGACGGCGACGGCACCCTGATGGCCACCGAGAGCTGCTGGGTGAACAACAACCGGAACCGCGGCAAGTCGCGCGCCCAGATCGAGGCGGAGCTCCTGTCCCGCTTCGGCGCCTCGAAGATGATCTGGCTGCCCGGGGTCAAGGGGCAGGACGTCACCGACGGGCACATCGACGGGACCGCCCGCTACATCAGGCCGGGCGTGGTGATGGTGCAGCTGGCGGGCGCCGTGCGTCCCGACGTCTGGACCGCCAACGCGCAGGCCATCCGTGACGTCCTGGTCAACGCCACGGACGCCAGGGGCCGCCGGCTCCAGGTCCTCACCATCCAGGGACCCGACATCCTGCCCCGCATCCCGTCGGGCCAGCGGGCGGACTTCCTCAGCTCCTACATGAACTGGACGGTGACCAACCAGGCGATCATCACCACGCAGTTCGGCGACACCGCCAAGGACGCGGCGGCCAAGTCGGCGATCGCCGCCGCGTACGGCCGCCCCGTCGTCCAGCTCAACCTCGACAACCTCTACGGCAACGGCGGCGGTGGGGCCCACTGCGTGACGATGCAGGAGCCCAACCGCTGATCCTCGCTGATGCACCGCTGATCCCCGGACGAGCCCGGGTCTCTCCTCCGAGATCCGGGCTCGTCGTATGTGTGCCTGACGGACGTGGTCCGCTGGATGTCCGAGGCCCCGGCTCGCCTCGCGGGTCTCGGCCGCAAGGGTGCGATCGAGGCGGGCCGGGACGCCGACTTCGGGGTCCTGGCCCCGGACGCCGCCTTCACGGTCGACCCGGCGGAGCTCCAGCACTGCGACCGGATCACCGCTTACGCGGGCAGGACCCTCAACGACGTCGTCACCTCCACCTGGCTGCGCGGCGAGAAGATCGCCGACCACGGCACCCTCGCCGAACCCTCCGGTCGCCTCCTGGAGCGACGGGTCTCACAGGTGTCGGCCTCAGCCGCGTTCCCGCTCGCGGGCGGTGGCCGCCGCTCGCTCGGCGGCCTCGGCGACCATGACGGCGGCGCGGACGGCGCGCCCGCTCGCATGCCAGTCGGCGATGAGCGGGACGGTGGGGCCGGGGGGAAAGACGCCGAGCTGCCCGAGCAGGGTCAGGTCGTCGCGGATCGCCTCGTGCCGGACGATCCTGCCGTCCCGCAGGTGCAGGACGTGCACCTGCTCGGAGTCGATGTCGGCCCCGGTCGGCGGGATCGCCTCGCTGAGCACCCCGTCGCGGTATCGGACGAACGGGCCGGTGTGCCGGCCCCGCATGTGCAGCCGTATCCACACCTGGTCGCCGTCGTGGACCACGTCGGTGACGGGGAAGCTCAGGTCGGTGAACGCGGAGCGCAGCCACGCGCCCGACGCCAGTACGCCCGCCGGTCCGGGGAGCGAGCAGGCGGCGGGGGAGACGACCGCCTCGCGGTTGGTGAACTCCTCGTGCACGACCTCCGCGGCCAGCGCCGCGTCGCCGGTCGCCAGGACCGTGAAGAGTCCGCGGGCCACGTCCTCGGCCGACATTCCCATGGGGTGGTTCCTCTCAAGTGTGAGGCTGGATGGGGCGATTGGCCGCCCTGATCGATATTCAGGTTACATGTCGCCTATTGAATAGGTCAGTGGTTTCCGTGAAGGGGCTGCCCCCTCCGGACGCCGTGCCCCCTGTGTCCGCCTGCTGAGCATCGAGATCACGGCGCCCTCCTTACGGCGTGCGCCGACCGCACCTCCGCGGCGCCGGCGGCCGGCCCGGCGTCGCCCGGCCGCCCCACGGCGGCCGCCCCGGCGAAGTGGGCCGTCGCCAGGAGCGTGCCGTCCGCCGCCAGCAGGCGCGCACCGCTCAGCGTGGCGGGGTCCACGGTGGTCGGGGCACCCCAGTAGCCGTAACCGGCCCGGACGGTGAACGAGCCGAGCGGTACGGCGGAGCCGTCGGCCCGTACCAGGAGACACCGCACCGGACCGTCGGCCGCCCGTCCGTCAAGGAGGTCGACGGACATGTACACCCAGCCGTTCCCGCCCGTGGCGTCCGCCGGGTGCGCGTAGATCCGGCCCACCTCACGCCCGCCCCCGGGCCCGTCCGGGGCGACCAGCGCCGCCTCCAGGACGCGCGCCGCCGGGGCCACCACCGCCGGAGCGCCCTCCACCACCGTTCCCACCGCCCAGCCGCCGAACCCGAACGCCAGGGCCGCCGCCACGCCCGCCACCGCGATCCGGAAACGGCGCCCCCGCATCCGGTGCCGCGCCACCGCGGGTGCCGCCGCGTCGCGAGCGGACGGGGCAGGGGACGCCGTGCCCGGCGCCATCGCCCGTACCACCCGGCTCTCGAACCCCACCGGCGGCTCCGCTCCGGGAAGCAGCCCGAGCAGCCCGTCCCCGACCGCCGTCAGGCGCTCCACGTACGCCCGGCAGTCCGGGCAGTGGTCCAGGTGGGCCACCGCCTCGGCCCGCTCGCGCGCGGGAAGGATCCCGAGCGCCAGCTCGGCACCCGCTTCACGCAGCCGCTCGCACTCCATGCCGCTCACCGCGTCCCCTCGCTCTCCAGGAGCGCCCGCACCTTGATCGTCCCCGCCCGGATCCGGGTCTTCGCCGTGCCCAGCGGCACGCCCTCGAAGGCGGCGACCTCCCGCGCCGTCATCCCGTAGATCCCAGCCATCACCAGCGCCCGCGCCTGCTCCCGGGGGAGTGCCGCCACCGCGCGCCGGACCCGCTCGGCATCGTCGTCCGCGATCGCGCGCCGCTCCGGGGTCTCCGACACGATCCCCACCAGCGCCTCCAGGTCGTCCGGGGCCACCGGGGTCGCGCGCCGCGCCCGTACCGCGTCGATCGCCAGGTTGTGCGCGATCGCGGTCAGCCACGTCCGTACGGAACCGCGCCGGCCGTCGTACACCTGGGCGTGCCGCCACGCCCGTTCGAAGGTCTGCTGGGCCACGTCCTCCGCGAGCCGCGGATCGCCGACCACGGCGACGGCCACGCCGTACACCGAACGCTGGAAACGGCGTACGAACGCCACCGCGATCTCCGGATCGCCCGTGGCGAGACCGGAGAGCAGTGCCTCGTCGGGAACCCGCTCCAGCGGAAGGCCCATGCGTCCCACACCCGGGATACGTCCGACGACCCCGAAAGGATCGCCCGGACCCATTGTCCGTCCCGGCCCGCAATCCCCGCGCGGTCTCCCGCCGTACCCCCTGTGGGGGACGATCAGGAGGACCGAACGATGAGGGAACCACGGACCCGCGCGCTGCTCGCCGTGTCGGCCACCGCACTGGCCGGCCTCCTCGCCGCCTGTGGAGGCGGCAGCGGAGGCGGTTCGAGCAGCGGTACGACCACACCGCCGCCGCCCGCGCAGAAGAGCACGGCGCCCGCCGGCGCGACCCGGGTGACCGCGGACCTGGCCGACTTCAGGATCACGCTGTCCCGGCAGACCTTCACACCCGGCACGTACGCCTTCGTCGCGACGAACACCGGGCACCACGAGCACGCCCTGGAGGTCGAGGGGCCCGGCGGCGAGAACCGCTCGAACACCATCTCTCCGGGTGAGTCCACCACCCTCACGGTGACCCTCAAGGACGGAAAGTACGAGATCTACTGTCCGGTCGACGGGCACAAGGACCTCGGCATGAAGACCGAGATCACGGTGGCCGGTGCCCCGGTCAACACGTCCGGCACCACCCCGGTGACCCCCGCCACTCCCACCTCTCCCGGCAATGGTTACTGACCGGACCCGCCGCGTCGCCGCGCTCGTGCTGCGGGTGGCCGCCGCGGGCCTGACGGCGACGATGGGCGCGATCCACCTCTACCTGTGGGCCGACGGCTACCGGGACCTGGCCACCATCGGTGGCCTGTTCCTGCTAAACGGCGTCGTCGGCGTCCTCCTCGCCCTGGCCCTGCTCGCCGTCCCGTACTGCTGGCTCGGACCCGTCGCGACCGTCACCGCGCTGTTCACGGCGGGCACCCTCGGCGCGCTCTTCCTCAGCCTCACCACGGGTCTGTTCGGCTTCGAGGAATCGTCCGACGGGGAGCTGGTCCGCCCCACCGTCGCGGTCGAGGCGGCGGGCATCCTCGTCCTGACCACCCTCGCGGTGGCCGCGCTCAGCCACCGCCACCACCCCCGCGGGCAGGGGCAGGAGCGGAGCGCGGTCGACGGGGGAGCGGCCCGTACGAGCGCCGACTCGTAGGCACCGGCCACCCGTTGCGCACAGCGGCCCGGTGGCCGGATTACGCCTGCCGTGTGGACGTTGTGCGTGGCGGAGGAGGGGTACGAGGGGGACGCGGGCGGGAGCCGTAGCCTCGGGCCCCCTGATCAGGGGGTGGACGCCCCGCCGCACACCGACCCGAGGACCGGACAGACATGACCGCACAGGACACCGCCCCGCCCCTCCTCACGCTCGACCGGCTCGACGAGGTCGAGGGCTGGTTCTTCGCCGCCGACCGGTTCCTCTTCGACTGGCTCCTGACACACCAGCGCGACCGCGGCCCCCGCGGCGACCTGCTGGAACTCGGTGTCTACAAGGGCAAGAGCGCCATCGTCCTCGGCCACCACGCCGCCGACGGCGAACGGTTCACCGTCTGCGACCTGTTCGACGCCGGCGAGGCACCCGACGACTCCACGGCCACCGAGATGCGGGTGTACTACCCGACCCTGACCCGCCAGGTGTTCGAGGCCAACTACCTGCGCTTTCACCGCCGCCTGCCCATCGTGGTCCAGGGCTCCTCCTCCGAGATCACCCGGCACGTGCCGGCCCGCAGCTGCCGCTTCGTCCACATCGACGCCTCGCACCTGTACCACCACGTCCGCGCCGACATCGCCGCCGCCCGCGAGCTCCTGACCGAGGACGGCGTGGTCTCCCTCGACGACTTCCGCAGCCCTCACACCCCGGGGGTCGCGGCGGCCACCTGGGAGGCGGTCCTCACCACCGGCCTCAAGCCGGTGGTGCTCACCGAGAGCAAGCTGTACGGCACCTGGGGCTCGGCCGACGGCCTGCGCGACGCCCTCGCCGCCCACCTGACCACCCACCCCACCCTCTGGGGCGTGACCGAGGAGGTCGCCGGCCACACCCTGCTGCGGGTCCACTCCCGCTGACGCGGGTGGGGGGCCTCGACCGTCAGGACGGCGCTCCGTACCGCGCCGCGATCGCTGCGGCGCGGCCGTGCAGGGAGTCGCGCAGCCACTGCGGCGCCAGGGCTTCCGCGTCCGCGCCGAGCTGCCACAGCGCCCACTCGGCGTGCCTCGCGTCCTGGAAGGTCACCTCCAGGCGCGACCAGTCGTCCGCCCCGGACTCCTCGGAGCGTACGGCCAGTGCCGTGCCCACCAGCTCCTCCCGCCGGGCGGCCCGCATCCGCAGGCGTACGGTCACCTGGTCGCCGCCGTTCCGGAACCGCGCGCCGCGTTCCTGCCAGGCCCGGGCGAGATCGACCCGCTCCGGTCGCTGCGCCGGTTCGGCGAGCTCCTCGGCGGCGAGGACGCGGGACAGCCGGTACGTGCGGTCGTCACCGGACCGCGCCGCCAGCAGGTAGCCCTGGCCGCGGACGGTGACCAGCCCCATCGGGTCCACCGTGCGCCACGTGGCCCGTTCGCCGACGGCCGCGTAGTGGATGCGCAGCTTGTGCCCGGAGAACACCGCGCGCCGGACCTCCGCCACGACCGCGTCGGGCACCTCCTCGGTCTCCTGTCGCCGTGAGAGCAGGTCGGTCTCCGGGTCGATGAGCAGGCGCCGTACCGCGCCGGCCGCGGTGGCCCGATGGCCCTCGGGCAGGGCGTCGACCACCTTGCGCATGGCCGAGGCGAGCGGCGGTCCGAGGCCGAACGCCTGCGCGCCGCGGCGCGAACCGGCGACCAGCAGGGCGAGCGCCTCGTCGTGGTTCAGCCCGGTGAGTTCGGTGTGGAAGCCCGGCAGCAACGCGAAGCCGCCGTTCCGGCCGCGCTCGGCGTAGACCGGCACGCCGGCCGCGGAGAGCGCCTCGATGTCGCGCAGCACGGTGCGGGTGGAGACCTCGAGCTCGCGGGCCAGCGCGGTGGCGGACAGCCGACCGTGCTGCCGCAGCAGGAGCACCAGCGAGACCAGCCGATCGGCACGCATGCGGGAACTCTAGCGAGATACATGACACAGGGTGTCGCGTATGGGTTGCGAGGCTTCAGCACGACACAGGCCCCACCACTCGCATGAGGTGACTCGCATGGCACACACCCTCGTCAATCCGGACGGTCTGCACGACCCGGTCCCGTTCGGCTACAGCCACACCGCCGCCGTCCCCGCCGGTTCGGAACTGGTGCTCGTCGCCGGTCAGTACGGATCGGGTCCGGACGGCGCCGTGGTCTCGGCCGACTTCGCCGAGCAGGTCCGCCAGGCGTTCCGCAACGTCGGCGTCGCGCTCTCCGCCCATGGGCTCGACCTCGGTCACGTGGTCCAGCTCAGGACGTACGTGGTGAACCACGACGTCACCAAGCTGGCCCCGATCGCCGCCGCCGTGCAGCAGGCCTGGGGCAAGGAGCCGCCCACCCAGACCCTCATCGGTGTCGCGAGCCTGGCGGCGCCCGACGTGCTGTTCGAGGTCGAGGCCCTCGCCGTCCGTCCCTGAGGTCAGTGAGCGCGGGCCCGGGCGAGAGGGCGGCCCGGGCCGCCGGACCCAGAAGCCTGTCGACAGTTTTAACTGTCCTTCTCGACTCAAGACAGCTACGCTTGTCGCATGAGTGAGATGTCCGGGATCCCGACCCCCGAAAAGAGCGACGAGGACTTCTGGAGCTCCGTCGCGAACCTGGTGGAGCCCCCCTGGAACGAGCCCACCGCGGACGACGCGTGCACCATGGACGAAAGGGTCCTCGACGCCGTCCGCGCCCTGGCCGAGCGGATCTCGACCCGCGCGCTGGCCTACGGCGCCGCCGGCAAGCCCTTCGACCCCGTGCTCATGGCGGCCCCCGATGTGCAACTGGCCCTCCTGCGGGCGCTGTACGAGGCCAAACTCGCCGTGGACCGGCTGGCGGAGAGCGCCGCCACCGTCGCCGGCCGCAGCGGGGCGAACTACGCCCAGCTCGGCGCCGCCTGGGGCGGGATCAAGCGCCAGTCCGCGCGTCTCAAGTGGCCCCACGCCGTGGTCAGGAAGTCCGCGAAGGAGTCCATCCCGTTGCGCTACGCCGGCGGCACCGCCGTCGTGCACCACGATGTCGACGCCGACGCCTGGTGGTACACCGCCACCGGCGCCGACCAGCAGGGCGCGGAGTCCGAGCCCGTGCACGGCACCTACGCCGAGGCCATCGCGGGAGCCACCGAGTTCCTCTTGGCGCACGCCCTGCCGGGCAGGCCCTAGCCCGGGTGGACCCATCCCTGTCCACTCCGTGGACAGGCGTTTGGGACGCCTTCCGCCCGGTGCTAGCCTGCCGTCCATGCAGCGCACCACCACCCTCGCCATGATGCGAATGATGCCCCGACCTTCGGAGGCGCTTCGCTAGCGAAGCCGTGCGCGCACAGGATGCGACGGACCCTCCGGAAACGGAGGGTCCTTTTTTGTTGTCCCGGCAGCCGTGATCACCGCCGGCCCCAGCCCGGACCCCGTCCCACCCCCACTCGACAGAAGGCGAAGTACCCGCCATGACCCGTCCACCGGTCGTCTCCCTCACCGACTGTGCCGACCCCAACGCCCTCGCCCGGCAGTCCACCCGGATCGCCACCCTCTTCGGCGCCACCCCGACCGTCCTGCCCCTGGGCGGACCGGACCCGGAGGGCGCCGCCGCCCTCACCCTGCTCGACCTGCTGCGCTCCACGGATCTGATCGGCGGGCCGACACAGCCGGTGGTGGTCCTGGTGAACATCGCTCCGCGCGACGGGCACTGGCCCAACGGCGTGCCGTTCTGCTACTTCCGGCACGGCGACCACCTGGTCATCAGCACGTTGAGCCACCGGGTCCTCGCCCCGCTGGTCACGTACCTGGGTCTGACCGAGGTCCACGTCACCGACGTCCGCGAGGTCCTGGAGGCCGCCGCCGCCGGATGGGCGGAGCTCACGCAGGCCGAGATCGAGGAGATGGCGCGGACCCAGTTCCGGAGCCTGTGGTACGTGCCGCTGCTGGCCCGCTGGCTGGCGGACGGCCGCGAGGTCCCCGCGGTTCCGACGGCGGTGGACCAGATCGTCGCCGACGACGTGCGGGTCGCCGTCGTGGACAACTTCGGCAACTGCAAACTGGATCGGCCGGCCACCGAACTGCCCGGCTACGACACCGCGAAGGCGCTGCTCGTCCACAACCGGCTCCAGGGCCGGGACGTCCAGGTGCGCTGTTACGACCGGCTTCCCGACGTCCCTTACGGCGAGCCCGGAATCACCGTCGGCAGCTCCGGGATCGGTTTCGCCGAACTCGTGGTCCGTGGTGGTTCCGCGGCCCAGGTATTCGGTCTGAACCAGGGCGACCAGGTATTCCGTCTCACCAGCTGACATGTTATCAACGCGTTACGCAGGCAGTGACGTTCGAGATTGACGCGGCTGTCCGCGAACCGGAATGCTGAAAGGTATGTCCGGAAGTCTTTCGCTGGTACGCCGCCGCCACGTGGACCACGTGCGCTGTGCCGCCGACCTCTGTCGCTGATCCGCCTCGCCGACCTTCTCGCCGAGCGCACAGCACCAGCTTCTCCCTCTGTTCCTTTCCCGGACTCCCTTTCGAAGGACCCCTGATGTCCCGTACCCGAATAGCCCTTTCGGCTTCCGCCGCCGCTGCCGTCCTCCTGGCGGTGGCGGCCTGCGCCCCCCAGCCGCAGAGCACCCCCGGAGCCGCCGGCACCGGCAGTGCCGACTGCACCACCGACAGCCCGAGCCTCCACAAGCGCGGCCAGTTGACCATCGCGACCGATTCCCCGGCCTACGAGCCGTGGTTCGACAGCAACACCCCGTCCAACGGGAAGGGCTTCGAAAGCGCGGTGGCCTACGCGGTGGCCGACAAGCTCGGCTTCGGCCACGACCAGGTGAAATGGGTCGTCGAGCCCTTCGCCCATTCGTACGCCCCCGGGGCGAAGGCTTTCGACTTCGACATCAACCAGATCTCCATCACCCCGCAGCGCGCGAAAGCCGTTGATTTCTCGACCAGTTATTACACGGCCAACCAGGCCGTCCTGACGCTGGACAACTCGAAATTCGCGAAGGCCACCTCCCTGAGTGAGCTGAAGGGCGCGAACATCGGTGTGCAGGTCGCCACGACCAGCTACCAGGCCGTGCTCGAACGGCTCAAGCCCTCGGGCAAGCCGAGCGTCTTCAACACCACCAAGGACGAGGTCACCGCACTGACGAACGGTCAGATCGACGCCATCGTCACCGACCTGCCCACCGTCTTCTACCTGGCCGGTGCGGAGCTGGACAACGGCAAGATCGTCGGCCAGTTCGGGTACGCGGGCGGCACCCCGGAGGAGTTCGGGCTCCTCCTGCCGAAGAACAGCGGGTACACCTCCTGCGTGAACCGCGCCCTGAGCTCCCTCAAGGCCGACGGGACCATCGCCGAGCTCACCGAGAAGTGGCTGTCCGCCTCGGCGAACGTCCCCGAGCTGAAGCAGTAGCGGGCCGACCGTGGAACTCACGAAAACCACCGTGTCGCCGCCGCCGGACGACACCTACCGGCCCAGCGAGCACGAGCAGGAGCGGCAGCGCTTCCGTCGCTCCCGCAAACGGCGCCACACCTGGATCTCCTCCCTGTGCACCGTCATCGGCCTGGTGGCACTGGGAGCGGCGGCGGTCGCCTCGCCCGGCTGGGAGCGCGTCGACAGCCTGTTCCTCGACGGCGCCGAGTTCCGGGCCGCGTTCCCCGAACTCCTGCGCGGCTTCTGGCTCAACATCCAGATGTTCCTCATCGCCGAGGTGCTCATCCTCGTCCTGGGGCTGCTCATCGCCCTCGTACGCGTGACCAAGGCACCGGGACTGCAGCCGCTGCGGCTCGCCGCGACCGTCTACGTGGACGTCTTCCGCGGCGTACCGACCCTGCTCCTCGTCTTCCTCGTCGGATTCGGACTGCCGGCGCTGCAACTCCAGGGCACCCCCTCCTCGCCCTGGGTACTCGGCGTGATCGCCCTCGTCCTCTCCTACGCCGCCTACGTCGGGGAGGTGCTCAGGGCCGGACTGAACTCCGTGCACCCCGCGCAGCGCAACGCCGCCCGGGCCCTGGGCCTCAACGAACGGCAGACCCTGCGCCACGTGGTGCTGCCCCAGGCCGTCCGCAACGTGCTCCCGCCCCTGCTGAACGACTTCATCGCCCTGCAGAAGGACACCGCGCTCGTCGCCGTCCTCGGCCCCCTGGAGGTGCTGCGAGCGGCACAGATCAAGGCGGACTACGACTTCAACTACACCCCGTACCTGGGAGCGGCTCTCTTGTTCATCGCGGTCACCATCCCCCTGACCCGCTTCGCCGACCGGCTCCAGCGGCGAGCGGCGAAGCGCACCTGGGCGGAGACGGGCCGATGAGCGAGCCGCTGCTGCGCATCCGCGGCCTCCGCAAGCAGTACGGGTCCCGTCTCGTCCTGCGCTCCATCGACCTGGACGTCGCGGAGCACCAGGTCGTGTGCCTCATCGGCGGCTCGGGCTCGGGCAAGTCGACCCTGCTCCGGTGCGTGGACCTGCTGGAGGTCGTCGACGACGGCACCGTCCACCTGGGCGACAGCGAACTGACCGACCCCCGCCTCGACCCCGACATCGCCCGCAGACGGATCGGCATCGTCTTCCAGGCCTACAACCTGTTCCCGCACCTGAGCGTCCTGGACAACATCACGCTCGCGCCGCGCCAGGTCCACGGCGTCCCGCGCAGGCAGGCCGAGGCACACGCCCGCGAACTGCTCGCACGGCTCGGACTCGCCGACAAGGAGCGGGAACACCCCGACCGGCTGTCCGGCGGACAGCAGCAGCGCGCCGCGATCGCCCGCGCCCTGGCCACCGAACCGGAACTTCTGCTCTTCGACGAGATCACCTCGGCACTCGACCCCGAACTCGTGGGTGAGGTCCTGGACGTCGTCGCGGACCTGAAGCAGCGCGGCCTCACCATCCTGATGGCCACGCACGAGATGGACTTCGCCCGGCAGGTCGCGGACCAGGTCTGTTTCCTGGAGGACGGGGTCATCGTGGAGCAGGGCACCGCGGAACAGGTGCTCACCGCACCGCGGGAGCAGGCGACGCGGCGCTTCCTCGCCCGGGCGCTCGACCGCTCCTAGACCTGCTGCGCGGGCTCGCCCGTATGCCGGGCGGGCTCAGCCGTCGGCGGCGCCGAACCACGTGGGCAGCCGGCCGTACAGGCTCTCCTGCTCGTCACCGACCCACGCCACGTGCCCGTCCGGACGCAGCAGTACGGCGGGGACGTCGAGCTCGTCGGCTGCGTCCACGACGTGGTCGACACGGTCCGACCAGCGAAGTCCATCAGCTCCGACAGGAGACGGCGCACCGCCCGGGGGCCCGGCCCGTCGGACTGGAGCTCGACCTGCGCGCGGGTGGTGTCCAGTACGGCGGCGGCCACCGGATGCCGCTCGCTGTGATAGCTGTCCAGCAGCCCCTCGGGCGCCCAGCCCGCGACCGCGGCGGCCAGCTTCCAGCCGAGGTTGAACGCGTCCTGGATGCCGAGGTTCAGGCCCTGCCCGCCGTGCGGCGGATAGATGTGCGCCGCGTCGCCGGCCAGGCACACCCGGCCGACCCGGTGGGTCTCCGGCGGGACGGCCACCTCCGCCTCGCCCAGCAGCCGTTCGCGCCTGGCGGGTTCGCCGGGGAAGCCGACGCCGAGCAGCTTGCGCACCGCGCTGCGGCCGCCGTCGCACCCGACGAGGTGGCGTGCCCGCAGCCGGGTCCCGTCCGCCGGCTCGGCGGTCACGCCCTCGACGTCCTTGTCCAGTCCGACCAGGGCGCATCCGCGCCGGATCTCCGTGCCGAGCTCGACGGCGTGCTCGGTCAGCAGACGGTCGGTGGCGGTCTGGGGGATGCCGAGAACGTAGGCATGAGCGGTGTCCAGCCGGTCGGGCCGGGGTTTCCGGATGCCGGCGAAGGAACCGCCGAGCGGGTACTGCCTGCCGAGCGCGAGGAACCGGTCCAGGAGCGCCGGTCCATCACCTCGATGCTACGCGCGTGCAGGCCGCGCGAGCGGACCACCTCGGTCGGCTCCGTGTCCTACGGCCGGAGCATGGCCGGCCTACGACACCGACCTGACCACGACCGCGCCCGAAAGGAGACGGCCCCGGCGGAGGGCACGTTCCGGTCGCAGGTGCCGCGCCCGCCCACCGGCGAAGGCGTCGACTTCCCGGGTCCGCTCCGCCCCTTGCGCGACCGCACGCGGCGCTCCCGTCCCGAGGGACGGCGGTGACACCGGGCTGCACGGCGACACCGCGCCCCGGCGGCGAGGCGTCCGGGGGCGGGGCGTTCACAGGTGTCAGAGGGCGGAGACCCAGTATCGGTCGAAGGTGAACCTGCCGTTGCCGCCGGCTCCGTCCCGGGTGCCGGTGGTCTCCCGGGACAGGGTGTACCAGGCGTCCACGAAGTCGGCGTCGTCGGTCCAGAAGGAGGACGGGATCGCGTCGACGACCGGGTCGACCAGCGGGATGTACGCGCCGAGGTCGGCGATGGTCAGGAGGGCGGTCGCGATGGCCTTGGCCAGCGCCGAGTAGTTGGTGTCGCCGTCGTCCTCCATCATCACGACATCGGCCAGGTTGTACTTGTACTGCGACCAGTTCACCAGGATCTGGTTCGGGTAGTACGTGGTCCCGTCGTTGTTCAGGTACGGGTGGGTCACGGTGTCGACGCGGACCTTGCCGTCGAGTCCGAAGCCGCTGACGACGCTGAAGATCTCGGCATCGCCCTTGATCCAGGGCTCCTTGTCGTCATTGAGGCGCACCGAGGTGATGCGGGAGGTCCAGAAGCCGGTGCCCGCGGCCGTGGCCGCGGCCGGGGTGGCCGCCGTGGCGACTCCGCGGGCCGCGAGTTCACGGTCCAGGACCTTCATCCCGGCCTCGACCGCCTTGTCGCCGTCGATGCCGATCACGTACACCGGCACGTCAGGAGTCCGGGACGGGTCGAGGGCGTGAGCCCGGCCCTGCGTGTCGTACGCGGTGACGGCCGCGGCCTCGTCGTCGGACGGGGCGACGGCGACCAGCGGGGCGCGGCGCGAGTCCACGGCTCCGGTCAGGGTCACGGTGAGCAGCCCGCCCGCGCTCGCCGTCAGGCCCTTGGCCGCGAGCACGGAACGGTCCGCGGCGGCGACGTCGCCGCCCAGCGATGCGGCGGCCCTGGTACGGGACGTGTCGGCCAGGGCCTTCAGCCCGATCTCCTTGCCGCCCGCGACGGCTCGGCCGGCCTCGGCCCGCCAGGCGGAGTCGGCGAGCGAACGGGCCATCGAACGGGCGGCCGCGTCCTCGGCGGCGGCCACGGCCGACACCTTCGCCGCACCGTCCACCACGGGCGTCGCGGCAGCGGGGCCCTGGGTGGTGGTCACCACGACACCGGTGAGCGCGAGGCCGCACAGAGCTGTGCGGAGCTGCTTTCTGACGGACAAGACATCCTCCAGCGGAAGGGGGACGGCAAGCCCCGGTGTGCCGGGGCATGCCGGAGACACCGGCCACGGGTGTGCGGCCGGCGCGGTGGTGCCGGGGTGGAGCGCGACCATGATGGGGCATGGGGGGTCTACGCGTATAGAGCACGCCAACGACCGTGCGGTGTAGGGGTGTTGGTCGACTCCGCATGATTGCGAGCTTTGTCTTGTCGGCTCGGCCGCCTACCGTACGGCTGTGAGTAGCTCTTTTCAGACAGTCGTCGACCTGGACGCGACCGCGGAGGACGCCGTCGCGCACGGGGCGCGCGTGGCGGCGTGGCTGGTCGGCGAGGCGATCGTGGAACTCCCGCAGTACGGTCCGGGGCCCCGCTGGGAGCGGGCGACGGGGTTCCGGGAGGCCAGGGGGAGCGAGGGGCTGAGCGTCGTCACCGGCAGAACGGTGTTCTTCTCGCCACAGCACGTCGGGCCGCCGGTCTGTCCGCACTGCGCGGCCGTGTACGGGGAGGGGCACCGTGAGGTGTTCTCTGCGGTCATGGACGCCTGGTGGGAGACCGGACGGGCCGACGTCTCGTGTCCCGCGTGCGAACGGGTGGTGCCGCTGGCCGCATGGGAGTGGGCGGGCGACGGGTTCGCCTTCGCGTACCTGGGCTTCGAGTTCCGGGACGGACCCGCGCTGCTGCCGGAGTTCGTGACGGAGCTGGGCCGGCTACTGGGGCACCGGACGCGGCTCGTCCGGGGAAGGATCTAGGTCCCGCTCCGTCGCTCGGACCCTCGGCCCCGACAAGCCCATGGGGCCTCACCCGTCGTCAGGGCCGGCTCGTGCAGGTCGGGTCGTGGGCGGGGAGGTGTCCCGTGCTCAGGTAGGCGGTGACCTGCCGGTCGACGCAGGCGTTGCCGTACTCGCCGTACAGACCGTGCTGGCGTGCGCCCTTCACGGTGAGCAGCCGGGAGCTCGGCCACTGCTCGCGCAGGGTCTCTGCGCCGGCGTAGAGCGTGCGGGGGTCGCCGGTGGCGTTGACCAGCAGGGCCGGGACGTCGTTGTCGAGCACGGTCGGTGCCTCCACGGGCCGGTCCCAGAACTCGCAGGGCGTGATGTTGTTGGCGAGGGGGCCTGCGAGGGGGAATCGCTCGCGGGACTCCTCGACGGCCCGCCAGTAACTGCCCGTGCCCCGCCGCTCGGCCACGTCGCCGCAGATGATCGCGGTCATCTGGCTGGAGGGAGCCCCGCCTGCCTCGGTCAGCAGGAAATCCAGCTGCCCGGCGAGCGCCGGGGAGGGCTTGACCGGTTTCCGGTCCGCGGCGCGCGCCAGGAGCCGTACGGTCTCGGCGAGGTCGGCCCGCCGTGCGTCGAGGTCGCTGCCGAGGCCGCCTATGAAGAGGGACGGGAGCACGTGCTCGTCCAGCTCGTACGTCTTCCCGATCCGCAGCGGCCGGTCCTCGGCGGCGCCGAGAACGTGGTTCACCGTCTCCAGGACCTCCCCGCGCGTCCTGCCGAGCCGGTAGGTGTCGTGCCGTACCGCGGCCCACGACGCCCACGCGCGCAGGGCACCCTCGTTGGCCGCCTCCGCGCCGCGCAGCAGGGTCTGGCTGTAGTGCTCCGGGGAGTTGACGCCGTCGAGCACCATGCGGTTCGTGCGGCCGGGGAAGAGCTGTGTGTAGGTCTCGCCGAGATAGCTGCCGTAGGAGTAGCCGAGGTAGGAGAGGGTGTTCTCGCCGAGGGCGGCGCGGATGACGTCCATGTCCCGGGCGGTGTTGCGGGTGGTGACGTACGGCAGCACGGCGCCGTTGGTGCGCTTGCACTGGTCAGCCAGGCGGCGCGCCAGGGCGACCTCCTCGCGGTACGCCGCCCGGTCGGCGCCCGCGGAGCGGGCGAGGGCGGAGCCGAGGTCCCAGCCGCAGTCCAGCGGCGTGCTCCGGCCGACGAAGCGCGGGTCCATGCCGATCAGGTCGTAGTGGCCGGCGACCTCGCCCAGCACGCCCTTCTTGGTGAGCGGCATGTGGAGGCTGGGGCCGGCCGGCCCGCCGTCGTTGAGCAGGAGCGCGCCGATGCGGTGGGAGGTGTCGGTGGCCTTCAGCCGGGACACGGCGACGATGAGGGTACGCCCGGCCGGCTGGGTGTAGTCGAGGGGCACGGTGATGTCGGCGCAGTCGACGCCCGCGGCGTCCAGGGATCGGCCGAGCTCGTCGTCGGCGCCGAGCGCACAGGCGTGCCAGTCGACGGCCTGGCCGTGGAAGCGGGCCAACGGGTCCGGGGCGGTGGCGGAGACGGGTGCGGCGGCGGTGCTCGTCGCCGTGGCGGCCAGTATCATCGCGCAGGCTGCTAAGGCCTTGATCAGGCGTGAAGTTGACATGCCTTCACGCTAGGACGGCGGGCGACTCGTCGGCCTCGGGGAAGGCCCTGAATCCAGCTGGGGATGTCCCTGAGAGAACCCCGGTCCCACCCGCCCCTCGGCGTCCAGGGGATACCTGGACATAATTCGCGGGCGTGCAGCGGTGGTCAGTACCTAACCTGCCTGTCATGACTGACTGGAAGAGTGTGGAAGCCGCAGACTGTGCCGTGCCCGCCGAACGAACCATGGACGCCCTCGTAGGCGAGTTGTCCCTGGCCCTGGCCGATCCCGACCCGCTCGTCCGGGACGGCGAGCCCTACGCCGTCCTCGCGACCTGGATCGCCCGCGGCACGATAGGGACGTCCCGACGGCTGGAGTTGGGGGACGAGATGGCCGTACGGTTCACCGACCCGCGCATCGAGGCCCGTACCTTCGCACCCCTCGTTCTCGACATGCTGGTGACCGCGGGGGACTTCAAGGCGGGCTGGGTGGACGCCTTCGAGCGCTGGTATCCGGCGGAGCGGGACCTGCGCGGCCACGACGAGACGCTCGGCTGGCTGCACGCGGTGGCGCACGGCGCCGACCTGCTCGCCGCCTTCGGCCTCCACCCGGAGGTCGCTCCGGCGCGGATGCTGGAGATCGCCGCCGCGCGGCTGACGGCGCCCACCGACCACGTCTACGACCAGTTGGAGGACGACCGGCTGGCCCGGGCGATCGCCCGGGTCCTCACCCGCGCGGATCTGAGCGAACGCGACGCCGTCGGCTGGCTGGACCCGATCGGGGACCGCTTCGGGGCTGACCGCGTCAGCACTCCGGTGCCCGCCCACCTCAGCAACTGCCTGCGCACCCTGCGCCTGCTGTACGTGCTCGCCGACCGGGGTGTGCGTCCCACGAGCGAACGGCCCGCGGAACCCCTCCACCATCGCGACGCGGTCAAGGCCGCCGTCGCCGCCGTCCTCGACCGGATCGTCAGGCGCTGACCGACGGCTCCCCCTCCCGCCCGGCCCTGTCCCGACGCGTTCCCGCATCGGGCGGGTGCACGAGCACGCGGACCCTGGTGCAGGCGGCGGCATCCTCCCGCCTAGGCTGCTGCCATCGGCGAACTCGGCGGCTGACCAGGGGATTCGGGGGACGGTTACGCATGGACAACGCGACTGAGGTGTTCCAGCCGCTGGAGGCGGACGATCCGCCCCTCGTGGCGGGCTACCGCCTCGCCGCCCGGATCGGAGCCGGCGGCATGGGCCGGGTCTACCTGTCGCACACACCCGGTGGCCGCCCGGTGGCGATCAAGGTCGTGCGGCCGGAGCTGGCCGACGCGCCGGCCTTCATGCACCGGTTCCGCCGGGAGATCAAGGCGGCCCAGCGGGTCCGGGGCGCGTACACCGCCGAGCTGATCGACGCCGACGCGGACGGAGTGCCGCCCTGGCTGGCGACGCTGTACGTGCCCGGGCCGTCCCTGACCGAGGCCGTCGAGCGGCGCGGGCCGCTGCCGGTGGCGGCGGTGCTGTGGCTCATGGCGGGCGTCGCGGAGGCGCTGCAGGCCATCCACAGCAAGGGCATCGTGCACCGGGACCTGAAGCCGTCCAACGTACTACTGGCCGCCGACGGGCCGCGGGTGATCGACTTCGGCATCTCGCTCGCCTCCGGCGTCACCTCGCACACGGAGACGGGTGCCACGATCGGCACGCCCGCGTACATGGCCCCGGAGCAGGCGTCCGCGGGCGAACTCACATCGGCGACCGACATCTTCGCGCTCGGACAGACCGTCGCCTTCGCGGCGCTCGGCGAACCGCTGTACGGCGAGGGCCCGTCGGTCAGCGTGCTCTACCGCATCGTGCACTCCGAACCCGACCTGTCCCGCCTGCCGGTGCAGCTCCGTCCGCTGGTCGCCCGCTGCCTGGCCGCCGATCCGGAGGACCGGCCCACCCCGGAGGAGGTCGTCGAGTGGTGCCGGCGGCAACTCGGCCCGGACGCCGACGCGGGCGCGGGTCCGGCCGTCTGGCGGGAGGTCACGGGCCCGGAGCTCATCGTCCCCGGTCCTGTCCCCGAACCCACTCCCGTGCCCACACTGCCGCTGGTCCCCTGGCCGCTGCCCGCGGAGCCCGCCGTGCGGCGGCGGTCCGGGAGACGGCGCACCACGCTCGTCACGGCCGTCGCCGTCACGGCGGGAGCCCTCCTCCTGACGGGCCTGACATGGACGGTCATGGACGCCGTGGACCGGCTCCGCGACCGTGCGGCGTCGGCCTCCGGGACGCCCGGTCCGAAGGCGTCCTCCTCCGTCTCCGAGGGCGGCGGCCGGACCGAGGGGAAGGTGCGCAGCTCCGTGACCCCGACTCCCTCCGCCACCCCGAGCAAGGCACCTCAAGCCGTCGCGTACCCCTGGCAGATGCTGAGTGAGAAGAACTCCTTGAGCATCAAGGAGCCCGTCGAGCGAAAGAACCGCAACGGGGACATCCGCTTCGTCTGCGGGCAGACCTGCAGCCTGGAGAGCCGTACGAGCGTGATGAGCATGCACATGGGCAAACCGGGAGCCACCCTCGACGCGTGCCGTACCGACCTCGACATCACGCCGAGCCACCGGCTGACGCTGACCTTGGTGGCGGCCGGCAGCGAGATCTGCGTCAAGCATCCCTCCGGAGACATCGCACTGTTCGTCGTCCAGGTGAAGTCGACCGCCCTGCCGGACAGCGGGGTCAGCTTCCTGGCCGGGGACCTGACGGTGTGGCGGGCGCCCTGAGCACGCCCGCGCCCGCGGTCACTGGGCGTTTTCAGCGTTGACGCTCCAGAGTGAGGACCGCAGCGGCGATGGCGGTCATGCGATTGGGACTGCAGCGGGCCCGGCGGAAGATCCGCCAGGACTTCAGTCGCGCGATACTTCGTTCGACCGGTGCCCGTGCCGCCGACAGGGCCCGGTTGATCGTCCGCTGGGTCGTGGTGAGGTCCCGGCCGGGAAGCCGCCTGATAGGCGTGGTCACCCAGGATCCTGCGCCGATGTAGGCACGGTCGGCGAGAACGGGAACACCCTGGCGTTCGCAGATCCGCATGATGCGGTGGGTGCGGGCCGCGGTCAGGTCATGGGTGCGGCCGGGCAACGTGGGCGAGATCCATAGCAGCTCGCCCGCGGGATCGGCGACGACCTGCACATTCACGCCGTGAGGGCGGTGCTTCTGCGAGAAGTCGGCCCGGCTGTCGCCGACACGATCGCACTCGGCGAGGGTCCCGTCGAGCGATCTGCGTGAGCGTGTCGTGCCGGCGAAGGTAGACCAAGCCGACGAGGGCACGCTGGTGAGGCGGGAGTTTGCAGCGGCGGTCACCCTCAAGGGTGACGATGAGCATGGTTACCCACTCGACCAGGGCGTGCGGCAGGTCGAGTGCGGCAGGATAGGGAACCAACGAGGCACCTACGCCCATGAGTTCAGACCGTGTCCTATGTGGTGAGGCGGGCGAAGCGCTTGCAGCACAAAGGGCGGCGGCGACCCCAAGGAAGGACAGGTAGCTGCGGCGGTCCCGGGTTGCGGCCGGCCGCATCGGCGCGCCGGCCGCAGACCGGCCGAGGCGCTGGCTCATTCGGTCGCGGGGTACACATTCATGTCGATGCCCGCGGCGGCGTACTCGTTGATCACGTACGTGCTCGCGCCGTCGTAGAGGCCACGGTCCTTGCCCGTGCGGGCGTCGAGGACGACGCCGTCGGCGTCGGCGGTGGCGTAGACGGCGCCGTGGAAGGCGTTCTTAACCTCGGGCTTCTTCCGCGAGGGGTCGTCCTCGGAGATGGTCCAGAGCACCTTGCGGCTCTGGGCGTCGATGGCCCGAGCGGTCTCCTTGGTGTCGCAGACGATCACGGACCGCTGGTCGTTGAAGCAGTGGATGAAGCTGCCGTCCGGTGCGCTGGGGACGGGCTGGCCCGTGCGGCTGTCGCGCAGCGAGCCCGCGACGAAGAAGCCGCCGCCCACCTGCTCGACCTCCACGCCGGTACGGCCGTCCTGCTTCCAGCGCGGGGAGCCGTCCGTGAGGGCCAGGCCCGCGAGGGCGAGGTCATCGTCGTTGGCGTGCCAGCCGTCGATCGCCTGGAAGGTCGCGTCGTCGCCGAGCTGGGCACCGATGACGACGCCGCTGTCCAGCACGCCGCCCGCGAAGCCGTCCTTCTGCCAGGTCACCTGGCGGCTCTTCAGGTCGACAGCGTAGGTGGTGGCGCTCTGGCCGCCGTCACTGCCGGAATCGTCCGTGCGGGTGATGACTCTGACGGCCGCTGTTCCGTCCTCGGCGCCGATCACCGCGGGCTCCAGGTCCCCGACGGTCGCCCCCTTCGGCGCGGGCAGCCGGACGGTCCAGGACACCTTGCCGCTGTCCGCGTCGACGGAACGCAGGTAGACGTCGGTCCGGTCGTGTTCGGTGCCCGAGCCCTTCGTGTAGTCGGCGTACGCGAAGAGGACGCCCGTGTGCCCGTCCTGCTGGGCAAAGACCGGGGGGATGGTCTGGTCGTCACTCGGCACGCCCTCCTTGCCGGTGTACCAGTCCTTGCGGCCCAGGGCGGACGACCAGAGCTTCCGACCGGAGTGGGTGTCGTAGGCGTCGAGAGCCTCGGAGGTCCGGTGGTACAGCGTGGGCCCGAGAAGGGCGAACCCCCAGTCCTTGATGTCCTCGTCCACGGGCAGCGCGATCTCCTTGCCGAACTTCGCAGGAGGATCGAAAGCCTTCGCCTTCGCCGCAGCCGGAGGCTTGGCGCCGGAGGCCGCACCCGAGCCCCCGGCGTCCGCGTCAACCCCAGACGCACCATCGGAACAGCCCGCCAAACCGGTCAGCACGGCCACGAGAGTCAGATGCATGACGTGCCGGTGCGTCGCTCGCACAGTGATCCCCTCCGTTTGGACAACTCCGCGGCATCCTAGTGTCGTTGTCCTCGCGGCGCGTTCGTCGAACACCTCTCTCAACGGCACAGGAGCCTCGTGCGTTGCGACGCATCGGTCCGTCACCCGATCAGTGGCCCCTCTGAAAGAGCTCACTGACTCCAGCGGGCGGCGCTTGCCGCACGGCCCTCCGAGCCTCACGGAATCGAACAACCGCCACAAGGGGAGCTTCGGTCGACGTGCTCGTGAAGACCGTCCCTGAAATGTGGAGGACGTCTGGGAACTACGTGAGTCTTCCGTCGGTGAATCGCGTGCGGATTCGGGCCGCAGAGGTCGGCATGACCGGGCGACTCGCGAGTAACAATGCGCTGACCTGCAGATACGTGAATTTCGTGAGTGCCCGGCAGGCTCAACAGTGTGTTCGTTCAAGCGGGGTATGGTCGGCCCCGTTCACCTGACCGGGTGAATGAGGAGGGGGCGATTCAGCTCTTTCGGGCCCCGCGTGGCGGTCGGCCCGGGACGGAAGACCGACAGCACACGTTCGAGGCGAGGCAGACCGATGGAAGTTCCGGCCACCGCTTCGGCCGACGGCGACCGAACCGATGGAGGGGCGGACGGCGGAGGCTGGTTCGCACGCACTCCGGGCGGGGCGGCCTCGGTACCCGCACCTCGCAACGGCCACGAGTCCGCGTCCCGCTCCGTACCACCGCGGCACCACCCCCAGAAGCCGCCCGCCGCGCACGAGGACACCTCCGACGCCGCGCTGCTGCGCCGCACGATGGCCGAGATCGAGCCGATCGCCGACACCGTCACCTCGTACTTCTACGCGCTGCTCTTCCTCCGCCACCCCGATCTGCGGGCGCTCTTCCCCGCGGCGATGGACACCCAGCGCGACCGGCTGTTCAAAGCGCTGCTCACCGCCGCCACCCACGCGGACGACCCCGTCACCCTGACCACGTACCTGACCCACCTCGGCCGGGGCCACCGCAAGTACGGCACCCGGCCCGAGCACTATCCCGCCGTCGGCGAGGCCCTGATCGGCGCCCTCGGCCGATACGCGCCGTCGACCTGGGGGCCCAGGACCGAGGCCGCGTGGGTCGGTGCCTACACGACCATCTCCCAGGTCATGATCGACGCGGCGACCGCGGACGAGATGCACGCGCCCGCGTGGTGGCAGGCAGAGGTGGTCGCCCATGACATGCGCACGAAGGACATCGCGGTCGTCACCGTCCGGCCCGACCAGCCGTACCCCTTCCTCGCCGGGCAGTACACCGCCCTGGAGACGCCCTGGTGGCCGCGGGTGTGGCGGCACTACTCGTTCGCCTCGGCCCCGCGCTCCGACGGCCTGCTCTCCTTCCACGTCAAGGCCGTACCGGCGGGCTGGGTCTCCAACGCCCTCGTCCACCGCGCCCGTCGCGGGGACGTCCTCCGGCTCGGTCCCCCCACCGGCTCCATGACCGTCGACCACACCACCGACAGCGGGCTGCTCTGCCTCGGCGGCGGTACCGGGATCGCGCCCATCAAGGCCCTGGTGGAGGACGTGGTGCAGCACGGCAGGCGCCGCACCGTCGACGTGTTCTACGGCGCCCGCCGCAACGACGACCTGTACGACTTCGAGACCATGCTGCGGCTCCAGCAGACGCACTCCTGGCTCTCGGTCCGGCCGGTCGTCGACGACGGTCCGGCGGGGCTGTCCGGTGGACTCCCGGAGGCGGTGCGCGAGTACGGCTCGTGGCACACCCACGACGTCTACCTGTCCGGCCCGCCCGGCATGATCCGGCGCGGCGTCGACACCATGCTGGGCATGGGCGTCCCCTCCCACCGCATACGGCACGACTCCATCGAGGGACTGGTCGGGGCAACGACGTGAGCACATTCGAACAGGCCGAGCAGCGCCATGCGCTGACGGCGCCCCTGCGCACCGACCGCCCCGGCAGCGGTGGCGAACACCTGGTCCAGCAGCGCATGGGGACCGCGGAGCGCGCCGACCGCTTCTACGCCGAGCAGGTCCTCGATCGACTCAACCCGCGCATGCGGGAGTTCGTGGCCCGGCAGGAGATGTTCTTCCTCGCCACCGCCGACCGGCACGGCGAGTGCGACAACACCTTCCGCGCCGGCCCGCCGGGCTTCCTCCACGTCCTGGACGACATGACGCTCGCCTACCCCGAGTACCGGGGCAACGGCGTCCACGCCAGCCTGGGCAACATCGAGGAGAACCCGCACGTCGGCGTCCTCATGGTGGACTTCCTCCGCGACCGCATCGGGCTCCACGTCAACGGCCGTGCCGCGATCGTGGCCGACGAGGACATGCGGCGTGCCCACACCATGCCCGCCGCCGACCCCGTGCCCGGCCGCCGGGCCCTCGTCTGGGTGGTGATCACCGTCGAGGAGGCGTACATCCACTGCGCCAAGCACATCCCGCACCTGCAGAGGGTCCCCGCGCGGGGCTCCGGCCGCTCCTGGGGAACGGACGACGTGAAGCGCAAGGGCGGCGACTTCTTCGGAGCGGCCGCCGACGCGCCGGAGCGGGGACCGTTCCTGCCGCCGCCCCGTGCGAACGCGGCCAGCTGGCGGGCCGAGGCGGAGCGGGTCCTGGCGAGGGCGGTACGGCGCGACTTCGGCACGGACACGGGCGAGGGCACCGGTACGGGCTCCGACGCGGCGGAGACCGGCGCGGGCGCCGCGGCCGGACCGCGGGCCCGATCCGCGGCCGGGACTCCCGACTTCAGCGGCTGGTTCAGCAGAGGCGGCCCCGCCTGACCACAGGCCGTGGAGCCTCCGACGCGCCGAGCCCATCGCCGAGAGCCGAGAGCCGAGAGCCGAGAGCCGAGAGCCGAACGCCGGGCGCCGAACGCCGGGCGCCGGGCCGTCGGCCTGCCCGTACGCCCGCCCGCTCAGGCCGGGACGCCCGGCCCCCAGTACGGGCCGTCGTGCTCGCGGACCTTGCCGTCGTCGTCGAGGACGACGAACCGGTCGAAGGTGCGCGCGAACCAGCGGTCGTGGGTGACCGCAAGGACCGTGCCCTCGAACCGTTCGAGCGCGGCCTCCAGCGCCTCGGCGCTGTGCAGGTCCAGGTTGTCCGTGGGCTCGTCCAGCAACAGCAGGGTCGAGCCCTGGAGTTCGAGCAGCAGGATCTGGAAGCGGGCCTGCTGCCCGCCGGACAGCGAGTCGAAGGTCTGGTCGGCCTGCGTCTGGAGTTCGTAGCGCCGCAGCGCCGACACGGCCGCCCCGCGCTCCCGGCCGTCCCGGTCCCCGTCGCCCCGCCCCAGGATCTCCACCAGGGTGCGTCCGATCAGGTCGGGCCGCTGCTGGGTCTGCGCGAACCAACCGGGCCTGACCCGCCCGCCGAGCCGGGCGGTGCCCTCGTGGGCGACAGGCTCGCCGTGCCGGTCCGGGTCGTGGAGCTCCTGCTCGCTGCCGCCCGCCGCGAGCAGCCGCAGCAGGTGGGACTTGCCGGTACCGTTCGCGCCGAGCACGGCGACCCGCTCGCCGAAGTACACCTCCAGGTCGAACGGCTGCGTCAGGCCCCGGAGTTCGAGGCGCTCGCAGCGGACCGCGCGGACCGCCGTGCGGTCGCCGCGCAGCCGCATGCGGACGTTCTGCTCGACCGGGCGCTCCGGCGGCGGGCCGGCCTCCTCGAAGCGGGCCAGCCGGGTCTGTGTCGCCCGGTACTTGCCCGCCATCGACGCGGAGATCTTCGCCTGCTGCTGGAGGGTGCGGACGAGGTCCTTGAGGCGCTGGTGCTCCTCGGACCAGCGGCGGTGCAGTTCGTCGAGGCGTTCGAGACGCGCCTCGCGGGCCGCGTGGTAGTCGCGGAAGCCGCCGCCGTGCACCCATACGCCCCCGGCCTCCAGGGTGAGCACCCGGGTGGCGGTCGCGGCGAGCAGTTCGCGGTCGTGGCTGACGTAGAGCACGGTCTTCGGGGAGGCCGCCATGGTCTCCTCCAGCTCCCGCTTGCCCGGTACGTCGAGGTAGTTGTCCGGCTCGTCCAGGAGGAGCACCTCGGCGCTGCCCCGGAACAGGGCCTCCAGGGCGAGCCGCTTCTGCTCGCCGCCGGACAGGGTGCGCAGCTCACGGAACCGCGCCCGGTCGAAGGGAAGCCGGAGCGCGGCCTCGGTGACGAGATCCCATTCGACCTCCGCGTCGTAACCGCCGGCGTCGCCCCACACGGAAAGGGCCTCGGCATAACGGAGCTGGACGGCCTCGCTGTCCGATTCCATCATGGCGAGTTCTGCACGCTCCATGTCCGAAAACGCGCGCCGCAATTCCGGACGTGCGAGAGAGACGAGGAATTCGTGCACCGTGGTCGAATCCCGCACCGAACCGATGAACTGGGGCATCACTCCCAGTCCGCCGACCACCCGGACCGTTCCGGATTCCGGTTTCAACTCGCCTGTGACCAGGCGCAACAAGGTCGTCTTGCCCATTCCGTTGGCGCCGATCAGGGCAACCTTGTCGCCGTCCCCGACCCGGAAGGACGCATCGTGAAAAAGCATCCGACCATCGGCCAACCAGTATTCAAGACCGGAAACCTCCAGAAATCCCATCGATCTCCCACCCCTCGCCGACCGGTGTGCCGCACCTGGATCCGATCAATCTCTCACGGCGGTCTTGAGCGAGAGAAATTGGCATGACACCGTCGCCACCGACCGCCCGTTCGGGGAACCTCCCGTCCGGGTCGGCGGCCACTGGGTGGCCGGCCGCGGGCAACCCCCGCGTCCCCTGCCACCCGTCCACTCGATGAGAGGGGAACCACCATGGAGTCCAACGCACAGCGTCCGGAGACCGAGGAGACCGCCGAGCTGCGCCAGCAGGACACGGCCGGCACGCCGGAGCTCGAGACCGACGGTCTCGTCTTCAAGCGCGAACTGCTCAACGAGTTCCTCGGAAACCGCGTCCGCAGCTGATCACCGTCGCCGGACCCCGGGACCGAGCGCGGCCCCGGGGCCCGGTGGCTCAGCCGAAACGTCCGGCGCACCGCCGCCGACAGCCGACCGACCGGGGGGAGTTGTGGCCGAAGTGGGGAACCAGCGGGCCCGTGCCGACGGGCGCGACACCACCCTCGTCGTCGACCTCGACGCCTGGCCGCTCAGCCTGGACCCCTTCCACGTCGTGGACTTCAACCAGGCCCTCGTCCTGGACGCCCTCGTCGACCCGCTCACCCGCGACCGCGCCGACGCCCCCGGCACGGCACCGTCCGCGCTCGCCGCGCTCACCCCGCTCGACGGGGACCGGGTCTGGTTGCTGAGGCCCGCCCCCGGTCAGCACTGGGACGACGGCAGCCCGGTGCGGCCGGAGGAGATCGCCGCCGGAGTCCACCGGGCCTGGGGGCCCACCTGCCTGCCGCTGCCCGCCGCGTACGACCCCGAGGGCACCGGCTCCCCGGTCACCACCCACGTCGTCCCCGACCCGGCCGACGGCGCTCCCGTCGTCGAACTCCGGTCCCCGCTGCCGCTGCCGTACCTGCCGCAGCTCCTCGCCTTCCCCGGCGCCGCCCCGGTCCGGGAGACGCCCGACGGCGGTTGGACCGCGAGCGGCCCCTTCCGGCCGGTCCGGGCCGACCGGCCCCGGGGCCGGATCGAGCTGCTCCGCAAGCCGTCCCGCCGCACCGGGCCCGGGACCCCGGAACGGCTCGCCTTCCAGGTGCACGCCGACCGCGCCGACGCCTTCGCCGCCCTGGCGGACGGCCGGCTCGACCTCTCGCTCAACACCGGCCTCACACCGGACGAGTTCACCGCGGCCGCCGCGCGACCCGGCGCGACCGTACGCGGACTCTCCATGGCCTGCCAGCTGTGGGTGCGCCCCGGCCTCGACAGTCCCCTCGCCGGCGCGGCCGGACGCCGAGCCTTCTCCGCCGGCTTCGACCGGCACGCGGCGAGCACCCGCCTCCGGCAGGCGGCTCTGCCACTCCCGCGCTACTCGGACCTGTGGGAGCCGCGGGGGAGGGAGCCGGGCGACGACGGCCGGCTCGCCGGCCCACCCCATCCCGGCCACCTCCCACCACCGGGGCGACGGGCCGAACTCACCCTGACCTACGCCGACTTCCCGCCGAACGGCCACGCCGCCTCCCTCGTCGCGGCGGACATCGGCGAGCGCTTCGGCCATCCCGTACGGCTGCGCCCGCTGTCGTACGAGCGCTTCGCGCGGGCCGCCGCCACCCTCGACTACGAGCTGCTCTACGGCATCAACCCGGCCCCGCTGGCCCATGTGGCGGGCTTCCTCACCGGCTTCCACAGCACCGCCGGGCAGGCCCGCGCCCTCGGGTTCGCCGAGCCGGCCGTGGACGCCGCACTCGACCGGGCGCTGCGCGCGGCCGGGGGACCGGAGGCGGCGCGGGCCTGGCGGGAGGCCGAGGAGGTGGTGCTCGACCACGCTCCGGTGGTGCCGCTCTTCCAGGTCAACAGCGTCACCCTGACCGGACCCGGGCGCCCGGCGCCCGTCGTGGCGGCCACCGGCACCACGCACCTGGACGACCTGACCCGTACCGCCGTGCCCGACCGCGACCACTGAAGGGCCGAATCGCATGACGCACAGCCCGGTCACCACCGCACCCGGTGCCGACGACTCCCTCGCCGCGACCGGCGGACCCTTCCGTCCGACCGACCGCTCCCGCGCCGAACTCGACGCGCTGGACGCACTGCTGACCGCCGTACCCGCCCGCCCCGTCCACCTCGACGGCTTCCTGCCCGAGCGGCAGGCACGGGCTCTCGGCGAGACGGTGCGAGCCATGCCCACGTGGGAGACCTCGGCCGTCCTGTGGAACCCCGGCCGGCTCGCCACCCGGCCGGTGACCCCGGAGGAGTGGCGCGCCGCGGCCCCGGGGGAACGGGCCGCCGTCCGCGACGTCGCCCGGGACATCCCGGCCCTGTTCGACGACGGCTCGCCCTACCCGGCCGAGCACCGCGCCCGGCTCTCCGACTTCTTCGTCTTCGCCGGCATGGGCACGGTCCTGCGCGACCTGCTCGACCGGTGGACGTCCCCCGGCGGGCCGTTGACCACCAACGTCGAGTTCGCGCGGTACCGGTGCGGCGACACCCTCGGGGAGCATTCCGACGCCGAGTCGGACACCCTGTTCGTCCTCAACCTGTACCTGGACACCTCCTACCGGGCAGGTGACGGCGGCGTCCTCGGCTTCCGCGACGAGGAGGGCCGCGAGCACCTCATGCCGCCCCGGTTCAACAGCCTGTCCGTCATGCCGATCCGGCCCGGCTGCGTGCACTGGGTCACCCCCTGGCAGGCCGACCGGGTGGGGCGCCACACGGTCAGCATCGCCGCCGTTCCCGCGACTCCCGGTGAGGTGAAGTGACATGACACCCGGCACACCCGGTACACGTGACACGGAGGCGGGCCCTGCCCCGCACGGGGGACGGGAGCCCGACACGGCTGCCCGGCACACCGGCTCCGTCGTCCTCGCCTTCCCCCCTCTGGTCGAGTCCAGCTTCGGCCGCTACTTCCCGTCGACCGCCGTCCTCGCCGGCTTCCTCCAGAGCCGCAAGGTCCGCACCCACCAGTGGGACCTCAACGAGGAGTTCGCCCTGCACCTCCTCGATCCCGGCCACCTGGCCGAGGCGGGCGCGGGCCGGCTCGTCGGCCTGGAAGGCTGCTACCCCGAGGAGATGAGCGCCGTCGCGGGCCGCTGGCTCGCCCGCCACCACGACGCCCTCTTCGACGAGCACGGCCGGCACACCTTCGCCGCCGAGTCCGGCCCGGCGTTCCTGCTGTCCGCGCTGGCGCAGCCGTACCTGATCGACCCGGAGGCCGAGTGGCTGACCGATCCGGCGCTGCTGCGCTCGGACCGGACGCTGGTCTACCGCGCGTACTACGCCTCGCTCGACCTCGCCGCCCGGCTGCCCGCGGACGCCCGGCTCCTGGGCGTCTCCGTGCCCATGGGCCCGCAGCTGGTGCCCGCGCTGCTGCTCGCCGAGGCCGTCAAGAGGATCCGGCCCGAGGTGCGGATCGTGCTCGGCGGGCCGACGCTGTCCCTGATGAACGAGGACGACCTCGCCGGTCTGCTCGACGTCCACCGCCAGGTCGACGCGGTCGTCCGCTTCGACGGCGAGGCCCCGCTCCTCGCCCTCTACCGGCAGGCCGACACCGGCGACTGGCGGCCGACCGAGGTCGCGGGCGTCTCCGCCGTCGCCGAGGGCAGCCCCGTCCACACCCCGCCCACGGCGGGGCTGCACCCCAACGCGCTGCCGCCCGCCGCGTACGACCCCGCCCTCATGGCCAGGCTCGTCGGCCCCGAGATGGGCATCGTGCAGGCGCGCGGCTGCTACTGGGGCAAGTGCGACTACTGCGACTTCGTCGAGCTGTACGACGGCTCCCCGCCCTACCGGGGCCGCTCCGTGCAGAGCTTCATGGCCGAACTGGAGCACCAGGTCAGCACGCACGGGGTGCGCCGCTTCGAGCTGATCACCGAGTCCATCCCGCCCGCGTTCGCCCGCCGCTTCGCCCAGGCGGTCATCGACCGCGGCCTGGACATCACCTGGAACTCCTTCGCCATGGTGGACCGGCGCTTCGACGCCGAACTGCTCCAGCTGATGGTGCGGGCCGGCTGCGAGTACCTCGTCATCGGCATGGAGACCACCAACACCCGCGTCCTGAAACTGGTCCACAAGTCCGCAGACCGCGAGGAGAACCTCCGCTTCATCCGCGAGGCCCACCAGGCCGGCATGAAGCTGCGGATCAACCTGATCCCCGACCTGCCCTCCACCACCCTGGAGGAGGCCATGGAGTCCCTGCGCGACGTGGCCGAACTCGCCGACTGCATCGAGTCCTTCACCGTCTTCCCGTTCGAGGCGACCCGCTCCTCCGAGGTGGGCCGCCATCCCGAGCGCTTCGGTCTGGTCGTCGGGGACGACGGGCCCGGACTCGCCAACCAGGCGCAGTACGCGCTCAACCACCTCGGCAACATCGACCCGGCCATGACCCGCGAGGAACGCACCGGCGTCCACCGCGCCTACCAGGACTTCGCGATCGGCCACGGCTCCTCCCACATGCGCCGCACCGGCGACGAGTTCCTCGACCGGCTGCCCGGCGAGGACGAGGCGTTCCGACTGGGCGTCGCGTCCCTGGACGTCCTCCCGCGCGGTGACGAGCTGGTCGTCACCCACGTCCTGCGGCGTGAGCGCACGGTCCTGCCCGCAGCCGTGGCCAGGGGGCTCGCCCCCTGGCTGGACGGGACACCCCTGACACGGCGCGACCTGAGGGACGCGTACGGGACGGCCGGCGGTGCCACGGTCCTGCGGCAGCTCGTCGAGGCCCGCCTGCTGACCGCCGTCGCCGCCACCGGACGCCCGGAGCCGGCCCTGGCCTGACCCCGCGTCCCCACCCGCCCCGTCGTCCACCACCGTCCGTGAGGAGAACCATGTCCAGCACCACGACACGGCCGTCGTCGCCGGTCCCGCCGGCCCTCTCCGGCGCCGCGCCCTACGTCGCGCCGCAGTACCTGACCGAGTCCACGGTCGAGCGGCTGCGCGACTGGTACCACGGGGAACCGGTCCACCCCCTGCACCTGCGGGACTTCCTCCGCCCCGCGTTCGCCACGGACCTCGCCGCCGCGATGCGCGCCATCCCGACCTGGTCGCGGCACGCCGCCAAGTACGAAGGACGCCTGGGCAAGACCGAGTTCTGGGACGACGACGTCGACGAACTGGACGAGGTCACCATCGCCCAGTTCGTCGTCAAGGACATCCACGCCCTGCTCGACGAGGGGGCCATGGACCCCGCGCACCAGCGCACCCTCCAGGAGTTCTTCGTCTTCTCGGTGCTCTCCGACGCGCTCCGCGACTGGATCTCCTCCGGCACGGGTCTCGTCCTGCGCAAGCACACCACCATGGAACTCGCCGCCTACCGCCGCTCCGACGCCCTCGGCGCCCACCAGGACCTGGTGCCCGGCCGGGTCCTCGCGGTCAACTTCTACCTCGACGAGGACTACACCCCCGAGTCCGGCGGTCGGCTCGCCTTCCGCAACGGCGAGGACAAGGAGTTCTTCGTCGAACCCCTCTTCAACAGCGTCTCCCTGATGCCCATCCGGGAGGACTGCTGGCACTGGGTCGAGCCGTTCACCCGGGACGCCGTCGGCCGCTACACCATCGCCATGGGGCAGCACCTGGAGGGGAGCTGAGCACCGTACGCCTGCTGCCCGCCGTCGCCGTCCACGAGACCCCGGACGAGACGCTGCTGACCCTCGGCCCCCGGCTGCTCCGCATCGGCGGGGCCCGGCCGGGACTGGGCGAGGCGCTGCTGCGGCTGCGGGAAGGCACCACGCGGGAGGCGCTCGGGGCGGCCTGGCGCCCCGGCGCGGCCACCGCGCTCCTGGCCCAGCTCCGTGAGCTGGGCTGGGTCACGGCCGAACCGGCCGAGACCGCCACGGAATTCACCGGTGAGTCGTACGAACGCCAGGTCGACTACCTCGGCCTGTTCACCCCGGACACCGGCGCGGCCCAGCACCGGCTGCTCACCGCCCGCGTCGGGGTGATCGGCATCGGCGGTATCGGCGGCATCGTCGCCCAGCACCTCGCGGCGGCCGGCGTGGGACGGTTCTGGCTCGTCGACGACGACCGGGTGGCCCTGGACAACCTCAACCGCCAGTTCACGTACACCCGTTCCGACCTGGGCCGGCCCAAGACAGAGGCCCTGGCCGACTACCTGGGCGCGATCCGGGCCGGCGTGGAGACCGTCGGCGTCCGGAGGCGGATCACCACGACCGGCGACCTGGCCGCGTCCCTGCCCCCGGACCTGGACCTGGTGGTCGTCGCCGCCGACACCCCGCCCGAACTGCCCGCCGTGGTGGCGGACTGGGCGGCCGGCACCCTCACGCCGACCGCGATCGGCGCGGTCGGGGTCGGTGTCGGACTGTGGGGCCCGGTCGTCGACCCGGCCCGCGGCGGCTGCTGGACCTGCTTCGAACAGGCCCGGCGCACCGGCCTCACCGACGGCGAACGGGAGGTCGAGGACCGGTCCACCGCACCGGCCCCCTTCTCCTTCGGCCCCGCCAATACAGTGGTCGCCGCCATGCTCGCCCACGACATCGTCGAGTTCCTGTGCAGCGGCACATGCCCCACCCTGGGCCGACGGGCGGCCCTGGACTTCACGCGGCAGCAGATCACCCATAGCGAAGAGAGCACATGCACGTGTCCGACGACCTCATGACCGATCAGCAACAGGTACCGGAACAGCGGGCGGGCGACACCCCGATCCCCGAGCCCGGGAAGAGTGGGCGGCGGGACAAGCCGAAGAAGCCCCCGTTCCGGGGGACCGGCTTCCTCCGTCTGTGGACCGGCGAGACCCTGTCCCTCGCCGGCACCGAGATCACCTTCATGGCGATCGGCATCACCGCCGTCACCACCCTCTCCGCCACCCCCTGGCAGATGGGCGTCCTGGAGGCCGCCGAATCCGCCGCCGTGCTGCTGCTCGGACTGTCGGCGGGCGTCTGGGCGGACCGGTACGAGCGACGCGCCCTCATGATCGTGTCCAACGTGGCCCGGGGACTGCTGCTCTTCGCGATCCCGCTGCTGTTCTGGCTCGACGCGCTCACCATGCCGGTCCTGTACGGCGTCGTCTTCCTGGTCGGCGCCTTCACCCTGCTCTTCGACAGCGCCATGTCGGCCTACCTGCCCCGGCTGCTGCCGCGCCGCCAACTGGAGCGCGCCAACTCGTGGATGGAGGCCAGCACCTCCGTCGGCACCGTCGCGGGACCGGGTCTCGCCGGTCTGCTCATCCAGGTCATGAGCGCGCCCGTCGCCCTGGTCGTGGACACCTTCTCGTACCTGATCAGCTGCTTCACCCTGGCCGGCCTGCCCAAGGCCCCGCCCTCCGCCGACCCGGCGGACGACGAGCACGCCGACGGCGCGAAGGGCGAAGCAGGCGAGGCCGACGGGACCGGGACGCCGGAGAAGAAGGAGACGCACCGCAAGGCCGTCCTCAAGGGGCTGCGGGTACTACGCGACGACCGCATCCAGCGCCCGATGATCCTCGCGGCCACCCACTTCAACATCTTCCACGCGATGTTCTTCGCGGTGCACACCCTCTTCGTGCTCCGCGTCCTCGACTTCAGCCCCGGCCTGCTCGGCGCCACCAGCATGGCGGGCGGCGTCGCCGGTCTCCTCGGAGCGTCCAGCACCCCCTTCCTCACCCGGCTCCTCGGCCAGGGCCGCGCCCTCGTCGTGGCGTACGCCGCCCCCGGCGCCTCGGCCGTCCTCGTCCCGCTCGCCGCGCAGTGGGACAACCGCCCGCTCGCCATCCTCCTGGTGTCGGCCTCCACCTTCACCTGGACCTTCGCGGTCGTGGTCAACCTGGTCATCAGCGAGACCGTGAAACAGAGCCTGGTCCCCGACCACCTGCTCGGCCGGGTCACCGCCACCACCCGCTTCGTCAGCTGGGGCTGCCAGCCGATCGGCGCCCTGCTCGGCGGCTGGCTCGGCGGACGCTTCGGCCTCGCCGAGGTCATGTACGTGTCGGCCGCCGGCCTGCTCATGTCGGCCCTGTGGCCCCTGCTCAGCCCGGTCCGCGCCCTGCGCGGCAGCGACGACGAGGAGGACGGGGAGGGCGAGGAGGACGGTACGCCGACCGGGGCGCCCCCCGCCGGGGACGAGCCGCACGCCAAGACCGCGCCGCCCACCGAGCCGTAGGAGCACCGTGCCCGTCCTCAGCCCCGTCCGCCACACCCTGTCCAACGGTCTGCGGGTGGTCGTCTCCCCGGACCCGACCGTGCCGGTGGCGGCGATCTGCCTCTGGTACGAGGTGGGTTCCTGTGACGAGCCGCGCGGCCGGACCGGCCTCGCGCACCTCTTCGAGCACCTGATGTTCCAGGGCTCGACGCACGTGCCCGGCGGCGGACACACCGCCGCCGTCGAGGACGCGGGCGGGCACACCAACGCCGCCACCGGCTTCGAGCGCACCGCCTTCCACAGCCTCGTCCCGGTCGGCCAGCTGGAACTCGTCCTCTGGCTGGAGGCCGACCGCATGGGGGGCCTGCTCGACGCGCTGACCGCCGAGAGCCTCGCCACCCAGCGGGACGTGGTGCTGAACGAACGCCGCGAGCGGTACGACAACGTCCCCTACGGGACCGGCTGGGAGCAGCTCGTCGCCATGTCCTTCCCGGCCGGGCACCCCTTCCGCGCCATGCCGGCCGGCAGCCCCGAGGACCTGCGGGCGGTCACCCTCGACGACTGCCGCACCTTCTTCCGCCGCCACTACACCCCGGACCGGGCGATCCTCTCCGTCGTCGGGGACGTCGCTCCCGAGGAGGTCATGAACCTGGCGGAGCGCCACTTCGGGCACATCCCGCCGTCCGGCACGGGCCACACACCCACCGCCACCCGGACGCACACCCTCGCGCCCGGCGAGCCCACGGGCCCGGCCGAGGCCCGGCGCCACGTGGTGGAACCGGTGCCCGGCCCCGCCTTCATGGCCGCCTACCAGCTTCCCGCGTACGGCACACCCGGCTGCGCCGCCGCCGACCTGGCCCTGACTCTCCTCGGCGGCATGAGCAGCCGGGGTCTGCACGACCGGCTGGTGCGGCGCGACCAGCTCGCCCACACGGCGCGCGCGTCACTGATGCCCCTGGCCCAGGCACCGTCTCTCGGCCAGCTCAACGTGCGGGCCCCGGCCGGGACCGATCTCGCCGAGGTGGAGCGCGCGGTGGACGAGGAGATCGGCCGGCTCGCCGACGGCGGGGTCACGGAGGACGCCCTGGAGGGGGCCCGGGCCCAGATCCGCCGTGACTGGCACGACCGGCTCGCCCACCCCGCCGGCCGCGCCGACGAACTCTGCGCCCAGGAGGCGTACTTCGGCGACGCGTCCCGCTGCGACCGTCACCTGGCGAGCGTGCTCGACGTCGGCGCGGCGGAGGTCGGCGCGGCGGCGGCCGACCTGCTCGGCCCGGCGCGCCGGGCGGTCCTCATATACGAACCCGCGCGGGCCCCGGCCTGAGGAGCCGAGCCGTGCGCGTCCCTGCCGTTCCGCCCGGCTCCGTACCCGACGTCGACGCCGACTCTCCGCCCGGCTCCGTACCCGACGTCGACGCCGACTCTCCGCCCGGCTCCGTACCCGACGTCGACGCCGACTCTCCGCCCGGCTCCGTACTCGACGTAGACGCCGACTCTCCGCCCGGCTCCGTACTCGACGTAGACGCCGACTCTCCGCCCGGCTCCGTACCCGACGTAGACACCGCCTCTCCGCCCGGCTCCGTACCGACGTAGATACCGCCCCCCCCGCCCGCAGGTTCTGCCCGAAGGGTCCCCGCATGACCGCCCCCGTCTCCGCCTCTCTGCTCCGCCGGGCCCCCGGCCCGCGCCCGAAGCGGCCCGTGCCGGTACCGGTCGAGCCCTGGCTCTTCCCCGCGCTGCACGAGGACCTGCTCGCGAACGGCGTGACCCTGCTGACCTGTGACCGTCCCGGCCAGGAGGTGCTGAGCGTCGAGATCGTCGTGGCGGCGCCGCTCGCCCTCGAACCCCGCGACCTGGAGGGCGTCCTCGGCATCACGACCAGCGCCCTCGTCGAAGGCGTACCGGGCCTGAGCTCGCTCGACTTCATCCGCGAGCTGGAGAACTGCGGCGCGACCCTCGGCGTCGGCGCCGAACACGCGGGCCTGCGGATCACCCTGGACGTTCCCGCCACCCACCTGGAACGCGCCCTGTCCCTGCTGGTCCGCGCGATGCGCGAACCGCTGCTCCCGGCCGCCTCGGTGGACCGCCTGGTCCGCTCCCGCGTCCACGCCCTGGTCCGGCACCGGGCGGACCCCGAGCGCCGGGCCGCCCTCGAACTGCACGGTGCCGTCTTCGACCCCTCGGACCGGCGCAGCCGTCCCGCGCGCGGCGCGGAGGAGACCGTCCGCCGGATCGACCGGGACGCGGTCGTCGACTGCCACCGCCGCTTCCTGCGCCCCGCCGTCACCACCGTCGTCGTCGCAGGAGACCTGTCGGGCAACAGCACCGGGGAGACGCTGCGCCGGGTCCTGTCCGCGTGGGAGGGCGAGCCGGGTACGCTGCCGGCGCCGCCCGCCCCACCCGTACGGGACACTCCGGCGGTGATCGTGGTGGACCGGCCCGGGGCCGTCCAGACCAGGCTGGTCCTCGGCCGGGCCGCGACCGCGCGCACGGCGCCGGGCTGGGACGCGCTCCTCATCGGCAACCACAGTCTCGGCGGCTCGGTCAACGCCCGCCTCGACCGGGAACTGCGGGAGGCCAAGGGGTACACATACGGTTTCCACAGCCGGCTCCTCGCGGTCGTGCGGCACTCGCTCGCGGTGGTGACCGGGGCGGTGGAGACATCGGTGACGGGTCAGGCGCTGGGCGACGTCCGGCGCATCCTGCGGGACGTGGCCGAGCACGGGATCAGCGCGGCCGAGCGGTCCGCGGCGGTCGCGCAGATCGTGGACGCCGCGCCGCTGCGCTACCTCACGGCCTCCGCCGTCGCGGACGAGATCGCCGTGCTGGTGCTCGACGGCCGCGCGCCGGACACCCTGCCGGGCGCGTTCCGGCGGGCCGCGGCCGTCACCGTGGAGGAGGCGTCGGCGGCCCTCCGGGAGGCGTTCGCGCCGGACCGGCTGGTGACGGTGGCGGTCGGCGACGCCGCACTGATCGGCGAGGCGGTCCGGGAGGCGGCGGGAGCGCCCACCGACAAGGCCTGAAGCGCCCACCGACAAGGCCCGAGGCGACGGCCGCACCGCGCGACGGAGCGACGAACGGTACGGGGCGGGGTGCCCGGCGGCCTCGGACGCGGTGGAACCACACGTACGAACGGGTGAACCGAAGGGTGCCCTGCGCATCCTCGGGGCGGGTCACCGGCGAAGCATTCCCAGAGGTGCACACCGCCCACGCCCGACGGCGCCCGCTCCTCGCACCGGAAGAGGCGCGAGGACGGCACGCGCCGGGCCACCCGAGGAAACGGAACACTCCACCATGGCCACGTCCTCGACACCGCCGGCCGTCCTCCGCTGCCTGGTCACGGGCGCCGGCGGATACATCGGCGGCCGACTCGTCCCCGAGCTCCTGAACGAGGGACATCGCGTCCGCTGCCTCGCCCGGCATCCGTCCAAACTCGCCGATCTCCCCTGGGTCCGGCAGACGGAGGTCGTCCAAGGGGACGTCACCGACGCCGACAGCCTCAGGCCCGCGATGCGCGACATCGACGTCGCCTACTACCTCGTCCACTCCATGACCTCGGCGGCCGACTTCGAGCGGGCGGACCGGGACGCCGCGCGCATCTTCGCCGCCGAGGCCCGCGCGGCCGGTGTGAAGCGGATCGTGTACCTGGGCGGGCTCATCCCGCCCGACATCCCCGCGCACCAGCTCTCCCCGCACCTGGGCTCACGGACCGAGGTCGGCCGGATCCTGCTCGACTCGGGCGTCCCCACCACCGTCCTGCGCGCCGCGGTCGTCATCGGCTCGGGATCGGCCTCCTTCGAGATGCTCCGCTACCTGACGGAGCGCCTGCCGGTGATGGTCACCCCCAGCTGGGTCGGCACCCGGGTCCAGCCCATCGCCGTGCGGGACGTGCTGCGCTACCTCGTCGGCAGCGCGCGGATGCCGGACGACGTCAGCCGGACCTTCGACATCGGCGGCCCCGACCTCCTGACGTACCGGGACATGATGATCCGCTACGCGCACGTCGCCGGACTGCCCCGCCGGCTCATCCTCTCCGTCCCCATGCTCACCCCCCGCCTGTCCAGCCACTGGATCGGACTCGTCACGCCCGTGCCGGCCTCCCTGGCCCGGCCCCTAGCGGAGTCCCTGCGCTACGAGGTCGTGTGCTCCGAGGACGACATCACGCGGTACGTCCCCGACGAGCCCGGGTCCCCGCTGACCTTCGACCAGGCCCTGAAGCTCGCGCTCCAGCGCGTACGCGACGCCCAGGTCGTCACGCGCTGGTCCTCGGCGTCCCTGCCCGGCGCGCCCAGCGACCCGCTGCCCACCGACCCCGACTGGGCCGGCGGCAGCCTCTACACCGACTGCCGCTCCCGCACCGTCGACGCCGGCCAGGCCGCGCTGTGGCGCGTCATCGAAGGCGTGGGCGGCGAGAACGGCTGGTACTCCTTCCCGCTGGCCTGGGCGGTACGCGGATGGTTCGACCGCCTCGTCGGGGGAGTCGGCCTGCGCCGGGGCAGGCGGGACGCGGAGCGTCTGCGGGTCGGTGACGCCCTGGACTTCTGGCGGGTCGAGGAGATCGAACGGGGACGGCTGCTGCGCCTGCGGGCCGAGATGCGCCTCCCCGGCCTCGCCTGGCTGGAGATGGTCGCGGACAGCGACGACGAGGGGCGCACGTGCTACCGGCAGCGCGCGCTGTTCCATCCCCGGGGACTGGCCGGCCAGCTGTACTGGTGGAGCGTCGCGCCGTTCCACGCCGTGGTCTTCGGCGGCATGGCGAGGAACATCGCCCGGACCGCGGAGAAGACCGTCAGGACGGACGCAGAGGAGTACTCCCATGGCCGTGTCGGGTAAGGAACGCGTCGACGTCGTGGTCGTCGGAGCCGGTGCGGCCGGCCTGGCGTGCGCCGCCGACCTCACCGCCCGCGGGCTCTCGGTCCGGCTCCTGGAGGCGGACGCGGCACCCGGAGGCCGCATGCGCACCGACCGTGTCGCGGGCTTCACCGTCGACCGCGGGTTCCAGGTGTTCAACACGTCGTACCCGCAGGTCAAGCAGCGGCTCGACCTGCGCCGGCTGCGGCTTCGTCCGTTCACCCCCGGCGTTCTCGTGTGGACGGCACAGGGGATCCGGCGCTACGCCGATCCCATGCGGGACCTGCGACGCAGCGGCGACCTGCTGTCGGGTAGGGCGGGTTCGCCCAGGGACCTGCTCGCCGCGGGAGTGCTCTCGGCACGCGACATGCTGGAGCCGGCGGCCCTGCTGCGCTCCCGGCCCGACACCACCACCCGCATCGCACTGGCGCGCGCCGGGGTGTCCGGGAGCATGGTCGAGACCTTCTTCCGGCCCTTCCTGTCCGGCGTCTTCCTGGAGGAGGAACTCGCCACCTCGTCCCGCGTCTTCCACCTCGTCTGGCGCACCCTCCTGCGCGGCACGCTCTGCCTGCCTGCGGACGGAGCCGAAGCCGTGCCCGCACAGCTCGCCGCCGCTCTCCCGACCGACGTACTGTCCACGGCATCGCCGGTCGACCGCCTCACCACCGGCGGAGTACGCCGAGCCGACGGCACCGAGCTCGAGGCCCGCGCCGTGGTCGTCGCCACGGGGGCACCTGCCGCGGCCCGCCTTCTCCCGGGCCTGGACGTCCCCGCCGGCCGAACCGTCAGCACGGTCTACCACGCGGCCGAGCGGTCCCCGCTGACCGAACCCACCCTCGTCGTGGACGCGCGCCGCCGCTTCCTCAACACCTGCGTCCTCACCGAGGTGCAGCCCGGTTACGCCGAGGACGGCCGTGCCCTCGTCGCGACCTCGGTGCTCGGAGAGCTCCCGCCCGAGCGGGACGCCCGGCTCCGAGCCGCTCTCGCCGAGGTGTACGGGACGGACACGAGGCCCTGGGAGACCGTCCACCGGATCACGGTGCCCGACGCCCTGCCGGCCATGCCGCCCCCGTACCCCCTGACGCGGACCACCCGTCTGGGCGGCGGCCGCTACGTCTGCGGCGACCACCGGGCCACGGGTTCGCTGCAGGGCGCCCTCGCCTCCGGGGCCCGGGCCGCGCGGGAGATCCTGGCCGACCTCGGCCGCGGCGACGCCGCCTGAGTCCCGTGCTCAGAGGTACGGCGCCGGGGGCGCGTGCTCGGGCGGGCGGTGCCGGGGTGCATCGTCAGGCGGACGGCGCCGGGGGCGACGGCGCCGGGGGCGCGCGTGCTCAGCCGGACGTCTCCATCACCCTCCGCAGCGTCAGGATGCCGCGGCGGATGTGACTCTTCACGGTCCCGAGGGGAAGCCCCGTCTCGTGGGCGATCTGCGCCTGCGTCATGTCGCCGTAGATCGTCATGCCGACCAGGCGCCGCTGGACGGGGGACAGGAACGTCAGCTTCTGCAGCACCATGACCCGGTTGAGGGCCAGCTCGCTCTCGTCGCTGCTGAAGTGCCGGATCGCGTCCTCCTGCCTCCGGGCCACGGCCCGCTCGGTGTCCGTCCGCCGAGTGCGGCCGGCCAGAGCGTCGACGATGACGTGACGGGTGATCCCCACGATCCAGCCGGTGAGTGTGCCGCGCTCGCTCCGGTACCCCGCGCGTCCTCGCCAGGCGGCGAGGAAGACCTGCTGCGTGACGTCCTCCGCGTCCTGGACGTTGCCGAGGGAACGCCAGGCGAGCGTGTGGACCAGAGGTCCGAGCTGCTTGTACGCCGCGGCGAGCGCGTCCTCGTCCCCTGCGGCGAAACGGGCGGCGATGTCGGCGTTCATGGCTTGCTCCTCAGTCGGAAGGGCACCCATCAGCACGAACCTCCACCGAAACCGGGGAGGACGGCAACGCGCATCGAAACCGCGTCGAAACGAAGCCGCTGAGCGCCCGCCGTGACCAGCAGCGGACACGTACCGGCGAGGCGCATCCGATCGGGCCGCCGTCGCGGAAGGGACTTCCAGCCCAGTGGTCGGCCGGCTGGGCTTCCCGCACGTTCGACGGCCGATCACCGGGAGTTCGTCATGACTGTGTCCGTGGTCCTCTTCACGTCGGATCTCCGGGTCCACGACCATCCGCCGTTGCGAGCCGCCACGGAGGGCGCGCACGAGGTCGTTCCCCTGTTCGTGCGGGATCCCGCGGTCGACCGGGCGGGCTTCGCGGCCCCCAACAGACTGGCCTTCCTCGCGGACTGCCTCGCCGACCTGGACCAGGCCCTCGCGGACAGGGGCGGTCGGCTCGTGGTGCGCAGCGGCGACCCGGTCGCCGAGGTCCGTGCCGTGGTCCGGCAGGTCCAGGCCGACGAGGTGCACGTCGCGGCCGGCCACTCCGCCTTCGCCCAGGACCGCCAGGAGCGGCTCCGGCACGCGCTGGAGGCCGACGGCTGCCGCTTCTACGTGCATGACGCCGTGACCACGGTGGTGCCGCCCGGTGACCTCGTCCCGCAAGGGTCGGACCACTACGCCGTCTTCACGCCCTACTTCCGGCGCTGGTGCACGGAACCGCTGCGCAGGCCTTTCCCGACTCCGCGCGAGGTCAGGGTGCCGACCATGGTGCGTTCGGAGAAGCTTCCCGTGCGCTCCGCCGTCTCCGGAACCTCGCCCGGCCTGGCCGTCGGCGGTGAGAGCGAGGGCCGCAAGCGGCTCACGTCCTGGCTCGCCCGGCACCTCGACACCTACGAGGAACAGCATGACGACCTCGCCGGCGACGCGACGTCGAGGCTGTCGCCCTATCTGCACTTCGGAGCCCTCTCGCCCGTCGAGGCGGTGCACCGCGCGCGGGCGCGTGGTGGCGCGGGCGCCGAGGCCTTCATCCGCCAGTTGTGCTGGCGCGACTACTTCCAGCAGGTGCTGGCCGCCCGGCCGGGGACCGCGACGGACGACTACCGCCCCCGCCACGACGGCTGGCGCCGGGACGCGGACGCGCGGGCCGATCTCCAGGCGTGGCGCGAGGGCAGGACCGGATACCCGATCGTCGACGCGTCGATGCGCCAGCTCGCCCACGAGGGCTGGATGCACAACCGGGGACGCCTCATCACCGCCTCGTTCCTGGCCAAGACCCTCTACATCGACTGGCGGGAGGGCGCCCGTCACTTCCTCGGCCTCCTGGTGGACGGCGACGTGGCGAACAACCAGCTGAACTGGCAGTGGGTGGCGGGCACGGGCACCGACACACGGCCCAACCGCGTCCTCAACCCCGTACGTCAGGCGCAGCGCTACGACCCTGACGGCCGCTTCGTACACCGCTGGATCCCCGAACTCGCCGACCTCCCGGCACCCGCCGTGCACCAGCCGTGGACCCTCACCGGCCTGGACCGCGCCCGGTACGACTATCCCGACCCGCTCGTCGGGCTCGCGGACGGTCTGGCGCGCTTCCGGCTGGCGCGCGAAGCGGGCTGACCGGGCGGGCCGGCCCGCCCGGTCAGCCCGCGGCGGGCCGCGGCGGCGCACGCGAGGGAAGGCCCCGGCGCTCCCCTCGTACCTAATTCGACGCGCAACCGATGCGAGTTGTCGGCAGGTGTCGGCCGGCCGGAGCCTGGACGGGTGAAGAACATGAACCGCCGCAGCATCGCCGTGGTGGGGGCGGGAGTGGCCGGCCTGACGGCCGCACACCTCCTGGCCCGTGTCCACGACGTCACCCTGTACGAGGCCGACGAACGGCTCGGAGGCCACGCCCACACCCACGAACTGCCCCTGCGCGACGGCGGGACGGTCCGGGTCGACACGGGCTTCATCGTCCACAACGAGCGGACCTACCCGCATCTCGTGCGCCTCTTCCACGAGCTGGGCGTGGCGACCCAGGACGCGGAGATGAGCATGTCCGTCCGATGCGACGGCTGCGGCCTGGAGTACGCCGGCGCCCGCGGGCCACGAGGCCTGCTCGGCGGCGGAAACGTCCGGCGGGCCTCCCACCTGCGCATGCTCGCGGGCGTTCCACGCTTCCACCGGGCCGCACGCCGCCTCCTCGAAGCCGACGACGAGACGATGACGTACGGCGACTTCCTCCGCAGCCACCGCTTCACGCCGTACTTCGTCGGCCACTTCGCGATCCCGCTCGTCTCGGCCGTGTGGTCCTGCGCACCGGACACCGCGCTCCGGTACCCCGCGGGGTACCTCTTCCGGTTCCTCGACCACCACGGCCTGCTGTCGGTGACCGGGTCCCCCCGGTGGAAGACGGTCACCGGGGGCTCCGCCGCCTATGTCGCGCGCCTCGCGAAGGACATCACCGCCGTCCGGACCTCCACGCCCGTCCGGACCGTCGTACGCGGAGCCGACCACGCCCGCGTCATCACCGAGGACGGCGACGCGACCACCCATGCCGCGGTCGTCCTGGCCCTCCACCCCGACCAGGCGCTGCGGCTGCTCGCCGACCCGACCGAGCGGGAACGGCGCGTCCTCGGAGCGTTCACCTACTCACGGAACCCGACGTTGCTGCACCGGGACGCCACCGTCCTGCCGCGGAGCCCGCACGCGAGGGCCTCCTGGAACTACCGGCTCCCCTCCTGCACCGCCCGCCCCGGAGCCGTCCAGGTCAGCTACGACATGAACCGCCTGCAACAACTGCGCTGCGACGAGCCCCACATCGTCACGCTCAACCCCGGGACACGGGTCGACCCGTCCACCGTGCTGGCCCGGATGACCTACGAGCATCCCGTGTACACCCCCGCATCCGTCGCCGCGCAGCGCAGGCTCCCGGAGCTGAACACCCCCGTCACGGCCTATGCCGGCGCCTACCACGGCTGGGGTTTCCACGAAGACGGCTGCCGGTCGGGAGCCGAGGCGGCCCGGACGCTCGGAGTGGACTGGTGAACGGGAAACGCGCCGCGCGCGCCGCAGGACCATCCGTGGTCGCAGAGCCTCCCGGGCCCGGACGCGCCGATCCGTTCCCGCAGGTCCCCGCCCTGTACCCGAGCGAAGTCGTGCACACGCGGGTCACCCCGCTGCGGTACGGGCTCCGCCACCGCACGTACTTCTGGCTCGTCGACATCGACGACCTGCCCGGACTCCCCCGCGCCCTGCGTCCCCTCGCCCGCTTCGACCCCCGTGACCACTTCGGCGGTGCCGCGCCCACGCTGCGCTCCGGCGTGGACGCCTTCCTCGCGGCCAACGGCGTACCCGAACCCGTCGGCACGGTCCTGATGCTCTGCCACGCGCGCGTCCTGGGGCACGTCTTCAACCCCCTCACCCTGTACTGGTGCCACAGCCACGAGGGAAGCCTCGTCTGCGTGATCGCGGAGGTGCACAACACCTACGGGCAGCGGCACTGCTACCTCCTGCGACCCGACCCGCAGGGCCGCGACGAGGTCCCCAAGGAGTTCTTCGTCTCACCGTTCTTCGACGTCGAGGGCTCCTACCGCATGCGCCTGCCCCTGCCCGACGACCGGCTGGACCTCACCGTCCAGCTCCGCCACGCGGAGGGCCCCCACCCCCTGACCGCCACCGTCCGCGGCACCCGCCGTACCGCCGGGCCACGGACGCTCCTCGCCCTCGCCCTGCGCCACCCGTGGTCGACCGCCGCCGTCTCACTCGGGATACGCCTCCACGGAATCCGCCTCCACCTCAAGGGACTGCCCGTCCGTTCCCGGCCCACCCCTCCCACCCAAGAAGGAATGCTGTGACTCGCCTGCCGCGCGCGGTCGTCGTACCCGACGGTGCCAACAGCCCCTATCCGGTCGATCCCGAACGATGGCCCGACGTGGCCCGGCGCCCCCGCGCCTCCGCCCTGCGCACGGCCGTCGCGCGCACCGTCGTGGACCGGGCCCTCGCCCGCCTGGCGGTGCGGACGATCACGCCGTACAACGCCGGAACCACGAACGGGACGCCGGAGGGCCCGGCGAACACGCCGACGCTGACGCTCCACGACCCCCAGGCCTTCTACGGGAGGATCGGCGCGGACGGCCTCATCGGCTTCGGCGAGTCCTACATGGCCGACGAATGGGACAGCGACGACCTCGTCGCCCTGCTCACCACCCTCGCCCGCCATGTCGACGACCTCGTCCCGGCGCCGCTCCGCCGACTGCGCGGCGCATGGGCGCACAGGAGGCCTCCCCGCGACCGCAACTCGCTCGACGGAGCCCGTCAGAACATCCGCCGCCACTACGACCTCTCCAACGACCTCTTCGCCCTGTTCCTCGACCCCGGCCTGACGTACTCGTCCGCCGTCTTCGCCTCCTTGCCGGCGGACGGCGCGGATCTCACCGCGGCCCAGCACCGAAAGATCGACCAGCTCCTCGACCTGGCCCGGGTCGGCCCCGGCACCCGGCTCCTGGAGATCGGTACGGGCTGGGGCGAACTCGCCCTGCGCGCCGCCGCCCGCGGAGCCCAGGTCCGGACCATCACGCTCTCCGCCGAGCAGCAGACCCTGGCGACGGAGCGGATCCGAGCGGCGGGTCTCGCCGACCGGGTCGACGTCGAACTCCGCGACTACCGGGAGACGAGCGGCAGCTACGACGCCGTGGTCAGCGTGGAGATGATCGAGGCCGTCGGCCCCGAGTACTGGCGCTCCTACTTCACGTCCCTGCGCGGACTCCTGGCGCCCGGCGGCCGTGCCGTGCTCCAGGCCATCACGATGCCGCACGACAGGATGCTCGCCACCGCCCGGACCCACACCTGGATCAGCAAGTACGTCTTCCCCGGCGGCCTCGTCCCCTCCCGGGAGGCCATCGCCCGGCACAGCTCCGCGGCAGGACTCGACATCGTCCACGACGCCGGATACGGCGAGCACTACGCCGAGACGCTCCGGCTGTGGCGCGAGACGTTCCTGGACGCGGGCGAAGCCGTGGACGCACTCGGCTTCGACCGGGTCTTCCGCCGCATGTGGGAGCTCTACCTCGCCCACGCGGAGGCCGGCTTCCGGGCCCACTACCTCGACGTCCGCCAGCTCGTACTCACCGAGGACGGACGGCGCGGGACGGGAGACGACGAGGACGGGCGGCGCGGAACGGGAGACGACGAGGACGGGCGGCGCGGAACGGGAGCGGACAAGGGCGGCCGACTCGCGAACGACGCGGGAAGGGGACCCGCGTGACAGCCATCGACATCGGCGCCCTCGCGCCCCTCCTGGCGGCCTCGGCCGGTGCGGCGGTGACCGTCATGCTGATCACCTTCGTCATCGGCGACGCCAGAGGCCTCCACCGCATCGTCGACATCGCGTGGGGTGTCGCCTTCGCCGCCGTGGCCGCGGTCTCCTGGCTCCTCTCCGACGGATACGGTGACGACGGCCGCAGGGCCGTCGTCGCCCTCGCCACCGTCCTGTGGGGACTGCGGCTCTCCGTCCACATCGCCCGGCGCGGGCGCGGACACGGCGAAGACCCGAGGTACGCGCGCATGCTGGCCCGAGCCCGGGGGAGTCGGCGTCTCTACGCGCTGCGCACCGTCTACCTCCTCCAGGGCGCCCTGGTCTGGCTCGTGTCCCTGCCCGTCCAGGTCGCCTCGCTCGTGCCCACGCCCCTCGACGTCGCAGCCGTCGCCGGACTGACGCTGTGGGCGGCCGGATTGTTCTTCGAAGCCACGGGGGACCATCAGCTCGCCCGGTTCAAGGCCGACCCCGCGAACAAGGGCCGCATCATGGACCGGGGCCTGTGGAGCTGGACCCGCCACCCCAACTACTTCGGCGACTTCCTCGTGTGGTGGGGCCTCTACCTGATGGCGTGCGCCTCATGGCAGACCGCTGCGCTCACCGTGGTCTCCCCCCTGGTGATGAGCGGCCTCCTCATCTTCGGAAGCGGCAAGAGGCTCCTCGAGAACCACATGTCACGGCGCCCCGGATACGCCGACTACCGCGCACGGACGAGCGGCTTCTTCCCCCGTCCCCCGCGTCGCACGGAGGGCTCGCGCGCTCACCCGCCCGCCCCGTGACCGGGATCCCCGTAGACGCTGGAGATCACCGTGAGCGCCTCGCGCAGTCCACCGGGCCGCAACAGGCCGTCGCCGGGCGGCGGGCCCGCCCAGCCAGGACCCGCCAGGAGGACGAGGGGTGCCGTCCGGGCACCGCGCAGCCCGAACGACACCCCCGCCACGTGCCGGGCCAGCGCGTGGCTCGCCGTCGAGCGCGCCTGCGACCACAGGACGACGACCGCGGGACCGGATCTGCGTACCGCGGCGTCCAGGGCCTCGGCGGGAACGGCACCGCCGAACATCCTGACGGGCAGCCCCCGTTCGGCCAGGCCCGCGGCCAGAGCCTCCAGCGGCAGGGTGTGGGCCTCCGCCGGTACGCACGCCAGGACGACGGGCGGCCCCTTCACCGTCGGAGTCCGGGCCACCGCCGCCCGCCGCAGAGCGGTCGAGACCTGCCACGACAACAGGTGCTCGACCTCGACGTACCGGTCGTTCGACGACTCCCACTTGCGCCCCACGGCGTGCAGCGTCGGCACCATGACCTCCTCCCAGGCGGTGACAAGACCGTGCTCGTCGATGACCTGCCGGAGCAGGACCTCCATGGACGTGGCGTCGAGCCGTACCGCCGCGCGGGCCAGACCGCGGCACTCCTGCCGGACATCGCCGAGGGGGAGTCCGTTGCCCGAGCCCGGCTGCCGACCGTCCCCGTGCGCCACGGGCTCCGCCTCGTCGCCCGGGAGGGGGGCGGTCTCGGGGACGGGGAGGGACGCGGTCTCGTCGGCAAGTGCCTCGGGCCGCTGCCCGAGCACCACCCTCGCCGCCTCACCAGGAGGTACTCCCGTGGCCGTCAGACGGCACATGTCCTCGAGCAGCGCGATGTCCCCCGGCATCCACCGCCGGTGCCTGCCGCTCGACCGGACCGCGGGTCCGATCCCGTACCGCTGCTCCCAGGAACGGACGGTGGTCGGAGAGACGCCCAGGCGCCGGGCGACGGCTCCGGTCGTGACTCCGTGGGTCGCTTCGGGCATGTCACCCACTCTACGGCGCGAACGCTGCGCGAACGATGCGAGACGGAACCGAACGATGCGAGGGATGCGGCTCAGCCCTCCCCTCACCCGCCTCCCTCGGCCGTCCGGCTCGTCCAGCCGGGCAGGGACGAGCCGTCCGGGAGCCGTCCGCTCAGCCGGAACGGCGCGGACGTGCCCGCGCGCACGGCCAGGACCCGCCCCCGCGCCCCGGCCCTTACCGCACCGTCCGCGCTGACGCCCATGACGCGCCTGCTGCCCGCGGCCAGCAGGTAGCGCGTCCCGTGGGGCGCCGACCAGAACGTTCCGGCGAGGACGTCCTGACCGAAACGGCCACAGGCGGCGGTGTCGCGCACCGTCGTGACGGGGACGGCGCCGCCGGGCAGCTCCAGGGTGACGTCCGCCCGCCCGCGTCCCTCCCAGGTGTCGGCGCGCGAGCAGATCCACAGGGCCCGTCCCGCCCGTTCGGGAAGCGTCTGCGCGGCGAACTCCCACCGGTTGACGGCACGGACACCGCTGTCCCGCAGGAGCGGCAGGGAACACGCCGCGTGCGACCAGGCGGCCAGGCCGAGAGGCCCGGCGGCCTCGCGCGGGCTGCGCGCGGGGTCCCCCGGCACGGGGAGGGGCGTCCAGGTCAGGTGGACGGGGCTGAGTCCGCCGAGATCGGCGAGGAGGAAGGCGTGGTCCTCCACGATGCGCGTCGACGAGCGCAGCTGGAGGGCTGTCACGCCGGCGCAGGCGCCCGGTCCGGTCCGCGGTGCGGCGTCGCTCACGGGATCGGTGGCTCCGTCGGCCGACACCCGAAGGGGCCGGGCGGCGGTACGGGGATCCCGTAGGTCCCGCACTCCCGCCTCCGCGATCCAGGGGGCGAGGAGATACCGGGTCCGTCCTCCGGCCCGCGCGAGGACGACGGCCGCCGCTGTCGTCACGTCGCTGTCGTCGGCCCGCGTCACCACGACGGTGGGGCGGGCGTGCGCTGCGCCCGGTTCGGTGTAGCGGACGAGCGAGCGACCCGTGTGCAGCAGGACGACCCTGGTTCCGTCGACGTCCCCCGCGTACAGCAGCGAAGGCGGCTCCGATCCGGGTGTACGCCGCTCGGATCGATCGGATCCGGGTGTACCCGGCTCGGACCCGGGTGTACGCGGCTCGGACCCGGCGGTACGAGGCTCGGACCCGGCTGTACGAGGGGAGCCTCCCGTCCACGCGGCCACGGCCCGCCGGAGCAGCCCCTGGTCGTCGGCCCGGGCGCCGCGCGCCGGCCAGGCCGTGAAGTCGACGCGAGAGGTGTCCGCCCATCGCTCGGCCGGGACACGGACCGGAACCACTCCGGCGGGAGCGGCGGACACCGCCGGGCGCGGGGTGGACGCGGGCGCTCCCAGGGCGGCGACGGCTGACCCGCCGAGCAGGACGAGGACGCCCGCGAGGGCGGCGAACCGGACGCGCCTGCGGCGCCCCAGCAGGTCGGTGGGCCGCAGATGGACCGTGCAGGGATCGAACTCCGGCCCCCGCAGCAGTCCGGCCGTGCCGGGTCCGCAGCTCGCGCCCAACCGTTCGGCGCTGCTCACCGCCCGTTCGGGATCGGCCACGCCGACCGCGCGCAGCAGAGCGACGACGGACGTCGGGGCGAGGCCTTCGAGTGCCGTCAGGGCGAGGGCCGCTCGCGTCGCGGGATCCGCCGCGGCGAGCGTGCGGTCGAGGGCGAGTTCGTCCGTGCCGCCGGCCCGGGGAAAGACGCGCAGGCCGAGCGCCCCGGGCAGGGCCACCCCGATCGATACCGCGAGCGGCGGCCGCAGGGCACCGCGGACGACCCGCTCGCGGAGCCAGTCGTGAGCGGAGTCCTCCCCGCCGGTGCCGCGGCCTCCGGGGCGCGGTCCTCCCCGCCTGGCGAGGCTCCGCTGCACCAGGGCGTGGGCCGCCAGCACCCGGCGGTGGCGGCCGAGGGCCGGAGGCAGGACGAGGTGGGCCAGCCGGACGAGTGCGGGGTAGTGCTCGACCAGCGCCGCCTCGGCCGCGTCGCGGGAGGGCGACCGCGGGGCGGGTATGCGGGCGGTGCGGTCGGAAGTGCCGTTCGTCTGGGAGACATGCATACCGAGGAAACGACCCTGCGCGGGCGACGTCACCTCGATAGCGGCCGACCCTTGCTTCACCTATCGAGATTCGATAGATTCCCATCGTGATTCGATGGAAGGAGGGGCCGTGGGGAAGCTGACAGTGCGCGCGCTGCGCGCCGTGCTCGCGGTGGTGCTCACGGGCACCGTACTGGTGCAGGTCATGATGGTGTGGATGGTCGTCAGCGGTGGCGACCCGGAGGACGGGTCGCTCCCCCTCACCCCGCTGCGCCTGATCGTGGTCCTGGGGATGGCGGCGGCCCAGGTGGCCCTGGTCTGCGTCTGGCGACTGGTGGCGATGGTGCGCAAGGGAACCGTCTTCTCCCACGCCGCCTTCCGGTACGTGGACGGCGTCATCGGCGCGATCGTCGCCGCCGCCCTGCTGTGGTTCGCCGTCACCGCCCTCAACGCGCCGGGCCAGCGGGACGACCCCGGCGTCACCGTCATCATGGGCGGGATCGGCCTCGCCATCCTCGGCGTCGCGCTCATCGTGCTCGTCCTGCGGATGCTGCTGGCCCAGGCCGTCGCCCGGGACGTCGAAGCCGCGCGGATGCAGGCCGAGTTGGACGAGGTCATCTGATGCCCATCACCGTCGACATCGATGTGATGCTGGCCCGGCGGAAGATGTCCGTGGGCGAGCTCGCGGACCGGGTGGGGATCACGCCCGCCAACCTGGCGGTGCTCAAGAACGGCCGCGCCAAGGCGGTGCGGTTCGCGACGCTCGCTGCGCTCTGTGACGTGCTGGAGTGCCAGCCGGGCGACCTGCTCCGCTGGGAGCCCGAGGAGGCGTGAGGGCCTGACGGGCGGAGCGGCTCAGGCCCGCCCCCTGTCCGGGGACCCGGGCAGGGGGCGGGCCTTCTCCCGTACGGGAGTGTCAACTCCGCAGGTGCGAGGCTCCGTTGAGGTCGAGGATCGTCCCGGAGGACCACTCGGCGGCGGGGGAGGCGAGCCAGAGCACCGCGGTGGCGATCTCCTCGGTCGAGCCCACCCGGCCGAACGGGCTCTGCGCACGGATCGCTTCGCCCTCGGGGCCGTCCAGGCGCGGCGCGACGCGCTCGGTCGCGAAGAAGCCGGGGGCGACGGACGCGACGGCGATCCCGTGAGATGCGAGCGAGACGGCGAGCGACTGACCCAGGGAGTGCACGGCGGCCTTGGTCGCCCCGTAGGCAGGATGGTCGGGCTCCCCCCGGAAGGCGCCCCGGGAGCCGATGTTCACGATCCGCCCGCCCGTACCCTGCTCGATCATCAGCCGGGCCGCGAGATGGCTCAGGTTCGCGGTCGCGAGCAGGTTCACCGCGACGTGTCGCTGCCACACCGCCACCCACTCCTCGTACGGGGTCTCGGCCAGCGGGTGGCGGATGTTCACCGCCGCGTTGTTGACCAGCACGTCGATGCCGCCGAGCGCCTCCGTGGCCATCTCCACCACGGCGGCCGCCCCCGCCGGGTTCGCGAGGTCGCCGCCGACCAGCACGTGCCCCGTGTCGGCCAGGGACTCCAAGGTCACGCGCGCATCCTCGGCACGTGAGCCGAAGTGCACGGCGACCCGGTCGCCGTTGGCCGCGAACGCCTGAGCCACCGCACGCCCGAGGCCCCGCGACGCACCACTGACGAGGACGCGCCTGCCTGATGCGGGCAGATTCATGACGGTTCCTTTCGAAGGCGGCGAAAAGGGAGACCGTAACGCGTCCGCCGGCCCGTTGATCACCCACCCAGACGCTCCGCACGACGGTCAAGACACAGCTCGGCCGTTCACGCACGGGTGAGTGCGCGTACTCACGCGCGGGAGGCGTCGAACCGGCACCGTGTCCGTGTGGACGCCTGCTGTGGGCGATCGTCGCCGGCAGTCGGTGAAGCACCGCTGGACCGCGAGAACCGCCTACGGCTGCTGCCGGAAGGACCGGAGCCGGTCGGCCGTGTCGTAGCTCGTGAGCCGCAGGGCCTGGATGTCGCGGATGAGATCGCGCCAGGGCTCGTACGAGGTGTCGACCCGGTGGCCGGAGGCCTCCAGGTAGGCGATGGCGACCCCGTAGCCGTAGAGCTCGTTGCGGGTGGGCAGCGGGCGGAGCAGGACGCACTCCTGCAGGAAGACCGCGGCGCGCCAGAAGGCGTCGGGGTCGGCCTGGTCGAGGTGCGGGGTGTTCACCCGGTGCCGGGCGGCCATCCCGGCCAGGACCGAGTAGTCGCTGACCGTGAGGTCCCTGCGGAGGATCTCCTCCTGGCGGTCGAGCAGCCAGCGGGCGTCGACGAGCAGCCGCACGGGGTCAGGCCGCCCGCTCGGTCTCGTGCTTGACGGGCGGCAGCCCGCCGAAGTCGGCGTCGAAGCGGCCGGCGATACCGGGAGCGCCGATGGCGCGCCGGAAGGCGGCGGTGGCGGTGTCGAGGAGCTGCTCGCTCTCCTTCTCGTCGGCCACGCGCTCCAGGTAGTCCTTCACGGACAGCCCGGCGGCGTCGGCGAGGGCCTTGAACCGGTCCCGCGTCGCCTCGTCGATCCTGACGCTCGTGTCTGGCATACCGAAAGTATGCCGCAGAGCATGCAGGCGCCACCAGGGGTCGGAGGTGAGCGACATCCGAGCGACGACCGCCCGGCGGGCCCGTTCTCCCTGCCGGGCGGCCGTCGTCCGATGACGCTCAGCTGTCGGAGCGGAACGCCCCGTGGACCCGCAGGTCGCCCTGGATCGCCACCATGTCGTCGTTGACGTGCATGACCCACGCGTCCCCGGTCCGGACGGACAGGAGCCGGTTGGCGGTCAGCTTCCCCAGGAACAGGGACTCCCCGTGGACGACGAGCGCGAACCGCTCGTGGTCCGTCTTCAGCTTGTCCCTGACCGTCAGGTCGCACGCGGTCACCAGACCGGCGACGTCCAGGTTCCGCAGGGGCCGGACATCACCGTGGACGACGACGTCGCCGTCGACGGAGAGGTCGCCGCCGACGCCGACCTTCCCCGCGGCGTTCACCTCGCCCTCGGCGTCGAGCCGGCCGTGGACGACAAGCCGAGGGGGCCCGTCCTGCGTCTCCAGGACGTCGTCGACGGTCAGCCCGCCGTGGAGGGTGAGGCGCTCCTTGACCTGGGCCCGGTGGGTGACCAGGTCGTCGAGGTCCGCCGTACCGGCGGCGACGGTTCCCCACTGGCGGTTCCCGGCGCCCTGGAACACGTTCACACCGGCGGCCGGGAACTCGATCCAGCCGGCGCCGCCGTCGCGGCCCTGCACGCACTTGGTGTTGACGCCGTTCAGGCCGGCCTTGTCGGCGGCCACGGTTCCCCACTCCCGCTGTCCGTTCCTGCGGACGCTCACCCCGGACTGCGGGAACTCGATCCAGCCCTTGCCGGAGTCGTGGTCGCCCACCCACGTGGTGTTCACGGCGTTCGCGCCGACCTTGTCGGCCGTGACGGTCCCCAAGTCGCTTCCCGCGCCCCGCCCGACCTGGATGCCGCCAGGCTGGAGCTAGATCCACCCGGCGCCGTCGGCACGGCCCCGTACCCACGTCGTGCTGACGCCGTCCACCTCGGCCTTCGCGGCCGAGACGGTGCCGGGCGTGTGGGAGTCGTCGTGGACCTGCACGCCCTGCGTGGTGAAGGTGATCCGGCCCTTGTCCGCGGTGCCCTCCACCCACGGGGTGCGCACCCCGTGGGTGGAGGTGGCGCTGTCGAACTCGGGGTGGCGCAGGTGGACGGTCGTGGTGAGGAAGTAGCCCGGCTCCTGGTGCGGCGTCCGGGAGGTGGCCACCAGGGTGTAGGTGGCGTCCCGCTTCGGCTCCCTGCCCGCCTTCGGCGACCACTGCCACCCGGCCCCCGTCCGCTGCGAGACCGCCTCCGTCAGGCCGTCCGGCCCTGGATCGTGTACGCCATCGTGTCCGGTCCGTCCCACTGGAGGACGACGTCCTCGCCCGAGAGCACCAGGGAGTCCTTGAGACGACGGAGTCCCGATCCGTCAAATTCGGCGCGAACCTGATCGGTCATGGCTGAAACAGGCAAGCATGCAGAATCCGGGTCCGGGAGCGGGACTCGGTTGACTTCGAGTGCACTCCAATACCTAGCGTCCCGGGTGATGGATCCGAACGCAGGAGGCAGCATCATGACCGACGTTTCCACCCGACAGCTGGGCGACCTGGTGGTGTCCGCGCAGGGCCTGGGGTGCATGGGGATGAGCCACGGCTACGGCGCCTCGGACGACGAGCAGTCGCTCGCGACCCTGCACCGCGCTCTCGACCTCGGGGTGACCCTCCTGGACACCGCCGACTTCTACGGCGCCGGACACAACGAGGAACTCATCGGACGCGCCGTCGCCGGGCGCCGCGACGAGGTGGTGCTGGCCACGAAGTTCGGCTTCGCCAACCGCCTGGGCGAGCCCACCCGGGTCCGCGGCGACGCCGCCTACGTGCGGGAGGCGTGCGAGGCGTCGCTGCGCCGGCTCGGGGTCGACCACATCGATCTCTACTACCAGCACCGGGTCGACCCGCAGGTGCCGATCGAGGAGACCGTCGGGGCGATGGCCGAACTCGTACAGGCCGGGAAGGTCCGCCATCTCGGACTGTCCGAAGCCGGTACCCAGACGCTCCGACGGGCGCACGCGGTGCATCCGATCGCCGCGCTCCAGAGCGAGTGGTCGCTGTGGACCCGCGACCTGGAGGCGGAGATCGCCCCGGTCTGCCGCGAACTCGGCATCGGCCTGGTCCCGTTCTCCCCGCTCGGGCGCGGCTTCCTGACGGGACGGTACGCCTCGGTCGAGGGCATGGCCGAGACGGACGTGCGGCGCGGGCAGCCGCGTTTCGCCGACGGCAACCTCGAACGCAACCTCGCGATCGTCGCCAAGCTGAACGAGCTCGCCGAGACGAAGGGGGTCACCACCGGCCAGCTCGCCCTGGCGTGGGTGCAGCACCGGGGCGACGACGTGGTGCCGATCCCCGGCACCCGGCGGCAGCGGTACCTGGAGGAGAACCTCGCGGCGCTGACCGTGGAGCTGACGGCCGAGGACCTGGCCGCCATCGAGGCCGCCGCCCCGCCGGAGCAGATCGCGGGCACCCGCTACGACGCGACCAGCCTCACGTTCGTCGGCAACTGAGCCCGCTACGCCGCACGTTCGTCGGCAACTGAGCCCCTACGCCGCGGTCACGAACTCCGGGCCCTGCCGGCCGGGGACCCCCTCGCTCGTCCTGGCCCACAGCGTCAGCAGGCGCCGGTACTCGGTGGTGCGCCACTCGCTGCGCGGCTGTTCCATGAGTTCCCGGATGCGCGCGTTGATCAAGGGAGCTGTGGGGGTGGGACGGGGGAGCCCAGCGGGCGTCGGCATGGTGTCACCGTAGGGGGGACCACTGACAATCCACCGGGTCACGAATCCGCGTCGCCCTCCTCGGGCCCCCGGGGCTCCTCGGGCTCTTCGGGGAGGACCCGGCCGTCCTCGTCGAGGGGCGGGTGCATGGCACTCGGGGCGTGGTTGTCGATGTCGGAAGGCCGCGGCCCCTCCGGCCCGTCGGGACCCCAGCGCAGCAGGCGGCGGGTGCGGCCGATCCGGGAGGTGGTCCCGTGGACCTCGACCTGGTCGAGCCGCTCCGCGCGGAGCCGGTCGGCGGCTTCGGCGTACACCGCGAGCTCCGCGACGGCGGGGTGGGTGCCACCGGCGACCAGGGTGCGTGCGTCGCGGGGCGTGAGGAAGTCCTCCGCGGAGTCCTGGGAGATCAATCCGCGCGAGCGCGGTTCCCACCAGACCAGGGAGAAGTCCAGGGTCCGACGTGCGTCGTGGGCGGTGGCGTGCAGGCCGCTGCCCGGTGTCCAGGGCCCGCTGCCGGACCGCTCCACGATCCGGAACACGGCGGGCATGAGCAAGACGTCGGGGTGGCTGTCGCGGGCGCGCTCGGAGTCGCGCAGTACGCGGTGGGGGAACCTGCTCCCGGTGTAGACCAGGGACCGCAACGACAGCATCTCCGCCGCCTGGACGGGGGAGAGCGGTGCGTCCGGGTCCAGCACCAGTCCGTCGTCGATCTTCGGGCCACCCGCGCCGCGACCCCAGTCGGGGACGGGAGGTTCGGGGTCGGTCGGCCGCGGCATCTCGATGTCACCGTGGACGTCCATGCCCGCGTACTCCTCGGCCCGCACCACGCGGAAGCGGGTACCGAGCACGGTGAGCTCGTCGACGCACTCGCGCTCCAACCGGGCGACCGCCGCGAGCAGAGCCCGTCTCTCCGCCCGGTCCCCGGCCTCGTCCTTCGCCCGGTACCAGAGCAGCGAGTTCAGCCCGTCGCGGGCTTCTTGCGGACAGGCGTGCGTGACCTCGACGACCACCCGCCACCGACGCCCGTCCCCGGCGCCCTGCGCGGCCACCCCGAACAGAGGGCCTCGTACGGCCAAAGTGCTGTTGTGCAGCGCCGCGTCACGGGCATCGGCCTCCATGGCGGCCTCGACCGGCTCGACGGGGACCCTCACCACCACGTCGCAGCCCTCCGGATTCACGTCCTCTTGGTCCATGCGGCCATCCTTGCGGCCGCCAGGCGCTCGTCTCATGGTTTCACCGGATCATCCGCCGAAAGATGCCGCCTGACACGCCTGACACGCCTGACACGCCTGACACGCCTGACACGCCTGACACGCCTGACACGCCTGACGCCTGACACGCCCGTCGCACCGTGTCAGCGCCCGCACTCCGGAACCGCGTAGGCCCCGATGGGCAGATTTTTGCAGACCGTGCATTTTTGCGTAACATGCATGTATGGCAGAAGCAGGCCCTGCGTCGGGCGGGCTCAGAGAGCGCAAGAAGCGGGCGACCCGGGCCGCGTTGGTGGAGGCGGCGGTGCGTCTCGCGGCCGAGCACGGCGTCGAGAACGTCACCGTCGACGCCATCAGCGCGTCGGCGGGCGTCTCCACGCGCACGTTCTTCAACTACTTCGACTCCCGCGACGAGGTCTTCGTCATGATCGGCGCGGATTCCAGCGACCGCGTCCGGCGTGCCGTGCTCGCCGCACCCGCCGAGCTCACCCCCCTGGAGGTCCTCCGCGACGCCCTGGCGGCCGAGCTCGGGGAGATCGAGCAGCAACGCGAGCTGTGGCAGCTGCACGCCGAAGTCCTGCGCCGGACACCCCAGTTGCTCGCGCGAACCATCGGCGCCCACCTCACGGACGAGGTCGGCCTCGCCGAGACGCTCGCCGAACGCATCGGAGCCGGCTCACCGCTCTTCGCCGAGGGCCGTCCCTCACTCGACGCCTCACTCGACGCCGACGAGGACCAGAAGCGCCGGCGGGCGCTGGGGCTGTATCCCCGCCTGCTCGCCGCCGTCGGTACGACGGCCGTCCGCATCGCCGTCGAGCACTGGTCCGTCCGGCAGGACGAGGTCGCCTTCGCGGACGTCTTCCGCGAGACGTTCCAGCACCTTGCCGCCGGTCTCCCCGCGCCACCCGCGCCGCTCGGCGGAACCGGCGGAGCCGACGGAACCGACGGAGACGGCAAGGCCGACGCACCCGCCGGATCCGAAGCGCGCTGACCGGTCGGCCCCCGTCCCACCCGCCCATCGAACGCTTCCCCCCCCGGGAAGCACCGCCGCCCGCCGCTCGTACGACGACGCACGCGGTCCGGCGACCCACGAACACTGAGAGAGAAGCTGTGAAATCACCAGCGGCGCCGGCCGAGGCGGCCCCCGCATCCATGTCCGACCGTCAGATACTCCAAGCCATGTCCGGCCTGATGGCGGGCATGTTCGTCTCCATCCTGGCCGGCACCGTGGTCGCCAACGCGCTGCCCCGGATCATCGCCGACCTCGGGGCGAGCCAGTCCTCGTACACCTGGGTCGTCACCGCCGAGCTGCTCGCCATGACGGCGACGGTGCCGCTGTGGGGCAAGCTGGCCGACCTCTACAACCAGAAGCTGCTCCTCCAGATCTCCCTCGGCCTGTTCGTGGTCGGCTCCCTCGTCGCCGGGTTCTCCCACGAAGTCGGGCTGCTGATCTTCAGCCGTGTCGCCCAGGGCATCGGCGCCGGCGGTCTGACCGCCCTCGCGCAGGTCGTGATGGCGGCGATCATCCCGCCGCGCAGGCTCGGCAAGTACGCCGGTATATTCGGCGCCGTCTTCGCCGTCGGCACCGTCGCCGGACCGCTCATCGGAGGTGTCCTCGTGGACACCTCCTGGCTGGGCTGGCGCTGGTGCTTCTTCATCGGCGTCCCGTTCGCCCTGCTCGCCATCGTGCTCCTCCAGCGGACGCTGAAGCTGCCCACGACCCGCCGCGAGGCGAAGATCGACTACCTCGGCGCCTTCCTGATCGTCGCCGGCGTGTGCGCGCTGCTCATCTGGGTCTCGCTCGCCGGCAACAGCTTCGACTGGGCCTCCTGGCAGACCGCGGCCCTGACCGGCGGCGGACTGGTGCTGCTCGTCGCGGCGGTGTTCGTCGAGTCCAGGGTTCCGGAGCCGATCATCCCGCTCGGCATCTTCCGCAACCGCACCGTGGCGCTCACCACCGTCGCCAGCCTCTTCGTCGGCCTCGCGATGTTCGGCGGCACCGTCTTCCTCTCGCAGTACTTCCAGATCTCCCTGGGCAAGTCCCCGACGGTCGCCGGCCTCATGAGCCTGCCCATGATCATGGGGCTCCTGCTCTCCTCCACCATCGCCGGCCAGATCATCAGCAAGACCGGCCGGTGGAAGGCCTACCTGGTGGCCGGCGGCGCCACGATGACGGCCGGTCTCGGTCTCCTCTCCACGATCGGCTCCGACACGAGCTTCGGTCTGACCAGCGTCTACATGGCCGTCATGGGCGTCGGCGTCGGCATGCTGATGCAGAACCTGGTCCTGGCCGCCCAGAACGACGTGGCGGCCTCCGAACTGGGCGCCGCCACCTCCGTCCTCTCCTTCTTCCGCAGCCTGGGCGGCACCATCGGCACCAGCGTGCTCGGCGCCATCCTGGCCAACCGCGTCGCATCGGAGATCACCAAGGGGCTCGCCGACGCCGGAGTCCCCGCAGGCGGAGGCGGGGCCGGACACGGCGCGATGCCGGACATGGCGACCCTCCCCGCCCCGATCCGCGAGATCGTGGAGAGCGCGTACGGCGTCGCCACGGGCGAGATCTTCCTCGTCGCGGCCCCGTTCGCCCTGCTCGCACTGGTCTGTGTCGTCTTCGTCAAGGAGAAGCCGCTGAAGACCACCAGCGGTCTTCAGCGGCTCGCCGACGAGACGGACGGGACTGATGCGGCCGGCGGGTCCGTAGGATCCGCCGGTGCCCCGGCGCAGCCTGTCGAAGCCGGCTGACGCATCCGGGCGACGAGGTCGCCGGGACACACGCGGCGGCCTCGTACGGACACGGCCTCTCCCGCCCTTCAGGGGCGGGAGAGGCCTTCTTCGTGCGCGGCCGCCGCATCGGAGAGGACGACGTCGCGGCGGGCGTACCAGGCCAGCGAGTCGGCGATGCCGTGCTCGACGGTGAGGGCGGGTTCCCAGTCGAGGAGTTCGCGGGCGAGGGAGACGTCCGGGTAGGCACCGGCGTTGTCGCCGGGGCGGCGGTCCGCCCGCTCGGTGGCAAGCGGCTTGCCGGTGACGCTCTCGAACGCCTTGATCAGCTCGAAGACGGTGGTGCCCGTGCCGGAGCCCAGATTGATGGCGCGGTACGACGCGTCGCTCGACGTGATGGTGTCGAGGCGGCGGAGGGCGGCGACGTGGGCACGGGCGAGATCGTGGACGTGGACGTAGTCACGGATGCCGGAGCCGTCGCGGGTCTCCCAGTCGGTACCCGTGACGGGGAACGCCCGGCCCGCCTGAAAGGCGTCGATCATGACGCCGAGGGCGTGGGTGGGCTGCCTGACCTGGAGGCCCGAACGGAGGTCGGGGTCGCAGCCGATCGGGTTGAAGTACCGCAGGGAGACCGCGAGGTGGACGCGAACCGGACACGCCGCACGCGTACGGGCCCGGCAGGCGCCCGACACTAACAGTGGTTTGCCACCCTTCGTGCGGATTCGCCGAGAAGGAAGTCCCTCTGTGCGGCGGACTGTCGTCGGACCTGAGGCAGGACGGCAGTGGTGCGGGGAAGGCGGGGGAGCCCACACCTGTGCGCTCGTGGCCGGTTCCTGGCTACTGCAGTGACCAGTGCAGCGCCGTCGGCCCCGTGCCGGAGGTCACGGCCTGGGTGCCCGTGCCGTCGGAGAGGTCGACTCGGTACGTCTCCGGGTGGCCGGCCCGCACCCAGAGGGCGTGCACCGTCTCGAGTTCGGCCCAGACGTCGCGCCGGCCGTGGACGCGGACGGTCCCGTCGCCGGGGCCGGCCACGGCCCAGGAGTCGTCCTCCGGCGCGACGATCGTCATCGTCCTCGCCTGGAAGTCCCGCACGAGACCCGGAGCGAGATGGGCGGCGGCGAGCCAGAAGCCGTACGCGTCGTCCGCGAGCGGCGCGAGCCGGGTGGGCCGCACCGTGCCGGGGTCGGCCTCGATCCGGGCGCGGTGACCCAGGGCGCTGAGCCACGCGTAACCGAGCATCGGCCGGTATCCGCGCGGCCGGCCTCGCAGCACGGCTTCGATCCGGCCGGAGTCGGCGCGGGTGACGAGGAGTCGGCCGGGCCAGCTCGGCGTCCGGGTCGTGAGCAGTCTTCCCCCGGACGCCAGCTGCTCCACCCACGCCGGTGGGACGCACGGCACCCCGATGCCGGAGTGGATGAGGTCGTACGGGGCCCGGTGCTCGTGCCCGGCGAGCGCGTCACCCTCGACCACCTTCGCACCGACGCCGAGTCGGTCGAGGTTCCGCCGCGCGAAGGCCGCCATGGGCCCGTCCCGCTCCACGCCGACCGCGAGTCCGGAGCCGGTGACGGTGGCGGCGAGCGCGAGCGAGACCCCCGGCCCGGGCCCCAGCTCCAGGTAGCGCCGACCCGGCGCGAGTCCCAGCTCCTGGAGGGCTTCGACGGTGGCGGGGGTGAACGTGGACATCGAGGTCATGTGGCCGCCGGTCACCGGACCACGGCCGAGAGAGCCGAGGCGCTCGCCGTCGCGCTGGAGCAGGATCGAATCGTCGCTGTGGATCAGGTCGAGCCACTCCTCCCGGTCGTCGGGGTGGGAGCCGTCGAGGAGGCGCCAGTCGATCGGATCCGCGCCCGGGCCGCTGACCCGGACGTAGGCGTGCGGCAGCAGCACCTCGCGGGGCACACGGAGCAGTGCGTCGCGCAACAGGGGGTCGGTCAGGGCCTCTGAGGAGGTCAGGCGGTCGACCATGGCGGCACGACGTCCGCCCGTCGCGGCGAGCCGGAGGTCAGGGGACATGAGGGCCGCCCTTCGCGGGTGACGACGTGTCACGGGGGATGCCGGTGAGCGTCACGGTCGGCTCCGTTCCGGCCTGCGTGCCACGGTGTGGACGAGGCGGCCGATGTCCCTGTACGGGCTGCGCCAGGAGGCCGTCCATTCGAGTTCGAGCGCCGCTTCGTACGCGGCCCTTCCCGGGGCCCAGGTGTCGTCGAGGTGGTCGTGGAAGATCCGCACGCCCTGCCAGGGCAGCGGCGTGAGCCCGTGCCCGGCCGCGAGCGCGTCGAGGGCTTCGGCGGTGTCGCCGCGGGTCTCCAGACCGAGGTTGCCGGGACTGGTCTCCGCTCCCGACGCGATGAGCCGGTGCGCGCTCGCGTGGTCACCGGCCAGGGCCTCGCGTACCCCGATGGCCCGGCGGTTCTTGGCGAGGACGCTCAGCAGACCGCCGGGTGCCACGTGTCCGGCCAGCCGGGCGAGCGCCTCACCGGTTCGTCCAGGTACATCAGCACGCCGTGGCAGCAGACCCCGTCGAACGCCTCACGGCCGAGGGAGAGGCCGTCGATCCCGGCCTCGACCAGCTCCACGCGCTCGCGGAGCTCCGGCAGGGCCGTGAGCCGTCCGGCCGTGATCGCCAGCATGCGGGGGTCGGGGTCGACAGCGGTCACCCGGTGTCCTGCGGCGGCGAGCCGGATCGTCATCTCGCCGGTCCCGCAGCCCACGTCGAGGATCCGTGCGGGTGACGCGGGCAGTTCGGTGCGCAGGCGGCGCTCCACGAGGTCGTGGCGCAGCAGGCCCCGGGGGCTGCCGGAGTGCTCGGCGTAGGCGGCGCCGACGGCGGAGAAGCCGGTCACCGGGACCACCCCATCTCCGTGTAGGGGCGGCCGGCCCGGATGCCTTCGAGCGCCGCCCGGGTGTAGGGGACGATCGCGTCCGGCAGGCCGTCGACGTCCTCGTACCGCCAGGAGACGGTCTTGTCCGGTTCCCGCAGCTCGGGCGTGCCCTCCCAGGCGCGTGCGCGGAAGAAGAGCTGGATCCTGGGCCGGTCACCGGGGCGGTCGACGGCGTGCACGGTGTGGACGAGGGTGAGATCGTCCTGCCTGATGACCAGCCCCGCCTCCTCATATGCCTCACGTACCAGGCACGCCGTCGCCGACTCGTACTCGCAGTGACCCGCGAGGACGTGCCACATCCCGCCCGCGTACGCCGAGTCGGGATGACGCAGGCCCAGCAGGACCTTGCCGTCCTGTTCGAGGACGAGGTGGACGCCGACGATGTGAGGCTCGGTGCCGGGCGGCGCTGACGCGACCACGGTCCTCGCCCACCGGGCGCCGGCTGTACTGACGGTGTCGTCCGTGTGGCAGGCGAGGCGTTCGGCGGCGTGCCAGGCGAGGCGTTCGGCGGCGTGCCGTTCGAGCAGTTGCCGGGTGGAGGGGAGCATCGTCAGGTACGGCAGCTGCTCAGGGCTTCGCCAGGCGAGGAGTTGGCCCTCGGTCAACGTCAGTGTGCCGGGGTCACCGTGCCATTCGCCGGTGAACAGCTGCACGGGGACGAGGGTTCCGTCGGTGCCGGTCACGTGGTCGACCGCGTACGGCTGGAGGTCGGGGATCTCCAGTCCGGCCTCTTCGCGCAGCTCGCGGACGACAGTGTCGAGCGGGGTCGCGTCCTCCGGCTCCCTGCCGCCGCCGAGCAGGTCCCAGCATCCCGGTGCCCAGATTCCGGGCTTCACGTCCCGCAGGTGCAGCAGGTAGCGTCCCTGTCCGTCGTGGATCACGGCGCTCGCGTTCACGGGTGCGACCGTCCCCTCCAGGGCGGCGTCGTGGAGCTTCGCGCGCAGGGTCGGCGACCGGACCTCGTGCTGCGGCAGCCAGACGGCCCCCGAGACCTCCTCTTCCTGGAGTACGAGGTCGGGGCCGTCGGCCGCCGCCAGACGGAACGCGAAGCGGAAGTCGTAGTGCTCATGGGGACCTTCCCCCTTCGCCTCGTCGGCCTCGATCCGGTGGACGTCGACGTCGATCGGCGTGCGCCCGAACTCCGGCGTGAGGACGAGGCCCGTGGGCGGGATGCCGGTCTCCTCGGCGATCTCCCGCAGCGCGGCCGCGAGGAGGGTGGCGTCCCCGGCCTCGACGTGGCCGCCTGGGGTGAGCAGCAGCCCGGAGGCCTTGTGCTCGACGTGCAGGACCTGCCCGTCGGCGTCGATGACGACACCGCAGCACGTGATGTGGCCGGGCAGCGAGGCACGGTGCGTCGGGTCCTCTTCCCCTTCGAGCGCGGCGAGGAGCCCGGAGAGCGCGTCGCGCTCGACGGGGTGCCGGGCGAGGTACTCGGCGACGGTGGAGCGCAGGTGGTCGCGGGACGGGCGCGTGCCGGTACCGGGACCCGACGTCGTGACGAACGAGGTGGCGGCGGCCCGTGCGGTGGAGACGCGGTCATCGGCGGTGGTGGGGGATGGGAGCACGGTTCCTCCTTGGCGTTGCCTGCCCGTCGCGGGACGGGTGGGTGTAGGTCGAGCCGCTCCGTCGGCAGTGGGTCCTGCTGGGACTCCGGATTCCATGGTGCGTCAGCAGTGGGCCGATCGGCTGGCCTTCGGCCATCGTGTGGCCGCTGGGACGGACCGTCGGGCTGAGGTCCGGTGCACCAAGTCGGAGAACCTTTCCCGCCTCCCGGGGGCGTCGCCGAGCTCATGAGTCTGCTCGTGCTCGGCGACGCCCGCCGTTCGCTGTGGTCAGGCCGTAGGGGAGCGGGTAGCGGTGATCACGACGGATGTGTAGGGCATGGTGGCGTGGCCACCGAGCCTGTCGATCGCGGTCCCGGCGCTGTCCAGGACCTCCGCCATCTTGTCTGCGGGGAGTTGGGTGAGGCCGCCGAAGGTGGGGAGCTGGTCGAGCCACTCCTCTCGGGAGTAGGTGCGCTCCCAGGCGAAGTGCCACTGTTCCGGCTCGCTGAAGCTGCGGGCCTGCCGGATCCCGTCGGCGATTCTCGCGAACAGTGGCTGGTAGGCGTCCACGGCCGGGTCTCTGAGCAGGCCGGGGTTGAACGGGGAATCGGGGGCGACCCGTTGGAGTGCTTCGGCGAGGGCGTCGATCACCTCGGCCGGGAGCTGGGGGACGTGGTGGAAGGGGGCGAGTCGGCCGCCGGGCCTGAGCACCTGGGCCGCCTTGGCCGCGCCGGCGACGGGGTCCACCCAGTGCCAGGCGGTGCCGGCGATGACCGCGTCGAACTGCCGCCCGGCCGGCTGCCAGTCCTCGAACCTCGCGATCTCGACCTCGATGCGGCTGCGTCGCGCGAAGGCGGCCATCCGCTCGTCGGGCTCGACACCGAGCACCGTGCAGCCGGCCGCCTGGAACTGCCGGGCCTCGATGCCGGTCCCGGCTCCGACGTCGAGGATGTGCCGGCCGGGGCTCGCCGCGACGATCCCGTCCACCAGGGCCTGGGGGTACGGCGGTCGGGCGCGGTCGTAGCGTGCGGCGTCCACGCCGAACGACTCGGCCGTCTGCCGGTGGCGGTGGGGCTCGGGGCCGGACGGGTCCGGCTGTCCCTGCGATAAAGTGGGCATGCGCCCACACTAATGGGCGGCTGCCCACTTGTTAAGGCGGGGCGACGGAAAGGGAGACGATGCCGTCAGGGGTGCACATCCACAACGTGCGCGGCCAGTTGTTCGAAGCCGCCGAGCGCGTCCTGCTTCGGGGCGGGCCCGACGCGTTGACCAGCAGGGCGGTCACGGAGGAGGCGAACTGCGCCAAGGGTGTGCTGCACCGGCACTTCGACGACTTCGACGGCTTCCTGGCGGAACTCGTCCTCGACCGCGTCCGCGGCATCGAGGACCACACCGCGACGCTGCGCGCGGCCGCCGGGACCGGGAGTGTGGTGGACAACCTCACCGACGCGCTGCAGGACCTGTTCGGGCCGGTCACGGTGGCGATCGTCGCGCTCATCACCTTCCGCGACGGCCTCCGCGCCCGGCTGCGCGAGGCCGGTCTGACCGGCATCCCACTGGCCGTGCAGGGCACCGCCATGATCGCCGCGTACCTCACCGCCGAGCGGGAGTCGGGGCGCCTGGCCGGTGACGCCGACATCGACACCCTCGCCCCCACCCTCGTCGGGGCCGGACACCTGCTGTTCGCCGACCGGACAAGCACCCCGCCACGGAGCACCGCCCTCCGCAAGATGGTGACCACGGTCCTCGCCGGCGCCTTGCGACCACCCCAGTCGTAGGTCGGGCCGCTGGTCAGGTGACGGAGCACTGCGCTGCGTCCAAGAGGCTGGGCAGGTGCTCCGATTGGTGGGTGAGAGCGATCCCCGCGGGGGTGGCTGCGAGGGGCTGGTTCGTTGGCCGGGCAGTCGGACCAGGCGTCTGAGGCGTTCGACGCAGTTGCGGACGTTGCTGATGGCTGCCATCGACGCGTCTGGGGCCGATGCGTCCGGCAGGAGCGCGAACGGGTTGCCGATGGCGCTGTTCGGGCGGATCGCGATGCCCCCACTTCTTTGCCGGCAGGCGCGACCCGGAAGACTGTCGGCCGACTGGTAGAGGTCGACCGACACTGCTCCTCAGGTTGAACGCGCGATGTCGGTGATCAAGGTCAGGCGAGGGAGGTCTGTGGCATCCTCATGCGCGTGATCGATGCCCCGAACGATGGCTGGTCGTTCGCAACAGCGCGGGAGCCGGCCCGATTCGGTGCCTGCGAGGTGAACGGCGTTCCCGGCGTCGAGCACGCGGTGGGCGCGCGCGGGACCCTGTGCGGCATCTCGGCCCGGCATACCCCCTGCCATCTGTATCTGTTCGTTCCCGGCCCTGCAGTCGTGCCGACGGTGAAGCCAGGCGTCTGAGGCAGCCCCGAGGCAGCCATACCCGGACGACGGGCGTGCGGCCGCGGAGTCCCCAGTGCCCTGGTGGTAGATGTTGCCGTAGAGCTCGTGGATTCTGGACGCGGTCCAGTTCGGCCGGGGCTCTCATGGTCCGCGCTCCTCAGCTGATGCGCGTACGCGGGTAGCTGGTAGACGGTGAGCCAGTCCTGGGCGGCGATGAACTGGCAGGTCAGGGGTCCGAGGCCCCGTACCCGGACGATCTGGCCTGATCCCACCCCGGCGGTGCGAGCGGACGCGATGGTCGTCCTGACCCGGTTCGCGGCCGGGAGCCGGCTCCACTCGACGGCCCACTGCCCGAGGTCAGGCTCGCGGCGTCCCTGCTCCGTGCCGAGCGGTGACCGGCTGCGCGGAGCCGTCCCTGCGCTGCTGGTCCGGGTGGAAGCGTACGCATACGCGGAGGACGGGTTCTCGGACCGGCTAGCGGATTGACGGAGTACTGCCCGCTGTACGTGATCTCCGCAGGTGGAGGGGGCGGTGGCGCGGCGGCGGTCTGGTGTGCTGGGGCGGCGGCCGAGTTCAACGTTGGTCTCCCTGACGGTTGTCCGGCGTGGTCGTGAGGTTCAACGAGACCGTAGGGATATCGAACACATGTGTTTCGGTCGCCCTCGGAACCCCGGGATTCCGCGCGTGGCGGAGCATGCGGGATGCATCGACCCGCCTCCGGCAACAGGAGGCCCGTTGAGCGGTGTTGGCCGAAACGCCGGTGGTGGTTGCCAGGGAGTCCAGGATGCCGGCCCTGTGGGGGATCTGATGGCGATGTGGCTGAGCACCGTCGTCGGCGTCACGGTCCAATGCAGTCGCACGCCCCCATCGACGCGTACACGCCCCCGAGGACGATCAGCGTGTGACGACCCCGCGATCCGGAGGACTTCAGTGAGGACCCCGGGATCGGGATCTTCGGCGGTCTCGTCCTGCCGGCCTTCTCCGGCCCCCGGCCGTCATCGTCTCGTGGTGGCAGCTCCACTGACGCCGGACCCGTCCCGTTGCACCCTTCCGACTCCGCCAACGGGCCGGGTGATCATGTGGCGCAGGCCTCTCCGGGGCCGACGGGGTCGCCCTCGCCGAGTTCGATCCACCACACACCGTCGGCGCGTGTCAGGTACAGCGTCTGCCGCTTGCCGCCGGTGAAGAGGATGTCGGCGACGGCGAGACAGGGCACGGCCGGATCGTCGACGATCGCGTCGACGGGCTGCTCCGCGACGGCCCGGTAGTCGGCGACGAGGTCTTCGGCGGCCTTCCGCCTGCCGGTGTACCAGGGGGCGCCGAGGTCGGCCAGGCCGGCGGCGTCGCCGGCGGCGAGGCGCTGGACGTAGGCCCTGATGAGGAGTTCCGCCTCGCCGGCGACCTCCTCGGCGTCGGGGTACTCCGATTCGGCGGGGCGGACGGTGACGGTCACCGCGGGGGATGCGCGCAGGGTGTACGGAGCGGGGTCCCGGTACTGCCACCACGCGATCGCGGCCGCCCCCAGGAACAGCGCGCATGCCGTGGCCGCCACCCGTCGCATCCCCATGACCCCCCGTGCCGTCGGCCCTGATGGGCGCTCCGCACGATCCTCGGATGATCACGTCTCACGGGTTCGCCTTCACCCACGCGGTGAAGTCCTCGATACCGTCGATGAGCGCCTCGAAGCGGAAGGAGTGGAACAGGTCGAAGGCGTGGTGCCCGCCGGGGAGTTCGACGTACACCACCGGCGAGGTGGAGACCGAGCGCAGGGCGGTGACGAGCGCCCTGGGGTTCTCGGTGTCCACCAGCTCGTCCAGATCGCCGTGCGCGATCAGGAACGGGGGCGCGTCCGCCCGGACGAGGTTCACCGGCGAGGAGGCGGGATCCCCGTCGAAGTACACACCGAGATAGCCGTTCAGCGCGATGACGCCGGCCACGGAGGTGTCCGCGTCCTCGAATCCCGGCTGATAGACGGGGTCGTCGGGGGTGAGGGCGGCGAGCGCCGCCATGTGCCCGCCCGCGGAACTCCCCGAGACGAACACCGCCGCCGCGGGGTCCGCACCGTACTCATGGGCGTGTGCGCGGGCCCAGGCGATGACCTTCTTCGCGTCGATCAGGTGGTCCGGGTGCGAGAAGGCGGGCCGCAGGCGGTAGTTGGCGCTGATGCAGACCCAGCCCTGGCTCGCGAGCCGGTAGAGCAGGGGCAGCGACTGGGTGTTCTTCCGGCCTTGGTCGAAGTGGCCGCCGTGGAAGTGGATCAGTACGGAGCCGCCCTCGGGACGTGCGCGGTGGTGGTAGACGTCGAGGAGGTTGCGGCGGCCCGCGTCCCCGTAGCCGAGGTCGCCCACCCGCTTGACGTCGCCGCGCCTGCGGAGGAACGGCCTGAGGAGGATGCGGGCCAGCGGCGGTCGGCGGCGCGTCCCCGTCCCGGCGCCGAGCCCCTCGTCCAGGGCGAGCCTGACCACGGGCGCCGTGCGCATCCCGCGCCGTGCGACCACGGCGAGGCCGGCGGCCGAGACCGCGGCCGCACCGGCGGCGACCCGGTCGGCGCCCGTGGAGATGTCGCCCTCCGCGAAGGCCAGGGCTGTCGACGCCGCCAGGCCGTAGATGACGACGAGCGGCATCTCGTTGAAGACGAGACCGAGGCGGTAACTGAAGAAGAAGAGAGGTCGCGGCCCGCGGATGCGGACCAGACAGAACACCGTGATCAGCGCCGCGAGCACCACGGTCACCAGATAACCCACAGCCACCAGAACCACCCCGTTCGACGCCGGCTCCCGTCCACATGTACCCCATCCGTGGTACCCCATCTGTGGTACCACGGATGGGGTATTTTGGGTACGTGAATCAGGAAAGACGGGATCGCCTGGGCGATGCGGCCATCGGCGTACTGGCGGAATCCGGCAGCCGGGGTCTGACGCACCGGGCCGTCGACGCCGCGGCGGACGTGCCCCTGGGCACGACCAAGAACTACTTCCCCACCAGGGACGCGCTGCTGCGGGCCGGTGCGGAGCGCATCATCGAGCTGTACGCGGCCATCCCCAGGCCCGCGCCCGACGACCGGGCGGGCCTGACCGCGCTGCTGCGCACCCTCCTGGAACACGTCAAGGGACCCGGCCGCGTGCGGGTGGTCGCGCTCCTGGAGCTCCAGCGCGAGGCGGCGCGGACGCCGTGGCTGGCGGAAGCGCTGGACGGCTTCGCGGCCGCCGACTTCGTGTACTTCGAGCACGCCCAGAGAAGCGCCGGCCTGCCCGTCACTCCGCAGCGCGCGGCCACCGTCACGATGGCCCTGCACGCCGCGCTCCCTCACCTGGTGGCGACGGCCCCCGCCACGCGCGCGGCGGCCGGCCTCGACGACCTCGACGCCTTCGTCGAGGACCTCTTGAACACGGTCTACGGCGACACGGCGTGACGCCGCCGCCTCGCCGGCACCGGCCCCGGTGCTACCCCAGCCACACCCCGTCGCGCATCACGACCCTGTCGCGTAGTTCCGGTACTCCGCGCCAGACGCGGACCGTCCGCGGTGTCACGCGCAGGTACACGTGGGGGGCGTCCTCCTGGCGGGGGTCCCAGCCGAACTTGCCCGTGAACGCGTCCGCGGCCTTCTGCGGCACCTCCCGCGCGGGGAAGCACGTCGCCTCCCCCTGCAGCAGCACCACGTCCAGGGCGTCCGGCAGCGCCAGCCGTACGCGCGGTTCCTCGCGGGCGTTGCGCACGGTCGCGGACTTCGCGCCGGTGCACATCCATGCCGCCTGCCCGTCCCAGACGAACCACAGGGGAACCTGATGCGGGCCGTGGTCGGGGTGGGACGTCGACACCCAGATGTCGCGCTCCGAGCCGAGCCGTTCCAGGGTGTCCCGCCTGCGCTCCGCCGCGTCGCGGCGAACGATCTCTGTACCTTGCATGGGATCCGACCCTAGCCAGCAGGTTCCCGCCGCGCATGGGGCGCAGGTCCTAAGCCCGGAGACGGACCGCCGCCGTCACGCCCCGAACGCCGCCTCCGCCAGCGTGCCGTGGAGGAGGAGACCCGCGGCGTACGCGATGTCGTGGTCCATGCGGCGGTCGTGGTCGGTGAACGGGACGTCCGCCCGCACCAGGGCGTGGACGCGGCGGGCGGCCGGGCTCGCGCGGTGCAACCCGCGCAGTTCCAGGGCCTGGACCGACGCGAGGAGCGTGATCGCCGTGACCTGCCGGGTCAGTTCCACGACCGTACGGGCCTCGCGCGCGGCGATCGTCGCCATGCTCACCTTGTCCTGGTTGTGGGCCTCCGTCGACCGCGAGAAGACACTCGCGGGGCCCGCCAGTTTCAGCGCTTCCGCCGTGACCGCCGAAGCGGCGATCTGCATGCCCTTGAAGCCGTGATGCAGCCCGGCCCGGGTCCTGGGACCCGGCGGGACGAGGTTGGCCGGAAGACCCAGGCTGAACCGCTCGTCCACGAGCAGGGCGAGCTGCCGGTCGAGGAGGTCGCCGACGTTGGACACGGCGAGCTTCAGCGAGTCCATCGCCTGCCCGACATGACCGGCGTAGAAGTTGCCGCCGTGGTGCAGGCGCTCGTCGTCGGGTGAGAACAGCGGATTGTCGGTGGAGGAGTTCATCTCCGTGGTGATCCACGGATCCGCCCACTCCAGCGTGGACCGGAGGACACCGATGACCTGCGGTGCGCAGCGCAGGGAGTACGGGTCCTGGATGCGCCGCGCCTGCCGCGTCACCCCGCTTCCGGTCAACGCCCCTTCCCCGGCAGCGAGTTCTTCGTACGTGGTCGTCAGTCGAGAGCCGCTCAGCACCCGGCGGATCATGGCGGCGGACGTCCCCTGGCCCGGATGCGGCTTGGCGCGCTGGATGAACTCGTCGAAGTGCGAGGCGTTCCCGGTGAGCGCCTCGCAGGCCAGCGCCGTGGTGATCTCCGCGGCGGCGGCGAGACGCGCGGCGTCGTGCACGGCGAGGGCCGCGAACGCCGTGGTGAAGGCCGTGCCGTTGATCAGCGCGAGCCCTTCCTTCGCTTCCAGCTCCAGCGGGGCGAGCCCGGCCGCCCGCTGCGCGGCCGCCAGCGGCACGGTCCGGCCGTCGACCTGGGTCTCTCCGACGCCGAGGAGGGCGGCGGCGACGTAACACAGGGGCACGAGATCGCCGCTCGCGCCGAGCGAGCCGCGTTCCGGGACACGGGGGAGCACGTCGGTGGCCAGGTGCCGGAGCAGTCGCTCGATCACCAGCGGCCTGATCGCGGAGTCGCCGCGCGCGAGGCAGTTGGCCCGGATGAGGAGTGTCGCGCGGACGACCTCGGGCGGCGCGTACGGGCCCACCCCGTTCAGGTGGTACATGATCAGGTTGCGCTGGGTCTCGGCGGCTCCCTCCGGGCCGATCCGCATGTCCGCACTGCCCCCGAACCCGGTGGTCACACCGTAGACGGGGGCACCCCGCGCAAGGAGCGCGTCCCGCATCCGGACGCTGCGCAGCGACCTGTCGACGGCCTCGGGGGAGAGGACCACGGGTACGGAGGGCGCGCCGGGACCGGGCCGGGCGAGGCGTACGACGTCGGCGATGCCGAGCGACGAACCGTCCAGGGTGACGGCGCCCGCGCCCGTCGACTCCTCCTGCGCGGGAGCGTGGTGTGTCGTCATGAAGCCTTCCTCAGGCCCGGCCGGAAGCGGCCCCACAGCGCGCCGAGCGCGGCCAGGACGAAGAGCGCGAGGCCCCGGGTGAACTCCCGGTAGCCGACCAGGGAGCCGCCGAAACCGATGAGGAGCGACCCCAGGGGGATGGTGGCGAACACGGTGAGCCGGCGAAGGCTGAAGACACGCACCCGGATCGCCGCCGGAGTCAGCCGCAGCCAGATCGCGCCGCCGACCGCCACGAGGACCGCGAAGAGCGCCCCCGTCACCGCCATGGCCACCACGACCGCGCCCGGCCAGCGAACCACCGTGGTGATCAGGAGCGTTCCGCAGATCGCGGCGAGCGCGAGCGCCGCCGCGCGCAGACTGCCCGCCGTGCTTCCGGAGCGCCGCATCCGCACCAGTACCAGCGCCCCGGCCAGCATCCCCAGGCCGTAGGCCGAGGACGAGGCGCTGTAGAGACCTGCCTGCGCGGCCGCGGACAGGCCGTACTCCGCGTTGAAGGCGGGCAGCACCGAGTAGAAGGGAAACACGATCAGGTTGGCGAGGGCGCCGAACCAGACCAGGAAGCCGAGCTCGCGGTGACTCCGGATGAGCCGCACCGAACCCGCGGCGTCCCGCAGCACGTTCCGCAGCGGCCGCACGCCGCCGGAACGCCCGCCCTTGGTCGCCCGTCGTGGCGCGGGCGGGGTCAGGCCGTCGATGTGGCGCCGGAACCGGTACACGGCGGCGAGCGCCGCCAGCACGCAGCCCGCCGCGACGACGGGGACCACGGGAAGCAGGTGCAGTGCCAGGAGTCCGCCGGCCACCAGCGGTGCCACGGCCCGGGACACCTGGGTGTGGATCTGCGTCAGCAGGGCGGTACGGGCCTCGGGCCACGACGCGGGCGCCAGGTCGGCGCCGGTGTTCTCCATCGCCGCCGTGTAGAGCTGCTGGAGCGACTGGACGGCGACGTAACACACGCCGGCCACGACGACGGTGGCACCGGTCGGACGCAGAGCCAGTACGGCGACGAGCGCGGCCGTCGGTATCAGGAGGGCCACCAGCAGAACGACCAGGCTCCGCCTGCGGTCGGCCGCGTCGAGGACCCCGGCCAGCACCGTGACGCCGAGCAGCGAGACCGCGCTGGCGACACCGACGACCGTGCCCAGGCGCGCCCCGCCGTCGGGGGCCCTGCTGATCCACCAGCTCAGGGCGAAGACGCTCAGGCCGGTGCCGATCACGGTCACGATGCCGGGTGTCCAGACGGCGAGGAACGGCCCGGCCCCGGACGGCTCCGCCCCGACCGCCCGGACCCCGCCGCCGGTCCTGGGGCCGACCGGTGCGGGAGAGGCCGCCGTCACGAGGCCGTCCGTCCGGTCCGCGCGGGTGCGTGGGCACGCGGCATCCGCTCCATCCGGGCGATCAGGCGCGCCGCCTGCCGGCCGAACCGGATCAGTTCGGCCTCGCTGCCCGCCGGGCCGACGGCCTGGAGTGCGACCGGCGCCCCGTGCACCGGGTCCACGGCGACCGGGAACGCGAGGGCCGGCAGGCCCGCCCAGGCGGCCAGAGGGCAGTACCCGACACGCTGCTCGAAGTCCGGCTCGCCGGGCCGGGGCACGGCGGAGACCGGCCCGGCCGGTGCCCCGGCCGGCCGCGGCAGCCCCGGAGCCACCGGCATCAGCCAGACGTCCACATCCTGCGCGGCGAACCTACCGCCGACGCGCCCGCGGTCGTGCTCCAACGCGGCCCGGATCTCCCGGTACCGGCTCGGACCGATGTCCGCACCGGCCTCCAGCGCCAGCCGCGTGGCCGGGGCGAGCTCGTCGTCGAACCGCCCCCGCCACCGCTCGTACGTGTGCCACGCCTCGTACGCGCAGAGCTCGTACACCGCCGCGCGCTGCTCCCACAGCGCGCCGAGCCGCAGCGGTACGAGCTCGTGGCCCGCGTCCGAGAGCATGCCGAGGAAGGTGTCGAGCCCGTCGCGTACCGGGGAGGCGTTCGGACCGTCGAGCGCCTCCCGCACGACGCCGACCCGGTACGTCCTCCCGTACGTGGCCGGTGGCACGGACGTCCGGCCGGCGAGCCCCGAGCGGTCCCAGAAGTACGCGAGGTCGTCCGCGGTCCGGGCGAACCAGCCGCACGCGTCCAGAAGCGGGGACAACGGGAACACGCCCTCCATGAGGTGCGGCCGGTACGTGGTGCGCAGCCCCACCACCCCACAGGCGGCGGCGGGCATGCGGATCGATGCGACGGTGTCCGTGCCCAGGGCGATGTCGGTGAGGTGGGAGGCGACCGCGACCGCGCTCCCGGTGCTGGACCCCGAAGCTCCGAGGTGAGGGAACGCGGGGTTGCGGCACCCGTGCTCCAGCCCGATGCCCAGCTCGGGCGTCACCAGCTTGGCGATGGCCGCCACGCCCCGCAGCTGCTGTACGACGGGGGCGGTTCTGTCGGGATGGTGCCGGTGGCGGCGCAGGCCGAGGCGGGTCGCGAAGCCCGCCACGTCCACCATGTCCTTGACGCCGAGTCGGATGTCGCCGTCGGTCGGCCGCAGCGCCCGCAGTGCGGTGGTGGCGCGGTAGCGCTCGTCCGCGGTGCGCGCCCACGCGTTCGCCTCGGCACGCCAGGTCACCGGGTTGAGCTCGCCGATCGCGAGGAGCCGGGCCCTCTCCGCCAGGGGCAGGGCCAGCGAGCGGGGGAGCCCCTCGGCGGGCCCGGGCGGTGGCGTCGCCGCAGGAGGTGCGGGAGCGAAGGCCGTCGGGGAGGAGGGGTGGGGAATGCCGGGTTGTATCGCCGTGGTGTGCGGCATGACGGGACGGGCTCCTTCCCCCGCTAGGCCGCGTCGACCGCGGACTCGACGATGCCCAGTCCGAGCCGGAGGTCCGCGTCGGCGATGTCCAGCGGCGGCATCAGCTTCACGACCTGGTCGTCCCGCCCGCACAGTTCGAGGATCAGACCCTGCTCGAAGCAGTGCTTCTGGATGGCGGTCGCCCGTTCCGTCTCGCCGACGTCGATGCCGGCGAGCATGCCCCGCCCCCGAACGGTGATGTCCGGCCGGGCCTCGCCCAGGCGGCGCAGCGTGTCCTGGAGCGTACGGGCGTTCTCCGCGACGGTGTCGGTGAACTCGGGCCGGGTCCACAGGTCCAGCACCGCGGTCGCGGTGACGAACGCGAGCTGGTTGCCGCGGAAGGTGCCGGTGTGCTCGCCGGGCTGCCACACGTCGAGGTCGGGGGCGATGAGAAGCAGCGACAGCGGAAGCCCGAATCCGCTGATGGACTTGGACAGCGTGATCAGATCGGGGGTGATCCCGGCGTGCGAGAAACTGAAGAAGTCACCCGTACGACCGACTCCGGCCTGGATGTCGTCGCAGATCAGCAGGGTTCCCCAGCGCTCGGTGAGGGCCCGCAGCTCGCGCAGCCACGCGGCCGAGGCGGGATACACGCCACCGTCCACCTGGACCGGTTCGACGATGACGGCCGCCGGTGCCCCGACGCCTCCGGCCGGGTCGGCGAAGAGCCTCTCCAGGTAGCCGATCGAGTCGAACTCCCCGCCGGGACCGGTCTCGTACGGGACGAAGACCACGTCCTGGATCCCGACGCTGCCGGCCGCGCGCGCCCGCAGGCTGCCGGTGACCGACAGGGAGCCGCGCGACATGCCGTGGAAGGCCCCGGTGAACGCGACCACCGTCTGCCGGCCGGTGACCTTGCGGGCCAGTTTCAGTGCCGCCTCCACCGCGTCGGTGCCGGTGGGTCCGCAGAACTGGACCTTGTGGGGGAGCCCGTGGGGGGCGAGGACCACCTCGTGGAGCCGGGCCAGCAGTTCGCGCTTGGCGGCGGTGTGCGTGTCCAGGCCGTGGACGAGCCCGTCCCGGGTCACGTAGTCGAGGAGGCGCTGCTTGGCATGGGCCGGGTTGTGGCCGTAGTTGAGGGCGCTGGCCCCGCAGAAGAAGTCCAGGAACTTCCGGCCGTCCTCGCTGTACAGCCAGGCTCCGCGGCCGTGGGTGAAGACCGCGGGGAACTTCTCCGCGTACAGCCGGACGTTCGACTCGTGCTTCTCGAACAGGGACACGTCGCCGGGATCCGTCGCCAACGTGGCCGATGAGGTGCTCATGGCGTACTCGTCTCTTTCTCTTCGGGAGGGGAGGAGGCGGAGCTCCGCCGTGGGAGGGCAGCCGGGCTCGTCGACGCCCGCGCTCCGCGCCACGGTGGGAGGGCAGCCGGGTTCGTCAACGCCCGCGCTCCGCGCCACCGTTGACCTGGATGATCTGGGCCGTGACGTGGCCGCTCTCCGGTGCCGCCAGCCAGTGCACGGTGCGGGCGACGTCGCCGGGGACGCCGGCGCGGCCGTTGAGGGTCTGGCCGACGAGTGTGCGCTCGCGCTCCGGGGCGAGGGTGCCGCGGAAGAACTCGGTGTCGGCGACATAGCCGGGGGCGACGGCGTTGACCGTGACGTCCCGGGGGCCGAGCGCCGCCGCGAGGTCGTACGTGTAGGGGTGGAGCGCCGCCTTGCTCGCGGCGTACGAACCGGAGCCCGAGCCCCGGTAGGCGGCGATCGAGCTCACCAGGACCACCCGTCCGCCGGGGGAGGCCAGCAGATCGCGCAGGGCCTCGGTGAGCAGTACCGCGGTGAGGACGTTGGAGCGGAAGTTGCCCAGCCAGTGCTCGGCGGTCCGGTCGAGGGGGTCGCCGCTCCCGGCCGGGGAGCCGAGGGCGGCATTCCCGCCCGCGCTGTTGACGAGTACGTCCACCCGTCCGAAGCGTTCGGCCACGACGTCCCGCACGTGCCGCGCTCCGGCGGTCTCCGAGACGTCGGCGGCGATGGTGGTCACCTCGCCGGTGCCGACTCCGGTGCCGACACCCGTGCCCGTACCGACGGCGTGAGGGCCGTCGCCTCCGGGGTCCTGCCTGACGGCTTCCGCGATCTCGTCGGCCGTGCGCTTGAGGGGGTCGGCCCGCCGGCCGACGAGGACGACGCGGTCGCCCCCGCGGGCGAAGAGCTCCGCGGTGGCCCGGCCGATGCCGGTGCCGCCGCCGCTGATCACGACAACCCTGGACATGAGTGCCTCCTTACGGCCGGCGGTCCGGCTCGTCCGGACCGCCGGGTCGATGTTCGTGGACGACCTGCGGTGTCTTGTGGGTACGGGGGTTGACGGCGAGCCGCTCCACGACCCGTACCGAGAACGATCCGGGTGCCGCGGCCACCGCCCAGCCCAGCCGGTACACCCGGGTGAGGACGCGACGGCGGGTCTCCTCCTCGACCGCCGCCACGGGAGTGCCGGCGTCCACGACGATCCGCACTTCCATCCGCTCGTCGGGACGGCCGTGGCCGAACAGGGCGATCTGGGCGTCGCGCACCCCGTCGACCGTGCGCGCGACGTCGGTGATGTCACCCGGCATGAGGAGGATGCTCACGAACTTCAGCTGCGGGTCGTCCCGGCCGAGGACGCGCAGGGCGGGCTCCGGCTTCCCGCACGGGCAGGACACCAGGGCGCCTCGGTCGCCCACGCGGTAGCGGAGGATCGGATTGACCGACGAGGGATGGGTGTTGGTGACGAGGACGATGTCGTCGACGATCTCGACGTGCTGGTACGGCAGGACGTGGAAGGTGTCGACGGGGCAGCGCGGTCCGTTGAGCCCGATGACCCAGGTCTCCGTGGATCCGTAGACTCCGTACAGCTCCGCGTCCGGCATCAGGCGCTGGGTCAGTTCTCGTACGCGGGGACTGAATCCCTCGCCGGTCCACAGGAGTTTGCGGAACGAGGGCAGCGGATGTCCGGTCGATGCGCAGAAGTCGAGGATGTGCGCGATCTGACTGGGCGTCGAATCGAGCGCCGTCGCCCCGAGCCGTTCCGTGAACTCCAGCCATTCCGCCAGTTCGTCGTGGTCCACGGAACCCAGCGGAATGGTCACCGCCCCGGACCGGTGCGCGAGCATGTTGAAGAAGTTGTGCGAGGACCAGAGCCGCCCCGGCGTATTGAAATTGACGAGGACGTCGTCGGGGGCCAGGGGCTGCCAGTCCTTGAGGATGTCCTCGACGAACATGCCGGTCGGCACCAGGCTGAGCTTGGGTGCCGAGGTGGTCCCGCCACTGCCGTAGACGTAGGCCCCGTGGAGACGCCCGCGCGCCACCTGGACGAGGTCGTCGAGGAGCCCGGCCAGGTCCAGCTTGGTCAGCACGGGCAGGTCGGCCAGCGCGAGCGGACCACTGTGCTCGGCGAACTCCTCGTAACGGGCCCGCAGGCCCGGCACGGCCGCGACCTCGCCGACCAGCCTGCTCAGCGCGGCCGGAGACAGCTCCCGGATCTCGGTGCGCCGCCCCCTCCGGGAGGCGTCGGTGGTCGTGACGGACGGTGTGGTCGTCATGAGTCGTTCTCCTCCGTGGACGTGGACGTGGACGTGGACGGGAGACGTACGGGGATCGATGCGCCGGATGCCCGCAGGCGGACGGCCCGGGGCGCCTGCCAGGCGGGCAGCGCGCGCAGCGCCGCCGCCGCGACGGTCCGCCGCTCGCGCTCCGTACCGTCGACGAGGACCTCGTACCACTCGCCGCGCACCGGATCGGGCACCGCGACGCAGCGCAGGTCGGCTCCCGGGACGGATCCGCGCAGGACGGCCTCGATGTCGGCGAGCCCGGCCCTCCGGCCGTTGATCTTGATCAGCCCGCCGCGCCGCCCGGCGAGGCGGTAGGTCCGCGGGCCGGTGACGGTCACCAGGTCGTCCAGGACGTGCTCGGGCGCGGGCGGGCCCTCGGTGCGGACGGCGATCCGCGGGCTGCGGACGGCCAGGGGCACGGGCGACGGCGCCGCCACGGAGACCTCCCGGCGCGCCGCGAAGGTCACGTCGGGGGCGAGCGCGAAGTCCCATCGACCGTCCGCGCGGGTGCCGACCATGCCCGTCTCCGTGGAGCCGTGCACCTCCAGCAGGGCCAGCCGCGGAACGGCACGGCGCACGGCCACGGCGGCGTCCGGGAGGGGCGCGGTGCTGTGCGCCACCGTCAGCCGCTCGTACCCGCGCAGCTCCCGCAGCGAACGCCGCAGCTGCCACCAGGTCGACGGCACGGCCACGTACAGCGGACGGTGCGCTCCGCGCGGCAGCGGATCGACGGGCCGCGCGTAGTGGGCGCGGCGCCCGAGCAGCGCCGGCACCAGGCAGCCGAACAGCAGCCCGTACAGATGGCGCAGCGGGGCGTGGACGACGAAGAGGTCCGCGGGTTCGGCGGCCAGGAGATCCGCGATGTGCCGGGCTTCCCGGACGAGCTGTTCGCGGGTCCGCCACCAGACGACCGGCTCGCCCGTGGTGCCGGACGTTTCGAACGGCAGCCGGGGCGGGAGCGCGGCGAGCAGGTCGCCGTCGTCACGGATGCCGAGGTCCGACCACTCCACGCTGTGTCCGAAGGGGGTCGCGCGCAGGGTCAGCGCGTCTTCCATGCAGGCCGCGGCGGAAAGGCCCGTGGTGTCGGTCAGCATCAGAATCCTCCGCTCAGGACGGCCTGGTCGGCCAGCTTGCGCCGGACGAGCTGCTCGATGGACGTGACGCTGGCGAAGGTGGCGCGCAGGTCGTCGTCCACGAGGTCGACGGACACGCCGAACTCCTGCTCCACCAGGCCGACGGTGTCGAGCACGGTGAGGCTGTCGTACTGCTCGTAGCGGGAGCCGAGGGCGACGGCGTCCGCCGCCGGGTCGAGGTCGGCGTGCACGAGTCGGCCGACGATCTCCCGGATGCGCCGTCCGAACTCGTCCTGCTCGCCGTTCCGTACGTCAGCCATGTGACGCCACTCCGTTCAGTAACTCGGTTCCGACGCGGTGTAGTTCGGGCCGCACGGGCACGAACTGGATGAAGATGCGTTCCGGTGCGACATGGGGGGCCAGTTCCCCGACGACCCGTCCGGCCAGCCGGTCGAGGAAGGCCGTCGGCCGGGTCTCGCCGACGGTGCAGTGCACGAAGGCGAAGTGCGCCCCGGTCCCGCCGTCGAGCGGGAAGGGTCCGCTGAACACCTGGCGGGGGTCGGCCGTGACGAACTTGGTGATCACGTGATTGATGTCGACGCCTTCTCCGCGCAGCCACAGGCTGAGGTTCTTCGCGAACCGGCGGTGCAGGTGGGGGTCGTCGACTGTGGTCTCGACGGTGATGGTCGGCATGGGTTCCTTCGGGGGCGGTCGGCTGGTGGGGAAGCGCGTCCGGGCGGGGGTCAGAAGGTGCGGACGGCTTGCGGCCCGGCGGGTTCGGAGGCTGAGGGCGGGATGCGGCTCAGGCCGGGGGTCGGAGATCGAGGGCCGTCAGCGGCTAGGCGGGGGGTCAGAGATCGAGGGCGGGAAGCGGCCCGGGCGGGGTCAGAGGTTGAGGGCGGGAAGCGGCTCGGGCCGGTTGAGCAGCGTGCCGAGTGCGGCGGCCAGCGGTCCCGCCGGGCGGCGCCCGAGCGGACTCCAGGCATAGAGCCCCGCGTCCCGGCGGACCTTGGTCAGGAAGCGGGCGACGTCCGCGTCGTGCGCTGCGTCCTCGGGCAGCCGCAGGGTCTGCCGGGCGAGCACCGCCTGGTAGGTCGAGGACAGGTCGGGGATACCGCGTGGCGTGGCAGCGTAGCCGCCGAGGCGTGACCGGAACGCGTCGAGCAGGACGGACTGTTCCCGCGCCTTCTCGTGTGCGCCGAGCAGGCGGAGCACGCGCAGCGCCTGGGCCGTGCCGGCACAGGTCACCTTGCCGTCCGGCGCGTACCGGTACCCGGCAGCGTCACGGCAGGACGCGAGGAAGGCGTGGAGGGCGGCGGTGTCGAGCGCGTCCGGGCTACGGCCGAGGACGGAGAGGATCTCCACGGCGGAGGCGGTGGCCGCGATGTCCGAGGCCCGTCCGTGCCAGTACCCGAAGCCGCCGTCGGCGTTCTGGAGGCGCCGCAGCCAGTCGGCCAGCCGCTCGCCGTCGAGGCCGGTGATCCGCGCCGGGCCGGTGGTGCGGTCCGAGTCGGTGCCCTGCTCCGGGCCGCCGGTCCGATCCAGGCCCGTGGCTCGGTCCACGGACGTCGCGTCCCGAGGTGCGGTCGCCGACAGGGCCGATACGGCCCACAGTGTGCAGCGGATCTCGGCGCCCCGGCCCGGCATGTACATCACCCCTCCCTCGTACGGAAGGTGCGCCGCACGGAGCCAGCGCGCCGCGGCGTCGGTGTGTCCCCGGGAGGAGGAACCGGCCGTGCCCCGGTCGCCCGGGGACGCCGCACCTCCGGGTGCCGCTTCCGTCAGCAGGAGCGCCGCGGTGGCGAGGCTGTCCCCGGCGGCCTCCACGGCGCGGTAGGTGAAGCCCCCTTCGGGGAGCTCGCACTGCCGCAGGAAGGCGAGCACGGGAGCGGCGTACGGCACCTCCCGCCCCAGCGTCCCGAGGGCGCCCACGGCACTGAAGGAGGCCCAGACGTCGGGGTGCGGGTAGTCCTGCCAGCGGGTGAACGCGGTGTCCGGGCCCTGCCGGCCGGTGATCCAGCCGACGCAGTCGTCGGCCCGGACGGGCTTGGCGCCGAGCGCCTCCATCGCCCGCACGGCACGGAAAGTGGCCCACAGGCACGTGTCGGTGGCCGCCTCGTCGAAGACGAACCCTCCGTCGGGTGTCTGGCGGTCGCCCAGCCAGCCGACCAGCTCGGACTCGCGCCACACCGTGGGCGTGTCGCCGAAGGCCGCGCGCCAGGCCATGGAGCCGTAGTAGCAGGCCCGTACGTCGGACTCCGCCGCGCCCGGGTACCAGCCGAGGCCGCCGTCCGGCCGCTGGAGCGCGCCGAGCCAGTCACGCAGCGGTGACCCGTCCGGTACGGGGCGGCCCAGGATCTCGGCGAACGTCCGGGTGGCGTAGTACGTCGCCCAGACGTCGGGCTCTTGCCCCGGTGTCATGGCGAACCCGCCGGACGGGTGCCGGGTGCTGCTCAACCAGTCGGCGAGAGGGGCGAGTGCGGGGATCTCGCGCCCGAGGTCCTTGAGGGCCTGGGTGCAGTAGTACGTCGCCCAGACGTCGGAGGGCAGCCCCTTCTGCCAGGCGAACCCGCCGTCCGTGTTACGGCACGACAGCAGGAACCGCGCCGTCGCCTCCGGGTCGTCCGGGGCCTCGCCGAGCCACGTCAGGGTGCGGACCGCCGCATACGTGCACCACAGGTCGGCCCCGCCCTGGCGGGCGCCGCCGTCGGCGGTGCGGAAGGCGTCGAGAGCCATCGGTCACCGCACCCACTGCACGTTGGTCCGCTTCCAGTTCTTCTGGCTGCCGCCCGACTTGTTGAGCGCCGGAAGCTGGGCCACGGACGTGATCTGGGCCCAGGTCACACCGCGCTCGGCGAACCGGACGCGTACCGCCTCGTGCAGGTCCTCCGGGTCCGCCGCGTAGTCCACGTCCCGCTCAAGGACGAGCCGCGCCGTCGCACCGGCAGCCCCGTCGGGCCCCTGTTCCACCGCCTTGAGCTGGATCAGGTAGCCGGTCACCCCCGGCACGCTGTGGACGACGCTCTCGACGGCGGAGGCGGTCAGCGGAACACCGCCGACCGGGACCGACTCCGACTCCCGGCCGTGCACGGTCAGTACGGGCAGCCGCAGCCCGCAGGGGCAGCTGTCGCCCGCCGAGACGCTGACCAGGTCACCGGTGCCGTACCGCAGGAGCGGCCGGGCGAAGTTGTTGAGGGTGGTCACCACGAGTTCGCCGGTGCGGCCCGGTTCGGCGGGCACCAGCCCGTCGTCGCCCCTGACCTCGGCGAGGTGGCTCTGCGCCAGCAGGTGCAGCCGGTCGTGCTCGCAGCTCGCGGCGATGGTGCCGGTCTCGGTGCTCCCGTACGACACGTCGAGCACCCGGGCGTCCCAGGCCTCGGCGAGGCGGGCGCGCAGCGGCGCCGTGCTGACCTCGCCCAGCAGCATCAGGGACTCGACACCCCTGCTGATCTCGGCGAGGCGGCCGTGCCGCTTGAGCAGCCGGGTCCACTGGAGGGCGACGCCGGGGGCGACGAAGACGTGCTGGGGCCGGTAGCCGGCGAAGAGGGACTCGACGCGGTCCCAGTCGCAGATCCCCTGGGTGAACGGGTAGCTGCGCAGCATGGTGCAGTCCAGGTACTCGGCCACGCTCGCCACCAGGTCACAGACGGGCGCGACGTCCGAGGGCAGCAGGGCGGCGACCCGGTCTCCCGGCCGCAGCGTGCGGGCCCAGACAGTGGCCACGGAGACCGAGTTCCACGCCATGTCGGCGGGCAGGCGCGGTGTCGGCGTCGGAGTCCCGGTCGAACCGGAGGTCTCGTAGTACTTGTGGAAGCGGTCGGCGCCCTGCCGGAGGAAGAGTTCGGGGCGTTGCTTCAAGGAGGACTTCTCGGTCACCGGAATCGCGTGCAGGTCCCGGTTCTCGACGTCGGGAAGGTCCTGGAAATAGGGGACGTCAGCCACTCTCTTCCACAGCAGATCCAGCTTCTGCCGCTGCCGTAACGAGAGGAAATCCGGTGCGAAATCCCGTTCGAGCAACTCCAGTCGTTCCTGGTGTGCGTCGGTCAGGGATTCGTATGCCGCCGAGCCTGGTGACCACAAGGCGCTCAGCCCCTCTCGTGAGCGGAGATTCGGAAAACGGCCGGGATCAAGCACGGACGACCCTGCCTCACGAGGAGCGGGAAACGACAGGGCGGACAGACGACTGCAACGGCAGGCAACGCGATTGCAATAACTGATTAACAGTCAACTGCCTTGATTTATATACGGTGTTGTCATGACGATCCGCCAACAGGACGTGCGTCGACAGGAGATCGTGATCCGGGACGTGGCGAAGGAGGACGTGCCCGCGTGGAAGCGAGCCGTCTCCTCCGCCTTCCTCCGTACCCCGATCGAGGGTGACCAACGGCTCCGGGAGCTGTCGGGGACCGAGGGCCGCCTCGTCGGCGCCTACGACGCGGCGGACCGGTGCGTCGCCACCCTGCGCGGATTCCACTCCGAACTGACCGTCCCCGGGGGCGCGGGCCTGGGCGTCCTCGCGATCGCCAACGTCGGTGTCCTGGCGACCCATCAGCGGCGCGGACTGCTCACCCGGATGATGCGCCGCGAGCTGCGCCGCGCCGCCGACCGGAGCGCGGCCGCCGCCGTGCTGATCGCGGCCGAGCCCACGGTCTACGGCCGCTACGGCTTCGGCCCGGCGACCCGGCTCGCCGGGTACGAGGTGGACGTCACCAGGGCCCTCGGCCTCCGCACACCGCAGACCGCCGCGTCCGGCACGGTCCGGATGCTTCCCTGGACCGAGGCCCGGGACATCGGCCCCGCGCTCTTCGAGCGCTTCCGGCGACGGCAGGCCGGCGTCGTGGCCCGCGACCCGGCGTGGTGGCGCGTCGACACGGGTGGCCTGCGCCACCCCCTGCGCGAGTCGGCCGAACCGTTCTGCGCGGCCCACGTCAACGGGGACGGCCAGGTCACCGGCCTTCTGACGTACCGGATCGCACACGGCTGGGACGGCGGACTGCCCGACGCCAGGCTCCACGTGCTCGACCTGATCACCCTGGATGCCACCGCCTCCGCAGCCCTGTGGCGGCACTGCCTCTCGCAGGGCTGGGTGTCCCGAGTGAGCGCCCCCAATCTGGCACCCGACGACCCGCTCCCGCTCCTCCTCGGCAACCCGCGCGCCGCCCGTCGCGCCGAGACGGACTGCGACTTCCTCTGGCTGCGCCTCCTGGACCTGCCGCGCACCCTGTCCTCCCGCACCTATGCCGGCGCCGGGCGCCTGGTCCTGCGCGTGACCGACGACGCCGGGTACGCGGACGGCTGGTTCGCCCTGGAGACGGCCGAGGACGGCACCGGCACGTGCGTCCGCGTCGCACCCCGGCGCGCGGACCTGGCGCTCGACGTGAGCACCCTCGCGAGCCTGTACCTCGGGCACGAGACCGCCGCACGCCTCCACGCGGCCGGGCTGATCGAAGAACTGACCCCCGGCGCGACGCACCGCGCGGACTCGGTCTTCCGTACCCCGCTCGGACCATGGTGCCCGGACGGGTTCTGACGCGCGCTGCCGCTCGGGGGAGCTCCTGAACAGGCGGGCGGTGAGCGGCCGTTGGACTCGGCACACTCCTGGCGGCGCTGGCCTGCCCCGTGGCTGGCGGAGGCGTGGAGCGCGCGGACGGCGATCGCACCCGACGTCCTCTGCGAACCTGGGGTCATCGAGCGTGAGGAGTACCGGACCGACGGATCACCGGGCCCGGGCCCGGCGCGCGGAGGGAAGGACCATCCCATGACGACCTTCGTGTTGATCCACGGGGCCGAGGACGGCGCCTGGAGCTGGCACCTCGTGGAAGCCGCGTTGCGCGAGCGCGGCAACGACGTGGTGGCCGTGGACCTGCCCAGCGAGGACGAGACGGCGACCTGGAACGAGTACGCCGACACCGTCGTCGAGGCGATCGCCGATCGGACGGACCTGATCGTCGTCGGCCACTCCCTGGGCGGCTTCACCGCGCCCCTCGTGGCCGAACGCGCGGGCGCCGACCTCGTCGTGTTCGTCGCCGGAATGATCCCGCGGCCCGGCGAGAGCGCGAACGAGTGGTGGGCCGCCACCGGCCACAGCGACCTCGTCCGCACCAGCGAGGAGGAGTTGTTCTACCACGACGTCCCACCCGCGCTGGCCGCGGAGGCCCGGCGGCGCGCACGGATCCAGCGGGAGACCCCGATGGACCGTGCCTGGCCGCTGGAGCGGTGGCCGTCCATCCCGTGCCGGGTGCTCGTCGGGCGCGACGACCGCTTCCTGCCCGAGGAGTGGAGCCGCCGCGTCGCCAGGGACCGCCTGGGCGTCGAGGCCGACGTGATGGACGGCGGCCACTGCCTTCCCCTGAGCCGACCGGAGGAGTTGGCCGAGAGACTGGAGCAGTACGCCGAGGCCCGGTAGGGGAGCGTCCGCGGCGGCCCGACACGTCGGGTCGGGCCGATGGTCGCCCGCCTACGGGACGCGATGCACCTGATGATCGTCGCTCTGTGAATCCACCTGATCACTTACGGCTAGAATCGCGGGTGCGCCGCAGCCGTGCGGCGGACCCGGACAGGGGGGCATTCACATGGCCATCATCGTCACCTTCACCTTCCCCGGCGCGGGACAGGAGCTCTACGACGCGGTCATCGAGCGCGTGACCGACGGGCAGGGCTTCACGCAGTTCGCGGACCTCGGGAATCCGGGTCTCATCTCGCACGCCGCGGGCCAGGGCGACGACGGGTTCCATGTGACCGAGGTCTGGGAGAGCGTGGAGGCCCTCGAAGCCCACGCGAAGACCTTCGGCCCGATCCTGGCCGACCTCGGCCACGCCGACGTACAGCCCACGATCCTCCCGGCGCACAAGGTGGTCGTCCACTAGCACCCTGACCGGAATGATTTGCCGGAACTGGTCAGGCTGCGCCGGCGGGAGACCTCGGTGCCAGGCGTCGGACGCCGCACACGGCCCCCAGAAGCCGCGCTGCCAAGAGTCGGAAGGATGAGTTCGTGACGTCGTACGTCTGCCCCAGCTGTGACATCGACTTCGGCTACCCGCAGGGCCTGGCCGTCCATCAGGAGCTCGGCTGCGACTGGGGCGACGACGGGACCCAGGGCGACGCCACGTACTGCTGCGGCATGGTCTATGAGGAGGGCGAGTCCACCTGTCGCAGCTGCGGTGAGCCGCTGTAGCTCTGATCCCCGGCTCCTGTGCGGAAGGGTCCGGTGGCCGGAAGGCTTGAGTCTCCGGTAGGGGGAGACGCGAAGCTGGGGCCATGAACGGCGAGACGCTCCACTCGATCGGTGACCTGGCACGGCGGACGGGTCTGACGGTGAAGGCCATCCGCTTCTACGCGGACACCGGGATCGTGCCACCGACCGACCGCACCCCTTCCGGATACCGCCGGTACGGCTCCGATGCCGTCGCGCGCATCGAACTCGTACGCACCCTCCGCGAACTCGGAATCGATCTGGCCACGATCCGCAAGGTCATGGACCGGGAGGTCTCGCTGACGGACGTCGCGGCGACGCACGCCGAGGCACTGGACGTGCAGATCCGCGTCCTGCGGCAGCGCCGCGCCGTGCTGACGTCGGTGGCCCGGCGCGGCTCGACACCCCAGGAGATGGAACTCATGCACCAGCTTGCCCGTCTGTCGGAATCCGAACGGCACTGCCTGATCGACGACTTCCTCGATGCCGTCTTCGACGGCCTGCGCGACAACCCCGTCTTCGCGGCGGCGACCCGGTCGCTGACACCCGAGCTTCCCGACGACCCCGAGCCCGAGCAGATCGAGGCGTGGACGGAGCTGGCCGAGCTCTCCCAGGACGACGACTTCCGCTCCGCGTTGCACGGCATGGCGCGGGATCTGGCGACGGACCAGGCGCCGGACCATGCCACGGGGCTGCCCCGGATCCTCGCGGAAGCCGTCCGGGCCCAGGTGGCGCCGGCTCTCGAGGCCGGTGTCGAGCCGGACTCGGCCGAGGCGGAGCCGATCGTGGCCGCGCTGGTGCTCTACTACGCGCACATCCTCGGGCGCGAGGCCGCACCCCCGGCTCCCGCCCTCCACCGAGGCCTCGCCGCCCGGCTGGAGCAGATGAACGACCCGCGCCGGGACCGGTACCTGTCGCTGCTGGCCGTCGTCAACGGCTGGCCGGCCCCGGAGAGTCTGGAACCCGTGCTGACCTGGGCCGCTGAGGCCCTCCGTAGCCGCATGGACGAGCAGCGGTGAGCCGATCACGAGCACACCGTCCTCGACGAAGGAAGGGACGACGGACCTCGTGACGAACGGGGCCTGGCTGCGGCGGGTCGCCGTGTGTAGCGTCGCTCCATGACCGACGAGATCACGGCCAGGCTGGGCAGAGACTTCTACGTGTTCGACGGCCGGATCCTGGAGGTCTTCAGCAGCCATCCGCACCGGTTCCACATCCGGAACATGGACCTGAGGGTCACGGGCCCGGACCGGAAAGGGAGATGGACCGTCGTGATCGTCGCCGGTCCGCCCGAAGCCCCGGCGACGCAGCACACATGGCACCACTCGGCGGAGGACTGGCAGCGGGCGCAGGGCTTGGAAGCCCTGCTGGAAGCGGTACGGGCGGGTATAGCGTCGGCCCGGGAAGGCGGAGCCTGAGGGCCTGACCAGGCACCCTCACCCTCGCGGGCAGCCCGGAGGTCCCGCCCCGGCGGCACGTGGAACGCCTGCCCCGTACTGTCGCGTTCGCCCACATGGGTCGGCACGGACCTGGAGGTCGTCCACCGTGTGGTGGACGACCTCCGGGTCCCGGTCCTCACGCCCCGGTGTTCCCGCTCACCCGCTCGACCGGGATCCACAGCTGGGAGCCCGTCTCCGTGCCGATCTCCACCGGCTGCGTCCGCAGCAGCTCCGGACCCGGCCGGCTCGCGTACGGGTTCGACGGGAACCACTGCGTGAACACGTCCCGCCACAGCTCCTGGAGGGCGCTCGGATACGGCCCGTGGTTGTCGAAGACCGCCCACGTCCCGGCCGGCACGTCGAGAGCTTCGAGCTCCTCCGCGCTCGCCTCGGGCCCGGCGACCACACCGATCCAGTAGTCCACCTCGGCCCCTTCCTCCCGGCTGTCGGTCAGGTGCTCCACCGCCGACAGCACCCCCTTCGGCTCCCCGTCGGCCAGCTCCTTCATCCGTACGATCGCCTGCATGTCCAGACTCTGGACGTGCGCGGCGGCCGCCGCGTTGACCCCCTCGTGCACGAGAGGCACCCGGGCCTTCCTGCCGACGACCCGAAACGCCTCCTTCTCGACGATCCGGTACCGCATGGTCGTACTCCCTTCGACGACGACACGGAAGGACATGCGCGGCTGCGCCGTGAGCGTCGCACCCGTGCGCCGGGCCTCGCCGGGCCCGATGCCGTGCACCGACCGGAACGCCCGGGCGAACGCCTCGCCCGAGCCGTACCCGTACCGCACGGCCACGTCGAGCAGCGTCCGCTCCCCGCCCAGCACCTCGGCCCCGGCGAGCGTCATGCGCCGGCGCCGTACGTACACGGAGAGCGGCATGCCGGCGAGCGCCGAGAACAGGCGCCGGAAGTGGTACTCCGACGCCATGGCGATCCGGGCGACCTCGGCGACGTCGATCTCCTGGTCGGCGTCCGCTTCGAGGCAGCGCTCGATGTGTTCGAGTGCCTGGTTGAGCTGCTCAAGCACGGCTGCTCGTCCTTCCTTCTGATGTCTTCACCGTAGGAATCGCCACCCTTCCAGCACCCGATGATCCGTGCCCGGAACGATCGGGTGACCAACCGCGTCGCGAGGCGTACGTGGCGCGCTCGCCCAGGAAGGGCCCTCCGGCACGGTGACGGCATGTTCGAGCTGTCGGCCCGCGCTCCTGCCCGTCCTAGCGATCGTGGTGCGCGAGGAGTCCATGGAGCAGTTGCTCCACGTGGCCGGGGGCCTGCTCCGGCTGGAGTGGCGCGTGGCCGACCAGGAGGCGGTACCAGAACAGCCCGAAGAAGTGGTCGGTGGCGGCGGCCAGATCGGCGGTGGCCGGGAGTTCGTCGCGGCGCACGCCCCGCGCGAGCAGGGCGAGCACCACCGCGCGTCGGCTCTCCACCCACTCTTGGAACGGTTCGGCGAAGGCGGGGTCGAGCTGCGCCTCTGCCATGAGCCCGCGGAGAGTCCTCACCCGGACGGGGTGCGCGGTGACCCCGTACAACGCGATGGCGAAGGCGGTCAGGTCGCCGGCGAGCGACCCGGTGTCGGGTTCGGGCATCCGTTGTTCGACGGCCGTGCGGTACGCGTCCATGACCAGGGCCGGCTTCGACTTCCACCAGCGGTAGACGGTGCTCTTGGCGACATCGGCACGCGCGGCGATGCGTTCCATGGTGACGGCCTGGTAGCCGAGTTCCTCGACGAGTTCGATCGCGGTGGCGAGGACGGCGTCGTGGGCGTCCTGGCTGCGGATCCGTCCGCCGGTCCGGCGGCCTTGGGATTCTCCGGTGGGCACGTCGTTCACGGTAGCAGCGTGCTTTCGTGAATCGAAACGATACGGAGCGTTTTGATTGGGGGAGTGGATCATGAGTGAGATCGTGGTGTCGCACGGCTACGGCGCCGGCGACGACAGCGTCTGGTTCCCGTACCTGACCGAGCGGCTCGCGGCAGCAGGACACCGAGTGACCGTGCCCCGCCTGCCGGACACCGCCACCCCCCGGCTGGAGCCCTGGCGCAAGACCTACGGCGAAGCGGTCCTGGCCGCCGGTCCGGCCGAAACCACCGTGCTCGTCGGGCACAGCATCGGCGGGGTCAACGTGCTGCGCTTCCTGGAGCAGTACGACCCCGAGACCCACGGCTTCTTCGCGGGGGTGCTCCTGGTGGCGACGTCCGCCCACGAGGTCGGGTACGACGCGCTCGCCGAGTTCTTCGAGGGAGGCTTCGACTGGGACCGGATCCGTCGCTCCGCCCGTCACTTCCGCGTCCTCCAGGCCATGGACGACCCGGTCAACCAGCCGGACCCGACCGAACATGTCCGGCTGCTCGTCGACGGCCTCGGAGCGACCGCCGTGGTGACGGCTGCCGGAGGACACTTCGGCGCGACCCCGGATGACCACGTCGAGGTACCGGAGGCCGTCCGGCTCGTCACGGAACTGATCGCGACCTGACCGGCCGGCGGCCGAACGCAACCGCCCCGGCCCGGCGGGACCGGCCGACCCTGATGCCTCCGGGGACCGCTGCCGGACCGTGCCAGTCGTTGCGGAGGAACCGTCCGATCGACGGCCGCGCACCCGTGGTGCAGAGCCCGGGCAGGCGCCACCCGGCCTTCACCCCGGCAGATGCCACCCGGCCTTCACCCCGGGCAGGCGCCACCCGGCCTTCACCCCGGCAGATGCCACCCGGCCTTCACCCCGGGCAGGCGCCACCCGGCCTTCACCCCGGGCAGGCGCCCCCCGTCCTTCAACCCCGGCAGGCGCCACCCGGCTTCTTCCCGAACGGAGCGGCCGGGCAGCGGCCGGTCGATCTCAGACCACCGAGAGCAGGTCCACCACGAAGACGAGCGTCGAGTTCGCCGGGATCAGCGACGAGGGCGACTGCTTGCCGTAGCCGAGGCGCGGCGGAACGACGATCTCGCGCCGGCCGCCGACCTTCATCCCTCTGATCCCCCGGTCCCAGCCCTTGATGACCCTGCCACCACCCACGGCGAACTTGAACGGCTGACCCCGGTCCCAAGAGGCGTCGAACTCCTTCCCGGACGCGAAGGTGACCCCGACGTAGTGAACCTGGACGACCCGGCCGGGCTTCGCCTCGGGCCCGTCCCCGACGACGAGGTCCCGGATCGTCAGCTCGGTGGGCGCGTCACCCTGCGGAAGGTCGACCTCGGGCTTCGTCAGTTCACTCATTGCAGCCTCATCACTCTCCGCCGGAAGTCCTCGTACGGACCAGCCGGTCGCATGGTCACTCCACGCGGTAGACGATCACGCTACCGAGAACGCGGACCCCTGGAGTGCGGCAGCTCCGGCACCAGCCCTCTGCTACGGCCAGAGGTGCGCCACCGCTCCACCCCGCCTGCGCGCACTTCAGGTGGTGACGGTCGCGGCGTCGATGACCTCGTCGAGCACGTCGCGCGAGCGGATGAGGTCGAGGATCATGCGGTCGATGCGGTCGCGTTCGGCGGTCAGTTCCTCGACCAGCTCGCCGGTGGTGATGGCGGTCGGGCCGCCGTCGCTGTCCCGCATGCACGGAAGCAGCAGCGCGATCTTCTTGCTGCCCAGGCCCGCCGCGTACAGGGCCTGGATGCGGACGACCCGGTCGACCGCCCACTCCCCGTACGCCCGATGGCCGCCGGGGGTGCGCTCGGAGAGCAGCAGGCCCTGCTGCTCGTAGTAGCGCAGGGAGCGCTCGCTCACTCCGGCGCGTCGTGCCAGTTCGCCGATCCGCATACCCACTCCCCGTTCCCGCGGTCTGCTCTTGAACCTGACATTGGTGTCAAGTTCTACGGTACCGGCATGACGAACAACGCAGGCGGATCCCGCCTCTTCGAGTCGACCACCCTCGGCCCCCTCTCCCTGCCCAACCGGCTGGTCATGGCCCCGCTGACGCGCAACCGCGCCGACGCCGACGGAGTACCGACGCCGCTCATGGCCGCCTACTACGCCCAGCGCGCCTCTGCCGGCCTGATCATCGCCGAGGCCACCACACCGAACGCCGTCGGCCAGACCTACGCCGACATCCCCGCGCTCCACACGGCGGCCCACGTGGCCGGATGGCGACGGGTCACCGATGCGGTGCGGGAGGCCGGCGGACGGATGTTCGTGCAGCTGCAGCACGGAGGGCGGGTCGGCCACCCCGACACCAGCGGGCACGTGCCCGTCGCGCCCTCGCCGGTGGCGCTCCCGGAGGAGATCCACACCCCCGGCGGACCCCGGCCGTCCGTCGTCCCCCGTGAGCTGACGGTCGAGGAGATCCGCTCGACCGTGGCCGACTTCGCCGCCGCCGCACGGCGGGCCGTGGACGCGGGCTTCGAGGGGGTCGAGGTGCACGCCGCCAACGGGTACCTGATCCACCAGTTCCTCGCGAAGAACACCAACCGGCGCACCGACGCGTACGGCGGTGACGTAGCACACCGGATCCGGTTCGCGGTGGAGGTGGTACGGGCCGTGGCCCATGAGATCGGACCCGAGAGGGTGGGTGCGCGCATCTCTCCCGGAGTCGGCGTCAACGGCATCGAGGAGGGCGACACCGACAGCATCTACCCCGCTCTCGTGGCCGCCCTGGCCGACCAGGGACTCGCCTACCTGCACGTCGTGTTCGCCGACCCGGACCAGCCGCTGTTCCAGGAGATCCGCAAGGCCTGGCCGGGCACACTGGTCGCCAACCCCGTCCTGGGATGGGGCGGACCGCTGCCCGCCGACGGAGGCCGTGGCGCCGCCGAGCGGCTGCTCGCCGCGGGGGCCGACCTGATCTCCCTCGGCCGCGGCTTCCTGGCCAACCCCGACCTGGTCGAACGCCTGCGCGTGGGTGCGTCGCTCAACGCCGTACGGGACCAGTACCTGATGTACACGGGCGGGGCGACGGGCTACACCGACTACCCCACACTGGCCACGCCCGTGCCGGCCGCGCTCTGACGAGAGGGCGCACCGTGTGCCGACTCGTCATCCGGCGGAAGAGCCGGGGCCGGCCGGGCAGAGTCTCCTGCCCGGCACGGCTCACGGTCTGTCGTCGGTGCGGTGAGCCGGTGTCACCTCAGGTGTCGGGTGAAGAACTGGTCTGCGGCGTCGCTCGCGTACTGCGGGACGCCGGTGTGCCCGCCCATGTTGGCGTGGAGGGTCTTCTCTTCGGAGCCGAGGGCGTCGAACAGGTCCAGGGACGCCTGTCGGTCGTTCCCCTGGTCGTCCCATTGCAGCAGGACGTGAAGGGGAATGGTGACGTGGCGGGCTTCTTCGAACATGGCGCGGGGCACGAAGCTCCCGGCGTACAGGACGGCGGCGGAGACGCGCGGTTCGACCACCGCGAGCCGGACGCCGATGGAGATCACGCCGCCCGAGTACCCGACGGGTCCGCTGATGCCAGGCAGCGACAGCAGCGTGTCGAGGGCGGCCTGCCATTCGGGGACGGCCTTGTCGACGAGGGGGAGGACGAGGGCGTCGATGATCTCGTCGGTGACCGGTTCGCCGGCTTCGATGGCCTGGCGGAGGTCGGCGCGGGCCTGGTCGACGGCGGGCAGACGAGGACGGTCGCCGCTTCCGGGGAGCTCGATGGTGGCGGCGGCGAAGCCCCGTGCGGCGCAGTGCCGGGCCCGGTCCAGAAGCCGCGGGTACATGGTGCGCAGCCCGAGGGGAGGGTGGCCGAGCAGGATCAGCGGTGCCGGCGTGGACGCGGATTCGGGCGTCCACAGGATGCCGGGGATGTCGCCGAGGGTGAATGCGCGCTCGAGGAGGTTGTCGGCGAGGCGCTGTTCGGAAGTGAAATGCATGGTCGTGCCTTTCGGAGTGCACAGTGACGGCGCTCCCGGACGACGACCTATCGCCCGACCGTGACCCCGGAGGGGAGCACCCATGTCGATACGTTCACGGGTACCACCTCCTTGTTCTCTCGCACGGCCATCGAAAACGTAACAGCGGCCGCCGCGCTCCGGCAAACGGGTTTTGGCGAGTACGAGGACACACGGGGCGGCACCCACTGCGCCGGACCGCGCTCGGGCCGGCGCCGCAGGACCCGCGATCGGTTCGTCGCGGAGGTGACGAAGCAGTTCTCTCGAGAGGGTGCAAACTGCGGTCGCCCGACATGAACCCTCACCTCGTACTCTCCGCACACGACTGCTGATCCGTTCCGGTTCTCACGTGGTGGTGCGGGCCTGCTGCGCCGGGTTTCCCCGGAGGCCCCGGTATATGAGGCCGAGGACGAAGGACTGAAGCAGCGCTGCGAGGGACAGCGCCGCGTAGAAGTACCCGATCGCCAGGCCCGAGTCGCCGTCCGCGAAGTCGGGGAGGAGCAGGAGCATGCTGGTGGGCGCGGTGATCAGGAGCATCCAGACGGCCGCGAAGCTGTTGTCTGCGGTCGCCGAGGCGAACACCATGGGGAGCGCCGCCGCGACCACCAGGCCGAGGTAGACCAGCGAGGCGGGGTTGGCGAACGTGAGCCGGACGAAGGTGCGGGGGCGGCTGTCTCGCATGATTGATTCCTCCTGGGCGGATCGGTTCCGCCGTGTCGACGAGGGTTCCATCGTGCGGCGCGGCGGCCGCCGGCGCCTGAGTAGCGCTACTCAATCCGTTGTGGGGGCCTGCGCGTTGGGGGTCGTGTAGTTGATCACGGCGGCGGCAGTCGTGAGGGCGGCGCGGTGGCCGGGGTGGGCGTCGGTCGGCGTCGGGGGCGCGGCCCCCTGCGGGCTCGCGGGGCGGTGCTGGACCCAGAACTCGTCTATGACGTGCCCTCCGTCGGCCAGTCCTCGCTGCGTTCCGGAAGCAGCAGGACGTCGACGAAGCCGCCGACACCCAGGCCGATGTCCACGAAGATCCCGATCGCACCGGGGCGAGGAACCTTCACGACGACACCTTCGACAACCTGCCCGAAGCGGAGGCCCCTCCGCATCCGAGCCCACGCGACATCTGTCACCACGAAGGCATCTTTGGACGGTCGTCCGGCGTCGACCTCGCCTGCTCCGTTCGCGCTGATGGCCGTCAGGGAAGTGGCGTGCGGTGCAGGTTGATGAGGAGTCGCCAGACGCGGTGCGCGATCTCGGGCGGGGTGGCGTCGATGAGGCCGTGCAGCCAGTCGGCGAGTACTCCCGCGAACGTCGCTGCCACGGCGGAGGCGACCAGGTCCGGTTCCGGGGCGCCGGCCAGGGCGCGCTCGGTACGGCTTCGGGCCCGCAGGTCCTGGTGGAGTACGACCCCGAGGGGACCGCTTCCGCCCGGGCGCAGCAGCTCGCGGTAGAGCACGGTGTGCGGGGCGATGCGCTCGAAGAACGCCAGCAGGGCCGCGGGAGGAGCCTCGGGGTCGGGCGTCCCCCGCCATGCGTGCAGGGCGTCCACGGCTTCGCGGACGATGTCCGCGCAGGCGTCGACCGCGAGGGCCTCCAGGTCTGTGTAGTGGAGGTAGAACGTGGCGCGGCCGACGCCCGCCCGGCGTACGAGCGCGGCGACGCTCACGTCCGCCAGCGGGCGCTGGGCGCATTCCTCCAGGAGTGCCCGGCCGAGCTTGGCCCTGGTCCGTGCCGTACGGGGATCGCCGGGGGACGCGGCGTTCATCGGGCGATCAGCACGGCGGCGAGCGCCAGGGCGCCCGGAGTCGCCTGGGCCGTGAGAATCCGTCGATTGGTGGTGAGTCCGCCGTACAGGCCGGCGACGACCACGCAGACGAGGAAGAAGACCTGGACCCGGAACCCGGTGGGGTCATCCGCGATCAGGCCCCAGACGAGCCCGGCGGCCAGGAAGCCGTTGTAGAGGCCCTGGTTCGCGGCCAGCGGCGCGGTGGCCTTGGCCATGGCGGCGTCGAAGCCCGAGAGCTTGCGGCCGGGCCCCCGCTGCCACAGGAACATCTCCAGGACCAGGATGTAGGCATGCAGGGCGGCTACGAGCCCGACCAGGACGTTTGCGGTTGATTCCATCGGAATACGGACCTCTCGAATTAGTGGACAGGTGTCCATGATACCTGGACACCTGTCCATCAATTCTCGATGACTGCTCAGGCCGTCCGTGATGTGTACGGCACGGGCCTCGTGTCACCGGCGGTGAAGATCACCGCGGCGGGCGCGGAAGTACGCATTCGCGGCAGGGAGGAACATCAACACGACCGCGCCGAGGACGGCTGCCGCGTGCAGCGTGCGACTGGCGCCGAATGCCAGGTCCATCGCTCCCGCCTCCCTCCATGCCGTACCGAGGGAGTGGCCCTGGGCCAGGGCCCGGATCGGCTGGGCCACCATCGACGCGGTTCCCGCGACGCCGAGGCCGAGCGCCAGAGTCATCCGTGCCCAGTGGTGTCCGCGGCGCATCTGGACCGCGATCAGCAGTGCCGCAGTGAAGACGGGCAGTCGGATGGCGAGACCGACGGCGATCTCGCCGGCGGAACCCGAACCGTCGCCCGCCATCTTCACTAGGGCCAGCGCGGTTTCGAACACGCCGGCCGCAACCGCCGTCACCCATAAGGCCAACGCCCCTCGCACCACCGTCGGCGGTGTCGAGGCGCCGGCCTCGACGGAACGGGCGCGGGCGGGGGAGTGGGAGCGGGTCGACGATGTCTGCTGCGCGGCGTGTGTCATGTGGAGTCTCGATCCGTGACGGGAGGACTGTCGTTTCCGTGGTCCTGATCCTTCCGTCCCGCACCGCGCGTGGCCTGCCCGCTATCTGGCGGAACCCTCCGGGGGTTGTCCCCATGGCCTCGGGCGCGCCCACCGGTCACCAGGCATGTCGAGGGGAGTGGTTGCGTCGCGGAGCGAGTCGGACCGTCGCGCGCGTGATCACGTCATCGAGGTGGAGCCGGGCCGAACGTCGCTTTGCTCAGTGCGAGTTGACGTGTGAGAGGGCTTGACGGAAGGTCTGGCGCCTCCATAACTTCACACCTTGATAAAAGCCTTGCCGTCGTCTTGTGGCGCGCGCACGACGGACCGGCCCGCCGCGGCCGGGCCGTCCGTAGCGGCGCCGCGAGCGTCCCCACCGAAAGGCATGTCAGGTGCTGAGCAGTTCTTGGTTGTACGCGGGACGCGGGCGGTCGCGCCCCCGTCGTCTCGCCGCTCTCGTATCCGGCGTCCTGCTCGCGAGCGGTCTGGTCGTGACCGGCCCCGGCGTCGCGCAGGCCGCCGGTGAGCGGGTCGACGTCTGGCTGACGACCACCTCCGACGCCGGAGGCCGTACCGTGACGCGGGGTCTGGCCCCGCAGGCGCCCCTCGCCTTCGGCCCCGCCGGAGGCAGCGCGAGCCACACCATCACCGTCGACGATTCCGTCACCTACCAGCAGTTCGAGGGTGCCGGCGCGTCCATCACCGACACCACCGCCCATCTCCTGCGTGGCGGGGCGGTCAGCGCCGCCACCCGCGACGAGGTCATGCGCAAGCTGTTCTCGCCCTCCGACGGGATCGGCCTGTCCTTCGTCCGCAATCCGATCGGCGCCTCTGACCTCTCCCGGCCCGGCAACGTCTCCCTCGACGACACCTGCTGCGACCTCGCCGACTTCGGATCCAACGGCTACGACACGAACGTGCGGCTGCTGACCGCCCAGGCCAAGCAGCTCAACCCGGCCCTGCGGGTGAAGGCGGTGCCGTGGAGTGCCCCGGGATGGATGAAGGACAACGGCCGGATGGACCAGATGGGCTGGCTGAAGTGGGAGTACTACCCGCTCTACGCCCAGTACCTGGTCAAGTACATCCAGAGCTACCAGGCAGCCGGGATCAAGGTCGACTACCTCTCCGTCCAGAACGAGCCCAACTGCTGCCAGGCCGGCAACCCCACCGCCATGAACTACCCGGGCATGAGCTGGAACCCCTCCGGCCTCGTCGAGTTCACCAAGAACCACGTCTACCCGGCGTTCCGCGCCGCCGGCATCACCACCAAGGTCCTCGTGCACGACTGGAACTACGGCGACTACGCGAACTTCGGCGCGGCCGTCCTGGGTGACAGCGGTGTACGGAACGACCCCCTCTTCGGCGGCATCGCCTGGCACGGCTACGCCGGGGACCCGGCCGTCGGCAGCCAGGTCCACGACCAGTACCCGTCCGTACGGCAGTTCAGCACGGAGCACTCCGGCGGCACCTGGATCACGAACCAGCACGACGAGGATCTCAAGGACCTCGTCGGATACGCCCGGAACTGGAGCAGCAGCCTCGTGAAGTGGAGCCTGGCGCTCAACCAGGACATGGGCCCGCACAACGGCGGCTGCGGCACCTGCACCGGGCTGATCACCGTCCAGGAGGGCGGTCCGCGCGCCGGACAGGTCGACTACACGATCGAGTACTACACGACCGGTCACCTCACCAAGTTCGTCCGGCCCGGCGCGTACAGGATCGCCTCCACCGACGACTCCACCGTCCCGAACGTGGCCTGGCGCAACCCGGACGGCTCGAAGGCGCTCATCGCCCACAACGCCGGCTCCTCCGCCCAGTCCCTCCGCGTCGACTGGGGCGGCCAGTCCTTCACGTACACCCTGCCCGCCCGCACCACCGCCACCTTCACCTGGTCGGGTACGACCACGGGCGCGCCGACCGGACCGCTGACCGGCCTCGCCGGGAAGTGCCTCGACGTCGCCGGAGCGTCCACCGCCGACGGCACCCCCGTCCAGCTCTACACCTGCAACGGAACAGCGGCCCAGCGCTGGACGCTCGCCGCCGACGGCACCGTCAGGGCCCTGGGCAAGTGCCTCGACGTCACGGGAGCCGGAACCGGCGACGGCGTCAAGGTGCAGCTCTACACCTGCAACGGGACCGGTGCGCAGCGCTGGTCGTACAACCCCACGACACACGACGTCGTGAACACCGCCGCCGACAAGTGCCTGGACGTCACGGGCAATTCCTCGGCCGACGGCACCCGCGCCCAGATCTGGACCTGCACCGGCGCCGCCCATCAGAAGTGGACCCACCAGCCCTCCTGATCCGTTCGGCCGTCCGTGACGCTCCTCCCCGGACACCGCATGCCGCGCCGGCGCCACCGGAGAACCGCCGCCCCCCGCCCCCGGCGCCGAGGCGGACCACTTGATCCGCACCGGTGATCCGACCGCAGCCGCCGCCGTCGTCGTCACCATGACGGCTGTCTCCTGACCGGTGGGCTCCCGCCGGACGGCGCCCCCACGGGTGCTGTCCGGCGGGGAACCGGGCGCGTTCTCGGCGAGCCTCGGGACGGGACGTCCCTGCCCGGGCCGGCTACTCGGCCGAGGGCGGTCCCACTGTCGGCAGGTACCGGGGTGCCTGCCAGGCCTGGAGGCGCTGTTCCACCGCCGCTCCCAGCGACAGCAGGTCGGTGTCCTGATGGTCGCCGGCCATGAGGAGCAGGCCGACCGGCAACTCGCCGACGAACCCGGCGGGTACGGACAGCGAGGGGTACCCGGCTACCGCCGCCGGGGTGGAGGACGGGATCACGTCGTTGTCGCCCCGCGCGCAATCGGTGGTCCACGCCGGCGGGTTCGCCGGGGAGGCGATGGCGTCCAGGTCATGAGCGGTCATGGTCTCGTCGATGGACCGCCGGGACAGGTCCTTCAGCTCGGCTCGCACGGCCCGGTAGCGCGGGTCCGTGGTCGACGGCGCGGCCAGGGCCTGCTCGAACAGTTCCTGGCCGGCGAAGCAGGCCCGCTCGGCCGGGTGCGTACGGTTGAACTCGATCAGCGCGGCGAGGTCGCGAGGCCCCTCGCGTGAAGCGAGGTAGGCGTCGAGGTCCCGGTGGAACTCGCTCAGCAGGGCCGGGAACTCGAGCTCGGCGAGCCGGTCCTGGTACGGCGGTGTCACCTCGACGACGTGGGCCCCGGCGGCACGCAGCTGTGCCCCGGTCCGGGTCATCAGGGCGTCCACGTCGGCGCCGAGTGAGGGGAGCCGCCACAGGCCGATGCGTTTGCCGCGGAGACCGCCGTGCGGACCGCCACGCAGACCGTCGGCGCGCGTGACCGCCTCCGTGGGGCCGAGGGCGCCGCCGGAGCCCGCGACCTTGTGGCCGCTGAGCACCGCGAGGGTGAGCGCGGTGTCGATGACGTTGCGGGCCATGGGGCCGGCCGTGTCCTGCTCGGCGGAGATCGGGACGACGCCTGACTGGCTGACCAGTCCGAGGCTGGGCTTGTGGCCCACGACCCCGTTCATCCCGGCCGGACAGACGATGGAGCCGTCCGTCTCGGTGCCGATCGCCACCTGCGCCAAGGAGGCGGCGATGGCGGCGGCCGAGCCGGACGACGATCCGCACGGATTGCGATCCAGGACGTACGGGTTGTGCGTCTGTCCGCCCACCGCCGACCAGCCCGACGTCGGCTTGGCCGCACGGAAGTTGGCCCATTCGGACATGTTGGTCTTGCCGAGGATCACCGCCCCTGCCGCACGCAGCCTCCCGACCAGTTCCGCGTCCGTGTCCGGCGGGCTTCCGGCCAGGGCCACTGACCCGGCCGTCGTCGGCATGTCGCGGGTGTTCACGTTGTCCTTGAGCAGGACGGGGATGCCGTCGAGCGGGCCGCGCACCTTCCCGCTGCGATGCCTGAGGTCGCTGGCGGCCGCCTGACTCAGCGCCGTCGGGCTGGTGCGCAGCACCGCGTCGATCTTCGGGTCGACCGTCTTGATCCGCCGCAGGTACGCCCGTGTCAGTTCGGACGAGGTCAGGGACCCGCGCTTCATGTGCGCCTGTAACTCGGGGATCGTGACCGTGTCCAGGTCCAGGCCGCGTACGAGTGCCGACTCGACGGGGAGCGAGGAACTGTCGGTGCGTGCTTCGACGGCCTGCGCGGACGGCCCCGGCACGCCCGCCGCAAGAAGGGGTGCCACCGCCAGAGCCGTGGTCAGTGCCCTCACACTTCTCTTCTTCATGGGGGACAGACCACTGCAGGAGGAGCACCCGCGCAAGACCGCCACGGCCGGGTACGGGAGAGCGCGGCGGAGGCTGTGACTCCGTTCACCTTCTTTCACGCCACCCGTGCCGACCGTTCGCGTCGTCAAGGCCGACGGCCGGGCGGGCCCGTGTCCCACGCGGGAAGAATCGTTGCCCCATGCATCGATGCGCGTACGCGCGTGCGAGGCGAGTGGGGCTGCCGGGTCGCCAGTTGCAGGCGGTGGAGGGCGAGGTCCTGTATCGGCGACCGATTTCGTCCTTATTGGGCTGCTCTGCCCGTGGAAGGCTGGGCGGCGATATCCGGGCGGACCGTCGTGGAATCGGGCCGCCTTTCCGCTGGTAGCAAGCAGAGGGGATCCATCATGCCCGCGCGCAAGACTCTGGCGATCATGACCGCCGCAGCCGCCCTGATCGCAGGACCCGTCCTGTCCGCACACGCCACGACCGCTCCGGCCGGTCAGCGGGCCGTCTACGCCGGGCAGGCCCGTGCCGCCGGGCTGTCCGAGGGGCAGACGGCGGAGCTCCGGCGCCAGGTCGACTCCTTCCTCGCGCAGGATCCGCAGGCCCGCCAGATCTCCGCGAACCGGATCGCCACCGCCGGCGGCACCGTCACCCTCGCCGTGCCCGGCCGCTCCGAGACCCGCGACCTGGCCTCACCCGAAACGGCCCTGGCGTGCGGGGACGGTCATCTGTGCATCACGGATGGGCGCGGCCGGAACTACGACTTCTACCGCTGCGGCTACTACGACTTCGACGGCATCGGCGACGGCACCTTCAACAACAACCAGACCCCGGGCACGCGAGCCCGCTTCTACAACTCGGACGGCAGTGAACGCTGGTCGAACGTGGCCAAGTCCACGGGGACCGCGAGCTGGACCCCCGTCTTCCATATCCGGCCCTGCTGACCGATCGCCTCTGCCCCGTCCCCGTCCCCGACCCCGCCCGGGGCCGGGGCCGGGGGCGGCCGCGTTCACCGGCGCGCCGCGGACGGTGCGGCGGTGCAGAGGGGGTGCGGTCTGTCAGTACGCCGTGGCGGGCTTCGGGCTGGGGCCGTACGCGTTGTCGTTCCGCTCGCCCTCGGTGGCGAGGAAGACGACCAGGATGACGGCGCCGACCAGGGGTATCAGGCCGAGGAGGATCGACCAGCCGGAGCGGCCGGTGTCGTGCAGGCGGCGGACGGTCACGCCGAGGTGGGGCAGGAGCACGGCCAGGAAGTAGATCGGGTAGAGCAGCGGGAAGGTGCCGAGTGCGAGATCGATCGCCACGACGATGATCACCGCGATGATGTTGAACAGTAAGAACATCCAGTGTTCCTGTCGGCGCGCACGCCCACTGAACGCGACGTACTTCTTGAGGACTTCGAGGTACCAATTCACTTATTTCCCCCAACGGTCAGGTGGTGCGAGCGGGATTCTGTCCCTGTGGAGCACAGCTTTGCGCAGGATCGATCGGATTGCTTTCGCTTCAATGAATCTTGGTGTGGCGCTCCTCCGTTCTTGGTGTCCTGGCGTCCGGGCAGCGAGGTGCCGTGTACCTACCATGACGCGTTAGGTTAGGCTGACCTTGCCTGGCGTGCGGGACTCGGGCGTGCGGGTTCGGGTTCCGATGCGGCGGGCGGGAATCCAGACGGCACGACGGGCAGAGGCGGGCGCAGGTGAGAGACGACGACCGGGCTTGCGCGCATCGTGCGCCCGGCAGGACGGGGCGCCCGGGGCGGATGACGGGGCACGCGGGTCTCGGCCCGGTGCCCGGGGCGAGGCGTCGTGGATAAGGTCGCGCTCACGGCCGGGGCCCTGTACGTCATCATCCTGCTTCGCGCCGGAGGGACGTTCGCCGTCGGGTGGCTCGCCGGCGCCGGGGCCCGGCGCAGCAGGTTCGCCGGGCGGATCTCCTCGGCGAAGTTCCTGCGCGCCGAGCGGGCGATCCAACGGTGGGGAGCGCCGGTGGTGGCCGTCTCCTTCCTGACCGTCGGTTTCCAGACCGCCGCCAACTTCCTCGCGGGCAGCATGCGCATGCCGTTGCCGCGCTACCTTCCCGCCCTGTTCGTGGGCGGAGCGGCCTGGGCACTGATCTATGCGACCGCGGGGCTCGGCGTGCTCGAAGTACTGGGACGGCTCTTCGCCGAACGGACGGCCCTCGGGATGTCCGCAGTGGTCGTCCTCTTCCTTGCGGTGTGCGGGGTGGTGGTGTACCGCCGAAGAAGGCCGGCCCAGTCCGCCGATGTCACCGTGCCCGACCACTCCTGAGCCGGTTCTGCGATGTGGCCTCTTCCTCTCGTCGGACGGCGGTCCTGCGACGGTGACCGTGTGGATTGCAGAGCCGTCAACGAGTCTGACATCGAGCGATCTTGGATCTCTTCGGCTGCGCCGAGCACGCCGCAATCGGGCGCCGGGAGACGACGCGAGCAGACGTGCGTGACCTGCTCGCGAGCCCCGGCCTGGATGTGGCGTCGCGGACGATGGTCGTGGAGTCGAAGGAGGGTCGGCTCAGCGGCTTCGTCGCCCTTCATCCGGCACCGCAGGCCGGCCAACTCCGGGCCCATCTCATCCTTGCACCCGCAGACGGCGCTATGGACACGGCCCGAGCACTGCTTCACCTGCTCGACGAGTGGGTGCTACGGGACGCGCCACACCCCAACACCCCCGTGACCATGTTTCAGCTGCCCAACTGCCCGGCCCATGACCTCATGGCCGCCGAGCGCTGGAGCATCGTGCACAGCTACACGCGCCTCAGAGTCGACCTGGACACCACCGAGTTCCCTGAACCGGCTCAGCCACCCCTCGGTGTGCAACTGCGCGTCGCTGCCGATGACCAGGACCGGCGCGCCGTCCACTCTGTACTGGAGGACGCGCTGGCCGGCCACTGGAACCACCAACGGCGTACCTTCGCCGAGTTCGACCGTGACCAGCGACAGCGCGGCAGCTACGACGCGGCCCTGTGGTGGCTGGCCGAGGTCGATGGGGTCTGTGCGGGTGCTGTCATCGCTCGCGACCCGTCAGAGCGCGCATGGATCGCCTGGCTCGGAGTTCTCGATGCCTACCGCGGCCGCGGCATCGGCACGCAGTTGATGCGCACCGTCTTCCGGCTCCTCCGGGACCGTGGCCATCACAGCGTGGGCGTCGACGTCGACACCCACAACTCTGCCGGCGCTCTCAGCGTCTACCGGGCCGCCGGGATGAGCGAGCGGGGCACCGATGACCAGTGGCGCAAGCTCTACGCCCACCAGCCTTTCTGACCAATCAGGTGACCCTCGGATCTTGCGCTGACCGAGTTGCGCCGCGCCGATCTGCTGGACTTGGACGACTGCCCACGGCTCCGGACTGGGCAGGGTCCTTTGGGTCGTCGAGCGCGCCTTCGCCTGGCTGCATCAGTTCAAACGGCTCCGCACCCGCTACGAACGACGAGCCGGCCTCCACCAGGGCCTGCTCGAACTGGCCTGCAGTGTCATCTGCCTCCGTCGCCTACGAACCTCATTCTGAAACGATCAGTTAAGCCCTGTCTTCCTGACCGTTTTTAGGCTGGGGCGTCGGCGAGTGGTCGGTGGTCGTGCCGTCAGGATTCCGCCCGAAGGCGGCCTCTAGAACGGCAGGGAGGTCTCCTTCGGGGACTGCAGTGCGCACGTCTGCAAGAACCTGGGGAAAGTCGGCATCGTCGAGGACGCCCATGTGCTCCTGGCGGAGCTGGTGGATGACCTCGACGAGTTCCGGTCTCAGCCGCATCCAGGCACGAGAGGTACGGATCTCTTCGTCGACCTGGTGCATGAACCAGCGCATGACCTCGTACGGGACGTCAACATCCCCTCCGTGCGGGTTGAAGCAGACCGTCGGTTCCCGTGCCGGATCCTCGTCGGGGACGATTGCGGTGACGAGAGTCCGTTGCCCGGCTACGAGATCCAGTTCCAGATACCAGGCGTCATCGGGCACGGAGTACATCACCGTGATGGCGTAGTCGCCGTCGGGGTGTCGAAAGACCATTGCCGCATGCTGCCATGCTGCGGTGACGAGGCGCCTGTGCATGGTCGTCGGGCTCGGTCCGATCCGGCGCCCCCTGCCTTCTGGATCCGACGGCGTGCTGGTTGGCCTGGCGGACGGACAGTGAGGCGACAGGCGAGGCGACAGGCGACAGGCGAGGCGACAGGCGGCAGGCGACAGGCGACAGGCGGCAGACGGACGGGCTCGTCCGATCGGTCGGATCTTGTGATGGTCGCGCCGGTAGGCGGCAGCGCTGTGGTTATGAATGCGTCACCAGACCACGCACGACCAACAACCCCAGGAGCCACTTGATGCGCCCCCCCAGAGCAGCCTGTCTCGGCACGGCCACCGCGCTCGCCGCCCTTCTCGCCTGCGCCCCCGTCGTGAACGCCGCCGCGTCCGACAACGACTCCGCCCACGCCAAGGGAAAGGGCCGGATCATCACTCTCACCGGTCGGCTCGCGCAGCAGTCGCGGTTCCCCGTCAATCCCGGCGGCAGCCCCGCCCAGGGCGACCGGACCGTCTTCCGCTCGGTTCTCTTCGACCAGAAGGGCACGCAGGTAGGCGAGACCGGGGGTGTCTGCACCACCACACGGGTCGAGGACGGTGGCGCAGAGGAGTGCGTCGTGACCTACACCCTCCCGGGAGGCCAGCTCTCCGTGCAGGGGATGGTCTTCGGGATTCTCATCCCGGGCCCTCCCCCTTCCTTCGACAACGCGATCACCGGCGGCACCGGCAAGTACTCCCGGGCTCGTGGCTCGGTCCACGCCGACACGATCGCTCCGGGCACGAGGCGATTCACGATCGACCTCGACTGATCGACCGCCCCCGGCCCTGACCCCGACCCAGCCCCCGCCCGGTGAACTCTGGCGGGGGCTTTCAAGGCCCCTTACGAGCCGAGGCCGCCGATCTCCTCATCGACCAGACAGGTCAGGAGACGAGGCCGAGAAGGTGTGTGTCGAAGGGGTCAGTGGGCACCGTACGCCCGCTGGATCAGAGTCTGGCGGGCTTGGAACCGTTCCTCGGGCGTGAGTCTCGTATTCATCGACAGCGCGTCCAGATCCGCATTCAGCTGTTCCAGCCAACCGGGGACCCCCACCCGCGGGCCGGGTGCCGGTGGCGGAGCCGTCTGCTGATGCCAGTGGTACCGAGAGGCCTCCTTCAACGGCGAAGCGAATCCTCACCGTACGGTCCGCTGCCCACGGCTCGGGCTGCGCAGCGCGGCGATCCCTGCCGGCGGTATCCGGATTTCACCCCGCCGTGGATTCGGCCGCCGCGGGGATCTGGTGAGTGCCGTTCCTTCCCCGGCCACAGGAAGTCACGTTCCTGTGAGGTCAGGCCGTGAGGGTCCTGTGGAGTGCTTCGAGGCCGTCGCGGTAGATGCCGGCGAACAGGGCGACGACCTCGTCGTCCGTGGTGTTGTGGGGGGTGAAGCGGCCCGACCACTGGACCTCGGCGAGGTCGTCGCGGCCTGGGACGGTGTGGACGCGGAGGGTGGAGACGTAGCCGTCGACCGGGAACGGGGCCTGGAGGATGGCGTAGCTGTAGTGGCGCTCGGCCTCGTTGAAGTCCACCAGGCGCTCGACGATGACCTCGCCGTTCGGGTTCTTCAGCCGACGGACCCGGCCGCCTTCGAGCGGAGTGCTCTCGGGGATGAAGGGAAGCCAGTCCGGGAGGGCGTCGAAGCCGCCGATGAGGTCCCAGACCTTCTGGGGCGAGGCTGGTACGACGCGGGAGACGGACGTGGAAGCCATGGTCTTCTCCTGTTGCAGTGGGGGAGAGGGGGCGCGGGGTGATCAGGCGCCGTGGGGGAGCGGTGCGGCCGGGCTGACCAGGCCGGCGGCGCGGAGGTCGGTCCAGAACGCGGCCGGGACGGGCTCGTCGAGGGCGGCGGCGTCCTCGGCGATCCGGCTCGGTCGGGTGGCGCCCGGGATGACGGCTGCCGCGACCGGGTGCGCGAGGGAGAACTGCAGGGCGGCGGCCTTGACGCCGACGCCGTGGCGGTCGGCGAGAGCCCTCAGCCTTCCGACGCGCTCGATGATCTCGGGCGGGGCCTGCTGGTACTCGAAGTGGGTGCCGCCGGCGAGGATGCCGGAGCTGTACGGTCCGCCGACGACCATGTCGACGCCCTGCTCCTGCGCCGCGGGCAGCAGCCGCTCCAGGGCGTGCTCGTGGTCGAGCAGCGTGTAGCGGCCGGCGAGCAGGAAGCCGTCGGGGCGCGGCTCGTCTAGCGCGAGGGTCAGCTCGATCGGCTCGGTCCTGTTGACGCCGAGGCCCCAGGCCTTGATGACGCCCTCTTCGCGCAGCCGGGACAGTACGCGGAAGGCACCGGTACGGGCCTCTTCGAACTTCTGCAGCCACAGGTCGCCGTGGAAGTCCTGCGCGATGTCGTGGACCCAGACGATGTCCAGGCGGTCGGTTCCGAGGCGCTTGAGGCTGTCCTCGATGGAGCGCTCGGTGGCCTCGGCGGTCCACTCGTGGACCATCTTGTTCGGGTTGCCGTGCTCGAAGAGCCCGCCCTTCTCGCCGAGGGAGCGCGCGGCGGTCTCGTGCTCGTCGAGGATGACCCGGCCGACCTTGGTCGACAGGACGTAGGAGTCGCGGGGCTTGCCGGCGAGCACCTGGCCGAGACGCTCCTCGGCCAGACCCGCTCCGTAGAACGGGGCGCTGTCGTACAGGCGGATGCCCTGGTCCCAGGCCGCCTCGACGGTGGCGAGGGCCTCGTCGTCGGGGATGGCGCGGAACATGTTGCCGAGCGGAGCGGTACCGAAGCCGAGTCGGCCGGGGATGATTTCGGTGAGTGACATCGCGATTGCCTTCTGAGTTCTCAGTGGGGGAGCGGATGCGCCCGGTGGGCGACGAAGCGGGTCAGTTCAGCTCGTCGGGGTGCGGGCCGGTCCGCAGGTCGCGGTCGAGACCGGCGATCGCCGCCATCTCCTCGTCCGTCAGGACGAAGTCGAAGACGTCGAGGTTGGCGCGGATACGGGCCGGGGTGACCGACTTGGGGATCACCACGTTGCCGAGCTGAAGGTGCCAGCGGATGACGACCTGGGCGGGCGTCTTGCCGTGGGAGGCGGCGATCGCGACGATCGCCGGGTCGTCGAGGACCGCGCCCTGCGCCAGCGGGCTCCACGCCTCGGTCGCGATCCGGTGCTCGCCGTGGAAGGCGCGCAGCTCCGACTGCTGCAGCGCGGGGTGCAGCTCTATCTGGTTGACGGCCGGGGTCAGCGCGGAGCCGTCCATCAGCCGGCGCAGGTGCTCGGGCTGGAAGTTGGAGACGCCGGCGGCGCGGATCCGGCCCTCCTCGGCGAGCCGCTCCAGGGCGCGCCAGGAGTCGCGGTACAGGTCGCGGGCCGGCGTCGGCCAGTGGATCAGGTACAGGTCGACGTAGTCCAGGCCGAGCTTGGCCAGGCTGGCGTCGAAGGCCCGCAGGGTGGCGTCGTAGCCCTGGTCGGCGTTCCAGAGCTTCGTGGTGACGAACAGCTCCTCGCGGGCCGTCCCGGAGGCTCGGAGGGCGCGGCCGACACCGGCCTCGTTGCCGTAGACGGCGGCGGTGTCGATGCTGCGGTATCCGGCCTCGAGGGCGGCCGTGACGGCGTCGGTGGTCGCGTCGTCGGCGACCTGGAAGACGCCGAATCCGAGCTGCGGGATCTCGACGCCGTTGTTCAGCGTGACGGCGGGGACGGCGGGGACGGTGGACGGTGCCATGGTGAGCGGGTGCTCCTTCACTTGGTGAGCGCGGTGCGCTCGGTGGTGCGGGGGAGGGCGTAGCGGACGGTCTGGGGGATGCCCGGGACGGTGTTCCTGCTACGGGTGGGTTCAGTGATGTACGTGTACGGGGGCGGGTGCGGACGCGGACGCCGTGACCCCGGCGGCCCGGTCTCGACCGGCCCTGTCCGTACCCGACGGATCCGCTTCGGCGCCCTTCGCGGGTCCTCGGCGCTCCAGCGCTGCCGACCAGAGAGCGAGCAGCAGTGCGGCGGCGGCGAGGACGGCGCCGACCCAGTTCGGGGCGGTGTAACCGAGGCCGGCGGCGATGACGAGGCCGCCGAGCCATGCGGCGAGGGCGTTGCCGAGGTTGAAGGCGCCGATGTTGACGGCCGAGGCCAGCGTCGGCGCGCCGTGCGCCTGGTCGAGCACGCGCTTCTGCAGCGGCGGCACGGTGGCGAAGCCGAGCGCCCCGACGAGCAGGATGGTGATCGCGGCGAGCACCTTGTGGTGTGCGGTCACGGTGAAGAGGGCGAGCACGACCGCGAGGCCGCCGAGCGTGGCGTACAGCAGGGGCATCAGGGCGCGGTCGGCGAAGTGCCCGCCGAGCAGGTTGCCGAGGAACATGCCGACGCCGAACAGTACGAGCAGCCAGGTCACGGCGCCGTCGGAGTAGCCGGCGGCGTGCGTCATCATCGGCGCGATGTAGGTGATCGCGGCGAAGACTCCGCCGAAGCCGAGTACGGTCATGGCCATCGCGAGCAGCACCTGCGGGTTGCGGAACGCCTTCAGCTCCCGCCGCAGGCGGGTGCCTTCGGGGCGGGGCATGGCCGGTACGAGACGGGCGATGCCGAGCAGCCCGATCACACCGAGCGCGGCGACGAGCGCGAAGGTGGTGCGCCAGCCCACCGCCTGCCCGATGAACGTGCCCAGCGGGACGCCGACGATGTTGGCGACCGTCAGTCCGGTGAACATGGTGGCGATGGCGCCGGCCTTCTTGTCGGGGGCGACGAGCCCCGCGGCGACGACGGAGCCGATGCCGAAGAACGAACCGTGTGCGAGCGAGGCGATCACGCGGCCCGCCAGCATCAGCTCGAAGCTCGGGGCGAGGGCGGAGACGAGGTTGCCGAGGACGAACAGGCCCATCAGCGCCATGAGCATCTTCTTGCGGCTGACCCTGTTGCCGAGGACGGTCAGCAGGGGCGCGCCGATGACGACGCCGAGCGCGTAGCCGGTGACCAGCAGGCCGGCGGTGGGGATGGAGACGCCGTAGTCGCCGGCGATCTCGGGCAGCAGCCCCATGACGACGAACTCGGTGGTTCCGACTCCGAAGGCCCCGACTGCTAGAGCGAGGAGTGCGAGCGGCATGGCGCAGCCCTTCCGTAATTGATTGAGTGAGCTCTTTGCGTGCCTTCACAATAATTGCATGCGCGCGATAAGTGCAAACGCGGGTAGTGCGTGGGCTCTGGATGCTGGTGGTCGCAGCACGCGGGCCCGGCTCCGGCGGAGAAGATGAGCAGCCACCGGCTCGGGTCGTCGTCGACCAGGTCCTCGACGAACCGCGCGAGCAGCGCGGCGCCCATGGAGAAGATGTCGGGTACGACGCCGTCGGCGCTCGCCCGTCCGGCGCCGAAGAGGATCAGCAGCTGCCCGAGCGAGTAGAGGTCGGCCCGGGCTATCTCGGTCTCGCCGGATTTCACCTCCGGAGCGATGTAGGCGGCCTCGGCCCCGCCGTCCCGGTGACGGTGTGGGTGTACAGGTAGTTCCGGCCGAGGTCGATGAGCTTGAAGGCGCCGTCGGCCGCGGACACGATGATGTTGGAGGGTGCGAGGTCCGCGTGCACGCTCTTGAGCCGGCCGCGGACCGGGTCGTCGCGCGCGAGGCCCTGGAGGACCTCCAGGGCCTCGAAGAGCAGCAGCCCCTTCTCCCCGGAGCCGGTCCAGGCGAAGGGAGGCGGCCTGGCCCGCGCCGGCCGCCTCCGGCCCCCACTCCTCGCGGACGAGCTCGGCGAGCGTCCTGCCCTCGATGTAGTCCATGAAGATCCAGCTGTCCCAGCTGGCCCACACCCGCACCAGGTGCCGGGGCCCGGGGCTCGACGTGCCGTACGTCTTCGCGTAGCTGCGGGTGGCCTGCGCGAGGGTCCCGATCCGGGTGAACGGGTAGAGGATCGGTTTGAGGACGAACTCGGGACGGGTGCCGTGCCCGGCGTCCGCCGTGGCACCGCGCAGGATCATCGAGGTGCTGCCGTGTCGATGGAACCGCAGCTTGCGCTGCATGGCGTCCCATTCGCGCCGGGCGGGTTCCACCGCCTCGGCCGCGCTGCGCCTGGCGGGCCGCCGCTGCGGGCTGTAGACGTCGGCGATGACCTCTGCGACCGTGACCTCGGCCACGAGTACACCGCAGACGCCGTCGCAGTCATGAGTCAGTGCCTGGCCGCTCCGGCCGGTGACGGTCCCCTGCTGCGGGAGCGAGCGCTGCGCCTCGGATTCGGCGAGGCCGAGCAGGGTCAGCAGGAACAGGCTGACGAACCGAACAGCTCGCCCGGGCCTGCCGGGCGTCCGCCGTTCGGGTCTCGGTGTCCGAGGCACCAGGCTTCGAGGTGCGCGATCGTCGCCCGCCTGCCCGCGAGCCCCAAGCGGTTGTCGAACGATCGCTCGTCGAGAGGGATGTCCTGCAGCAGGCGCCAGCACAGGTCGAGCCGGCGGGTCCGCTGCCGGGCGGCTGCCGGCCGGCCGTCGGCGGGCAGCTTGAGCAGGTCCTGTAACCGTGCCAGGCTCCCCTCGTCAGAGCCCGTCAGATCGGACAGTGCTGCGAGCAGCAGATCCAGCGTCGCGCCCCGGTGCTCCATTCGCGCTGTCAACCACCCTCAGTCTCGGCATGGCACGGATTCCGCCCTGGCGCATCAGCTCGGCCGGTCTTCTCTCAGTGGCGCAGAACGCGATTCCGTAGGCCATCCGCGCGTGGTGGAGAAGCCGGCCCCGGTTCGGCTCGTGTCGCTTGAGCTGCCGGCCGGTCCCAACGGCCGGGTACTGAGCGACAGGACGTGCGTACAGCCGTCCCCGACGGCGAGCCGGAAGGGCAGGGCGGTGAGGACGTCGCCGTCGACGGCGCGTCTCCCGTCGGGCGTGGCGAAGGTGCCGGGGACGGAGATGGGCAGCCAGGCGGAGGCGCGTAACGCGGCCTTGAGGTCGTGCCGGGAGGCGAACTCCCGCAGCATCACGGTCCGCAGGGCGTCGACGTCGGTGATCGGGACGGCCAGGGATATCGGCGAGCGGAGGACGGCCTCGTAGTCCAGGGGCTTGACCCGCTCCATGATGTGGTCGAAGGAGTAGGCCAGGTTCAGGATCGGTTGTCCGCGCAGAGCCCGGGAGAAGTCGACGAACTGCTTGTTCGTCAGGTCGTCGTAGTAGATCGACAGCGGGTACCAGGTCCCGCCCGCGAGGAAGCAGGCACCGTTGATCCCACCGGCGGAGCACCCGTCGACCAGCCGTAGTCCTCCAACTGGGACAGCATCGCCGCGGAGATCACCCCGCGCATGCCGCCACCCTCGACGGCGACGGCGACGGTCGCACCGTCCGTACGCTGCCCCGGTAAGCTCCCGGACTCCCGGCGGGCGCGCAGGATCTCCAGGACGGGAGGTGTCCTCCGCCGGACGGGGTACTTCACCAGCGTCGTCGAACGCCGCGCACGGCATCGGTTCACCGAATCGGTAGCTTCTCGACCACGTGCTCTCACGCAAGGATGCCCATCGGTGCCCCCCCGTGAGGGCCTGTCGACGATGGCCCGAGGCGAGGAGAGCAGCGTGTCCCGACCTGTCACTGTGGGAGTGGACGGCTCTGAAGGAAGCGTGGCGGCTGTGGACTGGGCCGCCGACGAGGCAGCGCTGCGCGGTGACGCCCTGCGGCTGGTGTACGCCACACGGTGGGCGGAGCATCAGTTGGGGGCGATGAAGGTGTCGCACGAGGACCGTGCCGACGCGGCGGAAGGCGTGCTGGCCGAGACCGAGCGGCGTGTCGGGTCCCGGCGGCCGGGCCTCACGATGACCGCCGACGAGGTCGAGGACGCGCCCGTCAGCGTGCTGCTCGCCGCCGCTGCCGAGGCGGAGCTGCTCGTCGTGGGCTCTCATGGGCTGGGTAGCGTCCGCGGCTTCATCGTCGGTTCGGTGGGGCAGGAGGTCATCGCGGCAACAGAGCGCCCAGTGGTTCTCGTGCGCCCCGGATACGAGAAGGACAGCCGCCCGAAGGTGGTCCTCGGTCTGGACGTGACCGAAGCCGGTGACGAGCTCCTGAACTTCGCGTTCGATTTCGCCGGGCGGCACCGCGTCCCGCTGGACATCGTGCACACGTGGCACGACTCCTTCGTTCACCACGCCGGCGCAGCCACCAAGGACGAGAAGGCGGCCGCACTAGCCGCCGCGGTTCGACCGTTCCGGGAGAGGTTCCCGGCGACGGAGGTGACGGAGGTGTCCGCTCCGGGACGGCCGGCCGAGCATCTCATCGAGGCCGCGTCGGATGCGCGCCTCGTGGTCGTCGGCCGGCGCAGGGCGGCCAGGGGCGCTCACATCGGATCGACGACCCACGCCGTCATCCATCACGCCTCCTGCCCTGTCGCAGTCGTACCGCACGCCTGACAGAGAGGACACGGGCCTTCAGGGAGACGGGACGTTCGTGCTGTTCACCGGGGCTCCGTCAACGCTGAGGCGTCCCGCCGTCCCCGGCGGCGAGCAGCGCGAGCAGGGCGGGGAGGTCGGCGAAGGAGTCGAGGACGTGGTCGGGTGTGCCGGAGGCGTCGCGGTGCGTCTCGGGAAGGTACTTGCCCGTCCTGACCAGTACCCCGGTGATGCCGGACCGTTGGGCGGCCAGGACGTCGGATTCGATGTCGTCGCCGATCATCAGCGCCTCCGCCGCGTCGACGCCGAGATGGGCGAGGGCGCTCGCGAAGAACGCGGGCGCCGGCTTGCCCGTCACCTCGGCACGGGTGCGGGCGGCTTTCTCGATCCCTTCGAGGAAAGCCCCGGTGTCCAGGTCCAGGCCACCTTCGGTGCGCCAGTACAGATTGCGGTGCATCGACACCAGCCGGGCGCCGCGCTGCAGTTGCCGGAAGACCCCGTTGAGGGCCTCGTAGCCGAACTCGGCCCCGGCTCCGCCGAGGACGACGACGTCGGCGTCACCCTCCTCGACGAGCGTGACGCCCGTCAGGTCGTCCCGTACGTCACCGCTGTTGAGCAGAAGGCAGCGTGCGCCGGGAAACCGATCGCGCAGATACGCCGCGGTGGCCGCCGGTGCGGTCAGGATGTCGCCCGCGTCGACGGGGAAGCCCAGGTCGGCCAGACGCGAGGCGATGGCGGCCCTGGTGCGGGAGGTGTTGTTGGTGACCAGCGCGACGCGGAGTTCCGCGCCCCGGAGCTGTTCCATGGCCTCGGCTGTTCCCGGCAGGGCCTTCCCGGAGACGGTGAGGACGCCGTCGATGTCGACCAGGACCGCTCGGATTCGTCCCATGGAGCCGATGGTAGCCGCGGTGCCGAGTGCAGCGCCGAAGGCGCAGGACCGTCCACCACTCGGCTCACCCGGCACCGGCGCTCTTCTCTCATGGCTGGGACCGGATCACCGCGACGCAGCACAGGGCCGCGAGTGCCAGGCCGGCCGCCGCCGGTCCCGCGAGGGCTGTTGCGGCGGAGGAGGGAAGGACGCGGTCGGTCGGCGGGACGGCGCCCTCCGGGTCGAAGACCATCGTGAGCCGCCGGCCCGGGCGGGCGTCGGCGGCGCAGCTGCGCCAGGCTTCGGTGGGGACCGGGGCGCCGTCGGGGAGACGTACGGAACACGAGTTCTTGAGGTAGTTCCGTCCTTCGTAGCGGTGGACGTGGACTTCGGTCACCACCACCGTACGGCTCTCGCCGCGCGCCGCCAGGACGGCCTGCGCGGTCTGGCCCGGTATCCACCAGGCGAGGAAGCCACCGGACAGGGCGACCACACCGACCAGGACGCGTCCCGCGTTCGTCGAGAAGAGATAGACGGCGGAGGCCAGGGCCACGACGGCTCCCACCACCGTGCCGACCGTGAGGACCCCCGTCAACACGCCCGTCACCGCGGCAGCCGCGACCAGACCGGCCGTCACCACGCCCACGACGAGGCCCTCCACCACCAGCCGGGCCGGTGGCCGTCCGGAGAAGTTCGCCGGGCCCCACAGGGATGCCCTGTCGTAGGACATGGTGCTCCTTCGTCGCTCAGGGATCGTGGACAATGCCACCCGCAGGCCGCGAGGCCGATCAGCCGGATGCGGGACACGTCTGCTCGCGCCTGTGGCGGCTCTCGGTCTGCCGATGGCCGGACCTGGGGCACTCGGGTCGATGCGGCCACTTCCGCACGGGTCAGTCGGCGTTGCCCTGGGAGCAGATACCGCACCTGGTTCGGCCTCGCCTGATGTCGGTCAACGTCACCGTGGCTTCACTGCCGCAGGAACAGCGGCAGCGCCACCGGTCGGTGGTCCTTCCGGGATAGGTCTCCAGGGGCTCGAACCCGGCCTCTCTGACCTCGGCGGCGGCCTTCGAAGCGTCGGTTCGGCCGCCGGCCCGGGGGCACTTCTTGCACCCCGTAGTCCCTGACCGGACGAAGCACAGACGCGTCATGACGTCGTTCCCACAGGAGCAGCGGCAGTGCCACGGATCCGTGGTCCGGCCGGGGTAGGGCTCCAGCGGTTCGAAGCCGGCCGCGCGCATCTCGTCCGCGGCCTGCTCGGCGTTCGACGACTTCGAGGAGCAGAAGCGGCAGCGGCTCCTGCCGTTGTGGACGTTGGAGTACGTGGGGGTGCTCTCGCGGCCGCATGTGGTGCAGCGGCAGCGCCAGGGAGTCTGACTGGTGGGATAAGGCTCCAGCGGTTCGAAGCCGGCCGCGCGCATCACTTCAGCCGCCTTCGGCGCGGTCGCCGCGGCACGTTTGGCCTGCGCGGCTCTGGTCCGGCAGATGCGGCAGCCCTGGCCTCCGTTGCGTACGGCGTTGAAGGTGGGCCGGCCCTCGTGCCCGCACGTGGTGCAGCGGGAGGGCCAGGTCGTGTTCGTGCGGCCCGGGTAGGGCACGAGCGGCTCGTACCCACGGGCGCGCATCTCCTCGGCTGCGGCATCGGCGTCGATCAGGACGGCGGCGCGGGGCCGGGCGCCGGCCCGGGGAACGTAGGCGTCGGGTGCGCGGCGGGTCTCCTCCTCGACCATGGCCCACACCTCGCCCGCGGTGACGCGGTCGATGGAGCAGGTCTCGCTCCATCCGTTCGGCATGACGTCCTTGGTGAGGAACGGACACAGCTTGGCGCCGCGCAGGCGGTCCAGGACGGCCTGCTCGACGTCGTAGGCGGCAGCGCCGGTCGCGTAGTCGCCGGCCCGGTACAGCTCCCACCCCTGGCGCACGTGCTGCAGGAGGCGGGAGGTGTAGCCGGTGCAGGCACCGATCCCGACCTTGACCGCGTTCCACTCCCGGTGGGTGATCACGTAGAGCTTCGCCGGCCCGGCCAGGTCGATGCCGTGGGTTGCGCACATCCGGCATCCCTTGCCGGTACGGACACCGGTCAGCCGAAGAGGTACTTCGTGGCCGACGGGGCAGCGGCACAGCCACCGCTTGTCACTGCCGGGGTAGGGTTCCAGCGGCTCGAACCCGGCCGCGCGCATCTCGGCCGCGCACGCCGCGGGGTCGAGCGGCGCGCTTCCCGCGCAGTGACCGCAACGGTGCCCGCGGCCCTTGACCCCGGAGTACAGAGGCTTCGACTCCTTCCCGCACGTGACGCAGCGGCAGTGCCAGCCCACCGAAGAGCCGGGATACGGCTCCAGCGGCTCGAAGCCGTGCGCCCGCATCAGGGTGGTGGCCTCGGCCGGGTCGGTACGGCGGGCAGCAGCCCGCTGCTTGTACCCCTGCGCCCGGCAGACCGGACAGGGGTCGTAGCCACTGCGGATGCTCGACGCCTTCACCCGGACCACCTCGCCGCACGCCGCGTGACGGCAGCTCCACGGCGCCGCGGCGGACAGGTAGGGCTCCAGCGGCTCGTACCCGGCCGCGCGCACCATGACCTCGGCGCTTCGGGCGTTGGCCTCGCGCTGGCGCCGGCCGCGGGCCCTGCGATTGCACGTGGCGCAGCCCGACGCGACCCCGTCCTTGATCAGGTTCCGGACCGCGGACAGCCGTGGGGTGCCGACGGCCCCGCAGGCGGTGCAGCGGCAGCGCCACGGCTTCCCACTACCGGGGTAGGGATCCAGCGGCTCCAGACCGACCGACCGCAGGTCCGCCTCGGCCCGCTCGGCCCCGCCGGCGCGCTGCTGGAAGGTCGCCCGGCGACTTTCCTTCGCACACTCCGTGCACCCGACCCGGCCGGTGCTGAGGTACGCCGGTCTGGGGGAGACGATGCTTCCGCACGCCAAGTGCCGGGACCGCCACGGCTTCCCGTTTCCGGGGTAGGGCTCCAGCGGCTCATATCCGGCCGCCTCCATCGCGGCGGTGTGCCTGGCCTCGGCCGCTTGGCCGCGCGGGCGCGCTGCGTCCGCGCGGTCGGGGACAGGGCTGCGGAGGAACGAGCGAACCATGCGCCGATTCTCGCGCTTCAGCGCGAGCAACGAGCCCTGGTTCGTGATCCTCCTCGCGAGTCGGCTTGAAGGCTGAGCAAGTGGGGGAGGGGGACGGCACGACCCGCGGTCCATGCCCCGCGGGACGATGCGGGAGGACACGTCCATGGCACAGGCCCACCGGCCGACCGGCACCGACTCCGGCGCCCGTTCCCCGGGAACCGCCCCGGCGACCTGGCGCACGTGGCTTCTCCGGATGGGCGCGTCGTCCATGGCGGCGACCGCGCTGACGGCGACCGTCGCGCTGAACATGACCCTGGTCGCCTTCGGGAACATCACGGACTTCGGGACCAACCAGCAGTTCGTCCAGCACGTCCTGAGCATGGACACCACGTTCAAGGACCCCGACCTGATGTGGCGGGCGGTCGATTCCCCCGTCCTGCAGAACGCTGCCTACGTCGCCGTCATCGTCTGGGAGACACTGGCCGCGGTGGTCCTCCTTGCCGCCACCTGGTTCTGGATCACGGGGCTGCGCCGCGACGCGTACGACCGGGCCCGCGCGGCAAGCACGGTGGGGCTCGTGATGGTGCTGCTGCTCTTCGGGATGGGCTTCCTCGCGATCGGCGGCGAGTGGTTCGCCATGTGGCAGTCGTCCGACTGGAACGGTCTGGACGCCGCTGCCCGCAACGTCGCGTCGGCCGCCTTCACGCTCCTCGTGGTGCACCTGCCCGGCGTTCGCCGGCCAGGTGCCGGACGGTCCTGACGCGCCTTGCGTCACACGGGGTCCGCGGTCTGCCCGTCAGGGGCGGGCCGCCGCCGGCCGAGTCCTCGTTCCGGTGTTCGTGTGCCATCACACTCCACTTCCCTTCGGCTTGAGCAGGTGCCCTCGGTGTCGTCCCGAGCCGGGTCGGACGGCGCCGACGCGGGTCGGGCTCCCGGTCTCCATCAGCGCCTCGAACAGCGCACGTGCCTCGACCAGCGCCTCCCTCAGCTCCTCGGTGGAGGCCGTCGAGGAGCCCGCCGCGCGACGTAGCGCGCGCAGCCCCTCCACATGGTCGGGATGGTGTACGGAGAGGGCGACGAGCTGCATTTCGCGCCGGTCCGTGTCCGGGAAACCCTCGGTCGCCGCGACCCGTGCGAGGAGCTCGTCCGCGTCGGCGACGGACTGCCGCGGCGCATCGACGAAACCTTCCTGGAGCTGGGTCCACTGGGCGGTGTAGTGCGCGCGGACCGCCGGTTCCAGCGGCAGGGCACGGATGCCCCCGTACGCGTCGAGCCGCTCGCGCAGATCGCGGTGCGCGGACTCGGTGTCGCCGCCGTGCCAGGCGAGCGTGCGCGCGTACTCGGGGCCGAAGCGTCGTTCGAGTGGGCTCGCGCCTCTGTCCGTGCCCGAGAGGGCTCGGACCAGGAAACCGGCCGCCACCAGTACGGCGACCGCCGCCGCGAGGATGAGAAGTGCGTTCTGGGTCGACATGACTGCTTTCCTTTCCGTCTCGCGCCCGCCGGGTCCGGCTATGCCGCAGCCGCCTCGGTCCCCGTGGACGGCTCACGCTCGCTCACCGTGCGGCCGCCCCAGACGCCGTACGGCTCGGCCACGCTGACGGCGTGCTGCAGGCACTGGACCCGCACGGGGCACAGGTCGCAGACCGCTTTGGCGGCCCTTTCGCGTTTCACCCGGCTCTCGCCGCGCTCACCCTCCGGGTGGAAGAACACCTCGGTGCCCAGACCGCGGCACGCTGCCGCCCTCTGCCAGGCCCACTGATGCTCCGCGCGCCCGGGGAGGTGCGATGTCTTCGACATGTCAGTCCACTCCTTCGCTCCGGTGGCCGAACGGTTCTCTCCTCCCGTCTGGCCGTGAAGCCCCGCTCGAAACGTGCCGAGGGTTCGTCCGCCTGGTCGGAGTGCCGTCGGGCGGGGCCATGGGGTCAATCGGTTTCGACGAAGCTGTACGGCGGCAGCGGCCCGGTCGCCCGGGTCCGGAGGTGCGCGTGCTCCTGGTGGAGGCCGCGCAGCGCCTCCTCGAACTCGTGGCGGCGTTCTCGTTCCACGAGGAACGAGAGGTCGGCCAGTCGGCCGACGGCCCTCGGTCCGCGGACCACTGCCGCCGCATGGGCGCCGAGGACGCGCTCGACGAGCGCCGCGTCTGACTTTCCCCGCTCGAACACGGCCCGGGCGACCAGTTCGCCGAAGGTCGCCTTGTCGTGGTTGTCGCCGCCCGCCGCGCGGTCGGACGGACGCCGGTTCACCAGGTCGGGTTCGTCGGCCAGTACCACCCGCCGTGCGGCGTCCTCGTCGTGATGCACCTTCACGTTGAACTCGTCCTTGCCGGCGAGCTCCTCCAGCCGTGCCAGGTAGCGGTCGTGGCGCTCCTCCAGGATCGCGGCGACGGTCTCGTCGTCAGGAGAGATCCCTCCGAACCTCAGCGGCAGGACCGTGCCGTCCTTGCCGGCCTCGATCACGACGTGCAGATGCGCCAGCAGATCGCTTCGCCGCGGAACGAGTTCGGCCGGGGCGTCGCTGCACAGGGCCACCAGGTCACCGCTGCGTACGGCGCGCACGGGCCTGGGCGGGTCGCCCACGCCCTCGATGTCGCCGGACAGCTTCCGGTCGGCCGGGGCTATGCCGTAGACGTACGTGGTCATGGTTTCTCCTCTCGTCCGGCGCGTGTCCCGTCCCGTCGGTACGGGGCCCGGCGGAAGGCCCCGGGTGCGTCCGGGACCCCGCTCGGGCGTCCCGGGTCTGGGGAGCACGCGTCGGACCGGGTGACGTCGTGGGGGCGGTTCGGTGTCATGGCCCTTTCCCGTCTTACCGGCCGGCGTGCCTCGAAACCGGGCGGGGTTCTCGGTCGGTGACGGAGTCTTGTGTCCTCTGGCCGGAGCGGGTAGATGTCGAGCATGAGCATGCCAATTCAGGAACCCCGGCTCGATGTGGGTCCGCGGGCACAAGTGCGCCTGGCCGGGACCGCTTCCTCCCGCGGGACCGGACCGCTCGCCGTGGTCCTGCTCCTCCTGGTGGGCCTCCTCGCCATCCCGGCCGTGGCCAGTGCCGCGCCGCCCGGCGCCCCCGCCTACTCGGTGACGTCGGACGCGAACAGCGCGGCCGTGGCCCAGGCCCGGGCGCGCTGGGGCGACCGGCGGCTCGACGAGGTCTCCTTCCTCGGCACCCACAACGCGTTCACCAACTACGAGGACTCCCGCTGGAGTTCCGTGTCGCAGTCCGAGTCCCTGCGCCATCAGCTCGACAACGGGGTACGGGGCCTCAGCCTGGACACCCATTGGTATGAGCGCAGCACCTGGCTCTGCGTCATCAGCTTCGGCAGCGACTGCTACCCGAGCGACGTCTACCTCTGCCACGGCGACTGCAAGACCTTCGCCGGGGCCACGTACGCGCTGCCCCGGCAGTCCTTCCAGAGCAGCATGCAGACCGTGGTGGACTTCCTCGCGGCGAACCCCCAAGAGGTCGTGACCGTCTTCCTGGAGGACTACGTCAGCGCCCAGCAGCTGGGCGACTCGCTCGGCCGGGTACGCGGCCTCGACCAGCTGCTCTTCCGGCCCGACGCGTGGAACGTACGCCAGCAGGGGTGGCCGAGGATGACCGAACTCGTCGGCGCGGGGAAACGCCTGCTGATCTTCAGCGACGCGCCCGACCGTGAGCACCTCGGCGTCATGTACGACAAGGCCTGGACCGTCAGCAACTACTGGAGCCTCGGCGACCTCGGCAACGACCTCTCCTGCGTCAGCCGGTGGTCCGACGTGCCGCTGGACCGTCAGGAGCCCGGCTTCCGGCGGCTCTTCACCATGAGCCACCACCGGAACGTACCCACGGTCATCAACGCCGCCCTCGACAACGGGACCAAGCTGCGGGACCGCGTCACCCAGCAGTGCCGCGCGGCGGCCGGCGGCCGCGACCCGAACTATGTCTCGGTCGACTTCCACCGGGTGTCCGACAATAGCGGCCACACGCCGGCCTCGATCGTCGCGGAACTGAACGCCCGGAACTGAACGCCCGGAACCGGAGCCGCCCCGTTCACCTGCTGCTCCGACAGGGCGCGGTCCCCGTGCGGGGACCGCGCCCTGCGGACGCCGCACGGATCCCCTGCGGATGCCGGCGGAGCGCGATGCGGATAGTGTCGATGAGCGCGCCGCGACCGAGGAGGTGTTCCGTGCGGCCGCGGCGACGGCAGCGCCGGTTCGTCGTGGAGCGGCCCCCAGGCTACGGACTCCCTGTGCTTCCGCATCCTCACCTGGTCAAGGAGCGTGGTCGATGTGGCCCGCAATCGCCGTCTGATCCTCAGCTCGCCGTCCGAGGTCTGGAACCTGCTGTCCGACGGCCATCGCTACGGAGAATGGGTGACGGGCACCCAGCAGGTCCTCGCGGCGGACACGCACTGGCCCCAGGTGGGCGCACGCCTACGCGTCCGGGTCGGCATGGGGCCTCTCACCCTCGACGACACGTGCGTCGTCCGTATCTGCGATCCGGGACACCGGCTGGAGCTGGAGGCCAGGGCCCATCCGTTCGGTGCGGCACGCATCGCCATGAAACTGATCCCCTGGGGCGACAACACACTGTTCATCCTGGACTGGCATCCGCTGCGCGGTCCCGGAACCCGGATGCATGGACTGCCCGTGGACTACATCGTCGCGGTCCGCAACGGCATGATGCTGACCAAGCTGTCACGGATCGCGGTGCGCGAGCACGGCGAAGTCGGCAGCCGCCTCACCGAGGACGCGCGCGGCTGAGAGACGCCGGGACGACAGCGAGCCGGTGACGTGCTGGACGTCGGCGGAGATGTCAGCTGTGGTCGCGGCGCCTCTCGTAGCGCCACACGGCTTCGAGGTAGCCCTCCTCTTCCAGGGCCGTACGCGGGTCGGCGGCGAAGTGGGGGAGTGGTTGGGCGGGAGCCGGCCCGCCGCGGCCGTCCACTGACGACCATCCAGTAGACGAGGGGGACGTCCTTCCCGCCGTACAGCGGGAAGTCCTCCGAGGCCGGCGACGGCGGCCAACGGCAAAGAACGGCTGCTTCCCCACCGTCCGGCATCGGCCTCCGTGGCCGTGAACGGCAGCGGCCCCGGGGGTTCCTGGGGCGGGGGCCTCGTCACCCGCGCCGGGCGGCTCAGCCCGCCGCCCGTGACCGGCGTGAACGACGCATCTCGACGAAACGTCCCACACGCGAACAGTGGATGAGCCGGGCCCCGCCGCCTCCTCAGGCCCCCGGAAGGTCAACGACCCCGGGGCACGTCCGGTGACTTCAGGCCAACAGGGCCGGATGCGACCGCCGGGGCCGGCCGCGGGGCCTTGCGGGCATGCAGGACGTGGGCCTCCAGGGGCAGGGGAGTGCGGTCGAGGAGCTCGAGACCGGCGTCGGCGAGCAGCCGGGCATAGTGCTCGGCACTCCGCTCGCGGCCTCCGACGTTGCACAGCATGTGCAGGTCCCAGGCCATGGCCAGCGAGGGGGAGCCGTCGGTGGGGAGGAGCCGTTCGACGATCAGCAGGTCGGCGTGGGCGGGCATCGCGCGGGCGCAGTGACGCAGGATCTCGCGGCACCGGTCGTCGTCCCAGTCGTGCAGGATGCGGGAGAGGACGTAGACGTCCCCGCCGTGCGGCACATCGGCGAAGTCGCCGCTCCGGTAGTCGCAGCGGGCGCCGCACTCCATGGAACCGAGCGAGAGTCGGGCGGCTTCGACCGCGTGGGGGCGTTCGAGGAGCGTGCCGCGCAGGGACGGATGTGCGGTGAGGATGCCCCCGAGCAGTTCCCCGTTGCCGCCGGCCACGTCCACGACGGTCCGGGGCGTGGGGGCCTGGGCCGCCGCAGTGATCACCGGGTGGGCGGGGAGCGGCTGGAACATGCGGGAACTCGCGGCCATGGAGCGGTCGAAGAGGTCGGCCAGTTCGGGGTCGCGGGCGAAGTGGTCGAAGTGACTCTCGCCGAAGAGGTGGTCGAAGGCGGGCTGTCCCGTCCGTACGGAGTGGTCGAGTGCGGCGAAGGAGCCGTAGAACGGGCCTCCGTACATCAGCGCCAAGGCGCGCATCGAGTCCGGGCAGTCCGCGCGGAGCAGACGGCCGAGAGGAGTGAGGCGGAACGCGCGCTGTCCGTCGGTGGTTTCGGTGTCCTCGGCCACGGCACCGAGCATGGTGAGGTAGCGCAGGAGCGTGCCGAGGCCGTCGGGGTGGGTGCCGGTGCGCCGGGCGAGTTCCCGGAGGCCGGTGGCGCCGGCGGTGTCCATGGCCTCGGGCAGCCGGAGGCGTGCGAACGCGGCGAGGGCCTGTGTGGTCCAGGCTCCGGTGAGCAGGTGGAGGAGCGTTTCGGCGGGTCGCCTCGTACCGGGGCGTTCCCCCAAGTGCGCGGTGAGGACCTCGCGGTGGTCGCCGGGGGCGTAGAGCTCGAGCCGTCGATAGCCGCACGTCGAGTCCGGGGTGAGGAAGTAGAGGACGGTTCCGTTCTCGTGCGGGTTGTACCCGCCGCCGTCCGGGCGGGCGCCGTGGCTGCTGAGCACCGCGCACACGCCGCGCAGCACGAGCGGCTCGGGGTGCTCCAGTTCGAAGGCCAGGTGGGTCTCGTGGCCGAGGGCACGCTCGTGCGCCGCGATCGGCTCCAGGCCGGATCCTGTGGGTACGGCGAGGGCGAACACCTCCACCGCGCGGGGCTCGTCCGCCGGGCCGTGGACGCGGGGACGCAGGATCCGGACGTCGAGATCGGCCACGTCGCGGCGGTGGCGGCGGGCGAGACGTTCCCGTACGACGACGCTGGGGCGGGACGGGGTGTCGGCGGCGAGCCCGCTCATCACCAGAAGATCCCGCAGGTGCTGCGGGTCCCGGGGAAAGAGCAGGATGCCGACGTGGGCGAACCGGCAGTACGCGGCGACGGATGCGAGTTCCGGACCGTGCAGGCCCGGCAGGAGGAGGGACAGCAGGGTGGCGCTCTCGTGTCGCCGTACGAAGGCCGCTGCCGCGCGCAGGCGCTCGGCGTCATCGAGAAGCATCGTTTCACCGGGCAGCGGAGCCGGGCCGGGGAAACGGGCTTCCGCGGGGAGTGTCGTTGTCATGACGGCGGTGTCCTCAGGTGGGTGCTGGGGCGGGCGGAGGGGCACGGTGGGGCCAGGGGGCGGCCCGGCGAGGGGGAGCGGCGTTCGGGAATTCGGGACCCGGGACGACACCCGGGACGGAACCAGGAAGGGCACGGGGTACGGGGACGGCCCTCAGGAAACGGAATTCGGACCGGCACCCGGGGCACGGTGGCTCAGACGCCGACGTAGTTCTCGGCGAACCAGTCCTGGTGCGCGCGAGAGGTGCGCAGGGAGTCGAGGCGGGCACGGCGCAGGGAGGCCTGGAAGAACGATCCTCCCGACCGGTCCTGCCCCGGCAGCGCGTGGAGCAGCCCGGTCATCCACTGGGTGAACTCCTGTGCCCGCCAGATGTACGCCAGCGACTGCGTCGAGTAGCGGTCCAGGGCTCCGGTGTCCTCTCGGCGGAGGGCCTCGGTCAGGGCTCCGGCAAGGAGCTCCGCCTCCAGTACGGCGAGGTTCGCGCCCTTCGCGGCGGCGGGGGCGGTCAGGCTCGCCGCGTCACCGGCGAGCAGGAGCGAGCCGTGACGCAGGGGTTCGAGCACGTCGCACGCCAGGTCGACGACGCCGCGCTCGACGATCGGCCCCCTGCGCAGCGGGCCGTACTCCTCGGCGCGCATCCTCAGGTCGAGTTCGTCCCAGATCCGCTCCTCGGACCAGGCGTCGGCAGCGGTACCGCGTCGGCATTCCAGGTAGTAGCGCGTGACCTGGGGTCCGCGGGCCATGTGCCCGGCGAAGCCGCGGTCGTGGACGGCGTAGCCGACGGCGTCGAGGCTGGGCGGCGCCTGGGCGAGCAGGCCGAGCCAGCTCACGCCGTGGTCGTGACGGTGGCGGACGGCGTCCGGCGGCAGCGATCGGCGGGCGGCGCCGTGGCGCCCGTCGCATCCGGCGACGTAGCGCGCGTCCCACCGGACCGGGCGCCCGTCGGACTCCCGCGTGGTGACGTGGGGGTGCGTGCCGTCGGCGTCGTGCACGGCCAGTGCCTCGGTGCTGAAACGGATCTGCCCGCCGGCGTCGGCGTAGCGCTCCAGGAGGTCGGACACCAGGTTCTGTTGCGGGTAGACGGTGTGCCGCTCACCCTGGCCGAGGGTGCCGTAGTCGAGTCGGAATCCGCCGTCAGTCGTTCGGAACTCGCAGCTGCCGTGGGAGCGTCCGTCGCGGTGCAGTCCGTCGGCGAGACCGTGGCGGTCCAGGATCCGTACGGTGTTCGGCGCGAGGAATCCCGCCCTGGCGCGGGTCCGGATGTGGGAGCGCGTGGCCCGTTCGAGGACGACGCAGTCGATTCCCGCGGCCACCAGGAGGTTGCCGAGCACCAGGCCGGCGGGGCCGGCGCCGAGCACGACCACATCCGCTGACGCCCGTGACGCCAGGGCATTCTGATCTTCTGTCATAGCCAGGGAATGATAAGCACGGAGAATCCCGCGGATGATCATGGGTAATTCGAATGCCGTAATAGGGAGAAGATCGGAAGAGTGAATTCTGCATTCTGTGAAAGGGCAGGGCCCGGCGGCCCTCTGCGGCCCGGGCCGGCGGTGGGGCGAGGCCTGGCGCCAGGGGAGCGGACGGTAAAACGGCACGTCGCGTTCTCCACCTCGGGAACCATTCCTCCCGGCGCTCTCCTCCTGTGGTCGGACGCGATCCCGTCCGGGGGAGGGATGTGCTCAACTGCGCGCTGCACAAGGGTGCATGAGACGGATCATCCACCTCCCGCAAGGATCTGACTCACTGTGCGAAGCAGACGAATAGCACCCCTCGTGGCCATCAGCGCGGTCGCGACCCTCGTCCCCGCTCTCACGCCCGCTGTCGCGTTCGCCGAAGCCCCGGCACCCCGACGGGCGGTGTCCGCCGACCCCTTGAAGCAGTACACCCAGCAGACACCGCACTGGAAGCGCTGCGAGGCCGGGGCACCGGCGAACTTCCAGTGCGCGACGCTCAAGGTGCCGCTCGACTACAGCAGGCCCTGGGGCAAGAAGCTCGACGTCGCCGTGTCCCGGATCAAGGCGACGAATCCCCAGAAGCGCCACGGCGTCCTGCTGCTCAACCCCGGTGGTCCCGGCGGCCCTGGACTGGACATGCCCCTGTGGATGGGCCCGGAGCTGCCGACGGCGGTGAAGGAGCGGTACGACCTCATCGGCTTCGACCCCCGCGGCGTCGGTCAGAGCGCACCCGTGAGCTGTGGTCTGAACGACGACGAGCGGAACTGGCAGCGCCCGTACAAGGCCGCGACGTTCGCCAAGGACGTGCGGTGGGCGCGGTCCGTGGCCGACAAATGCCGGGCGAAGGCCGGTGACGTCCTGCCGCACCTCACCACCCGCAACACCGCGCGCGACATGGACGTGATCCGCGCCGTGCTCGGCGAGCGGAAGATCTCGTACCTGGGGTACTCGTACGGCACGTACCTGGGCGCCGTCTACACGCAGATGTTCCCGAAGCGCTCCGACCGCTTCGTGCTGGACAGCGCCGTCGACCCGCAGCGGATCTGGCGCGGCATGATCCAGGTGTGGGCGGAGGGCGCGGAGCCCGCGTTCAAGCGCTGGACCACGTGGACCGCCGAGCGCCACGCCACCTACGGGCTCGGCGACACTCCGGCCGAGGTCGGCAAGACCTACTGGGGCCTGGTCGCCCAGGCGGACCGCACGCCGATCGACTTCCAGGGCACGCCGCTGACCGGCGACGACATCCGGGCCGGACGGGCCATGTTCTTCGATGTGAAGGGCGCCGCCGAGGCGATCGCCGAGCTGAAGAAGGCCGCCGAAGGGGTTCCCTCCGTGGCGCCGTCGAAGCAGAGCACGTCGCTCCGCCCCGTTCCGCCGTCGTTCGCCCGGGCCGTCCCCTCCGACAACTCGGACGCGGCCTTCTGGGCCGTGGCCTGCGCCGACACCCGCGCGTGGCCGCGCGACCCGGAGCAGTACCGCCGCGACGCGATCCGCGACAAGGCCCGGTACCCCCTGTACGGGGACTTCGCGTCGAACATCATGCCGTGCGCGTTCTGGAAGAACGGTTCCGAGCCGGCCACCAGGGTGAACAACTCCGTCGGCGCGCTCGTCCTGCAGAACGAGTGGGACTCCCAGACCCCGCTCGTCAGCGGACAGGGGCTGCACCGGAGCATGAAGGGTTCCCGGATGGTCACCGTCCTCGACGGTCAGGGCCACGGCATCTACGGTTCGAAGTCCTGCGCCGACAAGACCGCCACCGCCTATCTGACGACGGGCCGGCTGCCGGCCGCGGACCTGACCTGCCGGGCCACGCCCGCCCAGGCGCAGAACGGTCTCGACCTCCCGCTGCCGACGCCCCCGGGCCTCCCCGGGCGGCAGGACCGCTTCTGACCGACACGGCTCACCACGCATGACACGGGGCCCCGCAGTGCTGCGGGGCCCCGTTGTCGTCACCGGTGCGACGAGGGCACGTCCGGATCCCCGGCTCCCGCCGGGCCCGTCGTCCTCAGTTCCGCCGGGCCCGGCGGAACGAGGTCGGGGCGTAGCAGCCGAGCAGGACGACGGTGAAGGTGAGACCGACGCCGGCCGCCTGGCGCATGTCCGGGACCTCGATCGCGGTGGCGGCGACGGCCAGGACGCCGGCCCCGGCCACGAGGGCGAGCTTGCTCCCGCCGGGGACGCTGAACCCCGTGAACTCCTCGGGATGCGCGTTCCGGTGGCGCCGGAAGGCGACGTACGAGGCGAGGATCAGCAGCCAGACGAGCAGCACGGCGAAGAGCGCGATCGACATCAGGATGCCGAAGATGCCGCCGACGTCGTAGAAGGCGAGCAGCGCGGCGGCCGCGATGCCCAGGGTGGAGGCGGCCAGGGCGTTGGCCGGGACGCCGCCCGAGGTGAGGCGGGCCACGGGCGCCGGGGCGAGACCGTCGTCGCCGAGGGAGTGCAGGAGCCGGGAGGCGCCGTACAGATGGGCGTTTACGCATTCCGGTCCTCTCGTACTGCGAGACGTCGATGTTGTCGCCCTCGGTGCCCGAGACGGACGGCGGCAGGTCCAGGTGGCTCACGGTCCTCATGTCCGCAGGGTTCGAGATGTCGAGGACGGTCAGGCCGTAGCCCCCATGGCCGCGAACGCGTAGCGTCCGCCCTGCTCCACGGGCTTGGGGATGAACAGCGGCATGCGCGCGCCCATCCAGCTGGTGCGATTGCCGCAGCGCGGGTTCTTCCGGTACGCCGCGTCCAGCTGCATGCCGTACGCGCCTGGGTCCGCCGGCTCCGGGCGCCTGTCGGCGCAGACCGTGGGGATGTTCGGGTCGGCGGTGGCGGTGGTGGCGCCGGAGCTGCCCGGCACCAGGGGGGTCGCGGCGGTGGCGGCGGTCACGGCCGCGGCCAGGGTCGCTCTGGTGTGGAGGAATCGCATGGGCTGTCCTCGGGTTCTCGGCGGCGGAGAGTGGACGTGCGAAGGAGGTGCCGGCCGCGCGGGGGCACGGCACGGCTCGCCGGTGCGGAGGGGACCGACCGGCGTGGACCCGGTCGCGCGGTGGTCACGCGGGTACGGTGACCTCGGGGATCGCGCGGGCCGGGTGGTCGTGCGGACCGGTCAGGTGACCGTCGGGCGCTGCTGGAACGCGGCGGCCCGGTGGGCGCCCGTGGACACGATGTCCCGCAGCGTGCACACGGCGTACAGCACGTCCGCGTGCGTGACGTAGAGGGCATTGAAGCCGAACCGGAGCAGGTCCGGGGCACGCGTGTCGCCGATGATCCCGCGCGCGGTGAGCGCGGCGACCAGCGGGTACGCCTCCGGGTGCCGTGGGGCGACCTGGCTGCCCCGCCGCCCGGGTGGTCGAAGTCCCGCTGGTGGCGGTCGGCGACGTGGGCGAACGCCGGGGCGCCGGGGCCGCCGGAGACGTCCTCAGTGGACATCCGGTCGTCCGCTCGCTCGCCTCCGACGAGGACTGGGCCTGGTGCTTCGCCGACGAGGTGTTCCTCGTGCACGGCACCGAGAACCGGTCGGGGCGGTCGCGGCAGTCGGGGCGGGCGCCGGGCTGACCGCGCCGCCGGCCGGCCGCGGAAGGCAGCCGTGCGGGCACGTCGATTGGCTTTTCAACAACGCCGTGGTGTAGAAAGCCCCGTCGATCAATCATGATCACGTCACAGAGCACTCTCATTCGGGGGAATGGAAGAATGACCTCAACTCGCCGTGTCCTCAGCGCCATTGCGCTTCTCGCCGCCCTTGGCGGAATCGCCGCGTGCGGCCCGGAAGACCCCAGCGCGGACGGTCTCACCGGAGGCGCCGGCACCACCGCCGCCCCGTCGGCCACGGCCTCCAAGACGTCGGACTCCGGCGAGGCCGGAAGCGGCGATCCGACCGATGACGTCGATGGCGACGGAAAGGGCGGGGACTGCGGCAAGCCGCCGGTCCTGCCCGCAGGTCTCCTGAAGCTCAAGGTCCAGCTGATGCGTGACTCGGGGGGCTTCGAGGCCTCGGAGGCCAAGCCGCACTGCACGCCGAACGACTGGATCTACGGCGCCGACGAGGGCGACGCGACCAAGCACTACGTCCTCCCCAAGAACGTCAAGGCGTTCCTGGCCACTGGCCCCGGCCAGACGAAGCAGGTCGACCACGAGCAGCTGGCGCTCCACATCGACCGCTGCCACGCCCAGGAGATCGGGGCGCCGACCGACGACTACCCGAAGGTCGAGGCGCCCTACGGCTGCTACAACAACGTCTACGAGGTCACGCTGAACTCCCAGGGCGAAGTGGACACGATGAAGGAGATCTGGAGCGTCTGACGACGCCCCTCGCCCCGGTCGGAGCCCAGCCTCCGACCGGGGCGCTCCGGTGTTCCCTAGGGGGGAATCGCGGCAGCCCGGAGGACGCGGAGGCGGCAGGCCTCTCCGACCGTCGCGACCATCGAGGTCGTCGCGGGACCGCCGGCGGCCTTTTCCGGCGCCTGGCGCCGCGCCGGTCGGCACGCACGGGGAGGGGCCGTCAGCGTGCCGCCGACCCCTGAGTGCCCGGTTTGCGGCCCCAGGCGGTGAGCATTCCGGCGGACAGGGCCGCGCACGCGTCCGAGTCCAGATAGCGGACCGCCGCGTCGATCCCGGCGCCGTCGATCAGCCCGGTGGCCACCATCGACGCCCGGCTCCGCTCCCACGTGTCGGCCCAGAAACGGCTGATCGGGCTGCCGCGCAGGAGGGGCGGGACGTACATCTCCGCGCCGACCGTCGTCAGGCCGGCCCCGCGCAGCAGCTGCGGATACGACGGCACCCAGGACACGTCCGTGCCGATGGAGCCGCGCAACCCCTGCCACATCGCGCGCATCGCCGCGGCGTAGGGCGTGTCGGCGGCTGCCCCGCCGTCCGGGGCCCGGTCCGGGGCAGCCGTACGGTCGCTGGTCAGATCGACCGCGTCGCCGAGGACCAGCATCCCGCCCGGCGCGACCAGCCCGGCCAGCACCGACACCATCCGCTCGGGCTCCGGCAGGTGCATCAGCACGAACCGCGCGTGGACCAGATCGAACCGGCCCGGCGCGAAGGCCGGGGCGGTGATGTCGGCCTGGAGGACGTCGAGCCCGGGTACGGGCCGTTCGGCGAGGAACCGCACGTCACGGTCGACGGCCAGCACGCCCGCCACCCCCGCTTCGCGCAACAGGCGCCGCGACACCGTGCCCGTACCGGCGCCGATGTCCAGGCAGCGCCACCCGGGCCCCACACCGAGGGCGCGCAGCCGTGTCAGGGTGAGGTCGTCGTACGCGAGCGCCCCGAGATCGATCCGCTCGGCCTCCCCTGGCTGCTCCGGCCGGAACACGTCCTGGCCGTAACGGCCCGCGTCCACCCCGTCGCCCCCGGCGCGGGGACTCACCCCGCCACCTGGGTGCATGCGGCCGGTGGGAGGGCGATGTCGTCGACCGACATCCTCGACATCATGGTCGGGCCCCTTCCTCGGAGCTGGGATGGTACGGAGCGGGACGAGCCGAGCTGTATCCATCGTCGGCGCGATCGAGGTCCCACGCGAGTTCCGCCGAGCACCGCGCGACCGGACCGCCCGCCCTGCACGGCTCAGGTGGCCGCCGCCCGCTCGTGTCAGGGAGACCGCGGTGGTCGACAAGCGTCACGCCGGCCGCGCGCCCGCCACGCACGCGGGGAGGAGCCAGGTCCTTCGCTACGCGGCGGAGGTCAGCCGGCTCGCGGCCTGGTCCCATGGCCGAGGCTCGACCAGGTCGTCCCTGTGGTCAGCGTCCTCCTCGAACCAGCCGTTCCCCGAGAGCCACGTCTCCAGCCACGCCGCGAGGCTGCCGGAGTCGAGGAACCAGCACGGCTCCCACGATCCGCCGCTGTACGGGTTCGGCTCGAACAGCAGGACCTGACCGTCCTCGCTGAGACAGTCGACCCCCGCGTACATGCCACAGCCCCAGGTCAGGATGGGTACGACGCATTCGGGCCATTCGGGGTGCTCCACCCCGACGGACGCCTCACGACGCGTCAGGTACTCACCGACGACGGCGGAGCCCGGACCGAGCAGGGGCAGCAGTCGATAGTCGGGGCCGAAGCCACCGTCGGCGACCTCGCGGTACAGCCGCGCGAGCAGTGGATGCAACGCGAAGCCCAGCTCCTCCTCGGCCTGCGTGATCCGGTCATCACCGAGGGGCGCGGGAAGTCCGGTGCTGTCGGAGGCGGCCCGCTGGGCGACACGTCGCACGAGGTCATCGATGTCGGTCGCCGGTGCGTCGACCAGGTGCCAGCGGCGCCACTCCTCCCCGTCCTGGGTTTCGCCGGCCAGGGTGACGACAGCGACTCCACGACCTCGTCGTCGGCGCACGGCTGGAACACCGCGGCGGGCTTCAGCGCCCCGAAGGCAAGGGAGTCGGCCACATAGGCATGGATCCGCCCGTCGCGGTGGCGGGTGATGACCTTCGAAGTCTCGTGAGGAGACATCCTCTGAGGCCAGGGCCCGGCTCGGCCCGATCGGCACGGGAGCCGGGGCGTTCCGCCGACCCGGACACGCCACCCGGCCCCCGGGCACGGCCTTCCCCGGTTCCTACGAGGACTGCTGGGCGCGGACGCCCTCCATGATGCGTTTGCCGAGAGTCGTGTCGATGTTCGTCCAGTACGTGAAGGCGCGCTCCAGGACGGGTTCGCTCACGCCGTCGAGGAGGTGGCCGACCACGTTGTCCACGAGACGGTCGCGGGCCGCGTCGTCCAGGACCTCGCGCACGAGGGTGCCGGGCTGTCCCCAGTCGTCGTCCTCCGGGTGCGAGACGTAGGCCGTCCGGGTGATCTCCCCGTCGGCCGCCCAGCCGGGCGGGGTGCCGTACCGCTCGGTGTCGGCCGCCGGTCCGCCCTTGGAGTTCGGCGCGTAGACCGGGTCGGAGGTCTTGCGGTACGCCATCGCCCCGTCCTTGGAGTACGTGTGGACGTCGACGACGGGCGCGTTCACCGGCAGTTGCTGGTAGTTGGTGCCGAGCCGGGCCCGGTGGGCGTCCGCGTACGAGAAGAGGCGTGCGAGCAGCATCCGGTCGGGGCTCGGCCCGATGCCGGGGACGAAGTTGTTCGGCTGGAAGGCGGCCTGCTCGATCTCGGCGTGGTTGTCGGTCGGGTTGCGGTCCAGTGTCATGCGGCCGACGGGGATGAGGGGGTAGTCGCCGTGCGGCCAGACCTTCGTGAGGTCGAACGGGTTGAACCGGTACCCGGCCGCGTCCTCGTACGGCATGACCTGGACGTGCAGCGTCCACGACGGGAAGTCCCCGTCCCGGATGTGCTCGAACAGGTCCCGCATGTGGAAGTCCGTGTCCCTCCCCGCCGTCCGGTCCGCCTCGTCCTGGGTGAGGAACTCGATGCCCTGGTCGGTCTTGAAGTGGTACTTCACCCAGAACCGCTCACCGGACGCGTTGATCCACATGTACGTGTGCGAGGTGTAGCCGTTCATGTGGCGCCAGGTCCGGGGGATGCCCCGGTCACCCATCAGCCAGGTGACCTGGTGCGCGGACTCGGGCGAGAGGGTCCAGAAGTCCCACTGCATGTCGTGGTCGCGCAGGTTGCTGTCGGCCCGGCGCTTCTGGGACCGGATGAAGTGCTGGAACTTCATCGGGTCCTTCACGAAGAAGACCGGCGTGTTGTTGCCGACCATGTCGTAGTTGCCCTCGGACGTGTAGAACTTCACCGCGAAGCCGCGCGGGTCCCGCCAGGTGTCCGGGCTGCCGCGCTCGCCGGCCACGGTCGAGAAGCGCGCGACCAGCTCGGTGCGCGTACCCGGCTGGAACAGCGCGGCCTTCGTGTACCGGCTGACGTCGTGGGTGACCTCGAAGCGGCCGAACGCTCCGCTGCCCTTGGCGTGCGGCTGGCGCTCCGGGATGCGCTCCCGGTTGAACTGCGCCATCTGCTCGATCAGGTAGGCGTCCTGGAGGAGGATCGGGCCACCTGCCCCCACGGTGAGCGAGTGCTCGTCGCTTTCCACCGGGGCCCCGGAATCGGTCGTCGTCCCAGGTCGGCTCTCGGTCATGGGTCTGCCTTTCGTCGTCGCATGCCCACCCTCTGCCCACTCGACGAAAGCCGCTACCTGAGGAGTCGCGCTCCGCTGCCGACCGGGGGACGGTGCGGGTCGCTTCCGACGGGGCTGGGCGGCTTCACCGCTGCTCATCTCTCCCGGGCCCGGTAGACGGCCACCGTCCGCTCCAGCGCCTCCTCGACCGGGGTGGCGACGGCTCCCAGCCGGTCACGGATGAGGGTGGAGTCGACGATGAAGGGTTCGGCGAACTCGTACTGCATCTCGATGAGCTCGCGCACGGTGCGGTTCACGGCGCCCATGGCGTAGAGCGCCAGGGTCGGCATGCGGCGCAGGCGGGCGGTGCCGGGCCGGCCGGTGGCGCGGTGGGCGAGGCGGACGAGCTCGCGGGTGGTGCGGGTGTCGGGGTCGTTGGGCAGGTGCCAGACGCGGCCCGCCGCGTCGGGGTGGCGTCCCAGGAGGGCGAGGGCTTCGCCGATGTCGGGGATGAAGCTGTACGTGTGGGGCTGGTCCGGGTCGCCGAGCACGGTGGCGGTGCGCCCGGCGAGGAGCGCGGGGAAGACGAGGTCGCCGAGGTTGGACTGGGCGCCGCCGCGCGGCCCGAAGTAGTCGGAGGCGCGGCCGATCGCCACCTCCACGCGCCCGGCCGCGTGCGCGGCGAGCAGGTCCCGCGCCATCGCGCCCCGCAGTCGGCCCTTGCGGGTGGTGGCGGCGTCGGGCGTCTCCTCGGTGAACGGGCGGCCCCCGGGCGGCCCGTAGCTGTAGACGTTGTCCATCGAGACCATGCGGGCACCGGCCGCCTCGGCCGCGGCGAGCACACCGGCCTGAAGGGCGGGGAACTCCTGCTGCCAGCGGTGGTACGGCGGGTTGAGCGCCTGGTAGACGACGGCCGCGCCGGCCGCGACGGCGGTGGTGAACGCGGGATCGGCCGCGTCGCCGACGGCCACCTCGACGCCGTCGGGGACGTCCGCGCGGCCGGACCGGTTGACCACGCGGACCGACTCGCCTCGGCGTACGAGTGCCTCGGCGACGGCCGTACCCACGGCGCCGGAGCCGAAGATCACGTGACGGGGTGCGGTGGTGTGCTTCATGCGTCGACCTCGCGGAGGGAGTCAGGGCCGGTGGTCCGGCCGGGAGCGGTGGCGGGCAGGAGCCGGAGGAGCAGTACGCCGGAGAGGGCGGAGAACGTGACGGCGGAGAACGTGAGGGCGCCGGTGGCGCCGAAGACGGTGAACCGCGCGTCCACCCCGACTCCGGCCAGGGTGGTGATCGTCCGGCCCGCCGCCCACAGGGCCGGCAGCGCCGCGGCCCAGAGCGATCCGGCCGTCCACAGGACCCAGGTACGCAGGGGACCGCGCATGAGGGCACCTCTCATTTCTGTACGCTGTGCAATTAATGTACGCCGTGCAAAAATGAAGCGTCAAGGTTGTCGAGGATCAGGACGCGCGAGGAGGCGTACGGATGGCACAGGACACGCCGTCGGCGAAACGGGGCCGTAGGCGCGCGGTCGCCGAGGACGAGGTGGTCGCGGCGGCCATGCGGCTGCTCGGCACCCGCGGTGCCGACGCGGTGAGCATCCGGGGGATCGCCGCCGAGCTGGGACTCGCGCCGAACGCCGTCTACACGTACTTCCCGGACCGTGCCGCGGTGGTGGGCGCGGTCGTCGAGCACCTCCTCGGCCAGACGGACCTCGAAGCGCTCACCGCCCGGGACACACCCTGGCGGGACCGCGTCCACACGCTCGCCGACGACCTGCGGCACCGCTTGCTCGCCCACCCCGGCGCGGTCCAGCTGCTGCTCTCCGGTCCGATGGACGGCCCTCACGCGCTCGCGCTCGGTGAAGCCCTCCTCATGCTCCTCGCGGACGCCGGGCTCGACCCCGCGGAGGCCGCGCGTGCCTCGTACCTGCTGATCGTCCAGGTCCTCGGAGCGATCGCCCTGGAAGCCGCCGAACTCCCCGCACCCCTGCCGCCCCCGCCGGTCGACGAGCGCGTCGCGACCCGCCGGGAGCAGCTCCGCGCCGTTCCCGCCGACCTCTACCCCCGTACGGCCGAGGCGGCGGACACGATCGCGCGGTTCGTGTCCGACGAGCAGTACGCATGGGGGCTCGACCGGGTCCTGGACGGCATCGCGGAGCGGGCGAAGCACTGACACGCCACCACCCGCACGGGCACGCGGCCGGCTCAAGGACGGTCCGCGACCGCCGGACGAGGCTCCCCCGTTGTTCAAGGGCGGCCCACCGCCACCGACAGGCCTGCATTCCCCCGAAGCGGGGGGTGTCCCTGGTCCGCCCGGCCGCACCCGGGCATGAGCCCGGGGGAGTCCGGGCAGGCGGACGTCCAGACGGCCCCTGCGGGGCGGCGACGGGACGAGGTGGGGCGTGGCACGCGGCCGAGGACGGCACGACCGGGACGACGGGCTGTTCGCGCGCCTGCGGCGCGACCCCTTCGCCGTCCAGACCGTACGGTCCACCGCGGCGGCCACCCTCAGTTACGTCGTCGCCCTCCGGCTCAGCAGCGAACCGGTCCCGCTCACCGCACCCCTCACCGCGCTCCTCGTCGTCCAGGTCACGCTCTACTCGACCCTCACCACCAGCCTCCGCCGGGTGAACTCGGTCGTCGTCGGCGTCCTCATCGCCATCGCGTTCAGCGTCGTCGTCGGCCTCTCCTGGTGGAGCCTCGCCCTCGTCATCCTCGCCTCGCTGCTCGTCGGCCGGATCGTACGAGTCGAGGAGTTCATCCCCGAGGTCGCCATCAGCGCGATGCTCGTCCTCGGCGTCACCCAGGTCTCCGACACCGCCTGGGACCGCGTCCTGGAGACCCTGATCGGCGCCGTCGTCGGCATGCTGTTCAACCTGTTCCTCGCCCCGCCCGTCTGGGTCGACACCGCCGGCGACTCCATCGAGGACCTCGCCCGGCGGATGCGCCTGCTGCTTCTCGACGTGGCGGACGAGTTCACCGGCTCGCCCCCCGTCGAGCAGGCCGCCGCACGGCTCCACGAGGCCCGCCGCCTCGACAACGACGTCGCCGACGTCGACGGGGCCCTGCGCACCGCCGAGGACAGCCTGCGGTTCAACCCCCGCGTCAAGGAAGGTCTCCTGCACCGGGTGGTGCTGCGCACCGGCCTCGACACCCTGGAGATCTGTGCCGTCGTCCTGCGGGTCCTCGCCCGCACCCTCACCGACCTGGCGAAGCACCGCGCCGGGCACCAGCTGCTGCCCGAGCGGGCCGCCCTCGCCATCCGGGAGACCGCCCAGTACACCGCCGACGCCCTGGTCAGTTTCGCCGTCCTCGTCACCGCGCGGGGCAGCGAGGGCGCCGAGGCCGCGGAGACCCGGCTGGCGGGGGAGCTGCGGGCGGCCAGGGCCTGCCGGGACGCCGCCGCCGACCGGCTGCTCGCCCTCGCCCTCGCCGACCCCGGCAGCTGGCAGCTGTACGGGGCGCTGCTCGCCGAGGTCGACCGGATCCTCGACGAACTCGACCCCGAGCACCGGGGCCGCCGGCTGATGGAGGAGCTGGACCGGCGGGTCCGCGAGAAACACGACCGCCGCCGCCGGCTCACCCTCCGCGACCGGTGGGACACCCGCCGACCCACCCGTGCCGACGCATGACAACCCACCCGGTGCGGGGTACCCGCGTACCGGCGAAGAAAGGAGAACCGTGGGCGCAACGTCTCCTGCCACGGGAGCCGGGAACGGCACGGTGACCACTGCCGTTCCGGCCCGGCTCGACCGGCTTCCCTGGTCCCGCTGGCACTGGATGATCGTCATCGGCCTCGGCACCGTCTGGATCCTCGACGGTCTCGAGGTCACCATCGTCGGCAACATCGCCGGACGGCTGGCCGAGGAGGGCAGCGGCCTCGACATCACCGCGGCCCAGGTGACGGGAGTCGCCGCCGCCCTGTACGTGGCGGGGGCCTGCTCGGGTGCCCTGTTCTTCGGGTGGCTGACCGACCGTCACGGCCGCAAGAAGCTCTTCATGATCACCCTGGCCGTCTATCTGGGCGCCACGGCGATGACGGCCCTCTCCTTCGAAGCCTGGTGGTTCTTCCTCTTCCGCTTCCTCACCGGCTTCGGCATCGGCGGAGAGTACGCGGCCATCAACTCCGCGATCGACGAGCTGATCCCGTCCCTCTACCGCGGACGGGTCGACCTGATCATCAACGGCAGTTACTGGCTGGGCGCCATCGGCGGCGCCCTGCTGTCGATCGTCATGCTGGACACGGACATCTTCCCGCAGGACGTGGGCTGGCGGCTCAGCTTCGCCCTCGGCGTCGTCCTCGGCCTGGTCATCCTGCTGGTGCGCCGGCACGTCCCGGAGAGCCCGCGCTGGCAGTTCATCCACGGATACGGCGAGGAGGCCGAGGAACTGGTCACCTCCGTGGAGCGGGAGATCGAGGCGGAGAAGGGTGCGGAGCTGCCGCCGCCGGCCGGCGAGATCACCATCCACCAGCGCAAGAGCATCGGCTTCGGCACGATCGCGAAGACCGTCTTCGGCCGCTATCCGCGCCGAGCCGTCCTCGGGCTCGCGCTCTTCATCGGGCAGGCCTTCCTCTACAACGCGATCACCTTCGGCTTCGGCACCATCCTCATCACCTTCTTCGACGTTCCCACCGGCAGCACCGGCTACTACTTCGCGGTGATCGCCGCGGGCAACTTCCTGGGGCCGCTGCTGCTCGGGCGACTCTTCGACACCGTCGGCCGCCGGATCATGATCGCGGGCACGTACCTGCTCTCGGGCCTGCTGCTCTTCGGGACGGCCTGGCTCTTCGACCGCGGCTCGCTGTCGGCGACGACGCTGACGGCCTGCTGGTGCGTGGTGCTGTTCTTCGCCTCGGCGGGCGCCTCCAGCGCCTATCTGACCGTCTCCGAGATCTTCCCGATGGAGACCCGCGCCATGGCCATCGCCTTCTTCTACGCGCTGGGCACAGCGGCCGGCGGCATCACCGGCCCGCTGGTCTTCGCCGAGCTGACCGAGTCGGGTGTCGTCGGGGACACGGTCCTGGCCTTCCAGATCGGCGCCGCGCTGATGTGCGCGGCGGGGATCGTGGCGGCCTTCCTGGCGGTCGACGCGGAGCGCCGCTCGCTGGAGGACATCGCCGAGCCGCTCTCGGCGGTACGGGACGGAGAGGACTCGGGCAGGGGTTGAGCGGGCCCGCTCCCCGGACGACGGGTCAGGTCGTGCGTGCGCCGCTGCGGGCCAGCGCGAGGACCCCCAGGACGATCAGTGCGATGCCCGCCAGCTGGGGCAGCAGCCACCAGCCCGACCGTACGTGTTCCTCGTACAGCAGGACGCCGAGGGTGAGGCTCACGGTGGCGTCGCCGAGGGTCAGGGCGGGCTGGGAGGCGACGAGGGGGCCGCCCTGCATGGCGTGTTCGAGCAGCAGGATGGCGGCGATGCCCGCCGCGCAGAAGGCGTAGGTCTGCCAGGCCGTCAGGAAGCCGCCGATGCCGGCGTCGCCGAGGATGTGCATGGACGTCTTCATGAGGGCGGCGGTGAGCGCGTAGCAGATGGCCGTCGCGGCCCCGAGACAACCGGCCCGCGCGCGCCCCGGCGGTCTGCGCAGTCCGACGGCGGCGAGGGCGGCCACGGCGACCGCGCAGGCCACCAGGACCGGTACCCAGCGGTCCAGTTCCACATGGGTGCGGTTGCCGGTGGGCGAGGCGGCCGCGAGCGCCACCCCGAGCCCGGCCACCACCCCGGCCACGGCCGCCCAGAGCTTGGCGGGCAGGCGTTCGCGCGTCAGGAGCGAGGCGATCAGAAGGGCGAGGGGAAGCTCCAGTACGAACAACGGCTGCACCAGGGCCAGCGGTCCGGTCGCGAGCGCCGCCGCCTGTCCGACACCGGCGGCGATGACGGCGAGGATGCCGGCCAGCCACAAGGGTCGGTGCAACAGGTCGAGGATCAGCCCGGGACGAAAGGAGTCGGACTGCGGGACAGTGAGCGCCGCACGCCGCTGGAGCACTGTGGCCAGTGCGTTGCTGAACGCGGCGAACAATGCGAAGAGGACCGGCAGGACGACGCCCATGCACCGATCCTCACCGCGGCGGCGTCCACCCGGAGGACGACACCGGCGTCCGCCCGTACGGAGGACCCGGTCGGGCCAACGGTGGGGGAGTGGCGGCCGGAACGGGCGGCCGGCCGCCGAGACGGGGTCGTGGGCGCACCCGCGACGTGGGATCTCAGGCTTCGCCGCGGTGGGTGAGGTGGTTGGTCGAGCGGCCGGGGACAGTGCCGGCGGTCGGTGGGAGGGGAGGCAAAGCCAAGGCTACGTGAACATCGGAGACAAAGAGCCACTGTAATCAGGGAGTTGTACGGCCGCTGCGTTACGTTGAGGCGGTGACCGACATCGAATCGCGCATCGACACCTCCCGGCCGCACACCGCCCGGATATGGAACTACTGGACCGGAGGCAAGGACAATTACCCGGTCGACCGCGAGACCGGCGACCAGATCAGGGCGTTGCATCCCGGGATCGGGGACTACGCGAAGGCGGACCGGCTGTTTCTGGGGCGGGCGGTGCGGCACCTGGCGCAGCAGGAGGGCATCCGGCAGTTCCTGGACATCGGGACGGGGCTGCCGAGCGCTGACAACACCCACGAGGTCGCCCAGCGTGTCGCCCCCGACGCGCGGGTCGTGTACGTGGACAACGACCCGCTCGTCCTTGCGCACGCCCGCGCCCTCCTGGTCGGGACGCCCGAGGGCCGCACCGACTACCTGGACGCCGACCTGCGGGACGTCGACACGATCCTGACGGCGGCGGAGAAGACGCTCGACCTCTCGCAGCCGGTCGCGCTGATGCTGCTCGGGGTCGTCATCTTCGTCGAGGACGACGAGGAGTCGTACGCGATCGTCCGTCGCCTCATGGACGCGCTCGCCCCCGGCAGCCACCTCGTCCTGTCCCACACGGTCACGCACCCGGACATGGCGGACGTCGACGCGGCGGTGGCGTTCTGGAACGAGCACGGCACGCCGAAGCTCACGCAGCGGACCCCCGACGCCGTCGCCCGCTACTTCGACGGCCTGGAACTGCTCGAACCCGGCGTGGTGTCCTGCTCGGCCTGGCGCGCGGAGAAGCCGACACCGGACGTCGCCATGTACGCCGGCGTCGGCCGCAAGTGACGGCGGGGCGGGGGCGGATACTGCGTCGCCAGATCTGTCGGGGATCATGCCCGCATGGACTTCGACCTCGCCCCACCCACCGGCATCGGCCCGCTGCGGATCGGTATGACGCGGCACGCGGCCGACACGGCGCTGGACTCGCTCCGCGACCCCTCCGCGCTGTCGGACTCGGATCGGCCGGGGCAGCACGTCTTCCGTCCCGGCGGGCTGATGATCAGCATCCACTGCATGCGCGACGCCCTGGAAGCCATCGAGCTGGCAAGGCCGACGTCGTCCCGGACGGACCGAGTGTTGTTCCAGGGCGTGGACGTGTTCGCGCTACCGGCCAGCGAGGTTGTACGGCGCGTCGCCGAGCTGACCCCGATCGCTGAAGATCCCGACGACGATGCTTCGTTCATCGCCCCGGACCTGCTCCTGAGCTTCTGGCGTCCGTTCGCGGCCGACGACGACCCGGAGGACGAGCAGGGCTACTACTTCAGCACGGTCCTGCTGGCACGACCTGGCTACTACGACACCCCTGCTCAGGCTGCGGAGCGCCTCAAGCAGAGCTCGTGACGGGCCGGTCGGGCGGCAGAGTTCTCGACGGGCCGGTCAGGAGGCCGGCAGGCCCACCGGCGCCGCCGGCGGCAACGCCGAGGACGGTCGGTCGGCGATCGGCCGTCAGCCCGGTCGAGGCCTTCACGGGTTCCGGCCGAGGCGCGGGAGAGGCGGCCTCGCGCCCGGAGCCCGCGGGCCGTGCTCAGATGCCGGCTTCGGCGGCGATGCGATCCATCCGTGCCGTGGGCAGCGCCGGGTTGGCCGCGGCGTGGTCGACGACGTCGGGATCCGGATCGGCCAGCAGTCGGTCCAGCAGGGCCGCGCTGACGTGGGGGTGCCGGGCCACTGCCGCACGGAGGTACGTCTCCTCGCTCTCGCCCAGCCGACTCAGCTCAGTAGCGGGCAGCTGGGGGTCCTCCAGCGCGAGGAGGCGTACCCGAGGGTCCGGCTCGTCCACGAGGCCGCGCAGTTCCTGGCGCGGGAAGCCGGGGTGCTCCACGAGCCGGGGCCGGCAGGCGGAGGGATCGCCGTGTTCCCGGATCAGCCGCAGCAAGACCTCCGCCGGGGTGTCGGGCCGGAGGGCGGCGGCGTACCGGACGGACACGTCGGGGTCGTCGTCCAGCCGCTTCCACGCCTCCTCCGGCAGGTCCGCGCTCTCTGCAAGGGTTCGCCGGAACACCGCGTGGGGGCAGTTCAGGTAGGTCAGCCGTTCGGCGAGAGGTGCGTCCCGGAGCCAGGCGGGGCGGTAGGGCGACCAGTGGAGAGCGACCTCGGCATCGATACTGCCGGCTGCGTGCTCGGCCGCCACCCGTGCGAGCAGCCTGTCCCGGTTCTCGGGTGTGGTGTGACGGCTGTAGGCCACCGCGACGCGTACGGAGGCGTCCTCGCTGTCCTGAAGACGGGCCACCATGGCGGCGGTCAGGTACGGGTTGCCGGCGACCGCGTGCAGGACCGACGTGTCCCCGGTCGCAAGGAGCCGGTCGAACTGCGCGGTCGTCAGGGGGAGACGGTCCGCGATGTTGGCCTGGACCGCCGGATCGGCGAGGCAGTGCTCGTGGAACTCGTCAGGGATGCCAGGGTGTTCGGCCCGCGTCGCCGCAGCCCTCACGTCCGGATCCGGATCGTCGAGCAGCATCTCCTGCACGGCGGGGGGCCGGTCGTGCCAGTCCCGTGCGATGGCCGCGCGCACGGAGGGGTCGGGGTCGGCCGCGAGTTCCGCCGGCGGCCGACCGTACGTCTCGACCAGGGCATCGACGCCCAACCCGACCCCGCCCGCCACCATGCTGCGAACGAAGTCCGCACGGGCGTCACGAATCGAGGGGTCGGGATGTTCGGCGATCCGGCGGCGCATGGCTCGGGAGAGCCGGCGCGCAGGCAGACGGATCGCCGCTTCGCCGCGACCGTGGATCAGCAGGGCCTCGACGACCGCGTCCGGCAGCTGCCCCTCGCGCATCGGCAGCCCGTGCCGCCCCGCGGTGTGCGCGGCCAGGCGTACCAACATGCCCGTCGGGGCGGCCGGGTTGCGCGCCAATCCGGACAGCTGCGGCTGCTTGAGATGCACCATGCGCTCACGCTATCCGAGCAGCGGCGAGGGCAACCCCGGTGCCGGCCGCGACGTGAAGCGGTCCGCCGACGCAGTGGGTCGTCACGAACACCGACCGGCGACGACATCCGCCACGCGTTCGTCACCTTCGGCTGCGCCGTCATCGGAAACGCGTATGAAGCGGTCGTACTCGCGTAGCCTCACATCCGGGATCTCAGCACGTCGACCTCACAGCCCGGCGCGAACGGGTCGAAGCCGTGCTCGACCAGCCAGCGAACCGCCAGCAGGCTACGCAGCGACCACCAGGCGTGGATCACGTCGAGGTCGATGTCGGTGCCATAGCCCGCGAGGACGTCGTCGAGGTGCTCCTCGTGTCCGAGTGTGAAGGTCGCGAGGTCGTACAGGGCATCGCCCTGACCCGCCTCGGACCAGTCGATGATGCCGGTGACCTCGTCGCCGTCGACGAAGACGTGCGCGATCTGCAGGTCGCCATGGGTGAACGCCGGAGTCCACGGCCGGAGCGCGGCCTCGGCGACCTGGCGGTTTCGGGTGACCAGCTCGGCGGGCAGGAGGCCGTTCGTCACGAGCGACTCGCACTCGGCGTCGAGTTCCGCCGCCAGCGCGGCGGCCGTCCGGCCGGCGCGGCCGGACCAGGGCGGCAGCGGCGCGTCGTGCAGCTTCCGGATGGCGGCGCCCGCCGCGGCCCACGACGCCGACGCCCCGGTCGACGGCCCGCCGAGGCTCCCGAGCGTCGTCCCTGGGACCGCGGCGATCGCGAGCACGGGCGGCTCGCGCCACAGGACCTTCGGGGTCGGGACCGGCGCGCGGGACATCGCCTCGACCTCGGCGTCGATACGCGCCTGATCGGCGTCCACCTTCAGGAACACGTCCCCGACGCGGAGGGTTGCGCGCTCGGAATGGGCGACGACGACCTTGACCTCATCCATGGGCGACCACTATTCCGGAGATGATCGCCGACGGCGCCGGACTTTTCCTTAGGTGCGGTTGACGCGGATCGCCTTTGGGGTGGCAGCGGCAGCAAGGCGGGCAAGCCGATCAGCGGAAGTGGTCCACAGTGCGACGGGGTTCTGCTCATGCCGTCTCGCGGTGGAGGCGGTCCAGGACGGCGAGTTCCTCCTTCGACAGGCGCAGGGAGCCGGCGGCCACGTTCTGGGCGAGGTGGCCGAGGTCGCCGGTGCCGGGGATGGCCAGGACGTGAGGGCCCTGGTGGAGTGTCCACGCCAGCCGGATCTGCGCTGCGCTCACCCCGCGGGCGCGGGCGACGGCGTGCACCTCCGCACTCTGGTCGGTGGTCGCGCCGGCGGTACGTCCGGTGCCGGCGATCGAGTAGAACGGCACGAACGCGATGCGTTGGTCACCGCAGAGGTGCAGGAACTCCTGCTGCTCGGGGGATGCGCCGAGGCCGTACATGTTCTGGACACAGACCACCGGTGCGATGGTCTGGGCCTCGGCGACGTGGTGGCGGTGGACGTTGGACAGGCCCAGGTGACGGATGAGTCCGGCCTCACGCAGTTCGGCCAGCGCGCCGAAGCGTTCGGCGATCGAGTCGGTGCCGACGATGCGCAGGTTCACCACGTCGAGGTGGTCGCGGCCGAGCTGGCGGAGGTTCTCCTCGACCTGGCCGCGCAGCTGCTCGGGGGTGGCGTGCGGCAGCCACCGGCCCGAGGGGTCGCGGCCCGGTCCGACCTTGGTGGTGATCACGAGGTCGTCCGGGTAGGGGGCCAGCGCCTGGTTGATCAGCTCATTGGCGGAACGCAGCGATGAGAAGTAGAACGCAGCGGTGTCGATGTGGTTCACGCCGAGCTCGACCACCCGGCGCAGCATACTGATCGCCTGGTCGCGGTCGCGGGGGACGGCATCGGCCGTCAACGCCTCGCCGTGCTGCGGCAGGCGCATCGCGCCGAAACCGATCCGGTTGACCGTCATGTCGCCGAGATTCCAGGTGCCCGATGCCGCCGCGGTGATCGTCTGTGAAGTCATGGCGGGATGATCTCCGCACGGTAGATTGGCCGCCAGTGATTCACACATACCTGAATCCATCGAGGGTGGTTGTCCTGGCAGAGCTGGCGTTCTCGACGAGTGATCTGGCGCAGGTGCGGTTCGCCGTCTCCCCGATGTGGGAGGTCGCACCCAGTTACCGGCTGCTGAGGTCCGGCACCACGCATCCGGTCCACCGGCCCTGGGCCGACCAGGTGCGCCCGCGTATGGTGGCCGCCGGGCTGGACCGGGGCTGGCTCTGCGAGCTGATCCCGCTCACCGGCGGCTACGTCCCCGACTTCCTCAACCCGGCCCCCGCCGGACCGGCCCCCACCGTGGCGGCGGAGCGGGACGCGATCCGGGCCTCGCCCGCCCACCGGGTGCGCCAGGACCTCGACCACCTGGCCCGCCATCAGGGGAACCTCGGCCCCCGGCTGCGGACCCTGCGCAACGACCCACAGGGCCTCCTGGCCAAGGTCACGGAAGAGCTCGAAACGTACTGGGAGCTGGCACTCGCCCCCTACTGGGCACGCATCCGGGCAGTCCTGGACGCAGACGTCCTCTACCGGGCCCGCATGGCTGCCGAGCACGGTGCCGGACACCTCCTCAACGACCTGCACACGTCCCTGAGCTGGGACGGCAGCGCGCTCCGGATGGCCCGCCGAAAGCAGCCGTTGACCCGTACGACGGCAGGAACAGGACTGCTGCTGATCCCCTCGGCCTTCACCGGACCGGGAGTGCGTACCCGGACAACGCTGCCGGACCCACCTCAACTCGCCTATCCGGCGCGCGGTATCGGTACGCTGTGGAAGCCGCGCTCCGCAACCCGGGCCGACTCTCTCTCCGCCGTACTGGGTCGCTCGCGGACCCTGCTGCTGACCGAGCTGGAGATGCCGGCCTCCACCACGCAGCTGGCCCACCGCACCGGACTCTCCACCGCAGGGGTATCCCAGTACCTCACGGCGCTGCGCAACGCGGGCCTGGTCAGTGCCCACCGCGCCGGCCGCTCCGTCCTCTACGCCCGCACCACCGCAGCCGAAACCCTCCTCGGAGCGGCCTCCGCCTGACCTCACGTCCCCCCCCCGAAGACGCTCAGGTCCCCCATGGTTCCGGCCCTGGCGAGGGTCACTTCCTCCGGCGTGGTGTCCCGTGCAGGGCGTCCAGCACCAGGTCCAGCAGCAGTTCGGGCTGCCCGGGCTGATCGCTGTGTGCCGTGGACAGCGCGATCCCGATGACGAGTTGGAGGAGGTCGTCGGCGGTCAGGTCGGCCCGAGCCGTACCGTCTTTCTGCGCTCGGGCGAGCAGGCCGGCCGCCATGTCCAGGATGCGTCGATGGCAGTCGAAGTCCAACTCACCGGCTGATTCCATCAGCAGCGCGCTGCCCATGCCCTGGTTCACGCGGGCATGGGTGAGGAAGGCTCGAAGCCATTGCTCCAGGGCGTCGTCGGCGTCCTCCGAGGCGAGCAGCCTCTCCGCGTGCGCACGCAGTGTCTCGATCCGGTCGGCGAGGACCGCGGTCAAAAGCGCCGTGCGGTGGGGGAAGTGGCGGTACAAGGTGCCGGGGCCCACCCCCGCCCGGCGGGCGATCTCGTTGAGGGACGCGCCGGGCCCGGCTTCGGCGAACACCTCTCGCGCCGCCGCCACCAGGCGTTCCCGGTTGAGGCGGGCGTCCGTGCGCTGCGGAGGCTCGGCCGAGGTGAGTCCAGGCCTGTTCGTCATCGTCCCGCCCTTCGGTCGGCTCCCGGGATGGCAAACCGGAGAGGTTCTCCGTATTCTAGCCGACAGGTAACCGGAGAACCTCTCCGGATAGCTGTCTGAGGAGTACGAATGACTGACGACGCGCGGACCGGCCTCGGCCGGGTCGGCATCTGGACCTTCGCCTACGAGGGACAACCCGCCGGACGCGTACGGGAATCGGCCGCAGAGCTGGAGGAGTTGGGCTACGGAGCCATCTGGCACGGTGAGGCGTTCGGCCGCGACACGGTGGGCCAGGCGTGGTTACTGCTGTCCGCGACACGCCGGATCACCGTCGCGTCCGGGATCGCCAACATCGCCTTCCGGGACCCGATCGCCACGGCCAACGCGACACGCACACTCGGTGAGGCGTTCCCCGGACGCTACCTGCTCGGCCTGGGTGGGCATCGGGTCGACGACACGGTGCACGAGGTGGACGGCTATCCCGTCCCGGCCCGGGGCAAGGCGCTCACCACGATGCGCGCCTACCTCGAAGCCATGGACACCACCCCCGCCCACGGGCCCGTACCGGACCCGGCCCCTCGTCGCGTACTGGCCGCCCTCGGACCGAAGATGCTCGCGCTGGCCGCCGAACTCACCTGGGGCGCGCACCCCTACTTCGTGCCGGTCGAGCACACCTCGCTGGCCCGGACGATCATGGGCCCGGATGCCTTCCTCGGGGTCGAACAGGCCGTCGTCCTGGACACCGACCTCGGCCGGGCCCGGGAGGTGGCCGCGGCACACGTCGCCGGATACGTCGAGATGGCGCCGCACCAGCGGGCGAACGTCCGAAGGCTCGGCTTCGGCGACGAGGACGTCACGGGCGGCCCGAGCCGCAGACTGGTGGACGCGATCGTCGCGTACGGCGACACGGAGGCCATCCGCCGCCGCGTGCAGGACCACCTCGACGCGGGAGCCGACCACGTCTGCCTGCAGGTGCTGAGTGCCGATCCGACAGCGCTGCCGGAGCGGGAGTGGCGTGAACTCGCCTCCGCTCTCGTCGCGCCTTCTCCGTAGCTGAATCCACGCTGACCGAGGGACAGTCGGCCTCAGGGCAAGGACCAGTCACCGGTCACCGAGCTCGCAGAGTGAGCGGAGTGGTCGGAGTGAAAGGTGGGGAAACTGGATCCACGCATACTGACGACCAGGACGTCGACGCATACTGACGAACATGACGTCGACGATCCCGCCCGAGCCGAAACGCGCGGCCTTCACGGTGGCCGGGCGGCGCCTGTCCTTTCTCGACTTCGGTGGATCGGGCCGTCCTCTGCTCGCCCTGCACGGGCACTTCGGAGAAGGCCGCACCTTCGCGCCACTGGCTCGGGAGCTGGGGGACTCCTGGCGGATCATCGCGCTCGACCAGCGCGGACACGGCCTCTCCGACCGTGCTCCAGACTTCTCCCGCACCGGCTATGTCGAGGACGCCGCAGCGGTGTTGGAACATCTGGGGATCCCCGGCGCGGTCGTACTCGGCCACTCCCTCGGAGGCGTCAACGCCTACCAGCTCGCCGCGCGGGTTCCCGGGCTCGTGGATGCACTGATCGTCGAGGACATCGGCGCCGAGGTCGACGGCGACCTGTCCTTCGGCCTGTCCTGGCCGCGTCGGACGCAGACTCGGGCCGAGCTGTTGGAGCAGCTCGGCCCGTCGGCGCGCCATCTCATGGAGGCCATACGTGAGTACCCCGACGGATGGGGCCTGGCGTTCGATCCCGAGGACATGAACGCCTCGCAGCAGCACCTCGACGGAGACCACTGGAACGACTGGCTCGCCGGCGACTGCCCGGCCCTGCTCATCCGCGGCAGCCGCAGCGCGGTACTCAGTGCGGAGCACGCGAAGGACATGGCGGCACGGCGCCCCCGTACCCGGCTCGTAGAACTCCCGGCCGGACACACCGTGCACGAGACCGTCCCCGTCGAGTTCGCCGCCGCCGTGAGCGCATTCCTCGGCGCGCTCTGAAGCCACCGAGGGGCGCTTGGCGCCGGCAGTACCCGACCGTCCGCGACGGCGCGCCGGTGGGGAGAGCCCCGGGCGCGCCGCCGGTAACCGCTACCTGTAACGGAGCCGGACGACGGCACCGCCTGTCGCCCCATGGGCATCAGCGTTGCCGTCCATCGTGCCGGAGCCGAAGCCGATGTTCTCGTAGTGCCACAGGAGGTTCTTCCAGGTGACCGGCCCGACGACGCCGTCCGCGCCCAGGCCCGCGTGGGACTGGAAGGCACGGACCGCGGCATCGGTCCCGGGCCCGAAGGCGCCGTCGACCGCGAGGCCGGACCCCCGCTTGGCATCGAGCAGCGACACTATGCGTACGAGACGTCTCATGGCTGCCTCCTCACGGTTGCCGCCCCATGGTTGGCGCCTCACTTTCCGGACTGGAGGGCGCCCCAGGTGCCGGAGCCGACGATGCCGTCCGCGTCCAGTCCGCGTGAGGACTGGTAGTCGCGCACGGCCTGATCAGTGCCCGCCCCGAAGACGCTGTCGACGGACACGGTCCGGCCGAGGGCGGCGGTCAGGGCGCGCTGAAGCCGGGCGACGGACTCTCCCGTCGAGCCGTTCTGGACGGTCGGGGTCGATCCGTGGGACAGCAGGGCGGTCCAGGTCTTCGGCCCGATCACACCGTCCGCGGTGAGTCCCCTGCTGTTCTGGAACTGACCGGTGGCCGCGGTCGTCGAGGGACCGAAGGCCCCGTCAGCGGCCCCCGGGTCGTATCCGGCCGCCGTCAGCAGGCACTGCGCCGCGGCGACCTGCTCGCCGGTCGAGCCGCTCTGGACGGTGGGGTACGCGGTGAAGGCGAGGTCCGTTCCCGAACAGCTGGACGGCTGCGTGCCGGCGGCCACGTCCAGGTAGTCGCGGTCGATGGTGATCGAGTAGCCGCCGTAGGACTCCTTGACCTCACCCGCGTACTGGTGGATCCGCTGGTGTGCGGCCCAAGAGGTGGACGGCACGTAGGAACCGGTGTTGACGTCGGCGGCGCCGTTCCACCATCCGTAGAAGATGTGGTCGACCCGCGTGTAGGCGCTGTTGCCGTACGCGCCGGCGGCGTCCTTGATGCCGGAGGAGGCGCTGGAGTAGAAGCCGGACAGATAACCGCCGCTGTGCAGCCGCTCGGTCCAGCCGGACAGGTACGACAACACGGCCGCCTTGCAGGAGGCCGTGGAGGCGTAGGACTCGATGTCGCTGTAGATCGCGCTGCCCGCGGGGATCCCGAGACCGGTCGCGGCGGTGATGGCCGTGGCGGCCGCGCTGACGCCCTGGGACTTGGCCGTGGCGGGGTCGGCGGACATCCTCTGCGAGAAGGTGGTGCACGGGGCCTGACGGCCGACGTCGAGGGGGATCAGCCGCCATCCGTTACCGGTCTGGTGCGTCACCCAGCTCGCGGTCAGATTCGGCTGCGCGCAGGCGCGGAAGGAGCCGCTGATGTAGACGCCGACCGCCCTGTACGGCGAACCGGCCCGCCAGGCGTCCATGGCGGCCTGGGAGGGCGCCGTGCAGGTGTCGAAGCCCTTGCCCAGGTAGCTTCCCGGCTGCGGCCCCGACGCGGCCGACCGGGTGGCGTCGGGCTGCTGCCGCAGAGGTGCCAGCTCGGTGCGCTCGGCGCCCGCGGTCAGTTCGGCCGAGCCGAGTGAGGCGCGCACCAGGCTCTCGGTCTCCGGGGTGTGGACCGCGGTGACCAGCACACCGGCATCCTCGACCGCGACCTGGATCGTGTCGCTGCTGGACTTCGCGGTCGGCGCGGACGCCTTTCCGCGCAGGGCCCGCGCGGTCGCCGCCGTCGTACGCGCGGCGGAGCCGGCCGTGATCGGCTCGACCACGATGCCGGCCGTGCGGCCGACGATGTGTGCGGGGCAGTCGTTCTCTTCGCCGGGCTCGCCCAGGAAGACGGCGGGGGTGTCGAAGCGGAGGCAGGCGCGTGGGTTCGCGGTCAGATCGACGACCCGCCAGTCGGCCGGCACCTCGATGCGGTAGCCGTGATAGCTGACGACCTGCCGGCCCGTCGAGGGCGGGGAGCCGGCCGCGGCGAAGCCGGGCGCGGTGGCCGCGCCGATACCGGCGAGCACCGCCAGTGCGGCCGTCCCGGCGCGGGCCGACCAGGTGAAGCGTGACGACATCAGAGCACTCCTACTCGGGTGCGGGAGAGAGGGAGAGGGGGAGGGGAGAAGAGGGAAGGGGGGAGCGGCAGTCCTGCTTCGTACGGACTTGAGGCCCCCGGGGGTCGGAGCATGCGGCCCAGGTGCCGCGCGGGCGGCGCGCACCGGCCCCCGGTAGAGTCCTCCGTCGGGCGTACTCGACGTTCAGACGCCGCAGTTGGGCGCGGACCAGGAGCGTGCGGAGCGTCCGTCGACGTGGGTGTGGTCGTTGTGGTCGGGGTAGCCGGGGCCGAAGATCCCGCCGAAGCCGTGGCTCCGAGCCTGCTGGGCGAGGCGGCAGAGCGACGGACTGCCGACCAGATCGGCGGCGTCACCGTACAGGTGCCGGCTGTTCGAGGCGCCGCCCACCGCGCTGTTGCAGGAGTGTGAGCGGAACCCGCTGGTCACGGTGAGCGGAACGTCGCCCATGGCATGCCGCATGGCCTCCAGCTTCCACATGGTGCGCAGGCCGTTGGCCTTGGCCGTCGCCGCGCTGACCGCGCCACCGGACCAGTCGGAGTTGCACTTGTTCAGCTCGGCGTAGGTGAAGTGGGCGGGGGTGCAGTCCGGGTCCTGGAGGGCGTAGATCTTTCCGAACGTCTGTGAACCCGCGATGCCGTCGGCAGGCAGGCCGTACGCCTGCTGAAAACGGGTCACCGCGGCCTTCGTGGCCGGGCCGAAGGCACCGTCGACGGCCATGACCTCGCCGTACGCCGCGTGCCCCGCGACCCGGATCTGGAGCTCCGTCACGTCGGATCCCGACATCCCCTCCGACAGGGTGCGGCCCCAGGTGTAGCACTCGTCGGCCTGGGCCGGTCCGGCCGTCGCCAGCATCCCACCCGTCAGGGCTCCTATGGCCATGGCCAAAGTGAGGGCGAGTGGGATCATGCGTCGCAGCATCGCGTCTCCGTCCTGAGTTCTGATTCCCCATCAGGGGCCGAGCCGAGTGTGACGGCCGGGAACGGTGCGTGTCCACATCGTCACCATCTGCCACAGGATCAGACCATCGGAACAACTGCCCGCCGAGCAAGGGCACGGCGATGGCGATCCCGGGCATCGCGCTGCGGCCCGATGGTTTGTGGGGCCCTGCTGCCGACGGGCTTGGAGAGCCCGCCGATCACGCGCTCGGCCGTTGCCGGGGGGCCCGCGTACGAAGGTTCACATGGCCTGTGGTGGCGGTGACCGCCATGTCCGGTCCGTCATCCGCGAGCCCGCCGACCGCGTCCGCCTCCTACGACACGCGGCCCACACGGCGGCAGACCGTCGCCGAGCCGGCCGTGGTGGGGCCTCGGCGTGGGGCCTGGCGGCGCTCGCTCAAGCGTCAGGGCCGGAGTCCTCGGGCGACTGGCCGCCTCGGGAGTGCGGCGGTCGGTACGTCTTTCCGGGAGGCAGATCGCCCCCTACGTCGCGACGGTAGTTCTCTTGGGCCTGAGGGCTGGCCTGACGGCCGCCGAGGTCCACCAGCGCGCCCTTCACCTGGTGCTGCGCGCGCTTCGAATCCTCGCCCGCAGGAGGCTCGGGGGACTCCCCGCCGTCCTCGGCGCCCTCGGCGACCCCCTGCTCCCCGCTCTGACGGACGGCACTGGCGGCCGCCACGACGGCAAGGACTGTGCCGCCGACGGCAAGGATCCTCGGCCCGTTCCTCTTGACGAAGCCCTTCACCTTCTCGACGACGGGAACAGCTCGGCCGTCCTCGGGGGCGGCCTGGTCCTTGGGGTCGGGGTCAGATTCGATGGAGGTATTCACCCGCACAGACCTACCGGACATGCTCCTCACTTGTCAGGTGATCGCATGACATCGGCAGTCGAGGGGCGACTCCGGACGCCTGGCCCGTACCGAGGTAGGTGTGCGCCTCCAGAGCTGGTCGTCGGGGTCGGAAACCTGCCAGAGATCGGCGCCCGTTCCTGCTGGACTACTGGTCACACCCTGCACGCGATGCCCCCCTCAGGACGGGATTCATGTCCACAGCAACCGCCCCTTCTGTCCCCTCTCCCGCACCGCCGGACCGCTCGCCCGTGGTTTCCTGGCTGGCCGTCATCTCGGTGATGCTGGGCATCTTCTCCATCGTCACCACCGAGATCCTGCCGATCGGCCTACTGACCTCCATCGGGTCGAGTTTCACCGTCTCGGACGGAAGGGCCGGTCTCATGATGACCATGCCAGGATTCCTGGCCGCGCTCTCGGCACCCCTGGTCACGGTGGCCACGGGGCGCGTCGACCGCAGGGTCATGCTGGGTGCGTTCATCCTCGTGCTGGCCCTGGCCAACTTCCTGGCCGCCGGCGCGTCGAGCTACTGGCTGGTCCTGGCCTCCCGCGTCCTGGTGGGGGTCACCATCGGCGGCTTCTGGTCCATCGGGGCCGGGCTCGCCCGCCAGTTGGTGCCCGCCGAGTCCGTGGGCCGCGCGACCTCGGTGATCTTCTCCGCGGTACCGCTCGGCTCCGTACTCGGGGTACCGCTGGGCACGTTCATCGGTGACCTCGCCGGCTGGCGCACCGCGTTCCTCGTCATGGGCGGCTTCACCCTGGCCGTCCTCACCCTGCTCCTCCTGGTCGTTCCACCGCTCCCTGCTCAACAGGCGACGCGACTCGATCTGCTCGGAGGCATGTTCCGGAGCGTCCACACGCGCTTCGCCCTGGTGATGACCTTCCTCGTCGTGCTCGCTCACTTCGGCACGTACACGTACGTCACTCCGTTCCTGGAGCAGGTGACCCAGGTGAGTTCGGGGCTCGTCACTGTCTATCTGCTCCTCTACGGCGCAGCCGGAATCGCCGGCAACTTCCTCGGTGGATCCACGGTGGGGCGATATCCGCGGGCCACGTTCGCCGCGGCTGCCGCGTTGATCGCCGGTGCGACGCTCCTTCTGCCGGTCCTCGGCGGGTCGGAGGGAGGAGCGGTGGCACTGCTGGTCGTCTGGGGCGTCGCGTACGGAGCCGTACCGGTCTGTTCACAGACCTGGTTCGCCAAGGCGTCGCCGGATTCTCCCGAGGCGTCCTCGGTCCTCTTCACCGCCTCCTTCCAGGCCACCATCTCCATCGGGGCCCTGGTCGGAGGCGCCGTCCTCGACCGCTCCTCGCCCTCGACGGTCATGGTGCTGGGCGGAACGGCGGCCGTCCTGATGGTGCTGGTGGCCGGGGCCCACCGGGCGGGGAGGTTCCCCTGGCCCAAGGCGGCATAGCCGCTGCTGCGGGCCCCGCCCGCCACGCCACTCCGCCTGTGGCGTCGCCACTGCGGCTCAGCCGGCCGTGGTCGAGCGAGGTGACGTCGGCAGGTCCGAACGGATGCCGCCTCTGGTCGGTGTTCTGGAAGACAAGGGGACCCGGGTGCGCGGTACCGACGGAGGAATCCGCGGTCAGCGCGTTCCGACCGTCGCCGTCGCCGTCGTCGACAAGCGGAGCCGACCGCCGGCCGGATCGGCGGCGGCTGGGCCAGGGGCGAGCATCCGCGCGTACCCAGGTGCCGTCCGCCTCCCAGCGAGCGAAGCGCGGCTGTCGGGTCAGTAGCGAAGGCGAGCCTCGGACCCGTCGATGCGCAGCATGCAGTTCTTGAAGACCTGCAACGGAGGCTGTCGGCCGTCGGCCGGAGCCAGCGTGAGTTCCAGGTCCTGCAGCGGCTTGATCACGCCGAGAGTGCGAGACCCATCCGGGTCCGGGCCCTTGAGGGCGGCCCGTGCCTCGAACAACGCCCTCACGCCCTCCCAGCCCGGCCCCGGGGTGAAACGCGCCAGGAAGCACGGCTGATCGCAGCCGTACTCTCTGAGCTCACCGACCAGAACGTCCCCGAGCCAGAGCCGCCACTGCGTCATCAGGTCCCCCCCGTAGCCCTCCACCGCCCAGTCGATTTCACATCCTCGCAGAGCACCGTTGCCCGCACCCTGGGGGCGACCGCTGAGAGCGGCGCTTCGTCGAAGGCGTGCTGGGGCCGGAAGCAGCGGTCAGGGGATACGAACGGTGGCGCAGGTGGAGGTCGTGGCCTGGAGCAGCGTGGCAGTGACGGCGACGCCGGTCAGGTGCTCGGCGAGGGCGAACGCAGCTGGTGAGGAAATTCCGTCTCGGGATCGTCAGTCCCTGTCCAGGGGCCGGCGACCGCGTCAGGGGTGGGTCAGTTCCAGGACCGCGATGCCCGTCACCACCAGGGCGCCGGCCGTGATGCGGCGGCGCCCGAAGGGCTCGCGGAACATCACCAGACCGATCAGCGTGGCGAAGATGATGCTGGTTTCGCGCAGGGCCGCGATCGTGGCCAGGTTGCCTCGGTTCTGCGCCCACACCACGAGTCCGTACGCCAGCAGGGACAGCACGCCTCCGATCAGGCCACGCCGGAGCACCGGCCTGAGCCGGGCGGTCAGGGAGCGGCCGCGAAGCGCCCACGCGAGCAGCGGCAGGACCGGACCCTGACACAGGAAGAGCCAGGCGACATAACCGGTGACCGCCGTCGGGGACTGCCGCACTCCGCTGCCGTCGACGAGTGTGTAGGAGGCGATCATCACTCCGGTGCCCAGGGCTGCGGCCAGCGCCGGCAGCTGTGCGCGACCGGGCAGGCCGTCGGCGAACGCCAGGCTGACGAGGCCGAGGGAGATCACCAGCACGCCGACAGTCTCCAGCGCGGACAGCGGCTGGCCGAGCGCGGTGGCGGAGACCAGCGCCACGAGCAAGGGCGAGGTGCCGCGGGCGATCGGGTACATCTGGCCGAAGTCGCCGAGTCGGTACGCCTGCAGGAGCAGCGCCTGGTAGGCGACCTGCAGGGCGGCCGAGGTGGCGAGGAACGGCCAGGCCCTCGCGTCCGGCAGAGGGGTGAAGCACGCCACGACGGCGGCGCACCCGGTCGTGGCGAGGTTCATCAGCACGAAGACCGCAAGCCGGTCCTCGGCTCCGTGGGCCAGCGCGTTCCACACCGCGTGCAGCAGCGCCGCGGCGAGCACCACCACGGGCACGGCAGCCGCGCCGGTCAGCGGCGACATGGCCAAGGACATCGACGTCCTCCTCATCCTCGTGGAATGTGATTCCGCGATACTATGTCGTCATGGAATCTCATTCCGCGTCGGGTCCGCAGCTCGCGGCACACATCCGCGCTCATCTGCCGCAACTGCGTGACGCCGAGGCCCGCGTCGCCCAGGTCGTCCTCGACAAGGGCGCCGAGCTGGTGCATCTCAGCGTCAGTGACGTCGCCGTCCTCGCCGGGACCGCGCCGTCGTCCGTCGTCCGCGCCTGCCAGCGACTGGGCTTCCGCGGATACCAGGAAGTGAAGATCGCGGCGGCCCGACAGGCCCCGAATCCCCATCCCTCCCACGATCCGGACCCCGCGGCCCGAGCGCTCGGCGACACCGTGCGGGCCGCGAAGGAAGCCCTGGACGGGCTGGCCTCCACCCTCTCCCTGGATGAACTGCGCACCGCGGCCAGGACTCTCCACCAGGCGCCGCGCGTTCTCGTCGTGGGGGCGGGCCTGTCCGGCGCCGTGGCCGCGGATGCCGCCTATCGACTGCGCGCCCTGGGCTGCGCCGTCGACGCGCCGTCCGACGCGATCACCGCACAGCTCTCCGCCGGCCTGCTGCCCGGGTCCGGCGCCTGCCTGGCCATCAGCCACACCGGCGCCACCCGCAGCACGGTCGAGGCCGCCCGCCGGGCCCGTGCGGCAGGGGCCGACGTCGTCGCCCTGACCAGCTACGCCAACTCCCCGCTGAGCAACACCAGCACCTGCACGCTGGTCGCGGGTGGTCAGGACCTCATTTTCGGGCTCGAGACCGTCGCGTCCCGACTGGCCCATCTCGCCGTCGTCGACGCCCTGACCCAGACCCTGATGACCCTGCGCGGCGCCGACGCCGAGAAGGCCCTGGACCTGTCGGCCGACGTCACCGCCGACCACACGTACTGACCCGGACGCCCGCAGCGGTGGCCGGTCCCGTCCGCACCTCTCGCAGGAGAGCCGGCCCGCCGCTTCCAGAAGAGCCGTCCCGCCGCTTCCATGAGCGGCGGGCCTTTCCGGTGTCGTTCCGATGCTCCAACCGCTCAGGTCGGCCGGTGCCTGAACGACGCGCCGCCCTCGGACCCGCGCCTTCTCCCGCAATATTGCGGATTCCTGTCCTGCCCGTGTCGGCGCGTATCGCGGCCTTGTCGTTCCCGTGAAGGGGCAGTCGGCAAATCCGGCATGAGGGGCCGAACTCGTACGTGTGGCACGTGACATGTGCGCGGCGGAATGCGAACGTCCCTGCTCAGCAAGGCAATCCACCTTGCAGCGGTGGGCGGTGATCCCGCCCCACTCCCCACGAACCTGCGGAGAAAGCACATGTTCTCGCTTCCCCCCGTCGGCGGCAGGGCCCGTCGTCTCGCCCTCACGTCCGGCGCCGCCGTCCTCACCGGCAGCCTGCTCGCCGCCGGCGTCACCACAGCGTCGGCGGGCGCGGCTCCCGCGCCCCACGGCGACACCTCCGTCGCGGCCACCGCCCAGTCGCTCGGCCTCGACGCCAAGGAGAAGCTGGTCGTCAAGGACACCGTCAAGGACGCCGACGGCACGGTCCACACCCGCTACGAGCGCACCTACGCCGGTCTTCCGGTTCTCGGCGGCGACCTCGTCGTCCACCGTGCCGCCGACGGCGCGGTCAAGGACGTCACCAAGGCGGTGAGGACCGGCGTCAGGGTCGCCTCGCTCACCCCGAAGCTGACCCCGACCGACGCCAGGTCCGCCGCGTTCAAGGCCGCCAAGGCCGCGAGGACCACGGGTGCCGCCACCGACGACGCCCCCCGGAAGGTCATCTGGGCCGTCGGCGGCAAGGCCGTCCTCGCGTACGAGACCGTCGTCAGCGGCACCCGGGACGACGGTGCCACCCCGAGTCTGCTGCGTGTCGTCACCGACGCGGACACCGGCAAGAAGCTGTACGAGCAGCAGCTGATCAACGACATAGCCGGCGGCATCACGCCCCGGGCGGAACAGGGAGCCGCCAAGCCGGGCAGCCCCCAGGCCGGCGCCGCCGGTACCGGCGTGAGCCAGTACAGCGGCACCGTAGCGCTCGACACCACCGAGTCCTCGAAGGGCTTCACCCTCGTCGACAGCGTGCGCGGCGGCTCCAGCACCGTCGACCTGCAGCACCGCACGAGCGGCAAGGGAACGGTCTTCACCGACGCGGACAACGCGTGGGGCAACGGCACCGCCGCCGACAACCAGACCGCCGCCGTGGACGCCGCCTACGGTGCCGCGCAGACCTGGGACTTCTACAAGAACGTCCTGCACCGCAACGGCATCAAGAACGACGGCCGGGCCCCCGTCTCCCGGGTCCACTACGGCAAGGCCTACCAGAACGCCTACTGGGACGACCAGTCCTTCACCATCACCTACGGCGACGGCGCCGCGAACCAGCACCCGCTGACCCAGCTCGACGTGGCCGGCCACGAGTTCAGCCACGGCGTCACCTCCGCCACCGCGAACCTGCAGTACTCCGGCGAGTCCGGCGGCCTGAACGAAGCCACCTCGGACATCTTCGGCACCGCGGTGGAATGGAACGCGAACAACGCCCAGGACAAGGGCGACTACGTGCTCGGCGAGAAGATCGACATCTTCGGCAGCGGCAAGCCGCTGCGCTACCAGGACCGGCCGAGCAAGGACGGCCGCGGTTCGGCCGACTACTGGAGCGCCGGTGTCGGCGACCTCGACGTGCACTACTCCTCCGGTGTCGCCAACCACTTCTTCTACCTGCTGTCCGAGGGCAGCGGCGCGAAGGACATCAACGGCGTGCACTACGACAGCCCGACCGTGGACGGCTCCACGGTCACCGGCATCGGCCGCGACAAGGCGGTGCAGGTCTGGTACAAGGCGCTGACCACGTACTTCACCTCCACGACCGACTACCACGGTGCCCGCGTGGGCACCCTGAAGGCGGCCGCCGACCTCTACGGCGCGAACAGCGCCGAGGTCGAGGCCGTGGACGCCGCCTGGGCGGGGGTGAACGTCAAGGCCTGACGCCCGCGGCGGTGAGCGAGGGTGCGCAAGGGGCGGTGTCCGGGGTGCCGGGCACCGCCCCTTGCGCGTGCCCGCCGGGCGTCGCCCCGTGCGCGTGCCCGCCCGGCGTCGCCGTTCACGCAGTCTCCCCACGCGCCCCCGCCCGGCCTCGCCTTTCGCGCAGTCCCCCCCCACACGCCCCCGCCCCCGTCGCACCGGTGGAGAACCGGTGCGACGGGGGCGGGAGTCGGGTCGAGTCGTGATGCTGCCGGGGAGGCCGCGAGGCTACTTCTGCCAGCCCACCGTCTCCGGCAGCGGGGTGCCGAAGATGGTGGCGCCCACGTTGGCCAGGCCCTTCTTTACGCCGTAGATGGACGGGCCGCTGAACAGGGGCAGGTATCCGTACTGCGCCAGGGCCTTGCGCTCGACGGCGTTGGCCCGGTCGGTCTGCTCGGCCGGGTCGGAGATCGCGGAGACGGCGTGGATCTCCTTGTCGAGCTCGGGGCCGCCGATCCCCACGATGTTGGAGCCGCTGTCGGAGCAGTAGAACTCGCACAGGTAGCGGGCGCCGAACGGGTCGGGCGAGCGGTTGCCGACCAGGAAGATGTCGAAGCTGCGCTCCGTGAGGATCTTGGCGAAGTCGGACTCGCTGGAGGTCTTGAGCTCCACCTGGATGCCGACCGGCTTGAGCATCTGCACGAGGGCGCCGGCGGTGGCCTTCTCCAGCGGGTCGCCACCGCGCAGGGTGTACGTGACGGTCAGCTTCTTGCCGTCCTTCTCGCGGATGCCGTCGGCACCCGGCTTCCAGCCGGCCGCGTCCAGGGTCTTCCTGGCGCTCTCCGGGTCGTGCTTGATCACGGCGCCGACGTTGTCGGCGTACCCCTTCTGGAAGCTGAAGAGCAGCAGGGACCCGGGCAGGGGTTCGCTGTAGTCGCCCAGGCCCTGGAACTGGATCCTGGCGATCTGGGTCCGGTCGATGCTCTCCAGGAGTGCCTTGCGCACCTGGACGTCCTGCAGAGCGGGCGACTTGGCGTTGACGTAGAAGGAGTACGCGAACGGGCTCCCGCCCTGGCGTATCTCGGTGCCCTGGACGCCGGAGAGGCGCTTCAGGCCCTCGGCATCACCGGCGGAGGTGTAGTCGACCTGGCCGTTCTTGAAGGCGTTGGCCGCGGCGTCCGACTCCAGGTTGACGTAGACGCGCTTGTCCAGCTTGCCCTTCTTCCCCCACCACTTGGGGTTGCGTACGAAGGTGAGGTCGCCGGCCTTGGCGTCGTACGTGCCGACGGTGTACGGCCCGGCGCCCCACTCGGGGTGGACCTTCTTGACGTAGGCGTCGTTGTAGCCGGTGAGGGTGGCGGCCTTGGGGTGCAGGAACGTGATGAACAGGCTCGACCACCAGGGAGCGGTGCCCTTGAAGTCGATGACGGCCTGCTTGTCGTCCTTGCCGCGGGTGACCGAGGTGATGTGGCTGAAGCCCTCGGTGTCGGTCGCGATGAACTTCTTGTCCGTGCCGTTGTTCGCCTGCCAGGTCGCCTTGACGGCCTTCCAGTCGATCGGGGTGCCGTCGTTGTAGGTGGCCTTCGGGTTGAGGGTGAGCACCACGCGCTGGTTGCCGCCCGTGACGCTGACCTTCACGTCGCTCAGGTAGTCCGGGTTGTACTGGGCCTCACCGGTGGGGGAGTAGGTGATGACGTCAGGGTTGTACCAGAACCAGACGCGCTTGGCGGTGAGGGTGGCGTTGGCGTTGAACGGGTTGCCCTGGTCGTCGATGGTGCCGGCGGTGGTGTAGGTGCCGCCGTCCTTCACGTTGTCGTAGGGCTGCGGGTTGTAGTCGACCTTCGCCGAGGCCGCGGCGGGGGTCGCCCCCTTCCCGGGGGCCTTGCCGGACTCCGTGGAGCCGGAACCGGAGGCGCTGCACGCCGTGGCGGCGAGCGCGAGGGCCGCGGTGAGCGCGGCGGTGGGGAGGGCGATTCTCGATCGCATGGCGGGGTGGATCCTCATTCCTTCATGGGGGGGTGCGGCGGCACCATGGGGTTGCGGTGCCGCCGGATGGCGCCCGATGTCAGCGGGCGTGGCAGGCGTGCAGGTGCCCGGAGTCGGGCGCCGCCGGGCCGAGCAGAGGTCGTTCCGTACGGCAGCGCTCCCGGGCCGTGTCGTCGAGCAGCCGGAACAGCGGGCAGCGGTCGACGAAGACGCAGCCCTGAGGGAGGTTCGACGCGCTCGGCTGCTCGCCTTCGAGGACGATCCGCTCGCGGGACCGCTCGCGCCGCGGATCGGGCACGGGGATCGCCGAGAGCAGGGCCTCGGTGTACGGGTGCCGGGGGTTCGCGAAGAGCTCTTCGGTGCTGCCGGTCTCGACGATGTGGCCGAGGTACATGACCGCGATGCGGTCGGCGAAGTGCCGCATCACGGCGAGGTCGTGCGCGACGACCAGGTACGCCAGGCCGAGCTCGCGCTTGAGCCGGGAGAGCAGGTTGACGACGCCCGCCTGCACGGACACGTCCAGGGCGGAGACCGGCTCGTCCAGGACCACGACCCGCGGCCGGGTCGCCAGGGCGCGGGCGATCCCGACACGCTGACGCTGTCCGCCCGAGAGGGCGCCAGGGAAGCGGTCCGCGAGCGAGGCGTCCAGGCCCACCAGGCCCAGGAGCTCGGACACCCGGGCCCGGATCGCCGGCCGGTCGGTGCCCACGGCTCGTAGTGGTTCCGCGAGGAGCTGGAAGACCGGGAGCCGCGGGTCCAGGGAGCCCATGGGGTCCTGCATGACGATCTGCACCGCGCCGCGGAGCTCCCGCAGCCGCTCGGCCGAGCCGGGGGCGGCGACGTCCGTGCCGGCCACCTCGATCCGGCCGCCCTCCGGCGCCCTGAGCCGCAGGACCTCCAGGAGCGTCGTGGTCTTGCCGCTGCCCGACTCGCCCACCAGGCCGAGCGTCTCACCGGCCCGCAGGTCGAACCCGACACCGCTGACCGCGTGGAGCGTGCCGACGCGGCGCTTGAGGAGCGCGCCCTTGGTGACGGGGAAGGTCTTGGTCAGGCCGGACACCCTCAGCACCACGTCGCCGGGGGCGGTGTGCGTGAGGGCCTCCGGCTCCTCCGGCGCGGGGAAGAGTGCATCCGCCGTGAGGCGGCCGTCGCCTATCTCGTCCGCGCGCAGGCAGGCGACGTCCCCGTGCCCGGCGACGGGTGTCGCCTCGGGTTCCCGCGTACGGCAGGCGTCGAGCACGGCGGGGCACCGGTCCGCGAAGGCGCATCCGGTCGGGAGCGCCACCAACGACGGAGGTGCGCCGCCGATCGGCACCAGCGGGCGGGCCTTCGGGGCGTCGGGCCGGGGTACCGCACCCAGCAGACCGATCGTGTACGGCATGGTGGGACGCCGGAACAGCTCGTCCGCGCCCGCCCGTTCCACGATCCGCCCGGCGTACATCACGGCGACGTCGTCGGCGTACCCGGCGACGACCCCGAGGTCGTGCGTGATCAGCACCACGCCCGCGCCGGTCTCGGCCTGTGCGGTCCGCAGCACGTCCAGGATCTGTGCCTGCACGGTCACGTCGAGGGCGGTGGTGGGCTCGTCGGCCACGATGACGGAGGGGGCGTTCGCCATGGCCAGGGCGATGACGACGCGCTGACGCATGCCTCCGGAGAACTCGTGCGGGAACGACCGTGCCCTGCGCTGTGGTTCGGGGATGCCGACCAGGTCGAGGAGCTCCACCGCGCGTCTCCACGCGGCCTGCTTCGTCAGGTCCTGGTGGACCCGCAGCGCGTCGGACAGCAGACGGCCGACCGAGAAGATCGGGGTCAGCGCGGACAGCGGGTCCTGGAAGACCATGCCGATGTCCTTGCCGCGCACCCGGGACAGCCGGCTGTCGTTCAGGCCGACCAGGTCACGGCCGCCGAGGAGCACCTCGCCCGACACCCGGGCGGTCGGCGGCAGCAGCCCCATGATGCCCATCGCCGTCGCCGACTTGCCCGATCCGGACTCGCCGACGATGCCCAGCGTCCGGCCGGGCAGCAGGTCGAAGCTGATGCCGCGCACGGCCTCGACGGCACCCGCCTCGGACGGGAAGGAGATCCGCAGGTCCCGCACCGAAAGGACCGGGGCGGACCCGGTGGCCCGCGCCGGAGGATCGGCGGTGGGCAGGAGGGTGAATGTCATCGCGCGCCTCCCGAGGCCGCCGATACGGAGGTGGGGTCGAGGGCGTCGCGCAGCCCGTCGCCGACGAGCGTCATCGACACGGTGAGCAGCACGACGAGGCCCGCGGGGAACACGAACAGCCACGGGGCACTGGTGATGCTGCCGGAGCCGTCGGCGAGCATGGTGCCCAGCGACACGTCCGGGGTCTGGACCCCGAAACCGAGGAACGAGAGGGCCGTCTCACTGAGGACGGTGGCGACGACCCCGAGCGTCAGGTTGACCACGAGCAGGGAACCCAGGTTCGGGATGATGTGCCGCAGCACGATGTGCCAGGGCCGCACCCCCATGAACTCGGCAGCCAGCACGTAGTCGCGCTCGCGCAGCGAGGTGGACAGCGACCAGACGACCCGGGCGGTCGTCATCCAGCCGAAGACGGTGAGTACGAGGATCAGCACCCGCCAGTCGCCGGCGAGCCGGTGCGAGACCAGGGCCAGGATCAGGAACGAAGGCACCACCAGCAGGAAGTGGATGACCGCCAGGGTCAGCTTCTCCACCCTCCCGCCGAGGTACGCGGCGCCCGCGCCGATCACCGCGGCCAGCACGATCGTCAGCACCGAGACGCTCACCGCGATCACCAGGGAACGCTGGAGGCCGTGCACCGCCTCGGCGTACACGTCGTTCCCGCCCTGGTTGGTACCGAAGTAGTGGGTCGCGCCCGGAGGCTGGGTGAGCGCGGTGAAGTCCGCGTCGGTGTACGCGAACGGGGTGAGGAGACCGCCGAGCACGCTGAACAGCACGAGCAGCGCGAAGAGCGCCACGCCGAGCAGGGCCGCGCGATTGCGGGCGAACCGGCGCAGGTACAGCCGCCCGGCGCCGGGGGCGCGCGGTTCGGACGGTGATGTCACGAGGGTCGTCATGTCAGCTCACCCGCACCCGGGGGTCGAGGAGGACGACGGCGAGGTCGGCGAGGATCGCGCCGACCGCGGTCATGGCCGCACCGAACGCCGCCACCGCGACCGTTCCGTGCACGTCGTTCTTGGCGATGGTCTGGATGAAGTACTGACCCATGCCGTTCCAGCCGAAGACGGTCTCGGTGATGACCGCGCCCGTGAAGATCGCGGGGATGCCGAACGCCACGGAGGTGGCGGTCGGGATCAGCGAAGCCCGCAGGGCGTGGCGGCGGATCGCCTGGGCGCGGGTGAGACCGGTGGCGCGGGCGGTGCGCACGTAGTCCGAGCCGATGGCGTCGAGCAGCAGTGTGCGCTGGGTCAGGTGATAGCCCACGTACCCCAGCAGGGTCAGGCTCAGTGTCGGCAGGATGAGGTGCTGCGCCCGGTCGGTCACCGTCGGCAGCAGGCCCTCGACGCCCGGGGACTTCTCCCCGGCGACGTACAGGAAGCGCAGCCCGAGACTCTGGTTGAGCCAGATTCCCACGAGCACCACGCCCAGCGCGGCGACGGCGGTGGGGATGTTGAACAGGAACACCGACACCAGCTGGGTGATCCGGTCCCACCAGCCGTACTGCCGCGAGGCGGTGGACACGCTCAGACCGACACCGATGAGCACCGAGAGGAGCGTGGCGGCGGTGACCAGCTGACCGCTGACCAGCACCCGGAATCCGATCTCGCCGTTCACGGAGGCCCCGACCGGGGACCTCCCCCAGTCGAAGTGCAGCACCACGTCGCCGAACCAGTGCCACCACCGCTCCACGAGGGGCACCCGAGGGTCCAGGTTGTAGGGCGCCAGGGCCTGGTCGATCTCCGCCTCGGAGCGGACCGGGCGCGTGTCCTTGTAGTTGGACCTCGGGTCGAGGAACCAGGCGGCGAGTACGTACGTGACGTTGGTGGCGACCACGATCATGGCCAGCCAGACGGCCGTCTTGCGTGTCACATGACGGAGCATGACTCCGCCTTTCCGTGCGCCGGGGGGACGGTCCGGATACGAGGTGTCGCGGTGGGGGCCGTACGGGGGGCCGGCGGGGGTGTGCCGGTTCTGGACATGCTCGACGTGACTTTCTGAGGGGGGGTGGAAGCACGCGGCCCGATCCGGGCGAGGGTGTGCTCGTGGTGCGATGCCGGGCTCAGGTCCTCTGATTCAAAGGGAGTTGCGAGCTGGCGACACATCATTCTGTGGTCATGATCCACAGGGTGGGAACCATACGCAGGCGACTGTCATGTGACTGCAAGACGCACGACACATTGGAGCAATGAGCGAGATATGTGTCGATTGTCCGTTTTCGTCGAACCCGTACGAGTCGTAGGTACTATCCTCAGGCCATTAGACCTTTTGTTCGTTAGTCAGGAGTTCTGTATGTCCACCGACCGGCGAAGGCGCGCCACTCTCCCCGCCTGTACGGCCCTGCTCGCGACCCTCTCCCTGTCGGGCTGCGGCTTATTGGGGAGCGGACCCGAGATCCCCGACCGGGCGACGCTGAGCAAGGCGAGTTCCGTGGGCGAGGCCGGCGGAATGGAGACGCTCGTCGAGGCCGCCCAGCAGGAGGGTAGGCTGAATGCCGTCGCGATGCCTGCCAGTTGGGCCAACTACAGCGAGATCATCGCCCGCTTCGAGAAGCGGTACGGGATCGATGTGACCGTGGAGAACCCGGACGGGACGAGTCAGGACGCCATCAGGGCGATCCGGGAGAACCGGCCCGAGGGCAAGGCCGTCGACGTGGTGGAAGTGGGGGTGGCCCAGGCCGAGTCCGCGGCGGACGACGCACTCTTCGCCAGATACCGCATCGAGCGGGACCAGGACGTCCCCTCGGAGCGCAGGGATCCCGGCTCCACGTGGTACGCGAACTACGGCGGCTACATCTCCATCGGCTGCGCGGTCCAGTACATGAGGATCTGCCCCGACACCTTCGCCGACCTGCTGAAGCCCGAGTACAAGGGAAAGGTCGCGCTCAGCGGCGACCCCACCAAGTCGAACTCCGCCCTTTCGGGCGTCTTCGCGGCCGCGCTGTCCGACGGCGGCTCCTTCGACGACATCACCCCCGGTGTGGAGTTCTTCGCCAAGCTGACGGACAAGGGCAACTACATACCCGTCAAGCCGACCACGGAGTCGATCAAGAGCGGAAAGACTCCCATCGTCATCAACTGGGACTTCAAGAACTCCACGTCCTGGCGAGCGCTGCTCCACACCAACGCGCAGTGGGCGGTGGCGATCCCCGAGGACGGCGTCTTCGCCGGCTATTACGCCACGGCGATCAACCGTAGGGCCGCTCACCCCGCCGCCGCGAGGCTCTGGCAGGAGTACCTGTTCAGCGACGAGGCGCAGAACCTCAGGCTGAAGGGCTTCGCCCGGCCCGTGCTGATGAAGCCGATGCAGAAGGCGGGATCCCTCGACGTGATCGCCGCGGGCTGGCTCCCCCGGCTCCCGCACGACCAGCCGGTCGTCCCTTCGAGCGCTCAGATGACCAAGGCCAGCAAGGCAGTGGGCGACGGCTGGGGCAAGGCGACCGAACAGTCGCCGTGAGGGGTGGGCCCGGTCCTTTCGCGCGAGGCGCGTCAGCCGAGGAAGCCCCGGAGCAGGGCCGCGGTGCCGGCGAGGTGATCCTCCATGACCGAGCGGGCGGTCTGCGCGTCACCGCGGAGGATGGCCATCAGGATGCCGTTGTGCTGTTCGTGCGAATGCTCGATGTTGCGCTGGAGCAGCGGTATGGCGTTGAGGAGGTCGTTGAGCCGGAGCCGGGTCTCGGCGATGCTCGCGTACAGCGACGGCGAACCGCACATCTCCGCGATCGCGAGATGGAAGCGCGAGTCCATCAGCCGGTACGTCGACGCGTCGGCGGCCAGGACGTCCTCCAGGCGCGCCTGGAGGACCTGACGGTCCTCCGCCGTGAGGGGACGCTGTGCGGTCAGGGCGGCGGCACCGGGCTCGATGACCTGCCGGAACGCGAGAGCGTCCGTGAGCTCGTCGCCCATGGTCTCCGCGATGCGGCGGACGTCGCCCTCACTGGGCGCCGACGGGCTGTAGGTCACGAACGTGCCGCCGTACCGGCCGCGGCGCGACTCGACGTACCCGGCCTGCTGGAGCGCCCGGATCGCCTCGCGCAGGGTGACCCGACTGATGTCCAGCTGTACGGCGAGCTCACGTTCCGGGGGAAGGGTCTCGCCCTGGGCGATGAAGCCGAGCTTGATGGCACACAGCAGGCGCTCGACGGTCTCCTCGAAGGCGTTGCCTGCCCGCACAGGGCGGAAGACGACGTCCTTGGACGTTCTCCCGTCTTCACTGAGCGCCTGGCTCATCGTGGCTCCTCTTCACCCGAACTGTGCCGGACGCGGGCATGCTCCCGCGTCCCCACAGTAACGCCTATGGACTGGACAAGGCGCCTATAAGGGGACCTACGTGCGGGGGCGGGGCGCCGGTCGAACGACCGACGCCCCGCCCCCCCGGCTGAAGGGTGCTCCCCCGGATCAGAAGACCCTGTCCTCCTGGTCGGGGATGGTCTGTCCGTACGTGTCGACGACGGGGCCCTTGGTTCCGTCGGTCCGGGTGTATCCGGTCGTGGAACACGGGTACGGCGAGGCCAGACGGGGCTTGGCCCCGATGAACATGGGGTTGACCAGCCACTTGCCGTCGCCGTTGTGGTACGAACGGCACATGAGTTCCGGCTTGTTCCGGTTCAGGACGAGACGCATCTTCGTCGCGTCGCCCACGAAGGTGACGTCCGTGTCGGAGTCGCCCGCGCCGAACGCCTGACGCTTCGAGACCGGCTGCTGACGGAAGGCGGCGGCTCCCTTGACGTGGAGCAGGTTCTGGTTGACGAAGCAGCGCTTCCCCTCGATGTAGGGGATGACCGAGTCCTTCTCCGCACCGCCGCAGTCGGCGAGGTGCGGCGTCAGCCTGCCGTTCACCGACGTGGTCTTCACGCCGGTGACCTGCTGGGGGCCGAGCCCGACGCCTTCGGCCCAGACCTCGACCACCGGCTGGGCGGAGGCGGAGACGATGCGTACGTCGAAGCCGGCCTGCAGGAGGGTCGAGATCAGGTTCTTCTGCTGCGGGTAGTAGCGGGCCCACCCGGTGACGTTCTTGGTGCCGACCCGCTGCGCGGTGCCTTCCGGCGCCGTGAGGTTCTCCGCTCGCGCCTGGCGGGCGAACCTCTTGATCTCGTCGGCGGTGTAGCCCGAGAGCAGCTGGGCGGCCCAGGCGTAGGAGGGCTCCATGCGGCGGTGGTCGTAGCCCGCGAACGCCGTCGCCCCCGTGGTCGTCTCGCCTTCGCTGTAGACGGAGAGGATCTCGTCGGCGCAGGCGGTGTCGGATCCGGTGGGGAGCGGTCGGCCGGGAGCGGCCGCGGGGCCGCAAGCGGCCTTCAGCGCCGTGGCGGCGGGCTGAGTGAGGTAGCGGCTGGTCGTCGTCCAGTCGCCGCGGCCGGGCTGGCGAATCTTGCTGTTCTTCAGCATCCAGAACGTGGTCGCGTCGCCCACATCGTTCTTGATCACGGTGTTGTCCCAGTCGAACAGGGCCAGGGGGCGGCCCTCGGCGCCGGAACAGCTGCCGTTCTCGTCGATGAAGTCCTGAAGGGCCTCGCGGTTGTCCCCGTACCAGGCGAGGTCCTTGCTCAGCTCGGGACAGGATCGCACCGTCGCCGCCGAACTGGGGTTCGCGGCGGCGCATGCGGTGGACGCCACGAGGGCGGCGACGAAGGCGGCCGATCGAACGATCTTCATGTTCCTTCTTTCCGTCTGATCCGGGCTGGTCAGCCCCGAGCGGAGAGCCTACTAGAGAAGGTCTTAGGTAAGACCTTTATCGAATAGGGGACGAGCGAAGAGCCCAGTCACTTTCTCTGTGCATGCAGTTCCTGCCTGCTCGATGCGTCAGCAAATTTTCAATGAACTCTTGCAAGGCGAGTTGGCTGGTTGCTAGCGTCCCGGTCGCCGGGCTGGGAGCCGCCGATCCGGCGTCAGTTCTGTGAGCAAGGGGTGGAAGCGCCATGGACATGAATCGCCGCAGCGTTCTCAAGGCGGGTGGAGTCGTCGCCGCCGGAGTCGGCCTGGGCGGGCTCACCGCCTGCTCGGGTACCGGGAACACCGGGGCCGGGTCCGGATCCGCCGGGGATGCCGACAAGGGCGACATCACCGTATGGAGCTGGGCGGGCCCGGCCGCGGAGATGCGCGCTCTGGTGCCGGCGTTCAACAAGAAGTACCCCGGCATCAAGGTGACCGTCCAGGACATCGGAAACCCGGCGATCTGGGACAAGATAACCACGGGCATGGCCGCCGGCGGCTCCGGTCTGGCGGATGTCCTGCACATCGGCGTCGACTACCTGCCCGGCTACGTCGAGAAGTTCCCGGGACAGCTCGCCGACCTGGGCCCGCTCGGCGCCGACGCGTACAAGGGCGCGTTCGCGCAGGGCCTGTGGGAGACCGTCTGCCCGGACGGCAAGCGCGTCAACGCCCTGCCCTGGGAAGCCAACTCGGGCGGCTTCTACTACCGCGCCGACATCTTCGAGAAGGCCGGCGTCGACGCGAACGCGATCGACACCTGGGACGACGCCATCGAGGCCGGCAAGAAGATCAAGGCCAAGACGGGCGCCTCCCTCCTGGGCATCGACAAGCCCGCCTCCCAGGCGGACTCCGCCAACTTCTTCCAGATGCTCCTGCAGCTGCAGGGCACCATGTTCTTCAACCTCGACGGCCACATCATGCTCGACTCGCCCGAAGCGGTGCGGGCCATGACGCTGATCAAGAAGATGAACGACGCCGGCCTGGTCAGTGACATCTCCGGCGGCTGGAACGCGCTCATCAGCTCCATCAAGAAGGGCACGGCCGCGGTCGTTCCGTGGCCGACCTGGTTCGGCGGCGTCATCGAGGAGACCGTTCCCGGCGAGGCCGGCAAGTGGGGTGTCCGGCTTCCCCCCGCCGTCCGCCGCGGCGGCAGCCGGGCCGCCACGGTCAACTCGACCCACCTCGCCGTCTCCGGGAAGAGCCACCACCAGGCCGCCGCCTGGCGGTTCGTCGAGTTCGTCCTGACCCGGCCGGAGTCCCAGGTGGCCATCTACAAGGCCAAGGGCATCGCCCCCGCGCTCATCAAGGCCTACGACGACCCGGTCTTCCACCAGCCCTCGACGTTCTTCAGCGGTCAGAAGAAGGGCGAGATCTTCTTCGAGGCACTCAAGGCCCCCCAGCCGGCGTACAACTACACCAGCGACTACGCCCGTGCGCTGAAGGCCGTCACCGACGCCCAGACGAAGGTCCTCCTCAAGGGGGCCGACCCGGCGGCGGAGCTCCGCGCCGCGGCCTCCCTGCTCGCCGGCCAGACCGGTCGCGAGATCGCCGGGTGACGACCGTGGTCACGATCAACCCCCCGCTGAACGCCGAACGGACCGCGACGGAGCCGGACCGAAACGGCCGCGCCCGGCGCCCGGTCGGGCGACGCATCGCCCCGTACGCCTTCGCCCTCCCCGCGATCCTCCTCTTCGCGACGTTCAAGCTCTACCCGATCGCCTGGTCCTTCGTCCTCAGCCTCTACAAGACGGTCGACGGGGTCGACACCTTCGTCGGAGGCGACAACTACACCCGTCTCCTCGACGATCCGCTCTTCTGGACCGCTCTGAAGAACACCGGCGTGATCCTGGTCGTCCAGGTCCCCCTCATGCTGGCCCTGGCGACCGGTCTCGCCGTCGCCTTCGACTCGACCTTCCTGAAAGCACGTTCGGTCTTCCGGCTCGGGTTCTTCATGCCGATGGTCACCGGCCTCGTCGCCTACGGAGTCATCTTCTCGGTGCTCCTGAACGAGAAGTACGGCCTGGTCAACTGGCTGCTGTCCGCGGTCGGCGCCGACGCGGTCCCGTGGCTCACGGACCCGATCTGGGCGAAGATCTCCCTCGGCCTCGCGCTGACCTGGCACTACACCGGCTACAACGCGGTGCTCCTGCTCGCACGGCTCCAGACCATCCCCAAGGAGCTGTACGACGCGGCCTCGGTCGACGGCGCCGGTGCGTGGGGCACGTTCCGTCACGTGACCCTGCCGGGGCTCCGGCCGGCGATCCTGCTCACCACGGTGCTGTCCACCATCGGAACCCTGCAGATCTTCGACGAGCCGTACATCCTCACCCGCGGCGGCCCGGACAACGCCACGCTCACCATCGGCGTGTACCTCTACCAGAACGCCTTCACCTACTTCGACTTCGGCTATGCCTCGGCCATCGCCTACGCCCTCGCCCTACTGATCGGCATCCTCGGACTGATCCAGTTCCGCGTCCTGGGAGACAAGAGATGACCACCTCCACGACCGGACCCACGCGGACGAGAGCCCGGAGCGCACGGCGCCCGCGCACTCGGGGCAACAGCATCCTCCTGACCTCCGGACTCGCCATCGCCCTCGCGGCGGTCCTCGTCCCCTTCTACTGGCTCGTGATCGCCAGCACGCACACCAGCCAGGAGATCTTCGACTCCCCGCCGCCGCTGCTTCCGGGCGGGCACCTCATGGACAACATCTCCGCCCTTCAGGAGACCGTGTCCTTCGGCCGGGTCGTGCTCAACTCCCTGCTCATCGCGGTCCTCTACACCGTCTGCGCGGGCGCGGTCTGCACCCTGGCCGGATACGCCTTCGCCAAGTACCGCTTCAAGGGCCGCGAAGCACTGTTCGGGCTGATCATGCTCGGCCTGGTGATCCCGAACCAGGTCACCCTGGTCCCGCTGTTCAAGCTGATGGCCGACCTGGAATGGCTCAACACCTACCAGGCCGTCATCATGCCCAACCTGGCACTGCCGTTCGGCATCTTCCTGATGCGCCAGTCGATGGACGCCCTTCCCGACGAACTCCTCGACTCCGGACGCATGGACGGCTGCGGCGAGTTCCGCCTCTTCGCGCAGATCGTGCTTCCTCCCATGAAGCCCGCGCTCGCCGCCCTGGGCATCTTCCTCTTCCTCTACCAGTGGAACGACTTCATCTGGCCCCTGATCGTGCTGCGCGACAACGTGTCGTTCACCCTCCCCGTGGCGCTCGCCTCGCTGCAGGGAGTCGACGACACCGACTACGGAGCCCTCCTCACCGGCACCGCCATCGCCGCGATCCCGATGGCCGTCGTCTTCCTCGCCCTCCAACGCCACTTCGTCTCCGGCCTGCTCGCCGGAGCCGTCAAGGAGTGAAAGTGACCACCCTGTCCCACGAGGCCGTCACCACCGCCGAGCTCGCACCGGCGACGTACCGGCCCCTCCTCGACACCGTCGAGGTCGCGGTTCTCGCCGCCGGATCCGAAACGGACTGGCACCTCACGGAGACCCCGGACGGACCGCGGATCCTGCACGTCGACGCGAGCGGCGCGCCCGTCGAGATCCGGCTCTCCCTCCCGCTGGGCGACGCCGCCGGCTACTGGCACCCCAAGGCCGGCTGGAAACGCACCATCGTCGCGGACTGGGAGGGCCGCGACGAGGTCAGCCTCGTGGACGGCCTCGCCGCCGGCTGCCTCTACGACTACGGCGGCGCCACGCTGCTCACCTTCGGCGTGGCCGACCCCGTGCCCGAGGTGTCCCTCCGGTACGGCGTCTCCGAGGAGAACGACACGTACGTCGTCCACCTCCACCTGCCCGCCGCACAGCGGCCCCACCGCCTCGTCCTCGTACCGCGCAGCCCCTCGGTCGGTGCGGCGGTGGGAACCCTGCGCGCCTGGTACGCCGCCGAGACGGCACCCATGCACGTCCCCGAGACGGCCCGCGTCCCGCTCTACTGCACCTGGTACGCCTACAACCAGCAGATCGACGCCGACGCGGTCGAGACGCAGTCCCGCCTCGCCGCCGGCATCGGCTTCGGCGCCCTCATCGTGGACGACGGCTGGCAGCGCCACGCCCGCGGCCGGGGCTACGCGGGCGTCGGCGACTGGATCCCCGACAGCGAGAAGTTCCCCGACTTCACGTCCCACGTCCTGCGCGTCCGCAAGACCGGCCTCCGCTACATGCTCTGGGTCGCCCCCCTCCTCCTGGGGCCCGCTGCGGATTGCCACGAACGATGGGCGGCCTGCGCCCCGGCCCTCGCCAAGGTGCCCGGTGCCCATGTCCTCGACCCTCGCCTGCCCGAGGTCCGCGCCCACGTCGTGGACACCTGTGTCCGACTCGTGCGCGACCACGGCCTGGACGGCCTCAAGATCGACTTCCTCGAACAGGCGATGGTCTACGCCGGCGACGGCCAGGGCGACGTGGGCCAGGCCCTGACCACTCTGCTCCACGAGCTGCGCGGCGCCCTCGTCCACGTCCGCAGCGACGTCCTCATCGAACTGCGCCAGCCCTACGTCGGCCCCGGCATGGTGCCCTTCGGGAACATGCTGCGGTCCTTCGACTGCCCCGCCGACTCCGCGGCCAACCGCGTCCGCACCATCGACACGGCTCTCCTGGCCGTCGGGGGAGCGGTCCACTCCGACCCGCTCCTCTGGTCCGCGCGGGCTCCCGTCGAGTCGGCGGCACGCCAGCTGATCGGCGCGTTCCACTCGGTCCCCCAGGTCTCCGTACGACTCGACACCCTTCCCGAGGAGCACATCCAGGCTCTGCGCTTCTGGCTCGCCACCTGGCGGAACCTGCGCCCGCAGCTCCTCGACGGAACCGTCGAACCCGGCCGGCCCGACGACCTCTACACCCTGGTCAGTGCGACGGGCGAGGGGACGCAGGTCCTGACCGTGCACGTGGACCGTCCCGTCCCCGTGGACCCCGCGACCCTGGACACGACCGTGCTGGTCAACGCCACGACCCGGCCTCGCCTCGTGCTCGACGTCGCGACCCCCGGATCCGCGGTGGAGATCGAGGCGTACGCCCCCGACGGCCGTATGATCGACCGACGCCGCGTCGAACTCCCGGCCGGGCTCCAGAACCTGCCGGTGCCGCGGATGGGCCTGGCGACGATCAAGAGCATCGCGTGAAGCACGTGTCGAGAGGGAGCGCATGAAGGTCGGCATCGTCGAGATCGCGGAGCGCGCCGGTGTGAGCGAGGCGACGGTCAGTCGGGTCATCAACCGGCGGCAGGGAGTGGCCAAGAAGACGCGCGACGCGGTCGAGCAGGCCATGACCGAACTCGGCTACGAACGCCCCGTCCAGGGACAGCTCGTCGCGCTCCTCACCGAGCACGTCTCCAACCCCTTCTTCGCCGACGTCGCCGAACGGATCGAGTCCACGCTCGCCCCGCACGGCCTGAAGACGGTGCTCTGCCCCGCGTTCCCCGGAGGCGTCCAGGAGCCCGAGTACATCAGCGCGATCGTGGACAAGGGCATCGCCGCCGTGGTCTTCCTCTCGTCGTCGAACACCGTCGACGGGGCGGACACCGAGACGTACGAGATCCTGCGCGGCCGCCGCATCCCGTACGTCGGCATCAACGGCGTGTTCGCCGACGGTGTGCCCGTGCCGGTGTACTCCACCGACGACGCCCTCGCCGCGGAACTCGCGGTCGACCACCTGTACCGGCTCGGGCACCGGGCGATCGGCATGGCCTCCGGCCCCACCGGCAACCTCCCGGCCGACCGAAGGGTGCGGGGCTTCCTCGACGCCATGGCCAAGAGGGGTGTCGAAGACGCCGAACGGCTCGTGATCCGGCAGTCCTACACCATCGAGGGCGGGCAGGCCGCGGCCCAGACCCTGATCGGCCTCGGGGCCACGGCCGTCGTCGCGGCCAGCGACTACATGGCACTCGGCGCGATCCGCGGCATCCGCCGCCAGGGCCGCTCGGTGCCCGAGGACGTCTCGGTCGTCGGATACGACGGCGCCCTCATCACCGAGTTCGTCGATCCGCCCCTCACCACGGTGCGCCAGCCCGCCGAACGCCTGGCGCTCGAGGTGGGACGCAGCGTGCTCGCCCTGGTCAGCAACAGGGACGTCCCGGTCGGCGAGCTGCTCTTCGACCCGGAGCTGATCATCCGCTCCACCACCGCACCCGCACCGCGGTAGCGGCAACCGAGCCGAGCGCGCCGCGGCGGAACCCCGGTTCCGCCGCGGCGCGCTCCTATGTGCCCGGATGCGTTCTTGCCGGCATCATGCTGCGCTCCACCGCAAGGAGCCATGTCGTCCACAGGGCCTAGCTCACGCAGTGGGGGCAGCCCGTCGCAAGGCGCGAGGACGTCGTGTGCGCCCGGGCGACGGTGAGGTGCATCCTGGAGGCATGGGTGATCCCGCGGGTCACCCCCTCGTCCCCTGCAGCGAGGGAGCGCGCGACGTGAGCCTTCTGAACCGGGCTTCGGGCTCCGACGGTGGTGGAGCGGAGGGCGTGGCGGCCGTGCTCCTCGACGGGCTGGGCCGTGTCATGTGGTGGTCCAGCGCGGCCGAGGAGCTCGTGGGGGAGGACACCGAGGACGTGACCGGGCGCCCCGTGGAGGACGTACTGGGGACGAGGGTGCCGCCGCCGGCGGCCGTCGTGCGTCTCCCCGCCGCCCCCGACGGGGGGTCGCTCCTCGTCTTCCGGGAGCGGGCCCGGTCAGGGGACCGGGAACGGGATCGTGACCTCGGCCGGTCGTTGCTGAACCAGCAGCGCATCGGCGTCGCCGAGTTCGACACGCGACTCCGCCTGACGCGGGCCAACACGGCCATGGAGGCCCTGCGTCCGGCGGGAGCGGGCGCGGCCTGGCTGGCGGAGCTGGAGGACTGCGACAGCGAGAAGCCGGTACGGGAGCTGCTCACGCGAGTGGTGGAGAGCGGCGCCCCGATCGTCGGTGTCGACTGCCGTTCCGGGCCGGCGGGGTCCGACCCGGTCCTGACCCTCGCCTGCTTTCCCATCGACGACGCCCACGGGACCCTGGCCGGACTGGCCGTCGTCGCGACCGAGCCCACCACGCGGCTGCGCGCACACCAGCGGCTCACCGACGCGTACCGGCGCGCCTTCGAGATCGGGGAGTCCCTCGACGTGGTCCACGCGGCGAGGGACCTCGTCGAACTGCTCGTACCCGGCCTCGGTGACCTGGCCTGTGTCGACTTCCCCGACGACGTGCTGCAGGGGCGCGACCCCGCGCTCGGATACCACGGGTTCGAGGCCTCCGCGCCGCGCCGGGTGGCGGTCAAGTCCGCGGACGGCGCATGGCCGGCCGCCATGGTCCAGCCCGGGGAACGCATTCCCCCTGTACCGGACCAGGCCTCGCACGCGGCGGTCGCCGTGGGTGTCGTGCGGAAGGCCGACGCCGCCGCGGCCCGGGCGATGCTCGGCGACGACCCGGAACTGGTCGCCCGCATCGTGCCCGAGCACATGCACAGCACGCTCGGGTGCCCGCTCTACCACCGCTCCAGGCTCTTCGGATACGTGTCGGTGTGGCGCACGCGCACTCCCGAGCCGTTCACGGAGGCCGAGGTACGGCTCCTGCAGGACCTGTGCGACCGCACCGCCGTCGCCCTGGACAACGCCTACCGCTACACCCGGGAACACCGTACGGCCCTCGTCCTCCAGCACAGCCTGCTGCCTCCCGCGGTGACCGTGAGCGCCGCGGCGGAGACCTCGGGGATCTATCTGCCGGCCAGCGGCAGCCTCAGCGTCGGCGGCGACTGGTTCGACGCCCTGTCGTTGTCGTCGATGCGGACCGGCCTCGTCGTCGGCGACGTCATCGGGCACGGACTCCAGGCCACGGCCACCATGGCCCGACTCCGTACGGCGGTCCAGACCCTGGCGGATCTCGATCTGCCGCCGGACGAACTGCTGACCCACCTCGACGACCTCGTGCAGCGCATGCAGGCCGAGGCGGAACAGCCGGACGCCGTGGGCGCCTCGTGCCTCTTCGCCGTCTACGACCCCCTCAGCCGCTTCTGCCAGATGGCGTCCGCCGGGCACCCCGCTCCCGGCCTCCTCCTGCCCGACGGCAGGACCGAGTTCGTGCCCGTCGTCCCGGGGCCCCCACTGGGCGTCGGTGACAACCCCTTCGAGACCTGCGAAGTCGTCCTGCCGCCCGGGAGCGTCCTCGCCCTCTACACGGACGGGCTGGTGGACTACGACCACGACATCGGACGCGGCGGGGAGGAACTGCTGCGGAACCTGCGACGGTTCCACGCTTCCTCCCGGTCCCTCGAATCGGTGGGGCGGGACCTGATCGGCTGCCACCCGAGCCCGGAGCGCCCCGCCGACGACGTGACCCTGCTGCTCGCCCGTACGAGAGCGGTGGCGGACGAGGACACGGTCCACTGGGAGTACCCGGCCGACCCGGCCGCCGTGCATGACGCCCGTGCCGACGTCGACGCCCAGCTCGACGCGTGGGGTCTCGAGGACCTCCGGTTCTCGACCGAACTGATCGTCAGCGAGCTCGTCACCAACGCCATCCGGTACGCGGGCGGTCCGGTCGGCCTGCGGCTGATCCGGGGTCCGGTGCTGGTGTGCGAGGTCTCCGACCCGAGCAACACGCAGCCGAGGCTGCGGCGGGCCCTGATCACCGACGAGGGCGGGCGGGGAATCTTCCTGATCGCCCAGCTCGCGGCCCGCTGGGGGTGCCGGTACGGAGCGCGGGGCAAGACGATCTGGACGGAACAGCCGTTGCGACTGGTGGGACTGCCGGCGTGAGCCGGGGTGTGTTTCCGCCGGCTCGGTCGGATGTCACGGGGAGGCCCGTCCGAGGTCCGTCGGAGGCGACGGCTCGCCCGGACCGGCCTACCGCTCCGGCGTGCTGTCGCGTGCGACCGGCTCCGCCGGGAGCAGCAGTCCGCTCGTCGGGGTGGCGCCGGGGTCCTCGACCGTGGTGATCAGCCGCTCGATCAGTGCGCGGGCGATGCCGGCCAGGGGGAGCCGGACGCTGGTGAGGGTGGGCTGGAGCACCGTACACAGCGGCATGTCGTTGAAGCCGGTGACGGCGACGTCGGTGCCGACCGCGAGCCCGGCGGCGCGGACGGCCTGGTAGGCGGTGAGGGCCAGCCAGTCGTTCGCGCAGATCAGGGCGGTCGGGCGGTCGGGGCCGACGAGCAGCCGCTGGAGGGCGTGGGAGAGCGCGGCCGGGTCGTCGTCGGGGACGCTGACCTCGAAGGCGCCGGCGGGCGCCGCGGCCGCCGCGCGGAGGAGGCCCGCACGGCGTTCGGCGAGCCAGGGCAGGGACGCGGCGGAGTTGACGTAGCAGATCCGGCGGTGGCCCTTTTCGAGCAGGAGCCCGACGACGGCCGCCGTGGCGCCCGCGGAGTCGATGTCGACCCAGTTCTGCGGACGGCCGGGGGCCGTGCGGCCGAAGGCGACGAACGGGAAGCCGGCCTCGGCGAGCACGTCCACCCGGGGATCGTCGTGGATGACGTCGGAGAGGACGAATCCGTCGACCTGACGGGCCGCGATCAGTCCGTTGAAGGACTTGGCGACCGCTCCGGCACCCCGCCGGGGGTCGCAGCGGAACAGCAGGACGCGGTGGCCGACGGCGTCCGCGGCACTGACCAGCGCCTCCAGGAAGCCGCCCATCAGAGGGTTGGGGTCGGCGGGATTGTCGGCGGGCGCCGGATAGCCGATGACCTTGCGGGTGCCGGTGCGCAGGCTGCGGGCCGACTGGTCGGGCTGGTAGCCGAGTTCGTCGATGGCGGCGGTCACGCGGGCGAGGGTGGTGGCGCGGAGCCGGTGAGGGGCGTTGAGGGCGTTCGAGACGGTCTGCCGGGAGACCCCGGCCGCGCGTGCGACGTCCTCGATGGTCACCTGTCGAGCGGTCATCGTTCCTCTGCGTGCGGTGGTCGGCGGGCCGGGGACGGCGAGCGGCCGTCCCCGGCCCGCCGGTCGTCAGTGCTCGCGCGTCAGCGTGAGCAGACCGCCCGTCGGCACGGTCACCGGGTTCACCCCCGCGACGAGGTCGAGGACGGTCTCGGACAGGATCTCACCACGGCAGTCCTGCACGCGGGCGAGGGCCCGTTCCGGCCGGGTGGCCGTCAGGAGTACGACGGGATCGTCGTCCGCGTTGGCGACGAGCAGCGTTCTCGGGCCGTCGGGGCCGTCGGGGCCGTCGGGGCCGTCGGGGCCGTCGGGGCTGTGGGGGCCGTCCGCGCCGTCCGCTCCGTGCGGGCCGTCCGCGCGGTCCGTTCCGTGCGGGCCGTCCGTGCCGTCCCGGTCGGGCAGGGCGACGGGGAGCGGTGCGTAACGGGCGACCACCGTGGTGAGGCCGTCGCCGGCCCGGACCTGGGGATAGCCGAGGTCCGGGCGGGAGGGCTCCAGGGAGCCGACCTGGAGCACGTCGGCGTGGTCGCGGAACACGCCGAGCCAGAAGCGCAGGGTGGCGAGCTGGCCGGGAGTCTGGGCGTCGAGGTCGACGGAGATCTGCGGCACCGAGAACAGGGCGTTGATCAGGTGGACGGCCACGGACTCGGGTGGCTGGGCGGGATGCCACGTGATCATGTCGGCGTGGACGGCGAGCGGGCCCGCGGTGAGCCGGCAGTCGATGATGCGCTGCCGGTTCTCGGCCGGACTGAGCGGGCAGTCGACGGTGCGGACCATGGTGGCGTACGGCCAGAGGCCGGGGCTGACGTACGGCTGGCGGTGCTCGACGATCACGTCGGGCCGGGTGCGGCGCAGCCGGGCGTCGAGATCGGCGAGCAGCCGGCGTACGGCCTCGTGGAGGCTGTCGTGGTCCGCCCCGGACGGGGCGGGCGGGACGTCGGAGACGGCGAAGCAGTCGATGAAGTCGAGCTTCACTCCGTCCATGCCCCATTCCTCGACGGCTCGGGAGACCTTGTCGATCAGGTAGGCGCGGACCTCCGGGTGGCGGGGGTCGAGCACGGCCGCCTCCAGGTTCGGATCCTCGCGCAGGATCGTGCCGTTGAAACGGTCCCAGGCGTCGCTGTGCCGGCCGATGAACGGCACCGCGTACCAGAGGAGGTAGGCGAGACCGGCCCGGTGGACCTCGGCGACGTGGGCGGCGATGTCGGGGAAGGCCGTCCCGTCGGGCTCCCAGTCACCGCTGTGACCGTAGCCGCGGGCCCGGTCGGAGGTCTGCCAGCCGTCGTCGACGATGATGCTCCCGCAGCCCAGCTCGGCGGCGAGTCCGGCCTGGCGCCGGACGACGTCCGCGTCGACGTTCTGGTGGAGGCTGTACCAGGTGGAGTACGCGGGCATCCGCGCCGCCGGCGCGACGCCGGGGTGGTCCGCGCCCTCGGCCCACCAGTCGGTGACGCCCAGCAGGGTGGTGGCGAAGTGGCGGCCGCTGAGGTCGATCCGCAGACGCATCGGCGGTCCGCCCGGCGTGAGCTCCTGCTCGAAGACGAACGTGAACTCTCCGCTCTCCTCCACCACGCCGTCGCCGACCCGCACGGGCGCGGTCGTCTCGCCGGCCGCGGCGGTGCACAGGGCACGGTCATGGGCGCCGACGAGGCTGACGACGGGTACGCCCCGGGCGAACGACACGGTCCGGGGCGCTCGCCATGAGGCCGGAAGCCAGCGGGAGGCGTTGGTGTCGGGCGTCCAGTAGGCGGAGGCCCCCACACAGGGGACGCGCCACTCGGCGCGGAGGGTGACGGCTTCCGCCGCCGTGACCTCGATCAGGGCCACGCCCGGTCCGGGCCGTGTGACGGTGGGCTCCCACGCGCCGCTGCCGAGCCCGGTCAGGTGGACGGTGACCGGGGCTCCGGTGGAGTCGTCGAGACCGGTGACGGCCTGCCGGTGGACGACGGTTCCGGGGAGGTCCCCGGCCGCCGCGCCGGGGCGCCAGACGGGCACGGGCTGCTGCGGAGGCGCGCCGACGTCCGCGTTCGCGGGAGTGGCGTGCGGCGGTGCGGTGGTCACGGTGGTCACTCCTTGGTGGCCCCGGCCAGCAGGCCGGAGATGAACTGGCGCTGCAGGACGAGGAAGAGGGCCATCACGGGGACGGCGGCGATGGCACTGGCGAGCAGGACCTGTGCGTAGTTGGTCGTCGACAGGCCCTGGAGTGTGGCGGTGGCCACGGGCAGCGTGTGCAACTCGGGGCTGCGCAGTGCGATCAGCGGCCACACGAACTGGTTCCAGCCGCCGAGGAAGACGAACAGCGCGAGCGCCGCGATGATGGGCCGGTTGACCGGGATGACGATCCGCCACAGGACCCGTAGTTCGCCGGCACCGTCGACCCGTGCGGCGTCCAGGAGTTCGTCCGGCATGGACCGCAGCGCCTGCCGCATCAGGAAGATGCCGAACGGAGTGACCAGGCCGGGCAGGATGACCGACTCGTACGAGTCGATCAGGCCCAGGTCCATCATCATCTGGAAGATCGGGATCAGCATCACCGTGTCGGGGATGACGAGGGTGCTGAGCAGCAGGACGAAGAAGAGGTTGCGTCCGCGGAAGTCGAACTTGGCGAAGGCGTAGCCCGCGAGGACGGAGACGACGACGGCGCCGACGGTCTGGAGGCCCGCCACCAGGACGGTGTTGAACAGGACGCGGGTGAGGCCGATGGACTCCTGGAGGCCTTGGAGGTTCTCCATGAGGTGGCCGCCGGGCAGCAGCTTCGGAGGCCAGGAGAACACGTCCTTGTCGTCCTGGGTGGCGGCCATGGCGAGCCAGTAGAAGGGGCCGACGCAGAGCCCGAAGGCGCCGGCGAGCAGCAGGGTGAGCAGGGGGCCTCGGTTCTTCATCGGCGGTCTCCCACCAGACGGACCTGGAGGATGCCCAGGACGGACACGATCAGCGCGAGCGCGTAGGCGAGGGCCGAGGCGTAGCCGAAGTCGAAGTACTTGAAGCCGTTGTCGTAGAGGTACATGGTGACCGTGAGAGTGGCGTTGTCGGGGCCGCCGCCGGTGAGGACGTACGGCTCGTCGAAGAGCTGCAGGGTGCCGATGGTGGAGAGCACCACCGTGAGGAGGAGGATCGGCCGCAGCTGGGGCAGGGTGATGGCGAAGAACCGGCGGACCGGGCCCGCGCCGTCGACCATCGCCGCCTCGTACAGCTCCTTCGGGATTCCCTGGAGTCCGGCGAGGTACATCACCGCGTTGTAGCCGGTGTAGTGCCAGGTGAGGACGAGGACGACGCCGACGCGGGCCCAGACGGGGCTGCCGAGCCAGTTCACCGGGTCGATGCCGAAGAGGGAGAGCACCCAGTTCAGCAGTCCGGCGTCGCGGTTGAGGATCACGGAGAACATCACGCCGGTGGCGACCAGGCCCGTCAGAGACGGGACGAAGACGCCGAGACGCCAGAGCGGGCGCAGCCAGACCTTGCCGGAGTTGAGCCCGAGTGCCACGAGCAGGGCGAGGCCGAGCATCAGCGGCACCTGGACGACCAGGATCAGCGCGGTGTTCTTGAGCGCGGTCCAGAACAGCGGGTCGTCCACCAGGCGGCGGTAGTTGGCGAGTCCGGTGAACCGCCGGCCGTCGCCGTTGCCGGTGGTGAGGCTGATCCAGAACGAGGCGGCGATCGGGTACGCCTTGAAGACCGCGAAGCCCAGGACGGCGGGCATGATCAGCAGGTACGGGAACGACTCGCGGGTCAGCAACCGGCGTCGGCCGGGGCGGGCGCGGTCTGGGCGCGGCGTGGCGCGGCGGCCGGCAGGAGTGCGGGCACCGCTGCTGGTCGTGGCGGCGACGGTTCCGGTGGCGCGGGCGGGTTCGGGAGGTGCGAGGGACATGGTCAGGCTGCCTGCTGCCGGCCGGTCTGCTGGGCGAGCTGCGCGGCGGCCGCCTTGAGGGCGCCGGCCGGGTCGGCACCCTTGAGCAGCACCTGGCTCTGGGCGTCGCTGGCGAGCTTGAGGGCCCGGCTGTAGTCGCTGGTGAAGTTGGTCGCCCCGGGTCCGGAGGAGAGCGACTCGACGAGGGACTTCAGCACGCGCTGGCCGCCGTAGAACGGGTGGGGCGCATCGAACATCGGGTCTGCGAAGGCCGCCTTGAGGGCGGGGAAGACGCTCCCGGAGGAGTACATGCGGTTGATCTCCGCCGGCTTGGTCAGCGCGTGTTCGATGAAGCGCCAGGCGGCCTTGCGGCGCTTGCTGGTGGCGGAGACCGCGAGGTAGGTGGAATTGACGATGACGCTGCGCCCTCCCCCGGGGACGGCCGCCGGCGGCTGCATGACGCGCCACTTCCCGCTCTGGGCGGGGAACTTCTCGGCCATGTACCCCACGGCCCAGGCGGCCTCCGGCGCGGTGGCGAGCTTGCCCTGGCTGATCAGCCGCTTCCAGGTGCCCTGGCCCGCGGTGTCGGCGAGCAGGCCGCCGTCGTTGAGCCGCTTGATGACGCCGAGGGCCTTGACCGCGGCCGGGGAGGCGAGGGTGACCTTGCCCTCGTGGTCGAAGTAGAAGGCGCCCTGGAGCTGCATCAGGTTCTGGAAGAAGTCCATGTCCTGGGTGGCGCCGGTCTTGTCGAGCCCGATCAGCTGGGCGCCGGTGGCGGCGCGGATCTTCGGTCCGGCGGCGATCATGTCGTCCCAGCTGGTGAGGGAGGCGGGGTCGACGTCGGCCTTCTCGAAGAAGTCGTGGCGGTAGAACATCCCGAGAGGGTTGACCTCCCACGGCAGGGCGTGGACGGCTCTGTCCTTGCCTATGACGGTCGGCCACAGGCCTTCGACGAAGGCGTCCTTGTACGTGTCGGCGCCGAGCCGGGACAGGTCGGCGATGCCCTCGGGGAACTTGTCCAGGTAGCCGGGCAGGTAGTCGACGCCGATGTGGAGGACGTCGGCGAGGCCCTTGCCGCCCGAGGCGAGCCCGACGGTGATCTTGTCCCAGATCGCCGGCTCGCCGACGTCCTGGATCTCCACCTCGATGCCCGGGTTGGCCCGCTCGAAGGAGGGCACGACCCCTCGCAGGGCCTCCGCCGCCGAGGTCCAGCTCCAGACGGTGATCTTGCCGCTGTCGCCGTCGGCGCCGGCGGTGTCGGAGCCCGACCCTCCGCCGCCGCACGCGGTCAGGCCGAGCCCGGCGGCGGAGGCGGTGGCGAGGTGAAGGATCTGGCGGCGGCTCAGCTGGTGGGACATGTCGGCTCCTGGACGTCGGTACGGGTGTGGATGCGCGTCGTGCGGTGGGTGAGCGTGTGCAGTGCCCGCGCGAACAGGTCCGTCGCGGCGGGCGGGGTGGAGGCGTGCGGGGAGATCCGGATCCACTCGTCCCGGCGCGTGGTGATCACCCCGGCCTCCCCGAGGGCCCGGTGGACGGTGCCGGGGTCATGACCGGGGAGTCGGAAGGAGCCGATTCCGGCGCGCTCCTGGTGGCCGAGCCCGTCCGAGAGGACCTCGGCGCCGGCCGAGCGTGCCCGGTCGAGCAACTCGGCGAGAGTGGCCCGGATCCGGGCACCGACGGCGGCCGGGCCCCCCTGGTCGAGCAGGTTGTCGACGGCCGCTCCGATGGCCGCGGCGGCCGGGAAGTCCGGGTTGGTGGCGAGATGGGCGGCGGCTCCGGGCAGCGGAGGCGCCGGATGCCGCGCCGCGAAGGGTTCCGTGACACCGGCCCAGCCGCCGAGCCCGGGGAGGAGGCGCTCGGCGCATCGGTCGCGGATCAGCAGAAGTGCCGCTCCCCAGCCCGCCCGCAGCCACTTCTGGCCGCCGCTCACGAGGATGTCGGCGGCGTCCGACTCGATCGGGACGGCACCGAGCCCCTGGATGGCGTCGACGATGAGGAGTCGGTCCGGCCCGAGGACCTCCTTGAGGGCGGCCAGCGGTGCGACATGGCCGGTGAGGGAGTCGACGGCGCTGACCGTGAGGGCGGTGACGTCGGGGGTGAGGTTCCGGCGCAGCTGGCCGGCAGTGATGTGCCGGTGCCCGTCCGGGTCGACGAAGCGGACGTCCGGGCCGCCGCGACCGGCGAACCGGAGCCAGGGGTACACGTTGGCGGGGAACTCGGCGCGCGGGACGAGGACGGTGCCCGGCCCCTGGAGGGCGGCGGCGACGGTGAACAGCCCGTTGCTGGTGGAGGAGGAGAGGGCGACCTCGTGGGGCCGGGCGTCGAGGAGCCGAGCCGCGGAGTCCCGCGCGGCGTCGCCGAGGTCGAACAGCCGGTCCAGGTCGCCGGGGGCCAGACGCCCGGCCAGGTCGGTGGCGACGGCGAGCGCGGCACCGGAGGCGCGGGAGAGCGGGCCGACCCTGGCGTGATCGAGGTAGCCCGGCATAGGACCGCTGGGAGCCACAGTTTGATCGTTCAAAATCTGTTCCTCGGTACACCATCAGAAAGAGTGGGTTCGAATTTGAAGGTTCACATTAGGGAGTCGCGAGTGGCACAGCAAGAGGTGTGACACGGCGACCTGAATCGTCTTCGTCCGGCAGTACCTGCACAGCCGCGGCACCTGGCACACCGACCCCGAGAAGACGCGGGTGCCTACTTCCCGGTGCCGCTCATCGGGACCGACACCGCGGGGGTGTCGGGATCGTTGCTGGTGAGGCGGAAGACCGCGGTGGCGATCCCGGCCGTGGTGGGCTGGAAGCGTACGGTGATGTCCTGCTCCTGGCCCGGCTGCAGGGTGAAGGGGAAGCCAGGTCCACCACCGGTGAGGGCGAACGCCGCGCTGCCCGACGCCCGCGCGAAGCCGGTCACGACGAGCGGCGTCGATCCCGCGTTGAACACCTTGGCCACCAGGTTGGACGAGGCGTTCGACGCCACCTTCCCGAACGCGAGGTTGGAGACGACCGCCACCCGGGGACCCACTGTGGTGACCAGCTCGAAGACGCTGCGGCCTTCGGTGCCGACGCGCAGCAACGACGGCGTGCGCGACCAGTCGAGGGCGAGCGACGTGCAACTCGCCGTGGGCAGCCCTACGCCGAGCACGCGCCAGGTCGCACCGTCATCGACGGTGAACAGCACGCCGGTCTGGTTGCCGCAGATCAGTGCCGGCGGCACGACGGGCACGCTGTGGTCGGTCCACGCCGTCCCGTCGGCGGAGGTGAGCACGGTGCCGAAGTCGCCGACGGCGATGAACTGCGAGCCGGTCCAGAGGATCGCGCTGAGCCGGTAGGCCGATCCCGTTGGCTGCAGCGTCCAGGTGACCCCGTCCGTCGAGGTGACGACCTCACCGGAGTTGACCGCGCCGACGAAGCGGACACCGGACCACGCCACCTCAGTGATCTGGTCGGGGGTCGGCGACACGCGCGCCGTCCACGTGCCGCCGTCCGGCGAGGTCAGGATGGTGCCGGTGCCGGTGGCCACGTACTGCGTGCCCGACCAGGCGACGGAAATGAGGTTGGCCGTCGTCGGGGTCGCGTGCGCGGTCCAGGTGACGCCGTCAGGCGAGGTGACCACGGTGCCGGAATACCCGACCGCGACGAACAGGCCGTTGCCCCAGGTGATGGCGAGCAGCGCCTGAGCGGCCGCGTCGTGGACCGAGATCCAGCTGACGCCGTCGGTCGAGCGGTAGACCGTACCGTACGACGCCGAGGTGACCACCAGCACCGCGCCGGACCAGGCCACGCCCTGCAGTGCCTCCGAGGACGGTCCCGCCTTGCGCGTGGTCCAGACGATCCCGTCCGGCGAGGTGAGGATGGCCCCGTCCAGGCCGACCGCGACGAACTGGGAGCCCGTCCAGGCCACGTCGGCCAGCGTGTTGTAGGCGCCCGAGACCCGCGCCGTCCAGGTGAGTCCGTCGGTTGACGTCAGGACCGTTCCGAACAGGCCGACCGCGACGATCACGCTTCCGGAGGTGGCGATGCCGGACAGGCCGTTGCTGGAACCCGGGTCCATGGCGACGCTGTAGACGGGCAGGTCGGGCAGGTTGGTGGTCGGGCTGCCGTCGGTTCCGCTGGCGTCGACCCAGGTCAAGCCGTTGTCGGTGGTCAGGTAGACGTGCTGGCTGCGGTTGGGCGGCGCGATCCCCGAAGCGCCCCAGTAGCCCGCCATCACGCGCTGCGTGCTGAAGGGATCGACCGCGATGCTGGTGACGCCGCGTCCTGGCAAGCCGGTCGAGTACGAGTTCCACGTCGACCCGGCGCCCATCAGCGCGTTGTCCGTCCGCCACATCGAGCCGTCGGTCAGACCCACCCACACGCTGGCGCCGCCGCTGCCGTGAACGGGCGCGATGCTGAGGACACCGGCGGGGAAGGTGTGGATGCTGGTGAAGCTGGCGCCCTGGTCGGTGCTCCGCAGCAACTGCGTGCCCGAGCCGCCCAGCGGCCCGCCGGCGGCGTAGACCCGGCTGCCGTCGCCGGGATCGACGGCGATGGCGCCGACAGCGGGCGTGATGCCCGCCGCGCTGGTCCACGTGGCGCCGCCATCGGTGCTGTGCTGGTAGTAGTCGTTGACCGTGGCGTGGACGGAGAGCGGGGCGAAGGGGTCGACGGCCACCCGGCCGCCGTCGCCGCCGAGTCGGTGGCTCCAGTCGTTGCCGGGCATGCCGGGTGCGCGCTGCGCGGTGCCGTTGTCCTGCGAACCGACGTAGCTGTAGCCGTTGTTCACCGCCGAGTGCCGGCCGATGTCAAGACGGCCGATGCCGACGAGGATGGTGGAGACGCCCTCGTTGAGGTTGGTCCAGGTGCTGCCGCCGTCGCCGCTGACCGCGGTGCCGCCGTCGGTGCCGACGTACAGTCGGGTGGGCGTCGCGCCCCAGTGGGACTGCGGGCTGAAGGTGATGGCGTGATGGTCGACGTGCACCTTGCCCCCGGTCACCGATCCCGGGGCGAAGCTGTCGCCGCCGTCGGTGGACAGGTGCAGCTCCAGGAAGCCCAGGTAGACCCGCCTGGCGTCCTGCGGGTCGACGCCGATGGTCTGGTCGAAGCCGAACTGCGCCCCGGTGGCGGCGGCCGCCGCGGCGGCGGGCTTGAGCTTCCAGTTGTGGCCGTCGTTGGTCGATTTGAACAGCCCCACCCAGGCACTGGACGTTGACGCCGTGGCGTACAGGGTGTGGTCGGCGGGCTTCGTCGACTGCGCCATGGTGACGGTCAGATAGGTACCGGCGGCCGGCGCACCCGGGTTGGCGAACAGGTTTGTGGGGAAGGTGGCGCCGGAGTCCGTGGACTCGAAGATGCCCTGCCCGCGCATGCACGCGTACACCGTGGTCGGCTTCGTGGTGTGGAGGTGAAGGTCCGTCAGCGGGCCACCCAGGACGGGCGCGTTGTTGTCGTAGGCGCCCAGGTTGTTGCCGAAGTCGGCACCGTCGTTTGCGGAGCGGTACACCCCGTTGACGAAGGTGCCCACCAGGACCACTCCAGGGGCGGGGAGGACGATGCGCACCACGCTCTGGCCGAGCATGGCGGCGCCGCCGATCGTGCTCCACGTCTCGCCGCCGTCGACCGAGCGGAACAGCGACGGGCCGGGCGCGAAGGTGCCGCCCGCGTACACGATGTCCGGGTTGACGGGGTCGAGGACCACCGCCCCCATCTGGGTCCACGGCAGGCGGTCGGTCTTCGGCGCCCAGGTGGCGCCGCTGTCGAGGCTCTTCCAGATGCCCCCGAGGGTGGCGGCGTAGAGGGTCTTGTCGCTGCTGCCGCGCGGGTCGACGGCCACGTCGTACACACGACCCGCCACCGGGGCGGGCCCGCCGCCCAGGGGCTGCCGCATGGGGGCCGGCCCCACCTGCCGCCACTGCGCCGCGACCAGCGGAGCGCTGCCGGCGACCCCACCGCCGAAGCCTGCGATGCGCAGCTGCATGCCGTCGCGCTCCAGGCCCTCGACCTGCTGCAGCGCCTCCAACCAGGCCTCACGGTCGAACTCCCCGTCCGCCCGAGCCCGCGCCAGCCGGCGCGCCTCGTGCAGATGCGCCCTGATGGCGATCTCGATGGCCGCATGCTGAGTCATGGCCGGCCCTCCGCACCGCTCGCCTGGGCCCTGCGCCACTCACCTCGCGCGAGCAGGGAGAACACGACGGTGGCGCAAAGGGCGACGGCGACGATCGCCCACTCAAGGGCCCCGCTGTGCTGATCGGGGTCCACCCCGAACACGCCCTCGATCCAGTCGGGCCAGACCAGGGTGACGAGGAACAGGCAGCCGCTGACGGCGGCTGCGACCGTCTCGAACCAACCTCGTGTGCGCAGACGTGACTTCATGTCGTGCCCCTTGACGTGCGGGCAAGCCGCGCGAGCGTCGCGGGCCCTCACCGGGGCGCGGGGACGTCGTGCATTGTCTGGCTCTGATGTCATCTTCAGTAAGCGTCGCTGCCAGGGGTCTGTCAAACGCACCCGGTGCAACCGAAGAACAGCAAGTCGCCGCACGGCAGTCGGTCACGCAGGTCGACCACGTACAGGGCCGCGTCGACACCTGGCTGCTGCCTGGCCAACGCCAACATCCCGGCGCCGGCATCGACGCCGGTGCCGCACCGCGCTCGCGCAGTGCTGCGGACAAAGAGCCCGAGCCGCAGCCGGGTTCGGACCGGCGTGCAGTGCCGTGACCTGCCCGAACGGTTCGGGCCGTGGAGAACGGTCCACGAACGCCATCGACTGTGGTCGGGCGACGGAACGGGGGAGCGGCTGCCCAGGTTCAGCCCTGCAAGAAGCCGGACAGCGTCGCGGCCGACACGGCATACGGCAACGGGCCCTGCCGTCGGTACCTGCGCAGTCGCGGCATCCGGCACACCATCCCCGAGCATGTTGCGGGACAGGGAGGAGCGCGCAGCCCCGTTCCGCAGCCAAGCTCTGGCCCCTACCTCGCCTGCTCCCGTAGGCTGCGTGATCCGCATCGCTCGGGGGGATCATGAGCTTCATCCGCGAACGAAGGCGGTCAGTCTTCCTGCTGCTGACGCTGGCGTTCCTTCTTGGCACCGCAGCCCTGGCCGGGGCAGTGACGGGGGACCAGGGTGGCCTGGTGCTGCTGAGCTGGCCTCGTGAGCAGGCGTTCCTGTTGGCCGGCGTGATTCTGATCCTCCTGGCCGCAGGACGGCCTGCTCGGGGAACGCCGTTGGGAGGTCGCCTGCTTCATGAGCGAGGAGGACGGGCTCCGGGACGCGATGTGGACGTCACCGGACCGGGTCCGCATCACCTTGGGTGGCTGGTCGCAGGAGAGCTATGAAGTGACCATCTCTCCGAGCGGTCAGCCCGACAGGGTCCTGCTTTACGGCAGCCTGATCTGTCCGGGCGACTTGCGCGGGGAATGCCGGAGTTTCTGATCCTGCTGGAAGACGTCGACCCCAGCGGCGCGTCGCCGGGCACCCCTCTGCGCTGGGCGCATCGACTTTCACTGGATGGGTGACCCGCCGGGGCGCGACGGATCCTGCTTCCACCGCGTGCCTGTCGGCACCCATGTGTCAGGGCCGGTTACTGCATGAGTTCCATGTGGGGGTGATCGGGATTCCTCGGGCAGGAGTAGAGCTGTTCCGCGTGGAGGTCGGCGATCTGGATCGCCGTGGGACGGTGGACCAGGTCCCGGACGGGACTCTGGTCAGAGGTCGCGGCGGGCTCGTCCTCGTACGGGATCCAGCTGTGCTGACCGCTGTCCCCCTCGGTCGAGGCGATGGTCAGCAGCGGGTCCATCTCCGTGCCGCAGGCAGGACACGGGCGGGGCGACGGATCGATGTACCCCCACCGGGAGTAGCCGCCGAACTTCCAGCCCGGCGCGACGGACAGGTCACTCCCGTAGTACGACTCGGGGTGGGCGGCGAAACCGCTGTCCAGTGGGGCGCCGCCCGCCTGCCACCGGCTCCAGTCCTTCACCTGCTCCTGCAGCTCCTTGCCCAGGTCCAGGAGGCTGGGGTACTCGGTGACCTGCTCCGGCGCGAGCACGCACGGAACGGGTACGTACTCCTCGGACTCCACCAGGTGCGGTTCCGGAGGCACGGTGAGGAGCTCGGTGACGTCGGCCGCAGTGCGCCAGAACAGCGCGGTCCTGGGCATCCACTGGTCCGGAGGGTGGTCGAAGGGGCACCACAGCACCTGGAGCAGGTCGGCCTCCGGTCGCCCGGGCGGACGCAGCAGGGGGACATCACGCGCGTACAGCTGCGCGACGGGCAGCAGGGGGACCGGAAGCTCGGGCTCGTCGTGATCCCAGTCGAATCGCTGCTCGGCCTGCCTCAAGGCTGCGCTCTCCTCGGGTGTGTAGTCGCCGGCGAGCGGATCGTCCGGCGTCATCGCCCGCCTCACCCGGGCTCGCTGCTCCAGGCGCACCACTGCCAGGAGGCTGCCTCCCCCCTCGTGCAGGGCATCGCAGTGCGGCCATGGTTCGTCGGCGGGCCACAGCAGGGGGCCTCCGACCGAACTGTCATACGGCGTCGGGATCCCCGGGCGCGGGTGCAGTCGGGTCGCCGTGCGGGCCAGTGGGGTCAGCTCCGGGAAGACCGCGGTGACATCGACCGCTCGCGGCGGGGTGGTTCGCATCCTCTTCACAGCCCGAATGGTGCCAGCAGCCTCTGACACGAGAAGGTCCACAACCGGCGTGCACAACGCTCGTGGTCGTGACATCCGGGGCGTGGATTCTGGATCGCGCCGGGCTCGTGGCCTATCCGGGCCTGCCTGGTTCGGGCACCATGAACCGGTCGAGGCCCCCGGGGGCGTACGCGCGGTCGGGGGGCCGTTGTCCGAGAACCGGGGGAGTGGCCGTGGGCAGGTTCGGGCGGGGTGGTCCGGCGACCGAGGTGGACGTTCAACGGCGGGTGCGGCGCAGCCCGTTGCTCTTCACGGCGCCGATCGTTCTGCTCGTCCTGCTGACGGCGGTGCTCGGCTGGGAGATCGTCCGGGCCAACATGACGGAGACGGCCCGGGCCGCATGGCCGTGGCGGCTCGAGCTGCTCGACATGGAGCCGCTCAGCAGCCTGCTCGCGGTCGCGGCCGGAGCGGTCCTCGCAAGAGCCCAGTACGCCCGCACTGTACGGCCGTTGCTCGGCTGGCGCGCCGACTGGACGACCGGGCACCTTGCGGGCGGCGCACCCGAGTGGCAGGTCGGACTGCTCAACGGAGGCTCGCACACGGTGGTCATCGAGGTCTACGAATGCCGGGCCGTCCTGCGCGGCGCGGACCCGCAGCACGCCGGCCCGTGGACTGACGTCCAGGGCGTGGCGGAGGTGCTGACCGGGGCAGGGCTCACCGTCAGGGAGGACTTCCAGCTGGTCACCATGGGGAACTTCCCGCTGGTGGGCACCAGCACCTACGAGACGACGATGCTCGGCGCCTTCTCCCGGCGTTTCGTCGACGAGGTCGAGGCGCTCCACATCAGGGTCCGCGTCGGCGACGTCGTCGGGGACAGCCACGAGCGGATCCTCGACGCCCTGAAGGGCGCCCGCTCGACCTCGTATCAGCGCCCGGCGCCCTGACCGTCGAGCCAGCGCAACACGCCGGGCAGCGCCAGCTGGGCCGCGAAATGACCGGCGTCCGGTACGAGGACGGGCTCGGCGCCGGGGATCCGGCCGGCCAGCCAGCGGGTGTGCGCCACGGGCGAGAAGGCGTCGTCGAGGCCGTGCCACAGCAGTACGGGCGCGGTCACGGAGGCGACGTCGAAGCCCCACGGGCCGGCGAAGGCCAGGCAGTCGTCGAGCCAGCCGTGGTGCGAGACCCGCAGGGCCTCCCGGTACGTGCGCAGCAGCACCGTGCGTACCCGGGGGTCCTCGACGACTGGCCGGTCGTGGGGGGAGAGGCCGTCACGCAGGTCGTCGAGGAGGCGCTCCGGGTTCCGCCGCAGGACGGCGGCCCGGGCGGCCAGGTCCCGCTCGAGCCCACCGGGGTCACGTCCGTCCAGATGAGCGTGGGCGAGACCGTACTCGTGCACGTTGAACGGGGTCATGCCCGCGTACCAGTCCAGACCCGCCGCGTCCGGCGGAGCGAGTCCGACCAGTACAGCGGCTGCCCGCACCCGGTCCGGCAGCAGCGCCGCGCACGCGAGCGCGTGCGGGCCGCCACCGGACCGGCCGACCACCGCGAACCGCTCGACGCCGAAGGCGTCGGCGACAGCCGCCGCGTCCCGCGCCGCGTCGGCGACCCGGCGACCCGGGGCGCGCTGGGAGTCCCCGTAGCCGGGACGGTCGTAGGAGAGGAACCGGAAGCCGGGGTGCTCCGCGGCGAGCCCGGGCAGCAGGGTTCCCAGACGGGTCCCGGGCGTCCCATGGAGGAGAACCACCGGAGACCCCGAAGGATCGCCCCAATCCTCGGCCACCAGAAGCCGACCGTCGGCGGTGCGCACAGGGTGTCCCATGAGGGGAGCCTAGGGGGTGCCGCCGGGAGACGTCGTCGAGACCGAAGGCACACCGTGTCCCCGCTTCGGTCGGCCGGACCCTCCTCGTCTGCGCGGGGTGCGGTGCGTGCCCCCAGGCCGACCAGCGAGCGACTGCGGCGCGCCCGCTTCCGTGCCCGCTTCCGCTTCCGCTCCCGATCCCGCTCCCGCTCCCGCTTCCGTGCCCGCTTTTGCTCCCGCTGGAAGCCGTGGAGTGCGCGGCGCTCTCCGGCATAGGAGCCTGGTGGTGTGGTGAAGGAAGGGAAGGCGGCGACCGGCGCGCACCGGCGGGGCTGGCTGCGCGGGGCCCCGCCGCCCCGCTGGGTGCGGGTCCTGCCCGTGTTGCTGCTCGTCGGGGTCGGCGTGGCCTCCTTCACCGACTCCGTCCCGGTGGACATCGGCTTCCTGCTCGGCGCGGTGCCTCCGCTGGCCGTCCTGGCCTACGGACCGGTGGCCACGGCCCTCCTCGGTGCCGCGACGATCGCGATGCTGACCGTTCCCGGCTTCCATCTGGACCGGCCGGGCGACACCGACCTCTTCACCCTCGGCTTCGTCGCGACCCTGAGCGTCTTCGTCTCCTTCGTCCGCGGACGAAGAGACGAGCAGCTCGACCTGGAACGTACCGTCGCCGAGACGGCCCAGCGGGCCATCGTCCCGGACGTACGGCGGCGGGTCGGCCCCGTGCGCTGCGCGAGCCTGTACCGCGCCGCCGAGCGCGGCACCCTGGTGGGAGGCGACTTCTTCGACGTCCGGCCAGGCCCCCACGGGGTACGGGCGGTCCTGGGCGACGTACAGGGGCACGGTCTGTCGGCCGTCGCGACGGTGGCCTCCGTCATGGGGGCGTTCCGCGAGGCCGTACTGGACGACGTGGACGCGGAGTCGATCGCGGCGCGCCTGGACCGGAGGCTCGTGGTCGACTCGGCGCGGAAGGAGCACGCGGAACTCTTCGCCACGGCCGTCCTCCTGGACTTCGCGCCGCACGGGCCGGAGGTCCGTGTCCTGGCCTGCGGCCACCCGCCGCCCGTCCTGGTGCGCGGCGGAACCGTGAGCACCCTCGAACTCGACCCCGGACCGCCCCTGGGAATGGGCCTCGCCGACGTCGCGCCCGGAACCGCCGCCACGGTGTCGCTGCTGCCCGGGGACCGGCTGCTCCTGGCGTCGGACGGCGTCCTGGAGGCACGCGATGCCTCCGGGGCCTTCTACCCGTTCGCCGAGCGTCTGGCCCGTATGACCGGTGTCGGCCTGGACCAGCTGCCCGACGAGATCTGGACCGACCTGAGCCGCTTCTCTCCGAAGATCCAGGACGACGTCACTCTCCTGATCCTCACCTTGGACGGCTCGGGGCCGGACTGACGGGACCGGCCGGTCGGGAGCCTGCCCGACATCAGGACGTGTCACCGCGCGGAGGCCCGGGCCTCGGCCCCTTGCTTGAGGTCACGCAGCCACGCCTCCAGACCCTCCCGCAAGGAGCCGGGTTGCGACGGGAACGTCCGCCTCGACCTCGGCGCCGGTGTGAGTCTCCTCGGTCCCCACCAGAACCCCGCTCCTGACCTGGGTGAACGTCCACACGTGGATGCCGCCGATGCGCAGCCCTTCGCCGATCGCGGGACCGGTCCGGCGGATGCACCGCCCGTGCTCGATCTGCCGGACGGTCCGGCGTCGCGGCGGTGCTGATGAGGCCGAGCGCGAGGGGGACCGTCAGCAGGGCGGCGCGGGCGCGGGTCATGGGGATCTCCTCCGGTCGTTGATTTCAGCTTCTCCAGAAAGAGTGAAGCTAGTACGTTCGTTAGATGTTGTAATCGCGAAACGAGGGGACCCCGACTGCAGCACGGAGCCCAGCGGGAGGTGCTGGTCCTCCTCGTCGGGGAGCCCATCGCCGTGCCCCGCGAGGGTCGCCGGCATCGTCGTCATCGCCCGTTCGTGACCGGCGCCTGGTGCGAATGCCGTGACGGCCACTGTGATCTGATGGAGAGGCACCTCGCGACCGATCCGCCGAAGCATGTCAGGAGAACCCTTGAAAAGATGGACGGCCTTCGGAGCCATCGCCGTGGGTGCGGTGATGGTCGGCCTCGACCTGTCCGGCGTCCTTCCGGTCCCCTACTCGATCTTCGCCGTCCTCGCCGGGACCGTCCTCGTCGTGGACGGGGTGCGAAGGATCGTCGAGCTCCGGCGTACAGAGGACCCTCGGAAGTCCTAGGAGCCGTCACGGCTCTGGAACGTCTCAAGGTCCGCGGCTGACGCACCGGCGCGCGGGGGGACTCGGTGCAGGTGCGGACGGGGGAGTCTTCGGTGTTGCGCGACAGGCTGCGGGCACGGTTCCGGTACTGGTTCGACGGCACGATGGACCGGGGGACACCGGCCCTGATCAGCTGGCTGGCACTGGCTTCGATGCTCCTCATCGTGGCGGCCTCGACGCTGGTCGTCCTCTTCACGGACACAGACGCCGAGGACAACGGCGGCTGGGCCGGCGTGGCCTGGATGAGCCTGCTCCGCACGCTCGATCCGGGCACCATGGGCGGGGACACCGGAGGTCCGGTGTTCCTCGCCCTGATGCTGATGGTGACGATCGGCGGCATCTTCATCGTCAGCGCGCTCATCGGTGTGCTGACCACCGGCCTGAACCAGAAGATCCAGGAACTGCGCAAGGGCCGTTCCCAGCTGATGGAGCGTGGACACACGATCGTCCTGGGCTGGTCGGACCAGGTCTTCACGGTGATCGCGGAGCTCGTGGAGGCGAACCAGAGCGAACGCCGCTCCTGCGTGGTCGTCCTCGCCGACCGTGACAAGGTCGCCATGGAGGACGCGATCCGGGCGCGGATCCCCGACATGGGCAGCACCCGCGTCGTCTGCCGATCCGGCAACCCACTGGTACGGGCGGACCTGGAACTGGTCAGCCCGGACACGGCGAAATCGATCATGGTGCTGCCGCCGGTCGGTGACGACAGGGACGTGGACGTCATCAAAATCCTCCTGCTGCTGCACAGCCGTACCTGGCGGGGGACCCGGCCCCACGTCGTGGCCGCGGTGCACGACTCGGACAACCTCGCGGCCGCCCGCCTGGCGGCGGGGGAGGGGGCGTTGGTGATCGACGCCGAGGACATCGCCGTACGCCTCATGGCACAGGCCCATCGGCAGACCGGCCTGTCCGGCGTCTTCAACGAACTGCTCAGCTTCGTCGGCAACGAGTTCTACCTGCGCGAGGAGCCCGCCCTCGTCGGCACGACGTACGGAACGGCGCTCCACGCCTTCGAGACCGGGACGCCGGCGGGGCTCCGCAGGAGCGACGGGCAGGTGCTGGTGAATCCCGCCATGGACACGGTCATCGACTCCGGCGACCAGCTGCTCGTGATCGCCGAGGACGACCTGCTCATCCGTCTGGCACGGACCAGACCGCCGATCATCGAGTCGGCCATCACCTCCGCCCCGGCCGAGCGGCCGGACATCGACCGGACACTGCTCATCGGCGAGAACTCCCGTACGACGAAACTCGTCACGCTGCTCGACAGCTTCGTCCAGCCCGGCTCGACCCTCGACATCGCCGCGCCACGGCGGCCGGACGCCGCACTGAACCAGCCGGTGGTCAATCTCAGCCTGGGGTTCAAGTACTGCGAGCCGACGCGCAGGTCCTCGCTGGAGTCCCTCGACCTCGGCGGCTACCGGCACATCGTCGTCCTCTCGGACGACACGTTCGCCGCCGGGCCCGCCGACGACCGGACCCTGGTCACGCTGCTGCACCTGCGGGACATCGAGGAACGCCTCGGAGACCCGTACTCGATCGTCACCGAGATGAACGACGACGCCAACCGCGAGGTCGCCCAGGTCACCAAGGCCGACGACTTCATCGTCAGTACCAAGGTGATCAGCCTCCTGCTCACCCAGCTGACGGAGAACCGCGACCTGTACGACGTGTTCACCGACCTCTTCAACCCGGAGGGCTCGGAGATCTACCTCAAGCCCGCCTCCGACTACGTCGTCCTCGGGGCGGAGGCCAACTTCGCCACCGTCGTCGAGGCCGCCCGGCGCGAGGGGGAGACGGCGATCGGCTACCGACTGGCCCGGCACGCCGACGAACCACCCGGCTACGGGATCTTCCTCAACCCGCCGAAGACCACCCCACTGATCCTCGGGCCCAAGGACGCCGTCGTCGTGCTCGCCGAGGAGGAAGACGCCCTCTCGTCGGCAGGCGACCACCGTGCCGACGGCAGGGCGGGGCGTGCGCGGCCCGCGTGATCACCCGTACGACCGACCCCACCACCAGGCTCGTCGCCCCGGGAACGACGGCCGGTCCCACCACCAGGCCGGTCACCCTGAGGAACGACGGCGTCGTCGGAGGCGGCTCTAGACTGGGAGCCCTCAGGCGAACGTGGAACGGGAGAGCAACGGTGGCGGCAGACGCGGGTGATTTCACGGACCCTCCTGCCGAGGTACTGGCCGAGGCCGCCGCCGCCTTCGGGCTCCTTTCCTCACCCTCACGTCTGCACATCGTGTGGGCGCTCGCCCAGGGGGAGAGCGACGTGACCGGGCTCGCGGAGCGGGTGGGCGGCGCGCTGCCGGCGGTCAGCCAGCATCTGACCAAGCTCAAGCTGGCCGGTCTGGTCCGTTCACGACGTGAGGGCCGACGGCAGGTCTACTTCGTCGACGACCCCGAGGTGGTGACCGTGGTCCGTGTGATGGTCGGCCAGCTCACCGCCCGCACGGACAGGTCGCTGACGCTCGTGCGACGCAGCGGATCCGGTGCCTGAGACGGCTGCTCCCGGCCCCCTCGTTCCGGAGGCCGAAGACCGTCGGGCGCCGTCAGGGCCGGAAGCCCCCGGGCTGCTCACCGCGCTCCAGGTGCTGCGGCGGCTGGACAGCGGACCACGCGGTCTGACGGACGCCGAGGCCGAGCGGAGGCTGGCCCGGCACGGAGAGAACGTCCTGCCCGCCTGGCGGCCGATCACCTGGAACCGGCGGTTCCTGCGCAGCCTGCGCGACCCGTTCACCGCGGTCCTGCTCTGCCTGGGACTGATATCGGTGACCGTCGCGGCCTGGGGCACCGGGTGCGTGATCCTCCTTCTCGTGGCGGTCAGCTGCGTGCTGCGCTCGACGGGCGAGCACCGGGCCGACCAGGCCATGGCGGCGCTGAGGGAATCCGTGGCCACGACCGCGACCGTACTGCGCCGCGCCGACCCCGACGGGCCGACGACCGGACCACGGGAGATCCCGGCCGACGAGCTCGTACCCGGCGACGTGATCCGGCTGGGCCCCGGAGACCTCGTCCCCGCGGATGTGCAGCTGCTGCGGGCGGCCGGACTGCGTCTGCACGAAGCGCCGCTCACCGGCGAGTCGGCGCCCGTGGCGAAGTACCCCCTCGACGCTCCCGACGGCTCGCACCCCGGCCCCTTCGCCCAGCCCCACATGTGCTTCTTCGGCAGCAGCGTCTCCTACGGCAGCGCGACCGCCGTGGTCGTCGCCACCGGTCCGCGCACCCGCTTCGCCTCCGCCCTCGGGACGACCGCTCGCGGCCGGGACAGCGCCTTCGACCAGGCGGTCCACGGCATCTCCTGGACCCTGATCCGGTTCATGCTGCTGACCCCGCCCCTCGTCCTCATGGCCGGCGCCGCGCTCCACGGGCGGGGACTGGAGACGCTCCCCTTCGCGGTCGCCGTGGCGGTCGGCCTGACCCCCGAGATGCTGCCCGTCGTCGTCACGACCGTCCTCGCCCGCGGCGCCGCACGGCTCGCCCGCGACCACAGGGTGATCGTCAAACGCCTGCCGGCCCTCCACGACCTCGGTGCCGTCGACGTCCTGTGCCTGGACAAGACCGGCACCCTCACCCAGGACCGGCCCGTCGTCGCCCGCGCCGTGGACGCGCACGGCCGGGACGCACCGGAGGTACTGCACTGGGCTGCCGTCAACGCCTGGTGGACCCTCCAGCTCGCGGAACTGCCCACCCCCGACGCCCTCGACGAGGCGATTCTGGACGAGGCCGACGATGCCGACCCACTGGACTGTGACGGGGTCGCGGCGCTGCCCTTCGACCCGGTACGCCGCCTGGCGACGGCCGTCGTACGCCGTCCCGGCCGCCTCGGAACGCACACCCTGGTCGTCAAGGGGGCCGTGGAGACCGTCCTGGAAAGGTGTGCCCTGGACGATGCCGAACGCGACCGTCTGCTCGACCTGGCCGCCCGCGAGGCGGACACGGGCGCCCGACTCCTCGCCGTAGCCCTCGCCGAAGGTCCGGCCCGCCACCGGGACTACACACCGGCGGACGAACGAGGACTCACCTTCCTCGGCTTCGTCGTCCTGCGCGACTCCCTCGCCCCCACCGCCGCGGAGGCGCTCGGCAGCCTCGCGCACCGGGGCGTCTCCGTCCGGATCCTGACGGGGGACCACCCGGGCACGGCCGCCCACACTTGCCGCGAACTCGGACTCGACCCCGGCGGGCTGCTCACGGCACGCGACCCCGGTGGGGCGCTCACAGGACTCGCCCCCGGTGGAGCGCTCACAGGACTCGACCCAGGCCGGGTGCTCACCGCCGAGGACATCGACCGGCTCGACGACGCCGAACTGGCCGAGGCCGTCCGGCACACCACGGTCTTCGCACGCTGTGCCCCCGAGCACAAGGCACGTGTCGTCACCGCCCTCCGCGCCCAGGGGCACGTCACCGGATTCCTCGGTGACGGCGTCAACGACGTGCCCGCCCTGCGCGCTGCCGATGTCGGCATCTGCCCGAACGGCGCGGTCGCCGTCGTCAGGGACACCGCGGACGTCGTCCTGGCCGAGAAGGACCTCGCGGCGGTCGACCACGCGATCACCGCTGGCCGGCACAGCGGCGGGAACATCGCCACCTACCTCCACCTCACCCTGTCGTCGAACCTCGGCAACGTCATCGCCATGCTCGCCGCGGCGCTCCTGCTGCCCTTCCTGCCGATGCTCCCCGCACAGGTACTCGTGCAGAACCTGTGCTTCGACGCCGCCCAGCTCGCCTTCGCCTACGACCACCCGGGCCCATCGACCCTCCAGGCACCCACCCGGCTGCAGCCCCGCGGATTCCTGCGCTTCATCACCGCGTTCGGCCTGCTCAACGCCCTCGCCGACGTGGCCACCTTCGCCGTACTCCTGGTCAGCACGCAGGCCTCGGACGACGCCCAGGGGGTCTTCCACGCCGGCTGGTTCACCGAGAACCTGCTCACCCAGGCACTCGTGATGCTCCTGCTGCGCAGCACCCGCCGGGACGGGGCCGCGCCCGGCCCCGTCCGGCACGCGGCAGCCGCGCTCGCCGTGATCGGCATCCTGCTGCCCCTGACCCCGCTGGGACCCGTACTCGCCATGACCCCCCTGCCCCCGCTGTACTACCTGCTCCTCGCCGTCGTCCTCGCGCTCTACGCGGCGGTGCTGCGCGCGGCGCGGTCCCGCTACGACAAGCAGCGCACGGCGGTCTCGCGTCCCGCGTAGGGACGGCGCAGCCCGGGTCCGCTCAGGGGCCGACGTACTCGTACACGCCCCCGTGCGGGTGTCGCAGCACCGCTCGGTGACCGTTGGGGGTGGGCTGCACGGGCATCACCACGGTGGCACCGGCCGCAACCGCCTCCTCCACGGCGGAGGCCAGATCTCCGACGGCGAGGGTGGCCCCCACCCCGGCAACTCGCTGCACCGCCTCGTCCGAACCGCAGAAGAGAAGGAACGGGCCGACACTCGCCAGCTGCACACCGGCGAACGCGAAACGACCGGCCGCCCGGCCGGTCAGCCGCTCGTAGAAGGGAATGGCCGCTTCCAGGTCGTCGACGCGCTGTCGCGCGACCACCGAGTCGATCTCCATCGCCATGCTGGAACACCTCGCTTGTGTCGGGAGCTTGATTTCACGTGCGTCGTCACGCTGATTGCCGGCACCGTACGACCTGGTGTGGCCGGCGCTGCAACGCGCCGGCCACACCAGGTCCACGAACCGTCAGCCGTTGTTACGGGCCGCCGCCCCGCCGCGCTCGCGCAGCGAGATGCGGTTGCCGTCCGGATCCGCCGTCTCAATACGGACGCCGAACCCGTAGTCCACCGGCTCCGGCTCGTCGAAGACCACACCACGGTCACGGAACACCTTGAAGTCCGCCCGCAGGTCGTCCGACTCGAGGATGACGGGACCGGGCGAATCGCCCGCCTCGGCCGGCTGGCCCGCGGCCGCGGGGTGCGCCCACAGGAGGATCTCCACAGGGCTGCCGGGGACACCCACGGTGAGGAACCGCCCGCCGGGGTTCGGGAAGTCGATGCGCTTCTCCAGGCCGAGCTGCTCCGTGTAGAACTGCAGCGCGCGGTCCTGATCGGTGACGTAGAGCGTCACGTACATGATGTTGGTCAGCATCTTCTGGTCCTTGATCCTTCCACTGTCGTTCTGTTTCACCTCCTTGACGGGCGCCGACAGTCGAATGTGACGGATGGACGGAGAAGACTTCGCGGACCCGCCGGCATGAGGGCATGGTCGGGTGCCGGTGGAGAGTTCTCGTCCGCCCGCTCGTCCGCGTCTCATCCGTAGGAGAGGTTCGAGCAGGGGTCGTCGTCCGCGGAGCGGGTGTCCTTGGTCGGTACGGTCGCGGGCGGGCCGGTCGGGTCGGCGGTGGGGTTGTCGGCGTAGGCCTGTCCCAGGATCACGTTGATGCCCGGAGCGGAGACGGGACGCAGCTCGGCGGAGGCGAAGAGCCGGGCGACCGTCGCGGCCTGCTCCTTCTGGGCGGTGCCGTACTCGATCACGGTGCCGGTGTAGTCCTGGGTGCTCGCCGTGGCCGTACCGGTGACGGTGAACCCCGCGGACCTCAGGCTCTCGGCCGCCCGGGCGGCCAGACCACGGGTCCGGGTGCCGTTGTAGACGGCGACCGAGATGCCTTCCCCGGAGACCGCCGAGGGAGATGTGCCGGCCGTGGGCGTGGCGCCCGTGTCACCGTTCTTGCCGCTGGCGTCCGTGCCGCCCGTGTGGTGGCCGCTCGCGTTCTCACCGTCGAGGGTGCGGTCGGCCTTCAGGGCCGCCCACAGCGCGTCCGCCTCGGGCTCGACGATCGCGACGCGGGCTCCCTGGTAGCGCCAGGGGATGGTGATGAACTTCGTGTTGTGCAGGTCCACGTCCTTCAGCGACATCGCGAACGAGATCAGCTTGTCGGCGGACCCGAGGCCGGGATCCACGGTCAGGGAGTCGGTCGCCGCGTTCGCCAGCGGCAGCAGCCTGGTCGGGGTGAGACCGTCGCTCTTGACCTTCTTGAGCAGGCCGGCCACGAACGCCTGCTGGCGCTTGATCCGGCCGATGTCGGAGCCGTCGCCGATTCCGTAGCGCAGACGGACGTAGTCCAGGGCCTTCTGCCCGGAGACGGTCTGCTCGCCCTTGGCGAAGATGCGCTCGCCCCGGGTCGCGCGCTTCGGGTTCAGGTCCTTCTGATACACGTCGTTGGGCACGCACACCCGGACGCCGTCGACGACGTCCGTCAGGGCGGCGAAGCCCTTGAAGTCGACGACGACGGTGTGGTCCACGCGAAGCCCCGTCAGCTTCTCGACGGTGTTCTGCGTGCACGCCGGGTTCCCCTCCGCGGTCTGGCCCACGGAGAACGCCGAGTTGAACATGGCGCCGCTGCGCGGCTGGGTCCACGAGCCGTCGGGGAGCCGGCAGGGCGGGATCTCCACGAGGGAGTCGCGGGGGAAGGACACGGCGACCGCGTGCTCCTGGTCCGCGTAGACGTGCAGGAGGAAGGCGGTGTCGGATCGGCCGATGTCGTTCTTGTCGCCGCCGCCGAGGTCGCTGTTCCCGCCGGTCCGCGCATCCGAGCCGATGACCAGGACGTTCTGCCCCTTGGTGGAGGCGGCGGGCCGGTCGTCGGAGAGGCCGTCCGCACCGAAGGTGCTGATGTCACCGTTCAGTTTGAGATAGACCCAGCCCACCCCTCCCGTCGCCAGCACGAGGAGCGCCAGCGCCGTGACGAGAAGACGCCCGCCCCGACCGCGTTTCCGAGGCCTGTCCGACGTCGTGGACCGGCGTGCGTGCGTGCTGCGGTTTCCGCCTGTCATGTGTGTGTCCTCATTAGTCCCAACCCCGATGAAGAGGACGGCGGATCCCCTCCAAGAGGTTGCGCAGCTGCGCAATCCGGCAGGGTTGGATGTGGCCGACCGACGTTCCCGGGCCCGCGCTCACGGACTGGCGGGGTCGTACCCGTATCGCAGCGGCCCGTCCCCGGTGCTCCCGTCGAGCCGGTAGACGTGGATCGCCTCGACGCGGACCCCGGTGGCGGCCTCCTCGACCGTGCACGGGTAGGTCACCTGCAGCATGAGCGGCCGGCCGGCCACCGTCACTCGCACCCCGTCTGCGGGCCCGCCCAGGAGCACTGCGCTCCGGCGGGCCGCCATGTCACTCGTCCCCATGGGGCAACTTTAAATGTTGCGCAACTCTGAAAGTATCGTGAGGTCCGTCACGCACGGCTTCGGCGCGGGAAGCGGATTGCCGCCTTCGGTCGGTTGTATGGTTGCGCAATAAAGCAAGCATGCGCGGTGGCGCACCGGGAGTGGACAACGAGGGAGAGTGGTCACATGCTGCGCAACGCACTGGAGCCATGGCATCTGCTGCTCGTGGCGATCGCGTTCATCGTGCTGTTCGGATCGAAGAGGCTGCCGGACGTGGCCAGATCCCTGGGCAAGTCCCTGCGCATCCTCAAGAGCGAGACACGGGCCATGCGCAACGACGGCGCGGAGGCCGGCTCCGCGTCGGCCGCCTCCTCCGGTCCGGGCGAAGGGGGCAGGCCCGACGCGCGGTAGGGGTACGGAGCTGAGCGCCAACGGCGCAACCTTCCGCGACCCGATCGCGTCCTTCCGGCTGTGTACAGTTGCGCAACTGCGCAACACAGGGTTGCCGAAGGCGGATCGGGTCTGTCGTCGGCGCAGGAGAAGAGGACATCGCCGTGGGCTTCATCAGCTGGATCATCCTTGGGCTCATCGCGGGCGCCATCGCCAAACTCCTGCTTCCCGGGCGGGACCCGGGCGGCCTGATCGTCACCACCCTCATCGGCATCGCCGGAGCCTTCGTCGGCGGCTGGCTGTCCGCCCGCTTCCTCGACCGGCCCGTGGCGAACGAGTTCTTCGACCCCGCCACGTGGGGAGCGGCCATCGGCGGTTCCTTCGTCCTGCTCATCGGGTATCGCTTGCTGTTCGGCAACTCGCGCGACTGAGCCAGGCACGTGAGGGGGACTCCGCCCGAGCCCCCCATTGATTGCCCCGTATGACAGAGAAGTAGGACTGCGGCTGACGGACGGGACGGAGCGACCACATGTTGCGTGTGCCGTTCACGTTCCACGATGCCGCCATGAAGAGGATGATCCCCGCATGATTACGCTCACGAAGGAAGACGGCCCGGCGGACCTGGACGGGGTGACCCACATGTCCATAGGCGTGTCCTGGGACCCCACGTCCGGAAGCAGCGGCGGGGTGATGGGCAAGCTCCGCCGCAAGAAGGGCACGGACCTGGACCTGATCGCCATCGCGATGCACGACGGGGACCCCGTGCGCCTGGCCGGTCTCGACTCCCTGGACCCGATGGGCAACGGCTCCCTGATCCACAGCGGGGACAACCAGACCGGTCACGGGGACGGCGACGACGAGACGGTGACCGTCGAGTTCGCACGGATCCCGCCCCACGTCACCTCGATCGTGTTCGTCGCCGCCGCTTACAAGAAGGGCAGCTCGTTCCAGCAGGCACGCAACATCAGCTTCAAGGTGTACGACGCGACCGGGGGCAACTCCCAGCAGGTGGCCGACATCTGGCCCAGCCTGCTCACCAGCGACAACGGCTGCGCCGTAGCGAAGGCCATGCGCGCCGGAGACAGCTGGAAGCTCGAAGTGATCAACCAGACGGGCAAGATCAAGCAGGGCGACGAGCACGCCCTGATGCGCTTCGCGGCGAGCAGATAGCCCTAGACGGTCGGCGAACCGGGGTTCCGGCGATGCTCGCGCAGCCGCCCGTACGGGCCCAGGCTGAGTACGGCGGCCACCGCGGGACCTGCAGAAGGAACAGGCGGGTGCGACCCATCGATCGCCGGCGGCAGGGCTCCTGCCGTCGCCGGTCGCGTCTCATGGGGTGCGTAGCCGCATCACCTGCTTGCGCCCCCAAGGCCACCATGACGCCTGATGGTTCTCCGGGGGGATCCGCGACGCCCAGTAGCGCGGCTGCTCGTCGGACCCCATGCAGAGGAGGCCGACGACCCTCTTGTCCTTCGTGGCGATGAGGGCGGCGCCGGAATCGCCACGCTCGGCGCGCAGACCGTCGACGGGAGCAAGCGCGATGAGGTCGCGCCAGTACGTGAGCCTGTCGCCGTCCAGTGTCATCTCGCCCTGTGCCCGCACCGATTGAATGGTGGACGTCTGGGCTTCGCCGGTCATCATTCCGATCCAGGTGACCGTTTCGCCGACCTTGGGAGGGCTGCGGATCTCAAGCGGAGACTCTTCCCGGTGGATGCCTCCCCATATGGTGAAGGAGGTCTGCTTCCGGTCGTCGTCGGCGACGCCCCACGCGAAGTCGTATGTGTTGCGGGGAAGGGAGGGTGCGTTGTTCAACGGGTCGAAGTTGACCGGGTCGATGGAAAGAGTGCCGTCACAGACCCCGATGCGGAAGTTGTCACGGTCGGGGATCTTATGAGGTTGGTAGACGTCGAGCCCCGGGCCGGACGTCAGGTCCCCTATGACGTGACAACAGGTCAGGAAACACCGCTTCTTCCGGTAGAAGGTGGTTACGCCCAGCGTTCCGCAGGTGTTCAAGGAGGCGTGAACGGTTGACGCGGCCTGGATCTGAAAGCCGCCGGGTGAGCCCTGCTCGGCCCACCAGAGCCCCAGCGGACGGATCCGGCCGGTCTCGATCACATCTGTCGGCATGGTCATGTGTCCGACGGATCCGTCCGGCTGGATGACATCGACCTCCACTGTTGGCGGTATGGGGAAGTCGACAGCCGTCAGGGCGGCGGCGGCCTTCTTCTCGATGACGCCGACGACGATGGCCAGTTGGCCGGTCTTACGGCCCCTCACCTCCTTCACCGCCGTGTCGAGCATCACGATGTTGGGATGGGCGACCCAGTCCTCGACGACAGTGTGGGCCTCGTCAACGGGAACAGCTCCGCCGTTCCTCCCGGACAGGCGCACCGACGGGTCCTGGAGGGCCGACCCGCTCGACGGGGGCCTCGCCGGGCAGACGTGTGCGGAAGCACATCTATCGACATGCTGCGCATTTCTGGCTGGTGTAGCTTTGAGTCGAGGCGAGGGATCGCACCCGACGCAAAGCAACCGGGTCGCTGCCGAAGGCCGTTTCCAGGCCCGTGCCCCCTTGCCTCTTTCCCCTTTCTCCGTCACCGGTCCCTCGGTGGCTTCGGTTCCGTCATGAGCGCCTCCGCGTCCCCACGCGCCAGGGGTGAAACCACATGCAGATGAACGACACGTACCAGCGTGCCATCAACGGGACACTGACATCGAAAGACAGTCAGACGGGAGAGCCTGCGACCTTCAGCAATCAGACGTGCATCCCACTCAACATCTTTCTCGCGAGCACCCAGGGGGAATTGTATGACGCGTCCGGTCCGATCGACGTGTGGATGGATGAGTCGCCTTGGCTGCTGCCACCCGGCTACAGCTTCACACGCCAGGATCCGGGCGAAGAGTGGTACTGGGTGTTCATGAACGCGTACACGGGGGCTTTCGCCGCAGCCTGTCAGACTCCCGAGAGCGGCAGCGTGACGATCACGAGTTTCGATTTGCTGGACCCCAACGACATAGGCGCGATACCGCACCCCCATCGCGACGTGCTCATTCCGCCGGACTCTCCGCTGATCATGGTGGGCTGCGGGACGCTCGGCAACGGGAACGCCGTGGTCCGGGAGCAGTTCTGGCAGCGTCTCCCCGACTCCTACAGCATCGGGCCGGGTGAATCGAAGACCGTGAGCAACACCGTGACCTCCGGTATGCGGCAGACCACATCGGCGTTGCAGACCATCGAGGGCTCGGTCAATACGAGTGTGGGTGCCGGCTGGGGACCCGTCTCCGCATCCGTCTCGGCTTCCCTGAGTCAAGCGGCGACGTCGTTCCAGCAGTTCACCGCCACGACACAGACGACGTCCTACGTGTCCGACCACTACGACAACACGGCCGGCGAACATTCCCGTATGTACCTCTACTGGCAGCTCACGGATTCGGTGGCCGTCTACGACTCGAGCGGCAACGTACTGAGTTCCCTCATCACCGGCACGCAGCCCGTCGTCATCGGAGGCCCGTACCCACCGGAGAGTCTCGGTGCCCGACCGGTGAAGGCCCTCTGAAACCAGCGGGATGCAACCATGAAGATGAGCGATGTGTACCAGAAGGCCATCAACGAGGAACTGAAGTCGACCACCACCGGAGACGGGTTCTTGGAATTCCGGCTCAACAACAGCCTCGCGTTCCCGGTTGCGGTGTATCTGATCTCGGACGACGGCTGGTGGGTGGGGGCGGTGGACTCCTCCTTCATCATGCCGGGACTCCCGGGAATAGTCGTACGGAGCAGCGCGGTCGTGCCCGTCAACAACTACATCGACAAGGGATGGTACTTCCTCTTCCTGAACGCCTACTCCGGAGCATTTGTTGCCGCCCTTCAGGCGGACGAGGCCTTCCGGGTCCCGGGCGGCGGTTACTACGTGCTCACGTTGAACCCGACGCATCTGCTGGAGCCGAACGACCTCGGATCTGTCCCGAAGCCCAGCAAGGACATCGTCATCCCCACGGATTCACCGCGGGTCGTCGTCGCCTGCGGCATGCTCGGGACAGGGAACGTGGCGGTGCGAGAACAGTACTGGCAGCGACTGCCCGACTCCTACAGCATCTCCAAGGGCGCGAAGAGAACGGTCGACTACACCGTCACCTCGGGTATGGAGCGCACCACCTCCGAGCAGTCCCGGCTGGGATCCTCGGTCATGGGCAGTGCCTCGGTCGGCTGGGGTCCCATCTCCGCCACCCTCTCGGCGAGCCTGAGCGTGAACTCGACCACTTTTCAGCAGGTCAGCACGAATGTCGAGACGACCGCCTTCGTGTCACAGACGTACGACAACACGGCCGGCAAGAAGTCGAGAATCTGTTTCTACTGGCAGCTGACGAACGTCCTGACGGTGTTCGACGGGGCCGGAGTCGCGCAGTCGTCGTTGGTCTACGGAGCCGAAAGCCCTGCGGTGATCGACGCCCACGACCTCGCCGCACTTCCTCCGCGGCCGGTCAGGAAGCCACGCCCGATGTCCGCCGACATGCGGGCACGGCTGCCCGAACCGCCTCCGTCGTTGAGGGGCGACGAGGTGAGGCAGAGGAGCGCGTGGTGAACGCCGCACCGGTTCCCGAGGTTCTCGGCCGGTACGCCTACTTCCAGGAGGCCCTGACGGTCGCCTCCGGTCCGAACGCAGTCCTGGAGAGCGGGGACTCGGGCGCCGCTCTGATCGCGGAGAAGGACAACAGGGTCGTCGGCCTCATGACCGCGAGTTCGGATCTCGAGCACGGGGCGCAGACGGTGGTGCCACCCGCATCCCGGAGGACGATCCCGTCCAGGGCGCGCACAGGCAGCCGATGCTGCTCCGGCCGCCCGTGCCCCCGATCAGGCCTGCCCGCGACCGACGAACCTGGCCAAGAGTAGTGCCGTACCGGCTCTACGCGCGGCCAACCGCCTCCGCTACGCCCTACTTCTCTTCCGGCTCCCAGGCGCGGAGCAGGTCGAGCAGCCCTGCGTCTCCGCCAACGTGCAAGGAGTCGGCCTTGACCCGGTCGTACAGGTAGAGGACCAGCTCGCTGGCCGTGCCGTGGACGGAGGCGCCGGCTGCGTCCGGGTCCTCGCCGGTCGCGGCGGTGGGCGCGGGGATGCGGGTGGTGCGTGCGCCGTCGCCGTCGACGGTGAGGCGCCAGGAGCGGCCCTCGGCGGCGTGGAAGTCGAAGGCCGTGGGCTTGTGCGGCCAGGCACTCGGCGTTGCGCAGACGGTGAACAGGAACTCCTCCACACCGTCGAGTGTCAGCTCGACCGGCAGTGGCTGCGGGGCGCCCCCGGCGAGCTGGGCGTCGTAGGTGTGCACCGCGGTCTCCTGGACCCGGTGCCGGGCCGTGCCGCCGGCGGTCTGCGGTGACTGCGACGCGGGCCACCACGTCCAGCAACCGCTCTCCGGTCCCGCCGCGCGCAGGGCGCCCACCAGAAGCTGCGTCGAAGCCTCCAGCCAGGCCAGCAGGGCCTCACGCTCCCGCGGCACTTCCAGCGCGGCGCGCGCGGCGACGGCCTCGGCCGGGGGCGCGTCGGCGGGCCCCGCGGCGACGATGGCGGCCCAGAAGCGGTCTCCCCCACCCAGGTGCTTCACCAGATCGAACAGCGTCCACCCGGGGCAGGTCGGCACCTGCGCGTCGAGACCGGGCGCGGTGGCGACCACGGCGCGGAAGGCGGTCGACCGTTCATCGATCAGTCGCAACAGGTCGGGGAACTCAAGATTCTTTTCCACGCCAGGTTTCTATCACTGTGCTCCGATGATCGGACAGCGATTTTCACCGTCGCCGCCGGTCGGCCATTCCTGGAGGTGTGGCCTCGCCCAGGCACCCGGCCCCCCCGGCCACAGGCCCTCCTTCGATGGGGGACGGGTGTCGTTGCGGCCCAGGGGCCGTCCCGGGCCCGGCGTCTCGCCGTGGTAGGCACGACCATCAGTCTGGCCGAGGGCGATCCGCTCCTATGGCCGGGGTGTGCACCATGGCGACCAGTATCGCGCCACATGCCTCCAGCACCTGCACCAGGCCGGCCGGACCCGCATCGCGGTCCGCGTAGAGGAAGACCGTGGGTCCGGCCTCCCTCTTCCGGCTCAGCGCGATGGGCACATGGGTGTCCAGCGGTGGGCTCTGCGGTCCCCGCTGGACGGCGTAGTAGAAAAGGTCGTTGGCGAGGTGCTCGGCGGTCTCCCAGCAGTCCCACTCCAGCGAACCGGCCTTGCGGTCCCACCCCTCCGCGGGTGCGTCCCGAAGGACGCCCACGGCGAGCCGCACGGCGAGGTCGACGTCGTCCGCGGTGAAGGGAGACGACACTCATCCGGTTTCGACTGACCGAGACATCGCAGCAGCGTATCGCGGGGGGAAGAGGGCGACCCTGCCGGCTTCCAGGGATCGCGGCCCGGCGGCGTGACAGGTCGGTGTGGAACGCGCCGGCAGCCATCGGGGCATTCCGCGTCGGATCGCGGGCAGTGGCGATGTGACGGGTGAGGCCGCCAGGCTCACCACGGATCGGCTGACGAAGGGCTCCTCCATGTCCCCCCTAGAGATCGCCCCGGTTCGTGTGGTCGACCGCGTCCATGCAGCCCTGCCACGGGAAGGCCAGCGGATGACACTGGGGGTGGAAGAGGAGTTCTTTCTGGTGGACCGGCTCACGGGGATGCCGGTGGACCGCGGTCCGCTCGTCGTGGAAGCCGCACGCGCGGTACTGGGCGAGCAGGCGCAGCCGGAGTTCTTCGAGGCGCAGGTCGAGGTGTGCACTCGCCCGACGACCGCCCTGGCCGAGTTGAGGTCCGAACTGGCACTGCTCCGTGAGGTGATGGCGGAGGCCGCGGCCGGTGAAGGCTGCCTCCTCGTCGCCACGGGCACCCCGGCCGTCCCCCCGGGGCGGCCGCCGGCCGTGACGCCGGGCGAGCGGTACGGGCGGATGGCCGCCCGCTGGCCCTCGCTGGTGGGCTCGTACGACGGGATGGTCTGCGGCTGCCACATCCACATCGGGGTGACGGGACGCGGCCAGGCACTCGCCCTGGCCAACCACCTGCGTCCCTGGCTGCCCGCGCTCCAGACGGTCGCCGCCAACTCACCCTTCTCGCTGGGCCGCGACACAGGCTGGGCGAGCCGGCGGTTCGTGGAACACGCCCGCTGGCCCAGCGTCGGTCCTGTCCCACTGCTCGACGAACCCGGCTACGACCGCCTCGCCGACCACCTGGTGCGCACCGGCATGCTGCTCGACCGGCGGATGATCTACTGGTACGCGCGTCCCTCCGAACACGTCCCGACCCTGGAGGTCCGGATCTGTGACGTGAACGCCGACCTCGACACCGTGGTGCTGCTCGCTGCACTCGTACGGGGGCTGGCCACCGCTCTGCTGCCCGAGATCGCCGACAGCCGTCCGGCTCCCTGCCCGGGGCCGGGGCTACGGGCCGCCCACCGGCTCGCCGCGCGGCACGGGTTGGGGGGCGATGGGCTCGACCCCGTGGGCGGTCAACGCGTTCCGGCCACGATGGCGGTGGAGCGTCTGCTGGCGCGGGCGGGTCCCGGACTGGCAGCGGTCGGCGACCTGGAAGTCGCGGAGAAGCTGTTCGACCGGGTGCGGCGGTCCGGTGGCGGTGCCGCCCTCCAGCGTGCGTCGTATCAGCGACGCGGGCGCCTGAGCGACGTGGTGGGCGATCTGGCACGCGCAACCCTCGCAGCCGGGGAATGAGGGCCCACGGGGGCCCGGGTCATCGGGCGAGGTTCAGCGCGCCCCGCGCCGGTCTCACGAGCCCATGGACGCCTAGGGACACGCTGAAGCGCAAGGAGGCGCTGTGACCGACTTCGACCCCTTCACCGACGTTCTCGACGGCCCGATGTACGTGGTCACGGCCGCTTCCGGCGGCGAGCGGGCGGGCTGCCTCGTGGGCTTCGCCTCGCAGTGCTCCATCGACCCGCCGAGATTCATCGTGTGGCTGTCGATCGCCAACCACACCTACCGCGTCGCACGCGAGGCCGCGTACCTCACCGTGCACCTGCTCCACCAGGACGACCAGGCTCTCGCGGACCATTTCGGAACGGAGACGGGCGACCGCGTGGACAAGCTCGCCACTGTCGGCTGGCGCCCGGGCGAAGCAGGCAGCCCGGTCCTGGAGCGGGCGTCCAGCTGGTTCACCGGCCGGATCGAGGAGCGGATCGAGGGCGGCGATCACGTGGGGTTCCTCCTGGCGCCCGTGGCGGTGTGCCGACCGACCGAGGGGCCGCCGCCCCCACTGCTCCGGTACCGGGAACTGCGAGATCTCGACCCCGGCCACCCGGCCTGAGGCCACAGGGCACGGCCCTGTCCGGGCACGTTTCAACGGGACCGAATCGGACAGTCGCCCGGCATGGTACGCATCGGATACACGATGATGTCCGAGCAGGCCGGGCCCCGGGAGCTGGTCGCCCACCTGGTGGGAGCCGAGCGGGCGGGGTTCGACTTCTCCGTCATCTCCGACCACTCCTTCCCCTGGCTGGAGACCCAAGGGCACGCGCCCTACGCATGGAGCGTCCTCGGCGCCGCCGCCCAGGCCACCACCCGGATCCCACTCATGACGTACGTGACCTGCCCGACCTTCCGCTACCACCCCGCCGTGATCGCCCAGAAGGCCGCCACGATGCAGCTCCTGTCCCAGGGGCGCTTCCGGCTGGGCCTCGGCTCGGGCGAGAACCTCAACGAGCACATCGTCGGCTCCGGCTGGCCCGCCGCCCACGTCCGCCTGGACATGCTCGAGGAAGCCGTGGGGATCATCCACACCCTTTTCGCCGGCGGATACGTGAGCCACCACGGCACCCATTTCGACGTCGAGAACGCCAGACTCTGGGACCTCCCCGATGATCCGCCCCCGGTCGGGATCGCCGTCTCAGGCGACCGTTCCTGCGAGATCGCGGGCCGGTACGGCGACCTGCTCATCGCCACCGAACCGAAGAAGGAGCTGCTGACCGCGTTCGGCGCGTACGGCGGTTCCGGCAAACCGCGGGTGGGCCAGCTACCGGTCTCCTACGGCCCCGATCGCGACGCGGCCGTGGCCCGGGCGCACGACCAGTTCCGCTGGGCACTCGGCGGCTGGAAGGTCAACGCGGAACTCCCCGGCCCCGCGGGCTTCGCCCAGGCCTCGCAGCGCACCAGGCCCGAGGACGTGGCCGATGCCATCCCCTGCGGCGACGACGTGGCCGCCTTCGTCGACGCGGTGCGCTCCTACACCGATGCAGGATTCACCGAGGTCGCCCTGGTCCAGATCGGCGGCGACCAGCAGGAGCCCTTCCTGGACTGGTCCGCCACGAAGCTGCTACCGGCCCTGAGTGAGCTGTGAACCCCGATTCACATCCGCAGCGACCTAGCCGGAGGGCTGTTTCAAGCCGCCTTGGACGGGCAGCCGCCATGGACACGGGGATGAGACCCGAGGGAGCGCGAGGCCGATGTCGACAGGAACGATTCTCGCCATCGTCATACCCGTCGCGGTGGTGCTCGCGGTGATCGTGCTGGCCATCGCGCTGGACAGGCGCCGCCGCAACCGGCTGCGTGAGCGGTTCGGGCCCGAGTACGACCGTACGGTCGACGATGCCGGAAGCAGGCGGGCCGCCGAGTACGACCTCGGGACGCGTGAGAAGCGCCATGAGGCCCTGGACATCGAGCCGCTGTCGAGCGGGGCGCGGGAGCGCTATGCCGCTCGGTGGCGCGGAGTCCAGGAGCAGTTCGTGGACCGCCCCGAGGGAGCGGTGCGCGACGCGGACAGTCTGGTGACCTCGCTCATGCGCGAGCGGGGCTACCCCACGGAGGGTTTCGAGCAGCAGACGCGAGACCTCTCGGTCGAGCACGGCCAGACGCTGGAGCACTACCGGGCGGCGCACGAGATCAACACGCTCAGCTCCTCGCGGCAGGCCACCACCGAACAGTTGCGAGGAGCGATGGTGCACTACCGGGCCCTCTTCGACGAACTTCTCTCCGACGGCGACGCACCCCGTCCCGACCGGACCTGACGAGGAGGCGCACGACATGCGCGAGCACGACACACGGGAGCGGCGCGGCGCCGGTTCGGACGCGCCGCCGCCGGTGTACCCCGGCGAGAGCACCGACATCGGCGGCGGCGAGCGGGACGCCGCCCCCGGCAGCGGAGTAGCCGACACCCATCCCCGCACCGCCCCGGCCGAATCCGGGAGCGGCTCCGACACAACCACGGACGCCGACACAGTCACGGACACCGACCCAGCTACGGACACCGGTACCGCCACGGACACCGACCCAGCCACGGACACCGACACAGTCACGGACACCGGTACGGCCACGGACACCGGGACGGAACGCGAACCCGGTACGGAGCGCGAAGCCGGAATCCTCACCCACACCGGCACGGAACGCGAGTCCATCCCCGAGCACGCCCGTGAGCCCGACGCCCCGACCGGGCTCGGCGAGGACGCCACCCGCTCCGAGGGGGTGGGCGAGGAGGGCGCACCCGCGCGCCTGCTCGACCCCGAGGACGAGCACGCCTTCCGTGACCGCTGGCACGAGATCCAGAGCCGGTTCGTCGACGATCCCCGCGAGGCCGTGCACGAGGCCGACTCGCTCGTCACCGACGTGATCCGTAGGCTCGCCGCCACGTTCGCGGACCGCAAGAAGGACCTGGAAGGCCAGTGGAACGAGGGCGGGGACGTCGACACGGAGAGCCTGCGCAAGGCCCTGCGCCAGTACCGCACGTTCTTCAACCGGCTCCTCACCACCTGACGTACGCACGCGAATCCGTGGATCCGACAGTCCCGTGCGAGAGCAACCAGGTGCGCGCGTACGGCAAGGGCGCGGCCCCTTCGGGTAGGTGATGACTCATGTGCCGCTGGCTCGTGTACGCAGGTACGCCGGTGCTGCTGGACACCATCTTGTACAAACCGGCCCACTCGCTGATCGACCAGAGCCGGAACGCCAAGCTCGGCGTGGAAACCACGAACGGCGACGGATTCGGCATCGGCTGGTACACCGCGGAGAGTGACACCCCGGCGCTGCTCAGGGACGTCGGACCCGCCTGGAACAACCGCAATCTGCGGGAGTTGGCGGATCACGTCCGTTCGCCGTTGTTCTTCGCCCACATCCGGGCTTCCACCGGAACGGCGGTGCAGCAGTCCAACTGCCACCCGTTCCGGCACGGCCCCTGGATGTTCATGCACAACGGCGCCATAGCCGGCTTCCACCTCATGCGCCGTGACCTCGCCCTGCTCATCGACCCCGCGCTCTACGCCGACCTCGAAGGAACGACGGACTCCGAGGTGATGTTCTATCTCACCGTCACCTTCGGTCTGGAACAGGACCCGCCGGCAGCCGTGGCCCGGATGGCAGGGGCAGTGGAGCGCGTCGGCCGCGAGCACGGGGTGGAGTTCCCCCTCCAGATGACCGTCGCGCTCACGGACGGCGAACGCGTCTGGGCCTTCCGCTACTCCAGCGAGCGTGCTTCGCGCTCTCTGTTCTACAGCAGCCGGGTCGACGACCTGCGGCGGCTACACCCCGACGTGTCCTTCCTGCGGGACATCTCACCGGAGACGCGCCTCATCGTGTCCGAACCCCTCGACGACCTGCCCGGAGCCTGGAACGAGGTTCCGGAGAGCAGCTACCGCGTCATCTCCACCGACGATGACATGCTGCATCCCTTCGCTCCGGAACCCGCGTACGACGGTTGATCCGGCTTTCCGTCATTCCGTTCTTCCGTTCTTTCTACCGTCCTTGTCTCGATTCGAGGCTCCGCGACGACGAGGAACGACCGCATGCGGCGGCCGATTCCGGGCAGTCGCCCTTCGAGGTGAGCCGTCGTGATGGCCGATGTGGAGAACGAAGCTACGGAACCCCGTCAAGCCGAAGTGCCTCCGCAACCGGTCGCCGTACGGGTGGCGGGGGACTTGGACATCCACCATGCGGAAGAGACGCGGCGCACTCTGCTCAAGGCGATCGGCGAGGCGGCACCGGGCGCCGAGGTGATCATCGATCTGAGGTACTCGTCCTTCTGCGACTCCTCCGGTCTCGACGTGCTCCTGGCCGTCAGGAGAACGGCCATGGAGTCCGGTCACCCCCTCCGGCTGGGGGCACCCGGCCATCAGATGCTGCGCCTTCTGGCCGCCACCGGGACGGCCGGACTGTTCGCGAAGAGCCACGTCCTCGGACGGGAGGAACCGCGTTCGACCCTGTAGCGGGGCGGGCGTGTCACGTCCGGGCGGTCGCGCCGAGGCGCGCCCGTCGCCCAGGGTCCTGAGGGGATGGGGCATGTCCAGGGAACATGGCGGGCATGACCACTGATCACCCCGCCGAGCGGGGCGGTACCGGGCACGGCCGGTTCGCCGCGTTCTCGGATCGGGCGTCGAACGTCACCAGCTCCCCGATGTTCTACGTTCTGTGCGTACTCCTGGTCCTCGGCACGATCGCCCTGCACTTCGTGCACCCACCGCTGTCCTGGCTGATCTTCGCCGGAGATGTCATGACGTCGGTCAACCTCCTGTTGATCGCCCTGCTGAAGAACACCGAACGGCGTGACTCGCACGCCGTACAGCGCAAGCTGGACGCGATTGCCGAGGCGCTGCTGGAGCAGTGCGAGGGCACGAGCCACGAAGCGGCTGACAGCCTGCGGCGTGCCATCCGTATGGACGAACGACAGTGAGGCCGAGGTCGTCGAGCCGTCTCAGTGTCGGCCCAGTTCCGGGTAGTAGCCGCGTTGGTACGGCGACAGACTGGAGGCGCTCAACTCACCGTGCCCCTGGCAGATGGGGCAGACCTGCCTGGTGCCGCATTCTGCGCATCGCTTCCTCCGGTGGGGTTCGCGGAGCACCCACCCGCGGCCACCGCATCCGGGACACCGGCCGAGGCCGTCGCACTCGTAGCAGAGGACGTAACCAGGTGTGAGGGTCTCGGGTGTGCGCATCGGCTCGCAGGGCGACAGGCGGGCGGCCGTGGACGGGCCCGGCGAGGACCGGTCAGGATTCGAGAAGCGACGGCTGCCGTGCGGCCCCTAGCTTGGTGGGCATGGCAACCACGGCTTCCACCGCAGTCAGCACGTCTCTCGCGTCGGTCACCCTTGAGGTGGCGGATCTCGAGGCCGCTCGTCGTTTCTACAGCGCTTTCGGTGTGGACACCCACGTACGTCTGCGGGCGTCCGAGGCGTACTCCTCCGGATTCCGCGGCTTCACCCTGGCGCTCACGGTCTCAGGTGCGGCGACGGTCGACGGCTTCATGGGCGCCGCCGTTGAGGCCGGTGCGACGGTGCTGAAGCCGGCCGCGAGGTCGTTGTGGGGTTACAGCGGTGTCGTCCGGGCCCCGGACGGGACGATCTGGAAGATCGCGACCTCGGAGAAGAAGCACTCCGGTCCCGCGTCCCGGGAGATCGATGACGTCGTGCTCCTGATCGGCGTCGAGGACGTGAAGGCCACCAGGGAGTTCTACGTCGGCCGCGGCCTGACGGTGGCGAAGAGCTTCGGCGGCAAGTACGCCGAGTTCACCCCGGGGCGGTCCGGCGCCGTGAAGCTGGCGCTGTACAAGCGCCGTGCCCTGGCCAAGGACCTCGGCGTCCCCGTCGACGGCACCGGCTCGCACCGCGTCGTCCTCGGCAGCACCGCCGGCGCCTTCGCCGACCTGGACGGGTTCGCCTGGGAGGCGGCCGCGTCACCCGCCCCCACGCTGTCCTGACCGCCTGCCCTGTCGTACCGATGGACCGGCGAACACCCGCCGACGCGAGAACGCCGACGCGAGAACAATGAGGAGAAGGATCATGAAGTTTCGGGCACAGGTCGAGCCGCCGGAGCCCATGCGGGGCCTGGAGGTTCCGCCCGAGGTGGTGGCAGCGCTCGGCGGGGGCGCGCGACCGCCGGTGACGATCACCGTCAACGGCCATTCCTGGAAGAGCCGGATCGCCATCCTGCGGGGCCGCAACCTGCTCGGCCTGAGCAACGCCAACCGGCAGGCCGCCGGTGTCACGATCGGCGAGGAGGTCGAGGTCGAGCTGGAGCTCGACACCGAGCCGCGTGTCGTCGTCGAGCCCGCGGACTTCGCCCGGGCCCTGGACGACGACCCCGTCGCCCGCGCCGCGTACGACAAACTCACGCACAGCCGCAAGCGTGAGCACGTACGCGCCATCGAGAGCGCGAAGAAGCCCGAGACGCGCCTGCGGCGCATCGAGAAGGCCATCGCCACTCTGAGGGGCTGACCCCCCAGAACACGGACTCCGCACGGCACCGCGATCGCCGTGCGGAGGCCTGACGCTGCCCTCTTCCACCTGAAGGACAAGCATGTCGAAGCGACTGATGACCGGTCTGTACTGGTTCCTGGCCTTTGAGTTCGCGCTGGGAGCCGTGACCAAGTACTGGCCCGGCGACACGATATTCAGCTCTGCGTACTCCGTGAAGTTCGTCGAGTGGGGTTACCCCGCCTGGATGCGCTTCGTGGTCGGAGCGTTGGAGGGTGTCGCCGCCGTCCTGCTCGTGATCCCCGACCGGCGCACGCGCTTCCTGGGTGCCACGACGCTGATGTTCGTGCTCACCGGCGCGGTCACGACCCACATCGTGAACCACGACCCGGCGGTGGAGAGCTGGGCCGCGCCGGCCCACCTCCTCATCATGGGCGTCATCGCGCTGGCCCATTGGCCTGCCGACTGGCGCGACCTCCTGCGGGCTCCTGCCGCGCCGACAGCCCGAACTGCACGTCCGTCGAACGGGATGACAAGGATGCGGCACCTCCGGGGGAATCCCTGACCTGCCCCGATCCGCGGCGGCCTTCTCGCCCCTCCATCGGTTCCGGCGACGATCAGGACGGTCCCACGGTGCGCGCCCCTGGGGTGTGTGGCCCCGTGAGGGAGTTCTCCCCCTGGCTTGGTGCCGGCCGCGGCCGGTGGTTCGGGCTCGTGGGGGAGGGGCGTGGGTGAACTATCTTGGGCGGCAGTGGGACGAGGAGGAGGCATTCTGTGGCATCCGGGCAGCGGGAGCGTGCGCAGGCGGCCGCGATCACGCCGGGAGGGCGTGCGTCCGGGGCCGGGGGCGAGGCGGTGGCCGCGTCTCCCGCGGAGCGGGTGCGGGCGTTGTTCGGCGGGCACCGGCTGTCTCCCGCGCAGCGGCGTATCGCCCAGTTCCTGACCGATCACCTCACCGAGGCCGCGTTCCTTTCCATCACCGAGCTCGCGGAGCGCGTGGGGGTCAGTCAGCCGTCCGTGACCCGGTTCGCCTCGTCGCTCGGGTTCAGCGGTTATCCCGCGCTCCGGGAGGCTCTGCAGCCCATCGCGCTGAGCGCGGTCGCCGGTGCGCCCGGCGAGGGTGAGGAGCGGCATCGAAACGAGCTCCAGTCGGCGATCGACGCCGAGATCGAGAACCTGACGTCGCTGCGGCGCGCCCTCGCCGACCCCGACCGGATCGTCGGCATCGGCCGTGAGCTGGCCCGGTCCGTTCCTCTGACGGTCGTGGGCCTGCGTATCTCGGTCTCCCTCGCCGAGTACTTCGCGTACGCGGCGCGGCGCATCCATCCTGATGTCCGGGTGGTGACGAGGGGTGGCAGCGTCGCCTATGACGGTCTGCTCCAGGCGCGCGAGGCGGGCGGCACGTGGGTGCTGGCCTTCGCGATGCCGCGGCACGCCAAGGAGACCCTCGCCGTCGTGCGTGCGGCCCGCGGTGTCGGGCTGCGCGTCGCACTGATCACGGACCTCGCACTCGGGCCGCTGGTCGACGAGGCCGACGAGGTCTTCACCGCGGGCACGGGCTCGCGGCTCGTCTTCGACTCGTACGCGGCGCCGGGGGTGCTGTCCGCGGCCATCCTCCAGGCGATCGCGGACGCGGACCCGGAGCGTACGCAGACGCGGCTTGAGAAGTACGAGCATGCGGCGGAACAGCACGATTTCTTCCTGGACGACTGACACCGACCGTGACGGACCGCGACGGTCGGCCGGGGGTCTGGCCTCCGGGGCGCGATCGTCTGGCATGAAAATTTTCATGCCCTTGCGTACTCGGCGGTATATATATTTACTACAGAGGCCCCACGGGCCCGAACAGAACATCGAAGGCCGCGCCCCCTCCTCCTCTAGCGGCCCCGATGCTTCTACGGCCTGCACCGCGTTGTCGCGGGTGCTCTGTGGCGGCTCCGATCAACCCCTGGGTCGGAGCCGCCACGCAGAGCCCGTTGTCGGGCCCGGATTCCGATCCGCTGATCACGTAGCCTCCGGCGCTCGGCGCCACCGGCGTCCGGCGAGGGCGACGACGAGCAGCAGGGCCAGGACCGTGACGACGACCACCTCCACGCCGCCTCGGGCGTACAGGAGCCCCCCGCTCAGCGCTCCTGCGGCGAGGGCCGTCACCGACACCCCTCGTCGTACGGTCGCCCGTCCCGGGCGGTCCGCCGCCAGCCCCGTGAGGGTCCGGGTCATGACCGTGGTGGTCAGATCAGGGAGCCCGAGACGGTGCACGACGGCGTTCTGCAGGCCCATGCCGCAGGCCAGGGGGACCAGCACGGCGTAGCGCCCCCCACCGGCCATCTCGGCGGCGAGCGCGAACGCGGCCAGGAGCGCCTGCACCGCGACCAGCGGTGCGAAGAGCCTTCCGGCCTCCACGTCGCGGCGCCACGAACCACCCGCGACCGCCCCGGCCAGGAAGCCCGTCAGTGCCACGACGGAGGCCAGGGCCGACAACTGGGCGACGCCGGACAGGGCGAACCCGAGGAAGACCACGTTGCCGGTCATGTTGGCCACGAAGACCCGCCCGAGCCCGAGGAAGCTCGCCGCGTCGACCAGGCCGCTGACGAACGTCAGCACGAGGAGCAGCGGGGCGAGCCGCGCGTAGCGGTGACCTTCGGGGAACATCCACCGGGCCGCCGCCTCACTCGTCCCTCCGCTCACTGCCCGCGCCCACTTCACGCCCTCAGTGGAACAGAGGCCACGACGGTCCGCGAACGTCCGCGGCAGATCGTGGGCACGCGCCGCTCGAACGGCCGAGGCGCCATCGCCCTCAGGCCCCCGGCCCCCTCGGCGTCCAACGGCCCGGACGGGTCCTCGCGGCCTGGCCGGCCCTCGTCACCACCCTCGCCGCTGCCGAGTTCGGTGGCAATCACCCGCGCCGACTCTTGGCCCAGACCGCTGCCGAACGCGAACCAGTGCTGTGACCGCGATGGTTCACCGTGATCGGAAGGCGGCTCGTGGGACGAGCGCACGCGAAACGACTGGTATTACTGGGGCATGCAGGAAGAGACCGCACGCTCCGCGATCGACACGTTCATCTCCGCGTTCAACGCCTCGGACGACAGCTATGTGACCGCCCTGCTCTCCCAGGCCCTGACCTCAGACGTGGTCTTCTGGGGGCCGTTGGGTCGCAGCGAAGGAATCGCGGCGGTCGAGCGGTTCGTGCTGGACATCCGGCGCCACCCGGCGGGGACCGGCACGATGGTGCGCTGCTCAGCGGTGGACATGCCGCACGAATGGGCCCGGTACCAGTGGGTCTTCACCACACCTGACGGAGGCCCCCGCCTGGCGGGAACGGACGTGGTCCATCTGCGACGGAGCCTCATCGACCAGCTCATCGTCTTCGCGGGGGAGATCGAGCCGTCCGCCTCCTGAGTCATCCTTCCGTCGCTGTCCTTCTCCTGAACCTGCCCCGTCGGCGTTCGGGGGCTGCTGTTCGCGGCGGTCAGGCTGCGGTGTTGAGGGGGCGTCCGCCCCAGCGGATGCCCTTTTCGCTGCCGATGCGGGCGCGTTCCTTGCGTCCGGCCGTGCAGTTTCCGCAGGGAGGCGGCGAGTCTGCGGATCGACCAGCGGGTGAAGGGCCGGCCGAGCTTGCCGGGGCGGGTGGGGCCGTCCGGATGACGACGTCCTCGTCGTCACGACTGAGCAGGCGGGGACGGCCTCCCGCCCGCAGGTAGCGGACCGCGACAACCTCCTGGCGGGTGCGGCCGTACCGCTCACTACGCTGGCAGGCGTGAACACGCCTTCGACCCCACGACTGACCCTGGAAGCCGCCCGTGCCCTGCAAGGCGTGCTTCGAACCGAGATCGGTCCGGGCCTGACCGAGCGGGAGCTCTACGCGGTCGAGACGCGGTTCGGCTTCACCTTCTCGGCAGACCACCGTGTCTTCCTCGCCGCCGGGCTCCCGCACGGCTCGTCGCGGTGGCCCGACTGGCGCGACGGCGACCCCGAGGACCTGTCCGCGCGGCTGGCACGGCCGGTGGAGGGGCTGCTCTTCGACGTGGAGCACAACGGGTTCTGGCATCCTGCCTGGCCGTCGAGGCCGGCGGAGACTTCCGAGGCACTGCGCGCCGCGAGGACCGAGCTGGAGAGTGCGCCGCAGCTGGTCCCGGTCTACGGGCACCGCTACCTGCCCGGCACGGCGGGCGAGCACGGTCACCCCGTCCTGTCCGTCCACCAGACCGACATCATCCTCTACGGGAACGACCTCACCGACTACATCCATCACGAATTCGCCGGCCGGTCGAGCAGCCTCCTCGCCCACGCGACCGTCGGCTTCTGGTCGTACTTCGTGGAGGGTGGACCGGGCATCGACGTCACCCTGCCCACGCCGTTCACGCCGTACGCCACGAGCGCGTCGGAGGCCGTCGACTGCCTCCGGATGCTGGCCACGGAGCGCCTGATCGACCGTCGGCACCACCCGGAGCAGCTCATCGAAGCCGGCCTCACGGCCTTGCTCCTCGGCGTCGAGACGGAGTCCCTCGCCCTCCTCGCCGGCCTGTCCCGCTCCGAGCACGAGCAGGCCGACGCCCTCTTCGACCAGGTGCTGGGCGAACTCGGGCTGCTCCGGGAACTCCCGGCCGACACCACTGACCTCCCCTGGGAAGCGGCCCGCTGGGAGCTCGTGCGCTGGTGGCTCCGGCTGATCGTGAACGGCAGCCTGGACCCCGGTGCCGGCGGTGACCTGATCACGTACGAAGGGTGGGGCCCCTTGGCCCGGCCCCAGCAGCTCACGGCACTGGTCGAGAAGACCGACGCCTACAACGATGGGGCGGCGATCCGAAAGGGAGACAGGGAACACCTGGCGGAACAGATCGTCGAGGAGGCGGGCCGTCTGCTGGACGGGCCCTGGCCGCCGCTGCGCTGATCTCAGCAGTGGCAGACGGATTTCGCGGACGTCGCTCAGAGCTACTCCGCCCCAGCGGACGACCTCGGCAGGGCTGGTGAGATCACGGCGCCGGAGCCGTCCTGGACAGCCCCGTTCATCGGGGTGAGTCAGGGCATGAAGGGACGGTTTTCAACGAACGCGGTCATCGTTGCGTCACCGGGATCACCCTGGGTGACCCGGGGGCGGGTTCGAGGCCCATCCGAGTCCGGTGAAGCGTTTGACGCCACCCGAGAGGGGGTGTGTTCTGGAAGAGGAGGCCTGGTCCCGACCAGCCGAAGAGGTGGATGTCGTGCCAGCCAACTTCTTCTTCCCGTTCGCGATGCAGAACCAGCAGATGAAGCATTGGTGCTGGGCGGCGACGGCAGTCAGCATCGAGAAGTACTACAACCCGAACTCCGGTTGGTATCAATGCCTGTTGGTGGACCTGGAGCTGGGGACGGGGACCTGCTGCGATGCACCGACAGTGGAGGTGTGCGACAAGGACTGGCGCCTTGACTGGGGTTTGACCGCGCTCGACCACCTGAAGCAAGTGGAGGGCGGAGAGACGCCCACCCTCAGAGACGAGATCGACGCATCCCGGCCGGTGGCTGTGAGGATCCAGTGGAACGGTGGGGGTGCGCACTTCGTGGTCGTCCACGGATATGCCGACATCCACCTTCCCGAATGGCCCTTCCTGCTCACCTACCTCAACGTTCAGGACTCCGCCTATGGCCCTGCGATCGTTCACCATCGCACCTTTGACATAGCCGAGTTCCCCGCCCATTACCACGGGGGAGGATCCTGGACGCACTCGTTCCTCACGAGGTGAACCCATGGCTGTCGAATACGCAACACCGCCCGGAAATTCGGAGTCGATCGCGCTGACGGGGTTCCGGCAGATTGCTCAGCTCACCCAAGGCGAACAGGGACCGATGGCCGGCACGCGAAGACTGCCCGTGTCGGATGTGAGTCTCGCGGTCCCGCATCCGATGCACTACATCGGACTCCGGCAGATCCTCGCGCGCCCATCGATCAGGGACCTGCCGATCACCGGCTGGCGGTATCTGGTCGTGGCCGAGGAGGAGGCCGTGGCGAGCAGTGAGGTGTCCGTCGGCACGGACCGGCGACCCCCGTTGCTGGAGGAGATCAACATGGGACCCTTCGTGCGGTCGACCGCTTCGGCCGTTCGGGCACTCGACGAGCTGCCCGAGGCACGGTCGGGCCGGTACGAACTCCACACCCTCCAGATTCCGGCGCTCTGGTCCTTCCTGTTGTGGCTGCGTCGGCTCGACGGAGACGACGACCTCTTCATCCCGCTCGCTCCTGCCCCGGAGTTCCTGCAGGCAGGCCAGGTCTACCGCGAGGGCGACCTGCTGGACGTGCTCGAGGCGCCGGCACGGTTCCGCCTGGAGTTCGATGCCTCTCCACCGGGCAGCAACGGCGGCAACGCCTGATCGGGTCCGGAATCATGCCGGATCCCGGCGCTTCCGGTCAGGAGGAGGCCGGCTGAGCCGACCCCCGTGTGGGGCCCCGGTTCATCCGGTTCGGCGTCGGCTCCCTGCGGGTCGAGCTGGAAGCCCTGAAGGAGGGAACCATGGAAATCGGCAGGATCGAACGGAACCCGGACGCGCCGAAGTCAGCCCCGCCACCGCGAGGGGGCCGGGAGCTGGAGCGTGAGGCCGCGGAGCGGCTCGACGAGATCCGGCAGTACTTCAAGGACCTGTACGCGCGACGCGATGTCATCGCCCGCACCACCACCTCGTACGGCGAGGACCTCGACTGGGTTCCCAGCGAGGCCGATGCCGAGCCGCCCGAACTCGAGTACGCGAAACGCCCCGGCAACGCCGACCGGCCCACGTCCCCCCAGCCCTTCGAGGTGGCCGCCGGCAACGCCGAGAAGGGTCCTCCCGGTACGGTCCCGGTCATACGCAAGCAGTTGGACAGCATCACCGCCACCGGCACGCTGCAGGACTACCTCGCGAAGGGTTCACGCGCGAAGGTCGTGACCCCGCCCGACGATCCCGGTGTCGCGCCGGCGGCCGTCTCCCCCCACAAGTACGCGCACGTCATCCAGCAGGTCACGAACTACGGGACGGAGGGCTTCATCAACACCTGGCGGCCCTTCGTCGAGTGGTCGGACGAGTTCTCCCTCGGGCAGGAGTGGGTGGTGCGGGGCAGCTTCGCGCCCGGCACGACCGACGGGCAGACCGTCGAGGTGGGCGCGCAGACCTACAAGGGCCTCTACGGGGACTGGTCGCCGCACCTGTTCATCTTCTACACGACCAACAACTACACGGCCAGCGGCCCGAAGAAGGGCGGCTACAACACCGACGTACTCGGCTGGAAGCAGGCGTCGACCACGGTCTACCCGACCATGCGACTCGCGGAGAGCGTGTACTTCGGGAGCCAGTACGACCTCGGCATCAAAGTCACGCTCTTCAACGGCAACTGGTGGGTCCGGATAGGCAACGAATGGATGGGGTACTACCCCGCCGGCGGCCCCGACGGTCTGTTCAACGCCGCGGGGCTGCTCAACTCGGCGCAGTCCATCGACTGGGGCGGTGAGGTCGTGGACGAGATCGGCCACCCGGGCCCGACGCGCACACAGATGGGCAGCGGCTACTTCCCGTTCGAGGGCTGGACCCGTGCGGCCTACGTGCGCAACCTGGCCTATCAGTCCGACACCTCCGGAACGATGGTCCCGATGCACGGCTACATCCACGAGACCAACCCGAACGCCTACAGGATAGTGGTCGATTTCTCCGGAACGACGACCTGGGGCTCGAACTGCTACTGGGGAGGCCCGGGTGGAGTCGAGTGACGCTCCGGCCGAGGACGACCGGCCCGAGGTGATTCCCTCCGAGGTCGATCCGGACATCGAGTGCGTCCGGATCGACGAGGCGGGCGGGGCGGCGGAGCCCCCGCCGTACCCGCCCTCGCCCTCGCAGGCGGGGGGCGCCCCGCCGGGGGGCGTGAGGCTCTGCCCTGACGGGTACGTGCCCCGGCGCCGTCGCCGCGACTACAGGCTCGACGGCAAGCGGATCGTCACCGACTCCCCGGCGACCCGCAACCCCGATGAGCCGCCGTCTCACGGGGCCGTATCGCCGCCCGAGTCCCCCTGAGACGCCGAGGTCACGCCCCGGGACGCCGGAGGAGCTCCCGCAGGGCGGGCGGGAACGGTCACGCGGCACGGACCGTGGTCGTCGTCGCCCTCGTACGAGACGACGATCCCGGCCCCGTCCGCGGGCAGGTCCGCCGTCCGCAGCGTCGCCATGCCCACCTCGTCCAGGAGGACCGTGCCGAGCACCCGGCCGTCCGAGCTGAAGGTGACGGGGCCGCGCGGCGGGCGACCACCCGGGACCGTCGGCGTGACCCGTACCGTCAGTGTGGTGAGCGACCCCATGGTCAGGGCCGGCCGGACGACGAAGGAGCGGGCGGTCGACGGATCGATGGCGAAGGCGCCGTCGCGGTCGAGCCCGAAGGCACTGCACAGGCCGTGTGCGGTCCGCGCGAGGTAGCCCGTCGCCGGGGCGAGGACGGCCGTCAGCTCGCGGGGGGTCTGGGGCAGGGAGTCCAGGGCCGTGACGCCGAGGAGGTCGCTGTCCGCCCGGACCGTCGAGAGCACCACCGGAAACCCGCCGACGACGAGCGTGTCCGTGCCGCGTCCCGTCAGGAACGGGTCGCAGGACTCCTCGTAGTCGACGGTCCCGTCGGGCCGGACCGTGTAGGCGAGGTCGGCGGGCACCCCGGGGCCCGCCTGGAGGAGGTACCCGGAGGCCGGCAGCAGCCTGAGCCGGTGCGTCGAGGTGCGTGGCAGGAAGCCCGTGCCGGCGGCAGGCGCGCCGACGGGCAGCAGGTCGTGGGAGAGCGCGCGGCCGTCGACGGTGATCGTGTGCCCGTGGACTGTCAGGGTGTGCCCGGAGGCGTCGGCGAAGGCGGCCGCGTCCGGGTCGATCCGGACCCGGCCGTCCCGCGCGACGGAGAAGCCGAGGCCGCCTTCGGCGGTACCCGCTGCGACCCGCAGCCGGTACCCGGAGGCGGGCAGCAGCCTCAGCTCGTGGACCCGGTCCGGCGCCAGGGGTTCCGCGTCCGGCAGGTCCGGCACGAGCGCGTGGTCGAGACCCCGGGCATCGACGGTGACGCGGACGCCGCGCACGGTCAGCCGCCGTCCGCCGCGGCCGCCGAGGAAGGCATCGAACTCCGGGTCGAAGTCGAGCGTGCCGTCCTCGCGCACGTCGAAGGTGACGGCTGCCGTGGCGGCGTGGGCGACCCGCAGGCGGTAGCCCGTACGGGGCGGGAGCGAGACCTCGGGCGGCGGGTCGGCCGCTCCGTCGAGGAACCGGGTCCCGGGCCGGGTGCCGTACGCGGACGGGACCGTATACCCGGCCCCGTCCGCGTACGCGGGTACGGCTCCGTCCGCGGATGCGTATCCGCCGTCGGTGACGGCGACAAGGGGAAACGTCAGCTGTGAGGTGTCGATGGTGATGGCCGGCATCGGCTCTCCCGATCGGTCGGCGGTGCGGGGGAGTGGGTCAGAACGGTGTCGTGCCGGTGATCTCCAGACGCGGTACGAGGTCGATCCGGGTCTCCTTCCGGGCCGACCGGGTGGGCTCCCCCGTGACCCGCGCCCAGCGGCGGATCGTCTTGTCCCAGCCGCAGGTGACGAGTTCGGTCTCGTCCCGCGTGACCGCGAGGGACGGCACGCCCCATTTGTGGGCCGCGACGGCCGCGCCGATGCGCTGTCCCGTGCGGTCCCAGCGGTGCAGGAGGCCGTGGGCGCTGCCCGCCGCGACTTCGCCGTCGCTCGTGAGCAGCACCGACCACACGGACGAGTCGAGGACGAGCGGCGCTCCCAGCGGCCGGCCCGAGCCGAGGTCCCAGCGGCGCACCGTGCCGTCCCGACCTCCGGAGGCGACGACCCGTCCGTCGGGAGAGGCCGCGAGCGCCTGGATCGGGCCGCTGTGACCGAGGATCGGCTCGCCGATGGGGACGCCGTCCCACCGGTTCCAGCGCCGCACGGTGCCGTCCTGCCCGGCCGTGACGATGATGTCCTCCTCGGCGGCGAGGGCGACCGCCCGTACCGTTCCCGCGTGCCCCACCAAGGAGTTGCCGAGCGAGAGGCCGGCCGTTCGGTTCCAGCGGCGTGCCGTGCCGTCCTGGGAGGCGGAGACGAGTTCCTGTCCGTCGCGGGTGACGGCGAGGCCCCGGATGCGGCTGCGGTGGCCGGTGAGGGGCTCGCCCACAGGGGTTCCGTTCACCCGGTCCCAGCGGCGCAGGACACCGTCGCCACCGCCGATGACGATCTCGTGGTCGTCGGGGGTGAGCAGCATCGCGTAGACCGTGCGTGGGTGCACCTGGACCGGGTCGGACAGCGGTTGGCCGAGCAGCCGGTCCCACCGGTACACGTACCCGATGAAGTCCACTCCGACGATCTCGGCGTCGTCCGAGGTGAGGTCGAGGACCATCAGTGCCCTGGGCGTGGTGATCTCGCCCACCGCGCGGGTCGTGCTCCTCACGGCGGTGGTTTCCTGCCGCAGGCGGTCGCCGAGCGGGCTGATCCTGCCCCGCTCGCCGCCCGGCACGCGCGTCCCGGTGGATGCGTTCGTCCTGGCTTCCGCGTTCATCACGACCCCTTCGGCGGTACGGCTCCGTCGAACGCGAGGGCGCTGGACGCCTCGCCCCGACCGGCCCGGACGCGGCGGCCCACCCACTGGTAGGTCCGGCCGTCCTCGCCGCGGGCCACGACCGGCACGCGGCAGACGGTCACTCCCGCGCGGGGGACCTCCTCGTCGCGGAAGAACACCCGCTTCACCTCCGGTTCGAGGATCCGGCCGGCCGCTTTGACCTGGGGGAGCCGGGTGCCGTCCGCGCTGAAGCGGGGGATCTGCCCGCGTCGCAGGCAGACGGCCGCCGCGCCCTGCTCCAGTGGCACGGGTACCAGGGGGATCCAGTACGGCGGTACGGACGTCAGGAGGCGGTAGGCGAGCGCCGCCGGGTCGGCCGGCGAGACCTGCGGTCCGTCGTCCGGCGGTTCGTCGGCCCGGATCCGCGGTCTGCCGGTGGCGCTCTGCACGATCCGCTCGATCGCGAAGCCCAGGTTGGCCATCTCGTCGCGGGCGAACAGGACTTCCTCGACGGGGGCGCCTTCGAGGCGGGCCGAGGCGGTCGGCAGCAGCGGAAGGAGAGGCGGCGCCGGCGCGCCGCTCGCGGCGTCCGTCAGACGGAACACCGACCAGTGGTCGTCGTCGGCGGACTCGATCAGGGTCGTCTCCTCGAAGGTGTCGACGACCGTGAGCGAGGCGATCCGGTGCAGCGCGCTCGTGGCCAGCTCCACCGGGATGATCCAGTGGTCGTTTCCGTAGACGTTCGCGAATTCGACGACGAGGAGCCGGGCCAGGTCCGGCACGCCCGCGCTGATGTCGGGCAGGTTGACGGTGGTGTCCTCGAACTCCCACCAGCGTTCGGCCGGCATGCCGGGATACGTGACCCGGGTGGGCAGCATCCCCACCGGCGTACCGCCGACAGGCGCGGGCAGCGCGCCGCCGCCGGTGTCGAGGTCGAAGTGGTACGCGTCGGCGGCACCGCCCGTGTACTCGGGAGCGGTCAGCGTCACCGTCCGGCCGCCGGGCGCGGCGGTGACCGCGAAGCGGTGCTCCAGGCGTTCCCGTGCCCAGCTGGACGTGACCGGCGGCCGGTACCGCTCCCCGAACCAGGTCAGCCAGAGGTCGGCCGCCTCGTCGAAGGCGGTCCGCTGGGCGCCGGTGAGCCCCGGCGGCCGCCATCCGTCGGCCAGATGTCCGGCGAGCGCGGCCCCGTCCGGCGCCCGGCCCGCGAGGACCTCGCGCAGGGCCCGCCCGGCGGGATCGCGGCGCAGCGGGTCGAGTTCCGGATCGCTCCCGGGCCCCGGAAGCGGCGCCTTCGCGAGGACCGCCTCGTCGATGTCGTCCAAGACGCCGACGGACAGATTCACGGTACGGAGGGTGGTGAGGAACCGCGCGCCGGCGCGGGCGGCGGCGCGCAGCGTGAGCTGCCGCGCGCTCTCGCCCGCCGCAGCCCCGGCCTCCGCGAGGAACTCCAGCGGCACCCCCTTCGGCAGGGGGACCGCCGTGCCGTCGGCGGACGGAAGGAAGGAACTGAGAGGGGTGCTTTCGGTGCTGAGGGTGCACCAGACGGGCGAGCCGCCGTCCTCGCCCGCGAACTCGGCGACCTGCCACTGCCGGGCCAGGAGGAACAGCGGGTCGGCGACCCGTGCCGCGAGCCCGTCGTCGAGCTGGCCGCCCGTGCCACTCGGCCTGACCACCGGCTCCACGCGGTGGAACTGGCCGAAGTACATGACATCGAACACCGTCAGGCCTCCTTGTCGGTCAGCAGCTTGACGAGGGAGCCCAGCTCGGCCCGCTTCATGAGGTCCTTCATGTTCACGGAGGGCGCCGAGGGGAGCGCCGTGTCCGGAAGATAGGCCGCGGGCAGGTAGCGTCCCAGCCAGCCCAGCGCTTCGAGGTCGACGAGCCGCAGCTTGGCCAGGTCGAGGGCCTCGCCGACCGTGGCGGCCAGGACATCGGGCGTCCAGGGCACCCCCACCTCGGGCGGTACGGCGAGCAGAACGGCCTGCGGAGCGCGTGCCCCCGGCGCGTCGTAGTGGAAGGTGGCGCCCGCCGTGTGCCGCTGCGCGGGGATCGACTCGGACCACTCGTCGACCACCAGGACGGCCGCCCGGTGCGTCGCGAGCGGTTGGGCGGGTCCGTGCACGATCAGGCCCGTCGCCGGCTTCTTCTCGTCCTCGGGGGTCCTCCGGGCGCCGACCCAGCGGTCGCCGGACGCGAACGGGACCTGTCCGATCCGCAGGGCCTGGCCGGAACCCGTCCCGGCGGTCTGGGTGTGCAGCAGCAGGTCCGCCAGGGCACCGGTGCCGGGCCGGACGGTGCCCATCTGCTCCACCCAGTCGCCCGGGACGAGCCGGGGGTCGCCGCCCCGGTCGAGGCCGGACCCGAACGAGGCGTCCAGAGTGTCCGCCTCCGGTGCCTGCGTGAGGCTCACGGCTCGGAACCCGGCGCCGAACACCGCCTCCAGGACCGCGCCCGCGCCTCCCGGGTCCTTCCGCTTCGCCTCCTCGTCCGCCTGGTCGAGCCGCTCCTGACCCTTGCGCAGGGCGCCGGCCAGCTGGTCCTCGAGGTCCGCGGCGGAGCCCGACGGCGGGCCGGACACCCCGTAGGCGGCGAGCGCCTCCAGGTCCTTGGCCGCGAGTGCGGTCCGGAGGCCGCCGCGCGCGTTGTCCGCCCGGTCCTTCAGCTCCGGGTCGGCGGCCGGCTGCGGGGGGTTGTGGGCCGCGGTCAGATCGGCCGCCGTTCCCGCCCGGCCGGAGGTGAGCACCGTGGCGACCGCCGCGCCCAGCGCCTCGACCTGGGCGATGCCCACGGTGGTACGGGCCCAGGCCGAGGCCCTGGCGGTGCGCAGGACCGGCACGGCGTCGCCGGGCACGTTCGGTGGCCGCTCGTCGATCAGCGCGTGTTCCAGGACGGCCCGCAGCCGGCCCGCCGCGGCGAGTGCCACCACGTCCAGGGCGCAGTACCGCGCGAGCGGCCAGGCGTGCTCGGTGACCGTGACCGATCCGTTCCCGGCGTCCTGGCCCGGCCGCACCCAGGCGGCCCGCAGCCGGACCCGGGCCGTGGGCCCCAACTGGTGCCCGGCCCACGCGTCGAGCCGCGGTTCGGCCAGCGCGCGGGGCCGTGCGGTCTGCTGCGTGCCGTCCCAGCCGGCCGCCCGGGCGGTCCCCTCCGGTACGACGACGAGGACCCGGTGACCGACCGGGATGCCCTGCCGCGGGGTGTCGAGCACCTGTGGCCGGGGCGGTGGCTGCCCGCCCGGCGCGAGGGACTCCATGGTGGCGGCGGCACGGTCGTGGTTGCCGTTGGCCAGCTGGTGGACGCTCTCGGCGAGGCAGAGGTCCGCCACCGCATCGAGGTCGTCCCGCAGGGCCGCGAGGTGCCGCCGTACGACCGTCTGCTCCGCGGGGGACATCGGCGTGCTCCCCGCCTGCGCCCTGAGGTAGTCGATGACCTGCTGTTCCGGTACCTCGGCGAGCCGCGCGCCGTCCGTCACGTCGTGAGGGCCGATGAACTCCTGAGCCCCCGCGCCCGGGTGCTGCGGGCTCTGCACCGACCACTTGGCACGCAGCGGCGCGATGAACCGGTCCAGCTCCTGCGGCGCCTCGGGGTTCTCGCGCTCGTCGTGCAGGCGCCGTTCGAGCCGGTAGCCGAGCAGTGCGCCCAGCGGCTGACCCTGGGCCATCCCGTCGACGACGGTCATCGCCACGCGCATCCGCCGCGAGGACAGGTCGACGGCGAAGGCCCCGGGGTCGGTCGGGTGCGACAGGGCGCCGCTGCGCAGGATGGCCGCGGTCGCCGCCTGCGGGATCGACGGCGCGAGCACCCAGCCCCTACTGCGCCGGCCGGGGTGCCGCGACAGGTTCTCCACCCATCCGTACGCGCCCAGCTGCACACCGGCCGGACGCCGCTGCCGCAGGGCCTGGAGCCGGGCGGTGGCGAGGGAGGTGATCCACGCGTCGAGCCGGTGCGACACGAGGTCGAGGGACTCGCCCAGAAGCCGTTCGACCGGCCCGAAGGCGTCCCCGCGCTTGTCCCACGTCCTCACCCGCCCGGCGAGGTACTGGAGGGCGGCGTCCATCTCCGCGAGCCGCACGCTCCACGGGCGCTCGTGGCCCAGGGCGAGGAAGACACCCCGGCGGTTGACCGCCGCGTCCGAGACCTGCCCGGCCAGGGACAGGCGGGCGTCGACGATGGCCTGGAACACCGTGGGACCCCGGTCGGTCCCGGACGTGCCGTCGGTCGCGGTGTCGCTCCCCGAGGGCGTGCCGCCGACTCCGCCGGCCGGCAACTGCATGATCTTGGCCAGGGTGAAGGGCTTCGCCTTCAGCCCCGCGGAGCTGATCGTCTGCAGGGCCGTGTCCGGGTTGAGCAGGACCTCGGCGAAGTTCAGCTTGGGCCGGAACACCAACGGATCCTTCGCCCCGGCGGCGGCGCGCTCGTACTCCAGGTGGGAGCCGTGCCGCAGCAGCGCCTCCAGGAGGGTGCGCGCCTCCTCCTTGCCGACCGTCAGCCTGAGCATCTCGAAGCGTTCGACGACGCGGTCGAGGAAGTCGGTGAGCGCGACCACCGGATCCTGTCCCTCGGGCAGGTGCGGTCGCGCGTAGGGCAGCCAGAGCCGGGTGGCCCGGCCGTTGATCTGATGGGTGATGCGGGGCCGGTAGTGGATGCCCAGAGCCTCGTTGAGGGCCCGGGACTGCCGGTCCTCGGGCGTGCTCTCCATGCACTGCTCCCCGGTGCTGAAGCCGGAGCCGAGGATGCCGAGGCCGAGGTCGCCGAAGCACGCGAGCATTCCGCCCTGGACGGACCGCACCGACACCGCACCGGACACCGGCGCCATGCCGAGGGCACGCAGGAGGTGCCGCTCAGGCTCGGGCAGGGGGAGGGACTCCCCGGGCTGATCGCGTCCGCCGACACGGGGCAGCGTGCCGACGCCCACCTCCCAGAACGGTCGCAGGACGCCCAGGACGCGGTGGAGCCCCGCGAGCCCGGACGGTTCGTGTGCGGGGGCGTCGGCCCGCCAGCGCGCGGTCGCGGTGACGGGCAGCAGTCCGTACGGCTGCCTGCCGACCCGCAGGACCGGCAGAGGGCCCCGGGCCCGTACGTTCTCGTAGTGGTGGCGGCGCAGCCACTCCCGGTCGACGTCGAGCTGCCCGCCCCCCTTGTCCTGATCCATCAGCACGTCGAGGAAGTAGTCCCCGGTGGCGCTCCACAGGGCGAGTTGCATGCTGCGCGCGTCGGCCTGTTCCGGATCGTCGGCGCCGGGGAGCGCGTCGAGGCCACCGGGCGGCAGGCCGAGGGCGGCGGCGGCGCGGGTGCCGTTGTCCCACGCGTCGGCCGGGGCGGTCGGGACGGCGCCGAGCAGCCGGTCGACGTCCGGCGGCACGGGCGGCGGGACCGCGGCGTCCGGAAGGTTGTTGGTCGGCATGCCCTGCGGGACGAACGCCGCCTCGCCGTCCCCGTCCCGGCCGGACAGGAGGCCGGCGACGCGGGCCGCGGACGCCTCGGGGCCGAGCGAGGCGGACACGCCGAACACGACCACGCGGGTCAACAGCGGCTCCCGTTCCGGCGCGTACCCGTTCTCGGGGAGCAGCCGCACGGTGACGGCGAGCCCGTTCTCCACCGCCGTGTCGTACTGCTTCAGCCAGAGCAGCGCCGGATCCAGGTGCGGTCCGCCCGGTGCGGGCTCGGCGTCCGGGTCCGGACCGACGTGCACGACGTCAGGGACCGCCTCGCCGGACTGCTCGGCGACCAGGCGGTCGCCCTGATAGGCCCGTACGACGAACATGTCCGGCAGCGTGGAGACGGTCGCGGCCCGGTTCCAGCCGCGGCCCCGGACCGGCACCTCGGGCCACTGCGGTTCCGGCACCGCCTCGGCGTCGGGCACGGGCACCTGTGGCCGGGTGTCCGAGACCGGCTTCAGGAGCCGGACCAGCCACCGGGCCCGCTGCGCGCCGACCGCCCCCGCCAGCTGGCCCCAGGCGGCGAGCAGCAGCCGCTCACGGTCCCCGTCCACGTTGTCGGCACGACCCGCCCGCCACACGGTCCGCCAGTACCGCCGGGCCTGCTGGACCTCACCGTCCGAGGGGTGCGGCTCGTGCGAATCGACGTGGATGTCGTCGGGGAAGATGCGTACCAGTAGTTCGTCGGGCCCCGGGCCGTCCAGGCGCAGACGTGTCTCGAGCCGAACCGGCAGGAGGGCCAGCGGCACCTCGGGGTCCACCTGGCGCAGGAGCGGGGCGAATCCGTCGACGGCGAGGGCGCGCACCTCGTCGTCGACGGCGCGCCGGGCGGTGTCGAGGCGGGTGAATGCGGCCTTGCGTTCGGCAGCGGTCGCCGTGGCGCCGAGCAGGGCGCGGTGCTCCTCGGCCTCGGCCACGGCCCGGCGCAGCGCGCCGAGATCTCTCATCGGGTGTTCTCTCCTCACGGGGCCAGGAGCCGCTTGGCGGGCAGGATGACCCTGACGGGCTGCTGGAAGCACTGGCGGGCTGTTCCGGCCGCGCTCCTGCCCCAGACCAGGCCGCCGTACGAGACGTTGGGCCGTAGGGTTCCCGGCGCGTGGGTCGCGGCCAGGAAGGCTTCCTTGGAGTCGAACAGGTGACTCCATTTCAGGTCGTTCCAGTCGTCCGCCTCGCCGGGTGTGTTCGGCGGGACGTACGGGCCGCCCCAGGCGCCCGTGGGCGGCGGGGTGGTGAGCGCGTCGGAGTCGGGGTCGTCGAGCCCGAACCGCGGCTCGGTGGGCTGCTCGGCGATCACGAAGCACCAGGGCGACGCCTTGAGTTCGGCTTCGGTGAGGTCGAAGCCCACCATGGCGGTGTCGGGGTCCAGACCGCCGCGGAAGATCGGATGCCGGGCGTGAGCCTCGTCGGGCTCCGTGCCGAGCAGCGGAGCCGCGTAGATGATCGCTCCGGGGTAGCGGCGCAGCAGGGCGCTGCGCAGCACCAGGACCACCCGGTCGGGCGGGGCGGTCAGATGCGCGCCCAGAGGAAGGTCCCGATTCCACGTGTGCAGCTCCGGCAGGTCCTTCCCGTACCCCCAGAACGAGGCGAAGTACGTGCCGCGCTGGTCGGTGGGGTACTCGCGCCAGCGCAGTTCGCGGGCGAACTCGTGGTTGAGGCCGACCATGTAGGAGGCCACGAACGGCGCGTTGGTGAGGGCGAGGACCGCCGAGTCGGCGGGGACGTGTTCGAGGCCGCCGAAGAGCCACTCGTTGGACTGCCGTGACAGCGGCGGCCACATGGCGTCCTGGAAGACGGGCGCCCACTGCACGGGTGCCTCCGGGCCGGTGCCCTCGGGCCGCTCGACCAGGGAGGCCACCACCGCGGGCACCGTCACCGACGGGTCCGTCAGGGCCACGACGGCGTTCTGCGAGGTCCCGGCCGGGAAGGTGTCCCGGTACGGGATCGGCGGCGCGTCCGACGGGCCGAGGACCCGGTCGTGCGCCGAGACGACCATGTCCTTGAGGTTCGCGGGAGTGGCGTCGAGCACGGCGGGGGCGGGCAGCCGGGCCTGCTGCCCGCCGAGCAGACCGCCGCCGGTGAAGACGTCGAGGGGCAGGGTGCCGGTGGCGTGCCAGCGGTCGACGAGATCCTTGAGGGCCCCCGGCTCCCAGGGATCCTGCTGCGCGCCGGGGCCCTCGCCCACGACACGGAGCTCGCCGTAGCAGTCCGCGCTCCATTCGCCGGTGGTGCTACTGGCGGTGTCCCAGTCCCAGTCGCCCGGACACGTGCCCCGGAACGTGCCGTGGTGGGTCTCGGAGCTCCAGGTCCCGGTGAAGACACCGTCGGACGAGCTGTTCCAGGCGTCCCAGGTGCCGGGGCACACCCCGCGCCACACCCCGTGCTCCCCGCCGGACTCCCAGGTGCCGGTGTAGAGGGCGAGCCAGGTGAGGGTCCTGCCGTCACCGCTCGTGTTGTTGCTCCACGTGCCGTGGAAGGCACCCTTCCATGTGCCCGACCGGTCGGGGCCCATCTGCAAGGTGCCCGAACAGGTGCCCCGCCAGTTACCGGCCGGCTCGGCGGTGCTGCCGCCGGCGGTGTCCCACGGCCCGGTCCAGGAGCCGGTGAACCGTCCAGGAGCCGTACCGGTGCCCACCGCGTCGGTGAACAGGTCGAGTCCGGCCGGGCCGGTCCGTTCGGTGGGGAAGACCAGATCGCCGTGCCGGTCCAGCCTCGTCCGGGCCAGGAAGTCCTCGGGGGCCTCCGCCTCGGGCAGTGAGCCGAGCCGGAAGGACCGGTTGAGCCCGGAGGCGGGGAGCGGCTCCGTGGCGGCCAGCTGTTCGGTGGTGACGTCGCGCTGCAGGGAGCGCGCGGTGGCGTCGGCCGCCACCTGCCGCCAGGCGTCCGCCGCCCCGTCTTCTGGCGCGAACACCTTTTGTACGGCGGCGAGTCGCTCCGCGCCGACGACCCGCTCGGGCGCGACGGAGAAGGCCACCGTGCCGTCCGGGTCGCACCGGGGCATGGCGAGTCCGGTGGGGGAGGACGCGACGGAGGTCAGCACCGTCGAGAACGGCGGCGGCTCCGGCGCGTCCGCCGCCCGCCCCGCGATCAGGCCCACCCGCCGGCTGAGGACGCCCATGGGGCGCACCGTGCGGTGGAACAGCGTGGTGGCCATGGCGTTCGGCAGGAGGCTCGCCCGGACCGCCGACCACAGGGTCGTGTCCGCCGTCAGGGCGATCCGGCTCTGGAGCGGTGTCGCGAGGCGCAGCACCTCGTCGGCGGAGAGCGGCCGCACGTGCCGCAGGTGCAGGCGGCCGGAGACCAGCCGGGCGAACCGGGCCTGGTCGAGGAGCCGGTTGGCCGCCTGTACGTCCACGAGCTGGCGCCACGCGGAGGCCATGAGGGCCTCCTGGTCGGCCTGTACGGCCCGGGCGCCGAGGCCCGCCGCGACCCGCCACCGCGGGTCCAGGTTGAGGGTGTCGAGCCAGCCCGCAGAGGCCGGGTCGGCGCCCTTGCGCAGGGCGTGGAAGCCTCCGTACAGCGGGGGCAGGACGTCGGGGTCCTCGTCGCCGGTGTCGTCCGAGATCGGGACCAGCGCCTTCGCGAGCCGCTGCTGCCACTGCGCGCTCTGCGGGCCGGTGGGCCACGGGTCCCGGGGCAGGTTGCCGGGGGCGCGCAGGGCGCTCTCCACCTCCTGGACGACCGGCCCGGGGCCGTCCGCGAAAAGGCCGGGCCGGCTGACGTCGAGCGGCCGGCGGCCGGCGTGCGGGGGGAGCGGGCGGGCCTGGAGCCGCGCCGCGAGGGTCTCGAAGTCGCCCGCCTCGCCGGTCGAGAAGACCCAGGAGAAGTAGACGGGCAGTTCGCACCGGACACTCTCGCCCGGGTCCCATGCGGGGGCCAGGCTCGCGCCGTCGGTGGCCCTGCCGAGTCCGGCGAGCCTGCCGGCCAGGAAGGAGGGCACCAGGCAGGCGGTGTAACTGGTCTGCGGTTCCAGCCGACGGGGTGCGAGGAGCCGGGAGACCGACCGCCGCGGGTCGGTCTCGTGGCCGGGGAGGGTCTGGGCGTGTGCCCACAGGTGCAGGGTGGTCGGATCGGGCAGCTCGCTGCCCTTGACCCGGAGGACCGGCAGCGGCACGCCGGGTTCGCGCTGCGGCCGGCCCGCCGAGAAGGGCACGCAGACGAGGGTCAGCCAGGGGCGCAGCTCGCCCGTCCCCCCGGCCCGCAGCGGAGTGAGCAGCCAGGGCAGCTCGGTGCGTTCGAATTCCACCAGCGGGAACTTCGTCGGTTCCGCGTCCGGTGTGCCGGGCAGCGGGAAGACCCGCACGATCTCCTTGGGGTCGATCGCCCGGACGTCCCCGGGGCCGTACAGCTGGAGCGCGGGCACCGGGACCGGCCGGCCGGGACGGCCGTTCACCGATGCGGTGGCCGCGAGCGATCCCCGTACGGGGGTGGTACGGGACAGGTCGTCGTCGTCGGTGAGGCAGGCGGCGGCGCCGGCCCGCTCCCAGGACGCGAAGGTGTACACGGTCATGGCCTCACCTCGTACGCGGGCACGACCTGGAGAAGTCCGGACCGGCCCGTGACGGTCTTCAGCTGTGCTGCGGCTTCGGTGAACGTGTTCTTGGACGAGGAGCCGATGGGCGCCTTCAGGGTGTCGCGGCTGGCGATCGCGTACATGCGCTCCTTCAGCACCGGCTTGCGCAGGGGCGTGGCGTAACGGGCGCTCAGCTCGTGGACGAGGCTGCGACCGACGGCGCCGTGGGGGAGGGCGGCCTGGAGGGCCGCGTCGCTGATCAGCCAGGGAGGGGCGGGGGCGGTGCCGCCCAGCCACTTGGTCTCGTACTCGACCGGCACCGTCGTCCGGGTGGCGCTGCCCCCGGTGGGCGGCGGGGTCAGCTCGGTGCCGGAGCGGAACCGTTCGAACGCGGGCTGGGTGAGCTTCTGATCGTCCGTGAGGTCGAAGAAGTCGGCCCGCGCGAAGTCCTCCGTGACCGGCTGCGCGTTCCCGGCCCCGGTGGGGAACGTGACGGCCACGTCGAAGGCGGTCGGCTTGGGCAGCCTTCCGGGACCGAACCGGACCACCTCGATCCCCAGCGGCACCGTGCGCTGGCTGAACCGCACCCGTCCCAGCGGATGCAGGAGACGGCCGGCGGCCACGCCGTCGGCGCGCAGCGAGACCATCGTGCGCGCGCCGTCGGGCAGGACCGGCTCCCAGCTGCGGGGATTGTCCAGGGCCTGTTCCAGGGCCCGGCAGATGTCCGGGGGTGGTGGGGCGGCCGCCTGGCCGGTGCAGTTCCAGTGTTCGTCGAAGGGGAAACTGACGTCGAAGAAGAGGAAGGACACGCTGGCGCGTCCGGCGATGTGCCAGCACGGCGTAGGACCGTCCACGTGGACGCGCAGCCCGATGGAGCACAGGGTCGACCCGGCGACGCGCAGCGCGAACGAGCCGCCGAGGTCGAGCATCACGCCGAAGCTCGGCTCCCAGCGCACCAGCGCGTCGAAGGAGAGCCTCCCGGACACGCCGGTGCTGCGCGTCCCGATGACGGCGGACAACTCCGCGCCCGCCTGGACGGTTCCGGGGGTGAGGGCGAAGTAGCCGGAGAAGACGACCTTCAGGAACGGGCTGTCAGCGATCGGGATCGTCAGGCGCTTCGGTGTCGGGAAGCCCGCGGGAGGGGTGTAGCGGGGGTGGAAACCGCCGGCGCTGAGGATGAACGTCGCGTCCTGGCCCGACTTCGCCCGCAGGGCGAGTCCGCCCTCCACCGAGGCCGTGAGCAGCCGGGAGCCGGCGAGGTTCGCGTTGATCTCGACCAGGCCGTTGGCGGCGTCGACGACGCCCGCGACCGAGGCCCGCAGGTCGATGACCGGTGCCTGCGGGGCGGGCAGCGCGATCCGCAGCCGGCCGAGGATGCCGACCACCCCGCTGGGCAGTTCGAGCACCACGCCGACGTCGGCCGTGACGAACGAGACCGGGCGCCCCCAGCCGACCCGGAACATCGGTCCGACGACCGTGCTCCCGGCCCGCGCGGGAAACACCGTCCCCATGGTGGTCAGGATCCGGGGCGCCGCCGCGGCGGCGTCCGCGGGGAAGAGCAGGTCGTCCAGGTGACCCGACTGCACGACCGCGGCCAGGCCCACCCGGTCGAGCGCGCGGCCCACGCCGACCAGACCGCCGACGGCGTTGAGCGTGAAGGCGAGGCCCAGTTCGATGGCCGGGGTGAACTCGGCGCTCAGTGCCACGAGCACCGACGGCGGGCTGGGCTGCAGGATGCCGAACGCCTTCACCTCGACGACGCCCAGGCTGAGCGAGAGCGCGCCGCGGTACTGCCCGTCCTGCTCGCCGAGGAATCCGCCGCCCTTCGCCGGACCGAGGGCCAGGGTGAGTCCGAGGCCCTTCGGCGGCATCACCGATGGCGTGTACCCGCCGGCCGTCGGACGGATTTCGAGGCCCGCCCCGTCGACCGTAGCGTCCGCGACGCCGAGCAGCGAGGCGCGGAAGGAGGAGATGATCTGGAGTCCGCCGTCGCGGGAGGACACGTACAGTGAGGGCGCCCGCAGTCCGGCGGGGGCGCGGTCCAGGGGAAGGGCGATGCCCTTGCCGTTGCTGCCGCCCTCGAGCCGCAGCCCCTTCTTGTCGAGGAGGACGCCCAGACTGCTTCTGAAGGAGAGACCATCGGGGGCGAGGAGCTTCAGCAGCTCGTGGTCCGCGAGCGCGAGCTCCATGCCGTCGGCCCGGAACGCGAGGGTGGAGTCGTCGGGTACGGCGGTGGGCAGGGCGAGCACGAGACTGACCCCGTCCCGTACGGCGAGCCCCGGCACCAGGCTGAGCGCGTCGCTCAGCTTGAAGCTGAGGTTCAGCACCGGGGGAAGGGTGGTGCCGAGCGCCTCGACCCCGGTGGGGCCGGCGCGGAGAACGTTGTCGATCGCGAGCGACCAGTTCGGCGCCGCCCGCGTCGCTCCTCGTACCGCCGTCCGCAGCAGGTCGACGAGGACCGGCCACAGGTCCCCCGGCGCCCCCGCGCCCGGCACCGCCAACCGCGCGAGCAGCGCCTCCGGGGTCAGCGCGTCGGACGGCAGCCCGAACGCCTGCGCCAGGCGCTTCCGGCGCTCGGCGTCGGGAAGCCCCGAGAGGTCCGGGAGCAGGGGGACGAGCCCGTCGCGGACGTCGATCGCCAGTTGGGGCAGGGGGGCGGCCGCCATCAGCGGACCCGCGGGGGGTGGGGCACGTTCATCGGATTGTCGCCGTTCTCCGCCCACGGACGCGCAAGGGGCTCCCGCCGGGGGGATGGGGGATCGGAACGTGTCCGACGCTAACCCCGGTCACGGCGCGTGGCAGAGCCGCGAACCACCCGGTGGAGCCGAAGCGGTGCCGATTTCACCGGGTTGGCAGGGGCGTACGCACGGCCTGCGGGGGCGCGCGCCCCCGCTCGCGGGCGCGCGTCCGTCAGGGAGCCACGTAGCGGAACTCCGGCCCGTAGGTCTTGCCGCCGCCGCCGGGGATCGGGCGGGCCATCAGCCGTTGTGCCGGGTCCTGCAGGGCGGACATCTGCCCTACCGCGTCGAACAGCAGACTCTCCGCCTGGGACGCGTCGCTCTCCTGCCACGGCTTCTCCAGCGAGCGCAGCAGGGCGCTGTACGCCTGGTTGAACTCGTCGAGGACCTGGATCGTCTCCGCGTCCGGTGCGGACGGTCCCGTCCGGGGCCAGCCGCCTTCGGGCACGACCCCCATGCGCAGGGTGTCGGGCATGGCGATCTCCGCGCCCGTGAACTCGAACTTCCCGCTCTCGGGGTTCCTCTCCAGCTTGCGCCCGTGGAAGATCTCCCGGAAGGCGTAGTAGTGGGCGCGCTCTCCCTCCGCCCCCGGGTGCGGGTTGTCCGGCGAGGCCGACGTGCCCTCGCCCTGTTCCTTGATCACGTCGATGGCCGACTCGACGGCCGCGAGCGTGGTGAGGGGCACGACGTTGTTCCCCTCACCGTGATGGGGCATGAACATGGTCAGCTGCCGGGCGCCGGTGATCCGCTCCGGGTGCTCACGGAACGCTTCCAGGAGCGCGGTGTAGAAGGCCCCGATCGAGGTGTGCTCCGCAACGGCCCGCACGAGCGGGTGGTCCGGTTCCTCGATGCGCGAGTACATCTCCACCGCGTCCTTCGTCATTCCGCTGAGGAAGACGGAGAGTTCGGGCCGCACACCTCCCGGCAGCGGTCCGGGATACCTCGGCACCACCGTGTCGTCGGCGAGCACGGGAGTCCCGCCGATCGTGGTGAGCATGTTGCACGCCAGACCGAGGTGCGACATCTCGTCGAAGATGATCTCGCGCAGGGTGTCGAAGACGGTGCCGTCCCCGGTAGACGTGTCGATCGACCACCAGCCGCACAGATACGGCGGGAGCGTGGCGAGTTCCAGCAGGACCGCCTGCTGCGCCGCCTCCCGCATCCAGTCGGCGTCACGCCGTTCCGTGGGCTGCTGCATCAGCTCGACGATGCGGTTGCTCCGGGCATACAGAAGCGCGTTCACCACCGGTCTCCTTCCGGACGAGCCCCTCCCGTCTTCACCCGACCTCACCGGTCTTCGAGTTCCCGGGTCGGCCGGGTGCTGTGCCTTCACCACTGGTACATGTACTGGCGCCACGTGCCGTGCCAGCCCGTTCCGTAGTACGACCACGAGTCGGAGTCGAAGAGCACCACGTGACCACCCCAGTACACGGCCTCGTCGAGCTGGAAGACGGCCCACCATCCTGTGTACGGCGTCGGTGCCGAGCTCGTGCGCACCGCCTTCGACGCGAACCAGGCCCACATGTCACGTGCTCTGACGGGCCGTCGGGCGTAGGTGTTGCACCGGGCGTTGATGAACGGGTTGGCCGTGGAGAGTTCCGTGTACCCCGCGCGGATGAACGCGTCCGACAGGAAGTGGGCGCAGTTGTTGACGTAGGCGTCGCCGCCCATGCAGCTGTTCGTCCAGTAGCCGCCGACGCTGGAGAGGGGCGGGGCGAGCACCCGCGGCCGGGCGGTCTGTGCCGACTCCGTGCCCGTCGCCGCGTAGTGCGGCGCCCCCGGCGCGTCGATGGCCGGTGGAGGAGCCATGTGCTCCATCGCTTCGGCGGGCCCGCTCGCCGGCCTCGGCTCTCCCGGCACGGCGGGGCTCGTCGGCGGTGCGACGTTCTCCATGGCGACCATGAAGGCGCCCTGCGGTTCTCCGGCGCGCATCCGGTCCAGACGGAATACGGAGGCCCCCTCCCGTACATACACCCTGATCCGGTCCTCGCCGATGGTCTCCCGGTCCATGATGTCGGACTTGGCGAAGGAGTACACACAGTCACCGGACTCGACGATCAGAAGGTTGCCCGGGATGTTGCCGTCATCGCGACTGTAGCCCTCGAAGGGGACGGTGGCGTCACGCTTCGACGCCCGGTCCATGAGTGAGGTGAGGTCGTTCTGTTGACCTTTCATCATGTTCTCGACCACTTTTGTTCGCCTCCAGTGTGCGGGCGCGCGACGGGATCGGCATCGCTCTTTCAGCGTGGACCCGGCCCCTCGTTCGTGCCACTCGTGGAGGAGTGTCAATGGGTGCCAAATGTGCTTCCGTGGCGTGCTGTTGAGCCCGCCGGTGACCGTCCGGGCTCGCATGCGCACGCACACCGGTTGAGCGGTTGCGGAAAGCGTACGAGTATGGAAGGAGGCAGCTCCGTGCGGAACGGGAACGGTCCGGCACGACCGAGAAGTTGCCTCATCAACGATCCTTTCCCCTCCCTTGTGTGCAGGGCATCTCCCTGAACCGGATTGTTCTCCGGAGGGCGACATGACAATCAAGAACATGCAGTTCACCTGCCCGAAGTGCGGCGAGGAATCGATGTACGCCGTGCAGACGAACGGAGAGGTGGCCGAGCAGTCGGGCCTGGCCTCGCACGAGAACCTGTGGAACCTCAAGCGGCCCGAGGTTCCCTACACGAACAGTCCGAACCGTGACGCGTGGGGCCCTCTGGTCCCGCAGGGCATCGTCGTCCACTACACGCAGGGCCAGTACGCGGGCGCCATCGGCCACTTCCAGAACCCGGCGTCCAAGGTCTCGGCGCACTTCATCGTCGCCAGGGACGGCCGGCGCGTCCAGATGGTCCCGCTGCCCGACCCCGACACCGCCGGCCCGCGGGACGGGCGGTACACGGCCTGGCACTGCAAGGGTGGCAACACCCGCTACTTCGGCATCGAGCACGAGTTCGGGTACCCCGGGGCCACCTACCCCGCCGACTGGACCGAGGAGATGATGGACTCCTCGGCGGAGCTGTCCGCGTACCTGTGTGCCGTGTACGGCATCCCGATCGAGGTGCCGCTCGCCCCGGACGAGCGGGACTGGTTCACGGGCTTCGGCGGCCACTACAACGTGCCCGGCAACAGCCACACCGACCCCGGTCCGTACTTCCCGTGGGACTACTACATCAACCGCGTGGAGTACTACTCCAGCCGTCTGGCCGCGGCCCCGTCCGGCCCCGCTCTCGCGTCCGGACACGCGCTCCACACGGCGCAGGGGCCCGGAGCGCCCGTCTACCAGACGCTCTGACCGGCGTACGAGGTGACGCCCCGTGATCGCTTCCAGGATGACCGCCCTCACCGCCTGCTCGGCCGCACCCGGCCGCCTCGACCTGTTCGTCGGTGACGGCGACGGCGGTGTGTGGCACAGGACGCTCAGGACGTCCCCCGACGCGGACCGAGGCCAGTGGGGGGCGTGGCACTCCCTCGGCAGGCCGTGGCCGTCGCCCGGAGCGCCGGAGCACACCGGCTGGCTGACCGCGCTGCGTTCCGGCCCCGGCCGGATCGAGCTCCTCGCCCTGGACTGCGGTCGCGGAGCGCGGCACAGACTCTTCGCCGCGGCCCGTGACGGGACCACGCTCCGTGAAGAGGACGAGGCCGAGAAGGCCGGTGCCGGCGCCGGGGCCGAGGCGGGCGGCGGAGCCGATGACGCATTCGGCGACGTCCTCGGCGATCTGTCCGGCCACGGCTGGACCCCGTGGACCTCCCCCGACCCGCTCGCGGCGGAGCCCGCGGCGACCGACCGGCCACTGGCGGACGAGCAGCTGAGGCTCCTCCGCGGGCAGCTCTCCGAAGGGGGACGCTCCGCAGCCGACCTCCGTCCCACCGGTTTCGCCGCGACGCAGCGTGACTTCTTCGCCGTCGCCGGTCGCAGACTGTGGCACAGGACACGGACGGAGCCCTCCCGGTGGGACGACCTCGGCGGGGACCTCACCACCGGCGACGCGACCGCCCCCCACCTCGCCGCCGCCCTCGACGAGGCCGGGCCCACCCACGTCTTCACGGTCTGGGCCGGTACGGCCCTGATGCACCGGCAGCTCGACCGCACCTGGTCCGACTGGAGGCTCATCGACATCTGGGCCGACGTACGGGGCTACCAGGCGCTGCGCCCCGAAGACCTCGTCGCGCTGACCGTCCACGGAAGCGGACTGCGGGAACGGGTCCGCGCCGACGGCGTGGTGGAGGTCCTCGCCGCGCAGGCAGACGCACGGCTCGTCGTGGAGTTCCCGCCGCAGCACATCGCCGAGACCGTCTCCGAGACGGGCACGACCAGCGAGGCGCGGATCGCGGGTCCCTCCCGGCTGACCTTCGCCCTCGGCCATGAGGCCGTACCGCTCACGGTCGACGGCATCCTGACCGCCATGCGCCAACTGCCCCTGGTCACGACGCCCGAGACCGCGGGAGCGGAAGGAGCCCGCCTCGAACTGCCCTGGCGACTGCTCCTCCAGCTGCCGAACGGCGCCCACTGCACGCACCACACCCTGCCCGCCGTCGGCCACGACGGCACCACGGAGCTGTGGCACAGCCGGATCACGCGGCCCGACGGGGCCGACGCGCTGCGGGTGAGGCCCGTCAAGGCACTCCCGGACGAGCCGTCCCTCGCCACCCCGCTCGGCCACTACACGGGGGCGATCGCGGCCCTCGGGGTGCAGTCCGCCGACCCGCCCGTGACGGTCGACCGGCTCATCCTCAGCGCGTTCGGCGCCTGGTTCGACGCCTCCGCCTCGTGGCCCACACTGGACTGGACCCACCAGGCCGCGATGGGCCGCGACTACTACGTCCGCGTCCTCACCCGCGGCGCGCTCTTCCCCTTCGGACACCGGGCCGCCTTCGTCGAGGTCACCGAGCGCCGGTTCGACCGGCAGTCCCCGGCCGTGGCGGCTCTCCGCACGACACGCACGCTGATCGTCACCGAGCCGACCCGCAGTTACGGCATCGGCGACACCGCCGGCAGGGCGTACGAGCGTGCCTTCCCCTTCCAGGAGGTGTCCGTCGAACCCCGGCAGCTGACGGACCTGGATCCGGCGGTGTGGCTCCCGAGCAAGGCGTTCTGGCCCACGCAGTCGGGAGCGGCCGTCGAGTTCACCGTACGTGCGCGGGCGGACCGCGAGGTCGTCGACTTCCGGCTGCCGATGCTGTTCGTCGACGACGCGGCCGTCGGCACCTCCCACGCCGACTCGCTCGACTCCGAGTACGCCGCCGGACCCCGCTCGGACGTCCGGCGCGACGTGGGACACCCCACGCGAGAGATCGGCCGCAGGATCGCGCTCGCCATGAAGACGGCCACCCAGCCGCTCGAAGGCGCGGTCCAGGAAGTACGGTCGATGTCCTTCGGCGGCGTCGGCGCCGCCCTCGCCGCGAACGGCGTCGGATTCCACCCCCGCGTCACCCGCATGGAGGTCGCGCTGCCGGCCGTGCGCCAGCTGATCGGATCGTCGCCGACGGTGCCGGCAGAGTTCTCGAAGGCGTTCCTGACGGCCACGGGCGGCCAGCGGCCCGAGGTCCTGCTCGCCCTCCTGGAACCGAAGGTCATCGACTTCGCCGCCGCCGGAGCGCGTACGGGCATGGTGGCCGCGCCGAACATGGCCGTCACCGAGATCTCCCGCCTGGCCGGACCGATCGCCGGCGGCCCCTTCCCGCCGAGGCCACAGGACATGTTCGCCGAGGAAGCCAGACTCTTCGGCGTCATCTCGCTCCGCCGCATCGTGTCCGTCATCACCTCGCGTCCACAGATCACCTGGTCCGATGTGGTCGGTGCGCCGTCCGCGAAGCTGACGTGGAGCGAGAAGCTGACGACGGAGGTAGAACCCTTCCACCCGAAGACACCCACGTCCAAGGTGTTCCTGGAGGTCCTCTCCCAGGTCGTCGACGGGCGGCCCCAGCTGCGCACGACCGGTGAGGTCACGGACTTCACGCTGGAGATCCCGACCCGCGCTTCCGCGCTCGTCGTCCTCACCTTCAAGAAGGTCCGCTTCACCGGCAACTCCGGGGAGAACCCCTCCCTCACCTTCGAGCTCGCGGACGCGCGGCTCGCCGGGAAGCTGAACTTCGTCAAGACGCTGGCCGAGAAGATCCCGCAGGCGGGGCGCGGCGGGCCGCGCGTCGAGGTCTCGGCGCTCCAGATCAGGGCCACGTACACGATCGCCGTGCCCACCCTCGGCATGGGTGTCTTCACCCTGCAGAACCTGGCCATACGCATCGGACTCACCCTCTCTCTCGAACAGCGTCCCATCGAGATCGACTTCGCCTTCGCCACACGAGAACGGCCCTTCCTCGTCACCGTCAGCGGCTTCGGAGGCGGCGGCTACCTGGAGCTCGGAGTGAGCGCCGGAGGCTCCGACGAGGGTCTGCAGCGGTTCGTCGGCGGAATCGAGTTCGGCGCCAGCGTCGCCATGGACTTCGGCGTCGCGTCCGGAGAGGTCCACGTGTTCGGCGGTGTCGTCTTCGTCAAGAAGGGCGGCACGATCGAGATCACGGGCTATCTGCGGATCGGTGGCAGCGTCTCCGTCCTGGGCCTGATCAGGGTCTCCGTGGAGCTGACACTCAGCCTCACCTACGACGTGGAGAGCAACGAGCTGCGCGGTTCCGCCCGGCTCGTGATCACCGTCGACCTCACCTTCTGGTCCACCTCCGTCACCCTCGAATGCCACAAGAGCTTCAAGGGCCCCAGCCTCGTCGCCGACCCCCGGCACGCCCCGGCGGCGTCTCTGGAGGGGGCGCAGGTCTTCGAGGAAGCCTCGTCGCCGACCTCGACCGTCGAGGCCGCGCTCGGGCCTCAGGGCTCCTCGTTCCCGTGGCAGACGTACTGCCGGGCCTTCGCGAAGGAGTGACGATGCCGACCACCGACCTGCGGCGACAGTTCGTCTGGACCCCGATCCCCGCCGGGCGGGTTGCCCTCGTCCCGGAACACTCCACCCCGCTGGCCCTGCTGTCCGTCCTCCTCACCCCCCGGCTGATCGGCCCCCCGGGAGACCGGAAGCTGTCGGACTTCGGGATGCAGACCTGGCCCGAACGGCTCGCCTCCCTCCGGTTCGACGTCTTCCGTGGAGCGCAGCCCGTCACCTCCTTCCAGGTCCCGCACCTCACCATCGAACAGAAGAAGGTCCGCTTCACCCCCGAACTCCAACTCTCCGCCTGGAAGGCACTGTTCACCGGCGACTCGCCGGTGGTCCCGTACGGGACCAGCTCCTACGACGAACGTGAGGTCCGCGAGTTCCCGGCCTCCGAGGCCGCCGCCGAGGTACGCGAGGCGTACACGGCCACGGCTCGCGTCCACCTCGAACACGACGGGGAGTCGCCCGCGACCGACCCGGAGCTGAGGGCGGAGCTGAGCCGGGTGAGCGCGATGTGGCAGGCGCGCCTGACACCCCTGGACCGCACGGCGGAGAACGACCCGTCCTCCCGATCGGCACTGGCCCGGGCGTACGCCTTCTACCAGCGCGAATCCGACGCGTTCACGGCGCTGCCACCGCCCACCGCCGCGCCCGTGCGCGAGTTCCACGAGACCGTGTCCCGCCTCGCCGACCACCCCTTGCTCCTCCGCGCGCTCGGACTGCTGATCGACCTCGCCGTGGACCCCGCCGGGCTGACGGACGCCGCCGGCGCCAAGGAACTGCGTGTCGTCCCGCACTGGCCGAATCCCGACGGCTCCGTGCCACCCGGCTGGACCCACGCCACCCAGGACGACCTGTCCCCGAAGACCGCCTACCTCCTCGACGGGAACCGCTTCGTCACCGCGTCACTCGCCGCACCGGCGGCCACCGAACTCAAGCGCGGCATGCTGCCCCTGGCCGGAGCCGGCGTGGCGTCCCCCACCGGCGACGCCGGATCGCGGTACGAGGTGATGCCCTTCGACGTCGACGGCGCCGCCCTGCGCATGGTCGGCGTCGCCGAGTCGGACCGCGCCCGGACGGACTCGCAGGACCGGGCGGACGTCGGCGCGCTGCCCGCCCTGCGCTCGATGGGCTTCGCCCTCGTCGAGCGGGATCGCGCCGAGGAGCACCACAGGCAGCTCCAGCGGGCCGCCCAGCGAGCCACGGCCGCCGGCCTCACCTCCCAGCCGGTGACGGCGGATTCACTGCTCGGCGGCTACCGGGTGGACGTCTTCGACGTCGCCAGGAGGCAGTGGTACCCGCTCTGCCGCCGCCGCGTCCGCTACACGATCGGTGATGTGAGGATCGGGCAGGACGCGTCCGGCGGTGGTGGCCCCGCAGGCCTCCTCGAAGAGGGATTCGTCCGCCCCGAGGCGTCGACGACCGGGGCAGGCGCGCACGACGCCCTGTACCTCCACCAGATCGTGATGCGCTGGGACGGCTGGAGCCCGGTGGCCGAGCGGCCCGAGCGGATCGTCGACACGGGGGACGAGATGACGGCGACCGCCGACCCGCCCCCCTTCGAAGCAGCCGTCGAAACCGACCCCGGATCCCTGCCCCGCCTGCGCTTCGGCCGTGACTACCGCCTCCGCGTCCGGATCGCCGACCTCGCGGGAGGCGGCCTGCGCCCCGACGAGATCGGGCCCGAGGAGGAACGGACGAACGTCTTCCGGCACCACCGCTTCGAGCCGCTCCCGCCCCCGGAACTCGTCCCCACCCGCGAACTGGCCGACGGCGAGACCCTCGACCTGATGGTCATCCGCAGCGACCGCGACACCACGGTCGAGGCGTACGCGGCGGCCCACGGCCACCGCGCCTTCGACCTCCGCCACCTCCTCGCCCCCGCGTGCTCCCTCGAACTGGCCCTCCAGCACGAGCGCACCTTCGACGGCGCCCTCGGCCCCGACGTACCGACCGCGAAGGTGAAGGAGCTCTTCGAGGTCGCCAAACGCGCCGACCGGTCCCTCTCCGACATCACCGGCGCGGTCGTCGTGGGCACGGAGACCGGCTCCGCCGTCCCCGCCCCGTACGTCTTCCTCCCCGAGACGGGCGTCTCCCTGCCCTGGCTCCCCGACCCGGCCACCTCGCACCTCGCCCTCAACCCACGCCGCAGGCCCATCGACCCCGACTCCGGAAAGTACGGAACGGTCGTCGGCGACAAGAGAACCGGCCTGTGGCAGGGCACCTGGCCGGCGTATGCGCCGATCGCGCTCCGCCTCGTGGGCGGCCCCGGCGGCTGCACCCTCACCCGCTCCCCGGACCAGCGCACCTTCACCGTCGCGCTCGGCCCCGCCGAAGAGGTCACCTTCGACATCCCCTCATGCCCCGGCACCCGCAGCGTCCAGCTGTTCGGCATCGTCACCTGGCTCGGCATCGACCCCACCGACCCCGCCGCGTTCAAACCCATCGTCGAGGGCCGCAACCGCCTCGTCACACCGCCGCGCACCGTCACGCTCGTCCACGCCGTGCAGCGCCCCCTCGCGATCCCCTCCGGCCTGCTCGCCGCCCGCCGGACCGCCGGAGACACCAGCACCGTCCTGCGCACCGACGGCCTGCACCTCCACATCGCCAGCACCAGCCGCCTGGACCTGCGTGCCGAATGGACCGACCAGGAGGACGTTCCGCCGCAGAAGCCGACCACGCGCCGCCAGACCGCGATCCTCGGCCCGTACGACATCCAGCGCGCCCCCCAGCACGAGGCGTTCCCCGAGATCCGCCAGGAGTTCGGCGACACGCGCCGCCGGCACGTCACGTACCGCGCCACCGCCGTCTCCCGCTTCCAGGACTGCTTCCCCCGCGCCACCGCCGCAGACCCCCAGGCCTGCCTGAGCGAGGGCGTCCTGGAGGTCACGGACGTGCCGAGCTCCGCCCGGCCGCCCGCGCCCAAGGTCCTCCACACCGTGCCGACGTTCCGCTGGACCCGTACGCACGACGGCCAGACGACGCTCACCCGCTGGCGCTACGGAGGCGGCCTTCGGGTCCTGCTCGAACGGCCCTGGTACGTCTCCGGGGACGACGAACGCCTCGCCGTCCTCACCTGGCCCGGCCCGTCCGCCCCCGCCGACGTGCTGCGGTACGTCAGCGTCGCGGGCCGCGACCCGATCTGGACCACCGGCGCCCCGCCCCCGGTCCTCGGCCAGAGCGACGTCGTCGCCCCGCGCGGCGACCGGGCGGACCTGCCCGAACTGGAACGCGCGGTCGACGTGGTCTCGTACCCCGTCCGCTTCGACGAGGAGGCCGACCGCTGGTACGCCGACATCGACCTGTCCCCGCTCGTCACCGCCTCCTACTTCCCCTTCGTCCGCCTTGCCCTGGCCCGCTACCAGTCCCACACCGTCGACGGCGTGCCCACCCTGTCCCCCTCGGTACGGACGGAGCCCGTCCAGCTCCCTCCCCACCGCCGCCTCGTCGTCACCCGGACGACGGGACGGGCCACCGTGCTCGTCGAAGGCCTCGGCCCGGCCGGCCCCCGGTCGAACCTCGTCCGTACCGAACTCCAGGTCGGATCCGACCCGGCCGCGAACGGCGGCGCGGGCTGGAGCACCGTCTTCAAGACCTCCGGCCCCCTCGGCCAGGCCCGCGACCTCGACCTCCCCGCCACCGGGGCCCGCCCCCAGCGCATCGTCGTCCAGGAGTACGAGACGCATCCGCCCGCCACGAACGAGACGGGATCCGCCGTCGAGGGCCCCGGGCGGCTGGTCTACGCCGACATCGTCCCCCTAGGAGCGTGGTGACCATGGTCGACCCTGTCTTCCAGATGTTCCCCAAAGACGGGCCGCTGCGACTCGCCCCGGGATCGCCGCCCAGCACTCCGGTCGCCTTCGAAGTGGGTGCCCAGCTGACCGGCATGTTCATACGCCTCATCGCCCTCGGAAAGGACTGTTCGCCACCCGGGGAACCGGCCCCGGCCGTCGACCTGCGCGTGGGAGTCGGCGATTTCGCTCCGGTGCCGCGCGAGCCGGAGACCGTGACGGTCACGGACGACTTCGGGACACCCGTCGCCACGGCCTCCTGGACCCCCGAGCTCCGGGGCGTGATCCTGATCAGCATCGACATCACCAAACCGTCCGACCTGCCCTGGCACCTACGGATCACGAACAAGGCCGCGGTGGAACTGCTCTTCGTATGGGTCGTCTCGGACCTCGAACAGGACACCCTTCAACCGCGGCTCCTGATGGAACGGTCCCACGGCCGGATCGCCCTCGCGGGAGGCACCCCCGAGGACATCGTGGTGAACGTGGCCAACATCGGTACGGGAGACCTCACCATCTTCACCCCGGCGGGCACCGACCTCGGCGACGGCTTCGTCCTGGACGAGCGGACACCCACCATCCCGACCAACGGCTGCGGGCACCTCACCATCAAAGTCCCTCCCGTCGAATTCATCCCCTTCGGTGCCGGACACAAGAGTCACTCCACCGACTTCGTCCTCGATGCCGACACCCGTGACGTGGAGCAGCGCACGCTCCATCTCAGCGTCTCCGAGAAGCTGGGCAAGGAGAAGGAGAAGGAGAAGGAGGGCAAGGAGAAGGAGAAGGACGGCAAGGACAAGGAGCACAAGGACACGCCGCAGGAGCTGATGATGGTCGGCGACCTCCTCCCGCGTCCCCTCGCTCCTCTCCTCGCCTGGACGGGTGCCGCCGCCCGGCACGTGCATTTCATCCCCCCGGAGCTGCGCCCCGACATGGCGACGAGCGCACTCGTCCATGAGGCCCCGAGCCCGTAGGCGTGGCGGCGGTCGTCATGTGGCTGGTGCTGTGCGACGCAGGGGACCGTGCGGCCCACTGGGCCGCCGCCGGGCTGCGCGCACGGGGGCTCGACCCGGTGGAGGTCGTCGACGGCGGGACGCTGACCCGCACCGTACGCTCCACGCACCGGATCGAGGACCCAGGGGACGACGAGAAGGGCCGGGGCGGGTCGGAACAGACCCGGACGGCCGAGGGGACTCCCGGCCACGAGCGGGCGAGCTTCGAGCTCACCCTGCCCGGCCGCCGCAGCCTCGCGAGCGACGCCGTCCGCGGCGTACTCAACCGGCTCACCCACGCACCCCTGGATCACCTCCGCTTCGCCTCCCCGGCCGACACCTCCTACGCGATGACGGAGTGGGACGCGCTCGTCCTCAGCTGGCTCCAGTGCCTCGCTCCCGTGACGGTCAACCGCCCCAGCCCCCTCGGCCTGTCCGGCACCCTCCGCTCGCCCGCCGAGTGGACCGTGCTCGCCGCGGCGGCGGGACTGACGGTGCCGCAGCTGAGGCTGACCGACGACACCACGCACGAACCGTCCACGGACCGGCCGCCCACCAGCACGCTGCTCGTTCTCGGCGACGACGTCTACGGCGTCCAGGGAGGCGAAGTGCCCGACGCCCTTGCCCCTGCCTGCCTCCGCCTGGCCCGCGGCGCGAGGGCTGATCTCCTGGGCATCCGTCTGAAGTCCGACGCACACGTCCCGCAGGGTGCGCGATTCGCGGGGGCCACGCTCCTGCCCGACCTGCGGATCGCAGGCGCTCCCATGCTCGACGGCCTCCACACGTACCTGACCCGACTGCCGGCGAGACCCCGGTGATCATCGTCTGCGGCATCGCGAGCGAGCGCCCGATCGCCCTCGTCACCGACGCCCTGCGACGCCGAGGGCTGCCGTACGCCGTGTTGCACCAGCGCCGCTTCACGGACACCCCGATCGACGTCCGTGTGGACGGCACGGGGGTGCACGGCCACCTGAGCTGCGACGGCCGGACCGTCCCGTGCTCCGACGTCACCGGCATCTACACCCGCCTCATGGACTGGCGGCTGCTGCCGGAGATGCGCGGCGCGGGCGAGGGGACGCTGCGCCACTGCCAGGCCTGGCACGAAGCCCTCGGGACCTGGATCGAGATCGCGCCGGGACGCGTGATGAACCGCGCCTCCGCGACGGCGACCAACCGCTCCAAGCCCTACCAGTCCCAGCTGATCCGCCGCGCCGGGTTCCGCGTGCCGGAGACCCTCGTCACCGACGATCCCGACCTCGCCCTGGCCTTCCGGGAACGGCACGGCCGGGTCGTCTACAAGTCGATCAGCGCGGTGCGCTCGATCGTACGGCTCCTCGACGACGAGGCCGCCGCCCGGCTCCCGCGGATCCGCTCGTGCCCCGTCCAGTTCCAGCGGTACGTCCCCGGCGTGAACATCCGCGTGCACGTCGTCGCCGGCGAGGTCTTCGCCACGCGCATCGAGACCGACCAGGTGGACTACCGCTACGCGAGCCGCACCCACCTCACGCCATGGACCCCGCCCCACGAACTGGCGCTGCGCTGCGCGGACCTGGCCACCGGGCTGGGTCTCGCACTGGCCGGCATCGACCTCGTCCTCACCGACGACGGCGAGTTCGTCTGCTTCGAGGTCAACCCCAGCCCCGCCTACAGCTTCTACGAGGACAGTACGGCCCAGCCGATCTCCGACGCGATCGCCCGGGCCCTGCTCGGACGCTGAGGAACGGGGGCCGACGGTGGCGCGCACGGCTGCGGCCGGCTCATGGGGCGTTCAACTGTGCGGGATTCAGAAGCAGTTCGCGGCCGCAAGGGTCCTGCGGTAACCGATCCCGCCCGACTGGCACGTCACGTTGCACCGTTCATCCATCGTTTACGGGCCGTGGACACAGCCCCGGTGCACTGATCTCTGCCACCAGGCAGCACAGCCAGAAGAGACAGTCGACCGAACTCGGGAGATTCCTATGTCCTCCGCACGGAACGCACGACGCGCGGCGATCCTGATCGCCTCCGCGGGACTGGCGATCGCGAGCACCTCCGCCTCCGCCTCCGCCACCACGACCCCTCGGGCCAAGACCGGCGCCCACTGCGTCGCCCACGTCAGCACGCACACGACCACGTGTTACGACACCTTCCGTGAGGCGATCGCCGACGCGACCGACGGCCGGGTCACCGACGCGCCCACGGTGCCGGAGAAGGCCGCCGAGAACAAGGCGTTCGTGGCCGAGCTGAACGCCCCCGCCGGCGCAGGCCTCGCGGCGCGGGCGGAGGGCGGCGTCGTAGGCGCGGTCTTCTACTGGGACTGGAACTACGGCGGCGCCTCCTGGACCATGGAGATCCCCGAGAAGTGCAAGGACAACGGGACGTGGGACTGGGGCTACAACGACCTCAGCGGCTGGAACGACGGGATCAGCTCCGTGCTCCCCGCGAACAACTGCTGGGTCGCGCTGTACTCGGACATCCACTACAACGGCACGAGCCAGCTGTACACCTCCGCCACCCCGTACGTCGGCGACGCGATGAACGACCGCGCCAGCTCGCTGCAGCTGACGTAGGGGAGTAGGGCGGGAGCCGACCCTGCACACCTGCCCGGCGGATCACGAGCGGACCCGACTCCGATCCGCCGGGCGTCCTCGGTCGGGAACCGTCCTCTTCATGGGCGTCCGTGGTGCAGGGTGCACCTGTCCCCGGCGGTCAGAGCTTCAGCAGGCGGGGCCGCCAGGTCCACCCGGCGCCGACAACCGCCTCGCGCAGGACGTTCCTCATGTCCCGGGTGTCGAACGTCTTGACCCTGCGGCGACGGCCGTCGGGGCCCCGCTCATACGTCCATTCCACCGAGAACCCGGGCCCGCGGCCGTACTCGCGCGACGCCGACAGCCGGCCCCTGGTGCTCGACCGCTGCTCCTGGAGGGCCCGCACCTCGCGCCGGTGAGGGTCGAGCCGCATGCGGATGCTCAGGCGCAGGTCCACATCCTCGCCGGAGGAGCGATGCCGGATCCGCCAGTCCGCTATCAGATCGGCGTTCTCCGAAGGGCCGGCGAGACGCACCCGATAGGGCGCCTCCGCACTGCTCACCGCGAGGATGGCGTCGCGGACCGCGGCCGCGGTGAGCGGTGGCACGCCGCCCGCCGGGCGCCTGGTGCCGTTCAGTCGTCCGAAGATCCCCATCGCGTCAGTCTACGGCGGTCAGCCCACGGTCAGCTGGCCCCTCCCTGGAGAAGCACCGCGCCTGCCCCGGGCCCCGCAGCCGCATCAGGGCGCGCCCTCCAGCCGCGCGGAGAGGGCGCCCTCGCGCCCGTGCCGTCCCTCTTCCCTCTCCGGGGACGCCGTCGTGGATCCCGGCGCGCGGCGGCACATCGACCGACCGCCTCACCCCTCCCGTCCTCGATCAGTCGTCCGACGTGGCCAGCCCGCTCAGTGCGGCCCCCAGTCGGACCACGCCCTGCGCTTTGACCAGCGAGGTCCCGTGGGCGTCCACCCGGCGCATCACGGGTGTGATCAGAGGCAGCCCGGAGGGCGGCTGGTCCGCGCCCACGGCGACGTGCAGGCGCGCGACGAACCGGGCGAAGCCGGAAGGGCTTGCCGGGTCCTCCGGGTCACCCGCGAAACGCTCGGCCCTGGCCATCGCGGCCTCCGACTCCCCGACGCGTCCCGTGGCGCGCAGGACGAGGGCCAGCAGGACCCCGGACATGTGAAGGCGTCGGGCACTGCCCGTCGTCTCCGCCCAGTCGAGCGCCTCGCGCAGGTCCGCTTCCGCCGCCGCGTACTCGCCCACCAGACACGAAAGCCATGCCCGCGTGTGCAGCGCCCGGGCCCGGTACGCGGGTTCACCCGCCTCCGCCGCCCGCCGGGCGGCCGATCCCGCGAGCCGACAGGCGTCCTCGTAGTGACCACGGCTCGGAAACAGGCTGCAGACCGCGATCAGCGTCAGCAGGTCCACGGCCGTCCGCAGGGCGTCGGGTACCGACGCCAGCGACTGCTCCACGGCAGATGTCAGCACGGCGTGCTCCGCGCGGAACCAGGTACGCGCCTGCTCGGTGCTCTCGAAGGCGATGCCCGGATGGTCCACCGGGTGCAGCCAGGGGGGTGCGGGGACGCGGTCCGGAAGCGCCGTCCGCGCCACCCGCACCGCGCTGTTGAAGAGGAGCGCCAGAACCCGGCGGAGTGCCGCCTCCCGGTCCTCGGCGCGCTCGGTGGATTCGGCACGGCGTCGGCCGTAGAGCCGGAGCAGGTCGTGCAGGCGATAGCGACCCGGGGCGGGGGACTCCAGCATCCCGGCGTCGACCAGGCCCTCCGCGACGTCCTCGGCCGCGCTCTCCTCGATGCCGAGCAGAGCGGCGGCGACGGGCAGCGGCACGTCGGGGGCGTCGAGGAGGGACAGGAGACGAAATGCCCTGGCCTGCTCGGGCGTCAGGGCCCGGTAGCCGAGCCGGAAGGCGGACTCCACCCCGTGGTCGCCGTCGCTCAGCTCACCGAGCAGCGTGCGGGAGTCCGCCAGCCGCGCCCCGAAGGTGCGCAGGCTGTGGCGCGGCAGGGCGGCGAGGCGAGCCCCGACGATGCGTACGGCCAGCGGCAGACGGCCGCAGGAGTCGACGAGGGCCCGGGCGGCTTCGGGCTCCGCGGCCACGCGTGCGGAGCCCGCGAGAGTGCCGAGCAAGGTCACCGCCTCGGCCTCGGCGAAGACGTCCACGGCGAACGAACGGGCGCCGGGGACCGCGATGTGAGCGGCCCGGGTGGTGATGAGCACCGCGGAGCCGGCTGTTCCGGGAAGGAGGAGGCGCACCTGTGCGGCGTCCCGGGCGTCGTCGAGGACCAGCAGCACGCGGCGGTCGGCGAGCCGGGTGCGGAGCAGCGCGGCCCGCTCTTCCAGGTCCAGGGGGAGCCGGTCGGGCGGGGTGCCGAGCACGGAGAGAAGATCGGCGAGGACGCCGGCCGGCTCCGCGGGAGCGGCGCCGGCCCGCAGGCCGACGTACAGCTGCCCGTCAGGGAAGGCCGCGCGCAGGCCGTGGGCGACGTGGACGGCGAGCGCGGTCTTGCCGACACCGCCGATGCCGGTGACGGTGGCGACGGCCATCGCGGGCCTGTGCCCGGAGCGGCCCGGAAGCAGATGGTCCCTGATCTCGCCGATGAGCCGGCCGCGCCCGGTGAAGTACCCGATGTCGGTGGGAAGCGGTGCCGCGGTCCTCCTCCCACCATCCTTCACGGTGCCTGCGGTCGCAGACGATCCGGGCCACAGGTCCGCCCGTCGGTGCGCGGCGGCGTGCGGGACTGCTGATCCGCCCGCCACAGGTGCTCCTGATCGGCGATCGCTCGTGGCGGCCGCGCGGGTCGACGGGTATGAGGGGTACGAGGCGGATGCGGGGGACGAAGGGGATGGGGAGGACGGGGGAGACGGACGGACGTCGACGCCACCGGGCCACGTGAGGGAACGCACTCCTCGCCCCGTATGGAGGCCGCCATGCAGTTCCCTCAGCTCCGGCGACGGCTGCGTCCCCAGTTCCCGTGCCAGCACCTCGCACGCCGCGTCGAACGCCCGCGCGGCCTCCACCTGGCGTCCGGTGCGCTGCAGCGCCAGCATCAGCAGCCCGTGCGAGCGCTCCCGCAGCGGGAACTCCCGTACCATCGCGCGCAGTTCGGTGACCACCTCGCCGTACCGCCCCAGTGCGAGTGCTGTGGCGTACAGGTCCTCTCGCGCCGTCGCGAGGGACTCGGCCAGCGTCTCGCGGCGGCGCTCCGCCCAGGGCCCCGGCACCCCGGCCAGCGGGACTCCCTGCCAGCGCCCGACGGCACGCGTCAGCCGCTCGTACACGGCCTCGGCCGTCCCGCCCCGGTCCGCGACCTCGCGGGCGAACTCCTCGGCATCCACGACGACCGCCGACGTCGGGAAGCGATAGCCGCCCTCCGCGGTGACGATGAGCCGGCTCACCGATCGCGCCGGCCGGTCCGGCTCCAGGGCCGCGCGTAACTGTGAGACGTACGTGCGGACGGCCGAGGACGCACTACGCGGTGCGGCAGCCGATCCCCACACCCCCGCCACCAACTGCCCGACCTCGACGACATGGCCACGCCGCAGCACCAGCATCGCGAACACCGCCCGCTGCTGCGGCGGTCCGAGCTCGATCCGCTCCCCGCCCAGCCGGGCACCGACCGGCCCGAGGACGCGCACCGCCAGGTACCCCGACCGTTCCTGCGCCTCCGACAACCCGTGGATCACCACGACCACCCTCCCCCTGGCCCGCCCCACCCTGGAGCCGCCGCTCATTCCGCTCGGCCGGCACCAGGACGTTCATCGAACGCTGAGCTCTTCCTGACAACCCGCACCGAACCTTGGACGGCCCAGCGACACCACACACGACGAAACGGAGCGAATCCATGAAGTACACCGTCGGCAGGTGCGGCCGGACCGTCCTCGGCCTCCTCTTCCCCGTACTCGCCCTGGGCGCCCTGCTCTCCGCACCCCTCACCGAGCCCGCGCGAGTGGAACCGCCCCGCGCCGGCCGGGGCGAGCTCGCCCTGGGCGAGCTCAGCCCGCCGACCGGCCGGCGTGCCGTCATCCCCTGCCTGGAGCACCCTTCGAACTGCAGGACTACGACGAACGGCGCGTGATGCCGATCCACAGCGGCCGGTACACGCACGTGGAGTGAGGCCGGGCGGCGCCGGACACAGACGGGCCGAGGGGCCCTGGGCGCAGGCGAGTCCCTCCCGTCGAAGGCGGCGGTCTTCGACGGGAGGACGCAGGGGAGCGGGCGGGACGAGGGCTATGCCTCGAACTCCTTCGAGTCGCCGGACTCGTCCGGCTGACTCGGCGTGTCCCCGGCGTCGACGCCGATCTCGCTCTCGTCGATCGGCGCGACACGGTCTCCCGGGCGTGCTCCGTCCATGCTGTCCTCCTGTTGTGATCGCGCGTACGTGCGCGGAGTGATCGCCGCGGGAACCCGGATGGTTCCCGGCAGGTTCATGAGGGGCCTCCCCCTTCACCTGTCGGTTCTCGTCACCGGAACCGAGGCCGGTCAGAAACAGCCCATGGGGCTGCCACCACAGGCCTGGGGGGCCACCAGGCCGGCCGGTTCCACCGCGATGCCTCCGTGGGCCGGGGCGACCGCGACGCCGATCACCAAGGTCGCCGCCACGCCAACCACCACGCGAACCGTCCGACTGAGCACGATGATCCTCCAAGACCGCGAACTGAAACCGACTCGTAGTAGGACAGCCGCCGATGGACGGCTGATCAACAGCCGATCAACGGCCCTTCTCACAGCCCCTCGGATCCGAAGACCGCGGCGGAGCCCGGGAAGGGGATCCGTTACGAGAGGGTGCGGGTGCCTTCACGGCCTGTCCGGATCGAGCCGCAGGGAGAGAGTCGGCCGCCCGAGTCCACGGGAGATTGACAGAAGATAAACAGGCCCCGGTCGGTCGGCAGCCGGGCTATCCCATCACCGCTCGGGCTGCGTCGAGGAACGCCAGCCGGTTGTCCTCCAGGTAGTCCCGCACGCTCTCGCCGTCGGGCAGGCCCTCCCACACCGTCCGGTTGAGATCGAGGAAGTACGCACGGGCCGCGTCATGGACGGGCAGTGGGAACTGGATGCGGATGAGGCGCTCGGCGACCCACAGCCTGTTCATGACTCCCTGGGTCGTGACGTACCAGGCGTGGGTGTCGTCCCACTCGGAAGGCCGACCGAACGCGGAGCGTTCGGCCTCGGCCGCCACCTCGATGAACCGCTCCAGCAACGCCAGCCGTTCCGCGCGCCGAGCCTCTGACAACGCGCTCTGCTGCCTTCGCTGTTCAGCGGCGCGGATGTCTCCGTATGACCGGGCTACGTGTGAACTCCCGGAGCGCACATGTCCGCCACGTGGAACCGTCACCCACCCTTTCGCACTCTGACTGAGCGACAGCAGTACATCGTGATCGGAGGCCGCCGTGAACCGGCGCACATTGCTCGCAGCGGGCACCGGCTTCGCGGCGGTCGCCGCCTCGACGGTGGGCTGGGGTATGGGCCAGGTGAGAGCCGTACCCGGCGGCGGCTCCGCCGGCGGGCCAGGACCCCTCGGCTCCGCATCCGCCGCAGCCGGCGGCCGTGGGGTCGCGCCGCGTGCCGCCGACTGGTCGGCGCTCGGCAGGGGCCTCCAGGGCCGTCTGGTACGTCCGGGCGACGCCGACTACGCCACCGCCCGCCAGCTGTACAACACCCGCTTCGACCATCTGCGCCCCGCCGCGGTCGCCTACGTGTCCAACACCGCGGACGTCGCCGAGTGCCTGGCCTTCGCCCGCCGCCACGGCACGCCCGTCGCCATCCGCAACGGCGGTCATTCCTACGCAGGTTGGTCCAGCGGCAACGGACGCCTGGTCGTCGACGTCTCCGCGCTGAAGTCCATTCGTACGGGCTCCGGCAGCGCCGTCATCGGGGCCGGCGCCAAACTCATAGACGTCTACAGTCAGCTCGGCGCGCGAGGCGTCACCATCCCCGGCGGCTCCTGCCCCACGGTCGGCATCTCCGGCCTGACGCTCGGGGGCGGGCACGGCGTCGTCTCCCGTGCCTACGGCCTCACCGCAGACAACCTCACCGGTGCCCGCGTCATCACCGCCGACGGCAGGACCCTCGACGTGTCCAAGGACCGGGACGCCGACCTGTTCTGGGCACTGCGCGGCGCCGGAAACGGAAACTTCGGCGTCGTCACCGAACTCCGATTCCGCACGCACAAGGCCGCCGACGGCGTCACCGCCCACATGACCTGGCCCTGGTCCAAGGCCGCCGCCGCCATCCGATCGTGGCAGGAGTGGGGCCCCACCCAGCCCGACGAGATCTGGTCCGCGCTGCATCTGTCCGCCGTCGCCGGCCGGACGCCCACCATCAGCATCAGCTGCTTCTCACTGGGCACGTACGGCGCTCTGCAGAACGCCGTCGACCGGCTGGCGGACCGCTCCGGCGGCCCCGGCTCCGCCTCCCGCATCACCATGCGGCGCCGCGGCTACCTCGACACGATGCGGATGTACGCGGGCTGCTCGACGAAGTCCACCCACCAGTGCCATCTGCCCGGCAGAACGCCGGGACGGGAGCCCACGGGTGTGCTCCAGCGCGAGACGTACGCGGCGCGCTCGGACTTCTTCGACCGCTCGCTGAACAACGCCGGCATCCGTGCGCTCCTCGATCAGGTCGAACGCTACGGGCGCAGCAGCGGCGGCGGCGCCGTATCCGTCGCGCTCACCGCGCTGGGAGGGGCCGTCAACCGCGTCTCCCCGCAGGCGACGGCCTTCGTGCACCGGAACTCGCGCTTCCTGGCGCAGTACACCGCATCCTGGCCCGCCGGCCGCACCGGCGGCGCGCAGACGGCCTGGCTGGACGGCGCGCACACCGCGATGCGCCGATACGCCTCGGGCGCGGCGTACCAGAACTACACGGACGCGACTCTGAGCAACTGGCGCTCCGCGTACTACGGCTCGGCCGCTCACCGGCTGACCGAGCTGAAGAGGCGTTACGACCCGAACAGGCTCTTCGACTTCCCGCAGGCTCTGTGATCCGAAGGGAAGGTGCCGTCGCACAGCGGCGACAGAGGGCGCCTTCTCCACGCCGCTCCTCGGGCTGAGCGGGATCGCCCTGCCCGAGGCGTAACGCTCCGGCCCCTTGGCCGCTCGATGGGCGCCCCACACATGGCGACGGTTCACCGCTTGTCGAAGTGCCCGGGGCTGTTGCCGAGTACGTGGGCCGAGCGTGATGAAGCAGGCCGGATTTTTTTGCGTGCGAAACAGCGCTGGACATCGGATCATTCGAACGACGGTGATGGTTCCTCGATTCAATTGCATTGTCATCTATTCCTGGAATGTGCAAGACCGGGGTCCGGCGCTAATCTTGGATGGAGGGGAGTGGCGTCAGCCTGGTAAGGAGCAACGTCATGCCCATGAATGTAAAGGGGCGTTGGGATCTGGCCCAAGGCGATGGGAATACGGTTGCCCTTTCGCTGGATCAACAGGGCGAGTCCTTCTCCGGCGAGGCGACGATCGATGGTCCGGCGGGTCAGATAACGGAAAGCATGTCCGGCGTCGTCACCGACAGTGATATGTCGTTCAGGGTGGGGACCGTGCTCTACATCGGGAGTTTTGCGCAGGGCCGTCTCTACGGTTTGTCGATCGATTTCCAGAACGTGGCCAAGCAGGTGACGTGGTTTGCGCCGAAGCACTTCCACCCGCTGGAGGACCCACCCTGAGGGGCGGGCGGCACCTGACGCCCACGCGCCTCTCGTCCGGAGAGGCGCGTGGGCCCCTGCCTGCGCGGCGCTGGAAGGATTTCCGCACCCCCGCTACGGGGCTTGGTGTTCCATCGCCTCGAAACGACCCCTCGGATCCGCAGCGAGCGCCCGCCTTGCCTTCGCGCGGCTCGCCGGTGTCGTCCGGGACATTGGAGTGGCCAGGGCGCGGCCGGGCGGCGTGGTTCCCACATCGGTCGGCGCCTCTTCCTATGGTCGGCGCAGGTGCGGCCATGGGTCGGCCGCTCAGACCCGATGGGGAGTCATGGCACGTACGAAGGCCGGGTTCGGATCGTTGACGTCTGCCCCTTCGACGGGGCGTGCCGCGCGCCGATGGGCTCGTCGGCTCGCTGCCGCGGCGGGCATCGCGGCGCTGTGCACACTGTCCACGGCGGCGGGCGCGACCCCGCCGGACGGAGGCCGGGCCTCCACACACGCGCCCTTGTACGTGTCGGACTACGGGAACAACCGCGTCGTCGCCCTGCCCACGAGTGGCGGGGATCAGGTACTCGTCCCCTTCGAGGGTCTCGTACGGCCGACGGGCATGGTCGGGGACGCGGCAGGCCGCCTGTACGTGTCGGACACCGGCAACAACCGCGTGGTCGGGAGGGCGGCGCACGGAGGCGGCCAGTCCACCGTCCCGACCGAGGGACTGTCGCGTCCTCTGGGGCTCGCCGTCGACCGGGCCGGGAACCTCTACGTCGCCGACAGTTTCAACGACCGGGTCGTGAAGGTGTCCGTGGCGAGCGGTACCCAGACGACCGTTCCGACCACGGGGCTGCTGCACCCCTGGGGGCTGGCGCTGGACGCCGCCGGGAACCTGTACGTCTCCGACTTCGTCAACGACCGCGTCGTCAAGGTGGCGGGTGACGGGGGCGGCCAGACCACGATCCCCACCACCGGCCTCTCCCAGCCGACCGGCCTGGCACTCAGCGCCGCGGGAGACCTCTACATCGCCGACAGCGGCAACAACCGGGTCGTGAAGATCGCGAAGGACGGGGGTCAGACGACCGTCCCCACCACCGGTCTCAGCGACCCTCTCGGCCTCGCGCTCGACGGCTGCGGCGGCCTGTACATCGCCGACGGCTTCAACAACCGGGTGGTCCGTGTCCGGGAGACGGGCGGCGGCCAGTCCACCCTCCCGTCCACCGGCCTGAACACGCCGACGGGCCTCGCCTTCCCGCCGACCGGCACCCGCCCCTGAACCACCCCGATCTGACACCTCGAGCTGCGCCCAGTCGTCTCGGGCGCCAACGCCATGAGGGAGACAGTGCCGCTGGGCTCCCCCTGCCGTCCACGGTCACCGGCCTGGGCACCGCCTTGGCGGCGGCGACCCTCGTGGTGACGGCGGGAGCGGTGACGGCCTGGCAACGAGGCTGGTGGAACCGCACGGCCCGTACCCTCTTCACCCTCACCGCGCTGGCCTGCCTCACCACGACAAGCATGCCCCTCCTGTACCACCTGGTGGCACCGCGGCTCTCCTCGCTCGCCGACTGAGGCAAGGGAGACGCAGCCCGGTGTCCGCGACGACCGCCCCGTAGGCCGGTGAGAAATCCTGGCTCGTGCTCAAGGTCCCCAAGCCGCTCCCAGTCGTTGAACGTGCCATGCGCCTGTTCTTCTGGACCCTCGGCGGGGCCCTCGTGCTCGGGGGACTCGTCCTCGCGCTGTCCGGCAGCTTCGTGGCCGCAGCGGCCTGCTCCGCGTACGTCGTGTTCGCGGTTCCCCTCGCCGTGCTCGTGGGCCGCGCGCTCCGCGGCCGTTCAACCCCACCGTCCTCCGAATGAAGGGGTCCCTCGCGCATACCCAGCTCTTCATCGGCCGCGCATCACGTGGTGTGTTCGGCGCACAGACATCTCACGCCCTTCTCGATCCATTCCCGTCCGGTCCATCGCGGATGCCGTTCGATCAGCAGGGCCCTGACCTCGGCCGTGATCTCGGATTCGCTCATCGCCGAGTCCCTGCGCCGCCAGGTCTCGTCGCGGAGCTCGCGCAGATAGTCGCGGATCTCGGCGAGTACATGCGGACCCCCGACCGCGCCGTGTCCGGGAATGATCGTCTTGTGGCCGGCGGAGGCGAGCCGCTCCATGACGGCCAGCCAGCGGACACCGGAGACGTCGGTGTCGTGGGGCGGGAACCAGGGGAAGATCGCGAACTGCGCGGTCTCGGCCAGGTCACCGGTGAACAGTGCGCCGGCATCCGGTACCTCGACGACCTGGTCGCCCCTGGTGTGTCCCCGGCCGGTGGGCCGCAGGAGCACGGTGCGGCCGCCGAGGTCCAGCTCGTGGACGCCGTCGTAGACCAGGTCCGGGCCGGGCACGCGGACGTCACTGTCGAGGCGGTCGGCGACCTGCGCGCCGAGACCGCGGAACATCTCCAGATAGGCCTGCCCCTTCACCTCCAGGTCCTGAGCCTGTGCGCGGTTGACCAGGTAGGTGGCATGTCCGGTGAAGACGTGTGAGCCGAAGGCGTGCTCGGGGTGGAAGTGCGTGCTGGTCAGGTAGAGGCGGCGGCCCCGGGCGACCTCGTGGGCCAGGGCGAGGACCTGCTCGGCGTTGGCGGTGCCCATGCCGGTGTCGACGACGAGGACGGCCCGCGTGCCGCCGATGATGCCGATGTTCGGGACCAGTGGGATCCCTCGGTCCGGTACGACCAGCAGGCCGGGGGCGAGTTCCCGGGTGCCGCCAATGTGGACGGCGGGGTCGCGAAGCGGTGCGTCGTTCATGCTTCGATTGGACCGTCCCGATACTGCGCCCGTCCAAGACCGTATGGGAACCGTCCGATACCCCACAGGTATCGTCGCAGCATGGAGCTACGAACGCTGCGCTACTTCGTCGCTGTCGCCGAGGAACTCCACTTCGGTCGGGCGGCCGCCCGGCTGCACATCAGCCAGCCGCCGCTGAGCCGGGCGATCAAGCAGCTGGAGACCAGGCTCGGCGCCGCTCTGCTCAACCGCTCCCTCACCGGCGCAACCCTCACCCCCGCCGGAGCGGTCCTGCTGGAGGAAGCCCGCAACCTGCTCGACCAGGCCGACCGGGCACGCGCACGCGTGGCCGCGGTGGCCGGCCGTCCCGGAACCCTCACCATCGGCCTCCTCGGCGACGGTTCCGACCTGGGCGCCCTGCGCCTGGCCGACGCCTACCGTGAGCGGCACCCGGGCATCGAAGTCCGTGTCCGCGAGGCGGACCTGACCGACCCGACCTGCGGCCTGCGCGCCGGCCTGGTCGACATCGCCCTCACCCGCGCACCCTTCGACGAAACCGGCCTGCGCGTGCACGAGCACCGCACCGATCCGGTCGGCGCGGTGCTCCGCACCGACGACCCGCTCGCCCGCCGTGCGGACCTGAGGCTGGCGGACCTGGCCGGCCGGCCCTGGTTCCAGTTCCCCGGCGGAACCGACCCGCTCTGGTGGTCGTACTGGAACGGCGGTGAGCCCCGCGAGGGACCGGTGGTACGGGCGGTGCAGGAATGCCGACAGGCCGTGCTGTGGAACGGCACGGTCGGCATGACCCCCCTCGGACACGACATGCCCGACGGGCTGACCGCCGTCCCGCTGACCGACATGGCACCCAGCCGCGTGGTGGCGGCATGGAACGCGGACGACACCAACCCGCTGATTCCGCCCTTCGTCCAGATCGCAACAGCCGCCTACCTCGGCTGAACACCTCTCGCGACCGGTCGGGACGTACGGGTGGCGCCGATGCCCGAGGGGATCGGCCGGCGCCTGCGCGGCCTCCGCCGCCCTGGCGCGTCCCTGACCAGGAGTCGGCGGCGGCCCCCGTGTCGGATCCGGTGGCGGGGGAGTCCTTGCTGCCGGGCTCACGGCTCAGCGGGCTGGGCCACCGGACGGCAGGGCCGATGTCCCTGACGAGAGCGGTCTCCTCGCGGACCGGGACATGAGGAACGCGTGGGATTCTGTCGGGATGGATACGTTCACGGCCCGGCTGGACAGCGCGTGGGAGTGGTGGTCGGCCGCCATCGAGGAGGCGCAGGAGGGGCGATGGGTTCGCGATGCCGTGGAGCGGCAGGTGGTGGCGGACATCGTGGCCGCGACGAATGCCCTGCACGGTGGCCGACTGGCTCCGTTCATCGAGGACTTGTGGCACGTACGTATCGGGCGGATCGCCAACTGGGCCGGAGCGCTCCGGCTTGCCGCCCGAGCAGGGGGGTGGGAGCTCCAGCCCGTCGCCGGGCGCAGTCCGAAGCACCCCGCGGGTATGGCCGAACTGCTGTCCGGTATCTACGCGATCGGTGAGCAGGGTGAGGAATGGATGGCACGGCTTCTTCGAGAGAGGCAGGTGCCACCGGAGAAGGACATCGGCCGCGCGGAGGGCTTCCTGACCGGGCCAGGGTCCATGGAGGATCTTGAGCTGTTCTTCTACGACACCTGATGGACATCCCGCTCGGCTGGCGGCGAATCGGAGCGCGGCCTGGTGCGCGACGGCGAGCTTGTCCGTCCGCATGGCCGGACCACGCCATCGCCTGAGCCTGCCGGCGCATCCTTCGACAGCGTCGCGCTGCTTGTCTCGACGTCGCACGCGGGCGGCCGACCGCCTGCGCGGCCTCGTCGCATGGTCCATGTCCTCAGCGAGGCCATCCGGCCTCCACCACGCAGCCCAGGCCGTCGCTCACACGTGAACCGCACCCTCGCGGCTGGGCCGACGCCGCCACCAGACCGCCACCAGACCGGCCCTGACCTGCCCGGACGCAACGCTCTGCAGCACGCTTTAGGCTGTCGCAGAGATTCGATCAAGGAGCGGGGCTGTGCGAATAGAGCGTCACCAGGTGGACGGGGCCACCGTGTCCGCGGCGCGCGAGGACTTCACGAACCGCATCGGACGCCAGGTGCACTCCATGTCGAGGGCCGGCCGGATGACGACCTACGAATGGCAGTCGATCGCTGACGAGTTCCTCGACTACCTGGGTGCCCTCTCCGTCGAGACTCCCGACCTCGACACCCCCGAGGCCAAGGCCGCCCTCAAGGACGCCTCCGAAGCCGCGGCCGGTGCCGTCGCCTACGCCGCGTACCACCCGCACTGCACCTTCGACGTGTTCCTCGAATACGTGAACTTCGGCATGAGCTACGACCCGGGCGAGGACGCCCCTGCGGAACGCGTCACGGCCGGGGAGTGGATCGACGCGCTCTGCCTGGCCTTCCTGAGGGACAAGGCCTCGTGGCACGGCGAGGCGTTCCACTTCGCTCGGCAGAAGTTCGCGGAGGGGGCGCAGGGCACGCCCGCCGGCGAGCTCGTGACCGGATTGACGGCCGTGGTTCTGGACTACACGGGCGACGACGAGGAGTATCCGCCGAGCGCGCAGGCCAAGCTCGTCGCCGTCGAAGCGGCCCTCGACCGTCTCCGCAGCCGCGCCGCGGAGACCGGCGAATCCCTTCTGGAGCGGCCGGACAGTGCGGCACTCTGCGCGTTGCGCGCTCTGGTCGTCGAGGACCGGGAGGGCTTCGACGCCGTGCTCGCCGAGCTCCTCGTGGGGCATGCCGCCCGTCAGGGCCCCGCAGCCGCTGCGAGGACTCTGCTCCCGCTCGTCCCCATCGCTCTCGCCGCGCTCGCGTACCGGACGCTGGGCTGGGCGCCGGCCGTACGCACCGATTACCTTCCGCACGCGCTGGTCACGGGCTTCGAAACGCCGGGCCCGCGGGTCGCGGGGTTCGGCCGCGACCGTCGGCCGGACGCGGTCGCCGCGCTTTCCGCAGGCCCGCTCGTGGTGGACCGGCCGCCCTGCGAGCGAGAGGGCGTTTCGCGGATGGAGGCCGTGTACGAGCAGTACCTGGAAGAGGCGTTCACCCCCGACGAGGGGAAGCCGCTTGCCGTCTGGCGTCTGGGCAGTGCCATGGCTGACCAGCGGCGCCTGTTCATGTGGCGGGCGGGAAACCCCGGCGATGTCACGGACGCCCAGCTCGCCACCCTTCGACTGGCCTCTCGCCTCGGGGCGTCTCTGTTCCGCATCGCGTTGGCCGAGCCGGACACGGAGGTCGAGGTGGTCGTTCACGGTCGTACGCTGCGCTACCCGGCCGAGCGGGGAAGGGAAGCCAGTGCGGGGAACTGGCAGACGGCCGTCGCCTTTGCGCTGATCACCGGCGAACGCGAGGACCTTGCTCCGCTGGTCCTTACCGGTCCTGCGTTCGCCGGCCCGGACGGCTCCGCTTCCACCGCGTACCGCGAGGCGCTCCACGCCTACTTGAAGGGCGCCGAGCCCGAAGCAGCCGCCCAGCGGGCGCTGGAGGAAGCCGAGAAGGCCAAGGACTGGGGCTTCGCGATGCCGCCGACAGTGCTGCTGTCGCAGCTCGTGGAAGGAGACGAGGAGAGCTTCAACCTCGCCCTGGCCGACGCGCTCGAAGCCCATCGCGCCTATTACCAGGTCGCCGACCGCTCCGACGGCCCCGATGTCTCCATCGACCTCGACGTCCTCGCCCTGGCCTGCCACGCACGCCGCCGGGGCTGGGCCGTCCACGTCGATTCCCCCTACCTGCCGAAGGACCTCCTGCGGGCAGCTGAACCCTTCTAGCTGGGCCATGCCTCGAAAACGGATCCTGAGTGATGACTGATCCCGGTGCAGAGGACGGGGAGATCCCACGGACCAGCCGTGGGCAGCAGGGGGAGGATGGCCTGCGCGTCGCCCCTCCTCGCCGCTAGGGCCACCCCCGAACCCGTGCCCGATGCGCCGGGAGCGTCGATGGTCAGTCCAAGATCGTGGCGATGCCGCGTCGTCGAAGATCGGCCAGCCCGTCTTGCATGGCCTTGATCTGCTCGGGGGAATGCCCTACCCAGCCCTTGAGCTCCGACACGATGCGCACCGGATCGCTCGTGCGAAAGGAGCGGGTCGGATTGCCAGGGAACTTCTTGTCGGTGACGTTGGGATCGTCTTCCACGCAGCCGGTCGGCTCCACGACGTAGATCCGGCCCGCGCCGTCGCCGGCCGCGAGCTCGGCACCCCAGACGGCGGCGTCCAGGGTCTCGGAGAAGTAGACGTTGCGGGCCACGCGCCCGTCCTCGTAGTTGGACGCATAGCCGGGCACCAAGAGATCCCCCGCAGCGAGGTCCGCCTTCGTTCCATGCAGGTACGTCCCTGCCTCATACACCTGGAAGGGAACAGGGGCAGTGCTCATCGGTTGCTCCTTCGACCTGGGCGCTGGGTCCACAGCCAACCACAACAGCCACCGCAAGTAGGCGCGGTTCCTTGTGCGGGTGGGGACGTGAGCGGGGACTCCACGGTGTGCCGTGCCCGTCAACGCGCGGCCGAGGCCCGCAAGGAGGGCCCGTGCGGCGCGCCCTCGCAGGGGCGCGCCGGACGGCATGGGGGGGCAGAGGGCTGCTCGGGGTCAGGACTCCTTCGTGAGGATGCAGAGCAGGGAGCAGGCGATGGCCGAGGACGGTGCGCTGGTGGTCGGCGGGGTGCCGGGGGGTGCGTTGAGTCCGGAGAAGGTGGCCGATGCCGTGTTCTTGAGCGGCAGGGCCAGCAGGAAGGAACTGCAGTAGACCTGCCGGCCGGCGCCGACCGCGAGGTCGAAGGTCCCCGCCGCTGTCCGGCAGCCGGGGGTGGTGTGGTCGTTGACCGTCGCTCCGGTCGCTGCGACGGGACCGGTGTTGGTGACGGTGATCCGCCAGTACGCGGTGCCGAGCAGTTGCAGCAGGCCCACGGGGCTCTTCTCGGCCCAGGGACCCGCGCCGCCCGGTCCGCACGCGTGCGGGTTCGAGACGGTGCAGATCTCCTTGTCGACCGTCACCTCGGGCTTGCACCGCGCTCCGGGTGCGACGGCGAGGTCGACGGTGTTGGAGGTCAGGGAGCCGGACCCGTCGGTCGCGGTCGCGGTGTCGGAGACCTGGGTGACCGCACAGTCCGCCTCGACGACCGTACGCACGCAGACCTGGGGTGATCGGCGGACGCTGGTTCACCGTGATCGGCATCCTCGAACCGGTCACGCTCGCCCCCGAGTTGAACTCGGCGGCTCTCGTCGGCTGGCCGGCCGCCGAAACCGTACTGGGATTCGATGGCCGTCCCACCACCGTCTACGTCCGCAGCGCCGACGCCGATGTCTCATCGGTACGGTCCGTACTCGGCGCCACCGCTAACCCCCGAGCCCCGGGCGAGGTCAAGGTGTCCCGGCCCTCCGAGGCCCTCGCCACCAAGCAGGCCGCGGGCGAAGCCTCCACGGGACTGCTGCTCGGCCTCGGCGCGGTGGCCCTGCTCGTCGGTGGCGTCGGAGTCGCCAACACCATGGTCATCTCGGTCCTGGAGCGCCGCGCCGAGATCGGTCTGCGACGCTCGCTGGGCGCCACCCGGGGACAGATCCGCACCCAGTTCCTCACCGAATCCCTTCTGCTGTCCGCTCCCGGCGGCGTTGGCGGAGCCGTGCTCGGAACCAGCGTGACCGCCGGGTACGCCGTCTATCAGGACTGGCCGACGGTCATCATCCAGGTGGTCCGCTCCTCCGTACCCGTCGGCACGCCGAGCGAGGTCGACACCATGCACCGGGCGAACCCGTTCTCCATGGACGGGGCCTGACCTCGGTCGACGGCACCCAGATCTGCAACTTCCACGACGAGTCCGTGTTCAGCCTGGACATGAACGGCTCCCTGGAAGGCGAGTTCACGGCTGAGGTCTTCCTCGCACAGGACACCGGCCGCAAGGACCCGTCGGGACGGGGAATCGTCACCATCTTCGGCGGTCTCAAGTGGAGATGGCAGGTGCGCCCGATCTGAGACGGGTGCGGCCACGTGCTCCGGTTCGCCTTCCCGCGTCCGGGCTCCACCCTCCCGCTGGAATCCGCGTTTACCGCAGGGGTCCACAGGTCATCAGCGGGTGGTCAGACCTGGCCCTGAGTGGCTGGAGCGGGCGTTGCCTGATACAGGCAACGCCCGCTCCGGGCAGCGCATTTCACTGCTCCCTGAAGAAGCGGGCTTCTTCAGGACTCGACGAGTCCGGGCCCCCACCCGTGAAAGGTCAGGCGTGGGGGCCGCCGTAGGTGGCGCCGGTCCCGTAGTACGTCCCCAGTTCCGCGTGGTAGCCCGCGTCGCCGAGGTGCTTGTCCCGGTGGAACTCGGGAGCGCTCTTGATCTGTTCCCTGGTCCTGTCGACGAAGATGCTCCGGTCTTCCGGGTCGATCCGGACGACCGTGCTCGCGGGCAGGAGGACCTCCTTCCCGAAGATCCACACGCCGGTGTCCACGACCAGGTAGGCGTCACCGACTTCGTCGGAGTGCTTGTCGACCTTGCCGATGCTTCCGTCGGTCGCCTCGACCTTGTAGCCGGTCAGATCGGTCCCGGCCAGGTGGCCCGAGGTCGACCTGTAACTCCACATACGTTCAGTCACGCGAGGACAACTCCTTCGGTAGGCGGCGGACCTCAGGGAATTCCTTGAAGCCCGGTCCTTCTCCGATGCTTTGCGCGGCGGCGTATCTCTTACTCCGCTGAACTCCGCCTGCCCCGACCGGGTCCGGCGAATCATCGGGCCGGTCACCAGCGGTACCAGCGTCCGCCGCCGCTCCCGCTCTTGGGGCGGGCGACGAATCCGATGAGCCACAGCACGAGCAGTGCGATCGCGACCCACCACAGGATTTTCACCAGGAATCCGGCCCCGGCGAGAATCAGAATGAGGAGAAGGACGAGAAGCAGGGGAACCATGTGCTATCAACCTCCGAACAGGCGTGTTCCCCAGGGCCCGGATCCCACACCTTCGAATGGACGACCCGGGCGGCGGTCAGCTCGTTCCGGGCTCGTGTGCCATGCGGCGTTCCTGCAGTTTCCTGACTTCCTCCGGGCTCTTGCCCCGGAGCGGCCCACTGGCCTCCGGGTGGACCGGATCCGGGCCGGGGTGGTCGCTCATCTGCTCTTCGCGGCCCTTCCCCGGCGCTTGGCGCTTCATCTCCATGCCTCCGGCGCCCTTGGTGTTCTCGTTGTCCTTCGGGTCCTTCATGTCGGTGGCTCCTTCGACCGTCTCGCTGACGGGTACTGCCTGCGTCTACCCACGACGCGCGAGCGCATCTCCCGCCTCTGCGGTCGGAGCAAGCGGCGCCATGCTCCTCGACGAACTGAGGGACCGGGCATGCACCGCAGCCGGTAACAAGGCAGGTTCCGACCAGCAGGTCACGGCCGAATCCCTGTCGTCCTTGGACGGCTTCTGCTCGGCCACACGCCCCTGGGCCGCAGTGTTCGGCGACAGTGCGTCCCCGGCCTCACCACCACCGTCACCGGGGCCAGAGATTCCTCGGCTTCCCGCCGCGCCTCCGGGGCCCCGCGCTCGCCGGGCGCCTTCGAAGGCGGGGTCGTCACCTCGTTTCCCCCTGTGCGCTCGCCTTTGCGTTCCTTGTGCGCGCTCATGTCGGGCTCCTCACCGCCGGGCGGGCTTTGTGCCCGACGAGCGGGGCACGCGCCCATCGTGCGGGTTCGAGGAATGGCGGACGGGCCTGAGGACTGGCGGGCCGGCCGGAGGGCTGGCGCCCAGAGCGGCGCCGTGAGCGGCGCGAGGTACGGAGATGAGGCCTTGCGCACGGCGCGCGAGTCCGTGTCGGCATTCGAGTGCGTTGCCCCGAGCGGCGCACGGCGTGGCCGACGCGCGACACCTCGACGCAGGCAGCAGACTGCCTGAGACGCCGTGTCTTCTCCGGATGAAAGGCCCGCCGTGCTGCTGACACATGCCTTCGACGAAGGCGTCCTCGTCGTGCGTCTCACCCCGGCCCTGGCCGTACGCCATCGCGCGGCGGTGACACCGGCCGTTGAGGATCTTCTGCCAGCTCACCGTCCGGCCCACCTTGTCGTGGTGGCCGAGGGAGGGTGGACTCCGGCCGTCTTCAGGACGCCGTGCAGGGCGGTGGCGGTGCCCGGGTCCGCCCGCGGCGCCGCTGGGCGGAAGGAGGCGGCGTGGGTATCACGGCACTCATCGTGATCGACATGCTCAACACCTACGAGCACGAGGACGCCGAGGTGCTCGTGAAGTCCGTCCGCGAAGCCCTTCCGGCCATCGGGACGCTGCTTGCGCAGGCGAGGGGCGCCGACGCACCGGTCGTCTACGTGAACGACAACTTCGGCCGCTGGCGCTCCCACCACGGAGAGATCCTCGAAGCCGCCTTGGCCGGCCGCTACGGCGATCTGGTCGAGCCGATCGCACCAGATGAGGAATCGCTGTTCGTCGTCAAGGCCCGGCACTCGGTCTTCTACGAGACACCCCTCGCCTACCTGCTGGGCCAGCTCGGTGTGCGGCGGGTGGTGTTGTGCGGGCAGGTGACCGAGCAGTGCGTGCTGTACTCGGCCCTGGACGCCCACATCCGGCACCTCGACGTCGTCGTGGCCCTCGACGCGGTCGCCCACATCGACGCCGGCCTCGCCGACGCGGCCCTGCGGATGATGGAACGCAACATGTCGGCCGAGCTTCGCCCGAGCGGCGAGATCATCTTCGGGGACATGCCCTCAGGCTGAGGGCTGTGCGAACGGCTTCGGTCGGGCCGGACCCTCGGCTCGTTTGACGAGGGTGAGGGCGGCTGCGGCGGTCTTGAACTGGGGTTGCTTGGAGACGGGATCCCAGTGGGTGGCGATCGCCTCGTTCGCGGCGCGCCCCGGCACCCCGGGCGCGGGGGCCCGGCCGGCCGGTGTGTCCCAGTAGCCGTAGTGGAAGGGGACGAACAGGACGCCCGGGCGGACGGAGCCGATGCGTAGCCGCCCGCGCAGTGCACCGCAGCGCGTGGTGACGTCGACGAGGTCGCCTTCCGTCAGTCCGAGCCGACCAGCGTCGGCGGCCGCGATCTCCACCCACACGTCCGGGGCGGCGTCCACGAGCTGGGGTACCCGGCCCGTCTTGGTGCGGGTGTGGAAGTGGTAAAGAGTGCGTCCGGTGGTCAGGTGGAAGGGGTGGCTCTCGTCCGGCCACTCCTTCGGCTGGACGTAGGGCGCGGGCCTGAGGAGGGCTTTCCCGTCCGGGTTCATCGACCGGTACCAGTCCTCGCCCAGCGGTTCGCCGGTGACCAGATCCTTGCCGTACGTCTCGCACAGGTCCGGGTGAGCCCAGGCGACGCCCGCCTCGTAGAGGCGGTCCGTGCCGTCGGGCGCGTGCTCGGTGCACGGCCACTGGATGCCGCTGGGGCCGCGGAGTTTCTCGTAGTTCAGGCCGGTGTAGTCGCAGGGCCGTCCGGCACTGCACCGCTTCCATGCCTCGAAGGCCTCCTCCGGGCCGCTCCAGTGGACCAGGCGGCCGCCGTCCTTGTCCTCGAAACCCATGCGGGCCGCATACTCGAGAAAGATGTCCAGGTCCGGGCGGGCGTCGCCAGGTGGGTCCACGGCCTTCTCGGACAGGTGGACGGTGCGGTCGGCGTTGGTGAAGGTGCCCGTCTTCTCTCCCCAGGTCGCCGCCGGCAGCACGACGTCGGCGAACTGCGCGGTCTCGGTCAGGAAGAGGTCCTGGACGACCGTGAACAGGCGCTCCTGGGCGAGGACGGAGCGGATCCGCGCCAGTTCGGGCAGGGATACGGCCGGGTTGGTGGCGCTGATCCACAGCATCCGTACCGTGCCCTGCTCCGCCAGCTTGAAGATCTTCATGGCGTGCGTGGGCGGGGCGTCATGGGGGATGGCCGACGGCTCCACGTTCCATACGCGCGCGAGGTCGGCGACGTGGGCCTCGTTCTGCCAGTTCCGGAAGCCCGGCAGGTCCCCGTCGGCGCCGCACTCGCGCGTGTTCTCGGCGGTGGGCTGGCCGTTCATCTGGAGCACCCCCGCCCCGGGACGGCCGAGCATGCCGCGGATCAGGTGCAGATTGTTGACCTGGACGGCCGCGGCGGTCGCCTGGTTTGCCTGGTAGAACCCCTGCAACACGGTGGACAGCAGCCGGTCGGCGGTGCCGAGCAACTCGGCGGCCTCCTCGATCGAAGCCGCCGGCACGTCGCAGATGGCGGCAGCCCACCGAGGCGTGCACGGTTCGACTTGCTCGTACAGGGCTTCGAATCCGACCGTGTGCCGGGTGATGTAGCCGGTGTCGGTCCATCCGTGCCGGATGACCTCGTACAGCAGGGCGTTGAGCAGAGCTACGTTGGTGCCGAGCCGGGGCGCCAGGTGTACGGTCGCCAGGCGCGCCACCGGCGTCAGCCGCGGGTCGACGCACAGGAGACGGGGCGGCTCGTCTCCGTCCAGCCGGTCCAGGATGCGCATCCACTGGACGACCTGCGTCTCGGCGATGTTGTGCCCGAACAGGGCGATCGCATCCGCGTGGTCGATGTCCTCGTACGAGCCGGGCTGGCCGTCGCTGCCGAAGGACTCTTTTAGGGCCTCGGCCGCCGTCGCCGTGCACAGCCGGGTGTTGCCGTCCAGGTGCGGGGTGCCGATCCCGGCACGGGCGAGGACCGCGAGCGTGTAGTACTCCTCCAGGAAGAGCTGCCCTGAGGTGTAGAACGCGATCGCCTCCGGCCCGTGGGAGCCGATGAGCTCCCGCGATCTGGCGACGATGCGGTCCATCGCCGTCGGCCAGTCGCTCTCCACGAGGCGTCCGTCTTCGCGGACCAGTGGCCGGGTCAGTCGGTCCGCGGAGTCGTTGGCCTGCCACGCGTACAGGTCCTTGGGCTCCAGCCGGCCCCGGTTGACGCGGTCGCCGGCCCTGCCCCGGACCCCCACGATCCGCCCGTCCCGGACGGCGATGTCCATCGCGTCACCGTCGGAATGCAGGAGCGAAGCCGCCTGCACCCACGCCTGCACTTCACCCTCGGCCACCCCATCGGCCAGGCAGGTATCCGTGCGCACGGGCCACTGCCCGCCCCGGCCGTAGGGCGTACGGCGTCCCCAGGGATCGGCGATCCGATCGCCGGACACATTCACGGGTTTCCGCCTCACAGCCGCTCCTCTGCATCCGTGCGGCGCGGTCGCCGCCTGACGCCCCGATGTACGGCGCCTACCCGGAGCGAACCACCTGACACAGCTCTCGCCGGGCAGACGTGCGACGAGGGGAGCGTGGCAGGTGCCGAGGGCAGGTACGTTCCTCGCCGCGCCCGTCGCAGGTCGGAAGGAGAACGAACCAAGGCCGCGCCCACCCCACCGCGCCGGCTCACCGCGACCGTCGTGCGGCCCCTGGCCATGCCCGTACCGTTGGGCGATCTGGCGCTGGGGGGGGAGGAGCCTTTGCTTGGCGACTCCCCGCGCCTCTGCCGCCCGATCCGTGCCGATGAGGCGGCGGCGGTCCTCGACGATGAGGGCGCGTTGCGGCGATGCGGGGGTCATCGGGAGATGGGTGTGGCACCGGTCGCGGTGAGAGTCAGGTCCCACAGCCGTGCGGCCGCATCCGGGTCGATCGCGTACGCGCGGACGCCTCCGTCGTCCATGGGCGTTTCGGGAGCGGAGACGCCGGTGACGTCGCAGTCTTCCAGGTAGAGGCCGCCGAGGCCGTCGAGGAGGGGGGATGTGCCGGCCCACAGGCCGGTGGCGGCGCCCTGGGCGGGGGTCTTGAAGTCGGCGCCGGTCACGTTGCCGAGCTCGTCCACCCACCCGCGGTCGATCTGTTCCCGGAGTTCCATCTCCCGCTGCAGTCCGGTGATGATCTTGCCCGGGTGGAGTGCGAACGCGCGGACGCCGTCGCCGCGGCCGAGGGTGTCGAGGTGCACGGCGAAGAGGGCGTTGGCGGTCTTGGCCTGGCCGTAGGCCAGCCACTTGTCGTAGCCGGTACGGAAGTGAGGGTCGTGCCAGCGTATGTCGGTCAGGGTGTGGCCGGCGGAGCTGTTGACCACGACGCGGGCACTGCCGGAGGCGGCCAGGAGCGGGTAGAGCTCACAGGCGAGGGTGAAGTGGCCGAAGTGGTTGGCGGCGAGCTGGCTTTCCCAGCCGGGTCCCACGCGGCGTTCGGGGGTGGCCATGACTCCGGCGACAGCCATGAGCAGGTCGATCTTGGTCAGAGAGTCGCTGATCCGGGCGGCGGCGGTGCGCACGCTGTCGAGGTCGGCCAGGTCCATGGGGATGATCTCGCAGTTCCTCACGTCGGCGAGGGCCGTGCGGGCGATGTCGGGTCGGCGTGCGGGGACGAGGACCCGGGCTCCGGCGGCGGCAAGGACGCGGGCGGTTTCCAGGCCGAGTCCGGAGTAGCCCCCGGTCACGACGGCGTTCCTGCCGGAGAGGTCAAGGCCTGCGGTGACGTCGTGGGCGGTGCTGGTGGCGGAGAAGGGCGAGCCGAGCGGCTGCTGATCAGTGCTGGTCATGCCGTCGACGCTACGATCTGGAGTGAGGTCTAGATCAAGTCCTAGACTGCGGCGCATGGAAACCAGCGAGACTCCCGTGGTGCCGCTGAGCATCGGCGAGGTGGCCGAGCGGACTGGACTGACCGTGCACGCGCTGCGCTTCTACGAGCGCGAAGGCCTGCTGGTCGGACCGGTCCAGCGCACTGGCGGCGGTCGGCGGCGTTACACCGCCGCTGATGTCGAGTGGCTTCTGATCTGCGTCAAGCTGCGGGAATCCGGCATGCCGTTGGCCGACCTCAGGCGGTTCGCCGAGCTCGTGCGGCACGGTCGGGGCAACGAGGCGGAACGTCTGCAACTCCTCGACGCTCACCGGCAGCGCGTCGACGCCCAGATCCAGGCGCTGGAGGAGTGTCGCTCCGTCATCACCTGGAAGGTCGCCGTCTACGCCGAACACCTCGCCCGCGGCGATGCCGAGGGCCTCTGGGCCCCGACCACCTGAGTCCAGGGCGCGCCCCCGTGCCGTGCGGAGCACGCCACCGGAGCGGCGAGGAAGGCGGATCTTCAGTTCCGCGTCCGCCTGCGGTCGGCATGCGGGCCTGAGCGGCTCCCGTGGTCGGGCATGACGTCGTGCGGTCGGGAAGGCGGGGATGGTCAGTGCCAGACGGTTTCCCAGTCCTGCCCTGTGGGACCTGTGTTGTTCATGTCGACGTTCGACAGGAGGCCGATCAGGAAGAGGACCACCACGATCAGCACGAGAACCGCCACCCAGATGTGGTCCTCGGGCCCTGGACGGTGCCTGCCCGGCGGGTGATCCGGCCGGTCACCGTCTCCCTCGGCACCCCGACCCCGGCCTGCATCGTCGTTGTCCGCGTCGAGCATCGTGTCGCCCCCCTCCAGCCAGGTCCATGGCACCGTGCCGCACCAGTGGCGTCAAGCCCTCCCCGCGGTGGCGGCGCAGGGGGTGCGCGCCGGCCCAGCTCTTACTGCAGCCATGAGAGACGATGTCCTAGACTCGCGTGTCCCGGAAGTACGTTCGATCGGAGCGCACCATGCCCAAGGTCACCGCGATTGCTCTGCTCAAGGCCGCCCCCGGCGCCGAGGGCAAGGTCCGTGAGCAGGCACTGTCCTTGGTCGCACCGTCGAGGGCCGAGCCGGGCAACATCAGCTATCAGGCGTACGTCCACCCCGGGGATCCGAGTGCGTGGCTGGTGTTCGAGGAGTGGGAGGACCGCGCTGCGTTCGAGGCGCACCTGTCGAGCCCTCATCTGACCGAGGCGCTCGCGGCGGGTCCGGGACTGCTGGTCGGCCCGCCGACTGAGCATGTGTTCACCGCTGCGGAGTGACCGGTGCCCCGGCCGTCACCTGAACCCCTGTCAGCTTCTCTGAGGTCCTGTACGAAGACCGCTGGCCTGCGGGTGCTCGCGTGGGGATGGCCACTCGGGCGTCTTGAGCCAGGCACAGCCCGGAGTCTGCTTCCTGCCCGCGCGCGGATGGTGCGGTCTGTGGCCGGGCCCTCGTGGCGCTGTGCCGTGAGCGCTTCACTCGCTGCCCAGGGCAACCCTGAGCCTTTGCCGCGTGTCTAGTTCAGGTGATTCGATCTTCTTCCTCTCTGTCCCGGACAGCCGCACGCGTGAGTGCTGCGCTACTGGTCTCCGCGTCCCCCCTGCTCGCCACCACGGCCACCGCCGAACCCGTACCCGACTATCCGGCGCTCGGTGCGGTCTTCCCGCTGGGCGACCACGCGGCGCCGAAGAGCGGGTACAAGGAGCTCGCGCCCGGCGTCACCTATCGGGTGTTCACCCAGGGCGCGGCGAGCGACGTCTGGACGGTCTGGGTGCGGTTCGACGACGGGCAGGAGGTGACCTCCGCGGAGAGTACGGCCGCGGCCCTCGCGGTGAGGCTGCGGACCGCCGGGTTCGGGGACGCCCGGGTCGTGCCCCTGGAGTCGCCCGCCACGGCGGACACGTACGCCCAGACGTTCTACGGCGTGCACGTCGGCTCGTACACCACCTCGACGGAGGCCGAGGCCCTCCAAGAGGAGCTGAAGACCTCGGGGTTCGCCGACTCCCGTGTTCTGTACACGGCCGAGACCAACCCCGACACCCGAGGTCCCTGGCAGATCCGGGTCATCACCATCAGGCCGGACGCCCAGGTCGATCTGCGCACCGAGCACGGCGCGAACGTCTCCGCGTCCGAGACCGTACGGCAGCTCTCCGCGTCCGCCGGTGCGCTGGCCGCCGTCAACGGCACGGAATTCGACATCAAGTCCATCAACAACACCGCCTTCATGGGCTACGAGGGCGTCCCCCAGGGCCTCTACATGAAGACCAACGTGCTGCTCGGGGGCGCCAACAACGGGCGCACCGCGCTGCTCCTCAACGCCGCGGGCGGCGGGCACCGCATCACCGAGGTCAAGTCCCGGACCTGGATCACGGGGTCCGACGGGACCACGACGCGTGAGGTCGACGGCATCAACCGCGTCGCCGGGCAGATCCTCGGCTGCGGGGGCGTCGGCGACGACTTCCGGAAGACCGCGACCCTGGGCAATGTTCCGCGCCTCGACCCCTGGCGCAACGGGATCTGCTACGACTCGAACGAGATCGTCGTCTTCCGGCCCGAGTGGGGGACGAGTACCCCCGCGCCTGCGAAGGAATGGGCCGGCGTGCCCGTCACCGAGGTCGTCATGAACGGCAACTGGGACGTGCTCGAACTCCGCGACGCCCCCGGACCGATCCCGGCCGGCGGCCGGGTCCTCCAGGGCATCGGCAACGGCGGCGCATGGCTGCGGACCCTCAAGCCCGGGGACCGCGTGACCCCGCACACCAGCGTCACCGACATGGCCGGGACCCCGGTCACCTCCTCCGCTCTCGCCGCCGTCGGGGCCGGCACGCCCGCGCTGATGCGCGACGGCCAGGTGTGGCTCAACCCGGCCGCCAACGGCATGGCGCACGTCTCCTGTGCCCTGCCCGCCCCGGCCACGGGCTGCCGCCCCAGCGGCGTGCTCACCGCCCGCCACCCGCGCACCCTGGCCGGGATCTCGCCGCAGGGCCACCTCATGCTCGTCACCGTCGACGGCCGCAATCCCCAGGGAAGCGTCGGCGTGACGCTGCCCGAGGCCGCCCGCGTGATGGAGTGGCTGGGCGCGCGCGACGCCGTAGGGCTCGGCAGCGGCGGTGACACGACCCTGATGGTGGAGAACACCCTCTACAACCGGCCCTGGGACCAGTGGAAGGACACCGCACCACGCGAGCGTGCGGTGAGCAACGCGGTGGTCGTGGTCAAGCGCCCCTAGCGTCACCGGGCCGGCGTGGCACCGCTCACTCAGCAGCGGTGGAAGGTGTACAGGGCGCCACGGGCCCGCTCGACCGTCTCCAGTGCCTTGGGCAGGGAGCCGAGAGCAACTGTCGAACTACCGAAGCGATCGCCTCCAACGACCGCCACTGTCGCTTCCCGGGCACGGCGTCTCCCGGATGCGCCACGAGGCGCTGCGGATGCGGGCCGGAGCGTTCACCACGGGGTGGAACCCGTCCCGTACGACGACCTGGCGGGGCGATCGGGAGAGACCGTTCCAGTCGACCCCGGTACCAGCACCGGCGCTCTGCTCGTCACGGCTCGCGGCCGGATCCACATGGCGGAGCTACCCGCGGGCTCGCCGGACATCCCCACGCGCGCGCGGTCATCGCTGTCGGCCGGCCGACAGAGGAGCGGGCGCGGCGGACCGCCCGACCGGGCCCGGCCCCGCCCGAAGGGGGAGGCCCGAAGCAGAGCGCAAGGCTGATGGCGTCGAGGGACCGTTCCGCCACGAACACCTCAGGCACACCCCCACCGGCCTCATCGCCTGCCGGTTTCCTCCTCGCCGGTGTCCTCGTCGAGCGCTGCGAGGCCCTCGCGCCAGCGCGCACGACGCTCCGCCTCCGACTGCTCCCACCAGGGCGTGCCGCGCTCCCCGAGGGCGACCTTCGCCGTCTGGACGCGGTTCCGGGCGGAGCGCTCCGCCTCCGCGTTCTCGGCCCGTCGTGCTGTGGCCACGGCACGGCGCGCGGTCATGAGGTGGGAGCGCAGCTGTGCGGCGACATCCTCGGGCAGGTCCGGGTCCGTGGCCCGCCAGCGTCGGCCGTTGATGACCACGTACCGCCCGTCAGGGGTGCGGGCCGGCCGTGGCGTGTCTGCCTTCACCCGTACAAGCCTGGCAGACGCGCAGGGTCGCGCGGCTCCGGCCGCCGGGCGACCGGCGGCGTTTCGTCGGACCATGTCGGTCGTCGCGAAGCGGGATGATGGAGCCGTGCGTCCTCGACCTGTGCTCGTCTACGACGGAGACTGCGGCTTCTGCACGACGTCGGCGAACTTCGCCGAACGACGGGTACGGCCCGGTTGTGACTTCGTCCCGTGGCAGTTCGCCGACCTCGACGCCCTGGGCGTCACTCAGGAGCGTGCCGAGTACGAGGTGCTGTGGGTGCCGCCCGCCGGAGCGGTCGAAGGAGGGGCGCGGGCTGTCGCGAGGGCCCTCCTGAGCGCGGGCGGGGTCTGGGCACCCCTGGGAGCGCTGTTCTTGCTGCCCGGCGTGCGCTGGGTCGCCCGGCGCGTCTATCGGCTCATCGCGGCCAACCGCCACCGACTTCCGGGAGGAACCCCCGCCTGCCGAATGCCCCGGCGTCCATGAGACTCCGAGAGGCCCGGCGCGCTCGTCGGTCAGGAGAGCGCCGGCCGCATTGCGTTCGGGTGATCCGCTCGGGGTGAGGTGGGCTTCGACGACCTGCGGTGTGGCCCTGATGCTCAAGGCGGCGCAAGGGGCATCGCGCGCATCGAGGGAGAGGCACGGGGACGGACCGGAGGGCGTATGGCATCGGTCGAGAACAGCGAAGGCGCGCCCCGGCCGCCCGGAAGTCACCGCACGGGGCGTCGCCCGGTACGCCGGAAGCGTGCGGCCCCCAGGGCCAGCGCGGCGACGAAGACGGCCACGCCGATGATCAGGAGATAGAAGAGCCCATCGGCGACCGCGCCGACGATGCCGAGGACGATCGCCGCGATCACGAGCAGCAGGACCCAGACCATCAGAGCTTCTTCCCGCTGGTCAGCGCCGGGCCAGACGTCGCTCGCCGCCGGCGCCGGGCTGATGCTCCAGCTTGTAGTGCGCGAAGACCAACGGTTCCTGCTCGGCCGGCAGCACGCCGTCGGTGTCGATCGCCGGCGCGTCCTTCACCGTGGACTTGTCGTAGGGGACCTTCAGGTACCCGGGGCCGACGGTCGCTTCGCCGATGGGGACGAAGACCAGCCGGTGTCTGGTGGGGAGACCGACGGTGACCGTCGCGAACGACGGCTCGTCGGTCGCGGTGTCCACGTAGACCGACTCGAGCGTGCCGATCTTCTTCCCGTCCGCATCCACGACGTCGTGCTCGCGCCATTCCCGAATGTCGGCGATCTGGATCATCCATCAGCCTCCGTTCCGCGCCGTGACTCCATCATGTGGCCGGGCGTGACATTCCGCCCGCAGGCAGCCCCCAGGAAGATCTCGGCCGGGCGCGGAGGAGCCGTCGCCGCACGGGAGTGCGCGCCTGCCGTCCGTCACCACTCGGGGTGCACGTCGTGGCTGTCGAAGCGGGATCCCCTGTCCGTGATCCAGGGCCGGAACCGACCGGGCCCGGAGTCCTCGTGGGCGTAGGTCACCGGCTCCCCGGTGTCGTCGGTGACGATGACGGCTCCGGTCTTCTGCGCGCAGCGCAGCGCGTGGGTCCAGTGCCGGCCGCGATGGCCGGTGCGGTAGTCGGGGGGCTTGCATGAGGTCATCGCTGCTCACCGCCGTGTGAGGTCGCCTGCCTGCCGTACGGGGCAGGAGCCCAATATGTGCCGAACATGCACCAATACCCCTTATATGTAAGTTTGAACATCTGGAGTTCTTCGGCTGTCGAGCAGGCGGGCTCCGGACCATCGCGGTCGGTCGTGCAGCCGGAGGTGAAGATGCCGTCATCCGTCTCGGTCCTCCTGTACAGCAGTAACGCCGCCACCCGGGCGCAGGTCCGGACGGCCGTCGGCCGCAGCCCCGCGCCCGACATCCCACCGGTCTCGTTCATCGAGTGCGCGACTCTGCCCGCTGTTCTGCTGACTCTGGAGGCGAGCCGTATCGACGCCTGCGTGCTGGACGGGGAGTCCACTCCGGCGGGCGGCATGGGCGTGTGCCGGCAGATCAAGAACGAGGTCTTCCGATGCCCACCGGTTCTGCTCCTGATGGGACGGCCCCAGGACGCCTGGCTGGCCACCTGGAGCCACGCGGACGCCGTGATCACCCTGCCCCCGGACCCGGTGGAGATGGCGGCATCCCTCGCCGCGCTGCTCCGCGTGTGAGGGCGATTCAGGCTGAGCGGGGTCCGGCGACCGCGTCGCCCGTCGCTCTGGAGCCGGGCCGTGTCCAGGAGCCGGGCCCGTCCGCGCATCCCCCGACATTCGTCCGCCTGCTCGGCGATGTTCGACTGGGCGGGCACGCTGTGGAGGCAAGCGCCGCAGGTCTACAACTCGTTCCAGCGTTCGCCCTGTCGGGTGATCCAGGGTGGGCGGTCCACGGCCGATCCCTGCTGGATCCGGCCCTCGCGGGGCGGATGCCGAGGAGCCCCGGCCGTGTTCGGCCGGGGCTCCTCGTGGGCCCGCACCCACCACTGGTGCGAGCCGGTGTTCACCCTGCCGGGCGCAGCGGACAGGGGGGAATGTCCGCGGCCCGGCGAGTGAGCGGGTCCCATCCGCTCCCCGTCCGTATGCCCTCGATGCCGGAGCCCATGCACCCTGTTCCGCCCCGAAGGAGAAAGGTGTGAGGTGCGGCGCACGCACGCCCTCGGCCCCGCCGCGGTCGAGGCCCTGCACGGATCAGCCGGGGCTCAGCCACCGTCCGGGCGCATGCGGGCAAAGCGGTGAGCACTTCAGTCACGAAACGGACGGTACTTCGTCGGACCCCTTCGTCAGCGGCGCTACGCTGACCGGCAGGCGATCGACCGAACCGGCATGCGTCCGTGTCGCGGTCTCCCGGCGAACCACTGGGTGCGCAAACGCAAGGGAGCCTGCCTGTGAGCCCGCCGGACATCGCGATCTCCGCACAACGCGTCGTGCGACGGTTCGTCGCGGTCGACGTCGCCGTGCGAGCCCGTGAGATCTACGGGTTCCTCGGGCCCAACGGGGCCGGCAAGTCGACCTTCACCCGAGTGCTCTGCACACTCAATGGCCCGGGCTCCTGGCCATTCTGGGCGGGGGCGTCTTCAGTTTCGTCCTTGCCCTCACCGCTCTGCGCGGCCGCGTCTCACGTGGCTGACCGCACGCGCGGGGCAGGGGGAGCGGCGGGGCCCAGCCACGTCCGCTCTGGGCGGAGAGATGAAGTCCGGCGCCGGTCGGCCACCGCTTGAGCGCAGGGACGTCGTAGTCCGCGACCGCACTCGCGACCATCACCGGCCGGGAGCTTCGGCGTGGTGCGAGCAGTCTGGAACGGCATGCTCAACCGGGGACCGTTCTGACGGCGTACAGGTGTGCGGCCGGGGTGCGGGGGCATGCGGACGGAACCAACGGAGAGGAGCTCCTCATGCTTGGCGCGGGCGCCGCCCTGCTGTTCTTCATCGCCTTCCTGATCAACGCCGCGGACATCGGCACCAACGACGTGTTCACCTCGACGAACGTGATGCTGCTCGGGCTCACGGCCCTGTCCCTGCACCTCGCGGGCGTGGGAGCCGGCGGGTCTCACCACAACTCCAGGCGCCGGCCCTGGTCCCGCTCCTGACCTCTACGTCGACAACGCCCTCCACGTGGCTCCCCTACAGCCGCGCGCTGCTGGAAGGCAGTCGGACCTCCGTGATCGTCTCCGAGGACATCTTCGAGCCGGAGCAGCTGCTCGCGAACGACCTCGTGCGTTCCCACCTGGACGGGGACGAGACGATCGCTCTGCTGCACATGGGCACACCGCACCACCACAACGGCGAGGCAACCCGCACACGCACGGACACCATGCGAGCCGGGCCTCACACATCAGGGATCTCCCCGATGGCGCAGTCGGGCGCGGCCCATGACCATGCAGTGCATGGTCATACCCACCTTGCCGACGCCGACCGGGCCGCATCCGGTCGGTGCCGCGTCGGTGTACCTCGAGGACGTCTCCCGTCCGGATCCATGGGTCCCGGAGGTGCCGACGCGCGAGCTGATGATCACGATCTGGTACCCGGCCGCACGCACCTCCGGTCCGCGGGCCCGCTACATGACGCGAACGGAGTCGGCGCACGTCCTGGCCGGCGGGCAGGCTTCCGTCGTGCCCGACGCGCTCAGCACGGTACGCACCCACGCCTTCCCCGACGCCCCACTCGCCCCCGGACTGCGGGAACTGCCGCTGGTCGTTCTCTCCCCGGGATTCACCCGGCCCCGCGCCACGCTCACCTCGATCGGCGAGGACCTGGCCAGCCACGGCTATGTCGCGGTCGCGATCGACCACACCTACGAGACCGCGGCCACCACCTTTCCGGACGGTCGGGTGGCCGCCTTCGGCCTCGGCCACGGGTTCGCGCGCACCGCCGAGTTCTGGCGGAAGGTGAGGACCGGCCGTGCCCGCGACGTCTCCTTCGTGCTCGACCGGCTGTTCGGCAGCAACCCGCCCTGGGAAGGTGCCGCCGTGCTGGCCCCGGACCGGATCGGCATGGCCGGGCATTCCGCAGGAGGCGCGGCCACGATCGCGGCGATGACCGCGGACGAGCGCATCCGTGCGGGCAGCAACGTGGACGGCAGTACCGATTCTCTGATCCCGGACACCGGCCTGGAGCGCCCGTTCCTGTTCCTCGGCCGGGACGGCCAGTACTCTCCCGGCGACGGACCTGCCGCGGACACCTGGGCCCGAGACTGGCCGCTCCTGACCGGCTGGAAGCGCTGGCTGGTGGTCGCGGGCGCCAAGCACCCGTCCTTCACCGATCTCGGCCTCCTGGCCGATCAGCTCGGACTGCCGCTCGGCGCGAGCACCTCGGGGCTGCGCACCACGGCGATCACCCGCACCTACCTGCGCGCCTTCTTCGACGAGCACGTACGCGACGTCCGGGGGACACCGTTCGACCGTCTGTACGCGGACCACCCCGAAGTGCGCGTCTGCCTGCCACGTGACCGCCCGCCGCGGATCACGAGCGAGCCGGGTGCCCCCTGAGGAGAGCCTCCGGCCCGCTCGCTGCGGTCAGGGGAGGAACAGTGCGATCCTGAGAGGCTCAGTGCGATCCTGAGAGGATCAGTTGATCGCCCACAGCTGGAGCGTCGATCCGGTGTCTGCCTGCTGTGTCACGAGGGCGCCGCTCGCGGTGGAGGAAGTGGTCATGAGCAGGCCGCTCACTGCGGACGTCACCTTGTAGGCGCCGTTGGTCTGGCGGGTGGCGTTCCAGCGCTGGTTGGCGGCGCCGGTACAGGTCCACTGGACGACCCTGGCTCCCGCCGTGGTCGACGACCCTTCGACGTCGGCGCAGAGGCCGGACTCGACGTTGGCGATCTCATAGGATCCGTCGGTCCGCTGGGTGAACTTCCAGTTCTGGTTGGCGCCTCCGGTCGGCGGCCAGGTGATGAGCTGGGTGCCGGACCTGGTGCTGTGATCGGGGTTGTCGAGGGCCTTGCCGTTGGTGACGAGGGTGTGGTTGCCGTTGAGCGTGGTGGGTGCGGCTCCCGTCGGAGTGAGGGTCAGCACCTGTTCGTCGGCGGCGCGCGTGCCTCCGACGGTGTTGCCGGTGACGTTGGTCCAGGTGCGGGTGGGAGTGGTCTCGGCGAGCCGGCTCGCGGTGCCGGACAGGCCGATCACGAGGCCGCTGTAGCGGTTGACCAGGCGGTACGTGCCGGTGGCGGAGTCGTCCGTGGCGGAGGCGCCGGGGATGATCCACCACTGCTGGCCGACGGTGGGCCCGCCGGCGGGCGCGGTGGTGACGGTGGGCTTGGCCCCCCAGGCACGGCCGGCGTTGGCGGAGGAGTCCACGCCCAGGAGTTGGCCGGTGGAGGCGTTGACGATCCGGTGGGACCCGTCTCCGTTGGCCTTGAAGACCCACGACTCCAGGGCGGAGCCGGTGGGGGCGGCGACCGAGGTGGTGGTGGATCCGCCCGCCACCTGGGCGAGGGCCCGGCCCTCGGCACTGGAGATGCGGTAGGCCGAGGCCGTGTCGATCGGCACGGAGGGAGCGGAGCTGTTGATGGTCAGGTTGACGTACTCGCCGGAGGCTCCGTTCGAGCACCCGAAGGAGCAGTAGGAGCGGAAGTCCTTGCCGACGATGCCAGAGCTGGTCCTGTTCGCACTGTCGAGGAACCAGCGGTACCAGGAGGCGTTCTTGTAGGTGCCTGTGTCACCGAGACGGAACCACTTCTGCTTGGTCAGGTCGTCGGTGGCGTAGATCTCCTGGGACGCGTTGCCGCTCTGGTCGACGTTCTGCGGTTCGCCGAGGTAGAGCCCGAGGTACGCGTTGTAGGTGATGTCCATGACGAACAGGGGCGATGTGGCCGGCATGGTGCCTGCCGCCACCTGCTGGCTGATGGTGCCGGCGTTGAGCGGGCTGTACTCCTTGTTCGTCGGCGTGTAGCCCGTGGTGCTGGAGGCGCCGACGGGCACCATGTTGCTTTCCTTGCCGCCCTTGCCGGGCTGCGACCAGCCGCCGTCGTACCACTTCTGCCAGGACGCGGACGCCATCTTGCCGGCGATCGGCGCGCGGGCCACGTGGCTGTAGAAGGCTCCCCAGCCACCGCCCTTGTTGACGATGCGCGAGCCGTAGAAGGCGTAGAAGTAGCCCGACGCGGTGTCGACGAACAGACGCTGGTCGCCGTCGCCGTAGTCGTAGGTCTGCTGCGGGAACGCGGCGGTGTCACCCCGGGTGGTGCTGTACGGGGAGGTGATGACGTGGTCCTTGATCGACCACGTACGGCCCTGGTCCTTGGAGACCGCGTAGTCGATGGCGTCGAAGTGCAGGCCGTCGCCGAAGGGCTGCGGGGTGAACTCGTTGTGGACGAGGCCGTACCAGTCACCCGTGTCCGGGTCGACCCAGACACCGGCCAGATCGCAGTAGTTCTTCTGGGCGTAGCCCGATCCGGACGGCGCGTAGGACGCCTGGATGCCGGTGGGGCTGTTGTTGCAGCGCCAGGTGGTGTCGTTGTTCTTGTCGTTGGCGTTGGCCGGGTTGACGGCGTCGCTGATCGCGGCGGAGCGGGTCGCGGTGTCGAGGTTCGTGCCGGTGTAGAACTCCCACTTGCGCGGGTCGCTCGCCCCGTAGAGGGCGTGGGACTGCTGGTAGAAGAAGGTGCCGTCCTTGTCGATGTACGGCGCGGCGGGCGTGTCCGTCGGGTGGGTCCACGACCCCTTGGACCCGACGGAGACGGTGTAGGTGGCCGCCTCCGGTGCGGCTGAGGCCGAGCCCGGGAGCAGGGCGTCGGCACCTGCCGCGGCGACGGCCAGGGCGACTGCCGCGCCGATCAGCCTTCGTCTGGGAGCTGACACGAGGACTCCTCGTCGTAGTGGGGGATGGCGTACGCGCGGGACGGCGGCGTCCGCGGGGAGAGGCCCGGCGGCGGGGCCGGGCCTCGTACCGTCCGCCCCGGGGGCGCGTACACATGCCCCGTTCGGCGGCGACGGACGAGATCGGAGTGGCCCTGCCCGAGCCCGTGGGGGCGCCCTGGTGGACGGGCAGACGCGGGCGGCGAGGTGGCGCCTCCCGGGCAGCTCCGGCTCATCGGCGGGTGGACCGGATCACGGGCCTGCCGATATGAGGGAACGTAGGGCTCCTTTGACCGGTAAAACAAGGCTCTTGTCAAAAATTCCCAGCACAACCAAACGGATTCGCACACTGGGCTCGATGTCCACAACCAGCCGCTTCCTGGGTCGCGTTGACCGGAGTGCAGTGCCCGGTTACGTTGCCGACCTCGGCTCCGAACGGTCGGATGAGGTTTCGCATGGTGACGATGCAGGACGTGGCCCGGCGAGCCGGTGTGACGAAGCAAACCGTTTCGAACGTCGTCACCGGCCGGGTAGGAGTCCGTCCCGACACCGCGGCGCGCGTCCGCACGGCGATCGACGAACTCGGCTACGTACCGAACCTCGTGGCCCGGTCCCTGGCCACCGGGTCCACGCGCACGGTCGGCCTGTTCGTACCCACGGTCGGAACCGCCTTCTACGCGGACCTGGTGGAGGAGGTCGAGGACGCGCTGGACGAGCACGGGCACCACCTTCTGCTGTGCACCACGCGCAGGAGTGGTGATCGGGCACGCCGACATCTCGCGGGGCTGACGAGCCGCTCCGTCGACGCCCTGCTCGTCGCGGGCGACCAGGACCTCCTCGACCACCTGCCACTGCTCTCCGACGCACGCTTCCCGGTGGCCCTGTGTGCCTGGGAGACGGACGCGCCGGAGCGGTTCCCCGTCGTGACCGTCGACTACGAGAAAGGTGGCCTGCTGGCGGGCCGCCACCTTCGCGACCTGGGACACGAGCACGTCGTGGTCCTCGCGAGTCCCGCACACGCCCGGCGCGTCGAGGGCTTCAAGAGGGCGTTTACGGAGCAGGGCACGGAAGTCCGGGCGGACGCGGTGCACTTCGTCCACGAGCCGTCCTTCCGGGCGGCGTTCGACGCGGCCCGGTTCGCCCTGGCCGCGCATCCCGAGGTGACGGCGCTGTTCGCGACGCACGACGTCCTGGCGACGGGAGCGCTCGAGGCCGCACAGGCGGCGAGCCGCTCCGTACCCGACGACCTGTCCGTGGTCGCCTACGACGACTGCCCTGCCGGGCCGTCCTCCCGACCGGCGTTGACCAGCGTGGTTCTGCCCCGACGGCAGATGGCGCGGAACGCGGTGACCCTCTTGCTCGACGCCGCGGGGGGCCGGGAGCCATTGGCGAGGCACCGGATGCTGCCGCCGGAGTTGGTCGTCCGGGACAGCAGCGGTCCGGCCGCGAGGCGGCCGGACGGGCCCCGGTAGAGGACCGACCGCCGGCTGCCATGGCCCGATTCGAGGCGAGGCGACGTACGGAGGAGAGGCAGACCCAGAGCATCAGCGGCCTGCCTGCCTGAGTGTGGCGTAGGAGTCCCGCCGCTGCTCGACCCGTTCGGGGTTACAGGGGCCGCGGGGGGTGATCAGCGTCGAAAGACACGGCGCTGATGCTCTGCTTCGTGTCGGAGCCTTGAAGCCCGGGCCGGACCAGCTCCGTCTTCCGACATCACTCACGCGGTGCGTGGGCCTCAGAAGACCACGGTTGGAGAACGTGCGTCATCGCATCCGTCATCGCGAACTGCAACAGCGGACCGTACGTGATCCTGGCGACGCCGAGCCGGCGGAAGCGTTCCAGGTCGTGCCGGACAGGGTGGGCTGTGGTGTTCACGGGAACCGAGACAGCGGCGATCACAGCCGAGAGCAGATCGTCGCTGTCCTGAATGCCCACCGGATACACACTGTCGGCTCCAGCCCGCTGCATCGCCAGCAGTCGCTCGATCGCCTGCTCCAGAACGCCGGAGGGGTCTTCGGCGTCCTGGAAGAGGTCGGTACGCCCGTTGACCCAGATCGGCACGCCCGCATCGTCAGCCGCCGCCCGGAGTCCGCCGATGAACTCCGCGTGCTCCTGTGTCGTGCGCATGCGCCCGCCCTCGGAGTGAACGGTGTCCTCAAGGTTGAGTCCGACGCCGCCCACCTCGATGAGCCCGGAAATGAGGTCTGTGGGGGACTGTCCGTAGCCCGCTTCCAGATCCACCGACACGGGGACGTCCACCGCCGCGATGATCGGCGTGACGGCGGCGAGGACCTCTTCGAAGGTCTGACCCTCATGGTCGTCCGCGCCACGGGAGTCGGCGAGAGGGTGGCTGCCGACGGTCAGTGCCGGGAATCCGGCGCGGACCGCTGTCCGCGCGGACCAGACGTCCCACACGGTCGGAAGCACGAGCGGCCTGAAGGCGGAGTGCAGCTGTTGAAGGCGCTGAGCGCGTCCCACAGTCGTGTGAAGGTCCATGTCGGGACGCTACCTCTGAGCCATCCGAAACCCTGTCGGCGACGCCGTCGAGCGCGCTGTGGATCACTGCACCGCACCACCGCACGAAGGCGAGCCGCCCCCGACGGCGTCGGCTGAGCGGACCAGTAGCCGCAGCGGACAGAGACTGTCCCACGGGACCCGTGTGCCAGGCCATGGCGGACGCCTCAGGCGGTCACAGGCCGGCGACGTCCCGGGCCTTCTTGAGGACGGAGTCCAGCGTGTCCACCACGGCGTTACGCTGCCTCGCGCGCGCCGCGCGGTCTGCCGGCACCAGCCGCGCGGCGGCCTGAACAGCGTGGGAATCAGCATCGCCGAAGGCGGTCCGGGGGTGTTCTCCCGTTTCCGCGCAGTGGGCCGTGACCTCCTTGACCGCCTGGAGCACGACTGCCCGGTCCACGCCCGGCTGCATGGCCAGCCGCACCTGGAAACGCGCCATCCACTTTTCGCGGTCCTTGTCGCTTGCCGCGTCCGTCCTCTGGTCGCTGTTCGCCATGTGCTCTCCCGGGTCGGCAGCCGTCCTTCATGGTGCTAGACGCCGGGGCACCGAGACGGGTTGCGCAAGCGAGCATGTCACCCGAGCCGACCGGGCTCGAGGAAAGATCGAGGCGACGGGGCAGGATCACGAACCAGGGTTCAGGCGGCAGCGACCTGCAACGGGCGGATGGACGAGGTGTGGGCCAAGGTGGCGCGGGCGGTGTCGACGTCGACGGTGTAGGCGTTCAGGGTCAAGTGCTCCTCGGTCACCTTGGCGATCATGAATCCGTGCTGAGAGAAGTCCTGCCAGCGGGCCGGGGTCGCCCCGTGCGCCCGCCCGTCGCCCGTCTTGCCGGCGGCTCCGCAGACGATCTGCCGGGTGCCGCGGCTGGCCGTGGTGGGTTCGAGTACCTGGAGCGTGTGGTCGTGCCCGGACAGGATCAGGTCGGCCCGTCCGCAGACGACTTCTTCGTACAGTTCCTTGAGGTGGATGCGGCGCGTGTAGTGCCCGACGAGGAATCCGTCGTAGCGTCCGGCGTTGCCGTGCTGTCCGTTGTTCAGATACGGGTGGTGGCCGAGCACGACCTTCCATCTGGCCTGGGAGCGGGACAGCGCGTCGTCGAGCCAGCGGCGCTGCTCACGCATGTACGGGCCGTCCCATGTGTAGTACGGGTCGGTCTGCGTGACGGTGGAGGTCACGGGGTTCGTGTCGAGGGCGAAGAACTCCACGAGCGGCGTGGTGTCCCCAGGGGTGGCGGGGACGGTCACCGAGTAGTAACGGGAGGGCATGTACCACCGGGGGGAGGCCGCCGCGTAGGCCACCTCGCGGTCGCCGCGGGACGGGTCGCCGCCGCTGCCGGGGATGATGCCGGAGCAGTCGTGGTTGCCGAGCACCATGAGCCAGGGGACGTCGATGCCGGTGTTGGGCTGCTCGAACTTCGTGGCGAACTCGGAGTCGTGGTCGGACTCGGGGCCGTTCTCGTAGATGTTGTCGCCGAGCCCGACGGCCAGTCGCACGTCCTCAGCCGCGCAGATCTGGCGTGCGGCCGCGGCCACCGCGTACTGTGCCGCCTCCCCGGTTCCCGCGTCGCCGGTGACCAGCACCGACAACGCGCCGTCGCGGCCCACCCCGGTGGGCTGCGGAAACCTCCGCGGGCGGTCCGCGAGCGCCGGGCCGGCCGTGGCCCGCCCCGGCAGGGCGGCGAGCGTGGCGCTGGCCACCATCGAGGCGAGCAGGGTCCGCCGGTGCAGGGAGGGCCGGCCGGTGTGTCGGCTCGGGAGTTCCAGGCTCCTGGCCCACTGAGTCTCCGTCAGATCCGCTTTCGCGGGTATCGCGTCGTCTCCGCACATGGCATCTGTTCTCCCACAAGGGCACGGCGCGATCAGTACGAAAAGCTGGACGTTGTTCAGCTGTGACCCAACGGCTGGTGAGAGCGCGGGACCCGCGGCTCGGTTCGCCCGGCGCGGGGCCACCACGGTCCCGAGCAGCCCGCCCCCCGCTGCCGTAGCCGACGGCGGTCAAAGGGTCCGGGCTTGCGAACGGCCGGAGCCGGTGGACGCCGGGTTCGGCGTCCACCGGCTCACGCGCCCGGCCCCCGCGTCAGGACGGGAGCCATGCCCGCCAGGTGGACTCGTTCTCCTTCACCCACCGGCCCGCCGCCTCCTGCGGCGACAGTCCCTGCTCGGCGATCATCAGGGCGACGTCGTTCTGCATGGCGGTCGTCCACCGGAACTTCTTCAGGAAGGCGGCGGCGTCACCTCCGCCCTCGGCGAAGCGGGCGTTGAGGAACTTCTGCAGCGGCGTGTGCGGGTACGCGCAGGCCACCTTCTCCGGGTCGGCGTCGCAGCCCTCCTTGTGGGCCGGCAGCCTCACCTCCGTCATGGGAACCTTCTCGAACAGCCACTGGGGCGTGTACCAGTAGGTCAGGAACGGCTTCTTCTCCTTGGCGAACTGCTTGATCTGTGTGATCTGCGCTGCTTCCGAGCCCGCGAAGACGACCTGGTAGTCGAGGCCCAGACTGTCCACGAGCGCCTTGTCGTTCGTGACGTAGGACGGGGAGCCGTCCATCAGCTGGCCCTTGCCGCCGCTCTCCGCCGTACGGAACGCCTCGGCGTACCGGTTCAGGTTCCTCCAGTCCGTGACGTCCGGGTGCTTCTCGGCGAAGTACGTGGGCACGAACCAGCCGATGTGGCCGGTCACCCCGAGATCGCCGCCCCGCTCGACCGTCCCCTTGTCGTCGATGTACCGCTTCTCCTGGTCGGGGTGCCCCCAGTCCTCCAGGATGGCGTCGACCCGGCCCTGGCTGAGCGCGTCCCAGGCGGGCACCTCGTCGATCTGGACGGTGTCCACCCGGTAGCCGAGCTCGTGCTCCAGGAGGTACTGGGCGACGGCGACGTCGGCCTGGGCGCCCACCCACGACTGTACGGACAGGGTCACCGTCCGGGAGTCTTTCGCGTCGGCGTACGGGGAGGCCTGGCGGGTCATGTCGGCGGCGCCGCAGCCGGTGAGACCGGCCGCCAGGGCGGCCGCGGTCACGAGTGCGGCGAGACGTGTGCGAGCCATCTCAGGCCCCCTTTCCGGCGTGTGCGCGGTGTTCCGTCGGCTGGGTGACCCGGTCGAGCATCAGGCCGAGGCAGACGATCGCCGCGCCGGCGACCAGACCGGTCGCCAGGTCGCCCTGGGCGAGACCGAAGACCGCGTCGTACCCGAGCGCGCCACCGCCCACCAGGCCGCCGATGACGACCACGGCGAGTACGAGGACCACGCCCTGGTTGACGGCGAGCAGCAACGCGGGCCGCGCCAGGGGAAGCTGGACCTGGAACAGCTGCTGCCGCCCCGTCGCGCCCAAGGAGCGCGAGGCCTCCATCACGGCCGGGTCCACCCCGCGCACGCCCTGTGCGGTGATCCGTACGACGGCCGGCAGCGCGTAGACCACGGCGGCCGCGACCGCCGGGGCCCGGCCCACGCCGAACAGGGCGACGACAGGGATCAGGTACACGAACTGAGGCATGGTCTGGAAGACGTCGAGCACCGGGCGCAGTGCCCGCCCCAGGCGGGTGCTGCGGGCGGCGGCGACCCCCAGGGCGACACCGAGGAGCAGCGTCACGGCGACGGCGGCCAGCACCTGTGACAGCGTGTCGAGAGCCGGGTCCCAGACACCGAGCACCCCGATCGCCGCCGTCGCGAGGACGGCCGTCGCGGCGGTGCGCCACGTGCCGATGAGCAGGGCGAGCGCGCCGACCGTCAGAAGGACCGCCCACCAGGGCAGCCCCTGCAGGCCGTCGCGCAGGGGGTTGAGGACCCAGGTGGTGAACCGTCCGGCCCAGTCCGCGGTACCGCCGACGACCGGCACGCCGGAGTAGAGGTGCGCGGTCATCCAGTCGACCGCCCCGTTGACGGGCCCGGCGACGTCGACCGTCCAGGCGTCGGGCCAGGAGAGCCGGTCGGACAGCCGGCCCGCGACGGCGACGACCGCGGTCACCGCGAGAGCGACGGCCCATCCGAGTGCGGTCCGCCGCGCGGGCGCCGCACCGATGCGCTCTCCCGCCGCGGCGGTGACGCGGTCCAGGACGACGGCGAGCAGCACGACCGGCACACCGGCGGCGAGCGCGGCACCGACGTCGACGGAGGCCAGCGCCTGGTAGACGCGGTCGCCGAGGCCGCCCGCCCCGATGACGGACGCGATCACCGCCATGCCGAGGGCCATCATGATCGACTGGTTGACGCCGAGCAGGAGTTCCCTGCGAGCCAGCGGAAGCCGGGCGGTCAGCAGCCGCTGCCTTCCGGTGGCACCGAGGGACGCGGCGGCCTCCATGACACCGGCGTCCGCGTCACGCAGCCCTAGCGCGGTGAGACGGGCCATGGGCGGGGCGGCGTAGACCACGGTGGCGAGGACGGCCGCGGGCACGCCGATGCCGAAGACCAGGACGACGGGCAGCAGATACGCGAAGGCCGGCAGCACCTGCATGGTGTCGAGGACCGGGCGCAGGACGCGGTGCATTCGGTCCGACAGGCCGGCGGCGAGCCCGAGGAGACCGCCGAGCAGCACCGAAGCGGCGACGGCGACCACCATCAGGGCGAGCGTCTGCAGGGTGGGCACCCACATGCCGAGCAGTCCGCACACGGCGAAGGCGGCGACGGAGGTCAGCGCGAGCCGCACGCCCGCGACGCGCCAGGCCACCAGGCCGACGGCGGCGGTGACGCCGGCCCATCCGACGGCGAGCAGCACCAGGTAGACCGCGCGGACCGCGACGACCACCGCATTGCTCACGTGGCCGAGCACGTAGAGGAACAGCGGGTGGCTGTCACGGTTGTCGATGATCCATTCGCTGCCGCGCTCGAGCGGAGCGGACACGTCGACGGCGAGTGCTCCCGGCCAGCCGCCGCCACCCAGAAGGACGGCGCCGAGGAGCAGCGCGAGGGCCGTGCCCGCGGCGATCAGCCGGCCTCGGTGCCGCGTGAGTGCGTGCAGCCGGGCGGGCCGGGCCTCGCCGGCTCCGACCGTGCCGGTGGCCGCGCGGCCTGGAGGAGCGTGAGGAGCGGTCACGGTCAACGAACCCACCGCCCCGCGCCACGCGTCCGGCCCGAGGAACGGACGGGGTCCTGTCCGCTGGTGCTCCCGTCGTCCGGCCGGACGACGGTGCCGTCCGTCCTCCCGTCGGCCGGCCGGACGTCGGTTCCGGTGCCGTCCGTACTCCCGCCGACGGACGGGCCGTGTGAGCGTCCGGCGTCACGGGCGGGGTCCGAGAAACCGGGGGAGGGGAGGCGTCCGGTGTCGCGACGTTCTCCCCGGGCTCCGGCACCGGGCGTGCGGCACGGCGGCGGCCAGGTGGTGGGGGAGTGCATCAGGCCACCGCCTTTCCCGTCGCGGCCGGGACGCCGGCGACGACACCCAGCAGTCCCGCGTGGTCCACCACACCGAGGCAGCGGCCGTTCTCGACAACCCGCGCGACCTCGCCCGTCCGGGCGACGGCTTCGATGGCCTCCTGGACGGTGGCGCCAGGGGTGAGCGCGGGGCCGGCCTCGCGCTCACCGGGGAGCGCGGGGCGCATCGCCGAGCGGACGGTCAGCACCTGCTCGCGCGGCACGTCCCGGACGAAGTCCCTGACGTAGTCGTCGGCGGGGGAGCCCACGATCTCCTCCGGCGTGCCGATCTGCACGATCCGGCCGTCACGCATCAGGGCGATGCGGTCGCCGAGCTTGAGCGCCTCGCTCAGGTCGTGCGTGATGAAGACCATCGTGCGGCCCTCCTCCCGGTGCAGGCGTACGACCTCCTCCTGCATGTCCCGGCGGATGAGCGGGTCCAGCGCGCTGAACGGCTCGTCGAACAGCAGGACTTCGGGGTCCACGGCCAGGGCGCGGGCCAGGCCGACCCGCTGCTGCTGACCACCGGACAACTGGGCCGGACGGCGCTGCTCCAGGCCCTCCAGGCCGACCTTGGCGACGAAGTCCGCCGCCCGCTCACGTCGTTCGCCGCGTCCCACGCCCTGGATCTCCAGCCCGTAGGCGATGTTGTCGAGCACCGTGCGGTGCGGCAGCAGCCCGAAGTGCTGGAAGACCATCGCGGCGCGATGCCGGCGCAGCTCGCGGAGCCGGCCGGGGTCCATGGACAGGACGTCCTCGCCGTCGATGGAGATCGTGCCCGAGGTCGGCTCGACGAGCCTGGTCAGGCAGCGTACGAGGGTCGACTTGCCCGAGCCCGAGAGGCCCATGACGACGAAGACCTCGCCCTTGCCGACGTCGAAGGAGACGTCGCGGACGGCGGCGGTGCACCCGGTCCGCCCGCGCAGCTCGACGGCGCCGAGCCGTGCGAGCTCCGGGTCGGCCGGCACGCGGTCGGCCTTCGGACCGAAGACCTTCCACAGACCGCGCACGGAGAAGACGGCCCCCTCGGAGGGCCTGGACGAGGTCGTGGTGCGCGTGGGGGCGGACGGAGCGCTCATCGGGTCGTACCTCCCAGCAGGTCGGCGCATTTCTCACCGACCATCAGCACGCCGATCATGGGGTTGACGGCGGGCATGGTCGGGAACACGGACGCGTCGGCGACGCGGATACCGTCCAGGCCCCGGATCCGCAGGTCGGGTGCGACGACGGCGAGTTCGTCGTCGACGGCACCCATGCGGCAGGTGCCGGCGGGGTGGTAGACGGTGTGCGCGACGTGCCGGGCGTAGGCGCTCAGTTCCTCGTCGGAGGTGATCTCGGGCCCCGGGCACACCTCGCGCTTGAGCCATCCGGCCAGCGGTTCGCTCGCCGCGATCCGCCGGGCGACGCGGATCCCGTCGACGAGCGTCCTGCCGTCGTAGTCGTCCTCGTCGGTGAAATACCGGAAGTCGAGTGCCGGCTTGTCCTCGGGGTCGGCGCTCGTCAGGTAGAGCCGGCCGCGGCTGCGCGGCTTGGGGATGTTGGGGGTCATCGACACGCCGTGCGCGGGCCGTTCGTATCCGATCCGCTCGGGGTTGTCGGTGAAGGGGATCTGGTAGAAGTGGAACATCAGGTCCGGCCCCTCGACCGCCGGGTCACGGCGGACGAACAGACCGGCGTCCGAATCCATCGCCGAGTTCTCCGGGATCGGGCCGTGGGTCTCCCACACGATGACCGACTCGGGATGGTCGAGCAGGTTCTCCCCCACGCCCGGCAGGTCGTGCACGACGGGGATGCCGAGCTTCTCCAGGTCGGCTCGCGGACCGACGCCGGAGTGCAGCAGCAGGCGCGGGGTGTCCACGGCGCCCGCGCACACGAGGATCTCGCGCCGGGCTCGTACGACCCGTTCCGTGCCGTCCTTGGTGCGGACGTGCACGCCGGTCGCGCGGGTCCCCTCGAACTCCAGCCTGAACGCCCAGGTCTCCAGGGCGATGTGCAGGTTCGGCCGGTCCAGGAAGGGGTGCAGATAGGCGACCGAGGCGGACGACCGCTTGTTGTTCTCCGGGTGGTAGGCGAGGTCGAAGAATCCGACGCCCTCATGGAAGGGCGCGCGGTTGAAGCCCTCCACCCGCGGCACTCCGAGGGCGGCCCGCGCCGCGTCGACGAAGTCCTTCGCGATCGCGTTCCGGTCGGCTTCGTCGACGGGCACGATGTTGTTGCGCAGCCGGGCGAAGTAGGGGTCCATGGTGGTGGCGTCCCACCCCTCGGCACCTGCCTCGGCCCATTCGTCCCAGTCGGAGGGGAGGGGCTTGAACGCGATGAGGGTGTTGTGCGAGGAGCAGCCGCCCAGCACCCGGGCGCGGCTGTGGCGGATGTACGAGTTGCCCCGGGGCTGCTCGGTGGTGGGGTAGTCGTAGTCCAGCTCGCCGCCGAGGAGGCCCATCCAGCGGCGCAGGGTGAGGACGTCGTCGCGTCCGACGTCACTGGGGCCGCCCTCGATGACGGCGACGGAGAGGTCCGGGTCCTCGGTCAGCCGAGAGGCGATCACCGAACCGGCGGTGCCGCCGCCGACGATGACGTAGTCGTACACGTGCTCGTCGTTCATGCCTCGTCCTTCTGCGTCTCGCCCGCGAACCAGCGCACGGGGCGGGGGGCGAGGTTCTGGTAGATGTGCTTGGTCTCGAGGTACTCGGCGAGACCGCTGGGACCCAGCTCGCGGCCGATGCCGGATTTTCCGAAGCCGCCCCATTCCGCCTGCGGCAGGTACGGGTGGAAGTCGTTGATCCAGACGGTGCCGTGGCGCAGTCGGGCCGCGACCCGCCGGGCGCGGTCCTCGTCCGAGGTCCACACCGCTCCGGCGAGCCCGTACTCGGTGTCGTTGGCGAGGGCCACGGCCTCCGCTTCCGTGCGGAAGGTCTCGACGGTGAGGACGGGACCGAAGACCTCCTCGCGGACGACCCGCATGCCGCGGTCGCAACGGTCGAGGACCGTGGGCCGGAAGAAGTAGCCGGGACCGGCCGTCTTCTCGCCGCCGGCCCGCAGGACCGCGCCCTCGGCGAGGGCGGAGGCGACGTACTCCTCGGTCCTCGCCAGCTGGGCCGCGGAGACCAGTGGACCGCACTCGACCCCGTGCTCGGTGCCGCGTCCCAGCCTGATGTGTGCGGCGCGGCGGGCGAGTTCGGTGACGAAGCGCTCGCGCAGCGACTCCTCGACGATCAGGCGGGAGCCGGCGGAGCAGACCTGGCCGCTGTGGATGAAGGCGGCGTTGAGCGCCTGGTCGACGGCGGTGTCGAACCCCTCCGGTGTCGAACAGGAGTCGGCGAAGACGACGTTGGGGTTCTTTCCGCCCAGTTCGAGCGCGACCTTCTTCACGCTGTCGGCAGCGGCCTTCGCGACCTTCGTTCCGCTGACGAGCCCGCCCGTGAACGAGACGAGGTCGACGTCGGGGTGTTCGGCCAGCCTCGCGCCGACGGTGCCCCCGGGGCCGGTGACGATGTTGGCCGCGCCGAGGGGCAGTCCGGCCTCCAGAAGCAGTTCGACCAGGACGACGGTGCTCAGCGGGGTGATCTCGCTGGGCTTGATCACGAACGTGTTCCCGGCCGCGAGAGCGGGCGCGATCTTCCAGCTGGCCTGGAGCAGCGGATAGTTCCACGGCGTGATCAGCGCGCAGACCCCGACCGGCTCGCTCACGACGACGCTCCGGATGTCGTCGGACCCGGCGTCGACGATCCGTCCCGCGGCGTCCTCGTTCGCGACGAGGTCGGCGAAGTAGAGGAAGGCGTCGCGGACGCAGTCGACGTCGATGCGGCCCTCCTCCAGCGTCTTGCCCGCGTCCTGGCTCTCCAGGGCGCCGATCCGCTCGCGGTCGCGCTTCAGGAGGTCGGCGACGCGCCGCAGCAGGGCGGCGCGCTCGGCGGCCGGTGTACGGGGCCAGGAACCGTCGTCGAAAGCGGCCCGTGCCGCGGCCACGGCCTCGTCCGTGTCCTGGACACCGCCCTCGGCCACGACCGCGAAGGCGGTCGCGTCGGCGGGGTCGATGATCTCGCGCGTGGCTCCGGACAGGGCTGCGCGCCACTCTCCGCCCACATGAATGGTCTGTCGTGCTGCCGTCACGTTGTGTCTGGCCTTCCGTTCTCCGAGTCCCCCTGCCGGTCGCCCGGTGATTCGGCCGCCTGCCCTGGCCTCTCCGATCCATGCGCGATGGCTTACGGAGAGTGACCTGCTTCACTTCCAGGTGGGGGCAAGTCGGACATGTGGGCGGCGCCGACCACGCCGAGCAGCCTGCGCAGTCGGCCGTGCGGGGTGGTCTCCTGAAGAAGGTGAAGAGGGACTCTTCCGAGGGCGTGGGGCAGCGGTTCCCGGCCGTGCACCTCGCACTCAGGATCCGCGGTCACCGCACATCCCCCGCTCCGTGGCGGCGACGCGAAGCACCATGCCGAGGCAGGTGCGGCCGCATTGCTCGACAAGGCCCTCGAAGCGGGAGTCCGGAGGCATCCCGAGGTCCGGCTGCGGCGAGCCATTGTCGAAGGCCAGGCACGCAAGGTGCTCGTCGACCGATCGGCCACCGTGGACCTGTTGGTCGTCGGGGCTCGAAGACGCGGTCGATCCCCATCAGCTCCGCGCTGCCGACGTATCGGGCGGGCTCGAGCCGCGGTGCACGAAGCCCCCAGTGGCCGAGATCGACGATCCTGCCCGTGAGGACCTCGGCGGCCGCCTCTCCGCGCCGGGGCGGTTGCAGCGGTGCCGGGGCGACGAGCTGCTCAGCGCGGCGGACACCGACGGGCGCTGAGGGGCCCCAGCCGGCGCTCGTCCCGGCGCTGACGGACGCGTCGACAGTGTCCTCGCTCCATGAGCCGTCCTGAATGCCGGAGGTGGGGTGAGGCTTCCCGTCGGCTGCTGTGCCCGCCACGGTCGGCTCCCAACGGGGTGACGGTCGTTCCAAGGCCCGTCCGCCCGCAGCGGGCACGTGGAAGGAACCGCGTCCCCTGTCTGCGGCCCGGTCTGGTGCTCGGCCGTGCGGAGCAGACGTGCGCGGGGCGGGACGTGTCAGCCGTGCGGGTGGATTCGCCGTGGCGCCCGTGGTGGGGGCGGGGCGCGTTGCGCCGGGCGCGAGTGATCGTTTCCGCAACGAAGGTGGGCTTCGTGGCAGGCGTCGGCCATGCGGCGGCGGGCGGCTCAAGCAGCTTCCACGAGTGGTCCGATGCAGACCTTGGGCCGTGACCCCGGCGACTCCATCGGTGCCGAACGCGGCTCGTCCCGTCGAACACCCACACCCCAGGGAGTCTTTCTTGCGTCTCTCCGTCACGGCCACCCGCTTGACCGTTGCCGTCGCCCTCACTCTGAGCCCCGTAGTAGCCGGCTCCGCGTCCGCGGCGGCCCCGGAACCGCCCCCGGCGCCGCTGCTCAAGTCGGCGGATGCGATTCCCGGCCGCTACATCGTCACCCTGAGCAAGTCCACGGACCCGGCGAAGTTCACCGCGCCCATGGGACTGAAGCCGACGTTCACCTACACCGAGGCGGTCAACGGCTTCGCCACAGCGCTCACCGCGCAGCAGCTGGCAGCCGTGCGCAAGGCCCCCGGTGTGGAGTCCGTGCAGGAGGACGGTTGGGCGAACGGCATGCCCGCCGCGTCGCGGGGGAGACAGCCGAAGTCGCCGGCCCAGTCCTGGGGACTGGACCGGATCGACCAGCGCGCACTGCCGCTCGACAACGACTTCAGCGCCTACGGCAGCGGGCAGGGCGTGACCGCGTACATCATCGACACCGGCATCGCCTTCGGGCACCCCGAGTTCGGAGGCCGGGCGCGGGCCGGCTTCGACGCGATCGGTGACGGCCGCAACGGCTCGGACTGCAACGGCCACGGCACGCACGTGGCGGGCACGGTCGGCGGCACGACGTTCGGGGTGGCGCGCAAGGTGAACCTGGTCAGCGTCCGGGTCCTGGGGTGCGATTCACGGGGATCCTGGTCGGGCATCATCGCGGGATTCGACTGGGTGGCCCGCAACGCCCAGCAGCCGGCCGTCGTGAACGCCTCCCTGGGCGGCGACCGGGTCCAGGCGGTCAATGACGCCGCCACGGCGGTCTCCGACCGTGGCGTGCTGCCGGTCATCGCCGCGGGCAACTCGAACATCGACGCCTGCCGGGTCTCCCCGGCCTCGGCCGCCCGCGTCCTCACGGTCGGCGCGACCAACCGCTTCGACGAGGAAACCGACTTCTCCAACTGGGGCGAATGTCTCGACCTCTACGCCCCCGGCAAGGACATCGTCTCCGCGAAGCTGGGCGGCGGCAGCGTCGCGCTCGACGGCACCTCGATGGCCGCCCCGCACGTCGCCGGTGTGGCCGCCCTCTACAAGGCTGAACACCCCAACGCGCTCCCGGCCGAAGTCTTCAACTTCCTGAGTGACAAGTCCACGAAGGATGTCGTCCAGAACCTGAGCGGCAACGGGCCGAACCGGCTGCTGTTCACCAACGGCCTCTGACGAGGACACTGACCGCCGGCTCGGGACAGCCGTTCACAGGACGGTCAGGTGCAGGCCGCTCGTGTGAGGAGCTCGCGCGCTCACTGCAGAGGACGCGGCAGTCCGCCTGCGAACGCCGTGACAGGCAATCACAGAGTGCGCCCCGCACCGCAAGCGTAGGGCCCCCGGAGCGCCTGCTCCGGGGGCTCTCCGTCTGGGACGCGGCGTCGTGGCGAGTGGTCGATCACGTGTGAGGGCTGTGACGAAGACCGCGTCCCAGGGAAACGACTACCGGGGAACGGGGCACCGACGTGCAGGCGCCCGTCGAACAACGGCTCCAGGATCGCCATGGCACCCGGCTCGGCCCGGGCGAGAACCGTCGCCGCGTGCAGCCGCTCTTCCAAGCCGCGCGGCGAACGAACGCCAGACCGTGGCACGGTCGAAGTCGTGCGGTCGCACGACGGGTCCGCCGGGTGCCTGGACCGAGGTGGAGTGGTCCACGAAGGCCCGGGAATGGAAAAGCGTGCCCGGACCTCCTCGGCGGTCAGCCCGGTGAGCGCCGTGCGGGCGCCATCGACCAGCCGCCGCCACGGCCACGCTGCGAGGAGACGGGGATGCCCGCGGTGGAGGGTTGCCACCAGACGATCGGCTCTCATACGGGCCGATCTCTTCCGTAAAGTGGCCAGGAGATGACCTGTTCTGCTTCCAGGATGAGGTCATGACTCACATCGGGAACACCTCACGTTCCAATGTCACCCCTGACACCACCAGCGACCCTCGCCCGGGCCTGCTGAAGGCAATCGCCCTCGCCGGACGCACCGTCGCCGCGGTCCTTCCCGAGCAGCTCGACGGGCCCACGCCCTGTACCGAGTTCACCGTCCGGCGGCTGGCCGGGCACCTCGTCGCCGTCCTGCGCCGGATCGCCCTCGCCGGGCGTGGCGGCGACGTGACGAGTCTCCCCACGCTCGCCGACGACCTCACGGACACCGCATGGCAGGAGGCGTGGGACGCCGCCGTGCGAGAGGTCGAGGCGGCGTGGGCGGATCCCGCGATCCTGGGCCGGACGCTGACCCTGCCCTTCGGCAGCCTTCCGGGTGCTGCCGCCGCGGCCGTCTGGACCTCGGAATTCACCGTGCACACCTGGGACGTGGCCACCGCCACGGGTCAACTTCCTGACTGGGATCCCGAGCTCGTGGCGATCTCATACGCCGCCATGAGGCGCGGGCTGCCCGCCGGGCCGCGTGACGGTGCGCCGTTCGGGGCGGCCGTGGACGTCGACGCGGACGCACCGGCCATCGACCGCCTCGTGGCGTGGTGCGGACGCAAGCCGTAATCAGCACCCCCCCGGAATCAGGGAGGGCGGCCCGGGGGCTCGGATGCGTTCAGGTGCCAGAGCATTGGAGGCGGGACGCTTGCTGTGCACTGGGCGCTGATCACTTCGCAGGGCAGCCGAAGGCGCGCACGGTTCGCCGCTACTGCGGCGAGAAGCCGCTCGCGCTGTCCCGGCGCGGGCCGGGATCACGACCACAGGAATGCCACCGGGGTGAGGTCAGGGCGCGAAGTACCAGCAGTACAGGCTCAGGCCTCTCTCCGCGCGACTCACGGCCAGAGCTGACAGACGCTCAAGAAGGTCAACGGCACTGCCTGGCTCCATCTCATCGTCCATCTCGGAGACGGTCTCGGCCCACGTGAGAGCGGTACTTCTCAGCTGATCCGTTCCTGCGCCGGCCAAGGCCGTCGAGAGCGTCTGCGGAACAGCGAAGACAGTGAAGCCGTCGTTGGCCATGGGCACCACGTGCCGGAGCGGACTCTCCGCCCCCGTCAGCAGAGCTTCCCACCTCGGGACTGCGTCGTCCGGATAGATGCCGTCACACGACACGGCAGGAAAATCATGGCTCTTACGCGGTCCTACCAGCACTGCTGACTCGTCGTCTCCAGCAAGGAAGAACTCTCCTACAAGCACCATCCGCCGATTCTGACATGTTTCGGTACCTAGGAGCCCGACCGAGTGACCGCCCGCCACCGGGGCGCCAATGCGGGCATAAGCCAAACAGTCTCGCGGCCCACAAGGCCCTGCACCAACGGGCTGCGCCGCGATGGCCTCCGGCGGCGCTGTTTCCGGCACACGTTTCCGGAGAAGACCGACAGCCACGCCGCCCTCCGGCGCAAAGGCTCACGCGGCGGACGGCCGACTACCGGGGTGAGTCGACCCGCCGCCGGGGCTGGGCCAGCGTCGCCGCGTGTGTCGTGACATCGTGAAGGAATGACCTTCGAAGTTCGCCCGGCATCGGTGTTCGAGGATGTTCGGGCCCTGGTCGGTCCGAAGTCGCCCGGTGCCAACGTCTGCTGGTGCTTGAGCTACCGACTTCCGTCCAAACTCAACAACCAGCTCCGTGGGCCGGCCCGTGGCGAGTACGTGGGCGAGCTGTGCCGCAAGCAGCCCCCGCCGGGGGTGCTCGCCTATGACGGCGATCAGCCGGTGGGCTGGGCCGCGGTGGCACCGCGTTCGGACACGTCCTTCGCCCGCAGCCGCACCATCCCGCACCTTGACGACGTGCCCGTGTGGTCCCTGTGGTGCATCCGCGTCCGCCCCGGTCACCGGGGGCAGGGGGTCTCGCACGCTCTGATCGCCGGGGCGGTCGACTTCGCCCGCTCCCACGGTGCACCGGTGATCGAGGCATATCCCCTGGACAGCGGTGAGGCCCGGGTGGACACGACGATGGCGTACGCCGGGATCCGGACGAACTTCGAGCGCGCTGGATTCACCCATGCCGCCGACACCACCTCGGTCCTGGCCGGTCATCCCCGGGTCCTCATGCGGCTCGACTTGCGCTGACCGGTCCGTTCCCAGCCTGGCGGCACCGCGTCGCCCGGGACCAGCATCCGAACCGGCGCGTCACATCATCACAGAGCGAAGGCTCCCTGATGCGGCACGAGTTGCCGCCTTCGTCGCCAACGACCAGCGCGTACACCCCGTCGTCACGAGGGCAACCCAGTCTGATCGGCGCTATACGCCGGTGGCGCCGTCGATGCGTTCCCGGAGAAGGTCGGCGTGGCCGTTGTGACGGGCGTACTCCTCGATCATGTGGACGTAGATCCAGCGGAGGCTGACGTCCTGCTCCATGAAACGACCGGTGTCGGCCAGGGCACGGTCGGCGCAGTGCTCGCGGGCGCGGGCGATTTCCGCGTGCCAGGTGGCGAGGGCGTCGTGCAGAGTGGCGCCCTCGGCCAGCTCGAAGCCGCCGTCAGGGCCATGCGGGTCAGCCTGCGGGTCGTAGATGGGTGGGGCCTGTTCTCCAGCGAACACTCGGCGGAACCAGTTCCGCTCGACCTCCGCCATGTGCTGGACGAGGCCGATCAGAGTGAAGCCGGACGGCGGCACGGACGCGGCGGCGGCCTGCTCATCACCCAGGCCCTCGCACTTCATGGCGAGTGTGGTGCGGTGAAAGTCGAGCCAGCCTTCGAGCGTGATGCGCTCGTCGGCGTTCAGGGGCGGAACAGGGCGTTCGACGGTGCTCATCGGTCGATTATCGCCATCGGTCCGGCTGTCTCGTCCACCCAGGTCCGCCAGCCGGAGTCGGCGTCGCGACCGGCGTCGGCCAGTCAGTCCGGCCGGTCGCGTCCGGCAGGACCAAAGAGGTGCGGCAGATCCGCGTCGCGAGAGCCGGACCCCCGGGTCCGCAGGGCGGCTCTCAGGGCGTGCGGGCACCCACTCGCGGGGGCGGTGGCGTGCAGGGAGGCGGGGGTGGGGGAGGAAAGCCCGTGACCTCTCGAGCTCGATCTTGTGAACGAGAACCGGCCAACTATGCGCAGTCGAGGGTTGGTTGCACAAGTCCCTTCTGCGGCCCGGGTGTACGGCCGCCGTTGTCACCGCTCATGACGGGGGCATGGCCTCGTCGGGGGCGGCGCGTCTCGTGAAGGCGTGCTGTGCGGACTCCGGCGTGTCCGGGGTGTGACGGGTGACCGGCGCGCTGAGTGCGGCAGTTGGCACGCGCGGCGCGATATCGGCCGAAAGTGCCCCGGGTTGGGGTGAACTGGTGGCTACGTGCTGGTAACTTACGGGAGTTGATCAAGGTCGAGGTCCCGCCCGTCGGCGCCGTCGACCCGAGCCACCCCCCTAAGCAAGGAACCGAACCACTTTGGCACGCACCCTCCGCACGACGGCCCTGCCTCTCGCGGTCTCCAGCCTCCTGCTGTCAGCCGCTCCCGCGTTCGCCGACACGCCCACCCCGCACCTCGACAGCGTGGAGCAGTCCCTGCGCCAGGTCTCTCCCGGCCTGGAGGGCTCCGTCTGGGAGCGCACGGAGGGCAACCGCCTCGGCGCCTCCACGCTCGGCAGCGCCGACTGGCTGCTCCAGACGCCGGGCTGCTGGGGCGATGCCACGTGCGCCGAACGCCCCGGCTCCCGCCGTCTGCTGGACAAGGTTCGAGAGGACATCGCCGGGGCCCGGCAGAGCGTGGACATATCCACGCTGGCCCCGTTCCCCAACGGCGGTTTCCAGGACGCGATCGTGGCCGGCCTGAAGGAGGCGACACAGAAGGGCAACCGGCTCCAGGTCCGCATCCTGGTCGGCGCCGCGCCCATCTACCACGCCAATGTCATCCCGTCCTCGTACCGCGACGAGCTGGTGACCAAGCTCGGGCCCGCGGCCGCGAACGTCACCGTCAACGTGGCCTCGATGACGACCTCGAAGACCGGCTTCTCGTGGAACCACTCCAAGCTGGTCGTCGTGGACGGCACTTCGGTCATCACCGGCGGCATCAACAGCTGGAAGGACGACTACCTCGACACCGCCCACCCGGTGAACGACGTCGACCTCGCTCTGGCGGGACCGGCCGCCGGCTCCGCCGGCCGTTACCTCGACACGCTGTGGGACTGGACCTGCCGCAACAAGAGCAGCTGGACCAGCGTCTGGTTCGCCTCCTCCAACGGCGCGGGCTGTATGCCCACCCTGCCCCGGCCCGCCACGGCGCCGGCCGACGGTGACGTCCCCGCCCTCGCCGTGGGCGGCCTCGGTGTCGGGATCCGCCAGAGCGACCCGTCCTCGTCGTTCAAGCCGGTCCTGCCGACGGCCTCCGACACCACCTGCGGCATCGGCGTGCACGACTACACCAACACCGACCGCGACTACGACACGGTGAACCCGGAGGAGTCCGCCCTGCGCGCTCTCGTCGCGAGTGCCACCGAGCACATCGAGATCTCGCAGCAGGACATGAACGCGACCTGCCCGCCGCTGCCCCGCTACGACATCCGGCTCTACGACACCCTGGCCGCGAAGCTCGCCGCCGGAGTAAAGGTACGCATCGTGGTCAGCGACCCGGCCAACCGTGGCACCATCGGCAGCGGCGGCTACTCGCAGATCAAGTCGCTCTCCGAGGTGAGTGACGCCCTTCGCGGCCGCCTGAAGGTCCTGACCGGCGACGAGCCGAAGGCGCGGGCGGCGATGTGCCAGAACCTGCAGCTGGCGACATTCCGCGCCTCGGACAAGCCGACCTGGGCGGACGGCAAGCCGTACGCGCAGCACCACAAGCTGGTCTCCGTGGACGACGCCGCCTTCTACATCGGCTCCAAGAACCTGTACCCCTCCTGGCTGCAGGACTTCGGCTACGTGATCGAGAGCCCGGCCGCCGCCCGCCAGCTGGCGGACGGGCTCCTCGCCCCGCAGTGGAAGTACTCGCAGGCGACCGCCACGTACGACTACACGCGCGGCATCTGCCAGGGCTGACGCCCCCCACACCGCGGATCCGGCGGATGCGCCGGTGGGACAGGTCGCAGGCGGGCGACGTCACCCTTTCGGGGCGGCATGTCACGCAGGAGGCTGTATGGCGGGACGCGAGGATGGCCTGCGGCTTCCGAGCGGAACCGCCGTTGCGTGGACGGATGAGGTCTACTCCGGCCGCCGATCGTCTTGGCGGTCGGCGGTTCGCCGACCGCGAGGTCGCTGACCCACTCGCCCTGTCGATTCTGCCTGGGAGGCCCCATGTCCGGAACGCCGTCCTCCATCGACCCGACCAAACCCAGCATTGCCAGGGTGTACGACGCTTTCCTCAACGGCACCGACAACTACGAAGTGGACCGCGAGGTGGTCCGGAGCGTGAGGAAGGCGGCTCCCGAAGCTGCGGACCTGGCGGTGGAGAACCGTGCCTTCCTGATCCGCGTGTGCCGGTTCCTGGCCGGTCAGGCAGGCATCACCCAGTACCTGGACTGCGGCTCGGGCCTGCCGACCGCGGAGAACACCCACCAGGTGGTGCAGCGAGTCGACCCGGACGCACGGGTCGTCTACGTCGACAACGACCCCCTGGTCCTGGCTCACAGCAGCGCGCTACTGGAGCAGAGCGCGACCACCGTCATCGTGTCCGAGGACATCTTCGACCCGGAGCAGCTGCTTTCGAACGAGCTCGTGCGCGGCCACCTGGACTGGGACAAGCCGATCGCGTTGCTGCAGATGGGCACACTGCACCACTACAACGGCGAGGCAACCCGCACGCGCAAGGACATCATGCGCGCGTACATCGACGCCCTTCCGCCCGGCTCCTACGTGGCACTCAGTCACTTCCTGGACCCGGAGGACGAGTACAGCGAGACCGCCCGAAGGATGGAGAGCATGTTCCTTCACAGCATGATGGGCAGTGGCACCTTCTCGACCAGGGACCAGCTGAAAGACCTGTTCAACGGTCTGGAGATGGTCGACCCGGGACTGGTGCGATGCACCGACTGGCGACGGGACGATCCGCGGACCGGGCACAACGCGGCCCAGCGATGCATCGCCGGTGGCGTCGCCCGCAAGCCGTGAGCCAAGCAGGCCGCGACGGCCGCCCCCGCACCATGGAACAGGCCCCGTGCTGACGGGGCCTCCGGAACACCCGAGGGCACAGGGGTCGACCAGCCGCGGACGGGCCGTGTGGAAACCTCGAAGGTATGCGCGACGGCCCGTCCGTCTGCTACTTGGGCTGCTGGGACTCCGGGAAGGACGGGAGGAAGAGGGAGTCCGTGCCGTCCTGCCGGCTGCCGTCGACCCCGTTGCCGCCGGTGAACGTTCTGCCTTCCCTCCCCGCCCAGTCGGAGATCGGCATCCCGTCGGAGACCAGGTGTTGGAACGTGCCGGACGAGCCGGACTCGTCGGATCCGAACAGGAAGATCGTGTGCGAGCGGGAGTAGGGCTGATACTCCACGTACGATCCGGACTCCGTGGTCTGCTTGGCGAGCGTGTTGTGGAAGAAGACGTTCTGCGGACCGCTCGATCCGGACCACTTCACCGCCTTGTTCCGCGTGCTGGAGGTCGAGGAAGGAGGCGGAAGCCTGCGAGGCGGACTTCTGGAGCATGGTGGTGATGCGGGGGACGACCGAGTTGCGCGCCCAGTCGCTGTTCGCGTCGAGGAAGGGGCAGCCGCCCTTCCAGTAGCGTCCGTACTTCTGAAAGGGGTTGGAGGAGTCCTCCGGGTATCGGTCCTGGTCGCCCGCAGGCAGCGGGTTGGGGTAGCCCTGCAACACGATCTGGTAGGTGCCGTCCGTCTGTCCGGCTGCGCGCAGCGTCGTTCGGACCGCTTCGAGGGTCCGGACGACGTTCCCCTCGACGGTCTTCAGCTGCCCGGCGAAGACCTCCTGTCCCAGGCCGATCCCTCGGCGTAGCTGTTGGCATTGCCCGCCCATCGGCCGGCTTCACCGGAGATGTAGCTGTCTCCCATGGACACGACGGCGGTGCGTTTGCCGCACGTGTCGGACTCGCCCGCGAGCGCGCGCGTCTGGAACGAAGACGTTCGGTGCAGTTCCTGCTGCCGGCGGGAGCGAATTTCACCGGCGCGTGGTCGGAGGCGCCGTTTCCTCCGCCGTTGTTCGAGGAGATCGACACCGTGAGGCCCGCGACCTCCTCGTTGGAGATCATGTGGTCGAGGGCCCAGCCGCTCTTCTGGGTCGAGGACGGCTGCCCGTCGGGGCGGCCGTTCGTCGTGGCGTAGTAGCTGTAGGTCCCGGCGGCGAGGGGGGCGGAATGAGGGTTGGGCCGGTCGCCCGAGCGGATCGATGCCGCGTGGACGTCGAAATACCAGACGCCGTCGACCTTCACACCGACTGCGGGTCGCGAGCGGATCCACTTGTTCTCGACGCCGTCCTTGGGGGTGATGACGCGGAACTCCGGGACCGCCCCGTCCGGCGTCGCGTTTCTCACCCAGATCGCCATGGACTTCTGGGCGTTCGCCTGGGTGTCCACATCGACGTCGGTCGGGGCTCGGGTGGAAGGCCCCCATTCGCTCCTGTCCAGGATCTTCACGTAGAAGAGCTCACCCTCGGGCCGGCCACGCCCCGGGCTTCCCCACCGGCCGCGGTAGACCTGGTACTTCAGGCCGGGAAGCCCGCTGACGGTAGTGCAGGGCCTCCCGGATGAAGTCCCATCGGTTCCCGCCGGCCGCGTTGTAGGTCAGGACGTCCAGCACGCGGGCGGCTGCCCGCTCGGGGGTGTAGCGGCCCTCGGCGAGAGCGAGCACCAGGGTGGTAGTCACCCACCCGGGGGCTCGGGCGCTGCCTCGATGGAGATGCGGTCGACTTCGGCGGCCGAGAAGACGCTCCTCAGAGCCGGTCCGCCGCTGCGGGCTACGCGGGGGCGGTGGGCTCCTCGTAGGTGATCTGGTACGGGGTGGCGATGCGGTTCAGTGCCGTGGTGTCGAGGCGGCTCTGGCGGCCGGCTCCGGCCAGGTGCTCCGACAGGTCCTCCAGGTAGCACTCCCAGCCGCCGGGCGAGGAAATCTGGAGGACCCTGGGCGGCGGGGTGCTCACGGGACGCAGAGCGTGCGGGACTCCGTGCGGCAACAGGACGAACTGGCCGGCCGTCACTGTGCGGTCCGTGTCGTCGAACGCCACGCCGAGGGCCCCTGCCAGTACGTAGATGCACTCGTCGGCCACGTGGTGGACGTGGCGGGGGATCTCCTGGGAGACGACCACCTCCATCAGGGAGAAACGGCCCTCCGTGTCCTCCGTCCTCGCCTTCACGGTCATCTGAGGAGGCAGCGGCACGCGAGTGGGGCGGGAGGCGCCGGGGTCGAGCAGGATGAATCGGTCTTCGGACATGAGTATCCTTCCCTCAACGGCTGCGGAACCGGAATCCGATTCCGTTTAAGGTGAGCAGAGGAAGCGGCGGCATGTCAAGACCTTCTCGGACCGACGCGGAGCGAAATCGCCTGCGCGTGCTGAACGTTGCGCACGACCTGTTCGCCGAGCGCGGCGACGAGGTGCAGATGGCGGAGGTCGCCAGGGCCGCCGGGGTCGGCGTCGGAACCGTCTACCGGCACTTCCCGACTCGGCATGCCCTCGTCGGGGCGGTCGCCGAGCAGCGATTCGCGAAGGTGCTCTCGTATCTGGAGGAGGAGTGTCCGGCGCGGCCCGACGCGTGCGGGGCGGTGGAGGCGCTTCTGACGCGCGTGGGCGAGATGCACGAGGAGGGGCGCGCGGTCTCGGGCGTGATCGAGGCGTCGTTCGGCGGCATGGCCCCGCGGGGCGAGGTCGGGGAGGCACTGCTCGCGATCGGAGCGCGGCTGGTCGAGCGGGGGCGATCGGACGGCACGCTGCGTGCCGACGTGACGGTCGCGGACCTGTACATGAGCGTGGGTGCCGTAGCGATGCTCAGCCACAACGAGATCGGAGACTGGCGCCGGTTCGCGGAGATCGCCCTGGACGGTCTACGACGGCCCTGAACTGCACGAGCTCGTTAGCCCCTCGGTACCACCGGCTCCGCCCCGCGGCAGGCCGACCCGCCCCAGATCCTAGCCGTGGTACGCGCGTCCCTCTCCCAAGCCGGGATGCGCTGGAGAGATTGCCGCCGACGGGGTCGTCAGTCGAGACGCGATGCCGGGATCGGGCCGGGAGTCCGGAGCCTGCGAGCCGGGCCGCCTGTGCGGGCCGCGGGTGCGGGGACCAGGGCAGGTCGGTGAGCGTCACGGGATGCCCGAGCCCTCGCTTGGCCGACGTATCCGCGCGAGCACGTTCAGTGAGGCGTGTGAGACCGGGCGTCGTGCGGGCACGCGCTGGCGCACGGCGGGGCCGGCAGGCATGGAGGGGAGCGTGCAGGCGCACGGTCACGGCGGCGCGTCCGTCGACGTCGGCTCCGCCGGGAGCCACAGGGCCAGGACGGGGCCTTCGCAGGTGTGCTCCAAGGGAGTGGCGCACCGCTATGCGCCGCCCGGCCCGGCGAGTGCGCGGACGGGATACGGCCATGCCGGGACGGGACGGCCCGGGACCTGCAGGTGTGGCATGCTCGGGATATGGAGGACCAGCCTGTGTCCTCGGCCGACGGCGCGTCTCCAGAGGTGCTCGCTCTGGCCAAGGTGGTCACCAGGTTGCGGGCCGAGGTCGCGGACCTCGAGGCCGGAACCGCGGCTGCCGCCGTCCTCGAACGGGCCACCGGCGTGCTCATGGCCCAGGAGCGGATCTCCGCCGAAGAGGCGCATGAACTCCTGCAGGAGCGCTCTGCGCGGCACCACCACACCCTGGCCGAGGAATGCTGGCTCACACTGGGAGGCACGGGGCTCACACCCCGCAGGGCGCCCGCGCAGCCGCCGGCAGCCGTGGGCAGCCGGGGGACGTCCCCGTTCGACGCCGCTCGGTACGCGGTGCGCCCTGCCGACGACGCCCAGCGGGTGACCCTCGCCCGCCTGGCCGAGGGCCTGGCCGCCGCGACCACGGCGAGCGACGTGGCCCGGCTGCTCAAGCTGACCCTCGGCGATGTCGAGCAGGTGGATGCCGTCGTGATCTACGCCCTGGCTGCCCCGGGGAGTCTCGATCTGGCCGGCCAGGCGGGGCTCGACCCGGCCCTGGCCGAGCAGTGGAGTCATGTGCCGCCGCTGGTCGGCGTGGCGGCGCTGGAAGCCCTGACCGAGGCCCGCGCGGTCTGGCTGGAGAACCCCGATCTGGACGCGGAGCGCTACCTGCTCATCGGCGGCTCGTCCGGAGCCTGGCCCTCGCGTGCCTGGATCCCGATCTCGGGGGAGCGGCCGTCGATCACGGTCGGCTTCTTCAGGACGGTGTCCGGTCCCTTCGCCAACGGCACGAAGAGCCTCCTCCGCCGCGCGGTCAGGCTGTGCGAGGGGCAACTGCGGGGGACGGGGAAGCCGAGCCCTCCTGAGCCTTGGGACCAGGACGAGACCGTCGCGGCCGTCCAGCGGATCTTCGATGTCCTCTCCGGGCCGGCGGTGCTGCTGACCCCGCTGCGTTCGGCCGACGGCCGCGTCGAGGACTTCCGGATCGACGCGGCGGGGGCCGAGTCGGTCGATGTCGCGGGGCGTCAGGGCCGGGAACTGGTCGGCCGCAGCATCCTGGAGACGTATCCGACGGTGGCGGGCAGCGACCTGTGGTACGGGTATCTCGACGCTCTGGTGACGGGGACGGTGTACGAAGGGCTGCCGTTCACGTACGAGGAGACCGCCCTCGGAGTGCCGTACGAGTCCGTCTACTCGGTGCGGGCGTCACCACTCGGTGGCCGCCTGGTGGTCTGCTGGATCCGCCACGACACCAGCGAGCGCGAGGTGCGACGACTGGACGACCTGCAACGCCTGGGCAACCTCGGCTGGGCGAGCTGGAACCTGGCGACCGACACCATTCTGTGGTCCGACCAGGTCTACACCATTTTCGCGCGCGACCCGGCGTCGGGTCCGATGGCCTTGGAGGAGCTCCCGGCCCATCTGGTGCCGGACGACCTTCCACGGCTCGGTGCGGCCGTTCAGAGCCTGCTGGGCGCCGGCATGGCGATCGACGAGTCGTTCCGCATCACCACCACGCGCGGCGTACGACACCTCCGGATCGTCGCCGAGGCGCAAGTGGACTCGGCCGGCACCCCCGTCGAGGTGCACGGCTTCTTCCAGGATCTCACCGCCCAGCGCGGCACCGAGATCGCCCTCCGCGAGAGCGAACGCGCGAACCTCCTTCAGCGGGGCATGCTCAGGGCGGAGCAGTCTCTCGCCGCCCGGCTCCAGGAGACGCTGCTGCCGATCCCCGAGCAGTCGCTGACCCTCACCGACCTGTGCGTGGACGTCGCCTACCTGCCGGCCGACGCGGGCGTGAACGTGGGCGGAGACTGGTACAGCGCCATCCCGCTCCCCGACGGCGGTGCCCTCTTCGTCGTCGGAGACGTCGCCGGTCACGGTCTGGCGGCTGTCGGCACCATGGCCCAACTCCGCTTCACCGCCAAGGGCATGGCCATCACCGGATCCAAACTGCCCGTCGTCCTGAGCCGCCTCAACGCGCTCTTGCTGCACACCGCGACCGACACCCAGGCCCCCACGGCGACCATGGTGATGGCGCGCTACCGGCCTGAGGAGCACGCCCTGACCTGGGTCAGAGCCGGACACCTGCCACCCCTGCTGATCCGCGAAGGCACGGCACGCTACCTATCCCAGCCCGAAGGATGCCTTCTCGGAGCTTCGTTCGACGCATCGTACGGACAGGCGAACCTCACCCTGAGGCCCGGCGACCACCTCCTCCTCTACACCGACGGCCTGGTCGAATCGCCCCACGAGGACATCGAGAAGGGGTTCGCGCGGCTCGCCACCACCGCTGCCGACCTCGTGAGGGAGGGGGACGACGGAACCCTCGCCCGCACCCTGGCCGCGGGGCGCCCGTGGCACCGCGACGACATCTGCGTGCTCGACATCCACCTGCCCCCAGCCGAGTCCGACCGGTGAAGCGGACCGGCTTCGGCCGGTCCGGCCGGGGAGTTCACGTCGTCGCGCTCGGCGTGGCGGGACTCGGGCTCGTCCGCGGGCAGTCTCGGGCTCGTCCGTGGTCAGTGGAGTACACACGGTGATGTCTCCGGCGGTGTCTTCACGTTGCTTTCCTCAATCGCGCTTTGTTGCGTTCCGTACGGGTACCGGCTCAATAGCTCACTTCGGAGGTGACGGAAATGGCCGCTGGAAAGAAGGCCAAGAACATGGGCAAGACCGCCAAGGGCAAGGCGAAAGAGGTCACGGGCAAGGCCGTCGGCAACGAGAGCCTCGAATTGAAGGGTCGCGCCGAGCAGGCCGCCGGTGATGCGAAGCAGGCCGCCCAGAAAGCGAAGGACGCGCTGAAGCACTGACCGACGCCGCCCGAGAGGGCCGACGGCTTCTGCCGTCGGCCCTCTCGGACGCTGTCCGGACAGGACCGAGCCGATGCCCGGACGGGATCGAGGGGCGGTGATGGATCGGTCCGCCCCGGCTGTGACGGTCCGAGACTCGCCACAGGCGGGACGGGCCGGAGCGGTGACCTCAGCGTCGACGCTGGGCGGGAGCGGGCTCCTCGTCCTCATAGGCGTCGTCCTCCTCGTATTCCTCATCCTCCTCGCCCGGCTCCTCCCACTGGTCCTCTTCCTCCTCTTCCTCCTCTTCCTCTTCGCCGGGCTCCTCCCACTCGCCTTCCTCCTCGCCGAGTTCCTCATCCTGCTCGGCCTCGCCCCCTTCGTCCCCGTCTTCCCGTGCGTCCTCGTCCGTCTCTTCGCCCTCGTCCTCTTCTTCTTCGAGAGCCTCCTCGTGGGTGACGACGACTTCGCCGTCCTCGATCCGCCCACGCCATCCCTCGGGCTCCTCGTTGGAGAGGGACACGTAGCGGTCGAAGTGCTTCAGGTCCAGACGCATGCGCCGACCCTGTGCCCGCCAGATGTTTCCGGTCTTCTCGAAAAGCCCGGCAGGGTAGTACTCCACCACCAGGAGGATCCGGGTGAGGGAGGGGGCGAGCTCGTGGAAACTGACACATCCGCGTGTCGTCCCCTTGGCCCCTTCGGAAGTCCAGACGATCCTCTCGTCCGGGATCTGCTCCTGTACCGTGGCCTTCCAGCTGCGGGTGGACGGGCCGACCTTGACCTTCCAGTCGCTGGTCGTGTCGTCACCTTGAGAGACACTGCGTACCCCCTTGGCGAAACCGCTGAAGTTCTCGTACTGCGTCCAGTGGTCGTAGGTGGTGCGCAACGGGAGACCGACGTCGATGGTCTCGACGATGTTCATGGACTTGGCGCCACCCTTGCGGCTCTTCTTCTTGCCGCCGAGCAGCCCGGATCCCACATCCTTGACCTTGTCCTTGAGTCCGCCGAGCGTGGTGCCGAGAACGGCCTTCACGGGGGAGTCGCCCTGCAGCAGGCGGCCGCCCAGGTCTCCGAGGCTGCCGCCGTTCTCGGCGACGTCCTGGAGGCCCTCGGTGACATCGCCCAGCTTGTCCACGGCCTTGTCGGCGAGATGGTCGGCTTGAGCGGCCAGATACGCGGTGGCCTCGTCCATGAGCCGGTCGAACCCGGAATGGTCGCCGTTCGCACGATTGGTGGCCATGGTTCACCTCCGAGAAGTCGACTTGCCGCGGGCGGTCTTGGCGGTTGCCTTCTTCGCCGCGGGTTTGGACGCGGACGCACGCCTCGTGCTCTTCTGAGTCGGCGCTGACTTCTTGGCCGCCGGCTTCGACGCGGTCTTCTTGGCCGGGGCCTTCTTGGCGGGGGCACTGCGCTTGCTCGCGCTCGTGGTTCGCCTGCCTGTCGTCGAGGTCCTCGACCGGGCACTCGAGGTCCCGCCCGCCGTCTTGCCGGCGGGAGCCGACTTCTTGGCCGCCGTCTTCTTGGCAGGAGCCGTCTTCTTGGCCGGGGCCGCCTTCTTGCGCGGGGCCGCCTTCTTGGCCGGGGCCGCCTTCTTGGCGGGCGGCGCCTTCTTTGCGGGGGAGGCCTTGCGGGCCGGTGCACGGCGCCGGGTCTCCTTGGCCGGAGAGGCGGGGGCGGATCGGCGGGCAGTCCTGCGACGAGCCGGTGGTTCGTCCTCCTCTCCCGCGTCCTCCTCGTCTTCGTCCTCTCCCGGTTCCTCCTGGGCCGACGGCTCCTCGTTCTCGGGTTCTTCCTCTTCTTCCTCTTCTTCCTCAGCCGCCTCGTCCTCGTAGGGCTCCTCCTCGTAGCCGTCCTCCGCGTCGTCGTACTCCTCCTCGTCGGCTTCGTCCTCGTCTCCCTGTTCCAGAGCGAGAGTACGTTCGCGCAGGGTGTCGGCGAGCCCGGCCATCCGGCGGTTCGCGGTCGCCACAAGGGCCTTGCGTCCCGCGTCCAGCGCCTCGCCCCTGATCTGATCGCCGAGTTCGGCCACCTGAGGCATCTCGGCCAGCTTCTTCAACCCTTGCGTCGCGAGCTCACGCGGGTCGAGGCCGAACCGGCGACCCGCGGCGTACGTGATGAGGGAGAAGGCCAGACGTCCCTTCTTCGCCCGTCCCAGTACGTAGCCCCCGGCGACTGCGGCCGCCAAGGCGATCTTGGTCGTGTCCTCCATGAGCTTTCCCTTCACCTGGTGCCCCGGCCGCCTCGACCACTCGCGAGCCACGAGGGATGCCCTCGTACGGGCGGCGGGAGACAACGCTCGCGCTGTCACTACGGGGACTGCTCTGCCTGGTGCGAGATATGCATGGAACGCGGGGAGAAGAGAAATTCCGGAGGAATCGTTGTGTTTACCGCGTATTTGACTGGGCAGGCGCACGGGTCAGTTCGCGAGGGGAGCAGGCTCATGGCCTCAGCAGAGCCGGGCCGCGGCCGACGTCCTCCGGCAGAGGAGGGCAAGGAACGAAAGGCGCCCGTCCGGAAGACCGTCGCTCGGGAGAAGAGCGCGCGCAAGGTCCCCGCCCGACGCAAGGGCATGGGCGCGGCGGCGGCCATGCGGTCCGCGGTGGAACAGGTCTCCGAGCTGCTGGGCCAGGTGCCCGAGTCGGTTTCCTCCCTCCGGACTGTCGAGGACGGCTGGGAGGCGCAGGTCGAGGTCCTCGAGCTGGCGCGGATCCCGGACACCACCAGCATTCTCGCCAGCTACAAGGTCACCGTGGACGCGGAGGGCGAGCTGGTCTCGTACGAGCGAACCCGGCGGTACAGCCGGGGCATGATCGACCGGCCGACCTGACAGGGGCGGCCCCATGAAGGGAAGCGGCCATGACCGTGGTGCCGCAAGGCGGAAGCAACGTCAGCCGAAGCGCCGGCGGAGGGACGAGCAGCCTCTACGACGTCCTGGAGTTGATCCTGGACCGCGGTCTGGTGATCGATGTGTTCGTGCGCGTGTCCCTGGTGGGAATCGAGATCCTGAAGATCGATGCGCGGATCGTCGTCGCCAGTGTCGACACCTACCTGCGCTTCGCCGAAGCCTGCAATCGCCTCGACCTGGAAGCCGGGCGCAAGGCCCCCGCCCAGCTGACCGACGTCGTCGGCGACGCGGTCGAGTCCGGGGCCCGCGGCAAGTCCAAAGGCGCCATCGGCGGTGTCATGGACGCGGTGACGCAGTCGCTCACCGGCAACTCCGACGATGAGGAAGAGCAGGAGGAGCCGGAAGAAGAGCCGGAGGAGGCGGTGGAAGAGGAAGAGGCCCCCCGCCGCCGTCGGCCCGCCCGCCGGACCGCCCGCCGGGAGAGGGAGTAGACGATGCCTCTCTACGTGTACTCCATCATCGCGGCTGCTCACCCGTGCCGACTGGACGGGTTGACGGGCGTCGGAAAGGAGCCCGCACCCGTGCGGGCCGTCACCGCCGGTCCACTGACGGCGGTCGTGTCGGACGTCGACGAAGAGATCAGGCCCAGACGCCGAGACCTGGTCGCCCATCAAGACGTACAGGACCGGCTCATGGCCGACGGAACGGTTCTGCCGCTTCAGTTCGGCTACACCGCCCCCGACGACCGAGCGGTCACTCAAGTGCTCCTGGAGCACGCGGACGGTTACCTGGAGGCGCTCGATCGGCTGCGGGGCTGCGCCGAGTACCACGTGAAGGCGTCCCAGGACGAGGACGCCCTGCTTCGAGAGATCCTGCTGCAGTCGGACCGGGCGCGGCAGCTCAACGACCGGATCCGGGCCGGCGACGCCGACCCGCGGCTGCCGCTGGAGCTCGGGGAGCTCGTCGCCGGTGAAGTGGCGGAGCGACAGGAGAGTCTCGCCGCCCAGCTGGTCCAGTCGCTCGTCTCGCTCGCCGAGGACCACAGTGTCCGCGCCCCGGCCGACGGCGACATCCTCAACGTGTCCCTCCTGGTCCACGCGGACAAGAAGGACGCGTTCCTTCACGCTGAGGTCCGCCTCGCCGAGCAGGTCGAGGGCGTCCAGTTCCGCTTCAACGGGCCGCTGCCCCCTTACAGCTTCGTCTAGGTCGCCCGGCCTCGCGGGCGGTATCGGAAGCGCCGAGGAGACGACCAGGAGACGGCAGGGAGAGGACGAGAAGATTCGAGGAAGAGCCATGGGAATGCTGACCAAGCTGCTGACCGCGCCGCTGCTGCCCATGCGGCTCGTGACATGGGCGGCGCAGCGGGCCCTGGACCAGGCGAACGAGGAGTACTACGACCCCGCTCCTGTCTACTCGGCCCTCGCCGAGCTCGAGCGCAGGCTCCAGGACGGGGAGATCGACCAGACCACCTTCGACAGCCAGGAGGACGAACTCCTCGACCGGCTCGAGGAGATCACGCAATACCGGCAGAGCCTGTCGTGACTGAGGAGGTCGGGCATCGTGACTGACCCGCTTGCCCACCGGATCGCCCCCGTTCCGTCCCGGGCGGCGACGGCGTCGTACCCGCCGTCCTCGTCGGCCAGCCTGGCCGACATCCTCGAACGCGTCCTGGACAAGGGCATCGTGATCGCCGGGGACATCCGGATCAACCTTCTCGACATCGAGCTGCTGACCATCAAACTTCGGATCCTCATCGCGTCGGTGGACAAGGCCAAGGAGATGGGCATCGACTGGTGGGAGCACGATCCCTCGCTCTCCTCGCGTCACAGCGGCGACCCACTGGCGGAAGAGAACCGTCGTCTCCGTGCCGAGGTCGACGCCCTGCGCCGCGAGCGGCTGGAGGCCGCCGCCCCACGCGGCCGAGCAGGGGAAGACCCGGAACGGCACCGAGCTGATCGGCCCAGGGACGCCGAGACGGAGAGGGGCGGGCCATGATCGGCGAAGGCGACCTCATCTATGTCTACGCCGTGGCCGCGCTCACCGCCGGGCTGGATGAGACGACGGCGGGTCTGCGCGGCGTGAGTGACGCACCGGTCACGCTCCTCGCCCTCCAGGGAGCGGAGCCGCCCGGGCCGGTGTTCGTCATCAGCGAGGTTCCGGCCGGTCAATGGCGTGAGGAGGTCCTCAGACTCCGCTTTGAGGACCTCGGCTGGCTGGAGGCCACAGCCAGGGCCCACCACGCCGTCATCCAGGCCCTGGCCGAGTACACGATCGTCCTGCCCCTCCGTCTGGCCACCCTCTACCAGGACTCCGGTCGAGCCCTGGAAGCGCTGCGCGAGCAGGGGGACGCCTTCGCCACGCGGCTCGCCCTCCTGCGCCGCCAAGCCGAGTACGGAGTCAAGGTCTACATCGCCACCACCTCCGACGAGGTCGACGACGTCCCTGCCCACGGCGGGGCCGACCCCACCGCGCCGGGGGACGCTCCGGGCCCGGGAAAGGCATATCTCCGAGCCCGCCGAGCCCAGCATCACGCCAGGGAGGACCGCTACCGGCAGGCCAGGCGGGCGGCGGACCGTGTCGCAGTCGTCGCCGCCCGCCACGCCACGCAAGCCGTCCGTCATCCCGTGCAGACCGGGCCGCTCACCCGCGGTGAGGACGGCGAGAACGTCCTCAACGACGCCTATCTCGTCCCCGAGGAGGAGGCCGAGGCATTCCGCGCCGTGCTGGAGCAGGCGGGCCAGGGCCTGCCCGGCATACGCATCGAAGTCACCGGCCCCTGGGCCCCCTACTCGTTCGCCATGCCTCCGGCCTCGGACGCAGTCGCGGAGAGGGCCGCGGCCCCGCCTCCGGCCTCGGAGGCGGCCCCGGATTCGGACACCGACGCGGCCTCGGAGACGGACGCGGCCTCGGAGACGGACGCGGCCTCGGACGCGGCCCCGGAGACGGCCTCGGACACGGCCTCGGACACGGACGCCGCCTGGGGCACGGCCACCCCGCCGGCCTCGGACACGGACGCCGAGAAGGCCGACCGGCCCGGTGCTCGATCATGACCCCCGTCGAACGAGACGAATCTCTGCCCGGCCGTCAGGTGGCCCTCGTCGATCTCCTCGACCGCCTCCTCGCGGGAGGCGTCGTCATCACGGGCGACATCGTGCTGTCGATCGCCGACATCGACCTCGTACGCGTTTCCCTGCGGGCCCTCATCACGTCCGTCACGAACTCCGACGACCCCTTCACGCCCAGGAGCCGACCATGAGCCGCGAGTACTCGGGGCCGCCGCCTCCGCACCCGGACGCGCTGGGCGCCCCGCTGGCACAGGCGTTCAGGCTCATCCAGGCGCCCCCGGCCCGGCCCGGGGAGACGCGGCCGCCGGCCCACCGCATGCGCACCGATCCCGACGCGGTCGGGGAAGACCTTCTCAAGCTCGTCCTCACCGTCGTCGAACTGCTGCGGCAGCTCATCGAACGCCAGGCGTTGCGACGCGTCGACTCGGGCGACCTCACCGACGAACAGGAAGAGGAACTCGGAGCCACCCTCCTCGCCCTGCACGACCGCATGACCGACCTGTGTGTCGAGCACGGCTACACGCTCGCAGACCTCAACCTGGACCTGGGCCCCTTGGGCACCCTGCTTCCGCCCGCCGACTGAGAGGGGGGACACGAACGGCGGACGAGAGCGGCCGAGCGACTCACTCTCGACGGGCGAGAGCGAGCCGCTCGGCCGATGGCGTGGCGGTGGGGCAGGTCGGATGCCGGATCGCCGTCACCTGCGCCGCGCGAACAAGCGGAAGACCGCGAGGAGGATGAGCGACCCGACGATGGCGGCGATCCAGGTGGAGACTTCGAAGAAGCCGTCGACGGAATCGACGTGGAAGATGACCTTGCCCAGCCAGCCGCCGAGGAGAGCTCCGGCAACGCCGATGAGCGTGGTGACGATGATGCCGCCCGGGTCCTTTCCCGGCATCACCATCTTGGCGATGATGCCCGCGAGAAGCCCGAGGAGGATCCAAGCAAGTATTCCCATGATTCCTTCTGTCTCCCTGTGTGACGTATCCATGCGCTGGGAGTGACCAGCTCAGCCGCTCGTACCCCCGATCGGATCAGGGAAGCGTGTCCTTCCCCTGTTCCTTGAGTCGCCGGGCCTTGCCGCGTAGCTGCAAGGCGCCGCCCTTGGCCGCGAGTTTCTCGTTGCCCATCGCGTGGGCGGACTTTCTGATGGCGCTGCCGGCGATCTGCTCCATCTGTCCCTTCGTCTTCTCCCAGGTGCTCATCTCTCCTCCCTCCACAGCTCCTTGACGCGCCTCGGCCTACCCCCTGTGCCGAACCATCGTCGGCACCACGGAGTGCAGGGCTCGCCGCAGCGCCATCCGCGCACTCCAGGCCATCAGGCGGAGCTCCCATTTCGTGACGCGCACCAGACCCCGGCGCACGAGGGCCCGTGGTTTCCATCGGGAAACCCGGTGTCTGCCGTGACGGTGGTGGCCCACTGTGTACTTCACCGGCCTCTCCTGACGATCCGCGCAGCCAGGCAGCTGCGGTGCCCCGCAAGCGCAGGTGATCAAAGGGATGGGATGGCCTGTGGCCTTTCCTTCCTTGATGAGCGAGTGCACCATCAGTTCGGTTTTAAACATTCGCGGCCGGGAGGGCTGGGGTTCCTCGGAGCCGTCGAACGGACCGCATCGCGTGACGCCCCGATCAGTCGGCTCACCGGCAGCTCGGTGGTCGTCAGGAGGCCCTTCCTCTGCGGCAACCGTTCTCACCGCCCGGTCCGGTCCGGCCTGACGCGTACGTGGCGCGGGGACGGGTAGTCGGTCAGCGAGGAGGTGACGGGACCGTGGCAGGGCCCGCGTCCGGCAGCCGGTCGTCGGCGACCGGGCCGGAGGCCACGTCCACGGACCGCCGAGGCCCCTGTCCCGTACGTCGGAGGTCGGTAGTCATGAACGCGTCGATGTCTCTCGTGCACGTCCCCGGAGGTCCCCTCCTGCTCCCCGCCGACGAGGTGACCCACCTCCTGCGGCGGCTCGCGACACGCTGGCTGGACTCCGCGAGCGAGGAGGAGGAATCGGGCCTCGAACGGAAGACCGTGGAGGCCCTGGTCGACTCGCTGACGGAGGTCGCGGACAGAATCGACGCCGAGTGCATCGCGCTGGTGCCGTTCCACGGGGGAGAGGGCGGCCGGAGCGGGGTTCCGGAAGGAAGATGATCACGATGAGCGAGCGGCGCGGACCACGGCGTCCTGACGAGCCGGTTCCCCGCGATCCCGAGGAGCCGAGGGCCACGGCAGGCGAGCCCCTGTCCGTCCCCGTTCCGGAGGACGTCGGCGGCGGGAAGGCAGCGGACCCCGAAGAGCCCGGCACGGGACCCGGCGCACACCCCAGGAAAGACACGGTCAACCCCGAGCCGGACGAACCGACCGACTGACCGGCGCGGCGCGCGGGACGGCTGTGCTCCGTCCCGCCACAGGCAGTCACCGCCCGACACCGCCCGCTCGCAGCCTCGCGGTTGCGGAACGGAGACGGGCGGCCGTGCCGCCGGCCGCGCGCTCAAAATCCCGAGCTGTTCCGAACGCGCTCTCGTAACCTCCGCGCGCGCGGACGGATCGGAGGTCGTCTCGACAGGCCCTCCACGATCCATCGCCGATGCCGGAAGGAGGCCAGCCCTCGGCCAGCGGAAGTGATCCAAACGAACCGGCCTGGCTAGTGCTCCAGCTGTAGATCTTGATCACGGTTGTTGGACGGCCTGTCGCTGGTAGTGGCTGGCGCGGGCACGGGCTTGGTGTCGCCGTCGCCAGTCCGACCAGCGGAGCTGGTGCGCGAACCGTTCTACTCCGCCGGCTCGCGCCAGGCGGCGACGAGATCGTGGAAGTGCGAGAACCGGGCGCCAGGAACAGTCTCGCCACTGAACGTCTCGGCGTTGAGCCAGCAGATGTCAAAGATCTCGGTCTCGGTGTCGAGTAGGCAGCACACACCACCGGTGGTGGCGGTGAGGTCGGTGAACACCTTCCTTACGCTCGCGGACTGCACGAACATCCGGCTCATGCTCGAGGTAGCGGCTGTGAACTGCAGTGGCGCGAAGTTCGGGTGCCATGCGGGGGAGAACTGAAACAGGCATCCTTCCATGATCGGGATCGGTCGCCCAGTTGATTCAACGCAGGCAAGATCAGGATCTACAGCTGGAGTACTGGGTCGACGAGGCAGTCCGGCCCGGGGCGGCACCTCCAGCTCGAACCAGACGGCCTTGCCGCTGCCCCGGGGGCACGCAGCCCCAGGCGTCCGAGAGCCGGCCGAGGAGGTACAGGCCGTGCCCGGAGGGGCGGTCAGGGTGGTGCCGGCCCTGGGGCCGGGGCCCTCCGGGACTCGTGTCACTGACCTGTACCCACAGTCGGCCCGCGGTCCCGTCGAATCGCCCCGGCCTCCAGGCGAGTGACGGTGACGCTCCCGACGGCGTGTACGGGGTCGCGGCGGAGAACACCGTGTGACGGTGCGTGGGTCTCATCCAGTCCCCAGCCGTCAGGAGTCGTCCCAGGTGCTCGAACGTAAACAGCTCAAGGGCCGCACGCAGGTCACCTTCGTCCTCCCCGCCGACAGCCCGAACGGTTCGGTGAGCGTCGTGGGGGACTTCAACCACTGGAATCCCGCCGCGCACCCGCTCCGGGTACGCGACGACGGCATGCGTGCGGCCACGGTCGTCCTGCCGGCGCGCAGCGGCCACTCCTTCCGGTACCTCGCGACCGGCGACCACTGGTTCGACGACGACCAGGCCGACGGCCACGACGGCACCAACAGCCGCGTCAACACCTGACGAGGGCGGCCGCATGGATGCGATCGTGCTGCTGCGCGAGGACCACAAGACCGTTGAGAAGCTCTTCAAACGCTTCGAGAAGACCTCTGACGACGACACGGCCGAACGCCGTCGGATCGCCGACGAGGTGATCGAAGAGCTCACCGTCCACGCCTGGATCGAGGAGAGGTTCTTCTACCCGGCCGCCCGCGAGGCGGCACCGGACACGACGGACCACATCCTGGAGAGCATCGAAGAACACCACGCCGTGGTGTGGATGCTGTCGGAGATCAAGGACATGGACCCGGGCGACGAGCGGTTCAAGGCGAAGATGACCGTGCTCATGGAACAGGTCCGCCACCACGTGGAGGAGGAGGAACAGGACTGGTTCCCCGAGGTCCGCAAGGCGATGGGCCGCAACCGGCTCACGGAGCTGGGCAGCGAGCTGGAGGCAGGAAAGAAGCAGGCCCCGCGTCACCCGCTGGCCGTCCCCAGCGCTGACTCGAAGTGACCCGGTCGCGGCGTAGCCCTGCCGGAGCCGGCCGCACGTGGCGCGCGCTGCTCCTGACGGCTGCGGTGGCAGTCGGAGCGACGGCGTGCGGAGGTCCGGCGCCGCGGCAGGACGCCGCGGCCGCCGTGGGGGCCGCCTTCGAAGCGGCCGTCGCCACCGGCGACCACGTCCGGGCCTGCCGGCTGCTGGCCCCGCAGACACGGCAGCAGCTGGAGCAGGACGAGCAGAAGGCGTGCCCCACCGCGTTGGCATCGCAGGATGTGCCCAAGACGCGCGGCATTCAGAGCGTCGAGGCGTACGGGCGGCAGGCGATGGTACGGATGGCGGGCGACACCCTGTTCCTGTCGCTGTTCCACGCCGGCTGGAAAGTGGTGGCCGCCGGCTGCACAGCGAGGCCCGACCAGCCGTACGACTGCCTGATCAAGGGGGCATGAGGCGTGCGGATCCTGTTCATCACCACCCTGGTGGTCATCCTCGGTGGGCTCGGCTACTTCCTCACCATCGGGACGCTCCAGCGATGACCGACAACCGAGCATCACGCAAAGGCTTCTGGCGGGAGAACAGCCTGACCCTCGCCTTCGGTATCGCCTTCCTGGTCGTTCTCGCCTGCCAGGCCGTCGCCGGGCACGCCGAGTTCAACGAGCAGATGTCGATCGAAGGCTTCCAGCCGCTCAGCTTCGGTGAATACCTCATGTCCTCGGACTTCGCTGTGGACGTGACCGAGAACTGGCAGTCGGAGTTCCTCCAGTTCTTCCTCTACATCTTCGGCACCGTCTACCTCGTCCAGCGCGGTTCCCCGGAGTCCAAGAAGGTCCACGAAGCCGGTAAGGAAAGCGAGCGGGAGCAGCGCATGGGCGACCACGCGCGCCCCGACTCGCCGCGCTGGGCGGGTACCAAGGACTGGCGCCAGACCCTTTACGCCCGCTCCCTCGGCACCGTCATGGGCACGCTGTTCGTCCTGTCCTGGCTGGCCCAGTCCATCGCCGGAACCGCCGCCTACAACGACCAGCGGCTCCGCCAGCTCGAGAACCCCGTCAGCTGGGCCGGCTACGTGGCAACCCCCGACTTCTGGAACCGGACCCTGCAGAACTGGCAGTCCGAACTCCTCGCCGTCGCCGCCATGGTCGTCCTGTCCGTCTACCTGCGCCAGCGCGGCTCCCCGGAGTCCAAGCCGGTCGGCGCAGCCCACACCACCACCGGCATCGAAGGCTGAGCCGCGCAGCGCACCGAACACCAGGCGGAGCTGTGGCGGGGCCTGCGGACGAACGCCCCCCACGACGTCGTCGGCCTTGACTCATCACCTGAACGTCGACCGCTCGGCATACGAGGGAGACGATCACCGGCCGGGTCGAGGCCGTTCTCTCGCGCGGCGAGCTCGTCACCGACAGGCACAGCACGTGTGCCGCGCCGGTCACGGTACGTTCGTCCCCCGCCCCACGTGCCAGCACCCCGCACGGGTCCCCGCCTACGTCCGGTCGCGTGTCGGATCCGCGGTGGGGGAGGGCGCGGCGAGCGGGAGATGGTACAGGGCGAAGGCCCTGCCGATGACGGGCTGGGCGACGTTCCGGACGCGCACCCCGCCCGCCGTCATGCCGTGCTCGGTGCCAAGGTGGGCGTGCCCGTGGACCGCGAGGTCGGCGCCCGCCTCGTCGATGGCCTCCGCCAGGAGGTAGCTGCCCAGGAAGGGGTAGATCTCGACGGGTTCACCGGCGAGCGTGTCGGGCACGGGCGCGAAGTGCGTCAGCGCGATTCTGGCGCCACAGCCGTCGGCGGACACCCCGGCCAGGGCCCGGCGCAGGCCCTCGGCGGCACGGTGCGCGGTACGGACGAACTCCTTCATCTCACGCTCGCCGAACTCCCCCGCGCTGCGGCCGGCGAAGCCGCCGCAGAAGCCCTTCGCCCCGGCGACGCCGACCTTGCCTCCGGCCACGGGCAGGATCACGTGGTCCCCCTCCAGGACCGTGACGCCGGCGTCGGCGAGGGCGTGGGTGACATCGGCCTCCCGCTCGGAGTGGTAGTCGTGGTTGCCGAGCACGGCGACCACGGGCACGCCGAGGTCGCGCACCTCCCCCGCGACCACCTGCGCCTCGGGGACGGTGCCGTGCCGGGTGAGGTCCCCCGCGAGGAGGAGCAGGTCCGCGCAGAGCGGCAGCGTGTCGAAGGACGGACGCAGCAGGCCCCGGCAGTCCGCGCTCAGATGGATGTCACCCACGGCCGCGATCCGGACGACGGCCCCGTTCCGCTCGCCCGGGGAGGTCACGACAGCTCCTCAGGCCGTTCGGGCGGGTCGGCGCAGGCCACCCGAAGATCCGCGCGGACCGGGATACCTGCCAGCTCGGCGTCGGCGAGCCGCAGGATCTCGGCACGAAGGCCGGCCGTGGGAAGGGTGCCGGTCAGAAGGACCGCCTCGCCGCGGACCTCGACGCGCACACCGAGTTCGGCCACGTCTTCGCGGGCGAGCCGGTCCCTGAAGCGGGCGATCCGGTATTCGTGCCCGTCGCCGTTCACGTCGCGCCTCCGTCCGTGCTCCGTGACGACGCCCGGCCCCGCGGGCGGTACGGGGCGACGCGACGGCAGGGGAAGGACAACGGCGTCGCGCCGCCGACGATCCCGGCGGCCGGCGTCCCCCGGGCCTCGTCCACGGTGCGCCGCCCGGCCTCGGTCAGGCGTCTCGTCGCGATCATGACGTCCTCCTGGGCTCGGTCGGGCCCGTTCTGGAATGTGCGGCCCCCGAACGGCGCTTTCGTGAACGTGCGCTCAGGCCGGTCGCGTGAAGGGGCTGGTGCGCAGGTGCGCGAGGAGGTCGGCCGGGTCGTCGTACACGGCCGCTGCGCCCGCCTCGGTGAGGTCGGCGCGCGGGATGCCGCCGCACAGTAGCCCGGCGGACATGACGTGGGCGCGGTGTGCGGCCTTCATGTCCCAGACGCTGTCGCCGACGAACACCGCCCGGTCCTCGGGAACGCCGACGAGGGACAGGGCGTGCCGGACCGGTTCGGGGGCGGGCTTGCCCTCCTCCACGTCGTCGGCAGTGGCGGTGTCGGTGAGGGCGTCGTCGGCGTCCAGGGCCCGGCGCAGGGCGGTCAGCTCCCGGTCCTTGGCCGAGGTGACCAGGACGACCTTCCAGCCGTCACCCGCGAGCGTCCGCAGCAGCTCACCGGCCCCGTCGAGGGCCTGCAGGCGCTCGAAGAAGGTGCCGTAGAGCGTGTCGTGCGCGTCGCTGAGACGGGCGTCCTCCGACCGGTCGCGCGACGGGCCGAGCAGCTGGTCGATGAGCTGCTCGCCCGGCAGTCCCAGGGCGCGGTGCACGGCATGGGTCGAGACCCGGTGGCCACCCTGCCGGAAGGCCTCCCACCAGGCGACGACGTGCAGGTGGTTGGTGTCGACGAGGGTTCCGTCGATGTCGAAGAGCGCGGCGCGGTCCATGTCTCGGCTCCTACAGGTCACGCAGGGCGGGCGACAGTGTCGTCCCCGCCCAGCGGACAGGCAGGCGGCTCTGGAAAGGAGCCCGCCTGTCCTGGGGACGGAGAGCCCATCGCTCAGCGCATGCCGGGGTCGTCATCCGGCGGCAGGGACCAGGACTCGGTCCCCCTCGGGCCGGGCGTCTCCACCGGTCCCGGCGCCTCCCTCGTGGTGTCGGGGCCCTTGTCGGCGCGCCCTGTGGACGGTGCCGCCCCCGCCGGACCGGCGTCACCGGGGCGGATCCGACCGCGCCAGCCACCGGACGCCTCCGCGTGTTCTTCGATGTAGCCCTTGAAGCGCTTGAGGTCGCCCTTGACCCGTCGGTCGAGGACGCCCATGGCATCGGCGGCCTTCTGGGCCATGCCGTCGGGCTCCACGTCCATCGCGAGCCGTACTCGGGTGTGCCTCTCGTCCAGGCGCTGGAAGCTGACGACGCCCCTCTGCCGCACGTCGCCTCCCGTAGTGCGCCACGCGATGCGCTGGTCGGGAAGCTGGTCGACGATCTCGGTGTCGAACTCACGCCGGACCCCGGCGACCTTGGTCTGCCAATGGCAGTGCCGGTCGTCGATCTGTCGGACCTCCTCGACGCCCTCCATGAAGCGCGGGAACTCCTCGAACTGCGTCCACTGGTCGTACGCGCTCCTCAGCGGCACGTCCACGTCGATCGTCTGCTCCACCTTGCTCATGACCAGGCCCTCCTTCACGTCGTCGGGACACTCCGGGAACCCGCAAGCCAGCCGGCTCCCTCACGTGCGACTGCCCGCGCCGGGTTCCCGTATGCGGCTTCGCTCCCGTACGGACCGCTCGCTCCCAGGACCGGACGGTCCGCCCGTGTCGTCAGCGTCCCCCGGGTCCGGCGGCGGACCGCGAGGCGGGTGGACGCGCGCACTGTGTGCCGGTCGCCTGCGGCACTCCCGGACTGCCGCCCGAAGTGCCACTGAGGGGCACGGACACGAACGGACCGGCTGATGGCCCGAATCCGGTCCTCGACGAGGCCGGTACCTCGCGCTCGTCGCACGGCTCGTGCGGGACGGGACGCTGCTCGATCCGGCAGGCCGCAGGCGGGCAGGCGTCTCCGCGCCCCGGAACCGCTTCTCGTACAGCCACGGGCGTTTGTGCCACGAGATCGCGGAAAGCCGGACGTACATGGGCGATGTGGCAACCTCACCGCGAACCGTCGTGATCAGCGGAGCCGGCGGCGGCACCGGCCGCGCCGGCGCGGTGGCGTTCGCCGCTCGTGGCGACCGGCTGGCGCTGATTCGGAAAGGTACTGACCATGGACCGAGGACCGAGCCCCGTATCGCAGCGGTGGTACGGGCGCGGGGAGAGCGTCCCGCTGACCGCGGACACCGTTCCCCTGCCGCCCGACCCCGACATCACGCCGGTGCCCCCGCCCGCACCGCCGCGACCGCCGGGCCCACCCGACCCGCCCGCGCCCAGCAGGCCGGAGCCCGTGCCGCCCGGCCCCGAGCCGGTCCCGCCGGGGCCGCCGGATCCGGGTGCGCCCGAGCCCGAGCCCCCGAATCCCGGACCGCCGGGCCCGGGGGACCCCGGCGCGCCGGAGCCACCCGACTGACCGTCCACGACGCCGCTGGGCCGCCCGGGTGACCCTCGACGCGCCACCCGCACCTGCGCGCGCCGCACCGAGGGACCATGGTCACGGACGACGGAGGGCCGGGAATGCGAGGGCTGCTGGAGATCGCGGTCTGGTGGGCGGTCCTGACCGCGACCACCGCGGTGCTCGTCAGCACGGTCTCGGCGGTCGAGCTGCTGGTGGCCGCCGTCGCCGCGCTGGGCGCGGCGTTCGCAGCCCGCAGGATGCGGCTGGCGGTCGGAGAGGGGCCGAAGGGAGGCGCCGGCGCGGCGCGCGCCCTCGTCGCTCTGCCGGGCTCGGTCGTGCGCGGTCTGGGGCGTCCTGCTGGCCGCCCTGCTCAGCGAAACGGCCGGCGGGACGGGCGGGACGGTGCGGCGCGTGCGCGTGCGGCCCGGTACGTGCCGGATGGGCCGCTACGCTCCTCGCCGCGTCGCCGGACACCTGCGTGATCGACGTACCCCGCGACGACGAGGTCCTCGTGCACGCCCTGCGGCCCGGGCGGGAGCGGTGGAACGGGCCGTGACCCGAGCGGACGGCACGGAGCGAACGCCTGGGCGGTGGCGGCCCTGGTCCTCCTGGCCATCGCGACACCCGCCTGCCTGTGGGCGGCGCGTCCCGCGGCAGCGCGGTGCGCCGGCTGCTCGGTGCGTCGCTGTTCCAGCGTGGCCGGCACCGTGTTCCTCGTCCTGCCGCAGGCCCACGACCGGTCCTCCTACCAGGACCTCGCGCTGGTCCTCGGTGTGCTCGCCCCGGCCGGCACCCTCGTCTTCACCCGCTTCGTCTCGGGCCGCCCCTACGAGACGCGCGAGTCCGCCACCGACACCTGACCCGCCCGCTCCGTCCGGCTCAGGCGTGCGGGAAGGAGACCGGATTGACACCCCCTCACGTGGTCGTCCTCGTCCTGCTGTGGGCCGGAGTGGCCGCCGTGCTCCTGTCCGCGGCGGCCCTGCTGCGCCTGCGCGGCACGCTGACGCGGCTGCACGCCCTGGTGCCCGCGTCCTGTCTGGGACTGCCCCTGATCGCCGTCGCGGTGGCCGTCGACCAGGGCGCGGGCCGGGCGGCGGCCAAGACGCTGTTCATCGGCCTGCTCTTCGCGGCCGGCGGCACGGTCACCACCGTCGCCGTCGGACGGGCCGCGGGAGGGGCGGGGGAGACCGGGGGAGGGGCGGGTGATCTGACCCACGCGCGCCCACGGATGCCGAGCCCGTGGGGAACCCCGGCTCAGCGCGGGCGACACGCTCCTGCCGAGTTCCTCGCAGGTCTCGCGCATGAAGCTCCGGACCACGGGCATGTGCCGGACGAGCGTCGCCGTCCGGCCTTCCCCCCTCCGGATGGTGGCGCTCCCGGCTCTCAAGGAGCCTCCCGTGTCAGGCGGCTTTCCCTTCAGGGGGACGGCAGCGCCGCGGTCTCTCGCGCCACGTCACCGGGCCAGGGCGGCCGCTCCGACCAGGGGAGGAGTGTCAAGGCCTTTGCTTTCGCGGAGGCCCTCCAGGAAGGCCGCGACCGCTTCCGAGGCCGTGCGTGAGGGGATCCACCCCAGTTCGTCGCGGGCCCGGCCGGCGTCGAGGAGCGGCAGCCGCAGGACGGCGTCCAGCAGCCCGGGCGCGGCGGGGACCAGGTGCAGCTGCCAGGCCGCGGCCAGGGCGGCGCGGGCCGCCGAGGCCGGCATCGGCACGGTCCGGGCGTTCAGCAGCCGCGCCACGGCCGTGGTGTCCAGCACCGGTTCCGCGACGAGGTTGAAGGGACCCCGGACGGGGCGTACCACGGCCCGGCGGTACGCGTCGGCCGCGTCGTCGGTGTGCAGCGCCTGGAAGCGGAGCCCCGTGACGGCGGGCAGCAGCGGGAGCAGGCCGGGCCGGAGGAGCCGTCCGGGAAGCAGCGGGCCCGCGAAGATACGGCGCTGCTCGGACGCCGACGTGGCCTTGAAGAGGAATCCCGGGCGCATCCTCACCACCCGCATGTCCGGGTGGGTCAGTTGGTAGCCGTCCAGGTACCGCTCCAGGTATGCCTTCTCCCGGGTGTAGGCGGCGCCTGGCCACCCATGGGTCGGCCAGGACTCGTCGACGGGTCTTCCGTCGGACGGGCCCGGCGAGTACGCCCCGACCGAGGAGGCGTGCACCAGGACGCGTACTCCGGCCCGGGCACAGGCGTCGAAGACGCGCATCCCGCCCAGTACGTTGGTGCGCCAGGTCTCCACCGGATCATGGGTCGGCTGGAACTTCCAGGCGAGGTGCACCACGGCGTCCGCTCCCGCGAACAGCCCGTCGAGGTCGGCTCCTCCCGGATCGATGTCGGCCGCCTCCCACCGCACTCCACGGACGTTCCGGTCCGGTGTGCGGCGCGCGAGGCCGAGCACGTCCGTCACCGTCGGCTCCGCGGCCAGCGCGTGGACCACGCTCGTCCCGGCATTGCCCGTCGCACCCGTCACCACGACCCTCATGACGCCCACCTGACCTTGACGAACGGACGGTGCGACCGCTGCCGACCGGTGCCGGAAGGCGGGTGCGGTGCGCGCTGGGCGCTCGGCGCGAGCGCCAGGTCCACCGCCGCCAGCCGCAGGTCCTCCAGCTGCGCGCTCTGGTGTTCGGCACGGGCTGCCAGGCGGTCGACCGTCCCTGCGTCGATGCGGTCGTCACCGCGGGCGAGTTCACGTAGGGAACGCCAGAGGGCCAGTTTGCCCTCCACTCCCAGCCGTAGTGACTCGAATTCGAGCACGTCGCTGAGGGGCGAACGGGACACCAGCCGGCCGTTGAGCTTGGCCCGGCCGACCCTTTCGGCGCATCGCAGGACAAGGGCACGTGTCCGCATCACGGGAACGTCGAGCGAGGCCATGATCTCCACCAGGCTCGTGCGATCCTCGGCTATCTCGTCGACCAGTGCCCGCAGCCGCGCCCCGGCGGGCCCCTGCTCGTGCACCCGGGCCATGCGACGCACGAGTGCGTCGCCGGCCGCCGAGCCCGCGTAATGATCGTTGAGGTAGATGCGGAGCAGGCGATCCGGATCCGGGGAGGGGGACCGGGAACGGCCGTGGTCGGAAAGCATGTCACCAACTCCCGTCACGAGGGCGGCAGCGACCCGTCCGTGAGGACGGACGGACCGTGGGGGCGGAGCAGGCGCGGCGCGCGCGATCCCGAATCATCGGACCGCACGACACGACGAGCCCGCGTCGTTCAGCGGCTTCCCCGACCCAAGACAGGGAAACGGGCAAAAATGAGATTCTCCACCGTGACGTGACGTGACGTGACGTTCCGGTCCTGTCCGCTCGTCGGTCGAGGTGGACGCGCTCAGGATGTCGGCGACTCAGTCCACCCCGGCGGGGATGTACGTGAACAGGTCTTCCGACCGGGTGAACTCCAGCAGCCTGATCATCTGGTGGCTGGGAGCCGCCAGGGCGAGGTGGACGCCCCGCTTCAGCGCCGCCAGCCTGACCGACAGAAGGACATTGAGCCCCGAGGAGTCGCAGAAAGAGGAGTTCCGCAGGTCGACGACGACATCCGAGCCCGGAGGAGTCCGGTCCAGGGCCGTCATGAGTGACGCGCGCAGCTCTTTCGAGTGTTCGAAGTCCATCTCACCGCTCACGCGGACCACGCTCCGACCGCGTCCTGCGTGAGGGGTCGGGCGGCCTGTGTCGGCGGCGCCGGTGGCCATCATGCACCTCCTGTGTGCTGTCGGGCCCCTCCTCGCACCGCCTGCTCCAGGCCGGTACGTCCTCTCGCGCCTGAACGGCCCTCGCGTCGACGGAGCGGGCGGTGTGCCGGGCGGGGGCTCGGATCTTGCTCAGCCGCCACCGGCTTCGGTGGGGCCGCGCGGGTCCGCGAGGAGCGCGATGAGGCCGGCGATCTGATGCCCGGCCTCGGCGGGATGCCGGAAGCGGGATCCTTCGACGATGCCGTAGTGGTTGCGGCGACCGTCGTCCGCGCGGCTGCGCGTGAGGTAGCCCGCCTCCTCGAGGTCGGTGACGATGGCCAGCACCGTGCGCTCGGTGATGCCACAGGTCGCCGCGATGTCGCGGAGCCGGGCGCCGGGGTCACGTGAGATCGCCAACAGGACCCGGGCGTGGCTGGTGAGGAAGGTCCACTCCGTGTGAGTGCCTCCGGTTTCCCTCATAGGAACATGGTGCACCCGGAAGGGATCGCCCGTAATAGTCTGAAGCGGATTTCAGGTAATTATTGACGTGCAATCCAGCAAGTCGGACAATTCTTGCCAGGGGTGTCGTCTTCCTGGAGGCGCGATGACTCAGTACTCCGATCCCACTCGCGCCGTCTTCCGGCCGCCACCGGAGAGTGCGGGCGACGGAGAGGTCAGCGTCTCCGTGAGGTCCACCCCCGGCGGCGCCGCCGCCACCGTCAGCGGCGAACTCGACGTCGCCAGCGCCACCTTCCTGAGAACGGCTCTCCTGAAAGCCCTCGAGGGCTGCGTCGAGGGCGGTTCGGTGACTCTCGACCTGTCCCAGGTGACGTTCTGCGACTCCACCGGCTTGAACGTACTGCTGAGGGCGCGCCGCTGGGCCCTCGGCGAACACCGCGCCCTGACCATCCGAGCCGCCAGCCCCCAGATGTCCCGCCTCCTGGAACTGACCGGGGCGGCCCCGCTCTTCGCGGAGGAGGGCTCACAGGGCCCGAACGCGGGAGCGTGAGGGAGAAGCAACGCACAGACATCCCTGGGGCCGACAGCCGTACCCGTGCGCCGTCGTGTCAGGACTCGTGCCGCCTCAGGACTCGTGCCGCCGGGGCAGCACGTCCAGCAGTTCGAGGAGCCACAGAAAGGCTTCGCCCATCGGGGCTCCGGCGAGGTCCTCGCGTACCCGCTCCCACTCGATCCGCTCGCGCAGCCCACGTGCCATCGGCAGCAGCGGACCGAAGTCGCAGTGGTGCTCGGACAGCGCGAGCAGGCTGCAGGTCATGAGGTCGGTCGGTGCGAGCACCGGCATGTGCACGGAGTCCACCGGCAGGGTCTGGGCGCGGGCGAGGAGTTCGGACGTGACGGGCCGTCCTGCGAGGGAGAAGATCAGGTCGATCTCCTCGCCGCCCGCGCGGGCCTTCACGAGCCAGTCCTCGGGAGGGTCCACGATCCGCACACCGTGTTCCCGCAGGGATTGCGCGACCACGTCGGCGTCCTCGCGCAGCAGCGCGAAGTCCGTGTCGTGCTGGAGCCGGACCGGGATTCCGTGTGCGTACGCGGCGACGCTGCCCACCAGGGCGAACGGACGACCCGACGCCTTCAGCACGGCACCGACCTCCTTCGTGGTCTCCAGGATCGCCTGCGTGTGGTCGGGCGGGAGGGCCGGGGGCCTCGCGCGGGGCGTCGGTGCCGGCGAGGGGTACCGGAAGGGACCCGTCCCGTCCGTCGCCGGGTGCGCGGAGGCGCTGTCCGTCCGATTCATGGCCCGCTCCTCCTCTTGCGGCTGGACGCCAACGCCCTTGTGAAGGGGACCGGCCCTGCACAGGTGCGGGCGCCTCATCCGCGGAATCGTCGTGGCACACCGTGCCGGCGCGCATGTCACGAGGGTGGCGGCAGGGGTGTGCGCAAGGCGCTCTCGCCGCGGGTCCAGGCGTCCACCACGTGGCTGCCGAGCCGGTCCTCCAGGAGGCAGGTCGCGGCGACGCCGAAGGCGACCTCAGGAGCGAGCGCGGGCTCGTCCTCCAGAACACCGCCCACGACCTCCCGGCGCACCAGCTGCTCGTGGACGGCGTCGGCCTCCACGTGCTCGTCGAAGTACCGCTCCGCGGCGGGTCCCGCCCCGGTCCGGCGCATCGCGGCGGCCATGCGGGAGGCGGCGGGCGGCGAGGTCGTCTCCACCACGGCGAAGTGCCCCACGAGCGCCCCGCGCAGTCTCCTGTGCAGGCCGAACATCGACATCAGGTTCGAGACCGCCAGCAGCTCCGCTCCGGCGGCGTTCGTGTAGCGCCCGTACGAGGGGTCGAGACCCAGGTCGGCCATGAGGTCCGCGTAGAGCCGGGAGTGCATCCGCTCCACTCGCCCGGCTCCGTACTCGTCGTACTCCACGGCCACCATGGCGGCCTTGGCGCGCCCACGCAGCCGGGGCACGACCCACAGGTGAGGATCCGCCTCCCGCAGCTGGTGCACGGAGCGCAGGGCGGCGTACTCGCGCAGGTGCCAGGACTCGCCCCGGGACGCCAGGAAGTGGGACACGCCGTGTCCGTCGGCCGGCTCGACGAGCAGGGCCCGTAGGGCCTCGTCGACGTCCGCCGGGCCCCGGCAATCGTGGCGCAGGGCGCTCTCGAAGCGGCGCTCCAGAAGGGCCCGCACACCGAGCAGGCCGGGATCCCACTCCAGGGTGTCGGGCACCCCCGCGAAGCCCCGGTAGTGGAGCTCGTAACAGAGGTGGAGGGCGAGGTGGAGATCCTCGCCGTACGGGGAGCAGCGCGCGATCACAGCCGCCGGGGGCAGCCGTGCGGGATCGCCGCGGAGCCGCTCCCGGACGGCACGGGAGATCTCGCCCCGCGCCTCGGGCGCCTCGGGCTCCGCGGCGGGAATCGTCAGGGACACGGTCATGACGATTCCGCCTTCCGGGGCGGACGCGTGGCACTGCGTCGCGCGTGCGAGCGGTGGCTCGTGTCGCAGAACGGCGCCCGCAGACTCCGCCGACAGGTGCAGAGAGCCATGACGGGCCGCTCGCAGCGGATCACCGTGCCGTCCGGCATGACGATCTCGGCGGGCCCCTCGACGAGCAGCGGCCCCTCCGGCAGCAGGCGGATACGAGGCGGATCCGTGCGGCCCCGTCCCGGCCCCGAGCCCCCTGCTCCGTCGTCCGCCGCGTACCGCACCAGCGGAGCGCCGTCGTTCGAGGAAGCGGACATCACCCACACCACCCATCGCGTCGACTGCGTCGGTACCGTGCGACTGCCCGCACCTCCCGGCCCGAACCATGCCCGGCCCGCAACACGGGTCCGGGCCGACCCGCGCGGCGCGTGGCCGCCCGGTCAAGGGACGCTCCTGGAGCCATGGATTCCGGTTGTCCGCAGTGGGCAGTCGCCGGGCGGACAGCACGACAGGGCGGAGGCGGCTCAGATGACTGGGAACCACGACGGCACCACGGCGACCGACCGGCACACGGTCAGCGACGCGGAGTTCCGCCACCTCATGACGGAGGCGCGCGCCGAGCTGCGGCGCCGGTGGATCGGCGGGACGCCCCGGGCGGAGCCCGACTACGCCTTGCGCTCCCAGCACGCCGAGTTCGGGGCCGCCGCCCACTGAGACACCCTCGGTGACCGAGGAGGACACCATGAGCGTGGTACAGGAGACGATCAAGGTCGAGGCCCCGCTGCGCACGGTCTACGACCAGTGGACGCAGTTCGAGGACTTTCCCCGCTTCATGGACGGTGTCGAGGAGGTGAAGCAGCTCGACGCCCGCCGCTGTCACTGGCGTATCCGGCTGGCGGGCGTCTCGAGGGAGTTCGACACCGAGATCGTCGACCAGCTTCCCGACGAGCGGATCTCCTGGCGGACGGTCGGAGGCGACGTCCAGCAGAAGGGCGTCGTCACCTTTCAGGGGCTGGACGCCACGCATACGCGGGTCAGCCTCGCGCTCGACGTCGCGCCCCGGGGCGTGGTCGAGCGGGCCGGTGAGGCGCTCGGCTTCCCGAAGCACCGTGTCCAGGGCGATCTGGAGCGGTTCAAGGACTTCATCGAAGGACGCGACGGTGCCACCGGCGGCTGGCGCGGCCGGCTCCGTCCCGCCGACAGCTCGGGCACGCCCGGCGCCGCGGCGGCCGGTGAGGTGGCCGGTGCCGCCCGGCCCGAGCCGGAGCGGCCGGGCCCGTACCCCGGCCCGTTGCCGAGCAACCCCGACGAAGAGCCCCGCGTCTGACCTGTTCGGAGATGCCGCAGTCAGCGCACGCGGACGACCGGGAGGCGGAAGAGGCTCCGTCTTGTGGCACGGTGCGTCCGGGATCCCTGTCACGAGCCAAGCGGGTCGTAGAGGCCACCGCCGGCGCAGGTCGCTCTCGTGTCGCACCGGCCAGACGCTGGCCGAACGCGGGGACGCGCGTGCCGGCGAAGGCCGAACGGCCCCGGCGGATGGGGCCGGAGACGGCAGAGAGCCGATGCCGCACCGACGCGCCGTGCGTGCCTCGGCCGACAGAGCGGCGGGGGACCGCGCCGCGTGCGTCGGATTGCCCCGGCAGAAGGCGGGTAGTCGCGCAGCCATGGATGGGACAGGACGACCGCGATGAGAGTGATCATCCCACCGGGCGTGTACGCCCCCCAGGACGACACCGAGCTGCTTCTGCGGAGCCTCGCCCGCGAAGACCTCGGACCGGGGGTCCGCACGCTCGACCTCTGCACCGGCACCGGCGTTCTCGCCGTCGCGGCAGCCCGCAGGGGCGCCGAGGCGACGGCCGTCGACATCTCGGGCGTCTGCGTCGCGACAGCGCGGCTCAACGCGCGGCTCCACGGATGCCGGGTCAGGGCCGTACGCGGAGACCTGGCGGCACCGGTGAGAGGCGAGCGCTTCGACGTGGTGACCGTCAACCCGCCGTACGTACCCGCCGTCTCGCCACAGGTGCCGACTCGCGGCAGCCGCCGCGCCTGGGACGCGGGGCCCGACGGGCGGCTGCTTCTGGACCGGATCTGTCGCGCGGCCCCCTCCGTGCTCGTACCGCACGGCATCCTGCTGCTCGTTCAGTCGTCACTCAGCGATGTCGCCGCCAGCCTGTCGGCGCTGCGAAGTGCGGGACTGCGGGCCCGGGTGGCGGCGAGCACGGTCCTTCCGTTCGGTCCCGTCATGACGGCGCGCGCCGCCTGGTTCGAGGAACGGGAACTCGTCGCACCGGGCACCCGCACCGAGAAGCTGGTGGTGATCCGCGCGGTCCATGAGCCGCTCCGCCTCCAACCGACGGCACATCTGTGGAGCAGGGGCGGAGGGGCGGCGCACGCGCCGGGAACGCCACCCTCCTGAACAGGCGGTCGGGGGCGCGGGCGAACCGAGGAGGGGCGGGGCCGTGATCGGTTCAGACCGGACAGCAGCCGACGGGCCAGGGCTCCTCCCGGGCCCGGAAGCACGCGTCCGGACGGCGGCGGGACGCTGCGCCGGGTCAGACCGCCAGGCGGGTGAGGGCCAGGGCGTGCGCGCGGTCGAGGGAGTCGGCGGCAGCGCAGGGGACGTCCGGCTGCACGCCCGTGCCCTCCCAGTTCGTACCGGAGACGGGGTTGACGGCACGGCCGACGGGGATGGTCGCCTCCAGGTGGGGGTGCACCGTCCAGCCCCTGCACGGGTGCGCACCGCCGAGGGTGGGCTCGCCGACGACGACGGCGCGGCCGAGCTGCTGGAGGTTGTACGCGAGCTCTTCGGCCGCGGAGAAGGTGCGGGCGCTGGACAGCACGTACAACGGCTTGGTTCCGCCGAAGCGGGCGCCGGGCACGTGCGGCAGGCTCCAGGACTGCTCGACGCGCTCGCCGCTGCGCCAGTGCATGGTGTTGAGGTGGGTGCGCTCGTCCAGGAGGTAGCTGCAGACGAAGGCGACCGTGTCCGGGTCGCCGCCCCGGTTGCCACGGAGATCCACGATCAGCGCCTGGGCGCGGGACGCCACGGTGAGTGCGGCGCCCAGCGGTTCGGCGGCCCACTCCAGGGGGAACAGCATCGGTGCCAGTTCCACCACGGCCACTCCGCCGTCGAGCAGCTGCACCCGGGGCGCGCCGCCCAGTGAGGTGTCGAAGTCGCGGCGCATGGAGGCCAGCGTGGCCGCGCCCTGCTCCGGGGACACCGGGTCGGCGTGGTGCTTGAGCCTCAGGTGCCGGTCGCTGTTGACGGACTGCAGGTCCGCGGTGACCAGCCGGGCGAGCTCCTCGGCGCCGTCGACGTCGTAGGCGCCCTCGGCGAGGCGGTGTCGCAGCAGGTCGGCGACCTGCTCGGCTATCTCGGGGAAGACGTAACGCTCGGTCAGGAGCTGGGCCGTCGCGTCGATGACGGGTGCGGGCGAGAGTGTCGTGGAAGTGGTCATGGCAGGAAGTAGAGCACTGTACTTGCGGAAGCGTCAAAGACTTTAGACACTTTCGGTATGCCTGATCAGCCTGCCTACCCGCCGCCCCCCGAGGACGTCCTGGAGATCGGTGCGCCCGAGCAGTTCGCGGCGCTCGCCCACCCGTTGCGCCAGCGGTTGCTCTTCGCCCTGGGGCACCGGCCTGCCACCACCAGCCAGCTCGCTGGACAGCTCGACGCGAAGAAGGGCAACGTCGCCCACCACCTCAAGGTTCTCCGCGAAGCCGGGCTGATCCACATCGCCGAGACCCGCCGGGTTCGCGGCGGCACCGAGCAGTACTTCCAGCGCACGGCCCGCCACATGCTCGTCGCCGAACCCCAGGCGGCAGGCACCGCCGCGATGCTCGCCGCGGTCGCCCACGAACTGAGCCGCTCTCCCGCCGAAACCCACCTGACGCTGCGTCATCTGCGCCTGAGCCCCGAGAAGGCGAGGGAGCTCGGCGAGACCCTCACCCGACTGGTCGACGATGCCGAGGAGAACGCCGAGGAGGAGCCCCTGCACGGCGTTCTCGTGGCGCTCTACCAGCAGGCTCCCCCCGCTCCCAGCGGCACCGCCGTTTCCGCCCAGGATCTGCGGTGACGGCGCCCCCCGACGCCGGACAACCGTCTACCGCTTCCCCGCCTCGAACGCCTGGGCCACGGCCAGGCTGTCCTCATAGACGTGGTGCCGGGTGACAAGGCCGTTCTCGACAGTGAGGTGCAGGGCGAACCGCGCACGATACGCACGTCCGGTGGGTCGGGCGGTCTGACGGATCTCGCCGAGCACGACCGCGTCGCTGCCGTCGACGAGAATGCGCTCGATCTCAGTCGCCGCGCGCTCCGGTACGTGGTACTCGGCAAGCTCGCGGTAGTGGGCGGCGGCGTCGGCCCGGGTGGACCGGTGACGGATCCAAGGCGTGGCGGTACGGCCGTGCTCGGCCTCCGGCCAGTCGAGCTTCCAGTCGCCGTGTTCGGCGTACATCTCGGCGATGCGCTCAGCGTCACCCTTGCCGATCCTGCGCAACAACTCCTCCACCACTGTCCGCGTGTTCGCAACTGCCTCTGGGAACATGACCGGCCTCCGTCCTGATGCGCGTCGTCCGACGCGCCGAGATCCATGCTTCCTGCGCGGGCACGCCGAGACGATTACCTCCGAGGTAAGGCAAGTGCAGCGCCCCTCGGCCCTGGCTGGGGTCAGCACGAGAGCCAGCCCGCCCGGACCGGCTTCCCACGGCGCCTGCGGACCCCACGTACGAGGTGTGCCGGACATTCGCGACCTGGCTTCCCAGGCCGGCGCCGCAGCGCAGTCCGAGACAGGCCCACCAGGCGGCGTGTCGCCCGGGGAGCGACGGTGCCGGGCGGAGGGTGCTGAGATCAAGGTCGCAGGGACGTGGGTCGGGCACGGCGCCGAAGCGGTCCCGGGACCGGTCAGGATTCGAGAAGCCTCGACCGACGTGTGGCGCCTAGCGTGATGGTCATGGCAACCAACACTTTCACCGCAGCCGGCACGTCCCTCACTTCCGTCACCCTCGAGGTGGCGATGTAGAAGCGGCCGGCCGCTTCTACCGTGCGTTCGGCGTGGACGCGTACATCGGCCTCCGTGCTTCCGAGGCGCCCTCTACCGGGTTCCGTGGTTTCACTGTGGCGCTCACGGTGTCGGGGCCGGCCACCGTCGACATCTTCTTCGACGCGGCCGTACAGGCCGGCGCCACGGTGCTGAAGCCCGCCGTGAGGTCGTTCTGGGGGTACAGCGGTGTCGTGCGGGCGCCCGACGGCACGATCTGGAAGATCGCGACCTCGGAGAAGAAGGACATCGGCCCCGCCACCCGAGAGATCGACGAGGTCGTGCTGCTGATCGGCGTCGAGGACGTGAAGGCCACGAGGCAGTTCTACGTCGACCGGGGGCTGGGTGTGGCCAAGAGCTTCGGTGGCAAGTACGCCGAGTTCACGCCCGGCGGAGCCGGCTCCGTCAAGCTGGCGCTGTACAAGCGCCGCGCGCTCGCCAAGGACCTGGGCGTTCCCGTCGACGGCACCGGGTCGCACCGCATCGTCCTCGGCGGCACCGGCGACGCCTTCACCGACCTGGACGGCTTCACCTGGGAGAGCGTCCCCCCTGTGGTCAAGTAGCACGTGGCCCGGTGTCCGGTGAGCCGGCAGTCGGAGACCTCACATCACACCGCCGGAGCTCCCGTCTCCGCGGGCATGCCATCGGTCGGCCGTAGTTTCAGCCTGGCCTGGTGGATCGGGTCGGAAGCCGGCCCTCGCAGGTGACCGCGCGCCGGGTCAGGGGCGTTCGTAGTACTGGAGGATGCCGGCCGCCGAGAAGCAGAGGGCGCCGGTCAGAGTGCCCCAGTTGGCGATGTCGGCGTTGATCAGGCTGCCCGTGGCGGGGCGGGTGTAGGCGGCGAGTGCCGAGACCATGAAGAGTACGGAACCCAGCTGGTTCACTGCGACGATCCACCAGCCGAGGCTGCGCTTGCGGATGCAGTGCCGGCCGTGGCACAGCTCGACGAAGGCGAGCGCGCCGGAGATCAGGAAGAGTGCGCAACCGATTATGTCGGGGGCCCAGATCAACCGGTTGACCTGCTGCACGTTCAGGCCTTGCAGGAAGGAGTCGAGCAGGTCGACGGCGAACACCAACGTGCCGGCGAACAGGACGAAAGCGCTCAGCCAGTCGATCCGCATCGGCTCGTAGCTCCACCACCGCCACCGCTGCGTGACCAGAGCTGCCTCCCCTCCCGGCACATGGCGCGGGGCGTTGACGACCTGGAGCAGCGATACGTAGCCGCCGGTGTTGAAGAACAGCCCGCCGGCGAAGTAGATCGAGGCGCATGTGGTGGCGTCGCCGGAGCCGAACTGAGCGACGCCGGCACCGGCGGCGAAGAGCGCTCCACCGATGATGAAGGCGGTGGCGGCCAGGGCGTTGAGATGGCGCAGCCGGGCGAGTGCGGTGTCGTCGGCGCTGGTGTGCTGGGCGCCGGCCGTGCCGGGCGCCTCGACGGCGATGACACCTCGGCGGCGGGCGGGCCGGGATTCCCAGGTGGCGGTGCCGCCCCCGGGCGGCCGCCAGGTGAGGCGGGTGGTGAACGGTCCGGCGCCTTGGGCGAGTGGTGAGGGCTGTTCCACAGGCCGGAGACTAGACGCACCGCCGAACCCCGGCCGAGCGCAACGCCGCCGGGACAGCGGGTAATGACCGCCCACGCGGCCACGGTCGGCACGAGGCGGCGCAGCCCAGGCCGGCCGGCCATCGCCCCGCCCGCGGCTGCTGGTTCGACACCTCAAGATCGACCGGGTCCACGGGCCCACGGGCCCACAGACCCACGGGCCCACGGACCCGGACCCACGGACCCACGGGCCCACGGACCCACGGACGCGGGGACCCGGTGACGTGGGGGAGCGGGGGAGCGGGTCCAGCGGCGTGGGCCGACCGATGCCGTGCACGCGACTCCTCCTCGGTCTGGACGTCGACGGGGTCGGGAAACCGCAGGACGGGCCCGACGCAGGGACCGGTCGTGTGGTCCGCACTCCCACCGCATCCCCCGACTCGCCGTGATCATGGCCTTGACCTGCGGATTTCGTACGAGTCTCCGGCGTGAACAGTGGGCGAACCCCTGGCGCGACGGGTTTCGGAGGTGCTGTGCCACGCCCTAGCCTCCCGGCCATGTCCGACTTCTCACGCCGTCAGGTCCTCGGCACCCTCGCCGCGGGCTCCGCGCTCTCCGTCCTGCCGCCCTCCCTCCTGACGGCCATGGCCGCCCCGCTGCCGCGCGGTGGCCTCCGGGCCGTCGAGCACGTCATCGTGCTGATGCAGGAGAACCGTTCCTTCGACAACTATTTCGGCACCCTCCGAGGCGTCCGTGGCTTCGGCGACCCGCGAGCGCTGCGACTGCCCGACGGCGCGGGCGTGTTCGAGCAGCCCCGCTCCGGCGGGCCCGCCGTCCTGCCGTTCTCCGCGCGGCAGGCGGCCGTCGACGCCGGACGGCCCGAGAGCGACATCCAGTACCTCGGCTCGCTGCCGCACGGCTTCACCGACGGGGTACAGGCCCGCGCGAACGGCTGGTGGAACGACTGGATCGCGGCCAAGGGCCAGAGCACCATGGCCCACTACGACCGGCGCGACATCCCCCTCCAGTACGAACTCGCCGACCGCTTCACCATCTGCGACGCCTACCACTGCTCCGTCTTCGGCTCCACGAACCCCAACCGCAACTACCTGTGGACCGGCACAACCGGGTTCGAACCGAACGGCGGTGGCCGGGCCGTCACCAACGCCGCGTACTCCTACAGCCACGCCGGCTACGACTGGACCACCTACCCGGAGCGCCTGGAGGCCGCAGGGGTGTCCTGGCAGATCTACCAGGAATGGGACAACTTCACCGACAACGCGGTGGAGTACTTCAAGCCGTGGAAGAGGATCGGCCGGAAGATCCTCACCGCCGCCGGGTTCACCTACGCCACGACCGAGGAGTTCTACGACAAGCTGTGGGCGAAGAGCGACACCGAGCGGAAGGTAGACCTGGCCCGGTTCCGTACCGCGGTCGACGCCCTCCCCGAGAATGAGCGTCGGCTGTTCCTGCGCGGTGCCCACCGCTCCGAACCGGGCACCCTGGTCACCCGGATCAAGGCCGACATCAAGGCCGGGACCCTCCCGAAGGTCAGCTGGGTGGTGCCCACGGCCGCACTCTCCGAACACCCCGGCTCCTCCACGCCCGTCGGCAGCGCCGGCCTCGTCTACGACCTGCTGGACGCCATCGCCACAGACCCCGAGACCTGGTCGAAGACCGCGCTGTTCATCAACTTCGACGAGAACGACGGCTACTTCGACCACGTCCCCGCCCCCACCGCCCCCAGGCCGGACACCGGCGACGGAGACGACTGGGTGGGCGGCCGCCCCGTCGGCCCCGGCCCCCGCGTCCCGATGACCGTCGTGTCCCCCTGGACGGTCGGCGGCTTCGTGAACTCCGAGCTCTTCGACCACACCTCGGTGATCAGGTTCCTCGAGAAGTGGACCGGAGTCCAGGAACCCAACATCAGCGCCTGGCGCCGCAGCGTCTTCGGTGACCTGACCTCCGTGTTCGACTTCGACCGCGCCCACCGGCAGCCCGAGGTCAAACAGCCCGGTGTGGTCCCGGCGCCGATCGGCCGCTGGAACCCGGTGCCGCCGGCGACGCAGGAGCGCCCCGTCCAGGAGCCCGGCGTCCGCCCGACCCGCCCCTCCCCGTACCGGCTCTCGCTGCGCGCTGACGTCACCGCCACCGAAGTCCGGCTGGCGCTCGGCAACGAGGGGCGCCGCACCGCCGTGATCACCGCGTACCCGGGCGACGGCACCGCTCCGCGGGACTGGACCGTCTCAGGCCGGGACAGCGCCACAGACAGCCTGCCGTACGGTCCCGAGGGCTACGACCTCCAGGTGCACGGCCCCGGCTGGACACTGTGGGAGCTGCGCGGCGCCGGCACCGGCGCCGAGGCGCATGTGGTGGAGCGCGCCCACGCCCGCCGCGTGGACGTGGAGTGCACGAACCCCTCGGGGCGGACCCGGACGCTCCTGGTGGGCGAGTCCACCCATGAGCGGCGTGGCGAAGGCGGCGTGCAGACCGTCCGGCTGGCGCCCGGTCGGAAGCGGACCGTGTCCGTACCGCTCGCCCGGCACGGCTGGTACGACATCGTGGTGCTCGACGAGGACGACCCGCGCTTCCTGCGGCGGATGTCCGGCCGCCCCGCGGACAGCGGACCGAGCAGCACCGACCCGGCGATCGGGACCGGACCGGCGCTGAGCGCGGCGCTCACCCTGCCGGAGCCGCTGCCTCCGCTGACCGCCCCGCTCGTGCAGGGCAGCCCCGCCGAGGTGGTGGTGCGCGTCCGCAACGAGGAGACGGGACGGCTGAGGGACCTCGCGGTGTCGCTGCTGGCACCGATCGGCTGGACGGTGAAGCCCTCCGGGCCGGTCCCGCGGAGCCTGCCCGGCGGCGGTTCGGCGGACCTGCGGTTCACCGTCACCCCCTCGGCGGACGCCACCGCCGCCCAGCTCACCGTCACCGCCCGCGCCGAGGGCGACGGCCTGCTGCGCGTCGCGGACGCCCGGGTCCGGGCCGAGGTCGCCCGCGCGGTCAGCCTCACCCTGACCGCTCCGGCGAGCTCCCCCGGCACCGACGGCTGCGCGCTGTACCCGGAAAAGCCGCTGTCGGTGACCGCGACCGTCACCAACGCGGGGAACGCCCCGCTCACCGCCCTGTCGGCGGCGCTGGCGGTACCGGACGGGTGGCGTGCCCAATCGGCCGCCGGGACCCCGGCCTCGGTTCCAGCCCGTACGTCGGTGAAGGTGGTGTGGGAGGTCACGGCGCCAGCGTCGGCGGCGCGTACCTCGGCGACGCTCAATGCGACCGTCGGCGGGCGCACCGCGGGCGGCGCGGCGGTGGAGCAGGCCGGATCGCTGGCCACCCGGGTGGGGCCGGTGATGACCGGCTACCTGCTCGCCGAGGACTTCGAATCCCTCGCCGACCGGCTGGCCCCGGCCACCGACCTGAGCCGTCCGGGGCTGAAGGGCTGGACGCGGACCGCGCCCGAGGGGTGGACGGTCACCAACGCGGCCGGGATGCCGCAGGGCACGGAGGAGCTCAACGGCTGGTCGTTCCTGTCCCGGCAGTTCTGGTTCCCGGCCGGCCAGGAACGCGCGGCGTTCGGCCGGTCCCTGGGCATCGTCGCGGTCGCCGACCCGGACGACTGGGACGACACGGGCAGCCCGTCCAGCCGTGGCACCTTCGACTCGACGCTGACGACGCCCGCGGTCGCGCTCCCGGCGGGGACCCCGACGCTGTACCTGGGCTTCGACTCCCACTACCGGCAGGAGAGCCCGCAGGAGGCGGAGGTGACCGTGGTCTTCAACACCGGCTCCACCTCTCGGGTGCTTCACTACTCCAGTGCGGCGTCGGGGAACACCAACGGCGGCCGCGACCAGCAGAACCGTCTCGTCACCGCCTCCTTCCCCGTGCCGGCCGACGCGCGCTCGGTGAAGGTGGCCTTCCGGGTCCACCACGCGGGCAACAACTGGTTCTGGGCGGTGGACAACATCAGGCTGAGCGCCTTCCCCGTCACCGACGCCTGACCGGCTCCGGGCCCCCGCTCGGCGGGGGCCCGGCTGCCGGGGGCGCGCCGGCAACGCCTCACCCGCGACGACCGAGCGCGGTCTCTGTGACGGCCGGCCGGGGGCGGGGCGGTCGTCAGCCGACTGGTCTACGCGAGCATGCGCCGCTGTATGGCCAGTCCTAGGGTCCAAGTGCAGGTACTGCCAGATCACGACCGTGACGGTCACGGAGCAGCAATGGACGATCCAGAAGCGCCGCAGAGCGACGGTCTGACGGCGGGGGAGCGGTTCAGCTCGTTCACCAAACGCAACGCCGTGTTGGTGGCGGTCTTCTTCCTCTCCAACCTTCTGACCGCGCACCCTCGTTACGGCCGTCACGGTCCTGAGGGATTCACAGACGGACTGACATGCTGCGGAGTACGGAAAACTCAAAGAGCTCCGAGCGGGCTACACGCTGGAGAAGTTTCAAAAGGAGCTAGGTGTATTGACCCGCAGGGTTGTTGACGCGGCTGATGGGTGGGTGTCCGTCGAGTGCGGTGTGGCAGCGGTGGTGGTTGTAGGTGTGGAGGAAGTCTGCCAGGGCTTCGGTCCGCTCGGTGTTGGAGGTGTAGGGCCGTAGGTAGGCCCATTCGTCGAGCAGGGTGCGGTTGAAGCGTTCGACCTTGCCGTTGGTCTGCGGCCGGTAGGCGGCCCGGGTCAGCTTGCCCGTGGCGCCGAGCTCAGCCAGGGTGTTCTTCCAGGCCAGGCCCTTGCGGTAGGCCCAGGCGTTGTCGGTCAGGACCCGCTCGATCCGGTCGATGCCCTGGGAGTGGAAGAAGGCAGCAGCGCGGGCCAGGAAACCCGCGCAGGTCGCGACTTTCTCGTCGGGGTGGATCTCGCTGTAGGCCAGCCGGCTGTGGTCGTCGACGGCGGAGTGGATGTAGTCGTAGCCCATGTTGCTGCGGGTGGCCCGGCCGGCCTGTCGGCCCAGGGCCTTGTGACCGCCGCCGTCGGGAATCCGGCCGAGCTTTTTCACGTCCACGTGGATCAGCTCGCCGGGCCGGTCGCGTTCGTAGCGGCGGATGACGGTGCCGGTCGGCCGGTCGAGCCATGCGAGGCGGTTGAGGCGGTGGCGGGTCAGGATCCGGTGCACGGTCGAGGCGGGCAGGCCCAGGATCGGGCCGATTCGGGCCGGGCCGAGTTTGCGGCTCTGCCGCAGGTCGCAGACACGGGCTTCCACCGCGGCCGGAGTCCGGTGCGGTGTCGTGCGAGGCCGGCTGGAGCGGTCGTGCAGGCCCGCGTCTCCCTCGGCCCGCCACCGGCGGATCCATTTGTGGGCCGTGGCCCGGGAGATGCCCATCTCGGCGGCCACATGAGCGACCGGACGGCCTGAGCGGACACGTTCGACCAGCAGTCTTCTACCGAAGACGGTCAGCCGGGCATTACGGTGGGGCACGAAGACCTCCGTGCGGTGAGTTCCTAGACAGCTCCCACCCCACCGGAGGTCTTCGCCATGTTCAAGACCAGACCCGTGTCAACAACGCTCGTGATCAATACAGCTAGGGCCGCCCGTCTTCCGTACGCCTCTTGAGCCGGACAGCTCGTTCGCGCGGAACGTGTACCGCCCCAGGCGTGAGTACTGGGTGGAGGTGATCTCCGACAAGAGCAACTCTGCCGTGACCTACGCAGTGACAGCCTGCGATCCGACGTTCCGGCCCGAGTTCTTCTTCGTCGGCAACGACAGGCGGAACAGGGTCGCTCTGAACGAAAGCACCCTGTCAGACGTACTTCCCAGTCAAGAGCAGAGTGACCTCTGGCTCAAGGTGTACTTCGGCGGGACGGGGAGCAGCTACAGCCTCGTGTTCCAGGTGTACGACCTCGGGGGCGGAACTCACTACCGCCAGTTCGCGTAGGGGCTGAACGACGTCTGCCCGACATGGCACTCCAAAACCCCCGGGTCCGGGTACGACCCGCAGTCGTCCTGGTCCGACTGGTACAGCACGAACCGGAAGTCGGAGGATCCGCCGGGCCACGTCTTCGCCTCGAACGTCGGAGCGCGAACGATCATGGCTGAGTCGGTGGTCAACACCTACGCGGAGACGGCGTTCTCCGAGGAACTGCTCACCTACTACCCGACGCAGATCGGCGTGAGTCGGCTCACCGTCCAGTAGAGCCGGCACCCGGTGCCCACCGAACACCCCCGCGCCCGCACCACTCCCGCAGCCTGACGGCGGCCCGCGTAGTCCGGCTGGTGGCTTTGTTCGCGAGAACCGGGTTCTGGCCGAGATCTTAGTGAGGCGTTGCGGAGGATGACGTTTTCGTTCGGCTGGAAGGGAGGTGCACACGTCCCAAGCCCGTCAGCGCTCCCGCATTCTGGTCCACCACCAGCCGAACGACGCCAAGTCGATGTGATGTGGCTCTGGCAAGGTACGACGCTCTAGTTCTTCGTCGATGCGCATGATCAGACGGCCCAAGTCCGATTTAGCTCCTGGAGGAAGGTGCCGCATCGCCCATTCCAGGTCGTCACGGGCATCGTTTATCCCGGGCGAGCAGAACTCGGAGGCATCCAAGTACCGGCCAGGCTGCGCGAAAGCCCGCTCGACAAGAGTGAGCGCGTCAGCGACCGCGTTGGGCCACATCTCCTGGTCTTCGACCCTGCGGATCGCTGCACGAGTCCGCGCGGAGACACCACGGACTTTCAGGACCGGACACTGCCATCGTGGCCGCCACCGCTCTGCGCGGACGGCCTTGGGCCGCCTACGCGGCATCGCCCTTTCGGATCAACATGAGGCCATCCTGCCACCGCTGGGCACCTGCCTGGGCCTGGATCCACCGGCAGGTGTTCCCTGTCTCTCGGTTCTGGCGCAGATCTTGAGTGGCGTCTCGGGGAGCGAATGGAGCAGGAGCATCTTGCGAAGTAGTGGAATCCGGCTCGGCCGTAGAGCAGCTGCTTGATCTTCTTGATGCGGTCGGCGGCCCCCTCGATGCTGCCGGAGCTGCGGTCGCGAATGAGGCCGGCTGTCACGGCCATGGGGACAGGCGGGTACGACCGTTGGCGCTAAGCCTTGATTACGGCTCTCAACTGCGACTCTCGGCGTTCGGACGGGGCTGGGACTGAAGCCGCTCACGGAGGCCCCTCGACGACCGCCGGGCTTGCTTGACGTGGTGCAGAGAAACTACGCCCGCCCGAAGGGCGAGGTGTCCGCGAAGCCGCACACCCTGCTCCGCCCGGCCCTGAACAGGACCGACAAGGTCGCGGTCGTGAAGTACGCGCTCCGCGGCAGGGAGCGCCTCGGTCGGCTGCGCCCGGTCGGCGCGTGCGCTGGCCGAGCACCGAGCGCCGGCACCGGTCGCGGGCGAGGAGACCGAGGCGACGCCGGTGGGCGACCTCATGGCCGCGCTGGAGTCGTTTGTGGCCAAGGCGAAGGAGTCCCGCGGCGGGCCCTTTAGGCCTGGCCGCCGCTCCTGATCTGGTTCAGTCGACCGGGGTGCGCTTTCGTGGCACGGTCCGCCCACCCCCGGGCCGCAGGTGCCGATGGAGGATCGGCTCCTCGCCGCGATCGTGCGCACCAGAGGACGGACGGCTGCCGGCAGTCACACCGGTCCGAGCGCGCCTTGCATCGCGGCGTACACGGCGGGGTGGACCAGCGGCCGCGCAAGCTCGACGACTGCGGCGAGCTCCTGACGGGCCGGGTCGCGCATCTCCGGTGGCAGCGCCTCGATCCGTTGAAGGGTCCGGCCCGTGACGCCGGCGAACATCCGGGACTTCTGCTCCGACCAGGGGGCGTTGCGTTCCCGCTCCACCGCCCCCGGGGTGTCCGCTTCGCGGAGCCAGCGGTCGGAGGAGTCCAGGAGGTTGCTGTAGTCGACGCTCGCGTCGCGGCGTACCACGAAGACGGCGTGCGAAAGGGGTCCGGTGTCCAGGTTGCCGGTCGCACGCACGACACCGTCGTAGCAGGCGTCGTTGATGGCCAGGTCGATCTTCCGGCCGCGGCCGAAGGCCTCGATCTGCTGGAGGTAGCGGTCCAGGGCGCCCAGGCGGCTCTCCGACTCGTGGACGGCGACCGCCGGGATCTCGATCCGGTAGCCGGCCGCCCACAGCCGTGCGGTGGGCTCCTCGAAGTCGCGCAGGTCTCGCATCACCGACTCCATGACGATGTCGAAGCCCTGCTCGATGGCGTACGCCTAGGACTTCTCCATCCACTTGTGGCCGTCGATGCTCGTGTGTACGCGCCGACGGTGGTGTCGTCGGCGGCCGTCAGCTCGTCGAACATCGGATGGTGCGGTTTGCAGGTGTCGAGGTTGATGTTGACGGACTGGCCGCGCACCGCAGGGCGGTGGTCACCAGCGCGGTGATCGCGGTCTTGCCCGCCCCGGTCTGCCCGGACACGATCACGGCGATCGGCTGTTCCTGCGGCCTCCCGTCCAGCTGCTGCGGCACGATCTGCTCGCGGAAGATCTGTGCGTTCTCCTCTTCGGACAGGACGTAGCGGGTGCGGTCGACCTCCGTCACCGCGTGCTCCGCAGCCGCGCGAGCGTCTGGGCGGATTCGGCGGTGACGGCGGCCACCGCGTCTTGGTTTCGCGGCGTGAGGCTGTTGCGCCGGGCAGCCCATGCGCCCTGTTCGGCGATCAGCTCACTGGCCCGTACGGTATCCCCCGCCTTCCGCGCCCGGGCGATCAGCCCGGAGCAGGCCCCCACCACATGGCTGATCCCATCGAGGGCCACTTCGTACGCGGTGTCCTCCTCGGCCGACCAGGAGGCCGTTCCCATCCTGGTCAGTACGGCGTTCTGCTCCGTCACCAAGCTCCCCTGTCCTGTCGTCACACGGACCGTGGCGATCGCCCACCAAGTGACGAACACCCATGACTCTGTCAGAAACCACCGTCGAAACCGGCGCGTTTGACTCCCTTTTGGATCCCGGCTTCGCCGCATCGCACCAGGCTCAGAGGCTGGATGGGGGAGGCAATTCAGCGGACGGGACTCGTCAGGCGCGGCGGTCAGGAGGCCGGGGAGCAGGTGTGATCGTCAGCTTCGCCTAGCGCGAGCGGGGCCCTGGATGTCGTGCCGCCGTCGCTCAGTGTCAGCTCGATGCTGCCTTTCGTATATTCGGGGAACTGGCTTCGCTCACGAAAACGGGGTTCTGGCACAGATCTTGGGGAGTCGTCGGAGCGTTATCCAGCGTTCGAACGAAAGCGGTCGGGTCCGACAGGGGTCGATCTTGACGTACCGGACGTGTTGTGATGTCGAGTTGACGGTGAGAAGCGGCATCAGTGCACAAGGGGTCGGCATGTTCATAGCGGAAGAGGGCGTCTTCGATCCTGCTGAGGTGCTGAAGCTCTACGACTCGGTCGGCTGGGAGGGCTACACCAGCGACGTCGGTAAGCTCTGTCGCGGTCTCGTGAACTCTCACCTCGTCATCACGGCACGAGACGGATCGGGATCCCTCCTGGGACTGGCCCGGACCATCTCCGATGACGAGCACATCTGTTACGTCCAGGACGTCGTGGTCAATCCGGCGAACCACAGGCAGGGGGTCGGCCGGGCGTTGGTCGAGCACTTGATGCGGCGCTACTCCCACTGCCGATTCTTCCTCTTGTCCACAGACCACGAGGCGTCACCAGAGGGCAGCCGCAACCACACGTTCTATCGGAGCCTGGGATTCCTGTCCTACGAGGAAAAGAAGATGGCAGGCTTCGGACTGCCAAGGAACCGCCCTGACCTGCGCGATACGGCTCCATAGGTAAAGGGCCTTGAGAGGTCCGCAGGGCGGTGGCCGGCGCCGGGCCGGAGACCGTGAGGCCCTGGCGGCGATCATCTTCGTGGCGACGTCGGGCTGCGGCCTGGCGGCAGTTGCCGCCGGTGTTCGGCCCGGCCTGGCCCACGGTCTACCGCAGGTTCGCCCAGTGGAGCCGGGACCGGGTCTGGGCCCGGCTCTACCGCGTGATCCTCGACGAACTCGGAGCGCGTGGCGAGCTGGACTGGTCGCGGTGCGCGATCGACTCTGTCAACCTGCGGGCCGTAAAAGGGGGCCACTGACCGGACCGGATCCGACCGACCGCGGCAAGCTGGGATCGAAGATTCACCTGATCTGCGACCGGAACGGACTGCCGCTGTCCCTGGGCATCTCCGGGGCGAACATGCACGACAGTCAGGGGCTGGAGCCGCTCGTGCGCGGCATCCCGCCCATCCGATCGCGCCGCGGGCCCCGGCGCCGAGGCCGGCGAAGCAGCATGCGGACAGGGGCTACGACTACAACCCCCTGCGCCGATGGCTCCGCCGGCGGGGGATCCGCCACCGCATCGCGTGTAAGGGCGTCGAGTCCTCAGAGCGGCTCGGCCGGCATCGGTGGGTGGTCCGGCGAACGGTGTCCTGGCTGGCCGGTTGCCCTCGTCTCCACCGCCGCTATCAACGCAAGGCCGAACACTTCCTCGCCTTCGTCGGCATAGCCGCAGCCCTCATCGGTTACCGCCGACTGGCGGCTCTCCTTACGGCCTGAGCCGGTTCTGCTGTATGTCGAAGCAGACCAGCCCCATGGACTCCGCCACGGCCGCCGCGTAGGCGGACGCCTCCTCGGCCATGCTCCAGCGCATGGGGAAGTAGATCAGCGGACCACTGGCTTCGCCGATCAACGGCCCGGTTGACCAGGGCGAGGTGTCCTCATCGTCCTCAGTGAGGTCGCACCACCGCTCAAGCAGCGCAGCCACATAGATCGCTATGCGTTCGGATGGAGGCTCTTCTACCTCACTGTCGACGTAGCGGTCGTACAGGTCGTTGAAGACTCGACCGGCGGTCTTGTCATCCGCCGGCCTCTCGCCTTCCCAGACGGCAAGGTCGTAGCTCATGCCAGGAGGCTCTCATGCCGCCCTTACAGCCATAAGAAACGACGTCTTGGGCCGACGAGGTCCTCCTCGGTAGGGGCGTGGAGTGGGGGTGATTCAGCCGGTCACCTGCCGTACGGTCGGTGGCCGGGGCGGTGCTTCGGACGGAGTCCCGCGCAGGGTGGCGATGTGGGCTCGGACCATGCCGTCGGTGACGGGAGCGTGCTCGGCGAGCAGCTCGCCGTGGAGTTGGGTGACGCTGGTGCATCCCTCGGCGAATCGTCGTTCGAGGTAGGGCTTGTAGGGGTCGAGTCTGCTGGGACCGGGCCCGTGCCGCTCATGAGGACGCTCGCCGAGCTCCGTGAGGCCTCACCGCTTACGGCTTCGCCGGCGAAGGACCGCCTGGTAGCTGAACCACGGTAGGTGGACCTGCCCGACGGAGCCGCATCGGGAGCCCCCACCCCGATCGCTTCCTTGGCCCAGGAAGTGCCGAGCGGCTGGCCCAGGAGGTCCACCGCCGACGCCTGGCCGTGTTCTCCCGGGCCGGGGAGCACGAGAGGCGCGTCGTCGATGACGTGCGCCGAGAAGTGGCCGTGGCCCGAACGCCATGTCTAGAACACCACCTCAAGGCTGTCCCGCAGCCAGCCGCCCCGGATCGGTCCACCAGACTTGGACCGGCTTCTTGAGTGGTCGTGGCCGGGAGGCTTCACGTGTTCGTGCGATAGGTCATGAACCAGTGGGTGTCGAAGTAGTGGGCCATGGAGAAGGGGTGGTCCTTCTCGCGGAGGATGCGGTAGACGAACTCTGCGGTTGAACACTCGAAGGGGACGTTCTCGCCGTCGAACGTCTGTATGGTGACGGGCCAGTAGTCAGGGTCTCCGTCGTCAATCTGCCAGCAGTACAGATTCTCGTGCTCGGTGCCTGCCCAGACGAGTAGGTCATCCTCCTTCCAGTCGGTCCACGGTTCCGGGTTCAGACGGAGGTATGCGTCGAAGGCGCCCTCCCCGAACGTCTCCACCATGCGTTTGTAGTCGCGGGGAAGACGCGTGCCGATGCGCGCCTCAATCTGCGCCCAGTCGACGTCCGGTCGCTGGGGCGGCAGGATCCAGCCGGTGATGCCGATGAGCCGCTCGACCCAGTCTTCGCCCTGGCCGGCGATCCCTACGGGCAGTCCTTGGATCTGCCGCGGGGTGACCGCCAGCACCGGCACGATGTCGCCCTGCGCATCCAGTGCAGTACCCGCGCCGAGCCACTGTCCCTCATGGGCCCAGGCCACTACCGTCTCGGCGCGGTCTTCGAGGAGGTCGAGAAGCTTTCTGCCATGAACCTCGCTCACGCCCGGCGCCATGATGCCGTCCAGGACCAGGGTCCGTGGTTCCCCGTGAAGGGAAGCCAGCTTCTCGACCAGCGCGTGCGGGTCGGTGCCCTGCGAGAGGTACAGAACCCCGCTCGGCCGGGGGATCCGGTCCAGCAGGGTGTTGAGCATCGAATAAGTGAACTCCATGGAGGACAGCGAAGCGCACTCCACTGACAAGAGCCCGGGATCCGGCTCCGATGACAATCGGTCCAAGTCCACTGCCCGAGGACAGCTACCGTGCCACGCCATTCGAGCAAGACGGTCCGCCCGTGAACCGCCCCCCTGCAGGGGGGTGCGGAGCGGGGGAGTGCAGCGAAGACCGCGCAACCCTGTGCCTCTGGGATCAGCCAAACCGTCTACGGGGTGCCTGATCGTGGCCGGAGGCCGCCCGCCCGGGGCGCGGTTCCGCATAGAGGAAAGGCCGTGCGGGGACGGACTGGAAGCGTGAGTGGTTCGAGTCCACCGACGACTGCTCGGCATCGCCGAAGGCCTCCATCGCAGACCGCGGAGCATGCGAGGAAGTCAGCGAGTGCGATAACGCCCGCCGCGATGGGCATGGTCGAGGAGCTGAAGCAGGCGGTCGCGATCCGTGCGGCGGTAGGCCCGAAGGCCATCACCACCGGTCTCGGGCCGCTTGGCGTCGGTGGCAGGCGAAGGACCGGATACCCGGTACCGGTATGGCGGATCTCGGCCACCCGGCGCAGCGATCAAGTCGTGTGTACCCCGGGTAATTTCACAACTCCTCCTTGACCGGATTCAAGCGTGCCAGCCGAGGCCCAGTGGGGGGCACTGCACGACCAGGTTCGTGGAAGCGGAGGGGGAAACAGTGGCATCTCGGGAATCCTTACTCAAGGTTTACGGGGACCGTGCGTACCGGCACGTCACCATGGCCCGGCACCAGGGCACGACGATCGCCTTCGCGATGGACGCCGCGCGTCGGATCGTCTACTCGGTACTGGATCTCACCGGCCCGCCGACCAAGGGGGAGGTGGACGCTGCGTACTGGAGTGACAACCCGGCCGAGCTGGCTTTCCCCCGGGAGCTGGCCGAGGTGGGGTACGCCGTCGTCGGCGCGACCGCGATGCCGACGGTGAAGCGGGGCGGGGCCGAGGCCGCGCCCGGGGAGCAGCCGGCAGAGGAAGAGGTCGACCCGCACCTGTCGACCACCGGACGGCTGACCGCGGACGCCCCGTTCCAGGTGGTCTCGGACGGGACGTACGTGGTGGTGCTGCGCCAGTCGGTCGGCGCGGGCGACGCAGGGGCGGTGCACAAGCTGACGGGGGCGGTTCGTCCGGGGAGGCGTCGCGCCCGGACTACGTACTGGACGCCAACGGCGCGAAGGTGCCGCTGGTCCGTGACACCCTGCTGTGCGACCGGTTCCTGCTGGTGGACGGCAAGTTGAAGCCGGCGCTGGAAGCGCGGTTCAAGCGCAGCCGGCACGCGACCCGTCCGGAGTCGGCCAAGGACAGCCTGGGCACCGAGGACATGGAGGGCCGGCCGTTCTACGAGCCGACCCAGGAACTGTCCTTCGTCCGGAACCTGACGCAGGGCCGGTTCACCGCGGTCCTGGTGCCCACCGAGGTCGCCAACGTGCAGGCTGGCAGCTGTTCGCGCACAACGACTCCACCGGGCGGATCGACGGCTTCAACGTCGAGCAGGGCACCCAGGGCCTGTTCAACACCCAGGGCACCCGCTTCTACACCAGCCCCGACCCGTCGTACCAGGACGCGGTCTTCGAGCGCAGCCCGGGCATCTGCCCCTTCACCGGGCGCGAGCTGGTGCCGGTGGCGTCCGGCGGGGGGGCACGCCGAGACCGCGCTGCGCCTGGACGGCGCCGACGCGCACGTCGACCTCGGCGACCCGGCGGCGCTGCGCTTCGGCGGCAGGGCGTACTCGGTGGAGGCGTGGGTCAAGCCCGCCGCGCCGGAGGGTCCGCTGCTGGGCCGCTCCGCGGAGTTCCAGCTGGCCCTGGACGCGTCCGGCGCGCTGCGCCTGACGCACGAGGGGGCGCCCGCGGCGCTGGTCGCCACCGACACCCTCGCCGTCGACGTCTACACCCACGTCGCCGCGACCTTCGACGGCACCACGGCCAAGCTGTACGTCAACGGCCGGCCGGTGGCCGGCGGCCCGCTGCCGTTCACTCCGGGCGCCCGGGTGCCCGTCCTGCTCGGCCGGCAGGACGTGGGCGGCACGCTGCGCCGCTTCAGCGGCGACGTGGACGAGCTGCGGATCTGGAACCGGGTGCGCTCGGCGGCCGAACTGGCCGAGGACCTGGGCCACCGGCTGATCGGCAACGAGCCCGGCCTGACCGCCTACTACCGCTTGGACGAGGGCGCGGGCGGCACCGCCTACGACCAGAGTGACAACGCCCTGCACGGCCGGATCGAGGGCGCCGTGCAGTGGACCGGCTCGGACGCCCCGATCGGCGACCACCCTGGCGTGCGGAGGGACAGCTTCGTCCTCAAGGGCCGCACGGTGGTGTCCGGCATGTCGGCGGCGCTCTACCACCAGCAGGAGAACGTGGTCTCCGGCTACCGCGCCGACCCCAAGCCGGCCAAGCGGCAGGCCCGGGTGCTGCTGGCGTTCGCCGCCAAGTACGGGCAGGAGCCGTGTCTGGCCACCCTGGACTTCGCGGTCGGCCGGGACGGGCGGCTCGCCCAGGCGCCGGACGTGCTGGAGCCGCAGGTGCTGAAGCGGCCGACACGGGGGCAGGACTCGGAGCAGATCAGCGCCCTGCAGCAGGTGATCAAGCGGCTGGAGCCGGACATCGCCGCCCTGCCGGCGGAGATCGCCCGGCTGAGCGGCACCGCGGCCTTGCTGCCGCAGCGCCTGGCGGCGCAGAACGCGCTGCAGCCCGAGTACGACGCCTACGAGGCCGCCTACAAAGCCGAGGCGGTGATTCCGGGCGCCTGGCTCTACACCCTGGAGCTCAAGACCCCGCGGGTGATCGACGGCAGGACAGTGCGGTGGGTCTACGGGGAGCCCTACCGCGGGGTGAGCGTCACCGGCGACGACGGCCCCCGCACGTCCTGGGCGCTGGACAGTGCCGACCGCCGGAGCGCCGACAGCCTCCCGTTCCGCCTGACCACCACCGACGCCATGGGCTACGGCCTCCTCTTGGCCGCGAGCAGCTCCAACTTCGACTACGGTGCGCTCGGACTCCCCCGAATACCCTTCGTCACTCCGGATCCCCGCGCCGAGTCGTACTACCGCTTCACCCTGATCCGCGAGGGCGACTACGTGCGAATCGTGAACCAGGCCACCGGCATGGCCATCGGCCTGCCCGCCGACAGCAAGACGGCCGCGCTGCGCCAGGCGCCCGAGTGCCGCACGGCCGACACGGGGCTGTTCCGGATGACCAAGGTGCGGCTGCAGTGGCCGATCGACGTCTCCTTCTTCGCCGTCAAGGAGAAGATGGACGCCGCGCGCGCCGCGGTCCAGGAGTCCCGCACGGCGAGCAGGCGGATCATCGAGCGGCAGCTCGAACTGGCCACCAAGCAGGCCGAACTCTCCGCCGTCCAGGACCAGTTGGCGAGCCTTTCGAGCGCGCTGCAGGGCGACGACGACCTGACCCTGCCAATGCCGCAGCTCGCCGTGGACGCCACCGGCCTGAGCCTGAACGGCGCGCTGCTGGAGTTCGCCCGGGGCAGTGACCGGCCCGCGCTGCTGGACAGCGGCACCGGCTACCTCGTGCTGTACTTCCGGGGCACCGACGACCAGTTCTCCGCCGTCTACTACGACACCGCCGTCATCCGCGGCCTGCAGACCCTGGACGGGGACGGCGGCACGCTCGGCTTCCTCGCCCGCGACCCGGCGCTCCCGCTGGACGGCTGCGTCATCACGGTCTCCGACGGCGACGCGCCCGGCCGCTGCGACCTGACGGTCACGGTCGGCGCCGACACCGAGACCTGGCGCTCGCTGCCGCGCAGAGCCGCCCAGTTCGCGGCGGCGCTGGCCGGTGACCCCGGCCGGCCGGTGACGGTCGGCCTGGTCGCCCGGGTGAACGGAGCCACCGTCGAGCCCGCCGAGGGCACCACCGTCGCCCTGCCCGCCAAGGCGCACCTTCAGATCGGCTCGGCCGGCTGCGCGGTGGCCGCCGACACCCCGGTCGGCGCGAAGACCCTGGCCCTCACGGCGGCGGCCACCGCCGTCCAACCCGGCGACAAGGTGAGCCTGGTCGGCTACCACTGGGGCCGGGCCGTCTCCACCCGCCCCGGCGTGCTGCTCTCCGACGGCTCCCGGCTGGTCGGGCTGAACCCGGGCGAGGTCGAGTTCGTGCCCAACGGCACCGCCAAGCCGGCCATCGCCGGGCGCGGCTGCCGCTGGCGGGCCGAGATGCCCGGCCGGGCGTTCCAGTTCTCCGGCGGCGACCAGTACCTGACGCTGCCCGCGGGCAAGCACCCGGGCATCGCCCCGAGCGGCGACCTGACCCTGGAGGCCTGGGTCAACCCGGAGAGCGGACAGGGCCGGGTCGTGCACGCCCGGACGGACGACTCGGGCTACTCGCTCTCGCTCGTCCCGGCCGGGCTCCCGGTCAAGCAGTTCGCCGGCGCCGAGAAGGTCGTACTGGCCGACTCGCTCGACCTGGCCGACCGGGACTTCACCATCGAGCTGTGGGCCAAGCGCAGCCAGTCCCGGGGTCGCACCGAGCCGCTGCTCGTCCACGGCGTGCCGAGCGGCGTGCGCAACCAGTCGCTGCACCTGGTGCTCAACCCCTCCGAGACCTTCCGCTTCGGGCTGTACGCCGACGACCTGGACACCGCCCAGGCCTACCCGGACCTGGAGTGGCACCACTGGGCGGCGGTGTACAAGAACGCCACCCGCGAGCAGATCCTCTACCGCGACGGCGTCGAGGTCGGCCGCCGCATCGCCAACGCCCCGTACACCGGCAAGGGGCCGCTGGTGATCGGCGGCCTGGCGTTCGGCGACGCGTACCTGGACGGCCGGATCGACGAGGTCCGGGTCTTCGACCGGGCCCGCACCCAGCGGGAGATCGCCGGTGACCGCGACCGGCGGCTGTCCGGCCGCGAGCCGGGCCTGCTGGGCTACTGGACCTTCGAGGGGCCGGCCGGCCCGCCGTCCCCGATCAAGGGCTACCAGGTGGTGGCCCGGGTCGGCGACCGGGTGGTGAAGTCGGCGGAGCGCTTCCCGTGCAACGAGTGGGCACACCTGGCCGCCGCCTTCACCCAGTCCTGGGCGCTGCGGATGGACAACGCGGTGGGCCTGTCGGTCGAGTCGCAGGACGCGCTGGACCTGCTGGAGGACCTCACCATCGAGGCGTTCGTCCGGATCGACCGGACCGGCACCCCGATGGGCCTGGTCGCCAAGGGCAGGGCGGTCGACGGCGGACGCAGCGGCGTCCCGTACCAATTCGGCGTCCTGGCCGACGGCCGGCTGGAGTTCGCGTTCGCCGAGGCCGACGGCAAGGTCGTCCGCTTCGCCTCGACCCAGGCCCTGACGCCCGGCACCGTACAGAAGGTGAGCGTGGTGCGCGAGCGCCGCCAGCCCGCACCCGCGGCATCCGGCGCCACCCAGCCGGCCGCGCCGGACCAGCCCGAGCAGTACGTCCGGTTCTTCGTCGGCGGCAGCCTCGTCGGCAACCACCTGTACAGCGGGCCCGGCGCGCAGGCCAACGGCAGCGAGCTGGAGATCGGCCGCGGCCTGACCGGCGTGCTGGGCGAGGTACGGATCTGGAGCGCCGCGCGAGCGGTCAACCAGGTCGGGCTTCCCGTCACCCCGCGCGAGAAGGGGCTGCTGGCCCGCTGGGCCTTCGACGAGAACGCCGGCAACGTCGCCTTCGACCACTCGGGTTCCTTCCCGGCCAAGCTGCGCGGCGCCCGCTGGACCCGCGACCCCGACCCGGCGGTCAGCCCGCTGCGGCTGTACCGCAACGGCCAGCCGCTGGCCGAGGGCCCCGTCACCGCGCAGGACTCCGCGCCCTGGGGCGAAGCCCAACTCACCCTCGGCGCACGGCTGGAGGGCGGAAAGCCGGCCGACCCGTTCACCGGGACGCTGGAGGAGGTACGGATCTGGCGCACCGTCCGGACCGCGGAGCAGATCTCCGACAACCTGTTCTCCCGGCTGCGCGGCGACAAGCAGCACCTGCTCGGCTACTGGCCGTTCGACCGCGACTCCACCGAGCCCGGCACCACCTCGGTGCGGGACGAGGGCCTGCGCGGCAACAGCCTGGACTTCTCCGCCAAGCGGCCCAGGATCCTGCTCTCCACCGCCCCGATCTCCACCGACACCGCCCAGGTGCGCTCGGCCTCGCCGACGTCCGCACTCCCTTCCATGACGCCATCTCCGGCGCCCCCGGCGCGAGCGAGTACGCCGACCTCCAGTACGACGCCAAGGGCGAGGCGCTGGGCGTGCTCAAGCGCTGCTACGGCTTCGTCCGGGACGGCCGCTGGCACCTGGTCACCGGCTACAAGGTCGGCGACCTGACCACCGAGTGGGTCGGCCAGGCCCAGTTCGACCCGCAGCTCATCGGCTACGTCGAGGGCGCCCCGCCGGTGCCCTCGGAGAACCTGGTCGACGGGATCGGCGAGCACGCCGGGGCCTCCTCCGTGGAGTTCACCGAGGCCGAGGAGGTGTTGCAGAGCCTGTCCTCCAGCAAGACCCAGAGCACCGACGTCGCCTTCAACCTCTCCTTCGGTCTGGAGACCGAGGCCGACACCATGACCATCACCGCCCCGCTCGGCATCGGCACGGCCATCCCGCTGGCCGAGGGGCAGCTCAAGCTGGCCGCCACCACCAGCCTGGAGTTCTCCAACACCTGGAGCTCCGACACCCAGGTCAGCCAGGGCACCAACACCACCCGGAAGACCCGGCTCGCGCTGACCGGCCACCCCGAGGACCCGACCAAGCTGGTCAACCCGGCCATCGGCCGCCGCTACGTGCCCGCCAACACCGGCATGGCACTGGTGCAGTCCCAGACCGCCGACGTCTTCGCGCTGCGCCTGGCGCACACCGGCGCCCTCATCGCCTACCGGATGCTGCCCAACCCGGACATCCCACTGGACTGGAACATCATCCACTTCCCGATCAACCCCCGCTACACCAAACAGGGCACCCTGGACGGCGCGGTCGGCTTCGACGAGCGAGGCAAGGTCACCGACCCCGACTACCCGACCGCCACCGCGTACGGCGAGTACAGCTACTTCAAGCCGAGGGACGCCTACGCGCTCAAGCGCCGCATCACCCGCGACCAGCAGCGGCTGCAGGCCTACTACCAGTCGATCTCCACCGAGACCGGCCACCAGAGCACCAACGACCCGGCCGAGGCCCAGGCCCGCACGGTGCTGCGCGGCATGGGCATGGACGTCGCACCACGGGACGACAGCCGCTCCGGCGGCCCGAACGCGACGGCCGCCGGCTTCTCCCACCGGGACCTGGTCAACACCTACGTCTGGACGGCGCAGGGCGGCTTCTTCGCCGAGACCACCGAGGCGACCGACGCCGTCACCGAGACCACCACCGGGTCGTACAGCTTCAACGGCATGTACGGCGGCTCCATGGACCTGTCCTTCGGCGCCTTCGGCCTCGGCTGGGGGATCCACCTGGACGCCTCCGGGGGCGGCGGCTTCAGCACCACCCGGGCCAAGGGCAGGGAGGCCTCCCGTTCCTTCGGCCTCGACGTGCAGTGCGCGCCCTCCGGTGACTTGCAGCGCCGGGACGCCGACGGCAAGGAGGTCTACGACGCGAAGGGCCGGGCGGTGCTGGTCCCGGGCAAGGTCGACGCCTACCGCTTCCTCACGTTCTACCTCGGCGAGACCAGCGCCAACTTCGACGACTTCTACCGCAAGGTCGTCGACCCGATCTGACTGCAGGGCAGCGGAGCCCCCGACGCCGCCGCGCTGCGGCAGGCACGGCAGAGCTCCGCCAAGCCCCCGTGCTGGCGGGTCCTGCACCGGGTCACCTACGTCAGCCGGGTGCTGCCGCCCGTCCCGCCGCCCGGGGCACCGCCGCTGGAGCAGGCGATGCGGGCCGAGAACATCGACAGCAACTACGAGCTGATCAGACGCCTGGAACCGTACGTCCGCCCGGCCGCCACCAGCACCGGCTCCCTGTCCGCCGCCACCCGCCAGGTTCTCGCCACCCAACTGCCCGAACTCCTGCCGCACGCCGTCGAGATCATCGACTATCTCGGCCGGTACTTCGGTATCGACGACTGAGGCCTGCGAGGGCGCCCCGCCCGGCCCTCCGACACACCGGAGGGCCGGGCCCGTCGTCGGCCACCAGCGCCGATGAGGATCACCCGTGAGGTGTCGACGAGCGCCGCCGCGAGGGGCCCGGGACAGCAGAGACACCTGGAGGGCACGGCGGGGAAAGGGATACGCGAGGGGTCCCCGTGGCCTCCCGGAGCGAGCCACGCAGCGGCGGCGGACCAGGGACGGACAGCCTGTCCGACATGATGCCGGACACGTCGTCGCACGGTGTCGAGGGCGACCGCGGCCGAACGCCGGGCACATGGAAGGAGCTCACGCGGCGGGGGGAACGCGCCGCGCACGCCACCATGGTCAGTACAGGCACGGACCTTCCTGACAGCGCCGTCACGGCGACCCGATAAGGAGACCTTTCGTGGACCAGCATTTCGATCTTGTCGTCATCGGCTCGGGTTCCGGGAACTCGATCGTCGATGAGCGCTTCGCGGACTGGAATGTCGCCTTCGTCGAGAAGGGCATCGGCCCGCTGGACAGCTACGGCGGCACATGTCTGAACGTCGGCTGCATTCCCACGAAGATGTTCGTGCACACCGCCGACACCGCCCGATCGCCCGAGCACGGCACGGCCCTGGGCGTCGACCTGGCCCTGCGCGGTGTGGACTGGCCCGCCGTACGGGACCGGGTCTTCGGCCGCATCGATCCGATCGCGCAAGGCGGCGAACGCTACCGCGCGACCGGACATGACAAAGTCACCCTCTACCGGGGCACCGCCCGCTTCATCGGCGAGCGCCGTCTGACCGTCGCCACGGCCGACGGGCTCGTCACGCTCACCGCCGATCACATCGTCGTCGCCACGGGCAGCCGCCCGGTCCTGCCCGACGTACCCGGCCTGGACGAGACGCTCGGCTTCCACACCAGCGACAGCGTCATGCGCCTGGAGACGCTGCCGCGCCGCATGACGGTCCTCGGCTCGGGTTTCGTGGCCACCGAACTCGCCCACGTCTTCTCGTCCCTCGGCGTCGACATCACCCTGATCGCCCGTGGCGACCTCCTGCTGCGACCCGAGGACCCCGACATCGCGCACCGCTTCACCGCACTCGCCCAGGAACAGTGGGACGTCCGGCTCAACCGCAAACTGGTGCGCGCCGACCGGACCCCGGACGGCACCCTGCGTCTCGACCTGGAAGGCCCCCAAGGCGCGGAGAGCATCGACACCGACGAGCTGCTGGTGGCCGTCGGCCGTCGGCCCAACTCCGACCTCGTGGACGCCGCCGCCGGCGGGCTCGACCTCCACCCCGACGGCCGGATCGCCGTGGACGCACACCAGGCCACCTCGGTGCCGGGGGTGTGGGCGCTCGGCGACGTCTCCTCGCCCTGGCAGCTCAAGCACGTCGCCAACCACGAGGCCCGCGTCGTCCAGCACAACCTGCTCCACCCGGGCGCCCTCCGCGCCTCCGACCACCGCCACGTCCCGCACGCCGTCTTCTCCTCGCCGAAGATCGCCGCGGTCGGCCTGACCGAGCAGGAGGCCCAGGCGTCCGGCCGCCCGTACGTGACGGCGACGCGGGAGTACAGCGGGATCGCGTACGGCTGGGCGATGGAGGACACCACCGGCTTCGCCAAGATCCTGGCCGATCCGGCCACCGGCGAGATCCTGGGTGCGCACATCATCGGCCCCGAGGCCCCGACGCTGATCCAGCCGCTCGTCCAGGCCATGGCCTTCGGCCTGGACGCCCGCGCCATGGCCACCGGCCAGTACTGGATCCACCCCGCCATGCCCGAACTCATCGAGAACGCCCTGCTCGCTCTTCCCCTCGACTGACCGGGCGTCCCGGCGGCGGGACCGTGGACGTGGCCGGGGCCCCACCATCGGCCGGGCCGCGACACGTCGTTCGTCGGAGGGCCCCCGTCACGGCGGGGGTCCTCCAACCATGAACGGGAGGTGGCGGGTTCGTTGCCATCCCACCGACCCTCCTTCCCGGCTGCTTCGATTCGGCATATGACCGGCATATGACTGTTCGGCAGGGGTCCGCACCCGGCTTCCGAACCGTCCGAACCGCCGAACGAGAAGGAACAGGCTTCAGGCGCCTTCGTACGCCCCTGCCCGCCACGGTGGCCACAGCAGTGCTCTGCACGCTGCCCGTCCCGACGGCCGTCGCCGTCCCCGGGGACCCGCACCGCCGATCACCGGGGGCGGCCGGTGGATCGGCGACCCGGCCGGATGACTGACCGCCGAGGCCGCCGATGAGGTCATCGAGCGCAGAGCTGCTGGGTTCACGACCACCGTGCCGGCGATGGTCGTGAAGCACGTCTACCCGGCGCCGCGGTCGGTGCCGTCTCCACCCGGACCGGGGGTGTCCCGCCCCAGACCCCGGCGGATCGCAATCTCCACGGGTGAGTACGCGCCGTCGGCCCGTTCCAGTTCGTACGGTGCTGCCGGCATCAGCGGCGGCTGCGCCATGAAGCGCGGCCGCACCCCATGGTGCGGTTGCGCCGCGTGTACCAGGAACGGATGACACAGGAAGACGTCGCCCGGGGACCCGGTGGCAAGGGCGAGTGGCCGGTGTTCGGATGCCGCCACCAGATCGGGCGCGAGGGTCAGACCGCTGGCCCCGTCCTCCCCGTACTTCTCCAGCACAGTCGGCACGTCGAGGTGTGAGCCGACCCGGATCCGGGTGGGGGCGTCCTCCTCGCCGACCTCGCTGAACAGGAACAGCATCAGCAGCGCCCGGCCCTGGGAGCGCAGATTCGTGAAGTACCAGCTCTCGCCCTCCGGCAGATAGCTCCCCTCGATGTGCCAGCCCGCGTCGTCCGGCTCCTCCTCGTGTGGGAAGCGCAGCGGGAACGTCCCCAGCGAGTAGCGCGGCTCCCAGCGTCCCGCGCCCACGAGCAGGTCGTACGCGCGCTGCAGCGACGGGGAGTTGGGTGCGGCGGCGAACGGCCCCTGTGCCATGCCGCCCACCCAGTGCACGGGCTGCGTCCACGTCGACGGGTCGTCAGGGGCGCAGCCAGTCTCTTGCCACAGCAGCCGCGCGCAGTCCGCGGCCACGCGCGGCGCGACAGCGCCCTTCAGCTTGACGAAGCCGTCACGGAGGAAGCGGGATACCAAGGTCGTGTCATCCATACCCCCATCGTGCGGCGGCACCGGCCCCGATCACCCGACATTCTCCGCACCGCCTTTGTCGGGTGATCAACAGAGCGCCGCGGTCAGGCAACACGCGGTCAGGCAACACGCTTGAGACTTTCTGAGCCAGGAATTCTGTACAGGCTCGGCTCGGCTCACGAGCGGTGCCCGGAACAGCGCGGAGGCCGGCGTCGGGGGTCCCGGCGCTGGCCCTCTCGGGGCGGGTCAGCCGGCGCGGATGAGTCCGGCGGTGGCGGTAGCCGGTTCCAGGGCGGGGGTGCCGTTGTACGTGGCGGTGTAGCCGAGGTGCAGGAGGACGGTGACCACGGGGCAAGGGCCGGCGCAGGTCGCGATGCCTGCTGCGTTGGTGGTGGCGCTGCACACCGTGGTCGTGCCGACGGCGAACTTCACGGTGGCGCCGCTGATGGGCTTGCCTGTGGTGGTGTCGGTAAGGGTGGCCGACAGGTTCAGGGTGATGTTCAGCTGGCCAGGGGTCAGGGAGAGCAGCAGGGGTGCGGCGGTGAGTTTCGTGGTGTCCCGGGTGTACGTGTAACGGTCGGCCGGGCTGGTGGTGCCGGCCCCTGCAGGGGTGGTGACGGTGACGTCGGCCGGTCCGGCGGTGGTGGCGGCCGGGGAGGTCGCGGTGATCTCGGTGTCACTGCGGACGGTGAACGAGGCGGCCGGGACGCCGCCGAAGGCGACGGCGGTCGCGCCGGTGAAGCCGGTGCCGGTGATGGTCACGGCGGTGCCGCCGGCGGCCGGGCCCTTGGCGGGGGCGACGGCGGTGATCACGGGCGCGGGCAACTGGTAGGTGTACGTCCCGGCGTTGACGGTCCGACCCTTGGCGGTCAGGGAGACGCCGACGGTGCCGGGCGTGTGGGCGGGGGCGGTCGCGGTGACGGTGGTGTCGTTGACCACGGTGACGTCGGTGGCGGGGGTGCCGTCGAAGGTGACGGCGGTGGTGCCGGTCAGGTGGCTGCCGGTCAGGGTGACGGTGGTGCCGCCCGTGGTCGGGCCGCGGTCCGGGGCGAGTGCGGTGACGGCGGGCGGGACGGCCTTGCCCATGGCCAGGCCCCAGGGTCGGGAGCCGGTGGGGACGGTGGCGGTGACCGTGAGGGTCGCGGTGTCGATCACCGACATGGTGTTGACGAAGGTGTTGGTGGCGTAGACACGGGTGCCGTCCGGGTCGGCCAGCACGCCGCTGGTCCCCGCGCCGGTCGGGACTGTGGCGACGACGGTGTTGGTCGCCGTGTCCATGACGGAGACGGAGTTGCCTCCCCGGTTGGCGACGTAGACCAGTCTTCCGTCCGGTGCGACGGCCACGTTCTGCGGCAGGCCCCCGACGGGAACGGTCGCCGTGACGGTGGCGGTTGCGGTGTCGATCACGGAGAGGCGGTTCTCGTTGTAGTCGGCGACGTAGACGTGAGCGCCGTCGGGGCTGACCGCCAGCCCGGCCGCGTTCCCCACGGGGACGGTGGCGGTGACGGTGTTGCTCATGGTGTCGATCACCGAGACCGTCCTGCTGGAGAAGTGCCCGACGTAGAGGCGACCGCCGTCCGGGGACAGGCCGAGGATGTCCGGGAAGCCGTCGGCCGCGATGGTGGCGGTGACGACCAGGGAGGACGTGTCGATCACGTCGACCCCGGCGGGGCTGTCCGTGTGGACCACGTACGCCCGCCCCCCGTCCGGAGAGATGGCCACCGACTGGGGCGTGCGCCCCACGGCGACGGTGGCGGCGACGGAGTTGGTCGCGGTGTCGATCACGGAGACCGAGTCGCTGGCGCCGTTTGCCACCCATGCCTGGGAGCCGTCCGGCGTGAGCGCCATGCCCGTAGGCGCGCTGCCGACATCGATGGTGGCCACCGTCGACCCGGTCGCCGGGTCCACGGCGCTCACCGACCCCGCACCGGCGTTGGAGATGTAGACCAGCTGCCCCGGCCCGGCCGCGTGCGCCGGCCCGGCGGGAAGCACCGCGCCGACAGTGCCGAGCAGCGCGGCGGTCAGCGCCGCGGCTGTCCCACGCCATAAGCGGCGCGGTGCCCTGCCGCGTATGTGAGGTCTGTCGATCGTGAATGCCATGAGCTACGCCTCTCGGAGAGAAGTGACCAGATGCCTGTGTTTCTTCTGTCAACTCATGCTATTCACAGGTTTTTTGATGAACCATCACATGTTCCATTGTTGCCGGATCAGCCCGCTAGTTGAACTTTTCTGATCAGAATGGATCGGCGTGCCGGGCGTACGCCCGAGGGAAGGCCCACTCCGGCGGACTGCCCAACGAGCTGACCTGCAGCTCGGGAGCCACGGGCCCGGCCGGCGGACTGGGCGGGAGCCGGTGCGCGGCAGTGCGCCGGCCAGGGCCTGTCCTCCCTGCCCTTCGCGCACCGCCTCGAACCGTTCACCGACGACCTGGAGCGGGACGAGGTCTACGAGTGGCTCCACATCGACGGCCGCACCTTCGACGACACCGACGGCGGCATGACGCACTTCAACGAATGCGCCCTGTCCTCAGTGACCTTCACCGGCGGCCGGTCCTTTCCGGGAACGACCCTGGACCGGGTCGACTTCGCCAAGGCCACCCTTGCCCGGGTCGACCTGTGCGAGGCGACCGCACTGGGCATCACCTCCGGCGCGGAGAGGGGCTGAGAATGCCTGTGCTCCATGAGAGGCGATCACCGCCCACGGCCAGTCCAAGACTGCGGAACTGCCGGACGCCGCGAGGAGATCCCCGGTTCGCCCGTGGAATCGTAGAGGGAAGGCGGGCCCACCTGCCTTTCGCCGGGGCCTGCCCCCTCTTGTGACAGGCGCCTGATGCCCTTGACGTACGCTCCTGTCAGACATCGAGACAACGAGGGGGGCGCATGGAACGTCGTGCGTTGATGCTGGCCATGGGCGGTTTCGTAGGGGTCTGGGGCGGCGCGTCGGTGCTGCGCGCGGCGCCTGCCGCGGCCGCCGGCGGGGTCGTCGTGGACGTCACCGCCCACGGTGCGAAGGGGGACGGTACCACCGACGACACCGCCGCCTTCCAGAGCGCCCTCGCTGCGGTGAAGGGCGTACCGGGCGCGGCCACCCTGCTCGTGCCGCCCGGAACGTATCCCGTCGGAATGAGTCTCGTCCTCGCCGCTGACACCACCGTGTCCGCGTACGGCGCCCGCATCGTCCGGACCAAGGACAGCGGTGCGTTGCTCAAGAACTTCGACTCGGTCACCCCCGTGTACGGCTACGCGGGCGCGGGGAACATCGCGGTCCTCGGCGGCACCTGGGACATGCGCGGCGCCCAGTTCAGCAAGCAGAGCGACGCCGTCGGCTTCGCCCACTGCGAAGGCGTCCTGGTCAAGGACTGCACCTTCGTCGACACCCCCTCGGCGCACGCCGTCGAGCTGAACGCGGTCCGGAACGCGGCCGTCGTGAACTGCGTCTTCGACGGCCACCATTCCGGCGACGGCGCGAGCCTCACCACCAAGGAAGCCGTCCAGATCACCTGCGCCACCGAGGGGAACCTGCCCGCCCCCGCCTACGACGCCACGGGCTGCGAGGACATCCTCATCACCGGCTGCACCCTGCGCGCCGGCACCACGACCGGGCCGTTCGGTGCCCTGTGCGGGGACCACTGGGGCGCCAAGGGCGTGTTCCACCGGCGGATCAGGGTCATCGGCAACACGGTCGAGAGGAGCGGAGCGTTCGGCATCCGCGCCGCCGACTGGCAGGATTCCGTCATTGCCGACAACACGGTGACCGGTGTGGCGCTGCACGGCATCTACCTCAACTCGCCCCAGGGCAACGGCCTCAGTGGCATCACCGTCAGCGGCAATACGGTCCGCGGGATCGACGGCAGCGGCGGGATCTCCGTCACCGTCTCCGCCGGCGGCGCCCGCCACCGCGACATCACCCTCTCCGGCAACACCGTCGAGTCGGTGAAGGGCGAGGCAGGCATCTACGCCACGCAGACCGACGGCCTCACCGTCACCCGCAACACCGTCACCACCACCCTGCGTCTCACTCCCACCGGCAACTGCCAGGGCATCCACGTCCAGAGCTCCCCGCAGGCCGTCGTCGCCCAGAACAGCCTCACGGACATCCAGGGCGACGGCATCGGCGTGGACAGCGGCTCCACCGGCACCCTCGTCGCCGACAACACCGTCCTGACCACGACCGGCCCCGGCATCAACGCGGGCGTGAACGGCGCCACCCTGCGAGGAAACCGGATCACGGGAGCCACCGGCTACGCCGTCCGGGTCGGCGGCAACGCGGTGGGCACCTTCGTCCAGACCACCACCGTAGGTGCGGTCGCCGGCGGCACCTCGGGGGCCGCGATCGGCGTGATGGCGGGCTCCAGCGACACCTGGCTGGTCGGCAACAACCTCACCGCCCGCGGCTCCGGCACCCCCGCGATCACGGACAACGGAGCAGGCACCACGTCCGTACAGAACACGACCTGACCTTCCCGTCGCCGTGATGGCATACACGACGACAACGACGCGAGGCCCACCACCGGTGAGAACGGTGACGGCACGCTACGGAGAGCAGGTGCTCGGCTCGGCGCTGCTGGTGCCTGTGGTGCGCTGGGGCGACGACCGGACCTTGCCCGGGGAAACAACACTGGAACGCGACGAGGAATTGCTCGACCGCCTCCCGGCCGCCGACCGCGAGCTCTTCGGCTACGTCATGGCCCGCCTGGACAAGCCCCGGTGGGAGCTCTTCGAGCGATACGTGCTGCCCGGCTGGTGGGCCCACGACGAGGCGGCTGCCGCCGAGCTGGAGACCGACTTCCTCCTGCCGCACTGGCCGGAGCACCAGGCCCCCGCGCACCACGGGCGCCATCTGCTGGTCGCCACCCGGCAGGACGCCCTGGTGGGCTGGCGCGACCAGCTGGCCCTGCTCGACCACTACCCCCGGATGGCGGCAACGGTGCTCGATGCCGCCGGGCACAACCCGCAGGTGGAGTGCGCCGAGACCGTACGGGGCCTGGTCGGGCACTGGCTCGACGGGATCGCGCGTCCTTACTGATCGTTTCGGCATGCCGTGCGGAGTCGCCGGAGGCAGACGATGGTGCAGGCGAGTTCGAGCAGGCCCTGATGGAGGTCGGCACGTCGTTCGTGGCGGGTGCGGAGTCGCTTGAACTGGTGCAGCCAGGCGAACGCGCGCTCGACGACCCACCGGACCTTTCCCAGTCCGGAACCGTGGGCGACGCCGCGTCGGGCGATCAGCGGTTTGGTGCCGAGCTTCCCTGGCAGGCGACGGCACTTGTCGAAGTCGAAGTCGAAGTCGAAGTCGAAGCCGTAGCCGCGGTCGGCATACAGGCGCCGGGGCTTGCGGCGGGCGCGTCCCCGCAGGCCCTGTACCAGCAGCCTTCGCCGAGCTCGCCGCCTCGCACCGTGGCCGGCCGGTCGCCGAGATCGTGCCGCTCCTGCGTACGGCCGCCGACGCCGCGCTGCTCGGCTCCACCGGCGCCGATCTGGCCGAGCTGGCGGAGGCGATCTCACCGGCGCGCGGTATGGGCTGCGCGCACGGGTGACCAGACCTTGATCGCGTTCGGGGCGCCGGGGCATGCGATCACGGCGGGGGTCTGCTCGGTCTGAGGTGGGATCTCAACGCCCACGGCAAATCCCGAGGCTATGGCCTGTGGTTCTTGAGTCCGTCTGACGCCGATGCCACGTTCCCTGCCTCAGGAACGTGGCCATTTCCTGGTTGGCCCTCGTGGGTGCGGATGACAGCGGCTTGCCCATACTCCTCCGGTCGGGAGAGGTCAGGCGCGCGGGCGCGTGCCGCTTCCGGTAGCGCCTCACCGATCGCGTGCAGTCGGCCGGGGCGAGTTCCAGGGAGAGCGCGTCGGCATTCTCGTCGGGGTGGGTGCGGCGGCGCATCCCGGGCAGGTGGACGACGGTGCCGGGGTGGGCCAGCAGCCATGCCAGGGCGAGCTGGGCGGGGGCGCGGCTGAGTCGGCGGCCCGCGCGCCGCGCCCTCGGTGACCAGTTCGGCCATGGCGCCGAACCAATTTCGGGAATCAGGCCGCCACGAGCTCCTGCTCTCGGTCCGGCGTTCTGACCGTGGACTTCTTGTTCGGCAGCGAGAGCCGGAAGACCTTGCGCCACGCGGAGAACACCTGCTTGGGCAGCGGCCCGGTGACGTACTCCAGCTCGTACTTCTCGAACAGCGCGCGCACCTTCACCGCGACCTCGGCGTACCGGTTGCTCGGCAGGTCCGGGAACAGGTGGTGCTCGATCTGGTGGGACAGGTTGCCGGTCATGAAATGCATGGCCCTGCTGCCGCTGATGTTCGCCGAGCCCATCATCTGGCGCAGGTACCACTGGCCGCGAGTCTCGCCCTTGATCGACCGGCGCTCGAAGACCTGCACGCCCTCGGGGAAGTGCCCGCACATGATCACCGAGTGGGACCAGATGTTGCGGACCAGGTTCGCGGTGAACGTGGCGGCGAGCGTGGTGAGGAACGACGGGCCCGACAGCAGCGGGTGGATCACGTAGTCCTTGAGTACTTGCTTGCGGATCTTGCGGCCCACGGCCTTGGCCCGCGCGCGGAACTCCGGGTCCTTGCGGCGGCGCCCCCGCAGGTTCTTGCCGAGCTCCAGGTCGTACGCCGCGATGCCGTACTCGAAGAAGCAGGCGTTGATGAAGTTCCACAGCGGCTGGCCGAGGTGGAACGGGTGCCACCTCTGGTCCTCGTCGACGCGCATGATGCCGTAGCCGAGGTCGTTGTCCTTGCCGATCACGTTGGTGTACGTGTGGTGCAGCTCGTTGTGCGAGTGCTTCCACTGGTCGGACGGCGAGACGTGATCCCATTCCCAGGTGGTGGAGTGGATCTTCGGGTCCCGCATCCAGTCCCACTGGCCGTGCAGGATGTTGTGGCCGATCTCCATGTTGTCCATGATCTTCGCCACGGACAGTCCGGCGGTGCCGATCAGCCAGGCGGGCGGGAAGAACGAGAACAGCAGCACCCCCCTGCTGACCAGCTCGAGCTTGCGCTGCGCCGAGATGACCTTGCGGATGTAGGCGGCGTCCTTCTCGCCCCGGCTGGCGATCACCTCATCGCGGATCGCGTCCAGCTCGCGGCCGAGCTCCTCGATCTGCTCCGCGGTCAGGTGGGCGGTGGGGTCGATGGCGGTCAAGGTGCTCCTACCGTTCGATGTCGCAGGCGCCCGCCGCGGCGGACACGCAGGTCTGGATGAGGACGCCCGGCTCGGCCTCGGTGATCTCGCCGGTGCGCAGGTCACGGACGGCGCCCGCCTTGAGCGGCGTGACGCAGCCGAAGCAGATGCCCATGCGGCACCCGGACGGCATGAGCACGCCGGACTCCTCGCCGACGTTCAGCAACGGAGTGGCGCCGTCCGCTTCGACGGTCTTGCCGGAGGCGCTGAACGTGACCTCGCCGCCGTCACCGGCGACAACGATGCCGGGGCGGAAACGTTCGGTGTGCAGGAGCTCCTGGACGCCGTGCTCGGCCCAGTGCTTTTCGGCGGCGTCGAGGAGGCCCGCGGGCCCGCAGGCCCAGGTCTCGCGCTCGGCCCAGTCGGGCACCAGTGCGCCGAGACGGGCGATGTCGAGCATGCCGTCCGTGTCGGTGTGCACCTCGGTGAGCCGCAGCTTCTTGTCCGCGACCAGCTCGTGCAGTTCGTCGCGGAAGATCACGTCGTGCGGCCGCGGCGCGCAGTGAACCATGACGACGTCGTCGAGTTCGATGTCGCGCAACATGCCCATCACGGGCGTGATGCCGCTGCCGGCCGTCAGGTAGAGCACCTTGGCGGGCTTGGCCCGCGGCAGCACGAAGTCACCGGTTGCCTGGTCGAGCTGGATCAGCGTGCCCGGTTTCGCCCTGCGGACCAGGTGGTTGCTGACCTTGCCGTCCGGGATCGCCTTCACGGTGATCGTGACGCGGCCGTCCTGGCGGCTCGTCGGCGAGGTGACGGAGTAGGCACGCCACAGGCGCACCCCGTCGACGTCGACCCCGATCCGCACGTACTGACCGGCCGTGTGGCCGCGCCAGCCCCGTCCCGGCCTGATCACGATGGTCGCTGCGTCACCCGTCTCGGGGTGCACGGCCTCGATGCGCCCACGCAGGTCAGCGCCCGCACGCAGCGGACTGACCAGGTCGAGGTAGTCCGATGGCAGCAGCGGCGTCGTGACCATCTCCAGCAGTTTCCACGCCCTACTGCGGAGGGCTGCACTCGTCATGACTTCAGCTTGATGCGCCTCAGGGCGTAAAGTCCTGACCGCAGGACGTAAATCTGGTCGGCTAAATTGTTCGCAGGAAACAAAACGTGAGTCATGCAATCCGGAGGGTCACCGAACTGGCCCTGGACGAGACGACAGCCACCGCACTTCGGGCCGCGCTGAAGACCACCGCCGACGAGGTCGTCCAGGCGATCATCGACGAGGTCCCTCCCTACGCCAACGCCCTGTCGGGGCGCATGGGCGGCACCATCCGACGAGCCGTCCGCACCGCCCTGGGGCACTACCTGGACCTCGCGAGCGGGAACGCCACGGGCGGCGACGGCGGTGACGCGGCCTACGAGCTGGGCCGGGGCGAGGTGCGCGCCGGCCGTTCGATGGACGCCTTGCTCAGCGCCTACCGCGTCGGCGCCCGCGTGGCCTGGCGATGCCTGGCAGCGGGTGCCGTATCCGCAGGTCTGCCCGCCGCCGAGGTCGCCAAGTTCGCCGAGCTGACCTTCGCCTACATCGACGAGCTCTCCGCCGCGAGCGCCGCGGGCCATGCCGACGAGCTGGCCGCCCGGGGCAGGGCGCACGAGCGCCACCTGGAGCACCTGGCTCGCGACCTCCTCGCCGGCGCGAGCCCGGACGTGCTGCTGGCCTCTGCACAACGGGCCAGGTGGCAGCCTCCGGTTTCGCTGACCGCGGTCCTGCTGCCCGCCGCCCAGGCCCGGCCTGCCTACCGCGCGCTCGACCCGAGCACCCTCGTCCTCGACGATCTGCCGGACGCCACCGGTGTGCTGCTCGTCCCCGATGCCGACCGACCACGTCTTTTGCGGCAGCTGACCGACCGGACCGCCGTGGTCGGCCCGGCCAGGCCATGGACCCGTGCGGCCGCCTCGTACGCACGAGCCGCCCGCGCGCGCTCCCTCTCCTCCGATATCCGCGATACCGAGGAGCACCTGCCCGAGCTGGTGCTGAGCGCCGACGTGGACGCGTTCGCAGACCTGCGTGCCCGAGCCCTCGCACCGTTGCGGACCTTGCCTGTCGCGACCGCGCGGCGGCTGGAGGAGACGTTGCGGGAGTGGCTGCTTCACCAGGGCAGGCGGGACGAGGTGGCGGCGGCGTTGTTCGTCCATCCGCAGACAGTCCGGTATCGGATGTCGCAGCTGCGGGAGCTGTTTCCGGATCTCGCATTGCCACACCGGGTCCTTGAGCTGACGCTGGCGGTCGGTCTTCGGGCCGACTGACGCGTACCTCGACCGTCCACGACCGAGTCCGCGAGCGGTCTGGCCCGCGAGCCCTTTCCATCCTGCGGTGGGTGGACGTGAAGACTTTGATCGCTTCGCGTGCTCAGGCGCTGGAGTGAAGCCGGTCAGGGCTGGTCTTCTCGTTGATCTGGCGGGCCGGTCCGGACCATGCGGAGGTTCGGCAGCTTGTCTCGCCACATGTGCCGCTCGCCGGTGTCCACGAACCCGTAGTGCTGGGAGAAGTTGCTGGACCGCTTGTTGTAGGCAGTAACCCACAGGCGGATGGGTACGTCGTCGGCCCAGGTGAGGAATGCCGCCATCAAGTCGCGTCCGATGCTTCGGCTCTGCGCCTGGGGCAGCAAATACATCGGTCCGAGACTGACCCCTTCGTCGCGGCGCCCACACAGGAAGCCGATGATTGCGTCCCCCTGGCGCACGACACGGCAGAAGCGATGTGCGGGCCAGCATTCGGCCACTTCGATGAACTCCTGCCACCGGGCGATGCCCTCGATCAACCGGCCCGGCCGATGTCTGGGGCGTCCACGAACTTCACCCATGCAGGGGATCGCGTCCGGTAACGGCGTCAGCTGGGTGACACCGTAAACGATTTCCGCCGGTCAGCGACACGCCGAGAGGGGCGTCGTGGCGGTCGGTGATCAGGTGGTGCTTGCTGCCCGGCCGAGCGTGGTCGACCGGCGAAGGGCCGGTGTGAGCCCCCTCTCAGGGCCGGTACATGCGAGGCGTCGATTGCGGCATCGTCCATGTCCAGCAGACCGGCCTCGCGCAGCTCGGCAAGGAGAACCTCAGGCAGGCGCGGCCACGTACCGGCCTCGGTCCAGTCCCCCCGGCGCCGCCAGGCTGTCCTGCCTTCTCCCCGCCGTGACGGCCGTGCTAGAACGGTGTTGATCATGAGTTCGTGCGGGAGGGAAAGCAGATGAAGGCGAAGTATGGGATCGTCACGGCCGCGATGCTGGTGGCGGCCGGCGCGGCCTGGGCCGGCGCCGGTGGGACGGCGGCCACGCAGAACGAGAGCGCGACGCCGTCCGTCATGCTGACGGGGGAGCCGCTCGGCGCGCCCGCCGCGCCCGCGCCGAGCGCGCCGATAGCCACCCACAGCTTGCACAGCTCCTAGGCAAGGGGATGTCCATGAAGAAGAGAGTGACCAGGGCAGTGATGGCCGTCCTGCTGTCCGTGGGTGCGGTCGCGGCCGTCACGGGATTCTGGGCAACCGGGCATGCGGGGCACTCCGGTTCGGGCACCCCGGTCGTGACCCTCACCGACGCGGCCGGCGCTTGAGGCCATCCCGGAGTTGTGCACGCCAGGTTGATCCCGGGGCTTGACGATTTCGTGCCGCCGTTCTGGTGAGAGACATCGGGAAGCAGCCCGCCAGGGGCACGGAGGGATTACAGGCCTTGGCAGCACAGCCATTGACGGCCGGCCTTGCCGTCGAGGACCGCGAGTCTCCGCCGCTCCGGGCCCTTGGCGGCGATTCGCGGGGTGTGGTGCCGGAGACCGGCTTGGTGAGCTGGGTGGACGGGGCGGCGGATCCCTCACCGTCGGCGGCGCCGCCCGTGAGTCCGCCAAGCAGCCTCCTGGACGTACCCGGCGGCCTTGTCGACGTGGTCGGCGCCCTGTTCGGCGATCCGGACTCAGGCTGCTCGTTCTGGAGCGGGGGTTCACGCGCGAGTTCAGGATGACGGTGCTGCTGTACGCGGCCGATGCGCTGGGCGCGAGCAACACCGCGGCCGCGGACTCCCTGACCGAGGGACCGGGTATGCGGGCCGCCCGCAAGAGGGCGATCGGGGACTTCGACGCCTGCCCGACGCTGTACGCCCCGTCGAAGCCGCCGTAGAACTACCCCCTGGTGGACAACATCGTGGCCATGGTGGTCACGGGGCGAGGACAGCAGGGGTCGCCTCCGGCTGCTGCCGGCCGGCGACGACAATGAGTTCCCCCAGCAGGTCTCCCGCCTGTACCGGGTGGACGTACGGCTCCCGGAGCGTCGGCCGTAGCCCAGCTCGGCTCAGCACGTGGCCCGGGGGCGTCATCCGGGTTTGCCGTTGGCGGTATGCCGAGGGGAAGGGGGGGCGGGCCACACGCTCCCGGCGCAGGCTCCGTCGGATCGGCGTGCTGATGACCGACCACGACCGAGCCCAGGACACTCGGCGAGGCGTGCCGTCCCTGACGCGCTTCTTCTCGCTGGCACCGCGACCTCCGGCGCGTTCAGTACGGGTACGGGGGAGGGGTCGGCGTGCCTGCGGTGCCACCGCGCGGAGCCGATTTCGAGTCGAACGGCATACGGCCCGCGCCGTCAGCCAAGTCCAGGCATGCGGCCCCTCAGCGCGGTCGAGCCCGAAGCCGGCCACGGCAGCGAACCCGAGCCGAGAAGACTCGCGCGGCCGGACAACGGGTCAGTCTCCGACACGCCCGGCCTGGAGCTGACGGCCTTCGTTGGTGACGACCACGACGGGCACCCCGTCGGGGATCTGTCCCTGGAGGTCGGCGAGGAGCGTGTCGACCGGGGGCAGGTCTCCCGGCGCACGGACCTGGATGTAGAGGGTGCGTGACTGCGCGCTGACGTTGACGACGGACGCGCCGGGCGATGCCGCCAGCCACCGCGTGGCGCTGTTCGCGGCGCGCGTCGTCCACAGCTGCACCAGAACGGTGGCCGCGGTGTTCGCCGCCAGCAGCACCCCGACCGCACCGAACAGCAGGCCGAGAGCCAGGTAGGTCCTGCGCGCGCCGCCCGCCTTCCGGCCGCGATCGGCCGTCGCGTACCCCAGGCCTCCGAACACCACCATGCCGGCGAACACGAGGGCCAGCAGGTTGGACACGAACAGGACGGACGATCCCAGAGCCAGCCACCACGCTGCCTGCCCGAGGCAGACGCCGGTCACCACCAGCGGCGGTACCAGCGAGATGGCGATCGCCACTCCGGGCAGGACCGCGGCGACGTCCCGGCGGGAGAGCGCCAGGGCGCCTGCGAAACCGGTGGCGAGTGCGGCCACGAGGTCCATCAGGCCGGGTGAGGTGCGGCTGGAGATCTGACTGTTGGACAGCAGGTCGTAGGAGGCGGGCAGCACGAGCGAGAACAAGGCTCCGAGCACCACGACCAGCAGCCCGCCGGCGATGACGAACCAAGCTGCTGTCGACCGCCGTCGTTGCACGGCGCCGAGCGCGATTCCCATGATCGGCGTGGACAGTGGCGCGATGATCATCGCGCCGATCACCGTGGCCGTCGAATCCGTCAGCACTCCGCCGGCCGCGATGACAGCTGACAGGAACAACATGGACCAGAACGCCGACTGCTTAGCACGAGTGTCCCCGGCCGACAGGTCCAGATCCTCCTCCAGCTCCTCCAGTGTCCTTCGCTGGTGATCGGGGAGCGCGCGGTCGCGGAGGCTGCTGAGCATCCGTCGAGTGTCGCGCCCCGCCGGGCGACGGAGGCATGCGCCACCCGCGACTGTCCCTCGGAGAGAGCACAGACCGCAGGGGGAGCCGCTGCGGTTGCTGCGACACCGTGCATGCGGACTGTGGTGTCGGCGGGGCGGCGGTGAGCACCTCCACGATCCACGGGCAGGCGGCGAGCGCCTCGTGGATCGCGTTGGCGGCGACGATGACCCGCTCGCGGGGGTGGGCGGGTGCCGGCCATGCCCGAACGACCTGAAGATCATTTATGGGACAACCCGCCGTCAAGGCTGTCCAGCAGGGCTCCGGCCTCACCGCCGACGGCCAGGTCGGCCCCAAGACGTGGAAGTACCTCGAGTACCCCATGTACGGCTGCGGACACTGGCCACGACCCCGGCTCCTGTCGGAACCCGGTCATGCACGCCGACCGGACGGGTTCTGACTCAGCCCTGTGACGCTTAGCTGGCCGAGGCGTCCTGGCCGGAGCTACCGGCCAGGCCGCCTCGGCCACTCAAGCGCCCGTTCGAGTGTCTTCGCGGTGTGGCGACATACCCGTCCAGGCTTCTGCGGGTGCCATGGTGCAGGTGAGTCGAACTCCCGGCACCGAGCGACTCCGCCGTATCTCAGCGAGCAGGGGCAGATCACGAACCGGTTCAACGCCGCGATCGGCAATTTGGGATCAGGATCCATAGACGTGCGCCTGGGAGGGATCTACGCCCTGCAGCGCATCATGCAGGACTCCGTCCGCGACCACAGCACGGTTGTCTCGGTCCTGGCCGCCTACGTACGCCAGCACGCCCCCCTCCCCGGTGAAGGCACACGGCCGCAACAGACTGCGCTGGCAGAGCCCGCACCGCCCGCTGAAGTCCAGGCTGCGATGACCGTACTGGCTAACCGCCTCCCCAGCCGCGACACGGGACCGGCACTCGAGCTGCAGCGCACCGATCTACGCGGACTGAAATTCAGGATCGCGACGGGGCACCGTCTTGCCTTCCGGGGAGCGGCGTTCTCGTTTGCGCGCCTCAACGGCGCAGTCATGGCCAATTCGGACCTTCGTGACGCTCTTCTCGATGGCGCCGACCTCCGCGAGGCGCAACTGTTCTACTCGGATCTCACAGGTGCCTACATGGCCGGTGCGGATCTCACCGACACACTGATCTGCGCGCAGATCGCAGGGACAGGTGTGACCGACCAAGGCCAGCACCGATGCGCGTCCATGGAAAGGGCAACGCCGCAGGGGGCAACGCTGACCGACGTCGACCTGAGCGGCGCAGAGCTGCCTCGCGCCGATCTGAGAGGTGCCGACCTCAGTGGCGCCGACCTGAGGCACGCGAACCTCACCGGCGCCGACCTGACGGACGCGGACATCACCGGCGCGAAGCTCGCGGGGGCGAAGCTGAAAGGCGTCCGCGGGCTGCGGACGTCACAGCCCTGAGACCAGTTGGCTTTGTTCCGAATTGGGAAACGAGTACAGGTGCATCGATTCTTCTGGTGAATCCATTTCCCCGGACGGCTCGGCACCTGCCCAAACCTCTGCCCCACAGGCCGGTCGGCCGCTATCCCTGCCTTCGTAATCATCAGCGCGCTTCGGGCTGGTAGCGCAGCGCCCAGTAGTGCGCGGCCACGCTGGCCGCGAGGAAGGTCAGGGTGTCCCGCTTCGTGTGCTCGAAGACGATGCCGTCGTTGGATCACTGCGAGAACGACACCCCTGCCCTCGCCTTCCCTGCGGATCTCACCGCCCTACAGGCCCTCTCCACGGCATCCTTTCGATCTTCACCGTTGTCCCGAGGCGCTCCCCGAGCTTGGTGGTTGCTCGCCGGAGCCAGTCTGCTGATCAGCGTCCAACAGGGGATCCACGCGCCCGGGCCCGACGCCCATCTCGTGTTCACGGCCCTGGCGCCTCTGCTCATCGCCTGCGGTGCGGCACTGGAAGGCCGGCATGAGAACTCCCCTCCCTCGGAATGGATTCCCCGCCGCAGCGGAGCGATCGGCTTCCTGGGGATGCAGTTCGCCCTCACCCTCGTGGCCGGCCTCCTGTACGCGCTGATGATCAGCGAGGGCTCGGACGCCCCGCCGTCCAAGGCCCTCCCTCCATTGCCGCCAGGCATCAGCATGGGTTCGATCCTGATGAGATGCTGAGCCTCTACGACTCGGTCGGCTGGGAGGGCTACAGCGCCGACGTCGACAAGCTCTGCCGCGGCCTGCGGAACTCTCACCTGGTCATCACCGCACGAGATGGTGCAGGCACGCTCCTGGGGCTGGCCCGGACCGTCTCCGGCGACGAACACATCTGCTACGTCCAGGACGTCGTGGTCAACCCAGCGCATCACCGGCAGGGCGTCGGCCGAGCCCTGGTCGAGCACCTTGTGCAGCGCTACTCGCACTGCCGGTTCTTCCTCCTCTCCACAGACCACGGGTCGTCACTGGAAGGCAAGCGCAATCACGCGTTCTACCGGAGCCTTGGCTTCCTGACCTACGAGGAGAAGCAGATGGCGGGCTTCGGTCTGCCCAGGAACCGCCCTGACCTGCGTGGCAGGACCCCATAGGGATTCGCCTCTCCCGGCCCATCGATCACGACCTGCCTCCCGAATCGGTCGACAATCGCTTTTCCTGAGATCAACGAATCCACCCGGTCGGCCTACAGCCGCCAGGGTCCCGAGCTTCGACTCGGCGGAGCCAGTCGAGCAGGCGACCGGAGCAGAACGTTGACTGGTTCAGGGGCGGGTGGGGGCCAGAACACCCACATCCACTGGTCCTGGAACCAACCCGACACTGCGCCGGGAAGTAATCCGCAACCGCGCCCCTGCGTCGCCCGGATCCCGTCCTACTACCGGTCCCCAGTCGCCGGCACGGCGGGGCGCAGGGCGTACGGATCGGGGGCCGGGTGACCGAAGTCGATGTCTGGCCCCGATTCCACACAGCCCTCCTCTCCGGCGCCCCCCGCTACATGGAACCGGGGAGAACCCGTATGTGTCTGATCCAGTGACGCGGCATCGGAATCGGTGCTAGATGTGCCCCAGAGCGGATCTGTGTTCGTGAGCAGGGAAGGGCAAAGGATGCTGTCCGAGACCATGATTGCGATAGCTGCGGCAGGCGGCACGTCACTGGTGCAAGCCGCCGGCACGGACGCGTGGACGGGGCTTCGCGAGCGGGTGGCCCAATGGTTCGGCCGGGGCAACCCTCAACGCGAGAGCGCCGAACTGGAGCGCCTGGACCGGACGGCGTACGAACTGGAGACGGCCGAGTCGAGCACGACGGAACGCGTGCGGATCCGACAGGAAGCTGCATGGCAGGCGCGCATCGAAGCCTTGCTGGAAGGCATGGAGGACACCGAACGCGCCGAGGCCGCCGAGGAATTGCGCGCATTGCTGCGGCAACAGGGTTTTCCAGGCGTTGTATCGGCCGGTTCTGGAGGGCTGGCTGTCGGCGGTGACCTCGGCATCCTTGCTGAAGGGGGCTCCGTTGCAGCCGGTGTCATCCACGGAGGAGCGCACATCGGCCACCCTCAGGTGCCGGATCCGTCGCAGGGCTGAGCGGACCGGGGCAACATCAGCCCACCACGGGAGCACCCGTCGCCACACCGCACCCGGGAAGCGCGGTCACCCACGCCGAGGGCGGCAGCGTCGCGATCGGCAGAGCCGATCGCGTACACGTGCACCTCTCCCGCACACGCAGCGCCCCGCGGCTCGATCGTCCCCGGCCGGTCGAGGAGTGGAAGGCCGAGCAACTTGGTGTCCACCCCGCCATCCATGGCGCCGACGACCGTGACAACGACAGGGTGTTCACACTCCCGGAGTACCTCGCACGCGATCACGACCGGCGGCTCCGTCATCATCTGAACAAGGCCTCTGGCAGCGAGCAAGCGATGCTCGTGATCGTGCGCGGGGCGTCCTGCACAGGCAAGACCCGCACGGCTTTCGAGGCCGTCCGCACATGCTTGCCGGGCTGGCAGTTGGTCTTCCCCAAGACTGCAGCGGGGCTTCTCGCCGTGCTCAACACGGAAGCCCTCGGCAGACGCACCGTCCTTTGGCTCAACGAAGCACAGAACTACCTGGCCGACCCTGAGGAGGGAGAGGAGATCGCCGCCGCGCTGCGCGGCATCCTGGAGGAGCCAGGCCCCCTCGTGGTCCTGGGCACACTGTGGCCCGAGTACCACCGAAGCCTCACCACCACCCCTCGTCCTGGGCGGGACGGAGCAGACGCCCACCCCAATGCCAGGGCCCTGCTCGACCACGCCCTGCTCGTCGATGTCCCTGTCTCCTTCACCAGCGAAACGCTCAAGGACTCGCGTCTGAGCCGCGACCCCTCGCTGGTGGCGGCGCTCGCCACGAGCACCGACGGCAGGATCACCCAGACCCTCGCGGCCGGTCCGCAACTGGTCGACCACTATCAGCAGCCCACCGAACCCCACGGGCCCTACGGCCAAGCCGTCATCACGGCGGCCATGGACGCCCGGCGCCTCGGCCACACCTCGCCCCTGCCGGCCGCACTCCTCGAAGCTGCCGCTCCCGCCTATCTGACCGCCGAGCAGCGCGCCGCCGCCCCCGACACCTGGTTCACCCACGCACTCGCGTACTCGCGGGAGAAGGTCAGGGGCATCACCGCAGCACTGGAGCCCGTGGCCAACCCGGAAGGCATGGGCGCCCTTCCAGACGTCTATCGCCTCAGCGACTTCCTCGACCACCACGCCCGCACCGCGCGTCGTCGCACTACCCCGCCGGAGTTCTTCTGGAGAGCAGTCCGCGACCATGCAGGCAGTGCAGCGGACCTCAGCGCGCTCGGGGACTCGGCCCGCCTGCGAAGTCGCTCTCGCATTGCGGCCGGCCTGTACGCGCGCGTGGCCGACGCCGGTGACACCAGGGCCCTTACCCAGCTGGCGTGGCTTCGCATCGAGGCCGGGGATCTTGACGCGGCCGAAGCATTCGCCGTGCGTGCCGGCGAGAACGGGGACGCCCAGGCGCTCACCCAACTCGCCCTGCTGCGCGAAAAAGCAGGGGAGGCGCAAGCCGCAGAGGACCTGGCCCGGCGCGCCGCCGCCACCCACAACACCGAGGCCCTGATGAACCTGGCGCGGTTGCGGGGGAAGGCCGGTGACAGCGAGGGCAAGGAGCGGCTGTGCCTCTGGGCCGCCGAAGCCGGGGACACCAAGGCGCTGACGGTACTGGCGGACTTGCACACGCAAGCCGGTGACCTCGACGCTGCGGAAGTCTTCGCGCTACGGGCCGTGGAGGCCGGAGCCCGCGGAGCTCGAGCGGATCTGGCGACGGTGGCTGAGCGTCGTCTGGAGGCGGGGGACACCCAGGGGGCCGAGCGGTTGTATCTGAGGGCAGCCGAAGGCGAGGATTACCAGGCTCTGACCGGTTTGGCGCGGCTGCGTGAGCAGGCCGGTGACTTCGACGAGGCGGCAACGCTCACCCTACGAGCGGCAAAGACCATGCATTTCGTGCCGGTCTTGACGCCGCTGGCGGAGCGATGTGAACAGGCCGGAGACACCTGCGCTGCGACACGGGTGTATCTGCGGGCCATCGACGCCGGAGATCACATGGCCTTCGTGCTCATGGTGGAGCGGTATCTGCAGGCCGGGGATATCCAAAGCGCGGAACACTTGTACCAGCGGGCCATTGACGCCGGTCAAGCCCGGTCCCTGCGTGAGTTGGCGGAGCGATACGAGGAAGCCGGAGACGCCCGAGGCGCGCAACTGCTCTATCTGCGAGCCGCCGACGCCGGCGAGACCTGGTCCCTGGTGCACTTGGCGAAGTTGCACGAGAGGACCGGGGACCCCACTGTCGCGGAGGCATTCGCCGTGCAAGCCGCCGAAAAGCGAAACCCCATGGCTCTGCTGCATCTGGCGGAGCATCGCGGGAGGGCGGGAGACGTGGATGAAGCGGTACGTCTGTTTCGGCTGTGTCTGCCCATCGTCGATGCCGGAGACCATCAAGTCCTACGAGAGCTCACGGAGCTGACGGACTTCTGTCAGGAGGCCGGAGACGTTCAGGGTGCGGAACGCCTGAATCTCCTGGCCGTCGAAGCCGGAGACCCCAAGGCCTTGACCGTGATGGCGCGACGACGCGCGCAGGCCGGGGACCTCTCCGGGGCTGAAGAGTTCGCTCTGCGGGCCGCCGAGAACGGAAACGCCAACGCCCTGACGGAACTGGCGGAGCGACTTGAGCGGCACGGCGACCCTCGACAAGCGGAACGGCTGTACTTGCGAGCCGTCGACGCGGGAGGACGCGACGCGCTGGCCTGGCTGGCACACCGATGCGAGCAATCAAAGGAGACGGAAGAAGCGGATCGCATCGCCTTGGACTTCGCCAGATCCGGAGCCTCCCGGGCCTTGGCCAAGGAATTGGTGCAACTCCGGGAGCAGGCCGAGGACGCGGACGGTGCGGAACGACTCGCACTGCAGGCTGCCCAGGCCGGGGACAACCGGGCACTGAGATGGCTCACGCACGGACGGGAGGACGCCGGGGAAGGATTTGCGCTGCGGGCCGCCGAAGCCGGCCAGCATCAGGCCCTGGCGCGACTGGCCAGGCTCCGTGTCCAAGCCGGGGACGCGGACGGCGCCGAACGGCTGTACCTGCAGTCCGCCGACGCCGGAAACCCCCTCGCCCTCACGTGGCTGGTGGATCTGCACGCACACACGGGGGATACGGAAAGATCCGAGCGCATGAGGAAGTTCGGGCTGGAGGCCGACGGTTCGGTAGCGCAGCCGTGGCAGTAGGACTCTGGCACGGTCGCCGATCATGGCCGGCGCAAACGGCTGGCCTGCATGTAGATACCCGGACACCCAGTTTAGCGAGCTAAGCGTGTGTAGAGCGCGGGTCGGCGGCGGATGGTGTCAACGTGCGAGCGTGAATGAGGGGCAGTGCCAAGAAGCGCTGTGGGAGCAGTGCTTACGGGCTACTCCTTCCTCCTCGCTCCATACTGAACCTCGCGTCGCCACCGTTCGTAGGTGCTGGTCAAACCGGGCTTGCGATGCCTGACGATGCGTTCCGCGGGCGCGCTCCTCTTGTGCGTGTGGTAGTGGGGCTGGCCTCACCCCTGATCAACCGGACAGCTGGACGGCCGGGAGAACGCCGTGTCGGCGACCGTGGAGCTGTCCCGAGCAAGTGGCCTACAGAGAAGGCAAGATGGAGATCCCAGCGGGCGAGCACGCGGTCGGAGTCGTCGCTGCCGTTGATCCCGTCCCGCATCGTGCCGTAGAAGCCGGAGTGGTAGCGTCGCACCGAGCTTGGTGAGGTTGAAGGAGGCGTTGCGGCGGACCAGAGGGTGAAGGTCCAGGTGATGCGGTCCAGACCGCGGGCGAGGGCCCGGTCGCGCTGGTGCTCGAGGGCGAAGCCGATGCCCCGCCCCTGGCCCGCGCCGGTGACGTGGGAGTGCAGTGCCAGGCTGGGAGGGGCGGAGAGGAAGCCGACGGAGGCGCCGACGAGTCGGGTGCTGTGATACGCGCCCGCCACATGGTTGCCCGCGCTGGCGTCGACAGCCTGATGGTCCGCCGAGAACTACTCGCAAAGCACGAGTTCTTCGAGGTCGGCGAGCATGCTGCCGAGTTTCACGTTGCCCTCGAACTCCGCGCCGGTGACGGGCGCCGGGTCTGCAGCGGCGGGTCGGCCGGCCGCGGGAATCGTGCCCGTTGCGGACGTCATCGGGCGCGCCCCAGTTCCGCGGCGGAAGAGACGGTGGACGTTCCCGCCGAGGATCTTGCCGATGCCGGTCTCGGTGTGGCCGCGCCGGACGAGTCCCGCCGTCACCAGGGGCAGGCCTGCCGGGCCGTCGAGCCCCGGCAGGGTGACGAGCGGGTCGATGTCGTCGAGGTCGAGGTCCTCGGCGCAGGGCGGAGTGACGTCGAGAAGGACCTCACGTAGGAAGTCGGGCCCGATGCCTACATGGTCGATGCCCGCGACGGACGCCACAAGGTCGATGTGGTCCACCAGCTTCTCCAGGGTGCGGTCCTCCTCGGCTTCGGCGAGGAAGCCGGGGAAGAAGTTGACGCAGACGACGCCGCCCGTGGCGGCGACTCCCCGGAGCTGGTCATCGGTCAGATTCCGGTGGTGATCGTGGAGGGCGCGGGCCGACGAGTGGGTGGCCAGGAGCGGGCGGGTGGCCAGTTCGAGGACGTGGGCCACCCCGGCGGCGCCGAGGTGGGAGACGTCGAAGATCATGCCGAGTCGTTCCATCTCCGCCAGAGCCCGGACTCCGGCGGTCGTGAGCCGGGAGCCTCGGATGATGCTGCTGGCCCCCGACCCGCTGAAGGGCCGCTCACCACAACATCGATGTCGGCGAATACCTTGGTGGCCGGGGATCCTGGTCGCGAGCGACACCGGTCCTGGACGTCCGAGTCTCATGTCGGCCGACCGGAAGGCCCAGGAACCGGGCGGACTCGACGGCCGGCATCTCGGGGTTTGGCCGGGGAACGCCCGCAGCGAGGGCATCGGCGGGCAGACCGGGGCGTCGATCGTTCAGGAACGCGGCGGAGTACCGGAGGAGCGTGAGCATGCTCTGGTCGGCCCTGCGCGCACAATGGGCGCGGGCTGAGCCGCAAACTGGCTCGCGTTTCGCCCGGATGAGCTGGTCAGGAGTGGGATAGCCGCGGAGGAACTGGGAGTACAGCGTATGAAGCCTCTTGTGCTGATTGGCGCGACCAAGGGCGCCTGCCGGGCGAAAGCCCAGGTCAGGCGCCCTTGTCGCTGCCGCCAGAAGAAGCCCAGCTTCTACGGTGAGTAGGAGACCAAGAGATTCGAGTGCTGGTGGTACACGCCTCGCGCGGCCGCTGACCAGCGGAAACGGCCACCATTCGGCCACGGTGCAGGCGGCTGGTCCGCGTATGGCCCGGATCTTGGTCGGCTCGTCGCTGGCCCCGAAGGGCGACGCGGCAGGCGGCCGCGTGGGAGCGGCAGGCCGCTGCCGCCCGGGAGGGCGGCCCACAACAGCCGGCCACCGCCTGGGACGCGGGTCGGCTCCAGGCCACGGCCCAGGTCGACGTGTCCCGCCGGAGGCTCACGGAACAGGCCGCCGGCTCAGGACCGTGCATCTCCGACGCCATCACGCACCAGCTTGTCAGCGCCGGACAGTTCCCATGTCGTGCAGTCGCAGTACGGCTCCTGATCCCTGCGCCGGCACCGGCGCGTGGATCACGGATTCAGGTGCCCACCGCGTGGGGCTGTCCGGCTCTCGGCGGCGCCGGGTGGACCCGGTGAGGGCTCGCCCGCCGCGAGGTGCTCCAGGACCTCCGCCAGTTCCTGGCAGGCGCGGCGCACCGACCGGCGGGTCGCACGCTGCTCGGTGATGACGGAGGCGAGAAGCAGGGCGGTCAGGGCGGCGGAACCGTTGAACGCCTGGAGCTTGGCCATGATCTCGACGTCTGTGAGGTGGAGGAACGCGCCCCGTCCGGAGGTCGCCTCCAAGGTGGCGAGCACGGAGGCGAAGAGGGCGCACAGCATGCTTCCGGCGAGCTGGAAGCGGAGCGCTGCCCAGATCAGCAGGGGGAAGACGAGGAACAGCATGCTCATCGGGCTGAGCACGGCCATGGGCACGAGGATCAGGGTCGTCAGTCCCAGAAAGGCCGCCTCCTTCCAGCGCCGTGCCCGGAACCGTCCGGCCGGCCCTGCGAGGACGAGCAGGAGCGGGGCGACGAGCAGCACTCCCATCGTGTCGCCCACCCACCAGGCCAGCCAGACGGGCCAGAACTCGCTCTTGTCCAGGGAGCTCTTCGCCACCTGCAGTCCGACCCCCGCGGTCGCGCTGATCATCATGGCGCCGAACCCGCCGAGGAAGACCAGGGAGAGTCCGTCCCACAGCCGGGCCATGTCGCGCCGGAAGCCGGCCCGTCTCAGAAGTAAGAAGGCGCAGAGCGGTGCGACGGTGTTGCTGACCACGGTGACCACTGTGGTGGGCCCCGGAGTGGTGAGGGAGGCGATGACGAGGAAGGAGCCGAGGGCGATCCCGGGCCAGACCCGCGCGCCGAGCAGCAGCAGGGCGGCGACGGCGACGCCCGTGGGAGGCCAGATGGGGGTGACCACCACGCCTTCGACGACGAGTCGTCCCATCAGGCCGAGTCGTCCGGCCGCGTAGTAGCAAACCGCCACGGCCAGCGACATCAGAGCCGCCTCAGTAGAGGACTGGTACTGCCGAGTATCCAACACGTCAGCCATCAGACACCGGCCGGGCCGCCACGACCGGGCAAGGCCCCTGCGTGTCGGGCGCCGCCGTCCGGCACGGGCCCGGGCGGTCCGAGGACCGACCCGGCCCGAGGCGAGCCCCCTCCCCTCACTCCTCGGCCGCCGACCGGGCCGGACCGCCGTCGTGGCCGACGACCAGGACGGCCGCGTCGTCCTCGTGCCCCACCGTGGCCGCCAGCTTCATGACGGCGGTGGCGAGCCCGTCGACGTCCAGCCCGGCGACGGCGGTGATCCCGGCGAGCCGCGTCACCCGGTCCAGACCCTCGTCGACGTGGAGCGAGGGCCCCTCCACCACCCCGTCGGTCAGGAGGACGAAGACCCCGTCGGCGGTGAGCCGGTGGCGCGTGGCCGGGTAGTCGACGCCGCGCAGCACACCGAGCGGAGGCCCGCCCTCGCTGTCGTCGATGCCGGAGCGGCCGTCGGTGGTGGCCCAGATGTGGGGGATGTGACCGGCCCGGGCGCACTCCAGGGTGCCGGCAGCGGGGTCGAGCCGCAGGAAGGTGCAGGTGGCGAAGAGGTCGGCGCCCAGAGAGATGAGCAGGTCGTTGGTGCGGCCGAGCAGCTCTCCCGGGTCTCCGGTGACGGAGGCCAGCGCGCGAAGTGCCACACGGACCTGACCCATGAAGGCGGCGGCCTCGATGTTGTGCCCCTGCACGTCACCGATGGACATGCCGATCTGCCCGCCGGGCAGAGAGAAGGCGTCGTACCAGTCACCGCCGACGTTGAGCCCGTGGTTGGCGGGCTCATAGCGGACGGCCAGCCGGGCGCCCGGAAAACTGGGCAGTTCCGAGGGCAGCATGCCGCGCTGCAGGGCCACGGCGAGCTCGACACGGGAACGCTGCATCTCGGCCAGCTCCCGCGCCCTGGCGGTCAGCGACCCGAGCCGGACCAGAAGGTCCTCGCTGTTGTCGGCCGGCCGTCTGCGGAACATCGATCACTCCGACGTCACGACAATGCTCGCATCGCTTCGTCCCGGTCTCCAGCACGCGGGACCACGCGGGACCTCCTCGGTACGAACGGTTCCTCCCCACTCTGCCCGGAGGGGACAGCGTCCGCATCTCATCGGCGGAGAACGCGGCGGAATCCATCGCGGCCACCCCACAGCGTCGGAAACGGGCAGCGGTTCGGCGAGATCGAAGGCATCGCCCGCCCCTGACCTGCGTCCGGACCGAGCTGGTCGACGCCGCGCGACTGATCGAGCTCTCCATCAACCTGGGTGCCGACCTCGACGAGCCGGCCGCGTGCACCGCGTGTGGCGAGCTGCCGGGCAGCCGGGCCGGCCCTCCCCGCTTGTGAACCGCGCGATGTACGGCACGTGCGGTGAGCGGACGTACGTGCTGCGCCTTGGTGCCGCCGGTGCGATGTTCCCGTCGATGCCCGAGGCTGGTGAGGCCGAAGTGGTCGCGTACTTCGAGGAGCATGGTGAGCGTCTGCCCAAGCTGGCGTTCACGCCCGTCGGCGCCTACACCGGTGTGAGCGTCGACGAGGATGCCGCGGAGGCCGGTGAGCTGCCCGGTGTGCTCATCTCACCTTTGTGCTGAGCACCAGTTCGGTATCCGTACGATCGGGCTGCGCTCGGCGACCGCCGACGGTTTCGGCGCCGCCGGGGCGTCGCCGGCCGGCAGGACGCTTTGGACGTCGCCAGCTCATTCTTGCGTCAGGTCATCCGTATCGGCGGCGGAGAGCTGGCCGCTCGTGGCCTGGAGGCCATCGATGCGTTCCTGCGGTGCGATCCTGAGTCGCTCTGTCTCGGTGTCCTGCTTGTTCTTCTCGCGCTGGGTGGTGGCCTCCATCTTCGCCTTGGCGACGCTGGCGAAAGCAGTGAACAAACCGGCCCCTGCACCGCCCGCCAAGAGCTCGCTGATGACCTCGCCGTGCGCCTGTCGCAAGAGCGCAGCTCTAGCATTCTCGATCGGGGGATCCCATCGTTCCCACACCCTTTCCCAGCCGCCTGATCACTGCAGGAGTCTCCGCTTCCGCCGCCCTGGTCATGGCGGCCGCAGTCCCCGGAGCGCAGGCCGAGCCTGTCGTGCCGAACCGCCCGGTGATGGGGGTGACCGTTTCCGCGGCGGCCAATGCGGAGGTCAAGTACACGCGGACGTTCGGGCAGGCGAAGGGAGGTATCGAGATCACTTTCCGGGACGACAGGACGAGGCCCACCGGCTTCATGTCCGGCGTCACCACCCAGACGCAGCAGCTGAACAGCAAGTCCAACAGCTGGAAGGAAGCTTCAGTGTCAGGATCACCCAGGCGAGAGGGATGGCGAGGTCGCGTCCGTCAGCCTGACCGTCAAGGTGTCGTGCGGCAGGGGCGCCCGCTCCTGCACGCCCTCGGCGCAGGTCATGAAGATGGTCGCCCTGAACCGGACCGCGAACTTCGACTTCACCCTCACCAGCTACGGCAGCAAGATCGACAACCATAAGCCGGTGCTGCTGCTCACGTTCGCGTCTGCGCCGGCTGTTCCGGTGACGACCTCGGCTCCGGCCATGGGTACGGTCCGGTGCGACTCCGAGAAGGCCACCAACGGCGGCAAGCGCGGCTGCGTCCATCCCGCAGTCGTCCCGGACTTCTCCCTGAGCCGGTCGAACCCGAAGTGGGGCGCGATGGCCAGGCGCGTCTACGACGCCCAGCGCGTCCTGGAGGGCAAGCCCGGCTACAGCAAGCCCCTGCACTGCACCACCCCTGCCCAGGCCAAGAAGAACCGGCAGAAGACCTGCCCGTCGTCCCTGGCCCGGCCCAGGGGGATGCAGTGCGACGAGTACCCCTACGCGTCGGCCAAGGAAGGCGGAAGGGTACTCGGCAAGACCCAGAGCCGCAAGATGATCGCCGCCGAGCACAACCGGCAGTGCGGAAACCAGCTCGGCCAGTTCTATAATTCCCACCGCATCCTCCCAGGCGACGCCTTCTACTCCCGCATGAACTAGCCGTGAGGTTCTGGCTTTCCTGGAGGGCCAAAAGTGAAAGGTCCCTACCGCTTCTCTGTAGCGGAGAACCAGTTCTACGTCCTCGGCGACGGTGACCCCGGCCACCTCAAGAACCGGACGATCACCGCGGCCGGAAACAACGGCCTGGCCGCAGGAGCCAAGGACCACGCCGTCGCGATCGCGGGGATCAGCGCCGGCACGGCGGTGATCAGCTTCGGCCTGTCGCCCACCCGGCTTGACCCCGACGAATCACAGCCGTGGGAAGACATCGCCGAGTTCGACTACACCTCCACCACGGAAACCGCCCACCTCACGGCCTGCATGGGACCCGACGAGGAGACCGAAGACATGGAGGTCTACGACGTCGACCTCGCCTTCGCCGGCCCGGGCGACTACCACATGCGCTTCCACGCCCGCTGCCGGGGAATCAACCCCGACGGCGTCCAGGAGGACAGCGAACCCATCGCCGAGCACTACCTGCTCCCGGTCTGGCCGGCCACAGCCTGACAGCGTGCCCCCTGCCGGCATACACATGAACATGGCCCTGGTGGCGTTGTCGTCGGCATGGGGCTGGTGGAGCGAGCGTGGCCCGGCATCAAGGAACGCACGGACCGGGCGGCGGAGGCGGCATGCGAACTCGCGAACGCCGCAGCCGAGTACGGCTGGAGCGCGGCGTCCACCGACAACACCCTGACCGCCATCGACATCCTGGCCGCCAAGGTCGCCCTGGGGGCCCGTGAGGTGCTGGCCACGGTGATGGCGGCCACGGCCCGCCGGCGCGTGGGCCTGCCGGTTGATCCTGAGGCGGATTCCGACTCATGGACGGCGTCGACGGTGCCGGGGGTACCCGGACCGTGCACCGGAGGAAGACCTTGACGGTGTGGTCTGGGCCTGGGTTTCAGGGCATCCGCTGCCCCGGCCGCGAGGTGCGGACCGTCAGCTCCTCAAGGACGACCAGGACCAGGGACAGCAGATCCGACACGGTAGGACGGCTCTTGCGGCCTCGGCGGTCTCGTTCGCAGGTCTCGCGTACGAACGTGTCCGTCAGCCGACCGCCGTCCCGGGCTCGGGGCGGGGGTGGTGGGGTGAGGTGCGGCCGTCGCTTTGCGGGGCGGGCTGTCCGGTGTCCTTCGTGAAGTGCAGCCACGCGCTCAGCGCCGCTTGCGGCTCGACCACTGTCGCCCGCTCGAGGACTACGCCCGTCGGCCCGACGAGCAGCCGCACGCCCTGGCCGGACACCATCCACCCGACGAGCCGCCGCCGCGCAGGGATGAGGTCGGAGCCGTCCTCGAGGGTGCGCAGCTCGCGGCGACGCGGGGCGGGAGCGCCTTCCCATGACGTGCCCAGCTGATGCGCTCGAGCCGGGAAGGCAGACCGAGCGCGGTGCGGAAGGCGGTGATGGCCCCTGCAAGGGACTGCGGGGCGGTGGGCGCCGCGCCGATGAACGCCTGGAACAGCTCGCGGTGCGCTGCTGCGGTCAGGGGTCGGTCCTCGTCGAAGTCCAGGCGCACGACCGCGGGGCGGGATGAGGATCCGGGTGTAGCCGTTCGTCGGGTACGCGGCGTGGTGCCAGCGCAGGTCGGCCATGGGGCGGGCGAGGGGGTGCTCGCCCTGGAACGCCGCCGCATTCGCGACGATGACGGCGAACCTGCAGCACCTGACATCGATCGACGACTACGACCTCGGCGCTATGGCCACGCCGTGGGGCGACTTCACCGACAGTTACGCGACGGTCGAGGACGTGGTGGCTGCAGCGCCGGAGGCCGGCGGTGCCCCGCCCCGCCCTCCGGCGCAGTCGTGCTCGGCGACCGAGAGGGCGGGGCGGGCCGGCTCAGGCCGGTTCTAGGGTTCCGGCGTGGAGTTCGGCGATGCGGCCGGCCGTTGTTCTCGTACGTCCACAGCGCGTCGACAGTGAGGGTGGTTCGCGGCGAGCCGATCGCTGTATGCCGTTGACGGAAAGATCGCGGGGGTGTTGTCCGGCAGGACTGCCTCGGCGCAGTGGCGTTTCATTCTGAAACGATCAGTTAGGGGGCGTCTTGTCGATCACTGGTCGAGCCAGATGAGTGTGCTGGCGAGGGTGACGGCGGCGAGGTAGCGGTCGCGGTGTTTGTCGTAGCGGGTGGCGATGCCGCGCCATTGCTTGAGGCGGCGGAAACAGCGTTCGACGACGTTGCGGCGCCGGTAGGCGGCCTTGTCGAACCTGCAGCGCCGTTCACGGCGTCGCTTGCGGCCGGCGAGTTGGTCGACGCGTTCGGGGATCGTGGCTTTGATCCCGCGCCGACGGAGGTAGGCCCAGAAGCTGCGGGCCGAGTAGCCCTTGTCCGCGACGACGTGGTCGGGCCGGGGCCGGGGTCTGCACGGGCCCGGCCCGAGGACGCGGATCATGCTGATGACGGCTTCGGCCTGGGTGTAGTCGTTGCGGTTGCCGGCGGTGATCAGGAAGGCCAAAGGCCTGCCCGGCCGTCGCAGGCGAGATGAATTTTGCTGGTCAGCCCGCCGCGGCAGCATCCCAGTCCAGCTTCTTCGAGCCCCTTTGGCAGCCCGCGTGCTGATGGGCCCGCACGATCGTGGAATCGATCGCGATCAGCCAGTCCACCTCCGCCCGTGTCTGGGCGGAGGCCAGGAGACGGTCGAAGGTGCCGTCGGCTGCCCAACAGGCGAACTGTCCGGGGACCGTCTGCCAGGGCCCGAACCTCTCGGGCAGGTCCCTCCAGGGCAGGGCGGTGCGGAATTCGAACACGATGCCCTCAAACACCTGCCGGTGATTCCGCCACCGGCCACCGGCCACCGGCCACGGGCCCGGCCCGCAGGCGGCAGCAACGGCTCGATCACCGCCCACGCAGCGTCAGGAATCGCTCCATCCCTCAAGGCCAGACCAAGATCCGGTGATCGGAAAGACACCCCTAGCGGCCGGCCTTCGGGTGCCACTCGCGGCGGAGGAGGCCGAAGACCCAGGAGTCGGAGACGTCGCCGTTGACGACGCAGTCCTCGCGGAGGGTGCCCTCGCGGACGAAGCCGAGCTTCTCCAGGACCCGGGCCGACGCCACGTTGCGGGTGTCGGTCTCGGCTTGGACGCGGTTCAGGTCCAGGGTGTCGAACGCCCACCGCAGGACGGAGTGCGCGGTCTCCGTGGCGTAGCCGTGGCCCCACGCGGCGGCGTCGAAGACGTAGCCCAGGGACGCGCTGCGGAAGTCCGGGTTCCAGCTGGTCAGGGCGCACCAACCGAGGAACGCGTCGTCGGAGACACGTTCGACGGCCACCCGTGCTCCTGTGCCTTCCTCCTCGATCGTCCGGCAGGTCGCTATGAAGCGCTGGGCGCGGGCGGGTTCGGTCCACGGCGGGGAGTCCCAGTAACGCAGCACGTCGGCGTTGCTTTGCAGCGCGTAGAGCGGTGCCGCGTCGGCGTCGGTGAACGGGCGCAGTCGCAGGCGGGCGGTGTGCAGCTCGGGGGTGGGCAATGTCATGCGGAGCATCCTGCCGCGTCATGCTCGCCCCTCACCATCCCGTACCCCAAGCGGTTTCGCTGCCTACGGCTGCGAGGGGACAAAGGCTGTCCTTCGCCTGGCGGTTGGCTGCACCCTACGGCTGCGGCCCCGACTGGCCTGTCGCAGCGAGGTCGATGACGACTTCGTTCGGCTCGGCCGGTGCGAGGGCAGCCAGCGGCGACTCCTGAGAAGTCGTTCCCAGAGGATGTCGTGCTCGGCTGCGAGCTGTTGTGTGACTCCGCACTGCGCGACCACCCGTCTCCACAGCACCCAGGCGTACGGCCCAGGGGGCCGGTTCCGTCGTGCTCGGAGAAGTGACGGGACCGGCACCAGCCCGGCGGCACCCGCCCTGCGGCGGAGTGTCCTAGACGACCGTACGAGCCCTGGCCGGCTCCAGCAGCTTCTGAAGGGCAGACAGCGCGGAACGTGATCCCAGCCGGCGCTTGAAGATTCCCCACCGGCCGGCAGGAGGGTCAGGCAGCGGGCGTGCGACTGAGCGCAGTACCGGTCGGCGGTAGCGCCCACATCCTGCGGCCCTCATCACGGCGTCGGCGCCGCGGTGACCGGCGGCCCGGGCAGGGGTGTCAGCGGCTGTCGCGGCGCCATTCGCACCGCCACACCGCGTCGAGTTCGTGCCCGTGCACCAGTACGCGGCCACCAGCAGGGCCTGGTCCTCCAGCGGAGGACTCCGCGGTCGCCCCTGTGGACCGCGTCCGCACCCTCGCGCCGCGGCACGGTCACCAGCTTGACGAAGGCACTCGGGCTGAGCCCGGTGAAGGGGGCTGTTCAGGACTGCTTCAATGCCGTGATCACACACACCGGTTCCATCGGCCCCGCGGGGTCAACGCCGCCATTCACGAGCCTCGATCCGGCGACCTCCACGATCAGACGCCCCATGAGTCTCTGTACAGCCGCCCCACCGCCGTGAAGTGGACACCTGTTCGGCTTCTCGGACTTCATCGGCCGACAGGACTGCCAGCCGACCTCTCGGCTCACAGCCTCATACGGGACAGCCCCTAACGGCATGAGTCCCGTTGTGAGCACCAAAGCCCCTTCGGTCACGGCGAAGGGAGTCCCTGAAGGGCCGCCATTCGAAACGTCAGTCGGCGCTGCTCATGTCGCTGGGTTCTGACACAGCTTCTGTGGCGCAGCCACTCTGAGTGACTCGCGTCTCATCGGCACCGTCGGTTGTCATACGATCTCGGATCGCGTCACCAGGTCACAGGCCATGCGGACGTTGGGCAACTTGCCTCGCCACAGCTCACGCTCACCCGTGAGCTTGAATCCGTGACGCTCGTAGAACTGAACTGCTCTCTCGTTGTACTCAGTCACCCACAAGCGGATAGGGGCGTCGCCTGCCCATGCTTGGAACTCGCCCATCAGTCGATGGCCGGTACCCCGACCTTGGGCTTCGTTCAGCAGATACATCGGTCCGAGAGTGACCACCGCGCCCCGGCGGCCGCAGAGGACTCCAACAATCTCCGCCCCGGAACGGACGACGCGGCAGAACACCAGCTCTGGGTGACGTATCGCCTCCTCGATGAACTGTTGCCACTGCCCGATACCCTCCGCGGTGACAGCGGACCCACGTTGCTCAAGAATCCACGCCTCATCAACGCCGGCGTCCTCGTTCGGGTAGGTCTGGAGCCAGGCTCTGAGGAACATACGGCCCACGGATTCAGCATCGTTGGGGTCGGGCACTTCGATCTGGTGGACCATGGGGCCATTCTCAGGGTGCGACCGAGGTGTCGCATGCCGATTTTCCACTGCGAGCTATGTACACAGCGGGCCCTGGATCACCTCCCGTCTTCCGGTTGCTGAGCGTTTTCAACGTTGACGCTCCAGGTGAGGGCGACTGCGGCGATGACGGGCATGCGGTTGGGACTGCAGCGGGATCTGAGAAGGACGCGCCAGGACTTCAGCCGCGCGCCGCTTCGTTCGACCGGAAAATCGTGCCGCTGCCAGGGCCCGGTTGCTCGTCTGCCGGGTCGTGGTGAGGTCTTGATGAGGCAGCCTCCTGATCGGTGTGGTCACCCAGGAGCCCACCCCGATGTAGACGCGGTCGGCGAGGATCGGAACGCCCTGGCGTTCGCAGATCCGGACGATGCGGTGGGTACACGCGGCGGCCAGGTCGTGGGCACCGCCGGGCAGAGCGGGCGAGATCCACAGCAGCTTGCCCGTGTGATCGGCCACGACCCGCACGCGGCGGGTGCCCGGCTGCGCGGAGCCCGGGGCGAAGCCGCGACCAGATCGTGCGGCAGCCTAGATCGGAGGCGTCAACGCCACCAGCTCACGGTGCCCGCGACTGCGGCCAGTGAGGCCGACACGGTCTGGTCGGGGTCAGCTGCGGTTTGGCTGAGGGCCGCGACGTGTTGTCGGGGGTGGGTAGTGTCGGTGTATGTCGAGTCCTGGAGACGTGCCGCCGGAGATCGTGAGCAGGGTCCGGTCGATCTGCCGTCAATTGCCCGAGTCCTACGAGGAACCGGCCTGGGTCGGTGTGCGTTGGCGGATCCGTACGCGGACGTTCGCCCACCTCTACGCGCCGGACGTGGATCGCTCCCCGGTCTACGCCCCGTACGCGTCCGAGGGGCAGGAGCTGGTCGTGATGACGTTCCGGGTGCCCGCCGACGACCTGCTCGGCCTGACCGCCCCCGGGTTCCCGTTCTTCCGTGCCGGCTGGGGCCAAGACGTGGTCGTTGCTGTTCTCGGTGACGATACTGACTGGACCGAGCTTGCCGAACTGATCACCGACAGCTACCGCGGTATGGCTCCGAAGTTCCTCGCTGCCCGGCTCCCCCTCCTGCCACCGCTCAGCTGAACGGCATCATCGTCTGCCGGGAAGTGCCGGCCGATCCACTGACCCTCTGGCTGCCGCGCGTCCTGCGGCCGCGTCGCCCCCGCTGCTGTCAACCCGGCGGACGCGCTCTGCCCACCCTGTCACCGCGCCTGCAGACCTTCCGGCAAAGAGCCGGCTGCCCACTTGCCCGGCATTGGTGCGGCGACCCCGTGTAGCTGCACCGCCGGCCACGGAGGCGTCGTGGCGGCCGTGCTGGATGGCGAGGCCTGGGTCAGGCGTCCCTTTCTCGTAGGGGAGGGCCTGCAGGGGGTTGATGGGGTGTCTGCCGTGCCTGTCGTCATGGGGTTGATGGGCCGGCCGGCGGCCTGTGGCGTCCGGTTGCGTGGCTAGGGGCGTGTGGTCAGCGGGTGGTGAGGAGGCCGTCTACCAGGGCGTGGAGGCCGTTGAGGTAGGTGTCCTGTGTGGTCAGTGTGGCCCATTGGTCTGCGACTTGTGCCAGGCGGGGCAGTTCGCGTGGGTCGAGGTCGGCAAAGACGTGTTCCCGGTAGGTCGCGCGGTCGTCGTCTGTGCGTCGTCGTGCCGCTGTCGTCCTGACCACGATCTCTCCGGCCGTGTAGTACCAGATCGCGCAGTAGCCGTGAACGGCCTGGTGGGGGGAGAGGCCGGATTCGGTCAGGCTGTCGACGATCTGCTCGACGAACCACAGCGCGCTTGTGGACATCAGTTCTTCGGCGGTGAGTACCTCCACGATCCACGGGCAGGCGGCGAGCGCCTCGTGGGTCGCGTTGGCGGCGACGATGACCCGCTCGCGGGGGTGGGCGGGTGCCAGCCATGCCCGAACGACCTGAAGATCATTTATGGGACAACCCGCCGTCAAGACTGAGCAATGCTCATGACCTGTGGATCGGCCTCGGGTTGGACGCGAAGGGCGTACCTTCCCGAGTGATTGACTTCTGGTCATCGAGTAGGCCGACGTTGCACCTTCGGTTGGGAAGGCACGCCCGTGCTGAGCGTAGTGACTGCCGATGGAACGACCGAGACCGGTTCTCTGATCGACGACATCGTCCGCGAGGGCGCGAGGCAGGTTCTGGCCGCCGCCCTGGAGGCTGAAGTCAACGTCTATATTGCGGAGTTGGCCGACCAGCGAGACGAGGCTGGGCGCCGCCTGGTGGTCCGCAACGGTTATCACCAGCCGAGGAAGGTGACTACCGCGGCCGGAACGGTCGAGGTGAAGGCCCCGCGTCAACGACAAGCGCGTCGACGAGGCAACCGGCGAGCGCAAAGGTTCTCCTCGGTGACCCTGCCGCCGTGGTGCCGCAAGTCCCCGCAGATCAGCGAGGTGCTGCCGCTCCTCTACCTCCACGGCCTGTCCAGCGGGGACTTCGTGCCCGCGCTGGAGCAGTTCCTCGGCTCCTCGGCCGGCCTGTCGCCGGCCACCGTCACCCGGCTGACCGCCCAGCGGCAGGCCGACCACAAGGCATTCAGCGAGCGCGACCTGTCCGCCACGGACTACGTCTACGTCTGGGCCGACGGTATCCACCTGCGCATACGGCTGGAGCAGACGAAGGCTGCGGTCCTGGTCGTCATGGGCGTACGCGCGGACGGAACCAAGGAGCTGATCGCGATGGCCGACGGCTACCGCCAGTCCTCGGACTCCTGGGCGAGCCTGCTGCGGGACTGCCATCGGCGCGGCATGCGCGCTCCCGTCCTCGCCGTCAGCGACGGAGCCCTGGGCTTCTGGAACGCGTTGAACGAGGTCTTCCCCGAAACCCGCCACCAAAGGTGCTGGGTTCACAAAACGGCCAACTGCCCCGACAGCCTCCCGAAGTCAGCTCAGCCCACGTCGAAGAAGGCCATCCAGGACATCTACAACGCCGAGGACAAGGAGCACTCGCTGGGGCCCGCTTTGAACGCGGCCAGCTCATTGAACGGCCGCAGACGACCGCGGCGTGAAAAGGGTGGCGGACCTGCCTCGAAGTTCGAGAACATCCGGTCATGTTGCATGGCACGGCAGGACAGGACCTTCCGGTCGGCCTCGGGTTCCGGCCGTATCGCGGCGACGAAGACCACGGCGCCATGGCCGCCGTGCGGCTGGGGTGTGTTGAACGGGACCGGGTCGATGTCCATTCGGTTGTGGAAGGGCTCCCGACAGCGGCCGAGATCGCCGAAGCTACTGCCAAGTTGGAGGAGCCGTCCAAGAACCAGATCCTGGTGCTGCTCGACGGCAGCGTCGTCGGCTACTCGACGATCCGGTGGTGGCAAGAGCGGGACGATACGTGGCTGTACCTGCACCGCGGCTACCTCTTGCCCGCGCATCGCCGCCAAGGCATCGGCTCAGCCATGCTGAGCTGGGCCGAAGAACGGATCCGCCAGCTCGTCAAACAGCATGGAACGGCGCGGGCGGCAGTGATCGGCGCGAACGCCATGGCCTCCGAGCAGGACGCCACGGCACTTCTGCGCGCAGCCGGCTACCGACGTGTCTTCAGCCTGGTCGAGCTGGAGCTGGGCGATCTGCAGCAGTTGCCCGAGCCGGGCAGCGAACTGCCAGCCGGGATACGGACAGGGCCGATCGCGACAAGCCACTACCGTGCAGCCTGGAGGACGGTCGTCGATTCGTACGCGGACCGCGGTTTCACTCAGAGATGGCCTTTCCAGGACTTCGTCGACACCGCCGACCCGGCATGCTGGAGGGCTGCCTGGAACGGGCAGGACATGGTCGGCGTCGCCCTCTGCTCCGTCCGCCGTCACGACCACACCGTGGGCGAGGTGGAAGAGCTGAGTGTCCGGACGGACCAGCAACGCCTCGGAATCGGCCGGGTCCTGCTGCTGGACGGGCTGCGGAGCCTTCGCGAGCAGGGTGCAACAACCGCTCGGCTGTTCACGGGCACGGCAAACCCGCACCGGTCCTACGACCTCTACGAGAGTGTGGGATTCCAGCGGCGGAACGAGTACATCCGTTACCGCAAGCCGCTTGCTTGACCGACCGGCCATTGTGGCTGTCGGGTCAGTCCACAGGATTTGGCAATGCCTCCATGTCTCCCCTCTCCGCCCAGCGCGGGTGCTGGCTCGTGATCGTGTCGAGGTCGACGCGGTCACGGATGAGCCGGCCGTCGGGCTGACCGGCCGACCCTCCGGGACCGTCCCGGAGCCGGCGTCGATCGTCGGCGCCGGCCACTCGAGTGCCCAGCATCAGGCGCTCCGTCAGGCTTCGCCGTGCCGGGTCCAGGTCCCTCTTCTGCCCGCCGTCATGAGCGTGTTGACGATGTGTGACCGGCTGCGGCCGCCCCGGAGCAGACGCTCGGCCGCCAGGCCGAACGCCAGCGCCGGTCCCACGAGTCCAAGGGTCTCGCCGGTGCCGAGCGCAAGTCCTGCGCCGGCGAGCCCGAGGCCGGTCTCGGCTGCGGCCCAGGCGAGCCGCCCGGGCCGCTCTCCGGAGGCCGGCAGCTTCCGCCGGATCGCCCGGAGCAGGGCGGGGAGGGCGTCGTCGGCCGCCGACGCGTCTCCGGCGCGCAGCGCCGCCTGGAAGGCTTCGCGCCGACGGGTCACGACCTCGTCCTGATAGATCTTCGCGATGTCCTGCCAGCCCAGCTCGGCGACCGCCGCCAGGCTACCCGGGGCCATCCCGTGCTCCGCAGGGGCTGTGGCACCGGGGCCTGAGGGCTCGAAGAGTGCGTCCGTCGGACGCCCGAAGTACAGCCCGATGTCGGCCGCTCCCGGGAGCGACCGCGGGGACGCCCCGTCGGTGCCCAGAGTCCGCTGCACCGCCGCGTTCCAGGCCTGCGTCGCGGTGTTCCACATCGCCGTCCTGTGCGGCGGGTCAGTCGCGTCGAGCCGGGCCAAGAGCACGGCCCTGCGGTGCCGGTCCGACGGCTCCACGTGCTCGTCGAGATAGGCGAGCGTGCGTTCCACCGGGGCGTAGTCGTGACCGGGGAGCCCCGGCAGCTCCGCCACCTCCTCCAGCACGTCGCGGTACGAGCAGGGGCGCCCCACGGCGCTCGTGCCCAACGGCACTCCCGCCTCGCGGGAGAAGTGGTGCAGGGTCCAGGCCACGGCCTCGAGCCTGCGCCGGATCGCTCCGCCCTCCTCGTACCGTGCACCCAGCGCGGTGCCCCGCGCGAACAGCGGCCCGGGATTCGCCTCCCCGCGCTCCAGAACGGCCTCGGACAGCCTGACCAGGGGCTCTGCCGTGTCGAACGAAGACGAGAGCCAGCCGGGCTCCAAGGCGCGGTGCAGGCCGGTGGTGACCAGGGCGAACGGGCCGCTGTCGGCCGGAGCGGCGGTGGTACAGCGCAGGAACGAAGGGCAGCTGCGTACGAAGGACCGGAAGTCTTCCGTCTCGAACAGAGCCTGCACCGCGTGGCTGTCGATGAGCTGCACGTCGCTCAGCACCACCGTGTGCCCCAACAGGGCCTGGATCTTCAGCATGACGGCCAAGGACGTGTCCTGCGGACCCCACCCGGACACGCGCAGATGCTCACCGTCAAGCCAGTGGACGTAGATCTCCATGGCTCCCCCTTCCCCCGCCGAGCGAGGGGCTCCCCCTCGGCAGCAGACCCTACGGTGAACAAGCCAACTGCGCTAAACGAAAAGTCGGTTGGGGTGTACGGGAACATCGCGGTGGCGGCCGGGCCTCGGTCTCGATACCACATGGAGTTCTTGGCAGGCTGCTCTGGCCGTGCGGCATGACGGGCGTTCTGGCAGCTCTCCCAGAGATCCCGGGCTCAGCTGGGTTCGGTGCTCGTGGTCTCGGTGTCTTCGTCCGCTGGGTCGGGTGCCTTGTGGAGGAGGAAGGGGCCGCCGAGGTCGGACAGGAACGTCGGCGGTCGTGCGTGCGAGGACCTGCTGCCGATAGGCGTCACCCGCGCGGCCTTGAGCCAGTAGCCCTGCCCGCTCGGACCGAGGCACCAGGCGGTCCAGAAGCTGATGAGGCCGAGATACCCGGTCAAGAGGATTCAGCAACGACGCCAAGGCGCCGTGTCACCGGAAACCTCGAAGCAGCACGGCATGAACGTCCAGGTCATCGCACGACCGGACGGCACGCCGCTCTGGTTCTCCCGGGCCACGCCAGGACGCACCCACGACCTGACCGCCGCGCGTGCCCACGTCATCGCCCAGGCCTGCTTCACCAGGCAGATCCTCGTCCTCGCGGACCGCGCCTACCAGGGCGTCGGCGCCATTTTCCGCACCCTACTACCGCCACCGCGAACAGCCCGAGCACTACCAGGAGTTCAATCGCGACCACGCCCGACTTCGAGCACCCGGCGAACGCGCCTTCGCGCAGCTGAAGTCCTGGCGACTGCTCCGGCGAGCCAGATGCTCCACCCGCCGCATCGGCACTGTCGTCCACGCCGTCCACACACTGCTGACCTGCAGCTATTCAGGATGAAAGCGGCTCATTGACGCATCCGAGTTCCCGAACGCGGGAACTCTGATCGCGGATGGTCCCGGCGGCGGCTTCGTGGTCCCAGGTCGGCGACAGGGGGGCGGCTCGATGATCTGGGCGCGGTCGCCACGGATGTGCTGGACGGCGTACTTCAGCGCTCGCTCGGGGGTGTCGATGCCGTGGTAGTCGTGGGCTGTGCTCATCGTCCGTCCTACGTCCCGCGGGCTGGGTGGGGGTGCTGCAGTCGACGCTACCGCGCCCGGCTGCGGGCGGGCATGAACGGCCCTCACGCCGCCAGGTGATATCCGCCGCGCCCGAGCCGCGTGGCAGGATCCGCCGTATGAGTGTGGGGGAACGCCTTGATTGCCGCCGCGCTGGACAGAGGAAGGGAGCTCCGAGCATCTCATCGGGAATTCGCCAGGCCGCACGGTCTCGGCCAGATTCTGGACAGGGCGTTGTGGCTGGTGGGGGCGCGGTGGACGATCACGCGATGGCGATGTTGGAGACGATCCTCGCGACGGTCAGCGGCCTCGGCGGCGCAGGCTTGGGCGCCGCCGGCGCCCTTCTGGTACAGCGGGCGAAGCGCCGGGATGACGCTACGGCCACGCGGACAGCATCAGAGCAGGCAGAACAGGCCCGCACTCTGGAAACCATTGCGACGGCCAGGGTCGCCGCCAGGGCGTGGCTGACTGCCGCCCAGTACATGGCTGCTGACCTTCAGAACGGCCGTCTCGAGGAGGCCCGACGGTACGTCGACCAGTTGGAATCGGCGTATGGAGAGTTCGTCTCTGCCCTCTACCGCGTACCGGCCCACCGAATCCCCCAGTCGACCACCCTGCCGGCCGTGACCATCCCGCGGCCGTGGAGCCCGGCCGAACCGGCCTCCGCCCCGCGTCCGTTTGCCGACGAACTGGCGGAGGTCTCGCAGCTCTTCCGCGAAGCCTTCCACCAGAGAACACAGCCGCAGATGCAGCAGGCCGATCTAGACGATCTCCAGGCCCAGGCCAGGTCGATCTACCAAAGGGTCACCATGTACATGGGCCAACGGACCGCAGAGCTCACGGGAACCGCCTTCGACCAGCTGAGGATGTTGGAAGTGAGCCACCGCACCTCCGACTCCCACCCCTTGGACGGACTCCTGCGCGTTCTCGAAGACGGGCTGGAAACCGGTCCCGAACTCCTCACCTTGTTCCTCACTAATCTGAGCAACGTAATGCCGCCCGCCGACTTCAAACGCGTCGAAACCCAGATCCGTCGCGTCCAGGCCGAGCAGCCAGACCTCAAAAGCCATGAAGTGCTTCAGATCGCCTACGACACCCTGATTGGCGACCGACAAGACACCGTGCTCATTCCCGCCGCGGCCAAGACTGAGAGCGAAGCCGCGGTGTCCACCTGCGACGAGCAGGCAGCCGACGGACCACCCTCTGGTTGATCTGGCCCCGTAGAGCCACTGACCAGGCCTTCCCACCTCCAATCCAAGATCGGCGACACGCTCATGTAACCGCGTGGCAGGATCCGCCGTATGAGTGATTGGGTGAGCGCCGTAATCGGCGCGGGGTCGGCCGTCGTAGGCGGCATCGCAACGGGCTGCTTCACGAGAAACGCCGCCACCGCCAGTCTGCTGGGGCAGAAGCCGCAGGACGGACACAGTCGGACGCGCTGATACTGAACTTGAATGGGTGATGTCGGGGAGCGGTGAGCGTGGTGGTGCCCGGGGCTGCTCCGCAGGTGGCTGCTGCGTCAAGATGGGCGCATGACCGAGAGCGAAGCGGATCTGCTGGCGTTGCTGCGCAAGCTCGATGATCCGGAGTGGCTGGAGTGGCCGCAGCACTACGACCGTGGCGAGACCTCAGTCGATTTCGGTGCTCTGGTGGCTCGGCTTGAAGACGACTTCGCAGCTCCCTGTACGGCCGAGCAGGACACCCAGGACTCCAGCGAGTACGGACGCGTCGTCGTGCCCGGGGACGCAACCGTCTGCGGAACCCGGATCGTCGTCTGCGTGAGCAAGTTCGGCTCACTGGCTCTGGTCTGCGCCGACAACCCGGGGGCCTTCCTCGGAACGGAGGAAGCCCAGGCCGAGGGCGAGTTGGACAGCGCGGACCTTGCCAAGGCCAACCGGGCGCTGGTCGAGCTCGGCTATGTCGTGGTTGCAGAGGAACTGCTGGAAAGCGACTATGACGGGCCGAGTCGACTGCCCTCGCACGTTCAGCGGCCCACCTGGTGGGCTCGCTTCTTCGGCTTCTTCTGACGGTCACACCGGCAGGGTCAGGCCGGTGCCCCTCAGGCAGCCGTCGATGACCTCCGGCCGGTACTGGAGCATCTTGAGCTTGCGCTTCACTGCGCGGGTGACCTGGCCGAGGTCGGCGGCGGCCAGGTTGCCGATGTCGCGCTTGACCAGGGACCAGATGCCCTCCTGCGGGTTGAGGTCTGGGGCGTAGGTCGGTAGCTGGAACACGGTGAGCCAGTCGGTGTTGGCCTCGATGAACTCCTGCAGCGGTGCGACCAGGTGCGTACGCAGGTTGTCCCACACGAGCACAATCGGGCTGCCGAGCTGTATATGGGCGCGGATGACTAGGTCTCGGTAGTCCTTCCAGCCGAAGCCCTTCGCTTCGTCCTTACGGCCCCGGTACTCGCGGATCGCGTAGATCAGCCGAGACCGTTCACCCGGTTTGTAACAGGTCATGCCCGCCATCGACACCCGGCCCGATCCCCGCCCGCGCACGCGGACGACCGGGGTGCTGCCCTTTCGGCCCCAAGTCCTGGCACGCGGCGGCAACATCGACTGGCCAGCCTCGTCCTCGAAGACCACCCAGGCGTTGTTCACCGCCGCGGTGCTCTTACCCGCGGCCAGACCTCCCGCTTCCACAGCTCCACCGCGTCGTCGTCCCGCTCGATCGCCCGCCGGGCAGGCTGCTGCCACGACCAGCCGTGCCGCCGCAGTAATCGCCACGTGCCCTCGACGGTGTACGAGACGTGGAACAGCCGGCCGATCATCGTCTTCACCCGGGCCAGGGTCCACCGCTGGTCGGTCCACCCGTGTGCCAGCGGACCGCGCTCCAACTCCCGTTCCAGCCTCGCCATCTGCACCTCGGACAGCCGAGGACGACCGGGTGACCCCTTGGAGGCCACCCCGGCCTGGCCGCCCTCGCGCCACTGACGCCGCCAACGTTCCACGGACCGCTCCGAGACCCGCAACGTGGCAGCGATCTCACGATTCTTCTCGCCAGCCTCGAAGCAAGCCACGGCCTGGCACCGGACCCGTTCCCGCGCGGCCCTCTCAGCGTCGGTCAAGCCGCCGCCCTGCGGATATCTCACCGCCCCAGGACTACCGGAGCCACCTGCGCGGTGTCCGGCGAACAGCCCGACATCACCCATTCAAGTTCAGTAGCGACCGTCCGAGCCACACTCGACGAACAGCGGCTGGCCCATCCAACCAGGCGCAGGTCGAGCACGAGCAGTGACTGCGTGGACAGCGGCAGGAGGCGTACGCGCGGCTTCTCTCCGCTTGGGACCGGTGCTTCCTTAACCTGGGTGAGATTGCCGAGGCCGAGCACACCCGGGAGTAGATGGTCGCGCACAGGGCTATGGCGATCGACGGGTTCTACACGCCGTGCGAGTTGTGCGACGGGGTAGAACCCCGCGTCGATGACACATGCGCGTTTGTAGCTGACGAGGCACGTCGCTTCTTGGGCCCGAGCGGGTTGATGAAGTGCTACTGACCATGCAGGAGGCACTGCGGTCGTACAGCACCGCCATGAAGGAGGGCCGGGACGCAAGCGGGTGGATCAACAGTGACGCGCTGGTTGCAGCCTGGCCTGCTCTCAAACAGGGGCGGGCTGATTTCCTCGACGCTTCGCGTGACGTCATCCGGAGGGCGCCGGATCCTGCCCGGCAACGACCTCGGCGGTAAACCCCGCGCTCCAGGGCCCGCATGGCAGGATCCGCCGTATGAGTGAGTGGGGGATCGCCCTGATCGCCGCCGGGTCGGCCATCTTGGGCAGCATCGTGACGGGGTTCTTCGCGTGGAAGGCCGGCCACCGACAAGCAGCCGCCGCGGAAGCTGCGGGACAGGCGCAGGCGAACGCGTTGATATCGACCGTGCAGGCCACACTGGACGAACAGCACCGTGCCCGAGCGGACGAGCGTCGACGGCAGGCATACGCGGAACTCCTGACAGCCGCCTCTAACTTCGAGATCAGCAAAGAGGCAGTTGACGGAATCCGGATGGTCGCTGCGGTCAGCACGATCCAGATCGAGGGACCTGGTGAGGTCACGAGACCTGCTATTTCGTACGCCGGCGTAGTCAGCCGTTGCGTCCAACAAGAACGCCATGGCATGGGGACCATCGACACTCGCCCAGCACGCGACGAATACCTGGAGGCTGTTCGCCGCGCCCTCAACGAGAGCTGACGAGCACGTGGGGTGGTGGTCTCCGCTCACACAGCCGAGACCACCACTCTTGTGTTACCTCTCGGCTGACGCCGTTGCCGCAGCGTGAGCGGCTCGCAACAATTCCTGGTGGTCATCGTCGAGGTCGCTTGGGTGTCGGATACCGACGGGGGTCTGAAGGAAGACGACGGTCCCGTTAACGATTCCGAACCCGCCCCCCAGAAGTTCGATCATGCGGGTGGCCACGGGGTTCGGCCTGTGGGTCTCACGGTCGATGAAGACGGGAACGAGGGCGTCAAGGGTGACGGTGCCATCCAGGGGGAGGCGTTCGGTCATGCCGCCGATCTCATCGTGCATCTGTGCCTCGGTGGCCGTCTGGATGGCCAGGTCTCCGGTCGGCGTCACGGCGGCGAACGTCACGACCGGAGAATTGTCCCGCTCCGTCTTGCCTTCGGCCAGGTCCTTGAACCAAGTCTGGGCGTCGAATGTCTTCCAGCCGGCATCAGGGCTCGCCTCGGGGCCGTGGTCCTGTTCCAGGACTTCTCGGCTGTTGATGCGCTGGTGGATGGCCTTGAAGCGGGCGAGTGCGGCCTCGGCTTCTTGCCGCTCAGCTTGCCGCTCAGCGAGGAACCGGACTGCGGTGCTGTGCATGGCGGGACGCGGGACCGAGTTGGGCACGTCGTAGTGCTGCACCGGCCGGTCTTTGACGAACCCGATGCGGCGCTCAAGGTTGGTGACGGAGGCGGATGAGACGGCGCCGGGCTTGAGGCCGGGGGTTCGCTGACCCCAGGCGACGGAGGCAGCGGCTGACATCCAGGCCATGGAGATCACCTGCTCGAGAGCGTAGCCGCTCTGCAGGGCTTTAAGGGCGTGCTCGTAGGCGTCGGGCAGGCGGTGCTCGGGGATGGGGAGCTCGCCGTAGCGGTCGGTGAGGAGGCCGTTGAGGTAGTCCACGGCCATGCCGGCTTCAAGGGACTGAAGAGTGTCGCTGACGGTGTCGGTGTGGTCGACCAGGTACTTGCTCATCAGGTCGACAGCGGCTGTGGCGGCTTCATGGGCGGTGGGCCCCAGCCAGCGGGGGAACGTCCAGCAGACAGCGTTCACGTACATCGTCTCGGCCTGATCGTCCTCGTCGTACGTGAAGCAGTTCACCGTGGCCGGCGTGGTGGCCGCGATCCAATGAGCCTGGAACATGTCGCGGAACAGCTCGATGTCGGTGTCCGCGGATGCGGTGATGGTGTAGCCGACGCCCTCGAGGGGGCCGAACGACTGCAAGGCGTTGCGGAGGATGATCTCTGCGAGCGCGAGGAGACCGAGGGCCTGGCGAGGGGTGGGGTAGGTCACCGGCTCATCGGCGTGCAGGCTGCGTCCCAGCCAGGCGGACGCGCTGTCGACCTTCCGCTTGTTCGCGGCCGCGGCGCGCTCCTGCTGCAGAGCTTTCTCGGCAGCGGCCTGGGCCTGGGCGTTCGCGCGACAGTCCTGGCAGACCGCCCGGGCAGGGACGGGCTCGAGCGGGAAGTCGTCGTTCCAGAGCCGGGTGGCGGTCATCTCGGAGCGGCTGGTCACCGTGATCGGCATGGTGCATCCCGGGCAAAGGACGGTGAGCAGAGAGACCAGGCAGGACGTGCGGACAGTCTGGGAGACGTATGTCGTCTGCCCGATCTGAGCGACGTTCCGGGCCCAGGTGCCGGGCTGGGTGAACTCCCAGTAGGCCCGGCACAGGTCTTTCGCGTCGTAGGTGATGCCGTCGTTGAAGTGCAGTTCGAGGAGGGGAGCGTCGTGGGTGGGAAGGAGTATCCGCTCAGGTGCCGGCAGCCCGCTCGGCTCACGCTCCGGCACCTGCTGCTGCCCTGCGGTCGCTGCCTGCTTCGCCTGCTGCCGCTTCCTGCGACGGTCACGCTTCCCCATAGCGTCCCCTCCTGCTGAGTGGACGTCAGGATACCGAGGCGACGCACGACCGGGAGGAAGAAGGCCAGGCCGCCTACCGCCAGTCCTACACCTACGACTGGCTCGGCAACCGAGCCACGATGCCTGAGTACGACCCGGCCGGCGATACGAGCAAGAACATCAAGTACGACCACACCTACAGTGCCCCCAGCCCCACACCCTTACCTCCGTCGTGTCTACCCCCACCGGCAACTGCGGCAGCTACACCTACAACGCCACCGGCACCACCAGGACCCGCGACCTGCCCGGCGGCCCCAGCCCAGACCAGACCCTCCTGTGGACGCCCGAACAGCAGCTCGAATCGAGCACCGTCAGCTACGACGACGGCACCAACTCCACCAAGTCCAGCAAAACCACCTACGTCTACGACGCAGCCGGCAACCGCATTCTTGAGAACTCGCCCGCTGGCAGCACCCTGTACCTCGGCGAGACAGAACTGACCACCGACTCCGTCGGCCTCATTACCCACGCCTCGCGCACCTACAGCCACGCAGGCGCCCCGACCGCGGTGCGTTCCACCACCAACCAGTCCACCACCGCCCACACCCTCGACATTCTGCTCACCAACCCCCTCGGGACCGCCAACACCACAGTCGAAGCCGGCGGCGCCCAGCCCGTCACCCGCCGCAGCTTCAAGCCCTACGGTGAGCCCCGCGGCACCAAACCCGCCGATTGGCCCAACAAGCGCAGCTACTGAACTTGATTGAGTGATGTCGGGGCCGGCCGCCTGGCAGGAGTCGCGGGCCTATGGGTGTTGCCGAGCAGTCCGTCGGGAGAGGATCCTCCCGTGAACCAGCCGTTGCCGCAGTTGCCGAAGCCCGAGTTCGTCTTGATTCCGCTTGAGGTGCCGCCCAAGGTGCCCGCCCAGGTTGCTGTCGATCTCGGGAAGGCTGGTATCCCATGCGGGCTGATCGGTTACGAGTACCGACCGCTGAGCGAGCCGGTGTACTTCGCGGAGCTCGGTGAGCGGGGGCTGGTAGGTATCGCGGTGAGTGGCCTGTTCGGAAGTACCACCATCGCCGTTGATGTGGCCGGCGGTCACGTGGTGGAGACTCCCACGAGCGAGCCAGCAGCGATTAGGCACGTGAACAGGGACCTCGACTCGTTCAACCGATGCGTCGAGGCCGTGATCGCGCGCTTCCCCTTCTATGCCGAGGGCGACGAGGAGACCTACGAGGTGGCGGAAGAGTTGCGCGACCTCCTCTCCGGCATCGACGAGACCGCGCTCGTGCCCGATGGGTTCTGGGAGACCTTCTGCGACGACGTGCAGATGGGGGACTACGCGGACTGGGATGCATGACCCGGGGCCGGCCCCGGTTGCGGTCAGCCATCCGGACTCAAGCCGGTGGCAGCGATGCAGCCGTCGACGAGAGCAGGGCGGTACTGGATTTTCTTGAGGCTGCGCTTCACGGCCCTGGCCATCTGGTCGAGGTTCGATGCGGCGAGGTTGCCGATGGTTCGTTTGACCAGCGCCCAGACGCCTTCCGGCGGGTTGAGGTCGGGCGCGTAGGAGGGCAGCTGGAAGACGGTCAGCCAGTCGGCGTTGGCTTCGATGAAACGCTCTCATCTGTGGCATCAGGTGAGCGCGCAGGTTGTCCCAGACCAGGACGATCGGACCGCCGAGCTGGATGTGCGCCCGCACGATGAGGTCGCGGTAGTCCCGCCAGGTGAAGCCCTTTGGCTCGCCCTTGCGACCCCGGTAGACGAGGAAGCTGTAGAACATCCGGGACCGCTCGCCCTGTTTGAAGCAGGTTATTCCGGCCATCGATACCTTTCCGGATCCCCTGGAGCGGACGCGGACGACGGGTGTGTGGCCGATGCGGCCCCAGGTCCTGGCGCGCGGCGGTCTCATGGACTGGCCGGCTTCGTCCTCGGAGATGACCCAGGCTCCACGGGCCGCCGCGGCGCTTTTACCCGCGGCCAGACCTCCTTCTTCCACAGTTCGACCGCCGCATCGTCGCGTTCGATCGCCCGGCGGGCCGGCTGCTGCCACGACCACCCGTGACGCTTCAGCAGCCGTCACGTGCCCTCCACCGTGTACGAAACGTGAAAGAGCCGGCCTATCAGCGTCTTCACCCGGGCCAGCGTCCACCGCCGGTCAGCCCAGCCGTGGGTGAGCGGTCCGCGCTCCAACTCACGCTCCAGTATGTCTATTTGCGAATCGCTCAGCCTCGGGCGTTCCGGGGAGCCCTTCGATCGCACCCTGGTCGCTCCGGCCTCCCGCCATCGCCGACGCCACCGCTCCACCGACCGCTCCGACACCCGCAGCGCGGCGGCGATCTCCCGGTTCTTCTCCCCGCCCTCGAAGCGTTCCACGGCCTGCAGCCGGATCCGCTCCCGCGCGGCCCTCCCGGCGTCGGTCAAGCCGCCACCCTGCGCGTATCTCACAGTCCAGGGCTACCGGAACGGACCAGGAGCTGTCAGGCGAACGGTCCCGACATCACCCAATCAAGTTCAGTACCTCGGCGTCGGTATCGACGACACCGCCACCGGCCTCACCCACATCGGCGCCCGAGAATACGACCAGAACACCGGCCGCTTTCTCTCCGCCGACCCCCTCATCGACTTCGCCGACCCGCTGCAGATGAACGGGTACACGTACGCCAACGGCAACCCCGTCTCCAGCAGTGATCCCACCGGCCTTGCACCGGACGACTGTGCCAACAACGGAGTCAGCTGCTCACCGAACACTGATGGCTCGTGGGACACGAAGCCGACCACCGAGTACGCGAAGTACAACGGGGCAACTGTTACGGAACTGACAGCAAGGGCGACCCGGACCTCACCTTTAACAAGGAAAGTGCCGCAACGGGAGATGCGATAACTGCGGCAGCGGCCGCGTATCTTGACGAAAAGACGTACGTCAAGTTCATCAACGCGATGCAGGCTCACATGTCATTTGATCCAGAATTCCCGGACGCTGCGTCTTCCCATCTCGCCGGACTGGTCCGTGACGTGATCGCTGAGGCCGAGGTGGGAAGCGTTGGCGAGCTCCTGATCGAATTCGAAAGCGGCATGAAACTGATTGTGCCGCCGGATGAGGAGTATGAGGCTTGGGGAATTGTCGGAGCTAAGGGGGAGCGAGTTACCTGCATGCCCGGAGGGGAGATTGCGGCGTGGAGTGGTGACTGATATTCGGCCGTAACCGGAAAGTCTGATCTTCGCATCGCACCTGCATGCAGGAGCAAATTGTGGCCCCGTCGGGAGCGTTCCGACGGGGCCACAGAGGCGTCTGACGGCAGTGATTGACGGCAACGTCAGTGGACAGGTGCTGCGCACAGGCGAGGGTCGTCGCTGCCGTCGGGCTGGCTGTTGGTCTCAGCGGACTTGTGGAGGGTGTGCCCGAGAAGGTCGACGCGTCGCGCTGTAGGCGGAGTCGGACGTGAGCGTAGACGCTGGCGGTGACGCCGATGTGGGCGTGGCCGAGGAGTTCTTTGATCACGACGAGTTCGACTCCCTGTTCCAGGAGCAGGGTCGCGGTGGAATGCCGGAGGTCGTGGAAGCGGATGCGGCGAAGGCCGGCGCGGCGGAGGATCGTGTTGAAGAGGCGGGTGAGGTTGGTCGGGTCGATTGGTCCGCCCTGCACAGTGATGAACACGTGCCCGCTGTGCTGCCACGCGGTGCCCGCGGTATCCCGTTCGCGCTGCTGCCGTTCGCGGTGGAGCTTCAGCGAGTGGACGCAGCGGGTGAGAGGGCGATGCGGCGTTCGGAGGCTCGGGGCTTGGTGGGCAGCGTGGTGAGGCCGCCTGCGCTGGTGCGACCTGGTCCTGGGCGGCGTGCTTCTTTCCGGCGTCCCAGACGGACCCGGTGATGGTTGACGGTGCGGACCACCTTTGCGGTGTTGAGCTTGCGGGCGGAGGGGCGGCCGGTGCCGGCGGTGTAGGTCTTGGGGCGCGGCGCGGTGGGCAGGACGATCGCCTCTCGGTCGGTAGGACGGACCCCGCGCGGGGTGCGCCCGCCGCCACCTGCCCGGACGGCCAGCTACTGTCACGCAAACCGTCACATGAGGCCCAGTCACACGGCCTGACCTGTGAAAAGCCACCCGATCTCCCACCCCTGCGCCCATGTGACTGAACCCGGCCTCGGCCCGGCCTCTGGCCCCGGCGCGGAGCGCAGTCGGGCGCGGGGCGCTCCCGCTCGGCCTGCCCTCGGCTGCCTTGCGCGTCGCGACGGGGGCGGTTGGCACGGTGACGACGCCCGCCCCTGTCCGCTCGGCGCGGGCCTGGTCGCGCGTCTTGTCCGTACTGACCTCCTCGGCGCGTGGCTTGCAACGCCTGCCACGGCCGGTGGCGTAGCCGCAGCGGTCGAGGTCCGGTGCGAGGGTGGGGGTGACTTGACCGACGGTGATCTACTGGTGGTCTTGCTGGGAGTTGCGCGGCTCGCGGTGTTTGCGGTGGACTTGGGTGGTGGCCTCTACAGCTGGAGTTTTTGACCGTCGTCCTGCGAGGGACGCTCGTTCTTGACGCCGCTGCATGCCAGGAGCTCGGTTCCGGTGGCGTCGAAGTAGAGGGTGAAGAACCAGGACCGGTCCGCTGCAACGATGTTGCCGGTACGCAACTGTTCGCCGCGGTGGCGGGAGAGGATCTCGACGGATTCGTCGAGGCCGAGGGTCGTCAGGCCGATTTTCAATGATCGTCTCAGCCTTGTCGCGGCGATGCCGGCGACCATCCATTGCGGTGGCTGTCCGTCGTAGAGCTTTACCTCGCCGCCGGCGGCGAGGGTGTCGCGTGCTGCCTTGCAGGCACTGGTCTGGTCGTTGAGCATCGCGGTGATGTCGGGCTGACTTGGGTGCTCGTCCTGGGTGGCCATGCGGCGACTGTAGAGACCGGACGCGGACGTTGCGACCGGTTTCGGCGTCGCCCGCGCGGGGGGTCAAGCAGAAGAGGCGTCGTGACTTCCTGGCGACAGTGTGGCCGAGGGGCAGGCGCTGGTGACAGTGGGAACGACCGGACTGTGACAGCCATAGTGATCAGAACTGCCCAAGATCTCAGGTGGGATTCCGCTCCCTGTATCAACTATCTCGACGTATCAACTATCTCGACCTGTAACTCGGGGCTCGATCGGGCTGGTAGGTCGCGATGGGCGGGTGGCCTTTGCGGATGTGGTCAAGGTGCCATCTGTTGATGGAGGTGCCGAGTGGGTCCGGGACAGGGGGATTCCGTGATCGTTGATCATCCGGTCCCAGGCCTCTGACGGAGCGAGTCGCTCTTCGAGCATGGGGGTGATGAGGTGATCACCGGCCGTGCCGCCGCGTGCTCCAGTCGTTCGTCCGGAGTCAGCAGCGGGCGGTGAGGCAGGACCGGTCGTGTCGTCCGCAACGCGTCCGCCGAGCCCGGCCGCATCAGTTCCGGTGTGACGGTGCGGGCCGGAAGGAGGCTCGCGGCGACCGGCTTGGTGGTGGGCCGCAGGACCGCCGCGGTCACTGTCCTGGTGGCGACTTCGATCATTCCGGTGAGCTCGACCTTGCCGGCAATCCCGTCGTCCCGGTGGACCAGCACGTCCAGCGGGTCGAGTCGATCTGCATCACCTCGCCTGGCGCGAACGCGGGCAGTTCCCCGAGCGGACCTTTCGCCCCGTGTGCGAGCTGGTGACAGGTGCCGGGACCAGGGGGTGGCAACCGCGGCGATTCGTCTCGCAGTGCGCCCGGGGCGTACCAGTGCACCCGGTGACGATTGCCGCGCTCCGGCGCACTGAGTGCGCAAACCTGACCTTGGCTGATGCGTCGGTAAAGTCGGCGGCCCGGCATAGCGGTGCCGGGCCGCCAGGGGCGTCGCTGGGCGCGGGCCCGAACGACTCCCGCTTCCTGCCCGGCAAGCGCTTCAGCAGCTCATTGCCCAGACGGCATCTCGACCTCCCCGGCCTCGACCGCCTGGCCGGGACGCGGTCTACCTAGTTCTGAGTGCCGGCGGGCTGGATCACATCGGTGGGACCCGGGTTGACGAGAGACTCGTTCCCGTCGGTGAACCGCACCAGGTACGGCGGCATTCCGTCAGGCCCCTTGACCTCGATGATCTCTCCGACCCTGTCCTGGCCGACCATCCTGCTCTTGCCGATGTAGCGGTCTCCTACGGATGCCTGCATGGTGCTGCCCCTCTTCTTGAGTACGCCCCGCCGGATACCCGTGGGTCACGTGCGATCACTGCGCGGTGATCATCCTGGACACCCTTGTCACCCGGAGCGTCATCGATCGACCGCCTTCACTCAAACGGATGATCGGTTCCAAGCCTCGTCGTGAAGCCCTTGGGACAACCGTCGCGGTCAGGTGACCGCTATCGCGCTCCGGCACAAACCCTGTACCGGTGACCTGTGACAGCGGACGGTGGATTGCCAGGGAGAGTTGATCAAAGCCGGTTGTGTCAGCGAAGGGTGACCACATGGCTCTCTGCGCCAGCGCAGGCTGACCATCGTGGTTGTTGCCTTGCGGTGCTCTGTGCGATCAGCCGGTCGGCTGCTTGGCCTTCTTCGGCTGCTCAGACCAGCCGCGGGACAACCGGTGGCACGTGCGCGAGCACCAACGCCGGGTCCAGCCGTCCTTGCGGCGTTGAATCGGTTTCTGGCACCGGCTGCAGGACACCGGCTTGAAGAAGATCGATGAGGCCGCGCCCCCAGACGGCCATGTGCGACAACGGCGGCTGCACCAGCGGCGAGGGGGATCGGAGAGCGACTTCGCTTCTGTCGGGATGCCGCAGAACGCATGTCCTGGAAGGCAGAGCAAGCCCGCGCGGCCCGAGCGCGTCGCGTGTTTGTGGTGTGAGGTGTGGGGGTACGCCCCCGTCCCCGCCGCCGGAGGGGTTCGCCGACCTGCGGCGCGTGTTCGTTCTCGCTGCCGGTCGAGAAGCGGGATGCCTGGTCCGCCTGCCCGGATCCGTCAGGTGTGGGCCCGCGTCTGTCCTTCCAGCGCGTTCCCGAGGGGAAGGTCGTGAAGAACCGGGTGCACCTCGACGTGAGGGTGGGCACCGGCTCCTGGGCCGATGAGCACCTCGCCGCGTTGACGGCTCGTCGCGCTCGGCTCGTCGCGCTCGGGGCGGTGCGCGCGCAGGTGCTGCTCGCCGACGAGGGGAACGGGTCGTGCGTCGGCATGCGGTCATCGAGGAGGCCGGGTCGTGCGTCGGCATGCGGTCATCGAGGAGGCCGGGTCGTGCGTCAGCATGCGGTCATCGGGGGCGAGGGGGGCGCGGTTCGCCGCGCCCCCCTCCCGGGTCGGTTCAGAGGAGGTAGAAGAGCTGGATCCTGATGGAGAGGTCCTCCGGCCACTTCACTTCCACGCGGACCTGTACGCGGGCCCCGTTCAGGGGCACCACGTTGTGCAGGGTGACGACGGCGCTTCCCATGATGGGGTCGCCGGTGACGGGGCTGAACTCCGTGGCGCCGGCGAGCATCATGCCTCCGGCGCCTGGGAAGCCGGGTGCGTCCAGAATCTGCTCGAAGACGCCGTGGCCTCGGACGTCATGGGTTGTGGCGGCGATCTCCGGGTTCAGTCGTGTCCCGTCCCCGCTCGCGCGGGTGGGTTCGACCAGATCGTTGTGGGTCATGGCCCTGTCCCTTCGGATCGGTGGTGCGGTTTCCCTTCCCAGGGTGGGCCGCCGTGCTGTCGCTGGGGCCCCCTGACATCAGGGATGGACACCGGTGGTCAGCGGGTCAGGGCCGCGCTGAGTTCGTCGCGGCCGTCTGCTCCGGTCTTGCGGAACACCGCCTTGAGGTGGTCGTTGACCGTGTACGCGGACAGGTCGAGGCGACGGGCGATCTGCTTGACGGACGCCCCTGTGCGCAGCTGCGCGACGACGTCACGTTCCCGGGGGGTGATGCGGTACCACTCGCACAGCGAGGGCAGGACCGAGTCCCAGGAGGCCCCCCGCACGACGAGGGCGACATCGCCCGTGGCGTCCGCGTCGAGGACCTGGCCCTGGCAGGTGGTCCAGCGGCCGCAGACGGCCGGAGGCGCGCACACCAGGGGCATCGATCCGCCCGGACGGCGGGCTTGCGCCCGTGCGGCCAGGGAGAGCGAGACGAAGAAGGCCTCCGGGGCCCACGAGGGGATGGCGTGCGCCGACCACTGGTCCAGCCACAGCCGTGCCTGGGGGCTGACGGCCTTGATCCGGCGGTCGGGACCGACGGTGATCACCCCCGCCGCCTGTGGGGGGACCTCGGGGCACAGGGGGCCGGTCGTCGCGTACCGGTGCAGGGCGGCCAGGAGCGCCGGTACGAGCCGGGCGGCCTGCTGGGCGTCGTCCTGGCTGAACGGTGCGGCGCCTTCGCTGCGGAGCAGCCCGAGGGCTCCCCACACGCCGCGCCTGTCCTTCAGGAGCAGGCGCAGCTCGGAGCTCGCCCCGTGGGAGGTGAGGATCTTCCCCGTGTGCGGATCATGTACGGGCTGCTCGCCGGTACCCGTGCCCGCGACGACGGCCGGGGTCCGCAGGAGCGTCGGGATCGCCGGTCTCAGCGGGTCGTCCCCCAGGTGCCGGTGCAGGACGAGTTCGCGGACGAGACCGGGGTCGTACTGGTGCCAGAAGCTGAAGGTGCCCAGGCCGGGACCGGATGAGGGGTCGGTGCCCACCAGGCTCAGCGCGTCGTGGGCCACGATCGGGGCGAGTACGCGGGAGATCCCGGCTCCGACCTGCTCGGAGCCGGTGTTCTGGCTCGCCGCGGCGTACAGGTCACACGCCAGACGCCTGTCGTCGAAGAACCGCAGGCCCATACGTCCTGATTATCCCAGGGTTTGCGGGGTGCGGCCCGGCTCCCGGCCGGCAAGGTCGCGTATCCGGGCTGCTCACGTCCAGGGGAATCCCGTTCGTCGTGCCCGCGGTTCGCAGCGGACGGTTTCGAGAAGGCGTCCTGACCGGCTGCGGCCGCGGCCGTAAGTCGTCGCCCCAGAAGGCCGGGTTCGTGTCGTCGCAGATCAGGGTGGGGTCGTTGCGTCGCAGGGCGTGTTGTGGAAGTGGCTGAAGATGCGGGGTGTCGTTCAAAGGCTGCGGATGGCCTCGACCAGGTCGGATCCGTAGGAGGCCCAGCAGATCACCGAGCCGTCATCGTCAAGCTGCCCCATGAACCACTCACCGTCGTCCCTCGCGAGGCACAACTCGTGGAATGCAAGGATCACATCGGGCCGGAGCGGCTCGTAGTCGTCCTGACCGGCGGCTTCGACGACTACGAGCCGATCGGGGGAGAGCGGGACGGCGCTGGGGTCTCCGGACAGAGCGCGCACGCGTTCAATCGTCCATCCGGCCGGGAGTCCTGAGTTCACCGACGCATCGTCCCGGCAGGGGGCCTCTCCCCGCCACTCGTCAAGGACGGCGACCAGCACGGTCGCCTCGTACCGGACGGCGAGCTTGTCATGGCGCGTGGCGACAGCGTGATGTCTCTTGGGGCGGTTGATGCCGCACTCGGCCGCATGGCGCCGGCGGTGGTCGACACCGGGTCGAAATGTGGATCGCCACCGCGTCGGCGGCCGGCCGCCGCGGGGGCCGAGCCTGTGCCGGTCGCGCGCCTGGTCGGCCTGGTCCGGGATGGTGCAGCGGATCCCGCGTCGGCGCAGGTAGGGGTGGTTCTTTCGGGAGGCGTATGCCTTGTGGGCCCGCACGCGGTCGTGGCGGGTGCGTGGTCGGCCCGGCCCGATGCGGGCACTGGGGCCTTCTCCGGCACGGGTTCGAACTGCGGTGAGGCGCCGCGCTGCCCTGCCGCATGGCCACACGCCTCTCCCGCGGCGCGGGTTGAACCGGAAGCGTGCCTCGACGGCCGGGCCCCGGGCTACCACTGCACCGACCCCGATCGGGGGGCCCGCCTGTGCTTCCACCTCAGGCCGGGGAGCCACGACACCGTGGGCTCATCGAGGTCCTGGAGCAGGTGAAGGTGTTCTGTAGCGGCGAGCGAGCGGTCCTCGTGCGGGACGGCCTGTCTGCCCGCTGGAGCCGGGCGATGCGCGCCTGGGCCGCCGAACAGCACTGGCCCACCTGGAGCGATCACCCGCCTACGCGCCCGAGCTCAACCCGATGGAACTGCTGTGGTCCTCGTTCAAGAAGCGTGACCTCGCAGACCTCGCCGGCGACCACCTCGCCGATGTCGCCGACGCCACCGAAAGGGTCATCCACCGCATCAACAACAACCCCCACCTGCCATGGTCCTTCCTCGCCCCCACCTGCCTGATGACCATCCAGCCATCACACCCACCGAACTCACGAAAGGACCAGTAAGTGACCGGGCTGTGAGCCTCATAGGTCCTTTGCCCTGGTGAATGGGGGTGCTGTGACCGTTGGGCGTTCTTGCCGGGTGGTGTCGGTGACCACTGGAGGCGGCAAGTCCGCGGCGTCAGGCGGGTGCGCGGTTGCGGGATTGCTGTGAGGGGCGAGAAAGTCTGACCAGCAGAGCGTGCGGGCCTGGTCCGTCGGCAGGGTGGCTCTGTCCGTGGGAACCGGTTCTGGTCCAACTTCTGTGGAGCGGTGACGTTCAGTGTTGGTGAACAGATCCGCGATGATGCTGTGCCACCACGACCGACGGCATGTCGGTGGGGCAGTCGATAATGCCGGTCATGGCAGATCGCAGTCCGGTGCTCCGTATCATCACCTCGGCCGCGCGAGAGTCCCTGAAACCGCTCGGCCTGACTCAGCGCGGACGGTCGAGGCTGTGGATTGATGATCACGGATGGTGGCTCGCGGTTGTGGAGTTCACCCCGTCGCGGCTTGCCGGCAGCGGCCTGTACGTCGGTGCGATGTGGCTGTGGCACGACGTGGACCACCTGGCTTTCCACGTGGAGGCAGTCCGAGTGGGCTCCGAGCTGTTTCGCACCGAGGACCAGTTCATGCCGCTGGCACTCGAACTCAGTCGCCAGGCGGCCGTGAACGTGACAGCGCTGAGGGAGGAGTTCTCAGCTCTGCCGGACGTCGCCCGGCATCTGACGTCCAGGCCTGTGCGGCGGGGATTCCTCTGGGACAGCTTCGACTCTGGGATCGCAGCCGCTCTGGTGGGGGACCCGGACACGGCCCGCGATCACTTCGAACGAGTCCTGCGAGAGGACGCGCTGGCCAAGTGGATGGTCGAAGCTCAGGAGAAGGCGCGTGATCTTCACGCGATCGCGGCAGATCGCGACGCCGTGATCGCCTGGGTCACACGGGCCGTCGACTCCTGCCGGAGCAAGCTGGGCCTGGATCCCGTGCCGTTTGCGATCAGCTGACGGATCCACTCAGCGAGCGACAGAGCGGTCAGGCAAGGAGGACTTGCTTCCGCAGCAGGCCGAAGCCGGCTCGGCCGTACATCCGGCGTTTGATCATTTTGATCCGGTTGACGTGGCCTTCGACGATGCCGAAGTTCCAGGGCAGCGTGAGGCCGGCGGTGACGGCGGCGAGGTCCCGTTCGAGGCTGTTGACGAAGGTGTGGTGGCGGGGAACGTCGTCGGCCCGAACCGCCGCGATCCATTGCGGAAGCTGGTCGCCCTGGAGCTGGGTGAGCACGTGCACCCGTCCCAGACAGTTCCCGCAGCCGGACACTGAGCCCCGGCCGTCCGACATCGGACACCGACTCGGACCACGTCGCCGTCGTCCTGCACCGACACCACCCTGATCCCCGGGAGCCGGCTGGAAGAGCAGCTCTTCCAGCCGGAGAGTACCTCGCGCACAGCCCGGAACCATCAGCCCAGACGAGGTCGGTACCGGCGGATCCAGACGACCTCGCAGAAGGGCCCGCAAGATCAACGTGCACAGCGAGTAGGCACACCACAGAAGTTGGACCAGAGCCCGGGAACCGACAGCGTTTGTTCACCAATTTTGGGCAGTGGCCTGGGCCGTCGGAAGAGCCGAACGGTTCATGACTTCGGGCAGCACCCATCGCGAGCCTGAGGGTCGGACCGATGGTGGATGGCTGGCTCCCAACCGGTGACCTGCGCGCCCACGAGGCCCGGCTGCGCGATGCGCCGGCCCTTCAGCGAGTACCTGGCAGAGTCACCCACCACGTCAGCCCTGTCCCTGTCGACGCGGCACTCCGAGACAACGCCGGGGATCTCAGGCTCGACCCCATCCCATGGGGTCCCTCACCCAGAGGGGTCTCTCACCCCCTTGGGGTCCCTCGAAACGAACTACACCGAACCTTGCTTCCTGCCGAATGCGAGGGCGCCGAGCAGGGTGGCGACGGCCAGGGGCAGCCAGAGCGCGGCGGAGCCGAGGGACAGCAGAGCCGTGAGCACGGCTGGTGAGACGGCCTGTCCGATGCCGCTGGAGAGTTGGAACCTGGCCAGCGCCGCGCCCAGACGGTCGGGGGGACTGGTCGCGATGACCAGGGCGGTCGCGCTGCCGGTGTACATGATCTCGCCGAGGGTCAGCACCACGGACATCAGCGCCACGCCCACGGCGGCCCCGGCGCCGCCGACCGATCCCGCAAGCCAGAAGCCGAGGTAGGACGCCGCCAGGACCACCCCTGCCGCGGCCATCGCCGTCCGCCGGCCCAGGCGTGCCAGCCACGCCACCACGGCGACCTGGCACAGGACCACCAGCACGGTGTTGCTCACAAAGATCCCGGCACTCCAGGCGGCGGACGCGTGCAGCGTGGTGACCAGGAAGGCGGGCAGGGCGACCTCCAGCACGTTGAAGTTGAAGGCGTAGGAGAGGTTGGCGACGTCCAGCACGCTCACGCCCCCGCGCCGGTTCGGCCGGCTGTCCGCGGCCGGTGCGGTCCCGGTGAGCGCCACGCCGCGGATCCGGAGCGTGAACACCACTCCCGCCGCGACCAGGTAGCCCAGGGCGTTGACAGCGGCGAGAAAGCGCAGGGCTCCGGGGCCGCCGGTCGTTGCCGCGCCTGCGAGCAGCGCGCCGACGCCGAGACCGGCGTTGCGCACCGCCCGGCCTGCCGCGAGCGCGCCGTCCAGCAGGTGCTCCTCGGCGACCGTCGCCACCAGCGCGGCGTGCGCGGCCGGCCAGCACTGTGTGCCGATGCCCAGGAACACCGCCGCCACCGTGAAGCCCACCAGCGGCGCGGTGCCCAGGGCGCTGCCCGCGAGTAGCACCGCGACGCCCAGCACGCGGATCAGGATCGTTGCCGCGACGGCGGTGGAGCGGGCGCCCTGGTCGATCCAGCGGCCGAGCAGCGGCACGGTGGCGAGCGCCGTCATGAGGCCGATCGTCATCGCGAGCCCGGCCTGGGCCACGGACAGGTGCAGCACCTGGACTGCGTACAGCAGCAGAAACGGTTGCAGCAGTCCGGAGCCGACAGCGTCGGTGACCAGCGCGACGACGTAGCGGGGCCCGCCGCCCGCTCGAAGCAGGGTGGGCCAGCCAGGGCGCCCCTCTGTCACGGTCGAGGAGGTGGAGGGGTCCGGTTCGGTGCAGGCGGTCGAGGTCATAGCGCCACCCTCGCGAGCAGGCCCGGTCCTGGTCACGTTGATTGACGACCCTGGCCAATCGACACCGGGGAAGCGGCTGTGACCTGCGAGGACGGGGTCATGAGTGTCGTCGTCGACATCACCGACCTGCCGCCGGAGCGGCTGTTGTTCGCTGCTTTCCCGTGGGCCGAGGTGTCGGCGATGCTGCACGTGCCGGCCACGCCTGGGCATCATGCGGCCGGCGTCTCCTGGGCGGCGCGCGTGCGCGCCGGGCTGGACGGGGCGCCGGCCGAGCGGCTGGGTGAGGCGGAGTTCTTGTGGAGTTCCTCGCGGCCGACTCTTCCTGCTGCCCGCCCGGCCCGAGGCGACGCTCGCACAGGACCTCGACGCCCTGGACGAGGTCGACGACGGCCGGTTCGTCAGGGCCGTGCTGGTGACCGCCGGCGGATCGGACCGGACCGGACCGGCTACGGTGCCGCGTCCCCACGCACCGACGCCGAGGCGCGCGGGCGGCCGCTGGAGCGGGCGCAGGCGCGCGGACCGCAGCAGGCGGCGTTCGCCGAACAGCTGCCGGCCGACCCGCCGGCGGTCCGGTCCCGGCTGCGGCGCACCCTGGAGCGGTGCGGCCCGGCGTTCTTCGACGAGACCTGGCGCCGAATGGCCGCAGCCAGCAGCAGACCTGCGCCACAAGGCGGACCTGCCGGCCCGCAAGGGCCTGGCCACCATGCTCGCCGCGATCTCCCCGGCCGCCACCCTGGAGGAGGACACGGACGGGCGCGGCCGGCGCCGGATCGTGCTCGACAAGCTCCTGGACATCGGCACCACCGCGGCCGGGACGGGCGTCACCTTCATCCCCTCCGTCTTCGGCGCACCCCACCTGGTCAGCGTCCACGCACCCGGCTGGCAGCCGGTCCTGCAGTATTCGGTCGCCCAGCCCGGCACCGCAGGCCGCGTCCCGATGGACGTGGTGGTACGGCGCCTGCAGGCCCTGGCCCACCCTCTGAGACCACGGCTCGTGCGCACACTGGCCCGAGGCCCCCACACCACCGGCGAACTCGCCGCAGAACGGGAACTGACCGCCCCCAGGTCTCCCGCCACCTCGCCACGCTGCGCCGCGCCGGTCTGCTGACCGCTGTCCGGCGCGGCCGGTACGTGCACGACGTGCTGGGCAGCCGGGCGACCGCCTCCCTGGGCGCGGACCTGCTGGACGCGGTGCTGCGGTAGGCCGCGTCGCAAGGCGCCGCCTCGCGACGGGCGACTTGAGTGCTGTCACATCTCATGAGCATCGAAACATCCAGCCCGGTGGGCGACTCCCGAAGTGCTGAGCAACCGCTGTCCGAAGGCGTGAACAAAACCAGCAGGGCGGAGAAAACGCACGCACCCACGGTGAAGCCCAGCTGTCCAAGGCGTGCGGAGTTGTCGACCAAGCAGGTCCGCGGCAGTCGCTGGCTCAGGATCCCGGGGTCGCAGAGGAAGCAAGGTGCGCGGCTGTCCGGCGCGGTGTGCCGAATCCAAGCCGACGAAGTACCTCTGGAGAGTTGAGCGCGCGTGCGAATTCGGGATGCCGAATGCGCCCGTACCTCTCGCGACAAGGCGGCTGCGACGGCAGTGAGCCGCGAAGCAACTGAGTGGTCGACCGGCCCTGTCGCTCTTGCGCGGTGATGGGGGGGCCGGGCGTCCGGTGCAGCGGTTGATGGCGTGAGGCGGGGGAGCGCCTTGCCTATCTGATGGTGTGAGGCAGGGGAGCGCCTTGCCTAATCGAAGGTGTCCTCGCGCCCCTGCGTCTTCAGAACGAAGACAAAAAAGGAGCTGGGCCAACGGAATCGTACGTTGCCTCTGGCTTTACCGGTGCGGAGGGAGCCGGTGGCGATCCTTTCTGGGAGAGTCTGGGGGTGGGGTCTCCGGTTCCTCGTGGACACCGTCCGGGAGGAGCGTGTCGATGCTGTGGTGGTGGCGGGCGACGTGTTCGACCGGCCTGGCCAGTGCACCGAACCCGGCGGCTGCGCCTACGCTCCCCAGCTGACCGAAGCGGTGCCCCGTCGCTCGACGCGATCGGCCTGTTCGACCAGGTCCTGGAGGAACTCGTCGGCGTGAGTGTGCCGTTGGTGATGTCAGCGGCAACCATGACTCCCCGTGCCGGCTGGGGGCAATGCCCGCCTGATCGAACGCTCCGGGATCTACCTCCGCAGCGCGGTGGGCGACTGTGCCCGCGCGGCCGTCCTGAACGTCGAGCACGGGCCGGTGGCGTTCTACGCCCTGTCCTGCCTCGAACCCGTTCTGGTCCGGGCCCATTTCGACGCGGACAGGCCCAGCCATCAGGCTGTGCTCGAAGCGGCGATGGAACCAGGTAGGTGCCGACCTCGCCACTCGCCCCGTCACACGGTCGGTCGTCCTTGCCCACGCCTTCGTCACCGGAGCCGACTCCAGCGACAGCGAAGGCGACATCACTGCCGGCGGCGTGCCCTCGGTCAGCGCCTCGGTGTTCGGCGCCATCGACTACGTCGCCCTGGGCCACCTGCACCGCTGCCAGAAGATCAGCGACCGCGTCCGCTACAGCGGATCGCCCCTGGCCTGCTCCGTCTCCGCAGCAGACCATCCCAAGGCGATGTGGCTCATCGAGCTGGACGTGCAGGGGCGCCTGGACGATCAGCGGATCGGCTGCCCGGTGCCCCGCACCCTTGCCCGGCTCACCGGAACCCTGGACGCCCTGCTCGCCGACCCTCAGAACACCGGGCTCGGAAGCTCTTGGCTCCATGTCACCCTCACGGACCCCGACCGCCCGCACATGTCCGTGGAACGCCTCAAGGAACGCTTCCCCCACATCCCAAAGCTCAGCTTCACCGCCGGCCACCACACCGGCGACGATTCCTACGGCACCCGTGTCAACGGCCGCAGCGACCACGAATCACCCTCGGCTTCGTCCACCACGTCACCAACGTCCCCGGCACCGGCCAGGAGCAGGACCTGCTGCGCGAAGGACTGGAAAGCATCCGCATCCACGCCGCGGCACGAGAGGCCCGCTGATGCACCTGCACCACCGCAACCGTCCAGGTCTTCGGCCCCTTCGCCCGCACTGAGAGCGTCGACTTCGACACCCTGGCCGGCAACGGCCTGTTCCTCCTGCGCGGCGACACCGCAGCCGGCAGGACCAGCGTCCTGGACGCCGTCTGCTTCGCCCTCTACGGCGCCGTCCCCGGAATCCGCCCCACCACCGCCTGCGCAGCGACCACGCCCCCACCGCCACCCGTACCGCTGATGCCGATCCCGAATTTTCCCTCACAACTACTCTTCGCCCCAGTTGGTTCACGGAGTGAACCAACTGGGGAACGCGGGGAGCGAGAGTGGGCGTGGCGTGGTTGCTCTTCGACCGGGTGTCAGAGCTGTGGGGGACGATCGGGCCATGCTGCAGGCAAGAGACGAGCACAATCGTCGGGTGAGGAATCCGGGGCCCACGGCTTTGAGTCGGATGGTGGCGAACCTCGGCCGGGGCAATGCCTTCGTGATCGTCGAGCGCGTCGATGATGAGGCGGCCGGCGATTGGTATGTGCAGGTGTGGCTGAGGGACGACAACACCTATCAGCTGGAGTTCCGTGACGGGACGGCGGCAGAGCTCTACCAGACCCGGACGATCTCCCAGGAGAAGGTGATCGTCGCACTGAGCGGCTGGGCCAAGGGGCGACCGGATTGGAAGGACGCCTTCATGTGGAACAACATCGGTGCCTCGTTCGAGAACGCCGACTGACCCTGCCGCCGCCTGAGGCCGACAAGGTCAGTGACGTGCGTCCGCTCAGCTGCGACGCATGGGGAAGACATCGGGACTTGCTGCGGGGATGGTGGGCCGCGCAGCCTCGGGGGTGGCGAGAAGCGCCACGATGGTGACGGGTTTGCCGCAGTGCGGGCAGTCGCGGATAGCTGTCGGCGTCAGGGGTGTGGGGGCCGGTGACTGCCGCGTGACCACGTCGGTCTCCGCTGTGGTGATGGCTTCGTCGCGTTCACGGCGTCGCCTGGCTGCTTCAGCTTTGCAGCGAGGGGTGCAGTATGTGTGGCGGGTTGCCTGGGGGTTGACCTGGAACTGAGTCCAGCAGATGGGACAGGCCCGGAGTTCAACCAGCACGTCCGGTCACTCCTTTGCGGAGGTTGTCGGCGTGGGACTGGTGGGAGCGGAGCCGGTAGGACGGTCCGTCGAAGCCGACGACGGCGGCGCGGTGAAGGAGCCGGTCGAACATCGCGGCGGCAACGGTCGCGTCGCCGAAGGCGCCTGCCCAGTCGGCAATACCGACGTGGGTTGTGAGGATCGTGCTCGACTCCAGATACCTCTGGTTGATCACCTGGACATCGTGGTCTTCAAGTACACCGCCCGCGCCACTCATGGCACCGCCGGACGCGGAGACCTCGGTACGGCCATCGCTTCCGCCGTAGGAGTGGCCGGCGTCCTGGGGCTGCTCCTGGCCCCGTCCTTCGGGCAGGCCGTCACCGACGTGCCTGGCGCGCCGCCGGCCAGGAGTGCAGAACAGGTGACCGTCAGGTAGCGGCACAGGGCGTCCGCGCCCGTGGCCGGGGTGGAGACCGCAGACCGGGCCTCCACCCCGCGTCCCTGCGTAACGGATGCAATGCCTGGTTCACCCCGGCCGGCGTGGTCCTGCGCGTCTACAGCGCGCAACCGCGCGAGCCAGCCTCTGACCGCTCGTCACCTCGGCCGGATCAACCCCGATATGACACACCCCCGAAGGGCCTAACTTCCGCATCGGGTATGCCAAAAACGCATCAGGAGTATTAGAATGGCATCCGTGATGGGTACGGAAGAGATCCTCAGGCTCACGGTCGCGGCGCTCATGGCGCGGACCGGAGAGCGGCAGACCGATCTGGCCGCCGGTATCGGGCAGGCGCAGACGCAGGTGTCCCGCAAGCAGTCGGGCCGCGCGCACTGGTCGCTGGAGGACGTCGACCTCCTCGCCGCGCACTACCGGCTGCACCCGCTCGACCTGTTGGCCGGACCCACGCACGCGGCCGGCGTGCTGCACGGCTCGGTCTCCAGCCTCCAGCCGGCCGGCGCCCCGTCGCTTCCCGCCGCCACCGAGCGCCCGGCCCCGGCGGTGACCGTCTTCCTGGACAAGGCGGCCAACACCCTGGCCCCCCTGGAACGCGAGCGCCCCGGACCAGCCGCCGCCCTCATCCGCACCGGCCGCACGCCCTCTGCCCCCGTGCAGTCGGAGCGCCCCGCCGCCGTGCCGCCGGCCGGGCCGTGCGTGCTGTGCGGGCAGCCCGCCGAGCACGAACTGGACGGTTTCCCGCAGCACTTGACGGCGGAGGAGTGCGCAGCGGCCGTCGCCGCCGCGGGCACGCCGCAGGCCTCCGCCCCGGCCGCCGAGGAGGTCCCGGCTCCCGTGGCTCCCGTGGCTCCGGTCGGCCCGCCGGCGCCGGTCGCCGAACCCCCGGTCGCTCCGGCCGTCGACTCGGAGCCGACGCCCGCCGCCGGCCCTGCCCCGCTCGCCGCTCAGACTGCACCCGCGCCCGTCGCGCCCGAGCGCGCAGATAGTCAGCCCGCGGTCTCGACGCCGGTCGTACCGGTGGTGAAGCCCGAACCGCAGCGGACCGCGCCCGGGTACGCCTCCGGCACGCTCGTGGAGCAGATCACCGACCGCGTGCACGACGTCCTGGCCGAGTGCGGCGGCGATGTCGACGCGGCGCAGGCGGCACTGATCAAGACGGCCATTCCCGACGTGATGACGTTCCTGAAAGCGTCTCGGGTGGGCGGCCGGTACGAGCATTCGGAATTCCCGCCGACACAGGAGATTCTGCGGAAGAAGTCCCAGAAGGGTGCGGATGAAATCTGGGAGGGCCGCCCGAAGTGGCGCAACGCCGAGCTTTTCTCGGCGGCCAAGAAGGGCACGCAGATCCAGGTCACCGCGCTCGACATGAACGCCGCCTACCTGTCCGCGATGAAGGCGTGGCTGCCGATCGGCCAGCTCCGGGAGGACACCAGCGGCGTCCACGACCCGAAGAAGGCCGGCGTCCACCTCATCACCCCCGCCGACTGGGACCACCCCGACCTCCCCAACCCGCTGGGCAACCGCGTGGCACCGGGGGAGCTGTGGGTCAGCGAGTCCACGCTGCGCCTGCTGTTCGACTGTGCCCGCCAGGATCTCACGGATGCCCCGGTGATCCACCGCTCCCTCGTCTCCGGCGCTTCCGAGGCACTGCTGGAAAAGCTCCGCCGCGCCCTGGCTGAATCCCGGAAAACCGCCCTGGCCGAAGGCGATGAATTGACCGTGGCGTATGTGAAGGCCATGTATTCTAAATTCGTGTCGACCATTGGTGAGTCCAGCGCGAATCGTGAGATCCGCCGCCCCGACTGGATGCACATCATCCGCGCTAAGGCGTTCGCGAATCTGTGGATGAAGGCCCACAAGGCGCACAAGGCCGGGCTTCAGGTCGTGGAAATCTCCGGCACCGACGAACTTCACGTCGCGGGTGACTGGCGATCTGTATTCCCGGAAGGCCGTGACCTGAACCAGGTGAAGGAAAAGACCACCTATGTTCTGGGAGGTAAGCGCTGATGACGGGATCGCCCGATCTGTGGGCCCGATGGGGAGACTTCGGGAAGTTCAACACCCGGGGCATGAAGGGCGGTGAAGCCCTGATTCTGGAACTCAACCGGATCGTCTATTCCTCCGGCATCTCCTCGCCCGTCACCACCAAGCGAGGCCTTTCTGCCCGCCTGCGCTACCTCGACAGCCCGGCCGGCCGCGCCGCGTTGAAGGAGCAGGGCGTCACCGCTCGCACCATCCGCTCCTGGATGAAGGGCAAGTCCACGCCCACGAAGGCGAACCGCGAGCGCATCGACAGCGCGTACTGGGGCCGGCGGCGGGAGAACCTGATCCGCTCCGGATGGCTCAAGCGCCACCTCGACAACGACGGCCGCGGCCGCCGCATGGAGATCTACCCCGTCGACCAGAGCCAGGTCCCGGCCGAACGGTTCCGCCCCACCCTTCAGCAGAGGTCCATCACGGTCCGCTACATCTGGGGCGACCTCGTCGACGCCTGGGCCGCCCAGGACGCCGGCACCGTCGACGAGATCTGGGACGACGTCATCAGCGACCTCGACTCCGACTACAACGCCTACGCCCACGTCTCCTCCGTCGGCATCGGAGCCTGACCACATTCCCCGGGACCCGGCCATCCCAGCCGCCGGGGCGGCGGGCTTCGTGTCGACGGACTGAAGGCCCTACGTGGTCACACATGTGGTCACACGAGAAGTCACACAAGACGGCGTCACACGCCTGACCTTGGGAAACGCCCTCCACCCCCAGTTCGTCTCGCGAGTGTGACCACGGGAGACAGACACGGCCCCTGAACGATCAGTACGACGGCTCATCAACTTTGATAGCTGTCCTCGCTGCCCGGCTTCTGGTACACCGCAGACCGCAACCTGATGTCGTCGACCGGTGCTGCCACAGGCGACCGGGGCGTCCTGACGACCAGCGTCCCGCTGGCGGCCGTTCGCTCCCCGATCACCTCGTCGCCGACGACCTTAAGGACGAACAGCTCGTCGTCGTCGACCCGATGCGTGTCGTGCTCGAGGAAGCCCTTGCGTTCCAGCGCCATGAGCTGGTGCGTCACCGAGGAGGTGCTGGAGAGGCCGACCGCCTGCCCGATCTCCCGCATCGATGGCGGGTAGCCGCGGCGCTGGACCGAGTCGCGGATGACTTCGATGACCCTGCGCTGCCGGTCGGTGAGTCCGGAGCTGTCGGCGCGGATGCCTGGAGGTCGTCCGGGGAGGGCGCGGGCGGGTCGCCCGGGCTCCTCGCCGTTCATGCTCACGTCATTCATGGCGTGTACCGGCTCGAGTCGGCCCTGGGAGCGGTCCTGGGCGGTGATGGTGGCACTGTCCGCGGTGGTCACGCCGTCGGCCTCTAATGAACGGTCTTCCGGGCCGGCGCAACGGTAGTGGCTTTCGAAAGGTTGCACCGAACACAGGAGCGAGTGAAAAATCGCAGATTGCCTTACAGGTGCATTCGCTCCGGCGTCCCGAATCGGTCGTTACGGTGGCCTTCGCCGCTGGGCCGCCCGTGGTCGACGCACCGTCCCGTGTCGCCCCCTCAGGCGCAGATCCGCCTGAGTGCGGAGGCCGCGACACGTGAAGGGCTTTGCGTAGCCAGCAACCCAAGATCTAGTGGTTGGATGGCACCGTCCGCCCAAAGGTAGTGGTCCCTTTTCTGACGAGGCCTCATAGGGGCTCTATGCTTGTGTCGTTCCTCCTGAGGCCGGTCCTCAAGTCTCCGTCCCGACAAGGGGACGGTGCCCTGGGGCTCAGGGATCCGCGGGCCGGGTTGGGAGGGGCAGATGATGCCCGAGAACGAGCAGCCACCGGCTGGTCAGAAGAAGCGCCGCGCTTGGCAGGCGGTGATCGACTGGCTGGCGGTGCCGCTGGTCGGGGTGCTCATCGACAGGATCGTGACTCTCTGGCTGGGCTAGAGGTGGCAGGGACCGGACGAATTGGTCGGCTCATGACTGAGCCCGGCCGGGATGAAGTCGGCCGGGCTCGGTAGTCACACCCTGAGGCGAGGGCCTGGGACTGGTTGCAGCCGGTTCCGGGCCTTCGTCGTTTCCACCCCGCCGAAGCGGTTGTAGACAGAGCGTCTACGCCAGGTTAGCCGAGCCAGGCACCGATAGGCACCAGCGGACCTCGGCCAGGACTGGTGAGCCTCAGTAAGGGCACGGGAGCGGCCCCACCCCGTAGCAGGCTTCCCGCCAGGCCGCTTTCCCTGGCCATGGCACTTCTGGTGGAGGGCTGGGCCGCTCGCGCGCGGTCGTCATTGCCAGCCACCTCACCGCCGGGGCCCTTCGCCGGGGGCCGCTAATCGACTAGCGGACCTCTTCTCCAGCCGTCCGGCATGGCCACCCCTCAGCTCAGCCGAAGCAGCTCATCGACCGGATCGTGAAGACGTACACGAAGGCCGGCGAGGACTACGGCTACTTCGCCTCGCCCGCCGACGCCGAGATCTTCGAGCACGAGCTGGCCTACGCCCTCCTGCACCAGATCTTCAGCTTCAACTCCCCGGTCTGGTTCAACGTCGGCACGCCCCAGCCCCAGCAGGTCTCCGCCTGCTTCATCCTGTCCATCGACGACTCCATGAAGCCCATCCTCGACCGGAACCGGCACCGGGGTCCTAGCCTCCCGCTCCTTGATGGGTGTAGCAGACTCCCCGGCCGGTCGGGGGGTGCACGGGATGGTCCAGGGTGCCCCCGCGTGGCGAGAGTGGGGTCCATGAACACGCACAAGATCCTGCTCGCCGCCCTGCTCGTCCCGCTCGGTGCCACCCTGGCCGTCGTCCCGGCCGCCTCCGCCGCCACCCCACCTGCCCCGGCCGCCATATCGGCCTTTGCCTCCTCCACACCTGCCGTCCCGCAGGGGGCCGTGGCCGCCGCGTTCCGTTCCCCCGAGGCGGCCCTGGGCCGGGTGGCCCACCCGCTGCGCACCACCGAGCCCCGCGGCGGTCTGGCCGACCTGCGCCCGTTCGGCCGGATGGTCGGCGACGCCCGGGTGGTGGGCCTGGGCGAGGCCACCCACAGCTCGCACGAGTTCCTCACCGTCAAGCACCGCATCCTGCGGTACCTGGTCGAGGAGAAGGGCTTCCGGGCCTTCGCCCTCGAAACCCCGTGGAGCACCGGACTGCGACTGGACGCCTACCTCCTGCGCGGCGAGGGCGACTTGAAGCAGATCATGGACGAGGAGTTCCAGGGCACCTACCGGTGGTGGAACAACGCCGAGTACCGCGATCTGTTCCAGTGGATCCGCGCGTACAACGTCAAGCACCCCAACGACCCGGTCCGCTTCGTCGGCGACGACAGCGGCTTCGCCGGCGCGGAGCTGTACGACAAGGTGAACGCCTACGCGGCCGCGGCTCGCCCCGACCTCGCCCCGCAGCTCACTGAGTTGTACCGGGGCCTGCGGCCCGCCACCGACGCCGAGACGTACGTCAACGACTACCTGTCGAAGCCGATGGCCGAACGCAAGGAGTTCGCCGAGCGGACCGGCCGGGCGGTGGACCTGCTCAAGCAGCGGCCCGCCACGGGTGCCGACGCCGACGCGCACGCCTGGGCCGTCCAGCACGCCACCGCGATCCACCAGATGACCACGCTGTTCGCCTTCGACTGGAACGACCCGCGGAGCGTTCCCGACCTCATGCTCTACCGCGACCGGATCATGGCGGAGAACATCACCTGGTGGCAGCAGCAAACCGGCGACAAGATCATGCTCGCCGCCCACAACGGTCACATCGCCCTCAAGACCTACATCCCCGACGCCTACCCGAAGGTCCAGGGCGACTTCCTGCGCGAGCGGCTGGGCGGCGGCTACCTCAGCGTGGGGCTCACCTTCGACCACGGCTCGTTCAACGCCTTCGGCACAGACGGCGCCGTCCACCGCTTCACCGTCGGCTCGGCCGTGCCCGGCACCGCCGAGCACACCCTGGACCGGGTCCGGTACCGCGACTTCGTAGTGGACCTGCGCAACGCCCCGACGGCGGCCCGCGCCTGGCTCGCCGCACCGCACACCGTCAAGAACATCGGCGCCACCTACCCCGGGATCGCCGACGCCCCGCAGATCCGGCTCTCGGAGTCGTACGACGTCGTGATGCACCTCCAGCGGGTGGAAGCCGCCCACATGCTCAAGTAGCACCGGGCTCGCACGGTGCAGCGGCGGCGCGGTAGACCGGCCCGGCCGGTCCGACGTCCCGCGCCGCCGGCGGTGGGCGTACTCCTTGCCGGATCGGGCGGTCTGCGTGTGACGCTCGCCTGGCCCGGCTGCCTGCGCGGCACCGCCTCTCCGCGGCCGAACGGCGGGCTGGTCCGTCACGGTGTGCCCTACACCGCCCCCAGCCCCGAATGCGTCTGCGCACGCGAGGCCTGCGGCGGCCTCATTCCCACTCCGTACTGCCCGGACCACGGCACCACTGTTGAGCCAGTGTTGGAGTGGCACCCCGCCGGCGGCATCCGCTGCGCCCACCTCGCCCTTCCCGCCAGCACTCCCGTATGACCAAGAGCGGCCAGCTCCCATACAGAAGGGGCCCCGGAGCATCAGCTCCGGGGCCCCTTCTGCGGGTTCAGACCCGGTCCGCGTCACCCCCGCCGCTGCCGCGCCTGCGGTAGCGGCGGAAGGCCCAGACCGCCAGGGCGGTGACCGCAGCCGTGATCAGGCTGGCGGGAAGCTGCGTCAGCAGCCCCTGTGCGAGAAGGCCGAGCGCCGTTTCCTCGTTGAACATGTCGTTCTCCTGGGTTGAGTTCCATTCGGACTCCACCAGGCTCCAGCCCCCGAAAGTCCCCAAGACGATCTCCGACAGCGGGCCACAACTCGGTACGCAGACCTACGTGTTAGGACGCGGTACCGTGTCCGTCGGACAGATCTGGACACCATCGGACAGCCCTCGGAGCGCGCGTGCCCAAGCTGACAGCACCGTCCCTGCCGCCCGGCCCCCGGCAGGCCCTCAGCCTGGAGTTGCACGCCCTCCACCGACGCGCCGGATGGCCCTCCGTCCGCGACCTGTCCAGCGCCCTCGGCGACGGTGTCGCGAGCCCGAGCCGAATCCATGACGCGTTCACGAAGCCGCGCCTGCCCGCCTGGGGACTCATCGACGTCCTCGTGGTGGCGCTCGCCAGGAAGATCCCCCGGGCTGACCCCACGGCAGAAGTCGAGCGGTTCCACGCCCTGTGGGACGCAGCCTCTGACGTCCCGACAGCTCCCGTCGGTAGCCCTCCGGCAGGGGCCGAACGCGACATCCCGCCTCCGCCGCCGCTCACGGTCGCGCCACCTTCCATTCCTCCCTCTTTGGAGAACGACCGAGAGGACAGAGGTCCGGCCGGTCTCGCGGATGCGGTGGAGGTCGGCATCCTTACGGCGCAGGATGCGGAGACCGTGCTGCGCAGGATGATTGCGTCGTACGACACGATCGCTCAGGACAGAGACAGGGCATCTGCCGCTGAGCTTGAGGCCCTCGATTTCCGGGACCTCCTGCCGTTGCTCCGAACCAAGTTCAGCCAAGACGTGGACACCACTGAGCTGGCCCGCCGCGTGGCTGAACTCACGGAGCAACGAGACCGCGCCGTAGAGCAAGCGCTGCGAGACAGGGAAGCCGGCTGGCGATCTACCGATCCAGGCGCCGGGGAGGACCTCCTGGAGCGCATGCCTATGCCTCTCGATCACCCGCATCCCTACGCACCCGAACCGGAAGGAAAGGGGCCGGTCAGTGGCCTCTTTGATTTCGTCCGGAGGGGCAGTCGGGACAGCGAAGACGACATGCTCAGGCAGCCGCAGTTTTCCCCGAGGGTGATCCTGGAGTTCCAGGACCGCCTCGACGCCGTTGGAGCTTCGCTCGGTGGGACCTGGGCGACTCTGGAGGCCAAGCAGGCCCATGCGGACAGCTACCAGGAAGAGAGCGCGCTGTTCGACAAGTTTGAAGATTGCAAGGATCTGAATGGACGGTTGCACAAGCTGTCCGAGGGGCTCGACAGGATCATGCAGGACGGTGACCGCGAAGCTCTGGACGACTGGGAACGGCAACTACGGCGGATCGAGTTCTTCGCCGATGAGCTGCGGCGGGGGTGATCCTCCGCCGATCCGCGCCCATGCACAGAGGCCCTGCCGGATCCGGCAGGGCCTCTGTGCATGGCGTGCTTCTACCTTTCGACGGCCTCCCCCTCGTCGTGCAGCGCATCGAGCTGTGCGGTGATCGCGTCGAGACTCACCAGGTCGTTGGTATAGGCCTCGATCAGCAGGCCGATCGCGTGTGACAGCGATACCTGGTCCTGGGCGGCACGCTTCTTCCCGGCATCCCATACGGAGCCGGTGACGTTGACGGTGCGCACCACCTTCGCCTGATCGAGCGTCCGCGCGGAGGGGCGGCCAGTGCCGTCGGTGTAGGTCTTGGGGGAGCGGTCGTGGTGGCGCGGGGCGGTGGTCACGGGCGATCGCCTCTCGGGTCGGGGCTTGCCCCGGGCGGGGCCGCGCACCACCCTACCCTAACTTATATAACTTCTTTGTCTTTTCGGGACTCGATCACCCGCGCCCGCCACCCCCCGAGCCGGCCGCCACCTGCCCAGACGGCCCGCCACCGTCACACAACCAGTCACATGACCAGTCACCTGAAGCCCAGTAACACGACCTGACCTGCGAAAAACCCCACAACCCCCCGCCCCAGCCCGCATGTGACCGAGGCCGGTCCGGCCCCCGGCCGGGAGCCGTACGAGCCCGCCCGACCCGGCCCCGGGCAGGGGCTCGCGCCCGCGGCCGCCACGCGCCGCGCCAGGACCCGCCCCCGCGGCCACGGCCACCACCGGCCCCGCCCCCGCAGGCTCGGCGTGGAGCTGCTCGCGCGTCTCGGCCGCACGGACGTCCGCGGCCGCCACCGGGATCGGAGCTTCCTGCCGTTCCTCGGCGTCCGGGGCGGTCAACGACACGGCGGTCTCGGCGGGGACCGCCGGCGCTTTTGCGGCGGGGGCGCCGCACTGCCCGGGATCGGTCTCCGTCCGGCCGTCCCGCGTCCGGCTCAAGATCTGGTCATACCGGCACTTCGGGTCATCGATGGTGTGCCGGTTCCGCAGTGTGAGGCTCTTACCGTTCACCCGCACCACGACATACGAAGCGGTGTACCGCTTGCGTACCTCAACCACGTCCCCGACCCGGAAGTCTCCCGGCTCCCATCCACGCGACCACCCGTGGACCACCGCCGCCAACTCGGCGGCCGCGCGCGCTCCACGCGCCCTGACCTCCGCTTGCCGCGCATCCTCGGCCGCCGCCATGGCCCGACGCGTTGCCACATCCCCCCGCGCCCGGTCCCGCAGCGCTCCCTTGGCCGAGTGGTGGCCCATGAGTACCGGCTGACCTCCGGCAAACCGCCCGTAGTGCTCGCTCGCCGCGCCCTGGAGCCGCTCGGCATGCTCGCGCAGCTTGGCCGCGCGTTCCTCGGCCGCCTCCGCGTCCCGCTGCGCCGTCACCACGGGAGCCGGCACCTCAGGCACCATTTCCCGTGCAGCGCGGTCCGCACGCCCCCGGCACACAGCAGCCAACTTCGCTGACTGCTGTGCGTACTTAGCCGCCTCCCGCGCATCGCCCGCGCACGCACCCGCAACCGTGAACCACTCGACGACGCCCCACGGGTGCCGCTCCGCCGCTCGGGAGGTCACGGCGGACTGCGCACGCTCCGCCACCTGCGTCGCTTCCGCCGCCGCCGCGCGCGCATCCTGCACCCAACCCGCCAACATGGCGGGGAAGTCACCGATACGGGGGCACCCCGCCGCCCACCGGTCCGCCTCCGCGGCCGCATCACGTGCAGCCGCGGCCGCCGCCTCCGCCTCGTCCGCCGCCGCCATGCCGCACCGCTCATCGTCCGCCGCCGACTGCCGATCCTCCGCCGCATGCCGCGCACGCTGCGCGGCCGCGCGCGCCCGGTCGACCGCGCTCCGCGCCCGCTCAGCGTGCGCCTCACGCTCGGCAGGGATCTGCCCCGCGCAGGTCACTGTGTCCCGCGCGGCGCCCTCAGCCGCCTCCGCGTCCGCCCATGCACCCTCGGCGTCCATCGGCCCCCTGGACTCCGCCGCCTCCGCCGCACGCTCCGCGCGGACCGCCGCACCCTCGGCCGCCGTCGCGCACGTCTCGGCCGATGCCTCCTCGCGCGCCTCCGTCGCATCCGCCTCCGCATCGACCTCTCCCGTGATCAAAGCGACCATGGCCCGCGCGGCAAGACTGTTCCGCATCCCCATGACCCGCTGCGCGTCGCCGATCGACTCCACCGCACCGGTGGTCACCTCATGGAACCGGCCGTCAACCGTGCGGTACGACAAGGCGCGAGCAAGGTGCGTCGCGCACATCGTGCGCTCCGTGCCCTTCTCGTACGTGAACAACCGCCGGTTCCCGGTGAACTGCTCGCGCGGCTCCTGGCACGTGTGGCACTCCCGCGCGAACGACTCCACCTCACGAATCACGTACTTACGGCTGTACGCCACCCCGAAACCGACATGCCGAGTAGCGTCCGCACACTTGCGCAGCTCACGCAGCATCGTCACGGCACGCATGACCACCATGCCCTTTGCGACCGGCGCGGAAGAGGCGAGCGTGTGGGCACCCTGCACGGACACGATCCACTCACCCTTGTCCGTGGCCTCCGCGTCCATGAGCACCCCATCCACCACCAACGGGAACCACATGCGCTCCCCACGCGCCGCCACCTTGCCCACGTAGGCAGACACCGGGGCGAACGGCTGATAGCCCTTCCGCGGGACATAGTTCGGCATAGGACGCGGGCGCCTCCGGCAGAACACCCAGCGAGTCAGACAACTGCGACATGTCGACGTCCGCACCCGCGGCACCCATGCTGCGCACGGACGCCGCGCCTACGCGGTACGTGTAGAGCGCTGCCTTGCCCGTACCGCTCCCCGCAACCTTGCTGCGCTCCATACGGAAGACGCGACCGGTCACACCCGAACGGTCCGTCGTGACCCAGTAGGAACCGGCGCCCGGGGCCTGGGACCAGATCTGACCAACGATGCGGGTGTCCCCGTCGAACCATTCGACCCAGTCCCCCACGGCGTACGGGTCGGCGACGAATCCGGGGGCGTCCGCCGACTCGGGAAGACGCACCTTCGGGGCGGACGCCTTGGAAGGGCGCCACTTGGGGGCCCGCGCGTCCCGCGCTTCTCAATGGCCGTGACGAGCTCCGCCCTGCGGCGCGCGTGGCCGGCCGCAATGTGCGGGGCGACGTCCTCGGCCGGAATCGTGAACAGGCGGAACCGGGCCTTACCGTCCGCGGATTCGATGACCTCGAAACTGTCCTGCATGTACGTCCGCATGTGGACCCCCTTCGATAGTTCCCGCCGGTTCTTTCCGCCCCGACGAGAGAAACACTAGCAGAGTTATATAACTCCAGTCACGGATCTGAGGGCCTTTCTTATGCGGTTTGCGTATGGAGTTTTGGCGGTCTGTCAGTGTGGGTTTCTGGGGGTGGTATGAGATTCCGTCATGCGGGTTCCCTGTTTGGTATTTCACCAGTGACCCGCACCTGTTTTCTGGCCCCGGAAACCTGATCCTTCCCTTTTGCTGCGTCTTTTTGGTGTAGACCACCTGTCACGGCTGATGATGAGTCATGTGTACGTTGTGTGACTGGGCGCGGGGTGGTGCGATGGGGTGGACGTGGTGGGGGTGTGGGGTACATACTGTTACTTGTAGGGGAGCGCGGGAACGCGCCATGTGGCTCCGGCCCCGCAGGGGGCGGAGCGGCTCGCACCGGGATTCAGCGGCCGATCAGCTGTCTGACCAGCGGAAACGCCCCCGCAGGGGGCGTGAGAGAACCGCAGACAGC